>NZ_CP071676.1:152500-5295000 GCF_051132225.1 Pseudomonas sp. D1-1 | reverse complement strand
TGGGGTGAAGTCGTAACAAGGTAGCCGTAGGGGAACCTGCGGCTGGATCACCTCCTTAATCGACGACCGCAGCGGCTTCATGAGCTCCCACACGAATTGCTTGATTCATTGAAGAAGACGATAGAAGCAGCTTTAAGCTCCAAGCTGATAGCTCACAGCTAACAGTTACAAGCTCGAAATTGGGTCTGTAGCTCAGTTGGTTAGAGCGCACCCCTGATAAGGGTGAGGTCGGCAGTTCGAATCTGCCCAGACCCACCAATTTTGTAATGGGGCCATAGCTCAGCTGGGAGAGCGCCTGCCTTGCACGCAGGAGGTCAGCGGTTCGATCCCGCTTGGCTCCACCATAAACTGCTTCTGAAAGCTTAGAAATGAGCGTTCCATCCGTTGGATGATGAATGTTGATTTCTAGTCTTTTGATTAGATCGTTCTTTAAAAATTTGGGTATGTGATAGAAAGATAGACTGAACGTTACTTTCACTGGTAACGGCTCAGGCTAAGGTAAAATTTGTGAGTTCTCTTAGTTGAGAAATTCGAATTTTCGGCGAATGTCGTCTTCACAGTATAACCAGATTGCTTGGGGTTATATGGTCAAGTGAAGAAGCGCATACGGTGGATGCCTTGGCAGTCAGAGGCGATGAAAGACGTGGTAGCCTGCGAAAAGCTTCGGGGAGTCGGCAAACAGACTGTGATCCGGAGATGTCTGAATGGGGGAACCCAGCCATCATAAGATGGTTATCTTGTACTGAATACATAGGTGCAAGAGGCGAACCAGGGGAACTGAAACATCTAAGTACCCTGAGGAAAAGAAATCAACCGAGATTCCCTTAGTAGTGGCGAGCGAACGGGGACTAGCCCTTAAGCTTCTTTGATTTTAGCGGAACGCTCTGGAAAGTGCGGCCATAGTGGGTGATAGCCCTGTACGCGAAAGGATCTTAGAAGTGAAATCGAGTAGGACGGAGCACGAGAAACTTTGTCTGAATATGGGGGGACCATCCTCCAAGGCTAAATACTACTGACTGACCGATAGTGAACTAGTACCGTGAGGGAAAGGCGAAAAGAACCCCGGAGAGGGGAGTGAAATAGATCCTGAAACCGTATGCGTACAAGCAGTGGGAGCCCACTTTGTTGGGTGACTGCGTACCTTTTGTATAATGGGTCAGCGACTTATTTTCAGTGGCGAGCTTAACCGAATAGGGGAGGCGTAGCGAAAGCGAGTCTTAATAGGGCGTCTAGTCGCTGGGAATAGACCCGAAACCGGGCGATCTATCCATGGGCAGGTTGAAGGTTAGGTAACACTGACTGGAGGACCGAACCGACTACCGTTGAAAAGTTAGCGGATGACCTGTGGATCGGAGTGAAAGGCTAATCAAGCTCGGAGATAGCTGGTTCTCCTCGAAAGCTATTTAGGTAGCGCCTCATGTATCACTGTAGGGGGTAGAGCACTGTTTCGGCTAGGGGGTCATCCCGACTTACCAAACCGATGCAAACTCCGAATACCTACAAGTGCCGAGCATGGGAGACACACGGCGGGTGCTAACGTCCGTCGTGAAAAGGGAAACAACCCAGACCGTCAGCTAAGGTCCCAAAGTTATGGTTAAGTGGGAAACGATGTGGGAAGGCTTAGACAGCTAGGAGGTTGGCTTAGAAGCAGCCACCCTTTAAAGAAAGCGTAATAGCTCACTAGTCGAGTCGGCCTGCGCGGAAGATGTAACGGGGCTCAAACCATACACCGAAGCTACGGGTATCACGTAAGTGATGCGGTAGAGGAGCGTTCTGTAAGCCTGTGAAGGTGAGTTGAGAAGCTTGCTGGAGGTATCAGAAGTGCGAATGCTGACATGAGTAACGACAATGGGTGTGAAAAACACCCACGCCGAAAGACCAAGGTTTCCTGCGCAACGTTAATCGACGCAGGGTTAGTCGGTCCCTAAGGCGAGGCTGAAAAGCGTAGTCGATGGAAAACAGGTTAATATTCCTGTACTTCTGGTTATTGCGATGGAGGGACGGAGAAGGCTAGGCCAGCTTGGCGTTGGTTGTCCAAGTTTAAGGTGGTAGGCTGAGATCTTAGGTAAATCCGGGATCTTAAGGCCGAGAGCTGATGACGAGTTACCCTTTGGGTGACGAAGTGGTTGATGCCATGCTTCCAAGAAAAGCTTCTAAGCTTCAGGTAACCAGGAACCGTACCCCAAACCGACACAGGTGGTTGGGTAGAGAATACCAAGGCGCTTGAGAGAACTCGGGTGAAGGAACTAGGCAAAATGGCACCGTAACTTCGGGAGAAGGTGCGCCGGTGAGGGTGAAGCACTTGCTGCGTAAGCCCACGCCGGTCGAAGATACCAGGCCGCTGCGACTGTTTATTAAAAACACAGCACTCTGCAAACACGAAAGTGGACGTATAGGGTGTGACGCCTGCCCGGTGCCGGAAGGTTAATTGATGGGGTTAGCTAACGCGAAGCTCTTGATCGAAGCCCCGGTAAACGGCGGCCGTAACTATAACGGTCCTAAGGTAGCGAAATTCCTTGTCGGGTAAGTTCCGACCTGCACGAATGGCGTAACGATGGCGGCGCTGTCTCCACCCGAGACTCAGTGAAATTGAAATCGCTGTGAAGATGCAGTGTATCCGCGGCTAGACGGAAAGACCCCGTGAACCTTTACTATAGCTTTGCACTGGACTTTGAATTTGCTTGTGTAGGATAGGTGGGAGGCTTTGAAGCGTGGACGCCAGTCTGCGTGGAGCCATCCTTGAAATACCACCCTGGCAACTTTGAGGTTCTAACTCAGGTCCGTTATCCGGATCGAGGACAGTGTATGGTGGGTAGTTTGACTGGGGCGGTCTCCTCCTAAAGAGTAACGGAGGAGTACGAAGGTGCGCTCAGACCGGTCGGAAATCGGTCGTAGAGTATAAAGGCAAAAGCGCGCTTGACTGCGAGACAGACACGTCGAGCAGGTACGAAAGTAGGTCTTAGTGATCCGGTGGTTCTGTATGGAAGGGCCATCGCTCAACGGATAAAAGGTACTCCGGGGATAACAGGCTGATACCGCCCAAGAGTTCATATCGACGGCGGTGTTTGGCACCTCGATGTCGGCTCATCACATCCTGGGGCTGAAGCCGGTCCCAAGGGTATGGCTGTTCGCCATTTAAAGTGGTACGCGAGCTGGGTTTAGAACGTCGTGAGACAGTTCGGTCCCTATCTGCCGTGGACGTTTGAGATTTGAGAGGGGCTGCTCCTAGTACGAGAGGACCGGAGTGGACGAACCTCTGGTGTTCCGGTTGTCACGCCAGTGGCATTGCCGGGTAGCTATGTTCGGAAAAGATAACCGCTGAAAGCATCTAAGCGGGAAACTTGCCTCAAGATGAGATCTCACTGGGACCTTGAGTCCCCTGAAGGGCCGTCGAAGACTACGACGTTGATAGGCAGGGTGTGTAAGCGCTGTGAGGCGTTGAGCTAACCTGTACTAATTGCCCGTGAGGCTTGACCATATAACACCCAAGCAATTTGCTGATCCTGCTCTGGAAACGGAGAAAGGCACCAGATTGCGGTGTGTGAAGACGAGATGAACCGAAAGTTCGAGTCAAAACCCACAAACTATCGCATACCCATTCGCTGGAACGTGACCGTAAGGCACGCGCTGGCTACCGAATTTCTTGACGACCATAGAGCATTGGAACCACCTGATCCCATCCCGAACTCAGAAGTGAAACGATGCATCGCCGATGGTAGTGTGGGGTTTCCCCATGTGAGAGTAGGTCATCGTCAAGATTAAATTCCGAAACCCCTATCTGCTGACGCAGGTAGGGGTTTTGTTTTGCCCGCAGGAAAGCGCTTGGGTGTTTCTATGCAACGGTCTTGTGCATGGCTATCATGCGGGCCTCGTTATCAGGCGCAGTTCGTATGCTCACGTTGCTAAAACTTCTGAAGGACGGCCGTTTCCATTCGGGCCAGGCGCTGGGTGCTGGGTTAGGTATCAGTCGTAGTGCGGTATGGAAACAATTGCAGCACCTGGAGGCGGAGTTAGGCTTGTCTGTGCATAAGGTTCGAGGCAAGGGGTATCGCCTGGCGAAGCCGCTGTTGCTTTTGGATGCGGCCGAAATCCGCGCGGCAGAAGGCTGTGAGTGGCCTGTTCACCTGTTTGATTCGATTGACTCCACTAATGCCGAAGCGCTGCGGTCCATCGGGCGTGGCGTGGAAGCGCCATTCCTTGTTCTGGCCGAGCGGCAGATAGCCGGTCGGGGACGTCGCGGCCGCAAATGGGTCAGCCCATTCGCCGAAAACCTCTATTACAGCCTGGTGCTGCGCATTGACGGTGGCATGCGGCAGATTGAGGGGCTTAGTCTTGTCGTCGGGCTCGCTGTCATGCATTCGTTGCGTGACATGGGAGTCGTTGAGGCAGGGTTGAAGTGGCCTAACGATGTGTTGGTAGGTGAAAAGAAAATCGCCGGCATACTGCTTGAGTTGGTAGGCGACCCTGCGGATGTTTGTCACGTTGTCCTGGGTGTCGGGGTAAACGTGAATATGCAATCGACTGATGAAGTTGATCAGCAGTGGACGTCCATGAGTCTTGAAGCGGGTCGTGATTTTGACCGGAACGAGTTGGTGGCGCGAATGAGTGGAAAGCTTCAGGGGTATCTGGAGCTGCATCATGCGTCGGGATTTGCAGCGATCCAGTCGGAGTGGGAGCAATACCATTTGTGGCAGGGGCGGGCTGTGTCGCTGATTGCCGGTATCAATCGGATTGACGGCGTGGTGATGGGCATTGATCGCCAAGGTGCGCTGCGTTTGAAGGTGGATGGTGTGGAAAAGATATTCAGTGGTGGCGAGCTCAGCTTGAGGTTGCGTGATGATTCTTGAGCTTGATTGCGGCAATAGTTTTATCAAGTGGCGCGTTGTTCGTGCAGATGGCGTCACCCCTGTCGGCGGTGGGGTAGTCGGCTCGGATAGCGATTTGCTTGCGAGCCTGACAGGCTCAGATAAATTTCAGCTGAAAAAATGCCGTCTTGTCAGCGTCAGGACTTCTGAGGAGACCGATTTGTTGGTCGCCTCCCTGGTAGAGACATTTGGCGTCTCCGTGGCTCGCGCAACACCTACCCAAGAGATGGCGGGCGTTACAAACGGTTATGAAGACTATGAGCGCTTGGGGCTTGATCGATGGCTGGCTTTGCTCGGTGGGTACCACCTGGCTTCGGGCGCATGCCTGGTTCTGGATTTTGGTACGGCAATCACGGCAGATTTCGTAGCGCCTGACGGGCAGCACTTGGGAGGGTTCATCTGCCCTGGTATGCCTCTGATGCGTAACCAGTTACGTACCCATACCCGGCGAATCCGCTATGACGATACTGCTGCAGAACGGGCTCACGAGAGTCTTGCTCCTGGCAGGGCAACGGTCGAGGCGGTGGAGCGTGGTTGTATGCTGATGTTGAGAGGCTTCGTGCTGACTCAGCTCGAATTGGCGCGGCAATATTGGGGAGAGGATTTCGAGGTGTTTCTAACGGGAGGGGATGCCGATCTGGTTTCCGGGGTTGTTCCAGATGCCAAGGTCGTGCCTGACCTGGTTTTTGTTGGTTTGGCGATGGCTTGTCCTTTGTCTTGAGGTTTTCTATGCGGTGGCTATTTTTGTTGTTGCTGGTTCTAAATGGCTTCTATTACATCTGGCATCAGCAAGAGGTCCCGCTTCGCGCCAAGGATGTCACTCCGCTGAGCCTGTATCGAGGTTCGCAGCAAGACATTCATCTCCTGAGCGAGACGGCGGATGCGCTAGTCAGGCGTGAGCCGGGTAAATCGAGTGAAGGGCAAAAGAACTGCAACTACCTGGGTGGCTTCGTTCGCCCGGAGCTGGCCAGGCAACTGGAGCAGCGACTGGTTTCTTCGGGGGTTGCGGGCCGTACCGTTACGTTTAGCTCGCCAGCGTCTCCAGAGTCTGGTGGATTCTGGGTCCAGGTTCCACCGGACAGCGCGGCGAAGATGAATGAGGTGCTGCTTCAAAACCTTTCCAAAGAATTCAATGAGTTAAAACATAAAATAATGCCTTGCGAAGGGGTTGCGCCTGCTGGGTAGTTTGCATAGAATGGCGCCCGCTTCGCAGTGAAGACCTTTAACGGTCATCGGTACGAAGCGGCGTCAACGCAGCTAACCTCAGGTTTTTTATGAGAAAATGCTTGACAGAAGGCTGGCATGATATAGAATGCCGGCTCGCTTAGGAGGGGTTCCCGAGCGGCCAAAGGGATCAGACTGTAAATCTGACGTCTACGACTTCGAAGGTTCGAATCCTTCCCCCTCCACCAGTTTTAGCGTGAGCTGCAAGCTCCGCGGGTATAGTTTAGTGGTAGAACCTCAGCCTTCCAAGCTGATGATGCGGGTTCGATTCCCGCTACCCGCTCCAAGTTTGCAGGTTGTGCAAAGTGTTTTGCTCTTGTAGCTCAGTTGGTAGAGCACACCCTTGGTAAGGGTGAGGTCAGCGGTTCAAATCCGCTCAAGAGCTCCATATTACAAGGCAGATATGAAAATATCTGCCTTTGTTTTAATGGCTCGTGTGACTCGCTAAATTCTTCTCCTAGGGGTGATTTCGATGGCTAAGGAAAAGTTCGAACGTAATAAGCCGCACGTCAACGTTGGTACCATCGGTCACGTCGACCACGGTAAAACCACGCTGACCGCTGCTCTGACCCGTGTCTGCTCCGAAGTTTTCGGTTCGGCCAAGGTTGACTTCGACAAGATCGACAGCGCCCCGGAAGAAAAAGCTCGTGGTATCACCATCAACACCGCTCACGTTGAATACGATTCGGCCGTGCGTCACTACGCACACGTTGACTGCCCAGGTCACGCCGACTACGTAAAAAACATGATCACCGGTGCTGCTCAGATGGACGGCGCGATCCTGGTTTGCTCGGCCGCCGATGGTCCGATGCCGCAAACCCGTGAGCACATCCTGCTGTCCCGTCAGGTAGGCGTTCCGTACATCGTTGTCTTCCTGAACAAGGCTGACATGGTTGACGACGCTGAGCTGCTGGAACTGGTTGAGATGGAAGTGCGCGACCTGTTGAGCACTTACGACTTCCCAGGTGATGACACTCCAATCATCATCGGTTCGGCTTTGATGGCTCTGAACGGCCAAGACGACAACGAAATGGGCACCACTGCGGTGAAGAAGCTGGTTGAGACTCTGGACAGCTACATCCCAGAGCCTGAGCGTGCTATCGACAAGCCGTTCCTGATGCCAATCGAAGACGTATTCTCGATCTCCGGTCGCGGTACTGTTGTGACTGGTCGTGTTGAGCGTGGCATCGTCCGTATCCAGGAAGAGGTTGAGATCGTCGGTCTGCGCGACACTCAGAAAACTACCTGCACCGGCGTTGAAATGTTCCGCAAGCTGCTCGACGAAGGTCGTGCTGGCGAGAACTGCGGCGTGCTGCTGCGCGGCACCAAGCGTGACGACGTTGAGCGTGGCCAGGTTCTGGTCAAGCCAGGTACTGTCAAGCCGCACACCAAGTTCACCGCAGAAGTTTACGTTCTGAGCAAGGAAGAAGGCGGCCGTCATACTCCGTTCTTCAAAGGCTACCGTCCACAGTTTTACTTCCGTACAACTGACGTGACTGGTAACTGCGAGCTGCCAGAAGGCGTTGAAATGGTAATGCCAGGTGACAACATCCAGATGACTGTCACTCTGATCAAGACCATCGCGATGGAAGACGGTCTGCGTTTCGCTATCCGTGAAGGCGGTCGTACCGTCGGCGCCGGCGTCGTAGCCAAAGTCATCGAGTAAACAGTTGTAATGTCTTTTTCGGGCCGGCATAATGGTCGGCCTGATTTTGTTTTAGGTCAGTAGCTCAATTGGCAGAGCGACGGTCTCCAAAACCGTAGGTTGGGGGTTCGATTCCCTCCTGACCTGCCAGATTCACTTGGTGTGTCTGGCTTTCTTTTCACAGGATCTTCATAGATGACTCCTAAAGCTGAAGCTCAAGGCTCTCGCTTCGATCTGCTCAAGTGGCTAGTGGTAGTCGCTTTGGTGGTTGTTGGCGTTGTTGGCAATCAGTATTTTTCTGCTTCGCCGATCCTGTACCGCGTACTTGCATTACTCGCTATTGCTGCTGTTGCTGCCTTTGTAGGCCTGCAAACAGCCAAGGGCAAGTCTTTCTTTGTACTCGCTAAGGAAGCTCGCACCGAGATTCGTAAAGTCGTATGGCCGACTCGCCAAGAAACCACGCAGACCACATTGATCGTTGTGGCTGTTGTTCTGGTAATGGCGTTGCTGTTGTGGGGGCTTGATTCCCTGCTCGGCTGGCTTGTTTCCTTGATTGTTGGCTAAGGGTGTCCCGTGGCTAAGCGTTGGTACGTTGTGCATGCTTACTCGGGTTACGAGAAGCATGTCATGCGCTCGCTGATAGAGCGCGTAAAGCTGGCTGGCATGGAAGATGGCTTTGGCGAGATTCTGGTCCCCACTGAAGAAGTGGTGGAGATGCGTAACGGCCAGAAGCGCAAAAGTGAACGCAAGTTCTTTCCAGGCTATGTGCTGGTACAGATGGATATGAACGAAGGGACTTGGCACTTGGTCAAGGATACCCCTCGGGTGATGGGCTTCATCGGCGGAACCGCCGATAAGCCTGCGCCGATCACTGACAAAGAGGCAGAAGCAATTCTGCGTCGCGTCGCTGATGGTAGCGACAAACCGAAGCCGAAGACGTTGTTTGAACCAGGTGAAGTTGTACGGGTCACTGATGGTCCATTCGCCGATTTCAACGGTACGGTCGAAGAAGTTAACTACGAAAAGAGCCGGATCCAAGTGGCAGTGCTCATTTTCGGTCGCTCTACTCCGGTAGAGTTGGAGTTCAGTCAGGTCGAAAAGGTCTGATTGAGCAGGCATCCCAACCCCGCAGCCCAAGGCTGTGGGGTTTTGTCGTCACTGGGATAAACGCGCAAGCAACCGGGGAGCCTTTCGAGGCGTTCGAACCCGTAATTGGAGTGCCTCATGGCCAAGAAGATTACCGCTTACATCAAGCTGCAAGTGAAGGCCGCTCAGGCTAACCCAAGCCCACCCGTTGGTCCTGCACTGGGTCAGCACGGCGTGAACATCATGGAATTCTGCAAGGCTTTCAACGCCCGTACCCAGGGCCTTGAGCCGGGTCTGCCGACTCCAGTGATCATCACTGTCTACAGCGACCGTAGCTTCACTTTCGAAACAAAAAGCACCCCTGCTTCGGTTCTGCTGAAGAAGGCTGCAGGTTTGACCAGCGGTTCCGCTCGTCCAAACACCGTTAAGGTTGGCACCGTTACCCGTGCTCAGCTGGAAGAAATCGCGAAAACCAAAAACGCGGATCTGACTGCAGCTGATATGGATGCAGCCGTGCGTACTATCGCCGGTTCTGCTCGTAGCATGGGCCTTAACGTGGAGGGTGTGTAATGGCTAAGCTGACCAAGCGTCAAAAGGCTATCGCCGGCAAAATCGAAGCAGGCAAGGCCTACAACTTTGTAGACGCCGCCGCTCTGCTGGCCGAGCTGTCGACTGTCAAGTTCAGCGAGTCGTTCGACGTTGCTGTAAATCTGGGCGTTGACCCACGTAAATCCGACCAGGTCGTTCGTAGCGCTACCGTGCTGCCACACGGCACTGGCAAGACCGTACGTGTTGCCGTGTTCACCCAGGGCCCTGCAGCTGAAGCTGCTCTGGCTGCTGGCGCTGATCGCGTAGGCATGGACGACTTGGCTGCTGAAATGAAAGGCGGCGACCTGAACTATGACGTCGTGATCGCATCCCCGGATGCCATGCGTGTTGTAGGTCAGTTGGGTCAGATCCTCGGTCCACGTGGCCTGATGCCTAACCCTAAGGTTGGTACCGTGACTCCAGACGTAGCCACCGCGGTTAAAAACGCCAAGGCTGGTCAGGTTCGTTATCGCACCGACAAAAACGGCATCATCCACACTTCCGTTGGCAAGATCGGCTTCGACGCCGTCAAGCTGAAGGAAAACGTTGAAGCCCTGATCGCTGATCTGAAGCGTATCAAGCCAGCTTCTTCGAAAGGTATCTACGTCAAGCGCGTTACCCTGAGCACCACTATGGGCCCAGGTCTGATCATCGATCAGAGCTCGCTCGACGCGTAAGACTCAGGTTGGCGCAAGCGATTGCGCCAATCACATATTGGGGTCCCTGCCTGGCGGGGGCTGTCCAAGACCGTAGGCGACGCAAGTCTTAAACCACAAGCCTACGCAGATGGTGCTCCCGGTTCCTTACCGAATCAGACACCAAAACGACATTCGGTTTCGATCGGATGAAACGGTAACAAGCAGGAGTTAAACCCGTGGCAATTAATCTCGAAGACAAGAAGGCCATCGTCGCTGAAGTCAACGAGGCTGCCAAAGTCGCTCTGTCCGCTGTCGTGGCTGATGCCCGTGGCGTAACAGTAGGCGCAATGACCGGACTCCGTAAAGAGGCCCGTGAAGCTGGCGTTTATGTACGTGTCGTACGTAACACCCTGCTCAAGCGCGCTGTTGCTGACACTGAATACAGTGTTCTCAACGACGTGTTCACCGGCCCGACCCTGATCGCGTTCTCCAAAGATCATCCAGGCGCTGCTGCCCGTTTGTTCAAGGAATTCGCCAAGGGTCAGGACAAGTTCGAGATCAAGGCAGCTGCGTTCGAGGGCAAGTTCCTCGCAGCTAATCAGATCGATGTACTGGCAACACTGCCGACCCGCGACGAAGCCATTTCGCAGTTGATGAGCGTGATTCAAGGCGCCACCAGCAAGCTGGCTCGTACTCTGGCTGCAGTTCGCGAGCAAAAAGAAGCTGCCGCAGCCTAAGGCTGAGCACTTTCTCTCGCGCTTTTTTGTTTATTTCGATGGCCGCGTAGGCCGTCCCCCAATTCAGGAAATACAGTAATGTCTATCTCCCAAGACGATATCCTCAACGCCGTAGCTGAAATGTCGGTTCTGCAGGTTGTTGAGCTGATCAAAGCTTTCGAAGAAAAATTCGGCGTTTCCGCTGCTGCTGCTTCCGCTGGTCCAGCTGCTGCTGCCGCTGTTGTTGAAGAGCAAACCGAATTCAACGTCATGCTGACCGAAGCTGGCGAGAAGAAAGTTAACGTGATCAAGGCAGTACGTGAACTGACCGGTCTGGGCTTGAAAGAAGCCAAGGCTGTAGTTGACGGCGCTCCTGCCATGGTTCTGGAAGCTGTTGCCAAAGACGCAGCTGACAAAGCCAAAGCAGTACTGGAAGAAGCAGGCGCTAAAGTCGAGCTGAAGTAAGCATCGACTTTGCGTCTCCAGCCCGAGCGTTAAGCGACAGGCTGATGGCTGGTGGCTCTTGCCACCGGCCTTTTTCCGTTATTGGCAGCCGACTGGGTCGGTGCTGATCACGCGCTGTAACCACCCGATGTGGTGGCGCAAACCAAGGGGTTTGCACGATTTTCTGGCTGCTCCCGTCGGGAGGGGCCAAACAAGCAGGTGACCAAGCTGGGGAACGCTGATGGCTTACTCATATACTGAGAAAAAACGTATCCGCAAGGACTTTAGCAAGTTGCCGGACGTCATGGATGTGCCGTACCTCCTGGCCATCCAGCTGGATTCGTATCGTGAATTCTTGCAAGCGGGAGCGACTAAAGATCAGTTCCGCGACGTGGGCCTGCATGCGGCCTTCAAATCCGTTTTCCCGATCATCAGCTACTCCGGCAATGCTGCGCTGGAGTACGTCGGTTATCGCCTGGGCGAACCGGCATTTGATGTCAAAGAATGCGTATTGCGCGGTGTGACTTACGCCGTACCTTTGCGGGTAAAAGTGCGCCTGATCATTTTCGACAAAGAATCGTCGAACAAAGCGATCAAGGACATCAAAGAGCAAGAAGTCTACATGGGTGAAATCCCCCTGATGACTGAGAACGGTACCTTCGTAATCAACGGTACCGAGCGTGTAATCGTTTCCCAGCTGCACCGTTCTCCGGGCGTGTTCTTCGACCACGACCGTGGCAAGACGCACAGCTCCGGCAAACTGCTCTACTCCGCGCGCATCATTCCTTACCGCGGTTCGTGGCTGGACTTCGAGTTCGACCCGAAAGACTGCGTATTCGTGCGTATCGACCGTCGTCGCAAGCTGCCTGCATCGGTATTGCTGCGCGCGCTCGGCTATACCACCGAGGAAGTGCTGGACGCGTTCTACACCACCAACGTCTTCCATGTGCAGGGTGAAAACCTGAGCCTGGAGCTGGTGCCTCAGCGCCTGCGCGGTGAAATCGCCGTCCTGGATATCCAGGATGACAAGGGCAAGGTTATTGTCGAGCAAGGTCGTCGTATCACCGCTCGCCACATCAACCAGCTGGAAAAAGCCGGGATCAAAGAGCTGCAGGTGCCGATGGACTACGTCCTGGGTCGCACCACCGCCAAGGTCATCGTGCATCCGGCCACTGGCGAGATCATTGCCGAGTGCAATACCGAGCTGACCACCGAGATCCTGGCGAAAATCGCCAAGGCTCAGGTTGTTCGCATCGAGACTCTGTACACCAACGATATCGACTGCGGTCCGTTCATCTCCGATACGCTGAAGATCGACTCCACCGGCAACCAACTGGAAGCCCTGGTCGAGATCTATCGCATGATGCGTCCTGGCGAGCCGCCAACCAAGGATGCCGCCGAGACCCTGTTCAACAACCTGTTCTTCAGCCCTGAGCGCTATGACCTGTCTGCGGTCGGCCGGATGAAGTTCAACCGTCGTATCGGTCGTACCGAGATTGAAGGTTCGGGCGTGCTGAACAAGGACGACATCGTTGCGGTGCTCAAGACCCTGGTCGACATCCGTAACGGCAAAGGCATCGTCGATGACATCGACCACCTGGGTAACCGTCGTGTCCGCTGCGTAGGCGAGATGGCCGAGAACCAGTTCCGTGTTGGCCTGGTGCGTGTCGAGCGCGCGGTCAAGGAACGTCTGTCGATGGCTGAAAGCGAAGGCCTGATGCCGCAAGACCTGATCAACGCCAAGCCAGTGGCTGCGGCGGTGAAGGAGTTCTTCGGTTCGAGCCAGCTGTCGCAGTTCATGGACCAGAACAACCCGCTGTCCGAGATCACCCACAAGCGTCGTGTCTCCGCACTCGGCCCAGGCGGTCTGACTCGTGAGCGTGCAGGCTTCGAGGTTCGTGACGTACACCCGACTCACTACGGTCGCGTATGCCCGATCGAAACGCCGGAAGGTCCGAACATCGGTCTGATCAACTCCCTGGCTGCCTATGCGCGCACCAACCAGTACGGTTTCCTTGAGAGCCCGTACCGTGTGGTGAAAGACGCCCTGGTTACCGACGAGATCGTATTCCTGTCCGCCATCGAAGAAGCTGATCATGTGATCGCCCAGGCTTCGGCCACGATGAACGACAAGAAAGTCCTGACCGACGAGCTGGTAGCTGTTCGTCACTTGAACGAGTTCACCGTCAAGGCGCCGGAAGACGTCACCCTGATGGACGTATCGCCCAAGCAGGTAGTTTCGGTTGCTGCGTCGCTGATCCCGTTCCTCGAGCACGACGACGCCAACCGTGCGTTGATGGGTTCGAACATGCAGCGTCAAGCTGTACCGACCCTGCGTGCCGACAAGCCGCTGGTAGGTACCGGCATGGAGCGCAACGTTGCCCGTGACTCCGGCGTTTGCGTCGTGGCTCGTCGTGGTGGCGTGATCGACTCCGTCGATGCCAGCCGTATCGTGGTTCGTGTTGCCGATGACGAAGTTGAAACTGGCGAAGCCGGTGTCGACATTTACAACCTGACCAAGTACACCCGCTCCAACCAGAACACCTGCATCAACCAGCGTCCGCTGGTGAGCAAGGGTGATCGGGTTCAGCGCAGCGACATCATGGCCGACGGCCCGTCCACCGACATGGGTGAACTGGCACTGGGTCAGAACATGCGCATCGCGTTCATGGCATGGAACGGCTTCAACTTCGAAGACTCCATCTGCCTGTCCGAGCGTGTGGTTCAGGAAGACCGCTTCACCACGATCCACATTCAGGAACTGACCTGTGTGGCCCGTGACACCAAGCTTGGCCCGGAAGAAATCACTGCGGACATCCCGAACGTGGGTGAGGCTGCACTGAACAAGCTGGACGAAGCCGGTATCGTTTACGTAGGTGCCGAAGTAGGCGCAGGCGACATCCTGGTCGGCAAGGTCACTCCGAAAGGCGAGACCCAACTGACTCCGGAAGAGAAACTGCTGCGTGCCATCTTCGGTGAAAAAGCCAGCGACGTGAAAGACACCTCCCTGCGTGTGCCTACCGGCACCAAGGGTACCGTCATCGACGTACAGGTCTTCACCCGTGACGGTGTCGAGCGTGATGCTCGTGCGTTGTCCATCGAGAAGACTCAGCTCGACGAGATCCGCAAGGATCTGAACGAAGAGTTCCGTATCGTTGAAGGCGCGACTTTCGAACGTCTGCGTTCCGCTCTGGTAGGCCACAAGGCCGAAGGCGGCGCAGGCCTGAAGAAAGGTCAGGAAATCACCGACGAAGTTCTCGACGGTCTTGAGCATGGTCAGTGGTTCAAACTGCGCATGGCTGAAGACGCTCTGAACGAGCAGCTCGAGAAGGCCCAGGCCTACATCGTTGATCGCCGCCGTCTGCTGGACGACAAGTTCGAAGACAAGAAGCGCAAACTGCAGCAGGGCGATGACCTGGCTCCAGGCGTGCTGAAGATCGTCAAGGTTTACCTGGCAATCCGTCGTCGTATCCAGCCGGGCGACAAGATGGCCGGTCGTCACGGTAACAAAGGTGTGGTCTCCGTGATCATGCCGGTTGAAGACATGCCGCACGATGCCAATGGCACCCCGGTCGATGTGGTCCTCAACCCGCTGGGCGTACCTTCGCGTATGAACGTCGGTCAGATCCTCGAAACCCACCTGGGCCTTGCGGCCAAAGGTCTGGGCGAGAAGATCAACCGCATGATCGAAGAGCAGCGCAAGGTCGCCGACCTGCGTAAGTTCCTGCACGAGATCTACAACGAGATCGGCGGGCGCAACGAAGAGCTGGACACTTTCTCCGACCAGGAAATCCTGGACCTGGCGAAGAACCTGCGCGGCGGCGTTCCAATGGCTACCCCGGTGTTCGACGGTGCCAAGGAAAGCGAAATCAAGGCCATGCTGAAACTGGCAGACCTGCCGGAAAGCGGCCAGATGCAGCTGTTCGACGGCCGTACCGGCAACAAGTTCGAGCGTCCGGTTACCGTTGGCTACATGTACATGCTGAAGCTGAACCACTTGGTAGACGACAAGATGCACGCTCGTTCTACCGGTTCTTACAGCCTGGTTACCCAGCAGCCGCTGGGTGGTAAGGCGCAGTTCGGTGGTCAGCGTTTCGGGGAGATGGAGGTCTGGGCACTGGAAGCGTACGGTGCTGCTTACACTCTGCAAGAAATGCTCACAGTGAAGTCGGACGATGTGAACGGCCGGACCAAGATGTACAAGAACATCGTGGACGGCGATCACCGTATGGAGCCGGGCATGCCCGAGTCCTTCAACGTGTTGATCAAGGAAATTCGTTCCCTCGGCATCGATATCGATCTGGAAACCGAATAACACGTGACGCGAATCGAGAGCGGGGCTGTCTTGCCCGCTCTCTGCTCCGCCAGGAGGAAAGGCCTTGAAAGACCTACTGAATTTGCTGAAAAACCAGGGTCAAGTCGAAGAGTTCGACGCCATCCGTATTGGATTGGCCTCGCCTGAGATGATCCGTTCGTGGTCGTTCGGTGAAGTTAAAAAGCCGGAAACCATCAACTACCGTACGTTCAAACCCGAGCGTGACGGCCTGTTCTGCGCCAAGATCTTTGGCCCGGTAAAGGATTACGAGTGCCTGTGCGGTAAGTACAAGCGCTTGAAGCATCGCGGCGTGATCTGCGAGAAGTGCGGCGTTGAAGTTGCGCTGGCAAAAGTTCGTCGTGAGCGCATGGCGCACATCGAGCTGGCTTCGCCGGTTGCCCACATCTGGTTCCTGAAATCGCTGCCGTCCCGTATCGGCTTGCTGATGGACATGACCCTGCGTGATATCGAGCGCGTTCTCTACTTCGAGAGCTATGTCGTTATCGATCCAGGCATGACCACCCTTGAAAAAGGTCAGCTGCTCAACGACGAGCAGTACTTCGAAGCGCTGGAAGAGTTCGGCGACGATTTCGATGCCCGCATGGGTGCCGAAGCTGTCCGCGAGCTTCTGCACGCTATCGACCTGGAGCACGAGATTGGTCGTCTGCGCGAAGAGATTCCGCAAACCAACTCCGAAACCAAGATCAAGAAGCTGTCCAAGCGTCTGAAGTTGATGGAAGCCTTCCAGGGTTCCGGCAACCTGCCAGAGTGGATGGTGCTGACCGTTCTGCCGGTTCTGCCGCCAGATCTGCGTCCACTGGTCCCGCTGGATGGCGGTCGTTTCGCGACTTCCGACCTCAACGATCTGTATCGTCGAGTGATCAACCGTAACAACCGCTTGAAGCGCCTGCTCGATCTGTCCGCTCCGGACATCATCGTGCGCAACGAAAAGCGTATGTTGCAGGAAGCGGTCGATGCACTGCTCGACAACGGTCGTCGTGGTCGCGCTATCACCGGTTCGAACAAGCGTCCTCTGAAATCCCTGGCTGACATGATCAAGGGTAAGCAAGGTCGTTTCCGCCAGAACTTGCTCGGTAAGCGTGTTGACTACTCGGGTCGTTCGGTAATTACCGTAGGTCCGACCCTGCGTCTGCACCAGTGCGGTCTGCCTAAGAAAATGGCACTGGAACTGTTCAAGCCGTTCATTTTCGGCAAGCTGGAAATGCGTGGTCTCGCTACCACCATCAAAGCCGCCAAGAAAATGGTCGAGCGCGAGCTGCCAGAGGTCTGGGACGTTCTTGCCGAAGTGATTCGCGAACACCCGGTGCTGCTCAACCGTGCACCGACCCTTCACCGTCTGGGTATCCAGGCGTTTGAACCGGTACTGATCGAAGGCAAGGCTATCCAGCTGCACCCTCTGGTCTGTGCTGCGTACAACGCCGACTTCGACGGCGACCAGATGGCCGTGCACGTACCGCTGACGCTGGAAGCCCAGCTCGAAGCGCGTGCGTTGATGATGTCGACCAACAACATCCTGTCGCCAGCCAACGGTGAGCCAATCATCGTTCCGTCGCAGGACGTTGTATTGGGTCTGTACTACATGACTCGTGAAGCGATCAACGCCAAGGGCGAAGGTCGTGTTTTCGCGGACCTGCAGGAAGTTGACCGGGTGTTCCGTGCTGGCGAAGCCGCACTGCACGCCAAGGTGAAGGTGCGGATCAACGAGACCGTTAACGATCGTGATGGTGGCAGCGTCAAGAACACTCGCATCGTCGACACCACTGTTGGCCGTGCGCTGTTGTTCCAGGTTGTTCCACCTGGTCTGTCGTTTGACGTCGTCAACCTGCCGATGAAGAAAAAGGCGATCTCCAAGCTGATCAACCAGTGCTACCGCGTGGTTGGTCTGAAAGAGACCGTGATCTTCGCTGACCAGCTGATGTACACCGGTTTTGCCTATTCGACCATCTCCGGCGTTTCCATCGGTGTTAACGACTTCGTTATCCCTGATGAAAAAGCCCGCATCATCGGTGCTGCCACCGAGGAAGTGAAAGAGATCGAGAGCCAGTACGCGTCCGGCCTGGTAACCCAGGGCGAGAAGTACAACAAGGTAATCGACCTCTGGTCGAAGGCGAACGACGAAGTATCCAAGGCGATGATGGCCAACCTCTCGAAAGAGAAGGTCATCGACCGCCACGGCAACGAAGTCGATCAGGAATCGTTCAACTCGATGTACATGATGGCCGACTCGGGCGCACGGGGTTCTGCTGCGCAGATCCGTCAGCTCGCCGGTATGCGTGGCCTGATGGCCAAGCCGGACGGCTCCATCATCGAGACGCCGATTACCGCGAATTTCCGTGAAGGTTTGAGCGTACTTCAGTACTTCATCTCCACTCACGGTGCTCGTAAGGGTCTTGCGGATACCGCGTTGAAAACCGCGAACTCCGGTTACCTGACTCGTCGTCTGGTAGACGTGGCGCAGGATCTGGTTGTGACCGAGATCGATTGCGGCACCGAACACGGCCTGGTCATGACGCCGCACATTGAAGGCGGTGACGTTGTCGAGCCGCTGGGTGAGCGTGTATTGGGTCGTGTCATTGCCCGTGACGTGTTCAAGCCGGGTACCGAGGACGTCATCGTTCCTGCGGGCACCCTGGTTGACGAGAAGTGGGTCGAGTTCATCGAGCTCAACAGCATCGACGAAGTGATCGTACGTTCGCCGATCAGCTGCGAAACCCGCTACGGCATCTGCGCCAAGTGCTACGGCCGCGATCTGGCTCGTGGTCACCAGGTGAACATCGGTGAAGCGGTCGGCGTTATTGCTGCCCAGTCCATCGGTGAGCCGGGTACCCAGCTGACCATGCGTACGTTCCACATCGGTGGTGCGGCAAGCCGGACCTCCGCGGCCGACAGCGTTCAGGTGAAGAATGGCGGTACTGTCCGTCTGCACAACCTGAAGCACGTTGAGCGTGTCGACGGTCACCTGGTGGCTGTGTCCCGTTCCGGTGAGCTGGCGATTGCCGACGACTTCGGTCGTGAGCGCGAGCGCTACAAGCTGCCGTACGGTGCGGTGATTTCGGTGAAGGAAGGCGACAAGGTCGACGCTGGCGCTATCGTGGCCAAGTGGGATCCGCACACTCACCCGATCGTTACCGAAATGAAAGGTACCGTGACCTACGTGGGCATGGAAGAAGGCATCACCATCAAGCGTCAGACTGACGAATTGACCGGTATGACCAACATTGAAGTACTCGACGCCAAAGATCGTCCAGCTGCCGGCAAGGACATCCGTCCAGCCGTGAAGATGGTCGACGACAACGGTAAGGATCTGTTGCTGCCAGGCACTGACGTAATCGCTCAGTACTTCCTGCCAGCCAACGCCTTGGTCGGTGTGGCGGACGGCGCGCGGATCGCGATCGGTGATGTTATCGCTCGTATTCCGCAAGAAACTTCGAAAACCCGTGACATCACTGGTGGTCTGCCGCGTGTTGCCGACCTGTTCGAAGCCCGTCGTCCGAAAGAAGCCTCGATTCTGGCTGAAGTCAGCGGCACCATCGCGTTCGGTAAAGAGACCAAGGGCAAGCGCCGTCTGGTCATCACCCCGAACGACGGTAGCGATCCGTACGAAGAACTGATTCCGAAGTGGCGTCACCTGAACGTCTTCGAAGGCGAACAGGTAAACCGCGGCGAAGTTATCTCCGACGGTCCGAGCGATCCACACGACATCCTGCGTCTGCTGGGTGTGAGTGCGCTGGCCAAGTACATCGTGAACGAGATCCAGGACGTTTATCGTCTGCAAGGCGTGAAGATCAACGACAAGCACATCGAGACCATCCTGCGTCAGATGCTGCGTAAAGTTGAGATCTCCGAGTCCGGCGATTCCAGCTTCATCAAGGGCGACCAGATGGAACTGACTCACGTACTGGTGGAGAACGAGCGCCTGGCGAACGAGGACAAGTTCCTTGCCAAGTTCACTCGCGTACTGCTGGGTATCACCAAGGCGTCGTTGTCCACCGAATCGTTCATCTCGGCGGCTTCCTTCCAGGAAACCACGCGGGTACTGACCGAAGCGGCGGTAACCGGCAAGCGCGACTACCTGCGCGGCCTGAAAGAAAACGTGGTCGTGGGTCGTCTGATCCCGGCCGGTACCGGCTTGGCCTACCACAGCGAGCGCAAGCGCCGCCGTGAAGCAGACAAGCCGTTGCGCGTAAGCGCCAGTGAAGTGGAAGCTGCACTGACCGAAGCACTGAACTCGAGCGGTAACTGAGTTCTGCGCTGATTGAGTGCCTGGCCCTGGTCGCCCCGTTCGGCGGATCGAGACAAATTGTCGAGATCCGGCGAGCGGGGAGGTCGGGGCCTTGCCTTGACTGGGGACAAGATCCTCTTTAGACTCTTGATCCCCTAAATTTGGCGGGAATTCGTTCCTGCCATTTTGCTTTTCTTGTAAGACAATAGCGTCGCAAGACAACAGTGGAGCTAGTAGATGGCAACTATCAACCAGCTGGTACGTCAGCCGCGTAAGCGTATCGTCGAGAAATCCGACGTGCCTGCGCTGCAGAACTGCCCGCAACGTCGTGGCGTATGCACCCGTGTGTATACCACCACGCCGAAAAAACCTAACTCGGCACTGCGTAAAGTATGCCGTGTGCGCCTGACCAACGGTTTCGAGGTTTCCTCGTACATCGGCGGTGAAGGCCACAACCTGCAAGAGCACAGCGTGGTACTGATCCGCGGCGGTCGTGTAAAAGACTTGCCAGGTGTTCGTTACCACACCGTCCGCGGTTCTTTGGATACTTCCGGCGTCAAAGGTCGTAACCAGGGTCGTTCGAAGTACGGTACCAAGCGTCCGAAGTAATCGGTCGTTTTGCAGTTTTTCATTTTTATTGAGTCGATAAGAGTAAGGTCGGGCAAGCGTGAGCTGTCCCGGGCTAACCTGAAGACCGCTTGAGGGCTTATCATGCCAAGACGTCGCGTAGCAGCCAAACGTGAGATTCTGGACGATCCGAAATACGGAAGCCAGATCCTCGCCAAGTTCATGAACCACGTTATGGAGAGCGGCAAGAAAGCCGTTGCCGAGCGTATTGTTTATGGCGCACTGGACAAAGTTAAGGAACGCAAGAACAGCGATCCCCTGGAAATCTTCGAGAAAGCTCTCGACGCCATCGCTCCGCTGGTCGAAGTGAAGTCGCGCCGTGTAGGCGGTGCTACTTACCAGGTTCCGGTCGAAGTTCGTCCTTCCCGTCGTAACGCCCTGGCAATGCGCTGGCTGGTAGACTTCGCCCGCAAGCGCGGCGAGAAGTCCATGGCTCTGCGTTTGGCTGGTGAACTGTTGGACGCTGCTGAAGGTAAAGGTGCTGCAGTTAAGAAGCGTGAAGACGTGCACCGTATGGCTGAAGCCAACAAGGCTTTCTCGCACTACCGCTTCTAATTTTAGCGTCACTCAATTTGCGAGGGCTTTATGGCTCGTACTACACCGATTAATCGCTACCGTAACATCGGTATCGTTGCTCACGTGGATGCTGGTAAGACCACCACCACCGAGCGCGTCCTTTTTTACACCGGCAAAAGTCACAAAATGGGCGAGGTGCATGACGGCGCCGCGACCACAGACTGGATGGTGCAGGAGCAGGAGCGTGGTATTACCATTACTTCTGCTGCTATCACCGCCTTCTGGAAAGGTTCCGAGAAGCAGTACCCGCACGAGCATCGCTTCAACGTAATCGATACCCCGGGCCACGTAGACTTCACCATTGAAGTTGAACGTTCCCTGCGTGTACTCGACGGCGCGGTCGTTGTGTTCTGCGGTACTTCGGGTGTTGAGCCTCAGTCGGAAACCGTATGGCGTCAGGCCAACAAATACGGCGTTCCACGTCTTGTTTACGTAAACAAGATGGACCGTGCTGGTGCCAACTTCCTGCGCGTGATCGCTCAGATCAAGCAGCGTCTGGGTCACACTCCGGTGCCGATCCAGTTGGCTATCGGTTCCGAAGACAACTTCCAGGGTCAGATCGATCTGATCAACATGCAAGCTGTCTACTGGAACGATTCCGACAAGGGCATGGTTCCTGTTCGCAAGGACATTCCTGCTGAATTGCTGGAAGAAGCCGAGAAGTGGCGCGGCAACATGGTCGAGGCTGCGGCCGAAGCCAACGAAGAGCTGATGAACAAGTACCTCGAGGGTGAAGAACTCACCAACGAGGAAATCAAGGCCGCTCTGCGTCAGCGTACTATCGCTGGTGAGATCGTTCTGGCTGTTTGTGGTTCTTCCTTCAAGAACAAGGGTGTTCCCCTGGTTCTCGACGCCGTTATCGATTTCCTGCCTGCTCCAACCGACATTCCCGCTATCAAGGGTTCCAACCCGGATAACGAGGAAGAGGAAATGGAGCGTCACGCAAGTGACGACGAGCCGTTCGCGGCTTTGGCATTCAAGATCGCTACCGACCCATTCGTGGGTACCTTGACCTTTGTTCGGGTTTACTCGGGCGTGTTGGCCTCCGGCGACGGCGTGATCAACTCGGTCAAAGGCAAGAAAGAGCGTGTGGGTCGTATGGTGCAGATGCACGCAAACGCCCGTGAAGAAATCAAGGAAGTACGCGCTGGTGACATCGCGGCCTTGATCGGCATGAAGGACGTCACCACTGGCGAAACCTTGTGCAACGCTGACAAGCCAATCATCCTGGTTCGCATGGACTTCCCGGAGCCGGTTATTTCGGTTGCCGTTGAGCCCAAGACCAAGGATGACCAGGAAAAAATGGGTATCGCTCTGGGCAAACTTGCTCAGGAAGACCCGTCTTTCCGCGTCAAGACTGATGAAGAGACTGGTCAGACGATCATCTCCGGCATGGGCGAGCTGCACCTGGACATCCTGGTTGACCGGATGCGCCGTGAGTTCAACGTCGAAGCCAACATCGGCAAGCCTCAGGTTTCCTATCGTGAGCGCATCACGAAGAACTGTGAAATCGAAGGCAAGTTCGTTCGCCAATCCGGCGGTCGTGGCCAGTTCGGTCACTGCTGGATCCGTTTTGCACCGGCTGACGAAGGTCAGGAAGGTCTGCAATTCGTGAACGAAGTCGTAGGTGGTGTTGTTCCTAAGGAATACATCCCGGCGATCCAGAAGGGTATCGAAGAGCAGATGAAGAACGGCGTTGTTGCCGGCTATCCGCTGATCGGCCTGAAGGCAACAGTGTTTGATGGTTCTTACCACGACGTCGACTCCAACGAGATGGCGTTCAAGGTGGCTGCTTCCATGGCAACCAAGCAACTGGCCCAGAAGGGCGGTGGTGAGTTGCTCGAGCCGATCATGGCAGTAGAAGTCGTTACGCCTGAAGACTACATGGGTGATGTCATGGGCGACCTTAACCGTCGTCGTGGCATGATTCTGGGTATGGAAGATACGGTTTCCGGCAAGGTTATCCGCGCCGAGGTTCCGTTGGGTGAAATGTTCGGTTACGCGACCGACGTTCGTTCCATGTCTCAGGGTCGCGCAAGCTACTCTATGGAATTCAAAAAATACAATACAGCTCCGTCGCATATCGTCGAGACTGTTACTAAAAAGCAAGGCTGATTCAGCCCTTTAGGCAAGGAGTTAATTGTCGTGGCTAAAGAAAAATTTGATCGTTCCCTACCGCACGTCAACGTTGGCACCATTGGTCACGTTGACCACGGTAAAACCACTCTGACCGCTGCTCTGACTCGCGTCTGCTCCGAAGTTTTCGGTTCGGCCGTTGTTGCTTTCGACAAAATCGACAGCGCTCCGGAAGAAAAGGCTCGTGGTATCACCATCAACACCGCGCACGTTGAGTACAACTCTTCGATTCGTCACTACGCTCACGTTGACTGCCCAGGTCACGCTGACTATGTGAAGAACATGATCACCGGTGCTGCCCAGATGGACGGCGCGATCCTGGTTTGCTCGGCCGCCGATGGTCCGATGCCACAAACCCGTGAGCACATCCTGCTGTCCCGTCAGGTAGGCGTTCCGTACATCGTTGTCTTCCTGAACAAGGCTGACATGGTTGACGACGCTGAGCTGCTGGAACTGGTTGAGATGGAAGTGCGCGATCTGCTGAGCACTTACGACTTCCCAGGTGATGACACCCCAATCATCATCGGTTCGGCTCTGATGGCTCTGAACGGCCAGGACGACAACGAAATGGGTACCACCGCTGTGAAGCGTCTGGTAGAAACTCTGGACAGCTACATCCCAGAGCCAGTTCGTGTTATCGACAAGCCGTTCCTGATGCCTATCGAAGACGTATTCTCGATCTCCGGTCGCGGTACTGTTGTGACTGGTCGTATCGAGCGCGGTATCGTCAAGGTTCAGGATCCGCTGGAAATCGTAGGTCTGCGTGACACCACCGTCACCACCTGCACCGGTGTTGAAATGTTCCGTAAGCTGCTCGACGAAGGTCGTGCTGGCGAGAACTGCGGCGTTCTGCTGCGTGGTACCAAGCGTGACGACGTTGAGCGTGGCCAGGTTCTGGTTAAGCCGGGTTCGGTCAAGCCGCACACCAAGTTCGAAGCTGAAGTGTACGTTCTGAGCAAAGAAGAAGGCGGTCGTCACACTCCGTTCTTCAAAGGCTACCGTCCACAGTTCTACTTCCGGACCACTGACGTGACCGGTAACTGCGAGCTGCCGGAAGGCGTTGAAATGGTAATGCCAGGCGATAACATCAAAATGGTTGTCACCCTGATCAAAACCATCGCAATGGAAGACGGTCTGCGTTTCGCTATCCGTGAAGGCGGTCGTACCGTCGGCGCTGGCGTCGTAGCCAAAATCATCGAGTAAGACTCTCTTGTAGAGTTGACTCGGTGAGTTGAAAAGCCCCCGCTTAGCGGGGGCTTTTTTATTGGGTTGACACCTATCGGGGGCGTCTATAGAATTGCGCCTCCTTTTAACGGGCGTATTGCGCCCGGTGGGAATAGCAGCCGGAGTCTGAAATCCAATGCAAAATCAGCAAATCCGTATCAGGTTGAAGGCTTTTGACCATCGCCTGATCGACCAATCCACCCAGGAAATCGTGGAAACCGCGAAACGTACTGGTGCTCAAGTGCGTGGTCCAATTCCACTGCCTACCCGTAAAGAGCGGTTCACCGTTCTGGTCTCCCCGCACGTCAACAAAGACGCGCGTGACCAGTACGAGATCCGTACTCATAAGCGCGTTCTGGACATCGTCCAGCCAACGGATAAAACCGTTGATGCTCTTATGAAGCTCGATCTTGCGGCCGGTGTGGAAGTGCAGATCAGCCTCGGCTAAGACTCGGTCTTAGTCGTGTAACGCTCTGAAATGGGCGGCCATAGCGGGTGAAAGCCCCGTACACTCATGAGGTTTACAACATGACTATTGGTGTAGTCGGTCGTAAATGCGGTATGACCCGTATTTTCACCGAAGAAGGTGTCTCCATTCCGGTCACGGTCATTGAGATCGAGCCGAATCGCGTCACCCAGTTCAAAACTGAAGAGATCGATGGCTATCGTGCAGTGCAAGTCACTGTCGGCGAGCGTCGTGCTTCGCGTGTAACAGCTGCTCAAGCTGGCCACTTCGCCAAGGCGAACGTTGCCGCTGGTCGTACCGTAATGGAATTCCGCCTTGAAGAAGGCGATTACCAGGCCGGCGATCTGATCAACGCTGAAATCTTCGCCGCTGGCCAACTGGTTGATGTAACCGGTCAGTCCAAGGGTAAAGGCTTCCAGGGTACGATCAAGCGTTGGAACTTCCGCGGGCAAGATAACACCCACGGTAACTCCGTATCCCACCGCGTTCCAGGCTCTATCGGCCAGTGCCAGACTCCTGGTCGTGTATTCAAGGGCAAAAAAATGTCCGGTCATATGGGCGCCGAGCGCGTGACCGTGCAGTCCCTCGAAGTAGTGCGCGTGGACGCTGAACGCAATCTGTTGTTGGTCAAGGGCGCTGTTCCTGGCGCTACTGGCGGCAACTTGGTTGTACGTCCAGCAGCCAAGGCTCGCGGTTAAGGGGAAGCTGACATGCAATTAAATGTAAATGACGCTCAAGCGATCGAAGTTTCCGAACTGACATTTGGCGGCGAATTCAACGAGACGCTGGTTCACCAAGCAGTCGTGGCCTACATGGCCGGCGGCCGTCAAGGTAGCAAGCAGCAAAAGACCCGTTCCGACGTTTCTGGTGGCGGTAAGCGCCCATGGCGTCAGAAAGGTACTGGCCGTGCTCGTGCCGGTACTATCCGTAGCCCAATCTGGCGTGGCGGCGGTACCACTTTCGCAGCTCGTCCTCAGGATCACTCCCAGAAGCTGAACAAGAAGATGTATCGCGCAGCAATGCGTTCCATCCTTGCTGAGCTGGTGCGTACTGATCGTCTGGTCGTGGTTCAGGACTTCGCTGTTGAAGCACCGAAAACCAAAGATCTGCTGAACAAGCTGAATGGCATGGGCCTGACTGACGTCCTGATCGTGTCTGACGCTGTTGATCAGAACCTGTACCTGGCTGCTCGCAACCTGCCACACGTCGATGTCCGTGACGTGCAGGGTTCCGATCCGGTCAGTCTGATCGCATACGACAAGGTGTTGATCACCGTGTCGGCCGTGAAGAAATTCGAGGAGCTGCTGGGATGAACCAGGAACGCGTATTTAAAGTTCTGCTTGGCCCGCACGTTTCCGAGAAGGCTACGGTTCTGGCAGACAAGAAAGGCCAGTTCGTTTTCAAGGTTGCAACCGATGCAACCAAGCTGGAAATCAAGAAGGCCGTCGAAAGCCTGTTCAGCGTGAAAGTAGAGCGCGTTACTACCCTGAACGTTCTGGGTAAGAGCAAGCGCACTGCTCGCGGTCTGGGCAAGCGTAATGACTGGAAGAAGGCAGTTATCTCCCTTCAGCCAGGCCAAGATCTCGATTTCAGCAGCAGTGCTGAGTAAGGAAGGGGTGCATCATGGCAATCGTTAAATGCAAACCGACTTCCCCTGGCCGCCGTTTTGTGGTCAAGGTGGTCAACCAGGAGCTGCATAAAGGCGCTCCTCACGCACCGCTGCTCGAGAAAAAATCGAAGTCTGGTGGTCGTAACAACAATGGCCGTATTACCACTCGTCACATTGGTGGTGGTCATAAGCAGCATTATCGTCTGGTCGACTTCCGTCGCAACGACAAGGATGGCATCGCTGCCACCGTCGAGCGTATCGAATACGATCCAAACCGTACTGCTCACATCGCTCTGCTGCTGTACGCAGATGGCGAGCGTCGCTACATCATCGCCCCTAAAGGCGTGAGTGCTGGCGACCAGCTGATCGCAGGTGCTCTGGCACCGATCAAGCCGGGCAACGCTCTGCAACTGCGCAACATTCCAGTTGGTAGCACCGTACACGGCATCGAATTGAAGCCAGGTAAAGGCGCGCAAATCGCTCGTTCCGCTGGTGCTTCGGCTCAGCTGATCGCTCGTGAAGGTGTCTACGTGACCCTGCGTCTGCGTTCTGGTGAGATGCGTAAAGTCCTGGCTGAATGCCGTGCGACCCTGGGCGAAGTCTCGAACTCCGAGCACAGCCTGCGTTCGTTGGGTAAAGCTGGTGCCAAGCGCTGGCGTGGCGTTCGCCCAACCGTTCGTGGTGTTGCCATGAACCCGGTTGACCACCCACATGGTGGTGGTGAAGGTCGTACCTCTGGTGGTCGTCATCCGGTATCGCCATGGGGCTTCCCGACTAAGGGCGCGAAGACTCGTGGTAATAAGCGTACCGACAAAATGATCGTCCGTCGTCGCAAGTAAATAGAGGGATACGACAGTGCCACGTTCTCTGAAAAAAGGTCCTTTTATTGATCTTCACCTACTGAAGAAGATCGAAGTGGCGGCGGAAAAGAACGATCGCAAACCAGTTAAGACCTGGTCGCGTCGTTCGATGATCCTGCCACAGATGGTCGGTCTGACCATCGCTGTACACAACGGTCGCCAGCACGTCCCAGTTCTCGTGAACGAAGACATGGTCGGCCACAAACTGGGCGAGTTCGCCGGTACCCGCACATATCGTGGGCACGTGGCTGACAAGAAAGCCAAGCGTTAAGGGGTAAGGAAATGGAAGTAGCCGCTAAGTTGTCGGGCGCTCGAATCTCCGCCCAGAAAGCCCGCTTGGTCGCCGACCAGATCCGCGGGAAGAAGGTGGGCGAAGCGCTCAACCTGTTGGCTTTCAGCAGTAAGAAAGCCGCCGAGATCATGAAAAAAGTGCTGGAGTCGGCCGTAGCCAACGCCGAGCATAACGAAGGCGCAGACGTTGATGACCTGAAGGTCAGCACCGTTTTCGTCAACGAAGGGCGTTCGCTGAAGCGCATCATGCCACGTGCCAAAGGCCGTGCTGATCGCATCGTCAAGCGGTCTTGCCATATCACTGTCAAGGTTGCTGACAAGTAACGGAGTCGAAGAGATGGGTCAGAAAGTACATCCCATTGGCATTCGCCTGGGAATCGTCAAGGAGCACACCTCCGTCTGGTACGCAGACGGTCGGACTTATGCGGACTACTTGTTCGCTGATCTGAAGGTGCGTGAGTATCTCCAAGACAAACTAAAAAGCGCGTCCGTCAGCCGTATCGATATCCATCGTCCGGCTCAGACTGCACGTATCACCATCCACACCGCTCGTCCAGGTATCGTTATCGGGAAGAAAGGTGAAGATGTTGAGAAACTGCGTCAGGACCTGACCAAGCAAATGGGTGTGCCTGTGCACATCAATATCGAAGAGATCCGCAAGCCGGAGCTCGACGGTATGCTGGTTGCGCAGAGCGTAGCTCAGCAGCTGGAGCGTCGCGTAATGTTCCGTCGCGCTATGAAGCGCGCTGTACAGAACGCCATGCGCATTGGTGCCAAAGGCATCAAAATCCAAGTGAGCGGTCGTCTCGGCGGTGCTGAAATCGCACGTACTGAATGGTATCGCGAAGGTCGTGTGCCATTGCACACCCTGCGTGCCGACATCGACTATGCCAACTACGAAGCTCACACCACTTACGGTGTGATCGGTGTAAAGGTTTGGATCTTCAAAGGCGAAGTAATTGGTGGTCGCCAAGAAGAACTGAAACCACAAGCACCAGCGCCTCGTAAAAAAGCTGCTAAGTAAGGGGTACGCCAAATGTTGCAACCAAAGCGTACGAAGTTCCGCAAGCAGATGACCGGTCACAACCGTGGCCTGGCATTGCGCGGTAGCAAAGTCAGCTTCGGCGAGTTCGCGCTGAAGTCTGTTGCTCGTGGTCGTCTCACCGCTCGTCAGATCGAGTCAGCGCGTCGTGCTCTGACCCGTCACGTAAAACGTGGCGGCAAGATCTGGATCCGTGTATTCCCGGACAAGCCTGTCACCAAGAAGCCACTCGAAGTTCGGATGGGTAAAGGTAAGGGTAACGTGGAGTACTGGGTTGCCCAGATTCAGCCAGGCAAAGTCCTGTATGAAATCGAGGGTGTTTCTGAAGAGCTGGCGCGTGAGGCTTTCGCCCTGGCTGCTGCAAAGCTGCCGCTCGCCACCTCCTTTGTTAAACGGACGGTGATGTGATGAAAGCGAATGAACTTCGTGAAAAATCAGCACAGCAGCTGAACGAGCAACTGCTCGGCCTGCTGCGCGACCAGTTCAATCTGCGTATGCAGAAGGCAACTGGCCAGTTGGGGCAGTCTCATCTGCTCTCGCAAGTTAAGCGTGACATCGCTCGCGTGAAAACTGTGCTCAACCAGCAGGCAGGTAAGTAATCATGGCTGAAGCCGAAAAAACTGTCCGTACGCTGACTGGCCGTGTTGTCAGCGACAAGATGGACAAAACCATCACCGTTCTGATCGAGCGTCGCGTTAAGCACCCGATCTACGGTAAATACGTTAAGCGTTCGACTAAGCTGCACGCGCACGACGAAACCAATCAGTGCCACATCGGCGACAAAGTCACTATTCGTGAAACTCGTCCGATGGCCAAGACCAAGTCTTGGGCGCTGGTTGATGTTCTCGAACGCGCTGTGGAAGTCTAAGGGCTAGGGGTCGGAGAAATTATATGATTCAGACTCAATCCATGCTCGATGTGGCCGATAACAGCGGCGCTCGCCGTGTTATGTGCATCAAGGTGCTGGGTGGCTCCCATCGTCGTTACGCTGGTATCGGTGACATCATCAAAGTTACCGTCAAGGAAGCAATTCCTCGCGGTAAGGTGAAGAAAGGTCAAGTGATGACTGCTGTTGTAGTCCGCACTCGCCATGGTGTTCGTCGTGCTGACGGCTCCATCATCCGCTTTGATGGCAACGCTGCTGTTCTGCTGAACAACAAGCAAGAGCCAATCGGCACCCGTATCTTTGGGCCAGTGACCCGTGAACTTCGTACTGAGAAGTTCATGAAGATCGTCTCGCTCGCCCCAGAAGTGCTGTAAGGAGATCCGACATGCAAAAGATTCGTCGTGACGACGAGATCATCGTGATCGCCGGCAAAGACAAAGGTAAGCGCGGTAAGGTGCTTAAGGTTCTCGCTAACAACCGTCTGGTTATTGGCGGTCTGAACCTGGTCAAGCGTCATACCAAGCCTAACCCGATGTCGGGCGTGCAGGGCGGTATCGTCGAAAAAGAAGCTCCACTGGATGCTTCTAACGTCGCCATTTTCAACGGCGAAACCAACAAGGCTGACCGCGTTGGTTTCAAAGTAGAAGACGGCAAGAAAATTCGTGTCTTCAAGTCGACCCAAAAAGCGGTTGATGCTTGAACACTGCTAGGTAGATGAGACCATGGCACGACTAAAAGAGATTTACCGGAAGGAAATCGCACCGAAGCTTAAGGAAGAACTTAAGCTTTCGAACGTGATGGAAGTTCCGCGCGTTACCAAAATCACCCTGAACATGGGTCTGGGCGAAGCGATCGGCGACAAAAAAGTCATCGAGCACGCTGTAGCTGACCTGGAAAAGATCACCGGTCAGAAAGTCGTTGTGACTTACGCTCGGAAATCCATCGCTGGCTTCAAAGTCCGTGAAGGTTGGCCGATCGGCGTCAAGGTGACCCTGCGCCGTGAGCGTATGTACGAGTTCCTGGATCGTCTGCTGTCGATCTCCCTGCCTCGGGTTCGCGACTTCCGCGGCCTGAATGCCAAGTCCTTCGATGGTCGTGGCAACTACAGCATGGGCGTGAAAGAGCAGATCATCTTCCCGGAAATCGATTACGACAAGATCGACGCTCTCCGCGGTCTGGACATTACCCTGACCACCACTGCTCGGACGGATGAAGAAGGTCGCGCACTGCTGCGTGCTTTCAAATTCCCGTTCCGCAACTGATTGGAGTAGGACAATGGCCAAGAAGAGCATGAAGAACCGTGAGCTGAAGCGTCAGCTCACCGTTGCCAAGTACGCCACCAAGCGTGCAGCGCTGAAAGCTATCATCGTTGATCTGAACGCAAGTCCAGAAGCGCGTTGGGAAGCTACCGTAGCACTGCAGAAGCAGCCACGTGACGCCAGCGCTTCGCGCATGCGTAACCGCTGCCGCCTGACTGGTCGTCCGCACGGCGTGTACCGCAAGTTCGGCCTCGGCCGTAACATGCTGCGTCAAGCTGCAATGCGTGGTGACGTTCCAGGTCTGGTCAAGGCCAGCTGGTAAGCACTGTCAAAGTCGCGGCGGTCGGTATCGCAAGATCCTGACCGCCGGTGACCTTGAACTTGAATCAAGCCCCTTTTGGGGCTTGATTCATTTGTGGGGTGTGTCTAGAATACCCGGCTCGCCTGAGCCCGTGTTTTTATTGCACGGATGCGCTCGGCGACACGTACTAGCCGAAAGGCTAATTTTTTGTGTATTAGGAGCGTCTAGCCCATGAGTATGCAGGACCCGTTAGCGGACATGCTAACTCGTATCCGTAATGCCCAGATGGCTGAAAAGTCCGTCGTAAGCATGCCATCTTCTACGTTGAAGGTAGCTGTTGCCAAAGTCCTGAAGGACGAAGGTTACATTGCGGGTTATCAGATCAGCAGCGAAATCAAGCCTCTGCTGTCCATCGAGCTTAAGTACTTCGAAGGCCGTCCGGTCATCGAGGAAGTGAAGCGCGTTAGCCGTCCAGGCCTGCGTCAGTACAAGTCCGTCGATGATCTGCCAAAAGTTCGTGGCGGTCTCGGTGTGTCTATCGTCTCCACCAACAAAGGTGTGATGACGGATCGTGCTGCGCGCGCTGCCGGTGTCGGCGGCGAAGTTCTTTGCACTGTGTTCTAAGGGGGGATAAGCATGTCACGCGTCGCTAAGAACCCCGTTAAGCTGCCAGCCGGTGTCGAAGTCAAATTCGCAGGCCAACAGCTTTCGGTGAAGGGTGCCAAGGGCACTCTGCAACTGAACATCCATTCGTCCGTTGAGATCGTTGAAGAAGCTGGTGAGCTGCGTTTCGCTGCTCGCAATGGCGATCAACAGACTCGCGCAATGGCTGGTACCACTCGTGCGTTGGTAAACAACATGGTCCAAGGCGTAAGCCAAGGCTTCGAGCGCAAGCTCCAGCTGGTCGGTGTTGGTTACAAAGCGCAAGCAAAAGGCACAGTGCTGAACCTGGCTCTTGGCTTCTCGCACCCAGTGGATTATGAACTGCCGGAAGGCATCACCGCTGAGACTCCTAGCCAGACCGATATCCTGATCAAGGGCATCGACAAGCAGCTGGTAGGTCAAGTGGCCGCCGAGATCCGCGACTTCCGTCCACCAGAGCCGTACAAAGGCAAAGGTGTGCGCTACGCGGACGAAGTCGTCCGTCGTAAAGAAGCCAAGAAGAAGTAGGGCATAGCAAATGACCGACAAAAAAGTTACTCGACTGCGTCGCGCTCGCAAAGCACGCCTGAAAATGCACGAACTCGAAGTCGTGCGTCTCTGCGTGTTCCGCTCGTCGCAGCACATCTACGCCCAGGTCATTTCGGCCGACGGCAACAAAGTCCTGGCAAGTGCCTCGACTTTGGATAAAGAACTGCGTGATGGCGCCACTGGCAACATCGACGCGGCCACTAAGGTTGGCCAGCTGGTCGCTACGCGTGCTAAAGCCGCTGGCGTCTCGCAGGTGGCTTTCGACCGCTCTGGCTTCAAGTACCACGGCCGCGTCAAGGCGCTGGCTGATGCTGCTCGTGAAGCTGGGCTGGAGTTCTAAGTTATGTCAAATAACGACCAAAAGCGCGACGAAGGCTACATCGAGAAGCTGGTTCAAGTTAACCGCGTAGCCAAAACCGTTAAAGGCGGCCGTATCTTCACTTTCACCGCGTTGACCGTGGTAGGTGATGGTAAAGGGCGTGTTGGCTTCGGCCGTGGCAAGTCGCGTGAAGTGCCTGCTGCGATCCAGAAGGCAATGGAAGCTGCTCGCCGCAACATGATCCAGGTTGATCTGAACGGCACCACCCTGCAGTACGCAATGAAGTCTGCCCATGGCGCTTCGAAGGTGTACATGCAGCCTGCTTCTGAAGGTACCGGTATCATCGCTGGCGGCGCTATGCGTGCTGTCCTCGAAGTTGCTGGCGTTCAGAACGTTCTGGCCAAGTGCTACGGCTCGACTAACCCGGTAAACGTGGTTCACGCCACCTTCAAGGGTTTGAAAGCAATGCAGTCTCCTGAATCCATTGCCGCCAAGCGTGGCAAAAGCGTCAAGGAGATCTTCTGATCATGGCTACCGTAAAAGTTACGCTGATCAAAAGCATGACCGGCCGCATCCCTAACCACAAACTGTGCGTTAAGGGTCTGGGTCTGCGTCGCATCGGTCACACTGTAGAAGTCCAGGATACTCCCGAGAATCGCGGGATGATCAACAAGGCTTACTACATGCTGCGTGTCGAGGGTTAATCGATGAAACTCAATGATCTGAGTCCAGCGCCGGGTTCCCGTCGCGAAAAGCATCGTCCGGGCCGTGGTATCGGTAGTGGTTTGGGCAAGACCGGTGGCCGTGGCCACAAGGGTCAGACCTCTCGCTCCGGTGGCACCATTGCTCCAGGCTTTGAAGGCGGTCAACAGCCGCTGCATCGTCGCCTGCCGAAGTTCGGTTTCGTTTCCCTGAAAGCCATGGACCGCGCAGAAGTGCGTCTGTCCGAGCTGGCCAAAGTGGATGGCGATATCGTCACCGTGCAGTCCCTGAAGGATGCCAACGTGATCAACCAGAACGTACAGCGTGTGAAAATCATGCTGTCGGGCGAAGTTGCTCGTGCTGTCACCATCGGAAAGGGAATCGGCGCCACCAAAGGTGCGCGTGCGGCTATCGAAGCAGCTGGCGGCAAGTTCGAGGAATAAATGGCTAAGCAAGGTGCTCTCTCTGCGCTCGGCAAAGGCGGTATGTCTGAACTCTGGGCTCGTCTGCGTTTTCTGTTCCTGGCGATTATCGTCTACCGAATAGGCGCACACATCCCGGTTCCAGGTATCAACCCGGACCGACTCGCGGACCTGTTTCGACAGAATGAGGGGACCATTCTTAGCTTGTTCAACATGTTTTCCGGCGGCGCGCTGGAGCGGATGAGCATCTTTGCACTGGGGATCATGCCGTACATTTCGGCATCGATCATCATGCAGCTGATGTCCGCTGTCAGCCCGCAGCTGGAGCAGTTGAAGAAGGAAGGTGAAGCTGGCCGTCGCAAGATCAGCCAGTACACCCGCTACCTCACTGTCGTCCTCGCTCTCGTCCAGGCTGTTGGCATGTCCATCGGTCTGGCGGGGCAGGGCGTAGCGTTCACTGGTGACTTTGGCTTCCATTTCGTCGCGGTAACCACTTTTGTGGCGGGTGCGATGTTCATGATGTGGCTGGGTGAGCAGATTACTGAGCGTGGTGTTGGCAACGGTATCTCGATGTTGATCTTCGCAGGTATCGTCGCCGGTCTTCCGAGAGCGATCGGGCAGTCTTTCGAGTCTGCGCGTCAGGGTGATATCAACATCTTCGCCCTGGTTGCCATCGGTTTGCTGGCAGTAGCGATTATCGGTTTCGTGGTGTTCATTGAGCGTGGCCAGCGTCGTATCGCTGTTCACTACGCCAAGCGTCAGCAGGGCCGCAAGGTTTTTGCTGCGCAGACCAGCCACTTGCCGTTGAAGGTGAACATGGCCGGCGTTATCCCGGCCATTTTCGCGAGCAGCATCTTGCTGTTCCCGGCTTCGTTGGGTGCCTGGTTCGGCCAGTCTGAAGGTATGGGCTGGTTGCAGGACATCTCGCAGTCGATCGCTCCTGGTCAGCCGTTGAATATTCTGCTGTTTAGTGCAGGGATTATTTTCTTCTGCTTCTTCTATACGGCGTTGATGTTCAATCCGAAAGACGTAGCGGAAAACCTGAAGAAGTCCGGTGCCTTTATTCCGGGTATCCGTCCGGGCGAGCAGTCGGCGCGCTACATTGATGGCGTTCTGACGCGTTTGACCTTGTTCGGTGCTCTTTACATGACGGCCGTGTGCTTGCTTCCCCAGTTCCTGGTGGTTGCGGCAAACGTTCCGTTCTACCTTGGCGGGACCTCGTTGCTGATCGTGGTCGTGGTTGTGATGGACTTCATGTCCCAAGTACAATCGCACCTCGTTTCGCACCAGTACGAATCCCTGATGAAGAAAGCCAACCTGAAGGGCTACGGCAGCGGCATGTTGCGCTGAGTAGCGTCCATAAGGTTCGAGGAGTTGGTGATGAAAGTTCGTGCATCGGTGAAAAAGCTGTGCCGTAACTGCAAGATTATTCGCCGCGAAGGTGTTGTTCGGGTAATTTGCAGCGCGGAACCGCGTCACAAACAGCGCCAAGGCTGAGTGTGATTGTGCTTTAAGCCCGGCAGCTAGTGCGCTGCCGGGTTGATTATTTGTTATTACAGCGATATTATCTCGCGCCCTATTTCTTGGCTTCCGGGGCGTAGGTAGCTGTCAATTGGAGTCCCACTGAATGGCCCGTATTGCAGGCGTCAACATTCCAGATAACAAGCATACTGTTATCTCGCTGACCTACATCTATGGTGTTGGTCGCACTACTGCACAGAAAATTTGTGCAGAGACTGGGGTCAACCCAGCAGCAAAGATCAAGGATCTGAGCGACGAGCAAATTGAACAGCTGCGTGGCGAAGTGGCGAAGTTCACCACTGAAGGTGACCTGCGTCGCGAAATCAACATGAAAATCAAGCGCTTGATGGACCTCGGTTGCTATCGCGGTCTGCGTCATCGTCGTGGTCTGCCAGTACGCGGTCAGCGTACCAAGACCAACGCGCGTACCCGTAAAGGTCCGCGTAAGCCGATCCGCAAGTAATCGCCCCAGCGAATCGACAGGAATTTAATCATGGCAAAACCTGCTGCTCGTCCTCGTAAAAAAGTTAAAAAGACAGTGGTTGATGGCATCGCCCACATCCATGCATCTTTTAACAACACCATCGTGACCATTACCGACCGTCAAGGTAACGCTCTTTCCTGGGCTACCTCCGGTGGTTCGGGTTTCCGCGGTTCCCGCAAGTCCACTCCGTTCGCTGCTCAAGTAGCTGCTGAGCGTGCTGGTCAAGCTGCGCTGGAATACGGCCTGAAAAACCTCGACGTCAACGTCAAAGGTCCAGGTCCAGGTCGTGAATCCGCAGTCCGCGCTTTGAACGGCTGTGGCTACAAGATCGCCAGCATCACCGACGTGACGCCAATCCCGCACAACGGGTGCCGTCCGCCGAAGAAGCGCCGCGTGTAATCCAGGAGATTGTAAAGAATGGCTCGTTACATTGGTCCAAAATGCAAACTCGCTCGTCGCGAAGGCACCGATCTCTTCCTGAAGAGCGGCGTGCGCGCGATCGAATCGAAGTGCAACATTGAAGCAGCACCTGGTATCCACGGCCAACGCCGCGGTCGCCAGTCCGATTACGGCACCCAACTGCGTGAAAAGCAGAAGGTCCGTCGTATCTACGGCGTTCTCGAGCGTCAATTCAGCGGCTACTACAAAGAAGCTGCTGGCAAGAAAGGCGCAACCGGCGAAAACCTGTTGCAGCTGCTCGAATGCCGTCTGGACAACGTTGTATACCGTATGGGTTTCGGTTCTACTCGTGCCGAATCCCGTCAGCTGGTATCGCACAAGTCGATCAGCGTTAACGGCCAGACCGTGAACGTTCCGTCCTACCAGGTTCGTGCTGGTGACGTGGTTGCTGTTCGCGAGAAAGCAAAAAACCAACTTCGCATTGTCCAAGCTCTCGATCTGTGTGCCCAACGTGGCCGCGTAGAATGGGTAGAAGTAGACACTGAGAAGAAGTCGGGCGTTTTCAAGAACGTTCCTGCTCGCAGTGATCTGTCCGCCGACATCAACGAAAGCCTGATTGTCGAGCTCTACTCCAAGTAAGGGCTAGAAAATAGGTGCATCCATGCAGATTTCGGTAAATGAGTTCCTGACACCCCGCCATATTGATGTGCAGGTTGTCAGTCCAACCCGCGCCAAGATCACACTCGAGCCTCTCGAGCGTGGTTTCGGCCACACCCTGGGCAACGCGCTGCGCCGCATCCTGTTGTCCTCAATGCCCGGCTGTGCAGTAGTCGAGGCCGAGATTGACGGTGTGCTCCACGAGTACAGCGCCATCGAAGGTGTACAGGAAGACGTAATTGAAATCCTGTTGAACCTTAAAGGTCTGGCTATCAAGCTGCACGGTCGTGACGAAGTTACGCTGACCTTGTCGAAGAAGGGTTCGGGGGTGGTTACCGCTGCCGATATTCAGCTGGATCATGATGTCGAGATCGTTAACCCCGATCACGTAATCGCTAACCTGGCGTCTAACGGCGCCCTGAACATGAAGCTCACCGTAGCTCGTGGTCGTGGTTATGAACCGGCAGACTCGCGTCAGAGCGATGAAGACGAAAGCCGCAGCATCGGTCGCTTGCAGCTTGACTCTTCGTTCAGCCCGGTTCGCCGTATCGCATACGTGGTGGAAAACGCCCGTGTCGAACAGCGTACCAACCTGGACAAGCTGGTTATTGATCTGGAAACCAACGGTACCCTGGATCCTGAAGAGGCTATCCGCCGCGCTGCAACCATCCTGCAACAGCAGTTGGCTGCGTTCGTCGACCTCAAGGGTGACAGTGAGCCAGTGGTTATCGAGCAGGAAGACGAGATCGATCCGATCCTGCTTCGCCCGGTTGACGATCTGGAACTGACTGTACGTTCGGCTAACTGCCTTAAGGCGGAAAACATCTACTACATCGGTGACCTGATTCAGCGTACCGAAGTAGAGCTGTTGAAGACTCCGAACCTTGGCAAGAAATCCTTGACTGAAATCAAGGACGTTCTGGCCTCCCGCGGTCTGTCCCTCGGCATGCGCCTCGACAACTGGCCGCCTGCAAGTCTTAAGAAGGACGACAAGGCGACTGCCTGATCGTCGTAATCACCGAACGTTGTGTTTGGTAAGGAATGAACCATGCGTCATCGTAAAAGTGGTCGTCACCTGAGCCGCACCAGCTCGCACCGCAAGGCCATGTTCCAAAACATGGCGGTGTCGCTGTTCGAGCACGAGCTGATCAAAACTACACTGCCGAAAGCCAAAGAACTGCGCCGCGTTGCCGAGCCGCTGATCACTCTGGCCAAGACAGACAGCCTGGCTAACCGCCGTCTGGCTTTCGACCGTACTCGTTCGAAAGCTATCGTTGGTAAGCTCTTCAACGACCTGGGCAAGCGTTACGCTACCCGTGAGGGTGGCTACCTGCGCATCCTCAAGTGCGGTTTCCGCGCTGGCGACAACGCGCCTATGGCGTACGTCGAGTTGGTTGATCGTGCTACTGCCGGCGAAGCTGTAAGCGCCGAGTAAGACGACAGTCTGCAACGAAGAACCGGGCCTAGTGCCCGGTTTTTTGTGCTCGATGGAAAAGTGCGTTAGCCGTTTCGCCTGGCCTGGCTATTGGCAATCTTGCTTATTAGATAATGACTATCGAAGCCCATGATTTAATGAATTTGGATACTGTCACTAACATGATCAATACTCCTCACCAGCCGATTAGCCGGCAGTCCGAACCGACCTAGGAAGATTTGAGCATGAGCCAGACCAAAACGCTTACGACCGCCAGTGGCGCTCCTGTCGCCGATAACCAGAACTCTCGCTCCGCCGGTCCACGTGGCCCGCTGCTGCTCGACGATTTCCACCTGATCGAGAAGCTTGCTCATTTCAATCGCGAAAACATTCCAGAGCGTCGTGTGCATGCCAAGGGCTCAGGCGCTTACGGTACCTTCACCGTAACTCGCGACATCACTCAATACACCAGCGCCAAGTTGTTCGAGTCGGTTGGCAAGCAGACGCCGACTTTCCTGCGCTTCTCTACCGTGGGTGGCGAGCGCGGCTCCGCCGATACCGAGCGCGATCCACGCGGTTTTGCCCTGAAGTTCTACACCGAAGAAGGTAACTGGGACATCGTCGGCAACAACACACCGGTGTTTTTCATCCGCGACCCACTGAAGTTTCCAGACTTCATTCACACCCAGAAGCGCCTGCCACAAAGCAACCTCAAAAGTGCCCAGATGATGTGGGACTTCTGGTCGCACTCGCCCGAAGCGTTGCACCAGGTCACCATTCTGTTCTCTGACCGGGGGATTCCTGACGGCTATCGTCACATGCACGGTTTCGGCAGTCACACCTACAGCCTGATCAATGCTCTGGGTGAGCGTCACTGGGTGAAATGGCACTACAAGACCAAGCAAGGCATCAAGAACCTCGCGCCGGCCGAAGCTGCACGCCTGGCGGGCACCGATCCGGATTATGCCCAGCGCGACCTGTTCAAGGCGATCGAGCGCGGTGACTTCCCGAAATGGAGCGTCTGCATCCAGATCATGACCGAGGCACAGGCCGCGGCCCATTACGAAAACCCGTTCGATGTGACCAAGACCTGGTCGCAGAAAGAGTTTCCGCTGATCGAAGTCGGCGAGCTGGAGCTCAACCGCAACCCGCTGAACTACTTCGCCGAAGTGGAGCAAGCGGCATTCGGGCCTAGCAACATGGTGCCGGGTGTGGGTCTCTCGCCTGATCGCATGCTGCAGGGTCGTGTGTTTGCCTATGCCGATGCACACCGCTACCGCGTAGGTACCAACCATCAGCAGTTGCCGGTGAACGCGCCGCGCAGCCCGGTCAATACCTACCAGCGCGACGGCGCCATGGCGTTCGGCAGCAATGGCGGCGCAGCTCCGAACTATGAGCCGAACAGCTTCGTGGAGGCGCCGAAGCAGGCGCCGCGTTATGCGGAGCCGGCGCTGGCCCTCAGCGGTGCGGCGGATCGGTATGATCATCGCGAGGATACCGACTACTACAGCCATGCCGGTGCGCTGTTCCGCTTGATGAACGATGAGCAGAAAGCGCTGTTGATCAGCAATATCGCCGGTGCTATGGCGGGGGTCTCGGCGGATGTTGTCGATCGCCAGTTGCAGCATTTCTTCAAGGCAGACGCTGCTTATGGAGAAGGTATCGCAAAAGCTTTGGGCGTACAGCTTAACTAAGTCTAAACGAGAAGCAGAACCGCCCTCATTTGGGCGGTTTTTGCGTTATTTACCCTGCTTTTCTCGGATTTTCTTCACTTTTATTGCGATAGGCGAGTGACCTTGCAGTCAGCTTGGTTCAAACTAGGGCCTTTCAAAGCTTGTGGAGATGTAGGGCGATGCAAGGTCACCCAGACGTAATCGATTACCTCAACACGTTGCTGACAGGCGAACTGGCAGCCCGTGATCAATATTTCATCCACTCGCGGATGTACGAGGATTGGGGTTTTACCGAGCTCTACGAACGTATCAACCACGAGATGGAAGAAGAAGCGCAGCACGCCGATGCGTTGATGCGCCGGATCCTGATGCTCGAAGGCACGCCACGCATGCGCCCGGACGACCTTGACATCGGTACCACCGTACCTGACATGCTCGCCGCCGACCTGCGTCTGGAATACAAAGTCCGCGCGGCGCTGTGCAAAGGCATCGAGCTGTGCGAACAGCACAACGACTACGTCACTCGCGAGATCCTGCGGGTGCAGCTCAACGATACTGAAGAAGACCACACTTACTGGCTTGAAAAGCAGTTGGGTCTGATCAAGTTGATCGGGCTGGAGAATTACCTGCAATCGCAGTTCTGATTGCTGCGGAAGGGAACGCAGATCGTCCCAAGATGCATTCCCACGCGGAGCGTGGGAACGATCAAAAAAGCCCCTGCATCGATGAGATGACAGGGGCTTTTTCATGCCCGGTGCTTCAGTCCCGATCACGCTCCAGCAACGGCTTGAGGTAATAGCCGGTGTGAGACTGCTTCATTTCCGCCACTTGCTCCGGCGTACCTACGGCGATGATCTGGCCGCCCTTGGAGCCGCCTTCCGGCCCGAGGTCTACCAGCCAGTCAGCCGTCTTGATCACATCCAGGTTGTGCTCGATGACCACAACGGTGTTGCCGTGGTCGCGAAGGCGATGCAATACATCGAGCAATTGCTGGATATCGGCGAAGTGCAGGCCTGTGGTCGGCTCGTCGAGGATATACAGGGTCTTGCCGGTATCGCGCTTGGACAGTTCACGGGACAGCTTGACCCGCTGCGCCTCGCCGCCGGACAAGGTCGTCGCCGACTGCCCGAGCTTGATGTACGAAAGCCCTACATCCATCAATGTCTGGAGCTTGCGCGCCAATGCCGGTACTGCGTCGAAGAACGCTCGGGCCTCCTCGATCGTCATTTCGAGGGTTTCGTGGATGTTCTTGCCCTTGTACTTGATCTCCAGCGTTTCACGGTTATAGCGCTTGCTCTTGCACACGTCGCACGGCACATAGATGTCGGGCAGGAAATGCATCTCCACCTTGATCAGGCCATCGCCCTGGCAGGCTTCGCAGCGCCCGCCCTTGACGTTGAACGAGAAGCGGCCCGGGCCGTAGCCCCGCGAGCGTGATTCCGGTACGCCGGCGAACAGTTCGCGGATCGGCGTGAACAACCCTGTATAGGTCGCCGGGTTGGAGCGCGGCGTCCGGCCGATCGGGCTCTGGTCGATGTCGACAACTTTATCCAGATGCTCCAGGCCCTTGATGCTGTCGTGCGCGGCGGCTTCCAGGGTGGTGGCACCGTTCAGCGCGGTGGCACTGAGGGGAAACAGCGTGTTGTTGATCAGCGTCGACTTGCCGGAGCCGGAAACACCGGTAACGCAGGTCAGCAGGCCGATCGGGATTTCCAGGTCGACGTTGCGCAGGTTGTTGCCGCGTGCGCCCTTGAGGGTCAACGACAGCTTTTTATTGCGTGGGGTACGCTTGGCCGGCACCTTGATCTTCACCCGGCCCGACAGGTATTTGCCGGTCAGCGAGTCGGGGTGCGCCATGACTTCGGCGGCGGTGCCCTGGGCGACGATGTGTCCGCCGTGCACCCCCGCGCCCGGGCCGATATCCACGACGTAATCGGCGAGGCGAATCGCGTCTTCATCGTGCTCGACCACGATCACCGTATTGCCGATGTCGCGCAGGTGTTTCAGCGTGCCGAGCAACCGGTCGTTGTCCCGCTGGTGCAAGCCAATGGACGGTTCGTCGAGGATGTACATGACACCCACGAGCCCGGCACCGATCTGGCTGGCCAGACGGATACGCTGGGCCTCACCGCCGGACAGGGTATCCGCGCTGCGGTCGAGGGTCAGGTAGTCCAGGCCGACGTTCACCAGGAACTGCAAGCGCTCGCGGATCTCCTTGAGGATCTTGTCGGCGATTTCGCCACGACGGCCGGTGAGCTTCAAGCCACCGAAATAGTCAGTGGCATCGCCGATCGGCAGGCTGGTCACCGCCGGCAGGGTTTTCTCACCCACCCACACGTGCCGCGCCTCCCGGCGCAAACGGGTGCCGCGGCAGTCCGGGCAGGGCTGGGTGCTGAGGAACTTGGCAAGTTCTTCGCGCACGCTGGCCGATTCGGTCTCGCGGTAGCGCCGTTCCAGGTTAGGCACGATGCCTTCGAACGGGTGGGAGCGCTTGACGATATCACCACGGTCGTTCAGGTATTTGAAATCGACGTTCTGCGTGCCGCTGCCATGCAGGATGAATTTCTGCTGGTCCGCGGGCAGCTCGTTGAATGGTTTGTCCAGGCTGAACTTGTAATGGGCCGCCAGCGACCCGAGCATTTGGAAGTAATAGACGTTGCGCCTGTCCCAGCCACGAATCGCGCCTTCGGCCAGGGTCAGCTCGCCGTTGACCAGCCGCTTGGTGTCGAAGAACTGCTTGACCCCCAGGCCGTCGCAGGTAGGGCAGGCGCCGGCCGGGTTGTTGAAGGAAAACAGCTTGGGTTCCAGCTCGCTGATGGCGTGGCCGCAGATCGGGCAGGCGAAGCGTGCCGAGAAGATAATCTCTTCACCGGGTTCGTCGTCCATCGGCGCCACCAGGGCGATGCCGTCGGCCAGCTTCAGTGCGGTCTCGAAGGATTCGGCCAGGCGCTGCTGCAGGTCGGCGCGGACCTTGAAGCGGTCTACCACCACATCGATCGAGTGCTTCTTCTGTTTATCCAGCTTCGGCAGCTCGTCGAGCTCGCACAGCTTGCCGTTGACCCGGGCGCGTACGAAGCCCTGGGCGCGCAATTCTTCGAAGACCATCAGGTGTTCACCCTTGCGCTCGCGAATCACCGGTGCGAGCAGCATCAGCTTGCTGCCTTCCGGCTGGGCGAGCACCAGGTCGACCATCTGGCTGACGGTCTGGGCTTCCAGTGGGGTGTCGTGATCAGGGCAGCGGGGGATACCGACTCGCGCATACAGCAAGCGCAGGTAGTCGTAGATCTCGGTAATGGTGCCGACCGTCGACCGCGGGTTATGGGACGTCGACTTCTGTTCGATGGAGATCGCTGGCGACAGGCCTTCGATGGTATCGACGTCGGGTTTTTCCATCATCGACAGGAACTGCCGGGCGTAGGCCGACAGCGATTCGACATAGCGGCGCTGGCCTTCGGCGTACAAGGTGTCGAAGGCCAGGGATGATTTGCCGGATCCGGACAGGCCGGTGATGACGATCAGCTTGTCCCGAGGCAGGGTCAGGTCGATGTTCTTCAGGTTGTGGGTACGGGCCCCACGAATCAGGATCTTGTCCAAAGTGGCCTCGCTCGGCGGGCGTCGAAAACGTAGGAGTATACGGGCAAATACTGGATGGATGCACACTATTGCAAGCCATACATGAAGACTGCGCGGCAAACGGTCGCCATATACCCCCTCAATCGATGGGACTGGTAGAATCCCCGCCGGTTCACACGAGGTTTTTCCATGCAAGATCCCCACAGCGAACGCATGAGTAGCGGCGAGACCCGCGCGGCAGGCGGTCTGGCCCTGGTGTTCGCCTTCCGCATGCTCGGCATGTTCATGGTGTTGCCGGTACTGGCGACCTATGGCATGGACCTGGCGGGCGCGACCCCGGCCCTCATCGGGCTCGCCATCGGCGCCTACGGCCTGACCCAGGCGATTTTCCAGATTCCCTTCGGGATCATTTCCGACCGGATCGGCCGGCGCCCGGTGATTTACCTGGGGCTCATCGTGTTCGCCCTCGGCAGCGTGCTGGCGGCGAATGCCGATTCGATCTGGGGCGTGATCGCCGGACGGATCCTACAAGGAGCGGGCGCCATTTCCGCTGCCGTCATGGCGTTGCTGTCGGACCTGACCCGCGAGCAACATCGCACGAAAGCCATGGCGATGATCGGCATGACGATTGGTCTGTCGTTCGCCGTCGCCATGGTTGTAGGACCGTTGTTGACCCGTGCCTTTGGGTTGTCGGGGTTGTTCCTGGCGACCGGTGCCATGGCACTGGTGGGCATCCTCATCGTCGCGTTGATCGTGCCGCGCTCCACCGGGCCGTTGCAGCACCGTGAATCCGGGGTGGCCCGCCAGGCGCTGGTGCCGACGCTAAAGCATCCTGACCTGCTGCGCCTGGACCTGGGCATCTTCGTGCTGCATGCCATGTTGATGTCCAGCTTCGTGGCCTTGCCGCTGGCGCTGGTGGAAAAGGCCGGCCTGCCCAAGGAGCAGCACTGGTGGGTCTATCTGACGGCACTGGTCATTTCGTTCTTCGCCATGATTCCGTTCATTATCTATGGCGAGAAGCGACGCAAAATGAAACGAGTTTTGCTCGGCGCCGTCGTGACGCTCATGCTCACTGAGCTATTCTTCTGGCAGTTCGGCGACAGCTTGCGCGCCCTGGTGATTGGCACGGTGGTGTTCTTCACCGCGTTCAACCTGTTGGAGGCGTCACTGCCGTCGCTGATCAGCAAGGTGTCACCGGCGGGCGGCAAGGGCACGGCGATGGGGGTTTATTCAACCAGCCAGTTCCTCGGTTCGGCATTGGGCGGGATCCTCGGCGGCTGGCTGTTCCAGCATGGCGGTTTGTCGGTTGTGTTCCTGGGATGTGCCGCGCTGGCTGCACTTTGGCTGGTTTTTGCTGTTACCATGCGCGAACCTCCGTATGTGACGAGCCTGCGCTTGCCGTTGTCGCCCGAAGCCATCCGCGAAGCAGGCCTGGCCGAGCGCCTCAGGGCCGTCGTTGGAGTAACCGATGCAGTGGTGGTCGCCGACGAGGCGGCCGTTTATATCAAACTGGACACCGAATTATTGGATCGTGCGACGCTTGAGCGCCTGGTGAACAACCCGGCCCCGGCAGCGTGCGAAGCCTAGGAGAACGTTATGGCCCGTGGGGTTAACAAAGTCATATTGGTCGGTACTTGCGGCCAGGATCCAGAAGTTCGCTACCTGCCTAACGGCAACGCCGTGACTAACCTGAGCCTGGCGACCAGCGAACAATGGACCGACAAGCAGACCGGCCAGAAGGTCGAGAAGACCGAATGGCACCGCGTGTCGATGTTCGGCAAAGTGGCGGAGATTGCCGGCGAATACCTGCGCAAGGGTTCGCAGGTCTACATCGAAGGCAAGCTGCAGACCCGCGAGTGGGAAAAAGACGGCATCAAGCGTTACACCACCGAAATCGTGGTCGACATGCAAGGCACCATGCAGTTGCTCGGTGGCCGTCCGCAAGGTGACCAGCAGCAGGGTGGCAACAACTACCAGCAAGCGGCCCCGCGTCAGCAGGCGCCTCGTCCGCAGTCGGCGCCACAGCCACAGCGCGAGCGCCCAGCTCCGCAACAGGCCGCACCGCAACCGGCTCCGGATTTCGACAGCTTTGATGACGATATTCCGTTCTGATCCGCAGTGGTTTCATTCGTGAGTCTCCTCATCGAATGAAACCTGAAAGCTCGATAAAGCCCTCTTCGCTGCAAAGCCTGGAGGGTTTTTTTCGCTTTGCGTAAGCCAAGGTGTCCCAAGGATCAATCAAGTGAGATGAGCACGGATTGACGGGTTATGCCGCGAATGGATCAGTCATAGATAATCGTCTGATAGACCGGCGTTTGCTTGGCGCTGTGCTTGATGCGCCGCACCGAACTGCCGGTTATCAGGTGTCCACCGAGAAGAAGATTGCCACAAGGCGATCGCGGTTCGAAAAGCTGCTGTCTCAAGATCCTTATCGCTTCCGCGCCCAGTTCACCGCGGGGCACGTGAAGCGTGGTGAGCGGTATATCGTTGATGTCCGCCAGGTTGAACCCGTCCATGCTCATCACTGAAACATCCTGAGGAACCCTCAAGCCGGCATTCTGCAGCGCTTTAACCGCGCCGGCTGCCATGAAGTCGCCCCCGGCCAGGATGGCAGTCGGTCGGTCGTCGGGTGCGCAGTTTTCCAGGAAGGCCGCTACCCGCGCTTCAGATTCAGCACTGCCGAAACCTTCGGCAACCATCAGGTGTTTTGTTTCGATGAATTCGAGATTTTGCTCCTTCCATGCATCACGAATTCCACGTATCCGCAGATCCATCGTGTACCGCCTGAGACACTGGAGGGTCAGTACATTTCGGTGCCCCATCTGAAACAGATAATTTATCGAATAATGACCGATCAAGAAGTGGTCGGGCGATATCGAGGGCAAGCGCATGCTGCGATCAATGCAGTTGATCAGTACCGTCGGCTTGCTGAGGTCGGCCGCGAGTTGGTGTATGTGCGGATCATCAATACCAATCAGGATCGCCGCACCGGTGTCCTTCTGATTCATCTTCTGTAAAAACAGCAATGCGTCGCTATCAACCTCTTCAAGCTCGCAATAGCGAACTCGAACATCATGTTGCGCGACCGCCTGCGTGATGCCCTGGATAACTTTGTAGTAGAAGATATCCGAGCGTACGTTGAAGGCCCGCGAGGGCGCGAAGATGGTCAGCCCGTTGAGCAGGAAGCGACCATTGGCGAGGCCTTCCATCACGCCCTGCTGACGAGCCGCCGCCAGCACTTTTTCTCTCGTGGCGGGGCGGGTGTTGGATTTGCCAGCAAGCACCCGCGACACCGTCGCGATGGACAGGCCCGTCTGTGCCGCAATTTCAGCAATGCGTAACTTTCCCACCGTGGCTTATCCATTGAGACAATTTATGTAAAAGCTTTCATAGCAGAAAAGGGCCATCAATCCTAGCGTGCTTGGGTTTCTGTCGAGTTGCGTCGGCGGTGGATGTAAATCTATACACGCCTGCTTCTGTACGGATCATGAGCAGTTGCCATAGCGTTCAAGCCTCAAATAAAAACAAAACGCCGGAAAATACGGCGACAGGCGAAGAATTGATGACTATCGATATCGAACGCAATGCTCGACTTTCGGCCAAGCTAAAATTCATCCCGCATCTGCGATGGTGGATGCTTTCCCTGTTTTTGCTCGGCGTCACCGTCAACTATATAACCCGCAATTCACTGGGTATCTTGGCGCCGGAACTGAAAACCACGTTCAGCATGTCGACGGAACAGTACTCGTGGGTCGTCGCCTCGTTTCAACTTGCCTACACAGTTTTCCAACCCGTCTGCGGCTGGCTGATCGATGCGATCGGGCTCAAGCTCGGCTTCGTCATATGCGCCGTCGTATGGTCAGTGATGTGCCTTCTTCATGCCGGGGCAGCGAGTTGGGTACATCTGGCGATTCTGCGTTTTTTCATGGGCGCTTCGGAGGCAGCGGCTACACCCGCCAATGCCAAGGCGATAGGGGACTGGTTTCCCAAAAAAGAACGCCCTATCGCTGCGGGATGGGCGGGGGTTGGTTTTTCTCTGGGGGCGATGCTCGCCCCTCCCATCATCTATCTGGCTCATGTAAGCCTGGGCTGGCAGGGCGCATTCCTGATTTCCGGCGGGATCGGCCTGATATGGGCCGCCGTCTGGGGATGGCTCTACCACGCTCCCACTATTCATCCGCGCTTATCGCCCGATGAGTTGAAGCATATCCAACAAGACGGCGAAAAAATCGGCCAGCAAATGCCTTTTTTCAAAGCGTTGAAAAAGATTGGTCGGGACAAGCGATTTTACGGTATCGCGCTTCCCGCCTTCATGGCAGAGCCGGCATGGGCAGTCATGAGTTTCTGGGTGCCGCTGTATCTGGCCAACGAAAGAGGAATGGACCTCAAGCAAATCGTACTGTTTGCCTGGGTTCCGTTTCTGGCGGCGGATCTGGGCAGTGTCGCCAGCGGTTACCTGTCACGCGCTTACCATCGTTTTTTCAAATGCACCCGTGTGAATTCGATTGTCGCCAGTTCAATCACCGGCGCGTTCCTGATGTTTTCGTTAGCCGTGATGACCCAGGTGGAAGACCCCTATGTAGCGATTGCGCTTATTTCAGTCGGCGGTTTTGGCCACCAGATTATCTCCTGCATGTTAAGTGCACTGGTCGTCGAAACGTTTGATCGGGATGAGCTGGCGACTGTGAACGGAATGCGAGGCTCATGTGCCTGGATTGCCAGCTTCATTTTTTCGCTGATCATCGGTGTCAGCGTGGACAAGATAGGATTCAACCCATTGTTCATTGCGATGGGGCTCTTTGATTTTATAGGTGCGTTTTTCATGATTTTGTTTATCGCCGACAGAGCGTCCAAACCTGAAGCGGTGCGTGCCCAATGAAGTCACTTAAAGTCTGGGAATTACAGGCCCAGGAAAAAGGCTACATCGAGCTTCTGGTCGAGGGCCGACATCTCTTCAGAATTCATATCCTCGAAGACGGTTTGGCGCGTGTACTGCTCATGCGTGCAGGCGCGTTGGCACTGGATCGGACCTGGAGCATCGCGCCCCGGGAGGATGTCGCCTGGGAGGGCCGGGCCCGCGAGTCGTTGGCGGATTTTTCTTTGCCCGCGTACCGGGTCGAAGAATTTCAGGACCGGTTGGTACTCACGACCAGAAAACTCCGCATCACGGTAAATCGTCCGCTGTGGTTGCAATGGGAATACCACGATGGCCAGGACTGGAGGCCGTTGGTTTCGGATCGGCCCACCGGTGCCTATTCGCTTGATGCTCATGGTGAAGGCCTGGAGCATTACCAGCTTCGCGCGCCGGAACATCGCTATTACGGGCTCGGCGAAAAGACCGGCGATTTGAATCGCGCCGGCAAACGCTTTGAAATGCGTAACCTGGATGCAATGGGATATGACGCTGCGAGCACTGACCCGCTGTACAAACATATCCCCTTTGTCATCACGCACCAGGAGCACGCCAGCTTCGGGATGTTCTATGACAACCTGAACACCAGCCTCTTTGATCTGGGGAACGAGCTGGATAATTATCACCGGCCCTACCGTCGGTACAAAGCGGATGCCGGTGACCTCGATTACTGGGTACTTGCAGGCCCGCGCATACTGGATGTGACGAAGGCTTTTGTTCGTCTGACCGGACGCACTCTGTTTCTGCCTAAATGGAGCCTGGGCTACAGCGGCTCGACGATGCACTACACCGATGCCGAAAATGCCCAGGAACAATTGCTGGATTTTCTTGATCTGTGCCGTCGGCACGATATCCCTTGTGACTCTTTTCAACTGTCATCCGGGTACACGTCCATTGGCGAAAAACGTTATGTTTTCAACTGGAACCGTGAAAAGGTCCCAGACCCCAAGGCGCTTGCCCAGGCCTACCGTGATGCCGGCGTCAGGCTGGTTGCCAACATCAAGCCTTGTCTCTTGCAGGACCATCCGCGCTACGCCGAGGTAGCCAGGCGAAAGATGTTCATCGGCGACTCTGAACACGACATGCCAGAGCGCTCTGTCTTCTGGGACGATGAGGGCTCTCATCTGGACTTCACCAACCCGGACGCTGTCAGCTGGTGGCAGTCGAATGTCACAACACAGCTGTTGGAGCTGGGTATTGAATGCACGTGGAACGATAACAATGAGTTCGAGGTGTGGGACGGTGAGGCACGCTGCCACGGCTTCGGGCGCGAAATAGCAATCAAACATATCCGGCCTGTCATGGCATTGCTGATGATGAGAGCGTCTTTAGAGGCACAACAGCGGTTTTCGCCATCGGAACGGCCCTATCTCATCTCACGCTCAGGTTGCGCCGGCATGCAGCGCTACGTTCAGACTTGGAGCGGTGATAACCGAACCAACTGGAAAACCCTCCGCTACAACACCCGCATGGGCCTGGGCATGAGCCTGTCGGGGTTGTACAACGTCGGGCACGATGTAGGTGGGTTCTCGGGTAACAAGCCGGATCCGGAGTTGTTTGTCCGTTGGGTCCAGAATGGTGTGATGCATCCGCGCTTCACCATTCACTCCTGGAACGACGATGGCACCGTCAATGAGCCATGGATGCACCCAACGGTCACCGATGCGGTCCGTGACGCCATCGGGCTCCGATACAGATTGATGCCTTACTTCTATACCTTGCTGTGGCAAGCCAGTAACGAAGATGAGCCCATCTTGCGACCTACGTTTCTTGACCACGAGCATGACCTTGAAACGTTCGAGGAAAACGACGAGTTCCTTCTTGGCCGAGATGTCCTCGTCGCCAGCGTGGTAGAGGAAGGCGCCCGCGAGCGCGAGGTGTGGTTACCCCTGAATGCGACGGGATGGTGCGACTGGCATACCGGTGACTGGTACGAAGGTGGCCAATCCGTTGTTCTGGATGCGCCTTTGGAACGTTTGCCCTTGTTGGTGCGAGGGGGCGCTGCGATACCGATCGGTGAATGCCACAAGCTTAACGATCCCTCTCTTGATCGGCGTCGCGAGCTGGTGATTTTTCCTGCGCCTTCAGGTGCCTCCAGCGGCGTGCTGTTTGAAGATGACGGCATCAGTCATGACTGGAAAAACGGCAACTGCGTTGTCATCAAATGGACCCTTGAATATGGCCTGGACTTCATTGATTTGACGATCGCTAAAACAGGGGACTTTTGTCCGGCGTGGGAGCAGCTTGAGGTGTCCTTGAAGATTACGGATGCGCGAGCCTTGAGAATCAATGGCCGTAGTGGGTGCGCTTTGAAGTTGGCGGATATTCCGGAGCATGGACAACTTCATTGATTCGCTGGCAGGTCTTGCCCTCCCGGTCCAGGAGGGCAAGTCCACCGGCTCACAAGTCCAGATTCAATAACTCCTGCATCCTCTCCCCAATCGACTGCGTCAACCATGTGGCATGGAACTCCATTTCCGCCACCGTGATGTCCACCCAAAACCGAAGCGAAATCGGCTTGCCATCGGCTCCGGTGTAGCCGACATCAAAGTGGTTCACATTGGCGAAAGTGCTCAAGGTGTAGGGCTTGATGTAATGGATGTCGCTATAGGGCACGCATTTCTCGGTGGTTTCCCGGGCAGGACGGCGCTGGGTGAAGGTGAGGCGTTGCTGGCGTTCGTCAAAACAGAAGCCAAGCACCTTGGGCCCGGAGACGAGCCAGTTGATCGTACAGACGGCCGCGAACGCACTGATGAACATGAGCGCGATAATCAGCGGTTCCATAATGATCTGCTTGTGAATCGACGACAGGCCTTCGACCTTGAACAGCATCAGGGTGAACACTGCCAGCCAGTAGGCAGGCAGGGCCAGCAAGATTGCCGCGACGTAGATCATGGTCCCCAGGAATCCCGGCCTGGATACGTCGCTTGAGCAATCCCACGTGGGCGGGTGCCGTGGCGCTGATGTAGCGGTCGGGAAGGGCGATTCGACCAGGCGCGGCGGGCGTCTGCGTTTCATGCGGCTGGCTCTTGGGAAGATATCTGGCCATTCTCGTCGTAACCGCTCACACACGCCTAGTCATTTCCGCTTGCTGTTGATGCCTGCGCCTACGCCTGGCTGCCGCTCAGGAATTGCTCGGTACTCACCACATTCGCATAGGCAAACCCCAGCGCCGACATGAACGCAGCGTGGACATGGGCCGCAGGGACGACGAGGCCGTTGAATTCCAGGTCGCGGCTGGCACAGGCATCATGCACCACCGTGACCTCATAGCCCATGTCAGCGGCAGCGCGGGTAATGCCGTCGATGCACATGTGGCTCATGCTACCGACCACCACCAACCGCTCGATGCCGTGGCGTTCAAGGACAGCTTGCAGCTCGGTTTCGCGAAACGAATTGACGAAGTGCTTGAGCACGACCGGTTCATCGGCGCGGTTGAGTACCTTGGGATGCAACTGCGCACCTTCAGAGCCGGGCGTAAAAAATGGCGCTTCGTCGGAGGTGAATTCGTGACGGATGTGCACGACCTGGTTTCCGGCCTGGCGAAACGCCTCGATCAACCTGGCGGCGTTATCGGCGGCGGTCTCTGCACCGACCAAAGGCCATTTTCCCTGGGGGAAGTAGTCGTTCTGGATATCTACGACGATGAGCGCTTGCTTGGACATGGGGGCTTCCTCGTTTAACTCAGGATGTGGCGCCAGTATTGGCGTTTGTCCGGGTTTCGAGGATTGGCCGCAACGACAATAAGCGGGGGAAAACTGACAATGCGGCAATGGCGCTGCATTGTCAGGCTCGGTTCACCAGTTATACGTCAGGCTTGTCGTCATGGTTCGACCATCGCCGTAGTAGCAGTCCCAGTTGCTGGTACAGCGTGCCACGTACTTCTTGTCGTCGAGGTTTTCCACGTTCATGTCGACTTTCACACCCTTGAGGCCGAGTGGCGATTGGCCGAGGTCGTAGGACAGGCGAGCGTCATAAACAGTAAAGGACGGCACGTCGAAGGAGGGCGCGGTGGCTGTGCCCGGGTATTCGGTTCCGGGACTGCTGCGCACATAACGAACACCGAGCCCGGCGCCAAATCCGGCCAGCGGAGTGCTGCCCAGGAACGTGTAGTTGACCCAGGCGGAGGCGGTCAGCGGCGAGATGCCGGCCAAATGGTTGCCTTGGCGGCCATCATTATCCTTGGTGTATTCAATATCGTTGCGCGAGACCGAAGCGATGACGTCCAGTGACTTGTTCAGGCTGGCCTTGCCTTCCAGTTCGATACCCGTCGAGCGCACGGCACCGGTCTGGCCGTTGAAGCCCGGATTGTCCAGGTCGGTGGTCAGCATGTTCTCCTGGTCCAGTTGATAAACGGATAACTGCACAAAACTCTGCTGTCCTGGCGGCTGGAACTTGAGGCCTATCTCATACTGCTTGCCGGTGGTGGCCTCGAACGGTTTGCCGGACACATCACGGCCGCTCACCGGCTGGAATGACTCGGCATAGCTGATGAACGGAGCCAGGCCGTTGTCGAACAGGTATACCAGGCCGGCGCGCCCGGTGAAGGCACTGTCGCGGACGTTGCTGTGGGCGCCGCTGACCGGTTCCTTGTTGTCCACTTCGGTCCAGTCATAGCGGCCACCCAGCACCAGCACCCATTGGTCGAGCTTGATCTGGTCCTGCATGTACAGGCCGGTCTGGGTGATGGTGTTGTCCCATCGGTACAGATTGCCGAAATTGAGAGGTTGGCCATGGACCGGGTTGAAGATGTCGATGATCGGCGGGTTGTAGTCGTACAGCCCTTTGAATTTTGAGTTGAACCGGTAGTAGTCCAGGCCGGTGATCAGGGTGTGTTTCAGGGGGCCGCTGTCAAATTCGGCCTGGGCGATATTGTCCACACCGAAGACCTTGTTGGTCTGCGACCAGTCGACGCCGTAGCGGGTCATGTAGCGTTTGTCGTCGGCGCCGGTGACGGGGTTGTTGACGAAGCGATAGCCATGCAGCGGGGCGGTGTAATGGTCGTCCACCACGGCATAACGAGCGTTCTGCTTCAAGGTCCAGACATCGTTCAGGCGATGGCTCAGCTCATAGCCCAGGGCATATTGGTTGCGCTTGTAGTCATTCACGCCGGGCTCGCCCAGGAAAAGGTCCCGCGAAATCCTGCCGTTGGGGTTGTTGAATACCGTCCCCAGGGCGGGCAATCCCTGTGCTTCCGGAACCGCGTCATCGCGTTGGTACTGAGCGAACAGGGTCAGGCTGGTGTCTTCGTTAGGTAGCCAGGTCAGGCTCGGCGCGAGGAACTGGCGTTTCTGCTGGGCATAGTCAATGCTCGAATTGCTGTCGTTGACCAGCCCGGTCAAGCGATACAGCAGCGTGCCTTGTTCATCCAGGGGCCCGCCGATATCCACGCCGACACCCATCTGGTCGTAGCTGCCCGCCTTCAACACCACTTCGTGGACGGGTTCGAGGGTTGGCCGCTTGCTGACCATGTTGACGATGCCGCCAGGCTGGTTCTGACCGTACAGCACCGAGGCCGGTCCTTTGAGCACTTCAATGCGCTCCAGCGAGTACGGTTCGATCTGCAGCGCGCCGCCTGTGCTGCCCCCGCCGTATGGCAAGTGCAGGCCGTCCAGATACAAAGGGACTGGGGATATGCCGCGAGATGTCGGCTCGTCGAAAATTTTCACCCGATCGGAGAAGCCGCCGCCAGTGATGCCAGGTGTGTAGCGCAAAGCTTGGGTGACGGTCTGGGCGCCTCGGGCCTTGATCTCGTCAGCCGTGACCACGTTGATGGTTTGCGGCACCTCCACCAGGGCGCTGTCGCTCTTGCTGCCCGTGGCGCTGCGCGTGGCGACGATGCCATCGACGGGGCCCCAGGGGTTTTCGCCAACGTTGCGGGCACCGATCAGTGTGGCGTCCAGTTGCAAGGTTGCGCTGTCGGGTGCTAGTTGCAGAGACCAGGCGTTGCCGCTGTTGACGGCCTGCAAGCCCGAGCCCGCCAATAGACGCTGCAGCGCCCCGGGAATGTTGAATTGCCCGTGCAGCCCCGGCGTGCTCTTGCCGGTGGTCAGTTGCGCGTCCACCGACAGCAACACACCGGCTGTCCTGGCGAATTGGTTCAACGCCTGGTCGAGCTGGCCCGCGGCGATATCGTACTGGCGAACATCATCGATGTTGGCGGGCTCAGCCTGGGCTGTTGCGCAGAACATTGGCGTTGCAGCCAGGGCACCGAGGAACAAACCGTTGCGCAAGAAATGGAGAGGGGCTTGGACGGGCACTGCGATACTCCCTGGCGATAGCAATTGAAGGGTTTCAGAGCTATCCCGTATCAACAGGAAAAACCGACAATGCCCGGCGAAAAAATCACGTGAGACGCTTTACCGTGACCCAATAACGCGTTGCCTGGTGGACACGCACGGGCAGCGAGCGGGCCAGCGCCGCCAGGATGGCGTCGGTGTCGGCCAGAGGAAATACACCGGTGATGAGCAACGGTGCGGCGGCCGGATCGCAGCGCAGGATGCCGGGCCGGTAGCGGCTCAGTTGCGACAGAAACTGACCCAGCGGCTGGCGCTCGGCGATCAGGTGGCCCTCGCTCCAGGCGCCGGCGTTTGGGTCAGTGGCGGTGACGACACCGAGTCGGTCCTGGTCGAACCAGAGGCTCTGGCCTTCCACCAGCCTTTGGGCCGCTGCGGCGATAGGCCGTACTTCCAGCAATCCCGTGTAAAGGTCGACCCGGATGCCTTGCTGGGCCTCGGCCACGCAGAAGCGCGTGCCCAGCGCCTGTATCTCGCCTGCCCCGGTCTGCACGATCAACGGCCGCTGGAGGTACTCGGGGTTGTGCCCGGTCTCCAGCAGGATGGCCCCCTTGATCAAACGAATGCGTCGATGACTGGCAGAAAAACGCACGTCCACGGCACTGTCGGTATCCAGGTCCAGGCGCGTGCCGTCCTCCAGCGTCAGCCGACGGATTTCGCCGACCGCCGTGTGTTGATCGGCCAATGCGCCGCGCCAGGGTTTCTGGCTGTGCAGCGAATAACCGGTTGCGCCAGTGACCAGCATCAGCGAAAGCAACTTGAGCATGTCTCGCCGCGAGCGCTGCGGCGCATCCTTGAGCACGGCCTGAGCGCAGTCGCGCGGGACGCGCCCCAAGGTCTGCTGCAGATCCTGCAAGCGCTGCCAGGCCCTGGCATGTTCGGCATCGGCGCGCTGCCACAGGACAAACGCCCGCTGTTGAGCGTCAGTCATCTCGCCGCCCCAATGCAGCATCAGCCACTCGCTCGCCTGTTCGACGACGGCCGGGGAAACCGGACGCTCGGCGCGGCGATTCATTCTTCGTAGACCGTCTGGTAGCAGGCCAGGATGGCGCGGGTCATGTATTTTTGTACGGAGCTGACGGTGACTTGCAGGCGTTCGGCAATTTGCGCATAGCCCAGGCCTTCGAATTGCGACAGCAGGAAGGCCGTCCGCACATTGCCTGGCATGCGGTCGAGCATCGCGTCGATTTTCTGAAGCGTTTCGAGAATGATTGCTCGTGTCTCCAGGCAAGGCGTCTGGGGTTCGGGCAAATGAGCGATACTTTCCAGGTAGGCCCGTTCGATTCGCTGTCGACGCCACTGATCGATCACCAGGTTGCGGGCGATCTGGGTCAGGTAACTGCGACCCTCCACTACCCCGGGAATACGTCCGGAAACCAGCAGGCGCAGGAATGTGTCTTGCGCGATGTCCGCCGCGTGGTCATGGTTGCCCAGCTTTCGACGCAACCAGGCGTGCAGCCAGCCGTGATGATCGCGGTAGAGTTCGTGCAGTTGAGCGTTGCCATTGGAAGTTGCTGACATGACGGGCTCGTCGGGAAGGTGTTAATGATAGGTATTATCATTACACTTTCATTTGGGCTTTGAAAGCCGACCGGTGGAAGTCTGGTGCGTAGCAGGGATTTGCAACGATTGGTTGAAAAAAATACTGGGAAACTGACATGGCGCAGGAAAGGGCATTCGTCGAACTCGGCGTGCTGATCTACCCCGGCGCGCAAATGGCCGCGGTGCATGGTTTGACCGATCTGTTTGCCGTGGCGGATGGCATTGCGGCGGAGCATGCCAGTGTGCAGCTGCCGCGGCTACGCGTGAGCCACTGGCAAACGGCGGGCGGAGAAATGCCGTCGCGGGTGTTTGCCAGTGATACCGGTCCGCACGCGCCACTGGTCGCCTTGTTGATCCCACCGTCCATTGCCGGCTTCAATGAAGCTGTCGCAACACCGACGCTGATGGATTGGCTCCGGGCGCAACACGCTAGCGGCACGGTACTGGGCGGGGTTTGCGTCGGCTCCATCCTGCTGGCCGAAAGCGGTTTGCTGGATGGGCGTAGTGCCACGACCCACTGGACCTCGGCCAAGAGCTTTGCGGCACGTTATCCGAAGATCAAGCTCAACGCCGATAAACCCATTGTCGACGACGGCGACCTGATCACCACCGCCGGGCTCATGGCCTGGTCGGAGCTCGGGCTGCGGCTGGTGGACCGCTTGCTCGGCCCCGGCATTGCCACACGCACCGCGCAGTTTCTGGTGATCGAGCACAGCGACAGCGCGAGCCAGTGCGGCAGTAATTTCGCGCCGATCCTCGGGCATGGCGATGGAGCGATTCTGAAAGTGCAGCACTGGTTGCAACGCAGCGGCGCGGTGGATGTTTCCCTTGGCACGATGGCCGAACAGGCCGGGCTGGAAGAGCGCACGTTCTTGCGCCGGTTTCGCGCGGCTACCGGCCTCAAGCCCACCGAATACTGTCAACACCTGCGGGTCGGCAAGGCCCGGGAAATGCTGGAGTACACCAACGGTACCATCGACCACATTGCCTGGACCGTCGGTTATCAGGATCCGGGCGCCTTTCGAGCGACGTTCAAGAAAATCACCGGGCTGGCGCCGAGTGATTACCGGGCAAGGTTCGGGGTGAACCCGAGTGCTGCCAAAAGCTGACACAGCGCCTCTGTGGCTTCGTGCAAATTGCCGGACATCCGCCTCCAGTCGTGCAGAATGAAACAGGCCCGGTGCCACATCATCCGCTCATCTCCCCGTTTCCTTGACCGTTCGTCCCCCGCCGTGCCGTTGGCCTGATCTCTGCAATCCTTATAGCTACGGCTATTTAGCGCAGTTGAAAGGACAACGCATGACCCAGATCCATCGTGACAAATGTGTAGTGGCCCACTCGGTCAATCCCCAGGCACCCCTGCATGAAGTCGAGACCAATCGGGCGCTGGCGCGCTGGCTGGCGAATATCCTTGGCCTGGAGTTCGGCGGCAGTTACGACAGCCAGCAACACGCCGGGCGGGATCTGTACCTGTTGCCTACGCAAACCCTGATCGGTCCCGAGGCTGCGTTGCGCCTGGGCGTCAAGGGACCGGACGATCTTTGGGGCGGTTACGTCGACCACGATTTCATCTGCACCAAGGCGATTGCCCATGGTCTGTTGAATAAGGATGCGGTCGCGCCGAAGGGCTGGTCACCGCTGTTCGCCAAGCTGACCCGGGGCGTTGTGCTCGATGGCATCAGCGTGTTTTCGCTCAAGGATGCGCGCCAGGCCGCCGAGCACTTGCTCTACGCCGGGCCGATTCGCTTCAAGCCAATCCATGCTTGCGCCGGACGTGGCCAGCGAGTCATCCGGAGCATCGGGCAATTCGATGAGATCGTCGCGGCTCCAGACGCCCAGGCGTTGTTCAGCGAGGGAATCGTGCTGGAACAGAATCTCAGTGAGGTCAAGACCCAGAGCGTCGGCCAAAGCTTTATCAACGGCAAGGTCTTGAGCTACTGCGGCGTGCAGCACCTGACCCACGACAACGAAGGGGAAGAGGTCTACGGCGGCTCCGACCTGCTGGTGGCGCAAGGGGGCTACATCGAGCTTCTCGGCCTGGAATTGCCGGACGATGTGCGCGAAGCGGTCCGGCTGGCGCAGGTATTCGATGACGCCGCCAACCAGGCTTTCCCCACGTTCTTTGCTTCGCGGCGCAACTACGACATTGCCCAAGGGACGGATACCGGGGGCCAGCCTCGCGGTGGCGTGCTGGAGCAGTCCTGGCGAATGGGCGGCGCCAGCAGCGCTGAACTGGCTGCCTTGCAGGTGTTCGTCGAGGACCCATCGATCCGCGCGGTTCGGGTGTCCTCAGTCGAAACCTACACCGACCAACCGCTGCCGCCCGGCGCCACGGAGGTTTATCGCGGCGCTGCGGAAAATGGTGATTTCCTACTCAAATACGTAACGGTTCAATCCTATGACGGCTAGAAGCGAAACCATCCAGATTGCGATTGATGATGAACACATGAATGGAACCTTCCTCAGCCCCAAGTCGAAGGTCCCCGGTGTGTTGTTCGTACACGGTTGGGGCGGCAGCCAGGAGCGAGATCTCGAGCGGGCCAAAGGCATTGCCGGCCTGGGCTGCGTGTGCCTGACCTTCGACTTGCGCGGCCACACCGGTGGTGCCGGGATTCCACTGTCGCGGGTCACGCGCGAGGACAACCTGCGGGACTTGCTGGCGGCCTATGACCGGTTGCTCGCCCACCCGGCCCTGGACACCTCGGCGATCGCGGTGGTCGGTACCAGCTACGGTGGTTACCTGGCCTCGATCCTTACCTCATTGCGACCGGTGCGCTGGCTGGCCCTGCGGGTGCCGGCGCTGTACCGCGACGAGCAGTGGCACACGCCCAAGCGCGACCTCGACAAGGCTGACTTGCTCGATTACCGCAGCACCCTGGTGCACGCCGATACCAACCGGGCCTTGCACGCCTGCGCGCAATTCACCGGCGATGTGTTGCTGGTGGAGTCGGAGACGGACGATCATGTGCCCCACGCCACGATCATGAGCTACCGGGCCGCCTGCCAGCAGACTCACTCGTTGACTCATCGGATCATCGATGGCGCCGACCATTCCCTGAGTGACCCCGTGTCACAGCAGGCCTACACCTCGATCCTGGTGAGCTGGATCACGGAGATGGTGGTGGGCGAGCGGTTGAGCATCATTCAGGAGCGGTAGACAGCTGGTGTCCTGGCGGGCCTCTTCGCGAGCAGGCTCGCTCCCACAAGGACTCGCAGAAAGTCTGAGCCCGGGTTCACACAGGTCTCTTGTGGGAGCGAGCCTGCTCCGGGCGGCGATCCGACGAAGGCGCCATGCCAGGCGCCGCATCACTTGAGCCCAGGCTTGACCCGCAACGCCTTGGCCTTCGCCTCGATCACCAGATACATCACCACGGTAATCAGCAATGGCAGGATGAAGTAGATCGCCCGGTAGGCAATCAGTCCCGCGATCAGGCTGCCTCGCGACACTTCATGCTGCAGCAGCGCGACGAACACCGCTTCCAGCACTCCGAGCCCCGCGGGGATATGGGTAATCACCCCGGCGATGCTGCTGATCAATAACACCCCCAGCACCACGGGATAGTCCAGTTTGCTCGGCAGCAAGGTAAAGATCACCGCCGCCATCAGCGACCAGTTCAGCGCGCCCAGTGCCAATTGCAGGACGGCCATGCGCAGGGACGGCAGATTGATTTCCATACCGCGAATCGTCCAGGCCCGGCGCCTGGAGAAACGGCAGGCCGCCAGGTAACCGCCACTGGCCAGCAACAGCAGCACGCCGACGCCTTGCAGCGCGTTGCTGCTCAGTTTCCAACCCGGCGGCATGGTCACCAGGCCGCTGCTGAACACTACGCCGGCCAGGGTCATGTAGCCGAACCAGTTGGTGGCCAGGCTCAGGCCGAGGATCTTGGCGATGTTGCCAGTGCTGACGCCGAGCCGCGAATACAGCCGATAGCGCATGGCGATGCCGCCGACCCAGGCACTGAGATTCAGGTTGAAGGCGTAACTGATCACTCCCACCGGCAGGATCTGCCGCCAGCCGAGTTTCTGCCGGATGTAGGTGCGACCGATCAAGTCGAAGCAGGCGTAGGTGATGAAACTGGTGATCGTCAGCGCGGCGGCGATCAGCAGCGTGCGCAGCTTGAAATCCGCCAGGGTGGCGAATACTTCGGACCAGTCGATGCGGCGCGCCAACGCGGTGAACAGCACAATCAGCAGCAGGAAAAAAGCCAGCGTCAGCGGGCGTTTCCAGCGGCTCCAGCGCGACTTGGGCTTGGCCTGTTCCGGCGCCTGGGCGTCTCCCGGCGCGGTCTGCGCTTCAGAGTGGTTCATGGGGTTCGCTCCGGACCGCCGTCGGCGGTGAAAAAGGTTTCAGACGCGGTTTATGGGCCGGCAGCCATCCGGCCCAGGCCGGGAAGTGACGCAGGAAGTGGAACACCATGAAACCGATGGTCATGCGCCAGAGCAGCCCGCGCGGTGCGTGGTTCTCGGGCATGATGGTGCAATGGGTGCGGCTCAAGTGATCGAGGCGCTCGAACAGCTCGCGGTTGAACGCACGGTCGCGGATCAGCACGTTGGCTTCCAGGTTCAGGGACAGGCTCAACGGGTCGAGGTTGCTCGAGCCGACGGTACTCCAGTCCTCATCCACCAGGGCGACCTTGCCGTGCAGCGGCCGCTCGCAATATTCATAGATCGTCACGCCGGCCTTGAGCAGATAGTCGTAGAGCATCCGCGCGGCAAGCTTGGCGATCATCATGTCCGGTTGCCCCTGCAGGATCAGCCGCACCTCCACGCCACGCCGGGCGGCGTTGCGGATCTCGCGCAGCAACCGGTAGCCGGGGAAGAAATAGGCATTGGCGATCACTACCCGCCGCTGGGCGCTGCGCAGCACTTGCAGGTAGACCTCCTCGATGTCGGTCTGGTGCTCATGGTTGTCGCGATAGACCAGGCGCACCTGGCCGTCATGATCATTGAACGCCAATTCGGTGCGACGGCTGCGGCGGCGTTGCCACCAGTATTTGGCCCGGCCCGGCCGCCCGGTCTGGAGCAGCGCAAAATGATGGATATCCACCACCGCCGGGCCCTTGATCTCCACGGAGTAATCCTGCTTGGCCTCGGGACCGAAGTCGCCCAGGTGGTCGGCGGAGAAATTGATCCCGCCGATAAACGCGATCACACCGTCCACCACGACGATCTTGCGGTGCAGGCGGCGGAACCAGTTGGTGCGGATGCCCAGGTGCCTCGGAGCCGGGTCGAACATCTGCAGGCGCACCCCGGCCTCGCTCAACGACGCGAGAAACTCGGTGGTCAGTTCGCCACAACCGAAACCGTCGAGATTGACGGTAATACGCACTCCACGCTTGGCCGCATCCACCAGCAGGTCGCGCAGTTCAAAGCCGACCTTGTCCTCGAACAGAATGAAAGTCTCCAGGAGAATTTCTTCCTGGGCACGGCGAATTGCCTCGAAAACCCGTGGGAAATATTCCTCGCCATTTTCCAGCAGCGTGACACGGTTGTTGCCGTGCCAGCCGTATTCGATATCGTTCAGCGCCGGGTTGCTCTCGGTCGGCGGGACCTCGATCTTTTCCACCGTTGCCTTGTTCATCGTCGCGCTCATAATTCGATCTCCACCGACAGCGGTGCGTGGTCGGAAAGGTGCGACCAGGGACGTACATTCAATACTTTGGCGTGATGGGCCTTGAGGTTGCGCACGTAGATGCGGTCCAGGCGCAGGATCGGCAGGCGTGCCGGAAAGCTGCGGGCCGGCTTGCCCCATTGTTCGGCGAAGACTTCCCGCAGGCCGCAGGGGGCGAGCAGGTCATTGGCCTTGCCGCGCCAATCGTTGAAGTCACCGGCGACAATCACTGGCGCTTCAGGCGGCAGCTCACTTAGGCGCTGGCAAAGCAGTTTCAGTTGCTCGACGCGATGACCTTCGCGCAACCCCAGGTGCACACAGATCGCATGCACGTCCTGGCCTTCGCCACCCGGCAGACGCAGCACGCTGTGGAGCATGCCGCGGCTCTCGTGGCCGCTGATGGAGACGTCGAGGTTCTCGTGGCGAATGATCTGGAATTTCGACAGCAACGCGTTGCCATGGTCGCCCGCCGGGTACACCGCGTTGCGCCCATAGGCGAACTGCGGCCAGAGGGTGTCAGCGAGAAACTCGTATTGCGGGATGCTTGGCCAGTTGCTGTAGCGCTGGGGGTGGTGCTCGTGGGTGCCATGCACTTCTTGCAGGAACACCACGTCGGCGGAAACGCTGCGCACGGCTTCGCGCAGTTCCGGCAGGATGAAACGCCGGTTCAGGGCGGTGAACCCCTTGTGTGTATTGACCGTCAGGACGGTGAAGCGGCTGACCCGTTCGAAATCCCGCAACGATTGCTGGGTCGGGTCACGGGTGGCTTCGCTGGATTCTGGCGTAGTCATGGCAATACCCCTTCGGCCGGGCGCACGCCGGGAGCGGTGGCGAGATGCTTGTCCAGGTCGAAGCGCTCCAGCAGGTGGCGCGCGTCATACGGCGCGCGGACTTTGATGTCGTTGTCGAAATAGCAGAACACTTCCCGGCTCTTGCGCGCCCGGGGTTTCTTTTTCGGATCGATCAGGTGGGCGTCACTCGGCTGAGTGCCGTGGCTCCAGGCTTCGATCCGATCGCCCCAGCGCTTCAGCGCCTCGTCGGTATAGCCGCTGGCGTATAGCTCTTCGGCGCCGTGCAGGCGCAGATAGACGAAATCGCTGGTGACGTCCTCGCGATACGGCCATTTTCCAGCGGTATCCGCCACCACCAGGGCGACGTCGTAACGTTTGAGCAGGGCGACGAAGCGTGGATCGATAAAGCTCTCATGACGGATTTCGACGGCATGGCGCAGCGCACGCTTCTTGTCGGTCGTTGTGCTGGCATGGCCGTCCAGGCGTGGTTCATGCTCGCGTGCCAGCGCGGCGGCGGCTTCGGTGTCGTGGGGCAATTGCTTGAGAAATTCTTCGAAGAGCTCGGGGTCGAATTTGAAGCTCGGCGGAAACTGCCAGAGGATAGCCCCGAGTTTTTCCTTGAGTTCCAGCACCCCGGAGGCGAAGAAGTTCGCCAGCGGCTTGTGGATGTCCCGCAGGCGCTTGATGTGAGTGATGAACCTTGGCGCCTTGACGCTGAAGACGAAGTCGTCCGGCGTCTCGGCGTACCACTGGGCATACCGTTCGGGACGTTGCAGGGCGTAGAACGATCCATTGATTTCGATGCTGTTGACCGCGCGAGAGGCGAATTGCAGTTCCCGCTTCTGAGCCAGCCCCTTGGGGTAGAAATCCCCCCGCCAAGGCGTGTAGCGCCAACCGGAAATGCCAATGTGGATCGCCGTCATGTATCCCTCCCGTGCCAATGACCTCGTACCGCCTGTGTCTTTTGATGACCGCCGCGCGGGCTGGAAAGTTTCGGTGGTCTTACCGACGGAAAGGTGGCGAGCCGTTGTGGCGAGGGGATTTATCCCCGCTGGCCTGCGCAGCAGGCCCAACAAGGACGGGTGCAATCATCCTGAAACAATCGAGGCGCCAGATTTTAAAGCTGCTGCGCAACCCAGCGGGGATAAATCCCCTCACCACAAGGGCGTGCATTGACCTTTCTGGCGAACTTGCCGGCTGATTCTTGATCAGTTCCTTACTTGTCCCGTGTAAAGGAGCCCCGCGTTTTGTCTCGATTGAGCACCGTATTGCTGTTGGTCCTGCTGACGCTGACCGGCACCAGCGCCTACGGGACCGCTGCTGTCCCTGGCGCCTCCAATCCCAGTGAGGCCCCGGCCGAGCCCGAACCGCTGGTGCAGGGCGGTTTGCTGGGCGCGATCAGTTCGAGCATCGATGACGTCCAGGACAAGCTCGACCTTAACCAGAGCCTGGTGGACGCCTGGCGCCTGCGGGCGGACCGGGCGGCGGACGAAGTCGATCGCCTGGTGGACCAGACGTCCCGTTCCACATGGCGCGTGGCGGGGGATTTCCTGCTGCTCTCGGGCGTATGGCTGGGGACGTTTGCGCTGATATGGACCGCCGCGCGATTGCTGGTGCGCCGCTTGCGCCGGCGCCGCTGGCTACGCACCCGCCAGCGGGTGCTGGACGTGCTCGGCTATGTGCTGCCCTATACCTTGCCGGCTGTGGCCTGTCTGCCGCTCACCCTTTACGTCAGCCACTTCCTGCAAGTCTCGGTCGGTCGCGCCCTGGCGCTGTGTTTCGCCTACGCCACCAGCAGCGGTATTTTTTCCACGTCGGTGCTGCTCTGCGTGATCGTGATGTTCAACGCCGGGCACAAACGGCGAGCGGTGGCGATGCTTCGTCGTTTCACCCCGCGGCCGTTGTTCCTGATCGGCTTTCTGGCCGCCCTCAGCGATGCACTGACCAGCCCGCAGATCGCCCGGCAACTGGGCGGCAATATCACCAGCAGCGTTGCGGTGTTCACCGGGCTGTCGGCGTCGATGATCTTTGGCTGGCTGGTGATCCATATGCGCCGGCCGGTGGCCCACCTGATCCGCAACCGACCGTTGGCCCAGCGCTTGAAACAGCCGGCGTTGCAGGAGTCCTTGCGGATTTTTTCCGGTCTCTGGTACTGGCCGATCCTGCTGATGGTGCTGGTGTCGGCGGTGAGCCTGATCGGCGTCGGCGAAGACAACCAGAAAGCCCTGCGTTGCGCCCTGTTCACCACCATCCTGTTGATCGCGATGGTGTTCCTCAGCACCATATTCCAACACGTCTTCAAGTCGCCCAAGGCCGAAGCCATCCAGCGTAACAGCGCCTACAAGGGACGACTGTTGAGCTTGCTGCACGCCTTGGTGCGCATCGTCATGGCGGTGGCGTTCATTGAAATCCTCGGGCGGATCTGGGGGATTTCCCTGTTCGAATTCGCTTCGCGCAACGCCGTGGGCCGGGCGATCAGTGACTCCTTGAGCCGCATCGGCCTGATCTTCCTGATGACCTGGCTGACCTGGGTGGTGCTCGACACGGCGATCCAGGAGGCTCTCAAGCCGCCGCTCAACAAGCGCGGCGCCCGCCAACCCAGCACGCGAGTCAAGACCATCCTGCCGCTGCTGCGCAACGCCGCCAAGATCATCCTGGTGGTGATCTGCGCGATCACCACCATGGCCAACCTGGGCATCAACGTCGCGCCGTTGCTGGCCGGTGCCGGGGTGGTGGGGCTGGCGATCGGTTTCGGTTCGCAGCAACTGGTACAGGACGTGATCACCGGGTTGTTCATCATCATTGAAGACACGCTGTCCATCGGTGACTGGGTGGTACTCAGCTCGGGCCACGCAGGCACTGTCGAAGGCCTGACCATCCGCACCCTGCGTCTGCGCGACGGCAAGGGGTTTGTGCATTCGGTGCCGTTTGGGCAGATCAAGGCCGTGACCAACCAGTCCCGGCAATTCGCCTTTGCGTTTTTCTCGGTGCAGTTCACCTACGACACCGATGTGGACCGTGCCATTGAATTGATCCGCGAGGCTGGCGATTCGATTTCCGAAGACCCGTTCCTCAAGTTCAACCTGCAAGGGCCGCTGGATGTGTTCGGCGTGGACAAGATGGACCTCAACGGGCTGGTGCTCACCGCCCAGTTCCGCACTGTGTCAGGCGGGCAATATGCGGTGAGCCGGGCGTTCAACCAGCGGCTCAAGAATCTTGTGGATAACGAGCCGTCGGTGCATTTTGCGCAGACTTATCCACAGCAGGTGGTGATGCCGAAGCGGTTGGCCGAGGAGCCGAAGGCAGGGAATGAACAGCCTGATCAAGCTCAATGATGTGGTAAAGCGGAGTGCCTCTTCGCGAGCAGGCTCGCTCCCACATTGGATTTGCGGTGAATGGTCAACCTGTGGGAGCGAGCCTGCTCGCGAAGGGGCCGCCCAGACACCCTCAACTTTTCTGGATGAGCTTGCTCCTGGCCTCAGCCATCCCTTGAGCATCCAGCTCCACCCAGAACTGCGGCTTGCCGGCAATCAGCGCCGCCACCGGCAACCCATCGCGATATACCAGTCGATTACTCGCCAGCGCCGGCACTTTCGCTCCCGGCAGCAAGGTCCCGGCGAGGTTCAGCGGATCCACCCCACACACCGCGATCAGGCTGCCATCGCTGGGACGGCGCCGCGTTTCGCGCAGCAGGGGAATGGCTTCGGGCAAGGCAAATTGCTCGCCGGCCAGCCCGCTGACAAACCGCCCGCCGCGAATCTCGCCGCGTGCCTCCAGGCGATGGAAAGTGCGCAGTAACTCGCGCCAGCTCGGTAGCCAATCGGCCTCGCGCTCCAGCAGACGCCAGAACACCACGCCGTAACGGCGCAGCAGGGTCATGGCGATGTGTTCCAAGGTCTCGGGCGCAGTCGGCGCCGGGCGGTTACCCGGTTGCGCAGCAGGCGAACTGCGGCGCAACAAGGCCCAGCGCCCGGCGTCGTCCATGCCGCCGACAAACGCTCCACGCCCGCGCCGGCTGCTGCGGGCCTGGCGCTTGCTGGCGGGAGTGATCAAGGCTCGCAGCCCGGCGAAGCTGTCGGCGTTCACCAGCCCGGCGCCCACCAGTTCCTGCAAGGCGCTTTCCAGTTCGCTGCGCAGCAGATGGGCTTCGTGCAGCAACTCATCGAAAAACAATGCGCCGTGCTCGCTGAGGGCCTGGTGGACTTTTTGCGTCCTCGGCGACAACTCGTCGAGCGGCGTCTGCTCGGCTAGGCTGCTCCAGAGCCCGACCTGGCGGCGCGGCAGCAAGACGATCGGCGTGCTGCGCAAGGCGCTGGCGGACAGCTTCTGGCGGGCGCTCAGGCGCGTCCAGACAAACTTGCCGCTGCGACACAGTTCGTCGAGCCAGCTCGCTGAATAATCCTTGATCCGCGCCGGCAACAGGTCGCTGTCCCAGGCCGAGGCGGCCGCCGGATAACCTTCGAACTGGCTGACGATCGATGGCAATACGGCGTTGCCCCGGCCTTGGGCGGATGGCGACAGGTGCTGCCAGTCGAAGAGGAATCGCATGAAATCCTGCAGCGTCACCGGCTCGATTTCCCGGCGCAGGCGCTTGACGGTGTAGCGGTGGATCCGCGCCAGCAGGTGCCGCTCGCACCATTCTTCCTGCCCGGTGCCCGGCGTAAACCGACCGCGCAGCACATACCCTTGTTGCTCCAGTTGGGCCAGGGCCTGGGTCGCTTGCGCGGGTGACAACCCCAGCGGATAGGCGATCGCCGTCAGCGGCTGCGGGCCGAAGGCGCTGAGTCGCGCCCGCAGCACCTCGACCACGGCGTCGTCGCTGTCCCACTGCTCATCAAACCCCGGCAGTGGCGTCAGCGGCGGCTGCCATCGGGCCTGTGGATAAATTGCTTGCAGGCACGTCAGCCGTTCCAGCGGTACCCACAAACCACGCTCCTCGCTGATCCGCACATGGCTGGCGCGACCGCGCTCGGCCAGGGTCCGCAAGCCCTCCAGCCACGACGGCTCGGCGTCGGCTTCGCTGTCGGCGATGCACGCCAGGCTCATCAGCGCTTCATGGATTTCATCGATATTGCTCGGCGTCGGCCAGGCCTCTTCCCGCACCGCCTGAATGGCTTCGGCGTCCAGCGCGCCGAGGTCATCGGTGGATTGCGGATCGCTCCAGCGGCGATTGATCACCGCTTGGGTGCGGCGTTCTTCCAGGGGCGCGTCGTCGAGAAAGGTGTAGGGCCGGGCACTGAGAATTTCCGCCGCCAGGGGCGAGGGCGCCGGCAGGTCGCGGCTGACCAGGCGGATCTCGCCCGCTTCCATGCGTCGCAACAGGGCCAGCCAGCCTTCGCTGTCCATGGCTTCGTGCAGGCAATCGTCGAGAGTCTGTTCCACCAGCGGATGGTCGGGAATCTCTCGCTCGCCGGCGAGATTTTCCAGGCACGCGATCTGGTCGGGAAAAACGCTGGCGATCAGGTCTTCGCTCTTCATGCGCTGGATCTGCGGCGCGACCTTGCGCCCACCGGCGTAACGCGGCAACGCCAGGGCCACGCCGGCGTTCCAGCGCCAGCGCACCCCGAACAACGGCGCATCCAGCACCGCCTGGATCAGGATCTGTTCGGCGCTGTGGCTGTTGAGGTAACGCCAGACCTCGTCCAGCTCGAAGCTGTGGCTGGTGGATAACGAGAGCACGATGGCGTCTTCGCTGGCGGCGGCCTGCAATTCGAAATTGAAGGTACGGCAGAAACGCTTGCGCAGGGCCAGGCCCCAGGCGCGGTTGATGCGGCTGCCGAACGGCGTGTGGATGATCAGTTGCGTACCGCCGGATTCGTCGAAAAAGCGCTCCATCAGCAGCGTGTCCTGGGACGGCAGGGCGCCGAAGGCCAGGCGCGCCGGAGCGAGGTAATCGAGCAGTTGCTCGGCGCTGGCGAGGTTCAGTTGCAGGGTCCCGGTCAGCCAGTCGAGGGCCGGTTGCAGATTGCCCGGTGTGGCGCCGAGCAGTTCATCCAGGCGGGCTTGGAGGCGGGCCACGGCCTCGGACAGCTCGGCGCTGCGCCCTGGGGCTTCGCCGAGCCAGAACGGGATGGTCGGCGGTTGACCCTGGGCGTCCTCGACCCGCACGCGGCCACTTTCGACGCGGATGATCCGGTACGAGGTATTGCCCAACTGGAACACGTCGCCGGCAATGCTCTCGACCGCGAAATCTTCGTTGACGCTGCCGATGTTCAGGCCCTGGGGTTCGAGCAGCACGCTGTAGTCGGCATTGTCCGGAATCGTGCCGCCGCTGGTCACGGCGGTGAGCTTGCTGCCTCGGCGCCCGCGCAAGGTCCGACTGACCGCGTCGCGATGCAGGTACGCGCTGCGCACACCCTGGCGGCCATTGACGCCCTCGGCGAGCATCTGCAACAGCGCCTGGTAGTGATTTTCGTCGAGTTCGGCGTAGGGCGAGGCACGGCGGAACATCTCCAGCAGCGCCTGTTCGTGCCATTCCTGGCAACTGACCTCGGCGACGATCTGCTGCGCCAGCACATCCAGCGGCGCCTCGGGGATGTGCAGGATGTCCAGCTCGCCACGGCGCACGCAGTCGAGCAGGGCGACGCACTCGATCAGGTCGTCGCGAGTGGTGGCGAACAGACGCCCCTTTGGCGTGCCGCCGACCTGGTGGCCGGAGCGTCCGACCCTTTGCAGGAACGCCGAGATCGAACGGGGCGAGGCGATCTGGCAGACCAGGTCGACATCGCCGATGTCGATGCCCAGCTCCAGGGACGCGGTGGCGATCAATACCTGCAGTTCGCCGCGCTTGAGGCGTTGTTCGGCGTCGAGGCGAAATTCCTTGGCCAGGCTGCCGTGATGGGCCGCCACCGCCTCCTTGCCCAGGCGCTCGCTCAAATGCCGGCTCAGGCGCTCGGCCAGGCGCCGGGTATTGACGAACACCAGCGTGGTCCGGTGTTGCCGGGCCAGTTCGGCGAGCCGGTTGTAGACCAGTTCCCAGACATCGTTGGCCATCACCGCCGAAAGCGGCACGGGCGGCACTTCGATGTCCAGGTCCCGTGGGCGGGCGTGGCCGATGTCGACGATTTCACAGGTGCGTCCCTGGCCGACGAGAAAGCGCGACACCGCTTCGATGGGTTTTTGCGTGGCGGACAGTCCGATGCGCACCAGCGGTTCGGCGCACAGCGCTTGCAGTCGCTCCAGGCTCAAGGCCAGGTGGCTGCCGCGTTTGCTCGCGGCGATGGCGTGGATTTCATCAATGATCACCGTGCGCGTGCTGGCGAGCATCTGCCGGCCGGAATCGGAACCGAGCAGCACGTAGAGCGATTCGGGCGTGGTCACCAGGATGTGCGGCGCGGTCTTGCGCATCGCCGTGCGATCTTTTTGCGGTGTGTCGCCGGTGCGCACCGCCGTGGTGATGGGCAACGGCGGCAAGCCCATTCGTTGCAACTGCTCGGTGATGCCGGCCAGGGGATTTTGCAGATTGATGCGGATATCGTTGCTCAACGCCTTGAGCGGCGAGACGTAGACCACCAGGGTCTGGTCCGGTAGACCGCCTTGCTCCAGGCCGCGATGCACCAGGTCATCGAGCACCGCGAGAAACGCCGTCAAGGTCTTGCCCGAGCCGGTGGGCGCCGCGACCAGCACCGAACGTCGTTGGCTGATCAACGGCCACGCCCGGGCCTGGGCGGCGGTGACCGCCGGGAATGTCTGGCTGAACCAGGCGCGAACGGCGGGGTGAAAGCCTGCCATGGCGTGGTCGGCTGGAAGGGGCAGATTCATGAGGGGCAGTTTAGGCGGGTGGGGTGGGTAGGATGCAAGTACCGTCCGGGATCTCTATTGCCTGGCAGGGCCCCTTCGCGAGCAGGGGATCTCGACTGTGCATGCAATCATGTGGGAGCGAGCTTGCTCGCGATGGCGGCCTCAAGGCCTGCGCAAAGCCACGATCTGCACATTACGGATGACGGTTGCGCACTAAACCCGCAAAATGCAACGATTCCGACCACGCCCACGGGCGTTGTCGACCAAAAATCTTGTGCCAACAGACTGGGCCTGCTGACTTTATGCGAATGCGCCTTATGTTACTGGGCGGCGGAAATGCCCTTGGGCAGGCGCTGATTCGCCTCGGTGCAGAAGAAGACATCGGTTTTCTTGCCCCCCGCCCGCCCGAAGATGGCTGGGATGCCGCGAGCCTGACGCAGTTGCTCGACGACACCCGGCCGGACGCCTTGATCAACCTGGCGTACTACTTCGACTGGTTCCAGGCCGAGACCGTCAGCGAGCAGCGCCTGGCGAGCCAGGAGCGGGCGGTCGAGCGCCTGGCCGAACTGTGCCAGCATCACAACATCGTCCTGGTGCAACCCTCGAGTTACCGTGTATTCGACGGCTCGCGCGCCACCGCCTACAGCGAAAAAGACGAGCCGGTGCCCCTGGGCTTGCGTGGCCAGGCACTGTGGCGCATCGAGCAAAGCGTGCGCGCCACCTGTCCGCAGCATGTGCTGCTGCGTTTTGGCTGGCTGTTGGACGACAGCGCCGATGGCATCCTCGGACGGTTCCTGGCCCGGGCCGAGCAGCCCGAAGAGCTGCTGCTGGCCGACGACCGCCGGGGTAATCCGACACCGGTCGACGATGCGGCGCGGGTAATCATTTCGGTGCTCAAACAACTCGATTGCGCGGCGCCGCTGTGGGGCACGTACCATTACGCCGGACACGAGGCGACGACGCCGCTGGCGCTGGGCCAGGCAATTCTTACCGAAGCCCGCGCCCTGCACCCGCTGGCCATCGAGTCACCCACGCCCCAGGCCCACGCCGCGCGGCCGGACGCCGCCGAAGAACCGCAGCACGCGGTACTGGCCTGCAAGAAAATTCTGCACACTTTCGGGATCAAGCCACGCGCCTGGCGCGCCGCACTCCCGGGCTTACTGGATAGGTTTTATCGCCATGGCTAAAGGCCCTGTTTTAATCACCGGCGGCGCCGGTTTCATCGGTTCGCACTTGACCGACGCGTTGCTCGCCAACGGCCATTCGGTGCGCATTCTCGATGACTTGTCCACCGGCAAGCGCAGCAACCTGCCGCTGGACAACCCGGCAGTCGAACTGATCGAAGGCGACGTCGCCGATGCGGCGCTGGTCGCCCGGGCCATGGCCGGGTGCAGCGCGGTGGCGCACCTGGCGGCGGTGGCCTCGGTGCAAGCCTCGGTGGACGACCCGGTACGTACCCACCAGAGCAATTTCATCGGCACCCTGAATGTCTGCGAGGCCATGCGCCAGGCGGGCGTGAAACGGGTGCTGTTCGCTTCCAGCGCCGCGGTCTATGGCAACAATGGTGAAGGCCAGTCCATCGACGAAGACACCTCCAAGGCGCCGCTTACGCCCTACGCTTCGGACAAGCTGGCGAGCGAGTTCTACCTCGACTTCTACCGGCGCCAGCACGATCTCGAACCGGTGATGTTCCGCTTCTTCAACATCTACGGTCCACGCCAGGATCCGTCCTCGCCGTACTCGGGGGTCATCAGCATTTTCAGCGAGCGGGCCCAGAAAGGCTTGCCGATCAGCGTGTTCGGCGACGGCGAGCAGACCCGGGATTTCGTCTACGTGGAAGACCTGGTACAGGTGCTGGTGCAGGCCATCGAGAAACCTGAAGTGCAAGCGGGCGCGGTGAATGTCGGCTGGAACCAGGCCACCACGCTCAAGCAGATGCTCCAGGCCCTGGCCGACGTGGTCGGGGATTTGCCCGCGATCAGCTACGGCCCGGCGCGCTCCGGCGACATTCGCCATTCGCGGGCTGATAACCGTCGGTTGCTGAAGCGTTTCGACTTGCCGGCGCAAACGCCGATGAGCGTGGGCCTGGCGCGGTTACTCGGGCGCTGAGTTTCACCAGCCAAAAAACTGTGGGAGCGAGCTTGCTCGCGATAGCGGTGGGTCAGTCAACATTATTGCCGACTGATCCACCGTCATCGCGAGCAAGCTCGCTCCCACAGGGGCTTTCGTTCCTTCAGGTTCGGCTCAGAACTTGTAACCCAACCCCACCATGTAGACGAACGGATCCACGTCCACGTCAACCTTGGCCCGCGTTCCGCCGGCCACCGCGTTGTTGTCGACATAGGCGGTGGTGTCGATGTCGATGTAGCGGACCTGGCCGTTGATCATGATGTTGTCCGTCAGCATGTAGTCGGCGCCGACTTGCCACGCCATGCCCCAGCTGTTGCTCGCCCGGAAGTTGCTGAAACCGTTGGCGCTGGCGTCGCTGCCGACGTGTTCGTCATAGATCCAGGTGTAGTTGATGCCGGCGCCGACGTAAGGCTGGAAGGCCGACTTGGCGTCGAGCGGGTAGTAGACCAGGCTCAGGGTCGGCGGCAAGTGCTTGAGTGTGCCGAGCTTGCCGTTGGCCGCGCCCAGGGCGGTGCCTTTGATTTTCACGTCGTGCTCGAATGGCGAGGCCGCCAGCAGCTCGATCCCCCAATTGTCGGTGAGCATGTAGGCGAAGTTCAGGCCCAACTGAGTGTCGCTGCTCATGGTCGCCTTGCCGCCCAGGTCGGCACCGGCCAGCGGGCCACGGTCGACCTTGACGCTGGAACTGTCGGCATCCGGATTGACGGTGATGGCGCCGGCGCGAACGATGATATCGCCGGCGGTATGGGCCTGGGCGAGTGGTGCCGCGAGCGCGAGGGCGACGAGGGAAGCGCTGAGCAGAGACTTTTGCATGGGGGCTCCGGAGAACATTCAAAAAGGATGTCCCATGTTACGAAGCCGCCTGGAGCGGTCTTTTGACTCAGCTCAATGAAAGTGTGATGAGTGGGTCTTGAGGCTTCGCGAGCAGGCTCGCTCCCACAGTGGATCGGCTGTGAACACGAATCTTGTGGCCGACGCTGAACCCTGTGGGAGCGAGCCTGCTCGCGAATGCTATTTCACTGGAAACCATCGGCTACCAGACTCACTCCGGCAGCTCATACACGTAAATCTTCTGCGCCTCCATCTGATACCCGGCATCGGCCAGTTCACTGGTGGATGGCTTGACCTGCATCGGCCCTTCCACCCAGTACGGTTGATAAAGCTCGTCGAGCTTGACCCCGACTTCGCTTTTCACATGCACGATCTGGTTCGACGGCGGGGGCGGCACGTGGATGCAGGCGCCGAAATACGGCACCAGCAGGAAGTCGGTCGTGCGGCCTTCCTCGCTGACCTCCAGCGGCACGATATAACCCGGCAAGCGAATCTGCTGGCCGTCCAGGGCCTTGACCACCGGGGCGTTGGGCATGTCCTGCCGGGCCGCCGGCGCGGATTCGGCGGCCAGGGCGTCGCTCATTTTCGACAGGTCATGCAGGGGCGTCATGTTCGGCACTTCCGGCGGCGCGTCCGGCGGGATCATTTCCGACCAGGCCAGGTCTCTCGGCTCGGCCGCCCACAATGGCAGGCTGACCAGCATCAACAGCGCAAGCAGGGCGCGGGGCATTTTCAACGTCCTCATAAACGGATCGACAGGCCATCGGCCAGCGATTGGCGATAGGCGCGCCAGGCCGGCACGCTGCCCATCAGCAAGGCGGCGACCAGAATGCCAGCCAGCAGCGTCCATTCATACTCGCTCGGCCAGCCCAGCGGCAGATACAGGCCGTAGGCCGACTGCACGTAACCCTGGGCAACGGCGATGCCGATGTACAGCAAGGCCAGCCCGGAGATGACCCCGGCCAGCGCCAGCGCAAAGGCTTCGAGCACCAGCAGCGTCGCGATGTGCCACGGCCGCGCGCCCACCGAGCGCAGGATCGCCATTTCCCGGCGGCGCTCGTTGAGGCTGGTGAGGATTGCCGTGAGCATGCCGATCAAGCCGGTCAGCACCACGAACAGTGAAATCACGAACAAGGCTTTTTCCGCCGTGCCCATCAGGCTCCACAACTCTTGCAGCGCCACACCGGGCAGGATCGCCAGCAGCGGCTCGCCACGGAATTCGTTGATTTCCCGTTGCAGCGCAAACGTGGAAATCTTGCTGTTGAGGCCCAGCATGAAGGCGGTGATCGCCTTGGGCGTAAGGTCCATATTGCGGGCCTGGTCGGCGCTGATACGGCCGTTGCCCTGGGCCGGCACGCCATTTTTCCAGTCGATATGGATCGCCTCCATGCCGCCGAGGCTGATGTGCAGCGTGCGGTCCACTGGCGTGCCGGTGCGCTTGAGAATCCCGACCACGGTGAACGGTTTGTCGTCGTGCTTGACCAGGCTGATGGCCGCCACGCCGTGGGCCAACACCAGCTTTTCGCCGAGTTTGTAATGCAGCGCCTCGGCCACTTCCGCGCCGAGCACCACTTCGAACGGATCGCTGACGAATGCCCGGCCGTCCGCCAGTTCCAGATGCTGCCGGCGACCGTACTGGTAATGCTCGAAGTAGGCCTCGGTGGTGCCCATCACTCGATAACCGCGATGGGAATCGCCAAGGGACATGGGGATCGCCCATTTCACTTTCGGATTGCTGGCGAACTGCTCGAAGCTGTCCCAGCGAATGTTATTGGTGGCGTTGCCGATGCGAAACACCGAGTACAACAGCAGGTTCACCGAACCGGAGCGAGCGCCGACAATCAGGTCGGTGCCGCTGATGGTGCTGGCGAAACTGGCCCGCGCCTCGGTACGCACGCGCTCCACGGCCAGCAGCAGGCAAACGGAAAGGGCAATGGCAAAAGCGGTGAGGATCGCCGTGAAGCGGCGGTTCGCCAGGCTGGCCATGGCTAGACGGAACAAATACATCTCAGACCTCGAGTGGCGTGGCGGCGCGATTGAGATCGGCCAGCGAGAGGTGACGATCGAACAGCGGCGCCAGGCTCTGGTCGTGGCTGACAAACAGCAGGCTCGAACCGGCTTCGCGGCATTCGGCGAAAAGCAGCCGCAGGAAGTTTTCCCGGGCGTCGTAATCCAGCGCCGAGGTCGGCTCGTCGGCAATCACCAGTTCCGGTTGGCCGATCAGCGCGCGGGCGGCGGCGACCCGTTGTTGCTGGCCGATGGACAATGAGTCGGCGCGGCGATCCAGCAGGCTCGAATCGCTCAGCCCGAGGTGAGCCAGCAGCGTGGCGGCGGCTTGATCGACGCTGCCATGGCGTTGCTTCGCCCGTTGCGCGCGTAATGTCGAGAAATGGCAGGGCAGCTCGACGTTTTCGCGCACCGAGAGAAATGGCAGCAGGTTGAACTGCTGGAAAATGTAGCCGGTATGGTCCACGCGAAAGCGGTCGCGGCGGCCGGCGCCCAGTTCGCTGAGTTCCTGACCGAGCAGGCGGATGCTGCCGCGATCCGGTGTCTGCACACCGCCCAGCAGCCCCAGCAACGTGGTCTTGCCGCTGCCGCTGGGGCCCTTGAGAAACAGAGTTTCACCGGCCTCCAGGCGAAACGCCGGGATATCCAGCAAGAGCGGATGCCCGGGCCAGCTGAAGCCCAGGTCGGACAGTTCGATGAGTGCTTGGGTCATGTCGCCGATTTTTCAGGTTAACGGAATACCTGTGGGAGCGAGCCTGCTCGCGAATGCGGTGAGTCAGCCAACATCGTCGTTGAATGTACTGGCGCATTCGCGAGCAGGCTCGCTCCCACATCGGGATTTTGCGGTGGATCAGAATTTCAGTGCAGGGGCCTTTGCCGTCACTTCAACGCCTTGCTGACCGCTCGGGCCGATCAGTTGTACCTGAATTTTCTGGGTGGCCGGGAAGGTTTTGAACAGGGTCGCCAGGTCCAGGTTCTTCAAGGCGCCCGGAGCGGCGCAGGTGAACTGGTAGTGGGCATGGATCTCGCTGTGCTCGTCGTGATGCTCGTCGCCGTCTTCGTCGTGGTCTTCATGGTCCGGCTCATCGCCGAAAAGCGGGCTCTCCAGCTCCTGATGGGCCACGGTGCACTTGGCCGCGGCCGGCAGGTTGAACAGCGCCAGGGGTTTATCCAGCTGCGCCCGCACGGCGGCGACCTTGGCCTTGTCGGCATCGCTGGTGGCGGCGTGTTCGAAGCCGACCAGGTTCATCGCCGGGCTCTCCAGCTCCAGTTCCAGGGTCTGGCCGTCCAGCGCGGCGTTCAGCCGAGCGACGCCGTGTTCATGGGCGCCGAGGCTGCCGTGCTCATGGTCATGGTCGTGATCATGCTCGACGGCCGCGTGAGCGACAGCCAACGGCAGCAGGGCGAACGGCAAAGCGAGAAGCAGACGACGCATGACGAGTCTCCGGAAAGGTTATGTAATCTTATAACGAAAGTGCGCAGAGTTTGACCGTCTGCTTGGCGTCGCGCAAGGCCCATGGGAGCATGCGTAGATGAAATCTTCAGGAGCACGGTGATGTTGCGGATACGCGGAACCGTCGGCGAGTGGCCGGTGGACTTGACGATCGAGATGGATGAAGGCGACTGGGCGCAGCTCGGCGCGCAGCTGCAGGTGGCCAAGTCCGAGGTTGCGACGACACCGTCGGCCAGGCCGGCGAGTCAGGACGATGCCCAATGGCAGATCGCCAAGGAACTGCTGCGCAAGGCCGGGCAATTGACCGGCCCGGACTTGCTGGAGCAGCTGGAAGGCCTGACCGGCAGCGCTTCGTCCGGCAAGCGGCTGTTGGTGCGTCTGCGCCACAGCGCCGAGGTCAAGGTGCTGAGCGGCGGGGATACGCCGCTCTACAGCTGGGTCGGTCAGTAAAGCGCGGCGAACAGCTTGCGGCGATAGGTCGTCACCAGCGGGTGGTCATTGCCCAGCAGCTCGAACACTTGGAGCAAGGTCTTGTGCGGCAGGCCTTCGCTGTAGCTGCGATTGCGGATGAACAGCTTGAGCAGCGCATCGAGGGCGGGTTCGTACTGCTGGCGCGCCAGTTGCTGGATCGCCAGTTGATACACCGCTTCATCATCTTGTGGGTCTTTCGCCAGGCGCGCCTTCAGGTCGGCGGCGTCCGGCAGGTCCTTGGCCAGGCCGAGGAACTGGATCTGCGCCTTGGCACCGGCCAGTGCGGCCTTGTGTTCGTCACTTTTCACGGCATCCAGAACTGTCTGCGCTTCGTCCAGCTCGCCGCGCTCGGTCAGGCAGCGGGCATAGAGGATCAGCGCCTTGGCGTTGCTGTTGTCTTCCACCAGCAGTGCCTTGAGCAGGGCTTCGGCGTCGGCGAAACGACCGTCGTCGAACAGCGCCTGGGCTTGTTCCAGCGGATCGGCGGCGGCTGGCGGCGGCATCTGCACATGGGGTTCGAGCATTGCCCGCACCGCCGATTCCGGCTGGGCACCGGCAAAGCCGTCGACCGGCTGGCCGTCCTTGAACAACACAACGGTGGGCAGGCTGCGAATGCCGAAGCGGGCGACGATGTCCTGCTCGATGTCGCAGTTGACCTTGGCCAGCAGCAGTTCACCCTGGTAGCTCTCGGCGATGCCTTGCAGCATCGGCATCAGCGCCTTGCACGGCGCACACCACTCGGCCCAGAAATCCACCAGCACCGGTTTGTGGAAGGAGTTGGCGATTACCGACTGGTCGAAATCGGCAGTGGTGGCGTCGAAGATGTACGGCGTGTCCTGGGTCATGGGAAGTCTCGTAGAACGCTTGAATGGGGCAACTATACGGCTTGGTGGGGGATGGCTGAAAGTCGGGACTTGCGGCGCCTGATGCACCGCTTTCGCGAGCAGGCTCGCTCCCACAGTGTTTTGTGGTGCCGGCAACTTCTGTTAACTGAACAAAATCCCTTGTGGGAGCGAGCCTGCTCGCGAAGCTTTCAGTCGCGCCGCGCGTGGTACAGGCTCACATGCCGAAACTCCTCCGGCTCGGCCAGGTCCGGCAGAGTCATGGCTTCGAGCATTTCAATACGGCGATACAGCGGATGCTGGAAATCGCGCACCCGGGAGTCCGCCACCAGCGCCTCGCGGCCACGGCTGAGGAACTGGTCGAGCAACGGCAGGTTGGCCCGGTCATAAAGCACATCGGCGACCAGGATCAGGTCGAAGCGATCGGCTTCGGCGAAAAAGTCCGCTGAATAATTCAGCTCTACGCCGTTAAGCGCGGCGTTGGCCCTTGACGCGGCAAGCGCCAACGGATCCAGGTCGCAGGCCACCACTTCGCGCGCCCCGGCCTTGATCGCCGCGATACCCGCCACGCCGGAGCCGGCGCCGAAATCCAGTACCCGCTTGCCCTCGACCCACTGCGGGTGTTCGGCCAGGTAGCGGGCCAGCGCCAGGCCGCTGGCCCAGCAGAAACTCCAGTAAGGCGGTTCGTGGAGGATGCGGCGGGTTTCCTCCGGGCTGAAGGCCCGGTCCATGTTCTCGCCGTCGATCAGCCACAACGCCAGGTCGGTGCCGGATAGCGCACAGGACACCAGGCGCGCATCGCCCAGCAGCTCGACCAAGGCACCTTGCAGGTGCTGCGGTGCCTTCATGGAGCTTTGACGAATTGCAGGACGCCCAGCGCCTGGGTGGTCGGTTGCGTGATGCGTTGTTCCGGCAGATGCAGGATCAGTTGGCCGGACTGGCTGGCGCGGCCGCGCAACTCGACACGGGCGCCGACCGGGAACGCTTCCGGATTGAAGCGCAGGCGAAAGGGCAGCGCCTGGTTGGTGCCGATCAGGCTGGAGCTGGCGAGCAGTTGTTGCGGGCGGTCCTTGTCATCGATCACCAGTAGCGCCAGTTCGACTTCGGCGCCGGCCGGTACGCCTTGCAGGGTGCCGCTCAATTCGCGCTGATGGGCCGGCAGCGGGCCAAGCTCGGTGGCCTGCCGGGCCTTTTCCTGGGCCTGTTTCGGCGCTGGGGCCGGGGCCGGGGCGGGGGCAGCGGGCTTGGGGGCGTCGCTGCTGCACGCCATCAGCAGGCTGAAGAGACTGAGCAAAACGAGCGATCGTAGCGGCATGGGTGGCTCCAGCAAGGTGAATTCCGTGGGTCTTACAATAGGCCCGTCTGTATACCGTAAACCCTATGGCTTGTCTTGCCAGTGGGATGCGCTACCATGGCCCTCCCTTTTTTTGTTGCCTGCCACCATGCACTGTCCCTTCTGCGGTGCCAACGACACCAAAGTCATCGACTCGCGACTGGTCGCCGAGGGCGAACAGGTCCGCCGCCGCCGCGAATGCCTGGCCTGCGGCGAGCGTTTCACGACGTTCGAGACCGCTGAACTGGTGTTGCCGCGCCTGATCAAGACCGACGGCAGCCGCCAGCCGTTCGATGAAGAAAAACTGCGCGCCGGCATGCAGCGCGCCCTGGAAAAACGCCCGGTGAGCGTCGAGCGTCTGGAAGCGGCGCTGGTGCACATCAAGCACAAGCTGCGCGCGACGGGCGAGCGTGAGGTCAAGTCCCTCGTCGTCGGCGAGTTGGTCATGGCCGAGCTGCAAAAGCTCGATGAAGTGGCCTATATCCGCTTCGCCTCGGTGTACCGGCGTTTCCAGGACCTCAACGAGTTCCGCGAGGAAATCGACCGCCTGGCCCGCGAACCGGTGAAAGAATGACCGGCGCGGCGCAGCAGGCCGTCCTCGACGCCCACTACATGGCCCGCGCCCTGGAACTGGCGCGGCGCGGTCACTACAGCACCCACCCCAACCCCCGGGTCGGTTGCGTGATCGTGCGCGACGGGCTGGTGGTCGGCGAAGGCTGGCACATCCGTGCGGGCGAACCCCATGCCGAAGTCCATGCCCTGCGCGCCGCTGCTGACAAGGCCCGGGGCGCGACGGCCTACGTGACCCTCGAACCTTGCAGCCACCATGGGCGCACGCCGCCCTGCGCCGATGCGCTGGTCAATGCCGGCGTGGCGCGGGTGGTCGCGGCAATGCAGGACCCCAATCCGGAAGTCGCCGGGCGCGGCCTGCAGCGTCTCGCCCAGGCCGGCATCGCCACACAAAGCGGCGTGCTCGAAGGCGAAGCGCGCAAGCTCAACGAAGGGTTTCTCAAGCGCATGGAGCACGGCCTGCCGTTCGTGCGGGTCAAGCTTGCCATGAGCCTGGATGGCCGTACCGCCATGGAAAGCGGCGAGAGCCAATGGATTACCGGCCCGGCCGCTCGCTCAGCGGTGCAACGCCTGCGCGCCCAGGCCAGCGTGGTGCTGACCGGCGCCGATACGGTACTGGCGGACAACGCCCGGCTGACCGTGCGTGCCGATGAGCTTGGGCTGGACGCCGAGCAGACCGCGTTGGCCATGAGCCGTCCGGCGCTGCGGGTGCTGGTGGACGGTCGTCTGCGGGTGCCGCTGGATGCGCCGTTCTTCAGAGCGGGCCCGGCGCTTGTCGCTACCTGCATGGCGGTTGAGGAACAGTACGCCAACGGCCCTGAATGCATGATCGTCGCCGGGGAAGATGGCCAGGTCGATCTGCATCGCCTGCTGCTGGAGCTGGCGGCCCGTGGCGTCAATGAAGTGCTGGTGGAAGCCGGCCCGCGCCTGGCGGGTGCTTTCGCCCGGCAGGGGTTGGTCGACGAATTCCAGATTTTCATCGCCGGCAAGTTCCTCGGATCCACGGCGCGGCCATTGCTCGATTGGCCGCTGGCGCAGATGAAAGACGCGCCGCAGCTTCAAATCACCGACATTCGCGCCGTGGGCGATGACTGGCGAGTCATCGCCGTCCCCGCTCCGCAGGCCAGCGTATAATTCCCGGCTTTCGCGCAAGCGACGGTCCGTTCTCGAGGAGGACTCCATGTTTACCGGCATCATCGAATCCATCGGCAGCATCCGTGCACTCACTCCCAAGGGCGGCGATGTGCGGGTCCACGTCGAAACCGGCAAGCTCGACCTGAGCGACGTCAAGCTGGGCGACAGCATCGCCGTGAACGGCGTCTGCCTGACCGCCGTGGAACTGCCGGGCAATGGTTTCCTGGCGGACGTCAGCCGGGAAACCCTCGACTGCACCGCGATGAACGACCTCAAGAGCGGCAGCCCGGTCAACCTGGAAAAAGCCCTGACCCCGACTACCCGCCTGGGTGGGCACCTGGTCAGCGGTCATGTCGATGGCGTCGGTGAAGTGGTGTCGCGTACCGATAACGCCCGGGCCGTGGAGTTTCGTATCCGCGCTCCGAAAGAACTCGCCAAGTACATCGCCCACAAGGGCTCGATCACGGTCGACGGCACCAGCCTGACCGTCAACGCGGTGGATGGTGCCGAATTCCTGCTGACTATCATCCCGCACACGCTGAGCGAAACCATCATGGCCTCGTACCGGCCTGGTCGCCGGGTCAACCTGGAGGTCGACCTGCTGGCCCGTTACCTGGAGCGCCTGCTGCTGGGCGACAAGGCTGCCGAACCTGCGGCCGGTAACATCACTGAAAGCTTTCTGGCCGCCAACGGCTACCTCAAATCCTGACCCAAGGGGGTGCCGCGTGGCGCTCAATAGCATCGAAGAACTGGTTGAAGACATCCGCCAAGGCAAGATGGTCATCCTCATGGATGACGAAGACCGCGAGAACGAAGGCGACCTGATCATGGCCGCCGAATGCTGCAAGGCCGAACACATCAATTTCATGGCCAAGCACGCCCGTGGCCTGATCTGCATGCCGATGACCCGTGAGCGCTGCGAGCTGCTGAAGCTGCCGTTGATGGCGCCACGCAACGGTTCCGGGTTCGGCACCAAGTTCACCGTGTCCATCGAGGCCGCCGAGGGCGTGACCACCGGTATTTCCGCCGCGGACCGGGCGCGTACCGTGCAGGCCGCTGCGGCCGCCGACGCCAGGGCCGAAGACATCGTCAGCCCCGGTCACATCTTCCCGCTGATGGCCCAGGCCGGCGGCACCCTGGCCCGCGCCGGCCACACCGAAGCGGCGTGCGACCTCGCGCGTATGGCCGGTTTCGAGCCCGCCGGCGTCATCTGCGAAGTGATGAACGACGACGGCACCATGTCCCGTCGCGCCGAGCTTGAGGCTTTCGCTGCCGAGCACGACATCAAGATCGGCACCATTGCCGATCTGATCCACTACCGGATGATCCACGAGCGTACCGTTCAGCGGATTGCCGAGCAGCCGCTGGACAGCGAACTGGGCCAGTTCAACCTGGTGACCTACCGCGATTCGGTGGAAGGCGACGTGCACATGGCGCTGACCCTGGGAACCGTGTGCGCCGAAGAACCGACTCTGGTTCGCGTGCACAACATGGACCCACTGCGTGACCTGCTAATGGTCAAGCAGCCGGGCCGCTGGAGCCTGCGCGCGGCCATGGCCGCGGTAGCCGAGGCCGGCAGCGGCGTGGTGCTGTTGCTCGGGCACCCGCTCGATGGCGATGTGCTGCTGGCGCACATTCGCGAAACCACCGAACATCAACCGGTGAAAAAACCGACCACCTACAGCATCGTCGGGGCCGGTTCGCAGATCCTGCGCGACCTGGGCGTACGCAAAATGCGCCTGATGAGCGCACCGATGAAATTTAATGCGATATCCGGTTTCGATCTGGAAGTTGTAGAATACGTGCCCTCCGAATAATGGCCTGCGGATTCCGGCTTGTTGTTCAGGCTTGTTAGAACCATTGTGGCGAGGGGATTTATCCCCGCTGGACTGCGAAGCAGTCCCAAAAAGAGGGGCCGCTGCGCAGCCCAGCGGGGATAAATCCCCTCGCCACAGATGTATGAGCCGATGGCAATCCGGAATCTGCGGCGCTGTATTTGAGACTAATATCACTGAGGAGCACGTATAGAACGTGCTCCGGCTCTTTAAGAGAACTGACGAATGACCCTGAAGACCATCGAAGGTACCTTCATCGCCCCCAAGGGCCGCTACGCGCTGGTAGTCGGCCGTTTCAACAGCTTTGTGGTTGAGAGCCTGGTCGACGGTGCGGTCGATGCCCTGGTTCGCCATGGCGTGAGCGAAGGCGACATCACCATTATCCGTGCCCCTGGCGCCTTCGAAATTCCGCTGGTTGCGCAGAAAGTCGCACAAAAAGGCGAATTTGCGGCGATCATCGCCCTCGGCGCGGTCATTCGTGGCGGTACTCCACACTTCGAATACGTGGCCGGCGAATGCACCAAGGGCCTGGCCCAGGTGTCCATGGAATTCGGCGTACCGGTTGCCTTCGGCGTGCTGACCGTTGATTCCATCGAACAAGCCATCGAACGTTCCGGCACCAAGGCCGGTAACAAAGGTGCCGAAGCTGCCCTGTCCGCCCTGGAAATGGTCAGCCTGCTGGCGCAGTTGGAGGCCAAGTGATTAGCGACGAAAGCGATCGTTTCAATCCGCGCGAGCCGAAACCGGCCGACGCCGGCAAGCCTTCGAAGAGCGTCAAGCGCCGCGAAGCCCGTCAGCTCGCGACCCAGGCCCTGTACCAATGGCACATGGCCAAGCAGTCGCTGAACGAGATCGAAGCGCAGTTTCGCGTCGATAACGACTTCAGCGATGTCGATGGCGCGTATTTCCGCGAGATCCTGCATGGCGTCCCGGCCCACAAGACCGAAATCGATACGGCCCTGGCACCTTGCCTGGACCTGACGATCGATGAATTGGACCCGGTTGAGCTGGCTGTGTTGCGCCTGTCCACCTGGGAACTGATGCAGCGCGTCGACGTACCGTACCGCGTGGTGATCAACGAAGGGATCGAGCTGGCGAAAGTCTTCGGTTCCACCGATGGCCACAAGTTCGTCAACGGCGTACTCGACAAGCTCGCCCCGCGTCTGCGTGAAGCCGAAGTGAAGGCGTTCAAGCGCTGATTGGCGCTTGTAGCGGCTATGGGCGAATTTGAGCTGATCCGTCACTACTTTGCCGCCGCTGCCTGTGCGCAAGGCGGCGAGGGCGTTGCGCTCGGAATCGGCGACGATTGCGCCCTGCTGGCCGTTCCTCCCGGAGAACAGCTCGCGGTATCCACCGACACGCTCGTGGCCGGTGTGCATTTTCCGGACCCTTGCGACCCGTTCCTGCTCGGCCAGCGCTCGCTGGCCGTGGCGGTCAGCGACCTGGCCGCCATGGGCGCCAGTCCTCTCGCCTTTACCCTCGCCCTGACCTTGCCGACGGTGGCCGCCGATTGGCTGCAGGCGTATGCCCGTGGCCTGAACCAGATGGCCCAGGCTTGTGGTGTAGCACTGGTGGGGGGCGATACCACCCACGGGCCGTTGAGCCTGACCATGACCGTGTTCGGCCGCGTGCCGTGCGGCCAGGCGCTGACCCGCAGCGGCGCGCAACCCGGCGATCTGCTTTGCGTCGGTGGTGACCTGGGCAATGCGGCTGGCGCGTTGCCGCTGGTTCTCGGCGAGCGCAGTGCCGAGCCTGCTATCGCCGAGCCGCTGCTGGCTCACTACTGGTCGCCACAACCGCAGATCGGCCTTGGCCTGGCTCTACGGGGCAAGGCCAGCGCGGCAATGGACATTTCCGATGGGTTGTTGGCGGACTGCGGGCATATCGCGCTGGCATCCGGCGTGGCGTTACGGGTTGAACGGGACCGGTTGCCGTTGTCCAACGCTCTGTTGGCGTTTGGCCTGCCGCAGGCACAACATGCCGCCCTGAGTGGCGGCGACGACTATGTGTTGCTGTTCACCCTGCCGCCGGTCCGATTGTCGGCACTTCTCGCCGAAGGCTGGCCGATTCATGTGGTCGGCAGTGTCACGGCGGGGCAGGGCGTCATGCTGGTCGACAGTCTTGGACAGGACATCACCCCGCCAATCCGGGGCTATCAACATTTTCGGGAGACACCGTGACAGATCATCCCAACCAGGTTCCGGCAGAATTCGTTCCGCCCTCGGTCTGGCGCAATCCCTGGCATTTCATGGCGTTTGGCTTCGGTTCGGGCACGTTGCCCAAAGCGCCAGGCACATGGGGCTCGCTGGTTGCGCTACCCTTCATACCGTTGTGGCAGATGTTGCCGGATTGGGGCTACTGGCTGATGCTCGGCATCACCATGCTGTTCGGCTTCTGGCTGTGCGGCAAAGTGGCGGATGATTTGCGGGTGCACGACCATGAAGGCATCGTCTGGGACGAGATGGTCGGCATGTGGATTACCCTGTGGCTGGTACCGGAAGGCTGGTATTGGTTGTTGACGGGTTTCCTGGTGTTCCGCTTCTTCGATATCCTCAAGCCGTGGCCGATCCGCTGGATCGATCGGCATGTACACGGCGGGGTAGGCATCATGCTCGATGACGTATTGGCCGGCGTGTTCGCCTGGCTGGCAATGCAAGGGTTGGTGTGGTGTTTTACCTGAGGGAACCAGGCATGGGCGTAAGCCGCACACTGTTGCTGTTGTTGTGTCTCGGGGCGTTGCTCGGTGTTCGCGTGGCCGAGTCGGCGCCGTTGCCCGGCAAGATCCGCGCGGCCAGCGAGGAGTGGGCCGACTACACCCAGGCGGATGGCCAGGGCATGGCCTGGGATATCCTGCGCGAGGTGTTCGAACCCGAAGGCGTCAAGCTGGAAACCCGCAGCGTGCCTTACACCCGTTCGATCGGCCTGGTGCAGCGTGGCGAAGTCGACGTGCAGGTCGGTGCCTATCGCGACGAATCCGAGGGGGTGCTCTACCCCAATTGGCACTACGACGTCGATCACATCTATGCGTTGGGCCTGGCGTCAAAGCCCTCTCCCACGTTGGCCACGGTGGGTAATTACCGGCTGGTGTGGATGCGCGGGTACGAATACAACAATTATCTGCCGAACATCCGGCGCTTCAATGAAATCCACCGCTCCGTGGGGATCCTGCCGATGCTGGTCCACGACCGTGCCGATTTTTATATCGATGCGTTGATGGAAATCCAGGATGTGCTCGCCAAGGCCGACGACCCCCAGCAGTTCAAGCTCTCTGCGCTGATCAACCTGCCGCTGTACCTGGGCTTTGCCGACACCGAAAACGGACGTGCCTTGCGTGCACTGTTCGACCGGCGCATGGACGTGCTGGTGAAAAGCGGCCAATTGAAGCCGATTTTCGAACGTTGGAAGCAGCCCTATCCCTTCGACGAGAGTGGCAAGCCACCAAAGCCGTGATCAAACTTTTCGATGGTAATGGTTGATAATTCAGCCTAAGCGTCTGTCGGATCGTGCTGTTACAATGCCCGCCTCTGCGAATCTCCAGTACTAGATCAGGAGCACACCGGTGCCTGTCGTTTTTGTTGCCGCTTCCAAGCTGCCAACACCCTTTGCGCAATTCACCATGCATGGTTTTCTCGATGAAGCCACCGGCCGCGAGCACGTCGTGCTCAGCCTGGGTGATTTCGCCGACGGCGCTCCGGTACTCGGTCGCCTGCACTCCGAATGCCTGACGGGCGATGCCTTGTTCAGCCAGCGCTGCGACTGCGGCTCGCAACTCGAAGCGGCCCTGCAGGCCATTGCTCGCGAGGGCCGTGGCGTACTGCTGTACCTGCGCCAGGAAGGCCGCGGCATCGGCCTGTTGAACAAGATCCGTGCCTACGAGCTGCAAGACGGCGGCGCCGATACTGTCGAAGCCAACGAGCGCCTCGGGTTTGCCGCCGACTTGCGTGACTACAGCATTTGCCAACCGATGCTCGAACACCTGGGCATCAAGTCCTTGCGACTGATGACCAACAACCCGCGCAAGGTCAAGGCATTGACCGACATGGGCGTAGTGGTGGCGGAGCGCGTGCCGCTGCATACCGGGCACAACCCGCACAACAAGCTTTACCTGGCAACCAAGGCCAGCAAGCTCGACCACATGATGGGCAACGAGCACCAGGGCGAGGTCGACCGGGCGTGACGCGTGGTCAGGTTCGGCGGCGGCTGGCCGTCAGTTGGTGGCAATACCTGGCGCTGGCGTTGCTGCCGCTGTTCGTGATCAACGCGGTGTTCGGCCAGGGCGAAGCGATTCTGCCGGTATTGGCGATGCCGTTGTTTATCGCCGGCGTGGCGTCGATGTTTGTCAGCCTGCGATTTTTCGGCAGTTATAAAAACGCCTTGGTCGCCACGCAGAAATCCCTCGATACACCGGAAGAACCCCAAGCCTGGATCACTCTCGCGGCTCGGCGTCGCGCAGCGTTTCTGGCGGCAGGCCTGCCGGCGTGGGTTGGTGCGCTGGCGGTGTTTGTCGGGTTGGAAGCTGTACCGCTGATGCTGCTGGCGTTATCCACTGCGGTGCTGTTCTACCTGTATCGCATCCCACGCCAGCTCGGCTGATGCGTCTCTGGCTGGCGGTTCTGTTGCTGGCCGCCAGCGCTTCGACGACGGCGGCCAATCGTGTCGTCAGCCTGGCGCCGTCGCTCTCTGAAATTGTCGTTGAACTAGGCTCCGCCGACCTGCTGGTGGGTGTGCTGGACGGTGGCGATCGTCCACCGGTCCTGAAGGACCTGCCGTCGGTGGGCCGTTATGGCCAGCTGGATATGGAGCGCTTGCTTAGCCTCCAGCCCGATCTGCTCCTGCTCTGGCCCGGCAGTATCGGCCCGGCCCAGCGCGAACAGCTCAAGGGCCTGGGCATTCCGATTTATATCGCCGAGTCCCACAGCCTCGACCAGCTCCTCCACCAAATCGAAGACATCGCCGCCCAGCTCGGCCGCCCGGAGCGGGGCGTGCAACGGGCAGCGCAATTGCGCTTGCGCCTGGAGACGCTGCGCCAACGCTACCGACGGGAGACGCCGTTGCCGGTGTTCTATCAGGTCTGGGATCGGCCGCTGTACACCGTGGGCGGCCGACAGATCATCAGTGATGCGTTGTCAGTGTGCGGCGCGCGCAACGTCTTTGCAGACCTGGACCTGCCGGCGCCGCAAGTGAGCGTGGAGTCGGTATTGCAGCGCCAACCGCAGGTGGTCCTGGCTACGGAGCAGGCGCAGCTTGACGCCTGGAAAGCCTGGCCGGTGGCGCAGGGGCGGTTGTTGCTGGTCAACGATAAAGGTCTGGAGCGGGCCAGCGGGCAGATGATCGAGGCGACGGCGCGGTTGTGTGAGTTGATTGCGCCAGACCGTTAGACCGCGGGGCTCCCAATCGCGAGCAAGCTCGCTCCCACAGGGATTCGTGGCGAACGCTGATGTCATATCCGCCACAGATCACCTGTGGGAGCGAGCTTGCTCGCGATGAGGCCAGGCCGGGCACCATAAATCCTGGATCAGAGGGAAGGCGTCCAGGTCACCCCAAACAACCACGCCCGCCCTTCCTCCCGATACCCATACTGTTCCCCGTCATGGCTATACAGCGCCCGGCTGTAATTCTGGTCCAGCAGGTTATCGACCTTCATCTCAAGCTTCACTTCCCGGCTCAACGCCAAACTGCCGCGCACTCCGAGCAGCGCATAGCCGCCCAGGGCGTTGCGGTTGTTTTCGTCGTCGTAACTGCTGCTCACCGCTTGCCAGCTCGCGCCGAGGCCGAGGCGATCGAATTGCCGGTCCAGGTCCAGGCTCAACGTGCGGCGGGCGCGGCGTGCCAGGGTGTGGCCGCTGTCGCGGTCGCGCGGGTCGATGATCGCCAGGCCGAGGTTGCCCTGCCAGCCGAACAGTTCCTGTCGGTAGGCCATTTCGAAACCGTTGATCCGCGCCGAAGCGACGTTTTGCGGCCGTGAATTGCTGCCGAAGATGATCGCGTCTTCCAGGTTCGTGCGGTACAGGGACGCTTCCAGGCGAGCGCTGTCGCTCAGTTGGCTGCGCCATTGCAATTCGTAGCTTCTGGCCGTCTCGGGTTTCAGGTCCGGGTTGCTGAAGTCCGGGTAGTAAAGATCGTTGAAGGTCGGCGCGCGGAAGCTTTCGCTGTAGGTCAGCAACACGTCGTTGGTTGGGTTGACCGGCAGGGTAAGGGTGCCGCTCCAGCTGTTCTGGCCGCCGAACTGCTGGTTCTGGTCGCGGCGCAGGCCCAGCTCGGTCGAGAACGTTTCGGCCTGGAATCGGTGCTGGATGAATGCCGCACGATTCCAGCGGCTGTCTTCATCGAACGGCGTGGTGCTGTTGACGCGGTCCTGGTACCAGTCGCCGCCGAGGATCAGGCTGTTGCGTTCGTCCAGGGTCACGTCGTTCTGCCAGGTCAGCGAGTCGCGATAAGTGTTGAACACCTCCCGGACATCGCTGAGCTTGTCGTACGTTTTTTCCCGGTTCTCGCTGTGGCCCAGCTCGAGGCGAGATTTCCACGCGTCGTTGATCCGCCCATCGACATAACCGCTGAAACTGCTGACCGCAAATTCACTGTAGGGCTGCTGGGGCAGCGATTCGAAGGTGTTGGGGTCGAAGCGGCCGAACGGGTTGTCGTATTCGCTTTTGCCACGGTTATCCAGCAGGTTCAGGCCAACTTCCAGGTCGTCGCTGGCTGCATGGCTCAGGCTGAGACTGAAGGACTGGTTGCGGTTGGCATCGGCGTCGCGGTCGCTGGCGTAGGACTCATGGGTCCGATTGCTCCCCTCGCTTTCGTCGAGGCTGGCGCCCAGGTTGAAACGGGTCTGCTCGTCGCCACCGGACAGACCGAGGCTGCGCTCCCAGGTCTGATGATTGCCGACGCCCATATGCAGGCGTGGCTGCAGGCCTTGTTGGGCGCCTCGACGGGTGAAAATCTGAATGACCCCGCCCACCGCATCGGCGCCGTAGATCACCGAGCGCGAACCGCGCAGCACTTCCACCCGTTCGATCTGGTTGATATTCAAGCGTTGCAGATTGCTGTCGCCGGAGGTCGCGTTGCCGATGCGCTGGCCGTCCACCAGCACCAGGCTCTGGGCCGACTTGGTGCCGCGAATGTAGATCCCCGGCAGGCTGCCGCGCCCGCCCAGCGGTGCCACCTGTACGCCGGGCACGCGGCTGAGCAGGTCGGTGACACTGGCCGGTTGCAGGCGTTCGATGTCGTCGCGGGTGAAGATTGTGTTGGCGGCGCTGCTGTCATTGCGCGCCTCGACCTGGCGATTGGCGCTGATCAGGATGTCAGGCAGCTTGAGGGCCTGGTCGCGTTCGAAGGTCTCGGCGAGCAGGTTGAAGGTCGGGAGCAGGGCGAGGGCTAGGGTGAGGCGGCGTTTCATTGATGTTCCGTTATGACTGGGTCCACATAAAACCAATGTGGGAGCGAGCTTGCTCGCGATAGCGGAGTGTCAGTCAACTAATGCTCGGCTGATACACCGCTATCGCGAGCAAGCTCGCTCCCACAGGGGCTTGTGTTGGCTGTACTTACAAGCCCAGCAACTGCAACCGCAGCCGCACCGCCGCTTCGATCCCCACCTCGTCCAGCCCGCATTCGGCGAGCATCTGCGCCGGCTTGGCGTGCTCGACGTAGATGTCCGGCAACCCCAGGTGCAGCACCGACTTGAGGATGTTTTCCCGGGCCAGAAACTCGCTGACCGCCGCGCCGGCGCCGCCCATGATGGCGTTCTCCTCGATGGTCACCAGCAGTTCGTGGCTGCCGGCCATCTCGCGCACCAGGGCTTCGTCCAGCGGTTTGACGAAACGCATGTCCACCACGGTGGCGTCGAGTTTTTCGGCGACCTTCAAGGCTTCCGCCAGCTGTACACCAAACACCAGCAGGGCGGTTTGCTTGCCGTGGCGGCGGATCACGCCTTTGCCGATCTCGATCGGCTCCAGGTCGCTTTCGATCGTTGCATTCGGGCCGGTGCCACGCGGGTAGCGCACCGCCGCCGGACCGTTGAACAGGTGGCCGGTGGTGAGCATCTTGCGCAATTCGTTCTCGTCGCTCGGCGTCATCACCAGCATGCCGGGGATGCAGCGCAGGTAGGACAGGTCGAAGCTGCCGGCATGGGTCGGACCGTCTTCGCCCACCAGGCCCGCCCGGTCAATGGCGAACAGCACGTCGAGGTTCTGCACGGCGACGTCATGCACCAGTTGGTCATAGCCGCGTTGCAGGAACGTCGAGTAGATCGCCACCACCGGTTTGGCGCCTTCGCAGGCCATGCCGGCGGCGAGCGTAACGGCATGCTGTTCGGCAATTGCCACGTCGAAATAACGCTGCGGGTAACGTTCGCTGAACGCCACCAGGTCCGAACCTTCCTTCATCGCCGGGGTAATGCCCACCAGGCGCGGGTCGGCGTCGGCCATGTCGCACAGCCATTGGCCGAACACGCCGGAATACTTCGGTCCGCCGGCCTTTTTCGGCGCGGCGGCGGGGGCATCCAGGGGTTCGAGCTTGGTGATCGCGTGATAGCCGATCGGGTCGACTTCCGCCGGAGCGAAGCCTTTGCCTTTCTTGGTGACCACGTGCAGGAACTGCGGCCCCTTGAGATCGCGCATGTTGCGCAGGGTGGCGATCAGCGTCGGCAGATCGTGGCCGTCGATGGGGCCGATGTAGTTCCAGCCCAGCTCTTCGAACAGCGTGCCGGGGACCAGCATGCCCTTGGCATATTCTTCGGTACGGCGGGCGATTTCCCAGGCGCCGGGCAGGCGCGACAAGACCTTCTTGCTGCCTTCGCGCATGCTCGCATAGGTGCGGCTGGAGAGGATCTTCGCCAGGTAGTTGGACAAGCCGCCGACATTGCGCGAGATCGACATGTCGTTGTCGTTGAGGATCACCAGCATGTTGGCGTCGACTTCAGGGGCGTGGTTCAGCGCCTCGAAGGCCATGCCCGCCGTCAACGCACCATCGCCGATCACGGCGATCGCCTTGCGTTCGCTGTTCTGCAGGCGGGCGGCAATGGCCATGCCAAGGGCAGCGCTGATGGAGGTGCTGGAATGACCGACGCCAAAGGTGTCGTACTCGCTCTCGGAACGGCGCGGAAAAGCCGCGATGCCGTTCTTCTGGCGCAGCGTGCCCATGCGGTCGCGGCGGCCGGTGAGGATTTTATGCGGGTAGGCCTGATGGCCAACGTCCCACACCAGGCGATCGTCCGGAGTGTCGAAGACGTAATGCAGGGCGATGGTCAGCTCGATGACGCCCAGGCCAGCGCCGAAATGCCCACCGGTCTGGCCGACCGTGTAGAGCAATTCCAGGCGCAACTCATCGGCCAGGGTTTCCAGCTCGGCTTCACCCAGCCGACGCAAGCCGTCCGGCGTGTTGGCGCGGTCCAGCAAGGGCGTGGACGGGCGTGTGCGGGGAATCTCTTGGAACGTCGTGGGCATCAGGCGAATCGTTATAGGTATAAAAGAGGCGGCAGTTTACCTTATGCATCGCAAGCTGCCCACGCGTTGGCCGGAACTTGGCCGATACGCACTTGTAATTGGGTTGACCGTGTATCAGCTGCGTCGTTCGACGATATAACGCGCCAGCTCGCGCAACGGTTCGGCGGCCGCGTCAAAGGGTCGCAGCGCGTCCAGGGCCTGGTCGCGCAGCTCCAGCGCGTAGGCCTTGGCGGCCTCGAGTCCGAGCAGGGCCGGGTAGGTCGGCTTGTCACGGGCGATATCGGCGCCCTGGCGTTTGCCGAGAGTCTGGGTATCGCTTTCGACGTCGAGGATGTCGTCCTGCACCTGGAAGGCCAGGCCGATGGCCCGGGCGTAGGTCTGCAAGGCTTGCAGCTGTTCAGGCGTGGCCCGGCCGCTGGCCAGGGCGCCGAGCCGGACGCTGGCTTCGATCAGCGCGCCGGTCTTGTGCCGATGCATGTATTCCAGGGCGTCCTGGTCGAGTTTCAAGCCCACCGAACCGAGGTCGATGGCCTGGCCGCCGACCATGCCAGCCGGGCCTGCCGCTTGTGCCAGGGCGCTGATCATGTCCAGGCGAACCTCTGCCGGGCAATTGCTAAGGGCCGGGTCCAGCAGGGCGCTGAAAGCCAGGCTTTGCAAACCGTCGCCCGCGAGGATCGCGCAGGCTTCGTCGAATTTCTTGTGCGTGGTCGGCTGGCCGCGACGCAGGTCGTCATCGTCCATGGCCGGCAAGTCGTCGTGCACCAGCGAATAGGCGTGGATCAGTTCCACCGCGCAGGCCGCGCCGTTGGCCTGCTCGGCAGCGCCGCCAAGGGCTTCGCACGCGGCATAGGCGAGCAACGGACGCACGCGCTTGCCGCCGTTCATCACGCTATAGCGCATGGCTTCGTACAGCCGCGTCAGTTCAGCGCTCGGGGCGGCGAACAAGCTGTCCAGCGCGGCATTGACCCGGGCCTGACTGCTGGCCTGATACGCGCCGATCATTCAGGCTGTTCCGCGTCGAACGGTTCTTCGGTCAGCTCGCCGTCGCGTTCCAGCAGCAGTTGCACTTTCTGCTCGGCCTGGGCCAGCGCCGCCTGGCAGTCGCGAGTCAAGCCGATACCCTGCTCGAAAGCGGTTAGCGAGTCTTCCAGCGACAGTTCGCCGTTCTCCAGGCGTTCGACCAGCGCTTGCAGGTCGGCCAGAGATTGTTCGAAATCCAGTGCAGCTTTCTTGCGGGCCATGGCGGCTATTCCGGTTGACTGTTAAACCGGCGCGACACTAGCAGACATGGGGGTTTGGGGCAAATCAGGGTGGCCAGACTGCAGCCATTATCTGAAAGGAGTTAAACCTGTGGCGAGGGGATTCATCCCCGCTGGGTTGCGAAGCGACCCCTGAGCCAGGCACCTCGGTGCGTCAGGCAAATTGCCTGAATTTTTTTGGGGCTGCTTCGCAACCCAACGGGGATGAATCCCCTCGCCACAAGACGATCTATCCAGCGGGATAATTGATGCGATAACGGGTGCTGCGTCCCCCGCCGGGCATCCGCTCCAGGCAGCCCTTCTCCAACAGCTCCGTCAGGTGTCGCGTGGCCGTTGCCTTGGAGACCTTGGCCACGGCTTGGTACTGAGCTGCGCTGATGCCCTGCTCGAACCCCTTTTCACCACCGTCGAGCAATCGGTCCAGCGCTTTGATCTGTTCCGGTGAGAGCGCCGAGTCGCGATGGACTTGCCAGAAACGCGTCTTGCCCAGAACACTTTCGATATTGGTCATTGCCTTCTGCAGGCTGCGCAAAAGCGTTTGCAGGAACCAGGTCAACCAGTCGGTGATATCCAGCGTGGCCCTCTGGCTGTTTTCCAGAATTCGGTAATAACCGACGCGATCATCCAGAATGCTCACCGACATCGCGTGGAAACGGATCGCCTGGGCCTCGCCCTGGGCCAGTGCAAGATCGGTCAGGGTGCGGGTCAGGCGGCCATTGCCATCGTCGAATGGGTGCAGGGTGACAAACCAGAAATGAGCGATGCCGGCACGTAGCAGCGGATCGATGCTGGACTGATGACGGCTGGCTTCGAACCAGTCGATGAACTGTTGCAATTGTTGCTCAAGTCCATTTCGAGGCGGCGCTTCGAAATGCACGGTAGGCCGCTCCAGCCTTCCCGAAAGCACTTGCATCGGTTCGTCACCGCGCAGTGCACCTACGCGGATCCGTCGATGGGCAAGGTCGCTGGTTTGATCAGGAAATAACCACTCATGCCATTCCAGCAAGCGTTCGACAGTCAAGGGCTGGTTGAAATGCCGAGTCGCATCCAACAGCAGCTTCGCCAAGCCTTCGCTGCGCTGAGTGACCGAAGTGTCATCGGCGTGTTCCAGGCCCAGGCGGCGGGCCAGGGACGAGCGCACCGAGCCGACATTCAACTGTTCTCCTTCGATAGCTGAAGAGGACACGATGTTTTGCAACAAGGCATCAAGTTCGTTCTGCACGCTGATTGACGCCGTGACCGCGCCCGTCATGCCCAGCAACCGACCTTGCGCCTTTACGCATTCCCTTAGCGCCGGCGCCAATGCTTCAGCTTGCCAGTGAAAGTCGGGCCATTCGGCCTGCTGCCAGATCCAATGAGCTGCCATGAGTCTGTCCGAAAGTGAGTGAGCCGAATAATAGCGCTATTCGGCTCATTTAGTGAGCCGAATAAAGTCCCTATTCGGCTCACGCTATCCTCAGTCCGTGATTTCGCACACAGAATCGCGCGTTCCCCGATTGTGAAAAATCCGTCAAATGGCTACTCTTCGCGCCATCTACGGCCCCTTGTAACGGGGCCTTCAGACGTAATCCGAATAATGACAAACAGCGCCCGGGGAAGGGCGCCGGGTTGCGTTGTGCATGGCAGGAGGCATACGTGCGTTTTCTTTTTTTATCGATCGTGCTGCTCGGTGCGCCGTTGGCGTGGGCCGGGCCTTCGGCCGAGTTGTCGGAGCCGGTCGGTGGCTGGCGTTATAGCGGCTTGCTCGATCGCACGGAAAACCCTCAGGTCGCCTATCCGACACCGCCCATTGACCGAGGCATCCAGCGCAATCGCACGATGATCGAAGGTCGGATCAAGGACATGGGCACGGCGCGCCAGCCCCACAGCCTGGCAGTCAACGGCAACCCGTTGAACCTCTATACCGACGACGAGGGGCGTTTTGCCCGGCCGTATGCCTTTGGCGCCGGCTCCAACAGCGTCGAGGTGCGCAGCTCCGAAGGACAGTCCCTCAAGCGCGTGCAGTTTTATGAAGCCAACAACCTGCGCACCCCGGCGCAAATTCGCGTGGTGCTGGGCTGGGACGACCCCAAGGCCGAACTCGACCTGCATATCGTCACACCCGATGGCCAGCATGCATTCTTCGGCCAGCCGGCGCTGAGCAATGGCGGCGGCCTCGACCCGGACGGCGTCGATGGCCCCGGCCCCGAGATGTTCACCATGACCGCGCCGATGCACGGTACCTACCTGGTCTACGTGAACTATTGGGGCAACTACGGCAGCGGCGGCTACAACTTCGATGAAACGAGCAACCAGAACGAGGTGATCACCTCGCAGATCAACCTGGTGCTCAACGAAAACACCGTCGATGAAAAACGCGAGACCTTTGTCGTGCCCCTGCGCGCCATTGGCGATCTGTTGCTGGTCAAGACTTTCAATTACTAAGTATCCGCTCCACGGATGAACAGGCCCTTGTGAATATGAGCGACAACACTGCTTCCCCGACCACGCCGACCCCTGTCGCCAAACCAGTGCGCCGCTGGCCGGCGATACTGATCGGGCTATGCCTGGTGACCGGCGTGGCCGCCGGGTTGGGCTGGTTCATGACCAAGCCCAAGGCGCCGCCCACGGAGCTGGCGTTGGAAAAGCTCGGCGTGAGCCGTCCCGACGGTCTGCTCGAGGCGCACTCCTTGAGCCAATTGCCCAAGGACCTGCTGGCCGTGCCGTTCCTCAAGGCCACGCTCACCGAGGATTTCGTCTTCTATTACGAGGCCCACGCCGACCGCCTCGGCCTGATCGGCAGCCTGCGCCGGATCATCTACGAGCATGACCTCAAGCTGCAGGACAGCCTGATCGAGCAGCTTTTCGACCAGCCAGCCGACGTCGCGCTGTGGCGCGGTGCGGACGGCCGACTCAAGGATTTCCTGCTGGTGATGGACCGTGGCGGATTGGCGAAGGTGCTGGAGCCGTTGGCGAAAGTCGCCCTGGACGACACCCAGTTGAGCAAGCTCGGCGACCTGAAGGTGGGCGGCGATGAAGTCGCGCTCTATCAACTGAGTTATAACGCCAGCAAATCCCTGGTTTTCGCGTCCCATGGCGACAAGCTGGTGGTGCTGTCCAACCCGACCAAGCTCTACGACCAGGGCAGTGGCCCTACCGACGAACCGGGCATGATCTCGACCCAGGCCCTCGAAGCGTTGCTGGCCGGTGAGAAACTCTTCCCGGAAGCCTTCGGCCTGCCGCCCAAGGCGCCGCAGGTCAAGCAGCGCATCTCGGTCAACGCCAGCGTGCTCGCCATGGGTTACCAGCGTTTCATTCCGAACTTCGCCGGCTTGCGTTTCGACATGGACGACAAGGGCTGGCACAGCTTCCTGGCCATGGACGAATTGGAGAACCAGCCGGACTTGGATTTCAAGCCCATCTGGCAAGCCATGCCGATGGGCGCCAGCGCCTGCGTAGCCTTGCCCCTGGCCGCCGAGCAGCAGAAGCCCCTGCTGGTGAAACTCGGCGCCGACGAAAAAGCCGCCCAGGCCATGGTTGATCACGTGGCGGGTGCGGCGGGCCTGTGCTGGTACGCCGAGTCGCGCCTGTACACCCCGCTGCTGGTGGCAAGCCTGAACGAAGACGACGGCAAGCTCGACGCCGACCTGGGCAAGCTGTTCGGTTCGATGGTGGGCGCCTATGAAAACAATGTCGCCGAACATGCGTTCCCGGTTGTAGAGAAGCAGCAAGGCGCGATGCACCAATGGCAACGCCAGGTCAGCTCCAACTTCGGCCCCTACCTGGCCAAGGACGCTGAGCAGCCCGAGTCGATCACCGGCAAGGCGTTCATGCGGGTCAGCCTGGCGCGCCACGGTTCGACCCTGCTGTTCTCCCTTGACGACAAACTGGTCGACAAGGCCCTCGGCACCCTCGACAAACGCTTCCCGCCCATGGCCGATGTAGTGCCCAAGGACCAATTGATGCCGGTCTACTTTGGCCCGGACTCCATGGCGCAACTGATGCAGCGCGAAACCCTCGACAGCCTGCCCCAGGACATGGAACCGGTGTTCTATAACGCCGCGCAAACCTACCTGATTCCGAAACTGCGCACCCTCGGCGGCTACGGCAAATATGCGCTGACCTTGCCTGCAGGCAGCGAGCCGGACGGCCATTGGCAATGGTTGCCGCTGGAATGGAAAGCGCTGTGACAGGACTGATCCGCATTCCCGGATTGGTGCTGCTGCTGGCATTGCTGCTCGGCGCGCGGGCGTTCGCCGATGAGGCGCCGCCGCTGGATGGGCAACAATCCCAGGTATTTCGGGCCTGGTTCGTGCGCATCGCCCAGGAGCAACTGAGCAAAGGCCCGAGCCCGCGTTGGTACCAGCAGGACTGCGCCGGACTGGTGCGTTTCGCTGCCAACGAAGCGCTGAAAGTCCATGACCAGAAATGGTTGCGCAGCAATGGCCTGTCCAACCGCTACCTGCCGCCGGAGCTGCCGCTGAGCGATGCGCAACGGCGCCTCGCCCAGCAATGGCAACAGGGCGGCGGCAAGGTCGGGCCCTATGTCAACGCGATCAAGCTGATCCAGTTCAACAGCCGTCTGGTGGGCCGCGATGTCACCCAGGCCCGGCCCGGCGACCTGATGTTCTTCGACCAGGGCGACGACCAGCACCTGATGATCTGGATGGGCCGCTACATCGCCTATCACACCGGCACTACCACCCCCACTGACAACGGCATGCGTTCCGCAAGCCTGCAACAACTCATGAACTGGAAGGACACCCGATGGATACCCGACGCAGCCAACCCCAACTTCATCGGCGTCTATCGACTCAACTTTCTCACCCAATGACCGGTGCCCGCATGCTGCGCTTGTGTTCGAAACTGCCCCTGCTGTTTGCCCTGTTGCTGGCACCTCTCGTGAATGCCGAAGACACCGTGGAGCCCAGCGGCTACACGCCGGTGTCCGGTGAAAGCTTCTTCCTGCTAGCCGACAGCAGTTTCGCCAGCGACGAGCAGGCGATGGTCCGTCTCGAAGCGCCGGGTCGCGACTACCGCCGGTTCCGCATGGAGCCCTACGGCGGCGCCGATATCCGCGTCTATCGCATCGAAAAGCCACTGGAGTTCCTCAAGCGCCAGAAGAACCTGCATCGCGTGGTCAGCGACGGCCAGTTCAAGGGCGAAGGCTTGTCCAATACCCTCGCGTACCTGTGGGACAACTGGTATCGCAAGTCCCGCCGGGTGATGCAGCGGGCGTTCTCCTACGAGTCCCGCCAGCAAGTCACTGAAGAAGTGCCGGAGCTGAAGGTCGGCAATGCCCTGATCGCGCCGACCCCGTACGACGCTCCAGCGCAATTCGCCTTGATCCCCGGCTTGCCGGTGGTCAGCCAGTTCCGCTATCCGCTGTGGCAGGCCAAACCGATCCAGCCACCGGCCGGCGTCGACCTGGCCGGTTCGTCCAGCGACTTTGTCAGCGTCGCGCCGGGCAATGTCTACGTGCCGCTGGGCCAGTTGAAGCCGGGCCTGTACCTGGTGGAAGCGCTGATCGGCAAGTACCGGGCGACGACGATGGTCTTTGTCTCCAACACCGTGGCCGTGAGCAAGATTGCCGGCGACGAATTGCTGGTCTGGGCCGCGCGCAAGCATGAGGGCCGTTCGGTGCCCAAGGTCAACGTGCTGTGGACCGACGGCCTGGGCGTGATGAGCAGCGGTGCCACCGATGAAGACGGCCTGCTGCGCCTCAAGCACGTCAGCCCGGAGCGTTCGTTCGTCATTGGCGAGGACGAAGAGGGCGGGGTGTTCGTCTCGGAAAACTTTTACTACGACAGCGAAATCTACGACACCAAGCTTTACGCGTTCACTGACCGGCCGCTGTACCGGCCGGGGGATTGGGTGTCACTGAAGATCGTTGGCCGGGAGTTCAAGAACGCCCGCGACTCGGTGCAACCGACCGCCGCCGACGTCAACGTCAGCGTGCTGGACGCGACCGGCACTGCGCTGCAAACCCTGGCCCTGAAACTCGACTCCAAGGCCGGCACCCAGGGCCGTTTCCAATTGCCGGAAAATGCCGTGGCCGGTGGTTATGAGTTGCGCTTCAGCTACAAGGATCAGCTCTACAGCAGCGCCTTTCGCGTGGCTGAATACGTCAAGCCGCATTTCGAAATCGCCCTGAACCTCGCCAAGCAGGATTACCGCACCGGCGAGCCGGTCAAGGGCAATCTGGTGTTGCTGTACCCGGACGGCAAGCCCGTGGCGGACGCCAAGGTCAGCCTGAGTCTGCGCGCCCAGCAACTGTCGATGGTAGATAACGAGCTGCAATACCTGGGGCAATTCCCGGTGGAGCTGACCAGCAGCGAAGTGACCACCGACGCCAAGGGCAACGCGGTCCTCGACCTGCCGGCCGCCGACAAGCCAAGCCGCTACACACTTACTGTATTCGCCAGCGATGGCGCGGCCTATCGGGTCAAGACCAGCAAGGAAATCCTCATCGATCGTGGCGCGGCGAATTTCCGCCTGGGCGCTCCCCAGCGGTTCAGCGCCGTCGGCCAGAAAGTGTCGTTCAGCTACGCCAACGAAGGCGGCAACGAGCAGGCCAAGGCCGTGACCCCGGGCAGCTACGCCTGGGTACGCCTGGAAGACCAGAGCACCGGCGAAGGCAAGCTGGCGGCCAAGGACAAGGGTTTCAGCCTGTCCTTCGAGCGTCCTGGCACCTACAACCTGACGCTCAAGGACGACCACGGCCGGGTCATTGGCGCGGTCGCGCATGCGGTAACCGGTGAAGGTATCAAGGCCGTGCCGGGCACGGTCGAGATCGTCTTCGACAAGCCTGAATACAAGACCAGTGACGAAGCCCTGGCCTTGATCACTTTCCCGGAACCGGTCAGCGACGCGCTGCTGTCCCTGGAGCGGGACAAGGTCGAGGCTACCGCGCTACTGACCAAGGGCGCCGACTGGCTGAAGATGGAAAAGCTCAGCGACACCCAATACCGCGCGCGCATTGCCGTGAAAGACAACTTTGCGCCGAACCTGACCTTCTCGGTGCTGTACACCAAGGGCGGCCAGTACAGCTTCCAGAACGCCGGCATCAAGGTGGTTGCGCCGCAGATCGACGTGGCCATCACCACCGATAAAGCCACGTATCGCCCGGGCGACACCGTAACCGTGGACTTGGGCACCCAGTTCGCCGGCAAGGCGATCCCGGCGCACCTGACCGTCAGCGTCGTCGATGAAATGGTCTATGCCCTGCAACCGGAAGTGGCGCCCACCATCGACCAGTTCTTCTATCACCCACGCCGCAACAACGTGCGCACCAGCGCCAGCCTGTCATTCATCAGCTACGACGTGGCGCTGCCGGGCAGCCCTGGCGCACCGGGCAAGGCCAACCGCAGCGAGCGTGGCGTCAAGGTGCTGGAACGGCCGCGTCGCGAAGACGTCGACACCGCCGCATGGCAACCGGAGCTGGTCACCGACGCCAACGGCAAGGCCCGCTTTACCTTCAAGATGCCGGACTCCCTGACCCGCTGGCGCATCACCGCCAAGGCAATCGCTGACGACGGCCAGGTGGGGCAGAAGAAGCAGTTCATCGCCTCGGAAAAACCGCTGTACCTGAAGTGGAGCGGCCCGACCCGCTTCCGCGTGGGCGACAAGCCGCAACTGGGCCTGTTCGTCTTCAGCCAGTCGGAAAAACCGCTCAAGGCCGAACTGTTGATCCGCTACGCCGGCGCCGAACAGCGTGTGGTCGCGGACCTGAAAAATGGCATCAACTACGTCGCGCTGCCGACCATGGAGCTGAGCAACGGCGACTTGACCGTGCAGTTGCAACTCAATGGCGAAACCCAGGACGCCCTGGCCATGCACCTCAATGCCAGCGGCAACGGTTGGCAAGTCACCCAGAGCCAGCGCCTCGACGTCATGAGTGACGCCACGCCACTGAACCTGCCGGCCGACGCCAGTGACATTCGCCTGCGCCTGGATGACAGCCCGCAAGCGCTGTTCCGTTCGGCCCTGGACGACCTGTTGAGCTACCCGTACGGCGGCGTCGAACAGACCGCCAGCCGCTTGTTGCCGTTGAGTATTGCCTACCCGTCCCTGGCGTCGAACCCGCAGATCCGCGACCGCTTGCGTTTGATCATGCAGAACAGTCGCTTGCGCCTGGTGCAGATGGCCGGCCCGTCGGCGAGCTTCACCTGGTGGGGCCAGGATGGCGAGCCGGATGCATTCCTCACCGCCTACGCTTATTACGCCGACTGGCACGCCAGCAAGGCCCTGGACCTGAACCTGCCGCCGGAACACTGGCAGCGAGTGCTGGAGGTCTATGCCAAGCAGGCCGGTGAGACGCCATTGCTGCAACGTGCCCTGATCCTGTCGTTCGCCAAACAGATGCAACTGCCGGTGAACACCTTGATCAGCGGTCTGATGGACGACCTGGCGAAGGCCAGCGAAGACAGCACCGAGAGCGTGCTGGACAGTGGCGAGGACAGCCTCGTCATGTACGCGCCGGATTCAGCCCTCGGCCTGGCCAGCGCCCGTGTCCTGACGGCATCGCTGGCCAAGCAGGTAAAAGTGCCAATGCCGGCGGCCTTCAGTCGCCAGGCAGACGCCGCGCAACAGCAGTTGGAACTCAGCTCCCAGCCGTTCGTCGAGGCCTTGCTCTTGTCGATGCAGAGCTTCGATCAGGCGCGCGCCGCCGCGTTGCTGCAGCGCGTGTTGCCACAGCAATCCACGCTGGAACGTGCCCTGGCCCTGACTTGGTTGCAGCGCAGTATCGAACAGGCACCGGCGGCCACAACCCTGGAACCGGCCGAAGGCTGGGCAGCCAAGCAGGGCGCGACCGGTGAAACCTACTGGCAGTGGCAGGGCGCGCAGCTACCAACGATGCTGACCCTGACCAGTGCCCAGGCGCGTCCGGTGCAGGCGTCATTGAGCTTCCAGAGCCAGCAAGCGCCAATTGCGCCGATGGCCGTGTCCATCACCCGCCGCCTGTCGCGCCTCGTCCCGGGCGACGAAGCGTTTACCTTCAAGCTCGAAGCCGTCGGCAACAAGCCGTTGTCCAGCGACAGCCTCTATCTGGATGAAGTGATCATCAACAGCAAGGCCTCGACGCCGCTGCGCTACGGCATGCTCGAAGTGCCGCTGCCGCCGGGCGCTGATGTGGAGCGCACCACGTGGGGCATCCAGTTGCTGGGCAAGGCCGACAGCGAACCGACGTCCCTGGAAAAGGCCCGTTTCGAGCCGGGCCAGATGGCTTACGCGGTCCCGGTGGATGCCCTTAGTGGCGAACTGCGCCTGCGGCACCTGGTGCGTTTCTCCCAGAAGGGCCAGTTCACCCTGCCGCCGGTGCGTTTCACCCAGGTGTATGCGCCGCAAAACCAGGCTCGCGAACAGAAACCGGCGCTCGGTCAGGTGACGGTCAACTGACATGCGCAGGCCTTGGGGCTGGTGGCTGTTGTGCTTGATTCCTGCGCTGGCGACAGCGCAGGAGGAGCCCTTGCGCCTGGCTTTCGACGGTCAGCTGCTGCGAGTGAGCCAGACCCAGGTGCTGGACCGCCAGCCGTTGCCGGACGCGTTGACGGCACCGTTGGGCAGCCTGTGGAAGCTCTTCGTCTACGCCTGGCTGGTGGACACCGATGCTCGCGAGCCGGTCTATGAGTGTCGCGGCGAATCGAAAGAAGAAGTCTATTGCTGCACTGCCGGGCAGAGCATCGGCCGTGATCAGGCGCTGGTGAAGTCCTGCGGCTTGTACTTCGAACCGCAACGGCTCGGGCTTTCGGCGCCGGACTGGCGAGATTACTGGCAAGCGCGCCGGGCGCCGAACTGGTTGCTGGACTTGCCGACCTTGCAGCCGCAAACCCAGGTACCCGTTGCAGAACTGCTCAAGGCGCTGGCCACGTTGCCGGCCCAGGATCAGGCCCGGCAGGTATTACTCGACGTGGTACTCGGCGCTGCGGATGGGCGATTGGTCGGTCAATTGGGTGGTCGCCTGCGGGTCAAGACCTGGAGCTGGCTGGGTGACCGGGGCCCAGCGTCGCGCCAGGGCGGTTTCGCCGGTTGGCTGGCCGATGGCACGCCCGTCTGGGCCGGTGGGCGCGGTACCAGCCAGCAGGTGCTGAAGAAGTATGGCGATGGCTTGGCCACGGCATTGCCGTCGCGCTGGCCGGCGGAAACCGGGCGTTGCGTGGAAGTAGGCCTGTTTGCCCGTTATCCGTTGCAGCGGGTCATGGCTGGCGACCGTCCTGCCACGCCGGGTCAGCTGCGCGGCGATTACCGTGTCGAGTTCATCAATGGCAACCAATTGGATATCCACAGCGACGGCGAGCTGTTCCTGCTGCCTGGCAAGCTGGTCGCACGACTGGATCGGGAAGAATACGTCGCCCGGGTCCTGCAACGCGAAGCCAAGGCCGAACCGGTCGAAGCGGCCAAGGCATTGGCCGTGGCGATTCGCACCTACCTGCTGCAAAACGCCGGGCGCAATGGTGATTGCCTGAGCATCGATGACAGCAGTCACCGCCAGCGCGTCGCCCCGCGTCCGGCGGCGCCTGAAACCCGCGCGATTGCCGCGTGGACCACTGATCTGGTCCTGGCCGGCACTGACGTCACTTACCACTCCGATCAACCGGGCCCGGACAAATTGTCCTGGGCCCAAGCCGTTGAACAAGCCAACGGCGGCCAACGCTACGACGCCATCCTGCTGCATGCGTATCCGCGTGCCAGCCTCAGCCGCTGGGACAACCCGGTAGCGTCCTGCGAAGCGTTGCCCGCGGCCCAGGACTGGTTGCTGAAGCAGCGCCGTGGCTGGCGTCAGCGCCTGGAAAGCGAAGTGGGCTACAACGAAATCAGCGCTTTCGCGGTCTGCCGCGTCGCCTTCGGCCGGCCGTATGTCGACCGCGAGCGCCAGCGCATCTACGTACGTGGCGTGCTGTCGCTGCAAGACCGCCTCGACCTCACACATGAATACCTGCACCTGGCCTTTGAGGCTCACCCCAACGGCCAGGACGAAACCTATATCGAAGGGCTCGCCCGTCACCTCTTGCTGGAATAGACCATGACACTCCGTTATCCACAGGTCTTGTTGTTGCTTTGTGCCTTGACCGCGTTGCCACCGGCCATGGCTGCCGACCCCATCAAGCTCGACACTCCCGTCGGCGGCTGGCGCAGCGGTGCGCCGGGGGGCGAGGGCGAAAGCTTCAGCCAGACCGTCAACTACCCGGCCTCGTCGGTCAATACGCCCCCGGGCCAGGCCGACACCGCGCGCATCAGCGGCCAGATCAAAGGCGCGCCCAAGGACAGCAATGCACCAGGACAATTGATCGTCAACGGCGTAAGCCTGCCGCTGAAAACAGATGAAGAAGGCCGTTTCGACCGACCGTTCTCATTCCCCAATGGCAGCAACAGCGTTGAAGTGCGCAGCGCCGATGGTCAGCAGCGCCACCGCACGCAGTTCCTCAACACCACCGGCGGCGCCACCCCGGCCAAGCTGCGGGTCCTGCTGACTTGGGATAGCGACGGCACCGACCTCGACCTGCACCTGGTGACGCCCGATGGCGCCCACATCTGGTACGGCGACCGCGCCGTCGCCAACGGCGCCGCGCTCGACGTCGACGTCACCACCGGCTACGGCCCGGAAATCTTCGCCATGCCCGCGCCGATCAAAGGCCAGTACCTGGTATACGTGAATTATTACGGCGGCGGCTACCGCAGTGACGAGGATGAGGAGGGCGACGGCGAGCAGGTGGAGCAGGCGCAACAGGCCCTGACCACGGCGCAGGTAACGGTGATTACTGAAGAGGGCACACCGAGCGAGAAAATGGAAACGTTTGTGGTGCCGATGCGGGCGGTCGGGGAGCTGACATTGATCAAGAGCTTCAGCTATCCGTGAGGGAATAGAAGGGGGGGGCTGCCGCGCAGCCCAGCGGGAGCAAGGGATCCTGGGGTGAATGCCGATTTGTGAACGCTCGGAAACCCTGTGGGAGCGAGCCTGCTCGCGAAGACGGTGGCATATTCAACATCAATGCAAGCTGACCCACCGATTCGCGAGCAGGCTCGCTCCCACAGGTGGCATCAGTGTATTTTTGACAAATAAAAATCTCACGCGTGAGCTATTGTGGGGTTTGCAAAGTATCTGTAGTGTTTCTCACGCGTGAGTTTTTCACAGTGGGGTCAATGCCATGCCAACCAGCTCTCCAGCAGATCCACCTGACGGCTCTGTGACCGAGTCAGTGAGCCGCACGGAAGATCGCGCCAAGCCCTCGGCGAAAAAACCGTCGAGCTTCTACATGAAGCAGATGCGCGCGGGCCTGAGTGCCGCAGGCTATGTAAAACACGAGACTTGGGTGCTTCCCGAAAATCGAGGCCTGCTCAAGCAAATGGAGAAACAGCTACGCCAACCGATTCTGGCTGGCTCATTCATGTCGGAGAATTACATGAGCGCAGGTAATAACTGGAACATCGACCGTCTCTACAGCGCCCTTCAGGCCCTGGACGAAGTGGTCGCGAACGACATCACCCTGAGCCTCGTCCAAGGCTCCGAATCCAGCATCAAGCTGGAAATGAATGAATTCGGCGGCTTGCCGATCTACATCGCCGTGGTCGGCGATCAGGTCATCGTCGACACCGTCCTGGTGGATGTCGAGTCGATCAACGACGTAGCGGCCTTCAACGACGCCGTGTTGCGCAGCCGGGAAATGTTTCCGCTGTCGTCCATCGGCATCGAGACCATGCCCAACGGCCAGGTCGTCTACAACATGTTCGGTGCGTTGAGCTCCGACTCCAGCCTGACCAACATCGTCACCGAGGTGAAAACCCTCGTTGACAATGTGCAGCGTGCCAGCGAAGCCTTCGAACGCTTCTTCATTTAATTCGCCAACAGGAACTATCCAATGACTCAGTCCATCTGGAGCAAATTGTTCACCGCGCTGCGAGGCGGTGCCAATGAAGTCGGCGAATCGATCGTCGATCAACAGGCCCTGCGCATCCTCGACCAGGAAATTCGCGACGCCGACACCGCGCTGGCCAACGCCAAGCGCGAGCTGGTCACGATCATGGCCAAGCACAAGCTGGCGACCGATCGCGTCGGCGAATACAACGCCAAGATCAAGGACCTGGAAGCCAAGGCCCTGGCCGCGATCCAGGCCAACCGCGAGGATCTGGCACTGGAGGTGGCCGAAGCCATTTCGACCCTGACCAACGAACTGGACGCCGAGCAAAAGCACGCAACCGAATTCGGCGGTTACGCGGAAAACATGCGCAAGGACATCACCAAGGCCGAAAGCCGCATCAAGAGCCTGCGTCAGCAAGTGGACATGGCCAAGGCCCGGGAAAGCGTGCAGAAGGCCCAGGTCAGTGCTTCGATTGCCAGCGGCGGCGCCAATGGCAAGCTGGAAACAGCGGTCGGTACACTCAATCGCCTGCAAGCCAAGCAACAGCAGCGGGCCGCTGAACTGCAAGCCCAGGACGAACTGGCCGAGGCTTCGACCGGCTCCGACCTGGAGCGCAAGCTGCGTGACGCCGGCATCACGCCGAACGAAGGCAGCGCCAACGCGATCCTGGAACGCTTGAAGAAAAAATCGGCTGAATAAGTCGTGCAGTTGCGCCTATCAACCTGGGCGCACTGAACCTGTGGCGAGGGGATTTATCCCCGCTGGGCTGCGAAGCAGCCCTAAACCTGACGCCTCGGTGTGTCTATCAGTTAGCGTTCACTACTTTGGGGGCGCTTCGCGCCCCAGCGGGGATAAATCCCCTCGCCACAGGTTTTGTGCTCGGCCTGCCTGCTCGTCGGATTTATTGTCACCAAGGTACTTCTATCCAGGCCGCACAACAGGTTTAATGCTGTCCGGCCACTACGCTCGAGCACCCAACTGCCCGAGCGATTATCCCGCCAGGAACGAAGCCCCACGGAGTCAGGGACGAAATGTCGATTTTCCTTCTGTTGCGCGCGTACGCTTCGTCGTTCTTCCATCGATTCGGCTGGGCCGGCCTGGCCATTGCGCTGGGCGTGCACCTGTCCACGGCCTGGATCGGCCTGGTATTGCTGGGCGAGCAGCACCTTATCGCCGCCGCCACGTTCACCTACTTCTATCTCACCACCACGCTCACCGTCGGCTATGGCGATCTCGCGCCGCAGACTGCGGCGGGACGGGTGTTCGTGGCTACCTGGGTGATGCTCGGGGGCATTGCGCTGCTGACGGCAGCCATCGGCAAAACCACCAGCAGCGTCATCGATGTATGGAGAAAAGGCATGAAAGGCAAAGGCGATTTCACCGGCCAGGTCGGCCACACGGTTCTCATCGGGTGGGAGGGCGCCTCCAGCGAGCGGGTCATTGAATTATTGCTGCAGGACGAAACGTCCAATGACAACCTGATCGTCATCTGCGATTGCGATCTCGAAGAAAACCCCATGCCCGGCAAGGCCTCGTTCATCAAGGGCGACAGCCTGTCCTCGGTCGCCCTGTTGCAGCGCGCCGGCGTACCCGGCGCCGAGCGCGTGCTGGTGCGAACCCATTCCGACGACCTGACGCTGGCCACGGTGCTGGCGGTCAATCGGCTGGGGCCCGTCGGGCATGTGGTCGCCCACTTCAATGACAGCGAAATTGCCGCCCTCGCCAGCGCCTATGCGCCGAGCCTGGAATGCACCTCCAGCATGGCCATCGAAATGCTCGTGCGGGCCTCCCAGGACCCGGGCTCGTCAGTGGTCATCAATGAATTGCTCTGTGTCGGCGAAGGCGCCACCCAATACCTGATGAAATTGCCCGATGCGTTTGAAGCGACGTTCGGCGACCTCTACGGCCGAATGAAAGAGCAGCACAACGCTACGCTGATCGGCTACCGCGCCAAGGGTGCCCGACACCCATCGATCAATCCGCCTGGCACCACGCGCATCGCGGGTGGAGAACTCTTCTACATCGCGTCCGCGCGGCTCAAGGAAATTGCCCATGGGGTGGTTTAAACAGTTGATGGGGCTTGAGGCCCCGAACGCGAACAAGACAGCCAGCCATGACTCGCCCGTCAGCGGTCCGCTGGGCCTGGCCTCCGGCAAGCAGGTCATGTTCGATGCCACGCTCAAGTTGTTGCTCGACGGCAACAGCACCGTGGTCATCCCCGGCTCCCAACAGATCTGGAGCCTGGGCATCGTCGACCTCGGGCAGTCGAACTGGCTGTCGCGCTGCTACATGAACGACGAAGACTACTGGCTGCAAGTTCACACCAGCGGCGACGTCGCCGGGCAGGTCGAGTCGGTGATCCTGTTCAATTACCTCAGCTACGTCACGATCAACAGCGAAGCGGAGTTGCGTCGGCTGGCTGGCCCGGAAAGCCTGATCGGCCTGCCGACCTACACCCACGACGGTGTCGAATACACCCGTGAATGGGGCTCCGAAGCTGGCCAGACAGAGCTGGTGGCGTTGAGCGAGCGCGTGAGCAATCCGCAAGAATCCTACAGCGTCGAGCACCGCTCGATGCTGTACGCCCGCGAAACCGGCCTGACCGATCGCCGGGAATTCCTGCTGTTCTCTGTCGAAGAGGACGCCGAAGGCACCGTCAGCCTGAGCACTTCGCTGGGTATTTCGCTGTACACCACTGACCTGAACACTCTTTGAATAAGGAAGAATTCCATGCTTGAAGCGCTCTCCATTTCCCTGAACAAGGCTGCCGTGTTCGGCTTCGTCCTGTACATCCTCGGCGCGGCCGTGCTGTTCGCGCTGTTTCAGTTCATCTACATCCATGTCACGCCGCACAAAGAGTTCGAGCTGATCCGCTCGGGCAACGTGGCCGCGGCGATCGCCCTGAGCGGTGCCCTGGTTGGTTTCGCCATTCCTGCGAGTAACGTGATCGCCTACTCGATCAGCCTGCTGGATTTCGTTGTCTGGGCGGTGATCGCCGCAGCCGTCCAGTTGCTGGCCTTCCTGGTGACCAGCCTGGTGCTCAAGGGCGCCTCCGCGCGTATCAAGAATGGTGAGATCGCCGCCGGTATTTACATCGCCGCCGTGGCCATCAGCGTCGGCATGCTGAACGCCGCGTGCATGACGCCTTCCACGAACTGATTGCGCCACGGAGATCCCGATGAAACGAAGCAAGTACGTCCAGCTTTCGCTGGCTGCGTCGGTCGCCCTGGCGATATCCGGTTGCGGGCCAACGGAAAAAACCTACAAGTTGCAAAAGAAGTACAACTTCCAGTCCGTCCAGCAATGTGTCGATGAAAAGCTGCCAGTGGACATTTGCGCCGACGCCTACATGACCGCCATGGCCGAGCATCGTCGCATCGCGCCGACGTACGCCAGCCAGGCCGATTGCGATGCCGACTTCGTCCCCGATTGGTGCCAGCAGGACTCGTCCGGCCAGTTCATTCCCAAGCTGGGCGGTTTCGAGCTGAGCGCCGATGGCGAAGTCACCCAATCCCAGGTCGACGCCGCCAGGGCCCAATTGCCCGCTTCGGAAGCGAACGTCGGTGGTTCAGGCTTCGGCAACCTGCTGACGGGCATGCTGATCGGCAACATGTTGAGCAGCAACCGCAACAGCTATTACTCCGAGCCGGTCTACCGTTACCGCGATGATCGCGGCAGCTTCGGGTCCTCGACCCTCAGCCAGCGTGTCTCCAGGGGCTCGACTTTTACCAAGTCCAACCAGGCACGGTACGGCAGCTACACCGACACCATCAAGACCAGCAAGCCGATGTCCGTTGCTTCCTCCACGTCTCGCGGTGGTTTCGGCAGCAGTTCCAGCGCCCGCAGCGGTTGGGGCGGATCGAGCAGCTCCGGCGGTTGAGGAACCAGCACCATGAAGAAGATCCAGTGCGCAGAACGTCCTGACTGGAAGCAGACGGCCGAGCAGCTCGGCTTTCTGTTCCACACCATCGACGACGAGCCCTATTGGGACGAAAGCGCGTACTACCAGTTCAGCCTCAAGCAGATCGAGGATGACCTGGAAGACCCGACGACCGAGATCCATGAGATGTGCATGGACCTTGTGGCCCGCGTGGTCCAGAGCGAAGAATTGCTGGAGCGCCTGAGCATTCCCGCGCCGTTCTTCGACCTGGTTCGCACTTCATGGCTTGAAGGCCACCCGCACCTGTACGGGCGTATGGATTTCTCCTACAACGGCAGCGGCCCCGCCAAGCTGCTGGAGCTCAACTACGACACGCCGACCAGCCTCTACGAGGCGGCGGCGTTCCAGTGGGGCTGGCTGGAGCAATGCATCGAGCGCGGCGTGCTGCCGGCCCATGCCGACCAGTTCAACAGCATCGATACCAAGCTGCACCAGGCCTTTGCCCAGTTGCAGCTCAAGGAACCGTTTTATTTCGCCTCGATGAAAGGTTCGGTGGAAGACAAGGGCACCACGGACTACTTGCGCCTGATTGCGGAAAAAGTCGGCATCGAATCGCGGCACATCGATATCGAAGACATTGGCCTCAACAGTGACGGGCGTTTCGTCGACCTGGAGGAGCGCTGGATTCCACACCTGTTCAAGCTGCACGCCTGGGAGTTCATCTTCCACGAGCCGTTTGGCGCTGCGATTGCCCAATGCGATACGCAGTTTTTCGAGCCGGCCTGGAAGTCGATCATCTCCAACAAGGGCATTCTGCCGCTGCTGTGGGAATTCAACAAAGGCCACCCGAACCTGCTCGCGGCCCACCTGGATACCGACACGAGCAAAGCCGTGCCCAAGGGCTGGGTGCGCAAGCCGTTCTTTTCCCGGGAAGGCGCCAATATCGAGTTGCAGACTGCTGACGGCTTGATCGTCAAGGAAGATGGCCCTTATACCGACGCACCGTTCATCCTCCAGGAATTCGCGCCATTGCCACGCTTTGGCGACAGCTACACCCTGATCGGCTCTTGGGTCATCGGCGACCAGGCGGCCGGCATCGGCGTGCGCGAAGACGACAGCCTGATCACCAAGGATTCCAGCCGGTTCCTGCCGCATCTGATTCTCGACTGATTACCTGCACCCCTATGGGAGCGAGCTTGCTCGCCACGGGGTGCGCAGTATGTCAGTTGTCTCAAGTCCACCAGTACCGAACCAGATGAAAGAAGATTGGTGCGGCGAAGCACACCGAATCCAAGCGGTCGAGCATGCCGCCGTGGCCTTCGATCATGTGCCCCCAATCCTTGACGCCTCGGTCGCGCTTGATCGCCGACATGACGATGCCGCCAGCAAACCCCAGCAGGTTGATCAGCAAGGCAATGAGGAACGACTGCCATGGATTGAACGGGGTGATCCACCACAACGCGCCGCCAATCAGCGAGGCCAGGAAAATGCCACCGACAAAGCCTTCGACGGTTTTCGACGGTGACAGGTTCGGCGCGATCTTGTGCTTGCCGAACAACTTGCCGCACACGTACTGCAACACATCCGACAGTTGCACCACGATTACCAGATAGGCGATCAAGAGCAGGTTGCGCCCTTCGAAACCGGCAATGTCCAAGGTCAGCAACGCCGGTACAAAGGAGATGCAGAACACCGCGATCATCAAGCCCCACTGGACTTTGGAGGCGCGTTCCAGGAAGTGCGTGCTGTCGCCGCCAAGGGACGCGAGGATCGGCAGCAGCAGGAACACGTACACCGGAATGAAGATCGAAAACAGCCCGTACCAGTCGTAATAGATCAGCAAGTATTGCAGCGGCAGCGCCAGGTAGAACGCCGCCACCAAGGCTGGGTAATCGCTGCGCCGGGTGGGCGTCAGCGTGAGAAATTCCCGCAGCGCGTAGAACGACACGGCGTAGAACAACAGGATCACCGCCGCGTTGCCCAGCCAGAACGCGATGCCGATCACCAGCACCATGATCCACCAGGCATTGATCCGCGCATTGAGGTTCTCGATGACCGAGTTCGGTGCGCCTTTGGTCCGCAGCTTGAGTATGAAACCGACCAGCGAAGCCAGCAGCAGAATCGCGCCGATCCCGCTAAACAACATCAGGGTATATCGATCCATGTCAGACGTGCTCCGGGGCCAGCGCCAGCAGTGCGGCGCGGCTGCGTTCAAGGAATTGCTCTTTGCTTTCGCCTTCTTCGATGCACAGCGGCGCGCCGAAACTGGTGGTGCACAGCAGCGGTAAGGGCAATACGCGGCCCTTGGGCATGACGCGGTTGAGGTTGGCGATCCACACCGGGATCACCTCGACCCCGGGGTGGCTTTTCATCAGGTGGTAGATCCCGCTCTTGAACGGCAGCAGGCCTTCATCCGGGTTACGCGTGCCCTCGGGGAAGATGATCAGCGAGTCGCCGTTCTCCAGCGCATCGAGCATTGGCTGCAATGGGCTGTAGGAAGGGTCCTTGCGCTCGCGATCCACCAGCACGCCGTTGAACACCCGGTTGATGATGTAGCGGCGCATCGGGCTGGTTTGCCAATAGTCGGCGCCAGCGACGGGCCGAGTCAGTTTGCGCAGCGCCGGCGGTAGCGAGGCCCAGAGCAGCACGAAGTCGCCGTGGCTGCTGTGGTTGGCGAAATAGATCCGCTGCACCGGCGTGGGCGCGCAGCCGAGCCACAGGCTGCGAGCACCGGTGACCATCCGCGCGGCGGAGGTGATGAGGTTGGCGACCACGGGTTCGAACATGAGGATTCCTTGTCCTGAAAGCTTTGGTTTTATGCGACTTCTATAGCTGACAAACCATCGCCACAAAAGCCATTCACCTGCTGTTTTTAAACACCCAGACCCGAGTAAACCAGCCAGGGGCTCGCCAATACGAAGCTCACCGTCAACAGCGCTTGCGTCGCCACCAGCCAGGCTTGGCGGCGAAGCAGGCGCATGGAACCGTGGCTGCGCTCGGGCCATGACCGCCCGCCACGCTCGACCGGTTGCAGGCCGAGGTTGGCGAGGGCGGCGTCCAGCGCCTGGGTGCGTTCGGTAAGCGGCTTGTCGGCATCCGCGACGATCTGAAACAGATCGGCATCAAAGGCCACGCGAAACGCCAGATATTTTTCCTGCAGGCCGAGGACGAACACGCCGAAGCTCAGCAACAGCAGCCACGGATCGACGCTACCGACCAGCCATTGGCCCAGGCCGATCAGCGCCGCGAGCAAGGTCAGTCCGGTGGAGAGCTGGTCAAGCGAATGACCGCGGCGCAGCAGGCTCGCCACGGTGTGCAGTTCCATGTCACTGCTCATGACCATGCCCCGAATCCCTTGGATAGTTGCTCCAAGGCCTGGCGATGGGCTGGGTGCAACACGATACCCGGCCGGGCTTGGCGAATCTGGGCGATGGCCGCGTCGACACTGTCGGCGCGACCGCTGTCCAGCAACCATGCCGCCGCGGCGGTGGCACTGCGCGAATAACCCAGTGCGCAGCAGACCAGGACCGGCCCGTGCTGACGCAGTTGCTCAATCATCTGCGCCGCGTTCAGGCACTGCTCGGCGGTCGGTGCCGTCAGGTCGAGCACCGGCAAGCTGCGATAGGCGATTGCGGTGCTGTCCATCGACAACTCGGCGCAGAGGTCGAGCACGCCAGTAAACGGGCTGCTTTTAAGCGACGCCGACGTAGGAATCCGCCCGAGCCAGACGTCATCCGCCACCTGATCCGGCTGCGGATGCTTGCGCGTCCACACGCGGGAATTGATCCACGCCGCGGCCAGATAGGGCGCCAGTAACCAGCGCACCGCCGGGCTCAGCCGGCCATCTTCACGCTTCTGGAAGCCACTGGCGCCAAACGCCAGGTAATTCAACGCCACCATGAGCACCGCGACCGCCGGCCAGATCAGCCAGAGCCACGCGCCGCCGAAGGCGAACGCCAACGTGAAGAACACTGCGGCGCCCACGCCATAACGCAAGGCCAGTCGCAGGCGCGCCGGGTCGCGCGTCAGGCGTGCACTTCGCAGTGGACTCGGTCGGTCCAACGGCCACAGCCAGACGCACAACCAACCGGCCAACGCACCGGTGGGGACATCGACAAAATGGTGTTGGTAAGTGGTCAGTACCGACACGCCAATCAAGGCGAACCAGCCGTGCATCAACCAGCGCCAGAAGCCTTGCAGGTGACGTTGATAGCAGACCCAGAGCACCACCAGCAGCGCGATGTGCAGGGACGGCGCCTGGTTGAATGGCTTGTCGAAGCCGGCCAGCACGTCGAACATCCAGCCGAACACCCCGTCCATTTCCGGCCGCGGAAAGGTGAACGTCAGCGGCCAGAGCAGGAAGCAACTGACGGCTATCACCTGAGCCGTGAGCAGGCGCAGGGCGTGGCGCTTGAGTTCGTCGCGGCTGTTGGGCAGCAGCAGGGACAGGCCGTACAACAAGTCGATCGACCAGTACGGCACGATGGTCCAGGCCAGGAACGGCATGTGGCTTTCCCAAGCGAACACCAGCGTGCCGACATCGTCACGCTGGGACGTTACCCAGGTGGCGAAGCCGTAGGTGCTGAAGAACAGCGGTGCCAGCAACAGCAGCCAGAGCACCGCCGGTTTCAGCAGCGCGGGTTCGCGGACCGGAGCAATGACCGCGCTCATTACTGGACTCGCTGAGCCAGCGAAACGCTGAAGATGCCCCACTCATCGACCCGCAGGGTGATCTTGCGGAAACCCGCCGCCTCAACCAGTTGGTCCATTTCCGCTTGAGTGCGCCGACGCATCACCCAGGCCTGGCCAGCGCGGTGGCTGGTCAGGGCGCGCGCGATCAATTCCAGCTGCGGGTGCCACGGCTGGCCGGTGTAGACCAGGAAACCACCTGGCTCGACCGCTTCGGCCAGGCCGGCCAGAGAGCCCGCGACCATCTGGTTATCGGCGAACAACTCATACAGGCCCGACACCACGGCGAGGGTCGGCTTGGGTTCCAGGGCGGCGAGATCCTGACGGTCGAAGGCATCGCCTTTGACGAATCGAGCGATATCGCCCAAACCTTTTTCAACGATCAGCGCACTGCCGTCGCGCACGTTGATGTCGCTGTAGTCGCGCAGCAGGATCGACTCCGGCAACGGGCTGACGCCTTGCAGCGCCTCGAGAATGTAACGGCCGTGTCCGGCGGCGATGTCGACGATGCGCACTTCGCGGTCCTGCTCGCGCAATTTGCCCATCGCCAGGCGCAGCAATTCTTCGACGTGCAACTTGCGTTGGCGAATGCCACGCCAGCCGATGGAGTTCAGGTAGTTCTGGTCGATCATCTTGCCCAGCGCAGACGTGCCGGTGGGCCGGTTGCGATAGACGTAATCCAGGGTACTGCCGGAGTCGAATCCGGTGTCGAAGCCCAGCTTTACCCCGGCGGACAACTTGCTGCCAAAACGCATGCTGGCGCGGGTCATGCGCCAGTAAAGATCGCGCAACGAGTTGTGGGGCAACGGCGTGGCCAGGGTTTCGGCTTCGGCGCAGGTCACGCCCAGGCGATCGGCGTCCAGCAGGGAAGGGCGCTCCAGCGGTCGGGCAAAATTTTGCAGGATAAAACGTCGGGCACTGGCAATCGCCGGGGCGCGATTTTTCTCGCCGAGGGTGTCGTGGAAGAAACCCGGCAGGATGTGTTTTTCCTTGTGCAGGCTGCCCAGCCGCTCGAAGAACTGCTCCTGGGGTTTGCGATGCACCACAAAGTCCGAACCGGAGATCAACAGCTGCGTCGGCACCTGGATTGCCTGCGCGTCGGCGACAACCCGATCGGCGGCTTCGTACAGGCCCAGTAGCACATTCACCGAAATGGCCTTGGTGATCAGCGGATCGCTGTCGTAGGACGCCACCCGCTCCGGGTCATGACTGAGGAACTTCGCCTTGACGTAGCTGTTGACGAAAAAGTTGCCACGGAACTTGCGCATCAATGCCAGGCCCGGACGGGCAAACGGCACGTAGAGCTTGACCTTGAAGGCCGGCGACGCCAGCACCAGCGAGCGAATGCGCGGTGCGTAATCGTGGACCCAGGTGGATGCGATCACTGCACCGACGCTTTGCGCCACCACGGCGATGTTCTGTTCATCGATCTGGTGCGTTGCGCCGATGTGGTCACAAAAGGTCTGCACATCCCGCGCGCTGGTGGCAAAACTCGGGCTGTCGCCGCGTTCGCCAGGCGACTGGCCGTGGCCGCGTGCGTCCCAGGCGAAAAACTCGAACCCGGGCAGATCCAGCTCATCCACCAGATGCGCGATGCGCCCGGAGTGTTCATGGCCGCGGTGAAACAACAACACAGCCTGACGGGGTTCACCCGTCGCGGCCTCGACAGCCGGCCAGTGCCGGTAGAACAACTCCACGCCATCGTGGGTGGTGAACGTCAGTTCCTGGGCTTCGCGCATTGCAACTTCCTTATGCTGAGGGAGCGTTTTCCGACACCTGACTCAGGCCATGACGGACCCGATTGACCAAGGTATAAACCAGCAGGGCGGCAACCACCGCCATCACACCATCAACCCACAGCGCCCCGAGCCAACCCAGGGCAATACCGGTCGCGAGCACGCCGAACACAAAGGCGCGATCACTCTTGCCCATCGGCCCGTCATAACGCCGCGAAGCCCCGACCATCGCCCCCAGCACGCCGGCGTATTCGCTGAACAACGCCAACAGCGTGACCAACAACACGAGCAACAGGCTGGTATCGGCAAACAAGGCAAAAGGCAGGATCAAGGCAGCGTCGGCGATGATATCGCATAGCTCATTGAGGTACGCGCCCAGATTCGATTGCTGACCAAACTCCCGCGCCAGCATGCCATCCACCGCGTTCAAGGCCATGCGCAGGAACATCCACACAGGTACCAGGATAAAAACCCACGGATGACTGGCGAACCACGCAATTACCGCCCCCACCAACACCGACACAGCACCCGCCAGAAGCGTGACCTGGTTGGCGGTGACACCCTTGTTGTAAAGACGTTGGACGGTGGGGCGAAGCAAATTCTGAAAGGCGGGTTTGAGTTGATAAATGGAAGGCATTTGAAATGGGATCTCGGCCGGATTCGGGGCAGGGCTTGTGCAGATGCGAGATTACGATAGGTTGAGGCGTTGCAGGTGGGTATTTACTGGGAATGCGCGCGGGTAGGCATCTGCGCGGGTGTTTGCGCTGGAAAACCGACTACAAAAGGACTGCTGAAATGCTGCGATTGGATTGGCTCATCAACCACATGAATAAATGCAACCTGATGGCCAAGTGGCTTTATCGAGAGTTCAACTACGAATTTGCGCAGCAGTCGCTCGCCAGTTGGCAGGAAGAGTTTGCAGCGGGGCAACGCGATGGCCGCTGGAAATGCCTGATCGCCCTGGAACACGACCAGTTGTTGGGCGGCGCCTCGCTGGCGGGAGACGATCTACCTGAGCGCCCCGACCTCGGCCCTTGGCTTGCTTGCGTCTTCACCAGCCCGAATGCCCGCCGCAGGGGGCTCGCGGCGCAGTTGATCGACGGCATCTGTAGCCATGCGAAAGAGGCAGGCTATACCACCTTGTTCCTGCACACCCACAGCCAACGGGACTATTACGCCAGGCAGGGCTGGGAAGTGCTGGAGCGCTTCGAGGCTTGGGGCAAAGAGCAATGGCTCATGGGACGGTGTTTATGATTTTTATAAGCGCTAGCCCCCAGCACGCAGCGGCCCGCCGACCGGGACGTACTCGACCGGGGCATCCCCGGACAACGTTTCGATGGGGTCTTCGGTGTAGCCGAAGCCTTCCTCCTTCAGATTGATCGAATGCACGCTGTGCTCACGGGCGGTGTGGTCGGTGAGTTTGGTGAACAGGCGGTGATCGGCGGGTTGGGTGAAGCGATCGCCGGGGTGGAGTTGGGCGAAGGTCAGGGTGGGGTGGTTCATGACGGGGCGCTCCGAGTGATACGTGGTCTCTCTGGGATTGAGGGGCGCGTTGGGATTGGGTTCCGTTTTTGCACAATCGAACGCGATGATCGGTTGGAGTGGGCATCTGGATTTAGGCGCTCCCTTGTGGGAGCGAGCTTGCTCGCGATGGCGGTGTATGAGCTGGAGTCAATTCAACTGATCTGGCGCTGGTGCCAATAAGCGCACTTCTATAAGTGTGCGGTAGTTATATCTTGCGAAATCGGTTTTGCAACTATAAGTACAGGGCAATGACTAAAGCTGCTCCAAGCTTCCGAGTGGCTCGGGGTGAGGGGTAGGCAAAATTTTTATAAGTGGACGGGATATAGGTTCAAGCCTTTGAAACTCAAATATATGAATCGGGGTGGGTTTGAAGGGCAGCCAATCAAATCAATCATAACTTTTGTTCCGTTTATATCAATTATGGCTGTTCCATCCTCCGTAATTGAGATCAGCTGAGCATTAAGGTTGATCACGTCCTTTTTCATTGATAAAGAATAAGATTCATTAGCGTCTTTGGCATTTTCGCCATACACGAACTCATCTTTAATCTCTAGTTCGACTTCCCATTTCTCTCCTGCTGCGGGTATCCCGTCCTTCCAAGTAGCCGCTCCAGTACCAATAGCTGTCGAAAAGGTAACATGCAAATGGCTGACGGTTTTCCTTACCGAATTTATTTTTACTTTCATTTGTTATCTTTCCTAGAGGAACTCGGACTACGTGTTGTCAACGTTCATTGCCGTTCCTTTCAAGTTGTATTTTTATGTTATGGGGCTGCCTGCCTAAAATACTCACCAACACGCGGTCCTAGCTACTCTGCGTCCAAGATTTTTCTATATTTTTTGAAAACGGCCTCAGCGTGATCGCTGCCTGAGATAAGGTTTTCGTAAAATAATTCGTCAATAGCCCATTCAGGAAAAACCAGTTGAGTCTGATCTTCGCTATTGCTAGCTTCTTTGAAATTAAGCTGCCAGTGGATTGAGAAACGTTTGTCAGTGATCTCAAAAAAAATCCGCGGCAACGGGGGCTGGGTATTTCTCGCAGTTATCGCGGCATATATATAGCCAAGGGCAGTTGTCCCAGAATTCTATGCCGTAGACGACATATTCTTTGCCTTTTTCCAAATTCAGTTCGCCATCGGCGCGAATGTAGCGTTTCAGGCGAGTGAGTGTTTTCGGCGAGAGGGCGCCGTCGTATAGGTTGTTGAGCGTGCATTTGGCTTTCATGTGGAACTATCAAGCTGATTGATCGTAATATCCAGTCTACTAGTGATATGAAGTAGCCAGTGCTCGCCGGTGTCCCATTCGTTCCAGTAACAGTAATAGCAGCTTAGCTCCTTAAAAGATATTCTCGCAAATTTGGCTCGTCTTTCTGATAGCTAAGCAATAAGTTTATTTCCTGCTGGACCAGTCTCAGGGTGTCAATATTAGAGTCAGCAAAAAAGGCGTTGATGATGTCTTCCGCGCTTTTATGTTCTGTCATCCAGTCTTGATAGAAGTAGGCTCCAAAGAAATCATGTAATTCTTCAAGTTTGTTTTTCACCCTTCTGAAAATTCTCTTCGTAATAATGCTGTGAGTTCTGGAAGTTATCAACATATTCGATGCCGCTAGAGCCGACTCGAAGAGGCCGCTGCGCACCGCCGATTTGCTATAGGCGTCATTGCATCAAGGTGTGTTATCAGTCCTTCGCCTGCCGTATGGACTCTGCCCAAAGAAAAAAATGGTCTTTCTGTAGTTGCGGGTCATTAATTATATCTTGATCCTCATAATCAAATATGTTGACGACGTCTGTAAGTGAGACGTGCTTGCCTAACGTATGTTCGTAAGCCGCTATGCCGGACGACATTTGTGAGGACATGCTTGATGGGCGCACGGTCCGTTTTGCACCTTTGCAAAGAAATTTTATATCGGAATGCTTTTTTATGATGTCGCCTAGGCAGTCATATATGTCCGCTCCAGAGTAGGTTTCTGGGTCGTTGTTCTTTAGTGTAAGTGTTATGCATCGCATTTCTCTGTCTATGTCCAGCAATGCCTCTTCCCTTTGATTGTTTCTAATAATGGGGATGACTTTTCTATTTTTCATTATTTGCTTCTATTGGGGTTGGGTAGAGAGTGTCCTACATAGGAGCCATCAGCTTTCAGCGGGGTAACTCCTATAATGTCCTCGGGTTTTATTCGATCAGGGATAGCGATTTCTTTCTCATAACTGTAGAGAACATCATTTGGGTGAAGCTCTTTGTTTATATCGTGCCCATGTATTTTTTTTAATGTGTAAAGATATCCCTTAGTGGTTTTGTAGTCCGTTCCAAAGTAGATCCCGACATCTCTGTCAGTTGTGGTACTTACGAAGTTGCTTGGTGGGTTTTTGTTATCCGCGACGTGAAGAGGTAAATCAGTACTCTTGCCCCGGCTCAAAAAACCTTCTGAAAAAATCACGTTTGGCCCCCTCAAGTCTCCTCGATAAAGATATGTCGGTTTTGGTGGGGGTACTTCACCTTCATCCACTCCAACCTTAGCCGTCGGATTTTGCTCGCCAACGGCCGGCTTTTTACACCCAGCACCCCCCGGGCAGTCCACCAACCCCAACGGATCCACCCACCCCGTCGGGTTCAGGGTGTACCGGTACCCATTGAGCCCACCCGCCAGCTTGCTCGGGTCAGGCGTGAGATACCGCCCCGTGTCCGGATTGTAGTAGCGATGCCGGTTGTAGTGCAGGCCGCTTTCCAGGTCGTGGTATTGGCCTTGGAAGCGCAACGGCTGGGTCAGTGGCTTGCCGGCGCCGTGGGCCAGCTTGGTGAGTTTGCCGTAGCCGGTGTAGCGCGCCGCCCAGACGACTTCGCCCTGGTGACTGGTCAGTTCCTGCGGTGTGCCGAGGTGGTCGTTGTGGTAGTAGAACGGCGTGGCGTTTTTTGGGCCTTGGCCTTCGAGCAGGGCGAGGGGGCGGAAGGTGCCGGGCTCGTAGACGTAGCTTTGGTAATGATGGTCGCTGCTTTCGGCGATGAGCTGGTCGCCTTGCCAGATGAATTCGGTGGTCTGGCCGTCCACGGTCTTTTCGATGCGTCGGCCGAAGGCGTCGTAGCGGTAGGACGTTTCGTTGCCTTCCGGGGTGGTGAGGCCGATAAGGCGGTGCTGGCTGTCGTAGCGGTATTCGGTGATCAGGCACTGGGTTTTACCGCGGCGCTCGCGGACCAGGTTGCCGTAGGCGTCGTAGTCGTAGTGGCGATCGCCCTCCATCAGCAGGCGGTTGCCCTTGAGGGTGGTCGGGCCGGGGCGGTCGTGCAGCAGCAGGTTGCCGGCCGGGTCGTGGGAAAAGTGCTCGGGGGGCTGGCTGTGGGCGTAGTCGATGCGCAGCAGGCGATCTTGCGGGTCGTAGTGGTAGGCGCGTCGGTTTCGGTTGTCGGACAGCGTGGCGAGGTTGCCGTTGGCGCTGTAGGAATAGTCGCGCCAGAACAATTGCTTCTGCTGGGTCTGCCATACGGTCTGGGCCTTGAGGCGGCCCTGTTCGTCGTAGTTGTAGTCGCTGAGCAGCAGGCCTTGCTGGCGCTGGCGTTCGCGGGTGCCGGTGAAGCGGTGTTCGGTCAGGCACTGGCCGTTGAGGTCGATGGCTAGCAGCGCGCCGCCATAGAGGTGGCGGTAATTGAGGGTGCTGCGGTCGGGCAGGCGGCAGTAGGTCAGCCGGCCGGCCTCGTCGTAGCGATAGTGCAGGGTGGCCCAGCCCTGGTGTTCGGCGACGAGGCGGTCCTGGTTGTCGTATTCGTAGGCCAGCGGCCAGTGGCCGTCGTCGACGCTGACCAGCCGGCCGAGGGCGTCGTAGCGGTACTCGACCGGTTTGCCGTCGGGCAAGGTCTTGCGCAACAGGCGGCCAGCGCTGTCGCGCTGATAAGCGGTGAGCCGCTGGCTGCCATCGGCACCGAACTCGGTCTTTTCCAGCAGGTGGCCGTTGAGGTCGTAGGCGTAGCCGGTGCGCTGGCCGTCGAAGCCGGTTTCCTGTCGGATCAATCCGTTGGGCGTGTAGGCCAACTGATATTTTTCGCCGGCCTCGTTCTCGATTTCGGTGAGCAGCAGCCGCGCCGAGTCGTAGCGATACTTCAGTTCGCTGCCATCGGGATTGAGCCGCCGGCTGATCAGGTGCAGATCGTCGGCGTATTCGTAGCGGGTGATGCGCCCCAGTTCGTCGCGTTCGGCGGTGACCTTGCCGTAGGCGTTGTAGCTCCAGGCGCGGGTGGCGCCGGTGGGCAGGGTGGTTTGCAGCAAGCGGCCGACGGCATCCCACTGGTAGTGGGTAATCGCGCCATGTTCGTCCTTGCGGGTCAGCAGCCGCCCCAACGTGTCGTAGGAAAAACTCCGCTGGCTGTCGTCGGGCAGGGTTTCTTCAGTCAGCTGGCCCTGGCTATTGCGGACAAAATGATGGGTGCCGCCGTCCGGATAGCGGATCGAGAGCAGTTGCCCCTGGGCGTCATAGGCGTATCGGGTGCTGTGACGATCCGGGTCGATGGCCTCGACCACATCGCCCTGGGCATTACGCCGGTAGGTCCACACGGCTTTGCCGCGCTGTCGGGCGTGCAGGAAACCGTTGCGGTATTCGTAGGACGTCGGCTCGCCTTCAGGCGGAATCAGCGCCACCAGCCGTCCGGCTTCGTCGTAGCGGTATTCGGTGACCGCGCCCAGCGGATCCTGCTCGGCGGTCAGCCGACCCTGCTCGTCATAGGCCTTGAGCTGTTCGCCACCAGCGGGATCGACCTGGCGCACCAGCCGCGCCCGGTCGTCGTGGACGTACACTTCCTGGCTGCCATCCTGATGCCGGACCGTGACGCTGCCGTCTTCGCCCCAGGCGTAGCGGCTGTCTATCTGCGCGAACGACGCCCAGTGCCGCACGCAGCGCGCCGCCGGGCCGAGGCCTTGCCATTCCCAGTAGAAACTCGCGCCGCCGGCCAGTTGCCGCTGGAGGATGACGTGCTGGTCGTCGTAGTCGTAGCGCTCGCTTTCGCCAGCGGCATTGGTCGCCTCGATGAGTCGGAAACGGCCGTCGTAGCGGTAGGTCACCAGCGTCTGTTCGGTGCGCCAGGCATCGTCCGGATGCTGTTTCGGGTCAAAACTCTGATAGTCGATGGCGACCAGGTGGCGATGCTCGTAGCGCAACCGCAGCCCGCGCCGGGCGCCGTTGTCCAGGCGGCTGATGTCGCCGTAGATGTTGCGCTGGACGGTCAGGCGGTTGTCGTACCGATCGCTCAGCGCTGTCAGATGCCCGTCGCGAAAGTGCAGGAAAGGGGCGTCTTCGCCGGGCTGGGCGATGATCAGTTCGTCCGGCTCGCAGCTCAGGTAGATCGCCGCGCGGGCCAGGCTGTTGTGGATCGCCGGGCGTTGCAGGTTGGGGCGAGGGAAGGTGGTGCGGCGGTTTTCCTGATCGATCCAGGTCACCTGTTCGCCCTCGATCACCAGGCGATGGGCCAGGCCATGGCTCCAGCCACGGCCGAGGCCGACGTCCAGCTCGGCGGCGCTGGTGCGGTAGAGGCGGGTGAAGACGAAGGGCAAGCGCCCGTCGAGGGTGCCGTCCTCCAGGGTCAGCAGTTCCTCGCCGGTGACCATCGACACCGGGCAGCCGTCGGTGCGGGTCTGGGCGGCGCTGTCGGCGGGGTCGCCGTTGGGGTTTTTCGATGGGGTCGGGGCGTCGTCGTGGGGTTCGTACTTGCTCAGTCGTGAAGCAGGCTGGGATTTTTCCCGCACGATCGGGACCGGACGTCTGACCGACAGCGGCACCGACCCCGTGGTGATCTGCAACGGCGTGACGGGCGCCGGCCCCACCGACGGCCCTCGGCCACCGATCACCAGCGGTTTCAGTACATCGGCGTGTTTGTCGAGGCTGCCGCCGCCGAGTTGGCCCAATCGCTGGCTGGATGCCTGCAACCACTCGCGGGCGCGTTCCGAGCGGACATGGCGCAACACTTTGCCGGTCAGGCGCAGACCCAGACCCAGGCCGCCGGTAAAACGCGCCAACAAAAAGTTGATCAGAATGGCGGCGCGTATTTCGCCCATGACTTCAGCCATGTACTGCGGCGGCAACATCCGCAGCCAACTGGTGAAGGCCGCCGTGTAGACCAAGAGCAACGGCTCGTCGCTCAAGATCATCAAGGCTTTCGCTATCGCCTCTGCCGGGGCTTTCAGCAGCTGCTCAAGCTCGACCTCGGTGAGGTACTCCAGCAATTTTTCGCTGTTGGCCCGCAGGTCCGCCAACAGATCGAAGACCTGCTTGATATCGTCCCATAGCCCATGCAGCGCGTGTTCAAAACCGCGCAACTGAGCCTGCTGCAATACGTCGACACGCTTTAGAAAAGCGCTTTCGGAAAACGCCTTCCACAGCGGTTGAAACTCGTTCCACTCGGCTTTCAGCCAACCTTCGAGCTCGACGATCAGCTGCTGGTAGGACGCGTACAGCGCCTTGACGTGAACGGTCGTCAGATCAGGAAAAAAGGTAATGCGGTACCGCCGGCCGCGGTCGCATTCAGGTATTTCCAAGATGCCGCTGGGGCCGATGTCGTGACGCACCGCCTCGCCAAACCTTTCCCTCCCCGGCTCGCCCCCCAGGATGGGCTCCAGCATCACCGGCGTGTTGCCGATCGGCACGAAACGCGAGGCCTGGAACATATGCACCAGCGTCAACGGGCCCTGTGCCGGACACCGCGCCACCAGAGAACTGACCTGCTTGCCGCCGGCTCTTGCAGGCGCCAGCGCGACCTCGTCGCCCACCTTGAACGCCTGCTTGATGTCCAGCGACCGGCCGGCCCAGAAATCTTCCGCCCAGGTGTCGTAGTCGCTCAGGCACTGGCGGAAATCCTTCAGCACCCGTTCGACATCGGGTTGGTCCGAGTCCATGGCCGCCATTACCAGCGAGCCAATGACGTTGCCCTGGGCAAGGATTTTCTCGTAGAAGGGCATGCAGGCATCTCGCGGCGCAGGGTAGACGCGAGACTTTGCCGGGGGCGGCAAAGGAAATAAGTCAGGAAAAGAAGCAGGGCGTGTAGGGCGTTTCTTTAATTGCCACTACGTTGTCGGGGGCAAGCCGAAGCGCTGAAATGGAGGCGACTCAGCCTAGGGTGTTTATCCGGCTCGTGGGATCTGGAAAGGGGCTGACGCTGTCTTGCGCCGTTGCCTACAACTACGCCAGAATCGGCCGGCTTGTGCGGCTTGGGGTTGGTCGGTAGCTTGGGTCCTGTCACTGCTCATCAGTGATCGGGTTTCGCAGCCCGGACTCTATAGACGCACAATGTCACCTTCGAAAGCAGATAGCCCATGTCTGTACTTTCGTCAGAGGTGGCTGTGCGTGGGAGACCCTCGGGTCTGCCGGTCCCTAGAGTCCCGGTCTGCGAACCCGCGTACAGCTGCCACCCATAATTCGTTTCGCAGCGAACGGTGGCAGCTCCAACCGACTCTAGGAGCTTTTCCATGGCCAAAATTACACCGAACCCCCCAGCTATAGATGGACATGAGCCTCGCGCTCAGTCTGCTCGCAACAAAAAAGTCGATGATGCTACCAACCGGGCTTTCGATTCCGATCTCAAGCCTACCCCTGAAAACGAAACGTCTAACAAGCCCGACGCCTTGTTTACCGTCGCGCCTGATGTGGACATGGAGTGCCTGCTCGCGAACCTGAGCGAAAGCCTGGCTTCTGCCAATGCGATGATCAATGATCTGGCATTCGATCTGGAAGGCTCGCGACGGCATGTCGCGTTGGGGATCTTGCAGTTGATTGAGCTAAGTGAGTTGTTGGCGAACCGGGCTTTGGATATTGTTGAGATGAGGTAGGGCGGGGGGTTGGCTGCCCGCCAGGCGTAAAAAAGGTCTTGCTTGGCAAGGCCTTTTTACATCCGAATACCACGAAACGACGAGCGCTCAGAGCGTGAAACAACCTGTTGAGCTGAATGACCTGCCGTTGACGGTTGAGGCCTGGAGGGGTTGAGGGATTGAAGGGAGCAACTTCATTACGAATCGTCTTCCATGGACTTGCCGCTTGCCAGCTCTCGCTCGATCTGTTCAATGCTAGGCAGGCTGGTTTGTAGTTCCGCGGGCAGAGACTCCACCAATTGGTATTCAGCTACACCGATGGGACGTGCGCTATCACGCAGCGCATATTCAGCCACTACCTTATTCTTGCTTTTGCACAGCAGAAGACCAATGGTCGGGCCGTCCTGAGGGTGTTTGAGCTGGGCATCCACTGCGGTGAGGTAAAAACTTAGCTGCCCCAGATGTTCGGGTTTGAACTTGCCTGCCTTGAGTTCGATCACCACGTAGCAGCGTAGCTTGAGGTGATAGAACAACAGGTCGATGAAGAACTCGCCGCCTACATCCAGCAACACCTGTTGACCGACGAAGGCAAAGCCTGCGCCTAGTTCCAGCAGGAAATCGGTGACATGTTTGACCCCAGTTGTGCTTGATGGCTTCGGCGGCATACCAGCAGCGCGTTTCAGGGTTTGGCAGTTTGTCCAGCAGCGCCAATTGGTGGTACCAAGGCAATTGTGCAAGCACCCCTTGCACAAACACTGCGTCAGGCCACGCCTCAGCAAAGGCACGCATGTACTTGAGGTTACGTGGGGAGAAGCCTTTCATATCGGGAAAGGCTGTACGCAAGTCTCGAGACAACCGGTCGATTACCTTGGCTCCCCAACCCTGTTGTGTTTGCCGGATCAAAATATCCTGACCGATCTGCCAATAGAGCAAAACCAGTTCGCGATTCACTGCCAATGAGGCGCGCTGCTGCGCATTGTGAATACGGCTCTTGAGGTCAGCCAGCCAGTCGCCATAACCTTCCGGGGGCATGCTTAGGCTAACAGGGTGTTCGCTCATGCTTTTCTCTCATGGTTCAGGGGGCGACAGGCAGAAATCATAAGCGTCATGCAGATGAAGACGTTCGTTGTCCAGTCAGTGGCGGGCTATAAGGTCTAATCATTTTGTTGGCAGTGACGATCGAAGACTAAGCTGCGCATTTATGAGGCGCAAGCGGGTTGCGTCCTTTCGGAAATTTCACTCAGTAAAAAATGAAAATGCTTACTTTGGGTCTTTATTACTCATCGACAGAGAAAGTGTCAGCATCGCGAACACTGTGTATGAATTTCCACCAGACATTAAAAAGCCGGCTTATGGCCGGCTTCTCGTTGACTGATTCAGTTCGTTTTTGACAAACCTTACCAGCCTTCAAAACGTACATCCGGCTCTTGCGGCCGGCTGTGGGACTTGGTCAGAAAGTGATCTGCCTTGTCAGTGCGAGGCGTGGGCTCGCAAATGTGGGGCGCAGGATACGCGGGTTTGCTTCGGAATCCCAGTGGTAAGTGGTGTGGAATCATTGGGTTAGCGGAATGCAGGTAAAAAGCAGGGGCTGCTGCGCAGCCCAGCGGGAGCAAGCTCCTTCGCCACGGGGGAGCTGTGTTGGTAGGAGCCGCATGAATCAATCGAACACCTGCGGTCGTTTTTTCGAGAGGGTGGACCACCAGAAGACCCAGCCGATCACGCGGATGTGCTGGGCTTCGATCTGTTCGGCGCTGAAGACTTCGTCGGGGTAGGCGGCGCTGTTCTGGCTGCGCAGGCGCAGTCGGTTGCCGGGGATGCGGTGCAGGTATTTGATGCGGAGCATGCCGTCGTGTTCGAGGGCGTAGATCTGGCCGTCGACGACTTGGGTCAGGCCGCGGTCGATGGCGACTGTGGAACCGTCTTCGATGCGTTCGGCCATGCTGTCGCCGACCATGGTGATGCAAATGACGTCGTTGGGGTTGATGTCGAGGGATTCGAGGTGGCTGCGGGGCAGACGGATGGACTGGTCGGGGTCTTCGATGATGTGCGTTGTGGTTTCGCCGGGGGCGATGGGCGCTTCCTTGTGGAAGGGCAGTTCGATGTCGAGGGTTTCCGGCACGCTGTAGACGCCCTGGGTTTCCGCGGCGTCGTAGGTGATGCCCGGGCCGAGCCCCAACGGGGTTTGCGGGCCTTCACCGCTGGCGAGCCATTCAGGGCTGACGGTCAGCATGCGGGCAATGTTGTGGATGCGCCCCGGCGGGATGCCGCGGTTGAACCAGTTGTTTACGTGCTGCGACTTCACGCCGTAAAGCCTGGCGAAGTCGACAGATCGGATGTTGGCTTCTTTGAGAAGGGCTCTGAAGCGATCGCCGCTGGATATGATTTTCATAAACGGAAAGTTTAGGACCGACTGTGTTTTCAGCAATAAACATGTCGTTCCGATTTATAAGATGATCTTTCCGTTTGCCTGAATGTAACTAGGCAAGTTAAACATAAATAAACAATTGGGTGGCCATGTTAATACTTTCACGTATTAAGCGGCATTAAGGCATAAAAAAACCCCGGTGCATACCGGGGTTCTTTTACTTGCAGTTTCAGCCCTTGTAGGCGGCAACCGACTTGGTGATCGCTTCGCGGGCGGCGTCGGCGCCGGCCCAGCCTTCGATCTTGACCCACTTGCCTTTTTCGAGGTCTTTGTAGTTCTCGAAGAAGTGTTCGATCTGCTGGATCAGCAGGGCTGGCAGGTCGGTGTATTCCTTCACGTCGACATACAGTTGCGACAGTTTGTCGTGTGGTACTGCGATGACTTTGGCATCGCCGCCGCCGTCGTCGGTCATGTTCAGGATGCCGACAGGACGGGCGCGGATGACCGAGCCTGGCGCAACCGGGTAAGGGGTCACGACCAGTACGTCGAGGGGGTCGCCGTCGTCGGCCAGGGTGTTGGGGATGTAACCGTAGTTGGCCGGGTAGAACATCGGGGTGGCCATGAAACGGTCAACGAACAGGCAATCGCTGTCTTTGTCGATTTCGTATTTGATCGGGGCGTGGTTGGCCGGGATTTCGATTGCGACGTAGATGTCGTTCGGCAGGTCTTTGCCAGCCGGAATCTTGCTGTAGCTCATTGGGCGGTGCCCCCGTTAGTTGACCAGATGACTGGTCGGATTGACCAAAAAGTGGCGGCGATTATAGGCATATTCGGCCGCTGATGCCACGTTACCAGGGTCTTAGAGACCTTAGTATGACGCCTGATAGACCGGATCTTCGGCCTGAAGTTGCCGCAGCCGGGCCAACGGGTCCTGGCGGTAGAACGCCTTGAGCTGTTCGTACACCTTTGGGTAGGCCTGATGCAGCAGGTCCGGGGCGCTGAAGAAGTACTCGCTGGTGACGGCGAAGAACTCCGCCGGGTTTTCCGCCGCGTAGGGATCGATGACGGTTTCTGCGTCGGGGTTCAGGTCCAGTTGGCGGTTGAGGTCGTCGAAGGCCTCTTGCATGGCTTGCGCCCAGTCGCTGACGCGCATGTCGGCGTGCAGCGGCGGCAGGCCGTTGGCGTCGCCGTTGAGCATGTCGAGTTTGTGCGCCAGTTCGTGGATCACCAGGTTGTAGCCTTCCCAGCCGCCGCTCGCCATCACGCCGTCCCAGGCCAGGATGATCGGGCCCTGGGGCCAGGCTTCGCCGCTGTGTTCGCCGTCCCACTCGTGTTCGATGCCGCTGGCGTCGCGGTAGCGCTGGGGGCTGAGGAAGTCGTCCGGGTAGAGAACGATTTCGTGGAAGCCCTGGTACCAGTTCAACTCGCCGAGGTGCATCAGCGGCAGTTGCGCCTGGGCGGCAAGCAACAGGCGTTGTTCCTGGTGCAGTTCGACGCCCGGCAGGGCGGTGAGGTGTTTGTCGTGCAGGAACAGCACGCTGGCGTCACGCAGCCATCGGTCTTCCTCGGCACTGATACCGTCGAGAAAGCTCAGTTGATGGCGCACCCGCTGCCAGGTTTCGTCGGCAACGGGGTGTTTGGCCAGGGTGCGGCGGCGACGCCAGGTGCTGAGAGACCACATGGCCGATCAGCGCGTCTCGGCTTTCGAGCCGCGCTGGCTCATTTTGCTGCGTACCAGGCCGATGATCATCGGCAGCAGCGACAGCAGGATGATCCCCACTACCAGCAGCGACAGGTTCTGCTTGATGAAGGGCACGTTGCCGAAGAAGTAGCCGAGGGTCACCAGGCCACCGACCCAGAGCACAGTGCCGAGGACGCTGAAGCCGAAGAAACGCGGGTAGGGCATTCTGCCGACGCCGGCGACGAAGGGCGCGAAGGTGCGGATGATCGGCAGGAAGCGCGCCAGGGTCACGGTCTTGCCGCCGTGTTTGTCGTAGAAGTCGTGGGTCTGTTGCAAGTAGTCGCGGCGGAAGATTTTCGAGTTCGGGTTGCTGAACAGCTTCTCGCCGGCGGTGCGACCAATGAGGTAGTTGGTGCTGTCGCCGAGGATCGCCGCGAGCATCAACAGCCCTCCTAGCAGCAGCGGGTCCATGGCGCCACCGGCTGCCACCGCGCCGGCGATGAACAACAGGGAATCGCCTGGCAGGAACGGCATCACCACCAGGCCGGTTTCACAGAAGATCACCAGGAACAGGATGGCGTAGATCCACGTCCCGTAGTTGGTCACCAGCATGTCGAGGTAGACGTCGAGATGCAGAATGAGGTCGAGTGGGTTGAAGTCCATGAATGACACCTTGGTGGCGGCCCGGCTCTGCGGGCTGGTGGGGCTGGCTTGGAGTAAGACTACAGCGTGTGCAGCTTTTTCTTACAAGCCGGGAAGATCGGAATTATACGGGGTGGAGGGTGATGAGCGGGGGGAGTTTGTAGCTGGGGATTTCGAGACTGGCGAACAGCTTGTGACGAGATTGAGTACCTGTGGCGAGGGGATTTATCCCCGCTGGGTTGCGCAGCAGCCCTAAAACCTGAGCACGCGGTCACCAGGTTAACCGAGTTGCCTGCTGTCGGGACCGCTTCGCGCTCCAGCGGGGATAAATCCCCTCGCCACAGGACGGGCGTGCTGTGTCAGTTGGATTGGGGCTGCTGCGCAGCCCAGCGGGAGCAAGCTCCCTCGCCACGGGGGGCTGAGTCAGGCCTCAGGCCAGGGTTGTTGCGGGCAGCCCAGAGGGATCAAAGCCCTTCGCTGATCGGCAACACGTAGTTCTTGAACTCGGTGTCTTCCTTGAAGCCGATCGATTCGTAGGTTTTCTGCGCCACGTCGTTGTTGCTGCTGGTGGAGACGCGCATGCGCACGGCGTTGGTTTCCTTGGCCATTTTTTTTGCGGTGCGGATCAGGTTGTCGGCGACGAGCTGGCGGCGGGCGTCTTCGGCGACGTAGATGTCGTTGAGGATCCATACGCGCTTGAGCGACAGCGACGAGTAGCTTGGGTAGAGCTGGCAGAACCCCAGCAACCGGCTGTCGTCGTCATCCGGCAGGGCCAGGTAGATCACCGATTCCTTGCGGCGCAGGCGTTTTTCCAGGAACGCCCGGGACGAGTCCGGATAGGGCAGCGAGCCATAGAACTCCCGGTATTTGACGAACAATGGGGTCAGCAGGTCCAGGTGTTCCAGCGTCGCTTGGATAATCCGCATGGTAGGTCTCGTCTGCAAGGGTCGACATGGCGTCCGACAACAACGGCGGACTACCGTGCCAAGATGCTGCCTGAAAGCGGATCAAAAACGCAATTGGCTAAACGGATCAGCTTGGGGGCGGCGCCAGTAGGAAATTACCTTTCATATCGGCACCGTTTTCCGCCTCTAGAGTGTGAACCTGGGCTTCGTCCTTCAGATTGACCCCCGAAAGCTGCCGGCGACAGGCCTCGCGCATCAGGTAGATCAGGCGATGCGCCGCCATGCCGTAGCTCAGGCCTTCGAGGCGGACATTGGAGATGCAGTTGCGATAGGCGTCGTTCAGGCCAACTTTGGGGGCGTAGGTGAAATAAAGTCCCAGGCTATCGGGGGAGCTGAGGCCGGGGCGTTCGCCGATCAGGATCACCGACATCTTCGCGCCGAGCCGTTCGGCCACTTCATCAGCCACGGCCACCCGGCCTTGTTCCACCAAAACGATTGGCGACACAGACCAGCCTTCAGCGGTGATCTGTTCTTCCAGTCGCGCCAGGAACGGCAGCGTATGGCGATGCACCGCCAGCGCCGACAGGCCGTCAGCCACCACGATAGCCAAATCCACGCCGCCCGGGTGGGCCGCCGCGTAGTCCTGCAGGATCTGTACGGAAGCATCGTCGAGCCGTCGGCCCAGGTCCGGACGCTGCAGATAGCTGTTTCGATCTGCCGCCGCGCTGTGAAGCAGCAGGCTTTCGTGGCCGCGCTCCGTGAGTTGTGCACGGATGCCCTGGTGATCGAACGCCAGGTGCACGGCGTCGCGGGCCTGGGCGTGGGCGAACTGGAAATCCAGTTGCGCCGAGGTCGGCAGGCTGGTGCCGGTGCGGCCCAGGGCGATGCGTGCCGGGGTCAGGTTGCGCAGATTCAGCCAGGGGTTTTGTGGATCGACAGGTTTTTTATCCATGGGCAACTCACTCATAAATGCAGCTCATCCCAAATGCGCCAAGGCGTGACGAAACGCCGGCGGCAGGTTGTCACCGAACCGCACCCGACCATCGGCCTGGGTGAAGATGCCCATGTTCGCCAGCCATTGCTCGAATTCCGGCGCCGGTTTCAGGCCCAGGGTCTGGCGGGCGTAGAGGGCGTCGTGGAACGAGGTGGTCTGGTAGTTGAGCATGATGTCGTCGGAGCCGGGGATGCCCATGATGAAGTTGATCCCGGCCACGCCCAGCAGGGTCAGCAGGGTGTCCATGTCGTCCTGGTCGGCTTCGGCGTGGTTGGTGTAGCAGATGTCACAACCCATCGGCACGCCCAGGAGCTTGCCGCAGAAATGGTCTTCGAGGCCGGCGCGGATGATCTGTTTGCCGTTGTACAGGTATTCCGGGCCGATGAAGCCGACCACCGTGTTCACCAGGAACGGGTTGAAATGGCGCGCCACGGCGTAGGCTCGGGTCTCGCAGGTCTGTTGATCGACACCGTGGTGGGCGTTGGCCGACAGCGCGCTGCCCTGGCCGGTTTCGAAATACATCAGGTTGTTGCCGAGGGTGCCACGCTTCAGGCTGAGCCCGGCGTCGTAGCCTTCTTTTAACAGGCTCAGGCTGATGCCGAAACTGGCGTTGGCCGCTTCGGTGCCGGCGATGGACTGGAACACCAGATCCAGCGGCACGCCGCGGTTTGCCGCCTCGATGGAGGTGGTGACGTGGGTCAGCACGCAGCCTTGGGTCGGGATGTCGTAGCGCTGGATGATGGCGTCGAGCATTTCCAGCATCGCGCAGATCGAGGCCGTGCTGTCGGTGGCCGGGTTGATGCCGATCATGGCGTCGCCATTGCCGAAGAGCAGGCCGTCGAGGATGCTTGCGGCGATGCCGGCGGGTTCGTCGGTCGGATGGTTCGGTTGCAGGCGAGTGGACAGGCGCCCGCGCAGGCCAAGGGTGCCGCGGAACTTGGTGACCACGCGGATTTTCTGTGCAACCAGTACCAGGTCCTGCACGCGCATGATCTTCGAGACGGCGGCGACCATTTCCGGCGTCAGCCCGGGAGCCAGCGCCCGCAGGCTGTGTTCGTCGGCGGCGTCGCTAAGGAGCCAGTCGCGAAAGCCGCCGACCGTGAGGTGGCTGACGGCGGCGAAGGCTTGTTTGTCATGGGTGTCGACGATCAGCCGGGTGACCTCGTCGGCCTCGTAGGGAATCAGCATTTCCTGCAGGAAATGACTAAGTGGCAAGTCGGCCAAGGCCATTTGCGCGGCCACCCTCTCGCCATCGTTGAGCGCGGCGATCTCGGCCAGGAAATCCCCGGAACGCGCCGGGCTGGCCTTGGCCATCAGGTCTTTGAGGCTGTCGAAGCGGTAGGTCTGGGCGCCGACCGTGTGTGCAAAGCTGGCCATACAGGTTCTCCGTGACGGCGCCGCTGGGCGGCGCCGTGGTTTTCGGCACGTTACGGCTTAGTGCAGGGCTTCTTCGGCTTTTTGAATGGCCGCGAATTCCTCTTCGGGCGTGCCTGCTACCAAGTGATGCCGACTGTAGAAAGCAAAGTAAGCAATTAACACTCCATAGATGATCGCGGCGCCGATCACCACTCGTGGGTCCACCAGGAAGCCCGCCACTACGGCGATGCAAGCCAATACCAGCGCCACGCCCGAGGTGAAGATCCCGCCCGGCGTGCGGTACGGCCGGTCCATTTTGGGGCGGCGGATGCGCAGGGTGATGTGCGCGGCCATCATCAGCACGTAGGAAATGGTCGCGCCGAACACCGCCACCAGAATCAGCAGGTCGCCCTGGCCAGTCAGGGACAGGCCGAAACCGATGATGCCGGGAATCACCAGCGCCAACACCGGTGCCTTGCTTTTATTGGTTTCCGAGAGTTTGCGCGGCAGGTAGCCGGCGCGGGACAAGGCGAAGATCTGCCGCGAGTAGGCGTAAATGATCGAGAAGAAACTGGCGATCAGACCGGCCAGGCCGACGAGGTTGACGAAGCTGCCCATCCAGGTCGAGCCGCCATAGGCCTTGGCCAGGGCTTCCACCAGTGGGTTGCCGGACGCCATCAGCGCGTTGGAGCCTGCGCCGCCGGGGCCGATCACCAGGATCAGCAGGGCGAACGCCACCAGCACCAGCATGGCGCCAATCAGGCCACGTGGCAGGTCGCGCTTGGGGTTCTTGGTTTCTTCAGCGGCCAGTGGCACGCCCTCGACGGCGAGGAAAAACCAGATCGCGTAAGGAATCGCCGCCCAGACGCCGACGTAGCCGAAGGGCAAGAACGGGCTGGCGCCCTTGGCCTCGGTGACCGGGATGTCCAGCAGGTTGGCGACGTTGAAGTGCGGCACCATCGCCACCAGAAAAACCCCCAGCGCCAAGGCGGCGACAGCAGTGATGATGAACATCAGCTTGAGGGCTTCGCCGACCCCGAATATGTGGATGGCGATGAAGATGATGTAGAACGCCAGGTAGATCATCCAGCCGCCAATCCCGAACAGCGATTGGCAATAAGCACCGATGAACACGGCAATCGCCGCCGGGGCGATGGCGTATTCGATGAGAATCGCCGTGCCGGTGAGAAATCCGCCCCAAGGCCCGAATGCGCTGCGGGCAAAGCCGTAGCCGCCGCCAGCGGTGGGGATCATCGAGGACAGTTCGGCGAGGGAAAAACACATGCACAGGTACATCGCGGCCATCAGCAGCGTGGCGAGGAACATCCCGCCCCAACCGCCCTGGGCCAGGCCGAAGTTCCAGCCGGCGTAGTCGCCGGAGATGACATACGCCACCCCCAGCCCCACCAGCAGGACCCAGCCTGCCGCGCCTTTTTTCAGCTCGCGTTGTTGGAAATATTCGGAGCCGACTTTTTCAAAGTCGACCGAGGACGTTGCCGGTTGCGGGTTTGCATGATCGCTTGGCATAAGGGTTTACCTGTTTTTATTGTTTTTTGGCCCTGTTGGAGCGGGGCTGCTCTTGGAACCGGTGTGTTGCATGCAGCATGGATGCAAGCTGGACCGCCGACTTCGCGAGCAGGCTCGCTCCCACAGTGGATCTATGCCAACCCAAAAAAGAGTTATCCACAGATCCCTGTGGGAGCGAGCCTGCTCGCGAAAGCAATCCAGAGGGCGAAGCAGGAAAGCCTGTCTCGCCCTCTCTGGCTTAGAAGAACCCCAACGGATTGATGTCGTAGCTCACCAGCAGGTTCTTGGTTTGCTGGTAATGGTCGAGCATCATCTTGTGCGTCTCACGCCCCACGCCGGACTTCTTGTAGCCGCCAAACGCGGCATGCGCCGGGTACAGGTGGTAGCAGTTGGTCCAGACGCGACCCGCCTTGATCGCCCGGCCCATGCGGTAGGCGCGGTTGATGTCGCGGGTCCAGAGGCCGGCGCCGAGGCCGAACTCGGTGTCGTTGGCGATCGCCAGGGCTTCGGCTTCGTCCTTGAAGGTGGTGATGCTCACCACCGGGCCGAAGATTTCTTCCTGGAACACGCGCATCTTGTTGGTGCCCTTGAGCAGGGTCGGCTGGATGTAATAACCACTGGCCAGGTTGCCTTCGAGTTTTTCCACCTTGCCGCCGGTCAGCAGCTCGGCGCCTTCGCCCCGGGCGATTTCCAGGTAAGACAGGATCTTGTCGAATTGCTGCTCGGACGCCTGGGCGCCGACCATGGTGTCGGTGTCCAGCGGGTCGCCGCGCTTGATCTGCTGGATTTTCTTCATCACCACTTGCATGAATTCGTCGTAGATCGACTCTTGCACCAGCGCCCGGGATGGGCAGGTGCAGACTTCACCCTGGTTGAAGAACGCCAGCACCAGGCCCTCGGCGGCTTTTTCGATGAAGCTCGGCTCGGCCTGCATGATGTCTTCGAAGAAGATGTTCGGCGACTTGCCGCCCAGTTCCACGGTGGACGGGATGATGTTTTCGGCGGCGCATTTCATGATGTGCGAGCCGACCGGTGTCGAGCCGGTGAAGGCAATCTTGGCGATGCGTTTGCTGGTGGCGAGGGCTTCGCCGGCTTCCTTGCCGAAACCTTGCACAACGTTCAGCACGCCCGGCGGCAGCAGGTCGCCGATCAGCTCCATGAGCACGCAGATGCCCAGCGGGGTCTGTTCGGCGGGCTTGAGCACCACGCAGTTGCCGGCGGCCAGGGCTGGCGCGAGCTTCCAGGCGGCCATCAACAGCGGGAAGTTCCACGGGATGATCTGCCCGACCACGCCCAGCGGTTCATGGATGTGATAGGCCACGGTGTTGCCGTCGATCTCGGCGGCGGCGCCTTCCTGGGCCCGCAGGCAACCGGCGAAGTAGCGGAAGTGGTCGGCGGCCAGGGGGATGTCGGCGTTGAGGGTTTCACGCACGGCCTTGCCGTTGTCCCAGGATTCGGTGATCGCCAGGGTTTCGAGGTTCTGTTCGATGCGGTCGGCGATTTTCAGCAGGATCAGCGAACGCGCCTGGACCGACGTGGCGCCCCAGGCATCAGCGGCCGCGTGGGCAGCGTCGAGGGCTTTGTCGATGTCTTCGGCGGTGGAACGCGGAAATTCTGCAATGGGCTGGCCATTGACCGGGGAAGTGTTGGTGAAGTACTGACCTTTGACAGGCGCGACGAACTCGCCGCCGATGTAGTTACCGTATTTGGCCTTGAACGAAACGATAGCGCCTTCAGTACCGGGGTGAGCGTAACGCATGATGAGTTCTCCTTGGCTTTTGTGCTTATTAGGGAGCCGCGCAAAAAACGCGCTGGTACTCAAGCCTAGAGCAAAGGTCGGGCCATTGCCTTGTGGGGCCCGGAAATCAAGACTTTGGGAGGAGCTGGTCGGACAAACGGAGGGGCTGTGTCACGGTTGCGATACGGCGGGTGTGACAGTTTGTGCCATCGGCGAGACAGTCTGTGACTGGCAGGTCGCGCCAGCATTGCAAAGGTGGTTGGGCTGGAGGATGCTGGCGTTGAAGCCAAGTCTATGGACGGACCGCTTTTCGTGGCGAGGGAGCTTGCTCCCGCTGGACCGCGAAGCAGTCCCCCCAAAGCCAACTCGGTCAGCCTGATGCACCGCGTGCTCAGGTTTTGGGTCTGCTGCGCAGCCCAGCGGGAGCAAACTCCCTCGCCACGGGTAAGGTGTTGGCAGGTCCAAAGGGTCCTTCGGGAGAACAATAAGAAATGCACAGCAACCATTTGAGTCGCCATGCCCGGCAAGTCCTCACGGTCACCCAGGGCAAGGCCCATTTGCAGGGGCCTGGCAGCGATCCGTCGATTGCCCGTTCCTGGCTGCGCTGCCTCGAGGACTATCACCTCGACCCGGCGCAGAACCTGGCGCCGACCGTGCTCGAGCATGGCCGGTTGCTGGAAAGTCGCGAGCGCCTGCAGCAGGTTCTGCATATCGCCGGTACCGAGATGACCAGCTTGCACCAGCAATTGTCCGGCGCCGGCCATGCGGTGCTGTTGACCGATGCCCGGGGCGTGATCCTCAATTGCGTCACCGCCCCCAGCGAACGGAAGATTTTCGAACGGGCCGGCCTCTGGCTCGGCGCCGACTGGAGCGAAGCCTGTGAAGGCACCAACGGGATCGGTACCTGCCTGGTGGAACGCCAGGCCCTGACCATCCACCAGGAAGAACATTTTCGCGGCCGCCACACCGGCCTGACCTGCTCGGCGAGCCCGGTGTTCGACCCTCATGGCGAGCTGCTGGCGGTGCTCGACGTGTCTTCGGCGCGGCCGGACGTATCGCGCCAGAGCCAGTTTCACACCATGGCCCTGGTCAATCTCTCGGCGAAGATGATCGAGAGCTGTTATTTCCTTCGTTGTTTCGATAATCAATGGCTGCTGCGCTTTCATCTGCAGGCCGAGTCCGTGGGGTTGTTCAGCGAAGGGCTTATGGCGTTCGACGGCGAAGGACGCATCTGTGCAGTCAACCAGAGCGCGCTGAACCTGCTCGGGCACTTTCGCGGTGGCTTGCTCGGCCAGCGGGTCGAGGACTTCTTCGACTGTTCGCTGGATGAGTTACTGGGCCGGGCCAGCGCCCAGGCCAGTGCCAGTTGGCCGCTGCGCACCCGTGACGGTCGGCACTTGTACGCGGTCCTGCGTGGGCAAGCTCGTAGCGTGCCGGCTGCGGTCGCGCCTGCGCTCAAGGCTGTCGAACCCGCCCGTCTGCCGGGCATCTGCCTGGGGGACGCGGCGTTGCAGGAACATTTTCGCAAGGCTTTGCGGGTGTTCGAGCGCGATGTGCCGCTGCTGATCCAGGGCGAAACCGGTTCCGGCAAGGAGGCGTTTGCCAAGGCCGTGCACCACGCCAGCCAGCGCGCCGGGAAAAACTTCGTCGCGCTCAATTGCGCCGCGATTCCGGAAAGCCTGATCGAGAGCGAGTTGTTTGGTTATCGCGGCGGCAGTTTCACCGGCGCGCGCAAGGAAGGCATGCGCGGCAAGCTGCAACAGGCCGACGGCGGCACGCTGTTTCTCGATGAAATCGGTGATATGCCCCTGGCCTTGCAGACCCGTTTGCTACGGGTGCTGGAGGATCGTCAGGTAGTACCCATCGGCGGCGAACCCGAGGCGGTGAACGTGCGCATCATCAGCGCCACTCACCGGCAATTACTCGACCGCGTGGCCGACGGCAGTTTTCGCGAGGATTTGTACTACCGCCTCAACGGCCTGGAAATCCCGCTTCCGGCATTGCGCGAGCGCAGCGACAAATCCCAGTTGCTGGATTTCCTTCTGGCCGAGGAGAGCGGCGCCGAGACCGTGTCCATCGACGAACCGGCGCGCCAGGCGCTGCTGGCGTTCGACTGGCCGGGCAACGTGCGGCAGTTGCGCAATGTGCTGCGGACTCTTGCGGCGTTGTGCGACGGCGGGCGGATTGGGCTGGAGGATCTGCCGGCGATGATTCGCCAGCGCCCGGTTGCGGTGACCGAAACCCCGACCGAGCATCCGTTGGAAGATGCCGAGCGCCTGGCGTTGCTCGATGCGCTGGAACGTCAGCGTTGGCACATGACCCACACCGCCGAGCAATTAGGCATCAGCCGCAATACCCTTTACCGAAAGCTGCGCAAACACGCGATTGCCCGCTGAACCGCGTTCATCTTGGAGAAATGCGGTCAACTGTGGGAGCGAGCTTGCTCGCGATGACGGCAGCACATTCAACATTGTTGGAGGCTGATAGACCGCTATCGTCGGATCGCCGCCCGGAGCAAGCTCGCTCCCACAGGGGATTTGTGGTGTTCAGGTGGCGTGAAGTTTAAACACAAGGTGCGATTTCCCCCTCCCTACGCTAACCTGCGGCCATGTTTTACGAGGTCGACTATGCACATCCATATTCTCGGTATTTGCGGCACTTTCATGGGTTCGATGGCGGTCCTGGCCAAGGAGCTGGGCCATCATGTGACCGGTTCCGACGCCAACGTTTACCCGCCGATGAGCACCCAGCTGGAGGCTCAGGGCATTGAGCTGACCCAAGGTTACGACCCGGCGCAACTGGACCCGGCGCCGGACCTGGTGGTCATCGGCAACGCCATGTCCCGTGGCAACCCGGCGGTGGAATACGTGCTCAACAAAGGCTTGCCGTACGTGTCGGGGCCGCAGTGGCTGGCCGATCATGTGCTGCAGGGCCGTTGGGTCCTGGCCGTCGCCGGTACTCACGGCAAGACCACCACCAGCAGTATGCTCGCCTGGGTGCTGGAGCACGCGGGCATGAGCCCGGGTTTCCTGATCGGTGGCGTGCCGCAGAATTTTTCGGTGTCGGCGCGCCTCGGTGGCACGCCATTCTTCGTGATCGAGGCCGATGAATACGACAGCGCGTTTTTCGATAAACGCTCGAAATTCGTCCACTACCGTCCGCGCACGGCGATCCTCAACAATCTTGAGTTCGACCACGCTGACATCTTCCCTGATCTGCCGGCCATCGAGCGCCAATTCCACCATTTGGTGCGGACCATCCCAAGTGAAGGCCTGGTCATCCATCCGACCACCGAGCCGGCCTTGCAGCGGGTCATTGAAATGGGCTGCTGGACCCCGGTGCAGACCACCGGTGCGGGCGGTCAGTGGCAGGTCAAGCTACTCAAGGATGACGGTTCGGCGTTCGAAGTCATGTTCGAAGGACAGTCCCAAGGCGTGGTCGAATGGGACATGACCGGCCAGCACAACGTCGCCAACGCCTTGGCGACGCTGGCGGCGGCCCGGCACGTCGGGGTGGTGCCGCCCATGGGCATCGCCGCGTTGAGTGCGTTCAAGAGTGTGAAACGGCGGATGGAGAAAGTTGCCGAGGTGAACGGCATCACCATTTATGACGACTTCGCCCACCATCCGACCGCTATTGCCACCACCCTCGACGGTCTGCGCAAGCGCATCGGCGATGCGCCGCTGATTGCGATCATCGAGCCGCGCTCCAATTCCATGAAACTCGGCGCTCACCGCGACGGCCTGCCGGAAAGCGTGGTCGATGCCGACCAGGTGATCTGGTACGCGCCGGCCAACCTCGGCTGGGACCTCGGCGCCACGGCTGCGCTGTGCACGGTGCCGTCGATTGTCAGCGATTCCCTGGAGGGCATCATCGAGCGCGTGAAGAGCCAGGCCCAGCCCGGCACCCATGTGGTGATCATGAGCAACGGCGGCTTCGGCGGCCTGCACGGCAAACTCGCCGAGGCACTGAAATGAATACTCGCTTGGAGAGCAACGGTCCCGAACGCATCACGCTGGCAATGACCGGCGCTTCCGGCGCCCAGTACGGCTTGCGCCTGCTCGATTGCCTGGTGCGTGAGGATCGCGAGGTGCACTTCCTTATCTCCAAGGCCGCGCAGTTGGTGATGGCCACCGAGACCGACGTGACGTTGCCACCCAAGACGCAGATGATGCAGGCCTTTCTCACCGAGTATACCGGTGCGGCGGCAGGGCAGATTCGTGTGTATGGCAAGGAAGACTGGATGTCACCGGTGGCTTCGGGCTCCGGCGCGCCGGCGGCGATGGTCGTGGTGCCGTGTTCCACCGGTACGCTGTCGGCGATCGCCACCGGGGCCTGCAACAACCTGATCGAGCGGGCGGCGGACGTCACGCTCAAAGAGCGCCGCCAGTTGATCCTGGTGCCGCGGGAAGCGCCGTATTCGAGCATTCACCTGGAGCACATGCTCAAGCTGTCGAACATGGGCGTGACCATCCTGCCGGCCTCGCCGGGCTTCTACCATCAGCCGCAGACCATCGACGACCTGATCGATTTTGTGGTCGCGCGGATCCTCAACTTGCTGAACCTGCCGCAAGACATGCTGCCACGTTGGGGCGAGCATCATCCGGGCAGCGATGAATAAGCTGCTGGCGGTGTTGCTGGTCCTGCAGCTGACTGGCTGTGCCACCGCGCGCACCCTTGACGCCGCCAAGCCGGGAGCGCCGGTGGTGTATGCGGGGACGCGGCTGGACATGTACGCCCTTAACGGTGGCTGCTGCGCCAAGGACCGTTTTGGCGCCGAGGCGCCGAGCTATCCGGGTCTCGATTTGCCGGGGAGTGCGCTGCTGGATACGTTGTTGTTGCCGTTGTCGTTGCTGACGGTGATTGGCGTGGGGTTTCAAGCGACCGGTGGGATGTAGCACCCACCGTGGCTTGAGAAAATCTAACTGTGCTGAGGGATTTATCTGTGGCGAGGGGATTTATCCCCGCTGGACTGCGAAGCAGTCCCAAGAGGTAGGGGTATTCCCCTGGCAACTGCATGACATTTTCGGTTGCCCGGGGGCCGCTCCGCGGCCCAGCGGGGATAAATCCCCTCGCCACACTGATCGCGCTGCCCCTGGCGTCAGATCATTTGCCCAGCTTGCGCAACTCATCCGACTCCACTACCCGCACCCCATCCTGCTCCTCCAGCGCAAGTCGCCACATGGCCCGGGCCAGTTGGCAGGCTTCGATGCCGTGGTATTTGCCGGGGATCAGCTTGGACAACGGGCCGGCCAGTTGCTCGGCCAGGCGTGGTTCAACCCGGTCGCCCAACAGCAACGAAGGTCGGCAGATGGTCAGTTGCGGCCAATCCTGTGCGCGGAGCGCAGCTTCCATTTCACCCTTGACCCGGTTGTAGAAAATCGACGATTTCGGGTCGGCCCCGAGGGCGCTGATCACCACCAGGTGCCGTGCGCCCAATTCCCGCGCGCGTTTGGCGAAGGCCACCACCAGGTCCAGGTCCACCGCGCGAAAGGCCGATTCGGAGCCGGCTTTCTTGATGGTCGTGCCGAGGCAGCAGAAGGCGATGTCGACCTGGCCGCCAAGCCGTGGCAGCAGTTCGGCCGGTTCCCCAACCGGGTTTTCCAGATGCGGGTGTTCGGCCAATGGCCGGCGGGAAGGCGCCAGTACCCGCGTGATGGTCGGCTCGTTCAGCAGCCGGTCCAGTAGATGTTCCCCGGTCAATCCGGTCGCGCCGGCGAGCAAAACATGCTGAGGCGTCAAGTACATAGTGTTTCCCCCTTGATACGGTTCAGCTTAGTTGCTCTTTTTAGCCTCGTCGTTCAACGCAGCACTTTGCAATGCTTTTCGCGCCTGTTGCTTGCGCAACAGCTGCCAATGAGAAAGCACGGTCCGGGGCGCCCACATCTGTGGTTCGGACGCTTCGAAATTGTCCGCCTGCTCCCGTTCGGCAACGATGCCCTTGGCCCGCTTGAAGGCTTGTTCCAGATCGTCGGTCTGGTTCAGCGCCTGGGCGAACAAGGCATCGCCGAAATAGGTGAAGTTGGCCTCCTCGGAGCAGCCGAAAGACACTCGGTCGGCCCGGGAGGCGGTCATGATCAGGGTCCGTTCGTCCTTGAGCGCGGGGATGAAACCGCCGGAATAACAGGCCGAGATCACAATGATCTTGTCGCGATTCTTCAGCGGCGCCAGCACCGCGGCCAACTCGTCGGCGGGCAGGTCGGCCAGCTCCATGCGCGGCTGGTCGAGTACCAGTTCATGTTCGCTGCTGCCGTGGCTGGTCAGGTAGATGAACACCAGGTCTTCCGGGCCGCTGCGTTCGGCCAGCGTGGCAGCGGCACGGCGCAGGTTTTCGCGAGTGGCCATGGGCCGGTCGCCGAGGTGATCGCGATGGTTCACCAGGCGAATCTGGCCGAATGCGCCAAAACGGCTGGCGAGCATGTTGGCGACATAGTCGGACTCACGCAGGAACACGCTTTGCTTGCCATCGCCGCCCAGGGTCAGACTGTACAGTTCCACCGCCGACGTCGAGGCCGGGATGTTGGCGAGGGCCTCGTCCAGCAGGCGACCCTGGGCCAGCAGGCCGAGTTCGAGCACATCGGGCAACAGCTTGCCGTCGGCGTCACGGATTCGTTGGCCGTTGGCCCAGGTGCCGCTCTGTACGGTGCCGTCGGTCAGCACCAGCGTGCCGCGCCCGTGGTAGCTGTCGCCTTCGAACTGGCCGATGTAGAAGCTGCCGTCGGGCAGGTTCAGGCGACCTTCGCCGGTGAAGCGCCAGTCATTGAAGCGCCCGCGGTAGTGGCTGCCATCGGCTCCGATCAGTTCACCCTTGCCGGTCAGCGCACCGTCCTTGAACTGGCCAATCCAGACATCGCCATCGGCGTTTTCGTAGCGACCGCGGCCGTTGAGCTGGTTATTCCTGAAGCCGCCGATGTAGACGTCGCCTTCGGCGCTGTTGAACGTGCCCTTGCCCTGGAGCTGGCCGTCGACGAAATGGCCGGTGAACTGGTTGCCGCTGGCGTCGAAGCGCTGGCCTTCGCCGTTGGGCTTGCCGTTGACGAACGGGCCTTGGTACTGGCTGCCGTCGTCGAGTTCCAGGCGGCCGAGACCGGAGTAGCGGTCGGCCTTGAACTCGCCCCGGTAGGTCACGCCGTTTTCCTTGAGCGTGCCTTCACCGTCCCGCCGGCCCAACTTGAAACCGCCGGTGTAGCTGCTGGTCGGTGTGGTCAGGCTGCCCTGGCCGTGGAACAGGCCATGCTGGAACTGGCCGCGATAGACCTCGCCATTGCTGCCATGCCATTCCCCGGTGCCGTGCCACTGGCCCTTGTCGAACTGCCCGGCGTACCAGCTGCCGTTGGGATAGTCGATGCGTCCCTGGCCCTGCAACAGCCCGTCTACCAGATCGCCGCGATAGCGTCCGCCGTCGGGCAGGCGTGCGTCTGGGGGCAGCGGTGATTCGCCGTTTCCGCAGGCGGTGAGCAGGAGGGTCAGGGTCAGGGGTACAAGTGCGCGCATAACGGGATCCAGGTAATCAGGCGACGAGTATGCCGCAGCTATGCGCGTTGAAGCGATGCGAAACTGCATGAGCGGTTTCGCGATCGCAAGGGCCTATACGAAGCAGAGTGACAGCGGCTCGGCGATATAGGCTGGTTTTTCCGAGCCTTCGATTTCCAGGGTGGCGGTGGCCTTGAGCAGCCATTGGCCAGGTTTTTTCTCGGTAACGTCCACCAGGTCGACCTTGAGCCGGACCTTGGAATCGACTTTCACTGGCTGGATGAAGCGCACGCTGTCCAGCCCGTAGTTGATCACCATCTTCACCCCCTCAGGAAGGAGCAGGATGTCTTCCATCAGCTTGGGCATCAGCGACAGCGACAGGAACCCGTGGGCGATCGTGCTGCCGAACGGGGTCTGCGCGGCCTTGACCGGATCGACGTGGATGAACTGGAAGTCGCCGGTGGCTTCGGCGAACAGGTTGATGCGCTCCTGGTCGATGGTCAGCCAGTCGGAGTATCCAAGTTCCTTGCCGACATAATCCTTGAGCTCTGCAACGGGAACGTAGGGCATTGAGACTCTCCTGGGGTCATCTGTTCTATTTTTTCTGGAACGGGGATCTGTGTCCCCGCAAACCACTGTAGATCAACATGACCGGCGGGGCCGGTCATCGACCATGCTTTTTACGAATGCCGACCCATAGCGCGGGCGTGTTTATAATGCGCGCGCATGCTTGAACACGTGTTACAGGGGAGAGAACGGATGTTGCTACGGGGCCTGACCTGGCTGGTGCTGTTCCAATTGCTGGGCACCGCCATCAATCATTTGTTCCTGCCGATCCTGCCGGGGCCGATCATTGGGCTGCTGTTGTTGCTGGGCTATCTGATCGTCCGTGGCGAAGTCAGCGAGCCGTTGAACCTTGCCGCCGGCAGCCTGCTGCGTTATCTGCCGTTGCTGCTGGTGCCGCCGGCGGTGGGCGTGATGGTCTATGCCCGGGCGATCGCTGCCGACTTCTGGGCCATCGTTGGCGCGCTGGTGTTGTCGCTGGTGCTCTCCGTGGCGCTGACGGGCGTGCTGATGCAACGTTTGGCCCGGCGCCATATCGTCGAGCCGGAGGATGCCCGATGATGTTCGATTGGCAGGGGGCCTGGACGTCGGTGATTCACCATCCACTGTTCGGCATCGGCATTACCCTGGGCGCCTACCAGTTGGTGTTGGCGGCGTATGAAAAGACCCGTTGGGTGTTCCTGCAGCCGGTATTGATGTCGATGGTGCTGTTGATCGTCGTGCTGGTCGGCTGCGGCATCAGCTACGCGGAATATCGCAAAAGCACCGAAATCCTCAGCATTTTGCTGGGCCCCGCGACCGTGGCGTTGGCGGTGCCGTTGTACCTGAACCTGCGGCGAATCCGCCAATTGTTCTGGCCGATTTTTACTACGCTGGTGATAGGCGGGGTGTTTGCCACCGGCTCAGCGGTGGTGCTGGGCTGGGCTTTTGGCGCCGAACACATGATTCTGATGACCATGGCGCCCAAGTCGGTCACCTCGCCGATCGCCATGTTGGTGGCCGAGCAGATCGGTGGCGTGGCGGCGATGGCGGCGGTGTTCGTGCTGATCACCGGGGTGCTTGGCGCGATCCTCGGCCCGAGCATTCTGACCCGGCTCGGTGTCCATAGCCCTGAGGCCCGGGGCATAGCCTTGGGGCTGACTGCCCATGCGGTGGGTACGTCGGTGGCCTTGCAGGAAAGCGAGGAGTCCGGTGCCTTCGCGGCGCTGGCGATGAGTCTGATGGGCGTGGCCACGGCGGTGCTGCTGCCGCTGGTGGTGTCGATGACGGTCTAAGGAACAGGTTATGAGCTTGCCGCTTTTCCCATTGAACACCGTGCTGTTTCCCGGTTGCATCCTCGACCTGCAGATTTTCGAGGCACGTTACCTCGATATGATCGGGCGCTGCATGAAAAAAGGCGAAGGCTTCGGGGTGGTCTGCATCCTTGACGGCGAAGAGGTCGGTATCGCGCCCGACGGTTATGCCCGGGTGGGCTGCGAGGCGCTGATTACCGACTTCTCCCAGCAGGACAACGGCCTGCTGGGCATTCGTGTGCAGGGCGGCCGGCGCTTCATCGTGCATGCCAGCAGTGTCCAGCCGGATCAACTGACTGTCGCTGAAATCGAGTGGCTGGAAGACGAGCCGGAGCAACCGCTGCAGGACGAGGATGCCGACCTGGTGGCGCTGCTCAGGGCCCTGGCGGAACACCCGATGGTCGAGGCGCTGAACATGGGCACCGAGGCTACCGGTCAGCAGTCATTGGCCAATCAACTGGCCTATCTGCTGCCATTCAACGAACTGGACAAGATCGACCTGCTGCAGCTCGACGACCCGCAGCAGCGCCTGGATGCGATCCAGGCCTTGCTGGATGAGTTGCAGGGTGAGCTGTTTGCCTGACCTCATTTCTACCGAACACCGCTGGACCCTGTGGGAGCGAGCTTGCTCGCGATAGCGGTGGATCAGCTTGCATTAATATCGAATGTGCAGCCGTCATCGCGAGCAAGCTCGCTCCCACAGGATGGCTTACAGTGTCTCGGCATCAATAGGCATACCGCAACATCGCATGCGGAAGATGCCGCAGGGCGAAGAAGCTGAACGCCGCCGCCAGCGCCGGCAGGACCAGCCACCAGACTTTCGGCGACATGGCGCGCAGCGGTTCCTGGCGCTGGCTTAGCCAGAGGACAGCGGCGCAGACCGTGGCGGCGAGCACGGCACCGGCGACAATGTCGCTCGGCCAGTGGGCGCCCAGGTACACCCGCGACAAGGCAATCGCCAGCGCAGGTAACGAGCCGAGCAGCAGCCAGGTCAGGCGCAGGCGCGGTGGTTGGCCGCGGCCGGCCAGTATCGCCAGGCTCAGGAACAGGGCGAAAGCGCCGGAGGCGTGGCCGCTGGGCATGCTGTAGCTGGTCAAGGGTTCGCTGAGGATCTCAGGGCGCACGCGGGCGAAAAACAGTTTCAATCCAGTGTTGGCCAGGGCCGTGAGCAGCATCGTGCCGCCGGCAAAGATTGCCTGCCGCCATTGTCGTGCAAACAGCAGCAACACGGTCACCAGGCTGCAGACGATCAACATGTAGCGGAATTCACCGATCAGCGTGAACGTCACGGCAATCTCGTCCAGGGTCGCGCTGCGATGCTCCTGCACCAGGGTCATCAGGCCCTGGTCGAAGGCTGTGAGGTAACGAAAGCCGACAAACAGGCCGATCAGGATCGCCAGACCGACACTTGCGATGATCGCTGAGGCATGGCGATGACGCCGCAGGCTGCTGTTGACACTCAGCCCGAGCATCACGGCGATGCTGCCGATGACCACGCCGGCCTGCGGCCAGAAACCTTCGGGCAACGGCAGGCGGAACGCCGCGCCGGTGGCCCAGCCCGGCAGCAGGTAGGCTATGGTCCAGCCCGCCGCGGCGAGCACGCTGACGGCGGCGAAGCGTGGGAACGGCATGTCGCACATCCCGGCTACCATCGGCAGCATCGGCCTCAACGGTCCGATAAACCGCCCCACCAGCAGGCTGGCGATTCCATAGCGCTGGAAGTAGCTCTCGGCCGCGCTCATCCATTCCGGATGTTGCCGCAGCCCCGGCAGGCGCCGGATGTTCTGGTGGAAATGCCGGCCGAGGAAATAGGACACCAGGTCCCCCAGCAGCCCTCCCAGAAGGCCCAGCAACAACGTCTCGCCCAGGGACAAAGCGCCGCTGCCGGCCAGCACCGCGATCGCAAATAGCAAAACAGTGCCCGGCACGATCAACCCGGCGATGGCCAGGCATTCAATACAAGCAACGACAAACACCGCCACCGCCAGCCATTGCGGGTTGACGGTCAGCCAGCCGGTAATGCTATCGAGCCAAGGGCCCATAAGGACAACTCCATTTATTGTTCAAACCGCATGTTTTTACTGTGGGAGCGAGCCTGCTCGCGAAAGCGGTGTGTCAGCCAGCCTTCACTTCACAAACCTGACGCCATCGCGAGCAAGCTCGCTCCCACAGGGTAATTCCGGGTGTAGCAAAATCCGCGTCCACTGAAGATCCGGTGTGGGAGCGAGCTTGCTCGCGATGGCGGAGTATCAGTCAACATCAATGGTGCAGGAGTGTCCTCTTCGCGAGCAGGCTCGCTCCCACAGGGCAAATTGTCGATTCAAGAAAGCAGAAAATAATCCCGCCCCTCGACCTGCCCCCGTCGCAACGGGTTGCGGGTGCACCATGGCGCATAGGCGGCGTCGACGAAGCGGTAAAGCAGGTGCTCATCTCGTCCCAGCGGGATGCCCAGGCGAGTGGTCTGGATCACATTGACCGTCGGCACACCCACATCCTCCACCAGCAGCCGTTCAGGGTCGAAGCGTCTGGCGTCCCAGTCCGGCACTTTCAGGCCCAGCGCCTTGCACAGCAAGGTCTGTCCGGCACAAAGTTTTTGCGGTGTACGTGGCCGGCCTTGCGCATCGGGGTTGTTCAACAGCATCTGCGCCAGGCTTGCCGGGCCGCTGATGGCGTCCACCCAGGGATACGCCGATTTGATCAATACGGCATTGCCCGGGCCTTGGGCGCTGAAATTCAGCGAATCGCCGCCCCGCGCGTAGTACATATAGATGTGGCCGCCATCCAGAAACAAAGCCTTACGCTTTTCCGTGTAGCCCAACGAGGCGTGGCTGCCCTTTTCGGCGAAGTAATACGCTTCGGTCTCGATGATCCTCGCGCTCAGCCACAGGTCGCCAACCTTGTGGCGAATCACCTTGCCCAGCAGATCCTTGGCAAGCTCCTGGGCGTCGCGGTCAAAAAAAGCGTGTGGCAAAGCAGTGGGCATCGGAGGCGAATCGGTCATGGTCATGGACGGAACAGGGCCAAAAGTAGCGAGATGATAACAATGGAAAGCTTAATTACCGCTGAACATTCACGGAAACACTAGCGATTCATGCCGGTTTTGCTTCTCCGCCGGTCACCGCTGTCAGTCCATGCTGTTAGTCGCGGGTTACGACAGCTATAATCTGCCGCTTTCCTCTTTGCCAAGACCACACAGACCATGACTGAGTCCGTTCTTGACTACATGACCCGCCTGGGTCGCGCCGCCCGCGAAGCGTCGCGCATCATCGGTCGTGCCAGCACCGCGCAGAAAAATCGCGCCCTGCAGGCCGCCGCCAATGCGCTGGACGCTGCGCGCGCCGAGCTGTCCGCCGCCAACGAGCTGGACCTGGCCGCCGGCCGGGCCAATGGGCTCGAGCCGGCCATGCTTGAGCGCCTGGCGCTGACTCCGGCACGCATCGACGGCATGATCGTCGGTCTGCGTCAGGTGGCGGCTCTGCCGGACCCGGTCGGGGCGATTCGCGACATGAGCTATCGGCCATCGGGTATCCAGGTCGGCAAGATGCGCGTGCCGCTGGGTGTGGTCGGGATCATCTACGAGTCGCGGCCGAACGTGACCATCGACGCCGCGAGCCTGTGCCTGAAGTCGGGTAACGCGACCATCCTGCGCGGCGGTTCCGAGGCGATCCATTCGAACCGTGCGATTGCCGCCTGCATCCAGCGCGGGCTGGCCGAAGCCAACCTGCCGGCGGCGGTCGTGCAAGTGGTGGAGACCACCGACCGCGCCGCGGTCGGCGCGTTGATCACCATGCCCGAGTTCGTCGACGTTATCGTCCCGCGTGGCGGCAAGGGCCTGATCGAACGGGTCAGCCGCGACGCCCGCGTACCGGTGATCAAGCACCTGGACGGCATCTGTCATGTCTACGTCAGCGCCCACGCCGAATTGCCCAAGGCCCAGCGCATCGCTTTCAATGCCAAGACCTACCGTTATGGCATCTGCGGCGCGATGGAAACCCTGCTGGTGGACCAGACCGTTGCTGGGGATTTCCTGCCGTCGATGGCGGCCCAGTTCCGCGAAAAAGGCGTCGAGCTGCGTGGCTGCGAGCGCACCCGGGCGATCATCGAGGCCGCAGTCGCCACGCCAGAGGACTGGGACACCGAATACCTCGCGCCAATCCTGTCGATCCGCGTGGTGGACGGGCTGGACCAGGCCATCGAGCACATCAATCGCCACGGATCCCACCACACCGATTCCATCGTCAGCGAGCACCAGGGCGAAACCCGGCGCTTCGTGGCTGAAGTGGATTCGGCGTCGGTGATGATCAACACCCCGACCTGTTTTGCCGACGGCTTCGAATACGGATTGGGTGCCGAGATCGGCATTTCTACTGATAAGCTGCACGCCCGGGGCCCGGTGGGCCTGGAAGGCCTGACCTGCGAGAAGTACATCGTGGTCGGCGACGGCCAGTTGCGCGGACAGGAGCCAGCCTGACTTGGGCGACCTCGACCCACTGGCCTCCATGACTACGCCCGCTGTGACGGCGACCGCGCCAAAGCGCATCGGTATCCTGGGCGGTACGTTCGACCCGGTGCACATCGGCCATTTGCGCGGTGCGCTGGAAGTCGCCGATGCCCTGGCCCTCGATGAGCTGCGCCTGACGCCCAGCGCTCGGCCACCTCATCGGGATACACCGCAGGTGTCGGCGCAGGATCGCCTGGCGATGGTCGAGTGCGCGGTGGCCGGTGTGGCGCCGTTGGTGGTGGACGCCCGCGAATTGCAGCGGGACAAACCGTCCTACACCATTGATACCCTGGAGCTGATGCGCGCCGAGTTGGCCGCCGATGCCCAGGTTTTCCTGCTTCTGGGCTGGGACGCATTTTGCGGCCTGCCCACTTGGCACCGCTGGGAAGAGTTGCTCCAGCATTGCCACATCCTGGTGCTGCAACGCCCGGATGCCGACAGCGAACCGCCGGATGCCTTGCGCAACCTGCTGGCGGCGCGCTCGGTGAGCGACCCGCTGGCCCTCAAGGGGCCGAGCGGACAGATTGCATTCGTCTGGCAGACGCCGCTCGCGGTATCCGCCACCCAGATCCGTCAACTGCTGGCCAGCGGTAAGTCGGTACGTTTCCTGGTGCCCGACGCGGTCCTGGCCTACATCGATGCGCACGGTCTGTACCGTGCGTCGAACTGAACAAGGCGTGCTCCGCCGACACGAATCAACGTGTACCGAAGCGCCCGAACATACGAGCAAAACGAGTTTTATATGACTGACAAAGACCTGAACAAAGTAAAGCGCAAGGGCACTTTCAAGAGCGCCCCGCTGCCGGTAGAAGCGCCAACCGGCGTGGCGCTGGTCGGTGAAGAACTGGTCAAGGTGGCCGTGGCGGCCCTGGAAGACGTCAAGGCCCAGGACATCCAGGTGATCGACGTTCGCGAAAAGCAGAGCATCACCGACTACATGATCATCGCCACCGGTACCTCGAACCGCCAGATCGGCGCGATGCTCGACAAGGTCCGCGAAGCGGTGAAGGCCCAGGGCGTCAAGCCGTTGGGCGAAGAAGGCAAGGGCGACAGCGACTGGGTCCTGCTGGACATGGACGACGTCATCGTGCACATGATGACCGCCTCGGCGCGCCAGTTCTATGACCTGGAGCGCCTGTGGGCCGGTGCCGAGCAGAGCCGTTCGGCCAGCGCCGCGCACCACAGCCCGGAAAACACCCATGAGCACTTCACCAAGCTCAACAAAGACCAGCAATAAGGGATCGCTGTGCGACTGCGCCTGATCGCCGTCGGTTCTCGCATGCCCAAGTGGGTGGAAGAAGGCTGGCATGAATATGCCAAGCGTCTTCCGTCCGAGCTGGCTTTGGAACTGGTGGAAATTCCGCTCAATACCCGCGGCAAGAACGCCGACGTGGCGCGCTTTATCCGCCAGGAAGGTGAAGCCATGCTGGCCAAGGTCGGGCCGAACGAGCGCATCGTCACACTCGAAGTTCATGGCAAACCCTGGAGTACCGAGCAACTGGCGGTGGAGCTCGATCGCTGGCGGCTGGATTCGCGCACGGTCAATTTCATGGTCGGCGGTCCGGAAGGGCTGGCGCCGGAAGTCTGCGCCCGGGCCGATCAACGCTGGTCGTTGTCGCCCCTGACGTTGCCGCACCCGCTGGTGCGGATCCTGATCGGTGAACAGTTGTATCGTGCCTGGACAGTCCTGTCCGGGCACCCTTATCACAAGTAATCCTGCCCCCATGCCTCAGCCGATCCGCATCAAGGACCACGAAAAAGACGCCCGCCTGGTGCGGGGCCGCGTCGTGTTCGGCGCCATTACGGTGGTCACGCTGATCGGCGTGCTGATCGCGCGGCTGTATTTCCTCCAGGTGATCCAGTACGAGTACCACTCGACCCTGTCGGAAAGTAACCGCGTCCACGTGCAGCCGATCCCGCCGACCCGCGGGCTGATTTTCGACCGCAATGGCGTGGTGGTGGCCGATAACCGGCCGAGCTTCAGCCTGAGCATGACACGCGAGCGGTCCGGTGACTGGCAGAAAGTCCTCGACGTGATCGTCGAAGTGCTGCAACTGACCCCCGAGGACCGGGCGATCTTCGAGAAGCGCATGCGCCAGGGCCGGCGCCCCTTCGAGCCGGTGCCGATCATGTTCGAGCTGACCGAAGAACAGATCGCCCTGATCGCGGTTAACCAGTTCCGCCTGCCGGGCGTCGAGGTGGTGGCGCAGCTGGTGCGGCATTATCCCCAGGGGCCGCACTTCGCCCACTCGGTCGGCTACATGGGGCGGATCAACGAAAAAGAGCTCAAGACCCTCGATCCGGTCAACTACAGCGGCACCCACCATATCGGCAAGACCGGCATCGAGCGCTTCTACGAGGCCGAGCTGCACGGCCAGGTCGGCTACGAGGAGGTCGAGACCAACGCTCGCGGCCGCGTACTGCGCGTGCTCAAGCGTACCGACCCGATTCCAGGCAAGGACATCGTCCTGAGCCTCGACATCAAGTTGCAGGAAGCCGCCGAAGCGGCGCTGGGTGGACGACGTGGCGCGGTGGTTGCGCTGGACCCGAACACCGGCGAAGTCCTGGCGATGGTCAGCCAGCCGAGTTTCGACCCGAACCTGTTCGTCACCGGCATCAGCTTCAAGGCCTACGCCGAGCTGCGCGATTCCATCGACCGGCCGTTGTTCAACCGCGTGCTGCGTGGCCTTTATCCGCCGGGTTCGACCATCAAGCCGGCCGTGGCGATTGCCGGGCTGGATGCCGGAGTGGTGACCGCGTCGAGCCGGGTCTATGACCCGGGTTATTACCAATTGCCCAACTACGACCACAAGTACCGTAACTGGAACCGCACCGGTGACGGCTACGTGGACCTGGAAGCGGCGATCATGCGGTCCAACGACACCTACTTCTATGACTTGGCCCACAAGCTGGGGATTGATCGGCTGTCGTCCTACATGAACAAGTTCGGCCTTGGTCAGAAAGTCTCCCTGGACATGTTCGAAGAGTCTCCGGGCCTGATGCCGTCCCGGGAATGGAAGCGGGCGACTCGCCGCCAGGCCTGGTTCCCCGGCGAAACCCTGATCCTGGGGATCGGCCAGGGCTACATGCAGGCCACGCCGCTGCAACTGGCCCAGGCCACGGCGCTGGTGGCGAGCAAAGGCAAATGGTATCGGCCGCACCTGGCGAAGACCATCGAAGGCCAGAAACCGGTGGACCCGGACCCGATGCCGGACATCATCCTGCGCAACCCGTCGGACTGGCAGAAGGTCAACAACGGCATGCAGCAGGTCATGCACGGCGCCCGGGGTACCGCGCGCAAGGCGGCCATCGGCGCGCAATACCGCATTGCCGGCAAGAGCGGTACCGCCCAGGTGGTAGCGATCAAGCAGGGCGAGAAGTACGACCGCTCCAAGGTCCAGGAACGCCATCGCGACCACGCCTTGTTCGTTGGCTTCGCGCCCGCCGAGAACTCGAAGATCGTCGTGTCGGTGATGGTCGAGAACGGTGAATCCGGCTCCGGCGTCGCCGCGCCGGTGGTGCGCCAGATCATGGACGCCTGGCTGCTGGATGAGCACGGCCAGCTCAAGCCCGAATTCGCAAGCCCCATCAGCGCGGAGGCTACGGCCCGTGAAGAATAATTTCGACCGTATCCTCTCCAGCGAAGATGTGATGCGCCGTCGCGCCACCTTGCTGCAGCGCATGCACATCGACGGTCCGTTGCTGATCCTGTTGCTGACGCTGGCCGCCGGCAGCCTGTTCGTGCTGTATTCGGCCAGTGGCAAGAGCTGGGACCTGCTGGCCAAGCAGGCCACCTCGTTCGGCATCGGCCTGGTGTCGATGATCGTCATCGCCCAGCTCGAACCACGGTTCATGGCGCGCTGGGTGCCGCTGGCCTACGTGGTCGGCGTGGGTTTGCTGGTAGTGGTCGACATCATGGGCCACAACGCCATGGGCGCCACCCGCTGGATCAACATCCCCGGGGTGATCCGCTTCCAGCCTTCGGAATTTCTCAAGATCATCATGCCCGCGACCATTGCCTGGTACTTGTCCAAGCGGTCCTTGCCGCCGCAGCTCAAGCATGTGTGTATCAGTCTGTTGCTGATCGGCATTCCGTTCATTCTCATCGTCCGCCAGCCGGACCTCGGCACCTCGCTGCTGATCCTCGCCGGGGGTGCGTTCGTGCTGTTCATGGGCGGGTTGCGCTGGCGCTGGATCCTCAGCGTGATCGCCGCCGCCGTGCCGGTGTCGGTGGCCATGTGGTATTTCGTGATGCACGACTACCAGAAGCAGCGGGTACTGACTTTCCTCGACCCGGAAAGCGATCCGCTGGGCACCGGCTGGAACATTATCCAGTCCAAGGCCGCCATCGGTTCCGGCGGGGTGTTCGGCAAAGGCTGGCTGATGGGCACCCAGTCGCACCTGGACTTTTTGCCGGAAAGCCACACCGACTTCATCATCGCCGTGATGGGCGAGGAGTTCGGCCTGGTGGGCATTTGCGTGCTGTTGCTGATCTATCTGCTGTTGATCGGGCGCGGGTTGGTGATCACCGCCCAGGCCCAGACGCTGTTCGGCAAGTTGCTGGCGGGCAGCCTGACCATGACGTTTTTTGTTTATGTTTTCGTCAACATCGGTATGGTCAGTGGCCTGCTGCCGGTGGTGGGGGTGCCGTTGCCGTTCATTAGCTACGGAGGAACTTCGCTGGTGACGCTACTGTCAGCGTTTGGGGTTTTGATGTCGATCCATACGCATCGCAAGTGGATCGCGCAGGTTTGAATAAGGTGAAGAGTTCAATGCAAGCAATGCGTGGCTGGTCGACGCGATATGCGCCGTGGGTCGGCCTGGTCGGCTTCCTGGGCTGTGCGCCGCAGGCCCTGGCCGGCGAATACGAAGGCTCGCCGCAGGTGGCCGAATTCGTCGGTGAGATGACTCGCGACTACGGTTTTGCCGGCGAACAGCTGATGGGGGTGTTTCGCGAGGCCGAGCGCAAGCAGTCGATCCTCGACGCGATTTCCCGGCCCGCCGAGCGGGTCAAGCAGTGGAGCGAGTACCGGCCGATGTTCATCACCGAGGCGCGTATCGCCCGGGGTGTGGACTTCTGGCGCCAGCACGAAGCCGCCCTGGCCCGCGCCGAGCAGGAATATGGCGTACCGGCCCAGGTCATCGTATCGATTATCGGCGTCGAGACCTTCTTCGGCCGCAACACCGGGAATTTCCGGGTGATCGACGCCTTGTCGACCCTGGGCTTCGATTACCCGCCGCGCGCCGAGTTCTTCCGCAAGGAACTACGCGAATTCCTCCTGCTGGCCCGTGAAGAGCAGGTCGATCCGCTGACCCTCAAGGGCTCCTACGCCGGGGCCATGGGCTTGCCACAATTTATGCCCAGCAGTTTCCGCGCCTATGCGGTGGACTTCGACGGCGACGGCCACATCAATATCTGGACCAACCCGACCGATGCCATCGGCAGTGTTGCCAGTTATTTCAAACGGCATGGCTGGGAGGCCGGCGAGCCTGTGGTCAGCCTTGCGGACGTGCTTGGCGACCAGGTGGACCAAGGCCTGACCACGGGCATCGAGCCGACAAAAACCGTCGGGGAGTTGCGAGCGCTGGGCTGGTCGAGTCATGATGCGCTGCGTGACGACATGCCGGTCACCGCGATGCGCCTGGAAGGCGAGCAGGGCCCCGAATACTGGATGGGCCTGAAGAATTTCTACGCGATTACGCGTTATAACCGCAGCGTGATGTACGCCATGGCCGTATATCAACTGTCTGAAGAGCTGGTCAAAGCACGGGGCGTCAAATAATGCGGGCAATGCCTACCTATCAACCCCTGAAAGCCAGGCCCCTCAAGCTGGTGGCATTGGCGGCGCTGTCTTTGCTGGTCGTGAGCTGTTCGACCAGTCGCGCACCGACCCAGAAAAGTCCCAACGTCGTGCGGGCCACACCGGGCCTGGACATCAACCGGGCCCACAAGGATGGCGCGCCGTGGTGGGATGTCGATGTCTCGCGCATTCCCGACGCGACACCGACCCTGCACACCGGCCCCTACAAGGCCAACCCGTATACGGTGCTGGGCAAGACCTATTTCCCGATGGCCGAATCCAAGCGCTATGTCGCCTCGGGCACGGCTTCCTGGTATGGCACCAAGTTCCACGGCCAGAACACCGCCAATGGCGAGGTCTACGACCTGTATGGCATGAGCGCCGCGCACAAGACCCTGCCGCTGCCCAGTTATGTGCGGGTGACCAACCTGGACAACAACAAGAGCGTGATCCTGCGGGTCAACGACCGTGGGCCGTTCTATTCCGACCGCATCATCGACTTGTCGTATGCAGCGGCGAAAAAGCTCGGTTACGCTGAAACCGGCACCGCCCGGGTCAAGGTCGAAGGCATCGATCCGCAGGAATGGTGGGCCCAGCGTGGCCGTCCGGCGCCTTTGATGCTCAACGAACCAAAAGTGGCGCAAAATGCCGCGCCGACCGTGACGGCCTCCACCGGCACGGTCGAGCAATGGACGCCGCCGCCGCAGCAACACGCCGCGGCCGTGGTGCCGGTGCAGATCGATGCAAAAAAAAACGCTTCTGCAACAGCCTCTGGCCAGTATCTGCAAGTGGGCGCGTTCGCCAACCCGGACGCTGCAGAACTGTTGAGGTCGAAGCTGAGCTCGATGGTCAGCGCGCCGGTGTTCATCAGCTCGATCGTGCGCAACCAGCAGACCCTGCATCGAGTGCGCCTGGGGCCGATCGGTTCTCCGGGTGAGGTCCAGCAGGTACAGAATAGCGTGCGCCTGGCCAATCTCGGTTCGCCGAGCCTGGTCACGTCCGAATGATTGATTGAGGGCCCGCTCGTGGTTTGGGCGGGTCAGGTTGTTGGCTCCACGAATAACAAAAGCCCGGCAGGGGTGTGAGTGAGCAACTTAAATACGCGGCAGCTCGAGGGTTTGTATGAGAAGTCGCCGAGCGGCGATCAGGCAAGGCGAAAACAGGCGAGGAAGCGGAGTTGACTGGTTGTCAATGAGCATTCCGAGCCTGTTTTCAACGCAGCATGATCGTCGCGCAGGCACTTTTCATACAAAGCCTAGAAAGCTGCCTGTTTAGTTTTTGCCTACGGGCAGTCCCATTAGCGATTTCGAGAGACGGATGAACATCACCACCTTTGCCAAACGCCTTTGCCTGCTAGTCCCGCTGCTTCTCTCTCCGGCCGCGTTCGCGGTCGAGATGATGCCTTCGCCTCCGCAACTGGCGGCCAAAGCCTATGTCCTCATGGATGCCAGCAGCGGCAATGTGCTGGTAGAGAACAATGGTGACCAGCGCCTGCCACCGGCCAGCCTGACCAAGCTGATGACCGCGTACATCGCCACGCTGGAGATCCGTCGCGGCCAGATCGGTGAGAACGATCCGGTGACCGTCAGCGAAAACGCCTGGCGCACCGGCGGTTCGCGGATGTTCATCAAGGTCGGTTCGCAAGTGACTGTCAGCGACCTGCTGCACGGCATCATCATCCAGTCCGGCAACGACGCCAGCGTCGCCCTGGCCGAGCACATCGCCGGCAGCGAAGACGCGTTCGCCGACATGATGAACAAGACGGTCGCCGACCTGGGCATGACCAACAGCCATTTCATGAACCCGACCGGCCTGCCGAACCCCGAGCATTATTCCTCGGCTCACGACATGGCGATCCTGGCCCGGGCAATCATCCACGAAGACCCTGCGCATTACGCGATCTACTCCCAGAAGGAATTCTTCTGGAACGGCATCAAGCAGCCTAACCGCAACCTGTTGCTGTGGCGCGACAAGACCGTCGATGGCCTGAAGACCGGCCACACCGAGGAGGCTGGCTACTGCATGGTGTCTTCGGCGGTTCGTGACGGCATGCGCCTGATCGCCGTGGTGTTCGGCACCAACAGCGAAGTGGCCCGCGCCGCCGAGACCCAGAAGCTGCTGACCTACGGTTTCCGCTTCTTCGAAACCCAGACCTTCTACCAGAAGGGCACCGAACTGGCCCAGGCCCAGGTGTGGAAAGGCACCAGCAACCAGGTGAAAGCCGGCCTGGCGCAGGACCTGACCATGACCTTGCCTAAAGGCCAGCTCAAGAAGCTTGCCGCCAGCATGACCATGAACCCTCAGCTGACCGCGCCTATCGCCAAGGGTGACGTGATCGGCAAGGTCGAAGTCAAACTGGACGACAAGGTGGTGCACAGCGCCGACCTGATCGCGCTGGACGCGGTCGAGGAAGGTGGTATTTTCCGCCGCATGTGGGATAGCATCCGTCTATTCTTCTACGGCTTGTTCAACTGATTTCGAGTGTTGACCTGCATGGCCCCGTTCCTTTCCGGTGCGGGGCCATGTTCGTTATCACGGCTTGCGAGGCCGTTACGCCATGACAGACTCCGAAGTAAAAGCGCCAAAGATCGAATTTCCCTGCGCGGATTATCCGATCAAGGTAATCGGCGATACCGGTGTGGGCTTCAAGGACAAGATCATCGCGATCCTTGAAAAACACGCCACCGTTGACCACAACACCCTGGCCGAGCGCCAGAGTACCAACGGCAAATACACGACCATCCAGTTGCACATCATTGCCACCGGCCAGGAACAGCTCTACGACATCAACAGCGAGCTGCGAGCGACCGGTTTCGTGCATATGGTGTTGTGATGCCGGGCACGCTGGGCTTTCGCGAGCTGGGCAGCATGGCTTACGAGCCGGTCTGGCACGCCATGCAGCGCTTCACGAACGAACGTGGCACCAGCGCCGACGACGAAGTCTGGCTGGTGGAACACCCGCCGGTGTTCACCCAGGGCCAGGCCGGCAAGGCCGAGCACTTGCTGCTGCCGGGCGATATCCCGGTGGTGAAGGTCGACCGGGGCGGGCAGGTGACTTACCATGGCCCCGGCCAACTGGTTGCCTACCTGTTGCTGGATGTGCGCAAGCTGGGGTTCGGCGTGCGCGAGCTGGTCACCCGCATGGAGACGTGCCTGATCGAGCTGCTCGCCAGCTACGGTGTGACCGCGGCTGCCAAGCCGGATGCACCGGGCGTCTACGTCGACGGGGCGAAGATCGCCTCGCTCGGCTTGCGCATCCGCCATGGCTGTTCGTTCCATGGCCTGGCGTTGAACGTGGACATGAATCTTGAACCGTTTAGACGGATTAATCCCTGTGGCTATGCAGGGCTGGCAATGACCCAGCTGCGCGATCACACAGGATCGATTGAATTTGCCGAGGTAAGTGCCCGGCTGCGCGCGCAGCTCGTCAAACACCTCGACTATGCTGAGCAGACGACCCTCACGGGCGGAATCGACTGATATGACTACTGATGCAGTGCAAACCATGATCCCGACGCTGGACGTCACCGAACGTCCGGCCCCGCGTGCCAAGGTAGAGGCCGGCGTCAAGCTGCGCGGCGCCGAGAAGGTTGCACGCATTCCGGTCAAGATCATCCCGACCACCGAACTGCCGAAGAAACCCGACTGGATCCGCGTGCGCATCCCGGTCTCTCCGGAAGTCGACCGGATCAAGGCCCTGCTGCGCAAGCACAAGCTGCACAGCGTCTGCGAAGAAGCCTCCTGCCCGAACCTGGGCGAGTGCTTCTCCGGCGGCACCGCGACGTTCATGATCATGGGCGACATCTGCACCCGTCGTTGCCCGTTCTGCGACGTCGGCCATGGCCGTCCGAAGCCATTGGATACCAACGAGCCGGAAAGCCTGGCCATCGCCATCGCCGACCTGAAGCTGAAATACGTGGTCATCACCTCGGTGGACCGTGACGACCTGCGTGACGGCGGTGCCCAGCACTTCGCCGACTGCATCCGCGAGATTCGCAAGCTGTCGCCGAACGTGCAGCTGGAAACCCTGGTGCCTGATTACCGTGGCCGCATGGACATTGCCCTGGAAATCACCGCCGCCGAGCCGCCGGATGTGTTCAACCACAACCTGGAAACCGTGCCACGCCTGTACAAGGCTGCGCGTCCTGGTTCGGACTACCAGTGGTCGTTGACCCTGCTGCAGCGTTTCAAGCAGATGATGCCGCATATTCCGACCAAGTCTGGCTTGATGCTGGGCCTGGGTGAGACTGATGAGGAAGTCATCGAGGTCATGAAGCGCATGCGTGAGCACGACATCGACATGCTGACCCTGGGCCAATACCTGCAGCCCTCCCGTAGCCATTTGCCGGTGCAGCGTTTTGTGCATCCGGATACCTTTGCCTGGTTTGCGGAGGAGGGGTACAAGATGGGCTTCAAGAACGTTGCTTCGGGGCCGTTGGTGCGGTCTTCTTATCATGCGGATGAGCAGGCTAAGTTGGTCAAGGCTGAGCTTTTGGGTTCCTGAGTTTTTTGGGGGTATATCCGTTTTTTGCGTAATGGCGGCTGACGGTTCCGCTCTTACAGCGGGTCACTTTTATAAAGCGCAAAAGTAACCAAAACGCTTTTGCCCCACCACTCGGTGCCTCGCCTAGGCTCGGCATGCCTGAACGCAGGCATTGCTCCGTGGGCCGCCGCGAAGGGCCATCCCTGGCCCAGCGCGGCTACCTCGGCATCCATGCCGAGGTGCCCACTACGCAACACCTCCGTTCAGCCAGCGTGGTTAACGGGGCGCCGAAATCAACGTCCACCGCGAGGCGGCCTTAGGGCCGACCTGGTTTGTCGGGATTGCGTTTCTTCTGTGGGAGCGAGCCTGCTCGCGAAGGCAGTGTGCCAGCCAATGAAGATGTTGGATGTGACGGCCCCTTCGCGGGCAAGCCCGCTCCCACAAGGGGCTGCGTTGTACGCAAATTTTGTGGTTGCTGAAGATCAATTGTGGGAGCGGGCTTGCTCGCGAAAGCGGATTGTCAGTCGATGAAAATGTTGGATGTGCTGGCCTCTTCGCGAGCAGGCTCGCTCCCACAGTGATTCTCTGTACGTCGTGAAATCTGCGTCAGCCGAAGATCGAATGTGGGAGCGAGCTTGCTCGCGATGGCGGTGGTTCAGCTAAATAGTTACTGGCACATGTCTCGCTCTTGCTCTTGCTCTTGCTCTTGCTCTTGCTCTTGCTCTTGCTCTTGCTCTTGCTCTTGCTCTGCTTTTGACTCTGATCTCAGCGCCCCGTTAAACCACGCTGGCCGAACGCAGGCATTGCGTAGTGGGCATCCCGGCATGGATGCCGGGATAGCCGCGCTGGGCCATGGATGGCCCTTCGCGGCGGGCCCACGGAGCAATGCCGGAGTGAGGGCACACCGAGCCTAGGCGAGGTGCCGAGTGGTGGGGCAAAGCGCTTTTGGTTACTTTTGGCGCTTTACCAAAAGTGACCCGCTGTAAGAGCGGAACCCTAAGCAGCCATTACCGCAGAAACGGATATTCACACGATCAAAAAACCGGAAAACCCATGGCCCACACCCTAATCCCACACCACCCCGTCCCGGCCCTCCTTCAAGAAGGCCTGATCGGAGTGATCGCCCCCGCCGGCCCAGCCCCATTGGACACCGAAAAAGCCATCCAATGGATGCGCGCCAGGGGCCATGATCTGCGAATTTTCCCCGGCGTCTACGAAAAAGACGGCTACCTGGCCGGCAGCGACGATACACGACTGAACGACCTGCACGCCGCCTTCGCCGACCCAGAGGTAAACGCGATCATCTGCCTGCGCGGAGGCTACGGCACCCCCCGCCTGCTCGATCGCATCGACTTCGAGCTTATTAAACGAAACCCCAAGCCCTTCGTCGGCTACAGCGACATCACCGCCCTGCATCTGGCAATCAGCCGTTACGCCGGCTTCGTGACCTTTCACGGACCGTTGCTCAACGCCGACCTGCTGGGCGATAAGGAGCCCCCGACCGTCACGTCCTTTTTCAGCCTGCTGCGCGGCCAATTGAAAGCGGGCGACGTACTGAGCCATCCCGCAGCCTATCCATTGACTACCGTGGAACCCGGCATTGCCCAAGGGCGCCTGTTGGGCGGCAATCTGTCGATGATCGCCGCAACCATGGGCACGCCCTACGAAATTGATGCCGAAGGCGTGATCCTGCTGGTCGAGGACGTCAATGAGCCGCTATATCGCATCGACCGTCTGCTGACCCAATTGCGGCTGGCAGGCACCCTGGCGAAGCTGCGAGGCGTGCTATTGGGGGATGTCGCCGGTGTGGATGGCGAGGCGCTGAACCGCTTGTTCAAGCAGACCTTCGAACCACTGCGTATTCCGGTGTTGTCCGGCTGGCGCAGCGGGCATTGTGATCCGAACCTGACGTTGCCGATGGGCGCGCTGGTGACGCTGGATGCGGGGGAGAAGAGGTTGGTGCTGGAGCAGGATGTGGTGGTCAGCCGCTAATTTTCTGTTGCCTGATAGTCAGTCATCGCGAGCAGGCTCGCTCCCACAGGGAATACATGAGCACCTGTGGGAGCGAGCCTGCTCGCGAAAGCGTCAGCCGCCGTACGGCAATTCAGCGACTACGCAACGCCTCCAGCAACTTGTGCGTCGGATACCCATCCGCCGGCCAGCCAAACGACTGCTGGGCGCCGCGGATCGCCTTGCGGGTGTTGGCGCCGATAATGCCGTCGGGCGTGCCCGCATCGTAGTTGTGCTTGCCCAGCAGGGTCTGCAGTTCGATACGTTCGCTGCGGCTCAGGGGAAGGTCTTCCTTTGGCCACTGGCCGTAGACCAGGCCTGCGCCGGCGAAGCGCTGTGACAACAGCCCAACCGCCAAGGCGTAGGACGATGAGTTGTTGTACTTGAGGATGGCTCGGAAGTTGTCGAATATCAGGAATGCCGGGCCGCGATGGCCTGCCGGCAGGAGAAGGGAAGCCGAGAGCTGTTTCTCATCCGGGGCAATCGGCAAACCGCCATATTCGGAAACGCCCAGGCGCTCCCATTCGGAGACGGCTTTGCGAATCGTGCCATCGGCCAGGGTGTAGTCGAAGCCTTCACCGAGCGAGACCTCGAATCCCCATGGTTGGCCGCGCTGCCAGCCGGAGCTTTGCAGGTAGTGCGCGGTCGAGGCCAGGGCGTCGGTGGCGCTGCCCCAGATATCACGACGCCCATCGCCATCGAAATCGACTGCATGGGTGTTGTAGGTGGTTGGAATGAACTGGGTCTGGCCCATGGCGCCGGCCCAGGAGCCGAGCATCTTTTCCGGGGTGATATCGCCCTGTTGCAGAATTTGCAGCGCGGCAATCAGTTGTGCGTGGGCAAAGCCCGGACGCCGTCCTTCGTAGGCGAGGGTGGCCAGGGAGTTGATCACTGACTTGGTCCCCTGGAACTGGCCGAAATTGCTCTCCATGCCCCACACCGCTACCAGCGCCTGGCGATCAACGCCGTAGCGCTGTTCGATGCTTTGCAGGATGTCGGCGTGCTGCTGGAGCAAGGCCTGGCCTTTGCGCACCCGCAAAGGTGACAAGGCGCCATCGAGGTATTCCCATACCGGCCGGCTGAATTCAGGTTGGCTGCGATCCGCCTTGATCACGCTCATGTCCGGGCTGACGCCGATGAAGGCACGGTCGAACAGGTCGGCCCGGATCCCGGCGGCCAGTGCTTCCTTGCGAAACCCGGCTTGCCATTCGGCGAAGGTCTGGGTCGGCGCAATATCCAGGTTCTCCCCGGTCGGCACTACGGGCGGCACGATGGCCGGTGCGGTCACGGCAGGCAGGGTCTTGAGCGGTTGGGCATCGGCGGCGGTGGGTTTTTCAGCGCAGGCGACCAATAACGCAACGCTTGCGGCAGCTATCAATTGGCGCAGTGGCCAACGACGGGAAAGGCGGAGGGGCATGCACGGGTCCAGATAAACGAATCAAGTGCTGACCTTAACATGGGCAGGGGCTGTAGAGCTTGTTCGAGTGTTTCAGGCTGCCAGAAAGCAAGAAGCCTCCCAGTTGTCAGACTGGAAGGCTTCGCGGCGGTAGCTGCCTTTGCCCTTGGCGGGTCGTTCCTGGCGGCTGCGGAACAGGGGCTGGGCGACGATGGACTTGGCCTTGTTGGGGCCATGCCTGGATGGCTTTTTGCTCATGACGGATCTCTCTTGGGGATGGTTTTTCGCGAGGCAATCATGGGACAGAGCTGGGTTTTTGTCCAGTCCCTGGACCGTGCTGGTTATGTCGTCTGGATGGAGAGATTTTGTCGCGAGGGAGCAAGCCCCCTCGCCACAGGTACCGGTTTATTCAGCGGGTAATGACAGCCGTTGGCCGGCCATCAACAGCGACAACCGGCTCAGGCTCATCCACGGCGAGCCTGCGGCCTGGCCCTTGATCTGTGCGTCGATGCGCTGGGCTTCGAGCAGCAATTGCGCCCAGCGTGATGCCGAGTAACGTTGCAGCGCCTTGCTCATCAACGGTTTGCGTTTGTCCCATACCGGCGGCCGGGCCTGGCTGAAGGCTTTGTCCAGCGGCACGCCCTGACTGTATTGCAACGACAGGTTCGCGAGCAGGCGCAACTCCCGGGCCAGCGCCCAGAGAATCACCGGCGGTTCGACGCCTTCGCCCCGCAGGCCTTCAAGCATGCGCAAGGCGTGGGCGGCTTCACCGTTGAGGATCGCGTCGGTCAGCCCGAAGACATCGAAGCGTGCGCTGTCGGCCACGGCCGCCTGGACCGTTTCCACTGTGATCTGGCCACCCTCGGCCATCAGCTTGAGTTTTTCGATTTCCTGGGCGGCGGCCAACAGGTTGCCTTCGACCCGGGCGGCAATCAGCTCAACCGCGTCCTGGCTGGCCGACAGGCCGGCCTGGGACAGGCGCTGGCGGATCCAGCTGGGCAACTGACTGACATCCACCGGCCAGATCTGCACGAACTGAGTCTGCTGGCCTTCGACCAGCGCCTTGCCCCACTTGGTTTTCTGCGCGCTGCCGTCGAGTTTCGGCAGGCTGATCAGCAGTACCGTGTCCTCGGCGGGCCGCGAGCAGTATTCGATCAGCGCGGCGGCGCCCTTGTCACCGGGTTTACCGGAGGGCAAGCGTAGTTCCAGCAGGCGTTTCTCGGCGAACAGCGACATGCTTGCCCCGGCCTGCAGTAACGTACCCCAATCGAAGCTGGCGTCGGCGGCGAACACCTGGCGTTCGTCGAAACCTTGCTGGCGGGCGGCAGAGCGGATGGCGTCGGCGGCTTCCTGGCACAGCAGCGGGTCATCGCCGCTGATGATATAGACGGGCGCGAGCGCGCCTTGCAGGTGTTTGCCGAGTTGAGCGGGAGCGAGTTTCATAGGCGCAGGCGAGCGGGGCGCCGGAGCGCCCCGCAAGGCTTATTGAGCCGGGATCTGCAACGGCGACTGTTGCGGGGTTTCCGCCTCAGCCTTGCGTGCCGCTTCCAGCGCTTCGGCTTCGGCCTTGGCGCGAGCGTCGGCGGTCTGTTGCAACTGGTCCAGTTGAGCGGGGCTCAGCTGTTGCAGGCGCAGCATCATGCGCTGGACCAGTTCACGACGCATTTCGCCGCGTACTTCGACGGACTCCTGATCGGAACCGGTGATGTTGTTGCCGTCGTGCAGGTAGACCTTCTGCACCTGCAGCTTGTCATCCAGCAGCGACAGACCATTCTGGCCGCGGATTTCGTAGTTCAACACGTTGGTCAGCTCGTACTCGGCCGAACGACCGGCGCCGGCATAGCTGAGGCTGCGCTGGCTTTGCTGTTCGCTTGCCAATACCAGCTTGTACGGTGCGCCGCTGTAGACTTTCACACCGCTGTTTTCCAGGGTCTGACGCAGCATTTTCACGGTATCGCCATAAGCGTCCCGCGCGCTGAGGTCCAGTTCCTTGATGGCCAGCTCGGTGGTGCCAGTGCCGCGCAGCTGGAAGCCGCAGGCGCTCAGCAGGACCGCCAGGCCCATAACCAGCAGATTACGTTTGATCATCTTGTTGCTCCCCTTGAAACCCATGGGCCGACTGTGCGGCCCCGCAGGTCATATTCGGCGTCCGGCCGGTGGCCTGGACGCCCGATCCAATTAGCTTGCGACGATATTGACCAGTTTGCCGGGCACGACGATCACTTTGCGGATCGTCAGGCCATCGACGAAGCGCAGTACGTTTTCGTTGGCGCGTGCGGCGGCTTCGACTTCTTCGCGAGTGGCGGCGGCCGGCATGTCGATCTGGCCGCGCAGCTTGCCGTTGACCTGGATGACCAGGGTCAGGCTGTCTTGTACCAGCGCTGTTTCGTCCACCACCGGCCAACCGGCGTCGATCACCGGGTCGGCGTGACCCAGTTGATTCCACAGTTCATGGCTGATGTGCGGGGTGATTGGCGCGAGCAGCAGCGTCACCGCTTCCAGGCCTTCATGAACCAGCGCGCGATCCTGTTCGGTGTCTTGCGCGGCTTTTTCCAGCACATTCATCAGCGTCATTACTTGGGCGATGGCCGTGTTGAATTTGTGGTTCTGGCCGACGTCATGGCTGGCCTGCTTGATCGCCAGGTGAATCGAGCGACGAATGGCTTTCTGCTCGTCGTTCAGGCCGGCGAGGTCCAGCTTGCCTGGCAGACCCTGGCTGACGTGAGCCTGGGCCAGGCGCCAGACGCGCTTGAGGAAGCGGTGCGAGCCTTCGACGCCGGAGTCGGACCATTCGGCGCTCATGTCGGGTGGCGACGCGAACATCATGAACAGGCGGCAGGTGTCCGCGCCGAACTGATCAATCATCGACTGTGGGTCGACGCCGTTGTTCTTCGACTTGGCCATCTTCTCGGTGCCGCCGATTTCCACCGGCAGGCCATCGGCGATCAGCTTGGCGCTGATGACCTTGGCTTTGCTGTCGCGTTCGAGCTCGACGTCGCTCGGGTTGAACCAGGTATAGGCACCATTGGCTTCGCGACGATAGTAAGTCTCGGCGATCACCATGCCTTGGGTCAGCAGGTTCTTGAACGGCTCGTTGGAGCTCACCAGGCCTTCGTCGCGCATCAGCTTGTGGAAGAAGCGCGCGTAGAGCAGGTGCAGGATGGCGTGTTCGATGCCGCCGATGTACTGGTCCACCGGCAACCAGTGGTCGGCCGCGGATTTTTCCACCAGGCCGCCTTCATAATGCGGCGAGGCGTAGCGGGCGTAATACCACGAGGACTCGACGAAGGTGTCCATGGTGTCGGTTTCACGCTTGGCCGGTGCGCCGCATTTCGGGCAACTGCATTCGTAGAACTCGGGCATGCGCGCCAGGGGCGAGCCGGCGCCGTCGGGTACGACGTCTTCCGGCAGGACCACTGGCAACTGGTCTTCCGGTACCGGTACATCGCCGCAGGTGTCGCAATGCACGATCGGGATCGGGCAGCCCCAGTAGCGCTGGCGGCTGATGCCCCAGTCACGCAGGCGGAACTGGGTGCGCGAGGCACCAAGGTTCTTCTTGATCAGGGCGACTTCGATGGCGTCGAACGCACCGGCGAAATCCAGGCCGTTGAACTCGCCGGAATTGATCAGCTCACCGTGCTCGCCATAGGCATCCTGCCATGGCGCCGGGGTCTGGTCACCGGCGCTGGTGCGCACGACCGGTTTGACTGGCAGGTTGTACTTGTGGGCGAACTCGAAGTCGCGTTCGTCGTGAGCCGGCACGGCCATCACGGCGCCGTCGCCATAGTGCATCAGCACGTAGTTGGCGACCCACACCGGAAGTTTCTCGCCGGTGAGCGGGTGTTCGACGAACAGCGAGGTCGGCAGGCCTTTCTTTTCCTGGGTGGCGACATCGGCTTCGGCGACGCTGCCGCCCTTGCATTCGGCGATGAACGCCTGCAGCTCGGGGTTGTTCTGCGCTGCGAGGGTCGCCAGCGGATGTTCGGCGGCCACGGCTACGTAGGTGGCGCCCATCAGGGTATCCGGACGGGTGGTGAAGACTTTCAGGGTGCCGGCCTCGCCAATGGAGGCGACGTCGTACGGGAACTGCACTTCCATGCCCCGGGACTTGCCGATCCAGTTGCGCTGCATGGTCTTGACCTGCTCGGGCCAGCCGGTCAGCTCGTCGAGACTCTCCAGGAGTTCATCCGCGTACGCGGTGATCTTGAAGTAGTACATCGGGATCTCGCGCTTTTCGATCAGCGCGCCGGAGCGCCAGCCGCGACCGTCGATGACCTGCTCGTTGGCCAGTACGGTCTGGTCCACCGGGTCCCAGTTCACGGTGCCGTTCTTGCGGTAGATCACGCCTTTTTCGAAGAGGCGGGTGAACAGCCACTGCTCCCAGCGGTAGTACTCGGGCTTGCAGGTGGTGACCTCGCGGGACCAGTCCACCGCAAGGCCCAGGCTGCGCAGCTGGGTCTTCATGTAGGCGATGTTTTCGTAGGTCCACTTGGCAGGGGCCACGTTGTTTTTCATCGCGGCGTTTTCCGCCGGCATGCCGAAGGCGTCCCAACCCATCGGTTGCAGGACATTCTTGCCCTGCATGCGTTGGTAGCGGGAGATCACGTCGCCGATGGTGTAGTTGCGCACGTGCCCCATGTGCAGCTTGCCGCTGGGGTAAGGGAACATCGACAGGCAGTAGTACGTCTCCTTGCCTGGCTGTTCACTGACTTCAAAGGACTTTTGCTCATCCCAGAACGACTGGGCGGCGGCTTCGATTTCACGGGGCTGGTAGTGTTCGTGCATGGCTACTTTTGTACTGAATGGGGTGGCCCAATCCTCTTCGTGGCCATGCTGGACGCAGACGACGCCGAATGCGGCGTTTTCGATGCCCAGCCAAGCTGGAAGTGGAGTTACAGGAAGCGCCGTAGCATACATGACCGCGCTCTGCCGAGGGAAACCTTGATTGCGTGTCCAGGCGTTGCCGACCATTGCCGACGGCCGGCGTTCAGGGCCGTTGGTCGCGGCGTCCTGCCGGTTTGCCCAGCGAAGCTAAGCTTCTCAATGGGGAGTGAGTCTTATCTTCAATGAGGTGAGGGATGGTTGAATCACAACGAAAAGTCGCTACACCTGAGCTGTACGAAAAACTGATCGATCGTCTCGGGGTGGCCCTGGACGCGGCAAGAACCGCCGGTCGCTTGCGTGATGAACGCCCGGCAGAGCTGGAACTACGCGGCTTGAGCCCCGCAGAGTTCGAAGTCGTCAAGGCTTACCTTGAGCAGGTCGGGCACCAGGCCTCCTCCAGTGGTGTCCAGGCAAACAAGCGTCTCGATGCGCCCCGTCCGGCCAAGGTTGTCTGGCTCAAGGACCGGACGCCCGACAAGGATGCTGTAAAGGTCCGCTCGCTGCAGTTCAAGTGAAGCCGGATCCACGCGTGTCGCTTTTTTTTGATTCGGCTTTTTTCGAATCTGTTGTCGCATTGCGTCAACCCACCTAGGCTTCGGGCATCTTTGGAGATGCCCGATGCCGTTTCGTTATTTCATCAAACAACTTCTATTGCCGCCCGGCATTCTTTTACTGCTGCTGGCGCTTGCCTGGTGGTGGCGCGACTCCCGGCCGCGCCTGGCTCGCCTGTGTTTTGCGGCGGGCCTGGGTGGTTTCTGGCTGATGAGCCTGCCGGTGGTAGTGCAGTGGAGCGCCGGGGCATTGGAGCGTGAGCCGCCACTGCCGCGCAGTGAATGGGCGACCCTGGCTCAGCGTGCCGACGCCATCGTGGTGCTGGGGTCCGGTCGTGAGCGTGGCGACCTGGCCTGGGGCACTGACCAGCCCACCGGTATCGGTCTGGAGCGCCAGCGCTATGCGGCGCGCCTGGCGAAGGCGTCCGGCCTGCCTGTGCTGACTACTGGTGGCTTGCACTATGGCACTCCGCCCAGCGAAGCGAAGCTGATGGCCGACGCGATGCGCGATGATCACGGGGTGACCGTACGCTGGCTGGAAGAGCGCAGCCGCACGACTTGGGAAAATGCCCAGATGAGCGCGCAGATTCTGTTGCCTGAAGGCGTCAAGCGCGTGGTCGTTGTGACCCAGGCCTGGCATATGCCGCGCGCGGTCTGGAGCTTCCAGCGTGCGGGCTTCGAGGTGGTACCGGCGCCGATGGGGTTTCTCGGCCAGGATAACGCCCGGCCATTGGGCGGCTGGATGCCGGAATTCAAGTCGATCTGGCAGTCGGGACAGTTGATGAATGAAGCGGTGGGGTTGGTGGGGTATTGGTTGTTCTACCGCTGACTTATCAAGGTGAACGCTATTGTGGCGAGGGAGCTTGCTCCCGCTGGCCTGCGAAGCAGGCCCCAGCAGTGCTCCAGGTAAACCGCACTGTCCGGTTTTGCGACTGCTGCGCAGCCGAGCGGGAGCAAGCTCCCTCGCCACAGAGATATCCAGCCCTACAAGAGGTGTGTCAAACGGTCTTGGCCATCCGTCCGGCCATCAACGCCCAGCCCAGCAGCAACACGCACAGGATGATCAACGGCCACGAACGCCATTGCAGGTAGGGCGTCAGGTCGTGCATCGGCACCACTTCGCCGTAGAGGATGCCGCGCTCGAATTGCGGGATGCTGACGGTGATCTGGCCGAAGGGGTTGATCAGGCCGGTCACGCCGTTGTTGGTGGCACGAATCATCCAGCGGCCGGCTTCCAGCGCGCGCATCTGCGCCATTTGCAGGTGCTGCAAGGGGCCGATCGAGGTGCCGAACCAGGTGTCGTTGCTGATGGTCAGCAGCAGGTCGCTGCGCGCCGAAAGGCTGGCGGCGAATTCCGGGTAGACCACTTCGTAACAAATGAATGGAGCGATCTGGTAACCCTTGGCTTGCAGCAGTGGCTGGTCGGCCGGGCCCCGGGCGAAATCCGACATGGGCAAGTCGAAGAATGCGATCAGCCCGCGCAGCAGGTCCTGCAACGGCACGTACTCGCCGAAGGGCACGAGTTTCTGCTTGAGGTAGGTGCCATCGCCTTCTCCGGTCACGGTGATGCCGTTGAAGTAGCGTCTCTCGTGGCGCACCAGTTGGCGAATCGGCACGCCGGTGATCAGCGCCGAATGCCGCTCGGCGGCGAAGCTGCCCATCATGTCCAGGTAACCCTGGGCAGACTCCTTGAGCACCGGCACCGCGGTTTCCGGCCAGACCAGCAGGTCGACGCGCTTGGAACTGAGGCTCATGTCGCGGTACAGCGCCAACTGCGCGTTGAGCTGTTCGGGGTCCCACTTCATGCTTTGTTCGATATTGCCCTGGATCGCCGCCACGCTCAGCGGGTCGCCCGAAGGACTGGTCCAGGCGTGGCCCTTGAGCGTCATGCCGGCGACCCACGGACCGACCAGCAGCACCAGGCCCGCAGCGATGAAGCCCTTGCGCCCGGCGCGCAGCAGCCGGGGCACGTTGTACAGCAGCGCGGCGGTCAGGGCGAGGGTGAAGGATATCAGCCACATCCCGCCCAGCGGCGCGAGCCCCGCCAGCGGGCCATCGAGCTGGCTATAGCCGGAATAAAGCCACGGGAAACCGGTCAGGAACCAGCCGCGGAAAGCTTCCTGGCCCAACCACAGCGCGGCGAAGGCCAGTGCGTCGGCCAGGGGCGCCTCGTTGCGCCGCAGCCAGCGCGCCCACAGCCAGGCGGGCAGGGCGAAAAACCAGGCGATGGAGGCGATGAACAACAGCATCAACAGACCGGCGAGCAGCACCGAGGCGCCGCCGAAGTTGTGAATGCTGACGTAGATCCAGCTGGTGCCGGCGCCAAACAGGCCGAAACCGAAACACCAACCACGGCCCAGGGCCTGGCGGGGCGAGAGTTCGCGCAAGCCGGCGTAGAACAACCCGACCGCGAGCAATGCCAGCGGCCAGATGTCGAAGGGTGCCAACGCCAGGGTGGTGATCGCGCCGGCCGCCACGGCCAGCAGGTTACCGGGCCAGCCGGGGCGGGTTATCCAGCGCATGTGTTTCCTTAGCGGGTCTCGCAGGGGTTAACGGGCAATGGGTGACAGGCGCAGCAGATGGATCCGGCGACTGTCGGCATTGAGGATGCGGAAGCGCCAGGAGCCGATCTCGGTGGTTTCGTTACGCTTGGGCAGGTGGCCGAAAGCGCTCATGACCAAGCCGCCGACGGTATCGAACTCATCGTCGGAAAACTCGCTGTCGAAGAACTCGTTGAAGTTCTCGATGGGCGTCAGGGCCTTGATCAGGAAGTCACCGCTGGGCAGTGGCTTGATGTAGCTGTCTTCCTCGACATCGTGTTCGTCCTCGATGTCGCCGACGATCTGCTCAAGCACGTCTTCGATGGTAACCAGTCCGGCCACGCCACCGTATTCGTCGATGACGATGGCCATATGATTGTGATTGGCGCGGAACTCGCGCAGCAGCACGTTAAGGCGCTTGGACTCGGGCACGAAGGTGGCCGGACGCAGCAAGTCCTTGATGTTGAAGCTGTCGCCGTTCTCCTGGAGGATCAGCGGCAGCAGGTCCTTGGCCAGCAGCACGCCCATGACGTCGTCATGGCTCTCGCCGACGACCGGGTAGCGCGAGTGAGCGGAATCGACCACGGCCGGAAGGAATTCGCGGGGAGTCTGGGTCGCCTTGATGCTGACCATCTGCGAGCGCGGGACCATGATGTCCCGCACTTGCAGGTCAGCGACCTGGATGGCGCCTTCGACGATGGCCAGCGCTTCGCTGTCCAACAGTTTGTTCTGGTGTGCATCGCGCAGCAGCTCCAGCAGCTCCTGGCGGTTTTTCGGCTCATGGGCAAAAGCCTGGGTGAGCTTGCCCAGCCATGACTTCTGCCCGTTGGTCGATCGATCTTCGCTCATAGCGATTACTCTGAATCCTTTGTCGTTACAGGTTGATGTATCAGTGTTCGTCGCCGGCATAAGGGTCGGGATGACCCAGCTCGGCAAGCAACGTTCGTTCCAGTGCTTCCATTTCCTCGGCTTCGTCATCTTCCATATGGTCGTAACCGAGCAAATGCAAGCAGCCGTGAATCACCAGGTGAGCCCAGTGGGCCTCAGGGGTCTTGTGTTGTTCCGCCGCTTCACGCTCCACCACGGGGACGCAAATCACCAGGTCGCCCAATAGCGGGATATCGAGCAGCTCGTCGGGCACGTCGGCGGGGAAGGACAGCACGTTGGTGGCGTAGTCCTTCTGCCGCCAGGTGTGGTTCAACTCGCGACCTTCGGCTTCGTCCACCAGGCGGATGGTCAGTTCCGAGTCGGCGCTACGCTGACGCAGGGCCAGTTCGCACCATTGACGGAACTGGGCCTCGCCGGGGGCTGCATGTTCGCTGGCCAGTTGCAGGTCGAGTTCAAGCATCGTGGCTGTTGCCCTTGGCGGCGGGCGCGTCTTCCTGGCGATTCTCGAAGCGTTCATAGGCTTCGACGATGCGCTGCACCAGCGGATGGCGCACGACGTCCTTGGGCATGAAATGCGTGAAGCTGATGCCCGGAACATCCTTGAGCACCTGGATCACATGGTTCAGCCCGGACTTGGTGCCACGGGGCAGGTCGACCTGGGTGATGTCCCCGGTGATGACGGCGGTGGAGCCGAAGCCGATCCGGGTCAGGAACATCTTCATCTGTTCGACGGTGGTGTTCTGGCTTTCGTCGAGGATGATGAAGCTGTTGTTCAGGGTGCGGCCACGCATGTAGGCCAGTGGCGCAACCTCGATGACCTGGCGTTCGATCAGCTTGGCGACGTATTCGAAACCGAGCATTTCGTACAGCGCATCGTAGAGCGGGCGCAGGTACGGGTCGATTTTCTGGGAAAGGTCGCCGGGCAGGAAGCCGAGCTTTTCCCCGGCTTCGACCGCCGGGCGCACCAGCAGGATGCGTCGCACCTGTTCGCGCTCCAGCGCATCGACCGCACAGGCCACGGCCAGGTACGTCTTGCCGGTGCCGGCCGGGCCGATACCGAAATTGATATCGTTGGCGAGGATTTCCTTCACGTAGCGCTGCTGATTCAGGCCGCGCGGGCGAATCATGCCTTTTTTCGTGCGTAGGGCCACCGCAGGTTCCGCAGGGGCTGGGTTGTCGAGTTCCTCGACAGCCGATTCCTGCAGGAACAGATGGACCAGATCCGGCGACAGCTCGCTTGCCTTGGTTTCCCGATAGAGGCGGCGCAGCAGGTTTTCCGCGGAGGAGGTGTGCTTGGGTTCGCCGATCAGTTCGAACTGGTTTCCGCGGTTGCGGATCTCGATGGCCAGGCGCTGTTCGATCAAGCGCAGATGCTCGTCGAATTGCCCGCACAGATTGGCGAAGCGGCGAGCCTCGAAGGGCTCGAGAATGAAACGATGTGGTTCGATGGGTGCGTTCAAGGTCGTTTTTAGCCGCCCAGGGGCAATTAAGATGAAATCAAGGATAACGCCAGTAGGCTGGGTGCGAAAGCTCTTAAGCGGCGCAATCTGACAACAGGCTCGCCACGACCAGTGTGGGAGCGAGCCTGCTCGCGAAAGCGCTGTCACATCCAACCTCGATATTGACCGTAATAGCGCATTCGCGAGCAGGCTCGCTCCCACATGGAGTGGTGTTGTTACTGGACCAGCGAACCGCGCAGGGAGTGCGGTTGCGCGGCGTCGATGTGCACGTCGGCGAACTGGCCGATCAATGCCGGAGTGTCGCAGCGGAAGTTGACGATACGGTTATTCTCGGTGCGCCCCTGCAATTCGCCCGGGTCTTTTTTCGAGTAATCGGTCACCAGGATCCGCTGGATGGAGCCGACCATTTGTCGGCTGATCTCGAAACCTTGCTGGTTAAGGCGGTGCTGCAAGGCATTGAGTCGCTCCTTCTTCACTTCCTCGGGCGTCTCGTCCACCAGGTCCGCCGCTGGCGTGCCGGGGCGCTGGCTGTAGACAAAGGAATAGGAGAAATCGAAGCCCACATCCTCGATCAGCTTCATGGTCTGTTGGAAATCCTTCTCGGTTTCGCCGGGGAAACCGACGATGAAATCCGAACTGATGCAGATCCCCGGGACCGCCGCGCGCAACTTGCGCAGCTTGGATTTGTATTCGAGCGCCGTGTGGTTGCGCTTCATGGCCGCGAGGATCCGGTCGGAACCCGATTGCACCGGCAGGTGCAGGTGCTTGACCAGTTCGGGGACCTCGGCGTGGGCCTGGATCAGGCTGTCGGAAAACTCCAGCGGGTGTGAGGTGGTGTAACGGATGCGGTCAATGCCGTCCACCGCCGCCACGACGCGGATCAGTTCGGCAAGGTCCGCCAGGCGACCGTCATGGGTCAGCCCTCGGTAGCCGTTGACGTTCTGCCCCAGCAGGGTCACTTCGCGCACGCCGTTTTCCGCCAGGTGGATGATCTCGGCAATCACGTCGTCGAAGGGGCGGCTGACTTCTTCGCCGCGGGTATACGGCACCACGCAGAAGGTGCAGTACTTGCTGCAGCCTTCCATCACCGATACGTAGGCACTTGGGCCGTCGATACGCGGTTCGGGCAGGTGATCGAATTTTTCGATTTCCGGGAACGAGACGTCTACTTGCGGCAGCTTGGTAATGCGTGCGGCGTCGATCATCTCCGGCAGGCGGTGCAGGGTCTGTGGGCCAAAGACCACGTCCACGTAGGGCGCGCGGTCACGAATGGCCGCGCCTTCCTGGCTGGCGACACAGCCGCCAACGGCAATGACCATATCCGGGTTGGCCAGCTTCAGTTCGCGCCAGCGGCCCAACTGGGAATACACCCGGTCCTGGGCGCGTTCGCGGATCGAGCAGGTGTTGAGCAGGATCACGTCCGCGTCTTCCGCGCGAGCGGTGACTTCCAGGGCCTGGTGTTCACCCAGCAGATCGACCATGCGCGAGCTGTCGTACTCGTTCATCTGGCAACCGTGGGTTTCGATGTAAAGCTTCTTGGCCATGGACGGGTTCATCACGTGATTCAAAGAACCGCGCATTATAGAGAAATAGTGGCCTGTGTGGCTAATTCGCGCGAGCAGTGGCTATGCTATAGTTCGCGCCCTCATTTTTACCCGCCGATGTGTTTCGCCAGCCATGACCAAACGTGAAGCTCCAATCTACAAGGTGATTTTCCTCAACCAGGGCCAGGTGTTCGAAATGTACGCCAAACAGATCTATCAGAGTGATCTGTGGGGCTTCCTGGAGGTCGAGGAATTCGTCTTTGGCGAGCGCACGCAAGTGGTCGTCGACCCGAGCGAAGAAAAGCTCAAGGCGCAGTTCGAAGGCGTGGTGCGCAGCTTCGTGCCGATGCACTCGATCGTGCGCATCGACGAGGTCGAGCGCCTGGGCACGCCGAAAATCAGCGAAGCCCGTGGCGCGGTCGGCAATGTCATGCCGTTTCCGATGCCGATGCCTGAGAAGTAAGGCTCAACACCGAGTTGCTCCCAATCGCGAGCAGGCTCGCTCCCACAATGGATTGCTGGTGTACACAAATTTTGTGTCTACAGGGATCCAACTGTGGGAGCGAGCCTGCTCGCGATGAGGCCATCCAGGCTGAAGCAATAATCAGGGCAGCGGCGAGAACGGCGTACGCCCGTCGGCGTTCTGCAATTCCATCAGGTATTTGCGAAAGATCTGGCCCAGCACCTGGGTCGCCACTTCCAGCTCGTCGCGGGGCATCTGCTCGGCGACTTCATCGGCGGTGTCCAGTGCCTCCTCGGCGCCGTTGACCGCCGCCATCTTCAATACGATGTAAGCCTGGACGTTGTTGGCCGGCACACCTTCGCCATGGAAGAACATGCCGCCAAGCTTGAATTGCGCCTGGGCGTGGCCTTGCAGCGAGGCTTTTTCGAAATAGTCGAGGGCTTGCTTGAGGTCGCGGGGCGCGGCCTTGCCGTCATAGTAGAACTCGCCCAGCTCATATTGCGCTTGGGCATCGCCCTCGTCGGCGGCTTTTCGACAGGCGTCGAGTGCCGGTGCCAGATCTTGTGGCTGGGTGTTGAGCGTGCAACGGCCCATCGCCGGGATCAACAACGAGTTGCCGCCTGCCTGTGCGTTGGCGAGCAGGGGCTGAAGGAGCAACAGGCAGCCCAAGGCAAGGGTGCGGCCGGTGCGGTTCATGGGAATCGACTTACCTCTGAGGGGCGCGTGGACCCTCCGGGGGATCCAATAAGCGCGCATTATGAAATAAGCAGGGCCATCCTTACAAAGTCTTTACTCGTTTTTCTGCTGCGAGGGAACGATAGCGGCCACTTGTTGGGCAAATACCTGGAAAAAGGTATCCCGGGGCAATGGCCAATCACTGACGCTGGTGTCAGCCAGCGTCAGTCGTCCACACGTTTACTTCAGTGCAGCAAAGGCCCGCTCGGCCGCGTCGAGGGTGATCTTCAACTCCGCCTCGCCATGGGCGATGGAGGTGAAGCCGGCTTCGAACGCGCTTGGCGCCAGGTATACGCCACCCTCGAGCATCAGGTGGAAGAAGCGCTTGAAGCGGTCGGCGTCGCTGGCCATCACGTCGTCGAAGGTCACGATGTCATCGGCGCCACTGAAGTACAGGCCGAACATGCCGCCGGCCTGGGTGGTCACGAACGGGATGCCCGCCGCATCGGCGCGTACTTGCAAGCCGTCGAGCAGGCGAGTGGTGAAGTCGCTCAGCTCGGCGTGGAAACCCGGACGGCTGATCAGGCGCAGGGTGGTCAGGCCGGCAGCCATGGCCAGCGGATTGCCCGACAAGGTACCGGCCTGGTAGACCGGCCCCAGCGGGGCGATGCATTCCATGATCGCGCGCTTGCCGCCGAAGCAGCCTACCGGCATGCCGCCGCCGATGATCTTGCCGAAGGTGCTCAGGTCCGGCGTTACGCCGTAATGAGCCTGGGCACCGCCGAGGGCGACGCGGAAGCCGGTCATCACTTCGTCGAAAATCAGTACCACGCCGTGCTGGTCGCACAGGCTGCGCAGGCCTTCGAGGAAACCCGGCGCTGGCGGCACGCAGTTCATGTTGCCGGCCACCGGCTCGACGATGATGCAGGCCACTTCCTGGCCGACTTCCCCGAGCATTTTCTCGACTTCTTCGAGGTCGTTGAACGGCAGGGTCAGCGTGTGTTTGGCAAATGCCGCCGGTACGCCCGCCGAGCTGGGCACGCCTTGGGTCAGCGCACCGGAGCCGGCCTTGACCAGCAGGCTGTCGGAGTGACCGTGGTAGCAGCCTTCGAATTTGATGATGCTGTCGCGCCCGGTGTAGCCGCGCGCCAGGCGGATCGCGCTCATGGTCGCCTCGGTGCCGGAACTGACCATGCGCACCATTTCCATCGATGGCACGATGGAGCAGACCAGATCGGCCATTTCGGTTTCCATCGCGGTCGGCGCGCCATAGGACAAGCCGTGCTCCAATTGCTTGCGCACCGCGTCCAACACGTCCGGATGGCTGTGGCCGAGGATCATCGGGCCCCACGAACCCACGTAGTCGACGTAGCGCTTGTCGTCTTCGTCGGTGACATACGCGCCCTCGGCGTGCTTGAAGAACAGCGGGGTGCCGCCGACGCTCTTGAACGCACGAACGGGTGAATTCACGCCGCCGGGGATGTGTTTCTGAGCGTTGGCAAACAGGGTTTCGGAACGGGACATGGTAGGGCTCTCGAAATCGGGAAATGACTATTTGGTTTGCAGCAGGTCGTTGAAGGCGCGGGCGCGGCGCGTCACCTCAGCCGTGCTGTCGGCGCCGAACAGGCCATGGACCACCGCGAGCAGGTCGACGCCATGGGCCACCAGCGGGGCGGCGTTTTCCAGAGTGATGCCGCCGATGGCGCACACCGGTATATGCAGTTTGATACGGGTCTGTTCGAGCAGTTCAAGGTTTGCGGCGGGCGCCCCGGGCTTGGTATTGGAATTGAAGAAGCGCCCGAACGCGACGTAGCTGGCGCCTTCCCGGACGGCCTGTTCGGCCAGTTCCAGGCTGGCGTGGCAAGTGGCGCCGACGATTGCCTTGTGCCCCAGCAACGCCCGCACCGGCGCCAGCGGGCCATCGGTCTGGCCCAGGTGGACGCCGACGCCGAGGCGTGCGGCCAGTTCGGCGTCATCGTTGATAATCAGTTGGGTCTTGTAGCGCTCGCACAGGTTGCGCAGCGCCTCGGCCTCGCGCAGGCGCCGGGCCTCGTCGCTGCTTTTGTCGCGGTATTGCAGCAGGGTCACGCCACCTTCCAGCGCGGCTTCCACGTAGGCGAGGAACTTGCCGGCCAGCAACTGGCTGTCGGTGACGGCATAAAGGCCACGTAATTTCATTCCACGGCTCCTTTGCTACGAGCAGAAATCCAGCGGCAGGCGACGCGGTACGAACTGGCCTTTGCCCAATTGTTCGGCATCGCGCAGGGTGCGCCAGGTGTAATCCAGCGCGGTCTTCACCGCGCTGGCGAGCTGTTCACCCAGGGCCAGCCGGCCGGCCAGGGCGCTGGCCAGGGTGCAGCCGGAACCGTGATAGCTGCCGGGCAAGCGCTGGCAGGTGAAGGTCTCGCGGTGTCCGTCGCGGCTGTACAGGCGATTGTGGACTTCATGTTCATCGCCGTGACCGCCGGTAATCAGCAGGTGCTTGACGAAGGGCAGCAGTTTTTCGGCGCATTCATCGGCGCTGCCTTCCGGCAGTTCGGCGAGAATGCGTGCTTCAGGAAGGTTGGGCGTGGCGATGATTGCCAGCGGCAGCAGGCGCTCGCGCATGGCGTAGCCGACTTCATCCTTGCCCAGCCGTCCGCCACCACCGGCGCGCAGCACCGGGTCGCAGACCATCGGCAGGTGTGGATGCGCCTGGAGCAGCTCGACCACTGTGTCGACCATTTCCAGCGAACCTAGCATCCCCAGCTTGACCGCCGCGACGGGCGAATCGTTGAGCACGGCATTGGCCTGGGCCATTACCCACTCGCGATCGAGTACGCGGAAATCGCTGACATTGACCGTGTCTTGCACGGTCAACGCGGTAACGGCCGGGGCGGCATGACAACCCTGGGCGAGCAGGGCTTCGATATCTGCCTGCAAGCCGGCGCCACCACTGGGGTCGTGGCCGGAGAGACAGAGGACAACGGGGCGGGAGTTGTAGATATTCATGGTGCGCGAGCTTATCACCAAACCCCATTTATCGGTGATCGGGCTCTGAGGGATTTACGCGACGTTTCCTGCTGGCGACTGCTTTTGTGGCGAGGGAGCTTGCTCCCGCTGGGGCGCGAAGCGGCCCCGAGATCTTGCGGTCGCTACGCAACCGAGCGGGAGCAAGCTCCCTCGCCACGAATGGCCCTCCAGTACCAACCTGACCAAAGCAACAGCTCTATCTCAACGCTTGGCGCTGAGACGCCCGTGCTAGAGCCTTTTGTCGGAAAAATTTCAATGGTGCAAATTGGCCATCAACGGCTATGCTACGGATGGATCCAACCAATAACAGGTAATGCCGGTTTTACGTCTACTCAGGGAATGGGGGGCTTCCTGACTCAACCGGACAGGCCACGCTGGGGCTTTAATGCGCTATTTGCTGATGTTGCTGCTGTGCTTGTCCCCCTTGGCAAGCGCCCTTGAATTCGATGAATCTACCCGAAGCCTGCCCTTGGGCCATGCCTTGCAGGTGTTCGAGGATGCCAGCGGCACGGCCACGCTCGAGGACGTCCTGGCCCAGGCCGCGGTTGGGCGCTTCAAACCCCACGACCAAGCCACGCTGAACGCAGGGTATTCGCGCTCGGCGTTCTGGCTGAAGATCGACTTGCACTACCGCCCGGGCAATCCCGGCGCCCAGCGCACCTGGCTGCTGGAGCTGGCGTATCCGCCGCTGGACCGCCTGGACCTGTATCTGGCCGATGCGCAAGGTGCCTATCGCCTGGTTCGCCAGACCGGCGATGCCTTGCCGTTCGCCAGTCGCGAGGTCCGCCAGAACAACTACCTGTTCAGCCTGGATTTCCAACCCGATCAACGCCAGACCGTGTATCTGCGCCTGCAAAGCCAGGGCTCGATCCAGGCTCCGTTGACGCTCTGGTCGAGCACCGCCTACCTGGAACAGCAGCCGGTGCGCCTGTATGTGCTGGGCATCATCTATGGCGTACTGCTGGGGATGCTGGTCTACAACCTGTTCATCTACCTGAGCGTGCGCGACACCAGTTACCTCTATTACATCTTCTATATCGCCTCGTTCGGCCTCTATCAATTGTCGGTCAACGGCGCGGCGGTTGAGTATTTCTGGCCGGACAACCCTTGGTGGGCCAACGCGGCGACGCCATTTTTCATTGGTTGCGCGGGGGTGTTTGGCAGTCAGTTCGCCCGCAGTTTCCTGCAAACCGCCCAGCACAGCCGCTGGCTCGACCGATTGCTGCTCGCGCTGATTGCCTACGGCGCGGTGGTGGTGGGCCTGTCGTTGATGACCAGCTATGCGCTGGCGCTGCGCCTGGCGACGGCGCTGGCCCTGGTGTTCACCGTGGTGATTTTCGCCGCCGGCTTGTTCGCCTGGTGGCGGGGGCTGCGGGTGGCGCGTTACTTCATTATTGCCTGGTCGGCGTTTCTGCTGGGGGGCGTCGTCAATACGATGATGGTGTTGGGTTACCTGCCGAACATCTTCCTGACCATGTATGCCAGCCAGATCGGCTCTGCCATCGAGGTGGCGCTGTTGTCCCTGGCCCTGGCGGACCGCATCAACGCCATGCGCGAACAGCAGGCGCAGACGCTGTTCGACGCCGGGCAGAAACTCGAAGTGCTGAACCAGCAGTTGGCCCAAGGCAACAAGCTCAAGGACGAATTTCTCGCCACGTTGACCCATGAGTTGCGCACGCCGATGAATGGTGTGATCGGTTGCCTGGAACTGATGGAAACCGTCGAGATGGACGAGGAACTCAGCCAGTATCAGCAGACCGCAGCCGGTTCGGCGCGGGACATGATGCGCATGGTCAACGGCATGCTCACCCTCACCGAGTTGCAGGCCGGCAAGCTCAAGGTGTATCCGGCGCCGTTCAGCCTGCGCAGCGTGATAGAGGCCCTGCAGGTGCAGTTCGGCGCCAACGCGGCGGCCAAGGGCCTGGATTTCAAGGTCGACGTAGCGCCTGGCCTGGCGGACCGCTTGCTAGGTGACAGCGGTAAATTGGCCCAGTGCCTGGAATGCCTGCTGGACAATGCCATCAAGTTCACCCGCGTCGGTGGCATCGCGCTGCGGGTCAGTGGCCGGACGTCGGAGCTCGATCGCCTGGTGCTGTCTTTTGCCGTGATCGATACCGGCATCGGCTTTACCGATCTGGGGGAGGCGACCCTGTACCAGCGTTTCTTCCAGCTCGACGGCTCGATGACCCGCGAATACGGCGGCCTCGGCGTCGGCCTGGCGATTTGTCGGCAACTGGTCGAATTGCTCGGCGGACGCCTGACCCATACCTCGGAGCCGGGGCGCGGTAGCCGCTTCCAGCTGGACGTGGAATTTGACATCGCATTGCCTGTGGCCGTCCCGGCAACGTTTCCTGGCGGCGCACGCCGGGCTGCGCGCTTGCCCCAGGAGTGCACGGTGCTGCTGGCCGACGACAACAACATCGACCAACTGGTGATGCGCGGCATGTTGCTCAAGCTTGGCTACCGAGTACGCACCGCCGACAGTGGCCGCGCGGCGCTGGAGCTGCTGCAGGGCGACAGTTTTGACGCGGTGCTGCTCGATTGTCAGTCGACACCATCGGATGGGGTGTCGGTCTGCTGTCAGATCCGCGCGATGTCAGGTTGCGAGGACTTACCCGTGCTGGTGGTCAGCCCGAACGTGGACCAGGCGCATTGCCCTGCGGGTAGCCTGATCGATTACCTGAGCAAACCGGTGAAATTCGAAGCACTGCAGGCGATTCTGCAACGACGGGTACTTTGTCCGAAGCAGGGTGAAAGCGCCGGCATTTAGGCGGATATGCCACTTTGATCGGCCAGGAGGCGGTGCTTAACTGACCTCTGCTGGCCGACCAAGGAGCCCCGTCATGAACCTGCACCAGTTCGCCGAAACCCACGACGTCACCAATCAGCCTCCGTCCCTGGATGGCGCCAACCTGTACCGTATCGACCTGCCGCTGCAAGAGTGGTCGCGGCGTTTCGGCGCAGGGTGGGCACAGGCGCGGATTGACGCCTATGGTGCCCTGGCCGGCGGGCCGTTGATGGAGGCGGGGTTCCTGGCCAACCAGAACAAGCCGATATTTTCCAGCCACGACCGTTACGGCCATCGTATCGACCTGGTGGAATTTCATCCTGCCTATCACGAGCTGATGCGCACCGCCATCGAACATGGCCTGCCCAGCCTGCCGTGGGCCCATCCGCAACCTGGCGCGCATGTCGCCCGCGCCTCGATGACGTACCTGCACAGCCAGGCCGAAGCCGGCACCGGTTGTCCGTTGACCATGACCTTTGCCAGTGTGCCGGCCCTGCGCCTGCAACCGGACCTGGCCGAGCGCTGGGTGCCGAAAGTAATCGCCACCGAATACGATCCACGTAACGTCGGCATGGCCCACAAGGCCGGGGTCACTCTCGGTATGGCGATGACCGAGAAGCAGGGCGGCACCGATGTGCGCGCCAACACCACCAAGGCGTATCCGGTAGGCGCCAGTGGCCCGGGCCAGGCCTATGAGCTGGTGGGTCACAAGTGGTTCTGTTCGGCGCCGATGTGCGATGCCTTCCTGACCCTGGCCCAGACCGACAAGGGCCTGACCTGCTTTTTGCTGCCGCGCCACCGCCCGGACGACACCCGCAACCAGTTCTACATCCAGCGTTTGAAAAACAAACTCGGCAATTGCTCCAACGCCTCCAGCGAGGTGGAGTTCCGTGGTGCGCTGGCCTGGATGGTCGGCGAAGAGGGCCGAGGCGTGCCGACGATCATCGAAATGGTCGCCATGACCCGCTTCGATTGCATGGTCGGCTCCAGCGCCCTTATGCGCCAGGCCCTGACCCAGGCCAGTCACCATTGCGCGCACCGCAAGGTCGGCGGCAAGTTGTTGAGTGAGCAGCCCCTGATGCAGAACGTACTCGCCGACCTGGCCCTGGAAAGCGAAGCTGCGTTGGCGCTGAGCTTGCGCATGGGCCGGGCGCTGGATCATCTGAACGATGAGCATGAAGCCAAATTCGCCCGGCTGGTGACGGCAGTAGGCAAATACTGGATCTGCAAACGCGCCCCGGCAATGATCAACGAGGCGGCCGAATGCATGGGCGGTGCCGGCTATGTCGAGGACAGCATCCTGCCGCGCCTGTACCGCGAGGCACCGGTCAATTCGACCTGGGAAGGCTCCGGCAATGTGCAGTGCCTTGACGTCTTGCGCGCTCTGTCCAAAGAGCCGGGCGTGTTGGAAGTGCTGTTCGACGAACTGGGCGACGGCCATGGGGACAATCGCCTGGCGGCCCATATCGACCGGTTGCACGCAGCGTTCAAGGACACCGATGACATCCAGTATCGTGCCCGGCAATTGACCGAAGACATCGCCGTCGGCCTGCAAGCCAGGCTGTTGCTGGAAGCGGGGAACAGCGATGTCAGCGATGCCTTCATCGCCAGCCGGCTGGGTTCCACTGGCCGGGTCTACGGCGCGTTGCCCCGCGGCCTGAATGTCGAAGCCATCGTCGCCCGCTCGACCCCGCACGGCTTCTAAACAACCCATACCCCTGTGGGAGCGAGCCTGCTCGCGAAGGCGTCGGTACATTCAGCATCGATGTTGCCTGGCACACCGCTTTCGCGAGCAGGCTCGCTCCCACAGTGGACCTGTGCTGCACGCAACATCTGAGTAAACATCAAACCCTGTGGGAGCGGGCTTGCCCGCGAAGGCGTCGGTACATTCAGCATCGATGTTGCCTGGCACACCGCTTTCGCGAGCAGGCTCGCTCCCACAGTGGACCTGTGCTGCACGCAACATCTGAGTAAACATCAAACCCTGTGGGAGCGGGCTTGCCCGCGAAGGCGTCGGTACATTCAGCATCGATGTTGCCTGGCACACCGCTATCGCGAGCAGGCTCGCTCCCACAGTGGAACTGTGCTGCACGCAACATCTGAGTAAACATCAAACCCTGTGGGAGCGGGCTTGCCCGCGAAGGCGTCGGTACATTCAGCATCGATGTTGCCTGAGACACCGCTATCGCGAGCAAGCCCGCTCCCACAAAAGGCTCCGCGCAAGGACAACTAATACGCCACTGTTCCCGTCGGCCTACGATGCAGGCAAGATGAAGGCCTGCAAGTCAGAACACAGGAAGCTGATCGTGACCGAAGCGTTTATTGTCGTTCAAACCGCCGAGCAAGCCGTGGACCGGCTGGCGGCCCTGCACGAGCGTGCGACCACTGCGCTGAACCAGGCGCTCAAGCGTTATCTCAAGGACCGCATCGAGCCGGATGCCGAGCAACGCGCATTGTTCCGCTATCCGGCCCTGCGCCTGACCTACCATTGCCATGGCGAAGTCCCGCAGACCACCCGCGCCTACGCCAAGGTCCAGCTGCCGGGCACCTACAGCGTCACCGTCACCCACCCGGCGGCATTTCGAAAATACCTGCTCGAACAGCTTGTCCCGCTGATGCACGACTTCACCGTCACCGTCGAGGTGGGCGTCAGTGAGCAGAACATTCCGTACCCGTATGTGGTGGAGCAGGGCGATGAACTGGCCGGTTCCGGTGTGACGGCGGCAGTGCTGGCGCGGGTGTTCCCCAGCACCGACCTGTCGGCCGCCACCGATGGCATCGCCGATGGCCTCTACGATTGGGAAAACACCGACCCGCTGCCCCTGGCACTGTTCGACGCCGCGCGGGTGGATTTCTCCCTGCGCCGGCTCGTGCATTACACCGGCAGCGATTGGCGCCATGTGCAGCCGTGGATTCTTCTGACCAACTATCACCGCTATGTCGACCAATTCATCGTCCACGGGCTGGAGCAGTTGCGCAGCGATCCGCGTTTCGTGCGCATGGTGCTGCCGGGCAACGTGATCATCGACAAGAACATGGATCACGGTGAAGCCTCGGCCATCGCCGCTGGCGTGGTCTGGCATCGCTACCAGATGCCGGCCTATCACTTGCAAGCCAGCGACGGCCACGGCGTGACCCTGGTGAACATCGGCGTTGGTCCGTCCAATGCCAAGAACATCACCGATCACCTGGCCGTGCTGCGTCCGCATTGCTGGCTGATGATCGGCCACTGCGGCGGCCTGCGTCAGTCCCAGACAATCGGCGATTACGTCCTGGCGCACGCCTATATGCGCCGCGATGGCATCCTCGACCGCGTGGTGCCGCCGAATATCCCAATCCCGGCCCTGGCCGAAGTGCAGCTGGCACTGCAGCAGGCGGCGGCGAACATCACCGGCGAAAAAGGCGACGAGCTGAAAAAACGCCTGCGCACCGGCACCGTGCTGACTTACGACGACCGCAACTGGGAATTGCGCTGGGCCCAGGAGCGTCCGTTGATCAACCTGTCCCGCGCCGTGGCGGTGGACATGGAAAGCGGCACCATCGCTGCCCAGGGTTACCGCTTGCGGGTGCCATACGGCACGTTGCTGTGCGTCTCGGACAAGCCGCTGCACAGCGAGATCAAACTGCCGGGTTCGGCCAACGCGTTTTATGAGCGGGCGGTCAACCAGCACCTCAAGATCGGGATCGCGGCGCTGGACCTGCTGCGCAACGAACTCAACTCGTTGCACTCGCGCAAACTGCGCAGCTTCGACGAGCCGCCGTTCCGCTGATACCGTCCTGAACGGTGGTTATTTAACGGTCGGGCCACTAGCATGTCGGCCTCGACCGTTGGATATTGTTGCCGCCATGCCCCGTCCTCCACGCCCCGCTTCCCGCCGCCCTGGCGCGAAGCCTCCCGCTTCCACCCCGCGCCGTGTGGCCAAGGCGCCGCCGGCCGAAGCGAAACTGATCCTGTTCAACAAGCCTTTTGACGTGCTGACGCAATTCAGCGACGGCGAAGGGCGCGCCACGCTCAAGGATTTCATCGACGTACCGGGCATCTACCCGGCCGGTCGGCTGGACCGCGACAGCGAAGGATTGCTGTTGCTGACCAATGACGGCCAGTTGCAGGCGCGCATCGCCGATCCCAAGCACAAGCTGGCCAAGACGTACTGGGTACAAGTCGAGGGTGAGCCGAGCGACGAGCAACTGCAGCGTTTGCGTGATGGGGTCGAGTTGAACGACGGTATGACGCTGCCGGCCGAGACCCGTCAGCTGGACGAACCGCAATTATGGCCGCGCAATCCACCGGTGCGCTTTCGCAAAAGCGTGCCGACGAGTTGGCTGGAACTGGTGATACGTGAAGGGCGCAACCGCCAGGTGCGGCGCATGACCGCCGCGGTGGGTCTGCCGACCCTACGCCTGGTGCGGGTCAGGATCGGTGACTGGACGATCGAAGGGCTCGATCAGGGCCAATGGAAAGAGGTACCGGCGCGTTTATAACGAGCCGGATTCGATCAGACCGATGACCACGCTCTTGATGATGAACGCCGCCACGCCCAGGCCGAGCACGAAAAACAGGATGAACGAGCCGAAACGCCCGGCCTTGGATTTCTTCGCCAGGTCCCAGACGATGAACCCCATGAAAATGATCAGGATGCTGACCAGTCCGGTCATCATCCACTCTTCGAAAACAGCAGGATCCATCGGCGCACTCCGGCGTGGGCGGGGTTGAAAAGGCAGGGGCGAGTATACGGCATGGCGGCGGGGCGCAGGATCGGGCTGCGGCGGTGTGTCGCAGCCGTGCAGCGCCCGGGCTGCCGCTTTCGCGAGCAGGCTCGCTCCCACAGGGGGATCAGCTGTTTCGCAAATGTGCGTCCACCTGGTCAATGTGGGAGCGAGCCTGCTCGCGATGACGCTCTCAGCTGCGCAGGTGAGTCAGCGGCAGCTCGGTACTGTTGAGCACCTGGTTCAGCACAAAACTCGAACGCACGCTGGTGACGCCTTCGATCCGGGTCAGGTGGCCCAGCAGCAGCTTCTGGTAATGATCCATATCCGGCACCACCACCTTCAGTTGGTAATCCGCGTCGATGCCGGTCACCAGGCTGCATTCAAGCACTTGCGGCAGGTTGCGGATCGCGGCTTCGAAGGTCTCGAAGCGGTCGGGGGTGTGGCGGTCCATGCCAATCAGCACATAGGCCGTCAGGCTCAGGCCGAGCATCTTGCGATCGAGCAGGGCAACCTGGCGGGTGATGTAGCCATCGTCTTCCAATTGCTTGACCCGCCGCGAGCAGGGGGAGGGCGACAGGCCGATGCGCTCGGCCAATTCCTGGTTCGAGATGCGCGCGTCGCGCTGCAATTCCGCCAGGATGCTCAGGTCGTAACGGTCGAGTTTGCTCATTGAGCGGGCCTTTATTCGGTTAATTGCGGAAGATTATCCATCCAAGGGTAAAAATTGCGCAAGTAGTGTTTATTCAAGCAATCTTAGCAATCATCTGCCGGCGCCTCGGGCCTATGCTTACCACCAAGATCACTGCTCGGACAAACAGTCCAGTGCAGCCCGCCCAATCAGGCCGGCTGCGGTCGCAGTACCCATCGGTACTGGCAGACCCCCGAGCTGCACACTGTCCAGAAGACGGCGTGAGGTGAGCCGATGCCACAAGCGTCGCGCACGGACTAGATTCTCAAGGGGAGGCCGACGGGCCTCCCTTTTTTATGCCTGCGAAATAAACCTCGCGCCTGATAACCTGTCGCAGAACCGGCCTGGGCTTTTCCAGTCTTATTTTCAGGCCCCGAACCGCTGTGAGGAATTTCATGAAGTCGCGCATCTGGCGTTTGGCAGGTGTTGGTCTGTTGTGGGCAAGTGTCAGTGCGCAGGGAATGGCGGATGATCAGCAGAACCGTGGCGGCCCAAACGGTAATGGCCCGGGTTATTCAGGCCAGCCCCGGCCGCAAAGCAACGAGATCATTCGTGGCGATAACAGCCGACAGTTCGAGGTCCAGCCGCAATCTCCAGGTGGGCAACACTACGAGCGTCCACCGCAGGACCCCAACGTACACAACCGCCCGCCGCAACAGCAACCGGGCAACAATCTGCCGATCCAGGGCCGGCCCGACAGCGTGACCCAGACCCAGGAGCCGCGACCGGGCTACTACCGCGACATTCCACGGCGCAACGACGGCTATCCGAACGGCGGGCCGCGTCCAGGCCACGACAACCGGCCCGATCAGCACTGGCCCGGTCGGCCGGACGGCCATGGCAACGGTTGGGGGCAGGGGCCGCAATATCGGCCAGGGTATGTGATCGATCGTTTCCCGGATCGTAATTACCGTGTGCCTTATCGCGGCCAGGATTATTTCTACTCGGGTGGCTACTGGTATCGTCCGCAAGGGCCGCGTTATGTCGTAGTGCAGCCGCCTCGGGGCATTCGTACCCGCTATCTGCCCGATTATGCCCGTGAGGTCTGGATCGGCAGCTCGCTGTTTTTCCTCGCCGCCGGTGCCTATTACATTTATGAAGCCAACACCCGGGACTACGTCGTGGTCGAGGCGCCGGTCGCCAATCCGCAGCCGCAGCCCCAGGGCAACAGCTTCGACGTGGTGGCTTATCCGGCCAACGGCCAGTCGCCCGAGCAGGTCAACCAGGACGGCTACGATTGCTATCGCTGGGCGGTGCAGCAGAGTGGTTTCGACCCGCGCACCTATACCTACCCACCGGCGCCGGAAGTGGTGCAAACCTACCGCCGGGCCCAGGGCGATTGCTTGAGCAGTCGTGGGTATCAGGTGACGTACTGATTACTCGAAATAGAAAAAACAGCTCCCTGTGGCGAGGGAGCTTGCTCCCGCTGGGCTGCGCAGCGGCCCTAAGATCTTGCGGTCGCTGCGCAACCGAGCGGGAGCAAGCTCCCTCGCCACAGGTTGTGTGTTCAAATCTTGAGTATCAAGCGTTGGCGCGCTTCACCACTTCTGTCGGATCGGCATGCACCAGCACCTCGGCCTTCGGATAAGCGCGATGGATCGCATCGGCGGCCTGGTCGCTGATGCCGTGGGCCACTGACAGGGTCAGTTCTCCCGGCAGTTCCAGGTGCAACTGCACGAACCAGTGGTTGCCGGAGATTCGTGTGCGCAGGTCATGGGCGCCGACCACGCCGGGCACCGCGCAGGCCAGTTCGAGCATGTGCTGGCTGACGTCTGGCGGCAGTTCTTCATCCATCAGCACGGCGAAACTTTCCCGGGCAATCTGCACTGCGCTCCAGAGGATGTACGCGGCGATGCCCAGGCCGAACCAGGCGTCGAGCTGGTACCAGCCGAACCCGGCCAGGACCAGGGCCACCAGAATGCTACCGTTGAGCAACAGGTCCGAGCGGTAGTGCAGCGAGTCGGCGCGCACGGCGTTGGAGCCGGTGGCGCGCACGACCCGATGCTGCAACGCCAGCAGCGCCAGGGTCAGTGCCAGGGAAAACACGATCACGCCGACGCTGAGCCAGGGCGCCTCGACCGGCAGCGGCTGCTTGAGTCGTTCGTATGCCTGCAATGCGATCAGCACCGCGCTGCCGCCAATAAAGAGTGCCTGGGCCATGCCGGCCAGTGATTCAGCCTTGCCGTGCCCGTAGCGATGATCGTCATCAGCCGGTCGCAGGGCGTAATGCACCGCCAGCAGATTGAGCAACGAGGTGACGCCGTCCAGCGCCGAGTCGGTCAGGCCGGCAAGCATGCTTACCGAGCCGCTGAGCCACCAGGCCAGCGCCTTGGCAACGATCAGAATGCACGCCACGGCCACCGATGCGCGGGTGGCCAGGCGTAGCAGGCGAGCATGTTCGGCGCTGGTGGTCATGGCGCGGTCTTCCTTGGGCTGCGCCTCTTACGCGGCGGGTACGAGACCGAGCGTGGCCAGTTGTTGCACGTTGCCCTTGTGCTGGATCAGGCGCGGGTCGTTCAGCGGGAAGCTGCGGCCCAGCTCGCGCTCCAGGATGGCTTGCAGCTTCTGGTTATTGACCGTGCCGTCGGCGTTGATGGCCGGCTTGAGTTTCTCCGGTTCGATCTGCACGCTTCTGCCCGGCTCGAAATAGATCGCGCCGGTGGCAAAATCCACGGCAAAGGCGATCAGGCCGGGGATGATGTAGAACAGCAGGCCGACGGCGTCGAGCGCGGCGATGGCCGGGTCGATCTTGCCCTCGATCTGGCCGCGACGGTCGGGGTAGAAGATCGAGCCACAGGCGCTGATCTGGGTCAGCAGGCTGGCGACCAGCACGCCGCCGATCACGCGAAAGGGAATACGCATAACAATCTCCTGAGCAGGTAAGGGCGTTGCTGGTTGGAGTCCAGACCACGCTAAACAGTTCGCCGTTATACTCGGCCCTCTGTTTTGGAGCCAGCATGATTTCTTTGCCGATTGATGAAGTTTTACCGGCCCTGCGCCAAGCCTTGGCGTCGCGCCACGAAGCGGTGCTCGAAGCGCCCCCCGGTGCTGGTAAGACGACCCGTGTTCCCTTGGCCCTCTTGAACGAGCCGTGGCTGGCCGGGCAGACCATTCTGATGCTCGAACCCCGGCGCCTGGCGGCACGGGCGGCGGCCGAGCGCCTGGCCAGCGAGCTGGGGGAAAAGGTCGGCGAAACCGTGGGCTACCGGATTCGCCTCGACAGCAAGGTCGGGCCGAAAACCCGCATCGAAGTGGTCACTGAAGGCATCCTCACCCGTCGCTTACAGGATGACCCGGCACTGGATGGCGTGGGGCTGTTGATTTTCGATGAATTCCACGAGCGCAGCCTCGACGCCGACCTTGCCTTGGCCTTGAGCCTCAATGGCCGTGAGCTGTTTCGCGAAGACCAACCGCTGAAAATCCTGCTGATGTCCGCGACCCTGGAAGGCGAACGCCTGGCCGGGTTGCTGGACGATGCGCCGATCCTGCGCAGCGAAGGACGCATGTTCCCGGTGGCGGTGCGCTGGGGCCGGCCATTCCAGCCCGGCGAATTCATCGAACCGCGACTGGTGCAGACCCTTCTCGAAGCGCTGCACGACGAAACCGGCAGCGTGCTGGTGTTCCTGCCGGGGCAGGCGGAGATTCGCCGCGTTCATCAACAATTGGCCGAAGCCTTGGGCGAGGGCGGCAACGTGTTGCTCTGTCCACTGCATGGCGAACTGGACCTGGCCGCCCAACGCGCCGCCATCGATCCGGCACCGCCCGGCCAGCGCAAAGTGGTGCTCGCCACCAACATCGCCGAGACCAGCCTGACCATCAACGGTGTGCGGGTGGTGGTCGATGCCGGGCTCGCCCGCGTACCGCGCTTCGACCCGGGCAGTGGCATGACCCGCCTCGACACCCAGCGTATCTCCCGCGCCAGCGCCACCCAACGGGCCGGCCGGGCCGGGCGACTGGAGCCGGGGGTGTGTTACCGGCTGTGGTCCGAAGACCAGCATGAACAGCTGGCGGCCTACGGCAGCGCCGAGATTCTCTCGGCGGACCTGGCCGGTCTGGCGTTGCAGTTGGGCCGCTGGGGCGTGACGCCGCAGCAGTTGACGTGGCTCGACGTCCCGCCGACCGCCGCGTATGCCCAGGCGCGGGATTTATTGCAGCGCCTGGGTGCGCTGGACGGTGGACAACTGACTCGGCACGGCCAGGCCATGGCCGAGCTGCCGGCCCATCCGCGCATCGCGCACTTGCTGCTGCGGGGCCAGGCGCTGGGGCTGGCGGACATGGCCTGCAATGTCGCGGCGCTGTTGGGCGAACGTGACATTCTTCGAGGCGCCGGCGCGGATTTGCACAGTCGCCTGGCGTTACTGTCCGGCGAGGAACGAGCGGCACGCGGCGCTCAGGGCGGTGTGCAGCGGGCGCGGCAATTGGCCCGGCAATATCGTGGCTACTTGCGCGGCAAGGCCGAGGAAGCTGTCGCCGATCCCGAGCATCCGCGTTGGCTCGGCGTGCTGTTGGCGCTGGCCTATCCGGATCGCGTCGCGCAACAGCGGCGACCCGGCGGCGCGGAATATCGCCTGGCGAATGGGCGCGCGGCGCTGTTTGCCGAGGCCGATAGCTTGATGAAGCAACCGTGGTTGGTGATTGCCGAACTGGGCAGTCGCCAAGGCCAGCGGGAAGAACGGATCTATCTGGCGACGGATTTCGATCCGGTGCTGTTCGATTCGGTGCTGGCAGAGCAAGTACGTACCGAAGACCAACTGGATTGGGACGAGCGCGAAGGCGTGCTGCGGGCCGAGCGCCAGCGCAAGGTCGGTGAACTGGTGCTCAGCCGCGAGCCATTGACCGGCCTGGATGAATCTGCCCGCAGCCGGGCGCTGGTCAACCTGGCACGGCGCAAGGGGTTGGAATTGTTGCCGTGGACGCCGGAGCTGCGTCAGTGGCAGGCGCGGGTGGCGCTGTTGCGTCGGCTCGACCTGGATACCAAGGGCGACAGCGAGTGGCCGGACGTCAGCGATGCGGCGTTGCTGCTCAGTCTTGAAGACTGGTTGATGCCATATCTGGGCCGGGTGTCGCGCCTTAGTCATTTTGCCAACCTGGACCTGTCGAGCATCGTCCGTAACCTGTTGCCCTGGCCTCTGCCGCAAAGGCTGGACGAACTCGCGCCGCAGCACGTGAGCGTGCCTTCCGGTTCATCGATTCGCCTGGATTACAGCGAACACCCACCTATTCTGGCGGTGCGCTTGCAGGAGCTTTTCGGCCTGGCCGACACCCCGCGTATCGCCGGTGGTCGGCAGGTGGTCAAGCTGCACCTGCTATCGCCCGCGCGCCGACCAGTGCAAGTGACCCAGGACCTGGCGAACTTCTGGCGTAGTACTTACGCCGAGGTGAAGAAGGATCTCAAGGGACGGTATCCCAAGCACTACTGGCCGGACGACCCGCTGGTGGCGGAGGCGACGGCGCGGGCCAAGCCGCGTAAGTGAGGCCCAACACAAACCTCCTGTGGGAGCGAGCCTGCTCGCGAAGAGGTCGCACATTCAGCATCTCCGTCGACCGTGACACCGTCTTCGCGAGCAGGCTCGCTCCCACAGGAGTGCGGCGCGTTTGTCTGGATCAAGGGGTGGCCGGCAACAGAAACCGCGCGATCACCGGCAAATGATCGGAAATGCGCAACGTATCGTCCTGCCGGACCTGGGCTTCGACCCGTTTGAGGCGGGGGCTGTAGAACAGGTAATCGACGGTCCGATCGGGGCCGTTGAGGCCGGGATCGTTGGGGTAATGGGTCAGCCAGTTTGCGCGGTCGATGCCGCTGGCCTCGTTGTTGGTGGGGATCATCGGGTATTTGTCCCACAGCAGATGCAATTCGCTGTCGGCGGAGTAGGGCGAGCGTTGCTCGGTGGGCAGGCGTCGGTATTGGCCCAGGGGTAACAGGTTGAAGTCTCCCCCGGTCAGCCAGGGAGTGCCGGCGGATTCAAGCTTGTCCAAGGCCTTGGCTATCGCGCTGACTTGCGCGCGCGCAGTGTCGTCCGGCTGGGTGGCCCGCTCCAGATGTGTATTGAGTACCGCCAGTTGGCCGCCGCCGCTCAGGGGCAGGTAACTCACAAGCAAGGCATTTTTCGGCTGGAACTGGCGGGTGATGAAGTTCGCCTCGGCCACGGGCAATTGCACCCGCTCGGCGTGGTCGATGCGATAGCGGCTCAGCGTCGCCAACTGGCGACCAACGCTGCCGAAGATATGTGGGCTGGGAATGAAATCGGCTTTCCAGTCAAAAGCGCTGGTGCCGCAGGGATAGAGGTCGGCCAGCCGTTCCTGCAAGAGCTTGAGCTGGTTCTGGTAGTCGCTGGCCTTGGCGCCGTTGTCGAGTTCCTGCAATAGCACCACGTCCGGCTGTTCGTCGCGAATGACCCGTGCCACTTCGTCGAGGCTGAAGGCCATGTCTTCCGGGGTCGGGCTTTCATCGTCGCCCTCGGCCAGGTCGTGCCAGAACACGTAGCGCTTGCCAGCCAGGAACTGGACGTTCCAGGTCATCACCTTCAGGGCTTGGCCGGGCACCAGCGGTGGGGCCTTCGCGGAGCAGCTGACGGGCATCGCTTCCCGGGCCTGTGGGCGCCAGGTCGGGCCATAGATGGAAAAGGCCGCAATGCCGACGAGCAACAACAGGCCCAGCAAGGTGTATCGCAGCAGACGGGTCATGGCTCGGGTTTTTCTGCAATCAACATGAACATTCGGAACAGCACCACGGTGGTGAACAGTTGCAAGAAACTGTGAACGCTGTCGATCAGCAAACTGATGAAGGGGTTCTGCGGCGGCGGATACACCGAGACGCTGGCGCCCTTGAGCAGCCACAACGGGACCATTACGGCGAGGATGCATAACAGGATTCGCCAGAAATTGCCTCGACTCAGGCGCGCGCTTTCCTTCATGGCCGCCAAGGGCGCCATGCCCCGCAAAACCAACAGGTATTCACCGAAGGCGAGGACGACCATCAGCCACAGCCCCGGCAGGAAGTACAAGGAAATGCCGATCAGGATCAGCAACGTGTTAAGGGCGGTCAGCAAGGCGAAGCGCGGCCACTGGAGGAGGGCTGCCGCGAGCAGGTCACGGGCACGCGGGGCTTCGCCGCGACTGCGGGCATCGAGAAACAGGATCAACGCCGCGGTATACAGCGGGTACACGAGGAGACCGACGATCACGCTGTAGCCGGAGAAACCGTCGGCGCCGATGGCGCTGTCCACCCCTTGTTGCAGGACCGCCTCAAGTATTACCAGCGGCAGGCACAGCTGGGCGATCCGGCCCAGGTTGCGCTTGAAAAAATACAAGGAGTCACGCAGTACTTCTAACGGATTCATGAGTCGGTATCGCAGTTCGAAAAAGCGGTCCGACACTTTAACCGATCAAGCGACCGCACAAGCAAACGTAAACATCAGGTAAAGACCATTGAAAGCTTCCTGCGCAGCCCCATTACTGAATCGCACCGGTCTTTGCGACCGGCCTGGTTTTAATCCGGCAATCTGATGAGGTCGCCATGAACAGCGAAGAACAAACCCTGATCGATGGACTGTTTTCCCGGCTGCAACAGGCCGAAAAGGATTCAGCCCCGCGCGACGCCCAGGCAGAGGCGCGGATCAAGGAACACTTGGCCAACCAGCCTGCCGCGGGCTATTTCATGGCCCAGGCGATCCTGGTGCAAGAGGCGGCGATCAAGCGCCTGGACGAGCAGAACAGACAGCTCGCCCAACAGGTCGAGCAATTGCAGGGCGAATTGCAGCAGGCCCGCAGCCAGACTTCGGCGCCAAGCGGCGGCGGTGGTTTCCTTTCGAGTATCTTCGGTGGCAGCAACCGCGATTCACGGCCAGCAAGCGCACCGGCATCCAGCGGTGGCGGCTGGCGCGAACCTGCGCGGCCTTCCTTCAACGCACCGGCCCAGCCAGGCTTTGGCGCTGCGCCCGGCAACTATGCCGCGCCGCAACAGCAGGCCCCAGCGGCGGGCAGCTTTCTCGGTGGCGCCTTGAAAACCGCGGCGGGCGTGGCCGGTGGTGTGATGCTCGCCCAGGGCATCAGTAGCCTGTTCCACAGCAATCAACCCGAGGAGATCGTCGAGGTCCTCAAGGAAGAGCCGGCCCAGCCGGTCAATGACACCGCCAACAACGGTGACAGCGGTTGGGGCGATGATCAGCGCGTGGCCGACAGCGATAGCGACGGCAACAATAGCTATGGCAACGACCAGGGCGGTTTCAGCGACGCCGACTACAGCGACGATTCGTCCTTGTTCGGCGACGACGACTCTTTCGTCTGATCCGCCGTTCGTCCGGGGCGCCCTGGCGCCTCGGGCCGATTATTCGCGGAACGCTCCTCGAGACTGGCATACTGGGCGACTTTTCGGCCCGGGTGGCCTGCGCGCGTGTGCATTCAAGAGGAAACGCGGTGAAAAAAATCGCAGTGTTCGCCGATGTCCAGAACCTCTACTACACCGTGCGCCAAGCCTATGGCTGCCATTTCAACTACGCGGCGCTGTGGGCTGATGTGAGCAAGCAGGGGCAGATCGTCGAGGCCTATGCCTACGCGATCGATCGCGGTGACAGCAAGCAACAGCAGTTCCAGCAGATCCTGCGCAACCTGGGGTTCACCGTGAAACTCAAGCCCTATATCCAGCGCAGCGACGGCTCGGCCAAGGGCGACTGGGACGTGGGCATCACCCTGGACATCATGGACGCCGCCGACCATGTCGACGAGGTGGTCCTGGCCTCCGGTGATGGCGATTTCGACATGTTGCTCGAACGCATCATCAGCAAACACGGCGTGCAGGCTGTGGCCTATGGAGTACCTGGGCTGACCGCCAACTCGCTGATCCGCGCCGCCAGCCGCTACGTGCCGATCGAAGGCGCGTTGCTGCTCAAGAATTGATTTTCAAGGAGCCCCACCGGTTTGGAACGCATCGCAGTCATCGACTTTGAAACCACCGGCATCACCCCGAGCAGCGGTTGCCGGGCCACCGAAATCGCCGTGGTGATCCTTGAGCAAGGCCGGATAGTCGACCGTTACCAGAGCCTGATGAACGCCGGCGTGCGCGTGCCGGCCTTCATCGAGCAACTGACCGGTATCAGCAATGCCATGCTGCGCAGCGCACCGCCAGCGGAAAAGGTCATGAACGAGGTCAACGAGTTCGTCGGCATCACGCCGCTGCTGGCTCACAATGCCGCGTTCGACCAGAAGTTCTGGGACTTCGAACTGGGACGAATCAAGCGCACCCGCCTGCAGAATTTTGCCTGTTCACTGCTGTTGGCCCGACGCCTGATGCCAGCGGCGCCGAACCACAAGCTCGGCACGCTCAACGCTTTCGCCGGCCTGCCCCACACCGGCCAGGCTCACCGGGCCATGGCCGACGCCGAAATGGCCGCCAACCTCACCGCGCACCTGGCCTCGGAGCTGCGGCAAAAGCATGGGTTGCGGGAGCTGTCCCATGATCTGCTGTGCAGCTTGCAGAAGGTGCCGGCAGCGAAGATCAACGAGCATCTCAAGCGCCATCGCGGGTTCTGAACACTGCACAACTCTCCTGTGGGAGCGAGCCTGCTCGCGAAAGCAGTGTGTCAGCCACCACAGATGTTGGCAGGGCGGACGCCTTCGCGAGCAAGCTCGCTCCCACAGGGTTCGATGGCTACTCAGATGATGCGTACAGCACAAGCTCCATTGTGGGAGCGAGCTTGCTCGCGAAGGCGGTGTGTCAGTCGGCATCGATGTTGGCTGGTCTGTAGCTTTCGCGAGCAGGCTCGCTCCCACAGGGTGGGTTGTGTTGATCTGAGATCTGCCGTGTCTTGAAAAGTGTATGGCTCGGATAAACAGATTTTGTAACTTAATTTCTGTCGATTGCCTTTTTAGAATGACAGGTTTCATCGTCCTGACTTCGAGCTGAACATGCCTGGCCCACGCCGTTTTCCGTTGCCATTGATCGCTGCCTTCTTCGCCTTGTACGTCATCTGGGGATCGACCTATCTGGTGATTCGCATCGGCGTCGAGCATTGGCCGCCCTTGCTGCTGGCCGGGATTCGTTTTGTGATCGCCGGGTCGTTGATGTACGGCTTCTTGCGCTGGAAGGGCGCGCCGGCGCCGACCTGGGCGCAATGGAAGGCCGGGGCGCTCATTGGCGTGTTGCTGCTGACCTTCGGCAATGGTGCGGTGAGTATCGCCGAGCATACAGGCGTAGCTTCGGGCGTGGCGGCGCTGGCCGTGGCGACGGTGCCGTTGTTCACCTTGCTCTGCGGGTATTTCTGGGGTGCACGCAATACCCGTCTCGAGTGGGCGGGGATTGTGTTGGGGTTGATCGGCATTGCCATGCTCAACCTGGGTTCCAACCTGCAGTCGAGCCCGTTGGGGGCGGCTTTGCTGGTGTTCGCCGCCGCCTCGTGGGCCTTCGGTTCGGTGTTGAGTAAACATGTGCAACTACCCGCAGGCGCCATGGCCAGCGCCGTGGAGATGCTGGTGGCCGGCGTGGTGCTGTTGATCGGCAGCTTCGCCAGTGGCGAGCGCCTGGAAAGCATGCCGCCGCTGGAAGGCTGGTTCGCGCTGGTCTATCTGATCGGTTTCGGTTCGATCATCGCCTTCAACGCCTACATGTACTTGCTCAAGCATGTGCGTCCGGCCGCAGCCACCAGCTACGCCTATGTCAACCCGGCGGTAGCGGTGTTGCTGGGGATCGTCTTCGCCGGGGAAACCATCGGTATCGAAGAGGCCTTGGCGATGCTGGTGATTATCAGCGCCGTGGTCCTGATCGGGTTGCCGCAGTGGCGCAAGCCCAAGCCCCCACCGGCCGAATCATGATTTAGGGTAAACTGCCGCGCATTGCACACCTTGCGCTGATTTTTCCTACGGTATCTCCATGACTTTCGCCACTCTTGGCCTGATCGAACCCCTGCTGCGCGCCCTCGAGACGCTCGGCTACCAGACGCCGACCCCGGTCCAGGCCCAAGCCATGCCGGCGGTGCTCGCCGGTCGCGACCTGATGGCAGCAGCCCAGACCGGCACCGGCAAGACCGCCGGTTTCGCCGTGCCGCTGTTGCAGTTGTTGACCACCGAAGGACCGAAAGTTGCCGCCAACTCGGTGCGCGCGCTGATCCTGGTACCGACCCGCGAGCTGGCCGAGCAGGTCCATGAAAGCGTGCGCCAGTACGCGCAGAACCTGCCGCTGAGCACCTACGCGGTGTACGGCGGTGTCAGCATCAACCCGCAAATGATGAAGCTGCGCAAAGGCGTCGATCTGTTGGTGGCCACGCCGGGCCGCTTGCTCGACCTGTTCCGCCAGAACGCGCTGAAGTTCAACCAGTTGCAGACCCTGGTGCTGGACGAGGCCGACCGCATGCTCGACCTGGGCTTCTCCGAAGAACTGGCGAACATCTACAAGGCCCTGCCGAAGAAGCGCCAGACCTTGCTGTTCTCGGCGACCTTCTCCGATGCGATCCGCCTGCTGGCCGGGCAGATGCTCAACGACCCGCTGAGCATCGAAGTGAGCCCGCGCAACGTGGCCGCCAACACCGTCAAGCAATGGGTGGTGACGGTGGACAAGAAGCGCAAGCCGGAACTGTTCATCCACCTGATGCGCAAGCACAAGTGGAAGCAGGTGCTGGTATTTGCCAAGACCCGCAACGGCGTCGATGCACTGGTGGAAAAACTCCAGGGCCTGGGCGTCAACGCCGATGGCATCCACGGCGACAAACCCCAGGCGACCCGCCAGCGTGCGCTGGATCGTTTCAAGGCCAGCGAAGTGCAGATCCTGGTGGCCACCGACGTCGCGGCCCGTGGCTTGGACATCGAGGACTTGCCGCTGGTGGTGAACTTCGATTTGCCGATCGTCGCCGAGGACTACATCCACCGTATCGGTCGTACGGGCCGTGCGGGTGCCACCGGGCAGGCGATTTCCCTGGTCTGCGCCGATGAAGTGAATCTGCTGTCGGCCATCGAAACCCTGACCCGCCAGGCATTGCCCCGGCAGATGGAACATGATTTCGAACCTGAGCATCGCGTGCCGGAAACCGATGCCAGCGGCCAGGTGATCAAGAAACCGAAAAAACCAAAAAAGCCGAAAGCTTCCGGTGGTGGCGGCAAGCGCAACCTTGGCAAGTGGGTGGACAGTGGCGACTCGGGGCCGGTGGAGCCTTCGGTGAAACCTGTGCGAAAAGTGCCGGTGTTCAATACCGGACCGCGCAAGCGTAAGCCTTGATGATTTGCTGCGTCGGATAGATTGCTTTCGCGAGCAGGCTCGCTCCCACGAGGGCTTCGTGGTGTTCACCGCTCTGGTGTCCAGCGCCCGATCCCTGTGGGAGCGAGCCTGCTCGCGAAGGCGACAACAAAGATTTCAAGCCTGGCGCTGCAGCCACTCCACCATCCCCAACCCCGCCGCACGACCGCTGGCAAAGCATGCCGTAAGCAAGTACCCGCCGGTCGGCGCTTCCCAATCGAGCATCTCTCCCGCGCAGAAAACGCCGGGCATTTGCTTGAGCATCAGTCGCTCATCGAGTGCCTCGAAGGTCACGCCGCCGGCACTGCTGATGGCTTCGTCCAGCGGACGGGTTTTCACCAGCGTGACCGGCAACGCCTTGATCGCCTGGGCCAGCCGCGCCATGTCGGCAAAACAATCGGCTGAAGTCAGTTCCCGTAACAACGCCGCCTTCACCCCGTCGAGCCCCAACTGGCTGTGCAGATGCTTAGCCATCGAGCGAGAACCGCGAGGCTTGCTTAATGCCAGGAGAATCTTGTCCACAGGCCGGCCCGGCAGCAGGTCCAGATGAATGGTCGCGCTGCCGTGTTGGTTGATAGCCTCACGAATCCGCGCCGACAGCGCATAGATCAGGCTGCCCTCGATGCCGGTGACGGTGATGACGCATTCGCCGAGGCGTGGCACGTCATCGTCGAGGCCGATGGCAATGTTCTTCAGTGGGGTGCCGGCAAATTTGGCGATCAGCAGATCGCTCCAGCCCGGCACATCGAACCCGCAGTTGCTTGGCTGCAAGGGCGCGAGGACCACGCCGCGCTGTTCCAGCGGCAACATCCAGGCACCGTCGGAGCCCAGGCGTGACCAACTGCCGCCTCCCAGCGCCAATAAGGTCGCGTCGGGCTGTAGGGCCTTTTCCCCGTCCGGGCTGGCAATGCGCAGGCTGCCGTCGGCATTCCAGCCAAGCCAGCGGTGGCGCGTATGAATCACCACGCCGGCATCGCGCAGGCGCTTGAGCCAGGCGCGCAGCAGCGGGGCGGCCTTCATATCGGTAGGAAATACCCGCCCGGAGCTGCCGACAAAGGTGTCGATGCCCAGGCCATGAATCCATTCGCACAACTCATCGGCGCCGAATGCCCGCAGCAGCGGGGCGATATTCGGCGCGCGTTCGCCGTAGCGGGAGAGGAACGCCGGGAAAGCTTCCGAGTGAGTGATATTCATGCCGCCGACACCGGCCAGCAGAAATTTCCTGCCCACCGATGGCATGCCGTCGTACAGGTCGACCTGGAAGCCGGCCTTGCTCAACACCTCGGCCGCCATTAGGCCGGCCGGGCCGCCGCCGATAATGGCGATGTTTGGGGTGGAAGGCTTGGTGGTCGAGGTCATGATCGGGCTGTGGGGGCAAGAGTAGGCGGGGCATTCTACCAGCTCGAATCCCTGTGGGAGCGAGCCTGCTCGCGAATGCGGTGTGTCAGTTACATGACTATCAACTGGCGCACCGTATTCGCGAGCGGGCTCGCTCCCACAGGGGGGATACAGGATGCGTGGAAAGTCTGGTTAAAAAACAGCCAAGCTCTTGCGAGCTATAGACGGCATAGGTTGCAGGCCCTTTCGCTCAGGTTATCCACAGGCCGCTCCACAGGCATTGTGGGTAACGCACCCAGGCTTCAATGACAACCTGATGACGTCCAGACCTTCTGTGCGCTGTGGTGCAGGATTCCGTGCCGGCGGGCCAGGGCCTTGCGGTCCTTGCTGTAGCCGCCGCCGATCACGCCGACCACCGGAATGTCCCGGCCCAGGCAATGGCGCATGACGCTCTCGTCCCGGGCGGCGAGGCCTTCGTCGGTCAGCTTCAGGTAACCGAGGGCATCGTCCTTGTGCACATCGACGCCGGCGTCATAGAGCACCAGATCGGGCTGATAGAGCGGCAGCAGGTAATTGAGCGCGTCATCGACGACTTTCAGGTAGGCGGCGTCCTCCATGCCCATCGGTAGGGGAATATCCCAGTCGCTTTGCGCCTTGCGTGCAGGAAAATTCTTTTCGCAGTGCAAGGAAACTGTCACGGCGTCGGGAGTGTCATGGAGTATTCGAGCCGTACCGTCGCCCTGGTGCACGTCGCAGTCGAAAATCAGCACTCGCGAGACCTGACCGCTGGCGAGGAAATAGCGGCTGATCACCGCCAGGTCATTGAAGATGCAAAATCCGGCCGGGTGGTCGTAGTGGGCGTGGTGGGTACCGCCGGCCAGGTGACAGGCCAGCCCGTGTTCGAGGGCCTGCTCGGCGGCCAGCAGTGATCCGCCGACGGCGCGTACCGTTCGGCGAGCCAAGGCTTCGCTCCAGGGCAGGCCGAGGCGCCGTTGGTCTTCGCGGGACAACTCGCCGCCCATGTAGCGTTCGATATAGGCGCGATCATGGGCCAAGGCGAGGATGTCCGGCGGGCATAGGGCCGGACGCAGCAGGTCCGCGTCCCGGGCCAGGCCGCTGTCCACCAGGTGATCGCGCAGCAGGCGGAACTTGTCCATGGGGAAACGGTGCTCCGCAGGGAATTCGGGGCTGTAGTCTTCGTGGTAGATCAGCGGTAGCGGCATGGTGTTTTCAGTGGCGGGTGAGTGACGGATCCTACCAGCGATGTAGACTCTGGGCATGGAAAGGGAGTGAAGATGGAGCCGATACTGGAAGTGGAAAGCGCACGGCTGATTCTGCGGCAGTGGCGCGATGAAGATCTGCCGGCGTTTGCGGCGATGTCTGCCGATCCGCAAGTGATGCGTTATTTTCCGGCCCCCCTGAGTCGTCTGGAAAGCGCTGCGTTGATCGGCCGGGTGCGCGGGCATTTTGCCGAGCATGGTTTTGGTTTGTGGGCATTGGAGCGCAAGGACACCGGTGCCTTCATCGGTTTTACCGGGCTGGGCGTGGTCGGGTTCGATGCGCATTTCACCCCGGCGGTGGAAATCGGCTGGCGCCTGGCGCGCGAACACTGGGGGCTGGGGTATGCCAGCGAAGCCGCGTGGACCGCGTTGCGTTGCGCCTTCGACCGCCTGGGCCTGGATGAAGTGGTGGCGTTTACCGCTGTGGATAACTTGCCTTCGCAGAAGGTCATGCAGGCCATCGGCATGCAGCACGATCCGGACGATGATTTCGAACACCCAAAGCTCGCGGTCGGTCATCCATTGCGTCACCATGTGCTCTATCGCATCAATCGTGAGCAATGGTTGCAGACCCTTCACGGTTAACCGACACGGACGTTTACAATGCCCGCCAAAATGGCCCGGGCCAATTATCGATCCGCCGCCGCAGCACAGCCTGCGCGGTTTTGTGCTGTGTGAGGAAAATCTGAATGAGCCACGTGTTGGAAGATCTGGTCGACCTGCTGACCCTGGAACCGATCGAAGAGAACCTGTTTCGCGGTCGCAGCCAGGACCTGGGCTTTCGCCAGCTGTTCGGCGGCCAGGTGCTGGGCCAGTCGCTGTCGGCGGCCAGCCAGACCGTGGAAGAGGCGCGCCATGTGCATTCGATGCATGGCTACTTCCTGCGTCCGGGCGATGCGGCGTTGCCGGTGGTCTACCAGGTGGATCGCGTGCGTGATGGCGGCAGCTTCAGCACCCGACGGGTCACGGCGATCCAGAAGGGCAACCCGATCTTCACCTGCAGCGCGTCGTTCCAGTACGACGAACAGGGCTTCGAGCACCAGAGCACCATGCCGCAGGTCGTCGGGCCGGAAAACCTGCCCTCGGAGCTGGAACTGACCCAGCAGCGCGCGCACCTGTTGCCTGAGCACATGCGCGAAAAACTGCTGTGCCCCAAGCCGATCGAGGTGCGCCCGGTCACCGAAAAGGACCCGTACAACCCGCAACCGGCCGATCCGGTCAAGTACGTGTGGTTTCGTGCCGATGGCGCCTTGGCTGACTCCCCGGCCCTGCATAAATACCTGCTGGCCTACGCGTCGGATTTCGGCCTGCTGACCACCTCGTTGCTGCCTCATGGCAAATCGGTCTGGCACAAGGACATGCAGGTCGCCAGCCTCGACCACGCGTTGTGGTTCCATGCCGACCTGCGCGCCGATGACTGGTTGCTCTACGCCATGGACAGCCCCTGGGCCGGCAATTCCCGTGGTTTCTCCCGTGGCAGTGTGTTCAATCGCGCCGGGCAACTGGTGGCCTCGGTGACCCAGGAAGGCCTGATTCGCCATCGCAAGGACTGGGCATGAGCCTGGCCGATGTGCGGCACTGGGTGTTCGACATGGACGGCACGCTGACCGTCGCCGTGCACGATTTCGCCGCGATCCGCGTGGCCCTGGCGATTCCGGCCGAAGACGACATCCTCACGCATCTGGCGGGATTGCCCGCTGAAGAAGCCGCGGCCAAACATGCCTGGTTGCTGGAACACGAGCGGGACCTGGCGCTGGGCTCCAGGCCCGCGCCGGGGGCGGTGGAGCTGGTCCGCGAGTTGGCCGGGCGTGGTTATCGCCTGGGCATCCTGACGCGCAATGCCCGCGAGCTCGCCCACGTGACGCTTGACGCGATCGGCCTGGCCGATTGTTTTGCCGTGGAGGACGTTCTCGGCCGTGATGAAGCGCCGCCCAAACCTCATCCCGGTGGCCTGTTGAAACTGGCCGAGGCCTGGAACGTGGCGCCCGAGACCATGGTGATGGTGGGCGACTACCGCTTTGACCTCGACTGCGGCCGCGCGGCGGGCGCGCGGACGGTGCTGGTGAATCTGCCGGACAATCCCTGGCCTGAGTTGACGGACTGGCATGCGCGTGATTGCGCCGAGTTGCGGCGGATGCTTTCGGCTTGATTCGGGTGGTGCCTGACTTGCCGCTTTCGCGAGCAGGCTCGCTCCCACAGCGATTCAGGACCAGCGCAGATCCCCTGTGGGAGCGAGCCTGCTCGCGAACGGGTTTCCCGGTCGACACAACGCTCACTGCCCAAACAACACCTTCAACCCCTCCGGCGAATTGAACATCCCATCCCCATCATGCCCAACCCCGGGCACTTCAATCAGTCGCTGATTCAACCCTTGCGGGTGACGCCGGGTCAGGTAGTCAAAGAAGAAATGCCCCCGTAGCAGCCGATACGCCCCTTGTGTCTGCGCTTCACAACCTTTATCCAGCGCCGGATGTTCCGGGTCGATGTCCTGTTGCCCCAGCAGATAGACGATGTCGCGCCTGATGTAGCGATCCTCGAGCTGGGCGGGCGTTTGCCCTGTAGCGTAGGCGGGCAGGTTTTCCAGGCCGTATTTCCAGCGATTGAAGCCTGGGCAACTGACCGGGTCGAACGCCATGGGCCGCTGTGCGTCCAGGTAGACATAGGACGAAGGGTTGGCGATCACGAACCGTGGGCTGATGCGATAAGTACCATGGGCAAGCAGGGCATAGCGCTGCACCACTTGGGCGCCGCCGGAGTGGCCGGCGATGATGATGTCTTTCACTGCGGGAAACTGCTGGCGGTCGCTGACCCGCGCAACGATGTCGTCCAGCACCTGGAATGAACTGAGCGGTTTCGGTCCCGTGGACAGGCCTCCCGCCATCCAGTCGTTGCCCTGCCAGCGCAGGATTTCGGCAGGCAACTGATGGCGCGCTACGTCATGTTCGTTGAGAAATTGTGGGGCAATGATCAACGTCGTCGCCGACTGACCGGCCTGTGCCGCGGCTTTTTCAGCGCTGTGCAAGTAAGTATCGGCATTGCGTAGCCGACCATGGAGGATGATCAGCACCCGCTCGATCGAGGCCGGTGGCGGGCTGACACCGACGGCCATGGCGCCGCCCCTGATCTGCAAGCGTCCCTCGGCGATCACCTTGACGCCGTGTTCCTCGGCCTGGGCTACGGCGCAGCACAGCACCAGCCCGATCAATGCCCGCCACTTCATCTACAGGGTTTTCGCCGCGAAGGTGTCGCACTGGCTGACCTGGCCTTGAGAAAAACCGGTCTTGAACCAGCGCACCCGTTGTGCCGAGGTGCCGTGAGTAAACGAGTCCGGCACCACGCGGCCCTGGCCTTGTTGCTGCAGGCGATCGTCGCCAATGGCATTGGCGGCGGTCAAGGCCTCTTCGATATCGCCCGGTTCAAGCCAGTTCAGGCGTTTTTGCGCGTGGTTGGCCCAGACGCCCGCCAGGCAGTCGGCCTGCAATTCCTGACGCACCAGCAAACCACCGTCGCCTTCCATTTGCCGGCCTTGCTGGCGCGCTTCCTGGATTTTCGCCGACACGCCGAGCAGCGTCTGCACGTGGTGGCCCACTTCATGGGCGATGACGTAGGCTTGGGCAAAGTCTCCGGCGGCGGAAAAGCGCTGGGACATTTCCTTGAAGAAACTCATGTCCAGGTAAACCTGCCGGTCCGCCGGACAGTAGAAGGGGCCGGTCGCCGAGGAAGCCAGGCCGCACGCCGAGTTGACCCGACCGCTGAACAGCACCAGCTTCGGTTGCTGGTACTGGCGCCCGGCCTGTTGGAAAACCTGGCCCCAGGTGTCTTCGGTATCGCCCAGGATGGAGCGCACGAATTCAGCCTGTTCGTCGTTGGCCGGTGGTGCCTGGCGCGTTTGCGAAGAGGCGGGCGCGGAAGCCTGGTCCATCTGCCCGGTCAGTTGCCCGAGAATCTGCATGGGGTCCTGGCCGGTGATCCAGCCGATGCCGACGATCAGGATAATGGCCGTCAGGCTCAAGCCCTTGCCGCCACCAAAACGCATCCCGCCGCCGCCCCCACCGTCACCGCGGGCGTCCACCACGTTGTCACTGCGGCGACCTTTTTTCCATAGCATGTGGGGAATCCTCTGGATGACGTGCGAAGAATGGCAGCTGTGGCGAAGAGTCTAGCTTTCAGGAGCGCAAGGTGCGCGCATGCTTGAGCTTTCAGGCAACTGACAGGGATTTTGGTTCATCGGTGCGCCGGTCCTGCCCGAGAGTGGAATTTTCATTACACTTCGGATCAGAACTATCGGAATCCTCGCTGGCCCAACAAGTGCATCAAGGATCACGGCCTTTCATCAAGCAACGCAGGTTTCCCTCATGACCGTCAGCACTCCGCTCTCCGGCGTCAACCAGGCTTTCAAGGGCATCGTGCTTATTCTGGTCGCAACGTTCCTGTTCTCCAGTCACGACGCATTGTCCAAATATCTCTCGGGTTTTTATCCGATCATCATGGTGGTCTGGGCCCGTTACGTGGTGCACACGTTGTTGATGGCGGGCATTTTCCTGCCGCGCTCGGGGCTGCGGGTGCTGCGGACCAAGCGTCCGTTGTGGCAACTGGCCCGGGCGTTGTGCCTGTTGGGCACCAGTCTGTTTTTCACCACGGCGCTGATGTACATCCCCTTGGCCGAGGCGACCGCGGTCAACTTCCTCGCCCCCGTGCTGGTCACCGCGCTGTCAGTGCCGTTGCTGGGCGAACACGTGACGCGCGGTCAGTGGATCGCGGTGATCTTCGGTTTCATCGGGGTGCTGATCATCGTTCACCCCGGTGGTGATCTGTTCACGCCGGCGGTGCTGTTGCCGTTCTGTTCGGCGCTGTTTTTCTGCTTCTACCAATTGCTCACGCGCAAGCTCAGCGAGATCGACAGCCCGACCACCAGCAACTTTTTCGCAGGACTTTGCAATACCCTGGTGATGAGCGCGCTGGTGCCGTTTTTTTGGCAAGTGCCCAGCGTGACCCACGGCTTGATGATGCTCGCATTGGGTGCCTGCGGGATGACCGCGCACCTGATGCTGACCCAGGCCTTCCGCTTCGCCGCCCCGGCGTTGCTGGCGCCATTCGGGTATTGCCAGATTATTTTCGCCGGGCTGCTCGGCTGGCTGTTGTTCAGCCATACGCCGACGCTGACCACGGTAGTGGGTATCGTCCTGATCTGCTTGAGTGGATTGGCAGCGGCGTGGCAGCAGCGGCGCAAGTAAAGCTCAAGCCTTTTATGGCTGGCACAGGCTTTTGTGGCGAGGGAGCTCGCTCCCGCTGGGCTGCGAAGCGGCCCTCGCTTTTTTGCGATTGCTGCGCAATCGAGCGGGAGCAAGCTCCCTCGCCACGGGTAAATCGCTGTCCGTTAGTTCACGGTCAGTTTTCCAGGGTCGGAACCTTGCGCGGCGCCATGAAGTACATCCAGATCAGCGCAATGAAATACATCGCCGGAATCAGGGTGAACAGCACCGTGTAGTTGTTATTGGTGACGGTCAGGATGTGCCCCACCAACTGGGTCATGAACATCCCGCCGACGGCGGCGCACATGCCGCCGAAGCCGAACACCGTGCTCATCATGTGCTTGGGCGTGTAATCCATCACCAGGCTCCAGATATTTGCCGTCCAGGCCTGGTGCGCGCCGATGGCCAGGGAGATGGCAAACACCGCCACCCACAGGCTGCTGGAGCCGGCGGCCATGATCACCCCAACGATGCAGCAGGCGAACAGCAGCATGGAGACCAGTCGCGCCTTGATCGGGTTGACCCCGCGACCGATCAGGAACGAGGACAGGATCCCGCCGCCGACGCTGCCGAAGTCGGCGGTCAGGTAGATGATGATCAGCGGGATGCCCATCTGGGTCACGTTGATGCCCAGGTTGTATTGCTGGTTGAGAAACGGCGGCAGCCAGTAGAGGTAGAACCAGAACACCGGCGCGGTAATCGAGTAGGCCAGGGCGAAGGCCCAGGTGCCGCGCATGCGCAGGATACGGGAGAACGGTACGCGGACCTGGTCCGGTTCTTCCTGGGCCTGGATGTAGTCCAGTTCCGACTGTTTGACGCTGGGGTGATCTTCCGGGTTGAAATATTTCAGGCCCCAGAACAGCAACCAGATCCCGCCCAGCGCGGCCATGCACAGGAACGCGGCCTGCCAGCCCCACACGTGCAGGATCAGCGGCAGCAGCATCGGCGTGAACATCGCGCCAACGTTGGTGCCGGCATTGAAGATGCCGGTGGCCACGGCCCGTTCGCCGGCCGGGAACCACAGCCGCGTGGTCTTGACGCAGGCCGGGTAATTGGCGGCTTCGGTCAGGCCGAGGATGAAGCGGCAGACCATGAAGCCCACCGCCGAAGTGGCCAGGCCATGGGCGCCGGTTGCCAGGCTCCAGAGCAGCACGGCGCAGAAGAACACGCGCTTGACGCCGATCCGGTCGATCAGGCGACCTTGCAGCAGGAAGCCGACCGCATAACCGACCTGGAACCAGAAGTTGATATTGGCGTAGTCCATCGCCGTCCAGCTCATCTCCTTGGCCAGGATCGGCTGCATGACCCCAAGGGCGGCGCGGTCGATGTAGTTCAGGGTGGTGGCGAAAAACACCAGGGCAAGCATGCCCCAACGGGTCTTGCCCACGGCCATGGCGCCACGGATCTTGTCGCCGATGCCGTCTTGGGCGGCACTCAGGCCGGGGGCCAGGCGGGAACTCTGGGAAGGAATCATAGGTGCACCCGTTCTTGAAATTCTTATGGTGTGGTCTGGGTCTGCATTGAGGCTCGCGCCGCAACCCGGCGTCAATGTGGGGTCGATGGTGCGCAGTGGACAAAAAATCGTCAATTCGCTGATCGGGCATTGTGTTCGATAATCGCCCAAAAAACTAACCGGATGGTACATATTAAATTGCCCAAAAAAACCGACCGCTCAATAATCGGCTGACTCTTTCAAAAGCGGCGCACCTTGTGTAGCCGATGCCTGTCCCGGGAGCCGAAGTCATGCAGCGTTCCATTGCCACTGTTTCCTTGAGCGGTACCCTGCCGGAAAAACTCGAAGCGATTGCCGCCGCTGGTTTCGACGGCGTGGAAATTTTCGAGAACGACCTCCTGTATTACGACGGCAGCCCTCGGGAAATCAGGCAAATGTGCGCCGACCTGGGTATCGCCATCACTTTGTTCCAGCCATTTCGGGATTTCGAAGGCTGCCGCCGGGATCGTCTGGCGCGCAACCTTGACCGCGCCGAGCGCAAATTCGACCTGATGCAAGAGCTGGGCACCGATCTGGTGCTGGTGTGCAGCAATGCCTCGGCCGACAGCGTCGGCGACGAGCAGGTCCTGATTGATGACCTCAGGCTGCTGGCCGAGCGCGCCGGTGCGCGGGGCCTGCGCATCGGCTATGAGGCGTTGGCCTGGGGCCGCCACGTGAATACTTATCAACAGGTCTGGAACATCGTGCGCCAGGCCGATCACCCCAGCTTGGGCGTGCTGCTCGACAGCTTCCACACCTTGTCCCTCAAGGGCGACCCGAGCGCCATCGCCGAGATTCCCGGGGACAAGATTTTTTTCGTGCAGATGGCCGACGCACCGATCCTGGCGATGGACGTCCTGGAGTGGAGCCGGCATTTCCGCTGTTTCCCGGGCCAGGGCGAATTCGACCTGCCGGGTTTCCTCGCGCCGATCATCCAGAGCGGTTACACCGGGCCGCTGTCGCTGGAGATCTTCAACGACGGGTTTCGCGCCGCGCCGCCCAGGGCCAACGCCGCCGACGGTTTGCGTTCGCTGCTGTACCTGGAAGAGAAAACCCGTGAGCGCCTGGCCGCGCAAGCGCCTGCGCAGAACAGCGATATCCTCTTCGCGACAGCGCCGGCCAGCGAATACAACGGCGTTGAATTCCTGGAGTTCGCCGTGGATGACAACCTCGGCGCCAAGCTCTCCCACTGGCTGGAGCGGCTGGGGTTCGTCAAGGCCGGCCAGCATCGCTCCAAGAACGTCAGCCTGTTGCGCCAGGGCGATATCAACCTGATCCTCAATTGCGAGCCGTATTCCTTCGCCCACAGCTTTTTTGAAGCCCATGGCCCATCGTTGTGCGCCACCGCCGTGCGGGTCAAGGACAGCGCCAGCGCTCTCAAGCGGGCGGTGGCCTACAAGGGCCAGCCTTATCGTGGCCTGGTCGGGCCCAACGAGCTGGAGCTGGCGGCGGTGCGAGCGCCGGACGGCAGCCTGATCTACCTGGTGGACCAGGACGCCGATGTCTATGGCACCGATTTCAACTTGCAACCCGGTGCGGTCATCGGCGCCGGGCTCAAGCGCATCGACCACATGGCGATGGCGCTGCCGGCCGACAGCCTCGACAGTTGGGTGCTGTTCTACAAGAGCCTGCTGGATTTCGAAGCTGACGATGAAGTGGTGTTGCCCGACCCCTATGGCCTGGTGAAAAGCCGTGCGTTGCGCAGCCGTTGCAGTTCGATTCGTTTGCCGCTGAACATTTCCGAGAACCGCAACACCGCGATCTCACATGCACTGTCGAGTTATCGCGGTTCCGGCGTGCACCATATCGCCTTTGACTGCGACGATATCTTCGCCCAGGTCAGCCGTGCCAAGGAGGCCGGGGTGCCGTTGCTGGACATTCCGCTCAACTACTACGATGACCTGGCGGCACGTTTCGATTTCGATGATGAGTTTCTCAGCGAGCTGGCCTATTTCAACGTGTTGTACGACCGTGACGCTCAGGGCGGCGAGTTGTTTCACGTCTATACCGAACCGTTCGAAGGGCGCTTTTTCTTCGAAATCATCCAGCGCAAGAACGGTTATGCCGGCTACGGCGCGGCCAACGTCGCGGTGCGGCTGGCGGCCATGGCCAAGTCTCGTAGCGGTGGCTTGCGGCACGCCAAGTTGTAGGGAAATCGTAAGCGCGGCGGTAAAGGGCAACGCCGTGGCTTCCTTCACTGTGCGGTGCGGCCCATAATCGCCAACCTGTGCAGTGATGGCCGTGAGCCCGTAATGACTATGAATCCAGAGCTTTCCGCAGCCCTCGACGAACCTGTCGCCGCGCCGCGCAAGAGTCGCAAGAACAACCCGGAAAAGACCCGGGAAAACATTCTTCAGGAAGCTATCGTCGAGTTCGTCCAGCAGGGCCTGGCCGGCGCGCGGGTCGACGCCATCGCCGAGCGCATCCACACCTCCAAGCGGATGATCTATTACTACTTCGGCAGCAAGGAGCAGCTGTACGTCGAGGTGCTGGAAAAACTCTACGGCGATATCCGCACCACCGAAAGCCGCCTGCACCTGGCGGAGCTGGCGCCGGTCGACGCGATCCGGCGCCTGGTGGAGTTCACCTTCGACCACCATGACCGCAACGTCGATTTCGTGCGTATCGTCTGCATCGAGAACATCCACAACGCCGAATACGTGAAGCAATCCGGCGCGATCAAGGCGATGACCAACACCATCCTCGATTCCCTTGGCGTGATATTGCGCCGAGGCGCCGAGGAGGGCGTATTTCGCGCCGGCCTCGAGCCGCTGGATGTGCATCTGCTGATCAGTTCGTTCTGCTTCTATCGGGTGTCCAACCGCCAGACGTTCGGTGAGATCTTTCAGATCGATCTGTCGGACGAAGCGGTCAAGCAGCGCCATCGGCAGATGGTCTGTGAATCGGTATTGCGGTACTTGCAGGCCTGACACCGAACCTTATGTGGACGCGAGCCTGTGTGGGAGCGAGCTTGCTCGCGATAGCGGCCGATCAGCCAGCACCAGTGGTGACTGGAACACCGCCATCGCGAGCAAGCTCGCTCCCACAAGGTAAGCAGGGATTGTGATCAGGCTTCAGTGATCCATACGCTGAAAATGCGCCAGCATCCGCCCCGCATCGGGCGCCACGCCGCTGAACAGTTCGAACGCCTTCACCGCCTGGAACACCGCCATGGTGCCGCCATCCAGCGTGCGGCAGCCGAGGGCGCGGGCGTTGCGCAGCAGTTCGGTTTCCAACGGGAAATAGACGATTTCCGCGACCCACAGATCGCCTCGCAACAGCTCCACCGGTACCGGCATCCCCGGCAGTTTCGCCATGCCCATGGGCGTGGTGTTCACCAGCCCGTCGGCCTCGGCCATGGCGGTGGGCAGGTCATGCCCGGCGCGAGCACGGCTGGCGCCGAACTGTTGGTTCAGGTTATTCGCCAGCGCCTCGGCACGGCTGGTCTCGACATCAAAGATGCTCAGCGTCTCCACGCCTTCGGCGAGTAGCGCGTGGGCAACGGCAGCCCCGGCACCCCCTGCGCCCATCTGGACGACATGGCGACGGGAAACATCGCCCAAGCCTCGACGAAAGCCTTCGGCGAACCCGAGGCAGTCGGTGTTGTGGCCGATGCGTTTGCCATTCTTGAGCACCACGGTATTTACCGCACCGATGCCGCGCGCTTCGGGCGACAACTCGTCCAGCAGCGGGATGACCGCCTGTTTACAGGGAAACGTGATATTCAACCCGGTAAAACTCATGCGTTCGGCAGCCACCAGCAAATCGCCCAGGGCGCCGCTGTCGAGTTTCAGCGCATCCAGATCAATCAGCCGATACAGGTAACGCATGCCTTGGGCATCGCCTTCGTGTTCGTGGAGCGCCGGCGTGCGAGAGGCCTGGATGCCCGCGCCGATCAGGCCGGCCAGTACAGTGACGTTGGACATATTCATCAACCCTTCAACCGCTGACTGAAATGTTCCAGGGCCAGGCGATAACCATGGCTGCCGAACCCGCACATCACGCCGATGGCGACTGACGAGACAAAGGAGTGGTGGCGAAAGGTTTCGCGGGCGTGGACGTTGGACAGGTGGACTTCGATCACCGGGACTTCACTGGCCACCAGCGCGTCGCGGATCGCAACCGAAGTGTGGGTCCAGGCCGCCGGGTTGATGATGATCCCGGCACACCGGCCACGGGCGCTGTGGATCCAGTCGAGCAATTCGCCTTCCTGGTTGGTCTGGCGGAACTCCACGGCCAGGCCGAACTCCTCGGCGGCGCAGCCGCACAGCGCGGAAATATCAGCCAGGGTTTCGTGGCCATAGGTGGCCGGCTCGCGGGTGCCGAGCAGGTTCAGGTTCGGGCCGTTGAGCACCAGAACGATCGGAGGCATCGCAATTTCTCCACATTTTTATTGTTGGTGTGGGCTGTAGTTCAGCCTGTGGGGATAAATTGTACTAGATGGTTAATTTGGTCAAATAAAGCAGCGGTCATCGGACAATAACTGTTCGATGATCGGACGTTGCCTTGCTCGGGAGGTAGTAAAAGTAATGTGGCGAGGGGATTTATCCCCGCTGGGCTGCGTAGCAGCCCCCAGAACAGTTTGCGAGCGCTACGCACTCGAGCGGGGATAAATCCCCTCGCCACAAATAGCCCCTTTTACATAAGGGTTGTTGCGATGACTCAACGCCGAGTCAGCAACACGCCGGATTCCATGTGATGAGTCCACGGAAACTGATCGAACAACGCGCAGCGCGTGATGCGGTGGGTGTCGCTCAACTGCGCGATGTTCGCGGCGAGGGTTTCCGGGTTGCAGGAGATGTAGAGGATGTTGTCGAAGCGTCGGGTCAGTTCGCAGGTGTCCGGGTCCATGCCGGCGCGAGGTGGGTCGACGAAGACGCTGCCGAATTCGTAGCTTTTCAGGTCGATACCCTGCAAGCGGCGGAATGGGCGGACTTCGTTCAAGGCTTCGGTCAGTTCCTCGGCGGACAGCCGTACCAACGTGACGTTATCCACAGCGTTTTCGCTGAGGTTGCTCAGCGCTGCGTTGACCGATGTCTTGCTGATTTCAGTGGCGAGCACGTTGCGCGCGCGGGTGGCCAGGGGCAACGTGAAGTTGCCGTTGCCGCAGTAAAGCTCCAGAAGATCGTCGCTGCGATCGCCCAAGGCTTCATAAGCCCAGTTGAGCATCTTCTGGTTTACCGTGCCGTTGGGCTGGGTGAAGGCACCTTCGGGCTGGCGATAGCTGAAGGCACGGCCGCCCACCTCAAGTTTTTCCACCACATAATCGTGGCCGATCACTTCCCGTTTGCCTTTGGAGCGCCCGATGATACTGACGCCCAGGTCGGTCGCGAGCTTCGACGCCGCGGCGTGCCAGTGTTCATCCAGCGGGCGGTGATAACACAGGGTGATCATCGCGTCGCCGGCCAGGGTGGTCAGGAATTCCACCTGGAACAGCTTGTGGCTCAAGGGCGCGCTGGCCTGCCAGGCGGCCTTGAGCTGCGGCATCAACTGGTTGATGCGCAAGCTGGCGATGGGGAACTCTTCGATCAGGATCGGCGTGCGCTTGTCGTCCTGGGAGAACATCGCATAGTGGCGTTCGCCGGCTTCGCGCCACAGGCGGAATTCGGCGCGCAGGCGGAAGTTCTGCAAGGGCGAGTCGAATACCTCGGGCTCGGGTGCATTGAACGGAGCCAGCAAGTCACGCAAGCGCGTGACCTTGTCCTGCAACTGGGCGGCGTAGGCCTGGGAATCAAAAGTCATGCGTTGAACCAACCCAACTTGATAACGAACAGGATCGACAGGATGACCAGCGCCGGGTTCAGCTCACGGCCACGGCCGGACACCAGTTTGATGGCGGTCCAGGCGATGAAGCCGAAGGCGATGCCATTGGCGATGGAGTAGGTGAACGGCATTGCCAGCGCCGTGATCACCACCGGGGCGGCGACGGTGATGTCGTCCCAGTCGATCTCGGCCAGGCCGGAGGTCATCAACACGGCCACAAACAACAGGGCCGGCGCGGTGGCGAAGGCCGGGACGCTGGCGGCCAGTGGCGAGAAGAACAGCGCCAGCAGGAACAGGATCGCCACGACGATGGCGGTCAGGCCGGTGCGTCCGCCGGCGCTGACGCCTGCCGCCGACTCGATGTAGCTGGTGGTCGTCGAGGTGCCCAGCAGCGAACCGGCCATGGCGGCGGTGCTGTCGGCGATCAGCGCGCGGCCCATCTTCGGCATGTGGCCATCCTTGCCCATCAGCCCGGCGCGCTTGGCGACGCCGATCAGGGTGCCGGAGTTGTCGAACAGGTCGACGAAGAGAAAGGCGAAGATCACGCTCACCAGACCGATGTCCAGGGCGCCCTTGATGTCCAGTTGCAAAAACGTCGGGGCGAGGGAGGGCGGCGCGGAAATGATCCCGCCAAACGGCGTGAAGCCCATTACGATCGAGACAACGGTGACCGCCAGGATGCCGATCAGCACGGCGCCGCGCACTTTCAGTGCTTCCAGGGCGACGATGAGGACGAAGCCCAGGGTCGCCAGGATTGGTGCCGGTTGCTTCAGGTCGCCGAGACCGACCATGGTCGCCGGGTTTTTCACTACGATGCCAGCGTTGTTCAAGGCGATCAGCGCCAGGAACAGGCCGATACCGGCGGCGATGGCCGAGCGCAGTGGCAGCGGGATGCTGTTGATGATCCATTCGCGAATACGAAAGATCGACAGCAGGAAAAACAATACGGCGGAGACGAACACCGCACCCAGCGCCACTTGCCAGGTATGGCCCATGTGCAAGACCACGGTGTAGGTGAAGAAGGCATTCAGGCCCATGCCCGGTGCAAGGGCGATCGGGTAGTTGGCGATCAGGCCCATGACCGTCGAACCAATGGCCGCCGCCAGGCAGGTGGCGACGAATACGGCACCCTTGTCCATGCCGGTTTCGCCGAGAATGCTCGGGTTGACGAACAGAATGTAGGCCATGGCCAGGAAGGTCGTGACGCCCGCCAGGATCTCGGTCCGCACGTTGGTGTTGTGTGCCTTGAGTTGAAACAGCCTTTCCAGCATGTCTGCTCCCCGTGGCGCGCGCGGCGCCGTGAATGTATCGACCTCAACAGCAAAGCACACTGCGCCAGGGGCGCCCGGGATTTTCTGCGGGTCGGAAAAAGCCGCGCATCATAGCAGCGCGGCGATGAGGCTGCGATCCTCGGTGTGCGTCGCAAAGTGTGCAGACGCAAAAGTTGGGCCATACTGCGCGCGATTCCGGGGAGGTCGGTATGTATCGCATGAAAAAATTCGCATGGGCCTGCGCGTTGAACCTGGCGCTGCTCGGACCGGCGGCGCACGCCGCCTCAGCGCCGCCGCTGAGCGAGGTCAAGGTGCTCAAGGTCGAATCGCCGACCTGTGGGTTTGAGAATATCGCGGCGGGGCAGACGCAGACCCGTTGCGATCATAGCGGGCCGAATATCAAGGTCTACGTGCTGGAGGTCGGTTATGGCCGCCAACCTCATGTCACGCTGGACGGCTTCGAAGTCGACGGCACCCGCTCGCCAGGGTGTGCGTTCAGCAATGGCAATCTCAACGACTGTTCGACAAGCACCAAGGTGGTCGGCTACCTGTATATCTTCGATCTGAAGGGCAAGCAGGAAGGCACTTTCAGCTTCAGCAATGTGTCAATCAACGCGCCGGGGAACCGGATGGCGACCGAGCTCTACATCAAATGACCACATCACGGGCTGTCTTCACCTGACACGGCTCGGCAAAGCTGGCTAGTCTTGAGAGAGTCACCCAGCGGAGAGCGCCCATGATTCCTGGAACCAAGATCCCCCGAGCCCTGATTGCCGTGGCTGAAGGCGTCGACGATTTGCAGACGGTGACGCTGATCGATGTGTTGCGTCGTGCGCAGCTCGAAGTGGTGGTGGCGAGTATCGAGGGCCGACGCATGCTCACCTGTGCACGCGGCACGCGCCTGACCGCCGACGGCATGCTGGTGGACATGCTGGTCCAGGATTTCGACCTGATCGTCCTGCCGGGCGGCATCATTGGCGCGCAGCATCTGGCCGCCCACCAGCCGTTGCAGCAGTTGGTCAGGGACCAGGCCGCCGCCGGGCGATCTTTTGCCGCCATCGCCGAAGCGCCGGCGCTGGTACTCCAGGCGTTCGGCGTGCTACGCCAGCGCCGCATGACGTGCCTGCCCGCCGTGAGCCAGCAGCTGTCCGGATGCAGCTTCGTCGACCAGCCGGTGGTGGTGGATGGCAATTGCATCACCGCCCAAGGCTCGGCCGCCGCCCTGATATTTGCCCTGACGCTGGTGGAGCAACTCGCCGGCAAGGGTGTGAGGAGCGTGGTGGCGGCGGAGTTGCTGGCCTGATCTTTCCTTTAATCGAGAGTAGCCCTGTGGCGAGGGAGCTTGCTCCCGCTCGGCTGCGCAGCGGCCGCTGGCGTTTCGTCGCCCAATTGCCTTGAACGCTCACCCCACCTCGAAGTCGTACCCCTTATGACGGCGGTTTCCCAAAACGCCGCGAGTACGACCAACCGTGAGGTGTTCCATGAGCGCGACCTTGTCCGAAGCGACGCAGGCGTCCTTCGTCCGTCATCCGATACGTCTGACACTCAATGGCGCCGTGCGTGAGTTGCAGGTGCTGCCCTGGACCACGCTGCTGGACCTGCTGCGCGAGCAACTGGACCTGGTAGGCAGCAAGAAAGGCTGTGATCACGGCCAATGCGGCGCCTGCACGGTGTTGCGTGATGGCAAGCGTATCAACGCCTGCCTGACCCTGGCGGTGATGTGCGACGGCGCCGAGTTGACCACCGTCGAGGGCTTGGCCAATGGCGATGAGCTGCACCCCATGCAACGGGCGTTCATCAAGCATGACGCGTTCCAGTGCGGCTACTGCACGCCGGGGCAGATCTGTTCGGCGGTGGGGCTGGCCAACGAGGGCCGGGCGCAGACCAGCGCCGAAATCAGCGAACTGATGAGCGGCAACCTCTGCCGATGCGGCGCCTACAACAATATTCGCGACGCCATCGAGGAAGCGCTTCCGCTCTGCCAGCCAACGGAGGGCGAGCGATGAATCCCTTTAGCTACAGCAAGCCCGACACCGTGCAGGCGGCCGTCGAGTTGTCCAGTGCGAACTCGCGCTTCATCGCCGGCGGCACCAACCTGCTGGACCTGATGAAGGAAAACCTCAGCCGCCCCCAGCACTTGATCGATATCACCGGTCTGCCTTTGACGGACCTCAGCGAGACCCCGTCGGGCGGGGTGATGATTGGCGCATTGGTGAGCAATGCCGATCTGGCCTGGCATCCGTGGGTTCAGCGGCGCTATCCGCTGCTCGCCCAAGCCATCCTGGCGGGCGCCTCGCCGCAGTTGCGCAATATGGCCAGCACCGGTGGCAACCTGTTGCAACGCACGCGCTGCTATTACTTTTATGACGCCTCCGTGCCGTGCAACAAGCGGCGCCCAGGCAGCGGTTGCCCGGCCCGAAGCGGCCTGAACCGGATCCACGCGATTTTCGGCGCCAGTGATCAGTGCGTGGCGACTCATCCGTCGGACATGTGCGTGGCCCTGGCGGCGCTTGAGGCGGTTGTTCATGTGCTGGGACGGGGCGGCGCGCGGACCATCGAGTTCGCGGATTTTCACCGTCTGCCCGGTGACGCACCGGATCGGGACAACCAATTGGCCGATGACGAGCTGATCACCTACATCGAGTTGCCCCCAGCGGGTTTTGCTGAACATAGCCACTACCTGAAGATCCGTGACCGGGCCTCCTACGCCTTTGCGCTGGTTTCGGTGGCGGCGGCGCTGGAGCTTGATGGGCCGGTGATTCGCCAGGCTCGGCTGGCCCTCGGCGGTGTAGCCCACAAACCGTGGCGCGACAAGGCCGTGGAAAACTGGCTGGTCGGCCAGGCCGTCAGCCGCGAAACCTTTACGGCGGCTGCCGATGCGTTAATGCAGAACGCCGAGCCGCTGGAGCACAACGGCTTCAAAGTCAAACTGGCACGCCGGGCAATTATCCGCGCCTTGAGCGATGCCGCGCTGGTGGGGGGAACCACCCGATGAATGCATTGAGCAAAACCATAGGCAAGCCGCTTGACCGGACCGATGGCCTGCTCAAGGTCACTGGTCGGGCCCGATACGCCGGGGAGTATCCCGAAGATGGCCTGCTGCACGGCAGCGTCGTCTCCAGCGGTATCGCCCGTGGCCGGGTCGTGCGCATCGATGCTTCCCGAGCCCTGGCGCTGCCGGGCGTCGTCGCGGTGATCGACCATACCAACCGCCCGAAGATCGCCAGTTACGACGAGCCCTACCAGGATGCCGATGCCGCGGAGGGTTCGCCGTTCCGGCCGTTGTTCAACGACCAGGTCCTCTACAGCGGCCAGCCGCTCGCCCTGGTGGTTGCGGAAAATCTCGAGTTGGCGCGTTATGCCGGCTCGCTCGTTGAAATCGACTACGAGACCCAGGACCATCAGACCGATCTGACGATCCTGCAAAACGAAGCGCATCCGGCGCCCGCCGAATTACCCAAGCCCCGTGGGAATTTTCAGGGCGAGTACGCCAGCTCGGCACTCAGCGTGGATGTGTCCTACAGCACGCCGATCGAACATCACAACCCGATGGAGCCCCACGCCTCGACCGTTCTGTACCAACCCGACGGCAGCTTGCACATTCACGACAAGACCCAGGGCACGCAGAATTGCCAGGCCTATGTGCAAGAGGTGTTCGGGCTGGAAAAAGAACAGGTGCGGGTGTTTGCCGCCTACGTTGGCGGTGCTTTCGGTTCCGGGCTGCGCCCGCAGTACCAATTGCCGCTGGCAGTAATGGCCGCGCTGACGCTCAAGCGCTCGGTGCGGGTCAGCCTGACCCGTCAGCAAATGTTTACCTTCGGCTACCGGCCCCGGACCTTCCAGTGTGTGCAACTGGGAGCTGCGGCCAACGGACGTTTGCTCGCGGTGGCCCATAGCGCCGTCGGCCAGACGTCGCGCTTCGAGGACTTCACCGAGCATGTGGTGGAGTGGAGCGGCATGCTCTATCACTGCGATAACGTCGAATTGAGCTACAAGCTGGTGCCCCTGGACGTCTACACGCCGCTGGACATGCGTGCCCCCGGCGCCGCCCTTGGACTGATCGGTCTGGAGTGCGCCATGGACGAGTTGGCCTGCGCCCTGGCCATCGACCCGGTCCAGCTGCGCTTGATCAACTATGCCGAACGTAACGAGAACGAAGGCAAGCCGTATTCGAGCAAGGAGTTGCGCGAATGTTACGCCCAGGGTGCCGACCGTTTCGGTTGGAGCAAGCGCAATCCGGAGCCGCGCAGCATGCGCGCAGGGCGGCAACTGGTAGGTTGGGGCATGGCCGGCGGTGTCTGGGAGGCCATGCAGCAGAAGGCCAGCGCCCGAGCGTCGCTGGATCCCAGCGGCAAGCTGACCGTGAGCAGCGCGACCACTGACATCGGCACCGGCACCTATACCGTCATGACCCAGATTGCCGCCGAGACGTCCGGCGTTCCCCTGGAAAATGTCACCTTTGTGCTTGGCGATTCGTCGCTGCCGACCGCACCGCTGCAGGGCGGTTCGTTTACCGTCTCGTCCGTCGGCACCGCAGTGCAGCAAGCCTGTGAGGCGCTGCGGGAAAAACTGCTCGCAGTGGCTCGGCAAACTTGCCCGGCCTTCAGCGGCGCAACCCTTGAGCAAGTGACGTTTGTCGACGGTGAACTGCGCATGGGGGAGGCCAGTGTCACCCTGGCGCAGCTGGCTCGGAACAGCGGCGAGACGCCGTTGCAGGCACAAGTCACGGCCCAGCCGGATGAGAAACGCCAGGCCTATGCCACTGCTACGCACTCGGCGGTGTTCGTCGAGGTGCTGGTCGACGAAGACCTGGGCACGGTGAAGGTCAACCGCGTGGTCAGCGCCATCGCGGCCGGGCGGGTAATCAACCCGAAAACCGCCCGCAGCCAGATTCTCGGTGGCGTGGTCTGGGGCGTTGGCATGGCCTTGCATGAAGAGACCCTGACCGACCACGCCCTGGGCCGGCACATGAACCACAACCTGGCCGAATACCACGTGCCGGTCAACGCCGACATCGGTGACATCGACGTGGTGTTCGTCGATGAACAGGACGACATCGTCAATGCGCTGGGGTCCAAGGGCGTCGGTGAAATCGGCATCGTGGGCGTGGCGGCGGCGGTGGCTAATGCCATTTACCATGCGACCGGCAAGCGGGTGCGGGACTTTCCAGTCACGCTGGACAAGTTGCTCTGAGGGAGTGGTGAATAACAGTGAGCCTGTGGGACTTCGGTTCCACAGGCTGGAGAGCAGTGGTTCAAACGCCTGCTGAGTTCAAAGCAGAGCCTCCGGTTGTCCTGCGTCCCGCTCGGGTAGAGGGGGCTCGTCGAACAGCGGGTTGTCGCTCTCGGATAATCTGTTTCAAGGCTCCTTTATATCGGTGTTGACCGCTACTTTCTCCTCGGTGGAGGCGGTGGGCTTGCCGGCCAGTGAGGTATCGCCCTTGAACAGTTCGTTCCAGAAGCTTTCACTATCGATATCAGGTACTTCGGTGCTGAGGTCCATTGCTATATCAAGTAGCAGCCTGGCTTCGTAATCGGCTGGATACTGCGATTGTTCAATGGCGGGCAAGCCACGGTAATGCTCGAGCACGTTCTTGTAGAAATCGGTCATTTTTCCTGTGTTGCTGTATTCCATCGTCCCCTTGGCGATGACTACCTGCCGCCATGCCTGTTCCTGTTGGGCTACTTCATGTTGCGCAGAGCGCCGCTCATTGACGGTAAAAGCGCCGCTGTCATCATAAATGATCAAATTCAGCTGATCTCTTGGCATCCCGGAGAAAGGATTTTTGCCGCGGCCGTCTGTGACGACTCCATTGATGTACTCAGTGGCCTGTTTAGCTCGTGCCAAGAGTTCGGGGTCATCGGTCTGGGGAACTTCCGCGTCATATCTGGCTTTGGTTGCTATATAATCCCCGCCTATTTTTTCCTTGATACTCCAGGCCAGATCGGAAAGCTCTTTTCGGCTTAAGCTGGCATCACGTGCCTCTGCGCGGGAAGCGGCCTCGCTCAATTGACGTGAGAGCGCAGAAACTGTGCTGTTGTCATCTCCTCCGGTATTTACAGGGTCTTGAACGATATCTTGGTTATTACTAACGGTGGCTCTGGTTCCGGTTGCTTTATTCAGGGTAGGAGTGCTGTGGGTCATGAGGCTGATGTCGGAAAGTACCATGCTGATCACCTATTCCTGGCGAGGTGTTTGGACATTCATTGGCTGAGTCAGGGCTGAAAAGATTCCGGACTTGGAAGTTCTTATTTCATGGTGATTTGCACTGCCCATTCATAAGTCCGGTAGTCTCTGGACTGGACAGTGATAGTGCAGATAGCGCCGCCACCCGGAGTAGCAGATTCCTTCCACTTTGGAATCTTGGAGCCTCCTGGGCCTGCAGTCGCGACGAAAGTGGTTGAATAAACACATTCCTTGCTGCCTATCTTGTAGCGTAAAGCTGCATAGTTGGCATGTGGGGATATCAAGCTTTGCACCTTGTAGAAATTTGGTTTGTTTGGTTCTACCAGTGATGTCGGAGTGGGTTTTGAATTGTTTCTGGTAGTTGTTTCGTTGCTGTTGGTCACGGTATAGACGGCGTTCTGTGCGCCAAGATTTGTGAAAGTGATATTCACAGCTGGTCCGGCTATAGCCGAACTCATGATCGTCGTTGTTAAAATGAAAACAGTTATTTTCCAGTGTGATGCGGTCATGCTTATATGTCCTGTATTGATTTTTATACAGCGTTGCTGGTATTGCTTCGCGGAAGGGGGCATGGTGGAGCGCTAATTGGACTTTTGCAATGGCACTAAGGCTGCTTATGTTAATAAAGGAAAGGTGCGTAAGAAATTTTACTTCGGCGCGTAGTAAGTAAGTTATTTATATGAACAAACCAGATTAGCCCTTAAGACTCTTCCCACAGGCCATGACCCACAGGCAAAAAAGCTCAGCGATTCCCGAAGCAATACGTCTCAGGCTTTCGTTTCTGCAACCGGTTCGTGCATGCGGTCGCGGTTGGCCAGGGTCGGGAACAGTTTGATCCAGGCCCCGGTCACCAGCAGCGTGCCGACGCCGCCCATGACCACCGCTGGCACCGTGCCGAACCAGTGGGCGGTCAGGCCGGATTCGAATTCGCCCAGCTGGTTCGAGGCGCCGATGAACAGGCCGTTCACGGCGCTGACCCGGCCACGCATTTCGTCCGGCGTTTCCAATTGCACGAAAGAGGCGCGGATGACCATGCTGATCATGTCCGCCGCGCCCAGCACCACCAGTACCGCCAAGGAAAACCAGAACGAAGTGGAGAGGCCGAAGGCGATCGTGGCGACGCCGAACACGCCCACCGCCGTGAACATCACCCGGCCAACCTTGCGCTCGACGGCAAACCGCGCCAGCCACAACGACATCAGCAAGGCACCGACCGCCGGTGCCGAGCGCAACAGGCCCAGGCCCCAGGGGCCGGTGAGCAGGATGTCCTTGGCGAATACCGGCAGCAGCGCCGTTGCGCCCCCCAGCAATACCGCGAACAGGTCCAGGGAAATCGCCCCGAGAATATCCTGCCGGCTGCGGATGAAGCGGATACCCGCCAGCAGCGAATCCAGGGTCGCCTTGCCTTTGTTCAACGGCGTCTGCCGCGCGGGCAGGTTGAGCATCAGGCCGCAGGCGATGAGGTAGAGCAGCACGGTTGGCCCGTAGACCCAGACGCTGCCGAAGGCGTACAGCAAACCGCCCAGCGCGGGTGCGACGATGGTCGCCGATTGCTGTGCCGACTGCGCAGCGGCCACGGCGCGGGGAAACAGCGCGGAAGGCACGATGCTCGGCAGCAGCGCCTGGGTCGTCGGCATTTCGAAGGAGCGGGCCGCGCCCAGCAGGAACGCCAGGATGAAGATCATCTCGCGCGTAACATTATCGGTGGCGCTGCCGATCACCAGCGCCACGGCAATCGTCGCCTGCAGGGATTGGCAGATGGCCGCGACCTTGCGCCGGTCATACCGATCGGCCACATGCCCGGTGTGCAGCATGAACAGCACCCGCGGTGCGAACTCGACCAGCCCTACGAGACCCAGGTCCAAGACGTTGCCGGTCAGTTGATAGAGGTTCCAGCCAATGGCCACGGTGAGCATCTGGAAGCCGCTCGCCGTGAAGATCCGGGCCAGCCAGAAGGCGATGAAAGGTCGGTGGTGACGGAGCAGCAAGGGCGCTTGGCTGGGCATCTATGACGGGTCCGGTGACGTGAAGAGCGAGATTATCACCGAGCTGTAACTGGAAGTTGCGGCGGCTGGAAAAATAGTTAGCCAGACATCAATTCAAATTGATGCGGGCTATTGTGGCGAGGGAGCTTGCTCCCGCTCGGTTGCGCAGCGACCGCAAAATCTCGGTGCCGCTGCGCAGCCCAGCGGTAGCAAGCTCCCTCGCAACGGGGACAGCATGTGTTTGGAAGCGATGCCGTGGGGCAGCTTTGCGGCCCTGAGACAACCTGTCACGCGACAAAAGACCACGCCATCCATCGGCAAATATGGGTCTACTCTTTGAACATTGCTTGACCCAGATCAATGCCTGCAAAGGCGTTGCGCTGGGGCCACCCGGCCAGAATCCTGCGTTGTGACGGTTCTAAAAAAAGAACGATTTGAAAAGCATCACACTCCATATCCCCAGGGAGCTGTGATGCAAGCCCCGCCCGCAGCCGGTTTTACCTGACAGAGGAAGACTTATGTTCGGTTTGGAGGCGCTCGATCTCGCCCGAATCCAGTTCGCATTCACCATCTCGTTCCACATCCTGTTCCCGGCCATCACCATTGGCCTGGCGAGTTACCTGGCGGTGCTCGAAGGGCTGTGGCTGAAGACGCGTGACGACACCTACCGCGACCTGTACCACTTCTGGTCGAAGATATTTGCCGTCAACTTCGGCATGGGCGTGGTGTCCGGGCTGGTCATGGCCTATCAGTTCGGCACCAACTGGAGCCGCTTTTCGGACTTTGCCGGTGCGGTCACCGGGCCGTTGCTGACCTATGAGGTGCTCACCGCATTCTTCCTCGAGGCGGGTTTCCTCGGGGTCATGTTGTTCGGCTGGAACCGCGTCGGCAGGGGACTGCACTTCTTCTCCACGGCCATGGTGGCGATCGGCACCCTGATCTCGACTTTCTGGATTCTTTCCTCCAACAGCTGGATGCAGACTCCGCAGGGCTACGAAATCATCGATGGCCGGGTCATCCCGGTGGACTGGCTGGCGGTGGTGTTCAATCCCTCGTTCCCTTACCGCCTGTTGCACATGTCGGTTGCGGCATTTGTTGCCACGGCGTTCTTCGTCGGGTCGTCGGCGGCCTGGCATTTGCTCCGTGGTCGCGACAATCCGGCCATTCGCCGGATGCTGTCCATGGCGATGTGGATGGCCCTGCTGGTGGCGCCGGTGCAAGCGGTCATCGGCGACTTCCACGGGCTCAACACGCTCAAGCACCAGCCGGCAAAAATCGCCGCGATCGAGGGGCACTGGGAAAACGTCGGCGACGAGCCCACGCCCCTGATTCTGTTCGGTTGGCCGGACATGGAAGCCGAGGAAACCAGATTTGCCGTGGAGATCCCTTATCTGGGCAGCCTGATCCTGACGCACTCGCTGACCGATCAAGTGCCGGCCCTGAAGGAGTTTCCGCCGGAGGACCGGCCGAATTCGACCATCGTGTTCTGGTCGTTCCGGGTCATGGTGGGCCTGGGGCTGCTGATGATTTTCACCGGCCTGTGCAGCCTCTGGCTGCGGCGTGGTGAACGGCTCTACCAATCCCGGCCGTTTTTGCACCTGGTGCTGTGGATGGGACCGTCGGGCTTGATTGCGATTCTCGCGGGCTGGTTCACCACTGAAATCGGCCGCCAACCCTGGGTGGTCTACGGCCTGATGCGCACGGCGGATGCCTCGTCCGGCCACAGCTTTGCGCAAATGAGCTTCACCCTGATCATGTTCGTGGTGGTGTATTTCGCGCTGTTCGGTGCGGGCCTGAGCTACATGCTGCGCCTGGTGCGCAAGGGCCCAGTGGCTCACGAAGCCGAGCCGAGCGATGGCGGTCCGGGCCAGAAACGCACCCCGGCCCGTCCATTGTCGGCCGCCAACGAAGGCGACGACGAAGTGGACCACAACGACAGCTCGCACAAGGGGAATTGAGTCATGGGTATTGATCTTCCGCTGATCTGGGCCGTGGTCATCATCTTCGGCATCATGATGTACGTGATCATGGACGGCTTCGACCTGGGGATCGGCATTCTTTTCCCCTTCGTCAAGGGCGAACGCGACCGCGACGTGATGATGAATACCGTCGCGCCAGTCTGGGACGGTAACGAAACCTGGCTGGTGCTGGGCGGCGCCGGGCTGTTCGGGGCGTTTCCACTGGCCTATTCGGTGGTGCTCTCGGCGCTGTACCTGCCGCTGATCCTGATGCTCGTCGGCCTGATCTTCCGGGGCGTGGCATTCGAGTTCCGCTTCAAGGCCAAGGCCGAGAAGCGGCATTTGTGGGACAAGGCGTTCATCGGTGGTTCGCTGACGGCGACCTTTTTCCAGGGCGTGGCGCTGGGGGCATTCATCGACGGTTTCGAGGTGGTCAATCGCCAGTTTGCCGGTGGCTCCCTGGATTGGTTCACGCCATTTACGGTGTTCTGCGGCCTGGCGTTGATCGCCGCCTACGCTTTGCTCGGCTGTACCTGGCTGATCATGAAGACCGAAGGCAAGCTGCAAGAGCAGATGCACGACCTGGCCAGACCACTGGCATTCGTGGTGCTCGCCGTGATCGGCATCGTCAGCATCTGGACGCCGCTGGCTCACGCCGACATCGCGGCACGCTGGTTCACCCTGCCGAACCTGTTCTGGTTCCTGCCGGTGCCGATCCTGGTGCTCGTCACCATGTACGGCTTGTTCCGCGCCGTGGCCCGCAACGCCAACTACACGCCGTTCATCCTGACGCTGGTGTTGATCTTTCTTGGCTACAGTGGCCTCGGCATCAGCTTGTGGCCAAACATCGTGCCGCCATCCATTTCGATCTGGGACGCCGCGTCACCGCCTCAGAGCCAGGGCTTCATGCTGGTCGGCACGCTGTTCATCATTCCGTTGATCCTGGTGTACACCTTCTGGAGCTACTACGTGTTCCGCGGCAAGGTCACCCATGACGATGGCTACCATTGACCGACCTGCGAGGTGCCGAGAATGGCCAAGCCTGACTTGAAAGACATCGAAGCCGCTGAGAAAAAACCGTTGTGGCAGCGGCTCGGCTGGCTGGTGGCGATCTGGGCCGGGAGTGTGCTGGCGCTGTTCATCGTCGCCAGCCTGATGCGGATGTTCATGAACGCCGCCGGGCTGACGACTCATTGAGCGGACCGCACTGAATGCCAGGGCTACTTGCGGGCCTTGAGAATCACGAATTTTGGCGTGGCGGCGACCTGCTCGACTCCCCGGAACAACCGAGCCAGCTTGCTGTGGTAGCCCAGGTGCCGGTTGCCGACGATGTACAGCGCGCCGCCAACCACCAATGCCTCGCGGGCTTGCTGGAACATCCGCCAGGCGAGGAAATCGCCGACCACTTGCTGCTGATGGAAGGGTGGATTGCACAGCACCACATCCAAAGATTGCGGCGCTTGTCCGGCGAGTCCATCGCCGGCCCGCAGGGTCACCTCACGCTCGCCCAGGGCCGCTCGCCAGTTTTCAGCGGCCGATTGGACCGCCATATATGACTCATCCACCAACGTGTACTGGGCCTGCGGGTTGTGCAGGGCGCTGGTGATAGCCAGTACACCGTTGCCGCACCCCAGGTCCGCCACCCGCGCCGTGCCGAGGTTTTTTGGCAGGTGTGGCAAAAAGGCGCGCGTGCCGATATCCAGCCCTTCGCGACAGAATACGTTGGCGTGATTGAGTAACTCGATTTTCGGCTCATCCAGCCAATAGCGAGTGGGGTAGGGAGAGGCGGTGGTGGTCCTGGTTTGTGGCGTGGCAATCAACAGGCGGGCCTTCTTCACCGCCAACGAGGCCTGTACCGGGCCGATATAGCGCTCCAGCAGATCGCCAGCGGCCCGTGGCAGATGCTTGACCATCGCGGCGGCTATGACCTGAGCGCCTGGAGCCAGTTGCTCTTGCAGCCGGATCAATTGCTCTTCCAGCAGGGCCAGGGTCTTGGGTACTTTGATCAGGACACGGTCGAACGGCCCTGTCAGCGGTTCGCTGGCGGGCACGATCGGTACCGCATCGAAGGGCAAACCGTTGCGCGCCAGGTTTTTCTCCAATGCCTGTAGGGCAAGGAACGAGTCGCCGCTACTGGTGACCTTCACCTTGCCGGCCAAGCTCGCCGCCAGGGCCCCGAAGCCGTCATTGAGTACCAGAACCCGGATATCCACTCCCGGCTGCTGTTCGGCCAGGTACGCAAGCAGATATTCATCGGCTGCGTCGAATGCCTGCAGTGGTTCGTTCTGCTGTTCGGGTTGGCGGATCAGGTCAAGTTGGGCGAAGGGACTGTCTAGCAAGGGCATGGCGGGAACTCTGGCAAATCAACGAATGTCCCGCTGCCTGGGGGCAGGTGTCTCAGCGGGACCGCCTGAATGAACTGCGTTGCGTGCCTGGCACGTCATCATTCAAGTGGGACCGTAAATGGTACGTTTTTTTGCCGGGTAATACTCGTGGGTTTTTCAGCGGGCTGTTCTGCCTTGCTGATCAGATCACATGGATATGGGCCGCCTTGGCAACCGCCGAGATTTTGTTGGCCACGTTCAGTTTCCGCATGCAGCTGTTGACATGGAAATTCACGGTGCGCTCGGAAAGACAGAGGATCCTGCCGACTTCCGATGCCGTCTTGCCTTCGGCGGACCACCTCAATACTTCAATTTCCCTTGGCGACAAATGGACTGTCTGTGACGAAGGCTCGGCGTCGGACATTCGCCGGCCTGCCAGCGCATGCAACCGTTGGCTGGCGAAAATGGCATAGCCCAGGTTGCCATAATGCTCCTCGGGGTCGATGGGGCGTTGCATCCTGGCGAGACTGAACAGACTGTAATAGGTGCCCCGTTCCTCATGGACGGCTTGTGTCCAGCCATGGCTTAGCCCTTGGTGTTCAAGTGCTTGCCATAATTCGGGGACCTCGCAAAAAATATCTTCGCTCCAGAGAATTGGCAGCGATGATTGATTGCAGTGTGCCAGTATCGGGTCGTTCGCCGCATAACCGTTTTGTTTGTATAGCCTGTTCCATCCATAAGGGTAGTTGTTGATATTGATCCGATGCCTGTGTCTGTCCGCAAAAGTCGGGTAGGCGGCGAAGGCGCAGTATTCAAATCCTTGATAATTAAAGAAATTTTGTACGAGGCGATAGGCTTTTTGCAGGTCCTGCTCGCACGACAATTTCCTTAGTTGTAAATCCTTCCATGCATCCATGGCGTTCTCCTGGGTATCGTCCAGTGATGTGGATCCAATTGATGCTGCGAAAATTAGTGTAGGGTATTTCCTACGCTTCAGGCATTTTTTTATCGGCGTTAGTTGCTATTGAATTGACGATTTTCTATTACGGTTTTCGATACGTTAATTTGTTTTTGTATAACTTTGATGAAGGAATCCGCTGGGAAGATGTGTGATGTACGACCTAAGTATCATTACTGATCGTAAGTGGTTAACGTGCTTGGTTTACGGGACAATACGGTCCTCGTCCCATTGGAGAGGCTCATGACCGACAGCGCAGAAAAGTTTACCCGCCAAACCCTGATCGATGTGCAGCCCCTGACGCCTCACCTGTTTACCCTGCGTACCACCCGGGATCGCGGCTTTCGTTTCCGCGCCGGTCAGTTTGCCCGGCTGGGGGTGGTCAAGGCGGACGGCACGGCCGTCTGGCGGGCTTATTCCATGGTTTCTTCGCCGTTCGACGAGTTTCTCGAGTTTTTTTCCATCGTCGTGCCGGACGGTGAATTCACCAGCGAGCTCAGCCGCTTGAAGCCGGGTGACAGCTTGTTGGTCGAGCGCCAGGCCTTTGGTTACCTGACGCTGGACCGTTTCGTTGACGGTCGCGATTTGTGGCTGTTGTCCACCGGGACAGGGGTCGCCCCGTTTCTTTCTATCCTGCAGGACTTCGAGGTCTGGGAAAAATTCGAGCGGATCATCCTCGTTTACAGCGTCCGCGAGTCACCGGAATTGGCCTACCAGGCCTTGATCGACGCGTTGCCCCGGCGAGACTACCTCGTCGAATACGCCCATAAGTTTCGCTTCATTGCGACGGTTACCCGTGAACAACACCCTGGCGCCCTCAACGGACGCATCACCACACTGATCGAAAATGGCGAGCTGGAACAGGCCGCCGGTGTCGCGCTGACGCCAGAGCATTCGCGGGTCATGTTGTGCGGCAACCCGCAGATGATTGACGACACGCGCAAGTTGCTCAAGGCCAGGGGCTTGCAACTGAGCCTCACGCGGCGGCCCGGCCAGGTGGCGGTGGAAAATTACTGGTGAAAAAAATGGCGTCCGTGGGACGCCATTTTTGGGCCGGCGAATCCTCAAGGCCTCTCGTTCTGAGCCTTGAGCAGGTCGCGGATCTCGCTGAGCAATTGTTCTTCCTTGGTAGGAACAGGCGGCGCGCTCGGAGCGACGGCCTCCTCGCGCTTCAGGCGGTTGATGGCTTTGACGCCCATGAAAATGGCGAAAGCCACGATGATGAAATCCACTGTCGTCTGGATGAATTTGCCATAGGCGAGCACCACCGCTGGCGTATTTCCTTCGGCCGCCTTGAGCGTGATCGCCAGGTCACTGAAATCCACTCCGCCGATCAGCAGGCCGAGCGGCGGCATGACCACGTCGCCAACGAATGACGAAACGATTTTGCCAAAAGCAGCACCAATGATGATCCCAACGGCCATGTCGACGACATTGCCTTTGACCGCGAAGGCCTTGAACTCGCTTAGCACGCCCATGAGTTGTTCCTTGTGACAGATGAGGTTTATAGCCGCAGTGTAAGTCAGCTAAACGGGTCTTGCCTGACATGCATGCTTACAAAGCTTGCCAGTTATCGACCCAGGGCCTCGCAAAAAGTTTACAAAGTGCCACCAATCGCGCGTGATACGCGGTTCAGGGCCGATTCCCCATATTGTTTTTTCTATCAGGTCGGTACGGCATTTCTATTTAGGTTTCGGTTTGTCGAGCACTAGCCTCTGAAAGGCGCACATGGATGCGCTCTATAAATCAGAGGAAACTCACATGAACACTTCCCTTGGCCTTGGTGCTTTTTCCAACCGCCATACCCTTGTTGTGCTGACCGCCAGCCTGTTTTCCCTGTCCGTCAATGCCGCCACCCTGACCCGGGATAATGGCGCGGCAGTGGGCGACAACCAGAACTCCCAGACCGCCGGCCCCAACGGCCCGACCCTGCTGCAGGATGTGCAACTGATCCAGAAGCTCCAGCGTTTTGACCGTGAACGGATCCCCGAGCGTGTGGTGCATGCCCGTGGTACCGGTGCGCATGGCGAGTTTACGGTATCCAATGACCTGAGCGACCTGACCAAGGCCAAGGTATTCGCCGCCGGACAGGTCACGCCGGTGTTCGTCCGTTTTTCCGCCGTGGTGCATGGCAATCATTCGCCTGAGACGCTGCGTGATCCTCGAGGCTTCGCCACCAAGTTCTACACGGCCGATGGTAACTGGGACCTGGTCGGGAATAATTTCCCGACGTTCTTCATCCGTGATGCAATCAAGTTTCCCGACATGGTCCATGCGTTCAAGCCCGACCCGCGGACCAACCTGGACGATGATTCGCGTCGTTTCGATTTCTTTTCCCACGTACCGGAAGCCACCCGCACGCTGACCGAGCTGTATTCCAACTCCGGCACCCCGGCCAGTTATCGCGAAATGGACGGCAATGGCGTGCACGCTTACAAACTGATCAACGCCAAGGGCGATATCAGTTACGTGAAGTTTCATTGGAAAAGTTTGCAGGGGCTGAAAAACCTCGATCCAAAAGAAGTAGTGAAAGTGCAAGGGCAGGATTACAGCCATATGACGAATGATTTGGTCAGTCATATCAACAAGGGTGACTTTCCAAAGTGGGATCTGTACGTTCAGGTGCTCAAGCCGCAAGAGTTGTCGAAGTTCGATTTCGATCCGCTGGACGCCACCAAGATCTGGCCGGATGTGCCTGAGCGAAAAGTTGGGCAGATGGTGTTGAATCGTAATCCGGCGAATGTTTTCCAGGAAACCGAACAAGTCGCGATGGCCCCGGCCAATCTGGTCCCGGGTATCGAGCCTTCCGAGGATCGCCTGTTGCAGGGTCGGGTCTTCTCTTATGCCGATACGCAAATGTACCGGGTCGGGCCGAACGCGTTGCAGTTGCCCATCAACGCGCCCAAGGTCGCGGTAAACAATGGCAACCAGGACGGTGCGATGAATTTCGGCAGCACCAGCACTGGCGTGAACTACCAGCCGAGTCGCTTGATGCCGCGCGAAGAGCAACCTGCGGCGCGCTATAGCCAGGCAGCGCTGACCGGCAGCACCCAGCAAGCGAAAATCCAGCGCGAGCAGAACTTCAAGCAGGCGGGTGATCTGTACCGCTCGTTCAATCAGAAGGAGCGCAATGACTTGATCGAAAGCTTCGGTGGGTCATTGGCAACGACTGATGATGAGAGCAAGCACATCATCCTGTCGTATCTCTACAAGGCTGACCCCGAATACGGCACCGGCGTGGCTCGTGTCGCCAAAGGCGACCTGGCGCGGGTCAAGGCGCTGGCCGAGAAGCTGAGCGACTGATCGACCTGTAGGGAGCAAGTTTGCTCGCGATGCGGTGCCCAGGCAGGCCGCGTTGCCTGGATCGCGAGCAGGCTCGCTCCCACAGGCCTGCGTCATAAGGAGAAGCCTGATGCGAAATGTTCTTCTATCGGTACTCGTGGCCTGGTCGGTGGGCGTGTTGGCCGAGCAACCTGTACCCGCCGATCCGGCTGCGGTGCGGGAGCAACTGCAAGACTATTATTTCGACGCTGCACGCCGGGGCGATGTGCCGATGCTCGATACCTTCATCAAGGCCGGTTATTCGCTCGACACCCGGGATGAAAAGGGCTACACGGCGCTGATCCTGGCGGCTTATCACGGCCACGCGCCCGCGGTAGAGCGGCTGCTGGCCGCTGGCGCCGATGCTTGCGCCCAGGACAAACGCGGCAATACTGCGTTGATGGGCGCCATCTTCAAGGGTGAAGTCCAGATCGCCCGCCGTTTGTTGTCCACCGAGTGCAGTCCGGACCAACGCAACGGTGCCGGACAGACCGCTGCGATGTATGCGGGCCTGTTCAAGCGTGACGAATTGCTCGATGCCTTGAAGGCCAGGGGCGCCGACCTGGAGGCCAGGGATCCGCTGGGCAATAGCGCGGCGGATCTGGCGAAGGGTGAAATCAGAATGCCGGCCCCGCAGTAAAGCCTGGCTAGGCTATCATCGCGGTTTTTACCCGGAGTTCAGATGGCCAAGGCAAAGCGCATGTACGGCTGCACCGAGTGCGGCTCGACCTTTCCCAAATGGGCTGGCCAATGCAGTGAGTGCGGGGCCTGGAATACCCTGACCGAAACCATGGTGGAAAGCGGCGGGGCGGCGGCACCCACCGGGCGCACGGGTTGGGCTGGGCAACAAGCCCAGATCAAGACCCTGGCCGAGGTCAGCGTCGAAGAAATCCCGCGCTTTTCCACGGCGTCTGGCGAACTGGATCGCGTGCTGGGCGGCGGTCTGGTGGATGGTTCGGTGGTACTGATCGGCGGAGATCCGGGCATCGGCAAATCCACCATCCTGCTGCAAACCCTGTGCAATCTCGCCACTCGCATGCCGGCGCTGTATGTCACTGGCGAAGAATCCCAGCAACAGGTCGCAATGCGCGCACGACGGCTGGGGTTGCCCCAGGATCAGTTGCGCGTCATGACCGAGACTTGCATCGAAACCATCATCGCCACGGCGCGCCTGGAAAAACCCAAGGTGATGGTGATCGACTCGATCCAGACGATTTTCACCGAACAGCTGCAATCGGCACCGGGTGGCGTGTCCCAGGTGCGCGAAAGCGCGGCGTTGCTGGTGCGTTATGCCAAGCAGAGCGGCACGGCGATCTTCCTGGTCGGCCACGTCACCAAGGAGGGCGCGTTGGCGGGCCCTCGGGTGCTGGAACACATGGTCGATACGGTGTTGTATTTTGAAGGCGAATCGGACGGTCGCCTGCGTTTGTTGCGAGCGGTGAAGAACCGTTTTGGCGCCGTCAACGAATTGGGCGTGTTCGGCATGACTGACCGGGGCCTGAAGGAAGTCTCCAACCCATCGGCGATTTTTCTCACGCGTGCCCAGGAAGAAGTCCCGGGTAGCGTGGTCATGGCGACGTGGGAAGGCACTCGGCCGATGCTGGTGGAAGTCCAGGCGCTGGTGGATGACAGCCACCTGGCGAACCCGCGCCGGGTCACCCTGGGCCTGGATCAGAACCGGCTCGCCATGCTGTTGGCTGTCTTGCACCGACACGGCGGCATTCCTACCCACGATCAGGATGTGTTCCTCAACGTGGTGGGCGGGGTGAAGGTATTGGAGACCGCCTCCGACCTGGCGTTGATGGCGGCCGTGATGTCCAGTCTGCGCAATCGGCCGCTGCCGCACGATTTGCTGGTGTTTGGTGAGGTCGGGCTTTCGGGTGAAGTGCGGCCGGTGCCCAGCGGGCAGGAGCGGCTCAAGGAAGCGGCCAAACATGGTTTCAAGCGCGCCATCGTGCCCAAGGGGAACGCGCCGAAGGAAGCGCCGGCGGGGTTGCAGATCATTGCGGTGACGCGGTTGGAGCAGGCGTTGGATGCTTTGTTTGAATAGCGGCTTGTGCAGGCCTTTTGTGGCCAGGGAGCAAGCTCCCTCGCCACAGGGGAGCTCGGTGCCGTCAGATATGGATCAGCGCCGCCAGTTCCCGCTCCAGCTCGTCATGGTCGGCCAGATTCAGTTCTACCAGCCGACGTAGATGCGCAACGGAATCCAGGTCGATGTGTTCACAGACAAAGCCCAAGTGACCATGGTCGTCGTGAGTCAGCCGGACTTCCATCTTGACCTCGGCCTCAGAGCTCAAATGAATATCAGCCATGAAGGACTTTTCGGGGTCACCAATCCAGGGTTCGGGCTTTTCGATCAGCAGCCCCTTGAGGGATAGATCCAGCAGCTTTACCGGCCAGATGAACGGCCCTTGGCTCAGTTCGGTCTCGGCATGGAACTCAATTCGTACGAAGCGGCGACGTTCGCTCATTTACGCAATCCCTCTGGAGATTTACTGACTATAGACCCTGCTGGCGCAGCATCGTGCCCGTTTGGCCATTGGCAGACGAATGTCGGGTATGGCCTTTACGCCGGTAAGCGCTAAACTCGGGTGGCTGTCTTTCTTGTCCACCCTGGCTGGAATAAAAAAATGAAAAACAATAATAGCCTGCTACGCCATCTGCCCTGGCTACTGCTGGCCGTCGTAGGCGCGTGCGCCCTTGGCGTCGTGGCCCTGCGCCGCGGAGAGCCGATCAACGCCCTCTGGATCGTCGTCGCGGCTGTGGCCATCTACCTGGTCGCCTACCGCTACTACAGCCTCTTCATCGCCAACAACGTGATGCAACTCGATGCGCGCCGGGCCACGCCCGCCGTGCTCAACAACGATGGCCTGGACTACGTCCCGACCAACAAACACATCCTTTTCGGCCACCACTTCGCGGCCATTGCCGGCGCGGGGCCGCTGGTCGGGCCGGTGCTGGCGGCGCAGATGGGCTATCTGCCCGGCACGCTCTGGCTGATCGCCGGCGTGGTGCTGGCCGGTGCGGTGCAGGACTTCATGGTCCTGTTCCTGTCGACCCGCCGCAACGGTCGCTCGCTGGGCGACATGGTGCGCGAGGAAATGGGCCGCATCCCCGGCACCATCGCGCTGTTCGGCTGCTTCCTGATCATGATCATCATCCTCGCGGTGCTGGCGCTGATCGTGGTCAAGGCCCTGGCCGAGAGCCCGTGGGGCATCTTCACGGTGATGGCGACCATCCCGATCGCGATGTTCATGGGCATCTACATGCGCTACATCCGCCCGGGCCGCATCGGTGAAATCTCGCTCATCGGCGTGCTGTTGCTGCTCGGTTCGATCTGGCTGGGCGGGCAGATCGCCGCCGACCCGGTCTGGGCCAAGGCCTTCACCTTCACCGGGATCCAGATCACCTGGATGCTGATCGGCTACGGCTTTGTCGCCGCGGTGCTGCCGGTGTGGCTGATCCTGGCGCCACGGGACTACCTGTCGACCTTCCTCAAGATCGGCACCATTATCGCCCTGGCGATCGGCATCCTGGTGACCATGCCCGAGCTGAAAATGCCGGCGCTGACCCAGTTCACCGACGGCACCGGACCGGTGTGGAAGGGCGGTCTGTTCCCGTTCCTGTTCATCACCATCGCCTGCGGCGCGGTCTCGGGTTTCCACGCGCTGATCTCCTCAGGCACCACGCCCAAGCTGCTGGATAACGAAACCAACGCCCGCTACATCGGTTACGGCGGCATGCTGATGGAGTCGTTCGTGGCGATCATGGCGATGGTCGCGGCCTCGGTGATCGAGCCGGGCGTGTACTTCGCCATGAACAGCCCGGCGGCGATCGTCGGCACCGACGTGGTGGCCGTGGCCCAGACCGTCAGCAGTTGGGGTTTTGCAATCACCCCCGACGCGCTGCAAGCGGTGGCCAAGGACATCGGCGAGACCACCATCCTGGCCCGTGCCGGCGGTGCGCCGACCCTGGCGGTGGGTATCGCGCAGATCCTCCACTCGGTGCTGCCGGGTGAGAACACCATGGCGTTCTGGTACCACTTCGCGATCCTGTTCGAAGCGCTGTTCATCCTCACCGCGGTAGACGCCGGCACCCGTGCCGGGCGGTTCATGCTGCAAGACCTGCTCGGCTCGTTCGTCCCGGCCCTCAAGCGCACCGAATCGTGGACCGCGAACCTGATCGCCACCGCCGGCTGCGTCGCGCTGTGGGGCTACCTGCTGTATCAGGGCGTGATCGATCCGCTGGGCGGCATCAACACCTTGTGGCCGCTGTTCGGCATCTCCAACCAGATGCTGGCCGGTATCGCGCTGATGCTCGCCACCGTGGTGCTGATCAAGATGAAGCGCCAGCGCTACGTCTGGGTCACGCTGCTGCCGGCCAGCTGGCTGCTGATCTGCACCACCACCGCGGGCCTGATCAAGCTGTTCGACGCCAACCCGGCGATCGGCTTCCTGGCCCTGGCGCGCAAATACAACGATGCCCTGGCCGCCGGCCAGATCCTGGCCCCAGCCAAGAGCATCGAGCAGATGCAGCACGTGGTGTTCAACGCCTACACCAACGCAACGCTGACGGTGTTGTTCCTGTTCGTGGTCTTCAGCATCCTGTTCTACGCGCTCAAGGTCGGCATCGCCGCCTGGGGCACGAAAGAACGCACGGACAAGGAAGCGCCATTCCAGGCGCTGCCGGACGCTTGATAGGGGATTGCAACGATGTTCAATGACTTGAGTCGCCTCGGTAAATACCTCGGTCAGGCCGCCCGCCTGATGGTCGGCATGCCCGACTACGACAACTACGTCGAGCACATGCAAACCAAGCACCCCGACAAGCCGCTGATGGACTACGAGGCGTTCTTCCGAGAACGCCAGGAAGCCCGTTACGGTGGCAAGGGTGGCCCCAAATGCTGTTGAACTGAAGTAATCCCCTGTGGGAGCGAGCCTGCTCGCGAAAGCGGAGTGTCAGTCGATGAAGATGTCGACTGACCTGACGCCTTCGCGAGCAAGCTCGCTCCCACAGTTGTTTTGGGTTGGACCCAGGATTTGCATGCGCCACAGATGCCCTTGTGGGAGCGAGCCTGCTCGCGAAAGCGGAGTGTCAGTCGATGAAGATGTCGACTGAGCGGACGCCTTCGCGAGCAGGCTCGCTCCCACAGTTGTTTTTGGGGCAGACTCAGGATTCGCATGCGCTACAAAGGCTCGCTCCCACAGGAGTTTGCTTGCCTTACTCTAATTTCGAAACAGGAGATCCAGTGTGTCCTCTCCCATCCCGGTCACGATCCTCAGCGGCTTTCTCGGTGCTGGCAAGACCACGTTGTTGCGTCATCTGCTCAAGGCCGAGCACGGCCTGAAAATCGCCGTGATCGAGAACGAATTCAGCGATGCCGGCATCGATACCCAGTTACTGGGCGACGATCCGGTGCAAGTCATGACCCTGGCCAATGGCTGCGTGTGCTGCACCATCCACACCGACCTGACCAAGGCCCTGTACCTGTTGCTCGAGCGGCTGGACAGCGGTGAGATCGCCTTCGACCGCCTGGTGATCGAATGCACCGGCCTGGCCGATCCAGCCCCAGTGGCCCAGACCTTCTTCATCGATGAAGACCTGCGCGAACGCTACATTCTTGACGGCATCCTGACCCTGGTGGACGCCGCCCACGCCGAGGTCCACCTGACCCAGGCCATCGCTCAGGCACAGGTCGGGTTTGCCGATAGGCTGCTCCTTAGCAAGACCGACCTGGTGGATGCAGCCCATGCCGAGGCGCTTGCCGAGCGCCTTACCCGGATTAACCGACGGGCGCCGATCCGAGTGGTCGAGCACGGCAAGATTGATCTGGCCGAGTTACTCGACATTCGCGGCTTCAATCTCAACGCGGACCTGGGCGGCGGGCTCAGCCTTCGCCCGGTCGCCAAGGCCACCACGGCCGATCGCATCAGCAGCCTCGTGCTGCGCACCGACAAGCCGCTGGATATCGACAAGCTCAGTGCGTTCATGAACCAGCTGCTGGAAGAACACGGCAAGCAATTGCTGCGCTATAAAGGTGTGCTGAACATTGCCGGCGAACCCCGCCGACTGGTATTCCAGGGCGTACTCAAGCTGTACGGTTTCGATTGGGACACCGAATGGGCCGAGGGTGAAGCTCGGGAAAGCGTGATCGTATTTATTGCTGACGAATTGCCTGAAGAGAAGATCCGCGAAGGGTTCGACGCCGCGCTCCTCTGACCATCCGCGCCTGCGCCTGGGTTTTCATACCGCCAAAAAAAACCGGCCGCAGGGGCCGGTTTTTTTGTTGCTACTGCTGTTAAGCGCCGTACACCGGCAGCTTCTTGCAGATGGCCTTGACCTTCTCGCGAACGGCATCGATCACCGCTTCGTTGTTCAGGTCCGCCAGGATGTCGCAGATCCAGCCGGCCAGTTCCTTGCACTCGGCTTCCTTGAAGCCGCGAGTGGTCACGGCCGGGGTGCCGAAGCGCAGGCCCGAGGTGACGAATGGGGAGCGTGGGTCGTTCGGCACCGAGTTCTTGTTCACGGTGATGAACGCCTTGCCCAATGCGGCGTCAGCGTCTTTGCCGGAGATGTCCTGCTTGATCAACGACAGCAGGAACAGGTGGTTTTCAGTACCGCCGGAGACCACGTCGAAGCCGCGTTCGATGAACACGCCGGCCATGGCCTTGGCATTCTTCACCACTTGCTGCTGGTAGGCCTTGAACTCAGGTTGCAGAGCTTCCTTGAAGCAGATCGCCTTGGCCGCGATCACGTGCTCCAGCGGGCCACCCTGGGCGCCTGGGAATACGGCCGAGTTCAGCTTCTTCTCGATGTCGGTGTTGGCGCGTGCCAGGATCAGGCCGCCACGTGGGCCACGCAGGGTCTTGTGGGTCGTGGTGGTGACCACGTCGGCGAACGGCACCGGGTTCGGGTAGACGCCAGCGGCGACCAGGCCCGCAACGTGAGCCATGTCGACGAACAGGTAGGCACCGACCTTATCGGCGATTTCGCGGAAGCGCGGGAAGTCGAGGATCTGCGAGTAGGCGGAGAAGCCGGCCACGATCATTTTCGGCTTGTGCTCGACCGCCAGGCGCTCGACTTCGTCGTAGTCGATCAGGCCGTTGCCATCGATGCCGTACTGGATGGCGTTATACAGTTTGCCCGAGGACGAGACGCTGGCGCCGTGGGTCAGGTGACCGCCGTGGGCCAGGCTCATGCCCAGGATGGTGTCGCCGGCCGACAGCAGCGCCAGGTAGACGGCGGCGTTGGCTTGCGAGCCTGCGTGCGGCTGGACGTTGGCGTAATCGGCGCCGAACAGTTGCTTGGCGCGGTCGATGGCCAGTTGCTCGACCACATCGACGTACTCGCAACCGCCGTAGTAGCGCTTGCCCGGGTAGCCTTCGGCGTACTTGTTGGTCAGTACCGAGCCTTGAGCTTCCATCACCGCGGGGCTGGTGTAGTTTTCCGAAGCGATCAGCTCAATGTGCTCTTCCTGGCGCTGAGCTTCTTGCTCCATGGCGGCAAAGAGATCGGCGTCGTACTTGGCAATAGTCAAATCACGGCTGAACATGGCGGTCCTCAAGGATCGGGGCAGAAAAGGGGGGCATTCTAACCCAACCGGTTTTGGAAGGCATATGAAAGGACGTCATGTCCTGGACGAATGGGTTTCATGCGCCCCAAGTGGTGTCCTGGCCGGGCCTTTCGCGAGCAGGCTCGCTCCCACACTTGAAATGCATTCCTCTGTGGGAGCGAGCCCGCTCGCGAAGGGGCCCGCCCAGACGATGTAAATCTCAGTCGAGCATGAACAGCGCATCATTGCTGAACTGCGCTTCAAACCGGTTGGCCGGCATCGGGCGGCCGAACAGGTAGCCCTGGACTTCGTCGCAGCCATGTTCACGGAGGAAATCCAGTTGCTCATGGGTCTCGACACCCTCGGCGATGACCGCCAGGTTGAGACTATGGGCCATGGCGATGATTGCCCGGGCGATCTGTGCATCCTGCTCGCCGGACGGCAGGCCGTCGACGAAAGTACGGTCGATCTTCAGCACGTCGATGGGGAATTGCTTGAGGTAGTTGAGCGATGAATAACCAGTGCCGAAGTCATCGACCGCGATGCTCAGGCCCAGATTCTTCAAGCCGGCCAGGATCTGCATCGCCTCGCTGACTTCGCGCATCAGAATGCTCTCCGTCAGCTCCAGTTCCAGGCAAGCCGGCGGCAGGCCGGTGCTGCGCAGGATATTGGCGATTCGCGTGCCGAGTTGGCCGTCGGAGAACTGCCGGGCGGAAATGTTGACCGAGACCTTCGGCACCCGGACCTTGGCCTGGTGCCAGGTCTTGAGCTGGCGACAGGCCTCGCTGATGACCCAGTCGCCGACGTCCACCACCAGCCCGAGTTCTTCGAGCACCGGGATGAAGTCCCCTGGCGGCACCAGCCCGCGTCGCGGATGGCGCCAGCGCAGCAAGGCCTCGGTCCCGGTCAGGCGCTTGCCGTCGCCGCTGAACTGTGGCTGGTAATACAGGACGAACTCGTTCTGTTCCAGCGCATGGCGCAGGTCGCTTTCCAGCTCCAGGCGCTCCAGGGCGCTGGCGTTCATGTCGGCCTGGTAGAACTGGAAGTTGTTCTTGCCGCGCTCTTTGGCGTGGTACATGGCGGTGTCGGCGTTTTTCATCAGTTGGCTCAGCTCGTTGCCGTCCTGTGGGCTCAGGGCGATACCGATACTGGCGGTGACGAAGAACTCCCGGCCTTCGAGCACAAACGGCCGGACCAGGCTGGCAAGGATCTGCTCGGCCACGGTAATCGCCCGGTTGAGCGCCATTTCGCGGCTTGCGCGCGGTTGCAGCAACAGGGTGAACTCGTCGCCGCCCATGCGCGCCACCGTGTCGTCATCGGCCACGCAGCCGAGCAGTCGCGTGGCCATTTCCTTGAGCATCCGGTCGCCGGCGGCGTGGCCGAGGGAATCGTTGATCGGCTTGAAGCGGTCCAGGTCGAGGAACATCAGCACCACCCAGCTCTTCTGCCGTTCCGCCGATTGCAGCGCGGTATGCAGGCGGTCCTGGAACAGCGTGCGGTTGGGCAGGTGGGTCAGGGCGTCGTAGTAAGCCAGGCGATGGATGCGCTGCTCGCTGGCCTTGCGCTCGCTGATGTCGCTGAAGAAGCACACATAACTGGCGAGGTCGCCTTCGTCGTCGAGCACCGCGGTAATGCCGACCCAGGCCGGATAGTGCTCGCCGTTGCGGCGCTTGAGCCAGACTTCGCCTTCCCAGGTGCTGTGCTGTTGCAGCTGCTTGAGCACGTAGCGCAAGTGGGCTTCCTGCTGCTCATCTACGGTCAGCATGTTGGGCAACTGGTCCAGCACCTGCGACACCGCATAACCGCTGACCCGGCTGAAGGCTTCGTTGGCTTGGACAATGTAGCCGGCCGGGTCGGTGATCAGAATCGCCGAGGTCGAATGCTCGAACACCGTCGCGGCCATGCGCAGGTCTTTTTCGGCGCGACGCTGCTGGCTGATGTCGCGGCCGACGCCCAATACCCCCTCGAACGCGCCGTTGTCGTCCCACACCAGCACCAGCCGCAGCTCGATGGGGATCTTGCGCCCGTCGGCACGCAGGCAGTCGAACAGGAACAGTTGGGTCTGCAGCTGGTTGCGCAGCTCGGCCAACTGGTCGGGCTGGTCGAGGGCCTTGCTGACCCGGTCCATCAGGCTGTAGATGCCGGTCAGTTGTTGCGGATTGGCGATGGTCGACTGCCAGCCATGCTGGAAGATCCAGTCGGCGGTGTAGCCCAGCACTGCCTGGACCGACGGGCTGACATAGTTGAGCGAGAGTTTGCTGTCGGTGGAGAAAATCACGTCGCTGATGCTTTCGGCGAGCATCCGGTAGCGCTGCTCGCTGTCGCGCAACGATTCGCTGGCCTCGATCTGCTCGGTGATGTCCTTGGCCACGCCGATGATCCGCGTGACCTGATTATGGCGGTCCCGGGCCAGAGCCTGTTCGCGGACCTCGAAACGTCGCCATTTGCCGTTGCGATGGCGAAAGCGTAACTGGCATTGCAGCAGTTGCGTGTAACCGCCGCGGCGCTGTTCCTGGCGCAGGTGGTGGTAATGATCGGCATCGTCGCTGTGAAGCAGGATTTCCCAGAAATACTCGCCCATCTGGTGCAATTCAGTACGGTCGTAGCCGAGCGTCTGGCCCAGGTGGTGGTTGCTGAAGATCATCCGCTGGCTGATGACGTCCTGTACGTAAAGATGATCCGGGACGGTGCGCACCACGTCGGACCAGAAGCCTTCGCGCTCAAGCAGCGACAGTTCGATGAGCTTGCGGCTGGTGATATCGCTGATGCTCAGGATGACGGCGTTATAGTCATCCTGCGTTTCCGGCAGGCGCAACACCAGCCACAAATGCTGGTCACGACCATGGGCGTCCTGGAGCCTGATTTCCAGTTCCAGTTGTTTGTGCTGGTCGAGCAGCGCTTCGAGCAGTTTCGAGCCAACCGGGTTGTTGTCTTTTGCCGCGTTGCCCACCAGCAGTTGCCAGGCCTGTTCGCAGGAGTCGACATTGAGCAGCTTCAAGGCCATCTGGTTGACTTCGGTGACGTGCACTTGCTGCTGTAACTGCTCGAGCTGCTGGGAGACCTGCAGCCAGGCGCGCAACTGCTCGCCATCATGCAGGCCGGCCCTGGCAAAAAAGGCCTTGAGCCCGGACAGGTCAAGTACACAGAGGGCTACGCCGGTGCCCTCGAAAATGTCCTGGTAGCGGCGGCGCCCCTCATGCAACTGACGCTGGCGGCGACGCATGTTCAGCAGCGCGATCACCGGCAGCAGCGAAAACGCCAGGCCCAGCAGGCATTTGCCGATGAACGCGGGCAGCAATTGTTCGAGCACCTGGCTGCGATCGAACAACCCGCGCAGCTGCCAGTCACTGCTGCTCAGGGGCACGGTCAACACGGTGTTGCTCAGGTCTTGCTCGGTCAATCGGGTCGGGTTGAGCGCGGGCGGGGCCTCGTCACGGCTGACGATTTGCTGGTTGAGCCGGTTCTCCACCAGCCACAGCGGGCGCAGCCCGGTATCGGCCTGTTTGGTCAATGTCGCAAAAAAACTCGGGGTCAGGCGCAACGCCCAATAACCGCGAGTACTGCCGCTGGCCTGATGCAATAGCAGGTGCACCACGGAACCGTCCTCGGCATTGCTGAAATAATGCGCCTGGGCATGACTGCGCCGTACCAGTTCGGCCAGGTAGCCGGCATCCTCGCTGGTAGCGTCGCTGTCGCTGAGCACCCGGCCGGAAGGGCTCAGCAGTGCCAGGCTGCGTAATTCGGGCAACGATTGCTGGAGTTTGCGCAGCAGCGCCTGTTGTTCGTCGGCGCTTTGCGGTTGTTCGACGATCGGTAGCAGATTGAGTGCAATCTGCGCATTCAACGCCATGTTCAGGCTGACTTGCGCGGCCAGGTCGGCGGTGTAGTCGATGGTGTATTGGCGCTGTTGCTGCTGGGTTTCGCGCAGTTGGTCGAGCAATTGCCAGAAAAGCAGGCCCAGCAGCAACAGCACCAGCGAGGCCAGCGCGCCCTTCAATGTCCCGCGCAGGGGCACGCCAGGCACAGCAGGGGCGGCGCGCGGGGACGGGGACGGAGTGACGTTGGACAAGCTGTAATCCTGCAGTTTGCTGGACTGGCGCGACGTGCACTATAAGCCGGACGCCCGAAGGGCGGCTAGCATGCCTTGACTTGTGGCAAAGTGCCAGCCCTGGGCGGCTGGACCTTGACCGGCGGTTGAGGTAGCTTTGCCGGTCAAACAAGAGCGCTCCGGCTCCAGATTCCCAGGCTCAATCGGCCCGCAGGCATTGATCAACATCAAGTGCCCGCGCCGCGCATGGCCTGGCTCGTTCTTTTCACCTGTCACTGACGCTAGGTTCACCATGGCTCAATACGTCTTCACCATGCATCGGCTGAGCAAAGTTGTTCCGCCGAAGCGGGAAATCCTGAAAAACATTTCGCTGTCATTTTTCCCCGGCGCCAAGATCGGCGTGCTGGGCCTCAACGGTTCGGGTAAGTCCACGCTGCTGAAAATCATGGCTGGCGTCGACAACGAATTCGACGGCGAAGCCTGTCCGATGCCTGACCTGAACATCGGCTACCTGCCGCAGGAGCCTCAGCTGGATCCGACCAAGACCGTTCGCGAAGTGGTCGAGGAAGCGGTCAGCGTGATCAAGGACGCCCAGGCGCGCCTGGACGAGGTCTACGCCGCCTACGCCGATCCGGACGCCGATTTCGACAAGCTGGCCGCCGAGCAGGCCAAGCTCGAAGCGATCCTGCAGGCCAGCGATGGCCACAACCTGGACCGTCAGCTGGAAGTCGCCGCCGATGCACTGCGCCTGCCAGCCTGGGACGCCAAGGTCGAGCACCTGTCCGGCGGTGAAAAGCGCCGCGTGGCGCTGTGCCGCTTGCTGCTGTCCGCCCCGGACATGCTGCTGCTCGACGAACCGACCAACCACCTGGACGCCGATTCCGTCGCCTGGCTCGAACACTTCCTGCACGATTTCCCTGGCACCGTGGTTGCGATCACGCACGACCGGTACTTCCTGGACAACGTTGCCGGCTGGATCCTGGAGCTCGACCGTGGCGCAGGCATTCCATACGAAGGCAACTATTCGGGCTGGCTGGAGGCCAAATCCGATCGTCTGGCCCAGGAGTCCAAGCAGCAATCGGCGCATGAAAAAGCCATGAAGGAAGAACTGGAGTGGGTGCGCAAAGGCGCCAAGGCTCGTCAGTCCAAATCCAAGGCGCGTCTGCAACGCTTCGAGGAAATGCAGTCCCAGGAATTCCAGAAGCGCAGCGAAACCAACGAGATCTACATCCCGGCCGGCCCACGCCTGGGTGACAAGGTCATCGAGTTCAAGAACGTCACCAAGGGCTACGGCGACCGCGTGTTGATCGACAACCTGTCGTTCTCCATGCCCAAGGGCGCCATCGTCGGCGTGATCGGTGGTAACGGCGCCGGTAAATCCACGCTGTTCCGCATGCTGATGGGCAAGGAAACGCCGGATTCGGGCACCATCGAAATCGGTGAAACCGTGCAGCTGGCCTGCGTCGACCAGAGCCGCGACGACCTGGACGGCAGCAAGACGGTGTTCCAGCAGATTTCCGACGGCTCCGACCAGATCCGCATCGGCAGCTACGAAATCCCGTCGCGTACCTACGTGGGGCGCTTCAACTTCAAGGGTGGCGATCAGCAGAAATTCGTCAAGGATCTGTCCGGTGGTGAGCGTGGTCGCTTGCACCTGGCGCTGACCTTGAAGGAGGGTGGCAACGTCCTGCTGCTCGACGAACCGTCCAACGACCTCGACGTCGAAACCCTGCGTTCCCTGGAAGAGGCCCTGCTGGACTTCCCGGGCGCGGCCATTGTGATCTCCCACGACCGGTGGTTCCTTGACCGCGTCGCGACGCACATCCTGGCGTACGAAGACGACTCGCAAGCGGTGTTCTTCGAAGGCAACTACACCGAGTACGAAGCCGATCGCAAGAAGCGCCTCGGCGAAGCCGCTGCCCAGCCGCATCGTGTACGGCACAAGAAGCTGGCTTGATTCGCCCGGCTAAGCAGTAACCCTGTGGGAGCGAGCCCGCTCGCGAAGGCGTCAGATCAGTTGAAAGATAATTGACTGACCCACCGCCATCGCGAGCCGGCTCGCTCCCACATTGGTTTTGGGTGGCCGCAAGATACCTGGCTGACATCGAACCCTGTGGGAGCGAGCCCGCTCGCGAAGGCGTCAGATCAGTTGAACGATAATGACTGACCCACCGCCATCGCGAGCAAGCTCGCTCCCACATGAGGCCAGCAACATCACCCGAGCTCTATTTCCAGCACCTCGATCGCCACATCCCCCACCGGCCGCTTCCACACCACCTCATCCCCGATCTTCGCCCCCAGCAAGGCCCGCCCCAGCGGCGAACCCCAATTGATCAATCCATTGGCGGCATCGGCCTGGTCTTCACCCACCAGTTGCACTCGTTGCGCCTGGTCGTGCTCATCGGCGAATGTCACCCAATGTCCGATTCGCACCTGATCACATTTGCTCAAGGTGACGACTTGCGCGCTCTGCAGCCGCTGATTGAAATACCGCAGGTCCCGTTCGAGGTCGGCGATACGCTGCTTGTCCGCCTGCTCGCCCTGGGCTGTCTGTTGGCTGTGCAGTGCTTGCAACTCGGCGACACGCGCCTGTAGCTGGGCAAGCCCGGCGGGTGTGACGTAGTTGGGTTGCGTGCTGACCTGACGCTCGACCGGTTGATCGGCCTGGGCGGCGGCGTTGTCTTCGTTGACGAAGGCGCGACTCATGATGATCTCCTTGTAGTGGAGTTTGGGCCATGGTCGCAGGGTTTTGGTTTCGACGAATGTCTGTACGCGACTCACGGCGAGCGATAAGCCCGGGCGGCGTCCCGATCTTTCTCCTGTTGCCAGGCCCGTTCGCGGTCGTCCCAATGGCGCTCGCGGTAGGCGTCACGCTCTTGGCTCTCGCGCATGGCCTGGCACTGCCGAAAGCCATCGCTCCAGCCTTCGGCGTAGTGGGCGTCCTTGAGATAACGCGGCACGTCTTTCCGGAATTGGCCAGTGATTGCGCCGGCGGCTTGCCGGCCACTGCTGCAACCGTCATCGAAGCCATCGGCGAAGGCCGGTGGATAACCTCGGGCGATCAGATCCTCGTGGGTGGTTTCGCAGCCACCGAGCAACATCAACACACCCAGTACCACTGCCGCGCGCCTCATGTCTGCCTGCCTGCCGGATCCACTTGTAAGGCAAGTCTAGAAGCGGATTCGTCAGAAAGGCGTGAAAGCGCGGTGATCATTCCGTTCGTTCAGTAGTGGTACCACTTCACTTCGAGCATCACCTCGGTTTCCGGCGAAGCCAATTGGCTGAATTCGCGCTGGGCGCTCAGGCGCAGACCGAGGTTGCGCGACAATTCCCACTGCTGATTCAGGCTCAGGCTACGGCGCACTTCGCCGTTGACGAAGTAATCGCCCTTTGCTTCGAGGCTCAGGTTGCCCAGTGGGTTTTTCCACAGCACGCCGCTGTTGAAGCCGGCGGCCGGGGCGATGAACTGGGCGAAGTCGTTATTGTGCTCGACCCGCACCGTGCCCAGGGCAAAGCCCAGCACATCCTCACCCAAGGCCCAGGTACCACCGGCGCCGCCGTTGACGTGGCTGACCAGGGTTTCATCGTCGTGTTTGCCAGGCACCCGCTCCAGGCCACCGGTAACCTGCCAGGACAGCGGCTGCAGCAACTCATTGCGCGGGGTCAGCGAGCGAATGGTCGCCAGGTCCAGTTGTTGTAGCTGCCAATCGTTGCCTTCGTACTGGCGCAGCTTCAATTGCAGGATCTCGATCTGTGCGCCGAGCGGGAAACTCTCGGCGTTGTCGTTGAGGTCGTGATAGGCCATGCGCAGGCCGTATTCACCGAACGCACGATCGCCTCGCGTACCCAGGCCAGCCTGCCAGGTGCGCGACTCATGACCATCCTCGGGCAGGCCGGGTTGCGGGATGTCCAGTTCCGGCGCGGGATTGCGGTTGATCGCCCGCAGCAGTTCGAAGCTGCGCTGGGCCCGCTGTGGGTCACGTTCCTGGCCGTTGGCGCGATAGCGCTCCAGGCGATAGGCGGCATCGATGATCAGGGCCTGGCGTTGACGCGGCAGCGCCTTGAATGCCGGCGCTTGCAGTTGCTGCTGGTCGGCGCTGACTTTCTGTACCCATTGCTGCTCGTCGTCGCTGAGCGGCTCGGCGCGGCTGAGCAGCTCTCGCTCGCGGGACGGCCGGTACTGGATGCTTTCCACCAGTCCGGCTTCTTTCACCGCCTTGACAGTGTCGGTGGGGATCGCCGTCAGCGGGAACTGCTCGGTCAGGCGCAGGCTCGGACGCGCCACCTGCAGCAGTTCGAGAAGGCGATAGGAGCAGTTTTCATCGAAGAAGAAATAGTCGAACTGGATCTGCTTGAGTTCCCACACATGCTCGACCATGCGTTCGGTTTCCGCCTGGCTCAGGTTGAGACGGTATTCCCACAGGTCGCGGTTCTCCAGGCTACGGTACTCGGAGAGTTTTTCCTGGTACGGCACCAGGGCGAACAGTCCTGGGTAGCCGCCCATCAAGCCCTTCCAGGCGTAGAGCAGGCTGTTGTCGGAGCCCTCGATGTAGGCGCCGAAGTTGATTGCGTAGCTGAGCAGGGCGGTCTTGTCGCTTTGCACGTCGGCCTGGTCGATGCGTAGCAAGGTATGGCCGAACATCGAGGAAGGGCTGTTCAGGTACGCGGCGGGGAAAATCATCACCGCGCTGTGGGGCGATACGTCCTTGAACCACTGAGTGAATTCGCTGCAATTGACCGCCGGCAGGTCCGTCAGGTTGAGCTGCGCCTTGAGCCAGCGCGTTCGCGCCGGGTACACGCACTGGGCATGTTGCTGGCCGGCACTGGCCGGGCCGTACAAGGCTTGCAGCGTGGCGGTCAGCTCACGGTCGGGATGTTCATTGCCGTCGGGTGCGAGGAAAAACTTGCGATCGCTGACATAGCTGCGCCAGCCACCGAGCTTGGCCGTTTCGTAGTGACCCAGGGAAATCCAGAAGCGGTCATTGGCCAGTTGCTGCAAACGTTGAGGATCGACATGAGGCGCGGCGGACAGCGGGGCGCACACACAGAGCGCCAGCCAGGCAAGGCGTTTGAGCATAGTCGGCTACTTGGAAAGTCGAAAAATAAAGACCGAAGGGGCCCCAAAAAGAAAAAACCCGCTCCCCGAAAGGAGCGAGTGATATCGAGCTTAAGCTTGAGTAGCGTACTTGGCCAGGCGAGGGTCGTTTTTCAGCACGGCCAGGGTGTTGGTATGCACGTCTTCGGCGGTCACGTCAGCCTTGCTGAAGATCTGCTGGAAGTGCTCGTGGGTCACAGCGGAGAAGTGCGCGCGGTCTTCCGGCGCCACGCCCAGTACCACGGCGTAGGTGGTCAGTGCTTCACCCTGACCCTTGGCCATGTCTTCGGACAGCTCGTTCATCATGCCATTCATGGCCAGCCAGGACTTGCCACCGTAGGTCAGTGCCGCGTTGGTCGAGCAGCCGTTGGTGCCGGAGGTCATGCCGAAGGTGGCGTTGCCGGAGGTGCCGTTGGTGGTGGATGCGAGGAAATGCGCCGGGGTGCCACGCTGGCCTTCGAACAGCATGTTGCCCCAACCGCAATCCGGGCCGCCCGGGGCCTGAGCCATGGCGTTGATGGATACAGCGGTGAAGAGAGTACCGAGAAGAATCCGTTTCATAGCTATGTTCTCTTTATGTGCATACCAATGGACAGGGTCTGGCCCCTACAGCAGCCAGTGGGCCGGTTATTGTTCCAGCCGCGCAGTTTGGAGTTTAGGCACGTTCCGAGGGTTCCGTGACATTTTGCAAAAACATTATTTGAAATCACCTGTTTACGGGCTTCTGCCGGTGGTGGGGCCGTCGACTATGCTTCGGCCTGAGGCGCTCCTTGCCAGTCAGGCATGGGCAGCGCCAGAATGCCGCTATCTGCCCCGCCTGATGTAAGGAAGCCCGATGCCTGATCCTGTTGCTGCCAGCTTGCGTCTAGCGCCCGAAGCGCTGACCCGTCCGTTTTCCGCTGAACAGTTCAGCTTCTCTACCACCAATGATCTGGAGCCCTTTCGCGGTGTGCTTGGCCAGGAACGCGCGGTCGAAGCCTTGCAGTTCGGTGTGGCGATGCCACGCCCCGGTTACAACGTCTTTGTCATGGGCGAGCCCGGCACCGGTCGGTTCTCGTTCGTCAAACGCTACCTCAAGGCCGAGGGCAAGCGCATGCAGACCCCGGCGGACTGGGTCTATGTCAATAACTTCGACGAGCCTCGCGAGCCGCGTGCCCTGGAATTGCCGTCGGGCACGGCCGGGGCATTCATCGCCGACATCAATGGCCTGATCGACAATCTGCTGGCGACTTTTCCGGCGGTGTTCGAGCATCCGTCCTACCAACAGAAAAAAAGCGCGATCGACCGCGCCTTCAATCAGCGCTACGACCGCGCCCTCGATGTGATCGAGCGCCTGGCTTTGGAAAAGGATGTCGCGCTGTACCGTGACAGCAGCAACATCGCCTTTACGCCGATGAGCGAAGGCAAGGCCCTGGATGAAGCGGAGTTCGCCCAGTTGCCAGAGGCCGATCGCGAGCGCTTCCATGAGGACATTTCCAATCTGGAGGAGCGTCTGAACGAAGAGCTCGCCAGCCTGCCGCAGTGGAAACGCGAATCCAACAACCAACTGCGCCAGCTCAACGAAGAAACCATCACCCTGGCCTTGCAGCCGTTGCTCGCGCCGCTCTCGGAAAAATACGCCGAGAATGCCGCCGTCTGCGGCTACCTGCAGGCCATGCAGGTCTACCTGCTCAAGACCGTGGTCGAGCAATTGGTCGACGACAGCAAGACCGACGCCGTCGCCCGCAAATTGCTCGAGGAGCAATACGCGCCGAGCCTGGTGGTGGGGCATCCGGCGAGCGGTGGCGCGCCGGTGGTGTTCGAACCGCACCCGACCTACGACAACCTGTTCGGGCGCATCGAGTACAGCACCGATCAGGGCGCGCTCTACACCACGTATCGGCAGTTGCGCCCGGGTGCCTTGCACCGGGCCAACGGCGGGTTCCTGATTCTTGAGGCGGAAAAGATGCTCGGCGAGCCGTTCGTGTGGGATGCGCTCAAGCGCGCCCTGCAATCGCGCAAGCTGAAGATGGAGTCGCCGTTGGGTGAGCTGGGGCGGCTGGCGACGGTCACCCTGACGCCGCAACATATTCCGTTGCAGGTCAAGGTGGTGATCATCGGCGCCCGCCAGCTGTACTACGCGTTGCAGGACCTGGATTCGGACTTCCAGGAAATGTTTCGCGTGCTGGTGGACTTCGACGAAGACATCCCGATGGGCGACGAGAGCCTGGAGCAGTTTGCCCAGTTGCTCAAGACCCGAACCTCGGAGGAGGGCATGGCCCCGCTTACCGCCGATGCGGTGGCGCGCCTGGCCACTTACAGCGCGCGCCTGGCGGAGCATCAGGGGCGCCTGTCGGCGCGGATCGGTGATCTGTTCCAATTGGTCAGCGAAGCGGACTTCATCCGGCAGTTGGCCGGCGATGACATGACCGATGCCGGCCACATCGAGCGCGCCCTCAAGGCCAAGGCGACTCGCACCGGACGGGTTTCGGCGCGGATCCTCGACGACATGCTGGCCGGGATCATCCTGATCGATACCGACGGCGCGGCCGTGGGCAAGTGCAACGGGCTGACCGTGCTGGAAGTGGGGGATTCGGCGTTTGGCGTGCCGGCGCGGATTTCCGCCACGGTGTACCCGGGCGGCAGCGGTATCGTCGACATCGAGCGTGAGGTCAACCTCGGCCAGCCGATCCACTCCAAGGGTGTGATGATCCTCACCGGGTACCTGGGCAGCCGTTATGCCCAGGAATTCCCCCTGGCGATTTCGGCCAGCATCGCCCTGGAGCAATCCTACGGTTATGTGGACGGTGACAGCGCCTCCCTGGGCGAGGCTTGCACGTTGATCTCGGCCCTGTCGAAGACGCCGTTGAAGCAGTGCTTCGCCATCACCGGTTCGATCAACCAGTTCGGCGAAGTGCAGGCGGTCGGTGGGGTCAACGAGAAGATCGAAGGGTTCTTCCGCCTCTGCGAAGCCCGCGGGCTGACGGGAGAGCAGGGTGCGATCATCCCGCAGGCCAACGTTGCGACCCTGATGCTCGACGAGAAGGTGCTGGCCGCGGTGCGAGCGGGGCAGTTCCACGTCTATGCCGTGCGCCAGGCCGACGAGGCATTGAGCCTGCTGGTGGGCGAACCTGCCGGTGAGCCGGATGAAAACGGCGAGTTCCCGGAGGGCAGCGTCAACGCTCGCGTGGTGGAGCGGCTACGGGTGATCGCGGAAATGATCAGCGAAGACGACATCAAGGAAGCGGAAAAGGAAATGGCCCAGCAGGCCCTGGCGGAGGCGAAGCCTGCGTAACGCTTTCCTGACCGCCGCAAGACCCTGTGGGAGCGAGCTTGCTCGCGATAGCGGAGTTTCAGTCACAGTTTTTTGACTGTCAAACCGCTATCGCGACCAAGCTCGCTCCCACATTGTTTCGTGGGTTATTTCGACTGTGCGTCACCAGTTTGGCGTCAATATTCACACTATGACCGCTCGGCGCATTCTGGTCTCGAAATCCCTTGCGGCCGGAACTTTTCTCCTATCCTCAGTTCAAGGATAACGAGAGCCATCATTGGATCGAAACAGCCTTCCCGGGCTGAATACCGGATCTACCGAGGGGCGCCGCCATGTCGCGCAACCTTTGTCTTACTCGCCACTGCCTGGGTCTGGTGACCCGTATCGAATGCGCCGTTCGTCCGCTCGCTGGCAACACCGGCATGTGGACTGTACTGTTCGCCGCCGGAATGGCCGGCGAGCAACCTACCGCGATCAAGGCCCAAGGGCCGTTCCCTGGCCCGACTGCCGCTGAAACCCTCCTCGACACCATCGTCCAGAACCTGACATTGCACGGTTATGAGCTGGCTGATGATCCGCAGATCTGGTCGCTGCACATGCAGGCACAGCTACGGGAAATCAACGGAGGCCGTTGTCGCAACGTCGGCGGCGTCGAATATCGCCCGCTGCATTGAGCCTTCAGCGCGGTAAAGTCTTGACACAAGCGTCGGGCCCCAGGAAGGGGGCGGCGTTTGTGGGGCGGGTCGTGGCTGATATACTCGCCGCGATTTTTCAGCCCAGGTGTGAGACTCAATGGAACGCTTTATCGAAAATGCAATGTATGCCTCCCGTTGGCTACTGGCGCCGATCTACTTCGGGTTGTCCCTGGGCTTGCTGGCCCTGGCACTGAAATTCTTCCAGGAAGTCTTTCATATCATTCCCAACGTATTTGCCATGGCCGAGTCCGAGCTGATCCTGGTGCTGTTGTCGCTGATCGACATGGCGCTGGTAGGCGGCCTGCTGGTGATGGTGATGATTTCCGGCTACGAGAACTTCGTCTCGCAACTGGACATCGACTCCGACAAGGAAAAGCTCAACTGGCTGGGCACCATGGATTCCTCGTCGCTGAAGATGAAAGTCGCGGCGTCGATCGTTGCCATTTCGTCCATCCACTTGCTGCGTATTTTCATGGACGCCAAGAACGTCGATCCCGAGCACCTGATGTGGTACGTGATCATCCACATGACCTTCGTGGTCTCGGCATTCGCCATGGGCTATCTGGACAAACTGACCAAGCATTGAGGTTCGTCACGGGCGGCGGCATCTGTGCTAGTCTGCTCGCCCTTTTGGTTCCGGGCGCTCCGGGAGGCGCTGTGTCACGCACGGCACGTTCCCGAGCCGTCCGCACAGCGGAGCAGCAGCATGTCCGAAGTTAACCTGTCCACCGACGAAACCCGCGTCAGCTACGGCATCGGCCGTCAGTTGGGCGACCAACTGCGCGACAACCCGCCGCCGGGCGTCAGCCTGGACGCGATCCTCGCCGGCCTGACCGACGCTTTCGCCGGCAAGCCGAGCCGCGTGGGCCAGGACGAGATGTCCGCAAGCTTCAAGGTGATCCGCGAAATCATGCAGGCCGAAGCCGCCGCCAAGGCTGAAGCCGCTGCTGGCGAAGGCCGTGCATTCCTGGTCGAAAACGCCAAGCGCGAAGGCATCACCACCCTGGCGTCCGGCCTGCAGTTCGAAGTGCTGACCCAGGGCGAAGGCGCCAAGCCGACTCGCGAAGACCAGGTGCGTACCCACTACCATGGCACCCTGATCGACGGCACTGTGTTCGACAGCTCCTACGATCGTGGCCAGCCAGCCGAATTCCCGGTAGGTGGCGTGATCCCGGGCTGGACCGAAGCGCTGCAACTGATGAACGCCGGCAGCAAATGGCGCCTGTACGTGCCGAGCGAACTGGCCTACGGCGCCCAGGGCGTTGGCAGCATTCCACCGCACAGCGTGCTGGTGTTTGACGTCGAGCTGTTGGACGTTCTGTAAGGCAATTGCCTTTTGGGGGAGCGAGCCTGTTCGCGAAGCGGTGTGTCATCGAACATTGATATCGACTGACCTACCGTCTTCGCGAGCAGGCTCGCTCCCACAGGGTTTGCTGCTTCATCCATGGAACCTGCCACTGAAATCACCCGTCGGGCGCAACGCCCGGGCGTAGCAGAACAGGAACAGGTTACGCACCAGCTCCTTGAGCACCAGCGGCTCACTGGAATTGAGGCTGTTGAGGTCCAGGTCGCCTTGGTCCTGCAGCTCGTTCAAGGCTTCTTCTTCGAGCACCGCACAGACTTCGCCGGTTTCCCGATGCAGGATTCTGAGGTAGGGATGTGGGCGGTCCAGCCAGGCATCGATCAAATAAGTCATGGTTCTCATCTCCTTGATGGGGTTCGATGAGAATAATTCTTATTCGCTAAATAGCAAGTCTCTATTGGCGCAACGCGGGTTTTTCTGACGATGGGTTGGGATGGCTCAGGTCATCCGCAACTGGCGGGCCTGGCGAAACGATGGGGGCGAAGCAGCATCCCGCGCGTGACGCGGGATGCACGTGTGACAGGTTCAGACCTTTCTGACGAACTCGGATTTGAGCTTCATCGGGCCGATGCCGTCGATCTTGCAGTCGATGTCGTGGTCGCCATCGCACAGGCGGATATTCTTCACCTTGGTGCCGACCTTGACCACCAGCGAAGTGCCCTTGACCTTGAGGTCCTTGATCACGGTGATGGTATCGCCGTCCTGCAGGACGTTGCCGACCGAATCTTTTTTCACCGTATCGTCGGACGGCGCTTCAGCTTCGCCGCTGGCGGACCATTCGTGGGCACACTCCGGGCAGACCAGTTGAGTACCGTCTTCGTAGGTGTATTCGGAATTGCATTTCGGGCAGGGAGGCAACGTGCTCACTAAGGTTCCTTGGGTATCAGGAGATCAAAAGGGCGCACATTGTATAGGGTTTTGTTGCGAAAGAGGGATGGTACTGCGTTCGGAGAACCTGTGGCGAGGGGATTTATCCCCGCTGGGCTGCGCAGCAGCCCCAAGAGAGCTCAAACCAATCTACCTGGAACACCGGAATATAGCTTTTAGGGCTGCTTCGCAGCCCAGCGGGGATAAATCCCCTCGCCACAAAAAAGCTCCTTGGGTGTCAGTGCGTACGCGCCACCGCAAATTCGCTCAGTTCCACCAGCGCGTCGCGGTATTCGCTGGCCGGCAGGGCGTCGAGGCACTTGATCGCACGGGCAACGTAGTCCCGGGCCAGGGTTGCGGTGTAGTCCAGCGAACCGGAAGCTTCAACCGCCGCACGGATGCTTTCCAGATCCTCAATCCCGCCTTTCTGGATCGCCTGGCGGACCAGCGCGGCCTGTTCCGGCGTGCCTTCGCGCATGGTGTAGATCAGCGGCAGGGTTGGCTTGCCTTCGGCCAGGTCGTCACCGACATTCTTGCCCAGGGTGTCGGCGTCGCCCTTGTAGTCCAGCAGGTCGTCTACCAGTTGGAACGCCACGCCCAAGTGATCGCCGAAGGTGCGCAGGGCTTCGCTCTGCTCGGCGGTGGCGCCGGCCAGGGCGGCGGCGCTGTGAGTCGAGGCTTCGAAGAGCATCGCGGTCTTGCCGCGGATGACTTCCATGTAGGTTTCTTCGGTGGTGCTGGCGTCGCGGACCTTGGACAACTGCAACACTTCGCCTTCGGCGATGATGCGCGTGGCCTGGGACAGAATCTTCATCACCGGCATCGAGCCCAGTTCGACCATCATTTCGAACGAGCGCGAATACAGGAAGTCGCCCACCAGCACGCTTGGGGCGTTGCCCCACATCGCGTTGGCGGTCGAGCGGCCACGGCGCATGCCGGACATGTCGACCACGTCGTCATGCAGCAGCGTCGCGGTGTGCAAAAATTCGATGGTGGCGGCCAGCAGGCGCATGTCGTCGCCTTCGCGACCCAGGGCCTTGCCGCACAAAAGCACCAATAGAGGACGCAGGCGCTTGCCCCCGGCCGAAGTGATGTAGTCGCCGATTTTCGATACCAGCGGCACTCGGGAAGTCAGCTGCTTCTTGATGATACCGTCGACGGCGCTAAAATCGTCCGCCACAGCGCGGTAGAAAGCTTGGGGTTGCATCAGCGACAGGCGCTCCAGAAGGGTTGCGCGGCATGCTAGGACCCACGTCCGCAGGTGTCAAGGCGCGATAGACGGCCACTTGCAAGGCTCTGCCGGCTTGCGTACAATCGCGCACCCTGAACTTCCTGGGCAGCACCTGCCTTACGCAATTGCATCCGGGCCTTCCAGCCCATGCAGCCATGCCAGCCAATACCTCTTCTTATAAAGCGCTGGGTGAGCAGGATTATCGGAGAAATACCATGTCGTACGCAGTAATTGTTACTGGTGGCAAGCAATACAAGGTCGCCCCAGGTGAATACCTGAAGATCGAAAAACTGGAAATCGCTACCGGCGAATCCGTGACTTTTGATCGCGTTCTGTTGGTCGCCAATGGCGACGACGTGAATATCGGCGCTCCAGTCGTTGCTGGCGCTACCGTTGTGGCTGAAGTGATCTCCCAAGGTCGTCACGATAAAGTCCGCATCATCAAGTTCCGTCGTCGTAAGCACCACATGAAGCGTATGGGCCACCGCCAGTGGTACACCGAGATCAAAATCACCGGTATTCAGGCTTAATTCCAGCCTAATTCCTCACTAGGAGAATTGAACTCATGGCACACAAAAAAGCTGGTGGTAGTACCCGTAACGGTCGCGACTCAGAAGCCAAACGCCTTGGCGTGAAGATGTATGGCGGCCAGGCTATCAAAGCGGGCAACATCATCGTGCGTCAGCGCGGCACCCAATTCCACGCTGGCTACGGCGTTGGCATGGGCAAGGATCACACCCTCTTCGCTAAAGTCGAAGGCGTGATCAAGTTCGAAGTAAAAGGCGCCTTCGGTCGTCGTTACGTAAGCGTTATCGCAGCTTAATTGCGAGACCGCTGGAAAAGCCCTGTCTTGCGACGGGGCTTTTTCGTTTGTGGGGTGAGTCTCTTGCAAAACTGTTTGTATGGGCTGTCGGCGCTGCGGTTGGGGCGTGTTTTCAGGTCGCTGCGCTCATTTTTGCAAGAGTCTTATGTCTTGTTTTTTTGGCTCGTCCGTACGGCGAGAGGCGTGTGTCATGAAGTTTGTTGATGAAGTATCGATTCGAGTAAAGGCTGGCGACGGCGGCAATGGTTGCATGAGTTTCCGTCGGGAAAAATTCATTGAAAACGGTGGTCCGAACGGTGGTGACGGGGGCGATGGCGGCTCGATCTACATGCTCGCCGATGAAAACCTCAACACCTTGGTGGATTACCGTTACACCCGGCATTTCGATGCCGAGCGTGGTTCCAACGGCGGCAGCACCGACTGCACCGGCAAGAAGGGCGAAGACCTGATCCTGCGTGTGCCGGTCGGTACCACAGTAATCGACTCCGCCACCCAGGAGGTCATCGGCGACCTGACCAAGGCTGGTCAGCGCCTGCTGGTGGCTCATGGCGGCTGGCACGGTCTGGGTAACACCCGCTTCAAATCCAGTACCAACCGCGCGCCGCGCCAGACTACGCCGGGCAAGCCAGGCGAGCAGCGTGACCTGAAGCTGGAAATGAAAGTGCTGGCCGACGTCGGTCTGCTGGGCCTGCCGAACGCAGGTAAGAGTACGTTCATTCGCTCGGTGTCGGCGGCCAAGCCGAAAGTCGCCGATTACCCGTTCACCACCCTGGTGCCGAACCTGGGCGTGGTCAGTGTCGATCGCTGGAAAAGCTTCGTGATCGCCGACATTCCGGGGTTGATCGAAGGTGCCTCCGAAGGTGCTGGCCTGGGGATTCGTTTCCTCAAGCATTTGTCCCGCACCCGTCTGTTGCTGCACCTCGTCGACATGGCGCCGCTGGATGAAACCGATGCCGCCGATGCCGCCGAGGTTATCGTCAACGAGCTGACCAAATTCAGCCCGGCCCTGGCCGAGCGCGACCGTTGGCTGGTGCTCAACAAGTGCGACCAGATCCTCGAAGAAGAGCACGAAGAGCGGGTCAAGGAAATCGTTGATCGCCTGGAGTGGGAAGGTCCGGTCTACATGATCTCGGCCATTGCCAAAGAAGGCACCGAGCGCCTTTGCCACGACATCATGCGTTACCTGGAAGATCGTGCTGATCGCCTGGCCAATGATCCGGCCTACAAGGAAGAACTGGCCGAGCTCGACCAGCGCATCGAAGACGAGGCGCGCGCCCAGTTGCAGGCGCTGGATGACCAGCGTGCCCTGCGCCGCAGCGGCGTCAAGTCGGTCCATGACATCGGTGATGACGATTGGGACGAAGAGGATGTGGATGACGAAGACGGTCCGGAAATCATCTACGTTCGCGACTGATCTGGTGCTGATGCAGGCCGCTTGAGATCAGAACCTGTGGGAGCGAGCCTGCTCGCGAAGGCGGTGTGTCAGTTAGCATCCATGCTGCTCACCCTATGCCATCGCGAGCAGGCTCGCTCCCACAAGGTTTCTCGGGTGTCTGGCATGGGGAGCAGGTTCAAGTGTTTCGGCGCGGTGTTATCATCGCAGTCGGCCGGTTTTCAAGGCGCCGCTCATTCGAGCGGCGTTTTGGTATCTGAAAAACGCAAATACGAATAATCCCATGAGTGGCGCTGGGTCGCGCTGTTCGCTGGCAAAGGTTGAAGAAAATGCGGAGCAAGGTGACGGGTGCGCAACGCTGGGTCGTGAAGATCGGCAGCGCACTGCTGACGGCGGATGGCAAGGGCCTGGATCGCCAGGCGATGGCGGTGTGGGTCGAGCAGATGGTGGCCCTGCATGAGGCGGGCGTCGAGCTGGTACTGGTCTCCTCGGGTGCCGTGGCGGCCGGCATGAGCCGTTTGGGCTGGACGTCGCGACCCAGCGCGATGCACGAACTGCAGGCCGCTGCCGCCATTGGCCAGATGGGCCTGGTGCAGGCGTGGGAGTCGAGCTTTGCCGAGCATGATCGCCACACGGCGCAGATCCTGCTGACCCACGACGACCTGTCGGACCGCAAGCGTTATCTCAATGCCCGTAGTACGCTGCGAGCGTTGGTGGAGCTGAAAGTCATCCCGGTGATCAACGAGAACGACACGGTGGTCACCGACGAAATCCGTTTCGGCGACAACGACACGCTCGCGGCGCTGGTAGCCAACCTCGTGGAAGCCGACCTGCTGGTGATTCTCACGGATCGCGACGGCATGTTCGACGCCGATCCGCGCAATAACCCTGATGCCAGGCTGATCTACGAAGCCCGAGCCGACGATCCCGCGCTGGATGCGGTGGCGGGTGGCACTGGCGGAGCCCTGGGGCGCGGCGGCATGCAGACCAAGCTGCGTGCGGCGCGTCTGGCGGCGCGCTCTGGCGCCCATACCATCATCGTTGGCGGTCGGTTGGAGCGGGTGCTGGATCGCCTCAAGGCCGGGGAGCGCATCGGTACGCTGCTGTCGCCTGAGCGCGGCATGCTGGCGGCGCGCAAACAGTGGCTGGCCGGGCATCTGCAAACCCGGGGCACGCTGGTGCTGGACGCCGGTGCCGTGTCGGCGCTGTCCCAAGGTAATAAAAGCCTGCTGCCGGTAGGCGTGAAGCTGGTCCAGGGCAGCTTCCGCCGCGGCGAAATGGTCGTTTGCGTAGCGCCGGATGGTCGAGAGATTGCCCGGGGCCTGGCCAACTACAGCGCGCTGGAAGCACAGAAAATCATCGGCCAATCGTCTGATGCGATTGTTGGTCTGCTGGGTTACATGGCTGAGCCTGAGCTGGTTCACCGTGACAACCTGATCCTCGTCTAAGGAAAAATCATGGGTTTGGCAAAAGGATTGATCGGCTTGCTGGTGGCGCTGCCGCTATTGGCCTCTGCCGAGGAAATCGGGCAGGTGTCCACGGTGTTCAAGTTTGTCGGGCCAAACGACCGGATCGTGGTCGAGGCGTTCGATGATCCCAGGGTCGATGGCGTGACCTGCTATCTGTCGCGGGCCAAGACCGGCGGCGTAAAAGGTGGCCTGGGGCTGGCCGAAGATCGCGCCGAGGCGTCCATCGCCTGCCGCCAGGTCGGGCCGATCAGCTTCAAGGGCGAGCTCAAGGATGGCGAGGAGGTCTTCAGGGAGCGCACCTCGCTGGTCTTCAAGACCATGCAGGTGGTGCGTTTTCTCGACAAGAAGCGCAATACGTTGGTGTACCTGGTCTACAGCGACCGTGTGATCGAGGGTAGCCCGCAGAATGCGGTGACGGCGATTCCGATCCTGCCTTGGGCCAAGGCTCAATAACCACGCAAAAACCACTGTGGGAGCGAGCCTGCTCGCGAATGCGGTCTGCCAGTGACATTGATGCTGTCTGGCACACCGTATTCGCGAGCAGGCTCGCTCCCACATTTCTTGCTTGTGGTGCGCCTGACAAATCCCAGGCAATAAAAAACCGACCCTGGGGTCGGTTTTTTAACGAGCGCGTCGCTTAGGCAGCAGCAGCAACGTTCAAGGCCTTTACGTGGCCATTCAGGCGGCTCTTATGGCGAGCAGCCTTGTTCTTGTGGATGATGCCTTTATCGGCCATGCGGTCGATAACTGGCACAGCCAGAACGTAAGCAGCTTGTGCTTTTTCAGCGTCTTTTGCGTCGATGGCCTTGACTACGTTTTTGATGTAGGTACGGACCATGGAACGCAGGCTGGCGTTGTGGCTGCGACGCTTCTCAGCCTGTTTTGCACGTTTTTTGGCGGAAGGTGAGTTGGCCACCGTCGAGCTCCTCGAAAGACTTTTTAGGAAATAGCAAACAAAATAGGCCGCGAATCATGCCGATGAGTTGACGTGTTGTCAAGGGCGGGTGACACGTTCCGCTGAATGGCAGGTGCGGCGCACCGAATGATTTCTTTCCGGCGTGCGACCTGTAAACTCGCGGGCTTTGGCGCTGTGCTGTTTAGCGGCGCGAAGTATCGCACAAGTGGGCGCGTTGTTCGCCTGCTGTTTATCGACAGGCACAAACTCTTTTCATGAATCTGCTCAAATCGTTGGCTGCCGTCAGCTCTATCACGATGCTTTCCCGGGTTCTGGGATTCGTTCGCGATACGCTGATCGCGCGGATATTCGGTGCCGGAATGGCCACCGACGCCTTCTTCATCGCCTTCAAGCTGCCAAACCTGCTGCGGCGGATCTTCGCCGAAGGGGCCTTTTCCCAGGCCTTCGTGCCGATCCTGGCTGAATACAAAAGCCAGAAGGGCGACGAGGCGACCCGCACTTTCATCGCTTATGTGACCGGTTTGCTCACGCTGGTGCTGGCGCTGGTCACCGCGGCCGGCATGCTCGCCGCGCCTTGGGTGATCTGGGCCACCGCGCCAGGTTTCACCGACACGCCGGAAAAATTCCAGCTCACCTCCGACCTGTTGCGGGTGACCTTTCCTTATATATTGCTGATTTCCCTGTCATCGCTGGCCGGGGCGATCCTCAATACCTGGAACCGTTTCTCGGTGCCGGCCTTCGTGCCGACGCTGCTCAATGTCAGCATGATCGTCTTCGCACTGTTCCTGACGCCGTACTTCGATCCGCCGGTGATGGCCCTGGGTTGGGCGGTGCTGGTCGGCGGCCTGGCGCAATTGCTCTATCAACTGCCCCACCTGAAAAAGATCGGCATGCTGGTACTGCCGCGCCTGAACTTGCGCGACAGTGGCGTGTGGCGCGTCATGAAGCAGATGCTGCCGGCCATTCTCGGGGTGTCGGTGAGCCAGATTTCCCTGATCATCAACACTATTTTCGCCTCGTTCCTGGTGGCCGGCTCGGTCTCGTGGATGTACTACGCCGACCGCTTGATGGAGCTGCCTTCCGGCGTACTGGGCGTGGCGCTGGGCACGATTCTGCTGCCTACCCTGGCCAAGACCTACGCCAGCCAGGACCGTCATGAATACTCGCGCATCCTCGACTGGGGCCTGCGCCTGTGCTTCGTGCTGGTCCTGCCTTGTGCGCTGGCGCTGGGGATCCTTGCCGAGCCGCTGACGGTTTCGCTGTTCCAGTATGGCCAGTTCAATGCGTTTGATGCCTTGATGACCCAGCGCGCGCTGATCGCCTATTCGGCGGGCTTGCTTGGAATCATTGTGATCAAGGTCCTGGCGCCGGGTTTCTACGCCCAGCAGAACATTCGCACGCCGGTGAAGATCGCCATCTTTACCTTGGTGATGACCCAGCTGTTCAACCTGCTGCTCATCGGACCCCTGGCCCATGCCGGCCTGGCCTTGGCGATCAGCGCCGGTGCCTGCCTCAACGCCGGGCTGCTGTTCTACCAGTTGCGCAAACAGAAGATGTATCAGCCGCAGCCCGGCTGGGTCAGGTTCGGCCTCAAGCTGCTGGTCGCCGTAGCGGTGATGTCGGCGGTGTTGCTGGCGGGGATGCATTTCATGCCGGCTTGGGGTGAAGGGCAGATGTTCGAGCGCTTCCTGCGCCTGGGCGTGCTGGTCGTGGCCGGCGTGGTGGCTTATTTCGGCATGTTGCTGCTAATGGGATTCCGTCTGCGCGACTTCAATCGCAAGGCCTTGAGCTGAACGGTTGCCTTCGATAATCCCGGGCCGGACGGCGGTTTTGTCGGTTCGATCACTTTGGGTTACGGTGTTGCCTGTCGCCGACCGCCGGGTGTGGTTATAATCGGCCACTTTATGAGCAAGAAGCGCGTTATGCAGCTGGTTCGAGGCCTCCACAACCTGCGTCCCCGGCATCGGGGCTGTGTCGCCACTATTGGCAACTTCGACGGTGTTCACCGTGGCCACCAGGCTATCCTGGCGCGGCTGCGCGAGCGTGCGCTGGAGTTGGGCCTGCCCAGCTGCGTGGTGATCTTCGAGCCGCAGCCCCGGGAGTTCTTTGCTCCGGACACCGCTCCGGCGCGTCTGGCCCGGTTGCGTGACAAACTGCAACTGCTGGCCGCCGAAGGCGTCGATCGGGTCCTCTGCCTGGCCTTCAACCAGCGCCTGAGCCAGCTCAGCGCCGCCGAGTTTGTCGATACCATCCTGGTGGACGGTCTCGACGTGAAGCATCTGGAAGTCGGCGACGATTTCCGTTTCGGCTGCGACCGGGCAGGGGATTTCGATTACCTGCAACAGGCCGGCATCGCCCAGGGCTTCACCGTCGAAGCGGCACAGACCGTCGAAATGGACGGTTTGCGCGTCAGCAGCACCCAGGTCCGCAATGCCCTGGCGGCGGCGGACTTCGAATTGGCCGAGCGCTTGCTCGGCCGGCCGTACCGGATTGCCGGGCGGATCCTGCACGGGCAGAAACTGGCGCGCCAATTGGGCACGCCGACGGCCAACGTGCAACTCAAGCGCCGTCGTGTGCCGTTGACTGGGGTGTTCCTGGTGAGTGTCGACATCGACGGCAAGACCTGGCCCGGCGTCGCCAATATCGGCGTACGCCCCACGGTGCAGGGGGATGGCAAGGCCCATCTCGAAGTACACATTCTGGATTTTGCCGGCGATCTGTATGACCGGCGTTTGACGGTGGTTTTCCACCAGAAGCTGCGTGAAGAGCAGCGTTTTGCCTCTCTGGAGGCGCTCAAGACGGCGATCCATGCAGATATCGCCGCCGCCCGTGCCCTTGTCGCAACCAGCGCCAATCGCTAATGAAGAGCCTTAAATGACCGACTATAAAGCCACGCTAAACCTTCCGGACACCGCCTTCCCAATGAAGGCCGGCCTGCCTCAGCGCGAACCACAGATTCTGCAGCGTTGGGACAGCATTGGCCTGTACGGAAAGTTGCGCGAAATTGGCAAGGATCGTCCGAAGTTCGTCTTGCACGACGGCCCTCCGTACGCCAACGGCACCATCCACATCGGTCACGCGCTGAACAAGATTCTCAAGGACATGATCATCCGCTCCAAGACCCTGTCGGGTTTTGACGCGCCGTATGTCCCGGGCTGGGACTGCCACGGCCTGCCGATCGAGCACAAGGTCGAAGTGACCCACGGCAAGAACCTGGGCGCCGACAAGACCCGCGAGCTGTGCCGTGCCTACGCCACTGAGCAGATCGAAGGGCAGAAGTCCGAATTCATCCGTCTCGGCGTGCTGGGCGACTTCGCCAATCCGTACAAGACCATGGACTTTGCGAACGAAGCCGGTGAAATCCGCGCCCTGGCGAAAATCGTCGAGGGCGGCTTCGTGTTCAAGGGCCTGAAACCGGTCAACTGGTGCTTCGACTGTGGTTCGGCCCTGGCCGAGGCGGAAGTCGAGTACGAGAACAAGAAGTCCTCGACCATCGATGTCGCGTTCCCGATCGCCGATGAAGACAAGCTTGCCGCCGCTTTCGGCCTGGGCAAGCTGGCCAAGCCGGCCGCCATCGTGATCTGGACCACCACCCCATGGACCATCCCGGCCAACCAGGCGCTGAACGTCCATCCGGAATTCAACTACGCCCTGGTCGACGTCGGCGACAGACTGCTGGTGCTGGCCGAAGAGCTGGTCGAATCCTGCCTGGCCCGCTACAGCCTGGAAGGTTCGGTGATTGCCACCGCGCCAGGCTCGGCGCTGGAGCTGATCAACTTCCGTCATCCGTTCTATGACCGCCTGTCGCCAGTGTATCTGGCCGACTACGTGGAACTGGGCGCCGGCACTGGCGTGGTTCACTCCGCGCCGGCCTATGGCGTCGACGACTTCGTGACCTGCAAGAAATACGGCATGGTCAACGATGACATCCTCAATCCGGTGCAGAGCAATGGCGTCTACGTGCCGTCGCTGGAATTCTTTGGCGGCCAGTTCATCTGGAAAGCCAACCCGGCCATCGTCGACAAGCTGACCGAAGTCGGCGCGCTGCTGCACACCACCGTCATCGAACACAGCTACATGCACTGCTGGCGCCACAAGACCCCGCTGATCTACCGCGCGACCGCGCAGTGGTTCATCGGCATGGACAAGCAGCCAACCAGCGGCGACACCCTGCGCCAGCGTTCGCTCAAGGCCATCGAAGAGACCCAATTCGTTCCGGCCTGGGGCCAGGCGCGCCTGCACTCGATGATCGCCAACCGTCCGGACTGGTGCATCTCCCGCCAGCGCAACTGGGGCGTGCCGATCCCGTTCTTCCTGAACAAGGAAAGCGGCGAGCTGCACCCGCGCACCGTCGAACTGATGGAAGAAGTGGCCAAGCGCGTTGAAGCCGAAGGCATCGAAGCCTGGTTCAAGCTCGATGCCGCCGAGCTGCTCGGCGACGAAGCGCCGCTGTACGACAAGATCAGCGATACCCTCGACGTCTGGTTCGATTCCGGCACCACTCATTGGCACGTGTTGCGCGGCTCGCATCCGATGGGCCACGAGAACGGCCCGCGCGCCGACCTGTACCTGGAAGGTTCGGACCAGCACCGTGGCTGGTTCCACTCGTCCTTGCTGACCGGTTGCGCCATCGACAATCACGCGCCTTACCGCGAGCTGCTGACCCACGGTTTCACCGTCGACGAGGCCGGCCGCAAGATGTCCAAGTCCCTGGGCAACGTGATCGCGCCGCAGAAAGTCAACGACACCCTCGGCGCCGACATCATGCGCCTGTGGGTCGCGTCCACCGACTATTCCGGCGAGATGGCCGTTTCCGAGCAGATCCTGCAGCGCAGCGCGGACGCCTACCGGCGGATCCGCAACACCGCGCGCTTCCTGCTTTCGAACCTGACCGGTTTCAATCCGGCCACCGACCTGCTGCCGGCCGAAGACATGCTTGCGCTGGACCGCTGGGCCGTGGACCGCACCCTGTTGCTGCAGCGCGAATTGCAGGAGCACTACGGTGAATACCGTTTCTGGAACGTCTACTCGAAGATCCACAACTTCTGCGTGCAGGAGCTTGGCGGTTTCTACCTCGACATCATCAAGGACCGCCAGTACACCACCGGCGCCAACAGCAAGGCACGTCGTTCGTGCCAGACCGCGCTGTTCCACATCAGCGAGGCGCTGGTGCGCTGGATCGCGCCGATCCTGGCGTTCACCGCCGATGAGCTGTGGGAATACCTGCCGGGCGAGCGCAACGAATCGGTGATGCTCAACACCTGGTACGAAGGCCTGACCGAACTGCCGCAAGGCTTCGAGCTGGACCGTGCGTATTGGGACCGGATCATGGCGGTCAAGGCGGCGGTCAACAAGGAAATGGAAATCCAGCGGGCGGCCAAGGCTGTCGGCGGCAACCTGCAGGCTGAAGTGACCCTTTACGCCGAAGAGGCGCTGGGTGCCGATCTGGCCAAGCTGGGCAACGAGCTGCGCTTCGTGCTGATTACCTCGACCGCCAGCGTCGCGCCGCTGGTGCAGGCGCCGGCCGATGCGGTGGTCACCGAGGTAAGCGGCCTGAAGCTCAAGGTGGTCAAGTCGAGCTTCGTCAAGTGCGCCCGTTGCTGGCACTGCCGCGAAGACGTCGGTGTGAACCCGGAGCATCCGGAAATCTGTGGTCGTTGCGTCGACAACATCAGCGGTACGGGCGAGGTTCGCCACTATGCCTGATCTGGCGCCCAACGCAGCAGGCCGTTTCGGACGGCTGGGCTGGCTCTGGTTGAGTGTGCTGGTACTGGTCATCGACCAGGCCAGCAAGTACTACTTCGAGAGTTCGTTGACCATGTACCAGCAGATCGTGGTCATCCCCGACTACTTCAGCTGGACGCTGGCCTACAACACCGGCGCGGCATTCAGCTTCCTGGCCGACAGTTCGGGCTGGCAGCGTTGGCTGTTCGCCCTGATCGCCGTCGTGGTCAGCGCCGTGCTGGTGGTCTGGCTCAAGCGCCTGGGGCGTGACGAGACCTGGCTGGCCGTGGCGCTGGCGCTGGTCCTGGGTGGCGCGCTGGGCAACCTGTACGACCGGATTGCCTTGGGCCATGTGATCGATTTCATCCTGGTGCATTGGCAGAACCGCTGGTACTTCCCGGCGTTCAACATTGCCGACAGTGCCATCAGCGTGGGCGCCGTAATGCTCGCCCTGGATATGTTCAAGAGCAAGAAAACCGGAGAAGCCGTCCATGACTGAGCAGCGTATCGCTCAAAACACCGAAGTGAAGCTTCACTTCGCCCTGCACCTGGAAAACGGCGACACCGTCGACAGCACGTTCGACAAGGCGCCGGCGGTGTTCAAGGTCGGCGACGGCAACCTGCTGCCGGGTTTTGAAGCGGCGATCTTCGGTTTCAAGGCCGGCGACAAGCGCACCGTGGTGGTTCCTCCGGAAAATGCCTTTGGTCAGCCCAACCCGCAAAACGTGCAGACCATGCCACGCTCGCAGTTCCAGGACATGGAGCTGTCCGAGGGCCTGCTGGTGATCTTCAACGACGCGGCCAACGCCGAGCTGCCGGGTGTGGTGAAAGCTTTTGACGATGCCGAGGTGACCGTGGACTTCAACCACCCACTGGCGGGCAAGACCTTGAGCTTCGAGGTGGAAATCCTTGAAGTGAAGGCGGTTTAACGTTTAACAGCAATTACCGCACCCACAATACCTGTGGGAGCGAGCCTGCTCGCGAAGGCTGCGTCACAGTCGCCACCGAGTTGACTGAACCACCGCATCGCGAGCAGGCTCGCTCCCACAGACACGAGGCACAGCATGCAAATCAAACTCGCCAACCCCCGTGGCTTCTGCGCTGGCGTGGACCGGGCGATCGAAATCGTCAACCGCGCCCTGGAAGTCTTCGGACCGCCGATCTATGTGCGCCATGAAGTGGTCCACAACAAGTTCGTCGTCGAGGACCTGCGCAGCCGTGGGGCCATCTTCGTCGAAGAACTGGACCAGGTGCCGGACGACGTCATCGTGATCTTCAGCGCCCACGGCGTTTCCCAGGCGGTGCGTACCGAAGCTGCCGGCCGTGGCTTGAAAGTGTTCGATGCTACGTGCCCGTTGGTTACCAAGGTCCACATCGAGGTGGCGCGCTACAGCCGTGATGGTCGCGAATGCATCCTGATCGGCCATGAAGGCCACCCGGAAGTTGAAGGCACCATGGGCCAGTACGACGCCAGCAATGGCGGCGCGATCTACCTGGTCGAAGACGAAGAAGACGTGGCGGCCTTGCAGGTTCGCAACCCGGAAAAGCTGGCTTTCGTTACGCAGACTACCTTGTCCATGGACGACACCAGCCGGGTGATCGACGCCCTGCGCACGCGCTTCCCGGCCATCGGCGGGCCGCGCAAGGATGACATTTGCTACGCAACCCAGAATCGTCAGGACGCGGTCAAGCAACTGGCCAACGAGTGCGATGTGGTCCTGGTGGTCGGCAGCCCGAACAGCTCCAACTCCAACCGCTTGCGCGAGCTGGCCGAACGCATGTCGACCCCGGCCTATCTGATCGACGGTGCCGAGGACATGCAGCGCAGCTGGTTCGACGGTGTCGAGCGGATCGGTATCACCGCCGGTGCCTCCGCGCCGGAAGTCCTCGTACGCGGGGTGATCGAGCAGTTGCAGGCCTGGGGCGCAACGGGTGCCAACGAGCTGGCGGGGCGCGAGGAAAACATTACGTTCTCGATGCCGAAAGAGCTGCGGGTCCGTTCCCTGCTTTGAGTCCTTTTTCACACAGGGCCTGCTCGGCTTTGACACTTTCCAGGCGGACGCGGCCGGAGGGCGCCAGGATCACCTGGTGATGGCTGACCGGCCCGCGTCTGGCGCAGACATGCAGCGTGCCTGCCTGGAACGCGCCGTCGGGGTGCAGGGCTTCTCCCTGGCCGCCGAACCTCACCCGGTGTTTTACTGGCGAGTTGCCAACCACCCGAGCATGACCGCTGCGCTCCCTCAGCAAGGTTTGCTCCTTGTTGTCCAGCGTGATCCGCCAGCCCCTGCCCCAATCATTGTCGATTCCCTGGATCAAGATGCGGCGGTTGCGCGTGATGGCTTCGCTGCGGGCAAAACGCAACCCGCTGATCAGCAACCGGGCGGTATCCTCGCGTTCGATGGACTCGATCAGCTCTTTGTAGCTTGCACCGGCCCACGGCAGAACAATTGCGGCAATCGCCAGTCCCATGAGCAGTTCAATCAGGCTGAAGCCCTGTTGATGCATGACGTCTCCTCCCTGGAGAGCGTGAAGCGGATTTAAGGCTTATGAATCGTTGTGGCACTTCGCATACGGCGACGGTTTGTTCTAGCGTGTAGAAGCAGGTATAGCCGACGGCAACGGAGGGCATCGATGGATCTTCGTACAAAAGGTTTCACGCTGATCGAGGTGTTGGTGGCCCTCGGCGTGCTGCTGATCCTGATCACCATGGCGGTGCCGTCATTCACCGGCTCGCTGCAAAGTACCAAGGCCGATACCGAGATCGACGACCTGCGCCGAGCCTTGAATTTCGCGCGAATGGAAGCGATCAACCGTGGCATCACCACGCGAATTCGTCCCACCACGCAGGGCGGTGCCTGGAGCGGCGAATTGATGGTGTATGACAACACGGGCAACCCGGCCAATCCGACCAATGTATTGCGGGTTGTTCCAGCAATGGGCGGCGGCGTGACTCTGACGCTAACCTCAGAAGTGACCAACATTGATTTCAACAACCTGGGCGGGTTATCGGCACCGACCACGCCGGTGGGCTTCAATTACGTGAGAGGGACGCAGAGCAGGACGCTCAATGTCTGCCTCAATGGACGAATCGTATTGGGTGGAAATTGCGGATGAAGGATTGCAGTAAAACGGCGCAGGAGGGCATGACGCTCATCGAGGTGCTGGTGGCGATGCTGATTCTCGGCGTGGGTTTGCTGGGGGCGGCGATGGTCCAGCTCAATGCCCTCAAATACACCGACAGCTCGCGCATGACCAGCCAGGCCAGCTTCATCGCCTACGACTTGTTGGACCGCATCCGGGCCAATTCCGGTGCCGACTACACCATCACGCCGCCGAGCTCGCCGAACCTCAACGTGGCCCGGGACCAGGACCTTTATGACTTCAAGACCAACATCGTCGCTTTCGGCGGCGCCACGGCCACCGGTACGGTTGCGCTGAACCAGCGGGTCTACACCATCACCATTTCCTGGGACGACGCCCGGGCTGCCAACACGACCAACGCGGCCGAGGCGCGACGCAGCTTTGTGCTGACCAGCCGGGTCGCTGTCGATCCATTGGCGACGACGCCATGAACCGGCATAGCCGGGGTTTCGGGCTGATCGAACTGATGATCGCGCTGGTCATCAGCCTGATCGTCGTGCTGGGCGTCGTGCAGATTTTCATCGCCGCGAAAAATACTTACGTAAGCCAGAGTGCCGCCGCGGTGATGCAGGAGGATGCACGGTTTGCCTTGAGCAAAATGGTTCAGGAAATTCGCATGGTGGGCATGTTCGGCTGCCTGGCGACGGTCACCGATGCGTCTTCGAACAATGATTTCGCCGCCAGCCAGATCACCCCGATTCGCTGGGACAACGCCACCCGCAGGTTGACCCTGGTCACGGCGGATATCGGCAATAGCGGCAGTGCGCCGACCTGGACCATCGTTTCCGATTGCCGCAATACGGCCGCCGCCTACACCGGAACGCGAGCACCCGCGAGCGGGCAGATGGCCTTTCCGATCCGGCGGCTGATTTATGGTTTCAACAACAATCAGTTATTGCTGGGGAGCGGCGCTGGCAACCCGACCATGGCGGTGCTGGTGGATAACGTGCGGGCATTCGACGTGACCTTCGGCGTGGCCGGCAGCGCGACGGACATCGCAGCCACCAGCTACAGCGGCAACCCGAGCGACCCGGCGCTGATCCGCAGCGTGCGCCTGACGCTGACGCTGTACGACCCGAAAAATACCGTGCGCGAGCAGACCTTCAACGTGGTTGCTGCCTTGCGCAACCGGCTGCTATGAGGGGGCGACTGATGAGGTCGACAGGTTTCGGGTATCGCCAGCGTGGCATGGCCTTGCTGGTCAGCCTGGTCTTTTTGCTGCTGCTGACACTGATTGGTTTGTCATCGATGCAGAGCGCCACGCTCCAGGAAAAGATGACCAGCAGCGTCATGCAGCGCAACCAGTCGTTCCAGATGGCCGAGGCGGCGCTGAGGATCGGGGAAAGCGCGGTGCAGGCAGAAAGTTATTCGTTGCCGGTTTGTACCGCGGCCCAATGCGCGCCACCGCCTGAGTCGGCAACAGTGACGGTGGCGGGGCGTTATTCCTCGTCGGGGGTGCTCTGGGTGGCCGCCGCCGGTGGGTTTTACGGCGTGCAGAATATCGGCACAACCCTTACGGCAGTCAACGTGCCGCTCAATACCTCGGCGACGCTGTACCGGATCACGGCGGTGGCGGTGGTGGGCAACAACCAGCGCAGCGTGGTGGAGAGCATCTATGCGAAATATTAGAGTGCTTCGGGGCTGGCGCCAGGCGTTGTGGGGGATGTTGCTCAGCCTTTACCTGACGGCCCCGGTCTATGGCTTCACACCGTCGGAATCACCGCTGTTGAGTGCGGCGGCGGTGACGCCCAACGTGATGCTGCTGATCGATGATTCGGGGAGCATGAACAACATTATCTGGGCGGCGGGGTTTGATCCGGCGGCAACGCAACCACCGATTTCTATATGCACTGACGACAGAAGTTGTAGCAGCAGCAATAGGGCGCTGCTTGCGGCAAACGACGGGAACGTCTTGCTTGCGAGTCTGTTCCGCGGCGATTGTTTAAATGGCTGGTATGGCTTCTACCGAACTGGCTTTGGTCAGGTTTGCCTGCGGTTACCCGATCCGGTTGGCGGCGAGAATACTCGCTACACAGCTAAGTACTTATCTTATCTAGTCACCCTTGCCAACGGTTCAAGCCGGGACTTCACCAACGGCTCAATCCCGAGAGACTATCGAATAAACGTAGCAAGGAATGTTTCGACTGATCTGGTCGGCAACAATCGCTCCCTGCGCATCGGCCTTGCCACTTTCAATTCGCCCAACAGCTTCAACTCCGGCCCTGGCGGCTATATTGCTCGTGCGATCAGCGATCTGTCGCCGGTAAGTGGCAGTGTCACCCAGACGCAGGCGAATACTAACTACAGCGCCTTGATCAGCGCCATAAACGCGCTAGGCGCCGTCGCCAATACGCCGCTGGCTGAGAGTTACTACGAAGTCACTCGTTATTTCAGAGGTATGGCGCCTTATTACAACAACACCCCAAGTACCTATACCAGCCCGATTCAGTACCGATGCCAGAAAAATTTTGGCGTGGTGATCACTGATGGTTTGCCCACTTTTGACCGAACGTTTCCTACCGATGATCCGTCCGGGGGGAGCCGCTTGCCAAACTGGGATGGCATCAGCGCCAACGATGGCGCCGATCCCAAGGGGGACGGAGAGGGCGACACGCTGTACCTGGACGACATTGCCAAATTCGCCTTCGACATCGACATGCGTTCCACCGGCACCGACGTCACCGGGAAAAGCTGGGATGGAGCCGAATTCCGCCGACAGTACCTCAATACCTACACCGTCGGTTTTGCTGTCACCAACCAGATGCTTTCCGACGCTGCTCGTTACGGTGCGGGCAAATATTATCCGGCCACCGACAGTGAAGGCCTGAACTCGGCCCTGTCGTCGGCCCTGAGCGACATCACCTCCAAGGCCGGTTCGGGAGGCGGCGGCACCAGCAATGGCGCGACGCTCTCCAGCACTTCCAGTTTTTACCAGACCACCTACGACCCCAGGGACTGGCGCGGCACCATCAAGGCATTCGGCTTCAATTCCGCTGGAACGGTGAACACCGCAGCAGCGCAGTGGACCACTGACACCGCTATCGTTCCCGGTGCCACACCGCCGCTCTACCAGTCCTGGAACACCGCGACCAACGTGCCGGTGACCCTGGCCTACGGCAACTTTTCGCCGGCCCAGCAAACCAGCCTGAGCCAGGGCCTGCCCACGGGGATCACCGGCAGCGATCTGGTGGAATGGAGCAAGGGCGTCAACAAGACCGGGCTCAAGGTGCGCAGCGTCCTGCTGGGGGACATCATCAATTCGCCGCTGGCCCTGGCCTCGCCCAATGACCAGACCGCCTCGGACCTGCTGAACGACACCAGTTACAGCAATTACCTGACGACCAAGGCGGCAAACATGAGCAGCAGCCTGGTGGTGAATGGCAATGATGGTTTCTTCAGTGTCATCAACAGCGCCAACGGAGCCCGCCGTTACGCATATATGCCGTCGACCGTGCTGCCTTCATTGCAGCTCATCGCTGATCCCGGCTACATCAATGGCGTGAGTCATAAATTCCTGGTGGACGGGCAGGTTGCAGTATTCGATGCGCAACTGGGCAGCGTCTGGAAAACGCTGGCCCTGGGTGGCACCGGCGCGGGCGGCCGGGCGTTTTACGCGGTGCAACTGTTCGACGCAGCGGCAGGCAATGCGATCCGGGCCTTGTGGGAGATCAGCGCGCCGACCCTCGCCAACGCAGCCAATGTCTTCAATGACCTGGGCTACGCCTATGCGCGCCCTGAAGTCGCGCGCCTTGCGGACGGTCGTTGGGCGGCGTTCATCGCCAATGGTTATGGCAGTAATACCGGCGTGGCGGCGCTGTATGTGGTGGACGTTCGCGACGGCTCGCTGATTCGCAAGATTGTCGTCAACAGCCCCGACACCAATAACGGCCTTTCGTCGGTCAAGCTGCGGGTCAACGCCCAGAATGTTGTGCAGGCGGCCTATGGCGGGGACCTGAAAGGACGGATGTGGAAGTTCGACCTCAGCGCGACTTCGCCGAACACCTGGGGTCTGGCGTTTGCCGGCCAGCCGTTGTTCACCGCTCCAGGTGGGGCGACACAGCCGATCACCGCGCAACCGTTGCTGGCGGAGAACCCCCAGGGCGGCATCCAGGTATTTTTCGGCACGGGCAAGTTCAACGAGTCGGCGGACAAGCTCAACAAGGACCTGCAAGGTTTCTATTCGATCTGGGACGCTAGCGGCGGCGCCGGGCAGATTACCGTGGCAAGCCTGCAGGCCCAGTCGATCACCAGCATTTTTTCCGGTACTACCGGGCAATTCGTGACCACCAGCCAGAATAACGTGGCCTATCCCACGCAAAAAGGCTGGTATCTGCCGCTGATATACAACAACGCGTTGACCGGCGAACGGGTAATCAACCCGGCCAGCCTGGTACTTGGGCGTGTTGTCTTCACCACCGCCGCCGTTGATACCACTGACCCATGCGCGAGCTTCGGTACCGGCAAGCTGATCGAAGTGGATGCGTTCAACGGTAAGATGCTCAACTACGCGGTGCTCGATACCAACAACGATGGTTCGATCAATACCCTCGACACGATTTCCGCTGGCGTGGTGTTCACGGGGGGGATCCCGACCTTGAGTGCCGTCGTCAGCGCCAATGGAGCAACCAATATGGTCGTGAATGACTCCGGTGGTGGAATCACCGACCTGCTGACCAAGTCCGTCGGTGGCAGCCGTCGTATCATGTGGCGGCAAATACAGTGAGGTAAGGCATGCGCAAATCCAACCGGGGTTTCACCTTGATCGAAATCATGATCGTCATCGCGATCATCGGTATCGTGATCACCATCGGCTATCCGAGCCTGACCGAATACATGAAGAAGGGGCGCCGGGCCGAAATCGCCGGACTGCTGTCGGAACAGGCGCAGATTCTCGAACGTCACTATTCGAAGACCAACGTCTATACCAACGCGACTGGCCTGAGCGGTGGCAACGATTTCTACACTATTAACCTGACGCCGACGGAGCAGAGCTTTACCCTGACCGCACTACGCAGAAGTGGCTCGTCCATGGCGACGGACAAGTGCGGTGATTTTACGATCGACAACACGGGCAAGCGGGGCAATATCAACTCCGCTGCCGGCGTGACCACCAAGGATTGCTGGGGTCGTTGAGTTTTTATCCGGGTGCGGACGAGCGCCCTCTGTCTTGTGAGTCGAAACAGAACATGACCAGGCAACAGCAAGTGGTGATAGTCGGCGGCGGAGTCATCGGCCTGTTGACGGCATTCAATCTCGCCTCCGAAGGCCAGCGGGTGGTGCTGCTGGACCGCTCCGGGCTTGGCCAGGAATCTTCCTGGGCCGGCGGCGGTATTGTTTCGCCGCTGTACCCGTGGCGCTATAGCCCGGCGGTCACCGCGCTGGCCCACTGGTCGCAGGATTTTTATCCACAGCTGGGTGATTCCTTGTTCGCAACGACCGGGATCGATCCGCAAGTGCATGTCACCGGCCTGTATTGGCTGGACCTCGACGACCAGGCTGAAGCACTGGCCTGGGCCGAGCGGGAAGGGCGTCCGCTGCGAACTGTGGATATCTCCGCGGTCCACGATGCGGTTCCGGTAGTGGGCTCGGGTTTCTCCCGGGCGATCTACATGGCCGATGTGGCGAATGTGCGTAACCCGCGGCTGGTGAAGTCCCTCAAGGCTGCGTTGCAGGCGATGCCGGGTGTCACGCTTCATGAGCATTGCGAAGTCAGCGGGTTCATTCGCGACGGTGAGCGTGTCATTGGCGTGAAGAGCTCAGCGGGTGAGATACGCGGTGATCAAATCGTACTCGCCGCGGGTGCCTGGAGCGGCGAGTTGCTGGGAACGCTGGGACTGGAGTTGCCGGTCGAGCCGGTGAAGGGCCAGATGATTTTGTACAAGTGCGCGTCCGATTTTCTCTCGAGCATAGTCCTGGCCAAGGGCCGTTATGCGATTCCGCGTCGTGACGGGCACATTTTGATCGGCAGTACGCTGGAGCATGAAGGCTTCGACAAGACGCCGACCGATGCGGCGCTGGAAAGCCTCAAGGCTTCGGCTCTGGAGTTGATCCCGGCGTTGGCCGACGCCGAGTTGGTGGGGCATTGGGCCGGGTTACGGCCAGGATCGCCGGAGGGTATTCCCTACATTGGCGAAGTGCCGGGGTTTGCGGGGTTGTGGTTGAACTGCGGCCATTACCGCAACGGCCTGGTGCTGGCGCCGGCTTCGTGCCGGTTGTTCGTCGACGTGATGCTGGGGCGTGAGCCGGTGATTGATCCTGCGCCGTATGCCCCGGCGGGGCGGCTGTAGGTTCGGCTTTCCCTGTGGGAGCGCAGCTGCGGCAGCAACCAAAAATCCCGTGGCGAGGGAGCTTGCTCCCGCTGGGCTGCGCAGCAGACCCAAAATCATTCAGCAAGGTGCATCTGGGAAACAGCAGGATGTTTTTACGACTGCTGCGCAGCCGAGCGGGAGCAAGCTCCCTCGCCACGGGATGAGCGCTGCCTTCAATCCAACCCCAACTTCTTCAACCGATACCGCATCGACCGAAACGACAACTTCAATCTCTGCGCCGCTGCGGTGCGGTTCCAGCGGGTTTCTTCCAAGGCCTGCAGGATGACCTTGCGTTCGACGTCCTCCAGATAATCTTCCAGATTGTCGACCTGCATCAGATCCGGATTGCCCGCCTCGCCAGCCCCGCTGTGTTCGGCGAGACGCAAGTCATCGGCCTCGATCTGCTGGTGTTCGCACAGGGTGTAGGCCCGTTCGAGCATGTTCTCCAGTTCTCGCACGTTGCCCGGGAAGCGGTAGTTCTGCAGCGCTTTGAGGGCTTGCGGATGGAGCGTCGCCACTGGGCTGCCGGCGTTGGTGGCCAGGCGCTGGAGCATGTGGTTGGCCAGCAGCTCGATGTCTTCCCGGCGTTCACGCAAGGGCGGGACGCGCAGTTCGATCACATTCAGCCGGTAATACAAGTCCTGGCGAAAGCGACCGGCGGCGACTTCTGCGCCGAGGTCCTTGTGGGTGGCGCAGAGGATTCGTACATCCACCACTTCTTCCTGTTGCCCGCCCACCGCGCGCACGGCTTTTTCCTGGATGGCACGCAACAGCTTGACCTGCATCGCCAGCGGCAGGTCGGCGACTTCATCGAGGAACAGGGTCCCGCCGTGAGCCGCCTGGAACAGGCCGGGCTTGTCTTCGATGGCGCCGGTGAAGCTGCCTTTTCGATGGCCGAAAAACTCGCTTTCCATCAACTCCGTTGGAATGGCCCCACAATTGACGGGCACAAACCCCTGGCTGTAGCGAGGGCCTTGTTCATGAATCAGGCGCGCCACCAGTTCCTTGCCGCAGCCTGATTCGCCGCTGATGTAGACCGGCGCCTGGCTGCGGGCGAGTTTTTCAATCTGTCGCCGCACGCTGCGCATGGGTGGCGAGTCGCCCAACAGGCAGCGCTCGACGGTCGTACTCGGCGCAGCACCCGGCGACAGGCGCAAGGCGCTGCCAATCAGCTCCCGCAGCCGCCCCAGGTCGACCGGTTTGGTCAGGAAGTCGAAGGCGCCGGCCTTGAGCGCGTCGATAGCGACTTCCAGGCTGCCATAGGCGGTGATCATCGCCACCGGCAGTTGAGGAACGCGTTGCTGGATGTGTTGCACCAGTTCCAGGCCGGTACCATCGGGCAGGCGCATGTCGGTCAGGCACAGGTCGAAGGTTTCACCTGCCAGCAGGGCTTGGGCCTCGGCGAGGTTCTTGGCGCTGCGGGTGTCGAGTTTCATCCTTCCCAGGGTGATTTCCAGGAGTTCGCGGATGTCCGTTTCGTCATCGACGATCAGGATTCGTTGCCGTGAGCGTGTATTCAAATCTGTTTCCGTCCGTGAGCAAAGGTGATGCGAAAGCAACCGCCGCCTTGGCGTGATTTGAAGTCTAGGCGGGCCTGGTTGCTTTCGCACAGCTCACGGGACAGATAGAGCCCGAGGCCGGTGCCCTGGCTGCTGGTGGTGAAGAAGGGTTCGAACAAGTGCGCCTGCTGCTCCGGCGTTACGCCAGGGCCGTTGTCGATGATGTCCAGCGTGGCCAGTTGACTGTGCGGGTCGACAAACAGCTTCAACCAGGCCTCGGCCTGTTCATGGGCCATTGCGCTATGACGCCAGGCGTTGCGCAGCAGATTGTCGAGCACCTGGGCCAGTTGGTCGGGGTCCATGAGTGTGATGTAGTCGCCCGGGTCGATGCTCAGGTGCAATCGCTGGGGTTCGGCCGCGTTTTCCCGGGTCCGCAGGGCGAATTGCTCCAGCCATGTGCGTAAATCCAGGCGTTGCGGCGCGGTTTGCTGGCGGCGGGACAGCTGCAGGACGTTTTCGATGACGCGATTCATTCGTAGGGAGTGGTCTTGAATAATCTGCGTCAGACGTCGGTCGGCGTTGTTCAGTTCCTCGGATTCACCGAGCAATTGCGCGGCGTGGCTGATGGCGCCCAGAGGGTTGCGGATTTCATGGGAAATACCCGCGGTGAGGCGCCCGAGGGAGGCGAGTTTCAGTTGCTGGGCATGTTGGGCCACTTGGGCCAGGTCTTCGAGAAATACCAGGATCTGCTGCTGATCCTGAGGGCCGAGGGCGATGAAGCTGGGTTGCAGCGTCAGGCCGGTGCCGCTGATGGTCAGGCTTTGCGCGCGCAGGCTGGGGTTGTTCCGCCACGATTGCAGCCGTTCGACCAGGGCGCTGGAATAATCGTCTATATGCTGGCCGACCAGGTCGTGCATGCCCAGCAGGTTCAAGGCGCTTTCGTTGGCCAGTCGCACCCGGTGCTGGTGATCAAGCACCAGGATGCCGGTGCGCATGCGTTGCAGGATCAAGGCGTTGAGCGCTTCGAGGCTGAGCACTTCGCTGGCCCGTTGCTCGGCCAGGGTTTCGCTGGCTTCCAGGCGTCGGGTCAGGCCTTGCACCAGCAAAGCGGCGGCGAAACACAAGGCGCCCAGGGTGCCTGCCTGTAGATAGCTGCTGGGGCGGCTCGCGTCGCTGAGGCCGAGGACAAATGTCGAGCCGACGATGCCAAGGGTGGCGACGGCAGCGATCAGCAGGCCGATGCGCCCCTTCAGCAAGGTGTTGCCGATGGCTACCGAGACAATGATCAGGTTGCCGATGGCGCTGGGGGCGCCACCCGCGACGAAGAACAGCCACGACAGCAGCAATACGTCGGTGAGCGCCAGCCCGAACAGCCGGGCTGGGCGACGCGTATTTTCAAGGAACACCACCAGCAGGATGTTCAGCACCAGATACAACCAGCTGCCGCTGCGCAGCAGGTCGTCGTTGGCGAACTCCAGCAGCCGGTTGTCCATGTTGCTGGTGATCAGCAGCACCAGGGTGATGCCGATGCTCAGGCGGTACAGGTGATAGAGGCGCAGCAGACGCTGCGCCTGTTTGACGCGGGGACGCGAGGCCTCAGCGATCACGAGTACCCGGGCCTTGCTCGAGGTGAGCCTGGCTGCAATACCATTGTTGGTCGAGGGCCAGCGCCCGGTCGCGCGGCAGGTGCACCCCGCACTGGGCGCAACGCACCATCGGGCGCGCGTCATGGTCACGCGAGGTGTTCGATGTGGCGGAGGTTGCCTTGAACTTGCGCCACAACCATATCGCGGCGGCAATCAGGGCGATCCAGAACAGTAAACGAAGCATGATGGGCGGCTTTTTGGCTAGAGATCAGGCAGTTTAGCCAAGGACAGGAACGGCGCACAGCGCAATAAAATGCAGGCATGAAAAAGGGAGACCCAGGGTCTCCCTTTTTATGGTGCCTTGGCTTTCAGTCGAACATGCCGAAGGTCATGTAGCTGAACCAGGAGCGATCGCTGGATTCGCTTTCCGGCTCTTCTTCTTCGATCACGTCGCCATTTTCGTCCTTGGGCTTGAGCTCGTTCGGAATGGCTTCCTTGGCGTCCTGGAACTGGCGCTGGACGTCCTGGTTGGCGCGGGTTTCGCCCGGCGGCAGCGGCGGACGGGATTCGATCAGGCCGAGGGTCGCCTTGCTCAGCCACGAACGGTTGTCGGCTTCATCGACCCGCGGGGTGAACTGGCCATCGACCAGCGATGGGTGATCGGGGTAGTTCAGCTTCAGCGTTTCCAGGCTGGTGGCCGCGAGGTCATCCAGGTGCAGGCGCTGGTAGGCTTCGGTCATGACAGCCAGGCCGTCGCCAACCGATGGGGTTTCCTGGAAGTTTTCCACCACGTAGCGGCCACGGTTGGCGGCGGCGACGTAGGCCTGGCGGGTCAGATAGTAGTCAGCCACGTGGATTTCGTAGGACGCCAGCAGGTTGCGCAGGTAGATCATGCGCTGCTTGGCATCAGGCGAATAGCGGCTGTTGGGGAAGCGGCTGGTCAGCTGGGCGAACTCGTTGTAGGAGTCGCGCGCGGCGCCCGGGTCACGCTTGGTCATGTCCAGCGGCAGGAAGCGCGCCAGCAGGCCGACGTCCTGGTCGAAGGAGGTCAGGCCCTTGAGGTAGTAAGCGTAATCGACGTTCGGGTGCTGCGGGTGCAGACGAATGAAACGCTCGGCGGCGGACTTGGCAGCTTCCGGCTCGGCGTTCTTGTAGTTGGCGTAGATCAGTTCCAGCTGCGCCTGGTCGGCGTAGCGACCGAACGGATACCGCGACTCCAACGCCTTGAGCTTGGCGGTGGCGCTGGTATAGCTGTTGTTATCCAGGTCGTTCTGCGCCTGTTGGTACAGTTCGACTTCGCTCAGGTTTTCGTCTACGACTTCCTTCGACGAGCAAGCAGCAGTCAATGCGAGGATGGCGATCAGCAGCAGGTGTTTCACTTGCATGGCGGCTTGCGTCCCTATGACGGCCGCTGTCTTGGGCGGGGCCGTCCTGTTATGATGAGCGCCCCGTTGAAAGCCTCGGGGCAAAAGACGCCGTATTTAACCACAAGCGCGCAGCCGAAACCAAAGGCTGTGCCGACGCCCAGTCCGAGCATGTCCGATAAAATAGAACTTCGCGCAGAGGTGCCGTCCGAATTGGGCGGCCAACGCCTCGATCAAGTCGCCGCCCAACTCTTCGCCGAGCACTCGCGCTCGCGCCTTTCCGCCTGGATCAAGGACGGTCGCCTGACAGTGGACGGGGCGGTGATCCGTCCGCGCGACATCGTCCATGGCGGCGCCATCCTCGAACTGACCGCCGAGCAGGAGGCCCAGGGAGAATGGGTCGCCCAGGATATTGCCCTGGACATCGTCTACGAAGACGACGACATCCTGGTGATCAACAAGCCCGCGGGCCTGGTGGTCCACCCGGCGGCCGGTCACGCCGATGGCACCCTGCTCAACGCCTTGCTGCACCATGTGCCGGACATCATCAATGTGCCCCGCGCCGGGATCGTGCACCGCCTGGACAAGGACACCACCGGCCTGATGGTGGTCGCCAAGACCATCCAGGCGCAGACACAGCTGGTCACACAGCTGCAAAGCCGCAGCGTCAGCCGCATCTATGAATGCATCGTGATCGGCGTGGTCACCGCCGGTGGCAAGATCAACGCACCGATCGGCCGTCACGGCCAGCAGCGCCAGCGCATGGCGGTGATGGAGGGTGGCAAGCAGGCGGTCAGCCATTACCGCGTGCTGGAGCGTTTTCGTTCGCACACGCATGTGCGGGTCAAGCTGGAAACCGGCCGGACCCACCAGATTCGCGTGCATATGTCCCATATCAACTTCCCACTGGTGGGCGACCCGGCCTATGGCGGTCGTTTCCGCATTCCGCCGGCCGCGAGCCAGACCATGGTCGAATCGTTGAAAAACTTCCCGCGCCAGGCGCTGCACGCGCGCTTCCTGGAGCTGGACCACCCGACGACCGGTAAGCGCATGAGCTGGGAATCGCCGTTGCCGGATGACTTCGTCTGGCTGCTGACGCTGCTCAAGCAGGATCGCGAGGCGTTCATCGGATGAGTGACTGGCTGATACCCGACTGGCCCGCGCCGGCCCGGGTCAAGGCCTGTGTCACCACCCGCGAGGGCGGCGTCAGCCTGGCGCCGTTCGACAGCCTCAACCTCGGCGACCATGTGGGCGATGAGCCTGCGGCCGTCGCCGAAAACCGTCGTCGCCTCACCGATCGTTTCGCCATGCGTCCGGCCTGGTTGCAGCAGGTCCACGGTATCGAGGTGGTCGAAGCTGACCCGGTCGAGGTGGCTGTCGCCGATGCCTGCTGGACCGCCACGCCGGGTATCGCCTGCGCGGCAATGACGGCCGATTGCCTGCCTGTATTGTTCTGTAACCACGCCGGCACCCATGTCGCGGCAGCCCATGCCGGTTGGCGCGGGCTGGCCAACGGAGTCCTGGAAGCCACCCTTGATCGTCTGCAAGTACCGGCCGAAGAAATCCTCGCCTGGCTCGGCCCGGCCATCGGCCCGCAAGCGTTCGAAGTGGGGCCTGAGGTGCGTGAGGTTTTTGTTGCGCAACTGCCCGAGTCGCAACAAGCCTTCATGCCCAGCCACAATGCCGGGAAGTACCTGGCGGATATCTATGCGCTGGCGCGCCTGCGTCTCGCGGCTCGCGGCGTCACCGCCGTGTACGGTGGCGGCCTGTGCACCGTGACCGATCCGCGCTTCTTTTCCTACCGTCGCAACGCCCGCACCGGTCGCTTCGCTTCCCTGATCTGGCTTGAACGCTAGACTCTGCTGATCTGCATCAACAGCGCACTGCTTGAATCTTCCAGAATCGGCCACATCTATAGCGGTATCTGGCAGGTTTCTTCATTCAGGATGTTTTTTCAGGTCCGGCCTGCTCATTAGGAAGGTGACCCATGCGTATTGATCGTTTAACCAGCAAACTGCAATTGGCCTTGTCCGATGCCCAATCCCTGGCCGTCGGCCTGGACCATCCCGGCATCGAACCGGCGCACTTGATGCAGGCCATGCTCGAACAGCAAGGCGGTTCCATCAAGCCACTGCTGATGCAGGTGGGCTTTGACGTCAACAGCCTGCGCAAAGAGTTGGCCAAAGAACTCGACCAACTGCCCAAGATCCAGAATCCGACCGGTGACGTGAACATGTCCCAGGATCTGGCGCGGCTGCTCAACCAGGCCGATCGCCTGGCCCAACAGAAGGGCGACCAGTTCATTTCCAGCGAACTGGTGCTGCTCGCCGCGATGGACGAGAACAGCAAGCTGGGCAAGTTGCTGCTCGGCCAGGGCGTGAGCAAGAAAGCCCTGGAAAATGCCATCAACAACCTGCGTGGTGGCGATGCGGTCAACGACCCCAACCACGAGGAAGCGCGCCAGGCGCTGGACAAGTACACCGTCGACCTGACCAAGCGCGCAGAGGAAGGCAAGCTTGACCCGGTGATCGGCCGTGACGATGAAATTCGCCGCACTATCCAGGTCCTGCAGCGCCGTACCAAGAACAACCCGGTGCTGATCGGTGAACCTGGCGTGGGCAAGACCGCCATCGCCGAGGGCCTGGCCCAGCGCATCATCAATGGCGAAGTGCCTGACGGCCTGCGGGGCAAGCGCTTGCTGTCCCTCGACATGGGGGCGCTGATCGCTGGCGCCAAGTACCGCGGCGAATTCGAGGAACGGCTCAAGGCCTTGCTCAATGAACTGTCGAAGCAGGAAGGGCAGATCATTCTGTTCATCGACGAATTGCACACCATGGTCGGGGCCGGCAAGGGCGAGGGCTCGATGGACGCCGGCAATATGCTCAAGCCTGCGCTGGCCCGTGGTGAGTTGCATTGCGTTGGCGCGACCACGCTCAACGAATACCGCCAGTACATCGAGAAAGACGCGGCCCTGGAACGGCGCTTCCAGAAGGTGCTGGTGGAGGAGCCGAGCGAAGAAGACACCATCGCGATCTTGCGCGGCCTGAAGGAGCGCTACGAGGTTCACCACAAGGTGGCGATCACCGACGGCGCGATCATCGCGGCAGCGAAGCTCAGCCACCGCTATATCACTGACCGGCAATTGCCGGACAAGGCCATCGACCTGATTGACGAGGCCGCCAGCCGCATCCGCATGGAAATCGATTCCAAGCCTGAGGTACTGGATCGTCTGGAGCGGCGCTTGATTCAGCTCAAGGTCGAGTCCCAGGCCCTGAAAAAAGAGAGTGACGAGGCCGCGAAGAAACGCCTGGAAAGGTTGCAGGAAGAAATCGTCCGGCACGAGCGCGAGTATTCCGATCTCGAAGAAATCTGGAATTCGGAGAAAGCCGAAGTCCAGGGCTCGGCGCAGATCCAGCAGAAGATCGAGCAGTCTCGCCAGGAACTCGAAGCGGCCCGCCGCAAGGGCGATCTGAACCGCATGGCCGAGCTGCAATACGGGGTGATCCCGGACCTTGAGCGCAGCCTGCAGATGGTCGACCAGCACGGCAAGAGCGAAAACCAGCTGCTACGTAGCAAGGTCACCGAAGAGGAAATCGCCGAGGTGGTTTCCAAGTGGACCGGCATTCCCGTGTCGAAAATGCTCGAAGGCGAGCGCGACAAGCTGCTGAAGATGGAAAGCCTGTTGCACCAGCGCGTGATCGGCCAGGAAGAAGCCGTGGTGGCGGTCTCCAACGCCGTGCGTCGGTCCCGTGCCGGGTTGTCGGACCCTAACCGTCCGAGCGGCTCGTTCATGTTCCTCGGCCCGACCGGCGTGGGCAAGACCGAGCTGTGCAAGGCGCTGGCCGAATTCCTCTTCGACACCGAAGAGGCCATGGTGCGCATCGACATGTCCGAGTTCATGGAGAAACACTCCGTGGCCCGCTTGATCGGTGCGCCGCCAGGCTATGTCGGCTACGAAGAGGGCGGCTACCTGACCGAGGCCGTGCGGCGTAAACCCTACTCGGTGATCCTGCTCGATGAGGTCGAGAAGGCCCACCCGGATGTGTTCAACATCCTCTTGCAGGTCCTTGAGGACGGTCGCCTGACTGACAGCCACGGCCGTACGGTGGATTTTCGCAACACGGTGATCGTGATGACCTCCAACCTGGGCTCGACGCAGATCCAGGAACTGGTCGGCGATCGCGAGGCGCAACGCGCTGCGGTGATGGACGCGATTTCCACGCACTTCCGTCCCGAGTTCATCAACCGGGTGGATGAAGTGGTGATCTTCGAGCCGCTGGCCCGTGATCAGATCGCCGGTATTACCGAGATCCAGCTGGGTCGCCTGCGCAGCCGTCTCACCGAGCGTGAGTTGAAGCTGCAACTGAGCGACGAGGCGTTGGACAAGCTGATCGCGGTGGGTTACGACCCGGTCTATGGCGCACGGCCGCTGAAACGGGCCATCCAGCGCTGGATCGAAAACCCGTTGGCGCAGTTGATTCTGTCCGGCCGCTTCATGCCCGGCGAAACCGTGACCGGCACCGTGGAAAACGACGAGATCGTCTTCAACTGAAAGCCGCAACAGCCAGTGATTGAAATGGCCTCGCCTGGCGAGGCCATTTTTTTCATCAGGCCGTTGAACTCAAAGGAAAAGGCTTGTAAAGTGCGCCCCGCAGTACGTCACCCCAAGGGCGACTTCTCACTGAGAAGGAATCCAAAATAAGTTGCAAATCATTGTCTTGAAAGCAATTTAAGGGGTTGACAGAGGTGTTGAAGATTGTAGAATAGCGCGCCTCAGACACACGAACGCAGCGATGCAAACGGGTCGAAGAGGTTGCAGCAAGCTTCAACGCTGTAGCGGTAAATAGCAGTAACTTGAAATATCAGTTCCGTGATAGCTCAGTCGGTAGAGCAAATGACTGTTAATCATTGGGTCCCAGGTTCGAGTCCTGGTCACGGAGCCATTTCAATCGGGGTATAGCGCAGTCCGGTAGCGCGCCTGCTTTGGGAGCAGGATGTCAGGAGTTCGAATCCCCTTACCCCGACCATATTTGGGTCGTTAGCTCAGTTGGTAGAGCAGTTGGCTTTTAACCAATTGGTCGTAGGTTCGAATCCCACACGACCCACCATTTTTGAAACCAGTTCGCTGGAATCGAATCTTAAGATCAGAGGCCAAAAGCGCTGATCGAGGAAGGCGACTTGCGAAGGTCGCCTTTTTTTTACCGGGGTATAGCGCAGTCCGGTAGCGCGCCTGCTTTGGGAGCAGGATGTCAGGAGTTCGAATCCCCTTACCCCGACCATATTAAAAATCCTCGTATCGAAAGATACGGGGATTTTTTTTGCCCGCCGGAAAGCCTCTTCCCTTCAAGTCATCATACAACTTGCCGATAACCCGCCGACAGGGGCATGAACGATCGCCCTCTCTTCAGGCCGATAACAAGAAAAGGCGCCCGTTATGTTTCTTCGTCAGTTGAATATCGCCCCCCGTGCCGCGCTGGGTTTCGCCTTGATCGCCGTGCTGGTGGCGCTGCTCGGCGTATTTGCGCTGGGGCAGATGTCGAGTATTCGCGACAGCGAGGTCGCGGTGGAAACCCAATGGCTGCCGAGCATCCGGGGCGGCGACGAGATCCGCGAATTGATGTTGCGCATCCGCACCATTTCCCTGCGCATGGCCCTGGATGAAGACCCGAAGAACATCCCGGTGTATCGCGGACAGATGGATACCCGCGACAAGGAACTGAGCGAGAAAATTGCCAGTTACGACAAGCTTGTGGTGACACCGGAAGGCAAGGCGCTCTACGAGCAGTTCAAGCAGACCTTCACCGCCTACCGCGCGGGGATCGCCCAGTCATTCACCCTGGCGGAGCAGGGGCGGCGGGATGAATTGATCAAGTTGTTGCTGGTGGACATGAAAACCGTGGTGGATGGCTCGGGCAAGCAGCTCAACGACCTTGCGCAACTGTTTTCCAAACAGGTGTCCATCGAGAGCCAGAAATCCCAGGAGCACTACGTCAACTCGCGGATGATCGTCAGTCTGTTCGTGGTGCTGGCGGCTCTGGCCACGGTGGTCCTGGCAATGTTGCTGACCCGCAGTATCGTCAAGCCGCTGGGCGAGGCGCTGACTGCCGCGGAGAGTGTGGCCCGCGGTGACCTGACCCGGCCGATCGAGACCCATGGCAATGATGAAGTGAGTCGCCTGCTCAAGGCGTTGGCCACCATGCAGCAGAACCTTCGGCAAACCCTGCTGGGCATCAGCGGCTCGGCGACGCAACTGGCGACCGCTGCCGATGAATTGAACGCCGTCACGCTCGACAGTACTCAAAGCCTGCAACAGCAGAACAACGAAATCGAGCAGGCCGCCACTGCGGTCACCGAAATGACTACCGCCGTGGAAGAGGTCGCGCGCAACGCGGTGTCCACCTCCGATGCGACACGCCAATCCAGCGAGTCGGCGATGTTGGGCCAGGAACGGGTCAGCGATACCGTCAACGCGATCAGCGCCCTCGCCAGCGATGTGCAAATCACCGGCGGTCTGGTGCAATCCCTGGCCAGCCAGTCCCAGGACATCGGCAAGGTGCTGGATGTGATCCGGGCTATTGCCGAGCAGACCAACCTGTTGGCGCTCAACGCGGCCATCGAAGCGGCGCGGGCGGGAGAGAGCGGCCGTGGTTTTGCCGTCGTCGCCGACGAAGTCCGGGCATTGGCCTATCGCACGCAGCAATCGACCCAGGAAATCGAGCAGATGGTCCAAGGCATGCGCAGCGGTGCCACCCAGGCCCTGGATTCCATGCAGGCCAGCTCCAGCCGTGCGGCCAGTACCCTGGCAATGGCCGAGCGCGCGGGGGAGGCGCTGCAAACCATTACGGCGTCGGTGCATCAGATCCACGAGCGCAACCTGGTGATCGCCAGCGCCGCCGAAGAGCAGGCGCAGGTGGCCCGCGAGGTGGATCGCAACCTGGTCAATATTCGTGATTTGTCCGTGCGCTCGGCCACTGGGGCCGACCAGACCAGCGCGTCCAGCCATGAACTTTCGCAGTTGGCGAACTCGCTGCGCACGATGGTGCAGCGGTTTCAGGTTTGATCGGTCGCCGCTTGGATCGGGTTTGGCTGCACTGCCGTCTTCGCGAGCAGGCTCGCTCCCACAGGATTGACCATGATCAACTGTGGGAGCGAGCCTGCTCGCGATAGCGGTGGATCATTCAACCTCGGTTCCGCTGGCTCAATGCAACTTCAACCGAGGCTCGGTCCCACGCCCTATCTTGCTGCCCAGCATCAGCATCGCCGTGCGGAACATGCCGTAAAGCGCCATCTGATGCATGCGGTACAGCGACACGTAGAACATCCGCGCCAGCCAGCCCTCAAGCATCACGCTGCCGGTGAGGTTGCCCATCAGGTTGCCGACTGCCGAGAAGCGCGACAGTGAGATCAGCGAGCCGTAGTCGGTGTATTTGTAGTCAGGCAAGGCCTTGCCTTCGATCCGCAGCTTCAGCGATTTCGCCAACAGCGAGGCCTGCTGGTGCGCGGCCTGGGCGCGGGGCGGAACGTTGCGGTCGCTGTCCGGTTGCGGGCAGGCGGCGCAGTCGCCAAAGGCGAAGATATTCTCGTCGCGGGTGGTCTGGAGTGTAGGCAGCACCTGCAACTGATTGATCCGGTTGGTCTCCAGGCCGTCGATGTCCTTGAGGAACTCCGGCGCGCGAATCCCGGCGGCCCAGACTTTCAGGCTCGCGTCGATGACTTTGCCATCCGCAGTGATCAGGCTGTCGGCGGTCACTTGGCTGACGGCCGCGTTGGTCATGACCTTGACCCCGAGTTTTTCCAGGGTCCTGTGCACCGGCCCGCCGATCCGCTCCGGCAGCGCCGGCAAGACCCGCGGACCGGCCTCGATCAGAGTGATGTGCATGTTTTCCGGTTTGATCCGGTCGAGGCCATAAGCGTGCAACTCGTGGGCGGCGTTATGCAGCTCGGCTGCCAGTTCGACACCGGTGGCGCCCGCGCCGACAATCGCGACGCTGATGCGCTCGACCACGTCAGTCTGCCCGGCATGGGCGCGCAGATAGTGGTGCAGCAACTGCTGATGGAAGCGCTCGGCCTGTTTGCGAGTGTCGAGGAACAGGCAATGCTGCGCCGCGCCGTCGGTGCCAAAATCATTGGTGGTGCTACCGACCGCGATCACCAGCGTGTCGTAGCCCAGCTCGCGGGCCGGCAACAACTCCAGGCCTGCTTCGTCGTAGGTGGCGGCCAACTGGATGCGCTTGCGCTCACGGTCCAGGCCGCTCATGCGCCCGAGCTGGAACTCGAAGTGGTTCCATTTCGCCTGGGCGACATAGTTGAGTTCGTCTTCGGAAGAATTCAGGGAACCGGCGGCCACTTCGTGCAGCAAGGGTTTCCAGATGTGGGTCAGGTTCGCGTCGACCAGCATCACACTGGCCGTGCCACGCTTGCCCAGAGTCTTACCCAGACGGGTAGCCAACTCCAGACCGCCGGCGCCGCCGCCAACGATGACAATACGATGAGTCATAGGGATATCTCGCAAGGCTAAAGGAATTCGGTGCCGTTACCCGCGCGAGCATCAATCGGCTCATAGCGTCAGGTAACTGATCAATCGGCTCAACAGGCCCAGGCCAATCGTGATGGCCAGCACCACCACCAGGAGCATCCACGGCCGGAAAGGCCGGCGCTCGACTCGGTGCTGGGACAGTTGCAGGTACTCTTCGACATGCTTCTGGTCTTCTGGGTTCAGGCGACTGGTCATAAAGGCCTCGTCAGGTAGACGTTGCGAAAGGTGCAGACGTTACAGCGTCCGGCTATCCGGCATTAAAAGCAGCGTAGCCGGTTGCCGGGACGGGCTCGACGATCAGGCTGTCGTCCAGGCGAACGATTCCACTTTTTAACACCCGGGCGGTGATTCCGCCATGGCCGCGTACGGCCTGGAACGTGCCTTCGCCAAGATTTCGCTCAAGTCGCGCGCAGGGTTGGCACCAGCCGGTGGTTTCGAAGATCGCCTGGCCGATGCGAAAACGCCGGCCCTTGAGGCTGAACAGGTTGATGCCGCTGACCACAATGTTGCGGCGCAGCTCCTCGGGACGCACCGGTTGTTCCTCGGGACGGCCCATCAGCGAGCTGATCACGGCCAGGTGTTCCCATTGGATCAACGTCACTTGCCGCGCATTACGCACGCCTGGGCGAGCGTGATCGCCGGTCAGGCCGGCTTCCAGTCGTGCCTCGACGGCGTCCAGCTCGATCATCGGTGCATGCCCTGCGGGGCGCACGCCGATCCAGCGTACCCGGCCCCGCTGCGGCACGGCGGCGATCAGTTCCTGTAACGGGCTCAAAGGCTGATCCCCACATCGAAGACGATGCTGCGGCCCAGGTTGCCCCGCAGGAAGTCGGGTGCATCGGGATGGGCGAACAGCACGCGGGCAAAGGTCGGGCCCACCAGCGACAACGAGCGCCACCCTTGGCGCAGGTACTCGGTAGGCGGCGGGAAATGGCTGTTGAGGTCGAGGACTTCGCGCTTGAGGCTGGCGAAAGCAATGATATCCAGCTCCCCCAGGTCCATGCCGCGCTCGGTGTAGTTATGGGCTTTCTTGCGCAGGGTCGGGGCCAGTCTCATCAGGAACTCGTTGGCCGGAATCCGTCTTGGCTTGGCCTCGCGACGCACCAGTTGGCTTAGGGAAAAGGCGCTACGGCGGCGTTGCAGTTCGTCGCGCCATTCATCATTGAGACGACGGCCTTCATCGAGGACAAAAAACACTTCGAAATTGGCGTCGCGAAACAACACGTCCGGCGGCTCCCCGGCGGGCGCGAACTCATCGGCTCGATAGGGCACGTTGAGCCCTTGCAGCAGGCGCTGGCAGACCCAACGCTCACGCTCCCATTTGCGGGCATTGGAGAGAAAGGCGTTGGCTTGCTCGGCCGCGATGGTCAACAAGCGTAAATAATCGGAATCATCCATGAGCCCAAGCTTAGCGTCCAATTACGACAAGCCGAAAGCGTTGCGTTGATTAATCGCGGTCGGGCGGGGGTGTAGACTGCCGGCTTGAATCTCAGGGCGATCATGGAGTCTCTGATGCAGGGGCACGCCAAAGGAGTACGTCGATGATCGGTGCCGAGTTGCTCTCCTCGCAGACCCTGGCGGTTGGCTGGCTGATCTACGTGCCGGTGTTGGCCTGGGCGGTGGCGAAGGCACCGTGGGTCGAGCTGTTTACCGACATTCGCCGCCAGCACCTGCTGTTCGGCACGGTATTCGCGCTGTTCATGTTGTGGATGGTGCGACGGGATTTCGATACGGGGGTCTCGTACCACTTCATTGGCCTGACCGCCGTCACCTTGTTGCTGGACTGGCCGCTGGCGATCCTTGGCGGGTTATTTGCCCAGCTTGCGCTGGTGCTGTTGGGGCGCCAGGACATGATGGCCGTCGGGGTCAATGGCGCGCTGCTGGTTCTCCTGCCGGTACTGGTCACGGAATGCTGCGCGATACTGGTGGAGCGTGCCCAGCCGCGCAATCTGTTCGTGTATATCTTCTGTTCGGGATTCCTCGCCGCCGCCCTGTCGGCGCTGGCGTGCCTGCTGGTGGGGCTTGGCCTGCTGTGGCATGACGGCATTTTCGCGATGCCTTATTGGCTGGAGGATTTCATCGGCTATCTCTGGCTGATGATCTTTCCCGAGGCCTTCATCAACGGCATGGTGGTCAGCGCGCTGGTGGTGTTCAGCCCCGAATGGCTGGAAACCTTCAACCGTACGCGCTACCTGTCGGCCCCCTGGAACGATGACGACAAGCCTTGATTCACTTCAAGGCTGCACCGCCTTCAGGCCCTCATGCTATGGAAACCTAGTGATGGGAGCGAGGGTTGAAGTCTTCGCTGAACAATTCATCCTCGGCATCCGGTGCGACCGGGATCTTGTGTTCCTCCGACGCCCAGGCGCCCAGGTCGATCAGCTTGCAGCGATCGGAGCAGAACGGCCGGAATTTGCTTTCCGAGGTCCATTCGACAGGGGCGCCGCAGGTTGGGCAATCAACGGTTGGGGTTTGGCTCATGGTTGGCCTCCACGCAAAGTAAGGTAGAAGTGATGCAGGCGTTCGACCTCGCTGTGCAGCCAGGCGAGGTCGCGGTCGTTGACCACCACATCGTCGGCATTGCTCAGACGGTCCTGGCGACTGGATTGGGCTTTGAGGATCGCCTGGACTTGCTGTTCGCTGGTCTGGTCGCGCTGCAAGGTGCGTTCGATCTGCAATTGTTCCGGAGCGTCGATCACCAGGATCCGCTGGGTCATCGCGTACTGCCCGGATTCGATCAGCAGTGGCGATACCAGAATCGCGTACGGCGATTGCGCCTGGCCCAGGTGATGGACGATTTCTTCGGCGATCAGCGGATGCAGCAATGCCTCCAGCCAGCGGCGTTCCTCGGCATTTTCGAAGATGAGCCTGCGCAGTGCTGCCCGATCGAGCGTACCGTCTGCCTGCAATACACCAGGGCCGAAGTGTTCGCTGATCTTTTCCAGCGCCGGGCGCCCGGGCTCAACGACCCAGCGCGCCGCATGGTCGGCGTCGATGACGTGCACACCCAGGTCGATGAAGTGCTCGGCCGCCGCACTCTTGCCGCTGCCGATGCCACCGGTCAGGCCGAGGATCCAGGGTTTTTTCGCAGAGCTGTTCATTAGAAACCGACTGACTGCCAATAGAAGTCGGTTATTTGACCACCCCAGAGCAAGGCAATCCAGCCGGCAATCGCCAGATAAGGTCCGAACGGGATCTGGGTCGACGTCGGCGCGCCGCGCGTGCGCAGCACAATGACGCCGATAATGGCGCCCACCAGCGACGACAGTAGCAGCGTCAGCGGCAGGATCTGCCAGCCGCCCCAGGCACCGAGCATCGCCAGCAGCTTGAAGTCGCCGTAGCCCATGCCTTCTTTCCCGGTCAGCAGCTTGAAGACCCAGAACACCGACCACAGCGCCAGATAGCCGGCCACCGCCCCCCACAATGCCTGGTTCAGCGAGACGAACAGCCCGAAGCTGTTGACAATCAAGCCCAGCCATAACAATGGCAGCACCAGGGAATCGGGCAGCAACTGGTGCTCGGCGTCGATCAGGCTCATGGACAGCAGGCCCCAGCTCAGCAGCATCGCCATGGCGGCCTGCCAGCCGAAGCCGAAATGCCAGGCAATGAATGCCGACAGGACGCCACAGGCCAGTTCGGTCAGCGGGTAGCGCTTGCCGATGGGCACGGCGCAGCTGGAACAGCGGCCGCGCAACATCAGGTAGCTCAACAGCGGAATATTTTCCCAGGCGCGGATGCGATGGCCACAATGGGGACACTGGGAGTGGGGCAGCATCAGGTTGTAGACCGGACCGGGGGCGTCGGCCTGCAGGCCGAGCAAGTCCTGGGCTTGCAGGCGCCATTCGCGATCGAGCATCTTCGGCAGGCGCCACACCAGCACGTTGAGAAAGCTGCCAATGATCAACCCGAGCAGCAGCGCTGTCAGTACGAAGGCCAGCGGGTAAAGCACGAAAAATTCGCTCAGGGGCATGTCAGATCGCAGAGCCGAGTTGGAAGATGGGCATGTACATGGCAACCACCAGGCCGCCGACGACCACCCCCAGGATCACCATGATGAAGGGTTCCATCAGGCTGGTGAGGTTGTCCACCAGATTATCCACTTCGGCCTCATAAAAACTCGCCACTTTGTCGAGCATGTCATCCAGCGCACCGGACTCTTCGCCAATGGCGGTCATCTGGATCGCCAGGTTCGGAAAAATGCCTGAGGTGCGCATGGAGAAGTTCAACTGCATGCCGGTCGAGACGTCCTGCTTGATCCGCTGCACGGCACGCTTGAATACCACGTTACCGGTGGCGCCCGAGACGGAGTCAAGGGCTTCGACCAGCGGCACGCCGGCGGCGAACGTGGTCGAGAGCGTGCGCGCATAACGCGCCACGGCGGACTTGTACATCAAGGTCCCGACCAAGGGCAGCTTGAGCAGCCACTTGTCTCGCCAGTCACGAAACGCCTGGGAGCGCTTGAGGGCATATTTCACCCCGAAAAATCCGCCCACCACTCCGCCAAGCAGCACCCACCACCAGTCTTGCAGGAACTCCGACAAGCCGATGACCATCAGCGTGAAGGCCGGCAATTTTGCGCCAAATCCGGAAAATACCGACTCGAACTGCGGCACGACCTTGATCAGCAGGATGCTGGTGACCACCGCCGCGACGGCGATTACCGCGGCAGGGTAGGTCATGGCTTTCTTGATCTTGGCCTTCAGGGCTTCGCTCTTTTCCTTGTAGGTCGCGACTCGGTCGAGCAGCGTGTCCAGGGCACCGGCCTGCTCACCGGCATCCACCAGGTTGCAGTACAACTCGTCGAAATACTGCGGGCATTTGCGCAGCGAGGCGGCGAAGCTGTTGCCCGCGGCGACTTCCTGCTTCACCTCGTCCACCAGCTTGCGCATGTTGGGGTTGTCGAAGCCTTCGCCGATGATGTCGAATGCCTGCAGCAGAGGAACGCCGGCCTTGAGCATCGTCGCCATCTGGCGGGTGAAGAGCGCGATATCCAGCGGCTTGATGCGTTTGCCCTTGCTGAATATCGAGGTGGATTTCTTGCGTACCTTGCCCGGATTGATCCCTTGCTTACGCAGCTGTGCCTTGACCAATGCCGGGCTCTGGCCGGTCAGTTCGCCGGACATTTTTGTGCCTTTGCGGTCCTTGCCTTCCCACGTGTAGACGTCGGTTTTTGCTGCCTTGACCGCCATGCTCAATCCTTGGTGACCCGGTTGATTTCTTCGAGACTGGTGACGCCTTGCATCACCTTGACCAGCCCCGAGGTGCGCAAGTCATTGAAGCCGTCCTTGCGCATTTGCAGGTCGATTTCCAGGGAGTTGCCTTCGGCCATGATCAGCCGCTGCAGCTCCGGCGTGTTCTTGACCACTTCGTAGACCCCCACGCGACCCTTGTAGCCGTTGTTGCACTGTTCGCAACCGACCGGCTCATAGATCGTGAATGAGCCGATGCGTTCCCGCGGGAAGCCCTCCTTGAGCAGGGTTTCCTCGGGAATCTCGATGGCTCTGCGGCAGTGCATGCACAACTTGCGCGCCAGGCGCTGGGCGATGATCAGGTGCACTGCCGTGGCGATGTTGAAACCGGGGATGCCCATGTTCTGTAGCCGGATCAGGGTTTCGGCAGCGCTGTTGGTGTGCAGCGTGGACAGCACCAGGTGCCCGGTCTGGGCCGCCTTGATGGCGATCTCGGCGGTTTCCAGGTCGCGGATCTCGCCGACCATGATCACGTCCGGGTCCTGGCGCAGGAACGAGCGCAGTGCATGGGCGAAATCCAGCCCCTGGCGCGGATTCACGTTGACCTGGTTGATGCCTTCCATGTTGATTTCCACCGGGTCCTCGGCGGTGGAAATATTGATGTCCACGGTGTTGAGGATGTTCAAGCCGGTATACAGCGACACGGTCTTGCCCGAGCCGGTCGGCCCGGTTACCAGAATCAGCCCCTGGGGTTGCTTGAGGGCCGCCATGTACAGGTCTTTCTGTTCCGGTTCGTAGCCCAGGGCGTCGATGCCCATTTGCGCGCTTGAGGGGTCGAGGATCCGGATCACCACTTTTTCTCCCCAAAGCGTGGGGAGGGTGTTGACCCGGAAATCGATGGACTTGGTCTTTGACAGGCGCATCTTCAGCCGTCCGTCCTGGGGCTTGCGCCGTTCGGAAATGTCCAGGCTCGCCATCACCTTGAGGCGCGCGGCAATGCGGTTGGCCAGTTGGATGGGCGGCTTTGCGACTTCCCGCAGCATACCGTCGGTGCGCACGCGTACCCGATAGGTCTTTTCATAGGGTTCGAAGTGCAGGTCGGAAGAGCCGCCCTTGATCGCATCCAGCAACATCTTGTTGACGAAGCGCACCACCGGCGCATCGTCGCCGTCCTGGCCGGCGATGGCATCCTGCTTGCGGTCGTCGATCGACTCGATGTCGAGGCCGTCGAGGTCGACGTCGGCCATGCCTTCCAGGCCCGTGCTGCTGGACTCGAAGAACTTCTCGATGGCATCGCTGAGCTTGTCGTCCTCCACCAGTATGGCTTCGGTGGTCAGGCCGGTGCTGAACTGTATGTCGTTGATGGCCTGGTGATTGGTCGGATCGGAAATGCCCACGTACAGCTTGTTGCCACGCCGCCACAGGGGCAGGGCGTGATGCTGGCGCACGAGTTTCTCGCTGACCAGGCCAGCGGGCTGGTTGTCCTTGTCGAGGCTGTTGAGGTCCAGCAGGGCGATACCAAAATGCTCCGAGGCGATTTCCGCCACCTGGCGGCTCTGGACGAGTTTGTTCTGCACCAGATAGCTGACCAGGGGCGTGCGATTGCGCTGCGCCTGTTGATAGGCCTGCTGTGCGCTTTGTTCAGTGATCAGTTCGGCCAGCACCAGTTGCTTGGCCAGGCCGCTGAGGGCAATGTCATTCATGGGAATACCGGTGGCGGACTGTTCATGATTTATAGCCTAGTCAAGCATATGCGGCTGACCAGCGAGCAGAGGTGACAAAAAGCGTCAGATAGTGCGGTTGTCGGGGTAGGACGTTGGTCGTTTGCGGCGGGGAAGGCCTTGGGTGGCTGGGCTTTCCAGGGTTGGCATGTGCCCTGCAACGGCCGTTTCAGGTCATGAGATTCCGACTCATGCATGGGAGATGTCTGTGAACAAGCAAAAGGGTTTTACGCTGATCGAGCTGCTGATCGTGGTGGCGATCATTGGTATTTTGGCGACGTTTGCGTTGCCGCAATATTCAAAGTATCAGGCGCGGGCGAAGGTGACGGTAGGGCTGGCGGAGGCTTCTTCGTTGAAGGTGCCGGTTGAAGACCTTCTGAATAAAGGTACAACGCCAACCGCTGCCAACACGGGCGTACCGGCATCAAGCAATAATTGCACAATGGCTGTCGCAGGTGATGCTGCTGCCGGGACCGCCACCGTCACTTGCACCATCAAGGAAGCGCCTTCTTCCATTGTTGGTAAAACGATCACTCTCAGTCGTGCCGGGACGGGGGCCTGGACCTGTGCTTCTAATGTTGCTGAAGAGTTCTTGCCAGCGGGCGGTTGTACAGTCGCGGCTGCCCCGTAAATACCTCATTCACCTGAGGCTCAAGTCCGTCACCATGGCGCAAGATTGCTTGCGCCGTCTGGCTTACATAAAGGGCTGCTACGAAGCCCAGCGGGAGCAAGCTCCCTCGCTACGGAAAATCTTGTTAATTCATAACGTTAGCGAACGGCTTAAACCCGCAAGTTGCATGTACCAAAATCCCCGGTCATGCAATTTGCATGATTCTGAAAACAGCCGCTTCGCTTAACTATTTGATTTATAGAGAAATTCCTTTTGTTTCAAAACTGGCACAGCCTTCGCACTACTCCTGACAACCTGCCGCGATGCACTTTCGGCAGTTTCTGAGAAAAACAGGAGTTACTCGTATGAAGAAGTTCGCTATCACTGCCGCTGCTGCCACTGCACTGACCCTGACCATGGCTAACGCATTTGCCGAAACCACTCAAGCGACTCAGGCACCGATGATGCTGGCTGCTGGCGAAGTGACAGAGGCTAAGGAAGACGTTTCCGACACCTGGATCACCACCAAGGTCAAAGCTGACCTGGTCACCGAGAAAGGCATTCCAGGCTCCGACATCAAGGTTGAAACCAACAAGGGCGTTGTGTCCCTGTCTTCTATGACCAAAGTCACTGACGCACAAAAAGACACCGCTGTGGCAATCACCAAGAAAATCAAAGGCGTCAAAGCCGTATCGGCTGACGGCCTGAAAGCCGAGTAAGGCTAGGCTTCTCGCCTGAACGGGAGAAGGCACGGCACGCGGGCTGAGATATACGTATGCCGTTGCTTTGGAGTTCATGCGAAAGGCCACAGGGACGTGGCCATTACAGGCCCCCGGCATTCGTGCCGGGGGCCTGTTCTATTCTGGGGAGGAAAAACCTGGTGTACGGCCTGGAAACCGGGTTGTTCTTTTCGCGAGCAGGCTCGCTCCCACACTGGACCGAGTTTCTTCAGGCAGAAATGCAGTCAAATGTGGGAGCGAGCCTGCTCGCGAAGGCGTCGGCGCTATGCATGGGAAATGCCCGTCACAGAGGCACGATCACCGCCCACGCTTGCTGGTGATCTCCACCAGCCGATTCCCCACGAAGCGCAAGTATTGGTACATGCCGTTGTTGGGCCCGTAGGTCCATTCCTCCACCGGGTACTCATTCCGGCGATTGGCGCTGCGTTGGTAGCCCAGGTCATCGCGCGCCGTGGGCTCGCCACACTTCTGCAGCACCTCGCTGGAGCGATCACCGACGCTGATCAATTGGCTGCCGCAGCGCAGGGTCTCGGCGGCTGATGCATGGCCGCTCGCAAGCAGCAGGACCAGGCCGATTCCAGACAGACACTTCATTTTCATTCGGCATCCAGATGCATAGGAGTAATGACGCTACCGTCGCTTTCGGCCTGACCGAGGCTGGCGTCGATGAAGTACACGCGGTCATCGGCCAGCTTGCCCTTGTCCACCAGGAAGTCCTTGATGCTGCTGGCCCGTTCCTGTCCCAGTTCGCGCAACAGCAGATCACTGCCGCTCCAGAACTTGATGACCCCTTCACGGAGTTTTTCGATGCGGGCCTGTTTATCCAGTTGCGTCCATTCGGCCGGTGGTTGAGTCTTCAGGCGGGTGCGATAGATGCCTTCAAGCAGCGGGGCTTTTTCGTCTTCCGGTACTTCCAGCAACGAAGCTTTCGCCGGGACCTTGTCGCCCCTGCGCTGCAGCATCTTGTAGTAGTTGTACTGGTATTCGCGTTCCAAGCGCTGGGCGGCGAGCAGCGGGCCGTCGCTGCTTTCGGCGGCGGTGCCTTCGATCTCCAGCTTCAGCTCTGGCCGTTTGCCCAGGGCTTCGGACAACTTGAGCAGAGCATTTTCGTTTTCCTTGCTGAGGTCACTGGAGCCCGGTGCGAACGCCACGCTGCCCAGGTCTTCCGAGCCGCCGCCGGCCACCAGCCCGCCGATCAGCTTGAACGGCGCTTGTGCCGCGCGGACCACCAGGTTGCGCAAGGTTTGCCAGACAATCGGCATGACGCTGAACTGCGGGTCGTTGAGGTTGCCGGAAACCGGCAGCTCGATGGAGATCCTGCCCTCGGAATCTTTCAGCAGGGCGACGGCGAGCTTGAGCGGCAGGCTCACGGCGTCCGGGCTGTCGACCTTTTCCCCTAGTTGCAACTGTTCGACCACGACTTTGTTGTCGGCCTGGAGCTGGCCCTTGGTGATCCGGTAATGCAGGTCGAGATTGAGCCGGCCCTTGCGGATGCGATAGCCGGCGAACTTGCCGGAGTACGGCGTCAGGGTGGTCAGCTCGACCCGTTTGAAACTGGTGGCGATATCGAGGCTGGCCATCGGGTCGAAAGGGTTGACCGCGCCCTTGATCGTGACAGGCGCGTAGCGATCGACCTTGCCTTTCACATCGACGGTGGCGGGCTTGGCCTGGCGGCTGTCGATGGTGCCGATCTCGCCGTTGAGCTGCTGGACGGCTGTGGCGAAGTTCGGCGTCAGGCTGAAGTCGGCGAAATTGGCCGAACCGTCGTTGATGGCGATTCCGCCGACATGAATCCCCAGCGGTTTTTCCTTGGGTGCCGGTTTGGCCGCGGTGTTTCTGGCCGGGGCGTCGGCAGGTTGTGGAATCAGCAGGTCGTCGACGTTAGTGGTGCGATCGTCGTTGATCATGAAGCGTGCATAGGGCTGGAACAGGTTGACCTTGTCGATCGACAGGCTGTCGCCATGCTGGTAATTGAGGCCTTGGAGTTCCAGGCGCTGCCATTTGAGGAAGTCACGGGTCTTGAGTGTGTCGAGGGTATGCAACTGATCGACCTGGGCGCGGCCGGTCACGGCGAACGCCAGCGGTTCGGTACTTTTCAGGTCTACCGCCAGATCGCTGCCGAGCATCCCGGAGCGTAGCTCCAGGCGGATGAACGGGTTGATGTAGGCCTGGGCGACCCGCAGGTCGATGTCCTGGGTCTTGACGTTGAGCTTCGCGGTAACCGGGTTCAGATTGACCTCGCCATCGGCGAGCAGCTTGCCTTGTTTGCCCAGCCCGGTGTCCAGCTTGAGTTTGAAGGGCGAGCCGTTGAGTGTGTCGTAGTTCTGCAGGTCGAGATTCAGCGGGCCGAGGTCCAGGGCCACGGCCGGCTGCGCCTGGCGGTCGGCCAGGTGTATCTGGTAATCGCGCAGTTGCACGTCCTTCAGCATCACCTGCCAAGGCTTGCTCGGTGTTGTCGGCTCAGGCTTGGGCGAGTCGGCGGCTGCCGGGGCCGAGGCCGGTTCGGCCTTGACCTTGGGTTTGGCTGCCTGGCTGGCGAAGAGCTTCTGCCAGTCCAACTGCCCGTCGGCTTCCCGAGCGGCCCAGGTCTCGAGTTTGTGGCTGCGGATCTTGCCCACGATGACCTGCTGCTTGCCCAGGTCCAGCGAGGTTTCGCTGACCTCCAGGCGCTCCAGCCTTGCCAGCGGACGGCCGTCGGGCGCCTTGATGGCGAAGGGCGCGACGCTGACCGACGCGTTGTTGAGCAGCAGCTCCGTGCCCTTGGCGAGGTTGAGCTTGTACTCGGTGCTGAGGTTCAGCACGCCGTTTTCCAGAACGAGCGGCACTGCGTCTCGCACGTAGGGCCACCAGGCTTTCATCTGGCCCCCGGTCACCTTGAGCGTGCCCTCGGAGGCGATCGGCGCGAGGCTGAAGTTACCGGTCCAGTCGATCTGCCCACCCTCGGGACCGACGGCCACCAGGGTCATGTCGGCGCTGTCGTCGGGCAGGGTGCTGAGGTTCTTCAGCTCGAAGTCGAGGGTGTCATACAGGAACTCGATGGGTTCGCTGGGGCGCAGGTCCTGGAAGTGCACGTAGCCGCTGGCCAGTTTGATCCGCTCGATTCGCAAGGGAAACGGCTTGGCGTCGGGATCCGCCGGAGTCGGTTCGCTGGGCGGCAGCTTGAACAGGCCCAGCAGATTCAGCTGGCCGTCCTTGGCGAACGCGATCTCGGTCCTGGGCTTGTCCAGCTCGACGTCGGCCAGGTGCAGGGCGCCGGACCACAGACTGTCGAGTTGCAGGTTGGCATAGAGCCGTTCGAAACCGACCTGTTCCTTGCCAGGTTCGCCGACCACCAGTCCCCACAAGGTCACTTCAAGGCTGAAAGGATTGAGCTCGATGCGCTGGATCTGGGCCGGCACCGTCGCATGGGCGGCCAGTTGCTGATTGGCGATCCGCAGGGCAATGCCCGGCAGTATCAGAAAACCCAACAGACTGTAGAGGGCCAGTGCGGTCAACAGGGCGCCGAAAGCGCGAATCAATCCTTTGGGCATGTGTGGCTTCATCTGGTGTGAATCGGAGTGCCTTGGAGTATGGCATGTGATTACGGTTCCGAAGCCACTGTGTTTTATGAGAATTGTCCGTTTTATTCGTGGGAATTCATGGGGGCTCAGAGCTGGAGGATCAACGTCTTGAGCGGCGGCTGTTGATCCTGCGAGGGAAAATCGCTGCCAGGTGTCAGCACGCTCCACTCGCGAACCGGGCGGCCGGCTTTTTCCGCACAGCGCAATACCTGCTCGCGCCAGTCGTCCATGGACACCTTCGCCAGGTTGTTGCAGCAGATCAGCACGCCATTTTCGGCGGTGGTGAGCAGTGCCGGCTTAAGCAGGCTTTGGTAATCGCGCAGCAGGTCGACTGTGCCGAAAGCGCTCTTGGCCCAGGCCGGCGGGTCGAGCAGCACCACGTCATATTGGCGTTGCTCCAGGCGCACGTAAGCGGGCAGTTTCTGTCCGCGGCGTTGACTGATCGGCAGGCCGGCGAGTTGGCGAATCGCCGGGAAATAATCCGACTGGACGAATTCCATCGTCGGCAGGTCGGGATTGAGCAGGCCGTTCTCGCGGCCCACCGCCAGGTTGCCCTCGGCGAAGTCCAGGTTGCACACCTCGCGCGCTCCGCCCGCCGCGGCGCTCAGGCCGACGCCGCAGGTATAGGCGAACAGGTTCAGCACGCTTTTGTTCCGGCTGTGGTCCTTGACCCAGCCCCGGGCGTTGCGCAGATCGAGAAACAGCAACGGATCCTGCCCGGCGTGACGTCCGCGAACCCGGTAGTTCAACCCCCACTCATGGCCAACCAGGTCTTGCAAGGCAGCCTCGTCAGGCTGATAGATGCTGTCCTGGCGGTCGATGCGCGAGTTGCCCCGGGCGCGGTCGTTGTAGACCAGCAGGGTATCCAGGCCCAAGTGTTGATTGACGATGCCGTGCAGTTGCAACAGGGCCTCGCGCTCCAGTGACTGATGAAAACTCTGCACCAGCAGCTGCGGGCCGTAGCGGTCGACCGTCAGGCCGGGAGCGCCTTCCTGGCTGCCGTGGAACAGGCGATAGCAATCGGTGCCCTGCTGATGCAGTTGGCCAAGCAGGTCCTGACGCTGGTCGAGGGCGGCGCGCAGCGCCAGATTCAAGGAAGACATGCCGGGCGCGCCTTAAGGAAATGAGGCGCGGGAGTTTAGCAGTTATAGGCTAGAGACCCACTGTTCAGACTGGCACCGATCATCTGTGGCGAGGGGATTTATCCCCGCTGGACTGCGCAGCAGTCCCCATAGAGAGAGCGAGGTCTGACCGACACTCCGAATGGTCAGGTTTCAGGGCTGCTGTGCAGCCCAACGGGGATAAATCCCCTCGCCACAAGAAATGGGTGCTTCAGGATATTGGGCGTCTGTCTCAGCGGTTCAGGCGTGTGTCGATCAAACCCTCCACCACGCTCGGATCAGCCAGGGTCGAGGTGTCGCCCAGGCTGTCGAGCTCGTTGCAGGCGATCTTGCGCAGGATCCGCCGCATGATCTTCCCCGAGCGGGTCTTCGGCAGGGCCGGCGCCCACTGGATCAGTTCCGGCTTGGCAAAACTGCCGATTTCCTTGCTGACATGGGCCAGCAGCTCCTTCTTCAACTCGTCGTTGGCTTCGACCCCGTTCATCGGCGTGACAAAGGCGTATATGCCCTGGCCCTTCAAGTCATGGGGATAACCCACGACTGCTGCCTCGGCAATGTTGTCGTGCAACACCAGCGCACTCTCTATCTCCGCGGTGCCGATACGGTGGCCCGATACATTGATCACATCGTCGATACGCCCGGTGATCCAATAGTCGCCATCTTCGTCGCGACGGGCGCCGTCGCCGGTGAAGTAGTACCCGGGGTAAGGCTTGAAGTAGGTGTCGACCATTCGTTGGTGGTCGCCGTAGACGCTGCGAATCTGCCCCGGCCAACTGGATTTTATCGCCAGTACGCCGCTGCCCGCGCCGCTGATCTCCTTGCCGACTTCATCCAGCAGCACCGGCTGCACGCCGAACATCGGCCGGGTGGCGCAGCCCGGCTTGAGCCGTGGCGCGCTCACCAGCGGGCTGAGCATGATGCCGCCGGTTTCGGTCTGCCACCAGGTATCGACAATCGGGCAGCGTTGTTCGCCTACGACGTTGAAATACCATTCCCACGCTTCCGGGTTGATCGGCTCACCGACACTTCCGAGCAAGCGCAGGCTCTTGCGCGAAGTGTCCTGCAACGGACCGGCGCCCTCGCGCATCAGCGCGCGCAGGGCGGTCGGGGCGGTGTAGAAGATGTTGACCTGATGTTTGTCGATTACCTGCCAGAACCGCGAACTGCTCGGATGGCTTGGCACGCCCTCGAAGATCAGCGTGGTGGCGCCGTTCGCCAGTGGCCCGTAGACGATATAGCTATGGCCGGTGACCCAGCCGACATCGGCGGTGCACCAGAACACTTCGTTGTCGCGGTAATCCAGCACGTACTTGAAGGTCATCGCCGCCTGCAACAGATAGCCGCCGGTGGTGTGCAGCACGCCCTTGGGTTTGCCGGTGCTGCCGGAGGTGTAGAGGATGAACAGCGGGTCCTCGGCGTCCATCGGTTCGGGGGGGCAGTCGTCGCTCATGTCGTGCATGGCCTGGTGGTACCAGACGTCGCGCCCTTCGACCCACTCCACCTCGCCCTGGGTGCGCTCCACCACCAGCACGGTGCTGACGTCCGGGCAGCTTTCCAGCGCCTTGTCGACGTTGCGCTTGAGCGGTATGAACCGTCCGCCGCGCACGCCTTCGTCGGCGGTGATGACGGTGCGGCAATCGGCATCGAGAATCCGGTCGCGCAGCGAGTCCGGCGAGAACCCGCCGAACACCACCGAATGCACCGCGCCGATGCGGGTGCAGGCGAGCATGGCGTAGGCCGCTTCCGGGATCATCGGCATGTAGATGCAGACCCGATCGCCTTTTTTCACGCCACGGCTTTTCAGCACGTTGGCCAGGCGGCACACATGATGGTGAAGTTTCTTGTAGGTGATCTGTGCCGATTCGGCGGGATTGTCGCCTTCCCAGATGATCGCGATCTGGTCGCCGCGCGTGTCCAGGTGACGGTCGATGCAGTTGGCGCTGACGTTCAGCTTGCCACCGGCGAACCAGCTCGCTTCGCCGCTCTTCAAGTCGTAGCGCTGGACGGTCTGCCAGGGCGTCATCCAGTCAAGAAAACGCGTGGCCTGCTCGGCCCAGAAGGCGCTGGGGTGTTCAATGGATTCTTTATAGAGCCGCTTGTACTCTTCCTGACTCAATTGCGCAGCCCGGCGGACGGCATCGGCGTGGGGGTACTGGCTGATATCGAACATGACGGTTCCTTATTCTTGTTTTGCGACAAGACATAAAGATGCGCCGAGTAAAAATCGAGTTCAAGTCGTACATGGAGCCAATGTGGGAGCGAGCTTGCTCGCGATAACGATTTAACATCCAACAAAGGAGTTGTCTGTTAGACCGCTATCGCGAGCAAGCTCGCTCCCACAGGGATCAGCGGTGAGCTGTAGGAGCGGGGGACGATCAGCCGCGATGACGTCCGCGGAAGTAGCTGATCAGGCCTTGGGTCGAAGCATCTTCGGCCGGGCTTTCTTCGCTGCCCACCAGGCGGTTGTAGACGCCTTTGCCCAGTTCCTTGCCAAGTTCCACGCCCCATTGGTCGAAGGCATTGATGCCCCAGACCACGCTTTGCACGAATACCTTGTGCTCATACAGCGCAACCAGTGCACCGAGGCGGCGCGGGCTGATGCGTTCGACCACCAGGGTGTTGCTCGGGCGGTTGCCCGGGATCACCTTGTGGGGGGCGAGCTTCTGCACTTCTTCTTCACTGGCGCCTTTATCGCGCAACTCGGCCTCGGCCTCGCTGCGAGTCTTGCCGAGCATCAGCGCCTGGCTCTGGGACAGGCAGTTGGCGTACAGCCACTGATGATGGTCGGCAACCGGGTTGAAGCTGACGATCGGCACGATGAAATCGGCCGGGATCAGTTGGGTGCCCTGATGCAGCAATTGATGGTAGGCGTGCTGACCGTTGGCGCCGACGCCACCCCAGATCACTGGCCCCGTATCGGTGGACACCGGCGTGCCATCCTGGCGGACGCTCTTGCCGTTGGATTCCATGTCCAGTTGCTGGAGATGCTTGGTGATGTTGCGCAGATAGTGGTCGTACGGCAGGATCGCGTGGCTTTGCGCGCCCCAGAAATTGCCGTACCACACGCCAAGCAGCGCCAGCAGCACCGGCATGTTCTGGTCGAACGGCGCGCTCTGGAAATGCTGGTCCATGGAGTAGGCGCCGGACAGCAGCTCCTTGAAGTTCGACATGCCGATGGCCAGGGCGATTGGCAGACCGATGGCCGACCACAGCGAGTAACGGCCGCCGACCCAGTCCCACATCGGGAAGATGTTTTCTTCACGGATGCCGAAGGCCACCGCGGCGGCGTTGTTGCTCGATACCGCGATGAAGTGGCGATAGAGCTCCGCTTCCGAGCCACCCTGGGCCAGGTACCAGGCACGAGCGGCCTCGGCATTCTTCAAGGTTTCGAGGGTATTGAAGGATTTCGACGAGACAATGAACAACGTGGTCTCGGCGCGCAGCTTCTGGGCCAGCTCGTGGAACTCACTGCCGTCGATGTTCGCCAGGTAGTGACAGCGCACGCCTTTATGCGTGTAGGACAACAGCGCTTCGGACACCAGCTGCGGGCCGAGGAAGGAGCCACCGATGCCGATGTTCACCACGTCGGTGATCGGTTTTTCGGTGTAGCCGCGCCACAGACCATCGTGAATGCGACCGACCAGATCGGTAATCTGGTTCAGCACTTTGTGCACATCGGGCATCACGTTGACGCCATTGACCAGCAATTTGTCGCCGACCGGGCGACGCAGCGCGGTGTGCAGGGCCGGGCGGTTCTCCGAGGCGTTGACGATTTCGCCTTCAAACAGCGCCTCGATCGCGCCCTTGAGGTCGACTTCGTTGGCCAGGTTTACCAACAGGTCGCGGGTCTGGGCGTTGATCAGGTTCTTCGAATAGTCGAGAAACAGGCCGCAGCTCGACAGGGTGAATTGATTGAAACGCTGCGGATCGGCATTGAACGCTTCGCGCATGCTGAAATCCTGCATGGCTTTGCGGTGGTCATTCAGCGCTTGCCAGGCGGGCAGAGCGGTCACGTCATGAGGAGTTCGGTAATACGCCATCGCTGCGGGTTTCCTTTTACTTTGAACGGCCTTTTTAACACTGAAAAATTCCGGCGCGGCCCGAGAAGGGCGTCCGGACAACTGCGTCGACACGATCGCCGGACACAGGGCGACTACAGTAAACCTCGCGTTGCGATCTGTCTTGACTTTGTCTGACAGTTTCCCGGTACTTTTTTATACAACAACGGGTGATCGGGTCCGACAGGCGGAACGCAGATTCCACCTGTGGGAGCGAGCCTGCTCGCGAAAGCGCTCTGGCCGATACATTGAGAGTGACTGACACACCGCCTTCGCGAGCAGGCTCGCTCCCACAGAAGAGGGGCGTGGGAGCCGTTGGATTCGGTCAGGCCACCTGGACCGGAATGGCGTTGCTGGTGTGGCTCAGTTCGTTGCCCGGCGCCATGTAGAGCATGCGCGGCTTGAAGTTGAGCAGTTCGGCTTCGCTGTAATGGGCATAGGCGCAGATGATGACGCGGTCTCCGACCTTGGCCTTGTGCGCCGCAGCGCCGTTGACCGAGATCATCCGCGAGCCTTCTTCGCCACGGATGGCGTAGGTGGTGAAGCGCTCGCCGTTGTCGACGTTGTAGATCTGGATCTGTTCGTATTCGCGGATGCCCGACAGGTCCAGCCACTCACCGTCAATGGCGCAGGAGCCTTCGTAGTCGAGCACGGCGTGAGTGACTTCGGCGCGGTGCAGCTTGGCCTTGAGCATGATGGCGTGCATGAGTGTTTCCTCTGGTCGGGTCCAAACGGCGGGCAGTTTGCCCGAAGGCTTGGGGGGCGGCAATACGCGTGGGATCTGCAAATACAGTCTGTCAGGCACCCCATACTCCTGTGGGAGCGAGCCTGCTCGCGAAGGCGATGTATCAGTCGACGCTTGCGCCAACTGACCTGCCGTTTTCGCGAGCAAGCCCGCTCCCACAGGAGCGCTGAGGTGTTCAGGCGGGCGTGTCGAGTTCCAGATGCAGGTTGTCGATCAGGCGCGTGGTGCCCAGGAAGGCGGCAACCAGAATCACCAGGTCGCGATCCTCGCTCACAGCTGGGCGCAAGGTCCTGGCGTCACGGATTTCCAGGTAATCGGGACGCAGGCCGGCGGATTCGAGCTGTTTGAGCTGTTCGCCAATCAGCGCCGGGAAGTCCCGTCGCCCCTGCCTGATCGCTTCGGCGATCTGGCTCAGGGCACGGTAGACCACGGGCGCCACGGCGCGTTGCTCGGGGCTGAGAAAACCGTTGCGCGAAGACAGCGCCAGGCCGTCATCGGCGCGCACGGTCGGCTCGCCGATGATCTGGATCGGCATGTTCAGGTCATGCACCAGCGCGCGGATCACCGCCAGTTGTTGGAAATCCTTCTGGCCGAACACCGCCAGATCCGGCTGGACCATGTTGAAGAGCTTGCTGACCACCGTCGCCACGCCTTCGAAATGCCCCGGACGGCTGGCGCCACACAGGCCTTCGGACAACTGCGGGACGCTGACGCGGGTCTGCCCGGCCATGCCATCGGGATACATCTCCTCCACGCTGGGCGCGAACAGCAGATGGCAGCCGGCCTGGAGCAGTTTCTCCTGGTCGGCCGCGAGGGTGCGCGGATATTTGTCGAGGTCTTCGCCAGCGCCGAATTGCAGCGGATTGACGAAAATACTCGCCACGACAAAATCGGCCCGCTGCGCCGCCTTGGTCACCAGCGCCATGTGCCCGCTGTGCAGGTTGCCCATGGTCGGGACAAAGGCGACGCGTTTGCCTTCGCCCCGGGCGCGGGCCACGGCGGCGCGGAGTTCGCGTACGGTCTTGACGGTGTTCATGCGGAAAATCCGTGCTCGGCGCCAGGGAAGGTCGTCGCCTTCACTTCAGTGACATAGGCGGACAAGGCTGCCTGGATAGTGGTTTGCCCGGCCATGAAATTCTTCACGAACTTGGGTACGCGGCCGGTAATCGACAGCCCAAGCATGTCGTGGAGCACCAGTACCTGGCCGTCGGTGGCGTTACCGGCGCCGATGCCGATCACCGGGATTTTTACCGCTTGAGTGATTTCCTGCGCCAGCTCGCTGGGTACGCATTCGAGCAGCAACATGGCGGCACCGGCCTGTTCCAGCGCAATCGCATCGGCACGCATCTGCCGCGCCTGGTTTTCGTTGCGGCCCTGGACCTTGTAGCCACCGAGGATATTCACCGCCTGGGGCGTCAGGCCCAGGTGTGCGCACACCGGGATACCGCGCTCGGCCAGCAGGCGGATCGAGTCGGCCAGCCACAACGCGCCTTCGACCTTGACCATGTGGGCACCGGCCTGCATGAGCATGGCGCTGTTGGTCATGGTTTGTTCGAGGGTGGCGTAGGCCATGAACGGCAGGTCGGCGAGGATCAGCGCGTCGGTGTTACCGCGTTTGACGGCGGCTACATGGTAGGCCATTTCGGCGGTGGTCACCGGCAGCGTGCTGTCGTGCCCTTGCAGCACCATGCCGAGGGAATCGCCCACCAGCAGCACTTCGACACCGGCCTCGTTGCAGGCATGGGCGAAGGTTGCGTCATAGCAGGTCAGCATGGTGATTTTTTCACCTTTCTGCTTGAGACCTTGCAGCGTGGTCAGGGTAATAGCTGGCATGAAAAAGTCCTCTTTAGGCGCTCGAATACAGGCGCACCTTCTATGCGTGGTGCTTGTAAGGCCTGGATTACGCCCATTAGCGCCGCGTTGGCGGCGACGGGACGCCTATAGTCGTGAGGAGCAACCGGGAAGTCAATTGGATGTGTTACCGGTGGGTGTTACCGAGGTTACTGATGCGTTTCAGCGTGGAGGCGTGTTTAAAAACTGACTGCCTGGTCGCGGGTTTTTTGTGGGAGCGAGCCTGCTCGCGAAGGCGGTTTACCAGTCCGGCAAATGAGGCTGACGCAAAGCTTTCGCGAGCAGGCTCGCTCCCACAGGGGATTTGTGTCAGCTCGGGAGCAAGCGTTCCAGGCCGACGAAGGGGCACGCCGCGAGGAGGTCCTTGAGCAAGCGCCCATCGGCCAGGCGCAGGTCGGCGGGCGCGAGCTCGGCCAGCGGATACAGGACAAAGGCTCGGGCGTGCATATGGTAATGAGGGACTTTGAGGCGCGGCTCGTCGATCAGGTGATCACCGAACAACAGAATATCCAGGTCCAGGGTGCGCGGGCCCCAGCGCTCGAGGCGCTCGCGACCCTGGCCGGTTTCGATGGCCTGTAGTGCATCGAGCAAGTCCAGCGGCGCGAGATTGCTGTCCAGCGCCGCAACGGCATTGGTATAGCGCGGCTGGCCGGGGAGCAGGGAGTCGCTTTGATAGAACGCTGAAACGCCCGCCAATCGCGTCTCGGGCAGTCGCGCCAGCGCCTCGACGGCGCTGCGCAATTGTTCGGCGGGCTCGGCCAGGTTGCTGCCCATGCCGATGTAGATGCGTTCCATCGATCACTCGCCCGAGGCGCTTGGCGCACCGGCACGTTTGCGCTTGGCGCCACTGCTGCGGCGACGTTTGCGCGGGCCGCTGGCGCCGTCATCCTTGCCGCTCAGTTCGCGAATCATGTCGCGGCGCTCGCTGTCGTTGGCGTCCTGGTAATCGGTCCACCATTCGCCCAGGCCATCGGTCTGTTCGCCGGCGCTTTCGCGCAGCAGCAGGAAGTCGTAACCGGCGCGGAAACGCGGGTTGTCCAGCAGCAGATCGGCGCGTTTGCCGCTGCGCCGCGGCAGGCGTTCTTGCATATCCCAGATCTCGCGGATCGGCATCGTGAAGCGTTTTGGAATGGCGATGCGCTGGCATTGCTCTGCGATCAGCTCATGGGCGGCTTCCTGCATCGCCGGAATCGGCGGCATGCCGCGTTCCTGCAAACGCAGGACCCGGGCGGGCAGGGCGGGCCAGAGCAAGGCGGCGAACAGGAACGCCGGGGTCACCGGTTTGTTCTGCTTGATGCGCAGGTCAGTGTTGATCAACGCTTCGCTGATCAAGGTGTGGGTGTAGGTCGGGTTGTATTCCAGCGCCTCGGCACTGGCGGGGAACAGCGGGTCGAACAGCTGAAGGTCGACGAGCATTTCGAAGGTGTCTGCGGCGTGACCCGACAGGAACAACTTGAGCACTTCTTCGAACAGCCGCGCCGACGGGATTTCCCTCAGCATCGGCGCCAGTTCGCGAATCGGCAGGGCGCTGTGCTTTTCAATGCCAAAATCCAGCTTGGCGGCGAAACGCACGGCCCGCAGCATCCGCACCGGGTCTTCCTGGTAACGCTGCCTGGGATCGCCAATCAGGCGGATAAGTCGGTTGCGGATGTCGTGAACGCCGTTGGCGTAATCGAGGATGCGTTCGCTGACCGGGTCGTAATACAGCGCGTTGATGGTGAAGTCGCGGCGCTGCGCGTCTTCTTCCAATGTGCCGTAGACGTTATCGCGCAGGATGCGCCCGCTCTCGTTGCGCGAAGACTGGTTGCTGTCTTCTTCTTCGTCGTTTTGCGGGTGGTTGGCGCGGAACGTCGCGACCTCGATGATTTCGCGGCCGAAGTGGATGTGCACCAGCTTGAAGCGCCGCCCGATGATCCGCGCATTGCGGAACTCGGCTCGTATCTGCTCAGGCGTGGCACTGGTGGCGACGTCGAAATCCTTGGGCGTGATATTGAGCAGCATGTCGCGCACGCAACCACCGACCAGGTAAGCCTGGTAGCCGGCGTTCTGCAGGCGTTCGACGATGTTCACCGCGTAACGGCTGAATTGGGCCTTTTGCAACGAATGCTGGCCGCTGTTGAGCACTTCAGGCGTGCTGCGGATGTGTTGCGTACGACGCAAGGGAGAACGGAATGACTGGAACAGCTTCTTCAGCATGGGATGCACTGTTTGAAGGAATATTCGGCCAAAAACGAGGAATGACCGCATGATGGGCGGGGATTCTAGCATTTAGTCGAGGGATGGTGTAGGACACAGGAGTTTTGAGCTGCAAGCTTTAGGCGACGAGCTTGTAGGCTGCGGGGAAGGCGGAATGACAGAAACCACAAGGGGAGCCGAAGCTCCCCCAGAATTAGTTGCGTGCTCTGTTTTTATTATTGGTTTCGGGCTTTTTGTTTTTGTTGAGTGCCCGCGCCACGAGGTTTCCTTTCGTGACCCTCCCAATCGGGAGCCAAGAGCAAACGGATTGCTTTGGTCGCTGTGTTGCAGTGATCAATCGATCCAACCAGTTCAGGCACCTGTCTTGAGACAGTTTTATTGTTCTCGGCCTGGTTGTGGGGCAAGCCCCAAATACAACGCCTCTCCAAAAGAATCAGTTAGCTGCGCCTCTCGCCGTCTTGTTTTTATTGTGCGTGAGTCGATTCGTCTTATTTTTATTGTCTTGTGCATTGCTTGTTATTGTTCTTGTACCAAAGCTATAGCAGGGTGCGTGCCAACTTTTGGCAGGCCCAGCGAAACCGGGGGTTCTATGGTTATAGCGGTTTTTTCGAGGCGAAAAAAAGCCGGGGTTTCGTTACCGTAAACCCCGGCATCTGTTACGTGAAAAAGCTGAGGTAACAGTTTTTTCACATCCTGCAGTGTTACCTGCGTGTTTCAGCTCTCGCTGGCAACGCCCGTCTTGCGTCGTGGGATACCCAGGCGCTGGCGGCGCTCCCACAGGCACTTGCGGCTCACGCCCAGCTTGCGCGCCAGTTCCGTCTCGGTCATGTGGTCCTGGTGCTCCAGGACGAAGTGCTGGAAGTAGTCCTCCAGCGACAGGTCTTCGGTGGGCTCGTGGCTGGTGTTGTTGGCGCCGCCGCCCTGTTGAGGGGCCAGGCCGATGAATTCTTCATCGTCCAGGTCACTCAATTCGATGTCGATCCCCAGCAGGTCGGCGGAAATTTCCGGGCTCTCGCACAGGATCACCGCGCGCTCCACGGCGTTTTCCAGCTCACGGACGTTACCCGGCCAGGCGTAATGACGAATGGCTTGTTCGGCGTCGGGGGCAAACTTCAGGTCGGTGCGGTTGACCCGCGCGCTCTGGCGGGCGAGGAAGGCATTGGCAATCTCGTTGACGTCCGCGCCGCGCTCGCGCAGTGGCGGCAGCTTCAGGGCAATCACGTGCAGCCGGTAATACAGGTCTTCACGGAACTGACCGATTTTCGCCAGGCTCTTGAGGTCGCGGTGCGTCGCGGCGATCAGGCGCACATCGACCTTTTGCGACTGGACCGAACCGACTCGACGAATCTCGCCTTCCTGGAGAACGCGCAACAGCCGCGCCTGGGCTTCCAGGGGCAGTTCGCCGATTTCGTCAAGAAACAGCGTGCCTCCGTCCGCCGCCTCGACCAGGCCGGCACGCCCTGCGCTGGCACCGGTGAAGGCGCCTTTCTCATGGCCGAACAGCTCGGACTCGATCAGGCTTTCCGGGATGGCCGCACAGTTCACCGAAATCATTGGCGCCTTGGCTCGGCGCGACAGGTTATGCAGCGCCCTGGCCACCAGCTCCTTGCCGGTGCCGGACTCGCCCTGGATCAGGACGTTGGAATCGGTCGGCGCCACTTTGCGGATCTTGCTGTAGAGGTCCTGCATGGGTGGGCAGGAGCCGATGATGCCGATTTCGCCGTTGCTGTTGCTGGCGCCCGCCTTGCCTGGAGCCGCGGCCTTGCCGTTCGTCGGTTCCGAAGGCTGGCTGCTCGCCGTTTGTCGGTCACGCAGGATTCGAGCGACGGCCTGAAGCATTTCGTCGTGGTCGAACGGCTTGGCAATGTAGTCGACCGCACCCATTTTCATGGAGTCGACCGCCGAGCGCAGGCTGGCATAACTGGTCATGATCAGCACAGGCGTGCCCTGGCCGAGTTTGATCAACTCGGTCCCCGGGGCACCAGGCAAGCGCAGGTCACTGACGATCAGGTCAAACGTTGGAATGCTGAAACGCTCTTGTGCTTCCTGCACGGAACCGGCTTCGCTGACCTGGTACTGGTTGCGTTCCAGCAGGCGGCGCAAGGCGGAGCGGATAATTGTTTCGTCTTCGACGATCAAAATGTGCGGCATTGATTCGATTCTCTCGACGGTCTCAGTTCACAGCGGACGTCGCTTCGACATGACGCGGCAAGGTCACCCGGATACGGGTGCCGCGTTGGCTCTGAACATCGGCCGGGCTGTCGATGGTGATTTGTCCATAATGCTCTTCAACGATGGAATAGACCAGTGCGAGGCCCAGACCGGTGCCTTCGCCAGGGTCCTTGGTGGTAAAGAAAGGTTCGAACAATCGATCCATGATGTTCTGTGGAATACCGCTGCCTTCGTCTTCGACGATCAGGTCGACCGTGTGTTCAAAGGCTTCGCTCTTGACCCGTACCGCGCTGCCGGCCGGGGAGGCGTCGCGCGCGTTGGAAAGCAGGTTGATCAGCACCTGGGCGAGCCGCTGAGGATCGCCATCGACCCAATGATCGGGGTCGCACAGGTTGAAGAACTGCACTTCGAAATTGCGCCGGTTGAGTGCCAGCAGGCCAATGGCGTCCTGGGCGACTTCGGCCAGGCACACCGGCTCGTCGTTGTGCTGGTGGCCGCCGGCGTGGGCGAAACTCATCAGGGACTGGACAATGCGCGACACGCGCTTGGTCTGTTCGAGAATCTGCCCGCTGATTTCCGTCAGTTCACCGTCGTCCTCGCGTTCTTCGCGCAGGTTCTGCGCCAGGCAGGCAATGCCGGTGATCGGGTTGCCAATTTCGTGGGCCACGCCGGCGGCCAGTCGACCGATGCTGGCCAGGCGCTCGGAATGGACCAGCTTGTCTTCGAGCATCTGGGTGTCGGTCAGGTCTTCCACCAGCAGCACCAGGCCGCTGTTGCCCGGCGCCAACGGCTCGTCGATCGCCGCCTTGTGCAGGTTCAGCCACCGGGTCTGGCCGTCGAGAGCCAAGTGCTGTTTGTGCAGGTGTTCGTCCGGCAGGTCGATGAAGCCTTGCAGCAAACCTTTCCACGGCTCGCCCAGGGTACTCAGGCGCGAGCCGACCACGCGCTGGGCGGCTATGCCGGTCAGCTCTTCCATGGCCTTGTTCCACATGAGGATTTCCTGGTCCTTGGCCAGCGAACAGACGCCCATCGGCAGTTCCTGCAGGGTCTGGCGGTGGTAGCGGCGCAAGGCATCCAGCTCGGCGGCGAGGCCAGTGAGGCGCGAATGGTAGTCCTCGAGGCGGCTTTCAATGAAGTGGATGTCTTCGGTCACGTAGTTTTCGCCGCCCGCCTTATAAGGCAGGAAGGTTTCGACCATGTCCTGGGCCACGCTGGGGCCCATCAGGCCGGACAGGTTGGCTTCGATCCGGTCGCGCAAGCGACGCAACGCGTACGGGCGACGCTCATCGAACGGCAGGTAAAGATCGCGCAGGGCCTGTTCGACTTCCTTTTGTGCGGCCTTGGCTCCCAGCGGCTTGGCCAGTTGCGTGGCGAATTCCTGGGGCGAGGCGGCGTGCAGTTCACGGCGTTGCGGGCGACGCACGTTATCCACAGCGCAGGCTTCGGCGGCGCTGGCTTCTTCACTGCTGGCGTTGGTGAACAGCGAGATCAGGGTGAACATCAGCACGTTCGCCGCCAGCGAGGCGATGGCTGCCATGTGCCAGCTGGTGTCGTCGAGCACGTAGATCATGTTCAGCAGCGGGATGTAGAACCCCTGCAGGTTGCCCAGTAGCGGCAACAGCATGGCGACCAGCCAGACCAGGATCCCCGCCATCAGGCCGGCGATAAAGCCGCGGCGGTTGGCGGTTGGCCAATACAGGACCGACAGCACGCCGGGCAGGAACTGCAGGGTGGCGACGAACGCGACGATGCCCAGGTTGGCCAGGTCCTGCCCGTCGCCCAGCATCAGGTAGAAACCATAACCGGCCATGATGATCGCAACGATCAGCGCGCGGCGGGTCCATTTCAACCAGCGGTAGATGTTTCCTTCCGCCGGCGGCTGGTAGAGCGGCAGCACCAGATGATTGAGGGCCATGCCCGACAACGCCAAAGTGGTGACGATGATCAGGCCGCTGGCCGCCGACAGCCCGCCGATATAGGCCAGCAATGCCAGGGCCTTGCTGTTGGCGGCAATGCCGATGCCGAGGGTGAAGTATTCCGGATTGGTGCTGGCGCCGAGTTTCAGGCCTGCCCACAGAATCAGTGGCACCGCCAGGCTCATCAACAGCAGGAACAGTGGCAGGCCCCAGCTCGCGCTGACCAGTGAGCGCGGGTTGAGGTTTTCGGTGAAGGTCATGTGGTACATGTGCGGCATCACGATTGCCGAGGCGAAGAACACCAGCAACAGCGTGCGCCACGGGCCTTCCTGCAAAGGCGTATGCAGGGCGGCGAGGGCGGTCTGGTTCTGCAACAGCCAAAGCTCGAGCTGTTGCGGGCCATCGAACACGCCGTACAGCGCGTAGAGGCCGACGCCACCGATGGCGATCAGCTTGATCACCGATTCAAAGGCAATGGCGAAAACCAGGCCTTCGTGTTTTTCCCGGGTGGCGATGTGCCGGGAGCCGAAAAAAATCGTGAACAGAATGATCAGCGCGCAGAAGCTCAGCGCTACTCGATGTTGCACCGGTTCGCGGGTCAGGATGCTGATGGAATCGGCCACGGCCTGGATTTGCAGAGCGAGCAGCGGTAACACGCCGACCAGCATGAAGATCGTGGTCAGCGCGCCGGCCCAGGTGCTGCGAAAGCGGAAGGCGAACAGGTCGGCCAGCGATGACAGTTGGTAGGTACGGGTGATCTTCAGGATTGGATAGAGCAACACCGGCGCCAGCAGGAAGGCCCCGGACACCCCGAGGTAGCTGGACAGGAAACCATAGCCATACTGATAGGCCAGCCCGACCGTGCCATAAAACGCCCATGCGCTGGCGTAGACCCCCAGCGACAAGGTGTAGGTCAGCGGGTGGCGGATGATCGCCCGGGGGATCATGCCTCGTTCGCTGATCCAGGCCACGCCGAACAGCACCGCCAGGTAGGCGGCGCTGATCAGGATCATCTGGGTCAGGCTAAAGCTCATCGGCATCTTTTTGGCTCTGCAGGATGAAGGTCACGACGATCAGGATCAGCCAGAGCAGATACGGCCGATACCAGGCACCCGTGGCATCGATCCACCAATCCATGATGGCCGGGGAGAACAGGTAGATCCCGACTACCAAAAGCAGGACCAAGCGATAGATGTACATCCCGGCCTCTCTTTGTTTATGCGCGTGCCCGAAAACGTGCGGCGATGGTAACGGATAGGCGGCAGGCTGCAAGGGCCGTCATGGTATTTGCGCTTCGGGCAGGGTGAGGACGCGCGGGATCTTGCTCGCATCCCAGTGCCGAATGCCCCAGGCCAGCAGTTCGCGGGGGCTGGCATCGCAGAGTTCCGGGCCCGGTTGCTGGCCCAGTGCGCGCAATGCCCGCAACAGCAGCGGCGTAGCCTGGTCCGCTGTCAGCGGCGGTGAACGATAGGATTTGCCGAGCTTGTGCCCGTCGGGCTGGGTGATCAGCGGCACATGCAGGTAACGCGGTTGTGGCAGCCCGAGGAGTTCCTGCAGGTAGAGCTGGCGTGGCGTGGAGTCCAGCAGATCAGCGCCGCGAACGATATGGGTGACGCCTTGCCAGGCGTCGTCCAGCACCACCGCCAGCTGATAGGCGTAGAGCCCGTCACGACGACGGATCACGAAATCACCGGCCTCACGGCCCAAGTGTTGGCGGAATTCGCCCTGGACCCGGTCGGTGAAATGATATTCAAGCTCGGGGACACGCAGGCGGATGGCGGCGTCCTCGGTGTCGTGGCCGGCGTTGCGGCATAGCCCTGGGTAAATACCCTGATACGGTTCCAGTTGCTTGCGCGAACAGGTGCAGGCGTAGGCCAGGCCTTGGCTGAACAAGCGATCAATGACCAGTTGATAGGCTTCATGGCGGTCGCTCTGGCGGACCATTTCGCCATCCCATTCAAAACCATAGGTTTGCAGCGCATTCAGGATCGCCGCTTGCGCGCCGGGCTCTTCCCGCGGTGGGTCGAGGTCTTCCATGCGCAACAACCAGCGCCCGCCCGCGGCCCGGGCGTCGAGGTACGATGCCAGGGCGGCGACCAGCGAGCCGAAGTGCAGGTGGCCGCTGGGGGTGGGGGCGAAGCGTCCGATGTAGGCAGTCATAAGGCGAATATCATTGGGGTCAGGGCGGTAGGCAATCTCGACAACAAAACATATCCCCTGTGGGAGCGAGCCTGCTCGCGAAAACTGTGTATCTGTCACGTCAGGGCTGGCTGACCCACCGCTTTCGCGAGCAGGCTCGCTCCCACAGAGGGATAATCAGCCTGGAGAAATATTGGAAATAAAAAACGGAGCGTATGAACGCTCCGTTTCGGTTACAGCCCCGGCGATTACTTGCCGACCTGTTTTTCCTTGATTTCCGCCAGGGTCTTGCAGTCGACGCACATGTCTGCGGTTGGACGTGCTTCCAGTCGCTTGACGCCGATCTCGACGCCGCAGGACTCGCACCAGCCGTATTCTTCGTCTTCGATCAGTTGCAGCGTCTTGTCGATTTTCTTGATCAGCTTGCGTTCCCGGTCACGGGCGCGCAGTTCGAGGGCGAACTCTTCTTCCTGGCTGGCACGGTCGGCCGGGTCGGGGAAGTTGGCAGCGTCGTCCTTCATATGGTCCACGGTGCGGTCGACTTCCAGCATCAAGTCCTGTTTCCACTTGTTCAGGATCTTGGTGAAGTGTGCGCGCATCGGGGCGCCCATGTACTCTTCGCCCGCTTGTGGGATGTACGGCTCAAACCCGCTGAGCGACTGATTTTGATTCTGCTTTGCTTGGGTGGGCATGAATGGACCGCCTCTACTCTTGTAATCCACTACGCAGGATTGCTCCATCACCGACACCTGCCGGCCCTGCGGCTGCAAGCGGGCGAACTTACCAGATCAAATCGGGCCGCGCTACTCCCGGTTGTCGAGCCTGCGGCGGCCGGGGCCTGTAAAACGTGGCCGGGTTCGCTTCGGTGGGGATGCAATCCTGCTCAATGCTTGATTCTAGTCAAGCCTGGGCCAATCGCCGGAACCATTTCCAGCGATCTACGGTAGGACCATCGGGTATTCGCGCTCGTTCCCGCACCGCTGCCCGAGTTGGGTAGAATCGGTTCTTTTTTCGTGAAGGATGGCCCCAATGGCCCAGCCCTACAGCGCACGCAGCCGTGCCATCGAACCGTTCCATGTCATGGCGCTGCTGGCACGCGCCAACGAATTGCAGGCTGCCGGGCACGACGTCATCCATCTGGAGATCGGCGAGCCGGACTTCACCACCGCCGAGCCGATCATCCAGGCCGGCCAGGCCGCCCTGGCGGCCGGCAAGACCCGTTACACCGCAGCCCGCGGCATTCCCGAGTTGCGCGAGGCCATCGCCGGCTTTTATGCGCAGCGCCACGGCGTTGACATCGATCCGCGGCGCATCCTGGTCACGCCGGGTGGGTCTGGTGCCTTGTTGCTGACCAGTGCCCTGCTCGTCGACCCGGGCAAGCATTGGTTGCTGGCCGATCCTGGCTACCCCTGCAACCGCCATTTCCTGCGTCTGATCGAAGGTGCGGCGCAATTGGTGCCAGTAGGGCCGGACGTGCGTTACCAACTGACCCCGGACCTGGTGGATCGCCATTGGGACCACGACAGCGTGGGGGCATTGGTGGCATCGCCGGCCAACCCGACCGGGACGATTCTCTCTCGGGACGAGTTGGCCGGGTTGTCCAGGGCAATCAAGGGCCACAATGGCCACTTGGTCGTCGATGAGATCTATCACGGCCTGACCTACGGCACCGACGCCGCCAGTGTGCTGGAAGTCGACGACGATGCTTTTGTCCTAAACAGTTTTTCCAAGTATTTCGGCATGACCGGTTGGCGGCTCGGTTGGCTGGTGGCTCCTTCGGCGGCGGTCAGCGAGCTGGAGAAACTTGCGCAGAATCTTTACATCAGTGCGCCGAGCATGGCCCAGTACGCGGCCCTGGCCTGTTTCGAACCCGCGACCATCGAGATTTTCGAGCAGCGTCGTGCCGAGTTCGCGCGGCGTCGCGACTTCCTGCTGCCGGCGTTGCGTGAGTTGGGATTCGGCATCGCGGTGGAGCCCGAAGGTGCGTTCTATCTTTACGCCGATATCAACGCGTTTGGCGGCGATGCCTTTGCGTTCTGCCAGCATTTCCTGGAAACCGAACACGTGGCGTTCACGCCGGGGCTGGATTTCGGTCGGCACCAGGCCGGTCATCATGTGCGTTTTGCCTACACCCAAAGCCTGCCTCGGCTACAGGAAGCGGTGACGCGAATCGAACGTGGGCTGCGGAGCTGGCGAGGCTGATGCGTTTTTCTCCTGCACTGGAAGAAGGTCGGCTGATTCGACGTTACAAGCGTTTTCTCGCCGATATCGAGACCGTTGACGGCGAACTGCTCACTATCCACTGCCCGAACACCGGCTCGATGCTCAATTGCATGGCCGAGGGCGCGCGTGTCTGGTTCAGCCGCTCCAGCGACCCCAAGCGCAAGCTGCCAGGGACCTGGGAAATAGGCGAAACCCCTCAGGGCCGGTTGGCCTGCATCAACACCGCGCGAGCCAACCCCCTGGTTGAAGAGGCGCTGCGCGCGGGTGTCATCAAGGAGCTGAACGGTTTTGTCGGGCTGAAGCGAGAAGTCGCCTACGGCGTGGAGAACAGCCGTATCGATTTTCGACTCGACTATGCCGACCAGACCTCGGCCTGGGTCGAGGTCAAAAATGTCACGCTGGGTTTCGATGCAACAAATGTGGCGGCATTTCCCGATGCGGTGACGCTGCGTGGCGCCAAACATCTGCGGGAACTGGCTTGTCTGGCCCGCGACGGCGTACGGGCGGTGCAGCTGTATTGCGTAAACCTGAGTGGCATCGACGCGGTGCGCCCGGCGCAGGAAATCGACCCGGTGTACGCGGCGGCGTTGCGTGAGGCGGTGGCCGCCGGGGTGGAAGTGTTGGCCTACGGGGTCACCTTGACGCCGGAGCAGATATGGGTGGATCGCCCGCTTCCGGTATTGCTTGAACCGCTACAGGTCGACCCAGATGCCCTGATCATCCTCCCGGCTGTCTAGCGCGGCCAGGAACTGCCCGGCGCAAGGGCCGGCGACGCATTCACCGCTTTCAATCAGGAATAGCGCGCCATGGGTCGCGCACTGGATCAGGCTGGCGCTGGGGTCGAGGAACTGGTCGGGTTGCCACTCCAGCGGCACACCGCGATGCGGGCAGCGGTTGAGGTAGACGTAGGCCTGGCCCGCGCGCCGCACGGCCAGGACCTTGCGCCCCTTGATGTCGAAGCCGCGACTGTTGTTGTCCGGTAACTCAGCGGCGCTGCAAAGAAATTTCATTTCTGTCCTCGATGAACCCTGTGGGAGCGGGCTTGCTCGCGAAAGCGTCGGTCCATCCTGCATTTATGTTGCCTGGCACAACGCCTTCGCGAGCAAGCCCGCTCCCACAAGGTTCTCGCGTTTTTCTGGACGATCCAAGCTTGACGGTCAAATGAAAACAATTATCAAATGGCGCCTCCTTCACAGGTGACCGAGGATACGTCGCCAGGCTCGGCCCTGTGAAAAATTTCTCTGAGGAAGCTGTCCGATGCGCTTGAATTTCCGCGTTGCTGCGCTCTGTGTCGTCCTTTTGGCCAGCCAGGGAGCGCTGGCGGCCGATCTGCCGCAACGCTGGGTGAGCGCTGGGGGTGCCTTGTCGGAATGGGTCAGTGCGCTCGGCGGTGAGTCGAAGCTGGTGGGCGTGGACACCACCAGCCAGCATCCCGAGTCGTTGCGAGCGCTGCCCAGCATCGGTTATCAGCGACAGCTGTCGGCGGAGGGCGTGCTGAGCTTGCGGCCGCAAATTCTGGTGGGTACCGAAGAAATGGGACCGCCGCCGGTGCTCGCGCAAATTCGTGCGGCCGGGGTGCCGGTCGAGTTGTTCTCGGCGGCACCGAGCCTGGAGGCGCTTCAGACCAATCTGCGTCACCTGGGGCAGCTCTTGGGGGCCGAGACCAAGGCTGCGGAGTTGTTCGATGACTATCAACAACGGCTTTCCCAGCACGCGGTCCGCGTAAACGCAGCCCGGCTCAAGCAGAAGGCGCCTGGCGTATTGCTGCTGGTGGGCAATGCTGGCGGCAAATCGCTGATCGCCGGTAAAGGCACCGCCGCCGACTGGTTGCTGGAGCAAGCCGGTGGTCACAACCTGGCGACCCACAGCGGCTACAAACCGTTTTCCGTGGAAACCCTTGCCAGCTTGAATCCTGAAGTGCTGGTCTTTGCCGATCGAGCCTTGACCGGCGAAGAAGCGCGCGCCGCGCTGTTCAAGGAAAATCCGATCTTGTCCTCGACCCGGGCCGCCAAGAGTGGGCGTGTCATGGAACTGGACCCGACGCTGCTGGTGGGCGGATTGGGTCCGCGCCTGCCGCAAAACCTGGTGAAGCTCACCGACGGTTTTTATCCGGTCAAGACCCCATGACTGCGCTGGTCAAGCCACGCACTTTATTCATTGGGTTGGGCCTGCTATGCCTGCTGGCGATCTGGTTGTCCCTGGCCTTGGGGCCGGTGAGCTTGCCGCTGTTCGATACCCTGCGCGCCGCCATGCGCCTGTCGGGCTTGCCGGTGGCTGCCGATGGCCTGGAGCAGGCCGAACTGATCCTTGGCCAGATCCGCCTGCCGCGCACCTTGCTGGGGCTGGCGGTGGGCGGGGTATTGGCGTTATCCGGCGTGGCGATGCAGGGGCTGTTTCGCAACCCGCTGGCGGACCCGGGGCTGGTCGGGGTTTCCAGTGGTGCGGCGCTGGGGGCAGCGTTTGCCATCGTCGGCGGTTCGATGCTGGGCGGGCTGCCCGGAGCGCTGGGACCTTATCTATTGTCACTGTGTGCGTTCCTCGGCGGGCTCGGGGTTACGGCGCTGGTCTATCGCCTCGGCCGGCGCAACGGTCAGACTCACGTCGCGACCATGCTTCTGGCCGGGATCGCCCTGACCGCGCTGTCCGGCTCGGCGGTCGGCTTGTTCACTTACCTGGCGGATGACGCGACCCTGCGCACCCTGACGTTCTGGAACCTGGGCAGCCTGAACGGCGCCACCTACGCGCGCTTGTGGCCCCTGCTGCTGGTCAGCATCGGCGTGGCGATCTGGTTGCCGCGTCGGGCCCGTGCGCTCAACGCCTTGTTGCTCGGCGAGTCCGAGGCCGCGCACCTGGGCATTGACGTCGAACGGCTCAAGCGTGAGCTGGTGTTCTGCACGGCGCTGGGCGTTGGGGCCGCGGTGGCGGCTGCGGGCATGATCGGTTTTGTCGGGCTGGTGGTGCCGCATCTGGTAAGGCTGATGGCGGGCCCCGACCATCGCGTCCTGCTACCGGCTTCAATCCTGGCCGGGGCGAGCTTGCTGCTGTTCGCCGATCTGGTGGCGCGCCTCGCGCTGGCCCCGGCGGAATTGCCCATCGGCATTGTCACGGCATTCATCGGCGCACCGTTCTTCCTGTATCTGTTGCTGCGGGGGCGTGCCTGATGCTGCGAGCACATGACCTGCATATTCTCCGGGGACGCAAAACCGTACTGGCGGACATCGACTTTCAGCTCAATCCCGGCGAAGTGCTCGGTGTGCTCGGGCCCAACGGTGCGGGGAAAAGTACGCTGCTGGCAGGCTTGTGTGGCGAGTTGCGTCCGGCCCGGGGCCAGGTCTGGCTCGACGACAGGCCCCTCGCCCAGTGGGGCGGCGCCGAGCGCGCCCGTCGTCTGGCGGTGTTGCCACAATCATCGACCCTGGATTTTGCATTCCGCGTGGAAGAGGTGGTGGGCATGGGGCGCCTGCCCCACCGGAGCGGCCAGGTGCGGGACGCGCAGATCGTTGAATCGGCATTACAGGCCGCGGATGCCACGCATCTGTATGGCCGCAACTACCTGACCCTGTCCGGTGGCGAACGCCAGCGGGTGCACTTGGCGCGGGTGCTGGCGCAACTGTGGCCGGGCGAGGTGGGGCAGACGCTGTTGTTGGACGAGCCGACTTCGATGCTCGATCCGTTGCACCAGCACACCATCCTGCAAGCGGTGCGTGAATTCGCCGGTCGCGGCGCCGCCGTGCTGGTGATCCTGCATGACCTGAACCTGGCGGCGCGTTACTGTGACCGCCTGTTGCTACTCGCGTCCGGCCGGCCGGTGGCCCTGGACACGCCCCGGCAAGTGCTGCGCCCGGAGCCGCTCAAGGCGGTATTCGGCCTGGAAGTGCTGGTGCAGTCCCATCCGGAACGCGGGCATCCGTTGATCATCGCCCGCTGAGGCAATCTGGAGGATGCAGATGTGCGCCTGTTCCTGATCCTGGCTTTGAGCGTGTTGACGGCTTGCCAAAGTATCGCGCCGCCTCCGGTCAACGGACGGATCCTTGACCTGCAAAATGGCCAGGCCCTCTCGTCGCCTACGTTGGTCGAGCGCTTGGCGAAGGCCTCGCGTGTCGTGGTCGGAGAGCAGCACGACAACCGCGACCATCATGTGTTGCAACGCTGGTTGCTCCAGGCCTTGGCCGGACAGCGAGCCCAAGGCAGCTTGCTCTTGGAGATGCTGACGCCACAGCAGCAGCCGAAGGTCGACGCGGTTCGCCGGTTGCCAGCCTTGCCCAAGGATTTGCCCGGCGCGCTGGACTGGTCGCCGGGTTGGGATTGGAACCTGTACGGACCCGTGGTGGAGTTCGCCTTGCCTCAGCCTTACCCGGTGCTGGCGGCCAATCTTGACCGTACGGAGATCCAGCGCGTTTATCGTCAAATGCCCTTGGTGGAGGGTGAGCGCTCCAATTCGTCCGTGGTGAAGGAAAAGCTGCTGGGACAGATCCGCGAGTCCCACTGCGGCCTGCTGCCGGAGTCGCAGATGCCGGCGATGCTGGCGGTCCAGCAGCAGCGAGACCGGCGGATGGCGGAGCAGTTGCTCAAGGCGCCGACGCCTGCATTGTTGTTTGCCGGTGCCTGGCATGGGCGAAAAGACGTCGGCGTGCCGCTGCATGTGCGGGACTTGGGCGCCAACGAAGCGCCGGTTGTGCTGATGCTGGCCGAGGAGGGGAGCAACGTTACGTCGGCCATGGCTGATTATGTGTGGTACACCCCGGCCACCCCGCCTCAGGATTACTGCGCGCGGATGCGTGAACAACAAGGCAAGTGATATTCCGGGCAAAAAAAGACCCGGCAAAAGCCGGGTCAAATAACCGTGATTAGCCTGATGAGGAGATATCTGAGAGTCCGAACCAAGGGCTTTTCAAATATCGACCAGTCTCGCGACCGGATGTGGTAATCATAGCGATTCTCATTTCCAAGTCAAACAAAGTTTTTCGATTCGCCAAAAATAATGGGGCGGCGCGATGGGGGGCGGCGAAAACCGTGCGTCAGGCTTTGTGGCGAGCCGAAATGGCATCCAGCTGTTTATTGAGGGCTTCCTTGCGTTCAGCGGGAATATCGTTCCAATGCATGTCCATCAATGCGCCTTCGATGGCATACAGCAATACCTTTGATGCCCGGAACCCGCGGGTGCGAACGGCGCGGTAGGCGTCCACCGCGCCGAGGCGGCGAAGATCCGAGGCGCTGTGGATGCCCACGGCATGCAGCCACTGGGCTGACGTCTTGCCCAGATTTTTCAGGTGTTGCAGTTCATCATTCATCGAGCCTCCTTGCGACGGCCGACTGGTGCAGTGGGCAAGCTTCTCAGGAGTGTAGCGGTCAGTAGGAAAAGCGTGATTGTTTGGTCGGAATCGACGCAAAACCTTCTAATGCATTACGCACGATAGGTGGAAAACGACAAAAACGGCACGTCGTCCAGCGCAGGCGGGGGCGCTGGAGGTCTGTTCGATGCCGGGCCTCGGTTGCTTCAGGCTTAGCGGGTGCGGTAGCGCAGGCGTGTGCCGAAATTCATTGACATCAGGATCTCATCGGCCGACAGCTCGGGCGGAAAGTAGGCACCGGAAATCTGCGCGTGGGCGAGGCTCGCGCCTTCCAGCGACGAGTTACGAAAATCGACGCCGCGCAAATCGGCGGAACGGAAATAGGCATCGGTGAAATCGACGTTGTCCGCGTTCAGTTCCCGCAGGTCAAGACCACGGAAATCGCCGCCGCGCATGTCGATCGGCCCTTGAGGCCGTTCGTTGTTGAAGCCGGCAATATCGTCGTTGCGCAACAAGGCATAAAGCGGGGTGTCGAGAAGCTTGGGGTGGCTCATTTCATATCACCTGCTGGTTTTATGACGCCAGTATAGTGCCACTATTTGACGGCCGTGAAGCCGGGCGTCGCTTCACGGCCGAAATAATTCCTACAGTCCCGGCAGGCGCTGACGGATCTGCGCGACCACAACATCCAGCGTGCCGCTTTCGTTGGTCTGAACCCGTTTGCTGCAAAGGATTTCCGCCGGGGTCAACGCTTCGCGGCCGGCCTGTTGGGCGGCGATGACGGCCAGGTTCGCGTCGGACGGGTCCTTCTGGTCCGCCTGGCGCTGGGCGAGCCGGCTTTCGATCACCGCCTGCGGCGCGTCGCAGTCGAGGATCAGGAACGGCGCCCCCGTGCCTTCGGCGATCCCGGCGGCGGCGTCACGCTGCTCACGCTTGAGGTAGGTGGCGTCGATTACCACCGGGAAACCTGCATGCAGGATCGCGTCGGCAATTTCATGCAGGCGGGCGTAGGTGGTGCTGCTGGCGTCGCTGCTATAAATGCCGGCCTGGGGGTCGTTCGATACTTGCTGTTCGCCGAACAGGCGCTTGCGCTCCACGTCCGAGCGCAGGCGAATCGCGCCCAGGGCCTCTACCAGGCGCATCGCGACGTGACTTTTGCCTACGGCGGAAACACCGTGGGTAATCGCCAGGAAGCGCGACGGGATGGTGCTGTAGCTTTCGGCCAGGTTGGCATAGTTGCGGTACTGGCGCAGAGTCGTGGCACGCTGCACCGGATCGGCTTCGGCGGGCATGCTGAACAGCGCGACCTTGGCGCGGACCAGGGCGCGGTAGGCCTTGTAGAAATTCAACAGCTCCAGGCCCTGGTAATCGCCCGTCAGCTCCAGGTACTGGCTGACGAACCGCCGCGCCAGTGACTTGAGGCCGCGGTCTTCAAGGTCCATCGCCAGGAACGCGGTGTCGGCGTAGACGTCGGTGAAACGGAACGGCTCGTTAAACTCGATGCAGTCGAAAATCACTACCTGGCCATCGATCACGGTGGCATTGCCCAGGTGGATGTCGCCGTGGCATTCGCGGGTGAAGCCTTCGGTCTTGCGCTGGGCCAGCAGCGGCTTGAGGCGTTCGAAGCTGCTTTCGGCCCAGGCTTGCAGGGCTTCGAGTTGCAGCAGGTCAGCCTTGTCGCTGAGGAACGGACGGATCTGTTCGAAATTCTGCCGCACCGGCGCCATGACGCTGTCCGGCGTGCCTGCCGCGTTGTCGGCGGGCACCTTGGGCGTCGAAAGATGGAACTGGGCGATCTGCGCGGCCATTTCATCAATGTGCGCGGTGGTCAGTTCGCCGTTGGCCTGGAGCGTGCTGAGCAGTTGGCTCTGGGGAAATTGGCGCATCTTCAGGGCATATTCGATGGCCGGACCATCACCGCCGAGGCTTGGCGCTTCGGTGCTGCCGGTAATCGGCAGGACTTCCAGGTAGAGGTCCTGGGTCAGGCGCTGGTTCAGGCGCAGTTCTTCAGCGCAAAAATGCTTGCGCGCGTCGAGGCTGGTGAAGTCGAGGAAACCGAAATTGACCGGTTTCTTGAATTTGTAGGCGTAGGGCCCGGTGAGCAATACCCAGGAAATATGGGTTTCGATGACCTGGAACCCTTCGACGGGATGCGGGTAAAGGGCCGGGTTTTGCAGGGCAGCGATCAGTGATTGGCTCACGGGCGATCCTTCAGAGGCGGGAAAATTCAAGGCGCTCATTATGGCGGCAAGCGAGGCTAACGCAAACCTTGGCGGACGCATGTTGAACCACGCCAAAGTGCGTATAATCCGCCGCCATGACTCGTACCCGATCCCCCCGTACCCCCAAGAAACCTCCCGCCAGCCGCCTGCGGCCCTGGCTGGGCTGGGCCCTTAAACTGAGCCTGGTGGGCCTTGTCGTGCTCGCCGGTTTTGCCGTCTACCTCGATGCCGTGGTCCAGGAGAAATTCTCCGGCAAGCGCTGGACCATTCCGGCCAAGGTCTACGCGCGGCCGCTGGAGCTGTTCGTCGGACAAAAGCTCAGCAAGGAGGATTTCCTGACCGAGCTCGATGCCTTGGGTTATCGCCGCGAAAGCGTGGCCAATGGCCCGGGTGCAGCTTCGGTCAATGGCAACACCATCGACATCAATACTCGCGGCTTCCAGTTCTATGAAGGCATGGAGCAGGCGCAGCCGGTGCGGGTGCGTTTCTCCGGTGACTATGTGGCCGCGCTGACGGGCGCCAACAATGCGAGCCTGTCGGTGGTGCGCCTCGAGCCGCTGCTGATTGGTGGGTTGTACCCGAAAAATCTCGAAGACCGGATCCTGATCAAGATCGACCAGGTGCCGCCGTTCCTGCTTGAAACCCTGATCGCCGTCGAAGACCGTGATTTCTACCATCACTTCGGCGTCTCGCCCAAGTCGATTGCCCGGGCTGTCTGGGTCAATACCTCGTCGGGACACATGCGCCAGGGCGGCAGTACCCTGACCCAGCAGTTGGTCAAGAACTTCTACCTGACCAACGAACGCAGCCTGACCCGCAAGCTCACCGAAGCGATGATGGCGTTGTTGCTGGAGTTGCATTACAGCAAGCAGGAAATTCTCGAGGCCTACCTCAACGAGGTCTTTGTCGGCCAGGACGGCCAGCGAGCGGTGCACGGTTTCGGCCTGGCCAGCCAGTTCTTCTTCAGCCAGCCGCTGTCCGAGCTCAAGTTGCACCAGGTGGCGTTGCTGGTCGGCATGGTCAAGGGGCCGTCTTCCTACAACCCGCGTCGCAATCCGGAGCGCGCCCTCGAGCGGCGCAACCTGGTCTTGGACTTGTTGCAGCAACAAGGCGTGGCCACGGCCGAGCAGGTGGAAGCGGCGAAAAAGATGCCGCTGGGCGTGACCAAGCGCGGCAGCCTGGCGGACAGTTCGTTCCCGGGCTTCATGGACCTGGTCAAGCGTCAGCTGCGCGAAGACTATCGCGACGAAGACTTGACCGAAGAGGGCTTGCGCATCTTCACCAGCTTCGATCCGATCCTGCAGATGAAAGCCGAGGCCTCGGTCAATGACACCTTCAAGCGCCTGGCGGGGCGCAAGGGCTCTGACGAAGTCGAAGCGGCCATGGTCGTGACCAACCCGGAAACCGGCGAAGTCCAGGCGATGATCGGCAGCCGTCAGGCCAGCTATGCCGGTTTCAACCGGGCGCTGGATGCGGTGCGCCCGATCGGCTCGCTGATCAAGCCGGCGGTGTACCTCACCGCTCTGGAAAAACCGAGCCAGTACACGCTGACCAGTTGGCTCTCCGACGAGTCATTCTCGGTCAAGGGCGCGGACGGCCAGGTCTGGACGCCGCAAAACTATGATCGTCGTCCCCACGGCACGGTATTCCTTTATCAGGGCCTGGCGCATTCCTACAACCTCTCAACGGCTCGCCTCGGGCTGGAAGTCGGCGTGCCGAATGTGCTCAAGACCTTGGCGCGCCTGGGGGTGAACCGCGAGTTCCCGGCTTTCCCGTCGATGCTGTTGGGCGCCGGTGGCCTGACCCCGATCGAAGTGGCCGCGATGTACCAGACCCTGGCCAACGGTGGTTTCAATACGCCGATGCGTGGCATCCGCAGTGTGCTGACCGCCGACGGCGAGCCGCTCAAGCGTTATCCGTTCCAGATCCAGCAGCGTTTCGATCCGGCTTCCATTTATCTGATCCAGAGCGCCATGCAGCGGGTCATGCGTGAAGGTACCGGCAGCTCGGTCTATAACGTGCTTCCGCGGACGCTGACCCTGGCGGGCAAGACCGGCACCAGTAACGATTCGCGCGACAGTTGGTTCGCCGGGTTCAGCCAGGACTTGCTGGCGGTGGTCTGGCTGGGGCGTGACGACAACGGCAAGACGCCGTTCACCGGCGCCACCGGCGCATTGCAGGTCTGGACCAGTTTCATGCGCAAGGCCGACCCGTTGCCGCTGGACATGCCGCAACCGGACAACATCGTCCAGGCCTGGGTCGATTCACGCACCGGGCAGGGCTCCGACGCGAATTGCCCGGGCGCGGTTCAGATGCCGTATATTCGCGGCAGCGAACCGCCGCCAGGTGCGGAGTGTGGCGGCCAGAACCCAGCCGAATCGGTGATGGATTGGGTCAAGGACTGGGTGAATTAAGCAAAGAGGGTTTCAAGTGAACAAGTGGTTGATTCCAGCGGTAACCGCCGTGGCTTTGCTCAGCGGCTGCTCTACCGTACAGCGCGGCTCGATTCCGGTTGTCGACTCCGGTACCGCCGTTTCCAACAGCGAGCGGGTCTCGGCCAATGGCGGTTTCCGTCAGACGACCGTAAAGCGGCCGGTGCAGGGTGCTCAGACCCAGGCGATTCCCCAGGGTGATACGGGCGTCGTGGTGATGGTGCCCGGTGGTGGCGCTGCCACGTCGGCACCCATCAGCAGCACGCCGATCACACCGGGGCCGATCACGCCGGGTCCTATCGAGACCTCGCCGATCGACCAGGGCAGCTACAGCATGCCATCGACGCCGAGCAGCATCCCGTCGGCGAGCTCCGGTGGCTTGTCCGCCGATGAGCAACTGGATGGTCCGGTGTTGGCGCTGCTGACTACGGCCCAACAGCAGCAGGCCGGTGGTGACCTCAACGGCGCGTCTTCCAGCCTCGAGCGCGCCCAGCGTGTCGCGCCGCGCGAGCCTCAGGTTCTTTATCGACTGGCCCAGGTACGCATGGCCCAGGGCGATGCGCCGCAAGCCGAGCAACTGGCGCGCCGCGGCCTGACATTCTCCAGCGGCCGGCCGGCACTCCAGGCAAGCCTGTGGGAACTGATTGCCCAGGCCCGCGAGAAACAAGGCGACTCCGCTGGCGCCGCACTGGCCCGTCAGAAAGCCAAGGTTTCACTCTGATGGATGTTCGTTTTCCCCAGATCGCCGATCAGTTGCTGCTGATCGAGCGCGAACTGCGCGTCCAGGGTTGGTGGAGCAGCGTTTCGCCTTCGGTCGAGGCGCTGGCGAGTGTCGAGCCGTTCGCGGTCGATACCCTGGATTTCGAACAGTGGCTGCAATGGATCTTCCTGCCGCGAATGAAGGCGATCCTGGAAAACGACCTGCCACTGCCTAACGCTTCGGGCATTCTGGCCATGGCCGAAATGGTCTATGCCCAGCGGCCAGGGCAGGGCGCCGAGTTGCAGCGGTTGCTGGCGCAGTTCGACCAGTTGATCAGCGACGCCCGCTGACTTCCCTCACTGGCAGTGTTCTTCGATCTGCTTGCGGGTCTCATCGATGCGCTGGCGCCGCTCTTCATCCGTGAGCCGGCGCATTTCGCCTTCCACGTCTTCCCTGACCCTGGGATTGTTCTGCAGTTGCGCCAGGTTGGTCCTGGCCTGCTCGCAGAACGCCTTGAGTTGGGCTTCCTGCTCGGCAACCTGCTGCTTTACTTGTTGATCGATGGCTTTTTGATCGCCGACGACATCGCCGGTAACAGGTGCTGCCTGCTTGGGAGCGGGCGGTGCGGATCTGCCCACGGTTGTCGCCTCTACGCCTTGCGGCGGCTGGGCGCCGAAGTGGGTCACGCCCTGGGCGTCCACCCATTTGTAAATCTGGCCGGCCATGCTCATCGGGCTCAGGCCCGCCAGCAGGCAGGCCGTCAATAACATCGTTCGCATGCTGTTTCCTTGTCCTGGGTTGCGCAATTGAAGCTAACAGAGTAGCCGTTTAAAGGTTTTTTCTTGCGTTCTCATGTGCTTACTTCAATAAAGCACATTGACGACTTGACTTGCAGAGGGCGAAACAGAAGAATCCAAAGTCCGCTGTAGAGGGACTGCCAGAAGCAGACCCACTCGGCAGATCATGAGGCGCACATCCGCGCCGACCTGTTACACCCGCAACGCGTTACCTCGCGCTGGGTGGGAAAGGCCCGCAACACTTGGGACGATCCCAATACTTGCTCAGTCAGTGCTGACGTAGTCGGCGACCACCGTCGCTCATGCTCTGCCGAGAAGTAAACCTATTAAGACCCGTCCCCTTTTCGTGGGTCGGTATTCTGGCGTTTTAGAGGTGAACAACGTGGAGCTTTTATCTGGCGGTGAGATGCTCGTCCGCTTCTTGCGTGACGAAGGCGTCAAATATATCTACGGGTACCCCGGCGGTGCTCTCCTTCATGTCTATGATGCCCTGTTCAAAGAACCGGAAGTGACCCACATCCTGGTTCGCCACGAACAAGCGGCCACCCACATGGCGGACGGCTATGCCCGCGCCACCGGCAAGGCCGGCGTGGTTCTGGTGACATCCGGCCCTGGCGCCACGAACGCCATCACCGGTATCGCCACGGCCTACATGGACTCGATCCCGATGGTGATCATCTCTGGCCAGGTGCCCAGCACCATGGTCGGTACCGATGCGTTCCAGGAAACCGACATGATCGGTATCTCCCGGCCGATCGTGAAGCACAGCTTTATGATCAAGCACGCCTCGGAAATCCCGGAGGTCATGAAAAAAGCCTTTTACCTGGCTGAGTCCGGTCGTCCAGGCCCGGTCGTGGTCGACGTGCCGAAAGACATGACCAACCCGGCCGAGAAATTCGAGTACATCTATCCGAAAAAAGCCAAGCTGCGCTCTTACAGCCCGGCCGTACGCGGTCACTCGGGACAAATCCGCAAGGCCGCCGAAATGCTGCTCGCGGCCAAGCGCCCGGTCCTGTACTCGGGTGGTGGGGTCATCCTCGGTGGTGGCTCCGCGCCGCTGACCGAATTGGCCAAGATGCTCAACCTGCCGGTTACCAATACCTTGATGGGGCTTGGCGCCTACCCGGGCACCGACCGCCAGTTTATCGGCATGCTCGGCATGCACGGCAGCTACACCGCCAACCTGGCGATGCACCATGCCGATGTCATCCTGGCCGTGGGCGCGCGTTTCGACGACCGGGTCATCAACGGCCCGGCGAAATTCTGCCCGAACGCCAAGATCATCCACATCGACATCGACCCGGCGTCCATCTCCAAGACCATCAAGGCAGACGTGCCGATTGTCGGTCCGGTCGAGAGCGTGCTGACCGAGATGGTCGCCATCCTCAAGGAAATCGGCGAGGCTCCGAACAAGGAGTCCGTGGCCGCCTGGTGGAAACAGGTCGATGAATGGCGCGGTGATCGTGGCCTGTTCCCGTACGACAAGGGCGACGGCAGCGTGATCAAGCCGCAGACCGTCATCGAGACCCTGTGCGAAGTGACCAAGGGCGATGCCTTCGTGACTTCCGACGTTGGCCAGCACCAGATGTTCGCGGCGCAATACTACCGGTTCAACAAGCCTAACCGCTGGATCAACTCCGGTGGCCTGGGCACCATGGGCTTCGGCTTCCCGGCGGCCATGGGCGTCAAGTTGAGCTTCCCGGACAACGACGTCGCCTGCGTCACCGGCGAAGGCAGTATCCAGATGAACATCCAGGAGCTGTCGACCTGCCTGCAGTACGGTTTGCCGGTGAAGATCGTCAACCTGAACAACGGTGTACTGGGCATGGTTCGCCAGTGGCAGGACATGAGCTACGGCAGCCGTCATTCGCATTCCTACATGGAGTCGCTGCCGGACTTCGTCAAGCTGGTCGAGGCCTACGGTCACGTGGGCATCCGCATCACCGACCTGAAGGACTTGAAGTCCGGGCTTGAAGAAGCCTTCGCCATGAAGGACCGCCTGGTGTTCCTCGATATCCAGGTCGATACCAGCGAGCACGTCTACCCGATGCAGATCAAAGACGGCTCCATGCGCGATATGTGGCTGAGCAAGACGGAGCGTACCTAATCATGCGACATATTATTTCCTTGCTTCTGGAAAACGAGCCGGGTGCTCTGTCTCGTGTAGTGGGCCTGTTCTCGCAGCGCAACTACAACATCGAAAGCCTGACCGTGGCGCCAACCGAGGACCCGACCCTGTCGCGTCTGACGCTGACCACCGTGGGCCACGATGAAGTCATCGAGCAGATCACCAAGAACCTGAACAAGCTGATCGAGGTGGTCAAGCTGGTGGACCTGTCGGAGAGCGCTCATATCGAACGCGAGCTGATGCTGGTCAAGGTCAAGGCCACCGGCGCCCAGCGCGCCGAGATCAAACGCACTACCGATATTTATCGTGGGCAGATCGTCGATGTCAGCGCCAGCGTCTATACCGTTCAGTTGACCGGTACCAGCGACAAGCTCGACAGCTTCATCCAATCGATCGGCACTGCCTCGATCCTGGAAACCGTACGCAGTGGTGTCACCGGGATTGCCCGTGGCGACAAAGTACTGAGCATCTAAACCAAATTAGCGAATGGCCGGAATGGCCGGATATAGGGGAAATTCATGAAAGTTTTCTACGATAAAGATTGCGACCTGTCGATCATCCAGGGCAAAAAAGTCGCCATCATCGGCTACGGCTCCCAAGGTCACGCACAGGCGTGCAACCTCAAGGATTCCGGCGTTGACGTAACTGTCGGCCTGCGCAAAGGCTCGGCCACTGTCGCCAAGGCTGAGGCCCACGGCTTGAAAGTCACCGACGTGGCTTCCGCCGTTGCCGCTGCCGACCTGGTCATGATCCTGACCCCGGACGAATTCCAGTCTGCCCTGTACAAGAACGAAATCGAGCCGAACATCAAGAAAGGCGCCACCCTGGCCTTCTCCCATGGCTTCGCGATCCATTACAACCAGGTTGTGCCGCGCGCCGACCTCGACGTGATCATGATCGCGCCGAAGGCCCCGGGCCACACCGTCCGTTCCGAGTTCGTCAAGGGCGGCGGTATCCCTGACCTGATCGCGATCTACCAGGATGCGTCCGGCAATGCCAAGAACGTTGCGCTGTCCTACGCCGCCGGCGTGGGTGGCGGTCGTACCGGCATCATCGAAACCACCTTCAAGGACGAGACCGAAACCGACCTGTTCGGTGAGCAAGCCGTTCTGTGCGGCGGCACCGTCGAGCTGGTCAAAGCCGGTTTCGAAACCCTGGTTGAAGCTGGCTACGCGCCGGAAATGGCCTACTTCGAGTGCCTGCACGAACTGAAGCTGATCGTTGACCTCATGTACGAAGGCGGTATCGCCAACATGAACTACTCGATCTCCAACAACGCCGAGTACGGCGAGTACGTGACCGGTCCGGAAGTCATCAACGCCGAATCTCGCCAGGCCATGCGCAATGCCCTGAAACGTATTCAGGACGGTGAATACGCCAAGATGTTCATCAGCGAAGGTGCCACCGGCTATCCTTCGATGACCGCCAAGCGCCGCAACAACGCCGCTCACGGTATCGAAATCATCGGCGAGCAACTGCGCTCCATGATGCCGTGGATCGGTGCCAACAAGATCGTCGACAAAGCCAAGAACTGAGTCGCGACTTGATCGAAAAACGCGGCCCTGGCCGCGTTTTTTCGTTTGGGCATTGGCTTCTGGTATAAAGCTGCATCGTTTGCGGCCGAACCGTCGTCCCAGACGCCTGTCGAATTTTTTCACACCGTTGCAAGGTACTGTCCATGAGCGAACGTCCCGACGAGCCGAACCAGGCTCCTGACGCCGAAAGCCTGTTGCCCATCGATGAACACGTCGAAGAGGGCCATGACGCTGAAGGCCGTAAGGTCCGGCATCGTGGCATCTATCTGCTGCCGAACCTGTTCACCACCGCGAACCTGTTTGCCGGCTTCTATTCCATCATCAGCTCCATGAGCGCCCAGGCGGCGCTCAGTGCCGGTGATAATTCCGGGGCAAGCCGCTATTTCGCCCTGGCTGCCATTGCGATATTCGTCGCCATGGTGCTCGATGGTCTTGACGGGCGCGTGGCCCGCATGACCAATACCCAGAGCGCATTCGGCGCCGAATACGACTCACTGTCCGACATGGTCGCGTTCGGTGTTGCCCCCGCGTTACTGGCGTTCGGCTGGGCGCTGGGCGACATGGGCAAGGTCGGCTGGATGGTGGCTTTCATCTATGTGGCCGGTGCCGCGTTGCGCCTGGCACGTTTTAACACCCAGGTCGGCACTGCCGACAAACGCTACTTCATCGGTCTCGCGAGCCCTGCAGCCGCGGGCGTGGTGGCCGGCGTGGTCTGGGCATTCAGCGACTACGGCATTCAGGGCTCGAAAATGTCGTTCCTGGTGGCGTTGCTGGTTGCGGCGGCCGGGATGCTGATGGTCAGCAACATCAAATACAACAGCTTCAAGGAACTGGATCTGAAAGGTCGCGTGCCGTTTGTCGCGATCCTGGCTGTGGTTCTGGTGTTCGCCGTGGTCTTCAGCGATCCGCCGCGTGTCCTGCTGCTGGTATTTCTCGCCTATGCTGCGTCGGGTCCGGTGCAATATTTGTTGCGTCTTCGCCGACGCTAAACGTTGCCTTAATCTAATTTCCCCCATACTCCGCAGTCTATTGGTGCATCTGCCCTCCAACACTGCGGAGTCGTCATGCTGATCAAGATCCCCAAATCGTCCGACAGTCGTGAATCGGACGTCACGCCTGAATCCTTCTATCTATCCCGTCGCAAGTTGCTAGGGGCATCCGTGGCTGGCCTCGCCGTGGGTAGCTTGCCGCGATGGGCCGGCGCCGCGGATGTAGCGCGTTATCCCAATGTCGAGCCAGGCAAGGCGCCGGCCTGGTTGGCTGAGAAGGTTGCAGCTACCCAATGGGGCGCGGTGACGGCTGGAAATGAGTCGATCACCCCATTCAAGGACGCCACCCACTACAACAACTTCTATGAGTTCGGAACCGATAAGGGTGATCCGGCGGCCAATGCAGGGTCGTTGAAAACCGAGCCCTGGAGCGTAGTCGTGGAGGGTGAGGTGGGTAAGCCGGGCCGCTATGGTCTGGAAGACTTCATGAGGCCTTATCAGCTGGAGGAGCGGATTTATCGATTGCGCTGTGTCGAGGCCTGGTCGATGGTCATTCCGTGGATCGGCTTTCCCATCTCCGCACTACTCAAGCAGGTCGAGCCGACCTCCAAGGCCAAGTATATTCGTTTCGAGACGCTGCAGGATCCCAAGACCATGCCGGGCCAGCGTTCAGGCTTTGCCCTGATTGACTGGCCGTATGTGGAAGGTTTGCGGTTGGATGAGGCGATGAACCCGCTGGCAATCCTCGCGGTTGGGATGTACGGGCGGGAGTTGCCGAACCAGAACGGCGCGCCGTTGCGGTTGGTGGTGCCATGGAAGTATGGCTTCAAGAGCGTGAAATCCATCGTGCGGATCAGTCTGGTCAGCGAGCAGCCCAAGACAACCTGGCAAAGCATTGCGGCTGATGAGTACGGCTTTTATGCCAACGTCAATCCCACCGTTGACCATCCGCGCTGGACCCAGGCGCGGGAGCGTCGTTTGCCGAGCGGGCTGCTCAGCCCCAACGTTCGCGATACGTTGATGTTCAACGGCTATCAGGATGAAGTGGCTTCTTTATATGCGGGGATGGACCTGAGGAAGGATTATTGATGCGTTTTCTGGCGTGGCGGATCGGCGTATTCATCGCGGCGGCGATCTGGCCAATGCTTTGGCTTTATGAGGCATTGGCGAATTTCCTGGGGCCGGACCCGGGCAAGGTCCTGGTGGATCGGTTGGGGTTGGGGACGCTGATCCTGTTGCTGGTTACCTTGTGCATGACGCCGCTGCAGAAACTGACGGGGTGGGCGGGGTGGGTAGCCGTCCGGCGTCAGTTGGGTTTGTGGTGCTTCACTTATGTCGTACTGCATTTGAGCGGGTATCTGGCGTTCATCCTGGGGTTCGATTGGTCTCAGCTGGGTGTGGAGCTGGGCAAGCGGCCTTACATCATCGTCGGAGCGCTCGGTTTTCTGGGATTGCTGGCGCTGGCAGTGACGTCCAACCGCTACAGCCAGCGGCGACTGGGCGGGCGATGGAAGAAACTGCATCGCCTGGTCTATCCGATATTGGGGCTTGGGTTGCTGCATATGTTGTGGATCGCGCGGGCCGATCTGAAGGAGTGGGCGATATATGCCTTTATAGGTGCGGTACTGTTGGTGCTCAGGGTGCCTGCGGTGATGCGGCGTATCCCGCGTCTGATGGGGCGAAAGGAGTCTTCTGCAACAAAAACGTAATTAATGGTTGACGGCAAATTCTGGATGTCTATAATTCGCCCCACTTCCGGCGCAGTCGAAACGGAAAACTCCTTGAGTTTCAATGAGTTAAGTAGGTTTCGAAAGTGTGCGGCTTCAGGTCATCGAAGCGCGGAAGGAGTGGGCAGGCCGGCTTGATGGGCGCTGTCGACGGTTCGATCCTCTCGATCGAAAGCGGTAAAAAAGAGGTGTTGACAGCAGCGACTAACGCTGTAGAATTCGCCTCCCGCTAACGAGAGATCGGAAGCGCAAGTGGTTGAAGTTGTTAAGGATTTCCAAGCGAAACTTTGAAAACTTCTTAAAATAACCGCTTGACAGATACACGGGGCGCTGTAGAATGCGCGCCTCGGTTGAGACGAAAGGCTCAACCCACCGCTCTTTAACAACTGAATCAAGCAATTCGTGTGGGTGCTTGTGGAGTCAGACTGCTAGTCAACAGATTATCAGCATCACAAGTTACTCCGCGAGAAATCAAAGATGTAACCAACGATTGCTGAGCCAAGTTTAGGGTTTTCTCAAAACCCAAAGATGTTTGAACTGAAGAGTTTGATCATGGCTCAGATTGAACGCTGGCGGCAGGCCTAACACATGCAAGTCGAGCGGCAGCACGGGTCTTGTACCTGGTGGCGAGCGGCGGACGGGTGAGTAATGCCTAGGAATCTGCCTGGTAGTGGGGGATAACGCTCGGAAACGGACGCTAATACCGCATACGTCCTACGGGAGAAAGCAGGGGACCTTCGGGCCTTGCGCTATCAGATGAGCCTAGGTCGGATTAGCTAGTTGGTGAGGTAATGGCTCACCAAGGCGACGATCCGTAACTGGTCTGAGAGGATGATCAGTCACACTGGAACTGAGACACGGTCCAGACTCCTACGGGAGGCAGCAGTGGGGAATATTGGACAATGGGCGAAAGCCTGATCCAGCCATGCCGCGTGTGTGAAGAAGGTCTTCGGATTGTAAAGCACTTTAAGTTGGGAGGAAGGGCAGTTACCTAATACGTAATTGTTTTGACGTTACCGACAGAATAAGCACCGGCTAACTCTGTGCCAGCAGCCGCGGTAATACAGAGGGTGCAAGCGTTAATCGGAATTACTGGGCGTAAAGCGCGCGTAGGTGGTTCGTTAAGTTGGATGTGAAATCCCCGGGCTCAACCTGGGAACTGCATTCAAAACTGTCGAGCTAGAGTATGGTAGAGGGTGGTGGAATTTCCTGTGTAGCGGTGAAATGCGTAGATATAGGAAGGAACACCAGTGGCGAAGGCGACCACCTGGACTGATACTGACACTGAGGTGCGAAAGCGTGGGGAGCAAACAGGATTAGATACCCTGGTAGTCCACGCCGTAAACGATGTCAACTAGCCGTTGGGAGCCTTGAGCTCTTAGTGGCGCAGCTAACGCATTAAGTTGACCGCCTGGGGAGTACGGCCGCAAGGTTAAAACTCAAATGAATTGACGGGGGCCCGCACAAGCGGTGGAGCATGTGGTTTAATTCGAAGCAACGCGAAGAACCTTACCAGGCCTTGACATCCAATGAACTTTCCAGAGATGGATTGGTGCCTTCGGGAACATTGAGACAGGTGCTGCATGGCTGTCGTCAGCTCGTGTCGTGAGATGTTGGGTTAAGTCCCGTAACGAGCGCAACCCTTGTCCTTAGTTACCAGCACGTTATGGTGGGCACTCTAAGGAGACTGCCGGTGACAAACCGGAGGAAGGTGGGGATGACGTCAAGTCATCATGGCCCTTACGGCCTGGGCTACACACGTGCTACAATGGTCGGTACAGAGGGTTGCCAAGCCGCGAGGTGGAGCTAATCCCACAAAACCGATCGTAGTCCGGATCGCAGTCTGCAACTCGACTGCGTGAAGTCGGAATCGCTAGTAATCGCGAATCAGAATGTCGCGGTGAATACGTTCCCGGGCCTTGTACACACCGCCCGTCACACCATGGGAGTGGGTTGCACCAGAAGTAGCTAGTCTAACCTTCGGGAGGACGGTTACCACGGTGTGATTCATGACTGGGGTGAAGTCGTAACAAGGTAGCCGTAGGGGAACCTGCGGCTGGATCACCTCCTTAATCGACGACCGCAGCGGCTCCATGAGCTCCCACACGAATTGCTTGATTCATTGAAGAAGACGATTGGGTCTGTAGCTCAGTTGGTTAGAGCGCACCCCTGATAAGGGTGAGGTCGGCAGTTCGAATCTGCCCAGACCCACCAATTTCATGGTGTCCCCTGTAGCGATACGGGGCCATAGCTCAGCTGGGAGAGCGCCTGCCTTGCACGCAGGAGGTCAGCGGTTCGATCCCGCTTGGCTCCACCATTACAGATTGGTACCAACGTTTAAAGCTTAGAAATGAGCATTCCACCGTACGGTGCCTGAATGTTGATTTCTAGTCTTTTGATTAGATCGTTCTTTAAAAATTTGGGTATGTGATAGAAAGATAGACTGGACGTTACTTTCACTGGTAACGGCTCAGGCTAAGGTAAAATTTGTGAGTTCTCTTAGTTGAGAAATTCGAATTTTCGGCGAATGTCGTCTTCACAGTATAACCAGATTGCTTGGGGTTATATGGTCAAGTGAAGAAGCGCATACGGTGGATGCCTTGGCAGTCAGAGGCGATGAAAGACGTGGTAGCCTGCGAAAAGCTTCGGGGAGTCGGCAAACAGACTGTGATCCGGAGATGTCTGAATGGGGGAACCCAGCCATCATAAGATGGTTATCTTGTACTGAATACATAGGTGCAAGAGGCGAACCAGGGGAACTGAAACATCTAAGTACCCTGAGGAAAAGAAATCAACCGAGATTCCCTTAGTAGTGGCGAGCGAACGGGGACTAGCCCTTAAGCTTCTTTGATTTTAGCGGAACGCTCTGGAAAGTGCGGCCATAGTGGGTGATAGCCCTGTACGCGAAAGGATCTTAGAAGTGAAATCGAGTAGGACGGAGCACGAGAAACTTTGTCTGAATATGGGGGGACCATCCTCCAAGGCTAAATACTACTGACTGACCGATAGTGAACTAGTACCGTGAGGGAAAGGCGAAAAGAACCCCGGAGAGGGGAGTGAAATAGATCCTGAAACCGTATGCGTACAAGCAGTGGGAGCCCACTTTGTTGGGTGACTGCGTACCTTTTGTATAATGGGTCAGCGACTTATTTTCAGTGGCGAGCTTAACCGAATAGGGGAGGCGTAGCGAAAGCGAGTCTTAATAGGGCGTCTAGTCGCTGGGAATAGACCCGAAACCGGGCGATCTATCCATGGGCAGGTTGAAGGTTAGGTAACACTGACTGGAGGACCGAACCGACTACCGTTGAAAAGTTAGCGGATGACCTGTGGATCGGAGTGAAAGGCTAATCAAGCTCGGAGATAGCTGGTTCTCCTCGAAAGCTATTTAGGTAGCGCCTCATGTATCACTGTAGGGGGTAGAGCACTGTTTCGGCTAGGGGGTCATCCCGACTTACCAAACCGATGCAAACTCCGAATACCTACAAGTGCCGAGCATGGGAGACACACGGCGGGTGCTAACGTCCGTCGTGAAAAGGGAAACAACCCAGACCGTCAGCTAAGGTCCCAAAGTTATGGTTAAGTGGGAAACGATGTGGGAAGGCTTAGACAGCTAGGAGGTTGGCTTAGAAGCAGCCACCCTTTAAAGAAAGCGTAATAGCTCACTAGTCGAGTCGGCCTGCGCGGAAGATGTAACGGGGCTCAAACCATACACCGAAGCTACGGGTATCACGCAAGTGATGCGGTAGAGGAGCGTTCTGTAAGCCTGTGAAGGTGAGTTGAGAAGCTTGCTGGAGGTATCAGAAGTGCGAATGCTGACATGAGTAACGACAATGGGTGTGAAAAACACCCACGCCGAAAGACCAAGGTTTCCTGCGCAACGTTAATCGACGCAGGGTTAGTCGGTCCCTAAGGCGAGGCTGAAAAGCGTAGTCGATGGAAAACAGGTTAATATTCCTGTACTTCTGGTTATTGCGATGGAGGGACGGAGAAGGCTAGGCCAGCTTGGCGTTGGTTGTCCAAGTTTAAGGTGGTAGGCTGAGATCTTAGGTAAATCCGGGATCTTAAGGCCGAGAGCTGATGACGAGTTACCCTTTGGGTGACGAAGTGGTTGATGCCATGCTTCCAAGAAAAGCTTCTAAGCTTCAGGTAACCAGGAACCGTACCCCAAACCGACACAGGTGGTTGGGTAGAGAATACCAAGGCGCTTGAGAGAACTCGGGTGAAGGAACTAGGCAAAATGGCACCGTAACTTCGGGAGAAGGTGCGCCGGTGAGGGTGAAGCACTTGCTGCGTAAGCCCACGCCGGTCGAAGATACCAGGCCGCTGCGACTGTTTATTAAAAACACAGCACTCTGCAAACACGAAAGTGGACGTATAGGGTGTGACGCCTGCCCGGTGCCGGAAGGTTAATTGATGGGGTTAGCTAACGCGAAGCTCTTGATCGAAGCCCCGGTAAACGGCGGCCGTAACTATAACGGTCCTAAGGTAGCGAAATTCCTTGTCGGGTAAGTTCCGACCTGCACGAATGGCGTAACGATGGCGGCGCTGTCTCCACCCGAGACTCAGTGAAATTGAAATCGCTGTGAAGATGCAGTGTATCCGCGGCTAGACGGAAAGACCCCGTGAACCTTTACTATAGCTTTGCACTGGACTTTGAATTTGCTTGTGTAGGATAGGTGGGAGGCTTTGAAGCGTGGACGCCAGTCTGCGTGGAGCCATCCTTGAAATACCACCCTGGCAACTTTGAGGTTCTAACTCAGGTCCGTTATCCGGATCGAGGACAGTGTATGGTGGGTAGTTTGACTGGGGCGGTCTCCTCCTAAAGAGTAACGGAGGAGTACGAAGGTGCGCTCAGACCGGTCGGAAATCGGTCGTAGAGTATAAAGGCAAAAGCGCGCTTGACTGCGAGACAGACACGTCGAGCAGGTACGAAAGTAGGTCTTAGTGATCCGGTGGTTCTGTATGGAAGGGCCATCGCTCAACGGATAAAAGGTACTCCGGGGATAACAGGCTGATACCGCCCAAGAGTTCATATCGACGGCGGTGTTTGGCACCTCGATGTCGGCTCATCACATCCTGGGGCTGAAGCCGGTCCCAAGGGTATGGCTGTTCGCCATTTAAAGTGGTACGCGAGCTGGGTTTAGAACGTCGTGAGACAGTTCGGTCCCTATCTGCCGTGGACGTTTGAGATTTGAGAGGGGCTGCTCCTAGTACGAGAGGACCGGAGTGGACGAACCTCTGGTGTTCCGGTTGTCACGCCAGTGGCATTGCCGGGTAGCTATGTTCGGAAAAGATAACCGCTGAAAGCATCTAAGCGGGAAACTTGCCTCAAGATGAGATCTCACTGGGACCTTGAGTCCCCTGAAGGGCCGTCGAAGACTACGACGTTGATAGGCAGGGTGTGTAAGCGCTGTGAGGCGTTGAGCTAACCTGTACTAATTGCCCGTGAGGCTTGACCATATAACACCCAAGCAATTTGCTGATCCTGCTCTGGAAACGGAGAAAGGCGCCAGATTGCGGTGTGTGAAGACGAGATGAACCGAAAGTTCGAGTCAAAACCCACAAACTATCGCATACCCATTCGCTGGAACGTGACCGCAAGGCACGCACTGGCTACCGAATTTCTTGACGACCATAGAGCATTGGAACCACCTGATCCCATCCCGAACTCAGAAGTGAAACGATGCATCGCCGATGGTAGTGTGGGGTTTCCCCATGTGAGAGTAGGTCATCGTCAAGATTAAATTCCGAAACCCCTATCTGCTGACGCAGGTAGGGGTTTTGTTTTTATCTGTAATAAAACCGGCCGAAGCTCGTGGTAAATTTGCGCAGTTATTTTCGAGCTGGAGCACTAGAATAGCCCCACCTTAGTTGAGCCAGAGCGCTATATGCCCGATCCGTCAGACATCGATAGGTTGTCAGATCTACCCTTGGACGGTCTGGTGGCGTGTCATGAATGCGACTTGTTGATGCGCAAGCCACAGCTGGCCCACGGCGAAAAAGCCGAATGCCCCCGCTGTGGATACGAACTTTATGCCCACCGACATAACGTGGTCGAACGTAGCCTCGCCCTGGTAGTTGCCGCTTTGCTGTTGTTTGTGCCGGCGAACTTTTTACCCATCATGCAGCTCAATCTGCTCGGACAGTCGTCCCAGGACACCGTCTGGAGTGGCGTGGTCGGGCTGTTCAATACCGGTATGCACGGTGTATCGGTGGTGGTGTTCCTGTGCAGCATGGGGATTCCGCTGCTCAAGTTGCTCTGTCAGCTGATTGTGCTGCTGACCATTCGCTGGAACGTCGGGCGAAGTTACGGCTTGTTGTTGTACCGCACTTACCATCACTTAAGGGATTGGGGGATGCTCGAGGTCTATTTCATGGGCGTGCTGGTTGCCATCGTCAAACTTGCCGACATGGCGGCTATTACCGTGGGCCTGGGCCTGGTGTGTTTTGTCAGCTTGTTGCTGGTTCAGGTCTGGCTGGAAGTGGTGATGTCACCGCATCAGATCTGGCAGGCGCTGTCAGGAGAGGATTCTCATGCGGGCGATTGATGCGGGCATTCTGATCTGCGTCGAATGTCACGAGTTGAATCGGCAGGATGCAGGCGCTGACAAACAGACCTGCTCCCGTTGTGGCGCACGCATCCATCCCCGTCGTCCGAACAGCCTCATGCGGACCTGGGCATTATTGATCACGGCCGCGATTCTCTATATTCCGGCCAATATGCTGCCGATCATGACCATCAATTCGCTGGGCCAGGGATCGCCCAGCACCATAATGGCCGGCGTCATCGAGCTGGTTCAGCACGGCATGATCCCTATTGCCGCGGTGGTGTTTGTTGCCAGTATCGTCGTGCCCACTTTCAAGCTGGTGGGGCTCGCCTTGTTGTTGTTTTCGGTGCAACGGCACCAGCCAATGTCCGCGCGTCAGCGCATCCTCATGTATCGCTTCATTGAGTTCATCGGCCGCTGGTCGATGCTGGACATTTTCGTAATCGCAATTCTGGTGGCGGTGGTCAATTTCGGGCGGCTTGCCAGTGTTGAAGCCGGTCTCGGTGCCATCGCCTTTGCCAGCGTAGTGATTTTGACAATGATTGCCGCAGTTACCTTCGATCCCCGACTGATTTGGGATAACACGGAGTCGGATGACGACCATGACTGATTTGCCTACTGCTAAAACCCGACCGGCTTCGAACTGGTCGGCCATCTGGGTCTTGCCGTTGATTGCCTTGATCATTGGCGGTTGGCTCGGCTGGCGGGCTTATAACGAGACCGGGATCGAGATCAGCGTACGTTTTGAAAGCGGTGAGGGCATTCAGGTCAACAAGACCGAGATCGTCTATAAAGGCATGACGGTGGGCAAGGTAAAGGACCTTACGCTTGATGACGAGGGTAGCTCGAAAGGCGTTATCGCGACCGTCGAAATGAACAAGGACGTCGAGCAATACCTCAAGACCGGCACACGTTTCTGGCTGGTCAAGCCGAGTGTGAGCCTGGCCGGGATCACCGGACTGGAGACGCTGGTATCAGGCAATTACGTGGCCATAAGCCCGGGGGAAGGCGAGTCGACACGCAAGTTCAAGGCCTTGGCCGAAGAGCCGCCGCTATCGGACGCCAAACCAGGTTTGCACCTGACGATCAAGGCTGAGCGCCTGGGTTCCCTGGACCGTGGCAGCCCGGTTTTCTACAAACAGATTCAAGTTGGCCAAGTGAAAAGTTATTCCCTGTCCGAAGATCAGCGCACAGTCGAGGTCAAGGTCTTCATCGAGCCGACCTACGCCAGCCTGGTTCGCAAACACACACGATTCTGGAACGCCAGCGGCATCAGCATCGATGCCAACCTATCGGGCGTCAAAGTACGCAGTGAATCACTGGCCAGTATCGTGGCCGGCGGTATCGCGTTCGCCACGCCGGAAAACCGCAAGGACAGCCCGCCCACGGACCCAAGCCTGCCGTTTCGTCTGTACGAAGACTTCGATGCAGCCGCCGCCGGGATCCGGGTAAAGGTCAAGCTCAGCGATTTCGAAGGGTTACAGGCGGGGCGCACGCCGGTCATGTACAAAGGTATCCAGGTTGGTAGCCTGAAGACGTTGAAGGTCGACCCCGACTTGTCCAGCGCCAGCGCCGAGCTGACCCTTGATCCTTTGGCCGAGGACTACCTGGTGACCGGCACTCAGTTCTGGGTCGTCAAGCCATCGATTTCCCTCGCGGGTATCACCGGCCTCGAAGCGCTGGTCAAGGGTAACTACATCGCCGTGCGCCCGGGCGACAAGGGCGCGGCGCCGCAGCGCGAATTCGAAGCCAGGGCGAAGGCTCCGCCATTGGACCTGCGTTCCCCTGGCCTGCACCTGGTGCTGCTGACTGAGAATCTGGGATCGCTGGAAGTCGGCAGTCCGATTCTCTACAAGCAGGTCAAGGTCGGCTCGGTGCAGAGCTACCAATTCTCCCGCAAGAAAAAACAGTTGATCATCGGTGTGCACATCGAGAAGGAATACGAAGGGCTGGTGAACGGTTCGACGCGATTCTGGAACGCCAGCGGCGTCACCCTCACGGGCGGTCTGACTGGCGGAATACAGGTCAAGAGCGAGTCCCTGCAGAGCCTGATGGCCGGCGGGATCGCCTTCGAGACGCCGGAGCCGAATGTACCGTTGAAAAGACGCATCCCTCGGTTTCGCCTGCATGAAGACCGCGAAGCGGCACAGCAGAACGGCACGGTCGTGACGATCAAGGTCGATCGCGCCGACGGCTTGCGCAGCGGTACGCCGATCCGTTTCAAGGGGCTGGATGTGGGCAAGATCGAGAACGTCGATCTCAGCGCCGACATGCAGTCGGTGCTGGTCACCGCGCGTATCACCGAAGTGCCGGAGCGTATCGCCCGCGTCGGGACCCAGTTCTGGGTGGTCAAGCCAGAGCTGGGGTTGATGAAGACGTCGAACCTGGAAACCCTGGTGACCGGTCAATACATTGAAGTGCAGCCCGCTGTGAAAAGCCAGGGTCCACAGAAAAGCTTTGTTGCGTTGGCCGAACCACCCGAAAGCGCGGTTCCGGAGGCTGGTTTGAGCCTGGTATTGAGTGCGGCGCGCCGTGGTTCGTTGAAGATTGGCGTGCCGGTGACCTATCGCGAGGTGACGGTGGGTAAAGTCACGGGATATGAATTGGGCCAGACGGCGGACCGGGTGCTGGTCCATATCCTGATCGAGCCCAAGTATGCGCCGTTGGTGCGCAGTGGTACTCGCTTCTGGAACAGCAGCGGTTTTGGCCTGGACTTCGGCCTGTTCAAGGGCGCGACGGTGCGGACCGAGTCGTTGGAGACACTGATCCAGGGCGGTATCGCTTTTGCGACACCGGACGGCGAGCGGATGGGCAACCCGGCGCGACCGCAGCAGACGTTCCCGCTGTTCGACAAGTTTGAAGATGAGTGGCTGACCTGGGCGCCGAAGATCGCGCTCGGCAAGTGAGCTTATAGGATGTGACACCTGTGGCGAGGGAGCTTGCTCCCGCTGGGCCGGTCCGACGCTTCGGGCGTAGCGGCCCCAAAGCCTGCGACCGCTGCGCAGTCGAGCGGGAGCAAGCTCCCTCGCCACGGAGTATGCGATAACAAAAAAGGCCGCGATCCAATGGATCGCGGCCTTTTTCATACCCGGCTATTCACCTCAGACCGGATCCAGCTCCGGCTCATCGGCCTGGACGTTCACCGTGGCTTTCACCGCATCGTGACGACGTATGTACTTCCAGTCCGCCTCGTCGATGTAGATGCCGTTCGGGCCGCTGCCGCCTTCCAGGTCGATGGCGACACTGGCGCAGACCTGCGGCTTCACACTGGCGAGGATCGGCACGAAGCCCAGTTGCAAGCTGGTTTCCAGCAGCGCTGCCTGGTTCTTTTCGTCGATGTCCGCCGCTTCGTCCAGGTAGTACGGCAGGCGCACGCGACCAGCCTGTTCGCGGTCCATCAGGTGCAGCAACAAGTACATGTTGGTCAGCGCCTTGATGGTCATGGTGGTGCCGTTGGACGCCGCGCCGTCGATGTCGGTGTGGATCACCGGCTGGCCGTTGACCTTGGTGATCTCGAACGCCAGTTCGAACAGGTCCTTGAGGCCGAGCTGGTTGTGGTTTGCCGCCACCAGCCGCGCCAGGTATTCCTTGGCTTCTTCGTTCTTGTTGTCCTGCTCGGCGCTCTGGCTCAGGTCGAACACCGACAGCGTCTCGCCTTCCTCGTACTGGCCGGCGCTGTGGATGATCTGGTCGATGTGCTTGAGCGCTTCCTTGTTCGGCGCCAGGACGATGCGGAAGCTTTGCAGGTTGGACACCTGGCGCTTGTTGATCTCGCGGTTGAACAGCGCCAACTGGTGTTCGAGGCTGTCGTAGTCGCTGCGGATGTTGCGCAAGGTCCGGGCGATGTCGGTGACGGCCGCACGACGCGCCTTGCCCAGGGTCAGGGCTTCATCGGTGCGGTGGGCATAGGCGTTGATCAGCAGTTGCAGACGGCGCTCCATGTCGTCTTCGCTGTCGAACTTGGCCACGCCCTTGAGGCGCACCTGGGCGTACAGCGCTTCGATCTGGCCATCGACCCGTAACAGGCCCTGCCAACTGTCCTGATAATCGTTGAGCAGCGGTAACAGGTTGTCCATGGAGTCGTCGACCGGGTCCATGAACGGCGTGCCGAATGGCAGGTCCGCCGGCAGCAACTGGCGACGGCGCAGGGCATCGTCGAGGGTGCGTTGCTTGGCTTCCATGTCGGCGATCTGCCGGCCCACCAGTTGCAACTTGGCGGACAATTGCTGGACCCGCTCGGTGAAGGCATCGCTGGAGCGCTTGAGTTCGTCCTGGGCGGCTTCCATCTGCGCCAGTTGCTCGAGTTTCTCGCCTTCCTCGGCGCTCAAGGTCTGGGTGCGGCGGAAGTCTTCCAGGGCTTTCTGTGCATCCAGGACCTGCTGGTACAGCGCTTCGGTCTGGGTCTTGCTCGCGGCACGGTCGGCGGCCACGGCTTGTTGGGTCTTGAGCTGCTTGAGCTCTTTTTCCAGACGCTCTTTCTGATCGCGCAGCGCGGCGCGGTCGGCAAGCGCTTGCAGGGCCGGCGGTTCGATGTGGGACAGGTCGATGGACAGGCCGGGCACTTCGAAGCGCTCGCCCCTGAAGCCGTCGAGAATCAGCTCCATGGATTTGACCCACTCGCCATTCTCGTCCAGCGCGATCCCGTGTTCGCCCAGCGGCAGGCTGAACAAAGCGCTGTTGAACAGGCGCATCAGGCGCTCGACGTCCTGCTGGGAGAACTCTTCGCGCAGGCGGGCGTAGCTGTTGTTGTCGGCGTGATCGAGTTGCTGCTTGACCGACTTCAGGCGTTTTTCCAGATCCCGCAGGCGCTCTTCCAGGTCTTCGGCGCTGAACTGCCGGGACTGAGCCAGAGCGCCGGCCAGTTCGTCGTGGGCGTCTTTGGCGGCGAGAAGCTGCTGCTCCAGGACCTTGACGTCGTCCACCAGGGCAAAGCGATGCTTGAGCACCGACAGTTCGCCGAGCCAGCGCTGGATGCCGCTGATTTCACGCTCCAGGCGCATCAGCTCCTGGGTGCCGCCGCGCTGGTCGTTCTGCAGCGAATCCTGCTCGTTGCGGTAGTGCTCGGCCTGGATGGTCAGCTCTTCCTTGCGCGCACTCGCATAGTCCGACCAGGTGCCCAGCAGCGAGTCGAGCAATGGCGACAGGCGATGCAGTTTGCCGCGCAGGATATCGCGCTGCTTCACGCCGTTGGCCAAGGCTTCCACCAACGGGCCGGCCGCCACCAGGGAGTTGTAGTCCTGTTCCATGCGTCGCACGTCGCGGAAGGCTTCTTCGCACGCGGCTATGTAGTCCACGCTGCCGGAGCGCAGGCTGTGCTCGAAGGCATCGAGGAACAGTTGCTTGAGCTTGGCGGCGGTGATTTCGCGCATGTGCAGCAGGTTGATGAACAACGCGCGGAAGGTCTTGAGGCTTTGCTCGCTGGTGGAGCGCAGCGGGATCAGCGTCAGGTCCAGGGGGATCGAGGTGTGTCCGCCGACCAGCAGACGACGCAGTTCATCCGGCTTGAGTTCGTAGGCCTTCAGGCCTTCGCGCTCCAGGTTGGTGAACAGCTCTTTCTGGCGCAGGCAGGTGTCATCTTTCTGATAGTGGGCCAGGTCCAGTTTGCCGGCGTAGGCAAAGAACTGATGGCCGAAACCGCCGCCAGGGCCGCGACCGACCACGCCAATCACGTGCGGGCCGTGGGGCAGGGCAACTTCCACGAGGATGTAGCTGGTGTCCGAGGCGAAGTAGAAACGCCGGGATTGCTCCAGGCTGTACTTGCCAAAGCTCATGTCCGACATGCGCGCCAGGATCGGGAACTGCAGGGCGTTGATCGAGGCGGATTTACCCAGGTTGTTCGCGCCGTAAACCGATAACGGTTCTTCCAGCGGGAACAGGCCGAGGCTATAGCCGGCGGTGTTCAAAAGGGCAAAGCGGCGGATGCCGTAGCGTTCCTTGCTCATGCGTCGGTCTCCTGTTCTTCGGCAATGGCACGGGCCAGTGCGTCTTCTTCACTTTCACCGTCGAATTCACTGAGGTCCAGCGGGTCATCGGTCTGCAGCAGTTTTTCGTCGCTGTCTTCGTCGATCAGTACCGGCGCCGGCAACGGCAGCACGCTGTGCAGGCTGGCGGCCAGGTCGCGGTCCTGCTGGACCGACAGGCAGACGTCGAGAAAACGATGCATCGGTGGCAGGAAGCGGTACACGCCGTTTTCTTCGCTGGCAAAACCCAGCTGGGTCATGCGGCGCATGATTTTTTCTTCCAGCTCTTCCTGGGTCTGTACTTCGGCCTGGATGAACAGGTCGCGGTATTTTTCCAGCAACGACGGCAACTCATCGCGGCCGAGGCTGCCACCGTCGAGCACGGCGATCGGGTCGCGACCCTGATCGGCCAGGTGTTCGACGAGGATGAAGGTGAACAGGGCCAGGCGCTGGGCGGTCTTGTTCACCGCGGCGGCGGCCAGGTCGGGTACGAAGTAATAGAAGCCGCGGGTATCGCACACCAGTTCGAAGCCCAGGGCCTTGAACAGCGTGCGGTACTGGTCCTGGAAGTTCGACAGTTGCGCGTAAAGCTCCGGGTCGCGGCGGCTGACGTGGTAACCCTTGAACAGCTCGCGAAAGATCGGCGCCAGCTGGGACAGTTCGGATAGATCAAGATGCATGGGGGATGCTCGCAGAATCCTCGGCGGCGGTGTCGCCGGCCGAGAGCAGGGCGAAGGAGCGCAGGCTGACCTGATGCTCGTGGGTGTGATAATCGCGGCGTTCCAGACGCTCGCGCTTGAATCGTTTTTCCCGCGACAGGCGCGAGAACCAGTACAGCAATTCGTCGGTGGCGCCGTCCGGTTCCTGCTCCAGCAGCCAGCTCATCAGGTCCGGCATCGGCAGGGCGTCTTCGCAACGCTCGACCATCTCGCGTACGGTGCGCGGCGCCCGTGGTGCCTCACCGCCCTTGTGGGTCTTGTGGGACTTGGGAAAGCGCGCCGGTTTGGGCTCGAAACGGGCCAGGGCATAGACATAGGCTTCGACCTGGCTGGCACTGCCCAAAAACGTACTTTGCGGCCGGGTGAACAGCGGCATGGCGGCTTGCGGCACGGCATCGATGCCCTTGCGGCGAATGGCCGCCAGGGCCAGCGCCGCGCCACGGGTCACGGCGTTATGCCGGCGGGCCTCTTCACGCAGCGGCAGGAGCAGTTCCCGGGCGTGGCGCAGGGTCAATTGGGCGCTGGTCTGCATTTCGAGGATGCGTGCGTGGGTACGCAGCAGCATGTCGTCGTCGACGAGGTGGCCGAGGCGCTGTTGTTCGGTGAGCATGCGCAACAGCACGTTCTCGACCTTGCGCACGCCTTGCTCGAAGGCGCCGTCGGCGTTCACCAGCTGGATCATCGGTTCGACGTATTCGTCCCAGGTCGCCAGTACTTCGGCGTAGCGCTGGCGCAGCGGAATTTGTCGATCGCTGGTCTTGGCCCGTTCGGCCACGGCCACCAGTGCCTGCTCATCGTTGGCGAGCTTCTTCAGGACGTCGCGCACGCGCATGTCCAGCAAGCGCAACTGGCGGGCCAGGTCGTTGCCGTCGCGCACCTCGAAAGCGTCCTGGATGTAACCGGCCAGGCGCTCGAGGTGGCGCAGGTAGGCTTCGATTTCCAGGCACAGGCCCAGGCGGTGTTCGCGGCGAAGGTAGGCGAGGAAGTCGTGGATCTGGGCGTTGAGCTCGAAACGGTTGGGGCTTTTCGCCACCGGCACGAGGATGTCCAGGCGGATCCATACGTCCAGCAGGTGGGTAATGTCCTGGGGCGTGCTGTCCAGTTGTTGGGCGGCCAGTTGTGAACGCAGTTCGTTGAGGCTCAGGGTGCCCTGGTCGAAGTGCTCGCACAAAGGTTCCAGCAATGCCCAGTGTTCAGCAAGGGCGCGCAAGACGCGCTTGGGTTCGATCATCGCAATGGCCGTCGGGTTGGCAATTAAAAGCGGCGATTGTACTGCATCGCGCCGGTTGCTATTCACCCCCGAGACGGACTGTCGTCGCGTATCGCTCAACTATCGGCTCAACAGGGAAGCGATCCGCGCCGAAGGGCGGTAGAATCCTCCCTACTTTCAGTTATCCACAAGTGGCCGACCCTTGCTTATCGAGTCCCGCCGCCGCGCCTATCTGACCGCCATGCAGGTGGTCAACTGGCTGCCGCGTACCGAATTGCCATTTGCCGCCCCGTCGCGGCCCGAGCTGCTGGAAGCGCCTGAGCCGATGGAGGTCGCGCCGCCCCAGGCCGCGCCCGTCGCCAAGACCGTTGCCGAACCGTTGGCGCCCGCTGTCGAACGGCCGAAAGTCGAAGTCCCGCGTCCGAGCCTGGCCTCGACCCGGACCAACGCCAAACCGGTGGAAGAGGTCGACGAAGCGCCGGCCCCGGTGAAGGTTGCACAGGTGCCGCCGCCACGTTTCGCCCTGCAACTGCTGCGAGCCGGGCGTTGCCTGCTGCTGGTGGAGTTACCCACCGGCGAACCCTTCCAGAGCCGCGATCCAGCCTATTTGCTGCTCAAGGACATGCTGCGTGCCGCCGGCCTGCCGGACAGCCCGCAAATCATCGGCGAGCCGGTGCGCTGGCCATTGTTGTCGCGCGGCACGATGGACCAGGGGCCGGAGGCGGCGCGGGATTTTGTCCAGGGATTTGTTTCGGCGCGTCTGGAAGATGAACCGTGCGTGTGTCTGTGGCTGATCGGCCTGCCGGCAGTGAGGTTCGCCGGCGAGGCGGATGCCGAAGCGTTCAACCGTGAATTGCAGGTCGAAGGCCTGGGCTCGGCGTGGGCGTTGCCTGGACTGGAATCGTTAATGGAAACGCCACGGCACAAGGCTGACGTCTGGCAAGCCATGCGCCGGCTGATGGCGCGCTGGAAAGAATCGAATGAGTGACGCTGTATCGTTCCGCCCGATGACCGAGGCGGACCTCGACGCTGTACTGAAGATCGAATACGCGGCCTACAGCCATCCCTGGACCCGCGGGATATTTCTCGACGGGCTGGGCAAATACCAGATCTGGCTGATGTTCGAAGGCCAGCAGCAAGTCGGCCATGGCGTGGTGCAGATCATCCTCGATGAAGCGCACCTGCTCAATATCACCGTCAAGCCGGAAAATCAGGGGCGCGGCCTGGGTTTGCGGCTCTTGGAACACTTGATGTCGATTGCCTACAAGGCGGAGGCACGCGAATGCTTCCTGGAAGTGCGCGACAGCAATCGCACGGCGTTCCGGTTGTATGAGCGTTACGGTTTCAACGAGATTGGCCGGCGGCGGGATTACTACCCGGCGGTGGGCGGGCGTGAAGATGCGGTGGTCATGGCCTGTACCTTGGTGGACTGAACTGCCACGACCCATGTGGGAGCGAGCTTGCTCGCGAAGACGGCGGTACATTCCACATATATGCAAACTGATCCGCCGCCATCGCGAGCAAGCTCGCTCCCACAGGGGACTGGCGGCGTACATCAAATCCTGGCCAGACACAGAACCCATGTGGGAGCGAGCCTGCTCGCGAAGACGGCAGTACATTCAGCATCAATGCAAGCTGACCCAGCGCTTTCGCGAGCAGGCTCGCTCCCACAAGGGACTGGCGAGTTTGTTCAGCGCTTGCCATCCAACGGGTCGATATCAGCCATTTCCGCTTCGTCCAGGCCGTCGCCGCCGCCGATATCATTTTCATCCACGACGCTCAGGTCCCAATCGGCCTGTTCACCTTCACCGGCCTCCAGGGCGTCCCTGGCGCCATCATCACGGATCAGGGTCTCGGGGCTCAGATCATCGTCGGTCGGCTGACGGTCATCCATCGAGGCCCCCGTCATGCCTGCTTCACGCACACGTTCGTCCGGTATCAGTTGTTCGCGTTCGTTTTCGGGCAGCTCGTCGCCGATCCTGGCCTCGTATTCATCGTCATCGAATTCCAGCTCACGCATCGAGCCCATGCGGTCTTCGTTGTCGTCGATGGGTTCCGGTTGCACCGCATCGTAGGGACGTCGTGAATCATTCATGGCAATTCCTCATACTGTGGGCCTTACTATGAGTCGACCGGCTGCGGTGCCAGGAATTCCAACGCGCTGCCGACGTGACCTCGACCGGCGGTCGTCTGTCACAGTTGCGCACTCTCTATCGAGGCTGGACAGCATGAATGAATTACAAGATCTGATTGATAACAACGCGCGCTGGGCCGATGCGATCAAGCAGGAGGATCCTGACTTCTTCGCCAAGCTGGCTCGTCAGCAAACCCCCGAATACCTGTGGATCGGCTGCTCCGACGCGCGAGTGCCGGCCAACGAAATCGTCGGCATGTTGCCAGGTGATCTGTTTGTGCACCGTAACGTGGCCAACGTGGTGTTGCACACCGACCTGAACTGCCTTTCGGTGATCCAGTACGCGGTGGACGTGCTCAAGGTCAAGCACATCCTGGTCACCGGCCATTACGGCTGCGGCGGCGTGCGTGCCTCGATGCAGGACCGCCAGCTCGGCCTGATCGACGGCTGGCTGCGCTCGATTCGCGACTTGTACTACGAGCACCGCGAAGCGTTGGCCAAATTGCCGACCGAAGAGGAACGGGTCGACCGCCTGTGTGAACTCAACGTGATCCAGCAGGTGGCGAACGTCGGTCACACCAGCATCGTCCAGAATGCCTGGCACCGCGGGCAGAAACTGTCCATTCATGGTTGCATCTATGGGATCAAGGACGGGCGCTGGAAAAGCCTGGACACCACGATCAGCGGTTTCGAGCAGTTGCCACCGCAGTATCGCTTGCGTCCTGTAGACGCGCCCTGAGCGTAGACGTCAGTGATCAGCATCGTCGCTGATTGACGGCAGCGGCGCTTTCCCGCGTCAGCCAAGGCTCACGCGGGAAGGCTCCGTCAGGTTCAGACTGATTCAGCTGGCAGCGGCATAGGCACCTTCAATTGCTGAAGTTGCGACTTGATCGCCGGCGCCGCGCATTTTGTCGCCGCTTCGGCCGGCGTCAGTTTGCGAATCGAGGTATAGAACAACTCGCAGGTCTTCTCTTTCTGGGTAACCTGCCAGGTCTGCGTGCATTGGCTCAGTTGCTGGGTCGGATCGGTATCGGGCTTGCTGCCCATCCCGGCTTGCCAGCATGCGGCGCTCAGGTCCTGTCCCATGACTTTCAAGCCCGCGGCATCTGCCTTGGCCTGGTCACCGTCATAGCTTTCAGGGTCGGCGGCGTACCAGATATAGCTGGGGTGATTGGAGCCGAGTACCGGAACCTTGACGCCTTCTGTCGGTGTGATGGTCGCCAGGCCGAGCACATTCACGGTCGGGCCGTATTGGGTCTTGATCCAGTTCCGAACCGGAGCGCCGAAGGCCACCATCGGCAGTGCATTGCCGCTTGCGTTCTGGCTGACCTGCTTGACCATGGTGGTCTGGTAGTCGTTAAAATAATCGTAGACGCCTTCCAGTGCCTGGCCGGCGTTGGACGGGGCGGCGATCGGCGCGATGTCGATGATCGTCTGGTAGGCCGGCGTCTGGTCGGCGGCAATGCCATTGGCGGTCAGCAGCGTGGCCCAGCGGTCGGTAGTGGCCGATTCGAGGTAATCCTGGGCCTGGGTCAGCGAGTAATCCGGCGGGAAGTGCAGCAACTCGACGCTCTTGCGGTTTTCCAGGGCCATGCCCAAGGGCAGGAACAGGTACCAGTTGTAGGCCCACTTTTTGTCATTGTTGAGTTTCGTCGCGCCGTTGTACGCCAGGTCTCCGGCGTTGAGCAGCGCGGCCAGCGGTTGGCCGTAGCTTTTCGGCACCCCGCTGATGTTCGCGTAGACGATGTCGTTATCGCGTTTGACGCTGACCTTGGCCGCGCCGTAGCCGTCGCGCTGTACGCTTTGGGTCAGGTAATGCTCGACGGTCTGCTCCAGCGTCCAGTTGCGAAAACAGATGACGTTGCAGTTGTTAGGGTAGGCGAAGAGACGGGTGACACGTTCGGTACTGCCCAGTTGTACATCGATGTCGGCGGCATGGGCGGCGGCACTGAAGGCCAGGGCGGCGAGAGAGAATACGGCGAGTTTGGACATGCTCAGATCCTTTTCAGCGTGTGAGCCCTTTGAACAGGGTGTATCCATACTGAAACAGACGGAGCCGAAGAAGAAGTGGGCCGATGTAAATATCGGCCCTTTTTTATGGCTTTATGGCATCACGGGCGGCAAATAGGTCAGCGTGGTCCCCAGCGCCCAGAGCAGTACCAGCACCAGAGGGGTGTGCACCAGCAACTGTACAAACGAAAAACCGATCAGATCCCTGGCCTTCAGCCCCAGGACACCCAGCAGCGGCAGCATGTAGAACGGATTGATCAGGTTCGGCAGCGCCTCGGCGGCGTTATAGATCTGCACCGCCCAGCCCAGGTGATAGTTCAGGTCATTGGCCACCTGCATGACGTAGGGCGCTTCGATGATCCACTTGCCCCCGCCCGAGGGAATGAAGAAGCCCAGCACCGCCGAATAGACGCCCATCAACAAGGCGTAGGTGTCATGCGACGCGATCTGTACGAAAAAGGTCGAGATATGGTGGGCCAGCGTCTGCGCGTCGCTGCCCTTGACCGTGGTCAGCAGCGCGGCGATCGAACCGTACAGCGGAAACTGGATCAACACCCCGGTTGTGGTCGGCACCGCGCGGGCCACGGCGTCGAGGAAGCTGCGCGGGCGCCAGTGCAACAATGCGCCGAGCATGATGAACAGGAAGTTGTAGGTGTTCAGCCCGGAAATGGCACTGATCGCAGGCTTGGTCGAAAACTCGTGGAACAGCCAGCCGGCAGCCAGCAGCACCAGGGCGATGGTCAACAGCGGGCTGTGTTCCAGCCATTCTCCCGGACGGGTGCGAGGCTGCAATGCCGGCATGCTGAAGCTCGGATCGATCCCGCAGGCGGCGGCATCACGGGCGCTGTTGGGCCCTGGAGCGGTGGCGTAGGCGACGATCAGCGAAATCACGATCAGCGCCAGCAACATCACCCCGGACTGCCAGAGGAAAATGGTCTGGGTGAACGGAATGACGCCCGTGATGGACAGGATCGATGGCGGCAGGCTGGCCGGGTTGGCCTGCAGTTGCGCGGCCGACGAAGACAATCCCAGCGCCCACACCGCGCCCAGGCCCAGATAGGCGGCGGCACCGGCGGCGCGATAATCCATTTTCAAGTCGCTGCGCCGGGCGAGTGCCCGCACCAGCAGGCCGCCGAACACCAGCGACAGGCCCCAGTTGAGCAGCGATGCGACCATGGAAATCAAGGCCACCCAAGCTACCGCACTGCGGCCGTTTTTTGGAATCCGTGCCAGGCGATCGATCAGCTTGACGGCGGGCGGCGAACTGGCGACCACGTAACCGCCAATCACCACGAAGGCCATTTGCATCGTGAACGGAATCAGGCTCCAGAAGCCATCGCCAAACGCCATCGCCGCTGCCGTGGGCGTAGCGCCGATGAACTGCGTGGCGATTGCGACCACCAGCACCGCCAGCGCGGCGAAGACCCAGGAGTCGGGAAACCAGCGCTCGGCGAAACTGGAGCAGCGCAATGCGAAGCGGGCGGAGCGGCTGTCTTCAATGTCAGTGGTCACGGCAATCACCTCGGTTTTTATGGTTATGGGTATCTGGTGCGACGAAGCATCAGCGGTCGGACGCCAACGGTGGAACATTCCAATGACCGTGGGAGACGGACCGGCGTTCGAGCACCACTGGATTATTTTTCAGGCCGACCAGCGGCACTCTTCAGAAACAAATCGCCAAGCCGATGGCATGGGAACACAACAGATTCTCTGCCTGCCGGAGCATGCCCATGTTCAACACCCGCCTCAAGCAGGAGCTGCTGGCTCTTCGCCAAGAACTCTCGAGCATCATGCAAGTCAAGGAAAGCCTGGATCGAGAGATGCTGGCGCTGACCCTCGATGCCGAAGGACGGGTGCAATCGGTCAATCAGAACTTTCTCGATGAGATGCACTACAAGAGCCAAGACTTGATTGGCCGCGCTGTCGAGGACCTGGTGCCGGCCTACCTGAGGTCCAACGAATTCCAGATTCGTTTCAAGACCGCGCTGACCCGCGGTGAGCACTTCTCCGGTGCCGTTCGCCTGGTACGAGGCAACGGCGACGAGGCCTGGCTACGCTCGATCCTCCAGCCGGTACGGGATGCCAATGGGCGAATCCGCTATTTCTCGATGTACTCCAGTGACCTGACCCGCACCATCGAAAATTCCCGCGAGCATGAAAACCTGATCGGCGCCCTGGTGCGTTCGACAGCGGTGATCGAGTTCGACCTGGGCGGCCACGTCCTGACAGCGAACGATCGTTTTCTCAATGCCATGGGCTACAACCTTGCGCAGATCAAGGGCAAGCACCACCGCACGTTTTGCGAGCCCGAGGAGTACAACAGCGCGGCCTACCAGAACTTCTGGAAACGCCTGAACAACGGGGAGTTCGTCGCCGGCCGCTTCAAGCGCCTCGACAGCAATGGCCGTGAGGTGTGGCTGGAGGCTTCCTACAATCCGGTACTTGACGCCAACGAGCGCCTTTACAAAGTGGTCAAGTTCGCGACCAATATCACCGATCAGGTCAACCAGGAAAAAGCCGTCGCCGAAGCCGCCAGCATCGCCTACAGCACGTCATTGCAGACCGATAGCAGCGCCCAGCGCGGAACCACCGTCGTGACCCAGGCGGTGGACGTGATGCGTGACCTGGCCCGACACATGCAAACCGCCGGTCAAGGTATCGAGGCCCTGAACGAGCAATCCCTGGTCATCGGGACCATCGTCAAGACCATCAGCGGCATCGCCGAACAGACCAACCTGCTGGCGCTCAACGCGGCCATCGAGGCTGCTCGGGCCGGTGAGCAGGGACGCGGTTTCGCAGTGGTCGCCGATGAGGTCCGGCAACTGGCTTCGCGAACCAGCCAGGCGACCGACGAGATCATTGGCGTGGTCCGCCAGAACCAGGACATGGCCCGCAATGCCGTGGCGCTGATGACCGATGGCCAGCATCAGGCTGAACAGGGCCTGGCCCTGGCAGCCGAGGCGGGAACGGTCATCGTCGAGATCCAGGACGGGGCGAAAAAGGTGGTGGATGCGGTGAGCCAGTTCGCCAATCAGCTGTCGACTTGAGAACTTGCTGAGTGAGCCGCCTTCGCGAGCAGGTTCGCTCCCACGGTTGATCGGGGTTGTCACAGGTATCACGCAGATCCATTGTGGGAGCGAGCCTGCTCGCGAAGGCGTCAACCCATCCACCATCAAAGCAAGCGGGCCTCACCTGATCCCCGCGCGCTCAATCCCCCAGCGCCTCTCCCTCACGCCGCGGATCCGCCCCGCCAGCCAGTGAAGCCTTGCCTTGCGCATTGCGCACCCGAACGATGGCCTGGGTGCCGCTGGTCATGTCGATCTCGCTCACCGTGTGGCCCTGGTCTTTCAGCGCCTGGATCAGCGTCGGGCTGAACTGGCCCTGCTCCAGTTCGGTGGCGCCGTTGCGGCTGCCGAAGTTGGGCAGGTTGATGGCGGCTTGCGGGTCCAGGTTCCAGTCCAGCAGGCCGATCACCGACTTGGCGACGTATTCGATGATCTGCGATCCGCCCGGCGAACCAATTGCGGCGAGGAATTCGCCACTCTGGCGATCGAAGATCAGCGTTGGCGCCATGGACGATCGCGGACGTTTGCCGGGTTCGACGCGGTTGGCGACTTTCTGTCCGTTCTCTTCGGGTATGAACGAGAAATCGGTCATCTGGTTGTTGAGCATGAAGCCCTGCACCATCAAGTGCGAACCGAAGGCCGACTCCACCGTGGTGGTCATCGACACGGCGCCACCCTGGTCATCCACCGCCACCACTTGCGAGGTGGAAATGCGCAGGGGCGAGCGGTCCGGTGCGTAGGCCACCTGGATACCCGGCGGTGTGCCGGGCTTGGCAATACCCATGCTGCGTGGGCCGATCAGGTTCGCGCGACTGGCCAGATAAGCCGGATCGACCAGGCCCTTGAGCGGCACCGGGACAAAGTCCGCATCGGCGACATACTGGGCGCGGTCGGCGTAGGCCAGGCGTTCAGCCTCGGAAATCAGGTGCACCGCTTGCGGCGCCGGCTCGAGACCCGCGGGCTTGTCTGACGGTAGCGGTTTCAACGGCGCGAGGGCCGAGCGGCTGTCGCGATGTTCCAGGGCCTGCAATGTCCCGAGGATCTGCGCGACGGCGATCCCGCCGGACGACGGTGGCGCCATGCCACAGACTTGCCAGCGCTTGTAGTCGGTGCACAACGGCGCGCGTTCCCGGGCGGCGTAACCCTTGAGGTCGCTCAGCGAAAGGCTGCCGGGATTGCCATGGCCTTGCACCTTGGCGACGATCTCCGCAGCCACCGGCCCTTCATACAACGCGCTGGGACCTTCGTGGGCAATACGCGAAAGTACGCCGGCCAAGGCAGGATTTTTCAGCAGCGTGCCCACCGCTTTCGGGCTGCCATCGGCGTTGAGGAAATAGGCGGCCATCTCGGGCGAGCTGGGCAAGGCTGTATCGGCGGCGATCATCGAGTGCAGCCGGGGGGAAATCCTGAAGCCCTGTTCCGCCAGTTTGATGGCCGGCTCGAACAGCGTCGACCATTCCAGGCGACCGTGTTTGCGATGAGCCAGTTCCAGCGCGCGCAACACGCCAGGCGTGCCTACCGAACGGCCGCCAATCTGCGCGGCGGTGAACGGCATGGGTTTGCCGTCGGCCTGGATGAAGAGTTTTTCGCTGGCGCCGGCCGGTGCCGTTTCGCGACCGTCGTAGGTGCGCACCGCCTTGCCGTCCCACAGCACAATGAACGCGCCACCACCGATGCCGGAAGACTGCGGTTCCACCAGCGTCAGCACTGCCTGCATCGCAATCGCCGCGTCGATGGCCGAGCCTCCACGCCGGAGCATTTCCCGTCCGGCCTCGGCCGCCAGAGGATTGGCCGCAGCGGCCATGTGCCGGTCGGCGTGGCGAGTCTGCAGGTCGGTGCGGTAGCCGGAAGCGATTTCCGGAGCGGTGGGCAATTGCGGGGCAGTCGTGGAGGCGGGCGGCGTCTTACAGGCAACAAGTGTCAGGGCGACGGCCAGCAGCGAAACGGCTGACAGGCGATGAAGATTCGGTTTGAGGTCTGAAAGCACGTGTCGCTCCATCCATGGGCCAGGGATATTGAGGCCGACTGTAGCGATACGGGACGTGGGGCGCAAATCAGCAAGGGCGTGCTTCTTTCAATAAGCGCTTCTCTGCGTCGCTCCGATAGACACGTCAGGCATTCTGCGCCTGGAGAAAAATGGAAAACAGCTCGGACTGGGACTTGATCCCCAGTTTGCTGTACATGTGCTTCTTATGGACTTTCACGGTCTCGACAGAAATTTCCAGCTTGCGGGCGACTTCCTTGCTGGAGCAGCCACTGAGCATCAAGCGCCCGACATCCAATTCCCGCGCCGTCAATTGCGCGCCTTTGAGCTGCTGCACTGACGCTTCCAGCTGCACTCGCCAGTCGACTTGCGACGGTGCTGGCGCGAGGGCCACGACCTCATTGATTTCATAAGGCAGACGCTGGCGCAACAGGCCGAGTACCCAGGGCTGGATCAGTGACAGCAGCGCAATCTGCTCGCCACTGAAGCGCTGCTTGCTGCCCAACGACAGGCACAGCGTGCGGTCGCCTTCGAGCTGGCAATTGAACTGGATTTCATCGGATACCACGTTCAGCCGAAAGTAGCGTTGGTAATACTCGGTCAGCTCGAAATGTTCCGGTGCGACTTCCGAGAGGCGATACAGCCCGGTGCGCGACTGCTCGCGACAGGCGATGTAGAACGGATCGAGCAGATACAAACCGCGCAGGTAATCCTGGAACAACTGATCGGGGCTGCCGTCCGCGCCCGGGCACTCGGCGAACACTTGTGGGCGCTGGTCGGCACTGAAAAGCAGCGCCACCCAACTGTCAAAGGGCACGTACTGATCCAGCAGCCGTACCAGCTGCGTCCAGAAATTGGGCTTGTCCAAGGCGTCGATCAGTTGCCCGACCGAGCGGTGCCACGCGATGTCATCCAGCGAAAGTGTCATGCCTCTACCCCTATCGGGTTACCCCAGCGGCGTGATTTCCCGGCCGCGGGCTTGCTGCGCATACTGGCGCACAGACACCGAGCGGGCAATCTTTCTACCCGCCGATCAAGAACAAGGAATACCCATGAAAGTTGAACTTGCCCAGTTGGCGGGTCGTGATAACGCCACGGCCTACAACCTCGAACGCGCGCTCAAGGCGATTGTCGCGTGTGCCGCCGATACGCAGATGATCGTGTTCCCCGAAACCCACCTGATGGGTTTTCCGTCGCTTGAGACGGTGGCAGAAACCGCCGAACCGCTGGACGGACCGACCGTCAGCGCGGTGCTCGCTGCGGCTCGGGAACATGACGTTGCCGTGGTGATCGGCGTGGCCGAGAACGACCGCGGCCGCTTTTACAACACCACGCTGCTGGTCACGCCACAAGGCATTGCGCTGAGATATCGCAAGACACACCTGTGGGCGTCGGATCGCGGGGTGTTCGAGGCCGGCGACCGTTACGCCACGTGTGAATGGAAGGGTGTGCGGGTCGGCCTGCTGATTTGCTACGACATCGAATTCCCGGAAACCGCCCGGGCCCTGGCGCAACTGGGGACCGAACTGCTGATCGTCACCAACGGCAACATGGATCCCTACGGCCCGACCCACCGCACCGCGATCATGGCCCGCGCCCAGGAAAACCAGGCGTTTGCGCTGATGGTCAATCGGGTGGAGGAGGGCGACGGCGGGTTGGTGTTTGCAGGCGGCAGTGCGTTGGTGGACCCGCTGGGCAAATTGTTGTTCGAGGCCGGGCGGGAGGAAGGGCAGTTTGTGGTGGAGCTGGACCTGAACCAGCTGGCGGCGGCGCGGCATGATTATCGGTATCTGGATGATCAGCGCCTGAAGTTGCCGGGGGAAATTGTCGAGCATGCCTGTGGGTTGCGCGAGCTGCTGATTCCTGCGCGTTGATCCTGATCCTGTGTGGGTAGGGCTGACGCCTTCGCGGGCAGGCCCGCTCCCACACTGGATGTGTGAACGCCAGAGATCAACTGTGGGAGCGGGCCCGCGCGCGAAGAGGCCCTGGGCAGCAACATCTCTTTGCTGAAGAAAAACCAGAACAACAACGTAACACCCGAAAACTTGCGCCGAACTCGGCTCTGCCATAAATCCAATAATTCGGAGTAGTCGCTCATGGCTCGTTTACAACGCACCCTGTCATTGGGGTCGGTGGTGCTGTTCGGCATCGCTTATATGACACCGATCATTGTCCTCGGTACCTTCGGCATCCTCGCTCAATCCACCGCCGGCATGGTCCCCGCCGCTTATCTTGCGGCACTGGTGGCGATGTTTTTCACCGCGATGAGCTACGGCCGCATGGCCGCAGCGTTTCCCGTCGCCGGTTCGGCCTACAGCTACGTGCGCAAGGCGATCAGCCCGAAACTCGGGTTCATCGCCGGTTGGGGGGTGCTGCTCGATTATCTGTTCCTGCCCATGGCGATCTGGCTGATCGGCGCGGCCTACCTCCATTCCGCATTCCCGGCGGTGCCGCAGTGGATCTGGGTGCTGCTGTTCATCGGCATAACCAGTGCGATCAATATCGTCGGTCTGAAACTGGCCAACGGTATCAACGCGTTATTGATGCTGGTGCAGTTCCTGGTACTGATCGCCTTCGTTGCGCTGTGCTTCCATTACATCGGCGGTGATGCGAGCACACCGTTGTGGTCGGTCAAGCCGTTCTTCAACGGTGACATGCAGATGCCGCTGATCATGAGCGGTGCGGCCATTGCCTGTTATTCATTCCTCGGGTTCGACGCGGTCAGCACCTTGACCGAAGAAACCCGCGACCCACGCCGGACCATTCCGCGCGCGATCATGCTGATCACCCTGATTGGCGGATTGATCTTCGTCAGCGTGTCGTATTTCGTGCAGGTCGCGCATCCGTCCTTCCAGTTCGACAGCGTCGATGCGGCGGCCTATGAAATTGCCCGCAATATCGGTGGCGACCTGTTCGTGTCGATCTTCCTGATCGGCCTGATCGTTGGCCAGTTCGCGTCGGGTCTGTCGGCTCAGGCCAGCGGCTCGCGCCTGCTATTCGCCATGGGCCGTGACGGTGTGCTGCCAAAATCCTTCTTCGGTACCTTGCATGAGCGTTTCGGGACGCCGATCAACAGCATCCTGTTGTGCGCAGTGGTCGCGTTGCTGGCGCTGAAACTGGACGTCACCACCTCCACCTCGTTCATCAACTTCGGCGCGTTCCTGGCGTTCAGCCTGGTGAACCTGTCAGTGATCTTTCACTACTGGATCGGCGCAGAAAAGAAGGGCCCGCGTGAATTCGTATTGTTCCTGCTGTTCCCGTTCATAGGGCTGGCAGCGGATGTGTGGCTGATGGTCAGCCTCGATCACCTGGCAATCTATCTTGGCCTGAGTTGGCTGGCGATCGGCGTGGTGTACCTGGCGGTGCTGACGGGCGGCTTCCAGCGCCAGCCACCGGAGATGGATTTCCAGGAGACTGCATAACCGCACTGCAACCTGGAGGGATATACGAAGGAGGGGAGAAGGAGATACAGCCAGAAACAAGAAAGCCCGCACTAGGCGGGCTTCTTGTTGTTCAAAGGCATTCGAGAACATCTTTGAACAAGACTTGGTGGCTACACAGACATTTGAACTGGTATCGTAAGTTACTGCTTTGATTGGGTATTTATTTTTTGGTGTTTCTAAGGGATACACCAGGGGATACACGGCGCTGTCTGCTGGGGTGTTTTTGGCCCGTTTCACGCGGGCTGAAAAAAGCCGTCGAGGTTCATTGCTCCATCCCCGACGAACGGTTACGTCATCGTGATAAACCCGTCGCCGGTGCAAAGGTGTGATCGTCACCACCACTCCTTTGATGGATCAGTCCATAAGTGGCCCGATTGTCTCGTTCCTCACTTTTGAGGAGCCATCGCCACACTTTCGCGGCGATGGTACTGACGTCGTGCGGCAGTTCCACCACAGCGAAGTGTTGATGTCATTCCCCCGCGCCAACACCACCCCGAACCAGGGTAGTGGTCATCCATGGAGTGTTTCGCGAACGGGTGGTGTACGAGATTTTCCCGTTTTAACCTGGGCTCCCGTTTTGGTAGGTCAGATAGCAACTCTCACAAGTTTCGATTTACCTGGCGCTGAGCCGCACGAAAGGAGTGAATTAGAGAAACTAAAAGCCCGGCATTTAGCGGGGCTTCGTTAAAGGTATCGGACTAAAATCAATAGCCGCGACTTTCCTTTTCGCTCTGTGAACCGAAGAACGCTTCCTTCGACAGTTCCCGTTTCAAGTAACCGATGAAAGCTTATCGATAAAGCTTTATTCACAAAGCCGACAACGACGCCTTTATGAATGATCTTTATCGCTTTACTGTCGTGAGGGTTTTGAGGGTCTGGCTCAAAAAAAACCTCATCATCCTCAGAAAATATATTTTCTGCGGTAGTGTGATACTGCGTTCCGGACGCTTCAATAACGAAATCCAGTGGAGCCTTGGCATCACTCAAATCCGGGCACAGCTCAAAGGTATCGCTTGCCAACCTCGCACCGGTGTATCCCAGCAACGAAAATGTTGAACCGGAAAAATTGGCTGGCAAGGCGTATTGAGCAAGATACTCACGGAAGTCTTCCCGCTTGCGTGGAGGTAGACGGCGCATGAACACGTCTAACGCGCCTGATTGGCGCTCACTGCTTACGTTGTCAGCAAATGCAGGAAATTCGTAAAAACCCTCCTCCAGTGCTGCCTGGAAGTCATCTGTGTCCTTGAGGTATCGAAAGGATGCATCTTCTCCCTGACGAACCAATTCCCCCACCACTCTGCGATGGCGAGGAGCACCAGGCTGTGAGTGATGCCACACTAGTAGCAACCTGGATGGCTCAAAAATGTTCTCAATTGTGCTCATTTAAGGTTTCCATGGCTAGCTGAGCACGACGGTGCGTCAGCCGGAGAATAAAATCTGCTCGATCCTTGGTGAGATTACCACCTGGGGGAGCGGGTAGGTCAACAAGCCTGTGGAGCACGACTGCAAGCGCCTTTAGATCAAACTCTTTGAGACGCTTCAGCAGCAGGGCTCTCACACCGGCGTGGCTCTTTATGAAACTCAGTGAAGCTATGTGGCCCATACGCTCAAGGTTCGTCCTTGAGTACCTCATGTGGTGCCTGCCCCGCAGGATGTACCGGTCCAGCGTAGCGTCGTTCCACTGTGTGAACTTTTCATTTAGAAGCTCGTGTCCCAGGCTAGTTCCATTATCGAACCAAGGAGCGAAACGCCACTTCACATCAAAGGGCTCACCTCTACGACGAGCAACACTCTTACTGACACGAACGGCTTTGAGTAGGTGTCCCCAGTTGTCTTGATGACGATCGGTATTTCCTAGGAGCACGTCAAAAAGCATCATGCTCCAAAACTCATAAATCTGATTTTTGCCAAGCACTTTGTTGTTGAACTCGTCTGAATCCACAATATTGTGTTGCGTTCCTTTTTCTCTATCAAATGTCTTGATAAGCTTGTGGAAGAAATTACCGGCGGAATAGAAAGACTCTTCTCCCTCTTTATAAAACCACGCACTAAGAGCACCGCATTGGCCTGTGGCAGGATCAAAGGCGGCATAACATGGTGGCGCCGGCACTTTGAGTAACACAGATATTTCGTAAGCGATAATTTCTGCCCAAAATTGTTCAGGATATCTGGCTGCTGAGCGCTTAAACATATGCCGCCAATCCGGCTCGATAAAGGGCTGTGTCGGATTCGTGGGCGAGAAAAGGGTGCGTTTAGGCCTTGCGCCTTCGGGATAGGCAGAAGAAAACTCATCGTCGTCTGGCCAATCGCTGATATTTATGAATTCTGTTTGCATCGTTCAGCTTGGCTCCTTCCTGACAAAATTCCTGTTTGCGATCGCAGTTCTGGTCTCTGCCGCCTACCTTTCTGTTACCAGTAACTTCGTAGTCAGCTCCGGTGAGGATATCAAACACATCCATAAGGTGCTGGTCATACATTGGTAGCATTTTGCCCTGCTCCCGTCCTCCATGCATTTGGATGCCTGCAACCCTATAGGAATAGGAACTCACACTTAATAGTCAAGGCGTTTGAAAATCGAGATATAGGAATTTCCTTTTCCCGCTTATAAGCGCATTTCCCTGATGACTCGTCTTGGCTCAGCTCCCCGCGAAAGGGCGCGCCGGGCGTCCTTGGTGAGCTGGTTGAGCGCTTGCTCCTCGAATGCTGCCGCCATTGCGCTGGCCTTCCTGACGATCAGCAGCGCGAGCTCCGGCGGAAACACCACCTTGTCGGTGGGCAGATAATCACAGTCAATAACGGACACGGCTCTATCCTCGGTGCGCGGTTGATGCTGGCGCCGGAATGAAGCGGGGCCAGCAGATGACCTGCAGATGTTACCAGCGGAACATGAGCAACTACCTGGAAACCGGGGGTTGGCCAGGCTGGCAAGTCGACCGGCTTCCGCTCCAGGGTGAACAACTCGTTCGCCACCTGCTCCGACCTGCTGTCAGGTCGCTGGAAGCCCCGGAAAATACTTGACGAGCATCAAGCACCAGCACGCCAACTTTAACGCTGGAAGCGGCGCATTGCTTGGGCTGCGTGCAACTTGCCCGTGTTCTGTCGTTGGGAATCCGTCTAGTGCCTGTCTAGTATTGCCTGGCGCGCTAAGCATTTTTCTGGACCGGTATTTCACCACCCCATCCCGCCAGCGAAGGCCTGATATTGATTGCACAGCAGCCTTGACGGCCACCTCTTAAATTCTTGACGAGGCTGGTGCTGGCTAAGCTGCGAGAACGCCCGCGAAGCCTTGCCCGGCTTGGCTTTAAGCGATTCAGTTGCTGGCGGTGGCAGATAAATCCGTCAAGACCTGTCAAGAATTTCGTCAAGGCTGGTCAAGGATAGCGGTCGCGTTTGCCCGGTTCGACCGTGTGCTACTTGTCCCGCAAGTGACTATCTCGGCTAGTCCCTTTTTCTGGACGAGGTATCTATCCGGCCGCATGCCCGATCAGCCGCAAGCCTTCGCTGACTTAGGCCCATAAGCCGAGTTGGATAAGCTGCGGCCTCTCCAGCCGTCCAGAACTGTCCAGAATTATTTGCCTCCTCACGATTGGCCCAGACTGCCCGCGACGGCCAACTCAGCAATGCCCTGGCGAATGAACACCAGGTTCTCGTCTAGCGTTTCCAGCGCGCCGCGCGCGTTGTTGGCAATGTCTGCTGATCCGCGCTGCTCGACCCAGTTGGAAAGCTCCTCCACTGCGGCGCCCAATGCGAGCTGGTTTTGATTGAAGCGGTCGAACAGGCTGGCAATCAGTTTGGTGTCCGTCATGGTGGCTCTCCGTCTTTCGAGAGAGCGTAGCACCGGCACCGTGAATGCCTGGAATCACCTTTACGTTGTCTGCGTCCGCCGGCGGCAAAGTGTCCTGGCGATGTGATACGGAATTTCCCCGCATCTAAAGCGTGAGCCCCGCCCGCAGGGGCCGCCGCGGGTTCTCAGACGGTCATCCTCGCCGAATCCGTCTCATGCCTGTCTCACATTCGCCAGCGATTCGGTAAAAGCCAGGTAAAAGTAGGCGGGCCGAAATCGCCGCATCCGTCTGGGGTCTGTCAGGGGTATCAGCGGCGCACGGTGCGCTTGTTTGACGGGCTGGCCACGCGATAAGCCTCAGACGCCTGTCCGCCGAGGTTTTGGTCTAATGCCTGTCTCCCATTCCGTCAAAGTGTGGTCAAAGTAAATGCCGGCGCCAGCGTGTGAGATCTACATGGTGAGTTAAATTCAATGCTGGCGCGCATCATGCGTGCCGGCCAGTCGACCCCGCGCCGTGGGTTTGGTCTGGGTCTGGCCAGGTTGCCAGTGGAAAGCACTGCCAAACCCCGGAAACCTCAGTGGAAATTAGCTAATGACATCTTAAGGATTCTCAGAATGTAACTACCGCCAGATGGCTACAGCAAGCGGCATTACGAACCGAAAGTGCGCCCTGGACATGATATGGATGCGCACCAACGTATCTGGCATGAACTAGAATCTGGCTACATTGAACGAGGACGAAGCAGGGGGTCAGAGAATGGACATTGAGGCTCGCATGATCCAATTTCTGGATACACAGAGTCATGTGCGGCCGCTAGATGGTCATGTAGATCAACCACCAAACGTGAAGATGGCGGACTACTTGTTTTTCAATGGCCGGGCCGTAACCGAGCTCAAGACCCTCGAAATTGATCCGAAGGAAAAAATTTTCAGCCTGGCCAAACCGGCAATGGATTCGGAAGATTTCCCCCTGATCTATGGCAAGTATGACTTGGAAGCCGCGATCAAGACGATGCCCGGTGGTGAGGCAATCATGAGCAAAATCTTCGCGAATGCTACTAGGATGGTGGAGGGTGTATGCCGGCAGGCTCGTGATCAGATCAAGTCAACGAAAGACCACCTTAAACTCGATCCAGAAACCCCCGGGATTCTGCTCGTGCTGAATGAAACCGTTGAGAGCATCCCGGTTAGTCAACTGGTCGATAGATTCAGTTACTGGCTTGAGGGCGGTAGCGCAAAGCAATTGAGCCGCTTTTCGCAGATCGATTTTGTAGTACTAATCCAGACTACCTATCGCGTCAAAGCCCAACAGGGCCAGATGGTGCCGGCTTTCATTATCTACAACGAATGCAATGCCCACCGCCATCACTTAGTGGAAAAGGACATACACGCCTTTCTTGAATCATGGGCTCGGTCGCAAGGGCACCATTATGAAACTACTGGAAATGTTCAGGGCTTGAAGTTCGAGGCGGACGTGCCTACGCCCCCGCCGCCACAAACCAGACAAGAATACGTTGAGCATCATTATCGGCTAAATCGGTATCTCCAAAAGCTCACGGACGAAGAGCTCATACAGCATGGCTGCAAAGTTATTGACCAGGTTACTTCAATTGTTTTGATCGGCGCCCCGAGGATTTCCGAGGCGACGGAGATGCTATACATGGCCCATTTTACTGAGTTACTCGAAGAGTGCCGGCTGAGAAGCTTTGATCTTAAAAGGGTAACCAGCAGGATGCGAGCACAGAGGTAAAAGACCCTCGTGCCTGGAAGCTAGGTTCTAGCCATGGGGGTTGCGAACCTTGCGTGCGAACCACTGTGCGAACCTGCTGGTGGCTGTCAGTGCTAGGTGCGTATCGGGCTGCGTACCCGCCCAGGGAAGTTCGCTCCCACAGGTATTTCGCGCGTCTCAGGGTGCGTGACGATCGTGTGTGAAGCCGTTCGCGTGGTCATTCATGGGGTGTTTTCGCTAATAGGCCATCTGACCTCGTTCAGCCTCATTCATGGGGGTGTTTTCGCAATCAGCGTTGGATGCGTCGGTGACCGGCGGGAGTGGTCACTATTGATGGTCTCCGCGACTGGTCACTGGCTGGATACGTGGCTCGATGCTGCCCTGAGATCGATGCTGCGCGTACTAACTTTTGCTAACAGATGGTGGATACCAGCATGGATACCGGTCGGCCTGAGTCGCCCGGCGACTTGACAAAACTTGACATCAATCAGCCACAGAACCTGACAAAACCTGACATTGCCGCGACGCTTGTTCGATAAGTCGTGCAATCGAATCGATAGGCGCCCATGGTGGAATGTCAGAGGACTTCACCATGACGGCAAGTCAGAGGTTGCACGACAGGGTCTTGTTGTACGCCTGCAAAGAGATTCACAACATTTTGTTCGGGGGAGCTTCGTACGCTGCTCAGTATCCACGACTGCTGCAGATGGTGTGCGGCTGTATCGACAGCGGCATCATCACGCAGGACGAGGGAGATATGATTCGAGGAGAGGCCAAGATGGCGCTCGACAATGCTTTTCGGGCCTGCTGACAGGCGAGCATCGAGCTTTGCGCTGTAGGGGGAAGGGATTCCCTAATGGGTTGCTCGGATGCCTGTGCAGAATTCAAGGTTGGCCGGCCGGCGGCTTGCTGCTCGATTTAGATTTCACCTCGATCAGGTCAAAGAGTGATCCGTCCTTCAGCGTCAGCACCAGACCTTCGACATAACCCGCGATGTGCTCCGGGAAGGTTGGCCGACCGTCGTCCTTGCTCTCGAAATAACGGAAGGCGCCATCATCGTCGATCTGCCCGACGAGATTATTGCCTTCGTAGAATCGTCCGTTGTAGAAGTGTCCTTCGATGAAGGCGTCATTCCCGCGTTGCAGAGCTCGGTAATATCGCTTGGGGTTCATGGTGTGAGCCATAGAGTGTCCTCGGACAGAGGGTGGAGGAATGGTTACCAACGGTGGTTACCACGCTTGGTTACCAACTTGATGAAGGGGCGGTGGGCGACTCAATCCTTGGAGCCGCCCGATTCTGCAATTGGGTCAGAAGGAGCTGGGACGAATATCGGTACCGTTTTGCGTACCGGACACCCTGAACTTCTGAACATCCCCGGCGCCGACCTGTGTGGCCGTCTCCTTCACCGGCTGGCCGATCTGTAGCGCGCATACGCCGTTACCGTCGTCGTCACCCGCTATACCGATGATGTGGCGACCAGGCTTGACCTGAAACGCCACGATCTCGCCTGTGTCGATACGCGCGGCTTTCCTGCCATCGACCAACACCGTTGCATAGCATCCACCGGACGCCCAAAAGCCACTATCTCGACTCACCACCAGCTTGGCGCCGCCCGGAACGTCTGACTGAAACGCAAACGTTCTGGCTGCTGGCACTTTCTTCGCCGACGCTTGGTCGACCGGTGTACTGGAGCAGGCGGCCAGCACGCCGGCGGCGATGAACGCGAGAAAAATCCTGTGCATTTGGTTCGTCCTCAAAAGTGAATTGTGACTTTACAACACCACGCCTACATTTTGTCTTCGGCGTAGATCGAGGCAGAGATGATCATCCCGCCCCACCGACGTTCTCCGATGCAGATCGGTACCGGGTTGCCGCTCGCCGTGGTGTTCTTCGCGCTGCCGAAGGCGTAGGACGGGGCGTTTTCTGGTCCGGCGCTCTGCCTTAGGCCTGAGGCCTGCGGGCTGAGCATCTGGATCACGCCGCCGGCGGCGAGCGCTATGCCCGGCGCGAGTGTGGCGCCGTTCGTGAACGGACTGAGCACGATCAGCACCGCCCCCAACACTGTCTGCAATAGTCCCGCCCGCTTACTCCCATGAATGACTGGGACGATGCGGATCTCGTTTGCTCGCCCCATCCCGAGCTCCTTCTCGCCGATATTGCGCCGGTTTCGAAAAATGGCGAACTCCAGGCCGCGGGCCTTTGCGTTGGCAAGGTATTTGGCAAATCCCGGGTGATTCACGTCTACCGCCTTAACCGCCTCGCGGACATCCCCCGTTGATAGTTCGTAGAGGTGTTTGCGGCCAAAGAGCTTGCCAGCGCTGCCGCCCAGTAGGATCAAGGTTTTGTTGCCGTAGTCGGTTGCCATTGCCATTTCTTACTCCTGGGCGCCTTGGGCGCTGTGTTTGGGAATTTCCATGCCGAGCTGTCCGGCAAGAAGCATTCGAGCGGCCATAGCGTCGTTTCGAATCGCGATCTCGCGTTTCACGTCGGGATTCCAGGCTGAGCAATGAGTCGATTGGTAGGCTCGGGCTCCTCGGTACTCGATGCGCATCAGTTCGGCGGAGATCCTGGCCTCTTCCTCAGTGAAGAACGGCCCTTCAATTTCAACCCGCTGTCCGTCTCGCACATGCTGTACGGTCCAGACGATGTAGCCGCCGATAGTGCCGGGGTCAGTTGTGAAGTCAGTGGCCTTGCACGCTTCGGCGAAGTGTATGTGATGTGACATGTGTTGCCTCCTGCGGCGCCTGGGCGCCATTGATGGGCTGCTGCCCGGTTTGTTGCATCGTGTCGCGACACGATTTGATGATTCGCAAATCGTGTCGCGGAATTGGTGGCCTACTTGCCAACGATGCTCAGGGTGGGCGGAAGCTTTGGGCCAAACGGTGCGCCAGGCGCGAACGGATCGGGGAGCAAGTGCTCGGGGCAGTCCCTGATGAAGTTGGCGGTCGCGATCTGACAGGCGTTGAACAAAGGCGCGTCGTTCCATTCCTGCCCGCGACGTGCGGCGCTGTCCTCCAGGGAACAGGCGAACACCAGCTCCGCCAAACCGTTCACGCCGTCTTTCCTCGCCGCTTCACGCTCCACGGTGTTCACCGCCAGCAGATCGCACACCCGGTCGAATCCCAGGCCATCCATCAGGCCTTCGGTATCCAGCATCAGCGATCGGCCAAAGGCGCCGAGCACCTTGCGTAAGTCGTCCCACTCGGCCCTCCGATGCTCCATGGCCTGCTGCTGGAGTTCGTCGATCCTGCTGGTGGTGAAGGGTAGGAAGGCGCGAAGTTTCCCGGCCTCCCGCCGTATATCCCGGCGCTCGCTTCGGATGGTGTCCGCCCTCTGTCCGAAGATTCGGCAGATCCGGCGAGTAGTGATCAGGCTCGTACTCATGCTGGCGCCCGGCTGCTGTGCAATATCCAGCAGGGCGATAACGACATTGGTCTTCATGGCTGTGTCTCCATGGGCGTGCGGTCATAACTGGCGCGCAAGCCGGCGCCGACGCTGCAATAGCGGGCGGTGGGCGCGTAGCAGGACCGGCAGGCCATGATGTGGTTGAGGTATGCGTCGCGGGCCAGCCGCCACTCGGGCGTTGCCGTGGCGGCGCTTGCATGAGGCGCAGTCACAAACTGGGGGTGGCGTTCTGCTTGTGCGACCAGCGCCAGCGATGGACGAGGCGCAGGTCGGCGGGAGGTCTCCGCGGTGATGCCAGCGATGATCGGCGGCATGTGATCGAGCAGGCCGGAAAGGAGACTCATCGCATCACCTCGCCCGAATTGCACCACTGCCCAAATGTGTCTGTGAAAAAAAAACGGGGGAACGGGGGAACAGTGGGAACACCCAATGATTCCGGGGCTTTCAGAGGGGGATTCTGTACCCCACGTTTTTCTGTGGGGAACAGTGATAACCAAACGTCAGGAAGGCGGCGGTCGCTTATATTCAAAAACATGTTTGTGTTCCCCCTGTTCCCCAACCATTCAACAAGGGGGAACGGCTACAGGCCACGTATTTGCTGGCTGTTCCCCCGTTCCCCCTGTTCCCCACGTTTGTAGGTTCCTGTGAACTCGGGCATTCGTTTCTGGTGTTGGTGGAGGTCATGCGGCACCGCCTTCGCTGTCCAGGGCTTCCGGGTCGATGACGTACAGCCGTGCCGATCCGCCGGCGGGGATGCGGTACTTTTTGGTTTTGCGGCTTTCCCGGTCGGTGTCGCGCTTGGCCAGGGCTCCGCCAACCTCCAGCGCCTTGATGACGCGGGTGAGGCCGAACCCGTGCGCGGCTTCGATGAGCGCGGACTTGTTGAACAGGAACAGTCGCTTGTTGGCGACCACCTCCCAGTACCCGGCGCGGTTGAACACCTTGGCGTCCGCCTCGGGTGCGTCCACGTCCGAGAAACGGCTGCTGCCGTGCTTGTCGATAAAGTCGATGATGCCGGCCAGGATCTGGCGGTCCTCGGCATTCCCTCCGCCGACACGGGAAAGCCATTCGCCGTAAAGCAGGCGGCAGTCGGCGAGGGCGGTACCGGGCTCCCACGGGAGCAGTCCGTAGGCGATGGCCATCTCGCCCGCCAGCGCAATCACGGCGAACCGGTCAGCCACACGACCGGCCTGGGCGTTGTCCTCGACGAACTGAGCGCGGATGCCGTCAAAGTCACTGAGCAAGCCGGGCTTGTCGTCGTCCGCGACCAGGCGCTCGACGAAGGCCGGCCCCAGGTGGCCATGGTGGGCGCCCACCGCGACGGTGAGCTGCCGGTGAAAGTCCGCGCCCTCCAGGCCGTGCAATTCGTCAAAGGCCCGATGGGTACGGGTACCAGCATTCACGTCGACCATGCGCAGCTCGGCGCCAGCGTGGGCGGCATTACCGGATATGGCGGCGTGCTCGGAGAGGGAGCGCTCGCCACTGGAGAGAGTGAGCAGGCGCCAGCTCAGTTTGCCCCGGGCCTCGCGCTCGCGGGTCATGGTGCCTTTGCCCTGGCCATTGGCGAGGGAGTAGGCCATTTCCTGTACCCGCTTGGGATCGGCGCGTTTGATTTCGTCCAGCGGCAGGATGGTGTCGTTACGGCTCGATGCCTCGATCTCAAGGCCGCCCTTGGTCATGTCCCAACTGGCGGCGAACACTCCAGGATCGCCCCACACCGACGAGCCGATCAGTTGAGCCAGCGACTTGCCGCTTGAGCTGTCGCCCACCAGGTGGACGCCGCCGCCCAGCACGCCGACCAGACTCAGCAGCGGCCCGGCGAGGGAGCAGCCGATCGCTAACGTCAGCACCGGATTACCCGCGCATTTGGCTGCCACCTCGGCCTGCCACCGCGCCAGCTCGCCGCGCTGACTGAACAGGACTTGCGCCTTGTTGCTGGCCTGATACCGCACGTTGGCCGTGCCGATCGTCCGCCCGGGCAGCACGAACGCTCCCGACTCATGCCAGCCCGGCCGGCTGGTGGTGGCGAATACCTCGGCGGGGTGCTGGTCGAGCAGATACTCCATGAACGTGCCGCGCTTCTTGAGCGCGATGATGACGCCCATGCCAAACAATGCCCGCCGGGCATCCTCGCCGCTGCCACCGAACACCTCCATGGCGATGATCCATTCCTTGATGCCACCCTCGGTGGCCAGGCGGAGCAGCCGCCCCTCGCTGCCGTCATCGCTGTTGGTGGTGCGCGCCACGACCGTGACGGGGCTGGAGATCCATTCGTCGGTGATTGGGCGGTCGGCGGCGTCATTCTCCGCGTCGTCCTGATCGGCGGCGGTGCGCTTGAAGCTGTGCCAGTACACGCCCGGGCGCAGCTTTCGACCGTTCTCGTTGGTAACCCAGTGCTCGTACACCGCCCAGCACGGCCGATCAGGGGCAATGGTGGCGGCTTCGGGCCGAAGGTTGATCACGTTGGTGTCAGGCTTGGCCATTGGCGAGCTCCCAATTTGCGAGGTCGTTGAAGTCGGTGAGGTCGTCGGGCGCGCCTTCCGGCCACTCAGGGAAAGCTACCTGGCCACCCACTGCCGCCGCGGCTGCGTTCGCCGCTGCGCGACCTGGGTTGCCATCGGTGAGTCGGTCGTCGTCGCCGGCAATGACGATGGGCTGGCCCGGGTAGCGAGCGCGGAGGCCCATCGCTGCCGGGATCAGGTTGCCCGCGTTCATGGCTGCCGCAACGACATAGCCGCCGTGCTGGTGGAGGCTGGCGGCCGTCGCCCATCCTTCGCAGATGCACAGCACGGAACCGGGCTCGATGATGCCCAGCGGCGAATACGTGCCCTTCACGCGGCCACCGGGTAGGAAGCGCTTGGCTCCGTCCGGGCTGATTTTCTGCAGGTTGACCATGCGACCATCGAGGTAGAGCGGGACGAGAAGATCAGCCCCACGCTGGCGCAAGCTGTGGGAGCGAACGCCCTTGGCTGCGAGGTAGGGATGATCAGGCGCGGCACGGCGCGCATTGCGCCACCAGTGGTTGGCCTTCTCGGCGGCCTGCTGCTGGCGCCGGCGCTGTTCGGCTTCGCGCTGGCGCCGGGCCTGGTCAACCCGCTCGCGGATCTGCGCAGCTTCGCGGGCGTCCACTGGTTCGCGGCTACACCAGGTGCTGGCGCCGCCGGCTTTCCAACTGCCGAACGCGCCGGACGCGATGCCATCTAGATACAGCACATACCAGCCGTTGAGGGAGCCCGGTTTGTCCTCCGGTACCCGGAACCGATGGATGAGGCCGTCAGGTTCTGGCATCCAGTCGAGCGGGCCATAGACGGCCTGGAGCGCGTCACGGAAAAGGACCGTAGCGTCAGTCATGCGGCCCCCTGTGGCGGCTCAAACCGCGCCAGCACTGCGTTGAGCTTGGTGGTCGTCTTGCGCATCAGTGCGGCGCGGTCACGGTTTGGCTCGTTGTCACGAAATGCCGTCAGGTCGTTGAAGACGCCGACCAGCAAGGCGAAGCTGTACGGGTCGATGTGAGGCGCCTCATCGTCACGCATGATGCTGGTGAGTGGGTCGAACGGAATCACATCACCCACGGCTCACCTCCTGGCGATCAGCGCCAGCGAAGACCCGGCAAACACGGCCGTTGTTTACGGCGTGCCAGTGCGTGATGTCGTCGATGGAGTCGACCAGGCAGGCCGTGACCTGGGCGTCGGCGCTGCGCATAACCACGCGCCCGCACTCGGCGTCGGCTTTGCTCAGGAACGGGCCCAGCAGCGCTTTAGGCGCCTTTTGGTGGGTCACGTAAAACAGCTCGTTGGCTTTCTTCGGGCAAGCCGATCCCCTCGACGCAAATGCGCCGTTTTGAATTTTCATGTCGTTAAGCCTGTTCGGTTATTTGTTTGGCAGAGCCAGTTTCATAACGAGACTTCGTTTTTTCTCTGAGCTTCGCCCGCGCCTTCTCCTGGTCAACGAGTAGCCACGGAGCGTCATCCGCTTGTCGTCCGCAGATGATCGCCAGCTCCCGCCCGGGGAGGATTGTTTGAAGCGCGACCATGGCGTCCTCAGCTTCGTGAGCATCCATGAACGGTCCGCAAATGCCGTATGGGAACCGGTTGCCTTGCGGGTAGCCAGGCAACGGCAGACAAACGCTGTAATAGGGCACGGTCATACATCACCCCCTTGTTCAGCAATTGCATCATCCAGAAGTTCGGCCCAGGCCATGGCGGTGTGCTGCGCGAACACAGCCAACACGCGGGCCACAAGAACGTGGGTAGAGGGCGAGGCGATCAGCGCCAGCGACATCGCCAACAGCACCAGGATCTCTTGCGCATCGCGCAGATCGTCGACGACGCCTGTATTGCTTGGGAGTGCGCTGGTCATGCCTCACCTCCGAGGCTCGACAGGTTGGCATTGAGGACCTCAAGGGTCTGCTCGGACACTTCGAGGTGGCTCTCGGACAGATAAACGCCAAGGGCAGCCAGACCGGTGGCGTTCAGGCCGCCCGAGTGTTTGTGGTCGTCACGGATGGCCGTCATCAGCGAAAACATCCAGTTGCCGAACTCGTTTCCGCACTCCAGTTGGAATACGGCCTCGTCGGCGATTTCTTTGTAATCTGCGGCTTGCGGCTTGGTATTCATCGCGCACCCCCTTCGCCCATTTCGGCGCGGTTACCCACCACGCCGTGCGAGGCCCCCAAGTGGCGATGGCGCCAGCAGAAATTGCCGCTGAAAATCCGGATCTGCTCAAGGTGGCGAGCGACATCGCTAGCCGGCCCGCTCTCCTGCTGGCACAGCAGCGGCTCGATCAGCGGCCACAGAATCCGCTCAAGCTTGTTGAATTCTTCACGGGCGAAATTCATGGAGCACATGTCCCGAGCATCAATGACAGCCTCGCCCAGGACTTGCCCCTCGATTGGATCGGCGCCGACGATTCGCAGCTCGCGGTTCATTGCGCACCCCCGGCGTTTTCCAGTTTGCGGGCGATTTCGGAGTGATGGTTGTAACGCTTCAAGCGCACGGAAAGGGAGGAGTTTGCCCGGAGGGCGCTCAGGGCCATACGGCGGTGGGCCAAAGCGCGGATTGCGTTAGGGAACATGGCGGTCATACGTCACCCCCTTTGAGCCAGAAGCGACGGTAGACGTCATAGGTCGCGTCATTCAGGCCAGGGACAAAGCGGTTGGCCAAAATCCTGGCCACCTCTATCTCAATGGCGGTGGTGATGCGACTGAGCTCTGGTTGGCTTGAATAACGGAGCAGGGTTTTGAGCAGCTCGACGCAGTAGGCTTTTTGAAGCTCTACAGAGAGCACAGACGGATTGAGGGCGTGTTGCATGGTTGGAGCTCCCGAATCATGAGAGCCACCACGGCCTGCCGCCAAGCAGAGAAGGGTGGCGAGTTGCACAGGATTGGCGGACCGGAGATTCAGGAACCCGGCGCACCCGAGGGTGCTCCTGCGCAACCCGCCATAAAACGAGATCGCGGACACAAAAAAAGCGCCTGCAATCGTAATGGGGGCGCTGTTGCGCCTGAAATCGTTCGACCCGCCAAGGTCGGTCACTGAATTTGCAGTGACGTGTAGACCATACCGGCGGGCGTGATTGCTGGCAAGGACACTTATCGACCGTTCATCGTTGAACATGAGGGTGGCTGTCATGCGGCGTCACTCCGAAGGTGCTTGGCCGTCAGGCTTTGGACGTAGCGGAGTAGGGACGCTTTCCGGGCTGCGAAGTCTTTGCCCTGGCCGATCAGCAACACGTCGCGGATCTCGATCAGCGTGACCAACAACAACTCATGCGCGTTGAGTTCATCGCGATTGCGGCCGGCAAACTGACCAGTGATTACCTGGTTGATTAGCTTGGCTTCGTTGATGAAGTGGTGGCGCTGAGGAGCCGTGCCGCGCTCCTCGTGGGCGATTGCCAGCGCTTCACACAAGCCGCGGTAGCCGATAGCCGACTGGTGACGAGCCTGCTGCCAGTCCTGACTCCCGTGAATGAGCGCCTCGATCTGCATGTCACACCAGACAGAGAATTTGGCATCGCACCAACGGGCGAACGCTACCGCCAATTTGGGATGTAACCAGGTGCCCCCGGCGTTACCGCGGCGGGATTTCAAATACCCGGATTTCCGGGTATTCACGATTTTGGATGGCCCCGCTGTGGGATGCTGAATCTCATCCAGTGCGCGGAGGTACTCGAGTGTCTCGGCGTTATCGAGCCAATGGTCCAGTCGCTTGCCGAAGCGTTCAGCGATCACTGTGGCGTGGAGCCAACCCTCGGCATTAAAGCTGACGGCCTGGCCCTGGTAGTCGAAGGGGATGATGCGGGCGCTCATGCCTTCACCTCCGCTGGTGGGTTGGTGCTGAGGTAGTAGAGCGCCATGCCTTGGTGAGTGCGGCCTTGATCGTCGGTCAAGGTAAGGCGTTGGGTCAGGATCTTATGGCCCAGGCTGCGCAGTTCATTGATGCGGGCACCAGGGCGGACGATGTTCAGTTCGCGGATAGCGGTGAAGGTGTCAATCGGGCCAGCGTGCAGGCGCTCCAAAAGGCGAGCGCGTTGTGCCGTTCCGCTGGTATTCTCGACGCGAGTATTTTCGTGGCTGGCCTGTTGGTCGGCCTTTTTTTTGTTCATTAGGCGGCCACCTCGCGCAGGGCGATGCGCTGGCGCACCCAAGCCTGGACCTCGGCCAGCACGAAGCCCACCGGCGAACCACGCGACTTGCTGTTGCTCAGCGGCACCGGGCGGGGAAACGTCGGATCATCTTTGAGGCGTTTGTACACCGTGGGGCGGGCGAGGCCGGTGATGGCCTCCAGATCCGGCATGCGAATCAGGGTGATCGCCGGGTCGAAGTTCTGCGCGGCGGCAGCAGAGGGGTGGTGCGGTGTGTGGATGGTGTGCATTTTGCGCTTCCCGTAATAGCTGGAGATGACGGGAGACACATTGTCAAAAGTAAGGCCAAAGCAGGACGACGAAGACAGGCTGTATTGGGCGATGTTTAGGTGACAGAAAGCGAGAGAAAGTCGGACTACATCAAGGGACAAAAGATTGAGTTTCGAGCACGTTTTTTTGACTAGCAGATAATCTCTCTGCCAAAAATGCTCAGTTTTGACGAGCCCAATTTTTCTGTTCGAGCCTTTTCCAATGTAACAAGCCGCTCGATGGTCTTCATCTCGATTGGTCTGTCAATAAAGGGAAGTCCCATTAGGTGATATATCGAGTTTTTATGGGGTGCAGAGAACAGTTTGAGGTGAAGGCGAATCAATTCAGAGGCCATCAGACGCGTGGCAAGATCCTTATCATCTCTCTTGGTCGTAGAGAAAAGGTGCTCTAGCGACCCTTCCATATTGGATTTGGCCATCTCCCAAAAACGGCCGCCGATGCTGACCGGGCGGCCTAAAAAATCGGTATTTTTCCGAATCTCTTCAATCTCTTCCATCAGATCGAGCATTCGTTGAATCGCTTTCGGCCCCTCAAGCGCAGCTTTTCTACGTTCACCTGTGATGAAACCGCTCGACGCTTTTGCAACCCCACCCATATAAATTACATGCAATGTAGCGTGCCGAAGAGCGCTGTCCTTTATAAATTGGGACCGCCACTTTGTCCGTGTGCGTTGGCGTTCTTCAATGATTTTTTCGTAAGGGTTTTTATCGCCCGAGGCAGTGAAACCGAGCTTATGCAGAGCGATTTGAAAGGATGGTTCGCTATTGAGCCAAGCATATGCGACCTCATTTTCATCATCGAAGCATGACTGAAAAGCTTCAAATCTCGCTGTTTTGAGGTTTTCGGCAAGTTCGGAAATCATTGGCTCCGTCAGGCGAAAGCCTGGCTCGTTGCTAATGTCCTTCGTTATCTCGCCGAACCTTTTATCTAGCAGGCCAACAAACTCATCGACTGCTCTTTCCAGGGCATCGAACTGTGTTGACGTTGGGATGATTCTCACAGCGTGACCTCCGGTCCTTTCGCTGAGCGATTGCTGTGAGGGCAATCACGACTATCGATGATGACTGTTCATCCGAACAGTAGTGCATATCAGTCTATATCTGTATATGGGCGGGATGGAAGCCAGCAATTAGGCACGCTTGCCGAAATTACCCTGGATAATGACGCCGCCCGCCAAGCCGTCGAGATAATTCGCATACCATTGCATCATCACCGTGCGCTGCGGCAGATACTTCGCCTTGTTGTACACGCCAGCGACTCCAGGCTTCTTGTGCGAAAGCTGGGCCTCGATGTGGTTCTCGTCGAACCCGTTTTCATTGAGGACCGTCGACGCGATGTGTCGGAACCCGTGCCCGGTTTGGCGTCCCTCATACCCCATCCGACGCAGCGCCATAAGGAATACGGTGTCGCTGCGGGGCTTCGTGCGGTCACTGCGCCCTGGGAAGAGCAGGGGATTGCCACCGGTGTAATGGCGCAACTCTTCCAGCGCCTCAATCGCCTGAGTGGAGAGGGGCACCAGATGTTCCAGCCCTTTTTTCCGGCCCTTGCGATCAACCGGCACCGTCCAGATATTCTTATCGAAGTCGAACTCTGACCACTGGGCCTCGCGCAGCTCACTGGGGCGCACGGCGAACAGGCTCAGCAGGCGCAGGCCGAGGCGAACGTCGTGGGCGTGAGGATATGCCGCGATGGCGCGGATCAGGCCGGGGAGTTCTTCCTGGGGGACATGGGCATAGTTCTCTACCTTTCCTGACTTGAGATACTTTTGCAGGCCTTCCAGCGGATTGTGCGTCGCCCGGCCGGTAACCCGGGCCAAGTCGTACACGTCGCGGCAGTAGGAGCGCACCCGGCTCATCTGCTCGAGGATTCCCTGCTGCTCCATGCTGCGGAGGAACTCCATCCATTCAAGTGGAGTGATGTCGACGAACTGGCGCTTGCCGAAAACCGGGAAAACATGACGCTCCAGGGCGCCGATGATCCGCTTCGCCGTGCCTGCGTCCCAGTTGGCCAGGCGTGACGCGTACCACTCCCGCGCCAATGGCTCGAATGTCTCGCCAGCGGTGTCCCGCTCAGCCTTCTTGCGCGCCTGCTTCGTGACGATAGGGTTTTTGCCATCGGCGGCATCGTTTCGCAATTCGGATGCTTTCTGCCTGGCCATTGACCCGCTCACTTCTGGGTAGCCACCAAGCCCAAGCCAGGACCATTTACCGTCCGGCTTCTTGTAGCGGTACTGCCACGACTTTTGGCCATCGGGCTTCACACGGAAATAAAGGCCGCTGCCATCCAGTTCGCGATACTCCTTGGCATCAGGCTCGAGGCCAGCCAGTGCGGTATCGGAAAGGGGGCGGCGCTTTATCTCGGATCGCTTCATTTGGGCTTGTATCCCCTCGGTTCAATTATTTGTCGAGGATACACAGCGGGATACACGAAGGGAAGGTATAGGGGGATACAGAGGGAGATAGCCAGAAACAAGAAAGCCCGCACTAGGCGGGCTTCTTGAGGTTGTTTAGAGACTCATGGAGACATCTGTAAACAGGTACTTGGTGGCTACACAGGGACTTGAACCCCGGACCCCAGCATTATGAATGCTATGCTCTAACCAACTGAGCTATGTAGCCAAGTGGCGCGCATTATTCGCTGGTAACGAAGATGTGTCAAGCGTGAATCAAAAATATTTCTCTGCGCTTTCAACCGCTTATCCATCCCCGCCGCCAGCGCTCGTCAGCCGAGTTGAAATCTCCCCGTGTTCGCGCTCAAGGCCTGGCTGCCTTGGCTCAATGTGTCCGCCGCCAGGTTCACGGCGCGGGCACCTTCCAGCAAGCGCATGGCGGCCTGATCCACCTGTTGGATATTGCCGCTGACTTCGTCGGCGGTGCTGGCCTGTTCGTCAACCGCGGTGGCGATTTGCGCCAGGGTATCGGTGACGCTTTGCACGGCGCTGGCGATTTCGCCCAGTCGTTCGCCAAGCCCGGTGACGGCCTGGGCGTCGGTCTGGGCCTGGCCGCAGGCGGCTTCCATCAGGCTGACGGCCTCGTTGACCGTGGCGCGCAGGCTGTCGACGGTGCCGGCAATCTGCTGTGTCGAGGACTGGGTGCGCTGCGACAGGCTGCGCACTTCATCGGCAACCACGGCAAACCCGCGGCCTTGTTCGCCGGCGCGGGCGGCCTCGATGGCGGCGTTGAGCGCCAGCAGGTTGGTCTGCTCGGCCACGCCACGAATGGTGTCGACCACCAATTGGATCTGCTGGCCCTGCTCGCTGACCCGGCCCAGCGCCGCGGCGGTTTCGTTGAGACGCTGGTTGAGTTGCTGGATGCTCGCCGTGGTGCGTTGACTGTCGCGACTGCTGTCGGCGGCGATCTGGCGGGTCTGTTGGGCGCTGTCGGAGGCCTGTTCACAACTTCTCGCGACGCCTTGGGACGTTGCCGCCAGTTGCGTAGCGGCAGCGGCGATCTGGCTGATCTGTATCTGTTGTGCCTCGACCTCGCCCAAGGCTCCGCTGGAATGGGTGTTGAGGGTGCGCACGGCATCGCTCAGTTGCAGGGTCTCGTGGTCGACGCCCAGCAGGCTGTTGCGCAATTGGACCACGGCGACGTTGAGAGCGGTGCTGATCGCCGCCAGTTCGTCGCGGCCCTGCACCGGCACTTGCACGCTCAGGTTCCCGTCACGCAGGGCTTCGGCCAGCACGGTGATGCCGCTGGCGCTGCGCCGGATCGAGGTCTGCAGGCAGATGAACAGATACAGCGCGGCCAGCAGCAGGCAGCCCAGCACGGTGGCCACGAAGGTGAATTGGCGGATCGCCGAGCTGTGATAGTGCTCCAGCCGGTTATCCAGAGCGGTCAATGATTGTTGGCGCAGGGTCGCCAGATCGAGGAGGAGGGCATCCATCTGTTTCTCGAAGCCTTCCGGCTTGAGATTGATGGCGCCGCCGAACACGCCGTCATCGAGGATTTTCAAACCGCCGTCGAGGTTTTTCAGGCTGCCCTGGAACTGGCCGGCCCAGGTTTGCAGCTCGCTGGGCAGGCGCGTTTCCAGCAGCGCACCGGTCTTGACCAACTGGTCCCGGGCATCGCCGATGCGGCTGCGCAAGTCGCGCAGTTGCAGGCGGCTCTGCAAAGTGAACTGGCCTGATACCACCGAGGCCTGGCCAACGCTGGCCAGGCGGCCGACACGTTCGATCAGGTCGGGTGTCTGCTGGGTCGAGATCTGGGTCAGCAAATAGGTTTCCAGCCAGGAGGCGAGCGTCAGGCGATTGTCCATGACGATCTGTTCACGCAACGCTTGCAGCGCGCCGAGGGCCGCGGTGAAACGATCATAGCCGTCCGGCCACCAACCGACCGTGCCGAGGCTTTTGGAATCCAGGCCGTTGAGGCTGGTTTGCAATGTCTGATAGCGGGCGAGGGTGTCGGCCTCCGCGCCTTCGGCTTGCAGGGTCGCGCCGAGGTCGCCGGCGGCCTGGTTGAGCGCCGGTTGCACGGCATCGAACGCGGCCATGGCGGCCAGTGTCGCCGGGGTCGGTTGGCGGTTGGTTTCCGTTGCTCTCCAGCGCGCCGCGCGATTGCGCTGGGCGGCGAGCAGGTTGTCCAGGTTGTCCAGCGCCAGCAACTGACGCACCCCGGCACGTTCCCCGGAAATCAGGTTGAGCTTGTCCCGGTAATCCTGGCCGATCAGCCACAGGCTGCCCATGAGCGGCAGGATGAACAACAGGAACAACAATTGGAATTTACGGGCGAAACCAAAATGCCCGAGCAACCGGATGCCCGGTGATAAAAAAGCCTGCATGCCCATACTCCCCTGGACACCCTTTGCACTGTTTTTGTGCGTTTCGACACGCTTGTCGAAACAGGTGCCCTTTTAAAAGGCCTCGAAAGTTTGTCCAGGCTGGCTCTGTGGGCCTGCTCTGTAGCGAAACTTCCCATTCTCGGTCCCCTTTGTAAGGAGCCGCGTCGTAGAGCATAAACAAGGCAAGATTCAGACCATGGCGTTGCGCTATCACCTTGTTCGGCGACTATTTTTTATAGGTAGATAGCAAGCTAAGGGGATAGCCTTGCCGCACCGAAAAATGGCACATTGACGCACCTGCCCGTGTGCACCCATCCGCCGTATGGAAACTCCCATGGCTATCAGCAATACCCAGGCCGACACGACGTCGCCAGCCGCTACGCCTCAAAGCAGCCCGTTAGTCATGCGCATCATTGGTGCGGTGGCGCTTGCCCATCTGATCAATGACCTGATCCAGGCCGTGCTGCCGTCAATCTATCCGATGCTCAAGGAAAGCTACGGCCTGACGTTTACCCAGGTCGGCCTGATCACGCTGACCTTCCAGCTCACGGCCTCGCTGCTGCAGCCCTGGGTGGGTTACCACACTGATCGACACCCCAAGCCCTGGCTTTTGCCGTCAGGAACAATCTGCACCTTGGTCGGTATCGTGATGATGTCGATGGTCGGCAGTTTTGCCTTGATCCTGCTGGCGGCCGGGTTGATCGGGATCGGCTCCTCGACCTTCCACCCCGAGGCGTCGCGCGTGGCACGCCTGGCCTCCGGCGGCCGCTACGGCCTGGCGCAATCGACGTTCCAGGTGGGCGGCAACGCCGGCTCCGCCTTCGGGCCGTTGCTGGCGGCGGCGATCATCATTCCCTACGGGCAGGGCAACGTGGCCTGGTTTGGCTTGTTCGCGCTGTTCGCCTTGTTCGTGCTGTACCGCATCAGCCGCTGGTACGCCAATCACCTGAACCTGTTCAAGCTCAAGCAAGGCCAGGCGGCGACCCACGGCTTATCCAGGGGCCGGGTCTTGAGCGCCTTGGTGGTGCTGGGGTTGCTGGTGTTTTCCAAGTATTTCTACATGGCCAGTTTTACCAGCTACTTCACTTTCTACCTGATCGAGAAATTCGACCTGTCGGTGGCGTCTTCCCAGTTGCACCTGTTCCTCTTTCTTGGCGCGGTAGCGGCCGGAACGTTTTTTGGCGGACCGATCGGTGACCGGATCGGACGCAAGGCGGTGATCTGGTTCTCGATCCTCGGCGTGGCGCCATTCACGCTGATCCTGCCTCACGTTGATCTGCTGTGGACCAGTATCCTCAGCGTGGTGATCGGCTTCATCCTGGCCTCGGCATTCTCCGCCATCGTGGTGTATGCCCAGGAACTGGTGCCGGGAAATGTCGGGATGATTGCCGGCGTGTTCTTCGGCCTGATGTTCGGTTTCGGCGGGATTGGTGCCGCGCTGCTGGGGCACCTGGCAGACATCCGGGGCATCGAATATGTGTACTGGTTGTGTTCGTTCCTGCCGCTGCTTGGGGTGCTGGCGATTTTCCTGCCGAGGACCAAAAAGGCCTGAGTCGGGCGCAATGCTCCTTCCTGATATTCGTTTCTGACCGTGGCGAGTGAGCAAGCGTCCCCGCTACGGTCCTCAGACACTCGCGATAATCTGGCACGGATGCGGACGGTGAGGCTTCTTTGTTACTCTGAGCCTTCTATCATGGACGGATATTGGACACGCTATGGCTGGACACGCCCCTTCACGCCTTGGACAAACACTGCTGGGCCTGCTCTTCGCCCTGATTGGCATTGTTTTGTTGGGCGGCACCGTTCTTCTCATCCTTGAACGCCACGAATTTCTCGCCCGAGCGCAGATCGCCGATGGCATCGTCAGTCGGTTGAATGCCGGTGGTTCTCACCCCGAAGTCGCGTTCACTACCGGCAAAGGTGAAAAAATTTCCTACCCCCAGGGTGGCTTCATCTTCGGCTATGAGCCGGGGCAGCCGGTGCGAGTGTATTACTTGCCCGAGCAGCCGGCCGACAACCCCCTCATCGTTGATCGAGGCGCCCTGTGGGGGACGCCTGTGATGCTGGGGGCAATGGGGCTGTTCTTCACGCTGGTCGGCTCGCTGAAAGCCATCCGCCAGCGCGGTCGCGGTGCGGTTCATTCACTTAAAGGACTTTGAACGTATGAGCTATAACATCCCGATCCCGGTCAACAAAAGTCGCTGGACATATCAGACCGCCAGCGGTGGCGGTCTGACCGTGGTCATGGTGGCGGGCAGTGGCGGTTCGATCATCCTGCGTTCGCCCCAGGGCGAGGACATCAGTTACCGCTATGGCGGCGTCGGTGTAGGTGCGGGAATTGGCGCGCGATTGCCGCGCTTTGGCAAGATCAATATCCAGATCAAGGGCAAGAGCGTATCGGGTGCGGGTGCGGCGGAGTCTTTTTTCAGCATTGGCCGGGTGTTTGTCAGCGACGCCCTGGCCGATCGCGACCTCACCAGCGACGATATCACGGGGCCTTGCATGTATACCGAGGCGGGCTTCGGCTTGGTGGGAGGCGTTTCGGGCACTGCTCTGCTGTTCGGGCTCGATCCGAAGCTGTTGGCATTGTCGGTGGCCCTGAGCTCCAACCCGGCGACCTCGCTCATTGCGTCCGCCACCGTCAGCCGCCGATTGGCCATGTCAGCCAAGGGAGCGCTGCTCATGGGGGGCTTGAACGCTGGCCTGCAGGCCGGTGGTGGCGCTGCGATCTATATGGGCTATCTTTTTTAGCCACGGCGGGGTTGATCGCACAAGGCGCTTTCCATCCACTGTCATTGATCCGTAGCCGTTGCCAGGTTCGAATAGACGAATCACCCTTCACCTGACTGAGACGTTGGCTCGCTCCATGTACGGGAGCGAGTCGATGATGCTGGTCACCAACACTCCCCGACGCCAGATCAGCGTCCTTTGGTCGTCTTCCTCCAGTCGCAAGTGAACTTGCCGCTCGTTTGATATCTCCGAAAAAAGCGATCGTCTCGATCGCTCCGACGAGGCCAGTGGCCACCAAAACCACTGGTCTTGCTCATGCTTGGGCGGCGTGCAAACCCTGATCGCTTTACTAGAGTGACGAATCCAGCACCCATTTAAAGGATTAAACCATGGCAACTACCGATAGCACGGGAACCAGTTCCCATATCGTGAGAACGGGCCCGGGCACTGTCCAGGTCGACCTCACCGGCCATTCCGATGACAACCAGAGCATCATTATCCAGTCGGACGGCAAGATACTGATTGGCGGTTATACCGAATACCTGGCATGGGGTTACCCCGGCGCGCCAGGCGAGGAAAGCTACGGCTACGAACAGAACCATTCGGTTGTCCGCCTGAACGCGGATGGCAGCCTGGACACCGGCTTCCACGACGGCGGCGTCGACATTGTTCCTGCCACGATAGCCCCGTCGTCCCGCTACGAGCTGACGGCGGTGCAGGCCGATGGCAAGGTACTTGTCGCTGTCGCGCTGAACACCGGCATACAGGTGGAGCGCTTCAACAGCGACGGGACACGCGATGCAGCCTTTGGTCAGAACGGCGCCGTGACGGTCGCCATTAGCCATGACTTCAAGGACATCGACCTGACAGCCAACACGGACGGCACCTTCCAGGTCAGCGCGCGCGGGTTCGACCAGGCCACTATCACCAAGGTCGGCGATGACGGCACCTTCGTCGACGGCTTTGGCAGCGAGGGCGTGCTGACCGTCAACATTGCCGAAGACCTGTATTTCAACGGAGCAATCTCTACTGCGGTGCAGGCCGATGGAGGTGTCGTGGTCGGGGCTGCCTACAATGCCGCCGGGGCGGGTGATCCGACGTTCGCGTTACAGCGCTACAACCCCGACGGTCAATTGGACACCCGTTTTGGTGACAACGGTGTCCTGCACTTGAGCGCTGCGATGGGTTTTGGCGAAGACTCGACGGTCACTATTCAGGCTGACGGCAAGATCGTTGTCATGGGCCACGCTCAGGGCGGTACCTTGGCCACCATCGCGCGGCTTAACGCTGACGGGTCCTTCGACAGCCACTTTGGCGATAACGGCAGGGTGACCTTCGAGGCCGACACGCCAGTGGCATTGACGGTACAGGCAGATGGCAGGATCCTGGCCGCCGGCACGAGCAACGGCGATTTCAATGTCATCCGCTTGAACGCCGATGGCAGTCTGGACAGCAGTTTCGGCAGCCAGGATGGCAAGCTCCATGTGGATGGGTACGCCGGTGAGGAAATCCTGCGGGGGACCGCTGCCGCCGAAATCATCCACGGCCTGGCCGGCGACGATGTGCTCCAGGGCAATGGCGGGCGTGACGTTCTGCAAGGTGGCGCTGGCGCGGACATCTTCCGCTTTACCGAACTGGGCGACAGTTTCCGCACGGCTGCGCTGAACAATAGCGACCGGGTCCGGGACTTCGATGTCTCACAGGACCGCATCGACCTGATTGGCCTGGGCTTCACCGGGATTGGCGACGGCCATGACGGCACCTTGGCCATCCAGGCCAGCGCGGACGGCACCCGCACGTACCTCAAGAGCTACGACGCCGATGCCGCCGGGCAACGCTTTGAACTGTCCCTGGACGGCAATCTGGTAGGGCAACTGAACAGCACCAATCTGGTGTTTACCGCGCCCACCGTCGAAGGTACGTCTGCCAACGATACGATCACCGGTTCGGCCTTGTCAGAGATCATCCGTGGCCTGGACGGCAATGACCGTATCAACGGCGGCGCCGGAGCAGACGTCATCATCGGTGGCGCGGGCGCCGACCGTCTCAACGGCGGAGACAGGACCGACATTTCGTTGTGGACGGACAATCGGGAAAACGCCGACGTATTCCGCTATCTCTCCACCGAAGACAGCTACCGTACCGACAGCCAGAGCTTTGCCGACCTTATCGAAGGCTTTACCGTTGACGACAAGATCGATGTATCGGCACTGGGCTATACCGGCTTCGGAGAGGGGACGGACACGACGCTGAAGTTGGTTTACAACGAGGCATTGGACCGCACTTACCTGAAGGATGCGGAAGCGGACGCGCAAGGCCATGCGTTCCAGATTGCGCTGGCTGGGGACTGGCGGGAAAGCCTTGGCGAAGACAACATGGTCTTTGCTCCCGCTGCGGCTCCCGACGCCGAATTAGGCCTGATCGGGGTGGTGCCAGACGTCGATCAATGGCATTTGTTGAGTTGACGCCCATAAAAAAACACCGCGTGACAGTTGCTGCCACGCGGTGTTTTTTTATTTCAAACGTTGAAGCGGAAGTGCATCACGTCGCCATCCTTGACGATGTATTCCTTGCCTTCCAGACGCCATTTGCCGGCTTCCTTGGCACCGGCTTCGCCCTTGTACTGGATGAAATCCGAGTAGGCGATGACTTCGGCGCGGATGAAGCCTTTTTCGAAGTCGGTGTGGATCACGCCGGCGGCTTGCGGGGCGGTCGCGCCAACACGAACGGTCCAGGCGCGGACTTCTTCGACACCGGCGGTGAAGTAGGTCTGCAGGTGAAGCATTTCGTAGCCGGCGCGGATCACGCGGTTCAGGCCAGGCTCTTCCAGGCCCAGGGCCTCGAGGAACATATCCTTCTCTTCACCGTCGTCCAGCTCGGCGATTTCCGCTTCGATCTTGTTGCAGACCGGAACGACCATGGCACCTTCTTCTTCCGCGATGGCCTTGACCACGTCCAGATGCGGGTTGTTCTCGAAACCGTCTTCAGCGACGTTGGCGATGTACATGACCGGCTTTGTGGTCAGCAGGTGGAAGCCCTTGATTACCAGTTTTTCATCGGTGCTCATGTTCTTCATCAGGCTGCGGGCAGGTTTGCCTTCAGTGAAGTGGGCGATCAACTGCTCAAGCAGGCCCTTCTGGACTACTGCGTCCTTGTCGCCACCCTTGGCGTTGCGAGCGACTTTCTGCAGTTGTTTTTCGCAACTGTCGAGGTCGGCAAAGATCAGTTCCAGGTCGATGATTTCGATGTCGCGTTTCGGGTCGACGCTGTTGGAAACGTGAATCACGTTTTCGTCTTCAAAGCAGCGCACCACGTGGGCGATTGCATCGGTTTCACGGATGTTCGCCAGGAACTTGTTGCCCAGGCCTTCACCTTTCGAGGCGCCCGCCACCAGGCCGGCGATATCGACGAATTCCATGGTGGTCGGCAGGATGCGCTTGGGGTTGACGATGGCTGCCAGAGCTTCCAGGCGCGGGTCGGGCATCGGCACGATGCCGCTGTTCGGCTCGATGGTGCAGAAGGGGAAGTTCTCGGCCGCGATCCCGGATTTGGTCAGGGCGTTGAACAGGGTGGACTTGCCGACGTTAGGCAGGCCGACGATGCCGCAATTGAATCCCATGGTGTTTCCCCTCGGATAAGTGTCAAGCCTTCTGGCTGTGCAGGTTTTTCATCGCACGGTTCCATTCACCGGCGAGGATATCCGGCAGCACGCCGAGGGCAAAATCGATGCTGGCATCGAGTTTTTCCTGTTCGGCGCGAGGCGCGCGACCCAGGACAAAGTTTGAAACCATACTGGCAACGCCCGGGTGGCCGATGCCGAGCCGCAGGCGGTAGAACGTATTCTGATTGCCCAGTTGCGCGATGATGTCGCGCAACCCGTTGTGACCGCCATGGCCGCCGCCCTGCTTGAGCTTGGCAACGCCCGGAGGCAGATCGAGTTCGTCGTGGGCCACCAGGATTTCTTCAGGCTTGATGCGAAAGAAACCGGCCAATGCCGCCACGGCCTGACCGCTGCGGTTCATGTAGGTGGTGGGAATCAACAGGCGAACATCCTGACCTTGATGCGAGAAGCGCCCGGTCAGGCCGAAATATTTGCGATCGGCAGCCAGGCTGACGCCTTGGGCGTGCGCGATGCGCTCAACAAAAAGGGCCCCTGCGTTATGCCGGGTCTGTTCGTATTCAGCGCCTGGATTTCCCAGGCCAACGATCAGTTTGATGGCAGTCACGATAGGGGCCCTTCCTGGAGTGTGGATAACATGTCGCGGTCAGGTGTATGGCGACAACGAACGAAAATTGCGGATCTACCGTTAAGTAAACTTCGCGTTCTTGCCCGTTGTCTCGCTACGTTCCAGTCCGCGATGTTTCCGGTCACCCCGGCGACAGAGTGAAATTACTCTGCAGCGCCTTCTTCAGTAGCTTCTGGAGCAACACGTGGAGCGTGGACGTTGGCAACAGCCTTGTCATCACCGTGAGCCAGGGCAACAAACTCAACGCCTTTAGGGGCCTTGAGGTCGGACAGGTGAATGATCGTGCCGATTTCGGCGTCAGCCAGGTCGACTTCGATGAATTCAGGCAGGTCTTTCGGCAGGCAGGAAACTTCCAGCTCGGAAGTCACGTGCGAGATCTCGCCGCCTTTCTTGACCGGAGCAGCTTCGTTGATGAAGTGCACTGGAACAACAGCAGTCAGCTTCTGACCGGCAACAACGCGGACGAAGTCAGCGTGCATCACGTGGCCTTTGGCCGGGTGACGCTGCAGGGCTTTGATCACGACGTTTTGCTTGGTGCCACCAACGTTCAGCTCGATGATGTGGCTGTAGGCCGCTTCGTTTTCGAGCAGTTTGGCAACTTCTTTGGCCAGCATGCTGATGGACTCAGGGGCTTTGTCGCCACCGTAGACTACAGCTGGAACCAGGCTTGCGAGACGACGCAGGCGGCGGCTCGCACCTTTCCCCAGGTCGGAACGCACTTCAGCATTCAGAGTAAAATCGTTCATGTTGTATCTCCAAAATAGCCATGACCGAGTGGCGTTTGCGACCAGCGCCAGGCACGGTATGGGCAAAAAAGCCCCGCCCCGACAGGTGATGCCGGGGCGGGGCGCTTTTCGTCAACGAGACATCCTGGAAAGGGCAGGGCCCTTAACGGAACATCGCACTGATCGATTCTTCATTGCTGATGCGGCGAACCGCCTCGGCAACTACCGGCGCGATATCCAGTTGACGGATACGCGCACAGGCTTGTGCTGCGGCGGACAGCGGGATGGTATTGGTTACCACCAGCTCGTCCAGCACGGAATTTTCAATATTTTCGATCGCTCGACCCGACAGCACAGGGTGTGTGCAGTAGGCAAAGACCTTGGCAGCGCCATGCTCTTTCAGGGCCTTGGCCGCGTGGCACAGGGTGCCGGCGGTATCGACCATGTCATCGACCAGAATACAGGTGCGCCCTTCGACGTCGCCGATGATGTGCATCACTTCGGAGTGATTGGCCTTCTCACGGCGTTTGTCGATGATACCCAGATCCACGCCCAGGGATTTGGCAACAGCCCGTGCACGCACGACGCCGCCGATATCCGGGGACACGATCATAAGGTTTTCGAAGCGCTGATCTTCAATGTCATCCACCAGGACCGGGGAGCCGTAGATGTTGTCCACGGGAATATCGAAGAAGCCCTGGATCTGGTCAGCATGCAGATCGACCGTGAGTACACGATCGATGCCGACCACGGTGAGCATATCGGCGACGACTTTCGCGCTGATAGCCACACGTGCGGAACGCGGACGGCGATCCTGACGGGCATAACCAAAGTAAGGAATAACAGCAGTAATACGAGTAGCCGAGGAGCGGCGGAAGGCATCAGCCATCACGACGAGTTCCATCAGGTTATCGTTGGTCGGAGCGCAAGTCGGCTGAATAATGAAGACGTCTTTACCGCGAACGTTTTCATTGATCTCGGCAGTGATTTCGCCGTCGGAGAACTTACCGACAGAAATGTCACCGAGAGGGATATGCAGCTGACGTACTACACGCCGAGCCAGATCGGGGTTAGCGTTCCCCGTAAAGACCATCATCTTGGACACGCGCAGTACCTGAAGGCTGAGGGTATACCTGGATGAGTATAGGAAAATGGCAGGGGCGGCTGGATTCGAACCAACGCATGGCAGGATCAAAACCTGCTGCCTTACCGCTTGGCGACGCCCCTGTATCTGTTGCTGCGAGTGCCCAGCACTCGATTCCTTTTAGAGCAGACTTTGCAGCTTGCGATGCAACATCGAAACGTTGCTTCCCTTTGCTACAAACCCTGTAAGGGTCTCTGTCAGAAGGGCCGAGACTTTATCAGCTTCAGCTTTGCTTGGGAAGCCCCCAAACACACAACTTCCAGTTCCGGTGAGTTTTGCTTCGGTAAATTTACCTAACAAATTCAAAGCGTTACGAACATCTGGATAACGCCTTGCTACCACCGGTAAGCAGTCATTTCGACTGTTTCCCTTGGGAACGGGGCGCACTTTAATGGGCTCCGAGTTACGTGTCAACAGCGGATCTGAAAAAATTTCTGCTGTACTTACAGATACTTGCGGCACCAGTACCAGATACCAGGGTTCTTCGGGTTCCACCGGGGTGAGTTTTTCCCCGACGCCCTCGGCAAAAGCCGCGTGGCCACGCACGAAAACCGGTACGTCGGCGCCCAGTGTCAGGCCCAGCGCTGCCAGGCGATCCAGGTCCCAGCCAAGCTGCCACAAATGGTTTAGGCCCAGCAGAGTCGTCGCCGCATTCGAACTGCCGCCACCGATACCGCCGCCCATGGGCAGGATTTTTTCGATCCAGATGTCGATGCCCAGCGAACAACCGGATTGCTCCTGGAGTTTTTTCGCGGCCTTGACGATCAGGTTGCTGTCATGGGGTACGCCGTCGAACTCGGTGTGAAGATGGATCACGCCGTCATCGCGTACGGCAAAGGTGATCTCGTCGCCGTAGTCGAGGAACTGAAAAATCGTCTGCAATTCGTGGTAACCGTCCGGACGCCGGCCAACGATATGCAGCATCAGGTTGAGCTTGGCCGGGGAGGGCAGCGTCAGGCGTGTTGCGCTCATGTCATTGCCCCAGCTTGCGCGGCTGCCATTGCTTGATGACCAGCGTGACGTCGAGGTTGCTGCCGTGCAGCTTGATGCGCTCGGGCAACCAGTAACCGTTCTGCTGGGCATAGCTGAGGTATTCGATCTGCCAGTCGTCCTGTTCCAGATTGGACAGGCGACTGTCGGCATCCAGGGTCAGGCGGCTTTTGCTGTCCGGCGCCGGAAGGCCGCGGACCCACCAGGTAAGGTGCGATACCGGCAGTTTCCAGCCCAGCTGTTCTTCCAGCAACGCCTCGGGGCTGGGCGCCTCGTAGCGTCCCTGGTTGGCGACTTCCAGCGAAACCTGGCCTGGCCTGCCGGTCAGCCGTGCCGCGCCACGACCCAGCGGGCCGGAAAGGCGAATGTCGTAGTAATCCTGGCGCTGCAACCAGAACAAGGTGCCGCTGCCCGAGTCTTTAGGCGCGCGAATGCCGATCTTGCCGTCGATCTGCCAGCCGTCGAGGCCGCTCAGTTGTTCCTTGTGCACGCGCCACTGGGCCTGGTTGCCTTGGCCCTGGACGGATTCACGGGCGCCGAAGCCCGCGCAACCGGCGAGCAGGGCGATAAAGCTGAAGACGATGAAGTGGCGCAAAAACATGGCTTAAAGAGTCTCTGATCCGGTCAGGCGTTTGATGGTGCTGCGCAGAATCGGGCTGTCGGGCTGTTCCTTGAGGAATTTGCTCCAGATCTGCCGGGCCTCGCGCTGTTTGCCGTTGGCCCACAGGACTTCACCCAGGTGAGCGGCTACTTCCTGGTCGGGGAAGCGCTCCAGGGCCTGGCGCAACAGGCGTTCGGCTTCGTCGAGATTGCCCAGGCGGAAATTCACCCAGCCAAGGCTGTCGAGCACGGCAGGGTCTTCCGGATTGATCTGATGGGCTTTCTCGATCAGCACCTTGGCTTCATCGTAGCGGGTGGTGCGATCCGACAAGGTGTAGCCGAGGGCGTTGAGCGCCATGGCGTTGTCGGGATCACGCTGGATGATCAGACGCAGGTCCTTTTCCATCTGGGCCAGGTCATTGCGTTTTTCCGCCAGCATGGATCGGGTATACAACAGGTTCAGGTCGTCCGGGTATTGCTTCAAGGCTTGTTGCAGCACGGCCCAGGCCTTGTCGCTCTGGTTGTTCGCCGCCAGGGTCTCGGCCTCGATCAGGTAGAGCTGGATGCCGTAGTCCGGCTGGGTGTCGCGCTGGATGGCCAGGCGACTCTGGGCCTCGGCCGCCCGACCATTGCCGATCAGGATGTCGGCCTGGCGCAACTGCGCGGGCAGGTAGTCGTTGCCCGGGCCGACCTGGGCGTACTCGATCAGCGCGCTTTCGGGGTCGTTGCGTTCTTCGGCGATGCGCCCCAGGTTCAGGTGGGCCGAATCGACGTGGCTTTCGCGGGCGATCAGGTCTTCCAGATAGCCCTTGGCTTCTTCCCAGGCCTTGGCTTCCAGGCAGACCAACGCCAGGGAATAGCGCAGGTCGTCGTCTTCAGGGTACTGCTGGACCAGGCTGGAGAACTCGACCTTGGCGTCGTCCATGCGGTTGTTTTCCACCAGCATGCGTGCATAGGTGAGGCGCAGGCGTTTGTCGTCCGGGTATTTCTTGATGCTTTTTTCCATCAGCGGCAGGGCTTCATCGCCGCGATTCATGCTTTGCAAGAGGCGGGCGCGCAGCAGGATAGGCGCCACTTCGCCGGGTTCCGGCGGGTTGTCTTCCAGCAGCGTGAGGGCGCCTTGGGAGTCGCCGTTCTGTTGCAAGAGCAAGGCCTTGCCAAAAATCAGCTGCCCGTTGTTTGGGTGACGCTGCAGCAGACGGTCGAAACTCTTCATCAGGCCGTCGCGGGTTTCCTGGTCGGTATCGGCCGCAGACAGCGCGAGGAAATCGAAATGGGTATCGCCCTTGCCCAGCAGGACTTTCTCCATATACATCATGGAGTCGTCGTAACGGCCGGCGCGCGCCAGTTGCACGGCGGCGGCGCGTTGCGCTTCGAGATCGTCGGGTGCGTTCCTGGCCCAGATCAGCGCCGTATCCAGCGCGGGCTGGTCGGCCCCCAGGTATTCGGCGATGCGAAAGGCCCGCTCGGAGATGCCCGGGTCCTGGGTGTTGACGGCCTGGGTCACGTAGTTGTCCAGGGCAATATCGAAGCGATTGCGCTGGCCGGCGAGTTCGGCGCTCAACAGGCTGAAGATGGTTTCTTCGCTGAACGATCCGTAGACCTTGGGCTTTTCGGGGGCCGGGGTGCTGTCTTCGACCGGTGGCGTACCGTCCGTCGAGACGGGGGCCATGGACTGGCAGCCGCCGAGGAAGGCAAAAGCGAGGAGCAACGCGAAAGATCTATTCATATAGGAAGAGGGCGACTAACCTGCGGTCGGATCATCATGACACAAGCCATCGGCCAAACATAACCGAGTCTCGGTGGATGCCTCATAGGCACAGGTAATTGTGACAATAGTCGGTGGTGGTTGTTCTGAATCTGACGAAGTAGGACAATTGCCGGCTTCACGTCACCACCAGCGACCTTGAATGGCCTTCCTTGCACTTGGTATCAACCACAAGACTGCTTCAGTAGACGTCCGCGAGCGCGTGGCCTTTACGCCTGAGCAGCTGGTGGAGGCCCTGCAGCAACTCTGCCGACTCACCGACAGCCGAGAAGCCGCGATTCTCTCCACCTGCAATCGCAGTGAGCTTTATATAGAGCAGGATCACGTTTCGGCCGATTCGGTGCTGCGCTGGCTGGCCCAATACCATGATCTGAGCCTTGAAGAGCTGCGCGCCAGTGCCTATGTGCATGAGGACGATGCGGCAGTTCGTCACATGATGCGCGTCGCCTCCGGGCTCGATTCGCTGGTGCTGGGCGAACCGCAGATTCTCGGCCAGATGAAATCGGCCTACGCCGTGGCCCGCGAGGCCGGGACAGTTGGCCCGCTGCTGGGGCGTCTGTTCCAGGCCACCTTCAATGCCGCCAAGCAAGTACGCACCGACACTGCCATTGGCGAAAACCCGGTGTCCGTGGCGTTCGCCGCCGTCAGCCTGGCGAAACAGATTTTCAGTGATTTGCAACGCAGCCAGGCGCTGTTGATCGGCGCGGGCGAGACCATCACCCTGGTCGCCCGGCACCTGCACGACCTCGGCGTGAAGCGCATCGTGGTCGCCAACCGTACGCTGGAACGCGCCAGCACCCTGGCCGAGCAGTTCGGCGCTCATGCAGTGCTGCTCTCGGACATTCCCGCCGAGCTGGTGCACAGCGACATCGTCATCAGTTCCACCGCCAGCCAACTGCCGATCCTCGGCAAGGGCGCGGTGGAAAGCGCCCTGAAGCTGCGCAAGCACAAGCCGATCTTCATGGTCGATATCGCCGTTCCCCGTGACATCGAACCGGAAGTGGGCGAACTCGACGACGTTTACCTCTACAGTGTCGATGACCTGCACGAAGTCGTCGCCGAGAACCTCAAGAGCCGGCAAGGCGCGGCCCAGGCGGCGGAGGAAATGATCACCGTCGGCGCCGAGGACTTCATGGTGCGCCTGCGCGAGCTGGCGGCGGTGGATGTGCTCAAGGCGTATCGTCAGCAAAGCGAGCGGCTACGCGACGAAGAATTGCAAAAGGCCCAGCGCCTGCTGGCCAATGGCGGCAGCGCCGAAGAGGTGTTGGTGCAACTGGCGCGTGGCCTGACCAACAAATTGCTTCACGCGCCCAGTGTCCAGCTCAAGAAGCTGACCGCCGAAGGCCGCCTCGATGCGCTGGCCATGGCCCAGGAACTTTTCGCCCTCGGTGAAGCTTCACCGGATGGCTTATCGGATAAGAAACCGTAATGAAAGCGTCACTGCTCAATAAGCTGGATATTCTCCAGGACCGTTTCGAGGAACTGACCGCCTTGCTGGGCGATGGCGAAGTCATTTCCGACCAGAACAAATTTCGCACCTACTCCAAGGAGTACGCGGAAGTCGAGCCGATCGTTGCGACCTACAAGCAGTTGCTCAAGGTGCAGAGCGACCTTGAGGGCGCCCAGGCGCTGCTCAAGGACAGCGACCCGGACCTGCGCGAGATGGCCGTGGAAGAAGTTCGCGAAGCCAAGGAGCAACTGGTCGAGCTGGAAAGCGACCTGCAACGCATGCTGTTGCCCAAGGACCCGAACGACGGGCGCAACGTGTTCCTCGAAATCCGCGCCGGCACTGGCGGCGACGAGGCGGCGATCTTTTCCGGTGACCTGTTCCGCATGTATTCGCGCTACGCCGAGCGTCGCGGCTGGCGGGTCGAGATCCTCTCGGAAAACGAAGGCGAACACGGCGGCTATAAAGAAGTCATCGCCCGGGTCGAGGGCGATAACGTCTATGGCAAGTTGAAGTTCGAGTCCGGCGCCCACCGCGTACAACGCGTGCCGGCCACCGAATCTCAGGGGCGCATCCATACGTCCGCCTGCACCGTGGCGGTCTTGCCCGAGCCGGACGAACAGGAGGCCATCGAGATCAACCCGGCGGACCTGCGCGTCGACACCTACCGGTCCTCCGGCGCGGGCGGCCAGCACGTGAACAAGACCGACTCGGCGATCCGCATCACTCACTTGCCTTCGGGCATCGTGGTGGAGTGCCAGGAAGAGCGCTCCCAGCACAAGAACCGCGCGCGGGCGATGGCCTGGTTGTCGGCCAAGCTCAACGACCAGCAGACCAGCGCCGCCGCCAATGCCATCGCCAGCGAACGCAAGTTGCTGGTGGGCTCGGGCGACCGTTCCGAGCGGATCCGTACCTACAACTTTGCCCAGGGCCGGGTCACCGACCACCGTGTCAACCTGACCCTGTATTCCCTCGACGAAATTCTTGCAGGTGGTGTCGACGCCGTCATCGAGCCCTTGCTCGCTGAATACCAGGCTGACCAGCTGGCCGCGATTGGCGAGTAAGCAGAGGTAAACCCATGACCATCATCGCCAGCTTGCTTCGCGCCGCGCAATTGCCGGATTCGCCCAGCCCACGACTGGACGCCGAGCTGTTGCTGGCCGCCGCCCTGGGCAAGTCCCGCAGCTTCCTGCACACCTGGCCCGAGCGAATCGTGCCGAGCGAGGCGGCGCTGTTGTTTTCCGAATACTTGCGTCGCCGTCGCTCCGGCGAGCCGGTGGCTTATATTCTCGGGCAGCAGGGTTTCTGGAAACTCGATCTGGAAGTCGCGCCCCATACGCTGATCCCGCGGCCCGACACCGAACTGTTGGTCGAGACCGCACTGGCATTGTTGCCAGCCACGCCCGCCCGGGTCCTCGACCTTGGCACCGGCAGCGGCGCGATTGCCCTGGCGCTGGCCAGCGAGCGTCCGGCCTGGAATGTCACGGCGGTCGACCGGGTGCTGGAAGCCGTGGCCCTGGCCGAGCGCAATCGCCAGCGCCTGGGCCTGCGCAATGTCACGGTGCTCAGCAGTCACTGGTTCAGCGCCCTGGAAGGCGAGCGTTTCGACCTGATCATCAGCAACCCGCCTTATATAGCCGCCAGCGATCCGCACCTGGCCGAGGGCGATGTGCGCTTCGAGCCGGCCAGTGCGCTGGTGGCGGGGCCGGACGGTCTCGACGACTTGCGTGCAATCATCGCCCAGGCCCCCGATCATCTCGGGGCAGGCGGCTGGCTGATGCTGGAGCACGGTTATGACCAGGCCGAGGCGGTGCGTGGTCTGTTGCAAAAGCAAGGGTTTGCCGAAGTCCACAGTCGCAAGGATCTGGGTAATCACGAACGCATCAGCCTGGGACGCCTGCCGTGCTGAATGATCAAGAACTGCTGCGCTACAGTCGCCAGATTCTGTTGCAGCACATCGACATCGATGGGCAGCTGCGCCTCAAGCAGGGCCGCGTATTGATCATCGGCCTCGGTGGCCTGGGCGCCCCGGTGGCGTTGTACCTGGCCGCCGCCGGCGTCGGCGAGTTGCACCTGGCGGATTTCGACACGGTCGACCTGACCAACCTTCAGCGACAGATCATTCACGACACCGACAGCGTCGGCCTGAGCAAGGTCGATTCGGCGGTGCGTCGCCTGGCCGCCATCAATCCCGAGGTTCGCCTGGTTTCCCATTCGACCGCCATGGATGAAGACTCCCTGGCCGGCGCGGTGGCGGCGGTGGATGTGGTGCTCGACTGTTCCGACAACTTTGCTACCCGCGAAGCGGTGAATGCGGCGTGTGTCACCGCCGCCAAGCCCCTGGTCAGCGGCGCAGCGATTCGCCTGGAAGGGCAACTGTCGGTATTCGACCCACGTCGCCCCGAAAGTCCTTGTTACCACTGCCTTTACGGGCATGGCAGCGAAGCCGAGCTGACCTGCAGCGAAGCCGGTGTGCTTGGGCCGCTGGTGGGTTTGGTAGGCAGTCTCCAGGCGCTGGAAGCCTTGAAGTTGCTGGCGGGTTTCGGTGAGCCCCTGGTGGGGCGCCTGCTGCTGATCGATGCCCTGGGCACGCGTTTTCGCGAACTACGCGTCAAGCGCGATCCGCGCTGCGGTGTCTGCGGTAACCGGCATGCGTGAGGCGCCGGTCGGTGTGTTCGACTCGGGTGTCGGCGGGCTGTCGGTGCTGGGGGAAATCCGTCGGCTGTTGCCCAATGAGTCGCTGCTGTACGTTGGCGACTGCGGGCATATTCCGTATGGCGAAAAAAGCCCGGAATTCATCCGGCAGCGCTGCGCGGTCATTGCCGACTTTTTCCAGCGCGAGGGCTCCAAGGCGCTCGTGGTGGCCTGCAACACCGCGACAGTCGCCGGGGTGGCTGACCTGCGTCGCGACTACCCCGATTGGCCCATCGTTGGTATGGAGCCGGCGGTCAAGCCGGCTGCCGCCGCGACGCGAAGCGGCATCGTTGGCGTGCTGGCAACGACTGGCACCTTGCAGAGCGCCAAATTTGCCGCGTTGCTCGACCGCTTCGCCACGGATGTCCGCGTGATCACGCAGCCCTGTCCGGGACTGGTGGAATTGATCGAGGCGGGCGACCTGCACAGTTCGGCCTTGCACCAACTGCTACAAGGCTACGTCAACCCGTTGCTGGCGGCTGGCTGCGACACACTGATCCTTGGCTGTACGCACTATCCATTCCTCAAGCCGTTGCTCAAACAGATGATTCCGGCCCATATCAGTCTGATCGATACGGGCGCCGCCGTGGCCCGGCAACTCCAGCGCTTGTTGGCGGAGCGGGCGCTACTGGCTGACGGGCCTGCCAGCGAAACTCAATTCTGGAGTAGCGCTGATCCGATACATTTAAGAAATATCCTACCGATGCTATGGAATTCGTCTGGCATTGTGCGAAGCTTCGTTCTGTAAAAAACGTGAAAATTATGTGAATCGTGCTGAACTTCTGATTTGGCGCGGATTTCTATAGCTGTGTCTTCTGTAAGAAAAACTAACTAAGGCTGTCGGAAAAGGATGTTTCTAATGAAGCGTTTATTCTGCTTTGCCGCATTTGCGGCTGCGTTGCTGGGGCACACTTACACCGCACAGGCGGCGGGCGTGGAATTCGGGGTTGGCCAGACCGGCGACTCGACCATGACCTATCGCCTGGGCATGCAGTTCGATTGGGACAAGAGCTGGCTGCAGAGCGACGTGGGTCGCCTGACCGGTTACTGGAGCGGTGCCTATACGTACTGGGAGGGGGACGAAACTTCGAGCAACCACAGCCTGTCGTTCTCGCCAGTCCTGGTGTATGAGTTTGCCGGTCAGAACGTGAAGCCTTACATCGAGGCAGGCGTCGGTGTTGCGCTGTTTGAAAACACTGAAATCGAAAGCAACAAGCTCGGCACAGCGTTCCAGTTCGAAGACCGCATCGGCTTTGGCCTGCGCTTCAATGGCGGGCATGAAGTCGGCATCCGTGCCACTCACTATTCCAACGCCGGGATCAAGTCGACCAACGACGGTGTGGAAAGCTACGCATTGCATTACACAATGCCGCTGTAACTGAGAAACTGTGGGAGCGAGCTTGCTCGCGATAGCGGTAGGTCAGTCGGTCAAGTATCGCCTGGACCACCGCTATCGCGAGCAAGCTCGCTCCCACAATAAGCTTGTCCTATCTATATGCCGTTGCAATGCCCTGGCGCTCTTCCAGGCACTCCGGCGCACCCATCTCGAACTCCCGGCAGATGAGCGGACGCCTTTCGTAGATCGTGCACCGCATGGTGTCGCGATCCAGCGCCGCGCACCAGCCGTCGTCAAGACGCAGCATCACTTCTCCACCCCAGTCATCCGTGTCGATGAAACGCTCGGGCACGCCGGTGTCGGTGATCAACATGACTTCCAGTTGGCAGCAGCACGCCGCACACGTTGAACACGTGACGGCCGGGGCGGGGATTTCGTGCAGCGGGATGGTCTTCATGGCGCGCAGTGTAAGGCAAGCGCGCTATTCAGGGGTGTCCCTTGATCGGGCACTGGTAACTGTCCGAACGTGAATGCGCGCCCGCCAGCACCGTGTCGGTCGATGGCAGTGGCCAAAGCAGGTTCATGGTCATGGCGGGCAGGATCACTTCAAGGGGACGTTCGATCAGTTGGGTCAGGATGTGCTGGGCCGCCGTTTCAGCAGACCAGCGAATCGAAGGAGGCAAGCCATCGTCGATGGCCGGCGATGAGTTATCGAACCCTGGGTGCACGATGGTCACGTCGATGCCATCGCGGGCCAGTTTGCCGCGAGCCGATTCGAATAAAAAGCGCATCCCTTGGTCCCCGGCCTCGAATTGCGAGGGCGGCAGATAGGTCAGCGGACTGGCGATGCCCACCAGATGGGTCCCGTTGCCGGCGCGCAGCAATGGCGCGGCCGCCTCGATACACAGGCTGGCGGCCAGCAGGTTGCTGCGCACGATGTGTTCGATGATCGATGGGTTGACGGGTTGTCCGCTGATGTATTCGGCGGTTCCGGCGTTGATGATCACGGTATCCAGGGAGCCCCATTCCTGGGCGATTCGCTCGCCCACCTCGCGTACGGCCTGGCTGTCGGTCAGATTGCCGGCCACGATCAGGACCTGTCCTGGATATCTTGCCAAAAGCGCATCGCACGGCAAGCGTGAGCTGACAGCCAGATGGGCGCCGGTACGCAGTATCGATTCGGCCAAAGAGGCGCCAATTCCGTTACCGGCGCCGGTCAGCCAGTATCGCCGTGGCGGTGTCGAACCCATTCCTCACTCCTTGTCTACCGGACGATGCGCCTTTTTTAACGACTATATCGTCATACTATTGAGAATGGCAGCCCGCATCGGCCGACCCCTGTTCGTTCACCGCACAAATCCTCAACCGGCGTCCTGCCGTGACGGCAGGTTTCTGAACGCTGCCAGGGCGCGGGCCCTGGACTGGCTGAGGTCGACGATCGGAGCGGGGTAGTCCACCGCGCCAAACAAATCGCCACGGGTATTCGGGTTATGGACATCCGGCTTATCGAGATCGTTCAGTTCGGGTAGCCAGCGTTTGATGAACAAGCCCTCGCGGTCGAATTTTTCCGATTGGCTCAACGGGTTGAAAATCCGGAACCAGGGCGCCGAGTCCGTGCCGGTCGAGGCGCTCCACTGCCAGCCGCCATTGTTTGCCGCCAGGTCACCGTCGATCAGGTGCTGCATGAAAAAGCGTTCGCCCTCTCGCCAATCGATCAACAGGTTCTTGGTCAGGAACATCGCCACCACCATCCGTAGGCGGTTATGCATCCAGCCGGTCTCAAGCAATTGGCGCATGGCCGCGTCAATGATCGGCAAGCCGGTACGGGCTTCTTTCCACGCCGCCAGTGCCTGGTGGTCGTTGCGCCAGGCCAGGGCCTCGGTTTCCGGGCGGAACGCGCGGTGGCGCGATACGCGGGGGAATCCCACCAGAACGTGTTTATAAAACTCGCGCCAGAGCAGTTCGTTAATCCAGGTCACGGTTCCGACGTTTCCGCTTTCGAACTCGCCCTGATTGGCCTGTAGCGCGGCGTGCAGGCACTGGCGCGGTGAAACCACGCCGGCCACCAGATAGGCCGACAGCTGGCTGGTCCCGGGTCTGGCCGGAAAATCCCGTTCGCTCTGGTAGTAATCGATGTGTTGCTCGACGAACGACTCGAGCCGGCGCCGGGCTTCGCTTTCGCCGGCGGGCCAGAGATCGCGCAGCGCCGCATTTGGCGGATTGAACCCTTCGATCTGCGTCGGCAGCGGATCGCTGGCGATGGCGGTAGGCGCCTGCCGGACAGGCGCGGGCACCAGGCTCGGTAACGAAAAATGCAGACGGCTATAGCAGACCTTGCGAAATTGGCTGAACACCTTGAAATAACTGCCGGTCTTGGTCAGGACGCTGCCGGGCTTGAACAGGAGCTGGTCGAGATGGCTGTGAAATTCCACGCCCTCAACCTTTAGCGCCCGGGCGACGTCGGCGTCGCGCCGGGTTTCATTCAGGCCGTATTCCTCGTTGACGTGTACGGCACCGATGCCCAGCTCGCGACATAAAGTGACCAGCACTTGCGGGGCCTGATTCCAATACTCCGTGTTGCGGATCAGCAATGGGATGTTCAGTTCCGCCAGGGCAGTGCTCAATGCCGCGAGGTTGCGCAACCAGAAATCGATCTTGCAGGGTGCATCGTCATGGGCCGCCCATTGCTTCGGGCTCGGCAGGTAGACCGCTACGCAGGGCCCCCGGGCAGCGGCGGCCGCCAGGGCGGTGTTGTCGTGCAGGCGCAAGTCGCTGCGCAGCCAGATCATTTGCATGGATTTTTCCAACTAAAGAAGTTCTCTGCGGCTCAGTTCGCGATAAGCCGATAGCGGGTCTTCGGCCCAGCTGACGTTGCTCATTGCCGCGCTTGCGGACAGCTTGGCCTGGTGAATCGAGGCGGCGGGGCCGGCGATGATGATCGGGCAGTCGAGCCCGCTCAGCAGCCTGGGCAATTGCGACAGATTCAGTGCCTGGCTCGAATACAGCAGCACGCCGCGGGCCTTGAGCCGTTCGACCGCCAACGCCAGCTCACCGGCCGGGAGCGGCCCGTCGAACACCTCCACGGGACAGTCGGCGCTGCTTGCCAGCCAGGCGGTGAGCCACAACTGGGGCTCCTGCGGCACCTCGGACTGGTTGATCATCAACAGCGGTGCGCCGCGCAACTGGCGGTTGTTGTGGTAGATCCGGCTGCCGAATTTGCTGCGCAGCCAGGAGTACAGGAAGACCTTTTCCAGCTGCGCGCCGAACTGGCTCTGCCAGCGCAATTGCAACTCGCCCAGCAAGGGCAGGAGCAACTGTTCACAAACAGTCCAAGGCGGATACAGCGCCATGGCCTGGTTCACCGACTCATCGACCTGACGCTCGGCCAGTTGCGTCACCGCCAGCATCAGGGCATGGCGCTGACGTTGCCAGTCGTCTTCCAACGGTTCGCCTGACGGCTGCGGTGTGTCGAGCAACGGTTTTATCTTGCTCACTGCCACGCCACGATCGATCCAGGTGAGGATGCTCAGGATCCGCTGCACATGTTCGCGATTGAACAAGCGATGGCCCTTGGGCGTACGGTGCGGCACGATCAACCCGTAGCGCCGCTCCCAGGCTCGCAGCGTGACGGCATTGACGCCGGTTTGCCGGGCGACTTCGCGGATGGGCAGCCAGCCCTGCGCGAGGGCCTTGGCGAAATCGGCGCCCAGGTCTTCGCTGGCGCTGGAGTCGAGCTCGTTCTTCATCAAATGGCGTTTCGCAAGCTGAGGTTCTCTGGGTGCGGTTGCAGGTAGACCTGTTGGGCGAGATAGGGGTCGGGGTGCTGACGCAGATGATGCTTGAGCAACGTCAGCGGCACCACCAGTGGCACGATACCAAGACGGTACTGCCCGATCAGGTGCTGCACCTCCTGCTTGTCATCGGCATCGATGGCGCGCTTGAGGTAACCGCTGAGGTGCTGCAGGACGTTGGTGTGCGTGCGTCGGGTGGCGCATTTCTTCAAGGCCGCCATCAGCGCGCTGAAATAACGCTGGCCCAGTTCGGCCGGATCAGCCTTGCCCATGTTGCCCATGTTGCCCATGTTGCCCAACATGTTGCCCAACGCCTTGTATTGCTCAGGGTTGTGGGCCATCAACAGGTACTTGTAGCGTGAGTGAAATTCAATCAGGTCGCGTCGGGTCAGCCCCCGGCGGCGCAGCGGTTGCCAGGCGGCATAGGCGAATACACGGGTCAGAAAGTTCTCCCGCAGTACCGGATCGTTGAGGCGGCCGTCTTCTTCCACCGGCAGATCGGGGTGACGCTCGCAAAAGGCCTGGGCGTAGACACCACGTCCGCCGCCGTCCTGCGGGACACCGTTGTGGTCGTAGACCTTGACCCGCTCCAGCCCGCAGGACGGCGACTTCTGCATGAAGATATAGCCGCAGATGTCATCCAGCTCAGCGGCCATTTGTTGTCCGTAATCGACCAATGGCTGGGTCACGTCGAGGTCTCGCTTCACCGTGCCGACCGCGTCGGGGCGCGCGGGATTGCCAACCAGCCGGATCGGCTCGCGCGGGACGCCCAGGCCAATGGCAACTTCCGGACACACCGGCACGAAATCAAAGTACTCGACCAGCGTGCGGCTGCACAACGGCGATTGCTTGTGACCACCATTGAAGCGCACTTCGGCACCCATCAGGCAGGCGCTGATGGCAATTTTCGGTTTGGCGATAGCTTCGTTGGGCATGGGCGACCTCTGCTGGGTAAATCTTGTACATGTACTATTGTTTGTACAATATTTTCATCATAGGTCGGTACGCGAACAAGTCAACCGATTGTTCCAGGCCGAAGGGCGGCGTCGTGACCTGGCCGCCGGCTGCTGCCTTTCGCGACAGCAGCGGATGGCTTGGGGAATGCGCTCACTGAAGGCTGGCGTGCAAGCGACGGGCGGCATCCTGGCCACTGAGCCATGCTCCTTCGACCCGGCCGGACAGGCACCAGTCTCCGCACACATACAAGCCCAGGTCGGCATCGGCCAGGGCGCCCCATTCGTGGCTGCCGGCGGGACGGGCGTAGAGCCAGCGATGGGCCACGCTGAAGCTCGGCGCGGGCATCGCGCTGTGCAGCAGTTCTGCGAAGGCGCCGTGCAAATGCTCGATCACCGCTTCCTTGGGCATGTCGATGTGCTGGCGGCTCCAGTCGCTGGTTGCATGCAGCACCCAGGTGTCGAGCTTGGCATCGCGCCCTGGTTTACTGCGGTTGCGGGCCAGCCAGTCGAGGGGGCTGTCCTGGACGAAGCAGCCCTCCATGGGCGTATCCAGGGGTTGTTCAAAGGCCAGCGCCACTGCCCAGGTGGGGTCCATCTTCACCCCGGCGGCGACGCCGGCCAGTTTCGGCACGGCGGCGAGCAATGCCGTGGCCTGAGGCGCGGGCGTGGCAATCACGACCTGGCCGAACGGGCCGTGGGTAACCCCTTCGGCGTCCTGCAGGTGCCAGTGTTCCTGGCCACGAAAGACCTCGGTGATGCGGCAGGAGAACTGCACCTGCAGCTCGCCGAGCAGGGCGCGGGTAATCGCGCTCATGCGCGGGGTACCGACCCAGCGGGTCTGCTCGTCCGGCGAGGGGCTCATCTGCCCGTCCTGGAAGTGATAGAGCTGCGGGTTCCATTCCGCCGCCCAGCCGTTGGCTTGCCAGCGCTGGACTTCCGTGACGAAGCGCCGATCCCGGGCGGTGAAATATTGTGCGCCCATGTCCAGCGCGCCAGCGTCGCTGCGCTTGCTCGACATGCGGCCGCCGCTGCCATGGCTTTTATCGAAGAGTTGAACGACATGCCCGGCCTCCGTCAGGGCCTGGGCGGCTGAAAGTCCGGCGATGCCGGTGCCGATGATTGCGATGGGTACAGTCATGAGGGCCTCGTTTACCTTTCTGTACAGACTACGCCGTCGTTTAATCCTGTACAATTCTGGTTTTTGGTATAAGTTTTACCGTTCGCGTTTTAGCGGGTTGTCCTATTGTTAGGTACAGACCCTGTCCGATATGAAAAATGCCTACTTATAAAAATAGACTAATGGGCCAGGTAAAACGCGAGCCGAGGAACATCTCATGCACATATTGCTGACCGGCGGTACTGGTTTGATCGGACGTCAACTCTGCCGGCACTGGCTGGAGCAGGGACATCGCCTGACGGTCTGGAGTCGTCGGCCCGAACAGGTGGCGAAAATCTGTGGCGCGCAGGTGCGCGGTGTCGCCAGCCTCGATGAGCTTGGCGAGCCGGTGGACGCGGTCGTCAACCTTGCCGGCGCGCCTATTGGCGACCGGCCCTGGAGCCATAAACGCAAGATGCTGCTGTGGAGCAGCCGCGTCACGCTGACCGAGGATCTGCTGGCCTGGCTGGAGCGTTGCGAACAGAAACCGCGGGTGCTGATTTCCGGCTCTGCGGTGGGCTGGTATGGCGACGGCGGCGAGCGGGAGTTGACCGAAGAATCCGGGCCGGTCAGCGAAGACTTCGCCAGCCAGTTGTGCATCGCCTGGGAAGAAACCGCGCAACGTGCAGAAGCCCTGGGCATACGCGTGGTGCTGGTTCGCACCGGCCTGGTCCTGTCTGCCGAGGGCGGCTTTTTGTCGCGGCTGTTGCTGCCGTTCAAACTGGCAATGGGCGGGCGTATCGGCAGCGGGCGGCAGTGGATGCCCTGGATCCATATCGACGATCAAATCGCCCTGATTGATTTTCTTCTGCACCGCAGCGATGCCAGCGGTCCTTATAATGCCTGCGCACCGAACCCGGTGCGCAACCGCGATTTCGCCAAGGCCCTGGGGCACGTGCTGCATCGCCCGGCCGTGGTGCCGATGCCGGAGCTTGCGTTGAAAATCGCATTGGGGGAGTTGTCATTGCTGTTGCTGGGAGGCCAGCGCGCCACGCCCACCCGATTGCAGGCGGCGGGGTTTTCATTCCGGTTCACTGAGTTGTCTGCGGCCCTGGAAGATTTGTCGGGTCGCCTTTGAAATAGGACGTTGCATGACCGATCACGCGTTGCTTCTGGTGAATCTGGGTTCGCCTGCCTCCACCTCGGTGGCCGATGTACGCCGCTACCTCAACCAATTTCTGATGGACCCCTACGTCATCGACCTGCCATGGCCGGTGCGGCGGCTGCTGGTGTCGCTGATCCTGGTCAAGCGCCCCGAGCAATCGGCCCACGCCTATGCCTCGATCTGGTGGGAAGAGGGCTCGCCACTGGTGGTCCTCAGTCGCCGCCTGCAACAGGCCATGAAAGCGCAATGGACCCAGGGCCCGGTGGAGCTGGCAATGCGTTATGGCGAGCCATCGATCGAATCGACCCTGGTGCGCCTGGCAAGCCAGGGGCACACGAAAATCACCCTGGCGCCGCTGTATCCGCAGTTCGCCGACAGCACCGTGACCACGGTCATCGAAGAAGCAAAGCGGGTAGTGCGTGAGAAAAAGCTCAAGGTGCAGTTCTCGATTCTCCAGCCCTTCTATGACCAGCCGGAATATATCGATGCCTTGGTTGCCAGCGCCAAGCCGTACCTGATGCAGGATTACGATCATCTGTTGCTGAGTTTCCATGGCCTGCCGGAACGGCACCTGACCAAGCTCGACCCTACGGGCTATCACTGCTTCAAGGACGCCGATTGCTGCCGGAACGCGCCGCCGGAAGTCATGGCCACGTGTTACCGCGCCCAGTGTATTCGTACCGCCGAGCTGTTCGCCCGGCAGATGGGGCTGGCGGATGGCAAATGGTCGGTGTCGTTCCAGTCGCGACTGGGACGGGCCAAGTGGATCGAACCTTATACCGAGGCGCGCCTGGACGAACTGGCCAAAAGCGGGGTGAAGAAAGTACTGGTGATGTGCCCGGCATTCGTTGCCGATTGCATCGAGACGCTGGAAGAAATCGGCGACCGCGGGCGCGAGCAGTTTCGCGAAGCGGGAGGGGAGGAGTTGGTACTGGTGCCGTGTCTCAATGACGATCCGCAGTGGGCGAAGGTGTTGAGCACCCTTTGCGAGCGGGCGCCGCTGGCGTTGTAGACCTCAGCGGCCCCTTCGCGAGCAGGCTCGCTCCCACAGGGAAAGCGTGTGGTCACAAAGTTTGTGTTCACAACATCCCCTGTGGGAGCGAGCCCGCTCGCGAAGCTTCTGACTGACGACGAAAACTCAAATCAGTGGCTCATCCGCCTTTTTCTGCTTCCAGCCATCGTTGCCCGGCAAGATCAGGTTCAACGCGATCGCCACCACGGCGCACAGCGCGATGCCCTTGAGGCCGAAGTCGTCCGGGCCGGTACCGGTGCCGACCAGTACGCCGCCGATGCCGAACACCAGCGTCACCGAAACGATCACCAGGTTGCGTGCTTCGCCCAGGTCGATCTTGTGGCGGATCAGTGTGTTCATGCCCACCGCCGCGATCGAACCGAACAACAGGCACAGGATCCCGCCCATCACCGGCACCGGAATGCTTTGCAGCAGTGCGCCGAACTTGCCGACGAACGCCAGGCTGATGGCGAAGATCGAGGCCCAGGTCATGATCTTCGGGTTGTAGTTCTTGGTCAGCATCACCGCGCCAGTCACTTCGGCATAGGTGGTGTTGGGTGGGCCGCCAAACAGGCCGGCTGCGGTGGTGGCGATGCCGTCACCGAACAAGGTGCGGTGCAGGCCGGGTTTTTTCAGGTAGTCGCGACCGGTCACGCTACCCACGGCAATTACCCCGCCGATGTGTTCGATCGCTGGCGCCAGGGCTACGGGCACGATGAACAGGATCGCTTGCCAGTTGAACTCCGGCGCGGTGAAGGCCGGCAGGGCGAACCAGGGGGCGGCGGCGATTTTTGCGGTGTCGACGACGCCGAAGAAGAAGGCCATGGCAAAACCCACCAATACGCCGGAGATGATCGGCACCAGGCGGAAAATGCCTTTGCCGAACACGGCGACGATCAGGGTAGTGAGCAACGCCGGCATCGAGATCAGCATCGCCGTCTGATAGTGAATCAGCTCGGTGCCGTCGCCGGCCTTGCCCATCGCCATGTTGGCGGCGATTGGCGCCATTGCCAGGCCGATGGAAATGATCACCGGGCCGATCACCACCGGTGGCAGCAGCCGGTCAATGAAGCCGGTGCCCTTGATCTTCACCGCCAGGCCCAGGAACGTATAGACGAAACCGGCCGCCATCACGCCGCCCATGGTCGCCGCCAGGCCGAACTGGCCTTTGGCAAGAATGATCGGCGTGATGAAGGCAAAACTCGACGCCAGGAACACCGGCACCTGACGCCCGGTAACGATCTGGAACAGGATCGTCCCCAGGCCCGCGGTGAACAGCGCCACGTTCGGGTCCAGGCCGGTGATCAGCGGCATCAGCACCAGCGCGCCGAAGGCGACGAACAGCATCTGCGCGCCGGACAGCACCTGACGCCAGAGCGGATCGTTGAATTCGTCCTGCATGCTCAGGCGTCCTTCTGCTTGGTGCCGAAGATCTTGTCGCCGGCATCGCCCAGGCCCGGAATGATGTAGCCGTGTTCGTTGAGTTTCTGGTCAATGGAGGCGGTGTAGATGGTCACGTCGGGGTGGGCATCTTCCACGGCCTGGATGCCTTCGGGCGCGGCGACCAGGACCATGGCGCGGATGTCCCGGCAACCGGCTTTTTTCAGCAGGTCGATGGTGGCAACCATGGAGCTGCCGGTGGCGAGCATCGGGTCGATGATCATCGCCAGGCGCTCGTCGATCTCCGGCACCAGTTTTTCCAGGTAGGTATGGGCCTGCAGGGTTTCCTCGTTGCGGGCCACGCCGACGGCGCTGACCTTGGCACCCGGAATCAGGCTCAGGACGCCTTCGAGCATGCCGATACCGGCACGCAGGATCGGCACCACGGTAATCTTCTTGCCGGCGATTTTTTCCACCTGCACCGTGCCCGCCCAACCGGCGATCTCGTAGGACTCCAGCGGCAGGTCCTTGGTGGCTTCGTAGGTGAGCAGGGCACCGACTTCCTGGGCGAGCTCGCGGAAGTTCTTCGTGCTGATGTCGGCGCGGCGCATCAGGCCGAGTTTATGTCTGATCAGCGGGTGGCGGATCTCGAGGATGGGCATGGGGAAGGCTCCGGCGGCGGGCAAAAAAACCGGCCTAGATTAATCTATCCGAGGGTGTTGTCCTATAGACAATACAGAACGTTAGTCCACAAACGCTTGATCTGGCCGGGCGGGATGCGTACCTTTGCCCGCTTTTCCGCAAACGCCACCCTTGGAGAGCGCCATGTCCGCTGATCTCGAGCATATCCGTCAAGTCATGCGAGAGGCTGACTGCCTGTACACCGAAGCTGAAGTCGAAGCGGCCATTGTCCGTGTCGGTGCGCAAATCAACGATCAGTTGGCTGACCGCAACCCGGTGGTGTTCTGCGTGATGAACGGCGGGCTGATTTTCTCCGGCAAGCTGCTGACCTGCCTGAACTTCCCGTTGGAAGCTTCCTACCTGCACGCCACCCGCTATCGCAACGAAACCAGCGGCGGCGACCTGTTCTGGAAAGCCAAGCCGGAAGTCTCGTTCATCGACCGCGACGTGCTGATCATCGACGATATCCTCGATGAAGGTCACACCCTGGGCGCGATCATCGACTTCTGCAAACACGCTGGCGCCCGTGCCGTACATACCGCCGTGCTGATCGACAAGGACCACGACCGCAAGGCCCGTCCCGACCTGAAGGCCGACTTCGTCGGTTTGCCGTGCATCGATCGCTACATCTTTGGCTACGGCATGGACTACAAAGGCTACTGGCGTAACGCCAATGGTATTTTTGCCGTCAAGGGGATGTAACCACACGATCAAACCAGCCTTGAGTGCGCTACGCTCGCGGCCAGCCAGCGCTCACTTTTGCTCCGCGCCTGTTCCAGCGTCTGCACATACGCCAACTGCCGCTGCTCGCGATGGACCCCGGCGCGGCGCAGTTTCAGGCGTACCCTCGGTGCGGTCGCGACCAGGATCAGGCCGATGCCCTGCTTTCGATAGTCCCTGAGGATATTTTCCAGCGCGGCCAGGGCCGTCATGTCCAGCATCGGCACGGCGCTCATGTCCACGACCACCACCCGGACACCCGGGTCGAACCGGCGCAATACATCCAGGGCCTTCTCCGCCGCACCGAAGAACAGCGGCCCGCGAATGGCATAGCAGCGAACATGCTCGGGCATGTCCAGCAAGGCCTGGTGGGAATGGCGTGGCAGTTCAGCGCTGTCGGTCAGTTCGCTCATGCGCTTGATGAACAGCCCGGCGGCCAGCAACAGGCCGACGGCGACGGCCAGGACCATGTCGAACAGCACCGTCAGGCCCAGGCAGCTCAGCAGCACCAGCACATCGCTGCGCGGGGCGATGCGCAGGGTATGCAGCACATGCCCGGCCTCGCTCATGTTCCAGGCGACCATCACCAGCAACGCCGCCAGCGCCGCCATCGGCAAGTAACTGAACAGCGGCGCGAGCAACACAATCGCCACCAGCACCACCAGGCTGTGAATGATCGCCGCCAGGGGCGATGACGCGCCGCTGCGCACGTTGGTCGCGCTGCGGGCAATTGCGGCGGTGGCGGTGATGCCGCCGAACGACGGCGCCACGAGGTTGCCCAGGCCCTGGCCGATCAATTCGGCGTTGGGGTCGTGCCTGCTCCCGGTCATGCCATCCGCCACCACCGCGCAGAGCAATGACTCGATGGCGCCGAGCATGGCGATGGCGAAGGCTGGGCCCAGTAATTGGCGGAACAGGTCATAGGAAAGTATCAACGCACCGCCCTGGCCATTCGGCAGGTTCCAGGGCCAGTCGAAGCGCGGCAGGAAAGGCGGGATGCCAGGGTAGACAATGCCATCGACGACGTAGCTGAAGCGTTCGCCCAGCGTTGCGACCGGCAGCCCGGCGCGCTCGATGGCCAGCCCCAGCAACGCGCCGATCAGCAGCGCGACCAGATGGCCCGGGACGCGTGGCACCCAGCGCGGCCAGGCAATCAATACGGCCAGGCATGCCCCGCCGATAATGGCGTCGCCAAGCCGTGCGCCGGGCAGCGCCACGATCAATTCGCCCAGCTGTTCGATGTAATGCGTGGCCTGGCCCGCAGTGCTCAGGCCCAACAGGTCCTTCAATTGCAGCGTCGCGATCACCACGCCGATCCCGGCGGTGAAACCGAGGATCACCGGATAAGGGATGAACTGGATCAAGCGCCCGGCGCGCATCAGCCCCAGGGCAATCAGGATCAGGCCGGCAAGCATTGTGCACAGCAGCAGGCCGCCCAGGCCGTATTGCTGAGTGATGGGCAGCAGGATGACAACGAATGCGGCCGTCGGCCCGCTCACGTTGAATCGCGAGCCGCCGGTCAGGGCAATCAAGGGGGCGGCCACCAGCACGGTGTAAAGACCGTGTTGTGGCGGCACGCCAACGGCGATTGCCAGGGCCATGGCCAGCGGGATGGCGATGATGCCGACCGTAAGCCCGGCTACCAGGTCGCCGCGCAGGCGCTCAAGGGTGTAACCGGCACGCCAGGCTTGGCGCCAGGCGGCGAACAGCGGTGGGGCGGAGAAGGCCATGATGCTCCTCGCATAGACTGGACAATAAACCCGTGGCGAGGGAGCTTGCTCCCGCTGGGCTGCGCAGCAGACCCAAGATGGGCCATTGAAATCTTTCAGACGGAGTGCGCTAGCCGATTTACGACGGCTGCGCCGCCGAGCGGGAGCAAGCTCCCTCGCCACAACGGCATATGCCAGCGGGCCGACACCGATGGCCTCACGGAGTATGCCGCGCCGCAAGCCCCGCTGTATTGACCCTGGTCGCATATTTTTTCAAGGAGTGCTAGCGTGCCCAGCCATGCCTTCCGGAGCCTGTCATGCGTGTATCGATCCGCCGCTGCGCCACTTTGCTGCTGCTATCCAGCCTGCCGTTGCTGGCGGTGGCCGCGCCGATGCACAGCCAGTTCCTGCCCCCCGATGACCTGGTGGCGCGTCAGGAACAGCCCGAACAGCAGCAGTTGCTGCAAGTCACCGAGTATTCGGTGGTGCTGGGCAACCAGCGCCCATCCAACCAGCAGCCGATCCCGGTCACTTCGCCGCTGATGGTGCGGCTCAAGGGCAAGCCCCTGAACAAGGGAGCCATCATCAGCCAGGTGATCCTCAATTTTGATGGCGAAAGCAAAAGCCTGAAGAAACCGGTATTCGATGAGGCGAGCAAGACCCTGACGCTGTCTTATCCACAGGCCCAGTACCGGGTGGTGATCGATCTGTTGCGCAACGACACGGTCTACGTGCAGTTCCTCAGCTACGCCAACGGCCATATCTGGGCCGACCTGCACACTGGCGCCGCACGCCCGCGTTGAGCCCCGAGGCCCGCCGGGGGTAAACTGCCCGCCCCGTGAACTGTGCGAGCTGGAGCCGGCAATGCGTAAAGACAAGAAACAAGTGATTGGTGACGAGATTGGCGACGAACAGATCAAGCTGTTCCTCAATTTCGAGCCCGTCGATGCCACTTCGCCGTCGCTGCACAAACTGATCAAGGCCTACCGTGGGCTGCGTGTCGACGATTTCGAGCGCTTCCTGGGGTTTTTCGTCGAGGCGGGTTACGACCTGAATGGCAAGGACGAACAGGGTAACGATTTCGTTGCGTTGATCCATGATCAGCGCAATGCAGAGGAATATATTGAGTTGATCAAGAAAGCTCGCGGTTGATTGATCAGGCCTGCTGCGCAGGCCAGCGGGAGTAAGCTCCCTCGCCACGAAAAGCTGCAAAAAAAAACGCCCCGTTCTCATGGAGAACGGGGCGTTTTTTTATCCGGGCGGATCAAGCGTAGCTTTGGGTTTCGCTGCTTGCTTCAACCAGTTCCAGCGCGATGTTGTTCTGCGCGTTGACCTTGCGATACAGCGCCGCATCGGTTTCCAGCACCTTCTCCCGGGCCGGGAAGATTTCCGCGAGCTTGGCGGCCCACTCTCCCTTGGCTTTTTCCGGGAAGCAGCGCTCGATCAGTTCGAGCATGATCGACACGGTGACCGAAGCGCCTGGTGAAGCGCCGAGCAAGGCGGCGAGAGTGCCGTCCTTGGCCGCCACCAATTCGGTACCGAATTGCAGGATGCCGCCTTTCTTCGGGTCTTTCTTGATGATCTGCACGCGCTGGCCAGCCACTTCCAGGCGCCAGTCCTCGGCTTTCGCCTCGGGGTAGAAGCGCCGCAGGGATTCCAGGCGCTGCTCCATGGACTGCATCACTTCGCTGATCAGGTACCTGGTCAGGTCCATGTTGTCCCGGGCCACGGCCAGCATCGGGCCGATGTTGCCGGCGCGTACCGACAACGGCAGGTCCATCAGCGAGCCGTGCTTGAGGAACTTGGTGGTGAAGCCGGCGTATGGCCCGAACAGCAGGGATTTCTTGCCATCGACCACGCGAGTATCGAGGTGCGGCACCGACATCGGCGGCGAGCCCACCGCGGCCTGGCTGTAGACCTTGGCCTGGTGATGCTTGACCACTTCCGGGTTGTCGCAACGCAGCCACTGGCCGCTGACCGGGAAACCGCCGAAGCCCTTGCTCTCTTCAATGCCCGAAGCTTGCAGCAGCGGCAACGCGGCGCCGCCGGCACCGAGGAAGACGAATTTGGCGTCGACTTCACGGGTGCTGCCGGAGTTGACGTCTTTGATGCTCACGGTCCAGCCATCGCCCTTGCGCTTGAGGCCGGTGACGCGCTTGCAATATTTGATCTGGGTGTCCGGCGCGCTGCCCAGGTGCTTGAGCAACTGGTTGGTCAGGGCGCCGAAGTTGACGTCGGTACCGTTCATGACGCGGGTCGCGGCGATGACTTCGTCAGCCGGGCGGCCTGGCATCATCAGCGGCATCCACTCGGCCATCTGGTCGCGGTCTTCGGTGTATTCCATGTCGGCGAACGCGTGGTGCTGGCGCATCAGCTCGAAGCGCTTCCTGAGGAATTCCACGCCTTTCTCGCCTTGCACGAAGCTCAGGTGCGGCACCGGGGCGATGAAGGATTTCGACGAGCCGAACGTGCCTTTTTTGGTCAGGTACGTCCAGAACTGCTTCGACACCTCGAACTGGGTGTTGATGTGCACGGCTTTCTTGATGTCGACACTGCCATCGGCGGCCTGGGGTGTGTAGTTCAGCTCACACAGCCCGGCGTGGCCGGTACCGGCGTTGTTCCAGGGATTGGAACTCTCCGCGGCACCCGAATCCATCAGCTCGACGACTTCCAGCGAAATCGCCGGGTCGAGCTCCTTGAGCAGCACGGCCAGGGTGGCACTCATGATGCCGGCCCCTACCAGAACTACGTCGACTGCTTCGTTATGCGCCATTTAACGCGTCTCCAAAATCTGCAGCACCAAATTGTCGGCATAGCGGCCAGGAAGCGGGGCAGATAAGTTGCGCCCCAGGTATCCATGGCCAGGATCGCCATGTCCGAATCTTCGCAATTTTTCGCAACACTGCGGATGCATGCAGCCTGGCCTCAAGAGTCCCATGAACTCATTTAAGCGCCGGGCGGGCAATTCGACTTATGGCCGAGACATCCGTTCGTGCAACCAAATCCGTAGCGGACAGGCTTCAGGCGCCGGTTCTTGAGCGATATCCGGTCCTGTCTCGTTGGGCTGTTCCAGACGCCAATGGTGCTTGTTCAGACGCAAAACTCTTCATTTGCTCGCCACACTCTTGTGAAGTTGTGAAAACCCGTTTTTTCACGCTCTTTTGAAGACGTGAACCTCAAAAAGGGCTGTCCCAGCCTGGCACCGCGCCCGATCTGGATGCCCCTCATGTAATACATGACAGGCAAAACGGGCAGACAGCTCAGTGACCGAGCGTAATGACAGCTCTGCAGATTCGCGAAAAGCAGTGATTTGCCAGGGAAACAGCAAGCGCGCCAGCTTCACTCGATCTGTGTGGGCGGCTCTCTGTGGGCGGTGCGGGGTGCCAATACAAGCGCATCAGCGGCGTTGCGGGCCCGATCAGGAGACGTCCTTATAATCGGGGGGAGATTGTAGCGAAGAAACGCGCGGAAATGGTCGTGTTTTATGACTTTTATTAGCCTTACGGTCAGACGGCCAACAACTGGCGGCTGCGTGCACGAGCGCGGGGCGCCTGTACCAGGGCGCTGGCGGGCAACGGCTGATGCAGCCAATTGAGACGGATCTCTTCGATTTCGACCCAGCCATCGCCCATGGGCTGCAGGCTGCATTGCTTGAATGCCTGGCAACGACCAGTGCGGTCGAGCAGGGCGAAGCAGCGGTGATGCGGGCGCGGGGTAAACAGGGAGATGAGAAAACGCATGGTCGGATACCGTGTCCGGGGAACTTGGGACCAGTCTGACAGCCCGGCATGACACCCCGGTGTAAGGACAATGACAACACGGTGACAGGAACCGGCCACCGCGGCCCCTGTCAGACATTTCAGTATTCATGCGGCGACGCTAGTTCGCCGCGATGGCGCACCGCTATACTGCCGGCCTGTTTGTGCCCGATTCTGGAGAGAAGAGCATGTTGCAACGCCTGTTGTTCGGTTTGATCGCCGTGACCAGTCTGACCCTTGTCGGCTGTGCCCACAGCCCGCAACAACTTAACCCGGAGCCCAAGCTCAACGCCCAGCTGGCGCCGGTGGGTCGCGGCCAGCCGGTGGTGGTGCGGGTCGTGGACGGCCGCCCGTCGCCAACCCTCGGCACGCGTGGTGGTCTGTACCCTGAAACCAGCGTGATCACGGTGCAGGGCGCACAGGTCCTGCCAAAATTGCAGGCCCAGGCTGAAGCGGCCGTGCGTCTGCTGGGCTTCACCCCGACGCAGAACGCAATGAACGCCCCGCAACTGACCTTGACCCTGGCCGAACTGAAATACCAGTCGCCCAAGGAAGGCATGTACGTGACCGAAGCCACCATCGGCGCGACGTTCCGTTCCGACGTGCAGAACGCCAACCGCCGCTACAGCGGTCGTTACGGTGCGTCGCTGGATCAACGCTTCGGCATGGCGCCCAACCAGGACACCAACACCAAGCTGGTCAGCGACGTGTTGAGCGATGCCCTGACCCGTCTGTTCAAGGACCCGACCATTGGTCAGGTGTTGGCGGAGTAAGCAGCAAGTCTGATATCCCTGTGGGAGCGAGCTTGCTCGCGATAGCGGCATTTCAGCCAACTCAATGTTGACTGATCCACCGTCATCGCGAGCAAGCTCGCTCCCACAGGGTTTTTTATGGGCGTGATTCACGCAGCCTGGGAATAGAGCTCCAGCACGCTGATCCCGGTCAGCAGGTCTGTCTCCGGGAGGTCCGCATGTTGATGGCCGCCGAGGGCGCAGTACACCAGCCAATGACGATCCTGGACATTGAAGGACAGACTGCCGACAAGGTTCTGTTGTTCATCGCTCGGGCTGATCAGGTAGAGACGATCCTGGTTTTCGGCGTGCAGCATGACGGATTCCGTACGGTTTTGGAGGGCGACAGGGTGGCCTATCCATATGACGAAACCGTGACGCTAGGAATTAGAAAGTTGTATCGCCAATAAAGCATTCAGTATTGAGCGGGATCGTTACCGGTCGGAAAAAGCCGCGCAAGGCGACTGGCTTTCGGTAGAATCCGCGCCCTGTTCGTAGGCTCCGGGCGCAGCGCGTCCGTTTTCGCTTGAGGTTTGTGATGTCGTTGCAACTGTTCTCGCTGTTCGCTGCCCACCCCGCCAAACTGATCAACCTGCTCGCGCTGCTGTTTGCCTGTCCGGGTGGCTGGGTGCTGCACGCGACGCGACGCCGCGAACTGCGCGCGCGGGCCTGTCTTGCGGAACGCAGCAGCGAAGGCAATGAACGATTCGAAGCGCTGCTGGACCTGGCGACGCAACGCATGAACCGGTTTTTCTACCGTTTCGGCTTCGCTTGCCTGGGGTTGGCGCTGCTGATGTCGTGGATCAGCACGCAGTTCTGACAAAAAACAATCGGTCGCGGCTTTTGTGGCGAGGGGATTTATCCCCGTTGGGCTGCGCAGCGGCCCCCAGCCAGACAACCCGGTGTACCAGTACGATCGGGGTCGTTGCTTTTGGGGCTGCTGCGCAGCCCAGCGGGGATAAATCCCCTCGCCACAGGTCACTCGCGCTCAGGGCTGTCGCTTAAAGCGCCAGCCCCGCCCTGACCCGATACTGGTTACGCACCGGTGTCGCGTATTGCAGCACCAGAAACGGTCGGTGTTCCTCCGGGCAGGCTTCCAGCCGGCGCTGCCATTCTTCTTCAGCCTTGGCCAGTTCTTCGGCACCGAACACCTCGGCCGCCGTCGGAACCTGCAACTGCGGGTCGGCATCGGCCCATTGCGCGTAGGCCAGGTAATGCACCGGGAACAGGCGATAGCCGCCGAGTATCTGCCGGTCCATCTCCATGGCCAGTTGTTTGGTGTCCTCGAACAGTTCGGTGATCGGCGCGGCAAAGTTCACGTGGACCCGGCCCTTGTAACCGGTGATGCCTTTGGCAATGCTGACGTCGTCCTCGCCCGGCGCCTTCGTGTACGTGCCGGTGGTGGCGCGGATGTACAGCTCGCGGGCCTTGGCCTGGTCGCACGGGTCATATTCGTAGCTGATCGACACCGGCGTCAGGTTCAACGAGCGGATGACCTCGCCGAACGGCTCGTCCTTGCGGCTCATGTGGAACATCTTCAGGATCGCCGACTCGGTCCGGTCATCACCGTCCTTCGCCCGGCCCTCGGCCTGGGCAATCCAGATCGAGGCGCAATCGTTGCGGATCGAGTGGTTGATGTAGGCCGACAGCAACTGGTACGCCGCCATTTTTTCCCGGCGTCCGGTGATGGAGCGGTGCACGATGAAGCTCTTGTTCAGGCGCATCAGGTCGCTGACGAAGGGCTTTTGCAGCAGGTTGTCGCCAATCGCGATGCGCGGCGTCGGCAGGCCGGCGTGGTACACGGCATAGTTGACGAAGGCCGGGTCCATCACGATGTCGCGGTGGTTGGCGAGGAACAGGTAGGCATTGCCGGACTTGAATTGCTCGACCCCGGTGTAGGTCACGCCATCGGTGGCACGCTCGATGGTGTGGTCGACGTAGAACTCGACTTTGTCCTGCAACGTGGCAACGGAGGTCACACCGGCGAACTCTCGACGCAACTTCTGCGCTATAAGAGGTTTGAGCATCCAGCCGAAAGCGCCGGCCAGGCGCGGGAAGCGGAAGTGGGTGAGGATATCTAGAAACGCCTTGTCGCTGAGCAGCCGTGCCAGCACCGCTGGGACTTCGCTGTCGTTGTAAGGTCGGATGGCATCGAATTCGCCCATCATGCTCTCTTGTTGGAAACGGCTAGGGTAAGTAAAGGTTCGATCGAAAAACCGACGGGGCACGGCCTGGAAGATAGTCCAGGCAAAAATAGCCCTGCAAATAGACCGGCGATTATACGCACAAGTCACTTGGGAGACCGCGATGCTGGAAGCTGCTCTTTATGAATGTCCGTATTGTGGGGAGGAGGTAGAGACTTCCGTGGATTTGTCCGGCGGCGACCAGACCTACATCGAAGACTGCCAGGTCTGTTGCCGACCGATTACTTTCGTCCTGCAGGTCCACGAAGACGAATGGCACCTCGAGGTCTTCAGCGAAAACGAATGATGGGGCGGCCATGCAGCGAATCTACGAGCTGGAAAACCTGATGGAAGGCGAATTGCTCCAGGGCATGCTCGCCAGCGAAGGCATCACGGCGCACCTGGTGGGCCGCGATCTGGTGGGCGGCGCGGGTGAGCTGCCAATGTACGGCCTGCTGGGGCTGGCGGTGGAGGACGAACAGGCGCAGTACGCCCGGGAGCTGATCGCCGCCTACAATGCCGCGATGCCGGTGCCGGGCGATGAGCCTGACAGTTACCCCGGTACGCTGGTCTGTTAGGCTGGCGGCCGTTTGATACAAGAGTCGTGTTGCCCCATGTGTGGACGTTATGCCCTGTTTCGCTGGAACCCCGCTTTCGCGGCCTTGCCCGGCTTCCCCGCCGACCAGAAGGCCCAATGGAATATCTCGCCCAATGACTCGGTCCTGATGCTGCGCGCCGGCGCCGATGGACAGCGCGAACTGGCACGGGCGCGTTGGGGCCTGACGCCGCCGTGGCTGACCGATCTGTCCCGCACCCCGGCGCACGCCCGCGCCGAAACCGTGGCCGAGCAACCGATGTTCCGCGAAGCCCTGCGTTTGCGTCGTTGCCTGCTGCCCGCCAATGGTTTTTACGAGTGGCGCGGCGGCACGCGCAAGCGCCCGTACTGGCTGACGCCGGGGGAGGGCTCATCGCTGTTCTTTGCGGCGATCTGGGAAGCGTACCCGGTGCAGGAACAAGTGTGGCTGAGCACGGCGGTCATCACCCAGCCGGCGGCCGGTCAGCGCCGACCGTTGATTCTGGATGAAGAGGGCCAGCGCCTGTGGCTCGACCCCGAGACGCCCTTGCATGCCTTGCAAGGGTTGCTGGCGAGCGAGCCAGGGCAACTGCGCGAGCGGGTTCTGGCGAACATGGTCAACGACCCGAAACTCAATGGGCCGGAATGTCTGACCCCGGCCTGAGTTCTTTGGCGACAGCACTGGCCCCTTCGCGAGCAGGCTCGCTCCCACAAAAAATTTGTGGCAACCCACAATCCTCCTGTGGGAGCGAGCCTGCTCGCGAATGCGGTACATCAGGCAAAGTGAAGTTGCCTGACACGACGCCTTCGCGAGCAAGCTCGCTCCCACAGGGTTCGGCTCAAACCCTGAACTGATTGATCAACCGCCGCTGCTGCTCCGCCAGCCTGGTCAGCCCGGCACTGGCCGCGCTGGATTCGTCGGCGCCGCTTGCCACTTCGTTTGCCACCTGGCCGATGTTGATCACGTTACGGTTGATGTCATCGGCCACCGCGCTTTGTTCCTCGGCAGCGCTGGCGATCTGGGTGTTCATGTCGCTGATCACCGACACGGCCTGGGTGATCGTCTCCAGGGCCTGAGCCGCTTTTGCCGCGTGTTGCACACTTTCATCGGTACGCTGCCGGCTGTCTTCCATCACACGCACCACGTCCCGCGTACCCTGCTGCAGCTGCTGGATCATCGACTGGATTTCTTCGGTGGCCTGCTGGGTCTTCTGCGCCAGGTTGCGCACTTCATCGGCGACCACGGCAAAACCGCGACCCTGCTCACCGGCCCGTGCAGCCTCGATGGCCGCGTTGAGCGCCAGCAGGTTGGTCTGCTCGGCGATCCCGCGGATGGCGGTGAGAATCGCGTTGATGTTTTCGCTGTCCTTGGCCAACGTCTGCACCACGCCCACGGCCTTGCCGATCTCCACCGCCAAGGCACCGATGGACGTGGAGGTGTCGCGGACAATCTGCATGCCCTGGCTGGCGGCCTGGTCGGCGTGGCTGGCGGCTTGGGCTGCCTGGCTCGCATTCCGCGCCACGTCCTGGGCGGTGGCGGTCATCTCGTGCACGGCGGTGGCAACCTGATCGATTTCCGACATCTGCTTGTGTACGCCCTGGTTGGTGCGGATCGCGATGTCGGCGGTGTGCTCCGACGAATCGCTGACGCTCTGCACCGAGGTCACTACCTGGGTAATCATCCCCTGCAATTTGCTCAGGAACGTGTTGAAGCCCTTGGCGATGGCCCCCAACTCATCGGCGCGGTCGCTGGTCAGCCGGCGGGTCAGGTCGCCTTCGCCCTGGGCAATGTCGTCGAGCATCGCCACCATTTGCTTGAGCGGCCGGGCGATACCGTGGCCCACCAGCCAGATCACCAGCAGGCCGATCGCGGCAATCGCCAGGCCGACCATGGCCATGCCGAAGATGTCGGTTTCGCGCTGGTCATCGAGGTCTTTCTGCAAGGCTTGCAGATCCGCCATCACGGCATTCAGCGGCAATTGCAACATCAACGTCCAGCGCGCCTCGGTCTGGCCGATACCGAAAGGCATGTACACCTCGATGTGGCCGTGTTCTTCATCGATGTCGTAACGCACTTCACCAATGCCGAGCCTAGTCAGGTTATCCAGTTCGTTGGCGTCCAGCAGGTCGCTGGCTTTCTCGCCGAGCTTGCCTGGGTCCTTGGTGAAGGCCACCAGCCGGTTGTTGCTGGCGAGCAGGGCCATTTCCCCGGCGCCGTCGTACAGCTTGGCGTCGGCGGCGACGAGCATGTCCTGGATGAAATTCACCGACAGGTCGGCGCCGACGATGCCCTGGAACTTGCCATCGATCAGGATCGGCTCGATGAACGAGGCGAGCATGGTCATGGTGTCGCCGACGCGATACGGCGCGGGATCGATCACGCAGGCTTTTTTGCTGTCCTGGGAGCACAGGTAATATTCACTGGCCCGAATGCCGGTGGACAGCAGTTTCTGGTCCGTCACGTCGGCGAGTTTTTCCAGGCCCAGGGTGCCGTCCTGATTGCGAAACCACCACGGCAGGAAGCGCCCGTTGGTTTCCATGCCCAGCACCTGGCTGTCTACATAGCGGGCGTCGTCGTGGTCGATGGCGTTCGGTTCCCAGGCGATGTAGGCACCGAGAATCTTCGGGTTGCGCACCACGGTTTCACGCAGCAGGCTGATCATCTGCTCGCGCGGGATGTTCAGTTGCGGGTTGCCGTCCGTTCCGTTCATGCCCATCAAGGCGTTGCTGGTGGCCAGCCCACGAGCGAGCAGCAGCGGCGCTTCGAGTTCGCGCTGGATCAGGCTGGCCTGGGTGCGGGCCAGCGCACTGAGGCGTTGCTCGATGAGTTGTTCGAACTGCGCCTTGGTCCGCTGTTGCACCATGTCCTGGGTGCGGGCGCCGGCGAACAATGCGTACAGCACCAGGGCGCCGACCACGCTGAGCACGATGGCACCAGCCAGGGCGGCAACGGAAAACTGGATCGATCTGAATTTCATAAAGGCTCCGGACGCGGAAGTGACGTCTGGACTTTTTATCGGCGTTTCCGGGGCATGGCATGAGGCACTGTTCGTCGGATGACTGTTTTGGCTAGACCGGTGTCGCAATCGGGCCAAGGGGGACTTGTCCGAAAATCGGTAATCCCTCGCTTCGTATCTGGCGCCGATACCAATCAGGGCCTAGGATACGCCCACGATTCCATGGAGCTTCTTTTGTATGAACAAGACTTTGATGGTGAGCGCTCTGGGCGCGGCTCTGCTGCTCGCCGGTTGCCAATCGGTCAATACCACCAGCGGCGGAGCCGTGGGGGTGGAACGCAAGCAGTACATGTTCAGCATGCTGTCGACCGCTGAGGTCAACCAGATGTATGCGCAGTCCTATCAGAAGACGTTGGGTGAGGCGAGCTCCCAAGGTGCCCTGGACAAGACCAGCAGCGATGCCAAGCGCTTGCAGGTCATTGCCGACCGTCTGATTGCCCAGGCGCCTGTGTTCCGCCCGGACTCGGCGCAATGGAACTGGGAGGTGAACCTGATCAAGAGTGATGAGCTCAACGCCAACTGCGGTCCTGGCGGCAAGATCATGTTCTATACCGGCCTGATCGATCAGTTGAAGCTGACCGACGCTGAGATCGCCGCGATCATGGGCCATGAAATCGCCCACGCCTTGCGCGAGCACGGCCGTGAAGCGATGTCCAAGGCCTATGGCATCGAAATGGCCAAGCAGGGCGCCGGTGCCATATTCGGCCTGGGCCAGGACAGCCTGGCGCTGGCCGACACCGTGGCCAACTACGGCATGACCTTGCCCAACAGCCGTGGCAACGAGAACGAAGCCGACCTGATCGGCCTCGAGCTGGCCGCCCGGGCCGGCTACGACCCGAACGCGGCGATCACCCTGTGGAACAAGATGGCCAAGGCTTCGGAAGGGGCACCACCGGAATTCATGAGCACCCACCCCTCGTCGACCAGCCGGATCGCCTCGTTGCAGGCGGCAATTCCGAAGGTGATGCCGCTTTACCAGCAGGCCAGGAAGTAAGGGCGAACCTGCCGGCCTCTTCGCGAGCAGGCTCGCTCCCACAAAGACAAAGCGGTCATCTGTGGGAGCGAGCCTGCTCGCGAAGAACGATAACGCGGTAGCTCTGGAATCGGATCAAACCCACCCACTACTCTGCATTGCCTTGTACACCGCGACGATCGCCAGGATGAAAAACGCCGAGGCGGCCAGGCGGCGGATGAGGGCGAGCGGCAGTTTCTCGGCGGCGAAATTGCCCGCCAGTACCACCGGCACGTTAGCGATCAACATACCCACGGTGGTGCCGATGATCACCAGCCACAACTCTGGGTACTGCGCGGCAAGCATCACCGTGGCGATCTGGGTCTTGTCACCGATTTCCGCCAGGAAAAACGCGATCAGCGTGGTCAGGAAAGGTCCGAACCTGCGAGCCGTATTGGCTTCCTCGTCGTCCAGCTTGTCCGGCACCAGGGTCCACAGCGCGGTGGCGGCAAAGCTCGCCGCGAGGATCCAGTGCAACACCGAGTCGGAGAAGAACCCGCTGACCCAGGCACCTACCGCGCCGGCCGCCGCATGGTTGGCCAGGGTTGCGGCGACGATGCCGGCAATGATCGGCCAGGGTTTGCGAAAGCGTGCGGCGAGGATGAGCGCGAGCAATTGCGTCTTGTCGCCGATTTCGGCCAGCGCAACGATGGCGGTGGGTACCAGGAAAGAGTCCAGCATCAGGTGGTTCCTAAGAGGGGCGGGTCGACACGGCTATGACACGTACAGCCTTCCCGCCCCGGGTAAGGTGTGCGTGTCATAGGTCTTGTCAAACCCAGCGACCATCTGCGTGGACGCTTGGGCCGCATACGCCATGGTCTGCTGACCAAGTATGTTGACGTATGCCGGGCGAGCATGGCGCTCGCGGGAGACTACTCCCCTAGGACGGAGCGGATTCTGCCTAGGCAAATCCGTTTGGGCAAGCGCTGTTTTTCAAAAACGCCTTAGCCACGCTTGGCTCGGTAGATGCGAAAACCCTGGCCTTCGGCCTTGATCGTGCATGTGCCCAGATGCTCCTCGATCAGCGGCTGGTACTTGAGGAAACTGTTCGCGACCAAGCGCAGTTCGCCGCCGTTTTTCAGATGTTTGGCCGCTTTTCGCAGCAGGTTTTCCGTGGCGTGATAATCGGTGTGCACGCCGACATGGAAGGGTGGATTGCTCAGGATTGCGTTCAGGCCCATGGGCGCGGCATCGATTCCATCACCGGTCAACACTTCGGCTTCGAGCCCGTTGGCGGCCAGGGTCAGGCGACTGCTGGCGGCGGCAAAGGCATCCACGTCCAGCAGGGTGACGGTATTGTGCGGGTAGCGGCGCTTGACCGCCGCGCCCAGTACACCGGCACCACAACCGAAATCCAGCAGATGGCCGCTGGGCAGCTTGTCCAGGTGCTCCAACAGCAACGCGCTGCCGCGATCCAGCCGACCATGGCTGAACACTCCCGGCAGGCTGATCACTTTCAACGGGCCTTCGGCCAGGGGCAGCTCGTAGGTCTGCGCCAGGCTTTCCAGCGGCTTGGCCTGCGGGGCGTTGGCGACGGTGACTTGCCACAGTTGGCAATGCCGCGCGCTGTCGAGCTTGCGTGGCTTGCCGAACGGGTTGAGCTGCTTGGAAGCACCTTCGATGCCGCTGCGCTTTTCCCCCACCAGGTACACCTCGCGACCGGCCAGGCGCGCGGCCACGGCGTTGAGAATGTAGTCGGTGAGGTCCTTGGCCTTGGGCAGGAACACCACGGCCGTTTCGAATTCCCGCTCGGGTACGTTCACGCCAAAGTGGCTACGTTGCGCAAAGCGCGCATCCAGCGCGGCCTGGTCGCCGGCATGCCAGCACCAGCCGTGGGCCTCGGGCAAACGGCCGAGCAGATCGTCGGCGGGCAGGCCGGCCAGCAGGACCGGGCCCTGGAACAATTCGGGCTGACGAAGCAGTACTTCACTGCGCGGATCCATGGTCTGCTCCTTGTAAAAAAGTGCGGCAGTTTATCAACTGACGACCCGGCGCGCTGTACCGCTGAAATAGCCTTGGGCGTTTTCCGTCAGTTGGCCGACGATCCGCTGCCGCGCCTCGCGGCTGCCCCAGGCGTTGTGCGGGGTGATGATCAGCCGCGGAATGTCGCCGGCCAGCAAGGGATTGCCTTGGGTCGGCGGCTCCACGCTCAGCACGTCGCTGGCCGCGCCGCCCAGGTGACCGCTGCGCAAGGCGTCGGCCAGGGCCTGTTCGTCAATCAGGCCGCCACGGGCGGTGTTGACCACGAACGTGCCGGGCTTGAGCAGCGCCAGTTCGCGCGCGCCGATGAAGTGGCGGGTGTGCTCGTTGAGCGGGCAGTGCAGGGTCAGGGCATCGATCTGCGGTAACAGCTCATCCAGCGGCAAGCGATCCGGCCGTGCCGGACGCCCGGGAATCTGCCCCAGCAGCACATGCATGCCAAAGGCTTGCGCCAGCCGGGCGACGGCGCCGCCCAGTTCGCCATGGCCGAGCAAACCCAGGGTCTTGCCTTGCAGCTCGACAATCGGATAATCCAGCAGGCAGAACTGCGAAGCCTGTTGCCAGCGACCTTCAGCCACGGCTTTCTGGTAGTCGGCGAGGCGCGTCGCCAGGTTCAGCAACAGCATGATCGTGTGCTGGGCCACCGACGGCGTGCCGTAGCCTTGGCAATTGCACACGGTGATGCCGTGGTGGCGGGCAGCGGCGAGGTCGACGTTATTGGTGCCGGTAGCGCTGATCAGGATCAGCTTCAATTCAGGGCTGGCGGCCATGGCTGCCGCGTCGATCACTACCTTGTTGGTGATCGCCACCGTCGCCCCCTTGAGTCGCTCGGTCACCTCGTCCTGGCGGGTCCCGGCGAACAATTGCAGTTCGCCGAAGCAATCGCGCAACGGGCCCAGGTCCAGGTCGCCGAGGTCCAGGGAAGGGTGGTCGAGAAAAACGGCGCGGGCGGTGTTCGTCATCAGCTGTACCTGTCATGTAAAGAGCCGAAGGCGTAATGTGGCGAGCCTATCAGATGAATCGTGGCGAGGGGGCAAGCTCCCTGGCCCACGGGATTTCATTCACCAAGAGATGTCGCAAGGAGCCCACCATGTACCTCACCGAATTCCTCACCGTCGCCCTGATCCACCTGCTGGCGGTCGCCAGCCCCGGTCCGGACTTTGCCGTGGTGGTGCGCGAAAGCGTAACCCATGGCCGACGTGCCGGGACCTGGACGGCGCTGGGCGTAGGCACGGCGATTTTCCTGCATGTGGGGTATTCGTTGCTGGGCATCGGCCTGATCGTGTCGCAATCGATCGTGCTGTTCAACGCGCTGAAGTGGGCCGCGGCCGCGTACCTGCTGTACATCGGCTTCAAGGCCCTGCGTGCGCAACCGGCCAAGGCTTCCGGAGAAAACCTGCACAAGGAGGCTGGCGAGCGTACCGCTCGCGGTGCGTTCACCGCAGGTTTTGTCACTAATGGCCTGAACCCCAAGGCAACGCTGTTCTTCCTGTCGCTGTTCACCGTGGTGATCAATCCCCATACGCCGGTGGCGATCCAGGCCGGCTACGGCGTGTACCTGGCGATCGCCACGGCGGCGTGGTTCTGCATGGTGGCGATGCTGTTCAGCCAGGCGCGGGTGCGTGCCGGTTTCGCCCGCATGGGCCACTGGTTCGACCGGACCATGGGCGCCGTGCTGGTGGCCATTGGCGTGAAACTGGCCTTCACCGAGGCGCACTGACCGCGCCTGAACATGTCCCTGAGATGGCTCAAGGCTAGTATTTGCGGGCGGATCAAATCATTCCTTCGGCTGATTTGATCCGCGGGCAGGCACTTTAGAGTGCTTACCTTCCAGCCAAGACCGTGCAGTCAGAAAAGGGACCCTTATGTTGCAGACTCGCGTTATCCCTCCAGCCGAAGGCGCCTACCAATACCCGTTGCTGATCAAACGGCTGCTGATGTCCGGTGCGCGTTACGAGAAAACCCGCGAGATCGTCTACCGCGACCAGTTGCGCTACAGCTATCCGACGCTGATCGAGCGCGTCGCGCGGCTGGCCAACGTGCTGACCGAGGCCGGAGTGAAGGCCGGTGACACCGTTGCGGTGATGGACTGGGACAGCCATCGCTACCTGGAATGCATGTTCGCGATCCCGATGATCGGCGCGGTGATCCACACCATCAATGTGCGCCTGTCACCGGAGCAGATCCTCTACACCATGAACCACGCCGAGGACCGCTTCGTGCTGGTCAACAGCGAGTTCGTCGGCCTCTACCAGGCGATCGCCGGCCAGCTGACCACGGTAAAGAAGACGCTGCTGCTGACCGACCTGGCGGACAAGACCGCTGACCTGCCGGACCTCGTGGGCGAGTACGAGCAACTGCTGGCCGCCGCCAGCCCGACTCATGATTTCCAGGATTTCGACGAGAACTCCGTCGCCACCACGTTCTACACCACCGGCACCACGGGCAATCCCAAGGGCGTGTACTTCACCCATCGGCAACTGGTGCTGCACACCCTGGGCGTGTCGACCATCATGGGCTCCATCGACAGCGTGCGGCTGTTGGGCACCAACGATGTGTACATGCCGATCACGCCGATGTTTCACGTACATGCCTGGGGCCTGCCGTACGTGGCGACCATGCTCGGGCTCAAGCAGGTCTACCCCGGGCGTTACGATCCAGAGTTCCTGGTCGAGCTGTGGCGCAAGGAAAAGGTCACCTTTTCCCATTGCGTGCCGACCATCCTGCAGATGGTCCTCAACGCCAAGGGCGCCCAGCAAACCGATTTCGGCGGCTGGAAAATCGTCATTGGCGGCAGCGCCCTCAACCGCAGCCTGTACGAGGCGGCCAAGGCCAAGGGCATCCAGCTCACCGCCGCCTACGGCATGTCCGAAACCGGGCCGCTGGTATCCTGCGCGCACCTCAACGACGAGCTGATGGCCGGCGGTGAAGACGAACGCATCACCTACCGGATCAAGGCCGGCGTGCCGGGGCCGCTGGTGGAAGCAGCGATCGTCGACGGCGAGGGCTGTTTCCTGCCCGCGGACGGCGAGACCCAAGGCGAACTGGTGCTGCGCGCGCCGTGGCTCACCGAAGGTTATTTCAACGAACCGCAGAAAGGCGCCGAGCTCTGGAAGGGCGGCTGGCTGCACACCGGCGACGTCGCCACGCTCGACGGCATGGGCTTCATCGATATCCGCGACCGGATCAAGGACGTGATCAAGACCGGCGGCGAATGGATCTCGTCCCTGGACCTGGAAGACCTCATCAGCCGTCATGCGGCGGTACGCGAAGTAGCAGTGGTCGGCATCCCCGATCCGCAGTGGGGCGAGCGCCCGTTCGCCTTGCTGGTCATTCGCGAAGGGCACCAGCTCGGGGCTCGCGAGCTCAAGGAACACCTCAAGCCATTTGTCGAGCTGGGGCACCTGAGCAAGTGGGCGATCCCGAGCCAGATCGCCCTTGTTACGGAAATTCCCAAGACCAGCGTTGGCAAGCTCGACAAGAAGCGCATCCGCGTCGACATCAGCGAATGGCAGAGCAACAACAGCACCTTCCTCTCGACGCTCTGAGCGTACCCGCCGTGCCTGAAAAGGGCACGGCAGGCCCACCCGGCAAGCGCTTGTCTTGTCAAACCGGAAATTTCAGCCATCCTTGCCGTGCCGACATCCGTCGGCCTGGCGAAGGACTGTTCCAGAGTGGTCGAAGGCTGCAAATCACACTTTAGAGGGATCAAGCCGTACTACCTGCTGGCTATAGTCCGCTCAAGGATTTTCGGAATGGGACGCGCGTGCCAGCACGGCGAAGGGTTTCCGGAAAATGCCCACTGCCATAACAATAAAACACATGGAGTTGCGTCGATGACCTCAGCAAACACTTTCTGGCGCCGGGCAAAACTGCCTCTGGCCGTCAGTCTTGCCTCTTCGCTCGCCGGCCCGGCATTCGGCGTCAGCTTCAACATCGGTGAAATCGAAGGCCAGTTCGACTCGGCCCTGTCGGTCGGCGCAAGCTGGTCCACGGCCAAGGCCAACCGCGACCTGATCGGCGTCAACAACGGTGGCAAGGGCCTGTCCCAGACCTCCGACGACGGTCACTTGAACTTCAAGCGCGGGGAGACCTTCTCGAAGATCTTCAAGGGTATCCATGACCTGGAGCTGAAGTACGGCGACACCGGTGTGTTTGTACGTGGCAAGTACTGGTACGACTTCGAACTCAAGGACGAAAACCGCCTGTACAAGGACATCAGCGACAGCAACCGCAAGGAAGGCGCCAAGTCCTCCGGCGGGCAGATTCTCGATGCGTTCGTCTACCACAACTACGATATCGCCGATCAGCCGGGCTCGGTCCGCCTCGGCAAGCAAGTGGTCAGCTGGGGTGAAAGTACCTTTATCCAGGGCGGTATCAACGCCATCAACCCGGTCGACGTGTCCGCGTTCCGTCGCCCCGGTGCCGAGGTCAAGGAAGGGTTGATCCCGGTCAACATGTTCTACGTGTCCCAGAGCCTGACCGACAACCTGTCGGCCGAAGCGTTCTACCAACTGGAATGGGACCAGACTGTCGTCGACAACTGCGGCACGTTCTTCTCGCAACCGGACGTCATCGCCGACGGTTGTGACGACAATCTGCGCGTCTTGAACAAACGTTCGCGGATTCCGGGCGCAGCCTTGCCGACCCTGACGGCGTTGGGCGTCAATGTGAACGAGGAGGGCGTGCTGGTTCGCCGTGGTCCCGACCGTGATGCCCGTGACAGCGGCCAATGGGGCCTGTCGTTCAAATACAATTTCGAGCCGCTGGACACCGAGTTCGGCGCCTACTTCATGAACTACCACAGCCGGGCGCCAATCTTCAGCGCCACGGGCGCCGCGTCACGTTTCTATACCCAGCCGCTGGGGCCGTTGGCCGCATTGCGTCCGGTGATCGTGGCGGGTAACTCGAACTACTTCGTCGAGTACCCGGAAGACATCCGGCTCTATGGCCTGAGCTTTTCCACCACGCTGCCCACCGGCACCGCGTGGAGTGGTGAGCTGAGCTATCGGCCGAACGCTCCGGTACAACTGAGCACCACCGACATCCTGTTCGCCGGTGTCACGCCAATTCCGGGCTTTGGTAACGCCTCCGTACTGGACGGCGCGCCGGGCCAGGACCTGCATGGCTATCGCCGCAAGGAAATCACCCAGTTCCAGACCACCTTCACGCACTTTCTCGACCAGGTCATGGGCGCCAGCCGCCTGACCCTCGTCGGTGAGTTGGGCGTGACCCACGTTGGCGGCCTGGAAAGCCGCTCCGAAGCGCGCTACGGCCGTGATCCGGTGTTCGGCCCGGGCGAACTGCCCAACGGCTTCTGCAATACCCTCAACACCTCGACTGCGGCAGGTGGCGGCCAGACCATCAGCGGGGTGAACAGCAACTGCAACAACGACGGCTTCACCACGTCGACCTCGTGGGGCTACCGCGCTCGCGCCATCTGGGAATACCCGGATGTCTTCGCCGGTGTGAACCTCAAGCCCAACGTGGCCTGGTCCCATGACGTCAAGGGTTACTCGCCAGGTCCTGGCGCCAACTTCGAGGAAGGCCGCAAAGCCGTCAGCCTCGGGCTGGATGCCGAGTACCAGAACACTTACAACGCGAGCCTGGCCTACACCAACTTCTTTGGTGGCGACTTCAGCACCGTGGATGATCGCGACTTCCTGGCGCTCAGCGTCGGCGTGAACTTCTAAGCACCGTATTTCAGGACGACACACTATGAAAATAACCAAGAATCTGTTGCAAGTCGGTGTGCTGGGGCTGTCGCTATTGGCGGCCAGCGTCATGGCCGCCGTGCCTGCCGCCGAAGCCGACAAACTGGGCAAGAGCCTGACGCCGATGGGCGCCGAAATGGCCGGCAACGCCGATGGTTCGATTTCCGCCTGGAAACCCATGGCCAAGAACGCCGGCAGCGTCGACGGCAAAGGCTTCCTCTCCGACCCGTACGCCAGTGAGAAGCCGCTGTTCACCATCACCGCGCAGAACGTCGAGCAGTACAAGGCCAAGCTTGCGCCCGGCCAGTACGCGATGTTCAAGCGTTACCCCGAAACCTTCAAAATGCCGGTCTACCCGACCCATCGCGGCGCTACCGTGCCGGACGAAGTGTTTGCTTCCATCAAGAAAAACGCGGTCAACACCAAACTGGTCTCCGGCGGCAACGGTCTGGAGAATTTCGAGACGGCTGTGCCGTTCCCGATTCCCCAGAGCGGCGTCGAGGTGATCTGGAACCACATCACCCGCTATCGCGGCGGCAGCGTGACGCGCCTGGTGACCCAGGCCACGCCGCAGCCCAACGGCTCCTACAGCCTGGTGTACTTCCGTGACCAGTTCGTGTTCCGCGACAAGATGAAGGATTTCGATCCGGCCAACCCTGGCAACATCCTGTTCTACTTCAAGCAGCAAGTGACCGCTCCGGCGCGTCTGGCTGGCGGCGTGTTGCTCGTCCACGAAACCCTCGACCAGGTGAAGGAACCGCGTTCGGCGTGGGTCTACAACGCCGGCCAGCGCCGTGTGCGTCGCGCCCCGCAAGTGTCCTATGACGGCCCGGGTACCGCCGCCGATGGCTTGCGTACCTCCGACAACCTGGACATGTACAACGGTGCGCCGGACCGCTACGACTGGAAGCTTGAAGGCAAAAAAGAGCTGTACATCGCCTCCAACAGCCACAAGATCGATTCGCCGCAGCTCAAGTACGCGGACATCATCAAGGCCGGCCACATCAACCAGGACCTGACGCGCTACGAGCTGCGTCGTGTCTGGCACGTGACCGCGACCCTGAAGGAAGGCCAGCGCCACATCTACGCCAAGCGTGACTTCTACATCGACGAAGACACCTGGCAAGCCGCGGTCATCGACCACTACGACGGCCGTGGCCAACTGTGGCGCGTAGCCGAGGCCCATGCCGAGAACTACTACGACAAGCAAGTGCCGTGGTATGCCCTGGAAACCATCTACGACCTGCAGTCCGGTCGCTACCTGGCCCTGGGCATGAAGAACGAAGAAAAATCGGCCTATGACTTCGGCTTCACCGCCAGCACCGCCGACTTCACGCCTAACGCCCTGCGTCAGGACGGCATTCGCTAAACGCTCCACCCGAGGCCGCATCCTCGAAAAAACGCCCCGGCTGGTTCGGGGCGTTTTTTTTGCCTGAAAAAAAGCTTCCTGGCCACAATAGTTGCCAACCGCTTGTAGCCTTTTTGTAGCCATTTGTAGCACTCCCTTCAATACCTCCTCGTTTACCGCTAGTCTGCGGACATCTGCAACGCCGCCACCCGCATTCCAACAAGAGCCGGCCATGACTGATTTGTCTTCACCTGCGGATTCTGCCCGCGCAGCCATCGCGGTACAGGACGGGCGTTTCTACCGCCCGCCCTTGCCCGACGGCCACGTCCCGCGGCCGCGGTTGTGCGAGCGTCTGAGCGCTGGGCTCGGCGGTCGCTTGCTGCTGGTGAGTGCACCGGCGGGGTTTGGCAAAAGCTCCCTGGCGGTGGAGTTCTGCCAGAGCCTGCCGGCCCATTGGCGGAGTCTCTGGTTGGGGCTCAGTGCCCGGGACAACGATCCGGGCCGCTTTCTGGAGCGGCTGCTCGAAGGGCTCCAGGCCTTTTATGCGCAGTTGGGCGGACGGGCGTTGGGCCTGCTGAAGATGCGCCAGCGGCACCAGCCCTTTGCTTTCGAGGAGTGGCTCGACGGCTTGCTGGATGAACTGTCCAGCCACCTCTCCTCCCGCGCCCCGCTATTGCTGGTACTCGACGATTACCACCTGGCCCAGAGCCCGGTGCTGGATCGTTGCCTGCAGTTTTTCCTCAATCACTTGCCCGAAGGGTTGCTGGTGCTGGTCACCAGCCGCCAGCGTCCGGACTGGCACCTGGCGCGCCTGCGCCTGTCGCGGCAATTGCTCGAACTCAACGAGCAGGACCTGCGCCTGACCCATGACGAAGCGTTGACCTTGCTCCAGCACCACAGCAGCTCGCTGCGTGGCGAGGCACTGGAGAGCCTGATCCAGCGCAGCGAAGGCTGGGTCGCCGGGCTGCGTTTCTGGCTGCTGGCCGCTTCCGAGGCCGGTAGCGAAGGCCGGCTGCCCCAGGCCCTGCATGGCGGTGAAGGGCTGATTCGCGATTATCTGCTCGAAGAAGTCATCGATTGCCTGCCGCCCGAGGTGCAGGCGTTTCTCTACGACACCGCGCCACAGGAGCGCTTTTGCAGCGAACTGTGCGATGCGGTGCGCGACGCCCATGACAGTCACGAAATTCTTCAGTACCTGGCCGCCCACCAGGTTTTTCTGGTGCCGCTGGACGAGCATGGCCACTGGTATCGCTACCACCACCTGTTTTCCGACCTGTTGCGCAGCCGCCCCAGCGCGCCGGCCATGGTGCCGGCCGCGACTCTGCACTTGCGCGCCTGTCGCTGGTTCAATGCCCAGGGTCTCATCGACGAAGCCGTGGAGCAGGCGTTGCGTGCCGGGCACCTGGACGTGGCGGCGAACCTGGTGCAGAACCTTTCGGAAGAACAACTGCTGGCCGAGCAGAACGTCGGCATGTTGCTGCGCTGGAAAATGGACCTGCCTGATAGCCTGCTCATCAGCACCCCACGGCTGATCGTGCTCTACAGCTGGGCGTTGGGCCTGGCCAGCCAACTGGATGCCGCCGAGGAACTAGCCGCCCACTTGAGTCGCTTCCTGCCGGCGCCGTCGGCCACCGCGCAAAAATCCATGCTCGCCCAGTGGCTGGCCCTGAGCGGCATCGTCGCCCGCGGGCGTGGCGACCGAGAGGCCACGCTGCGCTATTGCACCGAAGCCCTGGAAAGCCTGCCGCAGAAACGCTATGGCCAGCGCCTGATGTGCTTGTCCACCCTGTCGAACCTGGCGATTGCCGACGGTGACCTGTGGCGCGCCCGCGCACTGAACCGCGACTCCCTCGAACTGGCGCAGCGGGTCGGCAATCCGTTGTTCGAGGCGCTGGCCCATTACGACCGTGCGCGGGTGTTGCAGGCGCGAGGGGAGATCCTGCGCGCACTCGATGAAGTGAAGCAGGGGCTGCAGCGGCTGCATGGATTGTCGCCGCAACGGCTGTATGCGGTGCGCGCGCGATTGGTGCTGTACGAAGGTTTCCTGTTGACGCTGCGCATGCAGTCCCAGGCCGGATTGACACGGTTGCAGGCCGGCCTGACCGAAGCCCGGGCTTGTCGCGATATCAGTGTGTTGATCGGCCACTGCGTGATTGCCCGGGTCGAAGGCTATAACGGCGAATTCGCCCGGGCCTTCGCCGAGCTGGCCGAGGCCGAGCGCCTGATGCACATCTGGGATGTACCACCGGTTTACTACCTGGCGATGATCACCCTGGTCAAATGCGAGCTCTGGCTGGCCCAGGGCCGTACCGAGCTGGCCGAAGCCTGGCTGGCGCGGCTGGGCCAGACCTACACCGGCGAACGGGCCGCCGCGCCGCCGGAGTTCCACCCGCAGTTGCCGTTGCATGTCGAGCTGCAGCAGGCATTGCTGGAATCCATAAAGGGCCAACCGATGCAGGCCGAGGGGCGCCTCGATGCCTTGCTTGAGCACGCACAGCAAACCGGGCGGCAGATGCTCAGTGTGATGGTGCTCAACCAGAAGGTGGCCTTGCTGCTGCGCCTGGGCCGCGAGCCCGAGGCCCGCAGCACCCTGGCCCAGGCGTTCGATGCCGCCATCGGCGGCGTGTTGCAGCCTTTCGAATGGTTGTTGCGAGAGCATCGTGAATGGCTGCGCGAACAGTTGCTGCACGCGCCGCCCAGTGACGTGCGCCAGCACTTGCTCGAATGCTTGCCGTCGACCGCGACGCCAGCGATCGAACCCTCGGTCCCGGTCGAAACCCTCAGCAGCCGCGAGAGGGCAGTGCTGCAACTGATCGCCCAGGGATGTTCCAATCAGGAAATCAGCGAGCAGTTGTTCATCTCGCTGCACACGGTAAAAACCCATGCCAGCCACATCAACAGCAAACTCGGCGTCGAACGCCGCACCCAGGCCGTGGCGCGGGCGAAGGCCTTGGGGTTGTTGGGCTGAGTTCTTTACTCAGCCCGTGGCGAGGGAGCTTGCTCCCGCTGGGTTGCGAAGCGACCCTAAGATCTGACAGCGCGGTGTGGCAAGCTATGAGTTGCTCTGCAACTCAGCGGGGATAAATCCCCTCGCCATAAAAGCCAATGAGCGTGAGCCAAGGAACCATTTGAATGCCGCCCCTGTACCAAACCATCCAATCCCCCGTAGGCGAGTTGATCCTTGTCGCCCGCGGCACGAAGCTGGCGGCCATCCTGTGGGAGAACGAGCGGCTCAATCGGGTGCGCCTGGGACCGTTGGAGCAGGACAGTGATCATCCGACCCTCAAGGAAACCGAGCGTCAACTGCTGGAATATTTTTCTGGCCAACGCCGCCGTTTCGAGCTTGAACTGGATTTTGTCGGCACCGATTTTCAAGTGCGGGTCTGGCAGGCTCTGCTGACTATCCCGTTCGGCGAAACCCGCAGCTATCGCGACATAGCCATCCAGATCGGCCAACCGACCGCGACGCGCGCGGTCGGCGCCGCCAACGGACGCAACCCGATCTCGATCATCGCGCCCTGCCATCGGGTCATCGGCACCTCCGGCAGCCTCACCGGTTTCGCCGGCGGCCTTGCCGCCAAACAGTTCCTGCTGAGCCTCGAAGGCCAACAGAGCCTGCAACTGGCGTTCTGAATCCTGACCCTGCCCAATCCCTGTGGGAGCGAGCCTGCTCGCGAAAGTAGCCGTTCAGCTCAAGGGCGACTTCGGCGCCAGCATGCGCGTGGGCGGCTTGCCGTTGGCGTTGTGCTGATAGATCTGCGCCGGTTGCCCCTGTTCGTTGAAAAACACCTGGCCGATCCCCGCCGAGTTCCACAGCCGTTCCCCGGCTTCGGCATGTTCCGGGACATGGGGGACGATGCGCATGCTGCGGCGCTTGGTGAACCAGTTCAAGGGCGAGCGTGGAGAATAGAGCCAGCGGTTCAGCCGATCGAACCATTCCAGCAGCGCCGGCGGGAACTCGTTCTTGATACCGCTGCTGGTGATCTGCCAGACACGTGGGCCGCCCTTGCGGTGTGGGATCAGCACCTCGTAGACGAAGGAATAATGCACATCGCCGGACAACACCACGTAGCTTCCCGGCGTGCGCGAGTGGCGGAAAATATTCAGGATCACCTGGGCCGCGCCACGGTGGGCCATCCAGTTCTCCGCATCCACCAACAGCGGGTAGCCGCACCAGCTGAACAGCCGCTGCACGGTCTCGATCAGCTTGACGCCAAAGATCGGCGCCGGCGAGACGATGATCGCCGAGGGATGGTCCAGCAGTTCCTGCTGCAGTTCGCTCAGGGCTTCCCAGTCCAGCAGGCCCGACGGCTGCTTGAGGCTATTCTCGCTGCGCCAGCGGCGGGTGCGGGTGTCGAGCACCACCAGCGCCGGCGTGCTCGGCAACACGTAGTGCCATTGCTGGAAACCGAGCAGGGTGTCGATCAACGCATCCTGGGGCCCGCTGTCGATGTAGCGGTCCCGGGCGGTGTCGCTCAAGGCCACGGTCTGCTCGATCACTTCACCAAAGGCATCCGGGTTGTTGCCCCAGCCCTGGCAGAGCAGATAGGCGATCAACGCGTTGCCAATGATGCGTTTGGAGAAGGGATGGCCGTAGGCCGTTTCCTCCCATTGCGCGGACAGGTTCCAGTCATCGGTGATGTCGTGATCATCGAAAATCATCAGGCACGACAGATGGGCGAACACCCGTGCCACGCCATCCAGCCCGGTCTTGAATGCCTCGATGCGCTGTTGTTCGAGGTCGTAGCGCTGGCGCCGTTCGGCGGTCAATTCAGGCGGTTGCGGATCGATCAGGGTCCACGGTACGGGCGACCACACCAGCAGATACATCGCCATGACCTCGGCGAAGGTCACCAGATGGTTGTCGGCGCTGCTGCTGGTGAAGATCGGCTTGCGCGCCCCGCCGAAAAAACGTTCGCGCAGGGTTTCGTTGCTCTCAAGCGCCGGTAACAGATCCGCGCGGTGATAGTAACTGGCCGGGTGTTGGTAGAGTCTGGCGCTGTCCTCCACCACCGCACCTTCCAGACACTCCTCGAACAGGCCCAGGCGCTCGATCAGGGCATGAATCGCCCGCAACATCGGCCCGGCGACATCGTCGGCGTACACCTGGTCGCCGCTCATCATCAGCAATGCCGGACGCTGCTCCGCAGACTCCGCCAACAAGCGGTCGACACAGAGCAGACCATCATTGGCCGGGAAATGGGGTTTACGACAAGAGCCGTGGACCAGCTGTTCTATGCGCGAATGCAGCATGAAGTTCGGACGCTTTGCGTCGCCGTACAACAGATACGGCGCCCATTCGGCAATGGGGACGCCGTCCACCAGCAGGTCGTAGTCAATCGCCACGTCCTGGGGCAAGGGCGTATCGAGTGTCACATCAATCAAATGCACAAACGCTCGTTGCCCCACCGGCACCACGGTGCAGCGCGACGCATCCAGCGCCAGGTCGCCGACGCCGTCGATACTCAGCGTCAACGCCAACGCTCGCGTCCCCACCAGCCACATCACCAGCCGCGTCGGCTCCAGTCGTCGCAAGAGCGGGCCGACAAGGACGGGGGGGAGGGGGATCGGGGTATCGGAAGGGGCCGGCAACATGCGTGGGAAAAGCTCTGCTTCAGAATAAAGCAGGGATCATAACGCATGCGTACGCTGGGAGGGGGCACGCGCACCTGCGGCAATGGAGCATTGCTCCCTCACCACAGGGCGGTATGTTCAGCTCGGAATAATCAGCTCATCCCCAACCAGTTAGGCAGCGCGAGCGAGATCCACGGTACATAGGTAATCAGCACCAGGAACGCCAGCAGAATCATCAGCCACGGCATGGCCGCGCGGATGGTCGCCGTCAGCGACATGCCGGTCACCGCCGAGGTGACGAACAGATTCAAGCCCACCGGCGGCGTGATCAGGCCGATCTCCAGGTTCACCACCATGATGATGCCCAAGTGGATCGGGTCGATGCCCAGCTTCATGGCGATAGGGAACAGGATCGGCGCCAGAATCAGGATGATCGCCGACGGTTCCATGAACGCACCGGCAATCAGCAGCACGATGTTGACCACCAGCAGGAAGGTTACTGGCGTCAGCCCGGCCTCGATCACCCACGCAGTGATCTGCTGCGGCAGTTGCTCGGTGGTCAGCACGTGGGCGAAGAGCATGGCGTTGGCGATGATGAACATCAGCATGATGCTCAGCTTGGCCGACTCCAGCAGCACCTTGGGGGTTTCGCGGAACGTCAGGTCCTTGTAGACGAACAACGCGATAAACGCCGAATACACTGCCGCCACCGCCGCTGCTTCTGTCGGGGTGAACATCCCGGAATAGATCCCGCCGAGGATGATGACCATCAGCAGCAAGCCCCAAATGGCTTTGCGGGCCGTGGTCAGCCATTCGCGAAACGTGGCTCGGGGCATTGCCGGCAGGTTTTTCTTCACGGCGACGATGTAGATCGCCACCATCAACGCTGTGCCGAGCAACAGGCCTGGTATCACACCGGCCATGAACAGTTTGCCTACCGAGGTTTCGGTCGCGGCGGCATAGACCACCATGACGATCGACGGCGGAATCAGGATGCCCAGGGTCCCGGCGTTGCAGACGATACCGGCACCAAACGCCTGGGGATAACCTGAGCGCACCATGCCGGCGATGGCAATCGAACCCACCGCTGCCACCGTCGCGGGACTGGAACCGGACAGTGCGGCAAACAGCATGCACGCCAGCACTGCCGCAATCGCCAGGCCACCGCGGATGTGTCCGACGCAGGCGTTGGCAAAGTCGATCAACCGTCGCGCCACGCCACCCGTGGTCATGAACGCACCGGCCAGCAGGAAGAACGGAATCGCCAGTAGGGTGTAGTGTTCGGATGTCTCGAACAGCTTGATTGCCAGGGAGCGTACGGAGTCGGGGCTGAAGAAAATGATCGTCAGCGAACCGGCCAGCCCGAGGGAAATGGCGATAGGCACGCCGATGAACATCAGCACGAACAGCGCGATGAACAGGAAGGCAATGGTCATGGCTTGTCTTCCTCGATCTCGGTCAGTTTGATCGCTTCGGCCGCTTCATCGGCAAGACCCAGGCCCGTCTGACGGTTCATCAGGATGCGCACCAGGATTTCCGCGAAACGGATAAACACCAGGGCGAATCCTACCGGCACGATCAGCCCTACGTGCCATTGCATGATGCCGAAATGGCCGAGGTCTTCCGCGCCGATCTGGGCAATCATCAAGGTATTGATCCATTCGTAACTCGCCACGGCCAGCAACCCGGCGTAGGCCAGGCAGCACAGGCAGGCGATCACGCCGATAATGCGCTGCAGCGGTTTGCTCGCCAGTTTCACCAACGCGTCGACGCCGATGTGGCCGGCCGTGCGCACGCCATACGACAGGCCAAAGAAAATCAGCCAGCCAAACAGCGCCTTGGTCAGCGCACTGCTCCAGGTCATGGCCTGGGCCATGCCCATGATGCCGTCGCCAATGGCGAACATCGGTTCGCTGGCGGCTGGCCAGTTGTCGCCAAGGCTGTAGAACACTGCATAAAGGTTGTTGAGGACCACGTAGACGAAAGTGACCAACGTCATGGCGGCCAGAAGGAAGGCAATGAAACCTTCCTCGAAATGTTCCCAGGTGCGCCGAAGGGCGTTCATGGATGGCATCTCCTGCAGGGAGGACGACAGGCCGGCGCTGCCACGGCGGCAGCGCCGACCAACCCATTACTGAGCCTTGTTGGAGGCTTCGGCGGCTTGGATCAGGTCAGCGCCGATGTCACCTTCGAACTTCTTCCAGACCGGTTTCATCTTGTCGCGCCATGCGTTGCGTTCTTCAGGCGTGAGGGTAATGATCTCGGTGGTCTTGGCGTCGAGGATGCGCTGCTTGTCGTTCTGGTTCAGTTGCGCCGCTTCCTTGTTCACATGGGCGGTGACTTCCACAAGGATCTTGTCCAGTTCGCTGCGTACGTCCGGCTGCAGGCCATTCCAGAACTTGGTGTTGGTGATCAGCATGTAGTCGAGCAAGCCATGGTTGGACTCGGTGATGTACTTCTGCACTTCATGCATTTTCTGGCTGTAGATGTTCGAGTAGGGGTTTTCCGCACCGTTGACCACGCCGGTCTGCAGGCCTTGGTACACCTCGGCGAAACTCATCTTGCGCGGGTTGGCATTGACGGCCTTGAACTGTTCTTCGAGCACGGCAGACGCCTGCACGCGGAACTTCAAGCCACGGGCATCCTTGGGTTCGCGCAGTGGTTTGTTGGCAGAGAGTTGCTTCATGCCGTTGTGCCAATAGGCCAGGCCGGTGATGTTCTTGCTTTCCATTGACTTGAGCAGTTTCTGACCTTCAGGGCTCAGTTGGAAACGGTCCACGGCAGAGATGTCATCAAACAGGAACGGCAGGTCGAACAACTGCACCGTCTTGGTGTATTGCTCGAACTTGGCGAGCGATGGCGCGATCATTTGCACGTCACCCAGGAGCAGGGCTTCCATTTCCTTGCCATCGCCGAATAACGACGAGTTGGGGTACACCTCGACCTTAACCTTGCCCGGCAATCGCTCTTCCACCAACTTTTTGAAGAGCAACGCGCCTTGGCCTTTGGGGGTTTGTTCGGCCACCACGTGCGAGAACTTGATAACCACCGGATCGGCCGCCATGGCGCTGCTCAACGCGCTGAGGGCCAGTGTGCAGACGAGTGCTTTCCACATAGGTTTAAACATAGGGGTTCCTTTTATTTTTAGTTTTTCACGTGCGGGCTCATTCAAAACACGACGCACGGTGGGACACTTGCAAGTCTAGGCAGAAAAACAGCTTGCCGGGGCATTTTGACATCAAGTTCGGGGCTTTACTGCGTCTTGTTGGACGCTTCGGCGGCTTTGATCAGCTCCGGGCCGATATCCTTTTCGAACTTCGCCCATACCGGTTTCATTTTCTCTCGCCAGGCATCTCGCTCTTGCGGCGTGAGGGTCATGATCTCGGTGGTCTTGGCGTCCAGGACGTGCTGTTTGTCCTGCTGGTTGAATCGCTCCGCTTCCTTGTTGGCATGAGCGGTGGATTCGACCACGATCTTTTCCAGCTCACCGCGGATATCCGGCGGCAGGCCGTTCCAGAAATCCGATGTGGTGATCAGCATGTAGTCGAGGATGCCGTGGTTGGACTCGGTAACGTATTTCTGTACCTCATGCAGTTTCTGGTTGTAAAAATTTGAATAGGTATTTTCCGTGCCGTTGACCAGGCCCGTACGCAAGCCCTGATACACCACCGAGAAAATCATCGGTTGGCCTTTGGCACTCACCGCCTTGAACTGCTCCTCCAGCACCGCGGAAGTTTGCACACGGAAGACCAGGCCGCGCGCATCTTCGGGCGTGCGCAGGGGTTTGTTCGCCGAAAGCTGCTTCATGCCGTTGTGCCAATAGGCCAGGCCGGTGATGTTCTTGCTCTCCATGGACTTGAGCAGTTGCTGGCCCTCGGGGCTCTGTTGGAAACGGTCCACCGCGGCAATGTCATCGAACAGGAACGGCAAGTCGAACAACTGCACCTTGCGGGTGTACTGCTCGAACTTGGCCAGTGACCGCGCGATGATCTGCACGTCTCCCAGCAGCAACGCTTCCATTTCCTTGTCGTCGCCATACAGTGTGGAGTTGGGATACACCTCCACAGTTACCTTGCCCGGCAACCGCTCCTCCACCAGCTTCTTGAACATCAGGGCGCCCTGGCCCTTGGGCGTCTGTTCGCCCACCACATGGGAAAACCTGATCACGAGGGGGTCGGCTGCGTAGGCGCTGCCCAGTGCGCTGAAAACCAGAGTGCAGATGAGCGCTTTCCATAAAGGTTCGAGCATGGCGTATCCCTTCGATTATGTTTATTGTACGAGCTCATTCCAGCCCCGACGAACTGCAAACACTGGCAAGTCTAGGAGCAAAAAATGCGGGCTGCCGGAAAGTTGCGGATCCTGGAGGAGAACCAGCCGCGCCTGTCAGGCTTGGCCTCCGGGATCACTGGACAGGACGTTTCAAAAAACTCAACAAGGGACTCAACGATGATCGATTTCAACAACAAAGGCTTCTTCAAGCTCAAGCAAAACAATGAATACGCCGAACGCGTCTCGGATCTGTTGCTGGACGGTGAACAGGTGATCGACGCCTACAAGTCGATGCGTGATGGCGTGGTGTTCACCAACAAACGCATCATCGCGGTAAACGTGCAGGGCATTACCGGCAGCAAGAAGGATTTCACCTCGCTGCCCTACAAGAATATCGTTGCGTACTCGGTGGAAACCTCCGGCACCTTCGACCTGGATTCCGAACTGGAGATTTATTTTTCGTCCCTGGGCAAGGTGAAGTTTGAGTTCTCCGGCAAGACCGGCATCGTCGAAATCTCCAAGGTCATTTCCAGGCACCTTTTGGTCTGAGTCGATACAAGCGCACCCCGGCAGCGTAAGTTTCGCTGGAGCTCAAGGCTCCAGCGCCGGTCCCTTCAACTCGATCTGGTTGCCATCCGGGTCGAAGCAATAGATTGACCAGCCTTGCCCCTCCGCGCCATAGCGCATCTGTGCCTTCTCGACCTCCAGCCCGGCAGCGCCCAGATGAGCGAGCAGGGCTTGTTCGTCAAACGGTTCGACGCGCAGGCAGAAGTGATCGACGTTGTGCCCCTGCCTGCCCGACGCCGCGCCACCCTGACGGCCGAGCGGTCCTTCGACATCCACCAGATCGATCATCGACGCCCCGGCGCCGAGGTGGACCAATCCCAGATCGTCCCGCCGCTTCTTCAGTTCGCAACCGAGCACCGAGGTGTAGAAGGTCAGGCTGCGCTCGATGTTCGTCACGCGCAGTACGACGTGGTCGATGCGCTCGATGGTGAAATTTTTCATACCGGTCTCCACAAGGCGGGCACAAATGGGCACGTCACTGTAGCCAGAATTTCCCAAGGGAAACGAGCTTATCATCAGGGCGTGGTATGACGACATTTCAAGTCGTCATCTTTCCAAAAATAGAGCCTGCCCGAAAAACCTCATATTTAGCTGATGCACAGGCTTGACAGCTCAGAGTAAACGTACAAATAATCCGCCATGTTGTATGACGACATACAAATAAAAATAACCACACGGTGGCTCCTTCTTATGAGAATCACAGGCGTTCACGTCGAAATCTTTTCCACCCCGTCGCGTCGCGCCCAGGACAGCGCCGGTCACGCCCATCCAGGCGACGAAGTCATGATCAAGATGGCCCTGCTGCGCATCAGCTGCGACGATGGCTCGGAGGGTTACGCCTTCGGTACGCCCGAGTTGATTCGTCCACACATCATCGAATCGTTCGTGCGCAAGGTGCTGATCGGCCGCGACCCGATGGACCGTGAGAGCATCTGGCAGGACCTGGCGCACTGGCAGCGCGGCAGCGCCGGCCAGTTCACCGACCGCGCGCTGGCGCTGGTTGAGCAAGCCTTGTGGGATCTGGCCGGGCGCAAGCTGAAGTTGCCGGTGCACAAGCTCATCGGCGGTTACCGTGACAAAGTCCTGGCCTACGGCTCGACCATGTGCGGCGATGATTTGCCGGGCGGTCTGTCGACGCCGGATGAGTACGGCCAGTTCGCCGAAAAGCTCGTCAAGCGCGGCTACAAGGCAATCAAGCTGCACACCTGGATGCCGCCGATTTCCTTCGCGCCGAATCCGCAAATGGACATCCAGGCCTGCGCGGCAGTGCGCGAGGCGGTCGGTCCGGACATCGCCCTGATGCTCGATGGCTACCACTGGTACAGCCGTATGGATGCGCTGACCATTGGCAAGGCCCTGGAAAAACTCAATTTCGCCTGGTTCGAAGAACCGATGATGGAAGACTCCGCCGAGTCATACGCCTGGCTGGCCGCCAATCTGGACATCCCGGTGCTGGGCCCGGAAAGCATTGCCGGAAAATTCCACAGCCGCGCCAGTTGGGTGACGCAGAAGTCCTGTGACATCCTGCGCGCCGGCGTGGCTGGCGTCGGCGGTATCGGCCCTTGCCTCAAAGTGGCGCACCTGGCCGAGTCGTTCGGCATGGATTGCGAGGTCCACGGCAACGGCGCGGCGAACCTGGCGGTGGTGGGCGCGATCAGCAACTGCCGGTGGTACGAGCGCGGCCTGCTGCACCCGTTCCTCGATTACGAGGAAGTGCCGGCGCACCTCAACAGTATTATCGACCCGATGGATGCCGACGGTTACGTGCATCTGTCTGATCGGCCGGGGTTGGGCGAGGACATCAACTTCGCGTATATCGAAGCCAACACCTTGTCTCGACACTGATGGCGCACCACGTCCGAGGCTGAGCGGCCCGGGCGACAAGTCTTTATAAATATAAGAAAGGACTGAACCATGAAACTCTGGCCCAAGCGCCTGACCAGGCTGCTGTGTGTCATCGTGGCCCTGTGCGCAGTGCAGGTGCCCGTCAGCCTGGCCCAAGGCGAAACGCCCGCCGACCAATTGGTGGTGGGCATGAGCATGATCAACCTGCTGTCGCTGGACCCGGCGGCCGCGACCGGCCTGGAAGTTGCCGAGGTCAACGCCAATGTCTACGACATGCTCCTGGAGCAGGACGCGGCGCAGCCGGACACGCTGGTGCCGGCCCTGGCGAAAAGCTGGGAAGTCAGCCCGGACCGCATGCGTCTCACCTTCCAGTTGCGTGACGACGTCCGTTTTCACTCCGGTGCGCCGCTTACTGCGCAAGATGTCGCCTGGTCCTTGCAACGTGTGGTCACCCTCAACCGCGCCCTGGCGTCCACCTGGAAAGCCTACGGTTTCAGCGCCGACAACGTCGCCCGGCTGATGCGCGCCGAAGGGCCCCACACCTTCGTCATGGAGCTGCCACGCGTCACCGACCCGCTGTTGGTGCTCAACACCCTGGCCACCTCGCCGAGTGCGTTCATCATCGACCGCTCGGTGGCCTTGCAGCATCAGGTCGGTGACGACCAGGGCGCGGCCTGGCTGGCGACGCACACCGCCGGGTCCGGTGCGTTCAAGCTGGATATCTGGCGCGCCAACGACGTGATCCTGATGAGCCGCAACGAGGACTACTGGCGCGGCGCGCCGAAGTTGCGCCGGGTGATCATGCGCAACATGACCGAGTCCCAGGCCCTGCGCCTGATGGTCGAGCGCGGTGACCTGGATGTCGCCCGCGGCATGGCGGCGACCGACATCAAGGCGCTGGGCAAGGTGGATGCGGTGCGCATCCAGAGCATCGCCCGCGGCACGCTGTACTACGTGGCGATGAGCATGCAGCAGCCGCTGTTCCAAGACATCCGGGTGCGCCAGGCGATCCGTCTGCTGATCGACTACCAAGGCATCAACGACGTGGTGATGCCGCACTACGGCGTGATCAACCAGCGCCCGATGCAGCTGGGCTTGCCGGCACGCCTGGACGATCCGGGTTATCGCCTGGACGTGGCCGAGGCTCGCCGCCTGCTGGCAGAAGCCGGTCACGCCGAGGGCTTCAAGGTGAGCATCCGTTCGCTGACCGACCCGCCCTTCATCAACATCGCCACCAGCCTGCAAGCGACGCTGGCCCAGGCGGGCATCCAGGCGACGATCATCACCGGCACCGGCAACCAGATCTACGGGGCGATGCGCGACCGCCAGTTCGACATCCTCGTGGGGCGTGGCGGTGGTGGGGCGGAGCGCCATCCGCATTCGAGCCTGCGGGCCCTGGTGTACAACCCGGACAACCGCAGCGAAGCCAAATTGAGCAACTTCCAGGGCTGGCGCACCTCGTTCTTCAACCCGCAGCTCAATCAGTTGATCGAACAGGCCGAGCGCGAGCGCGACCCCGAACGGCAGCGGCAGATGTATGCCCAGATCCAGACCCTCTACGACCAACAGGCCGGGGCAATCATGCCGGTCTCGCAAATGGTGGACGAGGTGGTGATTCACGCCGACGTACGCAACTACATCGGCCACACCGCCGCCACCACGCGTCTTCGCGACGTCTACAAGCAGCGCTGAAATCGACGGCCTCAAGGCCAAGGCAGGAAATGAACATGTCGACTGCATCCTTTTCAATCTGGACAACCCGGGCCGCTTCGGCGACCCGGCGCGGCGGTTCGGTGGCGGTGACGCTGCTGGGGTTGCTGCTGCTGACCTTTTTTATCGGCCGGGTGATGCCGCTGGACCCGGTGCTGGCAATCGTTGGCCCGGACGCCGACGCCTCGGCCTACGCCCAGGTCTATCAGGAGCTGGGCCTGGACAAACCACTGTGGAGCCAGTTCGCGATTTACCTCGGCGACCTGCTCCACGGCGACTTCGGCATGGCCTTGCTGACCGGAAACCCGGTCATCAGCGACATCGCCCGGGTGTTTCCGGCCACCTTGGAACTGGCGACCCTGGCCATTCTGTTCGGCGTGCTGGCGGGCCTGCCGCTGGGTGTCTACGCGGCGACTCATCAGGGCCGCGCCGGTGACCACGTCGCGCGGTTGATCACGCTGTTCGGCTATTCCACGCCAATCTTCTGGATCGGCATGATGGCCTTCCTGGTGTTCTACGCCTGGTTGGGCTGGGCCGGTGGCGTCGGGCGAATCGGCCTGGCCTACGACGGGCTGATTCCGACGCACACCGGGCTGCTGTTGATCGACACCGCCTGGTCCGGCGATTGGGAAGCCTTTCGCAGTGCGCTGCGGCACATCCTGCTGCCGGCGGTGATCCTCAGTTTCAACTCGGTCGCCTACATCAGCCGCATGACTCGCAGCTTCATGCTCGAGCAACTGTCCCAGGAGTACATCATCACTGCCCGGGTCAAGGGTCTGTCCCAACGCAAGATTGTCTGGGGTCACGCCTTCGGCAACATCCGCGTGCAGCTGTTGACCATCGTCGCGCTGGCCTACGGCGGGCTGCTGGAGGGCGCGGTGCTGATCGAAACCGTGTTCGCCTGGCCGGGTTTCGGCCAGTACCTGACCAGCAGTCTGTTGCTCGGCGACATGAACGCAGTGATGGCCTGCGTGCTGCTGATCGGCCTCATCTTCGTGACGCTGAACCTGATCAGCGATGCGCTGTACAAGCTCTTCGACCCGAGGACTCGCTAATGAGTCTGCCCCTTGCTTCGAGCGCAGCCGGCGATACCACGCTGCCCGCTTCGAGTACGGCAGCGCTGGTCGCCAGCGCCGCCCGGCTGCTGCGCTTTCTGCTGCGCAACCCGATGACGTTCGCCGGCCTGGTTGTCGTCGCGACCTTGATGGTGGTCGCGGCGTTCGCGCCATGGATCGCCGGTCACGACCCGTTGCTGCAGAACCTCGCCGGTGCGTTGCAAGCGCCCAGCAGCGCGCACTGGTTCGGCACCGATGAATACGGTCGCGATGTGTTCGCCCGGTTGGTGTACGGCTCGCGCATCACCTTGTACATCGTCTTGCTGGTGACGGTGATTGTCGGTCCCATTGGCCTGTTGGTCGGGACCATCTCCGGTTACTTCGGCGGCTGGGTCGACAGCCTGTTCATGCGCATCACCGACATCTTCATCTCGTTTCCGAGCCTGGTGCTGGCGCTGGCCTTCATCGCGGCGCTTGGCCCGGGCCTGGAGCACGCGGTGATTGCCATCGCGCTGACGGCCTGGCCGCCGATCGCCCGATTGGCTCGCGCAGAAACCCTGCCGCTGCGCAACGTCGACTTTGTCGTCGCGGTGCAGCTCCAAGGCGCGTCGAGTGCCCGGATCATCCTGCGTCATATCATCCCGATGTGCCTGTCGTCGGTGATCATCCGCCTGACCATGAACATGGCAAGCATCATCCTCACCGCCGCCGCCCTGGGCTTTCTCGGCCTCGGCGCCCAGGCACCGCTGCCGGAGTGGGGCGCGATGATCTCCACCGGCCGGCGCTACATGCTCGAAAGCTGGTGGCTGGTGGCGGCGCCGGGTGCGGCGATCATGCTGGTCAGCCTGGCCTTCAACCTGTTGGGCGACGGCTTGCGCGACGTCCTCGACCCCCGCAGCCAATCCTGAGGAAAGTCCCATGACTGAGATAAAACTGGCCGTGCAGGATTTGTGCGTGGAGTTTCGCAACGCCGGCAAAACCTCCCTGGCGGTGCGTGATGTGTCGTTCACCCTGGGGCGGGAAAAACTCGCCATCGTCGGTGAATCCGGCTCGGGCAAATCCACCGTCGGCCGCAGCCTGTTGCGCTTGCATCCGCCGACGGCGCGGGTCACCGCCAAGACCCTGCGTTTTGCCGACATCGATTTGCTGAAGGCCAGCGAAAAGCAGATCCAGGCGATTCGTGGCGCGCGCATGTCGATGATCATGCAGGATCCGAAATACTCGTTGAACCCGGTGGTGCGAGTCGGCGAGCAAATCGCCGAAGCCTATCTCGCCCATCACAAGGTGCCCCATCGCGAAGCCCGCGAGCGGGCGCTGGACATGCTCGGCAAGGTGCACATCCGTGATCCTCGAAGGGTCTATGACCTGTACCCCCATGAAGTCTCGGGTGGCATGGGCCAGCGGATCATGATCGCCATGATGGTGATTACCGATCCTCAGGTGATCATCGCCGACGAGCCGACCTCGGCGCTGGACGTGTCGGTGCGCCGGCAGGTGCTCAACGTATTGGAGGAGTTGGTCAGCGAGCGTGACCTGGGACTGATCTTCATCAGCCATGACCTGAACCTGGTGCGGCATTTCTGTGATCGCGTGCTGGTGATGTATGCCGGCCGGGTGGTCGAGTCGATTGCCGCCGCTGACCTGGATAACGCCACCCATCCCTACACCCGAGGCCTGTTGGCCGCGTTGCCAAGCCTGGATCACCCGCGCGCCACGCTGCCGGTGCTGCAGCGCGACCCACGTTGGTTGAACGCTTGAGGAGCCTGTCATGAACATGATCGAAATCGCCGGCCTGAACCTCAGTTTCGGCACCGGTGCGGCACTGAACGCGGTGTTGCACGACGTCGACCTGAGCGTTGGCGAAGGCGAGGCATTCGGCCTGGTGGGGGAGTCCGGTTCGGGCAAGACCACCGTGCTGCGTTGCCTGGCCGGACAGTACCAGCACTGGACGGGACGGTTGCAAATCGCCGGGAGGGCGGTGACGCGCAAGCTGCCGCTGGACCACTACCGCACCGTGCAGATGGTTTTCCAGGATCCCTACGCTTCATTGCATCCGCGCTACACCATCGACGCCGCGTTGCAGGAACCGCTGCGCATCCACGGCATCGACGGGCGCGGGCAAAAGGTCAGCGAGATCCTGCGCAAGGTCGGCTTGAACGACAGCTTCCGCTTTCGTTATCCGCATCAATTGTCCGGCGGCCAGCGCCAGCGCGTGGCGATTGCCCGGGCGCTGATCCTGCGGCCGCGGGTATTGCTGCTGGACGAGCCAACCTCGGCACTGGACGTCTCGGTGCAGGCGGAAATTCTCAATCTGCTGGCTGATCTGCGTCGTCAGGAAGGTCTGACCTACCTGATGGTGACCCACGACCTCGCCGTCGTTGCGCACTTGTGTGATCGGCTGGCGGTGATGCAACAGGGCCGGGTGGTGGAAACCCTCGACAGCCAGCTGCTGGCGAGCGATGGCGCCGCCCACGAGTACACCCGTTTGCTGGTGCAAGCCAGTCGCGACATACAGCGAATACCCATCGCCGTATGAAGTAACCAAGCCGCTGTAACTGTTTTAAACCGCAGCACACGTTGAACCGCAAGTTTCAATGCGCGCACGCGCTCGCCTGCGATTTGACGTTCACCCCAACTATTGATTTCAACCAACAAGAATAAAAAACATGAAAAAGATATTCACCGTTTTGTCGATCGCTTCATTGTTCACTTCGTTTGTCGTTCAGGCCGATACCGGTTACATAAACGTTCGCCATCAATACGCCGAAAAGACCCGCATGCACGCCGACCGCGCCAAGTTCGGCATCAGGCTGGATAACGGTGTGGGCCTGGAAGGCGAACTCAAATACAAGACCGCCGGGGATCGGGAAGATGTCGCCTTCGACAACACTGTCGGCAGCGGCCATGAGTTCACCGTCAACTACCAGCACAAGATCGACGACCGCTGGACGCTGACGCCTTCGTTCGCCATGGAAAGCGACGAGGAGTCCACCACCTACAAGATGGGCTTGCGCCTGGGCTACAAGATCACCAAGGAACTGAGCATCGCCGGGCGTTACCGTTACGACGCCAGCAAACTGGACCGCGACAAGGTGGATCACGACGTGCCGGACAATGGCCAGGACGACCAGACGATCCATCGCTACGACGTCTACATCAACTATGCGAACCAGGGGCCGTGGGCCTATGAATACCAACTGACTTACTTCGATGCCGATTACATTCGTTACAACGGCGGTACTGACGACTATGAGCAGAATGCCGTGGTCAAGTACAAGTGGGATAAGCGTTGGGCACCGTTCTTTGAGGTCGGTGACATCAAGGTCAATTCGGTGGACAGCGATCGGCAGTTGCGCTTGCGGGTGGGTATTCAATACAACTTTTTCTGAGTCGCGAGATCACCGGGATCAACTTGTGGGAGCGAGCTTGCTCGCGATAGCGGTCTGTCTGGGGCGGTGATGTTGGATGTGCTGCCGCCTTCGCGAGCAAGCTCGCTCCCACAGGGGCTTTGTTGTGTATGTAAATGCAATGAACACTGGAGATCAGGGTGGGAGCGAGCCTGCTCGCGAAAGCGGTGGGCCCGCTTGCATCAGCATTGAATGTGCCACCGTCTTCGCGAGCAGGCTCGCTCCCACAGGGAACAAAGGTTATTCGTTGTAGAACGCCTGGCGTTGTTGGGTTTCACACAGGCGCATGCGGCTGTTGCTCAAGTGCAGGTACATGGCCGCCCGCGCCGCGTCGGCATTGCGGCTGGCGATGGCATCGAAAATTTGCTGGTGTTCGGCGTTGATCCCCTGCAGGTAGGCGCTGCGATCACTTTGCCCGGAGTAGGCGGAGTTCATCCGGGTGCGCGGGATCAGCTTTGTACCCAGGTGCTTCATGATGTCGATCAGGTAGTAATTGCCGGCCGCCTTGGCGATTTTCAGATGGAACTGGAAATCGGCGTTGATCGTGGTGCCGGATTTTTCCGGCCCTTGCAGCAACGCCTCCAGCGCCTGGGCCAGTTCGGCCAGGGCTTCGGGCGTGGCGCGTTCGGCGGCCATGCCGGCGGCCTGCACTTCCAGGCTCAGGCGAAACTCCAGCAAATTGAGTACGTCCGACAACGTCGCAATCGTCGCCGGCCCGAGGGTGAACCCCTCCGGTGCCGGCATATCCAGGACAAACGTACCGACGCCATGGCGGGTCTCGACCAACCCCGCCGCCTGCAGGCGCGACAGCGCCTCGCGCACCACCGAACGGCTGACGCCCTCGGCTTCCATGATGTGCACTTCGGTGGGGAGCTTTTCGCCGCATTTCAGAATGCCGTCGCGCATGCGCTGGGCAAAACGGTCGACCAGTGTTTCGGCGAGGCGGCGCGGCTTGTTCAATGGAGATAACGCTTGGTCCGTCATCGGCGTGCTCTAGTGTGATCAGCGGGCATTATAGTGAGTTTTGGCCCAAGGTCGCGGCTATAATGCCGCGATCGTCTGGCTTGATGGATAGGTGCAATGGAGCGTGTCACAACCGATCGACGCCTGAGCATGACTCAGCAACTGGTGGTCGACCTGACGCAGCAGATACTCGCAGGCGAGCTGCCGGCGGGCAGCAAACTACCGACCGAACAGGTGATCATCAAAGAGCGTGGCGTCAGTCGGACCGTGGTCCGCGAAGCCATGTCGCGGCTCCAGGCCGAAGGCTTGGTCGAGACGCGCCATGGCATCGGCACCTTCGTCGTCGACACCGCGCGCCCGGGTGATTTCCAGGGCGGCAAGCACATCAAGGGCGGCGCCCATGACGCGCTGGCCGTCATCGAACTGCGCCTGAGCCTGGAAGTGGAAGCGGCCGGCATCGCTGCGCAACGCGCCACGCCGGAGCAGTTGCTGGCAATGCGCGAAGCGCTGGATGCGGCGAATGCCGTCGACGCAACGGACGACAACAGCGCCCGGACGGATTTCGAATTTCATCGGCAGATTGCCCAATGCACCGGCAACAACTTTTTTATCGACGCGATGGCGCACGTCGGCAATACCCTGATCGCCGTGGTCCAGCAGGCGGTGCCAGCGATGGCAACTGAAAATCGAGCATTGGTGGTGCGTGAACGCGAGCAGATCTACGCGGCATTGGCGCGACGGGACGGCGAAGCGGCGCGGGCGTCGATGCGGTTGCATCTGATCAACATGCAGCAGCGGGTCCGAGGCGCGGTAGAACTGGCGAAGCAATAATTCGCACCACAGACCCTGCGGGGGCGGGCGGGCGGGCTTGCTCGCGAAGGCGGCGGCCCATCCTCTTGCTAATTGCGCTTCCAGCACTCCGCAAACCGCGCACATACCCCGTAATGCTCGTCCATCTGCGCCATCCTTTCCAGGTGACGAGTTACCGCTTCGACCGTCACCCCATTCCCGATCCGGAAGTACTCCACCATCATCGCAACGTCCAGGTCGATCTCGGCTTTCTCCGGCTTGGCATTGGCGGTTTTGGGTAACGCCCATTGCTCCAACTGCTCGTCCTTCAGCTGTCGTAGACGCGTCTGGTATTCCTCCTTGAAACGTTCCATCGAGTGCGTCTTGTTCTGCGCCATGTCATCGCCAAACGTCTTCAGATTTTCCCGGTACAGCGTCCAGTAGTCAGCTGGCAGGTCGAAACCGAGCTTGGCCTTGCGTTCGCTGATCAGGGTGTCCAGTTTCTCTGGCGGATAACTTTCGACTTTTTCCTTGGCCGGATCCGTCTTCACCGTGACGACCAGGCTTTTATCGATGACCCGGCTCATCAATTCCAGGCGATGGGGTGTGTCCGGGTAGGTCTTGGGGAACAGCGCATTGCGGCCGGAGCAGGCGGGAAAGTCTTTTTTCAGGATCGGGATCGGTGTGCGCACGTCCTTGCCGTCGACCCTTTGCAAACGTTGCAACTGAGTCAGGCAGAAGTTCTTCTCGGACTTGAACGTCACCTCGTACTCGGCATTGGCCTCGGGTGTAAAGTTGAAGCCCTTGCCACACACGGCATAACCGCTGTTCATGTTGGTGCGCAGGTGAATCTGCTCACCGGGCTTGAGCTTGACCTCCAGATAACCCCTGGCATCCTTGGGCGCCGGAACGCTCATCCCCACCCGCCGCGCGGTATCGCTCAACAGCATATTGTTGAGGATGCCCGTGGTTTGTCCGTCGCAATGGGCCGCGTCGAAATAGTCCAGCGTGGCGTTGCTGGTATTGGCGACGAACCTCAACTTGGCGGCGTCCGGTTCGATGGCATCGGGGTAACTGCCATTGACGCTGCAACCGCCGAGCAATACAAACAACGCGGACAATGCTAGCAACGGGGTAGGACAGCGAGGCAGGGCGAGCATAGGTCATCCTTGAAGGATCGATAAAGTGGCGAATGCTACTAAAATGCCACTATTGCGTCCATCACCTGCCGCTGGACTGCAGGCAATACCCTCTTCTTTTCCGCAATTGAAACAACACTCCAGCATGCCATCAGTATCGCTGATATGCGTTCATCATGGTCATCCTCGAGGCTCAGGAATCTACCGTTCCGTTGGAGAGCACGCTGCGGGGTGGTTCATAATTCCAAAACTGAATGCAGCAAACCGTGGAGCGAGCAAGCTCGCTCCCGCAGGTCTCTCGTGGAGATCAAACCTTCGCAGGGTTCTGCTTCTGCGGATCAATACCATAGAGCCTGATCGCCTCGGTTACTTTTTCCCTTGGGATTTTCCCGTCATCGGCCAAGGCCTTCAACGCCGCCAGTGCGATGAAGTGACGATCCACTTCGAAAAACCTGCGCAATGACTCACGGGTATCCGATTGGCCGAAACCGTCGGTGCCGAGGGCTACGAAGCGTCGATTGGGTGCGAACGGGCGGATCTGGTCGGCGAATATCTTCATATAGTCAGTCGCGACCACCACCGGCCCCTGTTTGTCCTGCAGGCAACTTTCCACATAACCGATACGCGGCGCGTGCTCGGGATGCAGCAGGTTCCAGCGTTCGGCTTCCTGGCCGTCGCGACGCAGTTCGGTCAGGCTGGTTACGCTCCAGACTTCGCTGCTGACGCCAAAGTCCTGTTCCAGCAACTGCGCCGCCGCGACCACTTCCTGAAGAATCGAACCGCAGCCCATCAGTTGGACATGCTTGCCTTCGACAGGCTTTTCAGGCGCCGAGAGCCGGTACATGCCCTTGAGAATGCCTTGCTCGACACCTTCGGGCATTGCAGGGTGGGCGTAGTTTTCGTTGAGTACGGTGATGTAATAGAAGATGTCTTCGTTTTCGGCATACATCCGCCGCATGCCGTCCTGGATGATCACGGCCAATTCATAGGCGTAGGTCGGGTCGTAGGACACGCAGCAGGGGATGGTCGAGGACAGCACATGGCTGTGGCCGTCGTCATGTTGCAGGCCTTCGCCCATCAGCGTGGTCCTGCCGGAGGTGGCGCCGAGCAGGAAGCCGCGAGCCCGGGCGTCACCGGCGGCCCAGGCGAGGTCGCCGACGCGCTGGAAGCCGAACATCGAATAAAAGATGTAGAAGGGCACCGTCATCACGCCGTGGGTGCTGTAGGACGTACTCGCGGCGATCCATGAAGAAATCCCGCCGGACTCGTTCAGCCCCTCCTGCATGATCTGGCCGTCTCGGGCTTCCTTGTAATAGCTCAACTGGCCGGCGTCTTGCGGCGTATACAGCTGGCCGACATGGGAATGGATACCGATCTGGCGGAACAGGCTTTCCATGCCGAAGGTCCGTGATTCGTCCGGGACAATGGGCACGATCAGCTTGCCGATATTCGGATCCTTGAGCAGTGTGCCGAGGATGCGCACGAACGCCATGGTGGTAGAGATCGCCCGTTCGCCAGTGCCCTTGAGTTGTGTATCCAGCGCCGACAAGGGCGGGACCTGTAATGGCGCCACGGCATTAAAACGGGCCGGGATATAGCCGCCCAACTGGCTGCGCCTGGCTTGCAGGTACATCGCCTCGACGCTGTCCGCGGCCGGCTTGAGGTAAGGCATGTCGCCCAGCTGGTCATCGCTGAGTTCCAGACCGAACCGATCACGGAACGCCTTGACCGCGTTGTCACCCATTTTCTTGAGCTGGTGGTTGATGTTCTGGCCTTCACCGGCTTCGCCCATGCCGAAACCCTTCACGGTCTTGGCCAGGATCACGGTCGGCCCGCCGGTGTGACGCATGGCAGCGGCATAGGCGTTGTGGACTTTTTCCGGGTCGTGGCCGCCGCGAGACAGCTTCCAGATATCGTCGTCGCTCAGGTCGCTGACCAGCTCCAGCAGCTCTGGATACTTGCCGAAGAAGTGCTCGCGCACATAGGCGCCGTTCTGGGATTTGTAGTTCTGATAATCGCCGTCCACGCACTCCATCATCCGCTGGCGCAGCAGGCCGCTCTTGTCCTTCTCGAGCAGGGCATCCCAGCCGCTGCCCCAGATCACCTTGATCACATTCCAGCCGGCCGCCCGGTACAGGCTTTCGAATTCCTGGATCACCTTGCTGTTGCCACGCACCGGGCCGTCCAGGCGTTGCAGGTTGCAGTTGACGACAAAGATGATGTTGTCGAGCTTCTCCCGGCCCGCCAGGGAAATCGCCGCCAGGGATTCCGGCTGGTCCATTTCACCATCGCCGAGAAACGCCCAGACCTTGCGGCCCTGGTGCTCCTTCAGGCCGCGATCTTCCAGGTAGCGCATGAACCGGGCCTGATACGCGGCCGTAATAGGGCCCAGCCCCATGGACACCGTCGGGAACTGCCAGAAGTCAGGCATCAGCCGTGGATGCGGATAGGACGAAACGCCGTCGCGGTCGGTCTCGCGGCGAAAGTTATCCAACTGTTCTTCGCTCAGGCGTCCTTCCAGATAGGCGCGTGCATAGATGCCCGGTGACGAATGGCCCTGGATGTACACCATGTCACCGGCGAACTGCTCGGTGCGACCACGGAAAAAATGCTCGAAGCCAACGTCATACAAAACCGCCGCCGACGCGTAGGAGGCGATGTGCCCGCCGACGTTCGAATGTTTGCCGGCGCGCAGCACCATGGCCAGCGCGTTCCAGCGGATATAGGCATTGATCCGGCGCTCCACGGCCAGGTCGCCGGGGTAGGGCTGCTGGCGGTCGGCCGGGATGGTATTGACGTAGGGCGTCGTCACGCGCCCGTAGAAATCACCGTGGCGGTTGGCGTCGAAATCAAGCATCTGATCGATCAGGTAGTGGGCACGAGAGCGCCCTTCGACACTCGCCACCGATTCAATGGATTCGAGCCATTCGCGAGTCTCTTGTGGATCCTCGTCGAGAAACATGGATTGTTGTGCCATCGTTGTCGTCTCCTGGACAGTGCAGCAGCACCGAGTCGTTTGGTGCCTGACTAAGGGGCGTGGGTCGACGCCAACCTTCGAGAATTTTGTAGTTGCACTTGCAACTACGTGCGAGAACTTAGCCTGCCGCGCGCTACAATTGCAACTAAATCGATTTCTTGAGAAAGGTGCTGCATGTCATCCAGCGAGCCGGATACCTGGTTCAGATTCGTCAGGGCCCACCGTTGCCTGATCCGCGAAATCGAGCGTCGGCTGGCGTCCGCCGGGCTGCCGGCCTACGCCTGGTACGACGCGTTATGGGGCCTTGAAAGCGGCCCCGACGGCGCCCGGCGGATGAGCGAACTGGCCGATGTCATGGCCATCGAGCGCTACAACCTCACCCGCCTGGTGGACCGCCTGGAGGCGGAAGGCCTGGTCACCCGCAGCCGCGCCAGTGATGACGGCCGAGGTGCGTACGCCGCCATCACCGAGAGCGGGAAAGTGCTGCGCAAGAAAATGTGGAAAATCTACGAAGAGGCGGTGGACGAATTGTTCCTGGCGCAGTTCGACGACGACCAGCAGCGAGTCTTCAGCGAAGCGTTGGAGCGCGCGGCCACAGCGGCGCGCAGCAGTGGTCGAGGGAAATAGTCGATGGACTCCACTCAGTGCCGGATAAGCCACCCATGATCAAATGGTTCAAGACCCTCACCCGAACGGATGTCATTGCAACACTCGCCTTGGTCGTCTCCATCGCGTCCGCCTACTTCAGCTACCAGCAATACCAGGACGGCATCGCCAGTCGCAAGACACCGATCATTGTCCGTGTCGGTGCTGAACACGACAAAATCTCGTTCTTCAAGCCCCACGCCGACTTCCCGGTACTCTTCAAACAGCGTTACAAGATCATCCTCACCAACAACAGCTTCAATCCGGAAAGCGTCATTGACTGGCGAATATGGGAGCGCCGGGAGGAGGGCGGCGGGCAGTACATCGGCATGAAATCCAAGCTGCTCGATTCCACGGGAATGCCGATGACCTTGCCATTCCTGATCGCTGCGAAAGAGAGCAAAGTGCTCTTCCTCGACGTTGGCCAGAAAGTCACGCCAGAGGCGTGGGCGGCGGTGGGACCCGCGGTGAGTCTCGGAAAAGAACTGGACTGGTTCGACGCAGACAGGATTTTTGCCGACGCGGGTTATCCACAGTTCGGCCAGCTTGCGCCGGGAGAAAGCTCCCGGTATCAGGACCTGCAAGTCAACCGCTGGACCAAGGGCCCCGCGTACCAGGAATTCCAGTTGAACTTCACCAAGGCCGATGGCTACGAAGTGGCTGCGCAGTTATCGCTAAATGTCAGTGATGTTTATCCACAGGGGGGAGGCGGTGCGGTAGTGGTGGGCAAAAGCTGATCCGGCATGATTACCGTTACCCGTGGCGAGGGAGCTTGCTCCCGCTGGGGTGCGCAGCAGCCCCCTGGCGGTGTTTCAGAAAAAAAAAGTTGGCAGGTTTGCGACTGCTGCGCAGCCGAGCGGGAGCAAGCTCCCTCGCCACGGGAATAGAGTGGTTCAACGGATCGCGGTGCGGCTGCGGTGGCTCACTCGAAGCTCAACACTTCGCAACCCTTGGCCTCGACCATGTCGCTGAATACCGGCAAGCGCGCCACAAACTCCGTCTCGAACGCCAGATACCGATCCTGCGCCGGCACATAACGAATCTCCGGCTTGATCCGCGGCAGGTCCTTGGACGTCAGCTTCAGCACCTGGTTGCTCCGTTGGTTCCAGAACCACGCCAGCGTGTGTGTGCCGAAAGTGTTGGCGCGGTAGCTCCACACCCACCAGTCGCCATGCCCACGCGCGACGTGAAGTTGGCCATGAAACGTGCGCAACGTGATCACCTGCTTGGGCTGGGTGACCAGCAGGCGGGTGTCCTGGCGCAGCTCACTTCCGAAGCCGTCCAGCGTCGCCTGGGTCTTGGCGCCGGTGATGAAGTTGAAGCGCCACGCCAGCAACACTGTCTCCTGATACCCCGCGTGCTCGAGGTTCTGCCGCGCGCCTTCGCTGAACAGCAAAATCTCGTCACCGCCCAGATACGCCGTGGCTGGCCGCAGCTTGTAGGCTTCGGCTGGCATCGGTTTGGCGGGGACGGCCCGGTGCGGCGGGTCCAGGTTCCAGACCCAGCAGCGCTTGCCGTTGTGCTGCATGAACAGCAAGCGACGGGGGCCGATGGGCAGGATTGTCAGCTCCTCCGAATCCTCGAAGATCACCTCGCTGCTGTCCGCCGTGATCCGCCAGATTCGCGTCAGATGCTCGGGCTGGTAAATGCGCTGACGTTCGAAAATCTCCTCGTCCACCACGACACAAGGCTCTTCGAATGCTTGCCATTGCATTCCGGCAGGGCCGAACTCTTCGATGACGTCGCCCCGGAGGACCTCGTATTTGAACCGATCATCCGCACTGTAATCGCCGTGTTTGACCTGGCGCCTCCACAGGCTGCGCTGGGCGTTGGCGTCGATCAGCCGCAGATCGGCGCCGTCCACGCCGTCAGCGCGCTGTTCGAGCATCTCCTGTTCGGCAGGCGGCCATTGGTTGTAGTCGATCAGAAAGCACAGCCAACGGTCTTCGTCCTGCTCGGTAATCGCGGCCCAGCCGTTGCGGTAGTTGTATTCATGCACATAGGTGGGGCCTGGATAGTCATGGACTTCCTGCAACCACTTGACTTTGCCGCGCTTGGGTTTGGCCGGTTTGCGCGCTTTTACCGCAGGTGGCTCGATCAACGTCGCCGTGAAGCTGGGCTCCCCGCGAGGGCTTTGCCAATGCTGGGCAAACGTCTCACGCTGATCGGAAGGAAAAATCACCGGCCGATAGTCGTCGCCACCGGCATCCAGGTTCCACAAGTCATAACCCTGACCCGCCAACACCGGTGCCAACGCCTCGAAGCAGACCTCGGGCATCTCGTTGGACAGCTCATCCAACAACGCCTCGAATTCCGGGCCGGCAAACACACCGACGTCGGGATAGTAATGCTGCAACAGCCCGAGCAAGTCGCTGCCCGGTGTTTTCCAATCGATATGAACCAATGGATCAAAACGAGCTGCCATCACGCCTGTTTCCTTGTGGTTTCTCTGCGTATCCCAGCTGCACACCACCAACCTCAAGCAAACCAATAAGCCGATTTTGATTGATTGGTCGGGTACAGACTACTGTGGGAGCGAGCCTGCTCGCGAAAGCGGTGTGTCAGCTTGCAAAGGTGTTGGATGTACCACCGCCTTCGCGAGCAGGCTCGCTCCCACAGGTAGTTCAGTGACTCAAAGCTCCGGAAACTCCCCCAGATAACAAACCGGCGAACTCGAATCCGCCCGCTTCTCCATCTCGTCCTCCAGCCACCGCGCCAACACCACTGCATTATTCTCAACCGGCGACTTGGCCGCATAGATCAACGTCAGCTTCCCGTCCCTCGCGATATCCACCAACTTCCACCAATGTTCCGGCCGGGCCGCCAGCTCTTGTCGATACGCCACATCGAACTCGGCAAACGAAACCGCCCCCGCCTTGAACGCCTTGCGCAACTCATGAGAAGGCCCAACTTCTGGCAGCCATGTATCGATCGCCAGCGCATCCTTGCGGCAATTACGCGGCCACAGGCGATCAACCAGAACCCGCACGCCGTCCTCGGCACTGGCGGTTTCGTAGGCGCGCTTGCATCGGATCATCAACGTCTGCCTGTCGAAGTGGGACCGCGTCAGCATAGGTCGCCCACGACGAGGCGACCAGCCTCCTTCCACCGCACTTTACCCATCCTTTATGAAAAAAAGTTCACTCGATCCCTTCAATCAAAAGCCGCGGGCGCTCAAGCAAAGGTGCGCTCCGCAGGCGGCAGAGATGATGGCGCGGAGCACTGTGGGGATTTTCGAGCCGTCGTCCGTCCGGAGGCGGTTTTCCATTTGATTTGTCGACAGCGAACCGCCTGGTCGTCATGGCACGGCCCGCCGTATTAAGGATGAGTGAACAAAAATGAACAGAGTTTACCGAGTCGTCTGGAATGCCGTGATGGGCGCATGGCAGGTGGCATCCGAGTTGGTCAAGAGCCACGGCAAGGACAAAAGCCGTACCTCGCTCAGCCTCGTCATCGGCGTGGGCGGCGGACTTTTCGCCTCGGTAGCGGCGGCGGGAGCGTTACCCACCGGAGGGAACATTGTCGCGGGTAACGGCAACATTCAGCAGAATGGCAACAACATGGCCATTCATCAGGGCAGCGACAAGCTCGCGATCGACTGGCAGGGCTTTTCCATCGGCAAAGGCAACACCGTCGAATTCGTCCAGCCTGGCAAGGCGTCGGTCGCCTTGAACCGTGTGCTGGGCTCGGATGTATCGGTAATCCAGGGCGCGCTGAAAGCCAACGGCCAGGTGTTCCTGGTCAACCCCAACGGCGTACTGTTTACCCCCGGCGCACAGGTTGATGTGGGCGGCCTGGTGGCCTCCACGCTCAACTTGAGCACCGAAGATTTTCTCGCAGGCAACTACCGTTTCAGTGGCAAAAGCGCCGCGTCGGTGGTCAACCAGGGCAACATCAATGCAGCGCAGGGCGGCACCATTGCCTTGATCGCCGCAAAAATCGTCAACGAAGGCAATATCACCGCGCACAAGGGCAATGTCCTGCTCGGCGCCGGCAGTGTCGTGACGCTCGACCTGGGCGGGCCGGTGCAACTGGAAGTGAAAGAAGGCGCGCTTCAAGCGTTGATCGAAAACGGCGGCGCCATTCGTGCCGATGCCGGCCGCATCCTGCTGACCGCCCGTGCGGCGGAAACCCTCGCAAGCACCGTCATCAACAACACCGGGTTGATCGAAGCACGCTCCCTGGACATCGGTGAAAACGGCCTGGTCACGCTGATGGGGGACCATGGCGATGTGCAAGTCGCTGGGCGTATCGATGTGTCCTCCGACACCGCCAAGGGCGGCAAGATCGTCGTGACTGGCGAGCGCGTGGCGATCAAGGCAGGCGCCGTGCTCGACGCCACCGGCGCCAAGGGTGGCGGCGAAATCAATGTGGGCGGCAGTTGGCAAGGCAAGGACCCGTCGATCAAACAGGCCAGCCAGACCACCATCGCCGCAGGTGCCGTGCTTGACGCATCGGCCACCGACAACGGCAAGGGCGGTACCGTGGTGGCCTGGTCGGATGTCAAGAAAGCGGGCAGCGTGACCCGCGTGGACGGCACCCTGAAAGCCACCGGCGGCGCCAAGGGCGGCGACGGCGGCAAGATCGAGACCAGCGGTGCGAAGCTGGCGGTGAGCAAGGCGGCCGATGCTTCGGCTAAAAACGGCAAGGGCGGCTTGTGGTTGCTCGACCCGGACAGCGTCACGGTGGGGCCGGGTAACGGAGGGTTGACCGGCGGCGCCAACGGGACAGAAGCCACGGTTGGCTTCAACGCGATCGATACGGCCCTGGCCGGTGGCACCGACGTGGCGATCAAGGCCGACAACAGCATCCACTGGAATGGCGACTACACCCCGTCGAGCATCAGCGGTGAGCGGACGCTGACCTTGCAGTCCGGACACAACGACGGCGGAACCGGCCGCTACGTCTTCGGCAATATTTTCCTCAACGGTGATATCGACGCCAGTGGCGCCGGCAATGGCAACAGCCTCGCGTTGATCCTCAACGGCAAGATCGCGCTCAACACCGATGTGAGCTTGAAGAGCAACGGCGGCAATGTCGTGTTTGCCGGCGTGGTGGACTCCGACGCGGTGGCCAACAACCGCCAACTGCGTGTCGATGCCGGTTCAGGTTCGATCATCTTCAGTGACATGGTCGGCGGTAACAGCGCGTTGGGCTCGCTGTACGCGACCACCAGCGGCGCCGGCAAAACCTATATCAACGGCGCGAAAGTCTTCACCAGCGGCGAGCAGGTCTACACCGGCGCCGTCGAGCTGGGCACTTCGCAGTTCCTGAACGCCGACTTCGAAAACGGCCTGGTCGGCTGGCAGACGTCCATCGCCCAGTTCTTCACCGGCGTCACCGTGGTCGACGGCGTGGTATCGCCAGATGACCCGACGCTCCCGACCACCTCGCCAACCAACGGCAATGCGCCGAGTGTTTCGCCTGGCGACCAGGGCGACATGAACTACAAACCGCTCACCCCGGTTGCCGCCGCTGGCCAGGGCAAGGACGGCGGCGCTGCGCTGCTGCTGGGTACCGAGAACAATTCCAACTGCCTCAACGCGCCCGCCGGTTGCATCATGCGCGGCCCTTCGGTCGTGAGCGAGGGCACGGTTTCGCTGGCGGCAGGGGAAGCGGTCAGTTTTGATTACAAACCGGTCGCTGGCGGTGACACCTACGATGTCTTCGGCTATCTGTTGAACGTCAACACCGGCGAATACCAGATCATCCTGAACGAAACGGGTAACGGTACCGGCGCGGTGAATTGGCAAACCCGCACGGCAACGGCTGATAGGGCCGGCACATACAAGTTCGTCTTCGTTTCCGGCAGCTTCGACCAGACCGCCGGCAAGCAGGTCGGTGGCTCGCTGTACGTCGACAACATCAAGACCAACACCTCGGGCAGCAAGGGCCTGCAGGGCAGTTCGATCACGTTCAACGGCAGCCTCAACAGCACCGATAACAACCTGGCCATCAAGGCGGACGATATCAACTTCAACGGTGGGGTTGGCAGCGTCACCGGCAACGGCAGCATCACCCTTGAAACCAACACCCCGAACAAGAACATTGCCGTGGGCGGCAGCACCGGCGATGCCCCCGGAGCGTTGGAGCTGACCGGCACCGACATCGGCGCGCTGAGCGACGGGTTCACTTCCGTCAAGATCGGTGGCGCGGACATGACCGGTGACATCAACGTCATCGAGCAAACCCGCTTCAACGACAGCCTGATCCTCGATGCCGGTACCGGCAATATCCACATCAATGACCAACTGACCGTGGCGGATGCACCGGGCACCGGTAACGACGACAGCAAACCGGCTCCGGTCCTGGCGTTGCAAAGCAATGGCGGCAAGATCGACCAGACCGCTGGCGGCGCCATTATTGCCGATGGCCTGGTGCTGTTGGGTAACAGTGCCGTGCATGACCTGGACAACGCCGGCAACGACGTCAATACCATCGCCAGCAACACCGGCACGGTCAGCTTTGCCGATGTCGATGACCTGACCGTTGGCGTTGTGACCATTCCCGACAGCCAGACTCCGGCAAACCCGCAAGGCGTAACGGTTGCCGGCATGACCCAGACCGGTGACCTGAACCTTGTCTCCGACACCCTCACCGTCGGCCAGGCCTTGGTCACCCAGGGCGATACGAGCCTGACCGCCGACGAAATCGATCTCGCCGCGAGCGTCGCCGGTGGCGGCAGCCTCACCCTGCAGCAGAAGACCGATGGGTTGGATATCCACCTGGGCGGCAGCGACGATCCTGAAGTCACCGGGCCTAACGATCCGCTGGTGCTGTCTGACGCCGACCTGGCCAATATCCAGGATGGCTTCGACAAGGTCGTCATCGGTAACGACAAGACGCGCAACATCACCGTCGACGATGAAGGCGCGACCTTCAAGGACGACCTGGCCCTGGTCGCCAACGGCGTCCTGGACCTGCTGGGCAATCTGGCGCTCAAGGACCCCGAAGGCAACGATGAAGACGGCGCCACCGGCAAGGGCCTGACCCTTAGCGTCGACGCGGGCAAAGGCGCGACCCAGGCAACTGGCGCGACCATCACTGCGGACGAACTGGCCTTGCGCGGCGAAGGTGACTTCAACCTGGGCAAGGGCGGGCATGACGTGAGCGTCATCGCCGCCGATGTCGGCAGCCTGAAATTCGCCGGCAACGGCGACCTGACGGTGGGCGTCGTGGACGGTACCGTGGGGATTACCTCCGATGAGGCGGTCACCCTGAAAACCGATCACGACCTGACGCTGGCCAAAGGCATCACCATCGAAAACGGCCCACGGGATGACGCCAACAATGGCGAAACCCGTGCCGACGACATCATCACTCTGGAAGTAGGGGGCAACACCACCCAGTCCAGCGACGTCGGGGCCAAGCTGGATGCCAGTGGCCTGGTGCTGCTGGGCGGCAACTACGCGTTGAACAATTCGGGCAACCTGATCGGCGATATCGCCAGCGAGGCGGGCAAAGTCCGCTTCAACAACAGCGGCGACCTCAAGGTGGGCACGCTGACCGCGACCCATGCCGACGGCACGCAAACCAGCCTCACCGGCGTGAACAACACGGGTGATGTCAGCATCGGCACCCAAGGCAATCTGGCAATCAACGAAGTGCTCGCCACCAGCGGCAACGTGTTCCTCAACGTCGACGGAAAGACCACGCAGGACAGCAACGGCAACATCAGTGCCGACGGCCTCGCCCTCAACGGCGGCGACTTCGAGTTGCGCAACAACGGCAACGTAGTGGGCGATATCGCCAGCGAGGCGGGCAAGGTCGCCTTCAACAACACCGGCAACCTGAAGGTCGGCACGCTGACTGAAACCGACGGCAGCGGCAACGTGGTCAAGACCACGACTGGCGTGAACAACACTGGCGATGTGAGCATCGGTACCCAAGGTGATCTGGCGATCAATGAAGGGCTGGTGACCAGCGGCAATGTGTTCCTGAACATCGGCGGCAAGACCACCCAGGATGCCAACGGCAACATCACCGCCGACGGTCTCGCGCTTAACGGCGGCGATTTCGAGTTGCGCAACAACGGCAACGTGGTCGGTGATATCGCCAGTGAGGCGGGCAAGGTTGCGTTTAACAACACCGGCAGCCTGAAGGTCGGCACGCTGACTGAAACCGATGGCAATGGCAACCTGGTCAAGACCACCACCGGCGTGAACAACACTGGCGACGTGAGCATCGGTACCCAAGGTGATCTGGCGATCAATGAAGGGCTGGCCACCAGCGGCAATGTGTTCCTGAACATCGGCGGCAAGACCACCCAGGACGGCAACGGCAATATCACTGCCGATGGCCTGGCGCTTAACGGCGGCGATTTCGAGTTGCGCAACAACGGCAACGTAGTGGGTGATATCGCCAGCGAGGCGGGCAAGGTTGCGTTCAACAACACCGGCAACCTGAAGGTCGGCACGCTGACTGAAACCGACGGCAACGGCAACGTGGTCAAGACCACGACTGGCGTGAACAACACTGGCGACGTGAGCATCGGTACCCAAGGCGATCTGGCGATCAACGAAGGGCTCGCCACCAGCGGCAATGTGTTCCTCAACGTCGCTGGCAAGACCACACAGGATGCCAACGGCAACATCACCGCCGACGGTCTCGCGCTTAACGATGGCGATTTTGAGTTGCGCAACAACGGCAACGTGGTCGGTGATATCGCCAGTGAGGCGGGCAAGGTTGCGTTCAACAACACCGGCAACCTGAAGGTCGGCACGCTGACTGAAACCGACGGCAACGGCAACGTAATCAAGACCACCACCGGCGTGGACAACAGCGGCGACGTCAGCATCGGCACCGACGGCAACCTGGCGATCAACGAAGGGCTGGCGACCAGCGGCAACGTGTTCCTCAACGTCGACGGCAAGACCACTCAGGATGCCAACGGCAATATCACCGCTGGTGGCCTGGCCCTCAACGGCGGCGACTTCGAGTTGCGCAACAACGGCAACGTGGTCGGTGATATCGCCAGTGAGGCGGGCAAGGTTGCGTTCAACAACACCGGCAACCTGAAGGTCGGCACGCTGACTGAAACCGACGGCAACGGCAACGTGGTCAAGACCACGACTGGCGTGAACAACACTGGCGATGTGAGCATCGGTACCCAAGGTGATCTGGCGATTAACGAAGGGCTGGTGACCAGCGGCAACGTGTTCCTGAATGTCGATGGCAAAACCACTCAGGACAGCAACGGCAACATCACCGCTGACGGCTTGGCCCTTAACGGCGGCGACTTCGAGTTGCGCAACAACGGCAACGTAGTGGGTGATATCGCCAGCGAGGCGGGCAAGGTTGCGTTCAACAACACCGGCAACCTGAAGGTCGGCACGCTGACTGAAACCGATGGCGGCGGCAACGTGGTCAAGACCACGACTGGCGTGAACAACACTGGCGACGTGAGCATCGGTACCCAAGGTGATCTGGCGATCAATGAAGGGCTGGTGACCAGCGGCAATGTGTTCCTGAACATCGGCGGCAAGACCACCCAGGACGGCAACGGCAATATCACTGCCGATGGCCTGGCGCTTAACGGCGGCGACTTCGAGTTGCGCAACAACGGCAACATCGTGGGCGACATCGCCAGCGAGGCGGGCAAGGTCGCCTTCAACAACACCGGCAACCTGAAGGTCGGCACGCTGACCGAAACCGATGGCAACGGCAACGTGGTCAAGACCACCACCGGCGTGAATAACACCGGCGACGTCAGCATCGGCACCGACGGCGATCTGGCGATCAACGAGGAGCTCGCCACCAGCGGCAACGTGTTCCTCAACATCGGCGGCAAGACCACCCAGGACGGCAACGGCAACATCACCGCCGACGGCCTGGCCCTCAAGGGTGGTGATTTCGACCTGCGCAATGCCAGCAACTGGGTCGGCGATATCGCCAGCCGAGCGAAGGACGTCAACTTCGTCAACCGCAGCGACGTCACCGTCGGCAGGTTGACCGAGACGGCACTGGACGGCACCCAGCTGGACCAGATCGTCGGCATCGGCAACACCGGCAAGGTCCAGGTCGTAACGACGACCGGCAACATCACCCTGGCCGAGAACGTCAGCACCACCAGTAACGCTTCCGATGCGATCGTGCTCAACGCCGGTCAATCGGCTTCGGCGGGCGTGGCCGCGGGCGGTGATGTGAAGGCTAATGCCGGCGTGACCGTGTCCACCGGCGTTGGTGGTCGGGCGGTGATCTACACCGGCAGCCTGGCCGGTAGCACCCGGATGGTCGATGTGCTCGGCAGTGGCAGCGGCAATTTCCGCTACAACAGCGACGAGCAGCAGAGCAACTTCGGCAGGGCGTTGGGCAACAGCGGCGTGCATGCCGTGTACCGCGAGCAACCGACCCTGGTGGTTTCCACCAACGGTACGACCACCCAGACCAAGGTGTTCGACGGCAGCACCACCTTCGACGGCGGCGGTATCGGCGGTTATGACGCCAACGGTCTGTGGAACGGCGACACCAAGCAGATGCTCGGCAACCCGCTGTACTCGGTGTGGACTTCCGGCCCAGGCTCGCACCTGATCAACATCGGTGGGCTGGCAGACCTGGGTTACCTGATCGTCAGCAATCCGGCCAACGCCAACCTCACCGTGACCTCGTCCATTGACTATGAGGCCGTCCGGCAGAGCGTCGCCGATGCAACCCGCGTTGGCGCGCAGCAGAATTCGCCGCATGCCCCGGAGCTCGATCCGGCCCAGCCGAAACCGGCTGACTGGTCTGACTACGGCGTTGAGGACGGCGGTCTCCTGCTGGTGGACCAGGGCGACACTCGGGCGAACGGCAATGCGGGCGACAGCGATTCGGCCGCCCAGGCCGAGGACACCGCCAGCGAGCGGGAACTGGCCGGGAACGTCTGCTCCGACGGCGGGGTATCCGCCGGCGGCGCGTGTGCGGCCTATCCGCCGCAGACCGTGTTCGTCGTGCGTGGCGGTGTGCGCTTGCCAAGCCTGGCCATGCGTCCCTGAACCCTGACATCCACCTTTTCATTTGAAGGAGCCCCCTGGCCACGTCCGCGGACGTGGTCATGGGCTCAGGCAAGCCGAATTTTTCGAGATTGATCCAATGCATAACAAACTGATGTCCTGCGCCGCCGGTCTGGCGTTGTTGTCCACTTCCCCGGCCTGGGCGGCGACCCTGCCGGCACGCCCGATCCCCGACGCCGGTCGCATCCTGCAGGAACTGCCGATTCCGCAGCAGGAGCTGCCGCAAAGCATTCGCCTGGATGTCGAGGCACCACAGCCGACACAGGAAAAAGTCGGCGGCGCCAAAGTCCAGCTCAACGCCGTGCGCTTCACCGACAACACCCGCATCGACGAGGCCAGACTGCAACGCGTCGTCGCCCCGGCCATCGGTCAGGCCCTTGATCTGGACGCGCTGCGCGAAGTGGCCCGGCAGGTCACGCTTTACTACCGCGAGCAAGGCTACCCCTTCGCCCGCGCCTACCTGCCGGCACAACGCATGGAAAAAGGCGAGCTGACCATCGCCGTGATCGAGGGCCGCTATGGCAAAGTCACCGCCGTCAACGACGATGCAAAACTGGCCACCCAGGCGCAGCCGTTCCTGGATGACTTGCAGCCGGGCGACGTGATCGAGCGTGAGCGCCTGGAGCGCAGCATATTGGTGCTCTCCGACTTGCCGGGCGTGGCAGTTCGTCCGGTCATCCGTCCGGGTGAAGCACTTGGCACCGGTGACCTCAATGCCCAGGTGAGCAAAACCGAGGCCTTCGAGGGCAAGGCCACGCTGGACAACCACGGCAACCGTTATTCGGGGCGCAATCGCCTGACGGTACAAGGCGACTGGAACAGCCCGCTGATGTTGGGCGATCGCCTCAGCGCCGCAGTGATGGCCACCGATGAAGACCTGTATTTCGGCAGCCTCGGCTACTCGATGCCACTGGGCACCTCTGGCCTGCGTGGCAACGTCGGTTACGCCCAGAGCTCTTATGACCTGGGCGCCGAATTCGCCGACCTGGGGGCGACCGGTACCGCCGAAGTCAGCAGCATCGGCCTGAGCTATCCACTGCTGCGCAGCAACCAGGCGAACCTCATGCTGGCCGGGCAGTACCAGCACAAGGACCTTGAAGACAAATACGAAGTGCTCGGCCTGAGCTTTGAAAAAAGCAGCAACTCGCTGCCCATCAGCCTGCAGTTTGACGTCAGGGACAGCTTGCTCGGCGGCGGCATCACCTACGGCGGCGCGACGCTGACCTACGGTGACCTGAAGCTGGATTCGGCCCTGCGCGAAGGCGACCGTCAGACCGCCCAGACCGAGGGCGACTTCAGCAAAGTGAATGTCGACCTCGCCCGCCTGCAAGCGCTGCCGGCCAACTTCACGCTCTTCGCCCGTTTCCTTGGCCAGTGGAGCAACGACAACCTCGACTCCTCCGAAGATTTCAGCCTCGGCGGCATCGATGGCGTACGTGCTTATCCACAAAGCGAAGGCTCGGGCGACGAAGGCATGCTGACCCAGATCGAGCTTCGCTACCCGATCGACAAGCTCACGCCTTACCTGTTCTGGGACGCCGGCAAGGTGCGCATCAACCACAACGAGTGGGCCGATGAGGAAAACAACCGCAGCATCTCCGGCGGCGGTGTCGGTTTGCGCGCTCAATACGGCCAGCTGTCGTTCGACGCAACGGTCGCATGGCGCCACTCCGGCGGCGAAGCGCAAAGCGATACACGCCAGGAAAACCCGCAACTGCTCGCTCAGATCGGCTACTCGTTCTGATTGCATAAAGCCCCCGTGGCGAGGGAGCTTGCTCCCGCTGGGCTGCGAAGCGGCCCTATAAAAAACAGTTCGGCAATTTGAGCGCTTTTCCTTTGTGGCGAGGGGATTTATCCCCGTTGGGCTGCGAAGCAGCCCCCTGAACCAGGCACCTCGGTGTGCCAGGAAGATCGGGTGTGTTGCTTTGGGGCTGCTGTGCAGCCCAACGGGGATAAATTCCCTCGCCACAAGGGGGCGTCGTTCGCTATCAGAACTCGCCTGGGCTGATGTCCAGGCGCAGCCAGTCGTGCTTGCCATCCCTCCACCGGATCTGAAATAGAAACCGAATCCCTGTGGGAGCGGGCCTGCCCGCGAATCGGCGGTGGCAACACTGTTCATTCAAAGATTCACACTAACCCCGTGGCGAGGGAGCTTGCTCCCGCTGGGCTGCGAAGCGGCCCTATAAAAAACAGTTCGGCAATTTGAGCGCTTTTCCTTTGTGGCGAGGGGATTTATCCCCGTTGGGCTGCGAAGCAGCCCCCTGAACCAGGCACCTCGGTGTGCCAGGAAGATCGGGTGTGTTGCTTTGGGGCTGCTGTGCAGCCCAGCGGGGATAAATCCCCTCGCCACAAGGGGGCGTCGTTCGCTATCAGAACTCGCCTGGGCTGATGTCCAGGCGCAGCCAGTCGTGCTTGCCATCCCTCCACCGGATCTGAAATAGAAACCGAATCCCTGTGGGAGCGGGCCTGCCCGCGAATCGGCGGTGGCAACACTGTTCATTCAAAGATTCACACTAACCCCGTGGCGAGGGAGCTTGCTCCCGTTGGGCTGTGAGCGGCCCCTGAACCGGGCACCTCGGTGTGTCAGGAAAATTGGGTTTGCTGCTTTGGGCTGCTGTGCAGCCCAGCGGGAGCAAGCTCCCTCGTCACAGGGTTTAGCGAACGGCATCCCCGCGCATCAGTGAACGCCCCAAATCGTACGACCGTTTATCGTCCCTCAAAAATTTGATAGCTTCAGTTCTCGCTTTACCTGCCGCTATATCGATTTGTTGCCGGCCCGGTACATAATTCCTCGCTTGGCAATTCGCGACAGTGACCTGGCTGAACACAACAAGAGACCTGGCGAATGGACAACGGACGATACGAAAGGCCGGCAGCGGCGGCGGGGGGCTCGGCGGCGTCCGACGCGTTGCCGCATATCCTGCTGATCGACGATGTCCCTGAAGACATCCGCGCCACGCTCATCCTGTTGAAGACCCAGCCCTGGCGCATCTCCCTGGCCAGCGATGCCTATCAAGGCTATCAACGGGCACTCGCCCTGCGCCCGGACCTGATCGTGCTGGATGTGCACATGCCGCAAATGGATGGCTTCAGCCTGTGCCGGCTGTTGCGCGAGGCACCGGCCACACGGCAGACGCCGATCCTGTTCCTGTCATCGGCGAATACTTCATTGGAGCGCCTCGAAGGGCTGACGGTCGGCGCGGTCGATTACATCCCCAAATCCTGTGCCCCCGAAGAAGTGCTGGCGCGGATCAAGATCCACCTGCAACTGACCTGGCGCGCGCCACCGGCACTCCACCAAAGGCCGGCCGATCCGGAACCGCAAGGCGATGAAATCGTGCTGCGCGCGGCGATGCGCCTGATCGAAAACCAATTGGACGACATGCCGTCCCTCGGCATCCTCGCGCAAAAAGTCGGCACCCATGAAAAACGCCTCTCGGCGATTTTTCGCGAACACCTGGGGATGACCGTGTTCGCCTACATCCGCGACGCCCGCTTGCGGCGTGGCCAGGATCTGCTCGCCGAAAGCGCCATGAGCGTGCAAGACGTCGCCGAACTGGTGGGTTTTCGCAACGCCTGCAATTTCACCACGGCGTTCCGCCAGCGAATCGGCATGACGCCTAGTCAGTTTCGCCAGCAGACCCTGGGCACCAGCGAAATCGAGTCGGCCGGGCGCGCCTGATGCGGCTACTACAGTTTTTCTTGCTGACGATAACGATGTTATCCACAGGCCTGCTGCGCGCGGCGCCTGTGGATATCTGCCGGGCTGACCAACTGGACCTGATGCCCTCGGCGCAGATTTTCGAAGACGCCCAGGCCAATCTGAGCCTGGAACGCGTCGCTCAACTGCCCGAAAACGATTTCAAAGCTGCAACCGCGCACTGGCCGACCCAGGGCTATAGCCGGTCCGCGTTCTGGTTGAAATGGCAGTTCACCAATTCGAGCGCTGAGGCGTGCTCGCGCATGCTGGTCGTCGGGGCGCCGCGCCTGGAAGACATTCGCGTCTATCAGCCGGGGCATGACGCCCATGCCGGCGGCGCCTATCCCTTGGCCGAATGGCCGCAGCCAGCGGCGCGTCAGCCGGCATTCCCGGTAACGTTGGCGGCAGGGCAGAGCACCACGGTGTTGGTCCGGGTGACGAGCAACTTCCAGATGCTGCTTCAGCCGGAACTGTGGTCCGAACCGGCGCTGCTGCGCAGTCAGCAACAGACGTACCTGAGCGACGGGCTCACCCTCGGCATCGTCCTGCTGGTCGTCCCGTTCGGCCTGATCGTCGGCTGGATCCTCCGTTCGCGACTGCTCAGCGTGAACGCCGGCGCGGTCCTCAGCTACATCCTGCTGACATGCATCCTCAACGGCTACCTGATCTACTGGCCGAGCGCGCTGGGTTGGACGCGTGAGCTGCTGACCTGCGCCAGCGCGATCTCTTTCGTCCTGTTCCTGGCCTACTTCCGCGTGCTGCTGCAGGTATCCCAACTGCCCAGGATCATCGCTTGGAGCTATTGGGTGCCGCTGTTGGGCTGCATCTTCGGCCGGCTCTGGTGGCTCAAGGTCGATCCGGTCCAGGGCGCGCTGTTAGTCCAGATAGCCCTGTTCAGTTTTTATGGCGTGCTGCTCGTCACGCTGTTCATGGCCTGGCGCGCACGCCTGAGCTACACCTGGATGGCCTGGCTGGTGCCGGCGCTATTGCTTGGGCAACTGCTGATGCGGATCTTTTTCCCTCAGGAACAATTGCCCTGGCAGTCGCCGCAAAGCAAGTACAGCTTGTCGTCGACCCTGGCCGGCGTGGTCCTGCTGGTGTGTACGTTGCTCATGGAAGTCGCCCGTAGCCGCAACCGCGAGAAGCACGCCCTGTCCACCCTCGAACAACAACGCCAGGCCGAACACGAACGGCTGGAAAGCACCGTGGCGCTGCGCACCTCGCAACTGCGTGAATCGCTGGCGGCCCGCAGCGCGTTGATGGCACGGATCAGCCACGACCTGCGTTCGCCGCTGGTGCGCATCATCGATTACGCACGCCTGCTGCACGCCGGGCCCAACCGCGACTATCAAGCGACGATCGAGCGCAACGCCCGCCAGCAACTGGAGCTGATCGACGAAATGCTCGAGTTTTCCCGTGGCGAGCTGGAGCAGATGCAACTGACCCTCGCACCGGGCTACCTGTACGGCTTTCTCCACGAAATCGCAGATGAGGCGGGTTTCCTCGCCGCGCGCCAGGGCAATACTTTCGAGGCGAACTTGGCCGATGACCTGCCGCCGCTGGTGGAAGCCGACTTCAAACGCCTTCGGCAGGTATTGATGAACCTGCTGGCGAACGCGGCGAAATTCACCCGCGATGGCCAGATCCGCTTCGAAGTGAGCGCAGGTCCAGGCGCCAGCGCCGGCACCGTGGAACTGCACTTCAACGTGATCGACAGCGGCATCGGCATCGACCCGCAGGAGTTCGAACAACTGCTGCAACCGTTCCGCCGCGGCCGCAATGCGCAGCGCTACGAAGGCAGCGGGCTCGGCCTGTCCATCGTCACGCAATTGCTCGAACGCATGGACAGTCGCCTCGAACCCCAGGCCACCGGGCAGGGCAGCCACTTCAGTTTTCGCCTGCAACTCAAATGCGCCGAGGAACACGACCTCGAAAACGGCATCGTCGACAACAACGCCGCGCCGTTTGATGGCCAGGGCAAGCACGTGCTGCTGGTGGATGACATCGAGCAGAACAGCGAGTGGCTCTACGATCTGCTGGCCGGCTACGGCTTTGACGTGAGCATCGCGACCAACGGCGAAGCGGCCTTGGCCTGCCTGGCGGAACAACCGGTCGACCTGCTGATCAGCGACCAGATGATGCCCGGCATGGACGGTTGGGAACTGCTGCGACAAGTGCGCAAGCGCTGGCGCCATCTGCCCGTGATGCTTTATTCGGCGGTGCCGCCACGCAGGCCGCAAGGTTATCCAGAGGATCTGAAGTTCAATGCGGTATTGCTCAAACCCGCCGACAGCCGCGAACTGCTGGCGTGGGTCAAGGCACTGGCCTGCCCGGACACGGCGCGGCGCGCGTTGGCTCGGGAGTTCTAGGATGCCGGGTTTGAGTTACCGGTTGCTCCTGATCGGCAGTCTTTCGGCATGGCCCTGGGCATCGGTGACTGCCGACGAAGAGTCGCCCAGCGCCCTCACGCTCGACGAAACCACGGTGACCGCCCGACGCCGCGAAGAAGACCTGCAAGACGTGCCCATCCCGATCAACGTCCTCTACGGCGAGCAACTCGACGAAGCCGGCCTGCACTCGCTTCGAGACATTCAACAGCGCGTGCCCGGCCTGATCGTCTCCGGCCATGACGCCCGCTACGCCGGTTTCGGCCTGCGCGGCTTCGGCGCTACCGCCTACAACGATGGCCTGGAAGGCAGCGTCGGCACCTATGTCGATGGCGTCTACCAGGCGCGCCAGGGCATGGCCTTCACCGAGCTGATGGACATCGAGCGCATCGAAGTCCTGCGCGGGCCGCAAGGCACTTTGTTCGGCAAGAACACCACCGCCGGCGCCCTGAACATCATCACCCGCCAGCCGACCTTCCAGCCCGAAGCCAACCTGGAAGCCAGCTATGGCGAGCGCGGTTTGCGTGAGTTTCGCGGGACGATTTCCGGGCCGCTGCAGGACGACGTGCTGGCCGGCCGACTCAACGTTTTCGACAGCGCCACCGAGGGCAGCGTCGAAAACCTGCAAGACGGCAGCCGCCTCGGCGATGCCGACAGCCAAGGCCTGCGCGGCCAACTGTTGTGGACGCCGAACACCGATTTCAGTGCTCGCCTGATCGCCGACTACGCCGAGCAAAACGAAGCCGGCAACGTCCTGTTGGCCAATCACTACAGCCAGCAAACCCGCAAGCGCGCCCAGTTCGTCGGTTATCCGCTGGCGGAGCCCGACCCTTACAAACGCGAGACCCGCATCGACGCGCCGGGCCGTCCGCGAACCCTGCAGAACGGCGTGTCACTGGAATTGAATTGGGACCTCGACGAGGCGATGCGCTTCACCAGCATCACCGCTTATCGCGACTGGGACTACCGCGCGACCCGCGACGGCGACAGCACCGCGCTGGCGGTGGCCCAGTCCGAAACCGAGCTCGGCCATCGGCAGTTCAGCCAGGAATGGCGCCTGTCCGGCACGGCCGGTTCGTCCGTCGACTATGTCGCCGGCCTCTACTATCTGCGCCAGCAGCTTGACCGTGAGATCGATGCCGAATTCGGCAAGGACGCCGCGCCCTGGTTCGTTGGCGATCAACTCGACCAACTGAAAAAACTCTTCGGCATCAATTTCACCGATCCGAGGCAGGTGCCTTCGATGCTGCTCAATGGCGCCCGACAACATTTCGACGGCGAGCAGAAGGGCGACAGCCGAGCGATTTTCGGCCAGCTCTCCTGGCGCCCGATCGACCCGCTGGAACTCACCGGCGGCCTGCGCTACAGCCATGAGCGCAAGGACGGCTGGATCTCCCGCGACGTCAGCAACCTCGCCCCGCTGACCGGCTTGCCGCCGGTGTTCCAGGCTGGTGGACAATTGCTGCGCGACATCGCCCTCGGCCGTGGTTATTACCGCGAGGACTCGATCGAAGAACACAACGTCTCCAGCCTCGCCAGCGCCAGCTACCGTTTCAGCGAAGCGGTGATGGGCTACGTCAGCTGGTCGCGGGGCTACAAGGCCGGCGGCATCAACTTCGACGTGGTCGGCCCGTTCACCGCGCCGACCTTCGAGCCGGAGCGGGCCACGTCCCTGGAACTGGGCGTGAAAACGCGCTTCTGGAACGAGCGCGCGTTGCTCGACCTTGCCGTCTACCAGACCGACGTCGACAACTACCAGGCGCTCACCTACAGCCCGCCGACCTCGCTGTTCGCGCCGCCGCTGCGGGACAACCTGATCAACGTCGGCAAAGTCCGCCTGCGCGGCATCGAACTGGATTCCGCCTGGCAACTCACCTCGCAACTCACCGGGCGCCTCGGCCTGGCCTGGAGCGATGCGCGCTACCGCAGCTTCCCCAACGCGCCGTGCCCGCCGGCCTCGGGCCAATGGACCTGCGACCTCAGCGGCGACCGCCTCTACAACGCGCCGGAATGGAACCTCAGCAGCGGCCTCGACCACAGCCATCCGCTGCCCTATGGATTGGAAGCTTTCAGCGGCATCGACTACAGCTTTCGCACCGGCTACTACGGCACCCTCGAAGGTGGCGAAGGCAGCTATCAACCGAGCTACGGCCTGACCAACCTGCGCCTCGGCCTGCGCAGCCAGGACCGCGCCTGGGAAGTGGAAGGCTGGATGCGCAACGTCTTCGACCGTAACTACATCACCGCCGTGTATTCACTGCTCGGCGCCGGTGACTACGGCGTCATGACCGGCAGCGAACGCACCCTCGGCACCACCGTCAGACTTCGCTATTGACCGAAATGAACCGCGTCGGGCAGAACGCCAGACGATTGCCGCCGGCCTTCTTCGACAGGTACATCGCCTGATCCGCCTTGCTGATCAGCGCATCGACCTCCAGCCCATGCTCAGGGTAAAACGCCACGCCGATACTCGCGGCAATCTCCACCGTCTGCGCACCAATCAGGATCGGCGCATTCGCCGCCGCCAGCATCCGCTTGAGCAACGGCTCGCTGTCCTCCACCTCCCGCAAGCCCACCAGCCCGGCGACAAACTCATCACCGCCGAGGCGCGCCAACGTGTCGCCTTCACGCAGCGTCGCGTTGATCCGCGCCGCGACAATCTGCAACACCCGATCGCCCCAGTCATGGCCATAACTGTCGTTCAGTGCCTTGAACCCATCCAGGTCGATAAACGCGATCGCCACCTTCTGCTGATGCAGGCGCGCCTTGCCCAGCGCCTGACGCATCCGCTCGGCCAGCAACAAGCGATTGGGTAACTGCGTGAGCGCGTCATACCGCGCATCCCGCTCCAGCAACTGCAAGCGCTGCTTCATCTGCGTCATGTCGCTGCACAGCGCCACGTAGTGCTGAACGTTGCCGTGACGGTCATGCACCGCACTGATACTGATCCGCGACGTCATCTCCCGGCCATCCTTGTGGCTGCTTTGAATCTCACCGGACCAATGCCCGTGGAAATCCAGCGCATTTTTCATCGGCGCATAAAACGCCGCGAGCCGCCGCACCATGCGATGAGAATTCAACTCCCGCCCCAGCACCTCGTCCTGCCCATAACCGGTAAGCCGCGTAAATGCCTCGTTCACGCCGATGATCCGACCGAACGCATCGACCATGATCACCCCGTCGCGGGCATGGCTGAACACCGTCGCGGCCAGCTCCGGGCAAACGTCGCTGAGGTAACGGTCCAGCGCGCCTTCGTCACGGGGCGCGGGCCAAGTCCTGGAATCAAAACCCTGCTGCGCCAGATAGGCGGCCAGGGAAGAAAGGGATTTATGCAGGCGGGTCAGCGCATTCGTAGCGAGCCTGGAGTTGAGGCAATAGCTGCGAATGAAAGTGCGTAGGTTCATGGGAGGTACACGGTGCTCGGGTTGCAGCGGTTGGGGGTGAGTGGATGTGGGCATTATCGGGGTGGGGGAGTGGCGGGGCGTTTGCTGGAGGGGATGGGGGCTTTGCGAGAGGGGAAAGGTTGGGAAGATTTTTTGTGTGGGTTGTATCAGCGCCAGTCGGCGCCCCTCAGCTAGTCGAGTGCCTTCCTTTGTGGCGAGGGGATTTATCCCCGTTGGGCTGCGAAGTAGCCCTCAAACCAGACAACTCAGTGTGTCAGGGAGACTGGCTTCATTTTTAGGGCAGCTGCGCAGCCCAACGGGGATAAATCCCCTCGCCACAGGGCCCGGTTCGGTGCGCGATAGCCCAGTGGCTCGGACGCGGTGGATACTCCCCCGTCACAGGTAACTGGAAGTCTACTGAGTCCCAGGCACGACACTCACCCCTTTGTGGGAGCGAGCTTGCTCGCGATAGCGGTGCTTCAGTCAACGAATATTCAAGCGGGTCCGGCCTTCCAGGACGCAACCCGCCCTGTGGGACCTAATGCACCACTTCAAAGGGCGGCGTGACCACCCGCCGCCAGCACTACCCGGCCAAACCTGGCGTGCTTATCCAGCGGTGTGATCGCCAACAAGTGATCGAGGCGAATCTCATGGCGACCGTCAGCGGTTTCGACTTCGAGAAATTCCTCCCGTGTGCTGGCGGTTCGTGTGGTGATCGCGCGGGCCGTCAGGTGCTGGCCGTCGATCAGCTCGATATCCAGCATGTAGCCGCACAGGCAAGCGATTTCCAGATAGTCATGCAGGTCGCAGTGCAGCGGTTTATAGGTATCCATTTCACGCCTCCCAGCCTCGCAGTTTCAGGATGAAAAAGCCCTGCCTGCCGACACGCGCGCAGAATTGGGCGAAGTCCAAGTCGTGGCAGTCAATCAGCACGCCGAAGTGTAAGCATCACCCCTTCTGAACGCATACACATATGCCAACCGATCACACCACCATTCCCCAAGAGAAACCACTGTCTTCAAGAAGAACACCAGCCCCGTGGCGAGGGAGCTTGCTCCCGCTGGGCTGCGCAGCAGCCCTAGTCGTGAGCGCCTCGCACCGAAGCTGGAGCCGTCTCAGTAACGACTGACAGACGCTAGCAACAAAGCCTCGCCAGCCCACAGCGCCTTGCGCCGCTGCCTACAACTACGCCGACTTGTGCGCCTTGGGTGATGTCGGTAGCTTGGGACCTGTCACCGCGCATCAGTGATCGGGTTTAGTCGCCCGACGTTTTTTCGAAAGCGGAAGACTTTGCATCGGCGTTTAACGAGGCCTATCCCATCTCTTGACGGCGAAAGGAAACAATACGGGCTGCCTTACGTACTTATCCATCATACGAACGACTTTCCTGTCCACCCACCGCCAGCACAACTCGGCCGAACCTGGCGTTGCTGTTCAGCGGCGTAATCGCCAGCAAGCGATCGAGGCGGATCTCCTGACGGACATCAACAGTTTCAACTTCGAGAAACTCCTCCCCCGTGCAGGCGGTCCGCGTGGTGATCGCGCGGGCGGTCAGGCATTGGCCGTCAGTCAGCTCGATGTCCAGCGTGTAGCCGCACAGGCAGGCGATTTCCAGGTAGTCATGCAGGTCGCAGTGCAGCGGTTTGTAGGTATCCATTTCACGCCTCGCAGCCTTGCAGCTTGAGAATGAAAAAGCCCTGCCGGTTGATGGCCTCGACTATCTCGGGGTTGCTCGGCTCGACGTGGCAGAAACGGCAGTCGTTCAAGGTAACGTCCTGATCTTCGATGCCCTGTTCGGCCAGGAAACGTCGCGCGCAGGATTGGGCAAAATCCAGGTCGTTGCGGTCGATCAGCACGTCAAAATGCAGGTATCGCCCGCTTTGGGTGCGGACATGTGTGTCATAGACTTTGATGGTCATGAGGTTCTCTCCGTCGCGAGGGTATCAAGGCAGCTTGCCGGAGCGACCGAGCAGGTCACGTTGATCCGCTCGGGTCGCAAGGGCAAGAAGAAATCAGCGCAGCTGGTTCAGCATCGCGTTCAATCGGCTGTTGCCCGCATCGTCGAGCGCGAAGACCGGCAAGCGCGGGTCGCCGACTTCCAGGCCGAGGGTGCGCAAACCGGCCTTGATGGTGGCGGGCAAGCCTCCTTTGAGAATGAAGTCCAGCAGTGGCAATTGTCGGTAGAACAGCGCCCGGGCTTTGTTCAGGTCGTTGGCCAGCACGGCTTCGTACAGGTCGAGGTTGAGCTGCGGGATGAGGTTCGGCGCAGCGGTGCACCAGCCTCTGGCGCCAGCCGCGAAGGCTTCCAGCGCCAGTGGATTGCAGCCGTTGTAGAACGGTACATGGCCTTCGCCCAGCAGATGCAGCTGGTGCATGCGCTGGATATCGCCGGTGCTCTCCTTGACCATGGTGACGTTATCCACCGCGTTGAAAATCCGCAGGATCAGCTCCACGGACATGTCGATGCCGCTGGTGGCCGGGTTGTTGTAGAGCATGATGGGCACGTCGATGCTGGCGCCGATGGTCTGATAATGCGTGAGGATCTGCGCCTCACTCAATTTCCAGTAAGAGGCTGGCAAAACCATCACCACATCGGCGCCGTGATCCTGGGCAAAACGCGCGCGGCGCACTGCTTTGGCGGTGGTCAGGTCAGATACGCTGACCACGGTCGGCACTCGGCCGGCGACGTGGGCGATGCTGAACTCGCTGACCTGGTCCCATTCCGCATCGCTGAGGTAGGCCCCTTCGCCGGTGCTGCCCAAGGGTGCGATAGCATGCACGCCGCTTTCGATCAGGCGGTCGATGGACCTGCCCAAGGCGTCCAGGTCCAAGCCCTGGCCGTCGGCAGAGAAAGGGGTGATGGTGTAACCGATGATGCCGTGGATGTTCGGGGTAGACATGGCTTCGCTCCTAGTGGGATCAGTTCAGGCAATCGGCGTGTTGGCGCAAGTTCTGCCGGGCGTAGTAGTTGAAGGCGGCGGCGTGACGCTTGGGGCGGGCGATCCAGTCGTGGGCTTCGCGACCCAGGTGCGGCAGGATCGGTTTCACCTCGCCGGCGGCCATGGCGAGCAGTTGCAGTTTCGCCGCGCGCTCGATCAGTTGGGCGATGTTGCAGGCTTCTTCCACGGTCTCGCCGGTCGACAACTGGCCATGGTGGGAAAGCAGGATGGCGCGTTTGTCGCCCAGGGCGCCGGCGATCAAGTCGCCTTCCTCGTTACCCACCGGCACGCCCGGCCAGCCTTCCAGGAACGCACAGTCTTCGTACAGCGGGCAGAGGTCCATGTGGGAAATCTGCAACGGGACCTCCAACATCGACAGCGCGGCGATGTGGGTCGGGTGGGTGTGGATGATGCAATTCACATCCGGCCGGGCGCGGTAGACCCAGCTGTGGAAGCGGTTCGCCGGGTTGGGTATGCCATGGCCTTCCAGCACCTCCAGGTCCTCGTTGATCAACAGCAAGTTGCCGGCGGTAATCTCGTCGAATCCCAAACCCAATTGTTGGGTGTAGTAAGTGCCGGGTTGCGGCCCGCGCGCGGTGATCTGCCCGGCGAGGCCTGAGTCGTGGCCGTTCTCGAACAGGATGCGGCAGGTCAGAGCCAGCTTTTGTCGTACAGTCCACGTATTATCCGGCAGTGATTTCTGCATCTGGTTAACAGCATGCTGGACCAATTGGTCCTTTGGTGTCGCCAGGGTCTTGCTCATATCCGTTCTCCTGATTCGCGTCACTGAAGCTTGGGGATGGCTGTTCTAATGACACTAAATAGACTATATGACACAAAGTGTCATTAGCAATCACCGATTGTCCGCTTCCATGGAAATGATGGTTATCTATGTCCATTCGCTTGAAACTGCTCAGAAAAAAACTCGGCGTGACGCTGGACGTCCTGGCCGAAAAAACCGGGATGACCAAGAGCTACCTGTCCAAGGTGGAACGGGGTCTGAGCACGCCCTCCATCGCCACGGCGCTCAAGCTGTCCAAGGCGTTGAACGTGAAAGTCGAGGAATTGTTTTCCGAGGAAAACGTCCCGCTCGACAGCTACAGCCTGGTGCGGTGTGAAGATCGCCAATCGCTTGCGGCGAACCCTGGCAGCTCTGAATACGCGGTGTTGGCCCATCAGGTTTCCGAGCGAACCTTGCTGCCCTTCATCCTCTATCCCCCGGCCGAATTCGCGGCGCATCATGCGTTCAAGGAACACACGGGTGAGGAGTTCCTGTTTGTTCACGAAGGCCAGGTGGAAGTGGACTTCATGAACGAGCGCGTGCTGCTGAATCGCGGTGACGCCTTGCATTTCAATGCCCAGAAACCCCATCGCCTGCGTTCGGTTGGCGACGTCCAGGCCCAATTGCTGGTTGTTGTGCACAGTGCCGAAGCGGCGGAGTAGGACCACGGCCAAGGTGAGCCCGCCCAATACCGGGCGGGACTCGGTCAGGCTTATTTCAGGGCGACCTTGGGAAAGTCGACAGGAATGTCCAACGCGACGTTGATGTAGTTGGTGAACAGGTTCAACGCGACATGAGCGATGATCTCGACAATCTGTTCATCGCCAAAACCGTTGTCCCGCAGGCGCTGCACGTCGGCGTCAGTCACCTGTGCGCGCTGCTCGACCACTATCAGGGCGAACGCCAGGGCCGCTGCCGTCTTGGGGTCGCTGGATTCTCCGCGCTGGGCGGCGGCCATGTCGGTCGCAGACACACCGGCCTTTTGGCCCAGGGCCGTGTGCGCGGCAAGGCAGTATTCACAGCGGTTGCGGTTGGCCACGGCTACCGCAATCTGCTCGCCAAGCCGGGCACCCAACGTGCCTTGGCCCAGGGCGCCGAAGGCCGCCCACATGCTTTGCAGCGCGGCCGGAGAATTGGCTACGCCCTTGAACATGTTGGGCGTTGCGCCAAAGGCCTGTTGAATCTGGGCCAGCATTGGTTGGCTGGCGGCGGGCGCTTGTTGTGGCTGAATGTTGATACGAGTCATGTGTTTCTCCAGTGATGGGACGGGGGCAAACAGGGAGGCGAGGCGGCATCAGTGCTTGACCTTGCCGGGCAGGGACAGGTCGCCCGAGGCCACCTTGAACACGTCGGCGACACACAGCAGCGGGTTGTGCACGCTCGCGTTCACGCGCAGGGCGGCCGTGACGCCATCGAACGCGCCGGCCTCGACCGGGCCGATGTCGTCAAACGGCACGCGCACCTCGACGGTTTTCTGATTGATCGTCGGGGTCCACCCCGGGCTGTCGATCAGGATCGGCAACCCTGGCCAGGTCTTGGGCACGCGAGGCTTGGCCCCTGCGGGAATGTCGACGACTTTCAGCGCATCTTTCCCACAGGCCGGGTCGGGCTGCAGCACCACCCAATGCGAATGCCAAAGATCACCATCGTTATCCAGGCGCCCGTCGCGGTTCTCGTCGAACAGCGGGGTATCGTCGAAGTCGGGGTGTGACGTGACGGCGAAGGCCAGGATTCCGGACTTCGGCTCGAAACCGATCACCGAAGGGTCCAGGCTGGTTGGCCAGACATACGAGAACACGCTGCTGCCGGCCAGCTTGCCCCTGGCGGCAGGGCGTACGGTGCCGGCCTTGCCGGAAACGGCCATGTGGAAAATCGCCACATTCCCTTCAGTGGTGATGCTCGTGTGGACGATATCGAAAGGCGCCTTCACAGCCTTCGCCGGTTTGCTGGTTATGCCGTCTTGATGTGCGGCCTCGTGCGCGCTGACGCTGGCGCTCAAGCCAAGCAACAACGAAGCGCAAAAGAGGGGAGATCGAGAGAGTTTCATGGTGAGCCCTTCTGCCAAGTGAGGTGGTGCTGGCAGTATAAGGAGCGGGTCTGTACTATTTGGCTCTTAACGTACGCCTAACGTAGCTATTCGTTCAGAATGCAAACACTTCCAACCCTGGACCGGCTCTCCGGCATCCTCGACCACTTCCGCGTGCAAGCGCAGTTGCACCACACCGGCGCCCTGTGTGGTGTAAATCGCTTTGATGCCGGCGAGGGGTTCGGCTACCTGCACGTGCTTCGTCGCGGTCAGCTGAAAGTCAGCCACCCCGGTGGGCAAGGCTTGCCCTCGATGAGCTTCGAAGAACCGTCGCTGCTGTTTTATCCCTGCCCGATCACCCATCAATTCCATAACTCCCCGGCGGAAGGCTCCGACTTCACCTGTGCGCGACTGATGTTCGAGGGCGGCGCACGCAACCCCCTGGCGCGGGCACTGCCGCCCTTGATCGCGTTGCCGCTGGCCCAGGTACCGGGCCTGCACGCCGCGCTGGAGCTGCTGTTCGCCGAGACCGACCACGTGCGCTGCGGCCAGCGAATGCTCGCCGACCGATTGTTCGAAGTCGTGGTGCTGCAACTGCTGCGCTGGCTGCTTGATCACCAGCAGGAAGCCGGTATCCGCCCGGGTCTCATCGCCGGGCTGTCAAACCCGCGACTGGCGCGAGTGCTCGTCGCCATTCACGAAGACCCGGGCGCCGCGTGGACGCTGGAGCGCATGGCCGAACAGGCCTGCCTGTCGCGCACCGCATTCGCCAACACGTTCCGCGACATCGTCGGCCAAACCCCCGCCGACTACCTCACCACCTGGCGCATCGCCCTGGCCCAGAGCCGCTTGCGCCAAGGCGAATCCATCAAGAGCCTGACCGAAGAGCTTGGCTACACCACCCCATCGGCACTTTCACGGGCGTTCACAGCCAAGGTCGGAGTGTCCCCTCGGGATTGGTTGGCGCAGATAGCCACAGGCCAGAAAGCTGGTTCTGGCTTATGAGGCAGGTCGCGTCAGTAAAGGCCTACAGACGCTGACGACCCGCGTTCGCAAGGCCACGTCGCCTTGCGCCTTTGCCTACAACTACGCCAGAATCCGCCGACTTGTGCGCCTTGGGTGGTGTCGGTAGCTTGGGTCCTGTCACTGCTCATCAGTGATCGGGTTTAGTCGCCCGACGTTGCTAAGTCGCTCAAGCGTCCATCAGTCAGGTATCCCCATCCCTGCACTCGATGGTGGCTGTGCGCAGGGCGCCTCCGGGCGCGCCGATTTCTTAGCTCGTCGGTCGACTAACCTGCGTACAGCTGCCTCCCAATCGTTTAGTCGCGAACGGGTCGTAGCCTCAACCAGAGAGAGCTAAGACCATGGTCAAAATTACACCGAACCCTCCAGCGCCAGACGATTCCGTATCCCGCGCTCAATCCGCCCGCAACAAAAAACTCGAAGACGCCACCAACCGCGCGTTGAATTTCTACCTGAAACCCAAGCCCGAGGGTGAAGCGCCCGACAACGCCAGCACGCTGTTTCGTATTGATCCTGATGTTGATAGCGAGTGCTTGCTCGCGAACCTGAGCGAAAGCCTCGCTTCGGCGAATGCGATGATCAGTGATTTGGCATTTGATCTGGAAGGTTCCCGGCGGCATGTTGCGTTGGGGATTTTGCAATTGATTGAGTTGAGCGAGCTGTTGGCGAATCGCGCGTTGGATATTGTTGAGGCGCGGTAGTTAATCGGGGCAGGAAGGGTCTTGCACAGCGGGACCTTTCTTGTTCGACACAGGCTGAAATTGTCAGCGCTTAGCTGCTTATTATTTGCCAACGCCTATCAGCTAATAGAAACTCCCGGCCTCACCAGACTCGATAAGGATGCGAGCATTGAAGTTTGAAAACGGTCCCTATCACGCCGGTGATGTCATCATCAGTCTGGATGTGCAAGTCAGCGGGGGAATAGGGCCGCAACACTCCGGGTCCTCCATGATTATCAAGACTCGGGGAGGCTAGTGCGATGAACAAATATGGCCTATATGCACTGGCGTACGCAGTGTTCCTGTTGTTGTTTTTCTATATGAAAGCTTACGGCCTCAGGAAATGGCTAGGCATTGCTCTAATCGTTCTAGGGTTTGCGAGTATTTTTGCGCTGCCGTCTCTGATCTCCGGTATTGACCTCGGAATTGTCTCTACCAGTGCAATTGGCGTCGGAGCGGCACTGTTTTTCAGCAGGGCCAGGTATACGGTGTGAACCACGGAAAGTGCTGGCTAGCAATGCCTCCACCTCAACCCGTGGCGAAAGCGATAGCTCCGACTGGTTGCGCAACCGTCCAACCCCATTGAAGACCGGTAGGTCTTGCAACCCAAGGCTTTCATTCATCCATGTAATCGGTTTTCCCTCCCATGAAAAAGCTGTTTCTCGCGTTACTTTCGGTCGCCCTGCTTTCCGGATGTGTCACCAAGTCGTTGAGTGTCGAAGACCGCCATCAGATCAAAACCATCAAGATCCTTCCGGTGTACTTTGCGGTGCAGAACTTCAAGTACACCAGCATGACCCAGGCCTGGGGAGCAGGCTTGGGTGCCGGAGCAGGTGCCGCAACCGGAATGGCGGCCGGAGCATCCAGCTCCGCCACCAGCGCATTGACCGGCGCCGGCTCGGTCGCGGGCACCAAGGCGGCAGACGGCGCGACGGTGGATATTTCCCAAGCGATTCTGAACAACATGCAGGCCCACGGTATCGATGTGGGCAAGCTGGTGCGTGAAAGCTTTGAAAGGCGCATCAAGCAAGAAGGGCTGTTCACCCTTGTCGCCGAAGGCGAGAAAGCGGACGCCGACGTTGAGATCATGGTCATGCAGTGGGGGCTGAGCCTGAAAAACTACAGCACCGTGCTTTACCCGGTCATCGGCGTGAACGGATTAATGAAGCGCGGCGGTACATCGGTTTGGCGCAACTTCAATACCATATCGCCCTTCAATGAAAGCAATACCCTCGCCTACACCCCTGAACAGTACGCCACCGATCCCGAAGTACTGCGCGCGGCATTTTCCCGGGTGTCCGATCTGGCAGTCGGCAAGCTGATTGAAGACTTGAAACAATAACTGCCCAGGCGAACCGGAGTGCTGCCTCATGGTTCAGGCGCGATGGATGGCCGTTGCGTCAGCCGGGGCTGTCAGACACCGGACGCCTCCCGCCCGTAAGCCCACATCACCTTGCGCCTTTACCTACAACTACGCCAGAATCCGCCGGCTTGTGCGCCCCGGGCCGCGTCGGTAGTTTGAGTCCTGTCACTGCTCATCAGTGATCGGGTTTAGCAGCTCGTGGTGAAACAGGTTGTGCAAGGCGTCATCCAGTCGGGATTCCATCCTGCACTCGATGGTGGCTGTGCGCAGGGCGTCCCCGGACGCGCCGGTTTCTTGTTTCCCCGGTCTGCTAACCTGCGTACAGCTGCCTCCCATCGTTTAGCAGCGAGCGGGTGATGGCTCCAAATACAGGAAGCAAGACGATGGCAAAAGTCACCCCAAACCCACCTGCGGCAGACGAATCCGTATCCCGCGCCGAATCCGCCCGCAACAAGAAACTCGAAGACGCCACCAACCGTGCGTTGAATTTCTACCTGAAACCCAAGCCTGAGGGCGAAACGTCCGAGAATTCCAGCACGCTGTTTCGTATTGATCCTGATGTGGATACGGAGTGTTTGCTTGCGAATCTGAGCGAGAGCCTGGCTTCGGCGAATGCGATGATCAGTGATTTGGCTTTTGATCTGGAAGGGTCAAGGCGGCATGTTGCGTTGGGGATTTTGCAGGTGATCGAGTTGAGTGAGCTGTTGGCGAATCGGGCTTTGGATATTGTTGAGGGGAGATAAATCCAAAGATAATTTTCTAGCGTGAGAGTCTCTAAAGACTCGGTATGAATGTGGAAGCAGCATCGAGTTGGATGCTGCTTCTAGCAAGCGCGACATCCCGTTCCTGTTCCTCCCCCTCGCTTACAAAATACCAAGCGTGCCTTGCCAATACGCATCCCTGAACTAATATCATTTCGCTTTCACGAGGAATAGATTGCCAGCACGTCAGTTGCAGCTAAATGGAGCAGTTATGAGAACAGTTCTGATGCTGATCGGTTTGGTGTTTGCTACTCAGACGGTTGCAGACGATTGGGGAAGCTTCTCTGACCCGTTGGAGGTCGAGTTTTTACCGACCAAGCATGACGCTAGGTTACTGCGAGATTTCACCTACACTGGGCCAAGCCCCCAGAGACGCTTTTGGATCGCACCCAAAAATACAGTTTCAGATGGGGCTTCGATTCCCAAAGTTGCTTGGTCCGTTATTGGCGGCCCATTTGATGGCCAATATCGTAAGGCTGCGATAATTCATGACGTGGCTTGCGTTGAAAAGACACGAAGCTGGAAGGAAACGCATCTGGCCTTTTACACTGCGATGAGAGCAGCCGGCGTAGATGCTACGACCGCGAAAATTATGTATGCGGCGGTTTACCACTTTGGCCCTCGCTGGGCAGAGCCAAAGCGAGTTCTATTGCCACGCACCAATCTAAAGCTAGTTTCGTATTCCCTTGATGAGATCAATGCTGGTCTTCCGCCAGGAAAGCAAGCTGTGCTTCTGGATGAGGGGCGCGTGATCGATAGAACAATATCAACTGGTCTGTTTGAAACGGAACAGCGTCAGGAGGTTGTTGGCGCAGTAATAGAGGTGCGTGAGCTACAGCCTGATCTATCCGTAGAGGCTTTCGAACAGATGTCACGCAAGATAAAAGAAAAGGATCTGAGTTTGTCGGAAATTGAGATGCTGTCAGCAACGACGGAAAAGTGATCGGAATCGGATTGTGAGTAAAGGCAATAGGAGAGTTACGCCATGGCTAGATGTACAGCACCGGTACGTGGACATAGTTCGGCGGCGGCCGCTGCCTGCCCTGTAGGCAGTTACCGCACTAGTTACCGTTATGAAAGTCGCGGGCTTTCTTTAAGATGGTGCCCGAGGGAGACTCGAGCATGCCATATAAGCCGTGCCTTGTAGACTTTTTTTACGTTTAGGGATACAGGTAGGGATACACGCTGACGTGCGCTGGCTAACTTTCTATCCCTTTGCGAGTTTACGAAAGTGCTCGAATAACCGAAACCCCACATAGTCTTGCCTGTGCCTATACAGGTGTCGGTAGTAGCAATCCCAGTAACTGATCATCCGATCCTGTAGGGCTTTGAAGTACTCTGGGTTGCCCCTGATGAACGCTCCGTACAGGTCCGGATCGAGCGCTTGCAGGTGAGCGTCGCAGGTATCGAGTATTTCGATTACGTACTCGCCGGTTAGCTGCACCACGAACGGGACAACCCAAGGCTCAGGCACAGAGAGAATTTGCCGTAGCTGACGTTGTCGGACATGACCATCGTAATGCCTAGTCAGGATGCAGGAGTACATGACGCTTTGAAGCCCATTCAGCTGTGAACATCCACGCTCATTGCCCTCGTGATGGATTCGATAGGGAATGACTAAATCCTCGTCACCTACTCTGACTTCAATGCCTGGATGTGTGGCTTGGCTGGTGTTCCCTAATATTGGGCGTAGGCCCTCAGCTCTGAACGTAAGATCAGACGGGAAAGCGGTTGTGATTGAGCCTGTACGAAATGCAAGGTTTGATGCTGGGCTGGGTGGCATGTTCAGTCTCGGCAGCCAGGGACGATGTGCTGTGCATCTATCCTGACAGAAAGCGACGCGGTGCATTAGGTTGAAGGGACCACGCCGTTTTCGGCACTCAAGGCTGTGCTTTATGACTTCAGTCCCAGCCGTGCAGGGGAGCATGCGCGCAACTTTCTTGGGCAGTGGAACGGCAAGCTGGTATGCGACGATTTCGCTGGCTACAAGGCCGGTTTCGAGAAAGGCATCACCGAAATTAGCTGCGTGGCTCACGCCCGTCGCAAGTTTTTCGATCTGCACGTGGCGAACAAAAGCCAGCTGGCTGAACAAGCGCTGTACTCGATTGGCGGCTTGTACGAAGTCGAACGCCAAACTCGAGACATGAGCGATGAGGATCGTTGGCGAATACGCCAGGAAAAGGCAGCCCCGATCATCAAAACGCAGCATAACTGGATGCTGACCCAACGCGATCTCGTGCCCAATGGATCAGCAACGGCCAAAGCTCTGGTACAGCCTTAAACGCTGGGTAGCGTTGACGCGCTACTTGGAAGACGGGGCCGTGACCATCGACAATAATCAAGTCGAGAACCAAATCCGACCATGGGCACTTGGGCGCTCCAACTGGCTGTTCGCCGGGTCGCTTCGCAGTGGCAAACGGGCGGCGGCGATCATGAGTCTGATCCAGTTGGCACGCATGAACGGGCATGATCCGTACGCCTATCTGAAAGATGTGCTGACACGGCTGCCGACACAGCGGGCGAGCGAGATTGGTCGATTGTTACCCGATCACTGGCGACCGACGTAGTGGCGCCAAAAGGTGTGTCACTACAGGTGGGATAATGCACTCCTCTTGACCAAGCATTTGCGTTGCACTTGCCCATCTGTTCGTATCTTCAACCAAATCGGCCAGTAGCGGTCGGTCGACTGATTGGACTGGGGCGGTTACGCTGGCGTTATTCACCTGCACGGAACAGCCTATGACACAGGTATACCAAGGAAGCTGCTTATGCGCTGCCGTCAGTTACGAGCTACTCGTCTCACCAAAAGCAGTGAGTCATTGTCATTGCAACCAGTGTCGCAAAGGTCACGGAGCAGCATTCGCTTCGTACGGCAGCATTCCGCGTAGCGCGCTTCGAATACTTCGCGGTTCCACCAGCATCAAAACCTATGCTTCGTCAGAGACGGTATTACGCGAGTTCTGCATGGACTGCGGTTCGACTCTGTTCTGGTCACGATCTGAAGGTAAGTTTGCCGACTGGGTCTCGATAGCGTTGGGCACGCTTGATACGCCCTTCCTGCCTCAAAAGCAGAAGCATGTTCATATCGACTCCGCAGTCCTCTGGTTCAAATCATCTAACCTATGCCCTCAGGTCGAATGACGGCTTTGGGTCGCTTTCTGCCGGTCTCAGTCACCAAGTGTGCTGGTCAAGTCCGATGCAAACGACAGATCATGTCGAATACAAATGGTGGGCAAGCCTGTGCAATACCCAGTTGAGAACAATATGAAAGTTCGAAAAGCCTTACTAACCGATGCAGAATCGGTGTCCAAACTCCTAGGCCAGTTAGGCTACGAAGCCTCGCCAAAGCTAATCCGAGATAAGCTTGAGGCTTTAGAACTTAGCGCTCGCGATACCGTGCTGCTGGCACAAGACGGTAAAAATATTATCGGCGTCATAAGCTTGCACGTACTTGAACTGTTTCATCAGCCGGGTAGGCTCGGACGCATTACCTCCCTTGTCATTGATGATGACTTCCGAGGACAAGGAGTAGGGGCAATGCTAGTTTCCGCTGCTGACGCGTTTTTTACAGAGCAACTTTGCGTCCGGGCTGAGGTGACTAGCAGTGACCACCGAATACCGGCTCACACTTTTTATCAGCAGCAAGGTTACGCGGTCGACGAGCGTAGGTTTGTCAAACGGTATGATTTTTCCGGGGCATAGCAAGTTTAAATTCGGCGAGCACATCACCTTGATCAAATATAAAACTGGTGAGCAGCGAGTATTGCCCGAACGCTTACGCTACGCTGTAGGCCTAAGGTGGGGAGCTAATATAGAAGTCACTCAGATGTGGTGCGCCGCGCTGGCCCGAATTTGTCGGAACTCATCCCGCCATTCAGATCAATCTCTGCTAGCTATGGGCGGGCCGTCTCAGGCCATGACGGTTATGAGCTATAGCGTTCTGTCTAATAGTGCCCTCTTCGCTACAGTGCTTTTAAGCTTTGCTTTCAGAAAGAGCGACTGTTACCGATCCCATTAGTCGAGTAAGGGTTGAAATTGCGAGATGTAGGTCGTCCTGAGTTTCCCCGTCCCACTCCTCAACTATCTCCAATTCCGCACGTAGCTTGAGGATACGTTCTTGAATCTCTGCTAGCTCAGCGGCGCCACATTGCGTGGCAATTGCTTGCCAGCCTGCATCGGAGATGTTCTCTTGAACCGATAAGCCTGATCTGGCTTTTTCAATCAACTCTTGAAGTTTGCTCATATGATATTCATGCCAAGGTTGGGAGATGGGAATCTGACCGCTCACTGAATATTCTTCAAATAGTCTCTAAGCGCGACAAGCGACGTATCCAATTGTGCCACCGTTGGCACGGTTTGGAGATTTTCAGCCAGACGATTCAACTCCCGCCCCAACGCCGTACCCACCCCACCAACCGCTCCTAGCGCTAAATCCAGGCATCGACTGATTTCGGCCTGAATCCCAACCAAATCCCCCCGCCTCACCAACAACCCAAATACCTCCCGATCACAACCCCCCATCAACGGATCATCCCGCAAAATCGGGCTGTGACCCTCCGTCTCATAAGCCAGCTTGAGCGAGTAAAGAGCGACCGTTTCCAGCAGCAATTCCATGGGGTGAGATCCTTGGTGACCAGGTGAAGAGGGTGGGGTGGTGGTTTATGCCTTGGCGGTGGCAGTTCGGAGTATCGGTATGAGCAGTGACTCTTTTGTGAGCGCTTTGCGCTCAAGCGGGAGCAAGCTCCCTCGCCACGGGGCTTTCCCTACCACCCGTTCTTCCTTGCCACAGATCTTTTCACATTAGGGGTTGGGTATTTGGGGCTGCTTTGCAGCCCAGCGGGGATAAATCCCCTCGCTACAACAGCGGGCGCCCTGGGGTGGGATTTGCGTTGCTCGCGGCAAAGCCACTTTCCTGCAGACGAAAAAAAAGACCTTGAATTTCAAGGTCTTTTTTTAAGATGGTGCCCCGAGGGAGACTCGAACTCCCACTCCTTTCGAAAACGGATTTTGAATCCGCCGCGTCTACCAATTCCGCCATCAGGGCTCAATGGCGGCGAAGTATAGAGAGGTGCCTACCGTTGGTCAATCACGTTTCATGGTGAATTTTTGATAATTCCGCTAGACTTTCCGGCCCTGCTAGACGAACCCCATCATGCGTGTTGCTGACTTTACCTTCGAACTCCCGGATTCGCTGATCGCTCGCCACCCTCTGGCCGAGCGTCGCGCCAGTCGACTGTTGACCTTGGACGGGGTCAGCGGTGCCATGGCTCACCGTCAATTCACTGATTTGCTTGAGCATTTGCGCCCGGGCGATTTGATGGTGTTCAACAATACCCGAGTCATTCCGGCGCGGTTGTTTGGCCAGAAGGCCTCCGGCGGCAAGCTGGAGATTCTGGTGGAGCGGGTGCTGGACGGGCATCGGGTGCTGGCCCATGTGCGGTCGAGCAAGTCGCCCAAGCCGGGCTCGTCGATTTTGATCGACGGCGGCGGTCAGGCGCGGATGGTGGCGCGGCATGATGCGTTGTTCGAGCTGGAGTTTGCCGAAGAAGTGTTGCCGCTGCTCGACCGTGTCGGGCACATGCCGTTGCCTCCTTATATAGACCGCCCGGACGAAGGTTCGGACCGCGAGCGTTATCAGACCGTGTACGCCGAGCGCCTGGGGGCGGTGGCGGCGCCGACGGCGGGGCTGCATTTTGATCAGCCGTTGCTGGAGGCGATTGCCGCCAAGGGCGTGGAGACGGCGTTCGTGACGCTGCACGTCGGCGCCGGCACGTTCCAGCCGGTGCGCGTGGAGCGCATCGAAGACCACCACATGCACAACGAATGGCTGGAAGTCAGCCAGGAAGTGGTCGATGCCGTGGCGGCATGCCGCGCCCGCGGTGGGCGGGTGGTGGCGGTGGGGACCACCAGCGTGCGTTCCCTGGAAAGCGCCGCGCGCGATGGCGTGCTCAAGCCGTTCAGTGGCGACACCGATATTTTTATCTACCCGGGCCGGCCGTTTCATGTGGTCGATGCCCTGGTGACCAACTTTCATTTGCCCGAATCCACGCTGTTGATGCTGGTTTCGGCGTTCGCCGGTTATCCCGAGACCATGGCCGCCTACAAGGCCGCCGTCGAGCATGGATACCGCTTTTTCAGCTACGGTGATGCGATGTTCATCACCCGTAACCCCGCGCCACGCGGGCCCGAGGAAACCGTATGAGTCGCACCTGTCGCATGTCCTTCGAGTTGCTTGCTACCGATGGCAAGGCTCGTCGCGGTCGTCTGACCTTCCCCCGCGGTACGGTGGAAACCCCCGCGTTCATGCCGGTGGGCACCTACGGCACGGTCAAGGGCATGCTGCCGCGTGACATCGTTGCCACGGGCGCGGAGATCATTCTCGGCAACACCTTCCACCTGTGGCTGCGTCCGGGCATGGAAGTGATCAAGGCCCACGGCGACCTGCACGATTTCATGCAGTGGAAAGGCCCGATTCTGACCGACTCCGGCGGTTTCCAGGTGTTCAGCCTCGGCGCCATGCGCAAGATCAAGGAGGAGGGCGTGACCTTCGCCTCGCCGGTCGACGGCTCCAAGGTGTTCATGGGCCCGGAAGAGTCGATGCAGGTGCAGCGCGACCTGGGCTCGGACATCGTGATGATCTTCGACGAATGCACGCCGTACCCGGCCGATGAAGACGTGGCGCGGGTGTCGATGGAGCTGTCGTTGCGCTGGGCCCAGCGCTCGAAGAATGCCCACGGCGAAAACACGGCGGCGCTGTTCGGCATCGTGCAGGGCGGCATGCACCAGGATTTGCGCATGCGCTCGCTGGAAGGCCTCGACAAGATCGGCTTCGACGGCCTGGCGATTGGCGGCCTGTCGGTGGGCGAACCGAAGCACGAGATGATCAAGGTGCTCGATTACCTGCCAGGCCAGATGCCCGCTGACAAACCTCGTTACCTTATGGGCGTTGGCAAACCGGAAGATCTGGTTGAGGGTGTGCGCCGCGGGGTGGACATGTTCGATTGCGTGATGCCAACCCGTAATGCCCGCAATGGGCATCTGTTCATCGACACTGGTGTGCTGAAGATCCGTAACGCGTTCCATCGCCATGATGATTCGCCGCTCGATCCGACGTGCGATTGCTATACCTGCCAGAACTTCTCCCGCGCTTATCTGCATCATTTGGACAAGTGCGGCGAAATGCTCGGCAGCATGCTCAATACCATCCACAATTTGCGCCATTATCAGGTGCTTATGGCTGGTTTGCGCGAGGCTATCCAACAGGGTACATTGGCCGCCTTTGTCGAGGCCTTCTATGCCAAGCGCGGGTTGCCTGTTCCGCCTTTGGACTGAGTTTTCCGATCCCTAGATTCAATATTTGCAACTGGAGTGCTAAATGAGCTTTTTTATCTCTAATGCCATGGCTGACGCGGCTGCACCTGCTGCTGCCAGCCCTATGGGTGGCGGTTTCGAGTGGATTTTCCTGGTCGGCTTCCTGGTCATCTTCTACCTGATGATCTGGCGTCCACAGGCCAAGCGCGCCAAAGAGCAGAAGAACCTGCTCGGCAGCTTGCAGAAAGGTGATGAAGTGGTCACCACCGGCGGCATCGCCGGCAAGATCACCAAAGTGGCGGATGACTTCGTGGTTCTGGAAGTGTCCGACACTGTTGAAATGAAGTTTCAGAAGGGCGCCATCGCGGCCACGCTGCCAAAAGGCACGCTGAAAGCGATCTAAGTAACAACTTCTCTTCAATCGACGGGGCGCGCAAGGCGCCCCGCGTCATAAGCGGGCGGCGTGATGCTGAACAAATACCCTCTGTGGAAATACCTACTGATCCTGGCGGTGCTGGCGGTCGGTGTGATTTATTCCGCTCCCAATCTCTACCCGGATGACCCGGCCATTCAGGTCAGCGGCGCCAGCACGGCGCTGCAGGTCACCCAGGCCGATCTGGACCGCGCGAGCGCTGCGCTCAAGGCGTCCAATATCGAGGTCAAGGCTGCGTCCATCGCCGAAAACGGCAAGGGCGGCCTGTTGCGCCTGGTCAAGTCTGAAGACCAGTTGCCGGCCAAGGATGTGGTACGCAAGGCGTTGGGCGACGATTACGTTGTGGCCCTGAACCTGGCCCAGACCACCCCGCAGTGGCTGCGCAATCTTGGCGCCCACCCGATGAAGCTGGGCCTGGACTTGTCCGGCGGTGTGCACTTCCTGCTGGAAGTGGACATGGAAAAAGCCCTCGATGCGCGACTGAAAGTCTACGAAGGCGACGTCAAGAGCCTGCTGCGTAAAGAGCGCGTTCGCTATCGCAGCCTGCCGCAGTTCGAAGGTGCCATTCAGCTGGGCTTCAGCGATGAAGATGCCCGCGAACAGGCCCGTGCCCTGATCCGCAAGAATTTCAACGATTTCGACATTGTGCCGGCCGATCTCAATGGTCAGGCGGTGCTGCGTCTGGCGATGACCCCGGCCAAGCTGGCGGAAATCCGCGAATACTCCATCAAGCAGAACTTGACCACGGTGCGTAACCGCGTCAACGAGCTGGGTGTGGCCGAGCCGATCGTCCAGCGCCAGGGCGCCAACCGTATCGTGGTTGAGCTCCCGGGTGTGCAGGACACTGCCGAAGCCAAGCGTATCCTCGGCAAGACCGCCAACCTGGAGTTCCGCCTGGCCGCTGAGCCGGGTGCTTCCAAGGCGACTTCCGAGAGCTTCGAGTTCCGCGAAGGCGGTCGTCCGGTGGCGCAGATCGAGCGCGGCCTGATCATCACCGGTGACCAGGTCACCGACGCCCAGGCGGGCTTCGACGAGCAAGGTCGTCCACAGGTGAACATCCGTCTCGACGGCCACGGCGGCGAACTGATGAGCCGCGCCACGCGCAGCAACGTCGGGCGCAGCATGGCGGTGATCTTCATCGAGCAGAAGCCGACCACCACCTACACCAAACAGGTGGTCAACGGCGTCGAGAAAGACGTACCGGTCCAGACCTTCAAGGAAGAGAAGAAGATCATCAGCCTGGCGACCATCCAGTCGCCACTGGGCAGCCAGTTCCGCATCACCGGCCTGAACGGCCAGGGCGAATCCTCGGAGCTGGCCCTGCTGCTGCGTGCCGGTGGCCTGGCCGCGCCGATGTACTTCGCTGAAGAACGCACCATCGGCCCGAGCCTGGGTGCCGACAACATCACCAAGGGCGTCGATGCCTCCCTGTGGGGCATGCTGTTCGTGTCGCTGTTCATCATCGCCATCTACCGCTTCTTCGGCCTGATCGCCACGGTTGCGCTGGCGGTGAACATGGTGCTGTTGCTGGCCCTGATGTCGTTGCTGGGCGCCACGCTGACCCTGCCGGGTATCGCCGGTATCGTCTTGACGATGGGTATGGCGGTGGACGCCAACGTGCTGATCTTCTCGCGGATACGTGAAGAGATTGCCGCGGGCATGTCGATCCAACGGGCAATCAACGAAGGCTTCGGCCGGGCATTCACCGCGATTCTCGACTCCAACCTGACCACGTTGCTGGTCGGCGGGATTCTCTTTGCCATGGGCACCGGCCCGGTCAAGGGCTTCGCAGTGACCATGTCCCTCGGGATCTTTACCTCGATGTTCACAGCCATCATGGTGACCCGCGCAATGGTCAACCTGATCTTTGGCGGTCGTGACTTCAAGAAGTTGTGGATTTAAGGGGCTGCCATGTTACGTACAATCAACTTCATGGGCGTTCGCAACATTGCGTTCGGCGTCACATTGTTCCTCACGGCACTGGCGTTGTTCAGCTGGGCCACCAAGGGCCTGAACTACGGCCTGGACTTCACCGGCGGTACGCTCATCGAGCTGACCTACGAGCGTCCGGCCGACGTCACCAAGGTGCGTGAGCAACTGGCGAGCTCGGGCTACAGCGATGCCGTGGTGCAGAGCTTTGGCGCCACCACCGATTTGCTGGTGCGTATGCCGGGTGAAGACCCGCAACTGGGCCACCAGGTCGCCGAGGCCTTGCAGAAGGCCGGTGGCGATAACCCGGCCCAGGTCAAGCGCGTCGAGTTCGTCGGCCCGCAGGTGGGTGAGGAGCTGCGCGACCAGGGCGGCCTCGGCATGCTGTTGGCGCTGGGCGGCGTGATGCTCTACCTGGCTTTCCGCTTCCAGTGGAAGTTCGCGGTCGGCGCGATTGTCTCGCTGATCCACGACGTGATCGTGACCGTGGGTATCCTGTCGTTCTTCCAGATCACCTTCGACCTGACGGTGCTGGCGGCGGTGCTGGCGATCATCGGTTACTCGCTCAACGACACCATCGTGGTGTTCGACCGGGTGCGCGAAAACTTCCGTGTGCTGCGCAAGGCCTCGTTGATCGAGAACATCAACATCTCGACCACCCAGACCCTGCTGCGGACCATGGCGACGTCGATCTCCACCTTGCTGGCGATTGTCGCGCTGCTGGTGTTTGGCGGCGACAACCTGTTCGGCTTCTCCATCGCGCTGTTCATCGGTGTGATGGCGGGTACCTACTCGTCGATCTATATCGCCAACGTGGTGCTGATCTGGCTGAACCTCAGCTCCGAGGATCTGATTCCTCCGGCGGCCACCGAGACCGAGGTGGACGACCGCCCGTAAGGCTCGGTTCTCCGTCCGTCACCGTTCAAAAGGCGCGAGTTGAACTCGCGCCTTTTTTTGTGCTCCAAGGCTGGGAGAAGCGCGGATTAATCCGCTTGTAATGGCCTGGAGGTTCAAGTGAACAAATCGATGCTGGTTGGTGCGGTATTGGGTGCTGTCGGTGTAACAGCCGGTGGTGCGGTCGCCACCTACAGCTTGGTAAAAAGTGGCCCTGAGTATGCGCAAGTACTGGCCGTGGAACCGGTCAAGACCCAAATCAAGACCCCGCGTGAAGTGTGCAAGGACGTGACAGTGACCCGGCAGAAGCCGGTTCAGGATCAACATCAGATCGCCGGCACCGTGCTCGGCGCCGTGGCCGGTGGCCTGTTGGGTAACCAGATCGGCGGCGGCAACGGCAAGAAGATTGCCACCGTGGCGGGTGCGGCCGGCGGCGGTTATGCCGGTAACAAGATTCAGGAAGGCATGCAGGAACGCGACACGTACACCACTACCCAGACTCGCTGCAACACCGTCAATGACATCAGCGACAAGGTTGTAGGCTACGACGTTCGCTACATGCTCGACGGCAAGGAAGGCAAAGTCCGTATGGACCGCGACCCGGGCAACCAGATTCCGGTCAGCAAGGAAGGCCAACTGATCCTGGGCCAGAACGAACCGGCCCAGTAATCCACCGCTATGAAAAAGCACCCTCCGGGGTGCTTTTTTTTGTGCCCGTATTTTCTGTCCCACGCCCACCCCGTATTCCCTGTGGGAGCGAGCCTGCTCGCGAAGGCGGTGGGTCAGCTAGCATCAATGTTGAATGTGCTAGCCCCTTCGCGAGCAGGCTCGCTCCCACGCTGGAGCTCCAGTGGACATAAAACCCGTGCCCGGCCCCAACTCCTCTGTGGGAGCGAGCCTGCTCGCGAAGGCGGTGGCTCAGTCTGCTTTATATTCAAGGTGTAACCCATCGTGGCGAGGGAGCTTGCTCCCGCTGGGCTGCGCAGCAGACCCGAGATTTTGCGGTCGCTGCGCAACCGAGCGGGAGCAAGCTCCCTCGCCACGGATTACCTGTATCCGGGTAAAATGACAGGCAAAAAAAAGCACCCCGAAGGGTGCTTCTCTTGAGCCGAGCGGCTTAGCGCTTCAGCGAGGCCGGCAGGTGCGGCTGGATCGCCGTCAGCACAGCCTTGAAGCATTTGGTGTTGCCGGCAACGATGTGGCCTTTTTCAAGGAAATCGTGGCCGCCGGTGAAGTCGCTCACCAAGCCACCCGCTTCCTGGATCAACAGGGCGCCTGCCGCCATGTCCCACTCGGACAGGCCCGATTCCCAGAACGCATCGAAACGACCGGCAGCTACATAGGCCAGGTCCAGGCTCGCGGCGCCGGCGCGGCGGATGCCGGCGGTCTGGCCGACCAGGGCGCGGAACATGCCCAGGTAATTGTCGAGGTTGTCCATCTGGTCATCACGGAACGGGAAACCGGTGCCCAGCAGGGCGCCGTCCAGGCTGGTGCGGCCGCTGACGCGCAGGCGGCGACCGTTCAGTTGGGCGCCACGGCCACGGCTGGCGGTGAATTCTTCCTGGCGAACCGGGTCCAGCACGACGGCGTGTTCCAGGCGGCCACGGTATTTGCAGGCGATGCTGACAGCGAAGTGAGGAATGCCGCGCAGGAAGTTGGTGGTACCGTCCAGCGGATCGATGATCCACAGGTACTCTTCGCCTTCGATGCCGGTACCGGCGTGCATGCCGGTTTCTTCACCGAGGATGGAGTGGTTCGGGTAAGCCTTGCGCAGGGCGTCGACGATTTTCTGTTCGGCGGCGCGATCAACCTCGGACACGTAGTCCTTGGCGTCTTTTTCATCGACCTTGATGGTATCCAGGCGCTCGATGGAGCGGAAGATCAGTTCACTGGCGCTGCGGGCGGCGCGCAGCGCGATATTCAGCATGGGCTGCATGGATGTGTCACCTAAGGTTGTTAAAGAAAGCCGCGCATTCTATCAGAAAGTTTTCTCAGGAGAAGGTTGGTGTTCGCTTTCATAGCTTAACGGTAGGTGCTTAGGTAAGATTTGCTCCCTTTTATATGTTCGAGAGCGCCTCCCTTGTTGCAGAACATTCGTGTCGTCCTGGTCAATACCAGCCATCCGGGTAACATCGGCGGAGCTGCGCGGGCCATGAAGAACATGGGCCTGTCGCGGCTGGTGCTGGTTGAGCCGCGCTCGTTTCCCCATCACGAAGCCGACGCGCGGGCATCCGGCGCCGGTGACATTCTCGCCAATGCCCAGGTTGTCGCCACCCTGGAAGACGCCTTGGTGGGTTGCAACCTGGTGCTCGGCACCAGCGCCCGCGACCGCCGTATCCCCTGGCCGCTGCTCGATCCTCGCGAATGCGGCACCAAGGTGGTCGAGGAAGCGGGGCAGGGCGCGGAAATCGCCTTGGTGTTCGGCCGTGAAGATTCCGGCCTCACCAATGAAGAGCTGCAGCGATGTCATTTTCACGTGCATATCCCCTCCGACCCCGGCTTCAGCTCGCTGAACCTCGGGGCGGCGGTGCAGGTGTTGAGCTATGAAGTGCGCATGGCCTGGCTGCACGCCGAAGGCCAGCCCAGCAAGGTGGAAAAATTCGAGGCGACGTCGCCGCGCAGTGAGACACTGGCGACCATGGACGAGCTGGAGCGATTCTATGAACACCTGGAGCAGACCCTGGTGGACATCGAATTCCTTGACCCGGACAAGCCTCGGCACTTGATGGCGCGCCTGCGTCGGTTGTACGGACGAAGCTCGGTGAGCCGGGCGGAAATGAATATATTGCGCGGCATCCTCACGGAAACCCAGAAAGCGGCCCGTGGCGAGCTGATTAAGCGGAAGGAATAAAATGTTCGAACGTTTGCGTGAAGATATCCAGAGCGTCTTCCATCGTGACCCGGCGGCGCGCAATGCCTTTGAAGTGCTGACCTGCTATCCCGGCATGCACGCCATCTGGATCCATCGCCTGTCCGGCGCCTTGTGGAGCATGGGTTGGAAATGGCTGGCGCGGCTGGTCTCGAACTTCGGCCGCTGGTTGACCGGCATCGAGATCCATCCGGGCGCCAAGGTCGGCCGGCGGTTCTTCATCGATCACGGCATGGGCATCGTCATCGGCGAGACCGCCGAGATCGGCGACGACGTCACGCTCTATCAGGGCGTGACCCTCGGCGGCACCAGCTGGAACAAAGGCAAGCGCCACCCGACCCTGGAAAACGGCGTTGTCGTCGGTGCTGGCGCCAAGGTGCTCGGCCCGTTCACCGTGGGCGCGGGAGCGAAAGTCGGCTCCAACGCCGTGGTCACCAAGGCCGTGCCGCCCGGCGCGACCGTGGTGGGTATTCCGGGGCGGATCATCGTCAAGTCGGACGAAGAGCAGGACGCCCGGCGCAAGGCCATGGCCGAGAAGATCGGCTTCGACGCCTACGGTGTCGGCGAAGACATGCCCGACCCGGTGGCGCGCGCCATCAACCAGTTGCTCGATCACCTGCAAGCGGTGGACGGGCGCCTGGAGGGGATGTGCGGCGCACTGAAGGAGCTGGGGAGTGATTATTGTGCCAAGGATCTGCCGGAACTGCGCGAGGAAGACTTTGCGTGCGTGAAGGACAAGGACCAAAGCCAGGCTAGCTGAAACCCGGCAGGCCTCTTCGCGAGCAGGCTCGCTCCCGCACTGGGCCGCCAGCCCCTGTGGGAGCGAGCCTGCTCGCGAAGAACGATAACGCGGTACAGCTGGTCGTTAGCCGCCTACGTTTGCTATCATTCGCGCGCTCTTTTGCGGGTAAACCCGAGTAAAGCACTAGGTCTTATACTTGACTTAAATACTCGGGAATTGCATACTCGCCCCCATTCCGAACTTCGTGGTAATTGTCCATGCGACTGACTACAAAAGGCCGATACGCCGTGACCGCAATGCTGGATCTGGCATTGCATGCGCAGCACGGGCCGGTGTCCCTGGCCGATATCTCCGAACGCCAGGGCATCTCCCTGTCCTACCTCGAACAGCTGTTCGCCAAGCTGCGCCGCAGCAACCTGGTCTCCAGCGTTCGTGGCCCCGGTGGCGGCTACCAGCTGTCGCGCGAGATGCAAGGCATCCAGGTCGCCCAGGTGATCGATGCCGTGAACGAATCGGTCGATGCGACCAAATGCCAAGGGTTGGGCGACTGCCACGGCGGCGATACTTGCCTGACCCATCATCTGTGGTGCGATTTGAGCCTGCAGATTCACGAATTTCTGAGTGGTATCAGCTTGGCCGACCTTGTGACTCGCCGTGAGGTGCAAGAAGTAGCCCAGCGTCAGGACCAGCGCCGTTGCAATGGCAAGGCGCCGCACCTGGACAAGATTGAAGCGTCCGCCGTCGAATGACTGCCGCAGAGCACGCGGAACGCCAGCCAGCCTGATTTAGGAGAGAGTCCATGAAATTGCCGATTTACCTTGATTACTCTGCGACCACCCCGGTTGATCCGCGTGTCGCGCAAAAGATGAGTGAATGCCTGCTGGTCGACGGAAACTTCGGCAACCCGGCCTCGCGTTCCCACGTGTTCGGCTGGAAAGCCGAAGAGTCGGTCGAAAACGCCCGTCGCCAGGTCGCCGACCTGGTCAATGCCGACCCCCGCGAGATCGTCTGGACCTCCGGTGCCACCGAGTCCGACAATCTGGCAATCAAGGGTGTCGCGCATTTCTACCACACCAAGGGCAAGCACCTGATCACCTCCAAGATCGAGCACAAGGCTGTCCTGGACACCATGCGCCAACTGGAGCGTGAAGGCTTCGAAGTCACCTACATCGAGCCCGGTGAAGACGGCATCATCACCCCGGCCATGGTCGAGGCCGTACTGCGCGACGACACCATTCTGGTTTCGATCATGCATGTGAACAACGAAATCGGCACCGTCAACGACATCGCGGCCATCGGCGAACTGACCCGTTCCAAGGGCGTCCTGTTCCACGTCGATGGCGCGCAGTCCACCGGCAAGGTCGACATCGACCTGTCCAAGCTGAAAGTCGACCTGATGTCCTTCTCGGCCCACAAGACTTATGGCCCTAAAGGCATCGGCGCCCTGTACGTCAGCCGCAAGCCGCGTGTTCGCCTCGAAGCGACCATGCACGGCGGCGGTCACGAGCGTGGCATGCGTTCCGGTACCCTGGCGACCCACCAGATCGTTGGCATGGGCGAAGCCTTCCGCGTGGCCAAGGAAGACATGGCCGCCGAGAACGTGCGCATCAAGGCCTTGAGCGACCGTTTCTTCAAGCAGGTCGAGCACCTCGAAGAGCTCTACGTCAACGGCAGCATGACCGCCCGCGTTCCACACAACCTGAACCTGAGCTTCAACTACGTTGAAGGCGAGTCGCTGATCATGGCGCTCAAGGATCTGGCCGTGTCGTCCGGTTCGGCGTGCACCTCGGCGTCGCTGGAGCCTTCCTACGTACTGCGTGCCCTGGGCCGCAACGACGAACTGGCTCACAGCTCGATCCGCTTCACCTTCGGCCGCTTCACCACCGAAGAAGAAATCGATTACGCCGCGCAGAAAGTCTGCGAGGCCGTTACCAAGCTGCGTGCTCTTTCGCCGCTGTGGGACATGTACAAAGACGGCGTCGACATTTCGAAAATCGAATGGGCGGCGCACTGAGAAGTCGCCACCAGAGCGGCTCCACTGATGAGGATTGAAGCAAATGGCATATAGCGAAAAGGTCATCGACCACTACGAGAACCCGCGCAACGTCGGCAAGATGGACGCGCAGGATCCTGACGTCGGCACCGGCATGGTCGGCGCCCCGGCGTGCGGCGACGTGATGCGTCTGCAGATCAAGGTCAACGAACAAGGCATCATCGAAGATGCCAAGTTCAAGACCTACGGCTGCGGCTCCGCCATCGCGTCCAGCTCCCTGGCCACCGAGTGGATGAAGGGCAAGACTCTCGACGAAGCCGAAACCATCAAGAACACTCAGTTGGCCGAAGAACTGGCCTTGCCGCCAGTGAAAATCCACTGCTCGGTACTCGCTGAAGACGCCATCAAGGCCGCCGTTCGCGACTACAAGCAGAAGAAAGGCTTGATCTGATCCGCGTTACGGTAAGGAGTTTCCATGGCTATCCAGATGACAGAAGCGGCAGCTAACCATATCCAGCGCTCACTTGCGGGGCGCGGCAAGGGCGAGGGTATCCGCCTGGGTGTTCGCACCACGGGTTGTTCCGGCCTCGCCTATGTACTGGAATTCGTCGACGAAGTCGGTGAAGACGATCAGGTGTTCGAGAGTCATGGTCAGAAAGTGATCATCGACCCCAAGAGCTTGACGTACCTGGACGGCACCGAGCTGGATTTCGTCAAGGAAGGGTTGAACGAAGGCTTCAAGTTCAACAACCCCAACGTGCGCGGTGAATGTGGCTGCGGCGAAAGCTTCAACATCTGAGGCTGCTCGTGGGTACTCCTTGTCATTTTGCGTTGTTCCAGTTGCAGCCTGCTTTCCAGCTGGACCTCGATCAGTTGTCCGCGCGTTATCTGGAACTGGCCCGTGGTGTCCACCCCGACCGCTTTGCCGATGCCTCCGAGGCTGAGCAGCGGCGGGCGCTCGAGCAGTCGGCGAACCTCAACGAGGCCTACCAGACGCTCAAGAGTCCGGCCAAGCGCGCGCGGTACCTGCTCGCCATCAGCGGTCATGAGCTGCCCCTGGAAGTCACGGTGCACGACCCCGAGTTCCTGTTGCAGCAGATGCAATGGCGCGAGGAGCTCGAAGACCTGCAGGACAGTGCCGACCTGGCGGGTGTCGCGGTCTTCAAGCGTCGCCTGAAAGACGCCCAGCAAGAACTCAACGAGAGCTTCGCCGCCTGTTGGAACGACGCTGCGCAACGCGAACAGGCCGAACGCCTGATGCGGCGCATGCAGTTCCTCGACAAGCTGACCTACGAAGTGCGCCAGCTGGAAGAGCGCCTCGACGATTAACCCAGTGCCGCTCCGGTCGCACGCCTGATTACAGATAAGTCCTGATTACGATGGCCCTACTGCAGATCGCCGAACCCGGCCAAAGTCCACAACCGCACCAGCGTCGCCTGGCTGTCGGGATCGACTTGGGTACCACCAATTCCCTGGTCGCTGCTTTGCGCAGCGGTCTTTCCGAGCCGCTGGCCGACGAGCAGGGGCGGGTGATCCTGCCGTCTGCCGTGCGCTACCACGCCGATCGCGTCGAAGTTGGCGAGTCGGCGAAGCTGGCCGCCGCCACCGATCCACTCAATACCGTCGTGTCGGTCAAGCGCTTGATGGGTCGTGGTCTGTCCGACGTCAAGCAATTGGGCGATCAACTGCCGTACCGTTTCGTCGGCGGCGAATCCCACATGCCGTTCATCGAGACCGTGCAGGGCCCGAAAAGCCCGGTAGAAGTTTCCGCCGATATCCTCAGGGTCCTGCGTCAGCGCGCCGAAGCCGCGTTGGGCGGTGAACTGGTGGGCGCGGTGATCACCGTTCCGGCCTATTTCGATGATGCCCAGCGCCAAGCCACCAAGGACGCGGCCAAGCTCGCCGGTCTCAACGTGCTGCGTCTGCTCAACGAGCCGACGGCGGCTGCGGTGGCGTACGGGCTGGACCAGCATGCCGAGGGCCTCGTCGCCATTTACGACCTGGGCGGCGGCACGTTTGATATTTCGATCCTGCGCCTGACCGGCGGGGTCTTCGAAGTCCTCGCCACCGGTGGCGACAGCGCCCTGGGCGGCGACGATTTCGATCACGCTATTGCCGGCTGGATCATCGAGCAGGCGGGGTTGTCCGCCGATCTCGATCCGGGGACCCAGCGCCATCTGCTGCAAACCGCCTGCGCCGCCAAGGAAGCCTTGACCGACGCCGCCAGCGTTGAAGTCGCTTACGGCGAATGGACAGCCACGCTGACCCGCGAAGCCTTCAATGCCCTGATCGAACCCATGGTCGCCCGCAGCCTCAAGGCCTGCCGCCGTGCCGTGCGTGATTCCGGCATCGAGCTGGAAGATGTCAAGGCCGTGGTCATGGTCGGTGGTTCGACCCGCGTGCCTCGGGTTCGCGAAGCCGTTGCCGAAGCCTTTGGCCGCCAGCCGCTGACTGAAATCGACCCGGACCAGGTGGTCGCCATCGGTGCCGCGATCCAGGCCGATACCCTGGCTGGCAACAAGCGCGAGGGCGGCGAATTGCTGCTGCTCGACGTGATTCCGTTGTCCCTGGGCCTGGAAACCATGGGCGGCCTGATGGAGAAGGTGATCCCGCGCAACACCACCATCCCCGTCGCTCGCGCCCAGGATTTCACTACTTATAAAGACGGCCAGTCGGCCATGATGATTCATGTGCTGCAAGGCGAGCGTGAATTGATCAGCGACTGCCGCTCCCTCGCGCGTTTCGAATTGCGCGGCATCCCGGCGATGGTTGCCGGCGCGGCGAAGATTCGCGTGACCTTCCAGGTCGACGCCGATGGCCTGCTCAATGTCTCCGCCCGCGAACTCGGTTCGGGCGTCGAGGCAAGCATCCAGGTCAAGCCGTCCTACGGCCTGACCGACGGCGAAATCGCCAAGATGCTCAAGGATTCGTTCCAGCACGCCAGCGACGACAAAGTCGCCCGTGTGCTGCGCGAGCAGCAGGTCGATGCCCAGCGCCTGGTCGAAGCCGTGCAAGCCGCCCTCGAAGCCGACGGCGAGCGCTTGCTCGACGCCGAGGAGCGCATGGTCATCGAAATGCAGATGCAAGAACTCTCCGAATTGATCAAGGGCACGGATGGTTATGCCATCGAGCAGCAGACCAAGCGTCTGTCGCAAGTCACCGATGCCTTTGCTGCCCGCCGCCTGGACTCGACGGTGAAAGCCGCCCTGGCGGGGCGCAACCTGAATGAAATCGAGGAATAACTGATGCCGCAGGTGATTTTTCTGCCCCACGAGAAGTTCTGCCCGGACGGCATGGTCGTGGAAGCCGAGCCCGGAACGTCCATTCTTGACCTGGCCCACGAACACCACATCGAGATGGAAAGCGCCTGTGGCGGCGTTTGCGCTTGCACGACCTGCCACTGCATCATTCGTGAAGGTTTCGAGTCGCTGGAAGAGGCGGACGAGCTGGAAGAAGACTTTCTTGACCGCGCCTGGGGGCTTGAGCCGCAGTCGCGTCTGGGGTGCCAGGCTATCGTCGGCACTGAAGACCTGACCGTCGAAATCCCGAGATACTCACTTAACCATGCGGCCGAAGCGCCGCACTGATGGTGGCACTGTCATGAGCTATGGTTGGAATGATGTACAACGCATCGCGGAAGAATTGGCCGAAGCCCACGAGGGTCTCGATCCGTACTCTGTAGGTTTCGTCCGTCTGCAGCAGATGATCCTTGAGCTGCCTGACTTCGATTCCACCTCTGGCCGAGTCGGCGAGAAGGTGTTGGAAGCGGTTCAGGAGCTCTGGGCCGCAGAATTGGACTGATCGCCTCGCAGGTTAGGCAATACCCAAGAACCCGCGTATAATTCGCGGGTTTAATTTTTCGTAAATTACCGTTTCTGGAGTTACACCATGGCTGTTCAACGTACTTTCTCCATCATCAAGCCTGACGCCGTTGCTAAAAACGTGATCGGCAAGATCGTTACCCGCTTCGAAGACGCTGGCCTGCGCGTTGTAGCTTCGAAAATGAAGCAACTGTCCAAAGCCGAAGCCGAAGGCTTCTACGCCGAGCACAGCGAGCGCGGTTTCTTCGGTGAACTGGTTGCCTTTATGACTTCCGGTCCGGTTGTCGTTCAGGTGCTGGAAGGCGAAAATGCCATCGCTCGCAACCGTGAGCTGATGGGCGCTACCAACCCTAAAGAAGCTGCTGCCGGCACCATCCGTGCTGACTTCGCTGAATCCATCGACGCCAACGCCGTCCACGGTTCGGACTCCGAAGCCGCCGCTGCTCGCGAAATCGCTTACTTTTTCTCCGCTACTGAAGTAACCACTCGCTAAGCCCAGGCTTTTGAGTGAAGGTGAATCCATGACTACATCGAACGGCAAAACCAACCTGTTGGGCCTGACCCAGCCGGAAATGGAGAAATTCTTCGACTCGATCGGGGAGAAGCGTTTCCGTGCCGGTCAGGTGATGAAATGGATTCACCACTTTGGCGTCGACGATTTCGACGCCATGACGAATGTCGGCAAGGCCCTGCGCGAAAAGCTCAAGGCCGTTGCCGAGATTCGCGGCCCCGAAGTGGTCAGCCAGGACATTTCCAGCGACGGCACCCGCAAGTGGGTGGTGCGCGTGGCGTCCGGCAGCTGCGTCGAGACCGTCTACATTCCCCAGGGCAAGCGCGGCACCTTGTGCGTTTCGTCCCAGGCAGGCTGTGCCCTGGATTGCAGTTTCTGCTCCACCGGCAAGCAAGGCTTCAACAGCAACCTCACCGCCGCCGAAGTGATCGGCCAGGTGTGGATTGCCAACAAATCCTTTGGCAGCGTCCCGGCAACCGTCGACCGTGCCATCACCAACGTGGTGATGATGGGCATGGGGGAGCCGCTGCTGAACTTCGACAACGTCGTCTCCGCCATGCACCTGATGATGGACGACCTGGGCTACGGCATCTCCAAGCGCCGCGTGACCCTGTCCACCTCCGGCGTGGTGCCGATGATCGATGAGCTGGCCAAGCACATCGACGTCTCCCTGGCGTTGTCGCTGCACGCACCGAATGACGCATTGCGTAACCAATTGGTGCCGATCAACAAGAAATATCCGCTTAAGATGCTGCTCGAGTCGTGCCAGCGCTACATGTCGTCCCTGGGCGAAAAACGCGTGCTGACCATCGAGTACACCTTGCTCAAGGACGTGAATGACAAGGTTGAACACGCGGTCGAGATGATCGAGCTGCTCAAGAACATCCCGTGCAAGATCAACCTGATCCCGTTCAACCCGTTCCCGCATTCCGGCTACGAGCGTCCGAGCAACAATGCGATTCGTCGGTTCCAGGATCAGCTTCACCACGCTGGCTTCAACGTCACCGTGCGCACCACCCGTGGCGAAGACATCGATGCCGCGTGTGGCCAATTGGTAGGACAGGTGCTGGATCGCACCCGTCGCAGCGAACGCTACATTGCCGTGCGCGAATTGAACGCCGCGGACGATGCAGTACAGAACGCTGCGAACAGTCACTAAGAGAGGAACTCTATGTCCCTGCGCTTTGCGCTGCTGTTGCTGCTGGCCGGTCTTTGTTCCGGTTGTGTTCTGTCGGGCGACTATAACCCGATGAAAACCAGCAAGGGCCGTGACGAAGCGCGCGAGGCCTATGTGCAGCTGGGCATCGGCTATTTGCAACAGGGCATGACCGAACGGGCCAAGGTGCCGCTCAAGAAGGCCCTTGAGCTGGACAGCTCGGACGCCGATGCCAATGCGGCGCTGGCCCTGGTGTTCCAGGCCGAGATGGAGCCGGAACTGGCCGACGAACACTTTCGCAAGGCGTTGTCCGCTCGCCCGCAAGACGCCCGGATCCTCAACAACTACGGCAGCTTCCTCTACGAGCAGGCACGCTACAAGGAAGCCTACGAGCGCTTCGAGCAAGCGGCCGCCGATACCCTTTACCCTGAGCGTTCGCGGGTGTTCGAGAACCTCGGCATGACCGCCGCGAAACTCGGCCAGCGTGACCTGGCCCGCCAGCAGCTCGAAAAGGCGCTGCGGCTCAACCGCCAGCAACCGCGCGCGTTGCTGGAAATGGCTGAGTTGTCTTACGAAGACAGGCATTATGTGCCCGCTCGCGACTATTACGAGCGGTTTAGCCTGCTCAGCGAGCAAAATGCACGTAGTCTATTGCTCGGCGTTCGGCTGGCGCATGTGTTTGAAGATCGTGACAAGGCCGCCAGTTATGGCCTGCAACTCAAAAGACTCTATCCCGGTACGCCGGAATATCAGCAATACCTGTCGGAGCAATGATGAAAGCGGCGCATCCCGAAGTTGTAGCAGCGACTCGCGTAAATCCCGGTGAGACCCTGCGTCAAGCCCGCGAAAGCAATGGTTGGTCGCTGGCCGAAGTGGCCCTCAAGCTCAATCTCACCGTGACTTCCCTGAGCAACCTGGAAGCCGGCGCGTTCGACAAATTGCCTGGGCATACTTTCGCCCGGGGCTACATCCGCGCCTATGCCAAGTTGCTTGGCATGGACCAGACCGTGCTGGTCCAGCAATTCGATCAATACACCGGTTCCGACGCCCAGGGCAGCAGTGTGCACAGCCTGGGCCGTATCGAGGAGCCAGTGCGCGTTTCCCATACCATTTTGCGTATCGTCAGCCTGTTGCTGCTGATCGCGGTGATCGGTGGCGGTTTCGTCTGGTGGCAGGATCAGGCTTCCTTGCGCAGCAAGGAGCCGGTTGCGATGAACCCTGAGCATGTCGAAGTCGAAGGCGCCGACGGCACCACCCAGATTCATCCGCTGGATGAACCGGAAGACCAGGCTGTTGTCGAGGGGCAGACTGAGGGTGAAACCGCCCTGGCATTGCCTCAAGGCCAAGATAACGGCGAGACTGATGCCGCCGCGGGTGCCGAGCCTGTCGTGCCATCCGTTCCCGCGCCAGCCCCAACACCTGCCGCCCCCACGGCTCCGGCCCATTCCGGCAGCGCGCCGACCACCCCGGCGGCTCCTGCTCCTGTCACGCCAGCGCCAACCGTGGCCGCTCCGGCCGTGCCAGCAGCGCCAGCAACCCCGGCGGCCCCGGCTCCTGCGCCCGGCGATGGCCAGGTACAGATCCAGTTCACCGCCGATTGCTGGACGCAGATTACCGACGGCAACGGCAAGGTCCTGTTCAGCGGCCTCAAGCGCAAGGGCGACAGCACGTCCGTCAACGGCCGGCCGCCGTTTGCCGTACGCCTGGGCTATGCCCGTGGCGCGCAGGTCAGCTACAACGGCCAGCCGGTCGATGTGGCTCCGTTCACCAGTGGCGAGACCGCTCGCCTGAAGTTGGGTCAATAAGTCATGCACGGCGAATCTCCTATCAAGCGTCGCGAATCCCGGAAGATCTGGGTCGGTAACGTGCCCGTGGGCGGCGATGCGCCAATCGCTGTGCAGAGCATGACCAACAGCGACACCAATGACGTGGCCGCCACGGTCGCGCAAATCAATCGTCTTGAAGCCGCCGGCGTCGATATCGTCCGCGTATCCGTGCCGGACATGGACGCCGCCGAGGCGTTCGGCAAGATCAAGCAGCTGGTCAAGGTGCCGTTGGTGGCCGACATTCACTTCGACTACCGCATTGCCTTGCGCGTGGCCGAGCTGGGCGTCGACTGCCTGCGTATCAACCCGGGCAACATCGGTCGCGAAGATCGCGTGCGCGCGGTGGTGGATGCCGCCCGTGATCGCGGCATTCCGATCCGTATCGGCGTCAATGCCGGTTCCCTGGAAAAAGACCTGCAGAAGAAGTACGGCGAACCGACTCCGGCCGCGCTGGTGGAATCGGCGCTGCGCCATGTCGAGCACCTTGAACGCCTGAATTTCCCGGACTTCAAGGTCAGCGTGAAGGCCTCCGACGTGTTCATGGCCGTCGAAGCCTACCGCCTGCTGGCCAAGGAAATCGTCCAGCCGTTGCACCTGGGCATCACCGAAGCCGGTGGGTTGCGCTCGGGTACGGTGAAATCTGCCGTCGGCCTCGGTATGCTGCTCGCCGAAGGGATTGGCGATACCATCCGCATCTCGTTGGCGGCGGACCCGGTCGAGGAAGTGAAAGTCGGCTACGACATCCTCAAGTCCCTGCACTTGCGTTCCCGTGGGATCAACTTCATCGCCTGCCCGAGCTGCTCGCGGCAGAACTTCGATGTGGTCAAGACCATGAACGAGCTGGAAGGGCGCCTTGAAGACCTGCTGGTGCCGCTGGATGTCGCGGTGATCGGTTGCGTGGTCAACGGGCCCGGCGAAGCCAAGGAGGCCCATATCGGCCTGACGGGCGGCACGCCGAACCTGATTTACATCGACGGCAAGCCGTCGCAGAAACTGACGAATGACAATCTGGTGGATGAGCTGGAAAAGCTGATCCGCCAGAAAGCGGCCGAAAAGGTCGAAGCCGACGCAGCGGTCATCGCGCGCGGTTAAGTCGCAAGATTAAGGAATACACGTGAGCAAGTCTCTGCAAGCCATTCGTGGCATGAACGACATCCTGCCCGAGCAGACGCCCCTGTGGCGCTATTTCGAGGGCACCGTCGCGCGCCTGCTGGATAACTACGGTTACCGGCAGATCCGCATGCCCATCGTCGAGTTCACCGAGCTGTTCAAGCGCTCCATCGGTGAAGTGACCGACATCGTCGAAAAAGAGATGTACACCTTCGACGACCGCAACGGCGATTCCCTGACCCTGCGCCCCGAAGGCACGGCAGCATGCGTGCGTGCAGTGCTTGAGCACGGCATCACCGGCGGCGGCCAGGTGCAGAAACTCTGGTACATCGGCCCGATGTTCCGCCACGAGCGTCCGCAGAAAGGTCGTTATCGCCAGTTTCACCAGATCGGCCTCGAAGTATTCAACCTTGAAGGTCCGGACATCGATGCCGAGCTGATTGTGATGACCTGGCGCCTGTGGGGCGAGCTGGGCCTGCGCGATGCGGTCAAGCTTGAGCTCAACAGCCTGGGCACCAGCGAATCCCGTGGCCGCTACCGCGAGGCGTTGGTGGAGTTTCTGTCCGCCCATGTCGACAAGCTCGACGAAGACAGCCAGCGCCGCCTGAAGACCAACCCGCTGCGCGTGCTTGATACCAAGCACCCGGAGACCCAGGCGATCCTGGTGGACGCGCCGAAAATGGCCGACTACCTCGACGACGAATCCCGCGCGCATTTCGAAGGGCTGAAGGCACGTCTGGACGCCGTCGGCATCCCTTACGTGATCAACCCCAAGTTGGTCCGTGGCCTGGATTACTACAGCAAGACCGTCTTCGAGTGGGTCACCGACAAGCTCGGCGCCCAAGGCACCGTGTGCGCCGGTGGCCGCTACGACGGGCTGGTGGAGCAGATGGGCGGCAAGCCGACCCCGGGCGTGGGTTTTGCCATGGGCATCGAGCGTCTGGTGCTGATGCTTGAAGCGCTGGACAAGGTGCCGGAAGAGCTGGCCCGCCAGGTCGATGTGTACCTCTGCGCCTTTGGCGAGGCCGCCGAACTGGCCGCCCTGGCCCTGAGCGAGCGAGTGCGCGATCAGTTGCCCAACCTGCGCCTGCAGATCAACGCCGGCGCCGGCAGCTTCAAGAGCCAATTCAAGAAGGCCGACAAGAGCGGTGCACTGTACGCACTGATTCTTGGTGACGACGAACTGGCCCAACAAGTGGTAGGTTTCAAACCCCTGCGTGGCCAGGGCGAACAACAAAGCATTGCCTGGGATGCGCTTGCTGCACACCTGGCCACCTGCGTCGTGCAGGGTTGAAGCTGTCAAACAGCCGATTTAGCGATTAAGGAGTATTGGGGTGTCGAGTACCGAAGATGAACAGCTGGCGGATTTGAAGGACTGGTGGACGCGCAACGGCAAGCCGCTGGTCACTGGCGGCCTGTTGGCGCTGGTCATCGTGTTCGGCTGGCAGGCCTACCAGAAATACCAGAGCAACCAGTCGCAAGGTGCCTCGGTGCTTTACCAGCAACTGCTGGAAACCACCCTGACCCCCGACGGCAAGCCTGACGCGGCGCGCGTGGCCGACCTGGCCGGCAAGCTCAACAAAGAGTTCGGCGGCACCGCCTATGCCCAGTACGGCAGCCTGTTCGTGGCCAAGGTCGCGGTCGACAGCGGCAAGCTGGACGACGCGGTCACCGAGCTGAAAGCCATCGTCGACAAACCGGCCAACCCGACCCTGGGCGAAGTCGCGCGTCAGCGCCTGGCGCAGGTGCTGGCAGCACAGAACAAGGCCGAAGACGCGCTGAAGCTGCTCGACGGCGACGCCGACAAGGCGTTCCTGGCGACCCGCGAAGAACTCAAGGGCGACCTGCTGGTACAGCTGGGCCGTGCCAATGAGGCCCATGCGGCCTACCAAAAAGCCAAGGCTGCGCTGTCGGATGAAGCCGCAGTCGGTGGCCTGCAAATCAAGCTGGACGACCTGGCCAAAGGGGATGCGTGACGTGATCCGTTGGAAACATGCAGCATTGCTGGCCCTGGCCATTCTGGCCGCGGGTTGCAGCAGCAACAGCAAGAAAGAACTGCCTCCGGCCGAACTGACCGATTTCAAAGAAGAAGTCGTGCTGCAGAAGCAATGGAGCCGCTCCATCGGTGACGGCCAGGGTGAAACCTACAACATGCTGGTGCCGGCCATCGACGGCGACACCCTCTATGCCGGCGACGTGACTGGCGTCGTCATGGCCATGGATCGCATGAGCGGCGACGTCAAATGGGAAAAGGATCTTGAGCTGCCTGTGTCCGGCGCCGTTGGCGTGGGTTACGGGCTGGTCATGATCGGCACGCTCAAGGGCGAGATCGTCGCCCTGGACGCGAGCAGCGGTGAAGAGAGATGGCGCGCCCGCGTGACCAGCGAAGTGCTCGCGCCGCCCGCTACCAACGGTGACGTGGTGGTGGTGCAGACCCAGGACGACCGCCTGATTGGCCTGGATGCCGCCACCGGCAACCAGCGCTGGTTGTACGACAGCACTCCGGCGGTACTGACCCTGCGTGGCACCAGTGCGCCGATCGTCACCAACCGCCTCGCGGTGGCTGGCTTGTCGACCGGTAAAGTCGTGGCCCTGGATATTTCCAACGGCGTACCGGTCTGGGAACAGCGCGTAGCGATCCCGCAAGGTCGTTCGGAGCTGGAGCGTGTGGTCGACATCGACGGCGGCCTGCTGCTGTCCGGCGGTACGCTGTACGTCGCCAGTTACCAGGGCCGCGTTGCGGCGCTGGACCTGGAAAGCGGCCGTCCGTTGTGGCAGCGCGATGCGTCGAGCTACGCCGGTGTCGCCCAAGGTTTCGGTAGCGTCTACGTGAGCCTGTCCTCGGGCACCGTCGAAGGTGTTGACGAGCGTTCCACCACCGCATTGTGGAGCAACGACTCCCTGGCCCGTCGCCAACTGTCGGCCCCGGAAGTGTTCTCCAGCTACGTTGCAGTGGGTGACCTGGAAGGTTACCTGCACCTGCTCAGCCAGGTTGACGGTCGTTTCGTCGGTCGCGAGCGCATCGACAGCGACGGCCTGCGTGCCCGTCCGCTGGTGGTGGGAAACATGATCTATGTGTATGGCAACAGCGGCAAACTGGAAGCCCTGACCATCAAGTAAGACTATGCTTGGGTTAATTCCCAAGCGGCTTCACCTTTGTAGGAGCGAGCCTGCTCGCGAATGCGCTGGTCCAGCGGCCTGTATGTCGACTGACCCACTGCTTTCGCGAGCAGGCTCGCTCCCACAAGGTGGCCCCCGAGCACCAGCCGCTGCCTCGCAGCGGCTTTTGTATTTTCTGAAATAACGAAGTGGAGAGCCGCATGGTTCCCGTAATCGCCCTGGTGGGCCGACCGAACGTCGGCAAGTCCACCTTGTTCAACCGCCTGACCAGGACTCGCGACGCTATCGTCGGCGACTTGTCCGGTCTGACCCGTGATCGCCAATACGGTGAGGCCAAGTGGCAAGGGCGTACCTATATTCTGGTCGACACCGGTGGCATCTCCGGTGATGAACACGGCATGGACGAAAAAATGGCCGAGCAGTCGCTGCTCGCCATCGAAGAAGCCGATGTGGTGCTGTTCCTGGTAGACGCCAAGGCCGGTTTTACCGCCGCCGACCAGATGATCGCCGAGCATTTGCGCAAACGTAACAAGCGTTCCTATGTGGTCGCCAACAAGGTCGACAATATCGACCCGGACATGGCTCGCGCCGAGTTCGCACCTTTGGGCATGGGCCAGGCGATTCCGATCGCCGGTGCCCACGGTCGCGGCATCACCCAGATGCTGGAAATCGCCCTGGCTGATTTCCCCAAGGACGATGAAGACGAGCCGGAAGAGGGCGAGGAAGAAGTCGTTGCCGAGGGCGAGGAAGCCAAGCGCATTCCGGGTCCGAGCGAAAAGGACGGCATCAAGATCGCTATCATCGGCCGCCCGAACGTCGGCAAGTCGACGCTGGTCAACCGCATGCTCGGTGAAGACCGGGTCATCGTCTACGACCAGCCCGGCACCACCCGTGACAGCATCTACATTCCCTTCGAGCGTAACGAAGAGAAGTACACGCTGATTGACACGGCCGGTGTGCGCAAGCGCGGCAAGATCCACGAAGAAGTCGAAAAATTCTCCGTGGTCAAAACGCTGCAGGCGATCAAAGACGCCAACGTGGTCATCTTCGTGATGGACGCCCGCGAAGGCGTGGTCGATCACGACTTGAACCTGCTGGGCTTCGCCCTGGAAGCCGGTCGTGCACTGGTCATCGCGATCAACAAGTGGGACGGCATGACGCCGAGCGAGCGCGATTACGTCAAGGTCGAACTGCAGCGTCGGCTGTTCTTCGTCGACTTTGCCGACATCCACTTCATCTCGGCCCTGCACGGTACCGGCGTGGGCAACCTCTACGCCTCGGTGCAGAACTCGTTCAAGTCGGCGGTTACCCGCTGGCCGACCAACCGCCTGACCCAGATTCTCGAAGACGCGGTCGGCGAGCATGCGCCACCGATGGTCAACAACCGCCGGATCAAGCTGCGCTACGCCCACTTGGGCGGTGCCAACCCACCGATCATCGTGATCCACGGTAACCAGATCGAGAAGGTGCCCAAGTCCTACGTTCGTTATCTGGAAAACACTTACCGTCGCGTCCTGAAGCTGGTCGGCACGCCGATCCGCATCGAGTTCAAGGGCGGCGAGAACCCGTACGAAGGCAACAAGAACACGCTCACCGACCGCCAGGTCAACAAGAAGCGCCGCTTGATGTCGCACCACAAGAAGGCCGACAAGAAGCGCCGCGACAAGCGCTGATTGGCGATGCAGCACGCAAAACCCTGTGGCGAGGGGATTTATCCCCGCTGGGCTGCGCAGCAGCCCCAGGACAGGCAACTCGATACGCCTGATACACCGAGTTGTTGGGTTTAGGGTTGCTGCGCAACCCACCGGGGATAAATCCCCTCGCCACTGGTTCTGTGACGAGATGCATTGAAGAGGGTGCCCACGGGGCACCCTTTTTCATGCCCGGCGATTGGGCTATCCTCGACCTCTCCCGCGCCGCGCCAGAGCCGGGTGCAGACCCAGGGAACCCTCGATGATCACCAGCAAGTTGCCGAATGTCGGCATCACCATTTTTACCCAGATGTCCCAGCTTGCCGCGCAGACCGGTGCGCTGAACCTGTCCCAGGGCTTTCCCGATTTCGATGGCCCGCAGGCCCTGCGCGATGCAGTGGGCCGGCATATCGCCCAAGGCCACAATCAATATTCGCCGATGACCGGCCTGCCAGCCCTGCGCCAGCAGATCGCGGCAAAGATCGCCCGCAGCTATGGCGCCAGCGTCGACGCCGATCAGGAAGTCACCGTGACCCCCGGCGCGACCCAGGCGATTTTCTGCGCCATCGCGGCGGTGGTACACAGCGGCGACGAAGTGATCGTCTTCGACCCAGCGTACGACAGCTACGAACCTGCCGTGCAACTGGCCGGCGGGCGTTGCGTACATGTGCAACTGGGCCTGGATGATTTTGCCATCGACTTCCAGAAGCTTGGCGAAGCCCTGAGTCCGCGCACGCGAATGATCATCCTCAACACGCCGCACAACCCCAGCGGCGCATTGATCAGCCGCGCCGAGCTGGACCAGTTGGCGGCGTTGATTCGCGACCGCGACATCTACCTGATCAGCGATGAGGTTTATGAGCATCTGGTATTCGACGACGTGCCCCATGTCAGCGTCCTTGCCCACGAAGAGCTTTATCGCCGTGCCTTCGTCGTCAGTTCGTTCGGCAAGACCTACCACGTCACGGGCTGGAAAACCGGCTACGTCGTCGCGCCAGCGGCCCTGACGGCGGAGCTGCGCAAGGTGCACCAGTACGTCAGTTTCTGCGGGGTGACACCGTTGCAATACGCGTTGGCCGACTACATGGCCGAGCATCCGGAGCATGTCGATGAACTGCCGGATTTCTATCAGGCCAAGCGCGACCTGTTCTGCGATCTGCTGGCGCCGTCGCGCTTCACTTTCCAGCGTGTCGCCGGCACGTATTTCCAGTTGGTGGATTATTCGCAGATCCGCCCGGACCTCAATGACGTCGACATGGCGCTCTGGATGACCCGCGAACACGGCGTGGCGACCATTCCGATCTCGGTGTTCTACCAGAACCCGCCGCAGGGCCAGCGCCTGGTGCGCCTGTGTTTTGCCAAACGCGAGGAGACGCTGCGCGAAGCGGCGGAAAAACTATGCGTGATCTGAGCGCGTTGCCCAATCTGAACATTGCCTTGATCCAGACTACGCTGGCCTGGCATGACCGCGGGGCCAACCTGGAACATTTTGACGCGCTGCTCGAACAGGCGCGCGGGGCGGACCTGATCATCCTGCCGGAAATGTTCACCACCGGTTTTTCCATGGAGTCCGAGGCCCTGGCCGAGCCGGAGAACGGCCCCGCCAGCCAGTGGCTCAAGGCCCAGGCGGCAAAGCTGGACGCCGTGATCACCGGCAGCGTGATCATCCAGGCCGCCGACGGCAGCCATCGCAATCGCTTGCTGTGGGCGCGTCCGGATGGCGAGGTGCTGCATTACGACAAGCGTCATCTGTTTCGCATGGCCGGCGAGCACAACCATTACACACCGGGTGACCAGCAGGTGTTGTTCGAGCTCAAGGGCTGGCGGATTCGGCCGCTGATCTGCTACGACCTGCGCTTCCCGGCTTGGAGTCGCGATGCCGAGGACACCGACCTGTTGCTATACACCGCCAACTGGCCGGGCGCCCGGCGTCAGCACTGGAACCGGCTGCTGCCGGCACGGGCCATCGAAAATCTCTGCTATGTGGCGGCGGTGAACCGGATCGGCACCGACGGCAAGGGCTTCGCTTATACCGGAGACAGTCAGGTGCTGGACTTTCAGGGCGAGACGCTGCTCAGTGCCGGCGACGCCGACGGCGTGTTCACGGTGTGCCTGAGCGCGGCGGACCTGGCGGCGTATCGCACACGCTTTCCGGCGAACCTGGACGCTGATCGCTTCGAATTCATCTATTGAAACGATTCAGCCCTCAAGGAATGGTATTGCACGCCGATAACAGGTCAGCCAAGGAGGAGTCCCCATGACCAGTATCAGCGCAACGACCGTAAACCCTTATCCGCTGTCGGCCCCCAAAGTCTCCATCAGGGGCGCCGAGGAAGAGAAAGCCGTCAGTCCGGTGGTATCGCCTGACACCGGCGAAGAGAAGGACAAGGACAAAGAACTGAAAGTCGACACCAGCGGCGCAAATATCGCCGGTGTTGGCGGCAGCAACGGCAGCAATATCATCGAGCAGCTGAAGAAGCAGATCGAGCGGACCGAAAAGTTGCTGGCCGACCAGCAGGCCCAATTGGCCCGCGTGCAGAAAAGCCGAGCCAATGAGGAGCAGAAAGCCCAGCAGGCCATGGCGATCCAGACCCAGATCATGGGGACCCAGGCGACTTTGCAGACTTTGCAGGCCGCGCTGCTGCAGGCGATGACGGTTTCGATCGATACCCATGCCTGATATTTGTGTTGCCTGTTAGGCCGCTATCGCGAGCAAGCTCGCTCCCACATTGTTTTGCATAACGCCGACTATTGTGGGAGCGAGCTTGCTCGCGATGAGGCCCTGACAGACAGCACAAACCACCAGCCAAACAAAAGGCCCCGAGATTCACACCCCGGGGCCTTTTGTTTTTCAGCGACCGATCAAGCCGCCTTGGCTTCCGGCTGGCTCAGCGAGCGGTTCAGTGCGCTGAACAGCGCCTTGAAGCTCGCCGTGGTGATGTTTTCATCGATGCCCACGCCATGCACCGCACGTTCGCCGTTGACGCGCAGTTCGATGTACGCCGCAGCCTTGGCGTTGGTGCCGGCGCCGATGGCGTGTTCGTTGTAGTCCATGATTTCCACCGGAATCGGCAGCCCGGCCACCAGCGCTTCCAGCGCGCCGTTGCCTCGGCCACGCCAGTGCAGGTTGGTCTCGCCCTGGCCCTTGCTGGCGACTTCCACTTCCACGGCGCTGTTGCCGTTCTCTTCCTGCAGGCGATGGCTGACCAGCGCGTACGGAGTGTTGGCTTGCAGATATTCGCGCTGAAGCAGGGCGTGGATCTGCTGGGCAGTCATTTCCAGGCCCAGGCGATCGGTTTCACGCTGTACCACCTGGCTGAACTCGATCTGCATGCGGCGCGGCAGGCTGATGCCGTATTCCTGCTCCAGGAGGTAGGCGATGCCGCCCTTGCCCGACTGGCTGTTCACGCGGATCACCGCTTCGTAGCTGCGGCCGATGTCGGCCGGGTCGATCGGCAGGTACGGTACTTCCCACAGGGTATCCGGTTTCTGCTGGGCGAAGCCCTTGCGGATTGCGTCCTGGTGCGAGCCGGAGAACGCGGTGTGGACCAGGTCGCCGACATACGGGTGACGTGGGTGGACCGGGATCTGGTTGCATTCCTCGACGACCTTGCGCACGCCGTCGATGTCGGAGAAGTCCAGCTCAGGGTCGATGCCCTGGGTGTAGAGGTTCAGCGCCACGGTCACCAGGTCGACGTTGCCGGTGCGCTCGCCGTTGCCGAACAGGCAGCCTTCGACACGGTCGGCGCCGGCCATCAGGCCCAGCTCGGTGGCGGCCACGCCGGTGCCACGGTCGTTGTGGGTGTGCAGGCTGATGAGCACGCTGTCACGCCGGGTGATGTTGCGGTGGAACCACTCGATCTGGTCGGCGTAGATGTTCGGAGTGGCGACTTCGACGGTGGCCGGCAGGTTGAGGATCACCTTGCGCTCAGGCGTCGGGTTCCACACTTCGATCACCGCATCGCAGACTTCCTTGGCGAACTCCAGCTCGGTCGCGCTGAAGGTTTCTGGCGAGTACTCGAACTGCCATTGGGTTTCCGGCTGCTGGGCGGCGTATTTGACGAACAGCTTGGCCGCGTTCACGGCGATTTCCTTCACGCCTTCCTTGTCCTGGTTGAACACGATGCGGCGGAACGACGGGCAGGTGGCGTTATACAGGTGGACGATGGCTTTCTTCGCGCCACGCAGGGACTCGAAGGTGCGAGCGATCAGGTCTTCACGGGCCTGGGTCAGCACCTGGATGGTGGTGTCGTCCGGGATGTGGCCTTCTTCGATGAGGGTGCGCACAAAGTCGAAGTCAGTCTGCGAAGCGGCCGGGAACGATGCTTCGATTTCCTTCACGCCCACTGCAACGAGGGTTTTCCAGAAGCGCAGCTTCTTGGCCGCATCCATCGGCTCGATCAGCGACTGGTTGCCGTCACGCAGGTCGGAACTGCACCAGATCGGCGCGGCGGTGATGGTCTTCGACGGCCAGGTGCGATCCGGCAGGTTGATGGTCGGGAAGGCGCGGTACTTCGAAGACGGGTCTTTGAGCATGCTCATGGGGAAATCCTTATTGTCGTGGCCGGAAAGAGGCGGCCTGCCGGTGGTTCGAACGGGTTGGCTTCACGCCTGGACGAGGTGCCGCGATTCAGCCCGGCAGTCGTGCGCTGACGAGGCACAGGCTGCGGTGCTGGCGAAGCTGAATGAGGGTGTGAGAGGTTTTCATGCCCTCAACCCTAACCGCGTGGCCGGGGGGTTGCAAGCAGTCGGGAAAAATTGGGAGAAGTTCTGTTTTTGGGTGGGTTTGCGAGATTTTATCGCTGGTTTCTCGATTAAATATTATGGAAATTGCGTTGATGTTTTGAGCTTGGCAATTTCTGAGGTGGGGGCGATACGACTGCCGTCTTCGCGAGCAGGCTCGCTCCCACATCAGGTCCGTAGCGCGACGCGGATCCCTGTGGGAGCGAGCCTGCCCGCGAAGAGGCCAGTAGCCGCACCGCAATTACTCAGGGCTGAAACGCCCCGATAAAGATCGCCGGATCCACCCGCGCATCATTCAGGCTGATGTTCCAGTGCATGTGCGGCCCGGTTGCGCGGCCGGTGGCGCCAACCTTGCCGACCACGGTGCCGCGCGCCAGTTGCTGGCCGACCTTCACGTCGATCTTCGACATGTGGCAGAACATGCTGATGAAGCCTTGGCCATGGTCGACGAACACGGTGTTGCCATTGAAAAAGTAGTTGCCGGTGAGGATCACCTTGCCGGCGGCCGGGGTCTTGATCGGCGTGCCGGCGGGCACGGCGAAGTCCAGGCCGGAATGAGGGTTGCGCTCTTCGCCGTTGAAAAAGCGGCGCACCCCGAACTTGCTCGACAGCGGGCCGTTCACCGGTTTGTCCAGCAGCAGGTTGCTGGGGATGTTGGGGCTGAAGCTGCGGTAGGCCTTCAACTGCACCGCAAGCTCGCCCTCGATGCGCTTCAGATCCGCAGGGTCCGGATTGACCTGGCGCTTGTTTTTCAGGGTGATGTGCTGCTCGGGGTATTTCTTGTAGCCAACCACGAAGGGCTGGGTGGCGCCACCACTGCTGATCTGCTGGGTGCCGGGTTGGACGGTCAGCGGAATGCCGACAATTGCCAGCCAGTTCTGCTGTTCCTTGACCACCAGCACCGGTTTGCCCTGGTACGTGGCTTTCGGCGCCTGGGCCGCGCTGCCCAGATCCACCACGGCCACGCCGCCGGGCACCGGCTTGTTCAGCAGGCGAGTGATGTAGCTGTCAGCCTGGGCGTTGGCGGCGATGCACAGCAAGAGCAGTGGAGCGAGAAATCGCGGCATGAATCAATCCAGTAGAGAAAGGGTGACCGGTGTCAGGTGATTGTCTTCGACCCGCACCAGCAGTTCCCCTTCGCCGAGCCTGGCGGTCAGGCGCTGGCCGGTGCGGGTTTGTCCGGCGTTGCGGATCGCATGGCCGCGTTCGTCGAGCAGGATGCTGTAGCCACGGCCAAGGGTCGCCAGTGGGCTGACGATGTGCAGCGTCTGCATCTGGTTGTGCAACTGTACGCGGCGGGTTTTCAGGCCTTCGCGCATGGCTCGGGGCAGGCGTTCGGCGAGGCTGTCGAGGCGATGGCGCAACATGGCCAGCTGACGGCCCGGATGTTGCCCGGCCAGGCGGGTTTCCAGGCGAATCAGGCGTTCGCGGCGGGTATTGAGGCTGCGTTCGAAGGCCCGGCGCATGCGCATGTCCAGGTCGTCGAGGCGCTGGGCTTGCTGGCGCAGGCGTTCACCGGGGTGACGCAGGCGGCGAATGAGGCCTTCGAGGCGCAACTGGTCGCGCATCAGGCGGTCGCGCATGCGCATCACCAGGCGCCGGTGCAGGCTTTCGACCCGGCGCACCAGGTCGCCGGCGTCCGGTGCGAGCAGTTCGGCGGCGGCGGACGGAGTCGGGGCGCGCACATCGGCGACGAAATCGCTGATGGAGACGTCGGTCTCATGGCCTACCGCGCTGACGATGGGCGTGACGCAGGCGTCTACCGCACGAGCCACGGCTTCTTCGTTGAAGCACCACAGGTCTTCCAGCGAACCGCCGCCCCGGGCCAGGATCAGCGCATCGAAGCCTCGGGCATCGGCCAGTTTCAGCGCGCGGACGATCTGTGCGGTGGCTTCACGGCCCTGCACGGCTGTCGGAATCAAGGTCAGGGAAATCTGCGGCGCGCGGCGACGGAACACGCTGATGATGTCGCGGATCACCGCGCCGGTGGGCGAACTGATGATGCCGATGCGTTGCGGATGGGCCGGCAGCGGTACCTTGCGCTCGGCACTGAAAAGGCCTTCGGCGCTGAGCTTTTCCTTCAGGGCGTCGAACGCCAGGCGCAGGGCACCATCGCCGGCCGGCTCCACGGTGTCGAGGATCAGTTGATAGTCGCCACGGCCCTCGAACAGCGAGACCTTGCCGCGTACCTTCACCGCCAGCCCGTCTTTCAATGCCTGGCGCACCCGAGCGGCGTTCTGTCGGAACAGCGCGCAACGCACCTGGGCGCCGCTGTCCTTGAGCGTGAAATACACGTGGCCGGAGGCGGGGCGGGCGAGGTTGGAAATCTCGCCCTCGACCCAGATGTTGCTGAACACGTCTTCGAGCAACACCCGCGCACGGCCGTTGAGCTGGCTGACAGTCAGGACCTCGCGGTCCAGGCCCAGTCGGGCAAAGGGATCTTTAATCATGGGCGGCATGATAAGGGGATTCGCTTGCGAATCTCCATGTATGTAGAAATTTCCTCCTGCGTACCTCCAGTCAAGCGGAGTCGCCTGCTTCGAGCGAGCCCGTTTCCACCGCTTATGTGTTGCGCCGCCCGTCGCCTGCGCGGAATTCACCGCGCCTGCTTCCAGTCGATTTCAAGAGACAAATATCCCCGCGAAAGGAGGCCATCCATGCGTATCCATCACCTGAACTGCGGATGCATGTGCCCGGTAGGCGGGGCGCTATTCGATGGTTACAGCCGGGGGCTGACGGCGTGCCTGGTGTGTCATTGCCTGCTGGTTGAAACCGACACCAACGGCCTGGTCCTGGTGGACACCGGGTTTGGCCAGCGGGATGTGCAGACGCCGCAACGGCTGAGCCGATTCTTTCGAGTGTTCAACAACATCCAGTTCGAGCATCGCCTCACGGCTTTGGAGCAGGTGCGGCGATTGGGTTTCGAGGCCAACGATGTACGGCACATCCTGCTGACGCACCTGGATTTCGATCACGCCGGCGGGCTCCAGGATTTTCCCCAGGCCCGGGTGCATGTAATGCGCGACGAGATGGCGACGGCCCGCAGCGCCGACACCTGGATAAGTCGACGACGGTTCCAGGCGCGGCAGTGGCAGGGCGTCGATAGCTGGGAGTTCTATGCCCCCGAAGGCGATACCTGGTTCGGCTTCGATTCGGTGCGCGCACTGATCGGCGCCGAGGAAGAGGACATTTTCCTGGTGCCGCTTCAGGGACACACCGCCGGACATGCCGGGATCGCGCTGCGCACTCCGGACGGTTGGCTGCTGCACGCCGGTGATGCCTATTTTTTCCATGACGAGGTCCATCAACCCGAGCGCCATTGCCCACCGGGGCTGAGGTTCTACCAATACATGATGGACACCTACCGTTCGGCACGGATGCGCAACCAGGATCGCCTTCGCGAGTTGGCGCAAGTCCAGAACGGGCACGTCGAGATTTTCTGCAGTCACGATGCCAGGGAATGGGAGCGGGCCGTAAACCAGGCGCACACGGTGCGGGTGGATTCCACCGCCATGTCGCCGGCCGCCGGCAGACAATCTTCCTGAGCCGCCCAGGCGAAAAAACAGCTTTCCCTTTTGCCCACGTCTCGTGGGCTTTTTTTTTGTCGGCAGTGCCGTTCGTCACCGTTTCCGGATGTTTCTCTCAACTTAGCCGGAGGGGGCAATTCTAAAAATCGTGTACCCAACAACACTGCTAAAGGAGAAGGCCATGCCTGCTTCTCATGATCTCTACCAAGATTTGAATTGCAGCAAAGAGACGGTCCAACAGCGTCGCCAGCAAGACCCGGAACTTGCTCGGCTGCTGGACGAATACACGGACGTGGATAACCAGGTCCTGGCCGCCGAATCGATATCGGCGGGCAACGTCGAGGATGATGACATCCGCAGACTCAAGGAACAGCGTCTGTCGATAAAAGACAAGATCGCTCAGCAACTGACAGCCACTCAATAAGCGAAGCGTAGACATGCGAACTCGACTGCCTTGGCATTTATCAAGGTTGTTGCTGGTCGGCGGGATGCTGTTGCTCGGCGGTTGCGACATGGTGTTGTTCAATCCCAAGGGACAGGTCGGCGTTGACCAACGCAACTTGATCATTCTCTCGACGCTGTTGATGTTGCTGGTGGTGGTGCCGGTCATCGTCATGGCGTTGGTCTTTTCCGTGAAGTACCGCGCCTCCAACACCAAGGCCAAGTACACGCCGGAGTGGGCCCATTCACGCAAGATCGAAACGGTGGTCTGGGGCGTCCCGTTGGTGATCATCATCATTCTCGGCGTGGTTACCTGGAAGTCGACCCATGCGCTGGATCCGTACCGACCGCTGGATTCGGACGTCAAGCCGCTGGTGGTGCAGGTCATCGCGACCGACTGGAAATGGCTGTTCATCTATCCGGAGCTGGGCATTGCCTCGGTCAACGAACTGGCCATGCCACTGGACACACCGGTGAATTTTCGCGTGACCTCGGACGGCGCCATGACCTCGTTTTTCATTCCGGCGCTGGGCGGGCAGATCTATGCCATGGCCGGCATGCAGACCCAACTGCACCTGATCGCCAACGAGGCCGGGGAGTACCGGGGCATCGCCGCCAACTACAACGGCCCGGGTTTCTCCGACATGCATTTCCGGACCCTCGCCACCGATGCGGCGGGCTTCGACAAGTGGGTCGCCGACGTGCGGGCGGGGCAAGGACGGTTGGACAAGGACAGTTATGCCCGACTTGCCAAGCCGACGTTCAAGCACCCGGTTGAACATTACGCATCGGTCCAGCCGGACTTGTTCCAGAGCATCATCGACAAATACGAAGGCATGAATCGTTCCCGTGAAGTCGAGCATCGCATGCACGACATGCAGGGCAGCATCGGGTCTCCCGTCGGGACTCAAAGATCAGCGCAGGAGTAGGACATGTTTGGAAAACTGACGCTTGAGGCGATCCCGACGGATGAGCCGATCATCATGTGGACGCTGGCGGTGGTGGGACTGGTCGTCTTGGCCGGCATGGGTGCCATCACCTACTACCGCAAATGGACCTATCTGTGGAAAGAGTGGTTTACCTCGGTGGACCACAAACGCATCGGCGTGATGTACATCGTCGTGGCGCTGGTGATGCTGCTGCGCGGTTTCTCCGACGCGATCATGATGCGCACGCAACAGGCCATGGCGTCCGACGGCTCGCCCGGTTACCTGCCGCCGGAACACTACGACCAGATATTCACTGCCCACGGCGTGATCATGATTTTTTTCATGGCGATGCCGCTGGTGGTGGGCTTGATGAACATCGTCGTGCCGTTGCAGATTGGCGCCCGGGACGTGGCGTTCCCGTTCCTCAACGCGTTGAGTTTCTGGCTGTTCGTGGCCGGCGCGATGCTGGTGAATGTTTCCCTGGCGGTCGGCGAGTTTGCGCGCACCGGTTGGGTCGCCTATCCGCCGTTATCCGGGTTGTCCTATAGCCCCGGGGTCGGGGTGGACTACTACATATGGTCATTGCAGATATCCGGCGTCGGGACGTTGCTCACCGGGGTAAATTTCTTCGTCACCATCCTGAAAATGCGTACGCCGGGCATGACCCTCTTCCGCATGCCGGTGTTTACCTGGACGGTACTGTGCACGGCTGTGCTGATCCTGGCGTCATTCCCGATCCTCACCGCGACGCTGTTCATGCTCAGCCTCGACCGCTATCTGGACATGCACTTTTTCACCAACGAGCTGGGCGGCAACCCGATGATGTACGTCAACCTCATCTGGGCCTGGGGCCATCCGGAGGTGTACATCCTGATCCTGCCGGCGTTCGGTATTTTCTCCGAGGTAGCTTCCACATTCAGCCGCAAGCGCCTGTTCGGTTATCACTCGCTGGTGTGGGCGACGATTGTCATCACCATCCTGTCCTTCATCGTCTGGGTGCACCACTTCTTCACCATGGGTTCGGGGGCGAGCGTCAACGCGTTCTTCGGCATCATGACCATGATCATCGCCGTGCCCACCGGGGTGAAGATATTCACCTGGCTGTTCACTATGTATCGGGGGCGCGTGCGCTTCGAAACGCCGATGCTGTGGACCGTCGGCTTCATCGTCACTTTCAGCATCGGCGGCATGACCGGGGTGCTGCTGGCGGTGCCCGGGGCGGATTTCCTGCTGCACAACAGCCTGTTTCTGATCGCGCACTTTCATAACGTGATCATCGGCGGCGCCGTGTTCGGCTACCTGTGTGGACTGACTTACTGGTTCCCCAAGGCGTTCGGCTTCAAGCTTCACGATCGCCTGGGCCGGGCGGCGTTCTGGTGCTGGATCATCGGCTTCTACTTCGCCTTCATGCCGTCCTACTTCCTTGGCTTCATGGGCATGACCCGGCGCCTCAACCATTTCGACGTACCCGAATGGCGGCCCTGGCTGGAGCTGGAGTTGCTCGGCGTCGGCATCATCCTCTGCGGCGTGGTCTGCCAGATCCTGCAGTTCTATTTCAGCATTCGCCAGCGTCACCAGAACCGTGACCTGACAGGCGATCCGTGGGACGGTCGCACCCTGGAATGGTCCACCGCCTCGCCGCCGCCGCTCTACAACTTCGCCCAACAACCGGTGGTGGAGGGCATCGACGCCTACTGGGGCATGAAGGAACGCGGCCAGAAGACCGCCGTCGAAGCCGATTTCCAAGCCATCCACATGCCGCGCAACACCGCGATGGGCCTGGTCATCAGCCTGTTCAGCCTGATCATGTGCTTCGCCCTGGTCTGGCATATCTGGTGGCTGGCCATCGTCGGGCTGGTTGCGACCATTGGTGGGGTGATCTGGCGCAGCGCCGATGACGACATCGATTACTACGTGCCCGCCGAAGAGGTAGCGCGCATCGAAAACCAACGTATCAAGGCACTGGCGGAGGCTTGATCCATGTCCAATCTCGTTCAGCCACACGCCACCGCGCCGGAATCCGAACACGGTCACTCGGACGCAAGCTCCATGACCCTGTTCGGGTTCTGGATCTACCTGATGACCGACTGCATTCTGTTCGCGACGTTATTCGCGACCTATGCGGTACTCGGCCAGAGCGTCGCCGGCGGGCCCGGCGCCGCCGATATCTTCGAATTGCCCTACGTCCTCACGGAAACTTTCATCCTGCTGTTCAGCAGCATCACCTACGGCTTCGCCATGCTCGCGCTGAGCGCCGGGAACAAGCAGAAGGTATTGGCCTGGCTCGGCCTGACCTTCGTCCTCGGGTTGGCGTTCATCGGCATGGAAATCCATGAGTTCCAGAAACTCATCGCCGAAGGCTACGGCCCCAACCGCAGCGCCTTTCTCACCGGCTTCTTCACGCTGGTGGGCACTCACGGCCTGCACGTCGCCACGGGGCTGCTGTGGATGGCCGTGCTGATGTTCCAGGTGCAACGCAATGGCCTGACCACCGTCAACGCCACCCGCCTGGGCTGCCTGAGCCTGTTCTGGCACTTCCTCGACGTGGTCTGGATCTGTGTGTTTACCGTGGTCTATCTGTTTGGAGTGATGTAAATGAGCAGTCATCAGAGCAGCGTCGATGCCAGCCACGGCAGCGCAAAATCCTACCTCACCGGGTTCGTTCTGTCGGTCATCCTCACCGTTATCCCGTTCGCCCTGGTGATGTATCCCACATTGCCCAAGCCCTTGACGGCCGGGATCGTGGCGATTTTTGCGGTGATCCAGATCGTTGTGCACCTGATCTATTTCCTGCACCTGAACTTCTCACCGCAACAACGCTGGAACCTGACGGCCCTGGTGTTCTCGACCGTGGTGATTGCGCTGTTGGTGGGGCTGTCGCTGTGGATCATGTACAGCGTGCATCACAACATGTTGGCGCATTGAGCGCAGGGGGCATCTAGCACGCGGGCGCCTGCGGCAAGCCATGTGGTCGCGATGGCGCACTACGGTAGTAGTGGATATGCCGCAATAAATCTGGCTAAAGTCGCCGGTGCTCTCGACAAGGACGTGCCGGATGGATCTTTTCTCGTGGTTGGGTGAATGGGCTTTCGCCCCCACGCAATGGCTGGTGATCGGGCTGGCCATTACCCTGGCCTACATCGTGTTCGGCATCGCCGGGTTCGGCACGGCGCTGGTGGCCGCGCCGATCCTGCTGCTGTACATGCCACTGGCGAAAATCATCCCGCTGCTGGTGCTGCTGGATTTTGTCGCGGCATTCGGCAACTTGTTGCCATCGCGTCGGGACGTCGCCCGGCCCGAGTTGCTGCGATTGTTGCCATGCATGGCGGTGGGTTGCACCCTCGGGGTGATTTTCCTGCTCAACCTCAAATCCGACCTGTTGCTGTTGTTGATGGGCCTGTTCATCAGCGCCTATGCGATCTACAGCCTGTGGATAAAGACCCGACCGACGCAGCTGTCGGTGCTGTGGGCGCTGCCGATGGGCACGGTCGGCGGAATGTTCGGCGCGCTGTTTGGCAGCGGCGGCTTTTTATATGCCATTTATTTGAATAGCCGGTTATCCAAGGAGGCGGCCCGGGCGACCCAGAGTGCGCTGATCAGTTGCAGCACGGTGGTGCGCTTGAGTCTGTTCATCGTCGCCGGGGTGTATGCCGAGCTACCCTTGCTGGTACTGGCGCTGTGTTTGTTGCCGGCCATGGCGCTAGGGCTGTGGGTTGGGCGCCGCTTGACCATGAAGATGTCGCGAGAGGCGTTTGTACGACTGGTCACCTGGCTGGTGCTCGCCAGCGGCCTGGCATTGATCGGGCGCTATCTGAGTGCTTGACCTGGCCGGGCCAGGGATTAAGCTGCCGGCCTTTTATAAGACCCGCCAGGGAAACAGCCAGGCCTCGCCATGAATTCGCAAAGCATCATCGTCCCGAAAATTTCCACCTTGCCGGTTCACGAGCCCCGGGCTCGGGCGATCGTGCGCTGGCTGGTGCGCAAGAACATCGTCGAAGAGCAATTGACCACTTGCGGTCGCACTGGCAATCGCATGGCCCACGCCATCGCCCCCGGCGCCCGCCAGGTGGTCCTGCATCCCGACGCGTTGCCGTTCGGCGAGCCGGTCAACGGCCTGGAGATCATCACCAAGCGCTGCATCTACACGCCGGCCAAGGGCTTTCTTGAAGAGGCCGGCTGCGCCGAGTGCCGCAAGGAAATTGGCGAAGCGCTGTTCGAAAGCCTGGAGGAGTGGATGCCGGGTCGCACCGACAACTTCACCTGCCCTGAGTGCGGGCATGAGGATGACATCAACGGGTTCCTGTTCCTGCAACCCTGCGCCTTCTCCAACCTGGGTTTCATCTTCAACAACTGGCTGGAGGCGGGGTTCAGGCAGGAGTTCATCGATGAGTTCGCCGATTGGCTGGACCAGCCGGTGAGTTGGGTGAGGGTGGAGTTGTAAGGGCAAACGCAGTAACCCATGTGGGAGCGAGCCTGCTCGCGAAGGCGGCACATTCAATAGTGAGTTGGCTGATCCACCGCTATCGCGAGCAAGCTCGCTCCCACAGGGAATGTGTTGATGATCAGGCCGTGTTTCAGCCCCTCAATCACCCCGCCAATAATAGACAGAGTTTTACATTGAGCCAGACGGGGTCCATGAGTATAATGGCGCGCTTCCATTTTCCCGCTCGGGAGCCCCCGCGATGCTGCGTATCAGCCAAGAAGCTCTGACCTTCGACGACATTCTCCTAGTGCCCGGTTATTCCGAGGTACTGCCTAACGAAGTCAGTCTCAAAACCCGTCTCACCCGTGGCATCGAACTGAATATCCCGCTGGTTTCCGCCGCCATGGACACCGTGACCGAAGCCCGTCTGGCCATTGCCATGGCCCAGGAAGGCGGTATCGGTATCATTCACAAGAACATGACCATCGAACAGCAGGCCGCCGAAGTGCGCAAGGTCAAGCGGTTCGAGGCTGGCGTGGTCAAGGATCCGATCACCATCGAGGCTGACGCCACGGTCCGGGATCTGTTCGAACTGACCCGCATGCACAACATCTCCGGCGTTCCGGTGCTGCACGATGGCGACCTGGTCGGCATCGTCACCTCCCGTGACGTGCGTTTCGAGAATCGCCTGGACGCCAGCGTTCGCCAGGTGATGACTCCGAAAGAGCGTCTGGTCACGGTCAAGGAAGGCACCAGCAAGGACGAAGTCCGCGAATTGCTGCACAAGCACCGCATCGAGCGCGTGCTGATCGTCGACGACAAGTTCGCCCTCAAAGGCATGATGACCGTCAACGATATCGAAAAAGCCAAGGCTTATCCGCTGGCGAGCAAGGACGACCAGGGTCGTCTGCGCGTTGGCGCGGCGGTCGGCACCGGCAAGGACACCGGCGATCGCGTCGCCGCCCTGGTCAATGCCGGCGTTGACGTGGTGGTGGTCGACACTGCCCACGGTCATTCCAAAGGCGTGATCGACCGCGTTCGCTGGGTCAAGCAGAACTTCCCTGACGTCCAGGTGATCGGCGGCAACATCGCCACCGGCGAAGCCGCCAAGGCCCTGGCCGAAGCTGGCGCCGACGCGGTCAAGGTCGGTATCGGCCCTGGCTCGATCTGCACCACCCGCATCGTTGCCGGTGTCGGCGTGCCGCAGATCAGCGCCATCGCCAACGTCGCCGCCGCCCTTGAAGGCACTGGCGTGCCGCTGATCGCCGACGGCGGTATCCGCTTCTCCGGTGACCTGTCCAAGGCCATCGTCGCCGGTGCCTACTGCGTGATGATGGGTTCGATGTTCGCCGGTACCGAAGAGGCGCCGGGCGAGATCGAACTGTTCCAGGGCCGTAGCTACAAGGCTTATCGCGGCATGGGGTCGCTGGGCGCCATGTCCCAGGCCCAGGGCTCTTCCGACCGTTACTTCCAGGACTCCTCCGCGGGTGCCGAGAAGCTGGTGCCGGAAGGCATCGAAGGTCGCGTGCCGTACAAGGGCACCCTGAGCGCGATCATCCATCAACTGATGGGCGGCCTGCGTTCTTCCATGGGCTACACCGGCAGCGCGGACATCGAAGAGATGCGCACCAAGCCGGAATTCGTGCGCATCACCGGCGCCGGCATGGCCGAGTCCCATGTCCACGACGTACAGATCACCAAGGAAGCGCCGAACTACCGTGTAGGTTAAGGCTTCCAGCAAAACGTTAATCACCGGGGCTGTTCATTCAGCCCCGAGTTGTTTCTGATTCACTACATGAGAATGAGTCATGGCCCTCGACATTCACGCTCACCGCATCCTGATCCTCGACTTCGGTTCCCAGTACACCCAGCTGATCGCCCGCCGCGTGCGTGAGATCGGCGTGTACTGCGAGCTGCATCCGTTCGACATGGATGAAGAAGCGATTCGCGAGTTCGCTCCCAAAGGCGTCATCCTCGCCGGCGGCCCCGAGTCCGTGCACGAAGCCGACAGCCCGCGCTGCCCGCAAGCGGTGTTCGACCTCGGCGTACCGGTCTTCGGCATCTGCTACGGCATGCAGACCATGGCTGAGCAACTGGGCGGCAAGGTCGAAGGTTCCGACCTGCGTGAGTTCGGTTATGCCCGTGTCGACGTGGTCGGCAAGAGCCGCCTGCTGGACGGCATCGAAGACCACATCGACGCCGACGGCCTGTTCGGCCTCGACGTGTGGATGAGCCACGGTGACAAGGTCACGAAGATGCCGGAAGACTTCCACATCCTCGCCAGCACCCCGAGCTGCCCGATCGCCGGCATGTTCAACGACGATCGCCGCTACTACGGCGTACAGTTCCACCCGGAAGTGACCCACACCAAGCAGGGCGGCCGCATCCTGTCGCGCTTCATCCTCGACATCTGCGAATGCGAAGCCCTGTGGACGCCTTCCAAGATCGCTGAAGATGCCATCGCCCAGGTTCGCGCCCAGGTCGGCACCGACAACGTATTGCTCGGCCTGTCCGGCGGTGTCGATTCCTCGGTGGTTGCCGCGCTGCTGCACAAGGCCATCGGCGACCAGCTGACCTGCGTCTTTGTCGACAACGGTCTGCTGCGCCTGCACGAAGGCGAGCAAGTGATGGCCATGTTCGCCGAGAACATGGGCGTCAAGGTGATCCGCGCCAACGCCGAAGAGCAGTTCCTGAACAACCTGGCCGGCGAGTCCGACCCGGAGAAGAAGCGCAAGATCATCGGTCGCACCTTCATCGACGTGTTCGATGCCGAATCCTGCAAGCTGGACAACATCAAGTACCTGGCCCAGGGCACCATCTACCCCGACGTGATCGAGTCGGCCGGCGCCAAGAGCGGCAAGGCCCACGTGATCAAGTCCCACCACAACGTCGGTGGCCTGCCGGAAGAGATGAACCTGAAACTGGTCGAGCCGCTGCGCGAACTGTTCAAGGACGAAGTGCGTCGCCTCGGCCTGGAACTGGGCCTGCCCTACGACATGGTCTACCGTCACCCATTCCCCGGCCCGGGCCTGGGCGTGCGGATCCTCGGCGAAGTGAAGAAGGAATACGCCGACCTGCTGCGTCGCGCCGACCACATCTTCATCGAAGAACTGCGCAAGGCCGACTGGTACCACAAGGTCAGCCAGGCATTCGTGGTATTCCAGCCGGTGAAATCGGTCGGCGTGGTCGGCGATGGCCGTCGCTACGCCTGGGTCGTGGCCCTGCGTGCCGTGGAAACCATCGACTTCATGACCGCTCGCTGGGCACACCTGCCGTACGAACTGCTGGAAACCGTGTCCGGGCGGATCATCAACGAAATCGAAGACATCTCCCGCGTCACGTATGACGTGTCGAGCAAGCCGCCGGCGACGATCGAGTGGGAATAACCGAACCTCAACAGGGGTAACCCCCCTGTTGTCCTGAAATCGATGCAACGTCGATTTTGTGATCGGAGGGAGAAAGGGGCGGGTTCAGCCTCTTTCTTAGCTCTGACGAGCCGGTTGTTGAAATAATCGTTTTTGCGCACAGCTCTTGTTATCTAATCGTTTTTATCCCATCTTAATCGTTAGCTGACCAGATCAGGCGGCACGACATCATTTTTTAGCCCCTAAAACTCAACTTGTCCGCGGAGGCCCTATATGACCGGTTTGCCCGCAGACGCGATAGGCGCCGCCTGGCTGGCCCAAATCTATGATGTGCAGCCTTTGGGGCGATTGCCAGTGATGAGTCAAGTAGGCGGGCGACGCGCAACTCAAGTCACCGATGGCTTTCGTCTGGAGACCTACACCGAGGCGATGCGCCCGGATGCGGAGATTGCTGCACATCTGCAGTTCCATCTGCGCCATGAAGTCCCGCATCTGGAGTTCCTTGCCCGTCTGTTCGAGAAGACCGGGCCTGTTTTCGTCCAGGACTGGGTTACGGTCGAGCCTACTGGGCAGTACGCGCGTCGTGCTGCGTTTCTATATGAATGGCTGACCGGAGACGCTCTGGTCGTGCCCGAGCGCTTAGGCGGCAATTATGTCGATGCCATTGACGAGGCCAAGCTGGTGTCGGCATCCCGCGACCGAGTGGTCAAGGTGCAGCGCTGGCGGGTAAATGACAACCTGCCCGGCACGCGCAAATTCTGTCCTTGCGTGGTCAAGACCGAGGCGGTAATGCGTGCGGTCGAACTGGACGTTCCACGCCTGTTCGGTGAATTGACAGATGAGTTCGGCGAGGATCTGTTGTTGCGGTCGGCGGTCTGGATGACGCTACGCGAGAGCAAGGCCAGCTTCGCCATCGAAGGCGAGGCCGACCGGGTAGGGCGGGTGCAACGCTTTGCCGACGTAATGGCGCGTCGTACAGGGCAAGGTGCGGTCCCATTGAGCAATGCCGCGCTGGCAGAGTTGCAGCAGGAAATTCTCGGTGATCGGACGACGATCACCCACTTCGGCGTGCGTCAGTCTCCGGTTTTCGTCGGCGAAACGGTGCGCTACGAGGAGGTCGTTCATTACGTCGCCCCGGCGGCCGATGAAATCGACGCGATGCTTGAAGGGCTGGGAGTGTTCCTCGAGAGGACGCAGGGCCAGTCGCCGGTAATGCGCAGCGCAATCGCAGCCTTTGGTTTCGTCTATATACACCCGCTCGCTGACGGCAACGGTCGTATGCACCGGTTTTTGGTCAACGACGTACTGCGACGCGACGGCGCGATTCCGGATCCGGTAATTCTGCCGATCTCAGCGGTCATTACAGATGACGTGGGCGAGCGCCGCAGCTACGACCGGGTGCTGGACCAGGTGTCCAAGCCGCTCATGCAGGCTGTACGCGAGCGAGTAGTCTTCGAGCCCATGCAGGCCACCTATCCAGATGGTGTGGTGTCGAACTTCTCTTTTCAGGGCGCTGACCAGGCCCGACCGCTGTGGCGTTATCCGGATCTCGGACCTCATACCGTGTTTCTGGCCAATATCATTGGCCGGACGTTGACTGAGCAGATGCGCGAAGAGTCTCGTTATCTGCGCAGCCACGCGCGGGCGCGGGCGGTGCTGAAGGAGGTGGTCGAGATGCCCGATCACCAGGCGGATCGAGTGCTGCGCTCAATCGAGCAGAATCGCGGCGAGTTGAGCAATGTGCTTGCCAAGGAAATGCCTGTCCTGCAACAGGTCGGGGTGTGGGCTGAAATCGTTGACGCCGTCTCGCGGGCGTTTGCGGAGGACGGCGGAGCGGGGGGTGCTATGATTGACCGATATCGTCCGGGGAAGCCCGTCGACCGCTGAAGCCCTTCATGCGAAGTTCGTTACGCCTGGATTGGATGGCAACGGCTGGCTTAGCTATTAGAGAAATTGTGATCGAATCAAGTCCGTATCGAACGGAGTTACCCCTTGATGAGGCGCAAATACCGCCTGTGCCTGTTGTGGCGAAGCCACCCGTTCTCCTCGGGCTCGTGCATGTAAATCGAACAGCGTCTCCAAATCCGGACGTGGTGTATGCACCAAAGCCCGCAGCATCAACGATATCCCACTCAGGTTGTTCTGAACGTTGTTCCACCGCGGCGATGACGTGAGCCCCAGATCGGCCCAAATCACGCGCCTCTCCTGTATGTCCATCACGAATGGCAGACATATCCCGGTGTCGGATGCGATATCGAGACGGTCGATCACGGATCGCGGAAAGGAGCCCGCCATTTTTTGACATTCAAGGAGTCGCCCTCTGCGCATCGTGTTGATCGGCTGCAGGCCAGAGGCAACTGTCCGCCTACCGGGAACATATTGGATGTGGCCTAGGTGGCGTTGCAGGTCAGCGTGGCGAAAGAAGGCCGGTGAATGCCTGGCATGGCTTTCAAAGAACTGGAGGCTTTGGTTGGGAGACAGTCCTGAACTCGTCAACGAATCGAAGGCGTGTCTCGCGTGAGATACGACGTGTCGAGCAAGCCGCCGACGACGATTGACTGGGAATGTTTTGAGCGGTAGTCGCTAGCAAAAAAGCAAAGGCCCGGGTGATGCGGGCCTTTTGCATTTGAGGGGTCAGATGTTCGGTTTGGCCGCCTTGGATTTTTCTTCCTCCAGTTTCCTGGCCTGTTCCGCCTTTGCTTGCGTCTCTTTGGCATTCAACTGGTCATACATGCTTTTGACATCGGTTACGCTCAGAGAGAACTCACGCACCATCTTGTCCTGATCAGGTTGTGAATAAGCCATGATCAGAAGGCTGCACTCGGATGGGAAGTTTTGTGGTGCAGGGAAGGAAACGCCAGGAATGTGCATATTGCTAAAGTGCACCTGCGCGCAAGGACCAATGCCACGGTCGTTAAAGACTTGGTCTACACCCTTATACAGCTTGCCGTTTCGGTCAAACTCCCAGTACATGACTTCTCCCATCTGGGAATTGCGGAACGAGGTCGGGCCGAATTTTTCGGTCAGCGATGCCACCAGATTGTCGAGTGGGATACGCGACCCTTCTTCGTAGTGCTTCATATGCCCGACAAACCATACCTTGCCAGCATCGTCTTGAAGCGCGGCAAACTGGTCGGCTTGGGCAAGAGTCTTGTTGGTCACGGCTGTCACGCCGGCCTCGGTGCCATCGACAGTTTTCAGCGGGCTGATCGTATAGGCCTGGTTGGCTTTCATGATCGCATCTTTGGCTTCTTCCAGAGTCGAGCCAAGGGCGACACCCGAAATATCGGTGGGAACCGCCGCGAAAGCTGTGGATACGGCAAATGCCAGGGTTGCAGACAGAGTGATGCAAGCGCCAATTTTGCTCATGAATAAATCCCTTTGTATGAAAGATACCGTGCGGTCCCGCTTAGACCGGTATCCGAACATTTTCCGGTGGGACGAAGCAACACAAATCCATTGCCTGGACATCAAGTTTGAAAAAGGGGTTCATCGCCCGAGCGCGCCCCGCGACAATCCTTCACTTAATATTTCTCAATTGCAGGTGTATCGTATTCGCCTTTTCCGGGCCCCACCGGCCCGTCCCAGATTCAAGAGGTAGTCGCGTTCATGTCCTTTACCCGTCGCCAAATACTCGGTGGCCTGGCCGGTCTTGTTGTCGTTGGCGTAGGTGCGGGAGGCGCGTCGCGGTATTGGTTGGGCAAGATGGCCGATGCCGAGGCCGGTCACGACTATGAACTGATCGCGGCGCCGCTGGATGTGGAACTGGTGGCCGGGCACAAGACCCAGGCCTGGGCCTTTGGTCCGTCAGCGCCGGGCACCGAATTGCGGGTGCGCCAGGGCGAGTGGTTGCGGGTGCGATTCATCAACCATTTGCCGGTCGCGACGACCATTCACTGGCACGGCATCCGCTTGCCACTGGAGATGGACGGCGTACCGTATGTCTCGCAACTGCCGGTGTTGCCAGGCGAGTACTTCGATTACAAATTCCGCGTGCCGGACGCCGGCAGCTATTGGTATCACCCGCACGTCAACAGCAGCGAGGAGCTCGGACGCGGGCTGGTGGGGCCGCTGATCATCGAAGAGCGTGAGCCTACCGGCTTCAAATACGAGCAGACGTTGAGCCTCAAGAGTTGGCATGTGGACGAGCAGGGCGAGTTCGTCGCGTTCAGCATCCCTCGCGAGGCGGCGCGTGGCGGCACCGCCGGGCGGCTGTCGACGATCAACGGCTTGCCCCAGGCGGTGATTGATTTGCCGGCCGGGCAGATTACCCGGGTGCGGTTGCTCAACCTCGACAACACGCTGACTTACCGCATCAATATCCCCGGCGTCGAGGCGCAGATCTATGCGCTCGACGGCAATCCCGTCGCGCCGCGCCCGTTGGGCAAGGAGTACTGGCTGGGCCCGGGTATGCGCATCTGCCTGGCGATCAAGGCGCCGCCGGCCGGTGAAGAGTTGTCGTTGCGCAATGGCCCGGTGCGCCTGGGGACGCTGCGTTCGGTGCCCAACAATGACGCACCGACCCAGTGGCCGCCGGCGCTGCCGCCTAACCCGGTGGCCGAGCCGGACCTGGCCAATGCGCAGAAACTCAACTTCAATTTCGAATGGGTCGGTTCGGTCTCGGTCAATGTCGACAATGGCAAGCCGCCGAGCCTGTGGCAAATCAATGGCAAGGCCTGGGATATCACCGACAAGACCTGCGCCGATCGGCCGATTGCCACGCTGAAGAAAGGCCAGAGCTATATATTCGAATTGAAGAACATGACCCAGTACCAGCACCCGATCCATCTGCACGGCATGAGCTTCAAGGTCATTGCGTCGAACCGGCACAAGGTCATTCCGTATTTCACCGATACCTACCTGCTGGGCAAGAACGAGCGGGCACAGGTGGCGCTGGTGGCGGATAACCCCGGCGTGTGGATGTTCCACTGCCATGTGATCGATCACATGGAAACCGGCCTGATGGCCGCCATCGAGGTGGCGTGATGCGCCAGATTCGTCCCGCGCGGATCATCGACCGCAGCCGCGACCAGGATTTCATGCGTGAAGCCCTGGCTCTCGCCGCCCAAGGCGCCACGCTGGGCGAAGTCCCGGTGGGCGCGGTGCTGGTGCAGGATGGTGAGATCATTGGGCGTGGCTTCAACTGCCCGATCAGTGGCCACGACCCCAGCGCCCACGCGGAGATGGTCGCCATCCGCGCCGCTGCCCAGGCGGTGAGCAACTATCGCCTGCCTGGCAGCACGCTGTATGTGACGCTGGAACCGTGCAGCATGTGCGCCGGCCTCATCGTCCACTCACGCATCGCCCGGGTCGTCTACGGGGCGCTGGAACCCAAGGCTGGGATCGTGCAGAGCCAAGGGCAGTTTTTCAGCCAAGGCTTTTTGAATCATCGGGTGATGTTCGAGGGCGGGGTGTTGGCTGAGGAATGCAGCGCGGTGTTGAGCGAGTTTTTCAAGGCCAGGCGAGCAAAGCCTTCAGACTGAACACTGCCCCCTGTGGGAGCGAGCTTGCTCGCGATGGCGCTGGGTCAGCTTGCACTCATGTTGGATGTGCCGCCGTCATCGCGAGCAAGCTCGCTCCCACGAGGACTTCCGGTGTTTGAAAGATTTGGGTTACTTACGCGCCACAATCACCGCCCGCATCGGCGCCGGCAGTCCCTCAATGGTTTTACTGTGGTCCGCAGGATCGAGGAAATCACTCAGTGACTGGTACTTCATCCACTCGGTGCTGCGCTGTTCCTCCACGGTCGTCAGGCTGACGTCCACGCAGCGCACATCGCTGAACCCGGCGCGGCGCAGCCAGCGTTCCAGGGCCGGGACCGACGGCAGGAACCAGACGTTGCGCATCTGCGCGTAGCGGTCCTCGGGCACCAGCACCTGGTGTTCGTCGCCTTCGATCACCAGGGTTTCGAGCACCAGCTCACCGCCTTTTACCAGGCAGTCCTTCAAGGCCAACAGATGCTCGATCGGCGAGCGGCGGTGGTAGAAGACGCCCATGGAGAAGACCGTGTCAAAACCTTCCAGCTCCGGCGGCAGGGCTTCGAATGGGAAAGGCAGGTGCCAGGCGTTGGGCTGTGACAGGTAGCGCTGCACCGCCTGGAACTGGCAGAAGAACAGCCAGTTCGGGTCGACGCCAATCACCGTGTCCGCGCCGGCACCGAGCATCCGCCACATGTAGTAGCCGTTGCCGCAGCCGACATCGAGGATGCGCTTGCCCTTGAGGTCTAGATGCGGGGCGACGCGTGACCATTTCCAGTCCGAGCGCCATTCGGTGTCCACGTGCACGCCAAACAGATCGAACGGGCCCTTGCGCCACGGAGAAAGACCCATCAGCGCGGTACGCATCTGGGCGCGGGTTTCGTCAGAGCAATCTGCGTCCAGCGTCAGCTCGTTCAGCAGATCCACGGTGGTGGGCTGCAAGGCCGGCAGCGCATCGAGGGCGCTTTGCCAACGCTCCAGGTCGCCGTGGCCCTTTTCCATTTTGATATCGAGCTGCGTTTGCAGTGTCGCGGCCCAGTCGGCCAGGGGCGTGCCGGCCAGATGGCGGGCGAGGGGGGACAGATCAATCATGGCAAGGCAATCAACGAGGCGAAGTTAAGACACTGGAACCACGGCACGACTTTCGAGAAGCCGGCCGCCAGCAGGCGCTCGCGGTGTTCTTCGAGGCTGTCGGGCTTCATGACGTTTTCGATGGCGCTGCGTTTCTGAGCAATTTCCAGCTCGCTGTAGCCGTTGGCGCGCTTGAACGCCACGTGCAGGTCGGTCAGCAGGGCATGTTCCTCGGCATCGTTGAAGCGCAGTTTTTCCGAGAGGATCAAGGCGCCGCCGGGCAGCAAGGACTGACGGATACGGGTCAGCAACGCGGTACGTTGTTCGGGTGCGATGAATTGCAGCGTGAAGTTCAACGCCACCACCGAGGCCGGCTGGAACGCCAGCGCAAGGATGTCGCCTTCGATCACTTCCACCGGCAACAACTCCTGGAACATCGAGTCCTGGCCGTTGAGGTATTCGCGGCAGCGCTCGACCATGGCCGCCGAGTTATCCACCGCGATCACCCGGCAACCGTCGGTGCGCACATGACGGCGCAGCGCCTGGGTCACCGCGCCCAGGGACGAACCGAGGTCATACAGCACGCTATTGGGCTGGGCGAACTGCGCGGCGAGCACGCCGAGGTTCTCGACGATGGTCGGGTAGCCTGGCACCGAGCGCTTGATCATGTCCGGGAACACTCGAACCACGTCTTCATTGAAGGCGAAGTCGGGCACCTGGGCCAAGGGCTGGGCGAATAGGCGATCGGGTTCTTTGCTCACGACGGTTCCGGCGGCAGGGATAGTGAAAAGGCCGGCATTTTAACCAAAAAACCTGTGGGAGCGAGCTTGCTCGCGATGGCGATGGTTCAGCCAGTCGTTCGGTTGGCTGACAGATTGCTATCGCGAGCAGGCTCGCTCGCACATTTAATCTCTGTTTAGTGATGTTTTTGGTGGAGAAAGGTGGCCGCACCCATCAGCACGAGTATCAGCCAACCCACGTTCAATTCACCGAAATGGCGCAGTCGAAGGTTTCCACGGGGGGGACCTCAGGCGCCCAGGGTTGTTGATACGTCAGGCGCAAGCGCCCGGTGCCGGCGTTGAATGCCTGGAAGCGCCAGGTTGACACCCCGGCGGCGCCGACGATGCCGGCGTCTTCCGGGTTGCGGTAGACCTCCGGGCCCAACGCCTTCAACACGCCGCCGGCTGAATCCTGAACCGTCCATCGGTAGCCGGTGCTTGGGTTGGTCGGCAGGCTCAGGATCAGGTTCTGGCCGTTATTGAGCTGCACCGGGCATTGGCTAAGCTTCTCGACCGTCACGTTGTGTTTCGGTTGCATGGCACAGGCGCTCAACAAGGCGAGGCTGACGGGTACGAGCAGGCGGGTGAGAGACATAAGGGCTCCGGCGTTCACGACGAACGGCGAGCATAACCGAAGATGCTACTTAGTGTGTCAGGTGAGGATGTGTTGATGCCGGAGGCCCTTCGCGAGCAGGCTCGCTCCCACAGGGTTCGGTGTGGATCACAAACGCTGTGAACGACACTTATCCAATGTGGGAGCGAGCCTGCTCGCGAAGGCGCCAGCACAGGCGCTACAGGACCGTCAGAACAACACCTTCGCCACATCCGCAAACCGCTTGGCAAAGTGCACCGTGACACCTTCCTTGAGGTAGTCCGGCAGTTCCTCGAAATTGCCCCGGTTGGCGTCCGGCAGGATCAACTCATTGATCTTCTGCCGACGCGCCGCGATGACTTTTTCGCGCACGCCGCCAATCGGCAGGACATGCCCGGTAAGGGTCAGTTCACCGGTCATGGCCACGCCTTTTTTCGGCGGCTGGTTACGCGCCAGGGACAGCAGGGCGCTGGCCATGGTCACGCCGGCACTCGGGCCGTCCTTGGGCGTGGCGCCTTCCGGTACGTGCAGGTGAACAAAAGCCTCATCGAAAAACTTTGGATCACCGCCGAATTGCTTCAGGTGCGAACTGACGTAGCTGTGGGCAATTTCAGCCGATTCCTTCATGACTTCGCCCAGTTGCCCGGTGAGCTTGAAGCCGCGATTGAGCGTGTGGATACGCGTTGCCTCGATCGGCAGGGTCGCGCCGCCCATGCTGGTCCAGGCCAGTCCGGTGATCACACCCACGCCGGACAGCACCTGCTCATTGCGAAATACCGGTTTGCCCAGGGACGCCTCGAGATCCTTCGGCCCGAGTTTGATCACGGCTTTCGGCTCGTCGATCAGCTTCATGACCGCCTTGCGCACCAGTTTGCCCAGCTGTTTTTCCAACTGACGGACGCCGGCCTCCCGGGCATAACCGTCGATCAGTGCCTTGAGAGCGCTGTCGTTGATGCTCAGGCTGCCCTTGGAAACGCCGGCCTTGGCGAGTTGCTTGGGCCATAAGTGGCGCTTGGCGATGGCGACTTTTTCTTCGGTGATATAGCCCGACAGGCGAATCACTTCCATGCGGTCCAGCAGCGGGCCGGGAATCGAGTCCAAAGTGTTCGCTGTGCACACAAAGAGCACTTTCGAGAGGTCCAGGCGCATGTCCAGGTAGTGGTCGAGGAATTCGACGTTCTGCTCCGGGTCGAGGGTTTCGAGCAGCGCGGAAGCCGGGTCGCCCTGGTAGCTCTGGCCCATCTTGTCGATTTCGTCGAGCATGATCACCGGGTTCATCACTTCGACGTCCTTGAGCGCCTGCACCAGCTTGCCCGGCTGGGCGCCGATGTAGGTGCGCCGGTGGCCCTTGATTTCGGCTTCGTCGCGCATGCCGCCGACACTGAAACGATAGAACGGCCGCCCGAGGGATTCGGCAATGGACTTGCCGACGCTGGTCTTGCCCACACCCGGAGGGCCAACCAGCAAGACGATCGAACCGCTGATCTCGCCTTTGTAGGCGCCCACCGCGAGGAATTCCAGGATGCGGTCCTTGATGTCGTCCAGGCCGGCGTGGTGCTGGTCGAGAATCTTGCGGGCGTGCTTGAGGTCAAGCTTGTCCTGGCCATACACGCCCCACGGCACCGATGTTGCCCAATCGAGGTAGTTACGCGTGACGGCGTATTCCGGCGAGCCGGTTTCCAGGATCGAGAGCTTGTTCATTTCCTCTTCGATGCGTTTCTGTGCCTGGGCCGGCAGCACCTTGCCCTCCAGGCGCTGTTCGAATTGTTCCAGGTCGGCGCTGCGGTCGTCCTTGGTCAAGCCCAGCTCCTGCTGGATGACCTTTAGTTGTTCCTTTAGAAAGAACTGGCGCTGATGTTCGCCGATCTTGCTGTTGACCTCGGCGGAAATCTCTTTCTGCAGCCGCGCCACTTCGACTTCCTTGCGCAGCATCGGCAGGACTTTTTCCATGCGCTTGAGCATCGGCACGCAATCGAGCACTTCCTGCAATTCACTGCCGGTGGCGGAGGTGAGCGCGGCGGCGAAGTCGGTCAGCGGCGAAGGGTCGTTGGGGCTGAAGCGGTTGAGGTAGTTCTTCAGCTCTTCGCTGTACAGCGGGTTGAGCGGCAGCAGTTCCTTGATCGCATTGATCAGCGCCATGCCGTAGGCCTTGACCTCGTCGGTCGGCTCGCTTGGCTGATGCGGGTATTCGACTTCCACCAGGTATGGCGGGCGATGATGCTTGAGCCAGGTGCGAATGCGCACGCGGGTCAGGCCCTGGGCAACGAACTGCAATTTGCCGGCCTCACGGCTGGCGTGGTGGACCTTCACCAGTGTGCCGTACAGCGGCAGTTTCGAGGTGTCGAAGTGGCGCGGGTCTTCCTGGGGCGTGTCCATGAAGAACAACGCCAGGGAATGGTGATCGGACTTGGCCACCAGCTCCAGGGTCTCGGCCCACGGTTCTTCGTTGACGATGACCGGCAGTACCTGGGCCGGGAAGAACGGACGATTGTGGATCGGGATGATGTAGACCTTGTCCGGCAGGCTCTGGCCGGGCAGGGCCAAGCCCGTACCGGAAACGGTGTGTTCGATCTGTTCGGCGTCTGCGTATTCGTCGTTTGCTTCAGTCGAGTGCTGGTCGCTCATGGGGCACCTGCGCAATGGAGTATGGGTCTTAGATGGGGCAGGTGAGGGGTTGTTTCAATGCTGGATAATTGTCAGGGGTTATTTCAATGGTCTGCGTTCAGGCTGGCGACAGGTTGATGTGGCGAGGGAATGATCCCTCGCCTCCGCTTCAACCGATGCGATTCAAGTCGTTATGGCGGGTTTCCTTCAGACACAGCACCGCGATAACGCTGAGCACCGCCGCTGCGGAAACGTATCCGCCGACGTAGCTCAGGCCGCCCATCGCCACCAGTTTCTGGGCGAAGAACGGTGCCGCCGACGCACCGACGATGCCGCCCAGGTTGTAGGCCGCCGACGCGCCGGTGTAGCGCACGTGTGTGGGAAACAGCTCCGGCAGCAACGCACCCATGGGGGCAAAAGTCACGCCCATCAGGAACAGTTCGATGCACAGGAACAATGCCACGCCGGCGGTAGAACCGTGGGTCAGCAACGGTTCCATGAGGAAACCCGAGGCAATCGCCAGGACGCCGCCGATAACCAGTACCGGCTTGCGCCCGTAGCGATCGCTGGCCCAGGCCGATAGCGGCGTGGCGGCGGCCATGAACAGCACGGCAAAGCACAGCAGGCCGAGGAAGGTCTCGCGGCTGTAACCGAGGGTGGACACGCCATAGCTCAGGGAAAATACCGTCGAGATGTAGAACAGGGCGTAACACACCACCATCGCGGCCGCGCCGAGCAATGTTGGCGCCCAATACTGGCTGAACAGCTCGACCAAGGGGATTTTCACCCGTTCCTGACGGGCCACCGCGTTGGCGAAGACCGGCGTTTCATGGAGCTTGAGACGCACATAAAGGCCAACGATGACCAGGGCGGCGCTCAGCAGGAACGGAATCCGCCAGCCCCAGGAGCGGAACTGCTCGTCGTCGAGGGTCATGGCCAGGGTCAGGAACAATCCGTTGGCCGCCAGGAAGCCGATGGAGGGGCCCAGTTGGGGGAACATGCCAAACCAGGCGCGCTTGCCTTTCGGGGCGTTCTCGGTGGCGAGCAACGCCGCGCCGCCCCATTCACCGCCCAGCCCCAGGCCCTGGCCGAAACGCAGCAGGCACAGGAGAATCGGCGCCCACGCGCCAATGCTGGCGTAGCCGGGCAGCACGCCGATGAGGGTGGTGCACACGCCCATCAGCAGCAGCGACGCCACCAGGGTGGACTTGCGCCCGATCCGGTCGCCGAAATGGCCGAACAGCGCCGAGCCCAGCGGCCGGGCGAGGAAGGCGATGCCGAACGTCAGGAAGGACGACAGCATCTGTGCCGTGCCCGAGGTTTGCGGAAAGAATACCGGCCCGATCACCAGGGCGGCAGCGGTCGCGTAGACGTAGAAATCGTAGAACTCGATGGCGGTGCCGATGAAACTCGCGGTTGCCACGCGGGTGGCCGAGTTGGTCGGTTGGTTTGCCACGGCGTCATTGCAAGTGGTGGTGGTCATGCGGTTATCCCTGACAGTCATGTGCTCCGTTGGAGCGAATTATTATGGTCGAACACCCAGGGATGTGGGTTGGGGCGCTGTCGCTGTTTCGGGTAGGAACAGTCGCAGGGTTACAGCGGATATTGCCGGTGGGCTGCCCGGAACGGTCTGAGTGCCGGGTAAGCACTGGGTTCGGGCGGGGCTGGGTAAGCGGGTTGAGTATAGGAAGGGGGCTAACGAATCGACAAGAGAGCCTGCGCACAATATCGGGCCTACGATGAGCTTTTTGTGGCGAGGGGATTTATCCCCGTTGGGCTGCGAAGCAGCCCCAAATACAGTCAACTCAATTTGCTTGGTGTACCGGGTTGTCGGGTTTGGGGGCTGCTGCGCAGCCCGGCGGGGATAAATCCCCTCGCCACAACGATGTTTTACCTTGAGCCTGTTGGGTATCAGGAAACAGCGGGCACCGAGCTGTTATGCCACACCAGCACCTGGCTGACGCGGTTGTCGACGGTCTCGATGATCTCCAGCCGGTAGCGGCCGATCTTCAGGCAGACCGGACTTTCGGGGATGGTTTCCAGGGCCTCGGTGACTAGGCCGTTGAGCGTCTTGGGGCCATCGCAAGGCAGGTGCCAGCCGAGGGTCTTGTTCAACTCGCGGATCGACGCCGCGCCCTCGATCATCAGGCGGCCATCGGGCTGGGGATGGACATGGGGATTGTCGAGGCTGTGCTCGCTTTCGAACTCGCCGACGATTTCCTCGAGGATGTCTTCCAGGGTCACGATGCCCAGCACTTCGCCGTATTCATCCACCACCATGCCCAGGCGTCGCTGCTGCTTGTGGAAGTTGAGCAACTGCAGCTGCAGCGGCGTGCTCTCGGGGACGAAGTAAGGCTCGTGGCAGGCGGCCAGCAGCGCTTCCTTGGTCAGGCTCGCGTCCGCCAGCAGGTGGCGGATCTGGCGGGTGTTGAGCACCGCTTCGACCTGGTTGATATCGCTGTGGAACACCGGCAGGCGGGTCCGACGGTTCAGGCGCAGCTGTTCGATGATTTCGCCGATAGGGTCGTCGAGGTTGATCCCGTCCACCTCGCTGCGGGGCACGAGGATGTCGTTGACGGTGATGTTGTCCAGCGCGTGGATGCCGGATACCGGATGGACCCGGCCGCTGTGTTCCTGTTCATGCTCAGCGCGTGGCGGTGCGGGCATCTCATCGTCGCTGTGCTGGACAGCGCCGGTCTTGCGGGCAAACGGGCGCAGCAGCAACTGACTGAAACCGTTGAGCAGCCAGGCGGCCGGATAGACAATTTTCAGCGGCAGGGCAAGCAAGCTGTTGCCCAGGCCCAGCACCGCGTCGGGGTAGCGGGTCGCCAGGGTGCGAGGCAGGTAATCGGCAAAAACCAGCAAGGCCGCGCTGGTGCCGAGCCAGGCCAGCCACGGGCCGTTTTCCAGCCAGGCAAAAATCGCCAGCCAGGTGCCGATTACCACGGCCAGCGCACGACAGAGGGTGTTGCCCAGGATCAGGCTGGCGATAGGGAAGTTCAGCTTCGCCAGTGGCTTGTCGCCAGAGCGCGACGCTTTGCGTTGCGCGAGCAGATACTGTTGGGCCGCTTCGATGGCCGTGAACAGCGCCGACCAGAGGATCAGCACGACCATTACCGCAAACAATGGCCCCAAGGGCAGCCTATCCATCAGTGTCGTCCGTCAGACATGCAGGATGTATTCGCGGACCAGCTTGCTGCCGAAGTAGGCGAGCATCAGCAGGCAGAATCCGGCCAGGGTCCAGCGAATTGCCTTGTGGCCCCGCCAGCCGAGACGATTACGGCCCCACAGCAGCACGCTGAACACGATCCACGCCAGGCACGCCAACAATGTCTTGTGCACCAGGTGTTGGGCGAACAGGTTTTCGACGAACAGCCAGCCGGAAATCAGCGACAGCGACAGCAGCGTCCAGCCGGCCCAGAGGAAACCGAACAGCAGGCTTTCCATGGTTTGCAGCGGCGGAAAGTTGCGGATCAGCCCGGACGGGTGCTTGTGCTTGAGCTGATGGTCCTGCACCAGCAGCAGCAATGCCTGGAATACCGCGATGGTGAACAGGCCGTAGGCGAGGATCGACAACAGGATATGGGCGAGAATGCCTGGCTCTTCGTCGATGATCTGCACGGTGCCCGAGGGCGCGAACTGCGCCAGCAGCACCGTGGCCAGTCCCAGCGGGAACAGCAGCACCAGCAGGTTTTCCACGGGGATGCGCGAGCAGGCCAGCAGCGTCAGGGCAATCACGGCCACGGCAATCAGGCTGGCGGCATTGAAGAAGTCCAGGCCCAGGCCGATCGGCGTCATCAGGTGGGTGACAAGACTGGCCGCGTGGACAAGCACCGCCAGCACGCCGAGCGTGACCAGCAGGCGCTTGTTCGCCTTGGCGCCGGAGGCCAGGCGGGTGCCCTGATAGAAGGTCGCAGCGGCATAAAGACAAGCGGCGGCGAGGGAAGCAAGCAAGCTGGGTGACAAGGGGAGCATAAATCCTGTTAGGCAAGCCCGAAAGGCGCTGAGTTTGGCATAGAACCCCCACCGCACGAAAGACCACCGCAACCGACGGCGAGGTGTACGTCGCACGCTTCTTCGCTATAATCCGCGACCTGCCCACGCCGCAGGCTCGCCGAGCACATATTTCACGGTCTGGGCCGCCATTATCCCGGTCTTATCTGGGCCTGAAAGGATCGCGCATGTTTGAAAACCTAACCGACCGTCTCTCGCAGACGCTGCGCCATGTCACCGGCAAGGCGAAACTGACCGAAGACAACATCAAAGACACCCTGCGCGAAGTGCGCATGGCGTTGCTCGAAGCCGACGTCGCCCTGCCGGTGGTCAAGGACTTCGTCAATTCGGTGAAGGAACGCGCCGTCGGCACCGAAGTGTCGCGCAGCCTGACACCGGGCCAGGCCTTCGTGAAGATTGTCCAGGCCGAACTCGAAAGCCTGATGGGCGCCGCCAACGAAGACCTGAACCTGAGCGCCGTGCCTCCGGCGGTCGTGCTGATGGCCGGCCTGCAGGGCGCGGGCAAGACCACCACTGCCGGCAAGCTGGCGCGCTTCCTTAAAGAGCGCAAGAAGAAGTCGGTGATGGTGGTGTCCGCGGACATCTATCGCCCGGCGGCGATCAAGCAGCTGGAAACCCTGGCCAACGACATCGGCGTGACGTTCTTTCCGTCCGACTTGAGCCAGAAGCCGGTGGACATCGCCCAGGCTGCTATAAAGGAAGCGAAGCTCAAGTTCATCGACGTGGTTATCGTCGACACCGCCGGTCGCCTGCACATCGATGAAGAGATGATGGGCGAGATCAAGGCACTGCACGCCGCGATCAACCCGGTGGAAACCCTGTTTGTGGTCGACGCCATGACCGGCCAGGACGCGGCCAACACGGCCAAGGCCTTCGGCGACGCACTGTCGCTGACCGGCGTGATCCTGACCAAGGTCGACGGCGACGCCCGTGGCGGTGCCGCGCTGTCGGTCCGCGCGATTACCGGCAAGCCGATCAAGTTCATCGGTATGGGCGAGAAGAGCGAGGCGCTCGAGCCGTTCCACCCCGAGCGTATCGCCTCGCGTATCCTCGGCATGGGCGACGTGCTCAGCCTGATCGAGCAGGCCGAACAGACCCTCGACAAGGACAAGGCCGACAAACTGGCCAAGAAGCTGAAGAAGGGCAAGGGCTTCGACCTCGAAGACTTCCGCGACCAGTTGCAACAGATGAAGAACATGGGCGGCCTCGGCGGCCTCATGGACAAACTGCCGAACATTGGTGGCGTGAACCTGGCGCAAATGGGCAATGCACAGGGCGCGGCCGAGAAGCAGTTCAAGCAGATGGAAGCCATCATCAACTCCATGACCCCGGCCGAGCGCCGCGACCCTGACCTGATCAGCGGTTCGCGCAAACGCCGTATCGCCATGGGTTCCGGCACGCAGGTGCAGGACATCGGCCGCTTGATCAAGCAACACAAGCAGATGCAGAAGATGATGAAGAAGTTCTCCGCCAAGGGCGGGATGGCCAAGATGATGCGCGGCATGGGCGGTATGTTGCCCGGCGGCGGTATGCCGAAAATGTAAAGAATCTGCGCCGGCTGTCATGTCGGCGTTGCCCCGCACGGATGCGGGGATCTCCAGCAAACCCGTGCTATGCGGGAGCTACCTGCCGTTTTTCATGACGGCTCTACGGCAAATCTTGATCGCACAGCGCCATGCGCCGGAAAAAGTCATTTGCAAAAGTCCGGATATTCCTTAGAATATGCGGCCTTTCGGGCACCTATGCCCGCTGTGCATTTAGATTTGCAGCACCGACTACAGGAACGATGTTCACATGCTAACAATCCGTCTTGCCCTTGGCGGCTCCAAAAAGCGCCCGTTTTACCACCTGACCGTAACCGACAGCCGCAATCCGCGTGACGGTTCGCACAAGGAACAGGTTGGTTTCTTCAACCCTGTTGCCCGTGGTCAGGAAATCCGTCTGTCCGTGAACCAAGAGCGCGTAGCCTACTGGCTGAGCGTTGGTGCACAGCCTTCTGAGCGTGTTGCTCAGTTGTTGAAGGAATCGGCTAAGGCTGCGGCCTGAGCAATATGAACGCGACGCCAAAAGATGCTGATGATCTGATCGTTGTCGGCAAGATCTATTCTGTTCATGGCGTTCGCGGCGAAGTGAAGGTTTACTCCTTTACTGATCCGATCAAAAACCTGTTGGACTACAAAACCTGGACGCTCAAGCGCGAAGGTAGCGTGAAACAGGTTGAGCTGGTCAGCGGACGTGGGAACGACAAGTTCCTGGTCGCAAAGCTCAAGGGTCTCGATGATCGTGAAGAAGCGCGTCTTCTGGCCGGTTATGAGATCTGCGTGCCGCGCAACCTGTTCCCTGAACTGACCGACGGCGAGTACTACTGGTACCAGCTGGTGGGTCTGAAGGTCATCGACCACCTCGGGCAACTGCTCGGGAAGATCGATCACCTGCTCGAGACCGGTTCGAACGATGTCATGGTGGTAAAGCCTTGCGTCGGCAGCCTGGATGATCGCGAACGCCTGTTGCCCTATACCGAGCAATGCGTGTTGGCCGTTGACCTGGCAGCAGGCGAGATGAAGGTGGAATGGGATGCGGATTTCTAGACGTGGCTAATCTGCGCGTTGAAGTCATCACGTTGTTTCCCGAGATGTTTTCCGCCATCAGCGAGTACGGCATAACCAGCCGCGCGGTGAAACAGGAGCTGTTGCAGCTCACTTGTTGGAATCCGCGGGACTACACCACGGATCGACATCACACTGTGGACGATCGCCCGTTTGGCGGTGGTCCGGGCATGGTGATGAAGATCAAGCCCCTGGAAGATGCGCTGGTTCAGGCCAGGACGGCAGCCGGGGAGGGTGCGAAGGTGATCTACCTGTCGCCCCAAGGCCGTCAGCTGACTCAGTCGGCGGTACGCGAGCTGGCGAAATCGGATGCATTGATCCTGATTGCCGGCCGTTACGAAGGCATTGACGAGCGTTTCATTGAAGCTCATGTCGATGAAGAGTGGTCGATTGGCGACTATGTACTGTCTGGCGGCGAGCTGCCGGCGATGGTCCTGATCGATGCGGTTACACGACTGCTGCCTGGAGCTTTAGGGCATGCGGATTCCGCCGAGGAAGATTCCTTTACGGATGGTCTGCTGGATTGCCCGCACTACACCCGACCGGAGGTGTATGCGGATCAGCGTGTTCCCGACGTGTTGCTAAGTGGCAACCACGCGCACATCCGGCGTTGGCGTTTACAGCAGTCCCTTGGTCGGACCTATGAACGACGCGCCGATCTTCTGGAAAGCCGCTCGCTTTCTGGAGAAGAGAAGAAGCTGCTCGAGGAATACATCCGCGAGCGGGACGATAGTTAACAACGTATCGATGGTAAGTCCGATGACTTGCCTTAGGAGCACAGCATGACTAACAAAATCATCCTTGCACTCGAAGCAGAGCAGATGACCAAAGAAATCCCTCCCTTTGCCCCGGGCGACACCATTGTCGTTCAGGTGAAAGTGAAGGAAGGCGACCGTGCACGTCTGCAAGCGTTCGAAGGCGTTGTTATCGCCAAGCGTAACCGCGGCGTAAACAGTGCATTCACCGTTCGTAAAATCTCCAACGGTGTTGGCGTAGAGCGTACTTTCCAGACCTACAGCCCGCAAATCGACAGCATGGCTGTGAAGCGTCGCGGTGACGTGCGTAAAGCCAAGCTGTACTACCTGCGTGACCTGTCCGGTAAAGCAGCTCGCATCAAGGAAAAACTGGCTTAAGTCCAGCTTCCGATGCAAAAAAAAGCAGCCTGCGGGCTGCTTTTTTGTTGCCTGCGATTTGGTCTTTGCGCACCCTGCATGGCTTCATTCCCGTTGAATCCGTGTACGCCCGTATCTTTCAAGAGTCTTTATGCCTGCCATCGATCACCCGCTGATAGACCAGTTTCTCGATGCCCTGTGGCTGGAGAAGGGGTTGTCCGATAACACCCGCGGTGCCTATCGCAGCGACCTCGCCCTGTTCAACGGCTGGCTCCAGGAAAACAACCTGGAGCTGGCCAATGCCGGGCGGGAGTTGATCCTCGATCATCTGGCGTGGCGCCTGGAGCAGAACTACAAGCCGCGCTCTACTGCCCGGTTTCTCTCTGGCTTGCGTGGGTTCTATCGTTATTTGTTGCGGGAAAAGCTGATCGCGGTGGACCCGACCTTGCGCGTGGAAATGCCGCAACTGGGGCGTCCGCTGCCCAAATCCCTTTCGGAAGCGGACGTCGAGGCGCTGCTGGCGGCACCGGACCTCAGCGACCCCATCGGTCAGCGCGACCGGGCCATGCTGGAAGTGTTGTACGCCTGTGGCCTGCGGGTCACTGAACTGATCAGCCTGACGCTGGAACAAGTGAACCTGCGCCAGGGCGTGTTGCGGGTGATGGGCAAGGGCAGCAAGGAGCGCCTGGTTCCGATGGGCGAAGAAGCGATCGTCTGGGTCGAGCGCTACATGCGCGATGGCCGTCATGACTTGCTGGGCGGGCGTCCCAGCGACGTGCTGTTTCCCAGCCTGCGCGGCGAGCAGATGACCCGCCAGACTTTCTGGCACCGCATCAAGCACCAGGCCAAGGTGGCCGGGATCAACAAATCGCTCTCGCCCCACACGCTGCGCCATGCCTTCGCCACGCACTTGCTCAATCACGGCGCCGACCTGCGGGTGGTGCAGATGCTGCTGGGGCATAGCGACCTGTCCACCACCCAGATCTACACCCACGTCGCCCGGGCGCGGTTGCAGGAGTTGCATGCCAGGCACCATCCGCGCGGCTGAATGAAGAACCCACAGGAAGTCGGTCGCCAACCTTGCATCACCGGCATTCGGCCATACGGGGCTTATGTGGTAGGCTTTCCCGGTTTGCACAGTGGGCGGCTGGAACCCGAATCTCTGCCTCGGTGTCCCCGCCTATTTGTTTGCCTCAGGAGTCCTCATGCGTTTGATCCAGATGTTCACCGCCGCCGCCATTGCGTTGGCCAGTACCTTTGCCATCGCCGATGACGCGGCCGACCAGGCGATCCGCAAAAGCCTCGCCAACCTCGAGCTTGAAGTGCCGATCGAGGCCATCTCCGCCAGCCCGATGTCCGGCCTGTATGAGGTCAAGCTGCAGGGCAGCCGTGTGCTGTATGCCAGCGCCGACGGTCAGTACATCGTCCAGGGCAACCTGTTCGCGCTCAAGGACGGCAAGCCGGTGAATCTCACCGAGATCACCGAGCGCCAAGGCATCTCCAAATTGATCAACGGTATCCCGGTCGCCGAAACCGTGGTCTACCCGGCGGTGGGCGAAACCAAGTCGCACATTACCGTGTTCACCGACACCACTTGCCCGTACTGCCACAAACTGCACGCCGAAGTGCCAGAGCTGAACAAGCGTGGCATCGAGGTGCGCTACGTGGCGTTCCCGCGTCAGGGCCTCGGCTCGCCGGGCGATGAGCAATTGCAGGCAGTCTGGTGCTCCAAGGACAAGAAAGCGGCCATGGACAAAATGGTCGACGGCAAGGAAATCAAAGCCGCCAAGTGCGAGAACCCGGTCTCCAAGCAATTCGCCCTCGGCCAGTCCATTGGTGTGAACGGCACGCCGGCCATCGTTTTGGCCGATGGCCAGGTGATTCCGGGCTACCAGCCGGCGCCGCAAGTCGCCAAACTGGCCCTTGGGGCGAAATGATCGTGGCCAATGCGCTGCAGAAGATCACGGCCTGGCGAAAATCTTCGCCGGGCCGTTAAACACAAAGTCGCGTTGCTGCGCGGCTGTATTCACGGCCGACCTTGTGTCGGCCGTTTCATGGGGAGTCAAGAGTGAATCCGGTCAAAGTAGGCATCTGTGGGTTAGGTACCGTCGGTGGCGGCACCTTCAACGTACTTCAGCGCAACGCCGAGGAAATTGCTCGTCGTGCCGGGCGTGGGATCGAAGTGGCACAAATTGCCATGCGCACGCCAAAGCCTCAGTTCCAGACGACCGGTATTGCGATTACCAACGATGTCTTCGAAGTGGCCACGAACCCTGAGATCGACATCGTGATAGAGCTGATGGGCGGCTATACCGTTGCCCGCGAGCTGGTACTCAAGGCCATCGAGAATGGCAAGCATGTGGTCACCGCGAACAAGGCGCTTATCGCCGTTCACGGCAATGAAATTTTCGCCAAGGCCCGCGAGAAGGGCGTGATCGTGGCTTTCGAGGCCGCCGTAGCCGGTGGTATCCCGGTGATCAAGGCGATTCGCGAAGGGCTGTCGGCCAACCGGATCAACTGGGTGGCCGGGATCATCAACGGCACCGGCAACTTCATCCTCACCGAGATGCGCGAGAAGGGCCGCACTTTTGAAGACGTGCTGGCCGAAGCCCAGGCGCTGGGCTACGCCGAGGCGGACCCGACGTTCGACGTCGAAGGCATTGATGCGGCGCACAAGCTGACGATCCTGGCGTCAATCGCCTTCGGTATTCCGCTGCAGTTCGACAAGGCCTACACCGAAGGCATCACCAAGCTGACCACCGCCGACGTGAACTACGCCGAGGCCCTGGGCTATCGCATCAAGCACCTGGGCGTGGCGCGCAGCACCGCCAGCGGCATCGAGTTGCGTGTGCATCCGACGCTGATCCCCGCCGATCGCCTGATCGCCAACGTCAACGGCGTGATGAACGCGGTAATGGTCAACGGCGACGCCGCCGGCTCGACCTTGTTCTATGGCGCTGGCGCTGGCATGGAGCCGACCGCTTCTTCGGTGGTTGCCGACCTGGTGGACGTGGTTCGCGCCATGACATCCGACCCGGAAAATCGCGTGCCGCACCTGGCGTTCCAGCCGGACTCGCTGTCGGACCACCCGATTCTTCCGATCGAAGCGTGCGAAAGTGCCTACTACCTGCGTATCCAGGCGAAGGACCATCCAGGGGTGTTGGCCCAGGTTGCCAGCATTCTTTCGGAACGCGGCATCAACATCGAGTCGATCATGCAGAAGGAAGTCGAGGAGCACGACGGCCTGGTGCCGATGATCCTGCTGACCCACCGCGTGGTCGAGCAACGCATCAACGATGCGATCGCAGCGTTGGAGGCGCTTCAGGGAGTCGTTGGCCCGGTGGTCCGTATCCGCGTCGAGCATTTGAACTAAGCAGCTACAAGCTTCAAGCTGCAAGCTCCAAGTAAAAGCAGATCCGCTTTTACTTGGAGCTTGTAGCTTACAGCTCGCAGCTCAAACCGAAGGTTTGCCCCTATGCGCTATATCAGTACCCGCGGCCAGGCACCGGCCCTGAATTTCGAAGATGTCCTGCTGGCCGGCCTGGCCACGGACGGCGGCCTCTATGTGCCGGAGAACCTGCCGCGCTTCACCCAGGAAGAAATCGCTTCCTGGGCCGGCCTGCCGTATCACGAGCTGGCCTTCCGGGTGATGCGCCCGTTCGTCACCGGCAGCATTCCGGACGCTGATTTCAAGAAGATCCTGGAAGAGACCTACGGCGTCTTTTCCCACAACGCCATCGCGCCGTTGCGTCAGCTCAACGGTAACGAATGGGTGATGGAGCTGTTCCACGGCCCGACCCTGGCCTTCAAGGATTTCGCCCTGCAATTGCTCGGCCGCCTGCTGGACTATGTGCTGCAAAAGCGTGGCGAGCGCGTGGTGATTGTCGGTGCCACCTCCGGCGACACCGGCTCGGCCGCCATCGAAGGTTGCAAGCATTGCGAGAACGTCGATATTTTCATCCTGCACCCGCACAACCGCGTCTCGGAAGTGCAGCGTCGGCAGATGACGACGATTTTCGGCGATAACATCCATAACATCGCCATCGAAGGCAACTTCGATGACTGCCAGGAAATGGTCAAGGCCAGCTTCGCCGACCAGAGCTTCCTCAAGGGCACCCGGCTGGTGGCGGTGAACTCGATCAACTGGGCGCGGATCATGGCCCAGATCGTCTATTACTTCCACGCGGCCCTGCAGTTGGGCGGCCCGGCCCGCTCGGTGGCGTTCTCGGTACCCACCGGCAATTTCGGCGATATCTTCGCCGGTTACCTGGCACGCAACATGGGGCTGCCGATCAACCAGCTGATCGTCGCCACCAACCGCAACGACATCCTGCACCGCTTCATGAGCGGTAACCAGTACGTCAAGGAAACCCTGCACGCCACGTTGTCGCCGTCGATGGACATCATGGTGTCGTCGAACTTCGAGCGTTTGCTGTTCGACCTGCACGGTCGTAATGGCGCGGCGATTGCGGGCCTGATGGACAGCTTCCGTCAGGGCGGTGGTTTCAGCGTCGAGGCCGAACGCTGGACCGAAGCCCGCAAGCTGTTCGACTCCCTGGCGGTGGATGACGCGCAGACCTGCGAAACCATCGCCGAGGTGTTCGAGCAGAGCGGTGAGTTGCTCGATCCGCACACCGCCATCGGGGTGCGAGCGGCGCGCGAGTGCCGCCGGAGCCTGGATATCCCGATGGTCATCCTGGGCACCGCTCACCCGGTGAAGTTTCCGGAAGCCGTAGAGAAAGCTGGCGTAGGAAAAGCGCTCGAGCTGCCTGCACATCTTTCTGATTTGTTTGAACGAGATGAGCGTTGCACCGTATTGCCCAATGACTTGAAGGCCGTGCAGGCCTTTGTCAGTCAGCATGGCAACCGCGGCAAGCCGCTCTGATCGCTGGAAGCTGTCACATCTTGAAGCCCGTCTCCTGACGGGCTTCTTTGTTTCTGCATGCCAAACTGGTCGGGTTTCGCCCAAGGAAGGACGGGCGAGTGAACTCGAAGGAAGTGCAGATGCTGTTCGTTAACCGATGCAAACCGGCGTTGAGCTGGATGATGGGCCTCGCCCTGATGTACTGGGGCCAATGGGGCGGCGCTGACCCGTCGACGCCTCCCGGGCAGTCACCGCTCGAAGCGGGCGAGAGACTGGTGCTCGACGCCCGGGAGCTGGACTGGATCAGGCAGAACCCGCGTGTCGTTGTGGCGTCGATGCAAATCCCGCTGTACCTGTTCAAGAATGCACAGGGAGAATGGAGCGGCCTGAACGCTGACATGCTCCATGCCATTGAGCGAATGACCGGACTTGAATTCATCCATCGGGAGTCGTTCTCTGCCGATCAATTGATAGAGATGCTGGAAAACGGCGAAGCCGACATGTCTAGTGTCCTGGCGATGAATGACGAGCGCCGGGCTGTGCTGAATTTCAGCCATGCGTTCGGCGGTTTCGACTGGGTATTCGTTGGCCGTGAGGGGGAGCCTGCGCTTCGTTCGCTGGATCAGTTGGCGGGCAAGGTGCTGGCGTTGCCGGCACGGCATGCCCTGGAAGCGGAAATCCGCCGCGAGCATCCAACCATAGCGCTGCGCACGGTGATGACCCCTGCCGAGGCAAGGGCGTTGGTGGAAAATCGCGAAGCCCATGCCACCATCGAAAGCGAAACCGCCGTGCACCTCTATCCTTCAGGGCAACTGCAGGTGGGGGGCAGTCTCGAAGGCATGTGGGAGCCAGACTATCTCGCTGTACGGCAGGATTCCCAAACATTGCTGGATGTCCTCAACAAGGCGCTGGAAGCGTTTCCCGCCGAAGACATGCGCGCGCTACGTTTCAAGTGGTTCGCCGAGAAAACACCTGATCAAGAACCGTCGTTCTGGTCGCGCATCCCCCTGCAGGGCTATTGGTGTGTGATCGCAGCAGGGGTGTTCGGCCTGTTGTCGCTGCTCTGGAACCGCCGCTTGCAGGGCCAGATCGGACAGCGCCTCAAGGCCGAGACCGTACTCAACGACCAATTGACGTTCCAGCGCGCCTTGATGGATGCCATTCCCGATCCGATCTTTATTCGAGATCTCGAAGGGCGGCTGATCATGTGCAACAAAAGTTATGAGGAGCGGTTCGCGACTCGCTTCGAGAAGCTGCGAGGCACGTGTCTGACGGAGTCTGCGGCAATGCCGGCGGCAACCGCCGAACTGTTGCACGGGGAGCTGATGGAGCAGCTGCGAACCCGTCAGCCCCGGTTTGTCGACCGCCAGCTGATGTTGCGCAGTGGATTGCAGGACATCTATCACTGGTCGGTGCCCTTTTATGCCGCCGATGGCCGGTTGCGCGGTGTCCTGGGCGGTTGGATCGAGGTTGGACGCCGGAGGGATCGTTCCAAGCGGCTGCCGGCTTGATCGATTGCATCCGCTGAGGCTGATATCCAGCTGTCATATTGAACGCGCATGCTCGGTTGAACAGGCCGCCGTTGTGCCGGTTCGTCGCGCTGGCGAACTTTCCGCCGGGCCGCGGGGTCACTTAATGTGCAGTTGTTTTTTTTCGGACTATTGAAGGGTGATCGAATGGAAAGTATCAGCCTGTTGCTCAATGAAGCCTTGAGCCCGTATCAGGTCACGCTCACGCCCTCCGGTACCAAAGGCGAATGCCTGGTAACGCTGAAGAATTCCTCGGGGGCCATCATGGTCGAGCGGCTGTTCAACCAGGCCCAACTGACCGACAAGCGCCAACTGACCGACGTGGTCGACGGCCTGCATCGCGATGTGCTGATTGCCGAGGGGCGGCTGGAGCCGTGTGTCATCGCGGCGTTACGTAACGTGGCGCGCGACAAGGTCATGCTTGCTGCCAATTGAGTGACATCCCGCGGGAACCTTCCTACGTTCTAGCGAGTCAGACTTTTTACCAACAAGAGCAAGCATTGTGCTCCGGTGCTTGTCGCTTGTTGTACGGACCTTTAAGGGTCACGTTTAACCCCGAGTTGTCTCCCCACTTCTCGGGGTTTCTTTTTGCCTGGTGTTTATGGCCACGGTGCTCTGCATCAGGCAAAACAGACCCCTTGTGGGAGCGAGCCTGCTCGCGAAAGCGGTTTGTCAGTCAATAGCATGTTGACTCGTCCGATGCCTTCGCGAGCAGGCTCGCTCCCACTGTGGATCTTCAGCTATCCGAAGAATTTGCCTCAGACGGCGCCGTCGGTGCGCAGCCTGGCGACCTGCTGCGCATCGTAGCCAAGCTCACCGAGCACCTCTGCCGTGTGCTCGCCCAATGCTGGCCCGACCCATTCGGCTGTTCCCGGTGTGTCGGAAAGCTTCGGTACGATCCCAGGCATCTTGAACGCCTTGCCATCCGGCAGCCTGGCTTGCAGGAACATCTCGCGGGCGAGAAATTGCGGGTCGCTGAACATGTCCTCGGCACTGAAGATCCGGCTTGCCGGCACGCCGGCCTGGTTCAACTGGTCGATGACGGCATCCAACGGCAGCGAGTTGACCCAGCGATCAATGACCCCATACAACTCGTCGCGGCGTTCGTCACGGCCATCATTGCTGGCCAGCTGCGGGTCGTTCGCCAAGTCGTCCCTGCCAATGACCTGCATGAAACGCTTGAAGATGGCGTCACCGTTGGCGCCGATCTGTACATGCTTGCCGTCGGCGCTGGTGTGGATGGACGACGGCGTGATGCCGGGCATGATGTTGCCGGTGCGTTCGCGGATGAAACCGAACACGTCGAACTCCGGCACCATGCTTTCCATCATGGCGAAAATCGCTTCGTATAGCGCCACGTCCACCACCTGGCCGGTCCCACCGTTGACCTCCCGGTGACGCAAGGCCATCAGCGCGCCGATCACCCCCCAGAGCGCGGCGATCGAGTCGCCGATGGAGATACCGGTGCGCACCGGTGGGCGATCCTCGAAGCCGGTGATGTAGCGCAGGCCTCCCATCGACTCACCGACGGCGCCGAACCCGGGCTGATCCTTCATCGGCCCGGTCTGGCCGAAGCCTGATAGCCGGACCATGACCAGCTTCGGATTCAGTGCGTGCAACACGTCCCAGCCCAGGCCGAGCTTTTCCAGCACGCCGGGGCGAAAGTTCTCGATCAGGATGTCGGCTTCGCCAAGCAGTTTTTTCAGGATCGCCAGGCCTTCGGGGTGCTTGAGGTTCAGCGTCACGGACTTTTTGTTGCGTGCCTGGACGAACCACCACAAGGACGTACCTTCATACAATTTGCGCCACTTGCGCAGCGGATCGCCGCCGTCCGGCGATTCGACCTTGATGACCTCGGCACCGAATTCACCGCAGATACGCGAGGCAAAAGGGCCGGCGATCAGCGTGCCGAGTTCGATGACCTTGACGCCGGCAAGAGGTTTGGCAGTAAGCGACATGACGGATCCTGTAGGACAAAGGCAGAACGAATAGAGCGTTTTATCATAGGCCGACCATCGTGGCCGCACGTTGATGGTCGGCAATTCGTGGATTAGCCGTCGCATCGGTTAGACTTGCCGCCTTTCCTCGTATCAAGAAGCCCGTTCATGGCCCAGCCGTCCACGACCTACAAGTTTGAACTGAACCTCACTGACCTCGACCGCAGCGTGTACGAGAATGTGAAGCAGACCATTGCCCGCCATCCTTCGGAAACCGAAGAGCGCATGACCGTGCGCCTCTTGGCCTACGCGTTCTGGTACAACGAGCTGCTGGCGTTTGGTCGTGGGCTGTCGGATGTCGACGAACCCGCGTTGTGGGAAAAAAGTCTGGATGACCGTGTGCTGCACTGGATCGAAGTAGGCCAGCCGGATGCCGATCGCCTGACCTGGTGCTCGCGCCGCACCGAGCGCACCAGCCTGCTGGCCTACGGCAGCCTGCGGGTGTGGGAAGGCAAGGTGATCCCCGCGGTGAAGAATCTGAAGAACGTGAACATCGCCGCCGTCCCCCAGGAAGTGCTTGAAACCCTGGCCAAGGACATGCCACGGGTGATCAAGTGGGACGTGATGATCAGCGAAGGGACGATTTTCGTGACCGACGACCGTGGCCAGCATGAGGTTCAGTTGCAATGGTTGCTGGGCGAGCGTGGCTGAGCCGTTGTGGGAGCGAGCCTGCTCGCGAAGAGGGCAGATCAGCTTGCATCTGGAAAAAAATGATTCACCGCTTCGCGAGCAGGCTCGCTCCCACACAAAATCTTTCCATTTTTCATGATTGATAGAGAAAACACCGTTACCCCATGCGCATAGAACCCCGCCAGTTACCCGCCACCCTGCCGTTTCTCGGTGACCTGCCGCCGTTGTTGACCCGTCTTTACGCAGCACGTGGCGTGCAGTCCGAAGCGGAGCTGGACAAGAGCCTGGCGCGCCTGATTCCTTATCAGCAACTCAAGGGGATCGATGCCGCGGTGGACCTGCTGGTGGTGGCGCTGGAGCAGCGTCAGCGCATCCTCATCGTCGGCGATTTTGATGCCGATGGCGCGACCGCCAGTACCGTGGGCATGCTTGGTCTGCGCCTGCTCGGTGCGGCCCATGTCGACTACCTGGTGCCCAATCGCTTTGAATATGGCTATGGCCTCACGCCGGAAATCGTCGAAGTCGCCCTGACACGCGCGCCGCAATTGTTGGTCACCGTGGACAACGGCATCTCCAGCGTGGAAGGCGTGGCAGCGGCGAAAGCGGCCGGCCTCAAGGTGCTGGTCACCGACCACCACTTGCCGGGGCTCGAATTGCCGGCGGCCGATGCCATCGTCAACCCGAACCAGCCCGGTTGTGAGTTCCCGAGCAAGGCACTGGCGGGTGTCGGGGTGATCTTTTATGTGCTGATGGCCCTGCGGGCCCGTCTGCGCAGCCTCGGTTGGTATGCCAGCAAGCCGCAGCCGAACATCGGCGAACTGCTCGACCTGGTGGCGCTGGGCAGCGTCGCCGACGTGGTGCCGCTGGATGCCAACAACCGGATCCTGGTGCACCAGGGCCTGGAGCGTATTCGCGCCGGACGCGCCCGGCCCGGCATCAAGGCCATCCTCGAAGTAGCCAAGCGCGATCACTCGCGCATCACTTCCACCGACCTCGGTTTCATCCTCGGACCGCGCCTGAATGCGGCGGGGCGGCTGGATGACATGAGCCTGGGTATCGAATGCCTGCTTACCGATGACCCGGCGCTGGCGCGGGACATGGCGGCGCAGCTTGATGGCATGAACCAGGACCGCAAATCCATCGAACAGGGCATGCAACGTGAAGCCATGGCCCAGCTCAAGGATCTGCCGGTGGAGTCGATGCCGTTCGGCTTGTGCCTGTTCGATCCGCAATGGCACCAGGGCGTCATCGGGATCCTGGCGTCACGCATGAAAGAGCGCTATTTCCGTCCGACCATTGCTTTCGCCGATGCCGGGGACGGCCTGCTCAAAGGGTCGGGCCGCTCGGTGCCGGGATTTCATATCCGCGATGCGTTGAGCGTTGTCGCGGCGCAGCATCCGACCCTGATCAGCAAATACGGCGGTCACGCCATGGCGGCGGGGCTGACGTTGCCGGAGGCGAACTTTGCCTTGTTTGCCGAGGCTTTTGACGCGGAGGTGCGCCGGCAACTACGTGAAGAAGACCTGACGGGGCGGCTGTTGTCGGATGGCTCTCTGGCGGTGGAAGAGTTCCACCTGGAACTGGCCCGGGCACTGCGCCATGCCGGGCCGTGGGGACAGCATTTTCCGGAGCCGGTGTTCCACGGCGTGTTCCAGCTGGTCGAGCAGCGAGTGGTGGGTGAACGGCACCTGAAGGTCATTCTCAAGACTGAGTGCGGTTCGGTGAAACTCGATGGCATAGCCTTCGGCATTGATCGGGAAATCTGGCCCAACCCCACCGTGCGCTGGGTAGAGCTGGCCTATAAGCTTGACCTCAACGAGTTCCGTGGCCAGGAAACGGTGCAGTTGATGATTGCTCATATCGAACCGCGGTAGCCGAACATAGGCCGCAATGCTCAGGCTCCATTTTGGCAAGGGGATTTATTGTGGTGAGGGGATTTATCCCCGTTGGGCTGCCTAGCAGCCCCCCAAATCCCATTGACTGGGATCACGACTGCTTCGCAGCCGAACGGGGATAAATCCCCTCGCCACAAACAGGTCTCGAAGCAAGCAGGGCGGTTTTTGACTTCTGAACCCTTCCTCCTCCCCGGTTGTCGACTAGTCTCTAAGCACTGCTTGATAGGCCTTGTGACGTCTTGTCGATTGTTTTGCCCGCGGGGGCGGGTGTTGCACCGTTTGTCACTCGTCGACTTTTCAAACAGAACCCTGGAGCCTGCCCACTGATTCGAGAGGTGCCCCATGAGTCTGCTGCTGGAACCTTATACCCTTCGTCAACTGACCCTGCCCAATCGCATCGCGGTTTCGCCGATGTGCCAGTATTCGAGCGCCGATGGCCTGGCCAACGACTGGCATCTGGTGCACCTCGGCAGTCGTGCCGTGGGCGGTGCCGGCCTGGTGTTCACCGAAGCCACCGCCGTCACGGCCGATGGCCGGATTACCGCCGAGGACCTCGGGTTGTGGAACGATGAACAGATCGAGCCTTTGCAACGCATCACCCGGTTCATAACCGCCCAAGGCGCCGTGCCTGGCATCCAGCTGGCCCACGCCGGGCGCAAGGCAAGCACCTGGCGGCCCTGGCTGGGCAAGCACGGCAGCGTCAAGCCGGAAGAGGGCGGCTGGGTTCCGGTCGGCCCTTCGCCGATTGCCTTCGACCCCCAGCACACCCAACCGAAGCAGCTCGATGAAGCACAGATCGCCGACGTCATCCAGGCGTTCGTCGACGCGGCCAAACGCGCCCTGACGGCAGGTTTCAAGGTCGTCGAGGTGCATGCTGCCCATGGCTACCTGCTGCACCAGTTCCTGTCGCCGTTGAGCAATCAGCGGCGGGATCAATACGGTGGGTCGTTTGAAAATCGTATCCGCCTGGTACTGCAAGTGACCGAAGCGGTCCGGGCCGTATGGCCGGAGGAGCTGCCGGTTTTTGTTCGGGTATCCGCCACCGACTGGGTCGAAGACGGCTGGAACCCCGATGAAACGGTGGAACTGGCGCGGCGATTCCGGGCGCTGGGGGTGGACTTGATCGATGTGTCGTCGGGCGGTACCGCCGCCAACGCCGAGATTCCCACCGGCCCTGGCTACCAGACGCGCTTCGCCGAGCGGGTGCGCAAGGAGTCGGAAATCGCCACTGGCACGGTCGGGATGATCACCGAGCCGGCCCAGGCCGAACACATCCTGCGCACCTGCCAGGCCGATATTATCTTCCTCGCTCGCGAGCTGTTGCGCGATCCGTACTGGGCGCTGCATGCCGACGACGACCTGGGCGGACGCAAGGCCACCTGGCCGGCGCAGTACCAGCGGGCGACGCATCGGGATCAGCCGATCCATGAGTCGGATTTGCGCGACTGAGCGGCCGCTGAAACAAAAAGCCCCGGTCTCATTGGCCGGGGCTTTTTGTTTATCAGGTGAGTTATTCGGTGGATGTACCGCCCTCATCGTCGGATCGCCGCCCGGAGCAAGCTCGCTCCCACAAATGAATCACAGGGCATTCCACTGTGGGAGCGAGCCTGCTCGCGAAGGCGTCATTTCTGACGCAGCAGGGCTCAGGGGTACTTACGCTTATCCGGCGCCGGCGGGAAGTACTGGTACAACCAGGTCTCGCTCAGCGTCCGGTCCTTGGAGCGAATGAACAGGCGCATCTCCACCGGGTCCACGCGGTCGTCGATCGGGTACCAGTCGAAGGTGATGCGATAACCCTTGATCGCGTCCAGCACCAGCACGTTGAAATCCTTGACCTCGCCGTGGGAGCAGGTCACCACCGGCTCGATGCCGGTGCCCGGTGGCAACTGATCGAGACCGCCACCGGTGAAGTCCACCGCGAAGCGCCGTGCCCAGACGGTGGGGTAGTGTTCGCCGGGAGCCCAGCCTTCGATGAAGCCGCCCATGCCGGAACGGGTGGCGTCGACGCGGGCCAGGTCCGTGCTGACCGGCGGCAGGGCGCTCCAGTAGAGTTTGTAGCCATAGTTCAACGAATCGCCGGCAGCGACCGGTTTTTTCGGCGTCCAGAACGCAACGATGTTATCCAGGGTCTCGCCGGTGGTAGGAATTTCCAGCAGGTCGACCGAGCCTTCGCCCCAAGCGGTCGTAGGTTCGACCCACAGGCTTGGCCGTTTGCTGTACCAGTCCACGGTGTCCTGGTAACTCTCGAAGTCGTGGTCGGTCTGCACCAGGCCGAAACCTTTCGGGTTGTTGTCGGCGAAAGCATTGAACTGCAGGGTGGCGGGGTTGTTCAGCGGGCGGCAGACCCACTCGCCGTTGCCGCGCCACATGGCCAGGCGGTCGGAGTCGTGGATCTGCGGGTGAATGGTGTCGCACATGCGTCGCTCGACGGTGCCGCAACTGAACATGCTGGTCATCGGCGCGATGCCCAACTGCTCGATGGCGGTACGCGCGTTGACGTGCGCGTCGACTTCCATCACCACCCGGGTAGGCTGGCAATCGATGTCAAAGCGGTAGGCACCGGTGGCGCTCGGTGAGTCGAGCAGGGCATAGACCACGAAGCGGGTGCTGTTCTTGTCCGGCGTTTCGAACCAGAACTTGGTGAAGTCCGGGAATTCCTCGCGTTTTTTCGCATACGTGTCGATGGCCAGGCCGCGGGCAGACAAGCCGTACTGGCCGGTGGCGTCCACCGCGCGGAAATAACTGGCGCCGAGAAACGAAACAATGTCGTGCCGGTCCAGCTCCGGTGCCTTGAACACCCGGAACCCTGCGAACCCGAGGTCGCCGGTGAGCTGCGAGGTATTGACCGTGGTCTTCTCGTAGTTGAACAGTTCCGGGCGAAAGTGTACTTCACGCGCCATGCGGGTCTTCGGGTCGACACTGTACATGCGCACCGGCTGCTTGAAGCCCATGCCGACATGGAAAAACTGCACGTCCAGCTTGCCGTCCAGTTCATTCCACAGCGAATGATTGGCGTCGTACTGGATGGCATTGAACTGCAAGGGGGACATCTGCGCCAGCGTCGGCGGCAGGACTTGCTTGGTGTCGACGTAGCGGCTTGCGGCCAGTCGCAGGGCCTGGTCTTTCAATTGGTTGAAATCGAAGGGACGGGCTTCGCCGTCGGCGGTCTGATCGGCAGCCCAGGCACGCGCGGCCATGAGCCCGGAGGCCGACAGTCCGGTGTAGGCGGCGAAGGCCATGGAGGCCTTGAGCAGATTCCTGCGGTGCATAAATACAACCTTATCTGAAGACAATCCCGAGCCGATCCTGGCAACAGAGACTGGTAAAGGAGTTCGGACATGCCTTTGGCCAAACGCGACGAACGTTAGAACAGATGCCTGAGAGCTGGATCGGTTCACCGAAACGCAAAATCATAGGGGAAATGCCCGCTTGGAGAGATGGGAAAGCGTGGCTTGGTTAAAAATTCTTACAGTTATTTCTGTTTTTGTGAGGATTCGGGAATTTTTTGATCAATTACTTTAAGACTGTCTTTCTACGCTTTGAATCGACGTAACGAAGGACAACCCATGACCAAAGTACAGAGCATTACCGAAATGCTGGGGATCTTTCCTGGCCTGACCAGAATACGGAGCAAACGCCCGCTCAGCCTGGAGGAAGCGAGGCTGGTCGAACGTTATCGAGAGTTGTCGGAAAGCGACCGGATCGCCATGCGTTATCTGATGGATGCGATGGGCCGTGCTTCGCGGTTTTGAAAGTCGTCGCAACGGGGCTAGCAGCCGGCCGCCCTTATTATGCTGACCAGTCCTGAGAACGTTCGCTGCGTTGATGCAGTATCCGCAAGACCTGTAATTGTCCGTCCTTGAGCCGATAGGGGGCAACGAACGGGTAGCGCGTCAGCACCAGCTCCCGAATATCGGGGACCACTGAAGGACGCCCCGAGCCGGGAAAACGTTGCAGTTGGCGCAGCGATTCCAGAATCGTGGCGATGACATCGTCAGCGCCTTCTGCGCCGAGTGCGCTTTGGTAATGTTCGTGGATCGAGTCGAGGTCACTTTGTGCTTTGTTGGTCAGTACGATGCTCGGCACGCTTTGCCCACTTAGCCTTCACGGCATCCAGATCGGTCAGATTCCCGGCGTCGGCATCCGCTATGCCTTCGCTGATCGCTTGCAGGTGCCAGGACTCGGCCTCTACGTATCGAACCAATGCACGCTTCAGGTGATATTGACGGTCGCGGTCGGTGGCGGCAGCCAGCAAGTCCAGCTGTTGGGCCAAACCTTCTTCCACGCGGAAGGACAAAACGGGCGAGGCCATGGGGATCTCCAAAGTGTATACGTTGTAGACACACTAGGCGGTACCAGGTTTTCCGTCAACCGGCGAGCGTGCGCCGATCGACGAAAACCTTAGCAGGACGAACTCATGGCAGGCGTTGGCATGTGTTGCCAACATTGTCTCGTATCAATGCTTGAACATCACATGCCGCACCACCGTGTAATCCTCCAGCCCATACATCGACATGTCTTTGCCATAGCCAGAACGTTTCTGACCGCCATGGGGCATTTCGCTGACGAGCATGAAGTGCGTATTCACCCAGGTGCAGCCGTATTGCAGGCGTGCCGACAAGCGATGGGCACGGCCGATGTCGGCGGTCCACACCGATGAGGCCAGGCCGTAGTCCGAATCGTTGGCCCAGGCCAGCACTTGTGCTTCCTCAAGGAATGGCGTGACGGACACCACAGGACCGAACACTTCGCGGCGGACAATTTCGTCGTCCTGCTGGACGTCGGCCAGCACCGTCGGTTCGAAGAAGAAGCCGTTGCCGTCCACGGCCTTGCCACCGGTGACCAGGCGGATGTGGGGCTGGGCGATGGCCCGCTCGACGAAGCCGGCCACGCGGTCGCGGTGCTGAGCGGTGATCAACGGTCCCATCTCGGTATCGGGTTCGTTCTGCAGGCCGTACTTGATACTGGCGACGGCGGCGCCGAGTTTTTCGACAAATTTGTCGTAGATGCCTTGCTGGGCATAGATGCGGCAGGCGGCCGTGCAGTCCTGGCCGGCGTTGTAGAAGCCGAAGGTGCGGATGCCTTCCACCGCAGCATCAATGTCGGCGTCATCGAAGATGATCACCGGGGCCTTGCCGCCCAGCTCCATGTGCGTGCGCTTGACGCTCTCGGCGGTGCTGGAAATGATGTTCGAGCCGGTGGCGATGGACCCGGTCAGGGAAACCATGCGGACTTTCGGGTGCGTGACGAGCGGCTGGCCGACGGTTTGCCCGCGTCCGAAAACGACGTTGAGCACACCTGCCGGGAAAATTTCCGACGCCAGTTCCGCCAGGCGCAACGCGGTCAGTGGCGTCTGTTCCGACGGCTTGAGCACCACCGTATTACCGGCGGCCAGGGCCGGGGCGATTTTCCAGGCGACCATCATCAACGGGTAGTTCCACGGGGCGATGGAAGCGATCACGCCCACCGGGTCGCGACGGATCATCGAGGTGTGCCCCGGCAGGTACTCGCCGCCCGCCGAGCCGTTCATGCAACGGCTGGCGCCGGCGAAGAAACGGAACACATCGGCGATCGCCGGGATTTCATCGTTCAGCGCGGCGCTCAATGGCTTGCCGCAGTTGTCCGATTCGAGCCTGGCCAGTTCTTCACCATTGGCCTCGATGGCATCGGCCAGCTTGAGCAGCAGCAGGGAGCGGTCCTTGGGCGGCACTTGCGACCAGGCATCGAAAGCGCTGTCGGCGGCGCGCACGGCGGCATCGACCTGGGCTTCGCTGGCTTCATTTATTTCCACCAGGACCCGGCCCAGCGCCGGATTAAAAACGGCCTGGCCAGGGCCGTCGCCGTTCACCAGATGGCCGTTGATCAACAGTTTGGTTTGCATGTCCGTGTCCTCTTGAACGCTGTTGTTTTCCTGTGGGAGCGAGCCTGCTCGCGATGGCGATGCAACAGTCGACATCTCTGCTGAATGCCGATCTGTCATCGCGAGCAGGCTCGCTCCCACATGGGATAGTTTTCATTGGGGCCTGGGTTACTTCCCACCACTCCCCGCCACGCTCTCCCCACCGCGCGTCAGGTAATACGCGCCGAGTATCGGCAGCATCGTCACCAACATCACCAGCATCGCCACCACATTGGTCACTGGCACGTCGCGAGGGCGGCTGAGCTGGTTGAGCAGCCAGAGCGGCAGCGTGCGCTCATGGCCGGCGGTGAACGTGGTGACGATGATTTCATCGAACGACAAGGCAAACGCCAGCATCCCGCCGGCCAGCAAGGCCGACCCCAGATTAGGCAGGACGATGTAGCGAAAGGTCTGCCAGCCGTCGGCGCCCAGGTCCATCGACGCTTCGATCAGGCTGTGGGAGGTGCGGCGCAGACGGGCGATGACGTTGTTGTAGACGATCACCACGCAGAAGGTCGCATGACCGACGATGATGGTGAACATGCCGGGTTCGATGCCCAGGGTCTTGAAGGTCGCCAACAGCGCGATGCCGGTGATGATCCCTGGCAGCGCAATCGGCAGGATCAGCATCAGCGAGATACCCTGCTTGCCGAAAAAATCACGGCGGTACAGTGCCGCAGACGCGAGTGTGCCGAGCACCATGGCGATCAGGGTGGCGACGGCTGCGATCTGCAATGACAACTTGATCGCCTCCAGCACGTCCGGGCGCGAGAAGGCGACGCTGAACCACTTCAGGGTCAGGCCCTTGGGCGGGAAGCTGAACGCAGCGTCTTCGGTGTTGAAGGCATAGAGGAAAATGATCAGGATCGGGAAATGCAGGAACACCAGCCCGCCCCATGCCGCTATCCGCAAGCCCCACGAAGCCTTGGAGTCAGAGTGCATCGAAAGCCCCCAGTCGCTTGACGACAGACAGATAGATGGCAATCAGCACGATGGGCACCAGCGTGAACGCCGCGGCCATGGGCATGTTGCCGATGGCGCCTTGCTGGGCGTAGACCATGCTGCCAACGAAGTAGCCCGGCGGGCCCACCAGTTGGGGCACGATGAAATCCCCCAGGGTCAGCGAAAAGGTGAAGATCGAGCCGGCGGCAATGCCCGGGATCGACAGCGGCAGGATTACCTGCATGAAGGTCTGGCGTGGCCTGGCGCCGAGGTCCGCCGAAGCTTGCAGCAGCGACGGCGGCAGCCGTTCCAGGGAGGCCTGGATCGGCAGGATCATGAACGGCAGCCAGATGTAGACGAACACCAGGAAGCGCCCCAGGTGCGAAGTAGACAGCGTGCTGCCACCGACGCCGGGAATGCCCAGCACGAACTGCAACACCGGCCCCAGCCCCAGGTGCTGGATGAACCACTGCGCCACGCCGCCCTTGGCCAGCAGCAGTGTCCAGGCGTAGGCCTTGACGATGTAGCTGGCCCACATCGGCAGCATCACCGCGATGTAGAAAAACGCCTTGGTCTTGCCGCTGGTGTAGCGCGCCATGTAGTAGGCGATCGGGAAGGCGACAATGGCGCTGGCGATGGACACCGCGATCGCCATGGTCAATGTCCGCGCAATGATGTCGAAATTCGACGGCTGGAACAGCGCCGAAAAATTCGCCAGGGTCAGGTCCGGCGTGACCGCCATGGTGAAGTCGTCGAAGGTATAGAAGCCTTGCCACAGCAAGGTCAGCAGCGAGCCCAGGTAGATCGCGCCAAACCAGATCAGCGGTGGCACCAGCAACAGCGACAGGTACAGGTTGGGACGCCGGTACAGCAGGTTCGAAAAGCGTCGCAACGGCGAACCGTGTGTCTCGGTTCGAGTCATGGCCAGGGTGCTCATCTCAGGCCTCGCTGCCGGCGGTATCGTGCAGGGCAACCATTGCCTCGCGGGCCCAGCGTACGGCGCGATGCTGGCCGGTATGGTGCTGGGCGCCGCTGTCGTTCCATTGGCTGTTGGCTTGGCTGAGGCTCAAGGTCTGGCCGTTTTCCAGCTTCAACTCGTAGCGCGTGGCGCTGCCCTGGTACTGGATGTCGTGAAGCAGACCGCTGACTTCGATTTCATCGCCGGCCAGCGGACCTTCGGCAAAGCGCACATGTTCCGGGCGGATCGAGAACGGCTGTGGATAACCGCTCAGTTGCCTGGCCAACTCACCGCGAATCACGTTGGAAGTGCCGACGAATTCGGCGACGAAGGTGGTGGCCGGCTTCATGTACAGGTTGCGTGGGGTATCGACCTGTTCGATCCGGCCCTTGTTGAACACCGCCACGCGGTCGGACATCGACAAGGCCTCGGTCTGGTCGTGGGTAACGAAGATGAAGGTGATACCCAACTGGCGTTGCAGTTTTTTCAACTCGCTTTGCATCTGTTCGCGCAGCTTCAGGTCGAGCGCGCCCAACGGTTCATCCAGCAGCAACACACGCGGGCGATTGACCAGCGCGCGGGCCAGGGCAACGCGCTGGCGCTGGCCACCGGACAGTTGCACCGGCTTGCGTTCGCCATAGCCGCCCAGGGCAACCATCTCCAGCGCTTCATCGGCGCGCCTGATGCGCTCGGCCTTGGCGACGCCTTTGACTTTCAGGCCGTAGGCGACGTTGTCGCGTACGTTCATGTGCGGGAACAGGGCGTAGTCCTGGAACACCGTGTTGACGTCCCGCTGATACGGCGCGAGCCCTACGGCTTCCTCCCCATGGATGCGAATCGAACCGGCGCTGGGCTGCTCGAACCCGGCAATCAGCCGCAGGCAAGTGGTCTTGCCCGAGCCGGACGGGCCGAGCATGGAAAAGAACTCGCCGTCCTGGATGTCGATGGAGACCCGGTCAACGGCCTTCACCTCGCCGAATTGACGGGAAACGTGAGTGAACTGGACGGCAAGCGTCATGGTGCGGTGCTCCAGAAAGCGGGGCGTTAATCCGTGTTATTGAGGCACAAACCTGTGGCGAGGGGATAAATCCCCTCGCCACAAAAGCAGTGTTCGGCTGCGACTTAGCGTCCACCCATGATCGCAATGTAATCCTGCGTCCAGCGGCTGTACGGCACGAACTTGCCGCCCTCGGCTTGTGGGGTTTTCCAGAAGGCGATCTTGTCGAACTGGTCGAACCCGTTGGTCTTGCAGCCCTCGGCGCCCAGCAGTTCGCTTGCCTTGCACGCCTCGGGCACGGCCGGCAACGAGCCGAACCAGGCGGCTACGTCGCCCTGGACTTTCGGCTGCAGCGACCAGTCCATCCATTTATAGGCGCAGTTGGGGTGCTTGGCCTCGGCGTGCAGCATCGTCGTGTCAGCCCAGCCGGTGGCGCCTTCCTTGGGGATGGTCGAGGCGATCGGCTGTTTTTCGTTGATCAGGCCGTTGACCTGGTATGGCCAGGCGCCGGATGCGACCACGCCTTCGTTCTTGAAATCGCTCATCTGCACGGTCGTGTCATGCCAGTAGCGGTGGATCAACGGCTGCTGGGCACGCAGTAATTCCAGCACGGCCTTGTACTGGGCCTCGTCGAGTTGATACGGATCCTTGATGCCCAGCTCGGGCTTGGCGGTCTTGAGGTAGAGCGCCGCGTCGGCGATGTAGATCGGCCCATCGTAGGCTTGCACCCGGCCCTTGTTCGGCTTGCCGTCGGGCAGGTTCTGCGCCTCGAACAGGACGCTCCAGCTGGTCGGCGCTTGCTTGAATACTTCGGTGTTGTACATCAGTACGTTCGGCCCCCACTGGTACGGCGTCCCGTAGGTCTGTTGGCTGACCACGTACCACGGCGCGTCCTTGAGGCGCGGGTCGAGGTTTTTCCAGTTGGCGATCAACGCGGTGTTGATCGGCTGCACGCGTTTGCCGGCAATCAGCCGTAGCGAGGCATCGCCCGACGCGGTGACCAGGTCGTAGCCGCCCTTGGTCATCAGGCTGACCATTTCGTCGGAGGTGGCGGCGGTCTTGACGTTGACCTTGCAGCCGGTTTCTTTCTCGAAACCAGTGACCCAGTCGTAGGCCTTGTCGCTTTCGCCGCGTTCGATGTAGCCCGGCCAGGCGACGATATCCAGTTGGCCTTCGCCAGCGCCAATGGCCTTGAGCGGTTCGGCGGCCTGGAGGCTGGCGCTGGCCAGCAGCGCCGTGGTGATTGCACTGAGCAATGCGGTCTTGTGCGCGTACATGGAAATCCCTCTTGCTTTAATTATGGTCGGGGCAGTTTTCGAACGGGGTGAAGCGCCATGGCTGGCCTGTTATTAGAGTAGTGCTGTTCCCTACAGATGCTGGCCGTGGCGGGCCATGATGTGGCGCACCACGCTGTAGTCCTGAAGCGAATCGCTGGACAGGTCCTTCCCATAGCCCGAGCGTTTCAGGCCGCCGTGGGGCATTTCGCTGACCAGCATGAAATGACTGTTGATCCAGGTGCAGCCGTATTGCAGCCGCGCCGCCACCTGCATCGCCTTGTCGAGGTTCTGGGTCCAGACCGAGGACGCCAGGCCGTATTCCGAATCGTTGGCCCAGTCCACCGCCTGGCTGAGTTCATCGAAACGGGTCACGGTGACCACCGGGCCGAATACTTCGCGCTGGACGATCTCGTCGCTTTGCTTGCAGCCCGCCAACAGCGTGGGCTGGTAATAGAAACCGGCGCCGGAATGCACCGCCGCGCCGGTGATGCGCTCGATATGCGGCTGGCCGAGGGCACGCTCGACGAAACTGGCGACGCGGTCGCGCTGGCGGGTGCTGATCAGCGGGCCGATTTCGTTGTCGGCGTCGCGCTTGCCGGCAAAGCGCAGGCTGCTGACCGCCGCGCCGAGTTCAGCCACCAGCCGGTCGTGAATCCCGGCCTGGGCGTAGATCCGGCACGCGGCGGTGCAATCCTGGCCAGCGTTGTAGTAACCATAGGTGCGTACACCCTCGACCACTGCCTGCAGGTCGGCGTCGTCACAGACGATCACCGGGGCCTTGCCGCCCAGTTCCAGGTGCGTGCGCTTGAGGGTTTTTGCCGCGGCCTGGAGGATTTTCTGGCCGGTGACGATATCGCCCGTCAACGAGACCATGCGCACCTTGGGGTGACTGACCAGATGACTGCCGACGCCTTCGCCGCCACCGCAGATGACGTTGATGACGCCCCGCGGCAGGATTTCGGCCAGGATCGGCGCCAGGGCCAGGATCGACAGCGGCGTGTGTTCCGAAGGCTTGAACACCAGGGTATTGCCGGCGGCCAGGGCCGGGGCGATTTTCCAGGCCGCCATCATGATCGGGTAGTTCCAGGGCGCAATGGACGCCACCACGCCAATCGGGTCGCGACGCACCATGCTGGTGTAGCCCGGCAAGTATTCGCCGCTGAGCTGGCCGGTCTGGCAGCGTACGGCGCCGGCAAAAAAACGGAACACATCCACCGTGGCGCTCAGGTCGTCCTGACGCGCCAGGTGCAGTGGCTTGCCACAGTTCAGGGATTCGAGAAGGGCCAGGTGGTCGGCATTTTTTTCAATAGCGCCGGCGATCTCCAACAGCAGGTTCGAGCGTTGTTGCGGCGTGGTGCGCGACCAGCCGTCAAAGGCCTGATGAGCCGCGAGGATCGCGGCTTCGACCTGTTCGGTACTGGCCTCGGCGATATGGGCGAGCACTTCACCGGTGGCCGGGTTGAGGATCGGCTCGACAAAGCCCTCGCCGGGTACGCTTTCGCCGTCGATCAACAACGCTGTACATAACGGGGTTTGCGTGCCGGCCATATCGCCTTCTCTTTTTTATAACGGTGAACACAGGCCCTGTGGGAGCGAGCTTGCTCGCGATAGCGGTATGACAGGCAGCATTAAATTGACTGAAAGACCGCTATCGCGAGCAAGCTCGCTCCCACAATGGCTCGCTCCCACACTGGATTGTGGTGCTGTAGCAAGACTAGTGCCCAGTCGCCAGGCCGACAAATTCGAAATACTCAAGGCGGCATTCGATTAAATAGATGGCTTGCGTCCGTGGGGCTGTTCGCGGGCAACAGCCAGGAACGGGTCGACCGAGGCCGGGCGTGCCGTGCCTCGGCGCCAGGCGAGTCCGACATCCAGCGTCTGGTTGAGGTCGGCGATGGGTCGTGCCTCGATGATGTCGCCTTCCAGCGACCATGGGCGGTAGGTCATGTCCGGTTGGATCGAAACCCCCAGCCCGGCCGCCACCAGGCTGCGCACCGCTTCGGTCGAGGCGGTACGCAGGGTGATCTGCGGTTGCAGGCCGGCACCGCGCCACAGGCGTTGCGCGTTGCGATCCATCTCGTCGACGTTCAGTTGGATCAACGGCTCGCGAGCCACATCCGCAAGATTGATGCTGTCGTGTTCGAGCAGCGGATGCTGGGCCGGCAGCCACAATCGATGGGGCGAGTGGGTCAATACTTCGGTCTGCAGGGCGTGGCGGTCTTCCAAGTTGGACAGGATCAGCACGCCGACGTCGATTTCGCCGCTGACCAGCAGATGTTCGATATAGGGGCGTTCGTCCTCCATCACGCGGATGGCCACATTGGGGTAGGCGCGCTGGAAACGGGTCAAGAGGTCCGCCAGATAGTACCCGGCGACCAGGCTGGTCACGCCGATGGTGACCTGCCCGGCAACCTGATCGGTGCTTTGTTGCAGGCTGCGCTTGGCGTTGTCGACGGTGGCGAGTATCAGGTGCGCCTGACGCAGGAACTGATGTCCCTGGTGGGTCAGCGTCATGCCCTTGGCGTGACGGTTGAACAGGCTGACGCCGATTTCCTCTTCCAGTTGCTGGATGGCCAGGGTCAGGGTGGATTGGGAAATGAACGCGGTTTGCGCGGCGGCGGAAATCGAACCGGTTTCGGCTACCGCGATGAAATGACGGATCTGGCGCAGGGTCATCATTGTTGGATACCCAGGAAACGTATTTATCGATGTCTTGGAGTGTATATCGTTTTTATCGAATGGCTGCGGCTGCCTTCAAATCACCGGCAAGTCCGTAGGCAACATCTCGAAGCAATCTGGCCGAGGGCGGTGGGGCACTTTCGATCTACGCTGGGGGCCTTATGATCCGGTTAACCCGAATGCGTGGAGGCAGCAAATGAACACCCGTGGATTGCTCGATCAGTTACTCAAGTCCGGCCAGGAGATGTTGCAGAACAAGGCCGGCGGCTCCCAGGGCAAGTCGTCCGGCGGTCTGGGTGGTTTGCTCGGCGGCTCCGGCAACCTCGGCGGAATGCTCTCCGGCGCAGGGGGCGGGGCGCTGGCGGCCAGCGCCATGGGGTTGCTGCTGGGCAACAAGAAAGCCCGTAACTTCGGCGGCAAGGCCCTGACTTATGGCGGCCTGGCTGCATTGGGCGTGATTGCCTACAAGGCTTACGGCAACTGGCAGGCCCAGCAGGGCAATGCGCCGAAAACCGAACCGCAGACCCTGGATCGCGTCCCGCCGGCGCAAGTCGAGCAGCACAGCCAGGCGATCCTCAAGGCCCTGGTGGCGGCGGCCAAGGCCGACGGCCATGTGGACGAACGCGAGCGTCAACTGATCGAAGGCGAATTCACCAAGCTCGACAACGACCAGGAACTGCAACACTGGCTGCACGCCGAGCTCAACAAACCGCTGGATCCCGGCGACGTCGCCCGGGCGGCCAGCACACCGGAAATCGCCGCGGAAATGTACATCGCCAGCGTGATGCTGGTGGATGAGGAGAACTTCATGGAGAAATCCTACCTCGACGAACTGGCGCGACAACTCAAGCTGGAACCTGGGCTGAAGGCGGAACTGGAGAAGCAGGTGCGTCAGGCGGCCGCCTGACCGTTACCCCTGTGGGAGCGAGCCTGCTCGCGAATAGCGTCCAGCCAGTCAAAATCCGTTGACTGACACACCGCTTTCGCGAGCAGGCTCGCTCCCACAGGTTTTGTATCCAGCCCTCGACAGCGAAACGGTGAGCGAAAATCTCCCGAACACCGCCATACAGACGCACCACCACCCTCGGCTATACTCCCGGCAATTCAAAGTACCCGAGGTTTTCCTGTGAAGAACTGGACGTTGCGCCAACGCATTCTGGCGAGTTTTGCGGTGATCATTGCCATCATGTTGCTGATGGTGGTGGTCACTTACTCGCGGTTGTTGAAGATCGAGGCCAGTGAACAGGAAGTACGTACCGACGCCGTTCCAGGGGTGTATTACAGTTCCATGATCCGTGGGGGCTGGGTCGACAGTTACGTCAAGACCCAGCAGCTCGTGGGTCTGTCCGATCACCGGGAAATCACCGACGAAGACAAGGCGCTCTACCAGCGGTACGAGCAGCATCTGCGCGATGAAATGCAGCAATACCAGAAGCTGATCCAGGACCCGGCCGACCAGGCCTCATTCGATGAATTCGAAGTCAATCACCAGGACTTCAACAAAGCCCTGGCGAAGGTACTGGATCTGTACCAGCGCAAGGACTACGAAGGCGCTCGGCTGGCGGTGGAAAAAGACCTGACGCCGGCATGGCTCGACGGTCGTGGGCACTTGAACCAGATCATCGAGCGCAATCGTGAGTTGGCTGAGCAGGCCGCCCTGACCATCGGCCGTGCGGTGACAGCCGCCGAGGTCGCCATGGGCCTGTCGTTTGTCGTTGCGGTGCTGGTGGCTGTTCTTTGCGGCCTGTTGCTGATGCGCGCGATCATGGCGCCGATGAGCCGCATCGTCGAGATACTCGATGTCATGCGCAGCGGCGATTTGAGCGGACGCCTGAACCTGGCGCGCAAAGACGAGTTCGGCGCTGTGGAGACCGGCTTCAACGACATGATGGCCGAGTTGACGTCGCTGGTGTCCCAGGCCCAGCGTTCCTCGGTGCAGGTCACCACCTCGGTGACCGAGATCGCCGCGACCTCACGGCAGCAACAGGCCACGGCCACCGAAACCGCAGCCACCACCACCGAGATCGGCGCGACGTCCCGTGAAATCGCCGCCACCTCTCGCGACCTGGTGCGCACCATGACCGAAGTCTCCAGCGCCGCCGACCAGGCCTCGGTCGCCGCCGGCTCAGGTCAGCAAGGCCTGGCGCGCATGGAAGAAACCATGCATTCGGTGATGGGCGCCGCCGACCTGGTGAACGCCAAGCTGGCGATCCTCAACGAGAAGGCCGGCAACATCAACCAAGTGGTGGTGACCATCGTCAAGGTTGCCGACCAGACCAACCTGTTGTCGCTCAACGCCGCCATCGAGGCCGAGAAGGCCGGTGAGTACGGGCGCGGTTTCGCCGTCGTCGCCACAGAGGTGCGGCGCCTGGCCGACCAGACCGCTGTCGCCACCTACGACATCGAGCAGATGGTCCGCGAGATCCAGTCCGCTGTCTCGGCGGGTGTGATGGGCATGGACAAATTTTCCGAAGAGGTGCGCCGTGGCATGGCCGAGGTACAGCAGATCGGCGAGCAATTGTCGCAGATCATCCATCAGGTCCAGGCGCTGGCGCCGCGGGTGTTGATGGTCAACGAAGGCATGCAGGCCCAGGCCACCGGTGCCGAGCAGATCAATCACGCCCTGGTGCAACTGGGCGATGCCAGCAGCCAGACCGTGGAGTCCCTGCGCCAGGCCAGTTCCGCCATCGACGAGCTCAGCCAGGTGGCCGTGGGCCTGCGCAGCGGCGTCTCGCGTTTCAAAGTCTGATGAGCGATTTCGATGCCCGACGCGGTACCGGGCCGGCGGCCCGGCAGGCGTTGTTCCTGGTGTTTTGCATCGGTAACGAGCGCTACGCCCTGCAAGCCATCGATGTGGTGGAGGTGCTACCGCGCCTGCCGCTCAAGCCGATTGCCCGGACGCCGTCCTGGGTGGCCGGGGTCTTCGCCTGGCGTGGCCAAGTGGTGCCGGTGCTCGACCTGTGCGCCTTGACCTTCGGCCAGGCCGCCGAGGCGCGCACCAGCACCCGGCTGGTGCTGGTCAATTACCGGCCCCAGGCGCAGCACGCAGCGCACGTGCTGGGTTTGATCCTGGAACAGGCCACCGACACCCTGCGTTGTGATCCGGCCGACTTCAAGCCTTATGGCCTGGATAACCCCCAGGCGCCTTACCTGGGCCCGGTACGGGAGGATGCCCAAGGAATGTTGCAGTGGGTACGAGTCAACGATTTGCTCGACGAGTCGGTGCGTGCGGTGCTGTTCCCCACGCCGCCGCTGGACCTTGATGGTTTCGAGGATCGGCGATGAACAACGACCAGCGTTTTTTCGATTACCTCAAGGAGCGCATCGGCCTGGACGTGACGTCCGTCGGCACCGCGATTATCGAGCGGGCCGTGCGCCAGCGCGTCCTTGCCGTGCCTGGCCGGACCACCGATGACTATTGGCAAAGCCTGCAGCATTCTGCCCAGGAGCAGCAGGCGCTGATCGAAGCGGTGATCGTCCCGGAGACCTGGTTCTTCCGTTATCCCGAATCGTTCGCGACGCTGGGGCGACTGGCCTCCCAGCGCCTCGCTGCGATCAAGCACCTGCGCGCGCTGCGCATCCTCAGCCTGCCATGCTCCACTGGCGAAGAGCCGTATTCGATCGCCATGGCCCTGTTCGACGCAGGCCTCGGGCCGCATCAGTTCAAAGTCGATGCGATGGACGTCAGCCCGCTGTCCGTTGATAAAGCCCGGCAAGCGCGTTACGGCAGGAACTCCTTCCGTGGCGCGGACCTTGGTTTTCGCGAACGGTATTTCCGTGCCGAGGAGGACGGCTATTACCTCGATGAGCACATACGTGAACAGGTGCGCCTGCAAGTGGGCAACCTCTTGGATCCGGCCTTGCTGGTGAATGAGGCGCCGTATGATTTTGTATTCTGTCGCAACCTGCTGATCTATTTCGACCAGCCGACCCAGCAACAGGTATTCGAGGTGCTCAAGCGCCTGACCCATCAGGACGGCGTGTTGTTCATCGGTCCCGCCGAGGGCAGTTTGCTGGGGCGGCTGGGCATGCGCTCGATCGGCATCCCCCAATCGTTCGCCTTCAGCCGCCAGGGCGCGCCCGAGCCGCAACCGCTGCCAACGCTGTTGCCAAGTCCGTTGCCGATTCGCCAGCCGCCACCACGAGTCGCTGCGCCGCCGCCTCAGCCTCGACCGTTTGCAGCTAGTGTGACGCCAATCGCCCCAGCCAGGAGCAGCGACGCGGTGACCTTGCTGGCCAATATCGCCGCCCTGGCCAACGGCGGCAAAAGCGCTGAGGCCCGTGCGGCTTGCGAAGAGTATTTGCGCAGCCATGCGCCCAGTGCGCAGGTGTTCTATTGGCTGGGCCTGCTCAGCGACATGGCCGGCAACGCGCTCGAGGCCCAGGGTTTTTATCGCAAGGCGCTGTATCTTGAACCGCAACACGCCGAGGCCCTGGTGCATCTGGCGGCGCTGCTGGCATCCCAGGGAGACGTGGCCGGTGCCCGTCGATTGCAGGAACGTGCGGCCCGCAGTGGGCGCCCGGTTGAGAGTGAGCGCAAACGATGAGTGGTTCGGCTTCCTATAACGTGACTCATGACGATGCCCAGGCCATCGATGACTGCTGGAACCGCATCGGGGTTCACGGCGACAAGTCCTGCCCATTGCTGGTCGAACATATCCATTGCCGCAACTGTTCGGTGTACTCGGCGGCGGCCACTCGTTTGCTCGACCGTTATGCCCTGCGCCAGGATGATCGAGAGCTGGCTCTTGCGCCGGTCGACAGTGACATCGTCACGCGCTCGGTATTGATGTTCCGCCTGGGCGAAGAATGGTTGGGCTTGAGTACTCGAAGCCTGGTGGAAGTGGCGCCGTTGCAGCCGATCCATTCGCTGCCGCACCAGCGTTCGCGTGCCTTGCTCGGCGTTGCGAATGTGCGCGGCGCCCTGGTGGCCTGCCTGTCGCTAGTCGAGTTGTTGGGGCTGGAGCCTGGTTCGCTTGCGCCTTCCAGTGGGCGGATCATGCCGCGCATGCTGATTATCGCCGCCCAGGGCGGACCGGTATTGGTGCCGGTGGATGAGGTGGACGGCATTCATGCGATTGACGAACGCATCCTGGCGGGTGCTTCGCAATCGGCGGGCAAGTACACCCGTGGCGTGTTGCAGTACAAAGGCCGCAGCCTGCGTTGGCTGGATGAAGAGCAGTTGTTGTCCGCCGTGTCCCGGAGCCTGTCATGACCCCCGATCAGATGCGCGACGCCTCGTTGCTCGAACTGTTCAGCCTGGAAGCCGAGGCTCAGACCCAGGTACTCAGCGCCGGCCTGCTGGCCCTGGAGCGTGACCCGACCCAGGCTGACCATCTTGAGTCATGCATGCGCGCGGCCCACTCGCTCAAGGGCGCCGCGCGAATCGTCGGGATCCCCGCCGGGGTCAGCGTGGCCCACGTCATGGAAGACTGCCTGGTCAGCGCCCAGGAACGCCGCCTTATATTGCGTGCCGAGCATATCGACGCCTTGCTGCAAGGCACCGACCTGCTGACGCGCATCGCGACCCCAGGCAACAGCGTCGGCGCCGAGGACATCGAGGCCTATGTCGCGTTATTGGGGCGCCTGCTGGATCCTGCCGCTGCGGCGGCTTCAAGCGCCATGTCGCCGACCAGCGAGATACCCCTCGAGCCCGTGCGGGTCGAGATGCCTGAGCCCATGCCCATGCCCATGGAGCCTGTAGAACCGGCGGCAAGGAAAAAGCATGTCACCGAGGAGGGCGAACGGGTCTTGCGGGTCACTGCCGGGCGCCTCAACAGCCTGTTGGACCTGTCGAGCAAGTCGCTGGTCGAAACCCAGCGTCTCAAGCCTTGGCTGGCGACCCTGCTGCGGCTCAAGCGCCAGCAAGGCAATGGCCTGCGTGCTCTTGAAGACCTGAATGTGCATCTCAAGGACCATGCCTTGAGTCTGCAGGCCCAGGAGGCGCTCAACGATGCCCGGCGCCTGTTGGCGGAAACCCAGCAGATCCTGGCGCAAAAAACCGCTGAGCTGGATGAGTTTGCCTGGCAGGCCGGCCAGCGCGCGCAAGTGTTGTACGACACGGCGCTGGCTTGCCGCATGCGCCCGTTTGCCGATGTGCTTGCGGGCCAGGCGCGCATGGTTCGTGACCTGGGACGCAGCCTGGGCAAACAGGTACGCCTGGAAATCGAAGGCGAGAAAACCCAGGTCGATCGCGACGTACTGGAAAAACTCGAAGCGCCCCTGACTCACCTGCTGCGCAACGCCGTTGACCATGGCATCGAGACGCCGGAGCAACGGCTGTTGGCCGGCAAACCCGCCGAAGGCCTGATTCGCTTGCGTGCCTCGCACCAAGCCGGCCTGCTGATGCTGGAACTGGCGGACGACGGTGCCGGCGTGGATCTGGAACGGGTGCGCCGCAGCGTCGTGGAGCGTGGTCTTTCTCCCGAGCACACCGCCGCCAGTCTGAGCGAAGAGGAATTGCTGACTTTCCTGTTCCTGCCCGGCTTCAGCCTGCGGGACAAAGTCACCGAGGTGTCCGGGCGCGGTGTCGGCCTGGACGCTGTCCAGCATATGGTCCGGCAGTTGCGTGGCGCAGTGGTGCTTGAGCAGACGGCGGGGGCGGGCAGTCGCTTCCACCTTGAGGTGCCGCTGACGCTTTCGGTGGTGCGCAGCCTGGTGGTGGAAGTCGGCGGCGAGGCCTACGCGTTTCCGTTGGCCCATATCGAACGCATGTGCGACCTGTCGCCCGAGGACATCGTCCAGGTCGAAGGTCGCCAGCATTTCTGGCATGAAGGCCGCCATGTGGGGTTGGTTGCCGCCACGCAATTGCTCAACCGCCCGGTAGCGCCCAACAACGGCCAGAGTCTCAAGGTCGTGGTGATTCGCGAGCGTGAAGTAATTTATGGCGTGGCGGTGGAACGCTTCATCGGCGAGCGAACCCTGGTGGTGCTGCCCCTGGATGAGCGCCTGGGCAAGGTCCAGGACATTTCCGCCGGTGCCTTGCTCGACGACGGCTCGGTGGTGTTGATCGTCGATGTCGAAGACCTGCTGCGTTCGGTAGAAAAATTGCTCGACACCGGGCGCCTGGAACGCATCGCCCGGCAGAACGAGGCCCAGGCCCCACGCAAGCGGATCCTGGTGGTCGACGATTCCCTGACCGTGCGGGAGCTGGAGCGCAAGCTGTTGCTCAATCGTGGTTATGACGTGGCAGTGGCGGTAGACGGCATGGATGGCTGGAACGCGTTGCGTTCGGAGGATTTCGACTTGCTCATCACGGACATCGACATGCCGCGCATGGACGGTATCGAACTGGTGTCGCTGCTGCGCCGCGACAACCGCCTGCAATCGCTGCCGGTGATGGTGGTTTCCTATAAGGATCGAGAGGAAGATCGCCGCCGTGGCCTGGATGCCGGAGCCGACTATTATCTAGCCAAGGCGAGTTTTCATGACGACGCCTTGCTCGATGCCGTGGTCGAATTGATCGGAGGAGCGCGCGCTTGAAGATCGCCATCGTCAATGACATGCCCCTGGCGGTCGAGGCCCTGCGCCGCGCGCTGGCATTCGAGCCCGCGTATCAGTTGGTCTGGGTGGCCGCCAACGGCGCCGAGGCGGTGCAGCGTTGCCATGAATACACGCCGGACCTGATCCTGATGGACCTGTTCATGCCGATCATGGACGGTGTCGAGGCGACCCGGCGAATCATGGCCGACACGCCGTGCGCCATCGTGATCGTCACTGGCGACAGCCAGCAGAACGTCCATCGGGTGTTCGAAGCCATGGGCCATGGCGCCCTGGACGTAGTGGATACCCCGGCGCTGGGCGTCGGCAGGCCCGAGGACGCCGCTGCCCCCTTGCTGCGCAAGATCGCCAACATCGGCTGGCTGATCGGCGAGCGGGGCAACCGTGAGCGCGCCGCGCCGGCTGCGCAGCGGGCCTCGGTGTCACGCAACAGCCTGGTGGCGATCGGCTCGTCTGCCGGCGGCCCCGCCGCGTTGGAAGTGCTGCTCAAGGCGCTGCCCCGTGATTTCGCCCCGGCCATCGTGCTGGTCCAGCATGTGGACGAAGTGTTTGCCGCCGGCATGGCCGAGTGGCTTGGTGGCGTGTCGGGCCTTGAGGTCCGGCTGGCCCGCGAGGGCGAGACACCGCGAGGCGGGGTGGTGCTGTTGGCCGGAACCAATCATCATTTGCGCCTGTTGAAAAACGGCACGCTGGCGTACACGGCGGAGCCCGTCAACGAAATCTATCGGCCCTCCATCGATGTGTTTTTCGAGAGTGTCGCCAATTTCTGGAGTGGTGAGGCGGTAGGCGTGTTGCTCACCGGCATGGGGCGCGACGGTGCGCAAGGGCTTAAACTGATGCGCCAGCAGGGCTGTGTGACCATCGCCCAGGACCAGCAGAGCAGCGCGGTCTATGGCATGCCCAAAGCGGCCGCCGCTATCGACGCGGCGGCGCAGATACTCGCGCTGGACCGGATAGCGCCACGCCTGGTGGAAATTTTCAGCCAATGATGCCTCTTGCACCCCAGCAGTACTCAGGTGAGCCCCATGAATGAATTACAGCTCGACGACTTCAAGCGCGATGAGAACGCCGCCATGGTCTTGCTGGTCGATGACCAGGCGATGATCGGCGAGGCAGTGCGACGCGGGTTGTCGAACGAGCAGAACATCGACTTCCACTTCTGCTCCGACCCTCACCAGGCCATCGCCCACGCCGTGCGCATCAAGCCGACGGTGATTCTCCAGGACCTGGTGATGCCCGGTCTCGACGGCTTGAGCCTGGTGCGCGAATACCGCAACCATCCGGCCACTCGCGACATCCCGATCATCGTCCTGTCGACCAAGGAGGACCCGCTGATCAAGAGCGCGGCGTTTGGCGCCGGAGCCAACGATTACCTGGTCAAGTTGCCGGACAATATCGAACTGGTAGCGCGGATCCGCTATCACTCGCGCTCCTACATGATGCTGTTGCAGCGCGACGCGGCCTACCGTGCGTTGCGGGTCAGCCAGCAGCAGTTGCTCGACACCAATCTGGTGCTGCAACGGCTGATGAACTCCGATGGCCTGACCGGGCTGTCCAATCGCCGGCACTTCGACGAATACCTGGAGCTGGAGTGGCGAAGGGCGCTGCGGGACCAGTCCCAGCTGTCGCTGTTGATGATCGATGTGGATTATTTCAAGTCGTTCAACGACAACTACGGTCACCTTGAAGGCGACGAAGCCCTGCGCAAGGTTGCCACGGCGATTCGCGATGCCTGCAGTCGTCCGTCCGACCTGCCGGCCCGTTATGGCGGCGAGGAGTTCGCCCTGGTCTTGCCCGGCACCTCGCCTGGCGGTGCACGGCTGATGGCCGAAAAGCTGCGCCAGAGCGTCGTTGCCCTGAAAATCCCGCATGCCACGCCCGACGGCGGCGAAAACCTGACCATCAGCATCGGCGTCGCGACCTTCACCCCGCAACAGGGCGGCGAGTGCCGCCAACTGATCTCGGCGGCGGACAAGGGGTTGTACCTGGCCAAGCACAATGGGCGCAATCGGGTGGGGGTTGAATAAACTATCCTGGCTAGCGGCAAGGTGGCTTTTGTGGCGAGGGGATTTATCCCCGCTGGGCTGCGCAGCAGCCCTAGAACCCGACAACTCGGTGTGCCAGGCAAATGAGTTGCCTGATATTTGGGGCTGCTTCGCAGCCCAGCGGGGATAAATCCCCTCGCCACAGGGGTATGGGTAGAACCAACCACTGAAGTTCATTCCCCCTAAAGCCGCCAGGCGGGCTGCCGCCGACGCTTGATTACGTTATACTCGCCGGCTTTCAAAAGTTCGCCAACGAGTGCTGCCCGCCATGGAAATCAACCCGATCCTGAACACCATCAAGGACCTGTCCGAGCGCTCCGAAACTATTCGGGGGTATCTTTGACTACGATCAAAAGCATGAGCGTCTGACCGAAGTCAATCGCGAGCTTGAAGATCCGAATGTCTGGAACAACCCTTCCTACGCCCAGGAACTGGGCCGCGAGCGTTCTGCGCTGGCGCAGATCGTCGAGACCCTGGACGAGTTGTCCAGCGGCCTGGCCGATTGCCGCGACCTGCTGGACATGGCCGTAGAGGAAAACGACGAAGGCGCGGTCGGCGATGTGGTCGCCGAGCTGACACGCCTGGACGAGAACCTGGCCAAGCTGGAGTTCCGCCGCATGTTCAGCGGCGAGATGGACATGAACAACGCCTACCTGGACATCCAGGCCGGCTCCGGCGGCACCGAGGCCCAGGACTGGGCCAACATCCTGCTGCGCATGTACCTGCGCTGGGCCGACAAACGCGGTTTCGACGCAACCATCATGGAACTGTCCGCCGGTGAAGTCGCCGGGATCAAGGGCGCTACCGTGCACATCAAGGGCGAGTACGCCTTTGGCTGGCTGCGTACCGAGATCGGCGTGCACCGCCTGGTGCGCAAGAGCCCGTTCGACTCCGGCAACCGTCGTCACACCTCGTTCTCGGCGGTATTCGTCTCGCCGGAAATCGATGACAACATCGAGATCGAGATCAACCCGGCCGACCTGCGTATCGACACCTACCGTTCCTCGGGGGCCGGTGGCCAGCACGTAAACACCACCGACTCGGCCGTACGGATCACCCACGTACCGACCAACACCGTGGTCAGTTGCCAGAACGAACGGTCCCAGCACGCGAACAAAGACACCGCGATGAAGATGCTGCGGGCGCGTTTGTACGAGCAGGAAGTGCAGAAACGCAACGCGGCGTCCCAGGCCCTGGAAGACACCAAGTCCGATATCGGCTGGGGTCACCAGATCCGCTCGTACGTCCTCGACGCTTCGCGGATCAAGGACCTGCGCACCAGCATTGAACGCAGCGACTGCGACAAGGTGCTCGACGGCGACATCGATGAATATTTGATCGCCAGCCTCAAGCAAGGGCTGTAACGCGACACCCACGTGGCGGGCGGGCACGCTTTCGAAGCGCGGCTCGCCGGCAGACTCCGGCCCGGGCCGGGGGCAACGAACCTGTGATGGAAACCTTAAAGACATGAGCGACCTAGAACTCGACCCGCAAGCCCTGCAACAGGAAGAAAACTCCCTGATCGCCCTGCGCAAGGAAAAGCTTGCTGCCGAGCGCGCCAAGGGCCAGGCCTTCCCCAACGACTTTCGCCGCGATTCGTACTGCGATGCCCTGCAGAAGAAGTACGCGGACAAGACCAAGGAAGAGCTGGCCGAGGCGGCGATTCCGGTCAAGGTTGCCGGTCGCATCATGCTCGACCGTGGTTCGTTCCTGGTGATCCAGGACATGACCGGTCGCATCCAGGTCTACGTCAACCGCAAGACCCTGCCGGAAGAAACCCTGGCCGCCGTCAAGACCTGGGACCTGGGCGACATCATTGCCGCCGAAGGCACCCTGGCCCGCTCCGGCAAGGGCGACCTGTACGTCGAAATGACCAGCGTGCGCCTGCTGACCAAGTCCCTGCGCCCGCTGCCGGACAAGCACCACGGCCTGACCGACACCGAGCAGCGCTACCGCCAGCGCTACGTCGACCTGATCGTCAACGAAGACGTGCGCCACACGTTCCGCGTGCGCTCGCAGGTCATCGCGCACATCCGCAGCTTCCTGATGAAGCGTGACTTCCTGGAAGTCGAGACGCCGATGCTGCAGACCATTCCGGGTGGCGCGGCGGCCAAGCCGTTCGAAACCCATCACAACGCCCTGGACATGGAAATGTTCCTGCGCATCGCGCCGGAGCTGTACCTCAAGCGCCTGGTGGTCGGTGGTTTCGAGAAGGTCTTCGAGATCAACCGCAACTTCCGTAACGAAGGCGTTTCGACCCGGCACAACCCCGAATTCACCATGCTCGAGTTCTACCAGGCCTACGCCGATTACAACGACAACATGGACCTGACCGAAGAACTGTTCCGCGAGCTGGCACAGTTGATCCTGGGCAGCACCGACGTGCCGTACGGCGACAAGGTGTTCCACTTTGGCGAGCCGTTCGTGCGCCTGTCGGTGTTCGATTCGATCCTCAAGTACAACCCGGAAATTACTGCGGCCGACCTGCAGGACATCGACAAGGCGCGTGCCATCGCCAAGAAGGCCGGCGCCAAGGTGCTCGGCTTCGAAGGCCTGGGCAAGCTGCAGGTGATGATTTTCGAAGAGCTGGTCGAGCACAAGCTGGAGCAGCCGCACTTCATTACCCAGTACCCGTTCGAAGTGTCGCCGCTGGCCCGTCGCAACGACGAGAACCCGAGCGTGACCGACCGTTTCGAACTGTTCATCGGTGGCCGTGAAATCGCCAACGCCTACTCCGAGCTCAACGACGCGGAAGACCAGGCCGAGCGCTTCATGGCCCAGGTGGCCGACAAGGACGCCGGTGACGACGAAGCCATGCACTACGACGCCGACTTCGTTCGCGCCCTGGAGTACGGCATGCCGCCGACGGCTGGCGAAGGCATTGGCATCGATCGTCTGGTGATGTTGCTGACCAACTCACCGTCGATCCGGGATGTCATCCTGTTCCCGCACATGCGGCCCCAAGCGTAAGTGTTTCAATTAAAAAGCCGCCTCGATGGGCGGCTTTTTAATGCCTGTCTGGTACAAACGTATCAATTGGTTACTTCTGAAATAGCGAGGAAAGACCTGTCGTGAATCGTGCAATGGCTCCAGAAGGTGCAGCGGGCGTCGCCACTGCTGTCGCTGAAAGTGTTCAGTACCAGGGTCGCAAGGCCAGCCGACAGGGCAGTGAACAGCGCCGCCAGGAGATTCTCGACGCGGCCATGCGAATTGTCGTGCGCGATGGCGTGCGGGCGGTGCGCCACCGCGCGGTGGCCGCCGAAGCGGGCGTGCCGCTGTCGGCCACCACTTATTATTTCAAGGACATCGACGACCTGCTCACCGACACCTTCGCCCAGTACGTGGAACGCAGCGCGGCGTTCATGGCCAAGCTGTGGACCAACAATGAAGGCCTGCTGCGCGAGATGGTCGCCTACGGGGATGGCAGCGCCGCGTCGCGCTCGCAACTGGCGGACGACATCGCGCGGATGACGGCGGACTACGTGCAGCATCAATTGCACAGTCGTCGCGACTACCTGATGGCCGAACAGGCCTTCCGCCAGGAAGCACTGCTCAACCCGCGCCTGGCGGTGTTGGTGCGTTCTCACCAGCAGATTTTGCTGCACGGCACCTGCCAGTTTTTCCAGGTCCTGGGCTCCCGCGAGCCACAACAGGATGCCAAAGTGTTGACGGCGATTATCGGACGGATGGAATATCAGGGCTTGCTCAATGGCGCCGAGCCGGTAGCTGAAGAAGACATGCTCGGCATCCTGACCCGTTACATGCACTTGGTACTGGCGTCGGTGTGACCCTGGTGGGTTATTACGGTCCCCTGTGGCGAGGGAGCTTGCTCCCGCTGGGCTGCGCAGCGGCCCCTCTTTTATGAGCGCTGCGCACTCAAGCGGGAGCAAGCTCCCTCGCCACGGAAGACAAGACGCTGAAGCCATAGGGAGTTCCAATGAAAGCCTGGCGTGCCGTTGCACTGGCCGTGTCGTTGCTGCTGCTCAGTGGCTGCCTGGTGTCGTTCAAGGCGCCGTTGCCCGACAGCGAAGCCGCGCCCAAGGGCCTGCTCGGCCACTGGACCAGCACCAACGCCTGGGGTGAGCCGGTAAACCTGGAGCTGACGGAGGTCGGCAAGCATCGCTACCAGGCCGTCAGTTATTTCAGGGCCAGGCCTCAGGAGCGCGAAGCCATTCCCCTGACCGTCTCCCGCCACGGCAGTCGCTGGTATTTGTCGGCCAAGGTGCCGGCTCGCTTCGGCGGCCATTTCGTCATCGCCGGTTTCGAACTGACCGACAAGCAGGAACTGGTGGTCTACAACCTGGACATGGAACAGATCAACCAGGCCATCGGCCAGAAGCTCCTCAGCGGCCAGCCAAACCAGAGCGAGGAGGGTGATGGCGTGCTGGTGGACAGCGACATGAACAAGGTTTTCAGCTACCTCGACGACCCGGCCAATTCCGATGTGTTCTCGGAAGCCGTGCGCTACCAGCGACTGAGCAAATCCCAATAACGGCTACAAGCGGACGTTTTTTCACAGGAGTTTCGGGTGGACGATTACCAGCAGACGATACGCACCTTGTCCGATCGCATTGTGCTGGCGCAGACACCGATCCGCATTCTCGACGCGGTGAAGTGGGACGAGAGCATCCGCAAGGGGTTTCTCAAGGCCAAGGGCAAGGAAATGCCTGCGGTGGATCGTGATTATTACCTTAACCGGCCACTGTCCTTCGATTCCAGCAAAGTGAAGCTGGAGTTCCAGAACATCGAGCGTGACATCACCCGTCAGCTTGGGCAGTTCAACCCGGTGGGCCAGATCATGCGGCGCATGTGCAAGGAATACCGCATGGTGGTGCGCATGCTCGAAGCGCGCGGCACCGAGGACTTCGGGCTGATTTCCCAGGAGCTGTACGGCGCCGCTTCCGACGCCTTTCACGCCGGTGACCCGACCTTGGCCGACCTGGGCCTGATGCTCTCCGACTACCTTAACAACATCGATGGCCGTGGCGACCTCAAGGACGAGCCCAAGGTGCTCAGTGCCAAGGAGGCCGTCAGCCTGTTGCAGCATCGCCTCAACCGGGTGTTTGGCGAGGCCGAGGAAACCATTCGCGTATTCGAGTCCGACGGTATCGTTGCTGACGCGGCGGCGGGCGCCGACTACATCAAGATCCGCACCGACGCGATGTTCAACGAGCGGGATGTGCGCGCCCTGGAGGTCCATGAGGGACTGGTGCACGTTGGCACCACCCTCAATGGTTTGAACCAGCCGATCTGCACCTTCCTGTCCAAGGGCCCGCCCTCGTCGACGGTGACCCAGGAAGGCCTGGCGATCCTGATGGAAATCATCACCTTCGCCTCCTACCCGAGTCGCCTGCGCAAACTCACCAACCGCACCCGCGCCATCCATATGGTGGAGGAGGGGGCCGACTTCCTGCAGGTCTTCGAGTTCTTCCGCGAGCAGGGCTTCGAAATGGCCGAAAGCTACGGCAACGCCAGCCGCGTTTTCCGTGGCTCGGTGCCGACCGGTCTGCCATTTACCAAAGACTTGTCCTACCTCAAGGGCTTCATCATGGTTTACAACTACATTCAGCTGGCCGTGCGCAAAGGCAAGCTGGAGCAGGTGCCGCTGCTGTTCTGTGGCAAGACCACCCTGGAGGATATGCGCACCCTGCGCCAGTTGGTGGATGAGGGCCTGGTCGTGCCGCCCAAATACCTTCCGGAGCAGTTTCGCGACATGAACGCACTGTCGGCGTGGATGTGCTTCTCCAACTTCTTGAACCACCTGAGCCTGGACCGGATCGAAGCGGATTATTCGAACATTCTTTAACAGCACCACCCATCCCCTGTGGGAGCGAGCTTGCTCGCGATAGCGGTGGTTCAGTCAACGCCTTTGCTGACTGACCTGCCGCTATCGCGAGCAAGCTCGCTCCCACAATGGGGTGTGTGTAACCTCCAATTTTACGAGGCTTCACCGGATGCGAACCCTCGGCATCATTTGCCTGCTGCTGGCCCTGAGTGGCTGCAGCTCCCTGCTGTTCTACCCCGAACGCGGCCTGCCGTTCACGCCGCAGCGGGCCAAGCTCGAATACCGCGACGTCACCCTGACCACGGCTGATGGCCTGAAGCTGCGTGGCTGGTGGCTGCCGGTGAAGCCGGGTGTCGAGGTCAAGGGCACGGTGCTGCATTTGCACGGCAACGGCGGCAACCTGTCCTGGCACCTCGGCGGGAGCTGGTGGTTGCCGGAGCAGGGTTATCAAGTGCTGATGGTCGATTACCGGGGTTATGGGGTGTCCGAGGGCGAGCCGAGCCTGCCGGCGATCTACCGGGACATCGACGCTGCGTTCAAATGGCTCGACCAATCGCCCGAGGTCCAAGGCAAGCCGCTGGTGCTGCTCGGCCAGAGCCTGGGTGGCGCGCTGGCGGTGCATTACCTGGTGGAGCATCCTCAGCGTCAACAGCAGCTCAAGGCGCTGGTGCTTGATGGCGTGCCCGCCAGCTATCGCGACGTCGGACGCTTTGCCCTGAGCACTTCATGGCTGACCTGGGCGTTGCAGGTGCCGCTGTCCTGGCTGGTGCCGGACGGCGACAGCGCCATTGGCTCGATCGCACAATTGAACGGCGTGCCGAAACTGATCTACCACAGCCTTGACGACCCCATCGTGCCCCTTTCCAACGGCATCCGCTTGTATCAAGCTGCGCCGCCGCCCCGGGTCCTGCAACTGACCCGGGGCGGCCACGTGCAGACTTTCGCCGACCCGACCTGGCGAACCGTGATGCTGCGCTACCTCGACGATCCCCTGCACTTCGATGGCTTGCGCCGCCTGGGCGAGGTGCCGAACTACCCGAAATCCTCCGTTGAATCATCCGAGAACCCGCAATGAGCGAAGAACGCAACGCCATCCCCCTGATCATCACCGGTATCTGCAGCATTCTCGGCACTGTCGCGGCGCTCTGGTACTACGGCTATCTGCATTTCGCCAAGCCCGAGGATGCGTTGCTGCTCAACCAGTTCACCATGCTCAAGACCGTGCCGGGCGAAGACTATAAAGTCGCCCTGGAGCCGGCGCCCCAGGTCGCCCAATGCGTCGATGGCGTACTGGTGCTGTTCGACACCGAGCAGAAAGGCCTGACCGGTGTGCTGATCAACGAGAAGAAACGCGCGGTGCGCTGCATGGGGCAGGAGACGCCGCAGAAGCTTCAGCCATAAGCCAATTGAAGCGCACCACACCTCCCCTGTGGGAGCGAGCTTGCTCGCGATAGCGGTGGTTCAGCTACATTGTCAGTGGCTGATACTCCGCCATCGCGAGCAAGCTCGCTCCCACAGGGAGCTGTACAGCCAAACATCTTCTGCCAATAAAAAGCCCCGCCTGATTGAAGTCAGGCGGGGCTTTTGCGTTGCAGTCAGCCGATCAGTTGGCGCTCATGGTCGAGCGCGGGGCGACTGGCTGGTTGTCGTTGGAAATGGTGACTTCCACGCGACGGTTCATGGCACGGCCCGAGACGCTGGTGTTGTCGGCGACCGGAAATTCCTTGCCGTAACCCTGGGTCACGATGCGGGCCGGGTCGACACCCATTTTTACCAGGGCGGTACGCACGGAGCTGGCGCGGCGTTCGGACAGCGACTGGTTGTAGGAATCCGAACCGGTGCTATCGGTATAACCTTCGATGATCACCTTGCGATCCGGGTTTTCCTGGAGGAACTGCGCCAGTTTGCTCACATTGGTCATGCCGCTGGCGCGCAGGTCGGATTTGTTGGTGGCGAACAGCACGTCACCGAAGGTCACCAGCGTACCGCGCTCGGTCTGCTTGGCGTTGAGGCTGTCCTGCAACTGCTTGATCTGCGCGTTGCGGGCGTCGAGCAGTGCGCGGGCGCGTTCGTCACCGGCGTTTTTCAGCTCGGCTTCGGCGTTGCGCAGGGCGATGGTCTGCTTGGCCACTTCGACGCGCTGGTTGGTCAGGTAGGCCAGTTGGTCAACCTTGGCTTCGTCTTCGTTGTCCAGGTAGGCCTTGTCGGCCTTGGCCAGGAAGTCGGAGGCCTCTTTGGTTTCCAGGGCCGCGACCTTGGTGGCCGCCGGGTCGGCCTGCAGGCCGTTGTAGTTGGTACGGGCCTGTTCCAGGTTAGCGTTCGGGTCGTGGGAGCAAGCGGCCAGGGCTACGCAGGCGGCAAGCAGGGCGGGCATCATGAAATGTTTGTGCGTCATAGTCTGTCGTCCTTTTATCAATGAGAAGTACGTCGTGGCTCGAACAGGGTTACTGAACCTTGTTCATGCCTTCCTGACGCAGTTCCTGAACCCCTTTCTGGGAATCCTTGAGGGCCTGTTCGGCCTTGGCTGCCAGGGCCTTGCGTTCGGCAACGCGCGCATCCCATTCGGCCTGTTCGGCCAGACGCTTGGCCTCTTCATAGTTCTCGTCGTGCATGGCGATCTCGGCCTGCTTGAGTTTGTCCTGGGCGGATTTCATTTCCACCGCGGCGAACTCGGTGCCGCCCGCGCTGACGGCGCTGTTGACCGCCGATTGCGTGACCGCGTATTGCTCCGAAGGTGGATTGCCGGCGCAACCGGCCAGGATGAAGCTGCTACCGATAGCCAGGGCAGCCAACTTCAGGCCGCGCAAGCCAGTGGATGAGGGTTTGGCAGTGCAGGTATTCATAGGCTTCAACTCCATTGGAAAACTCCTGAAAAAACACTAATCCATGCTGGGACCGAAGCCGTGACGTCTGTTTTGGCGCTGGCGCCAGGGCGCGTTTATTTAAACGACCGTTCCAGTATGGTTACTCGGTGTGACCCGAGGCGTTTTTCAAAAGTTCAGGTAAGGATGGCCAATCGCCAAAAGAAATGCTGACTGATCGGTCAGTTGCCAAAAAGCTGAACTTTCAAGGCGGGCAGCGGTATTCCGGCACCACAAACTCGGTAGCGGTGCCGGGATAACGCGATGCGGGGGGAGGGAAATCAGTGCTTGGACTTGTCGTTTTGCGAAGAGAGTTGGCGCAGATGACGACGGGACAAGGCGAGAAATCGCGGGGTCGCACCGACGTCTTCGTACAGCGGGTCGCCTTCTTCATCGGTGGCCACGACCTGCGCGCCCTTGATGTAGGGGAAGCTGGCTTCCAGCTCCTCCAGCGCAGCGCCGATCAATTCGCCGAGCAGTTCTTCGGGCTGGCGCTTGGGGTACATGTCGCAGATCGCCGCCAGGCGTGCGGCGGCTTCCACATCCAGATGAATCGTATAACCGGTCTGGGTCAGGTGACCCTTGGCGTTTTCTTCCCAGTGCTGAGCAAGTTCACGGATTTTCATGATGGCGCCTCAATGGACCCGCTCGTGGCGGGCGCGACAGTGACAAGCCGTTGTGTGGCTTACCCATGAGACTAGCTTTGGCTGACAAGGTTTAAAGTCCCTTCGTCGCTTGTCATAAGCGACCGGCATCGGCACTCTCTCCTACAAAGCTGTCTGGACCTTTTTGCTGGAGACCTGCTGATGACCGATATTGATGCCCGCTTGCGCGAGGACGTCCACCTGCTCGGCGAACTGCTGGGCAATACCATTCGCGACCAGTACGGAGACGCCTTTCTCGACAAGATCGAGCAGATTCGCAAAGGCGCGAAGGCTGACCGACGCGGTTCGATGGATGCGGAACTGAGCGCCAGCCTCAACCAGTTGAGCGAGGACGAGTTGCTGCCGGTAGCGCGGGCGTTCAACCAGTTCCTCAACCTGGCCAATATCGCCGAGCAATACCAGCTGATTCACCGCCGCGAAGAATCCAGGCCGGCGCCGTTCGAAGCACGCGTGCTGCCCGAGCTGCTGGCGCGCCTGCGAGCCGAAGGCCATGGCGCCGAAGCGTTGGCCCGGCAGTTGGGCCGGCTGGAAATCGAACTGGTGCTCACTGCGCATCCCACGGAAGTCGCCCGGCGCACGTTGATCCAGAAATACGACGCGATCGCCGCGCAACTGGCCGCCCAGGACCATCGCGACCTCACCAGTGCCGAGCGCGCGCAGATCCACGAACGCTTGCAGCGGTTGATCGCCGAAGCCTGGCACACCGAAGAGATTCGCCGGACCCGCCCGACGCCCGTGGACGAGGCCAAGTGGGGCTTCGCGGTGATCGAGCATTCGCTGTGGCACGCCATCCCCAATTACCTGCGCAAGGCTGACCAGGCCCTGCATGCCGCCACCGGGTTGCGCCTGCCGCTGGAGGCCGCGCCGATCCGCTTTGCCTCGTGGATGGGTGGCGACCGGGACGGCAACCCGAACGTCACCGCCGCGGTCACTCGCGAGGTGTTGCTGCTGGCGCGCTGGATGGCGGCGGACCTGTATTTGCGCGACGTCGACCATCTGGCCGCCGATTTGTCCATGCAGAAAGCCAGCGAGGCCTTGCGCGCCCAGGCCGGTGACAGCGCCGAGCCCTATCGCGCGGTGCTCAAGCAATTGCGCGAACGCCTGCGAGCCACGCGCAACTGGGCCCAGGCCTCCCTGAAGGGCACGACGCCGGCGACCGCCGAGGTGTTGCAGGACAACCGTCAACTGCTTGATCCGTTGGAGTTGTGCTACCAGTCTCTGCATGAGTGCGGCATGGGCGTGATTGCCGACGGGCCGTTGCTCGATTGCCTGCGCCGCGCGGTGACCTTCGGCCTGTTCCTGGTGCGCCTCGACGTGCGCCAGGACTCGACGCGGCACACGGCGGCGATGACCGAGATCACCGATTACCTCGGGCTGGGGCGTTACGAGGAATGGGACGAAGAGCAGCGCATCGGTTTCCTCTTGGGCGAGCTGAATAATCGCCGGCCCTTGTTGCCGCCTTACTTCAAGCCGTCGGCCGATACGGCGGAAGTCCTGGCCACGTGCCGCGAGGTTGCGGCGGCACCGGCAGCGTCCCTGGGCTCTTATGTGATTTCCATGGCCGGCGCGGCTTCCGATGTGCTGGCGGTGCAGTTGCTGCTCAAGGAGGCCGGCGTATTGCGGCCGATGCGCGTAGTGCCGCTGTTCGAAACCCTCGCCGACCTGGACAACGCCGGGCCGGTGATCGAACGCCTGCTGTTGCTGCCGGGTTATCGCTCGCGCCTGCAAGGTCCCCAGGAAGTGATGATCGGCTATTCCGACTCGGCCAAGGACGCCGGGACCACGGCGGCAGCCTGGGCGCAATACCGCGCCCAGGAGCGGTTGGTGGACATCTGCCGCGAGCAGCAAGTCGAATTGCTGTTGTTCCATGGCCGCGGTGGCACCGTCGGCCGTGGCGGCGGCCCGGCGCACGCGGCGATCCTGTCCCAGCCGCCGGGATCGGTGGCCGGACGTTTCCGCACTACCGAACAGGGCGAAATGATTCGTTTCAAATTCGGCCTGCCGGACATCGCCGAACAGAACCTCAATCTTTACCTCGCCGCAGTGCTTGAAGCGACCTTGCTGCCACCACCGCCGCCAACCCCGCAATGGCGGCATCTGATGGATGAACTGGCTGCCGACGGGGTCAATGCCTACCGGGCCGTAGTGCGGGAAAATCCGCAATTTGTCGAGTATTTCCGCCAGTCCACGCCGGAACAGGAACTGGGTCGCCTACCCTTGGGCAGCCGTCCGGCCAAACGTCGGGCCGGCGGTATCGAAAGCCTGCGGGCGATCCCGTGGATTTTCGGCTGGACCCAGACCCGGTTGATGCTGCCGGCCTGGCTCGGTTGGGAAACCGCCCTGGGCAAGGCGCTGGAGCGCGGCGAGGGCGAACTGCTCGGGCAGATGCGTGAGCAATGGCCGTTCTTCCGCACCCGCATCGACATGCTGGAGATGGTCCTGGCCAAGGCCGACGCCGATATTGCCCAGTCCTATGACGAGCGTCTGGTGGAACCGGCGTTGCTGCCTTTGGGCGAGCATTTACGCGACCTATTGTCGCAGGCCTGTTCCGTGGTCCTGGGCCTGACCGGCCAGTCGCAGCTACTGGCACATAGCCCAGACACGCTGGAATTCATCCGCCTGCGCAATACCTACCTCGACCCGCTGCACCTGTTGCAGGCCGAGCTGCTGGCACGTTCGCGGCAGCAGGACGTGGCCCAGGGCAGCCCTGTGGAACAGGCGTTGCTGGTGTCTGTGGCAGGGATTGCCGCCGGTTTGCGCAACACCGGCTAATCTCCCGGAGGGTTAAAAAACAGCACGCCCGGCCTGTCCGGGCGTAGCTGTTTGCAGGGGCAGGGAGGTCGACCAGGCGACAGTTTGTTGTCCGCTTGCGACTCTCACTCCCCCCTACGAAGGTCGCGTGCGGCGCGGGTTACTCCGACTTTCGGCGGCTTGTGTGGGTCGGGCCCGCTGTGTATCTTGATCAGCCTTTGGCCGTTTGGGCGGTCACGATCAAGTTTTTCGAAGATTGGCCCCACGAGGCGAATCCGAGCGTTTTACATAAAAAAATTGAGGAGCACATCGATGCGCGTCATTCTGCTGGGAGCTCCCGGGGCCGGTAAAGGTACTCAGGCAAAGTTCATCACCGAAAAATTCGGTATCCCGCAAATCTCCACTGGCGACATGCTTCGCGCCGCGGTCAAGGCTGGCACCCCACTGGGTGTTCAGGCCAAGAGCATCATGGATGCCGGCGGCCTGGTGTCGGATGACCTGATCATCGCGCTGGTCAAGGACCGCATTGCTCAAGCCGACTGCGCCAATGGCTTCCTGTTCGACGGTTTCCCGCGCACCATTCCCCAGGCTGAAGCCCTGGTGACTGCCGGTGTGGAACTCGATCACGTGGTCGAAATCGCGGTAGACGACGAAGAAATCGTCCAGCGCATTGCCGGCCGTCGCGTTCACGAAGCGTCCGGTCGTGTCTATCACACCGTCTACAACCCGCCAAAGGTCGCCGGCAAGGACGACGTGACTGGCGACGAGCTGGTGCAGCGCAAGGACGACACTGAAGAAACCGTGCGTCATCGCCTGTCGGTCTACCATTCCCAGACCAAGCCGCTGGTGGATTTCTACCAGAAGCTGTCCGCTGCCCAGGGCAAGCCGAAGTACAGCCACATTCCAGGCGTCGGCTCGGTCGACGCGATCACCGGCAAGGTGCTTGAAGCACTGAGCTGAAAACGCTGATCGCAGCCTCAACTACGGCCCGCTTGCGGGCCGTAGTTGTTTATACTGGCGCACTTTTTCCCACCTGATTTACGGACATATCGATGAGCACCTTGCTGGCCCTGGACACCGCGACTGAAGCTTGCTCCGTTGCCTTGCTGCATGACGGCAAGGTCACGAGCCACTACGAGGTGATTCCGCGCCTGCATGCGCAAAAATTGCTGCCTATGATTCAGCAATTGCTCAGCGATGCCGGGATCACCTTGCAAGCCGTGGATGCGATCGCCTTTGGTCGCGGCCCAGGGGCGTTTACCGGCGTGCGCATCGCCATTGGCGTCGTGCAGGGCCTGGCCTTCGCCTTGGAACGCCCGGTATTGCCGGTCTCGAACCTGGCCGTACTGGCCCAGCGCGCCTTGCGCGAGCACGGCGCGCATCAGGTAGCGGCCGCCATCGATGCGCGCATGGACGAGGTGTACTGGGGCTGCTATCGCGAAACCGCTGGCGAGATGCGCCTGGTCGGTGCCGAGGCGGTGTTGCCACCCGAAGCGGCGGCGTTGCCGGCTGACACCAGCGGCGACTGGTTCGGCGCCGGTACCGGTTGGGGCTACGGCGAGCGAATCGGCGTCAGCCTTGTCGGCCAGGATGCCTCGATGTTGCCCCATGCCGAAGACCTGCTGGCCCTGGCACGCTTTGCCTGGGAACGCGGCGAAGCCATCCCTGCCGACGATGCGCAGCCGGTGTACCTGCGGGACAAGGTCGCGACGCCCAAGTCCGAACGGTAAACCCAAACTTGACCACACTCTCGAGCGAGCACAATTGTGGCGAGGGAGCTTGCTCCCGCTGGGGCGCGAAGCGCCCCTGAAATCTCCTTGGTATCCTTACTGGTCGGGCTGAAATTAAGTCTTGGGGTTGCTTCGCAACCCAGCGGGAGCAAGCTCCCTCGCCACGAAGGCGTTGCTCCGGCTCAAAACCCGCCAAAGTCATCCCAAGACCCAAAAGTCACACCCAAAATTGCCAGTCGTCACTTTTTTCGCCGGTTTTTAAACCTTTTCGCCTTTATGTGTTCTAGTTATCACTTGCGCATTTGCGCGGATACGAATGTGCCGCTAAATTGCCATCATTGATACCGAGCATTCTGTTATGCGTATAGACGGCGTTTCATCCCAGTCCTACCCCATCAAGCGTCGGCCTCGTGCGGGTAAAGCCGCTGAGCCGGAAAACTTCGATGACATCGATGGTGAGCTGGAATTTCCGTCCGAAGAGCAACTGGCCGCCCGCGCCGCCAAAGCCTCTGCGCAACGCCTGAGCAATCTTCCCGCCCGTCAGCAGGACATGCTGTATCACCGCGCCATGAGCCGCAGTGTCGCCACGGCGCTGGCCAGCTACCTGAGCACCGCCGGTTTTGTTGATTGGGATATGGAAGTGCTGGGCCTCGACCTCTATATCTGATGCGGTTGCCCTACTATCTGGGTTGCCCGTCCTGGAGCGAAAACGCCTGGCGCGATTATCTTTATCCCCAGGACGCCAAAAGCTCCGATTTCCTCGGTCTCTACTCTCAAGTATTCAACGCCGTGGAAGGCAACACGACCTTCTACGCGAGCCCGGCCGCGTCCACCGTTCAGCGCTGGGCCGAAATCATGCCCGAGCACTTTCGCTTCACCGCCAAGATCCCCGGTGACATCAGCCACGGCGGCGACCTGCGCGAACACCTGACCGCCACCGAAACCTTTGTCCAGTTGCTAAGCCCCTTGGGCGAGCGCGTCTCGCCGTTCTGGCTGCAACTGTCCAAGGCGTTCACGCCCAATCGATTGCAGGAGCTGGCGGCATTCATCGACGCGTTCCCACGGTCGTTGGCCGTAGAGGTGCGTCACGATGAGTTTTTTGCCAAAGGCGACGCTGAACGACAGCTCAACCGTTTGCTGCTCGATCGTGGTGTCGAACGCATCTGTCTCGATCCCCGCGGCCTGTTCAGCTGCGCGTCGACCGCCCCTGAAGTCATTCACGCGCAATACAAGAAACCCCGGGTGCCGACGCGACCGGCGGCGTTCACTCAATACCCGCAGGTGCGTTTCGTCGGTCATCCGGTAGTGGAGGCCAACGAGCTGTTCCTGACGCCATGGGTAGAAAAAATCGCCGTGTGGATCGAAGAGGGGCGCACGCCGTATATGTTCCTGCACACCGCGGACAATCTGCTGGCGGCGAAACTCGCGATGCATTTTCACAGCCGCCTGATGAAGCGTTTGCCTGGCTTGCCGGCGCTGCCTGAGCTATATAGAGAACCCGCCGCCGAGCAACTCGGTCTGCTCTGAGGCGAACTCCGCAAAATTGCTCAGGAGCGACTTTCATGGATGCACAAACCCGCCGAGCCCAGGCGTTCAAGGCGTTGCACGAACGCGATGGGGCGTTTGTCATTCCCAATCCATGGGATGCCGGTTCGGCAAAGATGCTCGCCAGCCTCGGCTTTGAAGCATTGGCGACGACCAGTGCCGGTCACGCTTTTTCCCTGGCACGACCTGACGGCGCCCTGGGTCTTGATGACACGCTGGCGAATGTGCGAGCGATTGTTGCGGCCATGGACCTGCCAGTAGCCGTCGACCTGGAAAACGGCTTTGCCGATGCGCCCGAAGACTGCGCCCGCAGCTTGCTCCGCGCGGCACAAGCCGGCGCGGTAGGGGGCTCCATCGAAGATGCCACGGGCCGCGAAGACAGCCCGATCTACGATTTCGAGCACGCCGTGGCGCGGGTCAAGGCCGCCGCCGAGGCGGTGCGCAGTCTGCCTTTCCCTTTCCTGCTGACCGCGCGGGCAGAAAACTTCCTGCATGGCAGGCCGGATCTGGACGACACGATCCGACGCCTGAAGGCCTTCGCCGGCGCCGGCGCCGATGTGCTGTACGCGCCGGGGCTGAGCAGCGCCGAGCAAGTGCTGGCGGTGGTCCGGGCCGTGGCGCCCAAGCCCGTTAACGTACTGATGTCCGGCGCGCTGGACCTGACGGTAGCCCAGTTGAGTGAACTGGGCGTCAAGCGCATCAGTGTCGGATCGGCCCTCGCGCTGGCGGCGTATGGCGAGTTTTTCCGCGCCGCCGAAGAAATCCAACGGCAGGGGACCTTCACTTTCACCCGTCGCTCAATGCCTTTCAACCAGGCCAATCAATTATTCAAGGGTTGAATCCCGAGGCGTTGTCGTGCGGTTTTTGAAAGGACTGATGGTATTGGCGCTGATTGCTGGCGTCGCGGTGGTGGCGGTATGGCGCGGTTGGCTGGCCGTGCCGCCGCAATGGAACCCCTGGGCGCCGTTGGACGTGAAAGCGCCGCCAAATCTGCTGACCCGCTACAAACTCATGGCGCTGCGCAACGATCCGCAACTGTGTGACCAGGCGCTCGCCACGTCGGGGCTGCGCACCGCTCGCCAGGCCGACAGCGGCGCCAATACCTCGTGCCCGCTGACCAATGTGCTGCGGGTGCAGGGCGGTGAGGTGGCGCTGAGCAGCAGCTTCCTCGCCAGTTGCCCTCTGGCGGTAGCCTTCGCGCTGTTCGAGCGCCATGCGTTGCAGCCGGCGGCAATGGCCGCCTATGGCAAGCAAGTCACGCGGGTTGATCACTTGGGCAGTTTTGCCTGTCGCAACATGTACGGTCGTGAAAGCGGCGCGCGCAGCCAGCACGCCACTGCCAGCGCGTTGGACATCGCCGGGTTTCGCCTGGCCGATGGACGAGCCGTCAGCGTGCTCAGGGATTGGCCGAAGGACAACACCGATGCGCAGTTTCTACGGCAGGTGCGCGATGGCGCCTGCGACATGTTCAGTGTGGTCTTGAGTCCGGATTACAACGCGGCGCACCGCAACCATTTTCATCTGGATGTGGGGCCCTGGTGGATTTGTCGTTGAGGAATCAGGCAGCGATGCGCAGGTTCTGCAGTACGATCGGACGCGCCCAGCGAGTGTCGAAGTCCAGTTGTTTCTGCTGCGCCACCAATTCCTCTTCCGGGAATGGAGGGAATGGCTTGTCCAACAGGTCGAGTTCGAATTCGGCAATCGGCAGGGGCAGTCGACGCGGCTGTGGTGCCGGGCCCGGTTCTGGCAACGGTTGACCGGCGGCGAGGACGATCGGGCGAACCCAATTGCTCTCGAAGGTCTGCTGCTTTTGCTGCGCTACGATTTCTTCTGGCGGGAAGGGCGGGAACGGCTTGTCGAGCAAATCCAGTTCGAACTCGGCGATCGGCAGGAACAACGGCTCGGGTGGCTTGACCTGGGTTTCCGTCACGTCGCAGGTGCGCTGGCTGACGATATGCTCCAGCAGCTCGGCGCCCAGGGTCGGTTCAACCGCTTCATCGAGGGCGACTGGCTGGTAGCTGCCGGGCGCCGGTGCGTTTTCACCCAACTGGTCGGCCAGGGCCCGGGCAAAAAAATCCTGCCACAGGTGACTGACGCCGCTCAGCGCTTGGGTGTTACGCAGGCTGTAATCGCCGTAAGGGGAGATAACGCCTATCGATGTGGATTGAATGTCTGACATTTTTCTCGGTCGACGCTCAGCTCTGGCAAAATGCCGTTCACCGTTGTTATCGGCCGTTTTTGCCGATCCTTAATTTTTTGAGCATGTTTTCATGACTGAGCAACTCGCGGCTTGCCGCATCCATGTCGAGGCCCTGGCCCCGGCGTTCCAGCCCCGCGCCGAGCAGTGGGCCGAGCAGCTCGGCCTGCCGTTGCAGATGGATGACGGCGAGTTCGCCTTGCAGGTCGGCGAGCACGGGTTGCAATTGCAGCAGCTGGGTCCCGATGCGCCGGGACCGGTGCGCGTGGATTTTGTCGAGGGCGGCGCAGCCCATCGTCGTTTGTACGGGGGCGGCAGTCGCCAGATGATCGCCAAGGCAGTCGGTGTCGCCCAGGGTGTGCGTCCGCGAGTGCTGGATGCCACGGCGGGGTTGGGCAAGGATGCGTTCGTGCTGGCGAGTCTCGGCTGCGAGATGAGCCTGATCGAGCGTCAACCCTTGATCGGTGCTTTGCTGGAGGATGGTCTGGCTCGCGGTGCGGAAGATTTCGATGTGGCGCCGATTGTGGCGCGGATGCGCTTGCTCAAGGGCAATTCCATCGAAGTGATGCGCAGTTGGCAAGGCGAGCCGCCCAAGGTGATCTACCTGGACCCGATGTTTCCCCATCGGGAGAAAACCGCCCTGGTGAAAAAAGAGATGCGCCTGTTCCGCCCGCTGGTGGGCGATGATACCGACGCCCCGGCGCTGCTTGCCGCCGCGCTGGCGTTGGCGACCCACCGGGTGGTGGTCAAGCGCCCGCGCAAGGCCCCCTGCATTGAAGGGCCGAAGCCGAGCCATGGGCTGGAAGGCAAGTCCAGTCGGTACGATATCTATCCGAAGAAAGCGCTCAAGGCTTGAGACCGGGGTGACCTCATTCGCGAGCAGGCTCGCTCCCACATAGGGTCTTGGGAAGGAGCTGTTCAGCAGAATCCATATTCACCACCGTTCTCCTGTGGGAGCGAGCCTGCTCGCGAAGAGGCCCTCCCAGCCAGCGAAGGTGACCGGTCGAACTAAGGCCGATAAGCCCGCACAAACAACCCCACCACTTCCTGCACATGCGCTTCGGCCGCTTCGGCGTCCTGCGGCCCGTCGCAGCCATACAACAACCTGAAGTTCGCCGCGCCCTTGATCAGGCAGAAAAAATGCTCGGCGGCGTTGCGCGGTTTGTCGATGCTCAGGGCGCCGCTCTGGTCGATCTTGGTCAGCAACCTTTCCATCTCTGAGAGCATTCGCTGCGGGCCGGCCTGGTAGAAGATGGTCGAGAGCTTTGGATCCTGGCTACCCAACGCCACCATCAGCCGATGCAGGTTCACCGATTCGTCGCTGTTGATCAATTGGTTGAAGCCGCGGGCGATGTTCAGCAGCACGTGTTCAATCGGAACACCGTCGGCCCATTCGAAGAAAAGCGGCGGCACCTGTTCCTCGCACTTGGCAATCACGGCGGCGGAAAACAGCGTTTCCTTGTCATTGAAGTGGCTGTAGACGGTCAGCTTCGAGACGCCGGCCTCGGTGGCCACGGCGTCCATGCTGGTGCTGGCGTAGCCCAGGCTCAGGAACAGGCGTTTCGCGGCGTCGAGAATGGCCTGGCGCTTGGCCAGATCCTTGGGACGACCAGGGCCGCTGGAGGAGGGAGGATTGTTCGACATTATTCGCTTTTAATACTGGACTGGTGAGTTTGCTATTAATAACATACTCGCCAGTATAATTATTCCAAGCACCATTAGCGAAAGGTCATCCACCATGTTCCGCTATGTCCTGCCCCTCGCCGTGCCAGTCAGCCTGGCTTTTTTATTGTCTGCGTGCGGTCATGAGGAGCCGACGCCGGTCGCCGTGCGCCCTGCGATGGTCGTCAAGCCGGAGCCTTCGGCCCAGGCGATGGACAGTTATCCCGGCGAAGTACGGGCGCGGTTCGAGCCGGACCTGGCGTTTCGCATTGGCGGCAAGGTGAGCCGCCGGCTGGTGGAAGAGGGCCAGCGGGTCAAGGCCAACCAGGCGCTGGCCGAACTCGACCCCGAGGATGTGCGCCTGCAACTGGAAGCCAGTCGGGCCCAGGTTGCCGCGGCCGAGGCCAACCTGAGCCTGGTAAAAGCCGAGCGTGACCGCTACAAGACCTTGATGGAGCGGCAGATGGTCAGCCGCTCCCAATACGACAACGCCGAGAATCTCTATCGCTCCGGTGCCGCGCGGCTCAAGCAGATCAAGGCCGAATTCGACGTTGCCAGCAACCAGGCCAGCTATTCGGTGTTGCGTGCACCCCAGGACGGCGTGGTGGCCCGGCGGGCGGTGGAAGTCGGCCAGGTGGTGTCGGCTGGACAGACCGTCTTCACCCTGGCCACCGACGGCGAGCGTGAAGTGTTGATCAGCCTGCCGGAGCAGGGATTTGGTCGGTTCAAGATCGGCCAGCCAGTGTCGGTTGAATTGTGGAGCCAGCCCGATCAGCGCTTCAGCGGACGCATCCGCGAACTCTCGCCGGCCGCCGATCCGAAATCCCGTACCTTCGCCGCGCGCGTCGCCTTCACCGCTGGCAGCGTCCCGGCGGAACTGGGCCAGAGCGCCCGGGTGTTTATCCAGACCGCTGAGAAGGCGCCGCTGTCGGTGCCATTGTCGGCCCTCACCGCCGAGAACGGCGCCACCTTCGTCTGGGTGGTCAAGCCCGACAACACGCTCAAGAAAGTCCCGGTGCGCGTTGGCGCCTTCGGTGAAAAGACCGTGCCGGTGCTCGAAGGCCTGAGTGCCAATGACTGGGTGGTGGCCGCTGGCGTGCATGTGCTTCTGGACGGCCAGCAGGTTCGGCCGGTGGATCGCTCCAATCGCGTGGTCAACCTGGCGGCCAAGGAGTAATCCCCGATGGGCTTCAATCTCTCCGAATGGGCGTTGCGTAACCGCCAGATCGTACTGTTCCTGATGCTCTTGCTGGCGATCGTCGGCGCGCTTTCCTACACCAAGCTGGGTCAGAGCGAAGATCCGCCATTCACCTTCAAGGCCATGGTCATCCGTACCGTCTGGCCAGGGGCCACGGCCGAGGAAGTGTCGCGCCAGGTCACCGAGCGTATCGAAAAGAAGCTCATGGAAACCGGCGACTACGAAAAGATCGTCTCGTTTTCCCGGCCGGGAGAATCCCAGGTTACTTTTGCGGCTCGCGACTCCATGCATTCCAAGCAGATTCCCGAGCTGTGGTACCAGATCCGCAAGAAGATCGGCGATATCCGGCAGACCTTGCCGCCGGGTATCCAGGGACCGTTCTTCAACGATGAGTTCGGCACTACCTTCGGCAATATCTACGCGCTCACCGGCGACGGCTTCGATTATGGCGTGCTCAAGGATTACGCCGACCGTATCCAGATCCAGCTGCAGCGGGTCAAGGACGTAGGCAAGGTCGAGTTGGTCGGCCTGCAGGACGAGAAAATCTGGGTCGAGCTGTCGAACGTGAAGCTGGCGACCCTCGGCCTGCCCCTGGCGGCAGTCCAGCAGGCGCTGGAGGCGCAGAACGCGGTATCGACCGCCGGCTTCTTCGAGACCGGCAGCGAGCGATTGCAGCTACGGGTCTCGGGGAATTTCCAGAGCGTGGAAGAGATCCGTGACTTTCCGATCCGCGTGGCCGACCGGACCTTCCGCATCGGTGACGTGGCCGATGTTCGTCGCGGCTTCAATGATCCACCGGCGCCGCGCATGCGTTTCATGGCGGAGGACGCCATCGGCCTGGCCGTGGCGATGAAGGAGGGCGGCGACATCCTGATCCTCGGCAAGGCCCTCGAGGCCGAGTTTGCCCGCATCCAGAACACCCTGCCGGCCGGCATGCAACTGCGCAAGGTTTCCGACCAGCCGGCTGCGGTGAAGACTGGCGTCGGCGAGTTTGTCCAGGTACTGGTGGAAGCACTGACGATCGTGTTGCTGGTGAGCTTCTTTTCCCTGGGGCTGCGCACCGGAATGGTGGTGGCGCTGGCGATTCCGCTGGTCTTGGCGATGACCTTCGCCGCGATGTATTACCTGGGCATCGGTTTGCACAAGATTTCCCTCGGCGCGTTGGTGTTGGCGCTGGGGCTGTTGGTGGACGATGCGATCATCGCGGTGGAGATGATGGCCATCAAGATGGAGCAGGGCTACGACCGGATCAAGGCGGCCAGCTTTGCCTGGACCAGCACGGCGTTCCCGATGCTCACCGGCACCCTGATCACCGCGGCGGGGTTCCTGCCGATCGCCACCGCGCAATCGGGCACCGGTGAGTACACCCGTTCGATTTTCCAGGTGGTGACCCTCGCGCTGGTGGCTTCCTGGGTGGCCGCGGTGGTGTTCGTGCCGTATCTCGGGGAAAAACTCCTGCCGGACTTGGCGAAGATTCACGCGGCCAGGCATGGCACTGCTGACGGCCAGCCGGACCCCTACGGCACGCCGTTCTATCAGCGAGTCCGGCGAACGGTGGAGTGGTGCGTGCGTCGACGCAAGACGGTGATCACCTTGACCGTGCTGTTGTTCGTCGGCTCGGTGGTGCTGTTCCGTTTTGTCCCGCAGCAGTTTTTCCCGGCGTCGGGACGACTGGAGCTGATGGTCGACCTGAAGCTGGCCGAAGGCGCTTCGCTGGTCAACACCGCGGAGCAGGTCAAGCGCCTTGAAGCGCTGCTCAAGGACCACGCTGGCATCGACAATTACGTGGCGTACGTCGGCACCGGCTCACCACGCTTCTACTTGCCGCTGGATCAACAACTGCCGGCGCCGAGCTTCGCCCAGTTCGTCGTGCTGGCCAAGACCATCGAAGACCGCGAGCCCTTGCGCAGTTGGCTGATCAGCACACTGAACGAGCAGTTCCCGACCCTGCGCTCGCGGGTCACACGCCTGGAAAACGGCCCGCCCGTGGGGTATCCGGTGCAGTTTCGGGTGACGGGTGAACACATCGAAGAAGTCCGCGCGCTTGCCCGGAAAGTCGCGACAAAGGTTCGCGAAAACCCCTACGTCGCCAATGTCCACCTGGACTGGGAAGAACCGAGCAAGGTGGTGTACCTCAACATCGATCAGGATCGCGCCCGCGCGTTGGGCGTCACCACCGCCAACCTGTCGAGCTTCCTGCAAAGCTCCCTCACGGGCTCCAGTGTCAGCCAGTACCGCGAAGACAACGAGCTGATCGAGATCCTGCTGCGCGGCACCGTGCATGAGCGCACCGAGCTTTCGCTGTTGCCAAGCCTGGCGGTGCCTACCGACAACGGCACGAGCGTTGCCCTGTCGCAGATCGCGACGCTGGAATACGGCTTTGAAGAAGGGGTGATCTGGCACCGCAACCGTCTACCCAGCGTGACCGTACGGGCCGACATCTATGGCAAGGAACAACCGGCGACGCTGGTGCAACAGATTTTCCCGACCCTGGACCCGATCCGTGCAGAGTTGCCGGACGGCTATCTGCTGGAAGTCGGGGGCACGGTGGAGGATTCAACCCGTGGGCAGAAATCGGTGAATGCGGGCGTGCCGCTGTTCATCGTGGTGGTGCTGACGTTGCTGATGCTGCAACTGCGCAGCTTCTCGCGCACGGCGATGGTGTTTCTCACCGCGCCGCTGGGACTGATCGGCGTCACGCTGTTCCTGCTGGTGTTCCGCCAGCCGTTCGGTTTCGTCGCCATGCTCGGCACTATCGCGTTGTCCGGGATGATCATGCGCAACTCGGTGATCCTGGTGGACCAGATCGAACAGGACATCAAGGCGGGGCTCGCCCCCTGGCAGGCGATCATCGAGGCGACCGTGCGCCGTTTCCGGCCGATTGTACTGACTGCACTGGCGGCGGTCCTGGCGATGATCCCACTGTCGCGCAGCCTGTTCTTCGGGCCCATGGCAGTGGCTATCATGGGCGGCTTGATCGTGGCGACGGCGTTGACGCTGTTGTTCCTGCCGGCGTTGTATGCGGCGTGGTTCAGGGTCAGGAAAACCTGACGCAATTCTGATAGCACCGAGGATCAAATGTGGGAGCGAGCCTGCTCGCGAAAGCGTTGTAACAGCCAACAACGATCCTATGGCTGATACCGCTATCGCGAGCAGGCTCGCTCCCACAGCGTTTGTCGGATAGGGCTCAGAGGGTGCCAAACACTTTCTTGGCCAAACTGGTCGCCGCGGCCGCCGGGTTCTGGCGGATCGTTGCTTCCTGCTTGGCAATCATCTTGAACAACCCGTCCAGCGCCTGCTCGGTCACGTAGTTCTCGACGTTGGCGCTCTTGGTGTCCACCACGCCGAGTGTCGCAGCCTGGCCGGCGAAGGCGTTGTACTTCTGGACCAGGCCGACCTTGTCGGTGGCTTGCTTGACGATCGGCAGGAACTTCGCGCGAATCTGCTCGCGGCTGCTCTTGTTCAGGTATTGCGTGGCCGAGTCGTTGCCGCCGCTCAGAATGCCCTTGGCATCCGTCACGCTCATGTTCTTCACCGCATCCACCAGGATCGGCTGGGCCTGCACTACGGCGGCTTCGGCAGCCTGGTTCATGCTGGTTTCCAATTGATCGACCTGAGCGCCCATGCCGAAGGCCTTCATCTTGCTGGCGACTTTACCGAGCTTGCCCGGCAGCTCGATCTTCACGTCGGGGTTGTTGCTGAAACCGCCAGGCTTACCCAGTTGCTTGACCGCGATCTGGGCGCCTTGGGTGAGGGCATCCTTCAGACCGCCCGTGGCGTCCTTCTGCGAGAGATCACCGAGCGACAGGGCCATGGCGTTGGCGCAGATCAACAGGCCGGCGCAGAGGCCGGTGAAACGGAGGGTAGGGCGGAGCATGGGCACTTTCCTTGAACGTTTGGAAAAGCATCAGCGTACGGCATTGCCAGGGATCTTCATATTCAGGGCGCCCGAATGCAACCAGGCGCCCAGGGTTCAGTCCGCAGCCGTCGGAACGTCCTGATCCGCCGCATCTTCGCTGCGATGCAACGCCACCTGGCGGATCGACAGACGAATTTCCGCCGGCAGCACCCGCTTGGCCGCGCCTTCAGCCAGCTCGCCGAGCAGTTCGTGATAGCTCAGCTTGCCTGCTTCGTCGCGCCGCAGGACGTCGAGGTCGAGCATCGTCTGGATGAAGTGGCGGAACAGGCTCTTGTCGAAGAACTCCGGTGCGTTCAGCCCATGCAGGATCGACAGGCGCTGGGCCATGACGGTGCAGAGGTCCTCCAGTTCTTCGGCGCTGATGCTGTTCTGCCCGCTGTTGAGCAGCAGCGAGACGGTCATGTAGAAACGCTGCAAGGTCTGGGCGATGCTTTTCGACAGCAGCGTCAGCAGCACGAAATGCCGCGAACTCGGCGCCGGGCGCAGGTAGAGGTCTTTTTCGAAACGCAGCAGGCCTTGTTCAACGAATGCTTCGAGCCACTGGTCGACCACCGCGTCCAGTTCCTCCAGCGACCAGCGAATGAACAGCTCCGACTGCAGGTACGGATACAAGGCCCGGGTGTAGCGCAGGATCTGTTCGCGGCTCATGCGCGAGCTGCTCTGGAAGAAACTGGCGAGCAGCGCCGGCAGGGCGAAGATGTGCAGGACATTGTTGCGGTAGTAGGTCATCAGCACCGCGTTCTGCTCATCCAGATACAGAATCTTGCCCAGGGCGTCCTTCTGTTCCGACAGCAGGTCCATGCCTTTGACGTGCGCGATCAGCGCCTGGCCATCGCCTTCGGGCAAGGTGGTGTGAGGCGAGTATGGCACTTTGCGCAGCAACGCGAGGTACAGGTCCAGTACGCGGGCCATGGCGTGATCGTCCAGGGCCAGACGGCTGGTGGACAGCAGCGCGAGCGCGACCAGGTTGACCGGGTTGATGGCCGCGGCTTCGTTCAGATGGCGGGCGACACGTTCGCCGAGGCGGTTGGTGGTCGCGTTGAGCCAGTCGGGTTTGAACTGCGGCCCGAGCTCCTGCTGGCGCCAGCCGGGTTGTTCGCCGTCGAGGAACTCCGCCAGCTTGATTGGCTCGCCAAAGTTAACCGCGACCTGGCCAAAGCGTTGCTTGAGGGCGCCGATGACCTTGAAGATGTCGAAGATCGACTCCTTCTTTTTGCTCGCACCCCGCAGCTCACCGAGGTAGGTGCGGCCTTCCAGTACGCGCTCGTAACCGATGTACACCGGCACAAAGACGATCGGCATGCGCGAGGAGCGCAAAAAGCTACGCAGGGTAATGGCGAGCATGCCGGTCTTCGGTTGCAGCATGCGCCCGGTACGCGAACGGCCGCCTTCGACGAAGTACTCCACCGGGAACCCCTTGGTGAACAGCGTGTGCAGGTATTCGTTGAACACGGCGGTGTAAAGCGGGTTGCCCTTGAACGTGCGACGCATGAAAAACGCGCCGCCACGGCGCAGCAGGCCGCCGATCACCGGCATGTTGAGGTTGATGCCGGCGGCAATGTGCGGTGGGGTCAGGCCATTGCGAAACAGCAGGTACGACAGCAGCAGGTAGTCGATATGGCTGCGATGGCAGGGTACGTAGATGACTTCGTGGCCTTGGGCAACGTTCTGCACGCCTTCGATGTGGTTGACCTTGATGCCATCGTAGATCTTGTTCCAGAACCAGCTCAGCACCACTTCCAGGAAGCGGATCGCGGTGTAGGTGTAGTCCGAAGCAATCTCATTGCCATAACGCAGGGCCTGGGCCTTGGCTTTTTCAGCCGGGATCTTTTCCCGTTCGGCCTCTTCGAGGATGGCCTGCTTGACCAATGGCTGGTTCAACAGACCCTTGACCAGGTTGCGCCGGTGGGAGATGTCCGGGCCGATAACCGCTGCTTTCAGATTGCGAAAGTGCACCCGCAGGATCCGCTGGGCCATGCGCACGGTGCGTTCATGGCCTTTGTCGTGCTCGATCAGTTCGCGCAGATGAATGGGCGCGGAGAACTGCACCCGTGTCTTGCGCCCAAGAATCATGATGCTCAGCAAGCGACGCAGGCGCCCGGTGACCGCCCAGCTGTCGGCGAACAGCAGCTTCCAGGGGCTGGATTCGCTGTCGGGCGACTGGCCCCAGAAGACGCTGACCGGAATAATCTGGGCGTCCTCGGCGGCGTTGTGGGTCAACTCGTCGACCAGTCGCGTCAGGGTCGGCGGCGCACCGCGTTTGTCCTGGCGCCCGAGCCAGTCCGGCGCCGGCGTCAGGTAGAAAAACGCCGCCGGCTCCAGCAGGCCGCCCACCGAGACGGGCAGCACCGGACGTGGCAGGCCGGCCTTGGTGCATTCGGTGTCGAGCACCGCCAGATCGGTGAGCGAAGGATCTTGCAGGACGTAGAACACCGGACGACTGCGGTCGAGGTTGAGGGTGAAGGACGACTGGTTGATGGTCTCGGAGCGAACCCAGAGGTACAACAGTCGGCGCAGGGTGCCAAACACAAGACGGCGGAACGGGGAGCGGGTCATACGGCTTCTGCGTGAGTGGATAAGAGCAAGCGGTACTAGTGTGCCGGATTCACCGAAAATCGGCAAAAAAGCGGCGAAGTAAAGTCAGTTGAGAGTTTTTCCGGGTGTCATATACTCGGCCAGTTACTGCCCCGGCCTTCCGACGGATGGTGGGACGGCGGCTGAAACGCGTACGGCTTTCCCTCGAAAAGCCGGCTCAGAAAACAAGAACGGGAGTGAGCATCATGGCAACACGCGAAACTGGCAGTGTGAAGTGGTTCAACGACGCCAAGGGTTATGGCTTCATCCAGCGCGAAGGCGGGGCGGATGTGTTCGTCCACTACCGCGCGATCCGTGGCGAAGGCCACCGTTCACTGACCGAAGGCCAGCAGGTCGAATACGCGGTGGTGGAAGGGCAGAAGGGCTTGCAGGCTGAGGATGTGGTGGGGTTGTAAGCCGCATTCACTGCTACACAAAACCCATTGTGGGAGCGAGCTTGCTCGCGATAGCGGTGTATCAAGCAATACTTCATCAACTGTCACACCGCTATCGCGAGCAAGCTCGCTCCCACATAGGGTCACTGTTCACATGGATCTTTCATAGGCATGGCGATTGTGGCATGCCTCCAAGCCGTCACGCCGTCTTCCAGGTAATCTCTTCTTCCCCATCGGCGCTGATGCGAATCCAGCGATCCGCCGAATCCTCACCTTCTTCTTCCACCCACGACCCAGGCGCGCAGCGCACTTCGACGTTCAGCGCGGCGAAGGCGGCGCGGGCGCAGGCGATGTCGTCTTCCCACGGGGTCTGGTCACTTTCCAGGTACAGGCTGTTCCATTTGCCTACAGCCTTGGGCAACCAGGTCACCGGGATGTCGCCGGCCTTGCACTTGTACGTCTGACCTTTCTGCACCCAGTCGCTGCACGGGCCGAGGGCCTGGCCGAGCCAGGCGGCGATCGCCTTGTGGTCGACGTCGGCGTCCTTGAGGTAAATCTCGATATCGGGTTGGCGCATGGATGTCCTCACTGCGGTCTCGAAAAATCCATTCGCGGATTTAACTGGCCCCGGACAGTTGTCCGAAGCCCGGAATAAAAGAAGGTTACTGCAGAACGAAATAATCGTAGCGCATCGACACGCTCACCTCGAACGGCTCGGCCTGCTCGATCACGCTGGCGCGGCGTTCGGCGCTGGCGCGCCAGCCGTGGGGCGTCATCGCCAGCAGGTTGGCCCGATCCTGGCTGTTGTCGAGCGTGAGCTTGAACTCGAGGGTTTCACTGTGATCCAGCGCCATCCCCGACGGCACCAGGGCCAGGTGTTTGTCATCGGTGTATTCGCGAACCTCATCATACAGCCGCTCGCGCAGCTCCATCAGGTGGCCGCTGGTAGGCCCGACTTTCATCAAGCCGCCGCCGGGGCTGAGCAGGCGCTTGGCCTCCTGCCAGTCTAACGGGCTGAACACGCTGGCGAGGAACTGGCAGCAGCCGTCCGCCAGCGGTACCCGCGCCATGCTGGCGATCAACCAGGTCAGTTGGGGGTTGCGTTTGCAGGCGCGCTTGACGGCTTCGCGGGAAATATCCAGGGCGTAGCCATCGGCGTCGGGCAGGGCGTCGGCGAGTTGCGCGGTGTAATAACCTTCGCCACAGCCAATGTCCAGCCAGCGTCCGGGCGCACGTTCGGCGGCCAGTTCAGCCAGGCGCCGGGCGACCGGGGCGTAATGACCAGCGTTGAGGAAATCGCGGCGGGCCTCGACCATCGCCTGATTGTCGCCGGGGTCGCGGCTGTTTTTGTGCTGCACCGGCAGCAGGTTCAGGTAACCCTGCCGCGCGCGGTCGAAACGATGCCCGGCGGGGCATGCCACGCCGTTGTCCACCGCATTCAAGGGTTCATTGCAGATCGGGCAGGCGAGCATCAGGCGAGCAACTTGATGAGCGTCTTGTAGTAGATCTCGGTCAGCACGTCGAGATCGGCGGCCAGCACGCGTTCGTTGACCTGGTGGATCGTCGCGTTGACCGGCCCCAGCTCAACCACTTGAGTGCCCATGGTCGCGATGAAGCGACCGTCGGAGGTGCCGCCGCTGGTGGAGGCCTTGGTCTCGCGGCCGGTGACGTCCTTGATGCTCGACGACACGGCGTCGAGCAGTGCGCCCGGCTCGGTGAGGAATGGCAGGCCGGACAACGCCCAGTCGATGTGCCAGTCCAGTTGATGCTTGTCGAGGATGTCGGCGACCCGCTGCTGCAGGCCTTCGACGGTGGACTCGGTGGAGAAGCGGAAATTGAACACGGCTTCCAGGTCACCGGGGATCACGTTGGTCGCGCCGGTGCCGGAGTTGAGGTTGGAGATCTGGAAACTGGTCGGCGGGAAGAAATCGTTGCCGTGATCCCAATGCTCGGCGGCCAATTCGGCCAGGGCAGGCGCGGCCAGGTGGATCGGGTTCTTCGCCAAGTGTGGATAAGCCACGTGGCCTTGCTTGCCGCGCACCGTCAGTTTTGCGCCGAGGGAGCCGCGACGGCCATTCTTGACCACATCACCCACCAGCGTGGTGCTCGATGGTTCGCCGACGATGCACCAGTCCAGGCGTTCCTGGCGGGCCTTGAGGCGCTCGACCACGGCTTTGGTGCCATGGTGGGCCGGGCCTTCTTCGTCGCTGGTGATCAGGAAGGTGATCGAGCCCTGGTGATCCGGGTAGTCGGCGACGAACCGTTCGGCCGCCACCACCATCGCCGCCAGGCTGCCTTTCATGTCCGCCGCGCCACGGCCGCAGAGCATGCCCTGTTCGTCGATGACCGCATCGAACGGGTCGAGCTGCCAGGCCTGTACCGGACCGGTCGGGACCACATCGGTGTGACCGGCGAAGCACAATACCGGACCGTCATGCTTGCCATGGCTGGCCCAGAAGTTATCCACATCCTCGATACGCATGGGTTCGAGCTTGAAACCGGCGTCGCCCAGGCGCTGCATCATCAGTTTCTGGCAATCGGCATCCACCGGCGTCACCGACGGACGGCGGATCAGGTCGCAGGCGAGTTGCAGGGTCGGCGAGAGGTCGGCGTGGGCCGTCATGGAAACTCCGGAATATAGTATGGACGCAAGGCTTGTACTGGCGCGGGCTGGTTCGCGCAAAATGGCGGTTATCTTATAGCAAAACGATCGCCATGGGCCGCCGCTCCCCTCAGTTGGAACTCAAAACCTGTGGGAGCGAGCCTGCTCGCGAAAGCGATTTGTCAGTCAACATTTGATGCTGCTGATTCGACGCCTTCGCGAGCAGGCTCGCTCCCACAAGAAATTATCGGGTGGGAACATTTCGCGATCGGTCGCCTGAGGCTCGAATTACCACGGCAAAGCCCTATAATGCGCGCCGGTTTTTGGGGTAATGGTCATGAGTACAGAAGATCCACGGTTCGCCGGCATTGCCCGTTTGTATGGCATCGAAGGCCTGGAGCGCCTGCGGGCGGCGCATGTGGCGATTGTCGGCGTCGGCGGCGTTGGTTCCTGGGCGGCGGAAGCGATTGCCCGTTGTGGCGTGGGCGAGATTTCGCTATTCGACCTGGATGACGTCTGCGTCAGCAACGCCAATCGTCAGTTACATGCCCTGGACAGCACCGTCGGCAAGCCCAAGGTCGAAGTGATGGCCGAGCGGCTGCGGGGGATCAACCCCGATTGCACCGTGCACGCGGTGGCCGACTTTGTCACCCGCGACACCATGGCCGAGTACATCACGCCGAACATCGACTGCGTGATCGACTGCATCGACAGCGTCAACGCCAAGGCTGCGTTGATCGCGTGGTGCAAGCGCCGCAAGATTCAGATCATCACCACCGGCGGCGCAGGCGGGCAGATCGACCCGACGCTGATCCAGGTCTGCGACCTCAACCGTACGTTCAACGATCCGCTGGCCTCCAAGGTGCGCTCCACCTTGCGCCGCGACTATGGTTTCTCGCGCACCGTGACCCGTCATTACAGCGTGCCCTGCGTATTCTCCACCGAGCAATTGCGCTACCCGAAACCGGACGGCAGCATCTGCCTGCAGAAGAGTTTTGTCGGCGACGGCGTCAAGCTCGACTGCGCTGGCGGGTTCGGCGCAGTGATGATGGTCACCGCGACGTTCGGCATGGTCGCGGCGACCAAGGCTGTGGACAAGATCGTCGCGGGCGTGCGGCGTCCGGCGGACCGGCTTAAGCCCGGGCAGTAACAGCTTTTGTGGCGAGGGAGCTTGCTCCCGCTGGGCCGCGAAGCGGCCCTGAAACGGGGCGACGCGGTATGTCAGGCGGATTGAGTTGACTGCTTTTGGGACTGCTGCGCAGTCCAGCGGGAGCAAGCTCCCTCGCCACGGTTATTGCGCCAGCTCGCGCATCCGCTTCAACACCGCATTCAAGCCATTGCTGCGCGAAGGCGACAACTGCCGTGACAACCCCAACTGATTGAACCAGTCCGGCAAATCGACCTGGCGCAAATCCTCAGCCGACAACCCGTTGACCCGCGCCAGCAACAACGCCACCAACCCGCGTATCAAGCGCGCATCGCTGCTGGCGGAAAACTGCCAGTGCCCATCATGCAGCCGACCCACCAGCCATACCTGGCTTTCACAGCCGTTGACGAGGTTGTCCTCGCACTTGTCTGCATCGCTCAGCGGTGGCAAGCGATCGCCCCACTGCATCAGCAGCCGGGCGCGTTGCTCCCAGCCGGAGGCGTCCTGGAAAATCCGCAGTGCCGCAGCGGCATCGGCAGGCAGGCTCATCGCAGCATCTCCAGGGCCTGATCCAGCGCCTCGAAGAACCGTTCGATATCGGCGGAGTCGTTGTACAGCGCCAGCGACACACGAATCGCCCCGGAAAGCTTCAACTGCTTGAACAGCGGCATCGCACAGTGATGCCCGGCGCGCACGGCAATGCCTTGCTCGGTCAACAGGTGCGCCAGATCAGCGTTATGAACGCCTTCGACGCCGAAGCTGACCAGCGCCAGTTGTGGGTTGCCCACCAGCCGCACGCCGTTGCGCGCCAGCAGCCCGTGAAGCAGATAATCGTGCAGCGCGGTTTCGTGATCGATTACCGCCTGCCCGTCGAGATCGGACAGGTAGTCGAGCGTCGCTCCCAGGCCGATCACGCTGGCGGTGGGCGGCGTGCCGGCTTCGAAACCCAACGGCGCCGGGCGGAACGTGGCGCTGTGGTAATCAGCCGTTTGCACCATTTCCCCGCCGAACTGCCAATGACGCAGTCGAGCGAGGGCGTCGGTACGGCCGAACAGCACGCCCAGGCCTTCGGGACCGTAAAGCTTGTGGCTGGAAAAAACATAGAAGTCGCAGCCCAGCGCTTCCACATCATGGCGCCCGTGGACCACGCCCTGTGCGCCATCGACTACCGTCAGCGCACCTTGCGCCTTGGCCATCGCCAGCAACGCCGGCACCGGTTGCCAGGTGCCAAGCACGTTGGACAACTGGCTCACCGCCAGCAGGCGGGTGCGCGGACCGATCAGCCTGGTGGCGGCCTCCGTATCGATCACCCCGTCGGCATCCAGGGGCAGCACCACCAGCGCCAGCGAGCGGCGCTCGGCCAGTTGCTGCCAGGGCAGCAGGTTGGCGTGATGCTCAAGGGCGCTGATGACAATTTCATCGCCCGGGTTGAACAGGTGTTCCAGCCCATAGGCCAGCAGGTTCAGCGCCGACGTGGCGCCGTGGGTAAAAACGATCTGTCCGCAATTTCCCGCATTGAGCCACTGGGAAACCTTGAGTCGGCTGTCCTCGAACGCCTGGGTGGCCAGTGCGCCGGGCAGATGCTGCGCCCGGTGCACGTTGGCCGCGCCGTTGGCGTAGTAATGCGCCAGGGCGTCCATCAGGGCTTGGGGTTTCTGTGTGGTGGCGGCGTTGTCCAGATAGGTCTGGCCTTGCCGTTGCAGGGCGGCGAGGGCCGGAAAATCGGCACGCCAGGGGGATGGAATTAACATGCTTTCGGGCCCTGCTGGAGTTACGCCGGACCCTGTGGGAGCAAGATTGCTCCCACAGGTGAGGTGTGAAGCGGTTCAGTTATGCGCGTGCAGTGCTTCGTTCAGCTCGATGGCCGACTTGTGGGTCTTGCATTCCACTGCGCCGGTCTCGGAGTTGCGCCGGAACAGCAGGTCCGGCTGGCCGGCCAGGTCGCGAGCCTTGACCACTTTGACCAATTGGTTGTTCTCATCCAGCAGCGCAACCTTGGTGCCGGCGGTCACGTACAGGCCCGACTCCACGGTGTTGCGATCGCCCAGCGGGATGCCGATGCCGGCGTTGGCACCGATCAGGCAGCCTTCGCCAACCTTGATCACGATGTTGCCACCACCCGACAGGGTGCCCATGGTCGAGCAACCGCCGCCCAGGTCCGAGCCCTTGCCGACGAACACACCCGCCGAGACCCGGCCTTCGATCATCCCCGGCCCTTCGGTACCGGCGTTGAAGTTGACGAAACCTTCGTGCATCACCGTGGTGCCTTCGCCCACATAGGCGCCCAGGCGCAGGCGCGCGGCGTCGGCGATACGCACGCCGGCCGGAACCACGTAGTCGGTCATCTTCGGGAATTTGTCCACCGAGAACACTTCCAGCAACTCGCCACGCAGACGGGCTTCGAGCTGGTGCTCGGCCAGTTCGGCCAGGTCGATCGCGCCCTGGCTGGTCCAGGCCACGTTCGGCAGCAGTGGGAAGATGCCGGCCAGGTTCAGGCCGTGGGGCTTGACCAGGCGATGGGACAGCAGGTGCAGCTTGAGGTACGCCTCAGGCGTGGATGCCAGTTGCGCATCTTCGGCCAGCAGCGTGGCGACCAGCGGCTTGTGGCTTTCAGCCAGGCGGGTCAGCAGCTTGGCTTGCGCGGCGTCGACGTTGCGCAGCGCTTCAGCCAGTTGCGAGGCCTGGGCCGTGGTGAACGTGATGGCCTGGTTGCCTTCGCTGTAGCCAAGGATCGGCGCAATGGCGGCAACGATCTCGGCCGACGGGTTGAGCAGCGGTTGGGCGTAGAAGACTTCCAGCCAGGCGCCTTCACGGTTTTGAGTGCCGACACCGAAGGCCAGGCTGAACAGGGTAGTGGACATGAAAATTACCTCAACAAAATGGACTGGGCAGGCTTACTTGATCTCTGCCGCATAGATATCTGGCTTGAAGCCAATCAGGGTTCGGTCACCGAGATCGAGCACCGGGCGCTTGATCATCGAGGGTTGGGCGAGCATCAGTTCGATGGCTTTCGTCTGGTCGAGATCGGCTTTGCGTTCGTCGTCGAGTTTGCGAAAGGTCGTACCGGCACGGTTCAACACCACTTGCCAGCCATGCTCGTTGCACCATTGGGCCAGGTGCTCACGGTCGATGCCGGCAGTCTTGTAATCGTGAAGGTCATAATGCACCGCGTGTTCATCGAGCCAAGTGCGGGCCTTTTTCATCGTGTCGCAGGCTTTGATGCCGTAAAGCTTTAAGTGCTTGATTTCATTGGGCATGAATGCTCCCCCAAAACGTTCCCGGTATCGTCCTGAAAATCAGCCGACGATTATGCCACGTCGTTCCACTGCGTGCCTCGACTGTCGGCGGATCGGACGGTACGGAACCGATAGGCCAAGGCGACCACACAGCACAGGTGAACCTCAGCACTTTATTTCGCATAAGAGACTCCCCATGGATGCCATCTCACCGATACCGCTTCATGCCTTGACGAATCAATCCCAAGAAACACTCCCGCCCCAGCAACACGGCGTGCCGGCTCATTCAACAACGGCGAGCACCGGGACCGCTGCGTCCGTCCCGATTGGCCCGGTCACGGCTGAACAGGACCTGGCAGATCGGGCGGGCGCCATCAAAGCCCAGCTCACCAGGGTTTTCGAGCCTCATATGAACGGTGCCAATCGCGAAGCCTTCGAAGCGCTGATCGACGATCGTTCGCGTACCTTGGCCAATGATGGGGAAACCGCGCAAAGCGTCGACGCCGTTCTGGCCAAGGGTTCGCGGCTGGATCGCGCGGCCCATGATGCTGTTGGATTCGTGCGCTCGGTTCCTTTCGGTGCCGCGTCCATCGCATTGGACTTCGCCCCAGCGGTAACGGGAAATGGCTCCATAACAGCGCCGTTGGCGTTGTCGGCGATTTCCGGCCTGGTCAGCAGTGCCGCCGATACCGTCGGCAATGGGCTGATGAAACGCGCGACCAGTGATACCCAATGGCTCGTTGCAGAGGATACCGAGCTGGAGCCGGTCATGCAGGAGGCGGCCCAGGCGGTGAAGCCGAGCCTGGCGACTCAGGCGATCGAAGGCAGCCTGACCTTCCAGACCTTTTCCGCGCGGAACGTGCTGCGCACGGTTATCCAACCCATCGTGACGAAGACCGTCGATGCCCAGACGGGGAGCAAAGTGGACTCGGTGATAGCTGCCGTCGGTTCTCCGCTTTCCGGCATGGCCGCCTATGATCTGCAACATTCCATTGATAAATCGAAACATCGGGTTGGCCCGGAATACCTTTTGGGTCGCCACGACTGGCACCAGCGCTACAAGGACCTCAAGGGCTATGGCGTGGGCAGTGCCGCCATGGGAATTGCGAAGCGGGTCGGCAGCTTACCCCTGGACGCGGTGCGCGACGGCAGCAAATCGCTGCAAGCGCTGGTTACACCCACGGGGCTGGTCAGTGGCCTCGGTGCATTGGCCGGTGGTATCACCGCGATCGGCATGGCCCAGACGGCGGCTGTCAACGCGGCCAGGCGTGCCGGGGTTTCGCCGGCTGGAATAGCGGCGGCGGGCAAGGCGACCGTCACCGCGACTATGGCCCCGGTGGTCGCCGCATGGGTGACCACGGCTGTGATGACGCAGCCCTTGGCGGACAAGGCTTCCGCTGCGTTGGACAGGCTTACCACCGGGCCCGCGCATCCAGATGAGCTACAAGGCATGTTGCCCCTGGTCGAAACGAATGCGACCGAACGGCTCGGTAGTGATAGCGAGAGCGAAGGCGACGATATCGTGTCGGCACGCTCGACCCTCAATGCTGCGGAGCGGGCAGTTTAGCTTGGGTAGTGACCGGTCACGCCAGGCCCGGAGAAGTGTGGCGTGGCCGGACCCTTTGTGCTGGTGCCGAGGTACGCGACGAAGACATCTTGTGGCGGCCTGGCGGTTTCGCCGCGCTCCAGATCTGCTGGCATCCAAATTAGGGAGGACTGCGACATAGGTGTAACGGCCAAGCCAATGCCAAGCGGTTAACATGGCACTTCAACGGCAAGCTGTTGCCGGATGTGTGTGGCTGTCACTGGAAAGCTGTTATGCAAAGCGCCTATACCGTCCTGATCCTGTTGATGCTGGTGGGCGTCTCGCGCCTGGTCGGGCGATTGATCCCGCTGCCGCTGCCCCTGGTGCAGATCGCTGCCGGCGCCGTGCTGGCCTGGCCTTCGCTGGGGCTGCATGTGGCGCTTGATCCCGAGTTGTTCCTGTTTCTGTTCCTCCCGCCGTTGCTGTTCTCTGACGGTTGGCGCATGCCCAAGCGTGAACTGTGGCGCCTGCGCGGGCCGGTCCTGACGCTGGCGGTCGGGCTGGTGTTGTTCACGGTGGTCGGCGCGGGTTATTTCATTCATTGGTTGTTGCCAAGCATTCCGTTGCCGGTGGCCTTCGCCCTGGCGGCGGTGCTGTCGCCGACTGACGCGGTGGCCGTGTCGGCAATCGCCCGAGACCGCTTGCCCGCGCCGTTGATGCACATGCTCCAGGGCGAGGCATTGATGAACGATGCGTCGGGCCTGGTGACTTTCAAGTTCGCTGTGGCAGCGGCCATCACCGGGGTGTTCTCCCTGGCCAGTGCCAGCCTGACTTTTGTCCTGGTCGCTGTCGGTGGCCTGCTGGTAGGCGTGGCCCTGAGTTGGCTGGTGGGTCGTCTGCGGGCGTGGATGATCGCCCGGGGCTGGGACGACCCCGCCACCCATGTGGTGTTCATGTTATTGCTGCCGTTTGCCGCTTATGTGCTGGCTGAACGCCTGGGCGCCTCGGGCATTCTCTCGGCGGTGGCGGCTGGGATGATGCAGAGCTGGCTTGACCTGCTGCCGCGCCAGACCGGCACGCGGTTGCTCAATCGCAGCGTCTGGGCGCTGTTGGAATTTGCCTTCAATGGCTTGATTTTCTTGCTGCTGGGCTTGCAACTGCCGGACATCATCAAAGCCGTGACCAGCCACGAGACCACGTTGTGGCCGATGTTGTTCTACCGCTGCCTGGATGTGGTGGCGATTTTCCTGGTGCTGCTGGTGTTGCGTTTTGTCTGGGTGCAAAGCATCTGGCGCTTGTCCGGGCTGTTGCGCCGCTGGCGCGGCAAGGGCGAGTTGACCCTGGTGCCGACCGCGCGCTCTTGCTGGTTGCTGACGTTTGGCGGCGTGCGCGGGGCGGTAACGCTGGCGGGCGTGATGTCGGTGCCGTTGCTGTTGGGGGCGGGTGAGGCGTTTCCCGAGCGCGACTTGCTGATCTTCATCGCTGCGGGGGTGATTCTGCTGTCACTGGTCGCCGCTTGCATCGCTTTGCCCCTGCTGTTGCGCGGCGTCGAGAAGGGGCCGGACGACAAACGCCGCAACGAAGTCCGTGAGGCCTGGCGTAAAACCGCTGAAGCGGCGATTCATGCCTTGGAAGTGGAGGAGCCGGCCGAGACAGCCGCGCCTGACGCGGCCACGGCGGCTCTGGCGACGGAGGTCAAGGCGCGGCTGATGTCCGAGTATCGTCATCAGCTTGAGGTATTCAACGACTCGGCCGAAGCCCAGGCGCTGGCGTTCGAAATGGACCTGCTGGAGCGCCGATTGCGTTTGAAGGCGTACCGAGCGCAGCGGTTGGAGCTGTATCGCCTCAGTCGCCAGCACCAGATTGGCGATGATGTGTTGCGTGAGGTGCTGGCGGAGCTGGATTTGGCGGAGGCGAATTTGGGGTTGGGTAAATAAATCCTGACCTCATTTCCCGAATAGCCCGGGGGCGGGCCGGGCTAGTATCAGGCAGCTTTTACTGGCTTTATCAGGCTTTCTGCTGGGATGCCGAACATATCGTGAAGCTTCCAGATCATGGGCAGAGTTAACGAGCGCTTACGGTTGAGCACCTCGTATACGCGGTTCGTTTTTCCGATAGCGGGAGCAAGATCGGCCGCGGTGAGTCCGGATTGCTCCATGCGAAACTTGATGGCTTCAATTGGGTCGGGCAGATCCACCGGGAAATGCTTGGCTTCATATGCCTCGATCAGAGTGACCATGACTTCGAAAACATCGCCTTCCGGGGTGCCAGGTTCAGGCTCATTCTCAAACAGGGGAGAGATCTCTTTGAGAGCTACCCGGTATTCTTCATCGGTGCGGATTGGGCGAATGTTCATGATGATTACTCCATTTCCACGGTGTTTGCGTCGATCTCATCGTACCGGCGATGAGTGCCGACAAACTTGATGTACACAGCGCCGAAGCGGTAGGCAATGGCGATCACCAGGCGGTAGTCGTTACCCTTGATGTTGAACACCACGCGGCGACTCTTGAGAATGCTTGCGTTACCGTATTGCGCCTTGATGTCGTTTGGGTTGGTCCAAGTGGCTTTTTTGGCATCGTCAAGCCAAGCCTTAAGCTGCTGTTCGGAATCTGGGTATTTCTCCCAAAAGGCTTTCAGATGACTGAGGGCGATAATTCTCATGGGTGAGAATGTAGTCCCGTGGTGGGACTTTTGCAAGCATTCACAAGCAACAGCCCATGACCGCAATTTGCTGTATGGGCAGCGTGTTGTATGGATCGTTCCCACGCAGAGCGTGGCAACGATCCAACGGAATACATCAGACAGATTGAGTTGTCTGCTTTAGGGCCGCTTCGCAGCCCAACGGGAGCAAGCTCCCTCGCCACGACAGCGGTCCGTTTCGGCTCGATAGAGCCATCAACCCCGGCGCTGGATGAATGCGCGGATTCGTTCCGCCGCTTCCACGCATTCGGCCAATGGCGCGACCAGGGCCATGCGCACGCGGCCGGCGCCGGGGTTGACGCCGTCCACATCGCGCGACAGGTACGAGCCTGGGACGACCGTCACGTGTTCCTGTTCGAACAGGTCACGGCAGAATGCCGCGTCGTCGCCGGCCACGTTCGGCCACAGGTAGAAGCTGCCATCGGGGCGTTGCACGTCGAGCACCGGGCTGAGGATTTCCAGCACCGCGTCGAATTTCTCCCGGTACAGCGCGCGGTTGGCCCGGACGTGCACCTCGTCGTTCCACGCGGCAATGCTCGCCAATTGGGTCTGAACCGGCATCGCGCAACCGTGATAGGTGCGGTAGAGCAAAAAGCCCTTGAGGATGTCGGCGTCGCCAGCAACGAAACCGGAGCGCAGGCCCGGCAGGTTGGAGCGCTTGGACAGGCTGTGGAACACCACGCAGCGCTTGAAGTCCTTGCGACCCAGTTCGACGCAGGCGCTGAGCAGGCCTGGCGGCGGGGTCTGTTCGTCGAAGTAGAGCTCGCTGTAGCACTCGTCCGCGGCGATGACGAAGTCGTGCTCGTCAGCCAGGGCGATGAGCTTCTTCAGCACGTCCACCGGAATCAAGGCGCCGGTCGGATTGCCCGGGGAGCAGAGGAACAGGATCTGGCAGCGTTTCCAGATATCCGGCGAGACGGCATCGAAATCCGGGTTGAAGCCGTTCGTGTCCAGGCATGGCAGGTAGTGTGGCTTGGCTCCGGCCAGGAACGCTGCGCCTTCGTAGATCTGATAGAAGGGGTTCGGGCTGACGACCAGGGCGTCATCGCCACGGTTGACCACGGTCTGGGTGAAGGCGAACAAGGCTTCACGGGTACCGTTGACCGGCAGCACATGGCGCGCCGGATCGAGCCAGCCGTCTGGCACGTTGAAGCGGCGCTCGCACCAACCGGTGATGGCTTCGCGCAGCTCGGGAATGCCAAGGGTGGTCGGGTACACCGCCATTTTTTCCAGACTGCCGGCCAGGGCTTCAGCCACAAAAGTGGGTGAGCGATGCTTGGGTTCGCCGATGGACAACGCGATCGGGCGCTTGTCCGGATTGGGCGTGACGCTGCCGAGCAAGGCGCGAAGCTTCTCGAACGGGTAGGGCTGGAGCTGGGACAGGGCGTTGTTCATCGGGGGCCTCGTTCAATGTGGGCACTGCCCCTTGTGAGAGCGAGCCTGCTCGCGAATACGCTGTGTCAGTCGATAAAATCATTGACTGATCCGCGGCTTTCGCGAGCAGGCTCGCTCCCACAGGGGGATATGTTCGTTCAGATGCTGATGCGCGTCAGGTTGATGTCGGGTTCCTGGTTGACGCTCAGGTGCCGCACGATCGCTTCCTGCAAACGGCTGCACAGCTGCGGGTCGGACAGCGGCTGGTTATGGGCGTCGGTGATGAAGAATACGTCTTCCACCCGCTCGCCGAGGGTCGCGATCTTGGCGTTCTGCAGCGACAGATCGAATTCCAGGAAAATATGGCCGACCCGCGCCAGCAGGCCCGGGCGGTCCGGCGCGCTGAGTTCCAGCACGGTGACCTGGCGCTGTGCGTCGTTGTGGATCGTTACCTGCGGCGCAAAGGCGAAATGCTTGAGCTGGCGCGGCACCCGGCGCTGGATGATGGTCGGGTAGTCCGCGGGGTTGCGCAGGGCTTCGGTGAGACCGTCGCGAATCTGCTTGACCCGCGCCGGGTTGTCGCCGATCGAGTCGCCGTCAGTGTCGAGCACGATGTAGGTGTCGAGGGTGAACTGGCTGCTGGACGTGATGACTCGGGCGTCATGGATGTTGAGGTTGAGCTGGTCCATCGCCGCCACGGTCACGGCGAAGAAATCGTGCTGGTCGGGGGCGTAGATGAAGATCTGCGTACCGCCCTCGAATTCGCGCTGGGTGGTTTCCTTGATCAATACCAGCGGACCGCCATCGGCCGGCTGCTGGAGAATCGCATCGGTGTGCCAGGCCACATCGCCGGCGGTGTGGCGCAGGAAGTAGTCATCGCCCAGTTGCGACCAGAGTTGCTCGACATCATCCGGATCGGTGCCGCCGCGTACCAGGATGTCCAGAGCCGCGCTCTGGGTGCGGCGGATCTGTTCTTCGCGATCCACCGGGTTCTCCAGACCACGGCGCAGGGCACGCTTGGTCTCGGTGTACAACTGGCGCAACAGGCTGGCGCGCCAGGAATTCCACAGGGTCGGGTTGGTGGCGTTGATGTCGGCCACGGTCAGCACGTAGAGATAATCCAGGCGGGTTTCATCGCCCACCGCCTGGGCAAAATCGTGGATCACCTGCGGGTCGGACAAATCCTTGCGCTGGGCGGTGGTCGACATCACCAGGTGGTTCTGCACCAGCCAGACGATCAGCCGGCTGTCCCACACCGGCAACTGGTGCCGCTGGCAGAACGCCTCAGCATCCACCGCGCCAATCTCCGAATGGTCGCCTTGGCGGCCCTTGCCGATGTCGTGATACAGCCCCGCCATGTAGATGAGCTCAGGCTTGGGCAGCTTGGCCATGAGCTTGCTGGCCAGCGGGAATTTCTCCGACACCTGGGTGTACTGCAACTTGCGCAGGTGTTTGATCAGGTTCAGCGTGTGCGCATCGACCGTATAGATGTGGAACAAGTCGTGCTGCATCTGCCCGACGATGTAGCCGAACTCCGGCAGGTAACGTCCGAGGATCCCATAGCGGTTCATGCGCCGCAGGTTGCGGTGCACGCCGATCTTGCACTTGAACAGTTCGATGAACAGGCTGGTGTTGCGAATATCGTGGCGGAAGTCGTCATCGATCAAGTGACGGTTTTCCCGCAGCAGGCGGATGGTGTCGGCGCGCACGCCCTTGATTTCCGGCTGCTGGGCCATGAGCACGAAAATCTCGAGCATGGCGAACGGCGTGCGGCGAAACACGTTGGCGTGGCGCGCCTCGATGTAGCCGTCGTGCAACTGGAACCGGGAATTGATCGGCTGCGGCGGCGCCTCGTCTTCCGGCGCGAGGATCACTTCCTCGAAGTGCTGGATGATCAGTTCGCTGAGCTGGGCGATGCTCATCACCACGCGATAGTACTGCTGCATGAAGTTTTCGATGGACTGCTTGGCGTCCTGGCCTTCGAAACCCAGCAGGCCGGCGATGGAGCGCTGGTGATCGAACAGCAGGCGATCCTCGGAGCGCCCGGCGAGCATGTGCAACGCGTAGCGGACCTTCCAGAGGAATTCCTGGGACGAGGCCAGCAGGGCGTTCTCGCTTTCCACCAGGAAGCCTTCGCCGGCCAGTGCGCGCAGGTTCAGCGTGCCGTACTGGCGACGGGCGACCCACAGGATGGTCTGGATGTCCCGCAGCCCGCCTGGCGAGCCTTTGACGTTGGGTTCCAGGTTGTACTCGGTATCGTTGTACTTGTGATGGCGAGCCTTCTGCTCGGCGCGCTTGGCCAGGAAGAAGTCCTTGCTCGGCCACATGTGCGCCGTGCTGGTGACGTCGAGCATGCGCTGGCGCAAGCGCTCGGGGCCGGCAATGGTGCGGCTTTCCATCAGGTTGGTGATCACCGTGAGGTCGGCGCGGGCCTCGTCGGCGCATTCCTGCACCGAACGCACGCTCTGGCCGACTTCCAGGCCGATGTCCCACAGCAGCGTGAGGAAACGCTCGATGGAATCACGGAAAATCTCGTGGTCGGCGCTCTCCAGCAGGATCAGCAGATCGATATCGGAGTAGGGGTGCAGTTCGCCGCGCCCGTAGCCGCCCACGGCCACCAGGGCGATGTCGGCGTCCTCGCTCCAGTTGAATTGCTCCCAGGCCTTTTGCAGGATGTTGTCGACGAACCAGGCGCGGTCCTCGATCAGCCGACGAATATCACGGCCACTGCGAAAGCGCTGGTCGAGCACTTCGTGGGCCTGGCGGATCGCCTTCTTGAATGCCGAGATGGGGCTTGCCTTCAGGGCCAGTTCAGCCTGGAACTGGCCGCGGTCGAAGAGTTCGGGATCCACCTGCGGCATTGAATGGCTTTCCTTTCTATCTATATCTATCGGATCGGTCAGGCTGGGTTCTGATCAGGCGGAAACACGGGGAATGGTGTCATCGCTGCGCAGGGTGAAGATCTCGTAGCCAGTCTCGGTGACCAGCAGCGTGTGCTCCCACTGCGCCGACAGCTTGCGATCCTTGGTGATGGCGGTCCAGCCGTCGCCCAGTACCTTGGTGTCGGCGCGGCCCTGGTTGATCATCGGTTCGATGGTGAAGGTCATGCCCGCCTGCAGTTCCATGCCGGTACCGGCGCGGCCGTAGTGGAGGATCTGCGGTTCTTCGTGGAACACCTTGCCGATGCCGTGGCCGCAGAACTCACGCACCACCGAAAAACCGTTTTTCTGCGCGTGCTTCTGGATCACCTCGCCGATGTCGCCCAGGCGGCAGCCCGGCTTCACCAGTTCGATGGCCATGTACATGCATTCCTGGGTGACCTTGGACAGGCGCTCGGCCCACTCCGGTACGTTGCCGACGTGGAACATGCGGCTGGTATCGCCGTGGTAGCCGTCCTTGATGACGGTGACGTCGATGTTCAGGGTGTCGCCATCCTTCAACGGTTTCTCGTTGGGGATGCCGTGGCAGACCACGTGGTTGATCGAGGTGCAGATCGACTTCGGGAAGCCTTTATAGTTGAGCGGAGCCGGGATGGCCTTCTGCTCGTTGACGATGTAATCGTGGCAGATGCGGTCCAGCTCTTCGGTGGTGACGCCCGGCTTGACGTAGTCGGCGATCATTTCCAGCACTTCGGCGGCGAGTTTGCCGGCGACACGCATTTTGGCGATGTCCTCGGGAGTCTTGAGGGTGACGGTCATACAGGCTCTCTCTGCGCCCGACGGCGCTGTTCAAAACGAAATGGGCGGCGGATGATGTCGTTGCGGCCCTGAAAAAGGCGATTCTACCAGACGATCAGCGCAAATCCGCGCCCGCGTGCATCGCTTCTCTCTATAAGGGTGCGTATTCCCAGGCAATGAACGGGCGGCGTGCAAGCGCTTCGCCAGGTTTTCAGAATCCGGGTTTCGTTTTAATCCTTGCTGTGGTATAAAATGCGCCGCTTTCCGGGGATGACCCCGTAAGCTTAAATCCACACACGTGTCGACACGATGACCTGGGTGCCTTCGGCTTTTACAGTCGCTGGTTGGTCATTGGGATACGTGGAGGCCAAACCCGACTTATCAAGGAACTATCATGTCCCAAGTCAACATGCGCGATATGCTGAAGGCCGGTGTGCACTTCGGCCACCAGACCCGTTACTGGAACCCGAAAATGGGCAAGTACATTTTCGGCGCGCGCAACAAGATCCACATCATCAACCTTGAAAAAACCCTGCCGATGTTCAACGAAGCACTGACCTTCGTAGAGCGCCTGGCCCAGGGCAAAAACAAGATTCTGTTCGTCGGCACCAAGCGTTCCGCTGGCAAGATCGTTGCTGAAGAAGCAGCACGTTGCGGTTCGCCGTACGTCGATCACCGCTGGTTGGGCGGCATGCTGACCAACTTCAAGACCATTCGCGCTTCCATCAAGCGTCTGCGTGACCTTGAAGTCCAGTCCGAAGACGGTACTTTCGCCAAGCTGACCAAGAAAGAAGCGCTGATGCGCACTCGTGATCTTGAGAAGCTGGACCGCTCCCTGGGCGGTATCAAGGACATGGGCGGTCTGCCTGACGCGCTGTTCGTGATCGACGTTGACCACGAGCGCATCGCGATCACCGAAGCCAACAAGCTGGGTATCCCGGTCATCGGCGTTGTCGATACCAACAGCAGCCCGGAAGGCGTTGACTACATCATCCCAGGCAACGATGACGCCATCCGCGCCATCCAGCTGTACATGGGTTCGATGGCTGACGCTGTCATCCGTGGTCGCAACAATGTAAATGGCGGCACCGAAGTCTTCGCTGAAGAAGCTCCGGCAGCAGCCGCTGAGTAATTGACGCCCTGGCGTTGACTCAGTAAGCAAAAAGGGGGCTTGGCCCCCTTTTTGCCACCTCGAAAACCACTTGTCGCCAGCGCAGCTACCTGTTTGTAACCTGCAGCGGTCTATAAGCAGTGGTTTTTCAGGAAGAATTGATCGCCCGTTCGGTCGGGTGGAATGGTTGAAAACCTATCCAAGAGGATTTTGAAATGGCAGAGATTACTGCAGCGTTGGTCAAAGAACTGCGCGAGCGTACCGGCGAAGGCATGATGGACTGCAAGAAAGCCTTGACCAAGGCTGGCGGCGACATCGAGAAAGCCATTGATGACATGCGCGCTTCGGGCGCCATCAAGGCTGCCAAGAAAGCCGGCAACATTGCCGCTGAAGGCGCGATCGGCATCAAGGATGACGGTAAAGCTGCCGTTATCATCGAAGTCAACTCGCAGACCGACTTCCTGGCCCTGCAAGACGACTTCAAGGCATTCGTTGCCGCCAGCGTCGAAAAAGCATTCGCCGACAAACTGACCGACGCAGCTCCGCTGATCGCCGCTCAGGAATCGGCTCGTGAAGCCCTGGTTGCCAAAGTAGGCGAAAACGTCAACATCCGTCGTCTGGTTCGCGTCGAAGGCGATGTTGTCGGTTCTTACCTGCACGGCAACAAGATCGGTGTTGTTGTGGCCCTCAAAGGCGGCAACGTCGAGCTGGCCAAAGACATCGCAATGCACGTCGCTGCCAGCAATCCTGAGTTCCTGCTGCCGTCGGAAGTTTCCGCTGACGCCATCGAGCGTGAAAAAGCTGTGTTCATGCAGCTCAACGAAGACAAGATCAAAGGCAAGCCAGCCGAAATCGTTGAAAAAATGGTTGCCGGTCGTATCACCAAGTTCCTGGCTGAAGCCAGCCTGGTTGAGCAGGCGTTCGTCAAGAACCCTGAAATCAAGGTCGGTGAACTGGCCAAGAAGGGCGGCGCTGAAATCGTTTCCTTCACCTACTTCAAAGTGGGCGAAGGCATCGAGAAGCCAGTAGACAACTTCGCTGAAGAAGTGGCTGCTCAGCTGGCTGCCAGCAAGCAATAAGATAGTTTGTATAACTGTCGCCCTGAAGAGGCTGCCCGCTCACGCGCGCAGCCTCTTTTCGGATAAGGATGCCGATTTATATTGGTTTCCTGTCGGAACTGGCTTACAAAGCCGTGTTCCGATGGCGCTGTGTCAGCGTCAAGCTAGAGTGAACGCAGGCTGCAAACAGCCCGCAACAGAATTTTTTGAAAAATACGCCGCAGGAGAGATTCGCAATGGCTCAGCAGGGCAGTGGTTATCAGGCTCGCTATAAACGCATTCTACTCAAGCTTAGCGGCGAGGCCCTGATGGGCTCGGAAGAGTTCGGGATCGACCCGAAAGTGCTGGATCGCATGGCCCTGGAAGTGGGCCAGTTGGTCGGGATCGGCGTTCAGGTCGGCCTGGTCATCGGCGGCGGCAACTTGTTCCGTGGCGCGGCGCTGAGCGCGGCGGGCATGGATCGGGTCACGGGCGACCACATGGGCATGCTGGCCACTGTGATGAACGCCCTGGCTATGCGCGACGCGCTGGAGCGTGCCAATATCTCCGCGATCGTGATGTCGGCGATTTCCATGGTTGGCGTGACCGATCACTACGATCGCCGCAAGGCCATGCGCCACCTCAATTCCAAGGAGGTGGTGATTTTTGCCGCGGGTACCGGCAATCCGTTCTTCACCACGGATTCGGCCGCGTGCCTGCGAGCGATCGAGATCGACGCCGATGTCGTGCTCAAGGCTACCAAGGTGGATGGCGTGTACACCGCTGACCCGTTCAAAGACCCGCATGCCGAGAAGTTCGATCATCTGACCTACGATGAAGTGCTGGATCGCAAGCTGGGTGTAATGGACCTGACCGCTATTTGCCTGTGCCGCGACCACAAGATGCCGCTGCGCGTTTTCAACATGAACAAACCCGGGGCCCTGCTCAACATCGTGCACGGTGGCGCCGAAGGAACACTGATCGAGGAAGGCAAGCAATGATCAACGACATCAAGAAAGACGCTCAAGAGCGCATGCAGAAATCCCTGGAGTCTCTGAGCCACGCATTCGGCCAGATTCGTACCGGCAAGGCTCACCCGAGCATCCTCGGCAGCGTCATGGTGCCTTACTACGGCACTGACACGCCGCTGAGCAGCGTCGCCAACGTCACCGTGAAAGACTCGCGCACCCTGCAGGTCGTGGCTTTCGAGCGCAACATGCTCGCCGCTGTAGACAAGGCGATCCAGAGCGCCGGTTTGAACCTCAACCCAACCAACCTCGGTGAGCTGCTGCTGATCCCGATGCCGGCCCTCACCGAGGAAACGCGCAAAGGCTTCACGAAACAGGCCCGTAGCGCCGCGGAAGACGCGCGTGTTGCCGTGCGCAATATCCGTCGTGACGCGTTGGGTGAGCTGAAGAAGCTGGTCAAGGACAAGGAAATCAGTGAAGACGAAGAGCGTCGTGCCATCGCTGATATCGATAAGCTGACCAAAGAATCCGAGGCCCAGATCAGCAAGGCTACGGATGAGAAAGAAAAAGACCTGATGGCCGTATAAGGGTCTCGTTTTCATGGATAAGACCAAGCAGGCCGTGCCGTTCGCGGTACCGCGCCATGTGGCGATCATCATGGACGGCAATAACCGCTGGGCCAAGAAGCGCTTTATGCCCGGTGTTGCCGGGCATAAAGCCGGGGTCGACGCGGTTCGGGCGGTCATTGAGGTGTGTGCCGAGGCCGGGGTCGAGGTGCTCACCCTGTTCGCGTTTTCCAGCGAAAACTGGCAGCGTCCGGCTGACGAGGTCAGCGCCTTGATGGACCTCTTCCTCAAGGCATTGCGGCGTGAAGCCAAGCGCCTCGACGAGAACCGGATCAGTCTGCGGATCATCGGTGATCGCTCGCGCTTTCATCCGGAACTGCAGGCTGCGATGCGCGAAGCCGAGACCGCCACGGCTGGCGCCGATCGGTTCGTTCTGCAGATTGCCGCCAATTACGGCGGTCAGTGGGATATCGCCCAGGCGGCGCAGCGCCTGGCGCGGGAAGTCCAGGCCGGTCACCTGCGGCCCGAAGACATCACGCCCGAGCTGTTGCAAACCTGCCTGGCAACCGGCGACCTGCCGTTGCCGGATCTGTGCATCCGCACCGGTGGCGAACATCGCATCAGCAATTTCCTCCTCTGGCAGCTGGCTTACGCCGAGCTGTACTTCTCCGACCTGTTCTGGCCGGACTTCAAACACGAAGCCATGCGCACTGCGCTGGCCGATTTCGCTTCCCGTCAGCGTCGTTTCGGTAAAACGAGCGAGCAGATCGAAGCTGGAGCCCGGGTTTAATGCTCAAACAACGAATCATCACCGCCCTGATCCTGTTGCCCATCGCCTTGGCTGGCTTTTTCCTGCTTGAAGGAGCCGGCTTCGCCCTGTTCATCGGCCTGGTCGTGACGCTGGGCGCCTGGGAATGGGCGCGGCTGGCAGGTTTTGCTGCGCAGTCGGCGCGCATGATCTACGCGGCAGTGGTCGCCGCCATGCTGTTCATCATGTACCTCGTGCCTGGCATCGCGCCGTGGGTGCTGGGGGCGGCAGTGCTGTGGTGGGCGACGGCAACGTTCCTGGTGCTGACCTATCCACGCACTACGCACCACTGGGCCAATGCCGCGACCAAGCTGATGATCGGCCTGTTGATCCTGCTGCCGGCCTGGCAAGGGCTGATCTGGATCAAGCAGGGCGCACTGGGCAACTGGCAGATCATGGCGGTGATGGTGCTGGTCTGGGGGGCTGACGTTGGCGCCTATTTCTCCGGCCGTGCCTTTGGCAAGCGCAAGCTGGCGCCGAAAGTCAGTCCGGGCAAAAGCTGGGAAGGTGTCTACGGTGGCCTGGCCCTGAGCCTGGTCATTACCGCTGTGGTCGGTTTTGTGCGGGACTGGACCGTCGCGCAATTGCTGATGGGCCTGTTCGGCGCGGCCCTGGTGGTTTTCGTATCGGTCGTCGGCGACCTGACCGAAAGCATGTTCAAGCGTCAGTCCGGGGTCAAGGACAGCAGTAACCTGCTGCCGGGCCACGGTGGTGTACTGGACCGTATCGACAGCCTGACCGCCGCGATCCCGATCTTCGCCGTGCTGTTGTGGATGGCGGCACCGTGAGTCGTCCTCAGCAGATTACCGTTCTGGGGGCCACGGGCTCCATCGGACTGAGTACCCTTGATGTCATCGGTCGCCATCCGGAGCGCTATCAGGTATTCGCTCTCAGTGGCTTCACCCGCCTGAGCGAGCTGCTGGCGCTGTGCATCCGCCACACGCCGCGTTTTGCCGTGGTGCCACATGCCGATGTGGCGCGGGCGCTGCAGGACGACCTGCGCGCCGCTGGCCTGCAAACTCGTGTGCTGGTGGGCGAGGAGGGCCTTTGCCAGGTGGCTTCCGACCCTGAAGTCGACGCCGTGATGGCGGCAATCGTAGGGGCGGCGGGCTTGCGTCCGACGCTGGCGGCGGTGGAGGCTGGCAAGAAAATCCTGCTGGCGAACAAGGAAGCGCTGGTGATGTCCGGTGCACTGTTCATGCAGGCGGTGCGCAAAAGCGGCTCGGTACTGCTGCCCATCGACAGCGAACACAATGCGATTTTCCAATGCATGCCGCAGGATTTTTCCCGCGGCCTGGGGGCGGTCGGCGTTCGGCGGATTCTTCTGACAGCGTCTGGCGGCCCATTCCGGCAGACACCCCTGGAAGAATTGGTGCATGTTTCGCCCGAGCAGGCTTGCGCCCATCCGAACTGGTCCATGGGACGCAAGATTTCCGTGGACTCCGCCAGCATGATGAACAAGGGGCTGGAGCTGATCGAGGCCTGCTGGCTGTTCGATGCCCGGCCGTCCCAGGTCGAGGTGGTGATCCATCCACAAAGCGTGATCCACTCCCTGGTGGATTATGTCGATGGTTCGGTCCTCGCCCAGCTGGGGAACCCGGACATGCGTACGCCGATCGCCAATGCGCTGGCCTGGCCGGAGCGGATCGATTCGGGGGTGGCGCCGCTGGACCTGTTTGCCATCGCCCGTCTGGATTTCCAGGCGCCCGATGAGCAGCGGTTTCCTTGCCTGCGCCTGGCTCGGCAGGCGGCCGAGGCCGGCGACAGTGCCCCGGCCATGCTTAACGCGGCCAACGAAGTGGCGGTCGCAGCGTTTCTCGATGGGCGTGTCCGTTACCTCGAGATCGCGAGTATCATCGAGGAGGTCTTGAATCTCGAGGCCGTGGTTTCGCTTGATGATCTCGATGCGGTATTTACCGTCGACGCCAGGGCTCGTGAGCTGGCGGGCCATTGGTTGAAGCGCCACGGGCGTTGAGACTGCGGTACCTTAGCCAGGGTTGTCCCGGGCAGGATTGTGGAGAAAACAGATGAGCGCGCTCTATATGATTGTCGGCACCCTGGTTGCGCTGGGGGTGCTGGTCACTTTTCACGAATTCGGCCATTTCTGGGTCGCGCGTCGCTGTGGCGTCAAGGTTCTGCGTTTTTCCGTTGGCTTCGGCATGCCTTTGCTGCGCTGGCACGACAAGCAGGGCACCGAGTTCGTCGTCGCGGCCATCCCGCTGGGCGGCTACGTCAAGATGCTCGATGAGCGCGAAGGCGAAGTGCCTGTCGATCAGCTTGACCAATCTTTCAATCGCAAGACCGTTCGTCAGCGTATCGCTATCGTGGCGGCGGGCCCGATCGCCAATTTCCTGTTGGCCCTGGTGTTTTTCTGGGCGTTGGCAATGCTCGGCAGCGAGCAGGTGCGCCCGGTCATCGGTGCAGTAGAGGCCGGCAGCGTGGCGGCTCGGGCCGGGTTGGGCGCAGGCCAGGAAATTGTCGCCATCGATGGTGAACCCACCTCGGGCTGGGCGGCGGTCAACCTGCAGTTGGTGCGCCGCCTGGGCGAAAGTGGCTCGCTGCAATTGCTGGTGCGCGAGCAGGGCTCGACGGCGGATTCGCCGCGAGAGCTGATTCTCGACAACTGGCTCAAGGGCGCCGACGAGCCGGATCCGATCCGTTCCCTGGGGATCCGCCCATGGCGTCCGGCGCTGCCGCCTGTGCTGGCCGAGCTCGATCCGAAAGGCCCGGCTCACGCCGCAGGTCTGAAAACCGGCGACCGATTGCTGGCATTCGATGGCCAGTCGGTGAATGACTGGCAACAGGTGGTTGATTCGGTTCGTGTACGTCCTGATACCAAAATCCTGCTGCGCGTCGAACGCGACGGTGCTTCAATCGACGTCCCGGTGACTCTGGCCGCCCGTGGCGAAAGCAAGGCGCCGACCGGTTACCTGGGGGCGGGCGTCAAGGCGGTCGAGTGGCCGCCGGAAATGATCCGCGAGGTCAGCTTCGGCCCTCTTGAGGCGATTGGCGAGGGTGCGCGTCGTACCTGGACCATGAGTGTCCTGACCCTGGACTCGCTGAAGAAAATGTTGTTCGGCGAGCTCTCGGTAAAAAACTTGAGTGGACCGATAACCATTGCTAAAGTGGCGGGCGCTTCTGCCCAGTCGGGCGTCGCTGATTTCCTGAATTTCCTTGCTTATCTGAGCATTAGCCTGGGGGTTCTGAATTTGCTGCCCATTCCGGTACTGGATGGGGGGCATCTGCTGTTTTATCTGATCGAGTGGGCGCGTGGTCGTCCCTTGTCGGATCGGGTGCAAGGTTGGGGGATACAGATCGGTATCAGCTTGGTGGTCGGGGTGATGTTGCTTGCTCTGGTCAACGATCTGGGTCGTCTGTAACGCTTCGCTGAATTGCGAATCTGCCGCATTTTGCGGCAGTTTGTTTATTGCCAGTTGGAATAAGAAAGGACTTCATGAAACGTCTGCTGCTAACTGCGGTTCTCACCGTATTGATGATCGCCGAAGTTCACGCCGAGTCCTTCACTATCTCTGATATTCGCGTCAACGGCCTCCAGCGGGTTTCCGCGGGTAGCGTCTTTGGTGCCTTGCCGTTGAACGTCGGCGAGCAGGCGGATGATCGGCGCCTGGTGGAATCCACTCGTGCGCTGTTCAAGACCGGCTTCTTTCAAGATATCCAGCTGGGCCGCGACGGCAATGTCCTGGTCATCACGGTCGTCGAGCGCCCATCGGTTGCCAGTATCGAGATCGAAGGCAACAAGGCGATCTCCACTGAAGACCTGATGAAAGGCCTCAAGCAATCCGGCCTGGCCGAAGGCGAGATCTTCCAGCGCGCGACCCTCGAAGGCGTCCGTAACGAGCTGCAACGCCAATACGTTGCCCAGGGCCGTTATTCGGCGACTGTCGACACCGAAGTCGTGCCGCAGCCGCGCAACCGCGTCGGCCTGAAGGTCAACATCAACGAAGGCACCGTCGCCGCCATCCAGCACATCAACGTGGTCGGCAACACGGTGTTCCCGGATGAAGACCTGATCGACCTGTTCGAACTCAAGACCACCAACTGGCTGTCGTTCTTCAAGAACGACGACAAGTACGCTCGTGAAAAACTCTCCGGTGACCTGGAGCGCCTGCGTTCCTACTACCTGGACCGTGGCTACATCAACATGGACATTGCTTCGACCCAGGTGTCCATCACCCCGGACAAGAAGCACGTCTACATCACTGTCAACGTCAACGAAGGAGAGAAGTACACCGTTCGTGACGTCAAGCTCAGTGGTGACCTGAAAGTTCCGGAAGACCAGGTCAAATCGCTGTTGCTGGTGCAGAAGGGGCAGGTGTTCTCGCGCAAGCTGATGACCACCACGTCCGAGCTGATCACTCGCCGCCTGGGTAACGAGGGTTACACCTTCGCCAACGTGAACGGCGTGCCACAACCGCACGATGAAGACCATACCGTCGACATCACGTTCGGCGTGGACCCCGGCAAGCGTGCCTACGTCAACCGCATCAACTTCCGTGGCAACACCAAGTCCGAGGACGAAGTGCTGCGTCGCGAAATGCGCCAGATGGAAGGTGGCTGGGCGTCGACCTACCTGATCGACCAGTCCAAGACCCGCCTGGAGCGCCTGGGCTTCTTCAAGGAAGTCAACGTCGAGACCCCGGCCGTACCGGGCGTCGATGACCAGGTGGATGTGAACTACAGCGTCGAGGAACAAGCCTCCGGTTCGATCACCGCCAGTGTCGGTTTCGCCCAGAGCGCGGGCCTGATCCTGGGTGGTTCGATCACCCAGAACAACTTCCTCGGTACCGGTAACCGCGTCAGCGTGGGCCTGACCCGCAGCGAGTACCAGACCCGCTACAACTTCGGTTACGTGGACCCCTACTGGACTGCCGACGGTGTGAGCCTGGGCTACAACGCCTTCTATCGCACCACCGACTACGACGAGCTCGACTCTGACATCTCCAGCTATGCGGTGGACAGCCTGGGTGCCGGCGTCAACATCGGCTATCCGATCAGCGAAACGTCGCGCCTGACCTTCGGCCTCACCGCCCAGCAGGACGAGATCAGCACTGGCCGCTATACCGTTGACGAAATTTTCGATTTCGTCGAGAAAGAGGGCGACAAGTACCTGAACTTCAAGGCGTCTGTTGGTTGGTCCGAGTCGACCCTGAACAAGGGTGTGCTGGCGACCCGTGGCCGTTCCCAGAGCTTGGTCCTGGAAACCACTACGCCTGGCAGCGACCTGTCGTTCTTCAAGCTCGACTACCGCGGCCAGCTGTTCCAGCCGCTGTCTGACAACTACACCATGCGCCTGCACACCGAGCTGGGTTATGGCGATGGCTACGGTTCGACCGACGGCCTGCCGTTCTACGAGAACTACTACGCCGGTGGTTTCAACTCGGTGCGTGGCTTCAAGGACAGCACCCTGGGCCCGCGCAGTACCCCGAGCCGAGGTGCAGCTGTCACTGGCAACCAGGGGACCATCCGGGATCCGGACCAGGATCCACTGCCGTTCGGTGGTAACGTCCTGATCCAGGGCGGTGCCGAGCTCCTGTTCCCGATGCCGTTCGTCAAGGATCAGCGCTCCCTGCGTACCTCGGTTTTCTGGGACGTGGGTAACGTATTCGACTCCAGCTGCGATAAGCCTACTAACAACAATGGCACGTCATCCAACGCAGAGTGCAACGACATCAGCCTGAGCAACCTCGCCAGCTCCGTCGGCGTCGGCGTGACCTGGGTCACCGCGCTAGGCCCGTTGAGCTTCGCGTTGGCGATGCCGATCAAGAAACCGGATGACGCTGAAACCCAGGTTTTCCAATTCTCCCTCGGTCAGACGTTCTAAGCGTCTGACCCAAGATAACGACAATGGATTTTGTAGGAGTACATCGTGCGTAAGTTGACTCAATTGGTTCTCCTGGCGACCGTACTGGTCGCAGGTCCGGCTTTTGCCGACATGAAGATCGCCGTCCTGAACTATCAGATGGCCCTGCTGGAATCCGACGCGGCGAAGAAATACGCTGTGGACGCGGAGAAAAAATTCGGCCCGCAACTGACCAAGCTCAAAGGCCTGGAAAGCAGCGCCAAGGGTATCCAGGATCGTTTGGTGGCCGGTGGCGACAAAATGGCCCAGGGTGAGCGCGAGCGCCTTGAGCTTGAATTCAAGCAAAAGGCCCGCGATTTCCAGTTCCAGTCCAAGGAACTGAACGAAGCGAAAGCCGTTGCCGACCGCGAAATGCTCAAGCAGCTCAAGCCGAAACTCGACAGCGCTGTGGAAGAAGTCATCAAGAAGGGTGGTTTTGACCTGGTGTTCGAGCGTGGTGCAGTGATTGATGTCAAGCCTCAGTACGACATCACGCGCCAGGTTATCGAGCGCATGAATCAGCTGAAGTAATCCATGACAGCGACTATCAAGCTCGGCCAGTTGGCCGAGTTCCTCGGCGCCACCCTGCGTGGCGACCCGGAGAAGGTCATCACTGGGCTAGCCACTTTGCAAGAGGCTGGCCCAGCTCAGTTGAGCTTCCTGGCAAATCCTCAATACCGTAAATACCTGGCTGATAGCCGGGCTGCCGCGCTGTTGCTCAAGGCCGGTGATGCCGAAGGGTTTGCCGGTGATTCGCTGATCGTGGCCGACCCCTACCTTGCGTATGCGCGGATTTCCCATCTGTTCGATCCCAAGCCCAAGTCGGCTGCCGGTATTCACCCGACTGCAGTGATCGCAGCGGACGCCGTGGTGGATCCCTCGGCCAGCGTTGGCCCGTTTGTCGTGATTGAAAGCGCGGCCCGGATTGGCGTCGGTGTGACGCTGGGCGCCCATTGCTTCATCGGCGCGCGCTGCGAGATCGGCGAAGGTGGCTGGCTGGCGCCCCGGGTGACGCTGTATCACGATGTGCGCATCGGCAAGCGGGTAGTGATCCAGTCTGGCGCAGTGCTCGGTGGCGAAGGCTTCGGTTTTGCCAATGAGAAAGGCGTCTGGCAAAAGATTGCCCAGATCGGTGGCGTAACCGTCGGCGATGACGTGGAGATCGGCGTCAACACCGCCATCGACCGTGGCGCGCTGGCCGATACGGTCATTGGCAATGGCGTCAAGCTCGACAACCAGATCCAGATCGCCCACAACGTCCAGGTCGGTGACCACACCGCCATGGCCGCCTGCGTGGGCATCTCCGGCAGTACCAAAATCGGCAAGCACTGCATGCTCGCCGGTGGCGTGGGCCTGGTGGGCCATATCGATATCTGTGACAACGTGTTCCTGACCGGAATGACCATGGTGACCCACTCGATTACCGAGCCGGGTGCCTATTCTTCCGGCACAGCCATGCAACCGGCTGCCGAGTGGCGCAAGAGCGCGGCGCGTATCCGCCAGCTCGACGACATCGCGCGGCGCCTCAAGCAGGTGGAAAAGCGTGTAGGGGACGTGACCCCTGGCGGTAATGCTTCATCAGATGGCTGATACCATTTCCATATCAAGTGTGCACAGCCGCTAGGCCCTGGCCTCCTTGATTTGCTAGCGGGGTGCGCGTCAATCGTGCGCTCCCAATCTTTACATAGGCTTCCCCCCGAAATGATGGACATCAACGAGATTCGCGAATACCTGCCTCACCGTTACCCGTTCCTGCTGGTGGATCGGGTCGTGGACCTGGATGTTGAAGGCAAGCGCATTCGCGCCTACAAGAATGTCAGCATCAACGAACCCTTCTTCAATGGTCACTTCCCCGCGCATCCAATCATGCCGGGCGTATTGATCATCGAGGCGATGGCTCAGGCTGCCGGGATCCTTGGTTTCAAAATGCTCGACGTGAAGCCTGCCGACGGCACGCTTTACTACTTTGTTGGCTCCGACAAGCTGCGCTTCCGCCAGCCGGTCACTCCGGGCGATCAGTTGATCCTCGAAGCCAGGTTCATCAGTTGCAAGCGCCAGATCTGGAAATTCGAATGTCAGGCTTCGGTCGATGGCAAGCCGGTCTGCTCCGCTGAAATCATCTGTGCGGAACGCAAGCTATGAGTTTGATTGACCCTCGCGCAATCATCGATCCGACGGCCGTACTGGCCGCCGATGTCGAGGTTGGCCCTTGGTCGATCATCGGCGCAGGTGTGGAAATCGGCGAGGGCACGGTGATCGGGCCCCATGTGATCCTCAAGGGGCCGACCCGGATCGGCCGGCACAACCGCATCTACCAGTTCTCATCGGTAGGTGAGGACACGCCCGACCTCAAGTACAAAGGTGAAGAAACCCGCCTGGTGATTGGCGATCACAACGTGATCCGCGAAGGCGTGACGATTCACCGTGGCACCGTCCAGGACCGTTCCGAAACGACGCTGGGCGACCATAACCTGATCATGGCCTATGCCCACATCGGCCACGACAGCGTTATTGGCAACCATTGCATCCTGGTCAACAACACCGCGTTGGCCGGACATGTGCACGTAGATGACTGGGCGATCCTGTCCGGTTTCACCCTGGTCCACCAGTATTGCCACATTGGCGCCCATAGCTTCTCCGGCATGGGCACCGCCATCGGCAAGGACGTCCCTGCCTACGTCACCGTGTTCGGCAATCCGGCCGAAGCTCGCAGCATGAACTTCGAAGGCATGCGTCGGCGTGGTTTCAGCGAAGAGGCCATAACTGCCCTGCGTCGCGCCTACAAGGTTGTGTATCGCCAGGGCCTGACGGTCGAGCAGGCGCTCGCCGAACTGGCCGAGGCAGCGGCACAGTTTCCGGAAGTCGCAATATTCCGCGATTCCATCCTGTCTTCGACCCGCGGCATCACCCGCTGATCATGGCGAACCTGCGTATCGCACTGGTGGCGGGCGAAGCTTCCGGTGACATCCTGGGCGCCGGCCTGATGCGCGCGCTCAAGGCGCAGCACCCGGCGGTCGAGTTCATCGGGGTGGGTGGGCCATTGATGGAAGCCGAGGGACTGGTGTCCTACTTCCCGATGGAGCGCCTGTCGGTGATGGGGCTGGTGGAAGTGCTCGGCCGCTTGCGTGAGCTGCTGGCCCGGCGCAAGAAGCTGATCCAGACGCTGATCGAAGAAAAACCGGATGTGTTCATCGGTATCGATGCGCCGGATTTCACCCTCAATATCGAACTCAAGCTGCGCCAGGCCGGGATCAAGACCGTGCATTACGTCAGCCCGTCGGTCTGGGCCTGGCGACAGAAGCGCGTGTTGAAGATCCGCGAGGGCTGCGACCTGATGCTCACGCTGCTGCCGTTCGAAGCCCGGTTCTACGAAGAAAAAGGCGTGCCCGTGCGATTTGTCGGTCACACCTTGGCCGACACCATTCCCCTGGAGGCGGACCGCGAGGCGGCTCGCCAGGCGCTGGGCCTGGCCGCGGGCCCGCTGGTGGCGTTGATGCCCGGTAGCCGAGGCGGCGAAGTGAGTCGCCTGGGCGGGCTGTTCTTCGACGCCGCCGAGCGTCTGCGGGCGATGCGTCCGGACGTACGATTCATCTTGCCGTGCGCCAGTCCACAGCGGCGGGTCCAGCTCGAAGCGCTCCTGGCCGATCGCGATTTGCCGGTCACGCTGCTTGACGGCCAATCCCATCAAGCGCTGGCGGCCTGCGATGCCGTGTTGATTGCCTCCGGCACTGCTACCCTTGAGGCATTGTTGTACAAGCGCCCGATGGTGGTTGCCTATCGTCTGGCGCCGTTGACGTTCTGGATTCTCAAGCGCATGGTCAAGAGCCCTTACGTTTCCCTGCCGAATCTGCTGGCCCAGCGCCTGCTGGTGCCTGAACTGCTGCAGGATGACGCGACCGCCGAGTCCCTGGCCAGCACGCTTTTGCCGTTGATCGATGGCGGCGAGGAACAGACCCGGGGCTTTGACGAAATCCACCGTACCTTGCGTCGCGATGCCTCCAACCAGGCAGCAGACGCGGTACTGACCTTGATCGGCGCCAGACGATGAGCAACGTGAAGCTGCAGATGGGCCTGGATTTCAACCTGGTCGCCGAAGTCGAAGAGTTGGTCGCGGGTGTCGATGAGGTGGGCCGTGGCCCGTTGTGCGGTGCGGTGGTGACGGCGGCGGTGATCCTCGATCCGAAGCGGCCGATCCTGGGGCTCGATGACTCCAAGAAGCTCACCGAGGCCCGGCGTGAAAAACTCTACGACGAAATCTGCGAAAAAGCCTTGAGCTGGTGCATTGCCCGGGCCGAGGTCGAAGAGATCGACGAGTTGAACATCCTGCATGCCACCATGCTGGCGATGCAGCGGGCGGTACACGGCCTGCACATCACGCCGAAGCTGGCGATGATCGACGGCAACCGTTGCCCCCAGCTGTCGATGCGCGCTGAAGCGGTCATCCAGGGCGACGGCAAGGTGCCGGCTATCGCAGCGGCCTCGATCCTGGCCAAGGTCAGTCGCGACCGGGAAATGGCCGCGTTCGAATTGATTTACCCAGGCTATGGCATCGGCAGCCACAAGGGCTATCCGACCCCCGTTCATCTGGAAGCCTTGGCGCGCCTCGGGCCGACGCCCATCCACCGGCGCTCGTTCGCCCCGGTGCGGCTGGCCTATGAAGCTCGCGAAGGCTTGATTGTGAGTAGTCAGGCTCTGGTTTCGTGATGCAGGCCTTTGTCAGGCTGACCGCTCATGGCTGATGTTTTACCCAAGGCCCGGTACAATCCGGGCCTTGTTGTTTTCATGACTTAACGCAGGATCACTATGCCGGCTTCATTCGTTCATCTACGCCTGCACACTGAATATTCCCTGGTCGACGGCCTGGTGCGGATCAAGCCATTGGTCAAGACCCTGGTCGGCATGAACATGCCTGCCGTGGCCGTTACCGATCAGAACAACATGTGTTCGCTGGTCAAGTTCTACAAGAACGCCATGGGCGCCGGGATCAAGCCGATCTGCGGTGCCGACCTGTGGCTGGCGAACAAGGACCCGGATGCGCCGCTGAGCCGTATCAGCCTGCTGGTGATGAACGCCGTCGGCTACCGCAACCTCACCGAGCTGATTTCCCGCGGCTTTATCGAGGGCCAGCGCAATGGCTCGATCATCATCGAGCGCGAGTGGGTGGCCGAGGCGAGCGAAGGCCTGATCATGCTGTCGGCGGCCAAGGAAGGTGAGATCGGCCTGGCCCTGCTCAGCGACAACACCGAGGAAGCCGAGCAACTGGCTCGCGACTGGATGACGGTGTTCCCGGACCGCTTCTATATCGAGGTGCAACGCACCAACCGTCCGAATGACGAAGAGCACCTGCACGCCGCCGTGGCCCTGGCCGACAAGCTGGGCACGCCGCTGGTGGCGACCAACGACGTGCGGTTCATCAAGCAGGAAGATTTCGAAGCCCACGAAACCCGTGTCTGCATCGGTGAGGGGCGGGCCCTTGATGATCCTCGTCGGTCAAAGAACTACAGCGACCAGCAGTACCTCAAGAGCGCCGAGGAGATGGCGGAGCTGTTCAGCGACCTGCCCGAAGCGCTGGAAAACACCGTCGAGATTGCCAAGCGCTGCAACATCGAAGTGAAGCTGGGCAAACACTTCCTGCCCAACTTCCCGATTCCCGATGGCATGACCATCGATGAGTATTTTCGCAAGGTGTCGTTCGACGGCCTGGACGAGCGCCTAAAGGTCCTGCTGCCCAAGGACACCACCGAAGATTACGAAGCCAAGCGCCAGGTCTATGTCGACCGGCTGAATTTCGAGCTGGATATCATCATCCAGATGGGCTTCCCCGGTTACTTCCTGATCGTGATGGATTTTATCCAGTGGGCCAAGAGCAACGGCGTGCCCGTCGGCCCAGGGCGGGGGTCGGGTGCCGGGTCGCTGGTGGCCTATGTGCAGAAGATCACCGACCTCGACCCGCTGGAATATGACCTGCTGTTCGAACGTTTCCTCAACCCGGAACGGGTCTCCATGCCCGACTTCGACGTCGACTTCTGCATGGACGGTCGCGACCGGGTGATCGATTACGTCGCCGAGAAGTACGGCCGCAACGCGGTAAGCCAGATCATCACCTTCGGTTCCATGGCCGCCAAGGCGGTGGTGCGTGACGTGGCGCGGGTGCAGGGCAAGTCCTACGGCCTGGCGGATCGCCTGTCGAAGATGATTCCCTTCGAAGTCGGCATGACCCTGGAAAAAGCCTACGAGCAGGAAGAGATCCTGCGCGATTTCATCAAGGTCGATGAGGAAGCGGCGGAAATCTGGGAAATGGCGCGCAAGCTCGAAGGCGTGGTGCGTAACGTCGGCAAGCACGCCGGTGGCGTGGTGATCGCGCCGACCAAACTGACTGACTTTTCGCCGATCTATTGCGACGAAGAGGGCGACGGCCTGGTGACCCAGTTCGACAAGGATGACGTCGAGGCGGCCGGCCTGGTGAAGTTCGACTTCCTCGGCCTGCGGACCCTGACGATCATCGATTGGGCGCTCAAGACCATCAACCGCGACCGGGCCAAGGTCGGCGAAGAGCCGCTGGACATCGCGTTTATTCCGCTGGACGACAAGCCGACCTACAGCCTGTTGCAAAAAGCCGAAACCACCGCGGTGTTCCAGCTTGAATCGCGCGGCATGAAGGAGCTGATCAAGAAGCTCAAGCCCGACTGCCTCGAAGACCTGATCGCACTGGTGGCCCTGTTCCGTCCGGGCCCTCTGCAATCGGGCATGGTCGATGACTTCATCAACCGCAAGCACGGGCGCGCCGAGCTGGCGTACCCGCACCCCGACTACCAGTACGACGGCCTCAAGCCGGTACTGGCGCCGACCTACGGCATCATCCTGTATCAGGAACAGGTGATGCAGATTGCCCAGGTCATGGCCGGTTATACCCTCGGCGGCGCGGACATGCTGCGTCGAGCCATGGGTAAGAAAAAGCCCGAGGAGATGGCCAAGCAACGCGGTGGTTTCATCGAAGGTTGTGCGAACAACGGCATCGATGCGGACCTGGCGGGCAACATCTTCGACCTGGTGGAAAAGTTCGCCGGCTACGGCTTCAACAAATCCCACTCCGCCGCCTATGGCCTGGTTTCGTATCAGACCGCGTGGCTGAAGGCGCACTACCCGGCGCCTTTCATGGCCGCGGTACTCTCGGCGGACATGCACAACACCGACAAGGTCGTGACCTTGATCGAAGAAGTGCGGACCATGAAGCTGCGCCTCGACGCGCCGGATGTGAACGCTTCGGAGTTCAAATTCACGGTCAACGACGAAGGCCGCATCATCTACGGTCTTGGCGCGATCAAGGGCGTGGGCGAGGGTCCGGTGGAGGCGATCACCGAAGCGCGCCAGGACGGGCCGTTCAAGGACCTGTTCGATTTTTGCGCGCGGGTCGACCTCAAGCGCATCAACAAGCGCACCCTCGACGGGCTGATCCGCAGTGGCGCGCTGGACCGCTTGGGCCCGTACTTCCAGGATGAGCCCAAGGCCTACCAGGCCAACATCGACCGCAACCGCGCGGTGTTGCTGGCGGCGATGGAGGAGGCGATCAAGGCTGCTGAACAGACCGCCCGTACCCACGACAGCGGCCACGCCGACCTGTTTGGCGGGCTGTTTGTCGAGGAAGACGCCGATGTGTATGCCAACCATCGCAAGGCCAAGGAGCTGACCCTCAAGGAGCGCCTCAAAGGTGAAAAAGACACCTTGGGCCTGTACCTGACCGGCCACCCGATCGACGAATACGAGGGCGAAATCCGCCGCTTCGCTCGCCAGCGCATCATCGACCTCAAGCCCGCTCGCGATACGCAAACCGTCGCCGGCATGATCATCGCCCTGCGGGTAATGAAGAACAAAAAGGGCGACAAGATGGGCTTCATCACCCTCGACGACCGCTCCGGGCGTATCGAAGCGTCGTTGTTTGCCGATGCGTTCCATTCGGCGCAGTCGCTGTTGCAGACCGATGCAATGGTTGTGGTGGAAGGCGAGGTCAGCAACGACGACTTCTCCGGTGGCCTGCGGCTGCGGGTCAAGCGGGTGATGAGCATGGAGGATGCCCGTACCAACCTGGCCGAGAGCCTGCGCCTGAAGTTGCAGACCCAGGACCTCAAGGGCGATCAGCTACGCTGGTTGGGCGAGTTGTTCAAGCGCCACCGTGGTGCGTGCCCGATCACCATGGAGTACGTGCGCCCCGATGCCAAGGCCGTGCTGCAGTTCGGCGAGGGCTGGCGGATCGACCCGGCGGATGCGTTGATTCAAGCCTTGCGTGACCAGTTCGGCAAAGACAACGTCTTCCTCCAATACCGTTGACGGCCAGGGGCCACTCCTGAACCTGGAGCGACCCTGACCTCGACTCGAATTTTTAATCTCGACCTGAACGCGCCTCTCCCTTAAGGTAGGCGCGAATAGACAACCGGCCGGCCCAAGCTCACTTGGACGTCGACCCAAGACGGACGCCTATGAACCCGAATTTTCTAGATTTCGAACAGCCGATCGCCGACCTTCAAGCCAAGATCGAAGAGTTGCGCTTGGTCGGTAACGACAATTCGCTGAATATCGGCGATGAAATCTCTCGGCTGCAGGACAAAAGCCGCACGCTGACCGAAGACATCTTCGGCAAGCTGACCAGCTGGCAGATCGCGCGTCTGGCGCGGCATCCGCGTCGTCCCTACACCTTGGACTACATTGAACACATCTTTACCGAGTTCGATGAGCTTCACGGCGACCGTCACTTCTCCGATGACGCCGCGATCGTCGGCGGTGTCGCTCGTCTGGATGACCAGCCGGTGATGATCATCGGCCACCAGAAAGGCCGCGAAGTGCGCGAGAAAGTACGCCGCAACTTCGGCATGCCGCGTCCGGAAGGCTACCGCAAGGCCTGCCGCCTTATGGAAATGGCCGAGCGCTTCAAGATGCCGATCCTGACGTTCATCGACACGCCGGGCGCCTACCCGGGTATCGACGCCGAAGAGCGCAACCAGAGCGAGGCGATTGCCTGGAACCTGCGCGTGATGGCTCGCCTGAAGACCCCGATCATCGCTACCGTGATCGGCGAAGGCGGTTCCGGCGGGGCGTTGGCCATCGGCGTTTGCGACCAGTTGAACATGCTGCAATATTCCACTTACGCGGTGATTTCGCCGGAAGGCTGCGCCTCGATCCTGTGGAAAACCGCCGAGAAGGCGCCGGACGCCGCAGAAGCCATGGGCATCACCGCCGAACGCCTGAAGGGCCTGGGTATCGTCGACAAGGTAATCAGCGAGCCAGTGGGCGGTGCCCATCGCGACCCGGCCGCGGCCGCAGCGCTGATTCGCGCGGAGCTGAGCTCCCAGCTGTCGATGCTCAAGAACTTCGATAACGACGCGCTGCTGGCGCGTCGCTACGAGCGGTTGATGAGCTACGGTCTCTGACTCAAGCGCTGTACCCTGTGTGGGAGCGAGCTTGCTCGCGATGGCGGTTTAACATTCAACAGATGAGTTGACTGATATACCGCCATCGCGAGCAAGCTCGCTCCCACAAATGTTTGTGCCCAGGCTGACTCCTATGAACTCCAGCGCGGATCTGCCAACCCGGCTCCTCACCCAACTATCCCCCTGGCGCAACGCCGCCACCTGGCGCATCGCTTTCTCCGGTGGCCTCGATTCCACTGTCCTGTTGCATCTGCTCGCGACCCTTTCGAAAAACCATTCGTTGCCTGCGCTGAGCGCCATCCACGTCCATCATGGCCTCCAGGCTGTGGCCGATGCCTGGCCTGAACATTGTCATCGGGTTTGCGCAGCCCTTGGCGTGGCTCTGGAGGTGGTCAGTGTGCAAGTCCGCCCCGGCGCCAGCATCGAACAAGCCGCCCGTGACGCGCGGTATGCGGCGTTCATTGCCGCGACGCAGGGCAACGAAGTGTTGCTCACGGGGCAGCATCGTGATGATCAGGCAGAAACCCTGATGTTTCGTTTGCTGCGCGGGGCAGGGGCGAGGGGCTTGGCGGCGATGCCCCGGCAGCGTCCCTTGGGCCAGGGGCACTTGTTGCGGCCATTGCTCGACGTGTCCCGGGCAGAGTTGGAAAACTACGCGGCGGAGCAAGGCCTGGACTGGATCGAGGATCCCTCCAACAACGATCTCCGGTACGCGCGCAATTATCTGCGCCAGCGGGTCTTCCCGGTGTTGTCCGCGCAGTGGCCCCAAGCGTCGTTGACCCTGGCCCGCAGCGCCGCGCATTTGAGCGAGGCCCAGGGCTTGCTGGACGAGCTGGCGCAGCTCGATCTGCACCGCGCCCGCATCCCGGACGCATTCGACTGGCTCGGGCTGCAGTCGCTTGAACTGCCGCCGTTGCGGGCCTTGTCGCCCGCCCGACAGCGCAATGCGCTGAGTCATTGGCTGGCGCCGCTGACGACCCTTCCCGACAGCGATCATTGGGTCGGCTGGGACTCACTGCGTGACGCGCAAGAGGACGCCCGCCCGATCTGGCGACTGGCCGGCGGCGAATTGCACCGGGCCGGCGCAAGAGTCTGGTGGTTATCCGACCACTGGCTGCGCCCGGTCTCGGGCTCCGTAGCCTGGGCGCGGGTTGATCAGCCCTTGTCATTGCCCGATAACGGCAGGGTGATCCTGCGCGGCAAGGGCCCCGTCGGCCCACTCTGTATTCGTTATCGCCAAGGCGGCGAAGTGCTTGACGTTCCCGGCCGTGGTCACCGTGATCTCAAGCGCCTGCTCAATGAAAGCGGCCTGCCGGCGTTCGTCCGCGGTCGATTGCCGCTGCTTTATCAAGGTGAACAATTATTGGCGGTGGCCAATCTGGCCGGGCTCGACGCGCAGGCCGATGGCAGTTGGCAATTGATCTGGACGCCAGGAAGCCAAGATCTGGGTTTGAGCTGAAAGGGGCTTTCCGGTAGACTACGCTCCCTTCTTGATACAACTTCTGTGGATTCGCCTGAATTGCAGGAGTTGCCGATTACCAAGCAGTCTTTGCTGGGCGATTCCAAAAAATGTGTAGCGAGCAACGTACCGGTGATTTCACCTCCGGTCTGTCCCGACGCGGCGGTTTTTTTGAAAGGTGCACTGTGATTAATGCAGGTGATCGGGGGCTTCGGCCTTCCTTCGCTCTCCCCGGCGGCTCGGACCGCTTTAACGCAGACTTCTAGGGTTTTTCATGACGCGCTACATATTCGTCACGGGCGGTGTTGTTTCTTCATTGGGGAAAGGCATTGCCTCGGCTTCATTGGCGGCCATCCTGGAGGCGCGGGGACTTAAGGTCACCATGCTCAAGCTGGACCCGTACATCAACGTCGACCCGGGCACCATGAGCCCGTTCCAGCACGGTGAAGTGTTCGTCACCCACGACGGCGCCGAGACCGACCTGGACCTGGGCCACTACGAGCGGTTCATCCGCACGACCATGACCCAGAACAACAACTTCACCACCGGCCGTGTCTACGAGCACGTGTTGCGCAAGGAGCGTCGGGGTGACTACCTGGGCGCGACCATCCAGGTCATTCCGCACATCACCGACGAAATCAAGCGCCGCATCATCAAGGGTGCCGGCGACGCCGACGTGGCGATGGTCGAGATCGGCGGTACCGTGGGCGACATCGAATCCCAGCCGTTCCTTGAGGCCATCCGCCAGCTGCGTTTCGAAATCGGCGCCAAGCGCGCGATGCTGATGCACCTGACACTGGTTCCGTACATCGCTACCGCCGGTGAAACCAAGACCAAGCCGACCCAGCACTCGGTCAAGGAGCTGCGCTCCATCGGCCTGCAGCCGGACGTGCTGATCTGCCGCTCCGACCACCCGATCGATATTTCCTCGCGCCGCAAGATCGCCCAGTTCACCAACGTTGAAGAGCGTGCGGTGATCGGCCTGGAAGACGCCGACACCATCTACAAGATCCCCGGCATCCTGCATTCCCAGGGCCTGGATGACTTCGTCGTCGAGCGCTTCGGCCTGCAATGCGCCAGCGCCGACCTGTCCGAATGGGACGCGGTCGTCGATGCCAAGCTGAACCCGGAGCACGAAGTCACCATCGCCATGGTCGGCAAGTACATGGAGCTGCTGGACGCTTACAAGTCGCTGATCGAGGCGATGAGCCATGCCGGCATCAGCAACCGCACCAAGGTCAACCTGCGCTACATCGATTCCGAAGATATCGAGAACCAGGGCACCGGCCTGCTTGAAGGCGCCGATGCGATCCTCGTGCCGGGCGGCTTTGGCCTGCGGGGCGTGGAAGGCAAGATCACCGCGGTGCAATACGCTCGCGAGAACAAGGTGCCTTACCTGGGTATCTGCCTGGGCATGCAAGTGGCCGTCATCGAGTTCGCGCGTAATGTGATGGGCTGGAAGGACGCCAACTCCACCGAATTCGATCGCGCCAGCGGCCACCCGGTCGTGGGCCTGATCACCGAGTGGGAAGACGCCACCGGCTCGGTCGAAGTGCGTACCGAAACTTCCGATCTGGGCGGTACCATGCGCCTCGGTGCCCAGGAATGCCTGCTTGAAGCTGGCTCCAAGGTGCACGATTGCTACGCCAAGGACGTGATCGTCGAGCGTCACCGCCACCGCTATGAAGTCAACAACAACCTGCTGCCACAACTGATCGAAGCCGGCCTGAAAATCTCCGGCCGCTCCGGTGACGGTGCGTTGGTTGAAGTGGTCGAGGCCGCGGATCACCCGTGGTTCGTCGCTTGCCAGTTCCACCCGGAGTTCACCTCGACACCGCGTGACGGTCATCCGTTGTTCAGCGGTTTCGTCAAAGCCGCTTTGGCTCAACACCAGAAGAAGGCATAAGACCATGGCCCAGAAGATCATCCGCGTCGGCGACATCGAGATTGCCAACGACAAACCCATGGTGCTGTTCGGCGGCATGAACGTGCTTGAAAGCCGCGACATGGCAATGCAGGTCTGTGAGGAATACGTCAAGGTCACCCAGAAACTGGGCATCCCTTACGTGTTCAAGGCCAGCTTCGACAAGGCCAACCGTTCATCCGTGACTTCCTACCGTGGCCCGGGCCTGGAAGAGGGCATGCGGATCTTCCAGGACATCAAGCAAGCGTTCGGCGTGCCGATCATCACCGACGTGCACGAGCCTGACCAGGCCGCGGTTGTCGCCGAGGTCTGTGACATCATCCAGCTGCCGGCCTTCCTGTCGCGCCAGACCGATCTGGTGGTCGCGATGGCCAAGACCGGCGCGGTGATCAACATCAAGAAAGCCCAGTTCCTCGCGCCCCAGGAAATGAAACACATCCTGAGCAAGTGCGAAGAGGCCGGCAACGATCAACTGATCCTCTGCGAGCGCGGTTCGAGCTTCGGCTACAACAACCTGGTGGTAGACATGCTCGGCTTCGGCATCATGAAGCAGTTCGAGTACCCGGTATTCTTCGACGTCACTCATGCGCTGCAGATGCCCGGTGGTCGGTCCGATTCCGCCGGCGGTCGTCGCGCCCAGGTAACCGACCTGGCCAAGGCCGGCATGAGCCAGTCCTTGGCGGGCCTGTTCCTAGAAGCCCACCCTGATCCGGACAACGCCAAGTGCGATGGCCCTTGTGCCCTGCGCTTGAACAAGCTGGAACCTTTCCTGTCTCAGCTCAAGGCGCTGGACGAGCTGGTCAAGGGTTTTCCGACGATAGAAACCGCGTAACACGGCTTTCTCCGGTAAAGTACCGCTCGATAAACGCTCTGGCCTGCGGGCCGGGCGTTATCGTCGGCGAGCCTGCCCGCTGCTCTGTACCCGCCGACGGTAAAAGATTTCCTCTCGCTGCGTCGTTTTCGTCAACTTTGGAGTGTTCACAACAATGGCAAAAATCGTCGACATCAAAGGTCGTGAAGTTCTCGACTCCCGTGGCAACCCCACTGTCGAAGCGGACGTGCTTCTCGACAACGGCATCATCGGCAGCGCCTGCGCGCCGTCCGGTGCTTCCACTGGCTCGCGCGAAGCGCTGGAGCTGCGTGATGGCGACAAGAGCCGTTACCTGGGCAAGGGCGTGCTGAAAGCCGTCGCCAACATCAACGGTCCGATCCGCGACCTGTTGCTGGGCAAGGACCCTGCCGACCAGAAAGCCCTCGACCAGGCCATGATCAAACTCGACGGTACCGAAAACAAAGCGACCCTGGGCGCCAACGCGATCCTCGCCGTTTCCCTGGCCGCCGCCAAGGCTGCCGCCCAGGACCAGGACCTGCCGCTGTACGCGCACATCGCCAACCTGAACGGTACCCCGGGCGTCTACTCGATGCCGGTGCCGATGATGAACATCATCAACGGCGGCGAGCATGCCGATAACAACGTCGACATCCAGGAGTTCATGGTCCAGCCGGTTGGCGCCAAGTCCTTCTCCGAAGGCCTGCGTATGGGCACCGAGATTTTCCATCACCTCAAGGCTGTGCTGAAGGCCCGTGGCCTGAGCACCGCGGTTGGCGACGAGGGCGGCTTCGCGCCGAACCTGGCGTCCAACGAAGACGCGCTGAAAGTGATCTCCGAAGCCGTGGCCAACGCTGGCTACAAGCTGGGCACCGACGTGACCCTGGCCCTGGACTGCGCGGCCAGTGAGTTCTTCGAAGACGGTAAATACAACCTGTCCGGCGAAGGCCAGGTGTTCACCGCCGAAGGTTTTGCCGACTACCTCAAGGGCCTGACCGAGCGCTACCCGATCATCTCCATCGAAGATGGCCTGGACGAGTCCGACTGGGCTGGCTGGAAAATTCTCACCGACAAGATCGGCGAGAAAACCCAGCTGGTGGGTGACGACCTGTTCGTGACCAACACCAAGATCCTGAAAGAGGGCATCGACAAGAAGATCGCCAACTCGATCCTGATCAAGTTCAACCAGATCGGTACCCTGACCGAAACCCTGGAAGCCATCCAGATGGCCAAGGCTGCCGGCTACACCGCGGTCATCTCCCACCGTTCCGGTGAAACCGAAGATTCGACCATTGCCGACCTGGCCGTGGGTACTGCTGCAGGCCAGATCAAGACCGGTTCCCTGTGCCGTTCCGACCGCGTTTCCAAGTACAACCAACTGCTGCGTATCGAAGAGCAGTTGAACGGCAAGGCCAAGTACAACGGCCGTGCCGAGTTTCGCGGCTAAGCGGTAAATGGTAAAAAGACAGCGGATTGTGTCGCAAAGGTCGCCAAGGCGACGGTTTTGCCTCTAATCTGATGCCTTATCAAGCACAAGCCTGGATTTTCCAGGCTTCGTGCTATCAGACCTTCAAGTTTGGCATGGCGGTCTTTTTTCACTGGATACTGATATTCGATGCGCAGTCCCAATTGGTTGTTTCTTGTCTTGCTTCTCTTGCTGGCCGGCTTGCAGTACCGCCTGTGGGTGGGTAATGGCAGCCTGGCGCAAGTGGCCGACCTGACTCAGCAAATTGCCGACCAGCACGCTGAAAACGAGGCGCTGCTGGAGCGTAACCGGGTAATGGACGCCGAAGTGACAGAGCTGAAAAAAGGCATGGAGACCGTTGAAGAGCGGGCTCGACATGAGCTGGGCATGGTCAAGGAGGGCGAAACCCTCTACCAGTTGGCCCAATGAGTATTCGTTTGCCGGCCTTCTGGGCCGTGATTCCTGCCGCGGGCGTTGGTGCCCGCATGGCCGCGGACCGTCCCAAGCAATATCTGCAGCTGGGCGGACGTACCATTCTCGAACACAGCCTTGGCTGTTTTCTCGACCACCCAACCGTCAAGGGCGTGGTCGTCAGCGTTGCACAGGATGATCCTTACTGGCCGACACTGGCCTGCGCCAGCAATCCTCGAATCCAGCGTGTGGACGGCGGTGAGCAGCGTTCCGATTCGGTGCTCAATGCCTTGTTGCACCTTCATGAACACGGCGCCGACGATTTCGATTGGGTGCTGGTGCATGACGCCGCGCGGCCCAATCTGGCGCGGGGCGATCTCGACACATTGCTCCATGAGCTGGCGAACGATCCGGTCGGAGGACTGTTGGCAGTGCCCGCCCGCGATACGCTCAAGCGCGTCGACAAGCATGGCCGTGTGTTGGAAACGATCGATCGCAGCGTGATCTGGCAAGCCTACACGCCACAGATGTTCCGCCTCGGCGCCTTGCATCGGGCCCTGGCCGACAGCCTGGTGGCGGATGCACTGATCACCGACGAAGCTTCGGCCATGGAATGGGCGGGGCAGGCGCCTCGGTTGATCGAAGGGCGATCGGACAACGTCAAGGTCACCCGGCCGGAAGACCTGGAGTGGTTGCGCCAGCGTTGGGCGAATCGGCATTGAGCGCTGGAGGCGTCTTCCTGACCGTCTTCGCGAGCAGGCTCGCTCCCACATTGGATCGTCAGTCGCCATGAATGTTGGGTACAACCAGAAACCTCTGTGGGAGCGAGCCTGCTCGCGATAGCAGTTGCTCAGGCAACACAAAAACCACGGTCACCCCCGATACTCCGGCCGCTCAGCCAACCCCTCCTTCAAGTAATCCACCAACTTGCGCACCTTGGGCGACAGATGCCGCTGCTGCGGGTACAGCGCCCAAACCGCCGTATTCGGCGGCTGATGAGCCTCCAGCAAAGAGATCAGCGCACCGCTGTGCAGATGTTCAAGCACGTAATAATCCGGCAATTGGCACAAACCCACCCCTTGCAGCGCCGCATCAAGCACCGCTTGCCCACTGTTACAACGCCAGTTTCCCTGCACCCGTTGAGAAAATTCCCGCCCGTTCTGCTCCAGTTGCCAAATGTCGGAGCTGCCGATGAGGCAGTTGTGACGGCTCAGTTCCGACACGCTGTGGGGCCGACCGTAGCGTTCCAGATAGGACGGTGAAGCGCAGAGGTACATGCGCCGCGGCGCCAGGCGTGTCGCGACCAGGCGCGAGTCCTGCAGGCGGCCGAGGCGAATCGCCAGATCAAGGCTTTCGTGAACCAGGTCCAGTGGGCGATTGCTCAGTTCGATGTCTACTCGCAGTTGCGGGTACAGCCCCATGAACCGCGTCACCAGTGGCACGATAAAACGCTCGCCGTAGGCCACGGCGCAGGTCATTCGCAGCATGCCCTTGGGTTCGCTGGTGAGATCACCCACCGCCCGCAGCGCTTCCTCGCGTCCGTCCTGCAGGCGTTGGCAATGCTGCAGAAAAGTCTGACCAGCCTCGGTGAGGGTCACACGCCGGGTACTGCGATAGAGCAATCGTGTCTGCAGACGCTCTTCCAGCCGTACGATTTGTCGACTGATGTGAGAAGACGAAACCCCAAGGCGCTCGGCCGCCGCGGTGAACTGGCTGCATTCGGCCACGGCGACGAACTCGTCGATGCCTTCCCAGCGATTGTCAGACATGGAAGATTGTCCCTATACAGCAATAATGTTTTGCTTTTGGTTGGATTATTCATCGTTCGGCGAAGGATTACACTCCCGGTCTTGTTTTTATTTGCCGGAGAATCCGAATGATCAAGTCGCGCGCCGCCGTTGCCTTCGAGGCCAAGAAACCCCTGGAAATCGTTGAAGTCGACGTCGCCATGCCGAAAGCCGGCGAGGTGCTGTTGCGCGTGGTGGCTTCGGGCGTTTGCCATACCGACGCCTACACGTTGTCGGGCGCCGACCCGGAGGGGATCTTCCCGTCGATACTCGGTCATGAAGGCGGCGCGATCGTCGAGGCCATTGGCGAAGGCGTGACTTCGGTGGCGGTGGGTGACCATGTGATTCCGCTGTACACACCGGAGTGCGGCCAGTGCAAATTCTGCAAGTCGGGCAAGACCAACCTGTGTCAGGCGATTCGCGCCACCCAGGGCAAAGGCCTGATGCCGGACGGCACTTCGCGCTTTTCCTACAAGGGCGAGACAATTTTCCACTACATGGGCACTTCGACGTTCTCTGAATACACCGTGCTGCCGGAAATCTCCGTAGCGAAGATTCCAAAAGAAGCGCCGCTGGAAAAAGTCTGCCTGCTGGGCTGCGGCGTCACCACCGGCATTGGCGCGGTGCTCAATACCGCCAAGGTCAAGCCAGGGGACACCGTGGCAATCTTCGGCCTGGGCGGCATCGGCCTGTCGGCAGTGATCGGCGCGGTGAAAGCCAAGGCCTCGCGCATCATCGCCATCGACATCAACCCGGCCAAGTTCGAGATCGCCAGGCAGCTCGGCGCGACCGATTGCGTCAACCCGAAAGACTTTGATCGCCCGATCCAGGAAGTCATCGTCGACATGACCGATGGCGGCGTGGACTTCTCCTTTGAATGCATCGGCAATGTCCAGTTGATGCGCGCCGCGCTGGAATGCTGCCACAAGGGCTGGGGCGAGTCGGTGATCATCGGCGTGGCCGGGGCCGGCCAGGAAATTGCCACCCGTCCATTCCAGCTGGTGACCGGCCGCGTCTGGCGCGGTTCGGCCTTTGGCGGCGTGCGTGGTCGCAGCGAGTTGCCAAGCTATGTGGAAATGGCCGAAAAGGGCGAGATCCCGCTGGATACTTTCATCACCCACACCATGGGCCTGGAAGATATCAACAAGGCATTCGACCTGATGCACGAAGGCAAGAGCATCCGTACCGTTATTCATTTCTGAGGTCGGTCATGAGCCTGGAAAACATCTCCTGCCAGAAAAGCTTCGGCGGCTGGCACAAACGTTACCGCCACCGTTCCGAAGTGCTCGGTTGTGACATGGTCTTTGCCGTCTACCTGCCGCCGCAAGCCGAGCAGGGCGGCAAGCTGCCGGTGCTGTACTGGTTGTCCGGACTGACCTGCACCGATGAAAACTTCATGCACAAGGCCGGTGCCCAGCGCATGGCCGCCGAGTTGGGGCTGATCATCGTCGCGCCGGACACCAGCCCCCGCGGCGCCGACGTGCCGGGCGATCCGGACGGCGCCTGGGATTTCGGCCTGGGCGCGGGTTTTTATGTGAACGCCACGCAGGATCCTTGGGCGCGGCACTATCGGATGCATGATTATGTGGTGCAGGAATTGCCGACCTTGGTCGAAGCACATTTCCCTGCCTCGGATAAACGCGGCATCAGCGGTCATTCCATGGGCGGCCATGGCGCGCTGGTCTGCGCCTTGCGCAACCCTGGGCGTTACCGTTCGGTGTCGGCTTTTTCACCAATCAACAACCCGATGGATTGCCCGTGGGGGCAGAAGGCTTTTTCCCGTTACCTGGGGGAAGACCGCTCGAAATGGCGTGAGTGGGATGCCTGTGCATTGATTGCCGAGGCGCAGGAAAAGCTGCCACTGCTGGTGGATCAGGGTGACCGCGATGATTTCCTGGCCAATCAGCTCAAGCCCGAAGCTTTGCAGCAGGCGGCCAAAGTGGCCGGTCATCCGCTGGAGTTGCGCCTGCAACCAGGCTACGACCACAGCTATTTCTTCATCGCCAGCTTTATTGATGATCACTTGCAGCATCATGCGCGCGCTCTGAACGCCTAATGCAGGTAGAATCACGCCCTGACAAAAATCGGGGCGTTTTTTTATGCGTATTGGCCACGGCTACGATGTTCACCGTTTCGCTGAAGGCGACTTCATTACTCTGGGCGGCGTGCGTATCGCACACGGCTTCGGGCTGCTTGCGCATTCTGACGGTGACGTGTTGCTGCACGCCTTGAGCGACGCTCTGCTCGGCGCGGCTGCCCTGGGCGACATCGGCAAGCATTTCCCGGACACCGACCCGCAATTCAAGGGCGCCGACAGCCGCGTGCTGCTGCGCCACGTGGTCGCGTTGATCCACGCCAAGGGCTGGGTAGTCGCCAATGTCGACAACACCATTATTGCCCAGGCCCCCAAGATGGCGCCGCACATCGAAGCGATGCGCCAGCGGATTGCCGAGGATCTCCAGGTTGAGCTGGACCAGGTGAACGTCAAGGCCACCACGACCGAGAAGCTTGGTTTCGTTGGTCGCGAAGAAGGCATCGCCGTCCATTCCGTCGCCTTGTTGCAGCGCCCATGACCGAACTGGAACTCTTGGGCCCGCGGGCCTACGGTGAGACATTGGGCCGTGCGGTACTGAAGGCTACCGCCGAGGATTTCCAGGTCGACGAAGTGCTTGATATCCCGTTGTCCGGTGATGGCGAGCATCTGTGGATCTGGGTGGAAAAACGCGGCTTGAATACCGAGGAGGCTGCCCGGCGAATCGCCAAGGCCGCCGGCGTTCCTTTGCGCACGGTCAGCTACGCCGGGCTCAAGGATCGTCAGGCCCTGACCCGGCAATGGTTCAGCGTGCAATTGCCCGGCAAGGCCGACCCAGACCTGTCGACGGCAGAAAACGATACGCTGAAGATCCTCAAGACCGCACGCCACAGACGCAAGCTGCAGCGCGGCGCGCACTCGGCCAATGGCTTTACCTTGCGCCTGACCCAGTTCTCGGGCGACAAAGAGGCCATCGAGACACGTCTGCAACACATCGCCCTTCAAGGCATTCCGAATTATTTTGGTGCCCAGCGCTTTGGCCATGACGGCGGCAACGTCGTCGATGCCCGTGCCTGGGCGGCGCGCAAGGCTTTGCCGGAGCAGCGCAACGTGCGTTCTCGGCTGTTGTCCACCGCGCGCAGCTTTCTGTTCAACCGGGTGCTGGCGGCGCGAGTCGCCGACGGTACCTGGCGGCAAGCCCAGGTGGGCGACTTGCTCGCCTTTACCGACAGCCGCAGTTTTTTCCCAGCCGGTAAGGCTGAGTGCAGCGATCCGCGCCTGGCCATTCTCGATCTGCACCCGACCGGGCCGCAGTGGGGCGAAGGACCTTCGCCCGCCGCCGGGGCAACCTTCGAATTGGAGCAAGCCATCGCCGCGGACGAGGCCGATCTGCGGGACTGGTTGATAAACGCGGGAATGAGTCACGAACGTCGCATCCTGCGACTGCCCATTGGCGGGCTGTCGTGGCATTATCCCTCGCCTGACATTCTGCAATTGGAATTCGTCCTGCCGGCCGGATGTTTCGCCACTGTCTTGGTGCGCGAACTCGTCGATCTGGTGCCGGTGGGGCAGACGGACAGCCCATGCGTATTCTGATTTCTAACGACGACGGGGTGACAGCACCCGGTCTTGCCGCGCTTTATGCTGCGCTGGCGGATTTTGCCGAGTGCGTGGTCATCGCCCCGGACCAGGACAAAAGCGGCGCGAGCAGCTCGCTGACGCTCGACCGTCCGCTGCATCCCTGCTACCTGGACAACGGTTTCATCAGCCTCAACGGTACGCCGACCGATTGCGTGCACCTGGGCCTGAACGGCCTGCTGGAGCGCGAGCCCGACATGGTGGTTTCCGGGATAAACCTGGGGGCCAACCTGGGCGATGACGTACTGTATTCCGGAACGGTCGCCGCCGCCCTGGAAGGTCGTTTCCTCAACCATACGTCGTTCGCCTTTTCGTTTGTTTCACGGCAGGTCGACAATTTGCCCACTGCCGCCTACTTCGCCCGCAAACTGGTGCAGGCCCACGGCGAGCTGGACCTGCCGCCGCGTACGGTGCTGAACGTGAATATCCCGAATCTGCCGCTTGATCATATCCGTGGCATCCAGCTCACTCGCCTGGGTCACCGCGCCCGGGCTGCCAGGCCGATGCATGTCGTCGACCCGCGCGGCAAGGCCGGGTACTGGATCGCCGCCGCCGGCGATGCCGAAGACGGCGGGCCTGGCACCGACTTCCATGCAGTGATGCAGGGCTATGTCTCGATCACACCCTTGCAGCTCGATCGCACTTTCAACGATGCCTTTCGAAGTCTCGATGGCTGGCTGGAGGGGCTGCGCTGATGGGTCGTGAACAAGACGATATGCTGCGCCGCGGAATTGGCATGACCTCCCAGCGGACTAGGGAACGGTTGATCCAGCGGCTGTACGAAGAAGGCTTGTCCAACGCCCAGGTGCTCGAGGTGATTCGCCGTACGCCGCGTCATCTTTTCGTCGATGAAGCGTTGGCCCATCGCGCCTATGAAGACACGGCGTTGCCGATCGGCCACAACCAGACCATTTCCCAGCCCTACATGGTGGCTCGCATGAGCGAGTTGCTGCTGGAGGCGGGGCCGCTGGACAAGGTGCTGGAGATCGGCACGGGCTCGGGTTACCAGACCGCGGTATTGTCGCAGTTGGTGGAGCGGGTGTTTTCCGTGGAGCGAATCAAGGTCCTGCAGGATCGCGCCAAGGAGCGCCTGGTGGAGCTGAACCTGCGCAACGTGGTGTTTCGCTGGGGCGACGGTTGGGAAGGCTGGCCGGCGCTGGCGCCTTATAACGGCATCATCGTCACGGCCGTTGCCACCGATGTTCCCCAGGCTCTGCTGGACCAACTCGCTCCCGGCGGGCGACTGGTGATTCCGGTGGGTGCGGGCGAAGTCCAGCAACTGATGTTGATTGTGCGTGAAGAACACGGTTTTTCACGACACGTCCTCGGGGCGGTGCGTTTCGTGCCGTTGCTCAACGGGCCATTGGCCTGAGCATTTATAGACAGACGCTGAATTCCGGGGCACGACATGTGTCTTACGGCAGCAGCTGTTCGACAAGCGCTGGTTTGCCAAACAGCGTTCAACAGCGTCGAGCAAACGTGTGCGGCAGCTTTTCGCGCTTCCTTTATAGAAGCGTGGTGTCGGCTCGCCACGGGGCAATATTTCTGCCTGGACAGGCAGTGTGCAATTTTTTCAGCCACCACAAAGGGAGCGGCGGGTGAGTCTCACAGTCATTGCGCAGCGTATGGGTATCACGAGCTTCAAGCGCCTGGTGACTGGCCTTCTCTTGAGTACCTTGCTGGTCGGTTGTTCCAGTACTCCGTCGGGTAATGTCCGGGTGGTCGATCGCAACAATGCGACACCGCAGCGGCCTACAGTGACGACCGGTCAGTATGTAGTCCGTCGCGGCGATACGCTGTTTTCCATCGCGTTTCGCTACGGCTGGGACTATAAAGCCCTCGCGGCTCGCAACAACATTCCTGCGCCTTATACGATCCATCCGGGTCAGACAATTCGCTTTGACGGTCGCAGTGCCTCAACGCCTACCGCGGTCGTGACGCAGTCGGGTTCGACCCCGTCATCCTCGAGCAAAACCACGGTTATCCGTCGTCCGGCCGGTGCCGCAACGGCGACTGTACCGTCCGTCGCGAACAAGCCGGCACCCGCTCCGATGCCTCCGGCGGGCCCCGCCCCGACCGGCTGGGGATGGCCTTCTAATGGCGTTCTCATTGGAAAATTCTCTTCAAACGGTAGTTTGAATAAAGGAATTGATATCGCCGGGGATTTGGGACAGCCTGTTTTGGCAGCGTCTGATGGCACGGTCGTGTACGCCGGGAGTGGTTTAAGGGGCTACGGCGAACTCGTGATCATCAAACACAGCGATACCTACGTCAGTGCCTACGGTCACAACCGCAGGCTGTTGGTTCGGGAGGGGCAGCAGGTCAAGGTCGGACAGACAATTGCCGAAATGGGCTCAACGGGTACGGATCGAGTGAAACTGCATTTTGAGATTCGCCGACAAGGTAAACCTGTGGATCCGCTGCAATTCCTGCCACGTCGTTGATTTGCTTGTCAGCCTGTTCCGTCGCGTAGAGGGAACAGGCTCCAGCGTTGCCAAGGATAAGGGCGTCGCTTGAGCTTGAGGTCGAACTCACCAAAGGACTATAACAATGGCTCTCAGTAAAGAAGTGCCGGAGTTTGACATCGACGATGAGGTCCTCCTTATGGAGACCGGCATCGCTATGGATTCGATGTCGAATGATGAAGGGGCGACTCCACCTTCCGTTCGTGCCAAATCCAAACACTCCGCTTCACTTAAACAACATAAGTACATCGATTACACCCGGGCGCTGGACGCCACTCAGCTGTACCTCAACGAAATCGGCTTCTCACCATTGCTCTCCCCCGAGGAAGAAGTTCATTTTGCGCGCTTGTCGCAAAGTGGCGACCCGGCGGGTCGAAAACGCATGATTGAAAGCAACCTGCGCCTGGTGGTGAAAATCGCCCGACGCTACGTCAATCGTGGGCTTTCGCTGCTGGACCTGATCGAAGAGGGCAACCTGGGCCTGATTCGCGCCGTCGAGAAGTTCGACCCCGAGCGCGGCTTCCGTTTCTCGACCTATGCGACCTGGTGGATCCGCCAGACCATCGAACGGGCGATCATGAATCAGACCCGGACCATCCGGCTGCCGATCCACGTGGTCAAGGAGCTCAACGTCTACCTGCGAGCCGCCCGCGAGTTGACCCAGAAGCTCGATCACGAACCTTCACCCGAGGAAATCGCCAACCTGCTGGAAAAACCGGTGGGCGAGGTCAAGCGCATGCTCGGTCTCAACGAGCGGGTCTCATCGGTTGACGTTTCACTGGGGCCAGACTCGGACAAGACGCTGCTCGACACCCTTACCGACGATCGTCCGACCGATCCATGCGAGTTGCTCCAGGATGATGACTTGTCCCAAAGCATCGACCAATGGCTTTCGGAGCTCACGGACAAGCAACGGGAAGTGGTGATCCGCCGCTTCGGCTTGCGCGGTCATGAAAGCAGCACCCTTGAAGACGTGGGTCTGGAGATTGGTTTGACCCGTGAGCGGGTCAGGCAGATCCAGGTCGAAGGCCTCAAGCGCCTCCGGGAGATCCTGGAGAAGAACGGCCTGTCTAGCGAGTCGTTGTTCCAGTAAATCAGGCAAGCGCAGCAGAGAAAGCCCCGACTGAGTTCGGGGCTTTTGCTTTTGCCGCAGAGAGAACTTCTCATCAGCCCATTTTGTAGCTTCAGTTTGTAAGCTTTTGCCTAGTGTTACGTAAGCGTTCGGTTCCACGACGATGGGACAGATTGCTAATAAAGCGTTTCATAAACATGCAACTAACTGTTTTTAAAAGATTTTCATAAGTGTGAATGGCTCGTGACAGTGCCGGCGGAGCGCCGCCGAGGCATTGCACTCGTTTGGGAAAACACTAATATCAATCCTGTGTCGACGGACAGACACACCCGTCAAGGACGATGGGACAGGAAGGACATCGCAGGACGCGATTCATCAGGACGATGAAAAGGATTAAAGGGATTATGGAAAAAATGTGGGCGGGTCAAACCGCCCCTTTTTTTTGCCCGCGATTTTGTTCCAGGCAGCAAAAAGGCCCGCAAGGGGCCTTTTCAGCGAACGCTGGGTAATCAGCGTTCCAGGTCTGCGATCTTGCCAGGCTTGCCATCCCATTCTTCGGCGTCGGGCAGGGCGTCTTTCTTCTCGGTGATGTTCGGCCAGATATCCGCCAGTTCGGCGTTCAGCTCGATGAAGTTTTCCATACCGGCCGGCACTTCGTCTTCCGAGAAAATGGCGTTCGCCGGGCATTCCGGTTCACACAGGGCGCAGTCGATGCACTCGTCCGGATGAATGACCAGGAAGTTCGGGCCTTCGTAAAAGCAGTCCACCGGACAGACTTCTACGCAGTCGGTGTACTTGCACTTGATGCAGTTGTCGGTGACGACGAAGGTCATTTCTAATTCTCTCCTCAGGCGGCTGCGGCGAAGCCCCATCACGGTAGGGGTCGCGAGGTTCGGGAGCGATTGTCTGCAAACCCAGGCTAATAGGCCACAGCATCCCAAACCGCGCGAGATTCTAACAGCTTGAAAGCCTGTGCGTTAGACCCGTGTCTTCAATGTATAGAGTAAATCCAGCGCCCGGCGCGGGGTCATGTCGTCGAGGTCGAGCTTGGCCAGTTCGTCGAGCACCGGATGCGGCAGGCTGGCGAACAGGTCGCTTTGCTGCGGCGCGGCCGGTTTGCCTTTGGTCGGGCGCGGTACCTCGTGCGGCAAGCTGGTGGTCTCCAGGCGACTGAGGTGCTCGCGAGCGCGGGTGATGACGTCGCTCGGCACACCGGCCAGTTGTGCCACCGCCAGGCCGTAGCTCTGGCTGGCCGGGCCGGGCAGTACGTGGTGAAGGAACACGATGCGTTCGTTGTGCTCGGTGGCGTTGAGGTGGACGTTGGCCACCAGCGGCTGGCTCTCCGGCAACACCGTCAATTCGAAATAGTGCGTGGCGAACAGCGTATAAGCGCGCAACTGGGCCAGACGTTCAGCGGCCGCCCAGGCCAGGGACAGGCCGTCGAAGGTGCTGGTGCCGCGACCGACTTCGTCCATCAGCACCAGGCTGCGCTCGGTGGCATTGTGCAGGATGTTCGCGGTTTCGCTCATTTCCACCATGAAGGTCGAACGCCCACCGGCCAGGTCATCGCTGGAGCCGATCCGGGTGAAGATCCGGTCCACCAGGGACAGTTCGCAACTGGCCGCCGGGACGAAGCTGCCGATGTGAGCCAGCAGCACAATCAGCGCGGTCTGGCGCATGTAGGTGGATTTACCGCCCATGTTCGGACCGGTGATCACCAGCATGCGAGTATTGTCGTCCAGGCTCAGGTCGTTGGCCACGAACGGCGTGGTCAATACCTGCTCGACCACCGGGTGACGACCCTGGCTGATGCGCATGCACGGCTCGCTGACGAAGCGTGGGCAATTGAGGTCCAGGTTCAGCGCGCGTTCGGCCAGGTTACTCAACACGTCCAGTTCCGCCAGGGCGGCGGCGGTGTCCTGCAACGGTGGGAGCTGGCTGATCAGGTCTTCGAGCAGCGCTTCGTAGAGCATCTTTTCCCGGGCGAGGGCACGACTCTTGGCTGACAGGGCCTTGTCTTCGAAAGCCTTGAGTTCCGGCGTGATGAAACGCTCGGCGCCCTTGAGGGTCTGGCGGCGAATGTAATCGGCCGGGGCTTGCTCGGCCTGCTTGCTCGGCAGCTCGATGAAGTAGCCATGGATGCGGTTGTAGCCGACCTTGAGGTTGGCAAGGCCGGTACGGGCCTTTTCCCGGGCTTCGAGGTCGATCAGGAATTGGCCGGCGTTTTCGCTCAGCGATTGCAGCTCGTCGAGTTCGGCGTCGTAACCGGTTTTCAGCACGCCGCCGTCCCGAATTACCGCTGGCGGATTGTCGATAATGGCTTTTTCCAGCAGCGCGGCCAGTTCCGGGTAGGTGCTGGTGGTGCACGCCAGCTGCTGCAGGTGAGGTGCTTCAAGGTCGGTCATCGCCAGCTGAAGTTCGGGCAGCGCGCCGAGGGCGTCGCGCAGGCGCGCCAGGTCGCGAGGACGGGCGTTGCGCAGGCCGATCCGCGCGAGGATCCGCTCGATATCGCCGATTTCCTTGAGCTGCGGTTGCAGCTGCTCGAAACGATACCGGTCCAGCAGGCAAGTAATGGAAGACTGGCGTGCTTGCAGTACCGTCAGGTCCCGCAGCGGTCGGTTCAGCCAGCGGGTCAGCAGGCGGCTGCCCATGGCGGTCTGGCAGCGATCGACTACCGATTGCAGGGTGTTATCGCGGCCACCGGCCAGGTTGGTGTCCAGTTCCAGGTTGCGTCGGCTCGCGCCGTCCAGCACGACCGTGTCATCCAGGCGTTCGTGACGCAGGCTGCGCAGATGGGGCAGGGCGGTGCGCTGGGTTTCCTTGGCGTAGGCCAGCAGGCAGCCGGCGGCGCCGATGGCCAGGGTCAGGTTCTCGCAGCCGAAGCCCTTGAGGTCCTGGGTGGAAAACTGCTGGCAGAGGCTTTTCAACGCCGAGTCGCGCTCGAAATCCCACGGCGCCCGGCGACGTACGCCACGGCGTTTTTCCGCTGGCAGGTCTTTGGGCCAGTCATCCGGGATCAACAACTCCACCGGATTGACCCGCTCCAGTTCCGCCAGCAGGTTTTCCCAGCCCTTGATTTCCAATACCGAGAAGTTGCCGCTGGTGATGTCCAGCACGGCCAGGCCGAACAGGCGCTCGTCGCCGAGGACGGCGGCGATCAGGTTGTCCCGACGTTCATCCAGCAATGCCTCGTCACTGACTGTGCCCGGGGTGATGATCCGCACGACCTGGCGCTCCACCGGGCCCTTGCTGGTGGCCGGATCGCCGACTTGTTCGCAAATCACCACGGACTCGCCCAGCTTGACCAGTTTCGCCAGGTAGCCTTCCGCCGCGTGGTAAGGAATCCCACACATCGGAATCGCCATGCCCGCCGATTGCCCACGCGCCGTCAGGGTGATGTCCAACAGCTTGGCGGCCTTCTTCGCGTCCTCGTAGAAGATCTCGTAGAAGTCGCCCATGCGATAGAACATCAGCTGATCGGGGTGCTGGTTCTTCAGGCGCCAGTATTGCTGCATCATCGGCGTGTGGGAGGACAGGTCGTTCACGGCTGTATTCATGGGTGTCAGGCAAAGCTCGTTGAAAGGTGTGGGGCAAAAGGAGGGGCATCGGCCCGGCTTTTCCGCGATGGGCGCAAGGTTAACATGGGCGGTCTGGTGCGACCCAGGGATGAGTGGCTTCGATTGTTGTCCCAGAATGTGGCGGAAAACCCTCTGGCCAGGTAAATCTGGCAACAAAAAGCCCGACATGTAGTCGGGCTTCTCTTGAATTTTGATATCAGCCTCGTTTCGCCTCGGCCTGCATCATCACCAGGTTTTGCTGCTTGGTAGCCTCTGTCAAAACCTCGCTATAAACACGTTTTTTTTGGTCCGATTTAGCATTACGAATAAAATCGGCAAAGGTGCTTTTGGTTCCTTTGGACAAGCCCAGCTTGATCGAAATCATAGGTGCCCTCCTGATGGTGGCTCGAGCATGGCCTCTAGGTCGGCCCGCGTGTGTTGCTCAGGGATATGGTAGTCAATTTTATCGACACCAGCTTTGTAAAGTCGTCCCGAATTGTCGATATGTTTGAGTAACAGGTCCACATGGACATCGCCGCGATACTCTAGCTTAAGCGCGTTCACTACGTCACGTGCGGCGAAATATTGCTTGATGAAATGTTCTTTGCGGATCCTCCTGCCTTCGGCCGCCTCGCGAGCATTAACGAATCCCCAGGCGAGTACAGGCGACTGATATACATAAAGAATTTGTACGAATCGGCCTTTTCTCAAGGAGCGATCTACGTTTCGTCTTGCTACGTCTATGTTGGAAAACGTTCCATCAAGGATGAAGGACTGCCTTTGATCCAATGCGAAATCCAACATTTTATCGACCAGAATCGAAACTCCTCCCTGAAAAAGCCAGGAGTTTGCTCCAGCGTAAGCTGGAAACTCGCTTCGTAGCTCATCTGCGTCTATGCGTAGGATCGCTGAATCTGCGAACAGATTCACCAACGCTATTGATGCCTCGGTTTTACCGGCGCCCGGAGAGCCTGCCATAAAAACTGACACGGGCGCTTCCTCTGGCGGATAAAGAGCCTTATCTGTCAGTCGCTTCGCGATTGCTTTTTTATTGGACCGAGCGAAGCGCAATGCGTCTTCATGGACGGCTTGGTCTGCTGAGGCCAGTAGCCGGCTGCGTGTATCGGCATTCTCCGTCATTAATCCGATCCCTTTTCGATGGTCTGACTGTTTGTATCGAACTCCCCAGGCCTCTTTGTGCTTATTGCTGCCCATTTATAGTTGATAACGACGTGGCGGGGGAGCTTGCTCCCGCTTTGGGGGCGCAGCGGCCGCTAGAAACGGGGTAACCGCGTAACCCGGCGGGAGCAAGCCGCCTCGCCATAGGGGGTTGTCCTTCTTGAATGAACAGCCTGGCGACATGCAGGCTTTTTTTGTTCTCGTCGAATCGGCCTGTTTTATCTGGGATCCACCACATCCAATGCCCGATTCGCCAGCAACTGGCTCAGCTCGATCATCTGGAGGATCCCTAGGGCGATATGTCGTCGCGAGCCTTCCAGGTCAAACGCGAGATCGCTGACCATGGCGTTGGCCGAGGCCAGGGTTTCGCTGAGGTTGGCGAGCAGGCATTCGGTGTCGATGTTGGGAGCAATAAGGTAGAGGGTATCGGATCTTTCCTCGTCGGCTTTCGGCTTGAGGTTATCTTCGAGGGGATTTGGTATCTGTTTGGACATGGTCTTGGATCCTTGAGTTGGAGCCACTACCAATCCGCTACTAAACGAGATGGGCGGCAGCTGTACGCAGGTTAGTAGACCGGGGATCCAAGAAACCGGCGCGCCCGAGGGCGCCCTGCGCACAGCTACCATTGAGCGCAGGTAAAAATACCTGGCTGAGCGGAGCGATGTACGTCTTGGAATGCCGGGCTACTAAACCCGATCACTGATGGGCAGTGACAAGATCAAAAGTACCGGTGGGGCCCAAGGCGCACAAGCCGGCGGATTCTGGCGTAGTTGTAGGCAGAGACGCAAGGCAACGTAGTCTCGCGATGCGCATTTGAAGGACGGGGTGGGAGGTTTTTCCTAGAACTGTGTAGGGCAAATCCCGTGGCGAGGGAGCTTGCTCCCGCTGGGCTGCGCAGCAGCCCCTTTTGTGAGCGCTGCGCACTCAAGCGGGAGCAAGCTCCCTCGCCACAAAAGCATCTGGCGGAGCTTAAGCACAGTGTTTGCGTATTTATGCAAAACAGCATTTGTCTTCCGCGAAAAGAACAAGCATTATGCGCGTTATGCAAAAACGCAACGTTTCTACCGTATTAAGAGCATTGCTCGATCAGCACGGGATCTCCCCCACGGAGCTTCACCGGCGTACCGGCGTGCCTCAGTCCACCCTCTCGCGGATCCTCAGCGGCAAGATCGTCGACCCTTCGGATAAACACATCTCGAAGATCGCCGAATATTTCGCCGTGAGCACCGACCAGTTGCGTGGGCGGGTCGACGTTGCGCCTGCCGGCAACAGCCGCCGCGAAGAGCCACATTCCGAACTCAAGGACATAAGCCTGTGGGACGATGACACGCCCGTCGAGGAAGACGAGGTGTCCGTTCCTTTTCTGCGTGAGGTTGAATTGGCTGCTGGATCAGGAAGATTCGTCATCGAGGAAAGCGAGCGCTCAAGCCTGCGTTTCGGCAAGCGCAGCCTGCGCCATAACGGCGTGCAGTTCGACCAGGCCAAGTGCGTGACGGTGCGTGGCAACAGCATGTTGCCGGTGCTGCGCGACGGCGCCACGGTCGGGGTGAACGCGGGCAAATGCGGGATCGGCGACATCGTCGACGGTGACCTCTACGCCATCAATCACAACGGCCAACTGCGGGTGAAGCAGCTATATCGCCTGCCCACCGGCATTCGCCTGCGCAGCTTCAACCGCGATGAGCATCCGGACGAGGACTACACCTTCCAGGAAATGCAGGACGAGCAGATCGTCATCCTCGGTCACGTCTTCTGGTGGGGCATGTACGCCCGTTAATCCTTCCGCTGTCAGATAAAACCCGCCGCCGTGCGGGTTTTTTTTCGCCTCCTGGAAACCTTCAAACCCAGTACCTACGCGGCCTCCATGCATTTGCGCATTCCTTGTGCATGAATAAATGCATTTACGCATTGACTGTATATGCATCCATGCATATTCTGTGTCCAAGCCGCTCGACAAAGCGGCTGGCAACAAAGCTCTTTAGTTCCACCAACAGGCAGCGATGAACCGGCCTTAACGGTTCAGAGGGTTGGCAACTGACCCGGGTGTGCAGCGTAAAGCACCAGAAGCAGTTATCCGGCGGGCAGGGACCGCGGTCGGAGGAACAATTTGAATGGATCCGTACCGCGCCAGTCGCGCCGAAAGATCAAGCGCATTACTGAAAAGCCTGGGCGACCGGGCTTTTTGGAATGCCTGTGCCGCGAGGTACTTCAAACCGCCGCCGTGGGAGGGCTTTAAATGCTGAAGGATTTCAGATGCGGTCACTGCAAAAGACTTCTGGCCCGCATGGGCGAGAACACCGAACTCCAGATCAAGTGTCCCCGTTGCGGGACATTGAATCATGTGAAGGCCGTTGAGCCTCGAGTGAACGCCGGCGAGCAATGTATCAACCGTGCAATCAATCACTAACTCAACAGGTGGATCATGAATCGTTTCAAGAAATACGCTACCCCGCTGATGCTCTGCGGCGTCCTGTTCGGTGTCGGAGGCAACGCTGTTGCTGCCAACCTTCTGGTCAACGGTAGCTTCGAACAGCCAGGCTGCAGCGCAAGTTGCATATTGAATACTCCAGCGCAAGCCAACTTCATTACGGGTTGGACGACGTTCCTGTCTGGAGCCGAGTATTTCAACCTGCCCGCTTCGATTGGCGGTTCCCTGGCGGCGGATGGCGTCGTAATTGTCGACTTGGCTAACTATATCTATAGCAACGGCGGCGGCATTCAGCAGAACTTTGCAACCTCCGTTGGCGCCAAGTACCGCTTGACCTTCAGCGCAGGTAATTCGCGTTACGCAAGTCGTTCCGGTGAAGGTGTTATCCAAATAAAAGTGGCGGGCCAAAGTGTCACTTTCAACACCCCTTCAGCAAAAGGTAGAGCTGTTGAGTGGAGCACCATTACGTATGACTTCATCGCGACCTCGCCTCAGACAACCCTGGCTTTTTCCAATGAGCAGAATCCGTATGCCAACTATGCCTTTATCGACAACGTAATCGTTGAGCGACTGTAGAACGTTATCTGGCTGTCCAGGCCTGACCCCCGTTCTTTCATCCATCTCCCCAGGAAACGAGACATGACAAACGAGCAACAAGCGTTGCTGGACATGCCGATCTGGCTGGTCATCGTGCTCGCCCTGGTGGGCGGGGTGACTGGCGAGATGTGGCGTGCCGACAAGGAGGGCGCCCGTGGCTGGTCACTGCTGCGGCGCCTGGCCCTGCGCTCCGGCGCCTGCATGATCTGTGGCGTCTCGGCGATCATGCTGTTGTACGCCATGGGCCTGTCGATCTGGGCCGCCGGTGCCTTCGGTTGCCTGACCGCGATGGCCGGGGCTGACGTGGCCATCGGGCTTTACGAGCGTTGGGCCGCCAAGCGGATTGGCATCAGTGAGCTACCGCCGCGTGATTCCCGTTCCGACCCACATTGATTCCCACTGCTGATCTTCGTGCCGCCATAAAAAACAGGAGGCCTTGATGCCTGCCGTCCTCGAAAAACCTTCGCAGCTGTTGACCGCCATTGCCGAAACGTTGCGAACTGCCATGCCTGGCTTGAACGTCGGGAGCCTCCAGGATTTCAACGACATTGGCGACCCGCCCTGGGTGTTGCTCGCCATCGAGCGTGATGCGGTGGGCCAGCGTTCCAGCGAAGGGCGAATCGCCCATGCCCTGACGGTTTCCCTGCAAGTCGTGTCGTCTGGAACGGCGTCGACAGCGTGCGACCTGGGCTGCGAACTGAAGCAGCGTGTCGTCGACAACCGCTGGAATCTGCCGGGTGATCAATGCGACCCGCCCACGTACATCGATGGCGTCGCGTCGGCCTTTGGGAGCGAAACCCGCGCGTACGCCGCCTGGACCCTTTCATTCACACAGACGCTGTACCTCGGCCCGACATTACTGGAGGACCCGCTGGGTATTCCGAAATTCGCCCGTACCTGGGAAGTCTCGGACATCGACGACCCGGACCAATACACCGCACTCGAGGGCTGAGCCATGTTTGATGCGCTGTTACAGATGCATCTGGCGCCGATCATCGAGCGTCTGGCGCAGATGGAAACCGAGTTTGAGGACCTGCATCGGCGTGCAGAGAGTTTTTGCCGCATCGGCGTTTGCCAGGAAGTCGATGCGGCCAGCAACACTTGCAAGGTCAGTCACGGCGGGCTGGTGACGCCGGCGATCCGCTTTTTCAACCCGAGCGCCGGCGCCCAGAGCGAGTCGCGGATTCCGTCCGTGGGCGAGCAATGCCTGCTGTTCAACCATGGCGGCGGCGACAGCGGCGGACAGACGGTGGCGTTGTTCGGCCTTAACGGCGGCCAGTTTCCACCCGTCTCGACCCACGCCTCGCTGACGCGTCGCCTCTATCAGGACGGCACGGAAAACGGCTACGACCACGCCAGTCATGTCCTGCATTGGGAAAACGGCCCGGCGACGTTCAGCGGTTCCCGTGAATCGCTCCAGTTGAGCATTGGCCCGGCGCGATTGGCGATGACACCCCAGGCCATCGAGTTGCAGCTGGGCGCCGGCGGTTTGCGTATCGACGCGACAGGCGTGCATTTCAGCGGCCCGCTGGTGGATCACCAGGGACGCGTAATCAGTACCGCATAAAGGATTTCCCATGATTGGAATCGATCGCAACACCGGCGCGACGGTCGACGACTGGCTGCAATTCGTGCAGCGCGCCACCCGGGCGTTGACCACCCCGTTGGGTACCCGTCAGAAGCGCCCCCTGTACGGCAGCGCCTTGACCGAGCTGCTCGGGCAAAACCTCGGTGACGACCTGCTGCTACTCGCCCAAAGCCACGCAGCGCAGGCGTTCTACAACCCGCACAACGGCATCGACGATTTCGAGCCGCAAGTCATCGTCGCCAATCGACAGGGGGCTGGTTTGCTGTTGCGCTTCGCCGGCACCTGGAAAAACCGCAAACAGACCTTCGAGGTGGTGACATGAGCATGCTGATTCCCGGCCAGAACCAACTGGCCGAACCGGCTATCGTTACCGTCGAAGCGTTCGAGGACCTGCTCGCCGAGTTCAAGACCTTCGTGGTTGAGTACGTTGCCGCGCGCTCTCCCGCAAGCGCCGCGAGGCTGGTCGACAGTCTCGAAAACGAAAGTGAGTTGCTGACCCTTGCCCTTGAGGCATTCTGCGTCCGGCTGCAAACCCACGAACGCAAATACAACGCCCGCATCAAGCAGATGCTGGCGTGGTGGGCCACGGGCAGCAATCTCGATGCTCGCCTCGCGGACATGGGGCTTGAACGTCAATTGCTCGACCCGGGCGACCCCGCGGCATTCCCGCCCATCGCTCCGGTCTACGAGAGCGACGAGGACGCCCGGTTGCGCTATTACCTGGCGCCCCACGCCCCGGCAGCCGGTTCCCGCATGCAGTATCGGCGGGAGATTTTCACCCTGGGGCAACGTCCCGTCGTGAAAGTTGAAAGCGCCTCGGCGGGGCTGGTGACAGTCAGCTACACCTTCGACCCGGATAGCCATGCAGCCCAGATCAAGGACGGCAACGGACGCCGTACGGCACCCGGCGAAGTCACGGTCACGGTGCTGTCCCGAGCGGGCGACGGCACGCCGTCCGAGGCGCTGCTCGCCGGCGTGCGCGAGCATTTCGCCCGGCCCGATGTGCGACCGGAAACGGACCGGGTCATCGTCCAGCCCGCGCAGATCAAGAACTACAGAATCCGCGTCGTGGCAAAGATCAACCCCGGTCCGGATTCAGGCCTGACCCAGGCTGCCGCACAGCAGCAGTTGCGCGAATACGCCGAGGCCTGTCATCGCCTGGAAGGCCGCGTGGATCCGAGCTGGATCGACTACACGCTGCACAGCGCCGGCGCGGTCCAGCTTGAAATTCTCGAACCGCTGGAGCCGATTGTCACGACGGCTTTCCAGGCCCCGTATTGCACGGGCGTCGAGGTTGAGGTGGATACGTTATGAGTGACGACACACATCGCCCAAGCCTGCTGCCGGTCAACAGCTCACCGCTGGAGAAGGCACTTGATCTCGGCTTCGCCCGGTTGCTCGAACGCATCGATCCACCGTTTCCCGAGCTGATGAATCCGCGCGGAACGCCTTTGACGTTCCTGCCGTATCTGGCGGCGGATCGTGGAGTCAGTGAATGGGACGCGGCAGCCAATGATCTGGAAAAGCGCTTGACCGTTTCGTTGTCCTGGCAGATCCAGCGTCAGGCCGGCACGCGTCAGGCGCTGAATCATGCCGTCGAATCTATGGGGTTCACACCCAAGGTCACCGCTTGGTATGAGCAACAACCGCTTGCTCAGCCCTACACCTTTGATGTGCAAGCGGTCATCGGTCGCAGTTGGTCCAGTGGCGATCACAATCGCTTGATACGGCGAATCAATGCCGCCAAGAGCGAGCGTGACCAGGCCACCATCACGCTTGTACATCAAACGAACGGCAGCCTGGCGCTGGCATCAGTCGCAGACGGAGCCTTGAGCGAAGGGGAACTGTTCCTGGACGGAGCGCTGCCATCAATTGACCTTGATGCGTGCCTTATCAGTACCGGTTTTTTTCAACCCTACACCATTAACGATTACGACCTCAGGGCGCAGCCATGACAGAAGACATTACGCGCTTGGTTCGCTTCACTTCCGCCGGCTTGGCCGAAGTGTTGCAGGCAAAGAACCAAGGCTTGAAAGGTGAGATCACTCACATCGGTGCCGGCACCGCTCGCTACGATCCCAGCGGATCGGAAACGGCGCTTCGCAATGAGCGGCAGCGTGTGCCAATCGTGGATTACGAGGACCTTGATCCAGGGCAGCTGAGAATGGCCGCTTTGTTTGAGGGGGCGGATGAATATGAGATTGGCGAGTTCGGTTTCTATCTTTCTACCGGCACGTTGCTAGCGGTGTATTCGGTGGCTGGAAAGTTGCTGACCTACAAAGCGGCGGCCGCGCGAGTATTGCAAAAGTTCACGCTGGATATTTCACCATTGCCGGCGCAAAGCGTCACGGTGGTGGTCGGGTCCGACAACCTGAACATTCTATTGAGTGAAGAAATCGCCACGTTGGCTACCGCCAATATCGACAATATGGCGCGGCACGTTGGCCTGATGTTTCGAGTGATGGCGCTCGAAGCTAAATAATCAAATAGTACAAGGAACCTGAATGTGAGCCTGGAAACCACTATCGCGTCGCTGGTATCAGCGGCCAATAACTTGACCACGGCGGTCAATGGAAAGATCGGCAGTATCAACAGTACCATGGCCACCGCACTGGAGCAGTTTAATGAATGGAGGAGTCTCAAGGACGTTGAAGGCGATCCAGCAGCGCTGGGGACGATTCGTCGTAATCTGCTGCAAGGTTTTGTCTCAGGTACCGGAGGTGTACAGGGGGTGGGCGCGCAAGGTGATTTTGTGCTAACCGACTTGGGTACCAGCGCAAACGTCTATATACATTTCAAAGTTCCGCTGAACATCAATGTGAACTCGGAAATGTTCTGGTTCAACATAAAAGGTTACAGTTACGGCACTGCGAAAATCATCGAAGAAACGCTGGTCGGCTATTGCTATCAACCCACTCGTACCCTGCAGAATGTTGCCACGTTTGGCAACATGACACCTGCTTGTTACGTTGATACGAACGGTAATGTTGTGATGCGTATTCTGATTCCGAGTATTTATTACACCACTATACGTATCGACACCATGCGTGTAGGAAACGGCCGTTTGTTTAAACTCGGTGATTTGAAAACAAAACTATCGCTGGCTGAAACAGTGGTTTTTAGTTAAGGAGTTGATATGTCTGATTTCCCTGAAGATAACAACGCAGAATTTGCGCTCGCTGTGCCTTCGCCTGACATCGAATGGGCTGCAGTTCGTACCCGTCGCGATCAGCTTCTGCGAGCGACTGACTTTACCCAACTACCGGATTACCCGGCCACTGCTGTCCAGTTAGCCCAGGTCACCGCCTACCGTAAGGCGTTGCGGGATATTCCTGAAACGGTGGAACATCCTGACCAATTAGTGTGGCCTGAGCCGCCAACATTTGTGAAGTAACCCTCACCGCGAAAGCGGTTTTCTTTTGCCCGTACAGAGCCCCTTTAGATGGGGCTTTTGCGTTTTTGCGTCTGGAGAAACTCGCAAATGTCTATCCGCCAAACCTACACCGTGCTCCTCCCATTTCCTACCGGTGGCGGCCACTGGTCGAGCGTCGGCCAGCAGCTCGACTTGCTCGACGTCGAGGCCAGTGCCTTGCGTAGCGCCGGTCGCCTGGAACTGAAAAAAACCGAAGCCGTCGAGTCGGCTTCCACATCGACCCCGGCCAAAAAGGCCGCCACCAAAAAGGCTGAATAACCATGGCTGAGGTTTTGAACTTCGAGCACAACGGCATCACCGTCAATGCCACTGAATCTCCCGAGGCCATGGGTGGCCTGGGGGACAACGTCATCGGGCTGGTCGGCACCGCGCCGAATGCCAACGCGCTGATTCCGAAAAACACCCCGTTTCGCATCAACAGCTTCACCACCCAGGCCCAGTTGGACCCCACCGGTGCCGAGGCGGGGACGTTGTTCCACGCGGTCTACCAGATCCTCAAAGTGGTCAAGGTACCGGTGTATGTGGTTATCGTCGAAGAGGGCGCGACCCTGGCCGACACGCAGAACAATGTGATTGGCGGCATCGAGGCGCAGACCGGACGCAAGTTGGGTCTGGCGGCGTTGAGTGGCGTCGCTGAGGACCTGACCATCATCGGCGCGCCTGGCTTCACCGGCACCAAGGCGGTGGCGAGCGAGTTCGCCTCGTTCGGCAAGCGCATCAAGGCCCGTGTGGTGCTCGACGGCAAAGACGCCTCGGTCGCCGATCAAGTGGCCTACAGCCAGGAGCTGGGCGGCGCCGACCTCGGTTTCGACCGTTGCCTGGTGGTGCACAACATGCCGGCTGTGTACTCCAAGGCGGCGAAGAAAAACGTCTTCCTCGCGCCGTCAAGCCTGGCGATTGCCGCGCTCGCCAAGGTCAAGCAATGGGAGAGCCCGGGTAATCAGGTGACCTACGCCGAAGACGTTTCCCGCACCGTGGAATACAACATCCTCGACACCTCCACCGAAGGCGATCTGCTCAACCGCTACGGCGTCAGCTACTACGCCCGCACCATCCTCGGCGGCTTCTCGCTGCTGGGCAACCGCTCCATCACCGGCAAGTTCATCAGCTACGTCGGCCTGGAAGATGCCATCAGCCGCAAGCTGGTGAAAGCCGGCCAGAAAGCCATGGCGAAGAACCTGACCAAGTCGTTCATGGACCAGGAGGTCAAACGCATCAACGACTGGCTGCAAACCCTGGTCGCCGACGAAACCATTCCCGGCGGCAGCGTGTACCTGCACCCGGAATTGAACAGCGTCGAGAAGTACAAGAACGGCACCTGGTACGTGGTCATCGACTATGGCCGCTACGCGCCGAACGAACACATGATTTATCAACTCAACGCCCGCGATGAAATCATCGAGCAGTTCCTGGAGGATGTTCTCTAATGTTTACCAACCGCGTAAGACAGGCCATTGCGGCCACCCTGCAGGGCCTGCCGTTGTCGGCGACCGTGGAAGAATTCACGCCGCCAAAAATCGAATTCGAAATGGAAGAAATGCGCGGCGGGCGTTTCATCGGCGAGGAGATGGCCAAGAGCGGCAAGGCGCTGACGGCCAAACTGGTGCTGCAAGGTGTCGGTCCGGAAATCATGCTGGCGCTGGGCGTAAGCGTCGGTGACGACATCCTGCTGAACGTGCGCGAGGCCGGTCAGGATCAGGACGGCAACACATGGTTCACCTACCACACGGTGGGCGGCAAGCTGAAATCCCTCGACGAAGCCGCCCTGAAGATGAACGACAAACCCACCACCACTCTCGAGCTGGCCTGCCGCACCTATAACCGCCTGGAAAACGGCATCCCAGTGATCGACATTGACGTGCGCACCCAGAAGTTCGTGCTCAACGGCGTCGACATTCTTGGCGATGCGCGTCGCGCGGTGTTGCTGCCTTAAGCCAACGCCAATCCCTGTGGGAGCGAGCCTGCTCGCCAAGGCAGAACATCAGCCGTCATCCATGCTGAATGTCCCAGCGCCTTCGCGAGCAGGCTCGCTCCCACAGCGGATCCCCGATTTTTGAAGGAATCGATTTCATGTCCTGGATGCCTCCTACCCATGAGCTGCTGTCACCGATCACCGCTGACGACGGTTCGCAGATCGAGCAGTTGCAACTCAAACCGTTGTACTACGCCGCGCAAAAAGACGCCCTGGCCCGTGCCGGCGATGATGAAGACGACCAGTTCTTCGAGCTGGCCAAACTGGCGACCGGCCTGTCGGCCAAGGAGCTGGACCAGCTCAAGCGCCCGGACTACGTGAGCATTGCGCAATACGTGCATGAAATGTCCACGCGCCCGGCATCCCACTTTCTGGATCAGACCGAGGGAGCCCCAGGTGATCCCGACCAGGTGCAATTGCTGCAACCGATCGATGTGGCGGGCCGCAGCCTGACCTCGCTGACCCTGGAAATGCCGGTGCTGCGGGCCACCAAGGCGATGAAAAAACTGAAGACGGCCAAGGAACGCGCCGAGTTCATCACGGCCCATTGCACCGGGCTGATGCTGCCGAACCTGGCCTCGCTGAGCGTGCCTGACTGGACGCAACTTCAGGTACGCATCGACGATTTTTTAAACAAACCGGCGGACTTCTTTCGGAGCGCGACATCGAGGTGATCCTCGATGTGGTGCCGCTCATTTACCCGGTAAGTGAAGCGGAGATCCTGGAGTGGGACGCCGGCAAGGCCTTGCGCCGATACGACATCGCGATCGCTCGCCTTGGCGTGAAACAGGAGTAGAGCGGAATGGCGGACGATAGATATTCGCTCAGATATGCAGCCTTCGATGGGAGTGGGTTGGCGGTCCCCAATGCCAGCGCCAAGAACAGTGTGATCCTTTCCGCTGGGGACCAGCTGCCCGGACTCGATCAGGCGCTGGAAAACCTCGGGCTCAAGCTCGGCTTGCTGACTACGGCAATCGAGTCGTTGACCCTGAAACTCTCGGCACAGCGCGCGTTGTTTCAGGTTATGGGCGCCAGTGCCAAGGGGGATTCAGCCAAAGAGCCAAAAGCGAAGTCGGGTCGTGGAATCGAACCACCGGAACTGCTCAAACCGGCGATAGCAATGGATTCGGCCATGGCCGATCTGAAGCAGGCCGGCCAGTTCACGCCGCGGCAGATCCAGCAGATGGCTGAGCCAACCCAGCGTATCGCCAGCGCGCCATTGGTGGCGGCTGGCGGCACAACAGCGGTTGAGTTGGTGAGAATCGAAGGCCTGGCTGCCAGGGCAGGCATCGGCAGTGATCTGCCCGATGCCTCGGACCGACAATCGGCGCTGTTGCGCTTTGCCAGCGATGCGGGTGTCACCGCATCGACGTTCAAGATGCCAGCCGTGGAAGCCGCCGAGATGCTGCTTGGTTGGCGCACCGCCATGAAGCTCAGCGCCGAGAAAGCCTTTGACCTGGCGGACGCAACCAACCACCTCGGCAAGATTCCCGGCGGTGCGAAAGCGAGCGAGATCGGCACGGTGTTGCAGCGTGACGGTGCGGCCGCGACCTCGGCCGGCCTGCAACCTGCACAGGCCGCTGCGTTGACGGCGGCGTTGCTCAACACCGGTACGCAACAAGCTGAAGCCGGCGCAGCGTTGGCTGGTTTCACGATGGCCTTGGGCAAGGGCAATCAGGCCTCGGCGACCGAGCAAGCGGCCTGGACGCAACTCGGGCTTGATCCCAAGGAAGTCGCGAGTGGGTTGCGTGACAAGGACACCGCGCCGGGGACAGTGATGTCGGTGCTGGCGGCGTTGAACGCGCAGCCGGCGGAAAAACGCTCGGACCTTGCCTCTTCGCTGTTTGGCACGCGGGATGAGGCGGTGCTGCGGATGGCGCAGAAACTGACCGACGTGAATGACGCGTTCTTGCAGGTGAAAGACCCGGCCCAGTACGCCACCTTGCAATTGGGCGACAAGGGCTCGGTGCGGCAGGACGCGTTGGCGTTGGCGAATACCCGGCAAGGTCGGTGGAACGTCTTCAACGCCAGCAATGAGCGTTTGACACTGGCCACGGGCAATGCGGTAGCGCCCGTGGCGGACAGCTCGCTGCAATGGCTGGGTTCGCTGAACGATGGCATGAGTGAGTTGGCCGAGACTTCACCTAAGACCACAGCTGCCATTGTGCTGGTGGGCGCGGCGCTCAAGCCGCTGGTGGGGGCGCTGCTCAAAGCCATCGCGGATGAAATGAGCAATCAAGCGGCCAAACGCGTATTGGGCGGCGTGGCGAAGCGTCTTCCCAGGCGCGTGGGAGAAGTGTTCTCTGAAGACTTCAGAAACGACAATCGTAACGCCAGGCCGGATATCAAGGGCGTCAGCCGGCTCGGACCGGCGAGCGTTGCCAAGGCCGAAGCGGGAGTGACCGTCAACGGTTCCCTTCGCAGCATGGGTGCTTCGTTGCGCCCGTTCAGCCGTTTTGTTCCGGGAGCTGTCGCGTTAAGTGCAGCCCCTGAAGTGCTGGAAGGGGCGCTGAGCGGCGACGCTCGCAAGGTTGGCGCTGGCCTGGGCGCCGCTGGCGGCGGCTGGGCGGGAGCATCGGCAGGCGCCAGCGCGGGCGCGACGATTGGCACGTTCTTCGGTCCGGGTATCGGCACCGCTATTGGCGGAGCACTCGGCGCAATTGTCGGCGGTCTGGCGGGAAGCTGGCTCGGCGGTGAGTCGGGCTCCTGGTTGGGCGAAAAACTCGCCTCGCCCGTCGATAAGCTCGCCGCTCCCGAGCAGGTCAGCAAAGACCTGAGCGGCACCCCGGCGACCGGCCAGCAAAACAACCTGACCGCGAACATCTACATCAATGGCCAGGATCAGGCCAGTGCCGCCCAGTTGGCGAACCTGGTTGTGCAACAGATCACTAGCCAATTCCAACTCATGCCCAACTCGCTTGCCATGCGCAGTGACGCGGCCCTGACCGACGGAGTGACCTGATGCGTCAGCAAATGGCCCTGGGCAGTTTCATTTTCGGGCTGTCCCGCAGTTTCGCCTACCACTCCTTGGTCCGCACCTCGGACGGTGGCTGGAAAAGCATCGACATCCTTACCAGCAAGCCCAAGTCCAGCCAGATCGGCCAAGGCCTGCAGGGGCTGACGATCACCGGCAAATCGATGTACTCGACCGCCATGGATCGACTCGATGAGCTGCGCGCATTGCAAGCCCTGCGCACCCCACTGCCGTTGGTGGATGGCATCGGTCGCAACTGGGGCCTGTGGCAGATCAACAAGGTCACGGAAACCCAGACCGAGGTCATTGATGACGGCACGGCCATGGTGGTCGGCTGGGTGGTTGAATTGACGGAGTTCGCCAATGCGTAGAGTACGAAGTATCGCCGGTGACTCGGTGAATCTGCTGCTGTACCGCGAGCTCGGGCGTTGTGATGACGCCGCCGAAGAAGCGCTCTGGCTGCTCAATCCGGGATTGGCCGAATGGGGCCCGATATTGCCTGCGGGCGTTTGGGTTGTCTTGCCTGAGGTGGACCTCAGGCCTGTTGCAATCCCAGCGGTTTCAGCCTGGGATTAAGGAGGCGCCATGTCATTGGGTTTTACGCCTGCAGTGGAAATTTATGGCGCGAACGCCGCGCTGCTCAACGAACGCCTGCTCAGTTGGACGCACGTCGACGCGGCGGGCATCGAGTCCGATCAACTGACACTGACCATCAGCCTGGAGGGGCTTGAAGGCATGCCCAGCCTGGGCGGCAAGATCGGCCTGCGGGTCGGTTATCTGGAGTCGGGACTTGTGGATAAAGGCGAATTCGTCGTGACCCGGCGTACACCGACCCTGTTTCCCTTGCGCCTGACACTGGTGGCGACAGCCGCGCCGTTCAGCGCCTCGGACCAGACTGGTTTCAAGCAGCGCCGATCCGTCAGCCATGGCCCGACGACCCTGGGCGCGCTGTTTCGGGAACTGACCTCAAGGCACGGTTTTTCCCCCCGGGTGGCGCCGGAACTGTCACTGATAAAAATCGAGCACATCGACCAAACCAACGAAACCGACATGGGCTTCCTGACCCGTCTGGCCCATCGTTATGACGCGGTCGCCAAGCCGATCAACGAGCTGTATGTGCTCGCCCGGCGCGGGCAGGCGAAATCGCTGTCGGGCAAAGTCTTGCCTGAGGTAAAGCTGTCGGTGACGACGAACAATCGCCCAGGCGACCAGGCGTTTACGTCGGCGATCCTTGATGAGACCGCCCGGGCCAAATACCAGGGTTGCAAGACCACCTGGTGGGATGCGGCGGCGGGCAAGCTGCGGGTCGAAGAGGGCGGCATCGCACCTTTCAAGACCTTGCGCCAGCGCTTCCAGAGCGCCGACGACGCCCGCGCCGCCGCTGAGGGCGAGACACGGCGGATGATGCGCGAAGCCCTCAAGGTCGCCATCGAATGCCCGGGCAACCCGGCCTTGTCCGCCGAGGGCATCGTGCTGCTTGACCCCTCCTGGCCGGATTTCATGCGCGGGCGTTGGTCGATCGACAAAGTCACCGCCAGTGGCAGCCGGGAAAAAAGCTATCGCTGCAAGATCGATGCGACCTGCCTGGATGCCCGGGCCTGACACTGGCCCCTTGTGGGAGCGAGCCTGCTCGCGATAGCCGTCTGACATCCAACACTGGTGTTGCCTGATACACCGCTTTCGCGAGCAGGCTCGCTCCCACAGGTTTCCCTGACGCTACCTTCCATACCACTGGAATTCCCCCATGAAGATCACCCCGATCCTCACGCAACTGCGTGAGCAATGCCCCACGCTTGCCCATCGCGTGGCTGCAGGCTTTGACCTTGCCACGCTGCAAGCCCAGGCCCCGCTGCAAACCCCCTGCGCCTATGTCCTGGCAACCGCCGACGTTGCCAGTAGGAACGCGGCGCAGAACGTCACGCTGCAAGCGGTACGTGATCGTTTCGATGCCGTGCTGGTGCTCGACGCGACTGACGCGACAAAAGCGCTGGATCTTTCGCACGACCTACGGGCTGAACTGTGGCGCGCGCTGGTGGGGTTCAAGCCGGGCGCTGAGTACACCGGCGTCGAATACGACGGCAGCGAGCTGGTTTCCATCAATAGCAGTCGCGTGTTGTACCGGCTGCGCTTTTTCGCCGAGTTCCAGCTGGGCCGCAATCTGCCGGGCCAGCCTGCCGAAAGCTGGCATGAGCGTGAACTGGACGGCTTGTCGTCCTTTACCGGGGCCACCGTGCGCGTCGATGCCATCGACCCGGCGGACCCCAACCTGAAACGTCCCGGCCCCGACGGGCGCCTGGAACTGACTTTCTCTGGAGACGTAACCCCATGAGCAAACGCATCACCGTGCTGCCGGCCCCTGGCCGCGCCGTACCGGACCCGGAAGCGGGCGATCTGTTGCCCCTCGAAGGCCGTGAAGTGCCGGACAACGCCTGGTGGCGTCGACGTCTGGCCGATGGCGATATCACTACCAAAGCCGTGCAAGCGGCAAAACCAAAGGGAGCCAAATAATGGCGATTGGATTCAGCAACATTCCCGCGGACATTCGTGTTCCGCTGTTCTACGCCGAGATGGACAACTCGGCCGCCAATAGCGCGTCGTCGGCCATGCGCCGGTTGATCGTCGCCCAGGTCAACGACAACATCGCCCCGGCCGAAGCCGGCAAGCTGGTGCTGGTTTCCAGCGTCGCGCTGGCCAAGAGCATTGGCGGGCAAGGCTCGATGCTGGCGTCGATGTACGAAACCTGGCGCAAGACCGACCCGATCGGTGAGATCTGGTGCCTGCCGCTGCATAACGTCAAAGGGGCGATTGCCCAAGGTACGCTGACGCTGACCGGCAGCGCTGCGGAGAGCGGCGTGCTCAACCTGTACGTCGGTGGCGTGCGTGTCCAGGCCGCTGTCGTCAAAGGTGCCAGCGCTGCCCAGGCGGCCACGGCGCTGACCCTCAAGATCAACGCATCCGCCGACCTGCCGGTGACCGCCGCGGCCGCCGAAGGCGTGGTGACCCTGAGTGCCAAATGGACCGGCGCCAGCGGCAATGACATCAGCCTGCAATTCAATCGCCTGGGCAAGAGCAACGGCGAAGACACCCCGGCCGGCTTGACCACGGCCATCACCGCCATGGCCGGCGGCGCCGGTGCGCCGGACCAGACTGCCGCCGTCGCCGCCCTGGGCGATGAGCCGTTCGAGTTCATCGCCATGCCGTGGTCCGACGTGTCGAGCCTCGACACCTGGCAAGCGGTCATGGATGACAGCACCGGTCGCTGGTCCTGGGCCAAGCAGTTGTTCGGTCACGTCTACAGCGCCAAGCGCGGCACCCTCGGCACTCTTGTCGCCGCCGGCCAGGCCCGCAACGACCAGCACATGACCATCCAGGCCCTGGAGCCGGGCGTGCCGCAACCGTTCTGGGTCCAGGCCGCTGCGCTGGCCGCGCGCACTGCGGTGTTCATTTCCGCCGACGCCAGCCGCCCGACCCAAAGCGGCAGCCTGCCGGGGCTCGATCCGGCACCGGCCAGCGAGCGCTTCACCCTGACCGAGCGACAGTCGTTGCTCAACTACGGCATCGCGACCGCTTACTACGAAGGCGGCTACGTTCGTATCCAGCGTTCCATCACGACCTATCAGAAGAATGCCTTCGGCCAGGCGGACAACTCCTACCTGGACAGCGAAACCATGCACCAGTCGGCGTTCATCGTGCGGCGCCTGCAAAGCGTGATCACCAGCAAATACGGTCGCCACAAACTGGCCTCCGACGGTACTCGTTTCGGCGCCGGCCAGCCCATCGTCACCCCGAGCACCATTCGCGGTGAGTTGATCGCCCAGTACGCCAAGCTTGAGTTGGAAGGTCATGTGGAAAACGCCGAGCTGTTTGCCGAGCACTTGATCGTCGAACGCGACAGCCAGGACCCGAGCCGGGTCAACGTGCTCTTCCCGCCGGATTACATCAACGGACTGCGCGTGTTCGCGCTGCTCAACCAATTCCGCCTGCAATACGACGCCGCCGCCTGACAGTGGTACTCAGTTGCATGAATTCAGCCCACCTCGCGTGGGCTTTTTATTGAAGGGAGAAACATCATGGGTCAACTGATTGCGGGCACCTGCTACGTCAAAGTGGACGGCGCTCAACTGACCATCAATGGCGGCTGTGAAGCACCACTGATGTTTACCAAACGCGAGACCGTCGTACCGGGTTTCTACAAGGAAACCGACATCGCGCCGTCGTTCAAGGTCACCGCGCTGCACACCGCCGACTTCCCGCTCAAGCAGCTGGTCGCCGGCACTGACATGACCGTCACCTGCGAATTCAGCAACGGCAAGGTCTACGTGCTGGCTGGCGCGTATCTGGTGGAAGAGCCGGTATCCAAAGGTGACGACGCCACCATCGAGCTGAAATTCGAAGGCATCAAGGGGACCTGGCAATGACTGGTGTCGTGGCGTTGCGCGTGGCCATCGAGGCCCACGGCGAGCCGTTGAGCGAACTGACCTTGCGCCGTCCGACGGTGCAGGAGGTCCGTGCGATCAAGGCGCTGCCGTACAAGATCGACAAGAGCGAGGAGGTCAGCCTGGACATGGATGTCGCGGCCAGATACATCGCGGTCTGCGCCGGTATTCCACCATCATCGGTCAACCAGTTGGACCTGGCTGATCTCAACGCGCTGAGCTGGGCCGTCGCGAGTTTTTTCATGAGTGCGGCGTCGCAGCCATCGGCGACCTGATCACCGCCACCTATGACCTGGCCTGGTTCTGGAAGGTTGACCCCGAACAGATGATGGCCAGGCCACTGGATGTGCTCCGCGAATCCCTGGAGCACGCGCAACGGATCAATGCGATGCAGCAGGTGCAGTGATGGCAGAGACACAGAAGGTAGAGAAAAAGGCGCTACTGCTGACCGGTATCGACGAACTGTCGCCCAAGCTCGCCAGCCTGCGAGCGAAGGTCGCGAGTTTCAAGCAGAACCTCGACGCCACGGGCCTGGGCAGCCTGGATATGTCCGGGCTGCTGCCCAGCGGTGGCCTGGCCCAACCGTTCATGGACGGGCTCAAGTCGGCGCTGGCCTTCAAGGACGAAGCCGGCGCAGCGAGCGCGGCAGCCAGTGCCGTCCAGGCGCCGGAAGCGCCTCGCGTAGCGGCACAGAACCTGGAGGGATTGAAGACTTCCATCAGCAACGTGTCGGTGCAGTTCGGCTCGGCGCTGGGGCCTGCGGTCAACGCGGTAGCGGTCGGTTTGCAGCCGATGGTCAACGGCGTGGCGCAGGTGCTGCAGGACAACCCGCAACTAATCCAGGGCCTGGCAAATGGCGTCGTCGCGTTCAACGCGATCCAGACGGCGGTCAGCGGCGCGAGCCAGGCAATGGAAGTGATCAACCTGGCCTTGAAGATGAACCCCATCGGCTTGATTGCCATGGGCATCGCCTTGGCGGCAGGGATGATCATCGCCCACTGGACACCAATCTCGGCATTTTTTGCCGGGCTCTGGCAACGGCTGGCGCCGATCATCCTGCCAATGGTCGAGTTCTTCAAGACGCTGTTCGCCTTTACCCCGATGGGGCAGGTGATCAGCAACTGGGGGCCGATCAGCAGCTTTTTTGGCGCACTCTGGAATGTGATCGTGGCGGCGGCGACGCCGATCATCGGTTTCATGCAGACGCTGTTCGCCTGGTCGCCCCTGGGGTTGATCATTGCCAACTGGACGCCCCTGAGCGGGATGTTCGCGGCGATCTGGGATTTGCTCCAGGCCTTGACCGTGCCGGTGATGGCCGCGCTGAAAGGCCTGTTCGACTGGACACCGTTGGGGCTGATCATGGCCAACTGGGGCACGATCGGCGAGGTCTTCGCCGGGATCTGGGAGGGCATTCGCAATCAGGTTTCGATCATGCTGGCGGTGTTCAGCGGCCTGTTCGACTGGTCGCCCATCGAGGGCCTGACCCGGCAGTGGGGACCGGTGGGCGAATGGTTCAGCCAATGGTGGGCCGAGCTGCAGGGCGTGATCGCGCCAATCAAGGCGTTCTTCAACGGCGGCTTCGGCGAGGTGATTGCCTCGTTCACCGGCAAGGTCGAGGGATTGGCCGAGGCGCAGCGCGCCACCAATGCCGAAGGCAAGGGTGAGCTGGCACCGGCGTTTTTTGGCGGGGCCAGCGAGCAGCCTTCGGGGCTGTCTTCAAGCCTTGCGCCGCCACCCGCCACTGCGTCGCCCAGAGCGTCCTTGACGCCCGGCGCATTGCCGCAGACTTCCAGCGCCCTGGTGCAACAAAGCGCCGCCAACAACCGCACGCAACTGGAAGGCGGCCTGACGGTGCGCTTCGAAAACGCGCCGGCGGGTTTGCGCGCCGACCCGCCCCAGACCAATCAACCGGGCCTGGCGGTGAGTTCGCGCATCGGTTATCGCTCACTTTCCGCAGGAGGTTCCAATGAGCTGGCGTGATCGTTTGCTGCCGGCGTCGTTTCGCGGCGTCGGGTTCTGGGTCGACCAGGCGAAAACCCCGATCGGTCATAAAGGCCAGTTGCATGAGTACCCGCAGCGTGACCTGCCGTATTTCGAGGGGCTCGGCCGGCAGGCACGCATCCACGAGTTGACGGCGTTCATCGTCGGCCCCGATTGCCTGGAGCAGCGCGACAAACTGCTCGCAGCCCTGGAGCAGGGCAGCGGTGAACTGGTGCATCCATGGCTGGGGCGCCTGCAGGTCAAAGTGGGCGAATGCGACATGACCCAGACCCGCCAGGACGGCGGGCTGGTCACGTTTGCCCTGAAGTTCTACCCCGACCAGCCGCTGCAGTTTCCTTCGGCGGCGATCAACAGCCAGAAACTGCTGCTGGTCTCGGCCGACAGTTTCCTCGGCTCGGCGGTGCGGCGTTTCGAAGACGCCATGAGCCTGATCAAGGCGGCGCGGATCGGCATCGCGGATCTGCGCAACAGCCTCAAGGAGGTTTATGGCGTCATCGAGCAGGAGCTCAAACCATTGATCGAGACCTATCGGCAACTCAGCGATCTGGTCAAGGCGGTCAAGGAGCTGCCCAAGGAAGTAGCGGCGGAATTCAAGGGACTGCTGGGCGACATTCGGGAGCTGAAGGATTTTGCCCGTGACGGCTATCGCGGCGTGATTGCCAGCGTGTCGCAACAGGTGGAAGCCATCCGTCAGGCAGACGCGCCCAAACTCACCACCGGCAAGGACACCACGGCGGCGGCCCAGGCGGTTGCCGATCTGGTCCAGGACACCTTGCTGGTGCAAGCGGCGCAATGGATTGCGGCGATGCCCGTGGCGGCGCCGGTGGTCAAGCTGGACGCCACTCCATCGGTGGCGCAACAGGCGGTGCAACCGGTCCAGCGCCGAGACGTGCCGGTGGCCGATGACGTGCTCGCCTTGCGCGATGCCCTCAACGAAGCCATCTGGCAGGCTTCCCTCAAGGCCGCTCCGGATCACTACCAGGCAATGAACAACCTGCGTCAGCAAATGGCCGCGCACTTGACGGCCGTGGCGTCGTCCGGTGTCCGGCTGATCAACCTGTCGTTCAAGCAAAGCCTGCCGGCGCTGGTGGTCGCGTATCAGCAATTTGCTGACGCTACCCGGGTGACCGAGGTGACCCAGCGCAATGGCGTGGCGCATCCTGGCTTCCTGCCGCCCAACGACCTGAAAGTCTCCGGGGAGTGAGCCATGAATGAGCTCGACAACGCTGTCACGCTCACCGTCGGCGGGCTGGATTACGGCGGCTGGAAAAGCGTGGAAATCAGTGCGGACCTGGAGCGCCAGTTCCGCACCTTCAAACTCGACATCACCTGGCAATGGCCGGGGCAGACCCAGGCGGTGCCGATTCGTCCCGGTGACGAATGCCAGGTGCGCATCGGCGCCGACCTGCTGCTCAGCGGCTACGTGTTCAAGGCGCCCATCAGCTACGACGGCCGGCAGATCAGCCTGAGCATCGAAGGCGGCTCCAAGACTCAGGACCTGGTGGACTGCGCGGCGATCAACCGCCCGACGCAATGGCGCGGGCAAACATTGCTGAGCATCGTCCAGGCGCTGGCATCGCCCTATGCCGTGGGGGTGGTCAGCGAGATCCCGGAAACCGCGCGCCTGAGCGAGCACAGCATCGTGCCTGGAGAAACGGTGTTTCAATCCATCGACCGTTTGCTGACATTGTTCCGAGTGTTCTCCACCGATGACCCGCAGGGCCGCGTGCTGCTGGCCAAGCCCGGCAGCGGTGGGCGGGCCAGCGATGTGCTGGAACTGGGCAAGAATATTCTTTCGGGCAACGCGCCGATGGACTACAGCCAGGTGTTCTCCGAATACCGGGTCATCGGCCAGCACAAAGGCAATGACCAGCAGAGCGGGGCGGCGGTGAGCGAGGTCTCGGGCACCGCCACTGACCTGGGCTTCAAGCGCAAGCGGGTGACCGTCATCAGCGAAAGCGCTCAGTTGACCCCGGCGCTGGCCCAGCAACGAGCCGACTGGGAAAGCGCGATTCGCAGCGGCCGCGCCCTGACCACCACCTACCGCGTACAGGGCTGGCGCCAGGCCAACGGCGATCTCTGGCGGCACAACACCCTGGTGCGGGTGATCGATCCGGTGCTGGGATTTGACGCTGACATGCTGATTTCCAAGGTGACCTATTCGCTGTCCGCCCAGGGTTCGATCACCACCTTGCAAGTCGCCCCGCCGCACACCTTCGACGCCAACCCGGTGCCACCCAAGGCCTGAGCCCGACGCCGATACCCGCCCTGCGCAAATCCCTTGTGGGAGCGAGCCCGCCGCCAGATTCCTGCCCAGCGCAGATTCCTTGTGGGAGCGAGCCTGCTCGCGAAAGCGGTGGCTCGGTTTGCATCGATGTTGAATGTGCCGGTGCCTTCGCGAGCAGGCTCGCTCCCACAATGCTCTGCCGTTAAACCCGATTCCGAAGGAAAAACCCAATGAGCCTACTGACCCGCCTCCTGGCGCGTGGCACTGTCGTGCTCGCCCATTCGGCGAATAAATTGCAATCGCTGCAAATGCGCCTCACCGCTGGCGAAGTGAGCGACGACATGGAGCATTTCGAGCCCTATGGCTTCACCAGCAACCCGCTGGCCGGCGCCGAGGGCATCGCCACGTTCCTCGGCGGCGACCGCTCCCACGCGGTGGTGCTGGTGGTCGCCGATCGGCGCTTTCGTCTCAAGGCCCTGGCCCCGGGCGAAGTCGCGCTCTACACCGATGAAGGTGACAAGCTCCACTTCAAGCGCGGCCGGGTCATCGACATCGAGACCGCGACGCTGAACATCCGCGCCAGCAGCGCGGTGAACATCGACAGCCCCGTCATCAACCACACCGGCAGGATCGTTTCCCAGGGCGATCAGATCGCCGGCGGCATCAGTCAGATCAAGCACGTGCACGTCGGTGTACAGGCCGGCAACGGCCAGACCGGTGCGCCGGCGGGAGGCCAGTGATGTTCATCAGCCAGAACCTGCACGCCGCGCTGACCCGCTCGGTGCTGGTCAGCCTGTTCACCTGGCGCCGCGCCGCCGCGGGCGATGCGGTCGATGACGACGAGCGTTTCGGCTGGTGGGGCGACACCTTTCCCACGGTCGCCGACGATCGCATCGGCTCACGGCTGTGGCTGTTGCGGCGGGTCAAGCTGACCCGCCAGACCCAACTCGACGCCGAATTCTATGCCCGCGAGGCGCTGCAATGGTTGATCGATGACGGTCATTGCAGCGCCATCGACATCATCAGCGAACGCCTCGACGCCCAGCGTCTGAACCTGCGCACGGTCCTGACCCTGGCCAATGGCGAGCGCCTGGACATCAACCCCGACCACAGTTGGCAGGTGACTTATGCCGTTTGAAACCCCTTCGCTGCCGGTGCTGATCAAGCGCGCCCAAAGTGACCTGGCCAGCGATTCGCTGCGCCAGTCCGACGCCCAGGTCCTGGCGCGTACCCTCGGCGGCGCCGCCTATGGCCTGTATGGCTATCTGGATTGGATCGCCGAGCAGATCCTCCCGGACAAGGCCGATGAAATGACCCTGGAGCGCATCGCCGCGCTGCGCCTTAACCAGGCGCGCAAGGTCGCCCAAGTGGCCACCGGCAGCGTCAGCTTCACCGCCACGGCGGGTGCCGTGCTGGATGCCGACACGCTGCTGCAAGCGGCCGATGGCCGTACTTATAAAGTGACCACCGCGCGAACCACCAGCAATGGCCTGAACACCGCCGCCATTGCGGCACTGGAGGCCGGTAGCCTGGGCAATGCCGATGCGGGTCTGGTGCTCACGCCGGTGCAGCCGCTGTTGGGTATCGGCAACAGCTTCACCGTACTGGCGCCAGGGCTGACCGGCGGTGTCGCCCGGGAAAGCCTTGAATCCCTGCGGTCGAGGGTGATCCGTTCCTATCGGGTCATCCCTCACGGCGGTTCGGCCCAGGACTACGAGACCTGGGCTCTGGAGTTTCCCGGCGTTACCCGCGCCTGGTGTCGCGGCAGTTATCTGGGGCCGGGGACCGTCGGCCTGTTCGTGATGCGCGACGACGATCCGCAACCGATCCCCAACGCCGAGCAACTGGAGGAAGTGCGGGCCTACATCGAGCCCTTGCGCCCGGTGACCGCCGAACTGCATGTGCTGGCCCCGACCCAGGTGCCGGTGAACTACAAGCTGCGCATCACCCCGGACACCAGCGCCGTGCGCGCCGCCATCGAGGCCCAGTTGCGCGACCTGCATAACCGCGAAGCCGGCCTCGGCGAAACGCTGTTGCTGAGTCATATCGCCGAAGCGATCAGCAGCGCCACCGGCGAAACCGACCACAAGCTCAGCGCACCCGCCGCCGATGTCGTCGCCGCCAGCAACCAGTTGCTGACCTTCGGAGGCTGCACATGGCTGGGATAAGAACCGTCGAACAATACCAGGCCCAACTGCGCAGCCTGCTGCCCAGCGGCCCGGCGTGGGACCCGGAGCGCGTGCCGGAACTGGACGAAGTGCTGCAAGGCATCGCCCAGGAGCTGGCGCGCCTGGATGCCCGCGCCGCCGACCTGCTCAACGAGATGGACCCGGCGGGAGTGAGCGAGCTGGTGCCGGATTGGGAACGGGTGATGGAGCTGCCGGATCCGTGCCTTGGCGCCACGCCGCTGTATGACGATCGCCGTCTGGCGGTGCGACGGCGGTTGCTGGCGGTGGGCAGCCAGGCCATCGCCTATTACGTGGAAATCGCCAGGAGCCAGGGCTACCCCAACGCAACGATTACCGAACTCAAGGCGCCGCGCATGGGCCGCGCACGGTTTGGCGAAGCGCACTTCGGAACGTGGCAGGCGCAGTTCATGTGGACCCTCAACACCGGCGGCCGGCTGCTGCTGGGACGGCGCTTTGGTGCGAGCTATTGGGGCGAACGTTTTGGCGTCAATCCGGGGTCGGCGCTGGAGTGTCTTATTCACCGCAGTGCACCGGCGTATACCAAGGTTCACATCAACTATGACTAGGGAGTAAACGGATGGATTATCCGAAAAGTGTACCCAGCGCCGGCTTGGTGAATGGGAGGTTCGTCGATGAAAACCCGTTGACCGGGACGCCGGGATCGTTGATTCCGGCGGATTGGGGGAATGGGGTGACGCAGGAGATCGTGAATGTCATCAAGGCGGGAGATCTGACGCCGGATGAAACCCGCAGCGATCAATTGCTCGCGGCGATTCGGACGGTAACCGCCAAGGGCTGGAACCAGGACTTCGCTCTGCCGATCACAGCGTTGCCGCTGCCGACGATTGCCACGGCGGACAACCGTTTGGCCGTCACTCCAGCAGCGCTGCCCACCAGTGGCGGACGTGTCTCGATTCCGGCGGGTGTGTACGTCAGCATCGGGCAAGAGGTGGTAGCAGGACGGTTGGGGCGGACACGTACCTACGTGACGACGGCCTGGAGCAGCGCCGATCTGTTGCCCAGCGCCAGTTATTTTTTAAGAGCGCAGGTAGTCGGTGATGCGCTGACGTTCTATGTGCAGCGGGGAAGCCTGTATGACCTTGCTCCGGAATCCCTGAAAGGCACCGTCAACGGAACGGCAGGCGGTGGGTTCCCATCGACCCCCCTGGACATGTGCCTGGCCTGGGTGGTGACCGGGACGCCTGGCTCCCTGCCGACGATCCGCACGATTTATAACCGTACTCAATTGACCTGGACGCAAACGGTAAATGGCACCGGGGTGGTGTATCTGCCGCTGGATCCGCATGCGCGTGCGGCGCGGCTTGTGGCGGGTAATCCCACCCCAGCCTCGAACGTCGTGACCACGCTGTCGTTTGTTCAGTCCGGATGGCTTGGCGGCAACTACAGCTATCTGTCGCCCGCCGCGACTAGCCCCGGCAACAATGCGGTGGGTTGGGCGAGCCCGTCAATGTGCGTGCTGTTCTCCAATAACGTCGCCAATGACGTGACCGTTTCCACGGTCACGGCCAGTTTCGACCATTCCCAGTTACGTTCGCTTTGGCAGTGCTATCAGGCCGAGCACACATTGGGTGCGACCACTGCAGACAGCGACGAGTTGCTGTTGAGCATGGGAATCAAGGGGCACCAAGCGCTGACAGATTACAGCGTGGGCATCGGCATCAACTTTATCAACGCAGTCAATGCTCACCTGTCCTGGGAGTTGATCCGATGAAAGTCATTCAAGAGCTGCACCAGTACGAAGATGGGCTTCGCCCGCCTGCGCCTTCCTCCGCTCATATCTGGGTGGACGATACCTGGGTGCTTACCGAAGAGAATGCAGCCGAGCACCTCAGCCTGGAGGCCGAACGCCTTTGCGAAAAGATCGATGCCGCTGCCGACAGCGCCCGTCGCGTTTTGGCCGGTGATCCGTTACGGGCCCTGGAATATCAACAAGCGGCCCTTGAAGCGCAGGCGTTCAAGGATCAGGGCTACCCGAAAAAAGCTGTTCCGTTGTCGGTTTCTGCCTGGGTCGTCAAGGGCCGCACAGCCAGGCAGGCAGCGGACCAGATTCTCGCCAAGGCCGCTGAATTCGACGCGAACCTGCTGACGCTTCGCGAGCTGCGCCTCAAGGCCAAGGCGCAGATTCGCGCGCACGTAGCCAAGGGCAAAGCCGAACTCGCCACTAAAACCGCCGATGACGCGCTCGCAGCCATCCGGACGCTACGCCTTCGGGCTTGATTCTCATCTCATAGAGAGACAAAACATGGATTATCCAAAAAGTGTTCCCAGCGTGGGGCTGGTGGACGGTCGGTTCGTGGATGAAAATCCTGTCGAAGGCTCGCCGGGATCCTTGATTCCGGCTGTGTGGGGTAACAGCGTTACCCAGGAAATCCTCGGTGTGATTTCTGGCGCCGATATCGCGCCCTCCGAAGCGGACACCAATCAGCTCTTCAAAGCTATTCAGAAGATCATCGGTATGACCAACCCCATGCGTTCGGTAATCACGCGGTTGGCCCTGTCGAAAACGCTGACGGCAAATGAGCTTGGCCTTGTATTGATTGACGCCAACGCTGGCGCTACGACCATCGGGTTACCCTCGGCCAACGCTGCGCTGGGTGTTCGAGACGTCGTCATTCGGCGTCTGGACAACAGCGGCAATCGTCTTGTGGTTCAGGCCGGCGGGGCTGATCGGATCAGATTTCACACCCATCTTTCGGCCGCTGGCTATCCATTTCTCGTGCTGATGGGCAGTGGTGACTGGTGGCATCTACGTAGTGACGGTGCCGGCAGTTGGTGGCCAATGGGAAGGTTTGACAACACAGCTTTGGGGCGGCCGTTTTTTGAAACAACTATCCAACTCAGCCCGGGTGGTTACGGTGCGCTAAACGGCACGGTCATGAAACGTGCTGAGTGGCCCTGGCTGTGGGATCACGCCCAACAGTCCGGAATGCTCGGCACCGAGGCCACTCGGGAAGGCAGTGAAGGCAAATGGAGTTCTGGTGATGGTGTTCTCACTTTCCGAGCCCCGGAAGGACGAGGTGAATTCTTGCGGATCTTGGACGAAGGGCGCTCCGTGGATCCTGGACGGGCGATGGGGGCCTTTCAAGCCGGCACTGTTCACTCCTATGCGTTGGGGGGACAAGGGGCTGGTGCGGTTGGATCAAGATGGTCCGACAGCCTTACCGGATTCGGTGCCAACACCCGTGAGGAAATCAAAATCATCGGAGACCTTGTAAACGGTGGTCCGATATTTCCTACCGGGACCAGTTTCCAGGTAGATACGGCCAACACGTTGCTCTACTCATTCAAATCGCGCCCGCGCAATGTCGCTTATCCGGCGCGGATCAAACTCATCTGAGGTGTCTGTGTTTTATTATCTTTTCGATAAAGCCGGCGCGTTGTCCGGACCCGTGGAGTTTCCCGTAACGCCAGGTATTGGCGTTCAGATCCCCAGTAATGCGGTGGCAATTTCCTTTGAACTACCCCCTCCGGAAGGTGGCCGCACGTGGGCGCTGGTGAGCAATGTGCCCCGAGAGGTTATTGACCGTCGCGGCTTGGTCTACCGCAAGAAAGACGGCGGCCAGCAGATTTGGAACGAACTGGGGGAATTGCCGGAAGCGTTCACAACCGAGCCATGGCCAGGTAATTACCATACCTGGAAAAATCACACTTGGGAGTTCGACGTTGACTTGCAGTTGAGCGACATCACTGGCCAGGTTCTGGCCCAACGGGATGCGCTTCTGCGCGACGCAATGTTGCGTATAGCCCCGCTTCAGTACGCCGAGGACATCGGCGACGCCAGCGACCAGGAACAACTGGCCCTGATGGAGTGGAAGCTTTATAGCGTCGAGTTGAATCGCATCCAGCATCAAGCCGGTTTTCCAGCCGCTATCACTTGGCCTGTCCTGCCCGAGCCTGCTCTTTAAGCTGCCCGGGGCGACCTCTCAGACTTTCTCAATCAACCGCGCCACCGCGTATTGCCGGTGAGGCTTTGTCTCGCCTGTTTTTTATCTTTGGCCATCAGGAGTGAAATGTGGACTATCCAAAAAGTGTGCCCAGCGCAGGTCTATCGAACGGCAGGTTCGTGGATGAAGATCCTTTGGCGGGAACGCCGGGATCCTTGATTCCCGCCAGTTGGGGCAATGGTGTAACGCTGGAGTTGCTTAATGTTATACAAGCCGCGGGCATAGCTCCGTCGGAGGTCGTCTATAACCAGCTGCTTACAGCCTTACGGGGGAGCGGGCTGTTTCTGACTGCGGCGCAATTCGATAACAGCAGGGCCGCCGCGACGACTGGATACGTAAACCGTACAGGGGTGCAGTATTCCAGATTCGATGTCTACAATAGCAGTGCCACTTTAACAGCATCGGATGTTGGCGGAGTTGCCAGTTTCGCCAGCAATACACCGGTAACCGCCAGACTGCCGGCGACCGCGGAAATCATACAGGGCGCGACTGTAAAGATTGTCAATGCAGGATCGGGCATCGTTACGGTTTCGACGGCATCCGCTATCGATGTGCTGTGCGCTTCGAATGGTGCTCAAGGAACCATCAGTATCGGCCTCGGCGAAACGGCGGAATTCATCAAGTTAAATAATCAATGGCGTCTCGTTGGCGGTAATGTGGCGTTGAAATATTCGGCTATGTCCGCTTCGTCATTGCAACCCAATGGTTGGAAACGAACGCCTGATGCAACAAGTCCGACGGGATATGTTATCGAACAATGGGGCGTTGCCTCCAGCGGAGCGGATGCCAACGGCGTTCTTGTGACGTTCCCCATGTCCTTTCCTAATGCCGTTAGAAACATCGTGGTGACGGATGGCGGTCCCACTTGCGCATGTTTTGGAGTTTCCACCGGCTCGCTGAGCCAGTTCAGGCTTTATGGGCGCGATTATAATGGCGCTTATTCAAGTTGGACCGGGATGTGGCGCGCGATAGGTTATTGAACAGGAGACGATTAAATGATGATTTATTATGCTCAATCCACCGGCGGGTTCTACAACTCCATCGATCATTCCGGCAGGCTTCCTGAAGATGCAGTCAAGATCAGCGATGAAGAATATGGAGCGTTATTTGCCGCTCCTTTCCTGAACAAACGTATCGAGTCGGACGCCAAAGGCCGTCCGGTGCTCTTGGAGCTGTCCATTGATGAACTCACGGTGCGAATGGCCAGTGAAAAGAAATGGCGCGATGATCAACTCACCGCAACCGACCGCCTCATAGCGCGCGATCGCGACGAGATGGACGATGGCGGCGGCACGACGCTGGACCAGGCGCAGTACACGCAGTTGCAGGCTTATCGCCGGGCCCTTAGGGAATGGCCACAGGACGAGTACTTTCCAGCCGCCGAACACCGTCCGGCCGCGCCGTCCTGGCTGGCCGGGCAGCTTTGATCATGTATGTGCGGTGACCCGAACATGGACCTTACGCAACAGCAACTCATCAAGATCATGCCCGACGCCCGCGCCCAAGCGGGCGTTTTTATTCCAGCGTTGAACACCGCGATGTCTCGTTACCGCATTGACACTCCCAAGCGCATCGCCGCATTTCTGGCCCAGGTCGGTCACGAATCGGGGCAGTTGCGTTATGTACGAGAGCTGGGCAGCGAGCAATACCTGAGCAAATACGACACCGGAACCCTGGCCGTTCGCCTGGGCAACTCGACCCAGCCCGACGGTGACGGTCAGAAATATCGCGGCCGGGGCTTGATCCAGATTACCGGCCACGACAATTACCTTCGTTGCAGCCTGGGGCTGTTCGGCGACGAACGTTTGCTGGCCTTGCCCGAACTGCTCGAACAACCGCAATGGGCGGCGCAATCCGCCGCCTGGTTCTGGGCGCAGAACGGCCTGAACGAGCTGGCTGATCGTGACCAGTTCAACAGTATTACCCGCCGCATCAATGGCGGCCTGAATGGCTTGCAGGATCGCTTGCAACTCTGGGCGCGGGCGAGGGATGTGTTATGCCAACCTTCAGCCTGATGCCGTTTTCCTGCCGTACGCTAGGTGTCGTTGTATTAGTGGCGCTGCTGATCGGTGGTCCAGCCATGTTGGCGTGGCGGCTCCAGGAGTGGCGGTACGGCAGGCAACTGGCGCAACTGGCGCAGTCGCAGTCCGAGACGCTCAATAGAATGACCCAGGCGGCAGCGAAGCAGCAAAAGACCGAACAGGACAAACGCCTCGCCCTGGAACAGCAACTCTCCGCCAGCGAACAAACCCACTACCGAGCCTTGAGCGATGCCCAACGTGATCAGGATCGCCTGCGCGATCGCCTTGCTACTGCCGATGTCCGGCTGTCAGTCCTCCTCGACGCCGACGATGTTGCCGCCGGTTGTGCAATGCCTGCCGCCACCGGCGCCAGCGGCATGGATCATGGCGCCCCACGCGCCCGACTTGACCCGGCGCATGCTCAACGAATTATCGCCATCACCGACGAGGGCGACCGTGGACTGATCGCCCTGCAGGCCTGCCAGGCTTATGTGAGAGCGCTGGCCCGGTAATCTGGCGGACCTTGCAAGCTGTGGCTGCTGGTGTACGGTAGGCGCCAACCGCGTCGAATCAGGAGAGCAGCATGGATGACATTACCGGACTGGCCGCTGAGTTGGGCAGGCGCTTGCAGGTGCTCAATGCCCATGTCACTACCGCCGAATCCTGTACCGGTGGCGGGATTGCCGAGGCGATCACGCGGATCCCGGGGAGTTCGGCCTGGTTCGAAGCCGGTTACGTCACCTATTCCAATCGCCAGAAAACCCAGCAGTTGGGTGTGCCCCCCGAATTGTTCGACAAGGTCGGCGCGGTCAGCCGCGAGGTGGTGGAGGCGATGGCGCGGGGCGCCCAGCAGAAAAGCCTGGCGCGTTTCGCCGTGGCGGTCAGCGGCGTGGCCGGGCCGGACGGAGGCTCGCCGAGCAAGCCGGTGGGCACCGTATGGCTCGCCTGGGGCGTTGGCGAGGCGGTGTTCAGCGAGCGGCGCTTCTTTCCAAGCAATCGCGACGAGGTCCGCCGACAAACGGTGAAGGCCGCGCTAGACGGGCTGTTACAACATGCCGCCACAGAAATCTCAAATCAGGGGTAGGCGATCCTGAATCGCTGTGGAATAATACTGGCTACTTATACAGGTGTTGGCCGTCAGGCCTTATTGATTACGTGAGGACTTTAATGGACGACAACAAGAAGAAAGCCTTGGCTGCGGCCTTGGGTCAGATCGAACGTCAATTCGGCAAAGGTGCCGTAATGCGTATGGGCGATCAGGACCGCCAGGCTATTCCTTCCATCTCTACCGGATCGCTGGGCCTGGACATCGCGCTTGGCATCGGCGGCTTGCCAAAAGGTCGTATTGTTGAAATCTACGGTCCTGAATCCTCCGGTAAAACCACGCTGACTCTGTCCGTGATCGCCCAGGCTCAAAAAGCCGGTGCGACCTGCGCCTTCGTCGACGCCGAACACGCTCTGGACCCGGAATACGCCGGCAAGCTGGGCGTCAACGTCGATGACCTGCTGGTTTCCCAGCCGGACACTGGCGAACAGGCCCTGGAAATCACCGACATGCTGGTGCGCTCCAACGCGGTTGACGTGATCATCGTCGACTCCGTAGCGGCACTGGTACCCAAAGCGGAAATCGAAGGTGAAATGGGCGACATGCACGTGGGCCTCCAGGCTCGCCTGATGTCCCAGGCCCTGCGCAAGATCACCGGTAACATCAAGAATGCCAACTGCCTGGTGATTTTCATCAACCAGATCCGCATGAAAATTGGCGTGATGTTCGGCAGTCCTGAAACCACCACCGGTGGTAACGCGCTGAAGTTCTACGCCTCGGTTCGCCTGGACATCCGTCGTACCGGCGCGGTGAAAGAAGGTGATGAGGTTGTCGGCAGTGAAACCCGCGTCAAGGTCGTGAAAAACAAGGTGGCATCGCCGTTCCGTCAGGCCGAATTCCAGATCCTGTACGGCAAGGGCATCTACCTCAACGGCGAGATGATCGACCTGGGTGTGCTGCACGGTTTCGTCGAGAAATCCGGCGCCTGGTATGCCTACAACGGTACCAAGATCGGTCAGGGCAAGGCCAACTCGGCCAAGTTCCTGGCGGACAATCCGGAAGTCGCGGCAACTCTCGAGAAGCAACTGCGCGACAAACTGTTGAGCCCGGTTGCAGACGTCAAGGCCGTGGCCAACCGCGAGACTGCAGACGATCTGGCTGACGCTGACATCTGATCGATCCGATGACCGCCGTACTCGATACCCTCGTCGCAGTGCGGCGAACCGCAATGGACCTGCTCGCCAGACGCGAGCACGGTCGAGTCGAGCTGACGCGTAAACTGCGCCAGCGCGGCGCCTCTGATGAATTGATCGACACAGCCCTGGACCGCTTGACGGAAGAGGGGCTGTTGTCGGAATCGCGCTACCTTGAAAGCTTTGTCTCCTATCGCGCCCGCTCTGGTTATGGCCCGATGCGAATTCGCGAAGAACTTGGCCAGCGCGGCTTGCAACGACCGGATATCGAACTTGCCTTGCGTGAAAGCGGTATCGATTGGCAGGAACAGTTAATCGATACCTGGCGTCGCAAGTTCTCAGGGCATCTGCCCATTGATGCGAAGGAACGGGCCAGGCAAGGGCGTTTCCTGGCGTATCGAGGATACTCCATGGAAATGATCAATCGGCTGTTCAGCGGTCGTAGCATGGATGACTAGATAAAACGGCCCGCTATTTCGATAGCGGGCCGTTTTTTTTTGGCTCAAGTCACCTCGATTGGTTCCCAGGTCAGCGGGTGGGGTTGGGCGGCAGGCTGGGCCCAGTTTTCCGGCAGGTTGATATAGTCCACCAGTTCTCTAAGTCGACCGTGATCGCGGGCGTTGAAGGTGAATGCCAGGCGCGTCAGGTGGCTGAAAGGCGCCTCCTCCGGCTCCTCGCCGCTGTAGGCATGCTGATGGAAGCAGTCGTTCAGGCATAGATCGGCAAATTGGACCTGCATCTGCTGCATCGCCTGTTCGGTGAGCGCATGATTCATGCGGATCACGAACTGATGCTTGAGCCAGCGGCTGGAGTGGAAGTTGCGATAGAACTGATTGATTTCTTCCACCGCATCCTCGGCGGTGTACACCAGGCGCATCAACTTCATGTCGGTGGGCAGGATGTAGCGGTTTTCTCCCAATTGTTCATGAATGAAATCCAGGGCGCTCTGCCAGAATTTACCTCCCGGCACATCCAGCAACACTATCGGCACCAATGGGCTCTTGCCTGTCTGCACCAGCGTCAAGACTTCCAATGCTTCATCAAGGGTGCCGAAACCACCTGGGCAGAGCACTAACGCGTCTGCTTCCTTGACGAAGAACAGCTTGCGGGTGAAGAAGAAATGGAACGGGAGGAGGTTCTGCGTGCCTTCAACGGTCGGGTTCGCATGTTGTTCGAAGGGGAGGGTGATGTTGAAACCCAGGCTGTGCTCGCGGCCTGCGCCTTCATGGGCGGCGGCCATGATGCCTCCGCCTGCGCCGGTGATGACCATCATGTCCGACCGGGCCAGCGCCGCCCCCAGTTTTCGCGCCAAGCCATACAGCGGATGCTCGATGGGCGTTCGGGCCGAGCCAAAGACCGTGACTTTGCGACGGCCCTTGAATTGTTCGAGGGTGCGGAAGGCATGTTCCAGTTCGCGCAGTGCTTGCAGCGTGATTTTGGCGTTCCAGCGGTTGTGATCTTCCTGGGCCATGCGCAGCACGGTAAGGATCATGTCGCGGTAAATGGGGAGATTGGGACTGTTGGGTGATACCAGGTTGAGTTGCTCTTCGACCTTGCGGGTGAGGTCGTGGCCATGGTTCTCAAAATGCCGACTGAGCAGGTCATTCGGTTTGTAAGGCATTCAGCTTCTCCTTCTGAACAGAACCTGGCCCGAACGAGAGATTCGTCAGGGCCACGGCACTTCCTGTGCCGTCGTCAGCCCGGCGTATGCCCGGGCATTCAACCTGGCTCGACGCAAATTGCAGCAAGGCGATCAAGCCAGCCAACGGATTCTGCTGTTTCCCTTGGATGAAAAAAATCAAGCGTCAGGGTATTGGCAAGGGCAGCCTCGTTCTGCCCGGTAACAGGCGATATTTTGAATCTAGCCTCTTGTTGATCATGGCGCTCGCAGATGACGGTTTGCAACCGTCACCTGGCCTTGTTGGAACCCGTCATCACGAGCAGGCTCGCTCCCACAATTGATCTTCAGTGAACATCAGGTGTGCGTTCGGCAAAATTCCTGTGGGAGCGAGCCTGCTCGCGAAGGCGTCCGGTGCTCCAGCTCTGATAGTGGGTAATGCGCCGCTCGTCAGTTCACCGACTGGCTACGTCCCGCTCTGATTTACTCATAACAAGCGTGCTGACGTTATTCGACGTCCAGGGTTGGGCGTCCACGTTAAGCATTTTCGGGGGCAGGGAGGCGGGAGAAATGACCAGGGTAACTCTGGAACTCGACAAGCAGTTGTACCTGATGCTGTTGGAAGCGGCTCAGGCCAATCAGGTGAGCCTTGAAGAGGAGTGCTGCCGTCGGCTGGAGGGCAGGGAATGGCGCTCGCGCTATTTGCAGGCGCTGGTGGCGGAACTGCGCGCCGACGATGAGCAGCGGCGCGCCAGCTCGGGTTGATTATTTCTTGGTCTTGGCCGGTTTCGGGCAGTCCGATTCCTGGAAGCGTTCGGTGGCGACCGGACGATTGGTCTTAACTTCGGTGAATTCGTAACGCATGGTTGCGCCCTTGGCCATCAACTTGCGAAAGCCTGGGTTGGTGCACACCGTGGAGCCCAGCTGGAAGTAGACCGCCTTGGGGTCGGCGCGCATTTTCTGGGCGTGGCTGCTTTGCACGCTGAGATGGTTGATCAGCTCGGTGCCTTCGACGGTATAACCCTGGTCGAGAATGTCTTCGTTGATGGCACGCGGAGTGCCGACGCTGCTTTGCGTGGCCACGTTCTGCAGCATCTTGTTCAGTTCGAGTTCTTTCAGCGACGCGGCCTGAGCGCTGATGGACGTCGCCAGCAGAACGGCAACGGTTGGGACGATAAGGCGCAGCATGAAACTCTCCTGGTTCAGTGACAGGGGGTTCGACCGGTCACGTGACTGTGCGTTCAGTGGCGGCGATTATAGGGGAGCCCGGGTAGACGGTACAGGCTTGCGCGCTCTGGTAGACTGCCGGGCTTTGTTGTCCTGCCGAGTGTTGTTCGTGTCGAGTTCTCTTGTCCGTGGGCGTCGCCCGCTATGATCCATGCCCCCAACGCCGTAGCCCGCCTGCGCGACCAGCGCGTCGACGAGGGCATCAAGCCGCTCCAGGCCCGTGGCTGGCGCGCGCCTCGTTGTAGCGCGTGTCGGGTGATCGAAAGCCATTGCCTGTGTGCCTGGCGCCCGAGCGTCGAGACCCGTTCCGGGGTCTGCCTGATCATGACCAACAAAGAAGTCTTCAAGCCGAGCAATACCGGTTGGCTGATCGCCGATGTGGTGCGCGACAACCATGCCTTCATCTGGTCGCGTACCGAGGTCGACGGGCAATTGCTGGCTTTGCTGAATGACCCGCAATGGCAGCCTTATCTGGTGTTTCCAGGCGAGTATGTCGAACCGTCCCGTGTCACCCACACGGTGGCGCTCGATCAGGGCAAGCGTCCGTTGTTCATTCTGCTGGACGCGACCTGGACGGAAGCGCGCAAGATGTTTCGTAAAAGCCCGTATTTCGACCGATTGCCCATTCTGAGCCTGTTGCCCGACAAGTTGTCTCGTTATCGCTTGCGTCGCTCGACCCGCAGCGAACACCTGTGTACCGCCGAAGTGGCGGCGCTGTGCCTGGAACTGGCGGGGGACAGCGACGCGGCGTCGGCCCTGGACGCCTATTTCGATGTGTTCAGCCAGCATTACCTCGGCGCCAAGCGCCAGCAGGAGGTGAACGAGTCCACGCCGGCCCATGCCGAGCTGCAACCCTTCGTTCGCGCGGCTCCTGCGCTGTTGGCCGAGTAGTGGCCCATACTGGATAAGGCCGTGACCGTGCTGCTTGACCACCCCGGCTTCGCTGGGCATGCTGGGCGCCGACCAGGGTGCGGCTGGAGTTTGAAACGCTGTGATTGGCGTTGAACATGCCCCCTGTGGATGCCGCTGCTTGGCGGTGTCTTGAGTTGTTTGGCGAGGCGCGAATGCATCGGGCCTGCCACTAAAAAAACAGGATCATTTGAAAAATGGCCACATACGAAATCCTGATTGCCGATGACCACCCGCTTTTTCGCAGCGCGTTGCATCAGGCAGTGACCCTGGGCCTTGGCTCGGATGTCCGGTTGACGGAGGTGGCCAGCATCGCGGAACTGGAAAGCCGATTGGCTGAAAAGGCCGACTGGGACCTGGTGCTGCTGGATCTGAACATGCCCGGTGCGTATGGTTTTTCTGGCCTCGTGCTGTTGCGTGGGCAATACCCGCAAATTCCGGTGGTGATGGTCTCGGCCCAGGAAGAGGCCTCGGTGATGGTCAAGGCCCGCGAGTTCGGCGCCAGCGGGTTCATCCCCAAGTCCAGTTCCCTGGAAATGATTCAAAGAGCGGTGAAGGCCGTCCTTGATGGCGATGTATCCTGGCCGCCCCAGGCGTTCGAGGCGGTGAGTGTTTCCGCGGAAGCCAAGGCCGCCAGCGAAGGGCTGGCCAGCCTCACGCCGCAGCAATTCCGGGTGCTGACCATGGTCTGCGAAGGCCTGCTGAACAAGCAGATTGCCTATGAGCTGAATGTGTCCGAGGCGACTATCAAGGCCCACGTTACGGCGATCTTTCGTAAACTCAACGTGCGCACCCGGACGCAGGCGGCCTTGTTGCTGCAACAACTCGAGTCAATTTCGCCGCAGTCGTAGTGTCTGAATTCACGCTTTTTTGACTGCGGTTCCATTAGCTTCTCCATTCCTTTCGATCAGTGCCTACCTTATGTCACCTTTTAAAGGCCAAACCGGCCTGAAACGCATCCTCAATGCCTCCGGCTATTCCCTGGACGGCCTGCGTGCGGCGTTCGTTGGCGAAGCCGCTTTCCGTCAACTGGTGCTGCTCAATGTCATCCTGATTCCGCTGTCGTTCTTCCTTAACGTCAGCCGCGTCGAGCAGGCCTTGCTGATCGCGGTGTGCCTGCTGGCCCTGATCGTGGAGTTGCTGAACTCCGCGGTGGAAGCGGCCATCGACCGCATTTCCCTGGAGCTGCACCCACTGTCGAAAAATGCCAAGGACATGGGCAGCGCCGCCCAGTTGGTCGCCCTGACGATGATCGCGTTGGTTTGGGGCCTGATACTGCTCTGAGTTTCAGGCGATGGCGGGCAGGACGATCTCGTCGCTACGCTGCACCCCAGCGGTGAACGCCCGGCACAGATCAAGAAACTCACGCATGGCCGATGTCTGGTATTTCTGTTTGTGCCAGATGAAATAAAATTGCCGCGACAGATCCATGTCCGGGGTTTCCACGGCCACCAGGCTGCCGCGGCGAAAAGCGTCACGCAGGGCCAGGCGCGAGATACAGCCTATCCCCAGGCCGGACTCCACGGCGCGCTTGATCGCTTCGGTGTGTTCCAGCTCCAGGCGGATATTCAACGCGCTACGGTGGTGACGCATGGCCTGGTCGAAGGTCAGGCGGGTGCCGGAGCCCTGTTCCCGCAGGATCCAGGCTTCGCGGGTCAACTCCTCCATTGTCGCCTGGCCGCGTTTGGCCAATGGATGCTGGGGCGCGCAGAACACCACCAATTCATCCTCGACCCAGCTCTGCACCTCGATGTCCGGGTGGCTGCAGTCGCCTTCGATCAGACCCAGATCAATTTCATAGTGAGCAACCTGGTGCACGATATTGGCGGTGTTTTGCACATGCAGCTTCACCTGGCTTTCCGGATGGCGCTGCATGAAGCCGCCGATAAGCAGGGTCGCCAGGTAATTGCCAATAGTCAGGGTGGCGCCGACCGCCAGTGAACCGAAGCCGGACTTGCCGTTGAGCAGGTCTTCGATCTCCTTGGCCTGGTCCAGCAGCGCCACTGCCTGGGGCAGCAATTGCTTGCCGAGGGCGTTGAGGCTCAGGCGTTTGCCGGCGCGGTCGAAGAGCTGGCAGCTGGACTGGCGCTCCAATTCGGTGATGGAAGTGCTGGCGGCCGACTGCGACAGGTTGAGCAGGCCCGCGGCACGGGACACGCTTTCCTGCTGGGCGACGGCGACGAAGACTTGAAGTTGACGTAGAGTAAATCGCATATCGATATAACCGATAACCCTTATCTTAATAATCCATTTAACAGATATTGTCGCCGCCATTAGAATGCGATGCAATTGCGCAGATTATCGGCGCAGGCATCATTTCCAGGAGTCCCCCGTACATGAGCAACATGAACCACGAGCGTGTCCTCAGTGTTCATCACTGGAACGACACTCTGTTCAGCTTCAAGTGCACCCGCGATCCGGGCCTGCGCTTCGAGAACGGTCAGTTCGTGATGATCGGCCTGCAGCAGCCCAACGGCCGCCCGCTTATGCGCGCTTACTCGATTGCCAGCCCGAATTGGGAAGAGCATCTCGAATTTTTCAGCATCAAGGTTCCCGACGGTCCGCTGACTTCCCAGCTGCAGCACCTGAAGGAAGGCGACGAGATCATCATCAGCAAGAAGCCTACCGGCACGCTGGTGCTCGACGACCTCAAGCCTGGCAAACATTTGTATCTGCTCAGCACCGGTACCGGGCTGGCGCCATTCATGAGCGTGATCCAGGATCCGGAAACCTACGAGCGTTTCGAGAAAGTGATCCTGTGCCACGGCGTGCGTTACGTCAATGAAGTCGCCTACCGCGAATTCATTACCGAGCATCTGCCACAGAACGAATTCTTCGGCGAAGCGCTCCGCGAAAAGCTGATCTACTACCCGACCGTGACCCGCGAGCCCTTCGAGAACGAAGGCCGCCTGACCGACCTGATGCGCAGCGGCAAGCTTTTCCGCGACATCGGCCTGCCACCGATCAACCCGCAGGACGACCGCGCCATGTTGTGCGGCAGCCCAAGCATGCTCGACGAGACCAGCGAAGTGCTCAACAGCTTCGGCCTGACCGTTTCGCCGCGTATGCGTGAGCCGGGTGATTACCTGATCGAGCGGGCGTTTGTAGAGAAATAAACCGCGGTTTGTGCGTTGGCTGACCTACCGCCATCGCGAGCAAGCTCGCTCCCACAGGTTTTTTGTTGAATCAAATCTCTGGAACAACACAAATCAACTGTGGGAGCGAGCTTGCTCGCGATAGCAGCGACTCGGTCCTACTGACAGATCACGAAAAAAGCCCGCGCCGCCTGATCCAGGCCGCGCGGGCTTTTTCGTTTCCGGCGATTATTCCTGCGCCGGGATCACTTCCAGTACCCGGATCAATCCCGGCTGCGGATAATGCCAGCGCACATCCAGGTCCCAGAACTGCGCGCCGTATTCCCGTTCGGCTGCGGGGACCTGATACGCCGGACGTGGATCCTGGGCCAGGCATTGTTCGATCAACTCCACCAAGGGCTCTTCGAGGCGCAGGGCATGCTCGCGGGCTTGAAGCAGGGCTGAGTCCGCCCATTGCACCGGAATCAATGCAGGCGCTGCGCTGGCGATGCTGTTCGTCGCCGAGCCGATGATGTCGGCGTAGGGCACGTAGGGCTTGATGTCCAGCACTGGCGTCGCGTCCAGCAGATCGATGCCCGAAATCCACAGCCGACCCGCTTCGACCCGTTCCAGCTTCACCACTGACTGACCGATGCCGTTGGGGCGATGGGTGGCGCGGGTGGCGAATACGCCCATGGACTTGTTGCCGCCCAGTCGGGGCGGACGCACCTTCAATCGTGGTTTTTCCTCCAGGGCCTGGTGGAACAGGAACAGCAGCCAGACATGACTGACCTGCTCCAGGCCCTGCACCGCTTCGCCCTGGTCGAACGGCGCCACCAGCTCCAGCACGCCACGCGCGGCCGGGGCCAGGTGTGGCTGGCGCGGAATGGCGAACTTCTCCTTGAAGCAGGAGCGGACGAAGCCGATGGGGGAAACGTTGTAGGTCATGGATCAGCCGCGCACGCGCAGCGTCAGGCCCTTGAGGAAATTGCGCAGCAACTGGTCGCCGCATGGGCGATAGTTGGTGTGGCCGAATTTGCGGAACAGCGCGCTCAACTCCGGCTTTGATACCGGGAATTCGGCGGCCTTGAGAATGGCGTGCATGTCGTCTTCCTTCAGCTCGAACGCCACGCGCAGTTTCTTCAGGATGATGTTGTTGGTCACCGGCACTTCGATCGGCTGCGGCGGACGGCTTTCGTCCTTGCCGCGCTTGAAGATCACCAGGCCATCGAGAAAATGCGCCATGACCAGGTCCGGGCAGAACACAAAGCCTTCTTCCTCGTCTTTCTTGAGGTAGCCAGTCAGGTCTTCCAGGGAAACATCCAGGCCGCCCAGCTTGATGATCTCGATGACTTTCTTGTCGCTGATGTCGAGCATGTAGCGCACGCTGCGCAGTACGTCGTTGTGAATCATGTGTGCAGTCCTGATCAATCGGCAGTGGGCGCCCCAGCTCGGTGCGGCGCCAGTAAAGTCGTGTCTAGAATTTTTCTTTGGCGGACAGATAGCGCCATTGGCCCAACGGCACCTTGCCGATGGACACGCCGCCGATGCGGATGCGGCGGATAGCGACGACCTTCAGGCCGACCGCTTGGCAAAACAGTGCAATGGCGCCTGGTTGCGGATTCTTCATGGCGAAGCGCAGGCGGTTTTCGTTCTGCCAGCTGGCCTTGACCGCAGGCAATTCCTTGCCTTTGTAGGTCAGGCCGTGGTTCAGGCGATTAAGACCGTGGGCGACCATTTCACCCTCGACTTCGACTACGTATTCCTGCTCGATCTTGGCCGCGTCGGCGGTGAGCTTGCGCAGGATCTTCCAGTCCTGGGTGAACACCAGCAGGCCGCTGGCATTGGCCTGCAAGTCGGCGCTGGCGGTCAGGCGCAGAAAGTGGCCCTTGAGCGGGCGCTTGCCGAAGCGATGTTCGTCGCTCAGGGTCTCCGGTCCGAGGGTTGCCATGGCGGTGTCGACGTCCATGCCCGCCGGGACGTTGAGCAGGATCGTCACCGGCTCCGGCGCAGTGGCCTTGGCTTGCGGGTCGAGTTCGACCTTCTGGCCGGTGACCTTGAACTGCGGCTCGTCGATCACTTCGCCGTCCACGGTGACCCAGCCGCCCTCGATGAACAGCTCAGCCTCCCGACGGGAGCAGCCGACGAGTTCGATGAGGCGTTTGGAGAGACGAATCGGGTCAGTCATGACGGGGCCGTAACAAAAAGAGGGTGGGCATTGTACCTGTCTGGCGCCGGTTAATCGCGGGTCCATTTGCCTCAGGCAGCTTTTAGCCGCGTCCGGCCTTCAGGTCGGCTTGTTTGTAGCGCATGTGCAGCAACGGGTACGGCTGGTTCATGCCATCCCGTGCGGAACGCCCGACCACTTCAAAGCCTTGCTTGAGATAAAAGCCCAGGGCTTGCGGGTTCTGTTCGTTGACGTCCAGCTCGTTGGCGTTCAGGTGCTCCATGGCATAGCGCAGCAGTTGTTTGCCCAGGCCTTGGCCCCGGTGTTGCGGGTCGATGAAGAGCATTTCGATCTTGCCGGCCGCCACACCGGCAAACCCGGTGATGCGTTGACGGTGGTCCCGAGTACAGATCAGCATCACCGCGTCCAGGTAACGGGTGAGTACCAGGTTCTTCAGCAGCTCGATGTAGCTGTCTGGCAGGAAGTCATGGGTAGCGCGTACCGACGCTTCCCAGACCCGGGTCAATTCCTCGTAATCGCTCGGTTTCGGTGTGTGGATGACCGAATGCTGACGCATGTCCGCCTGTTCCTTATGGTGGAAATGTTATGTCTGCATACGATAGCCGTAAAAAAGCCCCGCATCTTGTTACAGAGCAGGGCTTCATGATTTTTTAAGTGCAGGCCTGAATCAACCGATCTGCTCAGCCCACAAATCATACTCATCGGCGTCGGTGACCTTGCACCAGACCTTGTCGCCTGGCTTGAGGTTGCTGCCGTTGTCGATGAAGACGTTGCCGTCGATTTCCGGGGCGTCGAAGAAGCAGCGGCCGACGGCGCCTTGCTCGTCGACTTCGTCCACGAGCACTTCGATTTCACGGCCGATGCGCATTTGCAGGCGGGCCGAGCTGATCGCCTGCTGGTGCGCCATGAAGCGTTCCCAACGCTCCTGCTTGACGTCGTCCGGGACCACGTCCAGGTCCAGGTCGTTGGCCGGTGCGCCTTCGACCGGCGAGTACTGGAAGCAACCGACGCGGTCGAGCTGGGCTTCGGTCAGCCAATTCAGCAGGTATTGGAAGTCTTCCTCGGTTTCGCCGGGGAAGCCGACGATGAAGGTCGAGCGGATGATCAGGTCCGGGCAGATTTCGCGCCAGTTCTTGATACGTGCCAGGGTCTTGTCTTCAAAGGCCGGGCGCTTCATCGCCTTGAGCACTTTCGGGCTGGCGTGCTGGAACGGGATGTCGAGGTACGGCAGGATCTTGCCGGCGGCCATCAGCGGGATCAGCTCGTCGACATGCGGATACGGGTAGACGTAATGCAGGCGGACCCAGACGCCGAGGCTGCTGAGCGCTTCGCACAGCTCGGTCATGCGGGTTTTCACCGGCGCGCCGTTCCAGAAACCGGTGCGGTATTTCACGTCGACACCATAGGCACTGGTGTCCTGGGAAATCACCAGCAGCTCCTTGACGCCAGACTTGACCAGGCGCTGGGCCTCGTCGAGTACATCACCGACCGGACGGCTGACCAGTTTGCCGCGCATCGACGGGATGATGCAGAAGCTGCAACTGTGGTTGCAGCCTTCGGAAATCTTCAGGTAGGCGTAGTGACGCGGGGTCAGCTTGATGCCTTGCGGCGGCACCAGGTCGATCAGCGGGTTGTGGTCCTGGCGCGGCGGCACGACTTCGTGCACGGCGTTGACCACTTGCTCGTACTGCTGCGGACCGGTCACCGACAACACGCTCGGGTGCACGTTGCGGATGTTGCCTTCTTCCACGCCCATGCAGCCGGTCACGATGACCTTGCCGTTTTCCTTGATGGCTTCGCCGATGACTTCGAGGGATTCGGCCTTGGCGGAGTCGATGAAGCCACAGGTGTTGACCACTACCACGTCGGCGTCCTGGTAGGTGGACACCACGTCATAACCTTCCATGCGCAGTTGGGTCAGGATGCGCTCGGAGTCGACCAGAGCCTTCGGGCAACCCAGTGATACGAAGCCAACCTTCGGGTTGGCTGGCGCGGGAGTGGTGGACATGTCTAACCTCGGTATAAGGGGGATCGTCTCGTGCGAGACAGGGCGCCTGACGCGCCTCTGATCAAAAAGTGCGCAATTCTATCCATGGCGGGCGCACTTGACCAGCTTTATGCAGGGAAAAACGACGAGTGCTGCGCTATGCTTCGCGCCTTTGCCTTCTGGCGATTGCTACAGTCAACAAAACGTCTGTAACAAAGCGTAAAACAGCGCATGCTGCGGCACAAAGCGTACGGCTTCTTTTACAGAGAAGACAGGTCTGGGAATCAGGAGTGTTGGATGGGTCATGCAAGTAGTCAGGCGGCGACTGCCGAGCATTCGGCAACGAAGCCGCTGAGCATGCTGGTCGCGGCGGTCGGAGTGGTATATGGCGACATCGGCACAAGCCCCCTGTATACCCTGAAGGAAGTGTTTTCCGGCGGCTATGGCGTGCCGGTCAACCATGACGGGGTGCTGGGGATTCTGTCGCTGATTTTCTGGTCGCTGATCTGGGTCGTGTCGATCAAATACATGATGTTCGTCCTGCGCGCCGACAACCAGGGCGAGGGCGGGATCATGGCCCTGACCGCCCTGGCGCGGCGGGCGGCGGCCGGCAGGGCGCGGTTGCGCACGTTGCTGGTGATCTGCGGCCTGATCGGTGCGGCGCTGTTCTATGGCGATAGCATGATCACCCCGGCGATCTCGGTACTGTCGGCGGTGGAAGGCCTCGGCCTGGCATTTGAAGGCATCGATCACTGGGTGGTGCCGCTTTCGGTGGTGGTGCTGGTCGCGTTGTTCCTGATCCAGCGTCACGGCACCGCGCGGATCGGCATCCTGTTCGGCCCGATCATGGTGACCTGGTTCCTCGTGCTCGGCGCTCTGGGCGTGTATGGCATCAGCCAGCATCCGGAAGTATTAAACGCAGTGAACCCGGCCTGGGCCGTGCGTTTTTTTGTCGTCCACCCGGGCATGGGCGTGGCGATCCTTGGCGCGGTGGTGCTGGCGCTGACCGGGGCTGAAGCGCTGTATGCCGACATGGGGCATTTCGGTCGCAAGCCGATCGCTCGCGCCTGGTTTATCCTCGTGCTGCCGGGCCTTATGCTCAACTATTTCGGCCAGGGCGCCTTGCTGCTCGGCGACCCTGAAGCGGCGCGCAACCCGTTCTATCTGCTGGCGCCGAGCTGGGCATTACTGCCATTGGTGGGCCTGTCGACCCTGGCGACGGTGATCGCTTCGCAAGCGGTGATTTCCGGCGCGTTCTCGCTGACGCGCCAGGCAATCCAGCTCGGCTACATCCCGCGTATGTACATCCAGCACACCTCCAGTGCCGAACAGGGCCAGATCTACATCGGTGCGGTGAATTGGTCGTTGATGGTCGGCGTGGTGCTGCTGGTGCTGGGCTTCGAGTCGTCCGGAGCGCTGGCTTCGGCCTACGGCGTGGCGGTGACCGGTACGATGTTGATGACCACGATCCTGGTCTCCGCCGTGATCCTGTTGTTGTGGAAATGGCCGCCGTTGCTAGCGGTGCCGGTGCTGTTCGGTTTCCTGCTGGTAGATGGGCTGTACTTCGCCGCCAACGTGCCGAAGATCATCCAGGGCGGCGCGTTCCCGGTCATTGCCGGTATCGCCTTGTTCGTGCTGATGACTACCTGGAAGCGCGGCAAACAACTGCTGGTGGAGCGCCTGGACGAAGGTGCGTTGCCGTTGCCGGTGTTCATCAGCAGCATTCGCGTGCAGCCGCCGCATCGTGTGCAGGGCACCGCGGTGTTCCTGACTGCGCGCTCGGATGCCGTGCCCCACGCGCTGTTGCATAACCTGTTGCACAACCAGGTGCTGCACGAGCAAGTGGTGTTGTTGACCGTGGTCTACGAGGACATTCCCCGCGTACCGTCGCAGCGGCGCTTCGAGGTCGATGCCTACGGCGAGGGCTTCTTCCGGGTCATCCTGCATTTCGGCTTCACCGACGAACCGGACGTGCCCCAGGCGCTCAAGCTCTGCCATCTGGATGAACTGGATTTCAGCCCGATGCGCACGACGTACTTCCTCAGCCGCGAGACCGTCATCGCCTCCAAGCTCGAAGGCATGGCCCGCTGGCGCGAGTCGCTGTTCGCCTTCATGCTGAAGAACGCCAACGGCAACCTGCGCTTCTTCAATCTGCCGTTGAACCGAGTGATCGAGCTGGGTACGCAGGTGGAGATGTAGGCCCAAGCCCGATAGCAAGGCGAGCTCCCTGCTCCTTGCCCCTTGTGGGAGCGAGCTTGCTCGCGATGGCTCAGGGACATTCAACATCAAGGTAAGCTGACCGGACGCTATCGCGAGCAAGCTCGCTCCCACAGGGAGATACCAGGCGGGCAACAAAAAGCCCCTGCACCGTGAGGTTGCAGGGGCTTTTTGTCAGCTGTGTATCAGCTCACTGCGCGGCAGGTGTGGTCTGCCGCTTGTTGATCTCATCGATCAACCGCTTGGCCAGGGCCGGGTAGTTTTCATCGAAGTGATGGCCGCCGGGCAGCTTTATGGCTTCGCCTACGGCGGTCTTGTCGGTGCAGCCACTTTCGTTGGCTTCTTCCGCGCCATAGATGCACACCACTTTTTCCGCCGGCAGCTTGGCCATTTCCGGGCCGGTGGCGGCTTCGGTGCCGGCGTTGCCGAGCCAGCCCTCGACTTCGATTTCGAAGCTGCCGGTGCGGGCAAAGGCGAGCAGGATAATCGCATCGACCCGTTGCTGTTCTGTCGCCGGCAGGCGGTTGTAGATTGCCGGCAGGACATCGGCTCCGAAGGAATAGCCGGTCAGGACGAAGCGTTTGGTGCCCCAGATCTGGCGATAGTGTTGCATCAGCTCGGTCAGGTCGGTCGCGCTCTGTTCGGGGCTCTTGTGCTGCCAGTAATAGCGCAGGGTGTCGATGCCGACCACCGGGTAACCGACCTTGGCCATTTCATCGGCCACGTCGCGGTCCAGGTCACGCCAGCCACCGTCGCCGGAGAGAAACAGCGTCACGGTGTCCCGGGCCTGGCTGGCGGGGACTTCCACCACCGGAATGCTCAGGCCGCCCTTGCCCTTGTCGGCGCCCACCAGGATCTTGCGCAGCTCGTTGTTGAGTACCTGCGCCAGGTTGATGTCGTAGTCGCTGATGCTGGTTTCGGCATTCTTCTGGTCGCGCACGAAAGCGGCGCTGGTATCGTCGGGGTTATCGTTCCAGGCCACCAGCCAGCGACCATGGCCGGCGCTTTTGGGCAGCAGGTGGGTGCAGCCGGGTTTTTCCAGGGCCAGGTCGACCGAGACGGCCTGGGCCTTGTCGTCCTTCTGTTCAGCCAGCCAGCGCCAGGCCAGCACCGCGCCGGGACCGATGCCGCTGACCAGCGTGGCCGGGCCGTGCAGCTGCCGCAGGCCGGCTTGCAAGGCGCGCCCCTGGAGCATGCAGTCCTTGGGCAGGATCACCTGGACGATCTGCGCCGAGCCGCTGCGGCTGAGGGTCGTCAATTGGGTGTCGCTGAGCTTCTGGTCCTCGTTGACCGCCACCAGCACCTGGGCGCGTGCCTTGGTGCCGGGGATGACTCGGGTCATCGGCACGCCATCGGCCGGCTCCAGTTGTTCCAGGGTCGGTTGCGGGGCCGGGCGGTTCCAGTACCAGTAGCCGCCACCGAGAATCACCGCCAGCACCAGCAGGGCGGCCACTACGTATCGCCAGGAGCGTTGCATCATCAGCGTTTCACCAATCCAGTCAGGCCGCCCGCAATCAGGGCGGCGGTATCGGCCAGCGCTACCAGCGGATCGAGTCCGGCGGGCACGGCCATGTAACGAGGTTCCCAGTCAGGCTGGAATTTGTCTTTGAAGCGGCGCAGGCCCTGGAAATTGTAGAGCTGCTCGCCACGGCGAAACACCATCGAACCCAGGCGCTGGGTCAATGGAGCGCCGCGACGCGGTTGCAGGCCCGAGAGCGGGACCATGCCGAGGCTGAAGCGGGCGTAGTCATGGTTTTTGTAATGCTGGATGAGGCCGACCATCATGAACTCCATGGTCAGCTTCGGGGCTTCGGGATGAGCACGCATGAGGTCAAGGCTGGCCAGCTCATGGCTATGGGTTTCCAGCAGGTTGGCGAACGCCACCGGACGCCCCTCGAAACGAATCACCGCGATGCGGAAGTGCTTGAGGTAATCATGGCTGAATCGCCCCAGGGAGAAACCTTTCTCACGTACATTCTTGCCGGTCAGCCAGGCATCGGAAATAACCTTGAGTTCGTCCATTGGCGCCTGGCCCGGTTCATGGATCTCCAGTGACAGGCCGTCACGGGTGCCGCGATTCCAGGTGTAGCGCAGGTCCTTCATCTCCTTGCCCTTGGCTTCGAGATCAAAACGCTTGAGATCGACCCGCGCTTCTTCGCCCAGCTTGATCGCAGTCAGGCCGATGTCCATGTAATAGGGCAGGTTCTCGGCACGCACCTGATAGAACACTGGCCTGGCGTGGTAGATGTCGCAAAGGTCACGGAACTGCCAGATCATTTCCGCCCGTTGCTGGGTCGGCCCGATCGGGTCGTACAGCGCGACCAGGCTGCGGCCACGGCGGGCATACATCAGGAAGGCTTCATCGTTGGGATGAAACAGCAGCGCCTTGTCGCCGGTCAGGGCCAGGCCGCCGTCGGGTTGCGAAGACGCCATGAGAATCGTCCGGGCGCGCTCCAGTTCTTCAGCCGTAGGCAGATGAATCACCGGCCGAGCGGTGCGCAGCAGCCAGGTCAGGGACACCACCACCAGCAGCACCGCGGCACCCAGCAGCGAGCGCAGGCCACGCGGGGCGTCGGCGTCCAGGGTGAACTGCCACCACAGTTGATGGCTATACGGCACATCCTGATAGGCAAACAGCAGCAGCCAGATCGACGCACCCAGCACGCAGAGGCTGGCAATCAGGAACAACGGCGAGAAGGGCAGCTCGGTCAGGCGACTTGGGCGGTAAAAGGAACGCCGGAAGACCGCCAGCAGGGCTGCGGTCAGCGTCAGCAGGGTGGCTTCTTCCCAGTCGAAACCCTTGAGCAGCGAGAGGAGGGCGCCCACCAGCAACAGGACAGTGGTCAGCATCCAGGCTGCGGACAAGCGGCGACGCAGGCCTTGGGCGAGCAACAGGCACAACACGCCCACCAGGCTGGCGCCAAAGTGCGAGGCGTCCACCAGGCGATGCGGGATCAGGAAGCCGATGTGCTCCAGGCGCGTGTCGATCTCCGGCGTCACGCCGGAAAACAGCAGCACCACGCCGGACAGGAACACCAGCACTGCCAGGATTGGCGCCGCGAAACCGGACGCCGCCCGCAGGGTCTGGCGGGTCTGGAACAGCCGTTGTGCCTCATTGATCAACAACAATACGCACGCCACCAGCATCGGCAGCAGCACGTAGATCAGGCGATACAGCAGCAGGGCGGCCGCCAGCGGCGCAGCCCCGAGTCTGTCGGCAAACGCGGCCAGCAGGATCGCTTCGAACACCCCGACGCCGCCCGGCACATGACTGAGGACGCCGGCGGCGAGCGCCAGCAGGTAAACCAGCAAGAAGGGGCCGAACGGTGGCGCCTCCGGCAGCAACAGATAGAGCACCGTTGCCGCGGCGGCGACATCCAGCGCGGTGATGATCAGTTGCAGGAACGTCAGCCGGCGGCCCGGCAGACGCAGCGTGCGGCGACCGGCCTTGACCAGCAGGGCATCCCGATAGGGTTGTTCCGGCAGGCGGCGGCGATAGATGCCGATGGCCAGCGCACTGGTCAGCAGCAGCACGGCAACGGCGATCACCCCCAGCAAAGTGGCGGGAAGGTGCAGGGCGGCAGAGGCGGCAGGCAGATTGCTCAACGTCGCCAGGGCCGCCAGTGGCGGTAGCGCGCAACCCAGTGACAGACTGGCGAACAATGTCATGTGGGCGACATCCGCCGCCCCCAGGCCGTGGCGGGCGTACAGGCGGTAGCGAACCGAACCGCCCGACAGCAGCGACAGGCCGATCGCATTGCCGATCGCAAACGCGCTGAAGCCGCCGAGGATCAGGGTTTGGGTGGGCAGCTTCACGCCGGCGTAGCGAGTGGCGGACCATTCATAGCCCAGCAGAATGATGAAGCCGGCCACGGTGGCGGCTATCGCACCGAGCAGCGCCGGCCTCGGCACCTCGAGGATCGAGTCGTGAAGGGCGTAGAGGTCGAGTTCGCTCAGGAGGTGACGGCAGGCGATCAAGGCAATCGCAAACAGCAGCAGCGTGACGGCGAGGCCGATCGGTTGCCGGTACTGGCTGATCCGGTCCAGCCAGCGCAATCGCTCGGCCTTGATCGGTTGTGTCGCATTGACAGTGTCTTGTGGGTCAGACGAGTGGGCGCGCATCAATCACCTCTTGAGCTATGCGCGACAGGATGGGGGTATCCAGCCAAGTTACCAATCCCTGCGGCGGAAAATAATTACAAAATATTTGTAATTAGGCTTTTTCGGCACACACAAAAAAGGCCACTCTTTCGAGCAGCCTTTCTTGATATTTGGTTGCGGGAGCCGGATTTGAACCGACGACCTTCGGGTTATGAGCCCGACGAGCTACCAGACTGCTCCATCCCGCGTCTGTGTGGCGGCATTCTACAGGCGAACGCCGGACTGTCAACCGTTAATAGAGCGCCGGATGAAATAAACGGCCGGTTCACCTAAATGCGCGAAAACAAACGGAAATCGTCCTACAACTTCGACGTTTTGCGATGGCCGTAGTGACATGGAATGCACCGGCAGAGGAAAACAGGCGCGCACAAAAAAGGCCACTCTTTCGAGCAGCCTTTCTTGATATTTGGTTGCGGGAGCCGGATTTGAACCGACGACCTTCGGGTTATGAGCCCGACGAGCTACCAGACTGCTCCATCCCGCGTCTGTGTGGCGGCATTCTACAGCGAATCGCCCGGCTGTCAACCCCTTTGCTGGAAAAACCTGTTCAGCTTCAATCGGTTAGCCTGCGCCAAGGCAATGTGACAGCGCTGTGACGCAGGCCTGGCAAGGCCTGGCGCTCTATTGGGCGGTTCGCTGCGATTGAAGAAACACATTCATGTAGGCATTTTCCAGATCTGTCGAAGGATCTTTCAAACTACTGGTGCTATGTACAGGTTCGAGTGAGATACTGGCGCTCCGATCCATCGCATGTACCGCTGCTTATATGACGCAACGCAAAATCATCCACGTCGACTGCGACTGCTTCTACGCCGCGATCGAAATGCGCGATGATCCGCGGCTGGCCGGCATACCCCTGGCGGTCGGTGGCTCGGCGGACCGGCGTGGGGTCATCGCGACCTGCAATTACGAGGCGCGGGCCTACGGTGTGCGCTCAGCCATGTCTTCTGGCCACGCGCTGAAGCTCTGCCCCGACCTGACCATCGTCAAGCCGCGGATGGACGCCTATCGGGAGGCCTCCAGGGAAATTCAGACGATTTTCAGCGATTACACCGACCTGATCGAACCGCTGTCGCTGGACGAGGCTTATCTGGACGTCTCCGCCAGTCCGCATTTCGGCGGCAGTGCCACGCGCATCGCCCAGGATATTCGCCGGCGTGTTTCCAACCAGTTGCACATCACTGTTTCCGCGGGCGTGGCGCCGAACAAGTTTCTCGCCAAGATCGCCAGTGACTGGAAAAAGCCCAACGGCCTGTTCGTCATCACTCCTGACCAAGTGGAAGATTTCGTCTCGGCGCTGCCGGTGAGCAAGCTGCACGGCGTCGGCAAGGTCACCGCCGACAAGTTGAACAGGCTCGGGATTATTGACTGCCAGCACTTGCGCGAGTGGGACAAGTTGGCACTGGTGCGTGAATTCGGCAGTTTCGGCGAGCGACTCTGGAGCCTCGCCCGTGGAATTGACGAGCGCCTGGTGCACAACGACAGCCGGCGGCAATCCATCAGCGTGGAAAACACCTATGACGTCGATTTGCCTGATCTGCAGAGCTGCCTCGACAAACTGCCCGAACTGATGGAAACCCTGGGCGGGCGCATGGCGCGGATCGACAGCAGCTATCGGCCGGGCAAGCCGTTCGTCAAAGTGAAATTCCATGACTTCACCCAGACCACCCTTGAGCAGGCCGGGGCAGGGCGGGACCTGGGCAGTTACCAGCTACTGTTGACCCAGGCGTTCAACCGCGGCGGCAAACCGGTGCGATTGTTGGGGATCGGAGTGCGGCTGGAGGACTTGCGGGGTGGGTTTGAGCAGTTGGAGTTGTTTGAGCGTTGAGCGCTCATTGTGGCGAGGGACCTATCGTGGCGAGGGGATTTATCCCCGCTGGGCTGCGTAGCAGCCCTTTTGGCTCTGCCTGACAAAACGCAACGCCAACGGGGCGGTGCGACGTTTCGCTAAATCCCCTCACTACAGGGGGAGCACCTAGAGTCAGCTCGCGCCCGGGTCCGCCACCAACCGCCCGCCATCCTTGGTCAGGGCCTTGATGAATTCGGCCTGCAGTTCCGGATCGTTGCGGGTCAGTTCGATCAGGCTCTGTTCGAGTTCGCTGGCCTCTTCTTCAAGCCCCAGCTCCGAGAGACGCTTGACCCGATGAACCCACTGGCTCACTTCGTCGTCTTCCAGATCGTCGTAGATCAACGCGTGGGCTTCGACCAGTTTGCTGCGCAACGTACTGCTGACGCTCAGGGATGAGTCGGTGTGCACCTCGTCCTGGGCATCCGTCACACTGATCTGCAGTTTGCCGAACTGGCTCAGGTCATGCTCGGCGAACGGGCTTTCCAGCAGGTTCAAGCGCAACACGCCGTTACGGTCGGTGCTCAGCTCGAAGGTCTGCCGGGCGGCTTTCACCTGTACCGGACGCTCGCTCCAGGGCAGGCTCGAATGCTCCGTGCGCTTGTCGCGCTGGACCTCATCGATACCTGCCAGGTTCTGCTGGGCACGGCCATTGGAAGGCACGTTCATGAACGGATTGAGTCCGGCAAAACCGTAGCTGATCCAGTCGCGGGTCGCACTGTCCGGCAAGCTGCCGAGGGCGAACACATTGACCACGTTCGCGCCGACGCCGGCCACTACCGCCACCGCGCCCAGCGGGATCTCGTAGATCTCCCGCCAAGGCTGGTACGGCGTGTAGCGATCGTAATGGCGGGTGACCTCGAACTCGGTGACCTCGAAGGTCTTCTGCTCGTTGATCCGCACCCGACGCTGCGGCAAGTCGAGCACCTTGGGTTCGCCCACATCGATCTGCAGGCTATGGTCGAGCAATTTGCGCTCGATCCGTTCTTCGTGCTCGTTGCGTTGCGACATCTGGTTGGCGCAGCCGCTGACCAGCAGGGCGCCGCACAGTGCGGCGCCCCCGAGGCCTAAGGTGTTTCGCTTGAACATGACGTCTCTATCTGGTCTCAGCGGCGGATACGGGCCTGAAGGAAGGACAGCACGTCGGCGACCGGCAGCGCTTGCGCCTCGGCCTCGGTACGGCTCTTGTATTCCAGGTTGCCATCGGCCAGGCCACGGTCACTGACGACGATCCGGTGCGGGATGCCGATCAGTTCCATGTCCGCGAACTTGATGCCGGGGCTGGTTTTCTTGTCGCGGTCGTCCAGCAGTACTTCGAAGCCGGCGGCCGTCAGTTCGGCGTAGAGCTTGTCGGTCGCTTCGCGAACCTGTTCGGTTTCGTAGCGTAGCGGCACGAGGGCAACCTGGAACGGCGCCAGCGTGTCGCTCCAGATGATGCCGTTCTCGTCGTTGTTCTGCTCGATGGCCGCAGCCACCACGCGGGACACGCCGATGCCGTAGCAGCCCATCTGCAGCGTGACCGGCTTACCGTTCTCGCCGAGCACTTCGCATTTCATCGCCTTGCTGTACTTGTCGCCCAGCTGGAAGATATGCCCGACTTCGATGCCGCGCTTGATTTCCAGCGTGCCTTTGCCGTCCGGGCTCGGGTCGCCGGCCACGACGTTGCGCAGGTCGGCGACGGTTGGGACCGGCAGGTCGCGTTCCCAGTTCACGCCGAAATAGTGCTTGTCATCGATGTTGGCACCGATGGCGAAGTCGCTCATCAATGCCACCGAGCGGTCGATGATGATCGGCAACGGCAGATTCAACGGGCCGAGGGAGCCGGCACCGGCACCAATGGCATCGCGCAGCTCGGCATCGGTGGCCATGACCAGCGGGCTGGCGACGCCAGGCTGGTTGGCGGCCTTGATTTCGTTCAGCTCGTGGTCGCCACGGATGATCAGGGCAATCAGCTTGCCTTCTTCTTCCGCGCGCACGATCAGGGTCTTGATGGTGCGTTCGATGGGCAGGTTGTAGCCTTCCACCAATTGGGCAATGGTCTTGGCGTTCGGCGTGTCTACCAGGCGCAATTCTTCGGCCGGTGCGGCGCGGGAGGTTTCCCGTGGCACGGCTTCGGCTTTCTCGATGTTCGCGGCGTAGTCGGAGCCGTTGCTGAAGACGATGTCGTCTTCGCCGGACTCGGCCAGCACATGGAATTCGTGGGAGCCGGCACCGCCGATGGAGCCGTTGTCGGCTTCAACCGGGCGGAACTTCAGGCCCAGGCGGGTGAACACGTTGCAGTACGCCTGGTGCATGCGGTCGTAAGTGACTTGCAGCGAGGCCAGGTCGGCGTGGAACGAATAAGAATCCTTCATGATGAATTCGCGACCGCGCATCAGGCCGAAGCGTGGACGGATCTCGTCACGGAACTTGGTCTGGATCTGATACAGGTTGATTGGCAGTTGCTTGTAGCTGCTCAACTCGTTGCGCATCAGGTCGGTGATCACTTCTTCGTGAGTCGGGCCAGCGCAGAAATCGCGACCATGGCGGTCCTTGATGCGCAGCAGCTCCGGGCCGTATTCCTCCCAGCGCCCCGACTCCTGCCACAGCTCGGCCGGCTGGGTGCTCGGCATCAACACTTCCAGAGAGCCGGCGGCGTCCATTTCTTCGCGGACGATGGCTTCGACCTTGCGCATCACCCGCAGGCCCATCGGCAGCCAGGTGTACAGGCCGGAGGCGAGCTTGCGGATCATGCCTGCGCGCAGCATCAGCTGGTGGCTGATCACGACGGCGTCGGAAGGCGTTTCTTTCTGTGTGGCGAGCAAAAATTGACTGGTGCGCATGGTTGGCCGTTGTCGGTTGCTGATGACGAGAAGTGACGCAGCATTGTACGGGCGAGATGCCCTGGCGTACAGGCGCGTGGCCGGTCGCCGGATTCAGGCGCCGCTTTCGTCGGCGCCTGTTGAGATTTCCTACAACTCTTGAGCGGGCCGGGTCGGCGGCGATTCCGACTCTGGCGCCGATTCAGGCGTCGAGCCCTCTCGGCGATTCTCCTGATACCAGTGCAAGGCGATCAGCAGCAAGGTCGGAACGCCGAGCAACGCGGTGATCAGGAAGAAATCGTGATAGCCGAATTTTTCCACCATGACCCCTGAGTACCCGCCGATCAGGCGCGGCAACAAGAGCATGATCGAGCTGAGCAGGGCGTATTGGGTCGCGGAGAATTTCAGGTTGGTCAGGCTCGACAGATAGGCGACGAACGCCGAGGTGGCCAGGCCGGAGCTGAAGTTGTCGAGGGAGATCGTGACGATCAGCATCTTCAAGTTGGCACCCATGTCCGTCAGCATCAGGAACAGGATGTTGGTGGCGGCCGACGACACGCCGCCGATGAACAGGATTGGCAGGATGCCGAAACGCACGATCAGCAGCCCGCCCATGCCGGCGCCGACAAGGGTCATGATCAGCCCGAAGATCTTGCTGACGCTGGCGATCTGGTCTTTGGTGAAACCCTGGTCGATATAAAAAACGTTGGCCATGACGCCCATGACCGTGTCGGACATCCGGTAGGTCGCGATCAGGCCGAGCAGCAGCAGGGCCTGCCAGCGGTAGCGCAGGATGAAATCGTTGACCGGCGTCAGCACCGGCGCCAGGCCGCGACGCCCCATGGACGACAGGCACAGGGCGGTCAGGATGATATAGAGGATGGCGCGCAGGAAGGCGCGGTCCTGGAGCAGCAGGTCCAGCAGGCTGACGCCTTCGAACAGCACGCTGGCAAAGTCGGTGTTGTAGAGCTGGGTGAACATCGCCGGGACCGACACCAGCAGCACGATCAACACGAATACCGAGGCCAACTGGTGGACGAAGGTATAGCGCCCGGCTTGCAATTGAGTACGCAACGGTACTGGCGGCTCGCGCATGAACAGCGAGGTCAGCAGCGCCGGGACCATCAGTACGCCAAACAGCAGGTACGTACCGGCCCAGGCCGAATGTTTATAGCTGAACCCGGTGGAGCCGAACCCCTCGGCGAAAAACAGCGCGCCGGCGGTCGCCAGCAACGCGGCGACGCGGTAGCCGGACATATAGCTGGCAGCCAGGGCGGCCTGGCGGGTGTCGTCGGCGATTTCCAGTCGGTAGGCATCGACGGCGATGTCCTGGGTGGCCGAGGCGAAGGCCACGATGACGGCAATCGCGATCAGCCAGGACAGGTGTTTTTGTGGGTCACAGAAGCCCATGCCGACCAGGCCGAGGATCACCAGGGCCTGGGAGAGCACCAGCCAGGAGCGTCGACGTCCCAGTTTGCCGAGCAATGGCAGGCGCCATTGGTCGAGCAGTGGCGACCAGACCCATTTGAAGGCATAGGCCAGGCCGATCAGGCTTGCGTAACCAATGGTTTCGCGGGCCACGCCGGCCTCGCGCAACCAGACCGACAGCGTGGAAAACACCAGCATGTAGGGCAGGCCGGCGGCGAAGCCAAGCAGCAACAGCACGAGCGTCGAAGGACTGGCATAGGCGGCAAGGGCGGCGCGCCAGGTTTTACGGGGCATGGGCTGGAGTCTGCCTCAAAAATTGCGAAAACAAAGCGCGCACTCTAACCGCTGTGCTCTACCGGGCGCCAGCCATGACGCTGAATATCAACACGATTATTCAGGACACTGATCCCTTCCATGCGCAGGCGTGCGCGCTGTTCGTCCCCCGAGGCGCTGCCTGCCGGCAGGCTGATCCGACCACCGGCGCCGAGGACTCGATGCCACGGCAGCTTCGTGTCGTTCGGCAACTGGCTGAGCGTTCGTCCGACCCAGCGCGCGGCGCGGCCCAGACCCGCCATTTCGGCGAGCTGACCATAGGTGACGACCTGGCCGGCCGGCACTTGGGCCAGGGTCAGGTAAAGCGTGGTGCGGCGGATCTGGGCGGCGTTCTCGGGGGCCGCTGGGGTGTCGGTCACGTGGAGGATTCCTGGAAATGTCCGTCTGTAGATTAGTGCCTACAGGGCCAATTGATAAATGAACTCATCATCCTTATGCAGGTCAGTCGTTGCTGAGGTGTCATCCTGGGGGATAATGCCGCCTTTTCCTCGCAAACTTGAGCCCATTATCGCTTATGTTGTCCAGAACCCTGTTGTGCCTAGCTGTTACCAGTGCCTCCATGCCTTTGCTTGCCGATACCGTCTGGTTGAAGAACGGCGACAAGCTCAGTGGCAAGATAACCGTTTTCGACGGCGGCAAATTGTTGATCCAGACCGATTACGCGGGCGCGATCCCGATTGATTGGAAGCAGGTCAAGACGCTTGAAAGCGACCAGCAACTGTTGGTCAAGCAGGATGCCTATACCGGCGAAAAAGCCAAGGCGTTGCAGGCGGCCGAGGATGGCAAGGTCACCTTGGCCAACGGTGATGCGCCCAAGACCGTCGAGCTGGCGAGCATCCAGCAGATCCTCAAGCCCAAGCCGGTGGTCGAGGACCTTGTTTGGAAGGGCAATATCGACGCTGCACTGGATTACCAGCGCGCGGAAGCCGATACCGACGATTACGACATCGACTTCAAGACCTCGGCGCGCCACGGCAGATGGCGGCACATCGCCGAAGGCGAATACAACCGCGAATTCCAGGATGATGTGGTGTCGGCTGACAACTGGCGGCTGGAGTATTCCCTCGACCGCTTCCTCACGGAAAAATGGTTCTGGCAAGGTCGCCTGAACTACAAGCGTGACAAGGTTGAAGACCTGGCCCGCCAGCGCGTGGTCGGTACCGGTCCGGGTTATCAGTTCTGGGACGACGAACTGGGCGCTTTCTCCCTGGGTTCGCTGCTCAACCGCACCGATTATGAATACCGCGACGGCGGCAAGGACAACTTCTATTCCGTGGCGATGAAGTGGGACTACAACCGTTACCTGATCGGCAAGCGCGTCGAGCTGTTTACCAACGGCGAAGTGGGCAAACCGCTGTCCGGCGTGGCTGAATACGCCTATGACGCCGAAATCGGGTTGCGCTACAAGGTCACTGACTGGGCATCGCTCAACCTCAAGGCCGAGAAGGATGTCATCGAAGGGACCGAAGACAGCGACCTGAGCAAGACGCGCTACACCGCCGGGTTTGGCGTGACCTGGTAACCGGGGTATCCACCACCAGACCCTGTGGGAGCGAGCCTGCTCGCGAAAGCGGTACACCAGTTGCCACAGATGCAACTGATCCGTCGCTTTCGCGAGCAGGCTCGCTCCCACACTGGTTTCGGTTTCCAAAAACACCCAGGCACAAAAAAGCCCCGCTTTTGAGGGCGGGGCTTCTTACTAAAGCAAGGACAAGTTAGATAACTTGAACTTCTTCAGCTTGCATGCCTTTCTGACCGCGGGTAGCGATGAAAGAAACCTGTTGGCCTTCTTTCAGGCTTTTGAAGCCGTCAGATTGGATAGCTTTGAAGTGAACGAACAGATCGTCACCGGACTGTGGGGTGATGAAGCCGAAGCCTTTTTCATCGTTGAACCACTTAACGGTACCGGTTTGGCGATTAGACATGGTGTAACTCCTTGAACAAAGATAACTGCGACTCAGGAAGAACCCTGGCCGAGACTGAGTGCAAAGAGCAGGAAAAATTCTTGTAGATGGTTGGATCGAAATTCAACATATCGTGTAGAGATTCTCAGTGACACAAGCAACACAGTGACGCCACCTTACCCCTTTTTCCGAAACGTGCCAATGGTCTTTGCGAAGGTTTCTCGGTTTTAATGACTGACGGCAATGGCGATAGCCGTCAGAGCCCGGAAATCAAGGCGGATCGGCGAGAGTTGCGTCTCGCACTTTGAACCCGCCCCGCGGCCCGGTAAGATGCCGGACAGTTTTTTCCACCTCGCTATTTCAGGAAACCCGCCATGAGCATCAAATCGGACAAGTGGATTCGCCGCATGGCGCAAGAGCACGGCATGATCGAGCCCTTCGTAGAGCGCCAGATGCGTGGCGAAGGCGCCGACCGGCTGATTTCCTTCGGCGTTTCCAGCTACGGCTACGATGTGCGCTGCGCCGATGAATTCAAGGTGTTCACCAACATCAACTCGGCCACCGTCGACCCGAAGAATTTCGATGAGAAGAGCTTCGTCGACATCAAGAGCGACGTTTGCATCATTCCGCCGAACTCTTTCGCCCTGGCCCGCACCGTCGAGTACTTCCGCATCCCGCGCAACGTGCTGACCATCTGCCTGGGTAAAAGCACCTACGCCCGCTGCGGCATCATCGTCAACGTGACACCTCTGGAACCTGAATGGGAAGGCCACGTGACCCTGGAGTTCTCCAACACCACGACCCTGCCGGCGAAGATCTACGCCAACGAGGGCGTGGCGCAGATGTTGTTCCTTGAGTCCGATGAGGAATGTGAAGTTTCCTACAAGGACCGTGGCGGCAAGTACCAGGGCCAGCGCGGTGTGACCCTGCCGCGTACCTGATTCTGACGAGCTGTTGGAATTCCTGAGCGGGCAGGCACTCTATTGGGTGTACTGCCCGTTTTTGCGTCTGCGCAACGGGCCTTCGCTCAGGAGTTGCTCTATGAAGATCGATCCGCGAATCAGTGCCGAACTGGCAAGGCTTGAGCCCAATCAGATCGGCGTCCTGGCTTGGTCATTACTGGCCCACCCTGCTGAAGCGGCGGGCGGCATCCCTGGCCAGCCCGATCCCGATACCCCTAACGAACAGCCTACCGAACCCGGCGAACCGACTCTTCCGGACGAACCGCCTCCCGCGCCCGTAGCCTGATCAACCAATGGCCCGTCAGTTGAAGCCCGATCGCTTCAACTGACGGGCCATATTTCGTTGTCGCCCACCACGAAGATCTTGCAGTCGTTGTCCTGATCGACCCGATAGCCTCCCGTGAAGGCACCGAAGGCCGGTAGCAGGCTGATCTCGCTACCGAGGCGGAAACATGGCAGGCGCAGGCGTTGACGCCCCTTGCCGCTCAGGTGGTAGACCGGGTGTACGTGACCGGCGAGCACGTGTCGACTTGGATGCGGGGTAGGCTCGTGTTGCACGGCGAAAGGGCCCAACAGCAACGGCTCGGGGACGACGCGGATATCGAGTGCCGCTGGCGGATCGCCGGCGCGCTTGTCGTGATTGCCGCGGATCAGCGTGATGGCTAGTTTGCGATGCCGTTCACGCCAGTCGGCAAGGGCCTTCAAAGTGCCTGGGGCATGAGAACCGGGCCCATGCAGGAAGTCCCCGAGGAATATCAGCAGTCGGCACGGCAGGCTCGCCAGCAACTCGTCAAGCATGGCGATGTTGTTCGCCGTGGTGCCGTGGGGCACCGGTTGGCCGAGGCTACGGTAGGCCGCGGCCTTGCCGAAATGCACATCGGCCACCATCAGGGTTTCCTGGGCCGGCCAGTACAGGGCTTTTTGCGGCAACAGCCAGAGCTCTTCGCCCGCGAGGTTGACGGGATACGGCGCGGGCATCAGGCGCTTCCTCGATCAGCGGTTTTTTCCAGTTCGCTGACCATGCGCCGGATACGATCGGCGAGCTTTTCCGAGCTCATGCTTTCGCGAAATCGCTCCACCAGCAAGGGGAAGCCCAGCGGAGTAGGGCGCTTGATGAGATGCAGGTCGAGCTTCAAGGTATCGAGCCGTTCCAAGGTCTGCTCCAGTCGGCGTATATCCAATTCTTCGCGCAAAACTTCCTCGCCGGCCTGGGCCAGCAGCAGGTTATCGGCGTCATATTGCTTGAACACTTGATAGAACAACCCGCTGGAAGCCTGCACTTGGCGGGTGCTCTTCGGTGCGCCGGGGTAGCCGGCGAACACCAGCCCGGCGATCCGGGCGATTTCGCGGAAGCGGCGCAGGGCCAGTTCTCCGGCGTTCAGGCTGGCGAGAACGTCGGCCAGCAAGCCATCGGTGCGCAACAGCGCCGGGTTCAGGTGCGTTGACCAATCCAGTTCGGTGGCGCTGAGCAATTCCAGGCCGTAGTCATTGACCGCAATCGAGAACGTCACCGGTTGGCGCTGGCTGACGCGCCAGGCCAACAGGCTGGCCAGACCCAGATGTACCTGGCGCCCGGCGAACGGATACAGGAACAGGTGCCAACCCTCCCGGGATTTGAGCGCTTCGGCCAGCAGCGTTCCCTGCGTCGGCAGGCCGGACCAACGTAGCTGCGTTGACAGCAGCGGCTCTACGGCTTGCATTTCCGGTCCGTCGAAACGGCCCTTGGCGGCTTCGCTCAAGCGCGCGACGACCGCGGCAGCGAGCTCGCTGGAAAGCGGCATGCGTCCGCCATTCCAGCGCGGCACGGCGGCTTTTTTCGCCTGGCTGCGGCGTACGTAAGCGGTCATGTCCTCGACCCGGACCAACTCCAGCAACCGCCCGGCGAACAGGAATCCGTCGCCGGGGCGCAAGCGTGCGATGAAGCCTTCTTCCACGCTGCCCAGGGTCTTGCCGCCGCCGCCCTTGCTCCAGAATTTCAATTGCAGGCTGGCGTCACTGACGATGGTGCCGATGCTCATGCGGTGGCGCCGTGCCAGACGGGCGTCAGGCACGCGCCAGATCCCCTGTTCATCCGGTTCGACCCGCCGATAATCAGGGTAGGCGGTCAGCGACAGGCCGCCGTGGCGCACGAAAGCCAGCGCCCAGGCCCACTCGGCCGGGTTCAGGTCGCGGTAGGCCCAGGCGCCGCGTACCTCATCAAACAGCTCATCTGGAACAAAACCGCCACCCAGGGCCATGCTGACCAGATGCTGGACCAATACATCCAAAGGCTTGTGGGGCGATTCTCGCGGCTCGATTCGCCGCTGCGCCACGGCGTCCTGGGCGGCGGCGGCCTCGATCAGTTCCAGGCTGTGGGTTGGCACCAGGGTTATTCGCGAGGTCCGCCCCGGCGCATGGCCGGAGCGTCCGGCGCGTTGCATCAAGCGGGCGACGCCTTTCGCCGAGCCAATCTGTAGCACGCGTTCCACGGGCAGGAAATCCACCCCCAGGTCGAGGCTGGACGTACACACGACTGCCTTGAGCTGGCCGTCCTTCAACGCCCGTTCCACCCAGTCGCGGGTGTCGCGGGACAGAGAACTATGGTGCAACGCGATCAGTCCGGCCCAATCCGGGCGCGCCTCAAGAATGGCCTGGTACCAGATTTCCGCTTGCGCGCGAGTATTGGTAAAGACCAGGCAACTGCTGCTGGTGTCGATTTCAGTGACCACCTGGGGCAACATTTTCAGGCCGATATGCCCCGCCCATGGAAACCGTTCGAGGGTTGGCGGCAACAGCGTATCGACCTGCAACGCCTTGGCATCGGCGCCCTGCACACTAATTCCGCTGCCTTGTGGGATCAATACCTGCTCGGCGTGGGCCTGGTTGCCCAGGGTCGCGGATACGCCCCAGACGATCAGGTCGGGGTGCCAGTAGCGCAAGCGAGCCAGGGCCAGTTGCAATTGCACGCCGCGCTTGTTGCCGAGCAATTCGTGCCACTCATCTACCACGACCATGCGCAGGGTCGACACGGCCGTTTGCGCATCAGCGCGGGCGAGCATCAGCGTCAGGCTTTCGGGTGTGGTGATCAGCGCCGTGGGCAGGCGCCGGCCTTGACGGGCGCGTTCGCTGGCGCTGGTATCGCCGGTGCGCAGGCCTACGCTCCAGGGAATCTGCAGCGGATCGAGGGGCGCCTCGAGAGCCTTGCCGGTGTCGGCGGCCAGCGCGCGCATCGGCGTTATCCACAAGACCGTCAGCGGTTCGCTCGGCGGTTTGCGTTTACGAGGCTTGTCTGGTGGCGGCACGCTGCGGGCGAAACGGTTGAGTGCGGCAAACCAGACGGCGTAGGTCTTGCCGGCGCCGGTATTGGCATGCAACAGCCCCGACTCGCCACGCTTGACCGCAGCCCATACCTGCTTTTGAAAGGCGAACGGCTTCCAGCCGCGGGCATCGAACCACTGTTTCGCGAAGTTGCTGGATGTCGCCATGCGTGCGGTGTGCGCCCTGAAAGTCCTTCTTCAAAGACCACGACGAGAGATGAAAGGTTTATTTCTGTGGCGAGGGGATTTATCCCCGTTGGGCTGCGAAGCAGCCCCAAAAAGCTTGAAAAGAGCCTGTCTGAGATACCGAGGTGGCAGGCTGGGGGGCTGCTTCAGCCCAGCGGGGATAAATCCCCTCGCCACAAGAGCTGCTTGCCGCCCATATCAGGTTTATTTCAGATTGCCACTGAGGAACTGCTTGAGCCGTTCGCTCTTCGGGCTGCCCAGCACGTCTTCCGGCGCGCCTTCTTCTTCCACCAGGCCCTGGTGCAGAAACAGCACCTGATTGGACACCTTGCGGGCGAAGCTCATTTCGTGGGTCACCATGATCATGGTCCGGCCTTCTTCGGCCAGGCCTTGGATCACTTTTAATACTTCACCTACCAGTTCCGGGTCCAAGGCCGAGGTCGGTTCGTCAAACAGCATGACCTCAGGCTCCATGGCCAAGGCGCGGGCAATCGCTACGCGTTGTTGCTGGCCACCGGACAGGAACGCCGGGTATTGCTCGGCAACACGTGCCGGCAGGCCGACCTTGTCGAGATAACGGCGGGCGCGATCCTCGGCTTCCTGCTTGCTGACGCCCAGCACCCGGCGCGGCGCCATGGTGATGTTTTCCAGCACGGTCATGTGGCTCCACAGGTTGAAGTGCTGGAACACCATGGCCAGGCGCGTGCGGATGCGTTGCAGCTCGTCGGCGTCGGCCACGCGCATGCCGTGGTGATCCTTGATCATCTGGATCGATTGGCCGTCCAGGCTCATGGCGCCGTCGTTGGGTTGTTCGAGGAAATTGATGCAGCGCAGGAAGGTGCTTTTGCCCGAGCCGCTCGCGCCGATCAGGCTGATCACGTCGCCGGTCCTGGCCTTGAGCGAAACCCCTTTGAGCACCTCATGGTGGCCATAACTTTTGTGCAGGCCTTCGATGGTCAGTTTGTACATGGAACAGGCATCCTCAAGGCGAAAGTAGGTAGCCGCTGCGGTAGGCTTCGGTCCCGGCGACATGGGCGATGACCATGCCGGCGGTGGCCATGCGACGCAGCGAGCGGGCGTACAGCAGCCCGGCATTACGGCAATGAACGGGGGTGACGGTGTCGTTGACCGGGTCGATGATTTCGGCGATCAGCTGTCCCGCCTCCAGGTACTCACCGGGTAGGGCGCTGTACACCAGCAGGCCGCCGACCGGTGTCGCCACCGGTTCGACGCCTGCCAGCGGCGTGGCCGGGTAGGGCAGGTCGGGCAACGGCACCGGCTCACCGTCGATGGCGCCGAAGTGGATCAGGTATTCGATCAGGGCTTGGCAGTCGAGACTCGCCAGGCCATGGTTGACGTCACCCTGGCCGCGCAATTCGACAGTTACCGAAAAGCTGCCCAGGGGAATTTCGAAGCGCTCACCGAAACGCTCCTTGAGCTGCCACCAGAGCAGCGTGAAGCATTCGTCGAACGATTGGCCGCCGGAGTCGGTCGCCAACAGGCTGGCCTCGGCGCCGATGTAGCGCGCCAGCGGCTCGACCCGCGGCCAGGCCTCGGGCGTGGTGTAGAGATGGGCGACGGCTTCGAAATCGCAATGCAGGTCAAGCACCATGTCGGCATCACACGCCAGGCGTTGCAGGACCAGGCGCTGGGATTGCAGTTGGGTGCTGGCGGTCTGCCGACTCAGGGCGTCGCGCAGGCTGGTGCGGATCAGCATCAGGTTGTGCTGCGGGTCGTCGGTCAGCAGGCCTTCGATTTCGTTGCCGATCTCTTCGCTCAGGTCGACGAACCGGCGGTTGAAATTCTGCCCGCTCTCCAATTCGTAACGGCCCAGGGGCACGTCCATCAGTACCTGTTCGAGGCCGATCGGGTTGGCGACCGGCACCAGCACGATTTCGTGCCGCAGGTGGCCCGAAGCCTCGAGTTCGGCCAGGCGCTGCTTGAGGTGCCAGGCGACCAGCATGCCGGGCAGTTCATCGGCATGCAGGGACGACTGGATGTAGATTTTGCCGACGGCTTTTTCCGGGCCGAAGTGGAAGCTGTGGATCTTGCGTGCGGTCCCCGGCAGCGGGGCCAGCAGGTCATGAATCTGGTGGCGCATTTACATGTATGTCCTGGGAACGGAAGCCTTAGTGGGTCGGCCCGAGAAAGGCCAGCCAGCGGCGTTCGGCGAGACGGAAGAGGCCCACCAGTGCAAACGTGACGGTCAGGTAGATCAACGCGGCGATCCCGAACGACTGGAACGTCAGGAAGGTGGCCGAGTTGGCGTCCCGGGCGACCTTCAGCACGTCTGGAACGGTAGCGGTGAACGCCACGGTCGTCGAATGCAGCATCAATATCACTTCGTTGCTGTAGTAAGGCAGCGAACGACGCAGCGCTGACGGCATGATCACGTACGTGTAGAGCTTCCAGCCGGTCAACCCGTAAGCCTTGGCCGCTTCGACTTCGCCGTGGTTCATGCTGCGAATCGCCCCGGCAAAGATCTCCGTGGTGTAGGCGCAGGTGTTCAACGCGAACGCCAGGATCGTGCAGTTCATCGCGTCGCGAAAGAAACTGTCGAGCACGGGTTGGGCACGCACCGCCTCGATGCTGTAGATGCCGGTGTAGCAGATCAGCAATTGGATATAGAGCGGCGTACCGCGAAACAGATAGGTGTAGAACTGCACCGGCCAGCGCACGTAGACCTTGGGCGAAACCCGGGCAATGGACAGCGGAATCGACACCACAAAGCCGATCAACAGCGCGGCGCTGAGCAGCCACAGGGTCATTGCCAGGCCGGTGATGTGGACGCCGTCGCTGTAGAGAAACGGTCGCCAGTATTCTTGCAGGAGTTCGATCATCGCACGGCCTCCCGGGCTCCGGCGGCGTAGCGGCGTTCAAGCCAGCGCAGGATAAAGTTGGATGCACTGGTGATCAGCAGATAGATGAGCGCCGCCAGCACCAGGAAATAAAACAGCTGGTAGGTGCTTTTGCCCGCATCCTGGGCGGCCTTGACCAGGTCGGCCAGGCCGATGATCGACACCAGGGCGGTGGCCTTGAGCATGACCATCCAGTTGTTGCCGATCCCCGGCAGGGCAAAGCGCATCATTTGCGGGAACACCACGTAACGGAAACGTTGGCCACGCTTGAGGCCATAAGCCGTGGCCGCTTCGACCTGACCGCGAGGCACCGCAAGGATCGCGCCGCGAAAGGTTTCGGTGAAGTACGCACCGTAAATGAAGCCTAGGGTGATGACCCCGGCGCCGAACGGGTTGATCTCGATGTATTCCCATTCCATGAAATCGGTAAAAGAGGTCAGCCAGGTTTGCAGGCTGTAGAAAATCAGCAGCATCAGCACCAGGTCGGGCACGCCGCGAATCAGCGTGGTGTAGAGCTGGGCCGGAATACGCAGCAGTTTGACGCTGGACAATTTGGCGCTGGCGCCGAGCAACCCGAGCAGGACGCTAAGCAGCAAGGATAGGGCCGACAGCTTGATGGTCATCCAGGTGCCTTGCATCAGCAGCGGGCCAAAGCCCTGCAGGCTGAAGGCCGAGAGCCCCAGACTTTGTAGGAATTGTTCGAACATGGACATTGCCTTTGGCAGGAAAAAAGCGCCCACCCGGTTCAGGGTGGGCGCCGCGCATTATTTGCCGCTGTACAGATTCAGATCGCCAAAGTGTTTTTTCTGGATCTCGGCGTATTTGCCGTCGTCGTGTAACGCTTTGATACCTTTATCCAAAAGTGCCTTCAGCTCTTTGTTACCTTTCTTGATACCGATGGCGGTCTTGGATGGCAGCAGTTCGCTGTCCACCGGCTGGCTGACTTCATAGCCTTCGCCTTTTGGCGATTTCAGGAAGCCCAGTTCGGCCTGAAGCATGTCCTGGATCGCGGCATCGAGGCGGCCCGAGGTCAGGTCGGCATAGACCTGGTCCTGGTTCTGGTAGGCCTGGGTCTTGACGCCGGCCTTGTCCAGCACGGCCTTGGCGTAGGCTTCCTGGATGGTGCCTTGCTCGTAGCCGACGGTCTTGCCCTTGAGCGAGGCAACGTCTGCGCTCAGGCCCGAGCCCTTCTTGAATACATAGGCCGTTGGGCCGGAGAACAACTCGCTGGAGAAGTCGATAGCCTTTTCACGGGCCGGGGTAACGGTCATGGAGGAGATCACGCCGTCGAATTTATTGGCCTTGAGGCCCGGAATCATTCCGTCGAAATCGCTTTCGACCCATTTGCATTTGACCTTCAGTTCTTCACAGATCGCATTGCCCAGGTCGATGTCGAAACCCACCAGGCTGCCATCGGCGGCCTTGGATTCGAACGGGGCGTAGGACGGGTCGACACCAAAACGCAGTTCCTTGTATTCCTTGGCCGTGGCGACGCCGGCGGCCATGCACAACGCCAGTGCAGAAAGGGTCAGCAGTGCTTTTTTCATTATTGAGTCCCTAAAACCAATTTGAGCGCTTGTGGCGCGTAAGATTGTTACCGGTGAAGGTCTGAACGGTATGACGGCATAAAGGTAGCAATTTCCGAACCATAGTGCCGAACAAGTGTTTTAAAAGCACTGGCGGCGAGAGACGGAACGCAATGGTGCGCGGGGGTGAGCGTACATCAAAAAGCGCACCGGGATGGAGCGTGCGTTTGTCCGGTTTAGCTCTTCGTGGCGAGGGAGCTTGCTCCCGCTGGAGGCGCAGCCTCCCTCTGCGGTGCGTCCTTCAGAATCAGGGGGCGCTTCGCGCCCAGCGGGAGCAAGCTCCCTCGCCACGAGAGCGGGGTTTACTTGAGAAGATCCTGAAGCGTCGCCAGCGTGTCCGCCTCTTCGACGGTCTTGTCCTGGCGCCAGCGCAGCATCCGTGGGAAACGTACCGCGATCCCGCTCTTGTGGCGCTTGGACAAGGCAATGCCTTCGAAGCCCAGCTCGAAAACCAAGGTCGGGGTGACGCTGCTCACCGGGCCGAACTTTTCCACCGTGGTCTTGCGCACGATGCTGTCGACCTGGCGCATTTCTGCATCGGTCAGCCCTGAATAGGCCTTGGCGAAAGGCACCAGCGTGCGTTCTCGGCTGCCGGGCGGGTTGTCCCACACGGCGAAGGTGTAGTCGCTGTAGAGGCTGGCGCGCCGGCCATGGCCGCGCTGGGCATAGATCAGCACCGCGTCGACACTGAACGGGTCGATCTTCCATTTCCACCACACGCCCATGTCCTTGGTCCGGCCGACGCCGTACAGCGCGTTGCGCGCCTTGAGCATCATGCCTTCGACGCCGAGGCTGCGGGACGCTTCGCGCTGGCGGGCAAGGTCGAACCAATCCTGGCCAGTGACGATGGGCGACGGCAACAGCACCGGACTGTGGCAGCGGGCAATCAGGGCCTCCAGTTGATCGCGACGCTCGGCCTGGGGCCGGCTGCGCCAGTCCTCGCCTTGCCATTCCAACAGGTCGTAGGCCATCACCACCACGGGAGCGTCTTCCAGCACTTTCTTGCTCAAGGTCTTGCGACCGATGCGCTGTTGCAACAGGGCGAAAGGTTGCACCGCCGGCTGCAGCGGCGCTTCCGGATCAAAGGCATCCTCGGTGATCGCCTGCGGGGCTTTCCAGACCACGATTTCGCCATCGATCACCGTGCCGTCGGGCAACGCCTGCGCCAGGCAATGCAATTCAGGAAAGCGCTCGGTCACCAAGTCCTCGCCACGGGACCAGACCCACAAATGGCCGTCACGCTTGATCACCTGGGCGCGGATTCCGTCCCATTTCCACTCCACCTGCCAGTCGCTGGCCGGCCCCAACAAGGTGTCGAATTGCTCAATCGGTTGTGACAAGGCATGGGCCAGGAAAAACGGATAAGGCTGGCCGCCGCGCTGGGCATGTTCATCGGCAGATTCGCCGGCGATCAGCTTGAGGTAACTGGCCGCGGTCGGGCGATGGGACAGATCGGTGTAGCCCACCAGCCGTTGGGCCACCCGTTTGCTGTCGAGCCCGGCCATCGTAGCCAGCGCCCGGGTGACCAACAGCTTGGACACCCCGACGCGGAAACTGCCGGTGATGAGCTTGATGCAGAGCATCAGGCTGGATCGGTCAAGTTCTGCCCACAGCGCCGGAAGCCGCTGCGCCAGTACCTCTGGCGACTCACCGCGCAACGGCAGGAGTTTTTCCTCGATCCACACCGCCAGGCCTTCATCGGAACTGTGGGGCGATTCGGGCAGTACCAGCGAAATGGTTTCGGCCAGGTCGCCCACGGCCTGGTAACTTTCTTCGAACAGCCAAAGAGACAGGCCGGACACCTGGACCGCCAGCTCGCGGAGGATTTTCACCGGTACCAACTGCCTGGGACGCCCGCCCGAGAGAAAATACACCGCCCAGGCGGCGTCCTCGGCTGGCGCCTTGCTGAAGTAATCCTGCATGGCCGCGAGCTTGGCGTTGCTTGAGGTGGTGGCGTCGAGTTCGGCGTACAGCTCGGCAAAAGCTTTCATGAGGCATCCTCGCCGCTGTCGCTCGCCACGGCGACGTCCTCTTCGTCATCGCCGTATTCCGTGGTGAAGCCCTGGGCGTCGAGGCCTTGTTCACAGAGATGACGCACCAGCACGGCCACCGATCCATGGGTGACCATGACCCGTTCGGCGCCGGTCTGTTCGATGGCCCAGAGCAGGCCGGGCCAGTCGGCGTGATCGGAAAGCACGAAGCCCCGATCCACGCCCCGTCGCCGACGGGTGCCACGCAAGCGCATCCAGCCGCTGGCGAAGGCGTCGCTGTAATCACCGAAACGCCGCATCCAGGTGCTGCCACCGGCGGAGGGCGGGGCGATGACCAGTGCCTGGCTCATGATCGGATCAGTCTTTTTCACATCGCCGGCATAAATCGTCGGCGGCAGGTGCACACCGGCTTCGCGATAGACCCGGTTCAGCGGCTCAACCGCGCCATGGGCGAGTATCGGCCCCAGGCTCGCGTCGATGCCGTGCAGGATTCGCTGGGCCTTGCCAAAGGAATAGCAGAACAACACGCTGGCCCGGCCGGCGGCGATGTTCCCGCGCCACCACTGGTTGATCTCATCGAACACCTGCGCCTGGGGCTGCCAGCGATAGATCGGCAGGCCGAAGGTGGATTCGGTGATGAACGTATGACACTTCACCGGCTCGAACGGTGCGCAGGTGCCGTCGGGCTCGACTTTGTAATCGCCGGACGCGACCCACACCTCGCCTTGGTATTCCAACCGCACCTGGGCAGAACCCAACACATGGCCGGCGGGATGAAAGCTCAAGGTCACGCCATGGTGCAGCAGCCGTTCGCCGTAGGGCAGGGTTTGCAGATTGATGTCCTGGCCCAGCCGGGAGCGCAGGATGCCTTCGCCGGGTGCCGCTGCCAGGTAGTGCTGGTTGCCGCCGCGGGCGTGGTCGCCGTGGGCGTGGGTGATGACCGAGCGGTCCACCGGCCGCCATGGGTCGATGTAGAAATCTCCCTGCGGACAATACAGGCCTTCGGGGCGGGCAATGACCAGATCCATGCGGTTACCGGGGCGATGGGCTTGTCCGGTAGAGGCGGGTATCGGGGGAGAAGTTCGATCGGTTTTCCTGGTGGGGTGGGCTGACGCCATCGCGAGCAAGCTCGCTCCCACAGGTAATGCGGCTCACTTGAGAAAGGATGCACTTGTGGCGAGGGAGCTTGCTCCCGCTCGGCTGCGAAGCAATCGTGAACCGTCGGGTGCGGTGTGCCTGATGCTCCGCACATGGCAGGTTTTTGGGGCCGCTTCGCGGCCCAGCGGGAGCAAGCTCCCTCGCCACGGGATCGTCGATTGCCTTAAGTGAATAGCATTAGAGGCAGATCGGCCTATTTACCGGGAACCAAGGTCAAACGAGTCTTGCCATACGCCCGGTCAAAATTCTGCGGTTGCAAGGGCAGGCTTTGATATTGACCCTTGAGCCACGGGTCCAGGCCGTTCAGATAGTTCGGGCTGGCCGGGTTGCCCGACTGGCCGGCGCCGCCCTGGATCGTCAATGGCTCAGGCTGGCTGAAATCAACGATAAAGCGCGTGGCCGGCGCCAGGGTCGTGTTGAAATCCTGGCCCCAGGCGAACGCGGCGGTATTGAGCGTGCTGTTATCGCCGCCGGCTGCCAGCGGGCCGCGTACGGTCTGGCCGCTGGCGTTTTTCCATTCCTGGCGGTGCAGCTTGCCCCACTGCCAGGCGCTGTGGTCAGTGCCCAGCAGACTGTCACCGGCGCTGACAGCCGCCGCGAGGCTGCGCGCCAGGATAACGGCCTTGTCTTCTTTTTGCGGCGTGCGCACATCGTCCCAGAACGGACTGTCCTCACGACCAAGCAAATGATCGGCCTGGGCCGAATAAGACAGCTGGCCGTTGGCGACCAGCGCTTTCCACGCCGGACTACCCTCGGGGCCCAGTTCATCCAGGAATGTCTGCTTCATGCTTTCTTGCAGGAACAACTCATAGATCGCTGCGTCGGCAGAAACCGGACTGAGCCTGCCATCGAACGCCATCAGCCGGGTATAGGCCTCGCGTGCCTTGGCGCGGTCCGCCACCGGCAGGGCTTCGATGGCTTGCTTGAGTGGCTGGGCCATGCCCGGGGCTTCGAAGACCTTTTTCAGCTTGGCGGCGAATGTCGTGGTCTGGTCGTATTGCATGGCGATCAGGCTGCGCGCGTCGTGCTTGCCTGCGCCGGCCAGTTCGGCCAGGCGCTCGCCACGTTCCGGCGCCGCCCAGGAGTTGGACAGTTGCATGCCGTAGCCATGAGGAATGACGCGCTGGTTGGCGGTGCCGAGCCAACCCTGCGCCGGATCCTGGTCGTAGGGGTGCAGCATCGGATCGGCGTAACCGTCCCAATCGTAACGGCTGTCCCAGCCCGGCGACGGCAACAGGCCTTCGCCCTCGCGGCGGTTCGGGTAGCGACCGGTGACCTGCCAGCCGATATTGCGGGCGTCGGCGAACACCATGTTCACTGCGAGGGCGCGGATCTCCCGGCTCGCGTCGGAGGCTTTCTCGACGTTCTGCGCGCGCGACAGATCGAAGAGCGCGTCCAGGGTCTTGTCGTCGGTGAAGCTCGGCAATTGCAGGGCCAGGCCCAGACCGTTGGCCATGGCCGGACCTTGGGCGCTGTTGAGCAACGGACCGTGGCGGGTTTCGTACACCGCTTCTCTGATCGACCGTTGGCCCTTGATGAAGTAGGTCTCGTTGCGCACGGTCGCCTGCTGCCACTTGCCGTTGGCTTCGTAGGACAGCCCGTTGCCCTGGCGTCGGATCTTTTCCAGGTACAGGTCCTGGTTGTCGCCGAGAACACTGGTCATGCTCCACGCGACGTTACCGTTGAAGCCCGCGAGGATCATCGGGATGCCCGCCACGGAAAGCCCGGCCGCCTGATATTTGGGCGCGCGAATCTGCACTGGGCTCCAGAGCGACGGCACGCCCAGCGGGCCATGGCTGTCGCCGGCCAACAGGCTCTTGCCGTTGCGGCTGCGCTGCGGGCCGATGGCCCAGTTGCTCGAAGACGCTGCGCCCAGCAGGTTCAGGTTGGCCAACTCGGCGCTGGCCTTGCTGATTTCGTTCAAACCGGGAATCTGCCCATTGAGCCGGACGCCCTGCAGCTTTTCGGCTTCGGTCAAGGGCAATGGCTCGTCCGGGTAGGACGGGCTCAGCCAGGCCAGTTTATCGTTGGTTACGCTCTGGGCCAGCACCAGGGCGGCGACTTCTTCCGGCAGGTTCGCCGATTGGGTGAAGTTAAGCAGGCAGAACAGCAGCGCCGAATCTTCCGGTTTCCAGTATTCGGGTTTGTAGCCGGTGGCGGCCAAGTCCGCCGGCAGCTTGTCGCGGTAGCGGAACAGGTAGGCGTTGACGCCTCGCGCATAGACTTCGAAAAAGCGCTTCAGGCGTGGCGAAGATGCCTTGTACAGCTCATCTGCGCTTTTCTTCAGGTTGACGGCGCGCATGTAGCGGTCGACGTCCAGCCGTTCGGCGCCGGACATTTCCGCCAGGCGGCCCTGGGCGAGCAGGCGCAGGGTGGCCATCTGCGTGATCCGGTCGCTGGCATGCACATAGCCGAGGGCAAACAGGGCGTCATGAAAACTGTTGCTCTCGATCAGCGGCATGCCCAAGGCATTACGCCGGACCGAGACATTCTGCGCCAGCCCCTTGAGCGGTTGTACGCCGGTGGTGGGCGCGACCGTGTCCTGGGTATTCCAGGCCTGGCAACCGCTCAAACCGAGCAGGCTGGCCACTGCTGCGGCAACGCCGAGCTTGGGAAAGAAAGAAATCGAGGCTGGCGAGGCCATGGCAAAGCTCCTGCGGGAGGGGGTGGCACCAATAAAGGCGCTACGTTAGTGAGCAGGAGAAGGGCGCGCAAGCGGGCTTTGGGGTTATTTGATGTTTTGCGATGAAAGCCCGGGCCACCAGAGACTTGCTTGTAAGAGAAGGTGGTGCTCAAGTGTGGGAAAAACCGACGACCGAGAGACCCGGAATGGAGCTACAGAAAAACGCGGCGCTGATCCTTATCGATCAGCAGAAAGGCATCCTCCATCCCAGGCTTGGCCCGCGCAACAATCCCGGGGCGGAGCTGCGCATGCTGGAATTGCTCGGATGCTGGCGAGAGTCGGCGCGGCCAATCATCCATGTCCACCATTTGTCCCGGTCCGAGGCGTCAGTCTTCTGGCCTGGACAATCAGGCGTGGAGGTTCAGGAGCGGTTCAGGCCCATGGCTGGGGAAGGGCTGGTCCAGAAGCAGATGCCCGATGCGTTTTGCGGCACGACCCTGGAGGCGGATTTGCGCAGTGCGGGTATCGGGCAACTGGTGATTGTCGGCGTGGCCACGAACAATTCGGTGGAGTCCACCGCGCGCACGGCGGGCAACCTGGGATTCGATACGTGGGTAGCCGAGGATGCCTGTTACACCTTCGACAAGCCCGACTTCTTCGGTTATGCCCGTTCGGCTGCCGAGGTGCATGCGATGTCCCTGGGGAATCTGCATGGGGAGTATGCGACGGTGGTCAGCGTGGAGCGGATTCTGGCGGCGGGCTGATAAACCGAGATGGATGTGCTGGCATCTTCGCGAGCAGGCTCGCTCCCACAGGGAAAAGTGGTGCACCGCAGAACCAGTGTGGGAGCGAGCCTGCTCGCGAAGGCGGCCTAGCAGGCGAAAAATTTTTTTGCCTGGTCCATCAAGCCCCGTGGCACTTCTTGAATTTCTTGCCATTGCCGCACGGGCAAGGGTCGTTGCGACCGACGTCCTTCAGGGCATTGCGCACGGGTTCCTGGTGGGCGTGGCCGCAGTTCGGGCCGTGGACATGGCCGTGATCATGGTCGTGGTGATGATCATGGTCGTGGTTGCAATCAGGGCCATGGACGTGGGGTTGTTGGGTCATCGGGGTTACTCCGCAATTAGATCGGCGGCGATTATCACGCCATTGCGCTCCAGGTGCACGTAGTCGGCGATGAATAAACCGGTTTCCAGCTCCCCCTCCAGACGATAGGGAATCTGTTGCCGGGGTTTCTTCAGCATTTTCACCAGTTCGCGCACCTGCGGCCACAGGTTGGTGCGGATCGGCACCTTGAAATAGGCGCTGTGTCCGGGGCGCACCGTAAACCAGTGTTCATGTTCTCCTTCGGTCAGCAGCAAGTCGTCCAGGTGGATCCGGTAGGTCAGGCCGCGTACGGTGAGGTCGTCTTCGCCGGGGTTGTCGACGCGAAAGTGCAACATGAACTTCTGCTCCAGCAACCGGGCCCGCACCACCTCCACCTTGACCAGATGCACCTGTGGTTCGGGTGCCTCTTCACCTCGCCAGGACGCACACGCCCCTAGCCCGACGAACAGCAGCAGGCAAGTGATGCGCAGCAATCGAGATGTCTGGGTCATGTCCGTGCCTCTGGTTTGTTTCCAGTCTAGCCCCCTTGGTCGGTGGACGAGCGTCGGACGTTTCCGAAAATCAACGAATGAAGTAACTGGCGCAGCACTTCTTGAATTTCTGCCCGCTACCGCACGGGCAGCTGTCGTTGCGTCCCGTCTTGACCGGCACGGTCGGGTCAATGAAGTACCAGCGCCCGCCGTTCTGCACAAACGAAGATTGTTCGCGGTGGCTGTGTTCGCCCTGGCCGTCGTGCCAGCGTGCGGTGAAAGTGACGAAGGCATGTTCCGGCTGGCCGCCGAATACCTCGCTGCTCTCCACCTCCAAGCCCAGCCAGGTGCTGCCGGCGCTCCATTCGCTGATGGCCTGGCGGTCGAGGCCGTCCTGCTGGGCGGGCAGGGTGGTGCTCACCAGATAATCCACCAGGCCCAGCACATAAGCGCTGTAGCGCGAGCGCATCAAGGCTTCGGCGCAGGGCGCCGGATGACCGTCGTGATAATGGCCGCAGCAGGCGTCCAACGGGTTGCCGCTGCCGCAGGGGCAAATGGTTGAATGCAGGCTAGTGTCCACAGCTACCACCAATATTTTCCAAAGTTTTCCGGGTTCGCCCAGAAACGTGAGTTGAGCCAGTCGGGGACCTGCTTGTATTCAAGCAGATCGTAGGTAAACAGGGTCAGCACCTGTTCTTCGCGCTGAAAGCGTTCGCTGGCCTGCAGGGCCAGGGAGAAGAAGTCGGTTTCCTGCCAGCCGCAGGCGTTGAGGTCGGCCAGCACGGCAATCCGGCTGGCGTTGAGGTTGCGAATACCGCCCAACAGGTTCAGACCGTCGCGCTTGGGCAAATGCTCCAGGCAATCGAGCGCCAGGGCCAGGTCGAAACGCCGCGCAGCCAGATCCGCCGGCAAGGGGCCGGGGGCAGCATGGACCACCTCGGTGTCGGGATGCGCCTGCTGGAATGCCTCGAGCGCGGGGAAGCTGCCGGCGCCGATCAGCAACAGCTTTTGCGGGGCATAGCGGTCAAGCACGGCGGCCAGCGCCTGCTGGGGCGTGCGCGAAGAAATGGCAACGGTCATCGAAGTTCCTCAGTCAGAACCGCCACGATAGCGCGCGTGGACGCACGGGCCTAGAGCGGTTTGTCTTCGAACGCCGCGATCCGCCGTAAACAGGCGGCCAAAGCTGTGGTTGCGTCACGCTGGCGCAGAACCCGAGTCGGGTCTTTACTCCCCTGAATCGGCGCGAAGCCGATCCTTCAAGGAGAAAACCCGATGAGCATAGTTCGGACAGCGTTACCCCTGGTTCTGCTAACCAGTGTGTTGACTGGTTGCGCAGGTTTGCAAAAAACCGACTGGCCGATCTGTGCGGCCACCGGTGGTGTGGTCGGCGCAGGATTGGGCGCCATCGAAAGCAGTTCCTGGATCGGCCCGGGCGCACTGGTCGCCGGTACGGTGGCGGCAGGCTGGTGCTGGGCCCATGGCGATGGCGACGAGGACGGCGATGGCGTGCCGGACAGTCGTGACAAGTGCCCGGGCACGCCGAAGGGCGTGCAGGTCGATGCCGACGGCTGCCCACCACCGGCACCCGCACCGACACCGGTGGCTGAAGCGCCCGTGATGGTCCAGGAAGAAACGATCGTGGTCCGCGACGTGCATTTCGAATTCAACAAGGCCACCCTCACGCCGACGGACAAAGAAGTGCTGAGCACCATCGCGACCCGGCTGAAGCAGGAAACCTCCACCGCACAACTGCGAGTGACCGGGCACACCGACAGCGTCGGCAGCGATGCCTATAACCAGAAACTGTCGGAAAAACGCGCCAACTCGGTGGTTCAATACCTGGTCGAAAGCGGCGTGCCTCGCGCCAGTTTCGTCTCGGTGGCCGGCGCCGGGGAAAGCCAACCGGTGGCGGATAACAAAACCGCCGATGGTCGCGCAATGAACCGTCGCACCGAAATCAAGATAAACCGCTGAGCCCCTCGTTCTCCGCGGCTTGTACAGTCGCGGATGCGGGTCTTTACTCCTGTGTGACCGGTATGGGCCGGTGACACAGGAGCATTCACCATGAACGTTCTAATCAAGGCCGCCTTACCGCTACTGCTGGCAAGCAGCCTGCTGTCCGGATGCGCCACTCACAGTGATGGCAGTGCCTCGCTCAATCAGCGTACCTGGCCGATCTGCAGCTTGATCGGCGGGCTTGTCGGCGGTGGTCTCGGGGCCATCGAAAGCGGTGGCTGGGCCGCCGGTGGCGCTGCGTTGGGGCTGCTGGGCGGTGGTTTGATCTGTTACGCCCAGGACGGCGACGAAGACGACGATGGTGTATTCGATCGTCGCGACCGTTGTCCCGATACACCGGCCAATACCCCCGTCGAACATCACGGCTGCCCGCTGCCGCAATACCCGGCCAGCACGCCACCGGCCGAGCCGGACATGCCCACCAGCGAAGTCATTACCCTGAACGACGCTGGCAAGGTGCTGTTCGATTTTGACAAATCCGACCTCACCGCCGCGGCCAGGAGCCAGCTCGATGAGCTGACGGCAAAACTGAGTCACGCCAACGTCGCCAGTATCCGCGTGGTGGGCCACACCGACAGTGTCGGTACCGAGGCGTATAACGAGGGCCTCTCGGAACGTCGGGCCGGTAGCGTGGTGGAGTATTTGCTGACCCAGGGCGTGGCCCCGGCAAAACTCACGAGTGAAGGCAAGGGCGAAAGCCAACCGGTGGCCGACAACGAGACTGATGAGGGGCGGGCCCAGAACCGTCGGGTCGAATTGCATATCCAGCGTTAAACATCATCGCCCAAGCGGGCCAGAGCCGTCGGATCGCCAGGAAGGCGGTCCGCTGGGCCTGGATTAAATTTGCCGGGCCCTCTGGCATATCCTGCGCGCAAGCCGTTACTGTGCGCGCAAAGAATAATTCTCGAACGGGGGGCGTATGAAGGTGTTTTGGTGGCTGGGGCGCGTGCTGACCCTGCTGTTCTGGCTGGTGGTGCTGGTCAATCTGGTCATGCCGTTCGTCCATCCGCTGCATCTGTTGGTCAATCTGGCCGGGGTGTCGTTACTGGCGATCCATCTGCTCGAACTTCTATTGTTCAGGGCTCGGTTTCGCGGTCGTCCCGCTCCTGGCCGTGATCGCCTCAGGGTGCTGCTGTTCGGCATCTTTCACCTGCAAACCCTCCCGACCGCGCCAGAGGCCTCCCATGCGTAAACTGTGTCTGCTCGCATTACTCGTATGCCCGTGGGCCAGCGCTCAAGTGGTCCAGGTGGAAAGCCACTCGTTGATGCGCTTGCCCAACACCACCAGCACGCTTGCCCTGGAGCGATTGGACGTGGCCGACTACGGCACGCTGCTGGTGCCTTCGAACGTCACTGAGCTGTCCATTGGCCAATTGCACCTGGGGCGGGAGGCAAGGATCGCGATCGTACCGGCACAACAGGCGCTGGAGATGAAAGTCACCCAGGCCGAACTGGCTGAAGGCAGCCAGATCACCGCCCGTGGCGCGCCGGGAACCTATACCAAGGCGGCGCGCCCGGGGCGTAACCTCAATTTGCGCTTCGAGGCGTTGAACGCGCCGCTGCTGTCGGTGGATGCCCGTGGCGGTACCGGTGCGCCAGGTTACGTGGGCCTTGACGGCGCCAACGGCCAGGCACCGGGTTGCACCTGGGGTTCGGCCGGTCGCGGCGCCGACGGCAGCAACGGCGCGGATGGCCAGCCGGGCGCGGCCGGCGCGCTGGTTCGGCTGCAATTGCCCCGCGCTTATCCCGACGAACAGATCAAGGTAATGGTAGATGGCGGCGCTGGTGGCGCGGCCGGGCCTGGCGGCAAGCCTGGCGCGGGAGGCAAGGCCAAGGGCTGCCTGGTCTACACTGCCGACGGCGGCAAGAGCGGCCGTCCCGGCGCCGATGGCCAGCCAGGGCCTGCCGGCGCGACGGGTGCGGTGACGGTGCAGCGGTTCTGAAGAAAACTTGCCCTGAACCTGTGGGAGCGAGCTTGCTCGCGATGACGGTGTATCAGTCAATATTCCACTGACTGACAAAACGCCATCGCGAGCAAGCTCGCTCCCACAGGGTTGGATAACTGTTTCAGAACATCGGCCGAGCCGCGCCGATCGCCACCACCAGCAAACCGATCAACAGATTGATCCCCACCAGCCTGCGAATCTTCCCCAGCACCGCCGCACCCGTCGGCCAATCCTGCGCCGTCACAGCGTTACGCAATGCTGGCAGTTGCAGGCCCTGGATACGGATGAACAACGCCGCCATCACCACATACAATCCCATCATTACCTGCACGTAACGCGGCGCGGTTTCGAAACCGGCGAAGCGCATGTGGATCAGGCCCACGCCGCTGATCGGCAAAAGCACCACGGCCACCCAGACCCAGACGAAAAAACGCTGAAACACTTCTACCCACAACTTGAGCCGGGCAGGGCCCTCAAGCGCCGTGATTGCGGCGGGTCGCAGGATCATCCAGGCGAAAAACATACCGCCAACCCAGACCAGGGCCGCCAGCAAATGCAGGGTGTAGACGAGGGCAAAGGGTGTCATTGGGTCACTCCGTTCTGCGCAGGATTAATTAGCGGGGTATGATAGCCGCCGATCCGAACCACTGAAAATTTATCCAGCGTTTTTTGCGCCCGACCATTCATGATCAGCACCGAACTCAAAACCACGATCCAGGGCGCCTATTCGCGTTTTCTCGAAGCCAAGAGCCTCAAGCCGCGATATGGCCAGCGCCTGATGATTGCCGAAGTGGCAAAAGTCCTGGGTGACATCGACACCGACGACGAAGGCCGGCGCAGCGGCGAGCCTGCCGTCGTCGCGGTGGAGGCCGGCACCGGTACCGGCAAGACCGTGGCCTACAGCCTGGCGGCGATCCCCACCGCCAAGGCCGCCGGCAAGCGCCTGGTGATCGCCACGGCCACCGTCGCCCTGCAGGAACAGATCGTCTACAAGGACCTTCCCGACCTGATGCGCAACAGCGGGCTGAATTTCAGTTTCGCGTTGGCCAAGGGGCGGGGGCGCTACATGTGCCTGTCCAAACTCGACATGCTGCTGCAGGAAGGCCACGCGCAGACCGCCACTGCCCAGCTGTTCGAGGAAGAAGGTTTCAAGATCGAGGTCGACGAGGCCAGCCAGAAGCTGTTCACCAGCATGATCGAAAAGCTCGCCGGCAATAAGTGGGACGGCGACCGTGACAGCTGGTCCACGGCTCTGGAAGACGCTGACTGGTCGCGCCTGACCACCGACCACAGCCAATGCACCAATCGCCATTGCCCGAACTTCGGCCAGTGCGCTTTCTACAAGGCTCGCGAAGGCATGGGCAAGGTCGACGTGATCGTCACCAACCACGATATGGTCCTGGCCGACCTGGCCCTGGGCGGCGGCGCCGTGCTGCCGGACCCGCGCGACACGATCTATGTGTTCGACGAAGGTCATCACCTGCCGGACAAGGCCATCGGCCATTTCGCCCATTACACCCGGCTGCGCTCAACCGCCGACTGGCTGGAAACCACTGCCAAGAATCTTACCAAACTGCTCGCCCAGCATCCGTTGCCCGGCGACCTGGGCAAGTTCATCGAGCAGGTGCCGGAGCTGGCGCGGGAGATCAAGACGAACCAGCAGTTCATGTTCACCGCCTGCGAGCAGGTGGCCGACTTCAAGCCCGGCGAAGATGTCGAGGGCCGCGAGCGGCCACGCCATCGGTTTGTCGGCGGGGTGATCCCCGAGCATATGCGCGAGATGGGCATCGAACTCAAGAAGGGCTTCGCGCGCCTGACCGACCTGTTCACGCGCCTGACCGATCTGCTCAAGGAAGGCATGGATGGCGAGGTCAATATCGGCATCGCCAGCAACCAGGCCGAGGAGTGGTATCCATTGTTCGGCAGCTTGCTGTCCCGCTCCCAGGGCAACTGGGAGCTGTGGACCGCGTTCACCACCGAAGACCCGGAAGACAATCCGCCGATGGCGCGTTGGCTGACGCTGGCCGAGAGCGGCTCGCTGTTCGACATCGAGGTCAATGCCAGTCCGATCCTGGCGGCGGACATGCTGCGGCGCAACCTGTGGAACGTCGCCTACGGCGCGCTGGTAACCTCCGCCACGCTGACGGCGCTGGGCACTTTCGACCGTTTCCGCATGCGCGCCGGCCTGCCGAAAAAAGCCGTGACCGCCGTAGTTCCGAGCCCCTTCCACCATGCCGACGCCGGCGTGCTGCGGGTGCCGGACCTCAAGGCCGATCCGCGCGATGCCGCCGCCCACACTGCCGCGATCATTCGCGAGCTGCCTGCGCTGGTGGAAGGTTCGCGCGGCACCCTGGTGCTGTTTTCCTCGCGCAAACAGATGCAGGACGTCTTCGACGGCCTCGATCGTGACTGGCGCAAGCAGGTGTTCATCCAGGGCAACCTGTCGAAGCAGGAAACCTTGAACAAGCACAAGGCCCGGGTCGATGGCGGCGATTCCAGCGTGCTGTTCGGCCTGGCGAGCTTTGCCGAAGGCGTCGATTTGCCGGGGGCCTATTGCGAACACGTGGTGATCGCCAAGATTCCATTCTCGGTGCCGGACGATCCGGTGGAAGCCGCGTTGGCCGAATGGATCGAAGCCCGTGGCGGCAACCCCTTCATGGAGATATCCGTGCCGGATGCCTCGCTGAAGCTGGTCCAGGCCTGTGGCCGCTTGCTGCGTACCGAGGAAGACCGCGGCACCATCACCCTGCTCGATCGCCGGCTGGTGACCCAACGCTACGGCAAGGCGATCCTCAACGCGCTGCCGCCGTTTCGGCGGGAGATTTCCTAGTTTCAACAGGCGTAGGAGTTGGTTGTGGCGAGGGGATAAATCCCCTCGCCACAGATTCATTCCCTGCCTCAGTGGTGAAATCAACCAGCCGTCCAGACACGGTTCCCAAAAGCCCCAATCGCTGAAACAATGCCAGCCATTGACAAAAAAGCTTTTGTTCCAAGGGAGTTACGGGTGCAAATTCAAGGTCATTACGAGCTTCAGTTCGAGGTCGTGCGTGAAGCGTTTGCGGCGCTGTTCGACAATTCCCAGGAGCGCGGCGCGGCGTTATGCATTCAGGTGAGCGGCCGCACCGTCGTCGACATCTGGGCCGGCACCGCCGACAAGGATGGTCATGAAGCCTGGCACAGCGACACCATCGCCAATCTGTTTTCCTGCACCAAGACATTCGCCGCCGTAACTGCCTTGCAACTGGTAGCAGAGGGCAAGCTGCAGCTCGATGCGCCGGTCGCCCGCTACTGGCCCGAGTTCGCGGCCGCCGGCAAGGAGTCCGTCACCCTGCGGCAATTGCTCTGCCATCAGGCCGGACTACCGGCGCTGAGAGAGTTGATGGCGCCTGAAGCACTTTATGACTGGCAGGCCATGACCGATGCCCTGGCGGCTGAAACGCCTTGGTGGACGCCTGGCGAGGGCCACGGTTATGCCGCGATCACCTACGGCTGGTTGATCGGCGAGTTGCTGCGCAGGGCCGATGGCCGAGGGCCGGGTGAGTCCATCGTGGCTCGGGTCGCCAGACCGCTGGGGCTGGATTTTCATGTCGGCCTGGCGGACCAGGAATTTCATCGCGTGGCGCATATCGCCCGTGGCAAAGGCAACGCCGGAGATGCGGCGGCACAGCGCCTGTTGCAGGTGACGATGCGTGAACCTTCGGCCATGACCACCCGGGCCTTCACCAACCCGCCATCGATCATGACCAGCACCAACAAACCCGAGTGGCGCCGCATGCAGCAACCGGCCGCCAACGGCCACGGCAATGCCCGGAGCATCGCCGGGTTCTACGCCGGTCTGCTCGACGGCAGCCTGCTGGAAGGCGAAATGCTCGACGAACTGACCCGCCAGCACAGCTTCGGCGAGGACAAGACTTTATTGACCCAGACCCGTTTCGGCCTGGGTTGCATGCTCGACCAGGCGGATGTGCCCAACGCGACCTACGGCCTCGGGCCGCGGGTGTTTGGTCACCCTGGGGCAGGGGGCTCCATCGGTTTTGCCGATCCCGAGCATGACGTTGCGTTCGGTTTCGTGACCAACACATTGGGACCTTACGTCCTGATGGACCCGCGCGCGCAGAATCTCGCGCGGGTGCTTGCCACTTGTCTGTAAAAAGTGGTTGTCGGTAATGCATACAGGAACCTCGGCTCCTTTGCGGTTTCCAAGCGTCTGTTTATGCGGCCGGAACATGGCCTTTGTTTTTTCATCCTGATCATTTTGTGGATATCCAATGTCATCGAATAAAACCCTCGCTCTGGCGCTGTGCTTCGCTATTACCGGTTGCGCACAAAACCCACAAAATGATGCCGAGGGCGGCGGTGGCTGGTGGCCGTTCGGCTCGTCCGACAAGGTTGCGAGCAAGGATGCGGCGCCACAGGCTCCTTTGAAACCCGCCGCCGCGGCACCGCAGGCCAAGGCCGAGGGAGCCACGCACTGGTGGTGGCCGTTCTCTTCGGATGAATCCGCCGCGGATGATGTCGCCAAAAAAGAACCGCTGAAACCTGAAGCCAAGGCGCCAGCCGTGGCCAAGGCCGAAGCCGAAAGCAACGGCAAATGGTGGTGGCCGTTCGGCGGCAAGGAACAGGAGACCGCCAAGGCGGTGCCGATGCCCGATCCGAAAGTCACCCAGGCCTGGCTCGACGACTATGAGCCGAAGCTGCGTACGGCGATCAAGGACAGCAAGCTCGAACTCGAACGTCGCGATAACGTGCTGGTGGTTACCGCTCCCGCGGACGGTTCGTTCAACCCTGATCGTCCGGCCATGCTGCTGCCGGTGACACTCGGTCCGTTCACTCGCGTCGCCAAGATTCTTGAAGCCGATCCGAAAACCGCCGTACTGATCCTCGGTCACGCCGATACGTCGGGCGCGGCGCCGGCCAACCTGAAGCTCAGCCAGGAACGTGCTCAATCGGTGGCGGCGATTTTCCGTCTCAGCGGTTTGCAGCGTGATCGCCTGATGCTGCGTGGCATGGGCTCGGTGGCTCCGCGTGCGGCCAATGACAGCGTTGAAGGCCGGGCCTTGAACCGTCGCGTCGAGTTGCTGGTTACGCCAGCGAACACCATGGTTGCATTGCTGAGCAAGTACAACATGCCGGCCCCTGCGCCAGTAACCATGGTAGCTGCCCAGGACGTGAAACCCGCCGCGCCGGCCCCGGCCCCGGCGACGAAAAAGGCTGCCGCTCCGGCTGCCAAGAAAGCAGCGGCCAAGAAGGCTCCGGCGAAGGCACCCGCGAAGAAGACCCCAGCCAAGAAGGCTACGCCCGCGAAGAAGCCCGAGCCGGCCAAGGCCGCTGCCGACGGCAAGAAAGTCGCTGCCGCCGATACCGCCAAACAGTGATTGGCTGACCACAAGGAACGCGCCATGACCCAAACCCTGGCTGATATGCGCCGTGACTACACCCGCGATGGCCTGACCGAGGCGCAAGCCCCAGCCGAGCCGTTCGCCTTGTTTCACCAATGGTTTGCCGAGGCGGTGAAAACCGAACAGGCACCGGTGGAAGCCAACGCCATGACCCTGGCGACGGTGGACGCAGACGGCAGGCCTCACTGCCGGATCCTGCTGCTCAAGGGGCTCGATGCCGAGGGCTTCACGTTCTTCACCAACTACGACAGCGCCAAGGGCCAGCAACTGGCCGCGAGTCCGTTCGCGGCCATGACGTTTTTCTGGCCGACGCTGGAGCGCCAGGTGCGCATCGAAGGCAAGGTCCTGAAGGTCACCCCACAAGAGTCGGACGCTTATTACCAGGTACGGCCGCTGGGCAGCCGTCTCGGTGCCTGGGCCTCACCTCAGAGCCGGGTGATCGCCGGGCGGGATGAGCTGGAAGACTTGCTCAAGGCCACTGAGCAACGCTTCAGCGACAGCCAACCCCATTGCCCCGAGCATTGGGGCGGCTATCGCCTGTTGCCCGAGCGCATCGAATTCTGGCAAGGCCGCCCGAGCCGTCTGCACGATCGCCTCAACTATCGCCTGCAAGGCGCGGACTGGATTCGCGAGCGTCTGGCGCCCTGACGTCGGAGTAACCTGCCGCAGCGGCCTGGAGCCAGTGCGGCAGGTCCCGACGCTTGATCCCTTGTTCGCGGGCGAGGGCCAGTTGTTGCAGCATGTAGTCTCGCTTCCGTCCATCCTGCCCCGCCAACGACAAGGCCAGGTCGCGGTCCATCCAGCGTTTGATACGTACGTAGAGCCATCCATGAAAGTACAGACCGGCGACGGTGGTGGCGACTATGATGAAGTAATCCATGGAAAATCCCGGTATCGATGACGCGAACTTTCGAAATTGGCGCTACTGTTGGGTGAATTTTTCGGGTGCGCCTGTATCCCACCTGAATGAAAACAATTTTTCCCCGGCAAGGCCGTGACAGGCATCAAGCCGGGGGAGTTTAATGGATCACTGTCTTTTGGAGTTTGATGCTATGCGCAAGTCTGTTTTGCTGGTTGCTTCCTTTTCCACGATGGCGATGTTACTGACAGGCTGCCAGTCAAGCCTGACCGGTGACTCCTATTCCCGTGACGAAGCGCGTCGCGTGCAGACGATTCGCATGGGCACCATCGAGTCCCTGCGCCCGGTCAAGATCGAAGGCACCAAGACCCCGATCGGCGGCGCAGCCGGCGCGGTGGTGGGCGGTGTTGGCGGCAGCGCTATCGGCGGTGGTCGTGGCAGCATCGTGGCAGCCGTGATCGGCGCCGTGGCCGGTGGCCTGATCGGCTCCGCCACTGAAGAAGGCCTGACCCGTACCCAGGGTGTAGAGATCACTGTGCGTGAGGATGACGGCAGCATGCGTGCCTATGTCCAGCAGGTTCAGGAGAACGAAGTGTTCCGTGTAGGTGAGCGGGTGCGGATTTCGACTGTCGATGGTACGAGTCGCGTATCGCACTAAAGGCTATCGGTATGTATCCGTTGCTGCGGTAATGGCTGCTGGAGGTTCCGCTCTTACAGCGGGTCATTCTTGAAGAGCGCAAAAATATAAAACCGACCTGGTTTGATAGGTTTGCGTTTTCCTAGTAGGGGCGGGCTTGCTTGCGAAGACGGTGTGTCAGCCAATGAATATATTGGTTGGGCTGGCCCCTTCGCGAGCAGGCTCGCTCCCACAGGGATTCCATCCCGGTCGCGATGGCGGTGTCTCAGCTACGGAGATGCCAAGCGCTTGTCGCGCTGTTGCTGTTGCTGTTGCTGTTGCTGTTGCTGTTGCTGTTGCTGTTGCTGTTGCTGTTGCTGTTGCTGTTGCTCTGCTTTTGACTTTGATCTCGGCGCCCCGTTAACCACGCTGGCCGAACGCAGGGATTGCGCAGTGGGCATCCCGGCATGGATGCCGGGATAGCCGCGCTGGGCCAGGGACGGCCCTTCGCGGCGGGCCCACGGAGCAATGCCGGAGTGAGGGCACACCGAGCCTTGGCGAGGTGCCGAGTGGTGGGGCAGAGCGTTTTGGGTTACTTTTGGCTGGTCCGGCTCCCGGCTCTCCAAAAGTGACTCGCCGTAAGGGCGAAACCCTAAGCAGCCGTGACCGCAGCAACGGATATACACCCCATCAGGAAGCCACCACAGCAGACCTGCGACTAGCCATCGCCGTCACCCCATATCCAATCAGCGCCGCCAGGATCGACCCGGTGAGAATCCCCATCCGATCCATCCCCGCATACTCACTCACCTCCGGCACGAACGCCAGGGAGCCGACGAACAGGCTCATGGTAAAACCAATGCCACAAAGAATCGCCACGCCCAGTATCTGCCCCCAATTGGCCCCGGCAGGCAGACTGGCGATGCCGATTTTCACCGCCAGCCAGGTCAGGCTGAACACGCCGACCGTCTTGCCCAGCAACAGGCCGATTGCGATGCCCATCGGAACATGATGGGTAAAGCTCTCGACCGTGACGCCGCTCAGCGAAAGGCCAGCGTTGGCGAATGCGAACAGCGGCAAGATAATGTAGGCCACCCAAGGATGCAGCGCATGCTCAAGCGTCAGCAGGGGGGAGGTTTCAGCGTTTCTCGTGCGCAGTGGGATGCAGAATGCCAGCGTCACCCCCGCCAGCGTGGCATGCACGCCGCTCTTGAGCACACAGACCCAGAGAATCAAGCCGATCACCATGTACGGCCCGAGCTTGACCACGCCCAGCCGATTCATTGCCACCAGGGCTGCGATGCAGGCCGCGGCCAGCCCCAACGACAGTGTCGACAGCTCGCCGGAGTAGAACATCGCGATAATGACGATGGCGCCCAGGTCATCAATGATCGCCAGCGTCATCAGGAACAGCTTGAGCGATACCGGTACACGCTTGCCAAGCAAGGCCAGCACGCCGAGGGCAAAGGCAATATCGGTAGCCGTAGGAATCGCCCAGCCAGCGAGCGCGGCGGGGTTGTCGCGATTGAGAAACCAGTAGATCAGCGCCGGCACCAGCATGCCGCCTATGGCCGCGGCCCCAGGCAGGACGATCTGAGAAGGTTTCGACAGTTGCCCGTCGAGCACCTCGCGTTTGACCTCCAGGCCAATAAGCAGGAAGAACAGCGCCATCAGGCCGTCATTGATCCATAGCAGCAACGGTTTGGCGATCTTCAACGCACCGACCTGGACGACCACGGGCGTGTCCAGCAGGCCGCCATACAGCCAGGACAGCGGAGAGTTGTTGATGACCAGGGCCAGCACGGCGGCGGCAATCAAGAGCAGGCCGCTGGCAGCTTCCAGCTGGAAAAACCGCGTCAGTGAGTTACGTAGAGCCAAGGTTGCTCTCCATTCATCAAATCAAAAAGATGGCACACCCTAACCCGTACTGTTTGTTGTTAAAACAAAAGTTATATTCTTTTTTGTTATATGTCGTTACAGCGCCTGCGCCGGGCATTCTGGCAGTTGCCGGGCACATTGGACCTTAGCTGTACCTGTGCGGGATGTCGGTTTTTTCCTAAGCTGGTGTCTCGTATTTCCTGAATAGATCGTGCCCCCGGCCATCGGTCTGCCTGAAAGTCCTACCGGCCCTGCGAGAAAACACCATGAACAATCCCCGCCAATGGGCGCGTGAAGCCATCCGTATCATCGAGGCGGATTTCCAACGCAGTGCCGATACGCATCTGATCCCATTGCCGTTGGCCGGACTGCCGGGCATCGAGCTGTATTTCAAGGATGAGTCCAGCCATCCCACCGGCAGCCTCAAGCACAGACTGGCCCGCTCGCTGTTCCTGTATGCATTGTGCAATGGCTGGCTCAAGCCCGGTGCACCGGTGATCGAGGCCTCCAGCGGCTCGACGGCGATTTCCGAGGCGTATTTTGCGCGGTTGCTGGGCCTGCCTTTCATCGCGGTGATGCCTGCCACTACCTCCCGGGAAAAAATCGCCCAGATCGCCTTCTATGGTGGCCAGAGCCATCTGGTGGATGACCCTACGCAGATCTACGCCGAATCCGAACGCCTGGCCCGCGAGCATGACGGGCATTTCATCGACCAGTTCACCTACGCCGAGCGGGCCACGGACTGGCGGGCGAACAACAACATTGCCGAGTCGATTTTCCAGCAGATGCGCTTCGAGCGGCATCCGGAGCCAACCTGGCTGATCTCCAGCCCTGGCACGGGCGGTACAACGGCCACCTTGGGGCGCTACGTACGCTACCGCCAGCACAGTACCCGTGTGCTGTGTGCCGACGCCGAGCGTTCGGTATTTTTCGACTACTACCGCAGCGGCGATGCCAGCCTGCGCCTGGATTGCGGGTCGCGGATCGAGGGCATCGGTCGGCCACGGGTCGAAGCCTCGTTCCTGCCCAAGGTGATCGATGCGATGGTCAAGGTGCCGGACGCCCTGTCCCTCGCGGCCATGCACTACCTGGCCCAGCGACTGGGACGGCGGGTCGGCGGATCCAGCGGCACCAACCTGATCGGCGCGCTGATCGCCGCGAAGCGAATGGTGGAAGGCGGTGAGTCGGGGTCGATCGTGGCGATTCTGTGTGATGGCGGGGAGCGTTATGCCACGACGTATTACGATCCGGCGTGGCTCAAGGCCCAGGGGTATGAGTTGGACCCATTGATCGATGCGGTGGCGGCATGTGCGGAGCGCGGAGAAGCGCTGCCGGAGAGCGTGTTGCGGGCCAATATCTGACTGGAACACTCAGAGAACCCTGTGGGAGCGAGCCTGCTCGCGAAAGCGGATTAACATTCGATATACATGCTGAATGATTCATCGCTTTCGCGAGCAGGCTCGCTCCCACAGTGAATGGAAGTCAGTCGTTCAAGCCAAGAATATCCCGCGCCACCGCTTCGGCGATCCGGATCCCGTCCACGCCCGCCGACAAGATCCCGCCGGCATAACCGGCACCTTCGCCAGCCGGGAACAGGCCTTTCACATTCAAGCTCTGCAGCGTTTCGTTGCGGGTGATGCGCAGCGGCGATGAAGTCCGGGTCTCGATGCCGGTGAGCACCGCATCATGCAGCGAATAACCACGGATCTGTTTCTCGAACGCCGGCAGCGCTTCACGGATGGCCTCGATGGCGAAATCCGGCAGAGCCAGGGCCAGGTCGCCCAGGGCAACCCCAGGCTTGTAGGACGGTTCGACGCTGCCCAGCGCCGTGGACGGCTTGCCGGCGATGAAATCACCCACCAGTTGCGCGGGGGCTTCATAGTTGCTGCCACCCAGCACGAAGGCGTGGGATTCCAGGCGCTCCTGCAACTCGATGCCCGCCAGCGGGCCACCCGGATAATCCACTTCCGGCGTGATGCCGACGACGATGCCCGAGTTGGCGTTGCGCTCGTTGCGCGAGTATTGGCTCATGCCATTGGTCACGACGCGGTTCGGCTCGGAGGTCGCCGCCACCACGGTGCCGCCCGGGCACATGCAGAAGCTGTACACCGAGCGACCATTCTTCGCGTGGTGCACCAGCTTGTAGTCGGCGGCGCCGAGTTTCGGGTGGCCGGCGTACTTGCCCAGGCGTGCGCTGTCGATCAGCGATTGCGGATGTTCAATACGGAAACCCACCGAGAACGGCTTGGCTTCCATGTACACGCCACGGCTGTGGAGCATGCGGAAGGTATCCCGGGCGCTATGGCCCAGGGCAAGGATCACGTGTTTCGAACGGATCTGCTCACCGCTGGCCAGCTCGACGCCAACCAGTTGGCTGTCCTCGAACAAGACGTCGGTAACTCGCTCGCCGAAGCGCACTTCACCGCCCAGGGCGCGAATCTGCTCACGCATGTTTTCGACGACGCCGGTCAGACGGAACGTACCGATGTGCGGCTTGCTGACATAGAGGATTTCTTCGGGGGCCCCGGCCTTGACGAACTCATGCAGGACCTTGCGTCCAAGGAATTTCGGGTCCTTGATCTGACTGTAGAGCTTGCCGTCGGAGAATGTCCCCGCGCCGCCTTCGCCGAACTGGACGTTGGACTCGGGATTGAGCACGCTTTTACGCCACAGACCCCAGGTGTCCTTGGTGCGCTGGCGTACTTCCGGGCCGCGCTCAAGGATGATCGGCTTGAAGCCCATCTGCGCGAGCAGCATGGCGGCGAAGATGCCGCACGGCCCGAAGCCGACCACGATCGGCCGCTCGCTCAAGTCCGCCGGTGCCTGGCCAACCACCTTGTAGCTGATGTCCGGCGCTTCGTTGACATTACGGTCATCGGCGAACTTGCGCAGCACACCGGCTTCATCGCGCACCGACAGGTCGATGGTGTAGATGAAGCACAGCTCGGAGGATTTCTTGCGGGCGTCGTAGCTGCGCTTGAACAGGGTGAAGTCGAGCAGGTCATCGCTGGCGATGCCCAGCCGCTGCACGATGGCAGGGCGCAAGTCTTCTTCGGGATGGTCGATCGGCAGCTTGAGTTCGGTGATTCGTAACATGACGGGGTCCGGTTCGCGGGGCGCACAACTGCGCCAAGGCGTTCTTCAAACCCGCGATTATAAGCCGCAATCCCGGTTTTCCGTGAGGTTAAAACCCGTCATGCGTCGAATCAGTCGTCGCGCGCGCCACCAAAGTAGGCGCAACCGCGCTGGACCTGACCGTTGACCCGCAACTCGGCGCTCATGTGCTGCACGCTGCCACTGGTGCTGTCGACGCAGCGTTGCGGCGTGACCCACAACTCGACCTTCTGGCCGTTGGCCTCGGTGCCGAGGTTGAAGCGGCCATCGCCCAACTGCTCCTCGACGTAAGGCACCGCCAGCGGCGGCTGCCCTTGGCGATCCAGGACCAGGCCCTTGCCGCTGGCCTTGAGTGTCCATTCAGGGGCATGTCCCGCTGCCCGCAGAATCACCCGTTTGAAGTCAACATCATCGCAAGCGGTCCCGGAGCGTTCCAGGCGATACAGCTGCTCGACGTCCAGCTGGCTGTCGGTGCCGGCCGCCGCGCTGGAAACGATACGCCCGCGCAGATCGGCGAAGAGTTTGCCGCGATCATCCGCCAGGGTGGCGGCTTGTTGCAGCACACTGGTGCCGCCGGTGTCGTTGACGATGTAGCGGCGCTGTTCCTGACACGGCTGGAACACCAGCTTGCCATCGGCCGCCGTGAGTTCGCCCTGCATGCGCGTCTGGCCGGCATGGGAGGCGCTCTGGCGCGGGGCGTCGAGCAACTGGCAGCCGGCGAAAAGCGCAAGCGAGGCAATACACAACAGGGAACGGGCGGCACGCATCATTGGGTCTCCAGACAAGTGCCGCCACGTTACTCAGACTGATCCTTCATCACAAGGGGTCAGCCGACGTGAAAAGTCTGCCCGGTTTGCAGGCCTTCGACGCTCTTGGCGTAGGCCAATGCCACTTCAGCCGCAGGAACCGGCTTGTAGCCGCGGAAGTACGGCGCATATTTGTCCATCGCTTCCCGCAATACGTTCGGGCTTACCGAGTTGAGCCTGAGGCCCCGGGGCAGCTCGATTGCCGCAGCGCGCACAAAACTGTCGAGGGCGCCGTTCACCAGGGCCGCCGAGGCGCCGCTCTTGATCGGGTCGTGGCTGAGTACGCCGGTGGTGAGGGTAAAGGATGCACCGTCATTGGCGAATTCGCGGCCGATCAATACAAGATTGACCTGACCCATCAACTTGTCTTTCAAGCCGAGGGCGAAGCTTTCTTCGGTCATGTCGCCCAGCGGCGCGAAAGTGACGTTGCCCGCCGCACAAACCAAGGCATCGAAGCGGCCGGTTTTTTCGAACAGGGCGCGGATCGAGGCGCTGTCGCTGATATCCACTTGCACATCACCGCTGTGGCGGCCGATACGGACAATTTCATGACGGGGCGACAACTCGTTAGCGATGGCCGAACCGATGGTTCCGTTGGCGCCGATCAACAGGATTTTCATGGACTGATCCTCAAATGGGGTGGACGAGGTTGCAGTCTAGAGTGGATTTTCCTGGGGATAAGCGTGCTAATGGGAAACCTTTGGTTTTCATTTGGAAACAATCCAATGAGCGAGATCGATGATCTGGCAGCGTTTGCCGTGCTGGTCGAGGCCGGTAGTTTTACCCTGGCGGCGCAGCGGTTGGGATGCAGCAAGGGGCAACTGTCCAAGCGCATCAGCCTGCTGGAGGAGCGGTTTTCAGTGATCCTGCTCCAGCGCACGACTCGACGCCTGAGCCTGACGGCGGCGGGTGCGGCACTGTTGCCCCAGGCCCAGGCCTTGTTGGTGCAGGTGGAAAGGGCGCGTCAGGCGTTGGCCCGCTTGAAGGGTGAAATTTCCGGGCCGGTGCGGATGACAGTACCGGTTTCGTTGGGCGAAACCTTTTTTGAAGGCCTGCTGACCGAGTTCGCTCTCGCCTACCCCGACGTGCAGATCGAGCTGGAGCTCAATAACGGTTACCGCGATTTATCGCGCGATGGGTTTGATCTGGCGATCCGCTCGGATGCGGCGATCGACGAGCGGTTGGTGGCTCGCCCGCTGCTGGCCTGGCATGAACTGACCTGCGCCAGCCCGGCCTATCTGGAACGCTTCGGTGAGCCCGCGGTTCCCCAGGCCCTGGCGGAGCACAAATGCCTGCTCAACAGTCACTACAGTGGTCGTGAGGAGTGGTTGTATCACCAGCAACATGAATTGCTGCGGGTGCGGGTGTCCGGGCCGTTTGCCAGCAACCATTACAGCCTGTTGAAAAAAGCCGCCCTGGCCGGCGCTGGAATCGCCCGTCTGCCGTCGTATCTGCTTGACCAGGAACTGGCCGACGGCCGCCTGCGCTGGTTGCTGCGCGACTTTCAGACCCGTCGCATGCCGATGTACCTGGTGCATCCATATCAGGGCGGGTTGCCCAAGCGTACGCAGGTGCTGGCTGATTATCTGATTGAATGGTTCAAACGCAGCGGGGAGGCGCTGGATCGTCTTTAGCAATCGCCCCGCAACCCTGTGGGAGCGAGCTTGCTCGCGATCGCGGTGGTTCAGCTTGCATAGTTTGTGTATTTGCCGCCGCCTTCGCGAGCAGGCTCGCTCCCACAGGGGGCTTGGCGTTTAGGGAAGATTAGCAGGCAAAAAAAAACGGCCCGAAGGCCGTTTTTTCTATCGCGACAGACTCAACCGCCCAGGTACGCCTCGCGCACTTTCGGGTCGGTCAGCAGTGCTTCACCGGTGCCTTGCATCACCACGCGACCATTCTCCAGCACGTACGCCCGGTCAGCGATCTTCAGCGCCTGGTTGGCGTTCTGCTCCACCAGGAACACCGTCACGCCATCCTTGCGCAGCTGTTCGATGATGTCGAAGATCTGCTGGATGATGATCGGCGCCAGGCCCAGCGACGGCTCGTCGAGCAGCAGCAGCTTGGGCTTGCTCATCAGTGCACGACCGATGGCGAGCATCTGCTGTTCGCCGCCGGACATGGTGCCGCCGCGCTGGGTAAAACGCTCTTTCAGGCGTGGGAAAAGGTGCAGCACCTTGTCCATCTGTTCCTGAAAGTCGCCCTTGTCGGTAAAAAAACCGCCCATGGCGAGGTTTTCTTCCACGGTCAGCCGGGCAAATACCCGACGGCCTTCAGGCACCACGGCGATGCTCTTGCGCATGATCTGCGCCGAGTCCTGGCCCACCAGTTCCTCACCCATGTAGCGGATGCTGCCGCTGTGGGCCTGCGGCGAACCGCAGAGTGTCATCAGCAGTGTGGACTTGCCGGCACCGTTGGCACCGATCAGCGTGACGATTTCGCCTTGGCGGACCTCGACGTTGACGCTGTGCAGCGCCTGGATCTTGCCGTAGAAGGTGGAAACGTTTTCGAACTGCAGCATTTACGCTTCCCCCAGGTAGGCTTTGATCACTTCAGGATTGTCGCGGATCTGTTCCGGCGTACCGTCGGCCAGGGGCGTGCCCTGGTTGATCACGACGATGTGGTCGGAAATGCTCATGACCAGCTTCATGTCATGCTCGATCAGCAGCACGGTCACGTTGTGCTCCTCGCGCAGCACGCTGATCAGCGCCTTCAGGTCTTCGGTTTCCTTCGGGTTCAGGCCGGCGGCCGGTTCGTCGAGCATGAGGATCCGCGGACGGGTCATCATGCAGCGGGCGATTTCCAGGCGCCGTTGCTGACCGTAGGCCAGGGTCCCGGCGGTACGGTTGGCGAACTCGGTGAGGTTGACCTTGTCCAGCCAGTACTCGGCGTACTCCATGGCCTCGCGTTCGCTCTTGCGGAACGCCGGGGTCTTGAACAGACCGGCAAAGAAGTTGGTGTTCAAGTGACGATGCTGGGCGATCAGCAGGTTTTCGACCGCCGTCATGTCCTTGAACAGCCGCACGTTCTGGAAGGTCCGCACCACGCCCTTGCGGGCAATGTGATGACCGGGCAGGCCCTGGATCGGCTCGCCGTCCAGCAGGATGGTGCCGCCGGTAGGCTGGTAGAAACCGGTCAGGCAGTTGAACACGGTGGTCTTGCCCGCGCCGTTCGGCCCGATCAAGGCAACCACTTGTTTCTCTTTAACGGTCAGGGCCACGCCGTTGACCGCCAGCAAGCCGCCGAAGCGCATGCTCAGATTTTCGACTTTCAGGATCTCGCGGCTCATTTGCGCAGCTCCATGTGCGGGCGTTGCATAGGCAGCAGACCTTGAGGACGCCAGATCATCATCAGCACCATCAAGGCGCCGAACATCAACATGCGGTATTCGCTGAATTCACGCATCATTTCGGGCAGCAGGATCATCACGATCGCCGCCAGGATCACACCCAACTGCGAGCCCATCCCGCCCAACACAACGATGGCGAGGATGATCGCCGACTCGATGAAGGTGAAGGACTCGGGCGTCACCAGGCCTTGGCGAGCGGCGAAGAAGCTACCGGCGAAACCGGCGAACGCAGCACCCAGGGTAAAGGCCGAAAGCTTGATCACGGTCGGGTTGAGACCCAGCGCACGGCAGGCGATTTCGTCTTCGCGCAAGGCTTCCCACGCACGGCCGATCGGCATGCGCAGCAGGCGGTTGATGACGAACAACGCGGCCAGGGCCAGCAACAAGGCAACCAGGTAGAGGAAGATCACCTTGTTGATCGAGTTGTATTGCAGGCCGAAGTACTCGTGGAAGGTCTGCAGGCCTTCGGCGGCTTTACGTTCGAAGGTCAGGCCGAAGAACGTCGGCTTCTCGATGTTGCTGATGCCGTTCGGGCCGCCGGTGATGTCGGTCAGGTTGCGCAGGAACAGACGGATGATCTCGCCAAAACCCAGGGTCACGATCGCCAGGTAGTCGCCGCGCAAGCGCAGGACCGGGAACCCCAGCAGAAAACCGAAGGTGGCGGCCATCATTCCGGCGATCGGCAGGCAGATCCAGAAGCTCAGGCCGAAGTAGTGCGACAGCAGCGCGTAGCTGTAGGCCCCGACGGCGTAGAAGCCGACATAACCCAGGTCCAGCAGGCCGGCCAGGCCCACGACGATGTTCAGACCGAGGCCGAGCATCACGTAGATCAGGATCAGCGTGGCGATGTCCACCGCGCCGCGAGAGCCGAAGAACGGCCATACCAGGGCCACGACGATCAGGCCCAGGACGATCCAGCGCTGGGTCGACGGCAGGGTCAGGAAGTTGCTGGCCTTGGCCGGGATCACCGGCACGCCGGGCGACGCTTTCCACGCCGCACTGATCTGCGTGCTGAACAGCACCCGCAGGAACATCAGGACGGAACATACGGCGATGGTCGCCAGGATGGTCGGGCTGGTGCCGTGCACTTCCAGGTTGATACCAACGATGGTCAGTTTGAGACCGAGTACCGGATAGGCCACGGCCCAGACCAGCAGGGCGCTGAAGAGCGCCGATTTGAGATGCCTAGTCATACTTTCTCAACCTCCGGACGGCCCAGGATGCCGGTCGGCCGGAATAACAGAACCAGAACCAACAAGCCGAACGCCACGACGTCCTTGTACTGGTCGCCGAAGATGTCGGCGCCAAAGGCTTCCGCCACGCCCAGCACCAAGCCGCCGAGCATCGCGCCGGGGATGCTGCCGATGCCGCCGAGCACCGCGGCGGTAAAGGCTTTCAGGCCCACGAGGAAACCGGCGTTGGGGTTGATGACGCCGTATTGCATGCTCAACAGCACCGCGGCGATGGCCGCCAGGGCCGCACCGATGACGAAGGTCAGGGCGATGATGTTGTTGGTGTTGATGCCCAGCAGGTTGGCCATCTTGATGTCCTCGGCGCAGGCGCGGCAGGCGCGGCCCAGGCGGGAACGGGAGATGAACAGCGTCAGGCCGAGCATGGCGACCAGGGTCACCACGAACACCACGATTTGCATGTAGGAAATCAGCACTTCATGTGCCCCGCCTGGCCCGATGGCGAAGTTGCCCGGAATCAGGTTGGGAATGGATTTGTCCTTGGAGTCTTGCGAAAGCAGTACCGTGTTCTGCAGGAAGATCGACATACCGATGGCGGAAATCAGCGGGATCAGACGGTTGCTGCCGCGCAGCGGGCGGTAGGCGATCCGTTCGATGCTGTAGCCATAGGAACTGGTAACCACGATGCTCGCGATGAAAGCTGCGGTCATCAACAGCGGGACACTGTCGAGTCCCATCATGGCCAGCCCGGCGATGGCGATGAACGCCACGTAGGAGCCGATCATGTACACCTCGCCGTGGGCGAAGTTGATCATTCCAATGATGCCGTAGACCATCGTATAGCCGATGGCGATCAGGGCATACGTGCTGCCAACGGTCAGGCCGTTAACCAGCTGCTGGAAGAAGTGATAGATGTCAGGCATTACAGCGCTCCTAAAAACCTGATACGCATTTCACTGGTGGAGTCATTTTCCCGCCCGGGTCCCGTGGATCTGCATCCACTTCGAACACGAGGTTTGCCAGCGAACCGCTGATGACGGTTTTGAGATTTTCAGGTGGGGAGACTGGCGGATCACGCCAGCGCGGCCCAATACATTTAAAACAAAGCCCACGGCACGCCGTGGGCTTTATTGGCAGTCAGTCAGGCCAGGCCTTACTGAGGCGAAGCTTCGGTTTTAGGTTTGCCGAAATGCCACTCGTAAACCACGAACTTGAAGTCCTTCAGGTCGCCCTTGTCGTCGAAGCTCAAGTCACCGGTTGGCGTCTTGAAAGTGCCGGCGTGGATGGCTTCAGCCACTTTGGTCGCGTCTTCGCTCTTGGCAGCCTTGATCGCGTCGGCGATCACGGTCACAGCGGAGTAGGACGGGAATACGAACGGACCGCTCGGGTCTTCTTTCTTGGCCTTGAACGCGTCAGCCAGGGCGACGTTGGCCGGATCCTGGTCGAAGGATTTCGGCAGGGTCACCAGCAGGCCTTCGGAGGATTCCTTGGCGATTTGCGAGATGGAATCGTTACCCACGCCTTCCGGACCCATGAACTTGGCTTTCAGGCCTTTTTCCTGGGCTTGACGCAGAATCAGGCCCAGCTCCGGGTGGTAGCCGCCGTAGTAGACGAAGTCGACGTTGGCTTGCTTGAGCTTGGCGATCATCGAGGAGAAGTCTTTGTCGCCGGCGTTCACGCCTTCGAAGACGGCCACTTTCACGCCTTTGCCTTCGAGGGTTTTCTTCACGGCGCTGGCGATGCCTTCACCGTACTGCTGCTTGTCGTGCAGGACCGCAACGACTTTCGGCTTGACGTGGTCGGCGATGTAGTTGCCGGCCGCAGGGCCTTGGGCGCTGTCCAGGCCGATGGTACGGAAGATCATCTTGTAGCCGCGAGCGGTGATGTCCGGGCTGGTAGCCGCCGGAGTGATCATGATCACGCCTTCGTCTTCGTAGATGTCGGAAGCGGGCTGGGTGGAGCTGGAGCACAGGTGGCCGACCACGAACTTGATGCCGTCGTTGACGACTTTGTTCGCGACCGCGACCGCTTGTTTTGGATCACAGGCGTCGTCGTATTCAACGGCGACCAGTTGCTTGCCGTCGACGCCACCCTTGGCGTTGATCTGTTCGATGGCCATTTTCGCGCCACTGAACTGCATATCGCCGTATTGGGCTACAGGGCCGGTTTTCGGGCCGGCGATGCCGATCTTGATGGTGTCGGCGGCGAACGAATGGCTGGCAACCCCGGCCAGAACCATAGCGGCAAACAGTTTGGAAATCTGCTTAGTAGCCTTAGTCATAGTGCTCCACTCATGCTGTTGTAGTTTTTATAGTCCTGGCGCCGTAGCAGCAGAACCGGGTCAGATATCTCGGATACCCACGCGGAAAATGCCCCCGGCAACTGTACCGGTACAGTGTAGAGCGCCGATTGTTGGCAAGGGAAGCTGGCGCTTGGGGGCAAAACCTGGGGGTGTCGCTTTATTGAAAGAAAAAGACAGATTAGCGGCGGGGTTTGTCCGGTCAAATCGGCAATCCTTGGCTTTCCTGCGCTTTTCAATCGGTGCTGCAATTGCAACCGGGTTTTTCTGCCAGACCACCGACGTTATCATTCGCGCCGATTTCTTTTCCGGACAGCTCCCATGAATCAAGAACCTAGCACCCTCTATGCCAAATTGCTCGGTGAAACCGCATCCATTACCTGGAAGGAGCTGGAACCGTTCTTTGCCAAGGGTGCCCTATTGTGGGTCGATCCGGCACTGGATCTGATCGCCGCCGCCGAGGCCATTGCCGAGGACGAAGGTACCAAAGTCGCCGCCTGGCTGGCCGGCGGGCAGCTCGCCAAGCTGTCTGAAACGCGGGCGCTGGATTTTCTCGAGCGTGATCCGCTGCTGTGGGCCGTGGTGGTTTCGCCGTGGATAATGGTCCAGGAAAGGGCGTCGAATTGATCGGTGCACCAAGTTGGTTCGTGTTTTGGCATCTCGGAAAGTGTGTAGGTGAGTAGCGTGATGACAGCCTGCCGTGGCGAAACGCCACAGGGCAGGGTGACGTATACGTAACGGGAACAGTTTTTGGTGCGGCCGGTGGGCTGCCTAATTGTTTCTGGATGTTGTTTTTGCGGTGCCGCTCGTGGCCCCTTCGCGAGCAGGCTCGCTCCCACAACGGATCTGTGTTCACAAATCCTGTGGGAGCGAGCCTGCTCGCGAATCGGCGCGACGCGGTGTCACGCCAGCCTCAGTAACTCTTGCCAGTATGGTTATTCAGCGAAATAACCTTGGTCTTGCCGATCCGGTGACGGTAGATCTCGCGCAGGTACTTGATCGACTTCTTCACGCAGTCGCGGGACAGCCGGATGTCATTGATCGAGACAAACTTGTCCTTGTCGCTGATCAGCTCGCGGTACTTCTTCTCGTACATCGGCTTGATCGCGTACCAGTTGGTGTCGAGGATCTTCGCCGGGTTCTCGAATTCGTTGAGCAACTCATCGATGCGTCCTTCATCGAACTCTTCATTGATGATGAAGTCCAGGATCGAGTTGTCCAGGGTCTCGTCGAAGCGATACGGCGTGCGGGCAAAGCAGCGCTTGATGAACGCCACGATCAGGGTCAGGAAGTCATCCGACAGGCACGGGCTCTTGGCGATCAGGGTAGTCAGCGACAAGTTGGCCGAGGCGCCGATCACCAGCGCATAGCGCTTGAGCGTGGTGTTCGGGAACAGGCTGTTGAGGTGGGTCTTGAGCCGGTTCAGGTCCATGTAGGACAGCTTGTAGTCCTTGGGCAGCGAGACGATCGACACCACCGACGAGCAGTTCTTGAAGAAGTGCAGGTCGTGCAGGGCGGCGGCGTCATAGCCGGAATTCTTGTATTGCTCCAGCGAGGCCCGGTAACGCTTGGACTCGATCGGCAACAGGCTGATGCCTTCGATGGCCTGGGTGACCTTGTTGAAGTGCGGCAGGTCGATGGAGCGGAAGAACAGGTCATCGATGTTCAGGCGCGGCGGCTCCTTTTCGAACACCTTGAACTTGTCGCCGCTCGGCGCCGGGGTTTCCGGAACGACGGATTCAGCGTAGGCAATCGCCACCGGGCCGGCCAGGCTCATGAACAGGTCGTTGGCATCCAGGCGAATGGTTTCGCCGATGTCGATGCCGGCGCGCCGGAAGTAGTTCTGGTCGTAGTCGGTGGTCACGGCCTGGGCCGTGAGGATGTTGAAGATCTGTTGGGAAATGTACTGGTTGGCGTGCTTTTCCATGGCATTGACATCAATGTTCTGGATGTTGCCGTCATCGCTTTCTTCGGCGTAGCGCATGATGTCGTTGGAGATCAGCATCATCGCGTTCCATGGCCGGATACGGCCCATGACGCTGGCTTCGCTGCTGTCTTCGTTGGCGAAGTTGTACGAGAAATCCCATTCTTCCGAGAGGTATTTGCACAGCAGCCGTCCGGCGTTGATGTGCAGCGCCTCGGACATTTCACTGCGGTGATCGGAAATGTTCGGCAGCACGCAGATGCCGCTGGTGAAAATCGGTTCGAAGACGAAGGAATGACCGCTCTTGCTGTCGTGTTCGTCCATCGGCTTGGTGTCGAACGTCTTGTTCATGTACGAGTACTGCTGGGCCAGGCCGAACTCCGAAGCCATGCCCGAACCGGTACCGCCGCCGGCGCTGAAGATCGAGAAGTACAGGCGCGACTGGTTGGCCTTGATGCCGCAGCTATCGATCAGGTACGAGTGGATCATTTTCCAGTCGGGGCTGGAGAAGCGCTGGGTGTCCTTGTTCAGGATGATCTTCGCCAGGTACTGGCCGAGGATCGGCGCGTTACCGGCACCACCGGCGTGGACTTCGGAGAGGTCCATGATTTTCATTTTGCTGTAGTCGCGCAAGAACCCGCTTTTTTCGCCCTTGCGGGAAAACCGGATACGCCCGGCGATGTCTTTGTCCAGGTCGCCGAGCATGACCAGCGGTTCCACCAGGAACACCGGTTTGCTGGCCTTGCTGGTCCCCAGGCGCAGGTTGCGCATCCACTGCGCGGGGCGATAGCCCTTGTCACCGTAGTGCTTGTCTTCGGCGTTGAATTCGTTGAGATAGAACTTGCGCGCGTTGTAGACCAGTTCCGCTACGTCCAGGGCGATGTTGGAGCCGCAGCGCCCGAGGCCGATCAGGCACACCGAGGGGAATTCCTGCTGGCCACGTTCGCTCTCGTCATCCACCAGGTGCGGCGGGCGGGGGAATACGGCATCACGCAGGCCATCGAGGTTGTCGAGGATGCGGTCGGTGTTGGTCTCGGTGAAATACAGATATTGCTGGGTCGCCAGGGATCGCGAGCTGCTCGACAGCGCCGAGGCGTCCGCGCCGTTGGCGGCCGGGCTCAGGGTCAGATCGGAAACCGCAGTGGCTGTTTTTTTGGAGGTCATTGTGCGCCGTATGCCTGACTGGTCGGTTCGACGATTGGGTCATCGAACCATCGCGGATGGGAGCTCGCGTCTCGCGCGAAGGTCGGCCCAAGCGTCCAGGCAATGCCTGGGCCCCGCTCGGGAGAATCTTTCCTGATTATCTGGATCGGCATCTGTAGGACGATCTTTAATCATGAAGGGGCAAAATGATGGCATTTCCTACAGAAAAATGACCGTTGTCATGGATGCGCCATTCACCATGGTCGGGTATCAGCCGCGCGAATGATTGAAGACAGCGCGCACGCTGCTGTCTAGATTGCAGACTCCGGGCTCGGATGCCTCGCCCAACAATAAGAAGAGACGGACCCATGCAGAACTCGACCCAAGCGGCGAATGCCTGGCGCATTCTGTTCCTGCTGTTCCTGGCCAACCTGTTCAACTTTTTCGACCGCACCATCCCAGCGATCATCATCGAGCCGATCCGCATGGAGTGGAGCCTCAGCGATTTTCAGATCGGCATCATCGGTACCGCCTTCACCATCGTCTATGCCATCGCGGGCCTGCCATTGGGACGCATGGCCGATACCGGTTCGCGCAGCAAACTGATGGGCTGGGGCCTGGCGGCCTGGAGTGGGCTGACGGCGGTAAACGGCCTGGTGGGCAGTTTCTGGGCGTTCCTGGTGGTGCGCATGGGCGTGGGCATCGGTGAAGCCAGTTATGCGCCGGCGGCCAACTCGTTGATCGGCGACCTGTTCCCGGCGCACCGTCGGGCTCGGGCGATGGGCATTTTCATGCTGGGACTGCCGCTGGGCCTGCTGCTGGCGTTTTTTACCATTGGCGCGATGGTCAAGGCGTTCGACAGCTGGCGCGCGCCGTTCTTCATTGCGGCGGTGCCGGGCCTGGTGCTGGCGGTGTTCATGTTTTTCATCAAGGAACCCAAGCGCGGCGCGGCGGAAACCGTGGCGGTGTCCCAGGAAAAGGTCGACAAGCCGATTCGCCGGTTGCTGGCGATTCCGACCTTTCTCTGGCTGATCCTGGCGGGTCTGTGCTTCAACTTCGCCACCTATGCCTGCAACTCCTTCCTGGTGCCGATGCTGCAGCGCTATTTCGGGATGCCGCTGCACGAGGCGGCTGTGGCGACCGGGATCATGGTCGGTGTGACCGGGTTGTTCGGGTTGACCCTTGGCGGCTGGGTGGCCGACAAGATTCACCAGCGCGTGCCCAATGGCCGGTTGTTGTTCGCGGCGTTCAGCCTGGCGATTTCCACGGTGACTACCGCTTGGGCCCTGCATGCCGGGCGCATCGAAATCGGCATTTTTGTCGCCGTGTTCAGCGTCGGCTGGCTGTTTGCCTATAACTTCTACACCTGCGTCTACACCGCGATCCAGGACGTGGTGGAGCCGCGCCTGAGGGCCACGGCGATGGCGTTGTATTTTGCCGGGCTGTATCTGCTCGGCGGTGGCCTGGGGCCGGTGGTGGTCGGCGGCTTGTCCGACTACTTCGCCCACACGGCCATGGCGGCCGCAGGCGCCCCGCAGATGACCGAAGCGTTCAAGGCGATCGGCCTGCATGACGCGATGTACCTGATCCCGGTGGCGCTGCTGTTGACCATGGTGTTCCTGTTCCTGGCCTCTCGCTGCTTCGTGCGCGATGCCAAGCGGATGAAGGAAGGGATGAGCGCGGTGGTGGTGCCCGAAGGTGTCGTGGGGGCGGCCTAACGGGATTTTGTGGCGAGGGAGCTTGCTCCCGCTGGGCCGCGCAGCGGCCCCAAAAATTCCCAGGCTCACTCAGGATTTTGGGCCTGCTGCGCAGTCCAGCGGGAGCAAGCTCCCTCGCCACAGGGTTCAGCGCCATCCGCACTAGCGAGTTTTTTCTTCTCGCCCGCGCAACAGGCAGTCGGGCATTGCCAGCGCCGCCGCCAACCCCAGCAACGACACCGCTGCGCTGATCATCAGCAAATGCCGGAATGTCGTTTGCAGCTCCTCGCGCAAGGCGTCCCGTGCCGCGCCCGGCGCGGCGTTCAGGCCGTCGAGCAGCACGTTGCCGGAATGCCCTTCGCCGATCACTGACGAACCGGCGAGCTGGGCGAAACCCGAGTCCTGCAACAGCGCCAGCAGCAACGCCGACATCAATGCCACGCCGACCGCGCCGCCCAGTGAGCGGAACAGGTTGGTGGTGCTGGTGGCCACGCCGATGTCCCGTTGCTGCACCGAATTCTGCGAACCCACCAGCGAGGTGGGAAATTGCATGCCGGACGCGATGCCGCCAAGCAGCATGAACAGGCTGCTGAGCCAGAATGCCGCGGGCGGGGTGAAGGCCATGCCGAGGACGGCGAACGGGAAGAGCAGGGCGCCACTGAGGATCATCGGTTTGTAGCGACCGGTGATCGAGGTGCGCCGTCCGGCGAAATAGGCGCCCATCGGCAGGCCCATCGCCAGTGGCAGCAGATGCAGTGCGGCACTGTCGGCCCCGGCGCCGGTCACGCTCTGGAAGCGCAACGGCACCAGCACCGTCAGCGAGATCGCCTGGAAACTGGTGAAGAACACCGTGCACCAGCACAGCACCGCGCTGCGGTTGACGAACAGGTGCATGGGCAGCAGCGGCTCCCGGGCGCGGCGCTCATGCCAGGCGAATACCCCCAGCACGACCACGGCGCCACCGAGCAGCCCGAGCACTTCGCGGCTGTGCCAGGCGTGGCCCTGGCCCACCTGGGTAATGCCCAGCAGCAAGGCAGTCAGGCCGATGATCAGCAACACGGTGCCCAAGTAGTCGATGATGGGTGTGCGTTGCGGCACCGGCAGCCCCACCAGCGTGCGCCGGGCCACGAGCCAGGCGCCCAGGCCCAGCGGCAGGTTGATCCAGAACACCCAGCGCCAGGACAGGTATTCGGTCATGTAGCCGCCCAGCACCGGCCCGGCGACGCTGGCCACTGCATACATGCTGCTGAAGTAGCCCTGATAACGGCCACGTTCCCTGGGCGGGATGATGTCGCCGATGATCGCCTGGCTCACGGAGATCATCCCGCCAGCGCCGATGCCCTGGAAAATCCGCGCCAGTACCAGTTGCTGCATGTCCTGCGCCAGGCCGCAGAACAGCGAGGCGAGCGTGAACAGGCCCATGCCGAACAGCATCAATGGCCGCCTGCCGTACAGGTCGCCCAGTTTGCCGTAGATCGGCACCGCAACGGTCATCGCGACCATGTAGCCGGAGATCACCCAGGCCAGCAGGCTGACATCCTTGAATTGCGCGGAAATCGCCGGCATCGAAACGGCGACGATGGTCTGGTCCAACGCCCCGAGGAAAATCGCCAGCATCAGCGCCACCAGCACGCTGCGGATGGCGGGTTGCGGGACTTGAGGCGTATCGAGCTGATTCAAGGCTGGACCTGCGGGCATCGCGCCGGGGAGGCGAATGGACGGGAGCCCGCAGTTTAAATCGATAGTTGGCTATTCGATAGCCTCGTAAGGAAGGCCGACATAATTTTCCGCAATGGTTTTTCGACCGGCCTCGGAGTCGACGAAATACTCCAGCTCCGCTTCGCTGATGCGCTGGTTGAATGCATCGTCGTCGAAGCGATGCAGCATCGAAGTCATCCACCAGGAGAACCGTTCGGCCTTCCAGACTCGCCGCAGGCAAATGGCCGAATAGCGTTCCAGGAGATCCACGCGACCGTCGCGATAGACCTTGAGCAAGATGTTGAACAACGTGCTGACGTCGCTGGCGGCCAGGTTCAGCCCCTTGGCACCGGTGGGCGGGACGATGTGGGCGGCATCGCCGACCAAAAACATCCGCCCGTACTGCATCGGTTCGACGACAAAACTGCGCAACGGCGCGATGCTTTTTTCGATGGAGGGGCCGGTCACCAGCGCTTCGGCCAGGTCGGCGGGCAGGCGGTTTTTCAGCTCGCTCCAGAAACGCTCGTCCGGCCAGTCGGCTATCTGTTCCTCGGCGGGCACTTGCAGGTAATAACGGGTGCGGGTCCGCGAGCGCATGCTGCACAGGGCAAAGCCGCGCTCATGGCGGGCGTAGACCAGCTCCTCGTGGACCGGCGGGGTGTCGGCCAGGATGCCGAGCCAGCCGAACGGGTAGACACGCTCGAAGACCTTGAGTTTTTCCGCCGGGATCGATTGCCGTGCAACACCGTGGAAGCCGTCGCAGCCGGCCACGTAATCGCAGTCCAGGCGCCAGGTTTCGCCCGCATGCTCGAAGGTCACGAAGGGCTGGTCGGTCTGCAGGTCGTGGGGCTGGGCGTTATCGACCTGATACAGGGTCTGCGCGCCGCAGGCCTGGCGGGCAGCCATCAGGTCGCGGGTGACTTCGGTCTGGCCGTAGACCATGACGTTCTGGCCGCCGGTCAGTCCCTTCAGGTCAATGTGCACGCGCCGGCCACTGAGGACCAGCTCGAAGCCATCATGGGGCAGGCCTTCGGCATCCATGCGCTGGCCGACCCCGGCCTGGCGCAGCAACTGCACCATGCCTTGCTCAAGCACGCCGGCGCGGATGCGGCTGAGGACGTAGTCGGGTGTCTGGCGTTCCAGGATCAGCGTGTCGATGCCGGCGTTGTGCAACAACTGGCCGAGCAGCAGTCCAGAGGGGCCGGCGCCGATAATGGCGACTTGGGTCTTGAGGGTTTTCATTGTTGTTATGACTCGCAAGAGCACGCGACCAGGGTCGGTGTTTATTATTAGTAATCCTGGCCTGCATTTTTCGCTTGCGAACCTGTCAATTGAAGGGGAAAACTGCGCTGAAACCTGTACTTTCTGCCAATCGGTGCGATTACCGCCCGTAACCCGAGGCCAACCCTCGTATGAAGAAAACCGAGCTGCCTTCGATACCGGTGTTCAAGCTCTACGGCGAGAGCCAGGATTGGCCGACGCCGGACCTGCTGCATTGCGAAACCATTTCCACGCGCAGCAGCGAACACCAGTGGGAAATCAAACCCCATCGGCATGCGGACCTGTGTCAGTTGCTGTTTGTCTACAAGGGCCAGGCCGAGCTGGAAATAGAAGGCCAGCGCACCCGGCTCGACGAGCCGGCCGTGCAGATCCTGCCGCCCTTGTCAGTGCACGGCTTTCGCTTTTCCGAGGATGTGCAAGGTTACGTGGTTACCCTGGCGGCGCCGCTGGTGACGCATCTGCAAGGGCAGCTCGGGCATTCGGTGAATGTCCTGGCCCAGGCCGAAGCCTACCCGGCCGGCGAAAACGCCGACTACCTCAACAGCCTTTTCAGCGCCTTGCAGGCGGAATATGTTGGCCACGAACCGGCCCGGGAAATGCTGATGCATGCACTGGTCAGCGTGATCATGGTCTGGGTCAGTCGCCAGGTAATGGACAGGCGTACCTCGTCGCAGCGCCCGCAACGGGCCCGGGAATATCTCAACGGGTTCATCCAGTTGGTTGAGGAAACCTATCGCCAGCATGTCAAGGTCGAAGACCTCGCCCATCGCCTGGGCATCTCGGTATCGCACCTCAACGGCACCTGTCGCGAACTGGCCGGGCAACCGGCGTTGCAGATCATGCACGAGCGTCAGCTGCTGGAGGCCAAGCGGCTGCTGACCTACACCGGCATGACCATCTACGAGATCTCCGAACTGCTCGGCTTTTCCGACCCGACCAACTTCACCCGGCTGTTTCGCCGGCGTGTCGGCATTTCGCCCAAGGCCTTCCGCGACCGGCTCAAGACCGATCAGCAGGACGACTGAAACCGCTTCAGCGCAGAGCGTTCAGGGATGCGTTGTGCGGTATGCAGCGTTCAAAGTTGCAGCTGGCGTATTCACGGGGCAACTGCCTGGCCTGTTCGACCCGATAAGCCGCGGTGCCATACAGCGCTAGCGTGGCCGTGCAGGTGACAAAGATGGCGAGGCGTCTTCTTGTTTTGATGTTCATGGCGATGACCTCTGAACGAATACCCGGGGGTACTGTTTTCAGCATAGGTCAGCCATGGCGAGTTGCCAGTCGGGCGGGTCTTGTGTGTAGGCCGGTATTCAGAATGCTTATAGATTCCCTGTGGGAGCGAGCTTGCTCGCGATGAGGGCGGTACATCCAGCATCCATGCAAGCTGATACGCCGCCATCGCGAGCAAGCTCGCTCCCACAGGAGATAATGGGGCTTTCGGGCAGCTATTCCAAATGCTCAGGCTTCATCGGATCACCCGGCTTGACGTCGAGCTGGTGCCGCACGTCTTCGAACATCTCGTCGTAATACTTGTGCATCGAGCCGATGCTGGCGGTCTTCGGCATGCCGTACTGCTGGGCGATGCGCGTGGCGTGGCGGGCGAAGTCGAAGGCCTGGTCCTTGGCCAGGAAAAACGTCTCGTCCACGCTCCTGTCTTCCACCGTGCCGTGCAGCCGGAACGACATGCCCGTTCCTTCCTCGGGATCCTGGGTCACCTCGTAATCGATGCACAGGTTGTAGCTGTAGTCGTCCTTGTTCAGCGCATGGCGTTCCATGTGCAGGTGACCGGGTTGGAACGTGGCCATAAGGGTCTCTCCTTCGAAGGCGTGGAGAACGGCAGACACCGCGCCTGCCGTATAAGTTTTGTGGTTACCGATAAACAATCCCCGGCGTTGCCGTGCTGATGCGCGTGCCGGCGGTGCCCTGGACGATAGCCTCGATGTCCGACAGCGACCCGATCACCGCGACCTTGCCGGTGTGGCGGGCGAATTCGCAGGCGGCTTGCACCTTGGGCCCCATGGACCCGGCGGCAAAGCCCAGTTTTTCCATCTCGTCGGGGTGAGCCTGGGCGATGGCTTTCTGGGTCGGCTTGCCGAAATCGATGAAAGCGGCGTTGACGTCCGTGGCGATGACCAGCAGATCGCTTCCCAGCTGTTCGGCCAAGAGTGCCGAACACAGGTCCTTGTCGATCACCGCTTCGACGCCTTGCAGGTTGCCGTCGGCGTCGTACATCGTCGGGATGCCGCCACCGCCGGCACAGATCACGATGCTGCCTTTTTCCAGCAGCCACTTGATCGGACGGATTTCAAAGATGCGCCGGGGCCGTGGGCTGGCGACCACCCGGCGGAACTTGTCGCCGTCGGCGGCAATCGCCCAGCCTTTTTCTGCGGCCAGTTGCTGCGCTTCTTGCTGGCTGTAGACCGGGCCGATGGGCTTGGTCGGGTTCTGGAAAGCCGGGTCGTTGGCGTCCACTTCGACTTGGGTCAAAAGCGTGGCGAAGGGCACTTCGAAGTCCAGCAGGTTGCCCAGTTCCTGTTCGATGATGTAGCCGATCATGCCTTCGGTTTCGGCGCCCAGCACGTCCAGCGGATACGGCGTGACCGAGGTGTAGGCCGCCGCCTGCAACGACAACAGGCCGACCTGCGGGCCGTTGCCGTGGGCGATGACCAGCTCGTTGCCGGGATGGATTTTCGCGATCTGTTCGGTCGCGGTGCGGATGTTGCTGCGTTGATTGTCGGCGGTCATGGGTTCACCCCGACGCAGGAGGGCATTACCGCCCAGGGCAACGACGATGCGCATGGTGCTGTCCTTTCAAGTCAGATCGAACAAAACAGTTCCCTTGTGGGAGCGAGCTTGCTCGCGATGACGGCGGCACATCCAACATCAATGCAAGCTGACACTCCGCCATCGCGAGCAAGCTCGCTCCCACAGTGAAGAGCATTCCAACAGGGGATCGGGCCGGTGTTCAGATATCCGCCAACGCCGCCACCAGGATCGCCTTGATGGTGTGCATGCGGTTCTCCGCCTGTTCGAAGGCGATGTTCGCCGGGGATTCGAAGACGTCCTCGGTCACTTCCACGCCGTTGGCCAGGTTCGGATAACGCGCGGCGATGTCCTTGCCGACCTTGGTTTCACTGTTATGAAAGGCCGGCAGGCAGTGCATGAATTTCACCCGCGGATTGCCCGAGGCTTTCATCATTTGCGCGTTGACCTGATAGGGCAGCAGTTGCTGGATGCGCTCGTCCCAGGCCTCCACTGGCTCGCCCATGGAGACCCAGATATCGGTATGGATGAAGTCCACGCCCTTGACCGCTTCTTCCGGGTCTTCGGTGATGGTGATCCGTGCACCACTTTCGGCGGCGAAGGCCTGGCACTGGTCGATGAAGTCCTGATGCGGCCACAGGGCTTTCGGCGCGCCGATGCGCACGTCCATGCCCAGCTTGGCGCCGATCATCAGCAGCGAGTTGCCCATGTTGTAGCGCGCATCGCCCAGGTAGGCGTAGCTGATGTCATGCAGCGGCTTGTCACTGTGCTCGCGCATGGTCAGGGTGTCGGCGATCATTTGCGTGGGGTGGAATTCTGCGGTCAGGCCGTTGAACACCGGCACGCCGGCGAACTTGGCCAGCTCCTCGACGATTTCCTGCTCGAAGCCACGGTATTCGATGGCGTCGAACATCCGCCCCAGCACCCGGGCGGTGTCCTTCATGCTTTCCTTGTGGCCGATCTGTGACGAAACCGGGTCGATGTAGGTGACGTGGGCGCCCTGGTCATGGGCCGCGACTTCGAAGGCGCAACGCGTGCGGGTCGAGGTCTTCTCGAAGATCAGCGCGATATTCTTGCCTTTGAGGTGCGGTTGCTCGGTGCCGGTGTACTTGGCGCGCTTGAGGTCGCGGGACAGGTCGAGCAAAAAGTGCAGCTCGCGGTGGGTGTGGTGCATCAAGCTCAGCAGGCTGCGGTTGCGCATATTAAAAGCCATCATGGATCTCCTTGGGTGTCGGTTATCCCCTGGGCCGTTTTCGATAAAACGACCCAGGCTCAGAGGTCAGTAGTCGATTGGGTCGCGGACGATCGGGCAGGTCATGCAATGGCCGCCGCCACGGCCACGACCGAGTTCGCCGGCGCTGATGGTGATGACTTCCACCCCGGCCTTGCGCAGCAGGGTGTTGGTGTAGGTATTGCGGTCGTAGCCAATGACCACGCCTGGCTCGAGGGCGACCACGTTGTTGCCGTCGTCCCATTGCTCGCGTTCGGCGGCGAAGCTGTTGCCGCCGGTTTCAACGATCCGCAGCGCGGGCAGCTTGAGGGCGCGGGCGACGGTACTGAGGAAGCTGCCTTCCTCGCGCCGCACGTCGATGCCGCCGGGTTTGCTCTCGTCCGGGCGCAGCGAAAACGCGACGATCTGGCTGACGACTTCAGGGAAAATCGTCACCAGGTCGCGGTCACAGAAACTGAACACGGTGTCCAGGTGCATCGCTGCGCGGGAACGTGGCAGCCCCGCGACAATCACCCGCTCGACGGCGTTGTGCTTGAACAGGTTCAGTGCCAGTTGACCGATGGCCTGGCGCGACGAGCGTTCGCCCATGCCGATCAATACCACGCCATTGCCGATGGGCATTACGTCGCCGCCTTCGAGGGTGGCTTTACCGTGGTCCAGGTCCGGGTCGCCGTACCAGATCTGGAAATCGGCTTGGGTAAACTCGGGATGGAATCGGTAGATGGCGGTGGTAAGCAAGGTTTCCTGGCGGCGGGCCGGCCAATACATCGGGTTCAGCGTCACGCCGCCGTAGATCCAGCAGGTGGTGTCGCGGGTGAACTGGGTGTTGGGCAGCGGTGGCAGGATGAAGCTGGAGTGCCCGAGAAAGTCGCGGAACATCTGGATGGTCTTGCCGCCGAAGCTGTCCGGCAGGTCATCGGCCGAGACGCCGCCGATCAGGTATTCGGCGATCTTGCGTGGCTCCAGGCTGCGCAACCAGGCGCCCACTTCATGCACCAGGCCCAGGCCCACGGAGTTGGCGGTGATCTTGCGATGCAGGATCCAGTCGAGCGCTTCGGGGATGGCGACGATGTCGGTCAGCAGATTGTGCATCTCCAGCACGTCGATACCGCGTTCACGCATCTTGGTGACGAAATCGAAGTGATCGCGCTTGGCCTGGTTGACCCACAGCACGTCATCGAACAGCAGTTCGTCGCAGTTGTTCGGCGTCAGCCGCTGGTGGGCGAGGCCTGGTGAGCAGACCATGACTTTGCGCAGTTTGCCGGCTTCGGAATGGACGCCGTATTTCACTTTTTCCGTGGTCATTACAAATCCTCCAGATGAAACAGTCAGCCGACTACAGGCTCAGGAAGCCGTCATAAAGGCCGTAGGCAGCCACCAGGGCACCGACCACCACGGCGGCAAAAATCAGCTTCTCGACCGAGGTGAAAACCGGTTTGCCCAGTTCGCGCTTGGCCTTGGCGAACAGGATCGCGCCGGGGGCGTAGAGCAGGGCGGAGAGCAGCAGGTACTTGATCCCGCCGGCATACAGCAGCCACATCGCGTAGATCAGCGCGATGGCGCCGATGACCAGGTCCTTGCGCCGTTCGGCCAGGGCGTTTTCATAGGTTTCACCGCGTACCGCCAGCAGCAGTGCGTAGGCCGCCGACCACAGGTACGGCACCAGGATCATCGAGGTGGCGAGGTAGATCAGCGACAGGTAGGTGCTGGCGGAAAACAGCGTGACGATCAGGAACAGCTGGACCATCGCGTTGGTCAGCCACAGCGCGTTGGCCGGTACATGATTGGCATTTTCCCGGCGCAGGAAGGCCGGCATGGTGTGGTCCTTGGCGGCGGCAAACATGATCTCGGCGCACAGCAAGACCCAGGACAGCAGGGCACCGAGCAGCGAGATAACCAGGCCGACGCTGATCAGCACAGCGCCCCAGTGACCGACCACGTGCTCGAGTACGGCGGCCATGGACGGGTTCTGCAGCTTCGCCAGTTCAGGTTGGGTCATGATCCCCAGCGAGAGCACGTTCACCAGTACCAGCAACAACAGCACCGTGATGAAGCCGATGACCGTGGCCTTGCCGACGTCGCTGCGTTTTTCGGCGCGGGCCGAGAAAATGCTCGCGCCTTCGATGCCGATGAACACCCACACGGTGACCAGCATCATGTGTCGCACCTGATCCATCACGCTGCCCAGGTCCGGGTTTTTCAAGCCCCAGATGTCAGCGGTGAAGATATCCAGCTTGAAGGCGAACACCGCGATCAGCACGAACAGCAGCAGCGGCACGACCTTGGCGACGGTGGTCACCAGGTTGATGAACGCCGCTTCCTTGATGCCCCGCAGTACCAGAAAGTGCACGGCCCACAGCAACAGCGATGCGCCGATCACTGCCGCCACGGTGTTGCCTTCGCCAAACACCGGGAAGAAATAGCCCAGGGTGCTGAACAACAAAACGAAGTAGCCAACGTTGCCGAGCCAGGCGCTGATCCAGTAACCCCAGGCCGAGGAAAACCCCATGTAGTCGCCAAACCCGGCCTTGGCGTAGGCGTACACCCCGCCGTCCAGATTGGGTTTGCGATTGGCCAGGGTCTGGAACACGAATGCAAGGGTCAACATGCCCACTGCGGTGATGGCCCAGCCGATCAATACGGCGCCGACATCGGCGCTGGCGGCCATGTTCTGCGGCAGGGAAAAGATCCCGCCGCCAATCATCGAACCCACTACCAGCGCAACCAGCGCGCCCAGTCGAAGTTTTCCGGGGGTATCGGACATTGCAGGACTCTCATGCGAAGGAGAGTCAACAGCCTAAGTCGATTCAAAGGGGCGACAGCTGATCTGGGTCAGTTCAACCGCGAAGCATGAGCTGAAAGGGCTGGATGCAAAACCTGTGGGAGCGAGCCTGCTCGTGAAGGCTGAGTGTCAGTCGATTGAGATGTTGGATGTGTCGCGAGCAGGCTCGCTCCCACAGTGTTTTTTGTATGCCGTGGGATCTGCGTTTGTCGAAAATCCCATGTGGGAGCGAGCTTGCTCGCGATGGCGGTGTGTCAGTCGATTGAGATGTTGGATTGCCGGCCTCTTCGCGAGCAGGCTCGCTCCCACAGTGATTCTTTGTAGGTCGTGGGATCTGTGTTTGTCAAAAAATCCAATGTGGGAGCGAGCCTGCTCGCGAAGGGGATCGAACGATCACCACTGAGGGCGATGTGCGCCCAGTTCGGTGGCTGGCAGGGCCCACTGCAACGGCGTGCCGGTGATTTTCAGTGGCACCTGCAAGCGGTGCGCCGGGCCCCAGGGCGTTTGTTCCACCAGCAGTCCCTGGTCGGCCTCGTCTTCGGGGCGCAACGCAGCCTCATCGCCGGCGCCACCCTCGATCAACAGTTTCGCCGTGCGGGCCAGTGACAAGCGTGCCGAACCGCCACGGCCATCGGCCAAGCGCCGAGCCAGCAGTACAATCGCACTGGCCGCCATCAGGTAGCCGGTGCCGTGATCCAGCGCCTGAACGGGCAGCGGCGTCGGTTTATCTGTCTGTTTCCAGGCCATGCCGGCCTCGGCGATGCCGCTGCTCATCTGCACCAGACTGTCGAAGCCGCGCCGGTGTTGCCAGGGGCCGCTCCAGCCGTAGGCGTTGAGGCTGACGTCGATCAGCCCAGGTGCCAGTTGGCGGCGTTGCACGGCGCCATAGCCCAGGCGTTCGAGCGCGTCGGCGCGATAGCCGTGCAGGAGGATGTCGGCATCCTTGAGCAATGCTTCGAACGTCGCGCGGTCAGCGGGCTGATGCAAGTCGAGGCGGGCGCAGCGTTTGCCGAGGGTAACTTCCGGAACCGCGCCGGGTTCGTTCCAGGTCGGCGGGTCGATACGCAGCACATCGGCGCCCAGCCCGGCCAAAAAGCGGCTGGCAATCGGGCCGGCCAGCACGCGGGTCAGGTCAAGCACCTTCAAGCCCGCCAGCGGCTGGGCGACGGAGCCGAGCCAGGGTTCAAGCGGAGCTGCACTCATGTCATCGAAGCGAACAAGCGGTTCGGCGTTCACCGCCAAACCTTGCGGATGGGCCTGCCACGCCTGCCAGGAACGCATCTGTGCGGCGCAACCACCGGCGTCGACCACGGCCTGTTCCAGTTCGGCCTTGTTCCAACGGACAACTTTGCTCGCCATGTCGGCGCGGTCGGTGCAGGTACCGAGGACTTTTTCCGCAGCAAGACGATGATGCGGTGCGTTGGTGTGCAGGCGAATCCAGCCGTCGGCGGTGGCGTAGTCGCCAGCCACCGGGTCCCACAGCGGCGGTACGCTCCAGCCGACGGGCCGCAGGGACGTGGCGAACCAGAACGAGGCCAGGCGCCGGTCGACTTCAAGCGTCGGCAGGCGGCCGGTCTGCTGATGAATGAGTTCGGCGACCGCTTGACCGGCCGTGGCGATGCTGGCGCAGGCCAACTCGGTAACGGCGAACGCAGAGGGCAGGGCGCCTTCGCCAGTGAAGGGGATCGGAGTCGTGGGCAAACCGAGGGCGGTTTGCATGGATGTGAGCAGATCTGACATCGAAGCCCTCCAGGCGAGAGAGCGATCATAGTTCAAAATTGCGTAGGGGGCCGCTTCGCGCCCCAGCGGGAGCAAGCTCCCTCGCCACGAGTTTCCGGGCGTGACCAGATCCACAGGTTGCCCAGGCCCATGCCGGCCATGGCCAGGTACATCGGCCAGCCGTGGGCAAGCATCAGCCACATCATTGCGGCACAACCGAGCATGCTGATCGTGGCGCCGACCTTGGCCCGGCGCGGGATGACCTTGCCGTTGCGCCAGTTGTGCAGCATCGGCCCGAACCACCGATGGTGCTCCAGCCAGGCGCTCAGACGCGGCGAACTGCGGGTCGCGGCCCAGGCGGCGAGCAGGATGAACTCGGTGGTCGGCAGGCCGGGCACGACCAAGGCGATGAGGCCGATGGCCAGGCTGGTGTAGGCGAGCAGGGCGAAGAGCAGTTGGCTGGGTTTTGAGGGGATGCGGGTCATGTATTTTTATCCAACATGCGCTTTACCTTGTGGGAGCGAGCTTGCTCGCGATGACGGACTGCCAGTCGCCATAGATGCTGCCTGATGCACCGCCATCGCGAGCAAGCTCGCTCCCACAAGGGCGTGGGTGACCGTCAGGCCAACTCGGCCGCATAGGCGTGTTCCAGCAACACGGTAAACCGGTTGAAGGCCTCCAGCGCGCCTTTGTCCGCCTCGGCTTCCTGCTGTTCGGTGAAGGCCAGGCCGTCGAGGGTACGGGTGAAGGTTTTCCAGCCTTCGGCACGGCCGCCCGCCGGTTCCGCCAGATGCCGGGCGCCGAAGGTTTCGTTCATTCCCAGGGCCACGGCACGCTTGATCAGGAACGCGGCGCCGAGCTTCGAGCCCTCGGAGACGAACAGCCAGCCCAGTGCTTCGGCCTGGCTCGGGTTTTTTACCGCTCCGGCCACCGGCGCGGGCACTTCGGTGTCCAGGTCCGTGAGATCCGCCTTGGCCGCTTCGGCGCGGCAGCGGGCCGCCAGATCGGGTATCAGGGCGGCCAGTTGCACGTCGTTGTACAGCGCCACCAGTTCTGACTGGAACAGGTACTGGGCGACGACGAAGCGCGCGTAGCTGGCCTGGGTTTCGAATGGGGCGTGGGCTTTGACCAGGGCGTCGAGCTTGCCGTGGGGCTCGTGGGTGATCTGATTCAGGCGCTGGGAACGTAGGGCGGGGCGTGGGGTGGTCATGAAAAATTCCTTGAAGTGAATACATCGTGGCGAGGGGATAAATCCCCTCGCCACAGGTAACTGTTGCCTGGACCGGATCAGATATCCCAGATCAGGTTGACCGCGAAGTTGCGCCCCGGCGCCGTCAGGCGATCGAGGTTGGCCGGGCTCAGCACCGCCGCTTCGCCGACGCTGTCGTAGCCGCGCACGTCATCCCACAGCCAGTACTTCTTGTCGGTGAGGTTGTAGAGGCCGCCGCTGACGGTGACGTCGTGAGTCACCTTGTAGTAGCCGCTCAGGTCGAGAATGCCGAAGCCCGGCGTCTTGAACTGGCCGCTGACGCCGTCGGGCGAATTGAAGTTGCTGTCGTCTACGCGGTTTTTCTTCTGGACCAGGGTCCAGCTGAGCAACGTGCCGAACTGCTCCTGGTCGTAGCCCAGGCCGAACACGCCGGTAAGCGGGTTGACGCTGTTGAGCGGCTCGCCCGTGTCGTTGTTGCGGCCATACAGGTACGCCACCGAGCCTTGGGTGTAGAGGCCTTTTGGCGCACCGAACACGTCCAGGTCCAGGCGTCCCTTGGCTTCGATGCCCTTGATGGTGGCGTGCTTGATGTTGTTGCTCTGGAAGGTCAACTGGTCGGCGCCGGGGGTGATGGCGTCTTCGTTGATGAAGTCGCGGTACTTGTTGTAGAACACCGCCACGTCGAACGATCCGGAGTCGAAACGACCGCGCAGGCCGGTTTCGTAGCTTTTGCTTTTTTCCGGTTCCAGGTCGGGATTGGGTTCCACGCTGTAGCCCACGCCGGCGTTATCGAAACGTCCGTACAAGGCCTTGGCGGTCGGGGTGCGGAACCCTTCTGCGTACTGGCCGTACCAGGTGTACTGGTCGGTCAGGGCATAGGTCAGGCCGAACTTCGGCGAGACGCGATGCCAGTTCTTGTCCTCGCCACTCACCGTACCGCCGTTGGTGGGGTCCACGGTGCGCAGGAATTCCTCGGTCAGGCGTGGCTTGAGCCGGGTGTAGTCGTAGCGCAGCGCTGGCGTGAAGGTCCATTTGTCCCAGCTGATCTGGTCCTGGGCGAAAACGCTGTAGGTGTTGATGGTCGGGTCGGGGAAGTCGCTGGCTTTTGCCAATACGTCCCGGGTGCTGATCGCACCGACGGCGGGGCAGCCCACGCCGATCGCCAGGCACACGCCGTTGCCGCTGCGTGAGCCGGTGACTTTCTGATGCTTGAGCGTGGTGCCGTAGGTCAGTGTGTGATCGGTGTCGGCCAAGCTGAATGACTTGTCTGCCTGCGCGTCGAAGACCCACTGTTTTTCTTCATAGAGCGTTTCACGGGTGCGCAACACCCGGCGGGTGATCGGGAAATAAAACTCGGCGGTGCGCTGGTCGGTCTTGGCGATCTGGTGGTTGAGGCTCCACTTGATGTTGTCGGCCAGCAGGCTGTCGAGGGCGAAGCTGTGCTCCAGGCCGAAACGCTCGCGGGTGATCGTATCGTTACCGGTGCGCCACTGGTACATGCCGCCGGGCAGGATGGAGGCGGAAATGGCTGGTTGGCCGTTGGCATAGGGCCCGCCGTAAGCGCTTTTCAGGTCGACGTCGCGATCGTCTTTGTACTTCTCGTACACCAGGCTCAGGCGTGCGTCATCGCTGTAGTCCCAGCCGAGTTTGGCCAGCACGTTGTTGGCGCGCACGTCTTCCGGGTTGGCGGCGGTGCGGTCCAGGCCGGTGCCGTTGTTGCTGCCGTAGGACTCGGTCTCGTGGCCGTCGCGCTGGCTGTAATGCAACAACCCGTCGAACGGCCCGCTGCGGCCGGCGACGGTGGCGGATTTGAGCCAGCTCTCATCGACGGAGCTGTAGCCGGTCTTGAGACGCGCGCCGACGTCCTTGCCGGGCTTGATGATGTCGTCCGGATCGAGTGTGAAATAACTGACGACACCACCGATCGCGTTGCTGCCGTACAGCACCGAGGCCGGGCCGCGCAGAATCTCGACGCGCTTGATGATTTCCGGGTCGACGTAGTTGCGTTGGGTCTTGGCGTACGGGCCGTTGAAGAAACCGCCGGGGATTTCCACGCCGTCGACCTGGGTCAGGATCCGGTTGCCGTCGATGCCGCGGATGTTGTAACCGCTGATGCCGCCGCGCTGGCCCGCGCCGCCCACCGACACGCCGGGCTCATAGCGCACCAGATCCTTGATGGTGTTGACGTTGTTGCGGTCCAGCTCCTGGCGATCATGGATCGAAACGGTGCTCGGTACGCTGGCGATGTCTTGTTCCTGGCGGGTGGCGCTGATGGTCACCTGTTGCAACTCCAGCGCGCTGCCGGCGCTGCGCTTTTCCAGGACGATGTTGTTATTGCCCAGTTTGCGGTAGCTCAGGTTGGTCCCCACCAACAGGCGCTCCAGGGCTTTTTCCGGCGGCAGCGAGCCGTTCACCCCCGGCGAGGCGACGCCTTCGGCCAGTTCTGCCGGCAGCCCCACCTGCCAGCCGGTGACGGCGGTAAATGCATTCAGTGCGGAAACCAGTGGTTGCCGGGCGATGCTGAAGGTGTAGTCGCCCATGTTGCGCGCGGGCGATTGCTCGGCGGCGGCAGCCAAGGCCGCCGGCGCGGTGCCGGTCATCAGGATGGCGGCGGTGAGCAGTGACAGCGTGCAAGAGGGGGCAAGAAACCGGCAAGTAAGGCGAGAGGACATCGATAGCGCTCCGTGTCGCATCTGTTATAGGTGCAGATTGCATCGCGAGATGCGAATCAATTGCATTGGCTATAACGAGACGAACCAGCGGGAGCTATCGAGTAAAAATAATTCTCATTCAGTTCAGGATTACCAGCGCCGGGAATTCCCGGAGGCGGGCAGAGGTGATATGGGCCAGGGAACGCACCACGTCCAGCGGCTGGTCGAGGCGATAGTTACCCGTCACGGCCACGCCGGCCAACTGCTGGTTGTTGTTGATGATCCAGCCCGGGTAGTAGCGTCGCAACTCCGCCAGTACCTGGCCCAGCGGCCGATTCTCGAACACCAGCCGACCCTGGACCCACGCCAGGTCCGTGCCGACATCGAGGCGTGCCGGGCGGTCGAAGCCGTTGGGACCAATGCGGATGCTTTCTCCTGCCGACAAGCGGACATGGGCATCGTAGCGGGTCGCACGCAGGTCGACATCGCCACGCTGCACCTGGACCTGAGCGACGCCGTCCAGGTAACGCACCGCAAACGTGGTGTCGCTGACACTGGCGGTGACCGGCCCGGCGTCGATCTCCAACGGCACATTGCGACTGGCCGGCACCTCGAAAAAAGCCTCGCCCTTGTAGAGGCGGGCCACGTGCCGCTGTTCGTCGAAGGAACTGGAAAACGCCGAGTCGGTATTCAGCAGGACCTTGGAACCGTCTTCCAGTTGCAGCCGCTGGCGCTCACCGACCACGGTCAGGTGATCGGCCTGCAATTGCAGGGGCAGGTCGCTGAAATTGAACAATCCGAGCAACAGCACGGCGGCGGTGGCCAGGGGTTTCCAATGGGCTCGAAGACGCGACAGCGCGGTGGCCTTGGGGCGGGCCTGGAGCTGCCGGGCGCTTTCGATGATCTGCGGGCCGTTCCAGATCGCCTGGGCTCTGGAGAACGCTTCGCCATGACGCGGATCTGCCGCCAGCCAGGCCTGGAACTGTCGGGTCTGTTCATCGCTGGGGCTGTCGAGCAGGACCAGCCAATCCAGCGCCTGGTCCATGGCGTGGGCGGTGTCCTGTGCCGCAGCGGCTTCAGGGGAGCGATGGTTGTCCGTCACGGTGGTTCCTCGGCAGTGTCTTTGCACGGCTGCTTGTAATCAGGCGACCAAGACTAGCAGGCTCGTCGGCCAACGCAATCGGCGTGGTCGTTGGCCGCCAGTGTCCTGCAGACTCAATCGGCGCCCAGCCGTTCGGCCACGCCCACGCAAATCGCCATGATCAATTTCAGTTCTTTCTGCACGGTGCTCAGCGACACGCCCAAGCGTTCGGCGATGTCCTGGTAACTGTGGCCATGCAGGCGGTTGAGGATGAAGATCTGCTGTTGGCGCGGGCTCAGCGACTGCAGGCTGAGGTTGAGTTGTTCGAGTAACCGGCCGGCATGGGCGGCATCCTCGGCGCTGCTTTGCGGGGCGATGACGTTGTTCACGACTTCCATCGGCACGTCGTCCAGCAGCGTGCGTGACTGGATGCGTCGCGCGCGCAAATGGTCGAGCGCCAGGTTGCGGGCGGTCTGGAAGACGAAGGGTTCGAGATGCTCGACCGTGCGCTCGTTCAGGGCGCGGGTGACGCGCAGGTAGGTTTCCTGAAGCAGGTCTTCGGCGGTGCTGGGGTTGTTGACCATGCGTTCGAGGGTGCGCAGCAGCGGCATGCGCTGGGCGAGGAAAACCTGATGGAAGCGTGATTGGCTCACGGTAGGGCTCGGTCCGGTTCGAGTAGATGATAATGCTTATCATCTACTCGAAAGGTCAAGCCTTCATTTGGTGCTCAAGGTTGCACCACCGCGCCCGGCACCAGCGGTAATTCCAGGGTGGCGATGAATCCGCCGTCGGGGTGGTTCGCCAATCCCAGGGTTCCGCCATGCCGTTCCGCCGCACGGCGCGCGATCGCCAGGCCGAGACCATGCCCGGGGGCGGTCTGGCCGGGAGCGCGATAAAACGGTTCGCTCAACTGGCCCAGGTGTTCCGCCTCTACGCCGGGGCCGTGGTCGCGCACGCTGATCACTATCCTTTCTCCTTGGCGCGCGGCACGCATTTCGATGGGCTGCCCGGCAGGGTTGAAGCGCTGGGCGTTGCGCAGGAGATTGTCCACCGCCCGCTCGATCATGGTGGGCCAGCCCTTGAGCGTCAGTTGCGGCTCGGTTTCCAGGCGCACGTGTTGCTCCGGTGAAGCCAGCTGGGCGTCTTTTTGCAGGTTCTCCAGCAAACCGTTGAGGTCGACTTCCTCGGCGCTGGCGTTGTCGGCGTCGACCCGGGCCAACACCAGGATTTCGCTGATCAATGCTTCCAGGCGGTCACATTCGCGTGTCAGGCGCGGCCAGAGTTTTTCACGCTCGGCGGGGCTCGCCCGCTCCGCCAGCGCCAGAGCGATGCGCAGCCGGGCCAGGGGCGAACGCAGTTCATGGGAAACATCGCGCAGCAATTGGCGCTGGCTGGCGATCAGGCTTTGCAGGCGCGCACCCATGCGATTGAAGTCAGTGGCCAGTACGCCGAATTCGTCCCGGCGGTTGGCCAGTTTGGCGAGGCTGTTCTGCTGGTACGTGGCTTGGCCGAGGTCATGCACCGCGCCGCGCAGGCGGCTCAGCGGGCGGGTGATGGAGAGGGTCACCAACAGGCTGAACAAGGTCAGTACCACCAGCGCAATGGCCAGGGCGCTGAGGGGCCAGAGCAGGCTGTCGCGGTGCCAGGCGTCCAGTTCGGGATGGGGGATGCGGTAGATGAACAGGTAGGTGTCACCGGTCTTGGCGCTGGTGAACTCGTCAGTCAAGCGCCGCCAGGGGAGGCGTCGGTCGTCGTTGTTCTGGCGCGCCTCGAAAGCCGCGGCGCGATGGGGAAAGGTGCCGCGCACCACCGGGTCGCCGCTCTCGTTGAGCACCTGAACGTCGATGTGATACTTGCGCTTGCGCTGTTGCAGGATGTCTTGCGCGGCCTCTTCGCCCTGGCTTTCGTAGGTTTGTGTCCATTCTTCGGCCAGGGTGTTGAGCCCTGGATGGCGGCTGAGGATCCAGGCGTCCTGGTTCAGCATGTGGCCCATCAGGATCGAAAGCCCCGCGACCAGGGCGATGGCCAGCCAGAAACTGGCCAGGATGCGCCAGAACAGTGAACGCACGGATTTATCCTCGAAAACCAGAAAAGCCCAACGGCGACATGCCGTTGGGCTGGGGCTTCAGTGCATTATTGCGCTTTTTGCGGTTGTTGCGCTTTCCAGGCCTTGAATTCGGCCCACTCGGCCCGACGTTCGGCGCGTTTTTTCTGAATGGCGTCAAACTCTTTCTGCTGCTCGGGCTTCAGCAAGCCACGGATCTGGGCATCAACTTTCTGGTGCCGGGCTTCCATTTCGTCCTGCATGGCTTTCTGGTCGGCTGGCGACAGCTTGGCCAGGTACTTGTCGACCAGTTCGCGTTGCTCATGGCGCTGTTCACCCATGATCCGGCGAATCTGCTCGCGTTGTTCGCGGGTCAGGTCCAGTTGGCTGTAGGGGCCTTTGTCGTGCATCTGGCCACCGTGGCGCGGACCGTCCATCGGGCCCATCGGCCCCGGGCCTTCGGGCATGGCCATGGCCACGGTCGGCAGGGCGGCGGCGAATATCAGAGCGGTTAGGGTCTTGCGCATGGTGTCTCTCCTTGTCTCGTTTCCGGTCAGTTCCGGATGTGTGCAGATTACAAAGATCAAGGTCAGCGGCGGTCAGGGGTGGGTAAAGCTTGGGTAAAGACGGTTTGGTGCAGGCCTGACAAAACAGCATGAGCCAAACACAAAAATTGTGGCGATAGGATTACTGTGGCGAGGGGATTTAGCGAAACGTCGCACCGCCCCGCTGGGGCGCGTAGCGCCCCCTCGGTTTCATCTGATACACCGCAGTGTTGGGTAGTTGGGGGCGCTTCGCACCCCAGCGGGGATAAATCCCCTCGCCACAAAAGATCGGCGCAGTGCCTTAAAGGCTGTAGTAGTAGCCCCGGCTACGCAGGGCGACGATGCGCGGGCGGCCGTCGGGGTGGGGACCGATCTTCTTGCGCAGGTTGCTGACGTGCATGTCGAGGCTGCGATCGTACAAGGTCAGCTTGCGGCCCAAGGCAATCTGCGCCAGTTCCTGCTTGTCCAGCGGCTCGCCCGGCTGCTTGAGCAGTGCTTCGAGCAGGCGGCTTTCGGAGACGGTGAGGGTCTGTTCCTGTTCATCGATGCTGACCACGCCACGCACCGGGCTGAAGGTCAGGTCACCCAGTTCGATCTGGCTGGAAACCGCGGCGGGATGGCTGCGGCGCAGCACGGCGCGCAGGCGGGCGGTCAGCTCTCGTGGATCGCAAGGCTTGGCCAGGTAATCGTCAGCCCCCAGCTCCAGGCCAAGGATGCGATCCAGCGGTTCGCCGCGGGCCGAGAGCATCAGCACCGGCAATTCCGGGTGATCGTTGCGCAACTGCTTGAGCAGTTCCAGGCCGCTGCCGTCGGGCAGCATCACATCCAGCACCACCGCCGCCGGGGCGGTTTCGGCCAGGGCCTTGCGGGCGCTCTGGCCATCGTGGCAAGCGCGGACCTGGAAACCTTCCTGGCCCAGCCAACTGCCGAGGAGCTCACACAGCTCCTGGTCATCATCAATCAGTAACAGCTCGCTCATGACTCACTCAATTTAGCCATTGCCGACGTTGTCTACGTCCACCGCTGGCAAAGATACCGCAGAGCAGGGCCAATAGCGCTACCCCGGCGCCGACGACGAACCACTGTTGCTGTTCGGTCAGCAGGCGCGGCAGCGGGCTGGACTGGGCTTCCTTGAGTTGCAACTTCAGGCGCTGGTTCTCCTGGCGCAGCCGTCCCACCAGCGCGCTCTCGCGTTCGCCGTTGGTGTTCTGCAGTTGCTGGGTGAGTGCTTCACGCATGCGCTCGCTGTCTTTCAGGCGCTGCTGCAATTCGGCGATCTGGCCGCCCGCGCTCAGGGACAAGGGCGCCGAATGAGCAGCCTCGGTGCTTTCCTCGCCGTGGGCGGGGGCTCCAATCGCCAACGAGACCAACAACAGGCACAACCGACCTTTGCGCATTGCAACTCCTGAATTCCAATCGAGATTAGACAGGTTGTCGGCAGGCAAATGAGAAAGATGAGCAACAGGACAATGAGCCGCGCAGGCTCATTGCCCCTGGGGATTTACGGCAGGACTTGCTTGAACGGCTTGACCACGACATCGGCGTAGACGCCGGCCGCCACGAACGGGTCGGCCTCGGCCCACGCCTGTGCAGCGGCCAGGGATTCGAACTCGGCCACGATCAGGCTGCCAGTGAAACCGGCGGCGCCTGGGTCGTTGCTGTCCACCGCTGGGTGCGGCCCGGCCAGCACGATGCGACCTTCAGCCTTGAGCTTTTGCAGGCGCTCAAGATGCTCCGGGCGCGCGGCCAGGCGTTTTTCCAGGGAGTCGGCGACGTCAGTGGCAATGATTGCGTAGAGCATGTCAGTCCTCGGTTTTTGGCGTGGTGGGTTCGGCATCGTGCAGGTGACGGGACAGGTAGATGCCCTGGCCGATCAGGAACAGCAAGGTCATGCCCAGGCTGCCGAAGACCTTGAAGTCGACCCAGTATTGCTGGAACGTGAACGCAACGAACAGGTTGGCGGCGCCGCAGAACAGGAAGAAGGCGATCCAGGCGATGTTCAATCGGGTCCAGATCGCGTCCGGCAGGCTCAGCGCGTGGCCCATGATGCGCTTGATCAGCAGGCGATCACCGACGAAGTGGCTGCCGATGAAGGCCAGGGCGAACAGCCAGTTGACCACCGGGGCTTTCCATTTGAGGAAGGTCTCGCTGTGGAAGGCCAGGGTCAGGCTGCCGAATACAAGGCAGGCGATCAGGGTCAGCCACTGGCTCTTCTCCAGCTTGCGCTGCGATACGAACAGCGCGCCGTAGACCACCAGGGAACTGATGATCAGCACCGCGGTGGCGCTGTAGATACCGCCTACAGTCAAGGAGTGGCCGGCGACGTCGACGGTCCGTGGATCAAGTTTGTAGACGATGAAAAACAGCAGGAGCGGGATGAAATCGATGAATTGTTTCACAGTGGCAGCCAGAAGCAGGATGTGGCGGCATAATAACAAACATCCTTGGCCGCGATAGGGCCAGCTGATTTGAGGTAACAAAGTCTCGTGAATGTTGATTTGCACTGCCATAGCACGGCCTCCGATGGCGCCCTGGCGCCTGCGGTTCTGGTGGCGCGGGCGTTCGAGCACGGCGTGCGAGTCCTGGCCCTGACCGATCACGACACCCTCGAAGGTCTCGACGAAGCGCGTAGCGCCGCCACCGCGCTGGGCATGCAACTGGTCAACGGCGTCGAACTGTCCTGCACTTGGGGCGGTGCGACCATCCACGTGCTGGGCTACGGCTTTGATGTGAATGCACCGTCACTGGTCCAGGCCATTGCCGAATTGCGCGACGGTCGCTGGCTGCGCTCCGAGGAGATCAGCCGCAAACTGGCCCTCAAGGGCATGCCCGGCGCGCTGGAAGGCGCCCGACAGGTCCAGCAGGAACTGGGCGACAGCGGCAACGCCCCGGCCCGGCCGCATTTTGCCGACTGGATGGTGCGCGAGGGCTTCGTCAAGGACCGCGCCGAAGCCTTCCGAAAATGGCTGGGGGCCGGCAAGCTGGGGGACGTCAAGCAGCACTGGCCCACCCTGGAAGAAACGGTCGAGACTCTGCGGGCCGCCGGGGCGTGGGTCAGCCTGGCGCATCCCTGGCATTATGAATTCACCCGCAGCAAGCGCCGCCGCCTGATAGCCGACTATATTCAAGCAGGGGGCCATGCCATCGAAGTGGTCAATGGCCATCAGCCGGCCGAGCAGGTCGGCAGCCTGGCGATCCTCGCCCGGGAGTTTGGCCTGCTGGTGACCGCCGGGAGTGATTTCCACGGCCCGGGAGGCTGGTCCGAGATTGGCGAATACCGCCCGTTGCCGGAAGATCTGCCACCACTATGGTGTAGATTCAAACATGATCCCGTTATCGCCGCCGTCTGAACAGGTAGAACACGTGAGTCAATTTTTCCAGATTCATCCGGAAAACCCGCAAGCGCGCCTGATCAAACAGGCTGTGGAAATCATCCGTGGCGGTGGTGTTGTGGTCTATCCCACCGACTCGTCCTATGCCATAGGCTGCCAGATCGGCGATAAAAATGCGGTCGAGCGGGTAAGACGCCTGCGTCAGCTGGACGACAAGCACAACTTCGCGCTCATTTGCAGCGACCTCTCGCAGTTGGGCTTGTTCGCCAAGATCGACACCGGCACTTTCCGCCTGCTCAAGGCCCATCTGCCGGGCCCTTATACCTTTATCCTGAATGCCACCCGGGAAGTCCCACGGCTGTTGCTGCACCCAAAGAAGCGCACCATCGGGCTGCGGGTGCCGAGCCATCCCATTGCCCTGGCGCTGCTGGCGGAACTCGGTGAGCCGTTGATGAGCGTGACGCTGATCATGCCCGGCGAGACCGATCCGCTGACCGACCCCTATGAAATGCGCCAACTGCTGGAGCATCAGGTCGACCTGATCATCGACGGCGGTTACGGCGGCATGAAGGCGTCCACGGTGATCAACCTGGCCGACGGCGAACCGCAAGTGGTACGCGTCGGCTGCGGCGATCCGACGCCGTTCATGGTCGAGGCCTGAATGTCGGTTGTGGAAACCGCGGTCGAAAACGTCGACAGCCAGGCCGGTGCGCAACAGGAGCTGCCGTTCGCCATGGTCTATGGCCAGGCGGTCATGGAAATGCCCCTGGACCTGTACATCCCGCCGGATGCGCTGGAGGTTTTCCTCGAAGCCTTCGAAGGGCCGCTCGACCTGTTGCTGTACCTGATCCGCAAACAGAACATCAACATCCTCGACATCCCGGTGGCGGAAATCACCCGCCAATACATGGGCTACGTCGAGCTGATGCAGTCGGTGCGCCTGGAACTGGCGGCGGAATACCTGGTGATGGCGGCCATGCTGGCCGAGATCAAGTCGCGCATGCTGCTGCCGCGCTCGGCCGAGGTCGAAGAGGAAGAAGACGATCCACGGGCCGAGCTGATCCGTCGCCTGCAAGAGTACGAGCGCTTCAAGGCCGCGGCCGAAGGCATCGACGGCTTGAGCCGGGTCGGGCGCGATGTGCTGGTGCCCAGGCTCGACGCTCCCGAGGCGCGGGCGCGCAAATTGCTGCCGGACGTGAGCCTGGAAGAATTGCTGATGTCCATGGCCGAGGTCCTGCGCCGGGGCGACATGTTTGAAAGTCACCAGGTCAGCCGTGAGGCATTGTCCACTCGCGAGCGCATGAGCGATGTGCTGGAACGGCTCAAGGGCGGCAGTTTTGTGCCCTTTGTCGAGCTGTTCACCGCCGAAGAAGGGCGGCTGGGCGTGGTGGTGACGTTTATGGCGGTCCTGGAATTGGTCAAGGAATCCTTGGTCGAGCTGGTGCAGAATGAGCCGTTCGCAGCGATCCATGTGCGGGCCCGAGCCGAATAACGAGCAAACCGATGAATCTGACCGAACCCCGTGAACTGGCGCCCTTGCTTGAAGCTTTCCTGTTGGCCTCTGGAAAGCCGCAATCGATGGAGCGTCTGTTCGAGCTCTTCGAAGAAGGCGAGCGGCCTGAGCCTGCCGTGTTCAAGAAAGCCCTGACGCTGCTGGGTAAATCCTGCGAAGGGCGGGCTTTCGAACTCAAGGAGGTAGCGTCCGGCTACCGCTTGCAGATCCGCGAAAAATTCGCCCCCTGGGTCGGGCGCCTGTGGGAGGAGCGGCCGCAGCGTTATTCCCGCGCGATGCTCGAAACCATGGCGTTGATCGCCTATCGCCAACCGATCACCCGGGGCGAGATCGAGGACGTGCGTGGCGTGGCGGTCAACAGCCACATCGTCAAGACCTTGCTGGAACGTGAGTGGATCCGCGTCGTCGGCTATCGTGACGTGCCGGGCAAGCCAGCGATGTTCGCCACCACCAAGGCGTTTCTCGATCACTTCAACCTGAAGAACCTCGACGACCTGCCGCCGCTGGCCGAACTGCGGGAGCTGGAGCCCGAGCCGATGCTCGAATTCGACGACGCCCCGGTGCCCCAGGCCTTGCAGGAATTGGCCGACGCCAGCGCCGAGCCCGAAGAGCCGAAGGAAGAGACCAGTTTCCACTCGCTGCTGCTGGAGCTGGACACCATGGAGGAGGGCTTGAAGACCGACTTCGATGACCTGCTGCGTGACGCTCCTGGTCCTGAGGGTGAGTCGGATGAGCTGGCGGAGCCCGATAGCGCGGTGGAGCCCGAGCCCGAAGCGGAATGGGAACCGGAACCTGAAGAAGACATCCTCGGCGTTGCCCAAGCCCGGGAAAAACTGCTGGCCGCAGTCGCCGCCCTTGAGCCGCCAGAACCCGAGCTGAGCGACGAAGAAGCCGAAGCCCGCGCCCTGGCCGAAGCGATCGAAAACGAACGGCGCCAGTTCGACGACTGACACACCGCCTTCCCTTGTGGGAGCGAGCCTGCTCGCGAAAGCGTCCGCTCAGTCAACATGATTTTGACTGATACGCCGCCTTCGCGAGCAGGCTCGCTCCCACACAAATCCCGGGTGAATCATGAGTTCCACCAAAGACCCCTGCATCAGCCTCTGCAAGTTCGACGAAGATATTTGCATCGGTTGCGGGCGCAGCAAGCGCGAGATCAAGGCCTGGAAAAAACTCGACAAGGACGACAAGCGCGCCGTGCTGGCCGAAGCGGCGCTACGCCTGATCAAGCTGGGTGCCACCGGTCGGCGGAAAAAGCGCTGAGCGCGTTTCCATCAGCTAGTCTCTGATGCGCGAATCCTTCAACGAGCGTATGATTCGCGACCCTTTGGCGATCCCTTCGCCGAAAGACCCGTTTTCAAAGCGTCAGGCCAAGCCTGACTCGACCACACCGGGAGGTGCCCAGAAATGAAAGACCTAGACCAGAACGACAGCCAGGAAATCGGCCCAGCAGGCGAGAAACTGCAAAAAGTCCTCGCCCGTATCGGCGTCGGTTCGCGCCGTGACGTGGAAGCCTGGATCACCCAGGGCCGCATCAAGGTCAACGGCAAAGACGCCACCTTGGGCCTGCGTGTCGACATGCACGACGCCATTACCATCGATGGCAAGGTGATCAAGCGCGAAGAGGCCGCCGAAACGGTGCGCCGCGTGATCATGTACAACAAGCCCGACGGCGAAATCTGCACCCGTGACGACCCGGAAGGCCGTCCGACGGTGTTCGACAAGATGCCGCGTCCGAAAGAAGGCCGCTGGATCAACATCGGTCGCCTGGACATCAACACCACCGGTTTGCTGATGTTCACCACTGACGGTGAGTTGGCCAACCGCCTGATGCACCCGTCCTACGAGATGGACCGCGAATACGCCGTGCGCGTACGTGGCGAAGTCGATGACGAGATGATCGAGCGCCTCAAGGCCGGCGTCGTGCTGGAAGACGGCCCGGCCCGTTTCACCGACATCAAGCAAGCACCGGGTGGCGAAGGGTTCAACCACTGGTACCACTGTGTAGTGATGGAAGGCCGTAACCGTGAAGTACGGCGCTTGTGGGAATCCCAGGGCCTGGTGGTCAGCCGCCTGAAGCGCGTGCGTTTCGGCCCGGTGTTCCTCAACTCCGACCTGCCGATGGGCCGCTGGCGTGAAATGACCCAGCAGGAAGTCGACATCCTCGCAGCCGAAGTGGGCCTCAAGCCTGTCTCCATGCCGCAGATGACCGCCAAGAGCAAGGACAAGCTGGAGCGGATGCAGCGCAAGTCCTCGCGTCCGATGGGCAAGACCGAGCGCGTGCGTACGCTGCGTCCGGCGGCCGATGGCGCAGCGACTGGCCCGCGTCCTTCCCGTGAACCGCAGATCGAAGGCGAGCGTCCGGCCCGCAAGCCTGCGCCACGTCAGGATGGCGAGCGCGGCCCGCGTACACCACGTCCGGCCAACGGTCGTACCGAGCGCGGCGAAGGTCGCGGTGCTCCGGCGGGTCGTGGCACGCCGGTCGCCGATCGTCCGGCCGACACCAAGCGTCCGGCCAAGCCGGCGCCAAAAAAACGCCCGGGTATCATCCTGGCCGACCGTGACGCACCGTCGGGCAAGCGCCGTGGCGCGCCGGCAGGTTCGGGGCAGCGTCCGGGGTTTGGGCGTCGTAAGCCGGAGTAATACAGCTGCGAGCTACAAGCTTCTAGCTGCAAGAAAAAACGCCAACCGTTGGGTTGGCGTTTTTTTTGGTCTGGCTTCAGTGATGTGGTGCCTTTGGGTCCGCCTTCGCGAGCAGGCTCGCTCCCACATTTGACCTCATTGAGCGCCCCTGTGGGAGCGAGCCTGCTCGCGAAGAGGCCAGCAATCCCACCGCTATTCAAAAGATTGTCCTTTCTTCTTGCCGCTTGAAGCTCGCCGCTCGAAGCTGCTTTTAAAGCACAAACCGCCCCTCAAACACCGGCTCCTTGTCCAGCGCCAGCACACCCCCTTGGAAAATCAGATCCAGGTGATGGCTGCCCTTGGCCCCGCCACCGAGCCCCAGGTGCAAGCCGCAATGGCGCTCTTCGAAACCGGCATTGCGAGCGTACAGGCCCTTGACCCCTTCGTTGGTGCCGATGCCCAGTTCCTCGATGCGGCGGTTGGACGGGTTGGCGTCCAGGTACTTGTTGAAGTCGTGCTCCAGGCCCGGTACGTCTGTGGCGATTTTCTGGATCGTGGAGTCTTCGATCCACAGCTCCAGCGGCGATTGCAACACGCCGTACTTGCGCGCGAAGGGAATCGTACTGAGAAACGTGCCGACAAATTTCACCCGGCCATTGATGGTGTCGCTGTGAGTGGCGATTTCGCCTGGGGCCAGATCGTAGTTGCCGACGCCATTGATATCGGTCCACTTCTTGACGCTGTCCAGCGCCGTGTCGAAATACGAGCCGTGCTCATCTTCGAAGCTCAAGGTGGTGGCCTGGGACATGCGGCGGATGAGGTGGCTATTGAGCCCGGCGATGCGTTGCGGAATGACGCTGAAGGTGTCGTAAAAATATTCGCCGTAATCCTTGAACAGCAGCGATTTCTTCCAGTTTTCCGCCATCACGCCTTGCAGCGCACGGACAAAGTCCGGGCCGTCGGGGCGGGGATTGGGCAGGGTGGAAGAGTCATAGAAAAAAATGTACAGGTCGCTGTCGGCAATTGCCTGGGACAGGCGCTGCGTGGGTTCAAGATCCAGGCGCATGGCGCTGAACCTGAACGGTGAGCCGCTGCCGGCCTGTTCGGCAATCGCGCCGGTCAGGGCTTCGTAGTCGGCCGTGTGGCCGAGCAACACCTTGGCGGGCTGGATGCCGACCAGGGCGGGATGATGTTCGAGGTAGTAAAGGAAATGGGAGATGGCTCGTTGGGTGTCCATGCTTATTCTTCCTTGGCGATTGATGTGGCGTCCCTCGCGGTAAATGGCAGAGCCGACCGGCCGGATCAGCTCCGCCGGGTAGCGCTTACAGAGGCCACATCGCCGTGCCGAACGGCACAACGGCGTCGGCTTGCATCATTTCAACGGCGGCTTCATGGGTCGGCGCTTCGAACCATTCATCCAGTTGCAGTTCGGTTTCCAAGTCTTTGTCCAGTGCTTGCATAGTGAATCTCCTAGATGACTTTTGCGGAAAACGCGGGCCGATCCGGCGGGCAGAACCCAACTGAATCGGCACCGCAAAAACTCGCCGGCACGATGCCTGGGCAAGTGGCTGAAAACCTAGTCGAGGGTTTTTTGGAATGCAAAAAAAAATTTTATTTTTTTCGTTTGAACTTTTTGTTCTATTTTTTCGCGACAAATTAGCTATTGAAAAACAGCCGGCTGGCATCGGTTTTTTATTAGGTAGCTAGCTACCGTCAATTTGCAGTCATCCTCCGGAAAATTCCTGCATGGAAAGTTTACGTTACGGCTTGTAAAGGAATGCTGACGGCTTTGACCGGTCGAGCGAACCGGTATCGGCATTTGGGAGGGCTGTAAGAAAAAGCTGCCGAGTGGCTCGGCTTGACGCGTTTTTTGATACTTCGCAGCGCTTGTTTCAAGCCCGCGGGAAGGGTCAGATGCGCGCCAGACCTCAAGTTCGGGGTGAGACGCTGGTCTGCTGGTGTCTGGCAGCGAGGGTAGTGCAGTGTACAATGCGCCGCGTTTTACTGTGACCCTTCGCGTACCCACGCACTTTCAAGGTTATCCGCCTTGTTCACTCCGCCACGCCACAAGCGTGTCGGGTCCGATTTCGTCACAGATAAAAACAAATAGGTGACGCATGACCGTTGTAGAAAATACGCATTCAGGCGAGCTGAAGCGCGGCCTGAAAAATCGCCACATCCAACTGATCGCCCTCGGTGGCGCGATCGGTACCGGGTTGTTCCTCGGCTCGGCGGGGGTGCTGAAATCAGCCGGCCCGTCGATGATCCTCGGCTACGCAATCTGCGGCTTCATCGCCTTCATGATCATGCGCCAGTTGGGCGAAATGATTGTCGAAGAGCCGGTGGCCGGTTCCTTCAGTCACTTCGCGCACAAATACTGGGGCGGTTTCGCCGGATTCCTGTCGGGCTGGAACTGCTGGATCCTCTATATCCTGGTGGGCATGTCCGAGCTGACCGCCGTCGGCAAATACATCCATTACTGGGCGCCGGACATCCCGACCTGGGCCTCGGCGGCAGCGTTCTTCATCCTCATCAACGCGATCAACCTGGCCAACGTCAAAGTGTTTGGCGAGGCTGAGTTCTGGTTCGCGATCATCAAGGTGGTAGCGATCGTCGGCATGATCGCCCTGGGCAGTTACCTGCTGGTCAGCGGTCACGGCGGCCCGCAGGCTTCGGTTACCAACCTGTGGTCCCACGGTGGGTTCTTCCCCAACGGCGTCAGCGGCCTGGTGATGGCCATGGCGATCATCATGTTCTCCTTCGGCGGCCTGGAGATGCTCGGTTTCACCGCTGCCGAAGCCGACAAGCCGAAAACCGTGATCCCCAAGGCCATCAACCAGGTGATCTACCGGATCCTGATTTTCTACATCGGTGCGCTGGTGGTGCTGCTCTCGCTGACACCATGGGACAGTCTGTTGACCACCCTCAACGCCTCTGGCGATGCCTACAGTGGCAGTCCGTTCGTGCAGGTGTTCTCGATGCTCGGCAGCAACACCGCGGCGCACATCCTCAACTTCGTGGTGCTGACCGCAGCGCTGTCGGTGTACAACAGCGGCACCTACTGCAACAGCCGCATGTTGCTGGGCATGGCCGAGCAGGGCGATGCGCCCAAGGCGCTGGCGAAAATCGACAAGCGTGGCGTGCCGGTGCGGTCGATCCTTGCTTCGGCGGCGATCACCCTGGTGGCGGTGCTGCTGAACTACCTGATCCCCCAGCATGCGCTGGAGTTGCTGATGTCGTTGGTGGTCGCCACCCTGGTGATCAACTGGGCGATGATCAGCTACTCGCACTTCAAGTTCCGCCAGCACATGAACCAGACTCGCCAGACGCCGCTGTTCAAGGCGTTGTGGTACCCGTACGGCAACTACGTCTGCCTGGCGTTCGTGGTGTTCATCCTCGGCGTGATGCTGCTGATCCCGGGCATCCAGGTTTCGGTCTACGCGATTCCGGTGTGGGTGGTGTTCATGTGGGTGTGCTACGTGATCAAGAACAAGCGCAGTGCCCGGCATGAACTGGCCGTGGCGGCTGCCGCCAAGTAGGTTTTTCGCCAGTAAAACAAACCCGGCCAAGTGCCGGGTTTGTTGTTTCAAGAGCACACACACAAACCTTCTGTGGGAAATCCCTGTGGGAGCGAGCTTGCTCGCGATAGCGGCGTGTCAGTCAACATCTATGCTGCTGATCCACCGCCATCGCGAGCAAGCTCGCTCCCACATTGATCTTCAGTGTTCACAGAGTGTGTGTGGTCACCATCACTCCCATGGGGAGCAGGTGCGGTCTTGAGAATTCGCGGTATCCTGTGGAGCCTGACACCGGACGCTTTCCATGCTGGTCATTTCCAACACCGTGCACATCCCGGACGCCGAGATCGAGCTGACGGCCATCCGCGCCCAGGGCGCCGGCGGGCAGAACGTCAACAAGGTTTCCAGCGCCGTGCACTTGCGCTTCGATATCCCGGCTTCGTCGCTGCCCGAGTTCTACAAGGAGCGGCTGCTGGCCCTGCGCGACAGTCGCATCACCGGCGACGGCGTATTGATCATCAAGGCCCAGCAATACCGCACGCAGGAACAGAACCGGGCCGATGCGCTGGAGCGCCTGGTCGAGCTGATCCTCAGCGCCACCAAGGTCGAAAAGAAACGCCGTCCGACCAAGCCGACCCTGGGTTCGAAAAAACGTCGTCTCGAATCCAAGACCAAGCGCGGCTCGATCAAGGCCGGGCGCGGCAAGGTGGACTTCTAGTGCCTGTCCCGCTCCTCGCGATACCGAGGGGCCTGCCGATACAGGTAGACGCTCAATGCCAGCCCACCGAGGGCTGCCAGAGCGGCGAACAGAAAGATCGAGGCAAAGCCGAAACCCGCGGCAATCGCGCCGGCCAACGGACCGGTGATGCCCAGCGACAAATCGATGAACAGTGAATATGCGCCCACTGCCGCCCCACGGCTGGAGGCCGGTACCAGGTTGACCGCTTCCACCCCCAGCGCCGGGAATACCAGCGAAAACCCGAAACCACTCAACGCCGCACCCGCCAGGGCCCACTGCGCATCCGGCGCCAACCACAACAGCAGCAGGCCCAGGGTTTCCACCGAGAGGCAGGCGATCGCCACCCGGAAGCCACCAAGACGGTTGATCAGGTTGCCGAACAGCAAGCGTGCACCGATGAAACTCGCACCGAACAGGCTCAGGCAGAGCACGGCGTTATCCCAATGCCGGGTGGCGTAATACAGGGTGATGAAGGTGGCGATGGTGCCAAAACCGATGGAGCCCAGGGCCAGGCCGCAACCATGAGGCAGTACGCGCCCGAGCACATGCATGAATGGCAGGCGCTCGCCGGTGACGATCGGCGCTGCGGTTTTCGGCCAGGCCAGTGCCAGCCCGAGCACCGCCAGCAGGATGATACTGACGCCCATGCTCCACAGCCCCAGGGACTTGACCAGCCAGACCCCCAGCGGCGCGCCGATCGCCAGTGCGCCGTAGCTGGCGATACCGTTCCAGGAAATCACCTTGGCGGTATTGGCCGCGCCGACCCGGCCGATGCCCCAGCCAATCGAGCCTGAACCCACCAGGCTTTCCGCGCTGCCCAGCACCAGGCGTCCGATCAACAGGCTGCTCAGGCTCAGGGCCGGCATGCCCGCGGTCCAGGCCGAGACCAGCATGAACACGCCGCTCAGGCCACATCCGGCCAGGCCGAACATGACCGCCCGTTTACTGCCCAGGTTGTCGATGATGCGCCCCGCATAAGGCCGGCTGAGGAGGGTGGCCAGATACTGCACGCTGATGACCAGCCCGGCGATCACCGCGCCGAAGCCCAGCTCGCCATGAACGAAGCCGGGCAGTACGGCCAAGGGAATACCGATGTTCAGATAACCGATGAAGGTGAACAGGACGATGGAGACGACTTGCAGCGTGACCGCCAAGGGGCGCTGGGAATCTGGCATGGGTGAAAGGTCCACGGGGCAGCTGGATAGATAGGCTGCTTATGATAACGGCGACCGTGCGGGCGAAGCTTGGAAAAGTAGAACTATTTGCCGGACGGCGTCTCGCCAGGGGTTCTGCCAGCGACCAGATGCGTGGTGACGAGAGCGGCCAGGGCATTTTCTTCCGTGCCGAAGCGGGCCAGCAGGGCGGCTTGTTTCTCGGGTGAGAGACGGGTCCAGATGTCGACCATTTTCTCGGCGGTGTCGATCAGTACGCTGGCCTGGGCCGGGCTGAAGGAGGAGGTGTCGTCGGTCATGGTGCAGGGCTCGGATTCAGGCGGTGTGGAAAGCGCATCTTAGCGCTTTCCACACAGTCTGTTGGTGCGGGTGTATCAGTCTTCGCTGTCGGCCTGGCGGCGTTCAGTGGCTTGCGGCGGCTCGGGTTGCTGGGCGTCGGGTTGCCCCCCGGCTTGTAGCGTGGGCGTCTGCTCAGGTTCGTGCAGGCTTGGGAAGGGGAGATTCGGAATCTCGTGCATTTCGCGCTCCTCGCAAAGTCTGTTGATCGATCGGGTAGATCCGCGCTTGTACAAAGCGTGGGCAGGATACCCCAGAAGAAATGACAAAAAGACTTTTAAATCCAGGCGGAGCGACAAAAGGAGTTGTCCGGACAGGTCATGTTCACTCGCGGAAAACGACGCCGTTACCGGTGGTCGCCAAGGCTCAAGAACAGGGTATGCGTGCCGATGGCATGCTATATCCCGCACGTTCAGTTGCGACAGTGGACCCTGGACACGGACGGTCCTTTTTGCCGAGAGATCGACTCCATGTTTTTACAGAAATCCCTGAAAGCCCAGATTCTGGCGTTGCTGAGCGGCAGCTTGCTGGCAATGCTGCTGATCGCCCTGGCGTCCTTCCATTTCCTTTCCGATGGCATCCAGAATTATCGCAACCTGATCGACGGGCCGTTGCGCGCGTCGCAATTGATCGACGAGGCCAACCTGCAATTCAAGGTCCAGGTCCAGGAATGGAAAAACGTGCTGCTGCGTGGCAAGCAGCCGGCGGATCTGGAGAAATACTGGAAGCAATTCGAAGACCGTCAACGCGATGTCCAGGGCATCCTTGGCGACCTGATCAAACACGAGGGTGTTCCGGCGCAGATCAAGACGCGCATCGAACGCCTGCGAGGCGAACATGCCCAACTGGGCGCGGCCTATCAAAAGGGCCGTGATGCCTATGTTGCGGCGGGCGCCGACGCGGCGGCAGGTGATGCCGCGGTCAAGGGCGTGGACCGTGCGACCAGCGAGCAGATGAGCGAGCTGGTGGTCGAGCTGCACAAACTGGGTGATGAGCAGTCGGCGCTGATCAGTGCCGGTGCCGATCGCACGATCCTGCTGGGGACGGTGATCATGCTCGTCTCGGGAGTGCTGATCGGGTTGCTGAGTCTGTGGTTGGTCAACCGCAACCTGGTGCAACCGATCCGTAAGCTGATCGAGTACGTGACTCAACTGAGCCGCGGGCGTTTCGCCGAGCGTGTCACCAGCACGCGCCAGGATGAGCTGGGCGACCTGGCCCTGGCGGCCAACACGCTGCGCGATTTCCTTGCCGAAACCTTCACCCGCCTGCAACGCAGTGCCACCGAGCTGGACAGTGCCAGCGGTGAACTCAATGCCATTGCCAGCCTGATGAGCCAGGGCACCAGCGAGCAATTCGAGCGTACCGATCAGGTGGCGACGGCGATGAACGAGATGTCCGCCACCGCCCAGGAAGTTGCCCGCCATGCCGCCGATGCGGCGCGCGCTGCCGATGATGCCGATCATTCGGCGCAGCAGGGCGAGAAAGTGATGCAAGGCACGATTCACACCATCACGCAGATGCGTGGCGAAATTGCCAACACGGCCACGGTGATCCGTCGCCTGGAAGCCGACAGCGGGCGCATCGGCAAGGTATTGGAAGTGATCCGCGGGATCGCCGAACAGACCAACCTGCTGGCCCTGAACGCTGCCATCGAAGCCGCCCGGGCCGGTGAGGCGGGGCGTGGTTTTGCGGTGGTCGCCGATGAAGTACGCAGCCTGGCTCAACGCACGGCGTCGTCGATCATCGAGATCAATCAGATCATCCAGACCGTCCAGACCGGGGCGGTGGACGCGGCCCAGGCCATCGAAAGCGGGCAGTCGCGCAGTGAGGAAAGTGTCGAGCAGGTGACCCAGGCCGGCGAGATGCTCGAACGCATCACCCAGGCAGTCGAGGCGATTCGCGACATGAACCGCCAGATCGCCACGGCAGCGGAAGAGCAGACCTCGGTGGCCGAGGACATCTCGCGCAACCTGACGGAAATCACCTGCATCGCCAGCACCAACCTGGACAACGTGCAGCGCACCGAAGCGGCGAGCCGGGATCTGCACGGGTTGTCCGGGCAGTTGAATGAAGTGACGGCGCGGTTGAGTGCTTGAGTGCGTTGACCGTTTGGAATGGGGCCTGATTGAAACCTGTGGCGAGGGGATTTATCCCCGCTGGGCTGCGTAGCAGCCCTAAACCCATTCAACCCGGTGTATCAGGAAAAACTGGTTGAGGGACGGCTGCTGTGCAGCCGAACGGGGATAAATCCCCTCGCCACAGGCTTGCACCGACCTGAAGTGGGCAAGGCAACTCGATTCAATAATCACGGCGCTTGCGGAACGCCCAGCGCCCGGCGATCAGCGTGAACGTCGCCACCAGTGCAACAAGAATCCAGAAGCCGTGCGCATCATCGGCCAGCGGCACGCCGCCGACATTCATGCCAAAAAAACCGGCAATAATGTTGATGGGCAAGGCCAGCACCGTGACCACGGTCAAGGTGAACAGCGTGCGGTTGCTCTGTTCATTGAGGTTGGCGGCGATTTCTTCCTGCAGCAATTTGATCCGCTCGCCCAACGCGGTGAGGTCGTTGATGATCAGGGCGAATTCCTCGGTGGATTTGCGCAGCTCCTTGACGTCTTCTTTCTGCAACCACTGTGGCGGGCGATTGAGCAGACGCAGCAACGAACCCGGCTCCAATGCCAGCAGGCGTTGCAGGCGCACCAGTATCCGCCGTTGGCTACCCAGTTCGGCGCGGTTGTTGGACACCCGCGAGGACAGCAACTGGTCTTCTATCTGGTCGACGCTGAGGCTGGTCTTGCGCACGATCTGGGTCAGCACTTCGCCCTGGTCACGCAGCAGATGCACGAGCAATTCCAGCGGCGAACGGAAGCACTCGCCAGCCTTGACCGACGAACGCAGCTTGTCCACCGAGTGCAATGGCTGCAGGCGTGCGCTGATTATCAGCCGACTGTGAACGCAAACCCATAAGGTGGACACGTCCGAAGACACCAGGTTGCTGAGGTTGAATACCACATCGTTGACCACGGCCAGCAAGGCCGAGTCGACGTGCTCGATGCGGGTCGAGCGCGAGCCTTCGTGCAGGGCTTCGAAAAACTCCTCGGGCAAGGCCAGATGGTTTTTCATCCAGCGCTCGCAAGCGGCATGAGCCAGGTTCAGATGCAGCCAGAGGAATTCGTCGGCGTCCTCCGGTTGCTGCAGGCATCGCAGGGCCTGGGCCGAATCGATCTCTCGCCCGCGCTCGCCGGGGCGGAAGCGAAACCCGTAGAGCAGGCCGAACAGATCCGGATCGCGGTGGCTTTGATCGATGCTGTGATTCATGCGGGCTCGCTGGCGGGAGTGCCTGTCGTGGTGACGGCAGGTTCACTTGAGCGGCATCATTGCAGGGTTGTTTGAAGGTTTTGTGACGGTTGGACTGGGTGGGTGGATCAGCAGCGGTTTACCATCGGATGCAATAAAAGCCGCGCAACCTGGAAGTTGCGCGGCTTCTTTGGACGACTGATTAAGTGTCTTGTTTGTTGGTCAGGACTTTGCCGGTTGTTGCATCGAAATCAACGTCGAACTCTTTGCCATCGGCAGTTTTCAGTTCCACTTCATATTCGTAGCCGTTGAAGTGATTGTCCAGGTCGGTATCGGTGATGGTAGCGCCTGGATGCAACTTCAGGGCTTCGGCATTCATCGATTCCAGCGACTTGATCTTGCCGTCCTTGACCAACTGAGGAACCTGGTCGATTCGTACATCAGCCTGGGCCAGGCCGGCGGTGAGGGTCAGGGCGGCAGCGGTGAACAGGGCAGTCAAAGTTTTCATATTGTCTTTCCTTGGTGTCGTTAAAGGTTGATTCGTTTAAGTGGGTTCAGATTATCTCTGGCAACTTAATTCACCCTTAATTCGGAAAACTTGCAGCGAATGCGCCGATCCGCTGCTGTCCATCAGTATCCGTTCTTCTGCAGAAGTTGCGTCACGCTGCCTGTTTCAGGGCGTTTGAAGTACTTGAGCAATTCGCTGGCCCGGTTGGTGAAAATTCCGTCCACACCAGCATCCATGACTTTCTTGAAGTCCACCGGCTCATCCACCGTATAGACATGCACCAGCAAACCCTGATCGTGGGTGTACTGGTTCATCCAGGGTTTCACCAGATCCGCATAACTCTGGCTGCCGCCGTGGGTCAATGCTGCCGAAGGGCCGGTGCCGATGGCGCCCTGGGCCTTGGCGTACTGGACCCATTTTTCGAATTCGGCCTTGTCCTTGGGCTCCTGTTTCGCGTAGTAAACCGCCTTGTCGGTCTCGCCGGACTCGGCAAACGGCACCTTGGACTGGGGCTCGATATTGCCTTCGCCGATCCACAGCAACAGGATTTTCGGCACCTTGGGCATTTCCTTGTGCAGCAGTTCCAGGCTGCTCTTTTCGAAGGTCTGCAACACCACCTTGCCTTTGCCCTGGCCCACACCGAGGGCGCGCTTGGCCAGCTTGGAACCGGACGGGCTCAGCCAGCCACGATCCTGGAGCTTGTCCTTGAGGTCGCGCTCGATGCCCGGGAACAGCTTCGGTTCCTTGGTTTCGATGTAAAGCCCCGGCTTCTGTTGCGGGTTGCCCTCGGCGATATTGATGACCTCATCCAGGGTCAGGATCTTCAGGCCGACAAAGGCAGGACGCGCACGCTCCGGGTAGGCCGCGTTGAACCAGCTGCCGGCGTCCAGCGTCTTGAGTTCGGCCATGGTGAATTGGTTGGCGGTGCTGTCCTTGCGCTCGGGGAACTTGGTGGCGACATCGGTGGTGCGCAGCAGGCTATCGTCGTGCAGGACGAACAGCACGCCATCCTTGCTGCGTTGCAGGTCGAGCTCAAGATAATCAGCGCCCAGGTCACGGGCCAGCTTGTAGGCCGCGGCGGTGGACTCCGGCGCATCGAACGAGGCGCCGCGATGGGCGATGACCGCGGGATGGGGGATGCCCTGCTGGGTTGCCAGGGCCTTGGGACTTGGCACTTCGGCGGCGTGTGCCGGGCCGAAACCGAGCATCAGGCTCAACATCAACGCGCTACGGGTAAAGGTGACGGGCATGCTCGAGTTCCTTTCGTGGGGGCTGTAAAACCTCTCTTTTAACAATTGAACGCTGCGGACGCTATCGCCATACCGACATTGACCTATGCAAGAGGAATTTTCCCACGCATTTTCGAGCCGCTTTGAAGTACCCTTGGTCACCAGTTTCCCCGGTAGAGGGAAACCTCATTGATCGCCTGCCTTGCGTGTAAACCATCGATCAGACGTCTCTCGGGACGCACCATGAGGTTTACCATGCGCACCACTTCGACACTCATCTGCCAGGCCGCGGACCAGCTCAGGGGCTTCGTTGGCCTGAATCGCAAGACCGGCCATTACATCGTGCGTTTCAGCGAAGACTCCTTTGGCATGGACGTGGCCGCCGACGGCATCATCCCCACCTGCGAATTCGTCTGGGCCCCTGCGACTGGCGGCGCCATGGCGCTCAGGCGCGAGCGAATCCAACTGCTGCTTGACCAGAACATCAACGACCGGATCAACCTTACCGAACCGCTGCGGGTGTACATGGCCCGCCAAGACTTGCCGGAAATCGTAGCGGTGCGGCAGATGGTGGGAGGTTGAGCTACAAAACCTGAACTGAACCGAGAACCGTGTGGGAGCGAGCTTGCTCGCGATGGCGTTGGGTCAGTCAACATCGCCGTGACTGACATACCGCTATCGCGAGCAAGCTCGCTCCCACAGGGGATTTGGGTCGAGTCCGATATCTGGGTTCAATGAGGACCAATGTGGGAGCGAGCCTGCTCGCGAAGGCGTTGGATCAGTCAACATCGCGGGGGCTGACATACCGCCTTCGCGAGCAGGCTCGCTCCCACAAGGGTTTGAGTTCTGCCTCAGGTTTAGCGTTGGAAGGCATAGTCCCGTTCGACCTTGCACACCCGCGTATGGCATTGGCTGTACCAGGTGGAGCGACCACGCTCACGGATCGCGCGGTGTTCCGGATGCTGCTTCCAGGCCAGGATGGCTGCTTCATCGCGCCAGTAGGACACGGTGATTCCCAGACCATCATCGCCACGGGCCGTTTCGACGCCCAGGAATCCGGGCTGCTCCCGGGCAAGGGCCAGCATGCGTTCGGCGGCTTCGGCGTAGCCTTGGTCTCCCTTGGTACGCAACGATATGAAGATCACCGCGTAATAATGGCCGTTCATGGCATTTTCCTCGCGCAGGCTTCGACAAACGCTTTGACCAGCGGCGGCACCCGGCCTTCCAACGCGGCACGTTCCGGCTGGAACAGCGTTGCGACAAAAAACGGATGATCGCGCAGCTCCACGGCCCGCAGGTCCCCGGCCGAATCTCGGGCCACGGCGTGCAAGTGCTCATTCAGCAAGTCCTGTTCAAAATGCGGATTGACCCCGAAGCGGCAACGGTAACCCTCGAACGCTGTCGCGCAGCCATAAGCCTTGGCGATCAGCGAATCCACTTCGAGCTGAAGGCTGTCGATGGTTTCGATCAAGGCGCAGCTCAGCGGCGTCAGCAGCGCCCGTTCCGCCTCTGGAGAGGTTTCGCCATGGGCGGCGTTGGTCCAACCCAACACATTGCGGGCATATTCCAGTACGGCATGCTGAAGACCACCGCAGGTGCCGAGGAACGGGCGCCGCTGTTCGCGGGCAAAACGGATGGCCCGCAAGGCACCGCTTTCGTTCCGGTAAGGACTGCCGGGCACGCACCAGATGCCATCGAAGTTATCAAGCAGCGTGTCGTCGACGATGAGATCGGTGGCCAGCCATTGGAAACCGATGTCACAGCCGGTTCGCTCGCCCGCCAGCTCAAGTGCGAGGGGGATCGCTTGGTGAGCGGTGATTTGCGGGTCATGATCGCCGATCAGGGCGATATGGATGGGACGCTGTTTTTCCATGAGAGTCTCGCCGCTTGTTGATTCCTGATCGCCACTATAGATTGGCGTTCACGCAATCAATATTGGCGTTTATCCAAGTGCTCAATGCAGCGACGCAATACCGTCTCGGTTATCCCGACTTATCCTTGATCCTGGCGCTGGTCCGTGGCGGCTCGCTGGCCCGGGCCGGGCGGCTGCTGGAGGTGGATGTGTCGACGGTTTTCCGCTCGGTGCGCCGTTTGGAGGCGGCTCTGGGCCAGCCCTTGTTCGAGAAAAGCCGTTCCGGATATTTGCCCACGAGCCTCGCGCAAGCACTGGCCGAGCAGGCCGAGCGCGCTGAGCAGGCGCTGGAGGCCGCGCGTGTCGGGGTGGAGCAGGGCGGCAACGTGGTCAGCGGCACGGTACGCCTGACCTGTACCGACTCGGTGCTGCAGGCACTGCTGTTGCCCGCTTTAGCGAGGTTCATGCCTGCCTATCCGGCGTTGACGCTGGAGCTGAGCACCACGAATGACTTCGCCAACCTTAGCCGTCGCGATGCGGATATTGCCTTGCGGCTGACGCGCACGCCGCCGGAGCATCTGGTGGGTCGAAACCTGGGCCCCGTGGTTTACCGGGTATGTGCCGGCGCCACGTATTTGTCCTCAGCCAATGCGAATGACCTGGCCGCCATGACCTGGATCGCGCCGGACGATTTCCTGCCGGATCACCCCACCGTGGCCTGGCGCCGTCAGCACTTGCCTGGCGTGGTGCCTGCCTATCGCTGCAACAGCATGCTCTCGGTGACTGAACTGGTGCGGGCCGGTCTGGGCGTTGCGGCGCTGCCGGACTTCCTGATCGATGGCAACCAGGGCCTGACGCCCATTGGCGAGCCTTTGGCCGGGTATGACACGGCGCTCTGGTTGCTGACCCGGCCGGATTGCCGCGCGTTGCGCTCGGTGGTGACGCTGTTTGACGAGCTGGGGCGCGATCTGCGGCTGAACTGAGGTTCAGCGCTGGTAGCAGGCGAGGAACATGTCCAGTGCCGATTCGATCACCTGCGCCTGTTCATGGGGCGCCAGGCTTGGTTGGCCCATGGAGATCTGCGGCCAGAAAGCGAACGTCTTGATCAGCCCGTGCATCTGCTGGGCCGCAAATGCCGGGTCGACGGGTTTCAGCCGGCCATCGGCCTGGGCCATGCGAACCCAGACGGTCAGGCCTTCTTCACGCTCGCCCATGCGCGCAACCATGTCCTGGGCCCGCTCGGGGGAATGAATCGTGGCGGCGATGGCGATGCGCGCCAGGTCGAGGAAATTCTCGTCGGCCAGCATCTGCAGTTTGGCTTGGAGCAGCGTTCGCAGCTGATCGCGCAGTGGTGTTTGCGAATTGTAGGGCGTGAGCTGTTCCGCCGTGATGCTGTTCCACAACCGATTGAGAATCTCGGCGAACAGCTCTTCCTTGCTCGGGAAGTGGTTATACACCGTGCGCTTGGACACCCCCGCGGTCGCCGCGATCTTGTCCATGCTGGTGATCTCGAAGCCGCTGCTGCGGAATTCGGCAATCGCGGCCTGGAGAATAGCTTCGCGTTTTCGCTCGGTAAGGCGTTGCGGTACGGTCATGGGCACTCGTCGGCTGGAAAGGGAGAACTTACACTCGGCAGTTTACTTGCTCCCGGGATTCATGCAATCTAGAAACTACACCGTGCGGTGTAATTTATTTGCCAAACGGCTGAGCGTGTATGCAGCGGCCATCCAGCGTCCCACGACGGCGAAGCGCATCTGCGTTGACGCCCTTGGAGTTATCGCACCATGACCACTCCCTCGTTTCGCACCGACAACCCCTCATCACGGCATGAGCAAGGCAAGTTTCGCAATCATGCCTTCACTCCGCGCGAAGGATTCGGTACGACCCTGCGCGTCATCTGGAACATGATTTTTCACAAGCCGCGAACCACACGGCCCGCAGGCACCATCGAGGTCAAGCCGCTGACCCGGGACGCTCTGCTGGCCGCACCGAACCACAGCGTCTTCCGCCTCGGCCATTCCACGGTGCTGCTCAAGCTGCGAGACAAGTTCTGGCTGACCGATCCGGTGTTCGCCGAGCGTGCCTCACCCGTGCAGTGGGCCGGTCCGAAGCGTTTTCATCAGCCGCCCATCAGCCTGGAAGAATTGCCGCCGATCGAAGCGGTGATCCTGTCCCACGATCATTACGACCACCTCGATTATCAGGCCATCCTCAAGCTGGCGGCCAAGACTCGCCACTTCCTGGCGCCTCTTGGCGTCGGCGACACCCTGATCAAATGGGGCGTCGATGCCAGCAAGGTGCGTCAGCTGGATTGGTGGCAAGGCACCGAGGTGGACGATATCGAGTTCATCGCTACGCCATCCCAGCACTTTTCCGGACGTGGCCTGTTCGACAGCAACAGCACCTTATGGTCGTCCTGGGTCATGATCGACGGCGCCACGCGAATCTTCTTCAGTGGCGACACCGGTTACTTCGACGGTTTCAAACGCATCGGCGAGCAATACGGCCCCTTTGACCTGACGCTGATGGAAACCGGCGCCTATAACGTCGACTGGCCCCACGTCCACATGCAGCCGGAGCAGACCCTGCAAGCACATATCGACCTGAAGGGCCGCTGGCTGCTGCCGATCCACAACGGCACGTTCGACCTGGCGATGCACGCCTGGTATGAACCCTTCGATCGCATTCTGGCCCTGGCCTGGGAGCGCAACGTCAGCATCACCACGCCACAAATGGGCGAGGCCTTCAACCTGGCGCAACCGCAACGGGGTCGCGCCTGGTGGCTGGACGTGGAGCCCTCGGTTTATCAGAACCAGACCGGCGTGGCGTGAGAGCAGGCCGCTACTCGATCATGGCGTAATCCGCCCGCTCCATCGGGTTGGGCGTCGCGCCCTTGATATTCATGCCGCGCCCAGGAGTGAAGCCGGGGAAAAACACCAGGCCTTCGGCCTCGAATCGAAACGCCAGGGCCAGCCGAGTGACATCGAGCAACTCGCCGCCCGCCTCGAAACGTCGTATGGCCTGGACCGAGACCCCGGATTCATGGGACAGCTCTTCGACACTCCACCCCAGCATGGCTCGGGCCTGTGCGCTGTGGGCAGGGGTGAATTGATAGACGGCGATGCGTTCCAGGGTGGTCTTGATTGCGAGAGAGGCCATGGCGTGCTCCAAAGCTGTGGATTCAAAGATACTGTGTTTTTGTACAGTTGTTTTGATCCCGCTTCAATCTCATTTTCTTGATCAATGACCAGCGGTCGTTTCCGGCCAGATGCTCGGTGCGTGACCTAGTACCCGACGAAACTCTTTGAGATTGCTGGTTGCATATGATTTGCTGAGCGATCAGGAATTGGCGGTTCTGAGCGAGGAGTTACGTGAGAGGATTTCTGATGCTTATCGCCAACCCTTCGAGATTGAATGGGCCGAAGACGCCTAGTATTTCCAGCATTTTCCGAGAGCCCAAATGTTGATCTTCAACTGCACCGAAGCGGCGGGCAACTTTTTCAGCCGCTTGAGCAAAGGCAAGAAAATCACCCCGGTGGAAAAACCACCATCGCCTGTTATCGAGGACGATGAGCTGGGTGAACTCGACGAACAATGGCTGGTTCACGCGATCACTGTGCAACGAAAACACGTGTTGTTCGTCATCCACGTACGAACCCGCTACTGCATGATTTTCGCCGATGCTAAAAAGGCTGACATCGAAGGTTTTATCCGGCGGTTTTCCGAACGATGGATAGAAGGCCTGATGCGTCAGGCGGGGCTGCACGATCTTCTTGACTGGGTTGACGACGAACTGATGATGGAGCGTTTCCAGGAGAGCTGTCGCGAATACGTTTTTTACAGGCGCGGTCATCGCGGTGCGCAAAAGCACATCAACGAGATTTCCTGGACGTTCGAGGACTGCGCCGCTGAATGGGGCACGTTACCCTCTAATGAGGTCTCTGCAGGCCGCTTTGATGGCAGCATGAACGACGTCCCCAGAGGCAGTAAGGAATACAAGGGCTATCAGTACCCGGATGAAGAGATGATTGTTCACTGGTTACGACGTTATGGCGGCCTGGATGAATCAGCGGCCCAGGCAGCACATGAGCGGCACATTGAAGTGAAACAGGAGATCTGGGCGTACGGACGCGAACTTGCCCGGGAAACGCAATGAACTGAAGGTCGGGAATTTGCTGCCCGAATCAAGGCCCTGGCTTTTTTAAAGCGACTCAGTCAGTCCGGGCGCCTCCCGAATAATGAAGTGATCCAGGTTCTCGATATTGGCACTGAACACCCCGAACGTCTGCTCGGGGTTCTTCTTGCTCGGCACCTGCTGCAACTCCGGCGTCACGCCATAAAAGAAGCAATACAACGGCGCGTCACTGTCGATGGCGTGTTTGATCTCTTCCAGGAACGCCTTGCGCTTGCGGTAGTTATCGATCAGCTTCTTGCTCAGGTAGACGTTGACCGAGTAAGGCTTCTTCTTCGCCTCGTCCGGCTGTTTGAACCAGACCTTCGCTTCGAAATCGATGCGAAAGCTTTGTGTGTAATCCTTGATCTGCTTGATCTTGCCCCAGTAGATCAGTCCCTTGTTATCCAGTAAAAAGTCGATCTTCTTGAAAAAGGAACTGTAAGGCGCGGTGTGCTCGCCAATCTTCAGCGGCATGCGCTTGAGCAGATCCTTGTTGTCGAAATTCGAGACGAAACATTCCACCGGATGGGCGAAAACGCTGGTCTTGTCGGGCGTCGAGTCTTGGGCGGAATGGGCGTTGTCGCCGTGGGACGATGGGAGGTTCGACGTGGGCCGAGTCGTATCAACATCCTTCGGCTGATCCGGCGGCTTGCGAATGTACTCACGCCGAGTCAGCAACAGCTCCGACGGGAAATGCTCTTCACGGCCGTCATCCGTTTCTGCCTCGCCACTCTCCAGACCCAGCCCCGGCGTCTTCGGACTGACATACGGGCAACCCTCGATATGCCGGGTAGTTGGCTGATTCTTGAAATGTGGCGTGCGGATGTAATTGACGTTCTTGGCATTGAACGTCGTCAGCCGATTCTCCTCATCAAACCCCGCCCGACACACATCGTTGGGGCACTGAAAGCGCTCCTTGGCCGAATCGAATGCCATGGTCTCGTCGAAATTAAGATCCCGAACGTCATAGATCGAAAGCTTGGCATCGAGGCTGAGGCAGTAGGCAGTGTCGAATTTCATCGAGGCTCGGGTCCGTGAGAGGAAGTGTATTAATACCGAAGGACGCGGGGGGCTGCACCCAAAGTTTCAACGCACCACAAAACTCTGTGGGAGCGAGCCTGCTCGCGATGCCCTATCCCGAACCCGGTCATCAAGCCTGCCATCCGCCGATGACCCGAAACCCGTGGCGAGGGAGCTTGCTCCCGCTGGGCTGCGGAGCGGCCCTCGTTCTGCAGTCCAGGGGTAAGCGGAGCCGGCATCATAATACCGATTGTACGTAGAGCCCTGCCGGTAATCGGAATTATATTGCTGGTATATGGAATTTGAACGAGACTAACCGGCATCATAGTTCCGGTTGATGGAAATGTCAGAGCACCTTACGATCCAGACTTACGTTGACGGCCGGTGGCACGATGCTGTGGTCTTCACTGTGTCGAACGCTCAGAAGGTTGAAGAGTCGCGATGCAGCGTAGCTTATGACCAGCATTATTTGCTCCATTTCATCCATAGGCTGGATACGGCGTTTGAACCCGCCATCAGCGTAAACCTTCCGCTGAGCTGGGACGCTATCGATAGCAAAGGCTATCCGCCATTTGTCTACGACATCATACCGGCCGGTGCTGCTCGTAAATCTATGCAAAAACGATTCGGTGGGGATAAGCCTGACGGCATGGACATGAGCTTTTTCCTCCTGAGTCGCTGCACGCCTTCACCCATTGGACATTTACGGGTGAAGGAGTCTTTTGAGCATATCGATCAAACTCGAAAGGAGGCCTTTGCGCGCAAAGAAGTCGTAAGCCGAACCAATGATTTTCTCGAATACGCCTATGAGTCTGGTGCTGCGTTAGGCGGTGCTACGGGGGCTCAGGGGGAAGCTCCGAAGCTGATTATGGTCGAGGATGAGAATGGCGCTCTTTATGCCGACGCGATGCTTTCTGATGAGCTTGCGCGTCGCCATTGGCTGGTGAAATTTGCTCGCAACCAAGCTACTGAGCGCGACAAGAACATCCTTAGGGCCGAGTACCACTACTACAAAGCGATCTCCCAACTCGGTTTGAGCACCATATCTACAAATGAACTGGTACTTGAGGAAGCCGATAAGCCAAGCCTGTGGATGCCACGCTTTGATCGGCGAGTCGCCAACGGGGTGGTAGAGAGGATTCCGATCGAGTCGATTTATTCAGTGTGTGAGAACACTGAGCCTGGTTCGAGAATGAATCATGAGGATGTGCTCAGCCGACTGATCCACCTGTGGCGTACGAATGGGCAGGAAGGTGAGCTTGAGGAACTGTTATTTGAATACCTCCGCCGTGATCTGTTGAATCGTATCCTGGGGAATTCGGACAACCATGGGCGCAACACGGCCATCTTCAGGTATCGGGACAAATTCGAACTGGCGCCGATCTATGATCTTGCACCGATGGTTCTCGATCCGGAAGGCGTCACTCGGGTAACCAAATGGAAGGCCGAGCATATGGGAAGTCCAAACTGGGAAGTGATCTGCAGTGGCTTCCAAGACTTGGTCAGCCCTGACGTGCTCTTTGAGCGTCTGCTCGGAGCCGCCGAGACATTCAGAGCGTTACCGGATCTGCTGGTCGATCTTCCTGATGAAGTGAGGCTCGCTCAGTCTATTCCGCTGAACAATTTGGATAAGCGCCTGGTTGCATGGGGGCTGCGATGAAAGAGAACACCAACGAACGGCGCAGGGAGCTCATTGACAACATCGTCATGCAGCATGTGACGGGGATCGAAACCCTGGGAACCGCTATTCGCCGGCTACGGCTTGAGGTGACTGGCCTGGATCAGGAAACCTTTGCAGCCATGTGCAAGATGTCGACCAAGGCCCTGTACCAGATCGAGAAGGACAAGGGTAATCCAACCATTAGCACCATCGAAGCTATCTTGAGGAAATTCGGGCTGCGCCTGGGATTGACGAAGTCTGCCACGACCCTTTACACGCCGCCGCCCAAGCCGCAAAAAACGACTTCCCCAATGCCCGTTCGCGGTGCCAATCCTAAACGCAAAACCGCAGCACAGCTCGGTACGAAGGCCAAGGATGGCGACAAGGGCGTGACCGAGTAGGTGGAGAAATCTTCACTGGTTTTGAGGGTGGCCAGCTCTGAGTTCAGACGAGTCTTCTTGCTCTAGGATTTCAGCAGACACCTCGGCTATGCAGTCCTCATCGAACTCCCGCATAGTGGCCATGTCCATAGCGCCGATTTTCAGCAGCGCTTCGGCCGAGCTGTGAATCGACTCGAAGGCCTCACTTCTTTTTTTTTTCGTCATTACGTGTCTGCTTGGATTGTTCTAATCCAACATAAGCTGGACTGACGCTGATGCTCTAAAAATCATGGATCATGCTTGCCTGTCGCCTTAACGCCAGTACCCGTGGTGAGGGAGCTTGCTCCCGCTGGGCTGCCTAGCAGCCCCAACCCAACTGAGCGTTTTCTCACTCAACGACCAAACGATCAACCTTCTTATACAGCGACAAAGTAAATGCCTCTCTATCACTAGCAAGATGACAACGCCGATGGCAATTCGGGCATAGCGCAACCGCGTTAGTAATGCTGTCCGACCCGTTCTGAGCCAGATGCTTCACATGATGCACTTCAAGAAACGGTAAACCATCCACCTTGAACGGTGCGTTCTGACCGCAACCTTCGCAAACACCTTTAGCCAACTCAGCAACCCATGCCCGGATTTTGGGATCCCGAACGTAAGACGTCGTGGTCGTACTGACTTGTTGCGGGTTCGGGTTACCTAACGGTGCGATCTTGAGCCCATTCTTTTGCAACTTGGTGGCCCGGCGGATCAACGTCTTAAAATCAGCAGTTGGAGCAGACTCGGCCGTCCCAGGCAGCATCTTATTGGCAAGCACCTTGCGGATTCGCTGAGCCACACCCGCACCAATATTCTTGGCAGGCATATAGCCGCTGATTCGGCGCAACTCCATTTGATCGAGCACCGCAGAGATGTTTTGCATGCGATATTCAATCGACGCAGGGCTACGCTTGCTCAGCGGCCCGTCGCGTAAAAGCTGGTTTTCCACCGACTTCTTGAAGCTCTGGCCGTTTAACTCGCGGTCCAGCATCTTCAAGTACGCATCAACCGAAGCCTCGAGCTCTTCGTCGCTCCAGTTACTTTTTTCCTTTGAGGTATCCATACAGTCGCCGAGGGTTGAAAACCCTCGGACGATACTGAGTGGCCATTACGGTTGTCTACGAAAATTCCTACAGAAAAAGCCGCGCTTTCGTCTTGCTGTTTCTACGGCGTCGATTGTCCGGATACGTGAAATACCTCCACCAGCCGACGCCACCAAGGTTTAGCTGTAACTGACCGCCCCCGAGTCCGATTGAGCAACAAATACGGCATGTCCCGAAGTCGAATCCAGCCGTCGTTTTGCCAATGCAACATGCTCAAGGACATCTCCGGCCAGTCCAGAACACTCAGCATCGGCCGCTCGGTATCGCTTGATGCCTGGGCGTCACGCAGGGCCGGTACGACTTGATGCGTTAGCCATTCACGCAGCAAGCGATTCCCTGGCGCGTAGTGATAAACCAGTAGGGCATACGCGCCGGACTCGCTGAGCATTAGCCGCTTTTCAGGATGGCCGTGGTAACGAATCAGCAGGGCGTGTCGCTGGTCCTCATCCAATTTGCTGACCATGCGGTCGCTCAGATGCACGCCCATTAACCGTCCGAGGTCGCGAGCGCAGAACCAAGGTTGGTTCTCCAAAAGCAGGGCATGAAGATGGAGGCTATGACGGATGAAAACCGCCGGAATGTAAGCATCAGACATGATGTGTCTCCGAGGTATACGGAGAGCAGAGCTGTGTTTTTATGGGCATGACCACCTCTACGTTAGAAGGTTAGCGGCGCAAACCCGACGTAGAGGATCTAAGAAAAATCCCAACTAGCTTTTCTTCCCACAGAATTGCAACGTCCTTAGACAGTATGCGGTTCTATGTTCGGCGATTAGCTACTACGTTGGGCGTTTCTTAGGCACCTGCGACTAAGATAGGTAACGAGGCGATACGGCGTCAATACGGAACGATTCTGAGTTTTGCGTAGGGCAAAGACAGCGTTACAGTCTCAGAGCTAAACGCAGTTTTGCTCCCGTAGAAAACTAAAAACCCCGTTTTCACGGGGCTTTTAATTAAATGCTGATGGTGCAACGGGGTCTAAAAATCAATCCCAGCTCAAAGCCCCACCCGTCTGATACTCAATCACCCGAGTCTCAAAGAAATTCTTCTCTTTCTTCAAGTCCATGATCTCGCTCATCCAAGGGAACGGGTTGGTCGTCCCTGGGTACTCTTCCTTCAGGCCAATCTGCGACAGGCGGCGGTTGGCGATGAACTTGAGGTAGTCCTCCATCATCGCCGCGTTCATGCCCAGTACGCCGCGAGGCATGGTGTCGCGGGCGTATTCGATTTCCAGTTGGGTCCCTTGCAGGATCATCTGGGTTGCTTCTTCCTTCATTTCGGCGTCCCACAAGTGTGGGTTTTCGATCTTGATCTGGTTGATCACGTCGATGCCGAAGTTCAGGTGCATGGATTCGTCGCGCAGGATGTACTGGAACTGCTCGGCGACGCCGGTCATTTTGTTGCGGCGGCCCATGGAGAGGATCTGGGTGAAGCCACAATAGAAGAAGATGCCTTCCAGGACGCAGTAGTAGGCGATCAGGTTGCGCAGCAACTCTTTGTCGGTTTCCGGGGTGCCGGTTTCGAACTTCGGATCGGAGATCGAACGGGTGTATTTCAGGCCCCAGGCGGCTTTTTTCGCGACCGATGGGATCTCGTGGTACATGTTGAAGATTTCACCTTCATCCATGGCCAGCGATTCGATGCAGTACTGGTAGGCGTGGGTGTGGATCGCCTCTTCGAAGGCCTGGCGCAGGATGTACTGGCGGCACTCCGGGTTGGTGATCAGGCGGTACACGGCCAGGACCAGGTTGTTGGCAACCAGGGAGTCGGCGGTGGAGAAGAAGCCCAGGTTGCGCATGACGATGCGGCGTTCGTCGTCGGTCAGGCCTTCCGGGTTTTTCCAGAGGGCGATGTCGGCGGTCATGTTGACTTCTTGCGGCATCCAGTGGTTTGCGCAGCCGTCCAGGTACTTCTGCCAGGCCCAGTCGTATTTGAAAGGCACGAGCTGGTTGAGGTCGGCGCGGCAGTTGATCATGCGCTTTTCATCGACGGCGACACGGGCGGAGGCGCCTTCGAGTTCGGCGAGGCCTTCGGCGACGTCGAGTTTGTCGAGGGCGGCCTTGGCGCGAATGATCGCGGCCGAGTCGCTGGCCGTCACGGCGCGGGCTTCGAGCGCGGCGGCACCGCCGGCGCTGTCGAGGCGGTCCATGTTGGCTTCAGAAGCGTGGCCGGCGTTGGCGCCTTTTACCGCGACTTCGCCGTCGTCTTCTTTGTCGAATTCGTCCCAGCTCAGCATGACGTGTCGTCTCCTGCGTGAGGGCCAGATGCCCATTGAAAGGCCTACTGGCCGCGGTGGATCTTGGAAAGTCGTTTGTTGCAGCAGCTGACGCAGGCAATAAACAGAAAAATGTACGGGTTGTACTGAAGCGGCTTGCACGCATCGGCATGATCGGCCGTTACGCAGGCTTCAGGTTGGCTTTGATCCCTGTAAGGGGATATTGCAGGCCCGTTTAAGGCGGCATTATAAGGACTTTTTTGCCTACGTGGTGCGGCGAAATAGCTCACAGAAGAGGTCGCGGGGGGCATACCCGCATGGGAGCGAGGGTTTACAAGGCTTTGACCGTTGAAGATTTTTTTTGCCTGGATCGGATGGCGGGCTTTTTTGATCAGAAAGTGATCGATTTTTGCCGTTTTGCACTACATGTTGTGTTTGCTGGCGGTTTTTGGTGGCTCCAGACACAACCAGGCCCGATCGAAATCGGGCCATGGAAACTGCCAGTTGTGATCAGCCGTTGGAGCAGCCGGTGCCCATGACGCTGTAGCGCATGATGTGGCGCTCGCCTTTGGAATCTTCATATTCCATTTTCGCCGGGACCACTTCGCAGACGTTCGGGATGGTGCTCATGGAAATGACTTTGGCGATGTCCAGGTGGGTGGAGTAGGTGTATTCCTCGATCGCCGGTTTCTGCGGTGCGACATCGGTCGGGGCCTCATCCGCCATGGCGGTGGCGCAAAGGCTGCCAAGGACCAGAACCCATAAAGCTTTCATCTGTATTTCACCTTTCTTGAGGTCGAGTGGGGTCACGCAGCCTTTTTGGGGCTGCGCGTGGAGCAAGTGTTGGAAGTTGGATCAACGGCCTTCGTGGGGGCTGTGTTGCGTCAATCGGGTTTGCCGGTTGGCGGGGTTGATTTTAGGAGGCGAGGGGAGGGGTAAACAGACTTGGTTTTGATAAACACTGTTGGTTGATCTGGTAATAATCGGCTGATTACCCGTTGGACTGATGTTGGCTCACAGGGCGCCTTCGCGAGCAGGCTCGCTCCCACATGAAGATATCTTCAGGTGGATTTGCAGGTTAGTACCGACATTTTGTAGGGACTTGTTACTACCATCGTCGAATGGTTCTATAGGCCCGCCCCAAGCTACAACGGAACCATACAAAAACAACTATTGTCACCGAGGTAAGAAAGATGAGTGCGGCTTCTGTGTATCCCGTTCGTCCCGAGGTTGCGGCCAGTACGCTGACTGACGAGGCGACCTATAAGGCCATGTACCAGCAGTCGGTCGTCAACCCCGATGGCTTCTGGCGCGAGCAGGCCAAGCGCCTCGACTGGATCAAGCCTTTCACCACGGTTAAACAGACCTCGTTCGATGATCACCATGTCGACATCAAGTGGTTTGCCGATGGCACCTTGAACGTTTCCTACAACTGCCTCGACCGTCACCTGGAAGAGCGCGGCGATCAGGTTGCGATCATCTGGGAGGGCGACGACCCGTCCGAGAGCCGCAACATCACTTATCGCGAACTGCATGAAGAAGTCTGCAAGTTCGCCAACGCCCTGCGCGGTCAGGACGTGCACCGCGGCGACGTGGTGACTATCTACATGCCGATGATTCCCGAGGCTGTGGTCGCCATGCTGGCCTGCACCCGGATCGGTGCAATCCACTCGGTGGTGTTCGGCGGCTTCTCGCCGGAAGCCCTGGCCGGCCGCATCATCGACTGCAAATCGAAAGTGGTGATCACCGCCGACGAAGGCATCCGTGCCGGCAAGAAGATCCCGCTCAAGGCCAACGTCGATGACGCGCTGACCAACCCGGAAACCAGCAGCATCCAGAAAGTCATCGTGTGCAAGCGCACGTCGGGCAACATCAAGTGGAACCAGCATCGTGACATCTGGTACGAAGACTTGATGAAAGTGGCTGGCACCGTTTGCGCGCCGAAGGAGATGGGCGCCGAGGAAGCGCTGTTCATCCTCTACACCTCCGGTTCCACCGGCAAGCCCAAGGGCGTGCAGCACACCACCGCCGGTTACTTGCTGTACGCGGCGCTGACCCATGAACGCGTGTTCGACTACAAGCCCGGTGACATCTACTGGTGCACCGCTGACGTCGGCTGGGTTACCGGCCACAGCTACATCGTCTACGGCCCGTTGGCCAATGGCGCGACCACGCTGCTGTTCGAAGGCGTGCCGAACTACCCGGACGTCACCCGGGTGGCCAAGGTGATCGACAAGCACAAGGTCAATATTCTCTACACCGCGCCGACCGCGATCCGCGCGATGATGGCCTCGGGCACCGCCGCTGTCGAAGGTGCCGATGGCAGCAGCCTGCGCCTGCTGGGTTCGGTGGGCGAGCCGATCAACCCGGAAGCCTGGGACTGGTACTACAAGAACGTCGGCAAGGAGCGTTGCCCAATCGTCGACACTTGGTGGCAGACCGAAACCGGCGGCGTGCTGATCAGCCCGCTGCCAGGCGCCACAGCGTTGAAGCCGGGTTCGGCTACGCGTCCATTCTTTGGTGTGGTGCCGGCGCTGGTGGACAACCTCGGCAACCTGATCGAAGGCGCCGCCGAAGGCAACCTGGTGATCCTCGATTCGTGGCCGGGCCAGGCACGTACGCTGTACGGCGACCATGACCGTTTTGTCGACACTTACTTCAAGACTTTCAGCGGCATGTACTTCACCGGTGACGGCGCTCGTCGCGATGAGGATGGCTACTACTGGATCACCGGTCGGGTGGACGACGTGCTCAACGTTTCCGGCCACCGCATGGGCACCGCCGAGATCGAAAGCGCCATGGTCGCCCACCCGAAAGTCGCCGAGGCGGCGGTGGTGGGGGTGCCGCACGACATCAAGGGGCAGGGCATCTATGTCTACGTCACCTTGAATGCCGGCGAAGAAACCAGCGAAGCCCTGCGCCTGGAATTGAAGAACTGGGTGCGCAAGGAGATCGGCCCGATTGCTTCGCCGGACGTGATCCAGTGGGCGCCGGGGCTGCCGAAAACCCGTTCGGGCAAGATCATGCGCCGCATCCTGCGCAAGATCGCCACGGCGGAATACGACGGTTTGGGCGATATCTCCACTCTGGCCGACCCAGGTGTGGTGGCGCACCTGATCGAGACGCACAAGACCATGAACGTCGCCTGACGCTCTGCAACACACAAAAAGCCCCGCCTGGCGTTTGCCGGGCGGGGCTTTTTTGTGCGCGCCTGATGAAATTTGTGGCGAGGGGTTCGAATGACTATTGCGCCTGTTTTGGGGCCGCTGCGCAGCCCAGCGGGAGCAAGCTCCCTCTCGCCACGGGAGGCGTTTGAATAAATATCGGGCTTCAAAGTAGGAGGTGTCTGAACGTTACCGGTGTTTCGAAATGTGTAACCGAACGCGCCACGACGGGGCGAAGTGAAACGCAGAGCCCCGTTTCAGGGCCGTTTCGGGCCGATGGAAAAACAAGCCGACACGCTGTGCTTGCCGGATTAGAAGGGTTTGCGAATAATGGGCCCGCTATTTGCAGCATGGATCGGTTCCCTGTCTTTTGCTCTTGCATGAATTTGCGGAGCTGTCAATGTGCTCGAACAGCTTTCTCGGTGCTTCTGTAATTAGTTGTCGCATTGAAGAAATATCGGCTTCGGGCCTGTCGTTAGAATGCCGATCACTCGCTCGTCGTGGCTCGCGTTGAATAAATCGTGAGCTTCCTAGGACGCAAGTTCGTTTCACCCATTCGCATATTGGGCTGTTGCTCACTCTGCCGTTTTCGCCCTTTACCGATGGAGTCCCAAGATGAAGAAACTTGTGCTGCTTGGCGCCCTGGCACTGTCCGTGCTGTCCCTGCCGACATTCGCCGATGAGAAACCCCTGAAGATCGGTATCGAAGCGGCTTACCCTCCGTTCGCCTCGAAAGCCCCGGATGGCAGCATCGTCGGCTTCGACTACGACATCGGCAATGCGCTGTGCGAAGAGATGAAGGTCAAGTGCGTGTGGGTCGAGCAGGAGTTCGACGGCCTGATCCCGGCGCTGAAGGTACGCAAGATCGACGCGATCCTGTCGTCCATGTCGATCACTGAAGATCGCAAGAAGTCCGTTGACTTCACCAACAAGTACTACAACACCCCGGCCCGCCTGGTGATGAAGGCCGGTACCCAGGTGAGCGACGGCCTGGCCGAACTCAAGGGCAAGAACATCGGTGTACAGCGCGGTTCGATCCACGAGCGTTTCGCCCGTGAAGTCCTGGCCCCGCTGGGTGCCGAGATCAAGCCGTACGGTTCGCAGAACGAAATCTACCTGGATGTTTCCGCCGGTCGTCTCGATGGCACCGTGGCCGACGCGACGCTGCTGGATGACGGCTTCCTGAAGACTGACGCGGGCAAGGGCTTCGCCTTCGTCGGCCCGGCCTTCACCGACGAGAAATACTTCGGCGACGGCATCGGTATCGCGGTTCGCAAGGGCGATGCGCTGAAAGACAAGATCAACAGCGCGATCACCGCCATTCGCGAGAACGGCAAGTACAAGCAAATCCAGGACAAATACTTCGCCTTCGATATCTACGGCAAGTAACCACGTCCCGCCACTGCGGCGAAATGGCGCAAGCAACAGAATCTCTGCGGTTTGCGCCATTTTTTCATCCCACTTTCGAGGACCTGAATCATGTTGAAAGGCTACGGGGCTGTCATCCTCGATGGCGCATGGTTGACGCTTCAGCTCGCCTTGTCGTCCATGGCCCTGGCCATTGTCCTGGGGCTGATCGGTGTCGCGTTGCGCCTCTCGCCGGTGCGTTGGCTGGCGTGGCTGGGCGACCTGTATTCCACGGTCATCCGCGGCATTCCCGACCTGGTGCTGATCCTGCTGATCTTCTATGGCGGCCAGGACTTGATCAACCGCGTTGCGCCGATGCTCGGCTATGACGACTACATCGACCTGAACCCGTTGGCGGCCGGTATCGGCACCCTGGGTTTCATCTTCGGTGCGTACCTGTCCGAGACCTTTCGCGGCGCCTTCATGGCGATCCCCAAGGGGCAGGCCGAGGCGGGCATGGCGTATGGCATGAACGGCTTCCAGGTGTTTTTCCGGGTGCTGGTGCCGCAGATGATTCGCCTGGCGATCCCGGGCTTCACCAACAACTGGCTGGTACTGACCAAGGCCACCGCGCTGATTTCGGTCGTGGGCCTGCAAGACATGATGTTCAAGGCCAAGCAGGCGGCGGATGCCACCCGTGAGCCTTTCACCTTCTTCCTCGCGGTGGCGGCGATGTACCTGGTGATCACCAGTGTCTCGTTGCTGGCATTGCGTCACCTTGAGAAGCGCTACTCGGTAGGCGTAAGGGCGGCTGATCTATGATCTTCGACTACAACGTCATCTATGAAGCCTTGCCGCTGTACTTCAGTGGCCTGCTGACCACCTTGAAGCTGCTGGCCCTGTCGCTGTTCTTCGGCCTGTTGGCGGCGCTGCCCCTGGGGCTAATGCGGGTGTCGAAGCAGCCAATCGTCAACATGACGGCCTGGCTCTACACCTACGTGATCCGCGGCACGCCGATGCTGGTGCAGCTGTTCCTGATCTACTACGGGCTGGCGCAGTTCCAGGTGGTGCGCGAGAGCTTCCTCTGGCCATGGCTGTCCAGCGCGACGTTCTGTGCGTGCCTGGCGTTCGCCATCAACACCAGCGCCTACACCGCCGAAATCATCGCCGGCAGCCTGCGAGCCACGCCTAACGGCGAGATCGAGGCGGCCAAGGCCATGGGCATGTCGCGCTACAAGCTGTACCGCCGAATCCTGCTGCCGTCGGCGTTGCGCCGGGCGCTGCCGCAATACAGCAACGAAGTGATCATGATGCTGCAGACCACCAGCCTGGCGTCCATCGTCACCCTGATCGACATCACCGGCGCCGCGCGCACGGTGAACGCGCAGTATTACCTGCCGTTCGAGGCCTACATCACGGCCGGCGTTTTCTACCTGTGCCTGACCTTCATCCTGGTGCGCCTGTTCAAACTGGCCGAGCGCCGCTGGCTGGGTTACCTGGCCCCGCGCAAGCACTGATAACGCATCGATCCGATCGACTGCTCAACGACTGACGTTTTGTGAGAACCGACCGCATGTACAAGCTTGAAGTCCAAGACCTGCATAAACGCTATGGCAGTCACGAAGTGCTCAAGGGCGTGTCCCTGAAAGCCGCCGCCGGTGATGTGATCAGCATCATCGGCTCCAGTGGCTCCGGCAAGAGCACGTTCCTGCGTTGCATCAACCTGCTTGAGCAACCCCATGCCGGCAAGATTTTGCTCAACAACGAAGAGCTGAAGCTGGTAGCGGGCAAGGACGGCGCCATGAAGGCCTCGGATCCCAAGCAGCTGCAACGCATGCGTTCGCGGTTGTCGATGGTGTTCCAGCATTTCAACCTGTGGTCGCACATGACCGCACTGGAAAACATCATCGAAGCGCCCGTGCACGTACTGGGCGTGGCCAAGGCCGAGGCGCGGGAGAAGGCCGAGCATTACCTGAACAAGGTCGGCGTGGCGCATCGCAAGGACGCCTACCCGGGCCACATGTCCGGCGGCGAACAACAGCGCGTGGCGATTGCCCGGGCGCTGGCGATGGAGCCTGAAGTGATGCTGTTCGACGAGCCAACCTCGGCGCTGGACCCGGAGCTGGTCGGCGACGTGCTCAAGGTGATGCAGGCCCTGGCCCTGGAAGGCCGGACCATGGTGGTGGTGACTCACGAGATGGGCTTCGCCCGCGAGGTGTCGAACCAACTGGTGTTCCTGCACAAAGGCATCGTCGAAGAAAGCGGCAACCCGCGCGAAGTGCTGGTCAATCCGCAATCGGAGCGCTTGCAACAATTCCTGTCGGGCAGCCTGAAGTAATCGCTCCCGTACGCACCTGATTTGGGTCATGCTGCGCACCGCGCGCCAGATGGTCTAATTTGGTTGCAGCCGCTTTTGGCTTTAACACTGTTTTCGCTTCGGATCGCTCGCCATGACTGCCCATCGAATAGGTTTCCTGATTTGGCCCAGCACTAAAGCGTTGACGCTGGCGCTGGCCGAGGAGGCCTTGCGTGTTGCGCAGCGAGTGCATCCGGACGTGGTCTACGAGCTGTCGTTTTTGCACGCCGAGCCGCCGGCCGAGGGTGCCTGGCAGCTGCCGGGCGAACCCTGGGCCGGCAAGCTCGAAGGCCTGCAGAAACTGTTCCTGCTGGCCGACGAGCCGCCGACGTCGCTGGCCTCGCCGCTGAGCAGCGCGCTCAAGCAACTGGTGCGCGCCGGATGCGTCATTGGCGGCTTGTCCGCCGGTGTCTATCCGCTGGCCCAGTTGGGCTTGCTTGATGGGTACCGGGCCGCCGTGCACTGGCGCTGGCAGGACGATTTCTCGGAGCGTTTTCCCAAGGTTATCGCCACCAGCCATTTGTTCGACTGGGACCGCGATCGCCTGAGCGCCTGCGGCGGCATGTCGGTGCTCGACCTGTTGTTGGCGGTGCTGGCGCGCGATCACGGCGCCGAGCTGGCCGGTGCGGTCTCGGAGGAACTGGTGGTCGAGCGCATTCGCGAAGGCGGCGAGCGCCAGCGCATCCCGTTGCAGAACCGCCTCGGCTCCAGTCATCCGAAGCTCACCCAGGCGGTGTTGCTGATGGAGGCCAACATCGAAGAGCCGCTGACCACCGACGAAATCGCCCAGCATGTGTGCGTGTCCCGTCGGCAGCTGGAGCGGATCTTCAAGCAATACCTCAACCGCGTGCCCAGCCAGTACTACCTGGAGCTGCGCCTGAACAAGGCCCGGCAGATGCTGATGCAGACCAGTAAATCCATCATCCAGATCGGCCTGTCCTGCGGTTTCTCCTCCGGGCCGCATTTCTCCAGCGCCTACCGCAACTTCTTCGGCGCCACGCCGCGGGAAGATCGTAACCAGCGGCGCAGCAGCAGCCCGTTCGAATTGTCGTCGGTGCCGTCGGAGCGCGGCTGAGATTTGCTAGCGGTGTGTCTGCAACGGGTTCCCTTGCGCATCCAGCCTGGCCGCGGCCACGCCCATGTCGTTACCGGTTTGCTGATAGCGGATTCGTAGAAGCCTCAGGCCCTGTTCCGAGAACGGGTTGCCGTCCAGTTCGAAGTCCTCACCAGTCTCGGCGCTCATTTCGAGGATATCGACGGGCAGGTCGGTGATCAGGTTATTGCTGAGGTCGAGGGTCAGCAGCGTGGGCATGCTGAAAACGTCTTCTGGCACCCGCGTCAGTTGCGAGTCGGGTAGCAATAAGGTTTTCAACCGGGTCATGCGCCAGACCTCTGGCGTAGTACCCAGCGGGTTGCCGCTCAAATCCAGATCTTCCAGCCCGGTCAATCCGGCGAGACGCCCTGCGTCGGCAGGTGTCAGCCGAATCCTGCAGTTTTGCAGGGTGAGGTCGGTCAGCTGGGGCATGTTGAATATCGATTCGGGCAGCTGTCCCAGGTTGAAATCGGCCACGTTCACGGTCTGAAGATTGGGAAAGCACTGGAGCAGGCCATCCACTCCGGTCGTGGCAACGCCGCCTTGCAGGTCGACTGTCGTAATGTGCTCGAATCGCGCATCGAGCCTGGGCATTGCGCCATGGATGTTCCCGGCGAACGCGAACCTGTCGGGAAGCTCGGCGGGGTCTTGATAGAAGTCGCGTTGCCAGCAATCCACAAGCTTCTCTTTGAGCGCACTGCGCCTGAGCTGCTCTTGTGTCAGGGCGATCGGATCCGGCAGGAACACGTCTTGCCGCCATCGTTCGAGGTCGGCTGTGAGCTGGGCCAATTCGCTTTCCAGGCGTGACAGCCCTCCGGGGACCTCATCGAGCGTACCCGGCAGGCTGAAAATGAATCGATTGGCGTCCCTGCGGCTAAGTGACGGGTACAGCGCCTGTACCCGTCGGCTCAATTCATGCGGGGCATCGACACTCATGTGCTCGGCGTTTTCCAGGGCGTAGGCTTTCACTCGGTCGAGCGCCGCCCGGGAGAGGGGATTGCCGGTGAGGTCGATCTTCTTGCTGACCTCGCCCGGCAACTCGAACAGCGCTGGGGGCAGGTCGGTGATGCGGTTGCGTTCGAGCCTCGCGGTGGTCAGGTGCGGACGAGTTTCAAGCCCTGTTGGCACCTGATCGATACCTGTGTTCCTGAGCTTCAACTGCCGCAGCTCTGCCATCCTGCTTACATCGGGGGCCCCCCCGAGTGGATTATCGGACAGGTCCAGCACACGCAACCGAGTCATGGATGAAAGCGCGGCATGGGTGTTGGCATCCAGAGTGATCCGGCAATTGTTCAGCGTCAGTACGCCCAGATCCGGCAGGCTGGTGATCTGCTTCGGTAGCGTTCGGATCGGTATCCCATCGATGTCCAGATGCCGGAGGCTGGGAAAGGCCTGCAGGAATTCGACGAGGCCCTCGGTTGTGCTGTCGCCAGCCAATTGCAGATAGGTCACATGCCTGAAGCGCATCCTCAGGGGCGGCAACGGACCTGGCATCGGTTCTTCCAGTTCCAATACGTGGCTGGGTCTGGTATGGCTGCCTTGAAACTCATCCAGCTCCGTTTCCCGCCGCAGGCATCGCTTGATCTCCTCGGCCCAGCGCTGACGGTTGAGTCTGGCTGCCTGGTAGTCGCTGGCGCTCACGATGACTCCCGTCCCGGCGGCGGGTTGCGGCGTATCGCTCACCCATCGGGAAAGATCCACCTCCAGTGCCGAGTAGGATTGTTGCAATGCCACCAAGGTCGAGTTGGCACCTCCAGGGCGGCTTTCCAGAGACCTGACCAGGTTGCGGATCTGCTCGGCATTGAACGTCGGAAACAGGTCTTGCGCGCGTTCCTCCGGCGTTGGTGAAGCGCTCGGTCCACTGGCCGGCGCGCCGGGCCGATAGCCATCCATGCCGCCGGGCAGGCGCATGATTCTGCTGTCGTAGTGGGGTTTGCGGACTGGGTCGCTGGCCAGCAGTACTCGCATGCTGTCGCGGTCCAGCGGGGAGCGGCCGATGGCCTGGCGCAGGCGCTCGCCTTGGCCGATGTGGATGTCCAGCGCGTTGCGTTGTGCGTCGGGCAAAGCCTGCAGCACGCCTTGATAGATATCCGTCGGGCCATGCAGCTCAAGACCGGCATCATCAAACGGGGTATAGCGTCTGTCGTCGCCGCGAACCAGGGTCCTGACGATTTTTGCCTGGGGGGCTCCGACGCTGTCGTGCATCGTGCCCCTGAAGGAATAAGCGCGCATGTCCAAGCGTACGTCCGCGGACCAGTTGGGCAATCGATCCAACGAATGCAGGACCAGCCGGTCAGTGTCGGCCCCGCCAAGGTTGTCGATATACAGCCCTTCGTAGGCGCGAACGGTGCGGGTTTCCAGCAGGGTCCAGCGCGCCAGTTCATCGATGCGCGGCGAAAAACGGTTGGCGCCGATGCCCTTGTATTCCTCGACCGTGGCGGTGCGCAGCAGCTCTTCGGCGACGCTGCGAGGCAGACCCTGATAACGGTCCATCAGGTTTCGAGCCGCGGGATCAGGGGGGACCTGCTTCGCGCTGTAGCGCGTTTCGAATAACGAGGCCCATTTGTCATTGGCCAGTTTTGCCATCTGCTGGCGCAACCGGGCCGTTCGGGCGCCGAGGCTGGTGGGCGGGAGGCCGGGTTCTTCGTCCAGCAGCGTCTTGATCTCCGGTTCGCTCAAGCCCTGCATGATCGTATCGAGCATCGCCCCATTGTTCATCTGCGCTTCGGGGATGTCGATCATGGGCAGGCGCGAGGCGGGCGGAAAACTCCATGCGACTTTTCCGGCGCTATCGAGAAAGCGCAGCCCCCGGGTCGATGGCAGCAGCCCATAACTGGTCAACAGCTGTATTTGGGTTTGCACGTCGGCGCGGCGATAGAGCAACGGATCGTCACTGCCCATCAGGTCAACGAAACGTTGAAGATCCTGGGCGACCTTGAAGCGCTCCAACGTATCGGCCAGCAGCGGCGGTGGCGGTTCGTTGTTGACGTGCAATTTGCGCAGCGCATCGGGGTGAGTGCCGCTGACGGTGAGCATCTGCTGGAGTTGTTCGTCGGAGAATGCGTCGGTTTGCTGGCCTAGACGGCGGACGAGCGTGGTGTCGTCCCAGGTCAACGGGCGGTCCAGCTCCGTTCGCCAGGCGCCGGCGCCATTGTGGCTGAGCTGTGGAGCATAGGCATCCACGCGTGCCGGGTGCTCGATCTGATAAATGCCTTCGCCGGCATCTTGCCTGACGACAAAGCGCTGCGTGTCTAGCTTCAGGATTTTTCGGCCGAGGTGCTCATGCAGGCCAAGCTGATCGGGGCCGGCGCTGCTGACCGGTTCGATATCCTGGTGATAGGGTGTCAGGTCCGGGTACCACAAGCGTTGCTGGCCATCGGGGCGGGTGACCGGCATCAGGTTGTCGATGAAGCTCCACAATTGCTTTGGCAGTGCCTGGCGCAGCATACCTTCGGCTATCGGTACGCCAACGGCGAAGCCGCCCAGCTGGACCAGAGTTTCCATCACGCTCATCAGGTGCTCGAAAGCCTGCTGTTTTAATCCTTCGGCCCAATCGACAATTCCTTCGAACGTATCGTCCAGCAGTTGGTAAGCGGCATAGCCGAGCATCAGGGCGCCCAGCGGCGGGAAAAAAGGCGTGGCGATGAACGCGGCGATACTGACCAGTTCGCTGGCAATCCTGGACAGGGCGTCCCAGCGTTTCCAGCGGGCGTTGCGGTCGGCGCTGGCAGTGGAAACGGCAATGGTTCGCGCGTCATTGAGGATTTTGTTCAGCTTGCCTTGATAGAGGTGCCGCATCAGGTCGCCTGGGGTCAACTGTGCGCTGAACAGCAGGTTGGGCTTATCGGCCGGGGTTTCTCGCCATGGTGGGCGGGAGTCACCGGGAGCCGGTCGGTGCCATTGGATGGAAGCCAGCCGCTGGTTCAGCTCGAAGAAAAACAACGGGCGTTCCTGGTGTCCGACAAAGCGACTGAAGAATTGCTGGTAGTCTTTTTCTCGCAGCCTTTGAGTCAACGCCGAGCTGAACAGCGTTGAAGAGGCGTATTCCTTGATCGCGCCTTGGGGATCGTCGGGAATATAAGCCACCAACGGCACGGTGTGCTGCGCCTGTTCGAAGTCCGGGGCGAACAGCACTATGCCGGTCAGCGCAACGTCCATGATCTTCAAGTCATGGCTGCACAGTGGCTGGCCGTCGAGCTGCATGCCTGGCAAACCGTCCAGCAGGCCGAGGACCTGCGAGTGGCTTTGCGCGCTGATGTCTTTTTTCATCAGCGCCAGGTGCAGGGCGGCCTTGAGTGCCGCTTCCTGGCTTTCGCTGACCTGGCGCTGCAGTGCGCGGGTTGCAACGGTGTCGCCGATGCCCAGTTGTTGCTGAAGATGACGCTGGTACTGGCCGCCGATATCCAGTTCCCGACACAGCTGGATAAATGCCGGAATCGGCATCTGCTGCCTGATCGACGTCAGCGGTTTGAAACGTCCCGTCTCGCCTTCCTCCGAGCTCTTCGTGGTCTCGGCGACATAGGTCGAGTCTGGTTCGTAGGCATCGGGTTTTGCCTCGTCCGGTTCAAAGTTGTGCAAAGCAGCATCCAGCAAGGAAACCTTCCACGTTCGCGCGCCACCGGAGGGGATCGGCAGCCATGGAATATTCAGTGGTACGTACAGCCATAACTGGGTTTTCTCGACGTCCAGCGTCAAGCCGAACTGAGTCCTGATAGCGGCTTCAAGCAGCGGCTTGGCAAAGGCATTGATGTCCTGCAGCGCTTGCAGTCGCTCCTCGAGCCCATTGCGTGCGCGCCACTGGGCGGCATTCAAGCGCTTCATCTGCGCGTGCCGGGAGGCGGGTGCGCCGAGCAGCCAGGGAGCAAATAGCGGCTTGGCCTGCCTGAGCTCAGTCTGTTGTTGTGCGGGGGCCTTGCCCACCCAGGACGGGATGGCATCGAGCACGTGCTGATAGTGGGATTTGACCGGGGTTCCGGTGTCGGCTGTAGTGTTAAGTTCGTGCATTAGGGGGGCCTTCGAAAGTCAGTGAAGGCGCCAGCAGAACAAAATTTCCCAAGCCAAAGGCACTACATATGTATAGCGCCTGAAATGCATGGCACGCCGCGCGGTGTTGCGTAATCTGCGGCGCGGCGTGGATGCGGTGTACACAGTTTCAAGAGCTTCGCGAGCAGGCTCGCTCCCACGGGTTTTTGTTGTGGATACGGAACCTTCGGCAGCCCCGAACCCTTGTGGGAGCGAGCCTGCTCGCGAAGGGTGGCTCGTCGAGCCGTCATCGCTGCCAGGTGCAGACGAGTGTTAAACCAGGCGGGCCCGGGTGAGCGCTTCACTGGTCAGTTGGCGCCTGAGCTCTTTCCGCCGGTCGGCGATGGCGCTGTAGGCTCGGTTATAGGTGCTGTCCGGCATTTTACCTGCGGTCAGCACATCAGCTTCAGGCACGCTCAACTGGCTGGCGAGCTCGATCAGCCTCTGTTTTTTTGCCGGATTCCTGTCTTCCAGGCGGGTATTGAATTCGACCCACTCGTGTTGCAGGTCCCGCAGTTCTTCTAGCTGCTCGGCCTGGGCTTCGTAGAGTTCATCGTTGGCCTGGAGTCTATCGGCGTAGGCGTCGCTCAGGTAAGTGTCCCAGAACTCGACATCAAGGATCTGATTGACCAGGCCACCGTTACGCTCACCCTCTCGCACCAGGCGCATGGCATTCTTTATTTGCGGTTCGGTGACGTTCGCCGTGTTTCGATAAACCATGTGCTTCGATACCCACGGCAGCTCCAGGCTATTGGTAAATCGGGCCTGATAGGCCGTGTGCACCTCGACCTCGTCCACCGTGCCGGGTTCACCGTTGATTACCTCGCTGGTGAACCGCAGGCCCAGGCCGTCCTTTTCTACAGGCGATACACGCTGCGCCACGTCGGCGCGGGCGATTTCGTAGAGCTTGTTGAGCCGTGCTTTGCCCCTGGCCAGGCCGATCAGGTTTTTTTCCAGCGTCGGCGCATCGCTGCCTGCGTGAGAGAACTCAGAGAGCATGGTCTCGATCCCCATGGCATTGAAGATCTGCGCCCCGGCATCTGCACAGTTGGTGGGGGCGTCGGCCATTGTGAACAGCTTCTCGCGAAGCTCGGTGTCGTCACTGGCTGCCTCTATCACTCGCCAGACCTGGTCAGTGAGTGCAGAGCGGTTTTCTTCATAGGCTTCTTGATCCTCGTCGGTCTGGAAGAGGGTGTCGTCGGTTATTTCCAACTTGGCGATGACTTCGAAAAAACCTTGGGAGCCGACTTCGTTTTCCAGAATATCCCAAGTGAATCTCAGCGCCTCCAGATCCGTTCCGCGATAATCCTTCACCCAGAAAGCACTGCCTTTATCGCCCCGCGGCGGGTAGGTACGGTGAGGATCAAGGCCCACCGAGCGACGGTAATTGGCGAGCTTGTCATCGTTTTGCAGATCGAGTTTCTGCCGGTCCAGGCGCGTGCGGGCCACAATCCAGGCCTCGGGGGATCCGGCTTCGCAGTCGGGCACGGTGGTTATCTCGTTGCCCTGCATTTGTAAGTCGAAGTGCTCGGCTCTTGGGTGCGAAAACAGCCCTCGAGGCCAGTCGGTGATCTGCGTCCTGTTCAGCATGAGCGCTTTGAGAGCGGGCAGTTGACTGACGTCGGGAGCGAACCCCAAGGGGTTTTGGTTGAGGTTCAGAGATAGCAGCGCGGGTTTTTGCAGACTGGCTGCGGAGGCAGGATCAATCACGATCTTGTTTTGCGAAAGATTGATAACGCGCAATGTGGGCAGGTCGTTCAAGGCCTCAGGCAGGCTTTGCAAGTTGTTGCCGACGGCGGTCAACACCTGAACCTCAGGGAAGTTGGAGAGGAAATCTGTGCTGAGTGAAGACAAATTGCACTGATTCAGGCTCAGTTTTATTACATGGGGCAGCTTTTTGCTCAACGCGAGATCTTCGATTTTCACCCCCTCAAACGATATCTGGTCCAGCTTCAGTGTGACGTCCTCGCGAGATATCTCACCGTTGGTGCGGATCTGCTCTTTTTCGCCACGCAGCCAGGAGTCCTTGATTCGACGGGTGATCTCGCGTCGTGCGGCGAGGATCCTGCGAGCATTGATATGGCGAGGCAGGGTGGACGCCCACTGGTCCAGCTCATCGAAAAGCTGTGCCTTCTCGTCCTCCAGCTCGGCGAGCTTTTGCAGCTGCTCATCGGAGTCGAGTCTGCTGACCATGTTGGCGATCTGCTCTTCATCCCGAGTCGGGTAGATTTTTTTCAGCCGTTCAGCCAACGGGTCGACTTCGGCGGGCAAGGCTTCGGCCGCAGGCCATAAACGGCTAAAAATCGGCCCACGCAGCAGGGTTTCGGTTTCGCGGGCGGTGGAGGCGCCGACGGCTGGGAAATCCATCGCGGTGCGTATCCGGCGGGTGTTCTGGTACTGGTCGATAAGCCAGTGCTTGAATTTTTCGCCTGGCTTGAAGCGCGAGGTCAATTTGCCGAGATTTTTCGGCGGCAGGGCATTGAGCAATGCGTTGTGGAAACGTTTGGCCGGATGCAGCAATTGGTCATCATTGTCACGCACTTCATATTTGCCTGGCTCTGTGCGCACCAGCACGCGTTTGAGCGTAGCGCGCTGCGGTTGATGGTTTGCGCGCAGCGTGCCGTCAATTACTTTGTCGCGGACTTCAATGTGGACATCGCTGATCGCGTCGGAAAAAGCCTTGAGGGTGTTGAGCGTCAGCGTTTCACCTTCTGGGGTGAGCAGGTCGTCTTCAAGAAGACCTTCCTGGGCGCGGGTTATCCGGGTTTGTACGTGCATCTCCTCGGCCAGGTTCCTGAGTCGCAGGGGAACGCGGTTCTGGTCGGTCATAGCGGTGTTTTCCGCAGGCGTGGCCGTGTCGAGCAGTACCCGGGTCACGGGCGCAGGCAGGTCCGCAATCGTGTTTTCGACCAGTGCAGCTTCTGGCGCCTGCCTGGGTTCTTGTCCGCGGTATTCCTGCTCGAAGATTTCCATCTTGCGGCTCGCGGCGCGGTCGGCCAGTTTTTCGTTCAGACGCTGTGGCGCCTGTTCTTTCGGGGTTTGCGATCCGACCAAGTCGCTGAGTTGTTGCTCATCGAGACCCTCGACAATAAGCGGAGCAAGTTTTCCGCCGTTCAGGTCCCCCAGGGAGATCTTGAAGGTGTCGGCGGACGGGACGGATGCCCCGTAGTGATGAGGTGTGCCGGTTAACGTGAAGTCGGCAAATACTTCCAGGGCTTTGTCGCTGGGCCAGCCATCGAGTTCGGTTACCAAGGGTTCAAACCAGCCGCCTTGGGTGTCCAGCGCTTCGCCCGCGCGGATACGGCCGATATTCTGGTCGACAGTCCGGTAGGTTCTGAAGCGCGCCAGGGTATCGTCCAGCAAGGGCGGCATGGCTTCGTTTTGCAGATGAACCCTGCGCAGAACGCCTTCGTCGGTGCCGCTGATGATGCGCAGCTGTTGCAGTTCGGCATCGCTGAAGCCATCCGTCGCGTGGCCCAGGCGCCGCATCAGTGTCTGGCTTTTCCAGGCTTGCGGTTGTTCACCCTCCATCAACCAGGCGCCCTGGCCGTTATGTTCCATTCGCGGGCTGTAGGCGTCGGGCCGGGTCGGGTGAGTCAGGGTATAGCGTTCTGTTTCGGCGGTTTTGCTCAGGGCCAGGGTGTGCTGTGAATCGTCATCCGCTGCCAGCTTCAGCAAGATGCGGCTGTCATGTTCGTGCAGGCCAAGCGTGTCGGGTTTCGAGGTGGGCGGTACTTCGATCGGGTGTGCATAGGGTGCCGGGTCAGGGTTCCACAGCCGCGTTTTGCCATCGGTGGAAATCACCGGCTTGAGGTTTTTGACGAACGATGATGGTTTGGCGAGCAAATCCCCGACAATGCTGCCCCCTACGGCAAACCCGGCCGTTTGGAGTACGGTTTCGACAATGCTGAACAAATGTTCAAAAGCTTCGATCGATTTGCCCGCCACCCAGTCGCGTACACCTTCGTAAGCGTCTTCGAGCAGTTGATAGGCCATCTGCAGCAACATCAACTCGCCGACGACCGGCACAAAGGGCGCGATGACAAATAGCGCGGCGTTGAACAGCGCAAGGCCGATACTCTTTATTCGCTCCCAGCGATCATGGCGGGTCTTGCGGTCTTCACTGTCGGTAGACACAGCGATGACTTTCGCGTCCTTGAAAATCTTGCTCAATTGTTTGCTGTAGAGCTCTTCCAGGACGTTCCCGGATATTTTCGAAGCCGAGTAGGCCAGGCTTGGGTCTGGAATGGGTTTCAGATCTTCGACAAATCCATGCTCCGGCATCCCGAAGTCGGGAGCGTTAGGGCGATCCTCGATGACGTGGAAAAATTTGCGCTTGAGGGCCCCGTGGAAACTGCCCAGTTGGTCATGCTGGATAAAGCGGCTGAAAAACTTTTTGTAGCTGTCGCCGCGTAGTTGCTCGGTGAGGTGCGTCATGAACGCAGCCATCGACGGGTATTCCTTGAGGGGGACCTTCGGGTCGTGGGGGATGTAGACGACGACGGGGGCGGAGGCTGACCACTCATTGCCGGGGGAGAAGATCATCGGGCCGGTCAATGGCGTCGAGAGTAAGGTCAGGTCATAGGTCTGCCATGTATTATCCCGCCCCGCGATAAAGGCCAGCAGCGACTGCAGGCTGCTTTTCTGGATGGCGAGAGTCAGGCTTGCGTGGTGCAGGGCGGCTTTCAGGTCCGCTAGTTGGCTGGCGATGATCCGGGTTTTGAGGCGCAGTTGTTTGCCATGGTCATCCAGGCCCAGCTCCTCCCTCAAATGAGTGTCGTAGCGCCGACCGATATCCAGCTCCCGGCAAAATCTGACGAACTGATCGACCGGAAGCTTGCCGGTGACCTCGTCGAGTATCCTGAACCGGCCATGTGCGTCAGGGCGGGTGATGAAGCCGGACTCGGGAAGGTGTGCATCCGCTTCTCCCTCGAAGGCCTCGAAGTTATGCAAGGCTGCGTCGAGTACCGACACACGCCATTGCTTCGAGCCGTCCGTGGGCAGGTCAATGATTGGAAGTCTGGTCGGAATATAGAGGTTTATGAATGTTTCCCTGACATCCAGATCGATGTTGAAGCGTTGCTTGATGTGTTTCTTGAGCAACGGCTCGGCAAACGAATGCACATCCAGTAATCGCACCAGCTCCTTTTCGACCTCGTTACGTTTTGTCCAGCTGTCTGTGTGTGTACCTCTCAGCTCCTTGTGTTGTGCCGGCGTGGCCTGCTTGAACCAATCGGGAAGTTCGGGCCGGATGGTTTTCAATCGCTCGAGTTGCTTGAGCGGGGTCTTGGCGATCCACTCAGGCAGGGCTTTTTCAATGAGCTTGTGATGGGCGATCTTGCGCCTGGGAAGCACGACGGTGATGGGCGTATTCATGGTTGATTCCGAATAGGTTGATGGAGGCCAATCCCCGCGGGATCGGCACGCCAGCAAACCTGATTTGCGCAACGCAAAGGCACTACATATGTATGGCATGGGCGATGCCGACCGATGCTTGAAGCAAATCTCGACGCTGTCGCCGCAAATCCTGCGCCAACGTTTAAACTGCGCCTTTGCGATGCTATTTGTCGCATTGGCGTAAACCCGCGAAAATCATGGGTTGGCGCTATAAGAAGTTGTCGCTTGGCGGCAAGGCCGGGCTGAAAACTGTCCTTACAATCCTCACCAAGCTCGCCAGTTCCAGGCGGGTGTTCCTCTTCAGGAGACTCCGATGTCCGTTGAGCAAGCCGCGGTCCAACGCGCCGATTTCGACCAGGTAATGGTTCCCAACTATGCACCTGCTGCCTTTATCCCTGTGCGTGGTGCCGGTTCCCGCGTGTGGGACCAGTCCGGTCGCGAGCTGATCGATTTTGCTGGCGGTATCGCAGTCAACGTACTGGGCCATGCCCATCCGGCGCTGGTCGGAGCCCTGACCGAGCAGGCCAACAAGCTGTGGCATGTGTCGAACGTATTCACCAACGAGCCGGCCTTGCGCCTGGCCCACAAGCTGGTCGACGCGACCTTTGCCGAGCGTGCGTTCTTCTGCAACTCCGGCGCCGAAGCCAACGAGGCCGCGTTCAAGCTGGCCCGTCGCGTCGGCTTTGATCGGTTTGGCAGCGAGAAATACGAGATCATCGCCGCGCTCAATAGCTTCCACGGGCGGACCCTGTTCACCGTCAACGTTGGCGGGCAGTCGAAGTACTCCGACGGTTTCGGTCCTAAAATCACCGGCATCACCCACGTTCCTTATAACGACCTTGCGGCTTTGCAGGCGGCGGTCTCGGACAAGACCTGCGCCGTGGTGCTGGAGCCGATCCAGGGCGAGGGCGGCGTGTTGCCGGGCGATCTGGCTTACCTGCAAGGCGCCCGCGAGCTGTGCGACGCACACAATGCGCTGCTGGTATTTGACGAAGTGCAGACCGGCATGGGCCGCAGTGGCGAATTGTTCGCCTACATGCACTACGGTGTGGTTCCGGACATCCTCACCAGCGCCAAGAGCCTGGGCGGTGGTTTCCCGATCGCGGCGATGCTCACCACCGAAGCGCTGGCCAAGCACCTGGTGGTCGGCACCCACGGCACCACCTATGGCGGCAACCCGCTGGCCTGTGCGGTGGCCGAAGCGGTGATCGACGTGGTCAATACGCCTGAAGTGCTCGGTGGCGTCAAAGCCAAGCATCAGAAATTCAAGGCGCGCCTGGAGCAGATCGGCGAGAAGTACGGCCTGTTTACCCAGGTGCGCGGTCTGGGCCTGTTGATCGGCTGCGTGCTGAACGACGCCTGGAAAGGCAAGGCCAAGGACATCTTCAACGCCGCCGAGCAGGAAGGCCTGATGATTCTGCAAGCCGGCCCGGACGTGATTCGTTTCGCCCCGAGCCTGGTGGTGGAAGACGCCGACATCGACGCCGGCCTGGACCGCTTCGAGCGGGCTGCGGCGAAGCTGACGCAAGCCTGATTCAGACTTGACCGGCCCTGGTGGGGGTCGGGCTTTTGTGGGAGCGAGCCTGCTCGCGAATGGAATCGCCTCGGTCCGCCAGGCAGATCGAGTCGTCTGCTTCGCGAGCAGGCTCGCTCCCACAGGAGGTTCACTTCAGTGTCCGGTTTTTATTCTCTGTGTATCGGCCTTACGGTCGAACCGTTTATTTCAAGTTAAGGAGTGACACCATGCTGGTGATGCGCCCCGCGCAAATGGCTGACCTGGGCGAGGTACAGCGGCTGGCTGCGGACAGTCCGATCGGTGTCACTTCCTTGCCGGACGACGTGGAACGCCTGAGCGACAAGATCGCTGCAAGTGAAGCCTCGTTCGCCGCCGAAGTCAGTTTTAACGGCGAGGAAAGCTATTTCTTCGTCCTCGAAGACACCACCACCGGCAAGCTGGTCGGCTGTTCGGCCATCGTCGCGTCGGCGGGCTATTCCGAGCCGTTCTACAGCTTTCGCAACGAGACGTTCGTCCATGCCTCCCGCGAGCTGAAGATCCACAACAAGATTCACGTCCTGTCCCAGTGCCACGACCTGACCGGTAACAGTCTGTTGACCAGTTTCTACGTGGTCCCGGAACTGGTCGGCTCGCCCTGGGCGGAGCTCAACTCCCGCGGACGCCTGCTGTTCGTGGCCAGCCATCCGGAGCGCTTCGCCGATTCGGTGGTGACCGAGATCGTCGGCTACAGCGACGAGAATGGCGATTCACCGTTCTGGGACGCCATCGGTCGCAATTTCTTCGACCTCAATTACGCCGCCGCCGAGCGCCTGTGCGGGCTGAAAAGCCGGACCTTCCTCGCCGAGCTGATGCCGCATTACCCGATCTACGTGCCGCTGTTGCCGGACGCCGCCCAGGAAGCCATGGGCCAGGTCCACCCGCGTGCACAGATCACCTTCGACATCCTGATGCGCGAAGGTTTCGAGACCGATCACTACATCGACATCTTCGACGGCGGTCCGACCTTGCATGCGCGTGTCTCGGGGATCCGCTCGATCGCCCAGAGCCGCGTGGTGCCGGTCAAGATCGGTGAAACGGTGAAGGGCGTGGGCCGCCAGTACCTGGTGGCCAATGCCCAACTGCAGGATTACCGCGCCGTGCTGCTCGAACTCGATTACGCGCCGGGCAAGCCCGTGACACTGGATATGGACGCGGCCGAAGCCTTGGGCGTCGGCGAGGGTGCCAGCGTGCGCCTGGTAGCCGTATAACGCTTTACAGACGAGTTTTTCGCGGGTGGCTTGAGCGGCCCGTTTGAGGAGATAGCATGATCGTTCGTCCCGTACGCAGCAGCGATTTACCCGCGCTGATCGCCCTGGCCCGCAGCACCGGCACCGGCCTGACCACCTTGCCGGCCAACGAAGAGCGCCTGGCGCATCGGGTCGGCTGGGCCGAGAAGACCTTTCGCGGCGAAGCCGGGCGCGGCGATGCGGACTACCTGTTCGTGCTTGAAGACGACGACGGTCGCGTGGTGGGCATTTCCGCCATCGCCGGTGCCGTGGGGCTGCGCGAGCCCTGGTACAACTTCCGGGTCGGCCTGACGGTCAGCGCTTCCCAGGAGCTGAACATCTACCGGGAAATCCCGACGCTGTTCCTGGCCAACGACCTGACCGGCAATTCGGAACTGTGCTCGCTGTTCCTGCACGCCGACTACCGCAACGGCCTCAACGGCCGCATGCTGGCCAAGGCGCGGCTGCTGTTCATCGCCGAATTCTCCCAGCTGTTCGGTAACAAAATCATCGCCGAGATGCGCGGCATGTCCGACGAAAACGGCCGTTCGCCGTTCTGGGAAAGCCTCGGTCGGCACTTCTTCAAGATGGAATTCAGCCAGGCCGATTACCTGACCGGCGTGGGCAACAAGGCTTTCATTGCCGAATTGATGCCCAAGTTCCCGCTGTACACCTGCTTCCTGTCCGAGGATGCCCGGGCCGTGATCGGCCAGGTCCATCCCGACACCGAACCGGCGCTGTCGATGCTCAAGAGCGAAGGCTTCAGCTATCAGGGCTATGTCGACATCTTCGACGCCGGCCCGGCCGTCGAATGCGAGACCGGCAAGATCCGCGCGATTCGCGACAGCCAGGCGCTGGTGCTGGCCATCGGCACGCCGGGCGATGACGCCACGCCGTTCCTCATCCATAACCGCAAGTGCCAGGACTGCCGCATCACCGCGGCGCCTGCGCGCTTCGCCGCGGGCACCCTGGTGGTCGATCCGCTGACCGCCAAACGTCTTCAACTCAACGCCGGCGACCAGGTGCGTGCCGTGGCGTTGTCCGCCGCTCGGGAGACCAAATAATGAAATCGTTGTACATCGCGGGAAGCTGGCTGGAAGGCCAGGGCGACGTCTTTGAGTCGTTGAACCCGGTCACCCAGCAAGTGTTGTGGACGGGCAAGGGCGCCACCGCGGCGCAGGTCGAGTCGGCCGTGCAGGCGGCGCGCCAGGCGTTCCCGGAGTGGGCGCGGCGCTCGCTGGATGAACGCATCCAGGTGCTCGAAGCCTTCGCCGGCACCTTGAAGACGCAGGCTGACGAATTGGCCCGTTGCATCGGTGAGGAAACCGGCAAGCCGCTGTGGGAAGCCGCCACCGAAGTCACCAGCATGATCAACAAGGTGGGGATTTCGGTACAGAGCTACCGCGAGCGCACCGGCGAAAAGAGCGGCCCCCTGGGCGACGCCACCGCCGTGCTGCGGCACAAGCCCCACGGTGTGGTGGCGGTATTCGGCCCTTACAACTTCCCCGGCCATTTGCCCAACGGGCACATCGTGCCGGCGCTGCTGGCGGGTAACTGCGTGTTGTTCAAACCGAGCGAGCTGACCCCGAAAGTCGCCGAGCTGACGGTCCAGTGCTGGGTCGAGGCCGGCCTGCCGGCGGGCGTGCTGAACCTGCTGCAGGGCGCGCGGGAAACCGGTATCGCCCTGGCGGCGGATCCGGGCATCGACGGGCTGTTCTTCACCGGTTCCAGTCGCACCGGCAACCTGCTGCATCAACAATTCTCCGGTCGTCCGGACAAGATCCTCGCGCTGGAAATGGGCGGCAACAATCCACTGGTGGTGGACGAAGTGGCCGACGTCGATGCGGCGGTCTATACGATCATCCAGTCGGCGTTCATTTCCGCCGGCCAGCGTTGCACCTGCGCGCGCCGCCTGTTGGTGCCGGAAGGTGCCTGGGGCGATGCCTTGCTGGCGCGCCTGGTGCAGGTCAGCTCGACTATCGAAGTCGGCGCCTTTGACCAGCAACCGGCACCGTTCATGGGCTCGGTGGTTTCCTTAGGCGCGGCGAAGGCGCTGATGGACGCGCAGAATCATTTGCTGGGCAAGGGCGCCGCGCCGCTGCTCGCCATGACCCAGCCACAGCCCCAGGCCGCGTTGCTGACACCGGGTATCCTCGACGTGACCGCCGTGACCGAGCGCCCCGACGAAGAGTTGTTCGGGCCGCTGCTGCAGGTGATCCGCTACAAGGATTTCGCCGCCGCGATCAGCGAAGCCAACAATACCCAATATGGCCTGGCCGCCGGGTTGCTCTCGGATTCGCAAGAACGTTACGACCAGTTCTGGCTGCAAAGCCGCGCCGGCATCGTCAACTGGAACAAACAGCTGACCGGCGCCGCCAGCAGCGCGCCGTTCGGCGGCATCGGCGCCTCGGGCAACCACCGCGCCAGTGCTTATTACGCGGCGGATTACTGCGCGTACCCGGTGGCGTCGCTGGAGACACCAAGCCTGGTGATGCCGGCCAGCCTGACACCTGGCGTGCGAATGGCGTAGCACCCTTCGCGAGCAGGCTCGCTCCCACAAGGGATTGCGCTGAACCCTGTGGGAGTGAGCTTGCTCCGGGCGGCGATCCGACGAAGGCCGCGCTGCGGTTGTAATTGATGCCTATAAAAAACAGATTCTCGTGGAGCCTCGCTGATGAAATCCTATGAAGTCAACTTTGACGGTCTAGTGGGGCCGACCCATAACTACGGCGGGCTCTCGTACGGCAACGTCGCGTCCCAGAGCAACAGCCAGCAATCCTCGAACCCCAAGGAGGCGGCGCTGCAAGGCCTGGCGAAAATGAAGGCGCTGATGGACATGGGCTTTCAGCAGGGCGTGCTGGCGCCGCAGGAGCGTCCGGACGTGGCGGCCTTGCGTCGGTTGGGCTTTGCCGGCAGCGATGCGCAGGTCATCCAGCGCGCCGCGAAAGAAGCGATGCCGCTGCTGGTTGCCAGTTGCTCGGCCTCGAGTATGTGGGTGGCCAACGCCGCCACCGTCAGCCCGAGCGCCGACACCGCTGACGGCCGCGTGCATTTCACCGCCGCCAACCTCAATTGCAAGTACCACCGCAGCATCGAGCACCCGACCACCAGCCGTGTGTTGGGCGCGATGTTCGCCGACCAGCAGCACTTCGCCCATCACGCCGCGTTGCCCGCGGTGGCGCAGTTCGGCGATGAAGGCGCGGCCAACCACACGCGATTCTGCCGTGCCTATGGCGAGGCCGGCGTCGAGTTTTTTGTCTTCGGCCGCAGCGCCTTCGACAGCCGTTACCCGTCGCCACAGAAATACCCGGCGCGCCAGACCCTTGAAGCGTCCCGCGCCGTTGCCCGCCTGCACGGCCTGAGCGAGGAGGGCGTGGTGTACGCCCAACAGAACCCGGCGGTGATCGACCAGGGCGTCTTCCACAACGACGTGATCGCGGTCGGTAACGGCGAAGTGTTGTTCTATCACGAGGACGCGTTCCTCGACACAGACCGGATGCTGGCCGAGCTGAGCAGCAAGATCGCCAAAGTCGGTGGGAAATTTCAGCCAGTGTGCGTACCGCGTTCGGCGGTCACCGTGGATGATGCGGTACGTTCCTACCTGTTCAATAGCCAGTTGCTGTCGCGTGCCGACGGCTCGATGCTGTTGATCGTGCCGGAAGAATGCCGTGGCAACGAACGCGTCTGGAACTACCTGCAAGGCCTGACGGGGTCTGGCGGGGTGATTCGCGAAGTGAAGGTCTTCGATCTCAAGCAAAGCATGCAGAACGGCGGCGGCCCCGCTTGCCTGAGGTTGCGCGTGGCGCTTAACGAAACCGAACTGGCGGCCGTCAACCCAGGGGTTATCATGACCGCGCCGCTGTATGAGTCGTTGACCCAATGGGTCGAGCGCCATTACCGCGACCGCATGACCGAAAACGACCTGGCGGACCCGCAATTGTTGCTTGAGTGCCGGTCGGCACTGGATGAACTGACACAAATCCTTAAACTTGGCGCGGTTTATCCTTTCCAGATCAATTGAAAGCGCGCGCGTCCTGACTACAGTCAAAGCAGGGCGCGTTGCCTTATCCCCCGACGAGAATGTAAAGACATGAGCGATACCCTGCAGCTGATCCTAGAAGACACCGACGGCACGCAACTGGAAACCTCCTGCACCCGCGTCGCGGTGATGTGGCAGGGCAAGGAGCTGTGGATCCAGCAGGACGGCCGCGGCCAGCTGTTGATCGGCGTCGACGTCGAGGAAGGGGACGCGGAATACGCCAACCTCTTGCTGCGTCCATTGGCGACCAACCTGGTCAGCCTGCAACTGGAAATGGAACCGGCCGACATCGGCGATGACGACCACGTCCATGGCCCTGACTGCGGCCACGATCACTAAGGAAACCGCGCTATGCTCGCCCTCGGCAAACTGCTTGAACTGACCCTCGCCGGCCGCGAACCGGCGGAGAAGACTCAACTGACTGTCGAAGGCGTACGGATGCGCTGGTTGAGCGAGGGCGCGCTGGAGGTCAAGCCGCCCGAAGCCCGGGACAACGGCCTGGACCTGCTGCTGTCGGCCGGTATCCATGGCAATGAAACCGCGCCGATCGAGTTGCTCGATCGACTGCTGCACGACATTGCCCGTGGCGACCTGAAGCCGCGGGCACGCATTCTATTTCTGTTCGGCAACCCCGAGGCGATTCGTCGCGGCGAGCGTTTTGTCGAGCAGGACGTCAACCGGCTGTTCAACGGCCGCCACGAACTGAGCGGCGGCCCCGAGGCGTTGCGCGCCTGTGAGCTGGAACGGCTGGCTGCGAGTTTCTTCAGCGTGCCGGACCGCAGCCGTCTGCACTACGACTTGCACACCGCCATCCGCGGTTCGAAGATCGAGCAGTTCGCCCTGTACCCCTGGAAGGAAGGCCGCCAACATTCACGTCGCGAGCTGGCGCGCCTGCGCGCGGCGGGCATGGAAGCGGTGTTGCTGCAGAACAAACCGTCCATCGTCTTCAGCGCGTACACCTACGATCAGCTGGGCGCCGAGTCCTTCACTCTGGAACTGGGCAAGGCCCGGCCGTTCGGGCAGAACGGTGGCGTCAACGTCAACCAGCTGGAAACCCGCCTGCACCAGGTCATCGAAGGCAACGAGCCGGAGCTGGAAGACAGCCTGGATGGTCTGCAACTGTTCAGCGTGGCGCGGGAAATCATCAAGCACAGCGACAGCTTCCGCCTGAACCTGCCGGCGGACATCGAGAACTTCTCGGAACTTGAAAAAGGTTACGTCCTGGCCGAGGACATCGCCCAGACCCGCTGGGTGATCGAAGAAGAGGGCGCGCGGATCATCTTCCCGAACCCCAAGGTCAAGAATGGCTTGCGCGCGGGCATCCTGATCGTGCCCGCGACGGACGAGAACCTGGCCTAAAGCCAACGCAGAACCAATGTGGGAGCGAGCTTGCTCGCGATTGCGGTGCTTCAGTCAATGTTGAAGGTGACTGACAGTCCGCTATCGCGAGCAAGCTCGCTCCCACAGGGTCTCAGTGTTTCTTTAGACCGCTACCGCCCGCTGCTCACTGCGGCGCAACGCCCGCGTCTTGTGCAGCGTATCGGCACAGGTCTTCGCCGCTTCCTGGCCCTTGTGCACGAAGTGCTCGAAGAAGAATTTCTGATGTTCTTCGCCAGCGTGGAAGTGATGCGGCGTCAACACGACCGAAAATACCGGCACTTCGGTTTCCAACTGGACCTGCATCAGGCCGCTGATCACCGATTGGGCGACGAACTCGTGGCGATAGATGCCACCGTCCACCACCAGGCCGGCGGCGACGATGCCGGCGTAACGACCTGACTTGGCCAGCAGCTTGGCGTGCAGCGGGATTTCGAACGCGCCGCCGACTTCGAAGAAGTCGATGTCACTTTCCTGATAACCCTGGCTGATCATCTCAGTGACGAAGCCTTTACGGCTCTGGTCGACGATTTCCTTGTGCCAGCAGGCCTGGATGAACGCGACGCGCTCGCCCGGATGGGTTTTGGTCTTGCTGTCGATTGCGGTGGGTTGCATGTTCTGGTTCCTGTTTGTGTGAAAAACAGGGCGTCATGAATCGAAGGGGATTCGAGGGTACGCCGCGCACAAGACAGTCGCAGGCGGCCCTTGGGTGTCAATCCCGTTCTCTCTTCATCCGGACTATGACCGTCGGCCCCGGAATCACACCGGGTCTGCTGACCTTGTCGCTGCACTGTAAAGACCGTGTAGCACCAAGCGCTCGCGGGCTATGCGCATTGCGCGCAATTACCGCCGGTGGGGAGTTGCACCCCGCCCTGAGAACGTTTTGCCGTCACGTTTTGTGACGGCGCAGGATTTTTAACACATAACCCCCTGTGGGAGCGAGCCTGCTCGCGAATACGGTGTGTCAGCTAAATAAATGTCGCCGACCCAACGCGTTCGCGAGCAGGCTCGCTCCCACAGGGGAACTGATCAATCTTCAGGTCAGGTGTTCTTTTCCTTCGGCCGGGCTTGATTATTCCTGCCCATGCCCGCAGTAATTGCCCTTCGAAAGGGAATTTCCCCCATCTGAAACCGAGGCCAGATTCATGAGCGCTATCGACCTTCGCAGCGACACGGTGACCCAACCTTGCGCCGGCATGCTGGATGCCATGGCCAGCGCGCCGACCGGCGACGATGTGTATGGCGAAGACCCGACCGTCAATCGTCTCGAAGCCGAGCTGGCCGCGCGCCTGGGGTTCGCGGCGGCGTTGTTCGTGCCCACGGGCACCATGAGCAACCTGCTGGGGTTGATGGCCCACTGTGAGCGCGGCGATGAATACATCGTCGGCCAGCAGGCCCACACCTACAAATACGAGGGTGGCGGTGCGGCGGTGCTCGGTTCGATCCAGCCCCAGCCCCTGGAAGTGCAGGCGGACGGCTCGCTGGACTTGGCGCAAGTGGCTGCCGCGATCAAGCCCGACGATTTCCATTTTGCCCGCACCCGCCTGCTGGCCCTGGAAAACACCATGCAGGGCAAGGTCTTGCCGCTGGAATACCTGGCGCAAGCCCGGCGTTTCACTCGGCAACATGGCCTGGCGCTGCACCTGGACGGCGCGCGGCTGTACAACGCCGCCGTCAAGCTGAACGTGGACGCCCGGGAGATCACCCAGCATTTCGATTCGGTGTCGGTGTGCCTGTCCAAGGGGCTCGGTGCCCCGGTGGGCTCGGTGCTGTGCGGCACTGACGAGTTGATCGGCAAGGCCCGTCGGCTGCGCAAGATGGTCGGTGGCGGCATGCGCCAGGCCGGGATCCTCGCGGCGGCGGGGCTGTATGCCCTGGAACATAACGTCCGACGCCTGGCCGACGATCACGCCAATGCCCAGCGGCTTGCCGAGGGCTTGCGTGCGGCGGGTTATTCCGTCGAGCCGGTGCAGACCAACATGGTCTACGTGCAGATCGGCGAGCGGGCCGAGGCGATAAAGGCCTATGCCGCCGAGCGACGCATCCAGCTCAGTGCCGCGCCCCGTCTGCGGATGGTCACCCACATGGATGTCGGCGCCGGGCAAATCGACCAGGTGATCGACACTTTCGTCGAATTTTCCCGCAACTGATCCTTTCAGCGGTCCGATTGACGGTTTCTATCGCATAACACACTGTACCCCACGCAAAGGGCCGATATAATGCGGCCCTTTGCCGTTGCTTCGTCTGTTGACGTTTTGCACAGGCCTTTGGCCGCAGCCTCCGTGGAAGAACCTAATGAAAAGCGCAGAAATCCGTGAAGCCTTCCTTCGCTTCTTCGAAGAGCAAGGCCACACCCGAGTAGCCTCCAGCTCTTTGATTCCGGGCAACGACCCGACCCTGCTGTTCACCAACGCGGGGATGAACCAGTTCAAGGACTGCTTCCTGGGCCAGGAAAAACGTGCCTACACCCGCGCGGTGAGCAGCCAGAAATGCGTGCGTGCCGGTGGCAAGCACAACGACCTGGAAAACGTCGGCTATACCGCTCGTCACCACACCTTTTTCGAAATGCTGGGTAACTTCAGCTTCGGTGACTATTTCAAGCGCGACGCCATCACCTTCGCCTGGACATTCCTGACTTCCGAAAAGTGGCTGAACCTGCCGAAGGAAAAGCTCTGGGTCACGGTCTACGCCACCGACGACGAAGCCTACGACATCTGGACCAAAGAGGTCGGTGTCCCGGCTGAACGCATGGTGCGCATCGGCGACAACAAAGGCGCGCCTTACGCTTCCGACAACTTCTGGACCATGGGCGATACCGGCCCGTGCGGCCCTTGCACCGAGATCTTCTACGATCACGGCGCCGACATCTGGGGCGGCCCACCCGGCTCGCCGGAAGAAGACGGCGACCGTTACATCGAGATCTGGAACAACGTGTTCATGCAGTTCAACCGCACCGCCGACGGCGTGTTGCATCCGCTGCCGGCGCCGTCGGTAGACACCGGCATGGGCCTGGAGCGGATCAGTGCGGTGTTGCAGCACGTCCACTCCAACTACGAGATCGACCTGTTCCAGAGCCTGCTGGCCGCTTCGGCCAAGGCCATCGGTTGCACCAACGACAACCAGGCCTCGCTGAAAGTGGTGGCCGACCATATCCGTTCCTGCGGCTTCCTGATCGCCGACGGCGTGCTGCCTTCCAACGAAGGTCGCGGCTATGTGCTGCGCCGGATCATTCGTCGCGCCTGCCGTCACGGCAACAAGCTGGGCGCCAAGGGCAGCTTCTTCTATCAGATCGTCGCGGCGCTCGTGGCCGAGATGGGCGAGGCCTTTCCGGAGCTCAAGACTCAGCAGGCGCACATCGAACGTGTCCTCAAGGGTGAAGAAGAGCAGTTCGCCAAGACCCTGGAGCAGGGCCTGAAGATCCTCGAGCAGGATCTGGCCGAGCTCAAGGGCAACGTGGTTCCTGGTGACGTGGTGTTCAAGCTGTACGACACCTATGGCTTCCCGATGGACCTGACCGGCGACATCGCCCGCGAACGCAACCTGACCCTCGACGAGGAAGGTTTCGAGCGCGAGATGCAAGCCCAGCGCGTGCGTGCGCGCTCCGCCAGCTCCTTCGGCATGGACTACAACAGCCTGGTCAAGGTTGACGTGGCCACCGAATTTACCGGTTACGCCGCGACCACCGGCTCGGCCAAGATCGTGGCGATCTACAAGGACGGGCAATCGGTCGACATCCTGAGCGAAGGCCAGGAAGGCGTGATCGTGCTGGACACGACACCTTTCTACGCCGAGTCCGGCGGCCAGATCGGCGACAGCGGCTACTTGCAGGCCGGCAACTCGCGCTTCGATGTGCGTGACACCACCAAGACCGGCGGCGCGTTCCTGCACCACGGCGTGCTGGCCTCCGGCAGCCTGATGGTCGCAGCGCCCGTGGCCGCCCATGTCGACGCCGAGGTCCGTCACGCGACTGCGTTGAACCACTCCGCGACACACTTGCTGCACGCAGCGTTGCGCCAGGTGCTGGGCGAACACGTTCAGCAGAAGGGCTCGTTGGTGGACAGCCAGCGCCTGCGCTTCGACTTCAGCCATTTCGAAGCGATCAAGCCTGAGCAACTCAAGGCGCTGGAAGACATCGTCAACGCCGAGATCCGCAAGAACTCCCCGGTAGAGACCGAGGAAACCGACATCGAGACCGCCAAGCGCAAAGGCGCGATGGCGCTGTTCGGCGAGAAGTACGGCGATAACGTGCGCGTGCTGAGCATGGGCGATTTCTCGGTGGAGCTGTGCGGTGGCATCCACGCCAATCGTACCGGCGACATCGGCCTGCTGAAGATCATCAGCGAAGGCGGCGTGGCCTCCGGTGTGCGGCGTATCGAGGCGGTCACTGGCGCTGCTGCGCTGGCCTACCTCAACGCGGCTGAAGAACAACTCAAGGAAGCGGCGAGCCTGATCAAGGGCAGCCGTGACAACCTGATCGACAAGTTGTCGGCTGTGCTGGAACGCAACCGCCTGCTGGAAAAGCAGCTTGAACAGTTGCAGGCCAAGGCTGCCAGCGCCGCGGGCGACGATCTGTCGGCCCAGGCGGTGGACGTCAAGGGTGTGAAAGTGCTGGCTGTGCGTCTCGACGGCCAGGACGGCAAGGCGCTGCTGGCGCTGATCGATCAACTGAAAAACAAACTCGGCCGCGCAGTGATCCTGCTCGGCGGTGTCCATGAGGAAAAGGTCGTTCTCGTCGCAGGCGTGACCAAAGACCTGACTGGCCAACTCAAAGCCGGTGATTTGATGAAGCAGGCCGCTGCGGCAGTGGGCGGGAAGGGCGGTGGTCGTCCGGACATGGCGCAAGGCGGCGGTACCGACGCCAGCGCCCTGGACGCGGCACTGGCCCAGACCGTTGCATTTGTAGAGCAGGGCATTTAAGGCAGCGCCCCGGGTTCGCCAAGGCGGGCCCGGGCGCTGTCGAGATTATTTGGGCGCCCTTCATGGGCAGAGGCGGCTTTGAAATGGCTTTGATCGTACAGAAATTTGGAGGCACCTCGGTCGGCACCGTCGAGAGAATCGAACAAGTCGCCGACAAGGTTAAGAAATTCCGTGACGCTGGCGATGACCTGGTGGTCGTGCTGTCGGCAATGAGCGGCGAGACCAACCGTCTGATCGATCTGGCCAAGCAAATCAGCGGCGACCAGCAACCGGTCCCCCGTGAGCTGGACGTAATCGTTTCCACTGGCGAGCAGGTGACCATCGCCTTGCTGGCCATGGCGCTGATCAAGCGTGGCGTACCGGCGGTGTCCTACACCGGCAACCAGGTGCGTATCCTGACCGACAGTGCGCATAACAAAGCGCGTATCCTGCAGATCGACGACCAGAAGATTCGCGGTGACCTGAAGGCTGGCCGCGTCGTGGTTGTCGCCGGTTTCCAGGGTGTGGACGAGCACGGCAACATCACCACCCTCGGCCGTGGCGGTTCCGATACCACTGGCGTGGCCCTGGCGGCAGCCCTCAAGGCTGACGAATGCCAGATCTATACCGATGTGGATGGCGTCTACACCACCGATCCGCGGGTCGTGCCCGTGGCTCAGCGCCTGGACAAGATCACCTTCGAAGAGATGCTGGAAATGGCCAGCCTCGGTTCCAAGGTGTTGCAGATCCGCGCGGTAGAGTTCGCCGGCAAGTACAACGTTCCGCTGCGCGTTCTGCACAGCTTCAAGGAGGGTCCGGGCACCCTCATTACTATCGATGAAGAGGAATCCATGGAACAGCCGATCATTTCCGGCATCGCTTTCAACCGCGATGAAGCCAAGCTGACCATCCGTGGCGTGCCAGACACTCCCGGCGTGGCGTTCAAGATTCTCGGCCCGATCAGCGCGGCCAACATTGAAGTCGATATGATCGTGCAGAACGTCGCGCACGATAACACCACCGACTTCACCTTCACCGTGCACCGCAACGATTACCAGGCCGCTGAAACCGTGCTGAAAAAGACCGCTGGCGAGATTGGCGCCCGGGAAGTGGTGGGCGACACCAAGATCGCCAAGGTCTCGATCGTCGGCGTCGGCATGCGCTCCCACGCAGGCGTGGCCAGCCGCATGTTCGAATCGCTGGCCAAGGAAAGCATCAACATCCAGATGATCTCCACCTCGGAAATCAAGGTGTCGGTGGTGATCGAAGAGAAGTACCTGGAACTGGCCGTGCGCGCCCTGCACACGGCTTTTGAGCTCGACGCTGCGGCCCGACAGGGCGAGTAAGGCGTTGCCTTGAGGGCGCGGTTTCGACCGCGCCCTTTGTTTTTCCGGATGGCATGTCCCAAAACTGTTCTTTTGCGCCCGCTGGTCAATACTAGGCCTGTGGGCTGCGACCGTTTCGGTTGTAGGTGTCATGCCCTTTTTTTGCAGACTGTTGTTCCTGAACTGAATCGCGTGAGGAGAAAGGTATGCTGATTCTGACCCGTCGGTGCGCAGAGAGCCTGATTATTGGCGATGGCGAAATCACCGTGACCGTGCTCGGCGTCAAAGGAAACCAAGTGCGTATCGGCGTCAACGCGCCGAAAGAGGTCGCTGTGCACCGGGAGGAAATTTACCTGCGTATCAAGAAAGAGAAGGACGACGAACCAAGCCATTAATTTTTATCGATTTTTATGTTTGCAAACGGGGATGAAGGTGGTTAATATACGCCCCGTGTTGCGGAGAGCTGGCCGAGTGGCCGAAGGCGCTCCCCTGCTAAGGGAGTACACCTCAAAAGGGTGTCGGGGGTTCGAATCCCCCGTTCTCCGCCATTATTCGTTTAGTGCGCTGTCTCTGGCTTGATTGGTAAGTGTTTGAAATTACTGAAAAAAGCGCTTTACAAAAAGATTCGGCGACCTATAATGCGCGGCAACAAATGCACTCGTAGCTCAGCTGGATAGAGTACTCGGCTACGAACCGAGCGGTCACAGGTTCGAATCCTGTCGAGTGCACCATTTAAGAGTTGCTTGCAGCGATGCAAATAACTTGGCTACAACCAGTTGTGATCTGGTATAAAACCACAACTTGCACTCGTAGCTCAGCTGGATAGAGTACTCGGCTACGAACCGAGCGGTCACAGGTTCGAATCCTGTCGAGTGCACCAAACACCAAAAAGCCTGCGTCCAACGCGGGCTTTTTGCCGTCTGGGATTTAACGTTTCACGCAGCCTTTTCCATCGAACGCGACCTCGGTGCTGCGGCCGTTCCTCTTTTTGTAGGTATAGCGCGTGTTCGAATTCCGCACCTTGATCGTGTCGGGCCGGCCAAGTGCGCTCTCCACGTCTTGCTGGCTCATGCCAGCGATTACCCGCCGATCCATGATTGCCTCCCGGCGCTGACTGGCGTCGATCAGATTCCCGCAGTCGTCCTCCAACTGGCCAACGATGGTCGGTGCCTTGCGTCTGTTTGTGTTGCCGGATGTTTTCAGCGGCAGCGCTTCCGGCAGCAGCGGTGCGACGTGGCCTGGGTTGAATGAGTTTATCTGCTGCACGGACAGGATCTCCCCGGACGGGCAGCTCAGGCTCGTGAACGTCACCTGCCCGGCGCCGTTTTCGCAGCGATGCGCGGTTTGTGCGACGCTCCAGAGAGGCAGGCAGGCTAAGGCGGCGAGTGGAAACAGACAGCGGTTTGCGAGCATCCGGGCTTCCTCCTTGACCGTTGGTAAAGAAGGGTAGCCGCTACATTTGCGCCGCAGCGTGTGTTTTCTTTTCAGAATAAGTCGTCGTAAATGCAGAGGTTCAGCCTGTGTTCAGGTTTGTCTCGCAAGCGCTTGTTCTTGCCACGATTTTTTAACGTTCTAGAGCGTCAAGCGGTGTATGATTGCGGCCGTCAGCCCCGCCGGGGCTTTGGAATATCTTCATGGACTTACCCAGTAGTTACTCAATATCGCGTTTTACCAATCATGAATTGACTGATTGATCCTTCCGGCGTGCTCCACTGCTGGGAGTGGAGTTCGCCTATGACCGAAGTAGAAGTAAAAAAAACGCAGGAAAGCCTTCAGGATCGCCTCGCTCAAGTCGTTGAGCTGCTGCATCGTCAGCGGGTCGTCGAAGACCTGACGCATCGCCAGGAAGGCCCTCATTCCGACCGGGTCGGGAACCTGGTCCACCGGCAGAATCTCGTCGAGTTGCAGCGCAAGCTCGATGACCTGCACTCGGCCGACGTCGCCTACATCCTCGAAGCCTTGCCACTGGAAGAACGTCTGACCGTCTGGCAGCTGGTCCAGGCCGATCGCGACGGTGACATCCTGCTGGAAGTGTCCGACTCGGTTCGTGAAACCCTGATCGCCGACATGGATGATCACGAGCTGTTGGCGGCGGCCAAGGAGATGGACGCCGACGAGCTCGCCGACCTCGCCCCCGAACTGCCGCGCGATGTTGTCCATGAGTTGATGGAAGCCCTTGATGGGCAACAGCGCGAGCGTGTCCGCTCGGCATTGTCCTACGACGAGGAGCAGGTCGGTGCGCTGATGGACTTCGAGATGGTGACGATCCGCGAGGACGTCAGCCTTGAAGTGGTCTTGCGTTACCTGCGTCGCCTCAAGGAGCTGCCGGGGCATACCGACAAACTCTTCGTGGTCGATTACGACGGCGTGCTCACCGGCGTGCTGCCGATCAAGCGGCTGCTCGTCAATGACCCGGAGAAGCAGGTTGCCGAGGTCATGGCCAGCGACACGGTGAGTTTCCATCCCGACGAAAATGCCTACGACGCGGCCCAGGCATTCGAGCGTTATGACTTGATTTCCGCGCCGGTGGTGGACAAGAACGGCAAACTGATCGGCCGCCTCACCATCGACGAAATGGTTGACCTGATTCGTGAGGAAAGCGAAAGCGAAGTCCTCAGCATGGCCGGTCTGCGAGAAGAGGAAGACATCTTCGCTTCGGTCTGGAGATCCCTGCGTAACCGTTGGGCCTGGCTGGCGGTCAATCTGGTTACGGCGTTTGTCGCTTCTCGCGTCATCGGCCTGTTCGAAGGCTCCATCGAGAAACTGGTAGCGCTGGCGGCGTTGATGCCTATCGTAGCCGGCATCGGCGGCAACTCTGGCAACCAGACCATCACCATGATCGTTCGCGCCATGGCGCTGGACCAGGTCAGCACCGGCAATACTTCGCGATTGATGCGCAAGGAGCTGGCTGTGGCATTGATCAACGGCGTGATCTGGGGCGGCGTGATCGGCGTGGTGGCGTACCTGCTATACGGCAGTTGGTCGCTGGGTGTGGTGATGACCGCGGCGATGACGCTCAATCTGCTGCTGGCGGCGTTGATGGGAGTATTGATCCCGATGACCCTGGCCCGCCTGGGGCGCGACCCGGCAATGGGCGCCAGCGTGATGATTACCGCCATGACGGACAGTGGAGGGTTCTTCATCTTCCTGGGCCTGGCGACGATTTTTCTGCTCTGAATGGCTCCTCAAGAAGCCCGCCTGTTTGGCGGGCTTTTTTGTGCGCGATGGTTTTTGCCAGGGGCCGGATTCCAGGCAAAAAAAAGCCAGCACAAGGCTGGCTTTAATAATTGGGTGGTGATCAGGACGCGTCTGCGGCCATTTCTGCGTCGTGGGCAATCAGCGAAACGAGGGCGTTCTGCTGACGATGGGAAAGTTGTCGGAAGCGTTGAAGCAACTCGCGCTCGTGCAACGACAGCTCAGGGCTGTCCAGGCGCATGCTCAACTCTTCACCCAATGCCCCTTCCTGAATCAGGCTTTGCTCAAGGCGCGCGATGATTTCGGAGTTCATGCTGCGGTGATGATTACGAGCCACCTCGGCAATGCGTTCCCGCATTCCGTCTGGCAGACGCACGACGAACTTGTCAGCCGTACGGCTGGAATAAATTGCCTGTTTCATTGGGCGCATATTTATTTAACCGGTTAGTTCAGGGGAGCGGTTCTCGGGATTGGCCGCAGGATGTCGATAGGACAAGGTCTGCAGCCAAATGTTCAACCTGAATTGTTAAGAGGCCGCATGATGCCTCAAAATTGCCAGATCATTGGCGCCAATTCTGTGACAAATTCTGATCCGGGTAAAGGCGTTATGCCAGCACCCTTCGTCAAAAAATGCGGACTGGTTTGAAAAAACACACAGGTTCCGCATTTGTGACCACTGCATCGTGTCGTTGTGCCATACCGTTTGGCGGATAACCGCTACGGAGCAAAACGCCGACTGTCCTTGCTCTGTACAGGATAGTGGCAAAATGCCGATTTACTAGGCCGACGAGCCGGGGATGGATGAATGGTGGCTGAATTCGCCAGGTCTGTGCTCCACGCAGCGGTTCAGCTGCACCATTTGCCTACACTTATCAGGCAACGACGACATGACAAACGCGAGAGCGGCCGTTAACATGCACGCCGTCCAACGCACCGCGTTTCTCGCGGTCGACCCGTGTCTCAGTAGCTCAATTGGATAGAGCATCCCCCTCCTAAGGGGAAGGTTGGCAGTTCGAACCTGCCCTGGGACACCATTATTAAACAGTGATTTAGCGCAAATGCCGCTCACTTCCCCGCGTGCATACTCCCTATCCAAACGAACAACCTCTACTTCAGCGTCCTGATCGTGCCCTGAACAGCCTTTCATCCTCCTCAGGCTGTGACCGATTGCCCATTTTGACCCTTTTGTATCGAGTCTGTTTCTGTAACACGAAACTTCCTCCCCCCTCTGCTATCTGACCGTCTCGGTACGTTGTAGGAATACCTACCTCTTTTATCTGTATCAGTGCCAATGCCGCGACCGGCGGGCCTGACTTATCGTGTTTTTGATTCAAACCACAAGGATGTGACATGCAGCCAGCCGCACCCTGCCGACCGCGTAGCAGCCCTCGCCGTTGTGTTGACGCAACCCGTTCATCTGCACGAAACGCCAGGCGTCTCGCGCTGCTGTTGATGGCGGCCTGCATGACGGGACCGTGGAGTGCTGCACAGGCGGCTGGGCCTGAAGAAGAACTCTTGCGCCAGCAAGAGCGCGAACGGGTGCTGAGGGAGCAACTGGAATCCCGGCCGGACGTGCGCCTGCAGGCGGCACCCGTGGACGAAGGTGTCGATCGTTTGCCCTCCAGGGAGAGTCCCTGCTTCGCCATCAATGACATTCGCCTGATCGGCGAAGCGTCGGAACAATTCCAGTGGGCGTTGCGCGCCGCCAACCCCAAGGATGATCCGGCCATTGGCCGTTGCCTCGGTGGCGGCGGGATCAACCTGACGATGAAACGCATGCAGAATGCGATCATCGAATCCGGCTACGTCACCACTCGCGTACTCGCCGAAGCCCAGGATTTGAACAGCGGCGTTCTGGTATTGACCCTCGTGCCAGGGCGCATCCGCGAAATCCGTTTCGAGGAGGGCACCCGTTCCCGTGCCAATGCGTGGAACGCGATGCCGGCCAGTCCTGGCGATCTGCTCAACTTGCGCGACATCGAGCAGGCGCTGGAGAACTTCAAGCGCGTGCCGACCGCCGAAGCCGACATCAAGATCGCGCCCGCCCGTGCCGCCGACGCCAAACCCGGCGAAAGCGACGTGGTAATCGCCTGGAGCCAGCGGTTCCCCGCCCGCGTGAGCCTGTCGGTGGACAATTCGGGCAGCAAGACCACCGGCAAATACCAGGGCAACGTGTCGCTGTCCTTGGACAACCTGCTGTCGCTCAACGATTTGTTCTACGCCAGTGTGAACCATGACTTGGGCGGTGGTGAATCCGGCCATCGCGGCTCCGATGGCAGCACGCTGCATTACTCGCTGCCGTTCGGCTACTGGCAGTTGGGGTTCACCAGCAGCGAATACAACTATGAACAGTCGGTCGCCGGCGCCAACCAGACCTATCAGTACCGGGGCGAGAGCCGCAACAACGAATTGCGCCTGTCCCGCCTGCTGTACCGCGACGCTGTTCGCAAGACTACCGCCTGGGGCAGCCTGTGGACGCGTTCGTCGGAGAACTTCATCGACGACACCGAAATCGGTAACCAGAAACGCCGCATGGCCGGTTGGCAGTTGGGGTTGGACCATCGGGAATTCATTGGCGCTTCGATTCTCGACCTGGGCGTCGCCTACCGTCGCGGCACTGGGGCCAACGACGCGCTCAGGGCCCCCGAAGAAGATTTTGATGCCGGCACGTCACGCTCGCAGATCATTACCGCCGATGCCCAATTGCAGGTGCCGTTCCTGGTCGGCGATCAGCGCCTGCGCTACATCGGCGGCTGGCGCGCGCAATGGAACCGTACGCCGCTGGTGCCCCAGGATCGCTTCTCCATTGGCGGGCGCTACAGCGTGCGGGGCTTTGATGGCGAAAACATTCTGTCCGCCGACCGCGGCTGGACGCTGCGCAACGAAATCGGCCTGTCCCTGGGGCAGACCGGCCAGGAGCTCTACACCGGTATCGACTATGGCGAAGTCAGCGGCCAGGCCAGTGAATTCCTGATCGGCCAGCGCCTGGCGGGGGCCGTAGTGGGTATCCGCGGTGGTTACAAGGGCCTGTCCTATGACTGGTCGCTGGGTACGCCGTTGAAGAAACCCGATGGTTTCGAGACGGCCAACGTGACCAGCGCGTTCACCGTCATCTGGTCATTCTGAGGTGATCCCATGCAGTTCGAGACGCTAGACATTATCGCCCCCGGCCTGATCGACGAACCCTGGAGCGAAGCCGCGGTGTTCGGCTCCGCCACCTGGTTGTGGATGCATTCCAAAGCCCATCGCGATGCGCCGTTGCACACGTTGCCGACGCTGCTGTTGCCGGCCCTCAAGCATCGCCAGTTCGTGCTCGGCTCCGAACACGGCAAGCCGGTGTTCTACCTGTCCTGGCTCAACCTCGACGAGGCGGCAGAGCAACGTTACCTGCGCCAGTCGCCGCTTGCGCTGACCCAGGGCGACTGGAACAGCGGCGAACGCCTCTGGCTCAACGACTGGGTCGCTCCCTTTGGGCACACGGCGGCATTGAGGCGCTTGTTGCAACGTCATCTCTTCATCAATCGCTGCGCCCGTGCTCTCTATCACCGAGGTGACGAGCGCGGCCTGCGGGTCAAGACATTCCAAGGCATCGGGGTCATTCCCGAACAGGCCCAGGCCTGGTTTGCCGCCCATCCGCTGGCAATCGAAGCGTAACTCCAACCACTGCTCGTGCGGGCTGGCTCCGCAAATGGAATTGCTATGAACAAGCATCTGTACCGAATCGTTTTCAACAAGGCTCGCGGACTGTTGATGGTAGTGGCCGAGAACGTTACCAGCCAAGTCAAGGCGCCGGGGACTCGTTCTGGCCCGGCGGCTGGCGCAGCGGCTTGCACGGCGACACTCGGGGCGTTGCGCTTTGCCTTGATGGCAGCGATTGGCCTGGTGTCCTTCAGCGTGGCGCCAACCTGGGCCGGCACCATTGTCGCCGATCCAGGCGCGCCGGCCGGTCAGCGACCAGGAGTGATACAGAGCGCCAACGGCACGCCGCAGGTCAATATCCAGGCCCCCAGCGCCGGCGGTGTCTCGCGCAATACCTATAACCAGTTTGACGTCGATGGCCGGGGGGTAATCCTCAACAACGGCGCGGGCAATAGCCAGACGAAACTGGGCGGTTGGATCGAAGGCAACCCGATGTTGGGCAATGGCGGCGCGCGAGTCATCCTCAACGAAGTCAATTCCAGTAATCCCAGCCAGTTGCGCGGTTACGTCGAAGTCGCCGGCCAGCGCGCCGAAGTGGTGATCGCCAACCCGTCCGGTATCACCTGCAACGGTTGCGGTTTCATCAACGCGGATCGGGCCACCCTCAGCACCGGCCGGGCGCAACTGGAGAGCGGTCGCATCACGGGCTACACCGTGCAGGGCGGCGCCATCAACATTGAGGGCAAAGGCCTGGATGCCCGCGAGACCGACTACACGGACCTGATTGCCCGTTCGGTGCAGGTCAACGCCGGGGTGTGGGCCAACGACTTGAAGGTCACCGCCGGACGTAATCAGGTCAATGCCGACAACACCCAGGCCACGCCGCTGCCGGGCGCCGACGATGAGAAACCCACCGTTGCCGTCGATGTCGCCAAGCTCGGCGGCATGTATGCCGGGAAGATCATGCTGGTGGGTACGGAGGCCGGCGTAGGGGTGCGCAACGCCGGGCAGATCGGCGCCATGGCTGGCGAGGTGGTCATCAGCGCCGACGGCAAATTGCAAAACCAAGGTGCGATCAGCAGCGCAACGGCGACGCGAATCACTGCCGCCAGCGTTGATAACAGCGGCACGCTCTATGCCAAGGGCGACCTGGGGCTCGACAGCGCCAGTGACATCGACAACAGCGGCACCGTTGCCAGCCAGAACCACACGACGCTGACCGCCAAGACTATTCGCAGCACCACGGCCTCGAGCCTGGCGGCGGGCGTCGGGGCGGACGGCAAGCTGGGCAGCAGCGGCAACCTCGCGCTACGGGCCGCCACGGTCAAGGCGCAGGGCCAGAACCTTGCCGGCGGCGATGTCAGCGTCGAGGCGGCTGACCTGGACCTGAGCGGCAGCCAGACCCTGGGCCGCAACATCACCCTGACGGCCCGCACTGGCGATGCCAACCTCAGTGGCAGTCAAGTCGATGCGACCCAGGTGCTGAATGCCAAGGCGGCCAAGACCCTGCGCACCGATGCGGCCAAGGTCAACGCCGGCAACCTGCAAGTGAGCGCGCGTGATGTGTCCAATATCGGCGGTGAACTGGTGCAGACCGGCACCGCCGATACCTCGATCACCGCCGTCGCCACGCTCGACAACAGCGGTGGGCGGATTGCCTCCAACGGCAACAACCTGAAGCTTGGCGCCCATCGCCTCGACAACAGCAACAGCAAGGTCGAACACGCCGGCAAAGGCACCCTGGACATCCAGGCCACTCAGTTGGCCGGCAGCAAAGGCACCTTGGCGAGCAATGGCACGTTGAGCGTCAAGGCCCGCGAGGTGGTGGTCGATGATGGTCTGACCCAAGGCCAACAGATCACGCTCGACACCACGACCCTGTCCAACCAGCGTGGACGCATTCTCCAGACCGGCGCGCAAACGTTGCAGGTCACCGCCCGTGAACGTTTCGACAATCAGGCCGGGCAAGTCAGCAGTCCCGGCGCGGTGAACGTGAAGGTCGGCACGTTGAACAACCAGGGCGGTAAAGTCCTCGCTACCGATAACGGTACGTTGACCGTCACGGCCGACAAAGAGATCAATAACGGCGGCGGGACGCTGGCCGCCAGCGGTACGACAAAGGTCAGCGGCGAGGCGCTGGATAACGCCCAAGGCACCGTGAGTGCCGGCGGTGAGCTGTACGCGACGTTCGACCGCTTGAACAATATCGGCGGCACGCTGGCCGCGACCCAGCGCATGGAGATCATCGCCGGGCAGTTGAACAACACCAACGGCGTGCTGGGTTCGGTGAAGTCCGGACTGCTGGTCAGTGTCTCGGCCGATGAATTGAAGAACAGCGGCGGGCGTCTTGAAGCACTGGCTGATATCACCCTGTCGGCCCAGGGCCTGAATAACCAGGGCGGGGTAATCAGTGGCCGGGCCTTGGACCTGAACAGCCACGGCCTGCTGATGGACAACAGCCAGGGCACGTTGAATGCCGGTGCGACCCTCGACCTGCGCAGCGGCGAACTGCGCAACGCGGCGGGCCTGATCCAGGCCAAGGGCAAGCTGTTCATCGATACCGGCAGCCAGGCGCTGAACAACCTTCAGTCCGGCACCACCCAAGGCATCAGCGGCCAGGACGCGGTGGAAATCCACAGCGCCCATTTCAACAACAGCACCGGCTTCCTCGGCGCCAAGGGCGCGCTGGTGCTCAAGGCCACCGACCTCACCAACGGCAGCGGCGGCCAGATCATTGGCCAGAACAGCGTACAGGTCGAAGGCGCCCGGGTGGATAACCGCGGCGGCCAGTTGCAGGGCCTCGGCGATGTCCAGTTGGTGCTGGGCGAGACGCTCGACAACCAGGGCGGACTGGTTCGCAGTGCCGGAACCCTGGGCGTGACTGCCGATGTGCTCGACAACAGCGCCACCCAAGGTGCCAACCAGGGCCTCGAAGGCCGCGCCATGAGCCTGGCGCTCGACACCTTCGGCAACCAGGCCGGTGCCGTGCGCGCCGACCAAGGGTTGTCCATCGGCGTCAGCCAGGCGTTGGATAACCAGGGCGGCCTGGTTTCCGCGGGAGCCGGCCTGACCATCACCGATCGCGATCCGGCGCAACGTCGCCAGGCGGTGCACAACCTCGACGGAACCCTGCTCGCCGGTAGCCTGCTGTCCCTCAACGCGGCCTATTACGCGGGCACCGGTCGAGCCCTGAGCCTGGGCGACCTGACGTTCAGCCTGCAAAGTGGCCTGGACCTGAGTGGCCAGATCCAGGCCAATAACAAAGTTGACCTGAGCACCGATGGGGCTTTCAACAACAGCGGAAAACTGCTGGCGGGCAATCTCCTGCTGGTGCGTTCGCAGACGCTGGACAACGCCGCCACTGGCGAGATCAGCGCCGGCCAGGTTCGCCTGACCGTCAACAACAGCTTGACCAACCGTGGCCTGATCGACGGCCAGCAAGTGCGTGTGCAAGCGCTGTCGCTGAATAACCTGGGCACCGGGCGTCTGTACGGTGATCGATTGGCGATCGCCACCTCGGCGCTGGCCAACCGCGACGAGAACGGCGTCGCTGCGACCATCGCCGCCCGCGAGTCGCTGGATATTGGCACCGGCACGCTGGACAACCGCGAACAGGCGATGATCTTCAGTGCCGGAGACCTCGCCATCGGCGGTGCGCTGGGCGCCACTGACAGGGCCCAGGACCGGGCCCAACTGCTGACCAACGCCAGTGCGACCATTGAGGCCCTCGGCAACCTGTCGCTCGATGTGCAAAGCGTGCGCAACACCAACGAACACTTCAGTACCCAACAGGTGGAAGTCAGCCGCACCGCCTTGCAGGAATTCCAGCTCAGCGGTTCGCCGAACCGTTACCAGGGCAACCAGATTTCCGTTAGCCACGACGAGGTCAATTACCTCAACACGCCTGAGGGGAGCAAAGATAGCTGGAACCGCTACGACTACACCCGCGTGGTCCAGGAAACCCAGATCGCCACCTCGGCACCGGCGCAGATCCTCTCGGGCGGGACGATGCAGATCAATGCAGGGGATGTGCTCAACGACAAGAGCCGCATCATTGCCGGTGGGTTGTTGCAGGCCGACATTACCAGCCTGACCAACACTGAACTGACCGGCCAGCGCATCACCACCGACAGCGGCACCGCAACGAGCTTCTATCGCATCCAGCGCAAGGGCCGGGACCGTCAGGGAACAGCCATGACGGGCTACACGCCTGCGCCCTTGATCCAGGACATCACCTTGCAACCGACCGTGTTCGCCCAGAACGCCGCCGGCAATGGTACCGGCACCCAGATCAGCGCTCGCGCCACACAGGGCGTCGGCGAACAGATCGCCGCCACGGGCACGGTCAGCGCTCCGGTCGACAGGACCTTTCAAGTGGCACCCATCGTTCAGGTCGCGGCCCAGACCACCCTCAACAGCAAGGGCGTGGCCGAGCAGATCCGCAGCGGCGGGCCATCCCTGGCCTTGCCGGACAACAGCCTGTTCACCACAAATCCCCAGAACACCAGCAGCTACCTGATCGAAACCGATCCGCGTTTTGCCAGCTACCGCACCTGGCTGTCATCGGACTACATGCTGCAGCGCCTGCAAGTCGACCCGGCATTGACGCAACAACGTCTGGGCGACGGTTTCTACGAACAGAAATTGATCCGCGAACAGGTGGCGCAACTTACCGGCCGACGTTTCCTTGATGGTTACGCCAATGATGAAGCGCAGTATCGCGCCCTGATCGACAACGCCGTGACCGTCGCCAGTCAATGGCAGCTGGTGCCCGGCGTGGCCCTGACCTCCGCGCAAATGGCTCAGTTGACCAGCGACATTGTCTGGCTGGTGCAGAAGCAGGTGACCCTGGCCAACGGCGACACCCGCAATGTGCTGGTGCCACAAGTGTATGTACGGGTCCAGGAGGGCGACCTCAACGGCTCCGGCGCGTTGATAGCCGGGCAGCAGTTGAACCTGAACATCGCTGGCGACCTGATCAACAGTGGCAGCCTGGCCGGGCGCAGTGTCATGGCGATCACTGCGCAGAACATCGACAACCTCGGTGGGCGCATCCAGGCCGACAAGGCATCGCTCACCGCGCGGGAAAACCTCAACAACCTCGGCGGCCTGATCGGTGCCGTGGACAACCTGTCGATCAAGGCTGGGCAGGACGTCAACGTCGTCTCCAGCAGCCGGGACAGCAGCAGCGCCCAAGGCACCCGCACCAACCTGTCGCGGGTGGCCGGGCTGTTCGTCAGCGGCGCCCAGGGCACGATGGGCGTGAGTGCCGGCAACGACCTCAACCTCACCGGGGCCCAGGTGGTCAACGCCGGCAAGGGCGGCAGCACGTTGCTGGAGGCAGGCAAGAACATCAACCTGGCCACCGTCGGCGAAGCCCATGAGCAAGCGCTGGCCTGGAACAGCAGCAACTGGCGCAAGGACGCCAGCCAGACCGAAGTCGGCTCTCAGATCCAAGGGCAGGGCGACGTGCGCTTGAGCGCCGGCCAGGACCTCAACGCCCGCGCGGCCCAGGTCACCAGCGAGCAAGGCGCGGTGTTTGCCGAGGCCAAGCGCGACGTCAACCTGACCACCGGCCAGAACTACCAGTTCGCCGATGAAGCCCACAAGGTCAAGGGCAGCAACGGGATGTTCTCCAGCAAGACCACCACCACCCGCGACACCATCAGCCAGACCTCGCTCGAAGGCTCCACTCTGAGCGGCGAGCAGACCTATGTGCAGGCCGGTCGCGACATCAACCTCAAGGGCAGCAACGTGGTCTCGACGACCCAGACGATTCTGGTGGCGGACAACAACGTCAACATCGAGGCCGACACCGCCAGCAGCAGCGAACGCCACGACAAGTCCGTGAAGAAAAGCGGCCTGTTCAGCGGCGGCGGTATCGCCGTTACCATGGGGACCCAGCAACAAAGCGTCAAGGACCTCACCACCGAGCATACGGCCGTGGCCAGCACGGTCGGCTCGACCACCGGTGATGTGCTGATCGAAGCGGGCAAGGGCTATCGCCAAGTGGGCAGCCAGGTGTCGGCGCCACAAGGCAACATCGACGTCACGGCGCAGACCATCGACGTCGTCGAGGCGCGCAACACCCGCGAGCGCGAGCGTGAAACCCTGTTCAAGCAGACCGGGTTCACCCTCACCGTGACCAATCCGGTGATCAGCGCGATCCAGACGTCCCAGCAAATGAAACGGGCATCGGAGAAAACCGATGACGGGCGCATGAAAGCCCTGGCCGCCGCCACCGCCGTACTGGCGACCAACAATGCCGCCACCGCCGTGGCGATGGACCCGGGCGCGGCGGGCGGGATCAACATCAGCCTGTCCCTGGGCACCAAGAAGAACGAAAGCACCACCACCTACACCAGCGACAGCGCGGCCGGTTCGACCATGACCGCCGGCAACGACGTTCGCCTGCGTGCCACGGGCGCGGGTGCCGCCAGCAACATCACCGTACAAGGCAGCGATATCAAGGCCGGCCGCAACGCCAGCCTGCTGGCGGACGGTGACATCAACCTGCTCGCCGCGCGCAATATCGACAAACAGGAAACCGACAGCAAAGGCAGCAGCGCGAGCATTGGCATCGGCTTCTCCCTCGGTGCTCGCAACGGTTTCACCCTGGACCTTGGGGCGTCCGGCACTCGCGGCCAGGCGGACGGTGATGGCCTCACCCACACCAACACCCATGTCCAGGCGGGCAACCAGTTGCTGCTGTCCTCGGGCGGTGACACCAACCTCAAAGGCGCGGTGGCGAGCGGCAAGCGAGTGTTGGCCGATATCGGCGGCGACCTGAACATCGAAAGCCTGCAAGACACCAACACCTACGTGGTCGATGAGAAGAGCCTGGGCGTTGGCATCAGCCTGTGCATCCCGCCGTTCTGCTACGGCATGAGTTCGGTCAACGGCGTCAGCGGCAGCTTCGGTGCCACGGATATCGATTCCAACTACGCCAGCGTGACCGAGCAATCGGGCATCAAGGCCGGGGACGACGGCTTTGATATTCGCGTGGGGGGCAACACCGACCTGGTCGGCGCGGTCATCGCCAGCAGCGACAAGGCCGTGCAGGACGGCAAGAATCGCCTGGTCACCGCCAGCCTCACCAGCCGTGACATCAAGAACAGGGCCGAGTACGACGCCAGTACCGTCAGCGTCGGTGGCGGCTATCGCGAAGTCGGCAAGGACCAACAGGGCAACGCCACCAGCGGTGGCACGCAAACCCCGGGCACCGACCTGCCGAAGAATGACAACGACCTCAGCGCCACCATGCCGATCGCCATCAGTGCCAGCGACGACGCCAGCAGCGTCACCCGCAGCGGCATCAGTGGCGGGACCATCGTCATCAGCAACGACGCCGAGCAACAGAAACGCACCGGCCAGAATGGCGAGCAAACCGTCGCCAGCCTCAATCGCGATGTTTCCAGCGACCGCGACACCACCAACACCCTCAAGCCGATCTTCGACGAAGACGAAATCCGTGCCGGTTTCGAGATCGTCGGGGCGTTCTCCAACGAAGCCAGCACCTTGCTCGCCAACAAGGCCAAGGAAGTCGACTACAAGCGCAAACAGGCCGAGGAGGCGCAGAACAAGGCCCTGGACCCCAACGCCAAACTCACCGACAGCGAACGCCTGGCGTTGCTCGGCAGCGCTCAGCGCCTCAATGCCGAAGCCAGGGGCATCGCCGACAAGTGGGGCGCGGGCGGCACCTACCGGCAGATCACCACCGCCCTGGTCGGCGCGGCCAGCGGCAACATCAGCGGCGGCAACAGTGCGTTCGTCCAAGGGCTGGTGGTCAACTACCTGCAGCAGCAGGGCGCCGGCTACATTGGCGACCTGGTGGCGGACGGCAAACTCACCGAAGGCTCGCCGCTGCACGCCGCCCTGCACGGCATCGTCGCCTGCGCGGGCGCCGCCGCCAGCAGCCAGAGCTGTGGCAGCGGAGCCGCAGGCGCGGCGGCGTCGAGCCTGCTCACCGGCCTGTTCTCCGAAGCCAGCCCCGATGAAAGCGAAGCCCAGCGCGAAGCCAAGCGCAACCTGATCGTCAGCATTGTCACCGGGTTGGCCGCCACCAGTTCCTCGCTCGACCCGGCTACCGCCAATAGCGCGGCCGGTGCAGCGGTGGACAACAACTGGCTGGCGACCCAGCAGTTGGTTCAGGCGGAGAAGGAATACAGCGCGGCTGATGGCTTAGGCGCCAAAGCGCAAGTGATCGCCAAGTGGGCGTACATCCATCAGAAGCAAGACGTCCTGACCCGCTTCGGCTTGGGTAAGGGCTTGGTGCAGGCGGGTTGGAACGACGTCGAAGGGTTGGCGCAATTCCTCCTTAATCCGGTTGACGGGATCAACGGTATCAAAGCCCTGATCAACGATCCGGAGGTCCGCAAGCAGTTACAGGACGGCGTGTTCAATGAGCTCAATGCCAAACTGGACCGCGTTAAAGATGCCTTGGAAAACGGGGGTGATGATCGCGCCGTGCAATTGGGGCAGGACATTGGCGAACTCGTCTGGCAGGTCGGGAGCATCGCCACGGGCGTCGGTGGGGCGGCCAAGGGCGGGGTGGCGTTGGCGAAGGCCGGGATCAAGGTGGGGGCGGAAGGGCTTGAAAAGATGGCCGATATGGCTAGACTCGAAAAGCTCGCGAAAAATGTAGATCAGTTGCCAGAACGTATTCCTGTCGAGCCAGTAAGACCAAATACTTCCAATGCAGGAGCGGAGACTGGCGGGCAACATGTCGAAAGTCCGCTGGCGTTACCAGCACCTGCAAGGCACAGTGTTCCTGACGGCTATACAGTTGCCGAAAATGCGAACGGAACTGTCACCGTAACCGGGCCACGCGGTGGTATCTATAACTCAACAGGTCGGTATACAAATGACGGTAAGCCGATTTATCGAGATAATAACGGTGGCTTTGTATCGCTCGAAGGTGGACGTACACCTGTTTCCGCGCCGCCGGATTATTCCAGCGTTCCTGTACACCATATCTGCACTAATAAATGTAATGCCGGGGCAAACGGACAGATTGCCTGGTCTAAGCAGTTCCAAAAATTCTTTGATGGTTCCGATCTGGACATTAATAAGGCAACTGAGAATCTGGTCGCGGTTCCGGGTCATAGAGGTCCACACCCTCAAAGTTATCATCAATATGTTTATGGTAGCCTCGACGATGCTACGCGTGGGTTGGAACCCGGTACCGCGCAATATAAGAGTGCAGTGGTGAATACTTTAAATAGGATCAAGGTTGAAGCAGTCACGCCGGGAAGCTCGGTTAATCGATGGCTTACAGGAAGCTGAAATGAAATATTACTTGTTGCGAGAAGATGTACAGTTTCCTGAGCGTTGGTATTTGGGTGATATAAAGCACTGCAATAACTGGCTCTTTATCGATCCTCCTGCAGAATATATGGAGCCATGTACCTACGCTCTTGAGGTTCTTGAAGAGGGCGTGAGTCTGGATTTTTCCTTAGCTGGATATGCCTCCGTGCCGATCTTGAGTAAAAAAGCCAGGGATGCGTTGGCAGGAATTCCCGACGTTGATGAGCCTTATATGAATGTCGTGCTTGAGCCTGTGACGGTTGCAGGTAAGCAAACTCATGATCATTACTATGTAATGATCGTCGAGACTCAATTGGATTGCGTAGATGAATCACGTTCCACTTTTGAAAAATATGAGGTTGATGACCCCGTTCGACCTGATCGAGCTGGTGAGTACAGAGTTTTTCTCAATCTTATAATTGATCCTACCAAGGCTCAGAGAAAACATATTTTTCGTATCAAGAAACATTTGGGGGCATTGATAGTTAGCGAGGATGTAAAACTTAAACTGGAACGAGCAGGTCTTACAGGGATGCTATTCGAAGGTGTTAATGGCGAGGGCGAAGTTGTGTGTTAATTGGCGAGAGGAGAGGGTGAGCCAATGTTTCCTCTGGAGCGATAGTCTGGACTCAGAGCTAACAGGTCAGTCAGTATGGAAAAGTAGCAGATTTGTTTATTTGCTCGGTTGTAAATAAAGCTGCCCATTTGTTCTGCGATGTGCTTTGTAATGAAGTTGAAAATTGAATTTCCCAAAAATTTAGTTACGGTTGAGCTGCTCCGACAGGAACGGATTCCCTGTGTATGCAAGATAGCCAGCGAGTTTGAGGTTTATTTTGCTGAGACTATTCCTGAATCGTCTGGAGTGGTGTTGGAGTGGGATCGGAAAGAATTGGAGTTAAGAGCTGTTGCGGGGGCGGGGGGGCAGTACACGCATCATGCTTCTGGTTTGATCACCCTGAAGGACGTTGGGGGCGGGGTTTATGAAATAATCGATCTTGAGATGTTTTATAGGAGTTTTGGTTGGTGCGCTATCTTGAAGAATGGTGAATGTGCACCACCTGGGGAATTCTGGGACGAAGAGTGATGGTTGCGCGGATTTATTGCAGCGTTCACTAAAGAACGACGGGAGCTAGACGTGAAGTCTTTGTTGTTGGACTGGTGTGCCTTCTGTGAAGGCCGGGCAGTCTTCGATAAAACTCGCTTTTTGGGATTGTTGAAGAGGGAAAAGGGGACGGATTGATTTGTTGGGATAAGGGGCGGGTTTATTTAATTGTTAGGCTCTAGGTTTTCAAATAAATCTGTCCCCTTTTCTTTATTTTCTTCAAATTCGGCTCGTCCAAGTTGAAACCAACTAAAGACGGTTTGCAGATGAGTGATGATTGGTTGCAGGGAACCAACACCAACTACGACCGCATTCTGGCGTCGGTCGGGGGCAACCAAAAAGCGGCTGATAGCATCAATAAAGCGATGGCGGCTGGTCGTGTCGAGAAGTGGTTGGTACACACAGATCCATTCGGAAACGTTACCGTAGGTGTTCTGGAAAAAGGCGGGAAGTTCGTGGCTGATCCTGTTGCAACATCCAAGTTACTAGGGGGGATTAAATGATTCGGGCACCGCTGGGAGACTCCCGCTATTGGTCGGAATGGGTTGAGTATGGTGATGAGAGTATCGTCGACGCGCTGGAGACCGCCGCCAAACCTGCTGGCGATCCCGATTATGCGCCGCAGTACGTTTTCATCATTGCGCAGAAACACTGGCACCAGATGCTGCGCCGGTATTCCGCTGGAGATCCGATAGCGGACCTTTCGCGATACTTCCCCGGGCTGCTCGATGCTTGGGAAGAGGCCGAGCACCTTGGCGCGACGGTCTGGACCCAGGAGCAGCAATTCACTCGCCATAGCTGGCGCGTCAACTACGACCATTACATCACCTGCTTCTGGCTGGTAGGGTTGGGATTGGCGCTGGATATTCCAGATGACCAGTGGAAGCGGTTGTTGACGTTGATCGGTAACGAAGGCGAGGACGTGCTACTCGACCGAATAATCGCGAGTCGCAGCCCTGAACGCAAAACAGGTTCTGTGCTTCTTTATCCGAAACCCTACGCTCGGTTGCTGACGGCGATAGACGCTCCGGCGGATTCGCAAGCCTCCCTGTTGAGTGCGTTCGTCAAGCATTGGTACGTGGAGGTGCGTACCGGTGCCAAGTCTGGCTCTGATCTTCAGGCCGTCAGTTATAGACACCCCTATTGGTACACCTATGGCGATGAAAATTTCGAGGGCGGCGCCTATTTCGGTCGTTGGTGCGTTGAGGCCGTGGCGGCGGTCAAGGCTTTCGATATCGACGACTCACAGTGCTTGGGGCTTGAGCATTACCCGGGGGACTTATTGAGACCCAATGGGCCGAGTACGCATCCGGCGAGGCTGGAAGTTGACCCGCCTGCTACGGTGGTTGTGGAGAATAAGGGAGGGTTTTGGGCGAGGTTGTTGGGCCGTCGTGAATGAGCAGTTTTGCGCAGATGGTGGGCCTGACATCGTCCTTTGTGGCAAGGGAGCTTGCTCCCGCTCGGTTGCGCAGCAGCCGCCAAAAAAAATAGGTCCGCTGCGCGGCCCAGCGGGAGCAAGCTCCCTCGCCACGGGGGGCAGCCGGTTCCCTGCACTCGGTTTCTCCCACACCTTCTCCTTAACGGAACGCCACCTCCTGCCGATAACCCGATGAGCCCGTTTCTCTCCAACGTTTCGGCTCGCAATGTACGTCATGACACAGCCAGGCCAAGCGGGTGCTGAAATCCCTTGAACGTTGCTGGCTGGTGGCTATCATCTGCGCGCCTCGGGGTTGTGACACGGCGTTTCGTTGTTATGCCATTGGGTTATTTTCTTACTTGCCTGGACATCCTCGATGCTCGCGTACCACCAAAAAAGTTTTCTGATCGTCGATGATTTCTCGGATTTCCGCAGTTCCGTCCGGTCCATGTTGCGGGAGCTGGGCGTCAAGGACGTGGATACCGCCGATACCGGTGAAGTGGCCCTGCGCATGTGCTCGCAGAAGCGCTACGACTTTATCCTGCAGGATTATCACCTGGGCGACGGGCGCAAGAATGGCCAGCAGGTGCTGGAAGACCTGATGGTCGAGAAGCTGATCAGCCATGAAAGCGTGTTCCTCATGGTGACCGCCGAGACCAGCCAGGCGATGGTGCTCAGTGCCCTGGAACATGAGCCGGATGCGTACCTGACCAAGCCATTCAATCGCTCCGGCCTGGCCCAGCGGTTGGAGCGGCTCGAGCAGCGCAAGACCTTGCTCAAGCCGATCCTGCAAGCCCTTGACCGTGGCAAGCCGATGGAGGTGCTCAATGCCTGTATCGCCCTTTGCAAGCAGGACCCTCGCTACGGGCCGCTGTGCCTGCGTTATCGCGCCGATGCGTTACGCGACCTGAATCAGAACGAGGCCCTTGAGCGGTTGTACAACTCCATCATCGCGGATCGTCCGTTGCCTTGGGCGTACGCGGGGCTGGGGAAGCTGCTGTTCAAGCGCGGGCAGGTGGGCGAGGCCAAGGCTGTCTATGAAAAAGCCTTGAAGGCTTTTCCGATGATGCCCGCCCTGTACGACGGCATGGCCGATGTGCTGGTGGCCGAAGGTGATACGAAGCAGGCGCAAAACGTGCTGGAAGAGGCGGTGCGCCTGTCGCCCCTGGCGGTGCGCCGGCAAGCGCTGCTGGGCAAGCTGGCAATGACCAACGAAGATTACGACACCGCGTCGAGAGCCTACCGCCAGGCGGTGGGGCAGGGCGCGCAGTCGCGCTTCAAGGACCCGGAAACCAACCTCGGCCTGGCCCATGCGCTGATCAGCAAGGGCAGCGAAAAAGGCCTGGATACCCGCACTCGCCTGGAAATCAACACGACGCTCAGCGCCGTGGCCAAGGAAAACCCCAGCGATCCGGGGCTGCAAGTCCGGGCGCGGCTGATGAAGGCCACGAGCCTGCTGCTCAACGATGCCGAAACCGCCGAGAAGCTCACCGAGCAGGCGTTGCAGCGCCTCGACGGCATGGAGCAATTCATGAGCGCCGAAGCCGCCTTGCTGGTGGCCAAGCAGTTGCAGATGCTTGGACAGACCAGCGCCGGCGAGTCGATGCTGAAGAACTGCGCGGAAATCTACGGCGATGACCCGACGGTGATGCAAGGCATCGCCAAGCTCACCGATGACCCCAACATTCTCAATCAGGGCAACGCCGCCGCCGAGCTGAACCGTGAGGGTGTGCGCGTCTACAAGACCGGCGCCTTGCCCGAGGCGCGAGAGCTGTTCCGGCGCGCCCTGAAGCTGCAACCAAAAAACATCAGTATTGCCCTGAACATGGCGCAATCCCTGCTGCACGGCACCGATACCAGCGTCGAATCGGAGCTGCTCCAGGAATGTCGCGCCTGCCTGAAACTGGTGGGCATGATGCCCGATACCGATGCGCGTTTTGCGCGCTATCAGAAACTGCGAAGCAAGGCATTTGGCGATGAATGACAGCGAACAGGCTCTCGATTTTTCCACGGTGATTGCATCTACCGTGCACGATATGAAGAACTCCCTGACCTTGCTCATGCAGGCTCATACGCAATGGCTCGAGCGTTTGCCGGAGTCCGAGCGACAGACTTCGGAGCAGGGCGTGATGGACTTCGAGTTCGCCCACCTCAACGGCCTGCTGGTGCAACTGCTGGGGCTGTACAAGCTGGGGGTCAACCAGTTGCCGTTGCATCCGGCCTATCATGAGTTGGATGACTTCATCGAAGCGCAGCTGGCCGGCCATCAGGACGTGTTCCGCAGCCGCGGAATCATGGCCACCTACGAAGTCGACCCGCTGAGTCCGCTGGGCTTTTTTGATCGTGAGTTGATTGCCTCGGTGCTCGACAACATGATCAACAACGCGATTCGCCATGCTCGGCAGACGCTCTTGATCAGCGTGAGCGACGAGGCCGGGCAACTGGTATTGACCATCAATGACGACGGCGAAGGCTATCCAGCTGCGATGATCGAGCGTCAGGCCGAGTATGTGCAGGGCATCAACCACAGCTCCGGCAGCACCGGCCTGGGCCTGTATTTCGCCGCGAGGATCGCCGGTCTGCATCAGCGGGGTGGCTTGAGCGGGCGTACCGAGATTGCCAATGGCGGCGTGCTGGGCGGCGGGGTGTTCAGGCTTTACCTGCCCTGAACAAAACCTCTCGCAACACTTCCCTCACCTGTGGGAGCGAGCCCGCTCGCGAAGGCGTCCGCCCATTCGATACTGAATTGGCTGATCCACCGCCTTCGCGAGCAGGCTCGCTCCCACAGTTGTTTCAGTAGTAGCTGTTTATTTTTGTAGCTGCTTGATATTCCGAACAGCTGGAGCCTATTTTGTACGGGTTGCCGTTCGCGGCTCGCACATAACAAGGATTGCGTCATGACGACCGATGGCCAGCGTTCACTCGCACAGCGACTGACGGGCATTGATGAGATTGAATGTGTCACGCCGGATTTGAATGGCGTGCCGCGAGGCAAGGTGATGACCGCCGAGGGCTTCCTCGAAGGCCGGCGGTTGCAGATGGCGCGGGGCGTGCTGCTGCAATGCATCATGGGCGGTTACCCGCCGTCGCGTTTTTATGGCAGCGATGATGGCGACCTGGCGCTGGTGGCCGATCCGAAACAGATCCATCGCTTGCCATGGAGTCATCCGCCCCGTGCCCTGGCGATTTGCGACGCCGACGAGCTCAGCGGGGAGAGCTCGCCGCTGTCGACCCGTGGTCAGCTCAAGGCTGTGATAGCGCGCTATGCGGCGCTTGGGCTGGCGCCGGTCGTCGCGACGGAACTGGAGTTTTTTGTCTTCGCAGCCAATCCGGATCCGACCCAGCCGTTCCGACCGCCGGTGGGCCTGGACGGACGCCGCGAAGACGGCCAGTCGGCGTTCAGCGTCAGCTCCAACAATGGCTTGCGCCCGTTCTTCACTGAAGTCTACGAATGCATGGCGGCGTCGGGTTTGCCGCGCGATACGTTCATGCATGAAATGGGCGTGAGCCAGTTCGAAATCAATCTGCTGCATGGCGATCCTCTGTTGCTGGCCGACCAGACGTTCCTGTTCAAGCACTTGCTCAAGGAAGTGGCGCTCAAGCACGGCCTGACGGTGGTCTGCATGGCCAAGCCCCTGGCGCAGACGCCAGGCAGTTCGATGCACATTCATCAGAGCGTCGTCGAGCTGGACAGTGGTCGGAATGTATTCAGCGACGAGGCGGGCGAGCCGACGGCTGTTTTCCGTCACTTCATCGGTGGGCAGCAGGCCGGCATGGCGGATTTCACCGCACTGTTCGCGCCGAACGTGAATTCCTACCACCGCTTGTGCCACCCGTTTGCTTCGCCAAACAACGCCTGTTGGTCCCATGACAATCGTTCGGCCGGGTTGCGCATTCCGGCCAGTTCGCCGGCGGCCCGACGGGTCGAGAACCGCTTGCCGGGGGCTGACGCCAACCCGTACCTGGCGATCGCGGCGAGCCTGGCGGCCGGGCTGTATGGCATCGAAAACCGGCTGGAGCCAAGCGCCGCAATCCAGGGCGAATTCGAAGTGCCGGAGAATCTCTCCCTGCCATGTACCTTGCATGCGGCCCTTGAGCGTCTCAAGCGTAGCCACTTGGCGAAGGAACTGTTCGGCAGCGAGTTCATCGAAGGTTACATCGCGTCGAAGAGCCTGGAACTGACCAGTTTCTTTGACGAGATCACGCCTTGGGAGCGGCGCGTCCTGGCGGCCCAGGCATAACCAACCGTCGCATTCGGGCTATCTTCAGAAGATAGCCCTCACTCACCTCAAGGAGCCGCTCGGAACGCCGATGCGCCAAATCTGGAAACCTTTTCGAGCGCTTTATTTCGCCTCGCTGATGATGCTCATCGGCTCGGGCCTCCTGAGTACGTACCTGGCCTTGCGTCTGGCTGCCGACAACGTCGACAGCCTGTGGGTCGGTGCGTTGATGGCCGCCAACTATTTCGGCCTGGTGCTGGGCGGCAAGATCGGCCATCGGCTGATCGCCCGGGTCGGGCATATTCGCGCCTATTCGGCGTGCGCCGGGATCGTCGGCGCGGCGGTATTGGGTCACGGCCTGGTGAACTGGCTGCCGGCCTGGATCGTGCTGCGGATGATTGTCGGCCTCGGCATGATGTGCCAGTACATGGTTATCGAGAGCTGGCTCAACGAGCAGGCCGAGGCCAAGCAGCGCGGGGTGGTGTTCAGCGGCTACATGATTGCCTCGTACCTGGGGCTGGTGCTGGGCCAGCTGATTCTGGTCATGCACCCGGCCCTGGGCCTGGAGCTGCTGATGCTGGTGGCGTTGTGTTTCGCCCTGTGCCTGGTGCCCGTGGCGCTGACCCGGCGGATTCACCCGGCGCCGCTGCATCCGGCACCGATGGAGCCGCGTTTCTTTATCAAACGCGTGCCGCAATCGTTGACCACGGTGCTTGGCTCGGGGCTGATCGTCGGCTCCTTCTACGGCCTGGCGCCGCTGTACGCTTCCCAGCAGGGGCTTACTACCGAGCAGGTCGGTCTGTTCATGGGTAGCTGCATCTTTGCCGGCCTGCTGGTGCAGTGGCCGCTGGGTTGGCTGTCGGATCGTTATGATCGTGCGCTGCTGATCCGCTGCTTCGCGCTGATCCTGGTGGTGTGCGCGTTACCACTGGCGATCCTGTCGAAGGTGCCGGTGGAGGTCCTGTTCATCGCGGGATTCTGCTGTTCGCTGGTGCAGTTCTGTTTGTATCCGTTGGCGGTGGCGTTTTCCAACGACCACGTCGAAGGCGATCGCCGAGTGTCGCTTACGGCCATGTTGCTGGTGACTTACGGCGTGGGAGCCAGTATCGGTCCGTTGGCGGCCGGGGTGCTGATGAAGCTGTTCGGTAGCCAGATGTTGTACGGATTTTTCGCCTTGTTCGCCTTGGTGCTGGTGTGGCGGATCCGGCCGAAAGCGGTCACCAACCTGCATCAGGTCGATGATGCGCCGCTGCACCACGTGGCCATGCCGGACAACATGACCAGCTCACCCTTGGTGGCGTGCCTCGACCCTCGGGTAGACGAGCAGGTCGTCCAGGATCAGATGCAGACCTCGCCCAACCCCGACGTGGAGCCTGAGCCTGAGCCGGAATTGGAGCCGGTCACCGAAGGCGCGGAAGACGAACCGCCACCTTCGGATTTCACCCGGGCCAGGCCTTGAAGCGGCGATAAAAAAACGGGCAACCCTTGCAAGGGATTGCCCGTTTTTTATCGCCCGCGAAAAATCAGAAATCGTCTTTGTCGAACCGCCGGGCTTCACGCTGCAATTGATACACGAAGCGTTCGACCTGGCGCTGCACCAGGCCGCTGATGTTGTGAAAGCGCACGCCGGCGAAGGTGGTATTGATCCGCTCTTCAAAATGCAGGTAGCGCAGTTCGACCGGCGCGGTCATGTTGCCGAAGGGCAGGGCGGCGACAAAACGTTCGTAGACCTGGCCCAGTTGCAGGCGTGCGGTAATGTCGCCATCGAAGCGCAGCTTGCAGCCGGTTGCGGAGATATCCAGCAGTTTGCCGTTCACCGGTGACTTGAACTTGTCGCCACCCAGTTCAACATTCACCAGTTGCGCCAGTTTCAGTGCGGCCCGGAAGGCGTTGCGGCGCTGGTGGTAAACCACTTCTTCAGGCAGGGCGCCGCGGTAGCAGCGGCCGTCCTTCGAGTCCTGGATAGTCAGCGGCCCGTTGCCTTCCCACGCAATGCGCACGCCGTCATGAAAACCCTCGACCCGAAACGGCTCGCCGGCCAGCAGGAAACGCTCGCCGTCCCGTGGGATCATTTCGTCCAGGGCGATGGTGTTGGTGTCGCGATCGACATCCACCAGGTAGCTCTGGAAACGCTGGGTGCGCTCATGAAAGGTAATGATCAGGGGGTCGTGGCTCTCTTGCAGCATCCGCAGGTTGCCGGAGATTTCCAAGGGGGTGGTGAGGACCATGGGCGGCTGCGGAGCATCATCCGCGTTTGTGGCATTGAACACGGTGGGTCAATCTCCAGGCAAAATACGACTACAAAGAGCCAGCATTTTGCCAGCATGTATCGCGCGTTGATAGTGCGCAGGCATCGTTCGTTTCACGCCTGGCTGAGCGGACGGTGCTTGACCATTTTTGCGGTCGAACCGCGAGCGTCGTAGAGCGTCGGGATTTCGCCGCCATTGAGGATCCGCAACTGGTTGGCGGTAGCGACTTGCTGCATCTGGATGGATTGACCGTTGCGGGCGTTGGCGGCCTGACACTGGCTGAGCAGGTCATTGAGCACCGCGCTTTGCGACAACAGCTGATCGCCAACCGACGACTGGCTGGCCAGTTGCGCGAGGCCGTTGTTGTCAGCGGGCAGGTTGAGGCTGGCGAGAATCTCGCTGCGCTTGCGGCCATGCTGATCGAGCAAAATGATCAATGCCTGTTTCTGCGCCAGAAGATTTTCCAGCAGAGGCATATCCCGCCCGTGCAATGCCAGGGCTTCGGTCTGCAACAGCTCCAGCAATTGTTGCGCCGGGGCAAAGTCGTCGATGATCAATTGCAACAAATTAGTATCGTGCATGGCTGGCCTTGGGTCTTAAGCGTCCAAAAGCCTGGCGCTGGCATCAGCCTAGCGCTGGGCTTCGAAGTTGAGCAGTTTGCTGGCTACACGGTTGCTGTCGACTTTATAGCTGCCATCGGCGATTGCTGCTTTCAACTGCGCCACGCGGGCGTCGTCGACGACAGGTTGATCGCGCAGCTTGTCAGTGACCTTCTGCAACTGCTGAGCCTCATTGCTGAGGTGTACCGACTCCCCGTTGTTGACAGTGACGGCCTTGTCAGCCGGCTTGGACTTGTCGGTTTCGACGGTTTCCTTGCTGGCGCCAGTGCGCGTTGTGCCTGTCAGCGGCGAGGAGCTGTTTAAACGATTGAAATCGATGACCATGGTAAAAAACCTCTGGGTATTTGGACGCTTGCCATGTTTTCGGCCATTCCCAAAATAACTTTAGGCTCATTTATCAAATGAACGTGCGCACGTCTGCGCTTGCCTTTGCGTAAGGCACAGTCTAGGGAACACCGAGGTCAAGCGCCAGCCTGTCTACCCCGTTACATGGCCACTTCCACGTGGCCGGGCGCTATCACCTGCGCCTTGATCACCCGTTTCGAATTGAGGTTCTTCACCCGAATCTGCTCGCGTACGCCGCCATTGGCCAGCGCCTCGCCGGGCATCCGCACGGCCAGGGTGCCGCTGCGGGCGGTAATGACGACCTGGTCGCCCTTGCGGATCACTTCGGCCTGTTCCAGGTGCACGAGGGTAACGACCTGATCGGCGACCATTGGTCGGACAAGTTTCTGCCCGATGGCCTGATCGGCGGACGTCAGGAAACCCTGGCTGATCTGGCTGATGTCGCGTTCACGCAGCACCACGTCCTGCGGCTCAACAATCCCGGCGCGCTTGAGCGGACGGGTGGTCGTGACAATCTCGCGGAACAGCCGCACTTGAGCGGGCACAAAAACCGTCCAGGGCGCGGCGCTGTCGCAACGTACCTTCACCGTGACCCGGCCCAGGGGCCTTGCCGGGCTTTCCAGCGAGGCAGTCAATTCCTTGTCGCACATCGGCATGCGCAGGCGCGGATCGAGCTGGTTGACTTCAATCTCGTAGCGACCTTCGGTTTGACTGGTTGCCAGATAGTCTTCTACGGTGAATTCAAGAAAGCCCTGCGTGACGCCGATAAGGAGATCAGGCAAGGTAACCGGCACATCAGCGACGGCGCGTCCGCCGACCGCAAACAGGCAGACGGCAAACAGTGCACCGAGCCAGTGGCGGCAGTGAGTGGTCAGGCGTCGAGAAAATGTCGTTTGTGCGTTCATGCCGGTTCAATAGCAAGCCCCGTGCCGTTTAGTGATGAATGCGCGTCGGACACATTAGCGTTAGGTAGGAGTCAGGGCATGGCGGGAGTGATGGATTCGGTAAACCAGCGCACACAGCTGGTCGGTCAGAATCGCCTGGAGCTGTTGTTGTTCCGTCTCGATGGCCAACAACTGTATGGGATCAACGTGTTCAAGGTTCGCGAAGTGCTGCAATGCCCTAAGCTGACCCTGATGCCGAAGTCCAGTCCCGTCGTGTGCGGTGTGGCGAATATCCGGGGGGCGACCATCCCGATTCTCGACCTGGCAATGGCGACCGGTTCCGGTCGGCTGCTGGATCAGAGCAATCCGTTTGTGATCATCACCGAGTACAACACCAAGACCCAAGGGTTCCTGGTGCGGTCGGTGGAGCGCATCGTCAACATGAACTGGGAAGAGATCCATCCGCCGCCCAAGGGCACCGGCCGCGATCACTACCTGACGGCGGTGACCCGGGTCGACAACCAGTTGGTGGAAATCATCGACGTGGAGAAGATCCTCGCCGAAGTGGCGCCGACCCCGGAGACGATTTCCGTCGGCGTGGTGGATGCCGAGACCCAGCACAAGGCGATTTCGCTGCGAGTCCTGACCGTCGACGATTCTTCAGTGGCACGCAAGCAGGTCACGCGGTGTCTACAAACGGTCGGCGTCGAAGTGGTCGCCCTCAACGACGGACGGCAAGCGCTGGATTACCTGCGTCAGATGGTCGATGAGGGCAAGAAGCCGGAAGAAGAGTTCCTGATGATGATTTCCGACATCGAGATGCCGGAGATGGATGGCTACACGCTGACGTCGGAGATTCGCAGCGACCCGCGCATGCAGAAGCTGCACATCATCTTGCATACTTCGTTGTCCGGGGTTTTCAACCAGGCGATGGTCAAGAAAGTCGGCGCCGATGATTTTCTGGCCAAGTTCCGGCCCGATGACCTGGCGTCGCGGGTGGTCGAGCGAATCAAGGCAGCAGAATAAAGGTCGGGCGCGTTGTGCGCCCGGCAAGTCAACACAGTGAAAAGAGGCGGTATCTTGTCTACGGGTAATTTGGATTTCGAACAGTTCCGGGTCTTCCTGGAAAAAGCCTGTGGCATCTTGCTTGGTGAAAACAAGCAGTACCTGGTGTCGAGCCGTCTCAACAAATTGATGGAACAACAGGGTCTCAAGTCGCTGGGCGAACTGGTGCAGCGCATCCAGACCCAGCCACGCAGCGGTTTGCGCGAGATGGTGGTGGATGCGATGACCACCAACGAAACCCTGTGGTTTCGCGATACCTATCCCTTCGAGGTATTGAAGAACCGGGTGTTGCCGGCGGCCATCAAGGCCAGTCCGGGGCAACGCCTGCGCATCTGGTCGGCGGCCTGCTCGTCGGGACAGGAACCGTATTCGCTGTCGATGTCCATCGATGAGTTCGAACGCTCCAACCTCGGCCAGCTGAAGATGGGCGTGCAAATTGTCGCCACCGACCTGTCCGGGACCATGCTCAACAACTGCAAGACCGGTGAGTACGACAGCCTGGCGATCGGCCGTGGCCTGTCGCCTGATCGCCTGCAACGCTATTTCGATCCGAAAGGGCCGGGCAAGTGGGTGGTCAAGGCGCCGATCAAGAGCCGCGTGGAGTTCCGCTCGTTCAACCTGCTGGACAGCTATGCCAGCCTGGGCAAGTTCGACATCGTGTTCTGCCGCAACGTGCTGATCTACTTCTCCGCCGAGGTGAAGAAAGACATCCTGCTGCGTATCCACAGCACCCTGAAGCCGGGCGGCTACCTGTTCCTAGGCGCGTCCGAGGCGTTGAACGGCTTGCCGGATCATTACCAGATGGTCCAGTGCAGTCCGGGGATCATTTATCAGGCGAAGTGATTGGCCTGGGTTGTAAAAAACGGGAGCCCTACGGGGCTCCCGTTTTTTTTGCCCTCCAGTTCCTCCAATCCAACACATCCCTGTGGGAGCGAGCTTGCTCGCGATAGCGGCGGCACATCCAAAACCCATGTATCTGACAGATCGCTATCGCGAGCAAGCTCGCTCCCACATTTGTCCCCCATTGTCTGGATGAAAGCGGCAGAAAAGCGGCAGCCAGCGGAAACCGATTGCCGCTTTTCTGGCATTGCCGCTTTGCCGATCCCCGCAAAGCCCCGGTTTACGGGCTTTTGGAAAGTGGCACGGTGATTGCTAAAGCCATCGTACGAACATTCTGGTCACCCAAAGGTTTCCGCCATGAGCATCAGCTTCGATAAAGCGCTCGGTATCCACGAACAGGCCCTGAGCTTCCGCGCCCAGCGTGCCGAAGTCCTGGCCAACAATATTGCCAACGCCGACACCCCGAACTACAAGGCCCGTGACCTGGACTTTTCCAAGGTGCTCGCCGAGCAGAACGAAAAAACCAAGAACGGCCACTTCGCCTTGAACATGACCAACAACCGTCATATCGAAGCCGAGGGCGTTGGCAGTGGCGACGGATCGTTGATGTATCGCACGCCGATGCAGCCGTCGATCGACCAGAACACCGTGGATGCTCAACTGGAACAGTCCAACTACGCGGAAAACTCCGTGAACTTCCAGGCCAGCTTCACCCTGCTCAACAGTAAATTCAAAGGGCTGGTATCAGCCCTGCGTGGAGAGTAATTCATGTCGATCGCGAGCGTATTCAACATCGCCGGCAGTGCCATGAGTGCCCAGACCACTCGCCTGAACACCGTCGCCAGTAACATCGCCAACGCCGAGACCGTCTCGTCGAGCATCGACCAGACCTACCGCGCCCGCCACCCGGTATTCGCCACCATGTTCCAGGGCGGCCAGTCCGGCGGCAGCGACTCGCTGTTCCAGGACCAGGACGCGGCCGGGCAGGGTGTACAGGTACTCGGCGTGGTTGAAGACCAGAGCAACCTCGACGCCCGTTACGAGCCGAATCATCCAGCCGCCGACGCCAAGGGTTACGTCTACTACCCGAACGTCAACGTCGTTGAAGAAATGGCCGACATGATTTCCGCCAGTCGTTCGTTCCAGACCAACGTCGAAATGATGAACACCGCCAAAGCCATGATGCAGAAGGTCCTGACCCTCGGTCAGTGATAAGGGGCGAGTCACATGAGCGTCACCAATACCACCGGTTTGAGCCTCAACGAAGTACTGGCCAACTCCTCGGTCAAGACCAACACCACGACCGATGGCCTGGGCGCGGCGTCGGCTGCGGCGACTGGCAAGAAAGAGCTGGGCAAGGATGCGTTCCTGCAGTTGCTCGTCACTCAGCTGAATAACCAGAACCCGCTGGAGCCACAGGACAACGGCGAGTTTGTTGCCCAGTTGGCGCAGTTCAGCAGCCTGGAAGGCATCACCACCCTCAACGACACCGTCAGGGGTATTGCCAGCAACTACAACTCGTCCCAGGCCCTGCAGGCTTCTTCGCTGGTGGGCCGTTCGGTCATTGCCCCGGGCGACAAGGCGGTGGTCGACACCTCCAAGAGCCTCAACGGCACCGTGGTGGTACCGACATCGGTGTCGTCCCTCTCGATCAAGATCAACGACAAGGACGGCAAGACGGTGCGCACCATCGAGCTGGGCAGCCAGAACGCCGGCAAGGCCGATTTCATCTGGGACGGCAAGGGCGAAGACGGCACCCCGCTCGAGTCGGGCACCTATACCTTCGCCGCCTCGACCACCATCGATGGCAAGGCGACTTCGCTGGTCACCAACCTGCCGGCCACGGTCAGCAGCGTCACGATCAGCCAGACCGGCGGCGAGCTGATGCTCAACCTCGCCGGCCTGGGCAGCATCCCGCTGTCACGCGTACAAACTATTGGTATGTAAGAGCCGACTAACCCGGCAAAAAGGAGTGCAATATGTCTTTCAATATCGGCCTTAGCGGTCTCTATGCAGCCAACAAACAGCTGGACGTGACGGGTAACAACATCGCCAACGTGGCGACCACCGGTTTCAAGTCGTCCCGCGCGGAATTCGCCGACGTCTACTCGGCCACCAAGCTGGGCTCGGGCTCCAAGACCGTCGGCAACGGCGTGCGCCTGGCCAACGTTTCCCAGCAGTTCGGCCAGGGTGACGTGAACAACACCGGCAACGTGCTGGACATGGGTATCCAGGGCCAGGGCTTTTTTGTCCTGAGCAACAACGGTTCGCTGAGCTACACCCGTGCCGGTACCTTCAAGACCGACAAGGAAGGCTTCATCACCAACAGCGAAGGCACCGCGCGCCTGCAGGGTTATGGCGTGGATGCCAACGGCAAGATCCAGAACGGCATCCTGACCGACCTGCGCATCGACACGTCCAACCTGCCGCCCAAGCCTACCGACCTGATTTCGTCGACCATCAACCTGAACTCGACGGCAGACGCGATTCCGAAGACGGCGACCTACAAGTTCGATCCGGCCAATACCGCCACCTTCACCAAGCAGTTCACCACCCCGGTCTACGATGCCCAGGGTAACCAGCACTCCATGGACCAGTACATGGTCAAGACGGGCGCCAACACCTGGGACGTCTACACCCTGATCGATGGTCGTAACCTGGACGGCAGTTTGCCGACCGCCGCAACCAGTCTTGCGGTCCCTTCGACCATGACTTTTGGTGAGAGCGGCGAGTTGCTTCAGGTGAGCACTCCCGCTCCCATTGCTGTTCCGCCCAATCCACCGATCGTGGGTAGCGATCTGAAGCTCACAGGCTGGATTCCAGGTACCGTGAAAGATGGCGTGTGGAGTGCCAACGGTGCCGATGGCGCTGATACCATTACACTTTCCCTGGGCAAGACCACCCAGTTCAACGCTGACACCGCACGGTCGATTCCTACTCAGAACGGCTACGCCACCGGCCAGATCACCAACCTGACCATCGACGGCAGCGGTGTGCTGCTGGCCAACTTCAGCAACAACCAGACCAAGCCGATCGGCCAGCTCTCCCTGGCCAGCTTCACCAACGAGCAAGGTCTGCAGCCGGTAGGCGGCACCAGTTGGAAAGAAACCTTCGCGTCGGGTATCCCGGGCTACGATGCTCCGGAAACCGGCACCTTGGGTTCGATCGTCTCCAACTCCCTGGAAGAGTCCAACGTCAACCTGACCAACGAACTGGTCGAGCTGATCAAGGCCCAGAGCAACTACCAGGCGAACGCCAAGACCATCTCCACCCAGAGCACCATCATGCAGACCATTATTCAGATGACTTGATGCCGATGGTTGCTTGAAGCTGCACAAGGAGCCCCTCGCAAGAGGGGCTTTTTCATGGGCGATGGTTTTGTATTGTTTGTGCCGGCCTCTTCGCGAGCAGGCTCGCTCCCACAGAAAGGACACATTCCAATGTGGGAGCGAGCCTGCTCGCGAAAGCGCTGGGTCAGTCAACACTCTATTCCAGACAAAAGAAAACCCCCGATAAACCAGCGGTCTATCGGGGGCTTTCCTCAGCAGGCGCCTTTCAGCGCCCACCCGCTCAGCTTATTGGCAAGCTTCGCAATCCGGCTCGTCGATGGCGCAGGCTTTTGGCACTGGCGCAGGGCCGGCTGGAGCAGCCAGGACCGAATCGTCACCGTGGTTGCCGCCAGCGGAAACCGCGTTCAGCTTGCCGGTGTTGATGGTCGACTTCTCGGTGCTGGTGGCGGCCAGGGCACGGAGGTAGTAGGTGGTTTTCAGGCCACGGTACCAGGCCATGCGGTAGGTCACGTCGAGCTTCTTGCCCGAAGCGCCGGCGATGTACAGGTTCAGCGACTGAGCCTGGTCGATCCACTTCTGACGACGGCTGGCGGCGTCGACGATCCACTTGGTGTCCACTTCGAACGCGGTGGCATAGAGCTCTTTGAGCTCCTGCGGGATGCGCTCGATCTGCTGTACCGAACCGTCGTAGTACTTCAGGTCGTTGATCATGACCGAGTCCCACAGGCCGCGAGCCTTGAGGTCGCGAACCAGGTACGGGTTGATCACGGTGAATTCGCCCGACAGGTTCGACTTCACATACAGGTTCTGGTAGGTCGGTTCGATCGACTGCGACACGCCGGTGATGTTGGCGATGGTCGCGGTCGGTGCGATGGCCATGATGTTGGAGTTACGGATGCCTTTCTGCACACGGGCGCGAACCGGAGCCCAGTCCAGGGATTCGTTCAGGTCGACATCGATGTACTTCTGGCCACGCTGGGCGATCAGGATCTGTTGCGAGTCCAGCGGCAGGATGCCCTGGGACCACAGCGAACCCTGGAACGTCTCGTATGAACCGCGCTCGTCGGCCAGGTCGCAGGAAGCCTGGATCGCGTAGTAGCTGACCGCTTCCATGGACTTGTCGGCGAACTCGACCGCAGCGTCCGAACCGTACGGGATGTGCTGCAGGTACAGCGCGTCCTGGAAGCCCATGATGCCCAGGCCGACCGGACGGTGCTTGAAGTTGGAGTTCTTCGCTTGCGGCACCGAGTAGTAGTTGATGTCGATCACGTTGTCGAGCATGCGCACGGCGGTGTTCACGGTGCGTTGCAGCTTGGCGGTGTCCAGCTTGCCGTCGACGATATGGTTCGGCAGGTTGATCGAGCCCAGGTTGCAGACTGCGATCTCATCCTTGTTGGTGTTCAGGGTGATCTCGGTGCACAGGTTCGAGCTGTGGACCACGCCCACGTGCTGCTGCGGGCTGCGCAGGTTGCACGGGTCCTTGAAGGTCAGCCATGGGTGGCCGGTCTCGAACAGCATCGAGAGCATCTTGCGCCACAGGTCTTTGGCCTGGACGACTTTGAACAGCTTGATCTTGTTGTACTCGGTCAGGGCTTCGTAGTACTCGTAGCGCTCTTCGAAGGCCTTGCCAGTCAGGTCGTGCAGGTCTGGCACTTCGGATGGCGAGAACAGGGTCCACTTGCCGTCATCGAAGACGCGCTTCATGAACAGGTCCGGGATCCAGTTGGCGGTGTTCATGTCGTGGGTACGACGACGGTCATCACCGGTGTTCTTGCGCAGCTCGATGAACTCTTCGATGTCCATGTGCCAGGTTTCCAGGTAGGCGCAGACCGCGCCCTTGCGCTTGCCGCCCTGGTTGACCGCAACGGCGGTGTCGTTGACCACTTTGAGGAACGGCACGACGCCCTGGGATTTGCCGTTGGTGCCCTTGATGTACGAGCCCAATGCGCGAACCGGGGTCCAGTCGTTGCCCAGGCCACCGGCGAATTTCGACAACATGGCGTTGTCGTGGATGGCGCCGTAGATGCCCGACAGGTCGTCCGGCACGGTGGTCAGGTAGCAGCTCGACAGTTGTGGACGCAGGGTGCCGGCGTTGAACAGAGTCGGGGTCGACGCCATGTAGTCGAAGGACGACAACAGGTTGTAGAACTCGATGGCACGGTCTTCACGCTGCTTCTCTTCGATCGCCAGGCCCATGGCCACACGCATGAAGAACACCTGCGGCAGTTCGAAACGCACGCCATCCTTGTGGATGAAGTAACGGTCGTACAGGGTTTGCAGGCCCAGGTAGGTGAACTGCTGGTCGCGCTCGTGGTTGATCGCCTTGCCGAGTTTTTCCAGGTCGAATTCGGCCAGGACAGGGTTCAGCAATTCGTACTCGATACCCTTGGCGACATAGGCCGGCAGGGCCTTGGCGTACAGGTCGGCCATTTCGTGGTGGGTCGCGCTCTCGGCGACTTCCAGGAAGCTCAGGCCTTCGGCGCGCAGGGTGTCCATCAGCAGGCGGGCGGTCACGAACGAGTAGTTCGGTTCGCGCTCCACCAGGGTGCGGGCGGTCATCACCAGCGCGGTGTTGACGTCCTTGAGGGCGACGCCGTCATAGAGGTTCTTCAGGGTCTCGCGCTGGATCAGGTCGCCGTCGACTTCTTCCAGGCCTTCGCAGGCTTCGGTGACGATGGTGTTCAGGCGGCCCATGTCCAGTGGCGCCAGGCTGCCGTCGGCGCGGGCGATGCGGATCGAAGGGTGAGCCTGGACCGGTGCGTCGGCCGGCGTGCGGATGGCGCGTTCCTTGGCCCGGGAGTCACGGTAGATCACGTAGTCGCGGGCGACTTTCTGCTCGCCGGCACGCATCAGGGCCAGTTCGACCTGGTCCTGGATCTCTTCGATGTGGATGGTGCCGCCCGACGGCATGCGACGCTTGAAGGTCGCGGTGACCTGTTCGGTCAGGCGGGCCACGGTGTCGTGGATTCGCGACGAGGCGGCAGCGGTGCCGCCCTCAACTGCGAGGAACGCTTTGGTGATGGCGACGGTGATCTTGTCATCGGTGTAAGGAACGACAGTCCCGTTACGCTTGATCACGCGCAGCTGGCCAGGCGCGGTGGCGGACAGATCCGGGCTCGAATCGGCGGCCAGCGGCGCGGTGCCCTGCGGGTTCTCGCGAGTTGTGTCGGTGTGCATGGGTGTCTCCACGTTCTCTATGTTTATTTGGGCACCATCACGGTGCCCACCGTTCCGTCCTGAAGCACTACAACCGGCTGGCGCCGGGTATAACAACTTCGGGACAGTAGGAAGCGGGCCGGTGGCACCGCTTCCATCCGAAGTTCTCGGGTCGCGAGCCTGGGCTCGAAACCGGGTTTGCCAGGTGGCAGCAAAGGACTGCAACACCCGTACCGTTCCGGTCGTTTTCGACCTTGGAAACAGTTGCCATCCGCAGGGGCGGTCTGGGTTTGGAAAAATGCGCTGTTGCAGCAAGACAGAGGCAAGAAAAGCGCTTGAATTCTCTATCCGACTTGTGTTTGGTTTTTGGCATGAAACCCTACATGTAGGGTTTTTTGCGCGGCGGGCTACAAGATAATGCGTTTTGGGGGATGAATCAACGTGCTACCTGTGGATAAGCCTGTGCGTAATTTGTGTGCGAAACGTGGAACTGCGCTGTAGGCCGCGACCTTGCTGGAGCGAGCCTTTTTTCAACGATTTCGAGCGGCCGAAAACAGCTTGGTGTTTTTGCGGGCGCGCACGTTACCACACACATCCGGCTCGACCGAACGCATTTGTCCGCTTGTTTTCCATGCAGCCGCCGTTTATACAATCGGCCGGTGCATGAGCGGGATGATCCTCCTTTGATATGACAAAAAGATGGGAGGGTCCGTATCAAGCGGGTGGTTGTGGCGAGGGGATTTATCCCCGCTGGGCTACGCAGTGGCCCCAAAAGGACTGTAGTGTTTCAGATGGTATGCAGGGGGCCGCTTCGCGACCCAGCGGGGATAAATCCCCTCGCCACAGGGTTGTGCTTACCCTTCTTTTTATAGCTACAACAAGACGAGGCCCCTCCGTGGAACAAGAAGCCTGGCAGATATTGATTGTCGAGGATGACCAGCGCCTGGCCGAGCTGACCCGCGAATACCTGGAAAGCAACGGCCTGCGCGTCGCCATCGAGGGCAACGGCGCGGTGGCGGCCCAGCGGATCATCGACGAGCAGCCGGACCTGGTCATTCTCGACCTGATGCTGCCCGGCGAAGATGGCTTGAGCATTTGCCGCAAGGCGCGCGAGCACTACGACGGGCCGATCCTGATGCTCACCGCGCGGGCTGACGACACCGACCAGATCCAGGGCCTGGACCTGGGCGCCGACGACTATGTCTGCAAACCGGTGCGCCCGCGCGTACTGTTGGCCCGCATCCAGGCCCTGCTGCGACGCAGCGAGCCGGAGCCGTCCGCAGCGCCGAAGCAGCGGCGCCTGGAGTTCGGCCCGTTGGTGGTGGACAACGCCTTGCGCGAAGCCTGGCTGCAGGGCAACGGTATCGAGCTGACCAGCGCCGAATTCGACCTGCTCTGGCTGCTGGTGTCCAACGCCGGGCGCATCCTGTCCCGCGAGGAAATCTTCACCGCCCTGCGCGGCATTGGCTACGACGGCCAGGATCGCTCGATCGACGTGCGCATCTCGCGCATCCGTCCGAAGATCGGCGACGACCCGGACCATCCTCGATTGATCAAGACCATCCGCAGCAAAGGCTACCTGTTCGTCCCTGAAGCCTGCGTAGACGCGACCCCGTGAACTCCATCTTCCTGCGCATCTATGGCGGCATGTGCGCGGCACTGGTGCTGGTGGCGGTGCTTGGCGTGCTGGCGCTGCACCTGCTCAACCAGACGCGCGGCGAGCAATACCGCGAGCGCCTGGCCCATGGCACGTTTTCCTTGATGGCCGACAACCTGCGGCCGATGAACGACACCGAACGGCGCCGGGCCCTGGCGGTGTGGGAGCGCCTGCTGGGCATTCCGCTGGCGTTGCAGACGTTCAGCCAGACCGACCTCGACCTGGGCCAGCGCACCCGGGTATTGCGCGGGCAGGTCCTGGTGGAGCAGATCGGGCCGCATGCGGCGAAGGTTTATCGGCTGGTCAGCGACGGCGAGCAGTTGACCCTGGTCGGGGAGGTTCGCCAGATCAGCGAGCAACTGGCCCGGGCGACCATTTACCTGTTGGCCGACGAACTGGTGCGCTATCCGGTAGCCGAGCAACCCGAGCGGCTGGCGCAACTCAAGCAGGAAAAAGGCTTCGGTTTCGACCTGCGCCTGATGACTGTCGAGCAGGCGGACATGGACGACGACCAGCGCCGGCGGGTGGCCGAGGGCGACACGGTGATGGCCCTGGGCAAGGGCGCCGACTCGATCCGGGTGTTCGCCGGCATGGTGGGGACGCCGTGGGTGCTGGAAATCGGCCCGCTGTACCAGATGAATCCGTACCCGCCCGAGTGGCTGGTGCTGATCGCCGCGCTCGGGTTGAGCCTGATCGGCCTGATTGTCTATCTGCTGGTGCGCCAGCTGGAGCGGCGTCTGCGTGGCCTGGAGTCGGCCGCGACCCAGATCGCCCAGGGTAGCCTGGAGACCCGCGTACCCGCTCGGGGCGCTGACTCGGTCGGGCGCCTGGCAGCAGCGTTCAACGGCATGGCCGAGCACTTGCAGCAACTGCTGGCGATCCAGCGCGAGTTAGTGCGCGCGGTGTCCCATGAACTGCGTACACCGGTGGCGCGCCTGCGCTTCGGCCTGGAAATGCTCGGCAGCGCCAGCACGCCCGAGGCCCGGGACAAGTACCTGGCCGGCATGGATCACGACATCGAAGACCTGGATCGGCTGGTGGATGAAATGCTGACGTATGCGCGGCTGGAGCAAGGGTCGCCGGCGTTGAATTTCCAACGGGTCGACCTGGATGCGTTGGTCAACCAGGTCATCGAAGAACTGGGCCCGTTGCGCGCCGGGGTTACCGTGGAGCGCGGTCTGTGCCTGTCCGCCGCCGATTGCGACGGCGCCTGGGTCGAGGCCGAGCCACGCTTTTTGCATCGGGCGTTGCAGAACCTGGTAGGCAATGCCATGCGCCACGCCAGATCCCAGGTGACCGTCAGTTACCAGGTCGGCCAGTTGCGCTGTCGGGTCGACGTCGAGGATGACGGCCCGGGCGTACCGGAGGCGGCCTGGGAGCGGGTGTTCAAGCCATTCCTGCGCCTGGACGACAGCCGCGCACGCGCGTCGGGCGGCCATGGGCTGGGGCTGTCGATTGTGCGGCGGATCATCCATTGGCACGACGGCCGGGCGCTGATCGGCAAGAGCAAGCGCCTGGGCGGGGCGTGTTTCAGCTTGAGCTGGCCGAGGCATCAGGATCGGTCTTGAAATATGGGGTGCCCGACCTGCCGTCATCGCGAGCAAGCTCGCTCCCACAGTGGATCTGGTGAACACCAATGCCGTGCCCAACCCCGAATCCATGTGGAGCCTGCTCGCGAAGAGGTCCCGAAAGTCTCCCACATTGAAATGCAGTCCAACCTGTGGGAGCGAGCTTGCTCGCGATGAGGCCCTGTAAAGCGCCAGAAATCTCAGGCCTTGACTCCCAACAGGCTCAACAACTGCCCATCCTTCACCCCAAACTGCCCCTGCAGCTCACTGCCATGGCGCCACTCGGTCGACAGATCGGTCAATAACCGCAGCCGCGCTTGCCCGGAGTGGGACCACTCGACTATTTCGGCATGCTCGAAGTAGAAACGCTGCCCGACGATGGGGTACAGCGCCTTGAACAGGCTTTCTTTCATCGAAAAAGTCAGGGTGACCAGCAATGCGCGGTCATCCTGCGGCGCGGTGGCCATGCGCAGCAGTTCCGCCGGGGTGAGGATTTCACCGGCCAGGCGCTCGGCGCGTTCGGGGTCGAGGAGGTTTTCCAGATCCATGCCCAGCCCTTGCCAGTCCCGTTTTTGCGCGACGATTGCCGCGGCCCGGCCGGTGCTGTGGGTGATCGAGCCGCTGACATGGGCCGACCACACCGGGGCGCGGTCTTCGCCGATGGCCGGCACGTCGGCCTGCCCGTCGAGGCGCAGCAGTGCCGCCCGGGCACAGATCCGCCCGGCGAGAAACTCCGCCTGACGTTTGGCTACCGAGCGCCGGATGCTCGCCGGAGGCTCGATGGCGCTGTTCGGAAAATCGTCAGCGACAAGCAACATCGGATCGAAGCGAGTACTGAGCAGCACCGTATCGGGCAGGGCGTCAGGCAGCAGCCATTGGTCATCCAGGGGCGAACAGCAGGCGGGCAGGGCAGGGAGTGGGTTCATGCCGGGCATTTTGCCGGGTTGGCTTGCGCCTGGGTAGTGGCAGGGGCTGTGAGCGAGGAGGCTTTTGTGGCGAGGGAGCTTGCTCCCGCTGGGCGGGCTGGCGCTCCAGCGCGAAGCGGCCCTGAAATCTTGCGGTCGCTGCGCAACCGAGCGGGAGCAAGCTCCCTCGCCACGGGTGATGGTTTCAGCTGAAAGACCCGCCGTCAGTTGAAAATCTTCTTGAAGAACTTCTGCATATCCGCCCACGACTTCTCGTCAGCTTCCTTGTTGTAGGCGATGTCCGGCCCACCATGTTCGCCATGGCTCAGGCGGTCGGCGTCGGGGTTGCTGAAGCCGTGCTTGGCGCCTTCCAGGCTGACAAACTTGTAGTCGGCGCCGGCCTTGTCCATCTCGCTCTTGAACGCGGTGACGTTGTCTTCGGTGACCATGCTGTCCAGCGCGCCGTGCTCCACCAGGATCCTGGCCTTGACGCTGCCGGGGGTGGCCGGCGTGTTGGTGACCAGCGCGCCGTGGAAGCTCACCACGCCGGCCAGTGGAACGCCTTGGCGCGCCGCGTCCAGCACCACCTTGCCGCCGAAGCAGTAGCCGATGGCGGCGAGTTTGTCCGGGTCGGTCTGCGGTTGTTTCTTCAACAGGTCGAGGCCGGCCTGGAAGCGCGCGCTGGCCGCCTTGCCATCCTTGAGCGCGGCCTGCATGAAGCCCTTGGCGTCCTCCGGATGCTCGGTGTTCTTGCCGTCGCCGTACATGTCGATGGCCAGGGCGCTGTAGCCCAGGCCGGCGAGGTCACGGGCGCGGCGCTTGGCATAGTCGTTCAGCCCCCACCATTCATGCACCACCACCACGCCGGGGCGCGGGCCTTTGACCGCGTCGTCATAGGCGTAATAGCCGATCAGCTTCGTGCCGTCGGCACTGGTGTAGGGAATCTCCTGGGTCTGGATGGCGGCGTGGCTCGCGCCGCTCAAGGCCAGAAGTACAACAGCAAGCAACCTGCGCATGATCGATCTCCTTAAAAAGTTTGTTGGAACAGACTAGCCGATTCATTCAGCCCAGGTTCAGAGAACGTTCAAGAGGGGTTCAGGGACCCCTGGATATCGTGGCTGCGACTTCACACAACCACCGCATCACAAGGAACCTGACCATGACTCATATGAAAAAACTGCTGCTGGCCTTCACCGTGCTGGGCGCCAGCGCCCTGGCCCATGCCGATGACAACTTCGCCGGCCTGACCCTCGGCCAGACCAGCGACAAGGTCAAGAAATCCAACGCCCTGGACAGCGCGCTGAACAACCCGAACGCCGACGGTATCATCGGCAAGGACACCACCTACGGCCTGCGCCTGGGTCGTCAGAATGACCAGGGCCGCTACTACGCCACCTACGACAACGTATCGGGCACCCACAACGGAATCAAGCTGCGCCAGGAAAACCTGCTGGGCAGCTACGATCTGTTCTATCCGGTCACCGCCAGCACCAAATTGTTCGGAGGTGGCACGGCGGGGCTGACTAAGTTGACCCAGGATTCCCCAGGCTTCAGCCGCGACAGCGATATCGGTTATGCCGTTGGCCTGCAAGGCGGCGTGCTGCAGCAGATTTCGCAAAACACCTCGGTGGAACTGGGTTACCGTTACCTGCGCAGCAATGCCAGCACCGAGATGAGCCCGCGCGATGGCGCCAAGGTGGGATCGCTGGACCTGACCAGCAGCGCCCAGACCTACCTGTCCGCCAACTATACGTTCTAGGCGGCAGGGCAATGATGACGTGAAGCCGGATCGGCGCGTACGATCCGGCGCCTTTGGTTGGAAATTGGTTGTTTGATTCGCCTGGGAGAGGCCCATGAAACTATTGGTTGTCGAAGACGAAGCGTTGTTGCGCCACCACCTGCAAACCCGTCTCACCGACAGCGGCCATGTGGTCCAGGCCGTGGCCAATGCCGAGGAGGCCTTGTACCAGGTCGGCGAATTCAATCACGACCTGGCGGTGATCGACCTGGGCCTGCCGGGCATCAGCGGCCTGGAACTGATTCGCCGGTTGCGCTCGCAGGACAAGACCTTTCCGATCCTGATCCTGACCGCCCGCGGCAATTGGCAGGACAAGGTCGAAGGCCTGGCTGCGGGGGCCGATGACTACGTCGTGAAGCCGTTTCAGTTCGAAGAGCTCGAAGCCCGGCTGAATGCACTGCTGCGTCGCTCCAGCGGTTTCACCCAGTCAACCATCGTCGCCGGTCCATTGTTGCTCGACCTCAACCGCAAGCAGGCGTCCCTCGGTGACGAGCCGCTGGCCTTGACCGCCTACGAATACCGCATCCTCGAATACCTGATGCGCCATCACCAGCAGGTGGTCGCCAAGGATCGCCTGATGGAGCAGCTTTATCCCGATGACGACGAGCGCGATCCCAATGTGATCGAAGTGCTGGTCGGGCGCCTGCGCCGCAAACTGGAAGCCCCGGCCGGGTTCAAGCCGATCGATACCGTGCGTGGCCTGGGTTACCTGTTCAACGAGCGCTGCCAGTGATTCGTTCGCTGCGATTGCGGTTGATGCTGGCCGCCATGACATTGGCGGTGCTGTTCATGCTGGCGCTGCTGCCGGCGATGCAGGGCGCCTTCAGCCTGGCCTTGCAGGAATCCATCGAGCAGCGCCTGGCTTCGGACGTGACCACGCTGATCTCCGCCGCCCGGGTCGAAAACAATCGCCTGAAGATGCCGGCGCAATTGCCCGATGAGCGCTTCAACCTCGCCGATGCCCGCCTGCTGGGCTACATCTATGATCGCGAAGGGCGGTTGGTCTGGCGTTCGAAGGCGACCCAGGAAGAACACATCAACTACGCGCCGCGCTACGACGGGCTGGGCAACCAGTTTGCGCGCATCCGCGAGGACAACGGCCAGGAGTTTTTTGTCTACGACGTCGAGGTCAAGCTGCTCGGGGGCCAGAGCGCGGCGTTCAGCATCGTCACCCTGCAGCCGGTGCACGATTACGAAATGACGCTGCAAGGCCTGCGAGAAAACCTTTACCTGGGGTTCGGCGCCGCGCTGGCGGTGCTGCTGGCGCTGTTATGGATCGGCCTGACCTGGGGCTTGCGGGCGTTGCGCCGTCTGAGCCAGGAGCTGGATGAGATCGAAACCGGCACCCGCGAAAGCCTCAGCACCGCGCATCCCCGCGAACTGCTGCGCCTGACCGGCTCGCTCAACCGCCTGCTGCACAGCGAGCGTGAGCAGCGCAGCCGCTATCGGGACTCCCTCGATGACTTGGCGCACAGCCTCAAGACTCCGCTGGCGGTGCTGCAAGGCGTCAGCGAGGACATGGCCCGGCGTCCCGAGGATCGTGGGCAGGCCTGGGTGCTGCAAACCCAGATCGAGCGCATGAGCCAGCAGATCGGCTACCAGTTGCAGCGCGCCAGCCTGCGCAAAAGCGGCCTGGTGCGCCATCAGGTGCCCTTGCGCCCGGTGTTGCAAAGCCTCTGCGACACCCTCGACAAGGTCTATCGCGACAAGCGCGTGCAGGTCGAATTCGACCTGCCGGAGGATTGCCAGGTGCCGATCGAGCAGGGCGCCTTGCTGGAGATGCTCGGCAACCTGTTGGAAAACGCCTATCGGCTGTGCCTGGGGCACGTGCGGGTGAGCGTGCACCAGACGCTCGGCGGGACGGAGTTGAGCATCGAGGACGACGGACCGGGCGTGCCACCGGACCAGCGTGCACGGATCCTGCAGCGGGGTGAACGGCTGGATCGCCAGCATCCGGGGCAGGGGATCGGCCTGGCGGTGGTAAAAGACATCATCGAGAGCTATGGCGCCCGGTTGACGCTGGGAGATTCAGAACTGGGCGGGGCGGCGTTCCGGATTCATTTCTCGGTGGTTTGACTGGAACATTTTCGGTGTGTTTGCCGGCCCCTGTGGCGAGGGGATTTATCCCCGCTGGGCTGCGTAGCAGCCCCCCAAACAGACAACTCGGTGTGTCAGGTAGATTGAGTCACTGCTTTAGGGCTGCTGCGCAGCCCAACGGGGATAAATCCCCTCGCCACGGGGGCAGCACATTCGATGTCACCACTCAGCTCTCCTGCTCCCGATAAGCCCCCGGCGTCACCCCCGTCCACTTCTTGAACGCCCGATGAAACGCCGACGGTTCGGAGAACCCCAGCTGTTCGGCGATCTGCTGCAACGACAGGTCCGCGCGGCCCAGGTGGTAGATGGCGATATCCCGCCGCAACTGATCCTTGAGCTCCTGGAAGCTGGTGCCTTCCTCGCGCAGATGCCGGCGCAGGGTCTGCGAGCTGATATGCAGATGCGCAGCGACCGTGTCCAGGTCCGGCCAGCGCGCCGTGTCGCGGCTGAGCAGGCGCCGCAATTGGCTGGTGAGGCTGTGGCCATCGTCCGGGCGCGAGAGCAGGTCGGCGGGGGAGCGTTCGAGAAAGTGCTTGAGGGTTCGCTCGTCCTGCAGCAACGGCATTTCCAGGTAGCGGGCATGGAATAACAAGCTGCTGCTTCGCGCCTCGAAGACCAAGGGGCAGGAGAACAGCAAGTCGTACTCCGCGCCGTGGCTTGGCCTGGCATAGCTGAACGTCGCTTGTTCCAGGCCGATCCGCTGGCCGATCAGCCAACTGCCGAGGCGATGCCAGATGACCAGCAGGCTTTCGGCCAGGAAGTGGTCGGGATCACGCAGTGTCGACTCGTCCAGGCTCAGCCTTACCCGTTCGCCTTCAGCTTCGAGGGTCAGGCTCGGGGCGTCGGGGAACAGGCTGTAGAACAACAGGCCGCGCTGCAGCGCCTTGCCCAGCGTCCGACAGTGGATCAACGTGTGGCACATCATGGCGAACGTCCCGGGTTTACTCGGTGCCCGGCCAAATCCCAGGTATTCGTCCGCCAATGCGACCCACAGCGCCTGCAACAGGCGGGCGAATTGCTCGGGGGCGATTCGCGCGCGCGGCTCGTCCAGCAGCTCCGGGCTGATCCCCAGTTGCTGCAGCAGGGGAACGTAGTCGAACCCCTGGCGACGCGCGCCACCCAGGGCGGCGCGGGCGAAGTGGCTGGCGATGGTGCGTTGGCGCATGGCACAAATCCGTCCGTTGAGCGGACGAATGGTAACAGGGCGTCTGGGCTCGACAAGGCGGATATCCGCCAAATCCAGGAACGTGACGCGGGAGGTTGGCGGAAAACCGCCAAGTTTGGGCGTGCGTTTAATTTCCAGGTAAGAAGCAAACGCCGTCTGCCCCGGCACTTGTAGGACGTTTCGTAAAAATGGCACGGGCCTTGCGATGCCATACACAGGTCTGCCGCGTGCAGCCGACAAAAAACAAATCCCTCCAGTGCAGGAGGGTTCGCAATTGAGGTGTCGTGGACAACAGGTGGATGTTGTCACACGGGACTCTTGAGGAAGGTTTGCCATGACGACTCGTCAGCCACTGTACAAATCCCTGTATTTCCAGGTGATCGTAGCCATTGCCATCGGCATTCTGCTCGGCCACTTCTACCCGCAGACCGGCGTTGCCCTCAAGCCGTTCGGTGACGGGTTCATCAAACTGATCAAGATGGTCATCGCACCGATCATTTTCTGTACCGTCGTCAGCGGCATCGGCGGCATGCAGAATATGAAATCGGTCGGCAAGACCGGCGGCTATGCACTGCTCTATTTCGAAATCGTTTCCACCATTGCCCTGCTGATCGGCCTGGTCGTGGTCAACGTCGTGCAGCCGGGCAACGGCATGCACATCGACGTGTCGACCCTGGACACCAGCAAGATCGCCGGCTTCATCAATGCCGGTAAAGACCAGAGCATCGTTGCCTTCATCCTCAACGTGATCCCGAACACCATCGTCGGCGCCTTCGCCAACGGCGACATCCTGCAAGTGCTGATGTTCTCGGTGCTCTTCGGTTTCGCCCTGCATCGCCTGGGTGCCTACGGCAAGCCGGTGCTGGACTTCATCGACCGCTTCGCCCACGTCATGTTCATCATCATCAACATGATCATGAAGCTCGCGCCGATCGGTGCGTTCGGTGCCATGGCCTTCACCATCGGCGCCTACGGTGTCGGTTCGCTGGTGCAACTGGGCCAGTTGATGATCTGCTTCTACATCACCTGCGTGGTGTTCGTGCTGGTGGTGCTGGGCGCCATCTGCCGCGCCCACGGCTTCAGCGTGATCAAGCTGATCCGCTACATCCGTGAAGAACTGCTGATCGTGCTGGGCACCTCCTCGTCGGAATCGGCCCTGCCACGCATGCTGATCAAGATGGAGCGCCTGGGTGCCAAGAAGTCCGTGGTGGGCCTGGTGATCCCGACTGGCTACTCGTTCAACCTCGACGGTACCTCGATCTACCTGACCATGGCTGCGGTGTTTATTGCCCAGGCCACCGACACCCCGATGGACATCACGCATCAGATCACCCTGTTGCTGGTCCTGCTGCTGTCCTCCAAAGGTGCTGCCGGCGTAACCGGTAGCGGCTTCATCGTACTGGCGGCCACCCTGTCGGCCGTGGGCCACCTGCCGGTTGCCGGCCTGGCGTTGATCCTCGGCATCGACCGCTTCATGTCCGAAGCTCGTGCGCTGACCAACCTGGTCGGTAACGCCGTTGCTACCATCGTGGTTGCCAAGTGGGTCAAGGAACTGGACGAAGACCAGTTGCAGACCGAACTGGCTTCCGGTGGTCGCGGTATCTCCGACGTGCGTGAAGATGACGAGCAGATCGCTCAAGCGCAGATTGTCGCGGCTGAATCCGCTGCTCCAGGCGCTGTGAAGTAAGCTTCAGGCTGCAACGAAAAACCCGCTTCGGCGGGTTTTTTGTTGCGCCGCATTCTCCAGGTGAGGCGCTTTTGTGGCGAGGGAGCTTGCTCCCGCTGGACTGCGCAGCAGTCCCCCTGCGTATGACCTGAAGCTATGCGGTGGCAGATAGATCCTGGGGCTGCTTCGCAACCCAGCGGGAGCAAGCTCCCTCGCCACGACAGCCCTCGCGCTGAGCGGATTTGTCAGCCCGAACGACACCCCCGGTAATTGCCCCATCGCCAGCCCCTGCCTAGTCTTGAACGCACCATTAAGCGGAGATCGCCCATGCAAGGCCCACTGGCATCGCTCAAGGTTCTGGATTTTTCCACCCTGCTGCCCGGCCCGTTCGCCTCGTTGTTGCTGGCGGACATGGGCGCCGAGGTGCTGCGCATCGAATCGCCGGAGCGTCCTGACCTGCTGCGGATATTGCCGCCCCACGACCAGGACACCTCGGCCAGTCATGCCTACCTCAACCGCAACAAGCGCAGCCTGGCCCTGGACCTCAAGCAACCGGCGGCACTGGAGATCATCAAACGGTTGCTGGACGACCATGACATTCTGCTGGAGCAGTTCCGCCCCGGCGTGATGGAGCGGCTGGGCCTGGGTTACGAAGCCTTGGAGGCGATCAATCCCCGGCTGATCTACGTGTCGATCACCGGTTATGGCCAGACCGGCCCGTTCAAGGATCGCGCCGGCCACGACATCAACTACCTGGCCCTGGCCGGGCTGGCGAGCCACACCGGTCGGGCCGACAGCGGGCCGCTGCCGCTGGGCATCCAGGCGGCGGACATCGCCGGCGGTTCGCTGCACGGGGTGATCGGCCTGCTGGCGGCGGTCATTGCCCGCCAGCAGAGCGGGCAGGGCCAGCACCTGGACGTGAGCATGACCGACTGCGTCTTCAGCCTGAACGCACTGGCCGGCGCCGGTTACCTGGCCTGCGGTGTGAAACCGGGGTGGGAAAACCATGCGTTGAACGGTGGCAGTTTTTATGATTACTACCGCACGCGGGATGGTCGCTGGATGTCGGTGGGCAGTCTCGAGCCAGGGTTCATGCAGGCACTGTGCGCGGCCTTGGGGCGGCCGGAGCTCGCCGCCCAAGGCCTGGCGCCCGAGCAGCAGCAGCGGCTCAAAGAGCAATTGCGCGCCGAATTCGAGAAGCGCGATTTTGCTGACCTTTGCGCGCTATTCGCCGAGGTGGATGCCTGCGTCGAACCAGTGCTGGAGCTGGACGAAGCGCTTGAGCATCCGCAGTTGAAGGCCAGGCATCTGGTCACCCAGGTGCCCCGTGGCGACGGGTCGAGCCAGGCGCAAATGGCGTGCCCGTTGAAGTTTTCCGAAGGCTTGCCCGAGCCTCGGCATATAGGCGCGAGGCTGGGGGCGCATACGGAGCAGGTGTTGCGGGAGTTGGGGTTCAGTGATGAGCGGATTGCCCGGCTGCGGGATGACGGGGTGGTTGTGTAGCGTGCTTTCTGGCCTCATCGCGAGCAAGCTCGCTCCCACAATGGATCTGCGGCGTTCACAAAATCCCCTGTGGGAGCGAGCTTGCTCGCGATGAGGCCGGCCAAGACACGACTAATCCAGGCTACTCGACTCGCGTTTCTCCACTGAACACCAACGTATTGCGACAACTTCGGCACAAGTACCGCCGCCCCTGGCGGACCAGGCTGTGGCGCTGTGCGGTAAAGGGGAAGTCGCTGCCGTCGCACGGGCACTTGTAGATGTAGCGGGTGGCGGTGCGACGTTTTATCTCGTAGGTGTGGCAACGGTTGGGCGGCAGTTCGTAGACCCCGCGCATGATCAGTTGCCATTCCTCGCCATGGGCCTGGATGCGGTCGCCAAACAACTGATGGGCGATCAGGTGCGCGACTTCGTGGGCAACGGTCTGCTTGAGGAAGTCGTCGGCGTTTTCCCGGTACAGCTGGGGATTGAAACGCAGCAGGTTTTCATGAAGGTGCGCGACACCGGCCTTCTGGCCGCGCAACTTGAGGCTGACCACCGGGCGTTTGAAAGGACGTTTGAAAAAGGATTCGGCTTGTTGGTAACACTCTTCGACGCGGGTATTGAGTTGCTCGAGCATGCTTTACGGGTCTCCAGAAAGCCGAGTATGCCGCAAGCGCTGGCCGTTGCGAATCGCCCAGCTGCCCAGCGGTCGTTTCGCCGGCCCCAGGCACAGGAAGGCCGCCTTGCGGCGGCCAGTGTTGGCAGATCGTCTTTTTTCTCGGAGGGCTAGTGCAAGCCTTCAGTTGGTATAGACCGGACCCACGCCCAATCCCCAGACAATGACCGTGAACGCCATGATGGCGACCAGCACGACCAGGCCGACGGCCAGCACCGAGCTGGAAAACAGGAAGCCTTCGTCCTGCGGGATGTTCATGAACGTCGGCAAACCCACGTACAGCAGGTAGACCGTGTAGCAGATCGCCGCGGTGCCGACGATCATCCCCAGCCACATGTGCGGGTAGAGCGCTGCCAGCCCGCCAATGAACAACGGCGTCGCGGTGTAGGTAGCGAACGCGACACAACGGGCCAGGCTCGGGTTGGCGTCATAGGTGCGAGCCATCCAGTGGATGAACGCGCCCATCACCGCCACGCCGCCCAACATCGCGAGGTACGACATGATGGTCATCCACAGCGCGCTTTCCAGGGTGAGCATGACCGGTGGACGATTGCCGATGACCCATCCCACCTGCGTGGTGCCGATGAACGCCGACACCGCGGGGATAGCCGCGAGGATCAGCGTGTGGGTGAGGTACATGTGGCTGATGCTTTCCTCCTGATCGCCACGGATTTCCTTCCATTCTTGATCAGGGTGGGTAAAGAGCCCCACGACATGATGGATCATAGTCAGTCACTCCTTTGTTATTGCCATCGCCCCCCAACGGAGCGCCTACGGGCCAAAGGGCCGGGTAAGTAAAGGTCTGTAAGTGTGTGCGACCTTATGCCGCAGTATAGAAAGGAGTGACCGCCAAGGGGATGGGCGGCTTAGAGCAAATCGCGCTGTAGGCCGTGGTGCTAATCGCCGATGGGTCTGTGACCCTTGCGTCTGGCTGACAGGGATTTACTTGTGGCGAGGGGATTTATCCCCGCTGGGCTGCGCAGCAGCCCCTTTTGTCAGGTCTGGCACAGTACGGTGTACAGGCGGATTAGGGGGCGCTTCGCACCCCAGCGGGGATAAATCCCCTCGCCACAATAGCGTCCGTCATCAGTCTTCGCCGACGGCGGATTTTTTGCGTAAAATGCCGGCCTTTCGTCACACCTCACGGATTTCGCGTCATGGGCACTCTCACGGTCAACCAGAACAAACTGCAAAAGCGCCTGCGCCGCCTGGCCGGTGAGGCCGTCGCCGATTTCAACATGATCGAGGATGGCGACAAGGTCATGGTCTGCCTGTCCGGCGGCAAGGACAGCTACACCTTGCTCGACGTGCTGATGCATCTGCAGAAAGTTGCGCCGATCAAGTTCGACATCGTTGCCGTGAACATGGACCAGAAGCAGCCGGGCTTTCCCGAGCACGTGCTGCCGGCTTACCTCGAATCGTTGGGCGTTGAATATCACATCGTCGAGAAAGACACCTATTCGGTGGTCAAGGAACTGATCCCCGAAGGCAAGACCACCTGTTCGCTGTGCTCGCGCCTGCGCCGTGGAACGCTCTATACCTTCGCTGACCAGATCGGCGCGACCAAGATGGCCCTGGGTCACCACCGCGACGATATCGTCGAGACCTTCTTCCTCAACATGTTCTACAACGGCTCGCTCAAGGCCATGCCGCCCAAGCTGCGCGCCGACGACGGGCGCAACGTGGTGATCCGTCCGCTGGCCTATTGCAGCGAGAAGGACATCCAGGCCTATTCGGATTTCAAGCAGTTCCCGATCATTCCCTGCAACCTGTGCGGCTCCCAGGAAAACCTGCAACGCCAGGTGGTCAAGGAGATGCTCCAGGAATGGGAGCGCAAGACCCCGGGCCGTACCGAGAGCATTTTCCGGGGCCTGCAAAACGTCATTCCGTCGCAACTGGCGGACCGCAACCTGTTCGATTTCGCCAGCCTGCGCATCGACGAAAGCGCCACGCCGCGGTTCGTCAATGTGGTGAATCTCTGACGGTCCCAGCGATAGCTATTCACGGCGCTTGCGAGCGCCGTTTTTTATTTCCGACCTCAGGAGAGGGCATGCGCGATTACAAGTGGCTGCACGAGTATTGTCTGAACCGCTTCGGTTCGGCGGCTGAATTGGAAGCCCACCTGCCTGTACCCAAGACCCCGGCGCAACTGCGCAAGATCAGCGATGATCGCTACCTCTCGACCATGGCGCTGCGGGTGTTTCGCGCCGGGCTCAAGCACAGCCTGGTCGATGCGAAATGGCCGGCGTTCGAAGAGGTGTTTTTCAGGTTCGACCCGGAAAAGGTCGTGCTGATGAGTGCCGAGCACCTGGAGCGGCTGATGCAGGATGCACGGATCATCCGCCACCTGGGCAAGCTCAACAGCGTGCCGCGCAACGCGCAGCTGGTGCTGGATGTGGCCCATGAAAAGGGCAGCTTCGGTGCGATGATCGCCGATTGGCCGGTGACCGATATCGTCGGCTTGTGGATCTACCTGAAAAAACACGGCCATCAGTTGGGCGGCCTGTCGGCGCCGCGTTTCCTGCGGATGATGGGCAAGGATACGTTCGTGCCCAGCTATGACGTCGTGGCGGCGCTCAATGCCCAGGACCTCATCGATAAAGTCCCGACCAGCCTGCGGGACCTGGCTACCGTGCAGAATGCGTTCAACCAGTGGCATGAAGAGAGTGGCGGGCGGCCGCTGAGCCAGATCTCGATGATGCTGGCTTATACCGTGAATCATTGAAACCGAGTTGCGGCCATCGCGAGCAAGCTCGCTCCCACAGGGGATTTCTGAACGCCGCAGATCCAGTGTGGGAGCGAGCTTGCTCGCGATGGCGGTCTATCAGGCGACGGAGATATCGCCCTCGCCAGCCAACCGCCGGTTCAACTGGAAACGCCAGCGCACATATAGCAATGCCGAGCAGAACAGCGCCACGCTCGCCGCCATCTCCAGCACGCCGAACCATTGCCGGTTCGGATCGTAGGCCGCCAGCGCGCCCTTGATGAAATACAGGTTCACCACGAAGCACATCCACGAATGCCCGCGCGCGCTGCCGCTGAGCATGCCTGGCGCGAGTATCAGCAACGGCACCAGTTCGATCAGCAGAATCACCCAGGGGCGCGCGCCGTGCAGGTCGGCGATCAGCAGGTAATACCCGCTGAGCAGCCCCACCAGGCCGAAAAAGCACAACAGGCTGAGGTTACGGGCGATGTGCACACGCGGCTCCAGCCACTCGACCGGCGGCAGGATCTTCGGCTTCTTAGCCACGGCCGTTCTCCAGCAACAAAGCGGTTTTTGCCAGGCGCAGGCCCAACGCGCGGCACAGGGCGACTTCGTGTTCATTCAGGCCGCTTTTACCGTCGGCGCCGGCGTGGTGGCTCGGGCCGTAGGGTGTGCCGCCGCCCTGGGTGTCGATCAGGGCCGACTCGCTGTAGGGCAGGCCGGTGATCAGCATGCCGTGGTGCAGCAGTGGCAGCATCATCGACAACAACGTGGTTTCCTGGCCGCCATGCAGGCTCGCGGTGGAGGTGAACACCCCGGCCGGCTTGCCCACCAGGGCGCCGGTCAGCCACAGGTTGCTGGTGCCGTCGAGGAAGTATTTGAGCGGCGCGGCCATGTTGCCAAAGCGGGTCGGACTGCCCAGGGCCAGGCCGGCGCAGTTCTTCAGATCATCGAGGTTGGCGTAGAGCGGGCCCTGTTCGGGGATATCCGGCGCCACCGCCTCGCACTCGGTGGAGATCGCCGGCACCGTGCGCAACCTGGCTTCCAGTCCGGCCTGCTCGACGCCGCGAGCGATCTGGCGGGCCATTTCGTTGGTAGAGCCACTGCGGCTGTAATACAGCACCAGGATATAGGGCGTGCTCACGGCAGGATCTCCAGGATTTTCTCCGGTGGGCGACCGATCACCGCTTTGTCGCCGACTTCGAGAATCGGCCGTTCCATCAGTTTCGGGTGGGCGGCGATGGCGGCGATCAACTGCGCCTGGCTCAGGCTTTCGTCAGCCAGGTCCATGGTCTTGTATTCATCTTCGCCGGTGCGCAACAACTGGCGTGCCTCAATGCCGAGCTTGCCCAGCAGCCGCTCCAGCTGCGCAGCGTCCAGCGGAGTTTCGAGGTAGCGGACCACGGTTGGCGCCAGGCCACGGGCTTGCAACAGTTCCAGCGCACCGCGGGATTTCGAGCAGCGCGGGTTGTGATAAAGCGTCAGATCAGTCATGAGCGGGTCGCATCTTGCGTAAGGTGGCGGCTATTCTACTGTGCTGCGAGGCCCCTAGCACCTGATGGGTCGCGCAGCTGTTCACATTCAGACAAGGATCGGCACATGGCAAGGCGATTGGCGGCGGCACTGACATTCATCGGCTTTTTATTGCTCGGCGGCTGCGGCAACGATTACGGCGTGGACCAGAACGGTCAGCCGATTGCCGCGCAGCGGCTGGACAACCAATGGCTGGTGCTCAACTACTGGGCCGAGTGGTGCGCGCCGTGTCGCACTGAAATCCCCGAATTTAATGCCTTGGCCGAACAGCTCAAGGGACGCAACGTAGGTGTCTTCGGGGTCAACTTCGATCAGGTGCAAGGCGAAGAACTCAAGAGTGCCAGCGAGAAGCTGGGCATCCGCTTCACCGTACTGGCCCGGGATCCGGCCGAGTTCTTTGATGTCCCGCGCAGCGAAGGCCTGCCGGTGACGTACATCATCGACACCCAGGGCAAGGTGCGTGAACAATTGCTGGGAGAGCAGACGGCGGCGGCGGTGATGGCCAGGCTGGAGGCGTTGCAAGCGCTAAAATAGCCTGATTGGGAATAGGCACTTTGTGGCGAGGGGATAAATCCCCTCGCCACAGGCAGAAGCTGGTTGACCTGGGCCTCAACCCTCTTCCAACCACCACCGCAACGGCTTGCCCTGGGCCGGCCAGAAACGGGTCTGGCCCGTGGGCGATACGTCCCAGCGCTCGACCTTCTCCAGCGCCTGCAAGAAACGCGTCTCTTGCTCCATCAACGCCGGGGCGCAGAGTTTGCGGGTGCTGCCGATCTTGCCGAAACTCAAGCGGTCGCTTTCCAGAGTGTAGGGCGCAAACCAGTGGTTGCAGCCGGCATTGCCGTAGGCACGGCCATCGTCGTCGAGGGTGATGGTCAGGTGGCTGTAGTCCATCAACGGCCGCTCGCCGATCCATTCGAGGATGTAGCTGCGGTTGGGTTGCAGTTGCACCGGATCGGCGGCGCAGCCCATCAGGCCGGCGCCCATCAGCGTGGCCAGGACCAGATGTTTCATCAGGCGGCTTCCTGGCATTTCGGGCACCGGTGTTTCTCCCCGTCGGTCGTCCAGCCCAGCTCGGCAATGCGTGCGCTGGCGGCCGGTTTCTGGGCCTTGGTGCCGAGCTTGGCATCGACGGCGAACTCGAAGCTCAGTTCCTTGGCGCATTGGTCGCACTTGACCTGCCAGGTGTGGATCGCCAGTTCACCGAACACCGGACCGGTGGTCATGGCGGTCCATTGGCCGATCGGCTTGAGCAGATGGCGAACGGTGTCGACGGTCAGGCGCATGGAAAGATCCTTGCTGCCCTTGAGGGTGACGAGCAATACATCGTTGGCCTGGATCGAGCCGCCATTGCCGGTGACCTGGTAACGGCCCGGCGCCAGGGCGCGGACCTCGGTCAAGGTGTGCTGCGGGTTCATCAGGGTGTAGCGAAAATCGTGTTCGGCCATGGGTCCTCCAGATAGGCGCGACATGCTAGCACGGGGGCTGGCTTGGGCATCGCCTACAAGCAGGGCGGGCCGACGAAATCCCCCTGTGGGAGCGAGCCTGCTCGCGAAAGCGGCGCCTCAGTCGATCGATGTGTGGCTGACACACCGTCTTCGCGAGCAGGCTCGCTCCCCACAGGGGTCAGCCATCCACCAGGTTCTGCGGAGCGCCAGCCGCCCAGGCGGCAATGTTGTCGAGGGTGGTGGTGGCAATCGCGGCCAGTGCTTCGCGAGTCAGGAACGCCTGGTGTGCGGTCACCACGACATTGGGAAAGGTCAGCAGCCGCGCGAGCACGTCGTCCTGCAACGGCAGGTCGGAGCGGTCCTCGAAGAACAATTCGGCCTCTTCCTCGTAGACATCCAGCCCCAGGTAACCCAGCTGGCCGCTTTTCAGCGCTTCGATCAGTGCCGGCGTATCCACCAGGCCGCCGCGTCCGGTGTTGATCAGCATGGCGCCGCGTTGCAGGGTTGCCAGGGAATGAGCATTGATCAGGTGTCGGCTCTGGTCGTTGAGCGGGCAGTGCAGGCTGATGATCTGCGCCTGCGCCAGCAGATCGGCCAGAGGCAGGTAGCGGGCCCCCAAGGCTTCGACCTGAGGGTTGGGGAACGGGTCGTAGGCCAGCAACTGGCAACCGAAACCGGCCATGATCCGGGCGAAGGTCGCGCCGATCTGTCCTGTGCCGACCACGCCCACGGTCTTGCCCACCAGGTCGAAGCCAGTCAACCCATTCAGGCTGAAATTGCCGTCCCGGGTGCGGTTGCAGGCGCGGTGCAGGCAGCGGTTCAAGGCCATGATCAATGCCACCGCATGTTCAGCCACCGCATGGGGCGAGTAGGCCGGCACCCGGGCGATGCTCAGCCCCAGACGCTTGGCGGCGGGCAGGTCGACATGGTTGAAGCCGGCCGAGCGCAGGGCAATCAGCCGGGTGCCGCCGGCCGCGAGTCGTTCCAGCACTGGCGCGCTCAGGTCGTCGTTGATGAAGGCGCACACCACCTCGCACCGTTCGGCCAGGGCCACGGTGTCGAGGCTCAGGCGTGCCGGCTGGAATTGCAATTCAAGGCCGGCGGGTACGGCGGCCTTGCTGAAACTGTCACGATCGTAGGTCTGGCTGCTGAATAGAATTGCACGCATGGCGGCCTCCTGGCGCTGGGATGAACCGAGCTTAACAACCATTGTGCCGGTGACCATTGCGCTGGGTCAGGCGCTGATGCGCGCCTCGCTGGCCAGCCTGTGGATGGCACGGTCCAGGTCTTCCAGAGCCGCGGCAGCCCGCGGGTCTTGCTGCTTGAGCAAGGTTTCGCTGCGCTGGCAGGCCGCGCGCAGTTGCGGTACGCCGCAATAGCGCGTGGCCCCGTGCAGGCGGTGGACCCGTTCGATCAGGGCGTTGTGGTCGTTGGCCTCGCTGGCCTGGCGGATCGCTTCGCGGTCGGCTTCAAGGGACGCGAGCAACATCGCCAGCATGTCCGCCGCCAGGTCGGCCTTGCCGGCGGCCAGGCGCAGGCCTTCCTCGTGGTCGAGCACCAGCAGCTCGCTGCTGCCTTGGGCATCAGCGCCCCGATCCGGGGTCTGGTTGCGCAGCGCCAGGCCGGTCCACTTGAGTACGACCTGGGCCAATTGCCGCTCGCTGATAGGCTTGGTCAGGTAGTCGTCCATGCCGCTTTGCAACAGGGCGCGCTTCTCGTTGGCCATGGCGTGGGCGGTGAGGGCGACGATCGGCAGTGGCGTGCAATGCCGCTCGCTTTCCCATTGGCGGATCGCTTCGGTGCTCTGGCGGCCATCCATGCCGGGCATTTGTACGTCCATCAGGACCAGGTCGAAGGTTTCCTTCTGCACGGCCTTGACCGCCGCGTAACCACTTTCCACCGCCAGCACCCGGGCGCCCATGTCTTCGAGCAGGGTCTGCACCAGCAGCAGGTTGGCCGGGTTGTCGTCCACGCACAACACTTTTGGCGCGCGGCTGGCCACCGGTTCATTGGGTTCGTTGCGGGTCGGGCGCGGGTTGACCAGGTCGGAAAGCGACCGGCGCAGCTTGCGGGTGCAGGCCGGCTTGGCCTGCAATTGACTGTGGGGGTTGGGCACCGAGAGATGAAACAGCGTCTGTTCGGTAGTGGGGCACAGCACCAGCACCTTGCAGCCCAAGTGCTCGAGGTCCCAGATGTGTTGGTTGAGACGCTCCGGCGGCATGTCGTTGCTGGTGATGCCGAGTACGGCCAGGTTAATCGCCTGATCCGTCTGGTGGGCGACGGTGACGCCGTTGGTCAGGTTTTCCAGGGTATTGAACGCCGTCACCTGCAAACCGCAGTCCTCCAACTGGTGCTGCAAGGCCTGGCGGGCCAGCTCGTGATTTTCCAGAACCGCCACGCGGCGCCCCAGCAGCGGCGGGCCGGGCAGGTCTTCGGCGTCGTCACGGGTCTTGGGCAGGCGCAGGCTGATCCAGAACTCCGAGCCTTCGCCCGGCGTGCTGTCGACGCCGATCTCACCGCCCATCTGTTCCACCAGTCGCTTGGAAATCACCAGGCCCAGACCGGTCCCGCCGGGCTGCCGGGACAAGGAGTTGTCGGCCTGGCTGAAGGCCTGGAACAGCGCCCGCACGTCCTGGCTGGACAGGCCGATGCCGGTGTCCTGGATGCTGATGCGCAACTGCACGCTGTCTTCGTGCTCATCTTCGAGCATGGCGCGGGCGACGATGGTGCCTTCACGGGTGAACTTGATGGCGTTGCTCACCAGGTTGGTGAGGATCTGCTTGAGCCGCAGCGGGTCACCCACCAGCGACAACGGCGTGTCGCGGTAGACCAGGCTCACCAGCTCCAGCTGTTTGGCGTGGGCGGCGGGGGCGAGGATGGTCAGGGTGTCCTGCAGCAGGTCCCGCAAGTTGAAGGGGATGCTGTCGAGCACCAGCTTGCCGGCCTCGATCTTCGAGAAGTCGAGAATCTCGTTGATGATGCCGAGCAGGCTGTCGGCGGATTTTTCAATGGTGCCCAGGTAGTCGAGCTGGCGCGGGGTCAGCTCGCTTTTCTGCAATAAATGGGTGAAACCGAGGATGCCGTTGAGCGGCGTGCGGATTTCATGGCTCATGTTCGCGAGGAATTCGGACTTGATCCGGCTCGCTTCGAGCGCTTCCTTGCGGGCCAGGTCCAGTTCGATGTTCTGGATCTCGATGGTTTCCAGGTTCTGGCGCACGTCTTCGGTGGCCTGGTCGATGCTGTGCTGCAATTCTTCCTGGGCATTCTGCAAGGTGCCGGCCATGCGATTGATACCCGACGCCAGCTCATCCAGCTCCTGGCTGCCCAACGGTGGCAGGCGGGTTTCCAGATGCCCGTCCTTGAGCTGCGCCACGGCCTGCTTGATCTGGCTCAGCGGTCGATTGATGGTGCGGCCCATGCGCAGGGCCAGCAGCGCGGTGCAACCCAGGCCGGCGGCGATCAGCAACAGGCTGGCGAACAGGCTGCGGTAACCGCGCAGCAACATGCCGCTGTGGGACAGCTCCAGCTCGACCCAGCCCAGCAGGCGATCGGCTTCTTCGGGAATCAGTTCGCCAGCCAGGTTGCGATGCTTGCCGAACACCGGCAGCAGATAGCGTGTGGCATCGTTGCCGGTGCGTTGCAGCAGTTGGCTGCTGTTGCCCTCCGGCGCCCGGTTGAGCATGGTCGGGCCGGCATGGGCGAGCGGTGTGCGGTCGGGTGCGAGGAAGGTCACCGCGCGAACGTCGGCTTGCTCGAGGGACTGGGTGGCGACGCGTTCCAGCAGCTCGATGTCCTGGCGGCTCATGGCCGGAGCGACCAGCGGGGCCAGTTGTTCGGCGATCATTTCACCGCGTTGCAGCAACTGGGCGTGCAGGTCCGATTGCTGCATCCAGGTGAAATAACCGCCCAGGACCAGCGCCATCAAGGTGGTCGGCAGTAGGGTGAGCAGCAGCACACGGCCTTTGATTCCCAGTTTCTTGAGCACACCTGTCTCCTGCATCCAGCGGTCCGATTGAGCTTTGCGCGCATCCGGCGCGCAACATCTGCGCAGTGTAGCGATTTGCAGGCGAGCCTTCTTCGTAAAATTCATGTCCTCGCGCATCCCGACCGACTGGCCATCTGCCGTGGCGATACACGGCGGTTGCCTGTCGGGAGCCGATCTTGAATAATCGTTCAACTGAGAATTGTTTGCAGATACTGATGAATCCCATCCCCGCTGTACCGCCGCGCATCCTTGCCATCGAAGACGACCCCGTGCTGGGTGCTTATGTCCATGAGCACCTGGCCCGCAACGGCTTCGAAGTGACCTGGTGCCAGAACGGCCAGGATGGCCTGGACATCGCCTGCCGGCAGGCTTTCGACGTGGTGCTGATGGACATCCTGCTGCCCGGGCTGGATGGCCTCGCGGTGCTGACCCGTTTGCGCCTGAGTCATTCGACCCCGGTGTTGCTGATGTCTGCCCTCGGCGCGGAAGCGGATCGCATCAGCGGCTTTCGCCTCGGCGCCGACGATTACCTGCCCAAACCGTTCAGCATGGCGGAGTTGCGTGTGCGCATCGAGGCCATCCTGCGCCGAGTGGCGCTGGATCGGCGCCCGGCTCAAATGATGACTCTGCCCCAGGCGCAGGACCTGGACTTTGATGAGCAGCGCAGTGATGTACAGGTCCAGGGCCAATGGGCAGGGCTGACGCGCAGCGAATACCGTTTGCTCGACGTCCTGCACCGCAGTGACAGTGAAGTCCTGAGCAAAGCCTTCCTCTATCAGCATGTTTTGCAGCGCGGCTATGCACCACATGATCGCAGCCTGGACATGCATGTCAGCCAGATCCGCCGCAAGCTCAAGTCTATCGGCTACACCGCGCGGGAGCTGCGCACGGTGTGGGGCAAGGGCTACGTGTTGAGTGCCGTCGATGAAGTGGTCTGATCTGCCTGGGCGGAACTCGTTGTTCTGGAAACTGGCATGCCTGCTGGTGGCGTTCTGTCTGCTGATGATTTGGCTGAGCTGGTCCTGGGGCCGTTATATGGAGGAGCGCAACCAGTTTCTCTCGGACCAGGCCCGCGGCACCCTCACGCGTTACGCCGCCGAGGCCGAGCACGCCTGGCGTTCCGGCCGACAGGCGGGGGTGGACCGCTGGTTGCAAGGCATGCAGCCGCGCGAGGCAAGCTGGGTGGGGGTGATCGGCCCCGACCTGCAATCGTTGAGCGGGCAGCCGTTGACCGAGAAAGAGGTCGAGCGGCTGACCTTCCTCCGTGGTCTGGATTGGCCGATCCACAAGAAGGGCCGACCGTGGCTGCGGGTGCCGTTCCCCGGCGACCCGTCCGTCGGCAGCCTGGTGATCGAACTGCCCGAGCGTTTCCTGCCGGGGCAGTACCAGTTGTTCTGGCGCGTGATGACCAACGGCGTGATCCCCGGACTGTTCACCCTGTTGCTCTGTGTCGGGCTGTATCGCCTGCTGGTGGTGCCGCTCAATCAACTGCGCGAACAGGCCAATGCCTGGCGGGCCGATCAGTTGGGCGTGCGCCTGTCCAGCCGCACCACCGAACGTGCCGATGAACTGGGCGAGCTGGGACGGGCGTTCGATCACATGTCCGAGCGGTTGCAATCGACCGTCGCGCTGCAACAACAGCTGCTCCGCGACCTGTCCCATGAGCTGCGCACACCGCTGAGTCGCCTGCAAGTCGCCAGCGACAGCGAGCAGGACCTGGACCAACTGCGCGAGCGCGTCGCCCGGGAAGTCGAAGGCATGCAGCGATTAATCGAGGACACCCTGCAACTGGCCTGGCTCGACACCGAACGCGCGCCATTGCCGGTCGAGGCGATCCAGGTCCAGGCCTTGTGGGAAATGCTCACGGAAAATGCCTGTTACGAAAGCGGCTGGCCCAGCGCTCAACTGCAATGCGCGGTCGATGCCGATTGCTGGGTCCAAGGCAACCTCAATACCTTGGCGCAAGCTTTGGAAAACATCCTGCGCAACGCCATCCGGCACTCGCCGCCCGGCGGCGTGGTGCGGCTGGACGGTCGACGTGAGGGCGGTTTCTGGCTGCTGTGGCTTGAAGACGAAGGCGGTGGGGTGGCCGAGCAGGATCTTGAGCGTATCTTCGATCCGTTCACCCGTCTCGATGGCTCTCGCCCGGGAGACGGCGGTTTCGGGCTGGGGCTGAGCATTGCCCGTAATGCGCTGGCGCGCCAGGGTGGGCGGCTGTGGGCGCAGAACGGCAGGAAGGGCTTGCGGTTGAACCTGCGTCTGGTCGCCACTCAAGCAGCCACCGCCCCCGTGGCGAGGGAGCTTGCTCCCGCTGGCGCGCGCAGCGGCCCCCTGCAACCTGCCTGACACACCACAAAACCCGAATTGGGGCGACTTCGTCACCCGGCGGGAGCAAGCTCCCTCGCCACGTGAGTGCGTTTGGGCTGGAGCTGCTTATTCCCATAAGCCATAACCACCACACTTTGCGTGATATGGCCTCGCCGGGTTTGCCGGTATGATAGGCGCCCCCGCAGCCCGGATTGCGAATACGCCATGACTTTGCAGTACCCAACCATCGCCGATTGCGTCGGCAACACCCCGCTGGTTCGCTTGCAGCGCCTGCCTGGCGCGACCAGCAATACGCTTTTGCTCAAGCTCGAAGGCAACAACCCGGCGGGTTCGGTCAAGGACCGGCCGGCGCTGTCGATGATCACCCGTGGCGAATTGCGCGGGCAGATCCGCCCGGGCGACACGCTGATCGAGGCGACCTCCGGGAACACCGGCATCGCCCTGGCGATGGCGGCGGCGATCAAGGGCTACAAGATGATCCTGATCATGCCCGACAACTCCAGCGCCGAGCGCAAGGCGGCGATGACGGCCTATGGCGCCGAGCTGATCCTGGTGACCCAGGAAGAGGGCATGGAAGGCGCCCGTGACCTGGCCGAGCGCATGCAGGCCGAAGGCCGGGGCAAGGTGCTCGATCAGTTCGCCAACGGCGACAATCCAGAAGCCCACTACACCACCACCGGCCCGGAGATCTGGCGCCAGACCGATGGCACGATCAGCCATTTCGTCAGCTCGATGGGCACCACCGGCACCATCATGGGTACTTCTCGCTACCTGAAAGAACAGAACCCGAACGTGCAGATCATCGGCCTGCAACCGATGGAAGGCTCGGCCATCCCCGGCATTCGCCGCTGGCCCGAGGAATATCTGCCGAAGATCTACCAGGCCGATCGCGTGGATCGCATCATCGACATGGCCCAGAGCGAAGCCGAAGACGTGACCCGTCGCCTGGCCCGTGAAGAAGGTATTTTCTGCGGCGTGTCGTCGGGCGGTGCCGTGGCGGGCATGCTGCGTTTGTCGAAGGAAGTGGAAAATGCAGTGATCGTCGCGATCATCTGCGACCGTGGCGACCGTTACCTGTCGACCGGCATCTTCGACGCGCCCAACTGATGGCCAAACAAGAAAGAGGCTTGCGCTTCCAGCCCAGCGGCGGAAGCCGGGCCCCGCAAGTGCCCACCGGCAAGAAGCAGCGCCTGACCATTGAACGCCTGGCCAACGATGGCCGGGGCATTGCGTTTGTCGACGGGCGGACCTGGTTTGTCATCGGCGCCCTGGCTGGTGAAGAGGTCGAGGCGCGGGTGCTCGGTACCCACGGCAAAGTGGTCGAGGCCCGCACCGAACGGGTGTTTTCCTCCAGCGAACTGCGTCGTGCAGCGCCCTGCGTGCATGCCGGTCGCTGCGGCGGTTGCAGCGTCCAGCATTTGCCCCATGGCGAACAGCTTGCCCTGAAACAGCGCATGCTCGCCGAGCAACTGTCGCGGGTGGCCGGTGTCGAGCCGGATGAGTGGGCCGCGCCGTTGAGCGGACCGGAGTTCGGCTACCGACGTCGCGCTCGGGTGGCGGTGCGTTGGGATCAGAAAGCAAAATATCTTGAAGTGGGTTTCCGTGCCGTCGGCACCCAGGACATCGTAGCCATCGACGCATGTCCGGTGCTGGTACAGCCCTTGCAGCCGATCATGAGTCGCCTGCCGGAAATGCTCCGTCGCTTGGGCAAACCCCAGGCGCTCGGCCATGTCGAGTTGTTCGCCGGCTCGTCCCTGGCGTTATTGCTGCGGCATATGGCGCCGTTGTCGGAAGCCGACCTGACGATCCTCAAGGATTTCTGCGCGTTCCATGAAGCCCAGTTGTGGCTGCATGGCGAAGGCGAGCCGCAACCGGTCGATCCGGGCCAGGCCCTGGGTTATCGCCTGGAAAGCTGGGACCTGGAACTGGCTTACCGGCCGGGGGATTTCATTCAGGTGAACGCCGCCGTCAACGAGGCGATGGTCGCCCAGGCGCTGCAATGGCTGGCGCCTCGACCCGATGAGCGCGTGCTTGACCTGTTCTGTGGCCTGGGCAACTTTGCCTTGCCGCTGGCCAGGCAGGTGCGCGAGGTCGTGGCGGTGGAGGGCGTGCAGACCATGGTCGAGCGCGCGGCGGCGAACGCCCTCAGCAACAATTTGCATAACACTGCTTTTTTTCAGGCCGATTTATCCCAGCCTTTGGCGGGTGCCGAGTGGATCGGCGAAGGCTTTTCTGCGGTACTCTTGGACCCACCCCGTGATGGTGCTTTCGAGGTGGTGCGCAAGCTGGCCTCGCTGGGTGCCAGGCGGCTGGTTTATGTGTCGTGCAACCCGGCAACTTTGGCCCGGGACACGGTCGAATTGATCAAGCAGGGCTACCGGTTAAAACGTGCCGGGATTCTCGATATGTTTCCTCAGACGGCGCATGTCGAGGCCATGGCGTTATTTGAAGCGAGCCAGGATGGCTTGTCCGACTGACCCGTTCGTGCCGACCCGCCACAGCCCTGGGCGGAAACACGGGCAACGAAGGTCAGCGATGTGGACGCATTGAATCTGCGTCATAGGGAAGGTAAGTAAAGATGGTACAGGTGAGAGCACACCAGCCGATCAACACCGACGGCAGTATCAATCTCGAGGCTTGGCTCGATCACGCGGTCAGTATCGATCCGGCACTGGATCGCGAAGCCTTGAAGCAAGCCTGCGAGTTCGCTCGCGAGGCAGAACAGCAACACAACGCGGCGAAGAACCTGTGGTCCGAAGGCACCTCGAGTTTCCAGACGGGCCTTGAGATCGCCGAAATCCTCGCCGACCTCAAGCTCGACCAGGACTCGCTGGTCGCCGCGGTGCTGTACCGCGGCGTGCGTGAAGGGCAGATCCAGCTGCCGATGGTCAACCAGCGTTTCGGCACCGTGGTCGCCAAGCTGATCGACGGCGTGTTGCGCATGGCGGCCATCAGCGCCAGCCTCAGCCCGCGCCAGTCCATGGTTCTGGGCACCCAGGGCCAGGTGGAAAACCTGCGCAAGATGCTTGTGGCCATGGTCGACGACGTGCGTGTCGCGCTGATCAAGCTGGCCGAGCGCACCTGCGCGATCCGCGCCGTGAAATCCGCCGACGATGAAAAACGCAACCGTGTCGCCCGTGAGGTGTTCGACATCTACGCGCCGCTGGCCCACCGTCTCGGTATCGGTCACATCAAGTGGGAGCTGGAGGACTTGTCCTTCCGCTACCTGGAGCCTGACCAATACAAGCAGATCGCCAAGCTGTTGCATGAACGACGGCTGGATCGCGAGCGCTTCATCACCGATGTCATGACTCAGTTGCGTGAGGAATTGCAGGCCACCGGCGTGGAAGCCGATATCAGTGGCCGGGCCAAGCACATCTATTCGATCTGGCGCAAAATGCAGCGCAAAGGCCTCGAATTCAGCCAGATCTACGACGTTCGCGCCGTGCGCGTGCTGGTTCCGGAAATGCGCGATTGCTACACCGCGCTGGGGATCGTCCATACCTTGTGGCGGCACATTCCCAAGGAATTCGACGACTACATCGCCAACCCGAAGGAAAACGGCTACCGCTCGCTGCACACCGCGGTCATCGGCCCGGAAGGCAAGGTGCTGGAGGTGCAGATCCGCACCCATGCCATGCACGAAGAAGCCGAGCTGGGGGTTTGTGCCCACTGGAAATACAAGGGCACCGACGTCAAGTCCGGGTCCAACCATTACGAAGAGAAAATCTCCTGGCTGCGCCAGGTGCTGGAATGGCACGAGGAACTGGGTGACATCGGCGGCCTGGCGGAACAGCTGCGGGTCGACATCGAGCCGGACCGGGTCTACATCTTCACTCCCGACGGCCACGCCATCGACTTGCCCAAGGGCTCGACGCCGCTGGACTTCGCCTACCGGGTGCACACCGAGATCGGTCACAACTGCCGTGGCGCCAAGATCAACGGGCGGATCGTGCCGCTCAACTACAGCCTGCAGACCGGCGAGCAGGTGGAGATCATCACTAGCAAGCACGGCACGCCGAGCCGCGACTGGCTGAACCCGAACCTGGGCTACATCACCACTTCGCGCGCGCGGGCGAAAATCGTCCATTGGTTCAAGTTGCAGGCCCGTGACCAGAACGTCGCCGCCGGCAAGACCCTGCTCGAGCGCGAGCTGAGTCGCCTGGGCCTGCCGCAGGTGGATTTCGACAAGCTGGCTGAAAAAGCCAATATGAAGACCGCCGAGGACATGTTCGCCGCCCTTGGCGCCGGCGACCTGCGCCTGGCGCAACTGGTCAACCTCGCCCAGCAACTGGTTGAGCCGGAACGCGGCAACGAGCAACTGGAACTGATCCCGCGCAAGGCCACCGGCTACAAGCCCGGCAAGCGCGGCGATATCCAGATCCAGGGCGTGGGCAACCTGATGACCCAGATGGCGGGCTGCTGCCAGCCGCTGCCGGGGGATGCGATCGTTGGCTACATCACCCAGGGCCGTGGCGTGAGCATTCACCGCCAGGATTGCGCCTCGGTGCTGCAACTGGCCGGTCGCGAACCGGAGCGGATCATCCAGGTCAGTTGGGGCCCGGTGCCGGTGCTCACCTACCCGGTGGACATCATCATCCGCGCCTACGACCGTTCCGGCCTGCTGCGTGACGTGTCCCAGGTGCTGCTCAACGAGCGGATCAACGTGCTGGCGGTCAACACCCGCTCGAACAAGGAGGACAACACCGCGCTGATGTCCCTGACCATCGAGATTCCGGGGCTGGATGCACTGGGGCGGTTGCTGGGGCGGATTTCCCAGTTGCCGAACATCATCGAGACCCGGCGTAATCGGACACCGGGCTAAAGGTCAGGCACAGACCAAAAATGTGAGAGCGAGCCTGCTCGCGAAGGCGGTGTGTCAGCTGGTATGTTTTGACTGATGTACCGCTTTCGCGAGCAGGCTCGCTCCCACAGGGATTTTTTGTGGTGGGATGATTGATGTACAGCCTCGAAGACCTGCTCCACCTGATGAACCGCTTGCGCGACCCGCAATACGGCTGCCCGTGGGACATCAGGCAAACCTACGCAACCATCGTCCCTCACACCCTGGAGGAAGCCTACGAAGTGGCCGACGCCATCGAGCGCGGCGACTTCGATCACCTTCAAGGTGAATTGGGCGATTTACTGTTCCAGGTGGTGTATTACAGCCAGCTGGCCCGGGAAGAAAACCGTTTCGAATTCGCCGGCGTGGTCGATAGCATCACCCGCAAGCTGATTCGCCGCCATCCCCATGTGTTTCCCACCGGTGACCTTTACGCAGCCGTGGATACCCCGCGCCTGAGCGAAGAGCAGGTCAAGCAGCGCTGGGAGAAAATCAAGGCAGAGGAGCGCGCCGAGAGGGCCTCGGTGCCCAAGCAGTTGTCACTGCTTGATGATGTACCGGTGGCATTGCCGGCCTTGTCGCGGTCGGCGAAGTTGCAGAAGCGCGCCGGTCAGGTCGGTTTCGACTGGCCGGGACCGCTGCCGGTGCTCGATAAGGTCCGTGAAGAGCTCGACGAAGTGCTCGAAGCCATGGCGGACAATGACGCCGCGGCCATCAGCGACGAAGTGGGTGACCTGCTGTTCAGTGTGGTGAACCTGGCTCGACACTTGAAAGTCGACCCCGAAACGGCCCTGCGTGGCGCCAATGCAAAGTTTGAAAGACGTTTCCGATTTATCGAACAGGCATTGCGCGAGACCCACCGTCCCATGGAAGATTGCACCCTCGAAGAGTTGGACGCCTTGTGGGGCGAAGCCAAACGTCAGGAAAAGAATTTGCCCAGCTGTGGCTGAGGCCGTTGCCTAAGTGAGTAAGCACCATGAGCCTTTCCCTTCGCGACCAGTTGCTCAAAGCAGGGCTGGTCAACCAAAAGCAGGCCAAGCAGGTCGGCAAAGAGAAACAGAAGCAGCAACGCCTGGCCCACAAAGGCCAGGTCGAACTGGACGACTCCCAGCAGCGTGCGGCCCAGGAAGCCATGGCCGAGAAGGTCAAGCGCGACCAGGAACTGAACCGCCAGCAGCAGGAAAAGGCCGAGCAGAAGGCCCGTGCCGCGCAGATCAAGCAATTGATCGAGGTGTCGCGCCTGCCGAAGCTGACCACCGACGACTACTACAACTTCGTCGACGACAAGAAGGTCAAGCGCATCTCGGTCAATGCGCTGATGCGTAACAAGCTGAGCAGCGGTTCCCTGGCGATCGTCCATCATGCCGGGAGCTATGAAGTGATCCCGCGCGAAGCGGCGCTGAAGATCCAGGAACGCGACCCCAAGCGCATCGTCCAGCTCAACACCCAGACCGAAGAAGTGGATGCCGATGATCCGTACGCGGCGTATCAGATTCCTGATGATTTGATGTGGTAAGCGGGAAAATGCTATTGAGTTGAACACAAACCCTGTGGGAGCGAGCTTGCTCGCGATAGCGGCCTATCAGTGACAGAGATGTTGGCTGATGCCCCGCTATCGCGAGCAAGCTCGCTCCCACAGGTGTTTTGCGTGGTTCAGGAATGCGAGGTCTCACGCAAACGCTGCCGCTCCTCACGTTCCAGCTCGGCCTTGTAGCTATGAGCGTCCGTCTCGGAATGGAACATGCCCACCAGCAGATCCTGTTGATGCACATCCCAGATCCGGATACCGGCGGCAATACCTTCGTGGGACATGTGGGCGTCGTCGCGTTCAGTTACTTTCACAGTCATCTTGCAAGCTCCAATCTCTGTTATCTGCAGCAAGGCGTGTGCAGGGTTTTGTTATAGATTTGGATAGCGAGCTAAGTAAATGGCCTGGGCGATTAAGAAGTTTTCATGAAGCGCACGGCCCTCGTGCAGGCCAGGCAGGGCGCGGCGTTTGGTCGCAGGTGGGGTTCATGAAGAAAATTTCATGTTGTAGCGGCAAGCCTTGAGTGAAAGCAAAACCCCTGTGGGAGAAAAGGCGGGACGAGAAGTCTCCCACGGTCCGTACTGGCTAGAGTCGGAATCGAGCTTTTAGTCCCGCCCACCCCTTCAAGTCTAAACATACAAGCGAGCTTGCTCGCGATAGCGGTCGCACATTCAATATCGATGCAAGCTGACCCACCGCTATCGCGAGCAAGCTCGCTCCCACAGGTATAAGTGGTGGGCTTGAAACTCGGGCAACAAAAAGCCCCGCATGTGCGAGGCTTTTTGGTGTCGGTATGGATCAGCTGCCTTTCACAGCCTTGCCGTTGACCGTACCGTCCTGGAGCATGATGTTGTACTCCTTGCCGTCGGTCTCGACTTGCTGCAGGCGTACCAGCAGGTAATCCCAGTCCTTGGCGAACCAGAGCACGGTGATGCGCTTGCTTTGTGTCGGGTCGCGCACGCGCTCGACCTTGATGGCGTCGATCTGGCCGGCCTTGGTGTCGACTTTTTCCGAACCAAGCACGCGGAAGTCATAGGTATCGATTTCACCGTCATCGACGACCTGATAACTCATGCTTTTCTTGCCGGCCGCCACGTCGTGCTGCAGGGCCAGTTGGTACGTGGATTTGTCGACCATGCCGCGGTTCAATGGCAGCTTGACCGCGTCACCGCGATCGGTGCCGGTGACCATCTTGGCATTCCAGTCGAAATCCAGGTCTGCTTTCTTGGCTTTACCCAGGCCGCCGCGCTCGAAGTGATAGGACTGCGGCAGCAGGGTGTCCTTGTCCAGGGTCAGGGTGCTTTCTTCGGTCAGGCTGGCGATCATCATCGATGCCTTGAAGCTCAGCTTCCAGGTGCCGTTGGCCTCCTTGGTCAGGCTGCGCTCGGCGGTGCCGCTCATGGGCAGCTGTTTCCAGTCGGCGGTATAGCTGGCGGAGAACGGTTGAAGGTCTGCAGCCTGTGCCAGGGGCAGGGCAAGCAGAGCGCAAGCGAAGAGCAGGGCGCGACGCATAAAATCTCCTAGTATCGAATCAAATGGCCGCTGGCGGCGAGCAACTGGCCGTCCAGTGAGGCTCCGCGATCGTCGAGTGTCAGCCGGCCTTCGGCAAACCAACGCACGGCCATCGGGTAGATCTGGTGTTCGCGGGCGTGGACCCGTTGCGCCAGGCTTTGCGGCGTGTCGTGCAACTCTACCGGTATTACTGCCTGTACGACCAGTGGTCCGCCATCGAGTTCCTCGGTGACAAAGTGAACCGAGCAGCCATGCTCCGTGTCACCGGCCTCCAGCGCACGCTGGTGAGTGTGTAACCCTTTATATTTGGGCAACAGCGACGGATGGATATTGAACAGGCGGCCCTGGTAGTGACGCACAAAACCGGCGCTGAGGATGCGCATGAAACCGGCCAGGACCACCAGTTGCGGATTGAAGGCGTCGATCTGTTCGATCAGCGCGGCATCGAAGGCCTCGCGACCGTCGAACGCCTGGTGATCGAGGACGCGGGTATCGATACCCGCCTCCTTGGCACGTTGCAGGCCGTAGGCATCGGCGCGGTTGGAAATCACCGCGCGGATCCGGACCGGGCTGTCGCCGGTCCGTGTACTGTCGATCAGGGCCTGCAGGTTACTGCCGGTGCCGGACAACAGCACCACGACGTCACAGGTTGCGGACATCAGTGTGCCTTGAGGTTTTTCAGCTCGACCTGTGCGGCGCCTTCGGCCGCGGTGGCGATCTGGCCGATGACCCAAGGCTGCTCGCCCGCGTCGCGCAGGACGTTCAGCGCGGTTTCGACGTGCTCCTGGGCCACGCAGATGACCATGCCCACGCCGCAGTTCAGCACGCGGTGCATTTCGGTTTCATCGACGTTGCCTTTTTCCTGCAGCCAGTCGAACACCGCCGGGCGGGTCCAGCTCGCCACGTCGACCACGGCCTGGGCGCCTTTTGGCAGCACGCGCGGGATGTTGTCCAGCAGACCGCCGCCAGTGATGTGGGCCATGGCCTTGACGGCGCCGGTGTCCTTGATCAGCTTGAGCAGGGGCTTGACGTAGATGCGGGTCGGGGCCATCAGCAGGTCGGCGAGTGGCTGGCCGTCGAGCTGGGTGTTCTCGATATCGGCGCCCGAGACTTCGATGATCTTGCGGATCAGCGAGTAGCCGTTGGAGTGCGGGCCGGAAGATGGCAGGGCGAGCAGGGCGTCGCCGGCGGCGACTTTCGAGCCGTCGATGATCTCGGCCTTTTCCACGACGCCGACGCAGAAACCGGCCAGGTCGTAGTCTTCGCCTTCGTACATGCCTGGCATTTCAGCGGTTTCGCCGCCGACCAGGGAGCAGCCGGACAATTCACAGCCGGCGCCGATGCCGGTCACGACCTGGGCGGCGGTGTCGACGTTGAGTTTGCCGGTGGCGTAGTAGTCGAGGAAGAACAGTGGTTCGGCGCCGCAGACCACCAGGTCATTCACACACATGGCCACCAGGTCGATGCCGATGCTGTCGTGCTTGTTCAGGTTCAAGGCCAGGCGCAACTTGGTGCCGACGCCGTCGGTACCCGAGACCAGGACCGGTTGCTTGTAGCCGGCCGGGATCTCGCAGAGGGCGCCGAAACCGCCCAGGCCGCCCATGACTTCCGGGCGCGCGGTGCGCTTGGCGACGCTCTTGATGCGTTCGACCAATGCTTCACCGGCGTCGATGTCTACACCGGCGTCCTTGTAGCTCAGGGAGGGTTGCTTGCTCATGATCCAGGCCTTTAAAGGGGGGATTTCTGGGTAACGACCGATCGCCGGGGCCATTGAATAACCGTTGTACGAATTATTCCGGGAGCCCAGCCATTGCCGGTCTGCGAAGGCGCGCGATTTTATCAGGCTTGTGGACCAGCGGCCATCCTCGCGCCGACGGCAGGGACATATCCGCCAAAAAAAACCGTTATTTCTTGTATTGGTACTGGGCGACGCGTCTGTATAAGGTGTAGCGGTAAGCGGCTATGGTTATGACAGTAGAAAACTTGCGCCGGGTGGTGAATGTTTTCCCCGGTGCCGTGGTCACAGCCATGCTCAATCTTCTCCACACGGCCGGTGCCAGCCGTTATGTCCGGGAATCTTCCATGCGTCTTTTCAAATTCTTGTCCATGGGCTGCCTGTCGCTGATCAGCCTGGCGAGCCATGCCGAAACCCTCAATAACCTTTATCAGGTGCGTGAGCCGGTCAGCAGCCAGGCGCCGGATGAGCGAAACCAGGCAACGTTGCGAGCGTTGGACACCCTGGTGCTGCGCCTGACCGGCGACGCCAAGGCCGCGCAGAATCCCGGCCTGGCGGCTATCCGCAAGGACCCGCAGCAGATCATTCTGCAGTACGGCTACGACGCCGGTCCTCCGGAAAGCCTGCAGGTGGACTTCGATCCCGCCAGCACCGACCGGGCATTGCGTTCGGCGGGGCTGCCGCTTTGGGGCGCGAATCGTCCATCGATTCTAGGCTGGTGGCTGAATGACTCGGCAGAAGGCTCCAGCCTGGTCGGTGATGGCCAGGCCAGCGCCACGCCTCTGCGCCGCGCGGCCCAGCACCGGGGCTTGCCGCTGCACCTGCCGTTGGCGGATTTGAGCGAGCAGATTGTCGCCACCGCGCCGACGTTGCAAGGCAACGACCCGGCGCCGTTGCGTGAGGCGTCGGACCGGTATGGCTCGGATGCCTTGCTGGCGGTCCATGCCAAGGAGGAGGGAGGCCAGTGGCAGGCCACCTGGCGCCTGTGGCTGGGCGACCAGCGCGAGCAGGGCAGCGCCCAGGGCGCCGATCCCGCTGCGCTGGCCGATGCCGTGATGTTGGCGGTGAGCCAGCGCCTGGCGCCGCGTTTCGTGGCCAAGCCGGGCGTGGCGACCGAGCAGTTGCTGGAAGTCCAAGGCATGAATCTGGAACGTTATGCAGCGCTGGGGCGTCTGCTCGAACCGTTCGCTGGCCAGGTGCAGCGGGTCGAGGGCGACAGAATTGTCTACAAGGTCAACGGCAGCGCCGAGCAATTGAAGGCACAACTGGCCCTGGCCAAACTGCAGGAATTGCCGCCGGGTGAAGCCGTCGCGCAAGCGCCTGCGGCGCAGCCGGCCGCCGACGGAACGGTTCCGGTCGCGACACCGACACCGTCGCCGGCGGCTAACTTGCGATTCCGCTGGTAGTTTTCTTTCTTTTATAGGGGCAGGAGTGGTTCATGGGCGATACGCGGCGTTGGTTCTGGTTGGGTGGGGTCGCCCTGCTGATTGCATTTATCTACTTGCTTCACCCGATCCTCACGCCGTTCCTGGTTGCGCTGTTACTGGCCTATCTGTTCGATCCGGTGGTGGATCGCCTGGAAAAGCTCGGGCTGTCCCGGACCTGGGGCGTGGTGGCGGTGTTCGCGTTGTTTACCTTGATCGTCAGCGCTCTGCTGCTGGTGCTGATACCCATGCTGGCCAAGCAACTGGTGCGCCTGTACGAGCTGGCACCGCAGATGCTCGATTGGCTGCAGCACACCGCAGTGCCTTGGGTGCAATCGAAGCTGGGCCTGTCGGACGGCTTCTGGAAGTTCGACAAGGTCAAGGCCGCCATCAGTGAGCACATGGGGCAGACCACCGATATCGTCGGCGTGGTATTGAGCCAGGCCACGGCTTCGAGCCTGGCGCTGATCGGCTGGCTGGCGAACCTGGTGCTGATTCCCGTGGTGGCCTTTTATCTGCTGCGCGATTGGGACCTGATGATGGCGAAGATCCGCAGCCTGCTGCCGCGTCATCGCGAAGAGCGCATCATGACGCTGACTGGCGAATGCCACGAAGTGCTGGGGGCGTTTGTCAGGGGGCAGTTGCTGGTCATGGTCGCGTTGGGTTTCATCTACGCGGCGGGGCTGATGCTGGTAGGGTTGGAGCTGGGCCTGTTGATCGGCCTGATCGCCGGGTTGGCGGCCATCGTGCCCTACATGGGGTTTGTCATCGGGATTGGCGCGGCGTTGATTGCCGGGCTGTTCCAGTTTGGCGGCGACCTGTATCCCATGGTCGGCATCGTCGCGGTATTCATGGTCGGGCAGGCGCTGGAGGGCATGGTGCTGACGCCGTTGCTGGTGGGAGATCGTATCGGCTTGCACCCGGTGGCGGTGATCTTCGCGATCCTGGCGGGTGGCGAGTTGTTCGGCTTCACCGGGATCCTGCTGGCGCTGCCGGTGGCGGCGGTGATCATGGTGCTGGTGCGTCATATGCACGATCTGTACAAGGATTCCGACATATATAGCGGCGCAGAGGACCCCGACCTCTAGGGGAAATGGCAGGCGCGGCGTCAGGGAAACTGACGCTCCGTGCCCTTGCTGCTGCAAACCTTTGATTTTGCTCGTGGTCCGGCGCATTGTGCGGTCCGCGCCACGGGTATAAACTTTGCAAACTTTACACAGAGGCCACTAATGGTTCCCTTGGAACCGTTCAGTCAGCATGAAACCGATTCAGCTGCCCCTTGGTGTGCGTCTGCGTGACGACGCCACCTTCATCAATTACTACCCAGGCGCCAATGCCGCTGCACTCGGCTATGTCGAGCGGCTTTGCGAAGCCGACGCCGGCTGGACCGAGAGCCTGATCTATCTGTGGGGCAAGGACGGGGTAGGGCGCACGCATCTGTTACAGGCGGCGTGCTTGCGCTTCGAGCAGTTGGGTGAGCCTGCCGTGTACCTGCCACTGGCCGAGCTGCTGGATCGCGGCGTGGAAATCCTCGACAACCTGGAGCAGTACGAACTGGTCTGCCTGGATGATCTCCAGGCAGTGGCCGGCAAGGCCGATTGGGAAGAGGCGTTGTTCCATTTGTTCAACCGGTTGCGCGACAGTGGCCGGCGCCTGTTGATTGCCGCATCGACCTCGCCACGGGAGCTGCCGGTGAAGCTGGCCGACTTGAAATCCCGCCTGACCCTGGCGTTGATCTTCCAGATGCGCCCGCTTTCCGACGAGGACAAGCTTCGCGCGTTGCAATTGCGTGCATCTCGACGCGGCCTGCACCTGACCGACGAGGTCGGGCATTTCATCCTCACCCGTGGCACCCGCAGCATGAGCGCGCTGTTCGAACTGCTCGAACGTCTCGACCAGGCCTCACTCCAGGCCCAGCGCAAGCTGACCATTCCTTTTTTGAAAGAAACTTTAGGCTGGTAAAACGGTCGCGAGATGATGGCTTAAAGCCTCTTCTTAACCCGACGAAGCCCGCGGTTTTACTGGGCTGGAGGCCTGCAAGCCGCTCAATACGGGCTTAAGCGCTTAGATGTAAACGAGAAATCAAGAAGTCACATTTGCATCGATTGAATTTGCAAATGAGGTTGATAGAAGGCATAGTCTCGCCATCTTTACTACCTCAGCCACGGTCGTGCCCATGCTAAATCGCTTCGCACCCCTCGTGCCTCTCGCACTCGTTACCCTGTTGTTCGGTTGCGCTGCCCACTCCCCAGTGACCCAGCAAGCGCCCCAACCACAGGTGAATAACACCGTTACCGCCCAGTCTTCCGCCGTTGCGTTCCAGGAAGAAATGGCCTCCGACAAAGAGCTGGCAGACTTCGCCGGCAGCAAGCCTTATCAGCTTCCAGTGCTGGCGGACAGCATCCTGGAGCGCGGCATGTCGTTGATCGGCACACGTTATCGTTTTGGCGGGACCTCCGAAGCCGGCTTCGACTGCAGCGGCTTCATCGGCTACCTGTTTCGCGAAGAAGCGGGCATGACCCTGCCGCGTTCCACGCGTGAAATGATCAACGTGAAGGCCCCGCTGGTCGCTCGCAACCAGCTCGAACCCGGTGACCTGCTGTTCTTCAGCACCAACGGTCGTCGCGGTCGCGTCAGCCACGCCGGTATCTACCTGGGCGACAACCAGTTCATCCACTCCAGCAGCCGCCGCAGCGGTGGGGTGCGAATCGACAGCCTGGGCGACAGCTACTGGAGCAAGACCTTCATCGAAGCCAAGCGTGCCCTCGCCATGGCACCGACTGTAGTGACGGCTCGCAAGTAAACGCACAGTTTGTAGGGCAAACTTAAAGTCTTACTTGAAGTTTGGCCCATAGCCGCTAGAATCCATGATCATTGATTGATGGCAATCCGCCTGCGTACTACGCGGGCGGACTTGTTTCCATCTCCACGGCAGAAATAGCCGCATCCAGATCAGGATTGTTGTGCCTATGTCGACGTCGGCCCGCCTCGCTCTCATGTTTCTTGCCGCACTGCTCAGCGCGTGCGCCAGTCGCACCCCGCCGCCCGCGCCAGTGCGGGCTCCGGTGGTGTTCGCACCTTCCCAGACTTTTTCTCCCGCCGCCGAAGACGTGCTGTTCCGGGCGTTGGGCCTGGTGGGCACGCCTTATCGCTGGGGCGGCAACACGCCGGATTCAGGTTTCGATTGCAGTGGCTTGATCGGCTATGTGTACCGTGACGCCGCCGGTATCTCGCTGCCACGCTCCACGCGCGAAATGATCAGCATGCGCGCGCCGGAAGTCGGCAAGGATGCGTTGCAGAGCGGCGATCTGGTGTTCTTCGCCACCAATGGCGGCTCCCAGGTCAGCCATGCCGGAATCTATGTCGGGGAGGGGCGTTTCGTCCATGCGCCGGCCACGGGCGGGACGGTCAAGCTCGACAGTCTGTCCAAGGCCTATTGGCAGAAAGCCTACCTGGGCGCCAAGCGAGTGCTACAGCCGGAGCACCTGGCGCGTAATCCCTGATTTCTGCTGGACAGGCTCTTGTGGCGAGGGGATTTATCCCCGCTGGGTTGCGAAGCAGCCCTAAAGCTTAAATGGATGAATGCGAGCAGGATACCGGGGTACAGATAAAGGGCCGCTGCGCAGCCCAACGGGGATAAATCCCCTCGCCACAAGAGAGTGTGGAACCTATTTACCTGACACCCGCCAGATCTTGTTCCCGACATCATCCGCCACCAACAACCCGCCCTGCTTGTCGATCACCACGCCCACCGGCCGGCCCTGGGCTTTTTCGTCTGCATTGAGGAAACCGGTCAACACCTCCACTGGTTGCCCGACCGGTTTGCCGCCGCTGAACGGAACAAAAATCACTTTGTAGCCACTGTGGGGCTTGCGGTTCCAGGAACCGTGTTGCCCGATGAAAGCCCCTTCGGTGAACGGCGCGGGCAATTGGCTGCCCTCGGCGAAGCTCAGGCCCAGGGAGGCGGTGTGCGGGCCCACCGCATAGTCGGGGGCGATGGCCTTGGCCACCAGCTCGGGGTTTTGCGGCTCGACCCGGACATCGATGTTTTGCCCGTAATAACTGTAAGGCCAGCCATAGAAGCCGCCGTCCTTGACCGACGTGATGTAGTCCGGCACCAGGTCGCTGCCGATCTCGTCCCGTTCGTTGACCGCCGTCCACAACGCACCGCTGCGTGGCTCCCACGCCAGGCCATTGGGATTGCGCAGGCCCGCGGCGAAGATGCGATGGGTGCCTGTGGCCCGGTCGACTTCCCAGATCGCCGCCCGGCCTTCTTCCGCTTCCATGCCGTTCTCGCCAACGTTGCTGTTCGAACCGGTGGTCACGTACAGCTTGCTGCCGTCCCGGCTGGCGATGACGTTTTTGGTCCAGTGGTGGTTCAAAGTGCCACCCGGCAAGTCGACCACCTTGGTTGGCTGTGCCTTGATCTGTGTGTCGCCTTCCTTGTACGGGAAGCGGATCAACCGGTCGGTGTCGGCCACGTACAGGTCATTGCCGACGAGGGTCATGCCGAACGGCGAATTGAGGTTCTCCAGGAAAATCGTCCGGGTCTCGGCGACGCCATCGTGATTGGCGTCTCGCAGCAGGGTGATGCGGTTGGGGCTGGGCACGCCGGCGCCGGCCCGGCCCATGACTTTTTTCATGACCCAGCCACGAATGCCCTGGGTATCGTCGGGCTTGGGCGGGGCGTTGGTTTCGGCCACCAGTACATCGCCATTGGGCAGTACGTAAAGCCAGCGCGGATGATCCAGCCCTTCGGCAAACGCGACTACCTGCAGGCCTTGGGCCGGGGTTGGCTTGGCGCCGTCCGGCCAGCCGACCGCTTCGGCGATATTCACCGTGGGAATCAGGGTCTTGTTCGGTTCGGGCAGTTTCGGCGACGGGCCGGTGCCGTCGGAAACCTGCAATGTGGAAGACTCGCCACACGCGACAAGCCCCGTAGCCAGGGCAATGATTAACAGATGAGGTGGCTTGAGCATGCGGGCTTCCCTATGAGTGCATGTGGTTACTCATAGAGGAGCGTAGACGTGGGATGGTTCAACGGTGGGTAACAACAGTCAGGCAGACAGATTCCTTTGTGGGAGCGAGCCTGCTCGCGAAAGTGCTATATCGGGCAACATCGATGTCGACTGTTGCACCGTCTTCGCGAGCAGGCTCGCTCCCACATGTTTTCCCACTGATCCATGAATCAGCCGTGCGCCTGTTTCAGCAGCAGCGCAATACCCGGATGGTACTGGCCCGCCTCGTTGCGCAATTTGCGATAGGCGTAGGGGAAGTACCAGGCCACGGCGCAGGTGTTCTCCTTCTGCAGGTCGTCGATCATGTCCTGCAACTCTTCTGGCGTGGCGCTTTGCTGGGCTTTTTGCGGGGCAACGAACAGGCAGCCCAGTTTCAGGTCGCTGGCGTAGCTGATGCGCTTGGCGTCGCTGGCGGCTTCGAGCAAGGGTTGGGTCAGGTTCAGGTTGTTGACCTTCGGCCAGCGCTGGGTGGCCTGGATAAAGGCGCGCTCATCGGCGCTGGCAATGAACAGGTCGGCGCTGACGTTGCGTTCGCCTTCTTCGTTCTGCTTGCGCGTCGCTGCGTTCTGCAGCGTGACCATCTCAGCCATCCAGGCAGCGGCAGACAGCAACCCGAGGTTGGCTTTTTGATCATGCCAGTAGGGGGTGTCGTTATCGCCGCGCACGGCGTTGTAGCGATCGATACAGTCGAACCAGCGTTCCAGCACCGGGCGTAGAAACTCCAGCTTCGGATTGCTGATGATCATGCCTTGCATGCGTTTGCCCTCTTGTTCTTGTGATATCGGGTCGTAGTGTCTATTTGATATCACTTGCCGCAGCTTCACACAAGATCGCTGTCAGTTTATTGATCAGGGCCAGTCAACGAGTGGATACAGGTGGCGGCTTTAATTGACGCTCCATCCCCAACCCTCTAACCTTCGCGGCTTGTTTCAGGTGCTCTGTGGCGCGGTCGCGGCCGACAGAGTGAAACAGGGAAGCCGGTGAGCGAACGCGAACCCGGCGCTGCCCCCGCAACGGTAAATGAGTCAACGCTGTGCCTAGGCCACTGTGTCGCAAGACATGGGAAGGCGCGCAGCCAGGCATTACGCCGCTCATGAGCCCGGAGACCGGCCTGATTCATCCAACGGCATCACGGTGGGCGATGCCAGGCTCGCTGCCGTCCTTTTTTCTGCCCGCCCGCCGTTATCCAGTCCCAACGGAGAGCTCCCCTCATGACCGATACGCCCGATCGCGACGAACGCCACCTGGCGCGCATGCTGCGCAAGAAAGCCGTGATTGACGAGCGCATCGCCAATTCACCGAACGAGTGTGGCCTGCTGCTGGTGCTGACCGGCAACGGCAAGGGCAAGAGCAGTTCGGCGTTCGGCATGCTCGCCCGTGCCATGGGCCACGGCATGCAGTGCGGCGTGGTGCAGTTCATCAAGGGGCGCAACAGCACCGGCGAGGAGCTGTTTTTCCGACGCTTCCCGGAGCAGGTGCGCTTTCACGTCATGGGCGAAGGCTTCACCTGGGAAACCCAGGATCGTCAGCGCGACATCGCCGCCGCCGAAGCGGCCTGGGCGGTATCGCGGCAACTGCTCGGCGATCCATCGATTGGCCTGGTGGTGCTTGATGAGCTGAACATCGCTCTCAAGCATGGTTATCTCGATCTCGATCAGGTGTTGAGCGATCTGCAGGCCCGTCCGCCGATGCAACACGTGGTGGTCACCGGCCGGGGTGCCAAGCCGGAAATGATCGAGCTGGCCGATACCGTGACCGAAATGGGCATGATCAAGCATGCCTTCCAGGCCGGCATCAAGGCGCAGAAAGGCGTCGAACTGTGAATGATGCTTCGATGACCAGCCGCCACTGTCCGGCGGTGTTGATTGCCGCGCCGGCTTCCGGCCAGGGCAAGACCACCGTCACTGCGGCGCTGGCACGGTTGCATCGCAACCAGGGGCGCAAGGTGCGTGTGTTCAAATGCGGACCTGATTTCCTTGATCCGATGATCCTTGAGCGCGCCAGTGGCGCACCGGTCTATCAACTGGATATGTGGATGGTCGGCGAGCAGGAAAGTCGCCGACTGTTGTGGGAAGCCGCCGCCGAAGCGGACCTGATCCTGATCGAAGGCGTGATGGGGCTGTTCGACGGCACCCCGTCCAGCGCTGACCTGGCGCGCCACTTCGGCGTGCCGGTGCTGGCCGTGATCGACGGCACGGCGATGGCCCAGACCTTCGGTGCCCTGGCCCTGGGCCTGGCCCGTTATCAGCCGGACTTGCCGTTCGCTGGCGTACTGGCCAACCGGGTCGGCACCCTGCGCCACGCGCAATTGCTCGAAGGCAGCCTGACCGAAGGCCTGCGCTGGTACGGCGCGCTCTCGCGAGAAACCGGCATCGAGCTGCCGAGCCGCCACCTGGGGCTGGTCCAGGCCAGCGAACTGAATGACCTGGACGTTCGCCTCGACGCAGCGGCCGAAGCATTGGCCGGCAGTTGTGAAGTGTCGCTGCCGCCCCAGGTCGAGTTCGCCGCGCCCGAACTGACAACCGTCGAGCCGTGGCTCGACGGTGTGCGCATCGCCGTCGCCCGCGACGAAGCGTTTGCCTTCACCTATGGCGCGAGCCTCGACCTGCTGCGGGCCATGGGCGCGCAACTGGCCTTCTTTTCCCCTATTCATGACACCGAACTGCCCGAGGCGGACAGCCTGTATCTGCCTGGCGGTTACCCGGAGCTGCACCACGTTGCACTGGCGCGGAACGTGCCGATGCTGACGGCGATCCGTGCCCACCACGCAGCCGGCAAACCGCTGCTCGCCGAATGCGGTGGCATGCTCTACCTGCTCGATTCATTGACCGACGTCGAGGGCAATCGCGCCGAGCTGCTCGGCCTGTTGAGCGGTGAAGCGCAGATGCAAAAGCGCCTTGCGGCCTTGGCGTTGCAATCAGTCGAGCTGCCGGAAGGCACGCTGCGCGGGCATACCTATCATCACTCCTTGACCAGCACTGAACTCGAGCCGATCGCCCGTGGGCACAGCCCGAACGGTGGGCGAGGGGCTGAGGCGGTTTTCCGCCTGGGGCGGATGACGGCTTCCTATGTGCATTTTTACTTTCCGTCCAATCCCGGGGCGATTGCCGCGTTGCTTGCGCCCGACCCTGCGGCCGTCTTCGCGAGCAGGCTCGCTCCCACATTTGATCACCTGAACCCTGTGGGAGCGAGCCTGCTCGCGAAGCCGTCATGACTGACAACGCTTTCTCTTCAGCCGAACGCGAAGCCGTCTACCGCGCCATCGCCGAACGCCGCGACATGCGCCATTTCAGCGGCGGCACCGTCGAGCCGGCGTTGCTGCGCCGTCTGCTGGAAGCCGCGCACCAGGCGCCCAGCGTCGGGCTGATGCAACCGTGGCGCTTCATCCGTATCAGCGACCGCGCCTTGCGTGGGCAGATCCAGCGACTGGTGGAAGAGGAACGCATCCGTACCGCCGAAGCCCTGGGCGAGCGCAGCGATGAATTCATGCAGCTCAAGGTCGAAGGTATCAATGACTGCGCCGAGGTACTGGTGGCGGCGTTGATGGACGACCGCGAGCGGCACATATTCGGTCGCCGGACCTTGCCGGAAATGGACCTGGCCTCGCTGTCCTGCGCCATCCAGAACCTGTGGCTGGCGGCCCGCGTCGAAGGGCTGGGGATGGGTTGGGTGTCGCTGTTCGAGCCCCAGGCCCTGGCTGACCTGCTGGGCCTGCCCGCCGGGGCCAAGCCGTTGGCGGTCCTGTGCCTGGGGCCGGTCGAAGGCTTCTACCCAGCGCCGATGCTGGCCCTGGAAGGCTGGGCGCAACCGCGTCCGCTCACTGAACTGCTTTACGAAAACCACTGGGGAGTGCGCCCATGAGCGTAGCGTTGCTCAGTGCCGCCGCGGTGGCGCTGGATGCGCTGCTGGGTGAGCCCCGGCGTTGGCATCCGCTGGTGGCGTTCGGCGGCTTTGCCGATCGCATCGAACAACGTTTCAACTCCGGCGGGCGTGGCTGGCGCAGCCATGGAGTGACGGCGTGGGTGATCGCCGTGGTGCCGCTGACCTTGCTCGCCACGGCCCTGTCCTGGGCACCGATGATTGGCTGGCTGGTGGAGATTCTGGCGCTGTATTGCGCCCTCGGCCTGCGCAGTCTTGGCGAGCATGTCGAGCCGGTGGCCCGGGCGCTGCGCAGCGGTGAGCTGGACGAGGCGCGCCGACGCGTCGGTTACCTGGTCAGCCGCGAAACCGCCGAGCTGGATGAAGCCGCCGTTGCCCGCGCCGCCACCGAGTCGGTCCTGGAAAACGGCAGCGACGCGGTGTTCGCCGCGCTGTTCTGGTTCGCCGTGGCCGGTGCGCCCGGCGTGGTGTTGTACCGGTTGAGCAATACCCTCGACGCTATGTGGGGCTATCGCAACGAGCGCTTCGAGCGTTTCGGCTGGGCGGCGGCGAAAATCGACGACCTGCTCAACTACATCCCCGCACGCCTGGTGGCGTTGACCTACGCTGCGCTCGGCAAGACCCGCCTGGCACTCAAATGCTGGCGCAGCCAGGGCCCGACCTGGGACAGCCCGAATGCCGGGCCGGTGATGGCCGCCGGTGCCGGCGCGCTGGGTGTGGAACTGGGGGGCGCGGCGGTGTATCACGGCGAACTGCATCAACGCCCGCCATTGGGCGAGGGCGTGCCGGCGAGTGCCGATTCGATTGACCGAGGCTGGCAATTGGTGCAACGCGGCGTATGGTTATGGCTGCTGATTCTCTGCCTCGGAGCCGAGTTTTATGCTTGAGCATGGTGGACGACTGCACAACGCCGCCCGGCAATACGGGATTGCCGAGGCCGACTGGCTTGACCTGTCCAGTGGCCTCGCGCCCTGGCCGTTCGAGATCCCGGCGATTCCATTGCGCGCCTGGGCGCGCCTGCCCGAGACCGACGATGGTCTGGAACAGGCCGCTTGCGACTATTACGAAGCGACGCATGTGTTGCCGGTGGCCGGTTCGCAAATGGCCATCCAACTGCTGCCGCGCCTGCGCCGAGCGGGCAAGGTCGGGGTCTTGTCGCCTTGTTACGCCGAGCACGCCGAAGCCTGGCGCCGCAGCGGGTACATCGTGCGCGAAGTGCTGGAAGCGGAAGTGGATTTCTTCCTCGACAGCCTCGACGTGCTGGTGGTGGTCAACCCGAACAATCCCACCGGCCTGAGCCTGGATCCCGAACGCCTGCTGGATTGGCATGCGCGGCTGGCCCAGCGGGGTGGCTGGCTGGTGGTGGACGAAGCGTTCATGGATATCACGCCGCACCTGAGCCTTGCCGCCTACGCCCATCAGGTCGGATTGATCGTGCTGCGCTCGTTCGGCAAGTTTTTCGGCCTGGCCGGGGTTCGCCTCGGCTTCGTCCTGGCCGAGCGACGCTTGCTCAGGCTGCTCGCCGAACAGGTCGGGCCGTGGGCCGTCAGCGGGCCGACGCGGATATTGGGCCAGGCGTGCCTGTTGGATACCGAGGCCCACGCCCGCCAGCGCCAGCGTTGCGAAGAAACCAGCGAGCGCCTGGCGCTGCTGCTCGAGCATTACGGTTTCAGGCCTGATGGCGGTTGCGGGTTGTTCCAGTGGCTGGTTACCGAGCACGCCCGGGCCCTTTATGAATTCATGGCCCAGCGCGGCATTCTCCTGCGGCTGTTCATCAACACCAGCAGTCTGCGCTTCGGGCTGCCGGCCAATGACGCAGAATTCCTGCGTCTCGAACAGGCTTTCGAGGCCTACGCCAAGGACATTCAATGACCACCTTGATGGTGCAGGGCACCACCTCCGATGCCGGCAAAAGCACGCTGGTCACGGCGCTGTGCCGCTGGGTCAGGCGCCAGGGCGTGAGCGTGGTGCCATTCAAGCCGCAAAACATGGCGCTCAATAGCGCGGTGACCGCCGATGGCGGCGAAATCGGCCGGGCCCAGGCGGTCCAGGCCCAGGCTTGTGGCCTCGAACCGCATACCGACATGAACCCGGTGCTGCTCAAGCCCAACAGCGACACCGGTGCCCAAGTCATCATCCATGGCCGCGCCGTGACCAGCATGAACGCCGTGGCGTATCACGATTACAAAGCCATCGCGATGCAAGCGGTGCTGGCTTCCCATGAGCGTTTGCGCGCGGCGTATCCGGTGGTCATGGTCGAGGGCGCGGGGTCGCCGGCGGAGATCAACCTGCGTGCCGGCGACATCGCCAACATGGGTTTTGCCGAGGCCGTCGATTGCCCGGTGCTGCTGATCGCCGACATCAATCGCGGCGGCGTATTCGCCCACCTGGTCGGCACCCTTGAGTTGCTTTCGCCCAGCGAACAGGCGCGGGTAAAAGGTTTCATCATCAACCGTTTTCGTGGCGACCTGGCGTTGCTGCAACCTGGCCTGGATTGGCTCGAAGCGCGCACCGGCAAACCGGTGATTGGCGTATTGCCCTATGTGCTGGACCTGCATCTGGAAGCCGAGGACGGTCTCGATCGGCGTCAGGCCGACAAGGCCGAACAGGTACTCAAGGTTGTGGTGCCGGTGCTGCCGCGCATCAGCAACCATACCGATTTCGATCCGCTGCGCCTGCACTCGCAGGTCGACCTGCAGTTCATCGGCCCCGGCCAGACCATCCCGCCGGCCGACCTGATCATCCTGCCCGGTTCGAAAAGCGTGCGCAGCGACCTGGCCTACCTGCGCGCCAACGGCTGGGAGACAGCAATCAATCGGCACCTGCGCTACGGCGGCAAGTTGCTGGGCATCTGCGGTGGTTTGCAGATGCTTGGCCGCCAGGTCCACGATCCGCTCGGGCTGGAAGGCGCGGCCGGTTCGAGTGCCGGGCTGGGCCTGCTGGACTTCGAGACGACGCTGGAGCATGAGAAGCAGTTGCGCAACGTACGCGGGCGGTTGGCCCTGGAGGATGCCGAGGTCAGCGGCTACGAGATTCATGCGGGTGTGACCACTGGCCCGGCCCTGGAAAACCCTGCGGTGACGTTGGACGGCGGCCGTTGCGACGGCGCCCGAAGCCTCGACGGACAGATTTTCGGCACCTATCTGCATGGGCTGTTTGAAACGCCAGCGGCGAGCAGCGCGTTGCTGCGCTGGGCGGGCGTGCAGGACGTCCAGGCGGTGGATTACCACGGGTTGCGCGAGCGGGATATCGAGCGGTTGGCGGACCTGGTGGAGCGGCATCTGGATACCGGGGTGTTGCGTGAACTCTGTGGGATTTGAGGTGGCTGAAAGGGCCCCTTCGCGAGCAGGCTCGCTCCCACATGGGCCTTGCGGTGTACATAATCCCTGTGGGAGCGAGCCTGCTCGCGAAGGGGCCAGCACCGACACCGCCTATTTGAAAGAGAACGACCCATGCTGCAACTGATCCTCGGCGGCGCCCGCTCCGGCAAGAGTCGCCTGGCTGAAAAACTCGCGGCAGGCACCGGCTTGCCGGTGACCTACATCGCCACCAGCCAACCCCTGGACGGCGAGATGAACCAGCGTGTCGCTCAGCATCGCGCCCGGCGCCCGGCCGATTGGGCGTTGGTGGAGGAACCGCTGGCGCTGGCGCAGGTGTTGCGCGAAACCGCCGCGAGCGAGCGCTGCCTGCTGGTGGATTGCCTGACCCTTTGGCTGACCAACCTGTTGGTGCTCGACGATGCCGACCGACTGGCTGCCGAGCGCGAAGCCCTGCTGGACTGCATCGGCGCGCTGCCCGGTGAAATCATTTTTGTCAGCAACGAGACCGGCCTGGGTGTCGTGCCGCTGGGCGAGCTGACTCGCCGTTACGTCGATGAAGCCGGCTGGCTGCATCAAGCCCTGGCCGAACGTTGCCAGCGCGTTGTGCTGACCGTTGCCGGCCTGCCCCTGACTCTCAAAGGTATTGCGTTATGAATCACCGCTGGTGGCTGGACCCGTGCAAGCCCGTTGATAGCCAAGTGCTGGAGCAAGCGATGGCGCGGCAACAACAACTAACCAAACCGGCCGGCTCCCTCGGGCGCCTGGAGTCGGTGGCGGTGCAACTGGCGGGCCTGCAAGGGCAGGTCAAGCCAAGTCTTGAACAATTGTGGATCGCGATTTTTGCCGGCGATCACGGTGTGGTGGCCGAAGGCGTCTCGGCCTATCCCCAGGAAGTGACCGGACAGATGCTGCTCAACTTTGTCAGCGGCGGCGCGGCCATCAGCGTGCTCGCGCGGCGGTTGGGCGCTTCCCTGGAGGTCGTCGACCTGGGCACCGTGACGCCTTCGCTGGACTTGCCCGGCGTGCGGCATTTGCGGGTCGGCCCGGGCACCGCCAATTTCCTCCTGGGCCCGGCCATGACCCTGGTCCAGGGCGAACAGGCCCTGCAAGCCGGACGCGACAGTGCCATGCGCGCCGCTGCCAGCGGCACGCAACTGTTCATCGGTGGCGAGATGGGCATCGGCAATACCACGGCGGCCAGCGCGCTGGCCTGTGCCTTGCTCGATTGCCCGGTGGCGCATCTGGTCGGGCCGGGCACCGGGCTGGATGCGGCGGGTATCAGCCGCAAGGTCCAGGTCATCGAACGCGCCCTGGCCGTGCACGGTGGGTCGAACGGCGACCCGCTGCAAACGCTGTGCAACCTTGGCGGGTTTGAAATCGCCGCGTTGATCGGCGCCTATCTGGCCTGTGCCCAACAAGGCATCGCCGTGCTGGTGGATGGCTTTATCTGCAGCGTCGCGGCCCTGGTGGCGGTGCGGCTCAATCCGGCGTGCCGGCCCTGGTTGTTGTTCGCCCACCGTGGCGCCGAACCGGGACACCGCCACGTGCTGGAAACCCTCGCTGCCGAACCGCTGCTGGACCTCGGCTTGCGCCTGGGCGAGGGCAGCGGGGCGGCGCTGGCGGTGCCGTTGTTGCGCCTGGCCTGTGACCTCCATGGGCAGATGGCGACCTTCGCCGAAGCGGCCGTGGCGGATCGCCCGGCGTGACCTTGCGCCTGGACCTGTTGCGCCATGGCGAGACCGAACTGGGCGGCGGGCTGCGCGGCAGTCTCGACGACGCCCTGACGCCACGAGGCTGGGAACAGATGCACGCGGCGGTCGCAGCGGGCGGGCCGTGGGATCGGCTGGTGAGTTCGCCCTTGCAGCGTTGCGCGCGTTTCGCCGAACAGCTGGGTGCGCGACTCGGCGTGCCGGTGGACTTGGACAAGGACCTGCAGGAATTGCATTTCGGCGCCTGGGAAGGCCGTAGCGCGGCGGCATTGATGGAGACTGACGCCGAGGCGCTGGGGCGGTTCTGGGCCGATCCCTACGGCTTCACGCCGCCGGAAGGTGAGCCGGTACTCGAGTTTTCGGCGCGAGTGCTGGCGGCGCTTGAACGCTTGCATCAAGCCTACGCCGGGCAGCGCATCCTGCTGGTCAGCCATGGCGGCGTGATGCGGCTGCTGCTGGCCCGCGCCCGCGGCCTGCCGCGCGAGCAATTGCTCAATGTCGAAGTCGCCCACGGCGCGCTGTTTTCTCTCTTGGTGGCGTCCGGTCCAGTCCTCGAAGAGGCGGTCTGAAGATGTTGCCTTTCTGGATCGCCCTGCAGTTTCTCAGCAGCCTGCCGGTGCGCTTGCCGGGCATGCCCGAACCTGCGCAACTGGGTCGTTCGCTGCTGTTCTATCCGCTGGTAGGGGTGATGTTCGGCGGCTTGCTCTGCGGGCTCGATGCCTGGTTGTCAGGCGCACCGTTGCTGCTGCATGCGGCGCTGCTGCTGGCGGCCTGGGTGTTGCTCAGTGGCGGCCTGCACCTCGATGGCCTGGCGGACAGCGCCGATGCCTGGCTCGGTGGTTTCGGTGATCGCGAGCGTACGCTGCTGATCATGAAGGACCCGCGCAGCGGACCGATCGCGGTGGTCACCCTGGTGCTGGTGCTGTTGCTCAAATTCAGCGCGTTGCTGGCGCTGATCGAACAGCAGCAGACCTTGGCGCTGCTCATCGTGCCGGTACTTGGGCGTGGTGCGTTGCTGGCGCTGTTCCTCACCACGCCCTATGTACGTGCCGGTGGCTTGGGCCAGGCGCTCGCCGACCACCTGCCACGCCGCGTCGGTTGGCAGGTGCTGTGCGCCGTTGCGCTGGCCTCCGGGCTGGTGGCGGGCTGGGCCGGCCTGGTGGCGTTGCTGGTCGCGGCGCTGGGCTTTATCGGCTTGCGCCGGATAATGCTGCGCCGCTTGGGCGGGTGCACCGGAGACACGGCGGGGGCCTTGCTGGAACTGCTGGAGATGGCGGTTCTGGTGGCCTGGGCATTGAGCTGATTACAGGACGGCGCCGAGATCAATCGACAAACAGGTCGGGTGTCAGCGGGCCGCCTTGCGGGTCGTAGCGGTACTGTCCGAACTCGGTCTGGCCTTGTTCCGCCAGCAGCTCTTCATCAATCAGCAGGCGGCCGGTGACGTGGCGATTGCTGCTGGAGAGAATGGCATGGGCGGCGTCGGCCATGATCGCGGGGGTTCGGGCGCGCTTGAAGGCCTGGCGTCCGCCGAGTTCGAACTCGATGGCGGCGGTGGCGATGATGGTCTTCGGCCATAGCGAGTTGACGCTGATGCCGTATTTCTCGAACTCATCGCTCATGCCGAGGGTGAGCATGCTCATGCCGTACTTGGTGACGGTGTAGGGTGCGTGCTGGGCGAACCAGCGGGACGACAGGCTCAGCGGTGGCGAGAGGTTGAGGATGTGGCCGCCGCTGCTGCGCTTGAGGTAGGGCAGGGCCGCCTGGCTGCAGACCATCACTGCACGCGTGTTGATCTGATACATCAGGTCGAAGCGTTTGGGCACAAGATGCTCGACGCCCATGAGCCGAATCGCTCCCGCGTTGTTGACCAGGGCATCGATACCGCCGAAGTGTTCGGCGGCCCTGTCCATGGCCGCGCCTACCGCCGTCTCGTCGCGCACGTCCAGTTGCAGGGGCAAGGCCCTGCCGCCGGCGGCTTCCCCGCTGGATAGACGCACACTTGCTATCGAGCCTGGAAGAACTCGACCTGTCCGAAAATCTCCTCACCCACATTCCGGAAGATGTATTCAGCAACGGAGGCAATCACCAGGCATCCACCGAAGTAGTGCTGGCCGGCAACCCGCTCGATCCCGAGCTTTCCCAGCGATTGCTCGACTCGATGGCCGCGGTGCAGCCGGGTATCCCTCGCTTTACCTTCGAACTGGATGACTTGCAGCTTGATCATTTCGCTCAACCGGGACCGGTCCCTACGCCCAGTGTCGACCCATGGCTCGAAGGACTCGATGAACTCGAAGCGGCACGTCGCCGGCAACTATGGCAAGACATCGGGCGGGCAGGCGCTTCGAACCTCATGACCATGATCAATCAACTGCGGCAAACCAACGATTTTTTCCACGCTGCCCGCCGACCTGAACTGATCGGCTCGGTCTGGACGGTCCTTGAACAAGCTGGCAACGACGCGGTGTTGCGGCGCCGATTGAATGATATGGCCGAGGAGGGCGCGCGGATGCGCGCGCAGGGGGAAACCTGTGTGGATGGCTTGCGTGTCGAATTCGCCCGGATCGAAACCGAGGCCATGGTTCATCAGGCGCTGCCGGCCGGCATGCCGGAGGAGCAACGAGGGGCCTGGTTCTACCAGCGGCTACGGGCCAAGTATCGGGCCGATGCGGTCGAGGTCATTGCCAATCGGCAGGCCGGGGGACGTGATGTTGCCGAGGTACGCATGGCTTACCTGATCGGCACGCGCGAGCCCCTCGGCCTTCTTGTCGCGCCTGGAAGCATGGCATTTGCCGGCGCTGCCCGGATCAGGCACGGCGAGCTGTCCAGGGTGGTACAGATTGTTCTGGAGGAGGAGCGCTTGGGAGGCCTGCTCAACTACGGCCAGCTCCAGCCATTCTGGACCCAGTACCTGCGCGAACGTTACGCCGCTCGTTTCGCTCGCCTCGAAACCGAGTATCGGCAACCCGGCAACAACCGGTCGGCGCTGATCTCAACGTAATAATCATCCGCTCGCATAGGCAGTACCCATGTTCGGGTAGCGATGATATTGCCTTCGTCATCGTCAAGGAAAACATCCACCCGCTCCTCACCCGTTAGCGGAGGAGATTCGTACCAGGGCTTGAACTCTAGCCTCAAGGGGTTGCTCGGGTCACTCCAGGCCGTACGGTGCAGCAGGTTCGGCTCCCCCCCGGGAATATCAGGCAGTGGTTTGGGCTGTGTCCAGGGCGCGGTCATCGTGCACGGGAGCTGGTTGAACTGGGCTGATGACATCTTTCATGTTCTCCGTTGCTGGCAATCAGAATCCCCAGTCCCGAGAGCGGGGCATCACACGCTTGATGAACACTCGAATGCCGCAGGGGGCAAACGCCAGGGTCGCCCCCCGACGTTTGGCGCCCGTTCAGCCCGCGCTACCAGAGATAGCGCACGCCGATGTTGGCTCCCCACGGCTGATCGATCTTGTCGCCGTTGCTGTAGTCAAAATCGGCGTGGATTGCGACTTTGTCGGTCAAGGTCATTGCAACACCGACGCCCAACTCGCCACGGGAGCCCGAGAGGTCGTTATTGAAGACGTTGTTGTTGACCTCGACTTCGTTGTTCTTGGCGAACTCATGGACATAGGCTGCACGCAGGTAGGGTTGCACCGTCTTGCCTTCAGCAAGCCTGAAAGTGCGCCCGGCGGTAGCGCCCGCCTTGCCCAGGATTGAACGGGTGCGACTGCCTTCGGCAGCCAGGTCGTTGTTCAGATCGTAATCCTTGCCTTGGATAACGACGCCGGAAAGCTGGGTGAACGGCTCGATGAAGTAATCATCCGCCAGTTTGATATGACGACCGACTTCCAGGGAGGCACCAACGCCATGGTTGTTGTAGTCGCCCTTGGCCTTTTTGCCATCGCTCAGTTGTACATCGGACTTGTTCTGGAAACGGTTGAACTTGATGACGGCATCCAGGTAGTAGCCGCTCTGCTGATCCAGCCAAGTAGTGTAGGCACCCAGGTAATAGCTGTTGACCGTGCCGCTGGTACCCCGGCTCAAATCCAGGTCGGACTGGCTGTAGCCCCCCAACAGCCCGACGAGCCACTGCCCATCGCCGAACGGCAAGGGCGCATCGGCACCGAACGACACCCCTTGCTGGACTTGCTGATAAGCCAGGCCGGAACTGGCACTGACGTCGAATTTGTTGCCGTAGGAGCGCATCCAGCCGCCGGCCTTGTCGGGGTTCATACGCACCTCGCCCATGCGACTGCGCAATGTACTCAACTCGCCGTACCATACGGTTGGAGCGGTATTGAACAGCGCCAGCACCGAGCGCGTACCAGGACTGAACACTCGGGACGTGGTGTCCAGGTACCAATCATTGTCACCATGCTTGACCAGGTCGTAGGAATAGGTCCCGAGATCCACTGCACCATCGAGCAGAGAAAATTGCGCATCGCCGTCTGCGATATGCACCACCGGGATACTGCCTGGCGCGAGTGGATCCTGGCCACTGCTGCCCATGAGAATGGTATGGCGGCCGGTCGCGGTGCCGGTGACTTCGAGCGTATCGACTTGGCCGGTGGCGAAATCGACGTCCATGATGAAATTGCCAGTCCCGGACAGATTGCCTACCGAGAGCTTATAGAACTCGGTAGGGCTACCCAGCTGAACGTTGCCGCCATCCAGGGTCAAGCTATCCACCACGCCGTCCTCGACCATCGCCCAGGTCGCACCGCTGTTGACCGCGAGCGCATCGACGTTGATCAGCCGGCCGGTCAGGCTCGCGCCCTGCTCCAGGGTCACGTTGGCCGTGCTGGTGTCGTCGGCACGGATGTCGCCGACCAGCTTGGTGTTGCTGTTGCCCACCCGCAGGTTGCCCTCGGCGCCACGGCGCACATCCATCAGGATACCGTTGCTGGCGGTCAGGGTAGAGCCGTTGAGTACGGCGATATCGGCCTGCACCGGTCCTACACCCAATGTGTCGACCAGAATCGCCGAGCCGTTGAGCCCTTCCACGTGGGTATTGTTCAACTCCAATGTACCGGGTACGTCCAGCCTGGCATCGCCGGCAAAAAGAATTCCCTCGCTGCTGCCACTGATGCGGCTGTCTACGGCCGTTACGCTGCCGTTGAAGATGCGCAGGCCATCACCGCTGCTTCCGGTTCCGGTTCCGCTGCCTGACAGTGTCGAGCGCAGCACCGTCAAGGTGGTCAAGGCATTGACGCTGGCGCCGGCGATCGCGCCGCTGATGAGGCTATCGGAGACGGTTACGCTGGCCCCCTTGGTCGCGGCCGTATCGCTGGAGAGCGCCAATCCGGTGCGGTCGCTGGAGGAGATATTGCTTTGGGCGATGCTCGCTGTGCCCGCCACAACGTGGACGCCACTTTCGTCCGTGGCCTGTACCGCTGCGCCAGTGAGATTCAGGGTCGATTCATTGACCAGGATATCCCGGGTCTGGGCGCCGTTGACGTTCAGCGTCGAGGCACCATTCAACACATAATTGTCCGCAGGCGTGCTGTTGTCGATGGTCAGGACTTCCCCGGGAACGAGCACCCGCGCTGCCAGGGCAACGTCGGAAAACAACCAGAGCGGTGCGCAGGAGAGCAGTTTCAAAGTACGGGACAAAGGATGCAGCTTGAACGAGCGAGCAGTGGACATAGGGCACCATCGGCGAGGAGTTACAGAAGGCGGCGCAGGCTATAGGGCAGGATGCGACCCGTATGTAGGATTTTTCCGAAATGTGCCGAGAGAACATCAAAGCCATGACAGACAGTCGCCTCGACAAGGCAGCTGTCTGTCGCGCAGCGATGATTGTCAGGTCAAGGATTAGCCGGGACGTTGCAGCTGCCTTCCCCCTGCGCTAGCCCTACCTTGGTGTTGGTTGGAGTGGACTTGGCAGGTTTACCTTCAATGAGATAGGCCACTTCGCCTTTACCTATCTGGTTGGCTGGGTCCCAGATTGGCAGGATATGAACGCCATACGGCTCGATGAGCCAAACGATGCCTTGCTCGGCCTGCTCTTGGGTTATGTTGGAAAAAGTAGCTGTCTTGAAGGCGAGAGGCAGCGGTGTCGGATAGAGCCTGCTGGCGAACGACTTGAAGCAGTGCTGGCTTGGTACATGATTGAATCTCCCATTCATCATCATTGATGGCGTGGACGCGGTGCTGTCCTGCTGTCGCTTGCACGGCGCCCCCCAGGCCTGGGTCAGGACTGGGGATACCTCCTTATATCGGGATTCAATCCCGGCAGAACCTGTCAGGATTGACAGGTGCGGACTTTAAGCAGGTCACTGGGAAAAGGCTGTCAGGCCGAGGCCACGCAGCTTGTAGGACATATCGCTGGGACTTGCTTGCCGTGTGTTGGAGCAGTGACATTCCTTGAATTAACTTGCGTTAACTTAATCGCGGGTATATACACGCACCATGCTTGCCTCTCAATGTTTGTGCATCAACCTGCGTCGTGCCGCCCGTGGCGTCAGCAGGTATTACGACGGCGCCCTCGACGGCTTCGGGATCAACGTTGCCCAGTATTCTCTGCTGAACAACCTGGCGCGCCTGGACCAGCCGAGCATTTCTTCCCTGGCCGAGGCCATGGGCCTGGACCGCAGCACGCTGGGGCGCAACTTGCGGGTGCTGGAAGGCGAGGGCCTGGTGAAGCTCGCCGAGGGCGAGGATCTGCGCAACCGTATCGTCGAGCTCACCGAGGCCGGACGTGCCCGACTGGCGGCGGCGCAGCCGGCCTGGGAAACGGCGCAACAGAAACTGATCGACAAGCTGGGCGCGGAAAAGCGTGCGACCCTGTTGGCCTTGCTGGATGAACTGGCGTGATGCCGGTTCGTCCGCTGATAAGTGGGTATATACCCGCGACCGGAGAACAATAATGACATCGATGTGGCGTACCTGTGGTTGGGTCCTGGTGGGCAGTGCGCTGATCCTGGCGTTATCGCTGGGTGTGCGACATGGCTTTGGCCTGTTTTTGGCGCCGATGAGCGCGGATTTCGGCTGGGGCCGCGAGGTGTTTGCCTTCGCGATCGCCTTGCAGAACCTGATCTGGGGCCTGGCGCAGCCGTTTACCGGCGCGCTGGCCGATCGCTTCGGCGCGGCGAAAGTGGTGCTGATCGGTGGCGTTTTATACGCGCTCGGGCTGGTCTTGATGGGCATGGCCGACTCGCCCTGGTCGCTGTCGTTGAGCGCCGGTCTGTTGATCGGCATCGGCCTGTCCGGTACCTCGTTCTCGGTGATCCTCGGCGTGGTCGGGCGGGCCGTGCCAGCGGAAAAACGCAGCATGGGCATGGGCATCGCCAGCGCCGCCGGCTCCTTCGGCCAGTTCGCCATGCTGCCGGGCACGCTGGGCCTGATCGGCTGGCTCGGCTGGTCCGCCGCGCTGCTGGCGCTGGGTCTGTTGGTGGCGTTGATCGTGCCTTTGGTGAGCATGCTCAAGGACGCACCGGCGCCCCTGTCCGGGCATGAGCAGACGCTATCCGAAGCGTTGCGCGAGGCTTGCAGTCATTCGGGGTTCTGGCTGCTGGCCGTGGGCTTTTTTGTCTGTGGTTTCCAGGTGGTGTTCATCGGTGTACACCTGCCGGCCTACCTGGTCGATCAGCACTTGCCGGCCAGTGTCGGCACAACGGTGCTGGCGCTGGTCGGGTTGTTCAATATCTTCGGCACCTACACGGCCGGCTGGCTGGGTGGACGGATGTCCAAGCCGCGGCTGCTGACCGCGTTGTATCTGGCGCGGGCGGTGGTGATCGGCCTGTTCCTTTGGCTGCCGGTGACCACGACCACGGCCTATGTCTTCGGCATGGCGATGGGCTTCCTCTGGCTGTCGACGGTGCCGTTGACCAACGGTACGGTTGCGACCCTGTTTGGTGTGCGAAACCTCTCGATGCTTGGTGGGATGGTGTTCCTGTTTCACCAGTTGGGATCGTTCCTGGGAGGCTGGCTGGGCGGGGTGGTGTACGACCGCACCGGCAGCTATGACCTGATCTGGCAAGTGTCGATCCTGCTCAGCCTGTTGGCGGCGGCATTGAACTGGCCGGTGCGCGAACGCCCGGTGGCGCGCCTGCAAGCGCAGGCCGGTGCCGCATGAGCCGCGTCGGTCCGTGGTTGGTCGCGGCCGGCGCCGCGCTGTTGCTGGCCTTCGCCTGGTGGGGCTGGCACCAGGGCGGGTTGGCGTTGATGCAATTGGGCATGGGTAACTGCTGAACAATGGACGGCGTCGGGCGGGCGGAGTAACGTCCTGGTCTGACAGGCTTTCAAGGAAAATCCGACATGCTGATGCGCTGGCTTGCTGTTCCCACCCTGTTGCTGGCTGCGGCCGGGCAAGTTTGGGCGGCTGATTGTCCGCCGCTGCTGGAGGGCTCGCTGCCCAAGCTGCGGGCCAAGGAAACCATCGACCTGTGCCAGCGCTTCGCCGGCAAGCCCCTGGTGGTGGTCAACACCGCCAGCTTCTGTGGTTTTGCACCGCAGTTCAAAGGCCTCGAAGCGCTGAACCAGCACTATAAGGGGCAAGGGCTGGAAGTGCTGGGCGTACCCTCTGACGATTTCAAGCAGGAGTCCAAGGATGGCGCGGAGACGGCCAAGGTCTGCTACGTCAACTACGGCGTGACCTTCACCATGACCGAGCCGCAGCCAGTGCGCGGCGCGGACGCGATCCCCTTGTTCAGGCACCTGGCCGAACAGTCCAGCGCGCCGAAATGGAATTTCTACAAGTACGTTGTAGATCGCCAGGGCAGGGTGGTCGGCAGTTTTTCCAGCCGGATCAAACCCGACGATCCTGACTTCATCAAGGCAGTGGAAACGGCCATCGCTTCGAAACCCTGACCGCCAGCCACGAAAAAGCCCCGCCTCTTTGCAGAGCGCGGGGCTTTTTTTCGCTTCAGCTGGCGAAGTGTTCAGCTTCGCCGTGAATCATCAGAAGCGGTAGGTTGCACCGACACCAAAACCGTTGGCGCTGTTTTCGTATTCAGCGTTGTAGGCCTGACCCAAGGCGTTGCTGCGGTTGACGTTGACTTTTTCTTCCTTGAGGTAGGAATAGGCCACGTCGATGGTCAGGTCGTCGGTCGGGCTCCAACCGGCACCCAGGCTGAAGATGGTCCGGTCGCCGGTAGGGATGCGTGGCGAGCGGTCTTCGTTGTTGGCAGGCGACTGGTCGAACGTCAGGCCGGTGCGCAGCACCCACTGTTTGTTCAACTGGTAGGACGTACCGATGGCGTAGGCCCAGGTGTCGTGCCAGTTCTGTTCTTCGGTGATGGTGCCGAAGAGGGCTGGGTTCAGGGCTCCGCCGCCGGTCAGGTCGTTATCGACGGTGATGTCCTTCAGGCGGCTCCAGCGGGTCCAGGTGCTGCCTGCATAGACGGTCCAGGCGTCATTGATTTCCTGGGTAACCGAGAAGTCCACCGATTCAGGCGTGGTGATGTCCAGCGAAGCGTCATAACGTGCGCGGCTCAACAGAAAGCCCGGCGTACCGGCGCCCGGGCTCACTTCGGTGTGGCCTTCGAGCTTGTACTTGACCTTGGAGTGGTAGGTCAGGCCGACACGGGTGCTGTCGGTAGCCTGGACCATCAAGCCGATGTTGTAGCCGTAGCCGATGTCATCGCCCTTGATCTTGACGTTGCCGTCGTTAGGCGAGAACGGTGTGGTCAGTGCCGATTCCAGTGAGCCGGAAATACGGTTGATGGTCGGGCCGAAACCAATCGAAACCTTGTCGTTGAAGGCGTAGCTGATGGTTGGCTGGAAGGTCACGACCTTCACTTCGCTCTTGCTGCCGAAGTTGCGGCCCTGGAAGCTGTTTTCATAATCGGTGATCAGGCCGAACGGGGCGTAGACACCCAGGCCGAATGCCCATTTGTCATCGATAGGCTTGACGTAGTAGCCCATCGGAACGCCGGTGAACGGAACCATGTCGCCGTCGTTGGTGCCGGAGCGGGTACCGCTGGCATCGTTGATATCGGTGGACGCGTCGATCACGGCGAAGCCGCCGGTCACTTGCTCGCGCTTGAGGCGCGACATACCGGCAGGGTTGCCAAACACGGTGCTTGCATCATCGGCAGAAGAAGAACGACCCGCGAAGCCAGTGCCCATGCCACTGATGCTTTGTTCGTTCAGGGCAAAACCACTGGCAAAGAGTTGGGTGGATGCCAAGGTAACGGCAAGGCCAAGGGTGGTTTTGAGCATCATTTTTTTCATTGTTAGAACTCCAGGTGATCACCGACGCGAAAATTACCAACATTTTCCTTCAAGCGCTATAGCTTGTATGGCTTGATTTAGAGGGGTTTTGTAGGACAATCTGACCAAATTCACTGAAGTTGTAGGAACTTTCTGATTTTCCATTCAGCAAGCGACCTGATTCAGTGGGGTAACACAGTTTTGCCAGGCATAGGTGAAATCTCGCAGGCGTCCCTGGGGGTGAAAAGTCTGCCGCCAGATCCGCGCCATGCCCAACAGGTCGCCGGCCTCGGGCAGCGGTGTGGCCTGCTCCTCCACCAGCAGCCAGGCGATGGCCGTGGCGTAGCGCAGGTTGACGGTCAGTTCCAGATGGGGACCGCTCAGGAACGCATGCTGGCTCGCCAGGCCGCGTACCAGGCTGGCCCGCTCCGGGTCCAGCGCCAGATAGTCGTCCCACAAGGCTTGGTGGCGAGGTTCGGTGATGCGGTACAAGCCGTGCCCGCGCCGGTCGTGCAGCGCCGCGCCGAGGCCGGACTGGCTGGCGGCAATGCCCAGCAGCAAGGTCTCCGCCGTCGTGCTGTGACTCCCCAGGTAGAGGAGCGTCGGACGGATCACGTATCGACACAGTTCGCTGGCAGCGATACCCATAAAACCCTCGAGACGGGAAAAGGGGCGAAGCCTGAAGATGTGGCCTTGGCAGCAGTGGATCGGTTCAGGCTCCGCCGGAAGCGGATCAGGCCGCTTGACTTGAAGTGTAGTGTCATATCCCTGCTGTAAAGGACTGTTTTTAAACCATCTTCATCGAACGGTTATGGTCGTTATAGCGCTTTGTACTTAAGCCGTTGCGCTTTATCGAGAAATGCCAGGCAATAAAAAACCCCGCTTTTCGGGGCGGGGTCTTCGGTTTCAGCTTTTCGGGCGTCTCAGGCAACCAGTGCCTGGCGGGTACGCTCGATCACGGCCTGCAGCGGTTCTGCGCTGGAGTACTGGTCGGGATACAGGCGTTCGCTGTGACGGGCGATGCCGTGTTCGTTGACCAGCGTGAAGCTGAAGCAGCCTTTGCGAGCGGCCATGATCAGGCAGTTCATTGGGGCAAAAGCGTTGGTCAGGGTGCGGATGGCATCCTGGGTATGGATTTGAGTAGACATATTATGGGTGTTCCTGCAAATGACACGGTTAAGAACCGTGCCGCGTTAAAACGTTCCAGTAACGTCGACCACCATTGGTCGAACGAAGAACCCGACTGGAACAAAGCAGCCAGTTTGAGCGCTATAAAAAGGCGCGCTTGGGCTGGCAGGTAGGTACTTAGGAGGGCAGGCAGCACATCAAGGGCAAAGGTTCTGGGCCCGGGGTGAAGATCCTGATCAATTTTGCAGGTTGGTTCGGTCAGAGTAACGAGCCTGGCAGGCACCCTTTGCATTCGATCAAAGGCAGTGCTGACGCAAGATTTACCTGGAAACCATCGAGGGGGTCGGTCTCTTTTTATCGGTGGGGCTGCCCTTGAGGGTGGCTGACCGTGGAGATGTGTTCGACCCGGAATTGACTTTCAGCTTGGTACTAACGCAGCGGATACTAACGGATCGGAATACCGAAGGGAAGGCCATCGATCAATAAATATTCAAACCCGACCAGTGGGACGCCGCGCTCTGCCTTGCGTGGCTGGCGAGCCCGGGCGATCAGCCAAGGCACTCTCCCAGGTTATCCCCCAGGTCCCACCTCTGCGAATGCCTCAAAAAGCGCGGCGATATAACCGTTCGCGTGTTACTTGTGCACACTTGCTACGAGGCTTGTCACCGAACTGTCATGTAGGAACATTCTGAGGTGGGTGCCTGTATCCAAAATTTAAGTCAATGAAAAACATCGCTTTTTTTAGCTGGTGAAAAAATCGTCAGTTTGAGCGCAGGCCCCGTTCCACAGGGCTTGCGGCGAGTTCAGGGTAGGTTGTCCACTGAGTTATCCACAGCTTCTGTGGATTGTCCCAAGCGCTTGCTCTAGGACGGGCGTGCCGGTTTTTTTCGACTTTACCCGTACGAAAAAAGGAGTAGAGTGGCGCGCCTTCTGACCTGTCACCGTAGTGCGTTATGAAGTTCCGCTCAGTATCAAATCCTGTTACCTCCACACCCCAGGGTGTTACCCCACCCAAGCGTATTTCGATGCGCGTGGCCGAATGGTTACTCGACAGCCCGCGCCTGGGGGACAGCCCCAGCGTCAAGCACCTGGCCGGCCGCCTGCTCAAGCAACCGGCCCGTGAAGGCGTGGTGGCGGCCCAGAGCCGTCTCGGCCAGCTGATGTGCCGCGAATGCGGTAACGCGCGAGACCGGCGTATTGGCCAGGACCTGCTGCGCCAGGCTGCCCGGGCAGGTGATCACCGCGCTCGCCAGGCGTTGGGTGAAATCGAAGACTGAGCTGGGCAACGCCGGGTTGCTTGGTTAACCTTCGGGCTTTATTTCATCCGCGGAAATTGTCATGGCTATGGATTTGACCAGCCTGTTGCTTGGTCTGGCGGGCGCTGCGCTGCCGTTGCTGGCCCTGGCCTGGCATCTGCAACGACAGGCCAGCGCGGCGCAGACCGAACTCGCCCTGCTGGAAGAACGCCTGGCGACCGCGCACATGGCCCACGACGGGTTGAACGCCCAGCTGGATGCTTGCCGCGACGAAATCAGTGACCTGAGCCAGGCCAATGCCGCCAAACAGGCCGAGCTCGCGGCGGCCAGTCGCGAAGTCGAATTGCTGCAGATCGAGCGCGACAATGCTCGGGACGCGGCCCACGCCTGGAATCTCGAACGGGCCAACAAGGAAGCGGAACTGCGGCGGCTCGATGCCCAGGCGGCTTCGTTGCGCGCCGAGCTGCGCGAGCAGCAGGAAAGCCATCAGCAGCGCCTCAATGACCTGCAAGGTTCGCGCGACGAGCTCCGGGCGCAGTTCGCCGAGCTGGCCGGGAAAATCTTCGACGAACGTGAACAGCGCTTCGCCGAAACCAGCCAGCAGCGTCTGGGACAACTGCTCGATCCGCTGAAGGAGCGCATCCAGTCGTTCGAGAAACGCGTCGAGGAAAGCTATCAGGCCGAGGCTCGTGAGCGGTTCTCCCTGGGCAAGGAGCTTGAGCGCTTGCAGCAATTGAACCTGCGCCTGAGTGATGAAGCCACCAACCTTACCCGTGCCCTCAAGGGGCAGAAAACCCAAGGCAACTGGGGCGAGCTGATCCTCGAGCGGGTGCTCGAACACGCAGGCCTGGAAAAGGGCCGCGAATACCAGACCCAGGTCAGCCTCAAGGGCCCGGACGGTGAGCGTTTCCAGCCGGACGTGTTGATTTACCTGCCCGGCGACAAACAGGTAGTAGTCGATTCGAAGGTCAGCCTCACGGCTTACCAGCAATACGTCGCCGCCGAAGATGACGCCATCGGCCAGCTCGCCCTCAAGCAGCATGTCGTGTCGTTGCGAGCCCACGTCAAGGGCTTGGCCGGCAAGGACTACAAGCGCCTCGACGGTTTGCACAGCCTGGATTTCGTGTTGCTGTTCGTGCCGATCGAGGCCGCGTTTTCCGCCGCGCTGCAAGCCGAGCCGACCCTGTTCCAGGAAGCCTTTGACCGCAACATCGTGATCGTCAGCCCGACGACGCTGCTGGCGACATTGCGGGTCATCGACAGCTTGTGGAAGCAGGAGCGTCAGAGCCAGAACGCCCGGGAAATTGCTGAGCGCGCCGGATGGCTGTACGACAAGTTCGTGCTGTTCATCCAGGACCTCGATGAAATCGGCAATCGCCTGCAGCAACTGGACAAAGCCTACAGCGCCGCGCGCAACAAGCTGACGGAAGGGCGCGGCAACCTGATCAGCCGCAGCGAGCAACTGAAATTGCTCGGCGCCCGGGCGAGCAAAAGCCTGCCGACGGAGCTGCTGGAACGGGCAATGGCGGATGTGGATGGGTTGCCTGAGGTGGCGGAAGAAGGCCCCGCGAAGGTACAGGACTGATTCCAGTTCCAGTGCACACTGCGAAACTGTGGCGAGGGGATTTATCCCCGTTCGGCTGCGCAGCAGTCGCAAATCGGCTAACAAGGTTTCGTCTGGTAGGCTGCGGTCTGGCCATGGGGTTGCTGCGCAACCCAGCGGGGATAAATCCCCTCGCCACAGGAGACCGTGCCCCCTTGATTACAACGGCAAATGCCGACTCAACAACGCCCGCAACGCCGCCGGCTTCACCGGTTTGGCCAGGTAATCCAGCCCCGCCGCATGCACTTGCGCCACCGTCTCCGGCCGGCCGTCGGCGCTGATCACCACCCCCGGCACCGGCTCGCCCAGGCGCGTGCGCAGCCAGGCCATCAGCTCGGTGCCCGTCTCGCCGTCGTCCAGATGAAAATCCACCAGGGCCAGTTGCGGACGCCCGCCCTGGGCGAGCCAGCGCTCGCACTCTTCGCGGTTGCGCGCGGTCCAGACCTGGCACCCCCAGCGCGTCAGCAAACTGCTCATGCCGATCAGGATACTGTCTTCGTTATCCACACACAGCACCTGGGCCCCGCTCGGCAATTGGCCGTTGGGTTCGGGCGCGGCACTGGGAGCAGCGGCCTGGGTGCTGGCCAACGGCACGCTGACACTGAACACGCTGCCGCGCCCTAGCCAGGAACGCACGCGCAACCTGTGATCAAGCACGCGGCACAGGCCATCGGCGATCGCCAGGCCCAGGCCGAGGCCTTTTTCGGCGCGGGTCTGATGGCTGTCGAGGCGTTTGAACTCTTCGAAAATGACCTGCTGTTTGTCTTCGGCAATGCCGGGGCCGCGATCCCAGACCTCCAGGCACAGCTCGCCCTGGCGGCGGCGCACACCCAGCAGCACGGGACCTTTGGCGTAGCGGAAGGCATTGGTGAGGAAGTTCTGCAAGATCCGCCGGAGTAGCTTGATGTCGCTGTCGACCCGCAGGCGCGAGCCACGAACGCGAAACTTGAGCCCTTGCTCCTGGGCCAGCACGGTGAATTCGGCGCCCAAGGTATCGAACAGGTCGTTGAGCACGAAGGGCTTGCGATCGGGGTTGATCTTGCCGTTCTCCAGGCGGGAGATGTCGAGCAGGTCGGTGATCAGGTCCTCCGCCGAACGCAGCGAGCTGTCCAGGTGCTGCACCAGTTGCCGGGCTTCGCCGGGCAGGCTGTCATGCTGGTGGGACAGCGCGGCGGAAAACAGCCGCGCGGCATTCAGGGGTTGCATCAGGTCATGGCTGACGGCGGCAAGGAAGCGGGTCTTGGACTGATAGGCGGCTTCTGCGGTGCTCTTGGCCTCGGTCAGCGCCAGGTTCAGCTGCGACAGTTCCCGGGTGCGCTCGGCCACCCGTTGCTCCAGCCCTTCGTTGGCCTCGGTCAAGGCTTGGGCGGCTTCGCGGAACGCGGTGATGTCAGTGAAACTCATGACAAAGCCGCCGCCGGGCATCGGGTTGCCGATCAGCTCGATCACCCGGCCGTTGGGGAACAGCCGTTCCGAGGTATGCGCGCGGCCCTGGCGCATCCAGTGCAGGCGCCGGGCGACATGGACCTCGGCCTCGCCGGGCCCGCAGAGGCCGCGTTCGGCGTTGTAGCGGATGATGTCGGCAATTGGCCGGCCGACGCTGATCAGGCCGTCGGGGTAATTGAACAGCTCAAGATAGCGACGGTTCCAGGCCACCAGCCTGAGGGACTGGTCGACCACGCTGATGCCCTGGGTGATGTTTTCGATGGCGCCTTGCAGCAGCGCGCGATTGAACTGCAGCACCTCGGACGCTTCGTCGGCGATCCGCACGACGTCCTCCAGTTGCATCTCCCGCCCTTCAATTGCCGCCTTCACCACCGCCCGCGTCGAAGAGGCGCCCAGCACACCGGCCAGCAGGCGCTCGGTGTGGGCGATCCACTCGCTGTCGGCGTTCTGGCTCGGGTTGAAACCTTTGCCCTGGCGGTAGGCGAAACGGATGAAGCTCTGCCGCGCGCGCTCTTCGCCGACGAACCGGGCGGCCAGTTGCAGCAGATCGTCGATCTGTACCGCGAGCATCGAACGAGGGTTGGGGCGGGCGCTGATTTCCTGGCCGATGAAGCGCCCGGCCTGCCAGTGCTCCGACACGCGGGTGCGGGACAACACCGAGACCCAGGCGAACAGGATGAAATTGCCGGCCAGGGACAAAACCACCCCTTGCGTCAGCGGAGTAATCGGCAGGTCCAGCGGGTTGCCGTGCAGCCAGGCCAGGCCGGGAAAACTGCTCAGTGACCAGCCCAGGCTGTGGGCGGCGATCGGCAGCACCAGCGTATAAAACCAGAGGAAAATTCCCGTGGCGAGACCGGCGAACACGCCGCGTCGGTTCGCCTGTTTCCAGTACAGCGCGCCGAGCATCGCGGGCGCCAGTTGAGTCACGGCGGCGAAAGCGATCTGGCCGATGGTCGCCAGGCTCGCCGTCGACCCCAGCAGCCGGTAACTGACGTAAGCCAGCAGCAGGATCACGACGATGCTCACCCGGCGTACCGACAGCATCCACTGGCGGAACACCTCGAAGGGCCGCTCGGCGTTGTTGCGGCGCAACAGCCAGGGCAGCAGCATGTCGTTGGAGACCATGGTCGACAGGGCGACACTCGCCACGATCACCATGCCGGTGGCGGCCGACGCGCCGCCGATGAACGCCAGCACCGCCAGGGCCGGGTGGGCCTGGGCCAGCGGCAGGCTGATGACGAACGAATCCGGCAGTACCGAACTGGGCAACATCATCTGCCCGGCCAGGGCGATCGGCACCACGAACAGCGCGGCCAGCGCCAGGTACGCGGGAAACACCCACTTGGCCAGGCGCAGGTCCTGGGGGTCGATGTTCTCGACCACGGTCACATGGAATTGCCGGGGCAGGCAGATGATCGCCATCATCGCCACGCCGGTTTGCACGACCATGGACGGCCAGTTGATGGTTTCCTTCCAGTATTGCTCCAGGCGGGGCGCCAGCATCGCCTGGTTGAACAGGTCATCAAAACCGTCATAGAGGCCAAACGTGACAAACGCGCCGACGGCCAGGAAGGCGAACAGCTTGACCAGCGACTCGAAGGCAATCGCCAGGACCATGCCGCGATGGTGCTCGGTGGCGTCCAGGTTGCGGGTACCGAAGACGATGGTGAACAGCGCCAGGATCAGCGAGACGATCAGGGCGGTGTCCTGGGCCCGGGTGCCCATGGCGTCGGCGCCGGCGCCGATCAGCAGATTCACCCCGAGCACGATGCCCTTGAGCTGCAAGGCGATGTAGGGCAGTACGCCGACCAGGCAGATCAGGGCCACCACAATCGCCAGGGACTGCGACTTGCCGTAGCGGGCGGCGATGAAGTCGGCGATGGAGGTGATGTTCTCCTGCTTGCTGATCATCACCATTTTCTGCAGGACCCACGGCGCGAACACCAGCAGCAGGATCGGCCCGAGGTAGATCGGCAGGAACGACCAGAGCTGTTCGGCGGCCTGGCCCACGGCGCCAAAGAAGGTCCAGCTGGTGCAATAGACTGCCAGCGACAGGCTGTAGACCCAGGCCCGCACGCGCGGCGGCAACGGCGTGCTGCGTCGGTCGCCGTAGAAGGCGATGGCAAACATGATGGCCATATAGGCCAGGGCGACAACGGCAATCAGCCCGCTGGACAGCGACATGGAAACTCCCGGACAAATATCCCCGGGCTCGGGCCCGGCACGACAGTCTCGCATGCCCGCTCGGGTTCGTCAGTGTCGACCAAGGTCGGGGCGCGGCGGGGTGTCGCGGGTGGGGTGGAGTGCTCGGGTTATCGGGTGTTCTTTTGGGCCTCTTCGCGAGCAGGCTCGCCCCCACAGTGGATCTGCGGTGCACACAGATCGCGTGCCCGCTGGAGATCCCATGTGGGAGCGAGCCTGCTCGCGAAAGCGGCCTTACTGACCCAACGCTATGTCAACCAACCGATACAACTCCTCAACCTCCAGCGGCGCAGTGGCAAACAGGATACGAAACACCGTCGGCGCCACGATCACATTCACCAGCCGCTCGATGCCCGGATTCGGCTCATCGGGATAGCGGTCCAGGATGATCTGCAACTGACCGCTGATAATGCCCACGCAATAACCCGGCGTGGCGCAGGCCTGGATATCGCGCATCATGTTGCGGCCGGGCTCGGAACTCATTTCGTCCAGATACTGCTCCGCCCAGGCACGCAAGTCGCCGCGCAGGCTGCCGGTATTGGCCGGCTCGCCGTCCGGACGCATGCGTGCGATGGCGACATCCGCCAGCAGCGCTTGCAGATCGCCCCAGCGCCGATAAATGGTGGACGGCGTCACCCCGGCGCGCGCGGCGATTTGCGGCACGGTCAGGCTGGCGCGATCCTGCTCCTGCAATAACGCGCGAACGGCCGAATGAATCGACTCCTGGACCCGGGCGCTTCTGCCGCCGGGGCGTAAACCTTCTTTAATAGCCATGAATCGGACCTTAACACAAAGAATTTGCTTTAAGCGCATGCCAGTAGCACACTCCGCAAAAGCAAAAAATTAGCTTTTGTGAATGCCTTGTGGAGCGTGCCCATGTCTCGTCCAGCTTCGACCCGCGCCAGCCTGATATTTCTGGCGCTCACCTTGCTCGGCTTCCTGGCGGCGTCCAGCGCGCCGACGCCGTTGTATCACCTCTATCAGGAACATATGCAGTTTTCCCCGGCGATCCTGACACTGATCTTCGGCGTGTACGCGTTCAGTCTGCTGGCGGCTTTGCTGGTCGTCGGTTCGCTGTCGGATTACCTCGGTCGCAAGCCAGTGATCTTTGCGGCATTGCTGCTCAACATGCTGGCGATGCTGCTGTTTATCAACGCCGACAGCGTCGCCTGGTTGATCGGTGCGCGTTTGATTCAAGGTTTTGCCACCGGAATGGCCACCAGTGTATTGGGGGCGGCGTTGCTGGACTTCGATCGTCAGCAGGGGCCGCTGATCACCAGCGTGGCGCCATTGCTCGGCATGGCGTGTGGCGCGATGGGCTGCGGCCTGCTGGCTGAGTTCGCGCCGATGCCGCTGCAATTGACGTATTGGCTGCTGCTGGCATTGTTTCTCCTCCAGGCGATTTACCTGTGGCGCCTGGCGGAAAGCGTCAGCCCGCAGCCCGGGGCCTGGCGATCGTTGCGCCCGACTTTGCACGTACCTGTCCAGGCCCGGCGCGCCTTGTGGCTGATATTGCCTCTGGACCTGGCGGCTTGGGCGGTCGGGGGATTCTATTTGTCCCTCGCGCCGTCACTGGTGCGGGCCGCGACCGGTTCGACATCGAACCTGATTGGCGGCGCGCTGGTGGCTGTGCTCACCCTCAGTGGTGCCTTGTCGATCTACACGCTGCGTAACCGGGCGGCAAGAACGATGCTGCGGCTTGGCGCCAGCCTATTGGTGCTCGGCCTGGGCCTGGTATTGACCGCCGTACACACGGCCAGTCTGCCGTGGTTTTTCATTGGCACCTTGATCACTGGCAGCGGTTTTGGCGCGGGATTCCTCGGCGCCCTGCGCAGCATCATGCCGCTGGCCTTGCCCCACGAACGGGCCGGCCTGATGTCGGCGTTCTACGTGCTCAGTTACCTGGCCTTCAGCCTGCCTTCGTTGCTGGCGGGAAACCTCACGCGTATTTTCGGACTGATTCCGACCACCGATGGCTACGGCGTCGTGCTGATTGTGATGGCAGTCGGTGCGCTGGCGGGCTTGCTGCGCCAGCCTGCAAAACCGCTGGCGGAGGGGGTGGGGTCGTGAGCGCTTATCTGTAAAACAGAATAGATATAGAGAAATTACCCGTTATATAGATATTCTTTTCAGTTCTAGCATGGCTTTACCTCATCCGATAACGAGGATTGACCATGACTTGCTGCGCTGCGAAAAACCGTTTACGCCCGCTGAGCCACTTGGCCGGACCCTTGGAGGCCGTCCGACAATTCACCCCGAACTGGTTCGCCGCCACCATGGGGACTGGCGTGCTGGCATTGGCCCTGGCGCAAGTGCCAGGCGGCAATGCCGGATTGCACGCATTTGCTGAAGGGCTGTGGTTGTTCAACATTTTCCTGTTTGCACTATTCACCGGGCTGTACGGCGCTCGCTGGATGCTTTTTTTCAACGAGGCCCGGCGAGTTTTCGGCCATTCGACGGTCTCGATGTTTTTCGGCACCATTCCCATGGGCCTGGCGACGATCATCAACGGCTTTCTGGTGTTCGGGTTGCCGCGCTGGGGGGATGGCGTGGTGGCGGTGGCAGAAGTGTTGTGGTGGATCGACGTGGTGATGTCGCTGGCCTGCGGCGTGCTTATTCCGTTCCTGATGTTCACCCGCCAGGAGCACCGCATCGACCAGATGACCGCCGTGTGGCTGTTGCCCGTAGTGGCCGCCGAGGTGGCCGCTGCCAGTGGCGGGCTACTGGCGCCACACCTTGGCGACGCCCATGCGCAATTGGTCATGTTGGTCACCAGCTACGTGCTGTGGGCATTTTCGCTACCGGTGGCGTTCAGCATTCTGACCATCCTGCTGCTGCGCATGGCCCTGCACAAACTGCCGCATGAAAACATGGCCGCCTCGAGCTGGCTGGCCCTCGGCCCCATCGGCACGGGCGCCTTGGGCATGTTGCTGCTGGGTGGCGAGGCACCGCTGATTTTCGCCGCCAATGGCTTGCCGGGCGTGGGCGAGGTTGCCTCGGGGCTGGGGCTGGTGGCCGGCATCACCCTGTGGGGCTTGGGTTTGTGGTGGATGTTGATGGCGCTGTTGATCACCGGGCGCTATCTGCGCGAAGGCATCCCGTTCAATCTCGGCTGGTGGGGTTTTACCTTTCCCTTGGGCGTGTACGCACTGACCACGCTGAAACTGGCGAGCGTGCTGGGGCTGGTATTTTTCAACCTGCTGGGTTGCGCATTGGTGGTGGTGCTGGCGGTGATGTGGCTGATCGTCGCTCGGCGCACGGTGCTGGGCGCCTGGCACGGTGAGTTGTTCGTGTCGCCTTGTATTGCGGGGCTGGGGAAATAATCGTCAAAGACAGGTAATGTGTGGCCTGGATCGAAAAAGCGTCATTCCAATAAGCGTCCAAGCCACTCAGGAACATGGAAGATGAGTCACCCCTCGCAGTTCACCTTGCTTCGCACGCGGCGTTTCCTGCCGTTCTTCATCACACAGTCCCTCGGCGCGTTCAACGACAATATCTTCAAGCAGTCGCTGATCCTCGCCATCCTCTATAAATTGACCATCGAGGGTGATCGCTCGATCTGGGTCAATCTGTGCGCGCTGCTGTTCATCCTGCCGTTCTTCCTGTTCTCGGCGCTGGCGGGCCAGTTCGGCGAAAAATTCGCCAAGGATGCGTTGATTCGCCTGATCAAGCTTGGCGAAATCGCGATCATGGCGGTCGGCGCGGTGGGTTTCCTGTTCGATCATCTGTGGCTGATGCTGGTGGCGCTGTTCGCCATGGGCACGCACTCGGCGCTGTTCGGGCCGGTGAAATATTCGATCCTGCCGCAAGCCCTGCGCGAGGATGAGCTGGTCGGCGGCAACGGCCTGGTGGAGATGGGGACGTTCCTGGCGATCCTCGCCGGCACCATCGGCGCCGGGATCATGATGTCCTCGGCCAATTACGCGCCCGTGGTCTCGGTGGCGATTGTCGGCATTGCCGTGGCCGGTTACCTGGCCAGCCGCGGCATTCCACGGGCGGCGGCCGCTTCGCCGCAGATGCGTTTGAACTGGAACATCTTCAGCCAGTCCTGGGCGACCCTGAAGCTGGGCCTCGGGCAGACCCCGGCGGTGTCCCGCTCGATTGTCGGCAATTCCTGGTTCTGGTTTGTCGGCGCGATCTATCTCACCCAGATCCCGGCCTATGCCAAGGAATGGATGCACGGCGACGAAACCGTCGTGACGCTGATCCTGACGGTGTTTTCGGTGGGGATCGCCCTGGGCTCGATGCTCTGCGAAAGGCTCTCGGGGCGCAAAGTGGAGATCGGCCTGGTGCCGTTCGGTTCGTTCGGGCTGACGGTGTTCGGCTTGCTGTTGTGGTGGCATTCCGGTGGAATCCCCGCCAGCGTCGACGGCCACGGCTGGCTGCAAATTCTGGGTTTCGGCCACGCCTGGCTGGTGCTGATCGATATCCTCGGGCTGGGTATCTTTGGCGGTTTCTACATCGTGCCGCTGTATGCATTGATCCAGTCGCGCACCGTTGAAAACGAGCGGGCGCGAGTGATCGCCGCCAACAACATCCTCAACGCCTTGTTCATGGTGGTCTCGGCGATCGTTTCCATCGTCCTGCTGAGCCTGGCCAAGCTGTCGATCCCGCAGCTGTTCCTGGTGGTGTCGCTGCTGAACATCGGCGTCAACGCCTACATTTTCAAGATCGTCCCCGAGTTCAGCATGCGTTTCATGATCTGGCTGCTCAGCCATTCCATGTACCGCGTGGAGCATCGCAACCTGCAAGCGATCCCGGATGAGGGAGCAGCGTTGCTGGTGTGCAATCACGTATCGTTTGTCGATGCCTTGCTGATTGGTGGCGCGGTGCGTCGGCCGATTCGTTTTGTCATGTACTACAAAATCTACAACCTGCCGATCCTGAACTTTATCTTCCGCACCGCCGGGACCATTCCGATTGCCGGGCGCCAGGAGGATATCCACATCTATGAAAAAGCCTTCAGCCGCATCGCCCAATACCTGAAGGACGGTGAGCTGGTGTGCATCTTCCCTGAAGGAAAGTTGACCGCCGACGGTGAGATCAACGAGTTCAAGAGCGGGCTGACGCGCATCCTTCAAGAAACCCCGGTGCCGGTGATTCCCTTGGCATTGCAGGGCTTGTGGGGCAGCTTTTTCAGCCGTGATCCGAGCAAGGGGCTGTTTCGGCGGTTCTGGTCGCGGGTGACGCTGGTGGCGGGGACGGCGGTGGCGGTCGAGGCGGCGGAGCCGGCGAAGTTGCAGGCGTTGGTCGGAGAGTTGCGCGGGGCGGTCAGATAACAGGTGATCTTGTGGGCCTCTTCGCGAGCAGGCTCGCTCCCACCCTTGACCGAGTGAATGCGGTCGAATGTGGGAGCGAGCCTGCTCGCGAAGGTGTAGTGGCTTAAGCGCTGACCTTTAGCCCGACCAGCCCGGCTATGATCAGCGCAACGCTGGCCAGGCGAATCAGTGCCATCGACTCGCCAAACAGGATGATCCCGGCGATCACCGTGCCGACGGCACCGACCCCGGTCCAGATGGCATAGGCGGTGCCCAGCGGCAACTCCTTCATCGCCAGGCCGAGCAGGCCGAGGCTGATCGCCATGGCGGCGATTGTCAGTGCGGTAGGGAGCGGGCGGCTGAAGCCGTCGGTGTACTTCAGGCCGACAGCCCAGCCGACTTCGAACAGGCCGGCGAAAAACAGAATGATCCAGGACATCACACACCTCATCGATGGATGGGGTCGTCCCCGGATAAAAACTTCATGGCGTTGCGGGGTCGTCCCCGCATTGGGCGCAAGAGTGCCCAATGCTGACTATTCGGTCAAGTCCGCCGGTCAGTCCGCGGTTTGTCGGGCGAGTTCTTCGCGGTCCTGCTTTTCGCTCATGCGCCGGAACCAGGTCGAGAGCAGGGCGCCGGAAATGTTGTGCCAGACGCTGAACAGCGCGCTGGGCACTGCCGCCAGCGGCGAAAAGTGTGCGCTGGCCAATGCCGCACCGAGGCCGGAGTTCTGCATGCCGACTTCCAGCGACAACGTCTTGCGTTGGGCCAACGGCAGCCCGAAAAGCCGACCGGTGAAATACCCCAGCAAGTAGCCGAAGCTGTTATGCAGGATCACGATCGCCATGATCAGCAGGCCGGACTCAGCGATCTTCGCTTGGCTGGCTGCCACCACCGCCGCAACGATGATCACGATACTGACCACCGATACCAGCGGCAGCACCTCTACGGCATGACGGACCCGCGCACCCAACAAACGTTGGGCAACGATACCCAGTGCGATGGGCAGCAACACAATTTGCAGTATCGACCAGAACAATGCCGAGAACGACACCGGCAGCCAGGCCGAAGCCAGCAGCCAGATAAGCGTCGGGGTCAGCAGCGGGGCAAGCAGGGTGGTGATGGCGGATATCGCTACGGCCAAGGCCAGGTCGCCGCGGGCGAGCCAGGTCATCACGTTGGAGGACGTGCCGCTCGGGCAGCAACCCACCAGAATCACGCCGACGGCGATTTCCGGCGGCAGGCTGAAAACCTGGCAAAGCAGCCATGCTGTCCCCGGCATGATCACGAACTGGGCAATCACGCCCAGGGCCACCCGTCCAGGGCGACGAGCCACTTCGGCAAAGTCTTCCAGCTTCAGTGCCAGGCCCATGCCGAACATCACCAGCCCCAGCAGCGGCACAATGGCGCTTTTGAGGCCGATGAACCAGGTCGGCAGAAAGAACGCCACGACGGCGAACAGCAACACCCAGTAAGCGAACGTATTGCCGACGAAGCGGCTCAATGCAGCCAGTGCACGCATGATCTGATCCTTGTTGTTATCAAGAACACCGGATACCCGTGTGGGAGCGAGCCTGCTCGCGAAAGCGGGGTGTCAGTCAACATCGCTGTGGCTGTCATACCGCTTTCGCGAGCAGGCTCGCTCCCACAAGGGCTATCCGCTACTTTTAGATCCCTTGCGGAATCTCTTCACCACCCAGCGCTTCAACCAGCGCCGGCAGGAACTCGCCGAACGTCAGCATCATCAGGGTGAAGCTGGCGTCCAGTTGGCCGAGGGCTTCGTCGCCGCCGTCCTGTTCCGCCTGGTCTTGCAGCAGGTCTTCGAACTTCAGGCGCTTGACCACCATTTTGTCGTCGAGCACGAAAGACAGCTTGTCTTGCCAGGCCAGCGACAGTTGCGTCACCACCTTGCCGGTGTTCAGGTGCAGCTGGATTTCGTCGCTGGTCAGGTCCTGGCGCTTGCAACGGACGATGCCGCCATCTTCATGGGTATCGCGCAGTTCGCATTCGTCCAGCACGAAGAAATCGTCTGCGGCTTTCTGGGTCTTGACCCAGTCGGTCATGATCGCGGTCGGGGCCGTCTTCACTGTCAGCGGGCGTACCGGCAGCGTGCCGATGACTTCGCGCAGGGTCGAAAGCAGGTCTTCGGCGCGTTTCGGGCTGGCCGAGTTGACCAGGATCAGGCCCTGTTTCGGCGCGATCGCGGCGAACGTGGACGAACGGCGAATGAAGGCGCGAGGCAGGAAGGCCTGGATGATTTCATCCTTGATCTGGTCGCGTTCCTTTTTATAGACCTTGCGCATCTGCTCGGCTTCGATCTCTTCGACCTTTTCCTTGACCGCGTCACGGACGACGCTGCCCGGCAGGATGCGTTCTTCCTTGCGTGCGGCAATCAGCAAAAAGTCCTGGCTGACATGCACCAGGGGCGCGTCTTCACCTTTGCCAAACGGCGCGACGAAACCGTAAGTGGTCAACTCCTGGCTTGCACAGGGGCGTGCCAGTTTGCTCGCCAGTGCAGTTTCCAACGCCTCGGCATCAACAGGCAGATCTTGGGTCAGGCGATAGATAAGCAGGTTCTTGAACCACATGGGGTGAGTCTCTCCTTTATACAAAGGGGGGCATTATTCTCTTCGCGGCGCCATAGGCCAACCCTTCGCTAAGCCTTTGGAAGGCCTGAAAAAATTAAATTAAAAAGTGCTTGCCAGCTTAGGAAGTGCTCCGTAGAATGCGCGCCACACCGAAAGCGAAGGGTGATTAGCTCAGCCGGGAGAGCGTCTGCCTTACAAGCAGAATGTCGGCGGTTCGATCCCGTCATCACCCACCATTCGCTTAAAGTGTTATGCGCAGCGGTAGTTCAGTCGGTTAGAATACCGGCCTGTCACGCCGGGGGTCGCGGGTTCGAGTCCCGTCCGCTGCGCCATATTCGGTACCTGGAACACTGAACGCCAGGTCACCACAGAAAGCCCGCTAACGCGGGCTTTTTGCTGTCTGGAGTTTCCGTGGTGCGCGTGAATCACATTTTTTTGCTGGATTTATCAATTAAATCAGCACGTTATAAAAAACTGTGAGAGAATGCGCCCCGCATCGAAAGTGCAGGGTGATTAGCTCAGCCGGGAGAGCGTCTGCCTTACAAGCAGAATGTCGGCGGTTCGATCCCGTCATCACCCACCAAACTTTCAATGTTACGCGCAGCGGTAGTTCAGTCGGTTAGAATACCGGCCTGTCACGCCGGGGGTCGCGGGTTCGAGTCCCGTCCGCTGCGCCATATTTGGTATCTGGAACGCTGAACGCCAGGTACCCGCCAGAAGCGGCGCTTTTCCTTTAAGAGAGGGAAGGCGCCGTTTTTTTTGCTTTCGATATCTGTCTTTCTCAGTGTGGTGTGTATATCCGTTTCTGCGGTAATGGCCGCTGGCGGTTTCGCTTTTACAGCGACTCACTTTTATGAAGCGTAAAAGTAAGCAAAACGCTTTTGCCCCACCACTGTCCACCGCGAGGCGGCCTTAAAGCCGACCTGGCTCTCCCGGTCGTACTCCGATCCAACTGTGGGAGCGAGCCTGCTCGCGAAGAGGCCGGCACATCCAGCGTCTTCATTCGACCATGACACCGCTTTCGCGAGCAGGCTCGCTCCCACAGGATGAACACGGTCAACCAAACCAGGTCGGCTCGAAGGCCGCCTCGCGGTGGACGTTGATCTCGGGCGCCCCGTTAACCACGATGGCCGAACGCAGGCATTGTGCAGTGGGCATCCCGGCATGGATGCCGGGATAGCCGCGCTGGGCCAGGGACGGCCCTTCGCGGCGGGCCCACGGAGCAATGCCGGAGTGCGGGCATGCCGAGCCTTAGCGAGGCACCGAGTGGTGGGGCAAAAGCGCTTTGGTTACTTTCACGCTTTTTGAAAGTGACTCGCCGTAAGGGCGAAACCATAAGCAGCCGTTACCGCAGAAACGGATATACACACCACACCACACCACACCCACCACCACCTACTGCTCAGCATTCCGACTATGCCGATAATCGCTGACCGCCTCATACACCGCTTTACGCAAACGGTTGATACCGCCAATAGGCCGATGTGCCTCGAGCCCAAACCACGGGTTGAACGACAGGTTGTCGCAAGCCAGGTTCAGCTTGGGCGTATCGAAATCCTGGGCCGGCACCTTGATTCGCGCCACCGTCTCGAATGGCGCATCGCTTTCCCGCCACTCGATACTGGTGTCTTCGATCGGCATGTATTTGCCCGGGTCCTGACGCTGGATCTGCAGCACAAAACAGGCTGGCACGCGGTCTGTGGATAACTGTTGAGTCAGTGCGCTGCGCAAGAAATTCGGCAGGTTCTGGTTCTGCTTGGGCAGGGTGTAGGCTGGGCAGTTGTCCGGATCCGGCGCGACGCGAAACTTGGCATTGGCCGCGCCGAACTTGTACGGCGATACCGAGAAATAAGTGGTCTGGGTCGGGCTCGCCGGAGGCGGGGAGAGTGTCGCCAGGGCGATGAACAGATGACGGATCTGCCAGCTGCGTGGGTCCAGGCTCGGAAAGAAAGCCATCGCCTTTTTTCCGTCAGCCTGGGCCGCCACGTTCTGACGGTATTCGGCGACATCGCTGACAAAGAAGTTCGGATGATTGAACATCACGAAGTCCTGCTCGCCCTGCGATTGCCGGTCCGCGAGCAATTGCTTGCCGGGCACATCCAGCAGCTTGATGGCCATCCCTCGTGCATCGCGCAGGCTGTCGAACTGTGGATAAGCGTTGCCGTTGGACAGGCGGATCGTCGCCTGCCAGGTCTTGCCCGGTTCGGCGAATACGCCCTGGCGCAACGGTGCCGGCAGATCGCCGGGCACCTGGACTTCGGCCATCACGCAGCCGTGGGCCTTGGCATGGGCATCGCGCAGGTAGCGCGTGCCTTCGCGGTGCTGGTCGACGATGCGGATGGCGGTCTGGATGATGTCCTGGGTCATGGCGCTTTCACCGGGCGGTATCTGCTCCTTGTCCGCGACCGGCCCACTGTGTTGCCAGGCGAACCAGGCCGTGGCCAGGGCCCAGCCGAGCAGGCCGATGCCCAGCAGCCAGAGGAGCGTCTTGCCCAGAAAGGCGCCGAGGCGCAGCCAGAGCTTTATGAGCATGGTGCAATCCTTTTACCTGAAAGATTGATCATCACAGTTGCGACTCCAGCGGTCCGCCCAGCACCTTCAAGTACTCCAGCAACGCCCAGCGCTCCTGCGGCTGCAGCAAACGGCCAATGACCCCATTGCCCCGTTCGCCGGCGCGGAATTCATGGCCGCTGTTATGGTTGCCAGTGATGCGAGTGTCGAACAGGAAGGCATTGGCAAACGCTTCGGTGCGATAGCCCAGGTGCCGCGGGTCGTATTCGAAGCTGCCCTTATAGAAGGTGGTCGCCCGCTCGGCCTGCGGCGACAGCAACTCATAGATCGTCGGCACCGAGCCGTTGTGCAGGAACGGCGGTGTTGCCCACACGCCGGCCAATGGCCGGGCCTTGTAGGCGCGTAATTCACGGACGCCGATGGGCAGCCCGAAACCGTCCAGCGCCGGACGTTCCACCGGCGTGACGCCGGCATCCCGGTAAGCGCGGTTTTCGACGAATGCGGTGACGTAGGCCAGCCCCTTGGCGACCGAGATCTGGCTGAGGTCCAGCGGCTCTGTCGGGGCAGGGTGCAGTTGCACTTCCAGCTTCGCCAGTTCGGCCGGGTCCCATTGCAGGCTGGTCAGGTTGAAACGGTGATCGGCAATATTGTTCGCGGTGCCCGGGTCCGTGCCGATCACCTTCACTGACAGCATATGCAACTGTTGCACCGGCCGGTCAGGGCCCTGGACGACTTTGGGCACATGGCAGCCGGCGCAGTTTTCTTCGAACAACGCCTTGCCCTTTGCCGCCAGGGGCTTGTCAATCGAACCCAGCAACGCTTCCGGCCATACGGGTGGCTTGAGCAGTTGCAAGGTCTCTTCGATCTTGTTCAGGTCGCGCACCCGCACGCTGGAAGGATAGCGCGCATCGCCTTGCAGCGGCTTGCCCTGGGCATCGAAGAAACTCAACGTGGCGCCAACCCCCAGCGCCTCGCCGACGTTGCGGGCCATCGGCTGCTGCGCCGAACCGTTCCACTGTACCCAGTCGAACGTCCACATTTCCCACAACTGTGGGTAATCCACCGGTGCGTTGGCGACCCGGTAGTTTTCTGCCGAAATGGCATCGCCAAAGCTGGCATTGGCGATACGGCCAAAGGCGTCGGTACGGCCCGGGCCTTCCTCGGTGGGATAGAGACCGCGATGGGTGTCGTTCCAGGCGGTGCGCAGGAACGCATTCAGGGAAACCTTGAAGGCCTTGCGCAACTCTTCATGGCGAGCGTCATAGTCATTGCCCAGCACCTGGCGGGCGAAGCGTTCGAATTTCCATGGGTTGTAGTAAGTCGAGGCGAGACTTGCCACCAGTGCCTGTCCGAAACTGCCGCCGCGCAATGTCGGAACAGTCGATGGCAATACGTGTTGGGCCGAGCCGCCATCGATCCGGATCGCCTGGCCCTTGAAATGCAATTCGCCGGTGTGGCAGGCGGCGCAGGTAATGTCGAGGTATTGCTCGTTACTGCCGGCGTTCTGGTGTCGGGTGAAGCCCACCGGTAAGTTGCCGGGGTTCAGTGGCGTGGCTTTCTGCGCAGGATCGACCAGAAAACCGAAGCGCGCCAGGTATTCCGGCGAAGCGAAGCGCTGTTGCGAGAACGGCAATTCAAGCGCGGTGAACCACTCGTAACGCAGGCCTTTGACCTGAGTGCCCTGAGGCGTGAAATAGTAAGTCTGTCGCTCGGCGGCGCTCCATTGGTCCAGGTAGTGCACCTGTTGGACAGGCGTGTAGGCCGGCAGGCGCGGGTTGGCCACGTAATAAAGCACCACGGCCACGACCACGATGGCCAGCGTGAGGATCAGCAATAAAAGGCGAGAGAGGAGGCGCACGGTTTACGTCCTTGTTTTTTTAATATGCCCTTATGCCTCAGCGCCGCTTGGCCGGCAAGTGGCCATTACCCCGCGCTACGAGTAGCGGCCGATCTGGCCGTGTCTGAAACAGATGACAGATGCTTCATCTGCCGAGGATCAAAAAGCGTTTGCCGACCTGAACTTATCATCGCTTTGTGGCTCACATGCCGGTAGCCATTGGTCGTGGCCGCCTGATAAGCTCGCGGCTTTACTCGATTGCCCTTTAGGCGCATGAACAAGGAAATAGCATGAAACAGCATCGGTTGGCGGCGGCGGTAGCCCTGGTTGGCCTGGTACTCGCGGGTTGTGACTCGCAGACCAGCGTAGAGCTGAAAACCCCGGCGCAGAAAGCTTCCTACGGTATCGGCCTGAACATGGGCAAAAGCCTGGCTCAGGAAGGTATGGATGACCTGGACTCCAAGGCAGTCGCCCAGGGCATCGAAGATGCCGTCGGCAAGAAAGAACAGAAGCTGAAAGACGAAGAACTGGTCGAAGCCTTTGCCGCGCTGCAAAAACGTGCCGAAGAGCGCATGGCCAAGATGAGTGAAGAGTCGGCAGCCGCCGGCAAGAAATTCCTTGAGGAAAACGGCAAGAAGGCCGGCGTTACCACCACCGCTTCCGGCCTGCAGTACGAAGTGGTCAAGAAGGCCAGCGGCGCGCAGCCTAAGCCGACCGACGTGGTGACCGTTCACTACACCGGCAAGCTGACCAACGGCACTGTGTTCGACAGCTCCGTGGAGCGTGGCAGCCCGATTGACCTGCCGGTCAGCGGTGTGATCCCGGGTTGGGTCGAAGGCCTGCAATTGATGCACGTCGGCGAGAAGTACAAGCTGTACATCCCGAGCGACCTGGCCTACGGCGCCCAGAGCCCGAGCCCGGCGATCCCTGCCAACTCGGTCCTGGTATTCGACCTGGAACTGCTGGCAATCAAGGATCCGGCAAAAGAAGGCGCAGCCAAGTAATTGCGCCTGTCTTGATGAAAACGCCTCGCTCATGCGGGGCGTTTTTGTATCTGGCATTCGACGAGGCAAAAAAACCGAACGCGCAGGGCAAGCTACAGTCATAGGCAGTACAGCGCTGTGCTGGATGCGGTCGACCCGTCGGGTAAGTGGTTGCCGTTTATTTATGTGAGTAAAAAACGCCCGATCTAAGCCCGGCCCTTATGAAACGGGGGGCGCAGCGTTGAAATGCAGCTCTGTTCACAAGGTTATCCACAATTTGTGTGGATAACATTTCAGTGGGAGAAAAAATGAAGGCCCCGTGGAATTTCGCGCGATTTCTTCCCCTGGCGGGACGGCTCCTGGCCCGCGGCAGACTGCCCACGCTGCTGTTCGCCGTTGCCAGCAAGGGCGCCCGGGAGGGCGGTCGCCTCGGCAAGCTCAAGGAGGACCTGCGTCTGCTGCAGGCTCTGTGCCTGGCTTACTGGCGGGGCGAATACCGCGCCGTGAGTGCCAAGTCGATGCTCTCGGTGGTGGCGGGCCTCATGTATTTCCTCAGCCCGCTGGATGCGATCCCGGACTTGCTGCCCATGTTAGGCATGTTCGACGACATCGCGGTGCTGGCCTGGATCATGAAAACCCTCGACGACGAGCTGGGTGCCTTCCGTGCCTGGCGCGAACAGCAGTCGCCGGAGAAACTTGCGCGGGTTGAAAGGCTTCCCGACACCCCGGAACAACTCCAGCTGCAAGGGCCGAAAAAAAGCTGATCTGGCCCGTTTCCCTGCGAGATTTCATCGCCCCGCGACCTTGGCCGCTATTAGGATTACACTTCCAAGAAAAAGCTTACTTGCTAAGTGTTGTTGTCCTACGGGGTAATCATGGATATTCAAATAATCACGCGCGACGGAGAGCCCGAGTACGCGGTTTTGCCGTGGGATCAGTACCAGGCGCTGCTGAAGGCAGCCGGCATCAATCAAGCACCGCAAGAAGCCACGGTCCGCCATGCGGCGGCACCCGGCCAGGTTCTCCCTGGCCTGGATCAACTACGCAGTTTGCGCGAAGGGAAGGGCATCGCCATCGAGGCGCTGGCCCGCACGGTAGGCATCAGCCCGTCTTATCTGGCCATGATCGAAAGCGGCGAGCGTCAGCCCGATGCCGCGATCAAGCGCAGTCTGGCCTGGGAACTGACGGTGCCGGGTTGGAGGGATGAATCGTGAGTGTACGCATCAGTCGGCAACATTGGGACGGGTTGTTGGGTGAGTTGGACCAGGCGCGTCGCCAGCGCCATTTATTGACGTACCGCGCCTTGCTGGAGCGCTTGCAGCTGCCCAGCCCGGCCATGCAGACATTGACCGCCGCACTCGAACACCTGGCGGCGCTGGACGCCCGGGCCGAACAGCCATTGCGCAGTTCGTTGGTCATCAGCCAAGGGGCCAGTCGCCTGCCACGCACTGGTTTTTTCGAATGTGTTGAACGCCTCGGGCGCTTTTCCGGCCCCTCCGACGGCGTCGCCGCTGCATCCTGGCATGCGTCGGAAGTGGTCCGGGTGTTCGAATACGAGTACCCCGAATCGGCGGAGGCCTGAGTGCTCTGGCGGATCAAGGCCCGGGCCGGTTATTGGCTGGCGCGCCGATTGTTCCGTTGGTCATGGCTGGTTCGGCAGCCCCGCGGCTGGGCCTGGCTTGAAGGCCAGTTTGCGCGCATGGCGAACCTGGGCGACGTCGGCGCCCAGAGCTTCTACGGGCATATCCTGACGTTTCGCGGCCAAGGGCTCGGCGCACGGGAAGAAGGCATTCGCTTGCTCCGCCTGGCGGCGCTGGCCGGTGACGGCAAGGCCGCCTACCAGGTCGGCGTCATCAGCCTGGCAGGCTCTACCACCAAGGCGCCGGATCCGGACGAAGCGGCGCGTTGGTGGGCCTTGGCCCTGAAGGCCGGGCATCCGCTGGCCGAGATCAAGCTCAAGGCGCTCGAGAGCAAGAAACCCTGAAACCGCTCGTGGCGAGGGAGCTTGCTCCCGCTGAGCGGCGAAGCCGCCCCAAACCAGTCTGCTCGATCAACCAGGCACACCGAGGCGCTGTCCAGAGGGGCTGCTACGCAGCCCAGCGGGAGCAAGCTCCCTCGCCACGGGATGATCACCACTCACAGCGTGATTATCACCCACAGGGTTTTCACCTGAAGCTCACGCTGAGAAACCCAGCTCCGCCACGGGCGCCTGCTCAACCAGCCCGTTAATCAAATACAAACTCCCCCCGACGATCTCCTTGGCATGGTGCTTGGCCTGCGAAGCCATTTCCGCCAACTGGCTGGCATCCAGCTCTGCACAGGCCTCGGCGCGCAGATGCACCACCCCGATCGACAACGACAGCAAGGCGAAGTCCTGTCGTATGCCCTGTCGGTTCAACGCGGTAAAACATCCGGCTTCCAGATGCTCGGGCCGGTAGAAGCGGCGGCAGTGGTTCTGGAAGTCGCTCAGCAGTTGGGTCAGGCGCTTGCGCCAGTCGTCCGGGCCGAGGACCAGCAGGAAGTCGTCGCCGCCGATGTGGCCGACGAAATCGCGGCTGGGGTCAATGCGTTCGTTCAGGCATTGGGCCAGGCACAGCAGGACTTCGTCACCGCGACCGTAGCCGTAGATGTCGTTGAAGGGTTTGAAACTGTCGATGTCGACGTAGCAGATCACCGACTCCTGGCGCTGCTGCAGCAGGCGTGTAAGGCACTGCTGGATGGGCACGTTGCCTGGCAGCAAAGTCAGCGGGTTGGCGTAGCGCGCCTGTTGGATCTTCAGTTCGGTGATGAGCTTGAGCACGTCGATCACCCGGCCCAGGCCCAGGTAGCCGCCGTTGAGGGTGATGATGAAGTCTTCTTCGATGCGCTGGCGGGCGCGGCTGGTGATGAGGCGGCTGACTTGTTGCAGTGACTGGCTCAGTTCAACCGCGAGGAAATCATCGCTCATCAGGCGGCTGATGGGCTTGCGAGCGAACAGGTCGGTGGCGAAAGGCTTGAGCAGGGCATCCGAGAGCGAATGACGATGGACGATCCCGCACGGTTGGTCGCGATCGTCCAGCACCGCCAGGGAATTGAGGTTGGCCTGGCGCCGGAACGCTTCCAGTACCGCTGCCGTCGGTGTGTCGTGGGCGACTGCCGGTTGTTCGTTGAGCAGCGCAGTGAGGTCGTTGACCTCATCGCCCAGCGGCACCACGCCGCTGTCCTGGCGGGGCATCAATGCCTTGGCGTCCTGGGATGGATGCTCCTGGGGCCGGGCGAGCAAGTAGCCCTGGACCAGGTCGACGCCCATTTCGATCAACACGGCGAGCTCTTCCGGCAATTCGATCCCTTCGGCGATCACCTGGGCCCGTGAAGCCTGGGCGATCTTGAGAATGGAACCGACGAATTCACGCTTGAGTGCGTCCTGGTGAATGCCATCGATGAAATGCCGGTCGATCTTCACGTAGTCAGGTCGCAATTCGGACCACAGCCGCAAGCTTGAATACCCGGCACCAAGGTCATCCAGGGCAATGGAAAAACCCATGGCTCGATAGTGATGCAGGGCGGTTTGCAGCAGCTGGAAGTCATCGATAGGCGTTTGTTCGGTCAGTTCGATAACCACCTGGCTGGGCGGAATGCCGAAGTCCTGTAACAGCTGCAGGGTGCGGCCGGTCTGGTGGGCCGATTCGAGCAGCGATTCTGGCGAGACGTTGAGGAACAGTTTTCCCGGCAGCTTCTGTTCATTGAAGCGCTGGCAAGCGCTGCGTCGGCAGGCCAGCTCCAGTTCGCTGAGGCGTCCGGCCTGGCGCGCCACGGACAATAACGCGATGGGGGAGTGCAGCGGGCTGTTCGACGGGCCGCGGGTCAGGGCCTCATAGCCGAGGATGCGTCGTTCGGAAAGACAGATGATCGGCTGGAACAGGCTGTGCAAACCGCTTTGACTCAGGATTGAGCTCAAGGCACTCAGCTGTTCTGTCGTGGTCATGGCGATCTCTGGCGATAAAAAAAGGACTGGGCACAACCCCTGGTGGGGTGCGCCCGGTCCTGTATTTCACGACAGACTGATGTCAGTTTGATGACACTCCGACGAGCACCACCATTAAAAGGCCATCACCTCAATGTTTGGCGACCGCCGTATTGAGCTTGAGGTAATCGAGCAGGATCCGACCGGTTTCGCTCAGATAGGCGTCGTCTTCCGGCTTGGTTTTTTCCGGCTCGGTGATCAGGTCTTCGTCTTCCTTCTTCAGCTCTTTGAGCGGCTCCTCGCCCTTGGCCTTGCGACGCAGGTTTTCCATGGCCAGTTGCTTGGCTTCGATGTCGGCATGCTGCGCGCGGCGCTCGGCTTCGTTGAGGGTGACGGTTTTTTCCATCATCAACTTCTGCGCCAGGGCCAGCTTGTCGCGAATGAACACAAACTCCGCGTCTTGGGCGGTGCGGGCGTCATGCTCGGATTTCAGCTGGGCCAGGTACGGCTTGAACGGGTCCACGGCCGGCTTGATTGCAGGCCGGATGGTGTCCCACGGCATGGCTTCGGGCAGGGCGCTCTCGCCGATTTCCTTGGTGTCGATGATCGACGGGTAATCGATGTCGGGCAGCACGCCCTGATGCTGGGTGCTCTGCCCGGAAACGCGGTAGAACTTCGCCAGGGTCAGTTTCAGTTCGCCGTGGTTCAGTGGCTGGATGGTCTGCACGGTGCCTTTGCCGAACGTCTGGCCGCCGATGATCAGCGCGCGGTGGTAGTCCTGCATGGCGCCGGCGAAAATCTCCGAGGCCGAGGCCGACAGGCGATTGACCAGCAGGGCCATTGGTCCCTTGTAGAACGCGCCGGGGTTTTCGTCCTCGAGCACATCGACCCGACCATCGGCGTTACGCACGAGCACGGTCGGGCCTTTGTCGATGAACAGGCTGGTCAGTTCGGTGGCTTCCTGCAACGAGCCGCCGCCGTTGTTGCGCAAGTCGATGACCACGCCGTCGACCTTTTCCTTCTGCAGTTCGGTGAGCAGTTTCTTGACGTCGCGCGTGGTGCTCTTGTAGTTCGGATCCCCAGCGCGGAAAGCCTTGAAGTCCAGATAGAAAGCCGGGATCTCGATGATGCCGAGCTTGTAGTCCTTGCCGTCCTGCTTGAGCTGGAGGACCGATTTTTTCGCGGCCTGTTCTTCCAGCTTCACTGCTTCACGGGTAATGGATACGACTTTGCTGGTCTGGTCGTTCGGCGCATTGCTGGCCGGGATGACTTCCAGGCGGACCACCGAACCTTTCGGGCCGCGGATCAGCTTGACCACTTCGTCCAGGCGCCAGCCGACCACGTCGACCATTTCCTTGTTGCCCTGGGCCACGCCGATGATCTTGTCCGCCGGGGCGACCTGCTTGGTCTTGTCGGCAGGGCCCGCCGGCACCAGGCGCACGATCTTGACCTGATCGTTATCGCTCTGCAGTACCGCGCCGATGCCTTCCAGGGACAGGCTCATGTTGATGTCGAAGTTTTCCGCGTTATCCGGCGACAGATAATTGGTGTGCGGATCGTAGGACATCGCGAAGGTATTGATATAGGCCTGGAAGACGTCCTCGGCACGGGTCTGGTCCAGGCGCGCGAGTTGATTCTTGTAGCGCTTGGTCAGGGTTTCCTGGATCTGCTTGGGATCCTTGCCGGCGATCTTCATACGCAACACTTCGTCCTTGACGCGTTTGCGCCACAGGTCGTCGAGTTCGGCGGTGCTCTTGAGCCATGCGGCGTCCTTGCGGTCGACCAGCAAGGTTTCCTTGGCATTGAAGTCGATCTTGTCGACGCCCTTGTTCAACTCGGCAAGGGCGTAGTCCAGGCGCGCCTTGACGCGGTCCAGGTAGCGCTTGTAGATAATGAACCCGGCGTTGAGGTCGCCGCTCTTGAGGAAGTCGTCGAACTGGGTCTTCCACTTGTCGAATTCGGCGATGTCGCTGGCCAGGAAATAACTGCGCGACGGATCAAGCAGCTTCAGGTAGCTGTCATAGATGATGACCGAGCGCGCGTCATCGAGTGGCGGCTTGCTGTAGTGATGGCGCTTGAGCAACTCAACCACATTGAGGCTGGCGATCACCTCGTCGCGATCGGGCTGAAGCTTGTCCCAGCTGTTGGCCGCGAACGCAGTGTTCGAGAGCGCTGAAGCGCCAAGGCCAATGAAGAGGGCAAGTGCAGTGCTGGGTAAAAAGTGCTTCATGCTGATTCGACGCAGGGACAATTGATCACGCATATTAGGCCGTCTTTGAAGTCGCCGGTTCCATGTGGCCCGGGCGCATAATGCAAGAAAGCCCGGCGTTGTTACAGCAGCGGGCCCAGTCGAGACTCACTATGGAGGCACCGTGAAAGCATTGCAAGGCGTTGAAGGCCAAGTGGTATGGGCAGATGAGCCAAGTCCGGCGTGTGATGCCGGGCAAGTTCGCATCCGTGTAGCGGCCGCTGGTCTGAATCGGGCCGATTTGTTGCAGAAAGCCGGGCATTATCCACCGCCACCCGGCGCCAGCCAGGTGTTGGGGCTGGAATGTTCCGGGGTGATCAGTGAAGTCGGGCCGGGTTCCTCCTGGCAGGTCGGCGACCGGGTTTGCGCATTGCTGGCAGGCGGCGCAATGGCCGAGGAAGTGGTGGTCGATGGTCGGCATGTGTTGCCTGTGCCGGAAGGCCTGTCACTGGCCGAAGCCGCCGCGCTGCCTGAGGTCTACGCCACCGCGTGGCTGAATCTGTTCCAGCTGGCCGGGCTCAGCCCGGGAGAAAAAGTGCTGCTGCACGCCGGCGCCAGCGGCGTCGGTTCGGCCGCGATCCAGCTGTGCAAGGCGTTCGGCAACCCGTGCTGGGTCAGCGTCGGTTCGGCCGAGCGGCTGGCCTATTGCGAAGCGCTCGGTGCCCAGGGCGGTGTGGTGCGCACCGACGATATCAACAGCCTGAACGACTTCGGGCCGTTCGACGTGATCCTCGATCCGGTCGGCGCGAACTACGCCAGCCTCAACGTGAAACTTTTGTCAGTTGACGGGCGCTGGGTATTGATCGGACTCATGGGCGGGCGCACCACCGAACTCGATCTGGCCCAGGTGTTGGGCAAGCGTATCCAGTTGCTGGGCTCGACTTTGCGCAGTCGCAATGATCAGTCCAAGGCCGACCTGATCGCCGAGTTGGGGCAGCAGGTGTGGCCGTTGTTCGCCGACAAGCGCCTGAGCCCGCAATTGGCCAGGACGTTTGCGATCAGCGATGCCGAGGCGGCGTTTGCCGAGCTGGCGACCAATCAGGTGTCCGGGAAATTGGTGCTGGTGGTCGATGACAGCCTGAGCTGATACAGACCCTGTGGGAGCGAGCCTGCTCGCGAAGGCGGAGGGGCAGTTGGCACAGGTGTTGGCTGTGCCACCGTCTTCGCGAGCAGGCTCGCTCCCACAAGGGGAAACGGGCTATTTCCAGGTATGAATCGGCCAGCCGGCCGATTCGGCGTGGGCCTTTAGCACCGGGTCCGGGTTCACGACGTGCGGGTGATCGACCTTGAGCAGCAACGGCAGGTCATTGCGCGAGTCGGAATAGAAACTCGCGCCTTCCAGGTTTTCTTCCTCGGCGTCCAGCCAATCCAGCAGTCGGGCAATCTTGCCTTCGCGATAGGTCAGGGTGCCCACGGTCTTACCGCTGTACACACCATGGGCGACGTCCAGCTCGATCGCGAGGATCTCATCGATGCCCAGGCGCTCGGCGATCGGCTTGACCAGGTGCGTGCCCGAGGCCGAGATCACCAGGATCCGATCACCGGCCTTGCGGTGCTCGGCGATGGCCTTGGTGGCGTCGCTGAAGATGATCGGTTCGATGAAGTCTTCCACCCACGGTGCCACCAGGTGTTCGATTTCTTCCGGCGTGCGGCCGATCATCGGTTCCAGGCTGAAGTCCATGTACTCTTCCATGCGCAGCTTGCCGTGGCTGTAGGCGTCCATCAGTTCGTTGTTGCGGCGCATGAACGACTCGGGATCGACCCAGCCCAGGCGCCCCATCTGCTCGCTCCAGAGGGTGGCGCAGTCGCCGTGGATCAGGGTTTCGTCCAGATCAAAAATTGCCAGAGCCATCAACGCGCTTCCCTTTTCAAGATATCTTCAGAATCAACCAGACCATCAGGCTACCTCACACAGCGCCGATGGATCGATGGAAAGTGCCAGCCGTGCACCATCGGGATGCAGGTCGGCAGCCGAGCGGTTGAGCACATCCACCACCAGTTCCACGCCGCGGGCCTCGACCCGGTAGCGGATCACGTTACCCAGCAGGCTGTGGCTGCGGATCAGCGCGTCGGGTTCGCCGTTGCGACTCAGCTCGATGGCTTCCGGGCGAATGGCGATGCGACCGTTCACCGGGCGTTGCAGCAGCTTGCTCGCGGCGTCGGCGTCGAGCAGGTTGTAGTTGCCGATGAAGCCGGCGGCAAAGACATCGACGGGGGCAGTGTAAAGGGTCTCGGCATCGCCGCTCTGTACGATCTTTCCCTGATTCATCAGGAAGATCCGGTCAGACATGGTCAGGGCTTCCTCCTGATCGTGTGTGACAAAGATGGTGGTCAGGCCCAGTTCCCGCTGGATCTGACGGATCTGTTCGCGCAAGTGCTTGCGAATCCGCGCGTCCAGCGCCGACAGCGGCTCGTCCAGCAGCAACAGGCGCGGCCGGGTGACCAGGGAGCGGGCCAGGGCCACGCGCTGGCATTGGCCGCCGGACAGTTGGTGCGGGTAGCGGGCGGCAAAGTCATGCAGCTCCACCAGTCGCAGAATCTCCAGCACACGCTGGCGACTGTCCGAAGCGTCGACCTTTTGCATGCGCAGGCCGAAGGCGACGTTCTGCTCGACGGTCATGTTGGGGAACAGCGCATAGCTCTGGAAGACCATGCCGATCCCGCGCTTCTGCGGACTCAGCGGCACGATGTCCTGGCCGTCCAGCAGAATCTGGCCCGCATCCACCGCTGTCAGGCCGGCAATGCAGCGCAGCAGCGTGGACTTGCCGCACCCGGAAGGGCCGAGCAGGGTGACGAATTCGCCCTTGTGGATTTCGCAGTTGATGTCGCTGAACACCGGCGTGCCGGCGTAGCCTTTCTGCAAATGTTGGACGCTAACGTAGCTCATTGGCTTTTGTCCTTGTTCAAGATGTTGGCCGCCCAGGTCAGGACCAGTACGAAGAAGAAGTAGGAAATCACCAGCGCACTGGTGAAATGGCCGCTGCTGTTGCGCATGTTGTTCAGGTACACCTGCAGGGTTTCATAGCGGGTGCCGACGAGGATGTTGGCAAACACGAACTCGCCGAACAGGAACGAGAAGGACAGCAGTAGCGCCACCATCAGGCCCTTGCGCAGGTTCGGCAGCACCACCAGCAACGCGGCCTGGAAAGTGCTGGCGCCGAGCAGTTGGGCGGCGTCCATCAGGTCGCGCAGGTTGATCGCTTGCAGGTTGTTGGTGATCGCCCGGTACATGAACGGCAAGGCGACTGTGAAGTAGCAGCCAATCAGGATCCACGGTGTGCCGACCATCGCCAGCGGCCCGGAGCCATAGAGCTGCAACAACCCCACCGAAGACACCACCGGCGGCACCGCGAAGGGCAGCAGGATGAGGATGTTCATCAGCGCGTCGAGTTTCGGGAAGTGGTAATGCACCACGAACAGCAGCGGCAGGATCAGCACCACCGAGAGCACCAGCGCGCCCACGCAGACAATCAGCGATTGGCCGAAGGCGTGTAGAAAGCGCGGGTCGCTCCACAGCTGCAAGTACCACTTGAAGGTGAAGCCGCTGGGCAGCACTGTGGCCGACCAACTGCTGGCGATGGAGTAGATGAGCGTGCCGGCGAGGGGTAGCAGCAGGATGGCGAACAGCAGGTACACCACCGCTCGATGATAGAACCCAGCCGGGCCCGATTCAGCGCGAGACATGGTAGCTCCTCTTGAGCAGCAACTGATGGATGACGGTCACCAGGGTCATCAACGCCACCAGCACCACGGCCAGGGCGCTGGCCATGTTCGGGTCGAGGGAAATATCGCCGGAAACCATCGCCGCGATGCGAATTGGCAGGACGTTGAAATTACCGGTGGTCAGCGCATAGACCGTGGCATAGGCGCCGAGGGCATTGGCCAGCAGGATCACGAACGTGCCGAGCAGCGCCGGGGTCAGCACCGGCAGGCCGATGTGCCGCCAGAACTGCCAGCCGCTGGCGCCCAACAGGGACGCCGACTCGCGCCAGTCTTCGCGCAGCGCGTCGAAGGCCGGGTAAAGCAGCAGCACGCCCAGGGGAATCTGGAAATAGGTGTAGAGAATGATCAGCCCGGTTTTCGAATACAGGTTGAAATCCTCGATGATCCCCGCCTGCTTGAGCATGATCGTGATGCTGCCGTTGAACCCCAGCAGGATGATGAACGCGAAGGCCAGGGGCACGCCGGCGAAGTTGCTGGTCATGTTGGCGAAGGCGTTGACGAAATTGCGCAGCCGCGAATCGACGCGGCGCAGGGAGTAGCTGCCGAGCACGGCGATGATGATGCCGAACACGCTGGACCAGAAACTGATTTCCAGGCTGTGCTGGATCGCCTGTCGGTAGAATTTCGAGCTGAAGATCTTGCTGAAGTTGGCCAGGCCCCAGCCGAACTCTTCCGATTCCAGGCTGTTGACCAGCACCCAGAGCAGCGGGGCGACCTGGAACACAATGAAAAAAATTGCGAAGGGCACCAGGCACAACACTGCCAGCCATTTGCCGCGCGTCATGGCACTCACTTGAGCAACTCCTGGCAATAAGGTTTGTCGTGGGCAACCCCGAGCAGCTGGCAAATGGTGCCGCACAGTTCGGTTTGCCGAGGGGCCGCGTTGGCGTCAAGGCTGAAGCCATCGCCGAGGACAAACAGCGGCACTTCCCGTTCTTCCGGTAGCAGGCCGTTGTGGGAGCGGTCGTTGTTCATGCCATGGTCGGAAGTCACCAGCACCTGATAACCGGCGTCGAGCCAGGCTTGCAGATAAACCGCCAGGTTGATGTCCGCCGAGCGGGCGCTGTTGCGGTACTGCGGGGTGTCGAGGCCGTGCTTGTGACCGGCATCGTCGATGTTCATCGGGTGCACCAGCAGGAAATTCGGCAGGTAGCGCTGGCGCAGGTGTTCGGCGTCGGCGAACAGATGTGAATCGGGGTAGTGGTCATTCCAGTAGAAATGTCCGTATTGAATCGGCAGGTCGGGGTTTTCGGTATGGCGATCACGACCGGCGACGAAGGGTGACACGTTGTACAGCTCGCTGACCCAGTGATAGGCCGCAGCCGCCGTACTCAGGCCGGCGTCGGTGGCGTAATGGAAAATGCTGCGCTGGTTCGACAGGCGCGAGACATTGTTGTGCACGATCCCGCTGTCGATGGGCACGACGCCGGTGAGGATGCATTCGTAGAGTGGGCGGGACAAGGCGGGTAGTTCACATTCCAGTGTGTAGAGCGCCGCGCGTCCTGCGCCGACATACGCCTGCAAATGTCCCATGGCATGCCGGGCGACTTCGTAGTTGAGGCCGTCGAGCACCACCAGGATGACGTTGTGCTTCATGGGGACCGGGACTCCGGGCAGATACCAGATAACTCGAGTTCTCCGCAGGTCCGATGTGGGAACGGGCCCCTGTGGGAGCGAGCCTGCTCGCGAAGGCGGCGGGTCAATTGGCACAGGTGTTGGCTGTGCCACCGTCTTCGCGAGCAGGCTCGCTCCCACAGGACCTGCCCCCACAATTGGATCTCTGTTGGATCTCCAAGCGGGAGCTAGCGCCTCACTTCATCTCGACGATGACTTCTTCATTCCACTGCTGCGGCAGCGCCTTGGAGGTCTTCTCCCACGCGTCGGCATCCTTGATCGGCGTCACGCCTTTGTACTGCTCGTTCGGCAGCAGCTTGGCCTGGACTTCTTCCGGCAGTTTCAGGTGCTCGGCGCGGATCGGCCGGGCGTTGCCCTTGGCCAGGTTGATCTGGCCGGCGTCGCTGAAGATGTATTCTCGGGTCAGCTTGGCGGCGTTCGGGTGCTTGGCGTATTTGTTGATGATGGTGGTGTAGCCGGAGATCACCGAGCCGTCGGACGGAATCAGCACGACGTAGTCATCCGGGCTGGCCATCTTGGCCTTGTAGCTCAGGCCGTTGAAGTCCCAGACCACGCCGACTTCGACTTCACCTTTTTCCATCGTGGCGATGGTCGGGTTGGCCATGGACAGGCGGCCTTGCTTGGCGATATCGGCGAACAACAACAGGGCCGGTTTAATGTTCTTTTCATCGCCACCGTTGGCCAGGGCCGCAGCCAGCACGCCGTTGGCGGCCTGGGCGGCGGTGCTCACGTCACCGATGGAGACTTTGTACTTGCCGGTCTTCAGGTCGGCCCATTTGGTCGGCACTTCGGAGCCGTGCAGCAGTTTCTTGTTGACGATGAACGCGATGGTGCCGGTGTAGGCCAGGGCCCAGTTGCCGTCCTTGTCCTTGGCCCAGTCCGGGATCTGTTCCCAGGTGCTTGGTTTGTAGGGCTGGACCACGCCTTGCTTGACCGCGATCGGGCCGAAGGCGGCACCGACGTCGCCGATGTCGGCGCTGGCGTTGTCCTTCTCGGCGGCGAACTTGGCGATTTCCTGGGCCGAGCTCATGTCGGTGTCGATGTGTTTCAAGCCATAGAGTCTGGCCAGGTCGTCCCAGGTGCCTTTCCAGTTCGCCCAGTCATCGGGCATGCCGACGCTGTTGACGGCGCCTTCCGCTTTCGCAGCGGCTTCCAATGTTTTCAGATCGGTATCAGCGGCCATGGCGGCGGTGCACATGGCAATGGTCGAGCCTAACAGTGATGCCAGGAAAAGCTGTTTCATCCGAAGCTCCTATGGGCGTTTTCAACGCTGCGATTGCGATGGTGTTGGTCTAGGTCAGCAATACCTGAGCCAATGTAGGCGCGTCCCATGACATTTTGATGTCGATGCAAGGTTCGCCAGCAATCGTCGGGCTCATGAAGCGTCGCTGCGTCATAAGCGTAGACCATGAGTAAGCAGCTGATCTGCAAGGCCTTGGCCGTTAATTTGCAAGCCGATGTGTTGACCGTTCAGCGGTTGTGTCATCTATCAGTCATGCGCAGTGCCTAGGCTTGCAGGCATGAGCCGTGGATTGATGTGTGATCGAATCCTGCCCCGAAACAGTGCTGGTCTAGTCCAGATAGGTAACGTTGATGCGCGTTGAGACAACCAAAGCGGTGACAACCATCGGGCAGGTCCTGCAGGAGCAGCTCGATCACGGCTTGCTGGCGCCTGGTAGCAAGTTGCCGGCCGAGCGCAAGCTCAGCGAGCTGTTCGGCACCACCCGGATTACCGTGCGCGAGGCGCTGTTGCAGCTCGAAGCCCAGGGGCAGATCTACCGGGAAGAGCGCCGGGGTTGGTTCGTGTCGCCACCACGGCTGGCCTACAACCTGATGCAGCGCAGTCATTTCCACGCGATGGTCAGTGCCCAGGGACGAGTGCCGTCGACCCAGGTGATCTCGGCTCGACTGCAACCCGCGTCGGCGGCGGTCTGTGCCTGGCTGCAGTTGCCGGCGCTGTCCAGCGTCATCCAGATCTGCCGCACCCGGCGCATCGACGAACGCCTGGTGCTGTACGTCGAGCACTACCTGAATCCCGCCTACTTCCCGGACATCCTCGAATTTGATCTCAACCAGTCGATGACCGAGCTGTACGCTCGCCATTACGACCTGCGCTACGGCCGGGTGAAATTCGAAATCGTGCCGACATCACTACAGCCGGAAGCCGCGGCGGCGCTGAAAGTGTCGGTCGGCAGCCCCGGCCTGCGGATTGCACGGGTCAACTACGACCAGCATCAGCGGCTGATCGATTGCGACCTGGAGTTCTGGCGCCACGATGCGATCCATGTCGGGGTGGACGTGCCGGAACAGTCGGCCTGAGGCGCGTTCAGGAAACGTCGTTGAGCTTGGCCAGGATCCTGAACAGTACCGTGACGAGAATCAGCAACATGCCGATCCACATGGCAAACACCCCGACGTTCTTGTCGCGGAAATTGAAGCCGATGGCGAGCAGGATCATGCCGGCGATGATGGGCACCAGCATGGCGTTGAACGAGGTCATGGAGATCATGGCGACAGCCTTGTCGGGGGGATAAGGTCAGTCTAGTTGGGGTTTGGCTGGGGTGGGCTGATGTGGGTCACGGCCTCCCCGGAATTTGAGGCGGGCACAGTTGTGGCGAGGGGATTTATCCCCGCTGGGCTGCGAAGCAGCCCCAGAATCCACCAGGCGCCGCGATTATCCGGTAGGACGTAGGGGGTTGCTGCGCAACCCAACGGGGATAAATCCCCTCGCCACAAGGGGCATCATGCCTTCGGGGCGGTTACGGCAATTCGCGAGACGCGTAGAAAGCGCTCAGCACTTTCACCAGGTGCGCCAGGTCGTGGCTGCCGCAGAGCTCGCGGATCGAATGCATGGCGAAGGTTGGCAGGCCGATGTCGACCGTGCGTACGCCCAGCTGGCTGGCGGTGATCGGGCCGATGGTCGAGCCGCAACCCATGTCGCTGCGCACCACGAAGCTCTGCACCGGCACTTCCTCGGCCATGCACAGATGGCGGAAGAACCCGGCGGTTTCGCTGTTGGTGGCGTAGCGCTGGTTGCTGTTGACCTTGATCACCGGGCCGGCGTTGAGCTTGGGGCCGTGGTTGGCGTCGTGCTTGTCGGCATAGTTGGGGTGTACGCCGTGGGCATTGTCCGCTGAAACCAGCAGGGATTTCTGAATCGTGCGTACGAACTCTTCACCTTCAGGCAGCAGGCGGCGCAGGGTCTGTTCGAGCATCGGACCGTCGGCGCCACACGCCGAGGTGGAACCGACTTCTTCGTGGTCGTTGCACACCAGCACGCAGGTTTCTTCGGTGTCGGCGGTCAGCAAGGCTTGCAGGCCGGCGTAACACGACAGCAGGTTGTCCAGGCGCGCGCCGGTGATGAAGTCGCCGTGCAAACCGATGACCGCTGCGCTTTGGGTGTCGTAGAAGCTCAACTCGTAGTCGAGCACCACGTCGGCGTTCAAGCCATGTTCCCGCGCCAGCTGGTCGGTGAGCACGGCACGGAAATCGACGCGTTCGTCACCGGCGAATTGGGCGAGGATCGGCGGCAGTTCGTTCTGCGGGTTGATCGCCCAGCCCTGGTTGGCTTCACGGTTGAGGTGGATAGCCAGGTTCGGGATCGTGGCGATCGGCGCCTTGAAATCGATCAACTGGCTCTCGACCTTGCCGTCGCGGCGGAAGGTCACCCGCCCGGCCAGGGACAGGTCGCGGTCGAACCACGGCGCCAGCAGTGCGCCGCCGTAGACTTCCACGCCCAGTTGCCAGAACCCGTGGCGTTGCAGTTCCGGCTGCGGCTTGACCCGCAGGCAGGGGCTGTCGGTGTGGGCGCCAACCAGGCGGATGCCGTCGTGCAGCGGTGAGTTGCGGCCCAGTTTGAAGGCAATGATCGAGGAATCGTTGCGCGTGACGTAATAACGACCATTGGCCTCGGTAGCCCAGGTTTCGCGCTCATCAAGACGCTGGTAACCCGCCGCTTCCAGGCGCTGGGCAAGGCTGGCGGTGGCATGGAACGGGGTAGGGGAGGCCTTGAGGAAGTCGATCAGGCCCTGGTTCAACTGTGCACGCATAAAGAACTCCAGACAGCAATGGGCGGGAGTTTACCGTATTAGCAGCGTCGGTGAGCACTCCAGGCGGAACTGTGGCGAGGGAGCTTGCTCCCGCTGGACTGCGCAGCAGGCCCAAAAAAGGGGTCGCTTCGCAACCCAGCGGGAGCAAGCTCCCTCGCCACAGTGTCGGAGGTGTTTTTCAGAACGGTGCAGGGCACTCGAAGCGCAGGCGCTCGCCGCTTTGCGGGTGGGTGAAGCTGAGCATGCTCGCGTGCAGGCACAGCCGTGGCCAGGCGGCCAGGGCTTGCGGGTGGGCATAGAGCCCGTCGCCCAGCAGCGGATGGCCGATAGAGAGCATGTGCACGCGCAATTGATGCGAGCGCCCGGTGATCGGCGTCAATTCGACCCGACACCAATCACCGCAACGCTCCAGTACACGCCAGAACGTCAAGGCATGCTTGCCCTGTTCGTGATCGACCACATGGCGGGGCTTGGTCGGCGGGTCGTAGCGCAAGGGCAGGTCGATGCTGCCGCTGTCCAGCTCCGGTTGGCCCCAGCACAATGCCGTGTAGGCTTTTTCGGTTTCTCGATCATGAAATTGCCGGGACAGTTCGCGGTGAGTGTCCGGGTCACGGGCCAGCAGGATAATGCCGGACGTTTCCCAATCCAGCCGGTGCACGATTCGCGCTTCCGGATAACCGTTTTCCTGCAAGCGGGTGATCAGGCAATCTTTGTTGTCGTCCGCCCGGCCAGGCACGGAGAGCAGCAGGGTCGGCTTGTCGACCACCAGCACGGCGGCGTCCTGGTGGATGATGCGGATGTTGGACAGGGGCATTGAACAGTCTCGTAACAAACGCCAACGGCGGCTCGAACCCTTCTCCTTGTCCTGTGAGGGGGGAGAAAGGCCCGAGCCGCCGTGGCACCTGCTGGGTCGATCAGCGATCCGGCAGGGTGATATTGAGTTCCAGGATCGAGCAGCTGCCCTGGCTTTCCAGCGCGACATGCACGTCATCGTTGCCGATATTGACGTACTTGCGGATCACTTCCACCAGTTCCTTCTGCAAGGCAGGCAGGTAGTCCGGGGTACTGCGTTGGCCGCGTTCGTGCGCCACGATGATCTGTAGACGCTCTTTCGCGACCGAGGCGGTACTTGGCTTTTTGTTGGCACGAAAGAAGTCAAAAAGGTTCATTACCTACCTCCAAACAGGCGCTCGAAGAAACCTTTCTTCGTGACGTCGAGGAATCGATGCTCGACGGTTTTGCCCAGCAGACGATCGACCGCATCGCTGTACGCCTGGCCGGCGTCGCTCTGGTCGTCAAGGATCACCGGCACGCCGGAGTTCGAAGCCTTGAGTACCGCCTGGGATTCCGGGATCACGCCCAGCAGGGTCACCGCGAGGATTTCCTTGACGTCTTCGACGCCGAGCATTTCGCCGTCGCTGACGCGTTGCGGGTTGTAGCGGGTCAGCAGCAGGTGCTCCTTGATCGGCTCCTCGCCGTTCTCGGCGCGCCGGGATTTGCTTGCCAGCAGGCCGAGCATGCGATCGGAGTCGCGTACCGACGAGACTTCCGGGTTGGTCACGACGATCGCTTCGTCAGCGAAGTACATGGCCAGGTGGGCACCTTTCTCGATACCGGCCGGGGAGTCGCAGACCACGAATTCGAAGTCTTCCTTGAGTTGCATCAGGACTTTTTCCACGCCTTCCTGGGTCAGCGCGTCTTTGTCGCGGGTCTGGCTGGCGGCCAGTACGTAGAGGTTCTCAAGGCGCTTGTCCTTGATCAGGGCCTGCTGCAGGTTCGCTTCGCCATTGACCACGTTGACGAAGTCATAGACCACGCGACGCTCGCAACCCATGATCAGGTCGAGGTTACGCAGGCCGACGTCGAAGTCGACGATGACTGTTTTATGGCCGCGCAAGGCGAGGCCGGTACCGATAGCGGCGCTGGTGGTGGTCTTACCCACACCACCCTTGCCGGATGTAACCACGAGAATCTTGGCCAAGGTGTTTCACCCCTAAGGAAAAAGGACTTTGTCAGCCCCTGAAAAACATCTCTGGAAAAACTGCTGCAACTGGACAGGCTTGGCTGGAATCGGATGCGGGCGGGGTCTACCTTGGGTAAACACTGCCTGGTCCTTTTTCCTACGTCATTCAAGCCGTTTTCGCTAGGTTTTAGAGATGCTTGGAAAATGCGGCAGTATCCGTTAAAGCCGAATGATGTTCAACACGTCGCCCGACAGGCTGACCTGGACCCCGGCGCCCCATAACGGGTCGCGCCGCAAGTCCTCGGAAACCTTGTATTGCCCGGCGATAGAGAGCAGTTCAGCGCTCAACTGCTGACAGAAGATCCTTGCCTTGGTGTCACCCTTGACACCGGCCAGCGCACGGCCGCGCATCGGGCCGTATACATGGATGTTGCCATCGGCGAGAAGTTCCGCACCCGGGCTGACCGAGGACACCACCACCAGGTCGCCGCCCTGGGCGTAGATCTGCTGCCCGCCGCGCACCGGCGAGGTGATCACACGGGTCGGCTTGATGGTCGGCTCCGGCGGTTTTTCCGGTTTTTTCGGTTCCGCCGGGCTCAGCTCCAGTACACGTTCACGGGCGCCGGAGGGTGGCAGCACCGGAATGTCCACGGCGATGGCGGCGGCGATGTCTTCGATGCGGCTGGCGCGGATCGCCAGGGTGCGTAGCCCATGCTGGCGGCAAACGCGCATCAGCCCCGGCAAGTCGACCGAGCCCTCACCGGCCGGCAGCTTGTCCAGCGCCAGTACCAGCGGGGCATTGCTGAAAAAATTCGGCGCCTGGGCGACTTTCGCCGCGAGTTGCCGGTCAAGGCCTTCCAGGTCGTTACGGGCCAGCTCCAGCACCGTAATGGCGAGCATGCTGCCCTTCAGCTGGAACACGGGATCTTGGTCTAGCGGTTCGGTTTGGCTCATGGTCGGCGTACAACGGCTTGTCACTAAAAGTGCCGAGACTTATAACGAGATCGTCCGCGAGCCGCAAGCCGGGTCGAACGATGTAGAATGCGCGGCCCAGGTATTAATGGAAGCTGTAATGGATCGCCCGCGTTTTCGAGCTGCTTTTTTTCATCCGCGTTTCTGGCTGCTGTGGTGCGGCCTGGGGCTGTTGTGGCTGATCATCCAGTTGCCTTATCCGCTGCTGTTGCGGATCGGCCGCGCCTTGGGAACATTGATGTACCGGGCGGCCGGCGACCGACGGCGCATCGCCAGTCGCAATCTCGAGCTGTGTTTTCCCGAGAAATCCGCCGCTGAGCGCAAGCGTCTGCTCAAGGAAAACTTCGCCTCCACCGGCATCGCCTTCTTCGAAATGGCCATGAGCTGGTGGTGGTCGCGTTCGCGGCTGGCGAAGCTGGCCCATGTCGAAGGCCTGGAGCATCTCAAGCAGGCCCAGCGCGACGGCAAGGGCGTGATCCTGATGGCGCTGCATTTCACCACGCTGGAAATCGGCGCGGCGCTGCTCGGCCAGCAGCACACCATCGACGGCATGTATCGCGAGCACAAGAACCCGTTGTTCGACTATATCCAGCGCCGTGGCCGCGAACGGCATAACCTCGATTCCCTGGCGGTAGAACGTGATGACGTGCGCGGCATGCTCAAGTTGCTGCGCGCCGGCCGGGCAATCTGGTACGCACCGGATCAGGACTACGGCGCCAAGCAAAGCGTGTTCGTGCCGCTGTTCGGCATCCAGGCGGCCACGGTCACCGCGACCAGCAAATTCGCGCGCCTGGGCAAGGCACTGGTCGTGCCGTTCGTTCAGGAGCGCCTGGCCGATGGCAGCGGCTATCGTCTGGTGATCCAGGCGCCGCTGGAGGATTTTCCCGGCGAGACCGAAGAGGCTGATTGCCTGCGCATCAACCAATGGGTCGAGCGCTCGGTAAGCCAGTGTCCCGAGCAATACCTCTGGGCCCACCGGCGCTTCAAGACCCGGCCGCCCGGCGAGCCGAAGCTGTACGATAAACGCGGTTGATCATAGCCCTATGACTGGACACGGAGTATCGCGATGACCCCAGCTGAACCGGTAACAGGTTTGATTCTTTCCGGCGGCGGGGCTCGAGCGGCGTATCAGGTCGGTGTATTGGCAGCGATTGCCGAGTTGCTGCCGGACGGCGGTCGGAACCCGTTTCCGGTGATTGTCGGTACCTCTGCCGGTGCGATCAATGCGGTCAGCCTGGCGAGCGGAGCGATGGACTTCAAGACCGCCATCGAACGCCTGACGGCCTTCTGGCAAACCGTGCGCAGCCACCAGGTGATGCGCAGCGACTGGCGCGGGGTCATGGGCCAGGCGACGCGGTTCATCGGCCATAGCCTGCTTGGCCTGGGAGCCAAGCTGCCGGTGGCGCTGATCGACAGTTCGCCACTGCGCGAACTGCTCCAGGCGCAATTCCATGGCGCGGGTATCGAGCAGGCGATTGCCGAGCACCAATTGCGCGCGGTGGCGGTCACTGCGTTTGGCTACGAATCCGGCCAGGCGGTGACCTTCTATCAGGGCCGCGGCACCATCGACGCCTGGCTGCGTCATCGGCGTATCGGTGTGCCCACGCAGCTGTCGGTGGAACACCTGCTCGCCAGCTCGGCGATCCCTTTGCTGTTCGCGCCGGTGAAGATCGGCCCGCAATATTTCGGCGACGGCGCGGTGCGCCAATCGGCTCCCATCAGCCCGGCCCTGCACCTGGGGGCCAACCGCGTGCTGGTCATCGGCGTCAGCGGCAATCCGCGCGGCGTGTCGGCCCAGGATCCACTGGAACGCAGCTACACCGGCCTGCAGCCGACCCTGGCGCAGATCGGCGGGCACATGCTCAACAGCACGTTCATCGACAGCCTGGAAAGCGACATCGAGCTGCTTGAGCGCCTGAACAGGTTCAGCCACATGCTGCCAGACGATGTGCCGGCCCACGCCCTCGGCGCGGCACCGGTGGAGGTGCTGGTGATTTCCCCAAGCCAGCCGATCGACGAAATTGCCGCGCGCCATCGCCAGGAGCTGCCCCGAGCGTTGCGGGTATTTTTGCGTGGGCCGGGTGCAACCAAGACCAGCGGTGCGAGTGTGTTGAGTTATCTGTTATTCGAGAAAGGTTATTGCAGCGAACTGATCGAGCTGGGACGACAGGATGCCCTGGCGCAACGCGAAGCCTTGATCCGGTTCCTGAGGTTGGCCCAGCCCGGGGTTGCGCTCGGCCTCGCGGCGAATTGACCGGCGACCCCGACCGGCCTGGGCAGTCCTTTCTTATCCGCGCCAAGCCGATTACTCGGCCTTGTTCTGCGCCTCTTCAAGCTCCTTCAGGCGTTTATCGATCAGTTGGCATTTGTCCGGTACGTCCTTGCTGGACGTTTCCAGGTTCATCGCCTGCAATTCTTCATTCATTTCCTTGGCCTTGGCCGGATCCTGTTCGGTGAGCTTGGTCACCTTATCCGCCAGTTGCTCGCGCTTGATGGTCGCTTCCTCGGGCGTGCAAGTGGCCCAGGCGGGCAGGGCGCAGGTGAGGGTGGCGGCGAGGGTGAGTTGGATGAGGTTTTTCATGGCTCGGGCCTCGTATTCCTTTGTTGGGCAGGTAAACGGTTGAGGGCGGGCTGCCAGGGAAAGTTCATTTGGCCGTTTTTCGAGCTTCAAGTAGGGCGTTTCGCCTGGCATCTTTCGGCTTAAAGCAGGCGCCTGCTGCGCAGTCGAGCGGGAGCAAGCTCCCTCGCTACGGGGGCGATGCTCGACTTCGGGTGGTTGGCGCGTCAGCCATGGCAGCAGCTGTGGGGCTTGGCTTCCTGGTATTTATCGTGATGGCGCACCCAGTCCATGATTTCGACTTCGTTGCGGCCCTTTGGCGTGAGGTCGAGGTAGTTGTAGGTGCCGACCAGGATGTCGAGGCCGCGGGCGTAGGTGGAGTAGGTGTGGAAGATGTCGCCGGCTTCGTTGCGATAGAAGACGCTCAGGCCTGGGAGTTCGCTTTCGGCGCTGTCGGTTTTTTCGTAGTTGTAGGTGGCTGTTCCGGCGGCGCTGTCTTGTGCGTTGAAGCTGACGCCGAAATCGTAGTTGAAGTCGCAGCCTGCCGATGAGACCCAGTCGAAGGCCCAGCCCATGCGCCGTTTGAACGGCTGGAATTCGGCGAACGGGGCGTGGGAGATGGCCACGACGGCGACATCGTGGTGGGCCAGGTGTTGGTTGGCGCCGTCGATGTGGTCGGACAGGAACGAGCAGCCTTGGCAGCCCTCGGTCCAGCCGGGGCCGAACATGAAGTGGTAGATGATCAGTTGGCTGCGGCCGCCGAACAGGTCGGCCAGGCTCAGTTCGCCGTGGGGGCCTTGGAAGCGGTAGGGTTTTTCGATTTTTACCCAGGGCAGCGCGCGGCGTTCGGCGCTGAGTTTGTCCCGTTCGCGGGTGAACGCTTTCTCGTGGGCGAGGTGTTCGCGGCGGGCGGCGAGCCAGGCTTCCCGCGAGACGACCTGATGGGACTCGATGTTCATGGGGCTTCTCCTCAGAGACTCATTGATCGGCGATTGCAACGGCTAGTCGTTTGGCGGCCGGCGGATTCGACAAACCGTTGGTCGGCATGGGAAAGACGCCGCCGGTAAACCCGGCTGAACGGCGCCGCACCGCCTCGGTCACAAATTGAGTAGGCATCTCACTCTCTAGAGGATGGACCAGGATGACGACTTATAACTGGGACTTGATCGAACGGTTGCTGCACGAAGTGCAAAATGGCGCCGGCCACAGTTTTACCCCTCGGCCCTATGCGGAGCAGTACGCGGCGGAAAAGGCGGCTCAGGGCGAGGACATCGAGAACCTCGATCATCTGAAAGCGGTTGCCGGAGAGTATGAAAAACTGCTGCTGGAGCGGGGTTACATCGAACCGCGGCCAGAGGAAGAGGGCGGCAATGGCGAGAATTTTGTGCTGACGCCCCGTGGCTCGCGGTTGTTGAGCCTGATCGACAGCAGCATTCCGGGCAATGATCATCCGCGCCAGGTGCTGGATGAGCAGGAAGATGCGCTGGATGAGTTTACTTTTGATGATCTGGCTTCGAAGGCGCAAATTGCCTGATAGATTCACCCATTCTCCTGTGGGAGCGAGCCTGCTCGCGAAAGCCATCTGACAGGCAACTTATGTTTGACCGTCAGGCCGCTTTCGCGAGCAGGCTCGCTCCCACAAGGGGATTTGTGGTGGAAGTTACGGGCGTGCTGCTTTCAGGCACTTCAGATCGCTGAAATCCTTCTTCACCCCGTCAATCTTCTTCAACAGCTGTTCACGCTGCGTCGGGGTGCTCTGCGCCATCAGGTCCACCAACAGGCTGCGGGCCTGGGCTTCGGTTTTGTTGTAGGCCTCGCGGTAGGCGGGCGTCCACAGGCTTTCGCGGTTCACCAGTAATTGCTCGATGCGTTTCGGGAAGTCGGGGCTGTGGCGCTGGGCGACGGCTTCGCTGAACTGGTTCTGCCAGTGGGCGCGGTTAGCGATCCATTGCTGGTTCTGATCGCCAAGCGCGGTGGACCAGGCTTGTACGCGTTGGCGCTGGGCGTCGTTGAGCGGGCCGATCCAGTCGTTCAGGCGTTTTTCCATGCGCTCGGCGCGTTCCTTGATCTGTTGTTGCAAGGTCGGCTTGAGGTAGTCCCGCTGGCGTTTGCGTTGATCCTTGATGAAGGCGGCGTCCATGTCGGCCACCTGGTCATCGCTCAGGCCTTGTAACAGTTCGGTGGCCGATGGGGTGATTTCCCGGGCGGTTTCGGCGATCGCGGCCTTGGCTTCGCGGGTGCGTTGCTGCAGGGATTCGTCGGTTACCTGGTCGTTCTGCACCATGGTTTTGAGGCGATCGAGCCAATCCAGGTAGCCGGGCAATTGCGTAGTGCAATGCCAGCTCAGGTGTTCCTTGAGGCGGTCGTTGAACCAGTCTTTCTGCTCGCCGTTGATCTCCAGGTAATCGTTGAGGGTCCAGGGGATGATCAGGTCGAGGTTGCGGTAGGCCAGGCCGACACGGCTGCAAGCGGTGAGTGTCAGCAGCAGGGCGATGAACATGGCGGTGCGTGTTAACCAGCGCGACATGAGCGAGTCCTTGCGAAGGCGGAGGTGCTTTGTTTGAGCATGGCAGGCGCGCGGCAGTTCAGCCGATTAATAAGTAACGCTTAGTAAAAAGGATGGGCCATCTTGAGGGTCAGCAGGCTGTCGCATTCGCTGTTGTGGCCGGAGTAGGCGGAGCAACTGCTGCCGCTGAGGCTTGAGTCGCTGTAGATCAGGTCCAGGTCGATGCCTTTCCATGGGCGGGAGATTTTCAGTGACCAGTCGCTGAAGCTGCTGACGTAGCCGTTATCCACGGAAACAGGCGAGTTGAGCTGGTGGGTGGTGTATTTGGCGCTGATGCCAATGCCGAACGGCACGTTGCCGCCCAGGTCGGCGAACAGGGTGCTGTTCTGTTTGTCCGGATCGTTGCTCAAGGCGGCGCCGAAGCGGCTGCCGAGCAGGGTCAGGCCGCCGTAGAATTCCTGGCTGTCGAGAGTATCGACGGTAGGGTAGCTGTAGTGGATCAAGCCGACTTCGTAGCCCAGGGTCTGGTCGAAGGGTTGTTTGAAACCCATGTAGGAATCGATCTCAAGGTCGGCGGATACGCCGGCGCTGGGTGACCACTGGCCGACGTACCAACCGCTGTCATGACTCAGGTCCAGGCCACCGTGGAACGAGCCGGTGCTCGACGGCGTGACCAGGCCTTGGGCCATGCTGCGGCTGGGTGTGGTGCCGAGTTTGAGATCGAAGTCGCCGAGCTCGCGCTGGAACACCTGCCCATAAGATGCGGGGCAAGCGAGCAGGCTGAACGTCAGCAAGACAACAGGAATGCGCATGCTTCACTCCATGAATAGCGAGGAGCAGGGAATCGTAACCAAGCTGAAACGCTTGAGCTAGAGAGGTGCAAGCATACCGGCGAATACCCGGCAGCGATGGCCGTTCGTCGATTTATGCGTGAAGGGGATCAAGCGAGGGAGGTTCCAGTCCAAGCGCTTCGAGATTCAAAGCGCTTTGGGACCAGGTGAAACGGGGATTACTTCTTGCCCAGGCTGATCTGCTTGGACGGACCGAAGGTCTGGCCGCTGACACCTTTGGCAATCTGCTGGATTTCACCGCCGGACTTGAGGAACGCAGCGATCTGGTCGTTGATCGACTCGCTGGTTTCAACGGCTGGAGCTGGCTTTGCTTTGCTGTTGGATGCTTTTACGCGCATGACGGCCATTAACCTATGGATAATTAATTGGGCCAGGCATCGTACAGGAAATACTTGACAATTGCTTGGTAAATATCCCTCCGAAATATAGCGCAGCGAGGCCGGAAATATTACCGATTTATGTACGTTTATCGCCCTAAGCCACTGTTTTAAATAACAACCTTTGACGTGGTTCGGGCTCGAAATGGGGCGATTCGCCCTAGCCGCCGTCTGACGAATGGCCGCTCCCTCGCTGAAACCCCAGGAAAATCAATGGCTGCACCGGCGACCACGAATCGCGCGGCAAAACCGGGTAGAATGCCGCCCACGTAATGAGGGTATCTGGAAATGGCTTTAGTCGGGCGCTACAACAGTTTGCAAGTGGTTAAGCACACCAACTTCGGTTTATATCTGGACGGCGGTGCGGACGGCGAAATCCTGCTGCCTAACCGATATATCCCCAAGGATATTCCGAGTGAAGATGAAGACTGGCTCAATGTTTTCATTTATCTCGACAGCGACGACAAACTGATCGCTACCACGGAAAAACCGAAAGTCCAGGTGGGCGAGTTCGCCAGCCTGAAAGTGGTTGAGGTCAACAGCATCGGCGTGTTCCTGGATTGGGGCCTGCCCAAGGATCTGCTGCTGCCGTACTCCGAAGAAAAACGCCAGATGACCGCCGGCGAATACTGCGTGGTACACGTCTACCTCGACAAACACACCCGCCGCATCACCGCAACGGCGCGCCTGGACCGTTATCTGGACAAGACCCCGGCCAACTACACGCCAGGGCAGGAAGTCGATCTGCTGGTTGCCGAAGCCACTGACATGGGTTTCAAGGCAATCATCAACAACAAGCATTGGGGCTTGATCCACAAGAACGAAATCTTCAAGTTCATGCGCGCCGGCATGCAGGAGAAGGGGTTCATCAAGGAAATCCGCCCGGACGGCAAGATCAGCCTGAGCTTGCAGCCAGTCGGCCAGGAAGCGGCGACCAGCCTCAATGCGAAGATCCTCGCCAAGTTGCGCGACAACAACGGCACGCTGCCGGTCAGCGACAAGAGCGACCCGGCGCTGATCAGCAGCCTGTTTGGCGTGAGCAAGGGCAACTTCAAGAAGGCCATTGGCGCGCTGTACAAGAATGGGCAGATTGTCATTCATGCGGATCGTATTGAATTGAGCTGATCGGACTCAAAGCGATGGAACCTTGGCAGGGTATTACCCTGTGGCGAGGGGATTTATCCCCGCTGGGGCACGAAGTGCCCCTAACTCCTCTCACCGTGATCTGCCAGAAAGATTGAGTCGATTGTCTTGGGGTTGCTTCGCAACCCAGCGGGGATAAATCCCCTCACCACAAAAGCAGTGCTTGCCTGCTATCTGTATACAAAAAAATGCACCCTAAGCATGCACCCGCGCCCCGTTCGTGGGCGTATGCCTGTGCTCGCTCGGCCTTCGCCTGCCCTGTAAACCACGGTTTGTCTCGGATCTTGCGCCTGTGGCACGCATTCTGCGTAGCAACTCGTATACAAACCATGCCGGCTCCCGTGCGCAGTGTGGTGGACAATCAATTCGGGGGCACGGCGGTACTCAAAAGGAGCCCCGCAATGTCCGAGCAATTGCCCAACGGCTACAGCCCCCGTCTCTATAACGAAGATCTGGGGCCGCTGCCGCAGAAATGGAATTGGTACAACATCTTCGCGTTCTGGATGAGTGATGTGCACAGCGTCGGCGGCTATGTGTTTGCCGCCAGCTTGTTCGCTCTGGGCCTGGCGAGTTGGCAGGTACTGATCGCGCTGCTCGGCGGGATCTGCATTGTGCAGTTGATCGCCAACCTGGTCGCCAAGCCGAGCCAACAGGCGGCGGTGCCTTATCCGGTGATATGCCGGCTGGCGTTCGGCGTGTTCGGAGCGAATATCCCCGCGGTGATCCGCGGCCTGATCGCCGTGGCCTGGTATGGCATCCAGACGTATCTGGCGTCCAGCGCACTGATCATTGTGGTGCTGCGGTTCTTTCCTTCGATGGAAGCCTACGCAACGCCGCATTTTGCCGGTTTGTCCTACCTGGGCTGGTTCGGTTTCCTCGGGTTGTGGTTTGTCCAGGCGCTGGTGTTCTGGACGGGCATGGAGTCGATCCGGCGTTTTATCGACTGGGCCGGGCCGGTGGTGTATGCGGTGATGTTCCTGTTGGCCGGCTGGATCGTCTGGAAGGCCGGCTGGAGCAACATCAGCTTTACCCTGGCGGAGAAATCCCTGTCTGGCTGGCAGGCGTTCGGCCAAGTGATCGTGGCAACAGCCCTGGTGGTCTCGTATTTTTCCGGCCCGACCCTGAATTTCGGTGATTTCAGCCGGTACTGCCGGAGCATGTCTGACGTGCGTCGGGGCAATTTCTGGGGGCTGCCGGTAAATTTCCTGGCCTTCTCGCTGGTCACCGTGGTGATTGTGTCCGGGACGTTGCCAGTATTCGGCGAAATGCTCCATGACCCGATCGCCACCGTGGCGCGCATCGACAACGACGTAGCGGTGTTGCTGGGGGCTTTTGCCTTCGTGACCGCGACCATCGGCATCAATATTGTCGCCAACTTCGTGTCCCCGGCCTTCGACTTCGCCAACGTGGCACCGAGCAAGATCAGTTGGCGCGCCGGCGGCATGATCGCGGCGGTGGCCTCGATTTTCATCACGCCGTGGAACCTGTTCAACAATCCTGAAGTAATCCACTACACCCTGGACGTCTTGGCGGCGTTTATCGGCCCGTTGTTCGGCATCTTGCTGGTGGATTACTACCTGATCAAAAAGCAGCAGATCGACGTCGACGCGCTGTTCAATGATGGGCCGAGCGGGCGTTATTACTACAGCGGCGGCATCAACTGGACGGCGGTCAAGGCGTTGATTCCGGCGACGCTGATGGGCGTAGCAATCACCTTCACACCGCTGCTGCAATCGATGGCCAACTTTGCCTGGTTCACCGGGTGTTTCCTCGGCGGGGTGCTGTATTTCGCCTTGGCGCGGCGTGAGCCAGCCCTACAACTGAATACCTCGCTCAACCCGGCTGGCCAGGCCTGATCAGCGCAGGGCGGTCTGCGCGCAGGGGCTCGCCGCGCCACGTCTGGCGGGCCGCAGCAACAGTCCGCCGGCCAACAACAGTCCGCTGCCGGCGACAATCAGTGCCGGTTGCAGGCCGCCACTGAAATGGCTGCTCAGCGCCGCCAGCAGGGGGCCGCTGAGCTGGCCGATGGCAAAACACGCGGTCAGCAGGCCGACGTTGCGCTGGGTCGCGTGGGGGGCCAGTTCTCGGGCACGCATCACCATCAGTTGCATGCAGGCGAGAAACGGCGCGCCACAGAGAAACACGCCCAGGGCCAGGCCCGTGCCGCTGCCCAGCAGGCAGGCAAACACGCCAGCGGCTTGCAGCCACAACGTCGCCATCAGCCAGCGACTGGTGGTGTTCGGGTTCGGCCGGCGCAGGCTCACCAGCAGCACACCGGTGGCGGCGGCCAGGCCGAAGCAGGGCCAGAACAGGTCGGCCTGCCATTGCCCGTGAAATTGCGCCGAAGCCATCTGCGACAGAAACGTCGCTGGAATGATGTAGCCCACGCCATACAAGGCGTAGACCACGCAAAGACGGGCGATGCCGCTGCTGCCGGAAGCGACGACTGGCGCTGCGAGGGTGGCCGCCGGCGCGGGTTTCGGCAGGGCCGGCAGGATGACCAGCAGCATCAGCAGCGCCGCGCCAGCGTACACCAGCCACAAGGTGGCGGATGTCTGGCCCAACAGGTTCGAGCCAAGGGCCAGCAAGCCGGTAAGAAAAATCCCCATGCCCGGCCCGGCAAATACCAACGCGCCCAGCCGAGGCCGTCCCGCTGCCGCCGCCAGGGGTTGGCTCAACGCGGTGATCATCACCATCACCCAGGCGCTCGCCACGCCGGTGCCGAAGCGCAGCGCCAGGTGCGGCCAGAAGCCCCAGGCCCAGAACGACGCCAGCGTCAGCAGCACGCATAACCACAGGCCGCCCAACAGCCGTCGCTGCACCTGTTCGGCGCGACGGGCGAACATGGCGTCCAGAGCGCCTAGGAAGTAACCCAGATAGTTGGCGGCGGCAATCAGACCGGCGGCGGTCAAGTCGACCTGACCTTCGCCGATCAAATGAGGTAACTGCGGTGTAAGGGCGAAGCGGCCGATGCCCATGGCCATTATCAAGGCAATGAAGCTGGCGAGCAGGCGAGTCAAGGGCGACATGGTCGATCTCCGGCGTCGAGGTGATTGACCGTCAGGCTAGAACCGATTGACTTTCATTAAAAATGAATAATAGTGAGTAACTTGTTCTTTTTTGGAGAATGTCGTGGAGTTCAGCCAGTTACGGATTTTCCAGGCCGTGGCCGAGGAAGGTTCCATCACCCGGGCGGCCGAGCGCTTGCACCGGGTGCCCTCGAACCTCTCGACCCGGCTCAAGCAGCTCGAAGAGCAGCTGGGCGTGGACCTTTTTCTGCGCGAGCGTCAGCGTTTGCAGTTGTCGCCTGCGGGAAAAGTCCTGTTGGACTACGCGACCAAGCTGTTCGCCCTGCATGACGAAGCCCATGCGGCGGTGCAGGGCGGCCAGCCGGCCGGAGATTTTGTGTTGGGCACGATGTACAGCACAGCGGCGACCCACTTGCCGGACTTGCTGGCGGCTTACCACCGGGCCTACCCGGCGGTGAACCTGCAAGTGCAATCGGGGCCGAGTGGAGAATTGCTTGAAGGCCTGCTCACCAATCGCCTCGATGCGGCGCTGGTAGACGGTCCGCTGGAGTTGGCCGGGCTGGATGGCGTGCCGTTGTGCGACGAGCGGCTGGTGCTCATCACCGAGGCCGCCCATCCACCGGTGCGCAGCGCGCTGGACGTGCAAGGCCGTGCGGTATTCACCTTCCGGCGTGGCTGTTCGTACCGGATGCGCTTGGAAGCCTGGTTTGCCCATGATCATGCGACCATGGGCCGGGCGATGGAGATCGAGTCGTACCAGGGGATGCTGGCCTGTGTGATTGCCGGCTCCGGAGTGGCGCTGATGTCCGAGTCGATGCTCGCCAGCCTGCCGGGGCGGGAACGGGTAAATGTGCATGCGTTGGCCGAGCCGTTTGCCAGCGCGACGACCTGGTTGATGTGGCGCAAAGGCATGGTCGGCGCCAACCTGAACGCCTGGATCGAGTTGCAGCAACAAGCGTGGCCGCGGGCGCCAATGATCACGGCGCAATCGGCTTGAACTCCCGGCGTGGGATTTGGATCAATTCAGTAACAGATCATTGCAATCTGTAACGAGCATTGCGTAGGACTTCGGACTATTATCAGTGCGAAGGGGCCACAGAAATCTGCCGCTCGCACCACCCTGAGGGGGCACCACGATGAAAGAGAAAATCCAGAACTGGCTTCACGACTTGGGTGTCGCGCTCGGCTTGATCGAACCTCCCATGCAGCCGATCCCGATCCGCACCGACGACGAGCAACGCCGCCGCCAGCCGCGCCGCCGGTAAACCCACTTTTTTGGAGAGATCGCAGTCTCAGGCCGTTTCAATTGAAACGGCCTGAGACTGCGATCTTTTTATTTGTGTCATGAGCCCCCTGTGGCAAAAAAAGGGGTATGGCACCGACGCCATACCCCTCGAAGAAAACTCTTCTGGTACCTGATCAAACCGCCTTGGCCACCACCTCCGACCGTGGCGACAGCAGGCTCACCACCACGAAGCTCACCAACGCCACGCTCAGGCTGTAGTAGATCGGCGTGTTCGCATCCAGGCCGTCCTTGAACATGAAGAACAGCGCGGTGACGAAACCCAGCGACATGCTGGTGATCGCGCCGGCGGTGGTTGCGCGTTTCCAGTAGATCGCCCCGATCAGCGGGATCAGCATGCCGCCGACCAGCAGGTTGTAGGCCAATGTCAGGGCGCTGATCACGTCGCTGACGACCAAGGCGATAGCCAATACCACCGCGCCCAGCAGCAGGGTCGCGATACGGTTTTCGTGAACGTCGCCGTCGCCGCTTTCACGGCCCTGGCGCAAGCGGGGCAGCAAGTCCTGGACCACCGTGGTGGATGCCGCAAGCAGGCCTGCTGCGGCGGTGGACATCAATGCCGCCAACGCGGCTGCGATCACCAGGCCACGAATGCCGTTCGGCAGGCTGGTTTGCACCACACTGGCGAAGGCGTTGTTGACGTTTTCCAGGTCCGGCAGCAAGACTTTGGCGGCCATGCCGATCAGCGCACCGGCAAGGCCGTAGAGCACACAATACAGACCTGCCGCGGTGCCGGCGACTTTCGCCACGCCTTCGCTGCGGGCGGTGAACACCCGTTGCCAGATGTCCTGGCCGATGAAGATGCCGAAGAAGTAGATCAGGAAGTAGGTGAGGATAGTGTCCCAGCCGATGGCGGTGAAATCGAAATAACGCGCCGGCAAAGCCGCTACCATCGCGTCCCAGCCACCAGCGTCACTGATGGACATTGGCATCAGCAGAAACACCAGGCCGATGGTCATGATCAGGAACTGGACGATGTCGGTCAGGGTCAGCGACCACATGCCGCCGATTGTGGAATAAAGAACCACCACGCCGCCGCCCACCAGGATCGAAACCCAGAAGGGCAGGCCGAACAGCACCTGCATGACCGTGCCGATGGCGATGGTCGAGGTGGCGCCGATCATCAGCGCATAGACCAGCATGATCACCGCGCTGGCATGGCGCGCGGCCGGGTTGTAGCGGCGCTCCAGCACTTGGGTCACGGTGTAGATCCTCAGCTTGAGCAACGGCTTGGCGAGGAACAGGCTCAGCCCGACGATGCCCAGGCCGATGGCGCCGCACAACCAGAAGCCGGAAATGCCGTGGACATAGCCCAGACGCACAGTGCCGATGGTCGACGCGCCACCCAGCACGGTGGCGGCCATGGTGCCCAGGTAAAAACCCGGACCGAGGTTGCGCCCGGCGACGAGGTAGTCGTCGCGGGTCTTGGCGCGGCGCATGCCGTACCAGCCCAGGGCGATCATGCCGGTGGCGTAGATGAGAACGACGATTAAATCCAAGGCCATGATGGCGTGTCTCCGGTTCTATTTTTATCGGAAGTCGGGTGGGTTGCAGTTTGTGGCGAGGGGATTTATCCCCGCTGGGCTGCGAAGCAGCCCCAACACAGGCAACTCAATCTGTCTGGCACACCGAGATGTCAGGGTTTGGGACCGCTTCGCGCTCCAGCGGGGATGAATCCCCTCGCCATACCTGCGGCCCATACACCGCCGCCGGTTCCGGAAACAGCCCGAGCAACAGCAGGTACACCACCGAGGCCAGCCCCAGGGTCACCGGCAGACTGACGTCGATGCCACCGGCCAGCTCTCCCAACGGCCCGACGAATTGCCCCGGCAGGTTGACGAAGCACAGCCCCACCAGTGCGCTGGGAATCCACGCCCCCAGGCCGCGCCAGTTCCAGCCATGGCTGAACCAGTAGCGCCCGCCGGTTTCGCCACGGGTGAAGACTTGCAGGTCGTCCGGGCAGTAGAAGCCGCGGCGCACCAGCAGGCCGATGATCATGATCACCATCCACGGCGTGGTGCAGGTGATGATCAGCACGGCGAAGGTCGAGACGCTCTGTACCAGGTTCGCGGCGAAGCGCCCGATGAAGATGAACGCAATCGACAGCACGCCGATCAGCAGCGTCGCCTTGACCCGCGACAGCAGCCGTGGGAACACGCTGGACATGTCCAGCCCGGTGCCATACAGCGAGGTGGTGCCGGTGGACATGCCGCCGATCACCGCGATCAGGCACACCGGCAGGAAGAACCAGCCCGGCGAGACCGCCAGCAGGCCGCCCACGTAGTTGCTCGCGGCGATGTAGTCCGGCGCCTTGATCGCGACGATGGTGGCGGTGGCAAGGCCGAACAGAAACGGTATCAGCGTGGCCAACTGAGCGGCGATGACCGCCAGCATGATGCGTGGCTTGGGCGTGTTGCGCGGGATGTAGCGCGACCAGTCGCCGAGGAACGCGCCGAAGGAAATCGGGTTGCTCATGGCCACCAGCGCCGCGCCGATGAAGGCGGCGTAGAAGCCCGGCTGGCCGAGGCTGACCGTGCCGGCGAACTGGCTGTCGAAGCTCGGCGCGAAGGCGAAGATGCCCAGCAGGAACAACAGGCTGGCGGCCCACACGGCGATGCGGTTGACCCACAGCATGAAACGAAAGCCGTAGATGCACACCGTCAATACCAGCAGGGCAAACAGGCCGTAGGCCAGGCCCAGGCTCAGGTCGGTTTCCGGTACGCCGACCAGTCGCTTGGCGCCGCCGATCAGCGCGTCGCCCGAGCTCCACACCGACAGCGAGAAGAACGCGATGGCGGTCAGCAGCGAGAGGAACGAGCCGACGATTCGCCCATGGACGCCAAAATGCGCACCCGAGGACACGGCGTTGTTGGTGCCGTTGAGCGGGCCGAACAGGCCCATCGGCGCGAGGATGATCGAACCGACCAGTACCCCCAGCACGATGGCCCAGACTCCGGCCTGGAATGACAGCCCGAACAGCACCGGAAAGCTGCCGAGCACCGCGGTGGCAAAGGTGTTGGCGCCGCCGAAGATCAGTCGAAACAGATCCCCCGGGCCGGCGGTTCGTTGGTGGTCGGGGATCTGTTCGACCCCATTGGTTTCAATTTGCGTAAGGCTTTTATCGTTATTGTTATTCATGATCTGCTCCGATCATCGAGGCGCGTTCATCGGATGTGAACGTCGCCTGTTTGGCTAAGGGGGTGGCAGCCCTTCCGGCATTGCGGACAAATGTTCATGACAGGCCAGCCATAGGCCTTGTTGTTCTTGGCGAAACACGATGGTTTCGCGCTCCTGGCTAAAGTGCAGCTCCCCTTGCATGCGCAGCTCGGTGGCCACGTCATGGATGAAAATCGCCACGTCCCCTTGCAGGCTGACGAAGGCGTTGTTCGAGGTGCAACGCAGCACCTCGAAGCCATCCTCGGCGCGCCAGCGGTCCCACATGGCCTGGTAGGCCTCGCGTGACAGCAGCGGCTGTTCGAGGGTGTAGAACACGAAGCTCGCATCGGCGCTGAATGCGCCGAAGTAAGCCTCGCGGTCATTGCGGGCGAAGGCCGATACCAGTTCGGCGGCGGCCTTGAGAACCTGATCTCGATGGCTCATGGCGGCGCCTCAGCGATGGACCACGCCGGGCAGTACGCAGAGCATCTCGTACAGCAGGTTGGCGCCCAGCAGCGAGGTGTTGCCGGTGGTGTCGTACGGCGGCGAAACTTCTACCAGATCGCAACCGACCAGGTCGAGGCCCTGGCAGCCACGGACGATCTCGATCGCCTGGATGGTGGTCAGGCCGCCGATTTCCGGGGTGCCGGTGCCTGGCGCCCAGGCCGGATCGATGCCGTCGATGTCGAAGCTCAGGTACACCGGGCCGCCACCGACTTTCTCGCGCACTTCGGCCATCAATGGGGCCAGAGACTTGTGCCAGCATTCTTCGGCCTGGACCACACGGAAGCCCTGGTTACGGCTCCAGTTGAAATCCTCGGCGGTATAACCCTGGGCGCGCAGGCCGATCTGCACCACGCGATCGCAGTCGAGCAGGCCTTCTTCCACGGCGCGGCGGAAAGTGGTGCCGTGGGCGATTTTTTCGCCGAACATGTGATCGTTCACATCGGCGTGGGCGTCGATGTGCACGAGGCCGACCTTGCCATGCTTTTTGTGGATCGCCCGCAGGATCGGCAGGGTGATGGTGTGGTCGCCGCCCAGCGTCAGGGGGATGACGTTGTGTTCGAGGATCTTGTGGTACGACTCTTCGATGATCCGCACCGCGTCCAGCAGGTTGAAGGTATTGATTGCCACGTCGCCAATGTCCGCCACCGACAGCGAGTCGAACGGCGCGGCACCGGTGGCCATGTTGTAGGGACGGATCATCACGGATTCGGCGCGGATCTCGCGGGGCCCGAAGCGGGTACCGGCGCGCAGGGAGGTGCCGATGTCCAGTGGCACGCCGACAAAGGCTGCGTCCAGGCCGGCGGCGGTGGGCAAATGGGGCAGGCGCATCATGGTGGCGATGCCGCCGAAGCGCGGCATTTCGTTGCCGCCCAGTGGTTGGTGAAGAATCTTGTCCACGGGTAGGGCCTCATCGTTTGTTTTATTTATCAGGGGCCGATTCTGCGAAAAGCCTTCGCCGTGAAGAATCGCTGACGGCAAATACTTAGTTCAGATTTTTCTAAACTAATGCGAGACGGGGCGATAGACTCCGCTGCGACGCCTACTCCATCCCGTGGCGAGGGGATTTATCCCCGCTGGGGCGCGAAGCGGCCCTAAACCCAGGCACCTCGGTGTGTCAGGCTGTTTGAGTTGGCTGTCTTGGGACTGCGCAGCCCAGCGGGGCGGTGCGACGTTTCGCTAAATCCCCTCGCCACAGGTTTGCAGTGTCCTGTTTGTATTTGGAGTCCCCATGGCCAACGCTCTACCCGACCTGAAACTGCTGCGCATTTTCGTCAGCGTGGTCCGTCACCAAGGGTTTGCCAATGCCCAGCACGAGCTCAACCTTTCCACGTCGGCGATCAGCACCTATATGAGCCAACTCGAATCGGCCCTGGGCCTGGTGCTCTGTCATCGTGGGCGGGGCGGGTTCAGCCTGACCAGCAAAGGCGAGCTGTTCCATCAGGAGACCCTGCGCCTGTTGGGCGAGCTCGAAGGTTTCGAGCAATACGCCGCGGCGCTCAAGGGTGAGTTGCGCGGTACGCTGAACCTGGGCGTGATCGATTCGACGGTCAGCGACAAGGCGTTGCCGTTCGCCGAAGCCATCGGCGCCTACAGCCAGGAGCACCCGGCGGTGCATTTGCACCTGTCGGTCATGAGCCCCTACGAGTTGCAACTCGGCGTGCAGGACAATCGCCTGGACCTGGCCATCGGCGCGTTTTCCACGCGTATGAGCGGGCTGGTCTATATGCCGCTGTACCGCGAACAGCACTGGTTGTATTGCAGCAACCGGCATCCGTTATTCAACGAACGGCGCATCCCTGAGCAACTCATTACCCAGCAGCGTATGGTCGGGCGCGGTTACTGGAGCCAGGCCGAACTGGCGCGCCACGGCTTCAAGCACAGCGCGGCGACGGTAGAAAGTATGGAAGCGCAACTGATTCTGGTGCTGTCCGGTGCCTACATCGGTTATCTGCCCGAGCACTACGCCCAGGCCTGGGTCGACAAGGGCGATCTGCGCGTGCTGCTGCCGGCAACCTTTGGCTATCAGGCGCCGTTTTCGATGATCGTGCGCCGTGGCCGCAGCCGCGAGCCGCTGATCCAGACCTTCCGTGATCTGCTCAAAGCTCAACTGAACCAGGCCTGACCATGTCCAGAATTCAATGCCCGCGTTGCCACCGTCCGCAAAGCCATTGCCTGTGCCCGTTGATCCCCAGTCTCGACAGCCGCACCCGTGTTCTGCTGTTGCAGCATCCCAGCGAGGTGAACCATGCCTTGAACACGGCGCGGTTGGCGGCATTGGGCCTGAACAACGCCGAATTGATCGTCGGCGAGGTGTTCGACGATTTGCCCAGGTTGCTCGATCAACCGGGTTATCAGGCGCGGTTGTTGTTTCCCGCCGACGATGCGCAGCCGATGCAAGCCTACGGTCCCAGCAATGACCCGTTGTTATTGGTCGTCCCCGACGGCACCTGGCGCAAGGCGCGCAAGCTGCTGCACCTGAACCCGTTGCTGGCGGCGCTGCCGAGGGTCACCCTCGCCAACGGCGGCGTGTCCCGTTACCGCTTGCGCAAGGCGCCCGGGCCGGGCGCGTTGTCGACGGTGGAGGCGATTGTCCAGGCACTGCAAACCCTCGAAGCACCGACAAGTTTCGAGCCGTTGCTGAGGCCGTTCGAGGCGCTGATCGAGGGGCAGATCGCGGCGATGGGGGAGGACACCTTCAGGCGTAATCATTCCGGGAAGTAGGTTGTTGGTGCTGGCCTCTTCGCGAGCAGGCTCGCTCCCACAATGGATCTTCTGTGCTCACAATATTCGGCATCAACCAAGATCCACTGTGGGAGCGAGCCTGCTCGCGAAAGCGGCGGAACAATCGCCACATATCAGCGCTCACGCATCGCCTCGGTCCGCGCCTTCAACACCGGCTTGAGCAGGTAATCCAGTACACTTTTCTCCCCGGTAATGATGTCCACCGTGGCCACCATCCCCGGGATGATCAGCAACGGTTTGGCATCGCCGCCCAAATGGTTTTTATCGGTGCGCACCTGGATCAGGTAGAAGCTGTTGCCCTTGTCATCGGTGATGGTGTCGGCGCCGATCAGTTCGAGCTTGGCGCTCAGGCCGCCATAGATTGTGTAGTCGTAGGCGCTGAACTTGACCATGGCTTTCTGGCCCGGGTGGAGAAAGGCCACGTCTTGCGGACGGACCTTGGCTTCGATCAGCAGGTTGTCCTCCAGTGGCACGATTTCGACCATGTCGCTGCCCGGCTGGACCACACCGCCAATGGTGTTGACCTTGAGCTGCTTGATCACCCCACGCACCGGCGAGACCACGGTGGTGCGGGTCACCCGGTCATCGATGGCGATGCTCGATGCGGTGATTTTCGACAGTTCAGTGCGTTTCTCGTTGAGCTCCTTGGCCGCGTCGGAGCGGAAGGACTGCTCCGATTCGTCGATCTTGCTCTTGATCTCGTTGATCGCCGACTCGGCCCGAGGGATCGCCAGGGTGGTGGCGTTGAGTGAGCCGCGCACCTCCACCGCGCTGCGCTTGAGCCGGAGGATTTCCACCGGTGAAACCGCCCCGGTACGCACCAGCGGCGCCGACATGTTCATTTCTTCCTGCAGCAAGGACAGGGCCGAGCTGAACTGGCCTTGTTTGGAGCGAAACTCGGCGAGTTCCTGGGTTTTCTGCCGCAGCTGTTCGGTGAGGGTGCGTTGCTCGCTGGCCAGGCGCCGCTGGCGTTGTTGATACAACGAACGTTCGTCTTCGGCCACTTGCGGGGCCTTGGCGGTCACCTCTGCCGACAGCGCAAACGGTCGCCCTTCAGCCTCGGCCGACAGGCGTTCGACCTGGGCCGTGAGGGCATAACGATCGGCCTCGCTCTCGCCCTTGTTTGAGAGGAACCGCGTGTCATCCAGGCGCAGCAGGGTCTCGCCCTTGTTCACCATCTGGCCTTCGCGCACGAAAATCTCGGTGACGATGCCGCCTTCCAGGTTCTGGATCACCTGGACCTTGCTCGATGGAATCGCCTTGCCTTCGCCCGTGGTGACTTCCTGCAGCACGGCCAGTTTGGCCCAGACCAAACCGCTGACAATCAGCCCGGCGGCCAGCCACACCGTCACGCGCGAACGCCGGGGCGAGTCCTGCAATGTCGCGCTGGCGGTTTCCGGCATGAACTCGCTTTCGGCGCTTTTGCTGAAACTGCCGAAGTAGCTTCGGGCGGCTGAATCAGGTGTTTGAGCTGGCATGGGGCAGTACCCGTTGGTTAATTAAGATTTACTGAGTGCTGCTTTTGTGGGGAGGAATAGTTGGTAACTTTTATACTGCAGCAGACCCCACCCGCCCTTTGCGCAGCGCATCGATCACCGCGTCCTTCGGTCCGTCCGCCACGATCCGTCCGTTTTCCAGCACCACCAGGCGATCCACCAGGCTCAGCATCGAGGTACGGTGGGTGACCAGCAGCACGGTCTTGCCCTGCACATGGGCGTGAAGTTTTTGCCGCAAGGTATCTTCGCTGCTGTTGTCCATGGCGCTGGTGGGTTCATCGAGCAAGAGGATCGGCGGGTCGAGCAGCAGGGCCCGCGCCAGCAGCACGGCCTGGCGCTGGCCTCCGGACAGCAGCTGGCCGCGCTCGCCGACCGGGCGATCGAAGCCTTGCGGGTGCTGGCGCGCCAGTTCGGTCACGCCGGTGAGTTCCGCCACCTCCAGCATGCGGCCGTCGCTGATGTAGCGGGCGCCAAGGGTGAGGTTGTCGCGCAGGCTGCCGGCCAGCAGAGGCAGGTCGTGGGCGACGTAGCCGATCTGTTGACGCAGGTCGGCGACGTCCAGTTGCCGCAGGTCCAGGCCATCGAGCAGCAACTGACCTTCCTGCGGGGCATAAAAACCCATCACCAGGCGCGCCAGGGTGCTTTTGCCCGAGCCGCTGCGGCCGATGATCCCGACGCGCTCGCCAGGCTTGAGGCTGAAACTGACGTTCGCCAACGCCGGGGTACTCTGGCCGTCGTAGTGGAAGGTCACGCCGCTGACATCCAGGGCGCCCTGCAATTGGGTGCGCTCCAGCGGACGCTGGCTGGCGTCGCGCTCCTGGGGCAGGGCCATCAAGGCATCGGTGCTGCGCATGGTGAGCTGGGCTTGCTGGTAGCGAGTGATCAGCCCGGCGATCTGGCCCAGCGGCGCGAGGACCCGGCTGCCGAGCATGTAGGTCGCCACCAGTGCGCCGACGCTGAGGTTGCCGGCAATGATGCTGTAGACGCCGGCGACGATGGTTGCCATGCCGGCCAGTTGTTGCAGGAACAGCGTGCCATTGGTTGCCAGCGCCGAAAGGTTGCGGGCGTGGCTGTCGAGGCGGGTGAGGGCGCCATGAGTGCTTTCCCACTGATGCTGGCGTTCGCTTTCGGCGCTGCAGGCCTTGAGGGTTTCCAGGCCGCCGAGGGTTTCGATCAGCAAGGCCTGGCGTTGGGCGCCGAGGGCCAGGCTTTTCTGCACGGTGTCGCGCAGGCGCGCCTGGATGATCATGGCGAAAACCACGGTGATCGGGAACGCCACCACGGGTATCACCACCAGCCAGCCGCCAAGCAGGCCGATCACCACCAGCATCAGCACGGCAAAGGGCAAGTCGATCAGGCTGGTCAGGGTCACGGCGGTAAGAAATTCCCGCAGGCCCTGGAAGTCATGGATGCTCTGGGCGAAGCCGCCGATGGTCACCGGCTTGGCTTTCATCGCCATGCCGGTGATGCGTTCGAACAGCGTGGCGGAGAGAATCACGTCGGTCTTTTTGCCGGCGCTGTCCAGCAGATGAGCCCGCACGACCCGCAACACCAGTTCGAAGCCGGTGCCAATCAGCAGCCCGACAGCCAGCACCCACAATGTCGACGTGGCCTGGTTCGGCACCACGCGGTCGTAGGTCTGCATTACGAACAGCGGCACCATCAATCCCAGCAAGTTGATCAGAAAGCTCGCCAGGATCGCGTCGCTGTACAGCCAGCGCGACAGTTTCAAGGTGTCACGAAACCAGGCCTCGACTCGCGGGACCAGCGGCGCGCGCAAATCTTCCAGTTCGTGGCGCGGTCGGGCGAACAAGGCCTGGCCGCTGTAGTCGGCGGCCAGCTCCTGGCGGCTGACCCATTGTTCGCCGCCATCGGCTTCGCTGGGCAGGATCAGCGCCTGGCCGTCGTCACCCCAGCGGCGCAATATCGCGCAGCGACCTCCGGCCAGAATCAGCATCACCGGCAGATTGAGCGCTGAAATGTCCGCCAGGTCGCGACGCAGCAGCCGCGCCTGCAGACTGGCCCGGGCCGCTGCGCGAGGCAGCAGGTCCAGGCTCAGGCGTTGGTGCGCCATTGGCAACCCGGCGCTGAGGCTGGCGCGGCTGACAGTCGCGCCATGGAGTTTGCAGAGGATCAACAAGCCGTCCAGCAACGGGTCATCGAAGTTCAGGCGCGGGTCGGCGCCGGGGATTACCGGTTCCATGCGGGTCATGTCGATCGCTCCCATGGACTACTTCAGTTCCGGCAGCCGTGCCTGGTTCTTGACTTCGGTCTGGGCGACGGCGTCGGCCGGCAGCACGATCCGCTGTTTGCTCAACAACAGGCCCATGTTCGCCAGCACGCGGTACATGGAGTATTCCTCGGTGTAGCGCACCTCGGTGTAGCGACGGTTGGCGTTGTACAGCTCGTTTTCGCTGTCGAGCAAGTCGAGCAGGGTCCGTTGGCCGAGGCCGAACTGGTCTTGATAAGCGGCACGCACGCGGGCGGTGGTGTCGGCGTACTCACGGGCCGTCGGGGTCTGTTTGCGGGCGTTGAGCATCGCGTTCCAGGCCAGGCGCGTGTCTTCGTTGAGTTGGCGCAGGGCGTTGTTGCGGATGTCCATGGCCTGGTTGATCTGGTGGGCGTTGGAGGCCAGCCGGGCCTTGTCGCTACCACCGCGCAACAGGTTGTAGTTCATCACCACGCCCAGCCGCCAGTTGTTGTCGTGGCCTTCTTCGCCGCCGAGGTTGTTGTTGGCGCCCACCGCCGCTTCCGCATCGAAGCGCGGGTAGAACGGCGATTTCGCCACTTCATACTGGCTTTCGGCGGACTGGATGTCGGCCTGGGCCGATTTCAGGTACGGGTTGTTATCCACCATGCTCTGCTGGGCTTCGCGCAGGTCGACCGGGATTTCGCCCTTGGTCGACGGCGGGGCTTCCAGCTCATCGGGCATGCGCCCGACCACGCTGTAGAAGTTCGCCTCGGCATCGGCCAGGTCGACCTGGGCGGTATCGTAGTTGTTTTCCGCCAGGGCCCGACGGGCATTGGACTGGTCGGAGTCGGCCGTGCTGCCCACCCCACGCTCGGTGCGCAGGCCGATCTGGTCGTTGACGCGCAGGTGCGCCTGCAGGTTGTTCTTGGCCAGGGTTACCAGCTCGCGACGCTTGAGCACTTCCAGGTAGACCTCGATGGTCCGCAGGGCCAGGTCCTGCGCGGTGCCCTGGGCGTAATAGGCGCGGGAGTTGACCACACCCTTGGTGCGTTCCACTTCGTTGGCGGTGTTGAACCCGTCAAAGATCATCTGGCGCAGGCGCAGCTCCGACTGGGTGTAGGTGAGGATATTGGTGTGATGGTTGCCCAGCGCCCGGGTGTTGGTGTTGTCGCTGTAGCCCCGACCATAGCCGGCGTTCAAATCCACCGACGGGAAAAAACCGCCCCGGGCGACCTTGACGTCTTCATTGGCCGACAAACGGCTGTCCACCCGCTGTGCGAGTTCCGGGTGGGTCGCGATGGTGCTCTGTATCGCTTCGGTCAAGGACATGGCCTGCGCTTGAGAAGAGCAGGCCATGGCCAGCAAAACCGCGCTGCAGAGAGGGGTAAGAACGCGCATGGGATGCATCTCCTGAGGTCTGTTGTGCTTCGTTGTCGCCAGAATATTGACGTGTAAAAGATCAAAACCGTTTCAACCTTGTAACAACACAGCTAAGAACATTCCAGGAAAAGCCTAAGAAGAATTTCTCATAATGCTTATTCCAAAAAAAACTTATGAGCCAGGAAAAAACCGGCACATTGTTCAACGCGAAAGCCTTTGTATTTAAGGCTCTTGACGGATTACAGACGTCAATAAAAAGTTCCAGATAAATTTCGAAACGATGTGAAGAAGGGCAAAAAGATTTAAAAGTGAGGCGGCATGCGTGACGGTTTTTTGTCGTTGTGGCGAAAATCCGCTACCTTCCGATCTCGCGAAAGCTGGCAGATTTTCCAGATTCTGACGGCCAGCCTGAGTCTCGCTTCTTCACCCAGCACAGGTGCCGACTACGGTTGGCAACGGAGGAAATGCACATGGCAGCGCTCATCGGTACCGTCAGTAAGGTCGTAGGGCAGGTTTTCGCAGAGGCCGCCGGTGGGCTGCGGCGCCCGTTGATCGAAGGTGATCGGTTGTACGCCGGTGAGCACCTGATCACCGGCGCTGAGGGGGCGGTAGCCGTGCATTTGCAGAACGGCCAGGAACTGACCTTGGGCCGCGAAAGTGACCTGACCCTGACCCCGCAGCTGCTCGCCAACCAGGCAGCGCCTGTCGACACGCCCGAAGCGCCAGTGCCAAGTAATGCGCAACTGACCGATGTGCAGCAATTGCAGCAAGCCATCGCCGCCGGCGCCGACCCGACCCAGACGGGCGAGGCCACGGCGGCGGGCGCCGAGGGCGGCAACCCGGGCGGAGTGGGCGGTGGGCACAGCTTTGTGCTGCTGGAGGAGGTAGCCGGGGAGGTTGATCCTCTGATTGGCTTCCCAACCGCCGGGTTCAACGGGATTCCCGAGTTTCCACAACTGGAGCTGGCGGCTGATCCGGACGCCAACGATGGCGATGATGGCGATGGAACCGTGCCGCCGGTCATTCCTGAAACGCCGGACAACCCCGTCACCCTTGATGGCGTGACCGTGGACGGCGGCGAGCTGAGCACCAACGAGGCCAATCTTGCCGACGGTACCGCCAGCAATCCTGGCGCGCTGGTGCAAAGCGGCACCTTCAGCGTTTCCGCTCCCGACGGCTTGAACAGCCTGAGCATCGGCGGTATCAGCGTGATCGCTGGCGGCGTGGCTTCAGGTTTCCCGCAGTCCGTCACCTCGGCGCTGGGCAACACGCTGACCATCACCGGCTATGACCCCGCCACTGGCGTGGTGAGCTACACCTATACCCTGACCGACAACGAAACCCATCCGGCGGGCGGTGGTGCCAATACCATCAGCGAGCAATTCCCGGTCGTGGCCGTCGATAACGACGGCGATACGGCCAACGGAACCCTGGACGTCAACATTACCGACGACGTACCCCAGGCAATCGATGACAGCCACGCCAGCAGCGCATCGGAAACCCTCGTCACCCTCACTGGCAACGTGTTGCCCAACGATGACCAGGGCGCTGATCGCATACCCACCGGCCCCGACAGCGGGCCGATCATCGGCGGCACGTTCACCGGTACCTACGGCACGCTGGTGCTCAACCCCAACGGTACGTACACCTACACCCTGAATACCAGCGACCCGCAATTCGTTGCGTTGCACGGCGGCGGCAACGGCACCGAAACCTTCACCTACACCCTGACCGACGCCGACGGCGACACCAGCACTGCCAACCTGGTGCTGCAAGTGCACAACAACGACGACCCGGTGATCATCAACGGCCTCGACACCGAGGGCGGCGAGCTCACGGTGCAGGAGAAAAACCTCGGCGACGGCAGCAACCCGGACGCCTCGGCGCTGACCCAGAGCGGCACTTTCACCATCACCGCGCTGGACGGCGTGCAGACCCTGAGCGTCGGCGGCATCACTGTGGTCAGCGGTGGCGTCGCCGCCGGTTTCCCGCAATCGATCACCACCGCGTTGGGCAACACCTTGACCGTCACCGGCTTCAACGCCGCCACGGGCGTGGTCAGCTACAGCTACACCTTGCTCGACAACGAAGCGCATCCAAATGCCAACGGCGCGAACAGCCTGGGCGAGCAGTTCAGCGTGGTGGTCACTGATGACAACGGCACCACGGCCACCGGCAACCTGGACGTGAACATCGTCGATGACTTGCCTCAGGCCGTGGACGACAGCAACGCCGGTACTGCCTCGGAAAACAACCTGACCCTGACCGGCAGCGTGCTGCCCAACGACAACCAAGGCGCCGATCAGGTGGCGTCCGGGCCGATTACTCCCGGCACTTTCACCGGCACCTACGGCACGCTGGTGCTCAACGCCGACGGCTCCTACACCTACACGCTTAACCCTGGCGACACCGATTTCAAAGGCCTGCACGGCGGCGGCAACGGCACCGAAACCTTCACCTACACCCTGACCGACGCCGACGGCGACACCAGCACTGCCAACCTGGTGCTGCAAGTGCACAACAACGACGACCCGGTGATCATCAACGGCCTCGACACCGAGGGCGGCGAGCTCACGGTGCAGGAGAAAAACCTCGGCGACGGCAGCAACCCGGACGCCTCGGCGCTGACCCAGAGCGGCACTTTCACCATCACCGCGCTGGACGGCGTGCAAACCCTGAGCGTCGGCGGCATCACTGTGGTCAGCGGTGGCGTCGCCGCCGGTTTCCCGCAATCGATCACCACCGCGTTGGGCAACACCTTGACCGTCACCGGCTTCAACGCCGCCACGGGCGTGGTCAGCTACAGCTACACCTTGCTCGACAACGAAGCGCATCCAAATGCCAACGGCGCGAACAGCCTGGGCGAGCAGTTCAGCGTGGTGGTCACTGATGACAACGGCACCACGGCCACCGGCAACCTGGACGTGAACATCGTCGATGACTTGCCTCAGGCCGTGGACGACAGCAACGCCGGTACTGCCTCGGAAAACAACCTGACCCTGACCGGCAGCGTGCTGCCCAACGACAACCAAGGCGCCGATCAGGTGGCGTCCGGGCCGATTACTCCCGGCACTTTCACCGGCACCTACGGCACGCTGGTGCTCAACGCCGACGGCTCCTACACCTACACGCTTAACCCTGGCGACACCGATTTCAAAGGCCTGCATGGCGGCGGCAACGGCAGCGAAACCTTCACCTACACCCTGACCGACGCCGACGGCGATACCAGCACTGCCAACCTGGTGTTGCAAGTGCACAACAACGACGACCCGGTGATCATCAACGGCCTCGACACCGAGGGCGGCGAGCTCACGGTGCAGGAGAAAAACCTCGGCGACGGCAGCAACCCGGACGCCTCGGCGCTGACCCAGAGCGGCACTTTCACCATCACCGCGCTGGACGGCGTGCAAACCCTGAGCGTCGGCGGCATCACTGTCGTCAGCGGTGGCGTCGCCGCCGGTTTCCCGCAATCGATCACCACCGCGTTGGGCAACACCTTGACCGTCACCGGCTTCAACGCCGCCACGGGCGTGGTCAGCTACAGCTACACCTTGCTCGACAACGAAGCGCATCCAAATGCCAACGGCGCGAACAGCCTGGGCGAGCAGTTCAGCGTGGTGGTCACTGATGACAACGGCACCACGGCCACCGGCAACCTGGACGTGAACATTGTCGATGACTTGCCCAAGGCCCACGCCGACTCCGCCTCGGTGGAAGAGGGCGCGACGGTCAGCGGCAACGTGCTGAACAACGACGAGGGCGGCGCCGACGGGCCTGCCGCCAGCGGCGCAGTGATCGGCGTACGCGCCGGCAGCGATACATCGACCTCCGCCGTAGGCGGCCTCAACAGCCAGATCAATGGCACCTACGGCTACCTTACCCTGGACGCCAACGGCAACGCGGTCTACCACAGCAACCCGAACGCCGTCAGCGCACCGGGCGCCACCGATGTGTTCACCTATACCGTGCGCGACGCCGATGGCGACGAGAGCACCACGACCATCACCATCGACGTTTATAACAGCTGCCTGGCCGCAACCCCTGACCAGGAAATCCGCGTCTATGAAAAAGCCCTGGATCTCAACCAGGATGGCCAGGACCTGGCCCCCGGCACCGTCACCGGCAGTGCGCCGAATGCCAGCAGTGAAACCGCGAGCGGCAGCCTTGTCGGCTCGGTGACCGGTGCCGTCGGCGCCGTCACCTTCGCCCTGATCGGCAATGCCACTGGCGCCCATGGACAACTGTTGCTCAACCCGGACGGTTCGTACACCTACACCCTGACGTCGCCCGCCACGACAACGCCCGCCGCCAATGATGGTCCGAACGTGTTGAGCGAAAGCTTCACGTACCAAGCTACGGACTCACTCGGTAACAGCGTCACCAGCACCATCGTTATCAACATCGTCGACGATGTGCCCAAGGCGCACTGTGATACCGCGGCGGTGGTGGAGGGCGGGACGGTCAGCGGCAACGTGCTGGATAACGACGTGCTCGGCGCCGATGGTGGCGTGGTGATCGGCGTGCGGTCCGGCAACGATACGTCAAGCCCGGCCAGCGGCGTCCTGAACAGCCAGATCAACGGCACCTACGGCTACCTGACCCTGGATGCCAATGGCAACGCGGTCTATCACAGCAATCCGGACTCCGTTGGCGTACCGGGTGCCACCGATGTATTCACCTACACCGTGCGCGATGCCGATGGGGATGAAAGCACCACGACCATCACCATCGACGTGCACAACAGTTGCCTGGTCGCTGAAACCGATCATGACGTCACCGTTTACGAAAAAGCCCTGGACCTGAAACAGGACGGCCAGGACCTGGCACCCGGCAGCGCCACCGGCAGCGAGCCGGGCAGCACCGGCGAAACCGCCACCGGCACCTTGGTCGGTTCGGTCAGCGGTGCAACCGGCGCCGTGACATTTGCCTTGGTGGGAGACGCCAATGGCGCTCACGGCCAGTTGCTGCTCAACGCCGACGGCTCTTACACCTATACGCTGACCTCGCCGGCGAATACCACGCCGCATGCCAACAATGGCCCGAACGTATTGACCGAAAGCTTCACCTATCAGGCCACCGATTCCCTGGGCAACAGCACCACCGGCAACCTGGTGGTGAGCATCGTCGACGATGTGCCCAAGGCTGTCGCGTCCGAGCGTTCGGTCCCGGCGGTGGAGATCGATTCGAACCTGCTGATCGTGCTCGACGTGTCCGGCAGCATGAAAGACGATTCCGGTGTGCCGGGCCTCTCGCGAATGGACCTGGCCAAACAGGCGATCAGCGCCTTGCTCGACAAATACGACGACATGGGCGACGTGAAAGTCCAGCTTGTGACCTTCAGCGGCAGCGCCACCGGCCAGAGTGCCGTGTGGGTGGACGTGGCAACCGCCAAGACACTGATCGCCGCGCTGAAAGCGCACGGTGATACCAATTACGATGCGGCCGTAGAGATGGCCAAGACGGCGTTCGCAACACCGGGGCAACTGACCGGCGCCCAGAACATTGGCTATTTTTTCTCCGACGGCAAGCCGACCAAGGGCGACATCGGCCCGGCGGACGAGGCCGCGTGGAAGGCCTTCCTCGACGCCAACAGCATCAAGAATTACGCCGTCGGCCTGGGCAGCGGCGCCAGAAACGTCAATCTTGACCCGCTGGCCTACGACGGCAGCACCCACACCAACACCAACGCGGTGGTGGTGACTGACTTGAACCAGCTCAATTCGGTGCTTTCCGGCACGGTGCAAGGTGTGCCGGTTACCGGCAGCCTGTTTGGCGAAGGCGGCTCGTTCGGTGCCGACGGCGGGTTTATCAAAAGCCTGGTGGTGGACGGCACGACCTACAGCTACAACCCCGATGCCAACGGTGGCCAGGGGGCGCTGACCGTCAGCGGCGGGGCCAACCACGGCACCTTCAACACCGCGACCAACACCGTCAGCATCGCCACCGGGCATGACGGCATGCTCGTGGTGAATCTTGATACCGGCGCGTTCAGCTACACCTCCCAGACCACCACCAGCACCTTGATCACCGAGAACATCGGCTACACCCTCAGCGATAACGATGGTGACCTGGCGGGCTCCAACCTGGTGATCAAAGTCCAACCCAACAGCGCTCCGGTGGCGGTCGATGACAACGTCATCACCAACGTGCTCTCGGGCAATATCGTGGTTCCGGGTGAACTGCTGCTGGGCAATGACAGCGACGCCAACGGCGACCCGCTCTCCGCATCACCGACCAGTTTTAATACCGGCTGGGTGGCCAGGGGCGCGGATTTCACCGGCAGCGCCGGTACCGCCAGTTTCACTGGCAACAACGCCCAGTCGATCAGCCTCAACCGCAGTGCCTTCGTCGCCAACACCGCGAGCATGACCGCGGTGCTGGTGGTCAGCGGGGCGCTGGGGGCGGTGTCGAACAACAACGCCAACGATGAAGACCGGCTCAACATCAGCCTCAAGCAAGGCGAAACCCTGACCCTGGATCACAATCTCACGGCCGGTCGCATCGCCATGGAATATTCGCTTAACGGCGGCCCCTTCATCGCAATCAACGACGGCGCCTCGTTCACCGCGGCGGCGGATGGCAATTATCAGATCCACGTCACCAACATTCCCAACCCCGGCAATGGCAACGCCAATGCCTCGGAAAATTACCAACTGACCCTGACCGTCAACTACGCCGGTGCCCAGGACACTACTCCCGATTATCACGGCAGCTACACTGCCAGCGACAACCACGGCGGCAGCGATTCCGCCGGGGTGGGCATCAGCTATCAGGCGGGCCACACCCTGACGGGGACCACGGGCAACGATGTACTGCTGGCCGGCAATGGCAACAACGTGCTCAACGCCGGCGACGGCAACGACATCCTCAGCACCGGCGCGGGCAACAACACCTTGCATGGCGGGGCTGGCGATGACTTGCTCTACAGCAGTGCCGGTAACGACCTGCTCGACGGCGGCACTGGCAACGACACCGCCAGTTATGCCCATGCCACCGGCGGCGTCACGGTAAATCTCGGCCTGCTGGCCGGACAGAACACCCTGGGGGCCGGCACCGACACCCTGGCCGGCATCGAGAACCTGGTCGGTTCGAACTTCAACGACCACCTGACCGGCGACAGCCTGAGCAATCGCATCGACGGCGGCCTCGGCCATGACGTGCTCAACGGCGGTAACGGCGATGACCTGCTGATCGGCGGCCTGGGCAACAACACCCTCACCGGTGGCAACGGCGCCGACACGTTCCAATGGCAGGCGGGCAACAGCGGTCACGACGTCATTACGGATTTCACACCGGGCCTCGACAAACTCGACCTGTCGCAACTGCTGCTGGGCGAGAACGGCAGCGCGGCGTCGCTTGATGACTACCTGCACTTCAGCGTGACCGGCAGTGGAGCCTCGTTGATCACCAGCATCGACGTCAGCAGCACCGCCGGCGCCACGCCGAACCAGACCATCGACCTGGCCGGCGTCAACCTCGCCAGTCACTACGGCGTCACGCCGGGCGCAGGCGGAATGATCGGCGGCGCGGATACCGCGACCATCATCAACGGCATGCTGAACGACCATTCGTTGAAGGTCGACACGGTGTGAGATGAGCTGAAACGACAAAACCCGCCATCTCTGCTCTGGAGATGGCGGGTTTTTAATTTTGGCCCGCATAAAATTTTCCCGGACCCAGGCACCGCTGTTCCCGTGGCGAGGGAGCTTGCTCCCGCTCGGCTGCGCAGCAGTCGTAAAATCGGCAGGCGCGGTCTGCCTGGGGAATCGCATCAGCTGATTTCAGGGCGGCTTCGCCTCCCAGCGGGAGCAAGCTCCCTCGCCACAAGGGCATTCAATCAGGTTTGCGCAGCGTCTTCTGCCTGAGGATATACACCGTCACCAGCACCGCGCTGGTCAGCATGAACACCCGCGCCCATGGCAGGGGCACCAGGTAGCACGACAGCAGGATGCTCGCCCACATCAACCCGATAGCGTAGACCTTGCCCTTGAGCGGGATGCCGTTGCCGCTGAGGTAGTCGCCGATCCAGGGGCCGAGGCGCGGATGCTCCACCAGCCAGCGGTAGAAGCGTGGCGAACTGCGGGCGAAGCAGGCCGCGGCCAATAACAGGAAGGGGGTGGTGGGAAGGACGGGAATAAAGATGCCGATGACCCCCAGCACCACGCTCAGCCAGCCGATGGCGAGCAGAGCGTAGCGCAGGATCAGCGGGCGATTGCCGAGGGGCGCAGGCACCCGCTGACTCAGTGGTGGCGCGGCTTGAGGATCGCCGGTTTTTCGTCCGGGGCGTTGCACAGCAGGTACAAGGCGGTCAGCGCTTCGGGGATTTGCACGATCATGTCGTCCATCAGGTTCGCGTCGGCGGCAATGTCGGAAAACTCCGGTTGCTCGTCGAACAGACCGGAACCGACCATGATCGGCAACAGCATTTCGCTGACTTCCTCTTCGGCGGTTTCGAACCAGGCCGCTTCGCGCAGGAACACGCCTTCCATGAAGCCGATGCACCAGCCGCGCAGTTCCGAATCGTCCGGATCGTCGCCCAGGTCCAGCTCGCACGGCAGCTCGAATTCTTCATCGGAAGCCAGTTGGCGGGCGATGTGAGCCTTGAGGCCGACCAGCGTCGCTTCGATTTCGGCGCGTTGGGCTTCGTCGCTGTAGTGCGGTTCTTCGGCGAACAGGGCGTCGATCCATTCACGCTCCGGCACCTGCTCGGAGCAGATCGACAGGGCGGTCAGGTAGCCATGAGCGGCCACGTAATCCAGCGCCTCTTCGTGCAGCTCATCGGCGTCGAGGAACACTTGCAGGCGGGTCAGTTGCTCAGCGAAGGACATTACAGGCTACCTTGGGGAATAAACAATGCGGGAATTCTAGGCTTTCTTGAGCGCTCAGGCCAGCCGCGTGGTGGATTTGCCTTCTTGCCGGGCTGTACTCATACATTGTGGCGAGGGGATTTATCCCCGCTGGGCTGCAACGCAGCCCCAACGCAGCCGACTCATTACTAGGGATTAGCGCGACTCAAGCAACATGAGGGGCTGCTACGCAACCCAGCGGGGATAAATCCCCTCGCCACAACGGCTGCGTCGCATTCATTTGCGCACTCCCTCAAACCTCCCGTCAGCAACCCCCTTCGCAACGAAACCCTCGGGTATACTGCCGCGTTTTGTGATGCCCTGCCGCATCCCGGCGGTTCGAAACGCGCACTTACGATTCGCCGGTGCAGCGTTTGTGTTTCTGGACCAGCCTTGCAGGGATGTTTCGGTGATTTTTGGAGTTTTTATGCTCGAACAGGCTCAACGCGTCCTCAAGGACATCTTCGGCTACGACAGTTTTCGTGGCCGCCAGGGTGCCATCATTGAGCGCGTGGCCAGCGGTGGCGATGCCTTGGTGCTCATGCCTACCGGCGGCGGCAAGTCCTTGTGCTTCCAGGTGCCCGCGCTGCTGCGCAACGGCCTCGCGGTGGTGGTATCGCCGCTGATCGCCTTGATGGACGACCAGGTCGCGACCCTCGAGGAATTGGGCGTTGCCGCCGCCGCGTTGAACTCCACGCTGAGCGCCGAGCAGCAGCGGGACCTGGCGGAACGCATCAAGCGCGGTGAAGTGAAAATGCTTTACCTGGCGCCTGAACGTCTCGTGCAGCCGCGCATGCTGGCTTTTCTCCAGAGCCTGGAAATCGCCCTGTTTGCCATCGACGAAGCCCACTGCGTATCCCAATGGGGCCATGACTTCCGTCGTGAATATCTGCAACTGGGGCAATTGGCCGAGCTGTTTCCCGACGTGCCGCGCATCGCCCTGACCGCCACCGCCGACAAACGTACCCGCGAAGAAATCGTCGAGCGCCTGCACCTGCAGAACGCCGAGCGGTTCCTCTCCAGCTTCGACCGCCCGAACATTTTTTACCGCATCGTGCCCAAGGAACAGCCGCGCAAGCAACTGCTGGCGTTCCTCGCCGAGCGCCGCAGCGACGCGGGTATCGTCTATTGCCTGTCGCGCAAGAAAGTCGAGGAGGTGGCGGCGTTTCTCAGCGAGCAAGGTTTCCCGGCATTGCCCTACCATGCTGGGCTGCCCAACGATTTGCGGGCCTATCACCAGAAGCGCTTTCTCAACGAGGAAGGCCTGATCATGGTCGCCACCGTGGCGTTCGGCATGGGTATCGACAAGCCCAACGTACGGTTCGTCGCGCATTTGGATCTGCCCAAGTCCCTGGAGGCCTATTACCAGGAAACCGGCCGTGCCGGTCGTGACGGTTTGCCGGCCGATGCCTGGATGGCCTACGGCCTGCAGGACGTGGTGATGCTCAAGCAGATGCTGCAGAACTCCGAGGGCGATGAGCGCCACAAACGCCTGGAACAACACAAGCTCGACGCGATGCTATCGCTCTGCGAAGAAACCCGTTGCCGCCGCCAGACCTTGCTGGCCTATTTCGATGAGGACATGCCCGAACCTTGCGGGCACTGCGACAACTGCGTCGACGGCGTGGAGACCTGGGACGCCACCGAGCCGGCCCGCCAGGCGCTGTCGGCCATCTATCGCACGGGCCAGCGTTATGGCGTGGGGCATCTGGTGGACGTGCTGCTGGGCAAGGACAACGAAAAGGTCCGCAGCTTTGGCCATCAGCACCTTTCGGTGTTCGGCGTGGGCAAGGCCCGCACCGAGAGCGAATGGCGCTCGCTGTTCCGGCAACTGGTGGCGCGCGGCCTGGCCGACATCGACCTGGAAGGTTATGGCGGCCTGCGCCTGAGCGCGACCTGCCGGCCCTTGCTCAAAGGCGAGGTCAGCCTGGAACTGCGTCGCGACCTCAAGCCCGCAACAGCGATCAAGAGCAGCAAGAGCCAGGCCAGCCAACTGGTGCGTGGCGAGGAGCGCGATCAGTGGGAGGCCTTGCGCGCCTTGCGGCGCAAGCTGGCGGAGGAGCATGGCGTGCCGCCCTACGTCATTTTCCCCGACTCGACGTTGCTGGAAATGCTCCGCAGCCAACCGACTTCCCTCGCGGAAATGGCCCGGGTCAGTGGCGTTGGCGCGCGCAAGCTGGAGCGTTACGGCGAGGCTTTCCTCCAGGTGCTCGGCGGCGAAGCCGAAGCGCCAAAAGCCGTGGCCGATGTACGCCACGAACTGATCACGCTGGCTCGTGCCGGCATGACCCCGCTACAGATCGCCGGGCAACTGCAGTGTTCGGAAAAGAATGTCTACACGATGCTGGCCGAGGCGATCGGTCAACAGCAGCTATCCCTGGAGCAGGCGCTGGATTTGCCCGAAGAACTGATGGGCGAAATCCAGGACGCGTTTCTCGACGGCGAGGGTGAATTGCCCGCGGTATCTGACGTTGCCGCGCTGTTTGCAGGCCGCGTTCCGGAAGGCGTCCTGTATTGCGTAAGAGCTGCATTGCAATCGGAATTTGAAGTCTGATCAGACAGTTACGCTCCTTTAACGATTCACTACAGTGCCAGCCTTGCTTGAATCCGAAGCTCATGCTTAGCTGACTAATAATTAGTATTTCTCTATTTAGATTCTGATGAGTTTTTTATGCCTCTAACCGATCAACACCGCTTTGGCATGCAGTTGGCGCAAATGTCCCGGGGCTGGCGAGCCGAGCTGGACCGTCGCCTCGCCGGGCTGGGCCTGTCCCAGGCGCGTTGGCTGGTGCTGCTGCACCTGGCCCGCTTCGAACAGGCGCCGACCCAGCGTGAGCTGGCCCAGAGCGTCGCCGTTGAGGGCCCGACCCTGGCCCGCTTGCTCGATAGCCTGGAAACCCAGGGACTGGTGCAGCGCCAGGCCGTGGCCGAGGACCGCCGCGCCAAGAAAATCGTGCTCTGCGCGCCGGCCTTGCCGCTGATTGAACAGATCGAAACCATTGCCACGCAGCTGCGTCGGGAGTTGTTTGAAGGCGTTGACGAAGAGGATATGCGGGTGTGCATGCGGGTTCACGGCAGAATCCTGGCCAACCTGGAAAAATCCTGAGGCACATCCCTGACACCAGGTTTTTGAGATTCGCCGGTTAGCGAACTATAACCAGTAGTAAGCGTTCCTAATGGAAGCGTTTACGCCGAGGTTGGTTCTGGTAATCGAAAGGGATGCCCATGCTTGAAAGTCTGCAGTCCACGTTGCGCAACTGGGTCAACGTGTTGATAGTCGTGGGTGCCCTGGGCTTTCCGGCCCTGGCGTCGGCGCTGGGGCTGGGAGAGATCACGCTTCATTCCGCGCTGAACCAGCCGTTGCGCGCCGATATTGCTTTGGTCGATGCGGCCGGCCTGGGCGAGGGGGATTTGTCGGCCAGCCTGGCGAGTCCGGACGATTTCACTCGCGCCGGGGTGGAGCGGGTGTTTTTTCTCAACAGCTTGCGTTTCACGCCGGTGTTGCGCGGCGAGCGCAGCTTCATCCGGGTGACTTCCAGCAAGCCGGTGGAAGAACCCTTCCTCAATTTCCTGGTACAGCTCAACCAGCCTAACGGCCGGGTGCTGCGCGAATATACCGTGCTGATCGATCCGCCGGGCACGCCAGGGATTGTGCCGGCCGTGGACGAGCCTTCCGCTGCGGCCGAAGCGACACCCGCGATCAAGCCACCACCGGCCATACAAGGCAAGCGCTACACCGTCGTGCAGGGCGACAACCCCTGGATCATCGCCAAGCGCCTGCATGACGCCGGCAGCAATGCCTCTGTCAATGAGCTCATGCAGGGCATCCAGGCGCTGAACCCTGGCAGCGAGCGGCTTTCCATCGGTCAGCGCCTGTTGCTGCCCGACTCGGCCATATTGCCGCCTCCCGCCGCAACCCCTTCAACGCCGGCCTCTGTCGCCCCCGACAGCAACGCCGAGCAACTCGCCGCCACGGTGCTGCAAAACCAGCAACAACAGAAAACCATCGACGAACTTCAAGCCCGGCTTCAGGCCCAGGACGCGGAAATCGCCGGCCAGCGCCAGCAGATCAGCGAGTTGCAGGCGCAACTGGCCCAGGAGCCGCCGGATGCCGTTGCCGCGACAGCGGCGCCAGCGGAAGACGTCGAGCCCACTCCGGTGGTCGAGGCGACGCCGACCGACGAGGCAGAGGGCATCGATTGGGTGTGGGTGGCGGGGCTGGTGGGGCTGCTGGGGTTGCTCGTCGTGTTGCTGTTCCTTCGCCGTCGGCAACAGCAGGAGCTGGCGGATCCGCAGCCGATGTCCGAGCCTCGCGAATTGATCCTGGACGATGACGAACCCGAAACCTACGGGCAATCGGACGCCGAACGCCCTGAAGTCGCCGCGTCGTTCAATAACGGCGATGCGCCCCTCGGCGATGTGCTCGAAGGGGTGGGAATCTACCTGACCTATGGCCGCTTCACCGAAGCGGCGGGCTTGTTGCGCGCCGCGTTGCTGGCGGAGCCGGAGCGTACCGACCTGGGCCTCAAGTTGCTCGACGTGCTGGGCAAGCAGGGCGATGTCATCGGTTTCCAGGCCCAGGAGAACCACCTGCTGGCCCAGGGTATCGATCGCCAGGCGCTGGAAGAAGTCCGCGGGCGCTACCCGAGGATCTCCATGGTTACCGCGCCCGTTGAGACCTCCCTTGATACGCCGCGTGATACGCCGCGTGATACGCCACTTGATGCGCCTGCGCCGACAGAACCCCTGGCACGCATTCCAGAGCCCGAACCGCCCAGTCCCCCCAGCGACGAATTCGAGCTGAAGCTCGATAGCTTGTCCATGGAGAACAGCTGGGACCTGACCGACACCCCGCAGGCAGCCGCTGAACCGAAACCCCTGGAAACCTTCGAAACCGGCACCTTGTCGCTCTCGGGGTTCGATGAGCCCGACCTGCAATGGGGCGCGCCTCTGGAAACCGAGTCGTTGGACGATGATTTTCTCGACGGGTTTGCCGACGAAGAGCAGTCGCTGGAGTTGGAGCCGCTGACCGCCGAACCGGAATTCGACTCCCTGTCGCTCGAACCGGTGTCCTTTGAGGCGCAACCCTCGCAGCATTCGGAAAAGCTCGAAGAAGCCCAGAATCGTATCGATGAGGGTGACCTCAAGAGCGCCATCACGCTGCTGGAGGAACTGGTGGAAGAGGGCGACGAGCCGCTCAAGGAAACGGCCCGGGTGCTGCTGGCCGGGATTCGTTGATTACCCCTGTGGGAGCGAGCCTGCTCGCGAAATGGCGGTACAGGGGATCTCCATGGCTGAACCATCTCTTCGCGAGCAGGCTCGCTCCCACAGTTTGAACAGCGCTAGAACGTCTGCCCCAGATTCAGATACACCGCCTGCTCATCATCGTCGTTGAAGCCATAACTGAAGTTGAGTGGCCCCAGCGGCGTGTCGAACCCGAGGAAAATACTGGCGGCGTTGATGTAGCCGCTGTCGAATTCATTGTCGTTGTTCCAGGCCCGGCCGCGCTCCAGCGAACCGCCGACATACAACGGGAAATCCAGCGGCAGGTAGGCGCGCGGCGTGAGCCTGCGGTAGTACACGGCGCGCATCAGGCTCATGTTCTGGCCGGATACCCCGTCTTCACGAAAACCCGACAGCTGTCGGGCGCCGCCGAGGACGAAACTCGACGTCACGACCTCGGCGGTGTCCAGGGTCCGGCCATAACGACCGCCGAGGATGAGGGTATCCGGGCCGCTGCTCAGGGCCTTGTCCAACCTGAATTCCCACTGGCGATAACGCTGGTCGGAACCTAATCCGGGTTCGTACTGGCGCCAGGACAAGCCGATGTCTTCCCCTTCGTGGGGGAAGTAGACGTTGTCCAGCGAGTCGAATGAATACTTGAGCTCGTAGAAGCCTTCGTTGAAGTTTTCGCTGGGCTGGTCGTGATCGCCGATGCGCACGTCCGCCTTGCCCCAGGCCTGGCCGACACCGAAGCGGATTTCCCCGCTGTTGCCGATCTGGCGGCCCAGGTTCAGGCCGAAGCCATAGCGCTCGACCCGATACTGGGCGACCGGGTCGTTATCGAGGATCGACTCGACGTTGCGCGATTCGAATTGTCCGTAGGGCGCGATGAAGTAGCGCGAGCCGACGTCCAGCGGCTGGTAGAACTCGCTGTACAGCTCCTGCTTGTCGCCGATCTGCACCCGTGTCAGCCATTCGGCGCCGAGGCGATTGATACCATTGACCCGGTAGCTGGCACCGAGGTTGAAAGCGCTGTCGCCGCGCATGTCGTCCGACAGGCTCAGGCCCAGGCGCAGGTAGTCCGTGCCGGTGCGTCGGCCCCGGGCGCTGATCACCAGGGTGTTGTCCGCGCCCTTGTGTACTACGCGGTATTGCACCTGCTCGAAATAATCCAGGCCGTACAAGGTGCCCATGTCGGTTTGCAGCCGACCCAGGTCCAACGGCTCGCCGATCTGTTGACGAACGTAATAGCGGATCACGTCGTCGCCGACTTTCGAATCGTTTTCCACCCGTATCGCGGTGATGACCGGCGTGCGTTCGCTGGGGGTGCGCGCCGCCATCAGCTCGGCGTCGGCCGGTTCAGGGCGACGCAGGTGCGCCAGGCGCGCCTCGAGTATCCGGGTGGCGCGGTAACCGGCGTCGATTATTTCCGTGGCGCGGCCGAAATCGGTGGAGCCAAAGCTCGCCAGGGCGGGCTGGATCAGCACGTCGTTGTTTTTCAGCGTCGCCAGTTGTTCCTCCGAGTTGCGGCGGGTCATCAGGGTGGTCGACTGATTCAGCACATCCACCACCGTGACCAATTGCTTGCGGTTGCGCAGCGGCGTGCCGATATCGACGACGATGGCCATGTCCACGCCCATTTCCCGGGCCACGTCCAAGGGAATGTTGTCGCTCATGCCGCCGTCCACCAGCAGCCGCCCGTCCAGTTCCACCGGGGCGAACACCGCCGGGATCGACATGCTGGCACGGATCACCTTGGGCAGGTGGCCCTTGCGGAACACGACTTTTTCGCCAGTGGCGATGTCGGTCGCCACGGCGCGGAAGGGGATTGGCAGCTTGTCGAAATCCCGGGTATCGCTGGCGTGGGCCAGCAGGCTTTCCAGGAGCAGGGCCAGGTTCTGTCCCTGGATCACGCCCAATGGCAGGCCGAGGCTGCCGTCGTCGCGAAAGCTCAGCTTCTGCTTCACCAGAAAATCCCGGTCATCCTGCTTGCGCCGGAAGGGCACGTCCTTGCGCGGCGGGGCATCGGACAGCGCCTGCTGCCAGTCGATGCCCAGGGCAAGTTTCTCCAGCTCGTCGATCTTGTACCCGGAGGCGTATAGACCGCCGATCACCGCGCCCATGCTGGTGCCGGCGATCGCGTCGATCTTGATGCCTTGTTCTTCCAGGGCTTTGAGCACGCCAATATGCGCCAGCCCACGGGCCGCGCCGCCGGAAAGTACCAGGCCGATCTTCGGTCGCGGCGCTTCGACCGCGTCGGCGAACAGGGGCAGCAGTAACAGGAGCAGGCATGGCAGCAGGCGGCGCATTGTCAATCTCGGGGCAGGCGGTCAAAGGCGAGTAGTATAACGACGCCTTTGACCGCAGGAGCTCACCCGCAATGACCGCTCACAAACCGGAAGTCGTCATCACTTACTGCACGCAGTGCCAATGGTTGCTGCGCGCCGCCTGGCTGGCCCAGGAGTTGCTCAGCACGTTTGGCGACGATTTGGGCAAGGTGTCCCTGGTGCCGGGCACCGGCGGGGTGTTCCATATCAGCTGTGACGGTACGCAGGTCTGGGAGCGCAAGGCTGACGGCGGTTTTCCCGAGGCCAAGGTCCTCAAGCAGCGGGTCCGCGACCGGATCGACCCGGAGCGCGACCTGGGGCACAACGACCGGGTTCAGTGACTCGTTTCAGTCACCTGGCTCAGTGAGACGAGGCCTGGGCGCCGGCGCTGGATTTTTTCGTGCCGTCGAGCTGGCTCGACACCACAATCGCAACGATGATCAGCACGCCACCGAGCAGCATGCGCAGCGTCGGGTTTTCATCGAACAGCAGCCAGGCAATGGTAATGCCGTAGACTGGTTCCATGGCGAACACTACCGCCGCGGTGCGCGCCTTGATCACCGCGAGGCTGGCGACGAACAGGCTGTGGGCCAGGCCGGTGCAGAACACCCCGAGCAGGCCGATCCACAACCAGTCGATGGGGCGCACATCGCTCAGTTGTGGCGCGGCCATCGGCAACAGGCATAACCCCACGACCACGTTCTGGCACAGCGCGGCCTGCACCGGCGGTACGTGTGCGGAGCCGGCGCGATTGGTCAGCGACAACAGCGAGAACAATAGACCCGAAGCCACGGCCCAGAGCAAACCGGTGGTGGCGCCGCTGGCCAGTTCGAAATCCGGTGTGACCAGCACCAGGCCGACGCTCACCAGCACCACCAGGAGAATTTCGTTGGCGCGGATCCGCTCGCGGAAAATCAGCCCTTCGAGCAATACGGTGAAGGCCGGGAAACTGGCGAACCCCAGCGTGGCGATGGCCACCCCGGCGACTTTTACCGAGATGAAAAAACTGACCCAGTGTCCGGCCAGCAACAGCCCGCCGAGCAGCAACCGGCGAGCGTCGCGGCCGCGCAGTTTTTGCCAGCGGGTGCGGCTGGCGAACCGGGCAAACACCGCCAGGGCCAGCACGGCGAACACCGCACGGCCAAACACAATGACCGCCGGCGAGGCGGCGGCCAGTTTGCCGAACACGCCGGTCAGGCCAAACATGAGCGCGCCGATGTGCAAGGCGCCGAGGGCGGTACGGGGAGTCATTGCAATCCTTGTTGAGCGATTGAGCGTCCGGCTATTGAACCCTTTGCCAGCCGCTTCTGTCTGTCGCGAACCTAGCGATTTTTAGCGCGGATCTAGCGCCGAAGCTTGCCCGGCGAAACACCGAACTCGCGCAGCACCGCCGCCGCGAAGGCGCTTTGCGAACTGTAGCCAACCTGATGGGCGATTTCGCCGATAGGCAGGTTTGAGTCTCGCAACAGTCCCACGGCTTTGTGCAGGCGGCGGCTGCGGATGTATTCCATTGGCGTCTGCCCGCATTCAGCGACAAAACGCGCATGCAGGCGCGCGCTGGAAAGCCCGGCGACCCGCGCCAGGTCCGCCACTTGCAGCGGATAGGCCGCGTGCTGGTCGATATGAGCGTCCAGCGCGGCATAGGGCAGGCGCCGGCTGCCGCTCGTTTGCTGGCGGGCGCCGTTGAGGCTGGCCAACAGCAGCACCGCGCCTTGCTGGGCGATCAGCGGATCGTCCACCGGACTGCCCGCGAGCCAACTTACCAACTGGCTCTGCCCCGTATCCAGGGGCAAGCGGATATTGCGGTCGAGCAAGCGCCGGCTGGCATCGGCGTGATCGCCCAGGCATTGCCCGACCCAGTCATCATCAGGCACATCCAGCACCAGGCAACGGCTGCCCTGGGGGCTGCCGCAGGCGTGATGGGCGCCGGCGGGTACCACCACGAAACTCTGCTGCACCACCTGGCTGCCACGCCCTTCGACTTCGAAGTCCAGCGCGCCGGACAAGCCGAACACCAGCTGCGCATGGTCGTGGCTGTGGACAATCAGATCGTGGCTGTAGTGGCGTAGCGTGAGGATCGGTCTCATCGCGGTCTCCCGTGGCAGGCGGCCAGTCTACACCGAGGGCGCGCCGCCTCGCGCTGTCATGCAACCGACGCATTATTGTCATGGGCCATTAACCGCTGGGGTGCACTGTGGTGAAAATGATCAGAGGGTTGCCCAATGACCAGCGCCGAGCTCGCCAGGCCCAGCCGCAAACAGCGTGTCCGCACCCTGTGGATTTCCGACGTTCACCTGGGTACGCGAGATTGCCAGGCCGAGCACCTGTCGCACTTTCTCAAGGGCTATCACGCCGACAAGGTCTACCTGGTGGGCGATATCATCGACGGCTGGAAACTGCGCAGTGGCATGTATTGGCCCCAGGCCCATACCAACGTCATTCGTCGCTTGCTGACCATGAGCAAGCGCGGCACCGAGGTGATCTATGTCACCGGCAACCATGACGAATTCCTGCGACGCTATTCGAAGCTGATCCTGGGCAACATTCAATTGGTCGACGAAGCGGTGCATGTCACCGCCGATGGTCGACACCTGCTGGTGATCCATGGCGACCAGTTCGATGTGATTACCCGTTATCACCGTTGGTTGGCCTTTCTTGGGGATTCGGCCTACGAATTCACCCTGACGCTCAATCGCTGGCTCAATCATTGGCGGGCCCGTTACGGCTACGGTTACTGGTCGCTGTCGGCGTACCTCAAGCACAAGGTCAAGACCGCCGTCAGCTTCATCAGCGACTTTGAAGAAGCCATCGCCCATGAATGCGTGAAGCGTGAACTGCATGGCGTGGTGTGCGGGCACATCCACCATGCCGAGATTCGCACGGTGGGCGGGGTGGAGTACCTCAACTGCGGCGATTGGGTCGAGTCGTGCACGGCGCTGATCGAGCATTGGGACGGCTCGATCGAGCTCTATCGCCTGGCGGACGCCCAGGCGCGCGAAGCGCTGGTCAAGGCTGAGTTGAAAGTGACTGAGCCTGCCTGAATTTTAAACGTTTAGTGGAGAGGAGCTTTTGTGGCGAGGGGATTTATCCCCGCTGGGCTGCGAAGCAGTCCTGAAAATAGTCACTGGATCCGCGATCATTCAGGCACACCGAGAGGGGCTGCTGCGCAGCCCAGCGGGGATAAATCCCCTCGCCACGGAGGGTCCCCTGTCTTATCTCTCGGCCATCGCCGCCTTGTAGATCGATTGCTTCGGTGCCGCAAACAGTCTTTCCAGCATTGGCTCGAAGAAACTCAGCGGCAGCGTGTCGTACTCGGGATCGAACGCCGCGGCGTCGTATTCTGCACAGAAATCGATCGTCGCCTGGTACTGCGGGTGCTCCCTAAACTGCTCGCGCAGGTGCCGGTCCATGCCCAGGTGATGGAAGAAGTAGTAGCCCTGGAATATCCCGTGTTTTTCCACCATCCACAGGTTCTCGGCGCTGACGAACGGCTTGAGGATCGCCGCCGCGATGTCCGGATGGTTGTACGAACCCAGTGTGTCGCCAATATCGTGGAGCAGGGCGCAGACCACGTACTCCTCGTCTCGCCCGTCGCGGTAGGCACGGGTGGCGGTTTGCAGGGAGTGGGTCAGGCGATCCACGGGGAAACCGCCGAAGTCGCCATCGAGCAATCTCAGGTGGGTCAGAATCCGGCCCGGCAACTGCCGCGCGTAAGCGCTGAAGTCGGCGGCGATGATTGCCCAGTCTTCCCGGCTGCCGTCCTGCATGTGGGTGAAGCGCGCGTGAGACGTCATCGGCAATCTCCTTAGAACGCCACCTTGCCCAGCAGCATGTCGCGGTACATGACGAAGTCGCCGAGCAGACTGTAGAGAGGGTGTTGGAAAGTCGCAGGGCGGTTTTTTTCGAAGAAGAAGTGCCCGACCCAGGCGAAGCCGTAGCCGGCCACCGGCAGCGCAACCCACAGCCACCAGGCGCCGACGACGAGGGCCAGGGCGAAAACCAGGACGACCAGGGAGGTGCCGATGAAGTGCAGGCGCCGGCAGGTGCTGTTGCTGTGTTCGCTGAGGTAATACGGGTAGAACTCGGCGAACGTGTTGAATCGTTTGGTGTTTTCCAAGAATGCAGGCTCTTTGGTTATTGTTCTGATATTTGAAGTCTAGAGCTACCAAACGCAACAGCCAGTGACAATCAGCGCCACTTTAGTATCCTTCGCAAATCCAGCCGTACCCTGCGGCTCGTCATGCAAGCAAATGCCATGAGCGAACGAACGACTTCTTCAAGCTGGGCGATGGGGATTGTCAAGGCGTTGGAAATGGACGGCCTGGACTGTAGGGCGCTGTTCAAGCAACTGGCGCTGGATTTTGCTGCGCTGGAAGATCCCGACGCGCGCTTTACCCAGGACTCGATGACGCGGCTCTGGCAATTGGCGGTGGCTCGTTCCGGCAATCCGGCCATCGGCCTGAACATGGGCAAGGTGGTACGCCCGGCATCGTTCCATGTGGTCGGTTACGCATTGATGTCCAGTCGCACGCTGGTCGAAGGCTTCCAGCGGCTGGTGCGCTACCAGCGGATCATTGCCGAAAGCGCCGACTTGAGTTTTCGTCATCTGGAGGAGAGCTATGGGCTGATTCTCACCGTGCATGGCGATCACCTTCCGCCGACCCGGCAAAGTGCCGAAGCCTCCCTGGCCTGCGCGCTGTCCTTGTGCAGTTGGTTGACCGGACGCACCTTGCATCCGGTAAAGGTACTGTTCCAGGGTTCCGAACCCGTTGACCTGGCACCTTATCAACAGGCTTTTGGCGCGCCACTGGTGTTCGATGCTCCCTATGACGCGCTGATTTTCCAGCAGGAGGACATGGAGGCGCCGCTGCCCACGGCCAACGAGGCCATGGCGCAGCTCCACGATCGGTTTGCCGGCGAATACCTCGCGCGTTTTTCCGGAAGCCGCGTGACCCACCAGGCGCGGCAGGTGCTCTGCCGGCTGCTGCCCCGGGGCGAGCCCAAGCGGGACGTGGTCGCGCAGACCCTGCATTTGTCGCAACGTACCTTGCAGCGGCGCTTGCAGGATGAGGGCACGAGTTTCCAGAACTTGCTGGACGATACGCGCCGCGAACTGGCCGAGCAGTACCTGGCGCAGCCGACCATGACGCTGCTGGAAGTGGCTTATCTGTTGGGGTTTGCCGACCCGAGCAATTTTTTCCGGGCCTTTCGGCGCTGGTTCGGCACCACGCCCGGCGAATACCGGGCGCGGGCTGTAGCGACGCCGGTCAGTGACGCCAGAACGCCGGAATACACAGCACGAACACCGTAATGATCTCCAGCCGGCCGAGCAGCATGCCGCCGGAAAGAATCCACTTGGCCGCATCCGGCAGCGGAGCGAAGTTGCCGGCCGGGCCGATGGTCTCGCCAAGCCCCGGGCCGACGCCGGACACGGTACTGGCCGCGCCGGTCAGTGCCGTCATCCATTCGACGCCCAGCAGCGATAGCAGCAGCGCGATCACGCAGATGGTAATGGCGAAGAAGAACGAGAATGTCAGGATCGACCGGACGATTTCTTCGTCGAGGCGGTGACCGTTGTATTTCTGCTTGATCACCGCGCGCGGGTGAATCAGTTGGTTAAGGTTGGCCCGAAGCAGGATGTAGGCAACCTGGAAGCGGAAAATCTTGATCCCGCCGGCGGTCGAACCCGAGCAGCCGCCGACAAAACCCAGGTAGAAGAACAACATCAGCGAGAAATTGCCCCACAGGCTGTAGTCGCCCAAGGCAAAACCGGTGGTGGTGACGATGGACGTCACGTTCAGCGCCACGTGCCGCAGGGCGTCGAGCCAATGCAGGTCGGTGGTGGCCCAGTACCAGGTGCCGAGCACCAGCCAGGTGACCAGCAGCACGCCGATCAGCCCCTGGACTTGCTGGTCCTTGATCAGCGCCCGGCGGTTGCCGCGCAGGGTCGAGACGTAGAGGGCAAACGGCAGGCTGCCGAGGATCATGATGACAATGGCGACCCAATGCACGGCCGGTTGCGTCCATTTGGCCAGGGACAGGTCGGAGGTGGAAAAACCGCCGGTGGAAATGGCTGACATCGAATGGTTGATCGCATCGAACAGACTCATCCCGGCCCACCACAGTGCCAGCGTGCCGAGAATGGTGATGCCGACGTAGGAGGCCACGATCAGCCGCGCCACCATGTGCGAGCGAGGCATGACTTTCTCCGAGCGATCGGATGATTCGGTCTGGAACAGCCGCATGCCGCCGATGCGCAGCAACGGCAGAATCGCCACCGCCATGCCGATGAAGCCGATACCGCCGAGCCAGTGCAGCAGCGAGCGCCACATCAGGATCCCCGGCGACATCGTGTCCAGGCCGCTGAGGACCGTTGCGCCAGTGGCGGTGATGCCCGACATGCTTTCGAAAAAAGAATCGGTGTAGCTGATGTGCTGAGTTAGCAAGAACGGCAGCGCGGCAAAGACACACACCACCAGCCAACTGCTGACTGTCAGCAGGTACATGTCCCGGGGGCGCAGATGGATGTGCTCGGGGCGTCCGGGAAGAATCAACGCGAGGCCGGCGACAAAAGTAATCATGCTCGACCAGAGGAATGATGGCAGGTCGCTGGTGCGTTCGTAGATCAGCAACGTGGCCATCGGCACGATCATGAAGATCGCCAGGGTGATCAGGAAGATGCCGATGATGAAACCAATGATCCGCAGGGTCGGCAACGCCATGAAGTCCGCTCGGGCTGATAGGGGAAAGGGCGCCATTCTACCTGTGACAAGCGGCATGTAAACCGGCGCCCGGCGCTGCTTGCAACTGAATTTGCACTAACGAACTGGCGGCACAAGCCACTAGAATAGCCGAACATTTTTCCAGGAGGTCGCCGATGCAGGCTCTCGACGCTTTGCTCAACCGTGTTTCCGTTCCGCGTCTGGTGGACCCTGCGCCCACGCCCGAACAACGCCAGGTCATGTTCGCCGCAGCGATGCGTGCGCCGGATCATGGCCAACTGCGCCCGTGGCGTTTCCTGACCGTCGAAGGCGAAGCACGTCACCGCATGGGTGAGCTGCTGGCCGAGGCGGCACGCTTCAATGATCCGCTGGTGCCGGAAGCCGTGGTGGAGAAGGCCCTCAACGGCCCATTGCGCGCGCCCTTGGTCGTGGTGGTGATCGCGCGATTGCAGGACCATTTCAAGATTCCCAAGCCTGAGCAATTGCTGGCAGCCGGCTGCGCGGCCCATGGGATTTTGCTGGCCGCTTATGCCCAGGGCGTTGGCGGGGTGTGGCGTACCGGGGAATTGGCCTATTCGCCCCACGTCGCGCGGGGGCTGGGCTTGGAAGAAGGGGAGGAGGTTATCGGCTTCCTTTACCTGGGTACACCGCAGAAAGAGGCGCGCGCGGCGCCGCAGGAAGATATCGGGCCGTTTGTTCAGGAATGGACCGGCGCCTAGAAAACCAGCCTGGCCCTTGGCGGAGGGAATTTATCTGTGGCGAGGGGATTTATCCCCGTTGGGCTGCGAAGCAGCCCTTAAAGCTGACGCCTCGGGATATCAAGTGGCTCGATACAAAATCTTGGGGCTGCTACGCAACCCAGCGGGGATAAATCCCCTCGCCACAACGGATGTCTAGCCACAGACGTTGCTTACTTGCAAACATCCGCAATCGCCAGCGCCAGCGCATCCAGGCGCGTCGCGTCGATGCCGGCCACGTTGGCCCGGCCGGTGCCGACCATGTAGACGCTATGGCGCTCGCGCAGTTGCCCGACCTGTTCCGGCGAGAGTCCGGTGTAGGAAAACATACCGCGTTGCACCCCCATATGGGCGAAGCGTTCGCGCAGACCGTGGGGTTCGAGCGCTTCCAGCAGGCCGCTGCGCAACTGCGCGATGCGCAGGCGCATGGCTTCCACTTCGTCGGCCCACAGGCCTTTCAACTGCGGATCGCCAAGGATCGTCGCAACCACCGCCGCACCATGGTCCGGTGGCGTCGACCACAAGTTGCGAGCGATGTTCGCCAGTTGACTGCGGATGTCGATCAGTTTCTCCCCATCGCGCGCGCAGACGATCAGCGCACCGGTGCGGTCGCGATAAAGACCGAAGTTCTTCGAGCATGAGCTGGTGATCAGTACTTCGGGCAGCGCTTCGGCGAACAACCGCACAGCCCAGGCGTCCTGCTCCAGCCCGTCGCCAAAGCCCTGGTAGGCGAAGTCGATCAGCGGCAGCAGGTCGCGGCTGCGCATTACGTCGAGCACCTGGCGCCATTGCTCATGGGTCAGGTCGAAACCGGTGGGGTTGTGGCAACAGGCGTGCAGCAGTACCACGTCACCCTTTGGCACCTGGCTCAGGGTTGCCAGCATTGCCTCGAAATCCAGGCGGTTGTCGGCACCGACGTAGGGGTAGTGGCTGGCCTTGACGCCGGCGGCGGCGAAAATGGTCTCGTGGATCGGCCAGGTCGGGTTGCTCAGCCAGACGCCACGGCCCGGCAGGCACTGGGCGATGAAGTCGGCGCTCAAGCGCAGGGCGCCGGTACCGCCCGGCGTCTGGGTGGCGCCGGCGCGTTTATCGGCGAGCAGCGGCGAGTCTGCTCCGAGCACCAGTTCATTGATCAACCGGCCGAACGCGGCGTCACCATGGCCACCGATGTAAGTCTTGGTGAACTGACGGTCTACCAGTTGCTGTTCGGCCTGTTTCACTGACTGGAGAATCGGCGTCAGGCCCTGGGCATCCTTGTAGACACCCACGCCCAGGTCGAACTTGCCAGGATTGCTGTCCGCCCCGTAGGCCTCCATCAGGCCGAGGATCGGGTCGCCGGGCACGCGGCCGATGGCATCGAAATGCATTACTTGCGGCCCTCGGCGGTCTTGGCGACGTCGTCGGTACGGGCGGCCATGATGAAGTCGTTGCGGTGCAGACCCTTGATGGAGTGGCTCCACCAGGTCACGGTGACTTTGCCCCACTCGGTGAGCAGGCCGGGGTGATGCCCTTCAGCCTCGGAGATTTCGCCGACCGCGTTGGTGAACGCCAGGGCATGCTTGAAATTCTTGAACAGGAAAACCTTTTCCAGCTGCATCACGCCGTCGCGCACTTCGATGTTCCAGTCGGGGATCTGCTTGATCAGGATCGGCAGTTCTTCGTCGCTGACTTGCGGGGCATCGGCGCGGCAGGCTTCGCAATGGGCTTGGTTCAGAGTGTTCATGGTGTGTTCCCGGATCGAATATTTGGAAAACGTCGATGCGCCCACGCTAAAGCAAAGCCGCGTGGCGCAACAGACTCAATTGAAAGCAAAAGTAGCGGTTCACGCCGCTTTCGGTGGAAATTTCGGCGCGTGCAGGCCCAGTTCCCGGCCGCGCCCGACCATGCCCATGATGTCCTCGTGGGCCAGGTCGAACAGGCGCTTGAGCTCGGGCAGGACGAAATACACCGGCTGCAGGATGTCGATGCGATACGGCGTGCGCATGGCCTCCAGCGGGTCGAAGGCTTGATGCTCCGGCTCGTCCGACAGGCAATAAACGGTTTCCTTGGGGGACGACAGGATGCCGCCGCCGTAGATGCGCCGACCGTGCGGGGTGTCCACCAGGCCGAACTCGATGGTCATCCAATAGAGGCGCGCCAGGTAAACGCGTTCTTCCTTGGAAGCCTGTAGGCCAAGTTTGCCGTAGGTGTGGGTAAATTCAGCGAACCACGGGTTGGTCAGCAGCGGACAGTGGCCGAAGATCTCGTGGAAAATATCCGGCTCTTGCAGGTAATCGAGTTCTTCACGGGTACGAATAAACGTCGCGACCGGAAACTGTTTGCTGGCGAGCAGTTCGAAGAACGTCTGGAACGGAATCAGCGCCGGTACCCGGGCGACTTGCCAGCCCGTGGTTTCGCCGAGCACCTTGTTGATTTCCCCCAGTTGTGGAATGCGGTCGTGGGGCAGGCCAAGCTTGTCGATGCCGTCCAGGTATTCCTGGCACGCACGGCCTTCAATGACTTTCAGCTGGCGGGTGATCAGCGTGTTCCACACCGCGTGTTCTTCGGCGGGGTAGTCGATAAAACCTTGCGCATCGGGCTCGCGGGCCACGTATTGCGTCTGCTTCATGCTGCTCTCCTGCTGTTATCCCTCAAGGGAAGACTTGTTTTTTGTTATGTCCAGCGATGGATTAGAGATAACTCGAAGCAGGAGCGGGTGCAGCAGGTCGATTCAAGATTGAAGGGCTTATCTGCGGCAATTTTGTAAACTTTTCGTTACGTATTGGCGGGTATCGCCGCTTTGAAGGGATATCAGGCTATAAAAGCTCCTACAACTGTCACATAATCTTGACGACTATTTGCGCTGTTGCGCCGAAAAAACTTGTGGCGAGGGAGCTTGCTCCCGCTGGGGCGCGAAGCGGCCCCTGTTTTGGGTCTGCTGCGCAGCCCAGCGGGAGCAAGCTCCCTCGCCACAGAGGGGCTGGAATGGCGCGCTTTTCTACTCATATGCACCTGGGCCCTTTTATGCGCATCAAAGTCCACTGCCAGAATCGCATCGGCATCCTGCGGGACATCCTCAACCTGCTGGTGGAATACGGCATCAACGTCGCCCGTGGCGAAGTGGGGGGCGAGCACGGCAATGCGATCTACCTGCACTGTCCGAACCTGATCAATATCCAGTTTCAGGCGTTGCGTCCCAAGTTCGAAGGGATCGCCGGGGTATTCGGCGTCAAGCGGGTAGGGCTGATGCCCAGCGAGCGTCGGCACATGGAGCTCAACGCCTTGCTCGGCGCCCTCGAGTTTCCGGTGCTGTCCATCGACATGGGCGGCTCTATTGTCGCGGCCAACCGGGCGGCGGCGCAGTTGCTCGGGGTGCGGGTCGACGAAGTGCCCGGCATCCCGCTGTCCCGCTACGCCGAGGACTTCGACTTGCCGGAGCTGGTGCGCGCCAACCAGTCGCGTATCAACGGGCTGCGGGTCAAGGTCAAGGGCGATGTGTTCCTGGCCGACATCGCCCCGCTGCAATCGGAGCACGACGACAGCGAAGCCATGGCCGGTGCGGTACTGACCCTGCACCGCGCCGACCGGGTCGGCGAGCGTATCTACAATGTGCGCAAGCAGGAGCTGCGCGGCTTCGACAGTATTTTCCAGAGTTCGAAAGTGATGGCGGCAGTGGTTCGCGAGGCGCGGCGCATGGCCCCGCTGGACGCGCCGCTGTTGATAGAAGGCGAAACCGGTACCGGCAAGGAACTGCTGGCCCGCGCCTGTCACCTGGCCAGTCCGCGCGGGCAGTCACCGCTGATGGCGCTCAACTGCGCCGGGCTGCCGGAGTCCATGGCCGAGACCGAGTTGTTCGGCTACGGCCCCGGTGCCTTTGAAGGCGCCCGGGCCGAAGGCAAGCTCGGCCTGTTGGAGCTGACTGCGGGAGGCACGCTGTTCCTCGACGGCGTTGGGGAAATGAGCCCGCGCCTGCAAGTGAAGTTGCTGCGCTTTTTGCAGGACGGTTGCTTTCGTCGCGTCGGCAGTGACGAAGAGGTCTACCTGGATGTCCGGGTGATCTGCGCGACCCAGGTCGACTTGTCCGAACTCTGCGCCCGAGGGGAATTCCGTCAGGATCTGTACCACCGCTTGAACGTGCTTTCCTTGCATATCCCACCGTTGCGCGAATGCCTCGATGGGCTGGAGCCATTGGTGGAGCATTTTCTCGACCAGGCCAGCCGCCAGATCGGCTGTCCGCTGCCAAGGCTTGCCCCGGCGGCGATGGAACGTCTCAGCCACTACCATTGGCCGGGCAACGTCCGGCAGTTGGAAAACGTGCTGTTCCAGGCCGTTTCCCTGTGCGACGGCGCAAAGGTCAAGGCCGAGCACATCCGCCTGCCGGACTACGGCGTGCGCCAACCCCTTGGCGACTTTTCCCTGGAGGGTGGGCTGGACGAGATCGTCGGGCGTTTCGAGAAAGCGGTGCTGGAGCGCCTGTACTCCGAACACCCCAGCAGCCGGCAACTGGGCAAGCGGTTGGGGGTTTCCCATACGACTATTGCCAATAAGCTGCGCGAGTATGAAGTCGGTAAAACCGAGTCATAGCTATTTATCTATTGTGTTTGTGCCGGCCTCATCGCGAGCAAGCTCGCTCCCACTGGGTTTTCCAAATGCACCCCAACCCGCAGAGCGCTGAAGATCCAATGTGGGAGCGAGCTTGCTCGCGATGGCGGCAGTGGCCATCAGCCGGGGACAAGCATTGCCACCCACCGGCATGCCACCGCCGGTTTTTCGTCTCCGGTCTTGCTCCAGTATCCCTTCCACAATTCTCCAGCCCTTTGTTTACCGGGCCCGGGCCCGTCAGAAAAAAGTTGGTCTGCTAATTGCTTAAGGCTCTGCAACACAGCAGTGGACGGCAAACGTCCGGCATGCAGAGGAACGACAGTGGACAAGTACCTTTATGTGGCAATGACCGGCGCCAGCCAGAACGCACTGGCGCAGCGGGCCCATGCCAACAACCTGGCGAACATCTCCACCAACGGTTTTCAGAAAGACCTGGAGCAGGCACGTTCGATGCCGGTGTTCGGCGACAGCTTTCCGGCGCGGGCGTTTGCCATGTCCGAACGGCCTGCTACCGATTTCACCCCGGGTGCGCTGATTGAAACCGGCCGTGAACTGGACGTGGCGGTCAGCGGGCCGGGCTGGATGGCCGTGCAGAACCCCGACGGTGGCGAAAGCTACGTGCGCACCGGCAGCCTCAACGTCGACGCCCTAGGCGTGCTGCGCGCCGGCAACGGCATGCCGGTGATGGGCAACGGCGGTCCGATTGCCGTGCCGCCAGAGCAGAAAATCGAAATCGGCCAGGACGGCACCATCAGCATCCGCGCCATGGGTGAAGGCCCACGGGTGATGGCTGAGGTGGACCGCATCAAGCTGGTCAACCCGGACCTCAAGACCATGACCAAGGGCCTGGATGGCTCGATCCGTTCCAAGGACGGCCAGCCGGCGCCCATCGATGGCAACGTGCAGCTGGTGTCGGGGTTCCAGGAGGCGAGCAACGTCAATGCCGTGGATGAGATGACTTCGGTGCTGGCCCTGGCCAAGCAGTTCGAGCTTCACGTCAAGATGATGACCACCGCCAAAGAAGGCGATGAGGCCATGGCTCGGGTCTTGCAGATCTAATCATTAATTACAGCGCTGCGCCGAAAAACAGGCGTATGAGGAGAATCGAATGCTTCCGGCTCTTTGGGTTGCCAAAACAGGTCTGTCCGCCCAGGACACCAACCTTTCCACTATTTCCAACAACCTGGCGAACGTTTCGACCACGGGTTTCAAACGTGATCGCGCCGAGTTCCAGGACCTGCTCTATCAGGTAAAACGCCAGCCAGGCGCCCAGTCGACCCAGGACAGCGAATTGCCGTCGGGCCTGCAAGTGGGTACCGGTGTGCGCATTGTCGGCACCCAGAAGAACTTCAACGCCGGTAGCCTGCAAACCACCGAGCAGCCGCTGGACATGGCCATCGACGGTCGCGGTTTCTTCCAGATCCTGCAGCCGGACGGCACCACGTCCTACACCCGTGACGGTACCTTCCACCTCGACTCCAACGGCCAGATCGTCAACGCCAGCGGTTTCGCCCTGGAGCCGGCCATCGTCATCCCGAACGATGCGCAGACATTCACCGTGGGCCGTGACGGCACCGTGTCCATCACCATCGCGGGCAATCCGGCTGCGCAGGTGATCGGTAACCTGCAGACCGCTGACTTCATCAACCCGGCCGGCCTGCAGGCGGTGGGTAACAACCTGTTCCTGGAAACCGCCGCCAGCGGCGCGCCGCAAGTCGGCACCCCGGGCCTGAACGGTTTCGGCACTACGCTGCAGAACACCCTGGAAACCTCCAACGTGAGCACCGTCGAGGAAATGGTCAACATGATCACTACTCAGCGTGCCTACGAGATGAACTCCAAGGTGATCTCCACCGCCGACCAGATGCTCTCGTTCGTCACGCAGAACCTGTAATACGTCGCTAAATCCGTCATTAGGTAGATAGGGTGGCCCCAGGGTCGCCTGCAACACCAAGAGGTAGGGTCATGAATCGCTTTGTATCTGTTCTGGCATTGAGTGGGGTTACCGCGCTGGCGGGCTGTGTCGCGCCAACGCCCAAGCCCAATGACCCGTATTACGCTCCGGTGTTGCCACGCACGCCGTTGCCGGCTGCCGCCAATAACGGCTCGATCTACCAGGCTGGCTTCGAACAGAACCTGTACAGCGACCGCAAGGCTTTCCGGGTCGGTGACATCATCACCATCACCTTGAACGAGCGGACCCAGGCCAGCAAGAACGCCAACTCGCAGATCGACAAGACCAGCCAGACCAGCGTCGGCCTGACGTCGTTGTTCGGCTCCAGCCTGACCACCAACAACCCGATCGGTGGCGGCGACCTGAGCCTCAACGCCGGCTACGGTTCCGACCGCGCCTCCAAGGGCGACAGCCAGTCTGGCCAGAGCAACAGCCTGACCGGTTCGATCACCGTGACCGTCGCCGATGTACTGCCCAACGGCATCATCGCCGTGCGCGGCGAGAAGTGGCTGACGCTCAATACCGGTGACGAACTGGTGCGCATCGCTGGCATGGTCCGCGCCGATGACATCTCCACCGACAACACTGTTCCGTCGACCCGCGTGGCCGATGCGCGCATCACCTATTCGGGCACTGGTGCCTTTGCCGATGCGAGTCAGCCAGGTTGGTTCGACCGTTTCTTCCTCAGCCCGAAGTTCCCTTTCTAGGTGATCAAGTTGAATCTTAAACAGCTGTTGATCGGTGCCCTGGTGATGTCGGCAGCCTTCACCGCTCAAGCCGAGCGCCTGAAGGACATCGCCAGCATTTCCGGCGTGCGTTCCAACCAGTTGATCGGTTACGGCCTGGTCGTGGGCCTGAACGGTACCGGTGACCAGACCACCCAGACTCCGTTCACCCTGCAGACCTTCAACAACATGCTGTCGCAGTTCGGCATCAAGGTGCCGGCCGGCTCCGGCAACGTGCAGTTGAAGAACGTCGCGGCGGTGTCGATCAGTGCCGACCTGCCGCCGTTCGCCAAGCCCGGCCAGCAAGTGGATATCACTGTCTCGTCCATCGGTAACTCCAAGAGCCTGCGTGGCGGCACCTTGCTGCTGACCCCGCTCAAGGGTATCGACGGCAACGTCTACGCCATCGCCCAGGGCAACCTGGTGGTGGGCGGGTTCGATGCCGAGGGGCGTGACGGTTCGAAGATCACCGTCAACGTTCCGTCGGCCGGCCGTATTCCCGGCGGTGCGTCGGTTGAACGTGCCGTGCCGAGCGGCTTCAATCAGGGCAACAGCCTGACCTTGAACCTCAACCGTTCCGACTTCACCACGGCCAAGCGCATCGTCGACAAGATCAACGACATGCTCGGCCCAGGCGTGGCCCAGGCCATCGACGGTGGCTCGATTCGTGTCACCGCGCCACTGGACCCGAGCCAGCGCGTCGACTACCTGTCGATCCTCGAAAACCTTGAGGTCGATCCGGGCCAGGCGGTGGCGAAAGTCATCATCAATTCGCGCACCGGCACCATCGTGATCGGCCAGAACGTCAAGGTTTCGCCGGCCGCCGTGACCCACGGCAGCCTGACCGTGACCATCACCGAAGACCCGATCGTCAGCCAGCCGGGGCCATTGTCCAACGGCCAGACCGCCGTGGTTCCGCGCTCGCGGGTCAATGCCGAACAGGAAGCCAAGCCGATGTTCAAGTTCGGCCCGGGCACCACCCTGGATGAGATCGTCCGGGCGGTAAACCAGGTCGGCGCGGCACCGGGCGACCTGATGGCGATTCTCGAAGCCTTGAAGCAGGCCGGCGCGTTGCAAGCCGACCTGATCGTGATTTAAGGAACGAGCCATGGATATGCGCAAGGGCGCTTTGATCAGCGGCGATTCGGGGTCCTACTCGGACCTCAACCGCCTGAACCAGCTCAAGGTCGGCGACAAGAACAGCGACGGCAACCTGCGCAAGGTGGCGCAGGAGTTCGAGTCGCTGTTCCTTGGCGAGATGCTCAAGTCCATGCGTTCGGCCACCGAAGCGATGGGCAAGGACAATCCGATGAATACTGCCGAAGCCAAGCAGTATCAGGAAATGTACGACCAGCAGCTGGCCGTTTCGATGTCCCGCGAGGGCGGCGGTATCGGCCTGGCCGACGTGCTGCTGCGCCAGATGTCGAAGAACAAACCGACGGCGCCAGGTGAGGCGGCTACGTTGTCCGCCGCCAAGCAGCAAGAGGCGCTGGACAAGGTGACCAAGCCGGTTGTAACGCCGGTGGCCGCCGGAACGCTGCCCACCGACGGGCCTTTGTCGCGCACCAATGGCCAGCGCCCGCTGTGGGCTTCGCGAGCCGTGAACGCGCCGCAAGGTGCAGGCGAGGGCGTGCACCGCAACGATATGGAATTGCTCAACCAGCGTCGCCTGGCGCTGCCGCCGAAACTGGCCGACCGCCTGCTCGCCGGGCTGGTGCCTGCGGCTGCGGCCTCGACCGAGGCGCCCGCACAGAACATCCTGCCTGACCGCGCCGTTGCCGCCGTCAAGCCGGCCACCGGCGAATTGGGCAATGGTGACTGGCTGGCCGCGCTCAAGGATTCCGAGGCCAAAGGGCAGGTACAGGTTTATGGGCGCGCCGTGGCACAACCGCCACTGGCGCCGGCCCGCAAGGCGTTCCGCGATGCTGATGAATTCGTCAATGCGATGTTGCCGATGGCCAAGGAAGCCGCCGAGCGCATCGGTGTCGATCCGCGTTACCTGGTGGCCCAGGCCGCCCTGGAAACCGGTTGGGGTAAATCGGTCATGCGTCAGCCTGATGGCAGCAGCAGTCACAACCTGTTCGGCATCAAGGCCAGCAAGAACTGGACGGGCGATTCGGCGCGGGCAATCACCAGCGAATTCCGCAACGGTGAGATGGTCAAGGAAACCGCCGAGTTCCGCTCCTACGCATCGTACCGCGACAGCTTCCATGACCTGGTCAATCTGCTGCAAAGCAACAGTCGCTATCAAGCTGTGCTGAAGTCGGCCGATAACCCGGAACAGTTTGTACGCGAGTTGCAGAAGGCCGGTTACGCCACCGACCCGAACTACGCCAGCAAGATTTCGCAGATAGCTCGGCAGATGACGAGTCCACAAAACTTCGCTTCGGCAAGCGCTACCACGATTTTATAAGGATTGAACCATGAGTCTGCTCAACATAGGGATGTCGGGCCTGTCGGCCAGTCAGTTCGCCCTGTTAACCACGGGTAACAACATTGCCAACGTCGATACCGATGGGTATTCGCGCCAGCAGACCGTGCAGGGCACCAAGGCTTCCAATCAATACGGCAACGTGTTCATCGGTTCCGGCACCACCCTGGCCGACGTGCGGCGGGTATACAACGCCTATCTCGAAGCGCAGTTGAAGACCACCACCTCGCTCAACAGTGACGCGGCGGCCTACCAGTCGCAGATTTCCCCGCTCGATGCGCTGTTGTCGGACACCGGCACCGGTCTCAATGGTGCCCTGACCAAGTTCTTCGCCTCGGTGCAGAACGTCAACGCCAAGCCGGGCGACGATGCGTCCCGCCAGTTGCTGCTCAGCGATGCCCAGGCCATGAGCGCCCGGTTCAATTCCGTCGCCAGCGAGCTGAACAAACAGAGCGAGACCATCAACGGCAACCTCAAGACCATGGTCGAGCAGGTCAACAGCCTGGCTAACACCGTGGCTCAGTTGAACAAGAAAATCGCCGAGGTTTCCAACAGCGGTGGCGCACCCAACGACTTGCTCGATACCCGCGGCGAAGTCATTCGGCAGATTTCCAGCCTGACCGGTACCCAGGTCGTGGAAAATGGCAGCAGCCTGGACATCTACCTGGGCTCCGGCCAGCCCTTGGTGCTGGGCACCACGGTCAACAAGCTGGAAACCGTGCCGGACAAGAACGATCCGGGGCGCCTGGGCATCCAGCTCAACAGTGGTTCCAGTGTCATGGACCTCACTCAGGTCCTCTCGGGCGGCGAGATCGGCGGCCTGATGCGCTACCGCAGCACCGTGCTCGACCCGGCCATGAACGAGCTGGGGCGCGTGGCCCTGGTCGTTGCCGACCAGATGAATGCCATCCAGGCCTCGGGCATCGACCGCAACGGTGATTTTGGCTCCAACCTGTTCTCCAATATCAACAGCGCCGCGCAGGTAAGCCAGCGCAGCGTGGCGTCGCTGAACAACAGCACCGGGTCCGGCAACTTCGAAGTGGCCATCAAGGACACCGGCAAGCTGAGCACCAATGACTACAAGGTCACCTTCACCAGCGGCACCGACTACACCGTGCAGCGCCTGCCTGACGGCACGTCGATGGGCAGCTTCAGCACCACGACCAATCCGCCGCCGGAAATCGACGGTTTCTCGATGAAATTCGTCAACGGCACGGCGGCAACCGGCGACTCGTTCAAGCTGACCCCGACCCGCAACGCGGCGGCCAGCATCAAGACCGAGATGACCGACTCCAAGCGGCTGGCGATCGCCGCGCCGCTGGGCGCTGCCATCGCACCCGGCGGCAGCGGCACGCTGACCATTCCGGCCAGCGGCCAGCCGACCCTGACGACCAAGCTGGACATCTACGACGCCGCCACCACCACCATCATCCAGAATGGCATCAAGACGTCCACGCCGGTCAAGGTGGTGTTCGGTGATCCGTCCGCCGATGGCACCAGCCAGCCGTATCAGTTGCTCGATGCCCAGGGCAACGAGATCAGTACCGGTTCGATCAAGCCCGGCGAAAGCAACACCCTGAACCTGACCATTCCGCTCAAGGATGCCAATGGCAACCCGATCACGGATGGCGCGACCCCGCCGGTACAACGCACGGTCGCTTTTGAAATGAGCATCGCCGGCGCACCGACCAAAGGTGCCGCCATCAACGTCACGCTTACCCAGCCCGGCAGCCTGGACAACCGTAACGGCACCGCCCTGGCCGACCTGCAGACAGGCAAGACCGTCGACACCAACAGCAACAGCAAAGGTATTTCCCTGAGCGATGCCTACGGCAAGCTGGTCGAAGGCGTCGGTGCCAAGGCCGCTCAGGGCAAGCTCGACAGCGCCGCCACTGGCGCGATCCTGAAAAACGCCTCGGACGCCCGCGACTCGCTGTCCGGCGTGGACCTGGACGAAGAGACCGGGAACCTGGTGAAGTTCCAGCAGTACTACACCGCGTCCTCGCAGATCATCAAGGCGGCGCAGGAAATCTTCAGCACTTTGATCAACAGTCTTTAAGGAGTCGTAGCCCATGCGAATTTCCACCAATCAGTTTTATGACACCTCGGCTGCGAACTATCAGAAGAACTTCGCAAAAGTCCTCAAGACCATGGAAGAGAGCTCAAGCCAGGTTCGCGTGAACACCGCGGCCGATGATCCGGTGGGCGCTTCGCGTCTGCTGCAGTTGGGTACCCAGGCGGCGTTGCTCGACCAGTACGAAACCAACACCAAGACCATCAGGGCGACCCTGGGCACTACTGAAGCGGTCATGGAGAGCATTGGTAACGTGCTGCAGCGCGCCAGGGAACTGTCCGTGAGTGCCGGTAACGCCGGCTACACCGATGCTGACCGTCAAGCCACTGCCTCGGAGCTGGGCCAGATCGAAGAGCAGTTGCTGAGCCTGATGAACTCCAAGGACGAAAACGGCAAGTACATATTCGCCGGGTCCAAGGGCGACACCATCCCGTTCACCCGCAACGACGATGGCACCTACAGCTATAACGGTGATCAGGTCACCCTCGACCTGCCGATCGGCGATACCATGTCCATGGCCACCAACAGCACCGGCTGGGAAGTGTTCCAGCAAGCCGTCAATACCAGCCGCAGCCAGGTCACCATGACCGCGCCGGCAGTCAATGACGGTCGTGTCGTGCTGTCCGACGGCCAGGTGTCGTCCAGTGTCAGCTACAACAGCAAGTTTCGCAGCGGCGAGCCGTACACCGTGGAATTCGTCAGCGGTACGCAGCTGAAAATCACCGACTCGCTCGGTAATGACGTGACGGCGGAAGCCAGCCAGGGCGGCAGTTTCGACCCTGCCAGCAAGAGTGGTCAGGCAGTCAATTTCCGTGGCGTGGAGCTGACCCTGAACATCAATCTGCAAACGGGTGACGACCCCGCCACGGTGTTGCCAGGGCGCACCTTCACGCTGGCTGCCAAGCCGGACACCTTTGTTCCGACACGCAGCCCCGGCAACCCGACAGCGGTGCAGATCACCGGCAGTGAGATCACCGACCCGGTGGCGTACCACGCCAGTTTCCCTACCGGTTCGGCAGTGCTGAAGTTCACCAGCGCTACCGATTTCGAACTTTATGCCGCGCCGCTGACCGCTGACAGCCGGCCGGTTTCCAGCGGTACCCTCGCCGGTAACGTGGCAACAGCTTCGGGCGTCAGCTTCACCTTGAACGGCGCGCCCGCCGCGGACGATCAGTTCAGCGTCGCAATCAACACCCACGAAACCCAGAATATCCTGGACACCGTGAGCCAGTTGAAGAAGGCGTTGAACACCCCTACCAATGGTGACCCTCTCGAGGTACAGAAACTTCAGGCTTCGTTGGCTTCCGGTATCGGTAACCTGGCGAGCGGCACCGATCAACTCTCCAGTGCCCGGAGTTCGGTCGGCGGTCGGGGTCAGTCGCTGGATACCCAAAGCGGCACCAACCAGAGTCTGGTCCTGGCCAACAGCCAGACCCAATCGTCGATTCGTGATTCCGACTCAGCCGAAGTATTGATCCGCCTGACGATGCAAAGCACCATGCTGCAAGCCTCGCAACTGGCCTTCAGCAAAATCGCGCAGTTGGGTCTGTTCAACAAGATCTGAGCCGGTATCGACCGAGCCGCCAACCGTCTTTTTTAAGCGGTTTCGGGGCTCCGGCCTGAAAAGGCCGGAGCCCGCCGCTCGAGAGTTTTAACCGTGAATTCACTTCCGCTTGTAAGCATCGTCATCCCCGCGTACAACCCTCGGTTCTTCGACCAGGCACTGCTCAGCGCCTTGGCGCAGACTTACGAAAACATTGAGATCATCGTTTGCGACGATTCGCCTGGCGATGAAATCCGCCATATCGTCACATCCTTCACAGAACCGGCCCATCCGGTCCGTTATCTGAAAAACTCACAACGGCTGGGGCTTCAGGGCAACCTGTTGCGCTGTGTCGAAGAGGCGCAGGGCGAGTTCATCAAGGTGTTGTGCGATGACGATCGACTGTTTGCGCCGAGCATTGCGATGCAGGCTCAGGCGTTGGTGGACCATGCTGACGTGAGCGTTGTGTTCGCGCTTCGATTGTTGTGTGACGCAGGTAACTTCATCCTGCCACCCCGCGTGGACAATTGCCGTTTCTCGCCAAACGACGCTTTGCTCAAGGGCGACGACATGCTGGCGATTTTCGAGAGCACGCCAACCAATTTCATCGGCAATTTCAGTTCGGCCCTGATGCGTCGCGCCGATGTGCTGGAATTGTTGCCTGCGTTGATCCAGGACGGTGCTGGTTTTGTCGCGGTGCTCGATTTTGCCTTGTTTGTCTGCCTGATGCGCCGCGGCAATCTAATTGCCTTGAACACCGTGTTGAGTGTCGAACGTCTGTACCCGGAGCGTTTGAGCAAGACCCCGGAGATGCTCAAGGCCGCAAAAACAGAGTGGGAATGGCTGGCGCAGATGCTGGTTGCGCGCAGTGGTGAAGCGGCTCCGGCCTCGGGTTGGGTGCGCTGCATCGATTTGAATAAGATCACTGAACAGCCTCATGCGTGGCAGGAGCTCTGCGTAACCCGCGTATTGGGCAACCGCAATACCGTCGTCAATGGTCGAGTGGGCGCGCAAAGTGAGAGTTATGCGGACTTCTATCGCGAATGGCTGGCCGTGCGTCGGTTCAGTGAGGTGGAGCGACGCGTCATGCCCGCGCGGGTGGACAGTTGGCCGTTTCGGCCGAATATCGTGCCTTTGATCATCGACGCTCTCGGCGATGCGCCGTCAGTTGCGGCGACGTTACGTAGCATCAAGGACCAGTTATATCCAGCACAGGCCGTGGTAGTGCTTTCCGATGCCCATTGCGAAGTGGACGGGCGAGTGCTGCAACTGCCTTATCAGGCCGATTGGCCGAGCCAGTTCAATGCCATCGTTCCACAGCTGGAAGGTGCGCACTGGTTCTACGTGCTGCGAGCGGGCGACGTGCTGCGCGAGTCGGCGTTGCTGATCCTGGCCGAGCGCGTCGCCGGGAAACAGGGCATCCTATGCGTCTACAGTGATGAAGGCGCGTTGGTGGACGGCGAGTCCTTCGAACCGGTGTTCAAGCCGGATTTCAACCTGGACCTGATGCGCGCCTATCCCTATGTGGGTCGGACCCTGGCTTTCGAGCGTGAACGATTCATGGCCCTTGGTGGTTTTGAACCGGATCACGGTGAACTGGCGCCCCATGATCTGCTCTGGCGCCTGGTGGAAGAGGCTGGCCCTCAGACCATAGAACACATCGCGGAAATCCAGGTCGAGTCGGTCCTGAGCTTCGCTCAATGGTTATCGCTGCCCGAGGTCATCGAGGGCAATGCCCGATTGGTTGGCGCACATCTGAATCGTATCGGCATCGATCATCAGATTTCTCCGGACACATTGCCGTTGATCAACCGCATCAACTATCGACACGGTGGACGCCCGCTGGTATCGATTATCCTGCGTACCGGTGACTCGCTTGCAGCCTTGCAGCGTTGCGCCGAGAGCCTGATCGAACGCACGGCTTACACCCACTATGAAATCCTGATCGTGGACAGCGGCGTCCGGGATCCGGCCATGCTTGATTGGCTTGAGAACATGTCGCTGCTGGGCGCTAGCATGTTGCGGGTACTGCGTCATGTCGGTGAGGGAAATGATGCAGCGGTGTGTAATTTCGCCGCTGCTCAGGCCCGGGGCGAGTACCTTCTATTGCTGAGTCCGCACCTGGCTGTTTGCGAAAGTGACTGGCTGGACGAGATGGTCAATCATGCCCAGCGTCCTGAGGTGGCGGTGGTCGGTGCGAGGATTCTCAGTCCTCAAGGCACGATTGTTGCCGGGGGGCAGATTCTCGGGTTGGCTGGGCCTGTGGGCACGCCGTTCTACGGGGAGCCAGCGGCTTCGCGCGGCTACATGCAACGTTTGCATACGACCCAGAACTGGAGTTCAGTCAGCAGTGACTGTCTGATGGTGCGCAAGCAGGTTTTCGATGAGCTCGGCTGCCTGGACGATGCGTCTTTCACCTTCGGCCTCAGCGATGTCGACCTGTGCCTGCGCGCAGGCAAAAACGGCTATCTGGTGGTCTGGACGCCTTACGCCACGGTCATTAAAAATCACCCTCAATCGACCGCAGCCCAGCCAGAAGAAAACACGTTGGTAGAACGCGAGCGCGAAGTTTTCTTTCGCAAATGGCTGCCGCAGATCGCCCGGGATCCGGGCTACAACCCTGCGCTGAGCCTCGGGGCGTCCAGCTTCAGCCTGGAACCTTCGTTGCGCAACAATTGGAACCCGTTCTGCACCCGCGCCCTGCCATTGATACTTGGCTTGCCGGTCAACGCCACCGCAGTCGGTCATTATCGTGTTACGGCCCCGTTGGCCGAATTGGAGGCCGCGGGGCGGGTAATCGCCCGGGTCGCCTACGAGTCGCCTTCCACCGTTGAGATCGAGCGTCTGTCGCCGGACACGATCGTATTGCAGGGGCGCTACAGCGAAGGGGCCGCCGGCGATATTCTCAGAATGAAGAAATATTCCGGTGCGTTGCGGATTTTCGAACTCGACGATTACGTCGTCCAGGCGCCCAAGAAAAACACGCATGCGCGCAACAAGCCGGCCAACATTGAACAGATGCTGCGCGAAGGAATAGGATTGTGTGATCGCGTGGTGGTGACGACACCTTCGCTCGCGGATGCCTTGTCCAGCATGCACAATGAAATCCGCATCGTACCCAATATGTTGCCGCCCGAGCCGTGGGCGAAGCTGACCAGCCGGCGTGGCGCCTCCTCCAAGCCTCGGGTGGGCTGGGGGGGAGGGACCAGCCACAGTGGCGACCTGGAAATCATTGCAGACGTGGTTCGCGAGCTGGCAAATGAAGTGGAGTGGGTATTCTTCGGCATGTGCCCGGATGCGCTGCGGCCATACATCCATGAGTTCCACGGCTCGGTCGCCCTGAGTACCTATCCATTCAAGCTGGCCAGCTTGAACCTTGACCTGGCCCTGGCCCCGCTGGAGTTCCATATCTTCAACGATTGCAAGAGCAATCTGCGCTTGCTGGAATACGGAGCGTGTGGCTATCCGGTCATCTGCACCGACACCAAGGCCTACGACGGTTTTCTGCCTTGCACCAAAGTGCGCAGCAACAGCACCGAGGAATGGATCGCGGCAATCCGCATGCACCTGGCCGATCCGGACGCCAGCTACCGCATGGGTGACGAACTGCGCGAAGCGGTATTGCGCGACTACATGCTCAGCGGCAAAAACCTGCAGCATTGGTTGTGGGGGTGGTTGCCGGATTGACCCGGGCAAAAGGCGACTTCAGTAGCCTTTGTGTTCTTACCTGAATTGCCAAACTTATAGGCTGGTAAACGCTTTTTTTGATCACAAGTGGCGCTGAACTGTCGCTTGGACGGCACCCGCTTTCTAAACGGAGCAAGGAAGAGGCAAATGGCAGTGATTAATGGAACAAGCGGCGTAGATACGCTGGCCGGAACCAGCGGCGATGATGAAATTTATGGTTTAGGTTCGAATGATGTTCTCTTGAGCAGTGCTGGGGCGGACAAACTGGATGGGGGGACAGGAGTCGATACGGCGGATTATTCAGCGTCGACGGCTGCTATTAACATCGATATTCGCAACGGTGTCGGCAGGGCTGGCATCGGTGGCGACGCAGAAGGCGACACGTTATCGGCGGTGGAAAAGGTCATCGGGACGGCTTTCGATGACACTTTCACCAGCGCGATTGGTAACGTGACCTTTGAAGGCGGCTCCGGTAACGATATCTACAACGTTGCTACAACCGGTGTGAAGATCATCGAACAGGACAACGGCGGTTTCGACGAACTGCGCACCAGAGCCGCAACGACCACCATGGACGTGTTCGTCGAAAAAATGGTGTACACGGGCACGGGCTCTTTTACCGGTTACGGCAACGCCGGTGACAACATCATTATTGGCGGTGCAGGCAACGACGTTTTGTTTGGTGGTGACGGCGCTGATCAGTTCTTCGGCGGTGCGGGGCTTGATGTGGTCGGTTATATCGACAGTAAAGTGGCCGTGAACATCAATCTCAAAACTGGTGTCCATTCTGGTATCGCAGCAGGCGATACTTTCACCGACATTGAAGTCATTCGTGGCACAGGTGCTGCTGATACCGTGGTGGCTGATGACCGGGCCATCGGTTTTGATGGTGGGGCAGGTGTCGACACCATGGATTATTCTGCTTCTTCTGCCGCCATTGACATAGATATCCGCAACGGTGTGGGCAGGGCTGGCATCGGTGGTGACGCAGAGGGCGACACGTTATCGGCGGTGGAAAAGGTCATCGGGACGGCTTTCGATGACACTTTCACCAGCGCGATTGGTAACGTGACCTTTGAAGGCGGCTCCGGTAACGATATCTACAACGTTGCTACAACCGGTGTGAAGATCATCGAACAGGACAACGGCGGTTTCGACGAACTGCGCACCATAGCCGCAACGACCACCATGGACGTGTTCGTCGAAAAAATGGTGTACACGGGCACGGGCTCTTTTACCGGTTACGGCAACGCCGGTGACAACATCATTATTGGCGGTGCAGGCAACGACGTTTTGTTTGGTGGTGACGGCGCTGATCAGTTCTTCGGCGGTGCGGGGCTTGATGTGGTCGGTTATATCGACAGTAAAGTGGCCGTGAACATCAATCTCAAAACTGGTGTCCATTCTGGTATCGCAGCAGGCGATACTTTCACCGACATTGAAGTCATTCGTGGCACAGGTGCTGCTGATACCGTGGTGGCTGATGACCGGGCCATCGGTTTTGATGGTGGGGCAGGTGTCGACACCGTGGATTATTCTGCTTCTTCTGCCGCCATTGACATAGATATCCGCAACGGTGTGGGCAGGGCTGGCATCGGTGGTGACGCAGAGGGCGACACGTTATCGGCGGTGGAAAAGGTCATCGGGACGGCTTTCGATGACACTTTCACCAGCGCGATTGGTAACGTGACCTTTGAAGGCGGCTCCGGTAACGATATCTACAACGTTGCTACAACCGGTGTGAAGATCATCGAACAGGACAACGGCGGTTTCGACGAACTGCGCACCAGAGCCGCAACGACCACCATGGACGTGTTCGTCGAAAAAATGGTGTACACGGGCACGGGCTCTTTTACCGGTTACGGCAACGCCGGTGACAACATCATTATTGGCGGTGCAGGCAACGACGTTTTGTTTGGTGGTGACGGCGCTGATCAGTTCTTCGGCGGTGCGGGGCTTGATGTGGTCGGTTATATCGACAGTAAAGTGGCCGTGAACATCAATCTCAAAACTGGTGTCCATTCTGGTATCGCAGCAGGCGATACTTTCACCGACATTGAAGTCATTCGTGGCACAGGTGCTGCTGATACCGTGGTGGCTGATGACCGGGCCATCGGTTTTGATGGTGGGGCAGGTGTCGACACCATGGATTATTCTGCTTCTTCTGCCGCCATTGACATAGATATCCGCAACGGTGGGGGCAGGGCTGGCATCGGTGGTGACGCAGAGGGCGACACGTTATCGGCGGTGGAAAAGGTCATCGGGACGGCTTTCGATGACACTTTCACCAGCGCGATTGGTAACGTGACCTTTGAAGGCGGCTCCGGTAACGATATCTACAACGTTGCTACAACCGGTGTGAAGATCATCGAACAGGACAACGGCGGTTTCGACGAACTGCGCACCAGCGCCGCAACGACCACCATGGACATATTCGTCGAAAAAATGGTGTACACGGGCACGGGCTCTTTTACCGGTTACGGCAACGCCGGTGACAACATCATTAATGGCGGTGCAGGCAACGATGTTTTGTTTGGTGGTGACGGCGCTGATCAGTTCTTCGGCGGTGCGGGGCTTGATGTGGTCGGTTATATCGACAGTAAAGTGGCCGTGAACATCAATCTCAAGACTGGTGTCCATTCTGGTATCGCAGCAGGCGATACTTTCACCGACATTGAAGTCATTCGTGGCACAGGTGCTGCCGACACCTTCATCGGCGGCTCACAAGCGATGGGACTCGATGGAGCGCTGGGTACAGACTTGGCCAGCTATGAACAATCCACGAGCGCGGTGACCATCGACCTGACAACGAATGTGAACGCAGGTGATGCTGCGGGTGATACGTTTACCGCGATCGAGATATATCAGGGTTCTAGCTTCAATGACACGCTGTTGGGTTCTGCTAAAGCCGACATTTTTATCGGCGGTGCGGGTGCCGATGTCATTGATGGCCGCGATGGCGTGGACCAGGTTTGGTATGTCAACAGTGCCGCCGCTGTGGATATCAACCTTCATACGGGTGTTCACCAAGGAGGCGACGCCCAGGGTGATGTGCTGACTAACATCGAGCGGGTCATAGGCAGCCAGTTCAATGACTCCATGACTGGAGACGGCCAGGCTAACTGGTTGGAGGGTGGGTTGGGCGGCGACACCATTTATGGGGGCGATGGGGACGATTACATTTATGGCGGCTTGTACACGGCTACAGGTCCGATGCTTCTCGGTAGCTCTACCGACGTTACCCAGGCCGATCAGCTCTATGGTGGCCTCGGCAATGATTCGATCACCACGGCCAGCCTGGACACCGGAGCAGTGGCTTACGGCGAAGTTGGCAACGATGGTATTTTGGTGTTCAGCGGCACCGCTGATGGTGGGGTCGGTAACGATACTCTGTTGGGCAAAGGGGATGGTTTCCGCTTATTGGGCGGGGCAGGCAATGACACTTTGACTGTCGCCGAAGGTGGTCGGGGGTTCCTAAATGGAGGTCAGGATGATGATACCTACGTCATAGATACCTACGGCCAAGTCACGATCAAGGATGATGGTACAGGAGGATTTGACCGGGTTCTGCTTAAGAGCATGGAATCTATGGATACCATAACGACCGTGCGAAACGGCAATGACGCCTATATCTTCAATACCTCCAACTACCATTTAGGCCAGTCTCTGTCGGAGACGGGCGTGAAGCTGCAAGATTGGTACGCAGGTTCCAACACCATCGAGCAATTCCAAACCTCCAATGGGGATGTCTTTACGATTCCTGCATAACACTGCGCTGCGCCTTGTCCCGGGGAGCCCGGGCAAAAGGAGTGCTACAGAAAACGCCTCTGAGTCTCATTGAACCAGAGGCGTTTTTATGTGCCCCTAGGATGGGCACACCTTGCGGATGTAGGTCCGGCCGTAGGCAGAGTGTCTGGTGCGGAACTTGCAGCCCAACGTAAATCGCTTATTGAGCGTCAAGTTTCCATACGAATTCTGTCATCAAGTCAGTATTGACTGGCGACACGGATGTTCTGAAACCAAGGGATGGATACAGTTGAAAACCGACAACGCTGTCAGTGCGCCTGTTGTTGCGCCTTCATTAAAATCGCTGTTGCGCCGCGGGCTGATTGGCGCCGCGCTGTTCTCTGGGGTGATCAATATTCTGGCATTGATCGGCCCGGTGTTCATGCTGGAGGTCTACGACCGCGTCATTCCCAGCCAGAGCGTCCCGACCCTGGTCGCCCTGGGGCTGCTGGCGCTAGGGGTTTATGCGCTTTCGGGGCTGCTGGATATTATTCGTTCACGGGTCATGGTGCGCATTGCCTCCTCGCTGGACCTGGCGCTGTCATCCAAGGTCTTCAAAGTCATCGCCGGCGCATCACTGAAGACACCCATTACCGGCGACGCCTTGAAACCGGCCCAGGAGCTGGACCAGATTCGCGGTTTTATTGGCGGACCGGGCCTGGTGGCTTTTTTCGATTTGCCCTGGATGCCGGTCTATCTCGCCGTCTGCTTTTATATCCATCCGCTGTTTGGCCTTTTGACCGTCGGCCTGATGGTCATCCTTATCGGCCTGACCCTGATCACCGACCGCCAGACCCGCAAGCTGATGCAGGCTTCGGTCGATGCGTTGAACAAGCGCAACCACCTCGGTCAGCAAGCTCACCAGAACGCCGAAGCGCTGATGGCCATGGGCATGTTGGCCAACACGTCGAATATCTGGCAGAAGAGCCACGGTACCTTCATCACCCTGCAGCGACGCTCGATCGACATCGGCGGTTTTTACGGTGGTATCTCCAAGACCTTGCGCCAGATCGTGCAGTCGGCCGCCCTAGCCCTGGGGGCATGGCTGGTGATCAAAGGTGACTTGAGCGGTGGCACTATGATCGCGGCGTCGATCATCGTGGCGCGGACCCTGGCACCGGCTGAGCAAGTGATTGCCACGTGGCGCAGCCTGTTGGGTGCCCAGATTGCCTGGAAGAAGCTGGTGGAAGTGTTCGCCCTGTTCCCTGATGTCCAGAGCAAAACCGAGCTACCCGCTGCTCATCGCAGTTTGCAGGTCGAAAACGTTTTTGCGGCGCCGCCCGGCGCGCAGCGCCTGACTTTGCAAAATATCAACTTCATGGTCGCCGCGGGCACCGCCGTAGGCGTGGTAGGGCCGAGCGCATCGGGCAAGTCATCACTGGCGCGCGTGCTGGTCAACGCCTGGACGCCGGCCCGCGGGCATGTGCGGCTCGATGGTGCGCCGCTCGATCTGCTGACCGAACAGGCGCGAGGCAAGTTGATCGGCTACGTGCCTCAAAGCGTCGGTCTGTTCACTGGAACCGTCGCCCAGAACATCGCCCGGTTGGACCCTGCTGCACAGGACAGCGCAATTGTCAGCGCTGCGCAATTGGCCGGCGTGCATGAGCTGATCCTGCAATTGCCCCAGGGCTATGAAACCCAAGTGGGCGAGGGCGGGGTCAACCTCTCGGCAGGCCAACGGCAACGGGTGGCGCTGGCCAGGGCGCTGTTTGGTGATCCGTTCCTGGTGGTGTTGGACGAGCCGAATTCAAACCTCGATGCCGAAGGCGAGCAGGCGCTGGCCAAGGCCATCCTGGCGCTCAAGGCCCGGGGTGCAATCGTGATAGTGATTGCCCACCGCACCAATATCCTGTCGGTGATCGATCAGGTGCTGATCCTCGAACAGGGCGTGCAGGCCGCTTACGGCCCGAGGGATGTCGTCCTTAAGCGCCCTCCCGCAGCGCCTCCCCGGCCCTCCAGCAATGTTGTGGAACTGGGAGCGTCGAACTGATGCATACCGATCAAGAAGTCACTCTGACCGATTCCTTGTCCCGTCATCTGCGTTGGGGCGCTATCTCGTTGCTGGTGCTGCTCGGCGGAGGGCTGACCTGGGCGGTATTCACCAATCTGTCCGGCGCAGTCATTGCCACCGGTGTGGTAGCGGTGGAGGGCAGCGTCAAGACCGTCCAGCATCCTACCGGTGGCATCGTCGCCGAATTGCTGGTCAAGGAGGGACAGGCCGTCGCCGCCGGAGACGTGCTGTTGCGCCTCGATGCCACACTGCCCGCCGCCAGCCAGGCCATCGTCAGTAAATCATTGAACCAGGCCTGGGCTCGACTGGCTCGCCTGGAGGCCGAGCGCGACAATGCCGGCGAAGTCGCAATACCCAAAGAGTTGTTGACCCGCATGAGCCTGGAAGAGGCCAAGGCGGTCATGGCTATCGAGCAGCAATTGTTCTTCGACCGTCGAGCGTCCCGTGAAGGCCAGAAAAAACAGCTTCGCGAGCGCGTTCAGCAACTCAACGAAACCATTGCCGGCCATGACATCCAGCAGAAAACCAAGCTGGAAGAAATCGAGCTTATCGACTCGGAATATCAGGCGGTCAAGACGCTGTTCGACAAAGGCATGATGACCCTTGACCGGGTCAATGCCCTGGCTCGGGGGATTGCCCGGCTGCGCGGCGAACGCGGTCAATTGATGGCCTCCATCGCCGAGGCGCGGGGCAAGATCGCCGAAACCGAGTTGCAACGACTCCAGGTCGATCAGACTTTCCGCAGTGAAGTGTCCCAGGAACTGCGCGATCTGCTGGCCCGCCAGGGCGAACTGATCGAGCGGGAAATCACTGCCAGCGACCAACTCAAACGCATCGACATCACCGCGCCTATCGCCGGGCGCGTGCAGCAATTGGCGGTACATACCGTCGGTGGCGTCATCTCACCGGCCGAAGGGCTCATGCAGATCGTGCCGGCAGACGATGAATTGTTGGTGGAGGCGAAGATCAGTGCGCAGGACATTGATCAATTAACTGTCGGGCAATCCGCGACCTTGCGCTTGAGCGCGTTCAACCGCAGCACCACCCCAGAACTGACCGGCACTGTGGTGCGGCTGTCGGCGGATCTGATCGAGGATCAGCGTACCGGAGTGGGGTTTTATCGGGCAGGCATTCGTATCCCCAAAGAACAGGTCGAGCGGATATCCGGCCTTACACTGGTGCCGGGCATGCCGGTCGAGTCGCTTATAAAAACGGGCGACAGAACGGTGTTGTCTTATTTACTCAAGCCTATTGGAGATCATGCCCAGCGGGCATTCAGGGAAGGCTAGTTCTTTTACGGCCGAAGGGAGTAACAGGGTAACTCTCGCAAAGGGCGATGGACTTCGCCGTGTGCTGGCGCGTTTCCTGCAAGTCCCCCTCATATCGCCATAAAACGAGCGCTCGCGGCCCCGTCGCAGCGCCCGGATCGGCATCGCAGGTGTAATCCCGGCGCTCGCAAGCAAAACAACGCTTGGCCGAGCCCGGTGATGAACAAGAGGGGAGACGATGAAGGCAGTTATCTTGGCAGGTGGTCTCGGCACGCGGATCAGCGAGGAGTCGCACCTCAAGCCCAAGCCGATGATCGAAATCGGTGGCAAGCCAATTCTTTGGCACATCATGAAGCAGTATTCCGCCCATGGAATTCATGACTTCGTTATTTGCCTAGGCTACAAGGGCTATGCCATCAAGGATTTCTTCGCCAATTACTTCCTGCACACCTCCGATGTTACTTTCGATATGTGCAACAACCGCATGGACGTTCACCAGAACTACAGCGAGCCGTGGCGCGTGACCCTGATCGATACGGGCGAAGAGACCATGACCGGCGGACGGCTGCGTCGGGCGGCCCGTTACCTGGAAAATGAAGAGGCGTTCTGCTTCACCTATGGCGATGGTGTTTCGGACCTCAATATCGGTGCGCTGGTGGATTTTCACCTGGCGCACGGCAAGCTCGCCACGGTCACCGCAGTCCAGCCGCCGGGACGCTACGGCGCGCTAGAGCGCGATGGCGATACGGTCCTGGGTTTTACTGAAAAACCTCGGGGTGACGGTGGCTGGATCAACGGTGGTTTCTTTGTACTCTCGCCGCAGGTCCTGCCTTATATCGCTGACGACCAGACTTCCTGGGAAGCCGAGCCGCTGGCGGCATTGGCGACCGAGCAGCAGCTTCAGGCGTTTCAGCACGACGGTTTCTGGCATCCAATGGACACCCTGCGGGATAAAAACCACCTCGAAGCCCTGTGGCAAAGCGGGGAGGCCCCATGGAAGCAATGGGACTGAGCGCGGAATTCTGGCGCGGTAAGCGGGTGCTGGTTACCGGTCATACCGGTTTCAAGGGCAGTTGGCTGACGCTGTGGCTGCAAAGCCTGGGGGCCAAGGTCAGTGGTTTTTCCCTTGACCCGGCCACCCAGCCGAACCTGTACGAACTGGCCCGCGTGGGCGAGGGCATCGATGACCGACGCGGCGACTTGCGCGACCTCGGTGCCTTGCTGGAAATCCTGGCGGACGCGCAGCCGGAAATAGTCCTGCATCTGGCAGCCCAGCCGTTAGTGCGCGAAGGTTATCGAGACCCGTTGGGCACGTATTCCAGCAACGTCATGGGCACTCTCAACCTGCTGGAAGCGGTTCGCCAGGTGGGCGGCGTCAAGGCGTGCGTACTGGTTACTACCGACAAGGTCTACGCCAACCAGGAATGGTTATGGCCCTACCGCGAAAACGAGGCCCTGGGCGGTCACGATCCCTATAGCAGCAGCAAGGCCTGCTGCGAGTTGCTGGCACAATCTTACGCTGCCTCGTTCTTTTCGGTTGAGCGCTATGCCGAGCATGGTCTGGCCCTGGCCACTGCGCGGGCAGGCAACGTGCTGGGCGGCGGTGATTTCGCTCCCGAGCGCCTGATTCCTGATGTGCTTAAGGCCTGGTCGGCAGACGAGCCGGTGACGCTGCGTTATCCACAAGCCGTGCGTCCATGGCAGCACGCCCTCGAACCGTTGGCCGGTTACTTGCAGTTGGCTGAGTGCCTGTATCAGCAGGGACCAGAGTTCGCCGGGGCCTGGAACTTCGGCCCGGGTGAGGCTGACATGTGCAGCGTTGGCGAAGTAGTCCAGTTGCTGGCCGAGCGCTGGCCGCAAGCGCCGGGCTTGCGCATCGAGCCGAGCGACTTGCATGAGGCCGGCCTGTTGCGCCTGGACAGCAGCCGCGCCCGGCAACTGCTGGGCTGGCAGCCGCGCTGGTCGCTGCAACAGTGTCTGGGCCAGACCCTGGATTGGCACTTGGCATGGCAGAACGGTGACGACATGCGTCAAGTCACCCTCGGCCAACTGAACCTGTACCGAGGCGGGTTGTGAGCGAATTTTATTTGAAGACATTGCCGCTGGACGGTCTGTTCAGCGTCCAGCACAAACGCTTCGAAGACCAGCGCGGACATTTCGCCCGGCTGTTCTGTGAAGGTAGCTTGAGTGCCTTCGGCCAGCCGTTCCATATCCGCCAGATCAATCATTCCTGCACCCGTGAGCGGGGTAGTGTGCGCGGTTTGCATTATCAGAACGCAGCGCAGCCGGAAGCCAAACTGATCACCTGTCTGCGTGGCGAAGTCTGGGATGTGGCCGTGGATTTGCGACCCGAGTCCGAGACCTTCCTGCGATGGCATGCCGAGCACCTGAAGGCTGGTGATGGCCGCAGTCTGTTGATCCCGGCCGGGTTTGCCCATGGGTTCCAGACCCTGACCGACGACGCTGAGCTGCTTTACTTGCACAGTGCCGACTACGCTCCGGAGCATGAGGGTGGCCTGTCTGTGAATGACCCGCGGCTGGCGATTGCCTGGCCGCTGTCTGTCAATAATCTGTCGAGCCGGGATAGCAACCATCCTTTACTCGACGAACGTTTTGCTGGAGTGCGTCTATGAACTGCCGAGGTTGCGGGACTGCCCTGGCTTTGCCACTGATCGACCTCGGTACTTCGCCGCCGTCGAACGCATATGTGCGGGCCGAACAATTGGATCAGGCCGAGCAGTGGGTGCCGCTTAAAGTTGCAGTGTGCCAGCAATGCTGGCTGGTGCAGACCGAGGATTACACCAGCGCGGATGCGCTGTTCGACGCCGAGTACGCCTATTTCAGTTCTTTTTCCAGCACCTGGCTGGCCCACGCCGAGCGTTATGTTGCCGAGATGGTCGAGCGCTTCGACCTGAGCGCTGACAGTCGCGTGGTGGAAATTGCCGCCAACGACGGCTACCTGTTGCAGTTCGTGGCCAAGCGCGGTATCCCGTGCCTGGGGGTCGAGCCGACGCGCAGCACCGCCGAGGCCGCCCGTGCCAAAGGTCTGGAGATCCGCGAGTTGTTCTTTGGTCGCGAAACGGCCGCGCAGCTGGAGGGCGAAGGCTGGGCAGCGGATTTGATGGCGGCCAACAACGTATTGGCCCACGTGCCGGACATCAATGATTTCCTCGCCGGGTTTGCCACCCTGCTCAAGCCGACCGGTGTCGCCACGTTCGAGTTTCCGCAACTGCTCACATTAATGGCCGGGCAGCAGTTCGACACGCTCTATCACGAACATTTTTCTTACTTGTCGCTGACGTCCGTGCAAACCCTGTGCGAGCGCAATGGGCTTGAAGTCTTCGATGTCAGCCAGCTGTCGACCCATGGCGGTTCGTTGCGAGTCTTCGTCCAGCGTGTCGACGGCATTCGACGCCCGGTCCAGTCCTCGGTGCAACAACAGTTACAGGCCGAACTGGATGCCGGCGTGAAAACCGCCGCGTACTACGCCACCCTGGCGCCGGCTGCCGAAGCGATCAAGCATGGCCTGTTGCGCTTTTTGTTGCAGGCCAAGGCCGATGGTAAGCACGTGGTCGGTTACGGCGCGGCCGCCAAGGGCAACACCTTGCTCAACTACGCCGGGGTCAAGCCTGATCTGCTGGCGTGGGTGGCGGATGCCAATCCGCACAAGCAGGGTAAATATTTGCCGGGCAGTCGGATTCCTGTCGTGTCGCCTGAGCGTATCGCAATAGAGAAACCCGACTACGTTGTCGTCCTGCCCTGGAACTTGCTGAGCGAAGTCAGCCAGCAGCTGGTTGAGGTTCGTCAATGGGGCGGGCAATTCGTCATCGCGGTGCCTGAGCTGACGCTGCTATGAAGGTGTTAGTGACTGGCGCCACCGGGTTTGTCGGCCGTCATCTGGTCGCGGCCCTGCTCGCTCGCGGTTGTCAGGTCAGGGCCGTTGCGCGCCGGGAGGAGCCTGCCAAGGCATTGCCCTGGTTCGACCGGGTTGAATTCGTCGCGGCCGATGTCCATGCCGAAGAACTGGACGTTGCTGCATTGGTCGAGGATGTCGATGCCTTGGCGCATCTGGCGTGGCCGGGATTGCCGAATTACCAGGCACTGTTTCATTTCGAACATAACCTGATGGCCGATTATCAGTTCATCAAAAAGGCGGTCATGGCGGGAGTGGGCCAGGTGCTGGTCACGGGGACCTGTTTCGAATATGGCCTGCAGAGCGGACCGCTCGATGAGCAGACTGCGCCGCAACCGGCCAACCCTTACGGCTTGGCAAAAAACACCTTGCGCCTGTTCCTTGAACACCTGCAACGCGAGCACCCGTTCACCTTGCAGTGGGCACGTTTGTTCTATCTGCACGGCGCTGGTCAGAACCCCACCAGCCTGCTCGCGGCGCTGGACCGGGCCATTGATGCCCAGGCGCCGGTATTCGATATGTCGGGTGGCGAGCAGTTGCGCGATTACCTGGCAATCGAAACAGCGAGTGCTTATCTGGCGGGGCTGCTGTCGCGGCGCGAATTCAATGGTGTCGTCAATTGCTCAAGTGGCGAGCCGGTGTCGGTTCGTGCGCTGGTAGAAGCAAGGTTACGTGAGCGTGGCGCGGCCATTCGCCTGAACCTCGGTCATTATCCGTATCCGACTCACGAACCCATGGCGTTCTGGGGCGTGGCCGAACGTTTGCATACTTTGTTGGGAGCCGAACATGACGCGTGAGCTATACCGGGCCACCGGCCTTCCGGTTCTGCAGAACCGTACCTTCGCCAACGAGCAGTCGGCCAGAGCCTCGGCGAGCGCCGACATGGTGTTGGTCCAGGACGACGTGAGCGGGTTGGTTTTCAATCAGGCGTTCGATGCTGACAAGCTCAGCTATGACAGCGATTACCAGAATGAACAGGCCTATTCCGGTCAGTTCCAGAAGCATCTTGCTGACGTGGAAGGCATCATCGCCCGGCATTTCAGCGGCCAGGAATTGATCGAGGTCGGTTGCGGCAAAGGCTATTTTCTGGAACTGCTCAAGGAGCGTGGCTACACGATCACGGGTATCGATCCCGCCTATGAGGGCGACAGCGCAGGCGTGATCAAGGCGCCGTTCACTCGCGAACTGGGCCTGTCCGCCGATGCGGTGGTGTTGCGTCATGTGCTGGAGCATATCCAGGACCCGGTGGCTTTTCTTGCTGAGATCGCGGCGGCCAACCAGGGCGGACAGATTTACATCGAGGTGCCGTGCCTGGACTGGATCCTCGAACATCGTGCCTGGTTCGACCTGTTCTACGAACATGTCAACTATTTCCGCCTCGCTGACCTGCACCGGATGTTTGGCACGGTACATGAGGCCGGGCACCTGTTCGGCGGTCAGTACCTGTATATCGTTGCTGATCTGGCCACGTTGCGCCTGAAGCCGGATCAGCCCGTTCCAGCCTTGCAATTGCCCAACGGATTCACCGCCAGTCTCGGTCACGCCGTGCAGATTGTTCAGGCTGCGCCGCGGCAAGGCTCGGCGATCTGGGGGGCGTCGTCCAAGGGCGTGATCTACTCGCTATTCCTGCAACGAGCCGGTGTTGCAGTGGACTGCGTGGTGGATATCAACCCGGCCAAGCAGGGGCGATACCTGCCGTTGAGTGGGGTGCGGGTTTCCTCCCCCGAGGAGGCGATGGCTGCTCTACCTGAAGGGGCGCATGTATTTGTCATGAATTCTAATTACCTCGAAGAGATCAAGCGGATGACCGGTGGGCGCTACGTCTACCACGCCGTTGACAGCGCTTCGTTTCAATAACCACGAGATTCGAAAATGACCGACAACACTATCCATAAAGCATTCGAAGCCCAATGCCAGACCGAAATCGCCGGTCAAGGCCAAGATCAGAAACTCGTCGGCCTGGCCAAGGCGTTTTTCAACGAATCGGCCCGCCACAAGTACAGCTACCATTTTTCATGGATGGGGCGGCCGATCATCCAACTGCCACAGGACATGATGGCCATGCAGGAACTGATCTGGCAGATCAAGCCTGACCTGATCATTGAATGCGGTATCGCCCACGGCGGTTCGATCATCTATTACGCTTCGTTGCTGGAGTTGCAAGGCCACGGCGAAGTGCTGGGTATCGACCTGGATATTCGCCCGCACAATCGCGAAGCCATCGAGAGCCATCCGATGAGCAAACGCATCTCGATGATCGAAGGTTCGAGTATCGATCCGGCCATCGCCGAGCAGGTGCGTGCAGCGGCCAAAGGCAAGAAAGTCATTCTGGTACTCGATTCCAACCACACCCATGACCATGTACTTGAAGAGCTGCGTCTGTATGCGCCGTTGGTTTCGGTGGGCAGCTACTGCGTGGTGATGGACACGGTGGTGGAAGACATGCCGGCGGACTTCTTCCCGGATCGCCCATGGGGGCCGGGCGACAACCCTAAAACCGCGGTGTGGAAATACCTCGAAGAAAACGACAGCTTCGAAATCGACCAGCAACTGCAGAACAAACTCCTGATCACCGTTGCCCCGGATGGTTATCTGCGTCGGGTTCGTTAATCCATCCGTTTCAAGTCATTGGCGTCTGGCAGGTTGTGGGGACTAGGAAATATGCAGGTTCGAAATATGCTTCAAAACAACGTGGCACCGCTGAACGAGCGGTTCACCGTGGTGGTCATTTCCCACAACCGCAGCGCATTCCTGCGCCGCACATTGCATTACTACAGCAGCTATCCGTGCTCGGTGCTGGTGCTGGATTCCTCGGTGGAGCGGGATGATCAGATCGCCCGGGATTTTCCATCGGTCGATTACCGCCACTTGCCTCAATTCACCTACAAAGGGCTTCAGGAAAAATTGACCTATGGTGTCAACCAGGTCAAAACGCCTTATATGGTGTTCGCCGCCGATGACGATTTCCTGCTGCATGATGCCTTGACCGAGTCGGTGGAGTTTCTCGAAGCCAACCCCGACTACGGCCTTTGCCACGGCTACGGCATCATGTATTTGTCCTGCGCGACAGAAGTCTGCTACTTCCGCCGAGACCGCAAGGTGCACGAGGACTACGACAGCGAACTGGCCGAGGACCGGGTGATCCGCTTCATGGATCAGTTCCTGCCGCCGTTCTACGCCGTTACCCGCACTGACCTGCTGCAACAGTGGTACGGCATGCTGCCGCCAGGCACCAGTTTCGAGTGGCAGGAAATCGGCCATAGCTTTTACCTATTGGCTTGTGCCAAGGCACGGATCCTGCCGATTCCGTTCGCCGTGCGCGAACTCAACTACGGCGGCTCCGAACACAACACCAACGTGCTGACGGTGCTGAGTTACAAAGACGCCAAAAGCGTCGCCGAGCGTGAGCAGTTCGCCGAGTTCCTGGCGTCTCTCCCTACGCCTCTGCGCGAGCAGGCGCCGGGGCGCGTCAAGCAGATTGCCCTGGACAGCTTCGCGGCCATGGCTGACTGCCTGCTGCAGGGGCGCTCACTCAAAGGCACGCAGATCATCCGCTCGACATGGCTGGAGGCGGGGGGCGAGCCGGTCCGTTCGTTTGGCCCACAGCAATTTGTCGAAATGCCGTTCTACAATCAGCGGGTCTTCGACCTGCTCACTCAATTTGAGTTCCTGCTGCATGCAATGCCGGCCGGTCGCCTTCAGCTTCAGCAGTTGGAAGGCATCCTGCTGCGTCAGCATGAACTGATGCGGCTGCAACCTAACGACAACGAGCGCACGATACGCAGCCGGTTATGGGAGGCCCAGAGCCTTTACGCATTCAACCGCACAGTGGTCAAGCGCCTGGCCGAGTCGTTGAAAAACAGCGACGAACCAGACGAAGCGGTGAAATTGCAGGCCTGGGCCGAGCGGCTGGATTCGGTGCCGGGCCAGCAGGATCGCCGGTTGCTGGATAACATGCACTCCGGCCGTCTGTTGAGCTGGCTTGAAGCACGCAGCCCCAACGCCCAACAGCTCACATCCATTGCAGCCCATCTGGTCGAGCATCAGGGCGGACCGCGCTTTGGCATTCTGCTGCTGGACCTGGACGCTGACATGTTCAAGCTACAGGCCACCTTCGACAGTCTGGTCAATGGCCACTGCAAGGCGTTCAACGTGGTGGTCTTCACCACCGGCGACCTGCCGGCGACCACCACCGTGCGCGACACCGTGCACTTCGTCAAAGTCAGCACCTCCAATTATGTTGAGCGCGTCAATCAGATCATCGGGCAATCGACTGCTGACTGGATGGTGCTTGCCGAGACCGGTGACCAGTTCACCCCGAGTGGCCTGTTGCGCGCGAGCCTCGAGCTGATCGATGCCGACGGCGTTCGCGCGGTGGCCATGGATGAAATCCAGCGTAAGGCTGATGGCAGCCTCATCGATGTGTTCCGCCCTGGCGTCAATCTCGATTTCCTGCAATCGGTGCCTTCGCTGATGGCGCGGCATTGGCTGATTAATCGCCAAGTGCTGGCCCAGGCCCGAGGATTCACGCCCGAATACACCCAGGCCCTGGAGCAGGATCTGCTGTTGCGCCTGATTGAAGACGCAGGGCTGGCCGGCCTGGCGCACCTGGCCGAGCCGTTGCTGATCTGCGACGCCCCGCCGGAAGAGGAAAAGCCCCAGGAGCGTCAGGTACTGACGCGCCACCTGGCCGCCCGCGGCTATCGCGCCCAGGTCATCTCGGCGCTACCGCTGACATACCAGATCGATTACCAGCATGCCGAGCGGCCACTGGTGTCGATCATTCTCGAAAGTCGAGACAATTTCGAGCAGGTACAGCAGGCGCTGGTCAGCGTGCTGCAACGCACCCGCTACCATCGGCACGAAATATTGGTTGCCGATAACCACAGCCGATCCGAGGAACTGGCTCAGTGGCTCGATAGCCTGGAAGGCAAGGGCGAGCGGATCCGCGTTCTGCGCAGCGACAGTCGCCTCAGTGCGTCGGCTCTGTACAACTGGGCGAGCTCGCAAGCCAAGGGCGAGTATCTGGTGCTATTGTCGGCCGAAGTGCAGGTGATCAATGCCAACTGGCTCGACAGCCTGCTCAATCAGGCCCAGCGGCCCGAGGTGGGGATTGTCGGCAGTAAGCAAATGGATAACCGTGGTATCACTACCCAGGCAGGGCTGGTACTGAAGCCCGATGGGAGGGTGGCCTCGGTGTTCGTTGGCGAACGCAAGGACGCCAAGGGCTATCTTAACGGCCATCAGGCGGAACAGAACTACTCGGCGGTGTCCGGCGCGTGCCTGATGATCCGCAAAGACTTGTTCGAAGCCGTTGGCGGCCTGGACGAGGAACATTTCGGTGAAGCGTTTGCCGACGTCGACCTGTGCCTGAAAGCGGCGGATGCGGGTTATCTCACCGTCTGGACTCCCCAGGCCCAAATGCTGCACTCCGGTACGTTCCCTGATGCACCGGAGGCGACCAAGGTCTTGCGCAACAAGTGGGAGGCGCGCTTCAGCCATGACGCGGTGCGTAACCCAAACCTGGCCTTGACCGGAACCGGCTTTGCGCTGGGCACCGCTGCGGCAGTGGATTGGGCAAGGTTGCTCGCATAGGCCTGGTAATCAGGCAAAGGACTCAAGGTATGTTCAACGGTAAATCGATCTTCATCTCAGGCGGCACCGGCTCGTTCGGGCGTAATTTCATCCGCCGGTTGCTGGAGCAGTACCAGCCCAAGCGCGTGGTGGTGTTTTCCCGCGATGAGCTCAAGCAGTACGAGATGCAACAAACCTTCAATGCTCCCTGCATGCGTTATTTCCTGGGAGACGTGCGTGACGCCGATCGTCTGCGCCAGGCCATGCGCGGGATTGATTATGTGGTGCATGCAGCAGCGCTCAAACAAGTGCCCGCGGCTGAATACAATCCCACCGAATGCATTCGCACCAACGTCAATGGCGCAGAAAATATCATCGCAGCGGCGATCGAGAACGGTGTGAAAAAAGTCGTTGCACTGTCCACTGACAAAGCGGCCAGCCCAATCAACCTGTATGGCGCGACCAAGTTGCTGTCGGACAAATTGTTCGTGGCGGCCAACAATATCGCGGGTGAACAGCAGACCCGGTTCGCCGTCGTGCGCTATGGCAATGTTGCCGGCTCCCGGGGTTCGGTGGTGCCGTTCTTCAGCAAGCTCATCGCCGAGGGCGCGACGGAGCTGCCAATTACCGATGAACGTATGACTCGCTTCTGGATCACCCTCGATCACGGTGTGCAATTCGTGCTGGACAGCTTCGCCCGCATGCACGGCGGCGAAGTGTTCGTGCCGAAGATTCCATCGATTCGCATCATCGATTTGGCGTCGGGCATGGCTGGACATTTGCCGCGCAAGAACGTGGGCATACGCCCCGGTGAAAAACTACATGAGTTGATGGTGCCGCTGGATGATGCACGCATGACGATCGAGTTCACAGACCATTACACAATCCAGCCGTCGATTCGCTTCACCAACGTGGATGTGGATTTCGCTATGGACAACCTGGGCGAACGAGGCACTCCCGTCGCGGAGGACTTCGAGTATCGTTCTGACACCAATCCTCACTTTTTATCGGTGGAACAGATCGCCGATCTGCACGCCCGGCTATCGGTATGATTCCCTACGGTCGGCAAAGCCTCGATCAGGCTGACATCGATGCCGTCGTCGCCGTGTTGCAGTCCGATTGGCTGACGCAAGGGCCGGCGATTGAATGTTTTGAACAGGCCATGGCCCGTCGCTGCCGGGCCGGTTATGCCGTGGCGGTGTGCAACGCGACCGCCGCGCTGCACATCGCTTGCCTGGCTGCGGGGCTTGGGCCTGGGGATCGCTTGTGGACCACGCCAAACACTTTTCTGGCCTCAGCCAATTGCGGCCGTTATTGCGGCGCGCAGGTGGATTTCGTCGATATCGATCCGCTGACCTGGAATCTCGATGCCGTTGCCTTGGCCATAAAACTCGACAGGGCCGAGTGTGACGGGACCCTGCCAAAGGTCTTGGTGGCGGTAGCCTTCTCCGGGCAAAGCTGTGACATGCGTGAGATCTCTCGCCTGTCCGAGCGATACGGCTTCACGGTCATTGAGGACGCCTCTCATGCCGTGGGCGCGTCTTATGCCGACAGGCCAGTGGGGTGTGGCGAATTCGCGGACATGACGGTGTTCAGTTTCCATCCGGTGAAAATCATTACCAGCGCTGAAGGCGGGATGGTCCTGACCAATCGCCCGGAGCTGGCGCAGCGCCTGCAACGTCTGCGCAGCCATGGGATGACCCGTGACGCCGCGCAGATGAGCGAGCCCAGCCATGGGCCCTGGTACTATCAGCAGGTGGAGCTGGGTTTCAATTACCGTATCACGGATCTTCAAGCTGCCCTGGGGCTTTCCCAGTTGGACAAGCTCGATGGGTTTGTCGCCCGGCGTCGTGGTTTGGCGGCGCGCTATAATCAGTTGCTGGGTGGTTCGCCGCTGACCTTGCCCGGCGTGCAAGCCGACGCCGAATCGGCCTGGCATTTGTATGTGGTGCGCTTGCGACTTGATGAGATTTCCCTCAGTCATCGTCAGGTTTTCGAAGGCTTGCGCGCGGCCAAGATCGGCGTGAACCTGCATTACATACCGGTCCATTTGCAACCGTATTACCGCGATCTGGGATTTGCCCAAGGTGATTATCCACAGGCTGAACGTTATTACGCCGAGGCCATCAGCCTACCGATGTTTCCTTCCCTCAGCGACGAACAGCAGGACTATGTGGTTGGGCAACTGAAACGATTGCTTGAGGAGTAACGACGCGTGAGCGCAATCGCGATCATTCCTGCCCGTGGCGGCAGCAAGCGCATTCCCCGCAAGAACCTCAAGCCATTCGATGGCGTGCCGATGGTTGTCCGCTCGATTCGCACGGCGCTGGAGTCGACGTTGTTCGACGCGGTGTTCATCAGCACCGATGACGAAGAAATCGCCGAAGTGGCGAAGGCTCACGGTGCGCAGGTGCCATTCCTGCGACCGGCAGCGTTAGCGGATGATTTCACCGGAACGGCGACGGTGATTGTCCATGCCCTGAATGAATTGCGTGCGCGTTCGTTCGACTTTGTCTGTTGCATTTATGCCACCGCCCCCTTGTTGCAACCGCGGTTTCTACGTGAAGGTTTTGACTTACTGCGCGAGCATCCCGAGAAGTCGTTCGCGTTTTCCGTGACCGGTTTTGGCTTTCCGGTGCAACGTGCATTGACACTGGACGAACAGGGCGCGTTGACGCCTCTGTACCCGCAATTTCGCGACACCCGCTCCCAGGACCTGGCCGAAGCTTTTCAGGATGCTGGCCAATTCTATTGGGGGCGCCGGGACGCCTGGTTGCGTGGCGATGCATTGTTTTCGCCGAAAAGCCTGCCGGTAGTGCTGCCTCGTCATCTGGTGCAAGACATCGATACAGCCGAAGACTGGAAGCGCGCCGAGTATCTCTACGCCGCTTTGAAAGCAGGCGGTGAATTGCAATGAGAGTGCTGATCCGCGCCGACGCTTCACCCAGCATCGGCAGCGGGCACATCGCCCGTTGCCTGACCTTGGCGCGAGTCCTGCGCGGGCAGGGCGCGCACGTCGCGTTCGCCTGTCGGTTGCTCATCGGGCATCGTCTGCACGCCTTGGAGGCCGAGGGCTTCGAGACGTTCTCCCTGCCGGACTTTTATCCCGGAGAAGATCCGCAACAGTCCATCGAGTCATTGTTGCCCTGGCAAGCGGATATCGAGGCGTTGGAGCAGGCGCTGGCCGATAGGCCCGGTTTCGACTGGATCATCGTTGACCACTATGGTCTGGATCATAATTGGCAGACCGCTGCCCGGCGCCTTGCGCCAAGGATCATGGCGGTGGATGACCTGGCGACCCGGACTTATAGCGTCGACCTCCTGCTTAATCAGAATCTGTCCGGTACCCAAGCTGCGTATGAAGGGTTGCTGCCCGAGCATTGCCGTACGCTGCTGGGACCGCGTTACGCGTTGTTGCGCGATGAGTTTCGTTGCGGGGCGATCGAGATAAAACCGAAGGTCAGGCGCGTGCTTGTCAATTTCGGCGGTTTTGATGCGGCGATGCAGACTCATCACGCAATGCTGGCGCTGGCGGATTACCCTGAGCTGGAAGTGGATTTTGTTGCCGGTGCGGATAACCCGGCGTGGGCTCGCATGCAACGGATGGCGGCAAGTCGTCCCCATTGGCGATTGCACAGTTTCGTCAGTCATTTTCATCGGCTCATGCTGGAGGCCGACCTGTTCATTGGTGCCGGTGGTGGAACCAGTTGGGAGCGGGCCGCCATGGGGTTGCCCACGATTTGTATCGCGGTATCGAACAATCAGCAGGCCAACAGCGAGATGATGGCGACATTCGGGGCTCATGTTTATCTGGGACCCAAAGAGGACGTTACGATGGAGCAGTTGCGCCAAGCCATCGGATTCCTCGTCGGCAACCAAGGGTTGCGCCAAAGTTTGGCCCAGCGTTCCCTGCAGTTGGTCGATGGCTTGGGCGCATCCAGGGTCGCTGTAGCCATGGCCGGCGCGTTGCTGCAGGTTCGACCGGCCACGCAAGCTGACACCCATCTGCTTTTCGAGGGGCGTAATGCCGACGCCGTGCGCCGTGTATCGCTGGATCGTTCACCCGTCGACTGGGATCGCCATTGCCAATGGCTGCAAGGCAGCCTGGTCAATCCACAGCGTTTATTGCTGGTTGGCGATGCGTCCGACGGACCTGTCGGCGTATTGCGTTATGACCTGCAAGGCAGCGAAGCGCTGGTATCGATCTATTTATTCGAGAACCGCCTGGGGCTGGGGTGGGGCAGGGCATTGCTGGCCCATGGTGAGGCGTTTGCTACCGTCCACTGGCCGCAATTGAGCCGCTTTACCGCTCAGGTTCTGCCCGCTAACCAAGCGTCTCTGGACCTGTTCCGCCAAGCCGGTTTCAGTCAAGGCACATGCGTGTTCACGCGCGTATTGAAGGATCATCCTCATGAGTAGTTTCAAGATCGGTCAGCGCAGTATCGGGGCTGACGCGCCGCCTTTCATCATTGCGGAGATGAGCGGCAACCATAACCAATCGCTGGAAGTGGCCTTGCAGATCGTCGAAGCCGCCGCCCATGCCGGCGCTCACGCTTTGAAGCTGCAGACCTACACTGCCGATACCATGACGCTGGATCTGAGCGAAGGGGAATTCTTCATCAAGGACCCCAGCAGCCTTTGGGCGGGTACATCGCTCTATGACTTGTACGAAAAGGCCCATACGCCCTGGGAATGGCACGCTCCGATTTTCGCCCGGGCCAAGGCGCTGGGCATGCTCGCGTTCTCGACGCCGTTCGACGAGACCGCTGTGGATTTCCTCGAAAGCCTGGACGTGCCCGCCTATAAGATCGCCAGTTTTGAAAACACGGACTTGCCGCTGATTCGTCGGGTCGCTGCGACGGGCAAACCGCTGATCATTTCCACCGGCATGGCGAGCATCGCTGAGCTCGATGAAACCGTGCGTGCCGCCCGCGAGGCCGGTTGCAAGGATCTGGTGTTGCTCAAATGCACCAGTACGTATCCCGCCACACCAGCCAACAGCAACGTGCGCACCATCCCCCATCTGCGGGAGTTGTTTGGTTGCGAGGTGGGCTTGTCGGATCACTCCATGGGAGTCGGCGTGTCCGTTGCTGCGGTGGCGATAGGGGCGACTGTCGTTGAAAAACATTTCACCCTTGATCGCGCCGCTGGCGGGGTGGATGCCGGTTTTTCCCTGGAACCTGCAGAATTGGCAGCGCTGGTGATCGAAACCGAGCGTGCCTGGCAGGCCATGGGGCAGGTGCTTTACGGCGTGACCGAGGCCGAGCGCAAATCTTTGGTCTACCGTCGTTCGTTGTACGTAACGCAAGACATGGCCCCCGGCGAAGCGTTTACGTCGCAGAACGTCCGTGCCATCCGCCCGGGCCTTGGACTCGCGCCCAAACACCAGGATTCATTGATGGGCCGTCGCGCTCGGCAGGCTATCAAGCGTGGCACTCCGCTGTCCTGGTTGTTGGTTGAATAGCTTTTTGATGGGGCCTATTCAGCATTTAGCGTGACCTGCGAGTCATAACGCGCATCTTCACTGTATTGTATTGACCGGGAAGATGGCGCCTGGGCCTTATCAGGACCAGTGATAGCCCTTTACACTTCCCGTTTGTCGGCGCCCCTCGATTCCTTGCGAGCGGTGGTATTGGGCTGTTTTTGATTGGGAAGCCGTAATGATTGGCATAAAGAGCATTGCGAGCTACGTTCCTGTAGCCGGCGTGGACAATTACGCACAAGGTGCAAAATTTGAAAAGGATGAAGAATTCATCCTTGGCAAGATTGGTTCCGCCTTCTTGCCACGCAAGGATGACGGGCAGGAAACCTCCGATCTGTGCGTCGAAGCAGCTAATGCGCTGTTTGCCAATAATCCCGATCTGAAGCGCGAATCCATTGACGTGCTGATTGTCGTCACCCAGAACGGTGACGAAGAAGGCTTGCCCCACACTGCGGCAATCGTCCAGGACAAACTCGGCCTGCCCACCAGTGTGGCAGCGTTCGACATCTCCCTGGGTTGCTCGGGTTATGTCTACGGTATCTACGCCATCAAGGGTTTCATGGAAGCCGCCGGCCTGAAGAACGGCCTGCTGGTGACTGCCGACCCTTACTCGAAGATTGTCGATCCGGAAGACCGCAACACTACGATGCTGTTCGGCGACGCCGCCACCGTTACATGGATGGGCGAAGATGCGCCGTGGCAATTGGGCAAGGCCAAGTTCGGCACCGACGGTTCCGGTGCGCCGCACCTGAAGGTCAGTGATGGCGTATTCTTCATGAACGGTCGCCAGGTATTCAACTTCGCCTTGCTCAAGGTGCCGGCACATCTGCACGAGTTGCTTGCCGATTCCGACCTGCAACCCAGTGACATCGATGCGTTCTGCATCCATCAGGGCAGTGCCGCGATTGTCGACGCTGTGGCGCGTCGTTTCGAAGGCGAGCCGGAAAAGTTCATCAAGGATATGGTCGAGACCGGCAACACCGTGTCGTCGAGCATTCCACTGCTGCTGGAGAGACACGTGCTCAACTCCGAATGGAAGCGTGTGGCGTTGAGTGGCTTCGGCGTAGGTCTGTCATGGGGTTCGGCGATCATCTATCGCCCCTAAGCCCATAAAACCCGGGCACAAAAATAGCGTCCAAGGTGTAACCTTGAACGCTATTTTTTTGCCTGACGCAAAAGCGAGACGCCATGAGCGAGTACTTTGAACGCAACCTCCAGGTGATCCAGCATCGTTGGCCGGCCTTGGCCGAGCGTCTGTTGCTTGAGGATGTCAGTGAATTGCAGGCTGATCTTGTAGAGGGTCTTGGGTCGACACTGAGTGTCAATGGCATTCAACTGACCAGTCGACACGACCGTCTTGCCGAGGCCGGCCTGCAAGCCGCCACGCTTCCGCTGGACGCTCCCGTGGTGCATGTATACGGCACCGGGCTGGGCGATCTGCAGAACCGCTTGCTGGAGCGAGCAGGGCTCGAAAGGTTGTGCGTGCATATTCTCAACGGTTCGGTGTTTGCCCTGGTGTTGCAGGTGCTGGATCAATCACAGTGGCTGTGCGACCCGAGAGTGGTATTGCTTCATGCCGGTGATCTGGCGGAGATCCAGTTGCCATTTTTTGCATTGCCCGCCGAGCTGGTGTTGGCCGACGATTACAATGCCAAGATTCGTGATCGATTGATCAGTGAAATCCATCTGGCTTTCACTAATCGTGAGTTCGATCCGCAGTCCCCTGAGATTGTTGAACGCCTGCAATCTACCTTCAGCCTCGCGAGCGAAGATCGGGATGTCGCCGAGCTGTTCGGCGCCTTCACGGGCCGTAAGGCGTTCGTCTTGGCCACCGGCCCCAGCCTTGAGCGACATTTCGAAAGACTGCGCCACCTTAGCGAGCAAGCCGAGCGACCATTGTTGATTTGTGTCGATACGGCATACCGGCCGTTGATCAATCACGGCATTCGTCCCGACATCGTGGTCAGCATCGACCAGCGTATCTCGGCGCGTCATCTTCCCTCTGAAAACACCGACGGCATCGCGCTGGTTTATCTGCCGATGGCCGACCCCTTGGTGATTGAGGCGTGGCAAGGGCCTCGCTACGTCGCTTACTCCTCCAGCCCGGTCTATCGCCAGATGCGTGAGCAACTGCACCGGGCCGAACTCCATGTAGGCGGAAGCGTGATTCATCCGGCGGTCGACCTGGCGGTGCAAATGGGCGCTGCGCACATCACGCTTTTTGGTGCTGATTTTGCCTTTCCCAATGACAAGACCCATGCAGGATGGGGCGATGGCGACTTGGGACCGCAGTTAGGGGCGTCCAGGCATTGGGTGCTTGATGGGCACGGCCGGCGAGTCAAGACCCAGCTCAACTTCCGCAGCTACCTCTGTGAGCTGGAGCGTTTTATCGCCAGGCATCCCCAGGTGCGGTTCTATAACAGCAGTCGAGACGGAGCGTTGATTGTGGGCACCGATTTTGATCCGGAATATGTGCAATGACCGAGCTACAGGTAGTGATCGATGATGCCCGTGAGTGCGCGCGTCTGTTTCGCCTTGGACGAGATGTCGAGGCGGGGCTGGCGATGGTCGCGCTGATCGAATCGGTGCAGCCTTTAGTCGAATTGATGCCAGGCGACGTCCCTGCGTCGTGGAACAGGCTGCTTGCCTTGATGCTGGTTGATCAGCAGGCGCAGAACTGGATTTCGTTGGCCGATTATCTTGAGTATGAATGGGCTCAATTGTTGACTGCCGGTCGGCCGAAATAACCTCTTTCGCTCCACTCAACGCTGTCCTCCGCCTTCGGCTCCGTCACCGGCGTTTCCCTGACGTCATTTTTCCACCCTCCAGCCGCAGCCAAGTCCTTGATTTATGAGGGGTGGCACCCTGATGGCAAAATTTTTGAAAATTCTGCTAAAGCAAGTTCCAATTACGACGATAACTATTACGAAGGTTCTCTAGGCCACACCCGGCGGTTGCCAGGGCCGGAAGCCGCAGTACCCAACCAACGAGGAATTCGTCATGGCTTTAACAGTAAACACTAACGTCACATCGTTGAACGTTCAGAAGAACCTGAACAAGGCTTCCGATGCTCTGTCCACTTCGATGACCCGTCTGTCGTCCGGCCTGAAAATCAACAGCGCCAAAGACGACGCCGCCGGCCTGCAAATCTCCACTCGTATGACTTCGCAAATCCGCGGTCAGACTGTTGCGATCAAGAACGCCAACGATGGTATCTCCATCGCTCAGACCGCTGAAGGCGCTCTGCAGGAATCCACCAACATTCTGCAGCGTATGCGTGAACTGGCCGTACAGGCACGAAACGACAACAACGGTACAGCTGACCGTGATGCTCTGAACAAAGAATTTGCTCAGATGTCCGACGAGCTGACTCGTATCGCTGATTCGACCAACCTCAACGGCAAGAACCTGATCGACGGTTCCGCTGGCACCATGACCTTCCAGGTCGGTTCCAACACCGGTGCTACCAACCAGATCACTCTGACCCTGAGCGACAGCTTCGACGCTGCTACCCTGAGCGTTGACTCTGGTGCCATCGCGATCAGTGCTGCCGACAGCGCCGAAGCTGAAACCAACACCTCTGCTGCAATCGACGCGATCGACGCTGCTTTGGCGACCATCAACGCCAGTCGTGCGGACCTCGGTGCTGCCCAGAACCGTCTGACCAGCACTATCTCCAACCTGCAGAACATCAACGAAAACGCTGCTGCTGCACTGGGTCGCGTACAAGACACCGACTTCGCTGCTGAAACTGCACAACTGACCAAGCAGCAGACTCTGCAACAGGCTTCCACTTCGGTTCTGGCCCAGGCCAACCAACTGCCGTCCGCTGTACTGAAGCTGCTTCAGTAATAGCCGGATGAGTTTTAGCGGGGGAGTGCGCTTGCGTGCTCTCTCGCTTTTTCCGTTCAAGAGGTGATGGACATGGATATGAGCGTGAAGCTGAACTTGTCTTATCCAGCGGCGAAGCCGGCGCCTACAGTGGTCGACAAGCCAGTGGAGAAGCCTCAGGCTGACGTGGCTATTTTGACACCGGTCAAGGAAACTCCGAAAGACGCTGCCGCCGAACAGGACAAACTGAAGAAAGCTGTCCAAGAAATCGAGAAGTTCGTCCAGTCGGTCAAGCGTAACCTGGAGTTCTCTATTGATGAGCCTTCTGGCAAAGTAATCGTCAAAGTGATTGCCAGTGGTTCCGGTGAAGTGATTCGTCAGATCCCGAACGAAGAAGTTCTGAAACTGGCCCACAGCTTAAATGATGCAAACAGCTTGTTGTTCAGCGCTGAAGCCTGACAGCTGGCACGAATTTTGTTGCTCTATTCTTTTGGGCGTTGTATTGGCCAAAAGGCCGGCGACACACTGAAGGGAGTATCACAATGGCAAGTCCAATTCTTCCGGGTCTGGGTCTAGGCTCAGGCCTTGATACCGGTGCAATCGTCAAGGCGCTGGTGGATTCTGACAAAGCGGCCAAGCAAGGCCAGATTGACCGGGCAACCAAGACCAATGCCTCCAATATCTCCGGGATTGGCACCCTGAGATCCTTATTGGCTACCTTTCAGTCCACGCTGAAGGCCTTAGGCAGCACGACCACTCCCCAATTTACCGGCGTCGCCGCCACTTCCGCCAACACCAGTGCATTGACGGTGACGGCAGGCAACTCTGCAGTAGCTGGTATCTACACGGTAGACGTCACTCAACTGGCAACTTCTTCAAAAGTTGCGACGGCTGCTTTCGCCGGTGGAGCTTCCAGCGCTGTGGCGAGCGGTACGCTGACGATTAGTCAGGGTGGCACGGATTATGCCCTTGATATCCCGGCGGATTCGACGTTGCAGTCGGTGCGGGATGCCATTAACAGTAAGTACTCCTCCAGCGGACTCACCGCCAACATCGTGACCGACGGCTTCGGTTCACGCCTGGTGGTTGGCTCGACTAAAACCGGTGCGGGCAACGATATTTCCCTTAGTGGCATTGCCAGTCTTGCCGCTGATGGCTCCGTAGCGATGGCTTCGCCACCCACTGCGGCTTCTTCAGGTTCGCTGGGATTTGCCAAGGACGCCATTTTCAAAGTTGACGGCCTGGAAATGACCAGCGCAACCAATAAGCTGGACAACGTGGTCTCGGGCTTGAGCATGACGCTACTCGTTGCGGGCACAGGCCCGACAACCGTTACGGTCGCTACTAACACTGACGGTCTGAAGGCTTCGATCCAGAAGTTCGTCGATGCCTATAACGCCGTTGCGAAGGCTGTGACATCCCTGACCAAGCCATCGATAGACGCCGAGGGGAATTCGGTCCCTGCGGCATTGACGGGCGACTCGTTGCCTCGCTCGCTGTTGGCGGCCATTCGCACGCCTTTATCTGAGGCCGGTTCAGGCGACAAGCTGACCGTTCTTTCTCAGTTGGGGATCACCACCAACCAGACGACTGGCGCTCTGGATTTCGACAGTGGGAAATTTACTGCGGCACTCAATGACAAACAATTGGGTGGGGAAGTCCAGACGCTGTTCGCTGGTGAAAATGGCCTGCTTGAGCGCATGAATAATGCCATCAAGCCGTACACTGAAGGCAAGACTGGTGCGGGTGGTGTTGGAGGCTCAGAGGCCATCCTGACCACTCGCTCCAAGAACCTGGATCTTCTCAAGGCGAAACTGAGCGAAGAGCAGTTGGCCCTGGACCGTCGCATCGAAACCCTTACCGCGGTACTGACTAAAAAGTACAACGACATGGACACCCTGGTTGGCAAGTTGAAAGCCACCGCCAACAACATCACCTCCATGTTCGAAGCGATGACGGCACAGCAGAAAAACAGCTGATTGTCGACCGATACAAAAAGCCCGGCAACGTGTCGACTACGTTCCGGGCTTTTGGCTTTTCCGACCTAAAGTTTTCTGACGCAGCGTCGATATGCTGTTTATACGAACCGAAGTTTTTTTGATGAGGTAGAACATGAATCCGATGTTAGCCCTTCGCCAATACCAGAAGATTGGCGCCCAGGCGCAAACCTCCGAAGCAAGTCCCCATCGCCTTGTGCAAATGCTCATGGAAGGCGGGCTGGACCGTATCGCCCAAGCCAGAGGCGCGATGGAGCGCAAGGATATTCCAAACAAAGGCATTCTGATCGGCAAGGCCATCGGCATCGTCGGCGGTCTGCGTGAAGGCCTGGACCTGGAAAACCAGGCCGAGTCGGTCGCCGAGCTGGATGCGCTCTACACCTACATGATGAAACGCCTGGCCGAAGCCAACGCCAAGACCGATCCGAAGATCCTCGACGAAGTCGCCGATCTGCTTCGCACGGTCAAGGAAGGCTGGGATGCCATCGCCACGCCTGGTCCGCAATTCTAAGGAGTGCTCTCATGAGTCTTGTCCTGCAGCGAATCGAACAAACCCGTGATGCCCTGGTTGGCGCCTTGGCTGAGCGTAATTGGGAAGCCATTGGTCAACTGGACCTGGCGTGCCGTTCCTGCATGGAGGACGTCTTGAGCGAGTCCGAGGTGGACGAGGCGGCGTTGCGTAATAATCTGGAAGAGCTGCTGGGGGTCTATCGCCAGTTGCTGGAAGCGGCAACGGGCGAGCGTCAGGCAATCGTGAGCGAAATGTCGCAGATTCATCAGGCACAGAACGCGGCGAAGGTTTATCACTTGTTCGGCTGATTTAATTTTCAGTTAATCCGAACAAAGTGCGCCATAAATTTGACTGTGCACGATTTTTTGACTTAACTAGTGGCTGTTTACAGATTTCAGGCGTCTACAGGCATGACAAGTCTGCAAGCGTCTAGCTTGCCCCCAAATCCGGGCACTGAGTTGACTAGGGAAGTTGCTATTGCATGTGGCGTGAAACCAAAATTCTCCTGATCGATGACGATAGCGTCCGCCGCCGCGACCTGGCGGTGATCCTGAATTTTCTTGGCGAAGAAAATTTGCCCTGCGGTAGCCATGATTGGCAGCAGGCTGTCGGCTCTCTGTCGTCCAGTCGGGAAGTCATTTGCGTCCTTATCGGGACGGTAAATGCTCCCGCTTCGCTTTTGGGCTTGCTAAAGACACTCTCGACCTGGGATGAGTTCCTTCCAGTTTTGCTGATGGGCGAAAATTCTTCCCTCGACCTGCCGGAAGACCAGCGCCGCCGGGTGCTTTCCACCCTGGAAATGCCGCCGAGCTACAGCAAACTGCTCGATTCGCTGCACCGCGCCCAGGTTTATCGCGAAATGTACGACCAGGCGCGTGAGCGCGGCCGGCATCGCGAACCCAACCTTTTCCGCAGCCTCGTCGGCACCAGCCGTGCCATCCAGCACGTGCGCCAGATGATGCAGCAGGTGGCCGACACCGACGCCAGCGTGCTGATTCTCGGCGAATCCGGTACCGGCAAGGAAGTGGTCGCGCGCAACCTGCATTACCATTCCAAGCGCCGCGAAGCGCCATTCGTGCCGGTCAACTGCGGGGCGATTCCCGCCGAGCTGCTCGAAAGCGAATTGTTCGGTCACGAGAAGGGCGCGTTCACCGGTGCAATCACCAGCCGCGCCGGACGTTTCGAGTTGGCCAATGGCGGCACGCTGTTCCTCGATGAAATCGGCGACATGCCGCTGCCGATGCAGGTCAAGCTGCTGCGCGTCTTGCAGGAGCGTACCTTCGAGCGCGTGGGCAGCAACAAGACCCAGAGCGTCGACGTACGGATCATCGCCGCGACCCACAAGAACCTCGAGACCATGATCGAGGTCGGCAGCTTCCGCGAAGACCTTTATTACCGTCTCAATGTTTTCCCGATCGAAATGGCGCCGTTGCGCGAGCGGGTCGAAGACATCCCGCTGTTGATGAACGAGCTGATCTCGCGCATGGAGCATGAGAAGCGTGGTTCGATCCGCTTCAACTCGGCGGCGATCATGTCCCTCTGCCGTCACGGTTGGCCGGGCAACGTCCGCGAGCTGGCCAACCTGGTGGAGCGCATGGCGATCATGCACCCCTACGGTGTGATCGGCGTGAATGAGCTGCCGAAGAAATTCCGCTACGTCGATGACGAAGACGAGCAAATGGTCGACAGCCTGCGCAGCGACCTGGAAGAGCGGGTGGCGATCAACGGCCATACGCCGGATTTCACCACCAATGCCTTGCTGCCGCCGGAAGGCCTGGACCTCAAGGATTACCTGGGCGGCCTGGAGCAAGGGCTTATCCAGCAGGCGCTGGACGACGCCAATGGCATCGTCGCCCGCGCGGCAGAGCGCTTGCGCATTCGTCGAACCACCCTGGTGGAAAAGATGCGCAAGTACGGCATGAGCCGCCGTGAAGGAGATGAACAGGCGGATGATTGACGCCTGTTTTGCAACCGCCTGATTTTCAGGCGGTTTTTTTTCGGCACGGGTATTGCTACAGCTCTCGCAACGTTCCGTTTAACTGACGGTCAGCCAAGCGAGAGAGCACGATGACCCAAGCCGCCCTGATGTCTTCTGTCCCCGAGCCGGGACATATGCCGTCCGCCGAACAGGCTGGCCGGCTTGGACTTGAACAGGCGTTTTCGCTGTTCAGCCAGATGTCCAGCCAGTTGACCGACTCCTACAGCCTGCTTGAAGCGCGGGTTACCGAGCTCAAGGGTGAGCTGGCGGTGGTCAGTGCCCAACGCATGCAGGAGCTGGCGGAAAAAGAACGCCTGGCCAACCGGCTGCAGAACCTGCTCGACCTCCTGCCCGGCGGCGTCATTGTCATCGATGCCCACGGCTTTGTGCGCGAAGCCAACCCGGCGGCATGTGAGCTGCTTGGCCTGCCTCTGGAGGGCCAGCTCTGGCGGCACGTCATCGCTCGCTGCTTCGCGCCCCGCGAAGACGACGGCCACGAAGTTTCCCTGAAGGATGGTCGGCGGTTGTCCATTTCGACCCGTTCGCTGGATGCCGAGCCCGGACAGTTGGTGCTGCTCAACGACCTGACCGAAACCCGTCACTTGCAGGACCAGTTGGCCCGTCACGAGCGTCTGTCTTCCCTTGGGCGGATGGTCGCGTCGCTGGCCCATCAGATCCGTACGCCGCTGTCTGCCGCGTTGCTGTACGCCAGTCATCTGACCGAACAGCAACTGCCGATGGAGACCCAGCAGCGTTTTGCCGGCCGCTTGAAGGAGCGCTTGCATGAGCTGGAACACCAGGTGCGCGACATGCTGGTGTTCGCCCGTGGCGAGTTGCCGCTGACCGACCGCGTCGCGCCCAAGGTGCTGCTGCAGTCTTTGCAGGCTGCAGCACTGACCCATGTGCAGGGCGTGTCGATCCGCTGGCAGTGCGACAGCCATGCGGGCGAGGTGCTGTGCAACCGTGACACGCTGGTGGGCGCGGTATTAAATCTTATTGAAAACGCGATTCAGGCCAGTGACGTTGATGTCCGTCTGAAAGTGCACCTGTATACCCGCGACAACACCCTGCGCCTGTGTGTCAGCGACAGCGGCAGCGGTATCGAGCCGTCCGTGCTTGCACGTCTGGGCGAGCCATTTTTTACCACCAAGACCACTGGAACCGGCCTGGGCCTGACCGTGGTCAAGGCGGTGGCGCGTGCCCATCAGGGCGAATTGCGGCTGCGCTCGCGGCTGGGGCGCGGTACGTGCGCGACGGTGTGCTTGCCGCTGTTTTCCAGCGCGCCAGGGGTGGAGTGAGCAAATGGCGACCAAGGTTCTACTGGTTGAAGATGATCGCGCGCTACGCGAAGCACTCGCCGATACGCTGCTGTTGGCCGGGCATGATTATGCCGCTGTCGGTTCGGCGGAAGAGGCATTGCTCGCAGTGGCCCGTGAGCCATTCAGCCTGGTGGTCAGTGACGTCAATATGCCGGGCATGGACGGCCATCAATTGCTCGGCCTGCTGCGCGCACGCCAGCCGCAACTGCCAGTCCTGTTGATGACCGCCCACGGCGCCGTCGAGCGGGCGGTGGATGCCATGCGCCAAGGGGCGGCGGATTATCTGGTCAAGCCGTTCGAGCCCAAGGCCCTGTTGGATCTGGTGGCTCGCCACGCCTTGGGCAGCCCCGCGGTCGAGGGCGAGGGACCGGTGGCCCTCGAGCCGGCCAGCGCGCAGTTGCTGGAATTGGCCGCGCGGGTGGCTCGCAGCGATTCAACCGTGTTGATTTCCGGTGAGTCCGGCACGGGCAAGGAAGTCCTGGCCCGCTATATTCATCAGCAATCCCGGCGCGCCAGCGAACCGTTCGTTGCCATCAACTGCGCGGCGATTCCCGACAACATGCTCGAGGCGACTCTGTTCGGCCACGAGAAAGGTTCGTTTACCGGCGCCATCGCGGCCCAGCCTGGCAAGTTCGAGCAGGCTGATGGCGGGACCATTCTGCTGGATGAAATTTCCGAGATGCCGTTGGGCCTGCAAGCCAAGCTGCTGCGCGTATTGCAGGAGCGGGAAGTGGAGCGGGTGGGGGCGCGCAAGCCCATCAGCCTGGACATTCGCGTGGTGGCGACGACCAACCGCGACCTGGCCGGAGAAGTGGCGGCGGGGCGCTTTCGTGAAGACCTTTATTACCGGCTGTCGGTTTTCCCGCTGGCCTGGCGTCCACTTCGTGAGCGCACCGCCGATATCCTGCCGCTGGCCGAGCGCCTGCTGGCCAAACACGTCAATAAAATGAAGCACGCGGCGGCGCGGTTGTCCGCCGAGGCGCAGGCCTGCCTGATTGCCTATCCCTGGCCGGGCAATGTCCGGGAACTGGACAACGCTATCCAGCGGGCGTTGATCCTGCAGCAGGGCGGCTTGATCCAGCCGGAAGATTTCTGCCTGGCCGGCCCGGTGGCCTGCGCGCCTTTGCCGGTGTTGCAGTCCGCCCCGGCGCAGATTCCTCCCGGGGAAATGATGGGGGAAACCGCCGGCGCCCTGGAAGATGACCTGCGCCGTCGCGAATTCCAGATGATCATCGACACCCTGCGCGCCGAACGCGGCCGACGCAAGGAGGCGGCTGAACGCCTCGGTATCAGCCCGCGGACCCTGCGCTACAAACTGGCGCAGATGCGTGATGCCGGGATGGATGTAGAGGCTTATCTCTTCGCCAGTTGAAGTATTAAACAAACCCTGTGGGAGCGGGCCTGCTCGCGAAGACAATGGTCCTCGCGACGTGGGCGCCGGCTGACACACCGCTATCGCGAGCAGGCTTGCTTTCACAGAAGCCTGGAAGGATCCGCGCGCGCATTTGTTTCCGACGGCCACGGAGCTGGCACCCTTGTTGCTACTACCTACGTACCCGCTGAGTAAGTGTCAAAAAAATGCGGGCCGCCAGAGAGAATAGATCATGAGCCAAGGTATTGAATTTAATCGGTTGATGCTGGACATGCGCTCCATGCAGATGGACGCCATGGCCCAGCCTAAATCGGTCGCGGTGCCCCAAGTGGCCGGCAGCAGCTTTTCCGACATGCTCGGTCAGGCCGTCAATAAAGTGAACGATACCCAGCAGGCTTCGAACCAGTTGGCCAGTGCTTTCGAGATTGGCAAAAGTGGCGTCGACCTGACGGACGTAATGATCTCTTCGCAGAAAGCCAGTGTCTCGTTTCAGGCGTTGACCCAGGTACGCAACAAGCTGGTTCAAGCCTATCAAGACATCATGCAGATGCCGGTCTAAGGAAACTATTGAGTCATGGCAGAAGCAGCCGTTGATAACGTTCCAGCCAAGGCAACTCCGGTAGACGGCAAACCGCCGTTGTTCGGCCTGTCTTTCCTGGAAAACCTCTCCGAGATGACCATGCTGCGTCAGGTTGGCCTGTTGGTCGGCCTGGCTGCCAGCGTGGCGATTGGTTTTGCCGTGGTCCTCTGGTCCCAGCAGCCGGACTACCGTCCGCTGTACGGCAGCCTGGAGGGCATGGATGCCAAACAAGTCATGGAAACACTGGCTTCCGCCGACATTCCTTATACCGTCGAACCCAATTCCGGCGCCTTGCTGGTCAAGGCGGACGACGTCGCTCGCGCGCGCCTCAAGCTCGCTGCCGCCGGCGTGACGCCGACCGATGGCAACATCGGATTCGAGATCCTCGACAAGGACCAGGGCCTGGGCACCAGCCAGTTCATGGAAGCGACTCGTTATCGTCGCGGCCTGGAAGGCGAATTGGCGCGGACCATTTCCAGCCTCAACAACGTCAAGGGTGCCCGCGTGCACCTGGCGATTCCGAAAAGCTCGGTATTTGTGCGCGATGAGCGCAAGCCGAGTGCCTCGGTACTGGTCGAACTGTATTCCGGCCGCTCGCTTGAGCCAGGCCAGGTCGTTGCCATTATCAACCTGGTGGCGACCAGCGTTCCCGAGTTGAGCAAGTCGCAGATCACCGTGGTCGACCAGAAGGGCAACCTGTTGTCCGACCAGGCGGAAAATTCCGAACTGACCATGGCCGGCAAGCAATACGATTACAGCCGCCGCATGGAAGGCATGTTTACCCAGCGGGTGCACAACATCCTGCAACCGATCCTCGGCAACGGCCGCTACAAGGCCGAAGTTTCGGCGGACGTGGACTTCAGCGCCGTCGAATCGACTTCCGAGCAGTTCAACCCGGATCAACCGGCGTTGCGCAGCGAGCAGTCGGTGAACGAACAACGTACCGCCAGCAATGGCCCGCAAGGTGTGCCGGGTGCCCTGAGCAACCAGCCACCAGCACCGGCCAGCGCGCCGCAAACCACCGGTGGCGCTACCGCCGCCGCAGGCATGGTGCAGCCAGGCCAGCCGCTGATCGACGCCAATGGCCAGCAGATCATGGATCCGGCCACCGGCCAACCGATGCTTGCACCGTACCCGGCCGACAAGCGTCAACAATCGACCAAGAATTTCGAGCTCGACCGTTCCATCAGCCACACCAAGCAGCAGCAGGGCCGTTTGAATCGCCTGTCGGTCGCGGTGGTGGTGGACGATCAGGTCAAGGTCAACCCGGCCAACGGCGAAACCAGCCGCGCGCCATGGACCGCCGACGAATTGGCGCGCTTCACTCGCCTGGTGCAGGACGCCGTCGGTTTCGACGCCAGCCGTGGCGACAGCGTCAGCGTGATCAACGTACCGTTCTCCCTGGAGCGCGGTGAAGAAATCGCCGATATCCCGTTTTATTCGCAACCCTGGTTCTGGGATGTGGTCAAGCAGGTATTGGGTGTGTTGTTCATCCTGATACTGGTATTTGGAGTGCTGCGTCCGGTGCTCAACAACATCACCGGTGGCGGCAAGAACAAGCAGCTGGCAGGCTTGGGCGATGTAGAGCTGGGAGGCATGGGCGGCCTGGATGGCGAATTGGCCAACGATCGCGTCAGCCTCGGCGGGCCGCAGAGCATCCTGCTGCCAAGCCCGAGCGAAGGCTATGACGCTCAGTTGAACGCCATCAAGAGTCTGGTGGCAGAGGATCCGGGTCGTGTGGCCCAGGTCGTGAAAGAGTGGATTAACGCAGATGAGTGATAATCGAGCCGCTGTTGCCAAATTGTCCCGGGTCGACAAAGCCGCGATCCTGCTGCTGTCCCTGGGTTCGACGGACGCCGCCCAGGTGCTGCGCCACATGGGACCCAAAGAGGTCCAGCGCGTCGGCGTGGCCATGGCGCAGATGGGCAATGTGCACCGCGAGCAGGTCGAGCAGGTGATGAGCGAGTTCGTCGACATCGTCGGCGATCAGACCAGCCTGGGCGTCGGTTCCGACGACTACGTGCGCAAGATGCTCACCCAGGCCCTGGGCGAGGACAAGGCCAACGGCCTGATCGACCGGATTCTGCTGGGTGGCAACACCAGCGGCCTGGACAGCCTGAAGTGGATGGAGCCGCGCGCGGTCGCCGACGTGATCCGTTACGAGCACCCGCAGATCCAGGCGATCGTCGTCGCGTACCTCGATCCGGACCAGGCCGGTGAGGTGCTCGGCAACTTCGACCATAAAGTGCGCCTCGACATCATCCTGCGGGTTTCGTCGTTGAATACCGTGCAGCCGGCGGCCCTGAAAGAATTGAACCAGATTCTCGAGAAGCAGTTCTCGGGCAACTCCAATGCTTCGCGCACCACCCTGGGCGGTATCAAGCGCGCGGCGGACATCATGAACTTCCTCGACAGTTCGATCGAAGGTCAACTGATGGACTCGATCCGCGAAGTCGACGAAGACCTGTCCGGTCAGATCGAAGACCTCATGTTCGTGTTCAACAACCTGGCCGATGTCGACGACCGCGGTATCCAGGCACTGTTGCGCGAAGTGTCCTCCGATGTGCTGGTGCTGGCCCTCAAGGGTTCGGACGAAGGCGTCAAGGAGAAGATCTTCAAGAACATGTCCAAACGGGCGGCCGAACTGTTGCGCGACGACCTCGAGGCCAAGGGCCCGGTGCGCGTCAGCGATGTGGAAACCGCACAGAAGGAAATCCTCACCATCGCCCGCCGTATGGCCGAAGCCGGAGAAATCGTGCTCGGTGGCAAGGGCGGCGAAGAGATGATCTAAGGTCGTTATGTCTGCCAAGAGCGATGATTCACCCAGCGACCTGATCCGCGCCCGCGACGTCGGTGGTTTCGACGTCTGGTCGCTGCCCAGCTTCGATCCCCACGTGCCCGAGCCTGAGCCAGAACCGGTGGAAGAGTTGCCGGAGATGGAAGAGGTGCCGCTGGAGGAAGTCCAGCCGCTGACCCTCGAAGAAGTCGAGAGCATTCGCCAGGAGGCCTACAACGAAGGCTTCGCCATCGGCGAAAAGGAAGGCTTCCACAGCACCACGATCAAGGTCCGCCGGGAAGCCGACGTGGCGCTGACGGCCAAGCTGCGGGCGCTGGAATCGCTGATGCTGAACCTGTTCGAACCCATCGCCGAGCAGGACACCCAGATCGAGAAATCCCTGGTCGGGCTGGTGCAGCACATCACCCGACAAGTGATCCAGCGCGAGCTGGCCATCGATTCGAGCCAGATCGAGCACGTCATGCGCGAGGCCCTCAAGCTGCTGCCCCTGGGCGTCGGCAATGTGCGGCTGTACATCAATCCGCAGGACTTCGAGCTGGTCAAGGCCTTGCGCGAGCGTCATGAGGAAAGCTGGCGCATCGTCGAGGATGAGACCTTGCTGCCGGGCGGTTGCCGGGTGGAAACCGAGCACAGCCGCATTGATGCGACAATCGAAACACGCATCAGCCAGGTCATGGCCAAGCTGTTCGACCAATTGCACGAGCAGGCCCTGCATCCGGCTCCGGCCGACCTCAGCCTTGAGTTGCCGGACGAACCGGAGGCCGCCGTTATCGCCGATCCGGACGCGGCCGAACTGATTGCTGCCGAAGTGGAAGGTCGCAATGCGCCTTGACCGAACCAGCTTCGGCAAGCGCCTGGGCAGCTACGCCGAGGCCACTGAGCTGGCCGGCCAGCCGATCCTGGAAGGGCGCCTGTTGCGTATGGTTGGCCTGACCCTAGAAGCGGAAGGCCTGCGCGCCGCGATGGGCAGCCGGTGCCTGGTGATCAACGATGACAGTTATCACCCGGTGCAGGTCGAAGCCGAAGTGATGGGCTTCTCCGGCAGCAAAGTATTTCTGATGCCGGTGGGCAGTGTCGCCGGTATAGCCCCTGGTGCCCGCGTGGTTCCGCTGGCCGATACCGGTCGGCTGCCCATGGGCATGAGCATGCTCGGCCGTGTGCTGGACGGGGCCGGGCGGGCCTTGGACGGCAAGGGCGGAATGAAAGCTGAAGATTGGGTGCCGATGGACGGCCCGACAATCAACCCGCTCAAGCGCGACCCCATCAGCGTGCCGCTGGACGTCGGCATCCGTTGCATCAACGGGTTGTTGACGGTCGGTCGCGGTCAGCGCCTGGGCCTGTTCGCCGGTACCGGGGTGGGCAAGAGTGTGCTGCTGGGCATGATGACCCGCTTTACCGAAGCCGACATCATCGTGGTCGGGCTGATCGGCGAGCGGGGCCGCGAGGTGAAGGAATTCATCGAGCACATTCTCGGCGAAGAAGGGCTCAAGCGTTCCGTGGTGGTGGCTTCGCCCGCGGACGATGCGCCGTTGATGCGCCTGCGGGCCGCGATGTATTGCACGCGTATCGCCGAATATTTTCGCGACAAGGGCAAGAACGTCCTGTTGCTGATGGATTCGCTGACCCGTTTCGCCCAGGCCCAGCGGGAAATCGCCCTGGCCATCGGCGAGCCTCCGGCGACCAAGGGTTATCCGCCTTCGGTGTTTGCCAAGTTGCCGAAACTGGTGGAGCGGGCCGGTAACGCGGAGAAGGGTGGCGGTTCCATCACCGCTTTTTACACCGTGCTGTCCGAGGGTGACGATCAGCAAGACCCGATCGCCGACTCGGCCCGAGGCGTACTCGACGGTCACATCGTGCTGTCCCGGCGCCTGGCCGAAGAAGGGCATTATCCCGCCATTGATATCGAAGCGTCGATCAGCCGGGTCATGCCGTCGGTCATCAGCGCCGAGCACATGAAACGCGCCCAGCAATTCAAGCAATACTGGTCACGTTACCAGCAGAGTCGCGACCTGATCAGCGTGGGCGCCTACGTGCCCGGCGGTGATCGTGAGACCGACATGGCCATCAATCTTTATCCGGCCATGGCGGTCTACCTGCGCCAAGGCCTGAACGACAACATCGGCATGGGCGCGAGCGAAGCGCACCTGCAGACCATCTTCACCCCCGTCTCGGGCGGATAACCGGTCATGGCCACGAGTCGTGCGGCGCGCCTGGCGCCGGTGGTGGACATGGCGGAAAAAGCCGAGAAGACCGCCGTTCAGCGGCTGGCTTATTTCCAGGGACAAGTGGTCGTGGCCGAGAGCAAGCTGGCCGACCTGGAGAATTTTCGTCTCGAATACCAGGAGCAGTGGATCGCCCGCGGCAGCCATGGCGTTTCCGGGCAATGGCTGTTGGGCTACCAGGGGTTCCTCGCACAACTGGGCACCGCGATCGATCAGCAGCGCCAAAGCCTCGTCTGGCACCAGAACAACCTGGAAAAGGCCCGCCAGAGCTGGCAGGAAGCCTTCGCCCGGGTCGAAGGGCTGCGCAAACTTGTACAGCGTTATATCGATGAAGCTCGGCAGCTGGAAGACAAGCGCGAGCAGAAGTTGCTTGATGAACTGTCTCAGCGTCTGCCGCGCCATGATCCGTATTGATCATGAAAGCGGAATTCTGTCGGTTGGAGGGTTTGATTCCTTGCTCAGACCTCTACCTGATGCTACACCTTGTACACATATGTCCACGACAAGGAAGTGAATATGTCTGTCGTAACTGAAGTGTCCGAAGATGGGAAAAAATTGACGATTGCGATTGAAGGTCGCTTCGATTTCGGGCGGCATCAGGAGTTTCGTGAATCCTACGAGAGACTCGTTAGTAAGCCCGAGTCTATCGTGGTGGATTTGAAGAAGGCCACCTACCTCGACAGCTCTGCCTTGGGCATGCTCCTGCTGTTGCGCGATCATGCCGGTGGCGACGAGTCGGATATCCGTGTGGTCAACAGCAGCAGCGACGTCAAGAAAATCCTCGCGATTTCCAATTTCGACAAGTTGTTCGATATCAGTTGATTACCATGCAATCGTCGCCGGAGCCGCTGACGATCCTGATTGCCGAAGACAGCGCCGCCGACCGGCTGCTGTTGTCGACCATCGTCCGCCGTCAAGGCCATCAGGTGCTCACCGCAGCGGATGGCGCCGAGGCGGTCGAAGTCTACCGGGAGCAGCGTCCGCACCTGGTGCTGATGGACGCGATGATGCCGGTCATGGATGGCTTCGAAGCCGCGCAGCAGATCAAGCAACTGGCCGGGGACCAACTGGTTCCGATCATTTTCCTCACCTCGTTGACTGAAAGCGAAGGGCTGGCCCGTTGCCTGGAGGCTGGCGGTGACGATTTCCTCGCCAAGCCCTATAACCAAGTGATCCTGGCTGCCAAGATCAAGGCCATGGACCGCTTGCGTCGGTTGCAGGCCACGGTGGTCGAGCAACGTGACCAGATCGCCCGGCACCACGACTACCTGCTTAACGAGCAGCGGGTTGCCAAGGCGGTGTTCGACAAGATTGCCCACTCCGGTTGCCTGAGCGCGCCGAATATCCGTTACCTGCAATCGCCCTATGCCTTGTTCAATGGCGATCTGCTGCTGGCCGCCTTCAACCCGGCTGGTGACATGCACATCCTGCTTGGGGATTTTACCGGCCACGGCTTGCCGGCGGCTGTCGGGGCGATGCCACTGGCTGAAGTGTTCTACGGGATGACCGCGAAAGGCTACGGCCTGGCGCAGATCCTGCGAGAAATGAATGCCAAGCTCAAGCGCATCCTGCCAGTGGACATGTTCTGTTGCGCAACGCTGCTGTGCCTGAGCTTCCAGCGCTGCACTGTCGAAGTCTGGAACGGCGGCATGCCCGATGGTTACCTGCATGACAGCCTCAGCGGCGTGCGTACACCGTTGCCGGCGCGCCACTTGCCGTTGGGCGTGCTCACGCCGCAACTGTTTGATGATCGCACTGAGGTGCATCCGATGTCGGTGGGTGACCGGGTATTCCTGTTGTCTGACGGCGTCATCGAAGCCAGCGACCGCGATGATCAGCCGTTTGGCGTGGAAAGGTTGCAGCAGGTGTTTGCGGCCAACCGCGAGCCCGATCGACTGTTCGAAGATATCCAGCAGGCCCTCGGTGATTTTCGCGGCGAGGCCCGCGACGACTTCAGCATGGTCGAGGTGCGGCTGGTCGCGCCGACGCAACTCAGCCCGCCACCACCGGTCTATTCCGATAGCGGCCAGTCGAGCCCGCTGGATTGGTCGGTGAGCTTCGAGTTCCGTGGGCAGACGCTCAAGCGCTTCAACCCGATGCCTTACCTGTTGCAGTTATTGCTTGAGGTCCATGGGCTCAGGGGCCAGAGTGGCGCTTTGTACAGTGTCCTGACGGAGCTTTATTCCAACGCGCTGGAACACGGCGTACTGGGGCTCGATTCGAGTCTCAAGCGTGATGCGGCGGGGTTTGCCCGCTACTATACGGAGCGCGGCATCCGTCTGGATGAGCTGGACAGCGGCCATATCCGCGTGCATCTGCACGTGACTCCCCAAGGGGAGGGTGGGCGCCTGGTCATTGAGGTCGAGGACAGCGGCCAGGGGTTCGATGTCAGCCGGGTGCTGGCCCGGCCTGTGGATCGTGACCGGTTATCCGGGCGCGGTGTCAGCCTGGTGCGCCAGCTATGCCACGAGGCCAGTTGGTCCGACGATGGTCGTAGTGCGCGCGTGGAGTTTTTCTGGGAGGCTCTGGCATAATCGGGGCCATTCTTGATCAAGGAGCGAACAAGTGAGCGAGATTCATCTGGATCGGGACGTGCTCAGCACGTTGAAGGAAGTCATGGAGGAAGGGTATCCGGAATTGCTGGATACGTTCCTCAACGATTCCGAGGCACGCCTGCGTGTGTTGCTTGAGGCCAAGGACGCCGAGCAATTGAGCGCCACCGCCCACAGTTTCAAGGGCAGTAGCAGCAATATGGGCGCCATCCGCCTGGCTGAACTGTGCGGCGAGCTGGAACAACGCGCCAAGCAGCCCTCGCTGCGTGGAATCGAAAAATTGGTCAGCGAGATCAACAGCGAATTTACCTACGTTCGAAAGCTTTGCAAGGAAGAGCGCGAAGGCTTTCACTGTTAAAAAGGTTGTTGTTCGGCGCGTTGGCCCATCCCTTGCATTGTCCTGTCTCGACTGCATCAAAGATCCCAGTGCAGCGGAGACCATTTCATGCCCGTTACGCCTAATACACTCCTTCAGGCCGTTACCCAGTCCAAGCCGCAGGCCGCCGTCAATCCGTTGGCGGCTGGCCCGGACGCCGGGACTAAAGCCTCCAGTTTCGCCCAGGTCTTCGCCAAGCAGGCCCCCGTCAAACCCTCGACGGCCCTTGAGCCGGAGATTAAGCCTGTGCGCGACAAGGCTTCCGACAACACCGTCAAAAAGGATGCAGGCAGCGACACGGCTGCCGCTCCTGAGCCGGCGGTTGCCGATAGCGGCAAACCCTTGCCCGCCGACAAGCCGGCCACGGCCGACGACAAGCCCACGCAGGACGATAGCGATACGGCCGAGACGCCTGTAGCCGACGCCGCCCCAGTCGATCCGACACTCGACCCGGCTTTGCTGCCCGGGGTCATCGTGCCTGAAGTCATTGCCGAGGCGCTGCCCGCGCCTGTGGTGAGCCCGACCGAGGCGCCAGTCGTCGCGGCAGTCGCGGCGCCGGTGGTGGCCTCGGCCACGTCGGCTACGCCGACACCGGTGACCGATCCGGAATTCGACCCGCAGGCCGATCCGCTCGACGCCTTGCCGGCGTTGCGATTGGCGATGGAGCAGAGCGGCCATGTGTCCGCTTCCAGCCAGGCGCAGCCCAAGGCAACAGCGCCAGCGTCCGTCGATGGCGAGCCGACGTCGGCCCAGACGTTCGCGGCCGGCATGGCGAGCATGCTCAATGTACAAGCCGACCAGGACAGTACCAGTGCCGGCAGCCAGGGCGGTGAGAAGGCGTTCAGTGGCTTGCTCAACGAAGGCCTCAAGGATCTGACCGCCGCCTCCAGCGACACGCGGGTAGATGATTTCGCCAACCGCCTGGCGGCATTGACCCAGGCGGCTACGCCAAAAACCGCCAACGCGGTCCCGGTCAACCAGCCCATCGCCATGAACCAGAGCGGCTGGACCGAAGAAGTGGTCAACCGGGTGATGTACCTGTCGAGCGTCAATCTCAAGGCGGCTGATATCCAACTGCAGCCGGCCGAGCTGGGGCGCCTGGATATTCGCGTGAACATGGTCCCCGACCAGCAGACCCAGGTCACGTTCATGAGCGCCCATTCCGGCGTCCGTGAAGCCCTCGAAGGCCAGATGCATCGCCTGCGCGACAGCTTTGCCCAGCAGGGCATGGGCCAGGTCGACGTCAGCGTGTCGGATCAGTCGCGTGGCTCCCAGGGTCAGGAACAGCAAGCCCAGCAGCAGGCCCAGGCTGGTCGCACGAGCTCTTCCTCTGGCGGCCGAGTGGATTCGGTGGACGAAGAGTTGCCGGTCAGCGTTGCCGAAGTGGCGGCCAACACCACCAGCGTCATCGGCACCAGCGCGGTCGACTACTACGCCTGATCCAACGTGGTATTTTCCTGTGGGAGCGAGCCTGCTCGCGAAAGCGCACTGTCACCCACCCTTGCGGGGCTGACCCGGCGCCATCGCGAGCAGGCTCGCTCCCACATTGGTTTATGCGGTGCCGAAGAGCGCAAGCGACCATCATCCTTAGCCCTGACACACTTCTGGCATAACACTTGCTCCAGCCAAGCCGTGCAACAGTGAAACCCCCGATTAGCGACGGATTATTGGCATGGCGAAGAGTGAAGCAGCAGCTGTAAAAGACCCCGCAACCAAAGGCAAACTCAAGCTGATCATCATGATCGTGGTGGGTTTGCTCCTGGCGATGGGCGTTTCCGTGGGGGCGACCTGGTATTTCATGCACAGCGCTCAAAGCAAGCCGGCAGAAGTGGTGGAGACCGCGCCGGTGGGCAAGCAGCCGGCGATTTTCGAGCCGATGGCTCCCGCATTTGTGGCCAACTACACCCAGAACGGTCGCCAGCGCTACATGCAGGTGAGCATCACCCTGCTGGGCCGCAACCAGGCTGACCTGGAAGCGCTGCGGGTGCACATGCCGCTGATTCGCAATAACCTGGTGATGCTGTTCTCTGGACAGAGTTTCGACACCCTGGCCACTCCGGTCGGCCAGGAAATGCTGCGTCAGAAAGCCACGGCCAGCGTTCAGGAAGTGGCTCAGAAAGAGCTTGGCAAAGTGGTGATCGAACAGTTGCTCTTCACTAACTTCGTATTGCAGTAGGAACACGACATGGCCGTGCAGGACTTGTTGTCCCAGGACGAAATCGACGCGCTGTTGCATGGTGTCGACGACGGCCTGGTGCAGACCGAAAACGCTGCTGAACCGGGCAGCGTCAAAAGCTACGACCTGACCAGCCAGGATCGCATCGTTCGCGGACGCATGCCGACCCTGGAAATGATCAACGAGCGTTTTGCCCGTTACACCCGCATCAGCATGTTCAACATGCTGCGCCGTTCGGCCGACGTGGCCGTCGGTGGCGTGCAGGTGATGAAATTCGGCGAATATGTGCACTCGCTGTACGTGCCCACCAGTCTCAACCTGGTGAAGATCAAGCCGTTGCGCGGCACTGCACTGTTCATCCTTGACGCCAAGCTGGTGTTCAAGCTGGTGGATAACTTCTTCGGCGGTGACGGCCGTCACGCCAAGATCGAAGGCCGCGAATTCACGCCGACCGAGCTGCGCGTCGTGCGCATGGTGCTGGAGCAGGCTTTCATCGACTTGAAGGAAGCCTGGCAGGCGATCATGGAAGTCAACTTCGAGTACATCAACTCGGAAGTGAACCCGGCCATGGCCAACATCGTCGGTCCGAGCGAAGCCATTGTCGTGTCGACTTTCCACATCGAACTCGACGGTGGCGGCGGCGACCTGCACGTGACCATGCCGTACTCGATGATCGAGCCGGTGCGCGAAATGCTCGACGCCGGTTTCCAGTCGGACCTCGACGACCAGGACGAGCGCTGGATCAATGCGTTGCGCCAGGACGTGCTGGACGTCGACGTGCCGATCGGCGCGACGGTTGCCCGGCGCCAGCTGCGCCTGCGGGACATCCTGCATATGCAGCCGGGGGACATCATCCCCGTCGAGATGCCGGAAGACATGATCATGCGCGCCAATGGCGTGCCGGCCTTCAAGGTCAAGATGGGCTCTCACAAAGGCAACCTCGCGTTGCAAGTGATCGAGCCGATCGAACGCCGCTGAGTGCTGTCAATCGCTTAAGTTTGTAACGGATTTCTAGTTTTTTACCGCTTCTTGCCCGCCGAGGAAACATGATGGCTGACGATATGAATACCCAGGATGACCAGGCGCTGGCCGACGAATGGGCTGCGGCCCTGGAAGAAACCGGCGACGCCGGGCAGGCCGATATCGATGCGCTGCTGGCCGCCGATACCGGCAACCACGCTTCCAATCGCATGCAGATGGAAGAGTTTGGCAGCGTGCCGAAAAGCAATGAGCAAGTCACCCTCGACGGGCCGAACCTGGACGTGATTCTCGACATCCCGGTGTCGATTTCCATGGAAGTGGGCAGCACCGACATCAACATCCGCAACCTGTTGCAGCTCAACCAGGGCTCGGTGATCGAACTGGATCGCCTGGCCGGTGAACCGCTGGACGTACTGGTCAACGGTACCCTGATCGCCCATGGCGAAGTGGTGGTGGTCAACGAGAAGTTCGGCATTCGCCTGACGGACGTGATCAGCCCGAGCGAACGCATCAAGAAGCTGCGCTGAATGAAAGGCTTTCTCGCCGCAGCCTTGATGCTGCCGTTCAGCGTGCTGGCGGCCGAGCCCGCGGCCACGGCGGCGGTTGCGCCGGCAAGTGGCGGCAGCATGGCCGGGCAATTGGCGCAGTTGGTGCTGGGCCTGCTCGTGGTGCTCGGGTTGATTTTTTTCCTCGCGTGGATGCTGCGGCGGGTGCAACAGGCGGGGCCTGCCGGCAAAGGCCAGGTCATCGACATCATCAGTTCCCGCGCGCTCGGCCCGCGGGATCGGCTGGTGCTGGTGCAAGTTGGCAACGAGCAGATCCTGCTCGGCCTGAGCCCTGGCACGATCACCGCTTTGCACGTTCTCAAGGAGCCGGTGCAGGTGCCCGCCACCGAGCAGGCCGCCCCCGAATTTGCCCAGCGGCTCATGGAACTGCTGGGTAAAGATCAGAAGGATAAAAAGTAATGCCGTTGCGCATTCTGTTGGCGCTGGCCCTGTTGCTGGCTGCACCGTTGGCGTTTGCCGCCGACCCGTTGTCGATTCCGGCGATCACGTTGGGCACCAACGCCGAAGGGGCTCAGGAGTATTCGGTCAGCCTGCAGATTCTGCTGATCATGACCGCGCTGAGTTTCATCCCGGCGTTCGTCATGCTGATGACCAGTTTCACCCGGATCATCATTGTCTTTTCGATCCTGCGCCAGGCCCTGGGTTTGCAGCAGACGCCGTCGAACCAGATCCTCACGGGCATGGCGTTGTTCCTCACCATGTTCATCATGGCGCCAGTCTTCGACCGGGTGAACCGTGATGCGCTGCAACCCTACCTGGCCGAAACCCTCAGCGCCCAGGACGCGGTGGCCAGGGCCCAGGTGCCGATCAAGGATTTCATGCTCGCCCAGACTCGCAGCAGCGACTTGGAGTTGTTCATGCGCCTGTCCAAGCGCACCGACATCGCCAGCCCCGACCAGGCCCCATTGACCATCCTGGTGCCAGCGTTCGTGACGTCCGAGCTGAAAACGGCGTTCCAGATCGGTTTCATGATCTTCATCCCGTTCCTGATCATCGACCTGGTGGTCGCCAGTATCCTCATGGCGATGGGTATGATGATGCTGTCACCGCTGATCATTTCGCTGCCGTTCAAGATCATGCTGTTCGTGCTGGTGGATGGCTGGGCCTTGATCATCGGCACGCTGGCGGGCAGTTTCGGCGGTGTTTAGACCACTTGCGCGGGTAGCACGACATGACGCCTGAAGTAGCGGTAGACCTGTTCCGCGAAGCACTCTGGCTGACCACCGTGATGGTTGCCATCCTGGTGATTCCGAGCCTGCTGGTGGGCTTGCTGGTGGCGATGTTCCAGGCCGCCACGCAGATCAACGAACAGACCCTGAGCTTCCTGCCGCGCCTGCTGGTGATGCTGGTAACGCTGATCGTCGCCGGCCCGTGGCTGGTGCAAACCTTCATGGAATACATCCTGCAGCTGTACGGCAGTATTCCCCAGTTGATCGGCTGACCCGATGTCGATGCTCGAACTGACGGACACCCAGATCAGCAGCTGGGTGGCGTCGTTTATCCTGCCGCTGTTTCGCGTCACCGCCGTTCTGATGAGCATGCCGGTCTTCGGCACGACCCTGGTGCCAGGCCGTGTGCGCCTGTACCTGGCTGTGGCAATCACCGTGGTCATCGCGCCCGGACTGCCGCCGATGCCGCCGGTCAATGCCCTTGACCTCAGTGCGCTGATGCTGGTGGCCGAGCAGATCCTCATTGGTGTCCTGCTGGGGTTTTCACTGCAGCTGTTCTTCCAGGCGTTCGTGGTGGCCGGGCAAATCATTTCGATCCAGATGGGCATGGCGTTCGCCTCCATGATCGACCCCACCAACGGCGTCAACACCGCGGTCATCGGGCAGTTCCTGACGATGCTGGTGACGTTGCTGTTCCTCGCCATGAACGGGCATCTGGTGGTGTTTGAAGTGCTCACCGAGAGCTTCACCACAATGCCGGTGGGCAGTGCGATGCTGGTCAATCATTTCTGGGACATCGCCGGCAAGCTCGGCTGGGTCCTGGGGGCGGCGATGCTGCTGGTATTGCCAGCCATCACCGCGCTGCTGGTGGTCAACATCGCTTTTGGCGTGATGACCCGCGCGGCGCCGCAGCTGAACATTTTTTCCATCGGCTTCCCCCTCACGCTGGTGCTGGGCATGGTGATCTTCTGGGTCAGCCTGGGGGATATTCTCAACCAGTATCAGCCGTTGGCGACTCAGGCCTTGCAGCTGCTACGCGACATGGCACAGGCGCGCTGAACCATGGCTGAGAGCGAAAGCGGTCAGGACAAGACAGAAGACCCCACGGAGAAACGCACCAGGGAGTCCCGCGAGAAGGGTGAGATCGCCCGTTCCAAGGAGCTCAACACCCTGGCGATCATGCTCGCCGGCGCTGGCGGCTTGCTGATCTATGGCGGCGGGCTGGCGCTGGAACTGCTGGAAATCATGCGCCTGAATTTTTCCTTGCCTCGGGAAGTATTGCTGACCCCTGGCGCCATGACGCAGTACCTGCTGCATTCGGGCAAGATCGCGCTTCTGGCGATGCAGCCCGTGCTGATTTTTTTATTGTTGGCGGCATTCATCGGCCCGATTTCCCTGGGCGGATGGCTCTTCGCCGCCGGCAGCCTGGCACCTAAGTTCAGCCGGATGAACCCGGCCGCCGGCATCAAGCGCATGTTTTCCACCACGGCGCTGGTGGAGCTGCTCAAGGCTTTCGGCAAGTTCCTGCTGGTCCTGTCCGTCGCGTTGGTGGTGCTGGAGGGCGACATCGACGATCTGCTGCGCATCGCCCATCAACCGCTGGAACAGGCCATCATTCATAGCGTGCAGCTGGTGGGATGGAGCACGTTGTGGATGTCTTGCGGCCTGATCCTGATCGCTGCCATCGATGTGCCGATCCAGCTCTATCAGAGCAAGCAGAAGCTGATGATGACCAAGCAGGAAGTGCGCGACGAGCACAAGGACGCGGAGGGCAAGCCGGAGGTCAAGCAGCGGATTCGCCAATTGCAGCGCGACGCCTCCCAGCGGCGCATGATGGCGGCGATTCCCGATGCCGACGTGGTCATCACCAACCCGACCCACTATGCGGTGGCGCTCAAATACGATCCTGAAAAAGGCAATGCGCCGGTGCTGCTGGCCAAGGGCAGTGATTTCCTGGCGTTGAAAATCCGCGAAATCGCCGTTGCCAACGAAGTGATGCTGCTCGAATCGCCGGCGCTGGCGCGCTCGATCTACTACTCCACCGAACTCGATCAGGAAATTCCCGGAGGTCTGTACCTGGCTGTGGCCCAGGTGCTGGCCTACGTCTACCAGATCCGCCAGCACCGCGCCGGCAAGGGCAAGCGTCCCGAACCGCTCAAGGACCTGCCGATCCCGCCGGATTTGCGGCGTGACTCCTGAGTCAGGCGATGCTATTCCCTTAAGGCATCGACAAACCCGTGGCGAGCGAGCTTGCTCCCGCTGGGCCGCGAAGCGGCCCCAAAACCCGCCAGATGCGGGGCATCAGACACGCCGCACCCGCCGGTTTGCGACTGCTTCGCAGCCGAGCGGGAGCAAGCTCCCTCGCCACGGATACATCATTTCTCAATCGAACCGCATTTACCCTGTGGGAGCGAGCCTGCTCGCGAATGCGGCCATCCATTTGATACAGGCGTCGATTGACAAACCGCTTTCGCGAGCAGGCTCGCTCCTACAGGGTTGAAGTCGCTTCGGCCTTTCTATTTCAAGCTTTTGCAAAAGTTGGAAAGCTTCTTGCAATACCCCGTCTGCGCCCCCTCCGGGCGTCAAAAACTTGCTTCACAGGAACGGGGAATATTGGTGGATCGCTCTCAGTTATTCAGCACCGCACGCAGCAACGTAGCCGACCTCAGCCGGGGGAATCTGGGTGTGCCGCTGTTGCTGCTGGTCATGCTCGCCATGATGATGCTGCCGATACCCCCGTTCCTGCTCGACGTGTTCTTCACGTTCAACATTGCGCTGTCCATCGTGGTACTGCTGGTCTGCGTATACGCCTTGCGGCCGCTGGATTTCGCGGTGTTCCCGACCATCCTGCTGGTGGCGACGCTGATGCGCCTGGCGCTGAACGTGGCGTCCACTCGCGTGGTCATGCTCCACGGCCAGGACGGCCACGCTGCCGCCGGTAAGGTGATCCAGGCCTTCGGTGAAGTGGTGATCGGCGGTAACTACGTGGTCGGTATCGTGGTTTTCGCCATCCTGATGATCATCAACTTCGTCGTGGTGACCAAGGGTGCCGGGCGGATTTCCGAGGTGAGCGCACGTTTCACCCTCGATGCGATGCCCGGCAAGCAGATGGCGATCGACGCTGACCTCAACGCCGGCCTGATCGATCAGAACCAGGCCAAGGCTCGTCGTCTTGACGTGGCTCAGGAGGCCGAGTTCTACGGTTCCATGGACGGTGCGAGCAAGTTCGTGCGTGGCGACGCCATCGCCGGCCTGCTGATCCTGTTCATCAACCTCATCGGCGGCATGGCCGTCGGTATCTTCCAGCACGGTATGACGTTCGGTGACGCTGGCAGGGTTTACGCCTTGCTGACCATCGGTGACGGTTTGGTGGCGCAATTGCCATCACTGTTGTTATCCACAGCTGCCGCGATCATGGTGACCCGTGCTTCGGGCTCCGAAGACATGGGCAAGCAAATCAATCGCCAGATGTTCGCTTCGCCCAAGGCCCTGGCCGTGGCGGCCGGCCTGATGGCGGTGATGGGTATCGTGCCGGGCATGCCCCACGTGTCGTTCCTGAGCATGGCTGCCCTGGCTGCTGGTGGCGCCTACCTGTTCTGGAAAAAGCAGAACGGGCAAAAGGTCCAGGCGCTGGAGGAGGTCAAGCGTCAGCAGGAACTGCTGCCATCGCCGGCGCGGGCCATGGAAACCAAGGAGTTGGGTTGGGACGATGTGACGCCGATCGACATGATCGGCCTGGAAGTCGGCTACCGCCTGATCCCGCTGGTCGACCGCAACCAGGGTGGTCAACTGCTGGCCCGGATCAAGGGCGTGCGCAAGAAGCTGTCCCAGGACCTGGGCTTCCTGATGCCCACCGTGCATATCCGCGACAACCTCGATCTGGCCCCGAGCGCCTATCGCCTGACGCTCATGGGCGTGATCCTGGCCGAAGCGGAGATCTATCCCGACCGCGAGCTGGCGATCAACCCAGGACAGGTCTACGGTTCGCTCAACGGTATTACCGCCAAGGATCCGGCTTTCGGCCTGGAAGCGGTGTGGATCGAAATCAGCCAGCGGGCCCAGGCGCAATCGCTCGGTTATACCGTGGTAGACGCCAGCACCGTGGTGGCGACCCACTTGAACCAGATTTTGTACAAGCACTCCAGCGAGCTGATCGGTCACGAGGAAGTCCAGCAATTGCTGCAAGTACTGGCCAAAGGCTCGCCAAAACTGGCCGAGGAGCTGGTGCCGGGCGTGGTGTCGCTGTCGCAGTTGCTCAAGGTGTTGCAGGCGCTGTTGGCCGAACAGGTCCCGGTGCGCGACATTCGCAGTATCGCCGAAGCCATCGCCAACAACGCTTCGAAGAGTCAAGATACCGCCGCGTTGGTCGCTGCGGTGCGGGTCGGCGTATCCCGCGCAATCGTCCAAAGCATTGTAGGCACTGAGTCTGAGCTGCCTGTGATCACTCTGGAGCCAAGGTTGGAACAGATATTGCTCAATAGTCTGCAGAAGGCAGGACAAGGCTCGGAAGAGGGTGTTCTGCTGGAGCCAAGCATGGCCGAGAAGCTGCAGCGTTCGTTGATCGACGCAGCCCAGCGGCAAGAGATGCAAGGCCAACCGGTGATCCTGCTGGTGGCCGGTCCGATTCGCGCGATGCTCTCGCGATTCGGTCGCCTCGCGGTCCCGGGGCTGCATGTGCTGGCGTACCAGGAAATACCGGACAACAAGCAAGTGACCATCGTTGCGACAGTAGGGCCCAACGGCTGAGGTAGTGGTTTATGCAAGTGAAGCGTTTTTTTGCCGCCGATATGCGTCAGGCCATGAAGCTGGTACGTGACGAGCTGGGCGCTGAAGCAGCCATCATCGGTAATCGCCGGATCGCCGGCGGTGTCGAGCTGACGGCTGCCCTGGATTACAAATTGTCGGCGCTGGCCCCGCGGGTTCCGAACATGGAGCTTGAGGATGAGCTGCGCAAGACCCAGTCGCGCATCGCCAGCGCCCAGGCCGAACTGAGCCTGCGCAGCAGCGAAGGCGAAGGCAGCGCGGGGACCAATCGTCAATTGTTCGCCGGCCAGCCACTGACGGCCGGCCTGCCGCTGACCGCTGCCGAACCGCTGATCGAGCCAGCCCAGGCCGAGCCGCGTCGTCCGGCACCGGCGCCAGCCGCGCCAGCCGCGGGTGTCGACCCACGTGCCCTGGACTCGATGCGCTTTGAACTCAACAGCCTGCGTGAGCTGATGGAAGTCCAGCTTGGCTCGTTGGCCTGGAACCAGCTGCAAGGCAGCCGTCCGGCCCAGGCCAACCTGTGGCGTCGCCTGCAACGCATCGGCTTGTCCGGCCCGTTGTCCCGCGACCTGCTGGCACTGATCAACGATATCGAAGAGCCTCGCCAGGCCTGGCGCATGTTGTTGGCGCACCTGGCGCGGATGATCGCCACGCCGGAAGTCGAGCCGCTGGAAGAGGGCGGGGTAATTGCCATGGTCGGCCCGGCCGGCATGGGCAAGACCACCACCCTGGCCAAGCTCGCCGCCCGTTATGTACTCAAGTACGGCGCCCAGAGCATCGCCCTGGTGAGCATGGACAGTTTCCGCATCGGCGCCCAGGAGCAACTCAAGACCCTGGGCCGGATCCTCAATGTGTCGGTGACCCATGTGGATCCGGGCCAATCGCTGGCCCAGGCGCTGGAACCACTGCTGCGCAAGCGCGTCGTGCTGATCGACACCGCCGGCCTGCAAGCCAGCGATCCGGCCCTGCGCATGCAGCTGGAAAGCCTGGCCGGGCGTGGCATCAAGTCAAAAAATTATCTCGTGTTGGCAACCACCAGCCAGAAACAGGTTCTAACCGCCGCATACCACAGCTACAAACGCTGCGGGCTGGCCGGTTGCATCCTGACCAAGCTGGACGAAACGGCAAGCCTGGGCGAGGTGTTGAGCCTGGCGATCGGTCATGAACTACCGGTGGCCTACCTGACCGACGGGCCGCGGATCCCGGATGATTTGCATCTGCCGCGCCGTCATCAACTGGTCAGTCGTGCCGTGAGTGTGCAAATGCAGGAAGAACCCAGCGACGAAGCCATGGCTGACATGTTCGCTGACATCTACCACAGCCCGACCAAGCAGGTCGGCTGAGGTAATCATGAATATTTTTTGTACCTACATCGATGGTCTGCCATGCATTGTTCCGTATGCGAACGCGCAGCCAGTAATGTGGCCTCCGTCTAAGTAAGACAAGGTAAAGAACGAACATGGGCAGCATGCATCCCGTACAGGTGATCGCGGTGACCGGCGGCAAAGGTGGCGTCGGGAAGACTAACGTGTCAGTGAACTTGTCCCTGGCTCTGGCAGAGCTTGGCCGACGGGTCATGCTGCTGGACGCCGACCTGGGCCTGGCGAACGTCGACGTGCTGCTGGGGCTCACTCCCAAGCGCACGCTGGCGGACGTGATCGAAGGCCGCTGCGAACTGCGCGACGTGCTCCTGCAGGGGCCTGGCGGGATTCGCATCGTGCCGGCCGCCTCCGGTACCCAAAGCATGGTTCACCTGACGCCGGCGCAGCACGCCGGCCTGATCCAGGCTTTCAGCGACATCGGCGACAACCTCGATGTGCTGGTGATCGACACGGCCGCCGGTATCGGTGACTCGGTGGTCAGTTTTGTCCGCGCCGCCCAGGAAGTCCTGCTGGTGGTCTGTGACGAACCGACCTCCATCACCGATGCCTACGCCCTGATCAAACTGCTCAACCGCGACTATGGCATGAACCGCTTCCGCGTCCTGGCCAACATGGCCCAGAGCCCGCAGGAAGGACGCAACCTGTTCGCCAAGTTGACGAAGGTCACGGATCGCTTCCTGGACGTCGCCCTACAATATGTCGGCGCAGTGCCTTACGACGAAAGTGTACGCAAGGCTGTCCAGAAGCAACGTGCCGTCTATGAAGCTTTTCCACGTTCCAAATGCGCGCTGGCGTTCAAGGCTATCGCCCAGAAGGTCGATACCTGGCCGCTGCCGGCCAACCCTCGCGGGCATCTGGAATTTTTCGTCGAGCGTCTCGTGCAACAAACGGCAGGGCCCGTGTTATGACAGCCAGCGGTTACAACCATCTCTACAAAAAATCGGCACGGGACGCCCAGTACGAACTGATCGAGCGTTATGCGCCGTTGGTCAAGCGCATCGCCTATCACTTGCTGGCACGCTTGCCGGCCAGCGTCCAGGTCGAAGACTTGATCCAGGCGGGCATGATCGGCCTGCTCGAAGTGTCGAACAAATACGACGCGAGCAAGGGCGCCAGTTTCGAGACGTATGCCGGTATCCGGATTCGCGGAGCGATGCTCGATGAAGTCCGCAAGGGCGACTGGGCGCCGCGTTCGGTGCACCGCAATACCCGTATGGTCAGTGACGCGATCCGTGCGATTGAAGCTAAAACCGGGCGTGACGCTAAAGATCATGAAGTTGCGGCCGAACTCCAGTTGAGTCTCGATGATTATTACGGGATTTTGAACGATACCTTGGGCAGCCGCCTGTTCAGTTTCGACGACCTTTTGCAGGACGGCGAGCACGAAGGGCTGCACGAGGACAATGCGAGTGCTCACATGGAGCCGTCGCGTGACCTGGAAGACGAACGTTTCCAGAGCGCGCTGGCGGATGCGATTGCCAATTTGCCGGAGCGTGAGCGACTGGTCTTGGCGCTGTACTACGACGAAGAGCTGAATCTCAAGGAAATCGGTGAGGTCCTGGGGGTCAGCGAATCGCGGGTCAGCCAGTTACACAGCCAGTGCGCGGCCCGCTTGCGGGGGCGTTTGGGGGAGTGGCGAGCGCGCTGACAGGCAGTGTGGGGACGCTGCGAGCGGGGCTGGCATGGCATGTGCCGGGCCAGTCTCCATCCGTGGGACTCCATACAGTTGTCGAGTGTTGTGCCGGATTGATTGAAATGGCGCGTCCAGGTGCTGGGCGCGTTTAAGACTGCTTGGAGGTCGAATTGGACAAGAACATGAAAATCCTCATCGTTGATGACTTCTCAACGATGCGGCGGATCATAAAAAACCTGTTGCGTGACCTCGGGTTCACCAACACGGTCGAGGCTGACGATGGCACCACTGCCATTCCAGTCCTCAACAGCGGGAGCATCGACTTTCTGGTGACTGACTGGAACATGCCCGGCATGACCGGTATCGACTTGCTGCGCCACGTGCGCGCCGATGAAAAACTCAAGCACCTGCCGGTGCTGATGGTCACCGCCGAAGCCAAGCGCGAGCAGATCATCGAAGCGGCCCAGGCCGGTGTAAACGGCTATGTGGTCAAACCCTTCACGGCCCAGGCGTTGAAAGAGAAGATCGAAAAAATCTTCGAACGCATCGGTTAACGGCGCCACGGGGGAGCTATGGACAACGAATCTTCAATGGGCGATTTCGAATCGACCCTGAAAAAACATGCCCGCGAACTGGTCGACAGCCTTGAAAAGGGCCGCTTCGGTGACGCGGTTCAAATGATTCATGAGCTCAACCAGACCCGTGACCGCGGTCTGTACCAGGAAGTCGGCAAGCTCACCCGTGAACTGCACAGCGCGATCGTCAATTTCCAGATCGATCCTAACATGCCACAGGCCGAGGAAGTCTCGCAGATCACCGACGCCACCGAGCGCCTGGGGTATGTGGTCAAGCTGACCGAAGCCGCGGCCAACCGCACCATGGACCTGGTGGAAAGCGCTACGCCCCTGGTCAACGGCCTGAGCGAGGAAGCCCAGGCGTTGAGTACCGATTGGGGGCGCTTCATGCGTCGCGAAGTCGGTGCCGAGGAGTTTCGCGAGCTGGCCCGTCGGGTCGACGGTTTCCTGACGCGCAGCAGCAGCGAAAACCGCGCCGTGGCGAGCAATCTCAATGACATCCTGCTGGCCCAGGACTACCAGGACCTGACAGGCCAGGTGATCAAGCGCGTGACCCAGTTGGTCACCGAAGTGGAAAGCAATTTGCTCAAACTGGTGCTCATGGCCAGCCAGGTCGATCGCTTTGCCGGCATCGAACACGACCGTGAGGCGATGCTTGCTGAAAAAGATCCACAAAAACATCTCTCTCAGGGTGAAGGTCCGCAGATTCATGCCGATAAAAGAGAAGACGTTGTGTCCGGTCAGGACGATGTGGACGATTTGCTGTCCAGCCTTGGATTTTGAGTTTTAGCCCTATTTTAGGAGCAGCCATTAATGAGCTTCGGCGCCGATGAAGAGATCCTTCAGGATTTCCTGGTTGAGGCCGGCGAGATTCTAGAGCAACTGTCCGAACAGCTGGTCGAGCTGGAAAGCCGACCTGATGATGCGGATCTGCTCAATGCAATTTTTCGCGGTTTCCACACTGTAAAAGGAGGCGCCGGCTTCCTCCAGCTCAATGAGCTGGTGGAGTGCTGCCACATTGCCGAAAACGTGTTCGACATCCTGCGCAAGGGTGAGCGTCGCGTTGACTCGGAATTGATGGACGTCGTGCTCGAAGCGCTGGATGCGGTCAACAGCATGTTCAGCGAAGTGCGCGAGCGTTCGCCGATCACCCCCGCCACGCCTGAGCTGCTTGCTGCATTGGCGCGGCTGGCCGAGCCGCAGTCGGCTGACGAAGCCGCGCCGGTTGCCGAGGCTGTGGCTGAAGAGCCGGTTGCCGAGGAATCGGGTGACATTACCGACCACGAATTTGAATCGCTGCTGGACTCGCTGAGTGCCGTCAAGGCCCAGGCCGAGGCTCCGGCCGCACCCGCTGCGCCAGCCGCCGCTGCTGCCCCAGGCAGTGATGAAATCACCGACGCCGAGTTCGAGTCGTTGCTCGACCAGCTCCACGGCAAGGGCCAGTTCGCCCCTGATGCCGTTGCCGCCCCGGCGGCCCCGGCCGCGCCAAAGGCTGCGGGGGATAACTCCGACATCACCGACGACGAATTCGAAGCATTGCTCGACCAGTTGCACGGCAAGGGCACCTTTGCCGTCGATGCGCTGGATTCGGCCATCGCTGCTGCGCCAGCCCCGGCCAAGCCAACCGCGGCCGCCGCCGGTGGCGACCTGATCAGCGACCACGAATTCGAATCCCTGCTCGACGAATTGCACGGCAAGGGCAAGTTCAGCGAAGTCGGCACGGCCACCGCCGCGCCTGCCGCCGCCACTGCTGCGCCTGCCGCCAAAGCCGCGCCCAAGCCCGCTGCCAAGGCACCGGAGCCGAAGGCCGAGACACCCAAGCCTGCCGCCGCCGCAGCGCCGGCCCCAGCCCGTGCGCCGTCTGCGCCGCCTGCGGAGAAACCGGCCAGCGAAGCCGAGACCACCGTTCGGGTCGACACCGCGCGCCTGGACGAAATCATGAACATGGTTGGCGAACTGGTGCTGGTGCGTAACCGCCTGGTGCGCCTGGGCCTCAACAGCCAGGACGAAGCGATGTCCAAGGCCGTGTCGAACCTCGACGTGGTCACGGCTGACCTGCAGACCGCGGTCATGAAGACCCGGATGCAGCCGATCAAGAAAGTCTTCGGGCGCTTCCCGCGCCTGGTTCGTGACCTGGCTCGCCAGCTCAAGAAAGAAATCAACCTGGAGCTGGTGGGTGAAGAGACCGACCTCGACAAGAACCTTGTCGAGGCCCTGGCCGACCCGCTGGTCCACTTGGTGCGCAACGCGGTCGACCACGGCATCGAGTCGCCGGAAGAGCGCGAGGCCTCGGGCAAGGTCCGCAGCGGCAAGGTGATCCTGGCCGCCGAGCAGGAGGGCGACCACATCCTGCTGTCGATCTCCGACGACGGCAAGGGCATGGACCCGCACGTACTCCGGGCGATCGCGGTGAAACGCGGCGTGATGGACAAGGACGCGGCCGACCGCCTGAGCGACACCGAGTGCTACAACCTGATTTTCGCTCCGGGCTTCTCGACCAAGACCGAGATTTCCGACGTGTCGGGTCGTGGCGTGGGCATGGACGTGGTGAAAACCAAGATTTCCCAGCTCAACGGCTCGATCAACATCTACTCGACCAAGGGCCAGGGCTCGAAAATCGTCATCAAGGTCCCGTTGACCCTGGCGATCATGCCGACCCTGATGGTGATGCTGGGCAACCAGGCCTTCGCCTTCCCGCTGGTCAACGTCAACGAGATCTTCCACCTCGACCTGTCGCGCACCAACGTGGTCGACGGCCAGGAAGTGGTCATCGTACGGGACAAGGCGCTGCCGCTGTTCTACCTCAAGCGCTGGCTGGTCAGCTCCGCCGCTCATGTCGAGCAGGGCGAGGGCCACGTGGTGATCCTTTCGGTGGGCACCCAGCGGATCGGCTTCGTCGTCGACCAACTGGTGGGCCAGGAAGAAGTGGTCATCAAGCCGTTGGGCAAGATGCTCCAAGGCACCCCGGGCATGTCCGGCGCCACCATCACCGGCGACGGCCGCATCGCGTTGATTCTCGATGTGCCTAGCATGCTCAAGCGCTACGCCGCCCGGCGTATTTGATTCTGGAGGGGTGCGGCCTGGCGCCGCGCCTCGTCTAACGGAGTGTTTATGGTAGTTAAAGTCCTGGTGGTGGACGATTCGGGGTTCTTCCGCCGCCGCGTCTCGGAAATTCTTTCGGCGGACACCAGCATCCAGGTCGTCGGTACGGCGACCAACGGCAAAGAGGCGATCGATCAGGCGCTGGCGCTCAAGCCGGACGTGATCACCATGGACTATGAGATGCCGATGATGGACGGCATCACGGCGGTGCGGCATATCATGCAGCGCTGCCCGACCCCGGTGTTGATGTTCTCGTCCCTGACCCATGAAGGCGCCCGTGTCACCCTCGATGCGCTGGACGCCGGGGCGGTCGACTTCCTGCCGAAGAATTTCGAAGACATCTCGCGCAACCCGGACAAGGTCCGTCAGTTGCTGTGCGAGAAAGTCCACAGCATTTCCCGCAGCAACCGCCGGGTCAGTGCCTACAGCACACCGGCGCCCGCGCCGGTTGTTGCGCCGACGTCCGCGCCCGCGTCTTCATCCTCGTCAAGCAGCTTCAATCCGGCACCGGTTCGCAGCGCTCCGGCACCAGCGCCGGCGCGCTCGGCACCGGCCAGCGCAGCGTCGCCGGCACCCAAGCGCAAGGCCTACAAACTGGTTGCCATCGGTACGTCCACCGGCGGTCCGGTGGCGCTGCAGCGGGTCCTGACCCAACTGCCGGCGAATTTCCCGGCGCCCATCGTGCTGATCCAGCACATGCCCGCGGCATTTACCAAGGCATTTGCCGAGCGTCTGGACAAACTCTGTCGTATCAGCGTCAAGGAAGCCGAGGACGGCGACATCCTGCGGCCGGGCCTGGCGCTGTTGGCGCCGGGTGGCAAGCAGATGATGATCGACGGCCGTGGCGCGGTGAAAATCCTGCCAGGTGACGAGCGTCTGAACTACAAGCCTTGCGTGGACATTACCTTCGGTTCCGCGGCGAAATCCTACGGCGACAAAGTTCTGGCGGTGGTCCTCACCGGCATGGGCGCCGACGGTCGCGAGGGCGCGCGCCTGCTCAAGCAGGGCGGCAGCGCGATCTGGGCCCAGGACGAGGCCAGTTGCGTGATCTATGGCATGCCCATGGCAATCGTCAAGGCCGACCTGGCCGACGCGGTCTACAGCCTGGACGACATGGGTAAACATCTGGTCGAGGCGTGCCTGTAATGGACGTGCTCAGCCTGATCGGCATCATCATGGCGTTCGTCGCCATCATTGGTGGCAATTACCTGGAAGGCGGTCACCTCGGCGCGTTGGCCAACGGCCCGGCCGCGTTGATCGTGATCGGTGGCACCGTAGGCGCTGCGCTGTTGCAGTCGCCGATGAGCGCCTTCAAGCGCGCCATGCAGGTATTGGTGTGGATTCTGTTCCCGCCGCGGGTCGACCTGGCCGGCGGCATCGACCGCGTGGTGAACTGGAGCCTGACCGCCCGCAAGGAAGGTCTGCTGGGTCTGGAAGGGGTGGCCGACGCCGAACCCGACAGCTACTCGCGCAAGGGCCTGCAATTGCTGGTCGACGGCGCCGAGCCGGAAGCGATCCGCAGCATCCTGGAGGTGGATTTCTACACCCAGGAAAGTCGCGACATCGAAGCGGCGAAAGTCTTCGAAAGCATGGGTGGCTATGCGCCGACCATCGGCATCATCGGTGCGGTGATGGGCCTGATCCATGTGATGGGCAACCTGGCCGATCCGTCGCAACTGGGCAGCGGCATCGCCGTGGCCTTCGTCGCGACCATCTATGGTGTGGCGAGCGCCAACCTGGTGCTGCTGCCGATCGCGGCCAAGCTCAAGTCCATTGCCATGCGCCAGTCGCGCTATCGGGAAATGCTCCTGGAAGGCATCCTGTCTATCGCCGAAGGTGAAAACCCGCGCTCCATCGAATTGAAGCTCCAGGGCTTCATGGACTGATGGAGGATATGGAAGATGGCACGTCGCAGACATCGTGAAGAACACGTCAACCATGAACGCTGGCTGGTTTCCTACGCCGACTTCATCACGTTGCTGTTTGCCTTTTTTGTGGTCATGTATTCGATCTCCTCGGTCAACGAGGGCAAGTACAAGGTCATTTCCGAAGCGTTGATTGGCGTTTTCACTGATTCGGACCGTGCTCTCAAGCCGATTCCCATCGGCGACGAACGCCCGAAGACGACGACCCCGGCCAAGCCGTTGGTCAAGGACAGCGAGCAGGTCGATGCTGGCATTGCCGGTGGCAGCGATCCGTTGAAAAGCATTGCCGACGACATCAGCGCGGCGTTCGGCGACCTTATCAGCTCCAACCAGATGACCGTGCGCGGCAATGAGTTGTGGGTCGAGATCGAGCTCAACTCCAGCCTGCTGTTCGGTAGCGGCGACGCGATGCCTAGCGACATGGCGTTCAATATCATCGATAAGGTCGCGGCGATCCTGAAACCGTTCGACAACCCGATCCACGTCGAAGGTTTCACCGATGACCAGCCGATCCGCACCGCGCAGTACCCGACCAACTGGGAGCTGTCGTCGGCCCGTTCGGCGAGCATCGTGCGCATGCTTGCCATGCAGGGCGTCAATCCCGGACGCCTGGCCTCGGTGGGGTATGGCGAGTTCCAACCGGTGGCCAACAACGCCACCGCCGAAGGGCGCGCGCGCAACCGGCGGGTAGTGCTCGTGGTGTCGCGTAACCTTGATGTCCGGCGCAGCCTGACCGGTACCGGCACCGCCAATGCAAAACCCGATGCGGCATTGAAGCGGGCTGGCACACAAACTGCACCGACCCCGGTCAAGTCGCCGGAAAGACAGAACGCCGTCAATTCTCCGTCACCGGCTTTATAACCGAGCTATTTCTCGGTCGAACCCGTTTCGACCGGGAGGAACGATCCGAATGAGAGTCTGGGCAGTCGCCAATCAAAAAGGTGGTGTGGGCAAAACCACATCCTCCATCGCTTTAGCCGGTTTGCTGGCCGAGGCGGGCAAGCGCGTGGTCATCGTCGATCTGGACCCCCACGGCTCGATGACCAGCTATTTCGGCTACGATCCCGATAGCCTGGAGCACAGCAACTACGACTTGTTCCTGCACAAGGGCAGCGTGCCCGAGGGCCTGCCGGGCCAGTTGTTGCTGTCTACCAGTGACGAGCGGATTTCCCTGTTGCCATCGAGTACGGCCCTGGCCACCCTGGAGCGCCAGTCGCCCGGGCAGGGCGGCCTGGGCCTGGTGATCGCCAAGAGTCTGGCGCAGCTGTGGCAGGATTTCGATTACGCAATCATCGACAGCCCACCATTGCTCGGGCTACTGATGGTCAATGCCCTGGCCGCGAGCCAGCAACTGGTGATTCCGGTGCAGACCGAACACCTGGCTGTCAAAGGCCTGGAGCGCATGGTCAACACCCTGGCGATGGTCAACCGCTCGCGCAAGCAATCCCTGGCGTTCAACATCGTGCCGACCCTGTTCGACCGTCGCACCCAGGCGTCCCTCGGTACCCTGCGCGTGTTGCGCGATATGTACCCCGAGGACATCTGGCAAGGTTATATCCCGGTCGATACGCGTCTGCGAGACGCCAGCCGCGCCGGCGTGACCCCTTCGCAATTCGATGGCAAAAGCCGTGGCATCCTGGCCTATCGCGCGCTTCTCAAACATTTGCTGGCCCAGCAGCTCGTTCCGCAGCAGGTGGCTTGAAGTGACGAAGTTTTCCACAGCCGTTGTGCTTGCTTGCGGGCGCTCAAGTCCTGACGTATCCATGCCGATAACCTTTTCAAGTGGCGCACAGTTCTCATGAACCGCCCGATCAAGACAACCTCGCGTCCGCAACTGGCCTTGCAGTCCTACCTGGACGGGCTCTTGCAGGAAGCGACCGAAGAATTGCCAGCGCCGCCGAGCGCGGCCGAGGCGTTGCCCGAGCCCGTCGTCGAAGCCGAAGCTGAAGCTGTACTGGACGAGTTCCAGGCGGCCGTGCTCGAAGAGCAGGCTCGTGATGCACGGATTTCCATGACTGCCGCAGCGGTCGAGGCGCCGCTCGTCAAGCCGAAGGTGGCCGTGATGGAAGCGCCCGCGCCGATCCTGGCGCCGGTCTCGACCGTTGCACCGTTGTTGCAGGGCCTGGTGACGCCGGTAGTGGAAATCCACTTGCCGCCGCCGAGCAACACACCGCCGCCGGTGCAGGGCGACGACCGTCCGGCCTGGGCCGCCGAGCCGTTCGAGTGTCTGTTGTTCGATGTGGCCGGGTTGACCCTGGCGGTGCCGCTGGTGTGCCTGGGATCGATTTATTCCCTGGCGGGGCAGGAATTGACGCCGTTGTTCGGCCAGCCGGAATGGTTCCTCGGGATCCTGCCGAGCCAGGCCGGCAACCTGAAGGTGCTGGACACCGCGCGCTGGGTCATGCCGGACCGTTATCGCGATGATTTTCGCCAGGGCCTGCAATACGTGATTTCAGTGCAAGGCTACGAGTGGGGATTGGCGGTGCATCAGGTCAGCCGTTCGCTGCGCCTGGACCCGAACGAGATCAAATGGCGAAGCCATCGAGGACAACGGCCATGGCTGGCCGGTACGGTGATCGAACACATGTGCGCCTTGCTGGACGTTTCCGAACTGGCGGAGCTGATCGCCAGCGGCGGGGCAAAACACCTGGGCGGCAGCAAGCCGGTCCAGAAACCGAAATAAGACAACCGGGGGCGCAGGGCGCCGCCGGACAGAACACACACCGCCACAGGCGGTTTTTCGAGGGGTCAGGGTATGAATGATAAGGCGTCGTCTCAAAAGGGTTCTGAAGATCCGATTCTGCAGTGGGTGACCTTCAAGCTCGATAACGAAACCTACGGCATCAACGTGATGCGCGTTCAGGAAGTGCTGCGCTACACCGAGATCGCCCCGGTTCCAGGTGCGCCAAGCTATGTGCTGGGGATCATCAACCTGCGTGGCAACGTGGTCACCGTGATCGATACCCGTCAACGCTTCGGCCTGATGAACGCCGAGATCAGCGACAACACCCGGATCGTCATCATCGAAGCCGACAAACAAGTGGTTGGCATCATGGTCGACAGCGTCGCCGAAGTGGTTTACCTGCGTCAGTCGGAAATCGAAACCGCGCCGAACGTCGGTAACGAAGAGTCCGCCAAGTTCATTCAGGGCGTGTGCAACAAGAACAACGAGTTGCTGATCCTGGTTGAACTGGACAAGATGATGAGCGAAGAAGAGTGGTCGGAACTGGAGAGTATCTGATTTGATTCTTGAGGTAGCAGTCATTGTCCTGTTCCTTTTCTGGGCAGGCACGCTGGCAATGTTCGTGTCCTATATACGCGGCCAGCGGCAGATCGCCGCTCAGCAGGCCCAGGGCGATGCGCTGCGCGATCAGCGCATCCGCGACCTGGCCAAGCGCGTCGACGACTATCAGAACGGCACCGTGCGCATGGGCGAAGCGCTCCATGAGCTGCGTGCCGTGGTCGGGCCATTGCCGGACAAACTGGCGCAGCTGGAACAGCGCGACCCCTCCAGCCTGTCCTTCGCCCAGGCCGCCCGCCTGGTCGGCATGGGCGCCAGCGTCGACGAACTGACCCAGGCGTGTGGTCTGACCCAGGCCGAAGCGGAATTGATGAGCAAGTTGCACAAGGGCGGCTGAAGCTATTTCTCCCCCTGAACCCTGTGGGAGCGAGCCTGCTCGCGAAAGCGGCGTGACAGTCAATGGAGATGCTGACTGACCGGACGCCTTCGCGAGCAAGCTCGCTCCCACAGGTTTTTCTGGCGTTTAGAAATAGTCATTTCAACCCAGACCCCGTGGCGAGGGAGCTTGCTCCCACTGGGTCGCGCAGCGGCGCCAGGCTTTTGCGGCCGCCGCGCAGCCGAGCGGGAGCAAGCTCCCCCGCCGCCAGAGCAGTCCTTGCAGATTGAGATCAGTAATCGTCGCCGCGCTCGGTCACGTCCTTCTCGACACTTGGTGCATTCGGGTCATAACCTTGCGCAAACTTGCCCTTCAGGTTCCACGCAAACGCAATGATCTCGGCAATCGTGCGGTACAGCTCTTCCGGGATGCTGTCCTCTAGACCCATCCACTCCCGAATAGCTTTGGCTAGCGTTTCGTCATTTATTGTGGCGCCATTTGGTGAAGGTGCATTTCTAATGTTTTGAGCGTTTTTTGAAACTCAAAATCTTAGGTGTCGATATACTTCGGCCCACAGAGTTTTTTGAGTACTACTTGAATGCCGGGCATTAATAAAAATGTTGCGTTGCATGTACGTTCCAGGTCTGAAGGTGGAGGCGCTACTAGCTCAATCATTACAAAAAAACTACTCGCCACGTCGAACTCTTCTTCTGATTTGGTCAAGACTGGCTTGAAAACCCAATCGGGATTAAATTCGAGATCTGCAGCATCCGGCGTGTTGGACGAGAAGCCTGCTCAATTGATCAACAAACGTACCGCCAAAGCAGTGTTGGCTGAGTTGTTAAGGCAACCGCGGTCAGAGAGTAATTACGCCAATCGTCTCGCATGTTTGAGCGCAGATCGCTCAATTCAAACGTGGCAAGCGCTTACTCATGATCCAGAAACATTAAAAGTTTTAGAACAGACAACTCCAACTGCTCTGCCATCGCGTTTAGCTGAGCCAGCTGTATGGCTCCCAGAAGTCGAAAAAATACATACGAACGTTCTGATGAACCTGATGAGCAAGCTGGCGGGCGAATACTCGGTTTCATTCCAGTCATTGGCTCTAGGTAGAGAGGAGGCTGAGATAAAAGAGGTGTCTATCGTGCGCGGACCTCCTGGCGCGGGCAAAACGTTTTATTTGAAGGGTGGTTTTTCGCTAGGGGGGGATGAAGTAAAAAACTACCTACAGAACCGAATGCCCGGACTTACGATGTCTCAAGTACACCTGCAAGGATCTGTTTTGCTTGATCGATTTATGAGCTCTATGGAACGTAAGCTTGAGCAAAGCCTGACACGGGATGGGCTTTACTTAAATCCACTGATATTTGAACAGAAACTACAAGCAGTTGGCTTGCAGGACGGAAGGCAAAAAGCTGCAGTTCGCGACATTCACGTGGATTTAACGACATTATGTTGTCGGATGCTTAAGCGCTCTACAGATGAGGCGCTACTTGGCTTTGACTACTTAAGCCAATCTTTTCGCTTGTCTTTGGAGAATAGGGCAAGAACAATCGAGTTGGTTGGGGAGAAACATGGCAACATCAGCGACTACTTGCTATTGGCCTGGGATGGGAGCAAAAACATCAAAGTCGCGGAATGTCCAGCCGGTTTAAAGAACATTACGGTGTATGACCATTCTCTTTTCGACCAGCTTGTGATGCGCGATCCTGCGCTGATTGATGCGGAAATAGCGCGTGTGGGTGAAACGGTGATCGACGGGGCATTCATCTCCAGATTTACTGCTGGATTTGAGCCGACCATAGCGGCACTCTTTACCGAGGCACTGAGCACGTACGATGGGAAAACCATCGCTCATGCCCTAGCGTTGAACCTCGATAGGGGGCACGTAGCAACTTCAGTAGCTTCTCGGATTATCGCTAGAGCTGTCTCCGCTTAATTGTGTATTTAATGCGTCATTCTTCCCCGTGAGATTGGCGCTTTTAATCCTCTCCGCGGTCGGTCACGTCCTTCTCGACACTCGGTGCATTCGGGTCATAACCCCGCGGAAACTTGCCCTTCAGGTTCCAGGCAAAGGCAATGATCTCGGCGATCGTGCGGTACAGCTCCTCGGGGATGCTATCGCCCAACTCCAGCCGCGCCAGCAATTTCACCAATTCGGCGTTTTCATAGATCGGCACTTCGCTTTCGCGGGCGATGCGCAGGATTTCCTCGGCCAGGGCTTCGTCGCCCTTGGCGGTGAGGGTGGGGGCGTGGTGGCCGTCGTACTTGAGTGCGATGGCCTGGCGGGGTTCGGTATGGGTTGTCATGCGGTTTCGTCCACCCAGCGTTGATCCAGTCGGGTCTTGGGCCCCTGGGGCGGGGTGCCGAGGTGGCAATCCAGGTCGCCGACGTTCAGCCCGCATGTCACCAGGCGCTCGCGCAGGGCGGTCAGGTTGCTTTCGATCAGGCTTGCGGTGTACGGCCTTTGCGCCCACAGCTGGCTGGACAGGCTGCCGCCGAGCAACTGGGCCTGAATCTGCAACGGGCCCAGCGGCTCCATGTCGAACGCCAGCTCGACCTTCCACAGTTGCTGTTTCGCTTCGCGTGGTTCGCGGCGCTCGTCCGGCTGCTCCCGGGCAGGGGTTTCTTCGCGTTGGAACTTGACCTGCAATGGCACGATGTCCTGCAGGTTGCGCATCGGGATCTCCAACTGCCAGGTGCTCATCAGCCGGCCATCGTCGGTCAGCCCGGTCTGCTCCAGGCTCGACAACTGATGGCTTTGCAGGCGCGAGACAGCGGCTGCGGCCAGACGCAACAGGTGCTCCAGATCGCCTTCTTCGTCCTGGCCTTTGAGCAGGCGCGAGGGCAGCGGAAAACTCGTGGGCTGCGGCTTGGCGCTGACCTGGCCAAGCATCCCCAAGGCACTGCGCACGAAGTTGGGCAGCGCCTGGGCCAGGGTGTTGGCGGCGATGATGGCGCTGAGATTGGTGGACGCGGGCAGGGCCGGTGTCAGTTGGGCGATCAGTTTCAGCAGGTCGCCTTTCATGTCCGGGGCGAGGCTCGGCGGCTGCCCGGCGAGGAGTTTGCTCTCCAGGAACATGCCGCTGGCGACCATGGCCTGGGCCAGGCCCTTGGGTGTGCTCAGTTGCTGGACGTCTGGCAGACCGGCCAACAGGCGCGTTACCGCCGCGCGCAGCTCGGAGCCGGCGTCTTCGCTGGCGGGAAGGTTTTGCAGGGCGGTGAGCAAGCTGTCCAGCGAACCCTGGCGGCTCACCTGCGTAACCAGCTGCTGGCTGACCGCCAATTGTTCCTGGCGGTTGCTCAGGGGGACGAACTTCAAGGTCTGCACATCCTGCACCTGAGCGCTCAACAACGTGCCGATGCGCAGGGGCTGGGGGCTGTCGATGTCCAGGGTACTGCCGGCCTGGACGGTGTTGAGCAAACTCACCAGCGAGCGATATACCGCCGCTTGCCCTGGCAACTGCGGCAGCACCTGGCTGGTCAGCACCTTGCCTTGCAGCAACGTGCCCACCGGCAGCTGCGCGGTGTCGATGCGCGTCAAGGTGGCGACGCTGGAGGCGACGGCCTGTTGCACGGCAATCGCCAGGTTGCTGGCGGACGGCTGGGTCACGGCCAGGCTGGTGCCTTGCGGCAACGGCTGGGCGCTGGTGGCCTGCACCGTGGCCTGCCGGCCGCTTTCCAGGGTCAGCTTGAGCAACAGCTGGAAGGCCTGGTCCGCCTGCTTGAGTGACAACACCTCGGCCTTGGCTGTCTGGCCCGGGCCGATCAGCCCCTCGGCCGGCGCCAGCAACTTCAGCAGCTCGCCAGTCACTGCCGGCATACGTGTCGTTGCCGTGGGCTGGGGCAGCGGCGGGATGTTCATGTCGCCTGTCATCTGCGGTCTTACCTTGGGGAAATCAGCGCTCTTTGGAGCGAGGCTTCACATGTATAATGCCGCCCGCCTTCCAGAGAGCGGCGAAAATCTTGCATTTGTTTGACGCAGCTCTGTGGAACGGGCCGTCAATGCATCTATGCTGCATCACTTTAACGGCCGCTGCACTGCCGACTTGAACCGTATAAGGCCCGCGATCCCTTGACCAGTCCTCTCTTGCAAACCATCGGCCTCGCCTGCGAGCGAGACCTGCGGCTGCTTTTCGAAAATCTCGAATTGAGACTCTCGCGTGGCGATATGGTGCAAGTCAGTGGCCCCAACGGCAGCGGCAAGACCAGCCTGTTGCGCCTGCTGGCCGGGTTGATGCAACCCACCGCAGGCCAGGTGCTGCTCAACGGCCAGCCCCTCGACAGCCAGCGCAGCGAACTGGCCCGCAACCTGCTCTGGATCGGCCATGCCGCCGGTATCAAGGACCTGCTGACGCCGGAAGAAAACCTCAGCTGGCTGTGCGCCTTGCACCGGCCGGCCGGTCGCGAGGCGATCTGGCAGGCCCTGGCGGCGGTAGGTCTGAAGGGTTTCGAGGATGTGCCCAGCCACACACTGTCGGCCGGCCAGCAGCGCCGCGTGGCCCTGGCCCGGTTGTACCTGGACAGCCCGCCGCTGTGGATTCTCGACGAACCCTTCACCGCACTGGACAAGCAGGGCGTCGCCCAGCTCGAAGAACACCTGGCCCGGCATTGCGAGAGCGGCGGCATGGTGTTGTTGACGACCCATCACACGTTGACCCGGATGCCCGCCGGCTATCGCAGCATTGACCTGGGGAACTGGGCGGTATGAGCGTCTTTGGCCTGTTGCTTGCCCGTGAAGCACGCCTGCTATGTCGGCGTCCGGCTGAACTGGCCAATCCGCTGGTGTTTTTTGCGATCGTCATCGCGCTGTTCCCTCTGGCGGTCGGTCCGGAGACTCAATTGTTGCAAACCTTGTCGCCAGGGCTGGTCTGGGTGGCCGCGCTTTTGTCGGTCCTGCTCTCGCTGGACGGGCTTTTCCGCAGTGATTTCGAAGACGGTTCCCTGGAACAGTGGGTCCTTTCGTCGCACCCCCTGGCCCTTCTGGTTTTGGCCAAGGTACTGGCACACTGGGTTTTTTCCGGCCTGGCGCTGGTGCTGCTCTCGCCGCTGCTTGCGATGATGCTGGGCTTGCCCGCCGCGTGCATGCCGGTGCTGCTGCTGTCACTGTTGCTCGGCACGCCGGTGCTGAGCCTGCTCGGCGCGGTGGGTGCGGCGCTGACGGTAGGGCTCAAGCGTGGCGGCTTGTTGCTGGCGCTGCTGATCCTGCCGCTGTACATCCCGGTACTGATCCTCGGCAGTGGCGCCTTGCAAGCGGCGCTGCAAGGCCTGCCGGCAACCGGTTATCTGCTGTGGCTTGGGAGCCTGAGCGCCCTGGCGATAACCCTGACACCCTTTGCAATAGCCGCTGGCCTGAAGATCAGCGTCGGCGAATAATAATGCGGCCTGGTCAGGAATTGACCACTTCCACTGGAAGCGAAGGCTGACCTGGCGGCTCGTGAAGACGAGCCGCAACCGTGATGGAAACTGCAATGAACTGGACCTGGTTTCATAAGCTCGGCTCACCCAAGTGGTTCTACGGCATCAGCGGCAAGATGCTGCCCTGGTTGAGTATCGCCGCCCTGTTGCTGATCGGCATCGGCCTGGTCTGGGGCCTGGCTTTCGCGCCGCCGGACTACCAGCAGGGCAACAGCTTTCGCATTATCTATATCCATGTTCCGGCGGCGATGCTCGCCCAGTCGGTCTACGTGATGCTGGCAATCTGCGGTGTGGTCGGGCTGGTGTGGAAGATGAAGCTGGCCGACGTCGCGCTGCAATGCGCAGCGCCCATCGGTGCCTGGATGACCGCCGTGGCGCTGGTCACCGGGGCAATCTGGGGCAAGCCGACCTGGGGTTCATGGTGGGTCTGGGATGCACGACTGACGTCGATGCTGATCCTGCTGTTCCTGTACTTCGGTCTTATTGCGCTGGGCAACGCCATCAGCAATCGTGACAGCGCGGCCAAGGCCTGCGCGGTGCTGGCGATTGTCGGCGTGATCAACATCCCGATCATCAAGTACTCGGTGGAATGGTGGAACACCCTGCATCAGGGCGCGACCTTCACCCTCACCGAAAAACCGGCGATGCCGGTCGAGATGTGGCTGCCGCTGCTGCTGACCGTGCTGGGTTTCTACTGCTTCTTCGGCGCGGTGTTGCTGCTGCGCATGCGCCTCGAAGTACTCAAGCGCGAAGCCCGCGCCAGTTGGGTGAAAGCCGAAGTACAGAACAGCCTGGAGGCCGCTCGATGAGTTTTGCGTCATTCGGCGACTTCCTCGCCATGGGCCATCACGGCCTGTATGTCTGGTCAGCCTATGGCATCTGCCTGGCGGTGCTGGCCCTCAACGTGGCGGCGCCGATCCTGGCCCGCAAGCGGTATCTGCAACAAGAGGCGCGTCGTCTGCGTCGGGAGAACGGTCAGTGAATCCGCTGCGCAAAAAACGTCTTGTCATCATCCTGGCGATTCTGGTCGGCGTCGGTGCGGCGGTCGGCCTCGCCCTCAGCGCCTTGCAACAGAACATCAACCTGTTCTACACCCCGACCCAGATCGCCAATGGCGAAGCGCCCAAGGGTACGCGCATCCGCGCTGGCGGCATGGTGGAGCAGGGCTCGCTGGCGCGTTCCGGTGATTCGCTGGACGTGAAGTTCAACGTCACCGACTTCAACAAGACCGTGACCATCAGCTATCGCGGGATCCTCCCGGACCTGTTCCGCGAAGGGCAGGGCATCGTTGCCCTGGGCAAACTCAACGCCGACGGCGTGGTGGTGGCCGACGAGGTACTGGCCAAGCACGATGAGAAATACATGCCGCCGGAAGTGACCAAGGCCCTGAAAGACAGCGGCCAGTCGGCGCCCGCTCCCGCTCCCGTGAAGGAGGGTTGATCGATGAATGCCGGTCTGTTTATTCCTGAGCTGGGCCATCTGGCGATGATCCTGGCCCTGTGTTTTTCCCTGGTCCAGGCGGTTGTGCCGTTGCTCGGTGCCTGGCGTGGCGACCGCTTGTGGATGAGCCTCGCCCAGCCGGCGGCATGGGGGCAGTTTGCATTCATGCTGTTCGCGTTCGGCTGCCTGACCTACGCGTTCATGGCCGACGATTTTTCCGTGGCCTATGTCGCCAGCAACTCCAACAGCGCCTTGCCCTGGTACTACAAGTTCAGCGCGGTGTGGGGTGCCCACGAAGGTTCGTTGCTGCTCTGGGCGTTGATTCTTGCCGGCTGGACCTTCGCGGTGTCAGTGTTCTCCCGACAGTTGCCGCAAGTGATGCTGGCCCGGGTGCTGGCGGTGATGGGCATGATCAGCATCGGTTTCCTGCTGTTCCTCATCCTCACGTCAAACCCGTTCGAGCGCATCCTGCCGCAAGTGCCGATGGACGGCCGCGACCTCAACCCGTTGCTTCAGGACATCGGTCTGATCGTCCATCCGCCGATGCTCTACATGGGCTACGTCGGCTTTTCCGTGGCCTTCGCGTTCGCCATCGCCGCTTTGCTCGGTGGTCGCCTCGACGCCGCGTGGGCGCGCTGGTCGCGGCCATGGACCATTGTCGCCTGGGCCTTCCTCGGGATCGGCATCACACTCGGGTCGTGGTGGGCCTACTACGAACTCGGCTGGGGCGGCTGGTGGTTCTGGGACCCGGTGGAGAACGCCTCCTTCATGCCATGGCTGGTCGGCACGGCGCTGATCCACTCCCTGGCCGTCACCGAAAAACGCGGTGTGTTCAAGAGCTGGACCGTGCTGCTGGCGATCGCGGCGTTCTCGCTGAGCCTGCTCGGGACCTTCCTGGTGCGCTCCGGCGTGCTGACCTCGGTGCATGCCTTCGCCTCGGACCCCGAGCGTGGCGTATTCATCCTAATGTTCCTGCTGTTCGTGGTCGGCGGTTCGCTGACGCTGTTCGCCCTGCGTGCACCCGTGGTGAAAAGCCAGGTCGGCTTCAACCTCTGGTCCCGGGAGACCCTGTTGCTGGGCAATAACCTGGTGCTGGTGGTGGCGGCGTCGATGATCCTCCTCGGGACGTTGTATCCGCTGGTGCTCGATGCGTTGTCCGGCGCCAAGCTGTCGGTCGGCCCGCCATATTTCAACGCACTGTTCATTCCGTTGATGGCGATCCTGATGGTGGTGATGGCGATCGGTATGCTGGTGCGCTGGAAGGACACGCCGGTCAAATGGCTGCTGGGCATGCTCACGCCGGTGCTGCTCGGCACCGCCGCCCTGGCCGTGGTGGCGGGCATCGCTTATGGCGATTTCAACTGGGCGGTGCTGGCGACATTCGTGCTGGCGGCGTGGGTATTGCTGGCGGGCGTGCGGGATATTTTCGACAAGACCCGCCATAAAGGTCTTGTCAAAGGTCTGCCGACCCTGACCCGAAGTTACTGGGGCATGCAGCTCGCCCACCTGGGGATCGCCGTCTGCGCCCTCGGTGTGGTGCTGTCCAGCCAGAACAGCGCCGAACGCGACCTGCGCCTGGCACCGGGCGAGTCCATGGACCTGGGCGGTTATCAGTTCGTTTTCGAGGGCGCCAGGCATTTCGAAGGTCCGAACTTCACGTCCGACAAGGGCACCGTGCGGGTCATTCGCGACGGCCAGGAGATCACCGTGTTGCACCCGGAAAAACGCCTCTACACCGTACAGAACTCGGTGATGACCGAAGCCGGGATCGACGCCGGGTTCACCCGCGACCTCTACGTGGCGCTGGGCGAACCCCTCGGTGATGGCGCCTGGGCGGTACGCGTCCACGTCAAGCCGTTCGTACGCTGGATCTGGTTCGGTGGCCTGCTCACCGGCCTGGGCGGCGTATTGGCTGCGCTGGATCGACGCTATCGGGTCAAAGTGAAAACCCGGGTGCGCGAAGCCCTGGGCGTGACGGGAGCCACTGCATGAAACGTTGGTTGATGGTGTTGCCGCTGGCGCTGTTTCTGGTGATGGCGGTGTTCTTGTACCGCGGGCTTTACCTGAACCCGTCCGAATTGCCCTCGGCGATGATCGGCAAACCGTTTCCGGAGTTCTCCCTGCCATCGGTACAAGGCGACAAGACGCTGACTCGCGCCGACCTGCTGGGCAAGCCGGCGCTGGTCAACGTGTGGGGCACCTGGTGCATTTCCTGCCGGGTCGAACATCCGGTGCTGAACAAACTGGCCCAGAACGGCGTGGTGATCTACGGCGTCAACTACAAGGACGTCAATGCCGATGCCTTGAAGTGGCTTGCCGAGTTCCACAACCCGTATCAACTGGACATCCGTGATGAGGAGGGCACCCTCGGCCTGAACCTGGGCGTCTACGGTGCGCCGGAAACCTTCTTTATCGACGCCAAGGGCATCATCCGGGACAAGTTCATCGGGGTGGTCGACGAGCAGGTCTGGCGCGAGAAGCTGGCCGGCAAATATCAGGCACTGGTGGACGAGGCCAAGCCATGAGGCGCTGGTTAGCGGCTGCCGTCCTCGGCTTGAGCCTGGCGGGTGTGGCCCACGCCGCCATCGACACTTACGAATTTGCCAACGATGCCGAGCGCGAGCGGTTTCGCGAACTGACCAAGGAACTGCGCTGCCCCAAATGTCAGAACCAGGACATCGCCGACTCCAACGCGCCGATTGCCGCCGACCTGCGCAAGGAGATCTTCCGCATGCTCGGCGAGGGCAAGGACAACCAGCAGATCATCGACTTCATGGTTGATCGCTACGGTGAGTTCGTGCGCTACAACCCGGCGCTGTCTTCCAAGACCGCGCTGCTCTGGTTCGGCCCCGCCGGGCTGCTGCTCGGTGGTTTCGTCGTCATCGCGGTGATCGTGCGTCGCCGCCGGGTCCAGCGCACTGCCGCCCCGGACACGCTTTCTGTCGAAGAGCGCCAGCGCCTCGACCAACTGTTGGATAAAACCAAGCATGATTGATTTCTGGCTCGCCGCAGGTCTGCTTCTCCTGGTTGCCCTGAGTTTTCTGTTGATCCCCGTGTTGCGTGGCCGCCGCGCCCAATTGGAAGAAGACCGTACTGCGCTGAACGTGGCGCTGTACCAGGAGCGCGTCGCCGAACTGCAGGCCGAGCGGGAGGAGGGCGTGCTCAACGCCGCGCAACTGGACACCGGTCGCGCCGAGGCCGCCCGTGAATTGCTCGCCGACACCGAGGGCGCCGAGGCGCCGCGCGAATCGCGACTGGGCAAGCCGTTGCCGCTGCTCGCGGCGGTATTGGTGCCGGTATTGGGCCTGGCGCTGTACCTGCATTTCGGCGCAAGCGACAAGGTCGAGCTGACCCGTGAATTCGCCCAGGCGCCCAAGTCCATGGAAGAAATGACTTTGCGCCTGGAGCGCGCGGTGGCGGCACAACCGGATTCCGCCGAAGGTTTGTATTTCCTCGGGCGGACCTACATGGCGCAGGATCGGCCGGCGGATGCGGCAAAGATCTTCGAGCGCACCGTGGCACTGGCCGGCCGCCAGCCCGAGCTGCTCGGACAGTGGGCCCAGGCGCAGTATTTTGCCGACGGCAAGAAATGGTCGGACAAGGTCCAGGCCCTCACCGACGAGGCGCTGAAGCTCGATCCGAAGGAGGTCACCAGCCTCGGCCTGTTGGGCATCGCCGCGTTCGAAGGCGAGCGCTATCAGGAGGCGATCGATTACTGGGGCCGCCTGCTGGCGCAGTTGCCCGAAGGCGACAAGTCGCGGGAGGCGTTGCAGGGGGGCATCACTCGCGCCACCGAGAAGCTGCAAGCCAATGGCGGCAAGGTTGCCCAAGCGCCGGTCGCCAAGCCTGCGGCGCTGCTCAAGGTCCGTGTCGAGCTCGATCCGGCCCTCAAAGCCAAGGTGCAGCCGGGCGACAGCGTGTTCATTTTCGCGCGCGCCGTGTCCGGCCCGCCCGCGCCGTTGGCGGCCAGGCGCCTGACCGTCGCCGACCTGCCGGCCAGCGTCGAGCTGGGTGACGCTGATGCGATGATGCCGCAGCTGAAACTGTCGAACTTCCCTGAAGTCCAACTGGTGGCGCGCATCTCCCGAGCCGGCCAACCCACCGCCGGCGAGTGGATCGGTCGCAGCCAGCCCCTGGCGAGCAGCACCACGGCGCTACAACAATTGATTATCGACAGTCCGGACCAATGACAGGAATTCGCACCATGACCGCCATCGCTCGTATGACCCTGCTCACCCTCGTCCTGGGCCTGAGCGCTTGTGCGGTCCAGCGTCCACCGGAGCCTTCGGCGCCATTGCCACCGATTCCGCCTTCGACGCCGACCACCAAACCAGGCCCGTCGACCGCGCCCGGCAAACCCGTGACCCCGAACAAACCGGCCAAGCCGCTGCCGCGCACCTCCGCCAGTTTCGCTCCACCACCGGGCGGCAACAGCCACTGGGACGCCAAGCTCGGGGTCTATGTGCTGGACAAGCAGCCCAACACGTTCTATCGCCAGCGCACCTATTATCGTTGGAACAACGGCTGGAGCCGCTCCGTCAGCCCGAACGGCCCGTGGGAAGAAACCACTATCGAAGGCGTACCGGCGGGGCTCGGACAGAAGTTTCACTGAAGCCTGGGCCTTGGTGGCGAGGGAGCTTGCTCCCTCGCCACCAGAAGGTTCGACCTGTCATCCCCAGCGTCGTAGAATGCGCGCCTTTGCGAGCCTTAACTGGCCAACGCGTATTGATCGGAGCACCTGACCATGACGACCACCCCGACCGGCGACTACCTGGAAACCCTCTACGAAGGCTATGGCCAGCGTTTTCGCATGGACAAGCTGCTGCACGAAGTGCGCACCGAGCACCAGCACCTGGTGATTTTCGAAAACCCGCGCATGGGCCGGGTCATGGCCCTGGATGGTGTCATCCAGACCACCGAAGCCGATGAATTCATCTATCACGAGATGCTCACCCACGTACCCATCCTCGCTCATGGCGCCGTCAAGCGCGTGCTGATCATCGGTGGCGGTGACGGCGGCATGCTCCGTGAAGTGACCAAGCACGTCGGCATCGAGCACATCACCATGGTCGAGATCGATGGTACGGTGGTGGACATGTGCAAGGAGTTCCTGCCCAACCACTCCAAGGGTGCCTACGACGACCCGCGGCTGAACCTGGTGATCGACGATGGCATGCGTTTCGTCGCCACCACCCAGGAGAAATTCGACGTCATCATTTCCGACTCCACCGACCCGATCGGCCCGGGCGAAGTGCTGTTCTCGGAAAACTTCTACCAGGCTTGCCATCGCTGCCTGAACGAAGGCGGGATCCTGGTGACCCAGAACGGCACGCCGTTCATGCAACTGGGCGAAGTGCAGACCACCGCCGGACGCTTGCACGGCCTGTTCGCCGACTGGCATTTTTACCAGGCCGCTGTGCCGACCTACATCGGCGGCGCCATGACCTTCGCCTGGGGCTCGACTGATACCGCTCACCGCAAGCTTTCTCGCGAAACCCTGCGCGAGCGCTTCATTGGCAGCGGTATCGTGACGCGCTACTACAACCCCGAGATCCACCTGGGCGCGTTCGCCATGCCGCAATATGTGCTGCAGGCGATCAACAAGCCGAGCAACGACTGAGGCCTCGCAATTGAGGCGAGATCCTTCTGTGGCGAGGGAGCTTGCTCCCGCTGGGGCGCGAAGCGGCCCTCCTGGATCTACCTGACACACCCAGTTGCCTCAGCGTGTGTTGGGGGCCGCTTCGCAGCCCAGCGGGAGCAAGCTCCCTCGCCACAAGAGCGCTGGGGTGCTTTTGTGTTTCCAGATATTCATTGAACGAAATTTTCACCAAGTCTTGTCGACAATCCCCCGCGCTCTGTCGCCAGCGGTTATTTAATGGCAATGCCATGGCCGTTCGTGCGACATTCGCGCACTTGCGCAAGCCCCGGGCCTGATATCTGGCCAACAGAGGGCGCGCCGTTGTTCTATTTGTCACTCCAACTCCAATAGGTCCTCAAACGACATGGCAATCCCGGACGCCCTGAGTCAGCAGCGCACCACGCATCGCCTGCTGCAACCGACCGTCAAATCGCACCTGGCCTACACGTTGCTCTGTGCGTTGGTGATAATGGTCATGCTGAGCCTGCTGCGCGTTGCGCTGCTGGTCTACAACCGCGAGATGATCCTTGATACACCGGCCTCTACCTTCGTCGAAGCGTTCGCCAACGGCCTGCGTTTCGACGTGCGCCTGGTGGTCTACCTGTGCATCCCGCTGCTGCTGGCCCTGTTCAGCGCACGGGCGATGGCGGCACGTGGGTTCTTTCGTTTCTGGCTGACCGTCACGTCCAGCATCGCGCTGTTTCTCGGCTTGATGGAAATGGACTTCTACCGCGAGTTCCACCAGCGCCTCAACGGCCTGGTCTTCCAATATGTGCAGGAAGACCCGAAAACCGTCATGAGCATGCTCTGGTACGGTTTCCCAGTGGTGCGCTACCTGCTGGCCTGGGCCGGCGGCACGCTGATCCTGGCCCTGGCCTTCAAAGGTGCTGATCGCGCTACCCGGCCACGCGGGCCGTTCAGTGGCGGCAGCATCGGCACCCGCCAGATCGCCCCGTGGTATGGCCGCGTCGCGGTGTTCCTGGTCTGCCTGGTGGTGGCCGTCGCCGCCGCCCGTGGCACCTTGCGCCAAGGCCCGCCCCTGCGTTGGGGCGACGTCTATACCACCGATTCGAACTTCGCCAACCAGTTGGGCCTCAACGGTACTCTGTCGCTGGTGGCGGCGGCCAAGAGCCGAATGTCCGAACACCGTGACAATGTCTGGAAGGCCACCCTCGAATCGTCGCTGGCGCAGCAGACCGTGCGCGACATGCTGGTGATGCCCGACGACAAGCTCGTCGACGCCGGGACTGCCGCGGTAAGACGCGACTACACGCCGCCGGCCGACAAGACACTGCCGATCAAGAACGTGGTGGTGATCCTGATGGAAAGCATGGCCGGTCACTCGGTCGGCGCCCTGGGCGCGCCGGGTAACATCACGCCATACCTGGACAAGCTGTCCAAGGAAGGCCTGCTGTTCGACCGCTTCTTCTCCAACGGCACCCACACCCACCAGGGCATGTTTGCCACCATGGCGTGTTTCCCGAACCTGCCCGGTTTTGAATACCTGATGCAGACCCCGGAAGGCAGTCACAAGCTCTCGGGCCTGCCGCAACTGCTCAGCGCCCGGGACTACGACGATGTGTATGTCTACAACGGCGATTTCGCCTGGGACAACCAGTCGGGTTTCTTCAGCAACCAGGGCATGACCACGTTCATCGGACGCAATGACTATGTGAACCCGGTGTTCTCCGACCCGACCTGGGGCGTGTCCGACCAGGACATGTTCGACCGTGGCCTGATCGAGCTCAAGGCGCGCGAGAACGGCAAGCCGTTCTATGCGTTGTTGCAGACCCTGTCCAACCACACGCCTTACGCACTGCCGACGCCGTTGCCGGTCGAGCCGGTCACGGACCGTGGTCGCCTGAACGAACACTTGACCGCCATGCGTTACTCCGATTGGGCGCTGGGGCAGTTCTTCGAGAAAGCGCGCAAGGAGCCTTACTTCAAGGAAACCCTGTTTGTCGTGGTCGGCGACCATGGCTTCGGCAACGAGCGTCAGATCACCGAAATGGACCTTGGCCGCTTCAACGTGCCGATGTTGCTGATCGGCCCGGGCATCCAGGAAAAATTCGGCCAGCGCAGCCACACCGTGGGCACCCAGGTCGATATCGTCCCAACCATCATGGGACGGCTCGGCGGACAGGTGCGTAACCAGTGCTGGGGCCGTGACCTGTTGAACCTGCCGTCAGGCGACACCGGGTTTGGCGTGATCAAGCCGTCGGGCAGCGACCAGACCACCGCGATCATTCGCGACGACACGATCCTGGTACTGCCGGAAGAAAAGGCCATGCCAGCGAAGCTGTTCCGCTATCAGCTGGGGGCCAATCCGCATGCCGAGATCATTCCGGACGCACCTGACACCGCACAGATGAAACTCAAGCTCGAGGCGTTCCTGCAAACCGCGACCAAGAGCCTGCTGGATAACACCGCCGGTGTTGTTGACGGCAAGCCGGACTGATAATCGCGACGTATAAAAAAAGAGGCCTCAAAGGCCTCTTTTTTTACGCTTGGTGTTTTATATCTTGCCAAGTAACAACAAGATCAACAGCACGACCAGCACAACGCCGATGATACCGGACGGGCCATAACCCCAACTTCTGGAGTGCGGGAAGACCGGAAGGCCACCGATCAGCAGGAGGATCAGGATGATGATAAGAATAGTGCCCATTGTTGATTTCCTTATTGGTCAGTTCTGGAGTGATGTAACTTTCAACTGCCAGCGCGCGTGCGTTGAATCCGGGCGGCTTATTAAGTCCGACCGTAACGTCCTGTAAAAAATTCAATGTTTTTTGTTGTTAGTCTATTAGTGCCGGACGCTGCCTTTGGTGGCGAGGGGATTTATCCCCGTTGGGTCGCGTAGCGGCCCCCTTCCATTTTGGCCAGTTGGCTCATGCAAACAACGGGGATAAATCCCCTCGCCACGGAAGCGTTGGCAATCAAAACCCTCCACGGTTTGCCCTCGCCATTCAGCAATCTGATGGTGCATGGGTCTGTTCGGGTCCTTCGCTACACTCGGCGCATCTCTCCCGGAACAACAAGGCTGTTTCCCTATGCAAAATCGCATGATGATCACCGGTGCCGGCTCCGGCCTGGGCCGCGAAATCGCGCTGCGCTGGGCCCGTGAAGGCTGGCGCCTGGCCCTGTCCGATGTCAGCGAGCCCGGCCTTCAGGAAACCCTCAGGCTGGTGCGCGAGGTCGGTGGCGAGGGTTTCGTCCAGCGCTGTGACGTGCGCGACTACAGCCAGCTCACCGCATTCGCCCAGGCCTGCGAGGAGAAGCTTGGCGGCATCGACATCATCGTCAATAACGCTGGCGTGGCTTCGGGCGGGTTCTTCAGCGAGCTCTCGCTGGAGGATTGGGACTGGCAGATCGCAATCAACCTGATGGGGGTGGTCAAGGGCTGCAAGGCGTTCCTGCCACTGCTGGAAAAAAGCCGCGGCAAGATCATCAACATCGCCTCCATGGCGGCGCTGATGCAGGGGCCTGCCATGAGCAACTACAACGTGGCCAAGGCCGGCGTCGTGGCGCTGTCGGAAAGCCTGCTGGTCGAGCTGGCCCAGCAGGAAATCGGCGTACACGTGGTATGTCCGTCGTTCTTCCAGACCAACCTGCTGGACTCGTTCCGTGGCCCGACCCCGGCCATGAAGGCCCAGGTGGGCAAACTGCTGGAAAGCTCGCCGATCACCGCGGCGGACATTGCCGATTACATCTACCAGCATGTCGCCCAGGGTGAATTCATGATCCTGCCCCACGAGCAGGGGCGCATGGCCTGGGCCCTCAAACAGAAAAATCCGCAACTGCTGTACGACGAAATGACCGCCATGGCCGACAAGATGCGCGCCAAGGCACGGCAGGCCTGAGTTGACCTGATTGCCGGGTGTCCTCAGGATGGCGCCATTCGTGCCTTCCTGATGGACATAGCAATGCTCAATTACCTGTGGTTTTTTCTCGCCGCGCTGTTCGAGATCGCTGGCTGCTACGCCTTCTGGATGTGGTTGCGCCAGGGCAAGAGTGCCTGGTGGATCGTGCCGGCGCTGCTCAGCCTTGCGTTATTCGCCCTGTTGCTGACGCGCATCGAAGCCACTTATGCCGGTCGTGCCTACGCCGCCTACGGTGGCATTTACATCATCGCCTCGATCGGCTGGCTGGCCGTGGTGGAACGGGTGCGGCCGCTGGGTTCCGACTGGATCGGCGTGGCCCTCTGTGTCGTGGGGGCCAGCGTGATTCTGTTCGGTCCGCGTTTTTCGGGGCCATAAACTGCCGTTTCGGCGGGGTTTTGCAGGACGTTTCCTTCAGCCAACGGAAAGTTGTTCGTAGGGGTTTACTGAATTCCCGCCGGTATCTTGTGCTCGGAAAACAGGCCGTGCATGGTCAATGTCCAATCACTCTTAAGGACAAGACCATGCTCGTATTAAGCCGTACCGTAGGTGAGTTGATTTCCATCGGTGATGAGATTTCCGTCCGTGTGCTGTCGATCAGCGGCGGCACCGTGCGCTTTGGCGTAGAAGCGCCCCGGCATGTGGAGGTTCATCGTTCCGAGGTCTACGACAGGATCCAGAGAAAAAAGGCCGGGTCCGACCGCAAGGTCGGTTAATCGAACAGATGTCTGGGCACATCGTGCTTGAGCATCAATTGGCACTGTTCGCTTTCGGGATCGAAGACAATCATGGCCTGGCCTTTGGTCAGGGCCTGCCTGACCCGCAGGACGCGGGTTTCCAGCGGGGTATCGTCGCCATTGTCAGTACCGTCACGGGTGACGAAATCCTCGATCAGGCGGGTGAGCGTATCGACTTCGAGTTGGTCGTAGGGGATCAGCATGGTGGGGCTCCGCAAAACAATAGAGCGGATGCTACGGTGGATGCGCTGCTGCGGCTAGCCTGAGTTCTGTAGAGCCATGCGGGCCTCATCGCGAGCAGGCTCGCTCCCACCTCGATGGCGTAATTACCTTGTGGGAGCGAGCCTGCTCGCGAAAGCATCGTAAGAATCGATAAGGGCTTGGTTCAGCTATCCGAACGGTGCCCGATCAGGCTGTCCACCGACGGCACCCGGGTGTCGCTTTCCATCTGCGCATCGTGCTCGATCTGATGGCTGAAGCGATCCAGTGATCCCTGGGCCGGTTGGGCGTCGCTGGCAAATACCGGAGGGCTCAGGATGTAGGCACCGAGCAGGCGGCTCAGCGCGGCCAGGCTGTCGATGTGGGTGCGCTCGTAACCATGGGTCGCGTCGCAGCCGAAGGCGAGCAGGGCAGTCCGGATGTCGTGCCCGGCGGTAATCGCCGAATGGGCGTCGCTGAAGTAATAGCGAAACAGGTCGCGGCGCGCCGGTAGTTCGTGCTCCTTGGCCAGCTTCAGCAAATGTCGCGACAGATGATAGTCATACGGGCCTCCCGAGTCCTGCATGGCCACGCTTACCGCATGTTCGCTGGAGTGCTGGCCTGGCGCGACCGGTGCAATGTCTATCCCGACGAATTCGCTGACGTCCCAAGGCAGCGCGGCCGCCGCGCCGCTGCCGGTTTCCTCGGTGATGGTGAACAGCGGGTGGCAGTCGATCAACAGTTCCTCGCCGCTGTCGACAATCGCCTTGAGCGCCGCCAGCAACGCGGCGACCCCGGCCTTGTCATCCAGGTGACGGGCGCTGATATGGCCGCTTTCGGTGAACTCCGGCAAGGGGTCGAACGCCACATAGTCGCCGATGCCCACCCCCAACGTTTCGCAATCGGCGCGGGTGGCGCAGTAGGCGTCCAGGCGCAGTTCGATGTGGTCCCAACTGATGGGCATCTCATCCACGGCGGTGTTGAACGCGTGCCCGGAGGCCATCAGCGGCAGCACGCTGCCACGGATCACCCCGGTGTCGGTAAACAGGCTGACCCGGCTGCCCTCGGCAAAGCGGCTCGACCAGCAGCCCACCGGCGCCAGCGTCAGGCGGCCGTTGTCCTTGATGGCGCGAACGGAGGCGCCGATGGTGTCCAGGTGAGCCGATACGGCCCGGTCAGGGCTGCTCTTGCGGCCCTTGAGGGTGGCGCGGATCGTGCCGCGCCGGGTCATTTCGAAAGGGATGCCCAGCTCTTCGAGTCGCTCGGCAACGTACCGCACGATGGTATCGGTGAAGCCGGTCGGGCTGGGAATGGCGAGCATTTCCAACAGGACTTTCTGCAGGTATGCGAGATCCGGTTCGGGAATTTTGCTGATCATGGAAACTCCTCGCGGAACGTTAAGTTTTGCATAGGGGAACCTTGTGGCGAGGGAGCTTGCTCCCGCTGGGCCGCGAAGCGGTCCTTCTTTTCAGACCTCGGGGCCTGAGCGACCGCTTCGCGGCCGAGCGGGAGCAAGCTCCCTCGCCACGGAGAGATTTGAGTCAGACCACTGCCTGGCTATGGGGAAACAACAGATCCACAAAGCGCTCGGCAGTGGGTTGCGGTTCATGGTTGGCCAGGCCGGCGCGTTCGTTGGCTTCGATGAACACGTACTCCGGTTGATCGGCCGCCGGTACCAGCAGGTCGAGGCCGACCATCGGGATGTCCAGCGCCCGCGCGGCGCGCACCGCCGCATCGGCCAGGGTCGGATGCAGAATCGCGGTGACGTCTTCCAGCACGCCGCCGGTATGCAGGTTTGCGGTGCGCCGGACAAACAGATGCTCACCCGCCGGCAGCACGCTGTCATAGTCATACCCGGCCGCGCTCAGCGTTCGCTCGGTCTCGGCATCCATCGGGATCTTGCTTTCACCCCCGGTAGCCGCCTGCCGCCGCCGGCTCTGCGCCTCGATCAGCGCGCCAATGGTGTGCTGGCCGTCGCCGATCACTTCTGCCGGGCGCCGGATCGCCGCCGCCACCACTTCAAAACCGATCACCAGAATTCGCAAGTCGAGCCCTTCGTGGAAGCTCTCCAGCAGCACGCGGCTGTCGAAGCGTCGGGCTGTTTCGATGGCGTTCTGGACTTCCTCGATGGTCCGCAGGTCCACCGCCACGCCCTGGCCCTGTTCGCCGTCCAGCGGCTTGACCACCACGCGCTCGTGTTCATCTAGAAACGCCAGGTTGTCGTCGGCATTGCCCGCCAGCTGTTGCGCCGGCAGGTTCAGACCGGCATTTTTCAGCACCTTGTGGGTCAGGCTCTTGTTCTGGCACAGGGTCATGCTGATCGCACTGGTCAAGTCGCTCAGCGATTCCCGGCAGCGCACCCGCCGGCTGCCATGCACCAGGGTGAACAGCCCGGCCTCGGCGTCATCCACTTGCACTTCGATGCCACGCCGGTGCGCTTCCTCGACGATGATCCGCGCGTACGGGTTGAATTGCGCCTCGGGCCCCGGCCCGAGGAACAGCGGCTGGTTGATGCCGTTCTTGCGTTTGATGGCGAAGGTCGAAAGGTTGCGGAAACCGAGCTTGGCGTAGAGATTTTTCGCCAGGCGATTGTTGTGCAGCACCGACAGGTCCAGGTAGCTCAAGCCACGGCTCATGAAATGCTCGATGAGATGGCGCACCAGCACTTCGCCGACGCCGGGCCGCGAACATTGCGGGTCCACCGCCAGGCACCAGAGGCTGCTGCCGTTTTCCGGGTCGTTGAACGCTTTCTGGTGGTTGAGGCCCATGACGCTGCCGATCACCGCGCCGGTGTCGTCGTCTTCGGCCAGCCAGTACACCGGGCCGCCCTGGTGACGCGGGGTCAGGCGCTCGGGATCGATGGGCAGCATGCCGCGAGCCTGGTAGAGCTGGTTGATGGCTTGCCAGTCGCTCTCGCTCTGGGCCCGGCGGATCCGGAAGCCGCGAAACACTCGCGTGGCTTGGCGATAATCGCTGAACCACAGGCGCAGGGTATCCGACGGGTCAAGGAACAGATGCGCCGGTTCCAGCCCCAGCACTTGCTGCGGCGCGGCGACGTACAAGGCAATGTCACGCTCGCCGGGCTGCTCGTTGAGCAGCTCCTGGGCAAGAGTCGCCGGGTCCGGAAAGGTATGGCCGATGAGCAAGCGGCCCCAGCCGCAATGCACGGCGATCGGAGCGGCGCCCAGTTCGCTGCCATCTTCGGCCAGGCGCGCCTGTAAGCGTTCGTAGGACGGTGGCTGTCCACGCAAGAGACGTTGGTTGTGAAGGGTCGGGTGGGGTTTCATCAGTCAGATTCCTTGCTCGCTGAGCCACAGGTTCAGCGCCGCCAATTGCCATAACCGCGAGCCGCGCAAAGGCGTGAGCTGGCCGTTGGGATCGGTCAGCAAACGGTCGAGCATGGTCGGGTTGAACAAGCCGCGATCCTGGCTCGGGTCCAGCAGCAGTTCGCGAACCCAGGCCAGGGTGTTGCCTTCCAAGTGCTTGAGGCCCGGGACCGGGAAATAACCTTTCTTGCGATCGATGACCTCGCTCGGAATCACCCGGCGGGCCGCTTCCTTGAGTACCTGCTTGCCGCCATCGGGCAGCTTGAATTTCGCCGGCACCCGTGCCGAAAGCTCCACCAGCCGGTAGTCGAGGAACGGCGTGCGCGCTTCCAGGCCCCAGGCCATGGTCATGTTGTCGACGCGCTTGACCGGGTCGTCCACCAGCATCACGGTGCTGTCCAGGCGCAGGGCCTTGTCGACGGCCGCATCGGCGCCCGGCTGGGCGAAGTGCTCCTTGACGAAGTCGCCGGCGGCGTCGTTGGCCGTCAGCCATCCAGGCTGCACGGTCGCGGCATATTCTTCATAGCTGCGGTCGAAGAACGCGGCGCGATAGGCGGCGTACGGGTCGCTGGCGCCGTCCACTTGCGGATACCAGTGGTAACCGGCGAACAGCTCGTCGGCGCCCTGGCCGCTTTGTACCACTTTGCAGTGCTTGGCGACTTCCCGCGACAACAGGTAAAAGGCGATGCAGTCGTGGCTGACCATCGGCTCGCTCATGGCGCGAAACGCCGCTGGCAGCTGTTCGATGATTTCTTTCTCATCGATGCGCAACTGATGATGGCGGGTGCCGTAGTGCTTGGCGATCAGGTCCGAATACTGGAACTCGTCACCGCGCTCGCCGCCGGCGTCCTGGAAGCCGATGGAGAAGGTGGACAGGTCTTCCACGCCCACTTCGCGCAACAGGCCGACGAGCATGCTCGAATCGACGCCGCCCGAGAGCAGCACGCCCACGTCGACGGCGGCGCGCTGGCGAATGGCGACGGCTTCGCGGGTGCTGTCGAGCACGCGATCGATCCAGTCTTCCAGGTTGAGGTTCTGTTCATCGGACCGTGGGCCGTAGGGCAGCGTCCACCAGGTTTTCTGCTCGGTGCGACCGTCCGCTTCGATGCGCATCCAGGTCGCCGGTGGCAGTTTTTCAATGCCCGCCAACAAGGTGCGTGGCGCCGGGACGACCGCGTGGAAATTCAGATAGTGATTGAGGGCGATCGGGTCAAGCACCGGATTGATGTCGCCACCCTTGAGCAGGGCCGGCAGCGCCGAGGCAAAGCGCAGGCGCTGGCCGGTACGCGACAGGTACAGCGGCTTGACGCCGAGACGGTCGCGGGCGATGAACAGCCGCTTGGCGTCGCGTTCCCAGATGGCGAAGGCGAACATGCCATTGAGTTTGGGCAGCAGGGCTTCGCCCCAGGCGTGATAACCCTTGAGCAACACTTCGGTGTCGCCGCCAGAGTAGAAGGTGTAGCCCAGGCCTTCGAGTTCGCTGCGCAGTTCCGGGTAGTTGTAGATCGCGCCGTTGAACGCCAGGGACAGGCCCAGTTGATTGTCGATCATCGGCTGGGCCGAACCATCGGACAGGTCCATGATTTTCAGGCGCCGGTGGCCGAGGGCGATCGGCCCCTGGCTATGAAAGCCCCACGCGTCAGGGCCGCGAGGGGCCAGGTGGTGGGTGATGCGCTCTACGGCCGCAAGGTCCGCAGGTTGTTGATCGAAACGTAACTCACCAGCTAATCCGCACATAAGTCCTTACCGGTTTTTCCGTTGGGGAGGGGTCAATCCGTACACACCGAAATGGCGGGTACTCTGAAACTGACCGGAGGGATTGCTCTGAGTTTTATATCGATGCGTTATAAGCCGACGGGTGGGGATCGCAGGTCATTCAGACCGACGAACACCCCGTGGGAGCGAGCCTGCTCGCGAAAGCGTTGTGTCAGGCGCCCCGATGGTGGCTGATCTACCGCTTTCGCGAGCAGGCTCGCTCCCACAGGGGAAAGGATGGCCAGTCGTCAATTGGCCTTGCCGCGAATCACCGCCCGCAAGGCAAACCGGTTCGGGTGGCAGGCCTCGGCGACGCTTCGCGGCAGTGGCAGCGGTTCGTTGTCCAGCCAGGCGGCGATCAGTTCGCCCGACAGCGGCGCAGTGATCAGGCCCCGGGAGCCATGCCCGCTGTTGACGTACAGGCCGTCGAGCCAGGGACACGGCGTGTCCGGCACTTGGCGCGCATCCTTGCCCAGGGCCGCGTAGGTTTCGACGAACGCCCGGCTGTCAGCCAGCGGTCCGACAATCGGCAGGTAATCGGGGCTGGTGCAACGGAACGCCGCGCGGCCTTCGAGGCGCTGCGGATCGAGGGTATCGGCGTTCAGGCGGTCCACCAGATCGTGGGAGATTTCTTCGAGCATTTGCAGGTTGCCGGCGTGCTCGGCGGCGGTGGGGGTCAGGTCATCGCTGTGGAAATCGAAACTGGCGCCCAGGGTGTGCTCGGCCATTCGCGACGGCGCCACATAGCCTTCGGCGCAGACCACCGTCGCCAGGCTTTGGCTGCGGGTGGTTTGCGTCAGCCGCGTGATCTGCCCGCGAATGCGCTTGAGGGGTAACCCGGCGGCCGGTTCGAAGCGTTTGATCTCGGCGGCGCTGGCGAGGATTACCACCGGGGCGCTGGCCAGGCAACGTTCGCCGTCCCAAGCCTGCCATTGGCCGTCGACACGTCGCAGTTCAAGCACTTCGCGATGTGGCTGCACGGTAATCGCAGCAGCCGAGGCTTGCCAGCGGCACAGGGCTGGCGGGTGTACCCAGCCGCCTTCGGGATAGAACAGGCCGCCACAGGCCAGGCCGATACCAGACTGCGCCTCGGCTTCGGCGCGATCGACAATTCGCAGCAGACCCGCGGGAAACGCCTCGGCCAGTTGGCGCTGGCGTTGGCCTTCCTTCTCGTTGAAGGCCAGCTGCAAGACTCCGCATCCGTCCCAGTCGAGGCCCCGTTGCAGGTTTTCGAGCAAGCGCCGGGTGTAGCCGAAACCGCTGAGGATCATCTGCGACAACGCCGTGCCGTGGGCCGACAACTTGAGGTACAGCACGCCTTGGGGGTTGCCGGACGCTTCCTCGGCCAACCCGGCGTGACGCTCCAGCAAGGTCACTCGCCAGCCGCGGGCCGCGAGACTCGCCGCGCTGGCGCAACCGGCCAGGCCGCCGCCGATCACCAGCGCATGGCGTTCGCCAGCCGGCGGGGCGGGGCGGGCGTACCAGGGCTTGGCCGGGGCGGGTTTGGGCACCTGGTCCGGCCAGCCGAGAAATACCCCACGGAGAATTTCCCACTTGTGGCCGATGCCCGGGGTGCGCTTCATCTTGAAGCCCGCCGCATTGAGCAGCCTGCGCACCCAACCGGTGCTGGTAAAGGTGCTGAGGGTGGCGCCGGGCGCTGCCAGCCGCGCCAGTTCGGCGAACAGCTCGGCGGTCCACATCTCCGGGTTTTTCGCCGGGGCAAAACCGTCGAGGAACCAGGCGTCGATCTGTCCGTCCAGCTGCGGCAGTTGCTCCAGTGCATCGCCAATCAACAGGGTCAATGTCACTCGCCCGCCCGCCAGGGTCATGCGCTGGAAACCCTGGTGAATCGCGACGTACTGCTCAAGTAATTGATCAGCCTGGTACTTGAGCTCCGGCCACAGGGCAAGGGCCCGACGCAGGTCCTCGGGGCTCAGGGGAAATTTTTCGACGCTGACGAAATGCAAGCGCGCACCGGTCGGTGCGCATTCTTCGAACAGCTGCCAGGCGCAGAGAAAATTCAGCCCGGTGCCAAATCCGGTTTCGCCGATCACCAGTCGTCCGTGCTCCGCCAGCGCGGCGAAACGCTCGGCCAGGTTGTTCTGCGCAAGGAACACGTAGCGGGTTTCTTCCAGGCCCGACTGGTCGGAGAAATACACGTCGCCGAATACCCGGGAGCGGGGGCGACCCTGGTCATCCCAGTCGAGTTGGGCGTGGTGCTGGATGGGCGTCATGGCTGGCTCGGTCAAAACAAGGTCGCCATTCTAGCCGATCAGCGCCGCAATGCCTGATCCACGGCAAGCGTGGGCATGTCTGAAGGGAATCTGCTGCGCAGCGGCGTATCCAATCCGCTAGTCTTGCCCCATTCCTGGAAGGAGCTGTCCATGTTCGAATCCGCTGAAATCGGTCACGTCGTCGACAAAGAAACCTATGAAGCCGAGGTGCCGGCATTGCGTGAAGCATTGCTCGAAGCTCAGTACGAGTTGCATCAGCAAGGCCGCTTCCCGGTCATCATCCTGATCAACGGCATCGAAGGCGCGGGCAAAGGCGAGACGATAAAGCTGCTCAACGAATGGATGGATCCGCGGCTGATCGAGGTGCGCACCTTCGACCAGCAGACCGACGAGGAACTGGCGCGGCCGCCGGCCTGGCGCTATTGGCGGATGCTGCCAGCGAAGGGGCGGATGGGGATCTTTTTTGGCAACTGGTACAGCCAGATGCTCCAGGGGCGGGTGCACGGCGAGTTCAAGGACCCGCGGCTCGATCAGGCGATCAACGGCGCCGAGCGTCTGGAGAAGATGCTCTGCGATGAGGGCGCGCTGATCTTCAAGTTCTGGTTCCACCTCTCCAAGAAGCAGATGAAGGCCCGCCTGAAAAGTCTCAAGGACGACCCGCTGCACAGCTGGCGGATCAGCCCCTTGGACTGGCAGCAGTCCCAGACCTACGACAAGTTCGTCAAATACGGCGAGCGCGTGCTGCGCCGCACCAGTCGCGACTACGCACCCTGGCATGTGATCGAAGGCGTGAATGCCTGTTATCGCAGCCTCGCGGTCGGGCAGATTTTGCTCGAAGGCCTGCGCCAGGCCCTGGACCGACCGAAGATCAGCCCGGAAAAAGTCAACGTGGCAGCATTGCCGGCACTGGACGACCAAGTGACTTTGCTCGACAGCCTCGACATGACGCTGCGCCTGGACAAGGCCGATTATGAGGAGCAGTTGATCACCGAGCAGGCCCGCTTCGCCGGGCTGCTGCGGGACAAGCGCATGCGCCGGCACGCCTTGGTGGCGGTGTTCGAAGGTAACGACGCGGCCGGCAAGGGCGGGGCGATCCGCCGGGTCGCGGCGGCGCTCGACCCGCGTCAGTACAGCATCGTGCCGATTGCCGCGCCCACCGAGGAAGAACGCGCCCACCCCTACATGTGGCGTTTCTGGCGGCACATTCCGGCGCGGGGCAAGTTCACCATGTTCGACCGCTCCTGGTACGGGCGGGTATTGGTGGAGCGGGTCGAAGGTTTTTGCAGCCGTGCCGACTGGCTGCGAGCCTACGGTGAAATCAACGACTTCGAAGAACAACTGGCCGATGCCGGCGTGGTGGTGGTGAAGTTCTGGCTGGCCATTGACAAGGAGACCCAACTGGAGCGCTTCCAGGAACGCGAGGAAATCCCGTTCAAGCGGTTCAAGATCACCGAGGATGATTGGCGCAACCGTGACAAGTGGGATGCCTATCGGTCGGCGGTCTGCGACATGGTCGATCGCACCAGCACCGAAATATCACCGTGGACCCTGGTCGAGGCGAACGACAAGCGTTGGGCCCGGGTCAAGGTATTGCGTACGCTCAACGACGCGCTGGAGGCCGCGTTCGAACGTTCCGCCAGGCAGGCGCGCAAAAAGAAATAGGCCGATGGCGGCGCATACGCGGGGTGAATGATTGTCGCGTTCGGTTATGGGCTGGATTTATCCTCGAATCCACTCCTGAACCGATAACAACAATGAGGTAACCGCCATGCGTGAAGTGGTGATCGTCGACAGCGTACGGACCGGCCTGGCCAAGTCCTTTCGCGGCAAGTTCAACATGACCCGCCCGGACGACATGGCGGCCCATTGCGTCAACGCGTTGCTGGCGCGTAACGATATTGATCCGGCCAGCGTCGAGGACTGTATCGTCGGCGCCGGTTCCAACGAAGGCGCCCAAGGCTATAACATCGGGCGCAACGTGGCGGTGCTCTCGCAGCTGGGCATCGGCACGGCCGGGATGACACTGAACCGCTTCTGTTCCTCGGGCCTGCAAGCCATCGCCATCGCCGCCAACCAGATCGCCTCCGGCTGCAGCGAGATCATCGTCGCCGGTGGCGTGGAATCCATCAGCCTGACGATGAAAAGCGTCAACACTGACAACCTGATCAACCCCTTGCTCAAGGAGCAGGTGCCGGGGATCTACTTCCCCATGGGCCAGACCGCCGAGATCGTCGCGCGCCGTTACCAGGTCAGCCGCGATGAGCAGGACCGCTACGCCTTGCAGAGCCAGCAGCGCACTGCCCGGGCCCAGGCAGCCGGGCTGTTCGACGATGAAATCGTGCCGATGGCGGTGAAATACCGGGTCGAGGACAAGACCACCGGTGCGGTGCAGATCGTTGACGGGGTGGTTGATCGCGATGATTGCAACCGCCCCGATACCACGTATGAAAGCCTGGCCGGGCTGAAACCGGTGTTCGCCGAAGACGGTTCGGTGACGGCGGGCAACTCTTCGCAGTTATCCGACGGCGCCTCGATGACCCTGGTGATGAGCCTGGAAAAAGCCCTGGCGTTGGGGCTCAAGCCCAAGGCATTTTTCCGTGGCTTTACCGTGGCCGGCTGCGAGCCGGACGAGATGGGCATCGGCCCGGTGTTCTCGGTGCCTAGATTGCTCCAGGCCAAGGGTTTGCAGATCGGCGATATCGATTTGTGGGAGCTCAACGAAGCGTTTGCATCCCAGTGCCTGTACAGCCGCAATCGACTGGAGATAGATAACGAGAAATACAACGTCAACGGCGGCTCGATTTCCATCGGTCATCCGTTCGGCATGACCGGCTCGCGGCAGGTGGGGCATCTGGTGCGTGAGCTGCAACGGCGCAGTCTGCGCTACGGCGTCGTGACCATGTGCGTGGGCGGCGGGATGGGGGCAACGGGGTTGTTCGAGGCGGTTCGCTAACCGCCGCCCTAGTGGCAAGGATGGTTATGTGTGGCGAGGGGATTTATCCCCGCTGGGCTGCGCAGCAGCCCCGATATCAGCGACTGGGTATATCAGGCCCGATTGGATGACCTTGTGGGGCCGCTTCGCGGCCCAGCGGGGATAAATCCCCTCGCCACGGAAGCTTCTCTTCACCAGCTATCGAGCCCTCAGTTGGCAACCTGGTCAGCTGCAGCATCCGCTGGATATACGCCGCTATCTCCCGCTCCGCAGCCTCGCGGCTTTCGAACGGACCTTCCTGGGTGCCTTCGCGCGTATCGAAATAGAACTTGCCATTCTCCCGGACGATCCGATCGCTGCTGCGGTAAATCGTCTTGGGAGCATCTGTATCTTCGGCGCGCGTTCCAGGCATTTCGGTCTCCATTGGGGGCTGCGTGGTCGTTTCAATTGAGCATATGTGGTGCCGCCGTTTTGCGCCTGTCCAGCCGATCGACGGCTACGACCCTTACAATTCCATCAGCGTCGCAGCGCCAACTGTCCCTGTGTTGCCGAGCGATTCGGACCTAGAATACTCGTTCATGTCTTGGCTTCGAGGGTTGCATGCACATATCGTCCGGTCGCTGGGTCTACGGCCTGTTCCTCGCCCTGCTGACCGCCTTGTTGTGGGGAATCCTGCCGATCAAGCTCAAGCAAGTGCTGCAGGTGATGGATCCGGTGACGGTGACCTGGTTTCGGCTGACGGTGTCCGGTGGCCTGCTGTTCATCTACTTGGCGGCAACCCGACGCCTGCCCAGCCGCAAGGTGCTCGGGCCCCGTGGCGGTTGGCTGGTAGGCATGGCGGTGCTGGGGCTGGTGGGCAACTACGTGCTGTACCTGATGGGCCTGAACCGCCTGAGCCCCGGCACCGCCCAACTGGTGGTGCAGATGGGGCCGATCATGCTGCTGGTCGCCAGCCTGTTTGTATTCAAGGAGCGTTTCAGCGTGGGGCAGGGCATTGGTTTGCTGGTGCTGCTGATCGGTTTTGCGCTGTTCTTCAATCAGCGCCTCGTCGAATTGCTGACATCCCTGAGCGAGTACACCGCTGGCGTTCTGTTGGTATTGCTGGCCTCGACCGTCTGGACGTTCTATGCCCTGGGCCAGAAGCAATTGCTGACGGTGTGGAATTCACTGCAGGTGATGATGGTGATCTACCTGTTCTGCGCGCTGTTGCTCACGCCCTGGGTGCATCCACTGGAAGCCTTGCAATTGAGCCCGCTGCAAGGCTGGCTATTGTTGGCCTGCTGCCTCAATACGCTGATTGCCTATGGCGCGTTCGCCGAGGCGTTGGCGCATTGGGAGGCTTCGCGGGTCAGCGCGACGCTGGCGATCACGCCGCTGGTGACCTTCGCGGCCGTGGCGATGGCTGCCTGGTGGTGGCCCGACTATGTGCATGCCGAGCAGATCAATCTGCTGGGTTACGGTGGGGCAGTGTTGGTGGTATTGGGGTCGGCGCTGGTGGCGCTGGGGCCATCGCTCATCGCCGGGCTCAGGGCCCGGCGCGAACGCCTGGCGCTCGGGCGTTAGCCCCCCTGTGGGAGCGGGCTTGCTCGCGAAAGCGGACTGTCAGGCAACAGTGATGTCGAGCCTGCCGGCCTCATCGCGAGCAAGCTCGCTCCCACAGTGGAGCTTGGGTGGAGGCGATAGCGCGGTTCACACAAATTCCTTGTGGGAGCGAGCTTGCTCGCGATGGCGGGCTATTGATCAACGCACAACTCAGCCCTGGCCACCCGCCTCCAGCATGTTCTCCGGCCTGACCCAGGCGTCGAACTCTTCGTCGGTCAGGTACCCCAGCTGCACCGCTGCCTCCCGTAGCGTCAGCCCTTCGCCGTAGGCTTTCTTGGCGATCTCCGCCGACTTGTCGTAGCCGATATGCGGATTCAGCGCCGTCACCAGCATCAGGCCACGCTCCAGGTGCGCGGCCATCTGCTCGGCATCCGGTTCGAGGCCGGCGATGCAGTGCTGCTGGAAGTTGCTGCAGCCATCGGCCAGCAGGCGGATCGATTGCAGCAGGTTGTGGATGATCACCGGCTTGAACACGTTCAACTGCAAGTGTCCCTGACTGGCGGCAAAACCGATCGCCACGTCATTGCCCAATACCTGGCACGCCAGCATCGACAAGGCTTCACACTGGGTCGGGTTGACCTTGCCAGGCATGATGGAACTGCCCGGTTCGTTGGCCGGCAATTTCACTTCGGCAAATCCCGCCCGTGGCCCGGAGCCCAGCAGGCGCAGGTCATTGGCGATTTTCATCAGCGTCACGGCCAGGGTTTTCAACGCGCCGGACAACGTGGTCAACGGTTCATGACCTGCCAGTGCGGCGAACTTGTTCGGCGCCGTGACAAACGGCAGCCCGGACAGCGCCGCGAGTTCAGCGGCGATCGCTTCGCCGAAACCGTGCGGCGAATTGAGCCCGGTGCCCACCGCCGTGCCGCCCTGGGCCAGCTCGCAGACCGCCGGCAACGAAGCGCGGATCGCCCGCTCGGCGTAGTCGAGTTGGGCAATGAAGGCGGACAGTTCCTGGCCGAACGTGATCGGCGTGGCATCCATCATGTGGGTGCGGCCGGTCTTGACCAGTTTCATGTGGCGCGCCGCCAGTTCCGCGAGGCCGCCGGACAACTCGCTGATGGCCGGCAGCAATTGCTGGTACACGGCCTGGGCGGCGGCGATGTGCATGGCGGTGGGGAAGCAGTCGTTGGAGCTCTGGGACCGGTTGACATGGTCGTTGGGATGCACCGGGCTCTTGCCGCCACGGGGGTTGCCCGCCAGCTCGTTGGCGCGCCCGGCGATCACCTCGTTGACGTTCATGTTGCTCTGGGTTCCGCTGCCGGTCTGCCAGACCACCAGGGGAAACTGATCGTCATGCTGGCCGGCCAGCACCTCGTCGGCCGCCTGTTCGATCAGGCGGGCGATGTCGGCGGGCAAGTCACCGTTGCGGTCGTTGACCCGCGCGGCGGCTTTCTTGACCAGCGCCAGGGCATGCAGCACCGACAGCGGCATGCGTTCGTTGCCAATGGCAAAGTTGATCATCGAGCGCTGTGTCTGGGCGCCCCAATAGGCTTCATCCGGGACTTCAACCTGGCCAAGGCTGTCGGTTTCGATACGGCTCATCGGGTCAAACTCCTGTAGGGCTGAATGCGCAGTTTAGGCCCTGACGGGCGTCACCGGTTCCCTCAATCTAGGGCTGGCCGGTTCGGCCCGTCAATCAGTCGAGCCAAGTACAGGGTTGAGCCCCGGCGTTTTTTAGGCGCAGAATGGTCGCCCTTGGGGTTTTACCTCGCCTGTTAGAAAAGGAAACTCGATGACCCGTCTTCGTGCCATCTGTACCGCAGTTGCTCTGGTGTGTGCCAGCGGCCCTGTTCTTGCCGATACCGCCAGCCACAACGCCAGTGCCGAAGCGTTCCTGACCCTGGCGCACGCTGACAAGCTGGGTACTCCGGTGTACATGCAGGTACAGCAGATGTTTGCCCAGCGCTTTGAGCAGACCAAGGCTCCCGAGTCGAAAAAAGCCACCCTGGAAACCTACCAGGCCAAGGCCAATGCCGCCCTGGACCAGGCGATCGGCTGGAACAAGCTCAAGCCGGACATGGTCAAGCTCTACACCTCCAACTTCAGCGAATCGGAGCTCAAGGACCTGGTGTCCTTCTATCAGTCTCCCTTGGGCAAGAAGGTCCTGGAAAAAATGCCGCAGCTGACCCAGCAATCGGCGCAACTGACCCAGGCCAAGCTGGAAAGCGCGGTGCCGGTGGTCAACAAGCTGCTGGCCGACATGACCGCCGAGCTTGAGCCGAAAGCCGCCGCCCCGGCCAAGAAAAAGCCATAAGCGGAGCCCTGGCATGAGCATGCAACAACGCATTGAATCGACCCTCGGGCTGCTGCAGCCCGAGCACCTGCAAGTGCTCGATGAAAGCCACATGCACAGCCGTGGGCTTGAGACCCACTTCAAGGCAGTGGTGGTCAGCCAGCAGTTCGAGGGGCTCAATCGGGTCAAGCGACACCAGAAGGTCTACGGTACGTTGGGCGAGCTGATGGGCGAATTCCATGCGCTGGCGCTGCACACCTACACGCCTGAAGAATGGGCCCAGGTCGACGCAGCCCCGGCGTCGCCGACCTGTGCCGGCGGCAGTAAGCACTGATATTTGAGACAAAGGCTCTTGCTCCTAAAGCCACATGTTTTTTGCTAGAATCCGCAACGCGCCGCTCACCCCGGCGCGTTTTTTTTCGCATCCGGTTCACCCTTTGCGAGGGTAGCCACCTGGAGAGATACCCATGACACCACCGATTGTCGTGGCGGCACTGTATAAGTTCGTCACGCTGGAAGATTACGTCGAGCTGCGTGAGCCCCTGCTCAAGGCGATGCTCGACAACGGCATCAAAGGAACCTTGCTGATTGCCGAGGAAGGCATCAACGGCACCGTTTCCGGCACCCGCGAAGGCATCGACGGGCTGATGGCCTGGCTCAAGAACGATCCGCGCATGGACGACATCGACCACAAGGAGTCGTACTGTGACGAGCAGCCGTTCTACCGCACCAAGGTCAAGCTCAAGAAAGAGATCGTTACCCTCGGCGTAGAAGGCGTGGACCCGAACAAGCGGGTCGGCACCTATGTCGAACCGCAAGACTGGAACGCGCTGATCAGCGATCCGGAAGTGCTGCTGATCGACACGCGCAACGATTATGAAGTCTCCATTGGCACCTTCGAAGGCGCGATCGATCCCAAGACCGCCAGCTTCCGTGAGTTTCCCGAGTACATCAAAGCCAACTTCGACCCGGCCCGGCACAAGAAAGTCGCGATGTTCTGCACCGGTGGCATTCGCTGTGAAAAAGCCTCGAGCTTCATGCTCAATGAGGGTTTCGAAGAGGTCTACCACCTAAAGGGCGGGATTCTCAAATACCTCGAAGAGGTGCCCCAGGAAGAGACCAAATGGCGCGGTGACTGCTTTGTCTTCGACAACCGCGTGACCGTGCGCCACGATCTCAGCGAAGGCGACTACGATCAGTGCCATGCCTGTCGCACCCCGATCAGCGCAGAGGATCGTGCTTCGGAGCATTATTCGCCTGGCATCAGTTGCCCGCATTGCTGGGACAAACTGAGCGAAAAGACCCGTCGCAGCGCCATCGACCGGCAAAAGCAGATCGAACTGGCCAAGGCGCGCAACATGCCGCATCCGATCGGCTACAACTACAAGCAATCATCTTCCGAGGCTTGAGCCATGGCGTCGCGCCTGCTGTATGTGATGGACCCGATGTGTTCCTGGTGCTGGGGCTTCGCGCCAGTGGCCGAAGCGTTGGCCGAGCAGGCGCAGGCGGCGGGCGTGGAGTTGCACCTGGTGGTGGGCGGCTTGCGCACCGGCAGCGGTTCGGCTCTCGAGCCGACCACCCGACGCTACATTCTCGAGCACTGGCAGGCCGTTACCCAAGCCACCGGCCAGCCGTTCAAGCTTGAAGGCGCGTTGCCGGACGGTTTTGTCTACGACACCGAACCCGCATGCCGCGCCTTGGTGACGGCCCGCAGCCTGGCGCCGGACCTGGCCTGGCAGTTACTGAAGCTGATCCAGCAGGCGTTTTATGTGCAAGGCCGCGACGTGACCCACGCCAGCGTCCTGGTGGAACTGGCCGAACAGGCCGGGCTGCCCCGCATCGAGTTTGCCGCGGCATTCGACCGCGCCGACCAGCATGCCGCCACCGCCGCCGACTTCACCTGGGTGCAAGACCTTGGCATCGCCGGATTCCCTACGATGCTGGCCGAACGTGACGGCCAATTGGCCCTGCTGACCAACGGCTACCAACCGTTGGACCAGCTGTCGCCATTGCTGGGGCGCTGGCTGGAGCGTGCGGCCTGTGCCTGACCTGCCCGATGATGACGCATCGACCTCGCGGCGCATCGACCGGTTGAGCTGGACGGAAATCCGTCGTCTGGCCCTTACGCACAAAAAAGCCCTGTGGATCGCCAACGGCGTCGCCGTGCTGGCGACGCTGTGCAGCGTGCCGATTCCGTTGTTGCTGCCGCTGCTGGTGGACGAAGTGCTGCTGGGCCACGGCGACGCGGCATTGAAGGTCATGAATCAGGCGTTGCCGAGCGCTTGGCAGAGCGCTGCCGGCTACATCGGATTGATGTTGCTGGTGACCTTGGCCCTGCGCTGCGGCGCCTTGCTGTTCAACGTGTTGCAGGCGCGGCTGTTCGCCAGTCTCGCCAAGGACATCGTCTATCGCATCCGCATCCGGTTGATCGAGCGCCTCAAGCGGATTTCCCTTGGCGAATACGAAAGCCTGGGCAGCGGCACGGTGACGACGCACCTGGTCACCGACCTGGACACCCTCGACAAATTTGTTGGCGAAACCCTGAGCCGGTTCCTGGTGGCGATGCTGACCCTGGTAGGCACCGCGGGCATCCTGGTATGGATGCATTGGGAACTGGCGCTGCTGATCCTGCTGTTCAACCCGCTGGTGATCTACGCCACGGTGCAGTTGGGCAAACGGGTCAAGCACCTCAAGAAGCTGGAGAATGACAGCACCTCGCGCTTCACCCAGGCCCTGACCGAAACCCTGGATGCGATCCAGGAAGTGCGCGCCGGCAATCGCCAGGGGTTTTTCCTTGGACGCCTGGGCACGCGCGCCCGGGAAGTGCGCGACTACGCGGTGAGCTCGCAGTGGAAAACCGACGCCTCGAACCGCGCCAGTGGTTTGCTGTTCCAGTTCGGCATCGATATTTTTCGCGCGGCGGCCATGCTGACCGTGCTGTTCTCCGATCTGTCGATCGGCCAGATGCTCGCGGTGTTCAGCTACCTGTGGTTCATGATCGGCCCGGTCGAGCAACTGCTTAACTTGCAGTACGCCTACTACGCGGCGGGTGGGGCATTGAACCGTATCAACGAACTGCTGGCGCGCGCCGATGAGCCCCAGTACAGCGGTGGCGTCGATCCTTTCAAGGGGCGCGACACCGTGGGCATCGACATCCAGGGGCTCAGCTTCGGTTACGGCGAGGAAAAGGTGCTCGACCAATTGAACCTGTCCATTTCGCCGGGGGAAAAGGTCGCTATCGTCGGGGCCAGCGGGGGCGGCAAAAGTACCCTGGTGCAACTGCTGTTGGGGCTCTACACACCACAGTCCGGCAGCATCCGCTTCGGCGGTGCCACCCAAGAGGAAATCGGCTTGGAAACCATCCGCGAAAATGTCGCGGTGGTCCTGCAACATCCGGCGCTGTTCAACGACACGGTGCGCGCCAATCTGTCCATGGGCCGCGAGCGCAGCGACGAGGCGTGCTGGCGAGCCCTGGCGATTGCCCAACTGGACGAAACAGTGCGGGCGCTTCCGATGGGGCTGGAGAGCATCGTCGGGCGTTCCGGTGTGAGGCTGTCGGGCGGGCAACGCCAGCGACTGGCGATCGCCCGTATGGTCCTGGCCGATCCGCGCGTGGTGATTCTCGACGAAGCCACGTCCGCGCTGGACGCGGCTACGGAATACAACCTTCACCAGGCGTTGGCGCGGTTCCTGAGCGGGCGCACCACGTTGATCATCGCCCATCGGTTGTCGGCGGTGAAACAGGCTGACCGGGTATTGGTGTTCGACGGCGGGCAGATCGCCGAAGACGGCGACCACTTGCAGCTGATTGCCGAGGGTGGCCTGTACGCCCGGCTCTACGGTCATTTGCAACAAATACAGCGACCTTGAGTTTCGTGCACTTTTCTGTGCTTAGTATCGGAAAAAAATCAGCCAAATCCGTCGATTTTTCCAAATCTCCATCCTGAGCCGGGCGATCCGAACATCCAGTCCTTCGAAGGGTCGAAAACTAGCCTAGGCTGTTGAGTCAGGAACGGAATTCTCGCGGGTGCTCTATTGGCAATGCCTGTGCAAGGGACCTCATGAAGCAAAAGCGGACTCTCGGAACGCCTCGGTTGTTGGGCATCGTCTGGCCCTTTATCGCCGTCGTGCTATTTCAAGCATTGCTAGGAGGCGTCAGCCTTTATGTCCTGTCCGCAGTTCGCGGCTACGTGGCGGGGGAGAGCCTTTGGTCCAAGGGCCAGAAGGACGCTATCTATTACCTCAATCTTTACGCCGACAGCCGTGACGAGGCGATCTTTCGCAAATACCAGCAGGCCATCGCCGTGCCCGAGGGTGGACACGATCTACGCGTGGCCCTGGATCGCCAGCCGCCGGATCTCGAAGCGGCGCGGGTCGGGATTCTCCAGGGCGGCAATCATCCGGACGACGTGGCCAGCCTGATCTGGTTGTACCTCAACTTTCGCCATTTCAGTTATCTGGAAGAAGCCATCGATCTGTGGACGGTTGGCGATGGTTACCTGACCGAACTGGATAACGTCGCCCGGCAGATGCATCGCAGCATCACGGTGGGAGAAGCCTCCGAGGCCGATGTCCGCGGCTGGAAAGCGCAGATTTTCGCCATCAACGATTCCGTCACCCCTGCCGCCAAGGCATTCAGCGACGCGCTGGGCGAAGGATCGAGATTTATCCTGCGCCTGTTGCTGGTGACCAATTTCGCCACCGCGCTGGGATTGATCGTGCTGGCGCTGTTGCGCACGCACAAGTTACTGGCACAGCGGCAGGTCTTCGCCAATGCGCTGCAACTGGAGAAGGAACGGGCGCAGATCACCTTGCAATCGATTGGCGATGGCGTGATCACCACCGACGTCGAAGGCGCCATTGCGTACATGAATCCCGCTGCCGAAGCGATGACCCACTGGAAAGCCGAGCACGCCACGGGGCTGCCCCTGGCGGCGCTGTTCAATCTGCTTGACGACAATGCCCAGACCGAAGGCCTGACCTTGATCGAGCACATACTCAGCGGACGACTCGGCGGCGGCAGCGAGCATTCCAAGCTGATCCAGCGACTTGACGGCAGCACGGTGTCGGTGACCCTGGTGGGGGCGCCGATCCGTCATGCCGGCAAAGTCAGCGGCGCGGTGCTGGTGCTGCATGACATGACCCAGGAGCGCCAGTACATTGCCAACCTGTCATGGCAGGCTACCCACGACGCCCTGACCGGCCTGGCGAACCGCCGGGAATTCGAATACCGCCTCGAGCAGGCCCTGCACAACCTCACGCGCCAGGTCGGGCGCCACGCGTTGATGTTTCTCGACCTGGACCAATTCAAACTGGTCAACGACACCTGCGGCCACGCGGCGGGCGACGAGTTGCTGCGACACATCTGTGCCTTGCTGCAATCGGGGTTGCGGGAAAACGACACGCTTGCCCGGCTGGGCGGGGACGAGTTCGGCATCCTGCTGGAAAACTGCTCGCCCGAGGCGGCGGAAAAGATCGCCGAAGGCCTGCGCCAGACCGTGCAGAACCTGCATTTTGTCTGGAAAGGCCGGCCATTCGTGACCACTGTGAGCATCGGCCTGGTGCACATCGCCCAAAGCCCGACGACGCTGGAAGCCTCATTGCGTGCCGCCGACATGGCCTGCTATATGGCCAAGGAGAAAGGGCGCAACCGGGTCCAGGTCTACCATGCCGACGACTCGGAGTTGTCCCTGCGTTTTGGCGAAATGGCCTGGGTGCAGCGCTTGCACATGGCGCTGGAGGAAAACCGTTTCTGCCTCTACGCCCAGGAAATCGCCGCGTTGGGCCCGGGTGACCACGATGGCGGACATATCGAGATCCTGTTGCGCCTGCATGACGAGGCAGGGCGAATGATCCTGCCGGACAGCTTCATTCCGGCGGCGGAGCGTTACGGCTTGATGACCTCGCTGGACCGTTGGGTCGTGGAGAATGTGTTCAAGATCATTCGCCAATGCCTGAATGAGTCGCGGCAAGGTCCGTTGGCCATGTGTGCCATCAACCTGTCAGGCACCACCATTGGCGATCAGGCGTTCCTGGATTTCCTGCGTAAACAGTTCGCTGCCTACTCGATTCCCCCGGAAATGATTTGTTTTGAAATCACCGAGACCAGTGCCATTTCCAATCTGGGCAGCGCGATTCGTTTTATAAACGAACTCAAGAGCTTGGGTTGTTACTTCTCGCTGGATGACTTTTGTGCCGGAATGTCTTCATTCGCTTACTTGAAACATTTACCTGTAGACTTCCTGAAGATCGATGGGAGTTTCGTAAAGGATATGCTGGACGACCCGATTAACCGGGCAATGGTCGAGGTGATCAATCACATCGGCCATGTCATGGGGAAGCGCACCATTGCCGAGTTCGTGGAAACGACTCAGATCGAACAGGCATTGTTGGAAATCGGCGTGGATTTCGCCCAGGGTTATGTCATCGAGCGTCCACAACTGTTTACTTGTGACACGTTGCAATGCCGGCCGGCCAGGCCTCAGCCATTGTTGTTCAAGGCCCCCGGCACGTTTCGCTGAACCTCTTGTTGATCCGAAAAAATCACAATCAGAAGGAGCCCGACAGTGATCGACACATTCAACCGAACAGGCCCGCTCATGGACGCCGCCAGTTATCCACAATGGGCACAGCAGCTCATTGCCGACTGCAGCGAGAGCAAGCGCCGGGTTGTCGAACACGAACTGTATCAACGCATGCGCGACAACAAGCTCAGCGCCAAGACCATGCGCCACTACCTCATCGGTGGTTGGCCGGTCGTCGAACAGTTCGCCTTGTACATGGCACAGAACCTTACCAAGACCCGCTTCGCCCGCCACCCCGGCGAGGACATGGCGCGTCGTTGGTTGATGCGCAACATTCGTGTCGAGCTCAATCATGCCGATTATTGGGTCAACTGGAGCGCTGCTCACGGCGTGACGCTCGAAGACCTGCAGGCGCAGCAGGTGCCGCCTGAGCTTCATGCGTTGAGCCATTGGTGCTGGCACACCAGTTCGGCGGACTCGCTGATCGTGGCTATTGCCGCGACCAACTATGCCATCGAGGGGGCGACCGGGGAGTGGTCGGCACTGGTCTGCTCTACCGGTGTCTATGCGTCGGCGTTCGCCGAGGAAGACCGCAAGCGGGCCATGAAGTGGCTGAAGATGCATGCCCAGTATGACGATGCCCACCCGTGGGAAGCGCTGGAAATCATCTGTACGCTGGCGGGCATGAACCCGAGCAAGGCGTTGCAGATGGAACTGCGCCAGGCCGTTTGCAAGAGCTACGACTACATGTATCTGTTTCTCGAAAGGTGCATGCAGCTGGAACACTCGGGCGCCGGCGAAAAAGCCTCGGCTGGCCGTGAACGGCTGGCGCTGGCCAGTAACTGATACCCGACAGCTTCACCCTGTGGGAGCGAGCTTGCTCGCGATAGCGGTCTGCCTGACAACCTTGCGTTGGCTGGTCCGGCCCCTTCGCGAGCAGGCTCGCTCCCACATTGGTTTTGTGGTGCTGGCAAATCCCGAGGCCGCCATCACCCCCTGTGGGAGCGAGCTTGCTCGCGATAGCGGTCTGCCTGACAACCTTGCGTTGACTGGTCCGGCCCCTTCGCGAGCAGGCTCGCTCCCACATTGGTTTTGTGGAGTTGGGTGGGAGCGAGCCTGCTCGCGAAAGCGGTGTGTCGGCCAGCAGAGAAGCCTGGTTTCAGCCCGCCATCGTCAACCGGTTCCGCCCCTCGCGCTTGGCTACATACAGCGCATTGTCCGCCCGGCGCACGAGACTTTCAGCGGACTCGCCCGGCAGCAACGTCGCGCAGCCCAGGCTCACCGTCAATTCGATCCTCGTGCCGTCGGCAAAATAATCCTGGGCCTGGGCGGCATAACGCAGCCGTTCACCGACCATGGCCGCCGCTTCCCGGCTGGTGTTGGCCAGCAGGATCAGGAATTCCTCACCACCGAATCTGAACACCATATCCACATTGCGCAACTGGCCCTTGATCGAGTCGGCAACGGCCTTGAGTACTTCGTCGCCGACCCCATGCCCATGGCTGTCGTTGATGCGTTTGAAATGGTCGATGTCCAGCATCAGCAACGACAGCGGCTGCATGTGCCGCCTGGCCATGTCGATTTCCCGCTCCAGCGTCTGGTCCATGGCAATGCGGTTGCCGGTGCCGGTCAGTGGATCGCGCAGGGCGCTTTGGGTGGCGGCGCGGTAGAGCAATGCGTTACGCAGCGGGAAAAACAGCGCCGACAGGATTGACTCCAGGTCGCTTTGTTCCGCGCTGCTGAAGCGCTGGTTGCGCCGAAACACCAGCTCACCCAGATGCTCGCCCTCATGGCTGAGGTTGTAGCTGAGGTTGTGGTGCCCGCGCTGGCCAAACTCCAGGCGCAGGTCGCTGGGTTTGTGCTGGTAAACCAGTGCGTCCAGAGGCACCAGCCGCTGGATTTCACGGAAGAACAAACCGAGAATCCTTTGCGGCTCCAGGCTGGTCTGCAACTGCTGGCCCAATTGCTGGCGCAGCTGCGTCAGGCTGATCGGCCGCGTCACGAGCGCCGACGGCTGGGCGAGGCCCAGGCGCTGCAACTTGGCGCTGTCGAAATCAATAGCATTGGTCTGCGTGGGCGTTTTCATATGGCGTGAGCCCCTGAACTGAATCGGTCCTGACCGGCGGGGGTGAAGCGGCTCTGGGCTGCGCGTCGTACTGATCCATCAGTCCCGAAGGACACTGAGTTGAGTCTAGTCCGCTTCGCTGTGCTGGCGGAGGTCTCGTCCCAATGTCCCGACTCGCCGGACACGGCGTGTTTGAATGGATTAGAGCGAAAGTCGTGCCATTCAGTTCATAGTGATAAAACTTGTCGACGAATCAATAAGTTGCAGGCTCGTAGCGTGAGCAACGGGCGGCAGGGCTTTGGCGTTTCGCCTGGCCGGGGGATCAAGGAGAGGCACGCCGCGACGGCAAACCGCCGCGACGTCGAGTCTGGCGCTTACTGCGCGTTGAAAGCCTGGCCGTTGACGCCGGTACTGTCCGGGCCCATGAGGTACAGGTACACCGGCAGGATTTCTTCGGGCGTCGGGTTGTTCAGCGGATTTTCTCCCGGATAGGCCTGTGCGCGCATGCTGGTGCGGGTGGCGCCGGGGTTGATGCTGTTGGAGCGCACCGGGGCTACCGTGTCGACTTCGTCGGCCAGGGTCTGCATAAGCCCCTCTGTGGCGAACTTGGACACGCCATAAGCGCCCCAATAGGCCCGGCCCTTGCGACCGACGCTGCTGGACGTGAACACCACCGATGCATCCTTGGACAGTTTGAGCAACGGCAGCAAAGTGCTGGTGAGCATGAACATGGCGTTGACGTTCACTTGCATCACCCGCATGAAGTTCTCGCCGGAAAGCTGTTCCAGCGGCGTGCGCGGGCCGATGATCGAGGCGTTGTGCAGGAGGCCGTCCAGATGACCGAATTCGCTCTCGATCATCGCCGCCAGTTCATCGTATTGATGGGGCAGGGCGGTTTCGAGATTGAAGGGGATCACCGCTGGCTGCGGATGACCAGCCGCCTCGATTTCATCATAGACCTGGGTCAGGTTGGCTTCGGTCTTGCCCAGCAACAACACGGTGGCGCCATGGGCGGCATAGGCCTTGGCGGCAGCGGCGCCAATACCGCGACCGGCACCGGTGACCAGGATGATCCGGCCCTCGAGCAGGTCGGGGCGGGCGGAGTAGTCAAACATAAAAAACCTCAACAATTGAAAGCTGCACGAAACCGGCCTTTGTGGCGAGGGGATTTATCCCCGCTGGGTCGCGAAGCGGCCCGCCTCACAACTTGTTTGATGCAGTGCAGGGCAGATTTTGGGGGCGCTTCGCACCCCAGCGGGGATAAATCCCCTCACCACAAAAGCAACCTCGCCAGCATCAGATCAGCAACTGCACAACGCGTTATCCAGCACTTCGCGCAGCGCCAGGGGATGGTCGATTACCACATCCGCGCCCCAGTGCTTGGGGTTGTCGTCCGGGTGGATGTAGCCGTAGGTCACCGCGCAGGTCTTGGTCCCGGCGCTGCGGCCGGACTCGATGTCCCGCAGGTCGTCGCCGATGAACAGCACGCTGGCCGGATCGAGGTCGAGCATCTTGCAAGCGAGAATCAGCGGTTCGGGGTCCGGTTTGCTGTTTTTCACATGGTCGGGGCAGACCAGCACTTTCGACCGCTCGGCCAGGCCCAACTGCTGCATGATCGGCTCGGCGAAGCGCACCGGCTTGTTGGTGACCACGCCCCAGATGAGATTGGCCGCCTCGATATCGGCCAGTACTTCGGCCATCCCATCGAACAGATGGCTGTGGACCGCGCAACCCTTGAGATAGCGGTCGAGGAACTCCTGGCGCAGCTCCTCGAAACCCGGCGATTCAGGGTCCATGGAGAACGTCACTGCGACCATCGCCCGGGCGCCGCCGGAAATCTCGTCGCGGATGTGCTGGGTGTTCATCGGCGGCAGGCCACGGTCGGCGCGCATGGCCTGGCAGATGGCGATGAAGTCTGGCGCGGTGTCGAGCAGCGTGCCATCCATGTCGAAGAGAACCGCTTTGAGACGCATCGACTTATTCCTCGCGCAGAGTCTGGATCATGTAGTTGACGTCCACATCGGCAGCCAGCTTGTAGTGCTTGGTCAGCGGGTTGTAGGTCAGGCCGATGATGTCCTTGACGGTCAGCCCGGCCATGCGGCTCCAGGCGCCCAGCTCCGAAGGCCGGATGAATTTCTTGAAGTCGTGGGTGCCGCGTGGCAGCAGCTTCATGATGTATTCGGCGCCGATGATCGCGAACAGGTACGCCTTCGGGTTGCGGTTGATGGTGGAGAAGAACACCTGGCCGCCGGGCTTGACCATCTGGAAGCAGGCACGGATCACCGATGACGGGTCCGGTACGTGTTCGAGCATCTCCAGGCAGGTGACCACGTCGAACTGGCCGGGCATTTCCTCGGCCAGGGCTTCGGCGGTGATCTGCCGGTATTCGACGCTGACGCCGGACTCCAGCTGATGCAGTTGCGCCACTGCCAGCGGCGCCTCGCCCATGTCGATGCCCATTACGGTAGCGCCGCGCAGGGCCATGGCTTCACTGAGGATGCCGCCACCACAGCCGACGTCGAGGACTTTCTTGCCGGCCAGGCCGACGCGCTCGTCGATCCAGTTGACGCGCAGCGGGTTGATGTCGTGCAGCGGCTTGAATTCGCTTTCGCGGTCCCACCAGCGATGGGCCAGGGCCTCGAACTTGGCAATTTCAGCGTGGTCGACGTTGCTCATGTGCAGTTCCTCGAAAAACTTGAAAAATCATTTGCCCCGAGCCGTGGCTCAAGGGGTGTGCTATTCGTTCTGGCCGCTGACCCGACGGCCCCAGTCCTGGGCCGTGGCGATCAGTTGCGATTCGTCCATGCGCGTCAGGCGGCCATCCTCCAGCAACGGCTTGCCGGCCACCCAGAGGTGTTTCACGCAATGGCGGCCGGTGGCGTAGATCAGTTGCGACACCGGGTCATAGATCGGTTGCTGCGCCAGGCTGGACAGGTCGAAGGCCACCAGGTCGGCGGCCTTGCCGACTTCCAGAGAGCCGACGATCGCCTCGATGCCCAGCGCGCGGGCGCCATTGAGCGTGGCCATGCGCAACGCCCGGTGCGCGTCCAGGGCCGTGGCCGAACCGGCGACAGCCTTTGCCAGCAGGGCGGCGGTGCGGGTTTCGCCCAGCAGATCGAGGTCGTTGTTGCTCGCCGCGCCATCGGTGCCGACCGCGACGTTGACGCCGGCCTGCCACAGGCGTTCCACCGGGCAGAAACCGCTGGCCAGCTTCAGATTCGATTCCGGACAATGGATCACGCTGCAATTGTGTTCTACCAGCAGCGCCTGGTCCTCGTCGCTGACCTGGGTCATGTGCACCGCCTGGAAGCGCGGCCCCAGCAGGCCAACGCGCGCCAACCGGGCCATCGGCCGCTCGCCAGTGTTATCCACAGCCTGCTGCACTTCGAAGGCGGTTTCATGAACATGCATGTGGATGGCCGCGTCCAGTTCCTCGGCGATCACGCGGATCTTTTCCAGGTTGTCATCGCCGACGGTGTACGGGGCGTGAGGGCCGAATGCGACTTTGATCCGCGGATGGTGCTTGAGGTCGCCAAACAATTCGATGCCCTGACGAATGGCTTCGTCGGCGCTGGCGGCGCCGGGGATCGGAAAGTCGAGGATCGGAATGGCGATCTGCGCGCGGATGCCACTGTTATGCACGCGTTCGCTGGCCACCTTGGGATAGAAGTACATGTCGGAGAAACAGGTGATGCCGCCCTGGATCTGCTCGGCGATCGCCAGGTCAGTACCGTCGCGGACGAAGGCCTCGTCGACCCATTTACCCTCGGCGGGCCAGATGTGCTGTTCGAGCCAGGTCATCAGCGGCAGGTCGTCGGCCAGGCCACGGAACAATGTCATTGCCGCGTGACCGTGGGCATTGACCAGGCCCGGACTGAGCAGCATGCCGGGCAGTTCGCGAACCTCCGTGGCAGCGCATTGCATGGCTTCGGCCCGTGGCCCGATGAACACGATGCAACCGTCGCGAATGCCCAGGCCATGATCCTTGAGCACGATACCGGCGGGTTCGACAGGCACCAACCAGGTCGGCAGCAATAATAAGTCGAGCGCAACGGCAGGCTTGGGCATCGTGGAACGGTTCCATGGGTTATAAAGGATGACGAAGTATACCCGAGCGTCTTCGCGGAGGGATCGCTATAATCGGCGGCTTTTGTTCTTGAGTGCGGGGTGAGGGATGCGCGATCGACTGTTGGCTGCGGAGAAGGTGAAGGCCATCGATTGGCGCGATGGCGCTCTTTACCTGCTGGATCAGCGTGTTTTGCCGTTCGAGGAAAACTGGATCGCCTACACCAGCGTGGCCGGTGTGGCCGAGGCCATTCGTTCGATGGTGGTGCGCGGTGCGCCAGCCATCGGTATCAGCGCCGCTTATGGCGTGGTGCTGGCGGCGCGGGCGCGGATGGCCGAGGGCGGCGATTGGCAAGCGGCGCTGGAAGCGGATTTCGCCTTGCTGGCCGATTCCCGGCCGACGGCGGTCAATCTGTTCTGGGCGCTGGATCGCATGCGGGACCGGTTGGGACGCTTGAAGGAGCATGCCGAACCGCTAGCGGTGCTTGAGGCTGAGGCCATTGCGATCCATGAAAGTGACCGCGAAGCCAACCTGACCATGGCCCAGCTTGGCGTCGACCTGATCCGCAAGCACCAGGGCAACGCCCAGGCCATCTTGACCCATTGCAACACCGGGGCCCTGGCCACCGGCGGCTTCGGAACGGCCCTCGGGGTAATTCGCGGGGCGTTTCTGGAGGGCATGGTCGAACGGGTCTACGCCGACGAAACCCGTCCATGGCTGCAGGGTTCACGGTTGACGGCATGGGAGCTGGCGAACGAGGGCATTCCGGTGACGCTCAACGCCGATTCCGCCGCTGCCCACATCATGAAGACCAAGGGCGTGACCTGGGTCATCGTCGGCGCCGACCGCATCACGGCCAACGGCGACGTGGCGAACAAGATCGGCACCTACCAGCTGGCGGTCTGTGCCATGCACCACGGCGTACGTTTCATGGTGGTGGCGCCGAGCTCGACCATCGACATGAACCTGGCCAGCGGTGATGACATCCCGATCGAAGAGCGCGACGGGCGCGAGCTGCTGGAAGTCGGCGGCAAGCGGGTCGGGGCGGATGCCGATGCGTTCAACCCGGTGTTCGACGTGACCCCGGCGGACCTGATCGATGCGATCGTGACGGAGAAGGGCATCGTCGAGCGGCCGGATACGGCCAAGATGGCCCAATTGATGTGTCGCAAGCGGTTGCATTGAAGGCTTTCGGCGCCTGAGCTGGCCCCATCGCGAGCAAGCTCGCTCCCACATTTGATTGCGATATGGCTCCATTGTGGGAGCGAGCTTGCTCGCGATAGGGCCGGCAAAGTCAGAAAAAATCCAAATCCAGCCACAAAATCTGCGTTTCAGCGCCTCTGAGCCCCTCTCGTCCCGTTCCAGCCTGTCATCGGTCAACTAACTACGCACCATGCGCATCAGGGGGATAGGTGCGTGGCGGCTCTTGTGATAACATCCGGCGGTTTCCAAGGCTGCCTCGCGAGGTGGCCTTTACTGCGCAGATCCATGGCATAACTCGTTGATTTGTCGTAAGTCGCTGCACGGCACTTGTCCTGCAGCGGCGAGCTTCGTTCATCCCATCTGGATGTAGCGAGGTTTCACCAGAAAAAGGAATCAGGCTTCTCATGGGCGAACTGGCCAAAGAAATCCTCCCGGTCAATATCGAAGACGAGCTGAAACAGTCCTACCTCGACTACGCGATGAGCGTGATCGTCGGGCGGGCGCTGCCGGATGCGCGCGATGGCTTGAAGCCCGTGCACCGGCGCGTGCTGTTCGCGATGAGCGAACTGGGCAACGACTTCAACAAGCCGTACAAGAAATCCGCCCGTGTCGTCGGCGACGTGATCGGTAAGTATCACCCCCACGGCGACACTGCCGTGTACGACACCATCGTTCGGATGGCCCAGCCATTCTCCCTGCGCTACCTGCTGGTGGACGGCCAGGGCAACTTCGGTTCGGTGGACGGCGACAACGCCGCGGCCATGCGATACACCGAAGTGCGCATGACCAAGCTGGCCCACGAGCTGCTGGCCGACCTGCACAAGGAAACCGTGGACTGGGTGCCGAACTACGACGGCACCGAGATGATCCCGGCGGTCATGCCGACGCGTATCCCGAACCTGCTCGTCAACGGCTCCAGCGGTATCGCCGTGGGCATGGCGACCAACATCCCGCCGCACAACCTCGGTGAAGTCATCGACGGTTGCCTGGCCCTCATCGACAACCCCGAGCTGTCCGTCGATGAACTGATGCAATACATCCCCGGTCCGGACTTCCCGACGGCGGCGATCATCAACGGTCGCGCCGGCATCATCGAGGCCTATCGCACCGGTCGCGGCCGCATCTACATGCGCGCCCGCTCGACCGTCGAGGACATCGACAAGGTCGGTGGCCGCCAGCAGATCGTCATCACCGAGCTGCCGTACCAGCTGAACAAGGCCCGCCTGATCGAAAAGATCGCCGAGCTGGTGAAAGAAAAGAAACTCGAAGGCATCACCGAGCTGCGTGACGAGTCCGACAAGGACGGCATGCGCGTCGTGATCGAGCTGCGCCGTGGCGAAGTGCCGGAGGTGATCCTCAACAACCTCTACGCCCAGACCCAGCTGCAAAGCGTGTTCGGCATCAACATTGTCGCGCTGATCGACGGCCGTCCGCGGATCCTGAACCTCAAGGACCTGCTGGAAGCCTTCGTGCGTCACCGTCGCGAAGTGGTCACCCGGCGGACCGTATTCGAACTGCGTAAAGCTCGCGAACGCGGCCACATCCTTGAAGGCCAGGCCGTTGCCCTGTCGAACATCGACCCGGTCATCGCCCTGATCAAAGCCTCGCCAACCCCGTCGGAAGCCAAGGAAGCGCTGATCAGCACCCCTTGGGAATCCTCCGCGGTGGTGGCGATGGTCGAGCGCGCCGGCGCCGACTCGTGCCGTCCGGAAAACCTCGACCCGCAATACGGCCTGCGCGAAGGCAAGTACTTCCTGTCCCCGGAACAGGCGCAAGCCATCCTGGAACTGCGCCTGCACCGCCTGACCGGTCTGGAGCACGAGAAGCTGCTGGCCGAGTACCAGGAGATCCTCAACCAGATCGGCGAGCTGATCCGCATCCTCAACAGCGCCACGCGCCTGATGGAAGTGATCCGCGAAGAACTGGAAGTGATCCGCGCCGAGTACGGCGACGTGCGCCGCACCGAGATCCTCGATGCGCGCCTCGACCTGACCCTGGGCGACATGATTCCGGAAGAAGAGCGCGTGGTGACGATTTCCCACGGCGGCTACGCCAAGACCCAGCCGCTGGCCGCCTACCAGGCCCAGCGTCGCGGCGGCAAGGGCAAGTCGGCGACCGGCGTCAAGGACGAGGACTACATCGCTCACCTGCTGGTCGCCAACAGCCATACCACGCTGCTGCTGTTCTCCAGCAAGGGCAAGGTGTACTGGCTCAAGACCTACGAAATCCCTGAGGCGTCCCGTGCGGCTCGCGGTCGTCCGCTGGTGAACCTGCTGCCGCTGGACAGTGACGAATACATCACCACCATGCTGCCGGTGGAGGAATACACAGAAGGTCACTTTATCTTCATGGCGACCGCCAAGGGCACCGTGAAGAAGACCCCGCTGGAATCCTTCAGCCGTCAGCGCAGCGTCGGCCTGATCGCCCTGGAGCTGGACGAAGGCGACGTGCTGATTTCCGCTGCCATCACCGACGGTGCGCGTGAAGTCATGCTGTTCTCCGACGGCGGCAAGGTCACGCGCTTCAAGGAATCCGACGTCCGCGCCATGGGCCGTACCGCCCGTGGTGTTCGCGGCATGCGCCTGCCGGAAGGGCAGAAGCTGATTTCCATGCTGATTCCGGAAGAAGGCAGCCAGATCCTCACCGCTTCCGCGCGGGGCTACGGCAAGCGTACCGCCATCAGCGAGTTCCCCGAGTACAAGCGTGGCGGCCAGGGCGTGATCGCGATGGTCAGCAACGAGCGTAACGGCCGTCTGGTCGGCGCTGTCCAGGTGCTCGATGGCGAAGAGATCATGCTGATCTCCGACCAGGGCACCCTGGTGCGCACGCGCGTCGCCGAAGTGTCGAGCCTGGGTCGTAACACTCAGGGCGTGACGCTGATCAAACTCGCCAGCGACGAAACGCTGGTCGGGCTTGAACGGGTCCAGGAGCCGTCGGAAGTCGAAGGCGAGGAGCTGGAAGGCGAGGAAGGCGTGGCGTTCGACGGCACCCTCGGTGCCGATGTCGATGACGCCGTCGGCGATCAACAGCTCGATGCCGCCGCAGACGAAGAAGAACCGCAGGACTAAGCGGACACACAGGGGGCGGATGAAGATTCGCCCCCTTGTTGTTTGTTCCGTTTGAAAATTTGCGACACTGCACATTCCCTATGGGACTGCCCCTCTCTTGAGGCTTGTTTGATTTATCGTGGCGAGGGAGCTTGCTCCCGCTTGAGTGCGAAGCGCTCACAACAAAGAGGGGCCGCTGCGCAGCCCAGCGGGAGCAAGCTCCCTCGCCACGAATTCATCCATGCCTTGAGTGAGCGGTAGCCCTGTGGGATCGGTGCAAATCAGAAGATTTAAGTGACCACCAGATCAGAGCGAGATTGGATGTGAGCAAGAGAGCCTATAACTTCTGTGCCGGCCCGGCGGCGCTTCCTGAAGCGGTCCTGAAGCGCGCCCAGGGTGAACTTCTCGACTGGCATGGCAAGGGCCTGTCCGTCATGGAAATGAGCCATCGCAGCGATGAGTTCGTGTCCATCGCGACCAAGGCCGAGCAGGACCTGCGCGATCTGCTGAACATCCCGTCCAACTACAAAGTGCTGTTCCTGCAGGGCGGCGCCAGCCAGCAGTTCGCGCAGATTCCGTTGAACCTGTTGCCGGAAAGTGGCAAGGCCGACTACATCGACACCGGTATCTGGTCGCAGAAAGCCATCGAAGAAGCGTCGCGCTACGGCCACGTCAACGTTGCCGCCACCGCCAAGCCTTACGACTATTTCGCGATCCCCGGCCAGAACGAGTGGAACCTGTCCAAGGACGCGGCCTACGTGCACTACGCGCCGAACGAAACCATCGGTGGCCTGGAATTCAACTGGATCCCGGAAACCGGTGACGTGCCGCTGGTGGCCGACATGTCCTCGGACATCCTCTCGCGTCCTGTGGATATCTCCCGTTTCGGCATGATCTACGCCGGCGCCCAGAAAAACATCGGCCCGAGCGGCATCCTGGTCGCGATCATCCGCGAAGACCTGCTCGGTCGCGCCCGTTCCCTGTGCCCGACCATGCTCAACTACAAGGTCGCGGCCGACAACGGCTCGATGTACAACACCCCGCCGACCCTGGCCTGGTACCTGTCGGGCCTGGTATTCGAGTGGCTGAAAGAGCAGGGCGGTGTCGAAGCCATCGGCAAGCTCAACGAAGTGAAGCAGCGCACGCTGTATGACTTCATCGACGCCAGCGGCCTCTACAGCAACCCGATCAACAAGTCCGACCGCTCTTGGATGAACGTGCCGTTCCGCCTGGCGGACGACCGTCTCGACAAGCCGTTCCTGGCCGGCGCCGACGAGCGCGGCCTGCTGAACCTCAAGGGCCACCGCTCGGTCGGCGGCATGCGCGCCTCCATCTACAACGCCGTAGACATCAACGCCGTCAATGCGCTGGTCGCCTACATGACAGAGTTCGAGAAGGAACACGGCTGATGTCTGAGCAAGAACTCAAGGCGCTGCGCCTGCGCATCGACGCCCTGGACGAAAAAGTCCTGGAACTGATCAGCGAGCGTGCACGCTGCGCCCAAGAAGTCGCCCGGGTGAAGATGGCTTCCCTGGCTGAAGGCGAAGTGCCGGTGTTCTATCGGCCGGAGCGCGAAGCCCAGGTGCTCAAGCGCGTCATGGAGCGCAACAAGGGCCCGCTGGGCAACGAAGAGATGGCGCGGCTGTTTCGCGAAATCATGTCCTCCTGCCTGGCCCTTGAACAGCCGCTGAAAGTCGCGTACCTGGGGCCGGAAGGAACCTTCACCCAGGCTGCCGCCATGAAGCATTTCGGTCATGCGGTGATCAGCAAGCCGATGGCGGCCATCGACGAAGTCTTCCGCGAAGTGGCCGCTGGCGCGGTGAATTTCGGTGTGGTGCCGGTGGAAAACTCCACCGAAGGCGCGGTCAACCACACGCTGGACAGCTTCCTTGAGCATGACATGGTGATCTGTGGCGAAGTCGAGCTGCGGATCCACCACCACCTGCTGGTGGGCGAGAGCACCAAGACCGACAGCATCAGCCGCATCTATTCCCACGCCCAGTCCCTGGCCCAGTGCCGCAAATGGCTGGACGCGCATTATCCGAATGTCGAGCGCGTGGCAGTGTCGAGCAACGCCGAGGCGGCCAAGCGGGTCAAGGGCGAGTGGAACTCGGCGGCCATCGCCGGGGATATGGCGGCAGGCCTCTACGGCTTGACGCGCCTGGCCGAGAAAATCGAGGACCGTCCGGACAACTCCACCCGGTTCCTGATGATCGGCAGCCAGGAGGTCCCACCGACCGGTGACGACAAGACCTCGATCATCGTTTCCATGAGCAACAAGCCGGGCGCGCTGCACGAATTGCTGGTGCCGTTCCACGACAATGGGATCGACCTGACGCGGATCGAGACCCGTCCGTCGCGCAGCGGTAAATGGACCTACGTGTTCTTCATCGATTTTGTCGGCCACCACCGCGATCCGCTGGTCAAAGGTGTGCTGGAGAAAATCAGTCAGGAAGCAGTGGCACTCAAAGTGCTGGGTTCCTACCCCAAGGCAGTTCTTTAAGGGCGGATAGCAATGAGTGGCAACTTCCTCGCACTGGCGCAGCCAGGCGTGCAACAACTTTCGCCTTACGTTCCAGGCAAGCCTGTGGACGAACTGGCTCGCGAGCTGGATCTGGATCCGGCCAGCATCGTCAAGTTGGCGAGCAACGAAAACCCGCTGGGCGCGAGCCCTAAGGCATTGGCGGCGATCCGCGACGAGCTGGCCGAGCTGACCCGCTACCCCGACGGTAATGGCTTTGCCTTGAAAAGCCTGCTGGCCGAGCGCTGCGGCGTCGAGCTGAGCCAGGTGACCCTGGGTAACGGCTCCAACGACATTCTCGAGCTGGTCGCTCGTGCCTATCTGGCGCCGGGCCTCAACGCTGTGTTCAGCGAGCATGCGTTTGCGGTCTATCCGATTGCCACCCAAGCCGTTGGTGCCGATGCCCATGTGGTTGCGGCCAAGGATTGGGGACACGATCTGCCGGCCATGCTGGCCGCCATCGACGCCAATACCCGCGTGGTCTTCATCGCCAACCCGAACAATCCGACCGGCACCTGGTTCGATGCCCAGGCCCTAGACGACTTCCTGCAGGACGTGCCCGAGCACGTGCTGGTGGTGCTGGACGAGGCCTACATCGAGTACGCCGAGGGCAGCGACCTGCCCGACGGCCTGGATTTCCTCGCCGCGTACCCGAACCTGCTGGTGTCGCGCACGTTCTCCAAGGCCTATGGCCTGGCGTCGCTGCGGGTCGGTTACGGCCTCTCCACCGCAGTGGTGGCCGATGTGCTGAACCGCGTGCGCCAACCGTTCAACGTCAACAGCTTCGCCCTGGCCGCCGCCTGCGCCGCCTTGCAGGACGAGGCCTACCTGGCCGAGAGCCGCCGCTTGAACGAGGCCGGTATGCAGCAGTTGGAAGCCGGCTTCCGTGAGCTGGGGCTGAGCTGGATTCCTTCCAAGGGCAATTTCATCTGTGTCGACGTCGGCTGCGTCGCGGCGCCGGTGTTCCAGGGCTTGCTGCGCGAAGGCGTGATCGTCCGTCCGGTGGCCAATTACGGCATGCCGAATCACCTGCGGGTCACCGTCGGCCTGCCGGCGGAAAACAGCCGTTTCCTGGAGGCGCTGAGCAAGGTCCTGGCTCGTGGTTGATGTCACCTCGCTGCAACCTGCGACACCTATGATCGGTCGCCTGGTGGTGGTCGGCCTAGGGTTGATCGGCGGTTCATTCGCCAAGGGCCTGCGTGAAAGCGGGCTGTGCCGGGAAGTCGTGGGGGTCGACCTCGATCCGCAATCGCGCAGGCTCGCCGTCGAGCTGGGCGTGGTGGATCGCTGCGAGGATGACCTGCTGGTCGCCTGCCAAGGGGCTGACGTGATCCAGCTGGCGGTGCCGATCCTGGCCATGGAGAAACTGCTGGCCCGGTTGGCCGGCATGGACCTCGGGCAAGCGATTCTCACCGATGTCGGCAGCGCCAAGGGCAATGTCATACGGGCGGCGACCGAGGCGTTCGGCGGCATGCCGGCGCGCTTCGTGCCCGGTCATCCGATTGCCGGCTCCGAGCAGAGCGGGGTAGAGGCTTCCAACGCCGAGCTGTTCCGTCGTCATAAGGTCATTTTGACGCCGCTGGACCAGACCGATCCCGAGGCATTGTCGGTGGTGGATCGTCTGTGGCGCGAGCTGGGGGCCGATGTCGAGCACATGCAGGTCGAGCGACACGACGAAGTATTGGCCGCCACCAGCCATTTGCCGCACCTGTTGGCGTTCGGTCTGGTGGATTCATTGGCCAAACGCAATGAAAATCTTGAGATCTTCCGTTACGCTGCCGGCGGTTTCCGCGATTTCACGAGAATCGCGGGTAGCGACCCGGTCATGTGGCACGACATCTTCCTCGCCAACCGCGAAGCTGTCCTGCGCACACTCGATACATTTCGCAGCGACCTCGACGCCTTGCGCGACGCGGTCGATGCAGGGGACGGGCACCAATTGCTGGGCGTTTTCACACGCGCCAGGGTGGCCCGCGAGCATTTCAGTAAAATCCTGGCCCGTCGGGCCTATGTGGACGCTATGAACTCCAACGATCTGATTTTCCTGGCACAACCTGGTGGCTCCTTGAGTGGGCGGATTCGTGTACCGGGCGATAAATCGATTTCCCACCGCTCGATCATGCTCGGCTCCCTGGCTGAAGGCGTGACCGAGGTGGAAGGTTTCCTCGAGGGCGAAGACGCCCTGGCAACGCTGCAAGCGTTCCGCGACATGGGCGTGGTCATCGAGGGGCCGCACCACGGCCGCGTGACTATCCATGGTGTTGGCCTGCACGGTCTGAAGCCCGCTCCGGGCCCGATCTACCTGGGCAACTCCGGCACGTCGATGCGCCTGTTGTCCGGCCTGCTGGCTGCCCAGGATTTCGACAGCACCCTGACCGGTGATGCCTCGCTGTCCAAGCGTCCGATGAACCGCGTCGCCAACCCGCTGCGGGAAATGGGCGCAGTGATCGAGACCGCGGCCGACGGTCGCCCGCCGATGACCATTCGCGGCGGCAACAAGCTCAAGGGCCTGACCTACACCATGCCGATGGCCAGCGCCCAGGTTAAATCCTGCCTGCTGCTCGCCGGCCTTTATGCCGAAGGCAAGACCACCGTCACCGAGCCGGCACCGACCCGCGACCACACCGAGCGCATGCTGCGTGGCTTCGGTTATCCGGTCAGCGTTGACGGCGCCACCGCTTCTGTCGAATCGGGCAGCAAGCTGACCGCGACCCATATCGAAGTGCCGGGCGATATTTCCTCGTCGGCGTTCTTCCTCGTGGCCGCGTCGATCGCCGAAGGCTCCGACCTGGTACTCGAACACGTCGGGATCAACCCGACCCGTACCGGCGTGATCGACATCCTGCGCCTGATGGGCGCCGACATCACCCTGGAAAACCAGCGTGAAGTGGGCGGCGAGCCCGTTGCAGACTTACACGTAAGAGCGGCTAAACTCAAAGGCATCGAAATTCCCGAGGCGCTGGTTCCCCTGGCGATCGACGAGTTCCCGGTGCTGTTCGTGGCGGCGGCGTGCGCAGAAGGCCGCACAGTGCTGACCGGCGCTGAAGAGCTGCGGGTCAAGGAGTCGGATCGCATTCAGGTGATGGCCGACGGCCTGCTGGCCCTTGGCGTCAAATGCGAACCGACGCCGGACGGCATCGTCATTGATGGTGGCCAGATTGGCGGTGGCGAAGTCCATGGCCATGGCGACCATCGCATCGCCATGGCATTCAGTGTTGCGTCCCTGCGCGCCAGCGCGCCGATCCGCATCCATGACTGCGCCAACGTCGCCACGTCTTTCCCGAACTTCCTGGCGTTGTGCGCGCAGGTCGGTATTCGAGTAGCACAAGAGGCACAGTCGTGAACATCAAGGCACCGGTCATCACCATTGATGGCCCAAGCGGCTCGGGCAAGGGCACCATCGCCGGCATGCTGGCCAAGCAATTGGGCTGGAATCTGCTCGATTCCGGCGCCCTCTATCGCTTGCTGGCCTTCGCCGCCAAGAACCATGGCGTCGACCTGACCAACGAGGAACTGCTCAAGGCCCTGGCAGCCCATCTGGACGTGCAGTTCATCGCCGCCACCGATGGCCAGTTGCAGCGCATCATCCTGGAAGGTGACGAAGTCAGTGACGTCATCCGTACCGAAAGCGTTGGTGCCGGGGCCTCCCAGGTCGCCGCGCTGCCGGCGGTGCGCGAAGCGCTGCTGCAGCGTCAACGGGCGTTCCAGGAGCCGCCAGGACTGGTGGCCGATGGCCGCGACATGGGCACAGTGGTATTTCCGGATGCGCCGCTGAAGATATTCCTCACCGCCAGCGCGGAGGAGCGGGCTCGCCGCCGATATTTGCAGTTGAAGGGCAAAGGCGAGGATGTTAGTCTGTCGAGTCTGCTAGATGAGATCCGTGCACGCGACGAGCGTGATACCCAGCGCGCAGTAGCCCCGCTAAAGCCGGCGGCCGATGCGATTCAGCTGGATTCCACGGAGTTGTCCATTGATCAGGTGTTGCAACGCATCATGAGCGAGATCGCGCTTCGCGATATCGCCGGGTGACAGGAAGCTCCGCAGGGGACCAGTCATAGTCCTGCGGCGCTTCTTTTATATGAAACTAACCCACATCGTCTGGGGTGTGGAGATGGGCGTTTACTTCGCCCTAATCAACAGGAATTAAAATGAGCGAAAGCTTTGCGGAACTCTTTGAAGAAAGCTTGAAAACCCTGAACCTTCAGGCAGGCTCCATCATCACCGGCGTTATCGTTGATATCGATTACCAGGCTCGCTGGGTAACCGTTCACGCTGGTCTGAAGTCTGAAGCGCTGATCCCGCTTGAGCAGTTCTACAACGACGCTGGCGAACTGAACATCAACGTCGGTGACGAAGTTCACGTTGCGCTGGACTCGGTTGAAGATGGCTTTGGTGAAACCAAGCTGTCCCGTGAAAAAGCCAAGCGTGCTGAATGCTGGATCGTTCTGGAAGCGGCCTTCGCAGCTGAGGAAGTGGTCAAGGGCGTTATCAACGGTAAGGTTAAAGGCGGCTTCACTGTCGACGTTAACGGCATCCGTGCGTTCCTGCCAGGTTCCCTGGTTGACGTCCGTCCAGTGCGCGACACCACGCACCTGGAAGGCAAAGAGCTGGAATTCAAGGTCATCAAGCTGGACCAGAAGCGCAACAACGTTGTCGTTTCCCGTCGCAGTGTCCTGGAAGCCGAGAACTCCGCCGAGCGTGAAGCTCTGCTGGAATCGCTGCAGGAAGGCCAGCAGGTCAAGGGTATCGTCAAGAACCTCACCGATTACGGCGCATTCGTCGATCTGGGTGGCGTCGATGGCCTGCTGCACATCACCGACATGGCCTGGAAGCGTATCAAGCATCCTTCGGAAATCGTCAACGTTGGCGACGAGATCGATGTCAAGGTTCTGAAGTACGATCGCGAGCGCAATCGTGTTTCCCTGGGCCTCAAGCAACTGGGTGAAGATCCATGGGTCGCTATCAAAGCCCGTTACCCAGAAGGCACTCGCGTTACCGCTCGTGTTACCAACCTCACCGACTACGGCTGCTTCGCTGAGCTGGAAGAAGGCGTTGAAGGCCTGGTACACGTTTCCGAAATGGACTGGACCAACAAGAACATCCACCCTTCGAAAGTCGTACAAGTCGGCGACGAAGTGGAAGTCATGGTTCTGGACATCGACGAAGAGCGTCGTCGTATCTCCCTCGGCATCAAGCAGTGCAAGTCCAACCCATGGGAAGACTTCTCTGGCCAGTTCAACAAGGGCGATAAAATCTCCGGCACCATCAAGTCGATCACCGATTTCGGTATCTTCATTGGTCTGGACGGCGGCATCGACGGCCTGGTTCACCTGTCCGACATCTCCTGGAACGAAGTGGGCGAAGAAGCCGTACGCCGCTTCAAGAAGGGCGACGAGCTGGACACCGTTATCCTGTCGGTTGACCCAGAGCGCGAGCGCATCTCCCTGGGTATCAAGCAACTGGAAAGCGATCCGTTCTCCGAGTACGTTCAAGAGAACGACAAAGGCGCAATCGTTAAGGGCATCGTGAAAGAAGTTGACGCCAAAGGCGCCATCATCACCCTGGCCGACGATATCGAAGCGACTCTGAAAGCCTCCGAAATCAGCCGTGACCGCGTTGAAGACGCGCGTAACGTTCTGAAAGAAGGCGAAGAAGTAGAAGCCAAGATCATCAGCGTTGACCGCAAGAGCCGCGTAATCCAGCTCTCCATCAAGTCGAAAGACGATGCTGAAGAGAAAGAAGCAATCCAGAGCCTGCGCGAGAAGCCAGCTACTGATGCTCCTGGTCCTACCACTCTGGGCGACCTGCTGCGTGCACAGATGGAAAAGCAGAACTGAGTTCTGTCAGACCATAAAAAAGGGCGACTTCGGTCGCCCTTTTTTGTGGGTGAATTTTGGGCGCAAGCAACGGTGCTATTGTCCGGCCGGCTGCGAAACCAACTTGGCAGCTAAATTGTCTCTTCCTTAGGCGGATCGGCTAGCTCTTCCACTCTTGGCTTACTACTGGAGAGTGATAAGTGCTCGATGTAAGGGATATTAATGAATAGATTCTTGATCATGGTGACGATGCTGGCATTGGCTGCGTGCACCACAGCTGCCAAGCCTCATGCGGTGCGCGGCGTCAGTGGTATTCAAGTCGACTGTTCGGGCCTAGGGGCGGGGTGGGGGAAATGCCACGAGCGGGCAGTAAAGGAATGCAAAGGGGCGGGATACAAGGTCATCACCCGGTCCGATGATGCAAAAGATGAAGATCAGTATCCTTTCGGTTTTAATCCAGCAGGGTACCTGACCCGTACGATGTTGATCATGTGCCGATAAGCGCGAGTAGATCTTCCTGGTGTATCTTCGTTCTGGCCTGGAGCAGCAATAGCGTCAATGGATGCCGCCAATGCGACGGCATCCAAAAGGTTGTCAATCCGCTACGTTGTAGAAGTTCTTGTACCAGCTCACGAATTTATTAATGCCGCTTTCTATTGACGTGCTGGGGGCATAACCGGTATCGATCTTTAGCTGTTCAACGTCGGCATAAGTATGTTCAACATCCCCTGGCTGCAATGGCAGCAGTTCCTTCTGCGCGCTTCGCCCCAATGCATTTTCAATATGGCCGATATAGGTGAGCAGTTCTACCGGCTGGCTATTTCCGATGTTATAGATTTTCCACGGCGCACGACTGGATGCAGGATCTGGCGCCAGCCCTGACCAGTCGGTATTTGGCGTTGCCGTATGGTCGAGAGCCTGCAGCACGCCTTCGACAATATCGTCGATATAAGTAAAGTCGCGACGATGTTTCCCATAATTGAAGATTTTTAGCGGTTTACCTTGCAATATCGCCCTGACAAACAGGAACGGCGACATGTCAGGCCGCCCCCAAGGCCCGTACACCGTGAAGAAGCGCAACCCGGTAGTTGGCAAGCCATAAAGATGGCTATAGGAGTGAGCCATCAGTTCATTGGCTTTTTTAGTCGCTGCGTAAAGGGATACTGGGTGGTCGACATTGTCGTGCACCGAGAAGGGCATGCTCTCATTTGCTCCATAGACGGAGCTGGAGGAGGCATACACCAAATGCTGTATTTTCCCCTGACGACAGCCCTCCAGGATGTTCAAGAAACCGACAAGATTGCTGTCCGCATAGGCAAGAGGGTTTTCCAGTGAGTAACGGACTCCTGCTTGTGCCGCAAGGTGGACAACTTTGTCGAAACCTTCATTGGCAAAAAGAGCCGCCATTGTATTACGGTCGCCAATGTCCATCCGTATGAAGCGAAAGTTAGAATGAGGAGTCAGCAGCGCGAGCCGGGCTTCCTTGAGGGAAACCTCGTAATAATCATTCAGGTTATCGATGCCGATAACCTCGTCACCGCGGGCAAGCAGCGCCTGGCTCACATGAAAGCCGATAAAGCCAGCTGCCCCCGTCACTAAAACCTTCACAGGCGCGTTCCTTCCGGTTGTGGGGCATCACCACGGCCGATTGCGTAATACATCATCCCGGCTTCCTTGGCGGCAACCGGATCAAACAGGTTGCGCCCATCGATTAGCACTGGAAAATTAAGGCGGGTCTTGAGCCATTGGAAATCCACAGTACGGAACTGCTTCCATTCTGTACAAATGACCAGCGCATCGGCGCCTTCCAGGGCCTGCTCGCGATTATCCACCAGTTTCAGATCGCTACGTGATCCGTAGATCCGAGATGTTTCGTTCATTGCGGCCGGGTCGAATGCTTGGACTTTTCCCCCCGCTGCCCAGATCGCTTCCAATAAATTGCGGCTCGGAGCGGCGCGCATATCGTCAGTATTGGGTTTGAAGGAAAGCCCCCAGACTGCGATGGTCTTGTTGGTCAGCTCATGGTCGAAGGCGTGGGATAGCTTGCTGAACAGCACATTTTTTTGACGATTGTTTACCGACTCCACAGCGTTGAGCAGCTCGGCTTCATAACCGATTTCTTGCGCGGTGCGAGCCAGCGCCTGGACGTCTTTGGGGAAGCAGGAGCCGCCGTAGCCACAGCCCGGATAGATAAACTGAAAGCCGATTCGCGGATCTGAGCCGATACCCAGCCTGACGTGCTCGATGTCCGCCCCGAGGCGTTCTGCCATCTGAGCAATTTCGTTCATGAAGCTGATTTTCGTCGCGAGCATTGCATTGGCTGCGTATTTAGTGAGCTCGGCGGAGCGCACGTCCATAAAAATCAACTTGTCGCGATTGCGGCTGTAAGGGGCATAGCATTCACGCATGACTGTTCTGACCATTTCCGAGTCGGTCCCGACAATGATGCGTGCTGCCTTGGAAAAGTCCTCAATGGCTGAACCTTCCTTCAGGAACTCCGGATTTGAGCATACTGAGAAGTCCAACTCGACTTGCCTGGCTCTAAGCGTTTCCTTGATCGCATCGGTTACCTTATCGGCCGTTCCCACGGGAACGGTCGATTTGTTGACGATGATTTTTGGGTCACTCATATGCTGGCCAATGGTGCGGGCGACGGCCAGTACATGTTGGAGATCTGCGGAGCCGTCTTCGTTGGGGGGCGTCCCCACGGCTATTATCTGCAATTCTGCGAAGTCGACGCCTTCGTGCGGGGCGGTCGTGAAGTGCAATCGGCCCTGCAACTGATTCTGTTCGATCAGCGCATCCAACCCAGGCTCGTAGATGGGGATGATCCCGCGCTTGAGGCCTTCGATCTTTCCGGCGTCGATATCGACGCACATGACTTCATGGCCGGCATCGGCAAGGCATGCGCCAGTAACGAGACCTACGTAGCCCGTGCCGAAAATTGTAACTCTCATAATTATGATCCTGATAAATACGGGAGGTCTGTCGAGGCCTCTTAAAGAGTTTTGTTGGACGCCAAGGTGAACTTGATGCGGTTCACGATCTTCCTGACAACCAGGCGCATGCCTCCTTCAGCGTAGACGGTAGAAGCCCTTACCCATAGGGATTCAAGCTGGAGGAAGCGGGTGATGATAAACGACCTCAGCCTGTTGACTCGCAACGCTTTGATTTTGGTGCGCCTCATGTGTCGCTGCACATGTGTGAAATGGTCGGACCAGATCGTAGCTACTCGTTCAACGCTGTGCTTCTCGAATACGTCTTGATATGCATTGGCTGCGATGCTCTCTCGTAGCGGCTGGTCGGAGATCAGTCGACTGATGGCTGAGAACCACGCCTGCGTGGTGTGCTCGGCCAGGACGCCGGTTTCGCCGTTGGTGACGGAGCGTTGATACGGTGGCATATCGGAATAGATCCCAGCTATGCCGCACGCTGAATACTCCCGATACTTGTTATTGGTTTTGCAGCGATTCGAGTAGTTGTCGATAAGCGGCGCCAGACCGATTGCCCATTGACGGCCCTGCTTGAAATGGACGAAGTCCTCGTAATCTGCATTGTGCGGAAAGCTGCGGATGCGGCTATCAGGTTCTATGCCTGACGGCATCGCGCCGATAAACTCGAAAACGACGTGCGGATAGGTATCCAGGATGGGTTGAATGACCGGTTTGATGATATTCAGATCATCAACTCTGGATGGGCTCCCGGCAAATCCGATGCGCAGCTCGTCGTGGGAAATGTCCTGCACGGGTTTTAACAGGGAAAAATCGAAGAACGAAGGCAACACTTCTATTTTGCTGTTGAATTGGCAGAGAAACTCCGCCAATAAATCCGAGTTGGTCAGTACCCGGTAAGCCCCGCAGACGGCTGCTTCCAGAGTGTGACGAATTAGCGGATGCTGGTAATACAGGGCAATGGGAGAATTGCCTTCGATTTTCCAGAAATTATCATCCAGGTAATATATATAGGGATGATTGGCCCTGTGCAGCTTGTCAATCCAGAGACGCAGCGACGGGTCGCCGCTGCGGACGAATAACGGAATGGTGCTCTTCCGTATATCCGACGTCTTCAGAGCGGAAAGAAATACCTTGCGGTAAACGATCCGATAAGGTTTGCAGGCGGAGAGCATATGCTCAATCAAATGAGTCGTAGCAATCTCCCCCTCAATGACCAGCAGGATCTCTATATTCGGCGTTATCAAGCTGCGACCTTCCACCATTACTGTAATGCAGCAAAAGGGAAATATTTGTAGCGTTTCCTTATCAGCGAGTACTCGCTGACTTCATAAAGACCCACGGGGACGTCCGAGTCCTTTACGAAGATCCTCAGGTGCCAGTTTTGCTCCAGTGCGGTTGGTACCGGCAGTTCGAAATGTGTTGGTGCATCAGGGTCCACGCTAGCGAGCGGCAGGACGACTTGAGCGACCACCGCTTTATCCTTCGAGACAATTTCAATGCCAACCAGTCCTTGAGTTCCGCGCATCAGCGGACGGATCGCCAGGGTTACGCGGCATAGATCTTCCTGTTTGACTGGAATCAGATACTCGCGATACGGAATATTTCTCAGGTCGTCACTCAGCGCCAACTGTGGGCGGGAAGTGTTGAGGAGGTGTTTTTCCGTAAAGCTCCTGAGGGAGGAAAATGCTGGTGAAATCGAATCCCACAACGAGCCTTTGCTCTTGTACAGAGAGGCCAGTTGCAACGAGCGTGAAGCGCGATACCCGCTCACTTCCGCCTGAAGGTTGTCAATGACCTGCAGCGCCTCATGGCGGGAATGATGAGCGTGTTGCTGTGCGTTGTTCAGCGCCTGTTTCAAATGTTGTACTTCTTGCAGCAATGGAGACGACTGTCCCTGCGAAACCTGCTGCAGGGACAGTAGTTCCTGTTTGAATTTGTCCTGCTCGCCTTTCCAGGATCCCTCCTTGGTGCGATACCAATCAATAATGCCGTTGGCTGTCAAAAGTTCTGCCTTGAGCAGCGCAGCTTTTGCGTCAATTTTTGCGAGAGCTTCCAGCTTGCCGTGCAGTTCCTGGTTCGTCCGTAGCAGAACCAGGATCTCCTGGTTGGCCTCTACGGCATTTGCCTGGGCATGTGTCAGACGTTCCAACAACTCGTTGAGACGGCCAGACATTTGTTCAGCCTCGTCATGAAGACGCCTGTTTTGCTCGTTGAGATCAATGGTTTTCTCATCGAGTAACTGCTGCTGCAGCTCGGATTTCACCAGACGAGTATTGCTGTCCTGCAATTGAGTGCTGAGCAGTTCAGTTTTTTCAAACAGCCCCATGATTTGCAGGCGAAGTTGATGATTTTCCGTCCTGGCTTCATGAAGCAGCCGTTCGGATTGCGCACGGTCTTCCAACAGCTCACTGATTCGTTGCTCGACATTTCGATCAGGAGCATGAAGGGGGGCGGCCTTGCCGGCGAGTTGCGTCTCCAGATCTTCGATGCGCTGACGAAGCGATGTTTCGGTCTGAGTGAACTTCTGAATGATTTCTTCTTGCTCGTGCATCTTGAGGTGCCTGATGTAATGAGGTTCATAGGGGACGAATGCGCTGACGTGATCCGCAAAGCTTGCATCAGGCGAGCATTCATCACCCTTCCAAACAATCAGTTGGTACATGATCTGGTCACATACATTGAATCGTTCGTTACGAAACTTTCTCTTTTGATCGAGGGGTAAATGGCGGTATTCGGGAAAGTAGAAAAATTCAACGTTGATCAGACGGATGTCGAGCCCTGGGTTCGAATTGTCCGACTTTGAAAGACCCCATGGACGCTGTATCGGATCGGCATAGTCAAGTACGTCTACCGGAGTCTCGGGGTGATCCGTCCAGAAACGAGGCGTGTGTTCGTTGAACACCATAAGATGATAGGGGTTGGCGACGTTCAGCTTTTGTTCGTAGTAGGGCGCGATGATACATACTTGCGCGCCATGCTTACAAATCCGATAGATCTCGCGCATCGTGAACATCAAGTCCTTGGTATGTTCCAGGGCATGTGACGAGAACAATACGTCGACCGAGTTATCTTCTAGCGGCAGAACGGTATCGATATCTGCCAGGATATCGACTTCTGGCATGGGGAAACGGTCAATTCCGATGAAACCGTCCTGTTTGCGTTTGCCGCAACCGAGGTCGATTCTTACTGGTTCGTTTTCAGGTTTCATTATCCAGCGCTCTGCTCAATTGACTGATGTGTTTGCGCGTTTCAAAAAGTGTTTCGAGTAGCATGTCCTCGTGCGAGAGCATTGATAGCGTGTGTTCTGCGATCGTTGATGGCTGTGCGCCGGTCTTATGTTTGGAGAACTCGTCAAAGGCCTGATTGTACAAGTCCACCAGTTCGGAACGAACGTATGTAGGTTTGGCGAGAAATTGCATTGATCGCTGGGCCCGGTCAACGATTTCCAAACGCTGATCCGCCGACAGCTGCGCATATTCCGAAATCGCTGCGGCCAACGCTTCAGGGCTGTGATCCCGGGAGATGAAGCCACTGTAGCGATGCTTGATAATCTCAGCTACGCCGCCGACGTTGGTCGACACAACAGGGATGCCCATGGCCATGGCTTGTAGCATGGTTTGCGGCATCGATTCGTCGATGGCTGAAATCAGCAGAAGATCCGCCTTGTCATAAAAAGGTTTCGGGTCATCGATGAAACCGTAAATGGTGAATTTGTCTTTGAAGTCGCTGGCTGCGATCAATGACTTACACTGGCCCAAGTAGGCATCATTGAATACGTCATAGCCAATCAAATCCACCGATACATCCAGGCCCGCCTCATTCAAAAGTATCGCCGCCTGGATCGCGCCAAGCTGGTTTTTTCTTGGCTGGAGCGTACCTGAGACCAGTATTCGCAAGGTGTTCCGACTTTTTGCAACTCGCTCCCGATTTACTCGGAAAGAGTCGAAGTAGTCGCAAGAGACTGGACAGACGATTCGTCTGGCAGGGCTTTTCGACAGACGTGCCCATTTGAGCCCGTGGGTAAGCGAGGAGCAGTGGATCGAATCGGCGAAACGGTCGATAAAGCCTTCCGCCCCTTCATAATACTGGTGGACACTTGCGGTACACGGGATGCCCAAACGCTTGGCCAGCAGACTCATGGTGGGCGACCACGTCGCGAAGTGAAGAAGACCAATCTTCTGGTGGGCCAGGCGACGGGCAAGTTGATCGGCCGCCAACTCATCCTCGCGTTGAAATGGGCGCTGGGGCAGGGGGGGCTCAACGTAGCCTGAAGGCCAGCTCTCTTCAATGAGATTCGCCCTGTCAGTGGCGGCGTCCCAGCGAGATTTGAAAGCGGCGCTGTAGATGGGGTCTTTGGGAACGATCCCTACGACGCGAAAGCCAAGGGATACCAACAGGCTTGCATGTCTGATCAAGTGAAGCGTGGCGCCACCCAGGGCGGCTTCGTGAAATGCATAGGCGATTGTTTTATCGCCGAGCCTGGAGTGCAAGCGAACGGATTCGAACGTCGCCAGGAAGTCGTAGAACTGCGACTCGGTGGTATACCGGGACAGAACCAGTTCACGAGCATTTTCGAGCATTGTCGTTCGCTCTTGCTGGCCCATCTCATAGGCCTTTAGCAGTGCCTCCTCCCAAGCTGCCACGGTATTTTCAACCTTGAGACAACAAGCGTCTGGAATACTGGAGTAAGGGATGGTATCGGTGAAGATGCATATCGCGCCAGCGGCGACTGACTCCAGGAGCTTGACCGGGCTTTTGCTGCGTGCTGCCCGGGTACCGAAGTCCAGTGGGACCAGCGCTACGTCGAAGCTGCTCGTGCTCAGATCCCGAACATAGCTTTCATAGACGTGGGTGAACGGTTTGAAATGGACCGGACAGTCCAGGGGGCCGAATTTTTCCGGGTCCAGGCCCCAGAAATGAAACTCCACCGTCTCTGAATACCGGCGGGCAAAGTTCGCAAGGGCTGGCCAAAGCTCTCTCAGAATGTCTTCGCGCACCGCACCGGACATAACGGCGACTTTCAGGCGTTTAGCGCGATCATATTTCCGCTGCCGGACGAAACGAGCATTGATGTTGGTTTGGAGTCGCACGGTCTTGCTGTTGAGTTGTAGCAAGTCTTCATTGATCGCCTCGCTGTAGCCGATGCAGGTATCCACGTTCTTGATCTGATGAACGATTTCCTGATAAGCCGGTGTTCCAGGTGCAAGAAAACCGTGCTGCGGGCCCACAGCGTGAAAGTGCAGCATATTATCGTCCATCAGATAAGCCGTAGGCGTCTTACCTTTTTGGATGTTGACGAAGTGACTGGCCGCAGCACCAACGGTGCGGTAGAGCACAGCCACGTCGATACCGGTCACGTCGATAGTCAACAGCTCGTTCTCTTTGACGAATGTACTGCTGATTGCGCGTTGTGCCGGTAGCAACGCAAAGTTATTTATTGTGACGTCAATCGACGTGGAATAGTCCGGTTTGGCGGTCAGCAGATGAAGCTTGCGGCCGCGGGCACTTGCCGCCACAGCCATTTCGTCATCGCTGCAATAATCGTTGAATTTCGTCAGGAAGGGGATTGCCTCCATTCGGCGATACTCATCGATCTCCGCATCGGTAAATGCACCGGAGAACTGTGAAAGGTCAACGACGTCATAATTGTCGATCGCGGCAGGCGTCAACAGGTGATCACGGGGGATGGGTAGACTCTTGCGATAACGAGTGAAGAACAATGGAATCTCCTTACCCAAGGAGTCCGCCAGGTTGGCGCGCACGTGGGACGTCACTTCGTCGACCCAAATGATGTCGGCATGCTTGGCGAATCTCAGCCACAAGTCATAGTCTGAGTATCGGCGCATCATTACGTGAGCGTCATACATGCCAGCGACGTCGAACAGCGCTTTGTGATGCATCACCGTGTTGTTGGCGATGTAGTTACCGTTCATCAAGAGACCGTAATTGAAAGGGCCGCCCAGCGTCCTTGAAGTCGTCGTGCCATCAGCGAGGGCAATATCAACACTGGCATTCGCATACACTACTGCCGGTTTGTTGCATTTATCCAGTTGCTCTACACGTACCTGCAAACTGTGTTCAGTCCATTGATCATCGTCGAACTGATAGGCGATGTACTTGCCCTTCGCCCGTAGCGCCGCCTGATTGACCCGAAGAGCCGGCAGACCACTGTTCTTGTGGTAGGAGTGGACGATGATTCGCGGGTCTTTCTTCAGGTACTCTTGCAGCACGAGCGCGGTACCGTCCCGAGAACCATCATCGACGATGATCAGCTCGAAATCGCTGTAGTTTTGAGCCAAGACACTTTCGATGGCTTCCTGCAGCGGGCCATGACCACGAGAATAAGTTGGCAGGATCACGGTGACTTTGGGAGTCGATGGAGCTCTGGGACTGGCGTGGATTTTCAGATCAGTGGAAAAATCGCTAAATTTCATGGCTGTTCCAAAGGCTGCCTAATTGAGGCATAGAGCTGTAAAGAGAGAAGGCGTTCAACCATTGGCGGGATTTCCAGATAAAGCCAAGGTGTGAGCTTGCCAATGTTGACGTGGTGGGCCGTGCCAAAATCGTCATTAGCAGAGAGTTGAAAATGTCCGTGCTTCCCGCAGGGGGACGGTAAACACGGGTAACATGAGGGGGTGGGCTGATGCTGATGTCCTTTCCATTATTCTTCCTGATGCTTGGTGCTGTTCGTTAACGTTGAACTCACAGGCTATTCGTATGCGCTTCGTTGTAGCGTTTTACGATTTCGTCAGTAGGGCCGTCAGCCACTATCTGACCTTTATGCAGCCATATTGTCCTGTTGCAGAAATCGTTCAAAAGACTGAAGTTGTGGGTGGTAAAGACGAGAATTTTTCCCTGCTCCATAAACTCGAACATTCTGCGCTTGGCTTTTTCGGCAAAGGAAATGTCGCCGGCCCCCATCACCTCATCAATCAAAAGGATTTCCGGGTTGATACTGGTCGATACAGCGAATGCCAAGCGAATGAACATGCCAGAGGAATAGGTTCGAACCGGGTAGTCTAGGAAATCGCCCAATTCGGTAAACTTCGCGATCTCAGGAAGCTTTTCTTCGATCGCCTCCGGAGACATCCCCAGGAGCAGCCCGCGGATACGGATGTTGTCCCAGCCGGATTGATTCATTTCGAAGCCGGTAGCAAATTCGAACATTGGGCAGACATGGCCCTTGATCAAAACTGTTCCGGATGTCGGGGGGTAGATATCTGCCATCACTTTGAGCAGAGTACTTTTGCCCGCGCCATTGAGTCCGATCAGGCCGACGCGCTCTCCATGATTGATTTCAAGATTGATGTCTTGAAGCGCGGCGATACGATAGTTGGTGGCAGTTGCAGCTTTACGAGTGAGCAGCTTGCGTTTGACCCAGCTTTTCAATCCTTCTTCGCTACTCAATGCTCCTTCGAAGGTGATATCGACATTCTTCAAAACAAGCGATGCATGAGTCATAACAGGAAAACCACGCGAGAGTCGAGCTTGAGGGCTGCCAGCAGTGCCACTATCCAGGAGACCAGTACATAGACACCTGCCCAAAGATAATTTTCCGGCAGTGCCAATTCACCTTGGATGATGGGGTGGCGTACTACATCAATGAGATAGTAAAGCGGATTGAGCTGATAGATAAATCCGAGTCCTTTATCATGCAACATCTTGATTGGAAACATGATGGGAGTGACAAAAAACAACATTTGCAGCATGACCGCCATTGCGTGGGGGAAATCCCGAAAACGCGCGCCGAGGTAGGCGCTGATCGTGATATGACCCAATGCCGCCATAACAAGAAGCAACAAGCCTGGGATTGCGCATAGCCAACCGATTGCGCTTACTTCATTGAAGAAGAGTTGGACCGGTATCACTACGGCAATGCCGATCAGTAGTACGATCACGCTTGATATCAAGGTTCTGAGCAAATAAATCTGCTTGGGATAGGAGAATTGCTTTATGTATCCTTCAGCCCTGACGAATGTTGCACTGGCGTCAGTGATGGAGGCGACAATAAATCCCCACAGAGCGAAACCGCACGCGAGATAGGGCAGGAACTCATGTACGGGCTGGCCGAACAATAATCCGTAGATCAAGCCGACACCGATCACGAAGAAACCGGTCGTCAACACGATCCATAGAGGACCTATGAACGATCGATGAAATCTTGCCTTGATGTCCTGAACGCCTAGGTAAGTCCATACACGCCACATCTTTAATGCGCGGCCGCTATCGATAAACAGTCTTGTGACACTCGTCATTCAATTCCCGCCTGGTTCTTTCGGACGCCCATTCTAATCAGTCCCTCGTAGCGCTGCTCTTCACGAAAACCATGCCGGAGATAAAGGCGGATTGCACGTTCATTAGTCTCGATGACTTCAAGAAATACATACTCCAAGTCCAGTGCGTCCCAACAGATGTCCAGCAGGTGCCCGCAGGCTCGGCTGATATGGCCCCGTCCCGAGTGATCGGGATCGGCCAGGAATCGGCCAACTTCGGCTGAGCGCTGTTGCCAGTCAATCGCGTACACCGAGGCTTGTCCCACCAGCGCACCGTCTGCTTCGACTACAAACAGAAAGTCATTATCCTTCGGTTGGTAGTGATTGTGGAACCAGTTGGAATGCTGCTCATAGGTCAATAGGGCCGAAGTCTTGAACCAGACACGAGCCTCGTCCCGGTTTCGCCAGGACAAGGTCTCATGCAAGTCACTCTCTTCGATTAAGCGAAGACGCAACGCGTCGTCTCCAAACGAGGGGAGTGAACGCTTCATTTTGCGTAGCGGATCAGGAGTTCGCACACGGTATCGACGTCGGCGCGCGTGAGGCCGAGGTGCATTGGCAGCGACAGGATTTCCAGGCTGGCCTGTGCGGCTTTAGGGCAAGTGCCTGCACCAAATGAGTACATGGCATACTCGGTGTTGTCGCGGTAGTGGACGCCAGGATAGATCTGGTGCTCGTTCAGAGCCAGCATCAGTGCGTCGCGATCCTTGACTCGGATTTGAAGCAGGTGCGTCGATGACTCGCAACCTGGCGTCACGTCGACAATGCGAATCTTTGCATGACCCGCGAGATTCTGGCGATACCAAGTGGCAAGCTGACGGCGATAAGCGTTGTCCTGATCCAAATACTTGAGCTGTACCAGGCCCATGGCAGCCATGATCGAGTTGCCGTGATACTTGTAACCCAACTCTTCGACGTCATACATCCACTTGTAGGCGCCCTGTGCCGCGGTGCGCGCAAAGGTGTCCTTGTTGATGCCCAGCCAAGTCAGCTTGCGAACGCGTTCATCGTCTTCCTGATCCTTGAAGCAGATCATGCCAGAGTCGGCGGTTGGCAGGTTCTTGACCGCTTGGAAACTGAATACAACGCTGTCTGCTTCTTGACCGACATGCTTGCCGTTGAATCGAGTGCCAGCCATATGAGCCGCATCGAGAATCAACTTGATACCGCGATCTCTGCAGATTTCCACGATCTTCTGATACTGACCGATATTACCGCCGATACCGACGAAAATCAGTGCTTTGGTCTTTGCGGTGATTCGCTCAACCACGCTTTCCGGATCCAGGCACAGGGATTCGTCGACATCCGCGAACACTGGCTTCATTCCCGCGTACAGGATGGCATGGTTGGTGGAAATAAAGGTCAGTGGAGTGGTGATGACCTCATCGTCGTCGGCCCAGCCGAACTTGGTCTTGAACAGCTCGACGGCCAGGTGTAGGCCGACGGTGTTTGAGCTCAGGAAGTGGGCGTGCGGCAAACCTGTGTAGGTTTTCCATTCCTCTTCCATGGTGGCTGTCTTGAAGCCGAGGCCGGTCCAGCCTTTTTCAAGGCATTCGCGGATCGCAGCGAGGCATTCATCGATGCGGAATTTTGGAACGAACAGCTGAATCGACATGGGAATATCCTTATAGGTAGGTTGGCCAAAGATCTAAGGCGTTACGTACCGATCGGGTGTTGTGCAAGTGTTGGGTGAAGGCTTGGTGCCCGACGACGAAGGTCGATACCCAGGTTCTGTTTTTGTGGCGCGCGGGCCGGTCAAGCGGGGTGAAGTTCAAGGGGCTGAGCGCATTCTCCATCTCTCGTTTTGTGGGCAAGAGGTCTTTCTACCTCTGACGGTGTTTCCCACTTCTGCTACCTGCTGGGCACATCCAGAGACCTGAAGCGCAGCGTGGTCGTAGCAGGAGGATTTCGTGGGTGAAAACAATTCGTCATGTCAAGCCAAGTCCTGGTCGCCCAGGCACAGATTCGTGGTGGTGGAATCATGGCGAGTCAGTTGTTAAGTCGATTTTTCCGACAACTGCAGCTGAGTATCTCACCTGAGTATGTCCACTAATCCTACACGGGAGGAATGATAGTCATAAGTAGCTCCTGAAGCCATCCCTTTGGGAGGAGCGCAGGAATTCATCGCTTTTTTTCGAGGAAGACAGGCAGGGGCCAAGGCAGAATAATTCGCTACGACGAACATTTTGTAATGATTGGTGCTTACGCTCCGGTGTTGCAAAGCGGTAGCGAGCTGCATCGGGTCAGTCGCATTTTCGTCGACTGCCTTGTCCTGACATCGATCATATTCGCGTGTCCTCCAGAAGGAATCCGGCAATAGCCGTGGAGGGCGTTTCAGGGGCTTCGGTTGGCTAGGCCTTCACTCACGAAGGGGAGTGGGGCGATAAGTCAAGGCGGCGGGCTGTTCAAAAGCCTCCGAGCGTGCTAAAACCACTGAAGCGCTGGTCTAGCTGCTTGAAAAAGAAGGGAAAAATATGACGAAATCGGAGTTGATCGAACGAATTGTCACCCATCAAGGGCTGCTCTCGTCCAAGGATGTCGAGTTGGCCATCAAGACTATGCTTGAACAGATGTCACAATGCCTTGCAACTGGTGATCGAATAGAGATCCGCGGTTTTGGCAGCTTTTCCCTGCATTATCGCGCGCCACGTGTCGGCCGAAATCCCAAGACAGGCCAGTCTGTAAGTCTCGACGGAAAGTTCGTTCCTCATTTCAAGCCAGGCAAGGAGTTGCGAGATCGCGTGAATGAGGAGGAGGGACATTGACAGGAAGCAGATATCAAAAGAGTTCCATGCGCAACATGATGCGCACGCTACTGGCGTTGTTTGCTCTGTTGCTGGTTCTGGCGACCCTGACCTTTGTCCTGGAGAATCAGGAGCCGACATCGTTGCTCTTCCTTGGTTGGAAGGCGCCGGAACTCCCAATCTCAATGCTTATGGTCTTCGCGTTGCTGCTCGGTATGAGCATCGGGCCGCTCATCGGGTGGAACCTAGGGCGCAGATTCAGAGCTTCGCGTAATAAAGGAGGCTGAGAGCGACCACTGAAGTTGCCTGCCGATTTTTCGTTACGAGTTGTCTTATCCATTAGTAAATCCCTCGCTAAGCTGTAAAATGCTGCGCCTCTACGATCAGAAACGTTCCTGCATCGGTCAGATGATTTCCGCAGAAGATCCTGGCGATTTTGCTTGGCTTTTGCGTTCATGGATTTAGACAGTGCTCCGTTGAGGCCTGTCAGTAACTCAAGGGTATGGTTTCGAGTGAAAATTCTAGTAACCGGCGGCGCCGGGTTTATCGGGTCGGCAGTCATCCGTCATATCATTTCCAATACCACCGATTCTGTCATCAATGTCGATAAGCTTACGTATGCCGGTAACCTGGAGTCGCTTGCCGAAGCGAGCCTGAGCCCGCGATATGCGTTCGAGCACGTCGATATCTGCGATCGCAACCAGATGGACCGGGTACTGAATGAGTATCAACCTGATGCGATCATGCATTTGGCAGCTGAGTCGCATGTAGACCGCTCGATCACTGGCCCATCTGAATTCATCCAGACCAATATCATTGGTACCTACACATTACTGGAAGCTGCGCGCCACTATTGGGCGTCACTCGATACCGCGCGCAAGAAGGATTTTCGCTTTCATCATATTTCCACCGATGAAGTCTACGGAGATCTTGAAGGGCCGGAAGACCTGTTCACCGAAACTACTCCCTATCAGCCAAGCTCACCGTACTCTGCGAGCAAAGCCAGCTCCGACCACTTGGTCCGTGCATGGGCACGAACGTACGGACTGCCAACGCTGGTCACCAATTGTTCCAATAATTATGGTCCGTGCCATTTCCCTGAAAAGCTGATTCCGCTGATCATTCTTAACGCACTGGAAGGCAAGTCTCTGCCCGTCTATGGCAAGGGTGATCAGGTTCGTGATTGGCTATACGTCGAAGATCACGCTCGCGCCCTCTACTGCGTTGTGACCAAAGGTGCCGTAGGCGAAACCTACAACATCGGTGGACACAATGAAAAACAGAACATCGAAGTCGTGCGCGCGCTCTGCGAGCTCCTTGACGACCTGTGTCCGGACTCTGCTTTTCATCCACATGCCAGTCTTATCACCTACGTTGAGGACCGTCCGGGCCACGACCAGCGTTACGCCATCGACGCCAGCAAAATCCAGCGCGAGTTGGGTTGGGTGCCAGAGGAAACCTTTGAGACTGGCCTGCGTAAAACGGTCGAGTGGTATCTGAACAACCCGGAATGGGTGGCTCATGTGAAGAGCGGTAGCTACCAGCAATGGATTGATCAGAACTACGCGGGACGCCCTAACAGCGCATGAAAGTCCTCCTACTTGGTAAGAATGGACAGATTGGGTGGGAACTTCAGCGCTCACTCGCTCCGCTTGGAGAGTTGACCGCTCTCGCGCGTCATTCGGACGATGGCCCATATCTGGACGTATCCGACCTTGATGCGCTGCGTGCGATGATTCGCCAAGTCGAGCCGGACGTTATTGTCAATGCGGCAGCTTATACAGCGGTTGATAAAGCCGAGTCTGAAAAGGATTTGGCTGATCGCGTGAACAGGCAGGCAAGTGGGGTGATGGCCGAGGAGGCTTTACGCTTGGGCGCCTGGCTGGTCCATTACTCGAGCGACTACGTTTTTGGTGGCCAAGGGGTGGTTCCTTGGCAGGAAGCTGACAAGGTCGCGCCCGTAAATTATTACGGCATGAGTAAGTTGGCCGGCGAGCGGGCCATAATCGCGACAGGATGCAAATACCTGATTTTTCGTACTAGTTGGGTATACAGTGCTCGTGGTAATAATTTTGCCAAGACGATGCTGCGCTTGGCAGCGGAGCGCGAAACCTTGAGAGTGATTGCGGACCAGATTGGCGCCCCCACCAGTGCTGAATTAATCGCGGACGTGACGGCCCTGGTTCTTCGGCAGGCCATAGACCACCCTGAATTGGCGGGTCTCTACCATTTGGCGGCCAGGGGGGAAGTGTCATGGTACGGTTATGCTAATTATGTGATTGATTTTGCCAAGGCGAGCGGTGAGGCGCTTGCTGTCGAGTCGGTCGAACCGATCGAGGCAACTGCTTACCCCGCTACCGCTCGCCGTCCTTTGAATTCACGATTGAATACTCAGAAACTGCGCGACAGTTTTTCTTTACACTTGCCGGATTGGCAAAGTGGCGTAACCCGAATGCTTAGGGAAGTTTTAGACAAATGACCACGACAAATCGTAAGGGCATCATCCTCGCCGGTGGTTCAGGCACAAGACTGCACCCATTGACTCTCGGCGTGTCCAAGCAGATGTTGCCGATTTACGACAAGCCGATGATTTTCTATCCCTTGTCTGTACTGATGCTTGCAGGCATGCGTGAGATCCTGATTATTTCCACGCCTGAAGACCTGCCATGTTTTCGTAAGTTGCTGGGCGACGGCAGCCAGTACGGAATCAAACTGACCTATGCCGAGCAGCCTAGCCCGGATGGTCTGGCTCAGGCCTTCATTATTGGGGAAACGTTCATCGGCCAGGATCCCTGCTGTCTTATTCTCGGGGATAATATCTTCTACGGTCAGCATTTTTCGGAGAACCTGCGTTCTGCCTGCATGCAAGAGCAAGGCGCAACAGTATTCGGATATCACGTGTCGGACCCTGAGCGGTTTGGTGTGGTGGAGTTTGATGCGACCGGTCGCGCGTTGAGCATCGAAGAGAAGCCGGCCAATCCGAAATCCAGCTACGCAGTGACTGGTCTTTATTTTTACGACAATCAGGTTGTAGAGATAGCCAGGAATATCAAGCCTTCTGCGCGTGGAGAGCTGGAAATCACGGATGTCAACCGTGCTTATCTTGAGCAGAAGGAGCTTAATGTGGAAATGCTCGGGCGTGGCTTTGCATGGCTGGATACGGGTACCCACGATTCGCTGTTGGAAGCCAGTCACTTTGTGCATACGATCGAGCAGAGACAAGGCTTGAAAGTGGCGTGTCTGGAAGAGATTGCATACAACAATGACTGGATCACCGCCGAGCAGTTGGCTGTCCAGGCAGAGGCTCTGAAAAAAACCGGATACGGTCAGTATTTGCAGAAACTGCTGCGCTTGTCCAATCCCTGAGTCGCTTGTTCTATTCGTTTAGCCCAATGCATACAGGAATGGCATGTCGGTAAAGCTCCCCAAGATTGCAGTTTTGCTGGCTGCCTATAATGGTATGCGCTGGATTGAAGAGCAGTTGAATTCAATCCTCGGTCAGTTGACTGTGGATGTAACTGTTTTTATCAGCATTGATTCTTCCAGTGACGGCACTGAGGGATGGTGCGCGAGTTACGCCGAGGAGCGTTCCGGTATTGTCGTCCTGCCTTCCGCCGGTCGCTTCGGAGGGGCGTCGCGCAATTTTTTCAGGTTGGTCCGTGATGTTGATTTCAGTGATTATGATTTCATCGCTTTCGCTGATCAGGATGATATCTGGCAGCCTGATAAACTCCACCGCGCCACCCAAATCATGCGCACCCTTGATGTAGAAGGGTACTCCAGCAACGTAGTGGCGTTCTGGCCCGACGGCAAAACTCATTTGCTCGACAAGGCGCAGCCCCAGGTCGAATGGGATTTTCTATTTGAAGCAGCTGGGCCCGGCTGTACCTACGTGATGAGCAAGGGCCTGGCGGCTTCGCTCACGACTTCCGTTTGTGAAAACTGGCAACAACTGCAAAGCGTCAGCTTGCATGATTGGTATTGCTATGCGTACGCCCGTGCCCACGGTTATCGTTGGTACATTGATCCTCAACCATCAATGAGTTACCGCCAGCATGAAAGCAATCAGGTGGGTGCCAACAAGGGCTTGAGTTCTTTGCTGGCACGCTATAAGGCAATTCGCAGCGGCTGGTGGTTCAATCAGGTTCGGCTGATAGCCCAGTTAGTAGGGTGTTCAGACGAACCGTTTGTTAGAGGCTGGTTGGGATTGCAGCGTAAGCAACTAATAAGATTGTCGTTCAGCGCTCGGAAGTGCCGACGTTGCTTTCGAGACAGAGTGTTTTTCTTTCTGGTTTGCTGGGTAGTGGCTTTTAGAGAAAACACAGCCTGATGAGCGTTTCAAAGATCCTCGTGACAGGGGCGAACGGCTTTATTGGAAAAGCCTTGGTTTCCCGTTTGTTGGCGGATCGCCAATACGCCGTTATCGGGGCAACTCGTGACAAAACGCCGGCCAATGCGCAGTGTCAATTTGAGCGCCTCGATTTAACAGACCCTGACGTCTTGCCATCACTGCGGGACGTTCAAGTCATTGTCCATGCCGCCGCTCGTGTGCATGTCATGAATGACGTCGCAGTTGATGCGCTAGCTGAGTATCGCAAAGCCAACGTCGAAGGAACTCTGCGGCTGGCGAAGCTTGCAGCCGCCTCCGGCGTCAAGCGTTTTATCTTCATAAGTTCGATCAAGGTCAATGGTGAGCGAACTGGGCCGGGAAGGCCGTTCAGGGCCGACGACACGCCTGCTCCAGTGGATGCATATGGAATATCGAAACGGGAGGCAGAGGATGGTCTGATGAAGGTCAGCCGCGATACTGGGATCGAAATTGTGATCATCCGCCCGCCACTCGTGTATGGGCCCGGAGTAAAAGCCAACTTCCTGAATATGATGCGTTGGCTCAGCAGGGGAGTGCCGCTTCCGTTGGGTGGGCTGAACAACCGCCGCAGTTTGGTGGCGCTGGACAATCTCGTGGATCTGGTCATTACCTGTATTGCTCATCCTGCTGCCGCAAATCAAATTTTCCTCGTGAGCGATGGTGAGGATCTGTCTACGACGCAACTGCTCCTACGGATGGCTGAAGCGTTGAAGGTTCGCGTGTATTTGTTGCCGTTGCCGGAAACCGCGCTGCGCTTAGCTGCATCATTGCTGGGGAAGAAGGCGATGGCAGACAGATTGTGTGCTTCATTACAGGTCGATATTGAAAAGACATGCTCCTTGTTAGGTTGGTCTCCGCCAGTCAGCGTGGACGAGGCGCTTGAATTGGTTGCTAACCGCCCATCATAAGAGGCTACAAGCAGATTGCCTGAGGTGGAGGTCGCGAAGCAGAGATCCAAACGTAGACGCTTCGGGGCGGGACGCGTTCTCTAAATGAGGACGCTGGCTGCCTCTGGAAAAAGATTATGCTTGTGGGGTCTGGCGGTCGCACCGGAGATGGAATACGTCAGGGAGTCAAGCGCGCCCCCGGGATTGCGCCCAGTACGAATCAACTGGAAACCTGGGAGCAAGTAGGCTCCGCCGGATCGGCTTGTCCGAAGAGGATGGACCTTCATTAATGCATACGATATCTCGCTTATCCATGCATTGGCAGAGGGCCCGAATTGCAGTAATGGCATTACATAATGATGAATTTTTTGAGCCTGTGCAGAAAGGCAAGAGCGATTCATGAAGATCAAAATGGCCGTGGTCAGGCGGTTTTTGACGTAGCTTATTCTTCGAATATTTAGGTGTATTTAGTGCTAAATTTCCCCATGACGCCGAAGGAAGCTATCAACAGTTTCTGGCGAAATCGCAGTTTGATCAGTGCTTTGGTACAGCGAGAGGTGGTTGGACGATACCGGGGTTCGTTCATGGGTATTCTCTGGTCTTTTTTTAATCCTATATTCATGTTGGCCGTCTACACATTTGTATTTAGCGTCGTTTTCAAGGCTCGCTGGAGTGGTGGAAGTGATTCAAAAACGGAGTTTGCCTTGATTTTGTTTGCGGGCCTGATTGTGTTTAATCTGTTTGCGGAATGTTTCAATCGAAGTCCCACACTGATTATCGCCAATACGAATTATGTCAAGAAAGTTGTTTTTCCTCTGGAAATTCTACCGTGGGTGACTGTTGGCTCTGCACTGTTTCATATGGTAATCAGCTGGATCGTCTGGCTGGTCGCCTATATCCTGCTGTTTGGAGTGCCACAGATGACCGCCATACTTTTTCCCTTGGTAATATTGCCGCTGATATTTCTGGTGCTAGGGTTGATGTGGCTATTCGCCTCACTCGGTGTTTACTTGCGGGACGTAACACAAGTTATAGGTATATTAACCACCGTATTAATGTTTCTCTCACCCATTTTTTATCCTGTCAGTGCGTTGCCGGAGAGGTATCAGAGTTTCATGATTTTTAACCCACTCACTCCAGCCGTCGAGTATGCACGTGATGTGCTGTTTTGGGGGCGGTGGCCTGATTTTAAAGTATTGGCGATCTATATGGCTGGTTCGCTCACGGTGGCTTGGTTGGGCTTCGCATGGTTTCAGAAAACACGTAAGGGGTTTGCTGATGTCCTCTGAAATCGCCATTAAGGTTCAAAATCTCAGTAAGTGTTATGAGATTTATGACAAGCCAAGAGATCGATTGCTTCAAATGCTAAGCCGCGGAAAAAAACGCTACTGTCGGGAATTTTGGGCGCTCCGCGATATCTCTTTTGAAATACGTAAAGGAGAAACCGTAGGTATCGTCGGACGTAACGGCAGCGGTAAGTCGACCCTGTTACAAATTTTGTGTGGCACGCTTAATCCAACTGGCGGAACCGTAGAAACTCATGGTCGAATAGCAGCCTTGCTAGAGCTAGGGTCTGGTTTCAATCCGGACTTTACCGGGCGAGAGAACGTGTACCTGAACGCTTCGATTCTGGGGCTGAGTAAGGCGGAAATAGACAGTAAGTACGATGCCATTATAGGCTTCGCCGATATCGGCGACTTCATAAATCAGCCCGTAAAGACGTACTCGAGCGGCATGTTGGTACGTTTGGCTTTCTCCGTTCAGGCTCAGGTAGAACCTGACATTCTGATCGTTGACGAGGCCTTGGCCGTCGGGGATGCTAAATTCCAGGCGCGCTGTTTTGATCGCCTGAAAAAACTCAAGGAGAATGGCACCAGCATTCTCCTGGTTACCCATTCGAGTGAACAGATAGTTTCCCATTGCGATAAGGCGTTCCTGCTGGATTATGGCCTGCAGCTGGAGCAGGGAGAACCACGCCAGGTGGTCAATCGTTATCTGGACTTGCTTTTTGGCAAGACTCCGCATTCGGTAGCCACCATGGACGAATCGGTGAAGAGTGAGTCGCAGACGTACCTTGCGCCCGCTGGAGGTGCTGACGTTTTCGAATCGCATCCCAATTACAACCCAAACGAGTACCGCTGGGGCGATGGAGCCGCCACGATCATCGATTTTTATCTTGGTTGTGCCGGAGTCGATTATCCTGTTGCCGTCGATACGGGATCGAACATCAAGCTTGTGGTCTTTGTGAAGTTTGATACCGATTTGGTATGCCCTATCCTCGGTATGACAATCAAAACCAAGGAAGGTGTAACCGTATATGGTGTCAACAGTGAGACTCTGGAATGTCCGGATTTCCGGATGTTAGGTCGCAAGGGCGATATTGTTGAAGTTGAAATGCGAATCTCCTGCGATCTGGCGCCTGGTGACTATTTCATTTCCATAGGTGTCTCGACCAAGGAAGGAGAGGATGTCACGCCAAGGGATCGCCGCTACGACTCGATTCATATTCAGGTTCGTCCTACAGATAAATTTTTTGGGCTGGTGAATCTTGACTCCAGCATTCGTGCCAAGAAGGTTGTAAATTGAATACTCTATTGAGGCAAGCCGGCTATCGTTTTGATGAGAATCTCAAGATTTGGTCAAAACCAGGTTATTCGAGCATTAACTATAGTGATGGCGACAATACTGAGTTGCGCATAAAGTTTTTGCTTGATCAAGCCAGCGATGTCAGTGTTTTTTCCGATGAGTTGCGCCGCTCCTGCACAGATTGGCCGTCGATGTACTATCTATCCAGCAGTCGTTCGAATTTGCTTCGGGTTTTCGAGGCAGAGTTTTCGGGTGACGTGTTGGAGATTGGCGCTGGTTGCGGAGCTATCACTCGTTACCTGGGCGAACAGGGGGGGCGAGTTTTGGCGCTGGAAGGCAGTTACCGAAGGGCAAGTATTGCACGAACTCGAACCAGAGACCTTGAGAATGTCTCCGTGTTGGCTGAGTCATTTGAAGATTTTGATATTGATAAAAAGTTTGATGTCGTTACGTTGATTGGCGTGTTTGAATATGCCAATTTATTCATTTCCGGAGACAGCCCCGGACCGAAGATGCTGGAAAAGGTTCGTTCACTGCTAAAGCCGGATGGATTGTTGATCATCGCTATCGAGAACCAGCTCGGCTTGAAATATTTTGCGGGTGCTCCTGAAGATCACGTGAGCGCGCCAATGTTTGGCGTTGAAGGTCGTTACAGCAGCCATACCCCGCAAACCTATGGAAAAAAGGCGCTGAGTTCATTACTTGCCGATGCGGGTTTTTCAACGCGAGAGTTCATGGCGCCCTTTCCGGATTACAAACTGCCGGTTTCAGTTGTAACCGAGCGCGGGTTTAATGAATCCGTCTTTGATGCGTGTGCTTTCGCTACGCAAACCGTTAGACGCGATCCGCAGCTGCCAAAACTTACGACGTTTTCGCTTGAGTTGTCTTGGCCGCAAATAATCAGCAACGGCCTTGGGCTGGATATGGCCAATTCTTTCCTGATTGCTGCTTCGGCCGGGTCGCGGAAACGAGTAGAGCCTGAGGTCTTGGCTGTGCATTATAGTTGCGACCGTCGCGCTGTCTATTGTAAGCGTTCAGAATTCAGGATGAACCCGAACGATGGGATTCGCGTGCATTATGAGAAGCTCGGCAAGCTTGCAGCCAACGCCTCCGATGAGGGCACGATCGTCAAGTTCAGGCTGCCTGAGTCAGAGCCTTACATACAGGGTGAGGTTTTTGTAAACAAGCTGATCCACATAGTCAATGCCGAGGGCTGGACGTACGCCGATGTGGGGGCGTTTCTTAAGCAATATGTAACTGTTCTGGGACTCGTATCGGAAACAGCGGGAAATGAGCTGAATATATTGCCAGGGACTTTGATAGACGCAGTCCCGCAGAATATTATTGTCAACGGTGATAGCAGTCCTCAGCTAATCGACAAGGAGTGGGCGCTGAATTCGCCTGTACGACTTGAATTTCTGTTGTTCAAAACCTTGACGCAGTTGTTGTCATCGGTAACTCGCTTCGCTAAAGGTGCTGAATCGGGACCTGTCACGAGAAGAGGTTTTGTTTTCAAAAGTTGTGAGGCGGCCGGTTATCCAATTAGCGATAACGATGTTAAAGATTTTCTGCTCCTCGAAGCGTCAGTTCAAAACGTCATCAATGGTCGGGAGATCAGTGAGTTCCTGAGTTGGGACGGTGATCAGATCATTACTGAAGATAATCTGTTCTCAGCCTTCAACGTTTCCCAAACCTTACTGGCGCAAACCTCTCGAGGCCTGAACGTTGCAGAAGAGGAGATCGACAGATTATCCAAACAGCTGGTTGAACGAGAGGCGATTTATGGCGCTATCGTCAGTTCCAACTCCTGGCTCATAACAAAACCTCTCCGTTTTTTTGCGCGCTCCCTGCGTAAAGGTAGTGGTTGTCTTCAAAGGGGATTGGAGCATTCCAAAAAAACGCTGACCGCTTATCTACGGGGTCAAGAGATAAATGCTTCGATGTTGGAAGCCACTCATGGCGTCGTGGAGGAGCCTGTAAAGCGTGTGCGTTCCATAAGTGTCATCTTGCCTATCTACAGGGATGTGGAGATGACCAGGCGCTGCATTCTGGCCGCAATGCCAGGCATTATTGCCTGTGAGTCGAAACTCATTGCGCTTAATGACTACAGTCCAGACGCGGGCATGCAGGACATGCTGCTTGAGTTGCAGAAACAATGGCCTGATGTCCTCATGGTTCTGGAAAATCAGCAGAATCTTGGTTTCGTCAAAACCGTGAATCGCGGTATGCGCCATAGGCCTGAGGACGACATTGTCTTTTTGAACAGTGACGTCATCGTTCCGGTGGATTGGTTGGAGCGTTTGGCGTCGGAGGCATACATCGCACCCAACATCGGCACGGTCACCCCATTTTCCAACAATGCTACTATCTGTAGTTTCCCGGCTTTTCTGCTCGAGAACGAAGCGGCGTTCGGATTAAGCGTCGACGAGATCGACTCGGTGTTCTCTAATCCGCGTCTGCCAGTCGCCCAGGTGCCGACGGGTGTAGGCTTTTGCATGTATGTACGTCGGGATTGCCTGGAGCTTATCGGTCTACTGAATGAAGAGAAGTTCGGTAGAGGTTACGGCGAGGAAAACGATTTGTGTCAGCGCGGACTGAAAGCGGGCTGGCTTAACATCGTCACCCCTAACCTTTATGCTTTTCATGAGGGAGGGGTAAGCTTCTCTTCCTCCAAACAGGCTCTGACTGACCATGCCTCCAAGATGATCGCGGAGCTTCATCCAGATTATCACTTGGACATACAACGCTTCATCGTTGCAGATCCGCTAAAGAGCGTCCGTATCAGGCGTTTTGCTCAACTGATCGGGTCTTTGGATCGGCCAAAGGTGTTGCACATTTCTCATGAAGCAGGCGGTGGCGTTCGACAGCATCTGGAAGAGTTGGCCGAAGCGGTCGGGTCCAATGCGTGCTGCCTGTTCTTGGCGCCTCACAGGGGCACCGCTGCGATTACGTTGCGTATGGGACTTTTTACCGGAGCGGACGAACTGGTGTTCCAGCTGCCCAAGGATCACAGCGCCCTCGTAGCGCTCCTAAAAGCCTGCGGAGTCAACTTGGTGCATTTCCATCATTCGTTAGGGCTCAATCCTGCGCTGCTGGAACTGCCCGCAGAACTGGACGCCGCGTATGCTTTGACGGTTCATGACTATTATTGGCTTTGCGGTAATCCTACGTTGACAAATCAACGAGGTTTCTACCCTGGTGCTTACGCGGATAACATTGAAAATCCGAACTTCCCTTTACCTCGTGGCGTTTCCGCGCAGGACTGGCGCGAACAGCTAAGGGGATTTATAGAACATGCCCTGAAGGTGATTTTTCCTTCCAGCTATACGCTTTCGATCTATAAACGACATTATGAATTGGCTAACGCTGTAATCGCAGGGCACGTCGAGCATTTGCGTAACATTCACGCTGCGGTAACCCCATTGTTGACCAAATCACGGTACAACGTGGGGGTGATCGGTGCGTTGGGTAAGGAAAAGGGCGCAGATTATCTGGAGCAGATGGCGGCAGTCGCATTCTCCACGCAAACCCCTATCGACTTTAAATTGATCGGATTTGCTTACCGAGAACTGAACGGTATTAAGTGCACTGGCCATTATGAATCTGACGAACTGGCCGCCTTGATCAAGACTAACGATATCGATCTCTTCCTGTTTCCGAGTCAGTGCCCCGAAACGTACAGCTATACATTGAGTTTTGCGATGGAGTCAGGATTGCCCATCATCGCTCCCGATATTGGAGCTTTTCCGGAGCGGCTCAGTGGTCGAAACAGTACCCTGATCTATGAGTACGGGATGGAACCTGCCGTTTTGCTGTCAAAAGTCCAGATGTTCATTAAGGAACTGGCTGCCGGCCAAAGTTTACCCGCACCGTGTGTTGATAACTCGGCATGCCAGGATGATTTTTACAACACCGATTACCTCGCGTTATGCCATTGTGGATTCGACGGTGCCCGAGACAGTCAAGCTGTATTGCAACTACCGGTTAGGTCAGCTGTTTCGGCTGATATGGACAGTTTGTTGACCTATAAAGAGTTGATGCTGCTGGCTCTTTGGACTCTTTACCGTAAGCCTGGAATGCACAGGGTTCGGGATTCCGTTCCGTATGAGGTGCGTCAGAAGATCAAGAGGATGCTGACAAAACGGCCTTTATATGAAGTGGTCGGTGTCCATAAGAAATGAACAGTTATATGCACTTGGTGATTGTCGAATTTGATTGGCTTGCGGCGTGCCGGCGTTGTTTGTGGTCTCTACGGATTGGGATGGCGACTCTATGAACTGGTTCTGGTTTTTGCTGTTCAGTTTCACCAGCGCGTTTGTTTTGACGGCGCTGTTGCGGCGCTATGCATTATGCAAAAGTTTAATCGATATGCCCAACGACCGTAGCTCTCATTCTATACCTACGCCGCGGGGTGGGGGGGTCGCTGTCGTCGTGACGTTTCTGGTCGCGCTGTCGGTACTGTTGTTTAAGCAATTGATCCCCGTCGATTTATTTCTGTCTGCGATTGGAGCTGGAGCATTTGTTGCAGTAATAGGTTTCATGGATGATCATGGGCATATTGCTGCGCGATGGCGGTTACTGGGACATTTTGCAGCAGCGATATGGGCTCTTTGTTGGATCGGCGGTCTAGCTCCTATAAGTGTATTTGGCGAGCATGTCAACTTAGGTTGGCTGGGGTCGATATTGGCTGCATTCTTCCTTGTCTGGATGCTTAATCTGTTCAACTTCATGGACGGTATCGATGGCATTGCAAGCATCGAAGTGATTACTGCTTGCTTGGGTGCATGTGTGCTGTATGCATTGGGCGATGCGGATCACTTGGTTTGGCCTGCTCTTTTGCTGGCCTCTTCCACTGCCGGATTTCTGCTATGGAATTTTCCACAGGCCCGAATTTTCATGGGGGATGCTGGCAGCGGGTTCCTGGGTATTATCCTTGGTATCGTCACGCTTCATGCAGCCTGGACATCATTTATGTTTTTCTGGGGCTGGTTGATTCTTTTAGGGGTATTTATCGTCGATGCATCCCTCACTTTATTTCGGCGTTTGATTCGCGGCGAGAAGGTCTATGAGGCGCACCGCAGTCATGCCTATCAAGTTGCATCGCGTAGATACCGCAGGCACTGGCCTGTGACCGTTGTGGTCGGAGGAATCAACTTGCTGTGGCTGTTACCCATCGCGGTGTGCGTCACATGGTACGGGTTGGATGGGGTTATAGGTTTGTCCCTGGCCTATTTACCCTTGGTACTGCTTGCGATCAAATACGAAGCGGGGCAGGCTGAAGCCGGATGATTTTGTTCACGCGCTTAGGCGCAACTGGCTTGCGCACGCCTGGCTAGAAACGGCGTCGTTGCGTTATACAGGCGTTCAGATTTTATTAAGGCACGCGGCGAGAAAGAGGCTGACATTCCCTTTGCTCGTCTGTCGGTATATTCCGGCTTCCTTCATCAGGCGTAATCTAGGGAATAGGGCGCTTTGGCGCGCTTGTTCGAATTGTTCAAGTGCGCGTCGGTTTTCCGTTGTCAATGTCGGCTTGAATTCGGCCAATACATTGAGGTTCTGGTCGCTCCACTCTTTGAACCGTCCCGTACACATCTTGACCAAGCGAGTCAGTCGCGCCCTGAGGCCTGAGTTTGCTCCGATCAGGTTGCCGTCATGTTGCCGGTAATCGAGGGTGGGCGTCTGATCGAAAAAAACTTTGCCCCCACACCCGCTGACCAAGAGATACGTCAACCAATCGTGGGCGACAATTATTGACTCGTCGGGCGTTTTCGCCAATAACGCTCGGGCCTGACGATTTATCAGCATTGTGTTGGCCCCGGCTATACTTTGAACCAATGCGTTGCGAAAGTGAGGAGGCGCTGAAAAGCGCGGCGAAAGCCCGATGAACTGCCCGTCGGCAGAAACAAGACGGGTTCTGGAGCAGTAAAGCGCCGGCGTGTCTTGCAGGGGCTCGAGCTGGGCGATACTTCGTTCTAATTTGTCGGGAAACCAGACATCGTCCTGGTCACTGAATGCGAAGTAGTCCGCTTCAATGGATCGGTTTTTTATTAAAGACAGGAAATTTTTTGCAAAGCCCTGATGCGGGCCATTTAGAATGATTAAGCGGTCTTCTCCATTCTGGAGCTGGAAATTCTTGAGATGCTTTATGGTGTCGTCGCTTGAACCGTCATCGGATGCGTAGATTACCCAATCCTTATGGGTCTGGGTTGCAAATGAGCGCAATTGTTCCTGGATATAAGCAGCGCCATTATAGGTGCAAAGTAGAATACCAACTTTGCTGTGATGAGTTGTCAAGTCGATACCGGCTGCTGTGTGCAGATTCAATTCGGTGTGAGAAGGGCGCGTATTCATTCTTGATCTCAAACATTGCCAAATAGATGCGGTGCCGGCGCTGGCTTGCAGCTATAACGATTTCGTAATTCGAGCCAGACTGTCCTTGCGGACGGGAGCCATGGCCGAAGCCTCCTGCAGCACGTACCGGAGGGGTATTTTAAAGTGGATTCGTTAAAAAGTCTTTTCTACAGGCAGTTCGTCAGGAAAAAGTGATCTATTCGAAGCGCTGAGTCATCGTTCGTGTATTGGTTCGATTTTTTTCTGAACTGGGAGGAGCGCGATCGGCTCATGCAGAAAAATCACATCGCACCACTCGCGTGTGGTTTCGTCAGTTCATGAGTTCTTGATGTAACATTTGGGGGCTGAGCGTTGCTGTGGTGGCGTTACAGTGGCTTCATGAAAGCTCGTTCCGGGGTGATGGTTATAGGTTAGTTCGTCCGGGAGATGTGCTAAAACTGAACAGGCAGTACAATTCCAGCGCTGCGTCATTAAAAAAGGGAGTGAGCGACAGTGTTCGATGACGTTATGAAGGGGCTGAGGACGTTCCTCTTAGGCTTGCCGCGTCGGAAAAAACGCCTCATTCAAGTCGTTACAGATGTAGCCCTTGTGTGGTTGGCCCTCTGGCTGGCCTTCATCGTCCGCCTCGGCATAGATGACATGTATGATCCTTTGAAGGCTCATGTCTGGCTGTTCGCCTCCGCTCCTCTCATCGCCATTCCGTTATTCATCCGTTTCGGTATGTATCGAGCGGTCATGCGCTATTTTGGCAACGACGCTCTTGTAGCCATTATCAAGGCGGTCAGCCTTTCGTCGCTTGTTCTGGCGGTCGTTGTCTATTGGTACAGTAACCACCAAACGGTGATCCCACGATCGATCATCTTTAACTATTGGTGGCTGAGCCTTGTCATTATCGGCGGATTGCGGCTGTGTATGCGCCAGTATTTCATGGGGGATTGGTTTACGGCTGCCCAGCATGTGCCGTTTACCACTCGTGACGATGGCCTGACCAAGGTCGCCGTGTATGGGGCGGGCGTGGCTGGCAATCAGTTGGTTGCGGCGTTGCGCATGGGAAAGGTCATGCGTCCGGTCGCTTTTATTGATGACGACCCCGGCATTGCCGATCGTTCCATCTCGGGTCTTCAGGTTTACAAGCCCAAGCACATCCAGCAAATGATTGATGTAACGGGTGCGCAGGAAATTCTCCTTGCGTTGCCGTCGTCCACCCGTGCACGGCGCAGGGAGATCCTCAATCTGTTGGAGGGTTATCCGCTTCACATACGAAGCGTGCCGAACTTTACTGATCTGGCCAGTGGCCGGGTAAAAGTGGACGATATCCAGGAAGTCGACATCGCCGACCTGCTCGGTCGGGATGCCGTACCGGCTCGCCCTGACTTGCTCAGGCGTTGCGTCAAGGGTAAGACAGTGATGGTGACAGGCGCTGGGGGCTCAATCGGTTCGGAGCTGTGCCGGCAGATATTTTCCTTGGGGCCGACCACGCTTCTACTGTTCGATCACAGTGAGTTCAATCTCTACAGCATTCTGTCCGAGCTGCAGCAGCGTACTGATCGCGAGTCTACTTCGATCAAGTTGTTACCGATCCTGGGTTCTATCCGTCATCCGGAAAAATTGCTGGATGTGATGAAAACCTGGAAGGTGGACACCGTTTACCACGCGGCGGCGTATAAGCATGTGCCGATGGTAGAGCACAACATTGCCGAGGGCGTGTTGAACAACGTTATAGGTACGTTGAACACGGCGCAGGCTGCACTGCAGTCGGGGGTTTCCAATTTTGTTCTGATTTCCACCGACAAGGCGGTGCGGCCGACGAATGTCATGGGTAGCACCAAGCGTTTGGCTGAGTTGACGCTTCAGGCCTTGAGTCGGGAGGTTGCGCCTGTGTTGTTTGGCGACAGGGCTAATGTATCGCGGGTAAACAAGACCCGTTTCACGATGGTTCGCTTTGGCAACGTATTGGGTTCCTCGGGTTCGGTGATTCCTTTGTTTCACAGCCAGATCAAGTGTGGGGGGCCGCTGACGGTCACCCACCCGAAAATCACCCGTTATTTCATGACGATCCCCGAAGCTGCGCAGTTAGTGATCCAGGCGGGGTCCATGGGGCAGGGTGGGGATGTCTTCGTGTTGGATATGGGTGAACCGGTAAAGATTGTCGAGCTTGCGGAGAAGATGATTCATCTTTCCGGCTTGAGCATCCGTTCGGAGCGCAATCCCCAGGGTGACATTTCCATCGAGTTCACCGGCCTGCGGCCTGGTGAGAAGCTGTACGAGGAGTTGCTGATCGGCGACAACGTTGCGGCTACCGAGCATCCGATGATCATGACCGCCAACGAGGATCATTTGCCTTGGGACGTACTCAAGCTCAAGTTGGGCGAGTTGCTCGTCGCGGTCGAGGGAGATGATTACACTCGAGTGCGACAGCTGCTGCGCGAGACTGTCCACGGCTATACACCCGACGGCGAGATCGTCGACTGGGTGTACCAGCAGCGCCGTCTCGAACCCTGATTGTTACACAATTCGAAACGTACACATTTTTGACAGCCATCCATCATCGCCTAAGTTTGAGAAGCAGCTTCGGAAAAGCTGCTTTTCTATTAACGATGTCATGGAGCGTCACTTATGCGTACAAGCTACCTCTACTCGGTGATCTTTGCCTTGCTTACCAGCGCCTCGATCGTTGCTATCGCGGCCCCAGCGGCCAAGCCGGTGTCAATGGCTGCGCAACAAGCGGTGGAGCAACCGGTCACCACGCAAAGCGCCAAGGTCGATATCAATGGGGCAGATGCTGCGACATTGCAGCGCGAGCTGTCCGGCATAGGCAAGGGTAAGGCGGAGGCGATTGTTGCATATAGGGATAGTAATGGACCTTTCTCTTCAGTGGAGGAGCTGCTGGAGGTCAAAGGGATCGGAAAGGCGATCCTCGACAGAAACCGCGACAAACTGGAAGTGAATTGAGGTAACGAAGGAGGCCGGTCGAATCGACTGGCCTTTTTATATCTGGTCGATCTGGCACGATAAATGGTTGGTTGTTGGCAAACGATTGTTCAACAATCCCAGGCTTACCCATGACTAGCTCTCTCTCCCTGGCCGACCAGATCACCCTCGAACTGCGAGCCGATATTATCGGCGGTCGCCTGGTTCCAGGCATGGCGCTGATAGAAAACAACCTGGCATCCGCCTATAACGCATCACGCAATACCATCCGTGAAGCCTTGCATCGTCTCGGCCAGGAAGGGTTGACCCGTTACGTGCGTAACAAAGGGGTGATGGTCCGTAGGTTGGATGCCGATGACGTGCGGGATCTGTTCAAGGTCCGTCGTACCTTGGAGCTACAGGCCATCATGGCCAGCAAGCCCTTGAGCGACTATCAGTCCGACCGGATGCTCGAAACCCTTGAAGCGGCTGAGCTGGCTCGTGAGCGCGAGGACTGGCGCGCCGTCGGGACCCACGGCTTGGCGTTCCACCAGCACATCGTTGGGCTGATGCGCAGTCCTTTGCTTGATGAGTTTTTCACTAACGTGGTTGCCCAGATGCGCCTGGTGTTCTGTTCCGCTCCCGATGAGGCGCGCTTCCAGGCGCCTTGGCTCGCCCGAGATCGACAAATCCATGACTGGTTGGCTGAAGGCAACAAGCTCGCAGCCCTGGAGGGGATGAACCTTTATCTCGACGATTCCGAACAGTTGCTTCTGCACCTGTTGGTTTGCGCCACACCTCAATGAACAAAGGACCTCGCCATGTACAAAGACTACCCCGCTGCTTACCAGGTCAGCAAAGGCTCAGCCTTGCAAGTAGACCAACCCTTCTACGAGCGCATCCGCGCCGAGCAGGGCAAGCGCACGCTCATCGAGCAGTTCGAGGTGCCGATCCGCACCGGTCGCGCTTGGCATGTGCCAGCGGGGCATGTGTTTCGCGTCACCACACCGGTGGGGCCGCAGGTGGGAGACTTCAACGTCTGGAATGCCCATGATCCGCGAGAGCGCCTGTGGGCTGCGCGTACTCGGCAACTCCAGGGCGCGCATGTCAGCACCCACGATCGGTTGTGGTCGAATTTGCCGTTTCTACGTCCACTGGTGACGATCACTGATGACAGCCTGGCCGGCTACGGCATCGACGAGCATGGCGGGCGTCTACATGATCTGTTGGGGACGCGTTGTGATCCTTACGTGAACAAGATGCTGACCGGTGAGGATTTCCATCATCATTGCCACTCGAATCTGACCCGGGCGGTATTGCCTCATGGTTTGACCGAGTTCGATGTGCACGATGTGTTGAATATTTTCCAATGCACCGGGCTGAATCATGACGACATGTATTTCATGAAGGCGTGTCCGGCGCAGAAGGGTGATTACTTGGAATTCTTCGCAGAGATTGATTTGTTGTGCGCGTTATCGACCTGTCCTGGGGGGGATCTGTCGTTGGCCATGTGGGGGCCGGATGCCGAGGATCCTTTAAGCGTCTGTCGTCCGCTGGGGGTGGAGGTTTACCGGTTGGAGGATTCGTTGTTGCAGGGCTGGAGTCAACCGGAGCGGGCGGCTTACAAGGGGCTGCATGGGTTGCATATTGCCAAGGCGGATTGGGAGAAGTAATTGTGTTTGCTGGTTTGTTGTGGCGAGGGAGCTTGCTCCCTCGCCACAACAGCAGGTCAGCGGTCCTTGGCCTCTTTCGCATCCATTTCCGCATTGCGCTCGGCAACACGTTTGCGTTGCTCATCCGTCAGTTCCACCTTGTTGGCGGTGTCACGCAGCATCATCAGGCCGCCAACGATCGAGCCGATGGCGACGATCAGGATCAACCAGGCATACCAGGGCATAGGGTTCTCCTTGAGTGGGGCAGTAGCCAAGCGAGTATTTCGCCGGCCATTGCCTCTACCACTTATGAGCGAAGGCTGTTCGCAGTGGTTCCATACTACGCCGGTTATGCCGGGTCCACCTTATAGCCCGGTCAACATCGCATCGGCCGGCGCGTCTGCGCGCAGTTGTGCCGTGAGGAAGAAATAGACGAAGCCGACTGCCATGAAGCCGAGGAAGATCAGCCCGATCAGCGTGTTGAACCAGGCCATCGCCACCAGGCACACCACCGCCAGCGCCAGGGCGATCCCCGGTACGATCGGATAGCCGGGGGCGCGGAACGTACGTTCGAGATTCGGTTCGGTTTTGCGCAGTTTGAACAGGCTGAGCATGCTCATGATGTACATGACGATTGCGCCGAACACGGCCATGGTAATCATGGCCGCGGTCAAGGTCATGCCGCCGAGGTTGATCAGGCCGTCGCTGTAGATCGCCGCGATGCCGATCAGGCCGCCGGCGATGATGGCCCGGTGTGGGGTCTGGAAGCGTGACAGTTTGGCGAGGGACGCGGGAAGGTAACCGGCGCGGGCCAGGGCGAAGAACTGGCGTGAGTAGCCAAGGATGATCCCGTGGAAACTGGCTACCAGGCCGAACAGGCCGATCCACACCAGCATGTGCAACCAGCCGGAGCTTTCACCGACGACGGTTTTCATGGCTTGCGGCAGGGGATCGTTGATGTTTGACAGGGTGCGCCAGTCACCGACGCCACCGGCGAAGAACATCACGCCCATGGCCAGGAACACCAACGTCAGGATGCCGCTGATGTAGGCTTTGGGGATCGTGCGTTTCGGATCCTTGGCTTCTTCAGCGGCCATGGCCGCGCCTTCGATGGCGAGGAAGAACCAGATCGCGAAGGGAATGGCGGCGAACATTCCGGCAATGGCCGGTGCACCGAACACGTCGGAACCGGCCCAGCCGTTCAGGGCAAAGCTGCTGAAACTGAACGCGGGTGCGACCACGCCCATGAAGACCAGCAACTCGGCGACGGCAAGCACGCAGACGATCAGCTCGAAGGTCGCGGCCAGTTTCACCCCGAGGATGTTCAGGCCCATGAACACGATGTAGGCGCCGACGGCAGCGTGTTTCGGGTCGAGCGCCGGGAATTGCACATTCAGGTAGGCGCCGATGGCCAAGGCAATGGCCGGTGGTGCGAAGACAAATTCGATCAGGGTTGCCAGGCCGGCGATCAAGCCGCCTTTTTCGCCAAAGGCTCGACGGCTGTAAGCGAACGGTCCGCCAGCGTGGGGAATGGCGGTGGTCAGTTCGGTAAAGCTGAAGATGAAGCAGGTGTACATGGCCGCGACCATGAACGACGTCACCAGAAAGCCCAGCGTTCCGGCGACTCCCCAGCCGTAACTCCAGCCGAAATACTCACCGGAAATCACCAGGCCAACGGCGATGCCCCATAAGTGCAGGGTGCCCAGGGTGGGTTTGAGTTGTGTGTTCATCGGTGGCTCCCCTCGATAAATAGCAAAAGCGCTGGGGAGAGGGCAGTGCAGTGGACGTGCCACAGGGCTGGAACCGGTCGTAATAGGCGAAATCGTGTCGTATCGGGAATGTTCACTGCTGGATTGGCCGGATTTATGCCCCAGTTCGGAGCGTAGGTGCCTGGGCTGGCCTCATCGCGAGCAAGCTCGCTCCGACAGGGATCTTCGGTAGACGCAAAATCTCTGTTCACAACAGAGCCATTGTGGGAGCGAGCCTGCTCGCGAAGGGGCCCGCCCAGCCAACCATCAAGTCGATTTTTACAGATTCTTTATCCCCCACACCCTGCCTCGATCTCGCGCCTTTACACCCTCCCTGCCGACAATCCCCCCACACACGGCATGACGCCGTTCCACGGAGAAATCCCATGAGTGTTCTGGACGGGGTGTCATTGCTGCTGGCAGTGGCGCTGTTCATTTATCTGCTGGTTGCGCTGTTGCGCGCGGATCGGAACTAGGAGCGGTTATGCACGGTTATGACTTCGGGCTGATCCTCGGCTTTTTTGCTCTGGTGCTGATTCCGGCACCGTTTCTGGGACGGTTTTACTACCGGGTGATGGAGGGCCAGCGTACCTGGCTGTCGCCGATTCTTGGGCCGGTGGAGCGCGGTTGCTACAAGGTGGCCGGCATTGATCCGACTGCCGAGCAGAGTTGGCAGAAGTACACCCTGGCCTTGCTCGCATTCAATCTGGCGGGATTTGTGCTGTTGTTTGCGATCCTGTTGTTGCAGGGTCATTTGCCACTTAACCCGGAAAACCTGCCAGGCATGGAATGGACCCAGGCCTTCAATACGGCGGTCAGCTTCGTGACCAACACCAACTGGCAGTCCTACAGCGGGGAGGCGTCCCTCAGCTATTTGAGCCAGATGGTCGGTCTGACGGTGCAGAACTTCGTCAGCGCCGCCACCGGCTTGGCCGTGCTGGTGGCGCTGTGTCGTGGGATCGGGCGCAAGTCCGCGACGACGTTGGGCAATTTCTGGGTCGACATGACCCGTGCCACCCTCTATGGACTGTTGCCGCTGTGCCTGCTGCTGGCGCTGTTTCTGGTGTGGCAGGGCGTGCCGCAAACCTTCGCGCAGTATGTGCACGGGGTGACGATGCAGGGCGTCGACCAGGTGATTCCATTGGGCCCGGCCGCCAGCCAGATTGCAATCAAGCAACTGGGCACCAACGGCGGTGGTTTTTTCGGTGTCAACTCGGCGCACCCGTTCGAGAACCCGACGGCCTGGAGCAATCTGTTTGAAGTCGCGTCGATCATCCTGATCCCGGCGGCGCTGGTGTTCACGTTCGGCCATTACGTCAAGGACCTGCGCCAGAGTCGGGCAATCATCGCCTGCATGCTGGCGCTGTTCCTGATCGGCGGCGCGACGTCGCTGTGGGCGGAATTCCAACCCAACCCGGCCCTTGATAACGCGGCCGTTGAACAGGCCGCGCCGCTGGAAGGCAAGGAGTCACGTTTCGGCACCACGGCCACGGTGCTCTGGTCGGTGACCACCACGGCAGCCTCGAACGGCTCGGTCAACGCGATGCACGACAGCCTCAACCCGCTGAGCGGCATGATCGCGCTGGTGAACATGATGCTGGGCGAAGTAATTTTCGGCGGTGTTGGCGCCGGGCTCTACGGGATGCTGCTCAACGTGTTGATCGCGGTGTTCCTGGCCGGGTTGATGATCGGTCGTACGCCGGAATACCTGGGCAAGAAACTCGGCGCCCGGGAAGTGCAGTTGCTGGTGGTGACGCTGCTGGTGATGCCGGTGAGTGTGCTGGTGCTCGGCGCGATTGCCGCAGGCCTGCCCGGGCCCGCCGCGGCGGTGAGCAATCCTGGCGCTCATGGCTTCAGTCAGTTGCTCTACGCCTACACCTCGGCGGGGGCGAACAACGGTTCTGCGTTTGCCGGTTTCGGCGCGAACACGCCGTTCCATAACCTGATGCTGGGCCTGGGCATGTTGATTGGCCGTTTCGGCTACATCCTGCCGGTGCTGGCGTTGGCCGGCAGCCTGGCCCTGAAGAAAACCGCACCGATCGGCCAGAACAGCTTCCCGACCCACGGCCCGCTGTTCGTGACCCTGCTGACCGTGACCATCCTCCTGGTGGGTGGCCTGACGTTCTTGCCGACCCTGGCCCTGGGGCCGATCGCCGAACACCTGAGCATGGGTTTCTGAGGAATAGATGATGAATATGCCAATGAGCAAAACCGTCGTCGCCAAGGCGCCGGAACAACCGCAAACCCAGCTGTCGGCGCTGTGGCGGCCGGCGCTGGTGCAAGCCTTCGTCAAGCTCGATCCGCGCCAGTTGCACCGCGCCCCGGTAATGCTGGTGGTGGAGCTGACCGCAATCCTCACCACCGTGCTCTGCCTGGTTCCCGACGACGCCGTGCCGACTTTCGTCGCTGCCCAGATCGCCCTGTGGCTGTGGTTCACCGTGTTGTTTGCCAACTTCGCCGAAGCCTTGGCCGAAGGTCGTGGCAAGGCCCGTGCCGACAGTCTCAAGGCTGGCAGCGAAGGCCTGAGTGCTCGCCGCCAGACGGCGGACGGCTTTGAAGTGATTCCCGCCACCCGTTTGCGCAAAGGTGACGTGGTGCGTGTCGCCGCAGGGGAAATGATCCCTGGCGACGGGGAAGTGATCGAGGGCATCGCGGCCGTCAACGAAGCGGCGATCACCGGGGAGTCGGCACCGGTCATTCGCGAATCCGGCGGGGACCGTTCGGCCGTCACCGGCAACACTCGGCTGGTCTCCGACTGGTTGCTGGTACGCATCACCAGCAATCCCGGCGAATCCACCCTGGACCGCATGATTGCCTTGGTCGAAGGCGCCAAGCGCCAGAAAACCCCGAACGAAGTGGCGCTGGACATCCTGCTGATCGGCCTGACGCTGATCTTCCTGCTGGTGGTGGTGACGCTGCAGCCGTTCGCCCATTTCGCCAATGGCAGCCTGCCGCTGGTGTTTCTGGTAGCACTGTTGGTGACCTTGATTCCCACCACCATCGGCGGGCTGCTGTCGGCGATCGGCATCGCCGGGATGGACCGTCTGGTGCGCCTGAACGTCATCGCCAAATCCGGCCGTGCGGTGGAGGCGGCGGGCGATGTCCACGTGCTGATGCTGGACAAGACCGGCACCATCACCTTTGGCAACCGTCGCTGTGCGGCGATCTATGCCGCTCCTGGGGTGAGCGCCAGGGAACTGGCTGAAGGCGCGTTGTTCGCCTCGTTGGCCGATGATACGGCCGAGGGCAAATCCATCGTCGAGTATCTGCGCGGCTTGCATCCCCAACCCGAGCCTGCTTTGGACGCGCTGACGGCGGTGCCATTCAGCGCCGAGACGCGGTTGTCCGGCGTGGATCATCAGGGGCGCGTCTATCGCAAGGGCGCGGTGGATTCCTTGCTGAGTTTCATCGGCCTGCCACGCAACGAGCTGCCGCCGGTACTGGCGCGGGAAATCGACAAGATCGCCCAAAGCGGCGGCACGCCGTTGCTGGTCTGCGTGGACGGCAGATTGCTCGGTGCCATTCACCTCAAGGATGTGGTCAAGCCCGGCATCCGCGAGCGCTTTGCCGAGCTGCGCAAGCTGGGCATCCGCACCGTCATGGTCACCGGTGACAACCCGCTGACCGCTGCCGCGATTGCCGCCGAGGCGGGCGTCGATGATGTGCTGGCGGAGGCCACGCCGGAGAAAAAACTGGCGCGCATCCGTCACGAACAGAACGACGGCCGGCTGGTCGCCATGTGCGGCGACGGCGCCAACGACGCCCCGGCCCTGGCCCAGGCCGATGTCGGCATGGCGATGAACGACGGCACCCAGGCGGCGCGGGAGGCGGCCAACATGGTCGATCTCGACAGCGACCCGACCAAGTTGCTGGACGTGGTCCAGATCGGCAAGGAATTGCTGGTAACCCGCGGGGCCCTGACGACCTTTTCCATCGCCAATGACATCGCCAAGTACTTTGCGATTTTGCCGGCGCTGTTCGCCTCGATTTATCCACAGCTCGGCGTGTTGAACGTCATGCACCTGAACAGCCCACAGAGCGCGATCCTCTCGGCCATCGTCTTCAATGCCCTGATCATCGTCGTGCTGATTCCCTTGGCCTTGCGTGGCGTGCGAGTGCAGGCGGCAAGTGCGGCGGCGTTGCTGCGACGCAATCTGCTGATCTACGGCCTCGGCGGGATCGCGGTGCCGTTCGTGGGGATCAAGGCGATTGATCTGTTGCTGACGGGGTTGGGGTTGGTTTGAGCCTGAAGACATCCATCACAGATGTGTTTTCAACTGAGGATTTGAAATGTTCACCATGATTCGCCCGGCCCTGAGCCTGTTATTGCTGATGACCCTGATCACCGGCGTCGCCTACCCATTGTTCGTCACCGGCGTGGCACAAATCGCTTTTCCGGAGCAGGCCAACGGCAGTCTGATCCACGATGCCGACGGCAAGGTCCGCGGTTCCCGATTGATCGCCCAGGACTTCACCGGCGATGCCTGGTTTCATCCGCGCCCTTCGGCCGGCGCCTTCGCCACGGTCGCCAGCGGCGCGAGCAACTTTTCCCCGAGCAACCCGGCGCTGGCCGCCCGGGTCATCGATGACGCCGGCAAGCTGCAAGTGCCCGGCCAGGGACCGGTGCCCCTGGCGCTGCTGAGCACTTCCGGCAGCGGCCTGGATCCGCACTTGCCTCCGGCCGCGATTGCCTATCAACTGGCGCGTGTCGCCGCGGCGCGCAACTTGCCGGTGTCGACGTTGCAGCAGTTGCTTGACAGCCATATCGAGCGGTCCCTGGTGGGCCCGCCCGTGGTGAATGTGCTGGCGCTGAACCTGGCCCTGGAAAACCTGTAAACCCATGTGGGAGCGAGCCTGCTCGCGAATGCGGTAGCTCAGCCAACACTGTCGTTGACTGACCCACCGCATTCGCGAGCAGGCTCGCTCCCACAGGGTATCTTGATCAAATCTGAAAGAGACATAGCATGAGCGACTCCGGCCGCGCCGATGCACTATTAGCCAACCTGCCACGCAACGACCGTGGCCGCCTCAAGGTTTTCCTCGGCGCCGCCCCAGGCGTGGGCAAGACCTACGCCATGCTGCAAGCGGCCCATACCCGGTTGCGCCAAGGAACAAACGTCATCGCCGCGGTCGTCGAGACCCACGGGCGCGCCGAGACCGAAGCCTTGTTGAATGGCCTGGCGCAACAGCCGATGGTGCGTTCGGAATACCGCGGCGTGATGCTCGAGGAGATGGATCTCGACGGCCTGCTTGCCGCTCGCCCGAGCCTGGCGCTGGTGGACGAGCTGGCCCACAGCAACGCCCCCGGCAGCCGCCATGCCAAGCGCTGGCAAGACATCCAGGAACTGCTCGCCGCCGGTATCGACGTCTTCACCACGGTCAACGTCCAGCATCTGGAAAGCCTCAACGATCAGGTTCGTGGCATCACCGGAGTGCAGGTGCGCGAGACTTTGCCGGACTGGGTCTTGCAGGAAGCCGATGAGCTGCTGCTGATCGACCTGCCACCGCGCGAACTGCTGGAGCGTCTGCGCGACGGCAAGGTCTATGTGCCGGAACAGGCCCGCGCGGCGATCGATGCGTTTTTCACCCAGACCAATCTCACCGCCCTGCGTGAGCTGGCCATGCAGACCGCTGCCGCGCAAGTGGACAACGACCTGGCCCAGGGTTATCGGCAACTGGGCCAGTCGGCTCCAGCGGTCCAGGGCCGGTTGCTGGTGGGCGTGGACGCTGATCACCAGGCCGAACGGCTGGTGCGCCACGCCAGCCGGGTCGCCCAGCGCCGGCATCTGCCCTGGAGCGTGGTGCATGTAGACAACGGCACGGCACGGGACGAGTCCTCGCGCCAGCGTCTGCAGAGCGCCCAGCAACTGGCGGAACGCCTTGGCGGGGAGGTGGTGCTGCTGCGGGCGGGAGAGGTCGCCAGGACGCTCATCCAGCACGCGATGCAACGGCGTGCCACGTTGGTGTTGGTCGGCCAGTCCCGCCGGCGTTTGCGCAGGCGCCTGTTCGGCGGCGGCCTGGCTTCGCGATTGCTGCGCGATGCCCGTGGGCTGGAGATCAACGTGCTGGACGGCGATGAAACACCGCCGCCGCCCCGCCTGCGTCCGGGCACCGTCCAGACCGGGTTCGACTATGCGCTGGCGGTGGTGGCTACGCTGGCCGCCAGTGCCCTGGCCTGGGGGATTTCCGGGTTGCTTGCGTTGCCCAATATCTCCCTGGTATTCCTGATGGCGGTGTTGCTGGTGGCGGTGCGCAGCAGCCTCGGCCCGGCGCTGGCCTGTGCGGCGCTGTCGTTCCTGGCGTACGACTTTCTGTTCATCCCGCCGAATTTCTCCCTGACGATCCAGCGCGAAGAAGACGTACTGACGCTGGTGTTTTTCCTCTTGATGGCCGCCCTGACCGGCAATCTCGCGGCGCGCCAGCGTCGGCAATTGCAGGCGCTGCGCGACACCCAGCAGGAAACCGCTGAGCTGCTGGATCTGTCGCGCAAACTGACGGCCGCGACCGATCGCCAGGCCGTAATCAGCGCCGCCGTGCAACACCTCAACAGCGAGGGCGATCTGCAACTGTGCCTGCTCAAGCGCGACGCACAGCACGGCTGGCACGTCGAGACGGCAGAACCGTTGACCTTCACCGAGGCCGAGCGCGCTGCCGCCGACTGGTCCTGGCAGCACGATCAGCCGGCCGGCGCCGGCACCGCGACGCTGCCGTCCGGGCGCTGGTGGTGGTGGCCCTTGTCGTCCGAGGGTGGCCCGCTGGGCCTGTTGGGAGTCTGCCTGAAGGACGGCAAGCCGTTGAGCGGTCAGCGTCGCCGCTTGCTGGCGGCGCTCAGCCAGCCGCTGGCCCAGGCGCTGGCTCGGGCGCAGCTGGCGCAGGACCTGGAAGCGGCGCGGCTGCACGGCGAAACCGAGCAATTGCGCAGCGCCTTGCTGGCCTCCGTCTCCCATGATTTACGCACACCCTTGACTTCCATGCGCGGCAGCATCGACAGCCTGCTGGCGCTGGGCGAGGCGATCCCGCTGCAGGACCGTCGCGAATTGCTCGAAGGCACCCGCGACGAAGCCGAGCGCCTGGATCGTTATATCCAGAACCTGCTCGACATGACCCGCCTCGGCCACGGTGCGCTGAAGCTGGCGCGCGATTGGGTATCGCCGGCCGACATCGTTGCCAGTGCGTTGAACCGGTTGCGGGCGGTACTGGCGCCACTGGCGGTCAGCATCGAAGTGCCAACCGGCTTGCCGCTGTTGTATGTCCATGCGGCGCTGATCGAACAGGCGCTGGTCAACGTGCTGGAAAACGCCGCGCGGTTTTCGCCGGCCCATGGTCGGTTGCTGTTGAGCGCCGCAGCGACGACCGATGAAATATGCTTCGCCGTGGCCGATGAAGGGCCCGGAATTCCCGAGCCGGAGCGTGAGAAAATCTTCGACATGTTCTACACCGCTGCGCGCGGCGACCGTGGCGGGCAGGGCACCGGGCTGGGGCTGGCGATCTGTCAGGGCATGGTCGGCGCCCATGGCGGGCGGATCAGCGTCGACGAGGGGCTCGATGGGCGCGGCACCTGCATCACCTTGCACCTGCCCTTGCAGGCACAACCGGGCATGGACGATGAAGCCTGACTGGCGCTGCGTTATGCTCTCGCCACTTGATGGAAATGAACGGACCCCATGAGCCAGAACGCGACCCTTTTGGTCATCGATGACGAACCGCAGATCCGCAAGTTCCTGCGGATCAGCCTGACCTCGCAAGGCTACAAGGTGCTCGAAGCCGAGACCGGCGCAGCGGGCCTGGCCCAGGCGGCGTTGAACAAGCCTGATCTTCTGGTGCTCGACCTTGGCCTGCCGGACATGGACGGCCAGCAGGTACTGCGCGAGTTTCGCCAATGGTCTGCCGTGCCGGTGCTGGTCCTGTCAGTACGCGCCAGCGAAGCACAGAAGGTCGAGGCGCTGGACAACGGTGCGAATGACTACGTGACCAAGCCTTTCGGCATCCAGGAGTTCCTCGCCCGGGTGCGCGCGCTCCTGCGCCAGGCGCCAGCGGGCGAGGCACCGTCGGCGGCATTGACGTTCGGCCCGCTGACGGTCGACCTGGCTTACCGCCGGGTCCTGCTGGACGGCGCCGAAGTGGCCCTGACCCGCAAGGAATACGCGGTGCTGGCGCAACTGGCGCGGCATCCAGGGCGGGTCATCACCCAGCAACAATTGCTCAAGGACATCTGGGGCCCGACCCACGTCGAAGACAGCCATTACCTGCGCATCGTCATCGGTCACCTGCGGCAGAAACTCGCCGACGACCCGACTCGGCCGCGGTTCATCGTGACTGAGGCGGGCGTGGGGTATCGGTTGTTGGAGGAGGGTGGGTTTTAGTCTTGTCCTGCCTGGCTGGCCTCTTCGCGAGCAGGCTCGCTCCCACACTTGAGCGCATTTCATTGTGGGAGCGAGCCTGCTCGCGAAGGGGCCGAAACAGTCACTCGAAGCCTTCAGCTCTGCTCGCTCTCATACCGATCCAGCGTATCGCTGGCTATCTCCCGTCCCAGCGCGATCAGCTCCGGTGCCTTGTAGAACTCGAAGAATCGGCACACCCGTTTTGGCACGTTGATCAGCACATCCGGCGGGTAGCCGGCGATCTTGTATTGGGCCAGCGACGTCTGCATCACCTCGAAGCTCTGGTTGATCAGATCGAGCAACGAGGCCGGTCCGACGTTATCGATGATGAAAGATCCGGTGGCGGATTTCGGCGCGCCTTCGATTTCGGGCGCGGCGGCCGGTTGCTGGCCTTCCGGCTCGGCCGAATCGAGCCATGGGTTGATATCGGCCGCCTCGGCCTTCAGCGCTTCCTGTTCCAACAGCAACAGTTGCTCGGCTTGTTTGCGGCGAAACGGCAACCGTGAACCGAGGGAACTGACCAAGGTGTCGAAGCGCCGCCGGAACGCGGCGGGGCGCTGGATCACAGGCAACCGGTATTGTTTCTGGTTGGTGGCGTTGAGGTTGACCGCGATGATCAGGTCGCAATGGCTCGACACCACCGGCACGATCGGCAGCGGATTGAGCAAGCCGCCATCCACCAGCATGCGGTTGCCTTGCATCACCGGGGTGAACAGGCTGGGAATCGCCGCCGAGGCGCGCATCGCCTGGTGCAGGCAACCTTCCTGGAACCAGATTTCCTGCTGGTTGGTCAGGTCGGTGGCTACCGCCGTGTAAGGAATGCGCAGGTCTTCGATATTGAGCTCGCCGACGATCTTGCGGATCTGCCCGAAGACTTTTTCGCCGCGAATGGCCCCGAGGCGAAAGCTGACATCCACCAGCCGGAGCACATCCAGGTAGTCGAGGCTTTCGATCCAGTTGCGGTAGTCTTCGAGTTTGCCCGCCGCGTAGATCCCGCCTACGACCGCCCCCATGGAACAACCGGCGATACAGGCGATGTCATAGCCGCGTCGTTCGATTTCCTCGATCACTCCGATATGGGCATAGCCCCGGGCGCCGCCCGAGCCCAATACCAATGCGACACGTTTTGTCATGAGCAGGCCTCTTGTAGAACAGAGCTCAACAATGCACTCATCGACGGGCCGGCTCAATCGCTGTAGCGCAGGCGTCGTTTTTTGACACGTCGCAGCAGCATTTGCGTATGCTCGTGCCCACTTGAATATAGCGGCCGCGCCGAGGCACTTTTTGCCGGCGAAACCGTCTTACCAGCACGACTGTTGACCTGACTTGAGGTGTTATCGATGAAAGCCCGGATCTGCCTGCCCCTGGTGGCGTCCCTGATGGTTCTGGCCTTGGCCGGTTGTGCCGGCAAGACCGCTTACCGCGACAGTTGCGGCAGCCAGCTCGACAGCGCGTGGCGCGAACTTGACCTGGCCAAGGCCGAAGGCTTCGCTGGCACCGTCAGCTACTCCAAGGCTCTTTCATTGCTGACCGGGGCCAAGACCCAGCAGCAATTCGAAGCTTTCGAGGGCTGCGCCAAGAAAGCCGAGAAGGCGCGTTTCTACATTCGCGAATCCCGCGCGGGGCGATAAACACAGCGGCGAGCTGCAAGCTGTAAGCAGAAGCGAAACTGCTTTTTCTTGCGGCTTGTGGCTCGAAACTCGAAGCTGCGTACGGAGTACGCCCGATGATTGATCGGCTGGTGGCCCGTATTCTGGGCCTGGAAGTCCGCCTGCTGGCCTGTCAGGCCCGCTTGAATGCCCATACCGACAGCGAAGCTTTGCACGACCTGCGGACCACCGTTCGCCGTTTGCGCAGCCTGCTTCGTCCGTTGCGCGGATTGCCCGGCGTCGAGCAGTTGGAAACAGCCGCTTCGGCAGTTGGCAGCCTGACCACACCCTTGCGCGACCGTGAGGTGCTGGCAGCTTATCTTCAGCAGCACGGCAAGACCGAGGCCGCGCAGCGACGCCAGCTGCAAATGGCCGAGGCCTATCCCGCCGTGGCCAGCAGTCCGGAGTTGGCGCATTTGCTGATGATCCTCGATGCGTTCCCACGCTTCATCCGCGCTGCCCAGCGCCAGGGTCTGCTTGCAGGGTTGCGCAAACGTGTCGAAAAGCGCCTCGACAAACAATGGAAAAAGCTCGGCGAGGCCTTGCGCGATCCGGCTCACGACCGCCACCGACTGCGCCTGCTGATCAAGCGCGTGCGTTATGCCATCGAAGCCTATCCCGAACTCGACCGCTTGCCGGAAGCGGCCATGCCCCGACTCAAGGCCGCCCAAGGCGCGTTGGGCGATTGGCATGATTGCTGGCAATGGCTGGCGCGTGCCGAGCAGGAAGCCGACTTGCGGGCCTGCGTACCGGTCTGGCGGATCACCATGGAAAAGGCCGAGGCCAAGTCCGACCGGGTACTCGAAAAGCTAATCGTCAGCTGCTTCGGGAAATCCTGACTTTGCATTTTTTCCTGTGGGAGTGAGCCTGCTCGCGAATAGCGGGGTATCAGTCAACTTGTTCAGGCTGACACACCGCTATTCGCGAGCAGGCTCGCTCCCACAAAGGCTCGCCCTCGCAAGAGGATTGGTAGTGGATTCGAAGCCCACGGCTTTTCTGTCAGCCTCTTTGGCCGGAATGAGCGCTGTACTGCCCGCTCGGGATAGTTAATATCCATCATCGTTTCCCATCTCTTCGAGGTTGCCATGCGCTTTTCCGATTTGATCGATGCCGTGCGTCATCAGCCAGGCGCCGTCATCATTCCACCTGAGTGGGGTCAGGGCCGGGCCAGTTTTGGCGGCCTGGTGGCGGCGCTGCAATACGAGGCGATGCGTGCCCGGGTTCCGGCCGATCGCCCGGTGCGCTCGCTGGCGATCACCTTTGTCGGCCCGGTCGAACCGGATGTCCCGGTCAGTTTCGAGGTTGATATATTGCGTGAGGGCAAGGCTGTCAGCCAGGTGCTGGGGCGCGCTGTGCAGAAAGGCCAGGTGGTGACCGTGGTGCAAGGCAGCTTTGGCGCATCGCGAACCTCGGTGGTGGCGGTACAGGCTGATCCCGCGCCGCCGTTCAAGGACGTCGAGCAATGCCAGGAATTGCCCTACATCAAAGGCGGGACACCGGAATTCATGCGGCACCTGGCGATGCGCTGGAGCGTCGGCGGCCTGCCGTTTTCCGGTAACAAATCCCGAAGCATGGGTGGCTGGGTGCGCTTGCGCGGTGATGTGAAAGAGGAGGCGCTGGACGAAGGCCATATCCTGGCGTTGGTGGACGCCTGGCCGCCGGCGTTGTTGCCTCACCTGACGCAAATGGCACCGGGCAGCACGCTGACCTGGACCATCGAGTTCGTCCAACCATTGCTTGAGCTCACGACATTGGATTGGTGCCAGTACCTGGCCGAGATCGAGCACGCCCAGGATGGGTATGGCCATGTCGCGGCGAAGTTCTGGAGCGCCGATGGCCGCTTGATCGCCATGAGCCGGCAGACGGTGACGATTTTCGGCTGAGGCGTTACGGCGATTCAGTGACGGTGGCGATCCCGCCAGGCCCGCCACCATCCGCCGCTGAGGAAAAAGCGTGGGAAGGTCAGGAACTGTTCCACCAGCAGGCGCGACATGGCGTCCTTGCGATCGCTGAAAGGTTCTGAGGCCTGCGCCTCGAGACCGTGGCCGTGGCGCTGCAATCCGAGTGCGGCGAGTACACCGATCACGCCGATGGCGACATCGCCCAGGCTCAGGCTGAAGACGCCCGATACGATCAACAGAAACGCGACAATGAACAGCGGCACCGCGATCAGATGCAACACCAGGTTGGTCGGGTGGCGGTGATTCTCGGGATAGGCGCGCCATTGCCAGGCCGGAAGGTTGGGGTGACGTTTGCCCATGATGCTTTGTCCTTGAGTCCGTGAAATCCGAATAACCCAAGAATAGGCCGGGCCGGGCAGAGCGGCGAATCACGGTTGGCTATCGTAACGATAGGCGTCATAGGCATATGGCTGTTGGGATGAGGCCAGCCCTGATGATGAAGGCTTCCTTTGTGAGGAGAAGCTATGCAGAAGATCCGGAGTTAAAGCTTCAACTGCCCAATCGCCCTGTTCAACTCACCCGCCAGCGTCGCCAGCTCATCGCTGGTGGTGGCCGAATCCACGGTCTGGCGCACGGTATTTTCGGTCACGTCGCGGATGCTCACTACGGCGCGGTTCATGTCTTCGGCCACCTGGCTTTGCTGTTCGGCGGCGACCGCGATCTGCGTGTTGCTTTCGCGCATCTGCGCCACCGCCTCGGTGATCTGCAGCAACGCGTCGCCGGCCTCGCAAGCCTGTTGCACGCAGTCGTCAGCCTTGTGCGAGCTTTGCTGCATGAACTCCACCGCATCGCGGGTGCCTGCCTGCAAGGCCGACACCATGGCGGTGATCTCGTCGGTCGAGGTCTGGACCCGCTTGGCGAGGTTGCGGACTTCATCGGCCACGACTGCGAAACCCCGGCCCATTTCGCCGGCTCGCGCCGCTTCGATGGCGGCGTTGAGTGCCAGCAGGTTGGTCTGCTCGGCGATGCTGTGGATCACATTGACCACACCGTTGATCTTCTGGCTGTCTTCGGCCAGGCGCTGGATCATCTCGGCGGTCTGCTGCACGCCAGTGGACAGCCCGGTGATCGATTGCTGCACGCGACTGACCACTTGCCGTCCGTTACCCGCCAGGATATCCGTGGTTTTCGACAGGTCGCGGGTGGCGCCGGCGTGCTGGGCGATGTGATAGACCGTGGCGGTCATCTCATTGATGGCCGTGGCGGCCTGATCCGTTTCGCTCTGCTGGCCGAGCATACCCTGGCGCACATCGTTCATGCTCGAAGCCAGGCGCGTCGCACCGCTATCCAGCTGCCGAGCAGTGCTGGCAACGGTGTCCACCACCCGCTGGTAGCCAGCTTGCATGGCGTTGAACGCAGCGGCCATCTGGCCCACTTCGTCCTCGCAGGCCAAAGGCACGCGGGCGGAGAGGTCGCCGCTTTTTTCGACATGCAGCATCACGTCTTTCAACGTGTTGAGCTGACTGAGGAGAAAGCGGATCAATAGCTGCGATGCTCCCAACATCGCCAGCATCAGCACGAATACTGCCACGGCATACTGACTGAAGCGTTCGCCGAACACCTGGCCCAGGCTGACCCCTCGGACCTGCTGTTCAAGGTGCATGGCATAAAGCACCAACAGCAATGTGGTGACAAAGGCGACCGCATTGACCGCCCAGAATTTATACTTCAGCGAGATATTGCTAAGCCAGGCACCCATGGAAGGTCTTCTCTGATAGCGGAAACAGTTTTGGCAAGGTGCCAGTATTCTGCTGCTATGCAGGGGGCGAGGTTTTGATGTGGGTCAATGGATGTCACCAAGCCCTGGTGGGAGCGAGCCTGCTCGCGAAGGCGATCGATCTACTGCAGATAATCTGACTGACAGACCGCTTTCGCGAGCAGGCTCGCTCCCACAGGGGCCCATTCCGGTCAGGAAATCACCGGCAAGCCGAAAAACGCCCGCGCACACGCCGTGCTGTGGGCCGCCAGGTCTTCCTCGCTTTCGCCCCGGTGCAAGGCTACTTCACGCAATACGTCTGTCAGATAGGCCGGCTCATTGCGACCGTTCTTGGGCTTAGGGCGCAGGGTGCGGGGCAGCAGATACGGGGCGTCGCTTTCGAGCATGAGCCGGCCGCGGGGAATTTCCCGCACCAACGGATGCAGATGTGTGCCTCGGCGTTCATCGCAGATCCACCCGGTAATGCCGATGTGCAAGTCCAGGTCCAGGTAACTGAACAGCGCTTTTTTCTCACCGGTAAAACAATGCACCACAGCGGCGGGCAATCGGTCGCGAAAGTCCCGAAGAATCTCCAGCAGTCGCTGGTCGGCGTCGCGCTCATGGAGAAACACCGGCATTTGCAACTCCGCGGCAAGCGCGAGGTGTTCTTCGAGGACTTTTTCCTGCAGCGGGCGAGGAGAAAGATCACGATTGAAATCCAACCCGCATTCACCCACTGCGCGCACACGGTCCTGCTTGAGCAACTCGTGCAAATGCCTGGCGCTGTCAGCTGTCCAGTCGCTGGCGCTGTGGGGGTGGATGCCGGCGGTGGAAAACAGTCGCGTCCCGTCCTCGTCGAGCTGCTGGCATAGTTCGAAGGCCTGTTCGCTGCCCTCGATGCTGGTGCCGGTCAGCACCAACTGGCAGACCCCGGCGGCATAGGCGCGCTCAAGCACCGCCTGGTGTTTTTCGGCGAAACTGGGGTTGGTCAGGTTGACGCCGATATCGATGAGTTGCATGGTGCTACCTCGGCCCAAAGGCCGGAAAGCATACCAGAGCTGTAGATTTATAAAAAAAGCCAAGAACTACAATGAGTTGCGGCTGTCTGTTGAGGCCACGAGACAGGTCGGGGTGGTATCAATGCCATCGCTGTGCCAGTCTTTCGCACTTTTCAGCGCCCCACGGTGCTCTGTTTTGCCGAATCGACCACGGTTTGCCACCGGGTTGGCTCGGCAACATCCTTCCGGAGTGTGGATGGTTCGTCCCCAGGTATTGCTACTGCTGTGTTGCTCGCTGCTGTTGCCAATGGCGGCCGAAGCACGCCTGCCCGGACCGCTGCAAGTGGTAGCGCCGGGCACCGTGCGTGATCTGGCGCAGATCCGTAGCAGCCGGGTACTGAAGGTGTTGGTCAACCAGAGCCGCAACAGCTCCGGTGAAGTCCAGGGCCAGCCCATCGGTGTCGAATACCATCGCTTGCGGGCCTTCGAGCAGTACCTCAATGGTCATGCCCGGGATGGCCAGGAAATCACCCTCAAAATCATTCCCAAGGCCAAGGATCAATTGCTCGGCGCACTGCAGCGCGGGGAAGGGGATCTGGTGGCGCCAGGCGAACTGCTTGAGCCGCAAGCCGGCCATGCGGTGAGCGCCAGTGAGCCGATACGCACGGATGTGCCGTTGCTGCTGGTGGGGATCAAGGGCGAAAAGCGTTATTCGCGCGTGGAGCAATTGTCTGGCAAGACCCTGGCGCTGCCCAACGGCAGTGCGGCGGGGGATGCGGTCAGCCAGATCAACCAGAAGCTGGCGTTGCTCAAGTTGCCGCCGGTGAAAATCGAATGGGTCGATCCCACCCTGGCGGTGGAAGATGTGTTGGAGATGGTCCAGGGCGGGATCTTCCACCTCACCATCGTCGAACAGCCCATCGCCGAACGCTGGGGCAAGATCCTGCCCAAGTTGCGTTTCGACCGCCAGGTGCTCATCGGCGAGCCGAGCGATGAATATTGGTTCGTCCGCCGCGACGCCGCCATGCTGCGGGCGAGCATTGATCGATTCCTCACCACCTATAAAGTCCCCGACAACCAGGACGCTGCATTCCTGCGTATCTACCGACGCTTGTACCAGGTTCACTATCCGCTGGCCCGGGCCAATCGCCAACGCCTGGAAAAACTTCGGCCGGTGCTGCAAAAACATGCCCAGGCCCAGGGCATGGACTGGCTCAACCTGGCGGCCCTGGCGTTCAAGGAGTCAGCCTTGCAACCCAACGCGCGCAGCGGCAGCGGCCCAACCGGCCTGATGCAGATCACGCCGTCCGCGGCCCAGCGGGTCGGGGTCAACAACATCCAGGACCTGGATGCCAATGTGCAGGCCGGCGCCAAATACCTGGCCATGATCCGCCGCAAATTCTTCTCCAGCCCCAAGCTCAACGAGCGCGAACGCATGGCGTTTGTCCTGGCTGCGTACAACATGGGACCGGAGCGCGTCCAAGGCATGCGTGCCGAGGCCCGGCGGCGAGGCTTGAACCCTGACCAGTGGTTTTTCCAGGTCGAGCGAATAGCCATGGAGCAGGTGGGCATGGGCGCCGTCAGCTACGTTAACAGCGTGAACAAGTATTACCTGGCGTTTGATCGAGAGCGTGAATCCCTGGAGCCGCAAGAGCGGAAAGTGGCTTCGACTAAATAATCTAATTTATAGATTGGTTTGGTGGGTTTTTTGCGCTTTTTACTCAAGATTATTTGATTAATATGGCGCCCAACACACACATCTCCCAAGGAATGCACCTCATGAGCACTTTCATCAACAAGGTTCTGTTTTCCCGCGCCGGCTACGGCCTGACTGTCCTGCGCATCGTCGTCGGGGTCATTTTTGCCGCCCATGGCTCGCAGAAACTGTTCGGGCTGTTTGGCGGTTATGGGTTGGCGGGCACGGCGCAATGGATGGACAGCATCGGCCTGACGCCTGGCTACCTGATGGCAACCCTGGCCGGTGGCACCGAGTTTTTCGCCGGGCTGGCCTTGATCATCGGCCTGCTGACGCGCCCGGCGGCTTTGGGTCTGGCCTTCCTGTCACTGGTGGCGATTTTCTCCGTGCACATCGGCAACGGTCTGTTCATGGCCAACAACGGTTATGAGTTTGCCCTGGCCTTGCTGGCCGGCAGTATCGCGGTGTTGATCGAAGGTGCAGGCAAGCTGTCGGCGGATAACGCCATCGCCCGTTGATAACTTGCTCAAGACAACAAGGCCCGTCCAGTACGGGCCTTTTTTGTGCGCGTCGATTCTTGACACTGGCCAGTCAGCTTCTCTAGGATGCCGCTCATGCGCCGATTTAAACAGCTACTTGCGGGGCGCCAGGTGACTCATCCAGTCACCGACAGAAGCCGTGAAACAAGGCTTCGAAATACCGCTAAAGCGCTGGTTCGGTGTTGCCTCTCACCTGCCATGCAGACTTTTGAGGCAGAGACACGACACAATGAACGCACCCAGCCCCCTCGTACGTCTGGCGCCGATCACGGCGAACCTGCTGCAACGCAATCCGAAAATTCTCCTGGGCGGTACCCATCAGCCTACGCTGTTGCGTTATCTCGACGGCTGGCCGCGACGCAGCCATGGCCCCGCGGCCTTCCTGATCCAGTTTGTCGAAGACGGTGAGTCGCTGGCGCGTTTCGCCGATGACAGTTTCGACCTGGCGGTAATCCAGTCACCGACGGCGGCGGACGCTGCCGAAATGATCCGGCACTTGACCCGTGTTGCACGGCAGGGGCTGATCACTCGCCGTTGAGGCGAGTCGGGCTACGGATAGCTGATATCGACGATGTAGACGAGCTTTTCTCCGGTTGGCGCCTGGACCCTGACTTCAGCGTCCAGCGTCTTGCCAATCAGGGCGCGGGCCAGGGGCGAGTCGATACTGATCAGGTTCTGCTTCAGGTCCAGCTCGTCAGGCCCGACGATGCGATAGCGCGATTCCTTGCCGTCCTCATCCTCAACGGTGACCCAGGCGCCGAAATACACCTTGTTCGGGTCACTGGGTTTTTCGCTGACGACCTTGAGTGCTTCGAGGCGTTTGGTGAGGAAACGCACGCGACTGTCGATTTCCCTCAGCATCTTCTTGCCGTAGGTGTATTCGGCATTTTCCGAGCGATCACCCTGGGCCGCCGCTTCGCTGACCGACTGGGTCACCTGGGGGCGGCGGACATGCCACAGTTCATGGAGTTCAGCGCGCATCCGCGCTTCACCCTCGGGGGTGATCAGCGCGGTGCCGGCGGTACGGGGTGGACGATAGCGGCTCATGGCAACTTCTGGTGATGGCGAGGCCCGAAGTCTATCAACCCTCGCGCAACACTGTCAGTGGGCTGGCGTTGAGCGCCCGGCGAGTGCCAAATACGCCCGCCGCACCGATCAGCAACGCGCCCACCAGCGGCAATACCAGCAGCCATGGATGCGGATGCCACGGCAAGTCGAAGGCATAACGGTAGAGCACCAGGCTGACCAGTTCCGAACCCAGCGCCGCGAGCAAACCGCTGACCGCACCCAACAGGCCGAATTCGATGCGCCGGGCCTTGGTCAACAGCAACCGCTCGGCGCCCAGGGCACGCAGCAGCGCGCCTTGGCGGATCCTTTCGTCGAGGGTGGCCTGCAAGCCGGAGAACAGCACCGCCATCCCCGCCGCCAGCACAAACAGCAATACGTATTCCACGGCCAGGGTCACCTGGGCCAGGATGCTGCGCAGTTGTTCGAGCAACGCCTCGACCTGCAGGATCGTCACGGCCGGGAAGGCGCGCGACAGGTCGACGATCTGCTGGTCATGGCCGGGAGCCAGATAAAAGCTGGTGAGGTAGGTTGCCGGCAGGTCCTTCAGCGTACCGGGCTGGAAAATCATGAAGAAGTTCGGCTGGAAATTGTCCCAGTTGATTTCCCGCAGGCTGGTGACCTTGGCTTCCCGGTTGAGGCCGCCGACGTTGAACACCAGGCGGTCGCCCAGTTTGATCTTGAGATTCTCGGCCACCTTGCCTTCCACCGAAACCCCCGGGATATCGTCCGGTGGCTGTTGCGGCCACCAGTTCCCGGCCGTGACGACGTTGCCCGCCGGCAGCTCCGCCGCCCAGGTCAGGCTCAAGTCGCGTTGCAGCGCACGGTCACCGGCCGAGTCCTTGGTGACGAACTCCTTGGCCGGCTCGCCGTTGATGCTGATCAGCCGTCCCGGTACCACGGGGTAGAGCGGGGCCGACTGCGCCGACAACGCCATCAGCTTGTCGGTGAAGGCCTGCTTGTCGTTGGGCAGGATGTTCAAGGCGAAATAGTTCGGGGCGTTTTTTGGCAACTGGTTTTGCCAGGTGTCCAGCAACTCGCCGCGCAGCAGCGCGATCAAGGCCATGGACAACAGGATCAGGCCAAACGCCAGGGCTTGCCCGGCTGCCGCCAAGGGATGGCGCAACAGCTGACCGAGTCCCAACCGCCAGGGCAGCGAGGCCCGGGCCAGCATCCGGCGCAGGCTCTGCAGCACCAGCAACAGCAGTCCGCCGAGCACCAGCGCGGCAATCACCCCACCACCGAGCAGCGCGAAAGTCAGCACCAGGTCCAGGCTCAGGCGCCACATGATCAGCCCGAGCGCACCGAGGGCCGCACCGTAGACCACCCAGCTACTGGAGGGAATCGGCAACATGTCCCGACGCAGCACGCGCAACGGCGGCACCCGGCCCAGTGCGGCGAGCGGCGGCAAGGCAAAACCCGCCAGTGCCACCAGCCCGGTGCCGATCCCGGCGATCGCCGGCAACAGGCCACCCGGGGGGACGGTGGTGGGCAGCAAGTCATGCAGCAAGGCAAACAATCCCAACTGGGCCACCCAGCCCAGCAGCGCACCGCTGATGCTCGCCAACAGGCCCAGCACGGCCAGTTGCAGGCTGAACAGCACCATGGTTTCCCGGCGCGACAGGCCAAGGCAGCGCAGCAATGCACTGGCATCGAAGCGTCGAGTGGCAAAACGGTTGGCGGAGAGGGCCACGGCAACGCCGGACAGCAGCACCGCCACCAGGCTGGCCATGTTCAGGTAGCGCTCGGCCTTGCCCAAGGCGCCGCCGATCTGGCGATTGCCGTCGCGAGCGTCCTGCAGGCGCTGGTTCGGCTCAAGACCTGGCTTGACCAGGTCGCGATAGGTTTGCAGCGCCGACGCCGGGCCGCGCCACAGGTCGCGATAGCTGACGCGGCTGCCGGGTTGCACCACGCCCGTGGCGTCCAGGTCCTTGAGGTTGATCATGACGCGCGGGGTCAGGCTGTAGAAATTACCGGCGCGGTCCGGCTCATAAGTCAGCACGCGGCTGAGGCGAACGGTCTTGTTGCCGACATCGATGCTGTCACCGATCTTCAGGTCCAGCGCCGTCAGCAGCCGTGCTTCGACCCAGGCCTCCCCGGGGGCTGGTCGTCCACCGGTCTCTTCCGGAGCGAAGGGCGCCGGGGCGCTTTTCAGTTCCCCGCGCAAGGGATAGATGTCATCGGCTGCCTTGACGCTGGACAGCTGGATACCGTTGTCGGTGGCGACAACGCTGGAGAACTCCACCACTCGGGCATGTTCCAGGCCCAGTTCGGTGCCGCTGCGGATCTGCTCCGGGCGGGCAGGGGAGCTGCCCTCGAGCAGCAGGTCGGCGCCGAGAAATTCGGTCGCGCGCATCATCATCGCGCCATTCAGGCGGGCGCCGAAGTAACCGATGGCGGTGCTCGCCGCCACGGCCACCAGCAGGGCGAAGAACAGCACGCGCAACTCGCCGGCGCGGGCATCGCGCAGCAACTGGCGCAGGGCAAGGCTGAACAGGCGCAACAAGGGCAAGCGTGCCATCAAGGCTCCAGGGGCGCGACCATCAGGCCGGCTTCAAGTCGGATCAGGCGCCGGCAGCGATGGGCCAGGCGTTCGTCGTGGGTCACCAGCACCAGGGTGGTGCCGCGTTCCTTGTTCAGCTCGAACAGCAGATCGCTGATGCGTTCGCCGGTGTGGCTGTCGAGGTTGCCGGTCGGCTCGTCGGCGAACAGCACGTCGGGCTCGGCGGCAAAGGCGCGGGCAATCGCGACGCGTTGTTGTTCGCCGCCCGAGAGCTGGCGTGGCGAATGCGTCAGCCGTTGGCCGAGGCCGACCCGTTGCAGCAGTTGTGTAGCGCGTTCCCGGGCATCCTTGCGGCCGTCCAGTTCCAGCGGCAGCATGACGTTCTCCAGCGCGTTGAGGCTGTCGAGCAGTTGGAACGACTGGAAAACGAAACCGACGTGTTCGGCGCGAACCCGGGCGCGCTGGTCTTCGTCCAGTGCGCTGAGGGCTTGGCCTGCGAGGGTCACTTCACCGCTGCTGGGCAAGTCGAGGCCGGCCAGCAGCCCAAGGAGCGTGGATTTGCCGGAACCGGACGCGCCGACGATGGCCAGGCTGTCGCCCTTGTTCAGTTCCAGGCTGAGTTCGTGCAGGATGGTCAGTTCACCTTCCGCGCTGGGAACCACTTTGCTAAGGTCCTTCGCGGTGAGAATGCTTGAGCCCATGGAGAATCCGATGCGAGTGTGGTTTTTGAGTGCCGGCCTGGCCTTGATGTGCATGGTCCAGAACGCAGCGGCGGGTACAGTCCTGATCGTTGGCGATAGTATCAGCGCGGCTTTCGGCCTGGATACCCGCCAAGGCTGGGTGTCGTTGCTGGAACAACGGCTCAAGGCCGAGGGTTTCGACGATAAAGTGGTCAATGCATCGATCAGTGGCGACACCAGCGCAGGCGGCCTGGCGCGCCTGCCGACGCTGCTTGCAGCCCATAAGCCGGAGCTGGTGGTCCTGGAGTTGGGAGGCAACGATGGCCTGCGTGGACAGCCGCCAACACAATTGCAACAAAACCTTGCAGCGATGATCGACAGCTCCCGCGCCAGCGGTGCCAAGGTGCTTTTGCTGGGCATGCAGTTGCCGCCGAACTATGGGCGACGCTACACCGAGGCTTTCTCGAAGGTCTACAGCACCTTGGCCGAGGAGAAAAACGTCCCGCTGGTGCCGTTTTTCCTCAAGGATGTCGGCGGCGTTCAGGGAATGATGCAGGGCGACGGATTGCACCCGTCCGTCGCGGCCCAGGGCAAGTTGCTGGAAAATGTCTGGCCGACGCTGAAACCGCTGCTTTGACGCTTTTCTACAGGCGGTCTTTCGGCTAATGTGGCGCCCCCGATTTGGAGCCCCCGATGCCGCGTCCCGCCTGGTCCCTGTTTGCCTACCAACTGATCGAGCCTGACGAACAGCTGGATCTGTTCGCCTGCCAGGAAGTGCGGGTGCATCTGGTGACCCGGCAGCTGGAGCTCGGCGGCTCGGCCGACCGGACCCTTTGTGGCAGTCTTTTGCCGGCGCAGCCACGCTGGTCGGCCGTCGACCGCAGGATTTTCCAGGACCATCGCCTCTGTTCCTTGTGCCGGGCAATCCTGGAATCGCAGAAGCGCGGTACCTCGCCGATCTGGCCGGAGCTGCGGTTCGAGTTGTGATCCCCTGATCCGACGCCCTTGTGGGAGCGAGCCTGCTCGCGAAGACGGCCGCACGTCGGGCATCCATGCAAGCTGATCTGCCGCATTCGCGAGCAGGCTCGCTCCCACGGGATTGCGCTCCCGTCCAGAATGCTACACATCGGACGCTTCGGCGCCGCTCTCCCCGAAATAACGGGACGCAGTGTACAATCGCGTTTTCATACCCTCTGTTCGATCTGCGAAGGATTTCCCGGATGTTGCCGCGCTTGCCTGCCGTCGCCCGCTGCCTGTCTCTTGCCGCCCTGTGTATGGCGGGTCCCGTTGCTGCATTGGAGCTGCCTCTGCCGCCACCGGGTGAAGACATCATCGGCCAGGTGCAGGTCATCAAGGCCAAATACGAAGACACCTTCGCTGACCTGGGCACCACCTATGACCTGGGTTACACCGAGATGGTCGCCGCCAACCCGGGCGTTGATCCGTGGTTGCCGGGTGCTGGCACTGAAATCGTCTTGCCGACCCGTTTTATCCTGCCACCGGGCCCGCGCGAAGGCATCGTGATCAACCTCGCGGAATACCGTCTCTATTATTTCCCCAAGGGGCGGAACGTGGTTTACACCTTCCCGCTGGGAATCGGTCGCGAAGGTTGGGGCTCGCCCATCGCCCACACCAGCATCATCGCCAAGACGCCAAACCCGACGTGGACCCCGCCGGCCTCGATCAAGGCTGAACATGCCGCCGACGGCGATCCCTTGCCGAATGTGGTTCCGGCCGGCCCCGATAACCCGCTGGGCCCGTTCAAGTTCACGCTGGGAACGCCGGGTTACCTGATCCATGGCTCGAACAAGAAATTCGGCATCGGCATGCGTACCAGCCACGGCTGCTTCCGGATGTTCAACAACAACGTGCTGGAGATGGCCGGCATGGTGCCGGTGGGGACTTCGGTCCGGATCATCAACGACCCGTACAAACTGGGCCTGAGTGGCGGCAAGGTTTACCTGGAAGCCCACACTCCGCTGGACGACAAGGGCAACCCGTCGGTGGTGGACAAACACACCGCGGTCATCAACGCGATGCTCAAGCGTGAGGACATCACCAGCAACTTGCGCATGAACTGGGATGTGGTGCGTGACGTGGTGGCCGCTGAAGACGGCCTGCCGATAGAGATCGCTGTTCCGAGTGCCTCGGCACCGATGGTATCGAGCGCGCCGATCGACCTGACGCAATAGGGCGACGCGCCAACCTGACCCGCCCACATCCAAGGATGTCGGCGGGTTTTTTATCGCCGGGGAAAACGCCGGGCAATAAAAAAGCCGACCCAGTAATGGGTCGGCTCGATAACAATCCCGAAGGACTATTACTTGCGGCTAGCTTTTTCCAGCATGCGCAGAGCACGCTCGTTAGCTTCGTCAGCAGTCTGTTGTGCTTTTTGAGCAGCAGCCAGAGCTTCATCAGCTTTGCGGTAGGCTTCGTCTGCACGAGCTTGGGCGCGAGCTGCTGCGTCTTCGGTGGCAGTCAGACGTGCTTCGGTTTCTTTCGATGCGCTGCTGCAACCGGTAGCCAGAACTGCGGCCAGGGCCAGAGCAGAGAATTTCAGAACGTTGTTCATCGTGTTCCCCTTCAAAGGACTTTCTATTTAGTGACTGTCTCCCCAGAGTGAGGAGTTAGCCGGCGTACATACTACTCATTACTTGTAGTAAGTAAACTGACGTAGCGCAAGAAGCAAAAAAATTGTAGGCGGTGATTCTTTTTCAAGCAACTTTTCCGAGCGGTGTTTGAAAAATATCCAGCGCCAAGCCCCGGAATGGAGCACGGCGATGAAGAAAAGTTCCGTTGACGCGACAACTCACAGGCCTGCGCTAAAGTCGCTGTTTATTGATTCCCTTAGAGTTTTGTTCATTTTTTGTGCAATCGTCCCGGCATCTTTTTATTGCCGGTGACGGTGACTTTAACAATCGGCGCTCGTCCAAGACTCAACAACTGGCGATGTTCACCTATTGCGCCTTGGGCGACTACCGCGCGACCGTGTCGCTCAATCGATAAACCCGTCGAGGTTTAACACCTCGGTGACAGGCGTGCCTTGAGCATTTGCGTCATTGGTGCCTACTATTCACGACGTGCTCGGGTTTGAGCGATTGGTTTTTTGCGCTCGGTGACCAGGCAGGCACGGGGTGGCGTAGATGTTCCTTCGCCGGAAAAACATCGTAAGGTAGGGGTCGGCATTCAGACCCGCGAGGAGTAGTGATGAGCGAGGCGGTTTCCATCCACCATGACCAGGCTGGTCATCAGTTCGAGACCATTGTGGACGGTCATCGTGCCTATCTGACCTACATGGACCTGGGCAAACAGACCCTGGACATCTATCGCACCTTCGTGCCTAACGCGCTGCGTGGCAGGGGGATTGCTGCGAAGTTGACCGAAGAGGCGTTGAAGTACGCTGAAGAAATGGGCTACACGGTGATCCCGTCCTGCTCCTATGTGGAGCGCTACATGGAGCGGCACCAGCGGCACGCGGCGAAGCTCTGACGCAATGATTCCCGATAAAAAAACGCCGGACTGAGAAGCCCGGCGTTTTTTTATGTGTTGATGTTTGGTGGATAAAGCCCGATCAGCTGCGCTGACGCTTTGGCAGCACGTCCTTGAGTTTGGCGTGCATGCCGCGCAGGGTCTTCTCGGTGGCGCTCCAGTCGATGCAGGCATCGGTGATGGAGACGCCGTACTGCAAATCGGCAAGGTCCTTCGGAATCGCCTGGCAGCCCCAGTTCAAGTGGCTTTCGACCATCAGGCCGATGATCGACTGGTTGCCCTCGAGGATCTGGTTGGCGACGTTTTCCATCACCAGCGGCTGCAATGCCGGATCCTTGTTGGAGTTGGCGTGGCTGCAATCAACCATGATGTTCGGCTTGATGTTCGCCTTGTTCAGCGCCTGCTCGCACAGCGCGACGCTGACCGAGTCATAGTTCGGCTTGCCGTTGCCGCCACGCAGCACGACGTGGCCGTAGGCGTTGCCCTTGGTGGTGACGATCGAAACGCCGCCTTCCTGGTTGATGCCCAGGAAACGGTGAGGACTGGACACCGATTGCAAGGCGTTGATCGCCACGGTGAGGCCGCCGTCGGTGCCGTTCTTGAAGCCCACTGCCGATGACAGGCCGGAAGCCATTTCGCGGTGGGTCTGGGATTCGGTGGTGCGCGCGCCGATGGCCGACCAGCTGATCAGGTCCTGCAGGTATTGCGGGGAGATCGGGTCGAGGGCTTCGGTGGCGGTGGGCAAGCCCATTTCGGCCAGGTCCAGGAGCAACTGGCGACCGATGTGCAGGCCATCCTGGATCTTGAAGGAGTCGTCCAGGTAAGGGTCGTTGATCAGGCCTTTCCAGCCGACGGTGGTCCGGGGCTTTTCGAAATACACCCGCATCACCAGGTACAAGGTGTCGGAGACTTCCGCCGCGAGCACTTTCAGGCGCTCGGCATATTCATGGGCGGCCTTGATGTCATGGATCGAGCAGGGCCCGATGACCACGAACAGGCGATGGTCGGTGCCGTCGAGAATGTTGCGGATGACTTCCCGGCCCTTGGTCACGGTGCGCAGTGCAGCATCGCTCAGGGGGATATCGCGCTTGAGCTGGTCAGGCGTGATGAGGGTCTCGTTGGAGGCGACGTTAAGGTCATTGATCGGTAAATCAGCCATCGTGTTACTCGTCAGGTCACGGGTGCCGGCCGCCAGCGATCCCCGCGCGGCGGTGCACAGCGGATTTAAGCGCGGCGGGGAGCCGAACCTTAGCGCGTTAGGAGGTGGCTCGACAATGGGCAGGGGCGGGTTTACTCCCTATTTTCCGGGTAACCGTGATCGGGTCGGCCCGCGAAGGAATAGGCAACCGGGTGTAAGGACGTTTGCATGCCTGGCCGCTCGCGCTGATAGTGTGCAGGGATTGTTCACCAGAGGAGTCGTGTGATGCAGGCAGGCGGTAAACCGAGGATCGGGGTGATCGGCACAGGCGCGATTGGCGGGTTCTATGGCGTGATGCTGGCTCGTGCCGGCTACGACGTTCACTTTCTGCTGCGCAGCGAATTTGCCGCCGTGGCCGAGGCTGGCCTGCGGGTCGACAGCGCGGTGCATGGCGCGCTGACGCTCCAGCCGGCCCAGGCCTATCGCTCGGCGGCCGACATGCCGCCTTGCGACTGGCTGCTGGTCGGTGCCAAGACCACCAGCAATGCCGACCTGGCCCCAGCCATCATCCAGTCCGCGGCCGACGGCGCGAAAGTCCTGTTGCTGCAGAATGGCCTCGATGTCGAAGAGGAACTGCGACCACTGTTACCCGATTCACTGCACCTGCTTGGCGGCTTGTGCCTGATCTGCGTCAATCGGCTCGGCCCGGGCGTCATTGCCCACCAGGCGCTCGGGGCAATCAACATCGGTTACCACAGCGGTCCAGGGACGGATCAGGCCGCACGCATGGCGATCGTCGAGGAGGGAGCGGGGCTGTTCCGGGCAGCGGGCCTGGATTCCCAGGCCATGCCAGACCTCGGGCAGGCACGCTGGCAGAAACTGGTGTGGAACGTGCCCTATAACGGCCTTTCGGTTCTGCTCGGCGCGAGCACCACGCCGCTGATGGCCGACGACCACAGTCGTGGACTGATCCAGGCGCTGATGGCTGAAGTGGTGCGTGGCGCACAAGCCTGCGGTCATGAGATCGCGCCAGGCTACGCGGAATATCTGTTCACGATGACCGGAAAAATGCCCGACTATTGGCCCAGCATGTACCACGACTATTCCCAACGGCGCCCGTTGGAGCTGGAGGCGATCTACGCTCGGCCACTGGCGAGGGCCAGGGCGGCGGGGTGCGAGTTGCCGAAAATCGAAGCCTTGTATCAGGCGCTGGCGTTCATCGATCGACGCAACCGCTGATCGGACGAAACGGGGGAAGCATGGCAAACAATATCGATGACAGGCTGGTGCTGGCGATTTCGTCGCGAGCGCTGTTCGACCTGAGCGAAAGCCACAAGGTTTACCTGTCGGGGGGCGTCGAAGCCTATCGGCAATACCAGATCGAACACGAGGATGAAGTCCTTGAACCGGGGGATGCCTTCGCGCTCGTGCAGAAACTGCTCAACCTCAACGAGCACCTGGGCCGTGCCCGCGTCGAGGTCATCCTGGTTTCGCGTAACAGCGCCGACACCGGCCTGCGGGTCTTCAACTCGATTCACCACTATGGACTGGCGATTTCCCGTGCCGCGTTTGTCGGCGGTCGCAGCCCATACCCGTACCTCAAGGCGTTCGGCTGCGATCTGTTCCTGTCCACTCACGCTGAAGATGTACGCAGTGCCCTGGATGCCGGATTTGCCGCGGCGACGATCCTTTCGGGCGGTGCCAGCCGCGCCGCCAGCGAAGAGCTGCGCATTGCCTTTGACGGCGACGCGGTGTTGTTTTCCGACGACTCTGAGCGTGTCTACCAGGCTGGTGGCCTGGAGGCGTTCCAGGCCAGCGAACGCCAGGCCGCGCGCGAGCCGCTGCGAGGAGGGCCGTTCAAGGGGTTCCTGGCGGCGCTCAATGCGCTGCAACGCGAATTCCCCGAGGACGCCTGCCCGATCCGGACCGCGCTGGTCACCGCCCGTTCGGCGCCGGCCCATGAGCGGGTCATCCGCACGTTGCGCGAATGGGACATCCGCCTGGACGAGTCGCTGTTTCTCGGTGGTCTGACCAAGTCCGCCTTCCTCGAAGCCTTTGCCGCCGACGTGTTTTTCGACGACCAGACCGGGCACTGCGAGCTTGCCCGGGAAGTGGTCGCCACCGGGCATGTGCCCCACGGCATCAGTAACGAAGTGAAGCCCTGAGCGCCCGTTCCCCGGGGCGCTGCTAAGCTGAATCAATCTCCGCCATCCTGGCACTCGAGGAGGTCACATGATTCGTTCGATGCTGTATGCCACGGACCTGGGGCTGTACGCCCCGTATGTGATGCAGCATGCCTTGGCGTTGGCACGGACGTTTGAAGCCGAGTTGTATGTGGTGCATGCGGTAGAGCCGATGGGGCTGTTCGCCGAATCGGTGTTGCAGAGCTATCTCGACGAGCAGGCGTTGAACGAATTTCATCGCCAGGGTCTGAGTACGGTGATGGCTAACATCGAGCAGCGGGTCCTCGACAATTTTCGCGAAGAGTTGGGCGAGGGGCAGCAGGACCTGAAATTGATCAAGTCGGTTCGGGTGTTCCAGGGCGACCCCTCCCAGGTCATTCTTGAACAGGCTGCGAAACTCTCCGTCGATTTGCTGATCGTAGGCAGTCATTGCCAGGGGGCGAGCGGCGAAACGCCGTTGGGCAGGACCGCCGCGCGGGTATTGCAGTTATCCCGCGTGCCGGTCTACCTGGTGCCGCTGGTCCAGCGCAGGCGCCAGGGCGAAGCTTGAGGCTAAATGATGGCTTTTTATAAAAAGTTCTAGATTTATTGGTGCGACCATTCATATAGTTATATACACCGTCGCTGATGCCCGTGACGTCCAACTGCTTTGAGGGATACATATGAAGCTTCAACAACTGCGCTACATCTGGGAAGTGGCGCACCACGACCTCAACGTTTCCGCAACCGCTCAAAGCCTCTACACGTCGCAACCTGGCATCAGCAAGCAGATCCGCCTCCTGGAAGACGAGCTGGGCGTCGAAGTCTTCGCCCGCAGCGGCAAGCACCTGACTCGCGTCACTCCCGCCGGTGAACGCATCATCACCACCGCCGGCGAGATCCTGCGCAAGGTCGAAAGCATCAAGCAGATCGCCCAGGAATTCTCCAACGAGAAAAAAGGCACCCTGTCCATCGCGACCACCCACACCCAGGCGCGTTATGCCTTGCCGCCGGTTATCAGCAATTTCATCAAGCAATACCCTGACGTGGCGCTGCACATGCACCAGGGGTTGCCGATGCAGATCGCCGAAATGGCCGCTGACGGCACCGTCGATTTCGCCATTGCCACCGAGGCCCTGGAGCTGTTCGGGGACCTGGTGATGATGCCGTGCTATCGCTGGAACCGCTGCGTGGTCGTGCCTCAGGGGCACCCGCTGACCAAGCTGCCGAAGCTGACCCTCGAAGCGCTGGCCGAATACCCGATCGTGACTTATGTGTTCGGTTTCACCGGTCGCTCGAAACTCGACGAAGCCTTCAGCCATCGCGGCCTGACCCCGAAAGTGGTGTTCACCGCTGCCGACGCCGACGTCATCAAGACCTATGTGCGCCTCGGACTGGGCGTGGGTATCGTCGCGAAGATGGCGGTCGACACCAAGCTCGACAATGACCTGGTGGTTCTGGATGCGAGCGAGTTGTTCGAATCCAGCGTGACCAAGATCGGTTTCCGCCGCGGTACGTTCCTGCGCGGATTCATGTGCGATTTCATCGAGAAATTTGCCCCGCACCTGACCCGGGAAGTCATGGCCAAGGCCATCCAGTGCCACAACAAGCAGGAACTCGAAGAACTGTTCGACGGCGTCGAACTGCCGGTGCATTAAGCAGACCTCTAGATCGCCTCGGTGACAGCGAACTGTTGCCGGGCGCCTGCCACGACGATCTCCACTTCATCCCCTTCGAATTTGCCCAACAGGCCTCGGCCCAGTGGTGAGCGAGGGGTGATGACGGTAATCGGCTGCCCCACCAGCGAGACCTTCAGCCCCGCCGCGTCGGGTCCCAGGAACAGCCACTGCTGGCGACCCTCCTCATCTTCCAGCCCGATCAATGTGCCGACCTGGATGCCGCGTTCTTCATCGTAAGGTCTCAGCGCGAGGTTCTGGCAGAGCACCAGTGCCTGGCGGATTTCCTCCACGCGCCTGGCTTGCCCGGCCGCAAGGTACGAAGCCTCCAGGCCCAGGGTGTCGTATTTGTTTTCGGCGATGTTTTCCTCGTGGGTCGCGGTTTCGTAGGCGGTCTGCGCGGCGCGTTCGGCGATATCGAGGTCAATCCTGAGCTTGTCGAGAATCAGTTGGTGGACGGTCTGTTTGTTCATGTTCATTCGCAGAATTGCAGGACATTGGCGCGGCTTTTCTCGCTAGGCGCGTTCTGGTCCTGTTGGAGCCAGAATTGACACTTTGGGTTGGACAGGTTGCGAGGGTTGCTGCGGGCCTGGTCGAGGGCCTGGCGTTGCTCGTTCTTCTGCAGGTTCTGTTGATACTGCTCGAACATTGGGGTTGGCGTTGGGGTCGGCTCCGGGGCTGGCGGTGCTGCCGGCGGCTGCGCCAATTGATGAACCGCGGCGGCCACCGGGGCCAGTTGCTCATCGAACAGAAACCTGGACAGCAGCCATCCCGTCAGCACGATGGCAAGGAATCCCAGCCACAAGCCCAAGGCGATGCCCAGCGTCAGTTGCAACGTTGTGAGGCGGGGAGAGGAGTGGTCGGGCATGTCTGCTTCCTGGCGATGAACATGGAGGATGCGTTGATTGTCGCATGAAGATTAATCGCCGTCGGCCCTTCTGCTTCACGGCTTTAATGCGGGACAATCAGGCTTTGCCACAGGGAGTCGGGAATGACTGTGCGTTGGGATATTTTTTGCACCGTCGTCGATAACTATGGCGACATCGGCGTCACCTGGCGCCTGGCTCGGCAATTGGTCGCCGAGCATCAATGCGCGGTGCGGCTGTGGGTCGACGACCTGCGCGCCTTCGAGCGGTTATGTCCGTCTATCGATGTCACGCTGACCGAGCAATGGCAGCAAGGCGTACAGGTGCGTCACTGGCCCAAGGACTGGCAGCCCACCGAAGCTGCCGATGTAGTGATCGCCGCATTTGCCTGCCAGTTGCCCAGCGCCTACATGGACGCGATGGCCGAGCGTCCGGCGGCGCCTTTGTGGATGAACCTCGATTACCTGAGCGCCGAGGATTGGGTGATCGGTTGTCACGGTTTGCCGTCGGTGAAGTACAAACATGTGCAGAAATATTTCTTTTTTCCGGGCTTTCAGGAGGGCACGGGTGGCTTGCTGCGGGAGGCCGGTTTGTTGGGGCGTCGTCGAGAATTTCAGCAGGATGGCGAGGCACAAAGGGCTTTCCTGCAAGGACTGGGCGTCGAGCGCGAGTCCGGGGCGCGGCTGATTTCGTTGTTTGCCTATGAGAACGACGGTTTGGCCAGCTGGTTTGATGCGCTGGCGAGGGATGCTCGTCTGTCGCATGTGCTGGTTCCGGAAAGCCGCATCCTCGCCGATGTGGAGCGTTGGGTTGGTATCGACGGCCTGAAAGCCGGTGCCTTGCATCGCCGTGGCGCCCTGACCGTGCAGGTGCTGCCTTTCGTGCGCCAGGATGAATACGATCAACTGTTGTGGTGCTGTGATTTCAACGCCGTGCGTGGCGAAGACTCCTTCGTGCGCGCGCAGTGGGCCGGCCGGCCGCTGCTCTGGCATATCTATCAACAGGAAGAGGACGTCCACCTGGAAAAACTCGAGGCGTTTCTCCGCTTGTATACCGAGGGGCTCCCGGAGGCTGCGGAAAAAGCGATCAGCGGTCTCTGGCGGGCCTGGAACGCCGGCCAAGGCGTGGCAGAGCACTGGAGCGCCGCCTGCGAGCAACACCAGGTGCTCGCCGAACATGCCCAGGCGTGGTGCCAGAAACAGGCCTCTCGAGCCGATCTTGCCACGGCGCTGGTGAAGTTTTACCGAAATTGGATATGATACGCGGCCTAGATTTTTGTAAATCCCATCCAAATTCGGATATTCGCAATGAAAACTGGTAAAGAACTCAAACCCGGTACCGTGATTCGTATCGACAACGATCCTTGGCTGGTTCAGAAAGCTGAATTCACCAAGTCGGGTCGTAACAGCGCGATCATGAAGACCAAGCTGAAAAACCTGCTGACCGGCTACAAGACCGAAACCGTCTACGGTGCGGACGACAAGCTGGACGACGTGATCCTGGACCGTAAAGAGGCGACCCTGTCTTTCATCAGCGGCGATACCTACACGTTCATGGACACCACTGACTACACCATGTACGAACTGAACGCCGAAGACATCGAAAGCGTCCTGCCATTCGTTGAAGAAGGCATGACCGACGTCTGCGAAGCCGTATTCTTCGAAGAGCGCCTGGTTTCCGTGGAACTGCCGACCACTATCGTGCGTGTAGTTGACTACACTGAAGGTTCCGCTCGCGGCGACACTTCCGGCAAGGTCATGAAGCCTGCCAAGCTGAGCAACGGTACTGAGCTGCAAGTTGCTGATTTCATCGAAATCGGTGACAAAATCGAGATCGATACCCGCGAAGGCGGTTCCTACAAAGGCCGCGCTAAATAAGCGAAGCTTTCTGTATGAAAGAAAAGCCCGACCATTGAGTCGGGCTTTTTATTTCCTTCATTTTCGATCCGGGCTCTGTGGCTCCAATATTTACTTCAGGTGTTGCTTGAGTTCCTCGGACGCCTGCAGCATCGCCGAACGCACCGCCGGCACCTGGCTCACCACGTTAAGCAAGCCATAATCGTGGATCATGCCGTTGTAGCGCACGGCTGTAACCGGTACACCCGCCGCATCCAGTTTGCGAGCGTAGGCTTCACCTTCGTCGCGCAGCACATCAGCCTCGGCGGTCTGCACCAGCGCCGGCGGGAGGCCCTTGAGTTGTGCGGTAGTTGCCCGCAATGGCGAGGCATAGATCTCGTTACGCTGCCCCGCATCGGTGGTGTAGTTGTCCCAGAACCACTTCATCATGTTCTTGCTGAGGAAGTGCCCTTCGGCGAACTGGTTGTAGGACGCCGTCTCGAAGCTGGCGTCGGTCACCGGCCACAACAATGCCTGGAAGCGGATCGCCGGCGTACCCTTGTCCTTGGCCATCAGCGCGACGACCGCCGCCATGTTGCCGCCGACGCTGTTGCCCGCTACGGCCAGGCGCTTGCCATCGACGTTGATCTGTTTGCCATGCTCGGCCACCCACTTTGTCGCGGCGTAGGCCTGGTTGATCGCTACCGGGTAATGCGCCTCGGGCGATGGTGTGTAGTTGACGAACACCGCAACGGCACCCGAACCCGCCACCAGATCCCGAACCAGTCGTTCATGGGTGGGGAAATCGCCCAGTACCCAGCCACCGCCGTGAAAGAACATGAACGCGGGCAACTCACCCTTGACCCCGGCCGGACGAACGATGGTCAGACTGATCGACTGGCCATCGACCTGGATGGTTTTCTCGCTGACGTCGGCCTTGGGTAGCGTCAACTTCACCCCCGCCTGGGCGCCGACCAATACGGCACGGGCATCTTTTGGCGACAACTGCTCCAGCGGTTTGCCGGTGCCGGCATTCAGTGCGTCGAGGAACGCCTGGGTGTTGTGCTCGACGATGCCGTCGGCGAAGGCGTTGCTGATGCTCAGGGCGAGAAGGGTGCCGGTCAGGGCTTTGCTGAGGGTGTTCATGTGAATCTCCTTGAAGGTCGGTCCGGGGTAGGGGTTTAGACGGTTACGTGCAGGCGAACATCAACGTTGCCGCGGGTGGCGTTGGAGTACGGGCAAACCTGGTGAGCGGCTTCCACAAGGCTTTGGGCGTCGACCTGGTCAAGACCTGGCAGGCTGATGTGCAGGTCGATGTCGAGACCAAAACCACCGGGAATCTGGCCGATGCCGACGTGAGCAGTGATCGAGGCGTCGTCCGGGATCTTGCGTTTGCTCTGGCTGGCGACAAATTTCAGCGCGCCGATGAAGCAGGCCGAGTAGCCGGCGGCGAACAGTTGCTCTGGGTTGGTCGCAGCACCGCCCGCACCGCCGAGTTCCTTGGGCGTGGCAAGTTTGACGTCGAGGATGTTATCGCTGGAGATGGCACGACCGTCACGGCCGCCGGTGGAGGTTGCGATTGCGGTGTAGAGAGTTTTCATGGTGGACGCCTCGTTTTATGGTTGGTTTGCTGCGCTAATTATTTGCGCGCTAAGTAGGTGTGGGAAGAATGTAATACGCAAGTGTTTTGCGCGCAAGATAAAAATTCGAAATGAGTTTGGACAGACCAGTCCTGGATGGCTGAGAGCCTTGGTTTAGAGCGGTTTAGGGGGGCTGAATTTTTTTGATGTGCGAGGTCTGGCAGGCCGGCCGGCGCCTTCGCGAGCAGGCTCGCTCCCACAGGGGATCGGTGGTGGGCACTAATATTGTTGCCAGTGAGGGTCAATGTGGGAGCGAGCCTGCTCGCGAAAGCGGTGGTTCAGTTGGCGGCGATGCTGGAGGTGCCGGCGCCTTCGCGAGCAGGCTCGCTCCCACAGGGGATCGGTGGTGGGCACTAATATTGTGACCAGTGAGGGTCAATGTGGGAGCGAGCCTGCTCGCGAAAGCGGTGGTTCAGTTGGCGGCGATGCTGGAGATGCCGGCGCCTTCGCGAGCAGGCTCACTCCCACAGGATTGGTTGCGTCAGAAAAATCAAAGGCTGTCCTGCAAATGCCCGCGCAGTTCCTGCAGGTCATGTTGCAGTTTTTTCAGTTGTTCCAGCGTCTGGCCGCTCGCGGCGAGGATGCATTGGGGGATGTCGAGGGCCTTTTTCTGCAGGGCGCGGCCCTGTTCGGTCAGCTCGACAATGACCACGCGTTCATCTTCACGGCTGCGGGTGCGACTCAACAGGCCTTCGGCCTCCAGGCGCTTGAGCAGCGGGGTCAGGGAGCCAGGGTCGGTGAGCAGGCGGTTACTGATTTCGCCGACGGTCAGCCCGTCTTGTTCCCACAACACCATCATCGCCAGGTACTGCGGATAGGTCAGGCCCAACGCCTGGAGCAGGGGCTTGTAGACCTTGGTCATCAACAGCGACGTGGAGTGCAGGGCGAAGCAGACCTGGTTTTCCAGCAGCAGGGCTTCGCAAGGATCGGGGGTGTCGTGTTGGGTAGTCATGGCAAAACCTTTCATCAATGATCGTTACGAATCTAGCGGACAAGCCTTTAATGCACCAGATAATTCTGACGTATTGATCAGCCGTTACGTTTCCTGGTGACCGCCAACTGGGTAGGATAGGCGCCCTGATTAAGGGGAGAGTCGTCTGTGATCGAGGTCATGCTGTATTTGCTGTTGGGCGCCGCGCTGGGCACTTTGGGGGGATTGTTCGGCATTGGTGGCGGGCTGATCGCGATTCCAGTTCTGGGTGTATGGTTCGGCCTGGATCAGCATCTCGCCCAAGGTACGGCATTGGTGATGGTCGTCCCCAACGTGATGCTGGCGCTGTGGCGTTATCACCAGCGTAATCGTATCGAAATGCGCCATGTCCTGCCGCTGGCATCCATGGGCTTCTGCTTCGCGTGGCTTGGCTCCATCTGGGCCGTGGGCATTGACGCGCAAAGCATGCGGATTGGTTTTGTGGTGTTCCTGGTGGTCCTGGCGGCCTACAACCTGATCCGCATGTTCGCCGCGACGGCGCCGGCTTCGGCGCGGATGCGCCACGGCTGGCCTTGGCTCGCCGTGCTGGGCGCGGCATCGGGCACCATGGGCGGTCTGTTTGGGGTGGGCGGAGCGGTTGTCGCCACGCCAATACTGACCAGCGTGTTTGGCACTTCCCAGGTCGTCGCCCAAGGGTTGTCCCTGGCGCTGGCCTTGCCCAGCACGGGTGTGACCCTTGCCACCTATGCGTTTCACCATGAGGTGAACTGGTGGATCGGGCTGCCCCTGGCTGTCGGTGGGCTGATGAGCATCAGTTGGGGGGTGAAGGTCGCCCACGCGATGCCGGAGCGATTGCTGCGCGGGCTGTTCTGCGGCTTCCTGGTGCTGTGCGCGGTGTTGCTCCTGCTTAAAGTTTGAAACCTTCGACGATGTGTTCGGCCAGGCACTCGGTGATCGGCGACGGATTGTGCAGGTTGCGGATCAACATGATGCTGGCCTCGGGCAGCTCCGGCAGGTTCTCGGCCTCGCCTAGGACGCGCATGTCCGGGGTCAGCAGGCTCTCCAGTTGCGCGGTGATCGCCAGGCCCGCGCCGACCACCGCCATGATCGCTGACAGGCTTGAGCTGTTGTACGCCACGCGATAATCACGCCCCATGGCGTCCAGCGCATTGCACGCCCATTGCCGACAGAAACAATCACTGTTGAACATCGCCAGCGGCAGCGGTGTTTGTTCATGAGTGTTGAAGCAGGCCGCCTCGGCCCAGACAAAACGTTCCTTGCGCAGCAACTGACCGATCTCGTCGCCTGGTTTGCGAGTGACGATGGACAGGTCGAGATCCTGGCGCAGCAGCAGTTGCTTGGACGATTCGCAGTGCACTTCGATTTCGATCAGTGGATAGAACTGGGCGAAGCGCTGCAGGATTCCCGGCAAAAAGCGCATCACATAATCGTCCGGCGTGCCGATGCGGACCGTGCCGACCATGTGCGGTTCGCGCAGCGTGTTGAACACTTCACTGTGCAGCTTGAGGATCCGCCGGGCGTAACCCAGCAACACCTGGCCCTCGGCGGTGAGCTTGACCTGCCGCCCGTCGCGCTCGAACAGGCGGCGCTGCAAGACGTCCTCTTCCAGGCGCTTCATCTGCATGCTGACGGCCGATTGCGTACGGTTGACTAGCTCCCCGGCGCGAGTGAAGCCGCCCTGGTCGGCGATGGCGACGAAGGTCCGCAGCACTTCCGTATCAATGCTCGGGTAACTCGACAATTGATCAATCTCCGAGATGTATTGCATAAGAAACATTCGTTGGATTGATCTTAGCCCTGGCGCGAGACTAGAGCCATCCCCAACGGAGGACATCACGATGAAAGGTCAAAAAGGTTATTTGCTGATTGATAAATTCTCATCCCACGGTTTTTCGCTCAGCGCGCTGTTGCACAAGTTTAGCCGCTGGTACGAATTGCACCACGAGCGTGAACTGCTCGCCTCGATGAGCGATGAGGCGCTCAAGGACATAGGTGTCAGCCGTGCCGATGTTGAAAAGGAAGTGGTTCGGCCATTCTGGGATGACCCGATGCACAAATGAGCCATCCTTCCCTACACAAACCGCTTAATGGTGAGGTAGGTTGCGAGCAGACAAGGAGATCTCCATGCCCGCGACTGTATCCTTTACCCTCAGACAGGCCCGACGCCTGGCGTTGGCCGCCCAAGGATTCGATGGGCGACCATCGCCAGCTTCGGTGCAACCCGCGCGCCTCAACCGTCTGATCGAGCGCCTCGGCGTCGTGCAGATCGATTCAGTCAATGCCTTGGTGCGCTCGCATTACCTCCCGCTGTTCTCCCGCCTTGGTCACTACAATCGTGACTTGCTCGATCAGGCAGCCTGGAGCCAGGGGGGCCGCCGTACGTTGTTTGAATATTGGGGGCATGAAGCTTCGTTGATGCCGGTTGCGATGTATCCGCTGATGCGTTGGCGCATGGCGCGGGCGGCCCGTGGCGAAGGCATTTACCAGCAGTTGGCGCGGTTTGGTCGTGAGCGGCAGGACGTGATTCATCGGGTCCTTCAGGCGGTTCAGGAGCAGGGCGCGCTTGGCGCCGGCAGCTTGTCCACCCGTCAGGAGAAGGCCGGTCCCTGGTGGGACTGGAGCGCCGAGAAACATGCGCTGGAATGGCTGTTCGCCGCGGGCAAAGTCACCGTAGCCGGGCGGCGGGGGTTCGAGCGGCTCTATGATCTGCCTGAGCGGGTGCTGCCCGAGTCGGTCCTGCGCCAACCGCAGCTGGACGAAGCCCATGCCCAACGCGCGTTGCTCCTGCATGCGGCGCAGGCCTTGGGCGTCGGCACCGAGAAGGACCTGCGTGATTACTTCCGCCTGGATCCGGCCGACAGCCGCGCGCGACTGGCCGAGTTGGAGGAGGCGGGTGAGTTGTTGCGATGTCAGGTGCAGGGCTGGAAGCAGCCGGCCTGGTGCCAACCCACCGTGAAAATCCCCCGCAAGGTCGCTGCCAGTGCCTTGCTGTCGCCGTTCGACTCGCTGGTCTGGGAGCGCAGCCGCACCGAGCGCTTGTTCGACTTCCGCTATCGCCTGGAAATCTACACGCCGGTGCACAAGCGCGTGTATGGCTATTACGTCTTGCCGTTTTTGCACAATGAGCGGATTGCGGCGCGGGTCGATCTTCGTGCGGAGCGGGCCTTGGGGCGGCTGGCCGTGCATGCCGTGCATGAGGAAGAGCCGGGGCTTGACGAGGAGGGCATGCAGGCGCTGGCGATGAATCTGCGGCGCATGGCTGACTGGTTGGGACTGGAGCGGGTGCAGCTCAATTGCCAGCGGGAGGGTGGGGCGCGGTTGGCGGTGGCGTTGGCGCGGGTTGATGGTGGCTGAGCTGGCCCCTTCGCGAGCAGGCTCGCTCCCACAAGGTATTTATGGTGACCACGGCTTTTGTGTCCGCAGCCAGTCACCTGTGGGAGCGAGCCTGCTCGCGAAGCGATTGAGCAGGCGAAGAAGCCCCTACTGACTCACCGCCGTACCTGCTTCAGCGTCTCGGCAATCAAGAACGCCAGCTCCAGCGACTGATCGGCATTCATCCGCGGGTCGCAGTGCGTGTGGTAACGATCCGACAGCCCATCCTCGGTGATCGGTCGGGCGCCGCCGATGCATTCGGTGACGTTCTGCCCGGTCATCTCGATATGAATCCCGCCGGCGTAGGTCCCTTCGGCTTCATGCACCTGGAAGAACTGCTTCACCTCGCCAAGAATCTGCGCAAAATCCCGGGTCTTGTAGCCGCTGCTGGCCTTGATGGTATTGCCGTGCATCGGGTCGGAACTCCAGAGCACCTGCTTGCCTTCACGCTGCACGGCGCGCAACAGTTGCGGCAGGTGATCAGCGACCTTGTTGGCGCCCATCCGCGCGATCAGGTTCAGTCGACCGGGGTCGTTATCCGGGTTGAGCACGTCGATCAGGCGGATCAGGTCGTCAGGGTTCATGCTCGGGCCGACCTTGACCCCGATCGGGTTGTTCACCCCCCGCAGGAACTCCACATGCGCTCCGTCCAGCTGGCGGGTACGATCGCCGATCCACAGCATGTGGGCGGAGCAGTCGTAATAATCGTTGGTCAGGCTGTCACGGCGTACGAAGGCTTCTTCATAGTTGAGCAACAACGCTTCGTGGGCGGTGAAAAAACTGGTCTCGCGCAGTTGCGGCGAGCTGTCCATGCCGCAGGCGCGCATGAACGCCAGGGTTTCGTCGATGCGGTCGGCCAGGTGGCTGTACTTTTCCGCCAGGGCCGAGTTGGCGATGAAGTCCAGGTTCCACTTATGCACCTGGTGCAGATCGGCGAACCCGCCCTGGGCGAACGCCCGCAGCAGGTTGAGGGTTGCGGTGGACTGATGATAGGACTGCAAAAGCCGCTCCGGATCCGGCACGCGACTTTTCTCGTCGAAGCCGATGCCGTTGACGATGTCGCCCCGGTAGGCCGGTAGTGTCACGCCATCGATCGTCTCATCGTTGGCCGAGCGAGGTTTGGCGAACTGGCCCGCCATGCGCCCGACCTTGACCACCGGGCAACCGGCGGCGAAGGTCATGACGATCGCCATTTGCAGCAGCACCTTGAAGGTGTCGCGGATCTTGGCGGCGGAAAATTCGGCAAAGCTCTCGGCGCAATCGCCGCCCTGCAGCAGGAATGCCCGACCCTGGGTGACTTCGGCAAACTGACGACGCAATTCCCGGGCTTCACCGGCAAACACCAAGGGCGGATAACTGGCCAGGGTCTGCTCCACCTGCAGCAGATGCGCCGCGTCGGGGTAGCGAGGTTGTTGCTGGATCGGCAGGGCGCGCCAGCTGTCAGGGCTCCAGGGTTGGCTCATCATGATCTCTAGGTGATTTACGCTCGGGCGCTCATGTTATCAGCAAATTAGTGCGTGACCTGTTCCGCTCGCTTCGCCGACAATCGCGCCTTTGCCCCGTTTGCGCGGGCTTGAGCCAGCACGGCAACATCAGGAGAGGAAATGACAGAGGAGCGCGTCGAGCATTTGCTCGCCGAGGTGCACGACGAGTTCGGCATGATCCGCGTACTCGAAGTGGCCGATTACCGGTTTCTCGAATTTGGCGATGCGATCGAGCAGAGCTGCGTGTTCACGGCTGATCCGAGCTGGCTCGAATATGACTACACCCGCGCCATGCTCATCGGTGCGTTGTGCCACGAGCAACCGGAGAGCGCGCTGTTCCTCGGGCTGGGGGCCGGTACGCTGACCCAGGCCTGTCTCAAGTTCCTGCCGCTGGAGGATGTCGAGGCCATCGAACTGCGCCCCGACGTGCCGCGCCTGGCCATCGAATACCTCGGGCTGGACGATGATCCGCGCCTGTACATTCGTGTCGGTGATGCCTTGGAGCTGCTTGAAACGGCGGAGCCGGCGGACCTGATTTTCGTCGACCTCTATACCGATGTCGGTCCCGGCGTCGGTCACCTGGCCTGGGGATTTCTGGAAAACTGCCAGAAGCGCCTCAATCCCGGCGGCTGGCTGGTGATCAACCAGTGGGCCACCGACGATGGCAAGCCGCTGGGCGCGGCGCTCTTGCGCGGCTTGTATCACCGGCACTACTGGGAGTTGCCGGTGAAGGAGGGCAACGTCATCCTGATCGTGCCGGCGGACCTGGACCAGGCATTGGACATGCAAGGTCTGGTCGCCCGTGCCGAAGGGCTCGCGCCGCGGCTGGGTTATTCGTTGCAATCGTTGATCAAGGCAATCCGCCCGGCGACTTGATCAGGATCTGCAAGAGTTCTTTGGATGGGTTCCCCCCGTGGCGAGGGAGCTTGCTCCCGCTGGGCCGCGAAGCGGCCCCTTCGATTCCAGATATCAACCCAGGCGTCTGCTTCGCAGCCGAGCGGGAGCAAGCTCCCTCGCCACAGGGAGCTCATCACAGGGCTTAGCCATCCAAAGGTGAACCGTTTTAGCTAACGCCCTCAACGCCTGCTGCACAGAGCCCCACCACACCCTTCGTTGATAAAAAAATCTCCCTTTTTCAACGAATTCCGGTATAGTGCGCGCCGGCCTTTAGCCGGGCCGCGTCACGGTAGCGCAATTCCCCGGAGCCAGCTTCGGTTGCATGTCCGCACAACGGATGCTTCCACGACGTTCTTTTTCATTCATTCGTTTTCGCAAATCCCCGCCGACAAAGCAGCCAGGGCGACTCTTGAGTCTCAACACGGCATGCGCAGCTTTGGAGCATGGGTCTTTGCGGATGCACTTAGAGGCAGACCCATGACCCAGGAAACCGGCGGCTTCGCCGCTTTTAATCTCAACCCGAACATTCTTGCTGCCGTCATTGCGACTGGCTACGAAGAACCTTCGGCTATTCAGCAGCAATCGATCCCGATCATCATGGCCGGCCACGACATGATTGGCCAGGCGCAAACCGGTACGGGTAAAACCGCTGCGTTCGCCCTGCCGATCCTGCATCGCATCGATCCTGCCAAGCGCGAGCCGCAAGCCCTGATCCTGGCGCCAACCCGTGAGTTGGCGCTGCAAGTAGCAACCGCTTTCGAAACCTACTCCAAGCAGATGCCTGGCGTTACCGTTGTGGCCGTTTACGGCGGCGCCCCGATGGGCCCACAACTGAAAGCAATCCGTAATGGCGCGCAGATCGTTGTCGCCACCCCGGGCCGTCTCTGCGACCACCTGCGTCGTGACGAGAAAGTCCTCGCTACCGTGAACCACCTGGTTCTCGACGAAGCGGACGAAATGCTCAAGCTGGGCTTCATGGATGACCTGGAAGTCATCTTCAAGGCCCTGCCAGCGACTCGCCAGACTGTTTTGTTCTCGGCCACCCTGCCGCAATCGATCCGTGCCATTGCCGAGCGCCACCTGCGCGATCCGCAACACGTGAAGATCCAGACCAAGACCCAGACCGTTACCGCGATCGAGCAGGCTCACCTGCTGGTTCACGCTGACCAGAAGACTTCTGCCGTTCTCAGCTTGCTGGAAGTGGAAGACTTCGACGCCCTGATCATGTTCGTGCGCACCAAGCAAGCGACCCTGGACCTGGCCAGCGCCCTGGAAGCCAAAGGCTACAAAGCCGCTGCGCTGAACGGTGACATTGCCCAGAACCAGCGCGAGCGCGTGATCGATTCCCTCAAGGATGGCCGTCTGGACATCGTTGTGGCGACCGACGTTGCTGCCCGTGGTCTGGACGTTCCGCGCATCACCCACGTGTTCAACGTGGACATGCCATACGATCCGGAATCCTACGTCCACCGTATCGGCCGTACCGGCCGTGCCGGTCGCGAAGGTCGCGCGCTGCTGCTGGTGACTCCGCGTGAGCGCCGCATGCTGCAAGTGATCGAGCGTGTAACCGGTCAGAAGGTCGCGGAAGTTCGCCTGCCGGACGCCCAGGCCGTTCTCGATGCCCGCATCAAGAAACTGACCAACAGCCTGTCGCCGCTGGTGGCTGACGCCGAATCGACCCACGGTGATCTGCTCGATCGCCTGACCGCCGACATCGGTTGCACCCCGCGTGCCCTGGCCGCTGCCCTGCTGCGCAAGGCTACCAACGGTCAGGCGCTGACCCTGGCGGCGATCGAGAAGGAACGTCCACTGGTGCCGAACAGCGCGCCGCGTGGCGATCGTCCCGAGCGTACCGGTGATCGTCCGGACCGTGGTGATCGCGAGCGTCGCGCGCCGATCCCGCTGGGTGAAGGCCGTGCCCGCTGCCGTACCGCGCTGGGCGCTCGTGACGGCATTGCCGCCAAGAACCTGCTGGGCGCGATCCTCAACGAAGGCGGCCTGGCCCGCGAAGCGATCGGTCGCATCCAGGTGCGTGACAGCTTCAGCCTGGTGGAACTGCCGGAAGAAGGCCTGGAGAAGTTGCTGACCAAGCTCAAGGACACTCGCGTAGCTGGCAAGCAGCTCAAGCTGCGTCGCTACCGCGAGGATTGATCGGCCCGCAGGCTGATTGATCGAGCATGAAAAAATCCCCGACTGGTTCGGGGATTTTTTTTGCCTGTTATCTGGTGTTCCTGCCGGGGGAGCGGTGTTGAAGCCAATCGCGAGCAAGCTCGCTCCCACAGGGGATTTGTGAGGCCGAAAATCCAATGTGGGAGCGAGCTTGCTCGCGATTGGAGCGACTCGGTCTGCTGGTCAATCAAACCGATAAATGTCCATCCCCAACGTTCCCATCGTGAACCCTTCATGGGCAATGCTGAATTTCCCACCCGCACCCCGGGCAAAATACAGCGGCAGCAGGTGCTCGTCGCTGGGATGGCTACGCACCGCACTGGGGGCCTGGCGGCGGTAATCATGCAACGCGAACTCGTCGTTGGCCGCCAGTTGCGCCACTATCCAATCGCGGAATGCCTTGGCCCAGGGCTCGATGCTGTCAGGGCCGGCGTTCCAGTCCAGATCCCCCAGGTTATGCGTGATGCTGCCGGAACCGATCAGCAGGATGTCCTGTTCGCGCAGTCCTGCCAGGGCCCGGCCGACCTGCGTCTGCAGTGTCGGGCCGCGCTGGCTGGGCAGGGAAACCTGTACCACGGGAATATCGGCCTCGGGGTACATCAACGACAGCGGCACCCAGACGCCATGGTCCGATGGCCGCCCTGTCTCCAGGCGTACCGGCAATTGCGCTGCATTGAGCAGTTCGGCGACCTGCGTTGCCAGCAGGGGATCGCCTGGCGCCGGATATTGCACTTCGTACAACGCTTTCGGGAAGCCACCGAAGTCATGCCATGTACGCGGTCGCGGGTTGGCGCTGACCAGCAGTTCATTGCTCTCCCAATGGGCGGACACAATCACGATGGCCTTGGGCTTCGGCATTTGCGCGGCCAGGCGAGCCAAGGCCGGGCCGCTCTCGCCGGGTTCCAGAGCAAGCATCGGTGAACCATGGGAGATAAACAGGCTGGGCAGCATGGACGGGCTCCTGAGCGTTAAGATGGGTTCATCTTCGGTCAGGTCAACGATCGAAATCTAATATAAGTTTTAACCCGTTTTGATCGAATTTATGGAGCGATTCCCATGGACCCCGAGTTTTGGCACAAGCGTTGGTCAACCAACCAGATCGGTTTTCATCTGCCGGAAGTGAACCCTTACTTGCAGCGTTTCTGGCCACAGTTGGGATTGCCTGAAGAAACTCGAGTATTGGTGCCCTTGTGCGGCAAGACGCTGGATCTGCTGTGGTTGGCGCAACAAGGTTTTTCCGTGCTGGGGGTGGAGCTATCGGAAAAGGCCGTCACTGATTTTTTCCAGGAGCATCAGCTTGAGCCAAACGTGAGTGAGGAGGGCGCCTTCAAGGTATTTCGTTCTGGTGCCATCGAGATCCGCTGCGGTGATGTCTTTGCGTTGACGCCTTTGGACGTCGCGGATTGCGCGACGTTGTATGACCGTGCGGCACTGATCGCCCTGCCTGCACCGATGCGCGAGCGTTATGCGGCCCATCTGCAGAACATAATGCCGGACTGCGTCGGCCTGCTGATTACCCTGGACTACAACCAGGACGAGATGCCTGGGCCGCCGTTTTCGGTAGGACATGAAGAGGTGCAGCGGTTGCTGGGCGGGGCTTGGCAATTGCAAGTCCTGCAGGAGCAGGATGTGCTGGGCGAGAGTTGGAAGTTCTTGCAGGCGGGCGTGAAGCGGCTGGATGAGCGGGTATATCTGGTGTCCAGTCGTGGGGTGCGCTCAATGACCCCGTCCCGGACGGGCCCGCTGCCGCTTTTGACTTAGCAGGCAAAAGAAAACCCGCATCGCTGCGGGCTTTCTTGTATCAGTTGGCGGTTAGCCGCGACGACGCAGTGCGTCGATTCGCTCTTCCAGCGGTGGGTGGCTCATGAACATGCGAGCCAGGCCCTGCTTGATGCCGCCGTTGATGCCGAAGGCATTCAAGGTATCGGGCATGTGCACCGGCAGGCCTTGTTCGGCGCGCAGGCGCTGCAGGGCGCCAATCATGGCGCTGGTGCCGGCCAGGCGCGCACCGGCGTCATCGGCGCGGAACTCGCGTTTGCGCGAGAACCACATGACGATGGCGCTGGCGAGGATGCCCAGGACCAGCTCGGCGAAGATGGTCGCCACGTAGTAGGCGATACCCTGGCCTTCTTCGTTCTTGAAAATCACCTTGTCGACAAAGTTGCCGATGATGCGGGCGAAGAACATGACGAAGGTGTTCACCACACCCTGGATCAACGCCAGAGTCACCATGTCGCCGTTGGCGACGTGGCCGATCTCGTGGGCCAGCACAGCTTTCACTTCATCTGGCGAAAACCGTTCCAGCAGGCCCTGGCTGACGGCGACCAAGGCGTCGTTCTTGTTCCAGCCGGTGGCGAAGGCGTTGGCTTCGTACGCCGGGAAGATCCCGACTTCCGGCATCTTGATCCCGGCTTCACGGGACAACTGCTCGACGGTCTGCAGCAGCCATTGTTCGTGACGAGTGCGCGGCTGGCTGATGATCTGGGTGCCGGTGCTCATCTTCGCCATCCACTTGGAGATGAACAGCGAGAAGAGGGAACCGGCAAAACCGAACACCGCACAGAAGATCAGCAGCTGATTGAGGTTGAGATCAACCCCGTTGGCCGCCATGAACCCGTTGAAGCCGAAAAGGCTCAGGGTGATGCTGGCAATCAGCACGACCGCCAGGTTAGTGGCCAAGAACAGCAGGATGCGCATCATGGTGGTAGCAATCTCCTCATGCTAAAGATGTAGCGTTATGCGGGGTATATAAGGTGCTGCCGCAGGCTATTCAACTCGCCTTCTATTTCAAACTGTGTCCTACAGCGGTCCTCATTGTTTGAAAGACTTTTCTGAAAGTTGCGCCGGAAAAGAAATGTGGCCGCTGCGCCCCGTGAACGTTGCGTCTCGTCGTCCATCGGACAACGAGTCCCCGCGTCAGAAACCTGCGGAGGCAGGAAAATGGATATGTTGCTGAATCAAACAGAGTGCGAGGCGAACGCCCCGCACTCCGTCTGGCTCATTGACGGTAGGATTTGAGGAAATTGCCGATGCGGCCAATGGCCTGATCGAGGTCGTCAACCCGCGGCAGGGTCACGACGCGGAAATGGTCCGGCCATGGCCAGTTGAACGCCGTTCCCTGGACGACCAGCAATTTCTCCGACAGCAGCAGGTCGAGGACGAATTTCTCGTCGTTGTGTATCGGGCAGACCTTCGGGTCGATTCGCGGGAAGGCATACAGCGCACCCATCGGTTTGACGCAGCTGACGCCGGGGATGTCATTGAGCAGTTCCCAGGTGCGATTGCGCTGTTCCAGCAAACGGCCCTGGGGCAGGACCAGGTCGTTGATGCTCTGGTAGCCACCCAACGCTGTCTGGATCGCATGCTGGCTCGGCACGTTGGCGCACAGGCGCATGTTGGCCAGCATGTCGATGCCTTCGATGTAGCTCTGAGCGTGGTGCTTGGGGCCGGAGATGGCGATCCAGCCGGAGCGGAAGCCGGCGACACGATAGGACTTGGAGAGGCCGTTGAAGGTCAGGCACAGCAGGTCCGGTGCCAGCGAGGCGGTGCAGACGTGCACGGCGTCATCGTAGAGGATCTTGTCGTAGATCTCGTCGGAGAACACCACCAGGTTGTGCTGGCGGGCCAGTTCGAGCATGCCCAGCAGCACCTCGCGGGAATACACCGCGCCGGTCGGGTTGTTCGGGTTGATGATCACCAGGGCCTTGGTATTCGGGGTGATCTTGGCCTTGATGTCCGCCAGGTCAGGGAACCAGTTGGCCTGCTCGTCGCACAGGTAATGCACCGGGTTGCCGCCGGACAGGCTGACGGCGGCGGTCCACAGCGGATAATCCGGCGCCGGCACCAGCACTTCGTCGCCGTTGTTGAGCAAGGCCTGCATCGACATCACGATCAGCTCGGACACGCCGTTGCCCAGGTAGATGTCCTCGATGCCGATGCCTTCGACCTGCTTCTGCTGGTAATACTGCATCACGGCCTTGCGCGCACTGAACAGGCCCTTGGAGTCGCTGTAGCCTTGCGCGGTCGGCAGGTTGCGGATGACGTCCTGGAGAATTTCATCGGGGGCTTCGAAACCAAAGGGCGCCGGGTTGCCGATGTTCAGCTTGAGGATGCGATGGCCTTCCTCTTCCAGGCGTTTGGCGTGCTTGAGCACCGGGCCGCGAATGTCGTAGCAGACGTTGGCGAGCTTGTTCGATTTGCTGACCTGCATGGCGATGTGTTCCCGAAAATGAACGATCCAGGCGGCGTATGAACTACCGTACTGGGGATCCTGCGTCTGTGCCCGGGCCGGACGCGGTAGATGCGCCACAATCCATTTGAATGCGCATGACGTGACTGCCAGACTGGCGCCTGACGAGGCGCAATCATACGTGCCGCCCGATCTGCGGAAAAGCGTCGGATCGGGCTTTTTCAATTGCCGAGGTAGGACGATGGAAAAGTTGCAGAAAACCCTTGAAGAATGGCGTGAGATGCTCGACCCGGAGCAGTACAACGTCTGTCGCCTCAAAGGCACCGAACGCCCATTTTCCGGCAAGTACAACGCGACCAAGACCGACGGCATCTACCACTGCATCTGCTGCAACGAGCCGTTGTTCGATTCGACGACCAAATTCGATTCCGGCTGCGGCTGGCCGAGTTTCTACGCCCCGATCGAGGGGAGCGCGGTGGTGGAGGTGCGAGATGTCAGCCACGGCATGATTCGCACCGAGGTGGTCTGCGCCAGATGCGACGCGCATCTGGGCCATGTCTTCCCTGACGGCCCACCGCCCACTGGCTTGCGTTACTGCATCAACTCGGTGTGCCTGGATCTCGTGCCTCGCGAGTAATCGGCACAGTCTTTGTGGTGAGGGGATTTATCCCCGCTGGGCTGCGAAGCAGCCCCATTCTTCTGTGTGCAGAGCGAGGTATCCAACCTTCCAGGGTCGCTTTGCGACCCAGCGGGGATAAATCCCCTCGCCACAGGACTCGGTTTTGCAGCTAAATTAAATTGCACACAATTTAATTGCTCGCTATCTTCGGCATCCTACTTCCCTCTGGAGCCGTCCCATGTCCGACAATCTGCTGAGCATTCCCTGCACCACCATCAAGGGCGAGCAGAAGACGCTCGCCGATTTTGCCGGCAAGGCCGTGCTGGTGGTCAACACCGCCAGCCAATGCGGCTTCACCCCGCAGTACAAAGGTCTTGAGGCTTTGTGGCAATCCTACAAGGACCAGGGCCTGGTGGTGCTGGGCTTTCCTTGCAACCAGTTCGGCAAGCAGGAACCAGGCAACGAAGGGGCGATCTCCGAGTTTTGCGAGCTCAACTTCGGCGTGAGTTTTCCGTTGTTCAAGAAGATCGATGTCAACGGGGCAAACGCCCATCCGCTATTTGTCCAGCTCAAGCAGCGGGCGCCCGGTGTGCTGGGGTCCAAGGGCATCAAGTGGAATTTCACCAAGTTCCTGATTGGCAAGGACGGCCAGGTGGTCAAGCGCTTCGCCCCGACCACCAAGCCCGAGGATCTCACCGGCGAGATCGAAGCCCTGCTGAAATGAGCGACCTGTCAGTCGATTCGCTGAAGCTCGACAGCCAGTTGTGCTTCAAGCTGTACGCCGCATCACGGGCGGTGATTCGTGGCTACAAGCCGATGCTCGATCAGCTTGGCCTGACCTATCCGCAGTACCTGGCGATGCTGGTGCTGTGGGAATGGCAGGACAACTCCCCGGAGCAGCCCACGGTCAAGGCGCTTGGAGAGCGTCTGCTGCTGGATTCCGGCACGCTGACACCGTTGCTCAAGCGCCTGGAGCAACTGAGTCTGATCCGCCGCCAACGCTCGGTCCAGGATGAGCGAGAGGTACATTTGAGCCTGTCGGATGCGGGCCGCGCCTTGCGCGAGCAGGTCGGCCCGCTCAAGGCGCGCCTGCTGTGCGACAGCGGGATCGATCTGGATCGCGTGGGCGAGTTGCGCGATGGCCTGGATCACCTGCTCAAGCAGATCAAAGGGCTGACGTAGTCGGCACCCACTGGTCCAGCAATGCCGCCAGTTCCTCGCGACGGAACGGCTTGGACAGGTAATCGCTCATGCCGGCGGCCCGGCAGCGTTCGCGTTCCTCGGGCATCGCGTTGGCCGTCAGCGCGACGATCGGCAGGTCCGGCCAGCGGCCGCTGCGGCGAATCTGCCGGCTGGCTTCGTAACCATCCATGACCGGCATGTTGCAGTCCATCAGGACCAGGTCGAACGCTTGCTGTTCGAGCTGGTCCAGGGCTTCGGCGCCATGGGCCGCGACCACTACCTCACACCCCAGCTTGACCAGCATGCCCTTGGCCACCAGTTGGTTGACCGGGTTGTCCTCCACCAGCAGCACCCGGCCACGCCGCGAGGGCGCCAGTGCTTCGATCTGCGCGTCGTTGATGGTCGTCGCCTCGCTTTGCAGGGCCCGGCGCAGGATCTGGTAAAGCGCGTGGCGCGCCAGCGGTCGGGCCTGCTGCAGCAAAGGCGCGAGGGTGGCGGCTTCTTCGCTGGGCATGAAACTGCCATAGGCGGTGACGAGCAGGATCGGGGCGTCGAAGGTCGGGCGTAAATTGAACAGGCATTCCGGGCAATCGGTGATCAGGATGTCCGGCTTGAGCCCCAGCAGCCCGTCGTCCACGGTGCGCTGTATGTAATCCAGTCCCCAGACCGGCAGCAACATGCCCAGCAATTCGGCCAGCCCGCTGTTGGCGGTGGTGATGGCGACCACGTTGCCCCGCAAGGTCTCGACGGGCGCGGCCGGGCTGTGGGCGGGCAGCGGCAGGTCGGCGCAGAACTGGCTGCCGAAGCCCGCCTCGGAACTGATCGTCAACCGGCCCTGCATCGCCTCGCAGAGGTTGTAGGTCAGTGCCAGGCCCAGCCCGGTGCCGCCGAACTGGCGGGTAATGCCCGCGCCGGCCTGGGTGAACGGCTGGAGAATCCGCGCCTGGTCCTCCTGGGGAATGCCGATGCCGGTGTCCCAGACCTCGACCCGCACGCCGCCTTCATAGTGATTCAATCGCACATCGACCCGACCGAAACGGGTGAACTTCAACGCGTTGGAAAGCAGGTTGCTGACGATCTGGCGAACGCGGGTCGGGTCGCCCAGTACCTGGGCTGGGAACTGCGGATCGATCAGACACGCCAGTTCGACGCTTGGCGCCGCGTTCTGCGACAGCAGGTTGGCGGTGTCTTCGACCAGCGCGCCAAGGTCGAACGGGATACGTTCGAGTTCCAGTTGGCCGGCGTCGAATTTGGACAGATCGAGAATGTCGTTGAGCAGCTCGACCAATACCTTGCCGGAGTCATGCGCTATCGACAGCTGTTGTTGTTGCTCGGCCGTCAACGGGCCATCCAGGGACAGGGCGATCATCCCGAGCAAGCCATTGAGGGGGGTGCGGATCTCATGGCTCATGTTGGCCAGGAACGCGGAGCGCGCGTCAGCCATGTCGAGGGCGGTGCGCCGGGCAATATCCAGCTCCTCGTTGGACTGGCTGAGCCGGGCATTGATGGCCTTTAGCTCGGCCGTGCGCGCCGAAACGATATTCTCCAGTTGCGCCAGGTAATCGGTCAGACGATTTTCAGCCGCGCGCCGTTGCTGGATTTCAGTGGAGACATTCTCGAACTGCTGGTTGGCGACCGAGACCAGCACGCCGATTTCGTCGTGTTGGTGGCCGGAAGGACATTCCAGCGGGCGCTGTTCGCTGCTGCCCGGGTCGCGGCTGCTGAGTTCGCGGATGACCCGCACCAAGGGTTTGGTCAGCATGACATAGAACAGCGCCAGCAGCAGGCCGGTCAGGATCAGGCTGCGGGCGAAACCGTTGAGCAGTGTCACCTCGGCCCGGCGCAGGAAACGGCTGCCGAACGCATAGGTGTCTACATCCAGTCGCAGCACGCCGAGGGACTCGCCCGGCGAATGATTCAGGTAGAGCCGGTCTTCGAACTGTCGTTGGGCGCCAAAAAGCGAGTCGCTGATAAATCGGTAACTGCTTTGCAGCTCGGGTCGCTTGACGCTGGCCAGCACCGTATTGTTGTTATCGATCAGTTCGGCGCCGACGATGGCCGGCGAGCGCAACAGGCCCAGGGCCAGTTCCTGGGCAAGCTCGGCATCGATGTTATAGGCGATGCGCGAGGCCGGGTTGTGGCTGATTTCCAGCAACGAGAGGATTTCACGGTTGATCGACGCGTCTTCGCTGGCATAATCGATGCCGATCTGTACCAGGCTTAGGAAGGTGCCCAGCACGAAACCCACCATGACGGTCAGTCGAGCCTGTTTGTACGACAGCCGTTGGGTGAATCTGATGTCCATGGGATGGTGAACCACTTACGTTTCCCTTCGCCGGTCAAGCATAGCTGATCATTTCCGAATACCGGTGCGGCCGGTTTGCATTGTCTGAAACAGACCCGCAGCTGGCCTCGTCGTTTCGTCGCTGTAGCGTCATCATTACCGTGAACTTGTCCGAGGAAAAGACGTGGACGCCCGATTGAATGCTTTTCTTGAGCGCGCCGATGCGGTGCTTGCCCGTATCGAGCCCTTGTTGCCCGCTCCGCGGCCCGACATCGACTGGAGCCAGACCCTGGCCGCCCGCTGGCAACGCGACGGGCGCAGCGGCTTCCTGATGCCGTTGACGGTCAGCCTCGACATGCGCCTGTCGGACCTGATCGGTGTCGACCGTCAGGTTGAACAACTGGGCCGCAACACCCGTCAGTTCATCGATGGCATGCCGGCCAACCACGCTTTGCTCTGGGGCTCGCGCGGCACCGGCAAGTCGTCGCTGGTACGGGCCTTGCTGGCTGAGCATGCCGGGCAGGGCCTGCGCTTGATCGAGATCGAGCGTGACCACCTGGCCGATCTGCCCCGGGTAGTCGAGCAGGTGGCAAAACTGCCCCAGCGTTTTGTGCTGTTCTGCGATGACCTGTCGTTCGAGTCCGGCGAAGGCGACTACCGCGTGCTCAAGAGTGTGCTCGACGGTTCCCTGGAACAGGCGCCGGACAATGTGCTGCTGTACGCCACCTCGAACCGCCGTCACCTGGTACCGGAAAAGGAAAGCGACAACGAGAACTGGAAACGGGTCGACGGCGAGCTGCACCCCAGCGAGGCGGTGGAAGACAAGATCGCCTTGTCCGACCGCTTCGGGTTATGGCTATCGTTCTATCCATTTACCCAGGAGCATTTCCTCGATGTGGTAGAGCATTGGATCGGCGAGCTGGCGGCCAAGGCCGGGCTCGACTGGCAGCGTGACGAAGCACTGGATGTGCAGGCGGTGCGCTGGGCAACCGGACGTGGCAACCGCAACGGACGTTGCGCCTATCAATTTGCCCGTTATTGGGTGGGCCTCAAACTCCTGGAGCACAAAGCATGATCGATTTGACCCACACCGGTGACGGCCTCGAAGGCTACGGCCTGTTGTCGGCACAGCTGCAATCGTTGCTGGCGGATGAACGCGACTTCATCGCCAATGCCGCGCAATTCTCGGCTTTCCTGTTCAGTCAGTTGGAGGGTCTGAACTGGGCCGGTTTCTACCTCAACCGCAGCGAGGAATTGGTGCTGGGGCCGTTCCAGGGCCAGATTGCCTGTGTGCGCATTCCCTTCGGTCGTGGTGTCTGCGGCACGGCGGCGGCGACTCGCCAAACCCAGCGTGTCGAAGATGTCCACGCGTTTCCCGGGCACATTGCCTGCGACAGCGCCTCGAACAGCGAACTGGTGGTGCCGCTGGTCAAAGAGGGACGACTGATCGGCGTGCTGGACCTGGACAGTCCGAAACCGGCGCGCTTCACCGAGCACGACCAGGCCGGCATCGAGCAACTGGCGGCAATCTTCCTGCGGCTGACCGATTGCTGATCACGCCTTCAGCCCGGCATTGACCAGCAGGCTGCCCGGGTCGATCTCATCGATCTGGCTCGGGTCCAGGAACTCATCGGCATAAAGCAAGTAGATTCGCTCGTCGACAAACAGCTGGAACAGCTCGGGATCGATGTGGGCGTCGCGGCACATGGTGGCCATGATGCCGAGGGCTTCACTCAGTTTCTTGGCTTTTTTATACGGGCGATCCGCTGCGGTCAGCGCTTCGAAGATATCGGCAATCGCCATCATTCGAGCCGGCAGGCTCATCTGCTCGCGCTTGAGTCGCTTCGGATAACCGGTGCCATCCATTTTCTCGTGATGGCCGCCAGCGATTTCCGCAACGTTTTCCAGGTGGCTGGGGAAGGGCAGCTGGCTGAGCATCAGGATCGTCTGCACCATGTGGTGGTTGATCACATAACGTTCTTCGCGGGTCAGTGTGCCGCGCGTGATGCTGAGGTTGTAGAGTTCGCCGCGGTTGTATTTCCAGCGCGGTACATCGAGCTGGAAGCCCCATGGGTTGTCTGCCGGAATCAGCTCGGCTGCATGCCGCTCGATCAAATGCTCGGGTTTGTCCGCCAGCAGCGATTCAGTCACCGGAAGCGTCGGCGAAGGTGTGCGCGCCTGGCGTCGGCTTTCCTCCCAGGAAACTCCCAGACGATCATCCAGGGTGCGCGTCCACGTGCGCTGGGCGATGCGTTGCAGACGCTGCAGATCACGCTCGGCCATGGCTTCGGAGCCCAGGTTGCAGCGTGCGACAAAGGCAAAGTCATCATCGAGGGCGGCCAGCGTCGCGTCGCGCTGGCGGGCCAGGGCTGACGACTCGCCACCGGTTGCCAGGGCCTGCCAGTAATTGATCCAGGCGTCGCGCTTGAGTACCTCGAAGCGGGTACGGATTTCATGGATCCGGTCGTTCAGGGTTTCCAGCTTGGTGGCCTTGTCCACTACGTACTCGGGTGTGGTGACCTTGCCGCAGTCATGCAGCCAGGCAGCGATGTGCAGCGCTTCCCATTCATCGTCCGTTGGCCGGTAGGCGTCGAACGCCGGTGCCTGGCTGGCGGCCGCGGCCTGGGCGAGCATCAGCGTCAGGGCTGGCACTCGCTGGCAATGGCCGCCGGTGTAAGGGCTCTTGGCATCGATCGCCCCGGCGAGCAGTTGGATGAATGAGTCCAGCAGCTGCTTTTGCCTGGCTTGCAGGCGCTGGCTTTCGATGCTCACCGTCGCGGTGCCGGAAACGGCCTGGAGAAAGGCGATGCGGTCCGGCTGGAGTTTCTCCAGGTCGGCTTCAGCGCCGCTGTCTGTGATCAACAGCAACAAGATGCCAACGGTTTCCTGATGGCGGTTGCGCAAGCGGATGCCGATCAGGTGCACGCGCGGGGCATCCAGTTCCAGCAGGACGCTGCGCAAATCGGCAGCCTGCTCGAAGCCCAGCGAGGACACCAGGGTCTCCGCGGTGGCCAGTTCCTGTAACCACGGCGGGCTGTCCGCGCCATTCAGTGCGTAGCCTCGCAGGGCGAAGGCTTGCAGGTCCCGAGGCGTCCCATCGATCACCAGCCCGTAGGGCTTGACTTGCTCCTCGTCGTGTTCGCGCAGATAGATCAGGCCGGCCTGGGCCTGGCCGATTTTCACCGTCTCGAACAACACCCGCTCCAATAGCGGGGCAAAGCGGGTTTCAGCGCGCAGGCTGGCCGTGATCTCGAAAAAACTCGCCAGGGTTTCTTTCATGCGTGCCATCGAAACACCCAGTTGATCGACCTCCAGCACCGGAGAACGGCGGGACACCGGATAGTTGAAGTCGAAGCTGCGAATGGCGTCGGCTTCCTTGACCAGTGCGCGCAAGGGCTTGACCAGGATTCGCGAGGTCAGCCAGCCGAGGGGCAGGCACATCAGCAACGTGGCGAGGGTAATCAGCGCGCCTTGCCAGCGCAGGCGATAGGCATCGGCGAGCAGTTCGTCCTCCGGCACCAGCAAGGCCAACTCCAAACCCTGCGGCCCGCCCTCCTGCATGTGGCTGCGGGAAACGATCCAATGGCGTCCGGCCGCTTCCAGGCGTGGCGTGTCAGTGTGGTCATCGAGCGCAGCGGCGATGGCCGGGGCAAGGTCACGCGCCTTGATCAGGCGGGACGACTGAATGTCGGCGATCAACCGGGGGCTGTCCGGATAGCCCACCGCGTTGCCTTGGGGATCGATCAGGACAATTTCGGTGCCGGCGCTCACCTTGTGCTTGGCCAATGTCTGGGACAGGGCGGCGAGGGTCAGGTCAGCGCCGATGACGGCCTGCTCGCCGCTGCGCCGCGCAAGGGTGGTGCCGATGTTTCGGGTGGAAAAGAACACGTAGGGTTCGGTGGTGATCTGTTCATGGCTGTTCAAGGCGCTACGGAACCAGCCCCGGCTCCGCGGATCGTAGGTTTCGTCAGGATGTTGCAGGCGGCTGAGAAGGTTAAGGTCCCGGTCATAGAACAACGATTGCGAGCGAACCAGGCCTTCGTTGCCGGCGCGCTCAACGGTCCAGACCTGATACAGCGCGCCGACCGGTGCCTTCATCGCAGCCCTCAAGGCATCGGTGCGCAACGGCCGGACCATGAAAAACTCGCCCTTGCTGTCACCCAGGTACAGCGACGCCAGGTTCGGGTTGTCTCGCAGCGCCTGGCTGAAGGGCACGAGCAGGTCCAGCCGTTGCGCCATCCCAGGCGCACGCGTCGCCGGGTAATCGGCCAGCAGGCCCAGCAGATGACGGATCGGTTCGTAGGTGTCGTACAGGTCCAGGCGTACGTCCTGTTCAATTCGATTGAACAGCTTTTCGCTGCTGGACAGGATGATCTGGGTGGTTTGCCGGTAGTTGAAGACGCCCAGCACGACGCCGGTCAGCAGCAGGAGCAGGGTAAACATCACGCTGATATGGACGTGCAGGGGAAACCGGCGTTTTTCCGGACGCGGTGCGCTGGGCATATCCGTCACTCCAAGTGTTCGGGGGGAGATCGCCCCCTGATACGCACTGCTGAGCCAACAGCATAGTAAACACTGGATTATCCTGCCTTGGCGATCTCCGTTTCCAGCGCCTGTTCCAGTTCGGTCATCGCTCGGTGGAGCGCTTTCGCGCAGGCGTCGATTTGTCCGGGTGCCTGCTCTTGATGACAGGCGATTTCCAGAGCCTCGCACAATTCGATCAGCCCATTTGCCTGCACGATACGGGCGACACCTTTTATCTTGTGCGCCGTTTCGGCGAGCGCTTGGGAAGCGCCGGTACGGGCGGCTTGGAGCAGTTCCTGGCGGTCGGAACGGTTGCTGCTGAGCAGTTCCGCCAGCAGCCGCCGGACGGAGATCGGGTCGCCGCCGGTGAGCATGTGCAGGCTCCGGACATTGAACACGGCTGGGCGGCTCGCGGGCTTGATCGTGTTCATCCATTGGCTCAGGGTGCTCAAATTGATCGGCTTGAACAGGCAGTCGTCCATTCCGGCCTCCTTGCAGCGCTGCTTCTCCTCGGGTTGCGCATTGGCGGTGAACCCGAGGATGGTGCAGCGCGGCTGTTGATGTTCGGCCTCGTACCGACGGATGGCCCTGGCAAGCTCGTAACCGCTCATGACAGGCATGTTGCAGTCGGCGATGATCAGGTCGAAATCACCCTCAAGCCAAGCCTTGAGCCCTTGCGCGCCATCGTTGGCGAGGGAGTGGCGATGACCGAGGTATTCCAGTTGCTGCGTCATCAATAAACGATTGGCCGGGTGATCATCCACCACCAGGACGCTCAATTGGGCCGTGGCCGTTTCGACCGCAGGCTCCACCGGGATGCCGATCGTCGTCTCGGGCAGGATGCTCGGCTCCAGGGTAAGCCGGACCTGGGTACCGACGCCCGGTTGGCTGTCCAGGGACAACTCACCGCCCATCATCTGGCACAACTGGCGGCTGATCACCAGGCCCAGCCCCGCGCCTTTGCGGGCCATCCGGCTGCTGTTGTCGGCCTGGGCAAACGGTTCGAACAGGCGCTGCATGTCCACCGGACTGATGCCAATGCCGCTGTCGCTGACTTCTATCTGCATCCGCAACGTATTTTCGTGAGCGGTTCGGGAAAGCCTGGCGCGGACCTTCACCTCGCCCTGCTCGGTAAATTTCAAGGCATTGCTGATCAGGTTCGAGATCACCTGCTTGAATCTCGACGGGTCTATCAGGACGTCGTGTTTGTCGTCGTCGGGCTCTACTTGCAGCGACAACAGCAGATTTTTTTGCCGGGCCAGTCCCTCGAATACCCTGACCACCGAGCGCAGCAAGGTGCTGACATTCACTCGTTCGGGGGCCAGGGTCAGGTGGCCTGATTCGATGCGGGCAATGTCCAGGATATCGCCGATCAGCTCCAGCATGCCTGAGGCCGATTCGTACGCGACCGCTATGGTCGAACGGTCGACCTGTCCCTTGTCGGCATGCTTGAGGGCCAGTTCCAGCATGCCGATCACTGCGTTCATGGGCGTACGGATTTCATGGCTCATGGTCGCCAGGAAGGTGCTTTTCGCGCGATTGGCGGCGTCGGCCTGTTCCTTGGCGGCATGCAGTTCCTCGACAAGCTGGCGCCGTTCACTGATGTCGATCCAGCCACCGATGATGCCTTGCACGTGTCCCGCGGCGTTACGGTAGGGGAGGATCCAGTGATAGATCGTCAGCTTCCGAGCGCCAATCTGCAGTGGCCGGTCGGTGATCAAGGCGGTGCCTTCGGCCATGACACGCTGGTAGTCCGCCCGATATTCCTGCGCTTCGAAAACATTGCTCATGGATACCGCCGCGACGTCCTTGCCGATCACTTCTTCGCGTGTTGCGTTGAATGATTCCAGGTAACTGTCGTTACAGCTTTGCAGAAGCCCATGGCGGTCCCTCACGTAGATCGGATGTGGGGTGCCGTTGAGCAGGGCATGCATGAATTCAAGCTGGTCGTTGAGCGCCAGCTCCGCCTTCTGGCGTTGCCTGATCTGCCGCTGCATATAGGCATTCCACGCCAGGGACAGCAGCAATAACAGGCCGGCGCCTGCGACAAACTGCAGGAATACCCGGTGATAGGTGCGCCAGGTAAGCTCCGCCGCCGAGATATGCCCTCGCCAGCGGTTGTTGATGACCCCCAGTTCGGCGGGTTCGATGCTGGTCAGGGCCTTGTCCAGGATCGAGCTCAACTCTGGTGAGTTCGTTGCGCTGGCCAACGAGAACAGGGCTTGTCGGGTGCCTACGGTGCTGCTGATCTGCAATGTGTCGCGCAGCGTGTGGGAAGACAGGAAATAATTGGCCATGACCAGCGAACTGACGCTGCCATCGGCCTCTCCCTGGGCGAGCATATCGACGGCCCGCAGGGAGTCGGCGGCCTCGACCAGTTGGATATGCGGATATTCGCTGCGCAGCCAGTCGATGATGGGATTGCCCGCGGCGATTGCCAGACGCTTGCCGGCGAGCTGGTCGAGGGTCGCGGGCGTGTCGGATTGTTTGCGGGTCAGCAGGACAAAGGCGCTGTCGAGGTAGGGACGGCTGAACTTCAAGGACTGTTGCCGTTCGCTGCTGGGCAGGAGCGCGGCAATCATGTCGGCCTCGCCTTTCACCACCGCGGAGATCATTTCGCCGTCAGTCTGGCGCCGCTGGATCTCCAGGCGCAGGCCGGTACGCAGCCTGATCAGTTCCAGCAGGTCGGCGCTGATACCGCGAAAATCACCGTCCGGATCGAAGAACGTAAACGGCGCGAACGTTTCGTTTACGGCCACGCGAACGACGGGATGCTTCGTCAGCCAACGTTGTTCGCGGTCAGTCAGTTGTATCCGCTGATCCGTGAGGTACAGGTCGCTGCCGGCACTCCAGCGTTTTGAGATCGCCGTCTGCTCCGCAATCGGGAGCTGGCTCAGCGTGGCGTTCAGGATTTCCAGCAGCAGGGCATTATCCCGGCGGACCGCGAAACTGAAACCGTAGGTTTCGTGTTTTCCGAAGCTGGCCATGCGGACGTTGCTCAGGTAACCCTTGTTGATCAGATAGTGGGTAGAAACGGTGTCGCCGAGAAATACGTCGGCCTGGCCGAAGGCGACGGCATTGATGGCGTTCTGGTAAGAGGTGTAGGTGGTGATCTGCGCCCTGGGATAGAGTTTTCTGATTTCATCCAGGGGCAGGTAGTGATAGGCCATGCTCAGCCGCAGCCCTTCGAGATCTTCGGTCAGGGACGGGCTGTCGCCCGTCCGGGTAACAAGGACGGGCTGGTCTACTGCATAGGGTTTCGACAGGGCGATGCCCGGATTGCTGGCCTCGAAACCGTTGGCGCTGCCGAGCAAGTCGATTTGCCCGCTTTCCAGCGCGGCAATCGCGTCGCCACGGGAACTGAAGCGCAATACCTTCATGGGCAAACCGGTCGCCTGGGCGACGACACCCGCGTAATCGGCAGTCATGCCTTCATAATCGCGGCCACTGGTGGAAAGATCGAACGGGGGATAATCCGGTGCGGATGTACCCAGGACCAGCTCCTGACGACCTTGCAGCCAGGCGCGATGGGGAGCGTCGAGTCTGATCTGCATGGGATCCGCCGTCGCCCGACTCAGCAGCGTATAACGCTCGGGCAACTGCGGGGCGGCCATGAGAGTCGCGACATAGAGTCCTGCGCACGACAGCAGAAGAAATTCGCGTAGACATCTGTACATGCTGTTATTTCTCAAACCAGTGCGTTGCGCTTGGCCATCTCGATCAGATCTACCAGGGACTTGACCTTGAGTTTCTGCATCAAGCGTTTTTTATACGTGCTGACGGTTTTATTGCTGAGAAACATGCCTTTGGCGATGTCTTTGTTGGTACGGCCCTGCGCGAAAAGTTGCAGCACCATCAATTCGCGATCGTTGACGCTTTTGAAAAGATCCAGCTCGATACTGCGCGGATCATCATGACGCAGGGGCGTCAACGCCTGGCTCGGGAAATAGTTATAGCCGGACAGTACGGCCTTAATTGCGCTGATCAATTCACTGAGGTCTTCCTGTTTACACACATAGCCGGAGGCACCAGATTGCATGCAGCGGATGCCAAACAGCGTCGGTGATTGCGCCGTCAGCACCAGCGTCTTGATCGGGGCGGTCATTGCGTTGAAACGTGAAAGAATTTCCAACCCATCAAGCTTGGGAATGCTGATGTCCAGTATGACCAGGTCCGGCATACATTCACGGACCATTTGCATCGCGTCGACGCCGTTGTCGGTTTCTCCTACAACTTTATAACCTTCATGCTCCAGCAGCATTCGAACGGCGAGGCGGATGACCGGATGATCGTCGACAATGAAAACGGAGTTCATGAATAAATCCCCTGCGAACTGAATAAAGCGCGCACCTTAGCCCAGTTAAGTCAGGGTCGTACGAGGAGACGGGGCTACATTTCCAGTTTCGGAAGTTTCCTACAAGAAAAGAGGAAAGGTACTACGAAGTATTTAGGTTATTGGTAGGCGAATGGAGTGGGACGAGCGCGTCTTATATTCTATTCAAGGCAAGATGTTTAACTTTTAATCAAGCGCGCATAGTCCGTCAGTAGCTTGTTTCGCTCATTTCGTAGAGATAGCGAGTTTGAGAAAAGTTTGTTTATCTGTTGTTGAGTGAGCCGCCGATAAAGGCGGCGCTTAGCTCATTGACGAGTGCGACCGGTCATTTCCTGTGCCATTTCGCTGGCATAGCTGTCGGTCATGCCGGCGATGAAATCGATCATTCGCAGGAACGCGCTGTGCAAGGGGCCGTCAGGGTCTGGCGCGTTGTTACCCAGCAGATCGAGGATGCGCCGATTCTTGAACGAGGGTGTACGGCCGCCGTGTTGTTCCAGGGCGGCACCACAGAACCCGTTGAGCAGAATTTCCAGCGTGGTGTAGGCACCGATTTCATGCAGGGTCTTGCGCTTGTCCTGGAATATCTTCTTGCGGGCCATGTCCTTGGCGTTCAAGACACAGCGTTTGGCCGGGCCATGCATGTGTTCCACCAGGTCTCCCTGCAGCGTGCCTGCCAGCAGTGCCTCCTGCTGCTCGACGAACGCCCGGGCGGCGGCGTTGGTCAGGTGTTCGATGGCCTTGCCGCGCAGGATCGCCAGTTTGCGCCGCCGGGAATCCAGCGGGCCAAGCTGACGATAAGTCTCCGGCAGGTCATCGCCGACCAGATCCAGCAGCAGCGATTCCACCTGCGGGTATTCCAGCAGCTCCATTTCCACGCCGTCTTCCAGGTCGATGAGCGCGTAGCAGATATCGTCGGCGGCCTCCATCAGGTAGACCAGCGGATGCCTTGCCCAGCGCTGGTCCTCGATTTGCGGCAGGCCGAGCTTGTGGGCAATCTGCTCGAGCAACGGCAGTTCGCTCTGATAGCAGCCGAACTTGTGCTTCTTGTAGCCCAAGGAGTCGGCGTGGCGGGCAGTCCAGGGATATTTCAGGTAAGTGCCAAGCGTCGCGTAGGTCAGCCGGGTGCCGCCGTCGAACTGATGGTATTCGAGCTGCGTGAGGACCCGGAATCCTTGGGCATTACCCTCGAAATTGAGAAAGTCATTGCGCTCGGCCTCGCTCATGGCATCCAGCCAGCCTCGTCCGGCCGCCTGTTGAAACCAGTAGCGGATGGCGTCTTCACCGGAGTGGCCGAACGGCGGGTTGCCGATGTCGTGGGCCAGGCAGGCCGATTGCACCACCATGCCCAGGTCGCTGGGTTCACACCAGTCTGGCAGGGCGCCGCGGATGGTTTCTCCCACGCGCATGCCCAGAGAGCGCCCGACGCAACTGACTTCAAGCGAATGGGTCAGGCGCGTGTGGATATGATCGTTGCTGGAGACCGGATGCACCTGGGTCTTGCGTCCGAGGCGACGGAATGCACCGGAAAAGATGATGCGGTCGTGGTCTTTATGGAAAGGGCTGCGGCCCAGTTCTTCCGGACTGTGCAGGGGTTTTCCCAGGCGTTCGCGAGTCAGCAGGGTGTGCCAATCCAAGGCCAGTTGCTCCGTTTGGTGAGTCGATGCCCTAGCTTCCCGGTTCGGGACGCGTCCTGCAAGGGCCGCAGGCATCGACCTGTTGTACCCGGGTGTTGCACGGACGGGTCAATCGGGCCGTTCCAATGGAAAGGCCCGTTCAGGGTCGGCCCGAGGACACGGCCGTCAGGGTTTGCGTACAGTCTTGGCCAGCTTGATCAGCGGCAGCAGCGCGGTTGCTAGCCGGATCAGTCGCGAGAAGCCACCTGAGCGTCCTGAGCGTCCGCTTCGGGTCCGCTTGCCGCCGAGGAAGCCGAGCAAGGACACGGCGGCCACGCCCCAGAGTGACGCATGCTTCAGGCCGAAGCCCTCATGCCAGCTTTGCGTAAAGCCGCGCACCCGTTGCAGCGGGTGCAGCAGTTGCCGGGTTTCCTGACGAATTTCCTGGCGGTGCATCTCCATGCGCAGGCGCACCAGCGCCTTGCGCATCTCCTGCCGGGTACGGGCTTGGGGAATATCGGGCCGACTCATGGCAACAGGCGCTCCCGGTCGTTGGCGAGTTCTTCGAGGGTGGCATGGAAAGGCGAGGACTCATCAAAAATCGCTGCCTTGAGCCGAAGCCCGCAGAACAACGCCGCCAGCAGATAAAACAGGCAGAGGCCGATGATCCCCGCGAGGCGATAGGTATCCCACACCAGAATCAGCACCAGTGCGGACAGCCCGACCAGCAGCAGCAAACCGAAAACCAGCGCGAGCCCGGCAAACAACAACAGGCTGACGGTGCGGGCCTTCTGCTCCTGCAATTCGATGCCGAACAGTTCGACATGACTGTGCAGCAAGCCGAGGAATGCCGCGCCCAGGCGCCGCGCGGTAGGCTTCGTGCCCGATTCGGGCGAGCCGGATTCGTCGATGCCCATCATTAGCGCCGTGTCGCCAGCAGTCCGATCAAAAAGCCCACGCCCGCAGCGATGCCGACCGATTGCCAAGGATTGGCCTGCACATATTCTTCGGTGGCAATCACTGCAGCCTGACCGCGCTCGCGTACCGAGTCTTCGGTCAGCTGGAGGGTTTCACGGGCGCGCAAAAGGGTTTCGTGGATCTGGCTGCGCAATTCGTCAGCCTGATCACCAGCCAGGGTCGCCGTGTGGTCCAGCAACCGTTCGGTGTCCTTGACCAGCGTCTGGAAGTCTTCCTTCAAGGTTTCTTGAGCAGTCTTTGCCTGGGTTCTGGCCATTGGTGCATCTCCGTAAGTGACGTCTGAAGCGTTCGAGTATGAGCCTTGCCGGAAGGTTCAGTGAAACTGCTGGTACAACTTTTGCTCTGGTATCCGCCATGTACTGGTGCGTCAGCATGCGCCGGTGCGCTGAAGCTGGGCAAAAGCCCGCAGAACCTTAACTCAAATAATCAAAACCCGCGAAGCACCACGCTGCGCAACGTCGTGACAGCGGTTTTCGTGCACCAAAGCGGCTCGCAGGGGAATGAGGCGTTTCAACTTGGTGCGTCGGCCGCTCGATTGAACCGCTTTGGTGCCTTTTCAACTTTCTCAGGTCTGCCAACACCATGGAAAATCTGCAAAGCGCCGTGGACAATCTGGTCCACAGCTCCAACACGCTGTTCATCCTGCTCGGTGCGGTCATGGTTCTGGCCATGCACGCCGGCTTCGCGTTCCTTGAAGTAGGCACCGTCCGACAAAAGAATCAGGTTAATGCGTTGTCGAAGATTCTCAGCGATTTCGCAGTGTCGACCTTGGCCTATTTCTTCATAGGCTACTGGATTTCCTACGGCGTGACCTTTTTGCAGCCGGCGGCGGTGCTCAGCGCTGACCACGGCTACAGCCTGGTGAAGTTTTTCTTCCTGCTGACCTTTGCCGCCGCGATCCCGGCCATTATTTCCGGAGGGATCGCCGAGCGTGCCCGGTTCGTACCGCAGTTGTGCGCCACGGTGCTGATAGTAGCGTTCATCTACCCGTTTTTCGAAGGCCTGGTCTGGAATGGCAACTACGGCCTGCAAGGCTGGCTGCAAGCCCGTTTCGGCGCCAGTTTCCATGACTTTGCCGGCTCCGTGGTCGTGCATGCCATGGGCGGCTGGCTGGCATTGGCCGCGGTACTGTTGCTCGGGCCGCGCAATGGTCGCTACCGGGACGGGCGCCTGGTGGCGTTCGCGCCTTCGAGCATCCCGTTCCTGGCGTTGGGCTCGTGGATTCTTATTGTCGGCTGGTTCGGTTTCAACGTTATGAGTGCCCAGACGTTGCCTGGAGTCAGTGGGTTGGTGGCGGTCAACTCGTTGATGGCAATGGTCGGCGGGACCGTGGCGGCTTTGATCATCGGGCGCAACGACCCCGGCTTCCTGCATAACGGCCCGTTGGCCGGGTTGGTGGCGGTCTGTGCCGGTTCCGACCTGATGCATCCGGTGGGGGCGCTGGCGACCGGAGCCATCGCGGGCGGGCTGTTTGTCTGGTGTTTCACCGCGGCCCAGGGCAAGTGGAAAATCGACGACGTGCTCGGGGTCTGGCCCCTTCATGGCCTGTGCGGCGTCTGGGGTGGCATTGCCTGCGGCATTTTCGGCCAGCAAGCCTTGGGTGGCCTGGGCGGCGTCAGCCTGGTCAGCCAACTGGTCGGCACTGCGTTGGGCGTCGTCATTGCCCTGGTTGGCGGGTTCGCGGTTTATGGTGCGATCAAGTTCGTGCTGGGCCTGCGGCTGACCCAGGAAGAGGAGTACTACGGCGCCGATCTGTCGATCCACAAGATCGGTGCCGTCAGTCAGGACTGAACACTGCGCTACGGTTCCTTGTCCTGATTGCCGGGATAGAACCCGTGCAGCAGGCCATAGCGTTCGTGACGAACCTGATCCACATGATGCCGGACCCGCTGCTCCGGCAGCCCGAGCATGACCAGCGCGTGAGAGGCGAGCATCAGGCTCGATTCAAGCAGTTCCGGGACCACTTCGGTCGCTCCGGCGGCCTGCAGTTCGGCCAGTTGGCTGTCGTCCCGAGTGCGCACCAGGATCGGTACCTGCGAGTTTACGCGTCGGGCTGCCCTGAGCACGGTCAGCGCGATGTCCGTCTTGTCGACCGCAATGACCAGCAGCCGGGCGCGGCTCAGTCCGACGGCGGCCAGCAGGTCTGCCCGGCGTGAGTCCCCGTAATGTACGCAACGCTCGTCGACCGTGGCTTCCTGAATGATCACCGGGTCGTCGTCGAGGGCGACAAAGGCCAGGCCTTCGCGGCGCAGGAACCGCCCGATGGATTGGCCCACCCGACCATACCCGCAGATCACCACATGACCCGACAAGCCTGCATTGAGTTCGCTGATCTGGTCCAGTTGTGCTTCCTGGTTGGGTTTGCGGTGCAGGCGCGCGGCAATCGCCGGCGCTGCACGCAGCAAAAGCGGGGTCAGCAGCATCGAGCAGAATGTCGCGGCCAACAGCAGGCCGCCGATGTCGGCGGGCATCAGGCGGTTCTGCTGCATCAATGCCATCAGGGCAAAACAGAACTCGCCACCTTGAGCCAGGGCCAGGCCGCTGCGCCACGCGGTTTCGCCGTCGCTGCCGCGCCACTTGACCAGTGCGGCGACCACGCAGCCCTTGATGATCATCAAGCCGAGGGTCAATCCGAGTATCTGCAGGCCATCGTCGATGAACAGTCGAAGGTCGATCAGCATGCCGATGCTGACGAAAAACAGCCCCAGCAGGATGTCGCGGAATGGACGTATATCGGCCTCGATCTGGTGCCGGTAATGGCTTTCTCCCAGCAGCATGCCGGCTAGGAATGCCCCCAGGGCCGGTGACAGGCCGAGCAGGTGCGTCAGCCATGCGGTGAGCAGTACGATCACCAGCGCCAGCAGCACGAACAGTTCGGCGGACCGGGACGCGGCTACTTCATGGAATAGCCGGGGCAGCAGCCAGCGGCTGGCAAGCAGCAGACCGCCGAACAGAAACAGAGTCTTGCCCAGGGTCAGGGGCAGCGCCCAGTACCAGGCGTACTCGCTGCTGCCGGCAAAGACCGGCACCAGGGTCAGCAGTAATACCGCAACGACATCCTGGAACAGCAGCACACCGATAGCGTTCTGGCCGTGACTACTGAAAATTTCCCCCAGGCTGGTCAGCTCCTTGCTGACTATGGCCGTGGACGACAGCGCCAGCCCGGCGCCCAGGAGCAGTGCCGCCAGCGCCGGGGCACCGCAGATCACCAGCACGCCCCCCAGCAGCACCCCCGAACACACCACCTGCAAACTGCCGAGGCCGAACACCACCCTGCGCAGTTCGAGCATCTTCGACAACGAGAATTCCAGCCCCAGCGAGAACAACAGGAAGACCACGCCGAGTTCGGCCAGATCCGGCAATTCCTCGCTGTCGTTTACCCAGTCCAGGGCTGTGGGGCCGACCGCCAGCCCGACGCAGAGGTAGCCGAGCACCGGTGGCAGGCGTAATCGCCTGAACAGGGCGATGACTACCAGGGACGAGGCTAGGATGATCAGCAGGTTGGCGAACAAGAGGAACTCCGTTTCAAGACGCTGACATCCAGCTTAGGAGAGAAAATACGTCGAGCATTGCCGAAAAGACATTTGGGCTCAATGATTTGCGTCAGTGTTTTACTGAAACATGGTGAGCCACGGTACGCCGCTCGACGGCCACGTGGAGCGAGCCTAGAATGATGGTCTATTTTTTCGGGTCTACCTGCCATGCCGCCTGAATGCCAGTTGTTCGGCACCCTGGGGTGCCACCTGTGTGAAGTTGCCGAGGGCGTGCTGATGCCTTTCGTCGAGCATGGCCTCTTGGTAGAACTGGTGGATATCGCCGAAAGCGAGGCCTTGTCCGAAGCCTATGGCTTGCGCATCCCCGTGCTCCGTCGGATCGATACAGGGGCGGAGCTGGACTGGCCCTTCGATGACCCTGATCGGGTTGCGGCGTTTCTACGTTGATACCTTCCATCGCCTGAGTCCATCCACCGCCATTGGCGAAATGACATTCTTCGGTTACTGTATGCCCATACAGCAATCCGGAGTGCGTCCCTTGGTCAATGTCGAACAATTGAAAAACAGCGTGAACAGGATGTCCGCGGACGTTGTGCGCGAGGCGGTCCTGGAGTTGCGCCTGGATGGTCTGGTAACCGAAGGCAAGACACCCTTCAACAAGCTGCATTTCAACACCTGTTTTGCCGAGATCGAAGCGTTGTTCCAGCGTGCCGGTTACCACAAGCAATTGGACGTGGTGGGTTACCAGGGGCTGTTGTATGCATTGTACGACCCGGGACGTTGGGAGGCAGTCGAGGTGCTGCGCTGGTTGAAGGAGTTCACCGAGGCAGCGGAAAAACCGACATCAGTTCGCGCATGAGCCAATAAGCACTGTGCCGGCTTGTGCGAGTGGCGGATAATACCGGCCCCGTAAACGCTCAAGAGTTTTTAATGTCCGGTTCATCATTTTCCGCCGCGCACCATCAGGCCAGCACACTGTACTTGCCGCCTGGCTCCTGGCAGACGGTGCTGGAATGTCTTTGCGAGCATTTCAGCACGATCAGCCGCGAGCAGTGGCTGGATCGGATTGTCCGGGGGCGGGTGTTGGACGGGGAGGGGCGGGCGATCGGTATTGACCTGCCCTATCGCGAAGGTATGCGGATCCACTATTTTCGCGAAGTACCCGATGAAAAACCGATCCCTGTGGTGGAGTCGATTCTCTACATCGACGAGCATCTGGTGGTGGCGGACAAACCGCATTTCCTGCCTGTCACGCCGGCGGGGGAATACGTGGAGCAGACATTGCTGCGCCGTTTGATCCGTCGCCTGGACAACCCCCATCTGGTGCCCTTGCACCGTATTGATCGGCACACGGCCGGGCTGGTCTTGTTCTCAGCCAATCCGCAGACGCGTTCGGCTTATCAATCGTTGTTTCCGACGCGGCGAATCGAAAAAAGTTATGAAGCCATTGCCCCCGCACTGCCCGGAGTGGCTTTTCCGTGTGTGCACAGAAGCCGGATGATCGACGGCGAGCCTTTTTTCCGGATGCAGGAGGGGCCAGGCGAGCCCAATACCGAGACGGCCATGGAAGTGCTTGAGAGGAACGGCGACCTGTGGCGGTACGGCCTGTATCCGGTTACCGGGAAAAAGCACCAGCTGCGGGTGCATATGAGTGCCTTGGGGGCTGGCATCTGCAACGATCCGTTTTATCCCGATGTGATTAGGGATGCCCAGGATGACTATGCCAACCCGCTCAAGCTGTTGGCCAAGAGATTAGGTTTCATCGATCCGATCACGGGTCAGGAGCGGGTCTTCAAGAGTGATATTGCCCTGCGCTGGTAGCCATCGCACTTTCCGCCAGGCATTAAAAAGCCCGCAATGCTTGCGGGCTTTTTTCTATCTGGCTGTAACGCTGAAGATCACAGGTCTTTAACGGTACGAACCTGGTCCTTGTTCACGCGAGTCTGCTTGCCGTCCAGTTGCTCGAATTCGTAGAAGCCGCTGTCTTCGTCGTATTTTGGCGTGTCGACGGCCTGGATTTCGCGACCGTCATTCAGGGTAATCACTGTTGGCGATGCACACCCGGCGAGAGTGGCGAGGCCCAGCGCGAGCATGAAAGTGGCGAGGGTCCGTTGAGTCATGGTGTTTCTCCGAAATGGATTCTTCAAGTTACTGACCGTAAGACGTATACATCGCGTGTTAGTTCCTGGCTAGTGTCAATCTGACACGCCTGTATGCCGGGCCAGCAGTTCCGGCGTATTGAGATTGGCCAGCCGGGCATCGTTGGCCGGGCATTGCAAGGCGACGGCGTGTAGTGTGCGCATGATGCGGCCGGGACTGCGTTCGCCTTCGTCCCAGGCCCTTTCAAAGTCTGCTGCCAGGACCCGTGGGATGATGCATAACAACGGCTCCCAATGCTCACCCTGACGCACCATCAACGGCTTGCCGGGATGGCGGCTTGCCGTTTCGCGCATGCTGTCGAGCAGGCTTGAGTCGATTTGCGGGACATCACAAGGCAGTACCAGCAAATACGCGTGTCGCGCCACCTTGAGACCCGCCCGGATGCCTGCCAATGGCCCGGGAAAATCCCCTTCGGCGTCATGCACCAACTGATCGGCATACAATGCGTAGCGCTGCGGGTTGCGGTTGCAAGAGATGATCAGATCGTCGCTCAGGGCCCGGGTCCGCCGATGAAGGTGGGCAATCAACGGTTCGCCTTGCCATTCCAGCAGGCCTTTGTCCTGGCCTCCCATGCGTTGTCCGCGGCCACCCGCCAGGAGCAGGATCGAGCAGGCTGGCAAGGGATCGTTCGAGGTCATGATGTGTCTCCGCACAGGCGAAAAAATGGGGCGCTGTGATATAACACCGGGCTGTTTCCCCTACAACTGGACGAGCCTATGAAAGCCAAGGCTGATGTACCTTTCGTACCGCTCAATATCGCGGTGCTGACTGTCAGTGATACCCGTACTCTGGAAACCGACACGTCGGGACAGGTTTTTGTCGACCGCCTCACGGAGGCTGGGCATAACCTTGCGGCCCGGGTACTGCTTAAAGATGATCTGTACAAGATCCGCGCACAAGTCGCCACCTGGATCGCCGACGACGTGGTGCAAGTGGTGTTGATCACCGGTGGCACCGGCTTCACCGGTCGCGACAGCACGCCCGAGGCCGTTACGTGCCTGTTGGACAAGCAGGTCGATGGTTTTGGTGAATTGTTCCGGCAGATATCCGTGGCGGACATTGGCACTTCTACCGTTCAGTCCCGGGCGCTGGCCGGCCTGGCCAACGGTACGTTGGTCTGTTGCTTGCCGGGTTCGACCAATGCGGTGCGTACCGGATGGGACGGGATCCTGGCCGAACAACTGGACGCGCGCCATCGGCCCTGTAATTTCGTCGCCCATCTGAAACAGGCTGCCCCTTGTGAATCCCGTGGGTAAACCGGGCAAGGCCGGCGCCCTGATGGCCGTCGAGGTCGCGCTGGAGCGGTTGCTCGAGATGGCGGCAGCCACGCCCATCACTCAGCATGAGCGCGTGCCGCTGGCTGAGGCGCAGGGGCGAGTATTGGCCGAGGACCTGGTCTCGACACTTGACCTGCCGCCCTGGCCCAACAGTGCGATGGACGGCTACGCCTTGCGCCTGAATGACTGGAGCGGCGAGGCGTTGGTCGTCAGTCAGCGGGTTTTCGCCGGGCAGGCTCCAGACGCTCTCGCCGCCGGTACCTGCGCGCGTATCTTCACGGGTGCGCCGGTCCCGCCGGGTGCCGATTGCGTCGAAATGCAGGAAAACGCCATTGTCGACGATGATCAGCGGGTAAGATTCACCCAGCCCATGGTCAGCGGACAGAACATTCGACCTCAAGGACAGGAAACAACCATCGGGGAGCGAGTCCTCGACGCCGGCACCCGCCTGGGTCCGATCGAGTTGGGTCTAGCGGCATCCCTGGGGTGCGCATCGCTGCCAGTGGTGCGCAAAGTACGCGTTGCGGTGCTGTCGACCGGTGATGAACTGGTGGAGCCTGGTCAGAACCTGGGTCCAGGCCAGATCTATAACAGCAATCGTGTCCTGCTCTGTAGCTGGTTGCAGCGCCTGGGTTGCGATGTTGTCGACGCAGGTATCCTGCCCGATGATTTGCCCGCTACGCGTCGCTGTCTGGCCGGGCTGTCGGATGTCGACCTGATCCTTTCCACCGGCGGCGTATCGGTGGGGGAGGCGGATTTTCTCGGCGTTGCATTGCGCGAAGAAGGCGAGTTGACGCTCTGGAAGCTCGCTATCAAGCCTGGAAAGCCGCTGACGTTCGGGCACTTCCGTGGCCTGCCGGTAATAGGCCTGCCGGGAAATCCCGCTTCTACGCTGGTGACCTTTGCGCTGTTGGCTCGGCCTTACCTGCTGCGGCGCCAGGGCGTTCAGTCAGTGGCGCCCCTCAAGTTCAAGATACCTGCAGGCTTCACCTGGCCGAAGGCGGGCTCTCGCCGAGAGTATTTGCGAGGTCGCATTGAAAACGGTCAGGCGATCATCTACCGCAACCAGAGCTCAGGTGTCCTGCGCAGCGCCGCCTGGGCCGAGGGGCTGGTCGAAGTCCTCGAAGGGCGAACACTGGTCCAGGGTGATGAAGTGAGCTTCATTCCCTTGAGCGAAGTGCTGGATTAATCCTGGCAACGTTGTCCGCCCGAGTGAGTAACCGTGCCTTATGCCGGCCTTTATCGCGACAGCAACGTCACCACCTGATCGAAGCGGCTGTTCGCCACCCAGCCCAGCAGGCCGACCACCACTGCGGCTGCGCCGGCCAGATAGGCGAGCCGGTGTCGGACCGCTTTCACATCGGTACGGATTTCATCCATGTCCCTGCGGATGTATTTGAGGTGAGTTTCCAGTTCAACGACGCGCGGTTCCAAATCAATTCCTCCTACGGGATTAATGCAACTTTTGCCTTCGTTCTGCTTATCGGCCCGCTCGCTCCTGAGCGGGCCAAATTGCCGGGGGGACAATTTGAATTCATGGCCGGGCATGAGGCGTTCCTCCGCGGTGTCCATGAGCCTTCAAATGATTGGTCCTGGCCCTGCGGGCCTTGATGTATCCATCCATGGGTTATTCATCCTTGCCTATTGGGTGTTTTTTCGATTCAGCGCAACAGAATGCCAAGGTGTTCCAATACGGCTGGAGGGTCAATTGAGCTGATTCGCCAGATCTTGTAGGAAAAGTCCTTGAATGAAGGGTTGCCGAGAAGAGGCAGTCCGCCGCCTCCTTCGAGGTGCTGGGTCTTATTTTGTATAAATTGAGCAGCGCCGGGCTTTTTCGGCTGAATGAGCGGTCCCATTTCCTGAACCTTCCAATGACGGAGACAACGATGAGCAAAGGCAAGGCGCTACTGATCCTGCACGGCAAGCAAGCGCTCAACGAAGAGGTTCGCGCGGCAGTGATGCTCAAGCGCAAACAGGGCTGGGACCTGGCGGTACGGTTGACCTGGGAAGCAGGGGATGCCCGGCGATGCGTCGACGAAGCACTGGATGCCGGTTACACCCGATTGATCGCCGGCGGCGGTGACGGAACCCTGCGCGATATCGCCGAGGCGATGGTCCAGCGGCCTGGCGATGCCAGCCTGGTGTTGCTCCCCCTGGGCACTGCTAACGATTTTGCCCGGGCGGCCGGCGTCCCGTTGGAGCCGGACCAGGCCCTGGATCTGCTGGATGTCACGCCCAGGGCGATTGATGTGGGCGAGGTCGGCGGCTGTATTTTCCTGAACATGGCGACGGGCGGCTTCGGTAGCCAGGTGACCGCCAATACCTCCGAGGACTTGAAGAAAGTCCTTGGGGGCGCCGCTTATCTGTTTACCGGCCTGTCGCGTTTCAGTGAGTTGAGCGCAGCCTATGGCGAACTGCAGGGCCCCGATTTTCACTGGCGCGGCGACTTGCTGGCGCTGGGCATCGGCAATGGTCGGCAGGCGGGTGGGGGGCATTTGCTCTGTCCGCAGGCGTTCGCCGACGACGGTTTGCTCGATATCAGCATCCTCCCGGCGCCTCAAGAGGTTGTCAGTACGCTCAAGGATCTGCTGGCCGGTGGCCTGGGCATAGACAACATGTTCGTACGAGCGCGTTTGCCCTGGGTGGAAATCAAGGTGGCGCAGGGCCTGGACATCAATCTGGATGGCGAGCCGTTGCAGGTCGACGATCTGCGTTTCACCGTGCGCCCGAAAGCGCTACGGGTGCACCTGCCGTCGGATTCGCCATTGCTGGAGGGTGCGGCGCTGCTCAATCATCCAGGCTGATGATCTGTTCGCGGACCGCAAACAGTACCAGTCCGGCCACGTCATGGATCTGCAGGCGCTTCATGATCTGGGCCCGGTGCGTTTCCACGGTCTTGATGCTCAGGCTCAGGCCGTTGGCGATTTCCCGGGTGGACTTGCCACGAACGATCAGCCGCAGGATCTCCAGCTGGCGCGCCGTCAGGTTGTGGTTCTGGGCTGGATCGGGCTGATGTTTCTGAACGCGGGTCAGCGCCTGGTTGATCACGGTATGGGCAATGGCCGGGCTCAGGTAGCGTTCGTTGTTGCGCAACGCGTCCAGGGCGTGCGCCAGCTCGGTGGCAGTGGTGTCCTTGAGCAGGTAGCCATGGGCTCCTGATTCCAGCGCCTGCATGATCAGCGCGGGGTCAGTGTGCATGGACAGGATCAGCACCTTGCTCTGGGGGCGTACCTTCCTGAGTTGCTGCAAGGCTTCCAGGCCGCCGGTATCCTTCATGGAAATATCCAGCAGCACGATATCGGGGTTGAGGCGTTCTACCAGTTCCGGCAATTGCGCGCCGTCACTGGCTTCGCCGACGACGGCGTAGCCAGGGAGATCCAGGACCAGGGCGCGTACACCGGCCCGGATCAGCGAGTGGTCATCTACCAGAAGCAAATTACAAGTCAATGGAGAACCTTATTCTTGCTGGCCCGCTCAAGGGCACGCGGTGCCCAGGGAATACGAGCTTCGATATGCGTGCCTTTGCCGGCCTCGCTGGTGACCTTGAGGGTGCCGCCCAACTGTTCGACTCGCTCCGACATGCCGGCCATGCCGCGCTGTCCTTCGCGGCCGGGGTGGCTGGCCGGGACGAATCCCTGGCCGTCATCGCTGATCAGCAACGTCAGCCCTTCAGGAAGGCGTTGCAGGCGCACCAGCAGATTGCTCGCCTGGGCGTGGCGCAACATGTTGGTGACGGCCTCCTGGGTGATCCGAAAGGCGGCGACGGTCATTTCGTCCGGGATGCCGGTCATGCGCTGCTGGCAATCGAGGCTCCATTTCACCGGCGTATTGGCCAATGTCTTGAGTAGATGAGCGCGGAGACTGGCTTCGAGCCCAAGGCTGGTCAGTTGCCTGGGATTGAGGATCGCCGAGACATCACGCACTTTGTTCAGGGTTTCGTCCAGCGTGTCGCTCAGTACGCTGCATTGGCCCTGCAAGTCTTCCGGCAGGCGGCGCTTGAGCCATTCACTTTGCAGTTTTGCCGCGGTCAGCAGTTGGCCAATGTCATCGTGCAGTTCGCGGCTGAGCCGGTGACGCTCGTTTTCCTGGACCTCCAGCAGTCGGTCGGCCAGTTCCTGCGGCTGGAACTTGATGGACTTGCGCGACAGTCGATAGTGGATCCAGACACAGGCCAGCGCCGCGCCATTGAGCACCAGCAAGCCCAACGGCAGCGGATGGGCCAACAAGTAGGCCAGCAGGCAACCGAGGGTCGAGCAGATACACAGCAGCAATGTGAACCGGCGGGCGTTTTCTCGGGACGGTGGCCAGGTGATGATTGACTTGAAGCTGGCGTGCATAACGGATGGAGCCAATGAATGTTCGCTGCGGGCAGGCCAGTCAGCGCATCTGACGGGCCGGGTCGGGTAAATGTTTCAGGTCGGGGACGGCTTCGGTTGGCGGCTTCTTGCGCCGCTGTCCGAGGCGACTGACGCGAGACATAGTACCACTTCGGATTTCGTTGGTCGCGCCCGGCTTGGCGGCGGCAAGGCACGACGGGCCAGGCACATGATGTTGGTCGGCTGCTACCAGCTCACGCTTGTTTTTGTGCGTAAGGAACCAACGCCATCGGGCGCGGCGTCGGCAACGCCTCGCAGGGACTCTGGCCAACCTGGAAGGCAAATGCTTCGATCAGGGAAGTCTGTTCAGTGTTGTCCAGACTCAGTTTGCCGGTGGTGTGGTCGACGAGCTCCAATTGCCAGGCCATCAGGGTAAAGCAATCTTTCAGCGCGACCAGTGCCTGGTCATGCAGCTCCATGTGGTGTTGCGCATGACTGAGCAAGCCATGGATATGCAGCGAAAACTCCGAAACGGCCTCCAATGCGAGAGCGTCGGCCTTGTTTGCCAGCTTCAGCAACGTGCTGAGCATGCAGTCGATGGCATCCTTGTCGTTGTTGATCAGCTCCAGATGGCTCAGGCATTCCTCCGACTTGGCCAAGAGTGTCTCGGCTTCAATCAGGAACTCGGGAAGGCGCTGGCTCCAATTGTTGCGATCGTTCGGCATGCTTATCTCCACAACATCATGTCAGGCGAAAGTAGATCGCGTGTGGCGAACGGCTGGATCTCATGGCCGGTACGAACGAAGGTGCCTTGCGGATCGCAAACTCGGCCTCGCAAACGATTGCACTGAAATCGGTTGGGAGGCTGGAAATCCGTTGTTCTGCAGTCGCGCACAAAAGCCTGACTCCGTTCAGCAATGAGAATGGCGTCACATTAATGGCTATTGGATATCGGGAATATCAGGTTAGACCTGATTGTGCCTAGGGGAATCCCTTAGGCAGGGGAACTTACTGCATCAACGGAAGTCGCGCAGCGGAAAAAACGGATGTAAAACGGAAGGCCAGTAAAGCATGATGTCTATGTGACATCAATGCCCGCGGCGGTATTTAATGTCGGGGTCAAGATCCGGCGCATACCGCCGATAGCGTCTTTATAGATTCATCCGAACAAGCCCAGGAGTCATCGATGGCCGGCATTCTCGACACAGTAGATCAACGAACCCAATTGGTGGGTGAGAATCGCCTGGAAATTCTCATGTTTCGCCTGGCGGGGCGCCAATTGTTCGCCATCAACGTATTCAAGGTCCAGGAAGTGCTGCAACTGCCGAAGCTGACCTTGATGCCCCAGCGCCACCCGTTCGTCTGTGGCGTGGTCAATCTGCGTGGCCAGACCCTTCCGGTGATCGATCTTTCCCAGGCCATCGGCATGCGTCCGCTCGTGCCCGGACCTAACAGCACCATCATCGTCACCGAGTACAACCGTTCGGTACAGGCGTTCCTGGTAGGGGGCGTGGACCGCATCGTCAACATGAACTGGGAAGCCATCCTGCCGCCTCCGACCAGTGCCGGTCGCGAGCATTACCTGACGGCTATCAGCAAGGTCGACGACCAGTTGGTGGAAATCATCGACGTGGAGAAAGTCCTCGCCGAAATCGTCCCCTACAACGCCAAGGTCTCACGGGACAAGCTCGAGGATCCGGTGCTGGAACGAGCCCGCGGTCGAGAAGTCCTGCTGGTGGACGATTCCAATGTCGCGCTCTCGCAGTTGCGTGACACCCTGGGCCAGTTGGGCGTGAAGATGCACATCGCCAGCGACGGCTTGAAGGCACTGAACATGCTCAAGGCCTGGGCCGACACCGGCGAAGTGATGACCGACAAGTTGCTGATGATTTTCACCGACGCGGAAATGCCCGAGATGGACGGCTACCGCCTGACCACGGAAATCCGCAACGATCCACGCCTGCGTGGGCTCTACGTGGTGCTGCACACCTCGCTGTCCGGCAGCTTCAACGATTCGATGGTCAAGAAGGTTGGCTGTGACAACTTCCTTTCCAAATTCCAGCCGGACAAGCTGGTCGACGTGGTGCGCCAGCGGTTGATGCTCGGCTGAGGCTGATCGAGGTTTGCTTCACCGGCTCGCTCGTATAAGGTTGCGCTTTTTCGTCATCAGGGAAAGTTGATCATGTTGCGGCTGAGCGCGCTGTATCGGTATCCGTTGAAGTCCGGCAAGGGGCAGCCGCTGCAGGGCATCGGCCTGGACAAGCTCGGGCTCGACGGTGATCGACGCTGGATGCTGGTGGATGAGGCCACCGGGCGCTTCCTGACCCAGCGGGCCGTGGCAAAGATGAGCCAGCTTTCGGCGTTGTGGAACGCGGCGGGCGGACTGACACTCAGCGCGCCGGGCTACGGCGCCATCGAGGTGCCGCTGCCGTCTTCTCTCGAAGAACAACGGCGTGGCGTGATCATCTGGCGCGATACTCTGCGTGTGCCGGATGCCGGTGACGCGACGGCAGCCTGGGTCAGTGAATTCATCGGCAATCGCACCCGGCTGGTCCATGTGCCGGTGGAATTGGCTCGCACCACGGCAGCCGGCTACGGCAAGGATGATGACAAGGTGGCCTTCGCCGACGGTTTTCCCTTGTTGTTGATCGGCCAGGCCTCGTTGGAGGATTTATCGGGCAGGGTCGGCCGCTCGCTGGAAATGCTGCGCTTTCGTCCCAACCTGGTGGTCGAGGGCAGCGAGGCGTTCGCCGAAGACGGCTGGAAGCGTATTCGTATCGGCGAGGTGGAGTTTCGGGTGGTCAAGCCGTGTTCACGCTGCATCATGACCACGGTCGATCCGCAAACCGGCGAACGCGATCCGCAGCGCGAGCCTTTCGCCACGTTGCAGCAGTACCGTTCTACCCCGGATGGTGCGATGTTCGGCCAGAATCTGGTCAACGATGGCAATGGCCGACTTGAGGTCGGCATGCCGGTCGAGGTGCTGGAATAGAAGATCCCTGAATAAAAAATGCCCGTGTCGCTGGACACGGGCATTTTTATTTATCACGCAGGCGCTTTTGTGGCGAGGGAGCAAGCTCCCTCGCCACGGCTCAGCCGCGATATTCGCAGAGGTAAGCCGTGTCGACGGCTACCTTGAGCTGGAACTTGCTGTTGGCCGGGACGTTGAACTGGCTACCGGCGGCGAAGGTTTCCCAATCGGTGCTGTCGGGCAGTTTCACGGTCAGGGCGCCGGAAACAACATGCATGATTTCCCGCTGCGCGGTGCCGAACTCATATTCGCCCGGTGCCATGACGCCGATGGTCGCTGGACCTTCGGAGGTGCCGAAGGCGATCGACTTGACGGTGCCGTCGAAGTACTCGTTGACTTTGAACATGGGCGATTCCTCGAGAAAGGGCTGAAAAAGGCCGGCCAGTATGCACAAGGCCACAACAGTCGTCATCTGTCGCGCCTGGCAGGGCGCTCAGCCGGTCAGCACCAGCGGCAACAATCGCGCCGTATTGCGGGCGTCCTCCAATGCACGGTGTTGTTGGCCGCAGAACTGCAGGCCGGCCAGTTGCAACGCCGCATTGAGCCCCAGCGGTCGCTCCAGCCGACGGGCCTTGGCAAAGCGCTGCTTGAGATTCATGTGCGGTACCTGGCCGAGCGCGCTGTGCAAGTGCTGGCCTTGCCATTCCTGAAGCAATTGCTTGCGGTCGTAGTCGCCCCAACTGACCCAGCCTTCGAGGTTCGCTCGATAAGGCGCCAGCCAGTGTTCGAATGCCGGCCAGACCTCGGTCAGCGGTGCGGCGCCGTCAATATTGGCCTGGCTGATATGCGTCAGCGTGCGACAGAAAGAGGTCAGCAACGGGCGCCTCAGCGGCCGTACAAAGCGCTGGAAATGATCCACCTCGCGCCCATCCCGATTCACCAGGGTGGCGCCGATTTCGATGATTTCCATTTCGGTAACCGGCCAGCCACCTTCGTCGGTGGTGGCTTCCAGATCAATCACCAGCCAGTAAGGCATTGCAAGGTTCCCGGTATCGGCGTGCAGATGGGTTTGAGCGTAGTCAAACCCGAAGCATCCGCCTAGTCCCTGATGACGCCCGAGCGACCAGACCGGCCTGATGGAGGTTGTCCTGCATGGAAGATGGCTGTTCGCTGTCCGAGCGCTTGCTTGGTTGCCTTGGCCAGCTTAAATTGCCCCGCGCGACCGGATGAAAGAAGAACAATGATCGAGCCGCTGTTTTAAATTGACCGTGCGGCTGGCTAAGCGGCTGAAACCGCCTAGCGTGAAGAGTGATGGGGACTTTGGGGAGTGGTTATCTTGACGTGTTCGCCGATGGGGATGACCTCACGTACCTTGCTGGCCGTCCTGGCCATGTTCTTGACCGTGTCAGCTGAAGCTGCACAAGTGGTCCGGATCGGCGCGGCGCATTTCCCGCCCTATACCGTTCGTCCCGAAAACGGCGCCGACACCGGTCTGTTACCGCAATTGGTGGAAGCCTTGAACCGGTCACAGGCCGATTATGAATTCGTGCTGGTACCCACTTCGATTCCGCGCCGGTTCAACGATTTCAAGCAGGGCCGGGTCGACATGGCGATTTTCGAGAACCCCGACTGGGGTTGGCAGGATGTGCCCCATACTCCGGTAGACATGGGCCTGGAGGATGCGGAGATATTCGTCGCCCAACGCCAGCCGGATCGCCAGCAGAGCTATTTCGCCGATCTCAGGGGCAAGCGCCTGGCCCTGTTCAGCGGTTATCACTATGCGTTTGCCGAATTCAACGCCGATCCCAAGTTCCTCATCGGCCAATACAACGCCACGTTGACCTATTCCCACGACAGCAACCTGCAGATGGTACTACGCACCCGCGCGGACATTGCCCTGGTGACCCGTTCCTACCTCAGCGATTACGTGTTGCGCAATCCGCAAGTGGCCTCGCAGTTGCTGGTATCCGAACGCATCGACCAGATTTACCACCATTACGCACTGATTCGGCCCCAGGCGCCCATTTCTCCCCAAGCGTTCGCCCAGATATTGCAGAAGTTGCGGGACGACGGCCAGTTGCTGGAAATCTTCCAGCCCTACCGGATCGAGCTGGTGCCGACCCACGCCCATTGAAAGCGGACCTTAAATTTATCTGCCTGGCTCACGTCACACGTTGACCACCGACGAAAACGTGAGCTCCCATGTCCAACCTCAATCAGCCGACCCTGTTGCCCTTGCCCGGCGGGCGCAGCCTGGGTGCCGATGAAACCGAACGCCACCTCTGCCTGATGCTCGAAGGCGCGCCGCTGATCCGCCTGCGCCTGGAGCGCGGTCCCCAGTTGCACGTGCATTTGCAGGAAAGCAACGACCGGCCGGTCGGCCCGGCACTCTGGGCGGCCTGCTATTGGCTGTTTGCCAGGGATCCCGAATGTCAGCGCCTGGTCTGGCACCTCAATGAGCGTCCCGGTGAGGCCCTGCTCAGTGGTTTGCTGACGGGCGGGGAACTCAGCGACGAATACATCTGCGAACGCACGCTGTTCTGGCAACTGCCGCAGCCCTGGCTGGGAGAGTCGTTCAGCGGCAGTTATCCGCAACAGATGATCGTCACCGACGGCAAGCGCCATCCGCGTCGCCCGATCAAGCCGCGTGGCGAGGTGTATCGCCGTTTCGACGCGCGGCTGGGGGCCTGGGTGTCTTTGCGCACGCTTGAAATCGAGCAGGACCTGACGCGATTCAACCGCTGGCAGAACAGCCCCAGGGTGGCGAGCTTCTGGCAGGAGGAGGGCAGCCTGGAACAGCACCGCGAGTACTTGACCAGGCTTGAGCATGACCCTCGGGTCTTGACCTTGATCGGTTGTTTCGATGAGCAGCCATTCGCCTACTTCGAAGCCTATTGGGCCAAGGAGGATCGAATCGCACCGTTTTATGACGCTCACGCCTATGACCGCGGCATCCACATGCTGGTGGGCGAAGAGCAGCATCGAGGTCCGCACAAGGTCGCAAGCTGGCTATCGGCGCTGGTGCATTACCTGTTTCTCGACGATCCGCGTACCCAGCGCGTGGTGGCCGAGCCTCGGGCCGACAATGCCCGGATGATCAGGCATCTGCATAACCAGTGTTTTCACTGTGAAAAGGAATTCGATTTCCCGCACAAGCGCGCGGCACTGATGATCCTGGGGCGCGAGCGGTTTTTTGACCGGTGTTCGTTGGTGTAGGGCTTCAAGGCCCCATCGCGAGCAAGCTCGCTCCCACAGGTTGGTCGTGAACCCTGTGGGAGCGAGCTTGCTCGCGATGAGGACAGCAACCCAATGCGGATTTCACCGCCGGGCGAACGTATCCCCACGCACCCCTGACACCTTGCGGCAATGCACCAGGGCGTCGCGGATCATGAAGTTCACCAGTGTCGGCGAGACGCCCAGTTCCTTGGCGATGTCTTTCTGCGGTACGCCGTGCAGCCGGTACATCTCGAAGGCGTAACGGGTTCGGCTGGGCAGCTCGGTCAGCGCGTCGGCAATGTGCTCGAGGGTGGAAAAGTTGATATGCGACGTTTCTGGCGAAGCACCCTGGATCACCACGTTCAACCCTTCTTCTTCCGGCCCCGAATATTTCTGTTCCAACGCCTGTTTGCGGTAGTGGTCGATCGCCAGATTGCGCACGATCTGGAACAGGTAGCTGAGTTGAGCCTTGAAGGACGAGGTGATCTGGGGCGCCGATTGCAACCGGAAAAACGCATCCTGGACCACGTCTTCCGCGCGGGAGCGGCAACCGGTGATACGCGCTGCGATCTTGACCAGGATCATCCGGTTGTCGACGAAGGCCTGGAGTAGCGGTGAGTCGCACCTGCTTGTGGATACTTGTTCCGTCATGGAATTCACCTTACTGCAAATAGTTAGCGGGACGACCCGTGCATCGGATCCGTCCTACATGTCGAGCGCCAAATTAGGCTTAATGATAATCGTTGTCAATTGAGAAGAAGAATTATTGATGGGCGGAAGTCCAGCCTGGAAACTGCGACCCGTTGCCGCGGCGTGGCGCCGGCCGATGATCATCCGGATGCGCGGAGGCAAGGCCTGCGACTAATTATTTGCCGGTGTAATCCGTTCCCAAGGGTGACCACTTGCAAGCCGAATCCAGGCAGGAACCCCACATGACCGACGCGTTCGAACTCCCCAGCACCCTGGCCCATGCCCTCCAGCGCCGCGCCGCGTTGACGCCGGACCGGGTGGCCTTGCGCTTTCTTGCCGACACCCCGCAGCAGGGCGTCGTGTTGAGTTATCGCGACCTGGACTTGCGCGCCCGGACCATCGCCGCCGCTTTGCAGGCCGAGGCGGAACTGGGAGATCGCGCCGTACTGCTATTCCCGAGCGGCCCGGATTACGTCGCGGCGTTTTTCGGTTGCCTGTACGCCGGCGTGATCGCCGTTCCGGCCTACCCACCCGAGTCCACCCGCCGCCACCATCAGGAGCGTCTGCTGTCGATCATCGCCGACGCCCAGCCGCGGCTGTTGCTCACCAGCAGTGAAGTGCGCGACACGCTGCAGGCCATCGAATCGGCACCGCCGGTACTCTGTGTCGATATCCTCGATCCGGCCCACGCCGGCCAATGGCGGGCGCCGAACCTGCAAGACGACGACATCGCCTTCCTGCAATACACCTCCGGCTCCACTGCGTTGCCCAAGGGGGTGCAGGTGAGCCACGGCAACCTGGTGGCCAACGAAGCGCTGATCCGGCATGGCTTCGGGATTGACGTGAATCCCGACGACGTCATTGTCAGCTGGCTGCCGCTGTATCACGACATGGGCCTGATCGGCGGTTTGCTGCAACCGATCTTCAGCGGAGTGCCGTGCGTACTGATGTCGCCGGCGTATTTCCTCGCCCGACCGTTGCGTTGGCTGGAAGCGATCAGCGAGTACGGGGGCACCATCAGCGGCGGCCCGGATTTCGCCTACCGGCTGTGCAGCGAGCGGGTCAGCGAGTCGGCCCTGGAGCGCCTCGACTTGAGCCATTGGCGCGTGGCCTATTCCGGCTCCGAACCGATTCGCCTCGACAGCCTGGAGCGCTTCGCCGAAAAGTTTGCCTCGTGCGGCTTCACGCCGGACAGTTTCATGGCTTCCTATGGCTTGGCCGAAGCCACCCTGTTCGTCGCCGGCACGCCGCGTGGCCTAGGGATCCCCGCGATGCGAATGGATGACGCGGCATTGGCGCAAAACCGCGCCGAGCCGGGGCAGGGCAACGCAGTGATGAGTTGCGGCGTGAGCCAGCCGGACCACGCGGTACTGATCGTCGAGCCCGCCACGCTACAGCCGCTGGCCGACAATCAGGTCGGCGAAGTCTGGGCCGCCGGGCCGAGCATCGCCCACGGTTACTGGCGCAACCCCGAGGCCAGCGCCAGGACATTCGTCCAGCATGCCGGCCGCACCTGGCTGCGCACCGGCGACCTTGGCTTTGTGCGCGAAGGCGAGCTGTTCATCACGGGGCGCCTGAAGGATTTGCTCATCGTGCGCGGGCATAACCTTTATCCACAGGACATCGAGCAAGCCGTAGAGCGCGAAGTCGAGGTGGTGCGCAAGGGGCGGGTCGCTGCATTCGCGGTCGACAACGGCGGCGAAGAGGGGATCGGGATTGCCGCGGAAATCAGCCGCAGCGTGCAGAAAATCCTCCCGGCCGAGGCCTTGATCAAAGCGATTCGCCAGGCCGTGGCCGATGCCTGCCAGCAAGCCCCGAGCGTGGTGGTGCTGCTCAACCCAGGGGCCTTGCCGAAGACTTCGAGCGGCAAGCTGCAGCGTTCGGCCTGCCGGGCACGACTGGCTGACGGCAGCCTCGACAGCTATGCGCTGTTTCCCTCGGTCGAGGTGGAGCAAACCCATGAGGCGGGCGCTTCATCGAAGCTGCAAACGCTGATTGGCCAGATCTGGTGCGAGCAGTTACAGGTCGACCAGGTCCAGGGCGCCGATCATTTCTTCCTGCTGGGGGGCAATTCCATCGCCGCCACCCAAGTCATTGCGCGGCTGAGCGAAACCCTCGGCCTGGAGCTCAACCTGCGCCTGCTCTTCGAAGCCCCAACGCTCGGCGCTTTTGCCGCGGCGGTGGCGAACCTGCAGGAGGACGGCGGCCAGGCCCAGGGCGCCATCAGCCGGTTGCCACGCCACGAGCCGCTGCCGCAATCGTTGGCGCAAAACCGCTTGTGGCTGACCTGGCAGCTGGACCCGGCAAGCCGTGCCTACAACATTCCCGGCGCCATCCGCCTGCGCGGCGAGCTGGACGAAAACGCCTTGCGCGCCAGCTTCCAGCAATTGATCGAGCGCCATGAGTCCCTGCGCACGCGGTTCCTGGAACGCGATGGGGTGGCCTTGCAGCAAATCGATCCGGCCGGCGAGTTCAATCTTCAGGTGATCGATCTTTGCGACATGCCCGCTGACCAGCGCGAAGCGCGGGCGCGGCAGATCCGCGAAGACGAAGCCGCCACGCAGTTCGATCTGGAAAAGGGTCCGCTGCTGTGGGTCACCTTGTTGCGCCTGGATCAGGACGACCACCAACTGTTGGTGACGATGCACCACATCATCGCCGATGGCTGGTCGATGAACGTCCTGATCGAGGAGTTCTCACGGCTCTATGCCGCGGCGTCCCAGGGACAGGTCGCCGAGTTGGCGCCGTTGCCGCTGCACTACGCCGACTACGGCAGTTGGCAGCGCCAATGGCTCGGGCAAGGTGAAGCCGAGCGCCAACTGGCCTATTGGAAACAGCAACTGGGCGATGAGCATCCGACCCTGGCGCTGAGCACCGATCATCCGCGCAGCGCCCTGCATCAGCGCAGCGCCGCGCGCCACAGCCTGCGCCTGGACAAGGTCCTCGGCGATGCCCTGCGCCGGACGGCCCAGGCCCATGACGCCACGCCGTTCATGTTCTTGCTGGCGGCATTCCAGGCGCTGCTGCAGCGCTACACCGGCCAGTCCGACATCCGCATCGGCGTGCCCAACGCCAATCGTCCGCGCCGGGAAACCCAGGGCCTGATCGGCTTCTTCATCAACACCCAGGTGCTGCGCGCGCAAACCGATTCGCGCCAGCCATTCGCCGCGCTGCTGGCCCAGGCCCGGGAAGCCACGCTGGGCGCCCAGGCGCATCAGGACCTGCCTTTCGAACAACTGCTGGAAGCGTACCCACAGGCGCGGGACCAAGGTCTGTTCCAGGTCATGTTCAACCATCAGCAGCGCGACCTCGGCGCGTTGCGGCGCCTGCCGGGGCTGTTGGCCGATGAGTTGCCGTGGCACAGCCGCGAAGCCAAGTTCGACTTGCAGTTGCATAGCGAAGAGGACCGCAACGGACGGCTGACGCTGTCGTTCGATTACGCTGACGAGCTGTTCGAGGCGACGACTATCGCCCGCTTGGCCGAACACTTTTGCAGCCTGCTTCGGTCGGTTTGCAGCAACCCGCAACAGGCGATCGGCGACGTGCAGCTGTTGAGCGACGCTGAATCCGCGCAACAACTGCCATGGGGCTCGGCGCCTTGCGAGCCGGCCAGCCAGTGGCTGCCGGAACTGCTCAACGAACAGGCCCGCCGCACCCCGCAACGTACCGCGTTGCAGTGGGACGGTGGTGCGCTGGACTATGCCGAGCTGCACACCCAGGCCAATCGCCTGGCCCATTACCTGCGGGACAAAGGCGTCGGCCCGGACGTCTGCGTGGCGATTGCCGCCGAGCGTTCGCCGCAGTTGCTGATCGGCGTGTTGGCGATCATCAAGGCGGGGGGCGCCTATGTGCCGCTGGATGTCGATTATCCGGCCGAGCGCCTGGCCTACATGTTGGGTGACAGCGGCGTCGATCTGCTGCTCACCCAAACCGCCTTGCTGGACCGCTTGCCGGCCTGCGCAGGCGTCAGCGTCATCGCCATGGACGCCCTGCACCTGGAACAGTGGCCGAGCAACCCGCCGGGGCTGCATTTGCATGGCGAGCATCTGGCGTACGTGATCTACACCTCCGGTTCGACCGGTCAGCCGAAGGGCGTCGGCAACACCCATGCCGCCCTGGCCGAGCGCCTGCAATGGATGCAGGCCGCCTATGGGCTGAATGAAACCGACGTGCTCATGCAAAAGGCGCCGATCAGTTTCGACGTGTCAGTGTGGGAGTGCTTCTGGCCGCTGATCAACGGCTGCCAACTGGTACTGGCCGGCCCCGGCGAGCACCGCGACCCGCACCGCATCGCGCAGTTGGTCGAGCGGTTTGGCGTGACCACGCTGCATTTTGTACCGCCGCTGCTCAGCCTGTTCCTCGAGGAGCCGTTGAGCGCCCGCTGCACGAGCTTGCGGCGGATCTTTTCCGGCGGCGAAGCGTTGCCGGCCGAGTTGCGCAACCGGGTGCTGGCGCAACTGCCGGCGGTGCAGCTGCACAACCGCTACGGCCCGACCGAAACCGCTATCAACGTCACGCACTGGCACTGCAGCGAGGCCGATGGCGAGCGCTCGCCGATCGGTCGTCCGCTGGCCAATGTGCTCTGCCGCATCCTCGACAGTGACCTCAATCCGGTGCCGGTCGGTGTGCCGGGTGAATTGTGCATCGGTGGCCTCGGCCTGGCCCGGGGTTACCTGGGGCGACCGGGGCTGACGGCCGAGCGGTTTGTCGCCGACCCGCTGGGTTCGGCCGGCGCGCGGCTGTACCGCACCGGCGACCGGGCGCGCTGGGGCGCTGACGGCGTCATCGAATACCTCGGCCGCCTCGACCAGCAGGTCAAGCTGCGTGGTTTCCGGGTCGAGCCGCAGGAAATCGAAGCGCGACTGCTCGCCCAGCAGGGCGTCGCCCAGGCGGCGGTGCTGGTGCGTGACACCGCGGCCGGTGCGCAATTGATCGGCTACTACACCGCGGTCGATGTCGATGAAGATGAAACCGTCCAGGCTGCTCGCCTGAAAAACGCCCTCGTCGGTGAATTGCCCGACTACATGGTGCCTGCGCAATTGCTGCGCCTGGACGTCATGCCCCTGAGTCCGAGCGGCAAGCTCGACCGTCGCGCCTTGCCCGAGCCGCAGTGGCAAGTGCGCGAGCACGTCGAGCCGGTCAGCGCCCTTGAACAGCGGGTCGCCGGCATCTGGCGCGACGTGCTGGGTCTGGAGCGCGTTGGCTTGCGCGATGACTTTTTCGCCTTGGGCGGCCATTCGTTGCTGGCGACCCAGATCATTTCCCGCACCCGCCAGGCCTGCGATGTCGAGCTACCGCTGCGCGCGTTGTTCGAAGCCAGTGAGCTGGGCGCCTTCGCTGAGCAGGTGCGGTTGATCCAGGCCAGCGGCCAGACCAACCGCCAGCCGCCGATCGAGAAAGTCGACCGCAGCCAACCGGTGCCGCTGTCCTATTCCCAACAGCGTATGTGGTTCCTCTGGCAAATGGAGCCGGATAGCCCAGCCTACAACGTCGGCGGCATGGCGCGGTTGCGCGGGGTGCTGGATGTCGGACGCTTTGAAGCGGCGTTGCAGGCCCTGATCCTGCGCCACGAAACCCTGCGCACAACGTTCCCGAGCATTGATGGCGTGCCTCGCCAACAGGTACACGGCGAGACGGGCCTGCGCATGGGCTGGAAGGATTTCTCGATGCTGGACGCCGACATGCGCCAGCAACGGGTCCGGCAACTGGCCGACAGCGAGGCCCACGAACCCTTCGACCTGGAAGCCGGGCCGCTGCTGCGGGCCTGCCTGGTCAAGACCGCCGAGCATGAGCATTACTTTGTGCTGACCTTGCACCACATCGTCACCGAAGGGTGGGCGATGGATATTTTCGCCCGTGAGCTGAGCGCGCTGTATGAAGCCTTCGTCGATGATCGCGAGTCGCCGCTGGAGCCGTTGCCGGTGCAATACCTCGACTACAGCGTCTGGCAGCGCCAATGGCTGGAATCCGGCGAGCGCCAGCGTCAGCTGGACTACTGGACCGCCCAACTGGGCCGCGAACATCCCTTGCTGGAGCTGCCCGCCGATCGCCCGCGTCCGCCGGTGCAAAGTCATCGTGGCGAACTGTTCCGTTTCGACCTCAGCGATGAGTTGGCCGCGCGGGTCCGCGCCTTCAATGCCGAACGTGGCCTGACCCTGTTCATGACCATGACCGCCGCCCTGGCCGTGCTGCTCTATCGCTACAGCGGCCAGACCGACCTGCGCATCGGCGCGCCGGTGGCCAACCGCATCCGCCCGGAAAGCGAAGGGCTGATCGGCGCGTTCCTCAACACCCAGGTGCTGCGTTGCCAGCTCGACGGGCAAATGTCGGTGGGCGAACTGTTCGAGCAGGTGCGCCACACCGTGATCGAAGGCCAGTCCCACCAGGACTTGCCCTTCGATCATCTGGTCGAAGCCCTGCAGCCACCGCGCAGTGCCGCATACAACCCGCTGTTCCAGGTGATGTGCAACGTCCAGCGCTGGGAATTCCAACAGAGCCGCACGTTGGCCGGCATGAGCGTCGATTACTTGGTCAACGACGCCCGCGCCACCAAGTTCGACCTCAACCTGGAAGTCACCGACCTCGACCAGCGCCTGGGTTGCTGCCTGACCTACAGCACCGATCTGTTCGATGAGCCGCGCATCGCCCGCATGGCCGGTCATTGGCGCAACCTGTTGGAGGCGTTGCTGGTCGATCCGGCTCGGCGGCTGAGCGAATTGCCGTTGCTTGGCGTCGGCGAGCAGCAGCAAATGCTCGACAGCCTGGGCGTCGAGCCCGGTGAGCATCGCCTCGATCAATGCCTCCAGGTGCTGTTCGAAGAACAGGCCCGGGCGCGTCCCGACGCAGCCGCGCTGACGTTCGCTGGGCAGACCCTGAGCTATGCCGAACTCGAACGCCGCGCCAATCGCCTGGCCTGGATGCTGCGCGAGCGGGGCGTCGGGCCGCAGGTGCGGGTGGGCCTGGCGCTGGAGCGCTCGCTGGAAATGGTCATCGGCCTGCTGGCGATCCTCAAGGCCGGTGGCGCCTACGTGCCGCTGGATCCGGAATACCCGCTGGACCGTTTGCACTACATGATCGAAGACAGTGGCGTCGGTCTGCTGCTCAGCGACCGGACCATGTTCCAGGCCCTCGGCCCATTGCCGCCGGGCGTGCAGCGCTGGTGCCTGGAGGACGACAGCGAGGCGTTGGCGCAGTACCCGGACCAGTCGCCATCGCTGATCAATCTGCCGCAGCACCAGGCGTACCTGATCTACACCTCCGGCTCCACCGGCAAGCCCAAGGGCGTGGTCGTGTCCCACGGTGAAATCGCCATGCATTGCCAGGCGGTGATCCGCCGTTTCGGCATGCGCCCGGACGACTGCGAGCTGCATTTCTATTCGATCAATTTCGACGCGGCCACCGAACGCCTGCTGGTGCCTTTGCTCAGCGGCGCTCACGTGGTGCTGCGCGCCCAGGGCCAGTGGGATGCTCAGGAGATTTGCGGGCTGATCCGTCAGCACCGCATCAATATTCTTGGCTTTACCCCGAGTTATGGCAGCCAGTTGGCGCAATGGCTGGCGACCCAGGGGCAAACGTTGCCGGTGCGCATGTGCATCACCGGTGGCGAAGCCTTGACCGGCGAACACCTGCAGCGCATCCGCGCCGCGTTCAGCCCGAGTCTGTTTTTCAACGCTTATGGTCCGACCGAGACGGTGGTGATGCCGCTGGCGAGCCTGGCGCCGGAACAACTGGAGGAGGGCGCGGGCAGCGTACCGATCGGCAGCGTGATCGGCGCCCGGCGGGCCTACATTCTCGACGCGGACCTGGCGTTGGTGCCGCCAGGCGCGACGGGTGAGCTGTACGTTGGTGGCGCCGGCCTGGCCCAGGGTTATCACCAGCGTCCGGGCATGACCGCCGAGCGCTTCGTCGCCGATCCGTTTGCCGCCGATGGCGGTCGGCTGTACCGCACCGGCGACCTGGTGTGCCAGCGTGCCGACGGCCAAGTGGAGTACCTGGGACGAATCGATCATCAAGTGAAGATTCGCGGTTTCCGCATCGAACTCGGGGAAATCGAAAACCGCCTGCTGGAGCACGACGCCGTGCGCGAAGCGGTGGTCCTGGCCCTCGACATGCCGGGCGGCAAGCAGTTGGCCGCTTATCTTGCCAGCGACATCGCCGAGCAGGACGCCATGGCACAAGTGGCCCTGCGCGAAGCGCTGAAGCAGCACCTCAAGACGCAACTGCCGGAGTACATGGTGCCCGCTCACCTGATCCTGCTGGCGAGCATGCCGCTGACCGCCAACGGCAAACTCGATCGCCGCGCCTTGCCGATGCCCGATCCGGAGCTCAATCGCCAGCAATACGTGGCGCCGAGCAATGCCCTGGAGCAAGCGCTGGCAGCGATCTGGTGCGACGTGCTGAACGTCAAACAGGTTGGCCTCAACGACAACTTCTTCGAGTTGGGCGGCGATTCGATCCTGTCGATCCAGGTCGTCAGCCGTGCCCGGCAGCAGGGCATCCACTTCACGCCGCGAGACCTGTTTCAGCACCAGACCGTGCAGGCCTTGGCCGCCATCGCCACCCGCAGCGAGCAGGTGAGTGTCGAGCAGGGGCTGTTGAGCGGTGAGTCGGGGCTTACGCCGATCCAGCATTGGTTCTTTGCCAGCGAGATACCCAACCGTCACCACTGGAACCAGGCGCTGCTACTGGAGCCGACCACGCTGCTCGAACCACAGCTTCTGGAGCAGGCGCTGCAGGCTGTTTTCCAGCAGCATGATGCCTTGCGCCTTGGCTTCGCCAATACCACTGGGCATTGGCGCGCCGAGCACCAGCCCTTGTTCGATGGGGCGTTGCTGCAGCATCTTTCGGTGCAGTCCACACAAGCCTGCGAAGCGCTGTTTGCCCAGGCGCAGCTTGGCTTCCAGCTGTCGAGCGGGCCGTTGCTGCGCGCCGTGCTGGCGGACTTGCCGGACGGTCGGCAGCGCCTGCTGATCGCCATCCATCACCTGGTGGTGGACGGAGTTTCATGGCGGGTGTTGATGGACGATCTGCAGACGGCTTACCGCCAATCTGCCGGCGGGCAGCCGCTGCGGTTACCGGCCAAGACCAGCCCGTTGCGTGACTGGGCTGCGCGGTTGCAGGCCTACGCCGGCAGCGAATCCCTGCGCGAGGAATTGAACTGGTGGCGCGACCAACTGAGCGGGCCGGACGTTACGCTGCCTTGCGCGAACCCTGGCGGCGGGCGGCAGGAGCGACACGCCGCAAGCGTCAGCGTGCGCCTGGACGCCGAGCGTACCCGGCAACTGTTGCAGCAGGCACCGAGCGCCTATCGCACCCAGGTCAACGACCTGCTGCTCACGGCGCTCGCCCGCGTGCTGTGCCGCCAAGGCAATCAGCAATCGGCGCTGATCCAGCTCGAAGGCCATGGCCGCGAGGCGCTGTTTGATGACGTCGACCTGACGCGCACCGTGGGCTGGTTCACCAGTGTCTATCCGCTGCGCCTGAGCCCGGCGGCCGATGATGTCGGCGCGTCGATCAAAGCCATCAAGGAGCAACTGCGCGCGGTGCCCCACAAGGGCCTCGGCTACGGCGTGCTGCGTTATCTGGCGGACGCCGGCACACGCCAGGCGATGGCCGGTTTGCCGCAAGCGGCGATCACTTTTAATTACCTCGGTCAGCTTGACCATACGCTCGGCCAGGACGCGTTGTTCCAACCGCTGGATACGCCACTTGGCGCCATTCATGACCCTGACGCGCCACTGCCGAACGAGTTGAGTGTCGACGGCCAGGTCAGCGGCGGCGAACTGCTGTTGCGCTGGACCTTCAGCGCCGAGCGGCATGACCGTGAAAGCATCGTCGCGCTGGCCGAGGCCTATCTCGACGAGTTGCAGCGGCTGATCGAACATTGCCTGGCGGACGAGGCGGGCGGCCTGACGCCGTCGGATTTCCCGCTGGCAAAACTGACCCAGGCACAGTTGGACAACCTGCCGGTGCCGGCCGGGCAGATCGAGGATGTCTACCCGCTGACGCCGATGCAGGAAGGCATGTTGCTGCACACCCTGCTCGAGCCGGGCACGGGCCTGTACTACATGCAGGACCGCTACCGCATCAACAGCGAGCTGGACCCGCAGCGTTTCGCCCAGGCCTGGCAGGCGGTGATTGCCCGCCACGAAGCCTTGCGCGCTTCGTTCTGCTGGAACGTCGGCGAAGACATGCTGCAGATCATCCACAAGCCCGGGCGCACGCCGGTGGAATACCTCGACTGGCTGCACGTGCCTGAGAACGATCAGGAGCCCAAGCTCCAGGCGCTGCTCAAGCGCGAGCGCGAGGCCGGTTTCGATCTGCTCAACGAGGCACCGTTTCACCTGCGATTGATCCGGGTCGGCGCGGCGCGCTACTGGTTCATGATGAGCAACCACCACATCCTGATCGATGCATGGTGCCGTTCACTGCTGATGGATGATTTTTTCGAGATCTACACCGCCCTCGGTGAACATCGCGAGCCCCGGCTGGCCGTGCCGCCGCGCTATCGCGATTACATCGGCTGGTTGCAACGCCAGGGCCTGGCTGAAGCCCGGCAATGGTGGAAGCAGAACCTGGAAGGCTTCGAGCGGACCACGCCGATCCCCGCCGATCGCCCGTTCCTGCGCGAACACGCCGGTGACAGTGGCGGCATGGTCGTCGGTGACTGCTACACCCGGCTCGACGCTCGGGACGGCGCGCGACTGCGAGAACTGGCCCAGGCCCATCAATTGACCGTCAATACGTTCGCCCAGGCCGCGTGGGCCCTGGTGCTGCGCCGGGTCAGCGGCGATCGGGACGTACTCTTCGGCGTCACCGTGGCCGGGCGCCCGGTGGAATTGCCGCAGATGCAACACACCGTGGGCTTGTTCATCAACAGCGTCGCCCTGCGGGTGCAGATCCCGGGCGATGACCAGCGTTGCAGCGTGCGTCAGTGGCTCAACGGCTTGCTCGACAGCAACATGCAGTTGCGCGAATACGAATACCTGCCGCTGGTGAGCATCCAGGAAGTCAGCGAACTGCCCAAGGGCCAACCGCTGTTCGACAGCCTCTTCGTGTTCGAGAACGCACCGGTGGAAGTCTCGGTGCTGGATCGTGCCCAGAGTCTCAATGCCACCTCGGACTCGGGCCGCACCCACACCAACTTCCCGCTGACGGCGGTCTGCTATCCGGGCGATGACCTGGGGCTGCACCTGTCTTACGACCAGCGCTATTTCGATGAGTCCACCGTCCAGGGCCTGCTGGGCGAGTTCAAGCGATTGCTGCTGGCCTTGATGGAAGGTTTCCACGGTGACGTGGCCGAGCTGCCGCTGATTGGCAGCGCGGAACAGGACTTCCTGATCGAAGGCTGCAACCAGAGCGAGCGCGCCTATCCGCTGGAGCGCAGTTATGTCGAGCTGTTCGAGGCCCAGGTGGCGGCCCATCCGCAACGCATCGCCGCCAGTTGCCTGGAGGACCGCTGCACTTACACCGAGCTGAACGAGCGCAGCAATCGCCTCGGCCACGCGTTGGTCGCCGCTGGCGTCGGGCTCGATCATCCGGTGGCGCTGCTGGCCGAACGCGATCTCGACCTGTTGGGCATGATCATCGGCAGCTTCAAGGCCGGCGGCGGTTACCTGCCGCTTGATCCGGGCCTGCCGAGCCAGCGCCTGAGCCGTATCATCGAACTGAGCCGCACGCCGTTGCTGGTCTGCACCCAGGCCTGTCATGAACAGGCGCTGGCCTTGCTGGAAGAGTTCGCCTGCGCCGGCCGGCCAAAGCTGCTGGTCTGGGAAACCGTTCAGGCCAGCGATGTGTCGCGGGACAATCCGCGCCTCTACAGCGGGCCGGACAACCTGGCCTACGTGATCTACACCTCCGGTTCCACCGGCTTGCCCAAAGGCGTCATGGTGCAACAGCGGGGCATGCTCAATAACCAGCTCAGCAAGGTGCCATACCTGGCGCTGGACGAGACGGATGTGATCGCCCAGACGGCGTCGCAGAGCTTCGACATTTCCGTGTGGCAGTTCCTTGCCGCGCCGCTGTTCGGTGCTCGGGTGGACATCGTGCCCAATGCCATCGCCCACGATCCGCAAGGGCTGCTGGAGCACGTAAAACGCCAGGGCATCAGCGTGCTGGAGAGCGTGCCATCGTTGATCCAGGGCATGCTCGCCGAGGAACGCATCGGCTTGGAAGGCCTGCGCTGGATGCTTCCGACCGGCGAGGCAATGCCGCCGGAACTGGCCCATCAATGGTTGTTGCGTTATCCGGACATCGGCCTGGTGAATGCCTACGGTCCGGCCGAATGTTCCGATGACGTGGCGTTCTTCCGGGTCGACCTGGCTTCGACGCGCGGCAGCTACCTGCCCATCGGCACGCCGACCGACAATAACCGCCTGTACCTGCTCGACGGTGCGCTGGAGCTGGTGCCGCTGGGCGCGGTGGGCGAGTTGTGCGTCGCCGGCACCGGGGTCGGGCGCGGTTATGTCGGCGATCCGCTGCGCACGGCGCCGGTGTTCATGCCCGATCCGTTCGGGGCGCCGGGCGACCGGCTGTACCGCACCGGTGACCTGGCGCGCCGCCGCAGCGATGGGGTGTTGGAATATGTCGGGCGGATCGACCACCAGGTGAAGATTCGCGGCTATCGCATCGAACTGGGGGAAATCGAAGCGCGGCTGCATGAACAGCCCGAAGTACGCGATGCGGCAGTGGGCGTGCAGGAAGGCGCCAATGGCAGACATCTGGTGGGTTATCTGGTCGCCGCCGACGCGACGCTGAGCCCGACCGAGCGCCTGGATCGCATCAAGCAGCGCCTGCGCAGCGAATTGCCGGAATACATGGTGCCGCTGCACTGGCTGTGGCTCGACCGCCTGCCCCTGAACGCCAACGGCAAGCTCGATCGCAAGGCCTTGCCGGCCCTGGAGATCGGCCAGTTGCAAAGCCAGGATTACCAGGCCCCGGCCAACGAGCTGGAACAGACCCTGGCGGAAATCTGGGCCGAGGTGCTGAAGGTCGAGCGGGTGGGCGTACGCGACAACTTCTTCGAGCTGGGCGGACACTCATTGCTGGCCACACAGATCGCCTCGCGCGTGCAAAAAACCCTGCAGCGCAACGTGCCGCTCAGGGCCATGTTCGAGTGCAGCACGGTGCAGGAACTGGCCGAATATATCGCAGGGCTGGAAGCCAGTGAAATCACCGAGGAGAAAGTCGATCGACTGAATGATTTGATGGCGGAATTGGAAGGAATGTAGTTTTGCGGCGTCTATAAGGACCCTTTCGCGAGCAGGCTCGCTCCCACAGTGGATTGGTGGACATGATCCATGTGGGAGCGAGCCTGCTCGCGAAGGCGTCTGCATAAACAGTGCAAAACCCGAAGTTGACGACCCGCTCATCGCGGCCCAGTCTCCTGAAGGTTTTTCCGGACTCAATCAAGGAATTCACTCATGCCCTTCGCAACGATCGACGGACAACCGCTCCATTACCTCGACCAGGGCCAGGGCCCGGTGGTGCTGCTTGGCAGCAGCTATTTGTGGGACCACAGCATGTGGGCGCCGCAGATTGACGCCTTGTCGAAGCACTATCGGGTCATCGTCCCTGAACTGTGGGGCCACGGCCAGTCCGGACGTTTGCCCGAGAATACGTCCTCGCTGAACGATCTGGCTCGCCAGGCATTGGCGTTGCTCGATCAGCTGGGCATCGACTGCTTCAGCCTGGTGGGGCTGTCGGTGGGCGGCATGTGGGGCGCACGCCTGGCGCTGGCGGCGCCCAAACGCGTGCAATCGCTGGTATTGATGGACACCTATGTGGGCGTCGAACCGGAGCCAACCCGTCTGTACTACTTTTCGCTGTTCGACAAGATCGAGGCCAGCGGTAGCATCCCGGAGCCGTTGCTGGACATCGTCGTGCCGATTTTCTTCCGGCCCGGCATCGACCCGCAATCAGCGCTTTACCAGCAGTTTCGCGCCACCTTGGCGGCGTTGCCAGCCGACCGCCTGCGCGACAGCATCGTACCGCTGGGGCGGATTATCTTTGGTCGGGACGACATCCTGGGGCAATTGCGTGAGTTGAACGCCGAGCGCACGCTGGTGATGTGTGGTGACCAGGACAAGCCACGGCCACCGTCCGAGGCGCTGGAGATGGCTGAATTGATCGGCTGCGAGCATGTGTTGATTCCCGAGGCGGGGCATATTTCCAACCTGGAGAACCCGGCGTTTGTGACCGAGGCGTTGCTGGGGTTCCTGAAACACAGGCATTGATTGCTGCTCAAACCCGTGGCGAGGGAGCTTGCTCCCGCTGGGCTGCGCAGCAGCCCCTGGTTCTCTTGCTGCGGTTCTTCAGATTGATTGCCTATGCTTTTTTGGGGCTGCTGCGCAACCCAGCGGGAGCAAGCTCCCTCGCCACAGGTGGCCGGGGTTTATTTCGGCCCGAGAATCTTCACCAGTTTGTCCGGCGAGGGCGCGCCTTGCTGCTGTTGCAGGTCGCCCTGGTCGTCCAGGTAGAAAATCGCCGGGGTCGCGGACAGCTCCAGTTCATCCATCAACTGCTGGTTGGCGTCCAGTTTGGCCTGGATCGCCGGCGGTATTTCTTTCAGCGGTTTCAGCGGGCTGCCCTTGCCGGCCTTTTCGTGGTCCGCCAGGGCTTTTTCCGGCTCTTTGGCGGCCAGCAATGCGGCTGATTTCCCCGGGCTGTCTTCGCGGATGATGCCCACCATGATGTGGCGCAACTGCACCTTGCCGGCATTGACCCACGGCCGCGCCTGCTCCCAGAACATGTTGCAGTACGGGCAGTTCGGGTCGCTGAACAGGTACACGGTGCGCGGTGCGTCCTTGCTGCCGTCGGCGATCCAGCTGCTGGCTTGCATCTTCGCCCAGATCTCCTTCGACATCGGATCGTAGACCAGCTTTTTCAGGGGTTCGAGGCTCAGGTCCTTGCCATCGGCGTCGTACAGGTTGCCCAGCAGCACATGCTGGCCGTCCGGCGTCAGGTAGAGCGTCATGCCGCGGCTCTGGTACTGCGCCGCGTAGCCGCGCAAGCCGTTCGGTGCGTCGAAGGTGCCGACGATCTTTGCGCCCTTGGCTTCGATCTTCCTGATCGCCGCGGGCAGCTCTTCGGCCTGAAGCAGCGGCGCTTGTAGCAGTGCGCCGGCGAATGCCAGGGTCAGCAGGTGGTGGAGGCGGGGCATGGCAATTTCCTTGTCGCGGGGTGGATCGCCGTGGTGGAACCCGGCGTTTCGAAATTTTCCAGGGCGCGGGCCAGGCTCGCTTCCGACAGTTCGCCCAGGTGGCTGCCCAGCAGGCGACCCTCGGCGCTGTAGAACAGGGTCGTTGGCAGGGCCATGGAGCCGACGGCCTGGCCGAGGCGTCCACTGCCGTCGAACAGCACGTTGGTCAGGCTCAGGCCCTGGGTGGCGAGGTAGGTGCTGACGCTTTGCATGCTTTCGGCCTGATTGACGAACAGGAACGTCAGGTCCGGGCGCTGTTTTTGCGCCTCTTCCAGGACCGGCATTTCCCGTCGGCAAGGCGGGCACCAGGTGGCCCACAGGTTGATCACCAAGGGGCCGCCCTGGTAGTCGGCGAGGTTCACGGTTTCGCCTTCAGCGTTGCGCAGCTCGATCTCCGGCAGCCGGGTGCCTTGCTCGTAGATCGTCAGCGACATTGTCGCCACCAGCCAGAACAGCAGACCGCTGCCGACGCTGAAGCCCAGGGGCCGGCGCAGGGCGGGTCGGCGACGCGCCCAGAGCAGCGCGGCGACCAGCAGGGCGATGATGCCAGGCCAGGCCAGGAATCCGCCGTCGCGTAAATCGACGATCTGCCACGGGTCGTCCCGGTAATGGTTCCAGTACGCGGCGACGAAGCCGATTCTCGCGGCAAGCAGTCCCAGCAGGAACAGCCCGAACAGCACCGACTCGGGGTTCTCGCCGCCGCGCTTGGCCACGCGCCAGCCGACGAAAGTCGCCAAGGCCAGTGCGCTGATCAGCAGCAGATGATTGAGGGCGATGGCAAAGGTGCCCAGGGTAAACGTCAGCATCAGCGTGCGTTCCGGGTCATGTTCCAACGTTCCAGGAACGCCTCGGCGTCCACTTCTCCGGTGATCCGCTGGCTGCGGCGCTCTTCACCGTCGGCACCGATCCACAACAGGCTCGGCGGCCCCGGCACTTTGTAGCGACCCAGCAGCTCACGGCTGGCGGCGTTGTCAGCGGTGACGTCCAGGCGTAGCAGGCGCACGCCTTTCAGGGCGTCGAGCACTTCGACGCGGCCGAACACCTGTTTTTCCATGATCTTGCAGGACACGCACCAGTCGGCGTAGTAATCGAGCAACACCCATTGGCCCTGCGCCTTGGCGGCGTCCAGTTCGCGCTGCAGGGCGGCGGGCTCGCTGACCGTGACGAAGGCATCGTGGGCGCTGACGGTGGCGCTGCCCCTGGCGCCGCTGTAGACCTGCAGCGGCCTGAACAGATCGTCGCTGCCGCCCGCCGCGCCAATCACCAGCACGCTACCCCACAGGCCGAACAGCAGCGATACGCTGCCCCACAGATAGGCGGCGCGACCGAAGCCCTGGGTCTGGCGCCAGGCGCAATAGGCGGCGACAACCAGTAACGCGCCCCACAGTCCGATCCACAATGAGCCATCGATGACCGGGCGGAGCATCAGCAGCGCGGTGCCCAGGAACAGGAAACCGAACACGCCCTTGAGCAGATTCATCCAGGCGCCGGGCTTGGGCAGGAAGCGATTGCCCACCGTCACCAGCAGCAACAGCGGCAGACCCATGCCGACACCCATGGTGAACAGGATCAACCCGCCATGCAGCGCGTTGCCGCTCTGGGCGATGTACAGCAGCGCGCCGGCCAGGGGCGCGGTCATGCAGGGGCCGACCAGCAGGCCGGACAACGCCCCGAGAACGCCCGCGCCCACCAGGCTGCCGCCGCGGCGCTGGCGGCCGGCATTTTCCAATCGATCACGCAGAGCGGCCGGCAGTTGCAGTTCGAAGAAACCGAACATCGGCAGCGCCAACACCACGAATACCGCGGCGAAAGTGCCCAGCAGCCAGGGTTGCTGGAGCAATGCCTGAAGATTGGCGCCCAACAGCGCAGCAAGCACGCCCATGGCGGCGTACACCAGCGCCATGCTGATGACATAACTGCCGGCCAGTGCCAGGCCGCGCCGGGGCCCGGCGCCGCTGCCCACCACCAGCCCCGCCAGGATCGGCAGCATCGGCAGCGAGCACGGGGTAAACGCCAGCAGCAGCCCCAGGCCGAAGAACACCAGCAGGCTCCAGCCCAGCGCGCGCTGTTGCAGGCCGCTGGCCAGGGCCTGGTCCTGCGCCTCGCCACTGGCCGTGGCCGGTGCGTCGCCGCCCAGGTCGACCACCTGGGTCTGGGGCGGATAGCAGAGGCCCGCGTCGGCACAACCCTGGAAACCGACCTTGATCTTGCCGGTGGCCCCGGCGGGAATCTTCAGCTCCAGTGCCTGGCGATAGACTTGCTGGTCGCCGAAGAACTCATCGCTGTGAGCTTCGCCCTCGGGCAGCCTGGGCTTCTGCGCGTCGGCCAGGCCGTCGAATTTGAGCCGTTGCTGATACAGGTAGTAACCGTCGGCGATCTGCCAGAACAACTGGGTCTCACCCGAGTCCAGGCGTTCGGAGGTAAAGACGAAGGCCTTTTCCACCGGCAGGAAGTCGGGTTTGGTCTCGAAGGGATTGGCGGCCTGGGCCAGACCCGAGATCAGCAGTAGACACAGCAAAAACAATCGACGCATGGATAAAGCCTTAGAACGAAGCAAGTGGAATGCACATTGGTGGCTGGCGATTAACCGTCGATTAACCCGGCGACGGCCGGTTTACAGCGAAGATCCCCCATGCCTGGCGTACTCGTCGCATAATGTCGACTTAATCGGCCGGCGGCCTAATGTACCTTTTTCCACGGGGCTTACCATGCGCGTACTGGTCTGCGAAGACGACGAGTTGATCGCCAGCGGCATTGTCGCCGGGCTCACGGCTCAAGGCCTGACCGTCGAACATGTCGCCACCGCCTCGGCGGCGCGGGCGATGCTGGGTGTCGCCGAATTCGATGTCATGGTGCTGGATCTTGGCCTGCCCGATGAAGATGGTCTCAAGCTGCTCAAGCAATTGCGCCAGCAAGGCCTGGAGACGCCGGTGCTGATCCTCACCGCGCGGGATTCGGTGACCGATCGGGTCGACGGCCTGCAGGCCGGGGCCGATGATTATCTGCTCAAACCCTTCGATCTGCGGGAACTGGCGGCACGCCTGCACACCTTGCTGCGGCGCGTGGCGGGGCGCAGCGTCAACCTGATCGAGCACGGTCGCCTGACCTATGACCCCAGCAGCCGCGAAACCACCCTGGGCGGCCAGCCGGTGGACCTCTCGCGCCGCGAGCAGTCGCTGTTGCAGGCGCTGCTGCACAGTCGCGGTCGTGTGTTGTCCACCGAGCAACTCAAGGACAGTGTCTATGGATTCAGTGACGAGCTGGAAAGCAACGCCTTGAACGTGCATATCCACCATCTGCGCCGCAAGCTGGGCAACGGCATTGTCGAGACCGTGCGTGGCCTGGGGTATCGGCTGGGGCCGGCCGATGGCGGGGAATCCTCCAAGTGATGAGCCTGCGGCTACGGCTGAGCCTGACGCTCGGCGCGGCCTTTACCTTGATCTGGGCCCTGGCCGCGGCCTGGATGCTCAGCGACCTGCGCAACCAGATGATGTTTTCCCTCGACCAGCGCCTGGTGGCTTCGGCGCGGATGGTCGCCGGGTTGCTGGAGCAGTTGCCACCGGTGCCCAGCAAAGGTGAAGGCACGCACTTGAGCTCGGAGCAGTTGAGCATCCCGGGCGGCATGGCCTGCCAGGTCAGTTCCTTGCGCGGCGAGATCCTGGCACGCAGCCACGGTAACCCGGAACAGGCCCTGGAAGCCGAGAAGACAGGCTTCCATGACCAGATGATCGACGGTGCGCCATGGCGCAGCTTTACCCTGGTTCGAGGCGATTTGCGCATTACCACGGCCGACCGCCAGATCGAACGCGAAGCGTTGAACCTGTCGGTGCTGCTGGCAGCGTCGGTGCCGGTCGGCGTGGCGTTGCTCGGTTGCCTGTGCTTGTTGTGGCTGGGCATCGGCCAGGGCCTGGCGCCGCTCAACCGCATGCGTGATGCGTTGATGCGCCGTAACGCGGACTCCCTCGAACCCCTGCAGATCCATCCGCTGCCCAGCGAGCTGCGGCCCTTGCTGGAAACCCAGAACCAGCTGTTCCAGCGTATCGGCAAGACCATCGAGCGCGAGCGCCGGTTGACCGGTGACGCTGCCCATGAATTGCGCAGCCCGCTGACGGCCATCAAGACGCATCTGCAAGTGGCGCGCATGACCGAGGGGGCTGCGCGCGATCAGTCCTTGGCCCGGGCAGAGGAGGGCGCCGACCGCTTGCACCGTACCCTTGAGCAACTGTTGCTGCTGGCGCGGGTCGAGGGCAGCCTTTCGTTTGATGATGGCGTGCAATGCAACGCCGAGCAGGTCGCGCGACTGGCGATCCAGGATGCGGCCGGCGGCGCGCCCCAGCGGATCAGGCTGCACCTATCGCCGCCGCTGTCCGATGCGCCGGTGCAAATGCCGGCGGTGCTGGCTATCGCCGCGTTGCGCAACCTGCTGGAGAACGCCCTGCGCCACACCCCGGCCGATACCGAGGTCGAACTGAGCCTGGAGATGATCGGCCAGCGCGTGCGTTTCCTGGTACGTGATCATGGCGACGGAATCGCCGCCGACGATATCCAGCACCTGACCCAGCGTTTCTGGCGCAACGGCCACAGCACCGGCTGCGGTCTGGGCCTGGCGATCGTCCAGGCGATCGTCCAGCGTTGCGGCTGCGGTCTGCATTTCGATAGCCGCCCGGATGGGCTGCGGGTCGAGCTGACCGTGCCAGTGCAAGTCTCTTCGGGCCAGTAGATCTCGTGGCGAGGGAGCTTGCTCCCGCTGAACCGCGCAGCGGGCCAAAACTTTTCACCTCGGTCAATCTGATCTACCGCGTGCTCTGGCTTGAGGGGGCTGCTGCGCAGCCCAGCGGGAGCAAGCTCCCTCGCCACGGGATAGGGTGATAGTAAATCCTTGCCTCGCTGATGCGTTTCCACAACAGGAAACCTGCATGTGCGCCTTGAATGCGCACCTGTCCGGTGTGCCGTTTGGTCACTCATCGCGGGGTCGAGAAATGTCAGTCGCCAATCCTTCTGTCGAAGCAGCGCCAGCGCGGGTCAGTCCCGCGTCGGGCGAGACGCTCTATCAATTCAACGAATCACCGTTGCTGGCCCGCCAGAGCCGGCAGGAATCCAATGCTCGCAGCTATCCACGGCGGATTCCCCTGGCCCTCAAGCGCGCCAAGGGCCTTTACGTCGAGGATGTCGAAGGCCGCACCTTCATCGATTGCCTGGCCGGCGCCGGCACGCTGGCCCTCGGGCACAACCACCCGGTCGTGATCGAGGCGATCCGGCAGGTGCTCGCCGACGAGTTGCCCCTGCATACCCTGGACCTGACCACGCCGGTCAAGGACCGGTTTGTCCAGGACCTGTTCGGCCTGTTGCCGGCGAGCCTCGCCGCCGAGGCGAAGATCCAGTTCTGCGGCCCCACGGGGACCGACGCGGTGGAAGCGGCACTCAAATTGGTGCGCACCGCCACCGGGCGTAGCACCGTACTGTCGTTCCAGGGCGGATATCACGGCATGAGCCAGGGCGCGCTGAGCCTGATGGGCAGCCTGGGGCCGAAGAAGCCTTTGGGGGCATTGCTAAGCAACGGCGTGCAGTTCATGCCATACCCCTACGATTATCGCTGCCCGTTCGGGCTCGGTGGCGTCGAAGGGGTCAAGGCCAATCTGCATTACCTGGAAAATCTGCTGAACGATCCCGAGGCCGGGGTGCAGTTACCGGCGGCGGTGATCGTCGAGGTGGTGCAGGGCGAGGGCGGGGTCATACCGGCCGATCTTGATTGGCTGCGCGGCTTGCGGCGAATCACCGAGCAGGCCGGGGTGGCGTTGATCGTCGATGAAATCCAGAGTGGTTTCGGTCGCACCGGCAAGATGTTCGCGTTCGAGCACGCCGGCATCATTCCGGATGTGGTGGTGCTGTCCAAGGCCATCGGCGGCAGCCTGCCACTGGCCGTGGTGGTGTATCGCGATTGGCTCGACACCTGGTTGCCGGGCGCCCATGCCGGGACCTTCCGCGGTAACCAGATGGCGATGGCGGCGGGCAGCGCGGTGATGCGCTACCTGGTCGAACACAACCTGCCGGCCCACGCCGCCGCCATGGGCGCGCGCTTGAGCGAGCACCTGCATATCCTGCAGAGGGATTTTCCGCAATTGGGCGACATCCGCGGTCGCGGCCTGATGCTCGGCGTCGAGCTGGTGGACCCGACCGGCAAGCCGGACGCCTTGGGCCATCCTCCGGTGGACGCACGGCTGGCGCCGCGGTTGCAGCGTGAATGCCTCAAGCGCGGCCTGATCCTGGAACTGGGTGGACGGCAGGGTGGCGTGGTGCGTTTCCTGCCGCCACTGATCATTACCGCGGTGGAAATCGACCGTGTGGCCGAGCTGTTCCGGCGCGCCCTGGAGGCTGCCGTGGCCGACGCCTAATTTTCATCCGGCCCGGTACGTTCCTTTTCATACCTTGGCTGCGCCCATGGCGCGGCGAACCTTGAGCAACGACGGAGAAACACCATGACTTCAGTATTCGACCGCGAGGACATCCTCTTCCAGGTCGTGGTCAACCACGAAGAGCAGTATTCGATCTGGCCGGACTACAAGGCCGTTCCGGAAGGTTGGCGGACCGTGGGCAAGAGCGGCTTCAAGAAGGAGTGCCTGGCCTACATCGAAGAGGTCTGGACCGACATGCGCCCGTTGAGCTTGCGCAAGAAGATGGAAGAGCAGGCGACTGTGGCCCATTGATACAGAAGTTCTGAGAACACCCCTGTGGGAGCGAGCTTGCTCGCGATAGCGGAGAGTCAGCCGGCATTAATGTTGCTGATCCACCGCTATCGCGAGCAAGCTCGCTCCCACAGGTTTTGGTTTTGGGCGTCTAGATTACTTGAACCGCCGCTCCACCCCTTTCTCCACCAGGATCTTCGCCGAAATCTCCTCCACGGAAAAATGCGTGGAGTTGATGTGGGGAATATTCTCCCGCCGGAACAGGTTTTCCACTTCGCGCACTTCGAATTCGCACTGGGCATAGCTCGAATAGCGGCTGTTGGGCTTGCGCTCGTTGCGAATCGCGGTGAGGCGGTCCGGGTCGATGGTCAGGCCGAACAGCTTGTGCTGATGGGCGCGCAAGGCGTTGGGCAGTTGCAACCGCTCCATGTCGTCTTCGGTCAGCGGATAGTTGGCCGCGCGGATCCCAAATTGCATCGCCATGTACAGACACGTCGGCGTCTTACCACAGCGCGACACACCCACTAGGATCAAATCGGCCTTGTCGTAATAATGCGTGCGGGCGCCGTCGTCGTTGTCCAGGGCGAAGTTGACCGCCTCGATCCGCTCCATGTAGTTGGAGTTGTGGCCAATGGAATGGGACTTGCCGACCGAGTAGGAGGAGTGTTCGCTCAGTTCCTGCTCCAGGGGCGCCAGGAACGTGGAAAAAATGTCGATCATGAAACCATTGGACGTTGCGAGAATCTCACGGATGTCCTGATTGACGATGGTATCGAAGATGATCGGGCGAAAACCGTCGGTTTCGGCGGCTTTATTGATTTGCTGTACCATGGCCCGCGCCTTGTCGACGCTGTCTATATACGGCCGTGTCAGCTTGGTGAAGGTTATGTTTTCGAACTGCGCCAACAGGCTCTGGCCCAGCGTTTCGGCCGTGATGCCGGTGCCGTCGGAGATAAAGAAAGCGGATCGTTTCATTTGCGCCTTGGGCCTTAAGCTAGTGAGCTAGTAACGATTCTTGGATATGATAGGCGCGATTTGCCGGCCGCCCGTGGCCAGCATTCTCACTTATTTTCCAGGTCCAGGCCATATCGCCGGCGATTGCTCCCTGGAGCTGCCGGTACTTGAGCTTTTCCAACACAGTCAGTGGAGAGATCACCTTGGTAGAGTACGTAGTTTCCCTCGATAAGCTCGGCGTCCATGATGTAGAGCATGTGGGGGGCAAGAACGCATCCCTGGGCGAGATGATCAGTAACCTCGCCGGCGCCGGTGTCTCGGTGCCAGGTGGCTTCGCCACGACCGCCCAGGCATATCGTGATTTCCTGGAACTGAGCGGCCTGAACCAGCAGATCCACGATGCGCTCGACGCCCTCGACGTCGATGACGTCAATGCCCTGGCCAGGACCGGCGCCCAGATCCGCCAATGGATCATGGAAGCCGAGTTCCCCGAGAAACTCAACGCCGAGATCCGTACTGCTTTCGCCAAGCTGTCCGAAGGCAATCCCGACATCGCCGTCGCCGTCCGCTCCTCGGCCACCGCTGAAGACCTGCCGGACGCCTCGTTCGCCGGTCAGCAGGAGACCTTCCTGAACATCCGTGGCGTGGAAAACGTCATCCGGGCGGCCAAGGAAGTCTTCGCCTCCCTCTTCAACGACCGCGCCATTTCCTACCGCGTGCACCAGGGCTTCGACCACAAGCTGGTCGCCCTGTCCGCCGGCGTGCAGCGCATGGTCCGCTCCGAAACCGGCACCGCCGGTGTGATGTTCACCCTCGACACCGAGTCGGGCTTTCGTGACGTGGTGTTCATCACCGGCGCCTACGGCCTGGGCGAAACCGTCGTGCAGGGCGCGGTGAACCCGGACGAATTTTATGTCCACAAAGGCACCCTGGAAGCCGGCCGCCCCGCCATCCTGCGTCGCAACCTCGGCAGCAAGGCGATCAAGATGATCTACGGCGACGAGGCCAAGGCTGGTCGCTCGGTCAAGACCGTCGAGGTGGACAAGGCTGATCGCGCGCGCTTCTGCCTGACCGACGCCGAAGTCAGTGAACTGGCCAAGCAGGCGATGACCATCGAGAAACACTACAAGTGCCCGATGGACATCGAGTGGGCCAAGGACGGTGACGACGGCAAGCTGTACATCGTCCAGGCCCGCCCGGAAACCGTGAAGAGCCGCACCCAGGCCAACGTCATGGAGCGCTACCTGCTCAAGGAAACCGGCACCGTGCTGGTGGAAGGCCGGGCCATCGGCCAACGCATTGGCGCGGGCAAGGTGCGGATCATCAAGGACGTCTCGGAGATGGACAAGGTCCAGGCCGGCGACGTACTGGTTTCCGACATGACCGATCCGGACTGGGAACCGGTCATGAAGCGCGCCAGCGCCATCGTCACCAATCGCGGCGGGCGTACCTGCCACGCGGCAATCATTGCCCGTGAGCTGGGCATCCCGGCGGTTGTTGGTTGCGGCAACGCCACCCAATTGCTCAAGGACGGCCAGGGCGTCACCGTTTCCTGCGCCGAAGGCGATACCGGCTACATCTTCGAAGGCGAGCTGGGCTTCGACATCAAGAAGAACTCCGTGGACGCGATGCCGGAGCTGCCGTTCAAGATCATGATGAACGTCGGCAACCCGGACCGCGCCTTCGACTTCGCGCAGTTGCCGAATGCCGGCGTGGGCTTGGCCCGCCTGGAATTCATCATCAACCGCATGATCGGCGTGCACCCCAAGGCGCTGCTGAACTACGACGGCCTGCCGCAGGAAATCAAGGACAGCGTCGACAAGCGCATTGCCGGCTACGACGATCCGGTCGGTTTCTACGTCGAGAAGCTGGTGGAAGGCATCAGCACCCTGGCGGCGGCGTTCTCGCCGAAAAAAGTCATCGTGCGCCTGTCGGACTTCAAGTCCAACGAGTACGCCAACCTGATCGGCGGCAAGCTCTACGAGCCGGAAGAAGAGAACCCGATGCTGGGCTTCCGCGGAGCTTCGCGCTACATCAGCGAGTCGTTCCGTGACTGCTTCGAGCTCGAATGCCGGGCTCTGAAGCGCGTGCGTAACGAGATGGGCCTGACCAACGTCGAGATCATGGTGCCGTTCGTGCGCACCCTCGGCGAAGCGAGCCAGGTGGTCGACCTGCTGGCGGAAAACGGCCTGGCCCGTGGCGAAAACGGCTTGCGCGTGATCATGATGTGCGAGCTGCCATCCAACGCGATCCTGGCCGAAGAGTTCCTTGAGTTCTTCGACGGCTTCTCCATTGGTTCCAACGACCTGACCCAGTTGACCCTGGGCCTGGACCGCGACTCCGGGATCATCGCCCACCTGTTCGACGAGCGTAACCCGGCGGTCAAGAAGCTGCTGGCCAATGCGATTGCCGCCTGTAACAAGGCCGGTAAATACATCGGCATCTGCGGCCAGGGCCCTTCCGACCACCCGGATCTGGCCAAGTGGCTGATGGAGCAGGGCATCGAGAGCGTTTCGTTGAACCCGGACTCCGTGCTGGAAACCTGGTTCTTCCTGGCTGAGGGTCAGGCTGCGGTCTGATTGAGTGAAGGGGCTTCGCTGGTGATGTAAACCGAGGAATGCCTTGTGGGAGCGAGCCTGCTCGCGATTGCGGAGTGTCAGCCGATACGGGTTTTACTGACCCATCGTCTTCGCGAGCAGGCTCGCTCCCACAGGTTCGCGGGCGACCAGTCTCCCAGTCCCTTTTGATTTGAAGCAGGGCGGGCTCCACCAGGACGCCGCCCTTTTTTGTGCAAGAAGATCATGCAAAGCAGCAGCAACCTATTTCCTGTCGCCCTGATCAGCGCCGAGCGGCGCGGTGATCTGAGCGAAGATGTGTATCGCCTGAAACCTGGCAACAGCCCGGACTACAGCGTCGAAGTGGCCGTTACCCGCCTGGGCATGGCCGATGCCGGCGAGGTCCGTGGTGTTCCGGTGATCCTGCTCCACGGCAGTTTTTCCAACCGGCGCTTCTGGTATTCGCCCAAGGGCCTGGGGCTGGGAGCGTACCTGGTGCGCCTGGGGTTCGATGTCTGGATTCCCGAGATGCGTGGCCATGGGTTATCCCAGCGCAACCAGGGCTACCGCAATAACCGGGTCGCGGACTATGCCCGTTACGACTTGCCAGCCATCGGCGCTTTTGTGCGCGAGCAAAGCGGGCAAGTGCCCCACTGGATTGGCCATTCGCTGGGTGGCATCACCCTGGCGGCAGCGTTGGGCGGCCATTACCTGGGCGAGCCCGCCGTGGCGTCGGCGGCGTTTTTCGGCACTCAGGTCAGCCGCACTTACTGGCCCTTGAAAATCCCCCCGGTGGAGTGGAGCGGGCGCTTCATTCTCAAGCGTTTTTCCCAATTGTCCGGCCCAAGGCTCAAGCGCGGCCCGGAAGACGAGCCTATCGGCCTGGCCCTGGAGAGCATGCGCTGGTATGGCCTGTTCGGGCGTTTCGGCGATGCCGAGAAGAACTGGTGGGCCGGCCTGGCGGACGTGCAAGTGCCGGTACTGGCGGTGAGTGCCGCCGGCGATCAGCAGGATCCGACCTGGGCGTGTCGAAAACTTTTCGAGCAGATCGGTTCCGAGCGCAAGCAGTTTGTCTGCCTGGGCCGGGCGCAGGGCTTCGGTGATGATTACGGCCATGTCGAAATGCTTGTCAGCAAAGCCGCGCAAGCCGAGGTCTGGCCGCTGGTGGCGCGCTGGCTGGAAGATCAGCGCGCGCCGCTGTCGGCAGACCAGCCTCGCCTGGCCGAAGCGGTTTGAGGGGAAGGCTCTGACAAGGGCATTCCGCTCTGGTCGGCTTGCGGCTAAGATATGACGCGCTACGTTGTTTCGGTCACAAACGGTTATTCATTCAGCCAGACGTCCAACCCTTGCAGGAGCTGCCCGATGAACCATTACCTCACGCCCGACCTGTGCGATACCTACCCGGACCTGGTGCAGGTGTTGGAACCGATGTTCAGCAATTTCGGTGGCCGCGACTCCTTTGGTGGTGAAATCGTGACCATCAAGTGCTTCGAAGACAATTCGCTGGTCAAGGAGCAGGTTGAGCTCGAAGGCAAGGGCAAAGTGCTGGTCGTCGACGGTGGCGGGTCGCTGCGGCGGGCCCTGTTGGGTGACATGCTGGCCGAGAAAGCGGCGAAGAATGGCTGGGAAGGGCTGGTGATCTACGGCTGCATCCGCGATGTCGACGTCATTGCCCAGACCGACCTCGGGGTCCAGGCCCTGGCCAGCCACCCGATGAAAACCGACAAGCGCGGCATTGGTGATCTTAATGTACCGGTGACCTTCGCTGGCGTGACGTTTCGCCCGGGCGAGTATGTCTATGCGGACAACAACGGCGTGATTGTTTCGCCGAGCCCGCTGAAAATGCCTGAATGAAGCGCTACAGCCATAAGGGATGAGGATGTTCGAGGAAGAAAACGCGCAGTGGGGATTGGTGCATGCCCTGGTGCTGGATGGTAAAGGCGGCGCGCGTTCGATAGCCCGGACCGAACTGGACGACTTGCAGTTGCAGGCTCATGAAAGCCTGTGGCTGCATTGGGACCGCAGTCATCCGCAAACCCACACGTGGTTGCGCAAATCCAGCGGCCTGAGCGAATTCAATTGCGACCTGCTGCTGGAAGAGAACACCCGGCCGCGCCTGCTGCCGCTGCCCAATGCCGAGCTGCTGCTGTTTCTTCGCGGGATCAACCTCAACCCGGGCGCGGAACCGGAAGACATGGTCTCGGTGCGCATCTTCGCCTCGGCCCAGCGGGTGATTTCCCTGCGGTTGCGCCCGTTGCGCGCCACCGATGAGTTGCTGGCGGAACTGGCCGAGGGCAAGGGGCCCAAGACGGCTTCGGAACTCATCCTTTATATGGCGCAATACCTGACCAACAAAGTCCAGGACCTGGTCACCTGTCTCTCGGAAATCGTCGACGGCGAGGAAGAAAAACTCGATACCGACGAACGGTACACTCCCGAGCACGACGCCATTTTGCATATCCGTCGAAGGGCGGCCGGACTGAAGCGATTCCTGGCCCCGCAGCGGGATATCTTCGGCCAGATGTCACGGATCAAATTGCCCTGGTTCGTCGAGGACGACGGCGACTACTGGAATGAATTGAACAACAGCCTGACCCGTTACCTGGAAGAGCTGGAATTGACCCGGGAGCGCGTGGGGCTTGTGCTGGAGGCCGAGGACCGGCGTCTTTCGGTGCGCATGAACCGTACGATGTATCGCTTCGGCATCATCACCGGCATCTTCCTGCCGATGAGCTTTCTCACCGGGCTGCTGGGGATCAATGTCGGCGGCATTCCGTTTTCGGAAAGCCCCTATGGTTTCCTCGTTGCCTGCCTGTTGATGCTGTGCGTGGCCCTGGGGCAGTGGTGGCTGTTTCGCCGTTTGCGCTGGGTGTGACGAGGCTTCATGTGACCCAACGAAATCTGATCGCGTCTTCCACAGACATCACGAGAGGTGCGCGTATGCACGATCCGTTTGAACAGTCTCTGCGCGACATGCTCAAGGCTTCGCCGTCCAGCCGGGACGACGACGCATGCCTGGGACGCGTACTCAAAACCGCCAACCGTCAGGTTGGCGCCGGTGATCTTTTCAGCCTGCTGGGCCGCTGGCTGCCCGCGCTGATGATCGCCCTGAACAACGGGTCGGCCCATGTCTCGCCGGTCTCCCGTCGCAAACCCGTTACTCGCACCGCTGATAAGGCTGACTGAATATGGAACTTGATCTCTGGACCCAGAGCCTCGTCACGGCAATGACTGCGTTGTGGACCAAAGTGGCTAACTTCATCCCCAACCTCTTTGGCGCCCTGGTGGTGCTGTTGCTAGGTTTCGTGGTGGCCAAGCTCCTCGACACGCTGCTCTCCAAATTGCTCGCCAAACTTGGCCTCGACCGCCTGATGGGCGGTACCGGCCTGACCAAGTTGCTGTCGCGTGGCGGCATCCAGGTTCCGATCTCGACGCTGGTGGGCAAGATTGTCTACTGGTTCGTCCTGCTTATTTTCCTGGTTTCGGCGGCTGAGTCCCTGGGGCTGGAGCGGGTCTCGGCCACGCTCGACATGCTTGCGCTCTATCTGCCAAAGGTCTTCGGTGCCGCGTTGGTGCTGCTGGTGGGCGTACTGCTGGCGCAACTGGCCAACGGGCTGGTGCGTGGCGCGGCAGAGGGCGTCGGGCTGGATTATGCCTCGGGCGTTGGGCGTATCGCCCAGGGCCTGGTGATCATCATCAGTATTTCGGTTGCGATCAGCCAGTTGGAGGTCAAGACGGACCTGCTCAACCACGTGATCGTGATCGTCCTGATTACCGTTGGTCTGGCAGTCGCGCTGGCAATGGGGTTGGGGAGCCGGGAAATCGCCGGTCAGATTCTTGCGGGAATCTATGTGCGTGAATTGTATGAGGTTGGGCAACAAGTGCGTGTTGGCGAGGTCGAAGGCCAGATCGAAGAGATCGGCACGGTGAAAACCACATTGCTGACCGAGGAGGGCGAACTGGTATCGCTGTCTAATCGGATCCTGCTGGAGCAGCATGTGAGTAGCCGCTAACCCGGCAAATCCTGCTAATGTATGCCGCCGCAAAATGCCCGCCACGGCGGGTTGCGGCGCACATTGACCTAGACTGTCGGCCCGACTTGTTTTGAACAAACCCCAATCGCTATCCACGCGCTACGACCCCCGTGATCTCTCTGATGAGGAGTTGGTCGCGCGCGCGCATACGGAGCTGTTCCACGTCACGCGCGCCTATGAAGAGTTGATGCGCCGTTACCAGAGAACTTTATTTAACGTTTGTGCACGATATCTTGGGAACGATCGCGATGCTGATGATGTCTGTCAGGAGGTGATGTTGAAGGTGCTTTACGGGTTGAAGAACTTCGAGGGGAAATCGAAGTTCAAGACCTGGCTGTACAGCATCACCTACAACGAATGCATCACGCAGTATCGAAAGGAACGGCGAAAGCGTCGCTTGATGGACGCTTTGAGCCTGGACCCCCTCGAGGAAGCGTCTGAAGAAAAGGCGCCCAAGCCCGAGGAAAAGGGTGGGCTCGACCGCTGGCTGGTTTATGTGAACCCGATCGATCGGGAGATTCTGGTGCTACGATTTGTCGCAGAACTGGAATTCCAGGAGATCGCAGACATAATGCATATGGGTTTGAGCGCGACAAAAATGCGTTACAAGCGCGCGCTCGATAAGCTGCGTGAGAAATTTGCAGGCATTGCCGAAACTTAGTTCGGCGCAAATATCTCTTACGTGTAGGCAAGTTCTGATAGACTTGCCGCCGAGTTGTCCCCCGGTTTGCGGGACTGCTTCACAATCACCAGATGGGGATTTAACGGATGAAACTGAAAAACACCTTGGGCTTTGCCATTGGTTCTTTGATTGCTGCCACTTCGTTCGGCGCTCTGGCACAAGGCCAAGGCGCAGTTGAAATCGAAGGCTTCGCCAAGAAAGAAATGTTCGACAGCGCTCGTGATTTCAAGAACAACGGCAACCTGTTTGGCGGTTCGGTTGGTTACTTCCTGACCGACGACGTTGAACTGCGTCTGGCCTACGACGAAGTGCACAACGCACGTACCGACGACGGCACTAACGTCAAGGGCGCCAACACCGCTCTGGACGCTCTGTACCATTTCAACAACCCAGGCGACATGCTGCGTCCTTACGTCTCTGCCGGTTTCTCGGACCAGAGCATCGACCAGAATGGCAGCAACGGTCGTAACCGTTCTACCTTCGCCAACGTTGGTGGCGGCGCCAAGCTGTATTTCACTGACAACTTCTACGCCCGTGCCGGCGTTGAAGCTCAGTACAACATCGACCAGGGCGACACCGAGTGGGCGCCTAGCGTTGGTATCGGTGTGAACTTCGGTGGCGGTTCCAAGCCAGCCGCTGCTCCAGTTCCAGCACCTGCTGAAGTCTGCTCCGACAGCGACAATGATGGCGTGTGCGACAACGTCGACAAGTGCCCTGACACCCCAGCCAACGTAACCGTTGACGCTGATGGCTGCCCAGCTGTTGCTGAAGTCGTACGTGTTGAGCTGGACGTCAAGTTCGACTTCGACAAGTCGGTCGTTAAAGAAAACAGCTACGGCGACATCAAGAACCTGGCTGATTTCATGAAGCAGTACCCATCCACCAGCACCACTGTTGAAGGTCACACTGACTCCGTCGGTCCTGACGCTTACAACCAGAAGCTGTCCGAGCGTCGTGCAAACGCCGTCAAGCAGGTTCTGACCAACCAGTACGGTGTTGAATCGTCCCGCGTTCAGTCTGTTGGCTACGGCGAATCCCGCCCAGTTGCTGACAACGCCACTGAAGCTGGTCGTGCAGTTAACCGTCGCGTAGAAGCGCAGGTTGAAGCCCAAGCTAAGTAATTAGCCCAAAGCTTTGGAAAAGCCCGGCTCAGGCCGGGCTTTTCTTTGCCTGCGATTTGGTGAATTAGTGGCCGGCTGGAAAAACCAGGAACCTGTGGGAGCGAGCCTGCTCGCGAATGCGGCTTTTCAACCGGCATATCTTTACCGGTCGTACTCCGATTCTATTGTGGGAGCGAGCTTGCTCGCGATGGCGGCCTGAAAGTCGGCCAGGGTTTTGTTGACTGGGTACATATCCGTTGCTGCGGTGACGGCGGCTTAGGGTTCCGCCCTTACGGCGGGTCACTTTTTTCAGACGCCAAAAAAGTAACCCAAAACGCTTGCCCCACCACTCGGCACCTCGCCTGGGCTCGGTGTGCCCTCACTCCGGCATTGCTCCGTGGGCCCGCCGCGAAGGGCCGTCCCTGGCCCAGCGCGGCTATCCCGGCATCCATGCCGGGATGCCCACTGCGCACTGCCTGCGTTCGGCCAGCGTGGTTAACGGGGCGCCGAAATCAACGTCCACCGCGAGGCGGCCTTATAGCCGACCTGGTTTTGGGTGGATCCGCGTTTCCCTGTGGGAGCGAGCCTGCTCGCGAAGGCGGCCTGACAGTCGGCCTATCTCTCCCAGTCGTACCTCAATCCCATTGTGGGAGCGAGCCTGCTCGCGAAGACGGCCTGACAGTCGGCCTATCTCTCCCAGTCGTATCCCAATCCCATTGTGGGAGCGAGCCTGCTCGCGAATGCGGTAAATCAGTCACCAGTGAGGTTGCTGATACATTGCATCGCGAGCAGGCTCGCTCCCACATTGTGCAGGGCTGTCAGATGGTTGATGCCTGGGCGAAGACCGGCGGGGAGGCAGCCAGTTCGGCTGCACCGGCCACCTCGCCAATCACCAGGATCGCCGGGCTCTTGAGTTGAAACGCGACGGCATCGGTCTCCATCGAGGCCAGGTCGCTGCGGCAGTCACGTTGATGGGGCAGGGAGGCGTTTTCGATCATCGCTACCGGCGTGTCCGCTGCCAGTCCGCCGGCCAGCAGTTGCTCGCGGATCTCGCTCAGTTTCGCCACGCCCATGTACACCACCAAGGTCGTGCCGCTTTGCGCCAGGGCTTGCCAGTTCAGGCTGCTGCCGTCCTGGGTGTGAGCCGTTACCAAGGTCACGCCCCGGGCAACCCCGCGCAGGGTCAGTGGGATGTCGCACTGGGTCGCGCCGGCAAGACCGGCGGTGATGCCATTGACCAGCTCCACCTCGACGCCGTGCTCGCGCAGCCACTGTGCTTCTTCACCGCCCCGGCCGAAGATGCACGGGTCGCCGCCTTTGAGGCGCACCACGCATTTGCCTTGGCGGGCATAACGCAACATCAGCCGGTGGATGAACGCCTGGGGAGTGGAGCGGCAGCCGCCGCGCTTGCCGACGGCGATGATGCGCGCACTGGGGCAGTGCTCCAGCACCGCGTCGTTGACCAGGTCGTCGATCAACACCACGTCGGCCTCGGCCAGGGCGCGCACGGCTTTGAGGGTCAGCAATTCAGGGTCGCCAGGACCCGCACCTACCAGCCAGACTTTTGCGTTCATAGTGTTTTCCTCACGAGATCGCGGCGACCGGTTGCGCGGTGGCAACCAGCAGGCGCTTGATTTCCGGTACGCAGGAACCGCACTGCGTGCCGCAGCCCAGTTCTTTTTTCAGGCCCTGCAAATCCAGGCCGCGCTCGATGCCCGCGCAAACCGAACGCTGGCTGACATTCATGCAATTGCACAGCGTCTTCCCACCAGCCGTGGCGGCGCCGGTGTTACCCGGCGGTGCGCTCAAGGGGGCCAGCAGCCAGCGCCGCAACTGGTCGTCGGCGCGCCCTTCCAACCAGAGGTTTTGCAACCAATGCCGGGCCAGGGTTTCGCCGGCTAGGCGAATGGCGGTGATGCGGCTGTTTTCGATCCGTACCCGCTTGCCAATGGCGCGGCGCGGGTCGTCATAGGCCAGGACCGGGCCTTCGATCAGCCCCAGCTGTTCGTCGATCGCCTGCAAAAGCTGCGGTTCGGGCGCCACGGCGCTGGCAGCGCGTATCAGCAACGCGGGACGGTCGCGGCCGGTCAGGCTCAGGCTGACGTAGGAAAACGCCTCACACAGCGGACGCAACGCCTCCAGATGCTGTTGAACATTGCCTTCAACCAGGGCGAAAAGCTGCCAGGGCAGGTTCACCGGTTCCAGGCGTACGCCGCTGTGCTTGAGTTCCGGCTGTTTCGACAACGGGTCGAATGCCGGTTGAGTCAGGGTGTTGACCCCGCCCTTGAGAAACCTGTCGCCCCAGTGCATGGGCAGGAAGGCCTGGCCGGGGCGCACGCTGTCGTCGCTGTCCACGGCCACGATCACGCTGCCGCGACGGCTCTTCAGACTGACCAGGTCGCCGGACTGCAGGCGATGCCGCAGTAGTTCGTCGGGATGCAGGCTGAGCACCGCTTCGTTCACATGGCCGAACAACTGCGCGGCGGTACCGGTACGGCTCATCCCGTGCCACTGGTCGCGCAGCCGACCGGTGTTCAGCGTCAGGGGGTAGCGTGCGTCGCGCAATTCCTTGGCGGCGCGATAAGGGTCGGCCACGAATCGGGCGCGGCCGCTGTCGGTCGGGAAAATCCCGTCCCCGTACAAGCGCGCCGTTCCGACCGTGGCGCCCTCCGGGAACGGCCATTGCTGAGGGCCGAGGCGGTCGATCACGGCATGACTGATGCCGGACAGGTCCAGGTCGCGGCCACGGGTCAGTTGCTTGTATTCATCGAACAAGTGGGCCGGGGTTTCAAAGGCGAACAGGCTGGGCTGGCCGGGGCGCAGGCGTTTCTCCAGTCGTTGCGCGAAATCTACCGTGATCGCCCAGTCCGGCCGTGCTTCCCCCGGTGCGTTTATCGCCCGGCGAACATGGGAAATGCGTCGTTCGGAGTTGGTGACCGAGCCTTCTTTTTCGCCCCAACTGGTCGCCGGCAGCAGCAGGTCGGCAAAGGCGGCGGTTTCGGTAGTCCGGAAGGCCTCTTGCAACACCACGAACGGGCAAGCTTGCAGGGCTTCGCGCACGGCGGCCTGGTCCGGCATCGACTGGGCCGGGTTGGTGCAGGCGATCCACAAGGCCTTGATCTTGCCGCTGCGAACCTGCTCGAACAATTCGATGGCGCTCAAGCCTGTGGTGCTCGGCAATTGCTCAACGCCCCAATAGCTGGCGACCTCGGCGCGATGCTCCGGATTGCCGGCTTCGCGATGGCCCGGCAGCAGGTTGGACAGGCTGCCGGTTTCGCGGCCGCCCATGGCGTTGGGCTGGCCGGTCAGCGAGAACGGTCCCGCGCCCGGTCGGCCGATCTGGCCGGTGGCCAGGTGCAGATTGATCAGGGCGCTGTTTTTTGCGCTGCCGGCAGTCGACTGGTTCAAGCCCATGCACCACAACGAGAGGAAACTTGGCGAGGTGCCGACCCACTCGGCGCATTGGTGCAGTTGCTCGACGCTGATCCCGCACAGCTGGGCAACCATGGCGGGGGTGTAGTCGCGCACCAGGTTCTTCAGGTCCGCCAGGCCTTCGGTGTGGGCCTTGATGAAGCTGCGGTCGACCCAGTCTTCCCACAACAGCAGATGCAAGATCCCGTGGAACAAGGCGACATCGGTGCCAGGCAGGATCGCCAGGTGCAGGTCTGCAAGGTCGCAGGTGTCGGTGCGCCGAGGGTCGATGACGATGACTTTCATCTGCGGCCGGCGGGATTTGGCTTCTTCGAGCCGACGAAACAGGATGGGATGGGCGTAGGCCATGTTACTGCCGACGATCATCACGCAGTCGCTCAGCTCCAGATCCTCATAGCTGCACGGTGGCGCGTCGGCACCCAGGCTGCGCTTGTAGCCCACCACGGCGGAAGACATGCACAGCCGGGAATTGCTGTCGATGTTGTTGGTACCGACCAGTGCCCGGGCGAGTTTGTTGAAGGCGTAGTAATCCTCGGTCAGCAGTTGGCCGGAGATGTAGAAGGCCACGCTGTCCGGTCCGTGCTCGACAATCGTGTCGGCGAAGACGTTGGCGGCATGGTCCAGGGCGCTGTCCCAATCGGTACGGCCACGGGCCAGGCCTTTGCCCAGCCGCAGTTCGGGATAGAGGGCGCGCGCGGCGAGGTCGCCGGTCAAGTGCAGGGTCGAGCCCTTGCTGCACAGTTTGCCGAAGTTGGCCGGATGGGTGGGATCGCCACTGACGCCGAGAATGCGCTCGCCGTCATGTTCGATCAGCACGCCGCAACCGACCCCGCAATAACAGCAGGTCGAGGCAGTCGTCTGGCGGTTCATCAGCTTGCGTCCCGCAGGGCCAGCATCACCCGGCCGTTCTCGACGCGGGCCGAATGATGATGGGCGCAGCCCACGTCCGGGGCCTGGGCCTGGCCGGTTTCCAGGTCGATCTGCCAGTTGTGCAGCGGGCAGGCCACGCGCTTGCCATAGATCAGGCCTTGGGACAGCGGGCCGCCCTTGTGCGGGCAACGGTCGTCGAGTGCGAATACTTCATTGTCGCTGGTGCGAAAAATCGCGATATCGCCTTTCGGCCCGTTGATGATGCGTGAGCCCAAGGCGTTGATGTCTTCCAGCGCGCAGATATCCAGCCAGTTCATGCCAGTACCTCCAGGTTCTTCACGGGGATGACCTCGAACTCTTTTTTCAGCTGCGGTTGTTCCAGCCGTTGTTTCCAGGGGTCCTGCTCCAGCGACAGGGAAAACTTCAAGCGCTCGTGCAGGGCCTTGCGCCGCTCCGGGTCTTCCAGCACGGCTTTCTTGATGTGTTCCATGCCGACACGCTGCATGTAGTGCACGGTGCGTTCGAGGTAGAAGGCTTCTTCGCGGTACAGCTGCAGGAAGGCGCCGTTGTATTCGCGCACTTCTTCGGCGGTCTTGAGCTTGACGAAAAACTCGGCGACTTCGGTCTTGATCCCGCCGTTGCCACCGATGTACATCTCCCAGCCGGAATCTACGCCGATGATGCCGACGTCCTTGATGCCCGCTTCCGAGCAGTTGCGTGGGCAACCGGAGACCGCCAGCTTCACCTTGTGCGGCGACCACATGTTGAACAGGTCGTGTTCCAGCTCGATGCCCAATTGGGTGGAGTTCTGCGTGCCGAAGCGGCAGAACTCGCTGCCCACGCAAGTCTTCACGGTGCGAATGGATTTGCCATAGGCGTGGCCGGACGGCATGTCGAGGTCTTTCCAGACACCGGGCAGGTCTTGCTTCCTGATGCCCAGCAGGTCGATACGCTGGCCGCCGGTGACCTTGACCATGGGCACGTTGTATTTGTCGGCCACGTCGGCGATGCGGCGCAGCTCGGATGGGTTGGTCACGCCACCCCACATCCGTGGGACCACTGAGTAGGTGCCGTCTTTCTGGATGTTGGCGTGAGCGCGTTCGTTGATCAGGCGCGACTGCGGGTCATCCTGGGCTTCGCCGGGCCAGGTGGAAATCAGGTAGTAGTTCAGGGCCGGACGGCAGGTGGCGCAGCCGTTCGGGGTGCGCCAGTTCAAGTAACCCATGGTCCCGGCGATGGTCAGCAGATGCTGGTCGCGGATCGCCTGGCGGATCTGCCCATGGTTTAGGTCGCTGCAACCGCAGATGGCTTTTTCGCTTTTCGGCTTCACGTCCGCCGCGCCGCCGACGGTGTTGATCAGGATCTGTTCCACCAGGCCGGCGCAGGAGCCGCAGGAGCTGGCGGCCTTGGTGTGCTTTTTCACGTCATCGACGCTGAACAGGCCGTGTTCCTGGATCGCCTTGACGATGGTGCCCTTGCACACGCCGTTGCAGCCGCAGACTTCAGCGGTGTCGGCCATGCTCATGGCTTTGTCCTGGCCTTGATGGCCGACGTCGCCCAAAGCGTTTTCGCCAAACATCAAGTGATCGCGGATCTCGCTGATGCCGTGGTTCTCACGGATCTGCCGGAAATACCAGCCGCCGTCCGCGGTATCACCGTACAGGCAGGCACCCACCAACACGTCATCCTTGATCACCAGTTTCTTGTAGACGCCGCCAATCGGGTCGGAAAGGGTGATGGTCTCGGTGCCTTCGCCGCCCATGAAGTCGCCGGCGGAAAACAGATCGATACCGGTGACTTTCAACTTGGTCGACGTCACCGAACCCTTGTAAGTGGCGAAGCCCAGTTGCGCGAGGTGATTGGCGCAGACCTTGGCTTGCTCGAACAGCGGCGCCACCAGGCCATAGGCTGTGCCGCGATGGTTGGCGCACTCGCCGATGGCGTAGATGCGCGGGTCATAGGTTTGCATCGTGTCGTTGACGAGGATTCCGCGGTTGCACGGAATGCCGGATTTTTCCGCCAGTCCGGTATTGGGCCGGATACCGGCAGCCATCACCACCAGATCGGCGGGAATGATGTCGCCGTTCTTGAACTGGACCGAGCCGACCCGGCCGTTGCCGGCGTCGTGCAAGGCCTGGGTCTGCTCGCTGAGGCGGAATTTCAGGCCACGGTTTTCCAGGGCGGTTTGCAGCAGCTGGCCGCTGGTCTTGTCCAGTTGGCGTTCCAGCAGCCATTCGCCGATGTGCACCACGGTCACGTCCATGCCGCGCAGTTTCAAGCCATTGGCGGCTTCCAGGCCGAGCAGGCCGCCACCGATGACCACCGCGTGCTTGTGGGTCTTGGCCGTGTTGATCATGGCCTGGGTGTCGGCGATGTCGCGGTAGCCGATCACGCCATCCAGAGTGTTGCCAGGGATTGGCAGGATGAACGGCGTGGAGCCGGTGGCGATGAGCAGGCGATCGTATTCGGCTTCGCTGCCGTCTTCGGCGATGACCCGGCGCTTGACCCGGTCGATCTCCACCACCTTGCGGTTGAGCAGCAGCTTGATGTTGTTGTCCAGGTACCAGCTCAGGTCATTGAGCACGATTTCTTCGAACGTCTGTTCCCCGGCCAGCACGGGCGAGAGCAGGATGCGGTTGTAGTTGGTGTGGGGCTCGGCGCCGAAGACCGTGATGTCGTAGAGCTCGTTGCTCAGTTTGAGCAGTTCCTCGAGGGTGCGAACCCCGGCCATGCCGTTGCCGATCATTACCAGCTTGAGTTTTTTCATCAGGGTTCTCCGCAAGCTCAGGCCCGTTTCATCACGGCGGTCGGGCTGGCTCGGCAATTTTTTCGAAAACAAAAAAAGGCGTCTCGCTAGCAAACTAGCGAGGACGCCTTTGTCCTGGTCCCGTTCTCTCGGGAAGCACCGCCTTCATCGTTGGAGGCGTTGCTTTATGTATGGTGGAAGAGGTTATGCAGTGGTTGTGCCAAGTGGCGCGAGGGCGTGAATTTACTGGAGGAGGCGCGGATTGGCCGCGTTGCGGGGGGATTTATTGCACCGAATCAAAGCGTGTTGCCCGGTAATGGAGCGTGGCAGGGCTGGCGAGAAGGCTTTTGTGGCGAGGGAGCTTGCTCCCGCTGGGCTGCGAAGCAGACCCAAAAAAACGGCGACCGCTGCGCGCTCGAGCGGGAGCAAGCTCCCTCGCCACGGTGGTTATGAGTGAAACACCAGGAACAACAACACAACATTCACCACCAACGACACCAGCGCCAACGTCCGCCAGACCTTCAGCGGCTCCCGCTCAAGCAATGGCCGGGGCCTTACGCTCAAGCTTCGCCGCTCGCCCTGTTCCAGCTGCAACAGCCATTCTTCAGCCGTTTCAAAGCGCTGCGCAGGGTCTGCCGCCACGGCGCGTTCCAGGCTCTGCCCGAGCCATTCGGGCAGGTCCGGTCGATAACGATTGGCGCTCACGGGCACACCAAAGCGTGGTCGCTGGAAGGCTTCGATTTCGCCGTAGGGGTAATGCCCGGTCAGCAGGAAATACAAGGTCACGCCGACCGCATATAAGTCCTGTTGCGCCGTCGGCGCGGCGCCGCCGAAGGCTTCCGGCGCTATGTAGCTGGGGGTGCCGGGCAACACGTTGGCCTGGTCCTCGGACAGGCCCGGACAGTAGGCCAGGCCAAAATCCAGCAAGCGCAATTCCCCATCGTCGCCCAGATGCAGGTTTTCCGGCTTGATGTCGCGGTGGTAGATCTGCCTTCGATGCAACAGGCCCACTGCCCGCACCAGCCGCTGCGCCAGGTCCAGCCATTGGGCCAGGGGCAGCGGCCCACCCTGGTTGAACAGCTCGGCCAGGGTCGCGCCCGAATATTCACGCATCACGTAGTACAGATGTTGGCGCTGGGGTACGCCATGCACTTCCGGAAATTGCCGACCCGCGACCCGCTTGAGAAACCATTCCTCCGACAACAGCGCCTGGCCGGCGCGGGTGTCGTCCCGTAGCTGCACGGGCAAGGTTTTCAGCAGCCAGGGTTGGCCCTGACCATCGTGTACCCGGTAGAGCAACGATTGCTGGCTCTGGCCGAGCAGGCTTTCGATCTGCCAGCCTTCGAACGCCTGGCCCGCCTTCAGTGAAGGGGGCAGCGGCCACTGTTGCAGTTGGATCAGCGCGTCGCCGATGCTCGCTTCGCCCACCGCATCGACGCGCACCAACAGCGCGCTGGCGTTGTCCTGGCTACCGGCCAGGTGCGCGGCGTTGACCAGCGTCTGCGCCGCGCGATCCAGGTCTGGCTGGTCGCGCAGGATGCCGGCAATGGCCGTGTCTCCCAGTACCGCCCAGACGCCGTCGCTGAGCAGCACGAAGGTTTCATCTTCACGCAGCTCACCGTCGAGGAAGTCGAGTATCAAATGCTGATCCAGCCCCAAGGCACGCTTGAGCACGTGTTGCATGCCCTGTTGTTCCCAGACGTGATCTTCGCTGACTCGTTGCAAATGGTCGGCGTGCCATCGGTAGACCCGGCAATCGCCGACGTGCGCCAGGGTGAAGCGCCGCCCCCGCAGGACCAGCGCGCTGACCGTGGTCAGCAGCGGTTGGCCGCCGCCGTTGGCTTGCAGCCAGCGATTCTGCGCCAGCAGCAGCCGGTCCAGCGCCTGGGCCACGCCCCAGGTCTGCGGCGTGGAGTAGTAGTCCAGGGCGAGTGCCTGCAAGGTCGAACGCGCGGCCAATCCGCCATCGGCGCATTGGCTCACGCCGTCGGCGATGGCGAACAGGTAACCCTTGCTGGCGGCCAGGGCCGGGGCGGGAGTGACCAGGCGCAGGGCGTCCTGGTTTTCCTCTCGGGGACCCGTGGCGCTGGCTTCGGCAAAACTCAGTTGCAGGCTCATGGTTGCAGGTTATACCCGAGCCGCGGTGACCGCTGCCGAACCCCAGGTGGTCCTCCAGCGACGCTTGACCCCGTGCAGGCCGAACCAGGCCAGGACACCGAGGCTGGCGAACAACCACAGCGCCAGCTGGTAGCTGCCGGTGCTCTGCTTGATCGCGCCCATGCCCGCCGCCAGGGCGAAGCCGCCGATGCCGCCGGCCATGCCGATCAGCCCGGTCATCACGCCGATCTCGCGACGGAAACGTTGTGGCACCAGTTGGAACACCGCGCCGTTGCCCGCACCCAGGCCGAGCATGGTGCAGACGAACAGGGCCAGCGCCGCGTAGGAACTCGGCAGGTTGAAGCCGACCGCGGCGATGCAGATAGCCGCCACGGTGTACATGCCCAGCAAGGTGCGGATGCCGCCGAAACGGTCCGCCAGCGCGCCACCCAAGGGCCGCATCAGGCTGCCACCGAAGACGCAGGCCGCGGTGTAGTAGCCGGCGGTCACCGGGCTCAGGCCATACTGGTCGTTGAAGTAGCCGGGCAGGGCGCTGGCCAGGCCGATGAAGCCGCCGAAGGTCACGCTGTAGAAGAACATGAACCACCAGCTGTCGCGGTCACCGAGGGCCTTGAGGTAGTCAGCCATGGATTTGGCCTTGGGCCGCTCCGGTGCGTTCTTGGCCAGCCAGGCGAACAGGACCAGGGTAATCACCAGCGGGATCACCGCGAAGCCGAACACGTTGGTCCAGCCGAAGGCCACCGCCATCACCGGAGCGATCAACGCGGCAAGCACGGTGCCCGAGTTACCGGCACCGGCGATGCCCATGGCCTTGCCCTGGTGCTGTGGTGGATACCACTGGGAAGCCAGCGGCAGGGCCACGGCGAACGAAGCGCCGGCCACGCCCAGAAACAGGCCCAGCAGCAAGGCTTGTTCGTAGCTGTGGATGCCCAGCTTCCAGGCGCAGAACAGCGCGCCGATCACGATCACCTGGCCGACCATGCCGGCGGTCTTCGGTGAAATGCGGTCGGCCAGCAGGCCCATGAACAGGCGCAGCACGGCGCCGGCGAGGATTGGCGTCGCGACCATCAGGCCGCGTTGCTGGGTGGTCAGGTGCAGGTCGGCGGAGATCTGTACCGCCAATGGGCCGAGCAGGTACCAGACCATGAAGCTCAGGTCGAAATAGAGGAAGGCCGCGAACAATGTCGGGGTGTGGCCGGATTTCCAGAAGCTTGAATTCATCGCGCACCTCAGCTGTAAAAGTCTCGAGAAATGAGTCAGTGCTTTGAGCAGTGCGCCGTCTGTGGTCGCACCACCGGCCCCGCGGGGCCAAAACAAAAAAACGCCGCAACCCGGATCGCCAGAGAGGCGAGGAGGGTGTGCGACGTCTTTGTCGTAGGTGGGGCAACCGCCGTTGGTTACCTGTGGGGTTGCTTAAGCGAGATCTGTGCCAACCTGCGAGGTTCGGGGAGGGCCTTCGCGAGCAGGCTCGCTCCCACATGGAATCGGAGGTGTTCTCAGAACCTGTGGGAGCGAGCCTGCTCGCGAAGGCGTCTGGCCAGGCGCTACAAGGCTTTCAGCCGAGCAACTCGTTCATGGCAATGATCTGCTCCGCCACCTGGATCAGCTTCTGCTGGCGGCTCATGGCCTGGCGGCGCATCAGGGTGTAGGCCTGTTCCTCGTTGCAGTCCTTCATCTTCATCAGCATGCCCTTGGCCAGTTCGATGCGCTTGCGTTCGGCCAGTTGCTGGTCCCGGGCCAGGAGTTGCGCGCGCAGGGCCTGGTCGCTTTCGAAGCGGGCCATGGCCACGTCGAGGATCGGTTGCAGGCGTGCGGCATGGATGCCTTCGACGATGTAGGCGCTGACGCCTGACTTGATCGCCTGGCGCATCACATCCGGGTCGTGCTCGTCGGTAAACATGACGATCGGTCGTGGCTGGTCACGACTGACCAGCACCACTTGCTCCATGACGTCGCGCCCGGGTGACTCGGTATCGATCAGGATCACGTCCGGACGCACCGTTTCGACGCGCGCCGGCAGGTCGATGGTCAAACCGGATTCGTCGATCACCTCGAATCCGGCTTCAATCAGGGCCGCCTTGAGACGCCCGACTTTTTTCGCGGTGTCGTTGATCAGCAGGATACGCAGCATAATCGAGGCTCCTGTCAGCGGCTGGCGAGAAGGGGAGCCGCATCGCTCAAGGCGTGCAGTTTGAAGCTGCGGGCATACCCGACCGGGTCCGAGCCGTCCCAGGTCGTGCCGTCGATCAGTTGACTGCTGCGCATGTCCTGGCGAGGCGACGTCACGCCCAGCGCCGCGCAGGCTTCACGATACAGCTTGAGCTGTTGGACCTGGCGGGCCACGGCCAGGTAGTCCGGGTCTTCGCGCAGCAGGCCCCAGCGCCGGAACTGGGTCATGAACCACATCCCGTCGGACAGGTACGGCAGGTTCACCGCGCCGTCCCCATGAAAGCGCATGGCGTGGGGATCCTGCCAGCTGTTGCCCAGGCCGTCGGCATAAATCCCGAGCAGGCGCGGCTCGATGCAATCGAGCGGAGCGTCGAGATATTCCGGGGCGCTCAATAATTGCGCGGTACTGCGGCGGTTTTCAGTGCTTTGTTCGATGAAGCGGCTGGCTTCGAGGATGGCCATCACCAGCGCGCGGGCAGTGTTGGGGTATTGCTCGACAAACGCGCGGGTACAACCCAGGACTTTCTCCGGGTGGTCGGGCCAGATGGTCTGGGTAGTCGCCAGGGTAAAGCCGAGGTTCTGCTTCACGGCACTGGCGCACCAGGGCTCGCCGACGCAGAAACCATCGATGCGCCCGGCTTGCAGGTGCGCGATCATCTGCGGCGGTGGCACCACTACGCTGTCGACATCCGACAACGGATGGATGCCCTGGGCGGCGAGCCAGTAATAGAGCCACATGGCATGGGTGCCGGTGGGAAAGGTCTGGGCGAAGGTCAGTTTCGGGCGAGTTTGGTGCACATGCTGCTCCAGTGCCTCAGGACTGGTCACGCCTTGCGCCTGCAAACCATGGGACAGGTTGATGCTCTGGCCGTTCTGGTTCAGCCCCATCAGCACGGCCATATCGGTCGGCGCGACGCCACCGATGCCCAGGTGCACGGCATAAACCAGGCCGTACAGGCTGTGGGCCGCGTCGATTTCACCGCTGACCAGTTTGTCCCTCAGGTTGGCCCACGAGGCCTGGCGCTTGAGGTTCAGCGTCAAGCCGTAGGGCTGGGCGAAGCCCTGGGTGGCGGCCACGACCACCGGGGCGCAGTCGCTCAGGGCCATGAAGCCGAGGTTGACCGCGCTCTTTTCCGGGGCATCGCTGCCATTGACCCAAGCCAGGGGGGTGGCTGGAATTTCGTTCATCGCGCATCACCTTCCGCATAAAAAAGCGTCGCTTCCGGGCCGAGGAAGCCGGACGACGACGCCGTTGTCCCTTAAACCAGTGTGGCGCTCATTCCGTCACTGGCATGGGCGCTGATGACCAAAAGGGTGCAAGGCATATGCCAGCGCTATTGTTTTGTGCGGGCGCCTCGCTTGCGTTGCCGTTGCCCGGCTATAATCGCCGCCTCATTTCGCCCGAGTCAAAGCCGCCCATGTACACCCTGGCCCGTGAACTGCTGTTCAAACTTTCCCCGGAAACTTCCCATGATCTGTCCCTGGACCTGATCGGCGCGGGTGGACGTTTGGGGCTCAACGGGTTGCTGTGCAAGGCCCCGGCAAAATTGCCGGTGACAGTCATGGGCCTGGAATTTCCCAACCCGGTCGGCCTGGCCGCCGGCCTGGACAAGAATGGCGCGGCCATCGACGGGTTCGCCCAGCTGGGGTTCGGCTTCGTTGAAATCGGCACCGTGACGCCGCGTCCGCAGCCGGGCAATCCCAAGCCACGGCTGTTCCGTTTGCCGCAGGCCGAGGCAATCATCAACCGCATGGGCTTCAACAACCTGGGCGTCGATCATCTGCTGGCCCGTGTGGCTGCTGCCAGGTACAAGGGTGTGCTAGGGATCAACATCGGCAAGAACTTCGATACGCCGGTGGAGCGCGCCGTCGACGATTACCTGATCTGCCTGGACAAGGTCTACGCTCACGCCAGTTATGTGACCGTCAACGTCAGTTCGCCGAACACGCCAGGGCTGCGCAGCCTGCAGTTCGGCGATTCGCTCAAGCAATTGCTGGCCGATCTGGCGCGACGTCGCGCGGAACTGGCGGTGACGCACGGCAGGCATGTGCCGCTGGCCATCAAGATTGCCCCGGACATGAGCGACGAAGAAACCGTCCAAGTGGCCCAGGCCTTGATCGAGACCGGCATGGATGCGGTGATCGCCACCAACACCACGCTGGGCCGCGAAGGTGTAGAAGGCCTGGAGCATGGTGACGAGGCGGGCGGCCTGTCCGGCGCTCCGGTGCGCGACAAGAGCACCCACACGGTGAAAGTGCTGGCCGGCGAATTGGCGGGACGCTTGCCGATCATCGCGGCGGGCGGTATTACCGAAGGCCGGCATGCCGCCGAGAAAATCACGGCAGGGGCGAGCCTGGTGCAGGTTTATTCCGGGTTCATCTACAAGGGCCCGACGTTGATTCGCGAGTCGGTGGATGCGATTGCCGCGTTGGGTTGATTCCCAAGGCTGGTGAGGCCCATTTGTGGCGAGGGGATTTATCCCCGCTGGGCTGCACAGCAGCCCCAAAAAAAACACACAATAAACCTGACACACCGAGGGCTGCTTACTGGGGCTGCTTCGCAGCCCAGCGGGGATAAATCCCCTCGCCACAGCAGCGTTCGCAGCTCAAGGTCAAGAACCAGGCATAAAAAGGGCTCCTCAAGGGAGCCCTCTGGGCCGTAGCCCGCCGCCCGGATGGGACGTGCGTGGTTAAAACGATTTGAATGTCAGATTGTCGGGTTTTTGATTATCAGGGCCCTGTGTCAGCCGACGGCGTGAAGTTCGTTGAGTCTGTGGATACCCGCAGTGCCGGTCATACCGTCCCAGTTGTCGCCGCGTCCTTCTCGCCAGCCGTTGATCCAGGCTTGACGTACCGACGGTAGAGTAAAGGGGCAAAGCTCACGGGATTTACCACCAACGCCATATTGGTAACCGCGTAAAAATGCTCTTTCCAACGGATCACGCTTAAGTCTTCTCATAGGGTGTTGCCCTCACTTGTTGACTGTTGCTTAGCGTCGACCTCTATCGAGGCCGGGGCAGAATCATTCTGCCGTTGGTGGCTCGTTGCCGGCGTGACGAGCCAAGGGTGTTGACGCCGTTGCGACGTCAACCTGTGGTGAGTTCTAACCAAAGCGTCACATGGATGGAATGATCGTTTTGTCATAAGCACGTAACAAGAAAGATGTTAGTGCGATAAGTAACATCATGTTCGGCGCCCGCTTTTGCGTCAGACCCCTGTATGATCAGCCCTGCGCCGAAGGGCGGCCGCCGGTGTCGAATGAGAATGTCCCCCCGTTGCACTCGGGTACTATTCGACGAAAGGGACAATTTTTCACAATTTGTTGCACAGAATTTTCTATCTGTCCTCGCATCTAAGCTCTTTGAACCTGAGCGGCGAGTACGGAACGGCACACGTTCGTGCCACGCGGGTGCTCTTGAGAAAAGCACCTGATTGAACCCGGCCCGGCAATGCGTTGCCCGGCCCACTTAGCCAAAGGCTCTGAATCCCATGTCCGATCGTTTCGAACTCTTCCTCACTTGCCCCAAGGGCCTCGAAGGCCTGCTTCTCGAGGAAGCCGTCGGGCTTGGCCTTGAAGAGGCGCGCGAGCACACCTCGGCCGTTCGCGGCATCGCCGACATGGAAACGGCCTATCGCCTGTGCCTGTGGTCGCGCCTGGCGAACCGCGTATTGCTGGTGCTCAAGCGCTTCGCGATGAAAGACGCTGAAGACCTGTACCACGGGGTGCTGGACGTCGACTGGCAAGACCACATGCTCGCCGATGGTACCTTGGCGGTCGAGTTCAGCGGTCACGGCTCGGGCATCGACAACACGCATTTCGGCGCCTTGAAGGTCAAGGATGCCATTGTCGACAAGCTGCGCACGCCGTCGGGTGAGCGGCCATCCATCGACAAGCTCAACCCGGACCTGCGCATCCACCTGCGCCTGGACCGTGGCGAAGCAATCCTGTCCCTCGACCTTTCGGGCCATAGCCTGCACCAACGTGGCTATCGCTTGCAGCAGGGCGCCGCCCCGCTGAAGGAAAACCTCGCCGCCGCCATCCTGATTCGCGCCGGTTGGCCACGCATTGCCGCCGAAGGCGGGGCACTGGCGGACCCGATGTGCGGCGTCGGCACGTTCCTGGTAGAGGCCGGAATGATCGCCGCCGACATGGCGCCGAACCTGCGTCGCCAGCAATGGGGCTTTACCGCCTGGCTCGGCCACGTGCCGGCGTTATGGAAAAAACTCCACGAAGAAGCCAGCGAGCGCGCCGCCGCCGGGCTGGCCAAGCCACCGTTGTGGATTCGCGGCTACGAAGCTGACCCACGGCTGATCCAGCCGGGCCGCAACAACGTCGAACGTGCGGGCCTGAGCGAGTGGATCAAGATCTATCAGGGCGAAGTCGCCACCTTCGAGCCGCGCCCGGACCAGAACCAGAAGGGCCTGGTGATCTGCAACCCGCCGTACGGCGAGCGTTTGGGCGACGAAGCCAGCTTGCTCTATCTGTACCAGAATCTTGGTGAACGCCTGCGCCAGGCCTGCCTCAACTGGGAGGCCGCGGTGTTCACTGGCGCGCCGGACCTGGGCAAGCGCATGGGCATTCGCAGCCACAAGCAGTATTCGTTCTGGAACGGCGCCTTGCCGTGCAAGTTGCTACTGATCAAGGTGCTCCCGGATCAGTTCGTCACTGGCGAGCGTCGCACCCCGGAACAACGCCAGGCCGAGCGTGAACAGGCTGTCTACGATCAAACCCCTGAAGTACCGCAAGAGCGCCAGTACAACAAGAATGGCAACCCGATCAAACCGGCCCCGGCGCCAGCCCCTGTGGTCGAGCAGGCGCGGTTGAGCGAAGGCGGGCAGATGTTCGCCAATCGCCTGCAGAAAAATCTCAAGCTGCTGAGCAAGTGGGCCAAGCGTGAAGGCGTCGACTGCTACCGGGTCTATGATGCCGACATGCCGGAATATTCCATGGCCATCGACCTGTATCACGACTGGGTGCACGTCCAGGAATACGTCGCGCCGAAGTCCATCGACCCGGAAAAGGCCTCGGCCCGGTTGTTCGATGCGCTGGCCGCCATTCCCCAGGCCTTGAATGTCGACAAGAGCCGCGTTGTCATCAAGCGCCGCGAGCGCCAGAGCGGCACCAAGCAGTACGAGCGCCAGAGCGCCCAGGGCAAGTTCACCGAGGTCAACGAGGGCGGCGTGAAGCTGCTGGTCAACCTCACCGACTACCTCGACACCGGGTTGTTCCTCGATCACCGGCCAATGCGCCTGCGGATCCAGAAAGAGGCCGCCGGCAAGCGCTTCCTGAACCTGTTCTGCTACACCGCGACCGCCAGCGTCCATGCCGCCAAGGGCGGGGCGCGCAGCACTACCAGCGTCGATTTGTCGAAAACCTATCTGGACTGGGCGCGGCGCAACCTGTCGCTCAATGGTTTTTCCGACAAGAACCGCTTGGAGCAGGGCGATGTCATGGCCTGGCTTGAAGCCAGTCGCGACGAGTACGACCTGATCTTCATCGATCCACCGACGTTCTCCAACTCCAAGCGCATGGAAGGCGTGTTCGACGTGCAGCGCGACCACGTCCAGCTGTTGGATCTGGCCATGGCGCGCCTGGCGCCGGGTGGCGTGCTGTATTTTTCCAACAACTTCCGCAAGTTCCAGCTCGAAGACAACTTGGGCGAGCGTTACGCCGTGGAGGAAATCACCGCCGGGACCATCGACCCGGATTTTGCCCGAAACAGCAAGATTCACCGCGCCTGGAAAATCATGGCGCGCTGACCGGCGGTCGATTGGATCCATGCAGGCCTTGAAATTCAAGGCTTGCAGGCGTTTTTGGGACTGGCAAAAGTAATGGCAAATAGCTATAACTTAGTGTGTGACCGGGGCTGGACCAATGCCTGGTCCTTTCTGAGTCATGTTTATGGCATTACATCAGGTGCGTCCCAGGATCCTGGGCTTTATCAGCGAAGATGTTTCAGCATGGCTCGTGGCTTGCGTCGTCCTGATGGCAGGCCTGCTGCTGACCGGTTTGTTGGCCTGGGGCACGTTGAAGCAGTTCAACCAGCAATTGCGCCAGCGCTTCGAATTGCTCGCCGAAGAACGCTATAGCCGCCTCGACGAGCGTTTCCAGGACCAGGAGCAACGTCTCGACAGTCTGAGGCGGTTCTTTGCCAACTCCGCGGGAGTGTCTGGCGCCGAATTCCATGGCTATACCGAAGCGCTCTTGCGGCGTACCCGGGCCTTTGCCTGGGCGCCACGGGTGCTGCGGGAGGAGCGCCAGGCATTCGAGCAACAGGCACGAGCCGAAGTATCCACTACCTTTACCGTTCGTGAACGAGACGAGGCCGGAATCCTGCGCCAGGCCGCTGAGCGGAATGAATACGCGCCGCTGCTGTATATCCAGAGCCAGCCATCCTATGGCGCGCCGCTGGGCCTGGATCTGCTTTCGCATCCACTGCGCCGTGCCACGCTGGAACGGGCGCGCCAGCGTAACGCCCTGGTAGTTTCCGAGCCCATTGATCTGATCGGGAGCGATCCGGCCTTTGCCCGAGGTGTGATGCTGGCGGCGCCCGTTCTCAAGCCTCTGGCCCGCGAGCCGTTCGGCTACGTGGTGGCGGCCATCAGCATGCGCCAGTTGGTCGCCGATGGGCTGCCGGAGGCGGAGGATGACAGTCTGACGATGCGTGTGATTGATTCCGCCCACGATACCCCTTGGGAAGTCCTGTTCGAAACATCCAACCGACCGGGTAAAAGCGAGCTGTCGGCGGTCCGGATGTTGCGCCTGGCCGATCATGACTTCCGCGTGGAGTTGCGGCCCAGTCTCGCGTTCCTGTCGAACAATCATTCCAGCGTCGTGAGCGTCACGGTGTTGGGCGGGCTGCTCAGCCTGATGCTCAGCGTCTTGCTGTATACGTTGGTCAGCCAGCGACAGCGGGCCTTGGCGCTGGTGGAACAGCGCACCCGGGAACTGCATGCCCGGGAATCGGAACTGCGCGGCACCCACGGCCAATTGAAGGGCGTGCTCGACGCCGCGACGCAAGTCGCGATCATCGCGACCGACCTGCGCGGTGTCATCACCACGTTCAATGCCGGCGCCGAGCAGATGCTCGGCTATCGCAGTTGCGATGTCCTGCAGAGCATGACCCTGGAAAGTCTTCACGTTCCGCGTGAGCTGCAGCATCGGGCCGCACAGCTGGCCGTGCGTTTCGGCAAGCCAATCCCGACGTGCCATGCGATGCTGCTCGAAGGCGGTGAGCAGGGCGGCCAACAGGCTCGGGAGTGGACCCTGGTGCGCCGCGACGGCAGCCACCTGACGGTCAACATGCTGGCCACGCCCGTGCTCGACGACCAAGGGTTGTGGGTCGGGCACCTGGCAATCTGCATCGACGTCACCGAACGCAAGCGCGTCCACGAAGCCTTGGCCGCACGGGACCTGCTGTTGAAAAAACTCAGCGCCCATGTCCCCGGCGGCATCTATCAGTTCAAGATGGACTTTACCGGTGAGTTCAGCGTGATCTATGCCAGCGACGGCATCCGCGACATCTACGAACTGGAGCCTGACGTGCTGGTACGGCACGCCGAAGCGGTGTTTTCGCGCATCCATCCGCTGGACAGCGCCCGGGTGCGTGCTTCGATCCGCATCTCGGCGGAGACATTGAGCCCGTGGCGCGAAGAGTACCGGGTGCAACTGCCGCAGCGCGGTCTGCGCTGGGTACGCGGAGAGGCCACGCCCGAGCAATTGCCTGGCGGCGGTGTGTTGTGGCACGGCTATGTCTCGGACATCTCCGACCTCAAGCGCGTGGAAGAAGAACTGCGGGCACTGTCCATTACCGACGCGTTGACCGGCATTCGCAACCGGCGCTATTTCCAGGAGCGCCTGACTTCGGAGATGGCCCGGGTTGAACGGGGCTCCGGCGAGCTGGCGGTCATCATGCTCGACATCGATCACTTCAAGCGCATCAACGACCAGCATGGCCATGCGGTGGGTGATCGGGTGTTGCAGGCGGTCTGCCAGCGCATCACCCATCGGTTACGCCGCACCGACGTATTCTGCCGGTTGGGCGGCGAAGAGTTCGTGGTGCTCTGCCCGGATACGGACAATGAAAGTGCCTACACCCTGGCGTTGGGGTTATGGGACGGCCTGCGGGGTTCGCCGATCGACGACATCGGCACCATCACCGCCAGTTTTGGCATCGCCAGCTGGCGCGTTGGCGAAGGTGCCGACGCGCTGCTGTTGCGCGCCGACTCAGGTGTGTACGCGGCGAAGCAGGCCGGGCGGGATCGGGTCGAGGTGCAGTTGGGCTAGCCAACTTCACCCCGAGACGATGTGGGAGCGAGCTTGCTCGCGAAGCGGTGATTCAGTCCATGAAGAGTCTGAATGTTCCGGCGCTTTCGCGAGCAGGCTCGCTCCCACACATCTGGTTTTGTGTTGGGGCTGGCTCAGAGCACCGACGCCGTCTGCGGCAGTTTCGGCTGGCGATACAAGTCCAGCAGCACCTGGTCCAGCACGGAGGAGGCGCCCCATGGCTTCGGATCGTTGAGGATCGCCACGACCGCCCAGGTATTGCCATTGATGTCGCGGCTATAGCCGGCAATGGCGCGGACTGTGTTCAACGTACCGGTCTTGACGTGCGCTTCGCCGGCCATGGCGGTGGTCTTGAGGCGTTTGCGCATGGTGCCGTCCGTGCCGGCGATGGGCATCGAGCTGATGAACTCCGCCGCATACGGGCTGCGCCATGCCGCCTGCAGCATCGCCGCCATTTCCCGGGCGCTGACCCGTTCGGCGCGGGACAGGCCGGAGCCGTTTTCCATCACCAGGTGCGGCGCGGTGATGCCTTTCTTGGCCAGCCACTGGCGCACCACTCGCTGCGCAGCCTTGGCATCGTCGCCGTCGGCCTCGTTGCGAAACTCCGCGCCCAGGCTCAGGAACAGTTGCTGGGCCATGGTGTTGTTACTGTATTTGTTAATGTCGCGGATGATCTCCGCCAGGTCCGGGGAGAACGCCCGGGCCAGCAGCTTGGCGTTCTTCGGCGTCGCGGCCAGGCGGTCGCTGCCCTGGATGCTGCCGCCCAGCTCCTTCCAGATCGCTCGCACGGCGCCAGCGGTGTAGGTGGCATGGTCGAGCAGCGACAGGTAGGTCTGGGAGCTGCAACCCTCGCCGAGTTGGCCGCTGACGGTCACGGTCATGCTGCCGTCCGCCTGGGCCACCGGGTTGTAGCGCACGCCACCAGTGCACTGCTTGGAGTTGGCGGCCTTGACCACATTCTCGATGCGGATGCTGGCGATGGGCGGTTCGACCGATATCAGTACCCGGCCAGCGTCATTGCGGGCCACGAAGCGCAGCGCCTTGAGGTTGACCAGCAGCGAATCGGGCTTGACCAGGAAGGGTTTGTTTTCGTCATTGCCGTCGTCGTTGAACTCGGGCAATTGCGGCTGGATGAAGAAGCTGCGGTCCAGCACCAGGTCGCCGGTGATCTGCTGCACGCCGTTGGCTCGCAGGTCACGCATCAACAGCCAGAGCTTTTCCATGTTCAGCTTGGGATCGCCGCCGCCCTTGAGGTACAGGTTGCCGTTGAGAATGCCCCCGCTGAGGGTGCCGTCGGTGTAGAACTCGGTTTTCCACTGATGGTTCGGCCCGAGCATTTCCAGGGCTGCGTAGGTCGTTACCAGCTTCATGGTGGACGCCGGGTTCACCGAGACATCGGCGTTATACAGCGTCGGGGTGCCGGGGCCGTTGAGCGGTACCATCACCAGGGACAGGGCGTGGTCTTGCAGTTTGCTGTTCTTCAGGGCCTTTTGCACATTCGGCGACAGGGCGGTGTTGATGGTGGCGGCTTGGGTGGGGACAGGCAGGGCCAAAGGAAGAAGAAGGCTGGCCAGAAGCAATGGGCGCAAAGATTTGATCATGTGAAATAAAACCCTGCAGGCGAGGGGGAAAAGAACGAGGACATGAAAATGAACGCCCTCAACGGTCATGAAAGTGTCGGCATTATGCCCCAAGGCGCAACGGCTTGTGCCGTGCCCAAGCCCAGCGAAGCGGTATTTTTTTACCGGCGGTAGGCGGACTTGCCCGATCAGTCGGGCAATCGACGCACCAAACTGGTAAAGTGCCGGCCGTTATTACTTATGAGGATTGTTCCAATGGCGACTAACCGTTCCCAGCGTCTGCGCAAAAAGCTGTGCGTGGATGAATTTCAAGAGCTGGGTTTCGAACTGAACCTGGATTTCAAAGAAGATCTGGCCGATGAGGCTATTGACGCTTTCCTCGACGCTTTCCTGAAAGAAGCCATGGAAGCCAATGGCCTGGGCTATGTCGGCGGTGACGACTATGGTCTGGTCTGCCTGCAGAAGCGTGGCTCGGTGACCGAAGAGCAGCGCGCTGCCGTTGAAGCCTGGCTCAAGGCCCGTCCTGAGCTGACCAGTGTTGAAGTCAGCCCGCTGATGGATGTCTGGTATCCGGAAAAGCCGATCAACAAGGCTTGATGGTCTGAAAAAAACCGGCAACCCGTTTGGGTGCCGGTTTTTTTTGTGCCTGTCGGTTGGGTAATTGTTGTCCTTCAGGTCGCTTTCGCGAGCAGGCTCGCTCCCACCGGGGATGTGTGAACACCGACCCAATGTGGGAGCGAGCCTGCTCGCGAAGCTTTCAAGATTCAGGCATTCCGCCAGTTCAGGATGAGCAAGGTCACCACCCCCGCGACAATCCCCCAGAACGCCGAGCCGATGGAAAACAGCGTCAACCCCGACGCCGTGACCATGAAGGTGATCAACGCCGCTTCCCGTTCCTTCGCTTCGCTCATGGCGATGCTCAGGCCATTGATGATCGAGCCGAACAGCGCCAATGCCGCGATGGACAGCACCAACTCCTTGGGCAGCGCAGCGAACAGCGCCGCCAGCGTTGCGCCGAAAACCCCGGCAAAGCCGTAGAAAATCCCGCACCAGACGGCCGCCGTGTAGCGCTTGTCGCGATCTTCATGGGCATGTGGCCCGGTGCAGATCGCCGCGCTGATGGCGGCGAGGTTGATACCATGGGAACCGAATGGGGCCAGCAACAGCGACGCAACGCCGGTGCTGGTGATCAATGGCGAGGCCGGTACGTTGTAGCCGTCGGCGCGCAGCACGGCGATGCCAGGCATGTTCTGCGAGGTCATCGCCACCACGAACAGCGGGATACCGATGCTGATGGTGGCCCCCAGGGAAAATTCTGGCGTGGTCCAGACCGGTGTCGCCACTTCCAGGGCGAAACCGCTGAAGTCGAGAAGTCCGAGCAAGCCCGACAGGGCAGTGCCGACCAGCAGCGCGGCCAATACCGCATAGCGGGGCGACAGGCGCTTGACGATCAGATAGGTAAAGAACATCCCCAGCACCAGGCCGGTGCGATGTTGCGCGGCGACAAATATTTCGCTGCCGATCTTGAACAGAATCCCCGCCAGCAGCGCGGCCGCCAGCGAAGCCGGAATGCGTTTGACCAGGCGCTCGAAGCTGCCGGTCAGGCCACAGATCGTCACCAGCACCGCACAGGTGATGTACGCGCCGATGGCTTCGCCATAACTCACGCCGCCCAGGCTGGTGATCAGCAAGGCTGCGCCGGGTGTTGACCAGGCGATGGTGATTGGCGTGCGGTAGCGCAGCGACAAGCCGATGGAGCACACCGCCATGCCGATGGAGATGGCCCAGATCCATGATGAAATCTGCCCGCTGGTCAGCCCCGCCGCCTGCCCGGCCTGGAACATCAGTACCAGTGAGCTGGTGTAGCCGGTCATCATGGCGATGAAACCGGCGACGATGGCCGATGGCGAGGTATCGGCCAGGGGGCGAAGTGGCGCGGTGCTGATTTCGGTCATGGTGAGCGGTTGTCCTTGTTGTAGATTGGCTGGACTGGCGGAGCCACGGATTGCCGGATCAAGCCTAAACTCAACGCAGTTGTCGATTGCAATACAGCCATGCCCGCAAAGAGCCGTACAGTCGTGTTGCCATCAGAGGTTGTGTACAATCGCCGTGTTTATTACGCGATACTTGCCAGCGACCCGCTGTGCCGTATTACAGTCACGGTTAAATCGCCGCAGTTCTCCCGACTCGAGTGCCCATGAACGAACAGTTGCAACCCCTCAAGAAACAACCGCGAGCAGGCAAAGCCGGCCGCAGCGGAACCCAGGACGATATTGTCTACGCGCACATTTTCGAGGCCATCCTCGAACAGCGTCTGGCGCCTGGTACGAAGTTGAGTGAAGAGGCGCTTGGGGAGATTTTCGGGGTGAGTCGCACCATCATTCGTCGCGCGCTGTCGCGCCTGGCTCATGAAGGCGTGGTGCTGCTGCGCCCGAATCGCGGTGCGGTGGTCGCCAGCCCGAGCGTCGAAGAGGCACGCCAGGTGTTCTTTGCCCGGCGCATGGTGGAGAAGGCGATCACTGAACTGGCGGTACAGCATGCCAGCGCCGAACAGCTTGCCGAGCTGCGGCAGATGGTCAGCGACGAGCGCGACAGTTTTTCCCGAGGGGACCGTGGCGCCGGCATCCGGTTGTCGGGCGAGTTTCACCTCAAGCTGGCCGAGGCGGCAAAAAACGCGCCGCTGATCAGCTTTCAGCGCAGCCTGGTATCACAGACTTCGTTGATCATCGCCCAGTACGAAAGCGGTAACCGTTCCCACTGTTCCTATGACGAACACACCCAGTTGATCGATGCCATCGAGGCCCGTGACGCAGCCCTGGCGGTGAACCTGATGATGCATCACATGGATCACATCGACAGCAAGCTCAACCTCGACGAAGAAAGCGCGTCGGACGATTTGCATGCAGTGTTCTCGCATCTGTTGCAGAGCAAGAAGCCGGGGCGGTCGACGGCCAAGCTCTGATTGAGTTGAGTCAGCGATGCCGAGGCGCGCCCTTCGCGAGCAGGCTCGCTCCCACAGTGGATTTGTGTTGGTCACACTGACCCTGGACTGTCTCCAGAAAGTTGGACACCAATCTGGCTTCTGGGGTCAGGCAACCCTGTGGGAGCGAGCCTGCTCGCGAAAGCGGTCTGGCAGGCGCTGAAAGTTAGCGCTGGTGCACCAACCGGCCTGCCGCATAAGTCTGCGCCACCGTCCGGTCATCCCCCAGGGTCATCAGTACGAACAACCGCTCGGCCATGTCCTTGGCCTGCTTCAGGCGATAGCTCAACAGCGGCGTGGTGTTGTAGTCCAGCACCAGGAAGTCCGCGTCCGTGCCCGGCTGCAACGTGCCGATCCGGTCTTCCAGGCGCAAGGCCCGGGCGCCGCCGAGGGTGGCCAGGTACAGCGATTTGAACGGGCTCAGTCGCGCACCTTGCAACTGCATGACCTTGTAGGCTTCGTTCAGGGTTTGCAGCAGCGAAAAACTGGTTCCGCCGCCCACGTCGGTGCCAAGGCCCACATTGACTTTGTGCTTCTCGGCCATCGGCAGGTTGAACAGGCCGCTGCCCAGGAACAGGTTCGAGGTCGGGCAGAACGCGATGGCCGAACCGGTTTGTGCCAGGCGTGCGCATTCTTCGTCGCACAGATGCACGCCATGGGCAAACACCGAGCGCTCGCCGAGCAATTGGTAGTGGTCGTAGACGTCCAGGTAGCCTTTGCGCTCGGGGAACAGCTCCTTGACCCATTGCACTTCCTGCAGGTTCTCGCTGATGTGCGTCTGCATGTACAGGTCCGGGTATTCGCCGAGTAACTGGCCGGCCAGGGTCAGCTGCTCCGGCGTGCTGGTCGGCGCGAAGCGCGGGGTCACGGCGTAATGCAGGCGACCCTTGCCATGCCAGCGTTCGATCAGCGCCTTGCTCTCGGTGTAGCTGGATTCGGCGGTGTCGACCAGGTAGTCCGGCGCGTTGCGGTCCATCATGACCTTGCCGGCGATCATCCGCAGGTCGAGTTTCTCGGCAACCTCAAAAAAAGCGTTCACCGATTGCGGGTGCACACTGCCGAATACCAGGGCTGTGGTGGTGCCGTTGCGCAGCAGTTCCTTGACGAAAATGTCCGCCACCGCCTCGGCGTGGGCCGGGTCGGCGAACTGGCTTTCGCAGGGGAACGTGTAGGTGTTGAGCCAATCCAGCAACTGCTCGCCATAGGCGCCCACCATGCCGGTCTGCGGCAGGTGGATATGGGTGTCGATGAAGCCGGGAGTGATCAGGGTGTCCTGGTAGTGCGTGATCTCGATATCCGCCGGAAGGGTCGGCAACAAATCGCTGGCGTGGCCGATAGTGCTGATCAGGCCATTTTCAACTACCAGCAGGCCATCCTCGAAATACTCATAGGACGCCTCGATACCGACTTCGGCCGGGTCGGCGAGGCTGTGGAGCAGGGCGGCGCGGTAGGCTTTGCGTGTCAGGGGCATGGGAATTCTCGATAACAGGGTTAACGCTGGTTGCGGCGCGAGACCGGCAGCAACCTGGCAATGGGTTCGGCGCGGGAGGTGTGCTGGCCGAAATCCGCGTTATAGGTGGCGATGATTTCGCCGGCGATGGAGATGGCGATTTCAACGGGCAGCTTGCCTTTGACTTCGCCGATGCCCATCGGGCAGCGCATGCGTTGCAGGGCGCCACTGTCGAAGCCGCGATCACGCAGGCGATGTTCGAACTTGACGCGTTTGGTCTTCGAGCCGATCAGGCCGAAGTAGGCGAAGTCGTTGCGCTTGAGGATCGCGGCGCTCAGTTCCAGGTCGAGCTGGTGGTTGTGGGTCATGACGATGCAGTAGCTGCCGGCGGGCAGTTCGTCGACTTCGTCCAGCGGGTCTTCAGTCACGATTTTCTGTACGCCGTGGGGCAACTGCTCAGGAAATTCCGATTCCCGCGAGTCGATCCAGCGCACCCGGCAAGGCAGGCTCGCCAGCAGCGGCACCAGGGCGCGGCCGACATGACCGGCACCGAACACGGCAATCTGCGCCTGGACCTGGCCCATGGGTTCGAACAGCAACACGGTAACGCCACCGCAGCACTGGCCCAGGCTGGCGCCGAGGCTGAAGCGCTCGAGATGGGTGTTCTGCTGGCCGCTGGCAAGCATCTGCCGGGCAATCTCCATCGCCTTGTATTCCAGATGACCGCCGCCAATGGTGTCGAATGTCTGGCGGGCGCTGATGACCATCTTCGAGCCGGCGTTGCGCGGGGTGGAGCCGAGCTCCTCGATGATCGTCACCAGCACGCAGGGTTCGCCGCGGGTTTGCAGGTCGGCGAGGGCGCTGATCCAGTTGTACATATTCACCTCGACATCTTTGTTGTCTGTTCCAGCCTCATCGCGAGCAAGCTCGCTCCCACATTGGATCGGTGTTCACAAATCCCTGTGGGAGCGAGCTTGCTCGCGATTGGCCGCGCCGCGGTCTAGAGCGAAGCCACTTCGGCTTCGGCTGCCGCAGGCTTCACAGCCTTTGGCTGGCGCATCTGCTCACATCCCCACAACACCCGCTCCGGCGTCGCCGGCGCATCGATTTTCGGTTGCTGCCGATAATCCCCCAGGCTCGCCACGGCGTCCTTGATGGCGCACCACGCGGCGATGCCGAGCATGAACGGCGGCTCGCCCACGGCCTTGGAATGGAACACCGTGTCTTCGGGGTTCTTGCGGTTTTCCACCAGTCGCACCCGCAGGTCCAACGGCATGTCGGCCACGGCCGGGATCTTGTAGCTGGCCGGGCCATTGGTCATCAGCTTGCCCTTGTCGTTCCACACCAGTTCTTCCATGGTTAGCCAGCCCATGCCCTGGATGAAGCCGCCCTCGACCTGGCCGATGTCGATGGCCGGGTTCAGCGAGGCGCCAACGTCGTGGAGGATGTCGGTGCGCAGCATCTTGTATTCGCCGGTGAGGGTGTCGACGATCACCTCGGCACACGCGGCGCCGAAGGCATAGTAATAGAACGGCCGGCCACGGGCCTGGCTGCGGTCGTAGTAGATTTTCGGGGTCTTGTAGAACCCGGTGCTCGACAGCGAGACCTGGGCGAAGTAAGCCTGTTGTACCAGCGCTTCGAAGGTCAGGATGTGATCGCGCACCCGCACGTGGCCGTTGTGGAATTCCACGTCTTCTTCGCTGACCTTGTATTGCCGCGCGGCGAATTCCACCAGCCGTTGCTTGATGGTTTCGGCGGCATTCTGCGCGGCCTTGCCGTTCAGGTCGGCGCCGCTGGACGCGGCGGTGGGCGAGGTGTTCGGGACCTTGTCGGTGTTGGTCGCGGTGATCTGCACGCGGTCCATTTCCACCTGGAACACCTCGGCAACCACTTGGGCGACTTTGGTATTGAGCCCTTGGCCCATTTCCGTGCCGCCGTGGTTCAGGTGGATGCTGCCGTCGGTGTAGACGTGAATCAACGCCCCGGCCTGGTTGAGGAAACTGGCGGTGAAGGAAATGCCGAACTTCACCGGCGTCAGCGCCAGGCCCTTCTTGAGGATCGGGCTGCCTGCGTTGTAGCGGCGGATCGCTTCGCGGCGCTCGGCGTACTGGCTGCTTTCCTCCAGTTCAGCGGTCATTTCCTCGAGCATGTTGTGCTCGACGGTCTGGTAGTAGTGCGTGACGTTGCGCTCGGTCTTGCCGTAGTAGTTGACCTTGCGCACCGCCAGCGGGTCGAGCCCCAGGTGCCGGGCGATGGCATCCATCACCTCTTCGATGGCGACCATGCCTTGGGGCCCGCCGAAACCACGGTAAGCGGTGTTCGACGCGGTGTTGGTCTTGCAGCGATGGCCGTTGATGGTCGCATCGCCCAGGTAGTAGGCATTGTCGGCATGGAACATCGCCCGGTCGACAATCGAGGCCGACAGGTCCGGCGAGCAACCGCAGTTGCCGGCCAGTTCCAGGGCGATGCCATGCAGGCGCCCGATGTCGTCGAAGCCAACGTCGTATTCGATATAGAAAGGATGGCGCTTGCCGGTCATCAGCATGTCCTCCACCCGGGGCAGGCGCATCTTGGTCGGCTGGCCGGTGAGATGCGCGATGACGGCGCACAGGCAGGCCGGGCTGGCGGCCTGGGTTTCCTTGCCGCCAAAGCCGCCGCCCATGCGGCGCATGTCCACCACGACCTTGTTCATCGACACGCCCAACACTTCGGCCACCAGCTTCTGCACTTCGGTGGGGTTCTGGGTCGAGCAGTAGACGATCATGCCGCCGTCTTCGGTGGGCATCACCGAGGAAATCTGGGTTTCCAGGTAAAAGTGTTCCTGGCCGCCGATGTGCAGCGAGCCCTGGATGCGATGTTCGGCGGTAGCCAGCGCCGTGGCCGAATCGCCGCGCTGGTGGGTGTGACTGTCGAGCACGAAGTGCCGCTTGCGCAGCGCCTCGACCACATCCAGCACCGGTTCGAGGTCTTCATATTCAATGATCGCGGCCATGGCTGCCTGGCGTGCGGTCTCCAGATCCCTGGCCGCCACGGCGAGTACCGGTTGGCCGACGAACTGCACGTCATCGATCGCCAGCAGCGGGTCGCCGGGCAACAACGGGCCAATGTCCTTCAGGCCTGGTATGTCCTGATGGGTAATGGCGATGCGCACCCCTTCGAAGGCGTAGCAGGGCGTGGTGTCGATACGCAGGATTCGCGCATGGGCGCGGTCCGACAGCCGGGCATAGACGTGTAACTGATTGGGAAATTCAAGCCGGTCATCGATGTACTGGGCTTCGCCGGACACGTGTTTGGCAGCGCTGTCATGCTTGACACTGCGGCCCACGCCCGTGGTGAGGTCGCGGGCGAACAGCTCGGCCAGTTCGGCCTGGGTCTTCTCTACGGCGTGATGGTTAGACATAAGCGGTCACCCGAGTCTCGATGTGCGGCGTTTGCAGCTCGATGAAGTATTTGCGCAGCAGGTTGCGGGCGCTGAGCAGACGGTATTCCTTGCTGGCGCGGAAGTCCGACAGCGGCGTGAAATCCTCGGCCAAGGCCGCGCAGGCGCGTTCGAGGGTGCTGTCGTTCCACGGCGCGCCGATCAGTGCGGCTTCACAGTGCCTGGCACGCTTGGGTGTTGCGGCCATGCCGCCGAAGGCGACACGCGCGTCCTCCACCAGACCGTTTTCAATATGCAGGTTGAACGCCGCGCACACTGCGGAAATGTCATCGTCCAGGCGCTTGGAAACCTTGTAGGCGCGGAACGTCTGTTCGGCGCTGGCTCGGGGCACGATGATCTTTTCGATAAATTCGCTTTCCTGGCGGGCGGTTACCCGGTAGTCGATGAAATAGTCTTCCAGGGCCAGGGTGCGGCGGGTCTGGCCCTTGCACAGCACGATCTGCGCGCCGAGGGCGATCAGCAGGGGCGGGGAGTCGCCGATGGGCGAGGCGTTGCCGATGTTGCCGCCCAACGTGCCCTGGTTGCGGATCTGTAGCGAGGCGAAACGCTGCAGCAGTTCGCCGAAATCCGGGTATTCGGCTTTTAATGCCTCGTAGCAATCGGAAAGCGCGGTGGCGGCGCCGATCTCCAAACGGTCTTCAAAACGCTCGATGCGCTTGAGTTCGGCGACGCTACCTACGTAGATCATCACCGGCAGGGTGCGGTGGAACTGCGTGACCTCCAGCGCCAGATCGGTGCCGCCCGCCAGTAGCCGCGCCTGCGGATAGGCGTCGTAGAGGTCGGCCAGGTCGGCCACGGTCAGCGGCACCAGGCAACGCTTGTCACCGCTGTTGAGCTCTCCGGTTTCGGTCGGGGCAATGGCTTTCAGGCGGGCGATGGTCTGGGCTTCGCGGGCGTCGAACTGGTCCGGTTGTTTGCCGCAGCAGGCCTGGTCGGCCGCCGCCAGGATCGGCCGGTAGCCGGTGCAGCGGCACAGGTTGCCGGCCAAGGCTTCGTGGGCCTTGTGGGCGTCGGGTTGTTCGCTGTTCTTTTGCAGGGCGAACAGCGACATGACGAAGCCCGGGGTGCAGAAACCGCATTGCGAGCCGTGGCAGTCGACCATCGCCTGCTGGACGCTGTGCAACTGGCCATTGTGCTTGAGGTCTTCGACGCTGATCAGTTGCTTGCCGTGCAGCGACGAGACGAAGGTCAGGCACGAATTGAGGCTGCGGTAGCGGATGCGCTCGCTACCGTTCGCGTCCGTTTCCAGTTCGCCCACCACCACGGTGCATGCACCACAGTCGCCGCTGGCGCAGCCTTCCTTGGTGCCGGGTTTGCCAACATGCTCGCGCAGATAGTTGAGCACGGTCAGGTTCGGGTCCAGGGCGTGCTCGCTACGGAGTTCCTGGTTGAGTAAAAACTGGATCACGGAAGGCCTCGCAGATTCATTATTGTTGTATCGACGTGGGCTGAATTTAGCAGTTCTGACTTTTCGGTCAACGATTTTCTGACTTAAAGGTCAAGAAAAGCTGTTTTGTCGATACACAATGACCTATGGACACTGTAGAGCCCTGTGGGAGCGAGCTTGCTCGCGATGACGGCGTTACATTCAGTATGGATGCAAGCTGACAGACCGCTATCGCGAGCAAGCTCGCTCCCACAGTTTTTTGTTTCGGTACAAACTCCTGAAGTTTTTGCTTATATCGTGCCAAAAACCCGGTGCAGGCCCTGCGCCATGACGTATCGAGTGCGCTACACTGCGCCGCTTGTGCAGATCGAAGAGTTTGAAGGACAACCATGACGTTCAAGGCCCCGGACAGCCTCGCCGAGCAAATCGCCCATTACCTCGCCGAACGCATCATTCGCGGCGAAATGAAACCGGGAGAGCGCATCCAGGAGCAAAAGGTCACGCTGGCGCTCAATGTCAGTCGCGGCTCGGTCCGCGAGGCTTTGCTGATCCTCGAGCGGCGTCATCTGATCGCTATCCTGCCGCGCCGTGGCGCCCACGTCACCGAGCTTACCGAGCACAAGGTGCGCAGCCTGTGCGCGTTGATGAGCGAGCTCTACATCCTGCTGGGCAATGCGGTGGCTCATGGCTGGAAGGAACAGGCCGACATGGCCCCGTTCGTGGCGATCCAGCAACGCCTACAGCAAGCTTACGAGCGCCAGGACATCCGCACCTTCGTTGATGAAAGCTTCAGCGTGATGCGCGCGGCCTATCCGTTTGCCGACAATCCGTATCTGCAAGAGACCGTCGAGAACCTGCAACCGGCGATGAGTCGCGCCTACTTCCTGGCACTTGAGCAGCGCAAGGCTGAAATGAGCGAATTCCTCGACCTGTTCCAGCGTCTGCTTGTAGCGGTGCTGGCCCGCGATCTGCCGCAGATCCGCATCGTGCTGACGGCCTATGCCCAGCGCAGTTGCGATCTGGTGGTTTCGGCCCTGACGGCGGCCTGACGTGCGGCTCAAGTGCATCAAGCTGGCGGGGTTCAAATCCTTCGTCGACCCGACCACGGTGAACTTCCCCAGTAACATGGCGGCGGTGGTCGGGCCCAATGGCTGCGGCAAGTCGAACATCATCGACGCCGTGCGCTGGGTGATGGGCGAAAGCTCGGCCAAGAACCTGCGCGGCGAATCGATGACCGACGTCATCTTCAACGGCTCCACCAGTCGCAAGCCGGTGAGCCAGGCCAGTATCGAGCTGGTGTTCGATAACTCCGACGGCACTTTGATCGGTGAATACGCGGCCTACGCGGAAATCTCCATTCGTCGCAAAGTGACCCGCGACAGCCAGAACAGCTATTTCCTCAACGGCACCAAATGCCGTCGCCGCGACATCACTGACATCTTCCTCGGCACCGGCCTGGGCCCGCGCAGCTACTCGATCATCGAGCAGGGCATGATCTCCAAGCTGATCGAGGCCAAGCCGGAAGACCTGCGTAATTTCATCGAGGAAGCCGCCGGCATCTCCAAGTACAAGGAGCGGCGCCGGGAAACCGAAAACCGCATCCGCCGTACCCACGAGAACCTTGCGCGCCTGACCGACTTGCGCGAGGAGCTCGAACGTCAGCTCGAACGACTGCATCGCCAGGCCGAGGCCGCCAAGAAGTATCAGGAATACAAGGGCGAGGAGCGCCAGCTCAAGGCCCAGCTTTCAGCGTTGCGCTGGCAGGCGTTGAACGAACAGGTCGGCCAGCGAGAGGCGATCATCGGCAACCAGGAAGTCAGTTTCGAAGCACTGGTGGCCGAGCAGCGCAATGCCGATGCCGCCATCGAGCGCCTGCGCGACGGGCACCACGAACTGTCCGAGCGCTTCAATCTGGTGCAGGGACGCTTCTATTCGGTGGGTGGCGACATTGCCCGGGTCGAACAGAGTATCCAGCACGGCCAACAGCGTTTGCGCCAGTTGCAGGACGATTTGAAGGAAGCCGAGCGCGCGCGCCTGGAAACCGAATCCCACCTGGGCCACGACCGCACCTTGTTGCTGACCCTTGGTGAAGAGCTGGACCGTCTTGTGCCGGAACAGGAAATCACCAGCGCCGCCGCCGAAGAGGCCGCGGCAGCCCTGGAAGAAGCCGAGCTGACCATGCACGGCTGGCAGGAGCAGTGGGACAGTTTCAACCTGACTTCCGCCGAACCGCGGCGCCAGGCCGAGGTGCAGCAGTCGCGCATCCAGCAGCTCGAAACCAGCATGGAACGTTTGGCTGAACGGCAACGGCGCCTGGCTGAAGAGCGGGCGTTGCTCGCTGCGGATCCGGAAGACGCGGCGATCCTCGACCTGAGCGAGCAGCTCGCCACCAGCGAAGCGACCCTGGAAGATTTGCAGGCCAGCGAAGACGCCCAGGTCGAGCGGCTGGAACAACTGCGCCAAGCCTTGCAACTGGCCTTGCAGAACCAGCAGCAGGCCCAGGGCGAACTGCAACGCCTCAACGGCCGCCTGGCCTCGCTGGAAGCGTTGCAACAGGCCGCGCTGGACCCAGGCACCGGCACGGCCGAGTGGTTGCGCGACCAGCATCTGGCCGAGCGCCCGCGTCTGGCCGAGGGGTTGAAAGTCGACGCGGGCTGGGAGCTGGCGGTGGAAACCGTGCTGGGCGCCGACCTGCAAGCGGTGCTGGTGGATGATTTCGCCGGCTTCGATCTCTCGGGGTTTGCCCAAGGCGATTTGCGCCTGCTCAGTCCGGCTGGCGATGGCGTGCGGATCCCTGGAAGTCTGCTGGACAAAGTCGAGGCCCAGGTTGACTTGTCGCCCTGGTTGGGTCAGGTCAAACCCGTGGATAGCCTGGAGCAGGCCCTGGCCTTGCGTGGTCAATTGGCCGCCGGCGAGAGCCTGATCAGTCGTGACGGGTACTGGGTCGGCCGGCATTTCCTGCGGGTGCGCCGGGCCGGCGAGGCCGAAAGCGGCATGCTCGCCCGTGGCCAGGAAATCCAGCGTCTGGTCGCCGAGCGCGAAGAGCGCGAGGCCAGCGTCGAAGCCCTGGAAACCGAATTGCAGAACCTGCGGGCGCAACAGCGCCAGCAGGAAAACGGTCGCGAACACCTGCGCCGCTTGTTGCAGGACGAGGCGCGCCAGCAGGGCGAACTCAAGGCGCAGCTGTCCGCTGGCAAGGCCAAGGTTGAACAACTGGCCCTGCGGCGCACCCGTCTCGATGAAGAAATCGCCGAGTTGGGCGAACAGCGGGCGCTGGAGCATGAACAGATCGGCGAGGCGCGCCTGCAATTGCAGGAAGCCCTCGACGCCATGGCGCTGGACACCGAACAACGCGAATTGCTCCTGGCCCAGCGTGACAGCCTGCGCGAACGCCTCGATCGGGTGCGCCAGGAAGCGCGCCAACACAAGGATCATGCCCATCAGCTGGCAGTGCGCCTGGGCTCGCTCCAGGCCCAATACGATTCCACGCGCCAGGCGCTGGAACGTTTGGAAATGCAATCCGAACGCCTCACCGAAAAGCGCGAACAGCTGAGCCTCAACCTGGAGGAGGGCGAGGCGCCGCTGGAGGAGCTGCGCCTGAAACTCGAGGAATTGCTCGACAAACGCATGAGCGTCGACGAAGAACTCAAGACCGCGCAGATCGCGCTGGAGGACGCCGACCGCGAACTGCGCGACGCGGAGAAGCGCCGCAGCCAGGCCGAGCAGCAATCCCAGCTGATTCGCGGCCAGATGGAGCAGCAGCGCATGGAATGGCAGGCCCTGACGGTCCGCCGCAAAGCCTTGCAGGACCAGTTGCTGGAGGACGGCTACGACCTCAACGGAGTGCTCGCCACCCTCGTGGCAGGTGCCAACGAGAAAGAGGCCGAGGAAGAACTCGAACGCATTGCCGCGCGCATCCAGCGCCTGGGCGCGATCAACCTGGCCGCCATCGACGAGTATCAGCAGCAGTCCGAGCGCAAGCGCTACCTCGACGCCCAGAACGATGACCTGGTGGAGGCGCTGGAGACCCTGGAAAACGTCATTCGCAAGATCGACAAGGAAACCCGCAATCGCTTCAAGGATACCTTTGATCAGATCAACGGCGGTTTGCAGGCACTTTTCCCGAAAGTTTTCGGCGGCGGCAGTGCCTATTTGGAACTGACGGGCGAAGATCTACTCGATACTGGGGTGACAATCATGGCGCGTCCTCCCGGCAAGAAGAACAGCACCATTCATTTACTTTCCGGCGGCGAAAAGGCCCTGACCGCATTGGCCCTGGTTTTTGCCATTTTCAAGTTGAATCCGGCGCCGTTCTGCATGCTCGACGAAGTCGATGCGCCACTGGACGACGCCAACGTGGGCCGTTACGCACGTCTGGTAAAGGAAATGTCTGAAACGGTGCAGTTCATCTACATCACCCATAACAAAATCGCCATGGAAATGGCCGATCAGTTGATGGGCGTCACCATGCATGAGCCGGGTTGCTCGCGACTGGTGGCGGTGGATGTGGAAGAGGCCATGGCCATGGTTGATGCGTAAAGCATGTCTGTAGGCGCTTTGCGTAGGGCGTTGTAGGCCTTTTTACCCTTTTGGCTTGTCACTCAATTCACAGATTGGGCATAAGCCAATGCGACAGACGGTGTAAAGTTGTCTTTGGTCGTGCTAGTTTAATGTCAATTTTTCGTGTGCGTGGGCAAAACGCCATTCAGAACATAGAGTTGGCGCCACGTTTTAAAGCGGTTTGCAAATAGCTAAGCCCCTTATTTATCAGCATTTTTATAGAGGCACGGGATTACATGGAAATCGGTCTGCGCGAGTGGCTGATCGTCATCGGCATCATTGTCATTGCCGGTATTCTTTTCGACGGCTGGCGTCGCATGCGCGGCGGCAAGGGGAAACTCAAGTTTCGCCTGGATCGCAGCCTGTCGAACCTGCCGGATGAAGATGACAGTGCCGAACTGCTGGGCCCGCCCCGGGTGCTGGATACCCACAAGGAGCCGCAGCTGGACGAACACGACCTGCCGTCCATGAGCGCGCCGGCGCGCGAGCCACGTGAGTCGGGCTCCAAGCGCGGCAAGCGCAACAGTGAGCCGTCCCAGGGCGACCTGAACCTGAACCTCGACCTCGATGGCGGTCCAGGCTTCAGCAGCCGTGACGGTGATTTCCCGGACGAGAGCAAGGCCTCCGGTTCCAACGGTGACAAGGACCAGGCCCAGGCTGAAGAAGTGCTGGTGATCAGTGTGATCTGCCGCGATCCAGCCGGCTTCAAGGGCCCGGCGTTGCTGCAGAACATCCTCGAAAGTGGCCTGCGTTTCGGCGAAATGGATATTTTCCATCGCCACGAAAGCATGGCAGGCAATGGCGAGGTGCTGTTTTCCATGGCCAACGCCGTCAAGCCAGGCGTGTTCGATCTGGACGACATCGATCATTTCAGTACCCCGGCGGTGAGCTTCTTCCTTGGGCTGCCAGGCCCGCGCCATCCAAAACAGGCTTTCGATGTGATGGTGGCCGCGGCTCGCAAGCTGGCCCAGGAACTCAACGGTGAATTGAAGGATGACCAGCGCAGCGTGCTGACTGCCCAGACCATCGAGCATTACCGCCAGCGCATCGTCGAGTTCGAGCGCCGGGCATTGACCCAGAAACGCTGAAGTCGCCAGAGTCTTTATGGCTAGGGCTTTTTGTGGCGAGGGAGCTTGCTCCCGCTGGAGGGCGAAGCCCTCCCAGAAAGTCTTGAAAAAATGAGCAGCCCAGGCTGCTCTTTTGCTTTATGAGAGAACACCCATGAACGCCGTCGAAACCCGCATCCTGGAGCTGCGCTCCGAGCTGGACCAGCATAACTATCGCTACCACGTCCTTGACGAACCGACCATCCCGGACGCCGAGTACGATCGCCTGTTCCACGAACTCAAGGCCCTGGAAGAGCAGCATCCGGAGCTGGTGACCAGCGATTCCCCGACCCAACGGGTCGGCAGCGTGGCGCTGTCGGCGTTCAGCCAGGTGCGTCATGAAATCCCGATGCTCAGCCTGGGCAACGCCTTCGATGAAAACACCATGCGTGAGTTCGACCGCCGGGTGACGGAAGGTCTGGACTTGCCCACGGGCGATTTGCTCGGCGCTGGCGCGGCGGTGGAGTACAGCTGCGAACCGAAACTCGATGGCCTGGCCGTCAGCCTGTTGTATCAGGACGGCATGCTGGTGCGCGGCGCGACGCGCGGTGACGGAACCACGGGCGAGGACATCAGTGTCAACGTGCGCACCGTGCGCAATATTCCTCTCAAGCTGCAGGGCAGCGGCTGGCCACCGGTGTTGGAAGTGCGTGGCGAGGTGTACATGTCCAAGGCCGGTTTCGAGCGTCTCAACGCTACGCAACTGGAGGTGGGCGGCAAGACCTTCGCCAACCCGCGCAACGCCGCGGCGGGCAGTTTGCGCCAGCTGGATTCGAGGATCACCGCCAACCGTCCCCTGGAGTTCTGCTGCTATGGTATCGGCCAGGTGACCTCGGACATCGCCGATACCCACATCGGCAACCTCAAGCAGCTCAAGGCCTGGGGCATGCCCGTCAGCCGCGAGCTGAAGCTGGCCCACGGTATCGACGAATGCCTGGACTACTACCGCGACATCGGCGAACGGCGCAATTCGCTGCCCTACGAAATCGACGGCGTGGTGTTCAAGGTCAACAGCATCGCCTCGCAGCGCGAGCTGGGTTTTCGGGCACGGGAGCCGCGCTGGGCCATCGCGCATAAATTCCCCGCCAGCGAAGAACTCACCGAGTTGCTGGACGTGGAGTTCCAGGTCGGCCGCACCGGCGCCGTCACCCCCGTGGCGCGGCTCAAGCCGGTCAAGGTGGCTGGCGTGACCGTGGCCAACGCCACGCTGCACAACATGGACGAAGTGGCGCGGCTGGGCTTGATGATCGGCGATACGGTGATCATTCGCCGCGCCGGCGACGTCATTCCGCAGGTGGTGCAGGTTGTCACCGAGCGTCGTCCGGACAACGCCCGGGCGGTGCAGGTGCCTGAGCAGTGTCCGGTCTGCGGTTCCCATGTCGAGCGCACGCAACTGATCAAACGCAGCAAGGGCCGCGAAACCGTCAGCGAAGGCGCGGTGTACCGCTGCGTCGGTCGGCTGGCCTGCGGCGCGCAGCTCAAGCAGGCGATCATCCACTTTGTCTCGCGCCGGGCGATGGACATCGAAGGCCTGGGTGAAAAAAGCGTCGAGCAGTTGGTGGATGAAGGTCTGGTGGGCTCGCCAGCCGATCTCTACGCGCTGACGTTCGAGCAAGTGGTCGATCTGGAAGGTTTCGCCGAGTTGTCGAGCAGGAACCTGCTGGCGGCTATCGTCGACAGCAAGAAGCCGAGCCTGGCGCGCTTCATCTATGCCCTCGGCATTCCAGACGTGGGCGAGGAAACCGCCAAGATCCTGGCCCGCTCCCTCGGTTCGCTGGAGCGCGTGCAGGCGGCCTTGCCCCAAGTGCTGACGTACTTGCCGGATGTCGGCCTGGAAGTCGCTCATGAGATCCACAGCTTTTTTGAGGATCCGCACAATCGCCAGGTCATCAAGGATTTGCTGCGTCATGGCCTGGAGATTCAGGACCAGGGCGAACTCGGCGCCGAGTTTTCCGCCAGCACCACCCTGGGCGGCTTCCTCGACAAGCTGCACATCCCTTCGGTCGGACCGGGCGGGGCGCAAAAACTGGCGGACAAATTCGGCTCCCTCGAAGCGGTCATGAATGCCGACTGGCTGGACATGCGCCAGGCATTGCCGGAAAAGCAGGCCAACGCCGTGCGGGAGTACTTCGCCAGCGCCGCCAGCCGCGAGCTGGCCGTGGCCGCAGAGCAGCAATTGCGCGATTTCGGCATGCACTGGCAGAGCGAGAAAAAAGTCGTCGAGGGTTTGCCTGAAGCGGGGCATACCTGGGTGCTGACCGGCTCGCTGGAATTGATGAGTCGCGACGTCGCCAAGGACAAGCTGGAAAGCCTCGGCGCCAAGGTGGCCGGTTCCGTGTCGGCAAAGACCCATTGCGTGGTGGCCGGGCCGGGCGCCGGTTCGAAGTTGGCCAAGGCCAATGAGCTGGGGCTCAAGGTGCTCGACGAACAAGCCTTCGTCGATTTCTTGAAGGGGCATGGCATCACAGTGTGAGTGGGCGCCCGGCTTTTGTGGTGAGGGGATTTATCCCCGCTGGGCTGCGCAGCAGCCCTGGACCTGTCGCTTTATGTGTCAGGTGGATAGTGTCCAGCTTCTTTGGGGCCGCTGCGCGACCCAGCGGGGATAAATCCCCTCGCCACGATTATCCGGTGCCAGCAGTACATGGCGTGGGAACGATCATGCACGCAGGGTGATCTAGTCTTGCACGCTCCAGGGAGAGATCGCCATGTACCGCTTCTTCGAACAACTGAGCTCACGCATCGCTGCGCCGTTCCTGGGCGACCGATCACGCAACAGCAAGATCTGGCCGTGTCGCTGCGGCCAGTCATTGTTCTTTCGCAACAGCCAGTGCCTGGCCTGCCTGGCGGCGCTGGGCTATCAGCCGGAGCAGAGCCGCCTGTCGTCCCTGCAACCCGGCGCGCAACCGGATACCTGGACCCTGGATGTCGATCCGCAGGCGGGACTGTTTCGTCGCTGCGCCAATCTCGATACCCCGGCGTCGTGTAACTGGCTGCTGCCTGCCAACGGGCAAGACACGCTGTGCATCGCTTGTTGCCTGAATCGCACGATTCCCGACCTGTCGGTCCCCGAAAATCCCGAGCGCTGGCGCAAGGTCGAAACCGCCAAGCGTCGCCTGGTAGCGCAACTGATCACCCTCGGTTTGCCGGTCATTCCGAAGGCCGTCGACGAGAATATCGGCCTGGCCTTCGATTTCATCGGCGTCGACCTCGACGGCAAACCGCCGACGACCGGGCACGCCAGTGGACTCATCACCCTCGATATCAAAGAGGCCGACGATGCTCACCGCGAACACGTGCGTCAGCAGATGCGCGAGCCGTATCGCACCTTGCTCGGACACTTTCGCCATGAGGTGGGTCATTACTATTGGGATCGCCTGATTGCCGACAGCCATTGGCTGGAACCCTTCCGCGAGCTGTTCGGCGACGAGCGCGCCAGCTATTCCGAAGCCTTGGAGCGGCACTACCAGCAAGGCGCGCCGGTGGACTGGCAGTCCCGTTACGTCAGCGCCTACGCCACCATGCATCCGTGGGAGGACTGGGCCGAAACCTGGGCTCATTACCTGCACATGATGGACGCGGTGGATACGGCGCTGGGCTTTGGCATGAGCGCGCGGGAAATGGATTTCGACTACCAGCCATTTCCCCCCGAAACCCTGTTCGACCCCGAGCACACCGGCGGCGCGGCGTTCCTGTCATTCGTCAACGCCTGGATCGAACTGGCCGGCATGCTCAACGAACTCTCGCGCAGCATGGGCCAGCCGGATTTCTACCCGTTCGTCGTGCCGGCGGCGGTGATCACCAAGCTGCATTTCATCCATCTGGTGATTCAGGAGGAGGGTGGCCGGGCGGATGAGGTGCTGTTGTAGTCTGTGGAAGGAGGCTGCCCCTATCTCGAATGTACCGACGCCTTCGCGAGCAGGCTCGCTCCCACCTTTGGATACCTTATCTGTTCTGTGGGAGCGAGCCTTCTCGCGAAAGCGTCCGGCCCGCCTGCATCCGGGTCGATGTGTGCAGATCAGCCGAAGCAAGTGCTTGAGCTTAATCAGTTTTTAATCCCGCACGAACGGTTGTAACTTCTTGTCAGATAGGTACAATGGCGCGGCTCGCCGTCAGGCGGGCGTCGTTATGGTGACCCCATCGGTCCCCCCGCAACGATTACCCGTGAACCTGGTCAGATCCGGAAGGAAGCAGCCACAGCGGGAACATTGTGTGCCGGGGTGTGGCTGGTGGGGTTGCCTCCATAACGCCCAAGGCCTTCGTTCGCAAGGTTTGCCGAATACTACCTAGCCTTTTCTGTTGATCCATATAGATCGTCGCGCTCGGCTGTCCCACGCTTTGGTCTGCTCGACGATCGAATGAAAAAAGGAGCCGATCCGTCGAAAAACGACAGGTTGGGCTCCTTTTTCATATCCACCTCAAGACTTGGCCAGCGCCTGCTCAACCGCGGCAATCAGCTTCCCGAGATCCTTCGAAGTGGCTTTGTGAATGACATTGAACAGGTATGCCCGCTGTTCATCTTCCTCGCCCATTTCGGCGAAAAAAGCCTTGGGCTGTACGTCCAGCGCGTTGGCCAGCAGGAACAAGGCTTCGACGCTGGGAGTGTAGGTGCCGGTCTCGAAGCGGCTGATGGTTTTGGGGTCAAAACCGGTCTTTTCGCCAAGTTCAGCCTGAGTGAGCCCCGCTACTTTGCGGTAGCGTCTGATGGCCGAGCCCAGACTTGAAATTTGCATCGCTTAATTCCCATTCAGAATCAAGAACTTAACGATAGATTTTCGCATTAGGCAACCGCGCGTTCCATCACCTTGCTTTGCAAAATGTGATGCGTTTCGTAGAATCAGCCTTTGGCATGGGGATTTGGTGACCTGCTTCAGAAGCCGGGTGTGCGAAAAGACCGGGGCTCGCGCTTCTTTGCAGCGACACAAGGCGGGGCCTGGAGCATGCAGGTCGCACCGCCAGCGTCCGTGCTCCAGCTTTCTCAAGGTATTTGAGCCTAGTTGATTTTCGCCCGTCCGGGGGCGGTGCAACCGCGCGCGACAAACGAGCCTGACTCATGGATGACTGCTTCGATGGATAAGAAGTACCGCAGGGCTGTTGACGCCGCCGCGATCTTTTCCGAAACCGATTTGAGCGGGCGCATCACCTACGTCAACGATCAATTCTGCGCCCTGTTTGGCTACCGACGCGATGAGCTGCTGGGATCCAACCACCGGTTGCTCAACTCGGGGCAGCACCCCAGCGAATTTTTCAGTGCGATGTGGCGCACCATCGCCCTGGGTAATGTCTGGAAAGGTGAAATCTGCAATCGGGCCAAGGACGGCACGCTGCATTGGGTCGATACCACCCTGGTACCGGTAGCCGACGAAACGAGCGGGCATATCGAGCGCTACCTGGCGATTCGCTTCGATGTCAGCGAAAAGCGCCGGTTGTTGCACTCGTTGCAATGGCGTGTCGGGCATGACGTGCTGACCGGGCTGCCCAATCGCACCTACCTGTCCGAGCTGCTGGACCAGGCCCTGGACTTTTCGCGGGGGGAAAGTCTGCCCCTGGCGGTGTGCATGCTCGATCTGGATGGCTTCAAGGCCGTCAACGACGGTTATGGCCATGCCAGCGGTGACCGGCTGCTGGTGGAAGTCGCCCGGCGGCTGCGCAGCATTGTGCGCGGCGAGGATGTGGTGGCGCGCCTGGCGGGCGACGAGTTCGTACTGGTGCTGCGTCATGTGCTTGGAATGGACGAGCTGCATGCCGCATTGAACCGGGTCCTGATTGCGGTTTCCATGCCCTATGCGATCGACGGCAAGAGTATCAACGTCTTCGCCAGCATTGGTGTCACCTTGTCACCGTGGGATAACGAAGACGCCGATACGTTGCTGCGCCACGCCGATCAAGCGATGTATGTCGCCAAGCAGAGCGGCCGCAATCGTTTCCATCTGTTTGATGTATCCCGGGACAAGGAAGTGCGGGCCACTTACCAGATTGTCGATCGGGTGCGGCAGGCACTCGCCGGCGATGAGCTGCGGCTGCATTTCCAGCCCAAGGTCAATATGCGCAACGGCGCGGTAGTCGGTCTCGAAGCCTTGTTGCGCTGGAAGCATCCGCAACGAGGCCTGGTGCCGCCGCGCGAGTTCCTGCCACTGGTAGAAGAGACCGACCTGATTGTCGAGATCGGCGAATGGGTCATGGGCCAGGTCCTGACGCTGCTTCAGCAATGGCAGCAGGCGGGGCAGGGCTGGCCGGTGAGCATCAATATTTCGGCGCGGCATTTCCAGCGGGCGGATTTCGTCGAGCGGCTGCAACGCATGCTGGAACGGCATCCGACGGTCCCGCCGCGGATGCTCGATCTGCAGATCGTCGAGTCGGTCGCCGTGGAGAATCTCGCCCATGTCAGTGCCTGCCTCCAAGCGTGCCAGGCCTTGGGTGTAGGGTTTTCATTGGGCGGTTTCGGTACGGGTTATTGCTCGCTCAATGACCTCAAGCACTTGCGCACGCAAACCATCAAGATCGACAAGACGTTCGTGCGCGACATCCTCGACGACCGGGACGACCTGGCATTGACCGAGGCGGTAATCGGCCTGGCCCGGGCGTTCGGCCGGCAGGTGGTCGCGGAAGGCCTGGACAGTCTCGAACATGGGCAATTGTTGCTGCGCCTGGGCTGCGAAGTGGCCCAAGGTTACTTCATCGCCCGGCCCATGCCGGCCGACGAGGTCCCGGGCTGGGTAAGGGACTTCATCTCGCCGCCGCAGTGGCAGGCCCACCCGGGCAGTCAAGGGGAGGCGGCCTGCGACCCTTCGTTGCGGCCGGTATAAAGCTGGATGATCGCGTCGATTTCCCCGGACATTTTCATTTTTAACAAGGTGCGCAGAATGCGTTGCGCCGGAATGTCCGGGTCATTGCGCACATAACAGCTCAGTTGCTGTTCCTGGAGGACGGCAACCTCATGCAGTTGCCGGTCGGCGCCATGCCGTTGATTGAACCAGTCCAGTGCCCATTGATTGCTGACCGCATAGCGGTAGCGGCCGGCCAGCAGTTTCGCCAGCACCTGGTCCTGGCTGCGCGCGTCGTCACGACGCAGATGGCCGCTGTCGAACAAGGGTTGCAGCGTCGGGTAGCGATAGCTGAGCACGGTACCGATGGATTGCTGGGCGAGTGTTGCCGGTGTCACTCGGGCGGGGGCGCTGGCCGAGCCAACGAGCACATCGCGCTGAAAGAACAGCGGGACGCTCCAAAGGTAATCGCCCCCTTTATCCTTCACCCAGTCGGGCGAGACGTAACATCGCATGTCTATTTCGCCGTGTTCCATGGCGCTGTCCAATCGCGCGCGGGCAAGGACATGAAACTGTGCCGGTATGCCGACCTGAGTTGCCAGGCTGGTCATGACGTCCGGAAGAATGCCCTGGGTCGGACGGCCCCGTTCGATCTGTACCATGGGCATGGCCCAGCCATCGGTAATGGCGAAGCGCAGGGGCACTTCGGCGGCGAAACATCCTGTACCCAGCAACAGCAAAGCCCCCATGGCTGAGCGCATAAACTCTCCTGACTGTGCAAAACCGCGTCGACAACCGAGCCCCAACTCAAGCTTAGTCAGATTAGACGAGCACACCGGATGCAATTTCGGCCCTGCTCCGCTAGCATTAGCCGCTTATGTTCCTTCGTTGCGACGGTTTTCGATGAGTTATCAGGTTCTTGCACGTAAATGGCGTCCGCGCTCGTTCCGCGAAATGGTCGGCCAGACCCATGTGCTCAAGGCTCTGATCAATGCCTTGGACAGCCAGCGGCTGCACCATGCCTACCTGTTTACCGGCACCCGTGGCGTGGGCAAGACGACCATTGCGCGGATCATTGCCAAGTGCCTGAACTGTGAAACCGGTATCACCTCGACGCCCTGCGGCGAGTGTTCGGTCTGCCGGGAAATCGACGAAGGTCGTTTCGTCGACCTGATCGAGATCGACGCCGCCAGCCGCACCAAGGTCGAAGACACCCGCGAGCTGCTCGACAACGTGCAATACGCCCCGAGCCGTGGGCGCTTCAAGGTCTACCTGATCGACGAAGTGCACATGCTTTCCAGCCATTCCTTCAATGCGCTGCTCAAGACCCTCGAAGAGCCGCCGCCGTACGTCAAATTCATCCTGGCCACCACCGACCCGCAGAAACTTCCGGCAACGATTCTGTCGCGCTGCCTGCAGTTTTCTCTGAAGAACATGACGCCGGAACGGGTGGTCGAGCACCTGACGCACGTCCTGGGCGTCGAGAACGTACCCTTCGAGGACGACGCGCTCTGGCTGCTGGGCCGCGCTGCCGATGGTTCGATGCGCGACGCCATGAGCCTGACCGACCAGGCGATCGCCTTTGGTGAGGGCAAGGTCATGGCTGCCGATGTGCGCGCCATGCTCGGTACCCTCGATCACGGCCAGGTCTATGACGTGTTGCATGCGCTGATAGAAGGTGACGCAAAGGCGCTGCTTGAAGCGGTGCGTCACCTGGCCGAGCAGGGGCCGGACTGGAATGGCGTACTCTCGGAAATTCTCAACGTACTGCACCGTGTCGCCATCGCCCAGGCCTTGCCTGAGGGTGTCGATAACGGTCACGGGGACCGCGATCGCGTACTGGCATTGGCCCAGGCGCTGCCGGCCGAAGACGTGCAGTTCTATTACCAGATGGGCCTGATCGGTCGACGCGACTTGCCTTTGGCCCCGGATCCGCGTGGCGGCTTCGAAATGGTCCTGCTGCGCATGCTCGCGTTCCGGCCGGCCGATACGCCGGACGCGCCGAGACAAGCGCTAAAGCCAGTGGGGATCAGCCAGGCCACAGCTGATTCCGCCAAGCCAGTGGCTGCCACGCCCGTTGTTGCGTCGGCAGCGGCTTCTGCCCCGGCAACGGTGGTGCCCATAGCCGAGCCGACAGCTGTCGTCGCTACACCCGAGCCGGTCGTCGAGGCGCAGCCTGAGCCGGCTGTCGAGGCGCCATCCGAGCCGGTCGCCGAAGCCATTATCGACCTGCCCTGGAATGATCCGGTCGAGCCGGAGATCGTCCAGCAACCTGCCGTGGAACCGGTGCTGGAAACCGTCGCCGAGCAGCCTGACCTGCCGCCGATGCCTATGCCCACGCCTGACAGTGTGGTGCCCGATGCACCCGAGTGGGTGGCCGCGCCGATGCCTGAGCCGACGGTGGCTGACGTTGCTGTCGCCACGCCGGGCATCGACCTGGACGATGAGCCACCGTTGGATGAGGACTACATCGAGCCGGACATGGACTCGGCCTACAGCTATCTGGACGACCTGGCCAGCGAGCACGCCGCCGAGCCGGCGCCGGAGCCCGAACCCGAACCGGCGGCAATGCCGGCCACCGGGCTGGCGCTGCAATGGCTGGAGTTGTTCCCGAAACTGCAGATCAGTGGCATGACCGGCAGCATCGCCGCCAACTGCACTTTGATTTCGGTGGACGGCGACCATTGGCTGCTGCACCTGGATCCGGCCCACAGCGCGCTGTTCAACGCGACCCAGCAACGTCGCCTGAACGATGCGCTGAACCAATATCACCAGCGCACCCTGACGTTGACCATCGAGCTGATCAAGCCCGAGCAGGAAACCCCGGCCCAGGCTGCATCCCGCCGGCGTGCCGACCGCCAGCGCGAAGCCGAGGAGTCGATCCACAACGATCCGTTCATCCAGCAGATGATGCAACAGTTCGGCGCCGTGGTCCGTCACGATACTATCGAACCTGTCGAGGCCCCGGTTACCCAGGGCTCATAATTGAAAGCGCCGGCCTGAACGCCGGGCGCTGTGTTTATCCACGTACTTTCGAGGTGATTCCCATGATGAAAGGTGGCATGGCCGGCCTGATGAAGCAGGCGCAGCAGATGCAGGAAAAAATGGCCAAGATGCAGGAAGAGCTGGCCAACGCCGAAGTCACCGGCAAGTCCGGCGGCGACATGGTGACCGTGGTCATGACCGGTCGCCACGACATCAAGCGCGTCAGCATCGACCCGAGCGTGGTCGAGGGCTTGAGCGAAGACGACAAGGAAATGCTCGAGGCCCTGTTTGCCGCCGCCGTCAATGACGCGGTGCGCAAGATCGAAGCCAACAGCCAGGACAAAATGTCCGGCATGACCGCCGGCATGCAACTGCCGCCGGGCATGAAGCTGCCGTTCTGATTCGCCATCCCGCTCGGGATGGGCTACATACAATGCCAGGCATCGCGCCTGGCATTTTTGTTTCTGCTTCAGAGATAGCGGTGGATGCCAGATCGCTATCGCGAGCAAGCTCGCTCCCACAGTGGATTGTGATGAATACAAGATGTGTGTTCACCCATGAACCCTGTGGGAGCGAGCTTGCTCGCGATGCGGCCACTGCGGACCAACTGAACAAACATCGAACGCCGCCCCCTCGGCAATGGTCTGCTCCCTATACGTGTCCACTCACCGAACAAGGAGACCGCCTCCATGTCATCGATTTCCAATCAGCGCATCGTCCTGGCCTCGCGCCCCCAAGGTGCGCCAACCCCGGAAAACTTTCGTCTTGAAGACGTGACGCTGCCGGACCTGGCGGACGGGCAGATCCTGCTAAAGACGCTGTACCTTTCGCTCGATCCTTACATGCGTGGGCGTATGAGTGACGCGCCTTCCTACGCCGCGCCAGTGCAAATCGACGAAGTGATGACCGGTGGCGCCGTCAGTCGTGTGGAGCGCTCGATGCACCCGAAATTCCAGGAAGGTGATCTGGTGGTCGGCGCTACGGGCTGGCAGAGCCACTGCATCAGCGATGGCCGCAACGTCATCCCCATCCCGTCCGGACTCCCCAGCCCCTCGATGGCGCTCGGAGTACTGGGCATGCCGGGCATGACCGCCTACATGGGACTGATGGACATCGGCCAACCCAAGGCAGGCGAGACCCTGGTGGTCGCGGCGGCATCGGGCGCCGTGGGCTCGGTGGTCGGCCAGGTGGCGAAGATCAAGGGGCTGCGAGTGGTGGGCGTGGCCGGTGGCAGTGAAAAATGCAAATACGTGGTCGACGAGTTGGGATTTGACGCCTGCGTCGATCACAAGAGTGCGAATTTCGCCGACGAACTGGCCCGGGCCTGCGACCAGGGCATCGATATCTATTACGAAAACGTCGGTGGCAAAGTCTTCGACGCGGTGGTGCCGCTGCTCAACGCCAAGGCACGCATCCCTCTTTGCGGCTTGATCGCGGCCTACAACGATCATCAGCCGCCAAGCGGTCCGGATCGCTTGCCGCAGCTGCAACGCACGTTGCTGACCAAACGCGTGCGGATCCAGGGCTTCATCGTGTTCGACGACTACGGCGACCGCCAGCCGGAGTTCATCAGCGCGATGGCGCCGTGGGTGCGCGATGGCAAGGTCAAGTTCCGCGAAGATGTGGTGGATGGCCTGGAGAACGCGCCGCAGGCTTTCATCGGGCTGCTGGAAGGGCGCAACTTCGGCAAATTGGTGATACGCGTGTCGAAGGATTGAGTATTTGACGCTAAACGGAGGCGCGGGTATAAACCGCGTCTCGTTGTTATGTCGGACGTTTCCTCCATGAGCTTCAGCCCTTTGATCCGCCAACTGATCGATGCCCTGCGAACCTTGCCGGGTGTGGGTCAGAAAACTGCCCAGCGCATGGCGTTGCAATTGCTTGAGCGTGATCGCAGCGGCGGGTCGCGCCTGGCCCAAGCCCTGAGCCAGGCCATGGAAGGGGTAGGGCATTGCCGCTTATGCCGCACCCTCACCGAAGACGACCTCTGCCCGCAATGTGCCGACCCGCGCCGGGACGACAGCCTGCTCTGCGTGGTGGAGGGGCCGATGGATGTCTACGCGGTGGAGCAGACCGGTTTCCGTGGCCGCTACTTTGTACTCAAGGGGCACTTGTCGCCGCTTGACGGCCTGGGGCCGGAGGCCATCGGCATTCCACAACTGATGGCGCGCATCGAAGAGGCGGGCACGTTCACCGAAGTCATCCTCGCGACGAACCCGACGGTGGAAGGCGAAGCTACCGCCCATTACATCGCTCAGTTGCTGGGCAACAAGGGCCTGGTTGCCTCCCGCATCGCCCATGGCGTGCCATTGGGTGGCGAGCTGGAGCTGGTGGATGGCGGGACGCTGGCGCATTCGTTTGCCGGGCGCAAGCCGATCGCCTTATAGCCGCAACACAAATCCCCTGTGGGAGCGAGCTTGCTCGCGATAGCGGTGTGTCAGCCGGTATAGGTATCGACTGATCTACCGCTATCGCGAGCAAGCTCGCTCCCACAGGGCTATTCATCGCCCTGAGGTTATTTTTCGCTAAGCGAAAACCGGGTCAGGCAGAACGTGGGAATGCCCATGTCTTCCAAGCGCCGGGAACCGAGCAATTCCGGCAAGTCGATGATCGCGGCGGCTTCATGGACCGTGGCGCGCATGCGGCGGATCAGGTTGGCGGCGGCGATCAGCGTGCCACCGGTGGCGATCAGGTCATCGAACATCACCACCGAATCGCCCTCGCACAGGCTATCGGCGTGGACCTCCAGGAAAGCCTCGCCGTACTCGGTCTGGTAACCCTCGGCCAACACGTCGGCCGGCAATTTGCCTTGCTTGCGGAACAGCACCAGCGGTTTGTTCAACTGATAGGCCAGGATCGAGCCGATCAGGAAGCCGCGCGCGTCCATCGCGCCGATGTGCGTGAAGCTGGCCTCGACGTAGCGATGGGCGAAGCTGTCCATGACCAGCCGCAGCGCGGTGGGGGACTGGAACAGTGGGGTGATGTCGCGAAAGATCACGCCTGGCTTGGGGAAGTCGATTACCGGGCGGATCAGGGATTTGATGTCGAAGGAGTCGAAGACCATCGTCGAGGTGTCCTGGCTGGCTGCAAACGCCGCAGTATAGCGCGGCGGCGGCAAAGCCTCAGCCGCGCAGGCGCATCAGCCTTCGACCGAGCCTCCGGCCAGCGCGCAGAGCTGGATCGGGTCAAGGATATGGATTTCCTTGCCCTCGGCGGCGATCAGTTTGCTCTGCTGGAAACGGGTAAACACCCGGGACACGGTTTCCACCGCCAGGCCCAGGTAGTTGCCGATCTCGTTGCGCGACATGCTCAGGCGAAACTGATTGGCCGAAAAACCACGGGCGCGGAAACGCGCCGAGAGGTTGACCAGGAAGGTCGCGATGCGCTCGTCGGCGGTTTTCTTCGAGAGCAGCAGCATCATCTGTTGGTCGTCGCGGATCTCCCGGCTCATCACGCGCATCAGTTGACGACGCAGTTGCGGCAGTTGCAAGGCCAGTTCGTCCAGGTGATCAAACGGAATCTCGCATACCGAGGTCGTCTCAAGCGCCTGGGCCGAGACCGGATGGGTCTCGGTGTCCATGCCCGACAGGCCGACCAGCTCGCTGGGCAAGTGGAAACCGGTGAGTTGTTCTTCGCCACCGTCGCTCAGGTTGAAGGTCTTCAAGGCGCCCGAGCGCACGGCGTAGACCGAATCGAAGGCATCGCCCTGGCGGAACAGGAACTCGCCTTTTTTCAACGGACGGCCTCGTTTGACGATGTCGTCCAGCGCGTCCATGTCCTCCAGGTTCAACGAAAGTGGCAGGCACAGAGGGGCCAGGCTGCAGTCCTTGCAATGGGCCTGGTTATGAGCGCGCGATTTGACTGGCTCGGACATTTCTTAAATCCTTGTGGGAAAACACACATAAGCCGTAAGGGTAACTCAGCACGCAAACACCGGCCAGTGTGGTATTGCCGTCAAATTGTCGCGCTCAGATGACGCGGGAAAAACGCTGCCGATTCTGCTGCTGCAGATACGCGTCGAATACCATGCAAACCGAACGCACCAACAGACGTCCGGCAGGGAGTACCTTGATGTGCGTAGCCGTCAGTTCAACCAGCCCGTCGTCGTTCATCGTCTGTAGTTGCGGCCATATAGAGCCGAAATACCCCCGGAAATCGATATTGAAGACTTGCTCGATCTCGGCGAATGCCAGGCTGAAATGGCAGATCAGTTGTTGGATCACCGCGCGTCGCAGCCTGTCGTCGGCATTGCACACAATGCCCCGGCTGGTTGCCAATTGCCCGTCGGCGAGGGCGTTCTGGTACTGGTTCAGGTCACTGCTGTTCTGGCAGTACAAGTCGCCGATCTGGCTGATGGCCGAGACCCCGAGGCCGATCAGGTCGCAATGGCCGTGAGTGGTGTAGCCCTGGAAATTGCGCTGTAAGGTCGCCTCCTCCTGGGCGATCGCCAGTTCGTCATCGGGCAGGGCGAAGTGGTCCATGCCGATGTAGCGATAACCGGCGGCGGTCAGCTGTTCAATAGTGCCTTGTAACATGGCCAGTTTCTGCACAGGATTCGGCAGGTCCTGGCTGTTGATGCGCCGCTGCGGCATGAAGCGCTCCGGCAGGTGGGCGTAGTTGAACACCGAGAGACGGTCCGGTTGCAGGCTGATCACTTCCTCGACGGTGCGGGCGAAGTTTTCCGGGGTCTGCTTGGGCAAGCCATAGATCAGGTCGATGTTGATCGAGCGAAACTGCAGGGTCCGGGCGGCTTCGATCACCGCACGGGTTTCGTCCAGGCTTTGCAGGCGGTTGACGGCACGCTGCACGGTAGGGTCAAGGTCCTGCAGGCCGATGCTGACCCGGTTGAAACCCAATTCCCGCAGCAGACCCATGGTCGACCAATCCGCCTCTCGCGGGTCGATCTCGATGCCGTAGTCACCGCAGTCATCGTCCATCAGGTTGAAACTCTCGCGCAGCCTGGCCATCAACTGGCGCAGCTCGTCGTGACTGAGGAAGGTTGGCGTGCCACCGCCCAGGTGCAACTGTTCCACGCGCTGGGCCGGGTCCAGGTGGCAGCCGATCAGCTGGATTTCCTGCTCCAGGCGTTGCAGGTAGGCATGGGCGCGGCCGCGGTCCTTGGTGATGACCTTGTTGCAGGCGCAGTAGTAGCAAATGTTCGCGCAAAACGGCACGTGCACATAAAGCGACAAAGGCCTGCGGGCCTTGCGGCTGTCGCGCAGGGCATGGAGCAGGTCGAACGTGCCCACCTGGCCGGCGAACTGGGCCGCGGTCGGGTACGAGGTATAGCGCGGTCCCGCCAGGTCGTAGCGGCGGATCAGGTCTGAGTCCCAACGAATGGCGTCGAGCATGCGGGCGTTCCCCGGTTAGGCTGGCATGCTTGAAGTCTATGAGGCGAAGGGAAGGGGCGTGTTGATTTGCGTCAACGGGGCATGGGGTTGACGCTTCTGGCCTCATCGCGAGCAAGCTCGCTCCTACATTTGGTCCCGGGAGTTCCCCAATCTGTGGTTTGCTACAAGTCCCCTGTGGGAGCGAGCTTGCTCGCGATTGCGGGCGCCTCGGTCAATGCCCCATGAGCCAATGCTGATGCGGCCCCGGCAATGTCCAGATGCCGAAGACAATCACCAGCAACCCCCCAGCCATGCGCACGCTGCGTTTGCGCAGCAGTGCCGTGACGCGCTCTGCCGCGAGGCCGGTGGCGAGCAGGACCGGCCAGGTGCCCAGGCCGAAGGCGAGCATCAGCAGTGCACTGTCCACCGCGTTACCCTGGCTGGCGGACCACAGCAGGGTGCTGTAGACCAGTCCGCAGGGCAGCCAGCCCCACAGCGCGCCGAGCAGCAGGGCCCGGGGCAGGCTCGACACCGGCAGCAGGCGGTTGGCGATGGGTTGGATACGCCGCCACAAACCACGGCCCAGGCTTTCGATACGGGTCAGGCCGCTCCACCAGCCCGCCAGGTAAAGTCCCATGACAATCATCAGTAAACCGGCCAGCACGCGCAGGATCATCGCCGCCGGGCTGTTCGCCACGGCCCAGCCGGCCAGGCCGATCAGCAGGCCGGCCGCGGCGTAGCTGACGATGCGTCCCAGGTTGTACGCGAGCAATAGTCGCAAGCGGCGGCTGCGTTGTTCCTTGGGAATCGCCAGGGTCAGGGCGCCCATCAGGCCACCGCACATGCCCAGGCAATGGCCGCCGCCGAGCAGGCCGAGGATGACGGCGGAAACCAGCATTGGCGCCAGGTCAAGCATGGGGCGGCGCCTTGTCGTCCGGTTTGTGGTCCGCGCTGCTGGCTTCCTCGACGGCCGCCTTGTGGTTCGGGTCCTGGTCGTCGAACAGGATGCTATGGGCCGGGCCGTCGAGGTCATCGTATTGGCCGCTGTCCACGGCCCAGAAGAAAATGTAGACGGCGACGGCCACGATCAACAGTGCGGCCGGGATCATCACGTAGAGAGCTGGCATCTCGGAACTCCATGCCCGCGCGGCTCAGGCCGGCAGCGGACGGGTATCGGGCGTGGTTTCGCCAACCTGCGCTCGCGGTTGGCGGGTCAGCCGCAAGGCATTCAGCACCACGGTCAACGAACTGATGGACATGCCGACCGCGGCCCACACCGGCGTGATCCAGCCGAGGGCGGCGAACGGCAACATGAGGCCATTGTACAGCCCTGCCCAGATCAGGTTCTCAATGATCACGCGGCGGGTACGCCGGGCCAGGCCGAATGCATGAATCAGGGCATCGAGGCGGTTGGACAGCAGCACTGCGTCGGCGCTGGTCTTGGCAAGGTCGGTGGCCGAACCCGTGGCGACACTGATGTCCGCCGCCGCCAGCACCGGCACGTCATTCACGCCATCACCGAGCATCAGCACCTTGCGACCCTGCTGGTGCAACTGCTGGAGCACGGCCAGCTTGTCGTCCGGACGCAAGCCGCCGCGGGCCTCGTCGATGCCCAGCTCGGCGGCGACACTGGCCACCATCGGCGAGCTGTCGCCGGAGAGCAATAGCGTACGCCAGCCCCGCGCCTTGCAGGCGGCGAGCAGCGCCGGCGCATCAGCGCGCAGGCGGTCATCGAGGACAAACCAGGCCAGTGGCCCGATGTCGTCGCCCAGCAACAGCCATTGTCCGGGTTCGTCCGGCATCGGCGGTACGGCCGAGCCGCTCAGTCCGCAGACAAAACCGGGCTGGCCGATGCGCAGGCGTTGTTCGGCGACCAGGCCTTCGAGTCCCAGCCCTGGGCTGCTGTGTACCTGTTCGGCGGCCAACGGTGCGCGACCAAAAGCTCGGGCGATGGGGTGTTCCGAACGGTTTTCCAAGGCCGCGGCCAAGCCCAGGCATTGATCACCGTCGAGGGCGGCCAATGGCCTGATGGCGCGTAACGCCAGGCGACCTTCCGTGAGGGTGCCGGTCTTGTCGAAAATCACCGTGTCGATCTGGTTAAGGCCTTCCAGCACATGACCACGCGTCAGCAGCAGGCCGAGTTTGTGCAGGGTTCCGGTGGCAGCTGTCAGAGCGGTTGGTGTCGCCAGGGACAGCGCACAAGGACAGGTCGCGACCAGCATCGCCAGGACGATCCAGAACGCACGCGAAGCATCCAGCTGCCACCACAACAGGCCGATGGCCGCCGCTGCGACCAGGGAGAACAGCAGGAACCATTGGGCGGCGCGGTCGGCGATTTCCGCCAGTCGTGGCTTTTCGGCCTGGGCCCGTTCCAGCAGGCGCACGATGGCCGATAACCGCGTGTCCTGTCCCAACGCCCGTACCTCGACCGTCAGGGCGCCTTCGACGTTGAGCGTGCCTGCCGTTACCGCGTCGCCTGCCTGGCGCGGTTGCGGCAGGTATTCGCCGGTCAGCAGCGATTCGTCGACGCTGGACTGGCCGTCGAGAATCGTGCCATCGGCGGGCAGGATCGCTCCGGGTTGGACCAGCACCCGGTCACCGGTGCGCAGTTCGCTGAGCAGGATGCGTTCGCTCTGGCCGCGCTCGTCCAGGCGCAGGCACGACGCTGGCAGCAGGTTGACCAGTTGGGCGGTGGCCGCAGCAGTGCGCTCCCGGGCCCGGCGTTCCAGGTAGCGGCCGGCGAGCAGGAACAGGGCGAACATGCCGACCGCATCGAAGTACAGCTCGCCCACCCCGGTGATGGAGGTCCAGATCCCGGCGACGTAGGCGCCGCCGATGGCCAAGGACACCGAAACGTCCATGGTCAGGTGGCGGGTGCGCAAATCTCGCAGCGCACCTTTGAAAAACGGCGCGCAACTGTAGAACACGATAGGCGTGGTGAGAAACAGTGCGACCCAGCGCAGGATGGTGTGCATCTCCGGGCTCAGGTCGATGTTGAATTCGGGCCAGGTCGCCATCGTCGCCATCATTGCCTGGAACCACAGCAACCCGGCCACGCCCAATTGACGCAGGGCCAGGCGGTTTTGCGCGGCGAGCTGCTCGCTGGCCTGATCGGCCTGGTACGGGTGCGCGGCATAGCCGATTTGGCGCAGTTCGGCGAGCAGCGTGCTCAGCGGCAGTTGCGCGTCGGCCCAGCGTACGTGCAGGCGGTGGTTCGACAGGTTCAACCGCGCCTCGGCCACGGCCGGCAGGCTGCGCAATTGCTTTTCGATCAGCCAGCCGCAGGCGGCGCAACTGATGCCTTCCATCAGCAGAGTCGTTTCGGCCAGCTCACCTTCATGGCGGACGAACGATTGCTGCACATCGGGGCGATCGTACAACGCCAGCTCGTCGGTCAATTGAACGGGCAGGGTTTGTGGGTTGGCCGACGCTTCGCTGCGGTGTTGGTAATAATGCTCAAGGCCGCCGGCAACGATCGCTTCGGCCACCGCCTGGCAACCGGGGCAACACAGCTCGCGGGTCTCACCGAGGACAACGGCGGTGAAGCGACTGCCGGGCGGGACGGGCAGGGCGCAGTGGTAGCAGGGCTGTGGAGTGGTCATGTTGTCGCGTGAAAACCTTTTTGTGGCGAGGGAGCTTGCTCCCGCTCGGCTGCGAAGCAGTCGCAGTCTGAGTACAACAATACGCCTGAGGAATGCCTGGATTAAAAAGCGGGGCCGCTTTGCGGCCCAGCGGGAGCAAGCTCCCTCGCCACACAACAGCGGTCTACTTTTTCAGGTCTTCAGCGCCTTGCAGCGGCTCGTCGCCAAGCTGGATGTCCTGGCCGTGGCTGATCTGTTCTTCTTCGAACAAGCGCCAGGTCCGATCGTGTTCCACACCCAGCAATTCGACAAAACGCCGACCTTCGATCTTGTCCGCCAGTTGGCCGACGTAGCGTCCTGGTTCGCTGTCGTTGCGGGTCAACAGGATCTTGCGGTCTTTCTCCGGCTGCGTTGGGGAGATCAGGCTCAGCTCCACGGTCTGGGGCCGGCTGTTGCCGTTCAGGCGCAGGCTCACTTCACCGGTGAGGTCGTCCAATTGCACGTTGGCATGCAACTGCAGGGTCTGGGCCAGCAGTTCGCGTTCCAGCGAGCGATTGATGCCCTTGCCGGCTTCGTAATAGTTGTCATTGACCAGGTTGTCCGGGTTCTTCACCGCGATGGTCACCATGGTCAGGCTCAGCGTCACCGAGCAAGCGAGGATCCCGATGATGATCCACGGCCAGAGGTGCTTGTACCAAGGGCTGGTGGCGGTTGCTGCAGGCATGTGCATTTCTCTCAACGAGTCTGTGGGCCGATGAACCGGCTCTTGGCTTCAACATGGACGCTGTCGTCATCGGCATCCTTGAGGATGAAGGTCACCTCATTGGTGCTGGACGGCAATTGTTCCGGTGCGCTGGATAGCTCTACCGGCTGGCTGTAGATATCACCGGCCGCGACCTTGATCTCCCGTTTACCCTGCAGCTTCAGATCAGGCAAACCGGTGGCTTCCAGCACGTAGGTATGGTCACGCTGGTCCTTGTTCATGATCTTCAGGCTGTAGACGTTCTCGATCCGGCCTTCGGCGTTCTCGCGGTACAGCACGCGGTCCTTGCTGACGTCGAAACCCACCAGCGAGCGCATGAAGAACGCGGTCACCAACAGGCTGATCATTGCCAGCAGCACCAGGGCATAACCGATCAGGCGCGGGCGCAGTTTATGGGTTTTCTGCCCCGAGAGGTTGTGTTCCGTGGTGTAGCTGATCAGGCCGCGGGGATAATCCATCTTGTCCATGATGTTGTCGCAGGCATCAATGCAGGCTGCGCAGCCGATGCATTCGATCTGCAGGCCGTCGCGGATGTCGATGCCGGTAGGGCAGACCTGGACGCACATGGTGCAATCGATGCAGTCCCCCAGGCCCAGCGCCTTGTAGTCGATGCCTTTCTTGCGCGGGCCCCGGGCTTCGCCGCGACGCGGGTCGTAGGAGACGATCAGGGTGTCCTTGTCGAACATCACGCTCTGGAAGCGGGCGTACGGGCACATGTAGATGCACACTTGCTCACGCAGCCAGCCGGCGTTGCCATAGGTGGCGAGGGTGAAGAAACCGACCCAGAAATACGACCAGCCATCGGCCTGGCCGGTGAAGAACTCGAAGACCAGCTCACGGATCGGGGTGAAGTAGCCAACGAAGGTCATGCCGGTGACAAAACCGATCAGCAGCCACAGGCTGTGCTTGGCGAACTTGCGCAGGAATTTGTTGGCGCTCATGGGCGTTTTGTCGAGCTTGATGCGTTGGTTGCGGTCGCCTTCGGTGACCTTTTCGCACCACATGAAAATCCACGTCCATACGCTTTGTGGGCAGGTATAGCCACACCAGACCCGACCGGCATAGACGGTAATGAAAAACAGGCCGAAGGCCGCGATGATCAGCAGCCCCGAGAGCAGGATGAAGTCCTGGGGCCAGAAGGTCGCGCCGAAAATAAAGAATTTGCGTTCCGGCAGGTTCCACCAGACAGCCTGATGACCGCCCCAGTTCAGCCAGACGGTACCGAAATACAGCAGGAACAGAACCGCCCCACCGACCATGCGCAGGTTGCGAAACAGGCCAGTGAAGGCGCGGGTGTAGATTTTTTCCCGAGATGCATAGAGGTCGACGCTTTTGTTGGCGTCCTTGGCAGGCGGGGTAACGTCATGTACCGGAATCTGGTTGCTCATCAATTGCATCCCACGGCAGTGGAAAAATGCCGAGGCCAGTACGTGCCGACCACGGTCAGAAAGGGTGTTGCAATGGCGCAATGATACGCCTGTCGCTCTGGCTCAAGCGTGCGACCTTTGGTCGCGTTGGGCGTCGGCGCCGAATGGTGTAGCGGATGTAACAACTCATGACCCAGATCAATTGACTATAGCCATGTCATGGTTTCCGGCGCGCGCATCTGTTGCTTGGCTAGCTAACCCATGGGTTGATCAGCGCCACGCCGCTGCTTCTGAAATCCGCCACGTTGCGGGTTACCACGGTCAGCCCATGGACCAGCGCCGTGGCGGCGATCAGCGCATCGCACTCATTGCTGCGGTCCGGGACATGCAGGCGGGCGCAACGCAGGGCCACGGCGCGGTCGACCGCGAGGATCCTGCCGGCAAACGCGGGCATGACGTGGTTATTCAGCCATGCACGCAAACGGCTGCCTTGCGCCGGGTCCTTGCGCTCAAAGCGCAAGACTCCGGTTTCCAGTTCCAACACGGTGATGGCCGAAACATACAGGCTGGGAGCGGGGACACTGCGCGCCCAGGCTTGTACGTTTTTATCGGCCTGGGGCTTGCGCAGCTCCGAGATGACGTTGGTATCGAGCAGGAACATTCAGGACAGGTCCACCGAGCGGGGCGTGATGACGGCGCGCTCGGGATCGAAGTCGATATCCGGCGCATCGGGCATGACCAGCAACTCGACGATGCTGGTGCCAGCGCCGGTCAGTTTCTGGTACTCCTCAATGCTTAGCAGCACATGGGCCGGCTTGCCACGGTCGGTGATAATGACCGGGCCTTCTCGGGTAGCTTTTTTGGCACCGCTTGTGTCGTGGTTGAACTCGCGGCTGGAAATGGTGGTGATGGACACGGCGGCGTCCCCCATTGAGTGTGAATGTAGGCACGTTACTACCGGCGCCGGATGCAAGCAAGGGTGAACAGGTGCAGCATGTTTCCCTGTGGACAAAAAAGGCCCCGCCAATGTGATTGGCGGGGCCTTCGTGTATCAGCTGCTTGCCTTACTGAGCGTCAGCAGCCGGAGCCTTTTCGCCGTGGGACAGGCTGTAGACATAGGCAGCCAGCAGGTGGACCTTGTCGTTGCCCTGCAGATCGGCCTGGGCCGGCATCTGGCCTTGGCGACCGTAGCGGATGGTCTGCTGCAACTGAGCGAAGCTCGAACCGTAGATGAAACCGGCCGGGTGCGTCAGGTCGGGTGCGCCCATGGCGGGCGTGCCTTTGCCGGCGGGGCCGTGGCAGGCCACGCAGTTGGCGGCGAACAGCTTCTGGCCGTTGGCCGGATCGGCCTTGGCGCCTTCCGGCAGTTTGCGGCTGTGCAGGCCGGTTACCAGATAGGCAGCCACGTCGGCGACGCCTTGTTCGCCAACCACGGCAGCCCAGCCCGGCATGACGGCATGACGACCGCCCATGATGGTGGTCTTGATGGTCTCCGGCTCGCCACCCCAGCGCCAGTCGGCGTCGGTCAGGTTAGGGAAGCCGTAGGCGCCCTTGGCGTCGGAGCCGTGGCAGACCGAGCAGTTGGAGGCAAACAGGCGGCCACCCATCTTCAGGGCCTGCGGGTCCTTGGCGACTTCTTCAATCGGCATGGAGGCAAACTTGGCGAAGATCGGACCGAATCTGGCATCCGAGCGGGCCATTTCCTTTTCCCACTCGTGCACGCCGGTCCAGCCGGTCTGGCCGTTGGCGAAGGGGGTCTGCTTTTCGGTGTCCAGGTAGTTATAGCCTGGCAGCAGGCCTTTCCAGTTGCCCAGGCCAGGGTAGAGCACCAGGTAACCAAGGGCGAACACGATGGTGCCGATGAACAGCATGAACCACCATTTCGGCAGCGGGTTGTCGTACTCCTCGATCCCGTCGAAGGAGTGGCCAACCGTTTCCTCGGTGGCTTCGCTGCGCTGGCCCTTGCGGGTCGACAGCAGCAGCCAGGTCAGGGCGAAGATCGTTCCCAGGCTGAGGACTGTGACGTACAGACTCCAGAACGTAGTCATTCTTTGTTACTCCTAGAAGCTTGCTCGACGTGCTTGATGGCTTCGGGATCATCCGCGAACGGCAGCAAGGTCGCGTCTTCGAACTCCGACTTGCGCTTGGGGCTGAACACCCACAGGGCCAGGCCGATAAAGGCCACCATCACGACGACGGTGCCCAGGCCACGAATCATCCCGATATCCATCCAGATCACCGTTTGCTTTTGATGATGGTGCCCAGGCCTTGCAGATAGGCCACCAGCGCGTCCATTTCAGTCTTGCCTTTCACGGCATCCCTGGCTCCGGCGATGTCTTCGTCGGTGTAGGGCACGCCGAGGGCGCGCAGGACTTCCATTTTCTTGGCGGTGTCTTTGCCGTCGAGCTTGTTTTCTACGAGGAACGGGTAGGCCGGCATCTTCGATTCAGGCACTACGTTGCGCGGGTTGTACAAGTGCGCACGCTGCCAGTCATCGGAGTAGCGACCACCGACGCGGGCCAGGTCCGGACCGGTGCGCTTGGAGCCCCACAGGAACGGGTGGTCCCAGACGCTTTCACCAGCAACGGAATAGTGACCGTAGCGTTCGGTTTCAGCACGGAACGGACGGATCATCTGCGAGTGGCAGCCGACACAACCGTTGGCGATGTAGACGTCGCGGCCTTCCAGTTCAAGGGCGGTGCGCGGCTTCATGCCTTCGACCGGCTTGTTGGTGACATCCTGGAAGAACAGCGGAACGATCTGGGTCAGGCCGCCAATGCTGACGGCGATGACCATGAAGAAGGCCAGCAGGCCGATATTCTTCTCTACTGCTTCGTGCTTCATCAGTGAGCTCCAACTACGGCGATCTTGGCGGCGGCTTCTGCTTCAACCGGGTCAGAGGCACGAACGGTGCGATACACGTTGTAGGCCATCAGCAGCATGCCGCTGGCGAAGAACGCGCCGCCCAGGGCACGGACGATGAAACCGGGGTGGCTGGCTTGCAGTGCTTCGACGAACGAATAGGTCAGGGTGCCGTCGTCGTTGATCGCGCGCCACATCAGGCCCTGGGTGATGCCGTTGACCCACATCGAGGCGATGTAGAGCACGGTACCGATGGTGGCGAGCCAGAAGTGCGCGTTGATCAGGCCGGTGCTGTGCATCTGCGCACGACCGAACAGTTTCGGGATCATGTGGTAGATGGCGCCGATGGAGATCATCGCGACCCAGCCGAGCGCACCGGCGTGTACGTGGCCGATGGTCCAGTCGGTGTAGTGGCTCAGGGAGTTGACGGTCTTGATCGCCATCATCGGACCTTCGAAGGTCGACATGCCGTAGAACGCAAGGGATACCACCAGAAAGCGCAGGATCGGGTCGGTGCGCAGCTTATGCCAGGCGCCCGACAGGGTCATCATGCCGTTGATCATGCCGCCCCAGCTTGGCGCCAGCAGGATGATCGACATTGCCATGCCCAGGGATTGCGCCCAGTCCGGCAGCGCGGTGTAGTGCAGGTGGTGCGGACCGGCCCAGATGTACAGGGTGATCAGCGCCCAGAAGTGCACGATGGACAGGCGATAGGAATAGATCGGACGCTCGGCCTGTTTCGGCACGAAGTAGTACATCATCCCCAGGAAGCCGGTGGTCAGGAAGAAGCCCACGGCGTTGTGGCCGTACCACCACTGGATCATCGCGTCGGTCGCGCCCGAGTAGGCCGAGTAGGACTTGAAGAAGCTGACCGGCAGCGACGCGTGGTTGACGATGTGCAGCATGGCGGTCACGACGATGAATGCACCGTAGAACCAGTTGCCGACGTAGATGTGCTTGGTCTTGCGCTTGACGATGGTGCCGAAGAACACCAGACCGTAGGTCACCCAGACAATGGCGAGCAGAATAGCCAGGGGCCATTCCAGTTCCGCGTATTCCTTGGTGGTGGTGAAACCCATTGGCAAGGTCACGATCGCGCCGACGATCACCGCTTGCCAACCCCAGAAGGTGAAGGCGGCGAGGCTGTCGGAAATCAGTCGCGTCTGGCAGGTTCGCTGCACGACGTAGTAGGAGGTGGCAAACAACGCACAGCCACCGAAGGCGAAGATCACCAGGTTGGTGTGCAGCGGGCGCAGGCGTCCAAATGTCGTCCATGGCAGATCGAAGTTCAACTCCGGCCAGACCAGTTGCGAGGCGATGAAGACACCGAGCCCCATGCCAAGGATCCCCCAGACCACCGTCATGATGGCGAACTGGCGGACTACCTTATAGTTATAAGCAGTCGGACTGATTGCTGTGCTCATTCTAAGGTTCCACGGTTTGGGTATTTTATTAGGATAAAAATCGGCCGCAAGTATGGAGAAAGCGGGGGGTCATTGCAACGCGCCATGACCTGCGTCAATGCTTTCCAACGCTGATTCTGCGGCCTTTCCATGCGCCGCGTAGGGACAAAAATCGCCCCCGACAAATTGTCGCGTCAAATGTACGAGGCGAGGGGGGCGGGTCGGTTGTAACGGGGTGTGTTCAAACGCTGCGTTCGGGGGATGCCCAGGTGTTCTCGCAACCGTCGGTATCTACCTGACTTCGCGGGGTTTTTATCGAACGAGCGGCAAACACATCGGGTCGGCTCGACCAGGTCCCGGCAGTCGCCCACATGCTTTGGGGCAAGCTTAGACGCGATTGCAGCGAACCGAAAGGAAGACCTTGGAAGGGTGCGACAATGCGTCGCGCAATGACATGGATCAGCCGCATCCGGATGAATGCGACTGATCAAACGGACAGGATTTATTCGCCTTCGCGTTCAGCTTGCAGGCGCTCGGTACCGGCGCCGTGGGAAAGGCTGTAGACGTAGGCGGCGAGCAGTTGCACCTTGTCGTTGCCGAGCAGTTCATTCTGCGCCGGCATATGGCCCTGACGGCCATGGCGGATGGTCTGCTGCAACTGCGCCAGGCTGGTGCCGTAGATGAAACCGGCCGGTTGCGTCAGGTTCGGCGCGCCCATGGCTTCGGTGCCCTGGCCGTTGGCGCCGTGGCAAGCCACGCAAGTGGTGTTGAAGGCTTGCTGGCCGGCTTGCAGGTCGGCACCGCTGTCGGCCGGTAGAGGCAGGCCAGCCAGGTCGTGGCGCACATAGGCGGCGACGTTCCTGACCCCGGCGTCCCCCAGCACTTCACCCCAGGCCGGCATTGCCGCCATGCGACCGCCCATGATGGTTGCCTTGATGGTCTCGGCAGTGCCGCCCCAGCGCCAGTTGCTGTCGGCCAGGTTCGGAAAGCCGAAGGCGCCCTTGGCGTCCGAGCCATGGCAGACCGAGCAGTTGGAGGCGAACAGGCGGCCCCCCATTTTCAAGGCTTGCGGGTCCTTGGCAACCTCTTCCACCGGCATTGCGGCGAATTTGGCGAAGATCGGCCCGAACCTGGCGTCGGCCCTGGCCATTTCCCTTTCCCATTCGTGGGCGCCGGTCCAGCCATTTTCGTAGCCGGGCAGGATACCTTTCCAGTTGCCCAGGCCGGGATACAGGATCAGGTAGCCGACGGAGAACACCAGGGTGCCGGCAAACAGCAGGAACCACCATTGCGGCAAGGGGTTGTCGTACTCCTCGATGCCGTCGAAGCTGTGGCCCATGGTCTGGTCGACGCTGCCCTTGGTCTCGCCCTTGCGGGTGCCGATCAGCAGCCAGGTCAGGCCGATGAGGCTGCCGAGGGTCAGCACGCAGATCCACGTACTCCAGAAAGTGCTCATGACCGGGTACTCCTTGGTGCGGGGTCTTGGGGGGTAGCGTCAGCGGGCGGCTCGTCGGCGAACGGCAGCAGGCGCGCCTGGGCGAATTCCGGGCCGCGCTTGCTGCTGAATACCCAAAGGGTCAGGCCGATGAAGGCCACAAACACCACGACCGTGCCCAGGCCGCGAATCATTCCAGTGCTCATTTCAAGGAACATCGCGCTTACCTCTTGCTCTTGATGGCAGTGCCGAGCACTTGCAGGTAGGCCACCAGTGCGTCCATCTCGGTCTTGCCCTTGAGCGAGGCTGCCGCGCCTGCAATGTCGTCGTCGCTGTACGGCACACCGAGGGTGCGCATGGCGCGCAGCTTGCCTTCGGTGTGGCTGCTGTCGACCGCCTGGGTCACCAGCCATGGGTAGGCCGGCATTTTCGACTCGGGGACGACGTTGCGCGGGTTGTACAGGTGGGCGCGATGCCAGTCATCGGAGTAGCGCGCGCCGACCCGGGCCAGGTCCGGGCCGGTGCGCTTGGAACCCCACAGGAAGGGGTGGTCCCAGACGCTTTCGCCAGCGACGGAGTAGTGCCCGTAACGTTCGGTTTCGGCGCGGAACGGACGGATCATCTGCGAGTGGCAGCCGACGCAGCCTTCGCGGATATAGATATCGCGGCCTTCAAGCTGCAGAGCGGTGTAGGGCTTCATGCCGTCCACCGGTTTGTTGGTCACGTCCTGGAAGAACAGCGGCACGATCTGGGTCAGGCCGCCGACACTCACGGCCAGGACCATCAGCAGCATCAGCAGGCCGACGTTTTTTTCGATTGTTTCGTGTTTCATGGCGGACTCCTCAAGCCATCTGCGCGGCAGCGGCGGCTTCGGCAGGCTGGTAGGCCCGCACGGTGCGCCAGGTGTTGTAGGCCATCAGCAGCATGCCGGCGAGGAAGATCGCCCCACCCGCCAACCGCACGATGAAGCCGGGGTGGCTGGCCACCAGGGTTTCGACGAAGGAGTAGGTGAGCGTGCCGTCCTCGTTCACCGCACGCCACATCAGCCCCTGGGCGATGCCGTTGACCCACATCGAGGCGATGTACAGCACGGTACCGATGGTCGCGAGCCAGAAGTGCGCGTTGATCAGGCCGATACTGTGCATCTGCGCCCGGCCGAAGACTTTCGGGATCATGTGGTACAGCGCACCGATGGAAATCATCGCCACCCAGCCGAGCGCGCCGGCATGAACGTGGCCGATGGTCCAGTCGGTGTAGTGGGAGAGGGCGTTGACGGTTTTGATCGCCATCATCGGGCCTTCGAAGGTCGACATGCCGTAGAACGCGAGGGATACCACGAGAAAGCGCAGGATCGGGTCGCTGCGCAATTTATGCCAGGCCCCCGAGAGGGTCATCATGCCGTTTATCATGCCGCCCCAACTGGGCGCCAGCAGGATCAGTGACATCACCATGCCCAGCGACTGTGCCCAGTCCGGCAGCGCTGTGTAGTGCAGATGGTGCGGGCCGGCCCAGATGTACAGGGTAATCAGCGCCCAGAAGTGCACGATGGACAAGCGATAGGAATACACCGGGCGCTCGGCCTGTTTCGGCACGAAGTAGTACATCATCCCGAGGAAACCGGCGGTGAGGAAAAAGCCCACGGCGTTGTGCCCGTACCACCACTGCACCATCGCGTCCGTGGCGCCGGCATACACCGAGTAGGATTTGGTGAGGCTCACCGGCAGTTCCAGGTTGTTGACGATGTGCAGGAGCGCCACGGTCAGGATGAACCCGCCGAAAAACCAGTTGCCGACGTAGATGTGTTTGGTGTTTCGCTTGGCCACGGTGCCAAAGAACACGATGGCGTAGGCGACCCAGACAATGGTGATGAGAATGTCGATTGGCCACTCGAGCTCGGCATACTCCTTGGAACTGGTGTAGCCCAGTGGCAGGCTGATGGCCGCCAGCAGGATCACCAGTTGCCAGCCCCAGAAGCAGAACGCGGCGAGTTTCGGTGCAAACAGCTGGGTCTGGCAGGTGCGTTGCACCGAGTAGAACGAACTGGCGAACAGGGCGCAGCCGCCGAAGGCGAAAATCACCGCGTTGGTGTGCAGTGGGCGCAGGCGGCCGAAGCTGGTCCAGGGCAAATCGAAATTGAGCTGTGGCCAGACCAATTGGGCCGCGAGAAAAACCCCGAGGCCCATGCCGACGATGCCCCACACCACCGTCATAATGGCGAATTGGCGGACCACCTTGTAGTTGTAGGCGGTACTGATTGAAGTGTTCATGGTTCCCCATCCACGGTTCAGCCGAAGTGCGCGCCCGCGCAGGGCAGGTGCAGCGTTCTTCGCCTGGAGTTATAGGCAGACTGAAAGCGAGGCAAGCATGAACAAACAGCACAAGGCCAGTATTGACGGGGATCAATGGGCGCGATGCGTGACCGAGCGCGGCTGGTTGTGGACAGCCGCGAAACCCGGTGCTGGCGCCGAATCGCCGACGCTGATTTTGGCCCATGGTGCGGGTGCGCCGATGGACAGCGGCTTCATGAACGAAATGGCCGCGCGCCTTGCCGCGCAAGGCATCAATGTGTTGCGCTTCGAGTTTCCCTACATGGCCCAACGGCGCCTGGACGGCGGCAAGCGCCCACCCAACCCGGCGCCTAAGCTGCTGGAATGCTGGCGTGAGGTCTACGCCACGGTGCGACCCTATGTCGCTGGGCGGCTGGCGATTGGCGGAAAATCCATGGGCGGGCGCATGGCAAGCCTGGTGGCCGATGAGCTGGGTGCCGATGCGCTGGTGTGCCTCGGGTATCCCTTCTATGCCGTGGGCAAACCGGAAAAACCGCGGGTCGAGCATTTGGCGGCGTTGAACACCCGGGCGCTGATTGTCCAGGGCGAGCGGGATGCGCTGGGTAATCGTGAGGCGGTCGAAGGTTATGCCTTGTCACCTGGCATCGAAGTGCTGTGGTTGGCGGCCGGGGATCATGACTTGAAGCCGCTGAAGGCTTCGGGATTCAGTCACGAGCAGCATCTGGAGGCGGCGGCGCAGAGAGTGGCTGGGTTCTTGTCTCAAGATTGATGGCGCTTGTGCGGGCCTCTTCGCGAGCAGGCTCGCTCCCACAATTGGAATGCATTTCAATGAGCAACCTGGAACTCCTGTGGGAGCGAGCCTGCTCGCGAAAGCGATCTTTCAGAGCGTAAAAAACCCGGAAGCTTTCGCTGTCCGGGTTTTCAGTTTGCCACTGAAATCAGCGGTTGAACCGCTCCACCAACGAATACTGGGTATTGGCCGTTCGAGTCAGTTCTTCGCTGAGCAGCGCCGAGCTGTGGGCCTGTCCCGAGGTCTGGTCGGCCAGTTCCGAGATGTTGCTGATGTTGCGGCTGATCTCCTCAGCCACCGAGCTCTGCTCCTCGGTGGCAGCCGCGATCTGGGTGGTCATGTCGGTGATGTGGGCCACGGCTTCGCTGATCCCGACGAGCGCCTGGTCCGCTTCCATGACCCGCGCCACGCCTTCTTCGGCCTGGCGATGGCCAGCGTCCATGGTCTGTACGGCGTTGTTGGCGGTCTGTTGAAGCTTGGCGATCAGGGCATGGATCTGCCCGGTGGATTCGCTGGTACGCTGGGCCAGTTGCCGCACTTCGTCGGCCACTACGGCAAAGCCGCGACCCATTTCACCGGCGCGGGCCGCTTCAATGGCGGCGTTGAGCGCCAGCAGGTTGGTCTGGTCGGCAATGCCCTTGATCACGTCGACCACACCACCGATTTCGTCGCTGTCCTTGGCCAGCTGGGTCACGGTCTGCCCGGTCTCGCCCACTACCACCGACAGGCGTTCGATGGCTTCACGGGTTTCTCCGGCAATGTCACGACCGCGACTGGTCAGGCGATTGGCCTCCTGGGTGGCATCGGCGGTGCGCTGCACGTGGCTGGCGACTTCCTGGGTGGTCGCGGCCATCTGGTTGACAGCGGTGGCCACCTGTTCGGTTTCCACCCGCTGGCGCTCAAGGCCTGTGGAACTGTCGTGGGCCAGGGAATTGGATTGCCGCGCTTGCGCGTTGAGATGTTCGGCGGTGTCCTGCAGGCGGGTCAGGCAGGTCTTCAGGCGCGCTTCCTGGCTGAGAATCGACATCTCCAGGCGTGCCTGGACACCGCGGCTGTCGGTGTACATCCGCGCGATCAACGGGTCGGAAGTGGTCTGTTCGGCCAGGCGCAGCAGGCGCTTGATCCCGCGTTGCTGCCATTGCAGGCCCATCAACCCCAACGGCACCGACAGCAGCGCAGCCAGGGCGAAGCCCCAGGAAGAGTTGAGGAACGCGCCAACGACGAAGCTCAACTGGCTGACCAGGATGAATGGCAGCCAGTCCTGCAGGATCGGCAGCCATTTGTCGCTGCCGGGTACCGCGGCCTTGCCCTGGTTGATGCGTTGATAGAGCGCTTCGGCTCGGGAGATCTGCTCGGCGCTGGGTTTGACCCGTACCGATTCATAGCCGACCACCTGATTGCCTTCGAATACAGGCGTGACGTAGGCGTTGACCCAGTAATGGTCACCGTTCTGGCAGCGGTTCTTGACGATGCCCATCCATGGCAAGCCTTGTTTCAGCGTGTCCCACATGTGGGCAAACACGGCCGACGGAACGTCGGGATGGCGTACCAGGTTGTGCGGTGCATGGATCAGCTCTTCCTTCGAGAACCCGCTGATTTCAACGAACGCGTCGTTGCAGTAGGTGATCACACCCTTGGTATTGGTGGTGGAAATCAATCTTTGCTGGGCCGGGAAGGTCCTTTCGCGCTGTGTAATAGGTTGGTTGTTACGCATGGTGGTGTAGTCCGCAAGGCTTTGAAAGGTTGTCGGCACCGTCAGCTTTTTGTTGAAAAAATTCTGCCCGGCGGCGTCACGCCAGCATCGGGTAAGTAAACAGGGCGAAATGCAGCAGATTGAGGCCGAAATGTGTGGCAATCGCCGCGCCCAGGCCGCCAAACCGATAGGCGAGGCCATAACCGATCCCGGCCAGCCCCGACAGCAATACCCACTGCCAGCCGGCACCGGCATGCACCAGGCCGAACAGCAGCGAGGCCAGCAGCAATGCGAGGTTGTCGCCATGGCGCAGATGTTTGAAGCGTCGGCTCAGGCCGCCCTGGATGTAGCCACGAAACAGTGCTTCCTCGACCAAGGTCACCAACAAAAGATTGTTGAGCACCCAGATCCAGGCCTGGTCCGGCCATTTCGGTGCCCAATGGATCATGCCCAGCAACATCGCCCCGCCCAAGGCCATTATCGCGCTTAGCGCAAGCCCCAGGGCCGTGCCGTAGACAGCGCCACGAAACGAGCGGCGGCCAACGATCCAGGGGCATGCCAGCAACAGCCAGAAACCGATCAGGGGCTTGTCCTGGTTCAGATACATCGCAAACCGCACGGCGTCATCGCTGAAGCGTTGCGCCGCGATCGCCCGGCTGTTGAAGAAACCCGGCATCCAATGCAATGCCAACGCGACCGCCAGGACGATGAACAGGCAATGCCCGAGAAACTGCCCGACCGGCGTCTGCCGCTGGCGAACCGCGTACCCGGCGAACAGCAGTAGCGCGACCGAGATGATGGCAGTCCAGGCCAGATGGCCGTACGCGAGGGCCAGGCCATAACCGATCGAGAGAAGGGCCAGGTACGGCCAGGGTAGGGAGAGCATGTGGAGTCCTTTGGGGCGGAAACATTCGAGGCTGTCGGGGCCGGCGGGATTATAGGCAGACCCAAACGAAAACACCGCCCTCAAGAGGCGGTGTTTTCGTAGGACGCTTCTTTTTTTATCCTGCAATCAATTGCCGCAGGACAAAATGCAGGATCCCGCCAGCCTTGAAATATTCCACTTCGTTCAAGGTGTCGATCCGGCACAACACTTCAATCCGCTCCTGGCTGCCATCCTCGCGGGTGATGACCACCGGCAGATTCATGCGCGGCGTCAGCTCGGCATCGCTCAGCCCGAGGATATCAAGGGTCTCCCTGCCAGTGAGGTTCAGGCTCTTGCGATTCTGATCGAGCTTGAATTGCAGCGGCAGCACGCCCATGCCCACCAGGTTGGAGCGGTGAATGCGTTCGAAGCTTTCGGCGATCACGGCCTTCACGCCCAGCAGGTTGGTACCCTTGGCCGCCCAGTCCCGGCTCGAACCGGTGCCATATTCCTGCCCGGCAATGACCACCAGAGGCGTGCCGGTGGCCTGGTACAACATGGCCGCATCGTAGATCGACATTCTTTCGCCGTTGGGGATATAGATCGTATTGCCGCCTTCTTCGCCGCCGAGCATCTCGTTGCGGATACGGATATTGGCGAAGGTGCCGCGCATCATCACCTGATGATTGCCCCGTCGCGAGCCGTAGGAGTTGAAGTCCCGCGGTTCCACGCCTTGTTCGCGCAAGTAACGGCCGGCAGGGCTGTCTGTCTTGATATTGCCGGCTGGCGAGATATGGTCGGTGGTCACCGAGTCTCCGAGCAGCGCAAGGACGCGCGCGCCCTCGACATTCCTGACCACCGGTGGCGGCCCGCCGATGTCGTCGAAGAATGGCGGATGCTGGATGTAGGTCGAGTCGTCTTGCCATACATAAGTAGCCGCCTGCGGCACTTCGATGGCTTGCCACTGTTCGTCACCGGCGAACACGGCGGCGTATTCCTTGTGGAACATGCTGGTGTCGACCTGGGCCACGGCGTCGGCTACTTCCTTGCTGCTCGGCCAGATGTCGCGCAGGTAGACCGGATTGCCGTCCCGGTCGTTGCCCAGCGGTTCGCTGCTGATATCGATGCGCACGGTGCCGGCCAGGGCGTAGGCGACCACCAATGGCGGCGAGGCCAGCCAGTTGGTTTTCACCAGTGGATGCACCCGGCCCTCGAAGTTGCGGTTACCCGACAGCACCGAAGCCACGGTCAGGTCGGCTTTCTGGATGGCTTTTTCGATGGGGTCGGGCAGAGGGCCGGAGTTGCCGATACAGGTTGTGCAGCCGTAGCCCACCAGGTCGAAGCCGAGCTTGTCGAGATACTCGGTCAGGCCCGCGGCGTTGTAGTAGTCGGTCACCACCTTGGAGCCAGGCGCCAGGGAGCTCTTGACCCAGGGCTTGCGCGTCAGGCCTTTTTCCACGGCTTTTTTTGCCACCAGCCCGGCGGCCATCATCACGCTGGGGTTGGAGGTGTTGGTGCAAGAGGTGATGGCGGCAATCACCACCGCGCCGTTTTTCAGGCGATGGGTCTGGCCTTCGAATTCGTACTCGGCTTCCCCTACCTGATCGGCATTGCCTACCGCGACGCCTCCGCCGCCTTCGCTTTCCAGGCGGCCCTCGTCCTTGCTGGTGGGTTTGATCTGCAAGCCGAGGAAATCACTGAAGGCTTGGCCGACATTCGGCAGCGAGACCCGATCCTGGGGACGCTTGGGGCCGGCGAGGCTGGCCTCGACGCTGCCCATGTCCAGTTCCAGCGTGTCGGTGAACACCGGTTCCTGGCCAGGCAGGCGCCACAGGCCCTGAGCCTTGCAATAGGCTTCCACCAGTTTCACGGTTTCTGCGGGGCGCCCGGACAGGCGCAAGTAATCCAGCGTTACATCGTCCACCGGGAAGAAACCGCACGTGGCGCCGTATTCCGGGGCCATGTTGGCGATGGTGGCGCGGTCGGCCAGGGGCAGGTCGGCGAGACCGTCGCCATAAAACTCGACGAATTTGCCCACCACACCCTTCTTGCGCAGCATCTGCGTGACGGTCAGCACCAGGTCGGTCGCGGTGATACCTTCGCGCAGCTTGCCGGTGAGCTTGAAACCGACAACCTCGGGGATCAGCATCGATACCGGTTGGCCGAGCATCGCCGCTTCCGCCTCGATCCCGCCGACGCCCCAGCCGAGCACGCCGAGGCCATTGATCATGGTGGTGTGAGAGTCGGTGCCGACTAGCGTGTCGGGGAAGGCGTAGGTGCGGCCGTCTTCCTCTTTGGTCCAGACGGTGCGACCCAGGTATTCCAGGTTCACCTGATGGCAGATGCCGGTGCCCGGTGGCACCACGCTGAAGTTGTCGAAGGCACTCTGGCCCCAGCGCAGGAAGGCATAACGTTCGCCGTTGCGCTGCATTTCGATGTCGACGTTCTGCTCGAAGGCCTGGCGGCTGGCGAACTTGTCCACCATCACCGAGTGGTCGATCACCAGGTCGACCGGTGACAACGGGTTGATTCGCTGGGGATCGCCTCCGGCCTTTTCCACGGCGGCGCGCATGGCGGCCAGGTCGACCACGGCGGGCACGCCGGTAAAGTCCTGCATCAGCACTCGTGCCGGGCGATACTGGATCTCGCGGTCGGAGCGGCGCTCCTTGAGCCAACCGGCCAGGGCCTTGAGGTCGGCGCCGGTGACGGTTTTTTCATCTTCCCAGCGCAGCAGGTTTTCCAGCAGCACCTTGAGGGACATTGGCAGTTTATCCAGATCACCGAGGCTTCGCGCGGCGTCCGGCAAGCTGAAATAGTGATAAGTCCTGGCGTCGACTTGCAATGTTTTAAGGGTTTTCAGGCTATCGAGGGACGGCATTGAAATCACTCCTTTGAGTCCGCACGGCTACGGACTGACGGAACGGACAGAGCCTTTAACCTAGCCCTGTTTTGAGCGTATGACTAATCACTGGACTCTATGGACAGGTTCGCGGTTCCGAACTCCGCTATCATGCGGCGGTTTTCGTGACAGGCTTTGCTACGGAGTTTCAATGAACACGCTTTTTATGCACTGCCGACCGGGCTTCGAAGGCGAGGTCTGTTCCGAGATCGCCGAACATGCCGCGCGGCTGAACGTGGCCGGCTACGCCAAGGCCAAGCCGGCCAGCGCCTGCGCCGAATTCGTCTGCACTGAAGAGGACGCCGCCGAGCGGCTGATGCGTGGGCAGCGCTTTGCCGAGCTGATTTTCCCGCGCCAATGGGCGCGTGGCTCGTTCATCGAGTTGCCGGAGACCGACCGCATCAGCGTCATCCTCGCCCATCTGGCGGCTTTCCCGACGTGCGGCAGCCTGTGGCTGGAAGTGGTCGATACCAACGACGGCAAAGAGCTTTCGAACTTCTGCAAGAAATTCGAAGGTCCGTTGCGCAAGGCCTTGAGTGGCGCCGGCAAGCTGGTGGACGACCCGCACAAGCCGCGCCTGCTGCTGACGTTCAAGAGTGGCCGCGAAGTGTTCCTTGGCCTGGCGGAAGCCGACAATTCGGCAATGTGGCCGATGGGTATTCCGCGGCTTAAATTCCCTCGGGAAGCGCCGAGCCGCTCGACCCTCAAACTCGAAGAGGCCTGGCACCATTTCATCCCCCGTGACCAATGGGACGAGCGGCTGCACAGCGACATGACCGGCGTGGACCTCGGCGCCGCGCCGGGTGGCTGGACCTGGCAATTGGTCAACCGGGGCATGCTGGTGACGGCCATCGACAACGGTCCGATGGCTGAAAGCCTGATGGACACCGGCCTGGTGCAGCACTTGATGGCGGACGGCTTCACGTTCAAGCCCAAGCAGCCGGTGGACTGGATGGTCTGTGACATCGTCGAAAAACCCGCGCGCAATGCGGCGATGCTGGAAGAGTGGATTGGCGAGGGGCATTGCCGTGAGGCGGTGGTCAACTTGAAACTACCGATGAAGCAGCGTTACGCCGAGGTGAAGCGTCTGCTCGAACGCATCGCCGAGGGTTTCAAGGCCCGGGGTATCAAGGTCGAGATTGGCTGCAAGCAGCTGTATCACGACCGTGAGGAAGTGACGTGCCATCTGCGGCGGCTGGATAGCAGGAAGCCGAAGTCTCGCTAAAGCCAAAGAGCTAGCCTTTGTGGCGAGGGAGCTTGCTCCCGCTGGGTTGCGAAGCGCCCCCAATGCCCTGTCGGATTCCAAGAGCGACGACTGCTGCGCAGCCGAGCGGGAGCAAGCTCCCTCGCCACATTGGATGCGCATTTGTTAAGAGCGCCGACATTGCGCGACAATAGCGGCCAGTTTCAGGAGTAGAACATGAGTGAAATGAACGAAACGCCGGTCGACGGCACGCTGGACGCCACCGGTCTCAACTGTCCGGAGCCGGTGATGATGCTGCATCAGCATATCCGTGACCTGGCCCCCGGCGGACTGCTGAAAGTCATTGCCACCGACCCGTCGACGCGCCGTGATATCCCCAAGTTTTGCGTGTTTCTCGACCACGAACTGGTCAGCCAGGATGAAGTGGACGGCACCTACCGCTACTGGATCCGCAAGAAGCTCGCTTAACCTGTCGAGCGACTGATGCGAATCTGCCCACGGGCACTGCGCGTCAGTCGGATCGACAGCATCAACGCCGCGCAGCTCAATCCCACGATCAGACCCTGCCACAATCCGCTTGGGCCGCTGGCGGTGCCGAGCCAGTCGGTCAGGCCCAGGGCATAACCCACCGGCAAGCCGATGCCCCAGTAAGCGAAGAGCGTCAGGATCATCGTCACCTGGGTGTCCTGGTAACCGCGCAGCGCGCCCGCCGCCGTGACCTGGATGGCATCGGAAAACTGAAACAGCGCCGCGTAGACGATCAGCATCGATGCCACTTCGATCACCACGGGGTCGGCGGTATAGATCGCCGCGATAGGCCCGCGCAACGCGAACATCAGGCTCGCCGACAGGCAGGCGTACGCCAGGGCCGTGGCCATGCCGACACCCGCTGCAAAGCGCGCTTCCCGAGGCTGGCTACGCCCCAGCGCCTGGCCGACCCGTACGGTCACGGCCATGCCCAGGGAATAGGGGATCATGAACACCAGCGAGCTGAAATTCAGGGCGATCTGGTGTCCGGCCACCACCGTGGCACCGAGGCTGCCGATCAGCAGGGCGATGACCGCGAAGATGCTAGATTCGGCAAACACCGCGATGCCGATCGGCAGGCCGATGCCGAGCAGGCGCTTGATGACTGACCATTGCGGCCAGTCGAAACGGCTGAACAGCTGACTCGATTGATAGATCGGGCCCCAGCGTGTCCAGGCGGCCATGCCCGCCGCCATGAACCACATCACGATGGCCGTGGCCCAGCCGCAGCCGACACCGCCCATGGCGGGGACGCCCAGGTGTCCATAGATGAAGATGTAGTTGAGCGGAATGTTCAGGGCCAGCCCGCACAGCCCCAGCACCATCGCCGGTCGCGTACGCCCCAGGCCGTCGCTGAAGCAGCGCAGCACGTAATAGAGCGCCACCGCCGGAAGACCGCTGCCGATGCCGCGCAGGTATTCCATGCAAGGGCCGATCAGTTCGGGATCGACTTTCATGACATGCAGGATCGGTTCGGCGCTGAGCAGCGCCAACGTTGCGATCAGCCCCACCGCGAGTGCCAGCCACAATGCCTGACGCACCAATGGACCGATCTGTTCAAACGTACCGGCACCGAAACGCTGGGCCACCTTCGGGGTGGTAGCCAACAGCGTGCCGGTCATCAACAGGAATACCGGAACCCAGATCGAGTTGCCCAGCGCCACCGCCGCGAGATCCCGCGGCCCGACCCGGCCGGCCATCACCGCGTCGACAAAGCCCATGGCGGTGGTCGCCAATTGCGCCACCATGATCGGCAGGGCCAGGGCCAGCAGGGTCTTGAGCTCCAGGCGCACCCGGGCAGGGCGGGAGAGAGTGGTGGCGGTGTCGATCACAGGATTCACAGGGCAAGCATCCGAAAATATTAAGCGCAAGGCGGCGAATTCTACGCCTTGACGCATCGGTCAGGAAAAAACCTGTGTTGGGGATTTGTAATCGGGCAGTACGGCAGCTTTCGTGGCGAGGGAGCTTGCTCCCGCTCGGCTGCGCAGCAGTCGCTGGCATTTTGGGCCCGCTTCGCAGGCCAGCGGGAGCAAGCTCCCTCGCCACAATGTTACTGCTCGCTCCTGGTAATGCGCGAAGCAACCGGAACGCCTACACTGGCCATCCCGCCAAAGGAGCTTTGCCATGCTGATCGTTGCCGACGAAAACATTCCCTTGCTCGATGCGTTTTTTCAAGGTTTTGGTGAAATCCGCCGGGTGCCGGGGCGGGGCATCGACCGGGCGTTGGTCGAGCAGGCTGACGTGCTGCTGGTGCGTTCGGTCAGCCAGGTCAATCGGGCGCTGCTGGAAGGCAGCAAGGTGCGTTTTGTCGGGACCTGCACCATCGGCACCGATCACCTGGACCTGGAATATTTCGCCGAAGCCGGCATCCGCTGGGCCAGTGCCCCGGGCTGTAACGCCCGCGGTGTGGTGGACTATGTGCTGGGCAGTCTCATGACCCTGGCGGAAATCGAAGGCGCGGATCTTGCGCAGCGCACCTTTGGCGTCGTCGGCGCGGGGCAGGTGGGCGGGCGATTGATCAAGGTACTCAAAGACCTGGGCTGGGTCGTGAAAGTCTGTGATCCGCCGCGCCAGGCTGCCGAAGGCGGCGATTACCTGAGCCTGGAGCAGATTATCGAGCAGTGCGATGTGATCAGCCTGCACACACCCCTGACCCGCGATGGCGAGCAACCGACCTGGCACCTTTTCGACGAGCAACGATTGAACAACCTCAAGCCGGGGACCTGGTTGATCAACGCCGCTCGCGGCCCGGTCATCGACAACACGGCGCTGCGCGAGGTGCTGCTGGAGCGCGAAGATCTGCAAGCGGTGCTGGATGTCTGGGAGCGGGAGCCGACAGTCGACGTCGATCTGGCCGACCTCTGCGTGATCGCCACTCCGCACATCGCCGGCTATAGCCTTGACGGTCGCCAGCGTGGCACGGCGCAGATTTATGAAGCCTTGTGCGGATTCCTGCAGCGGCCGGTGGAAGTCAGCCTGGCCGAGCTGTTGCCACGGCCGTGGCTCGCCGGCCTCACGCTGGATGCCGCCACCGACCCGGCCTGGGCCCTGGCGGCGTTGTGCCGGAGCGTTTACGACCCGCGCCGTGACGATGCGGACTTTCGCCGCAGCCTTATCGGCACCGACAGCGAGCAACGTAGCGCCTTTGATGCCTTGCGCAAGCATTATCCGCCACGCCGGGAAATCGACAGCTTGAAGGTGCGGATCGAAGGGCAATCGCCGACGTTGGAAAATATCGTGGCAGCCCTGGGCGCCACCATTGCTTGAGCATAGAGCGCCTTGTGGCGAGGGAGCTTGCTCCCGCTCGGCTGCGAAGCAGTCGCCGACTGCAACTGTCCAGCCGGAGCAAGCTCCTTCACCCCGCAAGGCGGCAAATCAAAGGCATAAAAAACCCGACATCAAGGTCGGGTTCAGCTGAAGACGGGCTGTATCACTTTTGTTCGGCAGGTTTGACCAGTCGTTTTTCCAGTTCGCTGCAGGCTTTCTGGATCATGTCTTCGGTGATCGGTACTTCGCGCCCTTGGGCATCGATGAACGAGCAGCCCAGGGACTGGTCCGGTTGCGTGCGGATCACTTGAATCTTGTCTTCGCTGCTGTGTTGCAAGGACATGGCCTGTCTCCTCATCAGGTTGCGTGCCTATAGTAATGTCGCCAGGTGACCGAGCCATGACACTCCTTGAGGTTCACGGCGACAGCTCCACTCAACCAGAAACGCTGACGCATTTCCAGCCAGACTTTAGACCGATAACATCTAGAGCCTGATCTTGGCGGTCATATCTAACCTGACTCATCCTGACTCAAATTGGTTCCGCTGCGTTTCGGTGCTCGTGACCGACTCCTTTTCCCGTTGCATTATCGGATGCCCTCGATGCTTTCTTCCCGACAACGCCGTGCCATACGCCTGGCCAGCGGCTTCATTGCTCCTTACCGCAAACAGGTCTTTGGCGCTTTGCTGGCCCTGATCGTCACCGCCGGCATTACCTTGTCCATGGGGCAGGGTATCCGGTTGCTGGTGGATCAGGGTTTCATGACGCGCTCGCCGCATCTGCTCAATCAATCGATCGGGTTGTTCATGGTCCTGGTGGCGGGGTTGGCGGTCGGTACGTTTGCCCGTTTCTACCTGGTGTCGTGGATTGGCGAGCGGGTGGTGGCCGATATCCGCCGACAGGTTTTCAACCACCTGGTGTATCTGCATCCCGGGTTCTACGAAAACAACCGCAGTTCGGAAATCCAGTCACGCCTGACCGCCGACACCACGCTGCTGCAATCGGTGATCGGTTCGTCGTTGTCACTGTTTCTGCGCAACGCGCTGATGGTGGTCGGAGGCATCGTGCTGCTGTTCGTCACCAATCCCAAGCTCACCAGCATCGTGGTGATTGCGCTGCCGCTGGTGCTGGCGCCGATCCTGGTCTTTGGCCGGCGAGTGCGCAGCCTGTCCCGCGAAAGCCAGGACCGCATCGCCGATGTCGGCAGTTACGTTTCCGAAACCCTCGGCCAGATCAAGACGGTGCAGGCCTATAACCACCAGGTCCAGGACGAGCACCGTTTCGCTGCTACCGTGGAGCAGGCCTTCGACACTGCCCGCAAGCGCATCGCCCAGCGCGCCTGGTTGATTACCCTGGTGATCGTTCTGGTACTGGGTGCGGTGGGCGTAATGCTCTGGGTCGGTGGCATGGACGTGATCGCCGGGCGCATTTCCGGCGGTGAGCTGGCGGCATTCGTGTTCTACAGCCTGATTGTCGGGAGCGCTTTCGGTACGCTCAGCGAAGTGATCGGCGAGCTGCAGCGGGCGGCCGGCGCCGCGGAGCGAATTGCCGAGTTGCTGCGTTCGCAGAACATCATCCAGCCGCCGGCGACGGGCCTTGTCACGTTGCCGCAGCGGGTCAGGGGCGACCTGCGCCTTGAAGGTGTACGGTTTTCCTACCCGTCGCGGCCGGAAAGCTACGCGGTCGATGGTCTGGACCTTAGCGTCAACGCTGGCGAAACCGTTGCGCTGGTCGGCCCGTCCGGGGCGGGCAAATCCACCGTGTACGATCTGCTGCTGCGATTCTACGATCCAGTGCAGGGGCAGATATACCTCGATGGTGTGCCGCTGACCTTGCTTGACCCGTTGGACCTGCGTCGTCACTTCGCCCTGGTCTCGCAGAGCCCGGCACTGTTCTTCGGTACGGTGGAAGAAAATATTCGCTACGGCAATCCGCAAGCCACCGACGAACAGGTGCGCGAAGCGGCGCGGATCGCTCACGCCCATGACTTCATCGAGAAAATGCCGGATGGCTACCAGACCCATCTGGGCGATGGCGGCCTGGGTTTGTCCGGTGGCCAGCGCCAACGCCTGGCCATCGCCCGGGCACTGCTGATCGACGCGCCGATCCTGCTGTTGGACGAAGCCACCAGCGCGCTCGATGCACAAAGCGAACACCTCATCCAGCAAGCCCTGCCCAGCCTGATGAAAAACCGCACCACCCTGGTCATCGCCCACCGCCTGGCCACGGTGAAAAATGCCGACCGGATCGCGGTAATGGACCAGGGCAGGGTAGTCGCCGTGGGCACTCATCAGGAGTTGGTGGCGAGTAATGCGCTGTATGCGCGGTTGGCGGCGTTGCAGTTCAACGTTAGCTTGGAGTCGGCAGCCGACTGAGCGCAGCGTCTACACGAATCCCTTGTGGGAGTGAGCTTGCTCGCGATAGCGGTGGGTCAGCTTGCATCCATGTTGAAGGTGCCGACGGCATCGCGAGCAAGCTCGCTCCCACAAGGTCCAGCACCGACCAAGTAACCGACCAAGTAACCGACCAAAAAATGCCCGCACTTTCGATGCGGGCATTTTTTTCTTCTCAGGACAGCTTCTCGCTAATACTCACTGATCATCGAAATAGCGCTCGTGCCAGTCCACCAACGGTTGTGGCGAGTTGAGTTTCTGGCCGTAGATCACCGAGTAGGACAGCACGTTCTGTACGTATTGACGGGTTTCGTCGAAAGGGATGCTTTCGACCCAGACGTCGAAGCTCAGGTGGTCAGCGCCACGCAGCCATTGACGCACGCGGCCAGGGCCGGCGTTGTACGCGGCGGAGGCGAGGACCCGGTTGCCGTTGAACTGGCTGTGCACCTGGCTCAGGTAAGCCGCGCCGAGCTGGATGTTCTTGTCCGGGTTGAACACTTGCTGGGGCGATGCCAGGGGAATGTTGAACTTGCGGGCGGTTTCCTTGGCGGTGCCTGGCATCAACTGCATCAGGCCGCTGGCACCGACGCTGGAGCGGGCATCGTCCATGAATGCGCTTTCCTGGCGGGTGATGGCGAACGCCCAGCTTGGATGCAGGCCGCGGATCCTGGCTTCGCGCACCAGCGTGTCGCGGTGGGCCATCGGGAAGCGGATATCCAGGTCGTCCCAGTATTTGGCCTGGCTGATGGTGCGGATGGCCGGGAAGTACCATTTCAGGTCATAGGCCAGTTTCGCCTGGGCAACCATTTCGTCCCGGCTGAAATGACGGCTGACGTGATACCACTCGCGGCGGCCATCGACGATCTGTCCGCGCGCATGAAACTCCAGCGCGCGGCGCACGCCCGGGGTGTTGCGCACTTTGTTGATCAGCGCCTGGCTCATCACCAGCGGCTTGTTGTTGAGCGAATAGGGTGACTGGGAGCGGTCGGCCGCCAGGAAGCCGTAGAAGTCACGCTCCCGGGCCAGTTGCTTGTAGAGCGTCACCGCTTGCGGGTTCTGCGGCTGCGCCAGCTCCAGGCTGCGGGCCTGCCAGTAACGCCAGCGGTTGGTGGTGGCGAGCGACTCGGGCAGGCGGCGGGTCAACTGATAGGCATCTTCCCAGCGGGCCAGGCGCAACAGCAGGCGCAAACGCCATTCCGAGACAGTGTCATCGCGCAGCTCCGGGTCGTATTTGGTCATCACGTCGAGGGCGCGGCTGTCGAAGCGTTTGGCCAGGGTCAGACCGATTTCCCGGGCGATTGCCACTTTCTCGTCTCGAGAGAAATGCATGGTGCTGGCATACCCGTCCAGCAACGCCATGGCTTTTTCCGGGTCCTGGCGGGCCAGGCGTCGCAAGCCGAGGCTCACGACATCGGACATCGGTTCATCGGCGGGCGCGAAGCGCGAAGGCTGGTTGAGCAGTTCGGGCCTCTGCGCCACGTCGATCAACAGGCTGCCGCGAGGCGCCAGGGTGGTCAGGCCGCTCACCAGGCTGTTGGCCAGCGGATAGTTACGCGCCTGGGCGGCCAGTTTGGCGCGCTCCCAGCGTTTCTGCTCAGTCAGTTGGCCTTGGGCCGCCCACATGCCGAACAGCGCATCGCAGGCCGCCGGCTGGGATTTGCCGGTAAGCCAGAGTTTCTCAGCGTTGGCGTAGCCTTCGGCCTTGAGGCCATGGCTCAGTTGATATTGAGCGTTGAGGCAATCGAGTTCGGTGAAGTTGAGCTTGGGGTCGTAATACTTGACGAAGGTTGCCCAGTCGCCACGCTCCGCCAGCCAGCGCAACCAGCGCAGCTTCATCCAGTTGGCCTGGGGCAGGTCGCCATGTTCGGCGAGGAATTTCTCGATCTCGGCATTGCTCGCGCTTTTCAGGCGAGCGGTCAACTCATCGTAGGCGAGGTAGGGCTCCAGCGGATAATCGCGCAGGGCCTGGCTGTAGCGCAAATAGGGGCCGGAATCACCTTTGGCCAGGGCGCGCTTGGCCTCATCGTAATACTGGCGCTGGGTGGAAATATCCACCGCCTGGGCGGTCTGAACGGCAGTGGCACACACAAACAAACAAGATAAGACACTGAAAAGGCGACTGCGCATGATACGTCCGGGCAGAAAAAACAAGACAAGCCCGGGGGGAGCCCGGGGTAACTGCCTGTAGCTTAGCCTTTTGCCAGCAACCGGCGAAAGCTTTGCAGGGCCGTTCGCGCAAGTTCGCAACAATTGTTGTGCAGAGTGCTTCGGAGGCGAAATTGGCGGACCTTTGAGGCCTCTTCTCAGGTAGAATGCGCGCCCGGTTTTTGGAGAAGCTCATGACCCTGCTCAAATTCAGCGATGTGTCCCTTGCTTTCGGCGCGATGCCGTTGTTGGACAAGGTGTCCTGGCAGATCGCCCGTGGAGAGCGGGTGTGCATCATCGGCCGCAACGGCACTGGCAAGTCCAGCATGATGAAGCTGGTCAAGGGCGACCAGAAGCCCGACGACGGCTCGGTCTGGCGCGCGCCAGGCCTGAAGATCGGCGAATTGCCCCAGGAACTGCCGGTAGCCGACGAGCGGACGGTATTCGACGTGGTCGCCGAAGGCCTGGACGGTGTCGGCGCGCTGTTGGCCGAATATCATCACCTGAGCCAGAACATCGTCACCGATGCCGACCTGGACAAGCTGATGCATGTCCAGCACGACCTCGAAGCCCGTGACGGCTGGCGCCTGCAGCAGTTGGTCGACAGCACGCTGAGCCGCTTGCAACTGCCGGCCGACAAGACTCTGGCCGAGCTGTCCGGTGGCTGGCGTCGCCGCGTCCTGCTGGCCCAGGCCCTGGTGTCCGAACCCGATCTGCTGCTGCTCGACGAGCCGACCAACCACCTCGACATCGGCGCCATCGCCTGGCTTGAAGAAGCCCTCAAGGATTTCCAGGGCGCGGTGCTGTTCATCACTCACGACCGTTCCTTCCTGCAGAACCTGGCGACCCGCATCCTCGAACTGGATCGCGGCGGCTTGATCGACTGGAACGGCGACTACGCCAGTTTCTTGGTGCACAAGGAAGCAGTACTGGCGGCGGAAGAAACCGCCAATGCGCTGTTCGACAAGCGCCTGGCCCAGGAAGAGGTCTGGATCCGCCAGGGCATCAAGGCCCGGCGTACCCGTAACGAAGGTCGCGTACGCGCCCTCAAGGCCTTGCGCGTTGAGCGTAGCGAGCGACGCGAGCGCACCGGCAAGGCGAATATCCAGCTGGAAACCGCCGACAAGTCGGGCAAGCAGGTCATGGTGCTGGAGAACGTCAGCTTCGCCCACCCGGGTGGCCCGTTCCTGGTCAAGGACTTCTCCATGGTTCTGCAGCGCGGCGATCGGATCGGCCTGCTGGGCGCCAACGGTACCGGCAAGACGACCTTGCTCAAGCTGATGCTTGGCGGTCTGGTGCCGACCAGCGGCAAAGTGGAAGAGGGGACAAAAATCGATGTCGCCTATTTCGACCAGTTGCGCCACCAGCTGGATCTGGAAAAAACCGTGATCGACAACGTGGCCGAAGGTCGCGACTTCATCGATATCGACGGCCAGAGCCGCCACGTGTTGAGTTACCTCGGCGATTTCCTGTTCAGTCCGCAGCGCGCCCGTACCCCGGTGAAGGCGTTGTCGGGTGGCGAGCGAGCCCGTCTGTTGCTGGCCAAGCTGTTCAGCAAGCCGGCGAACCTGCTGGTGCTCGACGAACCGACCAACGACCTGGACGTGGAAACCCTCGAACTGCTGGAAGAGGTGTTGCTCACCTTCAACGGCACCGTGCTGATGGTCAGCCACGACCGGGCCTTCCTCGACAACGTGGTCACCAGCACCCTGGTTTTCGAAGGCGAAGGGCTGGTTCGCGAGTACGTTGGTGGTTACCAGGACTGGCTGCGCCAGGGGGGCTCGCCACGTCTCCTGGGCGTGACCGAGAGCAAATCCGGCAAGGCCGACCTGAATTCGGCGGTCGTCAAGGCCGAGCCGGCTCCGGTTGCCGCCACTGCCGCGCCTGCCCCTGCGAAAAAGAAGCTCAGCTACAAACTGCAGCGTGAGCTGGAAGCATTGCCTGGCGATATCGAGGCGAAGGAGCAGCAGATTGCAGCGGTGGAGGCCGAGATGGCTGATGCCGGTTTCTACCAGCGACCAGCGGCCGAAACCGCCAAGGTGATTGCCCACCTGGAGCAGTTGCAGGCCGAGCTGGATGTACTGGTCGAGCGCTGGGCTGAACTGGACGCCTGATCCGTTGACGTAAAAAATCCCGGCACTCAGCGATGAGTACCGGGATTTTTGTTCGAAACGCTTGCCCCTTGTGGGAGCGAGCCTGCTCGCGAAAAGCGCTGTATCAGGTGACTTGAGCGTCGGCTGTCACGGCGCTTTCGCGAGCAGGCTCGCTCCCACCGGTTTGCTCTTTACGAGCGCTTGACCAGGTGCACCGCCAGCACGTCGCATGGAGCGCCATGCAATACGTCGTTGGCAGTGGAGCCCAGCAGCAGCGCGAGACCGTGGCGGCCATGGCTGCCGACAACGATCAGGTCGCAGCCCTGCTCCTTGGCCAGGTGATGAATCTCCTGGCGCGGCTGGCCGTAGGTCAGGTGACTGTTTTCCTTTTTTAATGCCGGGTATTTCACGATCAGTCGATCAAAGCGTTCCTTGGCCTGGTCAAATTGTTGCTGTTGCAACTGGGAAAGGTCCATTGGGACGTCGCCGCCGAAGGCCATGGCCATCGGCTCGACGATATGCACCAGCGACAGTTTGTTGTCCCGGCCTTCGCAGAGAGCGAGGGCTCGCTTGACGACAGGATCGCATTCTTCAGTAAGGTCGACGGCGACCAGGACGTGTTCGTAGTACATGAAAAGCACTCCAGAGAATGGCGATACGGTAAGTATGGCTGGTTTCAAGCGCATTGACGGCGATGCGGGTCAACGGGCTCATCAGAATTCGGGAGTACAGATATGACGGTCTGGATAGTGGTGTCAATCCTGTTGGTGGTATTGAGCCCCTTGGCATGGTTGCGGCCATCGCGTGTCCAGAGCGGTCGCATGGCCCTGCGCATGGAGGCGCGACGCCTCGGCCTGGCCATGCAACTGGCTTCCCAGGAGTGGCCGCACTGGCTCAGTCAGCCGCCGCCCAACCCTTGCGCTCAGTACCATCAGCCCCGACGTGGCAAGCAGCCGGCCCTCTGGAGCTACTGGCAGAGCGCCCCTGGCGTGTGGGTCAATCAGTGGCGCGAGCCCTGTCTGGACGAGTCGCTGCTGGCGCATTTCCACAAGCTGCCCGCCAACGTTTACAAAATCGAAGCCGACAAGCAGATGATTACCTTGTACTGGGGCGAAAAGGGCGAGGCGAGTGTTTTGCAGGATATATCCGCGGTGCTCAACGCATTGGCTTGAGGCGTAAAAAAGCCCGACAGATTCATCGGGCGGGTTGGCCAGGCAGGCCGGTAAACCATCTCCTCGGGACGTTCATTCGAACGTCCTTTCTTCATTCGGCTCAAACGTCTTGTCACCAGCTTAGCCGGTTGAATAAGGCGCGCTCGGAATTAGGGCGACTTTTCTAATTATTGATTCTATGAATGGCTGCCCATGCGGCGTCGTGTTGCGGATCCGCAGGGTACGGAAATGACCGTAAAGTCGCGTTCAAGCGCTTGTTTAGGGCGATTGACAATTGACGGAAATTCCGTGAAGGTGACGTACCCAAATCAAACGGGCGTATGAATTGAGCGTTTGTATTTTCAGAACGTTCCTACAGAACCCGACGATCGCGTTGGCGGGTGTGCCTGGCGGATTGGCGTAGCATCGACGGTAATGTCCATGCCGAACCAGCGGTCAGCGTTCAACGTGTACTGTTCAGCTTCCATATCGTGGAGATCAGTTGATGATTTACGAAGGTAAAGCCATCACGGTTAAGGCTCTTGAAAGTGGCATTGTCGAACTGAAGTTCGATCTCAAGGGTGAGTCCGTCAACAAGTTCAACCGTCTAACCCTGAACGAATTGCGTCAGGCCGTGGACACTATCAAGGCAGATGCTTCGGTCAAGGGTGTGATCGTCAGCAGCGGCAAGGACGTGTTCATCGTCGGCGCCGACATCACCGAATTCGTCGACAACTTCAAGCTGCCCGATGCCGAACTGATCGCAGGCAACCTCGAAGCGAACCGTATCTTCAGCGATTTCGAAGACCTTGGCGTGCCAACGGTTGCGGCCATCAACGGCATCGCCCTGGGTGGCGGACTGGAAATGTGCCTGGCGGCCGATTACCGTGTCATGTCCACCTCCGCCAAGATCGGCCTGCCGGAAGTCAAGCTGGGCATCTACCCGGGCTTCGGCGGTACCGTGCGCCTGCCGCGCCTGATCGGTGCCGACAATGCCATCGAGTGGATTGCCGCTGGCAAGGAAAACCGTGCCGAAGACGCGCTGAGAGTCGGCGCCGTGGATGCCGTGGTCGAACCTGGCAAGCTCCAGGAAGCGGCCCTTGAGACGATCAAGCGCGCCATCAGCGGCGAGTTCGACTACAAGGCCAAGCGCCAGCCGAAGCTGGAAAAGCTCAAGCTCAACGCCATTGAACAAATGATGGCCTTCGAAACCGCCAAGGGCTTTGTCGCCGGCCAGGCTGGCCCGAACTACCCGGCCCCGGTCGAAGCCATCAAGACCATCCAGAAAGCCGCGAATTTCGGTCGCGACAAGGCCCTGGAAGTCGAGGCCGCCGGTTTCGTCAAGCTGGCCAAGACCTCGGCTGCGCAAAGCCTGATCGGCCTGTTCCTCAACGATCAGGAGCTGAAGAAAAAGGCCAAGGCCTACGACGAAATCGCTCGCGACGTGAAGCAGGCGGCTGTGTTGGGTGCTGGCATCATGGGCGGTGGTATCGCCTACCAGTCGGCGTCCAAGGGCACGCCGATCCTGATGAAAGACATCAACGAACATGGCATCGAACAAGGTCTGGCCGAAGCTGCCAAGCTGCTGGTCGGCCGTGTCGACAAAGGTCGCATGACTGCCGCGAAGATGGCCGAAGTGCTTAACGGCATTCGCCCGACGCTGTCCTATGGCGATTTCGGCCATGTCGACCTGGTGGTCGAAGCCGTTGTCGAGAACCCGAAGGTCAAGCAGGCGGTACTGGCTGAAGTCGAAGACAAGGTCAAGGAAGATACGATCCTTGCCTCCAACACCTCGACCATTTCCATCTCGCTGCTGGCCAAGGCCCTCAAGCGTCCGGAAAACTTCGTCGGCATGCACTTCTTCAACCCGGTGCACATGATGCCGCTGGTGGAAGTCATCCGTGGCGAGAAGTCCAGTGAGCAGGCGATCGCCACCACCGTGGCCTACGCGAAAAAAATGGGCAAGAACCCGATCGTGGTCAACGACTGCCCGGGCTTTCTGGTCAACCGCGTGCTGTTCCCGTATTTCGGCGGTTTCGCCAAGCTGGTCAGCGCTGGCGTGGACTTCGTGCGCATCGACAAGATCATGGAAAAATTCGGCTGGCCGATGGGCCCGGCGTACCTGATGGACGTGGTTGGCATCGACACCGGCCACCACGGTCGCGATGTCATGGCCGAAGGCTTCCCGGATCGTATGAAGGACGATCGCCGTTCGGCTGTCGACGTGCTCTATGAAGCCAAGCGCCTTGGCCAGAAGAACGGCAAGGGCTTCTACGCCTACGAGACCGACAAGCGCGGCAAGCAGAAGAAAGTCGCCGATTCGTCGGTGCTCGAAGTGCTCAAGCCGATCGTCTACGAGCAGCGCGAAGTCACCGACGAGGACATCATCAACTGGATGATGATCCCGCTGTGCCTGGAAACCGTGCGTTGCCTGGAAGACGGCATTGTCGAAACCGCCGCCGAAGCCGACATGGGTCTGGTCTACGGTATCGGTTTCCCTCCATTCCGTGGCGGTGCGCTGCGCTACATCGATTCGATCGGTGTCGCCGAGTTCGTTGCCCTGGCTGACCAGTACGCTGATCTGGGCGCGCTGTACCACCCGACCGCGAAGCTGCGTGAAATGGCCAAGAACGGCCAGCGTTTCTTCGGTTAAGCGCCCAACGACTAGAGCGAGAGAACATTTATGAGCTTGAATCCTAGAGACGTCGTGATTGTCGACTTCGGTCGTACGCCGATGGGCCGCTCCAAGGGCGGCATGCACCGCAACACCCGTGCCGAGGACATGTCGGCGCATCTGATCAGCAAGCTGCTGGAACGCAACGTCAAGGTCGATCCCAATGAGGTCGAGGACGTGATCTGGGGCTGTGTGAACCAGACCCTGGAGCAGGGCTGGAACATCGCTCGCATGGCGTCGCTGATGACCCAGATCCCTCACACCGCGGCCGGCCAGACCGTCAGCCGCCTGTGCGGTTCGTCCATGAGCGCGCTGCACACCGCCGCCCAGGCGATCATGACCGGCAACGGTGATGTATTCGTCGTCGGCGGTGTCGAGCACATGGGCCACGTGAGCATGATGCACGGCGTCGATCCGAACCCGCACATGTCGCTGTACGCGGCAAAAGCCTCGGGCATGATGGGCCTGACCGCGGAAATGCTCGGCAAGATGCACGGCATCACCCGCGAACAGCAGGACGCCTTTGGCGTGCGCTCCCACCAGCTCGCCCACAAGGCGACGGTGGAAGGCAAGTTCAAGGATGAAATCATCCCGATGCAGGGTTACGACGAGAACGGCTTCCTGAAGCTGTTTGACTACGACGAGACCATTCGTCCGGAAACCACCCTGGAAAGCCTGGCGACGTTGAAGCCGGCCTTCAATCCAAAGGGCGGCACCGTGACAGCCGGTACCTCGTCGCAGATCACCGATGGTGCCTCGTGCATGATCGTGATGTCGGCCCAGCGTGCCCAGGACCTGGGCATCCAGCCGATGGCGGTGATTCGTTCGATGGCCGTCGCCGGTGTGGATCCCGCAATCATGGGCTATGGTCCAGTACCGGCCACGCAGAAAGCCTTGAAGCGCGCGGGCCTGAGTATCTCCGACATCGACTTCTTCGAGCTCAACGAAGCTTTCGCCGCACAGGCCCTGCCAGTGCTGAAAGATCTGAAAATACTCGACAAGATGAACGAGAAGGTTAACCTGCACGGCGGCGCCATCGCCCTGGGTCATCCGTTTGGCTGCTCCGGTGCGCGTATCTCCGGCACGCTGCTCAACGTCATGAAGCAGAACGGCGGCACTTTTGGGGTGTCCACCATGTGCATTGGCCTCGGCCAAGGCATCGCCACCGTCTTCGAGCGCATCTAAGCGTCACGTCGATGGAAGCCGGGGCCAAGTGCCCCGGTTTTTGTTTTTCTGGGTTTTCAACAAGAAAAATTTTGTTTTTATTTTGGAAAGATTCAGTGAGGGCCAAAGCATGCCGATACAACCTGGGCTCTACCAACATTACAAAGGCCCGCAGTACCGCGTATTCAGTATTGCGCGGCATTCCGAGACCGAGGAAGAAGTGGTCTTCTATCAAGCCCTGTATGGCGATTACGGCTTCTGGGTGCGTCCGTTGAACATGTTCCAGGAGTCCGTCGAGGTTGACGGCGAACAGGTGCCACGCTTTGCTTTGGTGCAGGCCGAGGAGAGCATTTTTTCCAAGCCTTGAGGCCAACATGAGGGCGAGCCTGCCCTTGACCTCACCTTGCAGCCACTATATATAGCGGTGCCGCGTCAGGCGCCAACCGCCTTTCACTTTTTAGAATTCAGGAATTTTCTGATCCATGGGCAAATCGCTGGTCATTGTGGAATCCCCGGCTAAGGCCAAGACCATCAACAAGTATCTGGGTAACCAATACGTGGTGAAGTCGAGTATCGGCCATATCCGAGACCTGCCCACCAGCGGTTCGGCTAGCGCCAGCAAAGAGCCTGCTGCCAAGCGCGGCAAGGCTGCCGCCGGCGAAGCGCCAGCGTTGTCGCCGAAGGAAAAGGCGCGCAAGCAGTTGGTCTCGCGCATGGGGGTTGATCCGGAACACGGCTGGAAAGCCAAGTACGAGATCCTCCCGGGCAAGGAAAAGGTCATCGAAGAGCTGCGCCGGCTCGCCAAGGATGCCGACACCATCTATCTCGCGACGGACTTGGACCGCGAAGGGGAAGCCATTGCCTGGCACCTGCGCGAAGCCATCGGTGGTGATGACAGCCGCTACAAGCGTGTGGTGTTCAACGAAATCACCAAGAAGGCCATCCAGGAAGCCTTCTCCCAGCCGGGCGAGCTGGATATCGATCGGGTCAACGCTCAACAGGCGCGACGTTTCCTTGACCGCGTGGTGGGCTACATGGTCTCGCCATTGCTGTGGGCCAAGATCGCTCGCGGCCTGTCCGCCGGACGTGTGCAATCGGTCGCGGTGAAACTGGTAGTGGAGCGCGAGCGGGAAATCCGCGCGTTCATCCCTGAAGAATATTGGGAAGTCCACGCTGATCTGGGTACCGCCAAGGGCGCCACCGTGCGCTTCGAAGTGGCCCGCGAGAAAGGCGAGGCCTTCAAGCCGCTCAATGAAGCGCAGGCCATGGCCGCGCTGGAAAAGCTCAAGGCTTCTAGCTACAGCATCGTCAAGCGTGAAGACAAGCCCACCAGCAGCAAGCCTTCGGCGCCGTTCATCACGTCCACGCTGCAGCAGGCCGCGAGTAACCGCCTGGGCTTCGGCGTGAAGAAAACCATGATGATGGCCCAGCGTCTGTACGAAGCGGGCTACATCACCTACATGCGTACCGACTCGACCAACCTCTCGGTCGATGCCGTGGCGATGGCGCGTACTTATATAGAAACCGAGTTCGGCAAGAAATACCTGCCGGAAACGCCAAACGTCTACAGCAGCAAGGAAGGCGCCCAGGAAGCTCACGAAGCGATTCGTCCATCCGACGCCAACACCACGCCAAGCAAGCTGTCTGGCATGGAGCGCGACGCCGAGCGTCTCTACGAGCTGATCTGGCGCCAGTTCCTGGCTTGCCAGATGCTGCCGGCCCAATACCTGTCGACCACCGTCAGCGTCGGTGCTGGCGACTTCGAGCTGCGTGCCAAGGGCCGTATCCTGAAGTTCGACGGCTACACCCGTGTCATGCCGCAGATCGCCAAGCCAGGGGATGACGACGTCCTGCCCGACATGGCCCAGGGCGACGTGATGAAGCTGCTCAAGCTGGATCCTACCCAGCACTTCACCAAGCCGCCGGCCCGGTATTCGGAAGCCAGCCTGGTCAAGGAAATGGAAAAGCGTGGCATCGGTCGCCCTTCGACTTATGCGGCTATCATTTCGACGATCCAGGATCGCGGCTACGTGGCGCTGCATAACCGACGTTTCTATTCGGAGAAGATGGGCGACATCGTGACCGAGCGCCTGTCCGAGAGCTTCTCGAACCTGATGGACTACGGCTTCACCGCCGGCATGGAAGAGAACCTCGATGACGTGGCCCAGGGTGAGCGGGACTGGAAAAACGTGCTCGACGAGTTCTACGGTGACTTCAAGAAAAAACTCGAAGTAGCCGAAAGCCCTGACAGCGGCATGCGCGCCAACCAGCCGGTGATGACGGATATTCCGTGCCTGACCTGCGGCCGACCAATGCAGATCCGCACGGCTTCGACCGGTGTTTTCCTCGGATGCTCGGGCTACAGCCTGCCGCCAAAGGAACGCTGCAAGGCAACGGTAAACCTGGTGCCCGGTGATGAAATCGCTGCGGACGACGAAGGTGAATCGGAATCCCTGGTGCTGCGCGGCAAGCATCGCTGCCCGATCTGCAGCACCGCAATGGACGCCTATTTGCTGGATGAAAAGCGCAAGCTGCACATCTGCGGTAACAATCCGGATTGCGCCGGTTACGAGATCGAAGAGGGCAGCTACCGCATCAAGGGCTATGAAGGTCCGAGCCTGGAATGCGACAAGTGCGGCAGCGAGATGCAGCTCAAGACCGGGCGTTTCGGCAAGTTTTTCGGCTGTACGAACCCAACCTGCAAGAATACCCGCAAGCTGCTCAAGAGCGGCGATGCGGCACCGCCAAAAATGGACCCGGTGAAGATGCCCGAGCTCAAGTGCGAGAAGGTCAATGACACCTACATCTTGCGCGACGGTGCTTCTGGCCTGTTCCTGGCGGCGAGCCAGTTCCCGAAAAATCGTGAAACCCGTGCGCCGTTGGTGATGGAGATTGTCCCGCACAAGGACGAAATCGATCCGAAGTATCACTTCCTTTGCGACGCACCGCAGAAAGACCCGGACGGCCGCCCGGCGGTGATTCGCTACAGCCGCAAGACCAAAGAGCAATACGTGCAGACCGAGGTTGACGGCAAGCCTACCGGCTGGAAGGCGTTTTACGACGGCGGCAAGTGGACCGTCGAAGACAAGCGCTGATCGGGATGGCGTAAGGGCCTTTGATGGCGAGGGAGCTTGCTCTCACTCGCCGACGTGGTCGTCGTCCTGCACTTCAGGCAAAAAAAGGCCGCATGACAACCTATGGGTTTTCATGCGGCCTTGCTGTTTTTGGCTTGCAGTGGCCTCGGTTGATCCACGACACTGTCGCACCTGCGTGACGCTTTTATTTCGTTGGGGAGATGCCGCCATGGCCCACGAACTCTATACCCGCACCAATCAGAAAATTTATTTCGCCGGCCTTTCGCTTGAGGCGCTTGCGCGGGCGGAGGATGGGCGTGCAATGAATTCCCCTGCGCTGGTCCAGGCGGGGCGCGAATCGGCGTTGTTTCATTTGTACGGTGCGTTGTTGGGCCTGTGCCACGAAATCGCCGGTTTTTATCGCTTGCCCCAGGCGAATGCGTCACGGGCCGAGCTGGTGTTGACTCGTGAGGTGCTGGAAACCATCGCAATTCCGGAGCTGGCCGAAATGGTCGAACTGGCGCAGAACCCGGAAACCTGGCTGGCCAGATTGCTGGCGGCCCACCAGGCGCTGTTCCAGCCACCTCGGGCTCCGCGCAAGCCCAAGGGCGACGTGACCCAGCCGCTGATCGTGGCGGTCAATCTTGACGAAGAAGAGCCAGAGCAAGAGCTTAATCGGGAAGAGTTGGAGAGCTGGCGGCAGAATCTCAAGAACCTGGCCATTCGCTTTCGCGAAGGGTTGAACGAGTGCTGAGTTCAGTTCGTCCCGTAACGTTCGCTAACGACGCTTGGTCAAGATCCCGAGCGAAGCCTGGCCGATGACTATATAATCCCCGCCTTTCGTGGAGAACAGACTTTTATGCCTACGTCCTTTCTAGAAATTGTCGAGCTTCCTGATGGCCGCATCGAGCTGCGCCGGGCCGAAGACGAGGGGTCTCTGGTTACCCTGAACTTCTCTGAGGACGCCAAGGTATTCCTGCAAGGTCAACACGTTGAGGTCGCCAAGGCGATGCTGAGCGTGGGTGTCCAGATGGCTGGCCGCCTGGTTGAAGGCGAATTCAACAAAGAAGAGGGGCCACGGGTTCTTCATTGATCCTGTTCGGCGACTTTTGAGATCTGGTAGCTGTTCTGGCTTCTCTGCCCTGGAGAAGCCCTGCGTTTGTCTTAGCCCAATCGAATATTCAGGCTTTGTGCGTCCCCGGTGCGTGCGGCGCTGATCAACTGTTGGCGAGCTGTCGCGGTCAGGGGGTTGAGCCAGCTGACCACCGTATGGCTGCGACCCAGGCGCAACGCTTCGCACGTCAATTGCTGGGCGCTCTGTGTGCCGCGCGGTTGCAATAACAGGATCCGCTCGCGATTGAGACCGGCATCCCGCAACCAGGCCTGGGTAACGCTGGCGGGTGGCGCGATCAGCGTCAGCCACCGAGCGTCCTGGTCCTGGCTCAACTCCCGCAGAATAGGTGCCAGCAGGTTCAGGCAATTCCCGGCCGCACCACGCAACGACAATTCGCTGAAGGCCTCGGGTTCGACGCCCCAAGGCGATTCGATGACCTCTTTAAGCACTGGAACCAGCGGTTGGGCCATGAATGCCTCGAACAGCGGAAGTTGCGTGTGCTGTGGTGTGTGGGGGAATTGCATAAAGCCTCCTTTAGCGGCGAATGACGCCGACACTCAAGCCTTCGATGACCAGGTCCTGATCTTTCAGGTCTACTTCGATGGGGGCGAACTCGGGATTTTCGGCTATCAGCCAGACCTTGCTGCCATCGCGCTTGAACCGCTTGACGGTGACTTCGTCGCCGATGCGCGCCACCACGATCTGCCCGTTGCGAGCCTCGCGGGTGGTGTGGACAGCCAGCAGATCGCCGTCGAAAATGCCGATATCCTTCATGCTCATACCGTGCACGCGAAGAAGGTAATCAGCCCTCGGGTGAAAGAACGAGGGGTTGATGTTGCAGGATTCTTCAACGTGCTGCTGGGCTAGGATCGGAGCGCCAGCGGCGACACGGCCGATGATTGGCAGCGTGGTTTCGTCAGCCTTGGCTTCGAAGCCGGGGATCCGAATGCCTCTCGAGGCACCGGGTGTCATCTCGATCGCGCCCTTGCGGGCTAGCGCCTTGAGGTGTTCTTCAGCCGCGTTGGGCGACTTGAAGCCCAATTCCTGAGCGATTTCCGCGCGGGTTGGCGGGTAGCCATTGTCTTCGAGGCAACGTTTGATGAAGGCCAGAATCTCTGCTTGGCGTGGCGTCAGCTTTAGCATATCGATCGCTCTGTCTTTTTATACAGTGACTGGGATTATATACAGTGCGAGCCGCTTGGCAATGCCCCTTTTTTCGTGCGCCGCTCGACGGTCGTTTCGGCCGCTATGAAGGGCAGGGCTACAGCCCGGATGAAGGTGTGGTTAAATAGCTGACCGAGCGTTCGCAAAACGTCCCGGCAGGCTTGACAAGCCCAGGGCTGAAACGTATGTTTCAAACAAGTGTTTGTCAGGCGGAGTAGCCATGGCCCAGTCGGAAACCGTTGAACGCATTCTCGATGCTGCCGAGCAGTTGTTCGCGGAAAAAGGTTTTGCCGAAACCTCTTTGCGTCTGATCACCAGCAAGGCCGGGGTAAACCTGGCTGCGGTGAACTATCACTTCGGTTCCAAGAAGGCGCTGATCCAGGCGGTGTTCTCACGTTTCCTCGGGCCGTTCTGTATCAGCCTCGACCGTGAACTGGAACGTCGTCAGGCCAAGCCTGACGTCAAGCCCACCCTAGAAGAGCTGCTCGAGATCCTGGTCGAGCAGGCCCTTGTTGTCCAACCACGCAGCGGTAATGATCTTTCCATTTTCATGCGCCTTTTGGGCCTGGCATTCAGTCAAAGCCAGGGTCACCTGCGGCGTTATCTGGAAGACATGTACGGCAAGGTGTTCCGTCGCTACATGCTGCTGGTCAATGAAGCCGCGCCACGCATACCACCGATCGAATTGTTCTGGCGCGTGCACTTCATGCTTGGCGCCGCTGCGTTCAGCATGTCTGGTATCAAGGCGCTGCGGGCCATCGCCGAAACCGATTTCGGCGTGAATACATCCATCGAACAGGTCATGCGTCTGATGGTTCCATTTCTGGCTGCCGGCATGCGTGCCGAAAGCGGCGTCACCGATGAGGCAATGGCGACAGCGCAGTTGCGTCCTCGCAGCAAATCCGCCCCGGCGCTCGCCAAGGCGTAAGGCCACGGGTGGGCGCGGCTGCTTACATCCGCTAAGCTAGCCGCCCATGCCGATTCTGCCTTTGAGTTCGTATTAAATTCATCGCCGATGCGCGACCTGCCAGGCCTGGAGCCTGGCGGCGTCATCGTGCATGCGTCGCCGTGCGCATCCATCGTTATTAAGGAATTGCTATGACTGCTGGCCTGCAAGGCTCGTTGATGGTGGACGTCGCCGGTACCTGGCTGACGGCCGAGGATCGCCATCTGTTGCGTCAGCCCGAAGTGGGCGGCTTGATCATCTTCGCTCGCAACATCGAGCATCCGCGCCAGGTGCGCGAGCTGAGTGCGGCGATCCGCGCCATTCGTCCCGACCTGTTGCTGGCGGTCGATCAGGAAGGGGGGCGTGTCCAGCGCCTGCGCCAGGGGTTCGTGCGTCTGCCGGCGATGCGGGCCATTGCCGATAACCCGAATGCCGAATACCTGGCCGAACAATGCGGCTGGATCATGGCCACCGAGGTGCTGGCGGTCGGCCTTGATCTGAGTTTCGCCCCGGTGCTGGATCTCGATTATCAGCGCAGTGCCGTGGTTGGCAGTCGTTCATTCGAGGGCGATCCCGAACGCGCCGCATTGTTGGCCGGTGCTTTCATTCGGGGCATGAACGCCGCGGGCATGGCCGCCACGGGCAAGCATTTTCCTGGGCACGGCTGGGCCGAGGCGGATTCCCATGTGGCCATCCCCAATGATGAGCGCAGCCTGGAACAGATCCGCGCCAACGATCTGCTGCCGTTTGCCAGGCTGGGCAAGCAGCTTGGCGCCGTGATGCCGGCCCATGTGATCTATCCGCAGGTCGATGCCAGCCCGGCCGGGTTTTCCCGACGTTGGCTGCAGGACATCCTGCGAGGCGAGTTGCAGTTCGACGGGGTGATTTTCAGTGATGACCTGTCAATGGCCGGTGCCCATGTGGTGGGTGATGCCGCGAGTCGTATCGAGGCCGCATTGACTGCCGGTTGCGACATGGGGTTGGTGTGCAACGACCGCGCTGCCGCAGAGTTGGCATTGAGCGCCGCCCAACGCTTGAAGATCAAGCCGTCGGCGCGGATCGCCCGCATGCGTGGCCAAGCCTTCGCCAGTACCGAGTATCGCCAGGATCCACACTGGCTGACAGCGATTGGCGCACTGAAAGCCGCCCAACTGATCGATTAAGGACGTTTGTTATGACCGTTTACGCAATTATCGGCGGCACAGGCCTGACCCAGCTGGAAGGCCTGACCATTCGCCAGTCCCTGGCGGTGGAAACGCCCTATGGCGCGCCATCGGCTGACGTGCAGATTGGCGAATATGCCGGGCGTGAGGTGCTGTTCCTGGCCCGTCATGGCCATCCTCATCGTTTTCCGCCGCACCAGGTCAACTATCGCGCCAATCTCTGGGCACTGAAGCAGGCGGGTGCCGAGGCCATCCTGGCGGTCAACGCCGTGGGCGGGATCCACGCGGCGATGGGCACCGGGCATTTCTGCGTGCCCCATCAGTTGATCGATTACACCAGTGGCCGCCAGCACACGTATTTTGCCGATGACCTGGAAGCGGTTACCCATATCGATTTCAGCTATCCCTACACGGAGACGCTGCGCCAGAAGTTGATTGCCGCCCTGGCCGCCGAGCGCTGCGGCTACAGCAGCCATGGCGTCTATGCCTGCACGCAGGGGCCGCGCCTGGAAACGGTGGCTGAAATCGCCCGCCTGGAACGCGATGGCTGCGACATTGTCGGCATGACAGGTATGCCGGAAGCGGCATTGGCTCGCGAGCTGGATTTGGACTATGCGTGCCTGGCCCTGGTGGTTAATCCCGCGGCAGGCAAATCCACGGCGGTGATCACCATGGCCGAGATCGAGCAAGCGCTGCATGACGGGATGGGGAAGGTGAAGTCGACCCTGGCGCGAGTGTTGGCGACAGGCTGATCCGGCCATCTTGACGCAGGGTGGGAGCGAGCCTGCTCGCGAAGCGGTTAACCGTTGTTACGAGGGTGGCTGTGAAGTAGCCATCCCGAGCAGGCTCGCTCCCACAGGCATAAACGAACCTCAGCGCTTCTCCAGCTTATCCGGCAGCGGTGCGAACAACGCCTCGATGTCTTCGTTCTGCAGTTTCCAGTCCCCGGCCACGCGCCCATCCAGCACGCCGGCCGCGAGATCGGACTTTTCCTTCTGCAGCAGTTGGATCTTTTCTTCCACTGTTCCCCGGGCTATCAGCTTGTAGACGAACACCGGCTTTTCCTGGCCGATGCGATAAGCGCGGTCGGTCGCCTGGTTTTCGGTGGCCGGGTTCCACCACGGGTCGTAGTGAATCACCGTGTCCGCTTCCGTCAGGTTCAGACCCACGCCGCCGGCCTTCAGGCTGATCAGGAAGATCTGACGCTTGCCGCTCTGGAATTCCTTCACCGGAGTGCGTCGGTCCCGGGTCTGGCCGGTCAGGATGGCGTATTCCACACCGCGCTTTTTCAGTTCGTCTTCGATCAGCGCCAGCATGGACGTGAACTGGGAAAACAGCAGCACCCGCCGACCTTCTTCAAACAACTCCTCGAGCATCTCCATCAGGCTGTCGAGCTTGCCCGAAGCACTGCCTCGGGCTGGCAGGGCGGCGTCGCTGATCAGGCGCAGGTCGCAGCACACCTGGCGCAGCTTGAGCAGCGCCTCGAGGATGATGATCTGGCTGCGCGCCACGCCTTTGCGGGTGATTTCGTCACGCACCTTCTTGTCCATCGCCAGGCGCATGGTTTCATAGACATCCCGTTGGGCGTCGCTGAGTTCGACCCAATGGATGATCTCGGTCTTGGGCGGCAATTCGGTTGCGACCTGTTCCTTGGTCCTGCGCAGCAAAAACGGTTTTATCCGACCGTTAAGGTGCTGCAATCGTACGGCGCTCCCGCGTTTTTCGATCGGCACGCGGTAGTCGCGGTTGAAATCCTTGATGTCGCCGAGCCAGCCCGGCAACAGGAAATGAAACAGCGACCACAATTCACCCAGGTGGTTTTCCAGCGGTGTCCCGGACAGGCACAACCGCTGCCGGGCATCGAGCTCACGGGCGGCCTGGGCGGCCTTGCTGGTGGGGTTCTTGATGTACTGGGCTTCATCCAGGATCAATACGTGCAGCGGTTGCGCTTTAAGGCGCTCGACATCCTTGGGCAGCAATGCATAGGTGGTCAGGATCAGGTCGTAGTCGGCCAACCGCTCGAAATGTTTCTTGCGTCCGGCACCGTACAGGGCCAATACCTTGAGCTGCGGGGTGAAGTGGCTGGCTTCATCGAGCCAGTTGGGAATCAGGCTCGTCGGCATCACCACCATGCACGGCCTGTCGAGGCGGCCGGCGTTTTTTTCGCTGAGAATGTGCGCCAGGGTCTGTAGGGTTTTGCCCAGGCCCATGTCATCCGCGAGAATGCCGCCAACCTCCAGTTGTCGTAGCGATTGCATCCAGCTCAGGCCTTCGAGCTGATAGGGCCGCAGCGTTGCGTTCAAGCCTTCCGGTGCCGCCGCGGTGTAGTCCTTGATGTCGCGCAGCCGCTGGGCCAGGCCACGGATATGTTCGCCCCCTTCCCAGCGCAGCGGCATGTCTTGCAGCGGGTTCAGGCGCAGGGCGTCCGCACTGTTCAGGCGCAGTTTGCTGGTGCCGGGTTCTTGCAGGTAAAACTCGCCAAGGGTCGCCAGCACCGGCTTCAGGCGTCCATAGGGCAGGGCGACTTGCTGCGGGCCGAATTCCGAATTGGGACGGTGCGGCAGGTTGACCAGGATGAGTTCGTCGTCGCGGCGCCGGGCCAGGCGTTCCGGGTTGAACAGCTCGATGTGCGAGCGCATCAGGTTCAGCAGGATCGGCAGCAGGCTCAAGCGCTCGCCGTTGACGATGATCCCCAATTCCAGATCAAACCAGTCTCGCTCCGGAGTTTCCTCGACGCTGGCGTACCACTCGTCCACGGCCGTCAGGTCGAAGCCGAAATCCTCGTCGATCTGCAGCTCCCAGCCTTGGTTGCGCAGTTTTGGCAGGTCATTGAGGGTAAAGGTCAACCAGGCACTGTCGTTGACCATCTCGTAAAGCTCGCCGGCGCTTTCCGGCAGCGCCTTGCTTTGCCGGGTGGCGACCTTGAAACCGAGGATTCGCAGTTGTTCGCGGTAGGACTGTTCCACATCGGTCTGGCGTTTAATACGCAGCGTCTGGGTTTCCTGGCGAATCAGTACGTCAGTGTTGCGCTGGCCGCTGACGTATTCGTCCAGATAGCTGAAGGACAGGGCAGCGCGGTGCTGGATGTAGCGCTGCATCTTGCCGTTGCGCGGCTCGAAGGCGCTGAACTCGATACTCGCCAGCCACAGGCGCGGCACCGGTTGCACGTTTTCCACGAGCACCTGCGGCGGGGCTTTGGGACTGCGGTTGTCGAGCACGGTCTGGAGTTTTTCCAGCAGATGCGCGTCTTTCTCGGCGGCTGGGTAGGCCAGGGTTTCCTGGACCTGCAACAAGACCGCCGCGCAATGTTTGCAGTTGATGCGCACCGGGCAGGAGCAGGCCGCTTCGAGCAGGATCAGCGTGCCCTTGGCTGACTCCTTGAGGCGAATGGTCTGACGATAGACGCTGCCGCCAGAGCCTTCGCAGCTGGCGATGATGCTGCTGTCTCCGGTCTCGACGATCCTGACGCGATTTTCCAGCGCGTATCGGCGTCCGCGCTCCAGGCTTTGTTCCTTGAATCGATTGACCCAGGAGGGTGCCAGGGGTTTGCTCAGGGGCGAGGGCATAGGCGCGCCGGTCAGTCCGGAATCGCTTCGGGCGCCTGCCGTGGCGCGGGCGCGGTCAGCGAGGTGATCTTGATCAGCAGGCCGAGGTGACCGTTATCGAGGAAATTCAGCTGGCCGTTCTTGGTGTGGCTCTGTTGCTTGAGGCGTTCGCTGGCGGTGACCAGGCCATTGGCGTCGATCTGGTTGACCCAGAAGTCGGCGTCGACGTCGGTAAAGCGGCCCAGTTTCATTTCCAGGGTGCCCTCGATGGGAAACTGGCCGAACTGTTCGGTGCCGTCGCTGACAGCGACCTTGCTGCCCTGTTCGCCCAGGTTCTGTTGCCAGGCCTTGTGCATCAGCACGCTGTATTGGCCGCTGGCGTTGAGTTTTTCGACGATATTGCCCAATGCTGGCGTGCGCTGGCTGTCCGGGGGCAGGCGTTGTGCGCCGGCGTCCCAGTCTTCCGGCGCGGCGCGACTGAGAATCGCCGGCTCGGCATTCTGGCGAACCAGGATCATTTCCACCTGATACAGGTCGTCGGCGAAGGCCAGGGGGGCGACCAGGGTCATCAACAACGTCAAGGAGCGAAACAGGCGCATTGGGCGTCCTTCAAGCAGTGGTCGGAGTGAGGCGCTCGAACAGCGCCTCCACGGTATTAAAACGCTCTTCCGGGCGTTCCATGGGCACCATGAACTTGAACATCGTGGCGCCTTCGAACTTGTAGCGTTTGGGCTGGCCCTGGATCAGCTTGATCAGTACCAGCGGATCGACCGGCGTCTGGGCTTCGAATTCGATGCGGCCGCCGTTGGGCCCACCGTCGACTTTCTTGATGCCCAGTTGCTCGGCCTTGAGTTTGAGCAGCGTGGTGCGCACCAGGTTCTTGGTCGGCTCCGGCAGCAGCCCGAAGCGGTCGATCATCTCCACCTGCAAGTCTTTCAGGCCTTCCTCGTCGGTGGCCGAGGCGATGCGTTTGTAGAGGATCAGCCGCGCATGGACGTCTGGCAGGTAATCTTCCGGGATCAGTGCCGGCACCCGCAGATTGATCTCCGGCCCACCGCCCAGAGGCTGGTCGAGGTTCGGTTGCTCGCCCTTGCGAATCGACTTGACCGCGCGTTCGAGCATTTCCATGTACAGCGTGAAGCCGACGGCCTGGATCTGGCCGCTCTGGCCGTCGCCGAGCAATTCGCCGGCACCACGGATTTCCAGGTCATTGGTGGCCAGCACGAAGCCGGCGCCGAGGTCCTGGGTGTTGGCGATGGCCTCCAGGCGCTTTTCCGCGTCTGGGGTGATCTGCTGGCGCGGCGGCGTCAGCAGGTAGGCATAGGCCTGGTGGTGGCTACGGCCGACCCGGCCGCGCAACTGGTGCAACTGGGCCAGGCCGAACTTGTCGGCGCGCTCGATGATGATGGTGTTGGCGCTCGGCACGTCGATGCCGGTCTCGATGATGGTCGAGGCGATCAGCACGTTGAAACGCTTGTGATAGAAGTCGCTCATCACCTGTTCGAGTTCGCGCTCGCGCATCTGTCCGTGGCCGATGCCGATACGGGCTTCCGGCACCAGCTCGGCGAGGTCGGCGGCACATTTCTCGATGGTCTTCACGTCGTTGTGCAAGTAATAGACCTGGCCGCCGCGCAGCAACTCCCGCAGCAGCGCTTCCTTGACCGTGCTTTTGTTCTGCTCCATCACGAACGTACGCACCGACAGGCGGCGGGCCGGCGGCGTGGCGATGATCGACAGGTCACGCATGCCCGACACCGCCATGTTCAGCGTGCGCGGGATCGGCGTGGCCGTCAGGGTCAGGATGTCGACTTCGCTACGCAGGGCCTTGAGCTGTTCTTTCTGGCGCACGCCGAAGCGGTGTTCTTCGTCGATGATCACCAGGCCGAGGCTTTTGAATTTCACGTCGTCCTGGAGCAGTTTGTGCGTGCCGATGACGATGTCGATCTTGCCCTCGGCCAGGTCGGCCACGGCGGCATTCACTTCCTTGGTCGACTTGAATCGGCTCATCACTTCCACAGTCACCGGCCAGTCGGCGAAGCGGTCGCGGAAACTGTTGTAGTGCTGCTGGGCGAGCAGGGTGGTCGGCACCAGGATCGCCACCTGCTTGCCGCCATGCACGGCGATGAACGCGGCGCGCATCGCCACTTCGGTCTTGCCGAAGCCGACGTCGCCGCAGACCAGTCGGTCCATCGGCTTGGGCGCGAGCATGTCGGCGCGCACGGCTTCGATGGTGGTCTGCTGGTCGACGGTTTCCTCGAACGGGAAGCCGGCGCTGAAGGTTTCGTAATCGGCTTTCGGGTCGGCGAACGCGTAGCCTTCGCGCGCGGCGCGACGGGCGTAGATGTCAAGCAGTTCGGCGGCCACGTCGCGCACCTGTTCGGCGGCCTTGCGCTTGGCTTTCTGCCAGGTTTCCGAGCCCAGGCGATGCAGCGGCGCCAGCGCATCGTCGCTGCCGGTGTAGCGGGCGATCAGGTGCAGGTTCGCCACCGGCACATAAAGTTTGGCGCCCTCGGCGTATTGCAGAGTGAGGAATTCGGCGACCTGGTTTTCGATCTCCAGGGTCGCCAGGCCCAGGTAGCGGCCCACGCCATGGTCGATGTGCACCACCGGCGCGCCCTCGCGCAACTCGGTAAGGTTCTTGATGACCGCGTCGTTGGCAGCGTCTGCGCGCTTCTCGCGACGGCGACGCTGCATCACCCGCTGGCCGAACAACGGGCTCTCGGCGACCAGTGCCAGGGCGGGATCATCCAGGACCAGCCCGTCATTGAGCGGCGCGATGGTGATTGCCAGGCGCTCCTTGCCGGCGACGAAATCCGGCCAGCTGTCGACAGTCTTCGGTCGCAGCTTCAGGCGTTCGAGCAGCTCCAGCAATACTTCGCGACGGCCGGCGGACTCGGCGGTGAACAGCACGCGGCCAGGGAATTGGTCGAGGAAACCGGCCAGGGCCGCCAACGGTTGCGTGGCCTTGGCTTCGATCGCCAGGTCCGGCAGCGCTCTGGCGGGGAAGCGTTCGCGACCGACGCCGGTTTCCACATCCTGTTGGCTCGCCACCACGCGCGGCCAGCTCTTGAGGCGGGCGAAGCAGTCTTCAACCGGCAGGAACAACTCGGCGGGCGGCAATAGAGGACGGGATGGGTCGACACGCCGCTCTTCGTAGCGGTTGCGCACGTCATTCCAGAAGTTTTCCGCCGCTTGCTCGATGCCGGGCAGGGAAAATACCTGGGTATCCTGGGGCAGGTAATCGAACAGGGTGGAGGTTTCTTCGAAGAACAGCGGCAGGTAATACTCGATACCGGCCGGGGTGATGCCGCTGCTGAGGTCCTGGAAGATCGGGCAGCGCCGGAAGTCCACGTCGAAGCGTTCGCGAAACCGCGCCTTGAAACGCGTCACCGCGTCTTTTTGCAGAGGGAATTCCTTGGCCGGCAACAGGCGGATCGACTGCACTTTGTCGATGGAACGCTGGTTTTCCGGATCAAAGGTGCGCAAGGTCTCGATCTCGTCATCGAACAGGTCGATGCGATAGGGCAGTTTGCTGCCCATCGGAAACAGGTCTATCAACGCGCCGCGGACCGTGAACTCGCCGTGCTCGTACACGGTATCGACGTAGCGGTAGCCGCTGGCCTCAAGCCGGGTGCGCATTTGCTCGACGTCGAGCTTCTGGCCGATGTCCAGCACCAGGCTGCTGCCCAGCAGGAATTGGGTCGGCGCCAGGCGATGTAGGGCTGTGGTAATCGGCACTACCAAAACGCCATGACTGAGCTCCGGCAGCCGGTAAAGGCTGGCGATGCGCTGGGAAATGATGTCCTGGTGCGGCGAAAAAAGGTCGTAGGGCAGGGTTTCCCAGTCCGGGAAATGCAGCACTGGCAAATCCGGGGCGAAGAAAGCCAGCTCCTGTTCCAGCCGTTCGGCGCTTTGGCTGTCGGCGGTCAGCAGCAGGGTAAAGCGCTTTGCAGCGCTGGCAGCCTCGGCGATGGCCAGGCTCAGGGCGGCACCGGGCAGGTTGCCCCAGTGCTGTTTACCTGCCGCGGCAGGGAGAAGCGGAAGACGCAGAACGGGCACGGAAGGTTGAGCTCCAGCGTTGCGACAAAGTCGACAATTGTAGCGGGGGAAGGGGGCTGCTGTCAGTCGCGGACTATGCTGCAGGAACGCAAAACCACGGCGCGACGGGCGCGCATTGCTCCGCCGATGACTCGGCGGCATAATGTAGCCCCTTTTTTCAGCCCCTACATGTGGAAGGTTACCGTGACTCAGAAGCCCGACCAGTGTCTTGGTGAATGGATTGATCGTGAAGCACTCGCAGAAGCGATGATCCCTCTCATCGGTCAGCTCTACCGCAATAACAACGTGGTGAGCTCGATCTATGGCCGCAGCCTGATCAACCAGTCTGTCATCGCGATCCTCAAGGCCCACCGCTTTGCTCGCCACCGTTCTTCCGACGACAGCGAACTCTCCGTCCACGAAACATTCCCCCTGCTCAAGGCGATGAGCGAGCTCAAGCTCGGCGCGGCCTCGGTGGACCTGGGCAAGCTGGCGTTCAAATTCCGTAACGAAGCCAATGGCCGTAGTGCCGAACAGTTCGTGCGCGAAGAAATGGCTGACGTGGTTGGTCAGCAGAACGCTTCGGCTCGTAAAGGTACCGACGTGGTCCTGTACGGCTTCGGTCGTATCGGCCGTCTGCTGGCGCGTATCCTGATCGAGAAAACCGGTGGTGGCGACGGCCTGCGCCTGCGCGCCATCGTCGTGCGCAAGGGCGCCGAGAACGACCTGACCAAGCGTGCCAGCCTGCTGCGCCGCGACTCGGTGCATGGCTCCTTCAACGGCACCATTACCATCGACGAAGAAAACAACACCATCACCGCCAACGGTAACCTGATCCAGGTGATCTACGCGAAGAACCCGACCGAGGTGGACTACACCCAGTACGGCATCAAGGACGCCCTGCTGGTGGATAACACCGGTGTATGGCGCGATGCCGATGGCCTTGGCCAGCACCTGGCCTGCCCGGGTATCGACCGCGTTGTCCTGACCGCACCTGGCAAGGGCAAGCTGAAGAACATCGTTCACGGTATCAACCACACCGAAATCACCGCTGACGACAAGATCATCTCTGCCGCTTCCTGCACCACCAACGCCATCGTGCCGGTGCTCAAAGCCGTGAATGACAAGTTCGGCATCATCAACGGTCACGTCGAAACCGTTCACTCGTACACCAACGACCAGAACCTGATCGACAACTTCCACAAGGGCGATCGCCGTGGCCGTAGCGCCGCGTTGAACATGGTCATCACCGAAACCGGTGCCGCCACTGCTGCCGCCAAGGCCTTGCCTGAGCTCGCTGGCAAGCTGACCGGCAACGCGATCCGTGTGCCGACGCCGAACGTGTCGATGGCCATTCTCAACCTGAACCTTGAGAAAGCCGCCACCCGTGAAGAGATGAACGAGTACCTGCGCTACATGGCGCTGCACTCCGACCTGCACAAGCAGATCGACTTCGTCAACTCGCAGGAAGTGGTGTCCACTGACTTCGTCGGTTCGCGCCACGCTGGCGTTGTCGACGCCGAAGCGACCATCGTCCAGGACAATCGTGTTGTCCTGTACGTCTGGTATGACAACGAGTTCGGCTACAGCTGCCAGGTAGTTCGCGTAATGGAAGACATGGCTGATGTGAATCCGCCTGCGTTTCCGCGCTAAGCCTTAAAGCTTTAGCTGCTGGTGAAAAAACGCCCCGACTTGTCGGGGCGTTTTTTTGTCTGGGTTTTGCTGTGTTTGGGCGGGCCTCATCGCGAGCAAGCTCGCTCCCACATTGGACCGCATACATCAGCAACAACTCGGTCAACTGTGGGAGCGAGCTTGCTCGCGATGACGATTTATCAGGCACCGCCCACTACAGAGGCCTGCGCCGTGCGCAGTTCATGCCGATTACCCTTGAACAGTACCAACGTCGCAATCAACCCCAACACCGCCGCACCACTGAGCCAGATCCCCGGCGCCGCTTTGTTATCCAGCACATGGATCAGATAGGTACAGGCCGCCGGCGTGAACCCGCCGAACGTTGCCGTCGCGAGGCTATAGGCCAGGGAAAAGCCAGTAGTACGCACTTCAACCGGCATGATTTCCGTCAGGGCGACCACCATGGCGCCGTTGTACGATCCATACAGGAACGACAACCACAGCTCGACGATCAGTAAATGGCTGAAGCTGGGGTTCGCCACCAGCCAGGACAGCGCCGGGTAGGCGGTCAGGATCGCCAGGATTGTCGCAGCCAGCAGCAGGGGTTTGCGCCCGATCTTGTCGGAAAGCGCGCCCATGACTGGCAGCCAGAAGAAATTCGACAAGCCGATACACACCGTGACCAGCAACGCATCCAGCTCCGACAGGTTGAGCTCAGCCTTGCCAAATGTCGGCGTGTAGGCCGTGATCAGGTAGAACGACACCGTAGTCATCACCACCAGTGCCATGCCGGCCAGGACAATGCCGAAGTTCTGGCCAATGGAGCGGACGATTTCCGACAGGGTAGGGCGGTGTTTTCTCGCCTGGAATTCCGGCGTTTCTTCCAGCGAGCGGCGAATTACAAAAATGACCGGTACGATCAGGCAACCGATCAGGAACGGCACGCGCCAGCCCCATTCGCCCATTTCTTGCGGGTTCAGCCAATGATTGAGGCCAACCCCCAGCAGACCGGCAAAGACCACGGCGGCCTGTTGGCTCGCGGACTGCCAACTGACAAAAAAGCCCTTGCGCCCCGGCGTAGAGATTTCCGCCAGGTACACCGAGACCCCACCGAGCTCCACGCCTGCGGAAAAGCCCTGCAGCAATCGGCCCAGCAATACCAGCAGCGGCGCCGCCACGCCCAACGTGGCGTAACCCGGTACACAGGCGATCAGCACCGTGCCGGCGGCCATCATCGCGAGGGTGATGATCAGGCCTTTGCGCCGGCCGTGACGGTCGATGTAGGCGCCAAGGAAGATCGCGCCCAGCGGACGCATCAGGAACCCGGCGCCGAATGTCGCCAGGGACAGCATCAGCGAGGCGAAGGCACTGTCGGTCGGGAAGAACGTCTTGGCAATGGCCGTGGCGTAGAAGCCATAGACCATGAAGTCGAACATCTCCAGGAAGTTGCCGCTGACAACGCGAAAAATCGCCTTGCCGTTGCTCGTGTTGGAAGGCATGTGTAGGTACTCACTCTGGCAATCTTGTATGAAAGCGCTGCAATCCCATGTGGGAGCGAGCCTGCTCGCGAAGGTGGTGTGTCAGGCACCTTGACCTTGATCGGTCCATTGTCGCGAGCAGGCTCGCTCCCACAGGTTTTTTTGCATGCGCTGTAGCCCATAATGGCCGGCGTGGTTTTGTGGGGAGATGAAGATTTGTTAACTGGACGATGGATTGGGCTTGTGATGCTGGCCGGCGTTGTGTCCGGCTGCGGCCGGGGCGATACCCTGGAACGCTTCGATGGCCCGACCATGGGCAGCCGTTATTCCGTCCAGTACGTCAGGCATGCCGCCACGCCCGGTCCGAACGTGGTGCAGGCCGAGGTGGAAAAAATTCTCGCTGAAGTGGATCGGCTGTTTTCCACCTATCGCAGCGATTCGGAAATCGAGCGCTTCAATGCCCTGCCTGGCGGCAGTTGCCTGACCATGCCGGGACCTGTGTTTGAACTTGTCCGGGTGGGTGAGCAGCTATCTTCGCAAAGCCATGGCGCGTTCGATCTGACGGTGGAGCCTTTGCTGAACCTGTGGGGCTTCGGCCCGCAATCCCGGCGAGAGGCGGTGCCCAGCGCCGAGGCCCTGGCCCTGGCGCGACGACAGGTTGGCCATGGCTACTTGCGGATCGAAGGCGACCGGTTATGCAAGGACGCCGCGGTGGAAGTCGATTTCAACAGCATCGCGGCGGGTTATGCCGTCGACCGCATCGCCGCGAAGCTCCAGGCTTTGGGCATCGACAGCTACCTGGCCGAAGCCACCGGGGAGCTCAAGGCTGTCGGGCACAAGCCGGATGGGTCGGCCTGGCGCATCGCCCTGGAAGAGCCTCGGAACGATCGGCAAATGGCTGAGCGTGTCATCGAGGTCAACGGCTACGGGGTTTCAACGTCGGGCGACTATCGTAAATATTTCGAGCAGGGCGGCAAGCGTTACTCCCACACCTTTGATGCGCGCACCGGGGCGCCGGTCCTACACAACCTGGCGTCAGTCACGGTAATTCATCCTTCAGCGATGTTGGCCGATGGACTATCGACGCTGTTGCTGATTCTCGGTCCCGAAGAGGGTTGGGATTATGCCCAGGAGCACGGCATCGGAGTATTTTTTGTGCTGCGCGATGGAGAGCGTTTCGTCGTACGCACAAACGATGCGTTTGAACGGATGGCCGGCGAAAAAACCCAATGATGACGATGAGCTTGTTCAGCGCTGTACTCGTGGCGAGGGAGCTTGCTCCCGCTTGAGTGCGAAGCGCTCAAAAAAGGGGCCGCTGCGCAGCCCAGCGGGAGCAAGCTCCCTCGCCACGATGATTCAGTTGAACTTGAGATGATTGTCACGCAATGCTGACAGGGTTATGAAAGCCCACCTGTGGCGAAATAGCGCAGGCAAAACTAGCCTACGACGCGACCAAGGGGTAATGTGCGCGGCGTTGACGCTTCTATAGACTGTGGCCGGGCGCGTGAACCGGTCCCAAATTGTTCCTTCATGCCGCCGGCCGGCATGATTTAGCCGTCGGTGCCAACTGTGGCATCGCGGCCTGTTCTGAGGAGTACGCATGGCTGTCTATAACTACGACGTGGTGGTACTGGGTTCCGGCCCGGCGGGGGAAGGTGCGGCAATGAACGCCGCCAAGGCAGGGCGCAAGGTGGCGATGGTCGACAGCCGTCGGCAGGTTGGCGGCAACTGCACCCACTTGGGTACCATCCCGTCCAAGGCCTTGCGTCACTCGGTCCGGCAGATCATGCAGTTCAACACCAACCCGATGTTCCGGGCAATCGGCGAGCCGCGCTGGTTCTCCTTCCCGGACGTGCTCAAGAGCGCCGAGAAGGTGATTTCCAAGCAAGTAGCCTCGCGTACCGGCTACTACGCCCGCAACCGTGTGGACGTGTTTTTCGGCACCGGCAGCTTCGCCGACGAGCAAACGGTCGAAGTGGTCTGTGGCAATGGCGTCGTCGAGAAACTGGTGGCCAAGCACATCATCATCGCCACCGGCTCGCGTCCGTATCGCCCGGCGGACATCGATTTCAACCACGCACGTATCTACGATAGCGACACGATCCTGAGCCTGGGGCATACCCCGCGCAAACTTATCGTCTACGGTGCCGGCGTGATCGGTTGCGAATACGCCTCGATCTTCAGCGGCCTGGGCGTGCTGGTGGAACTGGTGGACAACCGTGGCCAATTGCTGAGCTTCCTGGACTCGGAAATTTCCCAGGCCCTGAGCTACCACTTCAGCAACAACAACATCACCGTGCGCCACAATGAAGATTACGAGCGCGTCGAAGGCGTGGACAACGGTGTGATCCTGCACCTCAAGTCCGGTAAGAAGATCAAGGCCGACGCCTTGCTCTGGTGCAACGGCCGCACCGGCAACACCGACACCCTGGGCCTGGAAAACATCGGCGTGAAGGTCAACAGCCGGGGCCAGATCGAAGTTGACGAGAACTACCGCACCTGCGTGCCGAACATCTACGGTGCCGGTGACGTGATCGGCTGGCCGAGCCTGGCCAGTGCCGCCCACGACCAGGGCCGTTCGGCCGCCGGCAGCATCGTCGACAACGGCAGCTGGCGTTTCGTCAATGACGTGCCGACCGGCATCTACACCATTCCGGAGATCAGCTCGATCGGCAAGAACGAGCAGGAGCTGACCCAGGCCAAGGTGCCTTACGAGGTCGGCAAGGCCTTCTTCAAGAGCATGGCGCGGGCGCAGATCGCCGGCGAGCCGCAAGGCATGCTGAAAATCCTGTTCCACCGCGAGACCCTGGAAGTGCTGGGCGTGCACTGCTTCGGCTACCAGGCCTCGGAAATCGTCCACATCGGCCAGGCGATCATGAACCAGCCGGGCGAACTGAACACGTTGAAGTACTTCGTCAACACCACGTTCAACTACCCGACCATGGCCGAAGCCTATCGGGTAGCGGCCTACGACGGGCTCAACCGGCTTTTTTGAGCGGCTCCGGCCGGTGGCCTGAGCCGGCCGGGGAGACCGATTTCAGCAATTCTCGAGGGTGGCGGTGGCCAAACCGGGAAAGTCTGTAATCAGGCTGTCAGCGCCAAAGTCGGCGAGCCTGCGCATGAGCGCGGGCTCGTTGACGGTCCACACCGACACATGCAGCCCCTGGCGCTGCGCCTTGATCAGGCGTTCCGGCGTGCACAGGGTCCAGTTCAGCGCCAGAATCTCACAGCCATAGCTCTGGGCGACCTTCAACGGGTCGAGCCAGGCGTATTCGGCGACCAGTCCACGGGAAATGTCCGGCGTCAGATCCAGCGCGGCCTTGAGCACTTCCCGGGAACTGGAAGTGATGGTGATTTTGTCCAGCAGGCCGAAGCGCTGGGCCATTTCACGGATGCCCAGCACGGTGGCGGCGGCGCGGGTGCGTGAGGCGCTTTTCACCTCCAGTTGCCAGTGCTCGAAATCACACTTCTCGAACAACTCTTCCAGGCGTGGAATCGGGCACGGCTTGATCCAGCCCGGGCCACCCTTGCGCGCGTCATAAGTCACCAGTTCAGCGGCGGTGTGTTCGACCACCTTGCCCCGGCGATCGGTGGTGCGCTTGAGGGTCGGGTCATGGATCACCATCAACTCGCCGTCCATGGACAGGTGCAGGTCCAGCTCGCAACGGCGTACGCCGTGCTTGAGGCATTCCTGGAAGCCGGTGAGGGTGTTTTCCGGTGCTTCGCCCTTGGCGCCGCGGTGGCCATAAATGAGGGTCACGGTTATTCCTTATCGATGCCAGATTCGTTCAGTTCCCGGGCCAGGCGCCGTTCCTGCGCCTGCTTCTGCAGGATGTAGCGGGCCAGCAATTGGCGCTGGGCGTCGGTCGGGTGCTCAAACTCGGTGCCTACGTCATAACCGTTGCCCTTGGGGTCGCAATGGGTGACGCGGGCGCGCAACAACAGCCCCAGGGCCTGGGGCATCAGCACCAGCTTGACCGACAGGTGCGCGCCGACAGCAATGGCGCTTGGGTATTGGAAATCGATGCCGCCTTCGGAAATGATTACCGGCTGGGGATCGCCGATTTCGCCGAGCACCGTTACGGCGATGACCTGGCTGAGCAGGTCGATGCGTTTGTTCATGGCCTTGAGGTAGGCCGCGATGCTGCGCTCGCGCTCGCTGATCTGGCGCAACAGGTGTTGTGATTCGAACTCGCTCAGGTGCAGCTCGCTGAGCAGGTTGAACAGTGGGGACTCATCCTGCAACACTTCCTGGCTGGCAGCTTCAGGAATGGACAGGGGCCGAATTTCCAGTGCGATCGTGTCCTCGATACGGTAGTATTCGCGGCGATCTTCTTCATCTAATGTCGACATGGCGAACCCATGGTAGCGGCGGTGGTCTGAGTGTAAAGCTGGTTTGTGACCCCCGCCACAAGGACGTTCCTTTTCCCTCCGAACAAGCCCCGACATGTTCAGACCTCTCTTCGTATTCATCGGCACGCGTTATACCCGTGCAAAGCGTCGCAATCATTTCGTATCGTTCATTTCCCTGACGTCCATCATCGGCCTTGCCCTTGGCGTGGTCGTGATGATCGTCGTGCTGTCGGTCATGAACGGCTTCGACCATGAAATGCGCACCCGCGTGCTCGGCATGGTGCCCCACGCGACCCTCGAAACCGGCGAAGCCATCAGCGACTGGCCAAGCCTGGCCGCCAAGGTCAAGCAGAACCCGCAGGTGCTGGCCGTTGCGCCCTTCACCCAGATGCAGGGGCTGCTGACCAACGACGGCAAGGTCTCCAAGGTCTTGCTCAATGGCATCGATCCCGGGCTGGAGCGGCAGGTGTCGATCATCGACAACTTCATGCGGCAGGGCAAACTCGACGACCTCGCGCCGGGCAGCTTCGGTATCGTGATCGGCGACAAGGCGGCGACCAAGCTCGGCGTGGCCATCGGCGACAAGCTGACGTTTGTCGCGCCGGAGGTCACTGTCACTCCAGGCGGCATGTTCCCGCGCATGAAGCGCTTCACCGTGGTCGGCATCTTCCATGTTGGCGCCGGCGAGCTGGACGGTTACCTGGGGGTGACCAACCTTCAGGACCTCGCGCGCCTGCATCGCTGGAAACCGGATCAGGTCCAGGGGCTGCGGTTGAAGTTCGACGACCTGTTCCAGGCGCCGCGCGTGGCGTGGAACATCGCCCAGCAGCTCGGCGAAGACCGTTATTACGCCCGCGACTGGACCCGCACCCATGGCAACCTGTATCAGGCGATCCGCATGGAAAAAGCCATGATCGGCCTGCTCCTGTTGCTGATCGTCGCCGTGGCGGCGTTCAACATCATTTCCACGCTGGTGATGGTGGTGAACGACAAGAAAGGCGACATCGCCATCCTGCGCACCCTCGGCGCCACGCCGGGGCAGATCATGCGGATCTTCATGGTCCAGGGCACCGTCATCGGCGTCATCGGCACGTTTGTAGGCGCCTTGGTCGGGATGTTCGCCGCACTGAATGTCAGCGCCGCGATTGCCGCCCTCGAAGGGCTGATCGGGCACAAGTTTCTCAACGCCGACGTGTACTTCATCGACTACCTGCCCTCGCAGTTGCAGGCCGATGACGTGTTGATGGTCTGCGGCGCCGCGTTGATCCTGAGTTTCCTCGCCACCCTGTATCCAGCCTGGCGTGCCGCGCGCACCCAGCCTGCGGAGGCGTTACGTTATGAGTGAGTCGGGCATGAGTGAAAAAGCAATCTTGAGCTGCCGCAACCTGGGCAAGTCCTACGAGGAAGGCCCGGAATCGGTGGTGGTGTTGTCGGGCCTCCAATTGGAGCTGCATCCCGGTGAACGCGTGGCGATCGTCGGGACTTCCGGATCGGGCAAAAGTACCTTGTTGAACTTGCTCGGTGGCCTCGATACGCCGACCGCCGGCAGCGTCTGGCTGGCGGGCGAAGAGCTTTCGGCGCTGAACGAAAAGGCCCGCGGCCTGTTGCGTAACCGCTCCCTGGGCTTCGTCTACCAGTTCCACCATCTGCTGCCCGAGTTCACCGCGCTGGAAAACGTCTGCATGCCGCTGTTGATCGGCCGCACCGCTATTCCCGAAGCCCGCCAGCGAGCTACGGCGTTGCTGGAGCGCGTGGGACTGGGCCATCGCCTGGAGCACAAGCCGGCCGAGCTGTCCGGCGGCGAGCGCCAGCGCGTGGCGATTGCCCGGGCCCTGGTCAACAAGCCTGGGCTGGTGATGCTCGACGAGCCGACCGGCAACCTCGATTCCCACACCGCGCAAGGCATTCAGGACTTGATGCTGGAACTCAGCACCTCGATGCGCACGGCGTTCCTGGTGGTGACCCACGACATGAACCTGGCCCGGCAGATGGACCGCGTCCTGCATTTGCAGGAAGGTTGCCTGACGCCGATCTGACCGACCGAAACCCGGTAGCTGATACGGCGCCGGGTCTTTTATTTTCATACGGTGCCCAGCGAATGTTCAGACCGTTATCGATTTTCATCGGCACGCGCTATACCCGCGCCAAGCGCCGCAATCGTTTTGTCTCGTTCATTTCCATGACCTCGATGATCGGCCTCGCCCTTGGCGTGTTGGCGATGATTGTCGTGCTGTCGGTGATGAACGGCTTCCAGCGCGAAATGAGCTCGCGCATCCTCGGCATGGTGCCTCACGCCACCATCGTCGGGGTCAACCCGATCGACGATTGGCAGCCGGTGGCCGCCGCGGCATTAAAAAATCCTGAAGTGACGGCTGCGGTGCCGTTCACCGAGATGGAAGGGATGTTGAGCCATAAAGGTTCGATGCAGCCGATCCAGATCAGCGGCGTCGATCCGGCCCATGAAGGCAAGGTCTCGATTGTCGCCCAGCACATCGTCCAGGGGCGTCTCGATGCCTTGAAGCCCGGCGAGTTCGGCGTGGTGATCGGTGAGATCACCGCGCGACGCTTTCGCTTGAATGTCGGCGACAAGGTCACCTTGATCGTGCCGGAAGTCAGCACCGCGCCGGGGGGCATCACCCCGCGGATGCAACGACTGAATGTGGTGGGGGTGTTCAAGGTCGGCGCCGAGCTGGACGGTTCCATGGCGCTGATTCACTTGGCCGACGCCGCGCAGATGCAGCATTGGCAACCGAACCAGGTACAGAGCGTGCGTCTGGCGGTGAAAGATTTGTACGCAGCGCCGAAAGTCTCCGGTGACATCGCCACCGGGCTTGGCGCGGCCTACAAGGCTGACGACTGGACCCACACTCAGGGCAGTCTGTTCAGTGCGATGAAAATGGAAAAAACCATGATCGGCCTGTTGCTGTTGATGATCGTCGCGGTGGCGGCGTTCAACATCATCGCCACGTTGATCATGGTGGTGAACGACAAGGGCGCGGACATCGCGATCCTTCGTACCATCGGCGCCACGCCGCGACAGATCATGGCAATCTTCATGGTCCAGGGCACGGTGATCGGCGTGGTGGGCACGTTGATCGGCGGGGTGCTGGGGGTGATTGCGGCGTTGAATGTCAGCGCGCTGGTGGGTTGGCTGGAAAGGGTCAGCGGCCAGCACATTTTCAGTTCCGATGTGTACTTCGTCAGCAACCTGCCGTCGGAACTGCAGCGTGGCGACGTGGTGCTGATCTGCTCCGCCGGGTTCATCCTCAGCTTCCTCGCCACCGTATACCCGGCCTGGCGCGCGGCGAAGATCGAACCTGCGCAGGCGTTGCGGTATTCCTGATAACGCGGGAAAGCGACACGAGCATCATTGTGGCGAGGGGATTTATCCCCGCTGGGCCGCGAAGCGGCCCCAAAATGAACAACTCAGGCTGTCTGGGGCACCGAGGCGTCTGGGTTTAGGGCTGCTTCGCAGCCCAGCGGGGATAAATCCCCTCGCCACAGGTTTGTGTTGCCTTTAATTGCTCTTGGGCAACTCCACCACGAACCGCGTCCAGCCATCGGCCGATTCACAGCGGATATCCCCGCCATGGGCGCGGATAATCGAGCGGGTAATGGCCAGCCCCAGCCCGGCGTGTTCACTGCTGCCTTCCTGGCGAGCCGGGTCGGCGCGGTAAAAACGGTCGAACAGGCGCGGCAGCAGCGCCGCCGGAATTTCCCCGCCACTGTTTTCCACATCGATGCGCACAGTCTGCGGCCCGTCGACAATCCGTATCCGCACCTCGCCACCACCGCGGCTGAAGCGCAGGGCGTTGTCCAGCAGATTGGACAGCGCGCGGCGCAGCATGCTGCGGTCGCCCTCGATACGTCCGTTCCCTTCGCGGCTCAGCTTTACCTCGGCGTCTTCGGCCAGTGGCGCGAAAAACTCCAGCAGCAGGTCCGTTTCCAGCGCCAGCTCCAGCGGCTCGCGCTGGACGGCCAGCAAGCCATGGTCGGCCTTGGCCAGGTAAAGCATGTCGTTGACCAGTTGCGCCATCCATTGCAGCTCTTCGAGATTGCTGTGCAGGGCTTCGCGATAGTCGTCCAGCGAGCGTTCGCGGGTGAGCGTGACCTGGGTATGGGTCAGCAGATTCGACAACGGCGTACGCAGCTCATGGGCGATATCGGCGGAGAAGGCGGAGAGGCGCTGGAAGGCATCGTCGAGGCGTCCAAGCATGTCGTTGATGCTGTGGGCCAGTTCCGCCAGTTCGGCGGGCATGTGTTCTTCTGGCAGTCGAGCATTGAGCGAACGTGCCGAGACGCTGCTGGCAATGGCGCCCATACGGCGCAGGGGGCGCAAGCCACGCCGGGCGGCCCAGGCGCCAAGCAGGGCGGTCGCCAGCGCCGAGAGGCCGACGGTCAGCCAGATCAGACGCTGCATGCGTTGCAGGAAATGCTGGTGGTGGGTGATGTCCAGCAACAGTGTCAGTTGGGGCGAATCCGCACGATTGGGATCCAGCGGCGCGTTTAATACGCGGTAGTCATTGTCGGTGTCGTTGAGGGTCGACAGGCCCGGCCGTTCAGGCACCTGGGCCGGCAGGCGGATCGAGCTGTCATGCCAGCGCACGCCATCGCGGTCCTTGATGCGCAAGGCAAGGTCCGGCTGGCGGCTCAACTCGTCCGCCAGGCGCGCCTGGGGGTTGGGGCCATCTTGCAGGGCGCGGCGCACGCCAGTCAATTTGGCTTCGAGCAACTGCTGGTCCAGTTCGATGAAGTGTGCCTCGCTGCCGCGGCTGAACAGCACGCCGGCAAACAACGACACGATGGCAGTGCAGGCGGCAAAAAGCAGCGCCAACCGATTGCTCAGCGACCATCGGCGACTCACAGGTTGCGCTCTTCAAGGACATAGCCCATGCCGCGCACGGTGTGGATCAGCTTGTCGGGAAACTCGTCGTCGATCTTGATCCGCAGACGCCGGATCGCCACCTCGATGACATTGGTGTCACTGTCGAAATTCATGTCCCAGACTTGTGAGGCAATCAACGACTTTGGCAATACCTCGCCTTGGCGCCGCAGCAGCATCTCCAGCAGGGCGAATTCCTTGGCGGTCAGGTCGATGCGTTTGCCGCCGCGTTCTACCCGGCGCCGGATCAAGTCCAGCCGCAGGTCCGCCAGTTGCAGGCTGGTTTCCTGGGCCGCCGAACTGCCTCGGCGCAGCAGGCTGCGCACCCGGGCCAGCAGTTCGGAAAAGGCGAAGGGCTTGATCAGGTAATCATCGGCACCCAGTTCCAGGCCATGCACACGATCCTCTATCGCATCCCGCGCGGTGAGAAACAGCACCGGCGTGTCCAGCCCGGCGCCGCGCACCGCTTGCAGAATCTGCCAGCCATCGCGGCCGGGTAGCATCACGTCAAGAATCAACAGCGCGTATTCACCGCTCACGGCCAGTTGCTGGCCGGTGCTGCCATCAGCCACCAGATCGGCGTTGAACCCGGCTTCGCTCAAACCTTGGCGCAAGTACTGGCCGGTTTTCAGTTGGTCTTCGACGATCAGCAGTTTCATGGTCGGGCTCAAGGCTGTGTTTGAACGTGGGCGTTATACCGTGGCGCATGGTGTCATGGGGCAAGCTGACAAAGTTGTAATGCAACTGTAAGCCAGTTGGCGGAGCAAGCGCTCAAGGAAACCGTAAAGGCTGGTAGAATCCGCTGATTCTTCAGTCAGGTTTCCGTCATGCATCCCGCAGCCGAACACTCGCCGCTGGGCAAATCCAGCGAATACATCGCCACGTACACGCCGTCACTGCTGTTTCCGATCCCGCGAACCGCGAAATGGGCGGAACTGGGCCTGACGGCCGAGACCCTGCCGTACAAGGGCGTGGATTTCTGGAACTGTTTCGAGCTGTCATGGCTGCTGCCGTCCGGCAAGCCGGTTGTCGCCATCGGTGAATTCGCGATCCCGGCGGATTCGCCGAATATCATCGAATCCAAATCCTTCAAGCTGTACCTGAACTCCTTGAACCAGACGGCGTTCAGCGACAGCGCGAGCCTGGAAGCCACGCTGCGCCAGGACCTTTCCGCCGCGGCGGGCAAGCCGGTAGGTGTGCGGATTCGCAGCCTCAAGGATGTCGAGAGCGAAGGCACCGTTGCATTACCCGGTGTCTGCGTTGACGACCTGGACATCACTGTCGACTCCTACGAGCACCCGCGTCCGGAGCTGCTGCGTTGCGATGCATCGCGTATCGTCGAGGAAAGCCTGCACAGCCATCTGCTCAAGTCCAACTGCCCGGTAACCAGCCAGCCGGACTGGGGCAGCGTGGCGGTGGAGTATCGCGGCGCGGCGCTGGACCACGCCAGCCTGCTGGCTTACATCGTCAGCTTCCGCCAGCATTCGGACTTCCATGAACAGTGCGTCGAGCGGATCTTCCTCGACCTGCAACGCTTGCTCAAGCCGGAGAAATTGACGGTGTATGCGCGGTATGTGCGCCGGGGTGGGTTGGATATCAATCCGTATCGCAGCACCGAGGATGTACAACTGCCGAACCAGCGTCTGGTTCGGCAATAAAGTTTCTTGCTGAAGAGCCCTTGTAGAAGAGCCCTTGTGGGAGGACTCTTGTGGGAGCGAGCCTGCTCGCGAAAGCGGTCGTACATTCAACACATGTGCTGACTTTCACACCGCTTTCGCGAGCAGGCTCGCTCCCACAGTGGATTGCATTTCAATATGCAGATTACTAAAAAGCCCTGCTGGCGATAGCGGGGCTTTTTGCGTTTGACGGGCTTAGATCCCCATGCTGCCCAAGGTGTTCACGATATTGCGCAGTGTTCCGGCGATCGTCGGATGGTCCACCTCAAAACGTTCCACGGCCAAGTTCACGCCGTCGACCAGGTTGTTGTCCTGAAGTTGGTTTTCCAATTGGATCTCAGAGTCGATCTGCGCCATCAACTGGTGCAGGTTTTCGCGCTCTGACTCAGACAGCGGCGGGTTCTGTTCCAATTGCTCGCGCAGGGCATTCAGTTGTTCTTGCAATTCGCGGCGGGCAGGCATTGGCGTACTCCCTTTATTGATAGGCACTGCCATGGACCGCGACGCTGCGTCAAAAGTCCATGGCTTGCCTTAAGAGTAATCCACACTCAAGCGCCCTGCATGATCCTGGTCACGGCTTCTCGCCTTTGAGGCGACGCAGGCTGATATCGGCCAGGCAGGTATCGAGTTCGCCCAGGTGATCGATCACCGAATGCACGCCCAGGCCGAACAATTGCACGGTGGCCTTGGCCCGTTTGATTTCCCGTTCCTGCTGGCTCAAGGCTTGCCATTCGGCGGGCGTAAGGCCGCACAGCGACCCGCAGGATGCCAGCCCGATGGTCCATAGACCGGCGTTTAGCCCCGACTGCAACAGCTTCGGTTCGCCGCTGACCAATACGCAGCCATCCAGTTGCCTGACATCCAGCGCCATAAGGGCTTGCCAACAGGCATGGGGCGCTGGCCACGGATTATTTGTTGCAGGAAGTTGCGGAGATTTCACCCATGCCGGCAGTGAGGCCGCCAACCCGTGGCTGATGGCGGGCGGCAATTCGTCAAGCCAGGCGCAGGGGATGTCGAGCTGCCGCAGGCGTTGCAGGCTTTCCAACGCCCCGGGTGTAAGTTGCGTGTGCTCGGCCGGCACAATCCCTGGCTGGCGAGCACGCGAGCCGAAATCAACCAGGCATCCGCTGAGGCCAAACAGGACGGCCGTCAGGCTGGGGGCGGGGAGCGGCTTGGTTTCGGCGCGGGGCATGTGGACGTCCTTGAAATAACCCGCAGCCTAACGAGGCACGATGACAGTTCGGTTACAGTGGGATGAAGGCGACCCGTATGGAAAATTCCTACGGAGAGCTTCCTTTTTCTGTGCTGCCTATCCACGCGTTCCGCCTTATACTAGCCACCTTACCGCCTGGGCTCGGCGCCCTTGCCTGAATAATCCAAGGAGTTTTTCCCTATGCGCTGGAGCCATCGTCTAGCTCAGCTGTGTCTATCTGCCAGCGTTCTGCTGGTGCCGTTCGCCGCTCACGCCGCCACGGAAGAAGATCCTTGGGAAAGCGTCAACCGTCCGATATTCACCTTCAACGACACCATCGATACCTACGCGCTGAAGCCGCTGGCCCAGGGTTACCAGTACGTGACGCCGCAGTTCCTCGAGGACGGCATCCACAATATGTTTCGCAACATCGGTGACGTCGGCAACCTGGCCAACGATGTGCTGCAAGCCAAGCCGGCTGCCGCCGGAGTCGATACTGCCCGGTTGATCTTCAACACGACGTTCGGCCTGCTGGGCTTCTTCGATGTCGGGACCCAGATGGGGCTGCAGCGCAACGATGAAGATTTCGGCCAGACCCTGGGATATTGGGGGCTGGGCAGCGGCCCCTACCTGATGTTGCCACTGCTGGGGCCGAGCACTCTGCGTGATGCGCCGGCCAAACTGGTCGACAGCTACGCCACCCCATACCCCTACATCGACAACGTCTCGGTGCGTAATTCGATCTGGGGCCTGAACATCGTCGATACCCGCGCCAGCCTGTTATCGGCCGAGAAAATGGTCAGTGGCGACAAGTATGTGTTCCTGCGCAACGCCTTCCTGCAGAACCGTGAATTCAAGGTCAAGGATGGTCAGGTCGAAGACGATTTCTGAGTTCGGCCGGTTGAATGTGAAAGGCGGCCCGAAAGGCCGCCTTTCGTGCTTTGGCTTATGTCCAGGGCCGGAATCAACCTTCCATTGAGTTACGCTTCGCTCGGTTCTTATAACTCTCTGTGCTTTGACAAATAAAGAGCTCGAGCGGGCTATCTGCATGAGCTTGAAACGCCCCGCGGATGGGAGTACCGTCTGCGCCTTAGAAGGGCACCTCTGATGTATATGCGTGTAGGGCAAACGCCTGAAACCTGTACGACAGAGAGGCTAGAAAGCGAATCCAGTAGTGCGTGCCAGGCCCAGTTGCCCAGCCCCCTACGCCAACCTAATTCTGGCGCCGTTTGCCCACATGCCAAAAACCAGTGCCACGCTGCTGATAATCGATGATGACGAAGTGGTGCGAGCCAGCCTCGCCGCCTACTTGGAAGACAGTGGTTTCAGCGTCCTGCAGGCCAGCAACGGCCAGCAGGGTCTTCAGGTATTCGAGCAGGACAAGCCCGACCTGGTCATCTGCGACCTGCGCATGCCGCAGATGGGCGGACTCGAACTCATTCGCCAGGTCACCGAGCTGTCGTCACAGACTCCGGTGATCGTGGTGTCGGGCGCGGGGGTGATGAACGACGCGGTCGAGGCATTGCGCCTGGGCGCGGCGGATTACCTGATCAAGCCCCTCGAAGACCTTGCCGTGCTCGAGCATTCGGTGCGTCGAGCCCTGGACCGCTCGCGGCTGTTGGTCGAGAACCAGCGCTATCGCGAGAAGCTGGAAACGGCCAACCGTGAGCTGGAAGCCAGCCTGAACCTGTTGCAGGAAGACCAGAACGCCGGGCGTCAGGTGCAGATGAACATGCTGCCGGTCAGCCCCTGGACCGTCGACGGTTTCCGTTTTGCCCACCAGATCATCCCGTCGTTGTACCTGTCGGGTGATTTTGTCGATTATTTCCGGGTCGACGAGCGCCGAGTGGCTTTCTACCTGGCGGATGTTTCCGGACACGGTGCTTCGTCGGCATTCGTGACCGTACTGCTGAAGTTCATGACCACGCGCCTGCTGTTCGAATCCAAGCGCAATGGTACGTTGCCCGAATTCAAGCCTTCGGAGGTCCTTGGGCATATCAACCGAGGCCTGATCAGTTGTAAGCTGGGCAAACACGTCACGATGGTCGGTGGAGTCATCGACGAGGAGACTGGTTTGTTGACGTATAGCATCGGCGGTCACCTGCCGTTGCCCGTGTTGTACACACCTGACAGTGTTCGTTACCTGGAAGGGCGTGGCTTGCCGGTGGGCCTGTTCAACGAGGCCACCTATGAAGATCACGTGCTGGAACTGCCCCCGGCTTTCAGTCTGACGCTGATGTCTGATGGCATTCTGGACCTTTTGTCGGAACCTACACTCAAAGAGAAAGAAGCGGCCTTGCCTGAACGGGTAAGTGCGGCGGGCGGCAGCCTGGAAGGCCTGCGGCAAGTGTTTGGATTAGCCACGCTAGGGGAGATGCCGGATGATATCGCCCTGTTAGTGTTGAGCAGGAATCTTTGATGAGTACCGGTAGAATCCAGTTCGCCGAGCAGGACGGCACCTTCGTCCTGAAGTTTGTCGGTGAAGTGCGCCTGACCTTGTGTTCGGCGCTGGATGCGACAATCGAGAAGATCTTCACCGCGTTGAACTTCAACGCCATCGTGATCGACCTGACCGAAACCCGCAGCATCGACAGCACCACCCTGGGCCTGCTGGCCAAATTGTCGATCCTGTCGCGGCAAAAGGTCGGCCTGCTGCCGACCGTTGTCACCACCCACAACGACATTACCCGTTTGCTGCAGTCGATGGGCTTCGATCAGGTGTTCAACATCGTCGGCGATCCGGTGCCATGCCCGGAATGCCTGGATGATCTGCCTGATCAGGACCAGTCCGAAGAGGACGTGCGGATCAAGGTGCTTGAAGCGCACAAGATCCTCATGGGGCTGAACGACTCCAATCGTGAAGCGTTCCATGACTTGGTGAGTGCGTTGGAGCGGCCCTGATTCCTGGGTGTTGTAGACCGAGCTGAGGCCTTCGCGAGCAGGCTCGCTCCCACAGGGATCAAGGTTGGACTCGGTCAGAAACTATGGGAGCGAGCTTGCTCGCGATGGCGTTTGTCGATCCGCCATATCTTTTGAGCCAAACAGAACAAAAAAGGGCGAACCCATCCAGGTTCGCCCTTTTTCATGCCGCCGGTTCAGCTCAAAGCTTGGCTTGCAGCAACGCTTCCAGCTTCTCCTGGTCCCGAGCGAACTGACGAATGCCTTCAGCCAGTTTCTCGGTTGCCATGGCATCCTCGTTGGACAACCAGCGGAACTGCGCCTCATTGAGGCTCAGACGCGCTTCCCCGGCCTGGCCAGGCGCCAGCTTGCGTTCCAGCTTGCCCTCGTCGGCGGCCAGTTTTTCCAGCAGTTCGGGGCTGACGGTCAAGCGGTCGCAGCCGGCCAGTTGCTCGATCTGATTGAGATTACGGAAGCTGGCGCCCATGACCACGGTCTTGTAGTCATTGGCCTTGTAGTAGTTGTAGATGCGCGTCACCGACTGCACGCCGGGATCGTCGGCCCCGGTGTAGTCATTGCCATTGGCCTTTTTGTACCAGTCATAGATACGGCCCACGAATGGCGAAATCAGGAACACACCGGCGTCGGCGCAGGCCGCGGCCTGGGCGAAGGAGAACAGCAGCGTCAGGTTGCACTGGATGCCTTCTCGCTCCAGTTGCTCGGCGGCGCGGATGCCTTCCCAGGTAGAGGCGATCTTGATCAGCACGCGATCCCGGCCCACACCGGCCTTTTCGTACAGGTCGACCAGGCGATGGGCGCGCTTCAACATGGCCTCGGTATCGAACGACAGGCGTGCATCCACTTCGGTGGAGATGCGCCCCGGAATCACCTTGAGGATTTCTTGCCCGACCGCTACACCAAAACGGTCGCTGGCCAGGCCCACGTCACCCTTGCAATCCGCCACGCAGGCGTTCAGCAGCTCGGCATAACCGTGAATGGCCGAAGCCTTGAGCAGCAGGGAAGGGTTGGTGGTTGCGTCCACCGGTTTGATGCGGGCGATGGCTTCGAAGTCGCCGGTATCGGCCACGACGGTAGTGAACTGCTTGAGTTGTTCCAGCTTGGAAGTCATGAGCGTGCTCTGTCCTATGGGTCCGTTGACATTACCCGAGGGCCGGCAGCCACTCAAGGGCGTGAAGAGGTATCGATGGCCCCAGCGGCAACAACCCGGAAACGGCTGTTTGAAAGGCCGGGGCAACTATCGGTAGATACGATGCCAAAACAGCGCGCAGGTTCAAAGCAAGTGATGGTTAACGCCCTTCAAGCAACTGCCCGGCCTGATCCAGGAGCGCCAACGGATCCTTGGTCTTGTGAATGTCCACCGACAACAACTGCCGGAACCGCCGCGCCCCCGGAAACCCCGTGCCCAGCCCCAGCACATGCCGGGTGATGTGATGCATGGCGCCGCCAGCCGCCAAGTGGGCGGCGATATAAGGCCGCAATTGCGCCAAGGCCTCGGCGCGGCTGATGACGGGCGCAGTGCTGCCGAACAATTGCTGGTCCACTTCGGCCAGCAGATAAGGGTTGTGGTATGCCTCGCGTCCGAGCATCACCCCGTCGAACGTCCGCAGGTGTTCATGACACGCCTCCAGCGTCTTGATGCCGCCGTTGAGGACGATTTCCAGCTCAGGGAAGTCAGCTTTCAGCTGCGCCACCACGTCATAACGTAGCGGTGGAATGTCGCGGTTTTCCTTGGGCGACAACCCCTCCAGAATGGCGATTCGCGCATGCACGGTAAAACTGCCGCACCCGGCCTCACGCACTGTCCCGACGAAATCGCACAATTGTTCGTAGCTGTCTCGACCATTTATTCCAATCCGATGTTTCACCGTCACTGGAATCGACACCGCATCACGCATGGCCTTCACACAATCGGCCACCAGCCCGGGATGGCCCATCAGGCAGGCGCCAATCATGTTGTTCTGCACCCGGTCGCTGGGGCAACCGACGTTCAGGTTGACTTCATCGTAGCCATGTTCCTCGGCCATTCGCGCGCAGGCGGCCAAGTCGGCGGGAACGCTGCCGCCCAATTGCAGGGCCAGCGGGTGCTCGGCTTCGTGGTGACGCAGGAAACGCTCGTGATCACCATTGAGCAGGGCGCCGGTGGTGACCATCTCGGTGTAGAGCAGGGCATGTTTGGAGAGGATGCGCAGGAAGTACCGGCAATGGGGGTCAGTCCAATCCATCATGGGGGCAACGGAAAAGCGGCGGGACAGCGGAGCAGGTTGTAGGGGCATCGGAAATCTGAGTCATCGGGGCGAATGGGGCGCAGTTTATCAGGGTTGCTTGTCGGGTACTTGGCGGGTTCTCGAGCCTCGCCACTCAATCTTCGGCGACATCCAGACGGATCGCAGCTCGGTTAGGGTTCGACGCGCACCTTGTGTTGATAAATTATTGTGGATACGATAATTGCATGCTGATTTCTTATGACCCGGCCAAAGACGCTCGCAACGTGGAAGAACGTGGACTCCCGTTTGCTCTCGTGCGGGACTTTGAATGGTCTACCGCATTGATCCTGGAGGATGATCGATTCGACTACGGTGAGTGTCGTTATAGGGCGATGGGATACATAGGGGATCGGCTGCATGTCGTAGTGTTTACACCACGGGGTGACGCGGTCCACGTCATCAGCTTTCGTAAAGCCAACAAACGGGAGGTCAAAAATTATGACCAAGAAACCCAGTCTTGAGAAGGTCGATACGGCAAACCCCGAATGGTCGACCGAGGACTTTGCCAAGGCCAAACCCGCCAGCGAGGTGCTTGTGGGGTTGTTTGGTGGAGCTCAGGCAAAGGAAATGCTCAAGCCGAAGCGTGGCCGGCCAAAGTCGGCAGCCACTAAAGAGCACGTCAATGTTCGTTTCGATGCCGACGTGCTGGAGAGATTCAGAGCTTCAGGGCCGGGCTGGCAAACAAGGATGAACGCCGCCTTGGCCGATTGGCTTAAGACGCATAAGCCAGAAGAACTGAAGGCTTAGTCGCTAAAATATCTTTCCAAAAAAATTAGCCGCCGATGAGGCGGCTTTTTGAGGGCTGCTGATTGGATTTGTGTCGGTAGCTGTATAAATGATCCGTCCCCTTTTTCCAAAACAGAAACTTGGACTCATTTTCGATGGCTCGGTGTGAAGCGACACCGTCGGCCATGCCGCTAACGTTCCCCAAGGCTCATATCAGCGTGTACGCCTTGTCAAAATCACTGAAAGCCTGTTCGACTTTGTAGCGAAGCATCAACGATGCAGAAAGCTTAACCATCGCTTCGAAAAGCACGTGCCCTGATTTAATCTCACATTGACCAACGCATCGCCCACCATATCCGCCGGGCTCATATGCGTAGACAGTATAGAAAACACCACGAGAGTCTCGATTTAAACCTGCAGTGAGATGCGTTAGATGGCTTTCTCCGTTTGAGCCGTCAGGAAGCGTAAATTCTAAGACATCATCAAAAGGAATGAACATAGCTGAAGCGGACATTACAAACAGACTTGCGATGTCTAGCGCTTCCTCAACTGATTTAAGCTCTGGGAGTCCATATTCATGCTCAAGAATATTCCGCATTTTGACCACTTTACGCAAAAGGCTCGGCGCCAGTAAGCCAAGCGCTCTCAATCGCCTTATCTTTTCCGGTACATCCAATCTGAGTGACTGATACCCAAACGAGATCAGCAGTTGGTCAAGCTGACAGACAATTGCGCGCTTCACATTAGTTGTTGCATTGATAAGGGCCGACAGGCCGCCTCGTTCAAAATCGTCTTCCGCTAAGCTCAAGAATTCCACAGGCGAGGCTTTGAGCTTCACCAATACGAAGCTCCCACCACCTAACGCGACTGCACATTTGCTCATATCGAATCCATGAGCGAGGCAAAACTCTTTGATATCCATTTTCTTAACCCAGCTTGTCGTTTAGGGCAATGACCAGATGTCAATTCATATCTGCACTTGAGCGCAAACTGAGATGCATATGTTTGATGATTGGGTTCAGCTATGAAAAGGCGTCGTCGTTGCAACCGACGCGGGACTCTCAACGTATGGGTCGGGTAGATCTCGTACCAATTTCAGTACCAATCGTTGCGTTTCGGCGAAAGAAATCAGGTAACCCTGAGCTCACCCCCTCCCCAATTTCATTTCCTCTCGCTACCAAGCGGAACCCACCCTACATAGCGGTGTGATTCTCGGCCAGCGCCGCACGGTTGTAAACGCGCCAAGCTGTGGTTGCTAGATATTTGCACCAGCAACGATGAAGAAAGCGGCGCTAAGCAAGCGGAGCGGAGTGTAAAGACATTGGGAATTTGAATCAGAAGGGCGGATCGGCGCAGTTTATCAGTGATGAAGTGCAACTGTCCGCGGCTCAGGTCTGAATCATTTCCCCAATGCACTTCTCAAAAACCGCCTCCATGGGGCCCAGCACACAGTTATAAGCCGCGATATTGGCGTCGATCCATTCGTCTTTATCGATCCCCCACCAACTGATCTCGAATCCGGCATTCATGATGAGGTGTTCGAACAGGATGCGCTGGGCGCGGCCGTTGCCTTCGCGGAATGGGTGGATGATGTTGATATCGGAATAGGCATCTGCCACGGCGATGATCAGTTCAGTTCTGCTCAGTCCCTCGAACCAGTTCGACGCCGCCAGGTTGGCGAATATCTTGTTGGCTTCCTTTTCCATGTATTCAGGTTGGCAAAAACGCGTGGCTTGCTTGGCCATGCCAACGGTCCGCAGCGCTCCGGCCCATTCGAACAAATCCGAGAACAGCGCTCGATGAATATCCTGCAGATAAGCCAGGTTGTAGGGAGGAGGGTTGAATTCGACGTTGCCCGCGGCGATGGCCGAGAGCTGTTGTTCGGCTTCGCTCAAGGTCTGTTCATCGCGGATATCGAGTTTATTGCGCAGGACCGTGGAGCCCGGGTAACAATAGGCGTCTTCGCCGACGCCGTATTTGTCGGGCATCAGGCTCGAGTCTTGGTGAAGGTCTTCAAGACTTCCTCACGGGAAGGCAGCTTGTCTTCGCTGTCTTGCGCAGACACCTTGAACCCTTCCAGGCGCAGGCTGGCCGCGTAGTTGGACCGGCGAGTCCTGGCCGCGTAGGCCTTTTTTGTTTCCAGGCTGACAGTGCCCATCGGGGTGGACCTCGAATCGCGTTGGTTGGCGAATTATAGCCCATCGCCCCGGCAAGGCCTATGTCGCGGTCGGGCTCAGTCTTCCATCGGCAAACGGATTGACCAACGGGGTTTGCATATCGGCGTATCTCCAGATACTGTTCATGCATCCAGTATTCGGGAATTCTCCATGCAGCTCATCGCCAAGCTCGGCATTCTTGCAGACGCCGCCAAATATGACGCGTCGTGTGCCAGCAGTGGGGCGCCCAAGCGCAGTTCGCGTGGTCGCGACGGGCTTGGGGCCACGGATGGCATGGGGATCTGCCATAGCTACACGCCGGATGGGCGCTGTGTCTCGCTGCTCAAGGTGCTGCTGACCAATTTCTGTCTGTACGACTGCCAGTATTGCGTCAACCGTCGTTCCAGCAACGTGCCGAGGGCGCGCTTTACGCCGGAGGAAGTGGTGCGGTTGACGTTGGATTTCTATCGTCGCAATTGTATCAGCGGGCTGTTCCTGAGTTCCGGCATCATTCGCTCGGCCGATTACACCATGGAGCAACTGGTTCGTGTGGCGCGCTTGCTGCGCGAGGAGCATCAATTCCGAGGCTACATTCACCTCAAGACCATTCCCGATGCCGATCCGCTATTGATCGAGGAGGCGGGTCGGCTAGCGGATCGCCTGAGTGTGAACATCGAACTGTCCTCCGAGGTGAGCCTCAAGCGCCTCGCGCCGGAAAAGCAATTGACCACGATTCGTCAGGCCATGGGCACCATCCATGACGGTCAGCAGGCGGTGGCTGGCGAGCCGCGGGCGCCGCGCTTTGCGCCGGCCGGGCAGAGCACCCAGGTGATCGTGGGAGCGGATGCCACCGACGACCATGCCATCCTGAGCAACGCCGAGTCGCTCTACCAGGGCTATGGTTTGCGGCGGGTCTACTATTCCGCCTTCAGTCCGATTCCCGACAGCCCAGCCAGTGTGCCGCTCGCCGCGCCGCCGTTACTGCGTGAGCATCGGCTGTATCAAGCCGACTTCCTGATGCGTGGCTACGGCTACAAGGCGGGCGAACTGTTGAACACGTCCAGCAACCTGGACCTGGACATCGACCCGAAACTGGCCTGGGCGCTGGCTAATCGCGATGTGTTTCCACTTGACCTCAACCGTGCCGAGCCGGCGCTGCTGGCGCGCATTCCCGGGATCGGCCTGCGTAGCGTGCAGCGCCTGGTGACGCTGCGCAGGGAGCGGCGGATTCGGTATGACGATCTGGTGCAGTTGCGCTGCGTGCTGGAAAAGGCCCGCCCGTTCATTGTGACCAGCGATTACCGGCCCGCTGACGCGCAAACGCGCAGCGGCTTGCTGCGGGCACGTTTGCGCGATCCGCAAAGGCCTGTGCAAATGGGGCTGTGGGGATGATCGCGCTGGATTGCGATGACGATTTCGCCATCTGGCGCGACCAAGCCCGGACGTTGCTTGGTCACGGAATAGACCCCTGTGACGTGACTTGGGCTCAGGGCCCCATGGCCGATCTGTTGGCAATGCCGACGCTATTGCCGCAAGGCCCGGGTCCGTTCCGCACTCGCGTCCCGGCAGCGTTGTTGAGCCAGTTGCAACAGGCCAGTCGTTATCACGGCGAACAGCGCTGGAACCTGTTGTACGAAGTGCTCTGGCGCGTAGCGCATGGCGACCGCACCGCCATGCTCGCGGGCGATCGCCTGGGTAGCGAGTTGCAACGGCGCATCAAGCAGGTCAGTCGCGAGGCTCATCACTTGCACGCCTTCGTGCGCTTCATTCCCTTGCCGCCAGCCGTGGCAGAACAATTGCAGTTGGACCTGGTGGCGTTCCACCAGCCGGCGCACGACATCCTCGAAAGCGCGAGCGGTCATTTTGCCGAGCGGCTCGGTCGGCAACGCTGGCTGATTGCAACGCCTCGCGACGGTATTCGTTTTGACGGCCAATCGCTGGATTACCAGCGCCACTGCCCCGCGCAATGGCAACAATGGGCCCGCCACGCCGAAGACCCCGGCGCCGAGTTGTGGCGCACCTATTACAGGCACATCTTCAACCCGGCGAGGCTCAACCCGACCGCGTTGCGCCAGCACATGCCCGGGCGGTTCTGGAAGCATTTGCCTGAAGGGGAATTGATTCCTTTACTGGTGGGGCAGGCGCGGCAGGGGAAGCAGAAGGATGGGCAGGCGTTGGAGGTGGGGGAGAAGATGGGTAAGCGGATTGTCGTAGGCGCTGCGGTAGGGGCACAGGGATAAGACAGCGCCCACGATGGCTCCGGCACAGTAGTCAGATACCCTTGCTCGCACTTGCCGGCCTGCGCAACGCCGCAATGTCCCGCTTGGGCGACGCACCGAACAGGCGGGCGTATTCGCGGCTGAATTGCGAGGGGCTTTCGTAACCCACTCGGTAGGCGGCGTTGGCCACGTCCAGGTGTTCGTTGAGCATCAGCCGTTTTGCTTCGTTCAGCCGCAGCCACTTCTGGTATTGCAGGGGGCTCATCGCCGTGAGTTGGCGGAAGTGATGGTGAAAGGTCGGGGCGCTCATCTGCACCCGCGCCGCCAGGTCATCCACGCGGATTGGCGCGGCGTAGTTCAACTTCAGCCAGTCGATGGCCTTGGCGATCCGGTAGCCCTGGCTGTCGACGGACGCGATCTGGCGCAGCCGTGCCGCCTGGTCGCTCATCAGTAATCGGTAATGGATCTCGCGCTGGATCAGCGGCGCCAGGATGGGGATCGCCTCGGGTTCATCCAGCAATGCCAGCAGGCGTACGAACGGCGCCAGGAAGTCCGCTGTGCTGGTGCCGATTCCCGCACCAATCCCGACTGGGCGCTCAAGACGCGGCGCCAGCCCGCCTTGGGCGACCAGATCGGCAACCATGCGCAAATCCAGCCGCAGCACCAAGCCCAGGCATGGCTGTTCCGGGCTTGCGACCATCACTTCGGAATTTGCCGGCATATCCAGTGAAGTCATCAGGAATCGCCCGGTGTCGTACCCATACGCCTGGCCACCAATCCAGACCTGCTTCATCCCCTGGGCGACGAGGACGATGCTCGGTTCGATCATGCAGGTCGCGGGCGGGGCAGGGGCGTCGCGCCGGAAAAGGCAGAGGCCAGGCATCGACGTTTCGACGTCTCCCGATTCTGTGGTCCGGGGAGCGATGAGGTCCGCGAGCATCCTCTGCGGCGATTTGCCATGGCTGGTCATGTCGATTGTCTGTCGAGGTGATAGTTATAGGCAGAACCTTAACTCGCCAAGCGAAGCGCTGCCTACGGCAAATAAGCAGGCTCACAGGATCGGGCAAGAACTTCAGCGAAATGTTCTACCGGCGAATGGCGCCGGTCCCTGAAACTGCCAGTCGAATTCAACTCAACAAGGAGTCATCTCATGCGTGTACAAGCCTACGGCGCCCACGCGGGCGACAAACCCCTTGAACCAATGCAAATCAATCGCCGCGCACCCGGCGCGCATGACGTGCAAATCGACATCGCCTTTTGTGGGATCTGCCACTCGGACCTGCACCAGGTGCGCGCGGAGTGGGCAGGCACTCAGTTCCCTTGCGTCCCTGGCCACGAAATCGTCGGCCGCGTGTCGGCGGTGGGCGCCCATGTTTCCGCGTTCAAGACCGGTGATCTGGTCGGCGTCGGCTGCATTGTCGACAGCTGCAAACACTGCGAGGACTGCGAAAGCGGCCTGGAAAACTACTGCGATGGCATGATCGGTACCTACAACTTCCCGACGCCGGATGAACCGGGCTGGACCCTGGGTGGCTACTCGCAGAATATCGTGGTGCATGAGCGTTATGTGCTGCGCATCCGTCACCCCGAAGAACAGCTGGCCGCCGTCGCGCCACTGCTTTGTGCAGGCATCACCACCTATTCGCCATTGCGTCACTGGAACGCCGGGCCGGGCAAGAAAGTCGGCGTGGTCGGTATCGGTGGCCTGGGGCACATGGGCATCAAGCTCGCTCACGCGATGGGCGCACACGTCGTGGCGTTTACCACTTCGGAATCCAAGCGCGAGGCCGCCCGGCAGTTGGGCGCCGATGAAGTCATCGTGTCGCGCAATGCTGATGAAATGGCCGCCCACGCCAAGAGCTTCGACTTCATCCTCAACACCGTGGCGGCGCCCCACGACCTCGACGTTTTCCTGGTATTGCTCAAGCGCGACGGCGCGATGACCCTGGTGGGCGCTCCGGCGACGCCTCATTCGTCGCCCAATGTCTTCAACTTGATCCTGAAGCGTCGAACCATTGCCGGCTCGATGATCGGTGGGATTGCCGAAACCCAGGAAATGCTGGATTTCTGCGCTGAGCACGGCATCGTTGCCGACATCGAGCTGGTTCGTGCCGATCAGATCAACGCGTCCTACGAGCGGATGCTCAAGGGCGACGTCAAGTATCGCTTCGTGATCGACAACGCTACGTTGGCCGGTTGAATGTAGCCTCAAAGCGTTCAGGCCCGATTGATGCGGGAGCGGGCCTGCTCGCGATCGCGGTGTTCCAGTCGCCTGTGCGCGGATTGCGCCGCCGTCATCGCGAGCGAGCTCGCTCGCCCAAGGGTTTCGAGCCCTTCCATAAATTTCAGGTTGTAACCCATGACCCATACTTTATCGCCCACCCCGCAGGGTAAGCCTGCGTGGGGCGCGGTGCTTGCCATGTCGTTGGCTGCCTTCGCGCTGGTCGCCTCGGAATTCATGCCGGTCAGCCTGCTGACACCGGTAGCGGCGGACCTTCATGTCAGCGAAGGGCAGGCCGGCCAAGGCATCGCCGTCTCCGGCGCCTTCGCCCTGGTCACCAGCCTGTCCGTCGCCTCGATTGCCGCCCGGGTCGACCGCAAATGGCTGCTCTCGGCATTGACACTGCTGATGATCGTTTCCGGCACAGTGGCTGCGCTGGCCCCCGACTACGTGACGTTCATGGTCGGCCGCGCCTTGATCGGCGTTGCGATTGGCGGCTTCTGGTCGCTGTCGGCGGCTACGGCCATGCGCCTGGTGCCGGAGGACAAGGTCCCCCGCGCATTGGCCATCGTCAACGGCGGCAATGCCTTGGCGACGGTAGTCGCTGCGCCATTGGGCAGCTTCCTGGGGGCAATCATCGGTTGGCGTGGGGCGTTCTTCTGCATCGTCCCCGTCGCCGCGCTCGCCCTGGCGTGGTTGCTGTTGAGCCTGCCCTCGCTGCCCTCGCGGGTGAAGCAGGACAGCGGCAATCCTTTCAGACTGATGACCCAGGCACCGGTTGCGTTGGGCATGCTGGCCGTCAGCACGTTCTTCATGGGCCAGTTCATGTTGTTCACCTATCTGCGTCCCTTCCTCGAAACGGTGACGCAGGTGAGCGTGTCGCTGTTGTCGTTCATGTTGTTGGTGATTGGCCTGGCCGGTTTGCTCGGAACCTTCCTGATCGGTTCGTTCTTGAGGAGCGGGCTGTATCGGACCCTCATCGTCATCCCGTTGTTGATGGCTGCAATCGCTCTTGCGCTGGTTGCGTTCGGCGGGTCAGCGGTCATGACCGCGGTGCTGCTGGGCGTCTGGGGGCTGGTGGCAACGGCGGCGCCGGTTGGCTGGTGGACCTGGCTGGCCAGGACGTTGCCGGAAAATGCCGAGGCCGGCGGCGGATTGATGGTGGCGATCGTCCAGCTCGCCATTGCGTCTGGTGCCACGGTGGGTGGCGTCCTGTTCGACCTGAGCGGTTATCGGGCGACGTTTGAAACCAGCGCGGCCGTGTTGGTCGTTGCGGCGGTGCTGACCATGCTGGCGGCCCGTGCCGCGGCTCGCAAGTCTTCGCAAGCGTCGAGCGACGCGACATATGGCGCGGTGCGGGAGTCAACCTGATCGAAACCAATGCAGGCTTCGTTGATCCATAAGCAGGGGAAAAAATCCCTGATGCTATCGGGCAACCGAAGCTGGACGAGACCGTTGGGCGCCTGCAGTTTGGTGGCATATTGATATCTTGGTAAGCTTCAAGCTCGTTACCTACCGAGTTGGTTAGTTGTGTCTACTGAAAGAATTTCCCAATTGGAGCAGGCGCTCCTGGCGGTCATTGCGGCCGCGGGCAAGATGGGCGTCAGTTGTGATGAACTTTGCGCGCAGGCTGTGGGCGGGCTGGTGTCCGAGCGCTACTGGAGCTGGGCGGATGCCCAGCACGCTCAAGGCGCGGCTGACGAGATCGATAACGCCTTGGCAGTCCTGGTCGGCCGGTATACGGCTACGCCTGGCAATCCCGTGCAAAGTGGGCCCGATGCTGCATTTGAATCGGCTGCCGGCTGATCCTCCTGTCTTCAGAAATGGGCGACTCGATAGGTCGCCCATTTGCTTTAAAGCCCCAACCCTTCCTCGATGATCAAGAGAAGAGCATCTTCATCCAGCGCTACGGGTTCGGTGTGTTGCCCGGCCGGCCGCAGCTGCCAAAGCGATTCGCCATGCTCGCCCACGGTGCGCAGGATGCAGTGCTTCACGCCTTGCATATGGATTTCGATGCATCCCTCTGCGCTGGTGGAGAAGCGGGCGATCGGATCGAGCGAGATACGCCGGTGGTTGCCCTCGATCACCAATTGGTCAATGGCGTAGTTGTACGTCGAACCGCTGGAGTGGCGCTCGAAGACGTGGGTCGGATTGCGCCGGATAACCAGGCCCGCCTCGCACACCGGCGCGAGCCACGTTTCGATCTGACGGTACAAATCGTAGACCTGGCCGGGCCAGTGTTCGATGGCCAGGTCAGCGCAGTTGTCGACGCCGGCTGGGGTTCGTTGGGCCTGCCTCAGCTTCGCCGCGAGTTCGTCTGCCTTGCTCATGTCGATTCCCTGTCGTGGTGATAGGTTGAGCGTAGCTGATGGAGTGGGGGGCTCAGTTGCGCTGGGTCATGGCGCGGTTTCGTTTTGCGCAGCGAGCTGATTTCGGGCGTTTCGCAGCCATATGCGAGTATCCTTTCGAATCTGATGACCTATATGGCGAGGGCATTGATGACGTGTTCAGGGTCGTTATGAATGGCGCGCAACAGAGCTTTCGCGGGACCGGTTGGCTCGCGCCGCCCTTGCTCCCAATTGCGTAGCGTGCCCAACTGAACGTCGATCAATGCTGCAAACTTGGCTTGGGTCAGGCCGGTGGCTTTTCGTATCTCCTTCACCTGCAGCGCATCGACGATGAATTCCCGGGACGGCTGACGCTCTCCTCGGACAATCTCATCCATCTGTTGCACGCTTTCCATCAGCTCATCGAAAAATCTGCTCATGGTTATCTCCATTGCTCGACGATCATTTTTCAACGCCTTGCGTTGATCACCGGCGGACAATGCTATAGGACGCAGCTCCCCTATTCATTTGGTGAGTTGTAACGGCAATCTCCAACGTCTGCGTGGACTCAGTGTTGCGCCCGAAACGAGGGAGCGCTTTGCGTGGGGGGCCTCTCGTTGCCTCTGCTGGCCATCCGCTCCACCGCATCCGGCAACGAAGCCACATGCACCGCGCGCGACGGCATGGCGAAGCGCACGCCGATCGTGGCGAACTCTTCCATCATGCCCAGGTTGATCGCCTGCTGGATGTCCATGTAGACGTTGTAGCTGGGGTCCAGCACGATATAGACCGTTTCGAACTCCAGTGCGCTTTCGCCGAAACCACGAAAATGCGCGCGGTCGAAGCGGGTTTTTTCCTGGGCCTTGATGATCTTTTCGACGATGACCGGCACTTGCCGCAGTTGTTCTGTCGAGCATTCCTGGGGCAGGGCGAATTCGAAGACGATCCGGCGCTCCTGGAGGCGTTTGTAGTTCTGGATGGTGGTGCTGATCATGCCGGCGTTCGCCATGACGATTTGCTCGCCACCCAGGCTGCGGATTCGCGTGGTCTTCAGGCCGACATGTTCCACGGTCCCGGCCAGGGAGCCGACGACGATGAAGTCGCCGACTTCGAAAGGTTTGTCCACGGCAATCGACAGCGAAGCGAACAGGTCCCCGAGGATATTCTGCACCGCGAGCGCCACGGCGATGCCGCCCACGCCGAGGCTCGCAACGAACGCCGTGATGTTCACGCCCAGGTTGGAAAGCATCGCCAGGAGCACCACCGCCCAGAGAAATACTTTCGCACCCCACAGGCTCAGGGTGGCCAAGGCGCTTTTCTGATGGATGTCGGAGTGGCTGTGGCGGGCGAAATAATGCATCAGCGCCAGGGCGATCGCTCGGTTTGCCCATAATCCCACTTGCAGGGCCGCCACCACGAACCAGAGGCTGCTGACTCGACTCAGCCAGCGTTCCGGCAAGTCCAGTACGCCAACGCCGATCAGGATCGAGGCCAGCAATAACAAGGTATTGCTGGTACTGGACAGTACTTCGACGGCGATGTGGCTGACATAAGCGTCGGGTTTTTGTGCCCGGGCACGCACGTTTTTCAACAGAAAACCGACGCCAGCCCTGGCGATGATGAAGCTCACCGTCATCACGCTCAGTGCCAGCAGCCAATTGGCGATGGAAATGCCCAGTACCTGGGTGTCGGTAAAAATATCGAGGGAGCTTGAGTCCATGGATGGATCACCTGTGCCATTTCTGTTCAGGTTGTGCCCTGGCCGCACCGGCCGGGCCATGAACTTGGTTAGTTCGCAGATGGCAGAGGCCCGTTCAATTTTCTTGCCGTCAGCGGCCCCGGGCATGGGCCGCTGATCCGACTCAAGCGCCTCTCTTAGCGCAGCAGATGCACCGCCAGCCCGGCCAGGCCGCAGGCCAGCAACACCTGGATGACGCCGCGTTTATAGCGGAACAATGCAATGAACGCCGCGACTGCAAGAATTGCCGATGGCCAGTCCAGTGCTGCGTGTAAGCCCTTGGGCCAGAGCACGTGATAACCAAAGAAGCAGGCGAGGTTGAGAATCACCCCCACCACCGCCGCGGTGATCGCTGTGAGCGGCGCGGTGAATTTCAACTCGTCATGGGTCGATTCCACCAGCGGACCGCCGGCCAGGATGAACAGGAACGAGGGCAGGAAGGTGAACCAGGTCACCAGCGTGGCCGCAACCGCGCCCGCCAGAAACGCCTGTTCGGGGCCGAACACCTGCGTCACGTAACCCCCGACGAAACCGACGAACGCGACTACCATGATCAGCGGTCCCGGAGTGGTTTCGCCCAGGGCCAGGCCGTCAATCATCTGGGTCGGTGTCAGCCAGCCGAAATGTCCGACGGCGCCTTGATATACGTAGGGCAGAACCGCATAGGCGCCGCCGAAAGTCAGCAGTGCCGCCTTGGTAAAGAACCAGGCCATCTGCGTCAAGGTTCCTTCCCAACCAAACATCGCGGTCAACAGGCCTATCGGCAGAATCCACAGCAGCGCCCCGACGATCAGCAGTCGGGCCAGGCGGGTGGCACTGAAACGAGCGTGTTCCGGGGTCGGTGTATCGTCATCGATCAGGGCCGGGCCGAACGACTTGTGCCTGGCATCGTGGCCGCCCAGGCTGAACTTTGCCGGTGCCCAGCGACCGCCGAAGTAACCGACGACCGCCGCCCCCAGTACGATTAGCGGGAACGGTACGTTGAAGGCGAAGATCGCCGTAAACGACGCGGCGGCGATTGCCCACAGCCAGTTGTTCTTGAGCGCGCGCGAGCCTATCCGGTGCGCGGCATGCACGACGATCGCCGTCACGGCGGGCTTGATGCCATAAAAAATGCCGGCCACCACCGGCACTTCGCCAAAGGCGACGTATAGCCAGGATAATGTGATGAGAATGAACAGCGAGGGCAGGACAAACAACGCCCCGGCGATTACTCCGCCCCAGGTTCGATGCATCAGCCAGCCCAGGTACGTCGCCAGTTGCTGGGCCTCGGGGCCGGGCAGCAGCATGCAGTAGTTCAAGGCGTGGAGGAAGCGACGCTCGGAGATCCAGCGCCGACGCTCCACCAATTCCTGGTGCATGATCGAGATCTGGCCCGCCGGTCCGCCGAAGCTGATGAAACCCAGTTTCAGCCAGAACCAGAAGGCCTCTCGCAGGCTGACGGTCGACGGTCTGGTCTGTACCTGTTCTACAGTGCTCGGGTTCGGAGTGCTCATGGTCCGCGGGGCCTTGATATAAAGGCCACCTACGTTATGGGGCGAGACACGTTTTAGATAGCCCCCGGTAAGGTTCGCGTGTAAAAAAAAACGCGCCAAGGGGCGGCGGAATTGCCAGATGATGAGGGGGATTTTGGATCCACTGCGCCATCCATCGACTTCGCCCCACTGGCAAATTGCCGGCCTCCAAGCGGTACGCTAAGCTCACGAATATTGGGGGCTTTGAGCGTTTTGCTCATGCTTTGCCCTCTTCAGGAATTCGCTTGCCTATCCCCATCAACGATCCGCTCCATGCGCCCGGCGGCACCCTCAAGCGCCTGCCATTGCTCAAGGCTGCGGTGGCGTTTATTGCGGCGGTTTGCCTGTGCCTCTGCGGTTTGCTCTATCTGCAACTGGAGCAATCTCGTCGTCACGACCTGGAGTCGGCGCGGATTGCTTCGGCCAACCTTACCCGTGCCATGGCCCAGCAGGCCCAGGATACTTTCCTGCAGGCCGATCTCGTGCTCGGCAGCCTGGCAGACGGGATCCAGATCGATGGCTACGGCCCGGCCGTGCGCGCGCGCCTGCAACAGACATTCGCCCGGCGCGTGCAGTCTCTGGAACAACTGCATGGCCTGTTTCTGTTCGACAAGAGCGGCCAGTGGATCATCACCTCGTTTGAAAAGCTGCACCGGGGATCCGGTATCGCGGATCGCGAGTATTTCCAGTTTCACCAGGAGAATGCCTCGCTCGTCGCCCATATCGGCCCGGCGATCCGCAGCCGGCAGAACGGCGAATGGATCATCCCCGTTTCCCGTCGGCTGAATGACCGCAAAGGCAATTTCCAGGGCGTGCTGATGGCCGGGATCAAGATGTCGTATTTCGACCAGTTCCTGAAGAGTTTCAATCTCGATGACCAAGGCGAGATGGCCCTGGCGTTGTCCGATGGGACTTTGCTGGCGCGCCGGCCCTTCGACGAGGCGCTGATTGGTGCGTCCATGGCGCGGCATCATATTTTCCAGCACGATCCGGTGGTGGGGGCTTCCGGCGATGAGATGATCCGCTCCGACACCGATAATATCGTCAGGCTCTATGGCCATCGGCATCTGCAAGCCTACCCACTGGTGGTCGTTGCCGCGATGTCCGAATCAGCGATCCTGGCGGGCTGGTATGACCGGGCGGTGCAATCGAGCCTGATCGTGGCCTTGGTGGTGCTGGGTATCTGTCTGTTTGGCTGGGTTTTCGTGCATCAGGTGCGTAACAGCGAGCGGATTGAAGCGGACCTGCGCAAGGCCCAGCAAGCGCTGGAGCTGATCGCCACTCATGACAGCCTGACCGGGCTGGCAAACCGCCGGCTGTTCGAGCGGGCCCTGGGCATCGAGTTCGGCCGAGGCGCCCGCCAGCGCAGCCCCCTGAGCCTGATCATGCTCGACATCGATTTTTTCAAGCGCTACAACGATACCTACGGGCATGTCGCGGGTGATCATTGCCTGGCGGAGGTCGCGAAGGTGCTCAAGGACTGCTGTCATCGCAAGGCCGACCTGGCGGTGCGTTTTGGTGGCGAAGAGTTTGCTGTCCTGCTGCCCGATACCAACCTGCACGGCGCCATGGCATTGGCCGAACAGATCCGCCGCCGCGTCATCGACAGGCAGATTACCCATTCGGCTGCCCCCTCCGGCTACCTGACGGTGAGCCTGGGTTGTCATGCCTTCGTGCCCAGCAGCCTGGACAGTACGGAAGTCTTCATCCAGCGAGCCGATGCGGCGCTGTATCAGGCCAAACACAGCGGTCGCAACTGTGTCGCGGCGTTGTCCAGGGAAGACGCGTTCGATGCGCTGGAGCGTTCCGATCGCTGAGATTCGTCGGAATCATCGGTGGCGGATCAAGGTCCATTGTTCAACGCACAGGCGACGCGTAGCCCTTTTCGTCAAACTCTGTAGGCTCGCCAACTGACGCGGCAGCGGCTGCTAAGGTTAAGAAAACCCAAGGGTCAAACGCAGTTCATGCAGTGAAGTTTGCACGGCGAAGCCAACGCCGAAGGACAGGAGCAGGTCAATGGACACCGCTGCCGATATCCCCCCTGACGTCACGCGTCACACGCCGATTACCCGTCGCCTGGTGGTGGCGGTCGGCGTGCTGTTCGTAATGGGTGTCCTGATGGCTGTCGCCGCGCTGTTCAACATTGCGCAAAAGCTGGACGCGGACGACGTGGGCAAGACCCACTTCTACATCGAGCGCGCGCTCGAGAATCGCATCACCGCGTCGAAAAACTACATGGCCAGTTACGCCTACTGGACCACCGGCTATGAGCGTCTTAACGGCGAGGTCGATGTGCAATGGGCCTATGCCGAACAGAACATCGGCAAGACCCTGTTCACCAACGATGAATACGAAGGGGTGTTCGTCATCGACCGTGAACGCACCAAATATGCGGTGGTGCGGGGACAAAATGTCCAGGCAGAGGCGACAGCCTACATCGATACACCGCTGAGGGACCTTGTCGATCAGCTCCAGGCGCAACCGGACCTGACCAGGCCCATGATCCGCTACACCTTGTTCGACGGCTGGCCGGCCATCGTCACGGCTTCGGTGATCCTGCCCAACGACGAACGTCCTCAGGTCGAGGCCAAGGGGACGTCGGTGCTGCTTTTTGTCGACCAGCTGACGCCGGTCAAGCTTCGCAAGGTAGGCAAGAGCTACGGCCTGAACGAGTTGAACCTGGTGAAAGATACGGCGCTGGCGCCCGGTCAGCCAGCCGTACCGCTGGATAGCACCGGTTACAGCCTGGTATCCCGACTGGAGCGGCCAGGCCACCAATTGTTGTGGTCCCTGGTTCCGCCATTGGGCGGGGCGTTGCTGATCCTGGCGTTGCTCACCGCTTATTTTTTCCGCTATGCCATGCGTACCGCTCGACAGGTGGACGCCAGCTACGACAGCCTGGAAACCTCAAAGCAGGCGCTCCAGGCGAGCGAAGAGCGCTTCCGTGCCGTGGCGGAGGCGGCGTCGGACTGGATATGGGAAATCGACAGCCAGCAGCGCATCACCTATCTGTCGGGGCGCTTCAACACCGTTACCGGTTTTTCCGATCAGCAATGGCTGGGACAGGACATCGAACAGTTGCTGTATTGCGACACCACGCCGATTGCCTTGTGGCTGGGCAAACTGGTCGAAGAACAGAATGCCAGCAACCTGCGGTGTTCCTACCGCGACCATTCCGGACAGTTGCGATTTTGTCGGGTATCGGCGCGGCCGATCTATGACAAGGCCTTGGTAACGGGCTATCGCGGCACCGCCAGCGACATCACCGATGAAGTTGCCGCCCACGCCCAGGTCCAGCATCTGTCGATGCACGATGCGCTGACCGGCCTGCCGAATCGAAACAAGTTGGCCCGGCACCTGGACGATGCATTGCTTGCCAAGGAGCATTCCGTACCGCTGGCCTTGCTGATGGTGGATCTGGATAACTTCAAGCCGATCAACGATTCACTGGGCCACCCGGCTGGCGATGCGGTGCTGCTGGAAGTGGCCCAGCGCCTGCGCGACTGCACCCGAGAGCACGATCTGGTGGCGCGCCTGGGTGGGGATGAGTTCGTGGTGGTGCTCAGCGGAGTGGAGCACTCCACTGAAATCGACCGGTTTTGTGCACGGCTGATCGACAGCCTGCAGCAACCGATCCATTACGAGACCCATTCGTTGCACATTGGCGCCAGCATCGGCATTGCCGTAAGCCGGCGCCAAGGTTATGTGCCGGGCGAGTTGATCCGTTGTGCCGACATCGCCCTGTACCAGGCCAAATCCGAGGGCAAGAAGACCTGGTGCTACTTCGCCTCGCACATGAACGATCAGATCCAGCATCGTCGCCAGCTGGAAAGCGACCTTCGCCAGGCATTGAAGAAAAATGAGTTCGTCCTGCATTTTCAGCCTCGCTATACCGTGGATGGCAAGACCATCGTCGCTGTCGAGGCGCTGGTCCGTTGGCAACATCCGACCCAAGGCTTGCTGGGGCCCGACGCGTTTATCCCGCTGGCCGAGCAAACCGACCTGATTGTCCCGCTTGGGCGTTGGGTGTTACGCGAGGCCTGCGAAACCGCGTTGACCTGGCCGGGCGAGCTGATGGTCTCGGTCAACCTCTCGCCTGCGCAATTCGAACGCAGCGATGTGGTCGAGGACGTGCGCCAGGTATTGATCGAAACCCACTTCCCGGCGAGTCGCCTGGAGCTGGAAATCACCGAGAACGTCATGCTGAACGATGTGGACGGTGCGCTCCAGGTCATGAATGCGCTCAAGGAACTGGGGGTGCGCCTGAACATGGACGATTTTGGTACCGGCTATTCGTCGCTCGGTTATTTGCGCACCTATCCGTTTGATGGCATCAAGATCGACAAGCGCTTCATCGCCTCCATGAGCAACAGCAGCAACGACCGCGCCGTGGTCCAGGCGATCATCAACCTGGGCAAGGCCATGGGCCTGACGGTCACCGCCGAAGGTGTCGAAACCCTGGCCCAACTGGGCACGCTGGGTTCGGATGAATGCCACGAGGTGCAAGGCTATTTTCTCAGCCGCCCCATCGACAAGCAGGCGTTCGCGCATCTGCTGGAGAGCGCCCCGCCCCTGTCGAAAACCGGCTCCTGAGCGGTTGTTGCAACCTCCGCGGCTTGTCATCGGTCACAGCTAGTACTTTGGTTTTTCGAGTTGCCTGCCCATGAAAAAGCTGCGAATCGCGACCTTCAATATCAACGGTATCCGGGCTCGGCTGCCCAACCTGCTGGAGTGGCTGGAGCGGGAGAAACCCGACATCGCCTGCTTGCAGGAGTTGAAGGCTGCCGATAAGGATTTCCCGGCGGCGGAGCTTGAGTCGGCCGGGTACGGGTCGATCTGGCACGGCCAGGCTTCCTGGAATGGCGTCGCGATCCTGGCCCGCGATGCGCAACCGCTGGAAAGTCGGCGCGGCCTGCCGGGCGGAGAGGAAGACAATCACAGTCGGTATATCGAGGCAGCCGTGCATGGCGTCCTGGTAGGTTGCCTTTATCTGCCCAACGGCAATCCGCAGCCGGGTCCGAAGTTCGACTACAAGCTGGCATGGTTCGAGCGGCTGATCGATTATGCCCAGGGACTACAAGCCAGCGATCACCCGGTGGTGCTGGCGGGCGACTACAATGTCGTGCCCACCGACTTCGACATCTACAACCCACGCTCCTGGCTCAAGGATGCCCTGTTGCAGCCGGAAAGCCGCGAGCGATACCAGCGCCTGCTGGACCAGGGCTGGACGGATGCGTTGCGTCATCTCTACCCGGAGGAACGGATCTATACGTTCTGGGACTATTTCCGCCAGCACTGGCAAAAAAACTCCGGGCTACGTATCGACCACCTGTTGCTCAACCCCGTCGCCAGTGCCTACCTGAGCGAGGCGGGGGTGGATGCCTGGGTCAGAAACCAGCCACACCCCAGCGACCATGCCCCGACCTGGATTCGTCTGTCTTCGCGCAAGCGCCGTTGAAGCCGCCGGATCATTGTCCACCCAAGGGAAATGCCTTATACCTGTGCCAAACGGCGGGGTGCCTGCACAAGCCCTGCACCTGAACAGGAAAGGACACCCCATGAACCCACCTCGACTGAGTGATTGCGCTCGTTATCTGCGGCGCCTGGGCTTCGACACGGCACCACCCCCGACGCTCGATTCGTTGCGCCAGTTGCAGTGGCGTCATACGGCCGAGTTCCCTTTCGAAACCCTTGCGACGCTGCTGGGGCAGCCGGTGCCGATCGACCTTGAGTCGGTGGAACGAAAAATCTTCGAGCAAGGGCGCGGCGGTTATTGCTACGAGCTCAATCAGCTATTCCTGGCCCTTTTGCAGGACCTGGGCTTCGAGGCCCGCGGCATTACCGGGCGAGTAGTGATGAACGCACCTGAAGGCGCCTGGACCGCACGCACCCATCGCTTGAGCCTGGTGACGCTTGACGGCGTGCGCTATGTAACCGACGTCGGCTTCGGTGGCATGGTGCCGACCGCGCCACTGTTGCTGGACAGTCGCGAGGTCCAGGCCACTCCTCACGAGCCATACCGCATCGAGACCACTGAAGACGGCTACATGCTGCGCGCCAACATAGGGGGCGAATGGCGGCCGATGTACCTGTTCGACCTGCAGCGCCAGGAAGAGATCGATTACATCGTCGGCAATTGGTACGTCTGCAGTCATCCGGATTCCCCGTTCAAGGACCGGTTGATGGTCGCCCGCACGGGTGACGGTTTGCGCAAGACCCTCAACGGCAACAGCTATGCCGTGCACCAGATCGGGCAGGAAAGTGAGCGACGCACAATCATGGACGTCGACGAGTTGATCGACCTGCTGGAGACGGAGTTCGGGCTGCGGGTGCCGCCACGGGAACTGCTGCGGCCGGCGCTGGAAGGGCTGATAGCGCGAAGTTGAATGCAATCTGGTTCGGGATTTGCAACCTTGTCCGTAATCAGTGCGCAACAAGTTGTATACAACTCTATGGACATTTGTCCTGAATTTTGAATACAGTGTGCGCATAACAAAAAACAGGGAACCCCCGAACCATGAAAACGCCCCATGTTTCACTCCCACGGCCCGAGGACGAAAACCTTGGCGTCGGCGCGAATATGGCTTACGGCCTACAACATGTGTTGACCATGTACGGCGGCATCGTCGCGGTGCCCTTGATCATCGGCCAGGCGGCCGGCTTGTCGCCGGCGGACATCGGTCTGCTGATCGCCGCGTCATTGTTCGCGGGAGGGCTGGCGACGTTGCTGCAAACGCTTGGCTTGCCGTTCTTTGGCTGCCAGTTGCCGCTGGTGCAGGGCGTTTCGTTCTCCGGCGTCGCGACCATGGTGGCGATCGTTGGAACCGGCGGGGAAGGGGGCTTCCAGGCCATCCTTGGTGCGGTAATCGCGGCGTCCCTGATCGGCTTGTTGATCACTCCAGTATTCTCGCGCATTACCCGGTTCTTCCCGCCGCTGGTCACCGGCATCGTCATCACCACCATAGGCCTGACGCTGATGCCGGTGGCGGCGCGCTGGGCCATGGGCGGCAACAGCCACGCCGCGGATTTCGGCAGCATGGCGAACATCGGCCTGGCTGCGCTGACCCTGGTACTGGTGCTGGTACTGAGCAAAATGGGTAGTGCGACGATTTCACGCCTGTCGATCCTGCTGGCGATGGTCATCGGCACCGTCATCGCGGTATTCCTCGGCATGGCGGATTTTTCGTCCGTCAGTGAAGGCCCGATGTTCGGGTTTCCAACGCCGTTCCACTTCGGCATGCCGACTTTCCATATCGCGGCGATCCTGTCGATGTGCATCGTGATCATGGTGACGCTGGTGGAAACCTCCGCTGACATCCTGGCGGTGGGGGAAATCATCGACACCAAGGTCGATTCCCGCCGTCTGGGCAATGGTCTGCGAGCCGATATGCTGTCGAGCATGATCGCCCCGATCTTTGGCTCCTTCACCCAGAGTGCCTTTGCCCAGAACGTCGGGCTGGTGGCGGTGACCGGTATCAAGAGCCGTTTTGTCGTGGCAACTGGCGGGATATTCCTGGTGGTGCTCGGGCTGCTGCCGTTCATGGGGCGGGTGATCGCCGCCGTGCCGACCTCGGTGCTCGGTGGTGCTGGTATCGTGCTGTTCGGTACGGTTGCCGCCAGTGGTATCCGAACCCTGTCGAAGGTTGACTACCGCAACAATGTCAACCTGATCATCGTCGCCACTTCCATTGGCTTCGGCATGATCCCGATCGCCGCACCGAACTTCTACGACCATTTCCCCAGCTGGTTCGCGACGATCTTCCATTCGGGGATCAGTTCTTCGGCAATCATGGCAATTATCCTGAACCTGGCGTTCAACCATTTCACCACCGGCAACTCCGACCAGCAGTCAGTTTTTGCCGCCGGTACCGAGCGGGTGCTGCGCTACCAGGACCTGGCTGCATTGCGTGAAGGCGATTATTTCAGCGACGGAAAATTGCATGACTGCGACGGCAACGAGATTCCAGTGGTGGCGGAACCCGCCCACTCGCCGGGAGAGCACGGCCCGGTGCGGCTGAAGAGCAGCGAGCACGTCTGATCTGGCGATCGCAGAGGAGTGAAAACAAAAGCAGCCGGTGATCATCGATCACCGGCTGCTTTTTTATGACCCCTGAACGGACTACCAGCGACCGTAATGGCCGCGCGGCGGGCCATCGTAAAAGCCCCGTGGTGGCCCGTAATACACCGGCGCCGGGCGATAGTAGACAGGGCGCTCGATGTATACCGGTTGCGGCGCGTAATAGACCGGTGGCGGTTGCTGCACATAGACAGGTTGTTGCACGTAGACCGGTTGTGGCTGGACATACACCGGTTGCTGGACATAAACCGGTCGGTCGCGGCTGATGAGCGCGGAGCCGACAATGGCCGAGCCGACGATTGCACCAAACACCGCGGGACCCTCCCAACCACCGCGACCATGGGCGGATGCCTGGCCGGTGGCCGCGAGTGCCCCCACGAGCAGGGCGATAATGGGAAGTTTGCGTTTCATGGCGATTCCTCGTTCCGGCCCCGGCGCCTGTGGCCTGCGACAGACCCGATTAGGGGCGCGGGGATACTTGCTCTGACAGCGATTTTCCCAGGATTTGCACCGCCGTTGGGTAAATATTGTGTAAGGTCTGTGGCTGATTTTTTTACAGCGGATGGCGAGTCGCTGCGCTGCGCCCGAGGTCTGAGCATCGAACAGGACCGGTCGGTACGGCGATCGCGTTTATCCGAAAGTGTTTCAAGGAGACGAGCATGCAGATGAACCCCAACAAAGATACCCAGCTGTGCATGTCACTATCGGGGCGCCCGGGCAACTTCGGCCTGCGCTTTCATAATCACCTCTATGAACAACTGGGCCTGAATTTCTACTACAAGGCGTTCAGCAGTCGCGACCTGCCGGGTGCGGTGCGCGGAATTCGCGCCCTGGGCATCCGTGGGTGTGGCGTGTCGATGCCGTTCAAGGAGGCCTGCATCGCCCTGGTCGATGAGTTGGACCCTTCCGCCGCCGCGATCCAGTCGATTAACACCATCGTCAACACTGACGGCCATTTGAAGGCCTACAACACCGACTATATTGCCGTCGCCCAATTGCTGCAGACCCACGCCGTACCCAAGGATTCGACTTTCGCCCTGCGTGGCAGCGGCGGCATGGCCAAGGCGGTCGCCAGTGCCTTGCGCAATGGCGGCTATAAAAATGGCCTGATCGTCGCCCGCAACGAAACCACCGGCCGAGCCCTGGCCGACTCCCTGGGATACGAATGGCAAGCCGAGCTGGGCGATCGCCGGCCACAAATGCTGATCAACGTGACGCCGATCGGCATGGCCGGCGGTCCTGAAGCGGGCCACCTGGCGTTCGAGCCCGATGCCCTCGTGGCAGCCGAGACGGTATTCGACGTGGTGGCGATTCCATCGGAAACGCCGTTGATCGTCCGGGCCCGGGCAGAAGGCAAGCGGGTCATCACCGGGCTGGAGGTGATCGCGATCCAGGCCTTGGAGCAGTTTGTGCTGTACACGGGCGTGCGGCCCAACCTGGAGCAATTCGACAAGGCCGTGGCTTTCGCCCGGTCCTGATTACTCCAGGCGCGCCAGACGCTCCTCCAGCGCGGCGATCCGCGCTTCGAGCTCTTCAAGGCGTTCCAGTGACACGCCGCTGCCGGCGCCACTGCGTTCTATCGGGTGCTGGCGAGCGGCGAGGATGGCCTCGATGTCCGCGGGGTCGCCCATGGCGTGCACGTAGCGGTCTTCACGCTGGCCAGCCTGGCGCGGCACCAGCAGCGCCAGGCCTCGGGCGATCAGGCGCTCAAGCTGATGCACGACCTGCTCGGTGTCTTCGAAATCATGCATGCGGCCGCTGCGGGTCAGCAGTTCATTGACGGTCTGTGGGCCGCGCAGGAACAGCAATCCCATCAGGATCACCTGGGCCGGCACCAACTCCAGCGCCTTGTCGACCCGGTGCTCCCAGCGGTCGGCGCGGCTGCCCATGACCAGCCGGGTAAAACCGCGGCCTTCCAGGGCCCGCAAGCTCTGGCCGACCTGGCCCGGACTGAGATTGGTCACCGGTTCGCGACTGGTCTTCTGGTTGCAGGCCAGCACTAGCGCGTTGAGGGTGAGAGGGTAGGTCTCGGGGTTGGTGGCCTGTTTTTCGATCAGGGCGCCAAGGATGCGGATTTCCGTGCTGTTGAGCCGTGGTTCTTCGGCCTGGCTTTGTTCTTCGATGCTCATTGCGCGTTTCCCTATGCCGTGGAAGCCGCCTAGCCTAATCGTTGCGTAATAAAAGACAAGGAGCGCAACAAGCCGTGGCTATAATCGCCGACGTTTGATTTGTTTCCTCCTACCACCCGCATGAGATCGCCATGACCATTTCCCTGTACGCCGCCTCCGTCCCGGTTTTCAAACAGATGCTCAACGCCCTGAGTGATGTGCTGAACAAGGCCGAAGCCCACGCCACCGCGAAAAACATCGATCCGAACGCTTTCCTGCAAGCACGCCTGTTCCCGGACATGTTCCCGCTGGTGCGTCAGGTGCAGATCGCCGTCGACTTCGCCAAGGGCGTGTCCGCGCGCCTGGCCGAGATCGAAGTGCCGAAATACGACGACAGCGAGACCACCTTCGCTGAGCTGCAAGCGCTGATCGCCAAGGTGCTGGCCTTCATCGACGGCATCAGCCCCGAGCAGATCGATGGCAAGGAAGGCATTGAAATTGTCACCCGTCCGGGCACCCCGAAGGAAAAACGCTTCAGCGGTCAAACCTACCTGCTGACCTACGGCCTGCCGCAATTCTTCTTCCACGTCACCACCACTTATGCACTGCTGCGTCACAACGGCGTGGAAGTAGGCAAGCGCGATTACATGGGCGCGTTCTAAACCCGAGAGCATGAAAAAGCCCGGGACGGTGTGAGCCGTTCCGGGCTTTTTTGTGGCTGCCTGTCAGGTCATCAGCGCCTGTTGCGCCGCTTCGCGAGCAGGCTCGCTCCCACAGGAATCAATGATTGCGCAGGGTCCTCGTGGGAGCGAGCCTGCTCGCGATGAAGACGCACGGTTTATGCAGTACGCCGCGCCCGCTCTTCTTCACCCAGGCAAGCCGCCGCCGTGAACAGCACATCCGTGGACGAGTTGAGCGCGGTTTCAGCTGAATCCTGCAGCACGCCGATGATGAACCCTACCGCGACCACTTGCATGGCGATTTCGCTGGGGATGCCAAACAGGCTGCACGCCAGGGGAATCAACAGCAGCGAACCGCCGGCGACCCCGGACGCGCCGCAGGCGCAGATGGCGGCGACGACACTGAGCAGCACGGCCGTGGGCACATCCACCACGATGCCCAGGGTATGTACGGCCGCCAGCGTCAGTACGGTGATCGTAATGGCGGCCCCGGCCATGTTGATGGTGGCGCCCAGCGGGATCGAGACCGAGTAGGTGTCTTCGTGCAGGCCGAGGCGCTTGCTCAGCTCCAGGTTCACGGGAATGTTGGCCGCCGAGCTGCGCGTGAAGAACGCGGTGATGCCGCTTTCACGCAGGCAGGTGAACACCAGCGGGAAGGGGTTGCGACGCAGTTTCCAGAGCACGATGAGCGGGTTGACCACCAGTGCCACGAACAGCATGCAGCCGATCAGCACGGTCAACAGGTGCAGGTAACCGAGCAGCGCACCAAAGCCGGAGGTGGCCAGGGTCGAGGCTACCAGGCCGAAAATACCCAGCGGGGCGAAGCGGATGACCAGCCGCACAATCACGGTCACGCCATTGGACAAGTCTTCGAGTACGGTGCGCGTGGTTTCGCCGGCATGGCGAATGGCAATACCCATGCCGATGGCCCAGGCCAGGATGCCAATGAAGTTACCGTCCATCAGCGCTCGAACGGGGTTGTCCACCACGCTGAGCAACAGGCTCTGCAGCACTTCACTGATCCCGCCGGGCGCGGTAACGGCAACGTCCTGGGCGCTCAACACCAGGCTCGAGGGAAAGAGGGTGCTGGCAATGACCGCGACCACGGCCGCAGCGAAAGTGCCCAGCAGATAAAGGAAGAGGATCGGGCGGATATGGGTTTCCTGGCCGTGCTTATGGTTGGCGATCGACGCCATGACCAGCACGAACACCAGGATCGGCGCCACGGCCTTGAGCGCCGACACAAAGACCTTGCCGATGAACGCCGTGGATTTCGCCACGTCAGGGGCCAGCCACGCCAGGACAATGCCGGCGATCAGGCCGATGACAATTTGCGTCACCAGGCTGGTGCGTTTGAAGCGGTGCAGAAGGGAAGAGGACACAGCAGTCATGACGGTATCTCTGATTTTTTATGTGCAACGGTCCGTCAATCAGGGCAACAAGCGGGCAGGCCACATGATCGGGACCGAAAAGAGTGTGGAGCATTTGCAGGCCGCGGACTTTATCACAGCCCGGCGAAAAATCTGACGGACCTGTGACGATCCGTCACCTGCCTGTTTATCTGCTTTTTTCTAACGGCCCCAATCTGTTAGGCTTTGCCACTCTCACTTCATTTGTTTTCCAGCGGGCCCTTGGGCTAACGCTGGTGTCGTCGTTTTGTTGGAGTTCTGCATGCTGTTGCCCATCTTCCTGTTGTCCGCCGCCGGCTTCACGGTGCTGACCACGGAATTCATCATTGTCGGCCTGTTGCCAGCCATCGCCCGGGACCTGCAAGTCACCATCCCTCAGGCTGGACTGCTGGTGACTTTGTTCGCATTTACTGTCGCGGCGTTCGGGCCGTTCCTGACCGCGTGGTTTGCCCGTGTCGAGCGGCGTCGGCTGTTTATCAGCGTGCTGGTGATGTTCGGCCTGGCCAACACTTTGGCGGCGCTGGCGCCGAACATCTGGGTCATGGCCATTGCCCGGTTGGTCCCGGCTTTGGGTCTGCCGGTATTCTGGGCGTTGGCCAGTGAAACCGCAGTGGACATCGTCGGGCCGCAGTTTGCCGGGCGAGCCATCGCGCGGATCGGCTTCGGTATCGTCTGCGCCACGGTATTCGGCATTCCGGTCGGCACCCTGATCTCCGACGCATTCGGCTGGCGCAGCGCTTTTGCAATCCTGGCGGTCATCGCGTTTGCCAAGGCGCTGCTGCTGTTTATCTACCTGCCGAAAACCAATCTGCACCAGCATCAAGTGAGCTTTCGCTCGCAATTCAAGATCCTGCGCAGCCCCCTGATGCAGGGGCATGTGCTGCTGTCGATCCTGGTATTCAGCGGCATGTTTACCGCCTATACCTATCTGGCAGATATCCTCGAACGCCTGGCCGGGTTCGACGGTACGCTCGTGGGTTGGTGCCTGATGGGCTTCGGGGCCGTGGGCCTGCTCGGCAACTCCCTGGGTGGTCGCGCGGTAGACCGGCATCCGCTGATCGCCTCAATGGTGTTCTGCCTGTTCATGATCGGCGGCATGGTGGCGCTGGTGCCGAGCATTCATTCGACGCTGGGGTTGGCCGCCGCGATGGGTATCTGGGGCGTGACCCAGGCGGCGCTGTTCCTGGTCAGCCATGTGCGGCTGATGAAAGCGGCCCCTGAAGCGCCGGCGTTTGCTGCTTCGCTGAACATCGCCGGGGCCAACCTGGGCATTGGCCTGGGGGCGTTGGTGGGCGGTCGGGTCATCGATACGCTGGGCCTGGGCAGCGTCGGTTTCGCCGCGGCCGGATTCATCCTGGTATCGATCCTGCTGGCGCTGTTGCTGATGACGTTCAAGCCGCGCAATGCCTGCGCTGATTGCTAGGCGCTGAACAGCTCGCGGCGTGCCCCTTCGGCAATTGCGACGATGCCAGGGTGGCTGACCTTGCGTTCCACGGAAATGGCGTAGAACGACTCGCTCACTGCCTCGGTCTGGCCGATGACCTGCACCCCATATTGCCGCTTAACCTCTTCGGCAATCACGCTGGGACCGATAAAAATCCCGCTGCCTGACTGGCCGAATGCCTGCATCAACGCGCTGTCGTCGAACTCGCCGACAATCCGCGGCTGGATCTGCTGTTCGGCGAACCAGCGTTGCAGGCGGCTGCGTACGACGGTTTCCGGTCCCGGGATCAGCAGCGGGGCGTCATGCAGGCCATGGGGAAAATTCTGCCCATGACGATCGGCCAGCGCGGCGGTGGCAAAAAAGCTGATCCCGCATTCTCCAAGCTTCTGGCTGTAGCCCTTGATATCCAGGTGAGTCGGCATCGGGCTGTCGGAAATCACCAGGTCCAGGCGTTGGATTGCCAGGTCCGCCAGCAGCCGTTCGAGCTTGTCCTCGCGACAGGTGATACGCAGTGGCTCGCTCAGTTCCATGGTCGGGGCCAGCAGCCGATAGACGATGGACTTGGGCACGACATCCGCCACCCCGACCCGAAACAGTGTCTGCTGCTCGTTGGGTTGGGCGCGCAATATCAATTCCAGTTCGCCGCCGAGTTGGAACATGTGTTCGGCGTAAGGCAACGTCTGGCGACCGGCTTCTGTCAGCTCCAACTGGCGCCCGACGCGCTGGAACAATTTGATGTTGTAGGTCTGTTCGAACAGGGAGATCTGCCCGCTGATGGTTTGCGGGGTCAGGTTCAATTGCTCACAGGCGCGCACGATGCTGCCGGTTTTTGCCACCACCCAGAAATAATGCAGCTGTCGATAATTGAGCATGGTTTTCGCCGATTCGTAAATACCGAAGTATAGCCGCTGAAAATACGAATTTTCCTGAAGTATCTGCCTCTCTAGAATGCCGGGCCATCGGTGAGCCATCTTTGTGCTCCATCCATTTTCTAAAGAGGCACTGTCCATGACGTATAAATCCTTGGGTCTTGCAGCCTTCCTGTCGCTGTCATCGATAGCGCTCGTGGGTTGTGAACAAGCGGAAAAGAGCGCCCAGCAGTTGGCCCAGCAACTTAAGGAACAAGCAGTCGAAACGGCCAAGCAGGCAATCGACGATACTCACAAAGCTGCCGAGCAGGCCATCAGCGAGGCTACTGGTGGGCTGATAAGCCCCAAAAAAGAGCCGGAGAAAGACGCTGAAGAATCCGAATCCTCCACCAAGACCATCTAACCCCGTCAAATCGAGTCAGGACTGACCCATGGATTATCTGTTACAGCTTGCCGCCAGCCCCACCGCCTGGATTGCCTTGGCCACCCTGGTCGTCATGGAAATCGTGCTTGGCATCGACAACCTGATCTTCATTTCGATCTTGACCAACAAGCTGCCCGAACAGCATCGCGCCAAGGCGCGGCGGATCGGTATCGGCATGGCGCTGATCCTGCGCCTGGGCCTGCTGAGCACCATCGCGTTCATTGTGCAGTTGACGGAACCGGTCATCGAAATCCTTGGCCAGGCCTTTTCCTGGAAGGACATGATCCTCATCGCCGGTGGCCTGTTCCTGTTGTGGAAGGCGACCACCGAGATCCATCACAGCATGGACCCGGCGCCGAACGATCCCAAGTCGGCCACATCGGGCGTGACCCTCGGGTTCGCTGCTGCGATCGGTCAGATCCTGATGCTCGACCTGGTGTTTTCCATCGACAGCATCATTACCGCGGTGGGTATGACCGAACACTTGCCGATCATGATCATCGCCGTGGTGGTTTCGGTGCTGGTGATGCTGCTGGCCGCCGAGCCGTTGGCGAAGTTCATCAATGACAACCCCACCGTGGTCATGTTGGCCCTGGGCTTCCTGATCATGATTGGCATGACCCTGATCGCCGAAGGTTTCGGTGCCCATGTGCCCAAGGGCTATATCTACGCGGCCATGGCCTTCTCGGCGGCGATCGAGGTGTTGAACATGTTGTCCCGACGCGCCAGGGAGAAAGCGCTCGTCGACAAAGCCTGATACCAGGCAGACAAAAGCCGCCCGGGTCCAAGGCCCGGGCGGCTTTTTCATGCGCGGCGATAATGTCAGTGTGCGGTGGCGTGGCGCCTGGCGGGTTTGGGGGGCCGTTTCGCTTGAGGGGGAGGTGCGTGATGATGGCGCCGGGCGATCCGCATTACGCCCCACAACATGGCGGTCGCTACGCTCAGCCAGCCAAATATCAGCATCAGAATAGTCGTCGTCAGGCTCATCTGTGCCTCCTTCAGCCCGGACTCGGGCAATGCACTCATTACAATGGACAGTCTAGCCGCTCGAGTGTTACGAGCAGTCGATCGCCGGCAGTGGCGACGGATCGGTTCGTTCTATCGCGGTTGTGAAACTCTTGCTTGTGGCTATACCCAGGCGGGCGCGCACTTTATGATCGTCGGCCCAAGCCCGGCCCGGATGCCGGGTCTGCCTGAACAAGAGAGTCATTAATGGTGCCGGTAATTTCATCTTTTCGATCACTGGTAGTGGCGCTGACCTGTGCCGCTGTCCTGGTTGGGTGCGCGGGGGGCGTGTCGCCGCAGATAAAGCGTCTGCCCGAGCGGGTCGAACTCAACAGCGTGCCGTTCTTTCGCGGCGAGATGTATCAGGGCGCTCCGCAATCGTTGGCGGCTCTGCTGACTCTGCAAGGGACGGTCATCACGCCCGGGTTGCTGGAAAAACCGTTACACCTGCCCGGTGGCGAGGCGCGTTTGCAGCAGAGTCTGCAAACCTTGGCGCGTGAATACGGACTGGTCGTCTATCCCCTCGACCATGAGCTCGCGGCGTTGCTCGAACAGGTGGCGGCGGGTTATCCCGTGCTGTTGCGCTACACCGAGGGTTCGGCGTTCTGGTCCGGGCCACGCTACGCGATCCTGGCTGGCTACAACCGACAAAAACGTACCGTGCTGCTGCGGTCGGGGATGAACCGGCGGTCGTTGATGAGTTTCGATGCATTCGAATCGGCGTTCAAAGGCGCGGGCGGTTGGGCGGTGTTGATACAGCAGCCCACGCAACTTCCGGCCAACGTTGACTCCCAGCGCTGGTTGAAGGCCGCCGACGAGTTAGCCGGGGCGGGGCAGGAGCAGGCCGCCGCGCGGGCCACCAAGGCGCTGGGCTCCGCACGCTGAGTCGCGTCCCCGTTCGTCAGCTTTCGGGCACGACCTCGCATGCCTCGGGTTCTTAACGTCAGGGCCTGGAATTTCCGGGCCATGATTCAAGGAGGCAACCATGGCACAGTCGAAAACACCTTCAGGGCCGCATTCTTCCGAGCATTCATCCGGTGATGATGACTTGGGATTCGATCCGGACTCGCCGGATCTCGACGATCCGCAAGTGGACCCGGTAGGGCCGGCCAAGGCGCCCCGGGACGAGGAGGATGAGGAACCACCTTCCTCGAGAGCCTATGACCCACTGGGTAACCTTAAGCCCTGACAAAAATAGCCCCGACGAGTCGGGGCTATCTGTTTGCGCCTGGCCGAATTATTTTGACGCTTCTACCACGCCACTCTGGCGGCTCTTGAGGTTCTTGGCGGCCTTGTATTGCAAGGCCACGGCAGGGACACTGGCGCTTTTGCCTGTCTCGACCCAGCTGCGAATACGGCTGGCATCGGCAAAATGAGTGTATTTGCCGAACGCGTCGAGAATCACCAGCGCCATCGGACGATTACCCATTTTTGTCACCAGCACCAGGCAATGACCGGCCTGGTTGGTGAAGCCGGTCTTGGTCAACTGAATGTCCCAGTTGGCCTTGTGGACCAGATGATCGGTGTTGCGAAAGCCCAGGCTGTAGACCGGCTTGCGGAACGTCACGGTCTTTTCCTTGGTGGTACTCAATTCGCTCAGCAATGGATACTTGCGAGCGGCGATCAACAGCTTGGTCAGGTCCCGGGCGGTCGAGACGTTGTGAATGGACAGGCCGGTGGGCTCGACATAGTGGGTGCTGGACATGCCCAGCGCCTTGGCCTTGGCGTTCATCGCCGCAATGAACGCCGCGTAGCCGCCCGGATAATGATGGGCGAGGCTGGCGGCGGCGCGGTTCTCCGACGACATCAGGGCGATCAGCAGCGTGTCCCGGCGTGACAGTTCACTGTTGAGCTTGACCCGGGAAAACACACCTTTCATTTCCGGCGTGTTGGCGATGGTCATGGAAATGTATTCGTCCAGGTTCTGCCTGGCGTCCAGCACGATCAGGCCGGTCATCAACTTGGTTACCGATGCGATCGGCACCACGACGTCCGGATTGCTCGAATAGACCACCTTGTCCGTCTGCAGGTCCAGCAGGATCGCACTGCCGGAGGCGACCTGCAGTTTTGAAGTGTCTCGTGGCGGGGCAATGGTTTCCTGCGCGCTGATGTTCTGCGTGATGAAGGTGCCCGTGAAAAGGAAAAACAGGCTGAGGATCGAAAGACGGATTTTCACGCGAGTAGACTCGATGGAGTTGAAGGTGCTGTCGAGCAGCGGCTTGTTGAAAAAGCGCCGCATTTTAGGAGTATGGGCGACGCCAGCGCTATATGCCTGTGCCGTCGGGGCGCATCAATAAATAAAGTTTAATGAAGGCGATTCTGGCGAATCGGATCTGAAAAATTTGTAAACTGGCAGATTCGGGGGCGCGCTGCACGGGCCAACGTCCGCCGATCAGGGATCAGATGACAAAATACTGTGGGAGCGAGCCTGCTCGCGATAGCGGTGTCTCTGCCAGCATTGATGTCGGCTGATCCCAAGCTATCGCGAGCAGGCTCGCTCCCACAGGGTTTGTGGCTGAGTTGAAACGGCTAATCAGCTATGCAGCGTCTCGGCCGCATAAAGGGTGTTTTCCAGCAGGCAGGCCCGGGTCATCGGTCCTACGCCGCCGGGTACCGGCGTGATCCAGCCGGCGCGGGGCAGGGCGGTCTCGTAGACCACATCGCCCACCAGCTTGCCGTCGTCCTGGCGGTTGATGCCGACGTCGATGACGATGGCGCCTTCCTTGATCCATTCGCCTTTGACCAGGCCCGGCTTGCCGGCGGCCACCACCACCAGGTCAGCCCGACCGACGTGGCCCGCCAGGTCCTTGGTGAAGCGATGGGTCACGGTGACGGTACAGCCAGCGAGCAGCAATTCCATGGCCATCGGCCGGCCAACGATGTTGGAGGCGCCCACGACCACGGCGTCGAGCCCGTAAAGATCCACGCCAGTGCTTTCCAGCAAGGTCATGATGCCCTTGGGCGTGCACGGGCGCAGCAATGGGATGCGTTGGGCGAGGCGACCGACGTTATAAGGATGGAAACCGTCGACGTCCTTGTCCGGGCGGATACGCTCCAGCAGTTTAGAGGCGTCAAGGTGTTCGGGCAGCGGTAGCTGGAGCAGCACGCCATCGATGTTCGGATCGTCATTGAGGCGGTCGATCAGATCGGCCAGCGCTTGCTGAGTGGTTTCGGAAGGCAGGTCGTAGGCCTGGGAAAGGAAGCCGACCTCTTCACAGTCTTTACGCTTGTGCGAGACATAAACCTGAGAGGCAGGATCGCTGCCGACCAGGATCACCGCAAGGCCGGGCGTGCGCAGGCCTTGCTGGCGGCGCTCGGTGACTCGTTGGGCGATCTGCTGGCGCAGGCTGGCGGCGATCGATTTGCCGTCGATAAGTTGTGCAGTCATTGCGCGTGGTTAACCATCGAGAGGGGAAAAAAAGAGATCGCATTCTCGCATGCCGAGGCGTGAGGGCAAAGGCGCTTGGTCTGCAAATTCCCCTAACCCCTTTAATTAAATGAATTTTTTTTAAAAAAGAGTTGACGACCTATCGGGCCGTCTATAACATTCGTCGCACTTGTCGGGCACAGCCTAGCACTGGTTAAGAAGGTTGAGCGGAGTTGGTAGTTTAAACTCGGCAAAACTGAAAGCACTTAGTTTGTAATCGTCCAAGAATACAGATTAAAAAGGCGCCCGTAGCTCAGCTGGATAGAGCATCCGCCTTCTAAGCGGATGGTCGCAGGTTCGAGTCCTGCCGGGTGCGCCAATTAGGCAGCTTTGGCACAAGTAACGCTACAAGGCAATATGGTGGGCGTAGCTCAGTTGGTAGAGCACGGGATTGTGACTCCCGTTGTCGTGGGTTCGATCCCCATCGTCCACCCCATATTCTAGAAAGGCGCCAGATCTAACAATCTGGCGCCTTTGCTTTAAAAGCTTGATACGCGGATGTGGTGGAATTGGTAGACACACTGGATTTAGGTTCCAGCGCCGCAAGGTGTGAGAGTTCGAGTCTCTCCGTCCGCACCATACAAGTCGCTATTTAATTAGCAGAGAACGGCGCAGAACCTGAGAAGGGGCTGCGCCGTTTTTGTTTTCACCGGTTACGTGTCGGCGTCGGTCCTTGGGGCGGGCGCGCGGCGGCAGTGTTCGCGATTGTGTTTCGCGATGATACTCGGCATGCCCGTCGGTCTTTTTATAAAAGGCCGCATGCCAAGCGCGCGGTTGCGGTGCTTCTATATAGGAAGGTGCTGCGCAGAGCCTTGGCGGTGATCGACTGTATTAGCAAACCGGGCGGGGCATGAACCATGGCCCTGCTTATAAATTCGGCGTCTGTTTCCTGCGTGTTTTCAGTAGGGTGACTTCTTGAGTTTGACCTACTAGAATGCATGCCCTTGATTCTGGGGTCGGAAACGCCCGGCCAACGTCTGTGCAACGAGGAATATCCATGCAAGTTTCTGTTGAAAATACTTCTGCTCTTGAGCGCCGCATGAGCATCACCGTGCCAGCTGAGCGTATCGAGACTCAGGTCAACAAGCGTCTGCAGCAGACTGCCCAAAAGGCCAAAATCCCAGGTTTCCGCCCAGGCAAAGTGCCAATGAGCGTGATCCGTCAGCGTTACGAAGCTGATGCGCGCCAGGAAGCCGTGGGCGACGTGATCCAGTCTTCGTTCTACGAAGCGGTGGTCGAGCAGAAGCTGAACCCGGCTGGCGCTCCTTCCGTAGAGCCTAAAGTGCTGGAGAAAGGCAAGGATCTCGAGTTCGTTGCCACCTTTGAAGTGTTCCCCGAGTTCATCGTCGCCGGTTTCGAGTCCATTGCCGTCGAGCGCCTGAGCGCTGACGTTTCGGATGCCGACCTGGACAAGATGCTCGACATCCTGCGCAAGCAGAACACCCGTTTCGAAGCCACTGATCGTGCCGCCCAGAACGAAGACCAGCTGAACATCGATTTCGTCGGCAAGGTCGACGGTGAAGTGTTCGCTGGCGGTTCCGCCAAGGCTACCCAGCTGGTGCTGGGCTCCGGTCGCATGATCCCGGGCTTCGAAGACGGCCTGGTTGGCGCCAAGGCTGGCGAAGAGCGCGTTCTGAACGTGACCTTCCCAGAGGACTATCAGAACCTGGATCTGGCCGGCAAAGCCGCCGAATTCACCGTGACCGTCAACAGCATTTCCGAGCCTAAGCTGCCTGAGCTGAACGAAGAGTTCTTCGCCCAGTTCGGTATCAAGGAAACCGGTCTGGAAGGTTTCCGCGCCGAAGTTCGCAAGAACATGGAGCGCGAGCTGCGTCAGGCCATCAAGTCCAAGGTCAAGAACCAGGTCATGGACGGTCTGCTGGCCTCCAACCCGATCGAAGTGCCGAAGGCTCTGCTGGACAACGAAGTGAACCGTCTGCGCGTGCAGGCCGTTCAGCAGTTCGGTGGCAACATCAAGCCTGACCAACTGCCGGCCGAACTCTTCGAAGAGCAAGCCAAGCGCCGCGTCGTGCTGGGCCTGATCGTCGCTGAAGTGGTCAAGCAGTTCGAACTCAAGCCTGACGAAGCCCGCGTTCGCGAGCTGATCCAGGAAATGGCCTCGGCTTACCAAGAGCCTGAGCAGGTAGTGTCCTGGTACTACAAGAACGAGCAGCAGCTGAACGAAGTCCGTTCGGTTGTGCTGGAAGAGCAAGTTGTGGATACTGTTCTGCAGAAAGCTAGCGTGACCGACAAAGCGGTCTCTTACGAAGAAGCGGTCAAGCCGGTGGAAGCTCCACAAGCCGATTGATGGTTCTGCGGTAAGAAATACACACCATAAGCCAGCCTTCGCGCTGGCTTATGCGTATTCAAGACATAACTATTTGGGAGTGACTGCGAGACATGTCCCGCAATTCTTTTTATCAGCAGAGCTCTGACATCCAGGCCGCAGGCGGCCTGGTCCCTATGGTTATCGAGCAGTCCGCCCGTGGCGAACGTGCCTATGACATCTATTCGCGTCTGCTCAAGGAGCGAGTGATCTTTTTGGTAGGTCCGGTAGAGGACTACATGGCCAACCTGATCTGTGCACAACTGCTGTTCCTTGAAGCCGAAAACCCGGACAAGGACATCCATCTCTATATCAACTCCCCGGGCGGTTCGGTGACGGCGGGAATGTCGATCTACGACACCATGCAGTTCATCAAGCCTAACGTTTCGACGACCTGCATCGGTCAGGCGTGCAGCATGGGTGCGTTTTTGCTGACGGCCGGTGCCCAAGGCAAGCGTTACTGCCTGCCGAATTCCCGCGTGATGATTCACCAGCCTTTGGGTGGTTTCCAGGGCCAGGCATCTGATATCGAAATCCATGCCAAGGAAATCCTCTTCATCCGCGAGCGCCTCAACACGTTGATGGCCAAGCACAGCGGGCGCACGCTTGAAGAAATCGAGCGCGATACCAATCGCGACAATTTCATGAGCGCTGAAGCCGCACGTGAATATGGTCTGATCGATGAAGTGATCAGCCAGCGCCCCGCTTAAAATAAGCAGCTCAAAATAAGGTTGATCGGCAGGTCCGATCATCTGCGGGCTTGAAAAAGCCCGCAATTGCCTTCATCTTGTGTTGCAAGCCTATCGGATTTGGATCGATCGAATGACTGACACCCGCAACGGCGAGGACAACGGCAAACTGCTCTATTGCTCCTTCTGTGGCAAAAGCCAGCATGAAGTACGCAAATTGATTGCCGGCCCCTCGGTCTTCATTTGCGACGAGTGCGTCGACCTGTGCAATGACATCATCCGCGAGGAGGTGCAGGAAGCCCAGGCCGAAAGCAGCGCGCATAAGTTGCCTTCGCCCAAAGAAATCAGCGGCATCCTTGACCAGTATGTAATCGGTCAGGAGCGCGCGAAAAAGGTACTGGCCGTAGCGGTGTACAACCACTACAAGCGCCTGAACCAGCGTGACAAGAAGAATGACGAAGTCGAACTCGGCAAGAGCAACATCCTGCTGATCGGCCCGACAGGCTCGGGTAAGACCCTGCTTGCCGAAACCCTGGCCCGTTTGCTGAACGTTCCGTTCACCATCGCCGACGCAACCACCCTCACCGAGGCGGGTTATGTGGGTGAGGACGTCGAGAACATCATTCAGAAACTGCTGCAGAAGTGCGACTACGACGTGGAAAAGGCCCAGATGGGCATTGTCTACATCGATGAAATCGACAAGATTTCCCGCAAGTCCGACAACCCGTCCATCACCCGGGACGTTTCCGGCGAGGGCGTGCAGCAGGCGTTGCTCAAGTTGATCGAAGGCACGGTCGCTTCCGTTCCGCCCCAAGGCGGTCGCAAGCACCCGCAGCAGGAATTCCTGCAGGTCGACACACGTAACATCCTGTTCATCTGCGGTGGTGCGTTCTCCGGCCTGGAAAAGGTCATCCAGAACCGTTCCACCCGCGGCGGCATCGGCTTCAACGCCGAGGTTCGCAGCAAGGAAGAGGGCAAGAAGGTCGGTGAATCCCTGCGTGAAGTCGAGCCTGACGATCTGGTCAAGTTCGGCTTGATTCCGGAATTCGTCGGTCGTCTGCCGGTCCTGGCGACACTGGACGAGCTGGATGAAGCTGCGTTGATGCAGATTCTGACCGAGCCGAAAAACGCCCTGACCAAGCAATATGCCAAGCTGTTCGAAATGGAAGGCGTAGACCTCGAATTCCGTTCCGACGCGCTGAAATCCGTCGCCAAGCGTGCCCTGGAGCGTAAAACCGGTGCCCGTGGGTTGCGTTCGATTCTCGAAGGCGTATTGCTCGATACGATGTACGAAATCCCCTCGCAGTCCGAGGTGAGTAAAGTCGTCATCGACGAAAGCGTCATAGAAGGCAAGTCCAAACCACTGTATATCTACGAAAACAGTGAGCCGGCTGCCAAGGCTGCGCCGGACGCATAAGTGTCCCGCTGTCGGAATAAAGGAGGGGCCTTCGGGCCCCTTTGCTATTAGCGCGTTTTAGACGTGTCTTAGCGCTTGTTTTTTTTGAAGGCTGCCCCCATCTTGGTTTCAAGCTTACTTCCATCTGTTCACGGCCTTACGGCCGCCGTAGAGGCGAAATCATGAAGACAACCATCGAATTGCCTCTCCTGCCATTGCGCGATGTCGTGGTATATCCGCACATGGTTATCCCGCTGTTCGTGGGGCGCGAGAAGTCCATCGAAGCCCTCGAGGCCGCGATGACGGGTGATAAGCAGATTCTTCTGATCGCTCAGAGAAACCCTGCCGACGATGATCCCGGTGAAGACGCACTTTATCGCGTAGGTACGATTGCAACGGTCCTGCAACTGCTCAAGCTTCCTGACGGCACCGTCAAGGTCCTGGTCGAGGGCGAACAGCGCGGGGCGGTCGAGCGTTTCAGCGAAGTGGACGGGCATTGCCGTGCCGAGGTGTCGCTGATCGACGAAGTCGAGGCGCCGGAGCGTGAGTCGGAGGTTTTTGTCCGCAGCCTGCTGTCGCAGTTCGAACAGTATGTGCAGTTGGGCAAGAAGGTGCCTGCCGAGGTCCTGTCGTCGCTCAACAGCATCGACGAGCCAGGACGCCTGGTCGATACGATGGCGGCCCACATGGCCCTCAAGATCGAGCAGAAGCAGGAAATCCTCGAGATTATCGAGTTGTCGGCGCGTGTCGAGCACGTACTGGCATTGCTCGACGGCGAAATCGACCTGCTGCAGGTTGAAAAACGCATTCGTGGTCGCGTCAAGAAACAGATGGAGCGCAGTCAGCGTGAGTACTATCTGAATGAGCAGATGAAGGCCATTCAGAAAGAGCTCGGCGATGGCGACGAAGGTCACAACGAAATCGAAGAGCTGAAGAAGCGCATCGATGCCGCTGGCCTGCCAAAGGATGCGCTCGCCAAGGCCCAGGCCGAGCTGAACAAGCTCAAGCAGATGTCGCCGATGTCTGCCGAAGCCACCGTGGTGCGTTCCTACATCGACTGGCTGGTCCAGGTGCCGTGGAAAGCCCAGAGCAAAGTCCGCCTGGACCTGGCGCGTGCCGAGGACATCCTCGATGCGGACCATTACGGCCTGGAAGAGGTCAAGGAACGCATCCTTGAATACCTCGCCGTGCAGAAACGCGTGAAGAAGATTCGTGGCCCGGTCCTGTGCCTGGTCGGTCCTCCGGGTGTCGGTAAGACTTCCCTGGCGGAATCGATCGCCCACGCCACCAACCGCAAATTTGTGCGAATGGCGCTTGGCGGGGTGCGTGACGAGGCGGAAATTCGTGGTCATCGCCGCACGTACATCGGTTCCATGCCAGGAAGATTGATTCAAAAGATGACGAAGGTGGGTGTACGCAATCCGCTGTTCCTTTTGGATGAAATCGACAAGATGGGCAGCGATATGCGCGGTGATCCTGCGTCTGCGTTGCTTGAGGTGCTCGATCCCGAGCAGAATCACAATTTCAACGATCACTATCTGGAAGTCGACTACGACCTCTCCGACGTGATGTTCCTGTGCACCTCCAACTCAATGAATATCCCGCCAGCGTTGCTGGACCGGATGGAGGTGATTCGTCTGCCGGGCTACACCGAAGACGAGAAAATCAACATCGCCGTCAAGTACCTTTCGCCCAAGCAGATCCAGGCCAACGGCTTGAAAAAGGGTGAGCTGGAATTTGACGAGGAGGCGATTCGCGACATCATTCGTTACTACACCCGTGAAGCCGGTGTGCGTGGTCTCGAGCGGCAGATTGCCAAGGTCTGCCGCAAGGCGGTCAAGGAGCACGCGCTGGAAAAACGCTTCGCGGTCAAGGTGACATCCGACCTGCTGGAGCACTTCCTCGGTGTGCGCAAGTTCCGCTACGGGCTCGCCGAGCAACAGGACCAGATCGGTCAGGTGACCGGCCTCGCGTGGACGCAGGTCGGCGGCGAGTTGCTGACTATTGAAGCCGCCGTGGTTCCGGGCAAGGGCCAATTGATCAAGACCGGTTCCCTCGGCGATGTCATGGTGGAGTCGATCACCGCGGCGCTGACAGTTGTGCGCAGCCGTGCGCGCAGCCTGGGCATTCCCCTGGATTTCCATGAGAAGCGGGACACGCATATCCACATGCCGGAGGGGGCTACACCCAAGGATGGACCGAGCGCCGGCGTGGGCATGTGCACCGCCCTGGTTTCTGCATTGACCGGCATTCCGGTGCGTGCGGATGTCGCCATGACCGGTGAAATCACCCTGCGTGGCCAGGTCCTGGCGATTGGCGGCCTGAAAGAAAAACTTCTGGCAGCTCACCGTGGCGGGATCAAGATCGTGATCATTCCGGAAGAGAATGTCCGTGATCTCAAGGAAATTCCCGACAACATCAAGCAGGATCTTCAGATCAAACCGGTTAAATGGATTGACGAAGTCCTGCAAATTGCGCTGCAATACGCGCCGGAGCCCTTGCCGGATGTGGCTCCGGAGATTGTCGCAAAGGAAGAAAAGCGAGAGTCTGACTCTAAGGAAAGAATTAGCACGCATTAATACGCATTTGCCTGGGGGGCTTCCTTGACAGTTTTTTAGAGCCCTTGTTATAAAGCGGCTCTTAAGTGTCTGCAGGCCATTCAGCACTCGTTTTTGCTTTCACCAAAAAAACTTAGAATCATCTCAAATAGATATAAGGGGACTTAGAGTGAACAAGTCGGAACTGATTGATGCTATCGCTGCATCCGCTGATATCCCGAAAGCTGCTGCTGGCCGTGCGCTGGACGCTGTAATCGAATCCGTCACTGGCGCTCTCAAGGCTGGCGACTCTGTTGTTCTGGTGGGTTTCGGTACTTTCTCCGTTACCGATCGTCCAGCTCGTGTTGGTCGCAACCCGCAGACTGGCAAGACGCTGCAAATCGCCGCTGCCAAAAAGCCAGGCTTCAAAGCTGGTAAAGCGCTGAAAGAAGCCGTCAACTAAGGTTTCATTGAGTTTATCCGGGTCGGGGTCATGCCTGGCTTGGCAGCGGAGCGGTAATGCAGCCGGCACAAACGGGCTGTCACGCCAGGGCTCGCGGGTTCGAGCCCGGTCCGCTCCGCCAGTTACGAGAAGGCGCATCCTCGGATGCGCCTTTCTTCTATCCGGATTCTACCCACGCTCCACGGTTGCCTAATTTTGAAGTTCAACCGTTTCTGGGGGACGCATGCTGCAGAATATCAGGGACAATTCACAAGGCTGGATTGCCAAGACCATCATCGGAATCATCGTCGCATTGATGGCGTTGACCGGTTTCGAAGCTATTTTTCAAGCCACCACCAACAGCAATGACGCGGCCAAGGTCAACGGCGAAAAAATCAGCCAGAACGAGCTGAGCCAGGCGGTCGATATGCAACGCCGTCAGCTCATGCAACAGCTGGGCAAGGATTTCGACGCCTCCCTGCTGGACGAGAAGATGCTGCGTGACTCGGCGCTCAAAGGGCTGATCGATCGCAAGCTGTTGCTGCAAGGCGCACACGATGCGAAATTCGCTTTCTCCGAAGCCGCGCTGGACCAGGTGATCCTGCAAACGCCGGAATTCCAGGTCGATGGTAAATTCAGTCCTGAGCGTTTCGACCAGGTGATTCGCCAGTTGGGTTATGGCCGACTGCAGTTCCGCGAGATGCTGGCGCAGGAAATGCTCATTGGCCAATTGCGTGCCGGTCTCGCTGGCAGCGGTTTTGTCACCGATGCCCAGGTGTTGGCATTCGCCCGCCTGGAAAAGCAGACCCGTGATTTCGCTACGCTCACCGTCAAGGCGGATCCGGCGGCCGTGAAGCTGACCGACGATGAGGTCAAGGCTTACTACGATCAGCACGCCAAGGAGTTCATGACGCCTGATCAGGTCGTCATCGACTATCTCGAGCTGAAGAAGGCTTCGTTCTTCGATCAGGTCAGCGTCAAGGATGAAGATCTGCAGGCGGCTTACCAGAAAGAGATCGCCAATCTTTCCGAACAGCGTCGTGCTGCGCACATCCTGATTGAAGTGAACGACAAGGTCACCGAAGCCCAGGCCAAGGCCAAGATCGAGGAAATCCAGGCTCGACTGGCCAAAGGCGAGTCGTTTGAGGCGCTGGCGAAGGAATTCTCCCAGGATCCGGGCTCAGCCAACAACGGCGGCGATCTCGGTTATGCCGGTCCAGGTGTCTATGATCCGGAGTTCGAAAAGGCGCTGTATGCGTTGAACAAGGATCAGGTCTCGGCACCGGTGCGAACCGATTTCGGCCTGCACCTGATCAAGCTGCTGGGTGTCGAAGCGCCTGAGGTTCCGAGTTTTGCGAGCCTGAAGGACAAGCTGACCCGCGACCTGAAGACCCAGCAAGTGGAGCAGCGGTTCGTCGAGGCGACCAAGCAACTGGAAGACGCTTCGTTCGAGGCTTCCGACCTGGCCCAGCCAGCCCAGGACCTTAAGCTGACCGTCCATACGTCGGCACCGTTCGGTCGTGAAGGCGGCGAAGGAATCGCGGCCAACCGTGCCGTGATCACCGCTGCGTTCAGCCCGGAAGTGCTGGAGGAGGGGGCCAACAGTACCGCCATCGAGCTGGATCCGGAAACCGTCGTGGTGCTGCGCGCCAAGGAGCATCGCAAGCCTCAGCAGCTTCCGCTGGAAAACGTGGCCGGGCCGATCCGCGCCCAATTGGCCAAGGAACACGCCAGCGCTGCCGCCAAGACCCAGGCCGATGAGTTGATTGCCAGCCTGCGTGATGGCAAGACGGCGCTGGACAAGCCTGTCAACGGTCAAGGCTGGAAAGTCGTCGAGGCGGCGACCCGCAGCCAGGAAGGTATCGACCCTGCGGTGCTGCAGGCGCTGTTCCGCATGTCCAAGCCTGAGTCGAAGGACAAGCCGACATTCGCCAGCGTGACCCTGCCTGACGGCGGCGTGACGGTCCTGCGCTTGAACGGCGTCAACGAAGGTGCTGCTCCGACCGAGGAAGAAAAGGCCGAATACCGTCGGTACCTGGCGTCCCGTGTCGGCCAGCAGGACTTCGCGGCTTATCGCAAGCAATTGGAAAGCGAGGCAGACATCAAGCGCTTCTGACTTGATGCGTGACCCTGAAGACCCCGGCCGAAAGGTCGGGGTCTTTTTGTATCCGTGTATTGCCAGGACGGCGATGTTCGTCGATTCATCAGGATTGCTTCTTTTTCCCGCTGGCATCCCCCCGTAGACTTGTAAGCCCTTTGAGACAAGATTACCCAAGCTGTCCGGCCGCATTCTGTTGCACAATACGCCCCGGACTGTTTTCCTCAGGATGTTCAATGTTCAGATCATTTCACATGCGCACCGTTGGGCTGGCATTGCTGCTAGTCGTCGCGACCGGTTGCTCTTCCAAGAAAGCGGCCATTTACGAGCACGAGAACTTCGATGATTCGGGCACGTTCTCGCGTACCTATCCGGTGACTGACGTGGCGACTTGTGAAGCAGGACGTCGTGCGCTGCTGAGCCAGGGGTACATCATCACCAGCAGCGATCCGAAGCTGGTCAGCGGCCACAAGAGTTTCCAGCAGACTGGCGACACGCACATGGAGATCAGTTTCAACCTGGTCTGTGCCGAAGATGGCGGTCCGGGCCACCGCGCCACGATCTTTGCCAACGCTCTACAGGACCGGTATGCCCTGAAGAAGACCAATAACTCCGCCAGCCTGGGCGTGGGTGTATTGGGGTCGGTGTCGATGCCGATTGGCTCGTCGGACGATTCGATGGTCAAGGTCGCCAGCGAAACGGTGTCCGCAGCCAAATTCTATGAGCGTTTCTTTGCGCTGGTGGAGGTGTTCCTGCCTCCCGAAGCGAAAAAAGCCGCTGGAAACGTCGACAAACCGAAAGCCGAACTGGGCATTCCAGAGCCGAAGGTGGAGCCGGCTGCCCTGGCTCCCGCCGCAACTCCAGCGCCCGCGACAGTCCCGGTACCCGAGCCGACTCCTGCTCCCGTTGCGCCGGTCGAAGAGGCTGCTCCAGCGCCTGTCGAAACCGCGCCGGCCGCTTCCGAGCCGGTCGCGCCGCCTGCCGAGCCTGCGCCAATCGCTCCCAGCGAGCCGGAGTCCTACGCACCCCCGTCGACAGAGAGCATTACTCCGCCACCGCCCAGTTCCTTGCCGGCGCCAACCGAGCCGATCCAGCCGCTTCCTGCATCCTGAGCCTGTGGTCGGGCGGTAACGCCTTGCCACACCTGCGCTGATTAAATTCCCAATGCTGTGCTACGTTTAATTCATGAAGCCTTGGCTTCATGTTTTGTTCATCAAGCAGCTTTATGCTGATTCCAAGGCCATCAGGCATCGGTTTCAACGATTATTGGGAAGGACAGGCAATGGACGATTATCAGGAAGAGCTGCTCGAATATCAGGCTTATGAACTGGACCCCCTGGAACCTGCCGAAGACGCCACGGAACTGTAGGTAGGAGACATTACAGTGCAGGCCGGGAGCCTGGTGTTCAAGTCGCTCTACGGCTACGCCGGAACTCTCCCGGCGTCTGGTTGTTCCAGCGCTTGAAAGCCCGTTGGAATGCCTCGGCCGAGGCGAACCCCAGCAGGTAAGCGATTTCGCCAAAGGCCAGCTCCGTGTCGCGGATGTACGTCATGGCGAGGTCTCGGCGAGTGTCGTTGAGGATCGCCCGGAACTGCGTACCTTCTTCCGCCAGCTTGCGGCGCAGCGTCCAGGTCGGCAGCTTCAGGCGCATCGCCACTTCTTCCAGATCCGGCTCCCGTCCGCCGTTGAGCAGCGGCCCCAGCAATTGAATGATTCGCTCGCGCAGGGTGCGAGTGCGAGTCAGCTGTTCCAGTTCCCGTTCGCATAACTGAACCAGGTGGCGCCAGGTGCTGGGGCAATGCTGTGGGTTGCGCAGGGCGAGGCTGTCCAGCCCCAGGCGCAATTGGTTCTGCTCGGCTGCGAACTGGATCGGGCCTTCGCCGAGGCTACGGTAGGCTTCGAGGTAAGTTGGCTCCTCGAATTCGATTTCGATACGTTCGGCCCGCAACACCACGTCGCAGACGCTGGACAGTTGCTGGAGCCAGCCGGCAATGATCGAATCCACGACGAAGCGGTTGTAGGCGTTATACGGGCTGATGGAATAGAACCGCAGCCACGCGCCCCGGGCGTCCTCGTGAAGACTCGATTGCCCACGGTAGTTGGAACCGTACAGCGGCTCGAAGCGGATCATGCAGCGTGCGGCCTCGCGTACGGTGGGCGCCTGGGCCGCGGTGACGCCGGCCAGCCCGGCCTGGCTCAGGCGACTGAGCTGGCCCATGCGCAGGCCCAGGGCCGGATCCTGTGTCAGTTGGATGGCGGCATGGCCCAGGCGCATGTAGCGCGGGATCGACAGGCGCGCCCCGGGCTCTGCCAGGCGCGCGGCATCGAGGCCGTATTGTTCGAGCAATGGCTGTGGGTCATGACCGTGGCTGGTCACCGCGTCTGCCAGGCTATGGACGAAACCTACGGACAGGTCACCCAGGCGCATAGGCTTTTGCATATCTAAAGCCACAAGTTCAGCAGGCGTGCGCCACGGGCTTCACCATCGGTGAATTGCTCGCCGTTGTGGCTGATGAAGCTCTGGCCAGCGCTGCCGTTGTCCCAGAACTGCCCACGCAAGAATACGCTGACGCCGCCGCGGGCCTGGCTGATCGGCAACCGGCTGGTCAACGTCAGCCGACGCCAGGCCTGCCCTTCACTCACCTCACCGGGCTTGAGGCTCACTTCGCTTGGCGTGGACAAGCCTTTGTAGCCGGCCCAAGGCTTGTTCCAGGCGTCGCGGCCGATGACAAAGGCGGGCACGGCGATCAGTTGGGCCCCTTGTTCGTCAAGTTGTCGATAATGAAGCGGATACCAACTGTCGCTGCCGATCAGCACGCCCAGGCGCCCGGCCGGCGTGTCAATGACATGGGTGACGTCCGGTCGTTCGGCCCCAAGCACGTCCTGCTGGTCAAACACCGGGTGTCGCTGGCGTTGTGGTTGGCCGATCGGCCGGCCGTCACGACCGAACACCAGGCTGCTGTTGTACAACGCGCCACCACCGATTTTCAGCTCGCCTTCGCTGACGCTGGGCTCGGGCAGTACGATGGAGCCGGCCACGAGCGTTACGCCGAACTCCTTGGCCAGCCCACCGAACAGCGCCTGGTAGTCATGGGCCATGCTGTCCGCCTTCATGCGCAGGTACGCATCGTCCAGCCGGCTGTCGCCCTGAGCGTCCGCCAATGCGCGGATAAAGGCCAGCGGATTGCTGATGGCGAGCCAGTTCATGGCCTGTTTGAAGGTAGTGGCCTGGTACACCTCGTCCTTTTCGCCGCTGACCATCAGCCAGGTGCCGATATGCTCGGGCAGGACCACGACGGTTTTTTCGTTGATGAACCCTTGGTCGCGGGCAGTCTGCAGGTACGCTGCCAGCTTGCGATGCAGGCGTTCGGGGCTCTGGTAGTCGGTGGGGAACAATTCCGGCTGGATGCCCAGCAGGTTGCCTCGGTCGGCCGGCGTGCCCCGGTCGACCGCCAGGTTGATCCGCAGGTCTGACAGGTAATGGCCCGCCGGACGGTCTGCTGTCCACAGTGCATAAGTGATCAGGACGGCCGTCAGGGCCAGTGAGAACAGCAGGTACAGAAATTTGCGCATGGGACAGTCGATGGCCGCGTACAGGTTCGTGATTTTCATCAGAAGTCACGCGGCAGGGTACGGTAAAACAACGGTTTAGCGAAAGGGCGCATGCGTGCACTTCGGGAACCGTCTGCCGGCGCGGGCTCTGTGCATTTCGATCATCAAGTTGTCAGTTACGGCCATTGAGCGCTCGCATCCCGACTCTTACGCTGTCGGTCATGACTGATGGAAGCCGCAGAGCTTCCGCATTTTTCCGTGATCGCCCGTGGAGTTATCGATGACCGCCCCTCATTACCCGCATTTGCTGGCCCCGTTGGACCTGGGTTTCACCACGTTGCGCAACCGTACCCTGATGGGATCGATGCACACCGGCCTTGAAGAAAAGCCCGGCGGCTTCGAGCGCATGGCGGCGTACTTCGCCGAGCGGGCCCGGGGTGGGGTCGGCCTGATGGTCACCGGTGGAATCGGGCCGAACGATGAAGGTGGCGTGTACTCCGGCGCGGCCAAGCTGACCACCGAGGAAGAGGCCCTCAAGCATCAGGTCGTCACGCGGGCCGTGCACGAAGCGGGGGGCAAGATCTGCATGCAGATCCTCCACGCGGGACGTTATGCCTACAGCCCCAAGCAGGTGGCGCCAAGCGCGATCCAGGCTCCGATCAACCCGTTCAAGCCCAAGGAGCTGGACGAAGAGGGCATCGAGAAACAGATCCGCGATTTTGTCACCTGTTCGGTATTGGCTCAAAAGGCCGAGTACGACGGTGTCGAAATCATGGGCTCGGAAGGCTATTTCATCAACCAGTTCCTGGCTGCGCATACCAACCACCGTACCGACCGCTGGGGTGGGAGCTACGAAAACCGCATGCGCCTGCCGGTGGAAATCGTGCGCCGCGTACGCGAAGCGGTGGGGCCGAATTTCATCATTATCTTTCGCTTGTCCATGCTCGACCTGGTTGAGGGTGGCAGCACCTGGGATGAAATCGTCCAGTTGGCCAAGGCCATCGAACAGGCCGGCGCAACTATCATCAATACCGGTATCGGTTGGCATGAGGCGCGTATTCCCACTATCGCCACCAAGGTCCCGCGGGCGGCGTTCAGTAAAGTCACCGCCAAGCTGCGCGGCTCGGTGAGTATTCCGTTGATCACCACCAACCGCATCAACACCCCTGAGGTGGCCGAGCAGATCCTCGCCGAAGGCGACGCCGACATGGTGTCCATGGCGCGGCCGTTCCTTGCGGACCCGGAGTTCGTCAACAAGGCCGCCGCTGGCCGCGCAGACGAAATCAACACCTGCATCGGCTGCAACCAGGCCTGCCTCGACCATACGTTCGGGGGCAAGCTCACCAGTTGCCTGGTGAATCCGCGGGCCTGCCATGAAACCGAACTCAATTACCTGCCCGTAACCCAGGTGAAGAAAATCGCCGTGGTGGGCGCCGGTCCTGCCGGATTGTCCGCGGCCACCGTGGCGGCCGAACGCGGTCATCAAGTGACACTGTTCGATTCGGCCAGCGAAATTGGCGGCCAGTTCAACGTCGCCAAGCGCGTTCCGGGCAAGGAGGAGTTCTTCGAAACCCTGCGTTATTTCAAACGCAAGCTGCAGACTACCCACGTCGAGTTGTGCCTCGACACCCGGGTCGATGTGGCGCAACTGGTGGCCGGCGGTTTTGACGAGATCATCCTGGCCACCGGCATCGCCCCGCGCGTACCGGCGATCCCGGGTGTCGAACATCCCAAGGTGCTGAGCTACCTGGACGTGATCCTTGAACGCAAGCCGGTGGGCCGCAGTGTCGCGGTGATCGGGGCCGGCGGGATCGGTTTCGATGTGTCGGAGTTTCTCGTTCATCAGGGGGTTGCCACCAGCCAGGACCGTGAGGCGTTCTGGAAGGAGTGGGGCATCGACACCCAGCTGCAGGCTCGCGGCGGCGTGGCTGGAATCAAGCCCGAACCTCATGCACCGGCGCGGCAGGTGTTCCTGTTGCAGCGCAAGAAGTCCAAGGTCGGCGACGGGCTGGGCAAGACGACCGGCTGGATTCATCGCACCGGCCTGAAGAACAAACAGGTGCAGATGCTCAACAGCGTCGAATACCTGAAGATCGATGACCAAGGCCTGCACATTCGCATCGGCGAAGCGGGCGAGCCACAAGTGCTGGCCGTCGACAACGTGGTTATTTGCGCCGGCCAGGATCCGTTGCGCGAGTTGCAGGAAGGCCTGGAGGCGGCGGGGCAGACTGTCCACCTCATCGGCGGCGCGGATGTGGCGGCGGAGCTGGATGCCAAACGCGCGATCAACCAGGGCTCGCGGTTGGCGGCGCAGTTGTAGCGCTCAGCCTTCCGGGAAAGGTTTGCCCTTGTGGGAGCGAGCTTGCTCCCACAAGGGATGGGGTGTATCCGGATCCTTCATACCGGCCGCCACCAAGCTGATAAGATCCCGGCACCTTCCCATCCGGTCTGCTGCAATGCTTTTGTCTGCCCTCGACTGGCATCCTCAACCGCGCCTCGAACCCCTTCACCTCGACTGGCTGGCGCGGGCCGGTATCGAGGTGGCGGTCTTGCGCCTGGACCGGATCGATCCGCTTATCAGCGGCAATAAATGGTTCAAGCTGCTTCATCATCTGCGTGCTGCCCATGCCAACGGCGCGGAGGGCGTGATGAGCCTCGGCGGCGCCTATTCCAATCATTTGCATGCGTTGGCGGCGGCGGGGCAGCGATTCGGTTTCCAGACGGTGGGGTTATTGCGCGGCCATCCCCGGGAGACGCCTACGACGCTTGATCTACAGACGTTCGGCATGACCTTGCACTGGTTGGGTTACGGCGGGTATCGAGAGCGGCATGAGCCGGGGTTCTGGGCTCCCTGGCAGGCAAAGTACCCGCATTTATGGCCGATAGCTGAAGGGGGCTCGGGGTTGCCCGGTGCGCAAGGCTGCATGTCCTGGGTAACGGCCGCCCGCAGCCAATTGGCCACGTTGGGTTGGGAGGATTATGACGGTTGGTGGCTGGCCTGCGGCACCGGGACGTCGCTGGCGGGGCTGGTTCTGGCTGAAGCGGGCGAGCATCCGGTTCATGGTGTCCTGGCGGTGCCTGAAGACCATGGGGTGCTGCAACATGTTGAAAGCATTCTGGTGGAGGCGGGGCTGGGCAATCCAGCTTATGAGTTGCTTGACGGCAGCCGTGGCGGTTTTGCCCGGGTGGATGCCGGGCTCAGCGAGTTCATCGAAACTACCAGCGCTATCGAACTGGAACCGCTGTACACGGGCAAGGCGCTGATGCTGCTCAGGGCCCGGATTGAAGCCGGGACATTTGTCGCCGGCACTCGCTTGATTTTCGTTCACACCGGCGGCTTGCAAGGTCGCCGCGGGTTCGATTAATCGACCGTCAACTATGTTCCGGCATTATACCCAGCAATGCAGGTGAGTATTGCTGGTTTGGCTGGATTCATATTTGTACGCTTTTTATCATTTGTAAGATGGAGGGGATCTATTTATTGTTGTCCGCAAGTTTGCTGGATTGGCGAACTAACGATTCAGCTTAGCCTGATCGTACTTAATTTTTAAAGGGAATTAAAATATGAATAAGTTTTGTGGCAACAACGGTTATAAAGGCATCGCGAGCAAACTGATGGCAATAGGGCCGCCGAGGCCGAGGCCGGTCAAGCCAGCGGTCAAACCGCCGGTCAAGCCACCGGTCAAACCACCGGTCAAACCACCGGTCAAACCACCGGTCAAACCACCGGTCAAACCACCGGTCAAGCCACCGGTCAAGCCACCGGTCAAGCCACCGGTCAAACCGCCAATCAAGCCGCCGGCCACCCCCCCAAAGCCGGTCAAACCCCCGGTCGCACCGCCAAAGCCGGTCAAGCCACCGGTCACACTCCCAAATAAGCCGGGCAATCGACCAGTATCCAAGCCCAAACCAAACGACGCGCCGTCAACTCCTCCACAAAATAAGCCTAAGCCCGCGCTCCCGCCGTCGCCTCCGTTGAACCCCTGGCCTGTTTTGGATCTCCTTGACGCTTCTGTCGCTATTGTAAATTTAGTCGATGCGGTCGGAAGTATTAAGAACAATGATGGAACCACTTCTTTACCCGATGGCAGTGTGGTCGATGCTGAAAAAACTTCCGTGACGCGGCCGGATGGGATTATTCAGTATGATGACGGAACAGTGGAGCATCCTGATGGAACTATTGTTTTTGCCAGTGGCGAAATTCAATATCCGGATGGCAGCGTGTTGTATCCCGACGGGGATTTGCTGGATAAAGATCACCATAAAATTAATTGATGCCTTTACATCTTTTCGCAACCTTGCCGGGCGGTACCGACGCTTCGAGTGGTCCACATCGAAGGGGGGCGGCCGCTCAATAATCCGCGCGTTCAAGCGATGGGGTCAGGGCGGTTCAGCAGCCAGTCCAGCAATAACCCCGCATCACGACAGGGCGGCGTTGAGGGGCCAACGATTGACCCGCCGAGGTCGCCGGCGCCGGAGCCCGGGAGGCTGAATATTCCTGGGCATAGCACTGGCCTGTCGGGATCGCCGTCGAGAAAAGTCACCAGCACCAGGCTGCCAGCCGGCGGCGCCTGGCAGTCATGCAAGGTCAACCGCGACAGAGGCAATGTGATGACTTCGCCCTCCGGGGTCCAAAGGCTGACGTTTACCTGGTCATGCCCATGCTGACCGTGCACATAGGCAAGATGACTGCCGGCGATGCGCGGCTTTGGGTGCTTGAGGGCTGGCCTGAACACAGTGGACCAGGGAATGGCCAGGAACCGATTGTGATAGTGTTGCGACGCAGGAGAGGAAGATGGGGCTTCGAGGATCGACGGCTGTCGCCCGCGATGCTTGATCTCGGAAATTAACCATTGATCGTTGAACGTAGATATCGGATGGCCACCGATCTGCACGATGGAGGCACTGCGCAAAGTCGGTTGGCTGCTCTGGCCGTGGATTTCCCTTTGCGTGCAGCGCAGCCGCTCGAGGGTACGGCGACCTGCCTGTTGGGCTTGCGCAACGTTGGTCCAGGCCGCCTCCAGCGTGGGGGTGAAAGGGTGGTTGGCTGCCGAGGTTTCAGAAACCCCGGCCAACGCCCGATCCCTGGCGTTGGCCGGCAACAGAGGTGGCGTCAGGTGATGGCGCTGATACAGGCGCTCAACGGCCGGTTGGCCTTCCTCCTGATGCAGGTTCAACCCGACCGGCTGATCAGGGAAACTTGTCGCCTCTTCGGCAAATACCAGCACATGGCCGGTAGGGGCGTGCTCGAAGTGATAGTGGATGCCTTCTTCCTCACACAGCCGTTGCAACAGTTCGAGGTCGCTTTCGTCGTATTGGACACAGAACGGCCGGCATGGGTAGTGCCCGTGTGGCAATTCAAACCGGTAACTGTGGGTGGGCAGTTGGTGTTCTTCCAGCAAGTGTTGCAGCACCTGGACTGCGCTGAGTCGGCCAAAGACCCGGCGTCGCGGACTCTGCTCCAGCCTCTGCAGGTAAGGCACCAGCGTCAGGCGGTAGCCTACGCATTGCCGGGAATGGGAGGTCAGGCTGACGCTGGCGATGATCCCATGCACGCCCGACTCGGCACTGAGGTGCAGGAACGCCTGTTGGCCGAGAATGATATCGAGGTCGATCGGCGGCGTCAGGCCGAGCAAGTCGAGGTCGAACCGAAAAGGTTGGTTGAGGGCTTCTCGGCCGCCAAATCTCTGGACGTGAAGCTGCAGGTTGCTTTCGGTGAGTGTGAGGCTGAAGGAATAATCCGTGTCGTTGCGCATCGCAGCTCTTATTTACTGGGAGAGGGCGCTGAGGGTACGAAACCGCTGTGCACTAACGTGTACCCGAACGGCACTTTCAGAAATTCCCTACATCAGATTGTGAAAATGTCGATCCGGCCAGCGCGATTTTTTGGTCGATCAGCCGGTTTAGGCCGTATAAACTTGGCGCCACAGCGCCGGCCGGCAGATGTCTCGGCGCGTCAGACAAGAGAGTGAGTAATGGGCGCACAGTGGAAGGTTAAACACAAAGAAGCGGCTGCCAACGCCAAAGGCAAGATTTTCGGCAAGCTGGTGAAGGAGATCACCATCGCGGCGCGTAACGGCGCCGATGTCGCTACCAATGCGCACCTGCGCCTGGTGGTTGAACAGGCGAAAAAGGCCTCGATGCCCCGCGAGACCCTGGAGCGCGCGATCAAGAAAGGCTCCGGCCAGCTCGGTGAAACCGTTCAGTATCATCGCGTGACCTACGAAGGGTTCGCGCCCCATCAGGTGCCGCTGATCGTTGAGTGTGTGACCGACAACATCAACCGTACCGTCGCCGAAATCCGTGTCGCGTTCCGCAAGGGCCAGTTGGGTGCTTCCGGTTCGGTCGCCTGGGATTTCAACCATGTCGGCATGATCGAAGCTGCGCCGGACAGCCCTGACGCCGATCCGGAAATGGCCGCCATCGAGGCCGGTGCCCAGGATTTCGAGCCGGGCGAAGACGGGGCGACGCTTTTCATCACCGAACCTGCCGACCTTGACGCCGTTCAGAAAGCGTTGCCGGAGCAGGGTTTCACCGTGTTGTCGGCCAAATTGGGCTATCAGCCGAAAAACCCGGTCAGCGGCCTGAGCGACGAGCAGATGGCCGAAGTCGAGGCGTTCCTGGAAGGCCTCGACAACCATGACGATGTGCAGGACATGTTTGTCGGCCTGGCCGGTTAAGCGACTTACCTTGTGGTGAGGGAGGCAGCTCCCTCGCCACGGTCGCCGAACAAGCCAGCTATCTCGTCAAACCCCGGCCGCGCCAGTACGTCCGGCTGACAGCAGCGCGTCTCCAGCTGTCGCAACCGCTCAAGCGTCTCATCCGCGAGCGCCGGCTCGATCCGCGCCAGCAACTCCCCCAGCAGAATCCCGAACGCCCGCACCTCGATGCGTTGCAGGGCGCGCGTTTGCGGCGTGTCAGCCGTGGCATGGAAAGACGCCGCGCCGAAGTCACCGAGCAGGCAATCGCCCTGGTCGTTGCAGAGGATATTGTGGCCGTACAGATCCCCATGGGTGATGCCCTGGCGATGCAGGTGCGCCGCCACCGACGCAACGCCTTGGGCGATGCGCAAGGCCGCCGCTGCGCTCAGCCGCAGCTCGTCGTCGTAGACGTCGCGGGTGCAGGACGCCAGGCTCGGCAGCCCGGCCAGGTTGCGGCAATCGGGTCCGATCAGGGCCATCACCAGCCCGATCTGCTGCTCGGGATGACCGCTGACCTGGCCCAATACTTCGATCAGGTTAGGATGCTTGCCGGCTGTGATGCAGGCATGCATTTCATGCAGTGGCGAGCCATCGCTGGTCATCTGGCCTTTGTACAGCTTGACCGCGACGTTTCGCGCGGGGCGGCCCGGTGCTTGCCACAGCGCTTGATGAATCACCCCCGAAGCACCTTCGCCGAGAGTGTGTTGCAATCTCAGTTGCAGCCAGTCGACAGGCGTGGCGGCATGCAGCGCGGCGGCCTCGGCCTGGGCTTCCAAGGGATTCCCGGCGTAGGCCAGCCAACTGAGGCTAGGCAGCTCCAACAACCAGGACGGCAATTCGGTCAGTTGATTGGCGGCGATGCGCAGCAATTCGAGGCGATGACACTGGGCGAGGCTCTCGGGCAGTTGCTGAAGACGATTGCCCGCCAGCATCAGCTTTTGCAGGTGCGGGCGATGGCCCAGTTCATCCGGCAACTGGCTGACGCGGTTATCGGTCAGGATCAGCCAGCGCAGCAGTGGCGGCAAAGCCTGAGCGGTCACGTGTTCGATGCGGTTGGCCTTGAAGCCGATCATGGTCAACGCGCTGCAGCGTCCCAGGCATTCGGGCAATTCAGTGAAGTGGTTGTCGGAGCAGAACAGCACGCGCAGGTGCGGCAGCCGATACAGGTCGTCGGGCAGCGTATCGAGCTGGTTGCCGCTCAGGTCGAGAATTTCGAGGGAGTCCGCCAGGTTGAAAATTTCCCGGGGAAACTCCGTCAGGCCGCACGAAAGCTTCAGTCGGGTAATGCCTGACAGCTGGCCGGTACGCAGTTGGGTGAGGGTGTGCATGGGCGGGGTCGCTGTTGATCAAGGCGGGCGTTGCGCCCGTGGCCTGACAGTTAACCAACTATCAGCCCCGGATGAAACCCTGTGGCGAGGGGATTTATCCCCGCTGGGTTGCATGGCAACCCCAAAAACCACGCGATGAATCTGGCACACCGCGTGAGAGACAGGGTTGCTTCGCAACCCAGCGGGGATAAATCCCCTCGCCACAGCTCCGCTGGATACCCTTCAGGCCTAGCGCTCGATGCTGCGATTCCACCGCGCGTTCCAGGCCGGACGTTGCTCATTGACCTGGTCCCAATCCACCGCGATCGCGGTTTCCAGGTATTGCTTCATCGCTTCCACCTGGCCACGAGTCTTGTCGGTGGTCGGGGTGTTGGGGTTGGACGGGATCTGGTCGCCTTCCTCCAGGGCAATGGCCTGGGCTTCAGGCGTCAGCAGGAACGCGGCAAGTTTCTGCGCGAGTTCGGGTTCGCTGTTGTGGGCCACCGCGCATTCCGCGACGTTGAGCACCACTGCGCCTTCCTTCGGTTGTGCATACTCGACTGGCATGCCCTTGAGTTTCAAGGCGGTCACCTGGGTCGGCGTCAGCGGGAACAGCGCGGCTTCGTCGGTTTGCAGCATTTCGGAGATTTTCGCCGAGCTGGGAATGTACTCCAGCACGTTGCGCCCGATCGTGTTCGGCCAGGCCTTGAAACCCGGTTCGACGTCGGTTTCGCTGCCGCCCTGGATCCGGTTGAACATCAGGAAACCGTGCAGGCCGAAGGTTGACGACGCCATGGACTGGAACACCACCTTGTCCTTGAACCGCGGATCGGCCAGGTCCATCCACGAGGTGGGTGTGTTCCAGCCTTTTTCCTTGAACAGCCGCGTGTTGTAAGCAAGCCCGGTGACCCCGAGGCTGACAGCTACGGCCTGGTCCTTGATCCGGCCCTTGGCCGGAATCTGCGCCAGGGGCGGGCTGTCTTCAAGCTTGTCGCACAGCCCCATGGCGATGGCGCGGTACATGATGCCATCGTCGAGGAACATCACGTGCATCTGCGGGTTGCCCTTGCTGGCCTGGACCTTGGCGAGGATGTCGGCCGAGGTGCCTGGCACGATCACCACCTTGACGTTGTTGGCTTTCTCAAAGGCCGGCAGGACCTTGTCGGCATACAGCCGCTCCATGGTGCCGCCGTTCATGCCCAGGTAAAGCGTCGGTTCGGCCAACGCCTGGGTGACCGGGAGCAGGGCGCCCAGGCAAGCGGAGCCCAGCGAGCAGAAACCGAACAGTGCACTGCGTTTGACGTTATTCATTGGCGCGACCTTCCTCTATCAAGCAACGGAGATGGAGTGAAACCGAGTGATGGAAAACGCATCCAGCGGCGTGGTTGAGGCGCCGCAGCAGATGATCTCAGTGAGCGCCTGGCCCACCGCCGGGCCGATCTGGAAACCGGCGCCGGCAAAGCCGAACGCATGCAACAGGCCGGACTGGGTACTGCTCGGGCCGATCACCGGTTGGCGATCGGGCAGGTAACCTTCGGTGCCGCTCCAGGTACGAATCGCCTGGGCGCCCTCCAGGAAAGGGTAGAGTTCGACGGCCTGGCGCAGGATCTCGATGACGGCGTTCTGGCCGGGGCGGGCGCGGGCGTCATCGAGGGCGAAACCCTGGCCGCCACCCAACACGCAATTGCCCCGGGCGACCTGGCGCGCATAAATGCCGCCGCCTTCTACGCCAGTGCTGGCGTCCATCACGACCGGCAGCGGCTCGGTGACCAGCATGGCCGGGTGCCCGGCGTGCATCGGTACGGCCTCGCCAAACTGCGCGGCGAACCGACTCGCCCAGGCCCCGGCGCAGTTCAGCAGCCACGGCGCGCGCAGCTCAAGGCCTGTCTCGGTGCGCACGACAAAGCGCTGGCCGTCGTGCGTCACCTGGCTGACCTGGCATTGTTCGTAAACCTTTGCGCCATGCCTGCGAGCCGCCTGGGCAAATGCCGGCGAGACCAGGCGCGGATTGGCGTGACCGTCGCCCGGGCACAGCGAGGCGCCGACCGCGACGTCGCCGACCCAGGGAAACCGCCTGCGCAGTTGATCGCGATCCAGCAATTGCAGATCCAGGCCGAAGCCATGACTGCTCGCGGCATAATCATGCAACGCACGCAGGTCATCGAGGCTGCGGGCCAGCTTCAGATGACCGCTACGCTGATACTCACCGTCGATGCCGATCAGTTGCGGCAATCGCGCCCAGATCTCATGCGCGCGTTGCGACAACGGCAGTTGCGACAATGGCCGCCCCTGGCGCCGTACGCCGCCGTAATTCACGCCACTGGAATGCGAACCGCAGAAGTCCCGCTCCAGCAGCGCCACGCTCCGCCCGGCCTGGCTCAGGAACAACGCCGCCGAGGCGCCGACGATACCGCCGCCGATGATCAGCGCATCCACCTCGATCATGACTCGACCTCCAGGCCAAACGGGACCGGCTTGATCGGCGCCTGTGCCCGCAGACGGCCGATTTCCTGAATGTTGCGTCCACTTTCCCGAGCGATGATTTCCGCCGCCGCGGCACCGCACATCCGCCCCTGGCAGCGGCCCATGCCGACCCGGCAATGGGCCTTGACCCGGTTGATCTCCCAGTGGCCTTCATCGACGATTTGCCGGATGTCACCGACGCTGACTTCTTCGCAGCGGCAAATCATCAGCCCATCAGCGGCGCGGTCCGCCCAGTCCTCGGGAAACGCAAAGGCGCGCTCCAGGCCTTGCCGGAAACGGCCGATGCGTTCGAGGGATTGTTCCAGCTGGGCGCAGCGTTGCGGGTCGATCTGGTAACCGAGATCTTCGAGCAATGCCAGGGCTGCCCGTTCGCCGGCCATTTCGGCGGCATCGGCGCCCATGATCCCGGCGCCATCGCCGGCCAGGTAGACCCCTGGAGAGCTGCTGCGCCCGGCGCGGTCGCGCTGCGGCAGCCACGCTCGGTTGAGCGGGTTCCAGGCAAACTCACAACCGAGCAGGTCGGCCAGTTGGGTTTCGCTGCGCAAGCCGTGGGCGAAGGCCACCGCATCGCAATCGAGCCGGTGCTGGCCTTTTCCGTTTTGCCATGACAACGACTGCACCCGGCGTTCGCCGTCGATGCGCGAAAGGCTGGCGCCTTGCTGCACGGCGATGCCGTGGGCTGTGAGCCAGGCGCGGTAATAGAGGCCTTTGGCGAGGGTGGCCGGTTGTGCGAGCAGGCCGGGCAGGGCGCGGGCCTGGGCGCTCAAGGGGGAGCTGTCGAGCACCGCGACGACATGGGCGCCGGCCTTGGCGTATTGGTACGCCACCAGATACAACAACGGCCCGCTGCCGGCGAACACCACTCGCTCGCCGATGGCGCAGCCCTGGAACTTCAGGGCGATTTGCGCCGCGCCCAGGCTGTACACCCCGGGCAGCGTCCAGCCAGGGACCGGCAGGATCCGGTCGGTGGCGCCCGTCGCGACGATCACGCTGGCATACGCCAGGCGCGCGGCGCGGCCTTCATGCAAGGTATCCAGCAGCCCGCCCTCGGCGTTCCACACCAGCGTGTCGGGGCGATAGTCGATCTGCTCGCGCAATTCATCCACGGTCTGGTGGAGGGCGCTGGCCTTGTGCGCTTCGAAGCCATAGAGCTGGTTCGGCGTGCGCGTGAAGTTGGCCGGCTGGCGCCGGTAGATCTGCCCGCCGCCGCGTGCCGCCTCGTCCAGCAGGACCGGGTACACGCCATGGGCAATCAGGGTTTGCGCAGCGCGGATGCCGGCGGGGCCGGCGCCGATGATGGCTATGGGGTTCATGGCCACCTCGCTGGCGATGCTTGGAGACCGGTGGAGTGGCTGATGCCGCCTTCGCGAGCAGGCTCGCTCCCACAATGGGGTTGTGATGATGCCGGCTCTTCTGTGGGAGCGAGCCTGCTCGCGAAGAGGCCGCGTCTGCCAAAGTCATTCATACCTTGCGCCCCGGTTCGCGGCTGATCTGCTGGCCGGCTTCGAGCAGCGTCGAGCAGGCGCGCACGCGGCGACCGTCGCCCAATCGGACCCAGCAATCCTGGCAGGCGCCCATCAGGCAGAAACCGGCCCGGGGCTCCGCACTGAAGTCGCTGCCGCGCAAGTGCTCAGCGCAGGTCAGCACGGCGGTCAGCACGGTATCGCCGAGCAGACCGCTGGCAGGCAAGCCGTCGAGCGTGAAGTCCAGGGCCGGGCGATCGCGCTCGGCCAGTCGTTTCAGCAGAGCCATGGCGCCCTCATTGTTTGCCCACCAGGACCCGATCCAGGCCATAGACCCGGTCGAGCAAAATCATCGTCAATGCAGTCAGCCCGATAACCAGCGCCGACACCGCCGCCATCATCGGGTCGATGGATTCGGTGGCGTACACATACATGCGCACCGGCAGGGTTTGCGTGGCCGGCGAGGTGACGAAGATCGACAGCGTGACTTCATCGAAGCTATTGATGAACGCCAGCAACCAGCCTCCGGCCACGCCCGGCAGAATCATCGGCAAGGTGATCTGCCGGAACAGGGTGAAGCGCCCCGCGCCCAGCGATTGCGCAGCCTGTTCGGCGCTGCGGTCCAGGCCGATGGCCGACGCCAGCACCAGGCGCAGCACATAGGGCGTGATCACCAGCACGTGGGCGAAGATCAGCCAGGTAAAACTGCCGTTCACGCCCATCAACGCAAACAGGCGCAGTAACGCGACGCCCAGCACCAGGTGCGGAATAATGATCGGCGACAGGAACAGACCATTGAAAAAATCCCGGCCAGGAAACTCCAGCCGGGTGATTGCCAGTGCCGCCGGCACCGCAATCAATGTCGCCAGCGACGCCGCGCAGAACGCCAGGACCAGGCTGTTGTAGAACGCATCGACAAAATCCGCGCGCTCGAACACGGCACGGAACCAGCGCAGGGAAAACTCCGTGGTGGGCAGGCTCAGGGTGTTTTCCGGGGTGAAGGCCACCAGGCAGACCACCACCAGTGGCGCCAGCATGAACACCACGACCAGGGCGTGAAACAACAGGGCGAAAGGACCGTTCCTGGACATGAAGAATTACCCCAATGATTTCTTGTAGCGGCCTTCGATCATGCGGTTCCACGAGAGCATGATCAGCAGGTTGAGCAGCAGCAGCGCGACGGCAATGGCCGCGCCCATGGGCCAGTTGAGTTCCGACAGGTACTGGTCGTAGATCAGCGTGGCGACCATCTTCAAGCGCCGCCCGCCGAGCAGGCCGGGTATCGCGAAGGAACTGGCGGCGAGGCCGAACACAATCAGGGTGCCAGACAGCACGCCGGGCATGATCTGCGGCAACACGACCTTGCGGATCACCGTGAACTGGCTCGCGCCCAGGGACAGCGCGGCCTGTTCGGCGGCCGGGTCAAGTTTCTGCAACGAAGTCCACACCGGAATGATCATGAACGGCAACATCACATGGACCAGGGCGATGACCACGGCAAACGGCGTGTAGAGCAGCTTCATCGGCGAGCCGCCAAGGGCCTGCAAGGTCTGGTTGACCAGGCCGTCGGCGCCGAGCAGCAGGCTCCAGCCGAAGGCCCGCACCACCACCGAGATCAACAGCGGCGTGAGGATCAGAATCAGGAAAATCGAGCGCCAAGGCGCGCCCATGCGGCTGAGAATGTAGGCCTCGGGCACGCCGATCAGCACGCAGAGCACGGTGGTCAGGGCGCTGATCCACAACGTGCGCAGGAAGATTTCATAAAAGTACGGATCGCCCAGCAGGCTGGTGTAATGCTCGAACGTGTAGGCCTCGCTGTTGATCCCCGAGCCGTAGTCGAAGACGTTGAACGACAACACCAGCGTCAACCCGAGGGGAATGACCAGCAGGCTCAGGTACAAGGCCAGGGCCGGGGCCGACATCAGGTAACCCTGGCGGCCGCGCTTGATGGCATCCATCAGCTTCATGCCGACACCTCGTCCACGCTCAGCACCCGCAGCAGCGCCGGATCCCAGTCCAGGCCGACGGCGGTGCCTTCGGTCAGGGGCGCCGAGCCGTCGTTGCGGCGCACCACGCTGAGCTCGCCCAGGTTGGTGTCGACGCCGTACAGCCACTGGCTGCCGAGGAAAAAACGGCTGGTGACAGTGCCTTGCAGCCGCCCCGCGCCGGCGGCGCACAGATCGATTTTCTCCGGGCGCAGGCTCAGGGTCAGCTCGCCTTGACCGGCGCCAAAGACTTGCACGACGCCGGCGCTGTCCCGCTGGCCCGGGAGCAGGTTGGCTTTGCCGACAAAACCGGAAATGAACTCGGTGCGCGGGTGTTCATAAAGCGTGTAGGGCGCGTCGATCTGGGTGATGCGCCCGGCCTGCATCACCACCACCCGGTCGCTGATCGACAGCGCCTCGGACTGGTCATGCGTCACCATCAACGTAGTGATGCCGACCTCGCGCTGGATGCGGCGGATCTCGAACTGCATCTCCTCGCGCAGGTTGGCGTCGAGGTTGGACAACGGTTCGTCGAGTAGCAGCACCGGCGGTTCGATCACCAGCGCCCGGGCCAAAGCCACGCGCTGGCGCTGGCCGCCGGAGAGTTCACGCGGGTAGCGCTCGGCGTGCTGGTCGAGGCGCACCAGCTTGAGTACCCGATCGACCCGTGTCTGCAATTCGGTGCTCGGCACTTTGCGCATACGCAAGCCGAAGGCAACGTTGTCCTTGACGGTCATGTGGGGGAACAGCGCGTAGCTCTGGAACACCACGCCCAGGCCCCGGCTGGCCGGCTTGGCGTGAGTGATGTCGCGACTGTCGAGGAGGATGCGCCCGCTGCTGGCTTCGACGAAGCCGGCGATCATTTGCAGGGTCGTGGTCTTGCCGCAACCTGATGGCCCCAGCAGGGAGACGAACTCGCCTTTTTCCACCGAGAGGTTGGTGGCGACCACGGCGTCGAGGTCGCCATAACGTTTGCTCAAGTTTTCAAGTTGCACGAAAGCCATGACTGCGCTCCACCTGAGATTGTTATGCGTCGCCGCGAGGCGCGCTTTTTTGTATGGGCAGATACGAAAGGATGTCGCGGGGTGCGTTGGCGCTCGAGATCAAGTCGGCTGCCGCTGTTGTTCGAATCGCCCCTGTATGGACGCAGAGTAGGACGAAGAATAGGATGGGCTCAATGGACTATTTCACTGAGACGACAACTATTTTCAGTTTCATCCGGTGAGTAAACTATCTGAAGAGAAATGACATGCCTTATTCCACTGAGCGGAATTTAGAAAAAGGTGAAGTTGGGGTCGGCTCGGTCTCACGGCTGTTCGCGGTGCTGCGCAGCCTGGGCGAGACCGTTGAAGGCGGTGAGCGCGTGACGCAACTGGCCCAGCGCATCGGCCTGTCCCAGCCGACCACGCACCGCTTGCTGCGCAACCTGATGGACGAGGGCATGGTCGAGCAGGATGCGCGCAGCAAACGCTATCGGCTCAGCCTGGACTTCTTTGCCCTGGCTGCCCGCGCCGGCAATACCGGTAACCTGCGTGAACTGGCCAGGCCCGCCATGTTGCGGCTGTCGGCGTCGCTGGGGGATTCGCTGTTTCTGCTGGCGCGTTGCGGTTTCGATGCCATCTGCCTGGATCGCAGCGAGGGGCCGTTTCCGATTCGCACCTTCACCGGTGACATCGGCGGCCGCGTGGCACTGGGCGTGGGGCAGGGCAGCCTGGCGATCCTGGCATTCCTGCCAGAGGAGGAGCGCGACACGGTGATCCATTACAACCTGCCGCGGCTCAAGGATTTTCATTTGTACGATGAAGTCTTCCTGCGCACCGAGGTCGAGAACGTGCGGACACTGGGCTACGCCGGACGCAACACGGGTGTGTTGCAAGGCATGGCCGGGGTCGCGGTGCCCATTCTCGATCGTGAAGGCCGGGCCGTCGCAGCGCTGAGCGTGGCGACCATCAGCGACCGGCTCGGGCCGGATCGCCTGCCGACGGTGGTGGAGATGCTCAAGCGCGAAGCCGCGGCGATCGGCCCGCGCATCAACCCGTTCGACCCGCTGCTGCGCAGGCCTTCGCAGGTGTTCAGGCAGGGGTGAGCAGCGCTTGCTGGCCGTCGCTACTCTCTGTGGGAGCGAGCCTGCTCGCGAAAGCGGTGTGCCAGTCGACATCACCGGGGCAGATACGCCGTCTTCGCGAGCAGGCTCGCTCCCACAGGGGGCCACAGGGGGCCCGCAGGCGGCAGTGGCGATCAGAAGTTCAGGGTTTGCTTGAGCTTCTGCGCCGCCGGCATATCACTCGGGATGACCATCGCATAGTTGTATCCCGGCCCGGACCAGTATTCGGCCTGCAATTCACCGTCGCGCCGGCTGCCACGGGGCAGCAGGTAGTTTTTCGGGCCAGGTGGACGCACGTAGAAACTGATCTTCAGGCCGCTCGGGTCCTGATAGACCACCATCGCAGCGGCGCCTTGGTCAGTACTGAGCAATCGTCCGCTGACCGGCTTGAAGCCCGCCGCCGAGAGATCCGGCAAGCGGTCGGCCTGGGTGAAGTAGCGGTCGAGCCAGCCTTGCATGCTTTGCTCGTCGCCCGTCTGGTAGTCCGCGGGCAGGACGCCCTGCTGGGCAATCAAGCGATAGGCCTGCAGCGCATCAGCCATGGGCGCTGCGGCGCTGAGCAGGGTCATCTGCCGGGCCTGCCATCCGCCGAATCCGCCGACCCCGACCGCCAGCACCAGCACCGCCGCATTGGCCAGCTGGCGTCGGGACCGGTGCCTGAGGCGTTGCCGAATGATCGCCGGATCCAGGCCAGGGTTGGGTGATTGCTGCAGGGCCGCGCTCATGGCCGCGCGCAATTGCTGGGTGTCTTGCTGCCATCCGCGGACCCGCGCGGCGACATCGGGATGGCTGTCGAGGTAGATCTGCACCTGGCGTTGGTCGTCTTCGCTGAGCTGGCGATCGACATAGGCGTGCAGGTCGCTGTCGCTGGGGGGCATGCTGATCATTTGAGTATCCGCAGGGCAGGGCGGGCGATTTCGCCTTCGCTGAGTTGACGCAACGCTTGGCGCGCACGGGACAGACGCGACATCACGGTGCCCGTCGGCACGTCCAGGATGTCGGCCACTTGCTGGTAGCTCAAGCCTTCCACCGAGACCCATAACAGCAGCGCACGTTGCTCGGTGGGCAGTTGATCGAAGGCCTGGAGTGACGATTGGGCGATGACACTGCGTTCGGCCGAAGGGTGCGCATCGTCGCGGCCGGTGAACAGTTCGAGCATCCGCGCATAACGTCGGGAGCGGCGATGGGCATCGAGGAACTGCCGGTAGAGAATCGAAAACAGCCAGGCCCGCAGGTCGCCGTCCGGGCGCTTGTCGGTCCATTTCGACAAGGCCCGTTCCAGGCATGTCTGCACCAGGTCATCGGCATTGCTGGGGTTGCGAGTCAGCGACACGGCAAAACGTCGTAGCCGTGGGATGAGCAGGCGCAACTGGTCGTCGAGTTCGTTCATGGGCGGGCAGCTTCGTTGGGCAATCGCTGGGTTGGGACTGGAAAGACGACCCGGGAACGAGATTATTCCAGCGCAGGAAAAATAAATACGCGACGTGGGAATAAACCCGTCGGGCTTTCGTCTGACGGGTCCTTTCCACAGATGGCCGTGTGCCCTGGAGTCTGCAAATGGTTGACCCTTCTTCTGAATCGAGTCGGCCGCCGTTGAGCGCTGCCAGCCTGGCGTTGCGCCTGACCGGCATCGCCGCGGTCGTCGCCGCGCTGGCCGGGGCATTCGCTTACGTGAACGGTACCCTGGACCCGCAACGACTGACGCCCAAGGCCTTGGTCAACGTGCTGGAAACCAATAACGGGGTTCATCCGGGTTTTCGGCGCAATCACTCCAAAGGTGTCTGCGTTGCGGGCTATTTTGAGAACAGCGGCGAGGCGCGAGCCTACTCCAGCGCGCAGGTGTTCAATGATGCGCGGACGCCGGTGGTGGGTCGTTTTGCACTGCCCAGCGGCAACCCCTACGCACCCGATGGCAGCGTGCCGATCCGCAGCCTGGCGTTGCGTTTTACCCAGTCCGATGGCCAGCAATGGCGCACGGGCATGAACAGCATGCCGGTTTTCCCGGTGGGGACGCCCGAGGCGTTCTTCCAGCTTCAACAGGCCCAGTCGCCGGATCCGGCCACGGGTAAACCGAATCCGGCGGCGGTGCCGGCGTTTTTTGCCGCGCATCCCGAGGCGATGCCGTTCCTGCAATGGATCAAGACCGCAAAACCCTCGGCCAGCTATGCCACCGAAACTTATAACGGGATTAACGCGTTCTATCTGGTCAACCCCTCGGGGGAGCGCCAGGCGGTGCGCTGGGCGGTAGTACCAACGAGCCAGGACGCGGCTCAGACCACGCCGCCCCAAGGCGCTGATTTCCTTGAGCAGGACCTGACGAAACGCCTGGCTGCCGGGCCACTGCGCTGGCAGCTGAACATTACCCTGGCCAATCCGGGCGACCCGGTCAACGACGCCAGCAAGGCCTGGCCCGGCGACCGCAAGGCGCTCAACGCCGGTACCCTGGTACTGGAGCGCGCCCAGGCGCAGGACAACGGGGATTGCCGCGACATCAACTATGACCCGCTGATCCTGCCCAGTGGCATCGAAGGCTCGGATGATCCGCTGCTGGCCGCCCGCTCGGCAGCCTATGCCAGTTCCTATCTGCGGCGCACCAGCGAAGTCAGCCAATTGCCCGCTACCCAGGAGTCCCGTCAATGAACGCCCCTCGACACTTCGCACCGCTGGCTCGGCTGCTGCATTGGCTGATGGCCCTGATGATCATCGCCATGCTGTTTATCGGCGCAGGCATGGTCGCCTCGGTGTCCGAGCGCCACGAATGGTTGCTCCAACTGCACAAACCTCTGGGCATCGCGATTCTGTTGCTGGTGATCGTGCGCCTGGTGGTGCGCTTCACCCGCCGTACGCCGCCGCTGCCAGCCGATCTGCCGGGGTGGCAGGTATTGGCGGCCAAGGCCTCGCATGTCTTGCTGTACGCCTTGATGCTGATCCTGCCGCTGTTGGGCTGGAGCATGATTTCGGCAGCAGGCGACCCGGTGATGCTTAGCGAATCGCTGCGGTTGCCCTCCATCCTGCCAGCGGATGCCCAGACTTTTGCGTGGCTGCGCAAGGCCCATGGCTACCTGGCCTATCTGTTGTTCCTGACCGTGCTGGTGCATTTGGCGGCGGCGCTGTTCCATGGGTGGGTGCGCCGGGATGAGGTGTTGGGCAGCATGTTGCGCGGCAAGGACTGACGCGTAACCCGTGGCGAGGGAGCTTGCTCCCGCTCGGCGGCGCAGCCGTCGTAAAACCGGCTGACGCGATATGTCTGAAAAACTGCATCAATCCATTCGGGGTGGCTACGCCACCCAGCGGGAGCAAGCTCCCTCGCCACGGGGAGCGGGGCGCCGGGGAATATCAGCGCAATTCGTCGATGATGTCCTCGACCGTGCTCAGCACGTCCTTGCCCAGTTGCATTGAGCGTCTGCCGGACCAGCCCGTGCGTGGGTTCGGGTGATCGTCGTGGTCCTTGAACGGCATTTCCAAGGTCAGGGACAGGCAATCATATTTCTGGCCAACCGCGTTGCAGGCCAAGGTCATGTTAGCCTGACCCGGTTCGTCGCGGATGTAACCATGGGCGGTCTGGAAGTCCTTGGTCTGGTGCTTGAGGTGGCTGCGAAAGCGCTCTTCGAGTCCGGCGATGCGCGGCGTATAGCCCGGGTTGCCTTCGCAACCGGCAGTGAAGACGTGGGGTATCTCTTCGTCACCGTGGACATCAAGGAACAGATCGACGCCGTACTTTTCCATCTGTTGCTGTACGAAATAGACCTCGGGGCTGATTTGCGGACTGGCGCTCTGCCAGGCCCGGTTGAGGTCCTGGCCCATCGCGTTAGTGCGCAGGTGCCCGTGGAACGCGCCATCCGGATTCATGTTCGGCACCACGTACAGATCGGCCTTGGCGAGCAAACGGTTCAGCTGGGCGTCGTCCTGATGCTGGAGACGTTCGATTACTCCTTCCATGAACCACTCGGCCATGTGCTCGCCGGGGTGCTGCTGCGCAATGATCCAGATCTTGCGTCGGCCCTCGGCACCGCTGCCTTTGCGCAGCAATTGAATATCACGGCCCTCGACGCTTTTGCCGATCGCCAGCAGTTCGGTACCGGCCTTGTGCTGCGCCTGTTCGATCAGCCAGTCGTGACGGCCGCGGCTGTAGGGTTCGAAATAGGCAAACCAGGCGTGGGGCTGTTCGGCTTCCAGATGAAAGCGCAGGGCGTCGCCCTCGAATTGCGTAGGAATACGGAACCAGTTGACATGATCGTAGGACGCTACGGCTTGGTAGCCTGTCCACGCCTTGTTGTAGGACGATTGGCTGGCGTTGAGCAGGCGGAAGGAATATTCCTGGCCGACGTGCAGGCCACTGGCCTTGAAATGAAACCATTGGAAATGCGCGCTACGGGTGTCTGGCCTGATTTTCAGCAGCGACTGCAACGGGTTGCTGATGTCCACGACGTCAATATTGCCACTGTCGAAGTTGGCGCTGATATCAAAGGAAGATTTAGCCACGGTCACGGTTCCGGTAGAGGATCTGGTGGCCGTTACTTTACACGCAGGACGGGCGAACCGGGACGATCAGCGCCATGAAAAGAAGGGGGCGCCCTCCCTGGACGCTTAAGCAGATTAGACAGTCCCTGAATGATTCTCAAGTGCTGCCTGTCGTTCATTCACTCTGTTGCAGCGCAGATGCTTTGGCGAGCGAAGTGCGTTTGCTATCATCGCCGTCATCGAATCAGCAACATCCAAAGACTTCATTAGCCTGAAGCCATAAGCCGAAAAATCGGCAAAAAAAGACCCGGCAAAAAGCCGGGTCAAAAACCGTGATTAGCCTGATGAGGAGATATTCCAGAGGTCCGACCTAAGGTCCTCTGGGCTATCGACTGATCTCGCGACCAGCTGATGCAATAATAATCATTATCATTTGCAAGTCAAATGTTTTTATTGCCTCAATTGGAAATTATTTCTCGTGGCCCGCGTTCGCGGCGTCATTCAAGCGTTGCGACTAGCGTGCCGGATAGCCGTCCAGGGTCCGGTCGAGCATGACCTTGACCAGATCGATCATATGCACCACCGAAAATGCCAGGTCACGGCTCGGGCCGTTCAATCGGCTGGCGGATTCGTGGGCGGTCGCGGCTGCACAACGTAGCAGGTCGCAAGCATGAACCAGGGCTTCCTCCCCACTGATGTTTCGGTTGACGTCGAAGAAGCGATGTTCCGCCGGGTTGTCGGCAATATCCGGTTTCAGGTAATGGTCCAGGGCGCGTTTGGCCGCCGGACAATCCTGAAGCGACAAAAATGGGTTGTTCGAGGGGGCTGCGGGCTCATCGTTGTTGGGCTTGTCCATGATGTCGAGTTTCTCCGTGCGGGTTTGGAAATCCTGATCCCAGCTTAGTACTCGGCGTAATTGTGACGATAATTTAAATACTACAACTTGTGTTTTGCTGGACGGCGTCAGCCACGTATCGTGCCGCTCATGGATAAATGGATAGAGTTGGTCAAGGCCAGGATGAAGGAGCAGCACATCACGCAAGTGGTGCTCGCAGAGCGTCTGGGGATGTCTCAGGGTGGGGTCGGCCATTGGCTGACCAAGCGCCGACAACCCAGTCTTGGAGACATGAACCGGGTGCTGCAGGAGCTGGGGCTGGAGTTCCTCGAGGTGGCAATGGTGATCCGCGAGCCGGACACTTCCACCGACGAGGGGATGGCCCTGGCGCAGAAGTACAACCCGTACTTTCGCTACCCGGTCAGTGACTGGCGCGACATCGGTCTCGTTCGCGAAGAGAATGTCGCGGACTACGGCCAGCCGCGCTATGAGCTGACGGATTACCATGCACGGGGCGACGCGTTCTGGCTGGTGGTGATGGGGGATGCGATGACGGCGCCAAGCGGCTTGAGCATTCCCGAGGGCATGTCGATCCTGGTGGATCCGGCGATCGAAGCGGTGCCCGGGAAACTGGTGATTGCCCGATTGCCAGGCAGCAGCGAAGCGACTTTCCGCAAGCTGATGGAAGAGAGCGGGCAGCGTTACCTGGTTCCGCTCAATCCGACTTATCCGAAAACCCTGTTTACCGACCAATGCCGCATCATCGGCGTGGTCGTACAGGCAACCATCAGGTTCTGACTGGATCGGCCCGGAAACCGGGCCGAATGGCTATTCTTCCAGTTCCACCAGCGCGCTGCCGTCGCTGACCATCTCTCCCTCCTGGCAATACACCGCCTTGATCACGCCAGCCTTGGGCGCGCGGATGCTGTGCTCCATTTTCATCGCCTCCAGCACCACCAGTTGCGCGCCGGCTTCCACCGCCTGGCCAGCGCTCACCAGCACCCGAACGATGCTTCCATTCATGGGGGCGACCAGGCCGCCCTGCTGGCTGTGGCTGGCCTCGGCCGCCGCCAGCGGGTCGTAGGAGTCGACTCGATACAGATCGCCCTTCCATTGCAGGTAGAGGCTGTCGTCGTGGCGAATGGCTCGATGTTCGCGGCGCACACCGTTGTGCTCGATGATCAACTGCTCGCCCCTGAGCTCGGCGCCGCGACCAGCAACATCCAGCGTCACGGCGCGGTCCTGGCCATCGCAACTCAGGTGGAGGGTGATTTCCGCTGGCAGCCCCAGGCGCAGCCCGGCGGTAGCGGCCCATGGCGAGTTGCTGTCATCGGCGCGGACACGTGGCGTCAGGCTCAAGGCGAAACCCTGGGCCGCAGCGCGCCAGAAATCGTCATCCAGTTCGCCGGGCTCCGGCAGCAATTGCGCCTGGTAGCGCGGGATGAAACCGGTGTCCAGTTCCGCCGCCGCGAAGGCGGGGTGAGCGATGATACGGCGGAGAAAACCGATGTTGGTTTTCAGCCCGCCAATGGCGAACTCGTCGAGCATGGCCAACAACCGCAAACGTGCCTGTTCACGGTTTTCCCCCCAGGCAATCAACTTGCCGAGCATCGGGTCGTAGAAGGGCGAGATCTCATCGCCTTCGTCAACACCACTGTCTACCCGGCGACCCGCGTCTTCGGCCGACTCGCGATACAGCGACAAGCGCCCCGTGGCGGGAAGAAAATCATTGGCCGGATCTTCGGCGTACAGACGTACTTCGATGGCGTGACCCAGCAGCGGCACCTGCTCCTGGGTGATCGGCAATGGCTCGCCCTGGGCGACGCGGATCTGCCAGGCCACCAGGTCGAGCCCGGTGATCGCTTCGGTCACCGGATGCTCGACCTGCAGCCGGGTATTCATTTCCATGAAGAAGAATTCGCCTCGCGAATCCAGCAGAAACTCCACCGTACCCGCGCCGACATAGCCGATCGCCTTGGCCGCCCGTACGGCGGCTTCGCCCATCGCCCGGCGCAATTCCTGGCCCAGGCCCGGCGCCGGTGCCTCCTCCACGACCTTCTGATGGCGACGCTGGATCGAGCAGTCGCGTTCGTTGAGATACAGGCAGTTGCCGTGCCGGTCGGCGAACACCTGGATTTCCACGTGGCGTGGCTTGAGCAAGTATTTTTCCACCAGCATTCGCGCATCGCCGAACGACGATTGCGCCTCGCGCTGCGCAGAGGCCAATGCCTCGGCCAGTTGGCTGACTTCCTCGACGACCTTCATGCCTTTGCCGCCGCCGCCTGCCGTGGCCTTGAGCAGCACCGGATAACCGATGCGCTCGGCGGCGGCGCGGAACGTCTCCAGATCCTGGGCTTCACCGTGATAGCCGGGTACCAGCGGCACGCCGGCGGTTTCCATCAAGGCCTTGGCGGCGGACTTGCTGCCCATGGCTTCGATGGCCGAGGCGGGTGGGCCGAGAAAGATCAACCCGGCATTTTCGATGGCCCTGGCGAACCCGGCATTCTCGGAAAGAAAACCGTAGCCTGGGTGGATAGCCTGGGCGCCACTGGCTTGCGCCGCAGCGATCAGTTTGTCGATTTGCAAATAGCTGTCGGCGGCCTTGCTGCCGCCCAGATCGACACGCACGTCGGCTTCCCGGCTATGACGCGCGTCACGATCGGTGGCGCTGTGCACCGCAACGGTGGTCAGGCCCATGGCCTTGGCTGTGCGCATGACGCGGCAGGCGATTTCGCCGCGGTTGGCGACCAACAGGGTAGTGAGGGCAGGGGCGCTCATCGACGCGGCTCCTTGTTGTTGGACTCGGCTTGCCAGCTCGGCGGCCGTTTTTGCAAGAACGCCCGCAGGCCTTCCTGGCCCTCGGGGCTGACCCGTATCCGCGCGATGGCATTTTCGGTGTAGCGCCGCAACGCCGGGGTCAACGCACCGTTGCCGACTTCGCGCAGCAGTTCCTTGCTGGCGCGCATGGCCGCCGGACTGTTGAGCAGCAGGTTGTCGATCCACTTGCCGAGCTGATCATCCAGGGCCTCGGCCGGGTAACTGTCCGCCAGCAAACCGATTTCCTTCGCCCGTTGCCCACCGAAACGTTCAGCCGTCAGGGCGTAACGCCGTGCCGCCCGTTCGCCGATGGCCTGCACCACGAATGGACTGATCACGGCCGGCGCCAGGCCGATGCGTACTTCGGACAGGCAGAACTGCGCATCATCGGCACCGATGGCCATGTCACAGGCGCTGATCAAACCCAGCGCGCCGCCGAATGCCGCGCCCTGGACAACGGCGAGTGTCGGGATCTTCAGCTTGGCCAGGTTGTACATCAGCTCCGCCAGTTCCCGAGCGTCGTCGAGGTTGGTGTGGTAATCGAGTTCGGCCGATTGCTGCATCCAGGCCAGGTCGGCGCCGGCGCTGAAGTGTTTGCCACGACCACGGATCAGCAGGAAACGCAGGGTCGGATCGCTGCCGACCTGGTCCAGGGCGAGGATCAGCTCGCGGATCATCTCGGCGTTGAACGCGTTGTTTTTCGACTCGCGGTCGAGCCACAAGGTGGCGAAGCCGCGCGGGTCCATCTGCAATTGGAGCGTGTTGTAATGATTCATGGGCGTTCCCCGGTTACATCCTGAACACGCCGAAGCGGCTCGGTTCGATGGGCGCGTTCAGCGACGCGGACAAGGCCAGGCCCAGCACATCGCGCGTCTGCGCCGGGTCAATGACGCCGTCATCCCACAGCCGCGCGCTGGAATAGTAGGGATGCCCCTGTTCTTCGTACTGGTCGAGGATCGGTTGCTTGATCTCGGCCTCCTGAACTGCGCTGAACGGCTGGCCGCTGCGTTCGGCCTGTTCGCGCTTGACCTGCACCAGCACGCCGGCCGCCTGTTCGGCGCCCATCACGCCGATCCGCGCATTCGGCCACATCCACAAAAAGCGTGGGTCATAGGCGCGGCCGCACATGCCGTAGTTACCGGCGCCGAAACTGCCGCCGATGATCACGGTGAATTTCGGCACTCGGGCGCAGGCCACCGCGGTTACCAGTTTTGCGCCATGCTTGGCGATGCCGCCGGCTTCGTATTTCTGACCGACCATGAACCCGGTGATGTTCTGCAGGAAGAGCAGCGGTATGCCGCGCTGGCAGGCCAGTTCGATGAAGTGCGCGCCTTTTTGTGCGGCCTCGGCGAACAGGATGCCGTTGTTGGCCAGGATGGCGACCGGGTAACCGTGCAAGTGGGCGAAACCGCAGACCAGGGTCGTTCCGAACAGCGCTTTGAACTCGTCGAACACCGAGCCGTCCACCAGACGTGCGATCACTTCTCGCACGTCGAATGGCTGCTTCGCGTCGGCCGAAACCACGCCATACAGCTCCTCACTCGAATACAGCGGGGCGGTGGGCGCGCGTCGCTGCACATCACCGAGCTTGCGCCAGTTGAGATTGGCCACGCTGCGGCGGGCCAGCGCCAGGGCGTGTTCATCGCTGTCGGCGTAATGGTCGGCGACACCGGAAACCTTGCAATGCACGTCGGCGCCGCCCAGGTCCTCGGCACTGACCACCTCTCCAGTCGCCGCTTTTACCAACGGCGGGCCGGCGAGGAAAATCGTTGCCTGCTGGCGGACCATGATCGCCTCGTCCGCCATCGCCGGCACGTACGCGCCGCCAGCGGTGCAGGAACCCATGACCACGGCAATCTGCGGGATGCCCTGGGCACTCATGTTGGCCTGGTTGAAGAAGATCCGGCCAAAGTGCTCACGATCGGGGAAGACTTCGTCCTGGCGCGGCAGGTTGGCACCGCCGGAATCCACCAGGTAGATGCAGGGCAGGCGGTTCTGTTGGGCGATGGTCTGGGCGCGCAGGTGTTTTTTCACCGTCAGCGGGTAATACGAACCACCTTTGACGGTCGCGTCGTTGGCGACAATCATGCATTCGACGCCTTCCACTCGACCGATCCCGGCGATCACGCCGGCGGCCGGAACGTCTTCGCCGTACACTTCGTAAGCCGCCAGCGGACTGATCTCCAGGAACGGCGAACCCGGGTCGAGCAAGCGATTGATGCGTTCCCTGGGCAGCAATTTGCCCCGTGAGGTATGCCGTTCCTGGGCCTTGGCTCCGCCGCCTTGCTGGACGTGGGCGAGCAAGGTACGCAGGGCCTCGACCTGGCCGAGCATCGCGTCGCGGTTGGCGCTGAATTCCGGTGAGCGTGGGTTGAGCTGAGTGTGCAGCGTGGCCATGGTCAGCTCCGTTAGCGGGTTTCGTTGAACAGTTCGCGGCCGATCAGCATCCGTCGGATCTCACTGGTGCCGGCGCCGATTTCATACAGCTTGGCGTCACGCAGCAGGCGCCCGGCCGGGAATTCATTGATATAGCCATTGCCGCCCAGGATCTGGATGGCATCAAGGGCCATTTGCGTCGCGCGTTCGGCGCTGTAGAGGATCACTCCGGCGGCGTCCTTGCGCGTGGTTTCGCCGCGCTCGCAGGCCTGGGCCACCGCATACAGGTAGGCGCGGCTGGCGTTGAGCTGGGTGTACATATCCGCAACCTTGCCCTGGATCAGCTGGAATTCGCCGATGCTCTGGCCGAACTGCTTGCGATCATGGATATAGGGCACGATCAGGTCCATGCAGGCCTGCATGATCCCGGTCGGGCCGCCGGACAAGACCACGCGTTCATAATCGAGGCCACTCATCAGGACCTTCACGCCACCATTGAGTACGCCGAGGATGTTTTCTTCCGGCACCTCGACGTCGTCGAAAAACAGCTCACAGGTGTTGGAGCCGCGCATGCCGAGCTTGTCGAACTTGTTGCTGCGGCTGAAGCCTTTCCAGTCGCGTTCGACGATGAACGCAGTAATGCCGTGGGCGCCTTTTTCCAGGTCGGTCTTGGCGTAGATCACATAGGTGTTGGCGTCAGGCCCGTTGGTGATCCAGGTCTTGCTGCCGTTGAGAACGTAGCGGTCGCCGCGTTTGTCGGCGCGCAGTTTCATCGAAACCACATCGGAGCCGGCGTTCGGTTCGCTCATGGCCAGGGCGCCGATGTGTTCGCCGCTGATCAGCTTGGGCAGGTATCTGGTTTTCTGCTCATGGTTGCCGTTGCGATTGATCTGGTTGACGCACAGGTTGGAGTGGGCGCCGTAGGAGAGGGCGACCGAGGCCGAGCCGCGGCTGATTTCTTCCATCGCCACCACATGGGCCAGGTAACCCAGGCCAGCGCCGCCATATTCTTCCGGGACGGTGATGCCCAGCAGGCCCATGTCGCCGAACTTGCGCCACATATCGGCGGGGAACAGATTGTCTATGTCGATCTGCGCCGCCCGAGGCGCCAACTCTGCCTTGACGAAGGATTGCACCTGGTCGCGCAACATATCGATAGTTTCGCCAAGGGCAAAATTCAGGGATGGGTAGCTCATAGGACACCTTTTGGATTTTTTGTCGGGTGCGGGGAGCGGCGGGAGCGCTCTCACCTTTACGTTAACGTAAGCGCGCGACCCATGGCTGTCAATCGCTCTTTACGTTAACGTCAACTTGGGCCAGAGTAAGGCCGCTTGAACAGCTTTCGAAGTCGTGAGATTCCACCGATACACCCACTAATAAAGACAACAGGGGGCGTCATGGATCAACCCGGTTCGCATACGCAACTCAGCTATACCCGCGGTTCCCAGGCCAAGGCCTTGCTGGCCCAAACCATCGGCGAGGCGTTTGACCAGACGGTGACCGACTGTCCTGACGGCGAAGCGCTGGTGGTTCGCCACCAATCATTGCGCTACAGCTGGCGCGAATTGGCCGCGGCGGTCGATCTGCACGCCCGGGCCATGCTCGCGCTGGGTTTGGAAACCGGCGATCGGCTGGGCATATGGGCACCCAATTGCGCGCAGTGGTGCATTACCCAATTTGCCAGCGCGAAGGTCGGCGTGATCCTCGTCAACATCAACCCGGCCTATCGGGCCTCGGAACTGGAGTACGTGCTCAAACAGTCCGGATGCCGCTGGCTGGTGTGTGCGGGGGCTTTCAAGACTTCGGATTACCACGCCATGTTGCAGGCATTGGCACCGGAACTGGCAGAGCAATCGATCGGCCAGCTGCGAAGCGAACGCTTGCCGGATCTGCGCGGCGTGATCAGCCTCGATTCCCAGCCGCCTTCAGGCTTCCTGCCCTGGTCGCAGCTGGCCGACCTCGGTGCAGCCATCTCGCCTGGGCAATTGGCCGAGCGCCAGGACAGCCTGCATTTCGAGCAGCCGGTGAATATCCAGTACACCTCCGGCACCACCGGATTTCCCAAGGGCGCGACCCTCAGTCACCAGAACATTCTCAACAACGGTTACATGGTCGGTGAAAGCCTCGGCCTGACCGCCGGCGATCGTCTGGTGATCCCGGTGCCGTTGTATCACTGCTTCGGCATGGTCATGGGTAACCTGGGATGCATGACCCACGGCAGTACCATGATCTACCCCAACGATGCCTTCGATCCGTTGCTGACGCTACGGACCGTGGCCGAAGAAAGAGCCACCGCGCTGTACGGGGTCCCCACCATGTTTATCGCCATGCTGGACCAGCCGCAGCGCGGGGATTTCGACCTGTCCAGCCTGCGCACCGGGATCATGGCCGGAGCCACCTGTCCGATCGAGGTGATGCGGCGGATCATCAGCGAGATGCACATGGCCCAAGTGCAGATTGCCTACGGCATGACGGAAACCAGCCCGGTGTCGTTGCAGACCGGTCCCACGGATGAACTGGAGTTGCGCGTCACGACCGTTGGGCGTACCCAGCCGCAGCTGGAGAGCAAGATCATCGACGGGAACGGCGAGGTTGTCCCTCGCGGCACCATCGGTGAATTGTGCACGCGCGGTTACAGCGTGATGCTCGGCTACTGGAACAACCCCAAGGGCACGGCCGAGGCGATCGATGCGCAGGGCTGGATGCACACCGGCGACCTGGCGAGCATGGATGAGCAGGGTTACGTCTGTATCGTCGGACGGAACAAGGACATGATCATCCGTGGCGGCGAGAATGTTTATCCCCGCGAACTGGAGGAGTTCTTTTTCACCCATCCCGCCGTGGCGGATGTGCAGGTGATCGGCATTCCATGCCCACGCTACGGTGAGGAGATCGTGGCCTGGATCAAACTCCATCCCGGCCACAGCGTCACCGAGGAGCAGTTGCAAGCGTGGTGCAAGGAACGCATCGCTCACTTCAAGACACCGCGTCATTTCAAATTTGTCGAGCAGTTCCCGATGACGGTTACCGGCAAGATCCAGAAATTTCGCATGCGCGAAATCAGTATCGAAGAGCTGCGCAATCACCAGGGCCAACCACAATCCTAGTGTGGGAGCGAGCCTGCTCGCGAAAGCGGTGTGTCATTCAAGCTGCCATGGTGTGACACATCGCCTTCTGAGCCCATGGAAGGAAACCAAACCCCAGACAGCACAAAGGGGAGCCGAAGCTCCCCTTTAATTTTGTCGTCGCGTGCTCTTTTTTTATTATTGAGGGGCGGCCTGTTGTTGTTTTTGGCAGCCGTGACCCTTTACCGCTGTTTTTGGCGATCCCCATCCGGGATCAAGAGCAAACGTATTTTTTTGAGCGCTGATCTGCTTTTTCGCCTTGCGATCCAACCGATTCGGGAGCTACCTGGAGGTAGTTTTATTATTCTCTGCCCGGTTGCGGGTTGCTCCTGGAAGCACCCTGAAAAGCACATCTTCTCCAAAAAAATCTGTTAGCTGCGTCTCTGCCGTGTTGTTTTTGTTATGTCAGAGTCGTTTCGTCTTGTTTTTATTGGGTTTGTCGCTTTTTTTTATTCTTGTTGTACTGGAGATATAGCAGGTGCCGTGCCAACTTTTTAAAAACCTTTTAAATCAATAGATTAGGTTTTCTGGCTGAAAACCCGGTACGACGATTCCAGACAAATTGTTTCCGTGTTACTCGTTTCGCCCCCGTTACAAGCGGGGCGGTAACACCTCACCGCGCCAGGCGCGCCTTGGCCACCCGCGAACCGGTCGAGCGACCCAGCACGTCGCAGATCTGCCGGCCCGCGGCGATGAGTGCATCCAGATTAATGCCGGTCTCGATGCCGAGGCCGTTGAGCAGGTACAGCACGTCTTCCGTGGCGACGTTACCGCTGGCGCCCTTGGCATAAGGGCAGCCGCCCAGGCCGGCGATTGAGCTGTCGAACACGGCGATACCCTCCAGCAAGCTGGCGTAGACGTTGGCCATGGCCTGGCCATAGGTGTCATGGAAATGTCCCGCCAGTTTGTCCCGGGGCACGTCCGCGCCGACTACCTCGAACATCCTGCGCGTTGCACCGGCGGTGCCGGTGCCGATGGTGTCACCGAGGGACACCTCGTAACAGCCCATGGCGTACAGCTCCCGGGCGACCCACGCGACCTGCTCGGGCTTGACCTCGCCCTCATAGGGGCAGCCCAGCACGCAGGACACGTAGCCGCGCACGCTGACGCCGCTGTGCTTCGCCGCCTCCATGATCGGTGCGAAGCGTTCCAGGCTTTCCTGGATCGAGCAATTGATGTTGCGCTGGGAAAACGCTTCGGACGCCGCGGCGAATACAGCGACCTCCCTGACCCCCGCCGCCAGTGCGTCCTCGAAACCCCGCAGGTTCGGTGCCAGGGCGCCATAGGTCACGCCAGGCTTGCGCTGGATCTGCGCAAATACCTCGGCCGAACCGGCCATCTGCGGCACCCATTTGGGCGAGACAAAACTGCCGACTTCGATGTAACCCAGGCCCGCATCGCTCAGGGCGTCAACCAGACGCACCTTGTCCGCCACGCTGATGGGTTGGGATTCATTCTGCAGGCCGTCGCGGGGGCCGACTTCGATCAAACGTACAAAGGAGGGGAGGGACATGGGGATTGACCTGTAGTGAGTTGCCAGAACATCGAGAACGATGATGAGCACCCCTGTGGGAGCGAGCCTGCTCGCGATGACGGAACGACTGGCAAAATTGATATGACTGACACACCGCCATCGCGAGCAGGCTCGCTCCCACAGGGGACGTGTCGTGTTACTGGACGACTTCCTCGCCTTTGATCGTCTGCTCCAGCGCCTGGATGCAACGTTCTTCGGCGGTGTCGAGCTCCAGCTTCATCTGTTCGATATCCAGCAACTGCTGTTCGAGCTGTTCGCGCCGTTCGGCGATTTTCGCCAGCATGCTGTGCAGTTGTTTCTGATTGCCGCTGCTGGGGTCGTAGAGTTCGATCAACTCACGGCACTCGGCGAGAGAGAAACCGATGCGCTTGCCCCGCAGGATCAGTTTCAGGCTGACCTTGTCCCGCGGCGAGTAGATACGTTCCTGACCACGGCGCTCCGGGCGCAACAGACCCTGTTCTTCATAGAAGCGGATGGCGCGGGTGGTGATATCCAGTTCGCGGGCGAGGTCGGAGATGCTGTAGGTCTGGCTGCTCATGTAAGCGCTCGAAACGAAAGGGGTTGGCGCTAAGCTAATGGCAGGTTGACGTTCACGTCAAGCAATGAGCTGTCGGCGAAACCTGTGGGAGCGAGCCTGCTCGCTCCCACATTGGACGGGCTAAACCTTATCAAGCTTCTTCTCATGCGCCGTCACCTGCTGGCACAGCTCGATCATCTGCTCGCGCATCCAGCGGTTGGCCGGGTCCTGGTCGGTGCTTTCGTGCCAGTAGAGATGGGTTTCCACCGGCGGCACATCGTTGACGGGCAACAGGAACGCATGCAGGTCGTGGCGACGGGCGAAACGTTCGGGAACGGTCATGACCATGTCGGTCTGCTGGAGTACCTGGGAAGCCATCAGATAATGCTGCGAGCGCAGGGCGATCTTGCGCTGGATGCCCATCTTGCCCAATGCCAGGTCGACATAACCGAGGCCGTTGCGGCGGCTGGAGATATGTACATGGGTCTGGGCCAGGTAATCATCCAGGCTGAGTTTTTCCTTGCCCGCCAACGGGTGGCCCTTGCGCATGGCACACACGTAGCGATCTTCCATCAGCTTGACGTGGCGCACCTGCGGATCGGTATTGAGTGGAGCATCAACCGCGAAATCCAGGCGCCCGGCGGCCAGCTCCTTGGTGGTTTCCCGACGCTTGGACAGGAAACTCTCGATGGCCACGGTCGGCGCCAGGCGGCGCAGGCGCTGGAACAGCGGCGGCAGGATCACGCCCTCGGTGAGGTCGGTCATGCTGATGCGATAGGTCTTCACGGCTTGCAGCGGGTTGAAGATCCGGCTTTCCTGCACCGACACCCGGAGCAGCGACAGGGCGTTGCGCACCGGCCCGATAATATTCTGGGCCATCGGCGTGGGCACCATGCCTTGGGCAGTACGCACGAACAGCGGGTCGTTGAACGTCTCGCGCAAACGCGCCAGGGCATTGGACACCGCCGGTTGAGTGATGCCGACGATCTGCCCGGCCCGGGTCAGGTTGGCTTCGGTGTAGATCGCATCAAAGACAATGAAAAGGTTGAGGTCGACCTTGCTCAGATTCATGGCGCTGCACTCTTGTTCTTGGGCTTGTTGTGAGGTGCCGGAAGGCGATGCGAATCAGTGAACCATATATCGGTGATGAATGTTAATACACGCTGAGAATAGGTTAGGTAAATTTTCGTAGCTGAACTAGCATCGATTTCATGACCTAAAAACAACCTCTGCCAAGAAGGTGCTGCCCATGGATTTTGCCTACTCCCCCAAGGTTCAGGAACTGCGTGAGCGCGTCACGGCGTTCATGGATGCCTATGTCTACCCGGCCGAGGCCGTGTTCGAACGGCAAGTGGCTGAAGACGACCGTTGGCAGCCGACTGCAATCATGGAGGAGCTCAAGGCCAAGGCCAAAGCCGAAGGGTTGTGGAATCTGTTCCTGCCCGAGTCCGAGTTGGGGGCCGGCCTGACCAACCTGGAATATGCACCGCTGGCGGAGATCATGGGGCGTTCGCTGCTGGGCCCGGAGCCGTTCAACTGTTCGGCGCCGGACACCGGCAACATGGAAGTGCTGGTGCGTTACGCCAACGAGGAACAAAAGCAGCGCTGGCTCGAACCGCTGCTGCGGGGCGAGATTCGTTCGGCCTTTGCCATGACCGAACCGGACGTTGCTTCGTCGGACGCCACCAACATGGCTGCCCGTGCCGAGCGTGACGGCGATCAATGGGTCATCAACGGCAAGAAATGGTGGACCTCGGGCGCCTGCGACCCACGCTGCAAGATCCTGATCTTCATGGGCCTGAGCAATCCCGACGCACCTCGTCACGCCCAGCACTCGATGATCCTGGTGCCGGTGGACACCCCCGGAGTAAAGATCGTCCGGCCGCTACCGGTGTTCGGCTATGACGATGCACCTCACGGCCACGCCGAAGTGCTGTTCGATAACGTGCGGGTGCCGTACGAAAACGTCTTGCTGGGCGAAGGACGCGGCTTTGAAATTGCCCAGGGTCGCCTCGGGCCGGGCCGGATTCACCACTGCATGCGCTCCATCGGCATGGCCGAGCGTGCCTTGGAATTGATGTGCCAGCGCGCCATCAGTCGAACCGCTTTTGGCCAGCCGCTGGCGCGCCTGGGTGGCAACATCGACAAGATCGCCGACTCGCGAATGGAAATCGACATGGCGCGCCTGCTGACCTTGAAGGCGGCGTACATGATGGACACGGTCGGCAATAAAGTGGCCAAAAGCGAAATCGCCCAGATCAAGGTCGTCGCGCCGAACGTGGCCTTGAAAGTCATTGATCGGGCGATCCAGATCCACGGCGGGGCCGGGGTCTCCAACGATTTCCCGCTGGCCTACATGTATGCCATGCAGCGCACGCTGCGCCTGGCCGATGGTCCGGATGAGGTCCATCGGGCGGCTATCGGCAAGTTCGAGATCGGCAAGTATGTGCCCAAGGAGATGTTGCGTAGCGGGCGCTGAAGCTCGTTCAGGCTGAGACTGCTATCGCGAGCAGGCTCGCTCCCACAGAGGTTCATCGGTGGACGCGTTATTGGCGCTCACCACAAGCCCCTGTGGGAGCGAGCTTGCTCGCGATGGCGGCCTCCAGGTCGATGAATCAGCTCACTCCTTGACGCTCATATACTCCTCGGCCCAGCGGATATATTCCTCGGGCTGGGTGTAGGTGTGGGTCAGTTCCGTGGCGCTGAGGTCTGATGCCTGGGTGAAGATCTGACGCTGTTCCCGCAGGCTGTCGTAGGTAGCCTTGATCGCGGCGAAATACGCGCCGTGGCCGTCAATCGTGATTCTCACGCCCAGTTCAGCCAGGCGTTTATCGTCGCGCAGCAGCGGGTTGCCATAAGTCACGAGCATCAGCGGTACGTTCAGGTTCTCGCTGATCTGCTCCAGATGCTCGAAATCCTGCACGCCTACCATGCAAATGCCGTCCGCGCCGGCGCGCTCGTATTGCCGGGTGCGACTGATGATCTCCTGGACCGGCAGAATCCCCGCGTTCGTGCGGGCGACGATGGCCATTTCCGAGTCGACCCGCGCCTCCAGAGCCGCGCGAATCTTGCCGACGCCTTCGGCCACGCTGATCAGGTCGGTGGATTTGCGGCCAAATTGTGCCGGCAGCAAGGTGTCTTCAATCGTCAGCGCCGCCACGCCGGCGCGTTCGAGCTCGATGATGGTACGCATCACGTTCAGTGCGTTGCCGTAGCCGTGGTCGGCGTCGGCGATCACCGGTAGTTGCGCGACGCGTCCGATGCGGGTGGCCTGCTCGGCAAATTCGCTGAGGGTGATCAGGGCAAAATCCGGCGCGCCCAATACTTGCAGTGACGCCACCGAGCCTCCAAGGATGCCTACCTCGAAACCCAGGTCGGCGGCAATGCGCGCCGACATCGGATCGAACACTGAAGCTGTGTGGTAGCAATTTGTGGAAGCCAGCAATTGGCGGAAATTTCGACGCAAATCTTGATGGGAAAGCCTGGACATATGAGTTCCACCAATGGAATGGAAGGGCTTGAGCAAAAGTGTCAACGCCTAAGGATGGAAAGCTATCACGCGGGACGGCCAAGGATGATGACGAATTTACAGGGACAGGCTGGTCGAAGTCGATCCCATGAGATAGGGCAGGCGCCGCGCCGCTATGCCGCCACCGCCTGGCGATCCTGTTTGAACAGCAGCACGGCGCGCACCGTGTCACCCGGTTGTACTTGCAGGCGTTTGGCGGTCAGGCGATCGACGACCAGGCCCTGGCCGTGCAGGTGCCCCCGGGCGCTGGTGACGCGGCAGTTCTCCAGGCGCCGGTTATGAATCAGCCAGCCCGGCGCCCGTTCGTCCGGGGTGCCTATGGTCAGCGTCAGCGACTGGCTGTCGCGGACGCTGCGGATGTTCGATACCGGCGCTTCGATCACCGGGCCGGCGTCAAAGATATCCACGTACCCTTTATGGGAAAAACCCTCATCGCCAAGGATCTTCAAGGCCGGTTCGGTGTTGGGGTGAGCCTTGCCGATCACGGCCTGGGCCTGCTCGGTGAGCAGGCAGGTGTACAGCGGTTGGCGGGGCATCAGCTCGGCGATGAAGGATTTGTTGCCCATGCTGGACAACTGGTCGGCGTGGCTGAAGTCCTTCTGGAAAAAGTGTCGTCCCAGGCTGTCCCAGAACGGCGAGCAACCTTGTTCATCGGCGTGGCCGCGTAATTCGGCGATCAGCTTATCGCCAAACAGCCCGGAAAACTCCGCCACGAACAGCAGGCGCGCCAGGGACAGCAGGCGCCCGTTATGGCCGCGACGGTGCTGGGGATGAAGAAACAACGAGCAGATTTCCGACTGCCCGGTCATCTCGTTACTGAGGAACAGCGTCGGAATATGCCGCTGGATGCCCAGCTCGGGCGCCGAGCTGACCGTGACCCCGAGCCGATAGTTGTACCAGGGCTCGCGCAGTCCGATTGCGCCAGTGAGAGCGCTGATACCCACTACCTGACGGTCATCGTCTTCAAGCACGAACAGATAGTCGGCGTCCGCCCGTTCGACCTGTCCGGCGAAGGTGCGCTGGGCCCAGCGTACCCGGTGCGCCAGGCGCTCCTCGTTGGCCGGCAGGCTGGTGAACCCAGGGCCGGCGCAACGGGCGAGGTCCATCAATGCGGGTAAGTCGGTCAGGGCAACCGGGCGGACTACCACGAAGCGCCTCCTTCTACAGGCCGGGCGGGACGCTGTCGCACGATGCGCAATCGATTGCAGTTCATAGGCTGACCACCCGGACCCGGTCACCGTCGGCAACTTCAAGCGCTGCCAGCATGTCAGGGGACAGGCGCACGAAGCCTTCGGCGTCAAGGTCCAGGTCGGCGATGATGGCCCGGTAACTACCCAGGCCATCATTACTCACCAGGTAGCGCCCCGTGGCGTCAACCTGCTGGCTCGGACGCACGACGGCCGAGCGACTGTGAATGATCGAGCGGATGTTCGCGACCCGGGCGTGCATCGTCGGCCCCCCGTCAAAGATGTCCACGTAGCTATTGGTTTCGAAACCCTCGCGTTCGAGAATGTCGAAGGCTTCCTGGCCGTCGGGGTGGATCCGGCCGATACAAGCCTGGGCCTGGGGCGGCAACATAGGGACATAGATCGGGTATTGCGGCATCAGGTCGGCGAGAAAGGTCCGACTCTGCAGGCCGCACAATCGTTCGGCTTCGGTGTAGGACAGGTCGAAAAAGTGCTGACCGATGGCATCCCAGAAGGGCGAATGGCCTTCCTTGCTGCTGTACCCGACGATCTCTGTGATCACCGAGTCGGCAAAGCGTTGGGGATGGGCGCCGACAAACATCAGCCGGGCGCGGGACAACAATTGCGATTGCGGCGTGTGCACGTGTGCGGCGTCGATATGAAAGCCGCGCAGCAGCGTCTGGCCATTCAGGTCCTGGCACAGCGACAGTGCCGGTACGCCATGCTGGATGTTCAACTCCCGGGACTCGCTGGAAAACGGCCGGTTGCGCAGGCTGTAGAACGGCTCGTCGCAACCGGTGGCCGCAACGATTTCCGAGCAGCCCAGCAGGCGGCTCGACACCAGGTCCTGCAGGACAAAAAAGTAATTCTGCGCACCGGGGCGTTGCACGTCGGTTTCGAACGAGGCGCATGAGCTGAGGATTCTGTCTCGCAGGCGATCCGTGTCGTCGGGAAGCGAGGTGACGCCCACCAGGCTGTCGCGGGCCAGCTGCTGCAACTGCGGCAAATCGGTTAACTGAACTGGACGTAAAGCCAGCATGGATAACACTCCTGTTTCAAAGAGCCCGCCGAGAGGTGCCGGGCCTGACGATCACTGTCGATGTCCACGCGTTGAAGCTTGTAGCAGAGATTTGACACGGTCGCGTTACAGCAGCGGCGCGAGATAGGCGCTCCAGGTCCGCACCGATTCGGAACTGCGCAACAGGTCGTTGCGTACTTCGATCAGCACCGAATCCAGGCCGCGGCCGTCGCCGTGGACTGGAACCGTCATGTCACTCAACGGGCTGACCTTATAGGGCTGATTGCCGGCGGCCCGCAGCGAATGGCGCGCCAACGCGCCGACGATGCGCTGGGCATATTCCCGGGCTTCGCCAAACAATACTCCGGCCTCAAGCGCCCGCGGCTGGCCGTAGAACACCGGGGTGAAACTGTGGATGCCGACCACTCGCACGGTCCGCTTGTCGGCCAGGCGTTGGTCGATCAAGGCGCGCAATTGATCATGGAATGGATGGAAGAGGCACCGTTGGCGATACGCGCGCGTAGCGTCATCCAAGGACTGGTTGCCAGGAATCTGGTAGATCTCGCTTTGCGCCGGAATGCTGTCGGCGACGTGAAGCGGACGGTTCAGGTCGATCAACAACCTTGAATAGTTGGCCGACAGCAAGGTGGCGCCGAGGGTTTCGGACAGCCGCTCGGCCAGGGCCAGCGCACCGATGTCCCAGGCAATATGTTCCTGAGCGGCGGTTTCATCCAGGCCCAGGTCGTTCAGTGCATCAGGAATGTAGCGGCTGGCATGTTCGCAAACCAGCAACAATGGATGCTCGGAGTCTTCACGCAGCAACCGGAAAGCAGGCTTGGTATAGAGGCCCGATTCGGCACATTCAATGGATTCACGCATAGTGCTCACAAAGTTCGGCTGGTGACAGCGCCTGGGGCAAGGCGTCGGGCGGCGCCCGGCCATACAGGGCACATATGACCTTGTGTACCGAAAGCATCATAGCCAGGCACGGATCAGTGATCGGGTCTCTGAAGAGAGGCATCCGTGCTCCTTGCCGGGATGAGTGCTGGTTTCTTTTCTAGCGCCGAAAATAGTATTTGGGCAGCAGGTGTCGCGTGTCCAGAGGTTTTTACTTTCCGTTTAAAAAGCCTCAAGGCCTGTAGAGGCCTTGTAGGGCAAGGGTTTGGTTGGAACGCCAATGTATGTCAGCTATCGCTCCCGTCTGTGTCAGACATACCGCCTTTTTGTCCGGGTTATTTGATTTCATATAAGGTGTTGTACAAGAAAATACGGGGGGGTTGCTGTGTTGAGCCGTCCGACAGCCTGAGTATCCAATGTGCAAGCCACTCGCCTTACCCTGATCTGCCATGCCCGCACCGCCGCCCAGAAAGATGCACGTTTCGGCTTGGACGAACCGCTGGACGCCGGCTGGCTGGCGACGCGTGCCGAGATCGGCCATGAATACCGGAACGTCCGCCGCCTGCTCTGCGGGCCAGAGCTGCGCACCCGCCAGACCGCGGCGCTGTTGGGCGACGATCCGCAGGTGGTCCAGGCGTTGGCCGATTGTGATTTCGGGCGTTGGCGCGGGATGTCTGTCGATGAATTGCTCAAGACGGAGCCGGAATGCCTTCAAGCCTGGCGTGACGACCCGGACGCCGCGCCCCACGGCGGCGAGTCCGTCAGCGGAATATGTCGCCGGGTCGGCGACTGGCTGACGACGCTGCAACACACTCCGGGCCACTGGCTGGCCGTTACCCATCCGTTCGTGATTCGCGCTGCCCTGCTGAACGTACTGGGTTGCCCGCTGGGCATGTTCCACCGGATCGACATCGAATCGCTTTCCGTCACTGAGTTGCGTTTCAACGGGGTATGGCGATTTCGCACCCAGGGGCCTGGCCGGGAGCCGCAAGCATGAAGAGATTGTCGGTGATAGGCATCGGTGCCGGTGATCCCGATCACCTGACGATGCAAGCGGTGAAGGCCCTGAATCAGGTCGATGTGTTTTTCCTGATGGACAAAGGGCCCGGCAAGGACGCGCTGTTGGACCTGCGTCGCGACATCTGTCGCCGCTACATCACTGATCGCACCTACCGTTTTGTCGAAGCCGGCAGTCCCGAGCGCCAGCGCGAGGATCTGGACTACACGGCCAGTGTCGAGGCACTTAACCGGGCGAAGCAGGCAACGTTCGAAAGATTGATCAATGAGCAATTGTCTGACGGGCAGCGTGGCGGTTTCCTGGTGTGGGGCGACCCATCGCTGTACGACAGCACCCTGCGCATCCTGCAGGCGATCCTTGATTCGGGGCGCTGCGTCTTCGAGTTCGATGTCGTTCCGGGGATTACCAGCGTCCAGGCCCTCGCGGCGCGACACAAGGTGCCGTTGAACAGTATCGGCGGCTCGCTGGAGATCACCACGGGCCGCAGGCTGGCGGCGGGGCGGGTTGGCGATGCCGCGAGCACGGTGGTGATGCTTGATGCCGAGGATGCGTATCGCCAGGTCAGCGATCCTGATACGCAGATCTATTGGGGCGCCTACGTGGGAATGGCGGATGAATTGCTCATTGCCGGACGGCTGGGGGACGTGGCCGACGACATTGAACGCACCCGCAAGGCGGCGCGACAGGCGAATGGGTGGATCATGGATACGTATTTGTTGCGCAAACCCTGATGGTGCGGATCAACCCGTGGCGAGGGAGCTTGCTCCCGCTCGACTGCGAAGCAGGCGCAAGACATCAGCCATCTTGTGCATCGGGGTTGCTGCGCAACCCAGCGGGAGCAAGCGCCCTCGCCACGGAGGACCTCGAAGACGTCGTCACCCTCGCCCAAACCGCTCCCGGTACACCGACGGCGCCAGCCCCACCACGTTGCGAAACGCTACCCGGAAACTTTCCACCGAACGATAGCCACACAGTTGGGCAATGTTATCGGTGTTGTCTTGCGTGCTTTCCAGCAATTCCCGCGCCCGTGCCAGGCGCTCATGTTGCAGCCAGGCCTTGGGCGAGAGGCCGCAAGCCTGGGTGAAGCGACGCAGGAAGGTCCGTTCGCTCATAGCGGCGTGACTGGCCAGGTCGCGCACTCCCAGCGGCTCGTGGAGACGTTCCCGGGCCCATTGCATGACGCCGGACAAATCGCTGCGCGGCGTGCGGCTGACCGGCGAGGGAATGAACTGCGCCTGGCCACCGGTGCGTTGGGTCGGCATGACCAGCCGGCGCGCCACGGCATTGGCGACCTGGGCGCCGAAATCCCGCGCCACCAAGTGCAGGCAGGCATCGATGCCGGCCGCGCTGCCAGCCGAGGTGATGATCTGGCCGGAGTCGACATAAAGTACATCGGGATCGACTTCGATGGTCGGGTAGCTGTCGGCGAGTTCGTCGGTGTAGCGCCAATGCGTGGTGGCGCCCAAGCCGTCGAGCAGCCCGGTGGCCGCCAGGACAAAAGCCCCCGAGCAGATCGACAACAAGCGGGCGCCACGGGCATGGGCTCGTCGCAAGGCCTGGAGCAGGGCATCGGAGGGCGGTTCGCTGCGACTGCGCCAGCCCGGCACGATAATGGTTCGCGCGCTGTCGAGCAGTTCCATGCCGCCATCGGCCAATACCTGGAAGCCGCCCATGGCGCGCATCGGGCCGTCGTCGACAGCGACGATGCGGTGTTCATACCAGGGAAAATCAAACTCGGGCCGTGCCAGCCCGAATATCTCGACGGCGACGCCGAATTCGAACGTGCACAGTCCGTCGTAGGCGAGAATCGCGACGAGGCCAGGGGTAGGCTGCATTTGGCGGAAAATTCCCACAGAGTGTCTTGTACGCCACTGTAGCGGTTGGCGGCGGGTGGATAAAGTCTCTCCAAACCCTTATCCGTCCCTGGAGTAAACCACGATGACCAGCCCTGTTCGCGAAGTGCCTGCCGCCCCGTCCGACATTGCCCTGCAGCATTTCAGCCGGCGTCTGATGTTCGAAACCGATTGTTCCGACGTACGTGCCAGCCAGGACGCCGCTGAGATCGATTTTGTCCTCGTCGATGTGCGCGGGCCGCAGGCCTACGCACGCGGGCACGTGCCCGGGGCGATCAACCTGCCGACCCGCACGCTGACCGCCGAGGCGCTTGCGGCCTATCCCCAGGCCACCCTGTTCGTGGTCTATTGTGCGGGGCCGCATTGCAACGGCGCCAACAAGGCTGCGGTGCGCCTGGCGACCCTGGGATACCCGGTCAAGGAAATGATCGGTGGCGTCATGGGTTGGCTCGACGAAGGTTTCCGCCTGACCGGTTCGGTGGAGCGCGTGGCGGAGCATGCGGTCAGCTGCGATTGTTGAACGGTGCGTCCTACTTGTGGTGAGGAAAACAGGCTCCCTCGCCACAAGGGCTGATTGCTTTCAATTTCGCAAATGCTCTGCATCTTTATAACTATTTGTCGCCTATACGCAATTCCGCTCCCGAGTGCCCCTCTAGACTCCTGCCCACTTCGGTTTTCGCTGACCGAACGCTGTTTCCGAATCTGCCCATAACGATCAAAAAAACCTGCGCACTCAGGAGCAAAAATGAAGAAGCTTGTCATGTTCGGTGCCCTGGCACTGTCCGTACTCTCCCTGTCGGCCGTGGCCGAAGACGCCAAGCCGATCCGCCTCGGGATCGAGGCCGGCTATCCGCCTTTTTCGATGAAGACGCCTGACGGCAAGCTGACCGGCTTCGATGTGGATATCGGCGACGCGCTGTGCGCGCAGATGAAGGTCAAGTGCACCTGGGTCGAGCAAGAGTTCGACGGGCTGATTCCAGCGCTGAAGGTGAGGAAGATCGACGCGGTCCTGTCGTCGATGACCATCACTGATGACCGCAAGAAAAACGTCGACTTCACCATCAAGTACTACCACACCCCGGCGCGTTTCGTGATGAAGGAAGGTACGGACGTCAAGGACCCGCTGACCGAACTCAAGGGTAAGAAAGTCGGCGTGTTGCGCGCCAGTACCCATGACCGCTTCGCGACCGAAGTGCTGGTCCCGGCGGGGATCAACCTGGTGCGCTACAGCTCCCAGCAGGAAGCCAACCTGGACATGGTCGCCGGTCGCCTCGACGCCATGCTGGCCGACTCGGTCAACCTCGACGAAGGTTTCCTGAAAACCGCCGCCGGCAAAGGCTTTGCCTTCGTCGGGCCGACCTATGAAGACGCCAGGTATTTTGGCGGCGGCGCCGGCATCGCGGTGCGCAAGGGTGACAAGGCCCTGGCGGACCAATTCAACGCCGCCATCAGCGAAATCCGCGCCAATGGCACCTACCAGAAAGTGCAGGACAAATATTTCGCTTTTGACGTCTATGGGCATTAATCGCTGAAGGAAACAGGTGGCCCGCCGCTGACCCGGCCGGCCACCTTTTTCATGGGCGATTGTTTTACCCTGAGCCTGTCGAGAACCGATATCTGGAGTGCCAATGCAACGCATCGACCATACCCTGCCGTGGAGCCACCTGGGCACGGAGCGCCGGCTCAGCGTGTTTCGTTTCGGCCATGGCCCGCGCAAGGCCTACATCCAGGCCAGCCTGCACGCCGATGAACTACCGGGCATGCGCACGGCATGGGAACTGAAACAGCGGCTCAGCGAACTTGAGTCCCGGGGCCTGCTCAAAGGCGTGATCGAACTGGTGCCGGTGGCCAATCCCATCGGCCTGGACCAGCATCTGCAGAGTGCGCACATGGGGCGTTTCGAGCTGGGCAGCGGGAAAAATTTCAACCGTTCCTTCGTCGAACTCAGCGCCCCGGTGGCGCAGCGCATCGGGGCTCGTCTGGGCGACGATCCGGCTGCCAACGTCACCTTGATCCGGCAAACCATGGCCGAGGTGCTCGACGAACTACCCGCGCCACCTTCGCAACTCGAAGCCATGCATCGGCTGTTGCTTCGCCATGCCTGCGACGCCGACATCACGCTCGACCTGCACTGCGATTTCGAGGCCACGATCCACTTGTACGCGTTGCCGCAACAATGGCCGCAGTGGCGCTCGCTGGCCGCGCGGCTGAGGGCCGGTGTGGCGTTGTTGTGCGAAGATTCCGGCGGCAGCTCGTTCGATGAGTCCTGTTCCACGCCCTGGTTGCGCCTGGCGAGGATCTTTCCGCAAGCGGCCATTCCGGCGGCCAACCTGGCGACGACGCTGGAATTGGGCAGCATGGGCGACACCCGGGTGGAGCAGGCCCGGGCGAATTGCGAGGCCATCCTCGGATTTCTCGCCGAACAGGGACTCATCGGCGGTGACTGGCCGGCCGCGCCGGCGCAATGCTGCGAGGGTTTTCCGTTCGAAGGCACCGAATACCTGTTTGCCCCGCACCATGGCGTGGTGAGCTTCCTGCGCGAAGCTGGCGAGTGGGTGGAGCGGGGCGATGCTTTGTTCGAGGTGGTCGATCCGTTGAACGACCGAGTGACCACGGTCCGCGCCGGCACCAGCGGCGTATTGTTCGCCCTGGATCGCGGGCGCTATACCCAGCCGGGCATCTGGCAGGCGAAAGTCGCCGGGCGTGAGCCGATTCGGGCGGGGAAATTGATCAACGACTGATAAGTGCTGTCTACCTCACCGCACGGTCGTCACCGTGCGGTTATCCAATGCTGGAGGAAGACCGATGTTCAAAGCGTTCGCCCTGTTTCTGCTGCTGGTGTCTGCCGGAGCGCAGGCCCAACCGTCGCTGCATACCGACTTGCCACTCAACTACCTGGCCCGCGCCGATGAACAGGCCAGGAACCGGCCGCTGGTGATTTTCCTGCACGGTTCGGGCAGCAACGAAGAAGACCTGCTGACGCTCGCCGACGAACTGCCCAAGCACTACAACTACCTTTCGGTGCGGGCACCCAAGTCGATGGAGCCGGGGCGCTACCAATGGTTTGCCAGGAAAGGCGAGGGCGCCTATGAAGGTGACACGTCAGACCTGAAGGCCAGCGGCCAGATGCTCCTGGAATTCATCGAGAAGGCTCGGGCCAAATACCCGACCGATGCGAGCAACGTCTATCTGGTGGGTTTCAGTCAAGGCGCGATGATGAGCTACGAGGTAGCCCTGAGACACCCCGAAGCCGTTGGCGGCATTGCCGCGATGGGCGGGCGAGTTCTTTCGGTGTTGCGCGCCGAACTGACGCCCGATGAATCGCGCCGGGCGCTGGCGGTGTTCATAGGCCACGGCACGGTGGACCCGATCATTCCCTACCACGACGGTACCGACGCTGACTCGTTCCTCAAGACCCTGGCCCTGGAACCGGAATTCCACGCGTATCCGGGGCTTGGTCACAATATCAGCGCGCAGGAAGTGAAGGACCTGCGGGCCTGGCTGGAGCGGCTCAACCCTTGATCCAGCCGGATCCCTGTGGGAGCGAGCCTGCTCCTGCAGTTCGATGGCGGTGAGCCTCTGTTTTCGAGCATGCCAAATTTCTCTGTGGGAGCGAGCCTGCTCGCGAATGCAGCAATGGGGTCCACCAGGCACACCGCACAGGCCCGTCACTTCCCGCTGGCGATCTGCTTGACCAATGCCTCATGACCGGCCTGGTCGCTCGCCCTGGAGATGATCTGCACCACGGCCATGCGCGTGCCGGAAGCCCCTATCAGGGTAGTGTCCAGCGTGGGCCCGCCACCTTGGGTGGCCCGGGTGTCGAGCTGGCGCAGGCCGAGGCCGGTGGTTTTCAGGGTCAGGCTTTTTTCCCCGAGGATTTTGGCATCCGGCAGGGCCTTGGTCTTCTGGACGGCGAAATCGGCGAAGGCCGTATCCAGGAAGGCTGCGTCGTTATCGTTTACATTCGCCCCGTCAACCAGGGTGTTCTCCGCCGTGATCACCACCGTTTTGCGGGAGGCATTGCTGTACATCGTACCGCTCGCCCCGGCGGTTCCCTGCGCCACGTCCCCTGCGGACAAGGGCGTCGCCGTGAAGCCCGGGGGGAGGGTGAAGCTGAACTTGCCGCCCAGCAGCGAAACCTTCTGGGCCGGTGCTTGCGCCATGGGTTTCTTGGGCTGGGCGGCAAGGGCCGGGAATGCGACCAGGCTGGTGATCGCTGCCAGTAGCAGGGCGGCGGCTGGTTTACTCAGCAATGACATTAAAACGCTCCATGGGCTGGTTGGCTTGAAACTGGAACACGAGTCGTCCTTGTCGGTCATGGGTTCGATACGTTAACACCGACGGCACTGAAGCGCCGCGCCAGCGCCTGACGTTCGAAGTGCTCGGTAATGAAGTCGACAAAGACCCGGGTCTTGGCGGGCATCAGCGTACGACTCGGGTAATAGAGCGAGATCGCGCCAAGGTCGACATACCATTGCGGCAGCAGCCGCACCAGCTCGCCGCGCTCCAGCCAGGGCAAGACATCCGGCACCGTCAACAGCGCAACGCCCAGGCCGAGCAAGGCAGATTCACGCATCGCGACCGGATCGTTGAAGGTGATCGACTCCGGCAACGACACCGCGCACTCGAGCCCGGCGCTGTTGCGCATCATCGGTTGGCGCACACGGCCGGTCAGGCTGGAGCGCAGGACGATGTTAGCGTGATTGGCGAATTGCTCCGGATGCTGGGGCTGGGCATGAACGGCCAGGTACTGCGGGCTGGCGACGGCAATCAGGTGGGCTGGCGCCAAGGTCCGGGACACCACGCCGGGGGTCAATTCGAAACCGCCTCCAATCGCCGCGTCGAAACCCTCGGCAATCAAGTCGACCCGACGATTTTCGAAATGCCATTCCGGCCGGATCAGGGGATATCGACCGAGGAAAGCAGGCATTAACGGCAAGACGTGAGCCATGCCGAAGCTGGGGGAGAGGCTGACCCGCAACACGCCGGCCGGCTCGCCACGTTCGGCGCTCACCGCGCCAATCGCAACCTGCAGGGCTTGAAGGTTGCCGCCGATGCTGGCGAGGAAATGTTCGCCGGTTTCGGTCAGGGAAAGCTTGCGGGTCGAACGCTGGAACAGGCGCACACCCAGGTTTCGCTCCAGCATCGCCACGTTGCGGCTGACGGCGGCGGGCGTCAGCGCCAGCAGCCTGGCGGCAGCGGAAAAACTGCCGGTCTCGGCACTGCGCACGAAACATTCGAGGTTGGCGAGGGTTTCCATTTGATGGGACCTGATAGTAATGCTTGAAGATAATTCAAGTCATTACCGACTAATCAGGGCGCAATGGCAAGCGCAATATGCACCTCAACGGCGGACATCACCGCACGGTTTTTCCAACCATTGAGGACATCACATGAACACCATCGGCATTATCGGCGCTGGCGCCATCGGCAGCGCATTCGCCCGGGCCCTGGCTCGCCAAGACATCAATGTGGTCATTTCCAACAGTCGCGGGCCGGAAAGCCTGACCGAGCTGGTCGCCGAACTGGGCCCGACCGTACGTGCCGGCACTGTGCAGGAAGCTGCCGCGCAACCCATGGTGCTGGTGGCCGTCAATTGGCAGAAGTTGCCGCAAGCCCTGGCAGGTTTGCCGGATTTCGCCGGGCGGATCGTGATCGACGCCAACAATGCCATCAAGGTGCCGGAATTCCAGGCGATCGATCTGCAAGGACGGGCCTCCACCGAGGTGTTCAGCGAGTGGGTGCCCGGCGCGCGGGTGGTCAAGGCATTCAACCATATGCTGGCGAAATTGCTCGAGGCTGATCCGGCGGCCGAGGGTGGCAAGCGTGTGCTGTTCCTGACCGGCGATGATCAACAGGCGCGTGTGGAAGTGGCCGGGTTGATCGAGCGGCTGGGATTCTTCGCCGTGGACCTCGGCCCGCTGAGCGCCGGAGCGCACCTGACGCAATTCCCCGGCGGCCCGTTGCCCGTGTTGAATCTGGTCAAGTTCGACTGAGCCACCCCGGGCGATCAAGGACGATCCCAGTAGGGCACTTCGCCGAAACACTCGAGGAAAAAATCGATCACCGTGCGCACTTTCACTGACAGGCGTCGGCTGCCGGGCCAGAGGATGGCGATTTGCTGGGGTTCTAGGCTGTTGGACGCTTCGTAATCGCCCAGGACCGGCACCAGCGTGCCGTTGCGCACGGCTTCGCCGATCAGCCATGACGGAAACATCACCAGGCCCAGGCCTTGTTCGGCGGCCTGGGTCAGGGTGTCGGCGTGGTTGCCGGTGATCGGCCCGCTCACGCTGTAGCGTATCCAGGCTTGACCCGGCTTGCGGAAAAACCAGCGCTGTTGCCCGGCTACGCCTTTGTAGGCCAGGCACTGATGGGCCGCCAGGTCTTCGGGTTCTTGTGGAACGCCGTGGCGGGCCAGGTAGGCGGGGCTCGCCGCGATCTGGAAACGGTGCGGCGCGATGATCCGCGCTTGCATACTGGAGTCATGCAACGAGCCGATGCGAAAGAGCAGATCGGCACCTTCCTGCAGCGGGTCGACGTAACTGTCGGTCTGCTGGATATCCAGCTGCAGCTTCGGGTAGCGCTCGCACAGTTGTCCCAGCCAGGGCGTCAGGTGGCGCTGTCCGAAGACTACCGGGGCGTTGATCCGCACGAGTCCGGCCGGTTCGCTGCGCTGTTCCTGCAAGGCTTGTTCGGCTTCCTCCAATTGCACCAGCAGCAAGCGTGCATGGTGCCCGAGCAGGCGGCCGGCTTCGGTGGGCGAAACGGCGCGGGTATGGCGATACAGCAACTGCTGGTTCAGCGCCTGCTCCATCAGTTGGATCTGCCGGGAAATCGAGGAAGGCGCCAGCCCCTCGCGCCGCGCGACTTCCGAGAAGCTGCCGAGATCGAGCACCGCGACGAACAATCGGAGTGCCTTGAAACCCAGTTCATCAAGACCGTGCATGGGAATCCGCTGTGCGTGTTACGCAAAAGAGTTGTCAGAATGCTCCCATTTATCGCACAACAGCGCCAGCCGATAATGCCCGTCGTTTCTTTTCAGGCAGGTTTATCCCATGCAATCAACATCCACCCCCTCCGCCGCAGCGGTAGCGGATGCCGCGCCACCCCGGACTTTCCTGCGCTGGCTCCTGCTACCCCTGGTGATCCTGGCGGGCATGGGGCTATCGGTGGAGGCCGGCCTGCTCGGGCCGCTTGGTGTCCAGGTCGGTCATCTGTGGGCAACGTTGAGCATCTTTGGCGTTGGCGCGGCGCTGTTGTTCCTGCTGTTGTTGCTCAGCGGTCCGCAACGAGGCCCGGCCCTGAGCGAACTGCCGCGCTGGCAATTGATCGGTGGCTTCCTGGGGCCGGTCTACGTGGTGGTACTGACCCTCGCCACCCCGCACATCGGCATTGCCATGACCATGATCGCGATTCTCTCCGGCCAGGTTGGCAAAAGCGTGCTGATCGACCATTTCGGCTGGTTCGGCGCGAGCCGCAAGCGTGTCAACCGCGAGCGCTGGCTGGCGTTGGCGTTGATTGTCGTGGCCCTTGTCCTGATTGCCCGAGGTTGATATGAGCGTGATCCTGTTATTGCTGGTGGTTGTCGCCGCCGGCGCGGTATTGAGCGTGCAGGCGGCCATCAACGGGCGTCTGGGCGAGACGGTGGGCGTACTGCGCAGCAGTCTGCTGACCTTCGCGGTCGGCACGGTGGTCACCGGGTTGTTGATCGTGTTTTTCGAGCCGGCCCATGCGGTAAGCCTGTTGGACGTGCCGAAATGGCAGCTCAGCGGCGCATTGTTTGGTGTGGTGTACATGATCGTGATGGTCGGCGCGGTGCCGAGAGTCGGCACAGCCGTGGCAACCGTCGCGGTCATCGTCGGGCAACTTGCCATGGGCATGCTGATCGACAACTTCGGCTGGCTGGGCAATCCACCTGTCGAACTGTCCGCCAGCCGCTTGTTGGCCATGGCCTGCCTGGCACTGGCGCTGGTGTTCATGTATCGCAGCAGTACGCGGCAGACCTGAACGGCTCACTCCGGTTCGACGTCCAGTTGCAGGCTGTCATCGGCCAGGCGCTCGGTACGTCGGACAATGCCGCTGATGCGCCGGCCTTCGACGCTGAACACCACGATCTGGGCTTTTGCCAGGTCTTCGGGCAGCGGTGGGCGTACATGCAGAGCGAACCATGGCGGCTCGCCGTCGTCGAGGCGCTTGACATCGAACTGGCAGTCGACGCTTTTGGTTTCGCGTCCGAACAGCGTGTCGAGGCCGTAATCGAGGTGGGTGTCCACGCGTGGGTTCAAATCCATCGGCAATCTCCCGGATGAAGGCTCGGCTAATGTTCAAGTGAGTCTGTTGGCAACGGAAAAATTCCGTCCGATGAGTGCCGACTGGTCGTGACCGGCAGTGAACGGCTGGCGTTGCTGCTAGAATCGGCCACCTTGACTTACGAGAGGTATGCCCATGAGCGAGCCGATTCGCCTGACCCAGTACAGCCACGGTGCCGGTTGCGGCTGCAAGATTTCGCCCCAGGTGCTGGAAGTGATCCTGGCCGGCAGCGGTGCGCAAAACCTTGATCCCAAGCTGTGGGTCGGGAACGCTTCCCGGGACGATGCGGCGGTCTACGCCATCGACGAGGAGCGCGGCGTGGTCTCGACCACCGATTTCTTCATGCCGATCGTCGACGATCCGTTCGACTTCGGTCGCATCGCCGCGACCAATGCCATCAGTGATATCTATGCCATGGGCGGTGATCCGCTGATGGCGATTGCGATCCTCGGCTGGCCAGTCAACGTGCTCGCCCCGGAAATCGCGCGCGAGGTGATTCGCGGTGGCCGCTCGGTGTGCGACGAGGCAGGCATCCCCCTGGCGGGCGGGCACTCGATCGATGCGCCCGAGCCGATTTTCGGTCTGGCAGTGACGGGCCTTGTGCAAAAGCGCCACATGAAACGCAACGACACCGCCACCGCGGGCTGTCGGCTGTACCTGACCAAACCCCTGGGCATCGGCATCCTCACGACGGCGGAAAAGAAAGGCAAGCTGCGCGCCGCCGATGTGGGCCTGGCCCGAGACTGGATGTGCACGCTGAACAAGCCCGGCAGCCGTTTCGGCAAGCTCGATGGCGTGACGGCAATGACCGATGTCACCGGTTTCGGCTTGCTCGGGCATTTGGTGGAAATGGCCGATGGCAGCCAACTGACCGCGCGTATCCGCTACGACGCGGTGCCGCGCCTGCCAGGCGTCGAGTACTACCTCGATCAAGGCTGCGTACCGGGCGGCACATTGCGCAACTATGACAGCTACGCCAGCAAGGTCGGTCGCGTCCAGGAGCTGCACAAGCGAGTGCTGTGCGACCCGCAGACCAGTGGCGGCCTGCTGATTGCCGTCACACCCGAAGGAGAGAGCGAGTTCCTGCGGGTCGCCGTTGAACTGGGTCTGGCGCTGGAACCGATTGGTGAATTGGTCGAGCGACAGAGCCACGCGGTCGAGGTGTCTTGATGCCCAACGACATCACCGACTACCGCGATATTTTCCTCAATGATCGCCCGATGATGGACACTCGCGCGCCGGTGGAATTTCTTAAGGGCGCGTTTCCCGGCGTGGCCAACCTGCCGTTGATGACCGACATCGAGCGGCAACGCGTCGGGACCTGCTACAAGCAGCAGGGACAGCAGGCCGCCATTGTCCTGGGGCATCAACTGGTCAGCGGCGAGACTAAGGCCCAACGTATCCAGGCCTGGGCCGAATTTGCCCAGGCCCATCCTGATGGCCTGCTGTACTGCTTTCGCGGTGGCTTGCGCTCACAGATCGTCCAGCAATGGCTCAAGGACGAGGCGGGCATCGAATACCCCCGAGTCGGCGGGGGCTACAAGGCGATGCGTACGTTCCTGTTGGGCACTATCGACCAGGCGGTCGCTCAGTGCGACCTGGTCCTGCTGGGCGGCATGACCGGCACCGGCAAGACCGAGGTGTTGACGCAGCTCGATAACGGCCTGGACCTGGAAGGTTATGCCAATCATCGCGGTTCGAGCTTCGGCAAGCGTGCGACCGGGCAGCCTTCCAATATCGATTTCGAAAACCTGCTGGCGGTGGATGTGCTGAAAAAGCGTGCCGCCGGCATCAAGCAATTCGTGCTGGAGGATGAAAGCCGCATGGTCGGCAGTTGCGCCTTGCCGTTGCCGTTGTACCAGCGCATGCAGCAGGTGCCGATGGTCTGGCTGGAAGATCGCCTGGAGCGGCGGGTCGAGCGGATCCTGCGCGACTACGTGATCAATCTCTGCGCCGAGTTTGTCGAGGTCCATGGCGACGAAGGGTTTTCGCTGTTTGGCGAACGGTTGCTGGCGAGCCTGGACAACATCCACAAACGCCTGGGTGGCGATCGCCATCGGCGATTGCTGGGCATCATGGAAGCCGCCCTGGCCGAACAGGCCGCCAGCGGCGCCGTCGACCTGCATCGCGCTTGGATCGAAGGCTTGCTGCGCGAGTACTACGACCCGATGTATGTATTCCAGCGGGAAAAGAAGGGCGGGCGCATAGAGTTTGTCGGGGAGCAGGCGGCGGTATTGGAATATCTGCGTGAACGCGCCGCTCGGGAAGGATAAAACTCAAGTCTTGAGCAAAGAACCTGTGGGAGCGGGCTTGCCCGCGAAAACATTCAGTCACATCATCATTGACTGATGCACCGCTTTCGCGAGCAGGCTCGCTCCCACATGGATCTGCGGCTGCTCACAAATTCTGCGTCCACCACCGATTTCCTGTGGGAGCGAGCCTGCTCGCGAAGAGGCCAGCATATTCAACATCTTCTTCGTCCGTGACGCCGCCATCGCGAGCAAGCTCGCTCCCACAGTAATCCTTGGCAGATTACGTCGGGCAGGTCTTCTGCCCGTTATCCAGGCCTTGCTTGTAGCTTTGGCTGGTGAGGCTGGCCTTGCCGTTGTGCCAGGTCAGGGTCAGTACATACAGGGAGTCGAAATCGCTCGATGCCCAGTCGTCGGTGATGGTCTGCCGCTTGCCCACCGCTTCACCCGCGACCTTGTTGATCAGTTCAGGCAGGTAGCCGTGGGACCAGGCCGTGTAGATCGTGGAGTTGTGGTATTTGTCCTGCATCAATTCATCAGCCAGGTCACTGGTGTCGTTGGCTGAATACTCGATGTTTACCGGCAGGCCGAGCTTGATGGCGCTGGGGCTGATTGTCATCAAGGGGCGAATGTAGCTGTAGGAATTATCCAGCTCACCCTCTTCGACGTTACGGGTCGGATTGGCCGCGAATACGTAGTCGGCTTCGCCGAATTTTTCTGGCAGCAGGGTGGCCAGGTCGATGGCGCGGTTCAGCCCCTGGCAATTGAGTTGGCCGAGGCCGCCGACCGGTTTTTCCGCGTGGCGCAGGAACACCAGCGTCTGCACGCCGTCGACGGGCTGGGCACTGCTGACGCTGGATTCCAGCGACAGCACCAGCCCACAGGTCACGAGCAGCGTCGGTAGCAGTAGCCACGGACGGCGTTTCAACTGGGCGAACTTCAGTGGGTTGATCATCGATATACGTCTTTGTCTTCTCGATTCAGGCTGACAAACCCCGGCACCGCAAAGCCTCTGGCTCCGGGTGTTTTCCCTGTCGTTATGGCCGCTTCGATTGCTCGGGGCATCTCTCAGAGTCCCCGCTGCTTCTTTGGTTCGATCCTGGGGGCGATCCTGGTTGATGTCGGGCACTGTAGCGGCGTCCCGCCAAGGGACGCAGCGAATGTTAGCGACAGGATGTTGCGGAATTAAGAAAGAGGCGCTGTCCCTCAAGAGCCAAGGCTTGTGTTCAAAGGCCCCAAAGCCTGCTCGGCTGATTTATGCTTGGGCTTTCCGACTGATCCATGGAACCCATGCCATGCCCGACCTGACCCCTTTCCCCATCACCCAGAAATGGCCCGCCCAGTTCCCTGAATGGCTCCAGCTCTATTCCCTGCCGACCCCCAACGGCGTGAAGGTGTCGATCATGCTGGAGGAGATCGGTCTGCCCTACGAGCCGCACAAGGTGGACTTTGGCAACAATGACCAACTGTCCCCCGAGTTCCTCTCGCTCAATCCCAACAACAAGATCCCGGCGATTCTTGACCCCCATGGGCCGGGAGATCGGCCGTTGGCGTTGTTCGAATCGGGAGCGATCCTGATTTATCTGGCCGACAAGAGCGGCCAGCTGCTTGCCCAGGAGTCGGCGGCGCGCTACGAGACGATCCAGTGGCTGATGTTCCAGATGGGCGGCATCGGGCCGATGTTCGGTCAGCTGGGGTTCTTCAACAAGTTCGCCGGCAAGGATTACGAGGACAAACGGCCGCGCGACCGATACGTCGAGGAAAGCAAGCGCCTGCTCAAGGTGCTGGACGGGCGTCTGGAAGGACGCGACTGGATCATGGGCGAGCGCTACACCATCGCCGATATCGCCACGTTCCCATGGGTGCGCAACCTTCTCGGTTTTTATGAGGCCGGTGATCTGGTGGGTATCCAGAACTTCCCGAACGTGACGCGGGTGCTGGAACGTTTCCTGGCGCGGCCGGCGGTGGCGCGCGGCTTGAAGATTCCGGAATGACCGGACGATTCGCTTGGGTGACTTGCATCGGCGGCGCGCTGACGTCGTGAGTGGATTATTGCCTGACCGGTAACACTCTGTTCCTGCGTCGGCGTTTGTGCCCTGCCTGGTCAGGGCATAAGCTTTGTCTCGTGTTCCATTTCGCCTCCGGAGTCCCATGTCCAGTCAGTTCCCCGCAGCCCGTCCACGCCGTCTGCGTCGCAATGCAAGCCTGCGCAACCTGTTCCAGGAAACCGAGTTGACCTTGAATGATCTGGTACTGCCGATTTTCGTCGAAGAGGAAATCGACGATTTCGTGCCGATCAAGAGCATGCCCGGCGTGGTGCGTATCCCGGAATCGAAGCTGGCCGGGGAAATCGAGCGGTATGCTCGTGCCGGTATCAAGGCGGTGATGACCTTTGGTGTGTCCCATCATCTGGACAGCGACGGCAGCGACACGTGGAGCGAGCGTGGCCTGGTTTCGCGCATGGCCGGAATCTGCAAGGACGCCGTGCCGGAAATGATCGTGATGTCCGATACCTGTTTTTGTGAGTACACCGATCATGGCCACTGCGGCGTGCTGCACGGTCACGAAGTCGATAACGACCGAACCCTGATCAACCTGGGCAAACAAGCGGTAGCGGCGGCACGCGCCGGTGCCGATGTCATCGCGCCGTCGGCGGCCATGGACGGGCAAGTCCAGGCCATTCGCAAGGCGCTCGATGACGCGGGCTTCAGCCAGACGGCGATCATGGCCTATTCCACCAAGTTCGCCTCCGCGCTCTACGGGCCGTTCCGCGAGGCCGGCGGCAGCGCCTTGAAAGGCGACCGCAAGAGCTACCAGATGAACCCGATGAATCGCCGCGAAGCCCTGCGCGAGTCGCTGCTCGACGAGCAGGAGGGCGCCGATGCACTGATGGTCAAGCCGGCCGGGGCCTATCTCGACATCATCCGCGACATCCGCGAGGCCTCGAACCTGCCATTGTCGGCCTACCAGGTCAGCGGCGAGTACGCGATGATCAAGTTCGCCGCACAGGCCGGCGCCATCGACGAAGCCCGAGTCGTGCGAGAAAGCCTCGGCGCGATCAAGCGGGCAGGGGCGGACCTGATCTTCACTTACTTCGCGATGGATCTGGCGCTGAGCGGGATCTGAGCCAGCACTACTCCTGTGGGAGCGAGCCTGCTCGCGATAGCGGTCCATCATCGAGCATTTGGGGTGATTGACACACCGCCATCGCGAGCAAGCTCGCTCCCACAAGGTTTGTGCTCGCTTTGCATCAGTAGCCTCCACAGGTTTTTGATCGTATGGTTGCTCCCGAACAAGGGAACTGATGGAGCACCATGCATTTCACTCGACTGATGATCACTCTTGCCGCATTGCTGGCCCTGGCCGGCTGCGGCAGCCGTCAGGCCCAGGAGCCTGAGCGCCAGCCTGCCGAAGTCAAGGCGCAGATCGTGCGCTTATTGCCGGCCAAGACCGCCGATCGGGAGGGCTGGGCCACGGACATCTACGTGGCCTTTGCGGCGCAGCAGATCCCGCCAACGACCCAGAACATCTGTTCGGTGCTGGCGGTGACCGAGCAGGAGTCGACCTTCCAGGCCGATCCCGCGGTGCCGGGGCTGGGCAAGATCGCCCGGCAGGAAATCGATCGCCGGGCGGCGAAGCTACGCATCCCCGGGTTTCTGGTGAGCGGCGCCCTCCAGGTGCGCTCGTCCAATGGCAAAAGCTACAGCGACCGCCTCAACGCGGCGCGCAGCGAGAAGGAACTCAGCGCAATTTTTGATGATTTCATCGGCATGGTGCCGCTCGGCAAAACCCTGTTCGATGGCTTCAACCCGGTGCATACGGGCGGGCCGATGCAGGTCAGCATCGCCTTTGCCCAGGCCAATGCGCGCGATTATCCCTACACGGCGGATGGCTCGATTCGTCGGGAAGTGTTCAGTCGTCGCGGAGGGATGTATTTCGGCATCGCGCATTTGTTGGGGTATCCCGTCAGTTATACCGAGCCGCTGTACCGTTTCGCCGATTTTAATGCTGGCTGGTATGCCAGTCGCAACGCGGCCTTCCAGCATGCGGTGAGTCGCGCTTCGGGCATTACGCTGGCCTTGGACGGTGATTTGATCCTGCCTGATTCGATCATGCCCGGCAGCACGGAGCTGGCGGTGCGCACGTTGGGCAAGTCATTGGGCATGCGCAACCCGACCATCCGCGATCAGCTGGAACTGGGCGACAGCCTGGCGTTCGAGGACAGCAAGCTCTACAAGCGGGTGTTCGAATTGGCCGAGAAGGCCGAGGGCAAGCCGCTGCCTCGGGCGGTGTTGCCGGGCATCGTGCTCAAGAGTCCGAAAATCACTCGCAAGCTGACCACTGCATGGTTTGCCAAGCGCGTGGACGAGCGGTATCAGCGGTGCATGACGCGGGCTTCGGGGCGCTGAATCTTCGGCCATGAAAAAGCCCGGCGGATGAGGCCGGGCTTCTACTGTGATGGCTTGAAGGATCTTGCAGCACGGTGATAACAATTCATGCGCGGTTCTTGGCCAAATTATCGGAGCCACCTTCGACAACGCGGCGTTCCAGCAGACGGTCAGCACCGCCTTCGGCAACACGGTTTTCGATCAGCTTGTCGGAGCCACCTTCGGCGACGCGGCGTTCCAGCAGACGGTCGGCACCGCCTTCGGCAACACGGTTTTCGATCAGCTTGTCGGAGCCACCTTCGGCAACGCGGCGTTCCAGCAGACGATCGGCTCCGCCTTCGGCAACACGGTTTTCGATCAGCTTGTCGGAGCCACCTTCGGCGACGCGGCGTTCCAGCAGACGGTCGGCACCGCCTTCGGCAACACGGTTTTCGATCAGTCGGTCAGAGCCGCCTTCGGCAACGACGGGCTGGGAAGTGGCGGCGAATACGTTGGCTGCCAGAACGGAGAAAGCGAGGCTGAGGATGATTTGGCGTTTCATGATGGTGTGCTCCGGGGTGCGTTGGTTTGTGTGGGGCCATTGTTGCGCCGGGCACCGATCGTGAGAACTTCATTGACGTGATGGTGAACATCGATGGCGGTGATAGCTCGCCGGTTTGGTGTCAGCCAGGTTGATGGAACACTGGGGCACCGGTGCGCTCTACCGACCTGAATCCCTTTTGAAGGAGGCCAGTCCATGTATCAGTTATTCGGCCACAGCCAATCCGGTTCCTCTGCCGTGGAGGTCGCCTTGGATCTTTGCGGCGTGCCTTACCGCCGGGTAGATACCTATTCGACCGAGGACAACGATGCGGCGAAGGAACTCGAAGCCCTGAATCCACAGAAGCAGGTCCCGACCCTGCAATTGCCGGACGGCTCGGTGCTCACCGAGGCGGCGGCGATCCTGATTCACTTGGGGCTGTCTTTTCCGGAATCGAAACTGCTGCCGGATGATCCGGCCCAGCGTGCGCAGGTCATACGCGGCCTGGTGTATATCGCCGCCAATTGCTACACGCCGATCGGCATCATCGATTTTCCGCAGCGCTGGCTGCCCGACGCCGACGACGCTGCTCGGGAGCGATTGGTGGCGGGCACCAAGCAACGTCTGTATCGCAACTGGGCGTTGTTTGCCGACCAGTTTCCTGCGAGCCCTTTCCTCGGCGGTGCCGAGCCCGGTGCATTGGATATCCTGGCGGCGGTGATTACCAAGTGGGTCGAAACCCGGGAAGCGATGCTCAGTGCCCGTCCCGAGTTCTACGCCCTGCTGGAGCGCATCGACCGCCATCCGCGAATCGCGCCAGTGCTTTCATTGCACTGGCCCGAATGAATCAGGGACACGCATTGCGCGAGGCGGCCTGGCGGACGAGTTCTGCAAGCTGTCGAACGTTCTGCTGATGGCCTTTCACCAGGTCGTCGATACTGCCGCCAGCCGGTGTCTGCAGGCTGCTGCGGCAGGTAACGGCCTGAGCTTCGTTGCCATGGCTACGCAAGCGCCATTGCACGTCCATGCGCGCATAGCGGCCGGGGATCGAGTCGAAGCGTTGCACCTCCACCCGCAACAGCCGCCTGGGGGCCCCGGGGTTGCTCAATTGCTCGTCCAGGCTGCTGCGTAGTTCATCCGCCAGGCTTGAGCCCCACCATTCGGTTTCCAGGATCGCCAGACCGCTGTCGCCCTGACGAATCACCATCTGGGTGCGATCCACTTGCGGCGGGACGCTGAGTTGTTCGATCTGGATATCCACCCCTGCACGCGCCTGACCAGCCGGCTGGACCGGGCTCAGGGTGTGGTAGTGGATGGGATCGCTGCGACAGGCACCGAGCAGCAGCGCCAGGGCGATCAACGAACATCTCAGCATCAGCGGCATCGGGCGTGCTCCTGTGATCATTCTTTCACCGGAAAGGTAAGGTTCTGCGCCGGAGCATCTTTCGGACGGCCACGAAGCAGCGACTCAGGGTGTCGGCTCAGGTAATCGGACAGCTCGCGCAGCGAGCGCGACATTCGGCCCAGGTCATCCAGGGTCTGGGTCAATTGTTCGCGCTGCGGCGAATCTTCCGCCAGGGTCGAGTTCGCCGACTGCAAGGTTTTGCTCACGTCCTGCAAGGTGCTTTGCACGCCCGGGAGGGTCTTGCTGTTGAATTGCGACAGGCCCTTGCGCAGCTCCACGAGGTTACCGTCCAGGTTGCTGGCAATGCTTTCCAGCGGCAGCTTGTTGATGCGCTCGACCACCGTCTGCAATTGTTCCTGCAACTGCTGGAGGCTGCCCGGGATAGTCGGGATCCGCAGGGGGCGCGCGGCGAGGTCGAACGCGACTTTCTCGGCCTTGGGGTAGAAATCCAGCGAAATGTACAACTGCCCGGTCAGCAGGTTGCCGCTGCGGGCCTGGGCGCGCAGGCCGCGTTCGACGAAGCTGCCGACCAGGCGCGCGGCGGCGGCTTCGTCTTCCGGGTCGTAGTTCAATGACTTGAGCAGTTTCTCGTGGGCCTTGCCGAGCAGTTGCGGGTAGATCACGATTCCTACGTTGACCGGGAACGTGCGCTGCTTTTCGTCGAAGTCCAGGTTCATGGAGACCACCCGGCCGATCTCGATCCCGAGGAATTCCACCGGGGCGCCGACGCGCAATCCGCGCAAGGCCTGGTCGAAGCGCAAGGCCAGGTACTGCGCCTTGCCACTGGGCGGGGCCAGGGCGCTTTGCTGGTCGGCGAACAGTTCGAAATCCTTGTCCTCGGCCGCGGGCGTGTCGTTGGGGCTGTATTCCGGGGCCCGGAATGCAATGCCGCCGACGAGCAGGGCAGACAGCGACTCGGTCTTGACCGCAAAACCGTTGGCGCCGACGTTCACGTCGACGCCACTGACGTTCCAGAACCGGGTGTTCTCGGTGACGTAGGCGTCATTTGGCGCGTTGATGAACACCTCGATATTGACGCCTTTGCCATCGGCGTCCAATGCGTAGGACACCACCTGGCCCACCGGAATCTTGCGCAAATACACCGGCGAGCCGATGTCCAGCGAACCGAGGTCCTGGGAATGCAGGGTAAAGCGTTTGCCCGGTTCGCCGTAGGTGATCGGTGGCGGAGCCTCCAGGCCGGTGAACGACTTGGCGCGCACTTTCGAATGACCGGCGTCGGCGCCGATGAAGTCCCCCGACAGCAAGGTGTCGATCCCGGAGATCCCGCCCGCGCCAATCCGCGGCCGGACCACCCAGAACACCGAGTCTTCATGAGTGAAGGTGTCGGCGGTCTTGGCGAGCTTGACCGTGGCGGTCACGTTCTTCTGATCGTCGCTCAGTTGCACGTCGGTGACCTGGCCAATGACCACATTGCGGTATTTGACCGGGGTCTTGTTGGCGGTCAGGCCTTCGCCTGTCTTGAAGGTGATGGTGATGGTCGGGCCTTCCTGCAGCCAGTTGTTGACCACCAGGGACACGCCCACCAGCACCGCGATGATCGGCACGATCCACACCAGCGACACGGTCCAGCGGCGGGTGGAGACATGGGCGCGGCCCGGTGCGGGTTGTCCGTCAGTGGCTTGTGACTTCATCCATGACCTCCTCGGATGGTTGGGTGTCCCAGATCAGCCGCGGGTCGAAACTCATGGCCGACAGCATGGTAAAGAGCACCACGAGGCCGAAGAACAGGATCCCCGGTCGCGGTTCGATGTCGCTCAGGGCCTGGAACTTGACCAGTGCCGCCACCAGGGCCACGACCAGCACGTCAAGCATCGACCAGTAGCCGATGACTTCGACCAGCCGATACAGCTTGGCGCGCTGCACCTGGGCCCAGGTACTGCGCCGTTGCACGGACACCAGCAGCAACGTCAGCACGACGAACTTGATGCCCGGCACCGCGATGCTGGCGATGAAGATGATCAGCGCGATGTCCCAGGCACCACTCTGCCAGAACTCGAGAACGCCGCTGATAATGGTGCTGTCCGCACCGTCGCCGAGCATCTGGGTGTTCATGACCGGGAGCAGGTTGGCCGGGATGTAGAACACCAGTGCCGCCAGCATGTAGGCCCAGGTGCGAGTCAGGGTATCGGGTTTGCGCCGGTGCAGGGCGGCATCGCAGCGTGGGCAGGTGTCAGGTTCGTCGGTCATGTCGCAAGCCAGGCCGCAGCTGTGGCACAGGCACAGGTTCAGATCGCTGGCGCGGGGCGGATTGCCCGGCGTTGCGGCGTTCACAGGGTGTTCCACAGGTCGCGCACATCGCGACCGGCAATGCGGATCATCAACAGACTCAAGGCCGCCAGGGCGAACAGACCGATACCGGGAAGCACATCCAGCAACCCGGCAAGCTTGATGACAGCCACCAGGGCTCCCAGCAAGCACACCTCCAGCATGCTCCACGGGCGCAGGGTTTCCAGGCTGCGCATGCACAGGTTGAACGCCGGGGCGCGCCGGTTGGAATGGGCGTAGCCCAGCACCCAGAGCAGCAGTGCCAACTGGAACGCCGGAGCGATGATGATCGCGACCGCGGCCACCAGGGCGATGAAGGTGATGGGTCCCTGGCTCAGGGCCACGACCGAATCCCACAGGGTCGCGCTGTTGCTCAGGCCCTGGAGGCGGATGCTCATCACCGGATAGACATTGGCGAAGGCCCACAGCACCGCTGCCGTGATGGTCAGGGCCAGGCGCTGTTCGATGGTCAGGCCGTTGTAGCGCTGGATCACTGCATGGCATTGCACGCACGAGGCTTTTTGATGCGGGGCGAGCGCAACCGGCTCGTACACTGCATCGCAATGTTCACAAATGATCAGTCGGTCGGTAACGGCCATGAGGATGCTCGGCGGGGCAACTCCTTCAATATAGAAGTGAGTCGAGAATGAGCAACCCGCCCGAGCCAATCATTCGCCGCGAATGTATTGCTCCAGTTGTCTGATCAGGTCCGCCTGCTCGGCAATGGCTTCCTTGACCAGGTCACCGATGGACAACAGGCCGACCAGCTTGCCGTTTTCCACCACGGGCAAATGCCGCAGGTGTTTCTCGGTCATGATGCTCAGGCAGGTCTCGACGTTCTGGTGTGGATCGATCGTGATCACGGGCGAAACCATGATGTCGCTGACTTTCGTGCCCACCGAAGAGCGTCCGTGCAGGACCATTTTGCGCGCATAGTCACGCTCGCTGATGATGCCCAGCACTTCATCGTTCTTGACCACCAGCAAGGCACCGACATTTTTCTCGGCCATGCGCATCAAGGCCTGCAAGACCATGTCATCCGGGGAAATGGTGTGCACTTGCTGGTTTTTCTCGTCTTTTATCCGGAGCAACTGCGCGACGGTTTTCATGGGAAGCCTCGGGTGTTGTTTGTGCGGGTGGTTCAAGAATCGTAGACCCAACGGCGCAGAGCAAGCGGTAAAGCGGCAGTCAGCCGTCCAAAACCGTCATGGATGGTGAAAAACCACTGATTTTATTGTGGCGCGCTGTCGTGGTGAGGGAGCTTGCTCCCGCTGGGCTGCGTAGCGGCCCTAAAAAAGCCATGACAACCCGGGGTGGCAGGCAGATACAGGGGGCCGCTGCGCGACCCAGCGGGAGCAAGCTCCCTCGCCACGACAGCAGATCCAAGCAGGTGAAGTCCTCTGGTCACAGGTAGAATGCGTAACACGCAAAATTCGAGGTTTCAGCGGTGGATCTACAGCAGGGCTTCGTCCTGACCCGGCATTGGCGCGATACCCCGGCGGGCACCGAAGTCGAGTTCTGGCTGGCGACGGATGCCGGTCCCCGGCGCGTGCGCCTGCCGGTGCAGACGTCGGTGGCGTTCGTGCCGCAGATCCAGCGTGGCCATGTCGAGGCGCTGTTGCAGGGCGAGAAGGATGTCGAGTTGCGGCCCCTGGACCTGCTGGATTTCGAGCACCGCCCGGTGCTCGGCCTGTATTGCCGGCAGCATGCGCAACTGATGCGGCTGGACACGACATTGCGGCGGGCTGGCGTGGATGTATTCGAGGCCGACGTCCGGCCGCCGGAACGCTACCTGATGGAGCGCTTCATCACCGCACCGGTCTGGTTCGGCGGCACGCCCTCAGCCGATGGCTTGCTCCTGGATGCCCAGATGAAACCCGCGCCCGACTACCGGCCACCGCTGCGGCTGGTGTCCCTGGACATCGAAACCACCGCCCAGGGCGATTTGTATTCGATTGCCCTGGAGGGCTGCGGCGAGCGCCAGGTCTATATGCTCGGGCCGCCCAATGGCGATGATCGTGAAGTGGATTTCCAGCTGGAATACTGCGAGTCCCGCGCGGCGCTGTTGAAGAAACTCAACGAGTGGTTCGCCCGCTTCGATCCCGACGCGATCATCGGCTGGAACCTGGTGCAGTTCGATCTGCGCGTGTTGCATGAACACGCCCGCCGCCTGGCCGTGCCGCTGCGTCTTGGCCGTGGCGGGGAAGAAATGCAATGGCGCGAGCACGGCGCGCGCAACAACCATTTTTTTGCCTCGGCGGCTGGCCGGTTGATCATCGATGGGATCGAGTCCTTGCGCTCGGCGACCTGGAGTTTTCCTTCGTTCAGCCTGGAAAACGTCGCCCAGACCCTGTTGGGCGAGGGCAAGTCCATCGACAACCCGTACCAGCGCATGGACGAAATCAACCGCATGTTCGCCGAGGATAAACCGGCCCTGGCTCGCTACAACCTCAAGGATTGCGAGTTGGTCACGCGCATCTTCGCCAAGACCGAGCTGCTCAAGTTCCTGCTGGAACGGGCCAGCGTCACCGGCCTGCCGGCGGATCGCAGCGGCGGCTCGGTGGCGGCGTTCACGCATCTGTACATGCCGCTGATGCATCGCCAGGGTTTCGTCGCGCCGAACCTCGGCCAGCGTCCGCCGGAGGCCAGCCCTGGCGGGTTTGTGATGGATTCCCAGCCGGGGCTCTACGAATCGGTGTTGGTGCTGGACTACAAGAGTCTGTATCCGTCGATCATCCGCACCTTTCTCATCGACCCGGTGGGCTTGATCGAAGGCCTGCGCCACCCGGACCACACCGAATCGGTGCCAGGTTTCCGCGGGGCGCGGTTCTCGCGCACCCGGCACTGCCTGCCGGCCATCGTGGCGCGGGTTGCCGACGGCCGGGAAACCGCCAAGCGCGAACACAACGCGCCGCTGTCCCAGGCACTGAAAATCATCATGAACGCGTTCTACGGCGTGCTTGGCTCCAGTGGCTGTCGTTTCTTCGATTCGCGCCTGGCGTCGTCCATCACCTTGCGCGGCCACCAGATCATGCAGCGTACCCGGCAACTGATCGAAGCGCGGGGCCATGTGGTGATCTATGGCGATACCGATTCGACCTTCGTCTGGTTACGCCGCCCCCACGGCCAGGAAGAAGCCGCGACGATCGGCCGGGAGCTGGTCGCTCACGTCAACCAATGGTGGCGTGATCACGTACGAGAAGAGTTCGAACTGGAAAGCGCGCTGGAGCTGCAATTCGAAACCCACTTCAAGCGTTTCCTGATGCCGACCATCCGCGGCGCGGAGGAGGGCAGCAAGAAGCGCTACGCCGGTTTGGTGACCCGTGCCGACGGCAGCGACGAGATCATCTACAAGGGCCTGGAGACCGTGCGCACCGACTGGTCGCCCCTGGCCCGGCAGTTCCAGCAGGAACTGTATGGACGGATCTTCCATCGCCAGCCCTATCAGGATTACGTTCGCGATTATGTCCAGCAGACCCAGGCCGGCGCGTTCGACGAACGCCTGGTCTACCGCAAGCGCTTGCGTCGTCCGCTGGACGACTACGAGCGCAACGTGCCGCCACATGTGCGGGCCGCGCGGCTGGCCGACGAGTTCAACGAGCGCCAGGGCCGGCCACGGCAATACCAGAATGGCGGCTGGATCAGCTACGTCATCACCGTCGCCGGCCCCGAGCCGCTGGAAATCCGTAGCGCGCCGATTGACTATGACCACTACGTGACGAAGCAGCTGCAGCCGGTGGCGGATGCGATCCTGCCGTTTGTGGATGATGATTTTTCAACGTTGATCGGTGGACAGATGGGGTTGTTCTGATCGACATTGTTGGCCGCAGGGATGCCCTTGTGGCGAGGGAGCTTGCTCCCGCTGGGCTGCGTAGCGGCCCTGAGTTTCTGGCGGCTGCTGCGCAACCGAGCGGGAGCAAGCTCCCTCGCCACAAGAGCGCGCCGCTGGAATAAGGGCGCGCTCATCACCACGGCGTTCGAGTGGACTAAACCATCGCCAACCGCTGCTTGCCCTGTGGCTGCGGGAACACCAGGTCCAATGCCGCCAGATCCTGAGGCTCAAGCTGCAGATTCGCCGCTTCGGCGTTCAGGCGCACGTGTTCAGCTTGCACCGCCTTGGGGATTGCAATGACATTGTCCTGGCGCAGCAGCCAGGCGAGGGCGATCTGTGCCGGCGTCGCGCGGTGGCGTTCGGCGATCTGTTGCAGGGTGTGGTCCTTGAGCAAATGCCCGCCCTGGCCGACCGGACAATAGGCCATGACCGGCATGCGCTGTTGCTGGCTCCAGGGCAGCAGGTCGAATTCGATGCCGCGTTCTTGCAGGTTGTACAACACTTGATTGGTAGCGCAGACCGGCGAGGCCAGCTCCTCCAGATCGTCGACGTCAAAGTTCGACACGCCCCAGCGGCCGATCTTGCCTTCTTCGCGCAGGCGCTCAAACGCTTCGACGGTTTCCTCCAGTGGGTACTGGCCGCGCCAATGCAGCAAATAGAGGTCGATATAATCGGTGTCGAGGCGCCGCAAGCTGCGCTCGCAGGCCAACGGAATGCCTTTGCGGCTGGCATTGTGCGGGTAGACCTTGCTCACCAGGAACACCTGGTCGCGTAGCCCGGTGATCGCTTCGCCAACGACCTGCTCGGCGCCGCCCTCGGCATACATTTCGGCCGTGTCGATCAGGCTCATGCCCAGTTCGATGCCCAGGCGCAGGGCAGCTACTTCTTTCTTGTGATGGGACGGTTCCTCACCCATCCGCCAGGTGCCCTGGCCGATTACCGGTACGGATACGCCGGCCAATTCCACAGTTCTCATGCACATCTCCTGTCGTGCTGGTCGATACAGCGTGTGGCAGCAGGATAGACCAGGCGTTCCAACCTTGATCGTTCCCGCGCATAAGGCGGGAACGATCGGTGGATGGCAGGATTACTCGGCCGAGAACTTCAGCACCATGGTCTGGGTGTAGGTCTGGCCCGGATCAAGTCGCGTGGTAGGGAAGGACGGCTGGTTCGGCGAATCGGGATAATGCTGGGTTTCCAGGGTAAACGCGCTCCAGTGCGGGTAGACCTTGCCTTGCTTGCCCTTGATCGTGCCGTCGAGGAAGTTGCTGGTGTAGAACTGCACGCCCGGCTCGCTGGTATAGAGCTGCAAGCGCCGTCCGGACTGCGGATCCTGGACCTCGGCGGCGAGTTTATTCACGTCGCCCTTGGCGTCGAGTACCCAGTTGAAATCGAAGCCGCCTTGTTTCGGTTCGGCAAATTTCAGCTGCGGATGATCAGCCTTGATATGCGTGCCAATGGGCGTGGGCTTGGTGAAATCCATCGGGGTGCCGGCTACTGGTGCCAGCTCGCCGGTGGGAATCAGCTTGGCGGTTACTGGTGTGTAGCGGGACGCGTGCAGCGTCGCGACTTGCTTGAGGATGTCGCCATTACCGGCGCCGGCCAGGTTGAAATAGCTGTGGTTGGTCAGGTTCAGCACGGTCGGTTTGTCGGTGGTGGCCTTGTAGTCGATGCGCAATTCGTTCTGGTCGTTGAGGCTGTAGGTGACGTCGGTCTTCAGGTTGCCGGGAAAGCCCATTTCATCGTCCGCCGACACATACGTCAGGGTCACGCCTACCGAGTCTTTGCCATTGCTCGGCTCGGCCTTCCAGACACGCTTGTCGAAGCCTTGCGGCCCGCCGTGCAGGGAATTGTCCTTGTCGTTCTGCGGCACCTGGTAGCGTTTGCCATCCAGCTCGAACGCACCGCCGGCCAGACGGTTGCCGAAGCGACCGATGGTCGCGCCGAAATACACGTTGCCGTTCTTCTGGTAGCCCTGCACGTCGTCGAAGCCGAGCACGATGTCGGCAGTCATGCCGTTTTTGTCCGGCACGATCAGTGACTGGAGGATCCCGCCGTAAGTGATGACGGTCGCCTCGACGCCGTGGCTGTTGCGCAGTACGTATTTTTCAACCGGTGTGCCGTCGTTGGTCTTGCCGAAGGCAACGCGTTCATTGGTCAGGCCGGCGGCCTGGGCAGAGGTGGCAATCATCAGAGAGACTCCGAGGGCCGTGAGCAGATGTCTGGATTCAAGCATGGTGTGACCTTCCTTTCCTGTTGTTTTGTTGTTGTTTTTAACGTGGTCGAGTCCGTTACCTGTCGGACAGCGATGAAGGTTTTTCTGTTCAGTAGTCTTTCTATTTAAGGGTGGAGAAGGGATTTATAGCTATAAATCGAGATTTATCAATTAAAAAGTAAGACTAATTGAGCGAGACGAGTCTTGGCCAAACGTGCACTTTCACGGCCGCTACCGCACTTTTACGGTTTTTGCCGCTCTATCCATGGCCAGGAAACGGCGATTCCCCACCGCTTCCCCATGCCCAGACCGAGATTCGATGGCCGCTGTCTTACATTCCGTGAGGGTCTTGCCACGTCGCTGCGGCTTGCTGCTGGCGAGCCTGTTGCTGATGCTCAGCGGCGGATGCAGCCATCAGCAAGGCCAGGACATGGTTACGCAGTTCAGCAATGCCAGGCCCCAGGAGTTTTTGCAGACCAGCGTTGACCGCATGGCCACGCTGTCGATGCATGACAACCTGCAGAGCCTTTACCTGCTGATGCACAAGCTCTACCTGCGCAACCCGGAAGAACTGCGCAAATCCGGCTTTCTCGATGCCCGTATCGCCGTGAAACAAGTGCGCGAGGCGATTGAACAGCAGCAACCCTTGCCGGCCCTGGGCAACAGGAAGGACCTGGCAGCGCTGAGCTACGCGATGAGTCCCGAGTTTCTCGGTGACCGGGTCGGAGCGTTCATCTATGCCATTGGCAGCATGCTGGTGACGGCTCACGGCAACCGTCTCGAGTTCTACATGACCGACACCATCGATCCGCGCTTCGTCAGCAACGCGGCGCGCAACATTGAGAAAGCCACGTGGCTGTTGGGCCAGCGGCAGAACAAGGACGGCACGCCGATGCTGTTCTCCAATGAAATCTCGGAGGAGGGCAGCAATCTGAGCTTTGCCGTGGAGTTCGGTAAGATCGTCGCGCGCCTCGACCTGCTGACCCAGATGCTGGACGAGCGCTATCGGCGAATCGGCTTGAATTATGCGCAGAGTCTGCTGTTTCTCAATTTCCTGCCTGTTCAGTAGCTGCGTCGTGCAAATGGAATAAACATAGATCACATCGATATAGGGAGTTATAAGAAAAATCGCTATGCTCGCGGCCAGATTTTTCATGCGGTCGCGCTGAGACGGGTTTGATGGATTTCGGTAATGTCGGTTTAGTCGTAGCGGGACTGGTGGTCGGTTTCATCGTCGGGATGACCGGCGTCGGCGGCGGATCGCTGATGACGCCCATCTTATTGTGGTTCGGCATCAACCCTGCGACGGCGGTGGGGACCGATCTGCTGTACGCGGCCATTACCAAATCCGGCGGCGTTCTGGTCCATGCGAAAAACCGCAATATCGACTGGGCCATCACCGGTTGGCTGACTTTGGGCAGTGTGCCGGCGGTTGGGCTGACCCTGTGGTTTCTCAGCAGCCTGAACAGTTCTCCCGACGCGATGAACGCGGTCATCAAGCAAGCCCTGGGCTTTGTGTTGTTCGCCACCGCCCTGGCAATCCTGTTCAAGAAGCGCCTGCTGCAGTTTGCCCATGACCGCGCCGGCGGTCATTACAACCCCAGTGGCTCGCGGCTCAACCTGCTGACTGTCATCACCGGCCTGGTGCTGGGCACGATGGTCGCATTGACTTCCATCGGCGCCGGCGCCCTGGGCACCGTCGCGCTGTTCATCCTTTATCCGTTCCTGGTCACCAAGCGCCTGGTCGGCACCGAAATCGCCCATGCCGTGCCGTTGACCCTGGTCGCGGGCCTTGGCCATGCAAGCATGGGCAACATGGACTGGCACATCCTCGGCTTTCTGCTGATTGGTTCGTTGCCGGGCATCTATCTGGGCAGCCACTTGTCGGGACGCATTTCCGACGAGCTCCTGCGCCCTTGCCTGGCGGTGATGTTGGCCATGATCGGTTTCAAGCTCGCGTTCTGATTTGGTCGGAGTCATGGCTGCCTCGGCATAGTCATACCTGTAAACCAGGTACTGATGAGGCCTCGATCCATGAACAGCCCAGCCAGAGATCTGCTGCAACGCCTGCGCCGTCGTCGCGCCGAACCGCGCACCGATATCGCCGACATTCTGCGCCGTCACGCCGAACCGCTGCCTGCCGAGGACAGCCCGAGCTTTGGTGAAATGTTTGATCGCTTCGCCGACGCCAAGGTCGTGCTGATCGGCGAAGCCAGCCACGGCACCCATGATTTCTACCGCACCCGCGCTGCTATTACCCGGCACCTGATCGAGCGTCACGGCTTCGGCATTGTCGCGGTCGAAGCCGACTGGCCCGATGCCGGACAGATCGACCGCTGCGTGCGCGACCTGGGGCCTTCGGCCTGGAAACAGCAGGCGTTCGCCCGGTTTCCCAGCTGGATGTGGCGCAACACCGATGTCCAGGACTTTGTACGTTGGTTGCGCCGCTACAACCTCGGCCAGCCTGACGCTCGCCGCGTGGAGTTTCGCGGCTTGGACGTCTATAGTCTGCGCCACTCCATTGACGAGGTGCTCGATTACCTCGACAAGAGCCATCCCCACCTGGCCCGTGACGCCCGCCATCGTTATGGCTGTCTGACGCCCTGGCACGACGACCCGGCGCTGTATGGCCATTTCACCGAGCGCGGCAACCTGGCGACATGCGAAGACGCCGTGGTCGAACAGCTCAACACGCTGCTCGCCGAGCGCCTTGATCCGTTGATCGAGGATGACGAGGGCTTCTTCAGCGCGGTGCAGAACGCCCGGGTCGTACGCGCCGCCGAACAGTACTACCGCGCCATGTATCGCGGCGGCAAGTCATCCTGGAACCTGCGCGACCGGCACATGTTCGACACCTTGCAAAGCCTGCTGGAGCATCGCGGGCCCGATGCGAAAGCGATCGTCTGGGCGCATAACTCTCACATCGGAAACGCCGCCGCGACACGAATGGGCTGGGAGGGTGAGTTCAACATCGGCCAGTTGTGCCGCATGGCTTATGGCCGCGACGCGGTATTGCTGGGCATGGGCACCGACCGTGGCAGCGTGGCGGCAGCCGATGACTGGGACGCGCCGATGAAAATCAAGCAGGTGGTGCCGGCGCTGGCCGGCAGTTGGGAGCGGGAGTTTTCGCTGGCGGGTGTGCGCGCATCGCTTACGGACTGGCGGACCGACCCGGACGAAGCGCTGTTGGACGTGCTGTCCGAGCCGTTGCTCGAACGCGCCATCGGGGTGATCTACCGCCCTGAAACCGAACGCCAGAGTCATTATTTCGAAGCGGTACTGGCCGAGCAGTTCGACGCCTGGCTCTGGTTCGAGCAGACCGAAGCCGTCACGCCGTTGCCCACGCCGCACACGCTGGAACGCGAGGAAGACACCTTCCCGTTTGGCCTCTGAAGCAGGTCTGCCGTGGTTGCGCTATGGGTCCGTTGGCCTAAGCTTCAGGCAGGCAATAGCGGTATCGGGCGACTCTCGCGGAACAATCGCCGCCATGTGCAATCAGTACAGCGTAATTATCAAAAGGAGAGGCGCATGCTTATTCGGTCGTTGACCTTCGCTACCTTGCTGGCCATCGCCGGCCCGTTGTTCGCCGCCGATGGCGACTCACCCCTGGTAGCGGAGGTGGGCAAGTCCCGGCCTGTGATTGTCATTGCGCCCAGCTCTGTCGATCCTGCGTGGGTCAGCCTGAAGAAAGCCTTGGACGAGCCGGCGGGCAAGCAGGGTTTTTCGGAGCGCAACATGGTGCTCTATACCGTGCTCAATACCATCGGCCAGCGTGATGGCAAGGACCTCGACCCGCAAAGCACCATGGCGTTGATCCGTTCTCTCAAGCTGGGAGCGGGAGCGCAGACCAAGATCATCCTGGTAGGCAAGGACGGGGAAAAGAAGCTTGAGCATTCCGGCGCGATCGAACTGAAGCAACTGTTCGATACCGTCGACAAGCTGCCCGAGACGGAAAAACAAGCCACGGCGCCCACCCCACCGCCAGCGCCGGAACCCGAGCCGGCCAAGGACGCCAAAGGCACCAAGCCGGGCAAGGCAACCAAGCCTGCGGCTGCGCCGAAACCGTTGGATGACTGATTCCCCTAAGCGATGAGATCCCCTTGTGGTGAGGGGATTTATCCCCGCTGGGCTGCGAAGCAGCCCCATAACATTCTACTTCATCTGTCTGACAGACCCAGTCGCAGCATTGCAGGGCCGCTTCGCGCCCCAGCGGGGATAAATCCCCTCGCCACATTGGGCTCTCATTGCTGTTCCAGAGTCATCAGGATCTGGTGCGCGGCTCTCACCCGTTCTTCAATCGGGTAGTTCTTGTTCGCCAACATCACGATCCCCAAGTCCTCTCCAGCGACGAACGCTGCGTATGCGCCGAAACCGTTAGTCGACCCTGTCTTGTTGATCCAGGCGCCGTCGGGCGCGGGGCGCGGTGGGGTGAGCAGCTCGGCCTTTTGCGGCGTCAAAGCCATCTGTGGACTGTTGCCGGCGAGCAACCCATCGAGGGTGAGCGGAGGTAGGTAGAACTCCCAGCCCAGCCCCTGGTGCATCCCTCCAATCTTGTAGAAACCTGTTTGTGTCGTAGCAATGGCTCGCTGCAGGTCCGCGTCCAGTTTCCCGGGTTGCAGATTGACCTCGACAAAGCGGATCAGGTCCGCTGAGCTGATCTTCACCCCGTAGGCTTCGGAGGCCAGCGCGCCAGGCCCGACCCGCACAGGCTTGCCATCCTTGGCGTAGCCTTGGGCGTAGGTTGCCAGTTGATTGTGTGGCACTTGTACGTAGCTGTGCTTGAGGCCCAGCCCGGGCATCAGGGTCTGTTCCATCACCTCATCAAACGGTCGACCCAGGCTGCGGGCCGCCAGGAAGCCGAACAAGCCGATGCTCGGGTTTGAATAGAGCCGCTGGGTGCCGGCCGGGTAGAGCGGTTTCCAGGATTTGTAGTAGCCGAACATCCGGTCGGGATGGTCGGCATCGTCGGGAAACTGCAACGGCAGGCCGCCCGCGCTATAGGTGGCGAGATCGAGCAGGCGGGCGTTTTCAAGGGCACTGCCACGCAATTCGGGGGCATAGCGCCCGGCGAGGTCTGACAGCTGCAGTTTGCCCTGGGCCTGGGCGTAGGCGCCGAGTGTCGCGGTAAAGGTCTTGCTGATCGAGCCGACTTCGAACAGGGTCTGCTCGGTGACGGATTTTCTGGTGTCTTTGGAGGCAACGCCATAATTGAAGAACCGGCGCTGGCCGTTGTGCGTGATCGCCACGGCCATGCCCGCGATATCCTGTTCTTTCATCAAGGGTTGGATAACGGCATTGACCGTGTCTTCAATGCGCTCCTGGGCGAAGCCCGGGGTCGTCCCGCAGGCCAGGGCAAAAGTCCCGGCGAGTATCGATTTGGCAATGTGCATCTGGACCGCTCTCGTTAGCCTTCCTTGAGGGCGGTCAATCTAGGACGTTTTCCGCTGTCGGGCAATCCGAGGCTATCGAGTAGAGGCCAGGTTCAGAATGGTCCCACAAGGATACGGGAGCATTCCTACAAAAAAGCTCGGCGGCCTGACGCGACCGGCCTCAAGCCAAACCACACAAAGCGGCGGCCGCCGGGTAAACTCGCGGCTCTTTCCAAAGGAGTTCCCATGAGTTACTACCAGCCCGGCATTCTCGCCACCCCTGTTCCGCCTCAGGCCCGTCATCTGTTTTTTGCCCTGGAATCGGTCGAGGCACTGCCGGCTGCGATCGACAAGCTGTTGCTGCAACTGGATGGCCGCGTGGTAGTCGGCTTTGGCGAGTCGCTGGTTCAGGCGCTGGGCGCCAAGGTCGAGGGCTTGCGCGCGTTCCCGGCGCTGGCGGGCGTCGGCGTGGACAACCCTTCGACCCAGCACGCGCTCTGGTGCTGGCTGCACGGCGAGGACCGGGGCGAGCTGATGCACCGCAGTCGCGCCATCGAAGCGGCATTGGCGCCGGCACTGCGTCTGGTGCAGATGAACGAAACCTTTCGACACATGACCGGCCACGACCTGACCGGCTACGAAGATGGCACCGAAAACCCTCACGACGAAGCGGCCGTGGCCGCCGCCCTGGCCCAGGGCAACGACGGGCTGCGCGGTGGCAGTTTTGCTGCGATCCAGCAATGGCAGCATGACCTGGACGGTTTCGCCGCGATGCAGCCCCATGAGCGAGACAACATCATGGGCCGGCGCCTGAGCGATAACGAAGAGCTCGAAGATGCGCCTGAGTCTGCCCACGTCAAGCGCACGGCCCAGGAAAGCTTTGCTCCGGAGGCTTTTGTCGTACGCCGTTCCATGCCCTGGATCGAAGGTGACCGCGCTGGCCTGATGTTCCTGGCGTTCGGTTTTTCCCTGGACGCCTTCGAGGCGCAATTGCGGCGCATGAGCGGTCTGGAGGACGGTATTACCGATGGCCTGTATCGCATGAGCCGGCCGATTACCGGTGGTTACTACTGGTGCCCGCCGCAGTTGGACGGGCGCCTGGACCTGCGGGCTCTCGCCCGCTAAGCAGCGTCCCGCTCCGGCAGGCTGGTCGCGTTGTGCAAATCGTCGAGTCAACGCTATCCTTGGGCCCGACGTATTTGCCTGGAAACGGGAGAGCAAGCGTGGATAAAGTCATCGTCATCACCGGTGGCGGGCGTGGGATCGGGGCGGCCACGGCGTTGTTGGCGGCCGACCTGGGCTATCGGATCTGCATCAACTACCAGTCGGATGAAAACGCCGCCCAGGATGTGCTCGCCCAGATCCGTGCCAAGGGCGCGCAGGCCATTGCGGTGCGGGCCGACGTGAGCATCGAGGACGAAGTGGTCGGCCTGTTCAACCGCGTGGACACCGAGCTGGGCCGCGTCACCGCCCTGGTGAACAACGCCGGTACGGTTGCCCACAAGTCCCGACTCGATGAAATGTCCGAGTTCCGCATGCTCAAGATCCTGAAGACCAACGTGCTCGGGCCGATGTTGTGCGCCAAGCAGGCGGTGCTGCGCATGTCGCCCCGGCATGGCGGGCAGGGCGGCAGCATCGTCAACGTTTCCTCGGTTGCCGCCCGCTTGGGCGCACCGGGTGAATATGTCGACTACGCGGCTTCCAAGGGCGCATTGGACACCTTCACCGTCGGCCTTTCCAAGGAGGTCGCTGGCGAAGGTATTCGCGTCAATGCGGTCCGCCCGGGCTACATCTACACCGATTTCCATGCCCTCAGCGGCGATCCGGAGCGGGTCAGCAAGCTGGAATCGGCGATCCCCATGGCCCGGGGCGGACGTCCGGACGAAGTGGCCGAGGCGATTATCTGGCTGCTGTCCGACAAGGCTTCGTATGCGACCGGGACGTTTGTGGAGCTGGGGGGCGGGCGCTGATCCTGGATTGCCTGTTCCGGCGCCATCGCGAGCAAGCTCGCTCCCACATTGGAATGCGATCCCCTGTGGGAGCGAGCTTGCTCGCGATGGCAATCCTAAGGGCAACACCGCACTCAGAACGACCGGATAATCCGCCCCAACGTCTCCATGGCCTTTTCCGACACATCGGTCCAGGGCCCGCCATAGTTCAGGCGAATACAGTTCCTGAAGCGCCGGGTCGCTGAAAAGATCGGCCCCGGTGCGATACTGATGCCTTGCGCCAGAGCCATCTGGAACAGTTTCAGCGAATCAATCTGCTCCGGCAGCTCCAGCCACAAGAAGTACCCACCCGCCGGCTGGCTCACCCGAGTCTGCGCCGGAAAATACCGGGCTATGGCGGCGAGCATGGCGCTTTGCTGTTCTTCCAGGGCGTAGCGCAACTTGCGCAGGTGACGGTCGTAGCCTCCATGTTGCAGGTAATCGGCGATGGCGGCCTGGGCCGGCATCGAGGCGCACAGTGAAGTCATCAGCTTGAGCCGCTCGATCTTCCGGGCGTAGCGCCCGGCGGCGACCCAGCCGATGCGGTAGCCCGGGGCCAGACTCTTGGCGAATGAGCCGCAGTGCATCACCAGGCCTTCGGTGTCGAACGCTTTCGCCGGCTTGGGAGCCTGCTGGCCGTAGTAGAGTTCGGCATAGACATCATCCTCGATCAACGGCACCTGGTAGCGACGCAACAATTCGACCAGGGCCTGTTTGCGCGCTTCGGGCATGGTCGCGCCAATCGGGTTCTGGAAGCTGGTCATGCACCAGCAGGCCTTGACCGGATGGCGCGCCAGCGTCTGTTCCAGCACATCGAGATCAATGCCGTCGCGCGGGTGGACGGGGATTTCCACCGCCTTGAGTTTCAGCCGTTCGAGCACTTGCAGGCTGGCATAGAACGCGGGCGCCTCGATTGCCACCAGGTCGCCCGGCTCGGTCACGGCTTGCAGGCACAGGTTCAATGCTTCCAGGGCGCCGTTGGTGACGAGCAGTTCCTCCATGGGGAGCATCAGCCCGCCGACCATATAGCGCAGGGCGATCTGGCGGCGCAGTTGAGGGTTGCCCGGCGACATGTCGGTGACCACTACGCGCGGATCCATGTCCCGCGTGGCGCTGGACAACGAGCGGGACAGGCGTTGCAGGGGAAACAGCGTCGGGCTGGGGAATGCCGAGCCGAACGGTACGGTCGTCGGATCCTTGATCGAGTCGAGCACCGAAAATACCAGTTCGCTGACGTCGACCTCGGTGGACTCGTGGACCTGGCTGCTGGCGACCGGCTCGCAGAACGGGCTCGGCGCGTGATGATTGACGAAGTAGCCGGAGCGCGGCCGGGCACGGATCAGACCACGTCGCTCCAGCAGGTAATAAGCCTGGAACACGGTGGACGGACTGACGCCGTAGGTCTGGCTGGCGTAGCGCACCGACGGCACCCGTTGGCCCGGCCCGAGCATGCCGGAGCGGATCAGTTCGGCGATATCGTCGGCAAATTTTTCGTAGCGTTTCATGGCAGGCCCGGTTTGGAATAACGCGTGGTTCGCGTTTTTAAATGTGGGAGCGAGCTTGCTCGCGATGAGGCCTGCACATACAACGTTGAGGTCGTCTGGCGGGCCGCCATCGCGAGCGAGCTCGCTCCCACAAAAGCAAGGCATCTTAAGGGTTCACCGATTCATCGGTGCTACAAAACGGCTTTTTGCTTCGCTGTAAACATCGGGCTTATCACTGTCGGCAACTTTGAACGTCAGTTCCTGCGAGCCTTTGTCCGGCCGTTCGTTGAGCATCGCCACCGACACCGGCACGTCGACGATTTCTCCGGGCGCCAGGCTCAACTGGGTCTTGCCTTGCAGGACGAAACCAGCGCCGTCCGCCAGCGATAATTGATACGCCTGGCGTTGCTGGGTCTTGTTGATGATCTTCAGGCTGTAGATGTTTTCGATCTGGCCCTGGCTGTTCTCACGGAACAGGCCACGGTCCTTGCTCACATCCAGCGACACCATTGGCCGCTCCACCAGTGCCAGGGCCAGCGCAGCGATCATGACCATCAATACCGCCGTGTAGCCGACCAGCCGTGGTCGCAGCAGGTGAGTCTTGCCGCCTTGCAGCTGACGTTCGGAGGTGTATTTGATCAGGCCACGGGCGTAGCCCATCTTGTCCATGATCGAATCGCAGGCGTCGATGCAGGCCGCGCAGCCGATGCACTCCATTTGCAGACCGTCGCGAATATCGATGCCGGTCGGGCAGACCTGTACGCACATCTGGCAGTCAATGCAGTCGCCCAGCCCGATGTTGGCCGGGACCGCATCGCGTTTGCGCGGGCCGCGAATTTCGCCACGGGCCACGTCGTAGGAAACGGTCAGCGTGTCCTTGTCGAACATCACGCTCTGAAATCGCGCATAAGGGCACATGTGCATGCACACGGCTTCGCGCAGCCAGCCGGCGTTGACGTAAGTGGCCCCGGTGAAAAAAACCACCCAGAACAGGCTGACGCCAGCCATTTGCAGGGTCAGCAGCTCTTCCGCCAGCGGCCGGATCGGGGTGAAGTAGCCTACGAACGTCAGGCCGGTGAGCAGGCTGATGGCCAGCCACAACGTATGTTTGGCCGAGCGTCGCAGCAGTTTGTTCACGCCCCACGGCGCGGCTTGCAGCTTGATCCGCTGATTGCGCTCACCTTCGGTGATCTTCTCGACCCACATGAAGATCCAGGTCCATGAGCTCTGAGGACAGGTGTAGCCGCACCACACGCGCCCGGCGAACACGGTAATCGCAAACAGGCCGAACGCGGCAATGATCAACAACGCCGAGAGCAGGATGAAGTCCTGGGGCCAGAAGGTCGCGCCGAAAATATGGAATTTGCTCTCGGAAAGATCCCAGAGCACTGCCTGGCGACCGTTCCAGTCCAGCCAAACCGTGCCGAAGAACAGCAGGAACAGGACGCCGGCACCGCTGATGCGCAGGGTACGAAACAAACCGCTGAAGCTACGGGTGTGGATCAGGTTGTCGGTAGTCCTGGCCCTGATTCTCGTGGGGGCGGGGTCGAAAGTCTGTATCAACTGGGCGGGGATTCTTTCGCTCATGGTCGGTCGCTCATCAGCCGCTATCTGGCCGGAGCACTATGACCATTGAACTGTTTGCATAACAGACTCAGGTAGCGGGATAAAAAACGGATCAGATACCGCGCGGCCCCGGCCCTGCGACACTTTGATGCACCCGGCGATGACCGAACAACCCCCCTCCTATGGCTAGGGAGCAAGCTCCCTCGCCACGTGGAGTCAGATCACTGAGTCGCTGTCAGTCGCCTTCAGGTTCTGCCGTCCGTCAGCCGCTCCGGCCACGGTCAGGGCATCCACTTCCGCCTCGGTCAGGTAGACCCGCCCGCCATTGAGCTCCACGGCTGACATGGCCTTGTCCGGGTCGGTAATGATCGTCAACTCGCACGCCGGTCGCTGTTCCTGGACGTTGGGGGTGTCGAAGTGGCAGGTCTGGTTGTCATCGATTCGTACAGTCATGTTGATGCTCCTTCCTTCAATGTCTGAACGTTAGGTGGCGTGCCGCCGGCAGGGTTCGTTGCGGCTGATCAGCGGTCGGTCGCACGTCTCGCATCGCTTGTGGTCCATCATTTATCGAGTGAAGAGAGGAAGGTCCATGGAATCGTGGTGGGATGAAGTATGGATAACCCTGCAAGCTGAATTCGCCGACATCACCGATACCGAGCAGATGACACGGGTGACGGTGCGCCTGGTAATGGCTGCACTGCTGGGGGGCATCCTGGGGTTCGAGCGTGAGCACAAGGGCAAGGCCGCCGGCGTGCGCACCCATATGCTGGTGGCGCTGGGCGCCGCGCTGTTCGTGTTGGTGCCGCAGATGTCCGGCTCCCAGGCCGACGCGATGAGCCGGGTGATTCAGGGCGTCGTCGCTGGCATCGGCTTCCTCGGCGCCGGCACCATCCTGAAAAACGACAATGGCGACGAAAGCCACGTAAAAGGCCTGACCACCGCCGCCGGCCTGTGGATGACCGCCGCCATCGGCGTTGCCGCCGGATTGGGCCGGGAAGCGACAGCGTTGCTCAGTACGGTGCTGGCGCTGGCGATTTTCAGTGTGATGCCGATGATTGTTCGGGCGCTGGAAAAAGATGAAAAGTTGTAACCATTCGCCGGACTGGGCATTGAATTCTGTGGGAGCGAGCCTGCTCGCGAAGGCGGAGTAATCAGCACCACCTATGCTGACTGACACACCGCTTTCGCGAGCAGGCTCGCTCCCACAGGTTTTTCACTGATCTGGCGAGTCAAACCCGCTCCGGCGGCGCCTCGCTCGGCGGATCTCCCAAAGGCGGTTGCGGGTCCAGCGGTGGGTCCTTCTCTGGAATCGGCTCGGGATCCGGACCGGGTGGCGGCAGGATTGGGTCGTCGATGTTCGGATCGGGTGTTTCGGCCGGGATGGGAATGGTCATTCGATCGGGCCTCCGGGGTGGATGTGGCTTGAGTCGTGCTTGTCTGGTTGACCATGGCCCGACGGGTTTGATTCCCCGGTGCCGGCCAGTAAATCGTGCTGAACTTTTGGTCGCCGGTCCGGTTCGGAGCTTAAGTGAGTTAAATCAGGGACCCATTGGGCCTTTACCGCCACAAGCGCGTCCATGGGGCGTAGAAGGAGCGATGCTCGATGACTGCCGAACAGCCAAATGACCTGGCGTACAACCCGCATCTGCCGTTGTCCCAGGCGTTGTTATTGCCACGTATTGCGATTGAAAACACCATGCCGGTGATCGATGGCGGGCAGTTTGCCGCCAAGGCCCTGGCGGGACAGGACGTGACGGTGACCAGCAAGGTGTTTGCCGATGGCCACGATAAGTTGGCTGTGCGGATCCGCTGGCGTGCGCTGGAAGACGATATCTGGAACAGCGAAGTGATGACCGAGCTGGGCAACAACAGCTGGCGCGGTCAATTTAACCTACCGGCCGTCGGCCGCTACGTGTTTTGCATCGAGGCCTGGTTTGATCAGTTCGCCAGCTTCCGCTATGAGCTGGAAAAAAAATTCGCCGCCGGGGTCCCCATCAGCCTGGAGCTGCAGGAGGGTCGCAATCACGTGCAACAGGCTGCCGAGCGCAGCGATGGGGAATTGAGCGAACAGCTGGCCGAGTTGCACCAGCAGCTTTCGAGTCTGTTGCCAGAAGAACAGGTCGCCCTGTTCCTTGAACCACGCAGCGCGGACCTGATGTCGCTGGCTGACCATCGGCCTTACCTGAGCATCAGTCCCGAATATCCGCTGGACGTGGAGCGTGAGCGGGCCGAGTTCGCCAGCTGGTATGAGTTGTTCCCTCGCTCGATCACCGATGATCCCAGCCGCCACGGCACGTTCAACGACGTGCATTCGCGCTTGGCGGTGATCCAGGACATGGGCTTCGACGTGCTGTACTTCCCGCCGATCCACCCGATCGGGCGCAGTTTCCGCAAAGGTCCGAACAACTCCCTGACCGCCGGCCCCGACGATCCGGGCAGCCCTTACGCCATTGGCAGCGAGGAGGGCGGGCACGAGGCGATTCACCCGCAGTTGGGCACTCGCGAGGATTTCCGCCGTCTGGTGGCCGCCGCAGCCGATCACGGCCTGGAAATCGCCCTCGACTTCGCCATCCAGTGTTCCCAGGACCACCCCTGGCTCAAGCAGCATCCGGGCTGGTTCAGCTGGCGGCCTGACGGCACGATCAAATACGCGGAGAACCCGCCGAAAAAATACCAGGACATCGTCAACGTCGATTTCTACGCCGCCGATGCGATACCGAGCCTGTGGACCGAACTGCGCGACATCGTGGTGGGCTGGGTCAACGAGGGTGTGAAGATATTCCGCGTCGACAATCCCCACACCAAGCCGTTGCCGTTCTGGCAGTGGCTGATCGCCGACGTGCGCGCGCAGTACCCAGAGGTGATGTTCCTGGCGGAAGCCTTCACCACACCGGCGATGATGGCGCGGCTGGGCAAGGTCGGTTATTCCCAGAGCTACACCTATTTTACCTGGCGCAACACCAAGGCCGAACTGGCGACCTATTTCACTGAGCTCAATGAGTCGCCTTTGCGCGAATGCTACCGGCCGAATTTCTTCGTCAATACGCCGGATATCAACCCGGCGTTCCTCCACGAGTCGGGGCGCGCCGGTTTTCTGATTCGCGCCGCGCTGGCGACCATGGGGTCGGGCCTGTGGGGCATGTATTCGGGCTTCGAGCTTTGCGAATCAGCAGCGGTGCCAGGCAAGGAGGAATACCTCGATTCGGAGAAGTATGAGATTCGGCCACGGGATTTCACCGCGCCGGGCAACATCATCGCCGAGATCGCTCAGCTCAACCGTATCCGCCGCCAGAACCCGGCGCTGCACACGCACCTGGGGCTGAAGATCTACAACGCCTGGAACGACAACATCCTGTACTTCGGCAAGCGCACGCCGGATGGCAGCAACTTCATCCTGGTGGCGGTGAGCCTCGATCCGCGCAATGTCCAGGAAGCCAATTTCGAATTGCCGTTGTGGGAGATGGGCCTGCCGGACGATGCCCAGACCCAGGGCGAGGATTTGATGAACGGCCACCGCTGGACCTGGTATGGCAAGTACCAGTTCATGCGGATCGACCCGGCATACCAGCCGTTCGGGATCTGGCGGATCAGCGTGGCGTGAGGCGCGAGAACGGCTCTCGTGGCGAGGGGATTTATCCCCGCTGGGCCAGCCCCAATGGGTCAAAACGGATACGTCCGGTTGGCCGCGCTGAAGCTTTTGGGGTCGCTTCGCAACCCAGCGGGGATAAATCCCCTCGCCACAGAGATCTTGCATCACAAAAGAAACAAGCCTGTGACCCGCGGTTCTATCGAATTTTCAGGAGTTGCAAATGGCCAAGAAACCCCGGTCTGCCACCTTTATCAATGACCCGCTCTGGTACAAGGACGCGGTCATCTATCAAGTCCACGTCAAATCCTATTTCGACTCCAACAACGACGGGATCGGCGACTTTCCCGGGCTGATCGAGAAGCTCGACTACATTGCCGACCTGGGCGTCAACACCATCTGGCTGCTGCCGTTCTATCCTTCGCCCCGGCGCGATGACGGTTATGACATTGCCGAGTACCGTGGCGTCAGCCCCGACTACGGCACCATGGCCGATGCGCGGCGCTTCATTGCCGAGGCCCACAAGCGCAACCTGCGGGTCATCACCGAGCTGGTCATCAACCACACCTCGGACCAGCATCCCTGGTTCCAGCGCGCGCGCAAGGCCAAGAAGGGCTCGAAGGCGCGTGATTTCTACGTCTGGTCGGATGACGATCACAAGTACGACGGCACGCGGATCATTTTCCTCGATACCGAGAAGTCCAACTGGACCTGGGATCCGGTGGCCGGCCAGTACTTCTGGCACCGCTTCTATTCCCACCAGCCGGACCTCAACTTCGACAACCCGCAGGTCATCAAGGCCGTGCTGTCGGTGATGCGCTACTGGCTCGACATGGGCATCGATGGCCTGCGCCTGGACGCGATTCCGTACCTGATCGAGCGCGACGGCACCAACAACGAAAATTTGCCCGAGACTCATGACGTCCTCAAGTTGATCCGCGCCGAGATCGACGCCAATTACCCCGACCGCATGCTGCTGGCCGAGGCCAATCAGTGGCCGGAAGACACCCAGCTGTATTTTGGCGATGTCGACGCTCAAGGCCTCAATGGCGACGAATGCCACATGGCGTTCCACTTCCCGTTGATGCCGCGCATGTACATGGCGCTGGCCCAGGAGGATCGTTTCCCGATCACCGACATCCTGCGCCAGACTCCGGAGATTCCAGCCAATTGCCAATGGGCGATTTTCTTGCGCAACCACGATGAGCTGACCCTGGAAATGGTCACCGACAAGGAGCGCGATTACCTATGGAATTACTACGCGGCCGATCGCCGGGCGCGGATCAACCTGGGCATTCGCCGTCGCCTGGCGCCGCTGATGGAGCGCGACCGTCGCCGCGTGGAATTGCTCAACAGTTTGCTGCTGTCGATGCCCGGTACGCCGACTTTGTACTACGGCGATGAAATCGGCATGGGCGACAACATCTACCTCGGTGACCGCGACGGCGTGCGCACGCCGATGCAGTGGTCCATCGACCGCAACGGCGGTTTCTCCCGCGCCGACCCGGCGAGTCTGGTGCTGCCGCCGATCATGGATCCACAGTACGGCTACCTCTCGGTGAACGTCGAGACCCAGGCCGGCGACCCGCACTCGCTGCTCAACTGGACCCGTCGGATGCTCGCGGTGCGCAAGCAGTCCAAGGCCTTCGGCCGGGGCACGCTGAAAATGCTGTCGCCGAGTAACCGCCGGATCCTTGCCTACACCCGTGAATACACCGGCCCGGATGGCAAGCATGAAATCATTCTCTGCGTCGCCAACGTTTCACGTAGCGCCCAGGCGGCGGAGCTGGACCTCTCGGCCTATGCCGGCATGGTCCCGGTGGAAATGCTCGGGGGTAATGCCTTCCCGCCCATCGGTCAGTTGAATTTCCTCCTGACCCTGGCGCCGTACGGCTTCTACTGGTTCGCCCTGGCGGCGGAAAACCAGATGCCGAGCTGGCATGTGGAACCTGCGCAGAGCCTGCCGGACTTCACCACGCTGGTACTGAAAAAGCGCTTGGAAGAATTGCTCGAGGCGCCGTCACGCACCACGTTGGAGCAGAGCATTCTGCCAAGCTGGCTGCAGAACCGTCGCTGGTTCGCCGGCAAGGACAGCGCTATCGAGAAAGTCGACATCGTCTATGGCGTGCGCTTCGGTGATCCGCAACGGCCTGTGCTGTTGAGCGAAATCGACGTGACCAGTGCCGGTCAGACGCTGCGCTATCAACTGCCATTCGGTCTGTTGGCCGAGGACCAGGTGGGCCCGGCGCTGCCCCAGCAACTGGCCTTGTCGCGGGTCCGCCGGGGGCGTCAGGTCGGGCTGATTACCGATGCGTTCACCCTGGAGAGCTTCGTGCGAGCCGTGATGCAAGGCATCCAGGCCAACACGGTATTGCCGTGCGCCGATGGCGAGTTGCGTTTTGAACCCACCGCAGGCCTGGCGGCGCTGAACCTTGGCGCCGAGCCGGAGGTGCGCTACCTGTCCGCCGAGCAGTCCAACAGTTCGGTGGTGGTTGGCGGCAGCCTAGTGCTCAAGCTCATCCGCAAGGTCGCGTCGGGCGTGCATCCGGAACTGGAGATGAGCGCTTACCTGACCGCTGCCGGCTTCAGCAATATTTCGCCGCTGCTGGGTTCGGTGATTCGCCGCGACGCGAGGGGCGAGGATGCGCTGCTGATGATCGCCCAGGGTTACCTGAGCAATCAGGGTGATGCGTGGGAATGGACACAGAACAACCTCGAGCGCGCCTTGCGCGACGAACTGGCGGACGCGGTGTCCGAACAGGAACAGCACTACAACGCCCTGGGCGAGCTGAAGGACTTCGCCGGCATGCTCGGCCAGCGTCTGGGGGAAATGCACAAGGTGCTTGCCCAGCCCACCGACAACCCGGACTTCGCGCCGCAGGCCACCAGCACCAAAGAGGCCCAGGCGATCGGCAAGGACGTTGTCGCCCAGGTGGAAAACGCCTTGCGTCTGCTCAAGCAGAACCAGGGGCAATTGAACCCGGCGGACCAAGCCATGGTCGCACGCTTGCTGGAACACAGGAAAACCGTGCTGGCCCATGTCCAGGAACTGGCCGGCAAGGCGGCCGGTGGCTTGCGTATCCGGGTGCATGGCGACCTTCACCTGGGGCAGGTGCTGGTGATCAAGGGCGACGCCTACCTGATCGACTTCGAGGGTGAGCCGGCGCGGCCGTTGCATGAGCGGCGTGGCAAGCACAGCCCGTACAAAGACGTCAGCGGCGTGCTGCGTTCCTTCGATTACGCGGCAGCGATGGCGGTCCAACTGCACACCGTGGACACGACGGCCGACGCCGATGCGGCGCGCAAACGGGTCGCCGACCGCTATTTGATTGAGGCCCGCCAGGCATTTGTCGAGGCGTATCGGCTGGCGGCAGCTAGTCTTGCCCATGAATGGAAGGATGCTGAAGGCGAGGACGCCGCGCTGGCGTTGTTCGGCCTGGAGAAGGCGGCCTATGAAGTGGCTTATGAAGCCGAGAATCGCCCCGCCTGGCTGCCCGTGCCGTTGCACGGTCTGTACGGGCTGTTGAGTGGGCTGCAACCCTTTTCCGATTTAGCCGGACCGATTTAGTGGAGAGAATCATGAGCGTCTCGAACAAGGAAACCCAGGGGCAGGCCAAAGAGGCATTGTTGCCGGCCCCCCGCGACATCGACGCGCTGGTGCGCGCCGAACACCAAGATCCGTTCTCGATCCTGGGCCCGCATGGCGACGGGGCGGGCGGACAATTTATCCGCGCGTACCTGCCCGGTGCGTTGAGCGTGCATGTGCTCGCCCGTGACGGCGGCGAGGAGCTGGGCGAATTGCAGGCCACCGAAACGCCGGGCCTGTTCGTCGGCCATTTCGACCGCGCACAGCCGTACCTGCTGCGCACCCGTTGGGCGGGCGGCGAGCAGGTTGCCGAAGACCCCTACAGCTTCGGCCCGCTGCTGGGGGAGATGGATCTTTACCTGTTCGCCGAAGGCAATCACCGCGACCTCAGCGCGTGCCTCGGTGCGCAACTGAAGACGGTTGATGGCGTCGACGGTGTGCGCTTCGCGGTCTGGGCGCCGAACGCGCGCCGGGTGTCGGTGGTGGGGGACTTCAACGTCTGGGACGGGCGCCGGCATCCAATGCGCATCCGTTATCCGTCCGGCGTGTGGGAGATATTCATCCCGCGGCTCGGTCCGGGTGAAGGCTACAAATACGAAATCCTTGGCGCCCACGGCATCCTGCCGCTCAAGGCCGACCCGGTGGCCCTGGCCACCCAGATGCCACCGGACACGGCATCCAAGGTCGCCGCGCCGTTGAAAATCGAATGGCAAGACGACGAGTGGATGCAAAGCCGCCGCGAGCGCCAGCTACCCGGCGCGCCGCTGTCGATCTACGAGTTGCATGCCGGTTCCTGGCAGTGCGAGATCGACGAGGCGGGGGAGGTTTCCCGGCAGTACAACTGGCATGAAATGGCCGAGCGGTTGATTCCCTACGTCAAGGACCTGGGCTTCACCCACATCGAACTGATGCCGATCATGGAACACCCGTTTGGCGGCTCGTGGGGCTATCAACCGCTGTCGCAATTTGCCCCAACCGCGCGTTTCGGTTCGCCCGATGATTTCGCCGCGTTCGTCAACGCCTGCCACCAGGCCAATATCGGCGTGATCCTCGATTGGGTGCCGGCGCATTTCCCGACCGATACCCACGGCCTGGCCCAGTTCGACGGGACCGCGCTGTATGAATACGGCAACCCGCTGGAAGGCTTCCACCAGGATTGGGACACGCTGATCTACAACCTCGGGCGCACCGAAGTCCATGGGTTCATGCTGGCCTCGGCCTTGCATTGGCTCAAGCATTTCCATGTCGACGGCCTGCGGGTGGATGCGGTGGCCTCGATGCTGTATCGCGACTATTCGCGCAAGGCCGGCGAGTGGGTACCCAACCGCCACGGCGGACGGGAGAACCTGGAAGCCATCGACTTCCTGCGCCACCTCAACGACGTGGTTGCACTGGAGACGCCCGGCGCGCTGGTGATTGCCGAGGAGTCCACGGCGTGGCCGGGTGTCAGCCAGAGCACGCAGCAGGGCGGCCTGGGTTTCGCCTACAAATGGAACATGGGCTGGATGCACGATTCGCTGCATTACATCCAGCAGGACCCGGTGTACCGCGCTCATCACCACAACGAACTGAGCTTCGGCCTGGTTTACGCCTGGTCCGAGCGTTTTGTCTTGCCGATTTCCCATGACGAAGTGGTCCACGGCAAACGCTCGCTGATCGACAAGATGCCCGGTGACCGCTGGCAGAAATTCGCCAACCTGCGCGCCTACCTGAGCTTCATGTGGGGCCATCCCGGCAAGAAACTGTTGTTCATGGGCTGCGAGTTTGGCCAATGGCGCGAGTGGAACCATGACCAGCAATTGGACTGGTACCTGCTGCAATACCCCGAGCACCGGGGCGTGCAGAAGCTGGTGAGCGACCTGAACCGGCTCTATCGCGAAGAACCGGCGCTGCATGACCAGGACGATGCGCCGCAAGGCTTCCAATGGCTGATTGGTGACGATGCGGTCAACAGTGTCTATGCATGGCTGCGCTGGAGCAAGGATGGCCGGCCGGTACTGGTGGTCGCCAACTTCACGCCGGTGCCGCGCGAGGCGTATCGGGTCGGCGTGCCGTTTGGCGGACGCTGGGTGGAATTGCTCAACAGCGACGCCGACACCTATGCCGGTTCCAACTATGGCAACGGCGGCGGTGCATCCACCGAGGCGATCCCCAGCCATGGCCAGGCGCTGTCGCTGGAACTGAACCTGCCGCCGCTGGCGGTGCTGATCCTGCGACCGGAGGGATAGGCCCGGATTCATTTGGATCACATTGATCCAATGTGGGAGCGAGCTTGCTCGCGATGGCGGTCAGTCAGTCACAAAAGTGCTGACAGACACTCCGCTGTCGCGAGCAGGCTCGCTCCCACAGTGCTGAGCTAAAAGTCCTCAGCCTCTCAGCGCACCAGGCACGGCTGCTTGTTGTTGAATGTCCAGCCCGGGATCAGATACTGCATCGCCACCGAATCATCCCGCGCCCCAAGTCCCATGCCTTTGTACAACTCATGAGCCTTGGCCAACTGGTCCATGTCCAGTTCGATCCCCAGCCCCGGTTTCTTCGGCACCTGCACGCAGCCACCGCGGATCTGCAAGGGCGCCTTGGTCAGCCGTTGGCCGTCCTGCCAGATCCAGTGAGTGTCGATGGCGGTGATGTCGCCCGGTGCGGCGGCCGCGACGTGGGTAAACATCGCCAGGGAAATATCGAAGTGATTGTTGGAGTGAGAGCCCCAGGTCAGGCCCCATTCATTGCACATTTGCGCCACCCGCACCGAACCCTGCATCGTCCAGAAATGCGGGTCCGCCAAGGGAATGTCGACCGACTGCAACGTAATCGCGTGACCCATTTCGCGCCAGTCGGTGGCAATCATGTTGGTGGCGGTCTTGAGGCCTGTGGCGCGACGGAATTCGGCCATGACTTCACGACCCGAATAACCATTCTCGGCACCGCAAGGGTCTTCGGCATAGGCCAGCACCTTGTGCTGGTCACGGCACAGGCGGATGGCCTCCTTGAGTGACCAGGCGCCGTTCGGGTCCAAGGTGATGCGCGCCTGGGGGAAACGCTCGGCCAACGCCGTCACCGCTTCGATCTCTTCATCGCCCCTGAGCACGCCGCCCTTGAGCTTGAAATCCTCGAAGCCATAGTGCGCGTGGGCCGCCTCGGCCAGACGTACCACCGCGTCAGCGTCCAGGGCTTTTTCGTGGCGTACGCGGAACCAGTCGTTTTCAGCCTGCGGTTCGCTGCGGTAGGGCAGGTCGGTCTGCTGGCGATCACCGACGTAGAACAGGTAGCCGAGCATCTTCACTTCATCGCGCTGCTGGCCTTCGCCGAGCAGGGCGGCGACCGGTACATCCAGGTGCTGGCCGAGCAGGTCGAGCAACGCAGCTTCCAGGCCGGTGACGGCGTGGATGGTGATACGCAGGTCGAAGGTCTGCAGGCCGCGACCGCCGGCGTCACGATCGGCAAAGGCCTGGCGTACGCTGTTGAGGATTTTCTGGTAGGTGCCGATCGGGCTGCCAACCACCAGTGAGCGAGCATCTTCAAGGGTCTGGCGAATGCGCTCACCGCCGGGCACTTCGCCCACGCCAGTATGCCCTGCGTTGTCCTTGAGAATCACGATGTTGCGGGTGAAAAACGGGCCATGGGCACCGCTGAGGTTGAGCAACATGCCGTCGTGGCCAGCCACGGGCACAACTTGCATGCTGGTGATGATCGGGGCTTTGCTGGTTTCTTGGGTAGTCATCGTGTACGGATCCTTGAGTTATTGTTGTGGTCAGGCGTGACTGGTAGCCGGGTCGGTGGAAGGCTTTAGGGTTTTCGGCTTGGGCGTATTGCGCGCGGCAAACACGATGATCGCGGCAATGATCGACGTGGCCGCCAGGCCATAGAGCCCGCCCTGGATCGAGCCGGTGTGCTGCTCAAGCAGGCCGAAAGTAGTCGGGGCGACGAATCCGCCGAGGTTGCCCACCGAATTGATCAGCGCGATGACACCGGCGGCGATCCGTGCGTCCAGGTAGGCCTGGGGGATCGGCCAGAACAGCGAAGAGGCGGACTTGAAACCCAGGGCCGCAAAGCAGATCGCAACGAAAGCGAAGATCGGCCCGCCGGTGGTGGACATGAACATGCCTGCCGCAGCGATCAACAGGGCAGCGGCAACCCAGGCCTGCTGGAACTTCCATTTGGCCGACAGCGAGGCGAAGGCGTACATGCCGACGATCGACAGCAGCCAGGGAATCGAATTGAACAGGCCGACCTGAAGGTCGCTGAGCTCGCCCATCTTTTTGATAATGCTCGGCAGCCAGAAGGTCGCCGCGTAGATGGTCAGTTGGATAAAGAAATAGATCAGGCAGAACAGGATGATCTGGCGGTCCTTGAGCAATTGGCCGATCGACAGTTTGATCGGCGTCGCCGCTTCACGGGCCGCCTGTTCATCGTCGATGGCCTTGACCAGCGCATCCTGCTCGTCGCGACTGAGCCACTTGGCGTCGTGAGGCTTGGAGTCCAGCCAGAACCAGACGAACACACAGAGGCAGACCGAAAACATCCCCTCGATGAAGTACATCCACTGCCAGCCGTGCATGCCCAGGCCGTTGATCTGCAAAAGCAGCCCCGACAGCGGGCCGGAGATCAGCGAAGCGATCGCCGAGCCGCTGAGGAAAATCGCGATGGCCTTGCCGCGCTCGACGCCGGGCAGCCACCGCGTGAAGTAGTAGATCACGCCGGGAAAGAAACCGGCTTCGGCCACACCCAGCAGGAAACGCAGGATGTAGAAGTGGGTTTCGTTCTGGATGAAGGCCATGCCTGCCGCCACCAGGCCCCAGGTGAGCATGATGCGGGTCAGCCAGATACGGGCGCCGATGCGTTGCAGGAGGATGTTGGACGGGACTTCGAACAGCGCGTAGCCGATGAAGAACAGGCCGGCGCCAAAACCATAGGCGGCTGCGCCGATGCCCAGGTCGTGCTCCATATGGGAACGGACGAAGCCGATGTTCACACGGTCGATGTAGTTGACGATGAACATGATGACGAACAGCGGCAGGATGTGGCGCTTGACCTTGGATATGGCCGAGGACAGCACCGGATCCGCGCCGGCATCTGCCTTGAGGCTGGATGAGTTCACTGGATTTTCTCCCACTGTTTATTTTTATGCGGGGCATCGTGCAGGTGCCGATGTTGATAGACATCATACAAGTTGATTTTTTTATCTGACAAGCAGTTTTTGAGCACGATTGGATTGAATGTGGTCATCCTTATACCGTGTTTGTTGGCTTTGATGAGGTTGTGGCCGGATTGCTCAGGCGTTGAGACAGCAAACGCCTGGTGAGCTTTCCAGGATTAAGCCAGCGTGATATTGGCTGTTGTCATACAAGTTGGCCTGCATCCGCAAACAACTCCGACGCGGCGGATGGTAGGATCGACGAGCCTGTTTTCAAGGAACCCGTGGCACATGCAGCAAGACACTCAAACGCCTCTGCGCAAGCGCACCCACAACCTGGCCCATGACCTGGTGGCGAAGTTGAGCCAGAGCATCCTGCTGGGGCAGTTGAAGCCTGGAGAGAAACTGCCGTCGGAGGGTGCTTTCGTGCGCGAGCATGGGGTCAGCCGCACGGTGGTGCGCGAGGCGATCTCCAAATTGCAGGCCTCGGGGTTGGTGGAGACTCGCCATGGCATCGGTACTTTTGTGCTGGAGCAGACGGGAGAGCAGGGGCTGAGGCTCAACGTCGATACTGCAGCGGGCGTGCGCGGGATTCTCGAATTGCGCCTGGGCCTGGAAACCCAGGCCGCGGCGCTGGCGGCCCAGCGCCGCAGTGAGGAGCAATTGCAGCAGATGCGCCAGGCGCTGGACGACTACCAGCGCTTGCTCAACAACAACGACAGCTGCGTCGAGGCTGACCGGCGTTTTCATTTGCTGATTGCTGAGGCCACGGATAACAGCTGTTTTGTCGAAATCATGCAGCACCTGGGCAGTGCGATGATCCCCCGCACCCGGGTGAACATGGCCGAACGCGGCCAGGCGGACCTGGGCAAGCTGGCGCAGTTTGCGAACCTGGAGCACGAGGCGATTTTCAACGCCATCCAGCGCCAGGACCCCGATGCCGCCCGCGCCGCCATGTGGCTGCACCTGACCAACAGCCGCGACCGGTTTGGCGCAGGGGCCTGAAGGATCAGCGTCGCCTGGTCTGTCGCCTTCGCGAGCAGGCTCGCTCCCACATGGATCTTGGGTGTTATCGAGTTCCGCAGCTGTCACAGAACCTGTGTGGGAGCGAGCCCGCTCGCGAAGAGGCCGGCACATTCAGCATCGATGCAAACTGACCCACCGCTTTCGCGAGCAGGCTCGCTCCCACATTCGATCGCAGGCGCTGCCGAATTCGGCGCCACGGGGCCGGTGCAGGCAAAAAAAAACCGGCGCAACCAAAGTTGCGCCGGTCTGCTGCCAGTGGTCACGCGGATATCGTGGGTCCGCGCAGCCACCGTTTTGCCTGTTGCCGGTTACGCCCGCTCCAGTGCGAGAGCCACGCCCTGACCGCCGCCGATGCACAGTGTCGCGAGGCCTTTCCTGGCGTCGCGCTTGATCATTTCATGCAACAGCGTCACCAGCACCCGGCAACCCGATGCCCCGATCGGATGGCCCAGGGCAATGGCGCCGCCGTTGACGTTGACCTTGTCCATGTCCCATTGCAGTTCCTTGGCGACAGCCAGGGATTGGGCGGCGAAGGCTTCGTTGGCTTCGATCAGGTCAAGTTGATCCAGCGACCAGCCGGCCTTGTCCAGGCAGCGACGGGTGGCCGAGACCGGGCCGATGCCCATGATGGCCGGGTCGACACCGGCGTTGGCGTAGGCACTGATTTTCGCCAATACCGGCAAGCCCAGCGCCTTGGCTTTTTCCGCGCTCATCAGGATCACGGCGGCGGCGCCATCGTTGAGCGAGGACGCATTGCCCGCAGTGACGCTGCCGTCTTTCTTGAAGGCCGGCTTGAGCTTGGCCAAGGATTCAGCGGTAGTACCGGCGCGGGGCTGCTCGTCAGTAGCAAAGGCCACCGGATCGCCCTTGCGCTGGGGAATCAGGATCGGCGTGATCTCATCGGCGAAACGCCCGCCTTCGATGGCGGCGACGGCTTTCTGATGGGACGCCGCGGCGAAAGCATCCTGCGCCTCGCGGCTGATGCCGTATTTGTCCACCAGGTTCTCGGCGGTGATGCCCATGTGGTAATCGTTGAACGCGTCCCACAGGCCATCGGTGATCATGCTGTCGATCATCTTCGCGTGGCCCATGCGCAAACCGGTGCGGGCCGCTGGCAACACGTACGGGGCCAGGCTCATGTTCTCCATGCCGCCGGCGATGATGACTTCGGCATCGCCGCAGCGAATCGCCTGGGCGCCCAGGTGCAGCGCCTTGAGACCCGAGCCGCAGACCTTGTTCAGAGTCAGTGCTGGCACGGCATGGGGCAGGCCGGCGAGGATCGACGCCTGGCGCGCCGGGTTCTGTCCGGAACCTGCAGTCAATACCTGGCCGAGGATCACTTCATCGACCTGCTCGCCGGAAAGACCGGTCTGTTCCAGCAAGCGACGGATCACCGCGGCGCCAAGTTCCGGCGCGGGAATGGCCGCCAGCGAGCCCTGGAAGCTGCCGATGGCGGTACGGGTAGCGGCGACAATCACGACTTCTTGCATCGAATCTCTCCTCACTGGGCAGCGAACTGCATTTCAGGTACGTGGTCCGGCACGATCAGCTTGCCGGCGGTCTTGGCGACGATTTCCTCGACGCTGACGCCTGGGGCACGTTCCTTGAGAATAAAGGCGCCGTCCTGGATTTCCAGGTAGGCGAGGTCAGTCAGTACGCGCTTGATGCAACCGGCGCCGGTCAGCGGCAGGCTGCAGCGCGGCAGCAGTTTCGACTCACCGTCCTTGGACGCATGGGTCATGGTGACGATGATGTTCTCGGCACCGGCCACCAGGTCCATCGCGCCGCCCATGCCCTTGACCAGCTTGCCGGGAATCATCCACGACGCGATGTTGCCCTCGACGTCGACTTCGAACGCGCCGAGTACGGTCAGGTCGATGTGGCCGCCACGGATCATGGCGAAGGATTCGGCCGAAGAAAAGATCGAAGCACCGATGCGCGCGGTAACCGTCTGTTTGCCGGCGTTGATCATGTCCGCATCGACTTCGGCTTCGGTGGGGAACGCGCCCATGCCGAGCAAGCCGTTTTCCGATTGCAGCATGACTTCCATGCCTTCGGGAATGTAGTTGGCTACCAGGGTCGGGATGCCGATACCGAGGTTCACGTAGTAGCCGTCCTGCATTTCGCGGGCGACGCGCTGAGCCATTTGTTCGCGGGAAAGTGCCATGGTGTTATTCCTTCATTCGGGCCGGGGGCAGGGGATCACTTACGCACGGTGCGCTGTTCGATGCGCTTTTCGAACGTGCCGCAAATGACCCGGTCGACGTAGATGCCGGGCGTATGGATGTGCGCCGGGTCCAACTCGCCGGGCTCGACGATTTCCTCGACTTCGACCACGGTGATCTTGCCCGCCGTGGCGGCCAGCGGATTGAAGTTCTGCGCGGTATGGCGATAGACCACATTACCGAAATGGTCTGCCTTCCAGCCTTTGACGATGGCAAAGTCACCGGTGATGGACTCTTCCATCAGGTACTGGCGGCCATGGAACTCACGCACTTCCTTGCCTTCGGCCACTGGCGTGCCGACGCCGGTGGCGGTGAAGAAGGCCGGGATGCCAGCGCCACCCGCACGCATTTTTTCCGCAAGGGTGCCTTGAGGGGTGAGCACGACTTCGATTTCGCCACTCAAAAGTTGCTGCTCGAACAGGGCGTTTTCCCCCACGTAGGAGGCGACTACCTTGCGGATCTGCCGGTCCTCCAGCAGCACGCCGAGGCCGAAACCGTCGACGCCGCAGTTGTTGGAAACCACGGTGAGATCGCGGGTGCCCTTGCGCTTGATCTCGGCGATCAGGTTTTCCGGGATACCGCACAGGCCGAAGCCGCCGGCAATGACAGTCATGCCGTCCTTCAAGCCCTCAAGCGCTTCCTCATAGGAGCTCACGCGTTTGTCGAAACCTGCCATAGACACCTCTTTTATTCTTGAGTGGGGTCGCAATGAAATGCAGTGTTGCGCCAAGTCATATATTTGTTAAGTTGATTTTTACGTGGGATTGATTGATAAAACTCAATAGTTGCTGCCCTTCACTTGCAGCTTGAAACTCACTGCTTGCCGCTGGGAGCGCAGCGACCATGACCCTCAAGCAAATCCGCGCCTTCCTCGCCGTGGCCCAGAGCCTGAGCTTCGCCGTCGCCGGCGAGCGGCTGCATCTGTCCCAATCGGCCCTGAGCCTGACGATCAAGGCCCTGGAAGAAGGACTCGGCGGTCGCCTGTTCAGTCGTAACACCCGTAACGTGGCGTTGACGCCCGAAGGTGAATCGCTGCTGCCATTGGCACGCCGCCTGGTGGCCGACTGGGAAAACGCCGAGGATGAAATGCGCCAGCGCTTCACCTTGCAGCGCGGCCGCGTGACGCTGGCGGCGATGCCCTCGTTTGCCGGCAACCTGCTGCCGCCGATCCTCAAGACCTTCCGCGCCCGGTTCCCGAATGTCAACGTCACGGTCAACGACGTGATCAACGAGCAGGTGCTGGAAATGGTCCGCGATCGTCACGTGGAACTGGGCGTTGCGTTCGAGCCGATGCAAAGTTCATCGCTGGCGTTCACGCCGTTGTACCTGGATCGCTTCGTCGCGGTGGTGCCGCTGGATTCGCCGCTGGCCAAGCTCGGCGAGATCCGTTGGCAAATGCTGCTGGAGCAGCCGTTCATCACCTTGCAACGACCCTCGACGGTACGGGTGATGCTCGAAGAGCATCTGCAGGCTCGCGGTATGAAATTGCCGGTCGAGTTTGAAAGTCATCAGTTGGCGACAGTCGGACGGATGGTTGCCAGCGGCCTGGGCGTGAGCGCCGTACCGGCCCTGTGTGTCGGCCAGATGCACGAGCTGGGCGCCCGCTGCATCATCCTCAGCGATCCGGTAATAGAGCGGGCCATCGGCGTGCTGACCAAGCCGGGTCATGAATTGTCGGCGGCGGCCCAGGCGATGTTCGATACGCTCAGGGATCAGGATATGGGCGCGCAGTTACCTTCGGCATAACCCAATCCCTGTGGGAGCGAGCTTGCTCGCGATAGCGGTGTGTCTGCCAACATTGATGCAACTGATCCAACGCTATCGCGAGCAAGCTCGCTCCCACAGTGGATGGCGGTGTTAGATCAGCAATGGCAACAAGGCTTCGCAAGCCACTTCAACCTTCAGATCCAACAGCTCATCGGCGCGGGTCTTGCCTCGGTTGATCGCCAGCAGCGGCTTGCCCTGATCCTTGATCGCCCGGCACAGGCGAAAGGCCGAATACGCCATCAGCGATGAACCCACCACCAGCAATCCATCCGCTTGCCCGACTGCCTCGGTGGCGCGAGTCGCGGTAGCGGCGGCGACGTTTTCACCAAAGAACACCACGTCGGGTTTCAAGCGTTCGCCATCGCAATGCGGGCAACGGGGGATTTGAAAGCGGGCCTCGAAGGCCGGGTCCAGCAAGGTATCGCCGTCGGGCGCTTGCACCGCATCGACACCGGCCAGGTACGGGTTCTGGTCCTCCATCAACAACTGGATCTGCTGCCGCTCGCTCGGCTGGCCGCAGTCCAGGCATAGCACCCGATGCAGGCTGCCGTGCAACTCGATGACATCGCGGCTCCCGGCCCGGTCATGCAAGGCGTCGACATTCTGGGTGATCAAGCCGCTGATGCGCGCCTGGCCCTGCAACGCCGCCAAGGCCTCATGGGCCTGGTTCGGCCGTGCCTGGCGCAAGCGTGGCCAGCCCAGCATCGCTCGCGCCCAGTAGCGCCGCCGCGCTTCGGGCCTGGCGAGGAACTCCTGGTACATCATCGGTTGCCTGCCCCGTCGCACGCCGTCGCTGTCCCGGTAATCGGGTATGCCGGACGGCGTGCTGATGCCCGCTCCGGTCAGCACCAGGTAGCGCCGTCCGGTCAGGTATTCGTGCAATTGTTCGACGGGGTCACGGTGAAGATCGTCGGGCATGGGTGTACTCCGCTGGCCTGGATTCCTTGAGGGTAGCATCGGCTTCGCCAAGCGCCTTTCGTCGCCCGCCGAAGGTGATTGTTCAAACTTTCCCGGCGCGCGCGACATCCACCTTATGTGCGGTATTTCAGCGCTCTCGCACTGCGGTGCGTCGATGAACACTGATTAAGGAGAAGGTAAATGGCAACCCCTAAAGAGAACCTGCTGGATTGGCTCAACGACGCTCATGCCATGGAACAGCAAGCGGAGAAAATGCTCAAGGCCCAGGCCGAGCGGCTGGAGCACTACCCCGTGCTCAAGGCGCGGATCGAACAGCACATCGAAGAGACGCTCGGCCAGCAGAAGCTGGTGGAACAATGCATCCAGCGCCTGGGCGGTAGCCCGTCGATGCTCAAGGACATGGCCGGCAAGCTGATGGCGTTCGGTCAAGCCATGGGTGGCATGGCGATGAGCGACGAAGTGGTCAAGGGCGCCATGAGTGGCTACGTCTTCGAGAACCTGGAAATTGCTTCGTACACGGTGCTGATCGAAGCGGCGAAAGTGGCCGGCGATGTGGAAACGCAAAAGGCCTGCGAGCAGATTCTGCCGCAGGAAATCGCCATGGCTGAATGGCTGCGCGATCATCTGCCGGAAATCACCCAGGCGTTCCTTGAGCGTTCGGCCAATCCGCATACCGAAGCCAAGCGCTGAGGTGCAATGCGAGGCGCGGCCCGGCACGGTTCGGCCGCGCCAAACCTGCCATCAACCGCAAAGAGGACAGGTATGAAGCAGACCACCGGTGAGGTTAGAGCCATCAATCGACAGAGTGCCAGGGTGGGCGTCTATGTGGCGGAAGAAGACGGCCATACGGTGCTTGAGCTAGGGCCCGCCAATGATGTCGACATTGGCGATGTCATTGAATGGAACAGCGGAGCGGCCCTTGGCACGCAGACTTATCGCAACCTGACCAAAGGCTGGACCGACGAAGTGTATGTAGCGAAGCACGGCGTCGCGGCGGCCAACCTTGAAGTTCAATTACTGGTGGGATCCTGACGACAGCGGCCCCCTGGAGGACAAACATGAGCGAACTGCAGTGTGGCTGCCCCGGCTGCCATTGCGAGGTAGATCCCGAGCGGGTGTTCAATCATGACGGCGAGGCCTATTGCAGCCAGGCCTGCGCGGAACAACACCCGAATGGCGAGCCATGTCCGGCGGCGGATTGTCATTGTGAACAAAGTGGCAAGGTCGGCGAGCGGGACATTACCAATAACCAACTGGATGAAGCGCTGGAGGAAACGTTCCCGGCCAGCGATCCGATTTCACCCTGAACATCGCTTTATCCGGGCATCGGCGACAGGGTGCCCGGACACCGCAAGCCGGTCAGTGCGGTGGTGCAAGACAACACCGGCAGCTCGCGAGTTTTGGCTTCCTGGAACGGCGCGCGGCCTGGGTGACGAGACCGGTGCAATGGGGTGCTGGCGCCATCCGGCCCTTGGCGGACAGCGTGGAAAGACACGCACTGTTTTTGAGGCTTTGAGTAGGCCCCTGTGGGAGCGAGCCTGCTCGCGAATGCTATTTATGATTCGATATGAATGTTGAACTTTCTACCGCTTTCGCGAGCAGGCTCGCTCCTACATTGTTTGGTATTTGCTGTTGTTAATTGGTCGCCGCTTGTGCGATAGCCGATTTCAATACATGCCAAGCGCAGCGGTATATAAATAAGACGATGACCGTTCGTCGCCGTTTGAAGCACTTTCTTCAAACCTTGAGCGGTTCAGGTTTTCCGAATAAGTACGAGCCAACGGGGTTCGCAAATAGCAACTAACGAGGTGAATGAAATGGCAAATACAGGCAATAACAACCCTGGCAATTTCGCTAACGATCGTGAGAAAGCATCGGAAGCCGGCAAGAAAGGCGGCCAGGCATCGGGTGGCAACTTCGCCAACGATCCGGAACGCGCAGCCGAGGCCGGCCGTAAGGGTGGCCATATGTCGGGTGGCAATTTTGCCAACGATCCGGAACGTGCCGCAGAGGCCGGCCGCAAAGGTGGTCAAGCCTCGGGTGGCAACTTTGCCAATGACCCTGAACGGGCTTCTGAAGCGGGCCGCAAAGGTGGCCAGGCGTCGGGTGGCAACTTTGCCAACGACCGGGAAAAAGCTTCCGAAGCCGGTAAGAAAGGCGGTGAAAACAGCCACGGTGGCGGTCGCAAATCGTAATGTCCCGTGGTCTCTGCAGGCCCCATGCCGTTGGCATGGGGTCTGTTTCGGCCACTATCGATTTAAATAGCGTCGGTCATGTCATGCCCGGCTCCGTTTGTTCACTTATATTAAGACGTGGATGAGTTTCTGTTGATTGAAACTACCATTCGTCTTCTGCCTTGAATAAAAAACAAATCTTATCCGTTTAACTTCTTCTGACTTTCATGGGCCTGCCGCCGGCAGTGTTCTCATGAGTGTCCTGATCGAGGAGTTCTACCATGTTCGTACATAACAAACGACTGCAATATACCGTGCGTGTCGCTGAGCCCAATCCAGGACTGGCCAATCTGTTGCTTGAACAGTTTGGCGGCGCCCAGGGCGAGTTGGCGGCGGCGTCGCGCTATTTCACCCAGGCCTTGTCCGAAGATGATCCGGGCCGCAAGGACCTGCTGATGGACATTGCCACCGAAGAGCTCAGCCATCTGGAGGTGATCGGTTCGATCATCGTCATGCTTAACAAGGGGGCAAAGGGCAAGATGGCTGAAGGCGTCGAGCAGGAGGGCCAGCTGTACCGGGAAATCAACGGGGCCGGCAATGACTCGCACATCACCAGCGTGCTGTATGGCGCCGGCTCGCCGTTGACCAACTCGGCCGGTGTGCCATGGACCGCCGCCTACATCGATACGATCGGCGAACCGACGGCGGACATGCGTTCGAATATCGCCGCCGAGGCCCGGGCGAAAATTGTTTACGAGCGGCTGATGAACGTCACTGACGATCCTGGTGTAAAAGAAGCCCTGGGCTTCCTGATGACCCGTGAAATCGCCCACCAGCTGTCGTTCGAAAAAGCCCTGCATTCCATCCAGCCCAACTTCCCGCAAGGCAAACTGCCAGGCATGCCGGAGTTCACCAACGTGTACTTCAACATGTCCCAGGGTGAACCTACCGTACGCGGTCCATGGAACCAGGGCGACGATTGGGAGTACGTCGAGAACCCGACGCCAGCGGTCGACGGCGGCGATGGCCTGGCCAGCGTGCAGTTGAGTGAAAAGGACGAGGCACTGTTGATGGACATGAAGGCGCGGACGATGTCCAATCCTGAAAGCAATCCCACCACGGGCGCCGACTTGGGTTCGGGGATGCAAGGTGACAAACTGTAAGAAGTTGGCGAGGGGGCCTTGCCCCCCCCGCCCGAAAATTCCGCCCGATCGTTCTGCCAATGCGCTCGGCGGTCGGGTATTGCACGGCCAAATCAACAAGGACCTTTGATGGACCAGCCCACCTCCCGGATCCGATCGCCCTGGCGTACCTGGCTTGATCCTGTGCAAAACAACCTGCTGCTGGGCGTAAGCTTCTGGCTGGGATTGGCACTGGTCGCGGTGCTGCTGCTGTATAGCGGCTACAACGCCCTGGTGGGGGCCGATCGCCAACACCTCGGCTATGCGGCATTGGGTGGGATATCCGGTTTTGCCGCTACCGCGCTGGGGGCGATGATGGCGGTGGTGCTACGCGATATCTCATCGCGGACCCAGGACATCATGCTCGGTTTCGCTGCCGGGATGATGCTCGCGGCCAGCTCGTTTTCGCTGATATTGCCGGGGATCGAGGCTGCGCAGATCATTTGCGGCAATCAGTTGCTTGCTGCCTTGGTGGTCGTTATCGGCCTGGCGCTGGGCGTCGCGCTGATGGTCGGGCTCGACCGCTTCGTGCCCCACGAACATGAGCTGAGTGGGCGCCGCGGTCCCGAGGCCAAGCGCATCAACCGGGTGTGGTTGTTCGTCCTCGCGATCACCCTGCACAACCTGCCGGAGGGCATGGCCATCGGCGTCAGCTTTGCCAATGGCGATCTCAAGGTCGGTCTGCCCCTGACCACCGCCATCGCGATCCAGGACATCCCCGAAGGCCTGGCCATTGCCATGGCGCTGCGTGTGACCGGGATCAGCACCCTGCGGGCCGCACTTATCGCGGTCGGTTCGGGATTGATGGAACCGCTGGGCGCGGTGATCGGCCTGGGCATGTCCTCGGGCGTGGCCGTGGCTTACCCCATCAGCCTCGGGCTGGCGGCGGGGGCGATGATCTTCGTGGTGTCCCATGAAGTCATTCCGGAAACCCATCGCAACGGCCACGAGACACCCGCGACCCTGGGCCTGATGATGGGCTTTGCGGTGATGATGTTCCTCGATACCGCGCTGGGTTAAAGCGCACCCGAAACCCTCTGTCCAGGCGTGCACGGATTTTCTTGAACATCCGCATTTTGCTCCGGGTCAGTGTTGATGACAGGTGAAGCGGCGCTTCACCACTTCAACCCGAAGGAGGATGCCGAGATGGCCAGAAAAACCGTGACGGACCTGTTCATTCACGAACTGTCCGATGTCTACAGCGCCGAAAAACAGATCACTCGTGCCTTGCCACGCATGGCCCGAGCCACCACCAACCCCTTGCTGGCGCAAGCCTTCAACGATCACCTTGAAGAAACTCAAGGCCAGATCGAACGCATCGACACCCTTGTCGAAGTGGCGGGTATCAAGCTCAAGCGCATGAAATGCATTGCCATGGAAGGGCTGGTGGAAGAGTCCAAGGAGCTGATCGAAGAAATCGAAAAAGGCGCAGTGCTCGATGCAGGGCTGATCGGTGCCCAGCAGAAGATCGAGCACTACGAAATCGCCAGCTACGGCACGCTGATCGCCATGGCCAAGCACTTGAACCTGGGCGACGAAGTGGTCGGTTTGTTGCTGGCGACGCTCAAGGAAGAAAAAGCCACCGACGAGAAACTTTCGAAAATCGCCGAGCAGGGCGGGAACCAGGCGGCGACGATGGAAACCTGAGGTTGAATTGACGAGTTCTTGTGGCGAGGGAGCTTGCTCCCGCTGGACTGCGCAACAGTCCCAGGTTTTTTGTTGACGCTGGAATTTTCAGGGCTGCTGCGCAACCCATCGGGAGCAAGCTCCCTCGCCACGGGTGCAGTGTTGAATCGGGCATTGGTGTTCACCCAATGCCCGATTTTTTTTAAGCGAAACCCAGCCGAACGCCCCCAACGACCGCACAGCGTCTGACAATAAAACTCGTTGGAACTACGCTCCCGCGCGTCCCGTCACTTGTTCTGAGAGGCACTTATCCAGGCAACGTTTCGGCGCTTGCCTGATGTTGAGTTTTTCATCACGGAGGCGATGGACAGACATGACTATCCCGGACAACAACACCGAGCGACAAAGCGGTAACGCAAACCAGGGACGACCTGAAGAATCCCTGAACCACATCAAGGAGGACGTTAACGAAGCCATCGGCAGCGCCCGCGAAAAGGCCGATGCGCATTTCGGCCAGTACCGCGATACCGCGGCGGACCAGATCGATGCACTGGCGCGTGGCGCGAAGTCCGCGATGTCCGAGCTTGAAGCCAACGACACCCTTGGGTTGTCGCATTATCTGGCGGACATGGCCGACAGCATGAGTGGCCTGGCCAGCAAACTGCGCAACAAGAGCGCTGAAGAGCTGCTGCACGATGGCTCTCGCCTGGCGCGGGATAACCCCGGCCTGTTCCTCGCCGGCAGTATTGCGGTGGGGTTTGGGCTGTCGCGTTTCCTCAAGGCTGGCACCTCGCCGATCACCACCGAAGTGCAAAGCCCTGCCTCCACGGAGTCGGATCCAGCCGCCGAAGGTTTCGGCGCCCAGCCCTTCGACGCGCAGCCCTTTGACCCTGTGCCTGATCCTATCGGTCCGGGGGCGGGGACCAGCAGCGGCCTCGCCACCGGCGTAACCCCGACTTCACCCAGCGTTCAGGACCATCCCAGTGATTCCGCCACCGGCTCGCTGCCGGGTTCGGCCAATACCAGAGGAGAATTGTGATGAATCGACCAGACCCGGATATCCAGCGTTCCGCCGGCGCCTCGACGCCCGAAAACGATGCCTCGGTCATGGGCTTGCTGCGGCAACTGACCCACGAAGTCCCCTCGCTCTTTACCAAGGAGCTGGCGCTGGCCAAGGCTGAATTCCAGGCGAGCCTCAACACCCTGAAGGCAGGTATCGCCGCAGTGGCCGGGGGCGCCATGGTGCTGATGGCCGGCTTCATCATCCTCCTGATGGCAGTGGTGTATGGCCTGAGCACGATGATGGCGCCGTGGCTGGCCGCGCTGATTGTCGGCGTGGTGGTGATGATCATCGGTTTTGTCATGGTCCAGTCCGGCAAGAAGCAATTCGAGCCTTCCCATTTCAAGCCTGACCGAACGCTCGATGCCATGCACAAAGACCAGGAAGCCCTGCGGAGGAAAGCCTCATGAAGGATGAATTGAAGACTGAAGCGGAGAAGAGCCCGGAGACCATCGAGCGCGAGATCGACGAACAGCGCGCCCATATCAGCCACATCGTCGATGCCTTGGGCAGCAAGTTCACGCCGGGGCAGATGCTTGATCAGGCCTTAGGCATGGTGAAAGGCAATGGCGCCGAATTTTTCGGCAACCTGGGCACGACGGTGCGCAACAATCCGGTGCCAACCGTGCTGACCACGGTCGGCTTGTGCTGGCTGATGCTCGGCCAGAACCACCCGCCCCGGGTCGGTTATCGCGTTGGCCCCGACCAGGACACCAATGGCTGGAGCGAGGGGCTGTCCGGTGGCCTGGACAGCGCCCGCGGTCATCTGCATGACACCACCAACTCCTTGCGCGAAGGGTTTCATCAGCTCAAGGACAAGGCGTCGCATCTGGCTGATGGCCTGGGGGCGAGCGCCCGTAATGCACGGCATAGCGCCACGCAGACAGGCGACCGTCTGGCCCACGGTTCCCAGGATCTGGGCGATCAGTTCAGCCGCCTGCTCAAGGAGCAACCGCTGATGATGGCGGCAGCGGGTATCGCCTTGGGCGCCATGCTCGGAGCAGCCCTACCCAGCACGTCGACCGAACAGCGGGTAATGGGCAAAACCAGCGCCGGCTTGGCCGACAAGGCCAAGCAAAAGGCCCGCGACGGCTACGAAACGGTCCGCGATACGGTGAGCAAGACCACCGAGCACCGTGACGAGCCAAGCGCTGCGCCGGCCACCGGGCATGCGCATTCCGGCGCGGATCTGTCTGGCGGCCTGGGTACCTCGTAAACGGGCAATGATACGGCGCGGGGAGACCCGCGCCGTATCTGTCGGGATTCACGGCAGCCTTGGTTATTTCCAGGCGCGGTAAACCGTCAAGGAGGCGGCACATGAACCATCAGGTTCCGTTCAGCGGCCACCTGGTCTTCATCGGCTTCGGCTCCATCGCCCGGGCCACGTTGCCATTGGTACTGGGGCAGGACCATATCGAGGTCAGGCAAATCACCGTGATCGCGCCGGTGATCGACCAGAACCTCTGGTTCAAGGATCGGGGGATCCGTTTTGTCCGCAAGGCATTGACCGAGCAAACCTTCGCGCAGACGCTGGATCGCTGGGTCAAACCCGGTGACTTCATCGTCAACCTTTCGGTGGAAGTCAGCTCTCTGGCCATTATCGAATATGCCTGCGCCAAGGGCGCCCTGTACCTGGATACCTGTGTCGAACCGTGGGCCGGCGGATATGACGATCCGCACCTGGATTTTTCCCATCGCACCAATTACGCGCTGCGTTATCAGGTCCTGAGCCTGCGCAAGAAATTGGCCGGAGGGCCGACGGCGGTGGTCGCTCACGGGGCCAATCCGGGCTTGATCACTCACTTGCTGAAGGCCGGCCTGGTGGAGCTGGCGGTGCAGTTGGAGCATCCGATACCTCAGCGCCGCGCCGGTGTCGATTGGGCCAGGTTATGCATGGAATTGGGGATCAAGGTGATTCATTTTGCCGAGCGTGATACCCAGCGTTCCCGGCAACCCAAGGAGGACGACGAGTTCGTCAACACCTGGTCAGTGGAGGGCTTCATCAGTGAAGGCAGCCAACCGGCGGAGCTGGCATGGGGCAGCCATGAGCGAACCTGGCCAGCGTCTGCCCGGCGCCATCGCTTCGGCAGTCGCAATGCGATCTACCTGGCACGCCAGAGCGCCAGCGTGCTGGTCAAGACCTGGACGCCGTTGGGCGGGCCATGCCTGGGGCTGATGATCACCCATCATGAAACCGCTTCCACAGCCGACCTGCTTACCGTGAAGGACCAGCGTCGACTGATCTATCGACCGACCCTGCATTACGCCTACCACCCCTGCAACGACGCCTTGCTCTCGGTCCACGAGCTGATCGGTCGCGGCTGGCAAACCCAAGCCCGGCAGCGCATCCTCAACGGCGAAATCGACAGCGGCGGTGCGGATGCGCTGGGGGTGTTGTTCATGGGGCATGAGCTGAATGCCTACTGGTTTGGCTCGGTGCTGAGCATTGACGAAGCTCGCGCGCTGGTGCCTTTCAACAGTGCCACCACCTTGCAGGTGGCGGCAGGCGTGCTGTCTGGCATCGTCTGGGCGGTTGAGCATCCGGATCGCGGCATCGTCGAGCCGGAACAGCTGGACCATGAGCGGGTGCTGGAAATCGCCAGGCCCTACCTCGGCACTCTGGTGGGGCAGCGCACCGACTGGACGCCGAGTGGCACTTCGCATAAACAGTCCGAGGAGGGCGCTGCGGATAGCTGGCAATTCGAACATTTCACCCGGTTTTAACTGACACGACCGCGACTCGTGGCGAGGGAGCTTGTGGCAGACCCTGTGGGAGCGAACTTGCTCGCGATAGCGGTGTGTCAGCAAAGTTGACATCGACTGATACGCCGCCATCGCGAGCAAGCTCGCTCCCACATTGACTTGTCTGACGGCCTACACTCAATCCATGGTCGAGAAAAATCCAAGGTGGCGCAATCGTGCGGCGTTCGCTGATGCTGGCCGTGATGCTCGTTCTGGCGGGGTGCGCCACGTCGCAGCGCGGCCAACAGGTCGCCCCGGTGGTGATTGCGCCGGACACCTGGCGGCAGGCGGACCGGCAGATCATCGCCGCGTCGAAAAGCGCCACCGAGCAAGCCGAACTCTATGCGCGCGGATCGATGGAACATTGGCGAGTGCTGGTCTACGAGCGCACCGAGGCTGCATTCATCCCCTGGTTCAGTAGCTACTGGACCCAGGAGTGGCTGGCAGTGAAGGTCAGTTGGTATTCGGCAAGCGCCAAGGGCGATGCGGACTCGTCGTCCAGGCGCCTGGCGGGTTACCTGCAGGAGCAATATCGCGAGCAAGTGCTGGAGCCGGTGGCGGTGGAAATCGATCCCGAGGCGATCCGGGCCAACGCGACGGGGTATTACCTGCGCCTGCTCAACCAACAGGTCCAGGTCATTGCGCAACGGCACCGAATCCCGACCGAACTGATGAATCGACGTCTGCACGCGATTACGGCCGTCAACCTGGGACCGCCAGCGACGCGCAACGCAACGTTGTACGAAATGGTCCACACCGAACCGCTCAATACACTGCCGGCCTATGCGGCGCTGATCGATCATGTCGACAAAGCCGCCGACACCGGTTCCGGTCCGTCGGACGCCGTGATTGCCACGGTGGCGCAACGTACCAGTGAAAAAATCGAGGCGCAGTTCGCCACGCGAGGAGCGACCGGTGCGGCGGCGGCCGTCGCCGGGAAGGCGGCAGGGGCGCTGATTTCGGTAGGCGTGGCGGGCATCCGGGCGATCATCCATGAGGGCGAACGGCCGGAAATGGAAGCGCAGATCCGTAAAAGCCTGAGTGCGGCGTTCGACGAAGCGTGGTTCAAGTCGCTCAGGCATCCCCTCAGCGGCGTCATGGCGGCGGTCTACTACCTGGCCGGGCAAATCGACGATAGCCTGGTGGCGGCAGACCTGAGCAACCGACCGGTGTTCCTGCCTGTCATCGAACCATGAGCGCGGTCACTCGGACCCGAGCGTGACCCGGCAGCCTTTGCGCTGACGGATCTGTTCGTCCGTGGGGCGCTCCTTGATGAACTCGAAACGCGGCTCGCCTTCGCTGTAGACCACCAGCCAGCCCCATTCCAATTCACTTTCATCCTGCCCAGGCCGGGGCGGCGCGGCCCACCAGGGTTCCTTTTGCATGATCTGGCGCATCGGTTACCTCCTGCGGGTTGATCCTTGACTATAGACCGCAGGATTTCACGACAAGCGCCCACGCTCCTGGCCACGGTTTTTTTCGGGCAACTCAGTGTGCTCTGACCCCACCCACCAGCGTCTAGCGTCTGTATCCCCGCACTCGAACGGGGAATGACCGGACCCCTGCGCACATGCAAGCACTGTTGAACGAGATCCTCGATGCGGTTCGCCCCCTGATTGGTCAGGGCAAGGTGGCCGACTATATTCCTGCCCTCGGCACCGTGGCGGCCAATCAACTCGGCATTGCCGTGTACAGCAACGATGGCGAGATCTATTGCGCGGGCGATGCCGAGACGCCGTTCTCGGTGCAGAGTATTTCCAAGGTTTTCAGCCTGGTGCAGGCCATCGAGCATTCCGGCGAAGCCATCTGGGAGCGCTTGGGCCATGAGCCCTCTGGCCAGCCCTTCAATTCCCTGGTGCAACTGGAATTCGAGCGCGGCCGGCCGCGTAATCCGTTCATCAACGCCGGTGCCTTGGTGATTTGCGATATCAACCAGTCACGCTTCGCCGCTCCGGCGTTGTCGATGCGCGATTTCGTCCGACGGTTGTCGGGCAATCCCCAGGTGATGGTAGACGGCAAGGTTGCCGAGTCGGAATACCAGCACCGCGCGCGCAACGCGGCGATGGCTTATCTGATGCAGTCCTTCGGCAATTTCCATAACGACGTGGAAGCGGTATTGCGCAGCTATTTTAGCCATTGCGCGCTGCGAATGAACTGCATCGACCTGGCCCGCGCGTTCTGCTTCCTGGCCAACGATGGTTTTTGCAAGCACAGCGGTGAGCAGATCCTTAGCGCTCGCCAGACCCAGCAAGTCAACTCCATCATGGCCACCAGCGGCTTGTACGATGAGGCCGGCAACTTCGCCTATCGCGTTGGCCTGCCTGGCAAGAGCGGCGTGGGCGGCGGGATTGTGGCGGTGGTGCCCGGGCAGTTCAGCGTCTGCGTCTGGTCGCCGGAACTCAATACCGCCGGCAACTCCCTGGCTGGCATGGCCGCGCTGGAACTGCTCAGCCAACGGATCGGCTGGTCGGTTTTCTAGAAGCCAAAAAAGGCCCGCTCCTGACGCAGGAGCGGGCCCTTTGTATTTGTGGAATGTCAGCAGAGGCGGTCGATGACCCGGACCTCGGCAGAGTTCTGCACCGACTGCCAGGCCTGGGTCAGCGTTTGCAGCACGCGGCCCATGAAATCCTTGTCAGCGGCGGCTTTCTTGCCGACGTAGCCCTGGCCGCGACGGTACATCTTCAGCCGGGCACACAGGTCTTCCTGGCTTTTCTCGAATTCTTCTTCCTGGGTGAAAGGCGAGAGGCAGTCCATATGGACCTGGCCAGTCTTGCTGATCCACAGGATATGGCTATCCAGGGTGTCCTTGTGTGCTGCGAACATGCGAGCCAGTTCATCAATAGATGGTTGATTATTCAGATTCATGTGTAAGCCCCTTGACCATTTGGTTGATCTGTCTGGTGGTTCGCAAAACTTCGCTGTTCGGTAATTGCCTGCCTGCTACCGAAAGCAGGTCGTCAGCGCTCGTCCGTCGAATCCGACGGGGTCGTGCATCGGTTGTGTAGTGTTATCGAAGGGCTGCTACGCAAATGCGCTACAACGATGAGAAACAGCGAAGAATCTTCAGGTCAGTGTCGACTTTCGACAGTCGAGCCCATGCGTCATGAGGATTGATCGCCAGCGTTTCTCGTCCTTGTTACCGGACGGTCTTGCCAGGTCAGCACCTTCAATCTGCCTTGTGGGCAGTCCCTTATCGAAAAAAACAGCTCGGCGGTCAGACGAGCTTGCTCAAACATTTACCGTACTCCCGATCGGGGAGACGTCTGCATCATGCAAGGGCAAATCGGAGGCGTCAACGGTTTTGTAGTGATTATTTTTAGTCACTACATATTGTCGGACAAAATGGTTTGGGTATGAAAAACCAGCGAAAAGGAATCATGCATCTTTAGGATGAGGGGGTTCTTTGTGGCGAGGGAATTTATCCCCGCTGGGTCGCGAAGCGGCCCCGGGCATTCCTGCGCAAGCACGGCGGTGGTAGATATTTCTGGGGGCGCTTCGCACCCCAGCGGGGATAAATCCCCTCGCCACGAAGGGACTCAGTGGGTTCAGGTGGCCTTGGCCTTGGCCTTGCCCGCTTTGCGCGGTGCGCCGTCGGCCTTGCGCTTGGCCGGCTTGCGTTTTTTCTTCCACGGCGCCGCGCCACGTCCGGCGGGGCTGGCCGTGCCGTTGATGGTCAGGCTCATGCCTTGGCAGCGGGCGACGTGCTTGCTCATCCAGGCGGCTTGTCGCGTGACGAATTCTTCCAGGCTCATCTCACCGCTCTGCACCATGTCCAGGGCCTGTTCCCAGATGGCGGTGGTGCCGGGGTCGGCGATCGCCCGAGGCACCGCGTCGATCAGGCTGAACGCCGCTGGAGTGGCGGACAGGGCCTTGCCGTTTTTCACCAGGTAACCACGATCGAGCAGACCCTGGATGATCGAGGCTCGGGTTGCTTCGGTGCCGATGCCGGTGGTGTCCTTGAGCTTCTGCTTGAGCAGCGGGTCCTCCACCAGCTTGGCGACATTTTTCATCGCCTTGATCAGGTCGCCCTCGGTAAACGGCTTGGGCGGCTGGGTCCACAGGTCCTTGGGGATCACCTCGTCCACATTGCAATCGCGGCCTTCGGCGAGCGGCGGCAGGGTTTGTGGCGCGGGGGCTTCGCGGCCGCGTGTGGGTGCCAGTGCTTCGGGCAGGGCGCGTTTCCAGCCGGGTTCGATGATCTGCTTGCCGACGGCCCGCAGGGCCTGGCCGGCACAATCGAAGTCGGCCTGGGTCCGGTCGTATTCATGGTTGGGCAGGAATTGCGCCAGGTAGCGCGCGCGAATCAGCGTATAGACGGCCCGTTGCTTGCCGGCGAGCTTGTCGAGGTTCTTCGCCGCGGCCGTGGGAATGATGCCGTGGTGCGCGCTGACCTTGGCGTCGTTCCAGGCGCGGGATTTGCGTTGCGGTTGCAGGTGCTCGCGCAGCGGCGCAAGGCCCGGGTCGGCCTGGGCGAGGGCGGCGAGAATGGCGGGTGCTTCGCCGTGCTGGCTCAAGGGCAGGAAACCGCAATCGCTGCGCGGATAGGTGATGAGCTTGTAGGTTTCGTAGAGCGACTGGGCAATGTCCAGGGTTTCCTGGGCGCCAAGGCCGAGCTTCTTCGAGCAGACCTCCTGCAGCGTGCCCAGGTCGAACGGCAGCGGCGCGGCCTCACGCAGCCGTTCGGTGCGGACCTTGATCACCCTGGCGGTAGCGGCACTGCCCATGGCTTTTGCCGCATCGCGGGCGAGGGCCTGGTTCAGGCAGCGCTCCTGGTCGTCGCAGGCATCCGGATCGGCGCGCCACTGGGCGGTGAAGGCCGTGCCGGCGTGGCTCAGTCGCACGTCGATGGCCCAGTAGGCGACCGGGACGAAATCGGCAATGCTACGGTCGCGGTCTACCACCAGCCGCAAAGTCGGTGTCTGCACGCGGCCTACCGGCAGCACGCCCTGATAGCCGGACTGACGCCCAAGGAGCGTGAACAGGCGACTCATGTTCATGCCGATCAGCCAGTCGGCCCGAGAGCGGCCCAGGGCCGAGTGGTAGAGGTTGAAGGTTTCCGCTCCGGGCTTGAGGGCGGCCAGGGCCTTGCGGATCGATGCTTCGTCCAGCGCCGACAGCCATAGGCGCTGGATGGGCCCGCGATAGCGGCAATGCTCGACCAGTTCGCGGGCGATCATTTCGCCCTCGCGGTCGGCGTCGGTGGCGATGATCAGTTCCGTTGCCTCGCCCAGCAAGCGCTTGACCGCTTTGTACTGGCCGGCGGTTTTCGGTTTGACGGTCATCTTCCATTGCGCCGGCACGATGGGCAGGTCGGCCAGCACCCAGCGCTTGTAGCGGGCATCGTAGGCGTCGGGCGGGGCCGTCTCCAGGAGGTGACCGATGCACCAGGTGACCGTGACGTTTGCGCCCAGCCAGCAGCCGTCGCCGCGTCGCGTGGCGCCCAGCACCGCGGCGATATCCTTGGCCTGGGACGGTTTTTCACACAGGTACAGCCGCATAACGCCTCTTCCTAAGCAGGTTTCATGGGGCGCTAGCATGGTCAGGGATCGGCGTCGCGGCAAGCTTTATCTGTATGGATATACAGATAAAACGTTGCGCTGCGTTGCAACGGGCCGTTTGGCGCAACGCCCGGCGGTTGTCTGCACAAGCAGAATGAATTTCTCGCAAGGGCGTCGCTCATAACTTGCAGAGCGGCTGAAACCGCAAAGCAAGCTAATGGAATCAAGGAGAGTCACTTTCATGAATTCGATGCCGAAGGGCAACGGACAGGCGACCACACGTTTGATTCTCGTCGTTGAGGATGATCCGACCATCCTGGAGTTTCTGTGCGAAATCCTGGAAGAGGAAGGGTTTGTCGTCGAGCCTCGGGAAAGCGCAGATTCGGCGCTGACATTCTTGGAGGAGAGCGCCGACTATGTGGACCTGCTGCTGACCGATATCACCATGCCCGGGGCGATGGACGGAGCGGACCTGGCCAACCTGACCGGGGACCGCTGGCCGCAGATACCGCTGCTGATCATGTCGGGCTTCGAGACGCCGGAAAGCGCGGGGATCAAGCACCAGGCCTCGTTCATCGCCAAGCCATGGGCGCTGGGACAGATGCTCGATCTGGTGGAGAGCACGGTGAAAAGCCATTCGGTTCACTGATCAGGCTGAAGCCACGGCAGGTTTTTTCGCTCTCATCCGGTTGCAATACGGCGGTCGCTACGATGACAATGCGAGTCATTATCAGTCGCGAATTATTCCATTGTCATGTCCGCCCACGATCTGTCCCTACGCAGCGCCGTCAACGATCTGTATTGCGACCATCATGGTTGGCTTCAGGGGTGGCTGCGCAAGCGCCTCGGCAATACCTTCGATGCGGCGGACCTGGCCCAGGATACCTTCGTTCGGGTGATCAAGGCGCGCTCGGCACTGGATATCCGCGAGCCGCGGCCCTATCTGTCGATGATCGCCAAAGGGCTGCTGGTCGATCTCTTTCGCCGCCGTTCCCTTGAGCAGTCGTACCTCGAAGCGCTGGCCGCGATGCCTGAAGCGCAGCAGCCATCGCTGGAAGAGCAGGCGATCCTGTTCCAGGCCCTGATGGAAATCGATCGGCTGCTGCAAGGCCTGGGCCCCAAGGTCAAGCAAGCATTCATCCTCTCGCAGTTCAACGGCTTGACCTACCCGCAGATCGCCGAGCGCCTCGGCATTAGCGTACGTACGGTCAACAACCACATGGCCAAGGCCATGGAACACTGCTGTCTGATGCAAATCCAGTTGCAGCTCGAATGAACGTGTCGCCCGAGCAATTGCAGGCCATCCGTGTCGCGGCGCAATGGTATGCCCGGCTTCACTCCGGCACCACAACTGACGCGGAGCGCGAAGGGTGGTGGGCCTGGCTGGCCGCGGATCCGCTGAACGAGCAGGCCTGGCAACGCATGGCGGCGGTGTCGGAACAGATGGCCAGCGTGCCGGGCGCATTGGCTGCGCCAACCTTGAGTGCCCACCCTGGCCGACCTCGTCGAGAGGTGCTGCGCAGCGCCTTGCTGCTGACCTCCGCCGGCTGCCTGGGATGGCTGGGCTGGCGCAGCGAGACCGCGCAGAACCTACTTTGCGATTACCGGACCGGCGTGGGCGAGCGGCGTGAGTTCCAGTTGGTGGACGGCAGCACGCTGCTGCTCAACACCGACACCTCGGTAAACGTCCGTTTCGATGGCCGCCAGCGGACATTGACGCTGTTGTGGGGCGAAATTCTCGTAACGACCGGGGTCGATCCCTTGCAGCGGCCATTCAAGGTCGTCACTGGCCAAGTCGAAGTGCTGGCCCTGGGGACGCGATTCATCGTCCGCGCTCAGGACGACGGCGGTGAGGTGGCGGTGCTGGAGAAGGCCGTGCAAGTCAGTTTGCGCAGCGGCGGGCCAGCCCAGCGGGTCGACGCGGGTGATCGCCTGGGCTTCACCGGTCGGTCGCTGGGTGCGTTGCGCGCCAATGATGTATCGGTGGGTGCCTGGCAACAGGGCAGCATCATCGCCATCGACCGCCCGCTGTCGGCCTTGCTGGTGGAGCTTTCCCGCTATCGCACGGGAATATTGCGCTGCGACCCGGCCATCGGCGACTTGAAAGTCTCCGGCGTTTTTCCCATCGACAATACCGATCTTGCCCTGGCGGCACTCGAAACCGGTTTCTCGTTGCGCGTGACTCGCTACAGCCGGTTCTGGGTCCAGGTGTCGCGTGCCTGACAAGGCCGACGCGCTCCCGTTGGTCCGGTTGAAAATGTTTTTGCACTTTTCCTCGGCATCGTTCGGCTCATCCCTCAGTGAGTTTTCTTGACTGTTTTGGGGGGAGGGGACACATGTCTCGCGTGAACACGCCAGGTCGTCTGGCAATCGCAATGAAAATCGGTTTTCTGGCCGCCACGTCTTTCGGCGCCTGGGCGGCGTACGCCAGTCCGGTTGCGCAGGCTTCGGTGCCACAACACTCGGCGCAGGCCTACGATATCGGCGCTGGCACCCTGGTGGATGTGCTGACGCGTTTCTCCAGCCTCGCCGGCGTCGCGATTTCGTTCGATGCCGCACAAATGCAGGGGATGCGGTCGCCAGGCTTGAAAGGCTCCTTTGGCGTGGCCGAAGGTTTCGCGCGCATCCTCGGCAGTAACGGCCTGCAAGCCGAACCCCAGGCCAACGGGACCTACCGGCTGCGTACCGCACCTGCGCCCGGCTCGGCGCTGGAGCTCGGCACCACGACCATCGACGGCCAACTGCTCACGGCAACCACCGAAAACAGCGGGTCCTATACCACTGGGGCGGTGACCATCGGCAAAGGCGAGCATTCGCTGCGCGAAACGCCGCAATCGGTCACCGTGATCACCCGCAAGATGCTCGACGATCAGAACCTGAACACCATCGAGCAGGTGATGGAAAAGACCCCGGGTATCACCGTCTACGACTCGACCATGGGCGGCAAGTATTTCTATTCCCGCGGGTTCCGGATGTCCGGCCAATACCAGTACGACGGCGTGCCGCTGGACATGGGCAACAGCTATGTCCAGGCCGACAGCTTCAGCAGTGACATGGCCTATTACGACCGGGTCGAAGTCCTGCGCGGCGCTGCCGGCATGATGAAGGGATCCGGCGGTACGTCCGGTGGCGTCAATTTCGTCCGCAAGCGCGGCCAGGCTACGGCGCAGACTGAACTCAGCCTCTCGGGCGGCACCTGGAACAACTATCGCGGGCAGGTCGATACCGGTGGCCCGTTGAACGACGCCGGCACCGTGCGGGGCAGGGCGGTGATCGCCGAGCAGAGCCGGCGCTATTTCTACGACGATGCCCGGCGTACGGATCAGGTCTATTACGGCGCCCTGGATATGGACCTTGCACCCGACACCACGCTCGGCCTGGGCGTGGCGTACGAGGATGTCGACGCGAGCCCTTGCTGGGGCGGGCTGCCACGCTACCGCAATGGCAGCGACCTGAAACTCGGCCGTTCCACTTGCCTGGACCCGTCGTGGAACACCTGGCGCAGCCAACGGACCACGGTCTTCGGCGACCTTCGACATCAGCTCAACGATGACTGGGCCGTGAAAGTCGCAGGCGTCTATACAAAAAACACCCAGGACACCAAATACGCGTTTGCATCGGGTGCGGTGACGCCGGGGGGCTCTACCACCAACCTGTTGGGCAGCCTGTATGACTACGATCAGGTCGACTACGGCCTCGACGCCTACCTGGACGGCAAGTTCGAAGCCTTCGGCCAGCAACATGAAATGATCTTCGGGGCCAACGCCAGTCGTTCGGACAAGGATGATTTCTATTCGGTCGCTTTGTTGCCGCAGAAGCAGAACGTCTTCGACCCGGATCGGCACATCCCGGAGCCGGACGACAGCTACTTCATTGATAACTCGACCCGCGGCGGGCCGGTCAAGACCCTCACCGAACAGCAGGGCGTGTATTCCACGTTGCGCCTGAAACTGGCGGATCCGTTGACCTTCGTTGTCGGCAGCCGGGTGAGCTGGTACAGCTCCAAGAGCGACTCGGTATTTCTCACCGGCGGTACGGAACACGCCAGGAGCACCGAGACCGGCCAGGTCACGCCATTTGCCGGCGTGTTGCTCGACCTCAACGAACACCTGACCGCCTACGCCAGTTACTCGGACATCTTCACGCCCCAAGGCAACTACCGCTCGCAAAGCGGCTCGGCGCTCAAGCCGCTGGTGGGCGAAAGTTATGAACTGGGGATCAAGGGCGAGTGGTTCGAAGGGCGCCTGAACACGGCATTCAACCTGTTTCGCACCGTGCAGAAGGATCAGGCTCAGACGGATTACAACTCCACCTGCGCCTCATCGGACGGCTACTGCTACGAGAACGCTGGCAAGGTCCGCGCCCAGGGCTTCGAGGCCGAGATCAGCGGCGAAGTCATCGAGCGCCTGCAACTGCTCGCCGGATATACCTACACCCAGACCAAGACCCTGGACGACATTGACAGCAGCCTCAATGGCGGTTCGTTCAACAGCTATGTGCCGCGCCACGTGCTGCGCCTTTGGGGCGATTACGCCCTCGGTGGCGCCTTCGAGCGGTTCAGCGTCGGCGCCGGGGTCAATGCGCAGAGCGATAATTTCCGCGTATCGCCGCTTAGCGGTGAAAAGATCACCCAGGCCGGTTATGCGGTGTGGAACGGTCGGATCGGCTACCGCATAGATGACACCTGGTCGGTGGCGCTCAACGGCAACAACCTGTTCGACAAGCGCTACTACACCACCATCGGCACCGAAAGCTTCGGTAACTATTACGGTGAGCCGCGCAATTTCACCGCGACGGTGAAGGCGCGCTTCTGAGTGCCGTGGCGAGGGGGTCTGCCCCTCGCCACGGGCGGTTTTCAGTTGGTATCCAGATCGACGTTGCGGGTTTCCCGCAGGCAGATCATCCCCACCACCAGGCTCACGCCCGTGATCACCACCGGGTACCACAAGCCGTAGAAAATATCCCCGGTGTAGACCACCAGGGCGAACGACACGGTTGGCAGGAAACCGCCGAACCAGCCGTTGCCGATGTGGTACGGAAGGGACATGGAGGTGTAGCGAATGCGGGTCGGAAACAGTTCGACCATCAGCGCCGCCAGCGGGCCGTAGCACATCGCCGAAATGATGATCAGCGCCACGATCAGGGCGACGATCATCGGCCGGTTGATCTGCTGGGCATCGGCTTGTTGCGGGTAGCCCGCCAGGGTCACCGCGCCGCGCAGGGCGGCTTCGTCGTAGCCTTCAAGTTTCACGTCGCCGACGCTGACCTGCACGGTGCTGCCGGCCGGTGCCGCGACGCTGGTGTAGGGCAGGCCTTGCTTGACCAGGAAGGTCTTGACCTTGTCGCAAGGGCTGTCGAAACGCGCCTTGCCCACCGGGTCGAACTGGAAGGTGCAGGTGGCCGGGTCGGCGACGACAGTGATCGGCGCCTGGCGGCTCGCCAGGTCGATGGCCGGGTTGGCGTAATGAGCGAGCGTCTTGAAGATCGGAAAGTACAACGCCGTCGCCAGCAGCAGGCCGATCATCAGCACCGGTTTGCGCCCGACCTTGTCCGACAGCCAGCCAAAGAAGATGAAGAACGGCGCGCCGATCACCACGCTGACAATCAACAGGCTATTGGCAAGGGCCGGGTCCATCTTGAGGAACTGGGTGAGGAAGAACAGCACGTAGAATTGCGCGGCATAGAAGGTCACCGCTTGCCCGGCATTGATGCTGAACAGGGCGATCAGCACCACCTTCAGGTTTTCCCACTTGCCGAAGGACTCGCGGATCGGCGCCTTGCAGCACTTGCCTTCTTCTTTCATTTTCAGGAAGGCCGGCGACTCGTGCAGGCTCAGGCGGATCCAGGTGGAGATGCCCAGCAGCAGGATCGACAGCAGGAACGGAATGCGCCAGCCCCAGACTTCGAACTGGTCACCGGTGAAGTAACGGCAACCGAGCACCACCAGTAGCGAGAGCAACAGGCCCAGTGTCGCGGTGGACTGAATCCAGCTGGTATGAAAGCCGCGCTTGCCCATCGGTGCATGCTCGGCCACATAGGTCGCCGCGCCACCGTATTCACCGCCCAGGGCCAAGCCCTGGAGCATGCGCAATACCACCAGGATGATGGGCGCGGCGATGCCGATGCTCGCGTAGTTGGGCAGCAGGCCGACGCAGAAGGTCGCCAGGCCCATGAGCACGATGGTTGCCAGGAACGTGTACTTGCGCCCGATCATGTCCCCCAGCCGCCCAAACACCAGCGCCCCGAAGGGCCGCACGATGAAACCGGCGGCGAAAGCCATCAGGGCGAAAATGAACGCCGTGGTGTCGTTCACCCCGGCGAAGAATTGCTTGCTGATCACCGCCGCGAGGGCGCCGTAGAGGAAAAAGTCGTACCACTCGAACACCGTCCCCAAGGACGAGGCGAAGATGACTTTCTGGGTTTCCTGGCTGGTGCCTGCGCTGCGCGTGGCTTCCAGGGGCTGAACATGTTCAGACATAGCGGTATCCCTCACAGTGATTGTTTTTGTTGTTCCACTGTCGACGCCGGGTTGGGGCGTCTCCTGATTTGTCACACTTCCTTGGATCACACTCCTTTCAACCTGTGGGAGCGAGCCTGCTCGCGAAGGCGGTGTATCAGTCAATATTGTTCAACTGACATAACGCCTTCGCGAGCAGGCTCGCTCCCACAGAGAGACTTGGCGATTTCAGACCGTGGCAGGCTCCTTCTGCAGCGTAGCGCCCACGGTGGCCGGCTCAAGCATCATCCGCGCGGCCTTCTCGGCGATCATCAGTGTCGGCGAGCAGGTGTTGCCGGAGGTGATGCGCGGCATGATCGAGGCGTCGGCGATGCGCAGGCCCTTGATGCCGTGGACGCGCAGTTGCGCATCGACCACCGCATCGCCGTCCTGGCCCATGCGACAGGTGCCCACCGGATGAAAAATTGTCGTGCCGATGCGGGCGGCGGCCTGGTGCAGTTCTTCCTCGGTCTGCAGGCTTGGGCCTGGCAGGTATTCCACCGGTTTGAAAGCACTCAGGGCTGGCGCGGCGACGATCCGTCGAGTCAGGCGGATGGCGTCGGCGGCGACCCGCAGGTCCTCGGGATGGCTCAGGTAATTGGGTTGGATCGACGGCGCCTCATGAGGATCGGCCGAGCGGATGTCCACGCGACCACGGCTCATCGGGCGCAGGTCACACACCGACGCGGTGAACGCCGAGAAGCTGTGCAGCGGTTCGCCGAAACGTTCCAGGGACAACGGTTGTACGTGGTATTCGAGGTTGGCGGAGGCCTGTTCCGGCCCCGAGCGGGCGAACGCGCCGAGTTGGCTGGGGGCCATGGACAGCGGGCCACTGCGGTCGTACAGGTAACGCAGGCCCATGCCCATCTTGCCCCACAGGGTGCCGGCGATCTGGTTCAGGGTGCGGGCGTTTTCCAGCTGATAGATCAGCCGCAGTTGCAAGTGGTCCTGCAAGTTGCCACCGACGCCGGGCAGTTCATGCAGCACGCCGATGCCCAGACGCTGCAACAGGTTGCGCGGGCCGATCCCGGAGCGCTGCAAGATGCCCGGCGAGCCGACGGCGCCGGCGCACAGGACGATTTCCTTGCGCGCCCTGAAGCTCATGTTCTTGCCCTGCCAGCGGGCGCTGACGGCGTCGGCGCGGTTGTCACGCAGCAACACCCGATCAACCTCGACGTCGGTCAGCACCGTCAGGTTGGGGCGATTGCCAATCGGTTTGAGGAAGGCCTTGGCCGCGTTCCAGCGCACCCCGGCTTTCTGGTTGACCTGGAAGTAGCCGCAACCTTCATTGTCGCCACCGTTGAAATCCTCGACGCTGGGGATGCCGCTCTGTTCGGCGGCGGTGCGGAAGGCATCGAGAATCGGCCATGACAGGCGCTGGCGTTCGACTCGCCATTCCCCGGCTGCGCCGTGAAGCTCGGAATCCCCCGCGAAGTGATTTTCGCTCTGCCGGAACAGCGGCAACACATCCTTCCAGCCCCAGCCGACATTGCCTTCGGCGGCCCAGCCGTCGTAGTCCGCCGCCTGGCCACGCATGTAGATCATGCCGTTGATGGACGAACAGCCGCCCAACACCTTGCCGCGCGGATAACTCAAGGCGCGCCCTTGCAGGCCGGGTTGCGCTTCGGTCTTGAAGCACCAGTCGGTGCGTGGGTTACCGATGCAGAACAGGTAGCCGACCGGGATGTGGATCCACGGATAATTGTCCCGCCCGCCGGCTTCGAGCAGCAGCACGCGGTGTTGCGGATTGGCCGAAAGCCGGTTCGCCAGCAGGCAGCCGGCAGGGCCGGCGCCCACGATCACGTAATCGTATTCATCGACGACAGGTTGCATTCGCGACCTCATTTTTTGTTCTTGTGGGACTCATCCTAGTTGTTAGTTTTCGTCAAAAGAATGTTAGTTTTTGCGCAGCGGCTGTGCGTTTATGAACAGCCATGACTTCAGGCGATTCAAGGATGGCTCATGTTCGACTGGAATGACCTGCGCTATTTCCTCGAACTGCAACGCAGCGGCCGCCTGCTGACGGCCGCGCGACGGCTCAACACCACCCATGCCACGGTGGCGCGGCACATCGAGGCGATCGAGAAAAGCCTCGGCACTGCGTTGTTCGTCCAGCACGCCCAAGGGTATGAATTGACCCCGGCAGGCGAAGCGCTGCTCAAGCATGCCGAGGCCATGGAGAATGTCGCGTTGCTGGCCCAGGAAGACATCACCCAATCCAGCGCGCCGCTGGGCAAGATCCGCCTCGGCGTGACGGAAGGGCTGGGCATCATGTTCCTCGCCAGTCGCATGGACGGCTTGTTCCAGCGCTATCCGGGGCTTGAAGTGGAACTGGTGGCCGTGCCGCGATTTGTCAGCATCCTCAACCGCGAGGCGGAAATCAGCATTCACCTCGAACGCCCGGCGGCCGACCTGCTGGTGACGCGCAAGCTCACCGACTACAGCCTGGCGCTCTACGCCAGCCAGGCTTACCTGGACCGTTCGCCATCGTTACGCAGTCGCGAGGATCTGGCCCGCCATGCCTGGATCGGCTACGTCGATGACCTGCTGTTCAGCCAGGAGCTGATGTTCCTCAACAGCTTTTGCCGAAACCCTCGCGTGGTGTTCCACAGCACCAGCGTCATTGCCCAGCAACAGGCCGCGCGCTCGGGCCTGGGGATCGCCGTGCTCCCGTGCTACATGGCCAGCAGCGACCCGACCCTGGTGCCGCTGCTGCCGGACGAAACCATCCGCCGCAGTTATTGGATCAGCACCCGCCGGGAGCTGCACAAGTCCGTCCGGTTGCGGGTGTTGTGGGATTACGTGGTGCAGTTGTGCGAGCGCGAGCAAGGGCTGCTGTTGCCCTGACCCGGCTCTAAGGTTATGTCCAAACGGTATTTCTCAAGCATCGAGTGCTTTCCCTAAGATCACGTCATAACTCGTTATGACAAGTGACTTGCGACCCATGCCCGACAACCTTCTTTCCCTCAGCAGCGTGCCGCTGCACACCCAACTGCGCGACGTGCTGCGCGCGCGCATTCTTGACGGTGAATACCCGCAAGGCAGCCAGATGCCTTCGGAAAGCGAGCTGGGCGCGCTGTTTCGCGTCAGCCGCATCACCGTGCGCCAGGCCTTGGGCGATCTGCAAAAGGAAGGGCTGATTTTCAAGATCCACGGCAAAGGCACGTTCGTCGCCAAACCCAAGACCTTCCAGAACGTCAGCACGCTGCAGGGCCTGGCCGAGTCCATGACCGGTCGTGGCTACGAGGTGATCAACCGCCTGCGCAGTTTCAAGTTCATCCCGGCGGACAAGTCGGTGGCCGAGCGCCTGAAACTGGCGGAAGGCGACGTGGTTACGCAGATCAAGCGGGTGCGGCTGATCAACCGCGAGCCGGTTTCCCTGGAAATCACCTACCTGCCCAAGGCCCTCGGCGAGCGCCTGGAAAAAGCCGACCTGGTGACCCGCGACATCTTCCTGATCCTCGAAAACGATTGTGGCCTGGCCCTCGGTCACGCCGACCTTGCCATCGATGCGGTGCTGGCCGACAGCGACTTGTGCCAGGCACTCGACGTCGAGCCCGGCTCGCCGGTCATGCGCATCGAACGGCTGACCCATGACGCCGGCGGCGAGCCGCTGGACTTCGAATACCTCTACTACCGTGGCGATGCCTTCCAGTATCGCTTGCGGATCGACCGGCAAAAAGGGACGCAGGCATGACCCAGAGCTCCAGGAATATCCTCGAACAGGAATATGACATCGTCGTCATCGGCGGCGGCACCGCCGGCCCCATGGCGGCGATCAAGGCCAAGGAGCGCAACCGCGACCTGCGCGTGTTGCTGGTCGACAAGGCCAATGTCAAGCGCAGCGGCGCCATCAGCATGGGCATGGACGGGCTCAACAACGCGATTATCCCGGGCCATTCGACGCCCGAGCAGTACACCAAGGAAATCACCATCGCCAACGACGGCATCGTCAACCAGGCGGCGGTGTACGCCTACGCCACCCACAGCTTCGAAACGATCGAGCAACTGGACCGCTGGGGCGTGAAGTTCGAGAAGGACGAAACAGGCGATTACGCGGTGAAAAAGGTTCACCACATGGGCGCTTATGTGCTGCCGATGCCGGAAGGTCACGACATCAAGAAAGTCCTCTATCGCCAGTTGAAACGGGCGCGAGTCAGCATCACCAACCGGCTGGTCTGCACCCGGTTGCTGACCGACGGGGAGGGCGCGGTGAACGGTGTGATGGGTTTTGACTGCCGCACCGCCGACTTCCATGTGATCAAGGCCAAGGCCGTCATCCTCTGCTGCGGCGCGGCGGGGCGCCTGGGGTTGCCGGCCTCCGGCTACCTGATGGGCACCTATGAGAACCCGACCAATGCCGGCGACGGTTATGCGATGGCCTATCACGCCGGGGCCGAGCTGGCGAACCTGGAGTGCTTCCAGATCAACCCGTTGATCAAGGATTACAACGGCCCGGCGTGCGCCTACGTCACCGGCCCGCTGGGCGGCTACACCGCCAACAACAAGGGCGAGCGCTTTATCGAATGCGACTACTGGAGCGGGCAGATGATGTGGGAGTTCCACCAGGAGCTCGAAGGCGGCAACGGTCCGGTGTTCCTCAAGCTCGATCACCTGGCCGAGGAAACCATCCAGAACATCGAGGAAATCCTGCACAGCAACGAGCGCCCCAGTCGCGGGCAGTTCCACGCCAACCGGGGCACCGATTACCGCACGCAGATGGTGGAGATGCACATTTCCGAGATCGGCTTCTGCAGCGGTCATTCGGCTTCTGGAGTGTGGGTCAACGAGCGGGCCGAGACCTCGGTCAAGGGTTTGTACTCGGCGGGCGACATGGCGGCAGTGCCGCACAACTACATGCTCGGCGCGTTCACCTACGGCTGGTTTGCCGGCCAGAACGCGGCGGACTTTGTCGCTGGCAAGGACTTTTCGGCACTGGATGCTCAGCAGATCGAGCAGGAGCAAAACCGCGTCTACGCGCCGCTCGACCGTGCGCATGGCCTGCCGCCGGCCCAGGTGGAATACAAGCTGCGCCGCTTCGTCAACGATTACCTGCAACCGCCGAAGGTCAGCAAAAAAATGCAGATCGGCCTGCAACGCTTCAGCGATATCCAGCGCGACCTTGATCAGCTCAAGGCCCACAACGCCCACGAATTGATGCGCGCCATGGAAGTCAGCGTGATCCGCGATTGCGCCGAGATGGCCGCTCGCGCCTCGCTGTTTCGCGCCGAAAGCCGTTGGGGGTTGTACCACTACCGGGTCGATCATCCGCAACGCAACGACAGCGACTGGTTCTGCCATTGCCATTTGAAGAAAGGCGAGGACGGCGCGATGACCTCGTTCAAGAAAGCCGTCGAGCCCTACATCATCGCCCTCGATGCCGACGAACTGCAGGCCTACGACCGGCTTCGGCTCGGTGCCGACGCGGCGTGAGCCCTACACCAAGAGAGAATGCCCATGGCCTATCAACCCCAGGAAATCTTCTTCCGCTCCAATGCCCCTGTCACCGTGGACGAGGACAAATGCATCGCCCACAAGGGCTGCACGGTCTGCGTCGATGTCTGCCCGATGGACCTGTTGGCGATCAACCCGGCCACCCAGAAGGCCTACATGGCGTTCGATGAATGCTGGTATTGCATGCCCTGTGAAAAGGACTGCCCGACGGGGGCGGTGAAAGTGGAGATTCCGTATCTGTTGCGGTGACTGAGTAGACGCCTCGCGAGCAGGCTCGCTCCCACAGTTTTTCAGCGGCGACTCGGTCCGATGTGGGAGCGAGCCTGCTCGCGAAGAGGCCACCATAGCCCCCAAAAAAAGCCATCCGGCCACTCCGGACGCTAAAACCGGAACACCCCTCGTTTCCCACCGCGCCCTGATCGTGGCGGAGACGAACATCCAATCAATGATTCGAGGGGACACACCCATGTTATTGCGTGCAGCGCTGGCCGGTCTGGTACTGGCTTCATTGACCTTGCCTGCCCAGGCAGAAACCATCCGCATTGCCATCGGCACCCAGGACACCACCATCAACTGCGCCGCTGGCGGGTTGCTGATCCGCGAGCTCGGCCTGCTGGACAAATACCTGCCCCACGACGGCGCGTACAAGGACGCCGAGTACGACATCCAGTGGAAAAACTTCACCAGCGGCGCGCCGCTGACCAACGAGATGGTTGCTGGCAAACTCGACTTCGGCGCCATGGCCGACTTCCCCGGGGCTTTCAACGGCGTGGCGTTCGAGACCGCCGGCAAGCACAGCCTGTTCATCAGCGTGTTGTCGGGCAGCACCCAGGGCAGCGGCAACGGCATTGTCGTGCCCAGCGCCTCGGGCGTGCAGTCCCTCGCCGAGCTCAAGGGCAAGACGATTTCCGTGCCGTTTGCTTCCACCGCCCATGGCATGTTGCTGCGAGCCGTCGCGGCCCAGGGCTGGGATCCGCTCAAGGACGTGAACATCATCGCCCAGCCGCCGGAGGTCGCCGGCTCGGCGCTGCAAGCTGGCAAGATCGACGCCCATGCCGATTTCGTACCGTTCGCCGAACTGTTCCCCAGCCGCGGTTTCGCCCGCAAGATCTACGACGGTGCCCAGGCCAGGACGCCGACTTTCCACGGCGCGCTGGTGGACCAGGCCTATGCCAGAAAGTACCCGGAAATCGTCGTCGCTTATTTGCGCGCGACCATCGAGGCCAATCAATTGCTGGCCGCCGAGCCTGAGAAATACAGCGAGCTGATCGCCAAGGTCACCGGGGTGGATGCCGAGGTCAATTACCTGTTCCACGGGCCGCTGGGCGTACAGACTCGCGACCTGACCTGGAAACCCGAATACCGGCAAGCCGTCGGCACCGCGATCGACACCCTCAAATTGCTGAAGAAGGCTGATCGCGGCCTGGACCTCAACACCTTCATCGACGATCAGTACATCCGCGCCGCGTTCAAGGCGTCGAACCTCGATTACGCCGCGCAACTGGGCAACTACGCCCAGACGCCCCTTGGCAACCCCGATGCCTTGACCGGCCAGCCCATCACCGATCCCCGCCATGTGGCGCAGATCTGGGTACGCGGCGAGCCGACAGTGCGCCATTACGCCTCGGCGCAATCGGCCTTCACCGCGCTGGCGAATCTCAAACAGGAAGGCAAGGGCATCCGCGCCGTCTACGCCCAGGCCAGCGACAGCGGAATCAAGCTGCTGGCCGAGCAGGCGTGGTTCGCCAGCGATGCCAAGGGCCAACTCAGCGCGTTCCTGTTGAAAGGGCAGGCTGAGCAATTTGCCACGGCCGAGGGCGGCAAGGTCCTGGATTTTACCGAAGCCACCACCCAGGCAGTCGCCGCCCGCTGACCTGACTCGACCGAAAGCAAACCTGTGGGAGCGAGCCTGCTCGCGAAGGCGTCAGATCAGTTGAAATTGATTTGATTGATACAGCGGCTTCGCGAGCAGGCTCGCTCCCACAAGGGATCTCCATAACTGAGGGGAAATCAGTGTACCCATCACCCAAACGCTGGCTCCTGCGAGCCGCTTCCTTGTGGCTCTGCCTGCTGTTCTGGCAGCTCGCCGCCAACGGCCACTGGGACCTCGGCCTGGTGACCTTCGCCAACGTCCCGGCCCCGCTGGCAGTGATCGAGGCCGCGCTCGGCCTGGGCGAGTCGGGCAATCTCGTTCGGCACTTGGGCAGCAGCCTGGGCCGGGTCTTCGCCGGGTATGGCGCGGCGTTGCTGGTGGGCGTGGCGCTGGGCCTGGCCATCGGCCGTTCCCGGTGGGCCGAGGACCTGTTGCTGCCACCGCTGGAAGTGCTGCGGCCGATTCCGGCGGTGGCCTGGATTCCGCTGGCGATCCTGATGTTTCCCTCGTCGGAACTGTCGATGGTGTTCATCACCTTCACCGGTGCGCTGTTCCCGATCCTGCTCAACACCGTGCACGGCGTCGAAGGGGTGGACCGGCGCCTGGTCGCATCTGCGAAAAGCCTGGGGGCAGGGCGCCGGGCGATCCTGCTGGAGGTGATCCTGCCGGGCGCGGCGCCGAGCATCATCACCGGCCTCGCCATCGGCATGGGCACGTCCTGGTTCTGCCTGGTGACGGCGGAAATGATCGCCGGCCAGTACGGCATCGGCTACTACACCTGGGCGTCCTACACCGTGCAGAACTACCCCGACATTGTCGTCGGCATGTTGCTGATCGGCGTGCTGGGCATGGGCAGCAGTTTGTTGATCAAGCGCCTGGGCGGGCTGTTCACGCCTTGGCACCGACCCCGAGGAAAAGCCTGATGAGCGCAATACAAACCCCTGAAGGGCGGATCGATATCCGCCAGTTATCCATTGTCCTGGGCCAGGGTGCCCAGGCCTTCGAAGCAGTGCAGGGGCTGGATTGCCAGATCGAGGCCGGCCAGTTCGTCTGCATCCTCGGGCCGTCCGGCTGCGGCAAATCGACGTTGCTCGGCGCGCTTGCCGGGCACCTGCAACCCAGTGCCGGCACGCTGAATGTCGATGCGCTGCCGGTGGCCGGCCCGTCGCCCCAGCGCGGCATGGTGTTCCAGCAGCACACCCTGTTTCCGTGGCGCAGTGTGCGCGACAACGTCGCTTTCGGCTTGAAGATGCGCGGCCAGGGCAAGCTTGAACGATACCGGGCTGCCGATGAAATCCTTGCCCTGGTGGGCCTGGAAGGTTTCGCCGGGCACTGGCCGGACCAACTGTCCGGCGGCATGCAGCAACGGGTGGAGATCGCCCGGGTGCTGGTCAACCGCCCGCGTTTGTTGCTGATGGACGAACCCTTCGGCGCGCTGGATGCATTGACCCGGTTGAACATGCAGGAGCTGCTGCTGGGCATCTGGACGCGCATCCGCACCACCGTTGTCTTCGTCACTCACGACATCGACGAGGCGTTATTCCTCGCTGATCGCTTGCTGGTGATGAGCCCGCGCCCGGGCCGGATCATCGAGGACCTGCGCCTGGATTTCCCGCGGCCACGAACCACCGACCTGGTCACCCGCCCTGAATTTTCCCGATTGAAACGCTATTGCCTCGAGCTGCTGCGCCATGAAGATGGCCGGCAATTGCCGCGCCTCAATCCCCTCGGGCTTCCTCCTGAAACCTCCTTGCCGCGATTTGCCCTATGACTTCTCTATTCGAAAACACCGATAACGATGACATTCTTGCCCTGCAACCACGCCTGACGGACGACGACGCCGGGGTGCGCCGCATCGCCCTGATCGAACTGGCTGACCTGGAAGAACCCGAAGGCCTGCTGTGGCTTGTCGACCGTCTGGCCCGGGATCCCAGCGCCGAGGTGCGGGCCGAAGCCGCGCGCTTGCTCGAAGCCTGGGAGGACGCGCCGGTGGTCGCGGCCCTGTGCCAGGCCCTGACCGATACCGCCCCGACCGTGCAGGCCGCGGCTGCCCAGAGCCTGAGCCTGCTCAAGAGCGAGGCGGCGGGGGAGGTGATATTGCCTTGGACCACCCACGCGGATGCCAGCGTGCGCATCGCTGCGTTCCGGGCCTTGCGCGAGTTGCGCCTGGGCGCTGCCGCACCGGCTGCGATCGCGGCCCTGGTCGACGCCGATGCCGGCGTGCGTCGCGAGGCGGTTGGCGTGCTGGGCTGGCTCAAGCAGCTTGAGGCTCTGCCGGCCCTGGCCCGGCTCGCCAGCGCCGACCCGGACAGCGAAGTGCGCCGCGCGGCCACCGGCGCCCTGGGCCTGGCTGCGGATGCGCAAGTCTTGCCGGCGCTGCGCCAGGCCCTGCGCGACCCGGCCTGGACGGTGCGTGAAGAGGCCGCCACCACGCTGGGCAAAGTGGGTCACGCCGACGCCGGCCCGGCCCTGATCGATGCCCTGGATGATGATTACTGGCAAGTGCGCCTGCGCGCCACCCGCAGTCTTGGCCGCTTGCGTTATGTCCAGGCATTGCCGGCACTGATCGAAACCCTGGGCCATCGAATCAGCAATCTGCGCAAGGAAGCGGCGTTGGCGTTGGGCGAGTTGGACGATCCGGGAGCGATCCCCGCCTTGCAGGCAGCCCGGGACGATGGCGACCCTGAAGTGCGCAAGGCCGTGCGCATCGCCTTGGGCCAGTTGCAATGAGTCCGTTGACGATCGGCAATTCCCGGGACAAGGGCCAATTGCGGCTGAGTTGGCCCGATGGTCGCGAGCAACGGCTGGACCATGTCGAGCTACGCAGGCAATGTCCATGTTCCCAATGCCGGGCGTTTCGCCTGCAAGGGTTGACGGTTCAGGTCGATGCCCGGGTGCGTGTGGTTGAGGTCAATGCCCAGGGGTATGGGGTTCAGCTGGTGTTCAGTGATGGGCATCAGCGGGGGATTTTTCCCTGGGCTTATCTGGCGGGTTTTTAGTTGAATCCAACTGTTCACAGATTTTTTGTAGGAGATTCGTTGTGGGAGCGAGCCTGCTCGCGAAGGCGGTCTGATTGGGTACATATTCCATTTTTTGGTAACGGCCGCGTATGGTTCCGCTCTTACAGCGGGTCACTTTTAGAAGAGCGCCAAAAGTAACCAAAACGCTCTGCCCCACCACTTGGTGCCTCGCTAAGGCTCGGCATGCCCTCACTCCGAGCCCAGGCGAGGTGCCGAGTGGTGGGGCAAAAGCGTTTTGGTTACTTTTACGCTTCATAAAAGTGACCCGCCGTAAGGGCGGAACCATACGCGGCCGTTACCAAAAAAATGGATATACACCCCAACAAGGCCACCCCATGAACTGACTGGCGGCGCTTGTCAGGCAAAACCGACAGGAGTACAAATGTACTCCATGACGACTCTCACTCCCCGCCGTACCGCCATCCTGACCTTCATCCGCGAACGCATCGCCGAGCAGGGCCAGCCTCCCAGCCTCGCTGAAATCAGCGAGGCGTTCGGTTTTGCCTCCCGCAGCGTGGCGCGCAAGCATGTGCTGGCGCTGACCGAAGCCGGTTTCATCGAAGTCAATCCGCACCAGGCCCGAGGCATCCGGCTGTTGAACCAGCCGCCGCGCCCCGAGCTGCTGGACGTGCCGGTGTTGGGTCGGGTGGCCGCCGGCCTGCCGATTGGCGCCGATGCCGAGGTCCACAGCCGCTTGTTGCTGGACCCGGCGATTTTCACCAAGGCGCCGGATTACCTGTTGCGGGTCCAGGGCGATTCGATGATCGAGGACGGTATCCTCGATGGCGATCTGGTCGGTGTACAACGTACGCCCCAGGCCGCCAACGGGCAGATCGTCGTGGCACGCCTGGACGGTGAAGTGACCATCAAGCGCTTCGAGCGAGTCGGCGAGCGCGTGCGCCTGTTGCCACGCAACCCGGCCTACCAGCCGATCATCGTCGAAGCCGACCAGGACCTGGCGATCGAAGGCGTGTTCTGTGGCCTGGTGAGACAAGGCTGATGGGCGCCGTCGTTGCGCTGGACACGCTGTTCAATGGCGGCCAGGTCTGGAGGGGCCGGCCTGCGCCGCCGGCCGCCAGCCCGCAGCCCACCGGTCATGCTGCATTGGACGCGGCATTGCCCAGTGGTGGCTGGCCGGACGCGGCGTTGACGGAAATCCTCATCGGCGCGCCGGGCGTGGGCGAGTTGCAACTGGTGTGGCCGACCCTGGCGCGGCTGTCGGCGGCGGGGGAGCGCATCGTGCTGGTGGCGCCGCCGTTCGTGCCCTATCCCCAGGCCTGGCGAAATGCCGGGGTGGACCTGCGCCAGTTGTCGATCATCCAGGCCGACCCACGAGATGCCTTGTGGGCCACTGAGCAATGCCTGCGTTCGGGCAGTTGCGGCGCGGTGCTGTGCTGGCCCCGCCAAGCGGATGATCGGGCCTTGCGCCGCCTGCAGGTCGCGGCGGAAACCGGCCAGACCCTGGCGTTCGCCTGGCGCTCGATCCAGGAAGCGATCAACCCATCCCCGGCGGCCTTGCGCATCGCCATCGATGCTCGCCCCGCACAATTGCGGGTGCTCAAGTCCCGGGGTGGCCTGGCCCGTTCGGCGCCGATTGCGTTCACCACGCACACGGGGCATTGAGGTTGCAATGCGCTGGGTCTGTATCCTCTTCCCGCAATTGGCGCTGGACGCCGCGCTGCGCCAGCGCCCCGATCCCGACGAGCCCCTGGCGCTGTTGACCGGTCCGGCCCAGCGCCGGGTGTTGCAAGCGGTCAATGAGCCGGCGCGCGCCCTGGGCTTGCGGCCCGGCCAGACCATGACCGCCGCCCAGGCCCTGAACAAAGGGTTCGCCACGGCCGAATACGACGCGGCGCAGATCGAGCACTGGCAACAATTCCTGGCGGCCTGGGCCTACCGCTTCAGTTCCCAGGTCAGCGTGCATTACCCGCGCACTGTGCTGTTCGAGATCGAATCGAGCCTGGGGCTGTTCGGGCCCTGGCCGGTGTTCGAGGCTCGGTTGCGGGCCGAGCTGACTGAACTGGGTTTCCGTCATCGCATCGTCGCCGCCCCCAACCCAGTGGCGGCGCGGATGTTGGCCAATGCCCATGACGCCCTGGTCGTGCCCGATGGCGAAACCTTGCAAGCGTACCTGGCGCAAATGCCGGTGGACCGCATCGGCCTGGCCGCCGACGTCGCCACGGCACTGTCGCGCATGGGCCTGCGCCGCCTGGATCAGATCCGGGCCTTGCCTCGGCACACCCTGGCGCGGCGCTTCGAGGCCGATGTGCTCAAGCACCTCGACGCGCTGACGGGCAGTCGTACCCTGGCGCTGTCGTTCTACCTGCCTCCGGACCGTTTTGATGTGCGCATCGAACTCAATTACGACGTGCAGTCCCATCAGGCACTGCTGTTTCCGCTGCGCCGGTTGACCGGTGACCTGTCGGCTTTCCTGTGTGGGCGCGACAGCGGTGTGCAGCGTTTCGACTTGCATCTGGAACACGCCGGTCTGCCGGACACGGTGATCAAGGTCGGCCTGCTCAGCGCCGAGCGAGAGCCTTCGATGCTGTTCGAACTGGCCCGTGGTCGTCTTGAACAGGTACAGGTCGAGGCGCCAGTGCGCGGATTTCGCTTGTGTGCCGACAACCTGCCGAGCTTCGTGCCCCAGCGCCTGGAGTTGTTCGACGAGCGTCCTCAACAGTCCTTGCCCTGGGAACAACTGCGCGAACGGCTGCGGGCGCGCCTGGGGGATGACGCCGTGCTGGGGCTGGGATTCGGTGACGATCATCGACCCGAGTGCGCCTGGCAGATGACTCCCCAGCCGCGACAACAGGCATGCCCGCTGCGCGAGGAAGTCCAGCGTCCCGGCTGGCTGCTCGGCGAGCCCCAGGCGTTACCCGATGGCCAGGCGCGCATCCTCATGGGGCCGGAGCGCATCGAGTCCGGCTGGTGGGACGGAGCCGACGTGCGTCGCGATTATTACCTGATCGAAACCCGCGCCGGGCAACGCGGCTGGGCCTACCGACCGGTGGGCGAGGGCGGGCCGTTGTGGCTGCAGGGTTGGTTCGCATGAGCATCGAATACGCCGAGCTGCATTGCCTGTCGAACTTCAGTTTCCAGCGCGGCGCCTCCAGCGCCCTGGAATTGTGTCGCCGCGCCAAGGAGCAGGGTTATGCGGCCCTGGCGATTACCGATGAATGCACCCTGGCCGGGATCGTCCGGGCCTGGCAGGCGGCCAGGGAGCTTGGACTGCAACTGATTGTCGGCAGCGAAATCCAGGTCGAGGACGGCCCGAAACTGGTGCTGCTGGTGGAGAACCTCGAGGGCTACCAGACCTTGTGCCGGCTGATCACCCGCGCCCGGCGGCGTAGCGAGAAAGGCTATTATCGCATCGTTCGGGAAGACTTCGACGAACCTCTGCCGGGTTTGCTGGCGCTGTGGATCCCCGAAGGCAAGGCGCCCGAGGAGCAGGGGCGCTGGCTCCAACAGGTTTTCAACAGGCGATTATGGCTGGCCGTGCAGTTGCATTGCGGCCAGGACGATCGCCAGCGGCTGGCGGACTTGCTCGCGTTGGCCGGACACCTGGGCCTTCCCGCTATCGCCACGGGGGATGTGCACATGCATGTGCGTGGTCGGCGTGCCTTGCAAGACACCATGACCGCCATCCGTCACCACGTCAGCGTGGCCGAGGCCGGCCAGCGCCTGCACCCCAACGGCGAACGCCATCTGCGCAGCTTGCAGGCCCTGGCCGATCTCTACCCGCGGGCCTTGCTCGATGAAACCCTGAAGATCGCCCGGCGTTGTACGTTCGACCTCGGCCAGTTGCGCTACGAATACCCCCGCGAGCTGGTGCCTGATGGCCACGATCCGGCGTCCTGGCTGCGGGAATTGACCGAGCGCGGCCTGCGCGAGCGCTGGGTGAACGGCGTGACAGACAAGGTGCGCCTGCAGATCGACAAGGAATTGAAGCTGATCGCCGAACTGGGCTACGACAGCTACTTCCTCACCGTGCAGGACATCGTCAGTTTCGCCCGCAGCCGCCACATTCTCTGCCAGGGTCGAGGCTCGGCGGCCAACTCGGCGGTGTGCTACGCCCTGGGCATCACCGAAATCGATCCGAGCCGGACGGACATGTTGTTCGAACGCTTCCTGTCCCGCGAGCGCAATGAGCCGCCGGACATCGATGTCGATTTCGAACACGAGCGCCGCGAAGAAGTCTTGCAGTATGTGTTCCAGCGTTACGGCCGGCATCGCGCGGCGTTGACGGCGGTGGTCAGCAGTTACCACGGCGCCGGGGCGGTGCGCGATGTGGCCAAGGCCTTGGGCCTGCCGCCGGATCAGGTCAATGCGCTGGCCGATTGCTGCGGGCGCTGGAGCGATGAAGCGCCGCCCCTGGACCGCTTGCGCGAAGGTGGTTTCGACCCGGACAGCCCGGTGTTGCGCCGGGTGCTGGGCCTGACCCGGCAACTGATCGGCTTCCCCCGGCACCTGTCCCAACACCCAGGCGGTTTCGTGATTTCCCAGCAACCGCTGGACACTCTGGTGCCGGTGGAAAACGCCGCGATGGCTGAGCGCACCATTATCCAGTGGGACAAGGACGACCTCGATGCGGTCGGTTTGCTCAAGGTGGACATCCTCGCCCTGGGCATGCTCAGCGCGATCCGCCGCTGTTTCGACCTGATCGCGCATTACCGGGGTGTGCGGCATACATTGGCGTCGTTGCCCAAGGACGATCGAGCGACGTTCGAGATGATCAGCCGCGCCGACACCATCGGCGTGTTCCAGATCGAATCCCGGGCGCAGATGGCGATGTTGCCCCGGCTCAAGCCCAAGGAGTATTACGACCTGGTGATCGAGGTGGCGATCGTACGGCCGGGACCGATCCAGGGCGGCATGGTGCATCCGTATCTACGGCGACGAAATGGCGAAGAGCCCGTCACTTATCCTTCGGAAAAACTGAAAAAAGTACTGGGTCGCACCTTGGGCATTCCGTTGTTCCAGGAACAGGTAATGCAGATCGCCATTGTCGCGGCGGACTACACGCCCGGCGAGGCGGACCAGTTGCGTCGCTCGATGGCCGCGTGGAAACGCCACGGCGGCCTTGAGCCGCATCGCGAGCGCCTGGCGGAAGGTATGAAGAACAACGGCTACACGCCCGAGTTCGCCGCGCAGATCTTCGAGCAGATCAAGGGCTTCGGCAACTATGGCTTTCCGGAATCCCATGCCGCCAGTTTCGCCTTGCTGACCTACGCCAGCAGTTGGCTCAAATGTCACGAACCGGCGGCGTTCGCCTGCGCCCTGATCAACAGTTGGCCCATGGGTTTCTATAGCCCGGACCAGATCCTCCAGGATGCACGTCGGCATCACTTGCAGATCCGTGCGACGGACGTGCGCGCCAGCGACTGGGAATCCAGCCTCGAACCCCTGGAGGGTCGGCAGCCGGCGATCCGCATGGGCTTGCGCCTGATCAAGGGCTTTCGTGAAGACGATGCCCGCCGTATCGAGACGGCTCGCAGGCAGCGGCCTTTCAGCGATGTGGCGGACCTTGCCGAACGGGCTCGACTCGATGCCCGGGCCATGGAGCAACTGGCCGACGCCGGCGCGTTACGCGGTATGGCCGGCGATCGTCACCGTGCCCGCTGGGAAATTGCCGGGGTGCAAAAACAACTGGGCCTGTTCGCAGGTTTGCCCAGCGAGGAGGAACCGCCCGTGGTCTTGCCGACGCCCACGGTGGGGGAGAACCTGTTCGCCGACTACGCCACGTTGGGCACCACGCTGGGGCCGCATCCGCTGGCCTTGTTGCGTCCCGAATTGCGCGCCCGGCGCTGCCGCAGTTCGCGGGAATTGCAAGCGGTGGAACACGGTCGCAACGTCAGCGTCGCCGGGCTGGTCACCGGCCGCCAGCGCCCGGGCACGGCCAGCGGCGTGACCTTCGTCACTCTGGAAGATGAATTCGGCAACCTCAACGTGGTGGTCTGGCGCGACCTGGCCGAGCGTCAACGCAAGGTTCTGGTGGGTTCGCAATTGCTTCGGGTGGACGGGCGCTGGGAGAGTGTCGGCGAGGTCCGGCACCTGATCGCCGGGCGCCTGAGCGACCTGACTGGATTGCTGGCGGGCATCAATGTGCGCAGCCGCGATTTCCGCTGAACACCCACACCCTTGCCGACAGTGTTCACCCTGTCCCCGGACCAGACAGGACCGGCGCAAAGGCTTCTGCATGAACCAATTGCCAACCCCGCGCTCGAAGCACTAGCACAAGGGACTTGTGGTATGCCGCTTCCCTGCTGGTAGTTTGAGGTGAGAGTCGTTCCATGAAGTTCTTATCCCAGAGTAACGGGTGTCCCGGTTGGGACGGTGAGATGGCCCGACGTATCCGGGCCTACGATTGGAGTCGCACCGATCTGGGCGCAATCGAGCACTGGTCCGCCAGCCTGCGCAGCGCTGTCCAGTTGATGCTGGCTTCGCCCTTGCCGATGGTCATGTTGTGGGGTCGCCAGGGCTTCATGATTTATAACGATGCCTATGCCGAGTTTGCCGGCGGCCGTCACCCGTACCTGTTGGGGCGCGCGGTGGAGCTGGGTTGGCCGGAAGTCGCTGAATTCAATCGCCATGTACTCGACGTGTGCCTGGCTGGCGGCACCTTGTCCTACCGCAGCAAGGAACTGGTATTGCTGCGCGACGGCAAGCCCGAAGACGTCTGGATGGACCTCTATTACAGCCCGGTGCCCGACGATGATCATTCGCCGGCTGGCGTCCTGGCGATCGTCGTGGAAACCACCGAACTGGTGCTCAGCGAGCGGGCCCGACAAGAGGCGGAACGCAGCTACCGTGCGGTCAACGAGCGTATTCAGTTGGCGCTTTCGGCCGGGCCGTTGCTGGGCTCGTTTGTCTGGGATATCCCGGCCGACACCCTGTCCGGCGACGAGCGTTTCGCCCGTACGTTCGGCTATCCGCCCGAATGTTCGTTGGATGCACTGCCCATCGAGATCGCTCGCCAGCGCATCCATCCGGATGATCTTGCCGACGTGGAGCAACGTGTCGACCTGACGGTGCGCACGGGCGCGCCCTACAGCGCTGAATACCGTGTGCGCCGTGGCGAGGACGAATACCTCTGGGTGCTGGCCAGCGGCCGCTGCGAGTTCGATGCGTTGGGCAAGCCCCTGCGTTTTCCCGGTGTGCTGATCGACATCAATGAGCGCAAGACTGCCGAAGCGTCGTTGCTCAAGTTCACCCGCGATCTGGAACAACGGGTCGCCGATGAAGTACAGGCGCGGCTGGCGGCTGAAGAACAGTTGCGCCAATCGCAGAAGCTCGAGGCCATCGGCGGGCTTACGGGGGGCGTGGCCCACGACTTCAACAATCTGCTCCAGGTGATCGGTGGAAACCTGCATTTGCTGGCTCGCCACGAACCCGACAATCCCAACGTGCAACGGCGGGTCGGGGCGTCCATCGAAGCCGTGGAGCGAGGCGCCAAGCTGTCATCGCAACTATTGGCTTTTGCCCGGCGCCAGCCCTTGTCCCCGGCCGTCTACAACCCCCGGCGCATCTACGATGGCCTGGGCGAGTTGTTGCAACGGGCACTGGGGGAAACCATCCGGATCGACGTGGCGTTGCCGGATGAGCCTTGGTGCATCCATGTCGACCGCAACCAATTGGAAAACGCCCTGTTGAACCTGGCGATCAACGCCCGCGATGCCATGGGCGGCGAAGGGACCATCTGCCTGATCGGCGAGAACATCGCACTGGATGAGTCATCATGCGCCGGTAAAGGTGTTGCGGCTGGCGATTACGTACGGCTGTCGGTGACCGATTGTGGCGCGGGCATGGCGCCTGAAGTCCTCAAACAGGTTTTCGAGCCGTTCTTTACCACCAAGACCGACGGCCACGGTACCGGACTCGGCTTGAGCATGGTGTTCGGGTTCGTCAAGCAGAGCGGCGGCCATATCGAGATTTCCAGTCATCCGGGAGAAGGCACCCAGGTGCACATGTACTTCCCGCGCAGCCATAGGCCCGAGTCGGAGGAGCAGACGCACCACCGCACGAATCAGCCGGGCTTGCAGGAAACTGTCCTGGTGGTCGAGGACAACGATGACGTGCGCGGAGCCTCGGTGGAATTGCTCGAGCTGTCGGGTTATCGGACCCTGACCGCGGCGAATGGCGACGAAGCCATGAAGCTGTTGCTGGAGGGCACCTCGGTCGACCTGATCTTCACCGACGTGGTCATGCCCGGGCTGATCAAGAGTTCCGACCTGGCCGCCTGGGCCAAGGTCCAGTCCCCGCCGGTGCCAGTGTTGTTCACGTCGGGGCACACCCGCGACATCATCTCGCGCAATCATCAGTTGAGCCCGGACACCCATCTGCTGAGCAAACCCTATAGCCCGGATGCGCTGACCCGGATGGTCAGGTCGGTACTGGGCGGCTGAGCATGCTGCAAAAGAATGGAACCCAGCCGCCTTGCCACCTTCGAATAACCAAGGCCGTCGATTGAACCGGCCCTGTCATGAACGAGGTGTCCAATGAGCGATCCTGCAAATACCCAGCAACAAGGCCAGACGCAGACCCAGTCTTCGCGTAACGATCCGGCCGTCGATCCCCAAGCGCCGGGCAACCCGCCCGCCGGTCCGGCTGGAACGCACCAGGCTCACAGCGCTGCCAGCGAGGTCGATCAGAAACAACATCACCAGGACAACGACAACACCTACAGCCCTGGCTTCAAGCCAGAGCCGGATCGACCTGGCCCCGGCGACAAGACCGACGCCGACATCGATACCGCCGACAGCTAGCCAACAAAAAGCCCGACTCGAGAGTCGGGCTTTTTCATGCATTGCTTTGAGTTATTTACTAGGATGCGCGGCCTGGAGCTTCTTGGCCATTTCCAAGTGGTGCTGCAGGTCGGGCAGCATTTTCTGGGCAAACGCCTTGAGTTCGGTATTGCCGGGCTTCTTGTCGTCGGTGACGGTCTCGGCTTCCTTCTTGAACAGAGCGATGGTTTCTTCATGGGCCATCACCTGGTTGTTGGCGAAGGCTGGATCGAAGGACTCGTCACGCACATCGAGAATCTTGGCCTTGGCCTTTTTCATCAGCGTGGTGTCATCCGGTACTTCGATGTCGTGTTTTTGCGCCAGCGCCTTCAGCTCTTCGTTGGCTTTGGTGTGGTCGGTGATCATCTTGTTGGCGAACTCCTTGATGTCCGCCGATTGGCTTTTTTGCAGCGCCAGCTTGCTGGTTTCGATTTCCGCTATGCCATTGGCCGCCGCGTTATCGACAAAGTCGTTGGACGTCGCGGCCCATGCCATGCCCATGCTGGTACTCAAGGCAACTGCCAGGCCGAGTTGACGCAGGGTAAATCTGTCCATAGGTAAGTCTCCACACAGGTTGTACAAGTGTTCTTGTGGTCACTGTTCAATGGAGAGCGGGAAGGGGCCGAAGGTTTGATCGGAGCGCGGCGCGGCACGACGAACGGTCACCGCTGGTCGGATTGGCGGTCGACAGAAGCCGACCGGCAAGGCCATGCTGGTGACAGGCAGTGCCATGAAAAGCACTCGCCACCGAACCAACCAAAGGAGGTGCTCCATGCCGGTGTCCCATGATCTTTGCCAGGATCTTGATTGCACAAAAGACCACATCCAGCAGAAGCGTAGCGAGGATCCGACGCTCGACGAATTGCTCAAGAAATATGCGCGAATCGACGCCGAGGTCGTGAATGCCGAGAAGCCGCCCGTCACGCTGTCCGATCCTGCTTTGGAGACACTCAAGAAAGAACGCTTGCAGACCAAGGACAAGATCGCCGCGCGGATATAGAAGGCGCATAGCGATCAGCTAGGAACCGTTATGGCGAGGGGATTTATCCCCGTTGGGTCGCGAAGCGGCCCCATTTGAAGGTTGCGAGGGACTGCTGCGCAGCCCAACGGGGATAAATCCCCTCGCCACAGATAACCGGGCATCAGCCCAGCGGATCCCAACGCTGGGACCAGTCGCTGCCAGCCTTGACGATCCCCCGCAGCACCTCGAACGCCTGCTGCAATGCCGCCGAATCGCGGTCCCTGGAATACACCAGGTAGGTCGGGTAGTTGAACTCCGGCGCCTTGGGCACCCGCTCCAGAATGCCGCTGTCCAGGTAGCTCTGCACGACCCGGGTGCGGAAGTAGCCGCTACCGCCGTTTTCCAGAATATATTGCAACGCCAGTGGACCGAGATTGAAGGTCGCGGCGGCCTTGGCCTTGTCCGGAAGCGCCGTGTCGTGCTGGCGTCGGAAGTCCGCGCTCCAGTCGATGTACACGTAGGGCTCGGGGCGAGCGACCAGGCGCACCAGGATGAGTTTTTCCTCCAGCAACTGCTCCACCTGCAATCGCGGCCAGTACTCAGGCTGATAGACCACCGCCGCATCCAGCAGACCCAGCTCCAGTTGCTGCAAGAGTTTTTCACCGTCGCGGATGTCCATGCGCAGGGCATGGCCGGGGATTTTCTGGCGCAGCTCCCCCGCCCAGGCAAGCATAAGGGGATTGCACAAACTGACCTCGCCACCGAGATGCAAGACATTGCGATAACCCTCGGGCAGCGGCAGGTCCCGGCGGGCGGCCTCCCACGTCTGTACGAGCTGGTTGGCGTAGACCACGAAGGCTTCGCCATCGGCGGTCAGTCGCGCGCCGGCACGGTTACGCACGAACAGCGCGCAGCCGAGCTGGCTTTCGAGCTTTTGGACCCGGGCGGTTATTGCCGTCTGGGTGACGTGCAGTTTTTGCGCCGCAGCGGCGAGGCTGCCGTGGCGGACGATTTCCAGGAAGGTACGGGCGAGGTCGATGTCCATGGTCGGGCCGAAGCGGGTGGAGCGGGCATTGTAAGAGCTGGCCCAGCTATCCGATACCATCCACATCCCTGTGGGAGCGAGCCTGCTCGCGAAAAACAAAAATCCCGCCACAAGGGCGGGATCTGGTTACAGCCAGGGCGCGACCCGATCTCAGGACGGGAACAGCTCGGACAGTTTCATCGACAGCATCATGTCGCCTTCAACGCGCAGCTTGCCGCCCATGAAGGCTTGCATGCCGTCGGTTTCGCCGCTGACGATGTCCTTGAGGGTTTGGCTATCCAGGACCAGCGTGCAGTTGGCGTCGGGGTTCGCGCCTTCCTGGATATCGCAGGTGCCATCCTTGACGATCAGGGCGTACTGCTTGTCTTCGTCAGTGATATTGAAACCAAATACCAGGTCCAGGCCGGCAGCGGCGGCTGGGTTGAACTTGGCTTGCATGGCTTTTACTGCGTCGGCTACGGAGGTCATTGTTTCGATCCTTATTTGAGTGGTACAGCAAGGGTCTGCAAGTAATCCGGCCTCAGCGGAAGGTGATGAGGTCCGGGGTCTTCAGCAGTTGCAGATGCGCATGACTGTTGAAGGAAGCCAGGGCCACCTCGCGGCCTCTGAATTTCAGTTGGTTGAGCGAGGTGTTGACGATCTGCCAGTTCAGCTCGAAAGCTTGCCGGGCAGGCATCTGGGTGATCAGGTGAAGCAGGGCGGTGATGGTCCCGCCGGAGGTGAACACGGCGATCTTGTGGGTCTTGTCGGCCTTTTCGAGGATGCGGTGCAGGCCGGCCTGGACCCGCTCGACAAAACCCAGCCAGCTCTCCAGCCCGGGCGGGTCATACTGGCCGCTGAGCCAGCGTTCGACGATCAAGGCAAAAATGCGCTGGAACTCTCCGCGGTTCTGCGCCGCGTTGCGCAAGATATGCAGCGCTTCGGGCTCCTGGGGCAGCATGTCCGGGAGCAGCGCGCGGATCACCGCGTCGGCATCGAATTCGTTGAACGCCGCGTCGATTTCCACCTCGGGAACCGGCAGCCCGACAGCGGACATCGCGCCCAGCGTGCCGATAGCGGTGTCCTGCTGGCGACGCAGGTCGCCCGAGAGGCAGCGATCGAACACGACGCCGAGCTCCGCCAGGTGGCCGCCGAGCACTTGGGCCTGACGTATGCCATTGGGCGAAAGGACATCGTAGTCATCCGCACCAAAGGAGGCCTGGCCATGTCGTATCAGATAAATGCTGCCCACGTCCGCGTCATCCCGGTACGTTGAAGGTTTGGCGAGGTTATGAGGATGGCGGAGGGCTGTCAACGAAAAAACATACGCTCGTTTGAAATGACCGTTACAGGCCCGTCCGGACTCACCCGCGTTACGGTAACAGCAGGTTTCATGGCTGGCAGCGGGGCAGGCGCATGGGTATGCTGGGACCGTTACGCGCCTGCGTTCAGTGGCGCATTGCATTTAAGGAGTCGCTGTGGAGTTTTTTGTCGAATACGCCGGTTTTCTGGCCAAGACGGTGACGCTGGTGATCGCCATTCTGGTGGTCATGGCCAGTTTTGCTGCGTTGCGCAGCAAGGGACGGCGCAAGTCGGCCGGGCAGTTGCAAGTCAGCAAGCTCAACGATTTCTACAAGGGCTTGCGTGAGCGTCTGGAGCAGACGCTGCTGGACAAGGACCAGCTCAAGGCACTGCGCAAGAGCGAAGGCAAGGCTGAAAAAGCCGGGAAGAAACAGAAAGACAAACCGGCGGCCAAGCCCCGGGTATTCGTGCTGGACTTCGATGGCGATATCAAGGCTTCCGCCACCGAGAGCCTGCGTCACGAAATTACCGCGCTGCTGACCCTGGCGACCCCGAAGGACGAAGTGGTCCTGCGCCTGGAAAGCGGTGGCGGCATGGTCCACAGCTACGGCCTGGCCTCGTCGCAACTGGCGCGGATCCGTCAGGCCGGCGTGCCGCTGACGGTGTGCATCGACAAGGTTGCAGCCAGCGGCGGCTACATGATGGCGTGCATCGGCGAGAAGATCATCAGCGCCCCGTTCGCGATCCTCGGCTCCATCGGCGTCGTGGCCCAATTGCCCAACGTCAATCGCCTGCTGAAGAAGCACGACATCGATTTCGAAGTGCTGACCGCCGGCGAGTACAAACGCACATTGACGGTGTTTGGTGAGAATACCGAGAAGGGCCGGGAAAAATTCCAGGAAGACCTGGACATCACCCATGAGTTGTTCAAGAACTTCGTGTCCAACTACCGCCCGCAGCTGGCTATCGATGAAGTGGCAACCGGCGAGGTCTGGCTCGGTGTCGCCGCGCTGGAGAAACGCCTGGTGGACGAGCTCAAGACCAGCGATGAATACCTGGCCGAACGGGCCAAGGGTGCCGAGCTCTATCACCTGCACTATGCCGAACGCAAAAGCCTGCAGGAGCGCATCGGCATGGCGGCCAGCGGTTCGGTGGACCGGGTGCTGCTGAACTGGTGGAGCCGCCTGACGCAGCAGCGGTTCTGGTAGTCCACTGAAGTCGCTCCAACATTGTCTCCTGTGGGAGCGAGCCTGCTCGCGAAGACGGCGGTGCATTCGCCATGGATGCAAGCTGATCCACCGCTTTCGCGAGCAGGCTCGCTCCCACAGAGGTTTCGAGTCGAGACCAACAAAAAAGCCCTGACCCGGTACACCCGGATCAGGGCTTTTTCATACTTCAACTATCAGCGGCGGCGAAACAGTGGCAACGGTTCGTCAGTGGCCGCCTGGTAGGTCACCGAAAAGTCCTTGAGGCTTTCGAGGGCTTCATAGGGGTCTTTGTCGGCACGCAGGGCAAAGGCGTCAAAACCGCAGCGGCGCATGTAGAACAACTGGTCGCGCAGCACATCGCCAATGGCGCGCAATTCGCCCTTGAAGCCATACCGTTCGCGCAACAGGCGCGCGTTGGAGTAGCTGCGCCCGTCGGTGAAGGCCGGGAAGTTCAGTGCGATGACCTGGAGCTGATTGGCGTCATCGCCGATTTCTTCCGCTTCTTCGTCGGCATCCAGCCACACGCCCAGGCCGCCATCACGGGCTTTGAGCGCATGGGCATGGTCGCGCCAAAGGGCGAGGGGCACGATCAGGTCGTCGCAGTTGGAAATGCCATCGAAGGTCGCGTCCTTGGGCAGCAAGTGCCAGGTTTCGTCGATGACCTCGTTGTTCTTAATGATTCGCTGCATAGACGCGTTCCTTGAAGAGGTCGATGCCGATACGTTGATAAGTGTCGATGAAACGCTCGTCTTCGGTACGTTGTTCGATGTACACGTCGATCAGCTTCTCGATCACATCCGGCATGTCATCCTGGGCAAACGACGGGCCGAGGATCTTGCCCAGGCTGGCGTCACGGCTGCCGCTGCCACCGAGGGAGACTTGGTAAAACTCCTCGCCTTTCTTGTCCACGCCGAGGATGCCGATGTGACCGACGTGGTGGTGACCGCAGGCATTCATGCAGCCGGAAATGTTCAGGTCCAGCTCGCCGATGTCGAACAGGTAGTCGAGGTCGTCGAAGCGGCGCTGGATCGACTCGGCGATCGGAATCGACTTGGCGTTCGCCAGCGAGCAGAAATCCCCGCCCGGGCAGCAGATCATGTCGGTCAGCAGGCCGATGTTCGGCGTGGCGAAGCCTTGCTCGCGCAGCTCGCCCCACAGGGTGAACAACTGGCTCTGTTCAACGTCCGCCAGGATGATGTTCTGCTCGTGGGACGTGCGCAGCTGGCCAAAGCTGTAGCGGTCGGCCAGGTCGGCCACGGCGTCCATCTGCTTGTCGGTGATATCGCCCGGTGCGACACCGGTCGGCTTCAGCGACAGGGTCACTGCGACGTAGCCCGGTTTCTTGTGCTTGAGGGTGTTGCGTGTCCGCCAGCGCGCGAAGCCCGGGTGTTCCTTGTCGAGGGCGGCCAGTTCGGCGTCCTGGTTGTCCAGGGCCTTGTAGGCCGGGTCGACGAAATGCTTGGCCACGCGATGGACTTCGGCTTCGGTCAGGGTGGTCTGGCCGCCACGCAGGTGGACCATTTCGGCCTCGACCTTTTCGGCGAACACTTCAGGCGTCAGGGCCTTGACCAGGATCTTGATCCGCGCCTTGTATTTGTTGTCGCGACGCCCGTAGCGGTTGTACACCCGCAGGATGGCGTCGAGGTAGCTCAGCAGGTCCTGCCATGGCAGGAACTCGTTGATGAACGCGCCGACCACCGGCGTACGGCCCAGGCCGCCGCCCACCAGCACGCGGAAGCCCAGCTCGCCGGCGGCGTTGTAGACCGCTTCGAGGCCGATGTCATGGACTTCGATGGCCGCGCGGTCCGAGGTCGAGCCATTGATGGCGATCTTGAACTTGCGCGGCAGGTAGGCGAATTCCGGGTGGAACGTGGTCCATTGGCGAACGATCTCGCACCATGGGCGCGGGTCGATCAGTTCGTCGGCCGCGACGCCGGCAAACTGGTCGGTGGTCACGTTGCGCAGGCAGTTGCCGCTGGTCTGGATCGCGTGCATCTGCACGGTGGCCAGTTCCGCCAGGATCTCGGGCACGTCTTCCAGGGCAGGCCAGTTGTACTGGACGTTCTGCCGGGTACTGATGTGGGCGTAGCCCTTGTCATAGTCGCGGGCAATCTGGGCCAGCTTGCGAGCCTGGCGCGCGGTCAGTTGGCCATAAGGCACCGCCACGCGCAGCATCGGGGCGAAGCGCTGGATATACAGGCCATTCTGCAAGCGCAGAGGGCGGAATTCTTCTTCGCTCAGCTCGCCTGCCAGATAGCGTCGGGTCTGATCACGGAACTGCTTGACGCGGTCCTCGATGATCCGCTGATCGTACTCGTCATATACGTACATATAAGTCTCGTTCTCAGGCTTGGGCCGATCAGAAACAGCTGCAGGTTGGCTCGCTGAAATCGGGTTCTGCCTCGGCAATTCTGCGCGCACGGCCGCGCACTCCTAGAGGAGCCGGTGCAAGATACCTGTTTTGAGTTATGCGCAAAAGTGATGTTTGAGTATATGTAAAGAACCAAATCGACTAATGCCTTCGATTATTGGCTAACCCACATTTGTCGTACGGGCAATCATCGTCTTAACTGTGGTCGAGTCCCTATGCAATCACCTACAAAACCGACAAGAGGCGATGCAATGAGTAATCCGACCAAAGCAAGGAAAAGCGACAGTACCGTTGATGCCTGGGCCATCCTGTTCCTGATTATCCTGGTGGTGGGCACGGCGGTGTTCTGGGTCAGTCATCAATAACCTCCCAATCCACGCATAACCCATTGTGGGAGCGAGCCTGCTCGCGAAAGCGATGTGTCAGTCGACATCATCATCGACTGGACTATCGTTTTCGCGAGCAGGCTCGCTCCCACAGGGGTATGTGTGTGATGTTGGAGGGCGTCACAACCCCGCCAGGTGCACCACCAGCTTGACGATGCCAAACAGGGTCAAGGCGAAGATCACCGTGAACGCGATTCCCAGTATCACGAAGTGACTCGGCTTGCCGTGGGTGAAATCCCGGGCGCGGTTCTTGCCGCTCTGCACGCCGAAAGCGGCGGCCAGCACGCTGTGCATCATCTGCAACAGGGTCGGCGGCTTGTTGTCGACTGGATCGTCCATAAATCCCTCGTCTGCCATGGGTTTGGGACAAGCATAGACAACCCCAGGGAAAAGATCGCAGCGCGCCTCGGCTGCGATCTTTCAGGGGCGCCTGATCAGTTGTCGTAGCCCAGGTTCGGCGCCAGCCAGCGCTCGGTCACGCTCAGGTCCTGGCCCTTGCGCGCGGTGTAGCTCTGGACCTGGTCCTTGTCGATCTTGCCCACGGCGAAATACTGCGCCTGGGGATGGGCGAAGTACCAGCCGCTGACCGCCGCCGCCGGGAACATCGCGTAGTGTTCGGTGAGGAACACGCCGCTGCGTCCGGCTTTCAGTTCGCTGGCCTCGGGGTCGAGCAGGCGGAACAGGGTGGCTTTCTCGGTGTGATCCGGGCAGGCCGGGTAACCGGGGGCAGGGCGGATGCCGGTGTATTGCTCCTTGATCAGCGCCTCGTTGTCCAGGCGCTCATCCTTGGCATAGCCCCAATACTCCTTGCGCACCTGCTGGTGCAGCCATTCGGCGCAAGCTTCGGCCAGGCGGTCGGCCAGGGCCTTGACCATGATCGAGTTGTAGTCGTCGCCGGCGTTCTGGTAGGCCTTGGCGACTTCTTCGGCACCGATGCCGGCGGTGGTGATGAAGCCACCGACGTAGTCGGTCACGCCGCTGTCCTTGGGTGCGACGAAGTCGGCCAGGGAGAAGTTCGGCTTGCCGTCGGTCTTGATGATCTGCTGGCGCAGGTGATGCAGGCGCGCCAGTGGCTTGCCTTGATCATCGTAGACTTCCAGGTCGTCGTCATGCACCTGGTTGGCCGGCCAGAAGCCAAACACCGCGCGAGCGCTGATAAGTTTCTCGTCGATCAGCTTGCGCAGCATCGCCCGGGCATCGGCGTACAGCGCGGTGGCCGCTTCGCCGACCACTTCGTCGGTGAGGATGCGCGGGTATTTGCCGGCCAGGTCCCAGGAAATGAAAAACGGCGTCCAGTCGATGTACTCGGCCAGGACGTTCAGGTCGATATCGTCCAGCACCCGTGCGCCGGTGAAAGTCGGCTTGACCGGCTGGTAGCTGCTCCAGTCGAACTGCGGCTTCTTCGCCACGGCCGCCGGGTAGCTCAGGCGCTCGGTGCGGGCGCTGCGGTTGGAGGTGCGCTCGCGCACGTCTATGTAGTCCAGGCGGGTCTTCTCGACGAACGCCGGCTTGAGCTCCTTGGACAGCAACTGCGTCGCCACGCCCACGGCGCGGGAGGCGTCGGTGACGTAAATCACTGCATCATTGCTGTACTTGGGTTCGATCTTCACGGCGGTGTGGGCCTTGGAGGTCGTGGCGCCACCGATCATCAGCGGCAGGTGGAAGTCCTGGCGCTGCATCTCCCGCGCCACATGCACCATTTCGTCCAGGGACGGTGTGATCAGGCCGGACAGGCCGATGATGTCGCACTTCTCATCTTTGGCCACCTGAAGGATTTTCTCCGCCGGCACCATCACGCCGAGGTCGACCACGTCGTAGCCGTTGCACCCCAGCACCACGCCGACGATGTTCTTGCCGATGTCGTGGACGTCGCCCTTGACCGTCGCCATCAGGATCTTGCCCTTGGCCTCTGGCTTGTCGCCTTTTTCCGCTTCGATGAACGGAATCAGGTGCGCCACGGCCTGCTTCATCACGCGGGCGGACTTGACCACCTGGGGCAGGAACATCTTGCCGGCGCCAAACAGGTCGCCGACGATGTTCATGCCGGCCATCAGCGGGCCTTCGATCACTTCGATCGGGCGGGCGAAAGACAGGCGCGATTCCTCGGTGTCCTCGACGATGTGGGTGGTGATGCCCTTGACCAGCGCGTGCTCCAGGCGCTTGTTCACTTCCCAGCCGCGCCATTCTTCGGTTTCCGCTTCCTTGACGCTGCCGTCGCCCTTGTACTTGTCGGCGATCGCGAGGAGGGCGTCGGTGCCTTCGGGTGTACGGTTGAGGATCACGTCTTCCACCGCGTCGCGCAGTTCCACCGGGATCTGGTCGTAGATCTCCAGTTGGCCGGCGTTGACGATGCCCATGGTCAGGCCCGCGCGGATCGCGTGCAGCAGGAACACCGAGTGGATCGCCTCGCGCACCGGGTTGTTGCCACGGAACGAGAACGACACGTTGGACACGCCACCGGAGGTCAGCGCGTAGGGCAGTTCGTCGCGGATGTAGGCGCAGGCGTTGATGAAGTCCACGGCATAGTTGTTGTGCTCTTCGATACCGGTGGCGACGGCGAAGATGTTCGGGTCGAAGATGATGTCTTCCGGCGGGAAGCCAACCTCGTTGACCAGGATATCGTAGGAGCGCTTGCAGATTTCCTTCTTGCGCGCCTCGGTGTCGGCCTGGCCGGCTTCGTCGAAGGCCATCACCACCACGGCCGCGCCGTAGCGCTTGCACAGCTTGGCGTGATGGATGAACTGCTCGACGCCTTCCTTCATGCTGATGGAGTTGACGATGCCCTTGCCCTGGATGCACTTGAGGCCAGCTTCGATGACTTCCCACTTGGAGGAGTCGATCATGATCGGCACGCGGGAAATATCCGGTTCGCCGGCGATCAGATTGAGGAAGGTCACCATGGCCTTCTTCGAATCGAGCATGCCCTCGTCCATGTTGATGTCGATCACCTGGGCGCCGGCCTCGACCTGTTGCAGCGCCACTTCCAGGGCTTCGGTGTAGTTGTCTTCGCGGATCAGCCGGGCGAATTTGGCGGAGCCGGTGATGTTGGTCCGCTCGCCGACGTTGACGAACAACGAGCTGCGATCGATGGTGAACGGTTCCAGGCCCGACAGGCGGCACGCCCGGGGAATCTCGGGAATCTGCCGCGGAGCATAGCCAGCGACGGCCTTGGCGATAGCTTCGATGTGTGCCGGGGTGGTGCCGCAGCAACCGCCGACGATATTGAGGAAGCCGCTCTGGGCAAATTCTTCAATGACCTTGGCGGTGTCCACCGGCAGCTCGTCGTATTCGCCGAATTCGTTGGGCAGGCCGGCGTTGGGGTGCGCCGACACATGGGTGCTGGCCTTGTTCGACAGTTCTTCCAGGTACGGGCGCAGTTCGCTGGCGCCGAGGGCGCAGTTCAGGCCGACGGAGATCGGCTTGGCGTGGGCCACCGAGTTCCAGAAGGCTTCGGTGGTCTGGCCGGAGAGGGTGCGGCCGGAGGCGTCGGTGATGGTGCCGGAAATCATGATCGGCAACTCGATGCCCAGCTCTTCATAGACGCCTTGCACGGCGAAGATCGCGGCCTTGGCATTGAGCGTGTCGAAAATGGTCTCGATCAGGATCAGGTCGGCGCCGCCTTCGATCAGGCCCTTGGTGGCTTCGGTGTAGTTCTCCACCAGCTCGTCGAAGGTCACGTTGCGGTAGCCGGGGTTGTTCACGTCCGGCGACAGCGAGCAGGTGCGGCTGGTCGGGCCGAGCACGCCGGCGACGAAGCGCGGCTTGTCCGGGGTTTCGAGGGTCTTGGCGTCGGCCACCTTGCGGGCCAGGCGCGCGCCTTCCAGGTTCAGCTCGTAGGCCAGGCCCTGCATGCCGTAGTCGGCCTGGGACACCTGGGTGGCGTTGAAGGTGTTGGTTTCGAGGATGTCGGCGCCGGCATCCAGGTAGGCCTTTTCGATAGCGCCAATCACGTCGGGGCGGGTCAGCACGAGCAAGTCGTTGTTGCCCTTGACGTCGCTCGGCCAGTCGGCGAAGCGTTTGCCACGGTAGTCCTGCTCTTCCAGCTTGTAGCTCTGGATCATCGTGCCCATGCCGCCGTCGAGGATCAGGATGCGTTCCTTGAGGGCCTGCTGGAGAAGATAAAGGCGAGCGCTGCGATCAGACATAGGACTACCTGGAAAAAAGACCATTACGAAGGCCGGAATGATAGCAAACCTGTGCAGGATTTGATCATGGAGGGCTTTTGCATGAATCTAGCTCATGTTTGCAAGCGGTACCGGCCCGATCTATTACCGGCTCTGGCCGGTGCAGGGGGGATCGTGCACAAGACCCACATCACCTATGGCTTGAGCGCAGCGAAGATGGCGCGGATCAAGCGCGACCTCGCCCGGCAGTTGCTGCTTCGCGCCCTTGCGCGGTCGGCTGCTTTCCTGACAAAAATACTGGGACTTTGTCCGGCGCGATGATTGGCGTAAACTGCCGGCAAGCCTGCGAGGAGTTTCCATGACCGCCATTACCATTACCGATGCCGCCCACGATTACCTGGCCGACCTGCTGTCCAAGCAGAACACCCCGGGTATCGGGATCCGCATCTTCATCACCCAGCCCGGCACCCAGTACGCAGAGACGTGCATTGCCTACTGCAAGCCGGGAGAAGAAAAACCCGAAGACACCGCGCTGGGGCTCAAGAGCTTCACCGCGTACATCGACTCGTTCAGCGAAGCTTTCCTGGACGATGCGGTGGTCGACTACGCCACCGACCGCATGGGCGGCCAGCTGACCATCAAGGCGCCGAACGCCAAGGTACCGATGGTCAACGCCGACAGCCCGGTCAACGAGCGCATCAACTATTACCTGCAAACCGAGATCAACCCGGGGCTGGCCAGCCACGGCGGCCAGGTGTCGCTGATCGACGTGGTGGAAGACGGCATCGCCGTGCTCCAGTTCGGCGGCGGTTGCCAGGGCTGCGGCCAGGCTGACGTGACCTTGAAGGAAGGCATCGAGCGCACCTTGCTCGAGCGCATCCCGGAACTCAAGGGCGTGCGCGACGTGACCGACCACACGCAGAAAGAAAACGCCTACTACTGATTGTGGCGCCGGGATTTATGTGTGGTGAGGGGACTTATCTGTGGTGAGGGGATTTATCCCCGTTGGGGCGCGTAGCGCCCCCTTGGAATATGGGGCTGCTGCGCAGCCCAGCGGGGATAAATCCCCTCGCCACAAAAGCTTCTGCGACCAGCATGCCATCTTAGAGGCGCCGCCGATCCCTGTGGGAGCGAGCTTGCTCGCGATAGCGGTGGGTCAGCTTGCGTTGATGTTGAACGTCCCATGGTCATCGCGAGCAAGCTCGCTCCCACAGGATCCGGGTCAGGGTCACGATTCCGGCGGGCACCACCAGTCGTGTGGGAGCGGGCCTGCTCGCGAAGGGGCCGGCACATTCGACATCGTTGCCGGCTGATCCGCCGCTTTCGCGAGCAGGCTCGCTCCCACAAGGGATTCCGGTTGAGCCATATCGACGAGTCAGGGCCTGTACAGATGCACATGGCCGGCGCGATACAGCGATGATTCGCTGAACACATCATTGCCCAACACGCGCCCCACCAGTATCAGCGCCGTACGTCGAAAGCCCTTGGCTTGGACCTTCCCGGCGATATCCTCCAGCGTACCCACCACCCAATCCTGATCCGGCCACGTGGCCCGGTGAATCACCGCGATCGGACAATCCGCGCCGTAGTGGGGCAGCAGTTCAGCGACTATTTTTTCCAGGTGATTGACGCCCAGGTGAATTGCCATGGTTGCGCCATGCCGCGCCAGGCTGGCAAGTTCTTCCCCGGCGGGCATCGCGGTCTTGTCCGCGTAACGGGTCAGGATCACACTCTGGGACACGTCCGGTAGCGTCAGCTCGGCGCCGAGCAGGGCCGCGCAGGCTGAGGTGGCGGTGACGCCCGGAACGATTTCGAAAGGGATGTCCAGCTCCCGGAGGCAGCGGATCTGCTCGCCGATGGCGCCATACAGACTTGGATCGCCGGAGTGCACCCGGGCCACGTCCTGGCCGTTCAAATGCGCGATCCTGATCAATTCGACGATCTGTTCCAGGTGCAGCTCTGCGCTGTTGACCACCTGTTCGGCGCTGTGGCCTTCGAGCACGGCCGCCGGCACCAGGGAGCCGGCGTAGATGATCACCGGGCAACGGCGGATCAGGCGCTGGCCTTTCACGGTGATCAGTTCCGGGTCGCCGGGGCCGGCACCGATGAAGTAAACGGTCATGACCGGTTCCTGTAGAAAAGGGCCTTGCATGAGCAGCGCTCATGATTCCGGCGGCGATTATCGAGGGTTACGAAGCTGCCGCCAATGCCAGGGTGGCTTGCGCACTTTTCTGGCGGGTAATCAGCAGTCTCGCGGGCGAATCGCCCAGTTGATCGGCCAGGGCAAGGGCGGCGCTTTCGGCGACGCCGTGGCAGCCCGTACGCTCGAAGGCGATCCGGGAACGCTGGCTGAGCTGCGTTTGATAACCCGCCAACTGCTCGGCAGTGAAGCAGGTCAGTGGCAGCGCCAATTGCTCGGCCAGCTCCAGCAGGCCCGGTTCGTCGTGCTTGAGATCGATACTGGCCAAGGCCTGTACGTCACCAAGCGCAATGCCGTGGGCCAATAGCGTCTGCTCAAGCAATGCCCGCAACGCACTGGCCGGGCAACCGCGTTGGCAGCCCAGGCCGACCACCAGGAGCGGCCCGCTACTCATGCGTCGTGGCGAGCCTGGGCGCCACGGCGAAACAGCCAGGCGCTGATCAGGCCCAGGGAGAGCCAGAACGCGACATTGGTCAGTTGCGCGGCGATCTTGAACTGGCTTTCCAGCGCCTCGGGAGCCAGCATCGAATGGACTTCAGGCTGCGGCGCGCCGATGACATGAGGAACGACCAAGGTCGCGACACCCAGCAGCTTCAGCAGCCACTGCCGGCCGAAGGCAATCAGGGCTATGCCTACCGCCGTGGACGCCGCCGTGCCAATCCACCACATCTGCCGCTGGGCCAGCTCAGCCGCCGCCGTGCCAGGCAGTTCCGGTGGCAGGCCAAGCGTTGGCGCGAGGACGAAGGTGGCGTAACCGGCCAGTCCCCAAAGCAAGCCCTGGGACGTACGCGTCGGCTCGCGCAAGGTGTACAGGCCCGCCAGCATCAGGGCGAAACCCACCGCGACCACCAGGTTGCCGCCCGTGGTGGCGAGCAGGCGTTGCCAGCCGTCTTGCGGCTCCCAGGCTTCGTCGTCATGGCTGTGGGCAGCGCCCGAAACATGCTCATGGACTTCGCTGGCCGGGGCCTTTTCGTAGGTTTCGGCTTGCTGAATCAACGGCGAGACCCACAGGCTTTGTAGAAGAGTCAACAGCAGGGCGGCCAGCAGCCCACTGAAACCGGCAGTCCGAGCGATACGCTTGATCATGTCGTCAGGTCTCAGTGGCACGGGAACGCGGCGCTATGCCGGGTGTCGTGGGCCGCGTTGTGCACCGCTTCGATGTGGGAGAAACCGGCGAAGTAGACCAGGCCCGCACCGAGGATCGAGGCGAGGACCGCCGCGCTCAGGCGCTGGCTCAGGGTGACAGTGCTGCTGGTGGTACGGGCGGTGCTGCTGATGGTCGACATGGCGCTTCCCTCGGGTTTGTCGGCGGGGAAGCGAGCGCAATGAAAATCCGGGCGAGGGCTCGCCAGAATTCGAACAGCGCCCGCCCACCGCGGGTTTGTTGAGCTTGAGTCATGGGCCGGTCTCCGGGCTCGCGAGGGGCTGGGCCGAAGCCTTGCCTGCAAGCGTCACCTTCCCATGCCAAGGCACAGTGGATTCGACGCTTCGCTCGCTTACCGTTGCGGGGGCAGCACCGGACTGACGTGGCCTTGGAGTAAAGCACACGATTCACCGGTTTCCCGTTTCACCCTGTGAAGGGCACCCGTAACTAGGCCGACAGGAGACCATGGGCGAGGCCGGGGCGTCAATCGCGGCTTCGCGCCGCTGACATCACGGAATATTTTCCATCTCCCCCTGCAAAAGCCTCAAGTCGGGCCGATAACGAGGCAGGCGTACCCACAATTATCCCAAACAATACGCCGGCGGCATGGACGCTCGACCACCATCCGAGGTCTTCCCATGTCCCTACGCAGCTTGAATATCGCCCCCAGAGCCTTTCTCGGCTTCACTGTCATCGCACTGCTTGTCGTCGTCCTCGGCGTGTTCGCCGCCAATCGCATGTCGGTCATCCGCCAGGCTTCGGTGGACATGGAGCAGACCCAGGTGCCCAGCGTCAGCCATCTGGCCAGTGTGATGGAAAGCGTCTTGCGCATGCGCATCCTCTCGTTTCGCATACTGGTGAACCGTGACCCGGCCAGCCTGAACGAGGCCGACGGGCGCATCGGTGTGCTGGTGGAAAAACTGCACAAGGCCAATAACAGCTATGCGGCGCTGCCGGCCACCCCGCAAGAGGCCGAGCTGTACAAGACTTTTTCCGCGACGCTTGCAAAGTATCTCGAGGCCCAGCAGGAAATGCTCCAGCTGTCGCGTCAGGACAAGCTTGATCAACTGCGCGCCCATATCAATACGCGGATCAAGGAAGGCACCGACCTGATGGGCGAACAGCTCAACAAACTCATCGAGTTCAACGTGACCAGCGCCGGCGAAGCATCGGCCAAGGCTGACGGCTACTACAGCAGCGCCATCACCGGCATCATCGTCGTCTCGGTCATCGCCGCGCTGGCGACCGTGTTGCTGGCCTTGCTCCTGACCCGCAGCATTGTGACGCCGCTGAATCGAGCGCTCGAAGCAGCCCGGACCATTGCCAGCGGCAATCTGGTCACCGTCATCGTCGACGACGGCAAGGACGAACCTGCGCGATTGCTCCAGGCCTTGGGCGCCATGCAGGGCAGCCTGCGCCAGACCATCGAGCAGATTGCCGGTTCCGCCACCCAGCTGGGCGCCGCCGCTGAAGAGTTGAGTGCCGTCACCCAGGAGTCTTCCCGTGGCTTGCAACGGCAGCACAGCGAAATCGAGCAGGCGGCCACCGCCGTCAATGAGATGACCGCCGCGGTCGAGGAGGTTGCCCGCAACGCGGTGTCCACTTCCGAAGCCTCGAACCAGTCCACCCAGGCGGCCCGGGAAGGGCGCACGCGAGTGGTGGAGACCGTCGATGCGATCCAGACCATGACCCACGACGTGCAAGCCACCGCCGCGATGATCGAGGGCCTGGCAGTCCAGGGCCGCGACATCGGCAAGGTGCTGGACGTGATCCGCGCCATCGCCGAACAGACCAACCTGCTGGCCCTCAACGCGGCCATCGAAGCCGCCAGGGCCGGGGAGGCCGGACGTGGTTTCGCGGTGGTGGCCGATGAAGTCCGCGCCTTGGCTCATCGCACCGCGCAATCGACCCAGGAAATCGAAAAAATGGTCGCCGGCATCCAGAACGGCACCGGCCAGGCCGTGCAGTCGATGCAGCAAAGCAACCAGCGCACCCAAAGCACCCTGGAACTGGCCCGTGGCGCCGGCGTGGCGCTGGAACAGATCACCCAGTCGATCCACCAGATCAACGAGCGCAACCTGGTCATTGCCAGCGCGTCCGAAGAACAGGCCCAGGTCTCCCGCGAAGTGGACCGCAACCTGATGAACATCCGTGATCTGGCGACCCAATCGGCCAGCGGCGCGCAACAGACCAGCGACGCCACTCACGAACTGTCGCGGCTGGCGGTGGGTTTGAATGCGACGGTGGCGCGCTTCGTTATTTGAGATAGGGTTGAAGCTGGATATCGCGCTAACAGGAGCAATGCATGCGCTTTTCAGCCTTGACCCAACGCATCACCGGCGACGGCGCCGCCGCCTGGCAGATCCATGACCGGGCGCTGGCCATGCGCGAACAGGGCAGGGAGGTGCTGTTGCTGTCAGTGGGCGATCCGGATTTCGACACGCCACCGGCCATTGTCGAGGCCGCCGTCGCCAGCCTGCGGGCGGGGGACACGCATTATTCGGATACCCGTGGCCTGCATGCGTTGCGCGCCAGCATCGCCCGGCGCCACCAGCAACGTTGCGGCCAACCGGTGGGCGCCGGGCACGTTACGGTGCTGCCCGGCGCCCAGTGTGCGGTCTTCGCGGTCGCGCAGTGCCTGCTCGACCCCGGCGACGAGGTGATTGTCGCCGAACCGATGTACGTCACCTACGAAGCGGTCTTTGGCGCCTGCGGGGCGAAAGTGGTCCCGGTGGCGGTACGTCCGGAAAACGCTTTTCGGGTAGAGCCTGCCGACGTGGCCCGGCTGATCACGCCGCGTACCCGCGCGATGCTGCTCAACAGCCCCAACAATCCCTCCGGCGCCAGCCTGCCGCTGGCCACCTGGCAAGCGTTGGCGCAACTGTGCATCGAGCATGACCTGTGGCTGATCAGCGATGAGGTCTACAGCGACTTGCTCTACGACGGCGAACATATCAGCCCGGCCAGCCTGCCGGGCATGGCCGAGCGCACCGCCACCCTCAACAGCCTGTCCAAATCCCACGCCATGACGGGCTGGCGCATCGGCTGGGCCATCGGCCCCGAGTCCCTTGCCGGGCATCTGGCCAACCTGTCGCTGTGCATGCTGTTCGGCCTGCCGGACTTCGTCCAGCGCGCCGCCCAGGTTGCCCTTGAGCGGGATCTGCCTGAAGTGGCGCGGATGCGCGAGGAATATCGCCAGCGCCGTGACCTGGTGTGCGCGGCGCTGGAGGGGCGTGCGGGCCTCAGGCCGGTACGGCCTGATGGCGGGATGTTCGTGATGGTCGACGTGCGCCAGACGGGTCTCGCCGCCCAGGCATTTGCCGAGCGCCTGCTGGACGGCTATGGCGTGTCGGTGCTGGCGGGCGAGGCGTTCGGGCCGAGCGCGGCAGGGCATATCCGGATCGGCCTGGTGGTCGACCAAGTGCAATTGGCGGATGCGTGTCGGCGGATCGTCGAGTGTGCGGCGGCCTTGCTGCAGGTCGATTGGTGAAGTTTTGTAGAAGCTGTGTGAAATTGTGTAAGGGTTTTGCTCGACCACGGGCGCCGGCGTATATCCTTGGTGGCTTGAGATTTCTTGCGCCTGTGGGACCGCCATCGCGAGCAAGCTCGCTCCCACACGGTTTTTGCTGCGTACCGAAACCCCTGTGGGAGCGAGCCTGCTCGCGATGAGTCCCGCCCAGGCGCCACCGTATTTTCTGGACCACCCCATGCCCAACATCCTCCTCGTCGAAGACGACGCCGCCCTTTGCGAACTGATCTCCAGCTACCTGGAGCGCAACGGCTATCAGGTCAGCGTCCTCAACCGTGGCGATCACGTCCGTGAGCGGGCACGGGCCAACCCGCCGGACCTGGTGATCCTCGACCTGATGCTGCCGGGCCTGGATGGCTTGCAGGTCTGCCGTCTGCTGCGCGCCGATTCGGCGACCCTGCCGATCCTGATGCTCACCGCTCGGGATGACAGCCACGACCAGGTGCTGGGCCTGGAAATGGGCGCCGATGACTACGTCACCAAGCCCTGCGAGCCGCGGGTATTGCTGGCGCGGGTACGCACGCTGCTGCGGCGCAGCAGCCTCACTGAACCGCAAACGGTCAACGACCGTATTGTCATGGGCAACCTGTGCATCGATCTGTCCGAGCGCACCGTCACCTGGCGCGGGCAGCCGGTGGAGCTGTCCAGCGGCGAGTACAACCTGCTGGTGGTGCTGGCCCGGCATTCCGGCGAGGTGCTCAGCCGCGACCAGATCTTGCAGCGCTTGCGCGGCATCGAATTCAACGGCACCGATCGTTCGGTGGACGTGGCCATTTCCAAATTGCGGCGCAAATTCGACGACAACGCCGGCGAGGCGCGCAAGATCAAGACCGTGTGGGGCAAGGGTTACCTGTTCAGCCGTTCCGAGTGGGAATGCTGATCGATGTGGAAACTGCTGATTCGTCTGTATCTGGTGACCATCGTCTCCTACAGCGCGGCGATCTACCTGATGCCGGAACTGGTGATCCGCCTGTTCCATGAGCGCTTCCAGACTTACAACCTCGACTATTCCCGTGGCCTGCAAACCTTGATGGCCAAGCAGTTTCGCGCCGTACCCAGCGCGCAATGGCCGGCGCTGGCAGCGCAGATGGACAAGGAGTTCGAGCCGCTGCGCATCGAGCTCGCCGCCACCGATGATGCGGATTTCACCACCGCCGAGCAGGCGCGTCTGCAACGCGGTGAGAATGTGGTGCGCATCGGCGACTGGGGTTGGCGAACCCTGGCGGCCGCGCCGCTGGATGGGCGCACCGCGGTGAAGATGATCGTTCCCCCGGATCCGGCGGATGTCAGCTGGCTGTACTGGAGCATCAACGTGCTGATCGGCGCGACGATGCTCGGCTGTCTGCTGCTCTGGCTGCGGCCGCACTGGCGCGACCTGGAGCGGCTCAAACGCACCGCCGAGCGTTTCGGCAAGGGCCACCTGGGTGAGCGCACGCACATCGCGCCGCGCTCCAACATCGGCAGCCTGGCCCATGTTTTCGACACCATGGCGGGCGATATCGAGAACCTGCTCAATCAGCAGCGCGACCTGCTCAATGCCGTCTCCCATGAACTGCGCACGCCTTTGACCCGGCTTGACTTCGGCTTGGCACTGGCCTTGTCCGAGGATCTGCCGGCGCCCAGCCGCGAGCGTCTGCAAGGGTTGGTGGCGCACATTCGCGAGTTGGATGAGTTGGTGCTGGAGCTGTTGTCCTATAGCCGTCTGCAGAACCCCGAGCGCCTGCCGGAGCGGGTCGAAGTGCCGCTGGACGAGTTCATCGACAGCATCCTCGGCAGCCTCGATGAAGACCTGGCGGCGCCGGAGGTGGTGATCGACGTTTTGCTGCACGGGGCGCTGGAGCGTTTCGAGCTCGACCCGCGCCTCACCGCCCGGGCCTTGCAGAACCTGCTGCGCAATGCGATGCGCTATTGCGAAAAACGCATCCAGGTGGGGGTGCTGGTCAGCGAGCAAGGCTGCGAAATCTGGGTCGACGATGACGGCATCGGCATTCCTGACAGCGAGCGTGAGCGGGTATTCGAGCCGTTCTACCGGCTGGACCGCAGCCGTGATCGCGCCACGGGCGGCTTCGGCCTCGGCCTGGCGATCAGCCGCCGCGCCCTGCAAGCCCAGGGCGGCACCCTGACGGTCGAAGCCTCGCCGCTGGGCGGGGCACGCTTCCGGCTCTGGCTACCCCCAACCTGCTGATACCTCCGGTGGCGAGGGAGCTTGCTCCCGCTGGGCCACAAAGTGGCCCCCCTTCAGCCAAACAACCCCGCCGCAATATTGATCGAAAACCCCAGGATCGCGGTGTTGAATACAAACCCGATCAACGACTGCGCCAACACGATCTTGCGCAGCTGCCGCGTCGCAACACCCACGTCCGAAGTCTGCACCGCCACGCCGATGGTGAAAGAGAAGTACAAAAAATCCCAGTAGTTCGGCGTGGTCAGGCCCTCGGCAAAACGCAGGGCGGGCTCCTTGCCGGACCAGGTGTAATAAAGGCGCGCGTAGTGCACGCTGAAAATCACCCCGATCAGTAGCCATGAACCGATCACGGTCAATGCCGTGAAACCGTAATGCAGCAGCTTGCCTGCGGTTTGCAGGTCGCGGCTGCCGGCCAGTTCGAAGGTGATGGTCGCCAGGCTCGCCAAGGCCGCGATGCAGACCATCAGCAGGACCAGCCCGGCGTTCTCGTCTTCGATTTCGGCGATGCGCTTGACGTCAGGTGCCTTGGCTCGCACCGTCAGCCAGAACATCAGCGCCAGGTAGGTCCAGACCCCGACGTTCCAGCCGATCAGGACCTTGCCGATGATCGAATCTGCGGGGATCAGCAGGCCCGCCGCCAGGCCGATGACCGTGGCGCAGGAAAGACGCGGGTGAGTGCGGGTGAGGCGGGGCATGGGAGCTCACTGTGGCGTGGGAATGCCGGGGAGTATGAATCAGATCTTAGCCGAAGCAGTTCAGGCTCGGGTTCTTCATTTGCGGCGACTACCGCCTTCGCGAGCAGGCTCGCTCCCACATGGATTTGTGTATGGACGAGCTTGATCGCGATGGCGAGGTGTCTTTCGTCGCAAATATTCCACCGGTGATGGCTTTTTGATGCTTGGTTCGTGCACCGCCGTACCAATTGTGTACAATCGCCGACTTTTCAACCAGGCATGGAAGCAGTTCGGCCTTTTGGCCACGAGAAAAATCCATGCTCATCGGCAGCTATTCCCCCGCCCTTGTTTCGATTTCCCTGTTTGTCGCGATCCTGGCGTCCTATACCGCGCTGGACCTGACCGGACGCATAACCACTGCCCAGGGTCGGGCCGTGCATTTCTGGATGGCGGGTGGTGCCTTGGCGATGGGGGTGGGCATCTGGTCCATGCATTTCATCGGCATGCTCGCGTTCAGCTTGCCGGTGGAGCTTGGCTACGATGTGGCAATTACTGCGTTGTCGCTGCTGATCGCCATCCTTTCCAGCGGCTTTGCCCTCTGGCTGGTCAGCCAGCCACAACTGCGGACCTGGCAGCTGGTGTTCGGCGCGCTGGTGATGGGCACTGGCATCAGCGCCATGCATTACACCGGTATGGCGGCCCTGCGGATGCAGCCGGGCATCGATTATGACCCGACGCTGTTCGGCGCCTCGTTGGTAATAGCCGTGGTGGCGTGCGCGGCGGCGTTATGGATCGCCTTTCACCTGCGCCAGAACACCCCTCATGTACGTCTCGCTCGCGCCGGTGCCGCCGTGGTGATGGGCGCTGCCATCGTCGGCATGCATTACACCGGCATGGCCGCGGCGCAGTTCAGCGAAGGCAGTTTCTGCGGTTCCCTGGACGGTTTGAGCGGTAAGGGCCTGGATAACCTGGTGCTGATCACCACCTTGGCGGTGCTGGCGATTGCCTTGCTGACTTCGATCCTCGATGCGCGCCTGGAAGCCCGTACCGCGGAACTGGCCAGGTCCTTGACCCAGGCCAATCGCGAACTGACCCAACTGGCCCTGCACGACCCCCTGACCGGCCTGCCCAACCGGGTCTTGCTGGCGGATCGCATCGGCCAGGCGATGCACCGGGTGCAAGAGCAGGGCGGTTGTTTCGCCCTGATGTTCATCGATCTGGACGGCTTCAAACCGGTCAACGATGCCTTTGGCCACCACATGGGTGACTTGTTGCTGCGGGACGTCGCGCTGCGTCTGCGTGAAGACCTGCGCAGCCAGGACACCCTGGCGCGGATCGGTGGTGACGAGTTTGTCCTGCTGGTGCAACTGGCCGAGCCGGACGACGCCTTGCGCCTGGCCGCGCGTCAGGTCGGGCTGATCGGTCGCACGTTCCGGGTCGCCGACCATGACCTGCAGATTTCCGCCAGCGTCGGCATCGCGCTGTACCCTGGCAATGGCCAGAGCGCCGATGAATTGCTGATGAATGCCGACGCGGCGATGTACCACGCCAAGGGTGCCGGCAAGAATGGCTACAGCTTTTTCGACGCCTCGATGAACAGCAACGCCCGCCGGCAACTGCAACTGCTGCAGGATTTGCGCATCGCGGTCGAACAGCGCCAGTTCAGCCTTTATTACCAGCCCAAGTTCGACGCAGCGAAAGGCCGCCCGGTGGGCGCCGAAGCACTGCTGCGCTGGAACCATCCGACCCAGGGCCTGCTGATGCCCGACACTTTCATCGACCTGGCGGAAAAGACCGGGTTGATCATCCCGATCGGCGAATGGGTGCTGAACGAAGCCTGCCGGCAGATGCGCGAATGGTACGTGTTGGGCTACACCGATTGGCGTATCGCGGTGAACCTGTCAGCGTTGCAGTTCTGCCATACGGGCCTGGTGCAGAGCGTGGCCAAGGCATTGGAGACGCACCACCTGCCGGCCAACAGCCTGACCCTGGAAATCACCGAGACCACTGCCATGAGCGACGCGGACGCGAGCATGACGGTACTGCAACAGCTCTCGGACATGGGCGTGGACCTGTCCATCGACGACTTCGGCACCGGTTATTCGAGCCTGATGTACCTCAAGCGCCTGCCGGCCAACGAGCTGAAGATCGACCGTGGTTTCGTGCGAGACCTTGAGCACGACAGTGACGACGCGGCCATCGTCTCGGCCATCGTCGCCCTCGGCCAGGCCTTGGGCCTGCGGATCGTTGCCGAAGGCGTGGAGACCGATGTGCAACAGGACTTCCTCACCCAGTTGGGCTGCGATTCGCTGCAGGGGTATCTGCTCGGGCACCCGCAGCCGGCCGAACACTTCCTGAAGAACATCCGCCAGGCGCGACGCGTCGAAATGGCCTGAGGCGATTTACTCAGGGAACGATCTCGAACGCGGTACTGCCCAGCCGTTCGCCATTGATCAGCAGATGGACCGCATGCCGGCCCGCGTAGTGCCGGCGGGTGGTCAGCTCGCGAATCTGCTGGGAACGGCTGAGGCTGGCAGAAGCCAGGGCGGGCAGGTCGAAGGTCTTCAGCTTGAACACTTTGGCTGACGTGCCGCCGGACGCTTTCACGTAGTCGATCGCGTAATCGATCACCAGGCGCTGGCCTTGTCCGGACGTGGACCGCACCTTGAACGACAAGGTGATGGGCTCGCCCAGGCGAATCACCGCTGGCGTCACTTGCAGCTCGGAAACTTCCACCTGCGCCCTGGCGCCCGCGCCGATAACCGCCAGCGCCCGCAGATTGCCTTGCTTGATCAGGCTACGCAGCGCGTGTCGGGCAATCCATGCGCTATGGCGATCGTGCAATGGCCAGCCTTCGATCCGCTCCAGGACCCAATCGGGATGCTGCTTGGTCACGTCGTTCAGGTGATTGGCGACGGATTTGCGCACGTACAGGCTGTCGTCGGCCTTGAGCGCATCAAGGATTCCGGCGGCGAGTTCCGGGTTGGCCTGGATCGGCTCCAGGTGAAACGACCAAGGCAAGCGCGGCCGGCTGCCTTCGCTGGCCAGGCGGCGGACGTGCTCGTTGGCGTCCAGCGCCCAGTCATGCATGACCCCGAGGGTGCGCGTCAGGTCGTCACGCAAAAAATGCCGCACGGCAAACTCAGCGGAGCCAAACCGGGTGAAATACTTGAGCGCGTCCATCGACAGCTCGAAGGTGTGCCGACCGTAGGAGGCGACATAGTGCGGCAGGAACAGGCTGACGAACATGCTGTTCACACGCGGGGCCACGGCCCGCAGCACCTCCAGCGAGGCTTCGTAACTCAGCGGCAGGACCTCATGCAGGCACTCGCTGACCCGAGCCATGCGCTGCATGACCGACAATTCGGCCAATCCGTCGTTGGCCAGGTTCAAGAACGCCTTGGCATCGAAGGCCGGGTACACCGCGCGCATTTCGCTGGCGATGTGTTCAAGGCGCGCGGCGTTGAAGATTTCCTTGAGGGCGGGGGAAGAAGAGGTCATGGCGAGGTCCGTGGTCCAGGAGTTCGCCACTATGCCATGGCGGACCCGTGGCGAGGGAGCTTGCTCCCGCTCGGCTGCGCAGCAGTCGTAAGCGCGGTAAATGCAATGTCATTGAACGACCGCGCCGTCTGGATTGGGGCTGCTACGCAACCCAGCGGGAGCAAGCTCCCTCGCCACGGGGATGCGGTTCATGGAAAAAGGAATGATTCGCCGCCAGTGCAGTCCCAGATTCAGTACCTTGAATAACTGGAGTTTTTTATGCGTAAACCAACCTTGATCGCCAGTCTGGTCCTGATCGCCGGCCTCGGAGCCTTTGGGCCCGTTGCGCAAGCGGTCGAGAAAACCGGAGACGCCCTTGAGCATTCGCCGAGCAATGGCCGCCGGCTGGTGGAAAATGACCGGGTACCGGCAGACTATCAGCGCGCGGACAGGGCCATGAAGGACTGGAAGCAGAAGAAACTCGAGCAGCCGACCGACGAGCAGCAATGGGTGCAGATCGACGACAAGTACCTGCTGATCGAAACCGTGTCCGGCGCCATCGTCAAGATCGTTCCCGCCACACGCTAGACCCTCAAAGCACTTCGCCCTTGTCCCACAAGTGGACCAGCTCGCCAGGTGCCCGGTCCTCGGGCACCTGCAGCACCATCTCGTCATCCTGATCGTTCGCCCGATAACGCACCTCGATCTGGAAATACCTTTGGTCGCCCCGACCCGGCGTGGAGGACGTGAGCGGCAGGCAGCCCTCCAGCACCGAGCAGATACGTGAGCGCTGGTTGATATCGCACTGGGCGAATTCTATTTCCCGGGGGCGGGTCAGGGCATGGATGGCCGCCACGCCACCTTGGCGTGACAGCTTGACCACGGCTTTATCGTCAAGGTCTGGAAGGGTTTTCATCCGTTCTCCTCGTTCAGGTCGACGCCCACCTGCGCCCAGCCATCCTGCACCGCTTGCACTTCCTGCTCACCGAAACGCTGGCGGGCATGCTCGACGGTCAGGCGGGCGAACGCACTGAAGGAGGCGTCGTTGGCCAGTTGTCTGTCGCACAAGGTGTCATACCAGATTCGCCCGGCCTTTTCCCAGGCAAATCCGCCCAGGGTTGTTGCCACCAGATAAAAGGCCCGGTTGGGAATGCCGGAATTGATGTGCACGCCGCCGTTGTCTTCACGGGTGATGACGAATTCGCGCATATGCCCGGGTTGCGGGTCCTTGCCCAGCAGCGGGTCATCGTAGGCGGTGCCAGGGTTGGACATGCTGCGCAGGCCGTCACCGTTGATCCTGTCGGTGAGCAGGTCGGCGCCGATCAGCCAGTCGGCCTGGTCGGCGGTCTGGCCCAATACGAATTGCTTGACCAACACGCCGAACACGTCGGAGATCGACTCGTTCAACGCCCCGGACTGGTTGGCATAGATCAGGCCGGCTTCGCTTTCGGTGACGCCATGGGCCAGTTCATGGGCCACCACGTCCAGGGAGCGGGTGAAACGCTGGAAGATCTCGCCATCACCGTCACCGAACACCATCTGCGCGCCGTTCCAGAAGGCATTCTCATAACCTTGGCCGTAATGCACGCTGCCGACCAATGCAAAACCCTTGTTATCGATGGAATCGCGCCCGAGCACTTTCCAGAAAAACTCATAAGTGGCGCCGAGGGCGTCATACGCTTCGTCCACCGCCGGGTCGCCGCTGGCCGCCTGGCCTTCCAGGCGTACCGGCTGGCCGGGCAACTCCATGGTGTTCTGCGCGTCGTGCACGCTGCGCTGTGGATGACCGGCCTTGCCGGGTCTGGGCAGTTTCGCCGTGGCGGGTGGGTTGCTCGGCGGGCCAGGGTTGTGGCGCAGATTCTTGACGTGGGTCAGGGTGCCGAGGGCGCTGGAGCGTTGCTGTTCGGAGCCATGGGCAATGATGCGATTGAGGATATAAGGCGGAATGAAACCGTGGAGCGGACGAGAGTCGATCATCAGAAGGTCCTTATCTGAAAATGCAGGGTCGATACCCATGTGAACCGAAGTGGCGGTTGCGGTTCCCCTGTGCCGCAAAAGGTTGCCTGTCACGCGGATTTCTGCGAAAACCCCGCGCCTGGATCACACGGGAATAACGCCATGAATGAAGAGCTGCAAATCATCGACCTGGAACCGGGCGACGGCAAAAGCGTAGTCAAAGGAGCGCTGATTACCACTCAATATCGCGGCACCCTCGAGGACGGCACCGAGTTCGATTCGTCCTACAGTCGTGGCAAGCCCTTTCAATGCGTGATCGGCACCGGTCGCGTGATCAAGGGCTGGGATATCGGCCTGACGGGGATGAAAGTCGGCGGCAAGCGCAAGCTGCTGGTGCCGGCCCATCTGGCCTATGGTGAGCGCTCCATGGGCGCTCACATCAAGCCCAACAGCAACCTGGTTTTTGAAATCGAGCTGCTGGAAGTGCTGACCCGCGATGATTGATGGCGCCGTGTTTAGCGGTCGCTGAACAGCGGGGTGCGTCCGTTGATCGAGGGGCGATAGCTCCAGGCCAACCGGTCCAGGCGTGGATTGCGCTCAAGGATTGTTTCCACGGTGGCCCGAGCGATATTCATGGCCAAATCTTGGCCAGGGCATTCATGGCGGGCGCTGCCAAAGCTGAAACTGCGGCGGTTGGCGCGAGCCAGCAGCAAGGCGTCCGGTTGCGGGTTGAGCTGCGGGTCGCGGTTGGCTGAAGCCAGCAGGACCAGTACCACATCTCCCGGTTCTAGCGCAGTGCCAAGGATTTCGCAGGGCATGGCGATGAAGCGTCGAGTGTTCTGCACCGCCGGGTCGAAGCGCTGCACTTCAGCCAGCAACGCGCCGATCTGTTTGGGATCGTCCCGAACTTGCTGATGTAAAGCGGGGTCGCGAGCTAACGCCAATAGTCCATTGCCGATCAAGCCCGCCGTGGCTTCGTAGGTTTGCGAGAGCAGGCCGATCAGGTTGGCGATCCGGCTGTTCGGGTCGGCGCCTTCAAAACCCTGGCACATGAGGCTCAGCAACGGAGCGTCCTGTGCCTCGATCCGCTCCTGGAAAAGGCTCATCAGTTGCTCGCTGGCCCGGTGCGCGGCTTCAAGCTGCTTCACCTGGCTCAGGGGGGACAGGCAGGCGACGAAGTCTGCGGTCAATTCGCTGATCAGGCGGCTCTCCGCCGGGTTGAAACCCAGCAATGCCGCCACCACGCTGGCCGGCCCGACGAACTGCGCCTGGTGCAGACCTGCGGCGCCCTCCCTGAGCAAGCGTGCCCTGACCAATGCCTCGACCTGGCGCGGATCGATGTCCTGCAACCGCGGGGCAATCGCCGCCCTCGGACAGCGCTGCCGTTCGCCTTCGTTCATGCGCATCAGGTGTGCGAACACTTGGCCGGCGGGGCCATCGGCAATTGCCTTGGGCACCGGCTCGTCAGCAGGGCGCACATGGCAATCGGGATGATGCAGTACCGCGCACACCGCCTCGGCGCTGCTGGCGACCCAGAGTTTCAGATGCGCGTCGAAACCGAATCCTCCGTTGGCTCGCAGGCTGGCGTAGTAAGGGTAGGGATCAGCGTGAGTCGCGGCAGTGATCGGGTCCATGAAGCGCAGCCTCGTTCGTGGTGGAGAAAGTGTTGCTACTATCTCCAGTCGATGCATGGCTTGATTCGTCCGGGAGCGAAATATGAACGCAGAACACCATGACATGGGCGTGTCCCAGGTGGCCGCAGCGATTGCCGAACCGGCCCGTACCCGAATGCTCTGCGCGCTGATGGACGGCCACGCTCGCACCAGCACGGAGTTGGCGGCGATTGCCGAGGTCAGCGCTTCCACCGCGAGTGCGCACTTGGCGAAGCTCAAGGACCTCGCCTTGGTGCGTTTGCACGTCCAGGGGCGCCATCGTTACTACAGCCTCGCCGACCAGCGCGTAGCCGAGGCTCTGGAGGCGTTGATGATGATTGGCCAGGGCGCCAGGCCGACCTTCACGCCGCGCACGCCGGATCGCCTGCAGTTCGCCCGCACTTGCTACGACCATATGGCCGGTACGCTGGCGGTGCGGCTGCATGATCGCTTGCTGGAGGCCGGGTGGCTGGTGGAAGTGGAGGGGTGGGGCTATCGGCTCAGTGAATCCGGCGAAGCGCTGTTTGAAGGGCTAGGCATGGACGTTTCTACGCTGATGATTCAACGACGCCGGTTCGCCTGCCCGTGCCTGGACTGGAGCATGCGCCGACCGCATCTGGGCGGTGCCTTGGGCGCGGCGTTGCTGCAACTGGCGATCAAGCGCAAATGGGTACGGCAGGACCTGGACAGCCGGGCCCTGACATTGACGGTCTGCGGACGCAGGGAAATGGCGGGGCGGTTCGGGGTCAATGCAGAAGTCGATGTCGTACCCACAGGCGCCATCGCGAGCAAGCTCGCTCCCACAGTGGATTTGAGGTGAATCCAGGATTTCTGGGCACCGGCAATCCTTGTGGGAGCGAGCCTGCTCGCGAAGGGGCCCGCACGTTCAACATATCTGCAAGCTGACCCACCGCTTTCGCGAGCAGGCTCGCTCCCACAGTGGATTTGAGGTGAATCCAGGATTTCTGGACACCGGCAATCCCTGTGGGAGCGAGCCTGCTCGCGAAGGGGCCTTCACATCCATCATATCTGCAAGCTGACCCACCGCTTTCGCGAGCAGGCTCGCTCCCACAGTGGACCTGAGGTGAATCCAGGGTTTCTGGACACCGGCAATCCTTGTGGGAGCGAGCTTGCTCGCGAAGGGGCCTGCACATTCAACATATCTGCAAGCTGACCCACCGCTTTCGCGAGCAGGCTCGCTCCCACAGTGGATTTGAGGTGAATCCAGGATTTCTGGACATCGGCAATCCCGTGGGAGCGAGCCTTTGCTACCGGGTCAGACTTTGACGATCCAGCCCGCGGGTGCTTCCACGTCGCCGGTCTGTACGCCGGTCAGCTCTTTGTAGAGCTTCTGGGTGATCGGGCCGACTTCGGTTTCGCTGTGGAACACATGCAGCTTGTCCTTGTAGCTGATACCACCGATCGGCGTGATCACGGCTGCGGTACCGCAGGCGCCGGCTTCCTTGAACTCCGACAGCTTGTCGATGAACACGTCGCCTTCGATCACTTCCAGGCCCAGGCGCGATTTGGCCAGTTCGATCAGCGACAGGCGGGTGATGCCCGGCAATACCGAAGGGGAGTTGGGGGTGATGAATTTGTTGTCGTGGGTGATGCCGAAGAAGTTGGCCGAGCCGACTTCCTCGATTTTCGAATGGGTCAGCGGGTCCAGGTAGATGCAGTCGGCGAAACTGGCCTTCTTGGCCTGCGAGCCGGGCATCAGGCTGGCGGCGTAGTTGCCACCGACCTTGGCCGCGCCGGTGCCTTGCGGGGCCGCGCGGTCGAAGCTGGAGATCAGGAAGTTGTGCGGGGTCAGGCCGCCCTTGAAATAAGCGCCGACCGGGATGCAGAAGATCGAGAAGATAAACTCGGGCGCGGTGCGCACGCCGATGTTGTCACCCACGCCGATCACGAACGGGCGCAGGTACAGCGCACCGCCGGTGCCATACGGCGGGATGAAGCGCTCGTTGGCGCGGACCACTTGCTTGCAGGCTTCGACGAACTGCTCGGTGTCGACATGTGGCATCAGCAGGCGGGCGCAGCTGCGTTGCATGCGGGCGGCGTTCTGGTCCGGGCGGAACAGGTTGATCGAACCGTCCTTGCAACGATAGGCCTTCAGGCCTTCGAAGCATTGCTGGCCGTAGTGCAGGGCAGTGGAGCCCTCGCTGATGTGCAGCACATTGTCGTCGGTCAGGGTGCCCGCGTCCCAGGCGCCGTCGCGCCAGTGCGACAGATAGCGCTTGTCGGTCTTGATGTAGTCAAAGCCCAGTTTGTCCCAATTGATGCTCTCGTTACCCATGACACCCTCTATTTCCTGACAACCGTCGAAACGGTTCAAGGCTTCTGACGTTTTTTAATGGGGACAACAATACTTCATTCCGGGGGTGTTTCGCAGCTTGTGGCGAGGGGATTTATCCCCGCTGGGCTGCGAAGCGGCCCCAAATACCTGGGCGAGCCGCAGAATCATGCGAGTGCTTCGCACTCGAGCGGGGATAAATCCCCTCGCCACAAGGCCAATCACTTAAACAATTACAGATGCAACGCATGCCCCAATGCCCGCAGCGCCGCTTCCTGCACCGCTTCGCCCAGCGTCGGATGGGCGTGGATGGTGCCGGCGATGTCTTCCAGCCGTGCGCCCATCTCCAGGGATTGGCCAAACGCGGTGGACAGCTCCGACACGCCGACACCGACCGCTTGCCAACCGATAATCAGATGATTGTCCCGGCGCGCCACGACCCGGACAAAGCCGCTTTTCGATTCCAGGGTCATGGCCCGGCCATTGGCGGCGAACGGGAAGCTCGACACGATGCAATCGACTTCGGCGGCCTTGGCCTCGTCCGGCGTCTTGCCGACCACGACCACCTCCGGATCGGTGAAGCACACTGCCGCGATGGCCATCGGGTTGAATTCCCGATGCTCGCCAGCAATCAGCTCGGCGACCATTTCGCCCTGGGCCATGGCCCGGTGAGCGAGCATCGGTTCGCCGCTCAGGTCACCGATGGCCCAGACATTGCGCATGCTGGTCTGGCACCGGTTATCGATTTTCAGCGCCGAGCCATTCATCGCCAGGTCCAGCGCTTCGAGGTTCCAGCCCTGGGTGTTGGGCTTGCGTCCGACCGCCACCAGCACGCGGTCGGTCTCCAGGTTCAGCGTGTCGCCGTTGGGATCGCGCACTTGCAAGGTGCTGGCCTGGGCATCGAAGCCTTCGACGCTGTGCTTGAGGTACAGCTTCACGCCCAGTTGCTTGAGCGCCTCGTGCACCGGTTGCGTCAGCTCGCCGTCGTAGGCCGGCAGGATCCGCTCCTGGGCCTCGACCACGCTCACTTCGGCGCCGAGCTTGCGATAGGCGGTGCCCAGTTCCAGCCCGATGTAGCCGCCGCCGACCACCACCAGATGCTTGGGCACCGAGGTGGGGGCGAGGGCTTCGGTGGACGAGATGACCGGCCCGCCAATCGGCAGCATCGGCAGCTCGACACTTTTCGAACCGGTGGCCAGCAGCAGGTGTTCGCACTGGATGCGGGTGTCACCAACTTCAACGGTCTTGCCATCGATCACCTTGGCCCAGCCGTGAACGACCTGGACCTTGTGCTTTTTCAGCAACGCAGCGACGCCGGTGGTCAGGCGATCGACGATGCCATCCTTCCATTCCACACTCTTGCCGATGTCCAGGCTCGGCGCCGCCACGGTGATGCCCAAGGCCGAGCCCTGGCTGTGATGGCGGGTCTGGTGGAACTGCTCGGCGACATGGATCAACGCTTTGGACGGAATGCAGCCGATGTTCAGGCAAGTCCCGCCCAACGCCTGGCCTTCCACCAGGATCGTTTCAATGCCCAGTTGGCCGGCGCGGATCGCCGCCACGTAACCGCCAGGACCGCCGCCGATGATCAGCAGCTTGGTGTTCAGAGTCTGCATGGCCTGCTCCATTGATGATTAGTCCACAAACAAAGTGGCGGGTTGTTCGAGCAGGCCACGCAGGGCCTGGATGAATTGCGCCGCATCCATGCCGTCGACCACTCGGTGATCGAAGGAGCTGGAAAGGTTCATCATCTTGCGGATCACGATCTGGCCCTTGATCACCACGGGCCGCTCGACGATTTTGTTGACGCCGACGATCGCTACTTCAGGCAGGTTCAGCACCGGCGTGCTGACGATGCCGCCCAACGCGCCGAGGCTGGTCAGGGTTATGGTCGAACCGGACAGTTCGTCGCGACTGGCCTTGCCGTTGCGGGCCGCTGTCGCCAGGCGCGAGATTTCCGCCGCGCTGTCCCACAGGCTGCGGGCCTCGGCGTGGCGCACCACCGGCACCATCAGGCCGACGTCGCTCTGAGTGGCGACGCCGACATGCACGGCGCCGGAGCGGTGAATGACCTGGGCTTCATCATCGTAACGGGCGTTCATTTGCGGGAAATCCCGCAGCGCCACGACCAGGGCGCGCACGAGGAACGGCAGCAACGTCAACTTGCCGCGACTGGCACCGTGTTTCTCATTCAGATGAACACGCAGTTCTTCCAGGGCGGTGACGTCGATTTCCTCGACGTAGCTGAAATGGGCGGCGCGCTGGGTGGCTTCCTGCATGCGCTGGGCGATCTTGCGGCGCATGCCGATCACCGGGATCTGCTGCTCGTCGTGACGTTCGGCATAACCCGAACCGCTCTTGGCCTGGGACGATGGGCCCTGGGCCAGATAAGCCTCCAGGTCTTCGTGCAGAATCCGCCCGGCGGGGCCGCTGCCCTGGACCAGACGCAGCTGGATACCCAGGTCTAGCGCGTGTTTGCGCACGGCCGGCGAGGCTAGCGGGCGCTCGTCGGGATCGCGGGCCACCGGCGCCTGTTCCGCTTGGGCCGGGCGAGGCGCGGCGACGGGTTTTTCCGTCACAGGCTCGGGTCTGGAAGCCTGTTCAGGCTTCGCGACGGGCTCAGGCTTGGCCACCGGTGCCGCCGATTGCGCCGATTCCTTCAGGTTGCCGGCGCCTTCCACTTCAATGCGGATCAGCTCGCTGCCCACTGCCATGACCTCACCCGGCTCACCACCGAGGGCAATGACCCGGCCATGCACCGGCGAAGGGATATCCACCATCGCCTTGTCAGTCATGACATCGGCCAACACCTGGTCCTCGACCACCATGTCGCCAACCTTGACGTGCCACACCGACAATTCAACTTCCGCGATGCCTTCGCCGATGTCCGGCATCTTGATAACGTGCGTGCCCATTCAGACCTCCATGACCCGTTTCAACGCCGCGCCCACACGGGACGGCCCAGGGAAATACGCCCACTCCTGCGCGTGCGGGTAGGGGGTGTCCCAACCGGTGACACGCTCGATGGGCGCTTCCAGATGGTGGAAGCAATGTTCTTGCACCAGCGACACCAGCTCGGCGCCGAAACCGCAGGTGCGGGTGGCTTCGTGGACCACCACGCAACGGCCGGTCTTCTTCACGGATTTGACGATGGTGTCCAGGTCCAGCGGCCACAGGCTGCGCAGGTCGATGACTTCGGCGTCGATCCCGGTTTCTTCGGCTGCTACCTGGGAGACGTAGACCGTGGTGCCGTAGGTGAGCACCGTCACGTCCTTGCCCGGACGGGTGATGGCGGCGACGTCCAGCGGCACGGTGTAGTAGCCGTCGGGTACTTGCGCCTGCGGGTGTTTGGACCACGGCGTTACCGGGCGGTCATGGTGACCGTCGAACGGGCCGTTATACAGGCGCTTGGGTTCAAGGAAGATCACCGGGTCATCGTTTTCGATGGAGGCGATCAGCAGGCCCTTGGCGTCGTAGGGGTTGGACGGCATGACGGTGCGCAGCCCGCAGACCTGGGTAAACATCGCCTCGATGCTCTGGCTGTGGGTCTGGCCGCCATAGATGCCGCCGCCGCAGGGCATGCGCAGGGTCATCGGCGCGGTGAACTCGCCGGCCGAGCGATAGCGCAGGCGCGCGGCTTCGGAAATGATCTGGTCCGACGCCGGGTAGACGTAGTCGGCGAACTGGATCTCGGCCACCGGCCGCAGCCCATAGGCGCCCATGCCCACGGCCACGCCGACGATGCCGCTTTCGGAAATCGGCGCGTCGAATACCCGCGAGGTGCCGTACTTGTTCTGCAGGCCTTCGGTGCAGCGGAACACGCCGCCGAAATAACCGACGTCCTGGCCGAACACCACGACGTTGTCGTCGCGCTCGAGCATCACGTCCATGGCCGAGCGCAGCGCCTGGATCATGGTCATGGTGGTAGTGGTCATGGCGGTGTCCAACGCAATATTGTTGTTGTGATCGTTCATGTCAGATCCCCAACTGCTGACGCTGGCGCTTCAAGTGCTCCGGCATCTCTTTGTAGACGTCCTCGAACATGGTCGCGGCGCTCGGAATCTGCCCGCCGGCGAGGGTGCCGTACTGCTCGGCTTCTTTCTGCGCGGCGATCACCTCGGCTTCGAGTTCGGCGGTGACGGCGGCGTGTTCCTCTTCGGACCACTGGCCGATCTTCACCAGGTGCTGCTTGAGGCGCGCAATCGGGTCGCCCAACGGGAAGTGGCTCCAGTCATCGGCGGGGCGGTATTTCGAAGGATCGTCAGATGTGGAGTGCGGGCCGGCGCGGTAGGTGACCCATTCGATCAGGGCCGGACCGAGGTTGCGGCGAGCCCGTTCGGCGGCCCAGCGCGACGCGGCGTAGACGGCGATGAAATCGTTGCCATCGACCCGCAGCGAGGCGATGCCGCAGCCGACGCCGCGTCCGGCGAAAGTAGTCGCTTCACCGCCGGCAATCGCCTGGAAAGTGGAAATCGCCCACTGGTTGTTGACCACGTTGAGGATCACCGGGGCGCGGTAGACGTGGGCGAAGGTAAGGGCGGTGTGGAAGTCCGATTCGGCGGTGGCGCCGTCGCCGATCCAGGCCGAGGCGATCTTGGTGTCGCCCTTGATCGCCGAGGCCATGCCCCAGCCCACGCCCTGGATGAACTGGGTGGCGAGGTTGCCGGAAATGGTGAAGAAACCGGCGTCCTTGACCGAATACATGATCGGCAACTGCCGGCCCTTGAGCGGATCGCGCTCGTTGGACAACAGTTGGCAGATCAGGTCCACCAGCGGCACGTCGCGGGCCATGAGGATGCTTTGCTGGCGGTAGGTCGGGAAGCACATGTCGTCGATGTTCAGGGCCAGGGCCTGGGCGCTGCCGATGGCTTCCTCGCCAAGGCTCTGCATGTAGAACGACATTTTTTTCTGGCGCTGGGCGACGACCATGCGGTTGTCGTAGATGCGTGTCTTGAGCATGGCGCGCATGCCCTTGCGCAGAATCTCGACAGGGACATTCTCGGCCCACTCGCCCAAGGCGTTGCCTTGGTCGTCGAGCACGCGGATCAGGCTGCGCGCCAGGTCGGCGGTGTCGGCGGGTTCGACGTCGATGGGAGGTTTGCGCACCGTGCCGGCATCGGTCAGATGCAGGTAGGAGAAGTCGGTCTTGCAGCCGGGACGGCCCGAAGGTTCGGGGACGTGCAGGCGTAGCGGTTCGTACGCTGGGTTCATGGCTTTCTACGCTCGATCTTGTGAATTTCTTGTAGTGGGCGCGCTAGCTGACGAATTTCCCTGGGTAGGTGGGAAATTGTCCTACAACAATCATAGGCTCGACGTAGAAGAATTTTTTTCTCTGTTGGCTTGCTGTTTAGATGATTTGCAGATAAAAAATCTGCACAACGATAAGAAACAGGAAATTTTGTCTCATGCGCAAATTGGATCGCACCGACATCGGCATTCTCAACAGCCTTCAGGAAAACGCCCGCATCACCAATGCCGACCTTGCCCGTTCGGTCAACCTGTCGCCGACGCCGTGCTTCAATCGGGTCCGGGCGATGGAGGAGCTGGGAGTGATTCGCGAGCAGGTCACCCTGCTGGATGCCGACCTGCTGGGCCTGCACGTCAACGTGTTTATCCATGTCAGCCTGGAGAAACAGGTGGAAGAGGCGCTGCAGCATTTCGAAGAGGCGATCTCCGACCGGCCGGAAGTGATGGAGTGCTACCTGATGGCGGGCGACCCGGATTACCTGATCCGTGTGCTGGTGCCGACCATCCAGTCGCTGGAGCGGTTCATGATGGATTTCCTGACCAAAGTCCCCGGGGTGGCAAACATCCGCTCAAGCTTCGCCCTCAAGCAGGTGCGCTACAAGACCGCGTTGCCGCTGCCAGCCAATGGCTTGACCTTGGGCACCTGAAAGGCTGCGCCCCTACATTGGATTTATGGTGTGACCGGGCAATATGACCGCCGCCGATCCCTGTGGGAGCGAGCTTGCTCGCGATGAGGCCATTACATCCGACATCAATGCAAGCTGACCCACCGCCTTCGTCGGATCGCCGCCCGGAGCAAGCTCGCTCCCACATTGGGTATGGGGTGATCTTAGAGCTGATTGATCGGAATCTTCAGATAGGTCACGCCATTCCCCTCCGCCGGCGGCAGGTGGCCCGCCCGCACATTCACCTGGATCGCCGGCAACAGCAGCGTCGGCATGCCCAGGGTCTTGTCGCGCTGGGTGCGCATGGCCACGAATGCGGTCTCGTCGATGCCGTCGCGAACATGGATGTTGTGCTGGCGCTGCTCGCCCACGGTGCTCATGCACTGGGGCTCGCGGCCCTCCGGCGGGTAATCGTGGCAAACGTAGAGTCGAACGCCGGCAGGAAAGGCCAGCAGCTTGCGGATCGAAGCGTAGAGTTGACAGGCATTGCCGCCAGGGAAGTCGCAGCGGGCAGTGCCCACATCAGGCATGAACAGCGTGTCACCCACCAGGATCACATCGCCATCGATCAGGTAGGCCATGTCCGCCGGGGTGTGGCCGGGAACGTGCAGCGCGGTGGCCTTGAGGTTGCCGATAAAAAAAGATTCGTCGGCCGCGAACAGGTGATCGAACTGTGAACCATCCACGGCAAATTGCGCTTCGAGATTGAACAGCGTCTTGAAGACACTCTGTACCTGATGGATGGATTCGCCGATAGCGATCTTGCCGCCCAGTTTTCCCCTCAGGTAAGGAGCGGCGGACAAGTGATCGGCATGGGCGTGGGTTTCCAGCAGCCATTGCACCGTCAACTGGTGTTCAGCCACGAAAGCGATCACCCGATCGGCCTGCTCCGTGCCGCTGCGGCCTGACGCCGGGTCGTAGTCGAGCACCGGGTCGACCACCGCACAGGACCCGCCAGCGTGTTCATACACGACGTAGGTATAGGTCTTTGAAGCGGGGTCGAGGAAGCTTTGGATCTGCGCGGGCATGACAACGAACCTGTGCGGGAAGAACTCATGAAAGGGGCTGCTACGCGGCCCAGCGGGAGCAAGCTCCCTCGTCATAGACCAATCTATGAATAGCTGGTTGCAACGCTTGGGACTTACAACATATGGTCCGCAGCTTAAGTGAGGGCCACCGCGTCCTGCAAATGCGATCACGCCTGATAACAGGCGTGCGCGGCTTGAGAGACGGTTATGTTACTGGCAAGTTTTTTTGGTGTGATCATGGGCCTGATCCTTGGCCTGACAGGGGCGGGCGGCGGAATTCTGGCCGTGCCGGCGTTGGTGTTGGGCCTGGGTTGGAGCATGACCCAGGCCGCGCCGGTGGCGTTGTTTGCGGTGGGCAGCGCCGCAGCTGTCGGCGCCATCGATGGGTTGCGCCATGGGCTGGTGCGTTACCGCGCGGCCTTGCTCATCGCGCTGCTGGGCGCGGTGTTCTCGCCGGTGGGTGTCTATTTCGCCCACCAGCTTTCAGAAAAAATCCTGATGATTCTGTTCAGCCTGCTGATGGTGCTGGTGGCGGCGCGCATGCTGCGCCGAGAAACCCCGCAGCCGGGACCCAGCGACCACGGCGCGGCCAGTTGGGGCCAGAAGAACTGCATGCTGGATCAGCAGACCGGGCGCCTGGCCTGGACCGCCCGCTGCACCGCCACGCTGTCGGCGTTGGGCGCGGTCACGGGCATGGTTTCGGGCCTGCTGGGGGTGGGTGGCGGTTTCCTGATCGTCCCGGCGTTCAAGCAACTGACCGACGTGCAGATGCGCGGCATTGTCGCCACCTCCTTGATGGTCATCAGCCTGATTTCGTTGATCGGCGTGGTGGGCGCGTTTCATGCCGGGGTCAGCATCGACCGGGTAGGGGCGGCGTTCATTGCGGCGAGCATCGTCGGGATGATTTTGGGGCGACGCTTCTCGGCGAAGGTTCCAGCGCGGGCGTTGCAGGTGGGGTTTGCCGGGGTGTGTCTGGCGGTGGCGGGGTTCATGTTGTTGCGGGCTTAGCGATCCGGACAGGGCTCCTGTGGCGAGGGGATTTATCCCCGCTGGCCTGCGAAGCAGGCCTGATCGTTATCAAACGTGGCGACTGCTTCGCAGCCGAACGGGGATAAATCCCCTCGCCACAAGGGCATGCGCTCTACGACTCCCGGCACTGCATCGAAAACCCCAACGCCACCGACTGCCCTTGCTCCAGCAAGCGCAACCCCGGCCGTCCTGGCAGGTGATGCGCGTTGACCGGATGGCTGACCGGTTCGATGCAGAAGAAATCCAGACCGACGGGGCAGTACAACAGGAAATATTCGCTGCCGCTGGCGCGACATTCCAGTTCGTAGCCCAAGTCAGGTTGCTGGATCAGGCACTGCCCATCCCAACCGCCGAAACCGTTATCGACGAGAGTGTCGGGCAGTAGTCGAGGTTGCTGGAAATCCCACGCTGGGGGTACGCCCGTCAGTTCCGTTGGCAGTTTCGAGGCGTCGCACATCCAGACTTCGCTGGCGCGGGTTTGCAGGCGAGTGCCGGGGGTGCGTGGCAAATATGGATGCAAGCCCAACCCGTGCCAGGCGGCCTGTTCGGCCATGTGGGTGACGTGCAGGGCGATTTGCAGTTGGCCGCCGCTCAAGCGGATCCGCAGGCTGGCGCAATAGGCGAACGGGGTTTGGCTGTCCAGCTGCAGCAAGACTTCCTGATCAGTTCGTTCGGTAATCTGCCAGGGCTGCTGCCAGGCACTGCCATGGATCGGAAAGGGATCGTTGGGGCTGTTGGCTTCCAGGGCGAGCCAGCCGCCCGGGCAATCGAAACCGCCTTGGGCGATCCTGTTCGACCAGGGGATCAACGGAAAGCAGCCGAGCTTTCCCGGCAGGCGGTTTTCCAGTGCTTGCGGTGCGGGCGGGCGCAGCAGCGGAGCTCCGCTGCTGCGCAATGTCCATTCAACGAGGCTGGCGCCCAGGTGCGGAGCCAGGGTGAGGCGGGTGAGTTCGTCTTCGAGGTGGAGAAGGGGCGGTGTCATGGCGGCCTTGTTCAACAAGGTGAAATTGCTGTTGTGGCGAGGGGATTTATCCCCGCTGGGCTGCGACGCAGCCCTAAAGGTCCGGTCTCGGTATATAAGGCAAATCGAGATGGTTTTATGGGGGCTGTTGCGCAGCCCAGCGGGGATAAATCCCCTCGCCACAAGGGGATTTATCGTTGTGTCTTACAACACCAGATTCGGCAGCCACAGCGAAATGGCAGGAACGTAGGTCACCAACAGCAGGACCAGGAACAGCATGGCGTAGAACGGCAGCAGGGCCTTGACGGTGCTTTCGATGCTCACCTTGCCGATGGCGGAACCGACGAACAGTACCGCGCCCACCGGAGGTGTGATCAGGCCGATACCCAGGTTCACCAGCATGATCATGCCGAACTGCACCGGGTCCACACCGATGCCCACGATCACTGGCATCAGGATCGGCGTCAGGATCAGGATCAGCGGCGCCATGTCCATCACGGTGCCCAGCAGCAGCAACATCACGTTGATGCACATCAGGATCACGTAGCGGTTGTCCGAAAGGGTCAGGAACGCGGTGGTGATCTTCGCCGGGATTTCCATCAGCGTCATGATGTAGCCGAAGCTGGCGGCGAAGCCGATCAGGATCATCACGATGGAGATGGTGCGTACCGTACGGTGCATCAGTTTCGGCAACTCGCTCCACTTGTAGTCGCGATAGATGCACATGGTCACGAAGAATGCCCACACCACGGCAATGGCGGCCGATTCGGTGGCGGTGAACACACCCGAGAGAATGCCGCCAAGGATGATGAACAGGGTCATCATGCCCCACATGGCTTCCTTGCAGATCTTTAACGCTTGCTTGAGCGGAATCACTTCGCCCTTGGGGTAATTGCGCTTTTTCGCAAAAACCAGGCACAGCGCCATCAGGCACAGGTTCATCATGATGCCGGGGACGATGCCGGCCATGAACAGCGAACCAATGGAGACGGTGCCGCCAGCGGCGAGGGAGTACAGCACCGCGTTGTGGCTGGGCGGTGTCAGCAGCGCTTGTACCGAACCACTGACAGTGACGGCGGTGGCGTATTCACGCGGATAGCCCCGGCGTGTCATTTCCGGGATCAGCACCGAGCCGACCGAGGCGGTATCGGCCACCGAGGAGCCGGAGATCGCGCCAAAAAAACTCGAGGCCACGAGGTTGACCAAAGACAGGCCACCGCGCACGAAGCCTACCAACACACTGGCGAATGCCACCAAGCGGCGGGACATGCCGCCCTCGGCCATGATCGCGCCGGCCAGGACGAAGAACGGAATGGCCAGCAACGAGAATTTATTCACCCCGCCCGTCACCTGAATCATCATGGCCTGGAACGGAATATCGATCCACCATGCCCCGATCAGGGCGGCAGCGCCCAGCGCGTAGGCGACCGGCATGCCGATCAGGATCAACAACAAAAAACTGCCCAGCAGAATCAGAGCGTCCATTAAACGGCACCTTCGTTTTCTTCAACCAGGTCGAACTGCACGACCCGACGCTTGCTTTGATCACCCAGCAAGAGTTTTTCCAGGACAAAAATAAGGGTCAGGAACCCACCGATCGGGATCGGCATGTAAGTGATGCCAACGCGCAGGGTAGGGATGGCGCTCATGAACTGGTTCCAGGTGGTCATGCACAGCTTGGCGCCCCAGACAGTCATGAAAATGCACACCGCCGCCATCAACAGTTGCGTGAAAACCGAAGCCAAGGTTTGCAAGTGCGGGGGCAGGCGGCTTGTGACCATATCCACGGCCATGTGCGAGCCGGAGCGGTAGCTGGCAGCTGCACCGATGAAAGTGAACACGATCATCAGCAAGATGGCGGTGGGCTCCGGCCAGCTTGAGCCGGTGCCGAGGACGTAGCGGGCGAACACGCCCCAAGGGATCATCAGCGCAACGGCGAGGACAGACAGGCCGGCGACCCAGATGCAAGTCATGTAAATCGTGTCGTTGATACGCAGCAGCAAATTCTTCATCGGGTTCCACCGTAACTGGGCGCGCCTGTGAACCGCAGGCGCGCCCAGCCTTTTCATGAGTACAGATTAAGAGGGTCTTACTGGACAGCCTCGATGCGCTTGATCAGGTCGGCGTACGGAGCACCGTATTTGGCCCGGATCGGCGCGGTGGCGTCATAGAAGGGTTTTTTATCGACGGTGATGAACTCGACGCCGGCGGCCTTGAGTTTTTCTTCACTGGCGGCGGACTTCTTGTCCCACAGCACGCGCTCTTCAGCCTGGGCTGCCTTGGCGGCTTTCTTCACCATGTCCTGTTGCTCCGGCGTGAGCTTGTTCCAGGTGATTTTCGACATCACGATCGGCTCAGGCAGGATCAGGTGGCCGGTCAGGCTGTAGAACTTGGCGTTCTGGTAGTGGTTGTGCTCAAGCATGGTCGGCGGGTTGTTTTCCGCGCCGTCGATCACGCCGGTCTGCAGGGCGCTGAAGATCTCGCCGGTGTCCATGGCGATACCGTTGGCGCCCATGGCGTTGAAGGTCTCGATGAACATCGGGTTGCCTTGGACGCGAATCTTCATGCCCTTCAGATCTTCGAGCTTGCGCACCGGTTTCTTGGTGTAGAGGTTGCGGGTGCCGCCGTCCATCCAGGCCAGGGCCACCAGGCCGAATTCGGATTTGGTGATCCGGTCGAGGATCGCGTCGCCCACGTCGCCGTCGATGACGGCGCGCATGTGGGCCTGGTCGCGGAAGATGAACGGCATGTTGAAGACGTTCACGTCCGGCACCACAGGGCCGACAATGCCCAGGCTGACGCGAGACATCTGGATCGCGCCGGCTTGCATCTGCTCGATGACTTCCTTTTCAGAACCCAGTACGCCACCCGGGAAGTACTTGAACTTCAGTTCGCCCTTGCTCTGCGCTTCCAGGGCTTTACCCATGGACTCCTCGGCGACTACGGTCGGGTAGCCCTTGGGGTGGATGTCGGCGATTTTCAGGGTGAGTTCAGCGTGTGCCGCCTGGGCCAGGAAGGCCAGGGGCAGGGCCGCGATCAGAAGCGTGCGTTTGAAATTCATGGTCAATCTCCAGTGTTGTTGTTTTTATATCTATCGATGTGAAGCGGCAAAGCAGATCAGTTCGCGGAGTGTTTCCGTCCTCCGAAAGCAGGTTCAGCCAGACCCTTGACGCCGGGTTTGAGAGCGAACACGCCACCGGCCAGGGATTGCGGATCATTGTCGTCACCCGGACGGATCGAGGTGACGAAGAGGGTATCGAGCTGGCTTCCGCCGAAGGCGCACATGGTCGGTTTTTTCACCGGCACTTCAAGCGAACGGTCGAGGCGTCCGTCCGGGGTGAAGCGGTGAATCAGCCCGGCGTCGTTGGCGCAGATCCAGTAGCAACCGTCGGCGTCCACCGCTGCGCCGTCCGGGCGACCGGCCAGGGGCATCATGTCGACGAACAGGCGCCGGTTGGACGGGGTGCCACTGTCGATGTCGTAGTCGAAGGCCCAGATCTGCTGGCTCAACGGGTGCGAATCGGAGAGATACATCGTCCTTCCGTCGGGGCTGAAGCCCAGGCCGTTGGGTACGATGAAACCGCTGAGCTGTGCCTCGACCGGGCTGCGTTGCCCGGCGTCATATCGGTACATCCGGCCTTCGTCGGCGTTGGCGCCCATGTTCAGCACCATGCTGCCGGCCCAGAAACGGCCCTGGCGATCGCAGCGGCCATCGTTGAGGCGCATGTCGGTACGGCTGTGCTCCACGCTGGCGCACAGCTCGCTGTCCAGGCTGCCATCGTCATTGGGCTGCAGACGGAAGAAACCGCTTTCCATGCCCGCGACCCAGCCGCCGTCCTGGTGACGGGCAATGCAGGCGAGCATTTCCGGTGCTTCCCAGCCCTGGATTTTTCCAGTGCTGGCGTTCCAGCGTTGCAGGCCGCCGCTGGGGATGTTCACCCAGTACAAGGCGTTCTCCTCGGGGACCCACACCGGGCTTTCCCCGACGGCGTTGCGTGCATCGACAATCAATTCGGCTTGCATGGCGATTCCTTGGTTCGTGTGTATCCCATGAAACAGGCGAATCAGTTGTCGAACGGGCCGGCAGCAACAAAGGCGCCGCCCTGGTAGATCCTGGCCGGGTCATCCTCGGCCGGCATCGGCTGGGCTTCGACTTTGGCGCGGAAGATTTCCGACGTGTCCTTGGGCTGGTAGCCCAGGTGCGCGGCGTGGCTGTTGTCCCACCAGACGTCGCGGTTGGCGGACATGCCGTAGACCACGGTGTGGCCGACCTTCGGGGTGTAGAGCGAGCATTCGATCAGTTGGGTGAGGTCGTCGAAGCTCAGCCAGGTGCTCATCATCCGGCGGTTCTGTGGTTCCGGGAATGACGAGCCGATGCGGATGCTAACGGTCTCGATGCCGTAGCGATCGAAGTAGAAACTGGCCATGTCTTCGCCGTAGGACTTGGACAGGCCGTAGTAGCCATCCGGACGGCGAGGGGAGAGGGCGTCGAGGGCCTGGTCCTGCTTGTAGAAGCCGATGACGTGGTTGGAACTGGCGAAGATCACGCGCTTGACGCCGTGCTTGCGCGCGGCTTCATAAATATGGAACACGCCGCTGATGTTGGCGCCGAGGATCTCTTCGAACGGACGCTCGACCGACACACCGCCAAAATGCAGGATGGCGTCGACGCCTTCCACCAATTGGTGCACGGCCTGTTTATCCGACAGGTCGCAGGGCACCACTTCTTCGCTTTCGTCGATGGCCGGTGCCATGTTGGCGATGTCCGACAGGCGAATATGGCGGGCGTAAGGCTTGAGGCGTTCGCGCAAGACTTTGCCAAGGCCGCCGGCGGCGCCGGTCAACAGCAAGCGATTGAAAGGGTGGCGAATCTGTGTCGTGGTCATGGCATTACCTGAGCAAACAGTGAGAGGTACAGTTGTTATAAGTTGTCGTACGACCGAGGGCGAATATCCTTATCCTTCTGCTGCCTTGTCAACGTTTGATCGACGAACCGCTCTGGAACGGCGTCCTTGCCGTAGATTGCCATGGGATGCGCCCAGGCTGAATCCTTCCGTTACAGCAGCGAAATCGGGTAGCTGATGAAGATCCGGTTCTCGTCGAATTCGTTGGTGCTGAAGTCGCGACGAATCGATGCGTTACGCCATTTTACGTTAAGGCTCTTCAGCGCACCGCTCTGCACGGTATAAGCCAGCTCGGTCTCGCGGCCCCATTCCTTGCCGTCATCGACGGTGGCGGTGTGCACGTTGTCACCGCTGATATAGCGGTTCATCAGGGTCAGGCCCGGCACGCCGACGGCGGCGAAGTTGAAGTCATGGCGCAGTTGCCAGGATTTTTCCTTGGCGTTGTCGTAGCTGGAGTTGTAGCTGTCGTTCGCCAGGGTCCCGCCGCTGGTGCCGTTGACGCGCATCCAGGCGTCATCGCCGCCGACTTTCTGCAGGCCGACATAGAAGGTGTTGCCGCCGTACTTGGCGGAGAGCATGGCGAACGCGGTCTTGTTGTCGAGATCGCCGGCCAGGGCGCTGCCGTCTTCCTTGCCGGTGAAGTAGCCCAGGTTGGCGCCCAGGGTCCAGTCGCCCATGGGTTGGCTGTGGGTCAGGTTGAAATATTGCTGCTGGTAGATGTCGGACAGTTCCGCGTACCAGACGCCGACCTGGGTGCGTTTTTCGTTGAAGGCGTATTCGCCGCCGCCGAAGTTGAAACGGTCCGAAGTGAAGGCACCGCGGCCGTTCATCGACATGTCTTCCATGCTCGCGTCGTTGCGCGGGCTGTTGCCACGGAACTGACCGCCATAGAGGCTCAGGCCGTTGATCTCGGTGGAAGTGACCTGGCCGCCCTGGAAGGTTTGCGGCAGGGAGCGGCCGTCGTCGGAACGCAGGATCGGCAGCACCGGCATCCACTCGCCGACTTTCAATTCAGTCTTCGAGACTTTGGCCTTGAGGGCCACGCCCAAACGGCCGAAGTCATCGGCCGGACGACCGTCGTCGTGCACCGGCAGCAACTGGGTACCGGCGGTGCCGCGACCGCCGTCGAGCTTGACCGAGTACAGGCCGAGCACGTCCACGCCGAAACCGACCGTGCCCTGGGTGAAACCGGACTTGGCGTCGAGGATGAAGCTTTGAGTCCATTCCTCGGCTTTGCCTTGGGCGGCGGCGTCGTTGACGAAGTTGCGGTTGAAATAGGCGTTGCGCAGATTCAGCGTGGCTTTGGCGTCATCGACAAAACCTGCGGCGCTGGCAGTCATGGGCAGGAACATGGCCAGGCTGCTGCAACTGATCAGGCCCAGGGCGACATTCGATGGGGAAAAAGGACGGGTTGGACGGTTCTTGGGCGAAAAACGGACACGTGTGCTCACTCTGACGCTCCCTTGCTTTTTTGTTGTTTTTATCTGTTATACGTCGTCGTACAACATGGCAGGGATTATTTGGTGGCGGGTGATTCTTGTCAACTGGCCATTACTGCGAATTTTGCTTCCCGATAGCCGCTGATGGGTGGGCATCTCGTGGGGTTATGGGCGCACCTTAGGCTGGAAGGGCTTCGCTGTGAGGCATGCTGCGGTCTGAAGAATAGCTGCGAGCAGATCGGGTTGTGCGATGACTGGTCTAAGACATTAGTCGAATGGGCCAGCCTATAAAGCTTTGTGGCGAGGGAGCAAGCTCCCTCGCCACAAAGCATCGGCGGCGTTTCCAGTCATCGAACAGGCACAAACACAGGCTGCCAGCGCAAAAAGGAGTAACCTGCCGCCCTGCTTTGATTCCCTTCCATGGACCCTCCTCATGTTTCCCAATGCCGAGCGCTACAACCACTCCACCGAATACGCCAACAAACTCGTCGACCGCATCGGCCAGACGCCGGCCTGGATTGCCTTGCGCATCGGCGTCACTGAAAAACGCATGCGCTACATTCTTGCGGGCTCGCGTACGATCAAGGGCGATACTACCGAAATCCTGATGTCTTACGCCGAGCAGTTCTGCCTGGAGTGCCTCGCCGCCGAGGCCAAGGCCGCCAAGGATCGCGCCCGCTCGAAAGCGGCAGGCCCTGCCAGCGACGCCTGAACCATCTCGATCCGTGGCGAGGGAGCTTGCTCCCGCTGGCTGCGTAGCAGCCCCTCTTGAAGATTCCGCATCAGCGGCACCGAGTTCTCAGTGATGGGGCTGCTGCGCAGCCCAGCGGGAGCAAGCTCCCTCGCCACGAAAGCGTCTGCGGCACTTCTTGACGCTCCTTGTCGTCGAACAGGCATCTGGAAAGTTTCCAGCGACCTATTGTCGCTATGTTCCCGCAAGGTTTTTGAATGGATCATTACACCCCGCGCGCCTGGCAGCCGCACGAACGGCCGACGCTGCCCGGTTCGCCCTCGACGCCGTTGCATCCCACGCCCAAGCGGCTTGCCTACGCGCTGGTTGGCGTGCTGGTGGCGTTGACCGGGGGGTTGGGCAATTCGCTGGTGATCGCCAATCTGCCTTATCTGCAGGGGTCCCTGGGCGCCACCACGGCGGAGATGGCCTGGTTGCCCGCGGCCTACGTCATGACCAACGTCTCGATGAACCTGCTGCTGGTGAAATTTCGCCAGCAGTTCGGCTTGCGCGCGTTCACCGAAGTGTTCCTGGCGCTCTACGCCCTGGTGACCTTCGGCCATCTGTTCGTCAACGACCTGAACTCGGCGATCGCCGTGCGTGCGGCCCATGGCATGGTGGGTGCGGCCCTCAGCTCCCTGGGCCTGTATTATATGGTCCAGGCTTTCCCGGCCAAGTGGCGGCTAAAGGCGCTGGTGTTGGGCCTGGGCACTTCGCAATTGGCCTTGCCAATGGCCCGGCTGTTCTCTGAAGACCTGCTGCAAATCGCCGAATGGCGCGGCTTGTACCTGTTCGAACTGGGCATGGCGCTGCTGTCGCTGGGCTGCGTGCTGCTGCTCAAGTTGCCGCCGGGTGATCGCTTCAAGACCTTTGAAAAACTCGACTTCCTGACCTTCACCGTGCTCGCCAGCGGCGTCGCCTTGCTGTGCGCGGTGTTGTCGCTGGGGCGCATTGACTGGTGGTTGGAAGCGCCATGGATCGGCGTGGCCTCGGCGGCTTCCATCGTGCTGATCATGGCGGGCCTGGCGATCGAACATAACCGCAGCAATCCGATGCTGATGACGCGTTGGCTCGGCAGCGGGGTAATGATCCGTCTGGCCCTGGCGGTGATTCTGATCCGCATGGTGACTTCGGAACAATCCACTGGGGCGGTGGGTTTCCTGCAAGCGCTGAACATGAGCAGCCAGCAGATGCACAGCCTTTACGTGGTGATGCTGATCGGCAGTATTGCCGGGCTGGTGACCAGCGCGCTGACCATCAACCCGGCGCACCTGTTCATGCCGCTGATCATTTCCCTGGCGTTGATGGCCACGGGGTCGGTGATGGACAGTTATTCGAACAACCTGAGCCGTCCGCAAAACATGTACTTCAGCCAGTTCCTGCTGGCATTCGGCAGCACGTTCTTCCTCGGGCCGACGATGATCCTGGGGGTGCGCAATGTGCTGACCAACCCGCGAAACCTGGTGAGTTTTTCCGTGCTGTTCGGGATCTGCCAGAGCCTCGGCGGCCTGGTGGGGGCTGCGGTGCTCGGCACGTTCCAGGTAGTACGCGAGAAATTCCATTCCAGCCATCTGGTGGAGAACCTGAGTCAGTTCGACCCTCGCGTCGCCGCGCGGGTGGACAGCGGCGGCTCGGCGGTGGGTTCGCTGATTGCCGATCCGGGCCTGCGTCACCTGCAAGGCCTTCGCAGCCTCGCCACGGCCGCTACCCGCGAAGCCAACATACTTGCCTATAACGATGTGTTCATGCTGATCGCGGTGATCGCCGTGCTGACCATGATCTGGATTTCCATTCGTGCCCTGTGGCTGATGAGCACCACCCAGCCCGCCGCCGCAGCGCCTGCCCCTTCGACACAACCCAGCGGTGCCACCTCTTCATGACCGAGCCGACCACCACGACCACCAATGCCATCGCCGATACGCCGGAAGACCAGGCGCCTCCTGCCGCTCCGGCGACAAAACCGCGCTCCCTGCGAGTGCGGATGCTTTCATCCCTCGGATTCGCCGCAGTGGCGATCGTCGGCGTGCTGGTGGTGCTTTATGCCTGGCAATTGCCGCCGTTCAGCAGCGCCGTGGAAACCACCGAGAATGCTCTGGTGCGCGGGCAGGTGACGATCATCGGGCCGCAGCTCAGTGGTTATGTCCATGAAGTCCCGGTGCAGGACTTCCAGTTCGTCAAGGCCGGCGATCTGCTGGTGCGCCTGGATGACCGCATCTACCGGCAACGGCTCGACCAGGCGCTGGCGCAACTGGCGGTGCAACAGGCGGCCCTGGCCAACGTCGTACAGCAGCGCAACAGCGCCGAGGCGAGCATCAAGCTGCGCCAGGCCGCGCTGGCCGACAGCCAGGCCCAGGCCCACAAAGCCGCCGCCGACCTGCGCCGCAACGAGGCGTTGATAAAGGACGGTTCGGTGTCCAGGCGTGAACTGGATATCAGTCGCGCCGCCAGCGCCCAAGCCACCGCGGCCGTCGCCCAGGCCCAGGCCAGCCTGGAAATTGCCCGTCAGGACCGGCAAACCGTCATCGTCAACCGCGGCTCCCTGGAAGCGGCTGTCGCCAGCGCCGAGGCGGCGGTGCAACTGGCGCGCATCGACCTGTCCAACACGCGCGTGTTGGCGCCACGGGACGGTCAGCTGGGGCAGATCGGCGTGCGCCTGGGCGCCTACGTCAATTCCGGAGCGCAGTTGATGGCGCTGGTGCCGAACCAGAAGTGGGTGATCGCCAACCTCAAGGAAACCCAGATGGACAAGGTACGGGTCGGTCAGCCGGCAAGCTTCACCGTGGATGCCCTCGGCCATCGCCGCTTCCAGGGGCATGTCGAACGCATTTCCCCGGCCACCGGTTCCGAGTTCAGCCTGCTGCAGGCCGACAACGCCACCGGCAATTTCGTCAAGATTGCCCAGCGCGTTCCGGTTCGCATCACCGTGGATCCGGACCAGCCCGAAAGTGAACGCCTGCGGCCAGGGATGTCGGTGGTGGTGAGCATCGACACGGCCGCCGAACAGCAATGACCCGCAGAAGAAAGCCGTTTCCTGCACAGGGAACGCGTCACGCGTGCAGGAGTCGTAACCTCCATGCGTTTCTGACCCCCACGGAGATCCAATGAATCTGGAAGTCCCGAGCACCGATACCAATCGCCGCCAACTGCTGCAGATCATCGCCGGGCTATCGGATGGCGTGATGCTGATCGAAGTCGACCAGACGATTGCCTGGGCCAACGAAGCGGCCTTGACCATGCACGGAGTCGAGGAGCTTGGCGAGTTGGGCACCAACGCCAAGGAGTACGCCCGGCGTTTCAATTTGCGTTATCGCAACAACCATTCGCTCCCCGAAGACAACTATCCCATCGCCCGCGTGGCCCGCGGCGACGAATTCAGCGATGTGCTGGTGGAGGTGACGCCGGTGGCCGATCCGGACCGCACCTGGGTGCACCGCATCCGCAGCATGGTGCTGACCGACCGCAACGACGAGCCGGAATACCTGGTGCTGATTCTCAGCGATGCCACGGAATGGGCCAGCGCCGAACAGCGCTTCGAGAAAACCTTTGGCGCCAACCCGGCACCAGCGGTGATCTGCCGTCTCAGCGATTTGCGCTATATCAAGGTCAACGCGGGTTTCCTGGAAATGACCGGCTACAGCCGCGAAGAGGTGATCGGGCGTTCGGTTTATGAACTGGATGTGCTCGAGGCTGCCGAAAAGCGCGACCTAGCCGTCGAGCGCCTGGGGCAGGGCGCGACCATCCCGCAGATGCAGGCCGAACTGCGCTTGCCCGATGGCACCAACAAACAGGTGATCGTCGCTGGCCAGCCGCTGGACCTCCACGATGAAGACTGCATGCTGTTTTCGTTCATGGACATGGAGCCGCGGCGCAAGGCCGAAACGGCGCTGCGCCAGAGCGAGGAGCGTTTTGCCAAGTCGTTCCGGCTGTCACCGGTGCCGACGCTGATCTGTAGCGCCGAGCTGCAACTGGCGGAAATCAACGAGGCCTTCCTCCAGGCGACGGGTTATGCCAGCCAAGAGCTGTTGGGCAAGACCGTGGAGGAGATCGGCTTCCTCGAGAAGGAAGCGGCGGCGACGTTGTTCGGGCGCCTGGAAAAGACTGCCACCGTGTCCAGGGTCGACGTCAAGGTGCACAAGAAAGGCGGGGAGCAGATCGACTGCGAAGTGGCGGCCGATACCGTCATCATCCAGGACAAGCCATGTTTCCTGCTGGTGCTGATGAATATCACCGAACGCAAGCGCTCGGAGCTGGAGCTGGTAGCAGCCATCGAAGAGGTGATGAAGGACGCGTCGTGGTTCAGCCGCACCCTGATCGAAAAGCTGGCCAATGTGAAGAGCATCAATGCGCAGACCCCGACGACTTCTTTCACCGAGCTGACCGCCCGCGAACGTGACGTACTGGGGCTGATTTGCGAGGGTCTGGCGGACAAGGAAATCGCCGCGCGCTTGAAACTGGCCCCCAACACCGTGCGCAATCACGTGGCGACGCTGTATTCGAAACTCGACGTCCATAGTCGTAGCGAGGCGATTGTCTGGGCGCGGGAGCGGGGCTTGTTCGCGAACGAATGGCGGATAAAGGCACCATGATAGCCAGTGCAAATGCACCTGGTATTCTGGTGCAAATTCAGGTTTTGCGCGGGCTATAACCTCCCTAGGCTGGAGGGGTGCGGCATTGCTGTTGAACGCCGCGTCCCCACGAAACAGTCAAGGAATACGCCCCGATGTGCAGCAAACCCTTCAAGTGTGAGATCGACAGGACGTCTATGGGAGCCAGGAGGCCGGCCACCGGTCATTTGCGACTTCGAAGCTGAGGTACACAGATGACCCATCTGGCTCCGTTACGTACCCGTCTCGAGCAAAGCTTTGCGCCACTGGCCTGTGAATGCAGCCTCAACGGCGACGGCACCCTGACCATTCGCCTGTACCGCCAGGAAAGCGGCGAGGTCGACCTGGTGGTGAGCGGCATGAGCGTCGACAGCATCCGCTCCGAAGAAGGCTTGAACAAGCTGATCGATGAACTGCGTTATGAGCTGTACAACACGCCGCTGCATCGCAGCGATCCAGCCTGATCCATAAGACCGACGCGATCCCCCGTGGCGAGGGAGCTTGCTCCCGCTGGATCGCGCAGCGATCCCAAACCTGTAGAATCGACAGTCCCCAGGCACATCGCGTTTAACAGCTTGCGGCTGCTGCGCAGCCGAGCGGGAGCAAGCTCCCTCGCCACGGAGACCGCGTCATCAATGGGACTGCGTAATCAAAGCAACGTCGCCCGACAATCCAGCGCCAACCGCGCCCCGCCCAGCTCGCTGCGATCCACCTCCAGCGTAAACCCGTGCAGCGTGACAATCGCCGCGACGATCGACAGGCCCAGGCCGAAGCCGCCGTGCTGGCTGCTGCCCTCGGCGCGGTAGAAGCGCCGGAACACCGCCTTGCGTTCCGCCTCGGGAATGCCAGGGCCTGAGTCGAGCACTTCGATGCGGCTGCTGTCGCCCTGGTCGACGCCCCGCAAGATCACCTCGCCGCCCGATGGGGTGAATTTGATCGAGTTGCTCAACAGGTTCGACACCGCCTCGAACAACAATGCCCGGTCACCGTTGAGCAAGGGCAGGGTGTCGGGCACTTCCAGCTTGAACACCAGCTCGCGTTCTTCGGCCAGCGGCAGATAGAAGTCATGCAGTTCCTGCAACAACTGCAACGGATCCAGACGCACGAAACCGGAGCGGCGCTGCTGGTCCTCCAGTTCCGAAATCCGCAGCAGACCGCGAAACCGCGCCATCAGCGTATCGGTCTCGGCGATCACCTGATCCATCTGCAACGCTTCCGGGGAGCTGTCCGCCGCTTCTTGCTGGATGCGATAAAGCTGGGCACGCAGGCGCGTCAGCGGGGTGCGCAAGTCATGGGCAATGTTGTCGCAGACGCCCTTGACCTCATTCATCAGCCGTTCGATGCGATCGAGCATGGCATTGACGATGGCTGCCAGCATGTCCAGTTCATCGCGACGGCTCGACAGCGGCAGGCGATGGGTCAGGTCGCCGGCGACGATGGCTTCCGCGCTGGCCTGCAAGGCGCGGATACGCCGCAGCGGTCGACGTCGCAACAGGTGCCAGCCGGCGATGCCCGGCAGGATAGTCAACGAGACCCCCCAGAGCAGCGCGTGCAGGATGATGCGGGTCACGGCGAACAGCGAGCCGTTGTCCCGCGCCAATACCAGCCAGCGGCCGTCCTGGGTCCGGGTCGCGACCGCGTCGCAACTGTCGGAGGGGATCATCGGGTCGTCGGAGTCGACGCAGCCACCGAGCATATGGATCTTGCCGTCCAGCGGCAGATCGGCGGGGATGCGCTGGATCGGTCCGCTCAGATGGCGCAGTTGCGGATCGAACAGGCCGTAGGCGTCGACGCCGCGTTCATCCAGCGACAGGCTGGCCATGAGCGCGTCTTCCAGTTGTTCGCCATGGATGCGCGCGAACAGGTGCTGGCGCTGCATCAGGGAATGCTTGGCGAGGCTGTCAAGGTAGCCGAACACCTCGTAATACATGACCCCCATCAGGATCGCGCTCCAGATCACGAACAGCGAACTGTACAGCGCCAGCAGGCGGCTGCTGGAGGAGCGCCAGCCCTTAGCGGGGTTCAGCAATGACATAGCCGGAGCCTCGTACCGTGCGAATCAGCGGTTCCAGGCCCGGCGGATCGATCTTCTTGCGCAGGCGACCGATGTGGACGTCGATCAGGTTGGTGCCCGGATCGAAGTGATAACCCCAGACTTCTTCGAAAATCATCATGCGCGAGAGGATTTGGCCACTGTTGCGCATCAGAAATTCCAGCAACTTGTATTCGGTGGGCAGCAGGCTCAGCAACTGGCCGTTGCGGCTGGCCTCGCGGCTGATCAGGTTCAGCTCCAGGTCCGCCACCCGCAGCACGGTTTCCGGCTCGCGGGCGCCGTTGTTGCGGCGCAGCAGCACTTCGACCCGGGCGGCCATTTCGTCGGTGGCGAACGGCTTGGTCAGGTAATCGTCGCCGCCGGCCCGCAAGCCACGCACCCGCTCGTCGACATCGGAGAGGGCGCTGATCATCAGGATCGGCGTGGCCACGCCCATGCTGCGCAGCTGGGTGACGATCACCAGGCCGTCGAGTTCGGGCAGCATCCGGTCGAGAGTGATCAGGTCATAGTCACCGCTGACAGCCCGTTCCAGGCCCTCGCGGCCGTTGTCGACCCAGTCGACGTCCAGGCCGTTGCGGGTCAGTTCGGCGACGATTTCACGGGCGGTCACGGCGTCGTCTTCGATGGTCAGGATACGGTTCATGGGCGTTACCGGTTGGGAAGTGGAGCTATTGCGCAGCATTCTGCCAAAGATTACCTGTCGGCTTTCTGAAAAAAAGTTCATGGGCGCCGGCAAATGCATTCCCTGGCCTGGATCAATACTTCGTCACAAATAATCCCTAACATATTCCGGCACGCACCATCATGCTGCGTCCCTCGCTGTGTTCCGCCGCGCTGACGCTGGCGGGGACTGACGAGAAGCTGGTGGCAAGTGGCGCAAGGAGCCGAGACCTACTGAACCTTAAGGATGAGTCGCATGATCAACTCCCAGAATGTTCTACGCCGTAAATTCGATATTCAACCGCTGAAACGGGCCGACATGAGCGTTCGCCTGGACGGCCAGACTGTCGACGCCGCCGAGGGTGAGACCGTACTCACCGTCATCCAGGCCATGGGCCAACGCCAGGTGGCCCGCAACGACCACGGCCAGGTCAGCGGTGCCTACTGCGGCATGGGCATTTGCCAATGCTGCCTCGTCAGGATCGATGGCCGCCACAAGCGACGGGCCTGCCAGACGCTGGTGCGACCGGGCATGCAGATCGAAACCCGGGCCAATCGCATCGCCGCAACGGAGGCGCCATGAACCTCGATCCGGTGATTGTAGGCGGCGGGCCGGCGGGTATGGCGGCGGCCATCGAGCTGGCCGCCAATGGCCTGCGTTGCACGCTGCTCGAAGAAGCGCCACGCCTGGGCGGCGTGGTGTACCGCGGGCCGTTGCGCGATGGCGTGAGCCTGGACTACCTGGGGGCGCGCTACAGTGAGACCCTGGCAAAGCTCCATGGGGAATTCCAGCGCAACGCCGGCCTGATTGATGTGCGACTGGGTAGTCGGGTCATCGGTGCCGAGGGGTTCCGGGCCCTGATGCTGCTGGACGGCGACGAGCGCTTGCGGGAAGTGGCCTATTCCCAGTTGATCCTGGCAGCCGGTTGTCATGAACGCAGTGTGCCGTTCCCCGGCTGGACACTGCCGGGGGTGATGATGCTCGGTGGCCTGCAATTGCAGATCAAGAGTGGCGTGGTTAAGCCGCCGAGCCCGGTGGTGATTGCCGGCACCGGCCCGTTGCTGCCCTTGGTGGCCTGCCAGCTGCACGCCTCGGGCGTCACCGTGGCGGGCGTCTACGAAGCCTGTGCCTTCGGCAGGATCGCCAAGGAAAGCCTGGCGTTATTGAACAAACCGCAATTGTTTCTCGATGGCCTGGGCATGCTGGCGTACCTCAAGCGGCACCGCATCCGGGTGCGCTATGGTTGGGGCGTGGTGCGCGCCGAGGGCGAGGGTGAACTGAGCAGCGTGACCGTTGCGCCTTACTCCGCCGACTGGAAACCGGACCTTGGACAGGCCGAACAGCTGCCGGCCGAGACGCTGGCGGTCGGCTACGGGTTTATCCCGCGCACGCAGTTGAGCCAGCAGATGGGGCTTGACCATGGCTTCAGCGAGGACGGCTACCTGCGCGCCGTGTCCGATGCCTGGCAGCGCAGCAGCGAGGCGCATATCCACCTGGCGGGCGATATGGGCGGGATCCGCGGCGGTGAAGCGGCCATGTTGAGCGGGCGCATCGCGGCATTGTCGGTCCTGCTGCAGCGTAATGTCCTGGATGAGGCCACGGCGCTGGAGCGCCGCAGGCGCTATCAGGCCCAATTGGACCGGATCATTCGTTTTCGCGCCGCCGTTGATCGCTACACCCGGCGCGGCGCCGGGCAAACCGCGCTGCCAGCCGCCGATACAGTGATCTGCCGTTGCGAACACGCCACCCGCGCGGACATCGACCGCGCCCTTGAACAGGGCGTGCAAGACATGGCCAGCCTGAAAATGCGCACCCGGGTGAGCATGGGCGATTGCCAGGGTCGCCTGTGTGTCGGCTACTGCAGCGACCGCCTGCGCGAAGCTACCGGACGGACCGATGTGGGCTGGCTACGGCCACGTTTTCCGATCGATCCGATTCCTTTCTCTGCGTTCCAGAACGACGACCCGGAGGCGCTATCCCATGATCAGGCACTATGACGTAGTGATCGCCGGTGGTGGGGTGATCGGGGCGTCCTGCGCCTATCAACTGTCCAAGCGCAAGCACCTGAAGATCGCCCTGATCGATGCCAAGCGTCCAGGCAACGCCACCCGCGCGTCGGCCGGCGGCCTGTGGGCCATCGGCGAATCGGTGGGGCTGGGCTGTGGGGTGATTTTTTTTCGCATGATGTCGGCCAATCGCAAGCGCCAGGCCCAAGGCGCCGCCGTGGCGGTGGATGCCAGCACTCCGCATATCCTGCCCGACTCGTTTTTCGATTTCGCCTTGCAGTCCAACGCGATGTATCCGCAGTTGCACAGGGAACTGATCGAGCGTCACGGCATGGATTTCAAGTTTGAAGAGACCGGGCTCAAGTTCGTGATCTATGACGATGAGGACCGCTCCTACGCCGAACACATCGTCGCCTGCATTCCCCACCTGGCTGATCAGGTGCGCTGGCTCGACCAGGCGGCGTTGCGCGAGGCCGAGCCGAGTGTCAGCCATGAGGCCTTGGGCGTGCTGGAGTTTCTCTGCGACCACCAGGTCAGCCCGTTCCGCCTGGCCGACGCCTACACCGAGGGCGCGCGGCAGAATGGCGTTGATCTGTTTTTCAATACCAACGTGACTGACGTATTACGTGACGGCAGTCGGGTGACAGGGGTGAAAACCGCCGAAGTCGGCACGTTCAACTGCCGGACGTTGATCAATGCTGCCGGCGCCTGGGCGGCGGACTTGAGCGAGCAGGCGACGGGCGTGCGGATTCCGGTCAAGCCGGTCAAGGGGCAGATCCTGCTGACCGAGCGCATGCCGAAAATCCTCAGGGGATGCCTGACCACCAGCGATTGTTATGTGGCGCAGAAGGACAACGGCGAGATCCTGATCGGCAGCACCACGGAAGACAAAGGGTTCGACGTGACCACCACCTACCCTGAAATCGAGGGGTTGGTGCAAGGCGCGGTGCGGTGTATCCCGCAACTGGCCGACATCAACCTGAAACGCACCTGGGCCGGCCTGCGTCCCGGCTCACCGGATGAATTGCCGATCCTCGGGCCGATGCGCGGCGTGGAGGGCTACCTCAACGCCTGCGGGCATTTTCGCACCGGCATCCTGACCTCGGCCATCACCGGGGTGCTGCTGGACAAACTGGTGAACGACGAGCCGTTGCCGCTGGACATCACACCGTTCCTGGCGGACCGGTTTGGACTGGCGGCGGTTGCAGAGCCGAGGAAAATGCAACCGGCCTGAGAGCCGGGTCGAACCCACATTGTTTTTTGGTCGGTCGCAGGTTTTTCGTCAAGCACGATTCCTGTGTGGGAGCGAGCCTGCTCGCGAAAGCGGTGTGTCAGTCAACGCCAATGTCGATGCACTGGCGCCTTCGCGAGCAGGCTCGCTCCCACAGTGTTTTTTGGTTGAGCAGGATTTTTTTGTTCACCACAATCCCTTGTGGGAGCGAGCTTGCTCGCGATAGCGTCAGGACAGTCGACATCGATGGTGACTGGTGTGCCGTCATCGCGAGCAAGCTCGCTCCCACATTGTTTTTTGGTCGGTCGCAGGTTTTTCGTCAAGCACGATTCCTGTGTGGGAGCGAGCCTGCTCGCGAAAGCGGCGTGTCAGTCGACATCAATGTTGATGCGCTGGCGCCTTCGCGAGCAGGCTCGCTCCCACAGGTTTTGTGCTGTGGGAGGTTATTCCACCGGTGTACTGACAAACGCTTCCAGGCCTTCGGCATAAGCGGTAAACGCGCTGATCTGTGGGAAGGCCTTGCCTTGCACCTGATCGGCCACCAACAGGTTGGTGAAAGTCCATGCCACCGCGACGCTGATGCCGGCCTGGTCGAGCGAGCCATCGGTGGGCAATGGTTGTTTCACCAATGCCTTTTCCAACTCGCCATATGCCGCCAGCAACTGGCCCGACACCCGCGCGAGCCACGGCTCATGCTGGATTTCCGCTGGGCGCAAAGTGCGTTCGTAATAGATCTGCACCGATTTTTCGCACGCCGCCAATGCCAACCCGATCAGTTGCAACGATTGCAACCGTTGCCCCGGATCGCTCGGCATCAGGCTCTTCCCGGGCCCGGCCAAGGTTTCCAGGTAATCGATGATCAAGGTCGAGTCCATCAACACCGAGCCATCATCCAGCACCAGGGTCGGGGCCTTGACCACCGGGTTGATGCGCTGGAATTGGTCGAAATGCCTGAACACCGAAACTGATTGGTGTTCCAGGGCGATGCCCAGGCGCTTGGCGGTAATGGCGACGCGTCGCACATAGGGCGAGTCCAGCATGCCGATCAGTTTCATGGCTTCTCCTTCAGCGGTTTGTTTCAGGCCGGGCTCAATCTTCGAATCCGACCTGTTCATGGATTTCATCAACCTTGAGTTCAAGCCGGTAGGCCACGGCGATGAACAGCGCCTGGCACAGGCACAGGGTGGCGCTCAACGAGCGAAAGGCGAACGAGCTGCCTTCGTTCACCAGCAGCACCGCATTGGCCCGCTTGGCCAGGGGCGACAGGTTGCTGTCGGTGATGATCAGCGTCTTGGCCTGGTGATGCTGGGCGATGCGCAGGCAGTGCTGGGTTTCCTTGCCGTACGGGGTAAAGCTGATGGCGATGACCAGATCATTGGCCCGGACGCTGCGCATCTGCTCGCGATAACTGCCGCCCAGGCCCGACACAAGGTGGATGCGCTTGTTGGTGTGCTGAAGGTTATAGACCAGGTAATCGGCCACCGCGAACGAGCGCCGCACACCAACGACGTAGATGTTATCGGCGTTGACCACCAGGTCGACGGCTTTTTCGAACGCCTCGTCGTCGAGTTCCAACCCCAGGCGCTCGATGCCCGACAGGGTGGCGTTGACGCATTCGCGCGCGAGATCGCCGGCGCTGGCCTTCTGCGACTTGTTGGCGATCATGCTGCGAATGCGTTGCTGGTAGTTCTGCACCGGCGTGGTCTTGTGGGTGTAGGCCTCGCGAAACAGCGCCTGCATTTCGCTGAACCCGCTGAAGCCGAAGCGCTGGGAAAAACGCACGATGGCCGAGGGGTGCACTTCGCACTCCCGGGCAATGTCGCTGATGCGATCGACCATGATCCGGTCGCTTTGCTGGCTCATGTAGCTGGCGATGCGTTTGAGCTGGCGCGGCAGGCCTTCGTACTCCTCGGTAATCAATTGCAGCAGCCGCTCGGCGTTGATCGGTGGGCTGGGGAGGGCGGGTTCGGACGCGCTCTCGGACGGCACCGGCAGATCGGGGCGGGTCATAGAAAATCCTTCTGGCTTGTTCTTATAGGACGCCCTGGGAAACGGGTTGGTCCTCGACAATAGGTTGGCTGGTCGCAGTCTACAGCGTAGCCGCGGGGAAAATCATGAGCGCGCGCAGTTGTGAGCCGTGCTGAAACGATGCACCGCGTCTGGTCCGGCCAAGTAACAGTCTATTGGAAAAAATATTCCACTATAAAAATTTATGGAAAAAATATTGATTATTGCCGTTCGCTCGTTTTAGTCTGCATTCACCAAAGCGTTGGCGTCGGTTCCGGCGTCAAGCGCAGGCTGATAAAAATAACAGGAGCCAGCATGGGCCAGACTCGTTTTGCCAGTGGACGTCAATTGGATGTGATCTGCCTGGGGCGCCTGGGCGTCGATCTCTACGCGCAGCAAGTCGGTGCGCGGCTTGAGGATGTCTCGAGCTTCGCCAAGTACCTGGGTGGCTCATCTGCCAACATCGCCTTTGGCACGGCCCGTCTCGGGCTTCGGTCGGCGATGCTGAGCCGGGTGGGCGATGATCATATGGGGCGCTTCCTGGTGGAATCCCTGATGCGCGAAGGCTGCGACGTCAGCGGCATCAAGGTCGACCCCGAGCGACTGACAGCCATGGTGTTGCTCGGCATCAAGGACCGCGAGACCTTTCCCCTGGTGTTCTACCGTGAAAATTGCGCGGACATGGCGCTACGGTCCGAGGACATCGACGAAGCCTTCATCGCGTCCAGCAAGGCGCTGTTGATCACCGGCACGCACTTCTCCACCGACAGCGTCTACCAGGCCAGCATCCAGGCGCTGGACTATGCGCAGACGCACCAGGTCAAACGTATCCTCGATATCGACTACCGCCCGGTACTCTGGGGCCTGGCGCCCAAGGCCGATGGCGAAACCCGTTTTGTCGCCGACCGCAAGGTCAGCCAGCACGTACAAGGCATCCTGGCGCGTTTCGACCTGATCGTCGGCACCGAAGAAGAGTTTTTGATCGCCGGTGGCAGCGAAGATCTGCTGGCCGCGCTGCGTACCGTGCGCTCGCTGACGGCGGCGACCCTGGTGGTGAAGCTTGGCCCGCAAGGTTGCACGGTGATCCACGGCGATATCCCGAACCGCCTGGAAGACGGCGCCATCTACCCCGGCGTGCGGGTCGAGGTGTTGAATGTGCTGGGCGCGGGCGATGCGTTCATGTCGGGTTTCCTCGCCGGTTGGCTGGAGGACGCCAGCGATGAGCGCTGCTGCCAGTTGGCCAACGCCTGTGGCGGGTTGGTGGTGTCGCGTCATGCCTGCGCCCCGGCGATGCCGACCCGGGCCGAGCTGGATTACCTGTTTGCCAGCCCGGTGCCGATCACCCGCCCTGACCAGGATGTCGTGCTGCAACGGCTGCATCAGGTCAGCGTGCCGCGCAGGGTCTGGAAACAGCTGTTCATCTTTGCCTTTGACCATCGCTGGCAGTTGGTGGAACTGGCCCAGCGGGGCGGTCGTGGCCTCGACAGCATCGGCGAGCTCAAGCAACTGTTCATCCAGGCCGTGGAGCGGGTCGAGGCTGACCTGCAACGCCAGGGCATCGAGGCGGATGTCGGTCTGCTGGCCGACCAGCGTTTCGGCCAGGATTCCCTGAATGCGGCCACCGGGCGCGGCTGGTGGGTCGCGCGGCCGGTGGAGGTGCAGGGCTCGCGGCCGCTGGCGTTCGAACACGGCCGTTCCATCGGCAGCAACCTGATTGCCTGGCCACAAGAGCAGATCATCAAATGCCTGGTGCAATTTCATCCTGACGACGAACCGCTGCTGCGCCTGGAGCAAGAGGCGCAATTGATGGGGTTGTACAAGGCGTCCCAGGCCAGCGGCCATGAATTGCTGCTGGAGGTCATTCCGCCCAAGGATCATCCATCGGCCCATCCGGACGTGCTGTATCGGGCGCTCAAGCGGCTCTACAACCTGGGTATTTTCCCGGCGTGGTGGAAAATCGAGGCGCAGACCTGCGATGAGTGGAAACAACTTGATGAGCTGATCCAGCAGCGCGATCCGTATTGCCGTGGCGTGGTGCTGCTGGGCCTCAACGCCCCTGCGGCCGCGTTGGCCGAAGGCTTTCGCCAGGCCAGCCAGAGCAGCACTTGCAGAGGGTTTGCCGTGGGCCGGACGATCTTCCAGGAACCGAGCCGCGCCTGGCTGGCCGGGGAGATCGATGATGAAACGCTGATCCGGGATGTGCAGGGCCGGTTTGTGGAATTGATCGAGGCCTGGCGCGCTGCGCGCAGTTAAAGGAAGTCAAAGATTGTGAACACTGAGCCTGTGGGAGCGAGCCTGCTCGCGAAGGCGTCGGGTCTGCAGCGTTGATGTGACTGACCCACCGCTTTCGCGAGCAGGCTCGCTCCCACAGGGGTTCGCCGCCCTGGTTATGTAAAACAACAAAAGGTGCAGCCATGCCCGCTATTCGAATTGGCATCAACCCGATTTCCTGGAGCAACGACGACTTGCCATCGTTGGGCGGCGAGACGCCGTTGAGCACGGCGTTGAGCGAAGGCAAGGAAATCGGCTATGAAGGTTTCGAGCTCAATGGCAAGTTTCCCAAGGACGCCAAGGGCGTCGGCGACGTGTTGCGCCCTTACGATCTGGCGCTGGTCTCCGGCTGGTATTCCAGTCGACTGGCGCGGCGTTCGGCGGCCGAGGAGATCGACGCCATCGCCAGCCATGTCGAGCTGCTGGCGCAGAACGGCGCAACGGTGCTGGTCTATGGCGAAGTGGCCGATTCGATCCAGGGCCAGCGCATTCCGTTGATCGAGCGGCCACGCTTTCACACTGACGAGGCCTGGCAGGCCTATGCCGACAAGCTCACCGAGCTGGCCCGCTTCACCTTGTCACAAGGCGTGCGCCTGGCCTACCACCACCACATGGGCGCCTACGTTGAATCGCCTTCGGACATCGACAAGCTGATGGCGCTGACCGGCAGCGAGGTCGGCCTGTTGTTCGATTCGGGCCATTGCTACATGGGCGGCGGCGAACCGCTGCAGGTGCTGCGCAAACACATCGAGCGCATCTGCCATGTGCACTTCAAGGACGTGCGCAAACCCGTGGTGCAGTTGGCGCGCAACAACCTCTGGAGCTTTCCGGACTGCATCATCAACGGCACGTTCACCGTGCCTGGAGATGGCGATATCGACTTCGCTGCGTTGCTCGATGTCCTGCTGGCTGCCGATTATCAGGGCTGGCTGGTGGTGGAAGCCGAGCAGGACCCGGCGGTGGCGCCGAGTTATATCTATGCCAAGAAGGGCTACGACACCTTGCGTGCCCTGTTGCAGGAGAGAACTGCGCCATGAGCCTGCTGATCAAGAGCAATCCCAGCGACCGGACCATGGTTGAACTGCCACGCGACGCGCTGGAATACGTCGGTTTTGCCGCCTACCGCTTGAGCCTTGGCGAAAGCCTGCCGGTGGCCGCCGCAGACCGGGAATTGTGCGTGGTACTGCTCAGCGGCCGCATCAACCTCAAGGGCGAAGCACCGGGGCAGGGCGCCTTCGATTGGGACAACCTCGGCGATCGCCAGTCGGTATTCGAGGACAAATCCCCTTACGCCGCGTATCTGCCGCCCGGCAGCCAGGCCCAGATCACCGCGTTGAGCGATGTGCAAGTGGCGGTGTGCGCCGCGCCGGGCGGCGCGCCGAATGCGTACGGCCCACGGCTGATCCGTCCCGAGAGCATGAAGCGCAGCGTGCGCGGCAAGGGCGCCAATACCCGCTACGTCTGCGACATCCTGCCGGACAGCGAGCCGGCCCATTCGCTGCTGGTGGTGGAAGTGCGCACGCCGTCGGGGCATTCGTCCAGCTATCCGCCGCACAAGCACGACACCGACGACTTGCCGCACCAGAGCTTTCTCGAAGAGACCTATTACCACCAGGTCAACCCTTCCCAGGGCTTCGTGTTCCAACGGGTCTACACCGACGATCGCAGCATCGACCAGGCCATGGCCGTGGAAAACAGCGATCTGGTCGTGGTGCCCAAGGGTTACCACCCGGTCAGCGTGCCCTACGGGTACGAGTCGTATTACCTGAACGTCATGGCCGGTCCGAAGCGGGTCTGGCAATTCCATAACGATCCGCAGCATAGCTGGCTGCTCGACCTCTGAATTCGAACATTCCAACGGAGACCAGGACAATGAGCGACACCCCGGTAATAGGCCATTACATCAACGGTCAGGTGCACAGCAACGACTCCGCGCGGTTCAGCAACGTCTTCAATCCCGCTACCGGCACGGTACAGGCCCGGGTGGCGCTGGCCGAACCGGGTACCGTCGAGGCAGCGGTGGCTTCGGCGCTGGCGGCCTTTCCCGGCTGGTCCGAGCAGTCGTCGTTGCGCCGTTCCCGGGTGATGTTCAAGTTCAAGGAACTGCTTGACCGCCACCACGACGAGTTGGCGCAGATCATCAGCCGCGAGCACGGCAAGGTACTCTCCGACGCCCACGGCGAAGTCACCCGGGGCATCGAGATCGTCGAGTACGCCTGCGGTGCGCCGAGCCTGCTCAAGACCGATTTCAGCGACAACATCGGCGGTGGCATCGACAACTGGAACCTGCGCCAGCCCCTGGGCGTCTGTGCCGGGGTCACGCCATTCAACTTCCCGGTGATGGTGCCGCTGTGGATGATTCCCCTGGCGCTGGTGGCGGGCAACTGCTTCATCCTCAAGCCTTCGGAGCGCGACCCGTCCGCCAGTCTGCTGATGGCTCGGTTATTGACCGAGGCCGGGTTGCCGGATGGCGTGTTCAACGTGGTCCAGGGCGACAAGACGGCGGTGGATGCGCTGTTGCAGCACCCGGACATCGAGGCGATCTCCTTTGTCGGCTCCACGCCCATCGCCGAATACATCCACCAGCAGGGCACCGCGAACGGCAAGCGCGTGCAGGCCCTGGGCGGGGCGAAAAACCACATGATCGTCATGCCCGACGCCGACCTCGACCAGGCGGCGGATGCGCTGATCGGAGCGGCTTACGGCTCGGCCGGTGAGCGCTGCATGGCGATCTCTATCGCCGTGGCGGTGGGTGACGTCGGCGATGAGCTGATCGCGCGATTGTTGCCACGCATCGACCAGTTGAAGGTCGGCAATGGCCAGCAGCCCGGCACCGACATGGGGCCGCTGGTGACTGCCGAGCACAAGGCCAAGGTTGAAGGTTTCATCGATTCCGGCGTAGCCGAGGGCGCGCGGCTGATCGTCGACGGGAGGGGCTTCAAGGTGCCCGGGGCCGATCAGGGGTTCTTTGTCGGGGCGACGCTGTTCGACCAGGTCACTGCCGAAATGAGCATCTACCAGCAGGAGATTTTCGGCCCGGTGCTGGGGATCGTTCGTGTGCCGGATTTCGCCACGGCGGTCGCGCTGATCAACGCCCATGAATTCGGCAACGGCGTGTCGTGTTTTACCCGTGACGGCGGCATCGCCCGGGCATTCGCCCGCAGCATCAAGGTCGGCATGGTCGGTATCAACGTACCGATTCCGGTGCCCATGGCCTGGCACTCCTTTGGCGGCTGGAAGCGCTCGCTGTTCGGTGATCACCACGCTTATGGCGAGGAAGGCCTGCGCTTCTACAGTCGCTACAAGAGCGTGATGCAGCGCTGGCCGGACAGCATCGCCAAGGGTCCCGAATTCAGCATGCCCACTGCTCAATAACCCATTTCCATGAATGCCGGAGGGAGAACAACAATGAACAAGCCCCTGCGTTTTGCCTTGAACCGAATGGTTGCCCCACGCCTGTCGCTGCCCGCTTTCATCGACCTGGCGCTGGCGTTGAAAACCGATGCCATCGAAATCCGCAATGACCTCAAGGGTGTCGAAATCGAAGACGGCATGCCGCCCGCCCGGGTCCGTGAGCTGTGCGACGAACGCGGCGTCAAGGTGCTGTCGATCAACGCCCTGTACCCGTTCGACGTATGGAATGAAGAGCGCCGCGCCCAGGCCGTGCGCCTGGCCGATTACGCCCGCGAGTGTGGCGCCGAGGGCCTGGTGATGTGCCCGCTCAACGACCGCGCCGACCCGCGCAACGCCGCCGAACGCGCGGCGGGGCTACGCACCGCGCTCAGTGAGCTGGCGCCGATCCTGCGCGCCTTCGGCATCTACGGTTTTATCGAACCCCTGGGGTTCGAGGAGTGCTCGTTGCGGCGCAAACGCGCGGCGGTGGAGGCGATCAAGGCCATCGGCGGGCTGGATGTGTTCCGCCTGGTGCATGACACCTTTCACCATCACCTGGCCGGCGAGGAGGAATTTTTTCCCGAGCTGACCGGGCTGGTGCACATCTCCGGCGTCGAGGATGCGCAGGCACCGTTGGCGAGTATTCGCGACGGCCACCGGGTGCTGGTGGGCGACGCCGACATCCTTGGCAATGCCGCGCAGATCGAGGCGCTGCGCGCGGGCGGTTATGAAGGCTACCTGTCCTTCGAGCCGTTTGCCGAAAGCGTCCATGAACTGGCCGATATCCGCCAGGCGCTGGGGGCGAGTATGAGCCACCTGCAAAGCTCGCAGGCCTGACCTGATCTCAAAACGATGGAGAACCCCTGTGGGAGCGAGCTTGCTCGCGATGACGGTAACCCATTCAACACATCAGTTGCCTGATACACCGCTATCGCGAGCAAGCTCGCTCCCACACTTGACCGAGTTGCGTTTGAAAAGGGTGCAAGCATGACCACAACACGACTGACCATGGCCCAGGCCCTGGTGAAATTCCTCGATAACCAGTACATCGAGGTCGATGGCGTCCAGAGCAAGTTCGTCGCCGGGGTGTTTACCATTTTCGGCCACGGCAACGTGCTGGGCCTCGGCCAGGCACTGGAGCAGGACAGCGGCGACCTGGTGGTCCATCAGGGCCGCAACGAGCAGGGAATGGCCCATGCCGCCATCGGCTTTGCCAAGCAGCACCTGCGGCGCAGGATCTACGCCTGTAGCTCGTCGGTCGGCCCCGGTGCGGCGAACATGCTGACCGCCGCCGCCACCGCGACGGCCAACCGCATTCCTTTGCTGCTGTTGCCCGGCGATGTCTACGCCAGCCGCCAACCCGACCCGGTGCTGCAGCAGATCGAGCAGTTCCATGACCTGAGCATCAGCACCAACGATGCGTTCAAGGCCGTGAGCAAATACTGGGATCGGATCAACCGCCCCGAGCAACTGATGACCGCCGCGATCCAGGCGATGCGCGTGCTCACCGATCCGGCCGAAACCGGCGCGGTGACGCTGGCGCTACCCCAGGATGTACAGGCCGAGGCCTACGATTACCCGGATTATTTCCTGCAAAAACGTGTCCACCGCATCGACCGTCGCCCGGCCACCGAGGCGATGCTCGGCGATGCCTTGGCGCTGCTCAAGGGCAAGCGCCGGCCGTTGATCATCTGCGGTGGTGGCGTCAGATATTCAGGAGCCAACGCCGCGTTGCAGGCCTTAGCCGAGCGTTTCGACATCCCCTTCGCCGAAACCCAGGCGGGCAAAAGCGCCGTGGTCTCCAGTCATCCATTGAACGTCGGCGGCGTCGGCGAAACCGGTTGCCTGGCGGCGAACCTGCTGGCCAAGGAAGCGGACCTGATCATCGGCGTTGGCACCCGCTACAGCGATTTCACCACGGCCTCGAAATGGCTGTTCCAGCATCCCGAGGTGCAGTTTCTCAACCTCAACATCAGCCCGTGCGATGCCTTGAAGCTCGACGGTGTGCAACTGCTCGCCGATGCGCGTTCCGGGCTTGAGGCTTTGTCCGCCGCGATGGGCGCCTATCGCGCCGAATGGGGCGGGCAGATCGCCGATGCCAAGGCGCAGTTGCAGGCGGAAGTGGACCGGGTCTACCAGGCCGATTTCCAGGCTGATGACTTCGTCCCCGAGATCAACGACCACATGGACCCAGCGGTGTTTCGCGAGTTCATCGAGCTCACCGGATCCTGCCTGACCCAGAGCCGCGTGCTCGGCACCCTCAACGAAACCCTGGCCGATGATGCCGTCATCGTCGCCGCCGCCGGCAGCCTGCCGGGTGATTTGCAGCGCAGCTGGCGCAGCAAGGGCGTGAATACCTACCACGTCGAATATGGCTATTCGTGCATGGGCTACGAGGTCAATGCCGCCCTGGGCGTGAAGCTCGCCGAGCCGGACAAAGAGGTCTACGCGCTGGTGGGCGATGGCTCCTACATGATGCTGCACTCCGAACTTGCCACCTCGATCCAGGAGCGCCGCAAGATCAATGTGGTGCTGCTGGACAACATGACGTTCGGATGCATCAACAACCTGCAGATGGAACACGGCATGGACAGCTTCGGCACCGAGTTCCGCTTTCGCAACCCCGAGACGGGCAAGCTCGACGGCGCCTTCGTGCCGGTGGATTTCGCCATGAGCGCGGCGGCCTACGGTTGCAAGACCTACAAGGTCAAGACACTGGAGGAACTGCACGCCGCGCTGGCCGACGCCCGACTCCAGACGGTCTCGACGCTGATCGACATCAAGGTCCTGCCCAAGACCATGATCCACAAGTACCTGTCGTGGTGGCGGGTCGGCGTGGCGCAAGTCTCTACCAGCGCCCGTACCGATGCCGTCGCCAAGACCCTCAACGAACGACTGGCCAAGGCCCGTCAATACTGATTGCCCCAACCCTACGAAAGGAGTTCCACATGTCTTTGAAGCTGGGCGTCATCGGCACCGGGGCCATCGGCCAGGACCATATCCGTCGTTGCAGCCAGACGTTGCTCAACAGCCAGGTCGTCGCGGTGACCGACATCAACCTGGTGCAAGCGGCGAAAGTGGTGGCCGACCTGAAGTTGACCGCCGAGGTCTATCCCGACGGCCATGCACTGATCAAGGCGCCGGACGTCGAGGCGATCCTCGTCACGTCCTGGGGCCCGAGTCATGAAGAATTCGTGCTGGCGGCCATCGCCGCCGGCAAGCCGGTGTTCTGTGAGAAGCCGTTGGCCGTTACCGCCGAAGGTTGCCGCCGGATCGTCGAAGCCGAAGTGGCCCACGGCAAGCGCCTGGTACAGGTCGGGTTCATGCGCCCCTACGATGAAGGTTATCGGGCGCTCAAGTCGGTGATCGACAGCGGACAGATCGGCGAGCCGTTGATGCTGCACTGTGCCCACCGCAACCCCAGCGTGGGCGAAAACTACAAGACCGACATGGCCATCACCGACACCTTGATTCACGAGCTGGATGTGTTGCGCTGGTTGCTGGCCGACGACTACGTCTCGGTGCAGGTGGTGTTTCCACGCAAGACCAGCAAGGCCCTGGCGCACTTGCGCGATCCACAGATCGTCCTGCTGGAAACCGCCAAGGGCACGCGCATCGACGTTGAAGTGTTCGTCAATTGCCAGTACGGCTACGACATCCAGTGCGAAGTGGTGGGGGAGACCGGCATCGCCAGGCTGCCAGAACCGTCCCAGGTGCAACTGCGCAGCGGCGCCAAGCTTTCCAATGCGATCCTGATGGACTGGAAAGATCGGTTCATCGGCGCTTACGACGTCGAACTGCAGGCCTTCATCGACGGCGTGCGCGCCGGCCAGGTGGGCGGCCCCTCGGCCTGGGATGGGTTCGCCGCGGCGGTGGCGGCGGACGCGTGTATCGAAGCGCAGCAGAGCGGGCAGATCGTCAAGGTCGAGCTGCCCGAACGGCCACCATTCTACGGCTGAGCACCATTTTCCCGTGGGAGCGGGCTTGCTCGCGAAGGCGTAGTGTCAGTCGACATCAATGTTGAAATTACCGCCGCCTTCGCGTGCAAGCCCGCTCCCACAGTCGACCTCGTTTACCCTGAAGGTACTCGGTCAAATTGTGGGAGCGAGCCTGCTCGCGAAGGCGTCGGGTCTGCCTGCATTAATATGTCTGATCCACCGCTTTCGCGAGCAGGCTCGCTCCCACAGGTGCCGGCGCCCTATACAGATAAGGAGCTTTCATGCGAATCGGATTAGTAGGCTACGGCAAGGGCGGGCGTTTTTTCCATGCGCCGCTGATCAGCAGCCTGCCGGGGGCTACTTTCGTCGGCGTGGTAACCCGCTCCGCCGAGCGGCGCCAGCAGTTGGCAAGCGAGCATCCGCAGGCCCAAGCGTTCGACAGCCTTGCGCAACTGGTGGCGGCCGGCGTCGATGCGGTGGTGGTGTCCACGCCGCTGGAAGCGCGTCCGGCGCTGGTACTGGAAGCCATCGAGCACGGCGTGGGGGTGGTCAGCGATAAGCCTTTTGCCCTAGACGCCGCACAGGCCGAAACGATGGTGCTGGCCGCCGAACGGCGCAATGTGCCGTTGAGCGTGTACCAGAACCGGCGCTGGGATTCGGATTTCCTGACCGTGCGCAAGTTGCTCGGATCCGGCGCACTGGGGCAGGTGACTCGCTTTGAATCCAGCGTCGAACGTTACTCACCGACCTCGGTGGGAAAAGGCAGCGGCGGCGGATTCCTGCGGGACCTGGGCAGCCATCTGGTGGACCAGGCATTGCAATTGTTTGGTCCGGTGCTGCGGGTTTACGCCGAGCTGGATTATCGACAGCCGGACCAGGCCTACGACAACGGCTTCTTCATGTCGCTGGCCCACGCCAATGGCGTCGTGTCGCACTTGCGCGGCAGTTGCCTGCAGGACGCGCCGCGCCCACGCTTTCGGGTCAGTGGCAGCGAAGGCTGCTATACCGTCGAAGGCCTCGATGGGCAGGAAGCCCAGGCGTTGGCGGGATTGAGCCCGGCCACCGCAGGCGAGCGCTGGGGCGCCGAGGAGCACCGGCGCTGGGGCTGGTTCGAACACGGTGCCGAGCGCGAGCGCGTGGCCTCGGAACGCGGTTGCTGGCTGGCGTTCTACCAGAGTCTCCAGGCCGCCTTGCAGGGCGACGGGCCGCTGCCGGTCGCCGCTCGCGACGCCTTGGCCACGACCCGTGTCCTGGACGCTGCAAGGCAAAGCGCGGAGCAGGGCAACGTGGTGTATTTATCCACGCCCGTTGGTCATGGAACAAAAAACGAATAAAATTCTAAAATCAGTTGATATGGAAAATATTTTCCAATAAAGTCGATTCCAGGTGACCGACAACCCTGTTCGCGTTTATCCAGGCCCGGCTTGAATGAACGACGAACTAAACAAAAACAAGAAACACAGCCAGGTACCGTCGATGAAAACCTTCAACCGCTCTGCGTTTCACCTGCCACTGCCCTTGCGCCTGTCCGCAATCCTTCCTTTTTTCGAATCCCTGTGCATCCAGCGCAAGGGCGCCTTGGTGTGCTGCATGCCCGGCGCACCGATCGTGCGTTTGCCGCGTTCCTGAAGTCCGTCACGCCTTATCCATAAGACCAACAAAAATGTGGAGAAAGACCGTTCATGAAGACCAAGACCCGTATTGCCTCGCTGGCCCTGTCGTTGATGTTCGCCAGCGGCGTTGCCCTGGCGGACCTGAAGATCGGCGTCAGCATGTCCCAGTTCGATGACACCTGGTTGACCTACCTGCGCGAATCCATGGACAAGAAAGCCAAGTCCCTGCCGGACGGCGTCACCCTGCAATTCGAAGATGCGCGCAGTGACGTGGTCAAGCAGCTCAGCCAGGTGGAAAGCTTCATCAGCCAGAAGGTCGACGCGCTCATCGTCAACCCCGTTGACACCGCCGCGACCCAGCGCATCACCAAGGCCGCGGTGGCCGCGGGCATCCCGCTGGTGTACGTCAACCGCCGCCCGGACGATCTGAAGTTGCCGGAAGGGGTGGTCACCGTGGCCTCCGATGACCTGGAAGCCGGGCGCATGCAGATGCAATACCTGGCCGACAAGATGGGCGGCAAGGGCGACATCGTGATCCTGCTGGGCGACCTGGCCAACAACTCCACCACCAACCGCACCAAGGGCGTCAAGGAAGTGCTGGCCAAGTACCCGGGCATCAAGATCGAACAGGAACAGACCGGCATCTGGTCGCGGGACAAGGGCATGACCCTGGTCAATGACTGGCTGACCCAGGGCCGCGAGTTCCAGGCTGTGGTGTCCAACAACGACGAGATGGCCATCGGCGCCGCCATGGCCCTCAAGCAAGCGGGCACCAAGAAGGGCAGTGTCCTGATAGCTGGAGTCGACGGTACGCCGGACGGCTTGAACGCCATCAAGAAAGGCGACATGGCGGTCTCGGTGTTCCAGGACGCCAAGGGCCAGGCCGATGGCTCCATCGACACGGCGGTGAAAATGGCCAAGGGCGAGAAGATGCAATCCGTCGTGGTGCCGTATCGCCTGATCACGCCGGAGAACGTCGATCAGTTCAAGTGACGTCCCACCCGTTCCATCACAACAATAAACAGGCAAGGTCGCCGCGCCGATCTTGCCGAGGGAGTACCTGACCATGTTCGCATCAGCGACTGCTACGAGCGCCCCGGCGGCGACTTTCCAGCCGGGCGCATTACCTGACGAACCGTACCTGCTGGAAGTCGTCAACGTCAGCAAGGGTTTTCCCGGCGTGGTGGCCCTGTCCGACGTGCAACTGCGGGTGCGCCCCGGCTCGGTGCTGGCCTTGATGGGCGAAAACGGCGCAGGCAAATCCACGCTGATGAAAATCATCGCCGGCATCTACCAGCCGGATGCCGGTGAACTGCGCCTGCGCGGCAAGCCGATCACGTTCGACACCCCGCTGGCGGCCTTGCAGGCCGGGATCGCGATGATCCACCAGGAACTGAACCTGATGCCGCACATGAGCATCGCCGAGAACATCTGGATCGGCCGTGAGCAGCTCAACGGCCTGCACATGATCGACCACGGTGAGATGCACCGCTGCACCGCGCGCTTGCTGGAGCGCCTGCGAATCAAGCTCGACCCCGAGGAGCAGGTGGGCAACCTGAGCATCGCCGAGCGGCAGATGGTGGAGATCGCCAAGGCCGTTTCGTATGACTCGGACATCCTGATCATGGACGAACCGACCTCGGCCATCACCGAGACGGAAGTCGCGCATCTGTTTTCGATCATCGCCGACCTCAAGGCCCAGGGTAAGGGCATCATCTATATCACCCACAAGATGAATGAAGTGTTCGCCATCGCCGATGAGGTGGCGGTGTTCCGTGACGGTGCCTACATCGGTCTGCAACGGGCCGACAGCATGGACGGCGACAGCCTGATCTCGATGATGGTCGGGCGCGAGTTGAGCCAGTTGTTTCCCGAGCGGGACAAGCCCATCGGCGATCAGGTGCTGTCGGTACGCGACCTGAGCCTGGACGGTATATTCAAAGGCGTGTCGTTCGACCTGCATGCTGGCGAGATCCTCGGCATCGCCGGGTTGATGGGCTCGGGCCGGACCAATGTCGCCGAGGCGATCTTTGGCGTGACCCCGGCCACCGGCGGCGAGATCCTGCTGGACGGCGAGCCGGTGCGCATCACTGATCCGCACATGGCGATCGAGAAGGGCTTCGCCCTGTTGACCGAAGACCGCAAGCTCAGCGGCCTGTTTCCCTGCCTGTCGGTGCTGGAAAACATGGAGATGGCGGTGTTGCCCCATTACGTCGGCAACGGCTTCATCCAGCAAAAAGCCCTGCGCGCGCTGTGCGAAGAAATGTGCAAGAAACTGCGGGTCAAGACGCCGTCCCTCGAGCAGTGCATCGACACCTTGTCCGGCGGCAACCAGCAGAAAGCGTTGCTGGCCCGCTGGCTGATGACCAACCCGCGCATCCTGATCCTCGACGAGCCGACCCGCGGTATCGATGTTGGCGCCAAGGCGGAAATCTACCGACTCATTTCCTACCTCGCCAGCGAAGGCATGGCGGTCATCATGATTTCCTCGGAGCTGCCCGAAGTGCTCGGCATGAGCGACCGGGTCATGGTGATGCACGAAGGTGACCTGATGGGCACCCTCGACCGTAGCGAAGCGACCCAGGAACGAGTCATGCAACTGGCGTCGGGCCTGTCCTGATTGCCCGTCCGCCCAGATAACAAAGGTAAATGGCTATGAACGCGATACTGGAAAACAAACCCGCGGCCGCACCGGCCAGGACGCGTCGACGGTTGCCGACGGAACTGAGCATTTTCCTGGTGCTGATCGGCATCGGGCTGGTGTTCGAGATGTTCGGCTGGATCATGCGCGACCAGAGCTTCCTGATGAATTCGCAGCGCCTGGTGCTGATGATCCTGCAGGTGTCGATCATCGGCCTGCTGGCCATCGGCGTGACCCAGGTGATCATCACCACTGGCATCGACCTGTCATCCGGCTCGGTACTGGCGCTGTCGGCGATGATTGCCGCCAGCCTGGCCCAGACTTCGGATTTCGCCCGGGCGGTGTTTCCCTCGCTGACCGACTTGCCGGTGTGGATCCCGGTGGTGGCGGGGCTGGGGGTCGGTTTGCTGGCCGGCGCAATCAACGGCAGCATCATCGCCCTTACCGGCATCCCGCCGTTCATCGCCACCCTCGGCATGATGGTCTCGGCGCGAGGCCTGGCGCGGTACTACACTGAAGGCCAGCCGGTGAGCATGCTGTCTGATTCCTATACGGCCATCGGTCATGGCGCGATGCCGGTGATCATCTTCCTGGTGGTGGCGGTGATCTTTCACATTGCCTTGCGCTACACCAAGTACGGCAAATACACCTACGCCATCGGCGGCAACATGCAGGCGGCGCGGACCTCGGGCATCAACGTCAAGCGTCATCTGGTGATCGTCTACAGCATCGCCGGGCTGCTGGCGGGACTCGCCGGCGTGGTGGCTTCGGCGCGTGCGGCGACCGGGCAGGCGGGCATGGGCATGTCCTATGAGCTGGACGCGATTGCCGCGGCGGTGATCGGCGGCACCAGCCTGGCCGGCGGGGTGGGGCGCATCACCGGGACGGTGATCGGCGCGCTGATCCTCGGGGTGATGGCCAGCGGCTTCACCTTTGTCGGTGTCGACGCCTATATCCAAGACATCATCAAGGGGCTGATCATCGTGGTCGCTGTGGTCATCGACCAATACCGCAACAAGCGCAAACTCAAGCGCTAGGTCACTGCCGATGCGACAAAGCGCCACGCCTGACCGCGTGGCGTTGCCATTTGTCTTCTAAATACAGCCATTGCAGCGAATTTCTTGTTATAAACGCACTCCGATGGCCGGTAGAAGCCTGTCGAGGCAGCATTTGAAGCGGTTGTCGGACATTTTCCCCATGTTTTCGGTTGCTGACACCCCAACTCGGCCTTAGACTGCCGCCCCTCGTAAATTGAGTGCCGGGTGGCGCTTGGAATAAACGGCGCCTTCCCGATGAGCGTGGCGGCTCAGGACGGGTACGAGAAGTCACGCAGGCGCCTTTCGTACCAAGTCCGGTGCGGGACGCTCCATAATTCGCCTTAATGCACGTTTTTTTATAGAGATATCAATGACAAAGGAAAAGTTGCTGGCCATGCCGGCGGATGACTACATGAATGCCGAGCAACTGGCTTACTTCACCAAGCTGTTGCAGAACATGAAGGTCGAAACCCACGAGCGCATCGAACAGAACCGAATCGCCATTGAGAGCCTGGACACCCCGGCCGACCCGGCGGACGCCGCTTCCGTGGAAGAAGAGCGCACCTGGCTGGTCAACGCCATCGATCGCGACCAACGCATGCTGCCGCAACTGGAGCAGGCCCTGGACCGCATCAACGACCAAAGCTTCGGCTGGTGCGACGACAGCGGCGAGCCGATCGGCCTCAAGCGCCTGCTGATCAGCCCGACCACCAAGTACTGCATCGAAGCCCAGGAACGTCACGAACAGATCGACAAGCACCAGCGTCAGGCCTGATTCCGTTCCAGAAAAAGATCGCAGCCTTCTTTCGGAGGCTGCGATCTTTTTGCTTTCGCCTGTTCGCCTATGCTCATTGAGCTGATGCAAAAAACACGACTAATGGACCATGGATAATGGCCTTGTAGTGGCGTTTAATGCGTGCATAACAATGAGAAATGTGGGTGACAAACATGGCGACAGACGGATCTCTGGCGGCGGCAGCGTCGGCCTCGGTGCCCGCGGCGGGTGGCACGGCGCGCTGGGTTGCGCCGACCTTGCAAAGCGTCGCGCTGGTTTTGCTGCTTTGCGGCATGACATTGGGCGGTTGGTCGTTGTACCTGGGCCTGCCGCTGGCGCTGCTCATCGTCTGGTTGCCACGTCTGCGCTCGCGCCTGGCCAGTACTCCCGCGCCGGCGGCGAGCGACAGCCTGGCCGAGCTGACCCGCGATCTTTCCTACACCACCAGCCATAACGCTCTGTCGGCGGCGGGGGTGGCCTATTCGGTCAAGCAATTGGCCGGCAAGGTCCAGTCGCAGCTGGGCGCCGCGGCGCAGATCGTCAGCAATGCCGAGGCGATGATCGCGACCGAGCAGGCCACCTCGCAGCTCAGCCAGCAGGCGCTGGGCGCGGCCAGCGAGGCCCATCGCAGCAGTGTCGCCGGGCGCAGCGAACTGGTGGAATCCATCAGCCGCATGCATCAGCTCAGCCAACGCGCCAATGACAGCCGTGAGTTGATCGAAGCGCTGAGCGTGCGCAGCGACGAAATCCAGCGCGTGAGCCTGGTGATTCAATCGATCGCCAGCCAGACCAACCTGTTGGCGCTCAATGCCGCCATCGAAGCGGCCCGGGCCGGTGAGCATGGCCGCGGATTCGCGGTAGTGGCAGACGAGGTCCGCGGCCTGGCCGGGCGCACGGCCGCGGCAACCGGCGAGGTCGGGGTGATGGTGGCGGACATCCAGCAGCGCACTGCGCAGGTGGTTGAACAGATCCGACAACTGGCCGGCGACCTGGACAGCGGCGTGCAGCAGGTCGAGCACACCGGCCAACACCTGGAGAACATTGCCCGGCTCGCGGCCGGTGTCGAAACCCAGGTCAGCGCCATCGCCCAAGGCACCGATACCAACCGCGAGCAGCTCGACAGTCTGTTCCATGCCATCGAGCAGATGCGCAGCGACCTGGCGATCAGCGATCAACAGACCCAGCGCCTGGCCGAGGCGGCCGTACAGATGGAAGGCCAGGCCGAAACCATCAGCGAGCGTTTGGCCGAGGTGGGCCTCGATGATTACCACCAGCGGGTCTATGACCTGGCCCGCGAAGGCGCGAGCCGGATTGCCGCGCAGTTCGAAGCGGATGTCGATCAGGGGCGTATCAGCCTCGAAGACCTGTTCGACCGCAACTACCAGCCCATCCCCAATACCCACCCGGCCAAGTTCCAGACCCGTTTTGACCGCTACACCGATCAGGTACTGCCGGCTATACAGGAACCGCTACTCGCCCGGCATGAAGGCCTGGTGTTTGCGATTGCCTGTACCCAGCAAGGCTATGTGCCGACCCACAACAACGCCTTCTGCCAGCCGCTGACCGGTGATCCTCAGGTGGACACGCTGAGCAACCGCACCAAGCGCAAGTTTTCCGATCGAACCGGGATTCGCTGCGGCAGCCACCAACAGCCGGTGTTGCTGCAAACCTATACGCGTGACACCGGGGAACTGATGCATGACCTGTCGGTGCCGATCATGCTCAAGGGGCGTCACTGGGGAGGATTGCGGTTGGGTTACAAACCCGAGAAGCCGCGCCAGGGGCGTTGATCACGATCAAACACCGACCTGTGGCGAGGGGATTTATCCCCTCGCCACAAGAGCGACCGCATGCATCTGGCTCCTGGTTTACTTGCCGTCGTGCAAGCGCACATTCAGTTGATCCACCAGCACTGCTTCCTCACCGTCGGCGACTAGCCATTCGCGCAGCAGGTCTCTTTGCTGGTCCGACCAGAAAGGCGCATCGACCAATTTGGTGTTCGGATCCAGCGGGTGTGCCATGATGAAGTCGTCGATGGCACTGCCTTCCGAAGGCAGGCCCAATTGATCAAACAGGGTTTTGAGCTCGTGTGATGGTTGTTCCATGTTGCAGGACTCCTCTGGACTGCCGCCGTCATGGCGCCTCGGTTGCTTCCCTTATCTGAGGCCAGGCAGTCGTCAGGAGTTCGATCGATTTCAAGCTTTCAACGCACCTTCATCCACGGCGAGCTTCAATGCCTTTGCCGCATCCCTGGCGGCTTCGGCAGCAATTTCCGTAGTCTTGAACCAGCGATCCTTCTCCACCTGGTGGTAAGTGACAGCGTTGGAAGGTGATTTGGCGCGCATCACAATGACGGCCTGGAACTCGCCTTCGACCTCTCTGGCTTCGCCCCGGATGAAAAATTCGCCGATATCCAATTCCGTCACGTCGCGCCTTCCCTTCAAAGTCATTTTATTGTGCGAAGACCGCCAATGGATGGCGGCCTGCGCTGGGCGGCCAGTATGGCAGCAGTTGCCGGTCGGCGGCTGAGTTAAGTCATGGACGGGGTGCGGATAAAACGCAAGCGTTCTGTTCGAGGCGCCTGGCCAGGTAGCAGGCTTCGTTATGATCGGCGCGGAAACCTCTTACGCGTCCAGTCGCCGTTTCTTCGATATGGAAAAAACACGTCCCGGCCAGGACGACTCGGTATCGCGGCAGGATCAGGGCCGTTGCGAGGTGGTTCTCGGCACCAGGGCGCTCATATGCTTGGGCAATACGCGAATCAAGGGGGCGGAGCAACGTTGGGGAAGTACCCATGGGAATTCCTTTTCATGGTTTACCGACGAATTGCCGGTTGTTTCGAGTAGTCTGCGCGCCATCGGCTGCTCTAGAATCGACGGCGCCGTGTGGACGGCTGTGCCTATCTAAAGCAATTTTTTTTGCCCTCGATGTCAGAAAAATGCTTTTTTAACTGAGAAATTTCCCTAAAGTTAGTAGTCCCACCTTTTCCGATGCGCAGAGTGGCGTTTTCCTTCAGCCTCTGACGATCGCGGGGAAAGGCAGCGAGAGTGGCAATCCATTAGTCTTCTCTCGCTCGGGTCTGGGCGCGTCGTTCAATTCGAATTCAACTACAGGTCATTGCGACCTTGCGGGTTCTCGTGGTCCGTCTTTCAGGGCGGGTCATTCAAAGATGGGGATGTTTCCTTGGCAGTAAGTAATCTCGACATGCACGCGTTATTTGTACTGGGTGACCTTCGGGCAAAGCTGGTCAAGCAATTCCAGTCACGTTTTGTCTACATCACCGAACAAACCGCCGAGGGCATCTATGTTGCCGAACTCGATACGGAATCGGCGCTGGTGGTTGATGACAAGCCTCGGCTTGAACTCAAGGTCGGTGATCATTTTCGCGCGGCGGTATTGCCAAGTCGCGAGGGTGGCAAGTTTGAAATCCGTTTTCGTGAAATCAAGTTGACGGTCTATGGCCTCGGTGACTATGCCTTCGTCACGACTGCCGATGGCCATGCGATTCTGTTCAAGGAAGGCCACAGCGTGTTGACCGTCTTCGCGGCCCACGAACAGTTGCAGGAAGGTTTGACCAAGACGCTGAAAGCGGTCACCGCCAAGGCCGCCAAATGGCGCAAGGGCGAACTCGTGACGTTCAAGGCCAGCGAATAGTCAGTCCGCGCCCATTGGGAAATGGCGCATGGGTCTGAATCTTTTTCGGCCTCCTCATACCTTTGACAGTTTTTTAAAAGGCTGTTGCTGGAACCTTGGCTACAGTCAAATGACTGAACTATTCACAGGCTTGCGTTCGCTTCGCAACGCCGTTCGGTTATTGCTGTGTCCGGCATGAGGTATCAAGCATGAAACGAGTTCGACAGTGGCTGGCTGCGTGCGCCACCACCCTCGCTGTGTTGGTTTCGCCACTTCCGGCATCCGCTGCTGCTTCGGCGCCGATCCACTTTGCCGACCTGAACTGGGAAAGTGGCAGCCTGATCACCGACATCCTGCGGATCATCGTCGAAAAAGGCTACGGGTTATCGACCGACACGTTACCGGGCACCACCATTACCCTGGAAACCGCCCTGGCCAACAACGATATCCAGGTGATCGGTGAAGAGTGGGCGGGGCGCAGCCCGGTGTGGGTCAAGGCCGAGGCCGAGGGCAAGGTGGTTGCCCTGGGCGATACGGTCAAGGGCGCGACCGAAGGTTGGTGGGTGCCGGAATACGTCATCAAGGGCGACCCGGCCAAGGGGATCAAGCCGCTCGCGCCGGACCTGCGCAGCGTCGAGGACCTGGCGCGCTACAAACATGTGTTCAAGGATCCTGAAAGCCCCGACAAGGGGCGCTTCCTCAACAGCCCCATCGGCTGGACGTCCGAAGTCGTCAACAAGCAGAAACTCAAGGCTTATGGTCTTTCCGACAGCTACGTGAATTTCCGCAGCGGTTCCGGGGCCGCGCTTGATGCGGAAATTACTTCTTCGATCCGCCGTGGCAAGCCGATCCTGTTTTACTACTGGTCGCCCACGCCGTTGCTGGGGCGTTTCAAACTGGTGCAACTGCAAGAACCACCATTCGATGCCGAGGCCTGGAAGACTCTGACCGACGCCGACAATCCGAATCCGAAACCGACTCGCTCCCTGGCCTCGAAGCTGTCGATCGGTGTGTCCGTGCCGTTCCAGAAGCAGCATCCGGACATCGCCGAGTTCTTCGGCAAGGTCGACCTGCCCATCGAGCCGCTGAACAAGGCCCTGGCCGACATGAGCGAGAAACGCACGCCGCCCCGCGAAGCCGCCGAGGCGTTCCTCAAGGCCCACCCACAGGTCTGGCAGGCCTGGTTGCCCAAGGACGTCGCCGACAAAGTCGCGGCGGGGCTGTAGAACTTTGTGATGCCAGCCTGTTGAACAGTTGATCCCGGGCAAATCGTCATTCGCTGGAACCTGGCAACCTGAGCCCGTCCAGCGAAATGTCAGATTCAAGCTAGGATGATTGTTCAACCTTTTTCAGGAGGCTGGCGAATGACGCTTTTATTGGCTCGGTCGCTGGTCGCAGTGTTTGCGACCATCAGCTTGTTTCATTTGTATTGGGCCCTGGGTGGGCGCTGGGCAGCCCTGGCGGTGGTACCGCAGGTTCCGGTGAAGCAGGGCGACACGCTGCGACCGGCGTTCAACCCGTCGGGATGGCTGACGCTGCTGGTGGCCCTTGCGCTGTTGATGATTGCGCTGCTGGTGTGCCTGCGGGTCGGGCTGATTTCGCCGCCCGTCACTCATCGCGCCTTGCAATGGCTGATCAGTGCCATTGCCTTGCTGATGTTCGCCCGGGCCATTGGCGAGTCGAACCTGGTGGGCTTCTTCAAGGAGGTCAAGGGCTCGACGTTTGCCCGGCTCGACACCTGGGTCTATTCGCCGTTGTGTGTCGTGCTGGGCGCGGGGTTGCTGACGGTGGCGTGGGCTTGATTCACTCCGTTATAGGCCGAACCCACTGTGGCGAGGGGATTCATCCCCGTTGGGCTGCGCAGCAGCCCCAAACTCTGTCACTTCGGTGTGTCAGGCTCATGGTGATCAGGCTTTTGGGGCTGCCGTGCAGCCCAGCGGGGATAAATCCCCTCGCCACAACAATGTCCGACTCAAGCCTAATTGGGCTCATTCCCGCGACTACTTACCTCCGCCGGTACGTCATCGCCGGCCATACGCTTGCGGAACAATGCCGCCCGGGCCAGCAGCAGGGTGGTCACCGGCACCGTGATGGACAGCAGGATCGGTATCAACCACGCATGCAGCACCGGCCCGGACTTGATCGCGGAAAAGTAGATGATCGAGGCAAGGGCAACGCACCAGGCACCCAGCGTCGACGCCAGGGCAGGGGGGTGCATGCGCTGGAAATAATCCTTCAACCGCACCAGGCCGATTGCCCCGAGCAGGGCGAACACGCTGCTGGCCACCAGCAGGATCGCCACCGAAATTTCCACCCACATCGACAGCTCGACATTCATTCGATCACCTCGCCACGCAAGAGGAACTTGGCCAGGGCAAACGAGCCGACAAAGCCGAACAGGGCGATCAGCAGCGCGGCCTCGAAGTAGGTGTCACTGGCATAACGGATGCCCAGCACCAGCATCATCAGCATCGCGACGATGTACAGGTAGTCGAGGGCCAGGACCCGGTCCTGCGCCGAGGGGCCTTTGAACAGGCGCACCAGGGTCAGGACCATGGTCAGGGAGAACAGGAACAGGCCCAGCAGGATGGCATTGGACAGCAACGGGCTCATTCGAAAATCTCCATCAACGGGCGCTCGTAGGTGGCCTTGAAGTGCGCTATGAATGCGCCTTCGTCCTCCAGATCGAACACGTGCATCAACAGGATGCTGCGGTCCAGCGCCAGCTCCGACCAGACCGTCCCGGGAATCACCGTGGTGATCATTGAAAGCACCGCCAGGCCATTGGCGTCGTGCAGGTCCAGCGGCACCTTGACGAAACGCGAGCGAGGCGGGCGGCGTCCGGCATTCAGTACGCCCCAGGCGACGGCCAGGTTGGATACCAGCACATCGCGCCCCACCAGCAGGAACAGCCGCAGCATGACCCAGGGCCGGCGGATGCGAATGGGCCGCGGCCGCAGCGGACGCATCATCAATGGCGCCAGGAAGCCCAGCGCCGCGCCCAGCAGCAGATGGCCGGCGCTGACGGACAGGTTCAACAGCAGCCAGAGCAGCCACAACGCCAGCGACAACCAGGGTGCGGGAAACAGCCGCTTCATGGTTGCACCGCCTGCACTTCGGTGTCGGCTTGTGGGTTGGGGACGGCGCGGGTGGCAAGCACCGCCATCACATAATGTTCAGGTGTGTTCAGCGCGTCGGCGGCGGACTGGGTGTAGCGCAGCAGCGGCTCGGCCTTGAAGGTCAGGGCGATTCCGAGGCCGAGCAGCGCGATGATCGGCACGCATTCGAACGGCCGCAACAGTGGCGACGGCCGCTCCTGTGGCGTCCAGAAGCGCTGGATGCCCAGGCGCGAGAAGGCGATCAGCGCGGCGAGCCCGGACAGGATCAACAGCGCCAACAGGCCCCAGGCGGCGGCAGAGACGGGCGTGTCGGTACTTGCTCCGAGCCCTTGGGGGTTGAGCAACGCGTTGAGCAGCCCGAGTTTTGCGATGAAGCCCGAAAGCGGTGGCATGCCGATAATCAGCAGCGCACAGGCGATGAAGCTCAGGCCGAGGAAGGCCATGGTCCAGGGGATCACTTGGCCGACTACGGCTTTCTGTTCGTCGTCGAGGTTGATGCCTTTGGGCGGCTGCAGCGATTCCAGTGGGCGCGGCAGGCTGTCGAGATCGTCTTCCAGCGGCAGATCATTGGCCGAGCGTGAACGCTCGATCAACTCGGCCAGCAAGAACAGCGCGCACAGCGCCAGGGTCGAGCTCACCAGGTAAAACAGTGCCGCCCCCACCAGGTTTGGCTGGGCAAAACCGATGGCTGAGAGCAGGATGCCGGCCGAGACCAGGATGCTCAGGCTGGCCATGCGCTCCAGGCGCTGGGCCGCGAGGATGGCGATGGCCGCGCAGGCGATAGTTGCCAGGCCGCCGTAGACCAGCCAGTCAGCGCCAAAATAGGCCGAGGCGCCGGCCTGCCCGGAAAACAGCAAGGTCCACAGCCGCAGGATGGTGTAGACGCCGACCTTGGTCATGATCGCAAACAGTGCCGCCACCGGCGCACTGGCTGCACTGTAGGCCGGCACCAGCCAGAAATTCAGCGGCCACATGCCGGCCTTGGCCAGGAACGCCACCGCAAGGATCGCCGCGCCGGCGTGCAGCAGGCCGCGGTCGGCTTCCGGCACGAGGGGCACCTTCAGGGCCAGGTCGGCCATGTTCAGGGTCCCGGTGACGCCGTAGATCAGGGCTGCGCCAATCAGGAACAGCGACGAGGCCAGCAGGTTGATGGAAATGTAGTGCAGCCCGGACGACACCCGCGCCCGGCCCGATCCATGCAACATCAAGCCGTAGGACGCCGCCAGCAGCACCTCGAAAAATACGAACAGATTGAACAGGTCCGCCGTGAGGAAGGCCCCATAAAGCCCCATCAGCTGGATCTGGAACAACGCATGGAAACTCGCCCCGGCCCGGTCCCAACGGGCCATGGCGAACAGCAGCGCGCAGACGCCGATGATGCCGGTCAGCACCAGCATCAGCGCTGACAGGCGATCGACCACCAGCACGATGCCGAACGGCGCCTGCCAGTTACCGGGCAGATAGACGCCAATGGAAGCGGGCAGCGCCTGCTCCTGGGTCCAGTGCAACAACAGCACGGCGATGCCCAGGCCCAGCAGGCTGGAGAACAGATTGATCCGCGCCTTGAGCGGGCGGTGCTTCTCGCCGAGCATCAGCATCACCGCGGCGGTCAGCAACGGAAGCAGGATGGGCGCGGCGATCAAGTGTGGCGTCAACGTCATTCCTTCGGCTCCCGGCCGTCCACATGGTCGGTGCCGGTCAGGCCCCGGGACGCGAGCAGGACTACCAGGAACAAGGCAGTCATGGCGAAGCTGATCACGATGGCGGTCAGTACCAGGGCCTGGGGCAACGGATCGGTGTAGTGCAGCAGGTCCTGGGGTACGCCGTCCTTGATGATCGGCTCCTTGCCGATGAACAGGCTGCCCATGCTGAAGATGAACAGGTTGACGCCATACGACAGCAGGCACAGGCCCATGACCACTTGAAAGGTCCGCGGCCGTAGCACCAGCCAGACGCCGGAGGCGGCCAGTACGCCGATTGCGATTGCGATGACTTCTTCCATCAGGCGTTGGCTCCTTTGAGAGGGGCGACGGGTTTGGCGTGCAGGCCCGGCTTGTGGGCGCGCACTGACTGGTGGGCCAGGGCAGTGAGAATCAGCAGGGTCGAACCGACCACCACGGCATAGACGCCGATGTCGAAGAACAGCGCGCTGGCCAGGTGAATATCCCCCAGCAGCGGCAATTCGAAATGCCAGGTGTGCGTGGTCAGGAACGGATAACCCGCCGCCAGCGCCCCCAACCCCGTGGCGCTGGCGAACAGCAGCCCGGTGCCCATCCAGCGCAGCGGTCGCAGGCTCATCTGCGCTTCGACCCACTGGGTGCCGGCGACCATGTATTGCAGGATGAACGCCACCGACATCACCAGCCCGGCCACGAAACCGCCGCCGGGTTGATTGTGGCCGCGCATGAACAGATAGAACGACACCACCAGGGCAATCGGCAGCAACAGGCGAACCAGCACCGACGGCACCATCATGAAGCCCAGCGCGGTATCGCTGGCGTGGCGCGGGTTGACCAGGTCGGTGACCACGTCCGGCGCCAGCAGGCGTTGTTGCGCCGGCAGTTGCATGCTTTCCTTCGGTGGACGGAAGCGCCGCAGCAGGGCGAACACCGCCAGGGCCACAGCCGCCAGCACGGTGATTTCCCCCAGGGTGTCGAAGCCGCGGAAGTCCACCAGCATGACGTTCACCACATTGCTGCCGCCGCCCTCAGGCAGCGCGCGGCTGAGGTAGAACGAGGAAATGTCGTTGGGGGTCTGGCGCGTCAGCATGGCATAGGACAGCAGCGCCATGCCGCCGCCCACCGCGCCGGACAGCAGCAGGTCCCGCAGGCGCCGGATGCGCGCGCGCCGTTCGCTGTTGGGCCGGGGCGATACGTCCTCGATCCGTCGGGGCAACCAGCGCAGCCCCAGCAGGATCAGCACCGTGGTGACCACCTCCACCACCAGTTGCGTCAAGGCCAGGTCCGGTGCCGAGAACCAGACGAAGGTCACGCAGGTCATCAGGCCGCAGACGCTGACCATCGTCAGCGCCGCGAGACGGTGATACTTGGCTTGCCAGGCCGCGCCCAGGGCGCAGGTGATCGCCAGTACCCACAGGGTGACGAACACCACGGAGCCGGGAATCTTCGGCCGGTCGCCCCAGACCAGCGTGCTGTGCAGCATCGGGATCAACCCGGCCAGGAGCGCCGCCAGTACCAGCAGGAACAGTTGCGCCTGCAGGCGCCGAGTGCTGATCTTGCGCTCCAGCCGGCGGCCGTGGCGCATCATCAGCACCAGGCAGCGTTCGAACAAGCGCTTGCCGCTGAGGCGGCCGATCAGCGGCGGATGCTTGATTTGGCCTTGCTTGAATTGCTTGCGCAGCAGCAGGTACAGGACGATGCCCGCGGCCATCGCCACCAGGCTCATGAGCATGGGCGCGTTCAGCCCATGCCAGATCGCCAGGCTGTATTCGGGCAGCGGGCCGCCCACCACGGGGAGTGCGGCGGCAGCCAGCAACGAGCCGACCACCTGGGCCGGGAAAATCCCCACCAGCAGGCAGGTGAATACCAGCACCTCGACCGGCGCGCGCATCCAGCGTGGCGGTTCATGGGGCGTATGAGGCAGGTCGCTGGCGGTGGGGCCGAAGAACACGTCCACGGTAAAGCGCAGGGAGTAGGCGACGCTGAAGGTGCCGGCGATGGTGGCGATGATCGGCAACGCCAGTTCGACCCAGGCGGTGGCCGAGATAAATACCGTCTCGGCGAAGAACATCTCCTTGGACAGGAAACCATTGAGCAACGGCACCCCGGCCATCGCCGCGCTGGCGACCATCGCCAGGGTGGCGGTGAACGGAATCAGTCGCACCAGGCCGCTGAGCCTGCGGATATCCCGCGTGCCACTTTCGTGGTCGATGATTCCGGCGGCCATGAACAGCGAGGCCTTGAACGTGGCGTGGTTGAGGATATGAAACACCGCCGCCACCGCCGCCAGCGGACTGTTGAGACCCAGCAGCAGGGTGATCAGCCCGAGGTGGCTGATGGTCGAATAGGCGAGCAGGCCCTTGAGGTCGTTCTGGAACATCGCGCAGTAGGCGCCCAGCACCAGGGTGCAGGCCCCCGCGCCGCCGACGATATAGAACCATTGCTCGCTGCCCGATAATGACGGCCACAGCCGCGCCAACAGGAAGACACCGGCCTTGACCATGGTTGCCGAGTGCAGGTACGCCGACACCGGTGTGGGTGCGGCCATGGCGTGGGGAAGCCAGAAGTGGAAGGGGAACTGAGCACTTTTGCTCAAGGCGCCGATCAGGATCAGCGGCAGCAGGACGGGGTAGAGGGCGTGGTCACGAATCAGGTTGCCGGCGGCCAGGACCCTGTCCAGGTCATAGCTGCCCACCACATGGCCGAGCAGCATCACACCGGCCAACAGGCACAGCCCGCCGGCACCGGTCACCATCAACGCCATGTAGGCGCCGCGTCGGGCGTCGGCGCGGTGATGCCAATAGCCGATCAGCAAGAACGAGAACAGACTGGTCAGTTCCCAGAAGAACACCATCTGGATCAGGTTGCCGGAGATCACCAGCCCGAGCATCGCGCCCATGAACGCGAGGAAAAACGCGAAGAAACGCGGCACCGGATCTTCCGGCGACATGTAATAGCGGGCATACAACGACACCAGCGTGCCGATGCCCAGCACCAGCAACGAGAACAGCCAGGCAAAACCGTCCAGGCGCAGCACGAAATTCAGGCCGAGGCTTGGCAGCCAATCATATTGTTCACGGATTACGCCGCCATCGGCGATCTGCGGGTACCACAAGGCCACCTGAACAGCGCCGGCCAGGGCTACGAGGCCGGCCAGCAGCGATTCGGCGTTACGGGCGTTATGCGGTAACAGCGCCGCGACACAGCTGCCGATAAAGGGCAAAAGCAATAGAACTATCAGTGACATAGGCTTCTATTCGGCAAGGGATGTCCGGGATCATACGTGGCGTATTCCGGATCACCAACCGCCAGGGTGTCGCAGAATCCTACAGGGTAGGTGGAGTTTCCTGACTTTGCGTTGTTTGGGCGAGGGGACGCCGCGTCCGAATCCGCCACGAGTACAGCAACCACGCAACTAAAAAATATCCGGGCGCTGTACATATGTACCGCACCCGAACGCGGTTCCATCGCCACTGTGCGCCATACAGAAAAGGAGAACTGTATGGCAAAGCGAACATTCAGCGATGGATCAGATGGAACGGTAGTCATCAGACCGGGGCGCCCCTCATCGGGCGGCGGTTCCGGCGGAGGGTATGGCGGCGGCTTCGGAGGAAACCGCGTCGGAGCAACAGGCGGTCCCAAGCGTTCAGCCAGGGGGATGAAAAAGCGGCGGCAAGCGACGCTCAAGCGCCAGGCCGAGGAAGCGAATGCCGCTGCAAAAGTGAAAGCAGACTCTGTGAAAGCCAAGGCTGCGGCTGCCGCAAACGCCAATGAGCAGGCACGCCAACAAGCACTGGCGACCATGGTGCAACGCCACACCTCCACCCGGGCCGAGGTGGATCGAAACTTCGCGAATAAAAAGCAACAACTCGAGACGTCGCTTCAAAAGGAAATTTCGGCAGCAAAACGGCCACCCGCCTCGAACTCGACCGAGCGTTGGCAGCTTTACACCATCACCAGAGAAAAAAGCGAAATCGACGGGCTGATCGCCCGCAAGACCCAGGAACTCAACGCCAGGAAACTCGCTGCCCGCGTCTTTGATGGACAGGATCCGCTCATACGTTCGGTGAACGACTACCGCACGCGACTGGATCAGTTCGGCGCCGCGCTCGATGACGGTCATCGACTCTGGGAGCAGAGTTACACCGCGGCCCAAGAGGCGCGGCTGCTGTCCGAGCTGATCAGGGCCTTGAGCGAAAAATCCGGCACGCTGGCCCGATACCATGCCGAACAGACGGTGGTGTGGCGTGAACGGGAAGCTGTCTGGGAGCGCCAGCGTCAATACGCCGAACAACGGGCGGCGCGGATCCGCTTCAAACAGCAAGTTGATGAAAGCACGCGGCTGGAGAGGTTCCGGCAAGTCCATACCCTGAGCATACCTGCGCCTTCGTTGACTGCGGGCGGCATGGTACTGACCCGTGACGCCGTGTTCGTCGGCCAGCAAGCCGCAGCGGTGTTGGAACAGGCTGTCGCCACTTCCGTCGAAACGCTCAAGGACTACGGGCGGATCCTCGCCAGAACGGGGCCGGTCTTCGTCACGGCGATGGTTTACTCACCAACGCTGGGCGACGGCGAACTGACTTCAGAACAACGCAGCCGCCTGTTCCAAGGCGTCGGCGTACCGGCGCAAGCGCTCGGTCTCACCGACGGACCCGCGCTGCAATCGATTGCTGATGCAGGCGGTTCGGTTGAGTTGGCGTACCGGCTCAAGCCGCAAGTTGTGGCTGAAGGCACAGCGCTTAACATTGCCAGCACCGGCGACACCATCGGCGCTCATGTTCCCGTCATCAACGCGCAATTTGATCCGCTGACCGGCCTCTACAACGCAGAAGTCCCCGGCTCACCGACCCGACACCTGCAATTTACCGCCGATGCCGCCAGCCAGGCGATGCCTGCAAGCCAACCGGTTCTGACGGCGATGGCGCCTCAGGTGGAGACCTTGCCAGCGGGCGTGGACCTGCGCATTCAAGACTGCATCGTCTGCGTTCCCGGTTTGCCACCGACCTATTTCTCATTCGATTTGCCGCCGCTGGGCTCGGGCATCGTCACGGGCGCCGGCAAGCCGGCTGCGAATGATTGGTGGAGCACGGCCAGCCAGCCCCAAGGCGCGGCCATTCCCGAGCAAGTCGGTCATCAGATGCGGGCGCAGCCAATAAAGTCCTTCAGTGCCTTCGACCAGGCACTGTGGCGCGCCCTCGCCGAGCACCCAACGCTGTCGGTGTCGGGCAACGCCGACGAAATCAACAAAAAACGCATCGAACGCGGCTTTGCCCCCTATGCGCCGAAAAGCACGTGGGTCGGCGAGCGTCGCGAATTCGAACTGCGTTATCAGAACCGGGCCGAGCTGGGTGAAAACCCTTTCAATCTCGACCGCATCAGCATCGCCACGCCAAACAGCCTGCTGGGCAGGCCGGGCATCGTACCGGCTGTCATCCCCTGGCCCGCGCCTCCAATCGGCAAAGGGACCCGGACACCCCTGGTCCCGCCGGGCATCGAACAGCTTGGTCCGACCACCTCACCGATTACACCGCCACTCTCGTCGGTATATCCCGGCAATCCTGTCATCCCGGTCCTACCGGAAAACGAGACGTTTCCGGCTGTTGATCCGGGGCAAGTCGGTGCCAATATTCCTGGGTATCCGGGCGATATGGAGCTGCCTTCGCCGGATGCGCTGTTTTATGACCGGCGGGATGATCGTGGCGTGGCGCTCGGGTTTGGGCAGCCAGTCTCAGGCATTTGGTTGGGGGAGGCGGCGAGGACAACCGGCGCACCTATTCCTGATCGGATTGCGGATCAGTTGAGGGGGAGGGAGTTTGCGAACTTTCATCGGTTCAGGGAGGCAGTTTGGAAGGCCGTGGCGGCGGATGTGGAGCTGGGTCAGCAATTTACCGGCATCAATTTGGATAGGATGCGAAATGGCCAGTCACCATACTCCATAAGAAAGGACCAAGTAGGAGGACGAAAAGTATTTGAACTCCATCATGAGATTGAAATTTCAAAAGGTGGTGATGTGTATAACGTGGACAACATTCGTGTACTTACGCCCAAGCGTCACATCCAACACCACAGGGAGGGTTAAGGATAATGATCTTTAAAGAAGCGCTGGAAGATTATACCGAGCTGGAATTTTTATCCTTTCTCGGGGAGCTATTCCATCATACGAGTGATCTTAAAGGGCAGGAGCTGGGGAAGTATCTGGATAAACTGGTTGATCATTTCGAACTTATTACAGAACACCCCGACGGTTCAGATGTTCTCTTCTACCCAAAGGAGGGCCAGGAAGACAGCCCCGAAGGCATCCTGAAAGAAGTCAAGGAATGGCGCGCCCGCAATAACAGACCCGGCTTCAAACCGGAATAGACCAAGCCCCGTGTACGCATCTGCTCGACCAGTCGAGCAGGTGCGTTACCGAGCATGCACGCTAAACAAGGAAAGCCATAGATGGAACTTAAACCCAAGCTCCAGGATTACACTGAAACCGAGTTTCAGGCGCTCGTAGGAAAAATCTGGAATGTCGACATGGGCAAAGAAGAGCATGACCGACTGATCAACCACTTCGACCGAATCGTCGGGCACCCCAAAGGTGCGGACCTGTTGTTTTACCCCGAAGACACCGAGAATACGAACGCCCCGGAAACGATTGTCCACTTCGTAAAACAGTGGCATTTCAAAAAGAACGTTATTCCCTTCAAGGGCGGGGTACTGCCTGCCCCGGCCAAGCCCGCACCCCGCTTGAGCATGGCGCAACACGCGACGGCAAGGGCCAAGCGCGAGCTTGCCAATGCACAGCGGTTGGCCTCGGACATCACCGCCGCAGAGCAGACGGTTGAAAAGGCCTTTACCCAGCTGCAGCTTATTACCCAGCAACGACAAAACCAACCCGATGCAGAGCAGACGCTGGACGCACTCAAGCAGGCGATGCGGCGACTGGAGCAGGCACAACACGAAGTGGTCATCGCCGTTCACACGTTTGAGCGCTATAAAATGCGTGTCGAGTTCGCCTTGAGTGGCGCCCAGCGTGATCTCACCTATAACAAAGCCGACCAAGCGCTCTGGCAAGCGAATGCACGGCAGGCCACCGCCAATCATGACCGTTATCTTGCGCGTTTGTCCTCTATCGCTCAGCGCAATGCCGTTCTTCATGCCGCCGCTGAAGCGGTACTGGAGCGTTCCTCGCAGCAACTCATGCGGTTACGCGGGCAGGACAACGGCTCGGTGTTGTTTCGTATGTCCGCGATCCAGGATATGAGGCGTCCGAATCTGCTGCTAAGCGACGCGCCGCCGCTAAGAACCAGTCAACAGGTGGACTTGCAAAAATCCATTCGTTCAGCTGTCGCCGAGTTCAATTGGCTGATGACGCATCCAGAACAGGCACACACCGGGCAATATGCCGGAGTCCTTAGTTTTGATCTTGTCAGTCGAACCAAAGAAGTGCGTTTTGGCCTGTGTGTTGCGCTGGCCGAGATGTCTGCAATCGAACAAGACTGGCAGGCTCTCGCCGCACGGAAGGGCGAGGTGGAGTTGCCGTTGCGAATGGGCACGGCAATGATCGCGACAAAACCCGGCAGCCATTTCAGGGGCCTGAAAGAAATACGTGAGCTTTTTCAGATATACATCACGCCTGCCACCGGTGTGTTGCCGTCCAAGGTGCGCGTGAGGTTGGCGGTTTGGGATGGAGCTGGACGGTTTTTTCGCTTGACCACGGACGGCCCGCAACCACGAGTGCTCGAATGGACCTTCGCAGACTCCATGGAGGCGTCGATGGCATCCGAGCAAAATCGACTCGATTCTGCCGGTTTTATTCACTCATCGCCGGTACCGACGTTGGAATCCTTCGACTCCATTGGAGAGGTTGGATTTGATGACTACGTCGTGGTATTTCCCCAAGACTCGGGATTGGAGCCGCTCTATGCTGTGTTCAACGAGCGTCGCGACTCGTGATCGAAGGCGCTCGGGTAGGAGATAGCGCTCAATAGCGCGGCATACACATAACCCGTGGCGAGGGAGCTTGCTCCCGCTGGGGCGCGCAGCGGCCCTGAAACCTGGCGACGCGATATTCCAGGTTGATTGGGTGGTCTGCGGGGGGCTGCCGCGCAGCCCAGCGGGAGCAAGCCCCCTCGCCACAGGTTCAACAGGTTCAATCCACCACCACAGGGAATTTTTTCGCGGCTATTCGCTGATTGATCGGTATTACTGCTCGCGCTCAAGCACCTTGTCCACTTCGACACCGGCTTTGCTTCGAGTCTTCAGCTCACTGACGATCACCGCCGCCACAATCAACCCGGCGCCCACCAGGGCGATCGCCGGCAACCGTTCGCCGGCCAGGCGCCCGGCAATACCCGCCCACACCGGTTCGCCGGCATAGATCAGCGTGGCGCGGGTCGGCGAGACGCTTTTCTGGGCCCAGTTCATTGCCACCTGGATCGCCGCGCTGGCGGCGCCCAGGCCTACGGCGCTGATCAGCAGCAGCCAGGAAAAACCGGGAATCACTTCCCGGGTCGGCACCACCATCAGAAACGCCAGCACGGCGGTACTGGCCAGTTGCACGACCGTGACCCGGCGCACATCCACCTGGCCGGCATAAGCGCTGATCAGTATGATCTCGGCGGCGATCGCGATGGCGCTGATCAGGGTGGCGATTTCCCCCGGACTGAAATTCAGCGACGCGCCGGCCGGGCCGGACACCAGCATCAGCCCGGTGAACGCGAGCATGATCCCGATGCTCGGCATCAACCCTGGTCGGCGGCCCAGCACCAGCCATTGCAACAACGGCACGAAGGGTACGTAGAGGGCGGTGATGAAGGCCGATTGGCTGCTGGGGATGGTTTGCAGGCCGACCGTCTGCAGGCCATAGCCGAGCATGATCGCCACACCGATGAAGGCTCCGGCCTTGAGTTCGAACCAGGTCAGGTCGCGCAGGTGCCGCCAGGAGAACAGCGCAACGAATGCCGCCGCAGCGGCAAAGCGCAAGCCTACGAAGAACATCGGTCCGCTGACGGTCATCGCGTGCTGGACCAGCAGGAATGTCCCGCCCCAGATCATCGTGATCAGCACCAGCACGCATTCGGCCTTGCTGAACCGTGAGAAACGGGAGGAAGCTTGCGGGGAGTTCACCAATGCCATGATCTTGCGCGCCACTTGAGGTGGACGCACAATGCGCCCGAACGAATAAGTTGGGCAGTATAATGCGCAACCCCGGCAGATGAGCAATATAGTGCACAAAGATAATGGCCAGCGGGCATCGGTCCTGCAACACGTCAGCCAGAACGTCCGTCGCCTGAGGCATGCCGCGCAGCTCAGCCAGACGGCGCTGGCCGAGCTGTCCGGGGTCAGCCGGCGGATGCTGGTCGCCATCGAAGCTGGCGAAAAAAATGTCAGCCTGACCACTCTGGACCGTGTCGCCGAAGCGTTGGATGTGGCCTTCAGCGATTTGATCCAGGCTCCGGATGCCCGCGACCCGAGCCGTATCAATGAGCTGGCCTGGGCCGGCGTGATTCCAGGCAGCAAAGCCGTATTGTTGGCCAAGGCCACCGCCAACCGCGAAGTGGAACTTTGGGAATGGCGCCTGGAGCCCGGCGAGCATTATGTCTCGGAGCCTGACGCGGACGGCTGGAGCGAGCAGCTTTATGTATTCGAAGGTTGTTTGACGCTACTGCTGGGCAGCGAGGAGCGTCGAATCGAGGCCGGTGAATTTTTCATGTTTGCCAGCAACCAGCCCCATGCCTATCGCAACAACGATTTGGTGGCGGCGCGGTTTGTGCGCAATGTGGTGATCTGAACTTCCATTGCATCGCGAGTGCTACCAAAGAACGCTTCCGGAGCATCAGGCGATGGCAGTAAGGTAGCGTCTCGTCGTTCCGTTGCTTCGGCGCCCCGTCAGGGCCTTGAGCTGCGAATGATAACCGCTGTTTTCATGACGGAAGCGTTCGATGACTGACGTGCCAACCTCGATTCCCCGTTCCGCCGATGTCCTGATCATCGGCGGTGGCCTGAGCGGTGCCATGTTGGCGGCGCAACTGCTGCGCCTGCCAGGCCAACGCGAAGTGTTGATTGTCGAGCCGCGCAGCGAGTTGGGCCGGGGCGAGGCCTACAGCGCGGTGGAGCTGGGCCACACCTTGAACGGTAACGCGGCGCGCATGAGTGTCGACCCGGACAACGCCGACGATTTGACCCAATGGCTCACCACGTTCATCGAAGCCGGCGGCTGGCCCGAGTCGGATCAGCAACACGTGCCGATCAGCGAGCTGTTTCCGCCCCGAGGAATGTTTGGCCTCTACGTACAGCAACGTCTAGCCGAAGCTCGCGAATCGGGCGCACAGAACGGTTCGACCGCCGAGCATGTGCGCGGGGAAGCCGTGGACCTGCGGCTTGCCGACGGTGGCGTGATGGTGACGCTGGGCGACGGCCAGGTCTTGCATGGCCGTTTTGCGGTGCTGGCCACCGGCATGTTCCCGGCGGCGCGCACCCCGCAGACCGAGTCCAGCGGCTTGAACGCCGCAGCCCTCGATCCTTGGGATGTGGCCGTGATGCGCCATCTCGATCCGCAGTCCACGGTACTGATCATTGGCTCGGGACTGACCATGGTCGATGCCGTGGTGTCTTTGGAGCAGGCCGGGCACCGTGGGCCGATCGAAGTGTTTTCCCGCCATGGCCTGTTGCCTCACGTGCGTCGCCAGCCACCGGCCTGGGTGGATTTCCTCGCCGAAGATCACAACTTGCGTTCGCCATTGCAGTTGATGCGTGCGCTGCGCGAGCAGTGCCGTAAAGCCGAGGCCGAGGGGATCGATTGGCAGGCGCCGCTGGATACCGTGCGCGCGCACATCGGGCGTTTGTGGAACCAGGCCAGCGACGTGCAACGTCGACAGTTCGTCCGGCATGTGCGGCCGTGGTGGGAAAGCCACCACCATCGCTCGCCGCCGTTGAGCGCGGAACTGGTGGCGCGTCTGCATGGGGAAGGGCGGTTGCGGATTCAGGCGGCGTCGTACAAGGGGCTGGTATCGGCTGGCGAAGGATCAGTGGCAATCAACATTCGCCGACGGGGCGAGGCTGGACTGGAAGTGGTGCAGGGCGCCGCGTTGATCAACTCCAGTGGTATCGAATACGATTGGCGCCGGGTTGCGCGACCGTTGCCGCAGCAGTTGCTGGCACGAGGTCTGGTCCTGCCCGGTCCCTTGGCACTGGGCATCGCCGCGCGTGCAGATGGCGCGGTGTTGGACGCCCTTGGCGAGCCGGCCAGTCGCCTGTTTGCCATGGGCCCGCCATTGCGCGGGGTGTGGTGGGAAAGCACCGCCGTGACGGATGTCGCGAGCCAGGCCAAGACGCTGGCCGCGCGCTTGATTGAGTTACAAACCCAAAAAAATTCAGACTGAACATGCCCCCTGTGGCGAGGGGATTCATCCCCGTTGGGCCGCGTAGCGGCCCCAAAGGATCTACTGACACACCGAGGCGTCAGTTTCAGGGGCGCTTCGCACCCCAGCGGGGATGAATCCCCTCGCCACAGAGTATTTCCAAGGTGTGAAAGTCGGTGATTAGAGCTCCCTGACCTTCACCCAGCGCTCCTCCCGCGCCGCTGTGCGAATCGCCGCCGCCAGGCGCTCGACTTCCCAGGCTTCTTCGAAATCCGTCCCGTTGCCGCCATCGCCCGCGAGGGCCATGACCAGCTCCTGGACTTCCAATGTCTTCAGTTCGTTGTACCCCAGCTGGTGCCCGGCCGCCGGGCTGAAGGCGGCGTAGCCCGGCAGGTCGGGGCCGGCCAATAGTCGCTGGAAACCTGCCTGGCCGGCGCGGCACAGGCGCAATTCATTCAGTCGTTCCTGATCGAAGGCCAGCGTCCCGAGGGTGCCGCTGATCTCGAAGCTCAAGTGGTTCTTGTAGCCGTGCTTGAGCCAACTGCTGCTCACCGAGCCCCGGGCGCCGCTGGTGAAGCGCAGCAGCGCCTGGACCTGGTCGTCAACTGCAATGACCCGCTGTTCGATCGCGCCGGCGCTGGCCGGACGTCGGTTGTGGACGGTCTGGCTGTCGGCACACACCGAATCGACAGCGCCCAGCAGGTAACGAGCCATGGCCAGCAAATGACTGCCCAGGTCAGCCAGGGCGCCGCCGGCATGCTCGGCTTCGCAGCGCCAGGACCATGGGGAGGTCGGGTCGGCCATGAAGTCCTCGCTGAATTCGCCCTGGAAGCTGACGATCTGCCCCAGCTCGCCGCGCTGGATCATTTCCCGCGCCAACCTGATGATCGGGTTGTGCTGATAGTTGTAGCCGACGCGTGTCACCACCCCGGCCGCCTTGGCGGCCTGGCGCATCCGCTCGGCCTGTTCCAGGGAGACCGCCAGTGGTTTTTCGCAATAGACCGGCTTGCCCGCCGCCAACGCGGCCATGGCCATCGGAAAGTGCAGATGGTTGGGCGTGGTAATGGCGATCAACTGGACGTTCGGGTCGTCGATCAGTTGTTGCCAGTCGCTGTGAGCCGTCTCGAAGCCCCAACTCTGTGCACATTGGCGCGCACGTAGCGGATCGGCGTCGGCCAGGGCCGCCAGTTTCAAATTCAGGGGAAGGTCGAACACCGCCTTGGCGTTATGGAATGCCAAAGCATGGGCACGGCCCATGAAGCCGGTGCCAATCAGACCGATGCCGAGTTCGCGCATGAGAAAGAGCCCTTTGAATTGTTATTTTCAGAAGGCTCTTTATGGAATAAATATTCTCTAATTGCAAATGGTGGAATAAATATTCATTACCCTGCCCTTGAGAATTCCCTGTGGGAGCGAGCCTGCTCGCGAAGACGATAGTTCAGTCAACATTGAGGCCGACTGACCTGACGCCTTCGCGAGCAGGCTCGCTCCCACAAGGGAAATATCCTCAGGACAAGAACCCACCATCCACATTCAACGCCACGCCCGTGGTGTAGCTCGACGCATCGCTGGCCAAGTACAACACCGCGCCGGCCATTTCGCTCGGGTCGGCCACGCGCTTGAGGGGGATCTGCGCCAGGGCGGTCTTCAGGATGGCGTCGTTCTTGACCAGCGCCGAGGCGAACTTGGTGTCGGTCAGGCCCGGCAGCAGGGCATTGCAACGGATGCCGAACTGCGCGCACTCCTTGGCAAAGACCTTGGTCATGTTGATCACCGCAGCCTTGGTCACCGAATAGATGCCCTGGAAAATGCCCGGCGAGATGCCATTGATCGACGCGACATTGATGATGCTGCCGCCGCCGTTCTCGCGCATCAGCTTGCCGGCTTCCACCGACATGAAGAAGTAGCCGCGGATGTTCACATCGACGGTTTTCTGGAACGCGCCCAGGTCGGTGTCCAGCACGTTGCAGAATTGCGGGTTGGTGGCGGCGTTGTTCACCAGGATGTCCAGGCGCCCGAATTGCTCGCGGATGCCGGCGAATACCTGGCTGATCTGCTCCATTTCGCCGATGTGGCAAGCGATCGCGGTGGCCTTGCCGCCAGCGGCGATGATCGCATCGGCGACATGCTGGCAGCCGTCGAGCTTGCGGCTCGAAACGATCACGTGGGCGCCTTGCTGGGCCAGCAGTTTGGCGATGGCTTCGCCGATGCCGCGGCTGGCGCCGGAAACGAAAGCGATCTTACCGTCGAGGTCGAACAACTGGGTCTTGGACATGCTGTTTCCTTGTTATAGGTGCGCTCAGAGCGTGGATTTGCTGATGACCTGCAGGCTCATCTGCTCCAGCAGTTTGTTCATCTGAACGAACTGCGCGAAGCGTTTGTCCTGGGTCTGGCCATGGAAGAAGCGGTAGTAGATCTGCTGGACAATGCCGGCCAGGCGGAACAGCCCGTAGGTGTAGTAGAAGTCGAAGTTGTCGATGCGGATCCCGGCGCGCTCGGCGTAGTGATCGACGAATTCGCGGCGAGTCAGCATGCCCGGCGCGTGGCTTGGCTGACGGCGCATCAATTGCACCGGTGCCGGATCGCCGGCCTCGATCCAGTAGGCGAGGCTGTTGCCCAAATCCATCAACGGGTCGCCAAGGGTGGTCAGCTCCCAGTCCAGCACCCCGATGATCTGCATCGGGTTGTCCGGGTCGAGGATCACGTTGTCGAAGCGGTAGTCGTTGTGGACGATGCTCGACGTTGGATGGTCGGCAGGCATCTTGTCGTTGAGCCATGCCTTGACCGTCTCCCACTTGGGCGCATCCGGGGTCAGGGCTTTTTCGTAGCGCTCGCTCCAGCCACGGATCTGCCGGGCCACGTAGCCTTCGGGCTTGCCCAGGTCGGCCAGGCCGCAGGCGGTGTAGTCAACACGGTGCAGTTCGACGAGCCGGTCGATGAAACTCTTGCACAGGGCTTCGGTGCGGGCTGCATCGAAACCCAGTTCCGGCGGCAATTCGGAGCGCAGGATGATGCCCTTGACCCGTTCCATCACGTAGAACTCGGCGCCCATCACCGATTCGTCAGTGCAGTGGACGTAGGCTTTGGGGCAGTACGGGAAACCTTCGCGCAACTGATTGAGGATGCGGAACTCACGGCCCATGTCGTGGGCCGACTTGGCCTTGTGGCCGAACGGCGGACGCCGCAGGACGAACTCCTGCTCGGGATATTCCAGCAGGTACGTCAGGTTCGACGCGCCACCGGGAAACTGGCTGATCACCGGCGTGCCGGTCAAGCCAGGAATGTGGGCCTTGAGGTACGGGTCGATCAGGTTGGCATCGAGTTCTTCACCGTCGCGCACGCGGGTGGACTGATCAGTCACTGCCATGCTTATCCCTTCTGCTTATTTTGGAGGCCATTGATCATTGGCTAATCTAATGGCGCGTGGGAGGCGTCACAAGCACGCCGGGGTCTTATAGGTTAGCGTGTTGCTGGATAATCAGCGGCCTTGATGCATGGCGTCCGTGCGCAGCGGGCGCTTGCGAGCTAAGGTTTGGAGACTGTCGCCTCCAAGGAGCAACCGCGATGGGATGTCCGCAAGTCTGTGGCACCGCGACCCTGCAATGCAGCTTCGGCGTGGCGCCGGCGGTGCTCAATGTGCTGCCGGCCAATCGCCTGCTGACCGGCGGGATGCCGGCGGCCAATATCATGGATCATATTCCCTTGGTGAACATCACCACGTTCGGCATGTGCCAGAGCCTGGCGAATCCGACAGTGGCCGCGGCCACTGCGGCGGCGTTGGGCGTGCTGACGCCCATGCCATGCATTCCGGCCACCGCGACCCCGTGGATCCCCGGCGGCGCACCGACCCTGTTGCTCGGCAACATGCCGGCTATCGACGCCAACAGCACGTTGATGTGTACCTGGGCCGGGGTGATCAAGATCGTCGTGCCGGGGCAGGTGCAGATGTTGATTCCTTGATGGCGCGAACCGACAGGCAGGAATGAATCCTGTGGGAGCGAGCCTGCTCGCGAAGGCGCCAGTCCAGTCCGGCTCGATGTTGACTGAACTGTTGTCTTCGCGAGCAGGCTCGCTCCCACAAGGGAAAGGGTAAGGCAGAAAATTCAGGCCTGCGCCGGATCATTCCAGCGCCTGAACCACCAGCGCACCCGGGAGATCGGCTTGCCCTCGGCGTCCAGTGGCCGGCCGTCTTCGGCGTAGGCCTGGGCCGGTTCCAGCAGTTGGCCGTTGAGGTAGCGGGCCTCGACTGCCGGGCTGCCGTTGGGGTGCAGGCGCCGATAATGGCCGTCACGCACGCCGTCGCGATAGAACTCGGCTTCGGCCAGTTTCCCGTCGGGAAAATAATTGTTCGCCTCACCGTGCAACAACCCGCGGCAGTAACTGGCCTGGCGTTGCAAGCCGCCTTCGGCCGCGTAGAAGCTTGCCATTCCCTGGAGTTTGCCTTTGACGAACGGCAACACGGCCGAGACCTTGCCATTGGGGTGATACAACGTGCTGGTGCCTTCCAGTTCACCCTGGCTGTAGTTGAGTTTCGCTTGTGGGCGCTGCGCTTCTTCAATCTGCAAGGGGCCGTCGAGCTTGCCATCGATCAGTCGCCCATTCAGTTGACTGTCACCACGCTCGACGTCCAGTTTTTTCGAGGCCATGGCCGCTTCCTCAGTTGACCTTCACCAGGCCGCCCTTGATGGTCAGCATGCCGCCGCCGTCCACGGTCTGTTCGGCGGCCGCCTTGTTCACCAGGCTGATGCCAGCATCGTTGGTCAGGGTGGTGCCGGCCTTGTTTTCCAGCGAAGTACCCGCCTGATTGCTCAAGGCGGTGCCGGCCTTCTGGCTGATGGACGTGCTGGCCTGGGCGGCCAGGTCCGCGCCGCTCTTGATGGCGAAGCTGCCGCCGCTTTGCAGGGTCAGGGTGCCGCTGACCTTGATGGTCAGGTTGCCGTCCACCGTCAGGCTGTAATTGCCGGTGACCTTGTGATCGTAATTGCCGCCGGTGCTGTGGGTCTGGTCCGAGCCCACGGTGACGGTGCGGGTGTCCTTCACGTCGAGACTGTCGCTGCCGGTCTGGATGGTCACGCTGCGCCTGCCTTTCTCAAGGGTGACGGTTTCGTCGCCGTCCTTCACCGTGCGCGTGCGGGCGTTCTGCACCGTGAGGGTTTCATCGTGGCCGACGGTGGCGGTGGTGTCGTTGAGCACGTTGATGTTGAAGTCCTTTTGCGCCTGGAGAAACATCTCCTCGGCGTCTTTCTTGTCTTCGAAGCGCAACTCGTTGAAACCGCCGCCGCCCTTGGACGAGTTGGTCTTGATCCCGGACTGGGTCTGGTTCGCTGGCAGCGCATAGGGCAGGGCATTGTCGCCGTTGTAGACGCAACCGGTGACCAACGGCCGATCCGGGTCGCCGTCGATGAAGGTGACGATGACTTCCTGGCCGATGCGCGGCACAAACTGCATGCCAAAGCCCTTGCCGCTCCAGGGCAGGACCACGCGCACCCAGCAGGAGGAGGTCTCGTCGTTCTTGCCGGTGCGGTCCCAGGGGAACTGCAATTTGATCCGGCCGTATTCATCGGTCCAGATTTCTTCGCCGGCCTTGCCCACCACCACGGCCGTCTGGGTGTGCATGCGCGGTTTTGGCGTGATGCGAGCCGGTCGGTAGGCGGTGGTCTTGGGGATCGCTTCGAAGCGGTTGCGGTAACTGTCGTGGCTGGCTTCATGGCTGACCGACGTCACTACCCAATCGATATTCAGCGTCGTGTCTTCATGGCCGGCGAGGGTGAACCAATAGCCCGGGATCAGCCAGCGGCAGTCGCTTTCGCCGACAAAGCGTTTCTCCTGGCTGCGCAGGCCGTCCACCCGCTGTTTGGTCAGCGCATCGCCCTGGGCCTTGGCGGTATAGCCGCCGGGATGTGCGTACATCAAACTCGGCCCGGCCACGGCTTCAGCCTGGCTGAAGAGTGAGGTGGTCGGCGTGGTGAACTCATAATCGGTGGCCTGGTAAACGCCGGCCACCGCTTGCAGGCATACCTGCCCTGAGCGGATGCCGTGCAGTTCGCGCTCGCCCAGTTTCTGCCCGAGATAATTCACCGTCGGCCCATTGGGTATGGGTGCGAAGGCGTCGTTGCTGTCGGCCAGTATCAGCGTGTGCTTGCCTTGTTCGTGGCTGAAGAACCAGAAGATCCCGTCTTCTTCCAGCAGGCGGGAAATGAATGCCAGGTCGGTTTCGCCGTATTGCACGCAGTACTCGCGCGGCGTGTAGCTGCCGCTGAGCTTGAGCTGGAAATCGGTGAAACCGTGGGCCTTGAAAATCGTGGTGACGATGTCCGAGGTGGCGAGGTTCTGGAACACCCGGTTGTTGCTGGCAAGGCTCAACCACCAAAGCCACGGTCTCAGTAAAAGTTGATAGCGCTCGGCGGTGGCGTCGGCTGGTAATTGGCGAATCTCGGCCACCAATCCATCCTGCGGGCGCAGCAGGGCGTCCTTATGCAGCGTTGTGGTTACATGGCTGGCGACGGCCGTGGTGAGGTCCAGCGAGGCGCCGTCGTTGATGCCGTTGAGGATGTGCGAGCCCAAGGCATTGAGGCGTTCTTCGCCGGACAGTGAGTCAGGGTACAGCGCCGACAGCGAGGTGGAGGTGAGGGAGAGGGTGGTGTTGATGTCGACGGTACGGGGCATGGAGCAGCCTCAAGGCATAGACTAGATTCTGGCTTGACGATATTTAACTACCAAACCAGAGCTTTCCCGGCTTCCCATGAAAAAAACTATTGATGGCCTGTGGCTTTTTTTCTTTTAATTTGTCTATTTCCGCTGCGGCATTACGAACTAGGCGCGCGTCATTTTTGTAGGCTGGCCCCCACCGATGAGCCGGTGCGCTAGCTTTGGCATCAGTCTGTATGGAACCGGTAAACCACTTCGTGATGACTGTCTCGTTTTCTCCGCTGGCGGCGTTGAACTGTTCCTTGGTCTGCAGCCATTCCCGATTTCTATAACGGTGAAATAAGTAATTGGAAACAAAATGCCCTGGAATCGGCTGTTCGGTCCTGGGATGTTTCCCGAACAAGTAATCACTGATGACTTGCGGCGCCCGGTAGCTTTGCGATTCGAGGGTTTCATCGTTAATGAACTTCTCGGTGGCATATCCATTCAAGTCAGTTGGAAAGCAATCAGCCAGCCATTGCCAGAGAAACAGGGACGGCTTACCCGGCTTATCGTTTTGCGAAGGTGCTCGATAATCGGCGGTGTAGCTATACAGGCGTGGGATCTCCGCCACTGTGCCCAATAGACCGTTGGCAATGGCCAGCCATTGCAGGCTGTGGGTATGTTCGCCATGTCGGCCATCCATACTGTCTTTCCAGAACAGACTGGCGCGTAGCAGTTGGCCAAGGAAGCGATCGCCCCCGATCAGGCGCACGGCGATGGGCAGCCCTCGCTCCGAGGTATCGTTACGTAAACCTTCGTGGTACTGAAATCCATACTGGGCGGCGACCAGCCCCATTGCCCGGGTAAACTTGTTCGGCGTCATCGGGGTTAGTCTTCGATAATGTTCCCAGATCTTTGCAGAGACCTCGGTCAGACTGGTTTGGAAATGAAGGTCATTGCAAAGGAAAGCCGCGATATTTGAGTAGGCAGTATAGAAAAGAGCATCATCCAGCGGCGCCGGAGCCGTTTTACGCTCGCCGTTTGCGAATTTGGTAAAGCGAAAGTTGTTGGCTCTTAAACTGACTTCGGCTTCTGCCGCGTTAGCAAATACTGTGTTGGCCATCATGCGTTCCCTCTATGCCCTTTGGGTTATGTGCAAACCGTTTTTTGTCGATCCTTACTCCAACACCCACTCCGCCAACTTCCCCGTCACCTGCGTCATCAACACATTCTCGACATCCCGTGCCCCCGCCGCGCTGCACTTGGCCAACACAGCCTTGACGATTCCCGCATCGAATTCGAATTGCTTGCCAGTCGCGGCCTTGTAGCGCCCGCGCAATTTCTCCAACTTCGCCAACACAATCCCTTCCAGCGTCGCTTCATCCAGCGGCCGGTACGCCACCACCGTCATGCGCGCCAGAAACGCCGGGCGGAACGCTTGCAGCAGGACGTTATGCAAGGCTTCGTTGAAGGCGTCGCTGCCCAATTGCGCGGTCGGTGTGTCCAGCAGCAGTTCGGCGCCAACGTTGCTGGTGGCCAGCATCACGGTGTTCTTGAAGTCCACCACCAGGCCGGTACCGTCTTCCATCAGGCCTTTGTCGAAGACGTTGTAGAAGGCTTCGAGCACGTCCGGGTGGGCCTTTTCAATTTCATCCAGCAACACCACGGAATAGGGTTTTCGGCGGACTGCTTCGGTGAGCACGCCGCCGCTGCCGTAGCCGACGTAGCCGGGCGGGGCGCCCTTGAGTTGGCTGACGGTGTGGGCTTCCTGGTATTCGGAGAGGTTGATGCTGATCAGGTTGCGTTCGCCGCCGTACAAGGCGTCGGCCAAGGCGTAGGCGGTTTCGGTCTTGCCCACGCCCGTGGGGCCCACCAGCAGGAACACGCCGACCGGTTTCTGCGGGTCGGTGAGACCGGCGCGGTAGGCTTGCAGGCGTTGGGCGATGGTATTCAGTGCGGTGCCCTGGCCCATGACTCGCTGCCCCATGCGTTGGCCGAGGGTGCGCACGGCGTGGGCTTCATCGGCGAGCATCTTGCCAACCGGGATGCCAGTCCAACCGGCAATCACCGCGGCGACGGTCTTGCTGTCGACCTGTTCGGGCACCAGCGGATCGTCCTGGCGAATGGCATCGAGGCCGGCTTCCAGGCGCAGCAGTTCGGCGGCGAGGTGGTCGATGCGGTTATCGATTTCGGTGTCGGCTTTTTCGCTGTCGGCACGTTCGCTCAAGGCGAGCAGTTCGCGGCGGGTGTCGAGCAGTTCGCGCACGGCTTCGCGCTCTTCGCCCCAGCGGGTTTCCAGCTCGCGGATGGCCTGCACGTTGCTGCTCGATTCGCTTTCCAGCAAGGTGATGCGCTCGCGATGATCCAGCCCGGTGGCTTGTTCCCGGCGTAGCCGTTCGACTTCATCCTTGAGGCTGTTCTCGCGATGGCGCAGGCTTTCCAGCGGCGGTGGTACGTCGTGCTGGCCGAGGGCGACCCGGGCGCAGGCGGTGTCGAGCACACTGATGGCTTTGTCCGGCAACTGTCGTCCGGAGATGTAGCGGTGGGACAGCTTCACCGCCTCGTGGATGGCCGCGTCCAACACTTGCACGCCGTGGTGCTGCTCCAGTTTGCTCGCCACGCCCCGGAGCATTTCCACGGCGGTGAGCTCGTCCGGCTCCTCGACCTGCACCAACTGGAACCGCCGAGCCAGGGCCGGGTCCTTCTCGAAGTATTTCTTGTATTCCAGCCAGGTGGTGGCGGCCAGGGTACGCAATTCGCCCCGGGCCAGGGCTGGCTTGAGCAGGTTGGCCGCGTCGCTGCCGCCTTCCGCACCACCGGCGCCGATCAACGTATGGGCTTCGTCGATGAACAGGATGATCGGTTTTTCCGCGCTGCGTACCGCGTCGATCACGCCCTTGAGGCGCTGTTCGAACTCGCCCTTGACGCCCGCGCCGGCCTGCAACAGGCCCAGGTCAAGCACGCGCAGGGTGACTTCCTGCAAGGACGGCGGCACATCCCCGGCGGCGATGCGCAGGGCGAGGCCTTCCACTACAGCAGTCTTGCCGACGCCCGGTGCGCCCACCAGGATCGGGTTGTTCTGCCGGCGTCGGAGCAGGATATCGATGCACTGGCGGATCTCGCCGTCACGGCCGACGATAGGGTCGATGCGGCCGTCCCGGGCATCGGCGGTCAGGTCCTGGGTGTACTGGTCCAGCACCGGGTCCTGTTTCGGTGGTGCTTCGCCGGGTTTGGCCGGGCGCACGCCGCCGACATGCTCGCGGGAGCTTTCGGTCCATTCCAACAGATGGGCGCGCAGGGCATCGCGGGGAATGCGCAGCAGGGACGAGGCGCTGTTGAGCAGCAGGCTGCGACGTTCGTCACGGTCCAACAACGCCAGCAACAATAGCCCGGAGCGAATGCTGTCCAGGCCCAACACGCTGGCCTGGACCACGGCGTCCTCCAGCAGGCCGATGGTTTGTGCCGACAGGGCGGGCGTGCGGGTGCTGCCGGATTTGAACAGGTCCAGGGCCTTATTGGTTTCGGCGGCCACCGCGTCACGCTCCAGGCCGAAACGCGGCAGCAGGCAGGCGAAGTCACCGCCTTCGATGTCGAGCAGTTCCAACAGCAGGTGTTCGATTTCGACGTAGTGGTGGCTGCGTTGCAGGCAGCGTTGCGCGGCCCGTTCCAGGGCTCGGCGATTGTCCGGATTGAGGCGTCCGATCAGGCTGGCCAGTTCCATTTCAGGCGATCTCCGGCTGGCGAAGGCGGGTTTCGATGCGTTGCACGGCCAGGCTCGGCTGGCGTTGCAGGCCACCGTTCCAATTCAGCCGTGGCGCAGTCTGGCGACTCAACTGCAACGGGCCGGCGCCACGAACCAGCAGGACCAATGTGCAATCCAGGTCTGGGCCGAAATACAGCGCACAAAGGCTGGCGAGCAGCGGATGGATTTCGCCAGTGGGCAGCAAGCCGCTGGCTTGGGGCGCGCTCAGCGGTCCCAGCGTCAGGCGCACGCCGGCATGTTCGTCCCAGACCCGAGTACCGGCGACTGCGTTGCGGCCCAGGCGCAGGTTGCGTCCGTCCGGCTGCAAGCAACTGCGGCTGGCCGGCGGGATTTCACGCCAGCCACCTTCATAGGCGTTCAGCTCGACGGGCAAGCCGAACTGTTCACGGACAATCGCCGCAAACCCGGCCAGGGAACGCCGACCATCGGCATACAGCGCGGCGCAGGCCAGGACCGCCGAGTCGGGGGCGGCCTGGCGTTCCTGCAAGGCCTTGGGCAGCAGGCCGGTCAACGCGCGCAGTTGTGCGTGTACAGCGGACGCGCCAGGGGGCGTGAAACCGAGGGCGACGCGATGCTTGCGCATCACCTTGTACAGCAGGCTGAGCAGGCGGTGCTGGAACAGGTCGAGGAATTCCGCCGGGGCATGATCCTTCGCCCGCGCCCGTTGTTGCAGCCATTCCTGGTAGGCGTAGGGCAGCGGGCCGTCCGGGCCGCCGAGGCCAAAGATCGGCGTGGTCAGGGTCGGCGGCAGGCCGGGTTCCTGGCCCAGGCTTTCGACCTCGCTGGCGGCGAACAGTGGCGTCAGCGGTCCACGTAGACGCACGGCCTCGGCCTGTGGCGCGGTGCCGCTGCCCAGGGGCTCGGCCTGGGGATGTTCGCGTTCCAGCAGCAACAGGGCCTGGAGCCATTCGAAGCGTTGTGGGTCGCGCCGCAGTCGCTCGCCCAGGTTCAGAGCGCGAGGGGTTTGCCGGCTTGGGGTTGCCATGTCTTCACCTCCTTGTCGGACTGGACCAGCACGGTGCGCACAAATCGATTGGCGGTGGCATACAGAGAAAAGAATTGCGCCAGCACGCCGGAGAACAGCACGGCGCTGCTGCCGACGAAGTGATGCGGATCCAGTTGCAGGCGCACCTCCAAGCCGTTGCGCCACCCGCGCCAGGCATCCTCGCCAACATGGGCGATGACCCGTTCACAGGTCAGTCCGGATACGCCTTCGATCTGGCGGCGCGCGCTGGCCTCGTCCCGCAGGTTGTGCAATTCGAGAATCTCGCGCAATGCGTCAAGCGCCTGGGGACCTTCCACCAGTGACAGATGATTGAGGGTCAGTTGCGACACCAGTCGCCAGCGCGACTCGCCATCCAGGCGCGGCAGGCTCTGCGGGCTGGGAGGATTGCGCAGGCGCGCCCAGGCCACCGGTCCGGGGCGCTCGAAACCCAATGGCGTGCCGGCCGGCAGGCTCTGGGCCAGGTGGCGGTTGGTGCACAGCAGTTCGGCGGTGAGGCTGTAATCCCGGGATTCGGCCAGTGGGTCGAAGCGGGTGTCCACCAGGCTGACCATCACGTCAGTGCCCAGTCGGTTCGGGCTCATGCCGCTGACCCGTCGCGCATGCCAATAACAGGGCTCGTCGCTGCCATGCTGGCTGCCGTAATAGGCCGGCACTTTGCGCACTCCTTGTTCGGTCATGGCGCGCATGCCCCGGATGCTGTGGATCTCGACGCTGTTTTCCCGGTGACTGTCGGCCACCAGCCGATACTCGCTGCGAGTGCCGTCCGGGCGCAGCGGCTCGGAGGTCCGGGGAAACAGATTGATCACCGGAGCGCAGCCCAGGGCGATGTCGCTGGCCTGGAGCGGCAAGCGGCTGGTTGGTGCCCGGTCGAACGCGATGTACAGGTATAAAGAAGCGTCGTCGCTGTGGGCGCCGGCCAGCGGCAGGTCGAAAAAGCCGAATTTGTCCGGAAAGGCGAAATACTCCGCCAACAGGCGCATGCCTGGGTGCACGCCGTCCTCGTCCGGCAGCAAGGCTTGGTCGCTGGCGAAACCGACGATGCGTGGCAAACCCGCCAACGGTTCCGGCACGCTGCCCGGCGCGCCAGCCAGGACCTTGATGGCGTGAGCGCCAAGCAAATCGTACAGCCCGGCGTTGATCATCGGTGACGCCGCCAGGTGTACCCGCAGCGAATCGATGCCCAGCGTCGACCATTGGCTTTTTCCCAGGCAACGCAACTCCAGGCGCAAGGCCGAGCGGGCCTGGACTACTCCGGTCAACGCCTGGGCCTCGTCACTGCCCAGCAGCAACGCTTCGCTCACTTGCAGTGGCCATAGATGCACGGCAGCAGTGGTGCGGAAATGAATGCTCTGGCCTTTGTCCGTGGTGACGAACAATGGCGTGTCGCGGGGCAGGGGATAGCCCTCGTTCAAGTTGCCTTTGCTCGGGTCGGGCTCGAACTGCACGATGGCGCACGATGGCAAGGGTCGCATGGCCAACGGGTAAAGTTGTTCGAGCAGGGCATCACTGAATTCGGCGTAGTCGTCATCCAGCCGGCGTTGCAAGCGCGCGGCCAGCAGCGCGAAGCCTTCCAATAGTCGTTCGACGTGGGGATCGGGACATTCACCGGGGGACAATTCCAGGCGCCGGGCAACCTTGGGGTAACGCTCGGCGAAAAGGCTCCCGGCATGGCGCAGCCAAGTCAATTCGCGTTGGTAGTAATCCAACAGTTGCGGGTCAATCGAGTCGCTCATGGCGCACCTCAAGGCCGTCGCCGGCGTGCTCGATTACAAACGCCACGGGCCATGGGTGCGGGTCGCCACGCAGTTCGCCCGACAGCCGTATGCACAGTTGCTGCGGATGGCCCGGCACCGGGCAGACTTCTACCTCGCCCAGGCGCAGGCGCGGTTCGAAGTGGGTGATGGCCTGGCGAATTTCCCGGGTCAGTTGACGACGGTCATCGCTGCGCTGCTGTTGCAGCGCGGTCCAGTCGGCGATGCCGTAGTCCAGGATGCTCGGTGGTTCGGTCAGCGCCCGTAGGCCGCGCCGGGTATTGAACAGGCGTGACAGTTCGGCATGTACCGAGTCCTGCAATGCCTGTCGATCGAACACCCGCCCGGCATCGTCTGCCGGGCTTGCCAAACGTTCGAACAGGGGCGGGCGCAGCCCGAAGCCAGCCATGGCGCGGCGTCCTTACTTGGTCATTTTGTTGGCGGCCAAATCCCAGGTCGTGCCGGCCGTGCCTTCCTTGGTGCCGTCATCTTTCTGGGCGGTGAGCTCCCATTTGATCTTGGTGAAGTTCAGCGACAGGGTTTCCACCGGTTTGCCACCGGTACCACCGCTGACACTGACGTTGGACAGCACGACGTTGGTCAGGGTGTAGACGATGAACGGCATGATCTGGCCGCTGCCTTCGGCGGCGTTGCGGCCGATGGTGACGACGGCTTGCGGGATCGGCTTACCGGCGCAGCAATATTCATTGAGCGACGGAGTTGAGCTGTCGATGAATTTGGTCAGGGTGAACTCGCCGATGTGCGGGCGGCCGGAGGTGCGCTCCGAGTTGCTGACGTCGTTGGTGACCTGCATCGCCACGTTGTGGCTGTAGGACATGACCTCGATCTTGTCCGTGAAACCCTCCAGCAGGCTGTCGCCCTTGATGTCGCCGCCGAGGTCGAGAATGATTGCGTCCATTGTTTGGAACTCCTGAATTCGAGTGGGATGTTCAACGCAAAGCCTGTGGCGAGGGGATTTATCCCCGCTGGGGCGCGAAGCGGCCCTAAACCTGACAACCCGGTGTGTCAGGCAGATTGAGTTGACCGCTTAGGGGGCTGCTGCGCAGCCCAACGGGGCGGTGCGACGTTTCGCTAAATCCCCTCGCCACAACAAGCTATTCGCCACAGATTTCAACCGTCAGGCAGCTACCGGCGGCGGCAGCGTCGCCACCAGGCGGATCGAGGCGGTCAGTTCCTCCAGTTGGAAGTGCGGCCGCAGGAACACCGTCGCTTTATAGGCCCCGGGCTTGCCAGCCACCTCGGTCACGTCCACCCGGGCCTCGCGCAACGGGTACTGCGCCTTGATCTCCTGCGGCGCGTTGTCGTTGATCAGCACGTAGTCGGCGATCCAGTTGTTGAGGTAGGTCTGCACGTTGTCGCGGGTCATGAAGCTGCCGACCTTGTCGCGCATGATCACCTTCAGGTAATGGGCGAAACGCGAGGCCGCCAGCACATACGGCAACATCGCCGAGATCCGTGCGTTGGCGTTGGCCTCGTTGGTGTTGTAGACCTTGGCCTTGTTGGTGCTCTGGCCACCGAAGAACACCGCCACGTCACTGTTTTTCTTGTGGCACAGGGCGATGAAGCCGAGGTCATTGAGTTCTTTCTCGCGACGGTCGGTGATCGCCACCTCGGTCGGGCATTTGAGCGACAGGTCCCCGGAGCTGGTGCGGAAGGTATGGGCCGGCAGGCCTTCGACCGCACCACCGCCCTCGGCCCCGCGAATCGCCGCGCACCAACCGTATTTGGCAAAGGCCTCGGTGATGCGTTGCGACAGTGCCCAGGCGGCGTTACCCCACAGGTATTTGCTGTGGTCGGTGCCGTTGACGTCCTCGACGTAATTGATGCCTTCCACCGGCAGGGTGTCCGGGCCGTACGGCAGGCGCAGCAGGAACTGCGGCAACACCAGGGACACATAACGCGAATCTTCGCTTTCGCGGAAGGCGCGCCACTTGATCAGCTCCTGGCTTTCGAAAATTTTCGACAGGTCCCGGGGGATCGCCAGTTCGGTGAAGCTGGTCATGTCGAACAGCCGCGGGCTGGCGGCGGCAATGAACGGCGCGTGCGCGGCGGCGGCGACGTTCGAGAGTTTTTCCAGCAGGCCGATGTCCTGCGGATGCCGGCCAAAGGTGTAGTCGCCCACCAGGAGGCTGAACGGGTGCCCGCCGAAGGTGCCGTACTCTTCCTCGTAGATCTTCTTGAACAACGCGCTCTGGTCGAATTCGACGGCTTTCTCCAGGTCGTTCTGCAGTTCTTTCTGGGTGACGTTGAGCAGGCGCAACTTGAGCCGGGTACTGGTTTCGGTGTTTTGCACCAGCAGGTGCAGGCCGCGCCAGGAGGCCTCGAGTTTTTGCAGGTCGGGATGGTGCAGGACTTCGTTGAGCTGGGCGCTGATCAGCTCGTCGATCTGGCTGATGCGGTCGTTGATCATGGCCACGGTGTCCTTGTCGATGGCCATGCCTTCGTCGAGGACCTGGGTGGCGAACTCCGCCAGCATGTCGCGGGCGTAGTCTTGCTGGCTGTCGTCGTGGGCCATGCGGCCTTCGGCGATGATCTTGTCCAGCAAGGACAGGGTCTGGGTCGTGCTCTCGCTGGTTTGAGCGCTGGATGAAGCAGGCATGGCTTTATCTCCCTTGAATGAGGCGCGCGATCAGGCCTGTGGTTCGGCCGGGGCAGGGTCATCGTTGGCGGCTACGGTGGGCAGTTCTTGCGTCGCGTCCTGGGGCCGGGCCGACTTGATCTCCTGCAGGCCTTCGGTGTTGGCGATCACGTCACGCAGCAGCTTGTCCAGGTCATCGTTGCCGTCGAGCTTGGTCAACAGGTCCCGCAGGCGCTGCCGGGCTTCGAACAAGCGGCGCAGCGGCGTGACCTGCTCGACGACCTTTACCGGGTCGAAATCGTCGATGTGCCGGAAGTTGAGTTCGATATTGAGCTTGCTGTCGTCGCCGCTGAGGGTGTTGTTCACCTGCAGCGTGGCGCGGGGGGAGATGGAGGCGAGCACCTCGTTGAAATTATCCCGATCGATCTCGGTGAAGCGCCGCTCGTTGAGCTTGGGCAGCGGCTCCAGTGGCTTGCCCGAGAGGTCGGCCAGAATGCCGACGACCAGTGGCAGTTCTTTTTTCTCGATGGCGTTGCCGATTTCCACGTCATAGGTGATCTGGACGCGGGGAGGACGGACTCTGTCGAGCTTGTGCTGGGTACTTTCTGCCATGGTGGCCGACTCCGATGCAGGTGTGGAAGCAATGCATCGGGAGTCCCGCTCATCGCATTCCCTTGCTGATCCGCAGGTTGCAAATGGACGGCAGAAAACCTGTCATTCCCTTGACGAACCTGGTCCATTCGACTGTGTGGGTCGAACTATCCAAGACGCTAGAACAGGTCTATAAAAAAGCAAGCAAAAACAATTTTTGACCGCTGAGAAAAGGAAGATTCATTTTGCGTGCGTTTTTTCATGGATTTTTTTTCAGCCTGGCGCTCAGCGGGTGCTCGTTGTTTGCCCCCAGCGTCGACCTCGACAGCCTGACCCTGGACGTCGCGCCCCGGGCCAACGACGACACGCCGATCGCCGTGGATTTCATTGCGGTAAACGACCCGGACCTGCTCAAGCAACTCTCGGGCATCACCGCTAGCCAGTGGTTTGCCGAGCGCGAACAGTTCCAGCGCGACTATCGTCAGCTCATGTCGGTGTGGGGGCTGGAGCTGGTCCCGGGGCAATTCATCGACCGCCAACCCTTCCCGCTGGAGGGCCGGCGCGCCGCTGGACTTTTGGTCTTCGCCAGCTATAACACTCCGGGAGCCCACCGGCTTCGGCTGGACGATCAGCACGAGGCCTGGCTGAAGTTCGAAAGTCGCGAGATGACCCTCGTGAATGATGATCGGCACAAGCAGCCTTGAGTGACCGCGGGCCGCCTCGCGCGGCAATTTGGGATGTCGAAGGGAGTCGTATGAGCCTGTTACCTGACGCGGTGTGCTGGCACGAGGGCATGCAACTGTTGCCCCAGCATTTTCAGTTGCAAGGACTGCGCGCCGAGGCCCTCGCCGCGCATTTTGCCGGGGCTTGCAACCCTTGGTTCTGGGGCGTCAGCCAGTTGGAAGTCGATCCTTCGGCCCTGAGTGCCGGCCAGGTACGCCTGTTGCAATTGCAAGGCACCTTGCCGGACGGCTTGCCGGTCAATCTGCTGGCCGGTGTCGGGCCAGCCCTGGAACTGGACGTCAGCGAGGCGATCGACAAGACCGACGACGCCACCGTGACCGTGTACCTGGCGGTCAGCCCGCTGTGGCGTGCCGGGCAGTTGCTGCCGCTCAAGGGACGTTTGCAATCGGTGGTCGGCGAGGCTTTGCCAGACCTCACCAGCGGCGAGTTTCCCGAGTCGATCACCGTCTGGCGACCCAACCCGAGGTTGTGCACGCAATTGAGCAAGGCTGATTCGATCTGCTTGCCATTGCTGCGCATCCGCAAGGAAGGCGGCGGTTTCTGGCGCGTGCCGTATACGCCGCCAACGCCGATCCTGCTGCCGGAGTCGGCCCTTGGTCGGCGGGTGGCCGGGGTGTGCGCGAGGGCCAGGGAAAAGTGCATGTTTCTCGCCGGTCGCTTGCGTCAGGCCCAGGCGGCTGGCAACCAGGACGATGCCATGGAGATCCGTCGGCAATTGACGGCCCTGTGGGCGCGCTTGCCGGAACTTGAAGGGATGCTGAATACCCGGGTGGCGACGCCCCAGGCGCTCTACGGTTTGCTGCTGGGGCTGGCCGGGAGCTGGTCGGCGCTGGACCCGTTGGCGGGCGTCCCGGCTTTTGCGCCGTTGGATTTTCTCGAGTTGCAGCGCGGCTACGAGCCGCTGCTCGACTGGCTGGAAACCACCCTGGAATTGGTCCGCGCCGGCTACCGCAGCCTGGCATTCGAGCGCAACGAGCAGGTCTTCTCGATCCAGTTGCCTGACGACCAGCCCAATCAACGCCTGGTGATCGGTTTGCGCATGCCCAACGGCGCCGGCGAACAAGCGGCGGCCGAATGGTTGCGCGGCGCGATCATCGCGTCGGCGCCCCACATTGCGCTGCTGAGCCGCCAGCGCATGAGTGGTTTGCCGCACCAGGCCATGAGCCGCAACGAGCAGGTGGCCTACAGCGTCGGTGACGACACCCGTTTGTTTGTGGTGGCCGCGAGCGGGCAATGGTTCGACGGGCAATTGCCGCTGCACATCGTGGCGCCGGCCTCAGCCCAGGCCAGCAGCCCGTGGCAAGTGGTGTTGTTCGTGGCGCAAGCCAGTGAAAATGCCTGATCGCAAAAGGGGAGTCGTATGCCTGACGGAAGTGGCGGGGTGGTTCGGAGTCTGCACGAGGCGCCGCTGAGCAGTGCGTTTCGTCAAGCCTGGTTGAAGTGGTCCCAGGAATGGCAAGACTTGCCCAAGGACAGCGACCCTGCGGTGCTGGTCAATCGGGTCGTGGAGTTTTCCGGTCGCGGCGCCCAGCGTCTCTGGCGGGTGGCCTATGCCACCGTCGGCGATGCCGCTTCCGAGCAGGTCAAGGCGCTGGTCTATGCATTCGTCGCGCTGGTGGACGAGACCTTGCTGTTCAGCACCTGGCCCGGCCAACTGGCTTGGCAGCAGCATCCCCTGGAGTCACGCATGTACGCCAGCCGCCAGGCCGGCGAGCGCTTGCCCGCGGCGATCAAGAAACTGCTGGATGAGCAGATGCCGGGCACTCGGGACCTGGCGAATGTCTACCTGCAATGCCTGATCCTGGGATTCCAAGGGCGCTTGCGCGGCGAGCCTGGCCAGATCCAGCACGAAAAATGGCGCGTGGCGTTGTTCACCTTTGCCTGGCAGCACGAACCCGATTACGTCGACGTCAGCCAGCGCCTGGCGATGTCTGCGGCGGCGACGCCCGCGCGTATGCCCGCGCAGCAATCCTTGCCGGACGGCTTTCGCCTGGGGTTGGCGATCGTGGCGATGGTGCTGTTGTTGACTGGCCTGGGGCAGGTCTTCTGGCGTGACATCCGCCTGGAGCTCGAACCGGTGTTGCAATTGAACGAGTCGTCAGTCCAGGAGCAGGATTCATGAACACCCTGAGCATCGTCGCCTTGGTGCTGCTCGCCATTGTCGTGGTGCTGGTGATCGCGGCAGCGGTCTGGTGGTTGCGAACCCAGGGCGGCGCGGCGGTTCGCAATTTCTACGGGGCGGTGCGCCAGATGGAGCAGGAGCAGGGCACCCGCGACCGCTATCAGACGCCTTGGCTGATGATGCTCGGCAACGAAACCGACGGCGCCCAGCTGTGCAGCCAATGGCGTTTGCAACCCACGGACAAGGCGGGCTGGTTCGGGCGCTGGTTTTGCGATGCCGAAGGCGCCGTACTGGTAGTGCCCCAGGCGTTGTTCCTGCCCGATGAAGGCATGAACCGGCAACGGGGCAACTGGTGGCGACTGCTGGGCCTGCTGTTGCGGCTGCGCAGCAAGCGGCCATTGGACGGGGTGATCTGGACAGTACCGTTCAGCAAGTTCGATGACATCGAGCACACCACTGAGCTGAGCCTCAAGGTCCGACGGGTTTTTATCGATTTGCTGCAACGGTTTGGCCTGAGCCTGCCGGTTTACGTGGTGATAACCGGGATGGAAGAGTTGCCCGGGTTCCAGGAATTGGTCAGCGCGCTGCCTGCCAAGGCGCGGGACTCGATGCTGGGTTGGTCGTCGCCTTATTTGCCGGATGCGGCGTGGCAGTCGCACTGGAGTGACCAGGCGCTGGATGAGATCAACGCCGCGCTGGCGCAATCGATCATCGAGATCGGTGCGTTGTCGGGACAGCTGAGCACCGATCTTTATGGCCTGCCGGAACGCTTCGAAGGCTTGCGACGAACCTTGCAGATCTTGTTGGAGCCGGTATTCCAGGGCAACGCCCAAGGCGAAGCGCCGCGATTTCGCGGCGTGTACTTCACCGCCAGTCAGGCACCGGCCGTCAGCGGCGACAGTTTGGCCGCCCATCACAATGGCCAGCGGCAAACGGTGTTTGCCCGGCAATTGTGGTCGCGACGTCTTATGGCCGAACGCGGCCTGGCCCAGCCGGTGCCTCGCTTGCTGCGCGTGCGCCAACGCGGTCATCGGCTGGCCGGCGCGGTGGCGTTGGTGGTGGGCCTGGTCTGGTTGGGAGGCATGGTCTGGGTCTGGCGCGATTCGGTGGAAAACGCCGAGGGACTGTCGCGGTTGGTCCTCAGTGCCCACAAGAACCACATTGTCATTGACCCGGACCAGCCGCAACTGGAGCCGACCCGGCATAACGTGCAGAACTACTGGAACGTCTTGGAGAAAGCCCCGCGCTGGCGTTATGTCTCGGTCGTCTTCCCCACCTCCTGGTTTTCCTCCGTGGACACGCAGCTGGAGGATGGCTTGCGCCTGACCGCCCGGCACCATTGGATACTACCGCTGCGAGACTTGCTCGATTCCGACCTGGAACAGCTCAAGTCCATCCGCAACACCGAGCGCCGGGGCAACGTCGAGAACGACGATCCGGCGCAGTGGCAAAGCTACCTGAAGGCCAAGGCGCTGGTGGATCTGGCGGCACGCCTCGAGCAGCACAACCAGATGTTCAGCCAAGTGGTGAACGACCCCAAGGCGCCACTGGACGAACTGGTGCAGTTGAGCAACGCCGCGTTGTCCTTGGGCCTGAACACCGGGACTTTGAGTCGCCCACAGTTTTACAACCGGGTCCTGTTCGATGCGCGAAACAGTGATTTGCAAGGGCTGGACCTGAACGCCGCGCGCCCTGTGATTACCGATAATTTCACCGGCCTGATGCAACGCTGGCTGGACCATTACTTCCTGGCGGACAACTTCGTTCGCCAGGCCGGTTATCTCAAGTTGCACCTGCAAGGACTGGAGGCAGGCAGCGGCAACTCCTTGAGTGAGCTGGAAGACCTGATGGCGCTGATCGATGACCTGCAGACGCTGGTCAGCCTGACTAACTCCGCCTGGGGGCGGGGCAAGGGCCAGGACCTCGTGCCTGGCTACACCCAGATGCTGGACAAGGTCAGCCACAGCACTTTGCTTGGCCCGGATATCACACAGGACTTGGAGAGCCAGGCGGCGAAGTTGCAGCAAAGTTTTCGCGACCAGTGGATCGTCCAGAGTGGTTCCCGGGACAATCTGCTGGTGCAGCAGGGCAGTGGCTTGCTGGTGTTGCAGGACCATGTCACGGCGTTGGACGGCGCGGTGCAAGCGCTGTTCAAACGGGATTTCGTGGCGCTGGCGATGCAGAAGGATCCGTCGCCCGGCAATCCGGATTCAATAGGCCAGGGCGGTGGCAGTGATGATTTCAGCGTCGCCCTGAATTATTTCGCCAGCTACAAGAGCTATGCCAGCGAAGAGCTGTCGCGGATCCCGCCGGATTACCGTGACGCGCTGATGCAGGCCGCCGAAAACGCCGCGGCACGGGCCATGTGGTTGAGCCTGGATGAAAGCGACGAGCCGTCGCCGGGCCTGGGCTTCAACGTACAGACCGCCCAAGCCGTGGCGCTGCAGAAAGCCTTCATGGTCGTGCACCGGGGCGACCTGGCGATACGTTTCCAGCGCCTGCTCAATCGCCGGGCATTGGCGCAGATCAACAATGGCCTGGCCGAAATCGATGCCCAGCCGTTATTCAGCCAGCGCGCCGATATCGAGCGTTGGGACGGTTCGAAGAACTTCGGCTTGCAGCTGTATGGCGCCAACGATCCACAGGAACTGAAGCTGAACCTGAACCAGCAATTCAGTGCCATGCTGCAGATCGCCGAACAGCGCATGCCTGCCCTGGAATGGCTGATCGTCCAGCAGGACGACCTGTCCGCCCTGGAGCATGACCAGGTGGCGCGGTTCATGGCCCTCAACGACGAACTGCTCAAGTACAAGAATCAGAACCCGGCCAGTTCGGCTGCCCAGTTGGAGCAATTGGTAAGTCGGGATTTCAATGCGATGGACACCGCGTCCTGCGCGCAGATCTTGCAGACCTCCAGCCTGTCCGGTGGGCGCGGCGACCTGGCTCGGCGCACCGTCGCATTGCAGCAGGGGGCGCTGCAGCGTTGCCTGTACCTGCAACAGAACCAGGCGGCAATGGCCTGGAATGACCTGGCCAATTATTTCAACCAGTACCTGGCGGGACGCTTCCCGTTTTCCCAGGACGTGCGGGCCAGTGATGCCGACCCGGCACGGGTCCGGCACCTGTTGGAATTGATCGAGACACGCGTGCCCCTGGCCCAGGCCGGGCTGACGCTGAGCCAGACGCCGGAGCGGTTGGCGGCCGAGGATTTCCTCAACCGCTTGAAGCAGGCCGGTGTCTGGCTCGGGCCGCTGTTCGTGCGGGACAAGAGCGGCATCCTGGGCGTGGAGATGGACGTGCGCTGGCGCACCGACCGCGAGGAAGAGCGCGGCGCCGACCAGGTCATCGCCTGGAGCCTGGACGCCGGCAACCAGCAGATCAACTACCCCGGTGAGGGCCAGCAGAACCTGCGCTGGATGGTCGGCCAGCCCGTGCGCCTGACCTTGCGTTGGGCCCGCAACGGCTACCAGCGCCCGGCCAACGATCCGTTGCAACCGAACCTGGTGGTGCGCGACCTCGAAGCCGGCTGGGAATACCAAGGGCCATGGTCGTTGCTGCGCCTGATGCGTTCGCTGGGCTCGGCCCAACGCCAGCCGAATGTCGACTACACCGATTTTCCCCTGGCCCTGCAACTGCCGGTGACCGCCCAGACCCAAGCCCGCACGGCGCAACAGACCTTGATGTTCGTGCGCCTGTCGTTGATGAGCCAGGGTTCCAAATTGCCGCTGTCGATCCCGCCGCTGCCGACACAGGCGCCGCGGTCACCTTTCCTCGCGCCTGCGTCGAGGCCTGCCATTGCCACCCGTGAGGAGGGCCTGTGAGTTTGCCGATAACACCGTTGCCCGAATTGGTCAGCCAACTGCTCGAACCGATCAGCGCCGAGTCGCCCTGTGGTCAGGATCTGCGTTACGAAACGGAGTACGACCAGCTACGCGAATTGCGTCGGGAAGACGACACCAGCCTGCCCACCGGCGTGTGGCAGTCCTCCATCAAGCGCGCGCTTTGGCCGGACCTGGAGCGGCTCGCGACCACGTTGCTGCTTGAGCGCAGCAAGGACCTGATGGTCAGCGCCTGGCTGGGGGAGGCCTGGCTGCACCTGGCCGGGCTGGAAGGTTTGCCCGGCAGCCTGGCACTGGTGGCGGGGCTGTGCGAGCGCTATCCGGAACATCTGCACCCCCTTGCCGAGGATGGCGATCAATCGTGGCGGGTGATTCCGCTGGAATGGCTGGCCCGTCGCTACAGCGAAGTGCTGCTGACGCGGGTGCCGTTGCTTGATGGCCGTGACCCAGCCTTCGCGGGTTTCAGCCTGGACGATTGGCAGCGCCTGCAGCGCCAGCAAGTGCTGGGCAACGACAGCAAGAACGCCAAGGCCTCGGCGGAGGCGGCGCGCAACGAACAAAAGAAACTCAGCGAACTGATTCGCAACACCCCGTTGTCCTTCTGGTTGCACCGCCAGGGCAGCCTGATGTTAAGCCTGCAACACTTGCAACGGCTCGAAGCCTGGAGCGACGCCTACCTGGGTCATCTGGCGCCGGGCTACAAATCCTTGCAGGACGTGATGCAAGCCATGTTGGCATTGGTAGAGGAGTTCATCGCGATGCATCCACAGCAACCCGCCGTCGTGCCCGCGCAGACGCCCAAGGTGACAACGACGCCGACCTCCCAGCCGACGGCGGCACCTGCCCAGGACTTCCAGGAACCGGCCAATCGTGAAGAGGCGTATCGACAGCTGCTGGTCATCGCTGGTTACCTGGCGCGCACCGAGCCCCACAGTCCCGTGCCTTATCTGATCCGGCGCGGTGTGGAGTGGGGCAACAAGCCGCTGAGCGAGCTGCTGGGAGAACTGATCAGTGCCGATGCCGAGTCCCGACGGCTGTGGACGTTACTCGGGGTCCTCTAATGCTGCGCGTCGGGTAGCTCCACTGGCGTCAGCACCGGTTTGCCGGAAAAAAAACGCGTTCAGGTTATCGCCGACCAACTCCACCATGGCGCGTGTCGCTTCCGGCGACAGGCCAGCCACGTGAGGTGTCAGCACGACGTTGGACAAATGCTTCAGGGCGTCGGGTACTTCGGGTTCATGGTCGAATACATCCAGCGCAGCCCCGGCAATTCGCCGATGTTCGAGGGCGTAGATGAGCTCGGTCGTGGCGACCACGCTGCCCCGGGCAATGTTGACCAGGAATCCGTTGGGACCCAGGGCGTCGAGGGCTTGCTTGTTTATCAACTGGCGGGTGTCCAGCCCTCCGGGCGTGGCGATAATCAGAAAATCCGAGACCCGGGCCAGTTCGGTGGGCGTTGCGCAGAAGGCGTAGGGCACGTCGCTGCGTACGCGGCGATTGTGGTAGCTGATGTTCATGTCGAAACCGAGGGCGGCCCGCTTGGCAATCGCCATGCCCACGGCGCCGAGTCCCAGCACGCCCAAGTGCTTGCCAGCGAGGGAAGGGCGCGTGCTTCGCGGCCATTCGCCCCGGCGCAGGGCTGCGTCGGATCGAGGCACATCGCGCACCAAGGCCAATAACAGCGCCATGGCATGGTCGGCCACCGATGAAGCGTTGACCCCGGCACCGTTGGTGACAACGATGCCTCGGTCGCTGGCGGCTTGCAGGTCCACTTGTTCATAACCGGCGCCGATCACGCAGATGATCTTCAGGTTGGGCAGGGCGGCCATTTCCTCGGCAGTCAAGCCCAAGGGGCCGCGGGTCAACACCGCGCTGAACCGTTCACCGTGTTCGAAAACCGCTGCCTTGCGTTCGGCGGGCGTGGGCGCGAGTTCCAGGTGATAGCCCTGGCGTTCGAGAATCGGCAAGTATTCGTTGACGGTTTCAACCAGTACCAGAACGGTTGCGGTCATGCTGTGCTCCTGTGGGCGCGGGCGATTTTGATATTCAACCTGATTGTAGGGGCCGCAGGGAGGTGTAGCTTGGGCTTTTTGTATTTCATTTTCGGACCCTTGTGGGAGCGAGCTTGCTCGCGATGGCGATGGCACGTCCAATATGAATGTCGACTGACCCACCGCCATCGCGAGCAAGCTCGCTCCCACAGGAATGCAGGTCAATGTTCAGTGCAATGACCCTGCTCCGGATAACCATTCCTCAGCTAAGTCTTTGCTTCTGTTCATGAATCCCGGACAATCGCGCCCCTGTTTCGGCCAGGGGCGCTGCCTGTCGGATTTTTCCGACTCGTCCCGGCCGGGTGCATATGACCGGAATGCGGAGATCCGACCGGATGAATGATCAGGCCAACAGCGTTGAAGAGCGCTTTGAAACGACAGCCCCCGCCACCCTCGGCGAATGGAGCCGCCATGACACGACCTGGATGCTGGGCCTGTTTGGCACCGCCATCGGTGCCGGCACATTGTTCCTGCCGATCAATGCCGGCCTCGGTGGTTTCTGGCCGCTGCTGATCCTGGCTGTGCTGGCGTTTCCCATGACCTTCTACGCCCATCGTGGACTGACCCGCTTCGTGTTGTCCGGCCGCGACGGCGCGGACATCACCGAGGTCGTGGAAGAGCATTTCGGTATCAAGGCCGGCGCGTTGATCACGCTGTTGTACTTCTTCGCCATTTTCCCGATCCTGCTGATCTACAGCGTGGCGTTGACCAATACGGTGGGCAGTTTCCTGGAGCATCAGGTGCAGATCCAGCCGCCGCCCCGGGCCGTGTTGTCACTGGTGCTGATCCTCGGTCTGCTGGCAGTGGTGCGCTGCGGCGAACAAGCGATCGTCAAGGCCATGAGCCTGATGGTCTACCCGTTCATCGTGGCGCTGCTGTTCCTGGCGGTGTTCCTGATCCCGCACTGGAACGGCGGCATCCTCACCACGGCGTCCACGGTGCCTGAACCTTCGGCCCTGCTGCACACCTTGTGGCTGGCGATTCCGGTGATGGTCTTCTCGTTCAACCATTCGCCGATCATCTCGGCATTCGCGGTGGACCAGAAGCGTCGCTACGGTGCCAACGCCGAGGAACGCAGTGCACAGATCCTGTCGCGTGCCCATGTGCTGATGGTGGTGATGGTGCTGTTCTTCGTGTTCAGTTGCGTGCTGACCTTGTCCCCGGCGCAACTGGCCGAGGCCAAGGCGCAGAACCTGTCGATCCTGTCGTACCTGGCGAACCATTTCAGCAACCCGACCATCGCCTTCGCGGCACCGTTGATTGCCTTCGTGGCGATCTCCAAGTCGTTCCTGGGGCACTACATCGGCGCCAGCGAGGGCCTCAAGGGCCTGGTCGTCAAGAGCGGCCGCCGCCCGGCACCCAATACCCTCGATCGGCTGACCGCAGCGTTCATGTTGGTGGTGTGCTGGATTGTCGCCACCCTCAATCCGAGCATCCTTGGCATGATCGAAACCCTGGGCGGCCCGGTCATCGCGGCCATCCCGTTCCTGATGCCGATGTACGCCATCCGCAAAGTCCCGGCCATGGCCCGCTATCGTGGCCAGGCGTCGAATGTCTTTGTGGTGTCGGTGGGCTTGGTGGCGATCACTGCGTTGGTCTATTCCCTCATGGCCTGACCTGCGTTTATGTGGGAGCGAGCCTGCTCGCGAAAGCGGTGGTTCAGTCGGTAGGGATGTTGGCTGTGCCGCCGCCTTCGCGAGCAGGCTCGCTCCCACATGGGTTCCGGGTTGTCTGCCAAAATTGCAGCGGCCACAAAAATCCCTGTGGGAGCGAGCCTGCTCGCGAAAGCGGTCCGCCAGCTTGCATCAAGATCCCAGGCATAAAAAAAACGCCGCCCCTCGCAAGAAGGGCGGCGTTTTTTGTCGGGCGTTTTAAGCTTTACGCTTGAACGACCGGGATGTTGGCGTTGGCAGCCGCTTCACGGAACTCGGCGATCTGGTCGAAGCTCAGGTAGCGGTATACGTCCGCTGCCATGCTGTCGATCTTGCCGGCGTATTCCATGTACTCCTCGACGGTCGGCAGGCGACCCAGGATCGACGCCACGGATGCCAGCTCAGCCGAAGCCAGGTAGACATTCGCGCCGTCACCCAGACGGTTCGGGAAGTTACGGGTCGAAGTGGAGACCACGGTGGAGTTCGGTTCCACGCGTGCCTGGTTACCCATGCACAGCGAGCAGCCCGGCATTTCCATCCGTGCACCGGCCTTGCCGTAGATGCCGTAGTAGCCTTCTTCGGTGAGCTGGTGAGCGTCCATCTTGGTCGGCGGCGACAGCCACAGACGGGTTGGCAGCTGACCCTTGACCTGATCGAGCAACTTGCCGGCAGCGCGGAAGTGACCGATGTTGGTCATGCAGGAACCGATGAACACTTCGTCGATCTTCTCGCCAGCAACGCTGGAAAGCAGGCGGGCGTCGTCCGGGTCGTTCGGCGCGCAGAGCACAGGCTCCTTGACGTCGGCCAGGTCGATTTCGATGATTTCCGCGTACTCGGCGTCCTTGTCGGCTTCCAGCAGTTCCGGGTTGGCCAGCCAGGCTTCCATCGCCTGGGCACGACGCTCCAGGGTGCGGGCATCGCCGTAGCCTTCGCCGATCATCCAGCGCAGCAGGGTGATGTTCGACTTCAGGTACTCGGCAATCGATTCCTTGGACAGCTTGATGGTGCAACCTGCGGCCGAACGTTCTGCCGAGGCATCGGACAGTTCGAAAGCCTGCTCGACGGTCAGGGTTTCCAGGCCTTCGATTTCCAGGATGCGGCCGGAGAAGGCGTTTTTCTTGCCTTTCTTCTCGACAGTCAACAAGCCTTTCTGGATCGCGTAGTAAGGGATCGCATGGACCAGGTCACGCAGGGTGACGCCCGGTTGCAGCTTGCCCTTGAAACGCACCAGGATCGACTCGGGCATGTCCAGCGGCATCACGCCGGTGGCGGCGGCGAAGGCGACCAGGCCGGAACCGGCCGGGAACGAGATGCCGATCGGGAAACGGGTGTGGGAGTCACCACCGGTGCCGACGGTGTCCGGCAGCAGCATGCGGTTCAGCCAGCTGTGGATGATGCCGTCGCCCGGACGCAGGGACACGCCGCCACGGGTCATGATGAAGTCTGGCAGGGTGTGGTGGGTGGTCACGTCGATCGGCTTCGGATACGCCGCGGTGTGGCAGAAGGACTGCATCACCAGGTCGGTCGAGAAGCCCAGGCACGCCAGGTCTTTCAGTTCGTCACGGGTCATCGGACCGGTGGTGTCCTGGGAGCCGACGGTGGTCATCTTCGGCTCGCAGTAGGTGCCCGGGCGAACGCCGGTCACGCCGCAAGCCTTGCCGACCATTTTCTGCGCCAGGGTGAAGCCCTTGGTGCTTTCGGCCGGCGCTTCAGGCTTCTTGAACAGGTCCGAAGGCGGCAGGCCCAGCTCGGCGCGGGCTTTTTCGGTCAGGCCACGGCCGATGATCAGCGGAATACGACCGCCGGCACGGACTTCGTCAAGCAGGACCGGGGTCTTCATTTCGAAGGTGGTCAGGACTTCATCGGTGCCGTGCTTGCAGACTTTGCCGGCATGCGGGTACAGGTCGATCACGTCGCCCATGTGCATGTTCGACACATCGAATTCGATCGGCAGGGCGCCGGCGTCTTCCATGGTGTTGTAGAAAATCGGCGCGATCTTGCTGCCGAAGCAGAAACCACCGGCGCGCTTGTTCGGCACATACGGGACGTCGTCGCCGAAGAACCACAGCACCGAGTTGGTGGCGGATTTACGCGAGGAGCCGGTACCGACCACGTCACCGACGTAGGCGATCGGGAAACCTTGGCCACGCATCTCTTCGATCTGCTTCATCGGGCCGGTCTTGCCTTGCTCATCGGGCACGATGCCGTCGCGAGCCATTTTCAGCATGGCCAGGGCGTGCAGCGGGATGTCCGGGCGGGACCAGGCGTCAGGGGCAGGGGACAGGTCGTCGGTGTTGGTTTCGCCGGTGACCTTGAAGACCCGCAGGCTGATCTTGTCGGCCAGCACCGGGCGGTTCTTGAACCACTCGCCGTCGGCCCAGGATTGCAGTACGGCCTTGGCGTGGACGTTGCCGTTCTTGGCTTTTTCCGCCACATCGTGGAAGGCATCGAACATCAGCAGCGTGTGCTTGAGTTCTTCGGCGGCGACCGGGGCCAGTTCGGCGTCGTCCAGCAGGTCTACCAGGGTCACGATGTTGTAGCCGCCCTGCATGGTGCCGAGCAGTTCTACAGCGCGCTTCTTGTCGATCAGAGGGGATTGGGCTTCGCCCTTGGCCAGGGCGGACAGGAAACCGGCCTTGACGTAGGCGGCTTCGTCGACTCCAGGCGGAACGCGATTGGTGATCAGGTCAACGAGGAAAGCTTCTTCGCCAGCCGGGGGATTCTTCAGCAGCTCGATCAGGCCTGCGGTTTGTTCGGCGTTAAGCGGCTGGGGAACGATACCCAGTGCTGCGCGCTCTTCGATATGTTTGCGGTAGGCTTCAAGCACAGTTATTACCCTCATCAGTGGTCCCAAATGGGTGTCCGGGACGCTCATCCAGAAACTCACGGCACTCATGCGCGTCAGGGGGCTTTTTGGGCCTCCACGCCAGAATTGCCGGAGTTCCTCACAGAAGCTGCTTTCAAAGTTTTACGCCTGCAGAACGGGAGCTGATGAGGGTTGGCGTTGGGCTTTCCCCGCTGGAAAGACCATTCGCCAACACCGCTCTGAAGGAACGACTGTGCTCGTGACGCTTTGAAAACAGCTTCTAACGGACATTGGCGCCTTAAAAGGCTGGCTGATTCTACGGGAAAAAAAAATTAAAGGTAAGTTGAGCCTGGAAGTTTGAGGGGTGATCAATCTTAGACAAAGGGCTAACATGCCGGCCTGTCCTGTTTTTGCGTGTGCGTTGCCTTATGCCCAACCAGCTCATCAAGACCCCCTGCGTCGGCCTCTGTTCCACTGTCTACGGTGACCTGGTGTGCCGTGGCTGCAAGCGGTTCCACCATGAAGTGATTCACTGGAACGGCTACAACGAAGAGGAAAAGCGCGCGGTGTGGTTGCGGCTCGAGCAGCTGCTGGTGCAGGTGATGGTGGCCAAGCTGGAGGTTTTCGACCCGCAGCTGCTGCGCCAGCAACTGGAATCGCGCAAGATCCGCTTCGTGCCGCATCAGTCGGAATATTGCTGGGCCTATCAGTTGATCGCCCGGGGCGCACGGGTGATCAATAACCTGGAAGCGTACGGCATGGTGCTGCTGCCGGAATTTCGCGACTGGGAACTGCCCGACCTGCGCGATGCCATTGATCGGGAATTTTTCCTCCTGTCCGAAGCGCATTACCAGCGCTACATCGCGCCGGGGTTCTTGAAGGATGCGATTGGCGGCTGACAGGCCCTATGTGTGGCAAGTTGCTTTGTACCCAGTAGCTCCCTCGCCACAAGAGCTTGATCGCCCAAGGCTTTTATTCTTTTGCCGCCATCTCCACCAGATGATCCTCCACCTCCTGCGGCTTGAGCACCAGCACATCGCTTTCCAGCGTATCGAGCACGGCTTCGGCGGTGTTGCCGATCAGCACCCCTGACAAACCCGAGCGGGCCACGGTGCCGATCACGGTGACAGCGGCCTGGAGCTTGTGGGCCATGTATGGAATCAAGACATCCGCCGGGCCTTCCTGGATATGCAGGTGCTCGTCATCAATGTCGAATTCGGCCTGGAACGCCCGGCATTGCTCACGGTAGCGCGCCTCGATGGTTTCCTTGAGCTGGTAGGTCGGGTCGGCGGACGAGAGCATCGGCGACGGGTGGGCGCTGATGACATGCAGGTGCGCCTTGGCGAGGAGGGCGATGTCGTAGCCATGGTCGATAATCGTCGAGTGCAGGTGGCGGTGCTCGCCATCGGCATTGCCCACGTCGACCGCGGCCAGGATCACCCGGTCTTTCCAGGATCCCGATGTCTTGACCAGCAGCACCGGGGTCGGGCAATGGCGCAGCAGTTTCCAGTCGGCCGGGGTCAGCAGGGCTTTTTTCAAGGGGCTGTCGGGGAAGTGCTGCTTGATGACCAGGCCACAGCCTTCGGCCTGCTGCACGTCGATGATGGTTTCGTAGAGACTTTCGTTCCACGCCTGCTCGGTGGTCACGCTGTAGCCGTCGGCCGCCAGTGCGGCCTTCAGGACGCTGAGCATCCCGGCATGGTCATGGTGTTTGTCGCAGACCAGCAAGTGCAAATGGGCCTGGGTCACGCCGGCGATCAGTTTGGCGCGCTTGAGTGCCAGGCTTTCCGAATGTTCGGGTTCGATGACCACGAGGATGCTGCGAATGGCTTGCATGATCGGCGTCTCCAGCAATGAAAAGGCACGGCGTTGCTCAACTATAGTTGTTCTGGATGGCTCGTCGACTTGATGCATATCAACGCCGGTGGCTGGTGGTCTGGGGGCAGGCCGGTATAATCGGCGCCCTTCGCTCGACTACCTTTGCCCGTGAGTCTCATGATCCTTCCCGAAATCCACGAATTCCTCGGCTGCCGCACCCCCGATGTCTGGGTCCAGGCGGCGCTGGCCGACCAGGAAACGTTGCTGATCGACCACAAGAACTGTGAATTCAAGGCTGCCAGCACTGCCTTGAGCCTGATCGCCAAATATCACTCCCATGTCGACCTGATCAATATGATGTCGCGCCTGGCCCGGGAAGAACTGGTGCATCACGAGCAGGTCATGCGCCTGATGAAAAAACGCAAGGTCGCCCTGCGCCAGCTCTCCGCCGGGCGCTACGCTTCGGGCCTGCGTAAAGTGGTGCGCAGCCACGAACCGGTGAAACTGGTGGACACCCTGGTGGTCGGCGCTTTTATCGAAGCCCGCAGTTGTGAGCGCTTCGAGGCCCTGGTGCCGCATCTGGACGAGGAGCTGGGCAAGTTCTATTTCGGCCTGCTGAAAAGCGAGGCCCGACATTTTCAGGGTTACCTGAAACTGGCCTACCAGTATGGCGACGCCAAGGATATTGCCCAGGTCATTGAGAGGGTCCGCGAGGCGGAGCGCGAGTTGATCGAATCAGTGGACGTGGAGTTTCGGTTTCATAGTGGTGTGCCTGCGCTTTAGGAACCGTGGTGTTCATGACGGCGCCATCGCGAGCAAGCTCGCTCCCACATTGGACTCTCTTTGAACACAAATCCTGTCCATCCCGAATCCCCTGTGGGAGCGAGCTTGCTCGCGATAGGGCCCAAAGCCGCGCTGCATCTCAAAGGGTCAAACCCAGGCGTTCATGCCACTGGGCAATCGATTCTTCGGGATACACGTCGAACTGCTGGTCGCCCGAGCGCGCCTCGACCTCGACCCATGGCGCCTTGGAGCCCAGCATCAGATGGGTGCGTTCTGTCGGCACCGGCAGCGGCGTGTCGATGGCTGAGGCGAAAGGGTGGATCAATTCCGGCCATTCAGGGCTGAACAACCATAATCCCGAGCCGCACAGCGAGCAGAAATGCCGCTCGGCGCTGCTGCGATGGGCGCGTTTGTCGTCCTCGTCCTTGAGCCGCGCATGGTAGATCGAGATGTGCTTGCGACCCTGCACCTTCAGGCTCGTGGCGTCTCCCCCCAGGTTGATCGCAAAACCACCGCCGCCCTGGGTCTTGCGGCAGATCGAGCAGTAGCAACGTTGGTAAGGGTAGGGGTGACTGCTGTCCAGGCTGAACGACACGGCGCCGCAGTGGCAGGATCCTTCGAGGTGCATGGGAACCTCCGGTGGATTGGAAATGGTTCAGTACAGCCTAGACGGTCGGCGTTTTTTGCCGGTTGAATTTATGTTGAATGTGCGGACGCCTTCGCGAGCAGGCTCGCTCCCACATTGGAATCGGGAAGTCCACAAATCCGCTGTGGGAGCGAGCCTGCTCGCGAAGGCGTTGGTATAGCCAGCATCACTTGGGCACCCGCCACAGGTACCACGCCGCCACCGTCCGATAAGGGCTCCAGGCCCGGCCGATTTCGCTCATCTGTCTGGAGCTCGGTTGGGTTTCCAGCGCCTTGAGCCGCCGATAACCCTCGCGAACCCCAAAATCATCCGCAGGCAGGATATCCAGCCGTTCCAGGCTATAGATCAACAGCATCTCCACGGTCCAGCGTCCGACGCCGCGCAGGGTGACCAGGCGCTTGATCAGTGCTTCATCGTCCATGGCCTGCGCCGTGGCGTAATCCGGCACGATGCCGTCCAGCGTGGCCTGGGCGATACCCAGGAGAGTGGCGATCTTGCTGGCTGAAAATCCACAACCGCGCAATTGCGCTGCATCAGTTGCCAGTATTTGCTCAGGCCCGGGAAACGTCCCCGATGGGTACAGCCCGAGCAGCCGGCCAATGATCGCATCCCCGGCCTTGGCGTGCAGTTGCTGATAGGCAATCGCCCGCATCAGCGCCTCATACGGATCCCGGGCCGGTTTGGGTTGCAGAAGGCAAGGACCGATCGACTCGATATGGCGCCGCCAGTCTTCGTCCAGGCCTGCCAGGAAAGTGCTCGCTTGCTGATAAGGCGCCGCCATCAGTCAAAACGCCAAAGGCAACGAAACCTGCACCGCGGCTCGCTCCAACCGTAATAGAAACGCCTTGCGCGGCTGACCGCCGCCATAGCCGGTCAAAGAGCCATCCGCCCCAATCACCCGGTGACAAGGAATGACGATGGCCAGGCGGTTCTGTCCATTGGCCAGGCCCACGGCGCGGCTGGCGCCAGGGCTGCCCAGTGCGTTGGCGACGACGCCGTAGCTGCGGGTTTCGCCGTAGGGGATTTTCTGCAGCTCGGCCCAGACCCTGGCCGCGAAGGCGCTGCCAGGCATGTGCAACGGGACGTTGAAAACCGTGAGCTTGCCGGCGAAATAGTCGGCCAGCTCGCTTTCGATCTGTTGCAGATGCGCATTGTGGCCCGGCGCAACCGTGTAGCCGTAGCGTTGCTGCAGTTCCTCCAGCTCCCTGGTCAAGGCCGGGCGATCAAGAAACTCCAGCAATACCAGGCCGCGACGTTCGGCCATGGCCAGCATCGGCCCCAATGGCGTGGTCAGGCGGGTAAACAGCAAGGGTTCGCTGAGGCCGGCGCGGCCTGGTGTGATGTGGAAGGATTTGACGAAGGCATCACGAAATCCGCTCAGGGACTCATAGCCGGAGTCGAACGCGGCGTTATCGATCGAGGCGCCTTCCTTGATTCCGCCCAGGGCGATGCCCAGGCGCCGGGTGCGCAGGTAGGCGTGGAAGGTCATGCCGAAATGCTGTTTGAACCAGCGGCGCAGTTTCAGCGGTTCGATGCCTTGTTCCAGCAGCAGGGCGTCGGTCCAGCGCAGGTCTGGTTCGGCGTCGACGGCTTTGAGCGATGCCTGGATCCAGTCCGGGGCAATGGCGGCGGCATCCAGCGGCTTGCAACGCAGGCAGGCCCGATAACCGGCCGACATCGCCTCGTCGGCGTGGGCAAAGAACTCGACGTTCTCCGGCTTTGGCTTGCGTGCCGTGCAGCTGGGGCGACAGAAAATACCGGTGGTCTTGACCGCGGTGAAGAAGACCCCCTCGTAGGTGGTGTCTCGTTCAAGCATGGCGCGGACCATCTCGGCGTGAGGCGGAAGCAGCGAGTGATGTAGGTTCATGGGCAGAGCATAGAACCGTGGCCGGGACGACTCCACCGAAAAATCGACAATGAATTCATGATCATTTGGTCGGATGCCCGCGAACAAAAATTGAACCTTCAAGTCTTAGAGGTTCACCCGCTGTTTTTGTCTTTCGGAGACATCATGTCCAAACACAAGAAATCCCTCATCGCCGTAGCTGTCTGTGCCTTGGCGCTCGGCGCCTCGGCTTTGTTGCCTGCCGACCTGTCACCTATCGGTTCGAGCTATGCCGCAGGCGGTGGCAACGGCGGTGGCGGCGGTAATGGAGGCGGTGGCGGCAATGGCGGAGGGAATGGCGGCGGCCACGGTGGCGGCGTGGGCGGCGGACAAGGCAATGGCCACGGTGGCAAGTCCAGCGACTCCAGCGGCCACGGCAAAGGACTGGCCAGTGATCACGCCGGTACCCGGACTCGCGATCATGGCCTGAGCGGCAAGCACACCGGCACCACCCGCACCGGTCGCACCAGCAAGGCGTCGGCGACGTCCGCCATTGCCAAGGACCGTGATACTCGCGGCTTGACCAAGGCCTCGGCGATTTCCGCCGCTACGCCGGGCACCCATAACACCAAGGGCTTGAGCAACGCGACCCGTTCATCGATGAAGAACGACCGCTGATTGCTTGAATGAAATCGCGAGGCCTGTTTCCGGGCCTCGCGATTTTTTTTCGTCTGGCGTTCAGTCCTGTTCGACGAGTCAGTACTTCCAGAACACCGGCGTGAACAGCACCAGCACCGTCAGGATTTCCAGCCGTCCCAGCAGCATGCCGATGGTCAGCAGCCATTTTGCCGCATCCGGCAAGGTCGAGAAGTTGCCGGCCGGGCCGATGATGTTGCCCAAGCCCGGACCCACGTTGCAGACGGCAGTGGCGGCACCGGTCAAGGCGGTCGTCCAGTCCAGGCCGATCAGGGCCAGACCCAGGGCGATGGCGCCGATCGTGATGGTGAAGAAGAACGAGAACGTCAGCAGCGAGCGAACGATTTCCTCGTCGATGGGATGGTTGTTGTATTTCTTCTGGATCACCGCCCGGGGATGGATCAGCTGCTTCAAACTGCCCATCAGCAGCACCCTGGCGACTTGAAAGCGAAAAATCTTCAGGCCCCCGGCCGTGGATCCCGAACAGCCGCCGACGAACGTCAGGTAGAAGAACAGCAGCAGGGCAAAGCTGCCCCACAGCGTGTAGTCACCCAGCGCCACGCCAGTGGTCGTGACGACAGAGGTAACGTTGACCGCCACGATACGGACCGCGTCCCACCACGCGTGATCGCTGTTAAGGCTCAGCCAGGTACCCACCAGCAGCCATGTAACGACCAGGAAACCGATGAAGCCCCTGACTTGCTGGTCCTTGAGCAGGGCGCGCCGATGGCCCCGCAATGTCGCGACATACAGCGTGAAGGGCAGCGATCCGGCCATCATGACGACCACTGACACCCAATGAACCGCCGGTTGCGGCCAGTGCGCCAGGGACGCATCGGAGGTGGAAAAGCCTCCGGTGGAAATCAGCGACATCGCATGGTTGATCGCTTCGAAAGGCGTCATCCCCGCAAGCCACAGCCCCAACGTCGAGAGAGCGGTCAAGCCGATGTAGATCCACAGGATGTAATTGGCCGCGACGTGAGAGCGCGGCGTGACTTTCTCCGACCAGTCCGAAGATTCGGTCTGGAACAGCCGCATGCCGCCGACCCGCAGCAGCGGCAGGACCGCCACGGCCATGCCGATAAAGCCGATTCCGCCGAGCCAGTGCAGCATCGACCGCCAGATCAACAGGCCGGGCGATGCGCTATCCAACCCGGTCAGGATGGTCGAGCCGGTGGTGGTGATGCCTGACATGGTCTCGAAAAATGCATCGGTGTAGCTGATGTGCTGGATGAACACCATCGGCAGGGCGGCGAATGCGCAGACAATTACCCAACTGGCGGTGGTGAGCAGGTACATTTCCCTGGGGCGCATCTGGACGTGGTCCGGCCTTCCACGGGCCACCAGTGCCACACCGCACACGAAGGTGATCAGGCTCGACCATAGAAATGCCGACAAGTCATCGTTGCGCTCGTAGAACATCAGCGTAAACAGCGGAATCGCCATGCTGATCGCAAGGGTGATCAGGAAAATCCCGAGGATAAAACCGATGAGACGCAGAACCGCTATAGACATGGATGACGCCTGATTCAAAGAGCTGCCCAGTATCGATTTGGTGAATCGCTTGCCGCGTAAAATTTGCGTAAAAAAATGAAGCGGAAGTGCTCGACGACAAAGGCAGTTTTCTTCAATACCCGAGCAGGCGACCCCTTTACCTTGGGGCCTCTTTCCTGAACTGAAGAAGATATGTGATGAGCTTGATATTTTCCATGGCCACCTTTGCCCTGGTGGCTTCCATTACTCCGGGCCCGGTCAATATCGTCGCCCTCAGCTCTGGTGCCCGATATGGATTTCGCGCAACCTTGCGCCATGTCGCCGGCGCCACCCTCGGGTTCGTCCTGCTGCTGGTCTTGATGGGATTGGGGTTGCATGAAGTATTGCAACGCTGGCCTGGGCTCACGCGTGTGGTGCAACTGGCTGGCGTGGCGTTCCTCTTGTACATGGCCTGGAAACTGGCGGTGGACAACGGCGAGCTGGGTGACCGGGACGAGGGGCGCGCGCCTTCGATGTTCCATGGCGCGTTGATGCAGTGGCTCAACCCCAAGGCGTGGCTGGCTTGCGTGGCGGGGATGGGCGCCTTCGTGGCCGACGGCGAGGCGCGGCTGGTGTGGCAGTTTGCGGCGATCTACCTGGTCATCTGCTATGTCTCGGTGGGTTGCTGGGCCTATGCGGGCAGCTTTCTGCGCACGTGGCTGGGTAACCCGGCGACCATGCGCCTGTTCAATCGATTGATGGCGGCGTTGTTGGTGGCGAGCGCGGTGTATCTGTTGTTGCCTTGAGTCAACCCGTCCTTGCGGTTGGAGCGCTGTTGTGGCGAGGGGATTTATCCCCGCTGGGGCGCGAAGCGGCCCTATTGATCTGCCTGCACATCCCAACGTCTGGTTTTAGGACTGCTTCGCAGTCCAGCGGGGATAAATCCCCTCGCCACAACAGCGGGGCCTTATCAGCCGCGATACTGCCCGGGGGTAGCCGCCAGGTGTTGCTTGAACGCCCGTTGGAAGTGCGCCTGATCGGCAAACCCGCTGTCCAGCGCCACATCGGCAATCAGCTTGCCCTCGCGCAGTTGACGGCGGGCGAACTGGATGCGCCGGTTGATCAGGAAGGCGTGCGGTGTCATGCCGTAGTGGCGCTTGAAAGCCCGGCTCAAATAGGATGGCGAAAGCTGCGCGAAGGCACAGATATCCTCAAGCTTGAGGGCTTCGGTGCAATGGTCGTGAATGAACTGCGCCGCCCGCATCAGCGCCGGGTGGCTGCCACGCTCCGGGCGTCCGGCCGGGTTGAGTCGATGCTGGAGATCGGTGAAAAACACTTCGGCGGCGACTTGCTTGCCACTGGTATCGATATGTTCAGCCACCAGCGTTTCGTAGAGCCCGCACAGGCCGGAGAAAAGCGCGACATCACGGCTATGGGTTGTGCCGAATGCCTGGAAGTCCAGCGAGGGGTCAAAGCCGATACGGCGTTGTAGATCCCGCAGCCATTGGGTATCGACATACAGCATCACATAAGACCAGGGCTGATCGTCGATCGGATTGCAAGCATGGACGTCGCCGGGATTCATCAGCACTACCGTGCCGCTCTGGACCTGGAACCGCGATTGTTCGTGCAGGTAGGTGCTGCGTCCGGCGGTGATCGCGCCGATGGAAAAGTGATCATGGGAATGCCGCGAATAACAGACCTTGCGGCCATCGGCGATGGCCCGGGCCTCGATGAAAGGCAGCGCCGCGTCGCGCCAGAAGCGTGGGGCGGCGTCGTGGTTGGCGGGCTTCATCAGGCAATGTCCTGTTTTATTGGCTGTGCCTGAGTGTATGCGTCCGTGCCGGAAAATGCCCGTTCGAGTTTGCTCCGGTCTGGGCTAGACTCTGATGAGTTCCGCCAACGGAGTTACCGATGCTTGCGCCAGGCAAACCTGACAACGAAGCCGTTCGCCTCAAACAATTGCAGTCGCTCAAGCTGCTCGATACCCCTCCCGAGGAGCGGTTTGACCGCCTGACCCGTCTTGCCCGGCGTCTGTTCAACGTGCCGATCGCCCTGGTGTCGCTGGTGGACGCCAATCGGCAATGGTTCAAGTCAAGCGCCGGCCTGGAAGCCAGTGAGACCCCGCGCGAGGTGTCGTTCTGCGGGCATGCGATCTTGCAGGACGAGATCCTGGAGATTTGCGACGCGGAACAGGACGTGCGGTTCCACGATAATCCGTTGGTCAAGGGCCAACCTGGCATCCGCTTCTATGCGGGGCATCCGCTGGGGCTGGATGATGGCAGCAAGATGGGCACCCTGTGCTTGTTGGACACCCGGCCGCGCACCCTCAACGACGACGAACGCGAGCTGCTGCGCGATCTGGCGAGCATGGCCGAGCAGGAGCTGGTTGCCGTGCAGATGGCCAGCATGGATGAATTGACGCTGCTGTCCAATCGGCGCGGCTTCATGACGCTGGCCCAGCACGCGCTGAGTGTCTGCAGCCGTCTTTCGCGGCCGGCGACACTGCTGTTTTTCGATCTCAACGACTTCAAGCCGATCAACGATCGCTTCGGGCACGCGGAAGGCGACGGCGCGCTGAAGACGTTCGCCGACGTATTGCGCATTGCCTTTCGTGAAAGCGACGTGATCGGTCGCATGGGCGGAGACGAGTTCGTCGCCCTGCTCACCGGCGCCTCCCATGTCGAGACGACGGCGATCATGGCACGGCTCAGGGAAATGCTCGACGAGCGCAACATAACGTTGCAGCGCGGCTATGACATCGATTTCAGCGTGGGCCAGATCGAATACGACCCCGAGCGACATGAGTCGATCGACAGCCTGCTGGCAGAGGCGGATGCGGCGATGTATGCGCAGAAGCAGGGACGGCGCAATAGCCCAAACTGATTGAGCTGCCCCCCGACATCACCCTCAACTGACCCACCGTCTTCGCGAGCAGGCTCGCTCCCACACGGTCTCGAGTTGTGCCTGACACTCCGGATGGCGCAGAACCACTGTGGGAGCGAGCCTGCTCGCGAAGAGGCCAGCCCATTCAGCATCCCTGTCAACTGACCCACCGCCTTCGCGAGCAAGCTCGCTCCCACAGGATTTTGTGTTGTGCCTGGATGCTCCTAGTGGCGCAGCTCCACTGTGGGAGCGAGCTTGCTCGCGAAGAGGCCAGCCCATTCAGCATCCCGTCGACTGATGCACCGCTATCGCGAGCAAGCTCGCTCCCACAGGATTTTGTGTTTTTCCTGAATGCTTCGGATGGCGCAAATGCATTGTGGGATGAATGGTCCAGCTCCACTTTGGAGGCATTCAGCAGTGATGCAGGTAGCCGACGCGACGCTATATATATGTACCGCACAAGGGGGAGCGGAGGTACTCAGAATGAGCTTTGCATCATGTTTGCAGACCCATGACCGCAGCCTTACCTCCATCTGACTGGTACCCCTTATGAATAACGAATTGCCCCTGACATTTGTTTATCCCGAAGAATTTGGCACGTCACGCGGAAGTGGAAGGGGGCTCCCATTCCCTGCGCCGCTGGCGATGATTGGAAAAATGATCCAAGAGCGCAACGTGGCTTACGAACGGGGTCATTGGCCTCAGATGCTTGGACGTCATCTCGTAGCCATGCGCAATAATCGACCGGTTCGTTATGGCTTGGACGGCTTCATCATTGGTGATTTGAAGGTTGCCCATGGTTCTGATCTGTTAATGCTGAAGAGTCCCGGGCTTGGCACTGCAGACGCTTGGAAGCTGGGAGTTAAAGAAGGAACCAAGATAACTGCCATTGAACAGCTGGCGGTCGAGCAAGAGTTTTCCGGAGGCGTTTTCACGCCCTTCAAAGCTATCGGTCATTGGTTACTTGGCAAGGGCAAACCTGCAAGCGTTCGACTCGACAGAATTGGAATCAGCCCAGCACCGAACAAGATTCCCGACCTGATGGCGATTATCAATACCGCGGGAATAGGGGTAACCAGTGTCAATATGAGAGTTCCCTATTCCACGGCTCAGGATTCGAATATCGCAAGGATCTACCTTGGAAACATCACGCTTCAAATAACCGGTCAGGTGATCCGTAACACCTCAGGTAGCCTGTCGTTTACAGGGACTGCCAAGGGTTTTTCGGATCGTTATGACGCAAATGCCAGCAATCATCGTTCGGTATTTGATGAAAAAGCGACCACGGCACTGCATCAAGTGGGGCGCGTTGCCCGAGCGCAGGACTATGAAATACGAATTACCGGCGAGCTTCCGATCAATTTTTCAAGGTGACCCACCATGATACGCAGCGAGAAAAGACTGGGCGCCGCTATCCTTTGCCTATTGGCGGCCTGTGCACTGCTGTTTTTCTTTGCCGCAGACAGCGTGGTGGAGAATCCCGCAGATCTCACCGACACCCGGGGTGTTCCCGCTGTTTCGATCTACCTGGTCTTGCTGATGATATTGGCTTCGGCATCATTGGCCCTGACCGGAATAGGCAGTATCGCCCAGCGGTTTCTCAGGCGCCGGTCTTTCAGACTGCGTATCAGCGTGTATGTGCTTGCCAATATTCCCCTTGTTTTAACGTCGCTCCTGGGGGTGTTGGTCTCCTTGGCCTACCTGTATGACGCCGTGTCCGGATTAATAGCGGCGTTGTTGTTCCTGCTCGCCTTTGCCTTCGTGTTGTTGGCCATCCCCCCAAAGCCGCAATAAAAAACGCCGCTTGGCCTTTCCAGGGCAAGCGGCGTTTTATTGCAACGTGAAGATTTACTCTTCGATGTTGCCCATGGCGGTGGTGTTGAAGCCGCCGTCCACGTACATGATTTCACCGCTGATGCCCGACGCGAGGTCCGAGCACAGGAAGGCGCCGGCGTTGCCGACTTCTTCGATGGTGACGTTGCGACGCAGCGGGGTTTGCGCTTCGTTGGCGGCCAGCATCTTGCGGAAGTTCTTGATGCCGGAAGCGGCGAGGGTGCGGATCGGGCCGGCAGATACGCAGTTCACGCGGGTGCCGTCCGGGCCCAGGGAGCCGGCCAGGTAGCGAACGCCAGCTTCCAGGGAGGCCTTGGCCATGCCCATGACGTTGTAGTTCGGCATGGTGCGCTCGGCGCCCAGGTACGACAGGGTCAGCAGGCTGCCGTTGCGGCCTTTCATCATCTCGCGACCGGCCTTGGCCAGGGCCACGAAGCTGTAGGCGCTGATGTCGTGGGCAATGCGGAAACCTTCACGGGTGGTGGCTTCGGTGAAGTCGCCATCCAGTTGGTCGCCCGGGGCGAAGCCCACGGAGTGCACGATGCAGTCCAGGCCATCCCACTTCTTGCTCAGTTCTTCGAAGACCTTGGCGATTTCTTCATCGCTGGCGACGTCGCACGGGAAGCACAGCTCAGGGCTCGAACCCCAGCCTTGCGCGAACTCTTCGACACGACCCTTGAGTTTGTCGTTCTGATAAGTGAAGGCAAGCTCAGCGCCCTCGCGATGCATGGCGGCAGCGATGCCGGATGCGATGGACAGCTTGCTGGCGACACCGACGATCAGTACGCGCTTACCGGCGAGAAAACCCATGTGTTGCTCCTCTTTCAGGTTATTCGGCAGTTGTCGGGGCCAGGAAAGCGGCCTCCAGCAACTGCTGTGTATAGGGGTGTTGCGGCGCGGCGAATATGCTGCGGGCATCACCTTGTTCGACCACTTGGCCATGCTTGACCACCATCAACTGGTGGCTCAGCGCTTTGACGACAGCCAGGTCATGGCTGATAAACAGGTACGTCAGGTTGTACTTGGTTTGCAATGACCGCAACAGCTCCACCACCTGGCGTTGCACGGTACGGTCCAGGGCCGACGTTGGTTCGTCCAGCAGAATCAACGCCGGCTTGAGCACCAGGGCCCGGGCAATGGCGATGCGCTGCCGTTGCCCTCCGGAAAATTCGTGGGGGTAGCGGTTCCGGGTTTCCGGGTCCAGGCCTACCTCCTTTAATGCCGCGATTATCGCTTGTTCCTGTTCGGCTTCGGTGCCGATCTTGTGGATCCGCAGTCCTTCGCCGACGATCTGGCTCACACACATCCGCGGGCTCAGGCTGCCAAACGGGTCCTGAAACACCACTTGCATCTCCCGGCGCAACGGCCGGACTTGCTGTTGCGACAGGCTATCGAGCTGCTTGCCCTCGAAGCGGATCCCGCCCTGGCTGCCGATCAACCGCAAGATCGCCAGCCCCAGCGTGGACTTGCCGGAACCGCTCTCGCCGACGATGCCCAGGGTCTGGCCCTGGGGCAGGCTGAAGCGGATTCCGTCCACCGCCTTGATGTAATCCGTCGTGCGCTTGAACAGGCCTTTCTTGATCGGGAACCAGACTTTCAGGTCCTCGACCTCCAGCAGCGGCGGGCCGACCACGTTGGTCGCCGGGTTGCCGCTGGGCTCGGCGGCCAGCAATTCCCGAGTGTACGGATGTTGCGGCGCGCGGAACAACTCTGCGCACGATGCCTGTTCGACGATGCAACCGCGCTGCATGACACATACGCGATGCGCAATTCTTCGCACCAGGTTCAAATCGTGGCTGATCAGCAGCAGCGACATGCCCAGGCGCGCCTGCAAATCCTTGAGCAGATCGAGGATTTTCAGCTGCACGGTGACGTCCAGCGCGGTGGTCGGTTCGTCGGCTATCAGCAGTTCCGGCTCGTTGGCCAGGGCCATCGCGATCATCACCCGCTGACGCTGGCCACCGGACAGTTCGTGGGGCAACGCCTTGAGCCGTTTGTGCGGTTCGGGGATGCCGACCAGTTCCAGCAGCTCAAGGGAGCGACGGGTGGCGACCTTGCCGGTCAGGCCCTTGTGGATGCCGAGCACTTCATTGAGCTGTTTTTCAATGCAGTGCAGCGGGTTCAGGGAAGTCATCGGCTCCTGGAAAATCATCGCGATCCGATTGCCACGGATATGGCGGATGGTCTTTTCCTTGAGGCCCAGCAGATTCTGGCCGGCGTACTGGATGGTCCCGGTCGGGTGGTGGGCCAGCGGGTAGGGCAGCAAGCGCAGGATCGAATGGGCCGTCACCGACTTGCCCGAGCCGCTTTCACCCACCAGCGCGAGGGTTTCGCCGCGCTTGATGTCGAAGCTGACGCCCTCGACCACGCGCTGGCGGCGTTCGCCAACGATGAATTCCACCGCCAGGTCGCGTACTTCGATCAGATTGTCCTGGTTCATTTCACTTCCTCGGATCGAAGGCATCGCGAGCGGACTCGCCGATGAACACCAACAGGCTCAGCATGATCGCCAGCACGGCGAATGCGCTGATGCCCAGCCAGGGCGCCTGCAGATTGGACTTGCCCTGGGCCACCAGCTCGCCGAGGGATGGTGCTCCGGCCGGCAGGCCGAAACCGAGAAAATCCAGGGCGGTGAGGGTGCCGATGGCGCCGGTGAGGATGAACGGCATGAAGGTCATGGTCGAGACCATGGCGTTGGGCAGGATGTGGCGGAACATGATCGCGCCATTTTGCATGCCCAGCGCTCGCGCGGCGCGCACGTATTCGAGGTTGCGCCCGCGCAGGAACTCGGCGCGCACCACATCCACCAGGCTCATCCAGGAAAACAGCAACATGATGCCCAGCAGCCACCAGAAGTTCGGCTGGACGAAGCTGGCGAGAATGATCAGCAGATAGAGCACCGGCAGCCCGGACCAGATTTCCAGGAAACGCTGGCCGGCCAGGTCTACCCAGCCGCCATAGAAGCCCTGCAACGCACCGGCGATCACCCCGATGATCGAGCTGAGCACCGTCAGCGTGAGCGCGAACAGCACCGAGATGCGAAAGCCATAGATGACCCGCGCCAGCACGTCGCGGCCCTGGTCATCGGTGCCCAGCCAGTTCACCGACGAGGGCGGTGCCGGGGCCGGGACCTTCAAGTCGTAATTGATGCTCTGGTAGCTGAATGGAATCGGTGCCCACACGACCCAGGCGTCCTTGGCGGCGAGCAACTCGCGGATATACGGGCTCTTGTAGTTGGCCTCCAACGGGAATTCGCCGCCGAACGTCGTTTCCGGGTAACGCTTCAGGGCCGGGAAGTACCAGCCGCCGTCGTAGTGCACCACCAGTGGCTTGTCGTTGGCAATAAGCTCGGCGCCCAGGCTGAGCACGAACAAGAACAGAAACAGCCACAACGACCACCAGCCACGCTTGTTGGCCTTGAACAGTTCGAAACGGCGACGATTGAGAGGAGAGAGGTTCATCTCAATGCTCCCGGCTTTCGAAGTCGATACGCGGATCGACGAAGGTATAGGTCAGGTCGCCGATCAGTTTCACTACCAGCCCCAGCAGGGTAAAGATGAACAGTGTGCCGAAGACCACCGGGTAATCACGGTTGATGGCGGCTTCGAAGCTCATCAACCCGAGGCCGTCGAGGGAGAAGATCACTTCCACCAGCAGCGAGCCGGTAAAGAAGATCCCGATGAACGCCGAAGGGAAACCGGCAATCACCAGCAGCATGGCGTTGCGAAATACATGCCCGTAGAGCACCCGGTTGCGCGTCAGCCCCTTGGCCTTGGCGGTGACCACGTACTGCTTGTTGATTTCATCGAGGAAACTGTTCTTGGTCAGCAGCGTCATGGTGGCAAAGTTGCCGATCACCAGGGCGGTGACGGGCAAGGCCAGGTGCCAGAAATAATCGAGGATCTTGCCGCCCAGGCTCAGCTCCTCGAAATTGTTCGACGTCAGGCCCCGTAATGGAAACCAGTCGAAATAGCTGCCGCCGGCAAACACCACGATCAGCAGGATGGCGAACAGGAACGACGGGATCGCGTAGCCGATGATGATCGCCGAGCTGGTCCACACGTCGAAATGGCTGCCGTGCCGCGTGGCCTTGGCAATCCCCAGCGGGATCGACACCAGGTACATGATCAGCGTGCTCCACAGCCCGAGGGAGATCGACACCGGCATCTTTTCCTTGATCAGGTCGATGACCTTGGCGTCGCGGAAAAAGCTGTCGCCAAAGTCCAGGCGGGCGTAGTTCTTGATCATGATCCACAGGCGTTCGGGGGCCGACTTGTCGAACCCGTACATGCGCTCGATTTCCTTGACCAGTGCCGGATCCAGGCCTTGGGCGCCGCGGTAGGAGGAGCCGGCCACTGACACTTCCGCGCCGCCGCCGGCGATGCGGCTGGTAGCGCCTTCGAAACCTTCGAGCTTGGCGATCATCTGTTCCACCGGCCCACCGGGCGCGGCCTGGATGATCACGAAGTTGATCAGCAGGATGCCGAACAGGGTCGGGATGATGAGCAGCAGGCGCCGAAAAATATAAGCCAGCATCAGGTTACTCCACGCTCACAGGGGCGGCGACTTGCTGCTCGATCACTTGTTTTTCCACTTCTTCGGCCGGCTTGATGTCCGGTTTGACCCACCACGTGGTAGTGCCGATGTCGTAGGTCGGGGTGATTTCAGGGTGGCCTATGTGGTTCCAGTAGGCCACGCGCCAGGTCTTGATGTGCCAGTTGGGGATCACGTAGTAGCCCCACTGCAGCACCCGGTCCAGCGCCCGGGCATGGGCTACCAGGCTTTTGCGCGAATCGGCGTTGATCAACTGTTCCACCAACTGGTCGACGGCCGGGTCCTTCAGGCCCATGGTATTGCGGCTGCCAGGCTTGTCCGCGGCAGCCGACATCCAGAACTCGCGCTGCTCGTTACCCGGCGAGCTGGACTGCGGGAAGCTGCCCACCACCAGATCGAAGTCCCGGGAGCGCACGCGGTTGATGTACTGGGACACGTCGACGCGGCGAATCACCAGCTCGATGCCGAGGTCGCTCAGGTTGCGCTTGAAGGGCAGCAGCACCCGCTCGAATTCGGTCTGGGCCAGGAGGAATTCCAGCACCACCGGTTTGCCCTGGGCGTCGACCATCTTGTCGTCGACGATGCGCCAGCCGGCCTCTTGCAACAATTGATAGGCCTTGCGCTGCTGGTCGCGGATCATGCCGCTGCCATCGCAGACCGTCGGCTGGAAGGTTTCGCTGAAAACCTGTTCGGGAATCTTGCCGCGCAGCGGTTCGAGAATCTTCAATTCGTCTTCGCCGGGCAGGCCGGTCGCGGCCATTTCCGAGTTCTCGAAATAGCTGCGGGTGCGGGCGTAGGCACCGTGGAACAACTGCTTGTTGGTCCATTCGAAGTCCAGCAACAGGCTCAACGCCTGGCGCACCCGCACGTCCTGGAAGATCGGGCGGCGCAGGTTGTAGACAAAACCCTGCATGCCGGTGGGGTTGCCGTTGGGGATCTGTTCCTTGATCAGGCGGCCTTCGCTGACGGCGGGAATGTTGTAGGCGTTGGCCCAGTTCTTGGCAGCCATCTCCAGCCAGAAATCGAATTGCCCGGCTTTCAATGCCTCTACCGCCACGGTGTTGTCGCGGTAGTAATCCGTGGTCAGTACGTCGAAATTGTAGAAGCCGCGGTTGACCGCCAGGTCCTTGCCCCAGTAATCCTTGACGCGCTCGTAGCGGATCGAACGCCCCGCCTTCACTTCGGTGACCCGGTAGGGGCCGCTGCCGAGAGGGATCTCCAGGTTGCCCTTGTTGAAGTCGCGGTTGGCCCACCAGTGCTTGGGCAATACCGGCAATTGGCCGAGGATCAGCGGCAGTTCGCGGTTATTGGTGTGCTTGAACTTGAACAGGACCTTGAGTGGCGTCTCGGCGACGACTTCGGCGACGTCGTTGTAATAACCGCGGAACATCGGTGCGCCGTCCCTGGTCAGGGTCTCGAAGCTGAACACGACGTCTTCGGCGCGCACCGGATGGCCGTCGTTGAAGCGGGCTTCGGGGCGCAGGTAGAAGCGCACCCAGCCATTGTCCGGGGCCTTCTCGATCTTTTCGGCGATCAGGCCGTACTCGGTAAAGGGCTCGTCGAGGCCTTGCTTGGCCAGGGTGTCGTAGATCAGGCCGATATCCTCGGCCGGTACGCCCTTGCTGATAAACGGGTTGAGGCTGTCGAAGCCGCCGAACCCGCCCTGACGGAATATCCCGCCCTTGGGGGCATCCGGGTTCACGTAGTCGAAATGCTTGAAGTCGGCCGGGTACTTCGGCGGCTCGTTATACAACGTCAAGGCGTGTTGCGGCGCGGCACAGGCCAGCCCTGCGAATAACAGGCCGCTGGCCTGCAGGAGCAGGGCGCGTAAAGGCTTCATTGATCTTTCTCCGAAGATTTCAGCCACCATGCGCTCAGGCCCAGGGTGTAGGGCGGCGTAGTGACGAAGGCGAACCGGTTGCGGTACGCCAGGCGATGATAATTGAGATACCAGTTGGGAATGCAGTAATGCTGCCATAGCAGCACGCGGTCCAGGGCCTTGCCGGCGGCGACCTGTTCGTCGCGAGTCTGGGCGGCGAGCAGCTTCTCCAGCAGGTGATCGACCACGGGGTTGGCGATGCCCGCATAGTTTTTACTGCCCTTGATCCCGACCTGGCTGGAGTGGAAATACTGCCATTGCTCAAGGCCCGGGCTGAGGGTCTGGCTCAGGGTCAGCAGGATCATGTCGAAATCGAACTGGTCCAGGCGCTGCTTGTACTGGGCGCGGTCCACCGTGCGCAGACGGGCCTGGACGCCGATGCTGGCGAGGTTCTCGACGTAGGGCTGGAGGATGCGCTCCAGGTTCGGGTTCACCAACAGGATTTCAAAGCGTAGGGGCTGCTTGTCGGCGTTCAGCAAGTACTGGCCGTGGAGGGTCCATCCGGCTTCTTTCAACAGGCCCAGGGCCTTGCGCAGTGTCTCGCGCGGAACGCCGCGACCGTCGGTGCGAGGCAGGCTGAAGGGTTCGGTCAGCAACCGGGGCGGCAATTGTTCGCGATAGGGCTTGAGCAGCAGCCATTCGTGGCCCACGGGCAGGCCCGTGGCCGAAAACTCACTGTTGGGGTAATAGCTGAGTGTGCGTTTGTAGGCACCGCTGAACAGCGTGCGGTTGGTCCATTCGAAATCGAACATCAATCCCAGGGCTTCGCGCACCTTGACCTCGGCGAAGGTGCTGCGCCGCGTGTTCATGAACAGGCCCTGGGTCTGGGTCGGAATCTGATGGGGAATCTGCGCCTTGATCACATCGCCACGGTTGATCGCCGGGAAGTTGTAGCCGTTGGCCCAGTTCTTGGCCTGGTGTTCGATGTAGATATCGAATTCACCGGCCTTGAACGCTTCGAAGGCCACCTCGCTGTCGCGGTAGAACTCGACGACCATGCGGTCGTAGTTGTATTTGCCGCGATTGACCGGCAGGTCCTTGCCCCAGTAGTCCTTGACCCGTTCGAAGACCAGCTGGCGACCGGGCTGCACCTTGGTGATGCGATAAGGGCCACTGCCCAGGGGAGGCTCGAAGGTGGTCGCCTTGAAGTCGCGGTCTTTCCAGTAGTGCTGGGGCAGCACCGGCAGTTCCCCCAGGCGCAGGATCAGCAAGGGATTGCCCGCACGCTTGAAGACAAAGCGGATTTTCAGCGGATTGAGGATATCGACCCGCAGCACTTCCTGCAGGTTGGTGCGGTATTGCGGATGACCTTCCTTGAGCAGCGTCCTGTAGGAAAACGCCACGTCATAAGCGGTGATCGGCACGCCGTCATGGAACCGCGCCTCTGGCCGCAGGTTGAACACCACCCAGCTACGATCCTCGCTGTATTCCACGGATCGGGCGATCAAGCCGTAGCTCGACGTCGGTTCGTCGCCGGACGGTGCGTACTGGCCGGTGCCAACCATCAACGGCTCGTTCAATTCATTGATGCCGTATTGCAGGAAATTTGCCGTGGAAACCGGGCTGCTGCCCTTGAAGGTATACGGATTGAGTGTGTCGAAGGTGCCAAATGCCATGACCCGCAAGGTGCCGCCCTTGGGCGCTTGCGGGTTGACCCAGTCGAAGTGGGTGAATCTGGCCGGGTACTTGAGCGTGCCGAACTGCGCATAGCCATGGCTTTCGCTGATGGTGGCGCCGGCGGGGGAGCTCAAGGCCAGGCTGATCAGGAACAGGAGGGGGGGACGTATCAAGTCTGAGATCCGATCCAGGCGGCTTGGGCTTTTATGGCCTGTACAGTAACAGCTTGTATCGGCAGGAAAAAGGCGGGGGCTTGTGGCGAGGGGATTTATCCCCGCTGGGGCGCGAAGCGGCCCTGGAACCTGACAACTCGGTGTATCAGATAGATCCAGGGGGGCTGCTTCGCAGCCCAGCGGGGATAAATCCCCTCGCCACAACAAGCTCCCTTGCTTCAGGGAGCCGCGGTGTCAGTGTGGGGAATAGACCGTCAGCATCTGTCCAGGCTTGAGCGCCTTGCCCATGCGCGGGTTCCAGCGCTTGAGGTGCTGCATTTCGACGTTGAAGCGCTTGGCAACGACATAAAGCGAGTCGCCTTGCTTGACCTTGTATTGGGTCTGCTTTTTCTGTTCGTTGCTCTTGGCGGCTACGACAGTGTTGATGCGTTTGCCGCTGGCCTTGGTTGCCTTGGTGGCCTTGACGTCTTGCATGACCAGGGTCTGGCCGACCTTGAGCTTGTTGCCGCTGAGCTTGTTCCAGCGTTGCAGGTCCTTGGTCTGGACGTTGTTGGCCTTGGCGATCTGGGCCAGGTTGTCGCCGCGCTTGACCCGGTAGCTGCGCCGTACACCTTCCACTTCGCTGTCATCGGCGTTTTCGAAGACCGGCTTGAGCGAGCGCGGGCTGATCAATTCTTCCGGGCGCATGGTTGACAGGCTGGCGGTCAGCAACTGTGCCTTGGAGGTCGGGACGAGCAGGTGTTGTGGGCCGTCGACGGTGGTGCGTTGCTTGAACGCCGGGTTGAGCTGGAACAGCTCGTCTTCGTCGATGTTCGCCACCGCTGCGACTTTTGAAAGGTCCATGCGCTGGTTGATCTCGACGACCTGGAAGTAGGGTTCGTTGGCGATCGGGTTGAGGTTCACGCCGTAGGCATCGGGGGCCAGTACCACTTGGGACAGCGCCAGCAGCTTCGGCACGTAGGCCTGGGTTTCGCTGGGCAGAGGCAGGTTCCAGTAGTCGGTGGGCAGGCCGAGCTTTTCGTTGCGCTCGATGGCCCGGCTGACCGTGCCTTCACCGGCGTTGTAGGCCGCCAGCGCCAACAGCCAGTCGCCATTGAACATGTCATGCAGGCGCGTCAGGTAATCCATGGCGGCCGTGGTCGACGCAGTGATGTCGCGACGTCCGTCGTAGAAACGCGTCTGGCGCAGGTTGAAATAACGCCCGGTGGAGGGGATGAACTGCCACAGGCCCACCGCGTTGGCGCGGGAATAGGCCATCGGGTTGTAGGCGCTTTCGATCACCGGCAACAGCGCCAGCTCCAGCGGCATGTTGCGCTCTTCCAGGCGCTCGACGATGTAGTGGATGTACAGGCTGCCGCGCTCGCCGGCGTTTTCCAGGAAGGACGGATTGCTGGCGAACCACAGGCGCTGCTGCTCGATGCGCGGGTTGACCCCGGCGGTTTCCTGCAGCTGGAAGCCCTGGCGCATGCGTTCCCAGACGTCCTGGGGCACTTGCGGGCTGGGTTTTTCCGTCAGCCAGACGGGTTTTTGCTTGGCTCGCGCGGCGATATTCGGCGTATGCGCGACATCGGCCTGCGGCACCTGGCTGGTGCTCTGGCAGCCGGCCAGCGTGGCGGACACAGCCACCGCGATGGCTTGAGCCAAGCGGGTCAATGTGTCTGACTGGACGGACCTGCGAATAGATGACGACATTGGCTGGAAGTAAGTTCCGGGCAAAAATGTCGGCCGATTCTAGGAAGCGCACCCCAACAGGTCAACCATTCAGAATTTTTGTATCAATTGATAGCGGGCTTAGAACTTATCTTTCCAGGCCCTCAAGGCCGCAAAAACCTCACTCCCCGTCTGGTTACGCTGGCCGTTCCGTTCGTCTGCTTTTTCTTTAACGGATGTTTCAGCGGTGCGCAAAAACGGATTGGTGAGCTTTTCCAGGGCCAGGGTCGACGGCAGGGTGATGACGCCCTGGCTGCGCTGCTCGGTGACTTTCTCCAGACGCGCGGCAATGTCCAGATTGGCCGGCTCGACCGCGACGGCAAACTTCAGGTTGCTCAGGGTATATTCATGAGTGCAGTAGACGAGCGTATCGTCGGGCAGTGCGGCGAGGCGGCTCAAGGAGTGGTGCATCTGTTCGGGCGTGCCCTCGAAGAGCCGGCCGCAACCGGCGGCGAACAGCGTGTCGCCGCAGAACAGCAGGCCGCGATGGTAGTAGGCGATATGCCCAAGGGTGTGTCCGGGCACGGCGTGAATATCGAAGTCCAGGCCCAGCACGTTGACCTTGGCGTTGTCCTCCAGGGCGATGTCCCGCGCCGGGATGTTTTCGCTGGCCGGCCCGTAGACGGTGGCGTTTGTCGCGCTTTTCAGCGCCGCGACACCGCCGACATGGTCATGGTGGTGATGAGTGACCAGGATGTCGCTCAGGACCCAGCCCGGATGGGCGTCGAGCCAGGCCCGTACGGGGGCGGCGTCGCCCGGGTCGACCACGGCGCAGCGCTGGGTCGAGTGATCCTGTAACAACCAGATGTAGTTATCGGTAAACGCGGGCAGGGCACTGATCTGTATCATCGCTGAATTCGCCAAGCTCAAAACAAAGGCGCATCTTAGAACTTCCTGGCGCGTTGGAGAATGCAATGACCGATGAAGCGTTCGCTCAGGCTGATCCTGAATGGCTGGCATTGATCAGTTCCGCCCGTGAATGGCTGTCCGGCCCTGTCGGGCAATTCCTGCTGGAAGAAGAACGGCGCATGCTCGAAGACGAGTTGGGCCGGTTCTTCGGCGGCTACCTGGTGCATTACGGCCCCTCGGCGCAGACCCCACCGTCGGCCCCGCAGGTGCAGCGCAACGTACGCCTGGGCGCGCCGTTGCCTGGCGTGGAAATCGTCTGCGAGGAGCAGGCCTGGCCGTTGAGCGAGCATGCCGCCGACGTGGTGGTCATGCAGCACGGCCTGGATTTCTGCCTGTCGCCCCATGGCCTGTTGCGCGAGGCCGCCAGCAGCGTGCGTCCAGGTGGCCATTTGTTGATTGTCGGCATCAACCCCTGGAGCAGTTGGGGGCTGCGTCATATATTCGCCGGCGACGCGCTGCGCCAGGCCCGTTGCATCTCGGCATCGCGAGTGGGCGACTGGCTCAACCTGCTCGGCTTCGCGCTGGAGAAACGCCGCTTCGGGTGCTATCGTCCGCCGCTTGCGTCGCCCAAGTGGCAGGCCCGTCTGGCCGGATGGGAGCGCAAGGCCGGTGACTGGCAATTGTCCGGCGGCGGCTTCTATCTGCTGGTGGCGCGCAAGATCGTGGTCGGCTTGCGCCCGGTACGCCAGGCGCGGCGCGAGCCGGTGGGCAAGCTGATTCCCTTGCCGATGGCCAAGGTCAATCGCCGTCACATCGAGCCGTAACTTTTATTTCCAATGGTTCTGGCCGGCATTCGGCTTCGGGCGTCGAGCGTTCCCGGCCGGTGGGCCTTTGCATTTTTTCTGGATAGATTGGCATGAGCGATAGCGTAGAACTTTTCACTGATGGCGCCTGCAAGGGCAATCCGGGCCCGGGTGGCTGGGGTGCGTTGCTGGTGTGCAAGGGCGTGGAAAAGGAACTCTGGGGCGGCGAAGCCAATACCACCAACAATCGCATGGAACTGATGGGCGCCATTCGCGGCCTGGAAGAACTCAAGCGGCCATGTGATGTGCTGCTGGTAACCGACTCGCAGTATGTAATGAAAGGCATCAACGAGTGGATGGCCAACTGGAAGAAGCGCGGCTGGAAAACGGCGGCGAAGGAACCGGTCAAGAACGCTGATCTCTGGAAGCTGCTGGACGAGCAGGTCAACCGCCACAACGTCACCTGGAAATGGGTGCGCGGGCACATCGGCCACCACGGCAACGAGCGGGCCGACCAGTTGGCCAATCGTGGAGTGGATGAGGTACGGGGGTATAAGCAGGCTTGATCCAAAGCGGTCCCGGGCTTATCCCACCGAATAGCGTGCTAACATCCGCGCTTTTGCAAGACTGCCCGTTTGAGAGCTGAACACTGATGGCCAACAGATCTGTAGTACTGGATACCGAAACCACCGGCATGCCGGTGACCGACGGTCACCGGATTATCGAAATCGGCTGTGTCGAGCTGATTGGTCGACGCCTGACCGGTCGTCATTTCCACGTTTACCTGCAACCGGACCGCGAAAGCGACGAGGGTGCCATTGGCGTGCACGGCATCACCAACGAATTCCTGGTGGGCAAGCCGCGTTTCGCCGAGGTAGCCGATGAGTTCTTCGAATTCATCCAGGGCGCGCAGTTGATCATCCATAACGCGGCGTTCGACGTCGGGTTCATCAACAACGAATTCGCCCTGATGGGCCAGCACGACCGGGCCGACATCACCCGGCATTGCACTATCCTCGATACCTTGATGATGGCGCGGGAGCGGCATCCGGGCCAGCGCAACAGCCTTGATGCCTTGTGCAAGCGCTACGGGGTCGACAACTCCGGTCGTGAGCTGCACGGCGCCTTGCTCGACTCCGAGATCCTCGCCGACGTCTACCTGACCATGACTGGCGGTCAGACCAGCCTGTCCCTGGCCGGCAATGCGTCTGACGGCAATGGCACCGGCGAAGGTTCGGGTAACCAGGCGAGCGAGATCCGGCGTTTGCCGGCAGACCGCAAGCCGGCCCGGATCATCCGAGCCAGCGAAAGCGACCTGGCCGAACATGCCGCGCGTCTGGAAGCCATCGCCAAGTCCGCCGGTGCCCCGGCATTGTGGACGCAATTGGTCGAGGCGCAGGCTGCCGCGAGTTGATGAGATATCTGTGGGAGCGAGCCTGCTCGCGAAAGCGCTGGGTCAATTGGCAACTGTCGAATGTGCCGACGCCTTCGCAAGCAGGCTCGCTCACACAAGAGCTTTCATCATGCAGTTTCCGGCGCAATCGCCAATACCTTCCAATCTGAAGTAAAGGCAGGCCATGGTTATCCGCGTGACGTGTGAAGATTCGACAAGCAAGGGCAATGGATGGCTTCGCGCCGTTGGTTGTCTCAAGGAATGAGGACCTTCCCCAGTATGCAACCGGTCATGAATCCCAAGCACCCCGGCCTGTCGGTGCGCGTCGCCGATGACGGCTTCGCCGCTTATATCTGGGGCAGCGATTTCAGTTTCGAAGTCAGCGTCTATGGCACGGCGCAGATCGGCCGGCCGGTGAGCCAGTGGCCGGTGACGCCGATCGTTCCCTACCGCAAGTGCTACGGCATCGACCCTGAAGAGTTCGGCAGTTTTCGCGATGCCCCGGACAGCGAAATCTTCATGGCCTACCTGGACGACCAACCGGTCGGCCATCTGGTCGTCAGCACCAATTGGAACGGGTATGCCCATATCGACGAGCTGGCGGTGCATGCCCCGGCTCGCCGGCATGGGGTGGCCAAGGCCTTGCTCGATGTGGCCCAGTTCTGGAGCCGCAAGAAAAAACTGCCGGGCATCATGCTGGAAACCCAGAACAACAACCTGGGCGCATGCCGGCTTTACGAGCGCTGCGGCTATGTGCTCGGCGGCATCGATCACCTGCGCTATCGCGGCATTGACCGGCACACCGCCGAGGTGGCGCTGTTCTGGTACCGGTTGTTCGACGATCCACTGGGCATGACGGTCAGTGGTTCAGCAACGCCTCGGCTTGTTCCGTGATCCGTTCCAGCAACGACTGGACCGCCGGTGAAGGCGTGGCACCGTTCAGGCTCAATGCATAGAGGCAGATGGGCACGGCCGGCGATACCGGACAGATGTCCAGGTCGCCGCCTCTGGCCCCCGAGGCGGTAAACGGGTCGACAATCGCCAGGCCTTCGCCGGCCTCGACCATTGCCCGCATCATCTGATGAGTCTGCACGCGTATCTGCACCACCGGCGCCGGGCGCAGTGCGCCAAGCTTGTGGTCGAACGCCGGGCTCAGCGGATCATGCCCCTCCAGGCCGACCAGCGACTGGCCCGCCAGATCCTGAACCGACACGTATTTCTGTCGTGGTTGCAGCCAGCCATGGGGCGCCAGCAGCTGCAGTTTGCCTTGGGCGATCATCTGGCAATCGATGTCGGGATGTTCTGGGTCGTGCAGGCTCAGGCCCAAGTCGCTTTCACGCAGCAGCAGGCTTTTGACGATTTCCCGGGTCGGCTGGCTGAGCAGGGTGCACGGCGCATCCGGATGGCGCCGACGCAGGGCGGCAATGCTCAGGGGTAACAGCTGTTGGGCCAGTGGTGGGGTGCAGATGATGCGCAGGGGCGGCGCCTGATAATGCTTCAGGCTGGCGGCCATTCGCTGTATCGGTTCGAGGGTGTCGTACAGCCGCGTGATGCCTTCGCGTAATTCCAGGGTTTCCCGCGTCGCCTGCAAGCGTCCGCGCACGCTGGCGAACAGCATGAAACCGAGTTGGGCCTCCGCATCGCGCAGGATCGACTCGACTTCGGCCACCGGCAATTGCAGCCATTCGGCCGCGGTACCCAGGTGGCCAGTCTGCAGCAGCGCCTGGATCACTTCGATGTGGCGTAAACGCATGCAAGAGGTCCGTATTAGGCAGGTAAGCCATTGAGTGGCTGAATCCTAACCCAATTACGGGTGCGACTTCTGCTCATGCAAACAGTTATAGAGCGATCTGCGTTTCGACTGGCGCCTGAGGCTGCCGTGGCGTTTCAGGCTCGCGGGTCAGGTGGATGCCGGTTTGCACCAGGATGAACGTGTCCTCGTCGACTTTGCTGACCCGATCTCCAATGGCCAGCTTATAAGTGATGACATCCTTGCCAATGCCGTCTTGTGACGGGTCTGATTCTTGGAATTCATGCACCGAATAGACGCGACCTTCGGCGTCCCGTGCATGAAATTGTCCGACAAGTACTGCTGCCATTGCTTGGAACCTCTGAAAATAGATCACTCGATTTGCGGTTCTGTAGACCTTGGTCAAGTGCGGTAAGTTTTCCTACAGTAAAAAAATAGTCCGGTTGGCAGGTTTTGGGTGATCCACTGGTCCAATTGTGGTGCCGATCATCTATAACTACAGGCTCCCTTTGAGCCGATAGTCGAGAAGCCTCTCATGAGTAATGTCTACACAGTGGCGGTTTTAGTGGGCAGCCTGCGCAAGGCGTCGATCAACCGAAAGGTCGCGTTGGCCCTGGCGGACCTGGCGCCGTCCAACCTGAAACTGGAAATCGTCGAAATCGGCGAACTGCCGCTCTATAACGAAGACATCGACGTCTCGCCGCCGGCGGCCTATACCGCGTTTCGCCAGAAGGTCGGCGCGGCGGATGCGTTGTTGTTCGTGACACCGGAATACAACCGCTCGGTGCCGGCCCCGTTGAAGAATGCCATTGATGTCGGCTCGCGCCCCTACGGTCAGAGTTGCCTGAGCGGCAAGCCGGGCGCAGTGATCAGCGCCTCACCCGGCGCCATCGGCGGTTTTGGCGCCAACCACCATTTGCGCCAATCCCTGGTTTTCCTCGACGTGCCTTGCATGCAACAGCCGGAAGCCTACCTGAGCGGTGCGGGAACGGCGTTCGACGAGGCGGGCAACCTGTCGGAATCGGTGCGGCCGTTTTTGCAGAAGTTCATCGATGCCTATGGCAAGTGGGTGGAGCAGCATAAGAAGGTTTGATACCACCGTGAGACCCGTGGCCAGGGAGCTTGCTCCCTCGCCACAAGTGCATCCATGACCGCATGAGCCGTTCAATTCCTGCTTTACCGAATATTCGAAACTCCCTATCTTCGCCGTTCGCTGGCGCAGGGGCGTCCTGCTGCTGGTTTTTTTCTTTTTCTTTCAAGGCTGTAACGCATGCTCATCGCGTCATTGATTTTCCTGCTGACCATAACGCTGGTGATCTGGCAGCCCAAGGGGTTGGGCGTCGGCTGGAGTGCCACCCTTGGTGCACTGTTGGCCTTGCTGAGCGGCGTGGTACAGGTCGGGGACATTGCCCTGGTGTGGCAGATCATCTGGAATGCCACCGGTACGTTCGTCGCGTTGATCATCATCAGCCTGTTGCTGGACGAGGCCGGGTTCTTTGCCTGGGCCGCGTTGCATGTGGCCCGTTGGGGGCGAGGCAGCGGCCGCAAGCTGTTTGCGTTCATGGTGTTGCTCGGGGCGCTGGTCTCGGCATTGTTCGCCAACGACGGAGCGGCGCTGATCCTGACGCCTATCGTGATTTCCATGTTGCTGGCCCTGCGGTTCTCGCCGGCGGCGACCCTGGCGTTCGTGATGGGCGCCGGTTTCATCGCCGATACCGCCAGCCTGCCTCTGGTGGTATCGAACCTGGTGAACATCGTTTCCGCGGATTTCTTCGGCATCGGCTTCAACCGCTACGCGTCGGTCATGGTGCCGGTGAACCTGGTCAGCGTTGCGGCCAGCCTGGCGATACTGCTGTGGATGTTTCGTCGCGATATCCCGCGCGACTATGACCCGCAGCAGCTGGACGACCCGGCAAGCGCCATCCACGATACGGCAACTTTTTATGCCGGTTGGGTGGTGTTGGCGATCCTTTTGCTGGGCTGCTTTGCCCTGGAGCCGCTGGGCATTCCCATCAGCGCGATTTCGGCGGTCTGCGCTGCACTGCTGTTGGCGGTGGCGGCTCGAGGGCACAAGATCTCCACGCGCAAGGCGATGAAAGAAGCGCCCTGGCAGATCGTGATCTTTTCCCTCGGCATGTACCTGGTGGTCTATGGCCTGCGCAACGCCGGCCTCACCGGCTACCTCGCCGCCTGGCTCGATGGCTTCGCCGGTTATGGGGTGTGGGGCGCGGCCATGGGGACCGGGCTGTTGACCGCGCTGCTTTCATCGGTGATGAACAATCTGCCGACGGTGCTGATCGGCGCGTTGTCCATCGATGCCAGCCAGGCCACTGGCGTGGTCAAGGAGGCGATGATCTACGCCAACGTCATCGGCAGTGACCTCGGGCCGAAAATCACGCCGATCGGCAGCCTGGCAACCTTGCTTTGGCTGCATGTGCTGGCGCGCAAGGATATCCGCATCGGTTGGGGTTATTACTTCAAGGTCGGGATTGTGCTGACGGTGCCGGTGTTGCTGGTGACGTTGGCGGCGCTGGCGGTGCGGTTGTCGCTCTAGGCCGTGGCGACGCCTTCGCGAGCAGGCTCGCTCCCACAGGGGAATTGATTCCTCCAAGGGCACTGCATTCCAGATGTGGGAGCGAGCCTGCTCGCGAAGGGGCCCTGACAGCCCCCCAAACCTCAACCATTACCCGGCACATCCGGCCAAAGATCCGCCACCAGGAACGCCCGCTCGGCTTCTTCCCATTCGCCCTCGGCATTTTCGGTCAGGCGCACCATCAGTTGCGCCGGCGCCATGGGATCAAGGGCGGTTCGCCAGGCCTCCAGTTGTCCGGCAGTCCAGACCTGGTCAACCGGGTAATGGGCCGGGGCCAGCCAGGCCGCGCGGGGCAGGGGCTGCCAGTGCCCTGGCGGGCGCTGGGTGACGAATCCGGGCCAGTCCCGCTGGTGCAACCAGCAGCCGCGTAAATGCCGGGGGTGCGCACCGCTCGGCGGTTCGGCCTCGCCCGGCCAGGGATAGAGCAGATAGCCGCCGAGCCAAAGGTGTGAGCGAAACGACTCGATGCCCAGCGCTGCCAAGGCCTCGCGACTTTCCGGGCGTGCCGAGATCGGCAGTTGGTGCTCATGCAGATGCGTCAGCTTGCGGTCGAGTCGGTCATGGCAGCCGGGCCCAAGCCATTGCGCGGTATCTCGCCCGTTGCCTTGCTGCGGGCCCAGGTACAACTTGATCGCCAGCTCCAGGTGATGCACGCCTTCATTATCGCGTAGCAACAGGTCCAATTCGCCCAGCGTATGGCCGTCGCGCCGGATTGGCAGGTTCGCCGCGATCAGTTCGATGCCCGGCGCATGCTGCACGGCAAATTGCCAGAGCCTTTCGTAATACAGTCCCAGGCGCCGCGTGCGCCCCTGGGACAGGCACTGCAACAACGGATAGCTGTCGCGGTCCAGTTCGCGCAACCAGTGTTCCAGGCGATGGGGCTGCTGCACCCAGCCGCTGCCCGCTAGCGGATGACGCTGGGGCCAGGGCGTGTCGATGAGCATCGGCGGGGCGACGATCACCCACGCCAGGTCCCGTACTTCGGGATGGCGCAGGCGGCGGGGCAGGTCGAGCAATTCGGGAAACAGGATCATGTTGCGAGCATAGCCGTTGCGCTGAAGGCTTAAAGGATTTTGTCTACGGCGCGGTTTCGCCCATAATCGGGTTTTTCGCCCGTCGCAGACCTCGCAGGAGCCTCATGGAGCAATTTCGCAATATCGGCATCATCGGTCGCCTGGGCAGTTCCCAGGTGTTGGACACCGTTCGCCGTCTCAAGCGCTTCCTCCTGGAGCGGCACCTGCACGTGATCCTCGAAGATACCATCGCCGAAGTGCTGCCGGGCCACGGGCTGCAGACGTCGTCGCGCAAGATGCTCGGCGAAGTCTGCGACATGGTCATCGTGGTCGGTGGTGACGGCAGCCTGCTGGGCGCCGCCCGGGCCCTGGCGCGGCACAACATCCCGGTGCTGGGGATCAACCGTGGCAGCCTGGGCTTCCTCACCGATATCCGCCCTGACGAGCTGGAGATCAAGGTCGCCGAGGTGCTGGACGGCCATTACCTGGTGGAAAACCGCTTCCTGCTGCAAGCCGAGGTGCGCCGTCACGCCGAGGCCATCGGCCAGGGCGATGCGCTCAACGACGTGGTGCTGCACCCTGGAAAATCCACGCGCATGATCGAATTCGAGCTGTACATCGACGGCCAGTTCGTCTGCAGCCAGAAGGCCGACGGCTTGATCGTCGCCACCCCGACCGGTTCCACGGCCTACGCGCTGTCGGCCGGTGGCCCGATCATGCATCCCAAGCTCGACGCTATTGTGATTGTGCCCATGTACCCCCATACCTTGTCTGGGCGACCCATCGTGGTCGATGGCAACAGTGAGCTGAAAATCGTCGTGTCCAAGGATATGCAGATCTACCCGCAAGTGTCCTGTGACGGCCAGAACCATTTCACCTGCGCGCCGGGTGACACCATCACCGTCAGCAAGAAGGCGCAAAAGCTGCGCCTGATCCATCCGCTGGATCACAACTACTACGAAGTCTGCCGGACCAAGCTCGGCTGGGGCAGTCGTTTGGGGGGTGGAGGCGACTGATGCTCGATCCCGCGCGCAGTTACGATCTGATCGGCGATGTGCACGGATGCGCCTTGACCCTGGAACACCTGCTCGACCGACTCGGTTACCGCAAGCAGGCCGGGGTCTGGCGACATCCTTCGCGCATGGCGGTGTTCCTCGGCGACATCATCGACCGGGGCCCGCGGATTCGCGAGGCGCTGCACATCGTCCACGACATGGTCGTGGCCGGCCAGGCGCTGTGCATCATGGGCAACCACGAGTTCAATGCCCTGGGCTGGAGCACCCCGGCATTGCCGGGCAGCGGCCAGCGCTACGTGCGCGAACACACGCCGCGCCATGCCCGCTTGCTCAACGAAACCCTGACCCAGTTCGATCAGCACCCGGGTGAATGGCGTGATTTCCTCAAGTGGTTCTACGAGCTGCCGCTGTTTGTCGACGCCGGGCGCTTCCGGGTCGTCCACGCCTGCTGGGACGCCGGCCTGATCGAGCCATTGCGCGGCTTGTTCCCGGAAGGCTGCATCGACGAGCATTTTCTCCAGGCTTCGGCCGAATCGGGCAGTTTTGCCTGCACAGTGTTCGATCGCCTGTTGCGCGGCACCGACATGCGCCTGCCCCATGGCATGACCCTGACGGGCGGCGACGGCCTGACCCGCGCGTTCTTTCGCACCAAATTCTGGGAAGACAACCCGCAGACCTACGGCGACATCGTCTTCCAGCCCGACGCATTGCCGGAGCCGGTGGCCCGCACACCGTTGTCACCGGACGAAAAAAACAACCTGCTGCGGTATGGCGTCGATGAGCCGATGTTGTTCGTCGGCCACTATTGGCGCAGCGGCAAACCGGCGCCGATCCGCCCGAACCTGGCCTGCCTGGACTACAGCGCGGTGCTCTACGGCAAGCTGGTCGCCTATCGACTCGACCAGGAAACCCGTCTGGACCCGCACAAGTTCGTCTGGGTCGATGTCGAGCGGCCGGAGATGGGGCGATGAGCGTCGTCGCCGTCCTGCGCCTGCCCCTGGCAGTGGACCTGAGCGGTTTCGTCAAGCTGCTGCAGCGCATGCAGGTGCCTCATCGCGTCAGCGAAGAGGCGGGCGAGCAGGTGCTCTGGGTGCCGGATGAAATCAGCGAAAACGTGCGTTCGTTGTACGAGCGTTTTCCCGCCGGCGATCCCGAGCAACAGCTGGAATTGCCTGACACCGGCAGCACGTCCCGGCGGGCAGGGTTCGTCCAGCAACTGGCCCGCAGTCCGGTGACGGCCCTGATATTGCTGCTGAGCCTGATCGTCAGTGCCGTGACCCTGCTAGGGGAAAATCTTCAAACCCTGCGCTGGTTGACCTTCCTCGAGTTTCGCGTCGTCGGCGACTACATCCAGTTCACGCCGTTGGCCGACAGCCTCGCGGCGGGGCAGTGGTGGCGGCTGGTGACGCCGATGCTGGTTCACTTCGGCTTCCTGCACATCGCCATGAATGGCATGTGGTACTGGGAACTGGGACGCCGGATCGAAGCGCGCCAGGGCGGGATCAATCTGCTGGGGCTGACGCTGCTGTTCAGCCTCGTGTCCAATTTCGCCCAGTACCTGTTCAGCGGCGCGACCCTGTTCGGCGGGCTTTCCGGGGTGTTGTACGGCCTGCTGGGCCATTGCTGGATCTACCAGTTGCTCGCGCCGAACCCGGCCTATCACTTGCCCCGTGGGGTGCTGGTGATGATGCTGGTGTGGTTGCTGCTGTGCCTGTCCGGGCTGGTTTCGCTGATCGGTTTCGGCGAGATCGCCAACGCGGCCCACGTCGGCGGGCTGCTCGTCGGCTGCTTCACGGGCTTGTTGGGCGGGCTGTTCGCTCGCCGTAAAATGGCCCTTTGACCGGCGCCTGTGCCTTTTGAGAATGCGCAATTGCGCGGAGAACCCATGTCTTCCTTCAACGAAATGATCAACAACATCACCCCCGACATCTACCGCAGCCTGAAACTGGCCGTGGAAATCGGTAAATGGGCCGACGGCAACAAGCTCACCGCCGAGCAACGCGAGTTGTCGCTGCAAGCGATGATCGCCTGGGAAATCCAGAACCTGCCCGAAGAAGAGCGCACCGGCTATATGGGTCCGCAGGAGTGCCAGTCGAAAGCCACCGTCGTGCCGAATATCCTGTTCAAGTCGGACGCCATCCATTGATCGAGATTGGCCGCGGTGCAATCAGCAAGATGTCGGCACGCCTTGACGGGCCGACCGTTGAATACGCCTTTCGCCTGGGCGATGTCGAGGTGCCGGTCAACCCGTTGATCGGCAGCAGGGTTCGCCTGGAATACCTCGGTGCGATTCACTGTACCCATTGCGGACGGCGGACCAAGACCAGTTTCAGCCAGGGTTATTGCTACCCCTGCATGACCAGACTGGCCCAATGCGACCTCTGCATCATGAGCCCCGAGCGTTGCCATTTCGAGGCGGGTACCTGTCGCGACCCGGCCTGGGGCGAGCAGTTCTGCATGACCGATCATGTGGTCTACCTGGCCAACTCATCGGGCGTGAAAGTCGGCATCACCCGCGCCACGCAACTGCCGACCCGCTGGCTCGACCAGGGCGCGAGCCAGGCGCTGCCGATCCTGCGGGTCGCCACCCGCCAGCAGTCGGGTTTCGTCGAGGACCTGTTCCGCAGCCAGGTGGCGGACAAGACCAACTGGCGCGCCTTGCTCAAGGGCGACGCTGCGACGGTGGACTTGCGGCAAATTCGTGATTCACTGTTTGAAAGCTGCGCCCAGGGCCTGCAGGGTTTGCAGGAACGATTCGGCTTGCAGGCGATCCAGACCATAGCGGACGTCGAACCGATCGAGATCCGTTATCCGGTGCAGCAGTACCCGGCGAAGATCGTCAGCTTCAATCTGGACAAGGACCCGATCGCCGAAGGCACGCTGCTGGGAATCAAGGGCCAATACCTGATTTTCGACGCCGGCGTGATCAATATTCGTAAATACACGGCCTACCAGCTCGCCGTGCATCAGTAGAAGGATTCGACCCATGCGCACCGAACAACCGAAGATGATCTACCTGAAGGACTATCAGGCGCCCGAATACCTGATCGACGAGACGCACCTGACCTTCGAGTTGTTCGAGGACCACAGCCTGGTCCATGCGCAACTGGTGCTGCGCCGCAACCCCGAGCGCGGCGCCGGATTGCCGCCGCTGGTGCTCGATGGCCAGCAGCTGGAATTGCTCTCGATCAAGCTCGACGACGCCGACCTGGGGCAGGGCGACTACCAGCTGGATGACAGCCACCTGACCTTGCAGCCCAAGGCCCAGGCGTTCACCGTCGATACCACCGTGCGCATCCATCCGGAAACCAACACGGCCCTGGAAGGCCTGTACAAATCCGGCAGCATGTTCTGCACCCAGTGCGAGGCCGAAGGCTTTCGCAAGATCACCTATTACCTCGACCGCCCGGACGTGATGAGCAAGTTCACCACCACCGTGGTCGCCGAACAGCACAGCTACCCGGTGCTGCTCTCCAACGGCAACCCGATTGCCAGCGGCCCTGGGGAAGACGGCCGGCATTGGGCGACCTGGGAAGACCCGTTCAAGAAGCCGGCCTACCTGTTCGCCCTGGTGGCCGGTGACCTGTGGTGCGTCGAAGACACCTTCACCACCATGACCGAGCGCAACGTGGCGCTGCGCATCTACGTCGAGCCGGAAAACATCGACAAGTGCCAGCACGCCATGACCAGCCTGAAGAAGTCGATGCGCTGGGACGAAGAGGTGTACGGGCGCGAATACGACCTGGACATCTTCATGATTGTCGCGGTCAACGATTTCAACATGGGCGCGATGGAGAACAAGGGCCTCAACATCTTCAACTCCAGCGCCGTACTGGCCCGCGCCGAAACCGCCACCGACGCCGCGCACCAGCGAGTCGAGGCGATCGTCGCCCACGAATACTTCCATAACTGGTCGGGCAACCGCGTGACCTGCCGCGACTGGTTCCAGCTGTCGCTCAAGGAAGGCTTCACGGTGTTCCGCGACGCTGGGTTCTCGGCGGACATGAACTCGGCCACGGTCAAGCGCATCCAGGACGTGGCGTACCTGCGTACCCACCAGTTCGCTGAAGACGCCGGCCCAATGGCTCACCCGGTGCGCCCGGACAGCTTCATCGAGATTTCCAACTTCTACACCCTGACCGTGTACGAAAAGGGCTCGGAAGTCGTCGGCATGATCCATACCCTGTTGGGCGCCGAAGGCTTCCGCAAGGGCAGCGACCTGTACTTCGAGCGCCACGATGGCCAGGCCGTGACCTGCGACGATTTCATCAAGGCCATGGAGGATGCCAATGGCGTCGACCTGAGCCAGTTCAAACGCTGGTACAGCCAGGCCGGTACGCCACGGCTGGCGGTGAGCGAGTCCTACGACGCTGCGGCGAAGACTTACAGCCTGACGTTCCGCCAGAGCTGCCCGCCGACGCCGGACAAGGCCGAGAAACTGCCCTTCGTGATTCCGGTCGAGTTGGGCCTGCTGGACAGCAATGGCGCCGAAATTCCACTGCGCCTGAGCGGCGAAGCGGCGGCGAGTGGCACGACCCGGGTGATCTCGGTGACCGAGGCCGAGCAGACCTTTACCTTCGTCGATATCGCTGAAAAGCCCCTGCCTTCGTTGCTGCGCGGCTTCTCGGCGCCGGTGAAGCTGAGCTTCCCGTACGACCGTGATCAACTGATGTTCCTCATGCAACACGACAGCGACGGCTTCAACCGTTGGGACGCCGGCCAGCAATTGTCGGTGCAGGTCTTGCAGGAACTGGTCGGCCAGCACCAGAAAGGCGAAAGCCTGGTGCTCGACCCTCGGCTGGTCAGCGCCTTGCGCAGCGTGCTGTCGGATGAATCCCTGGATCAGGCGATGGTCGCGGAAATGCTCTCGCTGCCAAGCGAAGCCTACCTGACCGAAATCAGCGAAGTGGCGGACGTCGAGGCGATCCACGCCGCCCGCGAATTCGCTCGTCGGCAGTTGGCCGAAAACCTGTTCGAAGCGCTGTGGCTGCGCTACGAGGCCAACCGCGACCTGTCCCGGCGCACGCCGTACGTGGCCGAGGCCGAGCACTTCGCGCGGCGTGCGTTGCAGAACATCGCGCTGTCCTACCTGATGCTGACCGACAAGCCCGAAGTGTTGAGCGCCACGCTTGAACAGTTCGACACCGCCGACAACATGACCGAGCGCCTCACGGCGCTTGCGGTGCTGGTCAACTCGCCGTTCGAGACCGAAAAGTCCAAGGCCCTGGAAGTGTTCGCGGAGAACTTCAAGGGCAACCCGCTGGTCATGGACCAATGGTTCAGCGTCCAGGCCGGTAGCCCGCTGCCGGGCGGGCTGGCGCGGGTCAAGGCGTTGATGGAGCACCCGGCGTTCAACATCAAGAACCCGAACAAGGTGCGGGCACTGGTCGGCGCGTTCGCCGGGCAGAACCTGATCAACTTCCACGCCGCCGACGGTTCCGGTTATCGCTTCCTGGCGGACCTGGTGATCCAGCTCAACGCCTTCAACCCGCAGATCGCCTCGCGGCAACTGGCGCCATTGACCCGCTGGCGCAAATACGACAGCGCCCGCCAGGCCCTGATGAAGGGCGAGCTGGAGCGCATCCTGGCGTCCGGTGGGCTGTCGGCCGATGTGTTTGAAGTGGTGAGCAAGAGCCTGGCTTGACCAGGCTTCGCATTGCCTTTTGTGGCGAGGGAGCTTGCTCCCGCTGGAGGCCGAAGGACTCCCTTTTCTTGGTTTACCTGCCTTCACTGGCGAAACGAATCAAGATCAGGCCTGCTTCGCAGGCCAGCGGGAGCAAGCTCCCTCGCCACATCCATCACCCTCGCGAATGTCTTCTGATTCACCCTTGGCCGATATCCCCCCGGTTAACAAAAGATAACGTGGCGTCGATTGTCAGACCTTTCGAAAGCCCGATAGGATAGGTCCAGCTTGCGAAGTGGCTCTAGATTGCAGGTTTCAGGACTATGCTTCAGGACTGCAACGTACCAAGCCATAACAATAATAAATGGGGGAAAGGTCTATGAGTGAGCCTGTGATGGCTGTGGGCCGCTGCCGCCCGCCAGTGCTGCGCAGAGTTGCGCTGCTGGTCTCGGCGCTCTCGCTGCTGGGCTCTGCCGTTTTGTCGGCGCCGGTGCTGGCGGTTGCAGCGTCGACGGCCGATGTCATCTATTCCGTCGAATCGGCCAAGGCCAGCAAAACCCTCATGCTCGATGTGGTCCACGCCGGCCAGCGCCTGGTCGCGGTCGGTGACCGTGGGCATATCGTCTTTTCCGATGACCAGGGCAAATCCTGGACCCAGGCCAAGGTGCCGACCCGCCAACTGCTCACTGCGGTCTTCTTTGTCGATGACAAGCACGGTTGGGCCGTGGGGCACGACGCGCAGATCCTCGCCAGCGAGGACGGCGGCACCACCTGGACCAAGCAGTTCGAAGACCTCACCCGTGAAGCACCGCTGCTCGACGTCTGGTTCAAGGACGCCAGCAATGGCCTGGCCGTGGGCGCCTACGGTGCGCTGTACGCGACCACCGATGGCGGCAAGCACTGGGAGCAGGCCAGCGACCGCCTCGAGAATGAAGACCAATATCACCTCAACGCTATCGCCGCGGTAAAAGATGCCGGGCTGTTCATCGTCGGCGAGGCCGGCAGCATGTTCCGCTCCGCCGACTGGGGGCAGACCTGGGAAAAACTCGAAGGTCCGTACGAAGGCTCGCTGTTCGGCGCCATCGGCACCGCCCAGCCTTCGACCCTGTTGGCCTACGGCCTGCGCGGCAATCTCTATCGCTCCACGGATTTCGGCGACAGCTGGGAGCAGGTCGAGCTGAAGGCGGCCCGTGGCGCGCTGGAATTCGGCTTGTCGGGGGCGACGCTGTTGCCGGATGGCTCGATCGTGATCGTCGGCAACGGCGGCAGCGTGATTCGCAGCACCGATGATGGCGTGACCTTCAGCGTGTTCAACCGTCCGGATCGCATTTCCGTGGCGGCCGTCACGGCGGCGGGCAACGGCAACCTGATCCTGGCGGGACAGGGTGGCGTACGCGCTACCACGCCCACTGGCGCCGAACTGAGCAAATGAGCCGGGCCTGTCAGACGGGCACAATAACAAGAAGGCGGACCCCATGAGCAGTCATCACCAAGACAAGGCGACGTTCCTCGAGCGCCTGATTTTCAACAACCGCCCGGCAGTGATCATCATTTGCCTGCTGGTCAGCATTTTCCTGTTCTGGCAGGCCACGCTGATCCGGCCGTCCACCAGTTTCGAAAAAATGATTCCCCTCGAGCATCCGTTCATCGAGAAGATGCTCGAACACCGCAATGACCTGGCGAACCTGGGCAACACGGTACGGATTTCCGTGGAAGCTACCAACGGCGATATTTTCTCCAAGGAGTACATGGAGACCCTGCGCCAGATCCACGACGAGGTCTTCTACATCTCCGGCGTCGACCGCTCCGGCCTGAAGTCGCTGTGGAGCCCGAGCGTGCGCTGGACCGAAGTGACGGAGGAGGGCTTCGCCGGTGGCGAGGTAATCCCGCAGAGTTACAACGGTTCGGCCGACAGCCTCGACCTGCTGCGCAACAACGTGCTCAAGTCCGGCCAGGTCGGGCGCCTGGTGGCGAACGATTTCAAATCGAGCATCATCGATATCCCGCTGCTGGAGTCCTATCCCGACCCGCAAGACCAAGGCAAATTGCTCGCCCTCGATTATCGGAAATTTTCCCACGAGCTTGAAGACAAGATCCGCAACAAGTTCGAAGCGCAGAACCCGAATGTGCAGATTCACATCGTCGGCTTCGCCAAGAAAGTTGGCGACCTGATCGATGGCCTGGTCATGGTGGTGCTGTTCTTCGGCGTCGCCTTCGTCATCACCCTGATCCTGCTGTACTGGTTCACCAACTGCATGCGCAGCACCGTTGCGGTATTGAGCACCACCCTGGTGGCGGTGGTCTGGCAACTGGGGCTGATGCACGCGGCCGGTTTCGGCCTGGATCCATATTCGATGCTGGTGCCGTTCCTGATCTTCGCCATCGGCATTTCCCACGGCGTACAGAAAATCAACGGCATCGCCTTGCAGTCCAGCGAGGCGGACAACGCCTTGACGGCGGCGCGGCGCACCTTCCGCCAGTTATTCCTGCCGGGGATGATCGCGATCCTGGCCGATGCCGTCGGCTTCATTACCTTGCTGATCATCGACATCGGCGTGATTCGCGAACTGGCCATCGGCGCGTCCATCGGCGTGGCGGTGATTGTGTTCACCAACCTGATCCTGCTGCCGGTGGCGATTTCCTACGTTGGTATCAGCAAGCGCGCGGTCGAGCGCAGCAAGAAAGACGCGACCCGCGAACATCCGTTCTGGCGCCTGCTGTCGAACTTTGCCAGCGCCAAGGTCGCGCCGGTATCGATTGCCCTGGCCGTGCTCGCCTTTGGCGGCGGCCTCTGGTACAGCCAGAACCTGAAGATCGGCGACCTCGACCAGGGCGCGCCGGAACTGCGTCCGGACTCGCGCTACAACCAGGACAACAACTTCATCATCAGCAACTATTCCACCAGCTCCGATGTGCTGGTGGTGATGGTCAAGACCAAGGCCGAAGGCTGTTCGCGCTACGAAGCCATGGCGCCCATCGACGAGCTGATGTGGAAGATGCAGAACACCGAGGGCGTGCAGTCGGCGATTTCCCTGGTGACCGTGTCCAAGCAGATGATCAAGGGCATGAACGAGGGCAACCTGAAATGGGAAACCCTGTCGCGCAACCCTGATGTACTGAACAGCTCCATTGCCCGGGCCGACGGCCTTTACAACAACAGCTGTTCCCTGGCGCCGGTGCTGGTGTTCCTCAACGACCACAAGGCCGAGACGCTCGACCGCGCCGTGACGGCGGTGCAGGACTTCGCCAAGGAGCACAACCGCGATGGCCTGGAGTTCATCCTCGCCGCCGGTAACGCCGGGATCGAGGCGGCCACTAACGAAGTGATCAAGGAATCGGAACTGACCATCCTGATCCTCGTGTATATCTGCGTGGCGACGATGTGCATGATCACCTTCCGTTCCTGGGCAGCGACGCTGTGCATCGTCCTGCCACTGGTGCTGACCTCGGTGCTGGGCAACGCGCTGATGGCGTTCATGGGCATCGGCGTGAAGGTCGCGACACTGCCGGTGGTAGCCCTCGGCGTAGGGATCGGCGTGGACTACGGCATCTACATCTACAGCCGCCTGGAAAGTTTCCTGCGGGCCGGGTTGCCGTTGCAAGAGGCGTATTACCAAACGCTGAAATCCACTGGCAAGGCGGTGCTGTTTACCGGCTTGTGCCTGGCCATCGGCGTCTGCACCTGGATCTTCTCGGCGATCAAGTTCCAGGCGGACATGGGCCTGATGCTGACGTTCATGTTGTTGTGGAACATGTTCGGCGCGCTGTGGCTGCTGCCCGCGCTCGCGCGTTTCCTGATCAAGCCGGAGAAGCTGGCGGGGCAGAAGGGCAATTCGTTGTTTGCCCACTGACCGGACGCTGGATGCAAAAAGCCGCAACCCGAGGTTGCGGCTTTTTGCATCCAGCTTCGGACAAACGTGCCGATAGCTCAGCGATTAGTGGTCCAGGGGCAAGAACCAGCGTTGTGCCAGAGGTTTGCCGATCTGGCCGCGATGCACGTTCACGACGGCGTAGGGGCCTTCAGCTTTGGACAGCATTGAATAGTAGCTTTCCTTCCGTTGCTCCTTGGTTTTCACGTGTGCAACGCTGTAGTCGGCTTTCGGGGTGTCGGCCTTTTCATAGTGAAAATGGGCATACCAGAGGGGGAAGCCGTTACGGTCGTTGATTGCATATTCCTGAATGAAGTCCTTGCGGACTCCGCTCATGGCTGTGCGGTCGCCGTACTTGCTGACCTGGATCAATTCTTTTGCAAACAGATAGCGGAGATTGCCGTCGGTGGGTGGCAGTTTCAGGCTCAGCTCGGTGCGCAGGTAGCCGCCCTGTGCTGCAAGGCGGGTGGCGGCCTTTGTCAGTTCCTCGATTAAGGTCTGGTCTCGCGGGCCGGGCTCTGTTGGGGAAGCCTTGACGGCTTGTTCAAGCTCCTCGGCAATTTTGCGAAAACGATCCGCCTCGTTGTTCATGACCTCCTCGATTTCCTGCGGGTAACGGCACTGGGCTTTATAGCTTTTTGCCCTTTTCAGAAGTCTTTCCAGTTGTCCGAGCAGTTTTCGTGCGGCGCCTTTGATTTCACTGACAGGTCTCGTTTTCAGCGGCGCGGCCGGTCGCTCTTCCTTGACGAGGTCCCAGGCGTCTTCATGACGGGAATAGGTGCCTAGCAACTGGTTATCGTTTTCGGAGCGCAGCTCGACGACATCAATCTCCAAGGTTGTACCGGCAGGTCTCAGGTCGCCAACCAATACACCATTGTGGCGGGTTCGGATCACTTTTTTCTGAGGGCGTCCGGCGGATGTTCCGGTGCGTTTGGAAGCGCGCGCGCGCGGTTTCGGTTCGGGTTTTATTTCCGTGGCCAGTTCCTGGGAGACCTCCTCATACAATTCTTCGACCAAGGTGACCAGCTTGTCGAAATAAGGCAGGTCCATCTCATCGGCGTGAAGTACTTTCACGATCTGTAGGGCATCCAGCGCCTTGCCATAGTGTTCGGACAAGCTCTCCAATACCTCGAGCCGTTCCGAGAAGTCGTACGTCCACAACGTAGCGTGAGATTGTATTTGTTCCTTTAGCGGCTTGCTGATGGTTCGCAGGTGCTCCCTCGACTCGCTCTCGCCGCGCGAAGCGAGCACTGTGGCCAACGTCGTCTGGAGCTCTTGGCCAGCCAACGAAGCGGTTTTCGCCACCGGTCGGTCATGGGTCAGGCGATCGAACATTTCCCGGCCCTTGCTGCCCCGGTTCAATAACGTATCAAGCGTGCGGTGTTCAAGCTCCAGCCAATGGATCGAGCGCTCATTGAGCTCAAATAACTGCGCGGCGAACCTCAAATAGCCCTGCGGATCATGTTCAACTGCCTCCAGAATGTCAGACGCAGACGGTCCCACGAATGAGGAATGGGCAGCATTCAGAGCTTGTATATCCTTTACGACAACGGCAATGGCTGTACGACAACATTCGATCAACGATTCAGTGATCTGGTAAATATTCCCGCGGGAAATTGGGCTATTCAGCTTGATGGATTCGAGCTCGTTCCCCAGTATCTTCAGATCGGCTTCGGCCTGCTCCTTTAACTGTTCATGAAAGCTTTTACGTATGGGGGCCATCCGCTTCTCATCAGGTGGCGTACCGATCTCCAATAAGCTCAGCAGGTCGTGGGTGATATCCAGCTTCTTTTTCCGCTCGGCACTTTTTTCGAAGAACTCCCTGGTTTCCGCCGCGATTTCCGCTTTTCTTTTTTCGTTGAAGCGACGTTGTTCCTCCACGCGCTTGGGCGGCATCCCGCCACGCAGGCCCAGGCCCAGGTCCAAGGACCAGCTGCCGTGGCCGTCCGATATTAGCGCCGGCCCCCTGCGTGCCGGGTCGTGCGGGTCGACGATCTGTACGGTGCTGTTCCATGTGTCGACTTGATACAACTCGCCCTCAACCACGGCATGCCATTTTTTATTGATCAGATAAAGGCCGGTATAAGGGCCAGAGGGAAGGGCAGCGGGCATCACTGCGGGACGCTGCACTGTCAGGCGCTGCAAGCGGGTGCGTTGCTCCAGCGTCAGGCGCCGACGGGCGCTGGCGAAACTGAAGTCGAGGTGCTCAAAAGCAGCTTGGGCGTGTTCCCCGGGCAGGTAGACGGGGCCTTCGATGACGTCTGGCAGGGCCGGCTTGGGCCATTGCTCGGGAACGATGCGTGGCGCAGGCGCACGCATCGCCTGGTCTTCCAGTTCGTGGGGCAGTGGCTTGCGAACAGGCTCGTCGAGGGACAACGCCTGATGTCCGAGCATGGCGAAGTTCAAGAGAAAGTCGACGGTAGCGAGCTCCCGCGTAGTCGGATCCTCGCTCTGCATGGCCGGGATGTCTTGCCCGGCGACGGCGATCACGTTCCATAACCAGCCGACGCTTATCAATGGGCCGCGCAGGATCGGCACCAACAGTGTGTTGAACAACAGGCCGCCGCCCTCGAGAAGGGTCGCCCAACGGCTTTCGGCGTTGGAGACCGAAGCCCTGTTGGCCTGGGCAACCAAGGCCCGCGCATTACTGCCGTAGAGATACTCCATCAGCTTGCCGTTGTGCAGGAATTGCAACAACTCGTCGTTGTCACCCTCGATTGCGAGTGTCGCCGGGGTCGGCTTTTCGAAAGGGGCGAATTCATCGCCTGGAAGAAAGCGCACAATGTGTGGCTCCAGGAACCCCCCATTGGCGTACACCGGACGCGCGGTATCCGATAACCAGGTCAAGACGCTGGTCTGCAGTTCGCCGTCCAGGCCAATGGCAGTCAACAGCGCCTGGCGTGTCGGGAACTCAATCAACGAGGGCGAGTGAAGCGGGCGATACAGCAGGTGTGGTCCCGTTTCGACGGCTTGCGGTTCGATGATGAACATATTCGTCACAACATCAGGTCGCGCCTTCGGCTTACGCAGAAAGGCCAGGGGACGAATCACCACCGGACGACCGTCGACCTGTTGTTCCTCGACATCGGCTTGAAGGACGGCTTCGAGAAGGTCCAGGCCTTGACGGGTCATGCTGTTCTGGTGGTCGAGCTTTTGCTTGAGCGCTTCGAGAAGCAGCTCTGTCGGGACCTGGTCGGCGAATCTCTGTTGACGCAGGGTAGGCAAATCGTCAAACAGCTTGTGCTGCAGATATCGGGGGTAGGCGGTGCCGATGTCGACCTGTTCAATCAGCCCGCCCTGGCGGGTGATGTAGTCCGGGGTCAACCATTCGGGCAGGGTCAGGCCCAGGCGATGGCTGAGGATCGGGTTTCCACTGGGGCGGGCGACGAGATTGCGGATGGCCAGTTCGCTCAGTTTCATCGATTTTTTCTCGACAATCCCGATCGTACCGGGGAGGCCCGCCGCCACGGTGAAAGTCAGTAGCACGTCGTCGGGGTTGTAGCGGGAGGGTTGGGCCTGGGTCGACGAGCTATCGTTTGTTCGACCCATGCGCTCAAGCAGGGCTTGGGACGTGAAGGAGTGGATATTCTCGATATCGCTGAGGAAGGTTTGGCCTGGACTGCGTTTCTTGGCGCTGGCCAACGCCAGGCAGTAATGCTGGTGCCTGGTCTGGTCGACAACGGACGCTTCCTTCAACCATTCGGGCACCAGCGGCGCAATGAGCTTCGACATCTGAGGAGAGGGGTACGGGGTGTCACGCAGGTAGCGGGCCGGGTCGCTCAGTTCGTGATACAGCGCACGCAGGTGCTGCGAGCCGACGCGGGAAGGCAATTCCACCGCCCGGAGGTCGGCCAGCTGTTGCTCCAGGATCAGTGCTGCCTGGGTCTCGAACACGTTGCCAGCGATCTCGGTGCGTGTGCAAGTGACGGTGTCGACAAGGTACCGGCTGGCGATGAGTTCACTCCAGTGACGGTGAAAGTCCTCCAGCGATTCAAAGGGTTTGACGGCGCTGCCAGGGCTGCACAGCAGCAGGAGGGTCCCACCTTCGGTGGTGCGCGTCAGTAGAATCTCGCTACCGTATATGACCGAACGGGAAGCGGCTTTAACGAGCGTGCTTTCCAGGCTGTAGGCGTAGACGCTGGACTGACCGTCGGCGCGCAAGTGTTGCTTGCTGACAGGCCGGCGGGTGATCTGGTCGAGCATCTCACGTGCCGGGTCGCTGAGCCCTGGTTGCTGCAAGCCACGGGTCTGCAACAGGTTTCGCAGTGCACCGCTGAGCCAGTTCCAGCGGCTGGTGCCTTGATGGGGGTCAATGTCGGCATTCCAGTAGCGGACCAGCGCATCCTCGAATCCGATCGGTACTGTCCAAGGCAGTTCAAGTAGCAGCTTTTCCAGCGTGAGCATGTCCTGCGCGTCCAGCTTGAGACGGTGCGGCATCGTTTCGGAAAGGAAACAGCCATGCTCGCTCCACTCCTTGAAGTCGATGGGCGTGCCGGTAGCCAGGTAATCGAGGACGAGCGTCATGAGGCGGGTAGTCGTCCAGCTTTTAGAGGCCCTGTCGGGAGTTGCCAACAGCACCTTGGACAGGTTGAGCGCATTCCAAGGGTATTCCTTTCGAATAGCTTGCTGAAACGTGCTCGATACAACCTGCTCGAAGGTGGGTCGACCGGCAAATTGCAGGCTGACGTTCTGTGCCTGTGTGTTGGCGTTGTCAGCCGGGGAAGGCGATGCCATGTGAAGTTCCTTTTCATAAACCCATGGTCGTCAGGATGACGACTCGCGCAGTATCGCCATGACTGTCCCAGGTGTGCGGTACATAGGTACCGCACCCTTGAACGCCAGGCGTGCAGGTTTGTGAAGGGCTTCAGTAAAATCGGCGGTGAATCAGGCGGGATCGCTGCCCAGCACGACATTCAGCGCACTGCGGGCGTCATCCAGTTGCACCAGCGTGGCATGGCGGGCGCCGAGGGCATCGCGGTTCTCGATGGCGGTGAGGATCGCCTTGTGCCGTGGCATCGCCAGCTCGTGCAGGTTGGGCCGTTGGTTGGAGTGCTTGAGGGCTTCGGCGATGGCCACCGACAGCATGTTGCACAGGTTGGCGAGCAGGTCGTTGTGGGTGGCGTCGGCGATGCGGCTGTGAAAGTCCAGGTCCGGTTGCAGGAGGGCTTCCGGGGTCGGGGCGGCTTCCATGCGCTGGTAGGCTTCGCTGATGGCGGCGATGTCGGCGTCGGTGGCGAATTGCGCGGCGAGGGCGGCGGCGGCCGGCTCGATGATGCTGCGCACGCTGGTGAGCAGTCCGAAGAACTCGTTCTGTGGGCTGCTCTGCATCAGCCAGTGCAGCACATCGGGGTCGAGCATGTGCCATTCCCGACGCGGCTTGACCACCGTGCCCACTCGCGGCCGCGAATACACCAGGCCCTTGGCGACCAGCACGCGCGTGGCTTCGCGCAGCACCGGGCGGCTGACGGCATATTCTTCGCACAGCAAGGCTTCGGCGGGCAGTTTGTCGTCGGGCTTGAAGCGGCCAGAGACGATCTGCATGCCCAGTTCCTGGACGATGCGCGCGTGCATGCTCTTGCGGTCGGAGGGTTTGCGGTAATCCATGGGGAGCGGCGCGATCCTGTGTGCGAGGGGTGCTGCGCATGATAGCAGGCGCGGCGAGGGCGGGTCGCTAGTGCGATTTCTTAAGGTCAGTGCAGGCTTCTTGTGGGAGCGAGCCTGCTCGCGAAGGCGGTGGGTCAGGCGACATGAATGCCGCTGGTTCGACGCTTTCGCGAGCAGGCTCGCTCCCACAGGGGGATGGGGGCGTCAATGGGAGTGACGCGGCACCTCGGCGCCGCGGCAGCCCACCAGGAAGTCGAAGTCGCAACCCTGGTCGGCTTGCAGCACATGGTCGATGTACAGCTGGCGGTAGCCACCGACCAGCAATTGCTGCGGTGGCGCCAGGTCGGCCAGGCGCGCGGCGAGTTCGGCGTCGGGGATGTCCAGGTGCAGGCGGCCGCTGGCGCAATCGAGTTCGATCCAGTCACCTTCTTTCACCGCGGCCAAAGGCCCGCCGGCCGCCGCTTCCGGTGCCACATGCAGCACCACGGTGCCGTAGGCGGTGCCGCTCATGCGTGCGTCGGAAATACGCACCATGTCCGTCACGCCCTGGGCCAGCAGTTTGGCTGGCAAGCCCATGTTGCCGACTTCGGCCATGCCCGGATAACCCTTCGGCCCGCAGTTCTTCATGACCAGGATCGAGTCGGCATCCACGTCGAGCTCCGGATCGTTGATCCGCGCCTTGTACTCGTCGAAGTTCTCGAACACCACCGCGCGACCGCGATGCTGCATCAGTTCGGCGGTGGCCGCGGACGGCTTGAGCACTGCGCCCAATGGCGCCAGGTTGCCGCGCAGTACGCAGATGCCGCCGTCGGCGCGGATCGGGTTGTCCAGGGTGCGAATGACTTCGTCCTGGCCGTAGATCGGCGCGTCCTTGGTGTTTTCGCCGAGGCTCTTGCCGTTCACCGTCAGTGCGTTCGGGTGGGGGATCAGATTGGCTTCGCCGAGGCGACGCAGCACGGCAGGCAGGCCGCCGGCGTAGTAGAACTCTTCCATCAGGAAGCGTCCGGACGGTTGCAGGTCGACGATGGTCGGCATGCCGCGACCGATGCGGGTCCAGTCGTCCAGGTCCAGTTGCACGCCGATGCGCCCGGCGATGGCCTTGAGGTGAATCACCGCGTTGGTCGAACCGCCGATGGCGGCGTTGACGCGGATCGCGTTTTCGAAGGCTTCCTTGGTCAGGATCTTCGACAGCTTCAGGTCTTCGCGGACCATTTCCACGGCGCGCATGCCGGACATGTGCGCCAACACATAACGGCGCGCATCCACCGCCGGGATCGCCGCGTTATGCGGCAGCGAAGTGCCAAGCGCCTCGGCCATGCAGGCCATGGTCGACGCCGTGCCCATGGTGTTGCAGGTACCGGCCGAGCGGGACATGCCGCCCTCGGCCGCGAGGAAGTCATCGATGGTGATGGTGCCGGCCTTGACCTGTTCGCTCAGCTGCCAGACCACGGTGCCTGAGCCGATGTCCTGGCCCTTGTGCTTGCCGTTGAGCATCGGCCCGCCGGTGACGACGATGGCCGGCACGTCGCAACTGGCGGCGCCCATCAGCAGGGCCGGGGTGGTCTTGTCGCAACCGGTGAGCAGTACCACGCCATCAATCGGGTTGCCGCGAATCGCCTCTTCCACGTCCATGCTCGCCAGGTTGCGGGTCAGCATGGCGGTGGGGCGCAGGTTCGATTCGCCGTTGGAGAACACCGGGAATTCCACCGGAAAGCCCCCGGCCTCGATCACGCCGCGCTTGACGTGCTCGGCGATCTGCCGGAAATGCGCGTTGCACGGTGTCAGCTCCGACCAGGTATTGCAGATACCGATGATCGGCTTGCCATGGAACTGGTGGTCGGCGATGCCCTGATTTTTCATCCAGCTGCGGTACATGAAGCCGTTTTTGTCGGCGGTGCCAAACCATTGGGCCGAGCGCAGGGAGGGTTTCTTATCAGACATGATCGATTCTCTTATTGTATGACTATATTGTTCGAGCTGAAGCGTAACATAAGCGCAATTTACGCCGTTTGGAAGTGTTGTTGGGTAAATAGTATTACTATATAGTCCGATTTAACGGAGGGGTTGTCCTGGCGGTTATTCGCGAGAGAAATCCCCCGAGGTTCTATAACAACAACAATCGGAGACCGGTCCCATGAGCCAGGAATTGCGGCTTATACGTCGCATCACACTCAAACTGATTCCCTTCCTGATCCTGCTTTACCTGATCGCGTACGTGGATCGCTCCGCCGTGGGCTTTGCCAAGCTGCACATGGGCGCGGACATCGGCATCGGCGACGCCGCCTACGGCCTCGGCGCTGGCCTGTTCTTCATCGGTTATTTCCTCCTGGAGATTCCCAGCAACCTGATGCTGGAACGCTTCGGTGCGCGGCGCTGGTTTGCCCGGATCATGATCACCTGGGGCGCAATCACCATCGGCATGGCTTTTGTGCAGGGGCCCTATAGTTTCTACGTGATGCGCTTTCTGCTGGGCGCGGCCGAAGCCGGGTTCTTTCCGGGCGTGCTGTATTACATCACTCAGTGGTTCCCGGTGCGCCATCGCGGCAAGATCCTCGGGCTGTTCATTCTTTCCCAACCCATTGCGATGATGATCACCGGTCCCGTTTCCGGTGGCTTGCTGGGCATGGACGGCATCCTCGGCCTGCACGGCTGGCAGTGGTTGTTCATCGTCATCGGCCTGCCGGCGGTGCTGTTGACCTGGCCGGTGCTGCGTTATCTGCCGGACGGCCCGCAACAGGTCAAATGGATGGACCAGTCCGAGAAGGACTGGTTGACCGGTGAGCTGAAAAAGGACCTGGAAGAATACGGCCAGACCCGTCATGGCAACCCGCTGCATGCGCTCAAGGACAAGCGCGTCCTGCTGTTGGCGCTGTTCTACCTGCCGGTGACCCTGAGTATCTACGGCCTGGGGCTGTGGCTGCCGACGCTGATCAAACAGTTCGGAGGCAGTGACCTGGTGACCGGCTTTGTCTCTTCCGTGCCTTATATCTTTGGCATCATCGGTCTGCTGATCATTCCTCGCAGCTCCGACCGCCTGAACGACCGCTACGGTCACCTGGCCGTGTTGTATGTATTGGGCGCCATCGGTCTGTTCCTCAGCGCCTGGTTGACCGTGCCGGTGCTGCAACTGGCGGCGTTGTGCCTGGTGGCGTTTGCACTGTTTTCCTGCACGGCGGTGTTCTGGACTTTGCCGGGACGGTTCTTCGCCGGTGCCAGCGCGGCGGCGGGCATTGCCTTGATCAACTCGGTAGGCAACCTGGGCGGCTACATCGGCCCGTTCGTGATCGGCGCCTTGAAGGAATACACCGGTAACCTGGCGTCCGGGCTGTACTTCCTGTCGTGCGTGATGGTGTTCGGCCTGGTATTGACCGGGGTGGTCTATCGCTTGCTCGAACGCAAGCACGTGTTGCCGGCTGACCAGTTCGCGGCGAGCGCCCGCGGGGCGACGCGTAGCTGAGGACACCACAATCAACTGTGGGAGCGAGCTTTGTGGCGAGGGGATTTATCCCCGCTGGGGTGCGAAGCAGCCCCAAAACCAAGCAACTCGGTGTGCCAGGAAGGTTGAGTTCGCTGCTTTAGGGCTGCTGCGCAGCCCAGCGGGGATAAATCCCCTCGCCACAAAAGCCTGCTACGCCTATTCATGTTTTTGTTTACAGGAGAAACCCATGCGTTTAGTTCAGTTCGAATTGAGTAACGGCGAACGCCGCGTCGGTGTAGTTGACGGCGAGCAGGTGCGCGAAGTGCAGGGCGCCACGACGGTGCGCGACCTGGCGCTGGCCGCCATCGAGGCGGGCGTCAAGCTTGAGCAACAGGTCGACGGCCTGGGCCTGGGAGCGAGCCATGACTATGCGCAACTGCTGAGCGAATTGCGCATCCTGCCGCCGCTGGATCACCCGGACCCGGCGCACCTGCTGGTCAGCGGTACCGGCCTGACTCACCTGGGCAGCGCCTCGGCCCGGGACAAGATGCACCAACAGGCTGGCGACGAGAGCGCCATGACCGACACCATGCGCATCTTCAAATGGGGCGTGGAGGGCGGCAAACCCGCCGCCGGGCAGGCTGGCGTTCAGCCGGAATGGTTCTACAAGGGCGACGGCAGCATCGTCGTCCGTCCCGGCCATCCGTTCCCGCTGCCGCCCTTTGCCGAAGACGCTGGCGAGGAGCCGGAAATCAGCGGCCTGTATGTCATCGGTCACGACGGCAAGCCATATCGGCTGGGCTTTGCGGTGGGCAACGAATTTTCCGATCACGTCATGGAACGCAAGAATTATCTGTACCTGGCCCATTCGAAACTGCGCAGTTGCAGCTTCGGCCCGGAACTTCGCGTGGGCGAACTGCCTCAACATCTGTCCGGGACCAGTCGTATCCTGCGCAACGGCGAAGTGCTGTGGCAGAACGAATTCCTCAGCGGCGAGGCGAACATGTGCCACAGCCTCGAGAACCTCGAGTTCCACCATTTCAAGTACAGTCAGTTCCTGCGCCCCGGGGACGTGCACGTTCACTTCTTCGGCACCGCGACGCTGTCGTTCGCCGACGGCATCCGCACCCAGCCGGGGGACGTGTTCGAAATCAGCCAGGCCGAATTCGGCGCACCGCTGATCAACGGCATTGCTCCGGTAGACGCGGTGTTCAACCCAGGTACTATCGGCACACTTTAAAAGGAGACTTGCGATGAATCAGATCCTTGGCCACAACTACATCGGTGGCGCCCGCAGCGCGGCCGGCCAGACTCGCCTGCAAAGTTTCGACGCCAGCACCGGCGAGGCCTTGCCGCATGATTTCGTCCAGGCCACGGCGGAAGAAGTCGACGCCGCCGCCAAGGCCGCCGCGGCGGCTTATCCAACCTACCGCAGCCTGAGCGCGGCGCGCCGGGCCGAATTTCTCGATGCCATCGCCGATGAGCTGGACGCCTTGGGTGATGAGTTCGTCGCCGTGGTCTGCCGCGAAACCGCATTGCCGGCCGCACGGATCCAGGGCGAGCGCGGCCGCACCAGCGGGCAGATGCGCCTGTTCGCCAAGGTCTTGCGCCGTGGCGATTTCTACGGCGCGCGCATCGACCGGGCCTTGCCGGAGCGTACGCCGCTGCCGCGCCCGGACCTGCGCCAGTACCGCATTGGTCTCGGTCCGGTGGCCGTGTTTGGCGCCAGCAATTTCCCATTGGCATTCTCCACCGCTGGCGGTGACACCGCTGCCGCGCTGGCCGCCGGTTGCCCGGTGGTATTCAAGGCCCACAGTGGCCACATGGCCACCGCCGAGCATGTGGCCGATGCGATCATTCGCGCGGCTGAAAAGACTTCGATGCCGGCCGGTGTGTTCAACATGATCTACGGCGGTGGCGTCGGCGAATGGCTGGTCAAGCATCCGGCGATCCAGGCCGTCGGCTTCACCGGTTCCCTGAAAGGCGGGCGTGCCCTGTGCGACATGGCGGCCGCGCGGCCCCAGCCGATTCCGGTCTTCGCCGAGATGTCGAGCATCAATCCGGTGATCGTCCTCCCGCAAGCTTTGCAAGCGCGCGCCGAGAGTGTCGCTCGCGACCTGACCGCCTCGGTGGTGCAAGGCTGCGGTCAGTTCTGCACCAACCCTGGCCTGGTGATCGGTATCCGCTCACCTGAGTTCACTGCCTTCACCCAGCAGGTGGCTGCGCTGATCGGCGACCAGGCGCCGCAAACCATGCTCAATGCCGGCACGCTGCAAAGCTACGGCAAAGGCCTGCAAAAATTGCTGGCCCACCCAGGCATCGAACACCTCGCCGGTCGCGAGCAGCAAGGCAACCAGGCGCAACCGCAATTGTTCAAGGCTGACGCCAGCCTATTGATCAACGGTGACGAGGCGTTGCAGGAAGAGGTCTTCGGCCCGACCACGGTGTTTGTCGAAGTGGCGGACCAGGCGCAATTGAGCGCTGCGCTGCATGGCCTGCACGGCCAGCTCACCGCCACGATCATTGGCGAACCGGCGGACTTCGAACGGTTCGGTGAACTGACGCCGTTGCTGGAGCAGAAAGTCGGCCGCATCTTGCTCAACGGTTATCCAACTGGTGTGGAGGTTTGCGATTCGATGGTCCATGGCGGGCCTTACCCGGCGACGTCCGATGCGCGTGGCACTTCGGTCGGCACGCTGGCGATCGATCGGTTCCTGCGTCCGGTGTGCTTCCAGAACTACCCCGACAACCTGTTGCCAGAGCCGTTGAAGAACGCCAACCCGCTGGGGATCCTGCGATTGGTAGATGGCGTGCCGGGGCGCGAGGCGCTCTGAGGAGCTGAACAGGCCGTTGCATTCATGTTGAATGCGCCGGCCTTTTCGCGAGCAGGCTCGCTCCCACAGGGGATTTCTGGTGGGTATGAATCCTTTGTGGGAGCGAGCCTGCTCGCGAAAGCGATAGGTCGGCCAGCACCGCTTTCGAACCTTATGGCCCAAGCTCCACTCTGACATTGGGTTATCATGCCGCTTTTCCCAATGACTGACTGATCGCTATGACTGCCCCGACCGACACTCTGCTGCAAGCCCTCGAACACTGCGACATGCTGATCATCGACGGGCTGCACGCTTTCGATTTTTCCCTCGACGAGCAGGACCAACTGCACGTCGAATGCATGAACGGCCGTACCCTCGAGCATTGGCGCTTCACGCCGGCACAGATGCAGGCCGCGACCTTCGACACAGCTTCGAAACATTGGGTCATCACCAGTGATTCGGGCGATCACCATCTGGAATGCGTGGAGGCGACCAGCGGCCACGACGACGAGGACTCCGAGCATGAAGATGCGTAGTTTCTGGCCATTGCTGATGGCCGGCAGCGTGGGCGCCATGGGCGTCCAGGCAGAAACCACCGAGCACTATCAATTGCTGGTGGGCTCCTACACTGCGGACCAGAGCCAGGGCATCTACCGCATGCAGTTCGACAGCCGGACCGGCCAGCTCGACGCCAAGCCATTGCAGGTGATCAAGACGGACAACCCGTCCTGGTTGACCCTTTCCAAGGACCTGAGCCGGCTGTTCGTGGTCAACGAAAACGGCCCGGGCCAGAAAGACCCGGTGGGCAAGGTCAGCAGTTACGCCGTTAACCCCAAGACCCATGAACTGAGCCTGATCAATCAGGTCCAGTCCCTGGGCAACGAGCCGACTCATTCCAGCCTGAGCCATGACGGCCAGCATCTGCTGGTGAGTAATTATTCCGTTCTGGAAAACCCGGGCGGCACCTTGGTCGTGCTGCCAGTGGGGGCGGATGGCAAGCTCGCGCCGGTGGTGCAGTCGGGCAGTCATCAGCCGAGTCGGGTCAACCCTGAGCGGCAGAAGTCGGGGCATGTGCATTCGGCGGTGCCTTCGCCGGACGGCAAGTATGTGTTTGCCAACGACCTGGGGGCGGACAAGGTATTCGTCTACCGCTACGACCCGAAAGCCAACCCCGAGCTGCCGCTGACGCCTGCCGATCCGGCATTCGTGCAGTTGCCGCCGGGCAGCGGGCCGCGTCACCTGCTGTTCAGCAACGATGGCAAGCACGCCTGGCTGACCATGGAGATGACCGCCCAGGTTGCGGTGTTCGACTACCAGGATGGCCGCCTTACCCAGCGTCAACTGGTCGACCTCGCCGCCGGCAAGCCCCAGCCGGGTAAAGCGGCGGCAGCGCTGCATGCGTCCAGGGACGGCAAGTTCCTGTACGTCAGCAATCGGGGCACCACCAACGAACTGGTGGTGTTTGCCATCGACCCGGCGGCTGGCACGCTGAAAGAACTTCAGCGGCGCTCTGTCGAGGGCGACCATCCTCGGGAATTCAGCCTCGACCCGAGTGAAAAATTTGTCCTGGTGGCCAACCAGAAGAGCAACCAGATCGTCATCATCGAGCGTGATCCGAACACCGGCCTGCTGGGTAAAACCGTCCAGAAGCTGGCGATGGATGCGCCGAGCGACTTGAAATTCATGGTTCGTCAATAAGCTGAAGGCCCCGATTTACGGGGCCTTCGCCGTTGTATCAACAAGACTGATAGTCGCTAGTATTACAAAGCATTTCAAGACGAGACGCCTCGGCGCGTAAGTTTGCTTCACGGCCCCACCGGGCAAATCAGCAAACTGAATCCGAGGACTACCGCCATGAATCTGAATCTCTTCTCCGTTATTGCCGCTTCCGCTATCTCTGCTACCGTGGCATTGCCAGCCAGTGCCAGCATCGAAATCAGCGACAAGAAAAACCGCACCCAGAGCTACACTGAGAAATACCTGCAACAGAGCGCCAACTTCTACGCCGCACTGGATCACAAGACCCAACACTGAATCACGCTGACCCTGAAGCCTGCGATCTTTTCATTTCCTGCTGGATGCCAGCGGAGAGAAAAGATCGCAGGTTTCGTGCGTGGGCAGAAAATCCCGTTGTGATATCACATGGCCATGTGTTTAAATTTGACGCTAGTTAATTGACTCCTTACCAATAAGGATCGACACCATGGCGATGCGTCTGGCAGTGATGCTGCTGTTTCTCTACTCCACTCCGATTGTCTCGGCGGCCCAGCCAATTCCTGGAGAGCTGGAAGTGGCTCGCGAGCGATTGTTGAGCTTGGTCAACGACTGATTTCAGGGTTTCATCAATCAATAAACCTGATGGTGACTATGCATAATCGTCGCTATTCATAACGGTTTATTTGATTGATTCTGTGGGCATCGAAACATGCCCACGGAGAACCCCATGGCCCGCGCAATCCTTTCTTCCGCCAGACACGGCGCTTACATCGCCATCGGCCTTTACGTCGCATTGGTGCTGGTGGTCAGCGTCGGCGCCCAATACCAAGGCTTCGTTGATGCATCGCTGCATGCGTCGGTTTCCACTGTCGCCGCCGAACGCGGCGCAGGCAAAGGGGCTGTCGGCGCATGAGCAGATGCAGGTTCTGGGTGATTGCCTTCCTGGCGTTTATCACCAACGGGTTTTCGTTGCTTGGATTGGGGCAGGCGTCGGCGGGGTCGTTGGCGCGGACGATCGAGTGCAACCACAACATCGCCCATAACATCCTCACCGCCAGGGCATTGGGGGTGTTGGTGGGTAATCCGCCGTCGACGCCGAGGGTGGCTGAGTTTGGGCCGTTTCAGGTTGATTGCGATCAGGGGCGTGCTTGTGGCGCAGTAGTATGAGGTCTTTGTGGCGAGGGGATTTATCCCCGCTGGACTGCGAAGCGGTCCCAAATATCTGACTTTATTTACCCGAAAGACCGTTGCTGGGTTTCAGGGGGCTGCTCTGCAGCCCAGCGGGGATAAATCCCCTCGCCACAACGGCGATGCAGCTCACTTGGCCATGATCGCTACGAACAGCTCGGAATCCAGGAATTTCTGCAACCAACCTTGCAGCCGCGGATAGGGCGCCTGGGCAAACCAGTCGCGATCGACATGGGCGAACTGGCGTATGAAGGGCATCACCGCCACGTCGGCCAGGCTCTGATGCTCCGCCGCCAGGAACGGACGGGTTTCAAGCAGTCCTTCCAGTTTGCGCAGAAAAACTTCGCCTTCGCTGCGGTAGTGTTCCTGCGTGTATTCGGGATGCCGCTCCGGGTATTTGTAGCGGTTCAGGTGAAGCTTGAATACCTGGTCGTTTTCCTCGATCAACGCTGCCGTCAACGCCTGGGCCTTGGCATCGTCCCGTAGCTGCCAGTCCTGCGGATCGTGTTGGGCCAAGGCCCAGTTGATGATCTCCAGGCTTTCATCGATCACCCGGCCATCGACCTGCAACACCGGCACCGTGCCTTTGCTCGAGAGTGCAAGCATCTCGGCGGGCTTGGCCTTCAGGCCGACTTCGACGATCGTCAGTTCGACCGCGCTGTAACGCAACGCCATGCGTGCGCGCATGGCATAGGGGCAGCGACGGAAGGAGTACAGCGTGGCGCGGCTCATTTCACCTCCAGCGTGCTAAGCCCATTGCCCTGGCGACGGACCTGGATCTGCACCGGGATCCGCTCGTGCATTTCCTGCACATGGGAGATGACCGCGACCTTGCGCCCCTGGGCCTGCAAGCCGTCGAGGGCGTCCATCGCCAGTTGCAGCGATTCGGGGTCGAGGCTGCCGAAGCCTTCGTCGATGAACAACGATTCGATTCTCAGCGTGCTGGACGCCATCGAAGCCAGGCCCAGCGCCAGGGCAAGGGAGACCAGGAAGGTCTCGCCGCCGGACAACGAATGCACCGAGCGCAGTTCATCGCCCATTTCCGTGTCCATCACCAGCAGGCCAAGCATGCTGCCGCCGCGCTTGAGCCGGTAACGGCGAACCAGTTGGCGCAACTGGGCGTTGGCATGGTGGACCAGCAAGTCAAGGTTGTACGCCTGGGCCAGTTTGCGGAAGCGGTCGCCGGTGGCCGAGCCAATCAAGGCGTCGAGGCGCGCCCAGCGCTGGTATTCGGCATAGGCCTGCTCGATCTGTCGGGCCAGGGCCTGGTTGGCATGCTGCCGACGCTGGTCATCAGCCTGTTCCGCACGCAACTCGGCGCAGCGTTGTTCGCTGGCGGCAAACTGCTCCTGCAGCACCGCCAAGGCTTGGGTCAGTTCCTCAGGCGGCAAATTGCCGTTGTGTTGGGCCTGGTGGTTGTGCAGGCGCTGCTCGCGTTCGGTGAGCAGGACGCGGGCCTGCTCGATGGCTTTTTCGCTGGTGAGCAGGCGTTGCCGCAGTTGACTGACCTGTTGCTCGTCGAGGCCGAGCAGGGCATCGAGCGCGGCGTCGTCGAGTTCCGGATGAGAAGCGCGCCATTGGGCGATGCCGGCGGCGAGCGTCTGCTGTTCGGCCTCAAGCAACTGGGCCTGCTCATGCCGGGCCTGGAGCTCGGCAGCCAGTTGCACGAGGGTATTGCGCAACTCCTGTAACTGCTGACCGGCCGCTGCCTCGGCATGGCGGGCCTGTTCCAGGGCCTGGTCGAGCTGTTGCTGCCATTGTTCGGCACTGGAATGTTCGCCCAGCAGTTGCGTGAGCTTTTGTTGGCAGGTCTGCTGTTGCTCATTCAGTGCGTTGAATTGCTGCTGCGCCGCTTCGAGTTGTTGCACACGGGTCTGCTGGCGGTCCTGCTCTTTCTCCAGGGCTTGCTGGCGTTGAAGTTGTTCGCCGAGTTCTTCGCGTTGCTGTTCCAGTTGCGCCAGGCGCTGGGTGATCCGCTGGTCGAGTCGCATGAACGTCGCGGCGGGATCGCTGCGCAGGGCCTGCAGGGTATCGGCCGGCAGCAGCGCACTGAAATGCCCGAGCTCTTCCTCCAGGCGCTGGCGGTCGCGGGCCATTTCCTGTTGCTGGTTGCCCAGGTGCAGTGACGCCTGCTGGCTGGCGGTTTCCGCTTCGCGCAGTTGCTGCGCCAGGCGCGTGGCGTCCTGTTGCAGGGTGAGCAGGGCGGCCTGGCGTTGTTCGTCCTGGCTGATGCGCAGGTTCAACTGGCTGTTTTGCTGGGCCAGCCAGGCGTCGCGCTGGTCTGGAGCCTGACTCAGCAACTGTTCCGACAACGGATGGGCTTCGAGGCTTGGCGCGAGGCCTTGTTGCTGGGCGGCGAGTTGTTCCTGTTGCTGTTTGAATTCCTTGAGCTGGGCAATGACCCCACTGTATTGCGCTCGCAGATCGATGACTTTTTCATTGAGCAGGTCGACGACTCTGCGCGCATTGGCCTCTTCGCTTTCATCGAATCGGCCGAGGCTTTGCAGCAGCGCTTCGGGCTGATGGTACGGGTGCTCGACGCTGCCGCAGACGGGGCACGGCTGGTTGTCCTGCAACTGTTCGCGCAGTTGCTCGACGCTTTCGCTGCGAGCCAGGCGCTGGCGTTCCAGCAGTTCACGGGTGACAGTCAGGGTCTGTTCGGCAATGGTCAGCTCGGCCTTGGCTTCGCCGCCTTCGCGCACCAGCCGGTCGCGCTCCTGCAAGGCTTGCTGCTGGCGTCGCTCCAGCTCCGCGCTGCGTTTGTCCAGCTCTTGCTGGCTGGCCCAAAGCCGGGTCAGTTCTTCGAAAGCGCGCAGTTGCTTGCGATTGTCTTGCAGCAGGTTGCCGAGCAACTGGATCTGTTCCGCCACCGCTTGCGGTTCGGCCCCGGCTTCCTTGTAGAGCACTTCGAGGTTTTGCCGGCGGGTTGCCAGGTCATCGGCGGCGCGAGTGGCGCTTTGTTCCAGCAGCGCGAGTTCGTCCTGGCCCTTGTTCAGCCGGTTGCCGATCAACATCAACTGTTGCAGGCGATCGCGGTAGGCGGACCAGGCATCGCCCAGCGGTGCGAGATCGGTACTTTGTTCCAGTTCGCCGGCGATCCTTTGCAGGCGCTCATCAACCTGCCGTTGCTGTTCGAGCAGGGTGTCGATGCTGCGCTGGCCGTCGGTGCAAGCCTGTTGGACCTGTTGCAACTGTTCGGCACCTTGGCCGGTTTCCCTGGCCAGGCGGGCGAGGCTGCTCTGTTCATCGAATGCCTGGCGTAGCAGCGGTGCGTTGTCGGCGCTCTGCTGGCGGGCGGCGGCCAAGGCCAATTGCGCCACGCCCAGGCCTTTCTCCAGTTCGGCCTGTTGCTCATGCAATTCGACTTGCTGCTGGGTCAGTTGCTGGATCCTGACTGCCAGCGGCTCCAGCTGGCGGTTCAATTCCGCCTGGCGGATGAACTGGTGCCGCTGGGGCGTCAGTTGTTCCAGGCGTGTCAGTTTCAGGCGTTCGTCGGCCAGCGCAGCCCAATCGGCCTGTGCCTGTTGCAGTTGTTCAGCGGCGCTGGCCTGTTCGTCCTGCAACTGGCGCAGGTCCCTGAGCCAGGTGTGCTGCTGTTCCAATTGCTTGAGCTGTGCCTGCTGGGTCTTGAGCAGTTGCTGGGCGTCGTTGAAGCGTTGGTCCAGCTCGGCGCGGGCTTCGGCGGCCAGCGGCGTGACGCCGGTGGCCTGGTCTTGCAACTGCTTGTGGGTTTCCCTGGCCTGCTTGGCCTTGTCGAAGGCGCGGCGGCCCAGACGCGTATACAGGGCCGTGTCGGTGAGCTTTTCCAACAACTCGCTGCGGTCGTTGTCGTCGGCCTTGAGAAAGGCGCTGAACTCGCTCTGGGCCAGCAGCACGGCGCGGGTGAACTGCTCGAAGTTCAGGCCCAAGGCGGCTTCGAGCTGGGTCTTGTATTCGCCTTTCTGGCTGGCCAGCAGTTGGTCATTGTCCAGGTCGCGCAGGCTCTGGCGGCTGGCCTGCAATTTGCCGCCGGCTTTTTCCCGGGCGCGATTGGCCTCCCAGCGAGCCCGGTAGCGGCGCCCGTCGATACCGCGAAAATCCACTTCGGCATAACCGTCGCCGGTGCCACGGCGCAGCAGCGTGCGCGGATCGCCCGTGGCGATCTCGCCGTCGGCGTCCGGTACCTTGGCGTCACGACCGGTGTTGTTCAGGCGCGGCACCGCACCAAAAAGCGCCAGGCACAAGGCATCCAGCAGCGTGCTCTTGCCGGCGCCGGTGGGGCCGGTGATGGCGAACAGGCCGGCGCTGGCCAACGGCTCGGCGGTGAAATCGATTTCAAATGGCCCAGCGAGGGAGGCGAGGTTCTTCAGGCGAATCGCGAGGATCTTCATGGCTGCTCGCTCTCCATCTGCACGTCTTGCAACAGCACGGCAAAATCCTTGAGGGTCTGTTCGTCCACTTCGTTGCCGTAGGTGTCCTGCCAGGCACGGCTGAACAATTCCTGCGGGCTCAACTGGTCCAGTTCGACCAGCGCGGTGCCGTCCTCGACGCCGCTGGAGCTGCCGTTGCCGGCGTACTCGGCGGCGATGCGCACCAGCCGCACGGCTTTGCCTTGCAATGCCGTCTCCACTTGATGGCGCAAGTCGGGCTGCGGCTCGTCGAGGCGCACTCGAACCTCCAGCCAGGGCTGGCGCTGCACGTCCGCCAGCAGGTCGATGTCCGGCAGGTCCTTCAGTTGCCGGAGGATATCGGCCAGCGGCGCCGGGCCCAGGCGCTGCAGGTTGACGGCGCGGGGAATCAGCCGGGGCTCGACGTTTACCAGGGTTTCGCCGTCCAGGGTGACGTCGAGGATCTGGTGCTGATAGCCGATCTCGGAGAACGACAGCGGGATCGGCGAGCCGCTGTAGCGGATGCGCTCTTCACCGTTGACCTTCTGCGGCTTGTGCAGGTGGCCGAGGGCAACGTAGCTGATGCTCGGGCCGAAGAGGCTGGCGGGCAGCGCTTCGGCATTGCCGATGATCAGGCTGCGCTCGGAGTCCTCCGATACCGAGCCGCCGGCCATGTGCGCATGGCTGACGGCGATCAGTGCCTGGCCTTTCTTGCGTTTGTCATTGGCAGCGGCGATCAGCCATTCATGGACCTGGCCGATGCCGCGCAGGTAATCATCCCCCAACTGCGCGCCGGTGACTTCCGCCGGCCGCAGGAACGGCAGCGCCAGGCACCAGGCGCGGACCTTGCCCTTGGCGTCGGGCAATGGCAGCAACAGACGCTCGACGTCCAGTTGTCCATCATCCAGCCACAGCACCCGGCCCAGGGCATGGGTGCGCAAGCGCCGCATCAACGGCGCCGGCAGTTCGATGCGTGAGCCGGAGTCGTGGTTGCCGGCAATCATGACGATGGTCAGGTTGGCGTTTTGTTCGTGGGCGCTGACGATGAAGTCGTACAGCCGCTCCTGGGCTTTGACCGGCGGGTTGACGGTGTCAAAGATATCGCCGGCAATCAGCAGCACATCGGGCTTTTCGCTGCCCAGTTGACGCAGCAGCCAGTCGAGGAAACAGGCGTGTTCGAAGTCGCGATCCTGGCCGTGGAGGTTTTGCCCCAGGTGCCAGTCGGAGGTGTGAAACAGACGCAAGGCAGACTCCAGAATACAGACGATGGCCGCGGGAGGAGAGGCGGCGCAAAAATGCAGAGTTTACTGGGAAACGCGGGGGAGGGGCTGCCCAACTTTGTCGGATGCACCGGCGCGGCTGTTGTGGCGAGGGAGCTTGCTCCCTTGCCACAAAAAGCCCTGCGCAACAAAACCGGGTTATTTGGGATAGAGCGGCGGCAGGCTCGAATCACTGGCAGCGTCCGGCGTTCCTTCCAGAGGCGGAATGGTCCGGATCGCCCGCCACAGGTCTTCCCCTTGCCAATACTGGCCGGTTTCGCTGTAGAGGGCGCCGTTCAAGCCGTCGAGGGCGTCGGACAGTGGCACGAAACGCGCCGCCATGTCGGCCAAGGTTTCCGGTTGCTGTCGAGCCCAGGCATCCAGCGCCTGGCGGGTGGCGTGCGAGTCGTTGGCCAGGCAGGCGCGCTTGAGGTCATCCAGCAGTGTGCGTGGGCTCGGCCCGGCCTGGGCCGAGCGCAGGATCGCCGGTTGCCAACGCGCGCGCCACCACAGGCCGAAGCCGAGCAACGTCGTGCAGGCCAGGATCAACGTACTGAGTTGCCAGTACCAGAGGGTTTCGCTGTCGACAGTGGTGACGATCTGAGTGGTGCCTGCCGGTGTGTCGACCATCAGGCTCGGGTTGTTCGCCACTTGCAGGGTCCGGGCCGGCAGGCTGGTGCGGTCCAGGTGGTCTTCCAGGGTGTTCCACCAGACCACTTCCACGGGCGGCAGCTCGATGGTGCCGCTACGATTGGGCACCAGGGCTTCGCGGTCCTCGCGGCTGCCAACCAGGCCGCGCTCGCTGCTGCGGCTGCTCAGCACCGGCTGGTCGGGGTAGCGCCGCAGGCCATTGATTTCGGTAGGCGGAAGCGGCGGCAACTGGGCGCTGGTCAAGCCTTCCGCCTCCAGGGTCAGGCTGCGGGTGAGCGAATCGCCGACCTGGCTGTGAGTCGGTTCCGGGCTCCAGCTTTCGCTCAAGGACAAGCTGCGCGCCGGCAGCCAGGGGAGGTCGGCCGGGTAACTGGCGGGCTTGGGCTTGACGGTCAGTTGCAGTTGCGTGGAACTGACGCGCATCAACTGGCCGGGTTTGGCGCCCGGTGCTGCGGTGCCCTGGGCCGTGGGTTCAACCAGCGTGGCGCTGAAGGTCTGGGCCGGGATCGCCAGTTCGCCGCTGCGCTGCGGGTAGATGCCGTAACGCAACTCGATGACGCCGTGGCGCACATCGTTGATGACTTTTTCGTAGGTGCGCGATTCGCCCAGTTGCTCGGTGCGCGCATCGGGAATATGCAGCGGTGTCAGGCTGCTGTCGTCGTACAGCGACACCGAATGGTAGATGCGCAGCGTCAGGATGGCCTGGGCCTGCACATACACCTCGCGCTGGTCGAGGCTGGCTTCGATGAACACCGGCGCGAGGGTGCCAGAGGCGTTGCGGGTTTCGCTTTCGATCACCTGCAAAGTGATCGGCTGGCTGCTGACTTCGCCCAGTTGCAGCGGCGGGATCACCACCGTGCCGCTCTGACGCGGCAGCAGCGTGACGATCCAGCGGGTAGTGGCGCGATTCTCGCCGTCAAGGGTGGTCAACTGGTTGACCTGGCGGGTACCGCGCACATCAAACAGTGCCTGGAGCGGGCTCAGGTCAGGTTTGCCGAACAGCGTGGCATCGTTGGACTCCAGCGTCAGCTCGACGGTCTCCCCGGAGTTCAGGCGACTGCGGTCCACGCTGGCAGTCAGCTGCGCGGCCTGGGACCCAGCAGCCCAGAGCAGCAAGACGAGGAGATAGGCGGTGAAGCGGGTCATTGGTGTTTTTCCTGAGCCTGGTGGCTTTGCTGTTCATACCAGAATTTTCGCCTGAGCAGTTCGCCCGGGTTGTCCGGGATCTGGCGCAGCCATTGTTCCAGTGCCTGGCGCTGCTCTTCGGCATTGCGCTGGCCCGCGGCCGGGCGCAGCGGCGGGGTGGTGGTCTGCTCGTCGGGCAGTTCGCTGCCGGGCACGTCCTCGGCGCGGGTCGGTGGCACCTGGGACGCCGGGGATTGCTCCGGCGTCGCTGGCGCCTCGGAAGAAGGCTGGCCCGGCTCGGACGACTGATTCGGGGTATCGCTATCCGGCGATTGCTCGGTGGGCGCGGGGTCCTGGTTTTCGTCGGGCTTGGCGGTGTCCGGTGGCGCAGCCTGCTCTTTCAGCAGGCTTTCCACCAAGGCCTTGTTGGTCTGCGCCGGGCGCAGGTCCGGCTGCAATTCCAGCGCTTGCTCATAGGCATCGATCGCGGCCTCCAGTTCGCCGCTGCGGGCCAGCGCATTGCCGCGATTGTAATGCGCGCGGGCATCGTTGCTTTCAGCGAAACGCCGGGCGGCCTCGCTGTACTGGCCGGCCTCGTAGAGGGCGACACCTTGCCATTGGCTGTCCTCGAAGCGAGTGGCGGCCTCGGCCGGGCGTTTCTGCTTGAGCAGGTGCTGGCCCTGTTGATCGGGGCGCAGCCACAGGTCCTCGAATTCGAAGGCATGGCTGGTCTGCGGCAGCGCAAACAGCAGCGGCAGGCAGAACAGCCAGCCCCGACGCCCGGCGCAGGCGGCCAGCAGCAGGAGCGGCAACAGCAGCCAATAACCCTGGTCGGCCCAGGTGTCCAGGCGCAGTTTCTGGCCATCGCTGCGCAGGCGGCGCGGACCGTCCAGCAGGCCCAGGCCGCGCAGGTCGCTGTCGTCCAGATGCGCGGGACGGTAACGGCCGTCCAGCTCATCGAGAAATGACTTGAGGCTTGGGCTGTCCAGGCGCGGCACCAGGATCGCGCCTTGGGCATCCTTCAGGTAACTGCCGTCTTCCTGGGCCACGGGCGCACCTTCACGCGTACCGATGCCGAGCATCAGCAAACGAGTGGCGGAACCGTCGAGCACCTGGCTTATGCCAAGGCGTTCCTGCTCGTTCAGGGATGAACCGATCAACAGGATCCGGCCGTGGCCGAGCCCGGCCTGGTCCAGCAACGCCATGGCCTTGTTGACGGCCAGGTCGGCACGGTGGCCGCCTTGCGGCATGATCGATGGCGCCAGGGCTTCGAGCAGGTTGGCGCTGGTGGCCAGGTCGTCGGACAGCGGCACCAGCGTATGAGCGCTGCCGGCATAGACGATGATTGCGGTCTGCGCGTCGCTGCGGTTCTGCAGCACGTCGAGCACTTTGCGCCGGGCCTGTTCCAGGCGCGTGGGCGGGACGTCGGTGGCGAGCATCTCTGGCGTCAGTTCGAGAATAACCACCAGCGGATCGGCGGGTTTCTGGCTGGTCTGTTCGACCCGCGTCCAGCTGGGGCCGAGCAAGGCCAGCACCACCAGCAGCCAGCCCAGCCCGAGGGCGATCCACGGCAGCTTGCTTTCGCGACCACTGCCACCGGTGAGCAGCACGGCATGGAATGCCGGCGGCAGGATCATCTGCCAGCGGCCCACGCGTTTCTGTCGGTGCCACAGTTGCCAGAGCAGCCAGCCCAACAGGGGCAGCAGCAAGATAAAAGCGGGACGCAGCCAATGCGGCCAGAGCGCGATCATCGGCGCCTCCGCAGTCGCAGGCGCTTGAGCCGCTGGCGCCATTCAGAGGTTTGCGAGGGTTGAAACAGCGGCTGGGTGAACAGGCGTTGCAAGGGGTTGTCCGGCCAGCGCTCACGAACCACCAGCAACATGCTCAACAGCAAGGCAACGGCCAGCGGCCAATGATAAAGCGCCTGGGCGGGACGGGCCTGGGTCGGCTGCTGGGTCACCGGTTCGAGTTGGTCGAGGGTGGTCTTGATCGCCAGCAACTGCTCGCCATCCTGGGCGCGGAAATACCGGCCGCCGGTGATCTGAGCGATTTCCCTGAGTGTCGCTTCGTCGAGATCCAGGCTGGGGTTGACGCCGAGAAATCCCGCCGTGCCACTTTGCTCCGGATCGGCACCCACGCCGATCGGGTAGATTTTCACGCTTTCGTCGGCAGCCAGCTGGGCGGCAGTCAGCGGGTCGATTTCGCCGCCGTTATTGGCGCCATCGGTGACCAGGATCAGCACGCGGCTGTTGGCCGGGCGTTGCCGCAGGCGTTTGAGGGCCAGGCCAATCGCATCGCCGATCGCCGTGTTCTTGCCGGCGATGCCGATGCGCGCCTCGTCGAGCCAGTGGCGTACGGTGCGGCGGTCGAAGGTCAGCGGCGCCTGCAGGTAGGCCTGGCTGCCAAACAGAATCAGGCCGACCCGGTCACCTTCCCGACCTTCGAGAAAATCCCCGAGCATGTGCTGGACCAGCGCCAGGCGACTGATGTCCTCGTCTTTCCACTGCATGTCAGGAAAATCCATGGACCCGGAGACATCCACCGCCACCAGCAGGTCGCGACCGCTGGCGGCAATCGGCAACGGCTCGCCCAGCCACTGCGGGCGGGCGGCGGCGATCAGCAGCAACAACCAAAGCAGGATGAAAGGCGCCTGCTGGCGCCATGTCGGCAGATTGGCCCGGGCCCGGCGCCCGACCAGCCCTTCGAGGTCCTCGAGGAAACTCACTTTGAGTGCCGGTTCGCCACTGTCTGCTGCAGGCAGCACCATGCGCATCAGCCAGGGCAGCGGCAGCAGGGCGAAAATCCACGGCCAGGCGAACTCAAACATGTTTGCGAATCCACGTCTCGACCGCTTGCGTCAGGCCGGCGATGGCTTTGTCGTCAAGCTTGCATTCGGGCTTGTAGGCACCTTCTACAAGGATCATCCAGCGGGTCAGGCCGGCGGCCGGGCAGCGGTTGTCGAGGAAGGCCAGCCATTTGCGCCCGTTGAGAGTATGGCTCTGGCTGTAGGGATAATGGTTGCGGCACAGGCGCTTGAGCAGCCCGTTGAGTTGTTGCAGCCAGGCCCCGGCCGGCGCGCCGTCGTAGGGCTTGGGCAACCGCGCCAGCTCGGCCAGCGCGGCCAGGCGCACCGGATCCAGGGGTTGCTCGGCGCGGTCCTGGGTGCGCTTGGCGGGAATGAACCGGCGCAAGTGCCACAGGCCCAGGCCCAGCAATGGCAGTAATACCAGCAGCAACCACCAGCCCGGCGCGGGCGGCCAGAAGCCGATGGTCGGTGGCGCCATCAGTGGTTGCAACTGATCGAGGCTGCTCATCGGGTTTTCCCCGGGCGCTTGGGGTTCAGGTACTCGCGCAGTTGTTCGACCATGTCGCCTTGAGTGCTCAAGGGCAGCATCAGGATCCGCAGCTTCTGCGCCAGCATTTCCCAGCGCTCCAGGCGCGCCTCGGCCTGGGCGCGGTAGGTCTGGCGCAGTTCCAGGTTCAGCGTGTCGAGCTCCAATTGCTCACCGCGCTGGGCAAACCGCAGCAGGCCGGCGGCGGGCAGGGCGTGGTCCAGCGGGTCGGACAGCGGCAGCAGCAGCAGGTCGCAATGACGCGACAGCAGGCTCAACTGCTGCTCGGCACCGTCGGAGAGGGCGCGCTCGTCACAGATCACGATCGCCAGGCTGCCGGGCCGCAGGACTTCCCTGGCCCGGCGCAAGGCGACACCAAAGGAGTCGCGGTCCGACTCGCCTTCGGTGTGCAACGACTGATTGACGCGCACCAGGCGGTTGAGCAGTTGCAGCAGGCTTTGTTTGCTGCGCCGAGGCTTGACCTCGTAGTGGCTGTTATTGCCGAACACCAGGCCGCCGACCCGGTCATTGTGCCCCAGCGCGGCCCAGCCGATCAGGCTGGCGGCCTGGGCGGCGAGTACCGACTTGAAGACCTGCCCGGAACCGAAGAACAGGCGGTGGCTTTGCTCGATCATGATGAAGATCGGCCGTTCGCGTTCTTCATGGAACAGTTTGGTGTGGGGCTCCTGGGTTCGGGCGGTGACGCGCCAGTCGATGGTCCTCACGTCGTCGCCGGCCTGGTAGACCCGCACCTGATCGAAGTCCACTCCGCGCCCGCGCAGCTTGGAATGGTGCAGGCCGATCAGCGGGCTGCGCTGGCCAGGGGTGGAGAACAACTGCACTTCGCGCACGCGATGGCGCATCTCGATCAGCTCCGAGAGGCTGACGCGGATGCCCGGGACGGGCGCCAGTGGGTTATTCATGATTCATGCTCAAGCGACAGCGACGACGTCGAGAATCCGCTGCACGACCCGGTCCTGGTCGATGCCGGCGGCTTCGGCTTCGAACGACAGGATGATGCGATGGCGCAGCACGTCGAACAGCACGGCCTGGATGTCTTCCGGGCTGACGAAGTCGCGTCCGGCCAGCCAGGCGTGGGCCCGGGCGCAGCGGTCCAGGGCAATCGAGCCCCGCGGGCTGGCACCGTAGGCGATCCACTCGGCCATCTCCGGGTCGAACTTGGCCGGGTTGCGAGTGGCCATGATCAGTTGCACCAGGTACTCCTCCACGGCGTCGGCCATGTACAGCCCGAGGATCTCCTTGCGCGCCGAAAAAATTGCCTGCTGGCTGACGCGACGTTCAGGCTTGGTTTCGCCATTCAACGCCTCACCGCGTGCCTGCTGCAGGATCCGGCGCTCGACCGCGGCGTCCGGAAACCCGATCTTGACGTGCATCAGGAACCGGTCGAGCTGTGCTTCGGGCAGCGGGTAGGTGCCTTCCTGCTCGATCGGGTTCTGCGTGGCCATCACCAGGAACAGTGGCGACAGCTCATAAGTACTGCGCCCGACGCTGACCTGCCGCTCGGCCATCGCTTCGAGAAGGGCCGACTGGACCTTGGCCGGGGCACGGTTGATTTCGTCCGCCAGCACCAGGTTGTGGAAGATCGGCCCTTGCTGGAACACGAAGCTGCCGGTTTCCGGGCGATAGATCTCGGTGCCGGTGATGTCGGCGGGCAACAGGTCGGGGGTGAACTGGATGCGATGGAACTGCGCTTCGATGCCCTCGGCCAGCTCTTTGATCGCTTTGGTCTTGGCCAGCCCGGGCGCGCCTTCCACCAGCATGTGGCCGTCGGCGAGCAGGGCGATGAGCAGGCGCTCGATGAGTTTTTCCTGGCCGAGAATCTGCGTTGAAAGAAAGGTTCGCAGCGCCAGCAGCGCTTCACGATGTTCCATCGGTGACTGTTCCTGGAAAGGGTGGCCCAGGCGTTCGGATAACGCCGGGGCTGGGGGCGATACTTTAATGCATGGCGGGGGGTGGCGACTAACGGGATTTTGATGGAGCGTGCGGATTTGTGATCGGCTTCGGTGTGGTGTGGAAACAACTACCCTGGATGGTTTATTCAGCCGGCCTGTTTCTCACGGCATACTTCGATCCCATTGTGGGAGCGAGCCTGCTCGCGATGGCGGTCTGACAGCTGGCCTGGGGTTTGTTGACTGGGAACATATCCGTTGCTGCGGTAATGGCTGCTTATGGTTCCGCTTTTACAGCGGCTCACTTTTATGAAGCCCGGAAGCCGGCCCAGTCAAAAGTAAGCAAAACGCTTTTGCCCCACCACTCGGCACCTCGCTCAGGCTCGGTGTGCCCTCACTCCGGCATTGCTCCGTGGGCCGCCGCGAAGGGCCGTCCCTGGCCCAGCGCGGCTATCCCGGCATCCATGCCGGGATGCCCACTGCGCAACGCCTGCGTTCGGCCAGCGTGGTTAACGGGGCGCCGAAATCAACGTCCACCGCGAGGCGGCCTTAGGGCCGACCTGTCTCTCGGCTATGTTCCAATCCCAATGTGGGAGCGAGCTTGCTCGCGAAGACGGCCGACCATTCAGCCTCCATGTCGCCTGATCCACCGCTAATACGAGGGAGCCGAGCTTCTAGAGAAAGCTGGAGTTCAGGTCTATTTCCCGTATTTCGGCTAGGGTCCGGTCTTGATGTCATCAAGCAACAATTTGATTGCTGGCCTGTTGACCAGCTCCCGCCAGTGTCCGTCGTCAACGATTGCACCGTTGTGCAGGACAATCACCCGATCAAAGCGCAACAGATGATCAAGATCATGGGTGACACAGATCAAGCCGCGTTTTGAGAAAATATCAAACAGCAGGTCCCATAAGGCATTGGTCAGCCCGGGCTCGATTGATGCACTAGGCTCGTCGAACAAGTTGAATCGTCCAGGCTTGTTGATAAGACGCAGCAGCGACAAACGCTTGGCTTCACCTCCGGAAATATTCGATGCGTGCTCACCGATGGTCCGGTCAGAAACGATTGTTTGTAGCTGCAGTCGCCGTATTGCCCGGTCGAGGCGAGGCGACGATTTAGCGCCGAATAGAACGGAGCGTTCAAAGGGACCTTCCAAAAAACGCGGTTGTTGAGGGCAGTACCTCAACGCATTCAAATGAACGCGAGGGTTCAATAGGGAAATCGGGGTGCCATCGATACTGAGCTGATTTCGCGTTTCCAGGTCCAGACCGGCAAGAACTTCCAATAACGTAGACTTGCCTGCACCGCTCTGACCGATGATTGCCACTGATTGATTCTGAATGAAAGTCAGCGCTTGCGTAATCGACAGGCGTACGTCGTCGTTTTCGGTGAGTCCGCATGGCAGCAGAGTCAGTGTCGATGACTCCCGAAAAGAGACCTCCGATTTCCGATCGCAATGGTCAAAGTTCGGGAGCGAAAGCAGGCTCTGAAGTCGACGCTGATCGGCAAGAAACTGATCCGTTACTCGATAGCCCTCCGTCAACGCTGCGATATTCAATAAATAGCTGCCGGCGATTGAAAAAACGGCGACCAGTTGACCGACACTGATACTGGGCTGGATCGAAAGCTGATCAATAACCCCCCATCCCAGCAATCCACCCGTGGAGAGGCTAACGAACAGAATCTTGGCGGCACTCAGAAAACCACCCGAGGTTGCCGCGCCCACCGCAGCGTCGGCGTAGCCTTTAAAAGCCTCGTTTAACGGTTGTATCGCGGTGGGCTCGGCATTTTCCAGCTTTATTGCTTTGCCGGCGTTGAGGGTGTTGTACAAATGAGCGCTCAATTCATCTTCCTGCTCGTTGACGGCATCAATGTGTTTTCTGCGCCATCTGATAATCCTGTGGGTAGCAGCTAGATAGATGATTCCTAAACCGGTCATTCCCGCAAAAACTTCACTGCCACCCATGTAAAAAAACGCACCGCCAACAATCAGGAATTCCAGGCACAACGGCAGTCCCACGGTGACAAAAAATGTCAATAGTTGCTCGTTAGCGTTAATCCCACGCTCGACTGATTTTATGAAGTGGCCTATTCGCCATGAGTTGAATCGAGCAAACTCCTTTCGCATCAGGTTTGTCAGCCACTCAATAGACGCGGCCATGACAACCTGTTGAACCAGTTTTGATAGAAAATGGATTTGCAGTGGGCTGATAATCGCTTGGGCGCATCCGGCGGCGACAAGGCCCGCCGTTAGCATGAGTAATGTGTTCGCCGTTGCATCACTTTTGCCATATAACGTGTCGATGATGGTCCCTAGAAGCAGGGGCGGGGCGAGTGCTACTAACTTGAGGGTTATTATTGTTGCGATGGTCGTTAACAGAAGTGTCGTATGTTTTTTGCAGGCTGTTCTAATAAATGTTTGCATAGGGTGCGTACGACCATCTGCGGGTTTTTAGAGGGTTCGAGGATCAGTAATTGCGCAATTTTCTTGTCGGAATTGCATAGGGTGTTTTGTCAGAGCATTTGCTGCCCAGGTATTTTATTCCTCTGTTCAGTGTCGCGTCGCGATCACCTGACTTGCACGGTTATGTGCAAGTGCATAATTAATAACAGTAGGCTTATGGATGGGCTAGGGTGCAAATTCCGATGCTTGCGTAGGTTTGGTCTTGGTAAATAGTAGGACGCGCCTGTAAGAAACCGGTTTTCTGTTGAAACTGTTCTTTTTGCTTGTCCAATTCAATGGGTTGAGATGTTTACTCATTCTTGAAAGGAGAGGGCGCGAGAGTAACAAGCGTGATTTAAGCCTGGAGATTGCCAGTCAGGCGTCAATAATCGGTAGGTAGAACGGTGGCGAGGAAACGAGCGCCTCGCCACGTGGAAAAAACCGCTCAGCCTTTCCAAACCCCCGGATTCACCAGATTCATCGGCCGCTCACCCGCCAACGCCGCCAGCAGGTTGTCCACGGCGCAGCGCGCCATGGCCTCGCGTGTCTCGTGGGTCGCCGAGCCCATGTGCGGCGTCGCGACCACGTTGTCCATCTGCAACAGTGGCGAGTCCGGGCTCAAGGGCTCGTGTTCGAACACATCCAGCCCGGCGCCACGGATCTGCCCGCTGCGCAGGGCTTCGATCATCGCCGCTTCGTCCACGACCTTGCCCCGGGAAATATTGATGAAGATGCTTTCGGGCCGCATCCGTGCAAATGCCTGCGCATCGATAAGCCCTTGGGTCTCAGCTGTCAGGGGCAAGGTCAGGCAGATGAAATCGGCTTCGTGCAGCAGTGTATCGAGGTCGCAGTAGCGCGCATTAAAACGTTGTTCCACCGCAGGCTTGGGCGAGTGACTGTGATAGAGCACCGGCATGCCAAAGCCGAAGTGGCCGCGCTGGGCCAGGGCTTCGCCAATGCGGCCCATGCCGACGATGCCCAGGGTCTTGCCATGGACATCGCTGCCGAAATGCCGCGGGCCGATACTTTGCTGCCATTGGCCGGCCCGAACCAGATTGGCCAGTTCGACGACGCGTCGGGCCGTAGCCAGGATCAAGGCGAACCCGGTATCGGCGGTGGTTTCGGTCAGTACATCCGGCGTGTTGGTGAGCAGGATCCGGCGTTCGCTCAGGTAATCGATGTCGTAGTTGTCGACCCCGACCGAAACGCTGGCGATGGCCTCAAGGTCAGGCGCCAGGTCCAGCAGCGGCGCATCGAGCCTCAGGCTCGCGCCGAGCAAGCCATGCGCACTGGGCAGGGCCTCGCGCAATTGCGCAAGACCCTGGGCGTCGAGGCGTTCGATGAGGGTGACCTGGGCCTGCGCTTGCAGGCGCTCCATCAGTTGCGCTGACAGCGTTTTGTACAACACCACGTGTTTTTTCATGGGAAGTCTCATTCAGGAACGTGCTGGCGCCGGGTTTGGCGTCGCGGTTTTGGACACGACCCGGTCACTGGCGCCGGGCTTGAGGGCTAGGGTCAGCACCACCGACAGCAGCAACGCGCCACTCATCAGCAGGAAGGACATGCCGGTGGAGCCGGTGGAGCCATTGAGGTAGCCCACCAGGTACGAGCCGCCGAACGAGCCCAGCGCGCCCATGCTGTTGATCAGCGCCATGGCGCCGCCGGCGACGTTGGCCGGGAGGATTTCCGGAACGATGGCGAAAAACGGACCGTAGGGCGCGTACATGCACGCGCCGGCAAGCACCAGCAAGGCGTAGGACCACCAGAAATGTTCCGCCCCGAGCAAATAGGAGGCGTAGAAGGCGATGGAGGCGATCAGCAGCGGCGGCCAGACAAAACGCTTGCGCTTCTGCACCTTGTCCGACGCCCAGGAGACGATCAGCATGGCGATTACCGCCGCCAGATAAGGCAGCGATGACAGCCACCCGGCCTCGACCATGTTCATTTTCAGGCCGGCCTTGAGGATCGACGGCAACCACAGCACAAACCCGTAGACGCCGATGCTCCAGCAGAAAAACTGCAGGGCCAGGATGATCACCTTGGGCGAGCGGAAGGCCTCGGCATAGTTTTTCACTGCCTTGATGCCGACCTGTTCGGCCGCCAGCACGGTTTCCAGGTCTTGTTTTTCCTGGTCGCTGAGCCACTTGGCCTGGGCCGGGCGATCATCGGCCAGGCGCCACCAGACAAAGGCCCAGAGCACCGCCGGCAGCCCCTCGATGATGAACATCCAGCGCCAGTCGAATTGCTCCACCAGATAGCCTGAGACCACTGACATCCACAACATGGTCACCGGGTTGCCGAGGATCAGGAAAGTGTTGGCGCGCGAGCGTTCGGCCCGAGTGAACCAGTGACACAGATAGACCAGCATCGCCGGCATCACGGCGGCTTCCACCACGCCGAGCATGAAGCGGATCACGATCAGCCAGTACGCGTTGGACACCACCCCGGTGAGGGTCGCCAGCGAGCCCCAGAGGATCAGGCTGACGAAGATCAGCTTCTTGACGCTGTGCTTTTGCGCGTATATCGCTCCCGGCACCTGGAAGAAAAAATAGCCGAGGAAAAACAGTGCGCCGAGCAACGAGGACAGCCCAGGGGTGATCATCAGGTCCTCGGCCATGCCCGACGCGGCGGCGAAGCCATAGTTGGCGCGGTCGAGGTAGGCCAGGCTGTAGGTGATGAACACGATGGGCATGATGTACCACCAGCGGCGGGTGGCGAGGTTGAGCGTTTGCATGTTGTGACTCCTGAGCTTGTTGTTTTTGTTCAGCAGGTGCGTTTGTGGTGGCCTTTTCGCGAGCGGGCTCGCTCCCACAGGGTCAGCGGCGGCCCTTGTGGGAGCGAGCCTGCTCGCGATCGGCAGTTTCAAATTCGGCCAGTAATTCTTGGCGTGTCGGCAAGCCTTCCATATCCCCGCGGCTCTGCACCGCGCGGCTGCCGATCCAGTTGGCGCGCTGTACCGCCTCGCTGACGTCGCGGCCTTCGAGCAACGCGCTGATCAGGCCGACGGCAAAACCATCGCCGGCACCGACGGTGTCCACTACTCTGGACACCGGCACGCCGGCGACAAATCCCTGGCCCAGCTGGGTGCGGTAGTAGGCGCCGTCCGGGCCAAGCTTGATCACCACGACTTCGGCACCTTGGTCCAGGTAAAAGGCAGCAATGTCGGCCGGGTCGTCAAAACCGGTCAGCAACCGACCTTCGCCGAGGCCCGGCAAGACCCAGTGGGCGAGGGCGGCATGGCGGTTGATCTCGCTGATCATCAACGCTTCGCTGGCCCACAGGCTCGGGCGCAGGTTGGGGTCGAACGACAGGCTGCGGCCGGCCTCGCGCATGCGGCTCATCAATTCGAAGGACATTGCTCGGGCTGTGTCCGACAGCGCGGGGACGATGCCGGTAGCGTGCAGATGACGGGCGCGGAGCAGGGGCGGTGCGATGGAATCGATCGACAAGTGACTGGCCGCCGAGCCGCGACGGAAGTACTCGACCTGCGGATCGCTGCCGTCATCGGTGCGGGACTTGAACTGGAATCCGGTGGGGTGCGCCGGATCGACCGCCACGTGGCGGCAATCCAGGCCTTCTCTCTCCAGCGTCTGCACCACGAAGCGTCCCAGGGAGTCGGCGCCGACCCGGCTGAGCCAGGCCACCTGGAAACCCAGCCGCGCCAAGCCGATGGCGACATTGCTGTCGGCCCCGGCGATGCGTTTGTGAAACTGGTCGACGCTGGCCAGGTCGCCGCTCTGGTCGGCCACCAGCATCGCCATGGTTTCGCCGAACGACAATACATCGAACTCAGGCATGAGCACTCTCCCGACGCGATTGCCCGAGGCGGGACAGGGTGGCGACATGTTCAGCGGTCAGTTGCGCCAGGTCGTCGCCTTGCAGCGGATACTCGGCGGCGCGCATCACCCCGACGGGCATGTGCTTGAGCAATTGTTCCCACAGGTGCAGGTCTGCCAGCGCCGGGGGCACGGCGATCAGCTTGCCGTCGTCACGTCGGGCCACGGCCTTGCAGTGCACATACGCCACATGCCGTCCGAGTTGGCGCGCCGCCACGGTGGCCGATTGGTCCTGCCACTGCCAGTTGCCAATGTCGAAGGTCATGGCGACGGGCAACCCCTGTGCTTCAACTGCCGTGAAAAAACGCTGCAGGGGTTCGATCCGTCCGCCCTGCAGGGTCTGGTCGTTTTCCACCAGCAGTTGCAACGGGCTTGTCGCCAATATTGGCGCCAGGGCCGAGAGATCATGGGAATCGGTGAAGTGGCCGAGGGACACTTTCAGCCAGGACGAGCCGAACGCCTCGCAACGTTGCAAGGCGACCAGCAGAGCGGGATTGGGCCTGGGTTGGCCGGGCAGCCAGAGTTCGAGTGGCGATGAATAAATGCTTGCCAGCCCTTGAGCCCGGGCGCCAGCAGCCAGCTCGTCGGGCTGTTCGTGGGTGAACAGTTCCTCGCGCCATTCGATGCGCGAGGCACCGGCGGCGGCCAGCAGTTCGACGAAGCTGCCTTGGCCGCGTTGGCGCACGAGGTCGGCGCCGAAGCTGGATAGGCTGATGGAAACGTGTGGTCTGGTCATTGTTGTTGTACCTCTGAAACCGGTTTCAGTTCTGTTCAAAAAAAGGGTTTTGCTTCAGGGCCGCTTCGCGAGCAGGCTCGCTCCCACAGGGATCTCCAGTGCGACGCCGATCCAGTGTGGGAGCGAGCCTGCTCGCGAAGGGGCCAGCCCGATCACCGCAAGTTTCCCCGTGTCGACCCGCGCTCAATCAACCGCGCCGCAAAATCCAGGGTCTGCACCGGCCCGTTGTCACCGCGCAAGCGCTTGAGCAGGCATTCGAATGCACGGGCGCCGATTTCGGCGGTGGGTTGGGCGAGGGCGGTGATGCCGCTGCCCACCAACGGGTACCAGTCCAGGTCATCCAGGGCGATCAGGCCGATGTCGTTGAACAAATGGCAACCGAGGTCGCGCAGTACCTGAGTGGCGGCCAGCGCGGCGATGCCGTTGGCGCAGAACAGCGCCTTGGGGCCCCGGTCCGGCTGGGCGAGAAAGGTCTTGATGCGCGCAAGGAGTTGATCGCCGGTTTCCACCACGGCCCCGGCCAGGGCTGGACGCCGTTGGATGCCGGTCTTGAAACTCTCGACCCGTTCGATCCGCGAACTCGTGCCATCGAATGGCTCGGTCACCAGCAGCAGGTCGCGGTAGCCTCGCTGGTCAAGGTGATCGAGGGCCATCTCGACGGCCGCCGGATTGTCCAGCCCGACCAGGTCGGTGTCGAGCCGGTCGACCTTGCGATCTACCAGCACCATGGGCATTTCGCTGCGCAGCTCGAACAGCTCGTCGCGGTGATGACCCAGGGTGTTCACGATCAGCCCTTCGATGTTGTAGGCGCGCAACAGCGCCAGGTGCTGGCGTTCCTGCTCGTCATCGCGGTCGGTGTTGCACACCACCAGGCTGTAGCCGTGGCGACGGCAAGCGGTTTCCACGCCATGCATCACGGCAATCGAATAAGGGTTGCGGATATCGGCCACGAGCATGCCGATCAGGCGGGTGCGGCCGCGCTTGAGGCCGCGGGCCATCTGGTTGGGCCGGTAGCCCAGCTCGTCGATCGCCTGCTCGATGCGCCGGGCGATGGCTTCGGAAAGCAGGGCGCGGTCTTCGCCAATGAAGCGCGAGACACTGGCCTTGGAGACCCCGGCGCGCTCGGCGACATCAAGCATGGTCACGCGGCTGCGCTGGGCGGCGGAGAAAGAAGTCACGGATTTAAACCTGCTTATTGGATTTATTAGCGGTTCTGAAACCGGTTTCAGGAAACACCAGAAGCTCATCGGGCGTCAAGGGCGGCGCGTCACAGGAGCGACCAACGGTGCTTCGCAGCCGCGGGGCCGTGGCGACGCTTCAGGCAGGTCTTGTCAGAACCGGGCCAGGCAGGCGATTTGCAGCGCGCCAGGCCGTGTGTTTAGCTGCCTGACGTTCCCAGCCCCTTGACTGCCGAAGCCACCATGAACCTTACCCAGCCTCGTTTGAGATTGCTGTCGATATTGAGTGTGATCGTATTGGTGATAGGCGGTATGTCCTACGCCCTGTTTCGTCACAGCGGCGCGCCGCAAGACGAAGGTTTTGTCGCCGGGGAAATCAACGAAGGGGGCCTGGAAGACATCGGCACGCTGGCGTTGCCCGAGGTGGAAAAGCGCCTCAACTATTTGCTTCAGGACACCGGGCAAACCCTGCGGTCCCTGGAGTTGGTCAGTGATGCGCAACTGAGCTTGTCCATCGAAACGAGCGAGTCTGCCGGCGAGCAGTCGTTGCAATACGAGCCGCTGTTTGTCCCGTTCACCAGCGCGCAGCTGAAAGCTGAACTGGCGACGATCCAAGGCCTGCGTTTTGCCCAGAGGCTGTTTGCCGATGGCTCCGAAGCAAGGCTCGACACCAGCAGCCTCGATCCGCTCTGGAAGCGCGCCGGCACCCCGGACGAGCCCGTGGCCGAGCGGTACCTGCCGCAACGCCTGCGCTTTCGTGATGGCAGCGAAAAAGCCTTCGCCGAACTCAAGGCACCCCCCGAAATTGAGTCTGACGACATGATCGCGTCCCATGACGCCTTCCTGATCGATGTCAACAAGCCATTGGCGAGTATCGGCCTGACGGTTGCTTACCGCAGCTATCCGGCGTTCAGGAAAGTGCAACTGGACAAGGATCAGCCGAAAGTAACGCTGGACGACGGCCAATCCTTCCAGCTCACCGCCTTGGGCGACGCGAGCGCCTCCGTGCGCTTGAGCACGCCGAAGTCGTCGACCTTCGTCGTGCAGGGCCTGGACGGGACGGGCAAGGCGCTCTACAGCAACGGCAGCAGTTCGCGGACGTTTCCCTCCGAGAGCGATATCGCAGCGTTGCAGGATTATTACCAAGCGCTGCAGCAGACCAAGGATGATCTCAAGCAACTCAAGACCGGCCAGGCGGTGCAACAACAGCTGGAGCGCCTGACCGAAGCGCTTGTCGCCCAGGTGGGGCCGTTGAAAAACACCGAGGTCGGGTACCAGTTCGAGGCCACCCCGCAACGTATCGTCATTCATGTGCTCGAGCCGCTGGAAGACAACAGCGTTGAATTCGGCCAGGTCGACAACGTCCTTGCGCCACAGGCGCGTTACATCGCTCTTGACCGGGGCACCGAGCGCTACGGTTTCATCGATGAGGCCGGCCAGTGGCTGACCAAGCCCCGTTGGGTACAGATACAGGACAGCCTGATGGCGGATGCCTACACGCTGTTTTCAGCCGCTAAGCCCAGCGACCCGGAGTCGGACGGGCAGGCGTTGCGCAGCCAGTTCGCCTATTTCCCCGCGGGCGGCAACAAGCTCGTCGATCTGCCATTCGAGTACATCGCCGAGGCATTGAGCGATGGCCTGCTGCTGGTGGAGCGAGAAACCAACGGCCCTTACGGGCTCTACGATGCCAGGAAGCATCGTTTCATCTTGCCGATGAAATTCGTCAACCCCACCGTGGCCGGCAAGGTGTTCATTGCCCGTCTCGGCAAGCGCACCGATCTCATGGAAGGCCTGTACGGCGCCTATTCCCTGGAGGGTAAGGAAATCCTGCCAGCGCAGTTTTCCGGCATCGAGCACAGCGAGGGTTACCTCTACGCCAGTTCCGCCGATCGGACCCGGCAGGATGTCTACAACCTGGACGGCAAGCGGATCAACCCCGAGGGATACAACACGTCAGGTCGCTTCGTGGGACAGCAACCGCTGCTCGTGCAGGAGGTTAAAAGCAAGAAGTTCGCGTTTATCAATCGCCAGGGCGCGCGATTGCCTATCAAGTTGCCCTATGACGAGGTGGAGCCGTTTTCCAACGGCATGGCGGTGGTCGGGCGCGATGGCAGCTACGGCGCCATCGACCTGGCCGGCAGGCTGAAGGTGCCGCTGGAGTATGACCGGCTCAACGCCTTCCAGACCCGCTACGCAGCCGCCACCCGGGCCGGTGGTGGTTCTGCCCTGGTGTTGATCAGTCAAGACAACAAACTGTTCAAGAAACTGGGCTCCTACACCAGCATGAAGGTGCCGGATAACGGCAATGAGGCCCGTTATTATGTAAGGGGACCGGGTGATAGCGATGAGTATCTGGTGTATGACGCGGATGGCAATCTGGTGAAGGAGGGTGGGTAAAGGCTGATGCGCGGGCCCTCATGGTTGGGATTGGCTTCAATTACGCAAACCCGTGGCGAGGGGATTTATCCCCGCTGGGTTGCGAAGCAGCCCCAAGGCCTGCCTCCTCGGTGTGTCAGGCGGTTGTTGTTCAGACTAATCGGGGCTGCTGCGCAGCCCAGCGGGGATAAATCCCCTCGCCACAAAAAATAGCGACAGGATCAGAGCTGGCTGAGGTAAGTACCGGTTCCCTTGAGAATGTTCTGCAACGTCAGTTCCACTTCCGCCAGATCCGTCACGTTTGCGTCGTAGGTTATCTCCAGCACGTCATCACCGTTGAGTGCATCGGCATCCGCGGCGGCGATTTCGATTTTCAACAAGGTTGGGCTGAGGGTGACCTTGACGCCTTCCAGTGTCGAAGGCTCGCCGTCGAGGGTGATCTCCAGTTCGTCTTCGTCGGGATAGCGGGTCATCAGGAACATGTCGCCCTGGTTGCTGTGGCAGCACAGCATGGCCATGTTGTCCTCTTCTTCGTCGCACGGGTTGGCGATCAGCAGGGCGGTGGTCATTTGCATGGGGGAGGGCTCCTGGCTCGATGAGCCTTGCGGGGACGAAAAAGGGAATTCTGCCAGTCCGGACGATTTTCTGCAGGATTACCACCTTCGGGTGCCGTTTGGGCTCCAGGCTGCTAGGGTTGTTCGATGCAGAGCGGTCATAAAGCTAGCCGATGACCGAATATGTCGCAGCGTTGCAAGCAGGCACATTGTCGCACTCGTTAAGCTGCGCAACGGATGTGCACCTGCAAAGGCCACCGAGGGTGTTTTTTGCAGGTGTCCATGACATGGAATTACATGGAAAAGGATGTGACCTGCGGGTCTCGTCCAGCTTCACCCACCTGTCATCCTGTTTCCTCTGCCCGAGAATCAGGAACAGGATGGCCGACGGCCCCGAAAGGGGTTGCACGCGACGCTACCATCAATAACAAGCCCAAGCGGAGTACCACAGATGGCGTTCTTCACCGCAGCCAGCAAAGCCGACTTCCAGCACCAACTGCAAGCGGCACTGGCGCAGCACATCAGTGAACAGGCACTGCCACAAGTGGCGCTGTTCGCTGAACAATTCTTCGGCATCATTTCCCTCGATGAACTCACCCAGCGCCGGTTGTCCGACCTCGCCGGCTGCACCCTGTCCGCCTGGCGCCTGCTTGAGCGCTTCGATCACGCGCAACCGCAGGTGCGTGTCTACAACCCCGATTATGAACGTCACGGCTGGCAGTCGACCCACACCGCCGTCGAAGTGCTGCACCACGACCTGCCATTTCTGGTGGACTCGGTCCGCACCGAGCTGAACCGTCGCGGCTACAGCATCCATACCCTGCAAACCACCGTCCTGAGCGTGCGTCGCGGCAGCAAGGGCGAGTTGCTGGAAATCCTGCCCAAAGGCACCCAGGGCGACGACGTGCTGCAAGAGTCGTTGATGTACCTGGAGATCGACCGCTGCGCCAATGCCGCTGAACTCAATGTCCTGAGCAAGGAACTTGAGCAGGTGCTGGGCGAAGTGCGCGTGGCCGTGGCCGATTTCGAGCCGATGAAAGCCAAGGTCCGGGAAATCCTCGCGAGCCTGGACAACAGCGCCTACACCACCGATGCCGACGAAAAAGCCGAAATCAAGAGCTTCCTGGAATGGCTGGTGGGCAACCACTTCACCTTCCTCGGCTATGAAGAGTTCGTGGTTCGCGATGAAGCCGACGGCGGCCACATCGAATACGATCCTGAATCGTTCCTCGGCCTGACCAAATTGCTGCGCGCCGGCCTGACCGCCGAAGACCTGCGCATCGAAGACTACGCGGTCAATTACCTGCGCGAACCGACCGTGTTGTCGTTCGCCAAGGCCGCGCACCCAAGCCGCGTGCACCGTCCGGCCTACCCGGACTACGTGTCGATCCGTGAAATCGACGCCAACGGCAAGGTCATCAAGGAATGCCGTTTCATGGGCCTGTACACCTCTTCGGTGTACGGCGAAAGCGTGCGGGTCATTCCGTATATCCGTCGCAAGGTCGAGGAAATCGAACGTCGTTCGGGCTTCCAGGCCAAGGCGCACCTGGGCAAGGAACTGGCCCAGGTGGTCGAAGTGCTGCCCCGTGACGACCTGTTCCAGACCCCGGTGGACGAGCTGTTCAGCACGGTGATGTCCATCGTCCAGATCCAGGAACGCAACAAGATCCGCGTGTTCCTGCGCAAGGACCCGTACGGTCGTTTCTGCTACTGCCTGGCCTATGTGCCGCGTGACATCTACTCCACCGAAGTGCGCCAGAAGATCCAGCAAGTGCTGATGGATCGCCTGAAAGCCTCGGACTGCGAGTTCTGGACGTTCTTCTCTGAATCCGTACTGGCTCGCGTGCAACTGATCCTGCGCGTGGACCCGAAAAACCGTCTCGACATCGACCCGGTCCTGCTGGAAAAAGAAGTCGTGCAGGCCTGCCGCAGCTGGAAGGACGACTACGCCAGCCTGGTGATCGAGAGCTTCGGCGAAGCCCAGGGCACCAACGTGCTGTCGGATTTCCCGAAAGGCTTCCCGGCCGGCTACCGCGAGCGTTTTGCCGCGCACTCGGCCGTAGTGGACATGCAACACCTGCTGAGCCTGAATGAAACCAATCCGCTGGTGATGAGCTTCTACCAGCCGTTGGGCCAGGTGTCCGGCCAGCGTGAGCTGCACTGCAAGCTGTATCACGCCGACACGCCGCTGGCGCTGTCCGACGTGCTGCCGATCCTGGAGAACCTCGGCCTGCGCGTGCTGGGCGAGTTCCCGTATCGCCTGCGCCACACCAACGGCCGCGAGTTCTGGATTCACGATTTCGCGTTCACCGCCGCCGAAGGCCTCGACCTCGACATCCAGCAACTCAACGACACCCTGCAGGACGCCTTTGTCCACATCGTCCGTGGCGATGCCGAGAACGACGCGTTCAACCGCCTGGTGCTGACCGCCGGCCTGCCATGGCGCGACGTGGCGTTGCTGCGTGCCTACGCCCGTTACCTGAAGCAGATCCGCCTGGGCTTCGACCTCGGCTACATCGCCAGCACCCTGAACAACCACACCGATATCGCTCGCGAGCTGACCCGGTTGTTCAAGACGCGTTTCTACCTGGCGCGCAAGCTCAGCGGCGATGACCTGGAAGACAAGCAACAGCGTCTGGAACAGGCGATCCTCACGGCCCTCGACGATGTGCAGGTGCTCAATGAAGACCGCATCCTGCGTCGTTACCTGGACCTGATCAAGGCGACCCTGCGGACCAACTTCTACCAGACCGACGCCAACGGCCATAACAAGTCGTACTTCAGCTTCAAGTTCAACCCGCACCTGATTCCGGAACTGCCAAAGCCGGTGCCCAAGTTCGAGATCTTCGTCTACTCGCCACGGGTCGAAGGCGTGCACCTGCGCTTCGGCAACGTCGCTCGCGGTGGCCTGCGCTGGTCCGACCGCGAGGAAGACTACCGCACCGAAGTACTCGGCCTGGTAAAAGCCCAGCAAGTGAAGAACTCGGTGATCGTGCCGGTGGGCGCCAAGGGCGGTTTCCTGCCGCGTCGCCTGCCATTGGGCGGCAGCCGGGACGAGATCGCGGCCGAGGGCATCGCCTGCTACCGCATCTTCATCTCGGGTCTGCTGGACATCACCGACAACCTGAAGGACGGCGCCCTGGTGCCGCCGGTCAACGTCGTGCGGCATGACGATGATGACCCGTACCTGGTGGTGGCGGCCGACAAAGGCACCGCGACCTTCTCCGACATCGCCAACGGCATCGCCATCGACTACGGCTTCTGGCTGGGTGACGCGTTCGCCTCCGGCGGTTCGGCCGGCTACGACCACAAGAAAATGGGCATCACCGCCAAAGGCGCGTGGGTTGGCGTACAGCGTCACTTCCGCGAGCGCGGCATCAACGTACAGGAAGACAGCATCACCGTGGTGGGCGTCGGCGACATGGCCGGCGACGTGTTCGGCAACGGCTTGCTGATGTCCGACAAGCTGCAACTGGTCGCGGCCTTCAACCACCTGCACATCTTCATCGACCCGAACCCGGAGCCGGCCAGCAGTTTCGCCGAGCGCAAGCGTCTGTTCGATCTGCCGCGTTCGGCCTGGACCGACTACGACGCCAGCATCATGTCCGAAGGCGGCGGTATCTTCTCGCGCAGCGCGAAGAGCATCGCGATTTCGCCGCAGATGAAAGAGCGCTTCGACATCAGGGCCGACAAGCTGACCCCGACCGAGCTGCTGAACGCCTTGCTCAAGGCGCCGGTAGACCTGTTGTGGAACGGCGGTATCGGCACCTACGTCAAGGCCAGCACCGAAAGCCACGCCGATGTCGGCGACAAGGCCAACGATGCGCTGCGCGTGAACGGTAACGAGCTGCGCTGCAAGGTGGTGGGCGAGGGCGGCAACCTGGGCATGACCCAGCTCGGCCGCGTCGAGTTCGGCCTGCATGGCGGCGCCACCAACACCGACTTCATCGACAACGCCGGTGGCGTGGACTGCTCCGACCACGAAGTGAACATCAAGATCCTGCTCAACGAAGTGGTGCAGGCCGGCGACATGACCGACAAGCAACGCAACCAGTTGCTGGCGAGCATGACCGACGAAGTCGGCGGCCTGGTGTTGGGCAACAACTACAAGCAGACCCAGGCCCTGTCCCTGGCGGCGCGTCGCGCCTTTGTGCGGATCGCCGAATACAAGCGTCTGATGAACGACCTGGAAGCTCGCGGCAAGCTGGACCGTGCCATCGAGTTCCTGCCGACCGAAGACCAACTGGCCGAACGTGTCGCGGCAGGCCAGGGCCTGACCCGTGCCGAGCTTTCGGTACTGATCTCCTACAGCAAGATCGACCTCAAGGAAGCGCTGCTCAATTCCCTGGTGCCGGACGATGACTACCTGACCCGCGACATGGAGACGGCTTTCCCGCCAACGCTGGTGAGCAAGTTCTCCGAGGCCATGCGTCGCCATCGCCTGAAACGCGAAATCGTCAGCACCCAGATCGCCAACGATCTGGTCAACCACATGGGCATCACGTTCGTCCAGCGGTTGAAAGAGTCGACCGGCATGAGCCCGGCGAACGTGGCCGGTGCTTATGTAATCGTTCGGGACATCTTCCATCTCCCGCACTGGTTCCGTCAGATCGAAGCCCTGGACCACCAGGTTTCCGCCGACGTGCAACTGGAGCTGATGGACGAGCTGATGCGCCTGGGCCGTCGCGCCACGCGCTGGTTCCTGCGCAGCCGCCGCAACGAGCAGAATGCTGCTCGTGACGTCGCTCACTTCGGTCCGCACCTGGCGGCGTTGGGCCTCAAGCTCGACGAACTGCTGGAAGGCCCGACCCGCGAAGGCTGGCAGACCCGCTACCAGGCCTACGTGGCCGCCGGCGTGCCGGAGTTGCTGGCGCGCATGGTTGCCGGCACCACGCACCTGTACACCTTGCTGCCGATCATCGAGGCGTCCGACGTCACCGGCCAGAACGCCGCCGATGTGGCCAAGGCCTACTTCGCCGTGGGCAGTGCGCTGGACATCACCTGGTACCTGCAACAGATCAGCGCCTTGCCGGTTGAAAACAACTGGCAGGCCCTGGCCCGTGAAGCGTTCCGCGATGACATCGACTGGCAGCAGCGGGCGATCACCATCTCGGTCCTGCAGGAAGGCGACGGTAGCCAGGACGTGGAAACCCGTCTGGCGCTGTGGCTGGAGCAGCACCGCGAGATGGTCGAGCGCTGGCGCGCCATGCTGGTGGACATCCGTGCCGCCAGTGGTACCGACTACGCCATGTACGCAGTCGCCAACCGCGAACTGCTCGACCTGGCGCTGAGCGGTCAGGCGGTGGTCACGGCCAACTGATACACCGCTGAATGAAGAAGCCCCGCCTCGAGAGAAGCGGGGCTTTTTTTTGGGTTTTCAAACAGTTCGCACAAAGCTGAGTGTTCCAGCGTGAAGCTGATAAGATTTGGTTAACTCATTAACTATTTTTTTCGCGAAAACATGTCATGCCCAAACCCCGGCAATCCCTGACCTTGACCCTGCTGCAGGCCCGTGAAGCGGCCATGGCTTTTTTCCGTCCATCGTTGAACCAACATGGGTTGACCGAGCAACAGTGGCGGGTCATCCGCATCCTCAGCCAGCATGACGAGCTGGAAATCAATCGCCTGGCCGAACTGGCTTGTATCCTCAAGCCGAGCATGACCGGCGTGCTGGTACGCATGGAAGCAGCGGGCATGGTCGTGCGGCGCAAGGCCGAACAGGACCAGCGCCGCGTGCTGGTGCGGCTGGCACCCCAGGGCCAGGCATGCTTCGACTCGATGAGCCAGAGCATGGAGGAAAACTACCAGCGTCTGCAGGGGCGGTTGGGGGAGGAGAAATTGCAGACGTTGTTGGGGTTGCTTGATGACCTCAAGACAATCAAACGCTAGAAGCCGCGAGTGGTTCACCTTGTGATGAGGGAGCTTGCTCCCTCATCACAAGGTGACGGTGAGTCAGTAGACGCCACCGGTCGATGGTTTTGGAGTGTTCTTGAACGTCGCGGCCAAGGTTTGTAACCCGCGCATCAGCACCGTCGTGTCCACGCCCACGGCGACAAAGGCTGCGCCGAGTTCGATGTAGCGTCGGGCGAGTGTCTCGTCGGCGCTGAGGATCCCGGCCGCTTTGCCCGCCTGGCGAATACGCGCGATGGCGTCCTCGATGGCGGCTTGCACTTGCGGGTGGCCGGGATTGCCGCGATGGCCCATCGATGCGCTCAAGTCCGCCGGGCCGATGAACACCCCGTCGACGCCCTCGACGGCGGCGATGGCGTCCAGGTTGGCGAGTCCCTCGCAGCTTTCGATCTGCACCAGCAGGCACATCTGCTCATCGGCGTGGTCGAGGTAGCCGGCAATGCTGTTCCAGCGCGAGGCCCGGGCCAGTGCGCTGCCGACGCCGCGTACACCGTGCGGCGGGTAATGCATGGCGCGCACCAGTTCGCTGGCTTGGGCGGCGCTTTCCACCATTGGCACCAGTAGCGTTTGCGCGCCGATATCGAGCAGTTGCTTGATCAGCGCCGTGTCGCCGATCACCGGGCGAATCACCGGTTGGCCGGGGTAGGGCGCGATGGCCTGGAGCTGGCCAAGCAGGGTGCGCAGATCGTTGGGCGCGTGTTCACCGTCGATCAGCAACCAGTCGAATCCGGCATTGGCCGCCAGCTCCGCGCAGTAGGCGTCGGCCAGGCCCAGCCACAGGCCGATTTGTGCTTCACCGCTGCGCAGGCGTTGCTTGAAGGTATTGACGGGCATGTCCATGTGAAGTCTCCGGTCAGACGAAACGGCAGGCGATGGAGCCGAGCATGTCGTAATCGACATGGAAGGTATCGCCCGGATTGGCCGCCACCGGGCGGGTGAAAGAGCCGCCCAGGATGATCTGGCCCGGCTGCAGCGTGACGTCGTAGGCCGCCAGTTTGTTCGCCAGCCAGGCCACGCCCTTGGCCGGGTGATTGAGCACCGCCGCCGACACGCCGGACTCCTCGATCACGCCGTTGCGATAGAGCACTGCCGGCACTTTGCGCAGGTCGATCTCGGTGGGCCGCACGGCACGGCCGCCCATGACCACGCCGGCATTGGCGGCGTTGTCGGAGATGGTATCGAAGACCTTGCGGGTGACCTTGGTCTGCGGGTCGATCTGCTGGATACGCGCATCGATGATTTCCAGCGCCGGAATCACCCATTCGGTGGCATCAAGCACGTCGAACAGCGTCACGTTCGGGCCTTTGAGCGGCTTGCCGAGAATGAACGCCAGCTCGACTTCCACGCGCGGCACGATGAAGCGTTCGAACGGAATATCGCTGCCTTCATCGAAAAACATGTCGTCCAGCAGCGCGCCATAATCCGGTTCGGTGATATTCGACGAGACCTGCATTGCGCGGGAAGTCAGGCCGATCTTGTGACCGACCAGCTTGCGCCCGTCGTTGATTTTTTGCGCGACCCAGGCGCGCTGGATGGCGTAGGCGTCATCGATGGTGATGCCTGGATGATCGAGGGAAAATTGCCGCACCTGTTCACGGGAGCGTTCGGCTTGGTCAAGGCGCGCGGCGGCTTGCTGGATGAGGCTTTGATCGAGCATGACAAGGGTCTCTATTGTGGATTGACGATGGCTGCCCGGGTGCGCAGCACCAACAGGCCACCCAGGGCGATGAGCAGTGCCAGGACGTAAAGGGCCAGGCTGGCGCTCTGGGTGGTGTCGCGCATCCAACCGATCAGGTAGGGCGCGAAGAACGAAGCGATGCTGCCGAAGGAACTGATCAGTGCGATGCCGGCGGCCTGGGTGCTGTTGGACAGGAACGCCGGTGGCAGTTGCCAGAACATCGGCAACGCGGCACTGGCGCCCATGCCGGCGAGGATCAGGCCGCCCAGCACCAGGGTCGGATTGGCCGGGGAAAGCCCGGCGACGGCAATGCCGGCCGCCGCCATCAACAGCGGCACGCACAGGTGCCAGCGGCGTTCGCGGTGGTGATCGGACGAGCGTCCGCAACCGATCATGAAGAAACAGCCAGCCAGGTAAGGCACGGCGCTGAGCAGCCCGACCTTGCCATCGCTGCCGATGCCGGCGCCATGGATCAGGGTGGGCATCCAGAACGCCAGGGTGTTGACCGCCAGCATCACCGCGAAATACACCGCCACCAGCAGCCAGACCTGCGGGTTGCCGAGAATGGCCGAGAACGAGGTGATGGATTTGCGCTGTTCTTCGTGGCTCAGTTGCTCGCGCAGTTGCTGCTTGGCGTCGGCGCTGAGCCAGTTGACCGTCTCGAAGCTGTCGGGCAGGCACTTGAGCACCACCAGGCCGAGCAGGATCACCGGCAAGCCTTCGATGATGAACATCCATTGCCAGCCGCGCAGGCCGCCGAAGTCATGGAAATGTTCCAATATGCCGCCTGACAACGGCCCGCCGATCACGCCCGCCATCGGCACGGCAATGGCAAACAGCGCCGTGACCTGGGCCCGGCGCCGCGCCGGGTACCAGCGGTTGAGGAAGACCAGGATGCCTGGGAAAAACCCGGCCTCGGCGACGCCCAGCAAGAAGCGCAACACGTAGAACCCGCTGGCGCTTTCGATGAGGAACATGCCGGTCGACAACGCGCCCCAGACCACCATCAGCGTGGCGATCCAGCGACGTGGGCCGACCCGGTCCAGGGCCATGTTGCTCGGCACGCCGAACAGCGCATAGGCGATGAAGAACAGACCGGCGCCGAAGCCATAGACCGTGTCGCTGAATTGCAGGTCGGCGCTCATCTGCATCTTGGCGAAGCCGATGTTGATGCGGTCCAGGTGGGCAAAGAGGTAGCAGACCAGCAACAGCGGCATAAGCCGCCAGGTGATGCTGGCATGGGTGCGGTCGTGCGCGAGGGTGCCGGCGGTGTCGGCAGTATTGGCTGTGCTCATGATCTTGTACTTTTTGTCTGAGAGGCCGATGGGGCGAACGGGCTAGCTGGGCTGGCCCTTGAGAAAGGCGTGGACGTTGTTGGCCTTGAAGTTGAGCTGCTCGTGCAGCTCGATCATCTCGAATGACAACGCCAGCAGGCGTTGGGCCTGCAAGTCGGCGAAGTGCGTGGTGATCAGTTCGAAGAGTTTTTCCGCGACCTTTTGCCGGGTAGCCAGGTCGCGACCATGGCCGACCTTGAGCGTCATATGGACAAAGGCGTAATCGTGCCTGCCGTCTGCCATGCGCCAGGTGTCCAGGCGCACGCCACGGCTGCGGATGCCGCCCAAGGGAAACACGCCGCTGTCGCCCAGCAAGACGTGGACCTTTTCAAACAGGCCGGGCAGGTCGGCCTGCTGCTCGATGTTATCGGTGTACTCGGCGATGAAATGGGGCATGGGGGCCTCCTGCGTGGGCAGCTTCGAGTTGTAAGCGGCAAGCGGCAAGTTGAGGCGATCAGCTTGAGCTTGCGGCTGTTGTTCAGACTGGAAAAATCGCGTTGATCTGGCCGGTGCCGGAGCTGCCGAAGGGCTCGGTGATGATTTCGGCGGGTTTGGCGTAGTCCGGCCCGCCGAGCAGCCCCAGCAGCATCGCCGTGTCGTGCATCTTGCCTTCGCCGAAGCAATGTTCGGCGTAGTCCGGCAGCATGGCGCAGAACTCTTTCCAGCGGCCTTCGCGCCACAACTTCACGACGTGCAGATCGACCTGCTTGTCGAATTCCCGCGTCCAGTTGTGGATATTGGCTTCGGCGTTGCGGTCGTCGGAGAAACGGTGGGACAGCGAGCCGGAGGCCAGGACCAGGACCTTGCGGTCGCTCTTCTCGATGGCCCGGCGCACGGCGGCGCCGAAGGTGAAACTGTCCTGCAGGCGGTGCCAGGCGCACCAGGCGGCAATCGACACCACGTTGAATTTCTGCTCCGCCGGTACATCCATGTGCATGTAGCGCATCGGCACCAAGGTGCCGTATTCCAGCTCGAGGCTGGGGATGTTGTGGGCCAAGGTCCTGATATCGGCGGCGTTGGCCTCGGCGGCGATCAACTCGCCCAGCTCCGGGCAACCCGGGTATTCGTACTCCATGTTTTTGATGAAGTGCGGCAGTTCGTTGCTGGTGTAGATGCCTTTGAAATGCTCGCCGCTGTTGACGTGATAAGCGCTGTTGACCAGCCAGTGCACGTCGAACACCACGGCGGTATCGGCGCCGAGTTCACGGGCGCGGCGGCCGATTTCCTTGTGCCCGGCGATCGCTGCCGCGCGGCAGCCGTGATGCTTGCCGGGCAGCTCGGACAGGTACATCGACGGAACGTGGCAGATCTTCGCAGCCAGGACGACTTCGCCCATGATGATTCTCCTGAAATGTTGTTCTTGTTGATCTTCAAAACGGTGAAACAGGTCTTGCTGGTGTTGGAGCTTTTGTGGCGAGGGGATTCATCCCCGCTGGGGTGCGAAGCGCCCCCAATTCAAATTGCCTGACACACCGTGTGGTCAGGCTTTGGGGCTGCTGCGCAGCCCAGCGGGGATGAATCCCCTCGCCACAGGTTAATCACCAGGTTTTCCTAGGTCATACCCCCCAGCGCGGAATGTGATGGCTGCCCATGGAGATGCACACGTTCTTGATCTCGGCGAAGACTTCGAAGCTGTACTGTCCGCCTTCGCGGCCGGTTCCGGAACCCTTTACGCCACCGAAAGGCTGGCGCAGGTCGCGCACGTTCTGGCTGTTGATGAACACCATGCCGGCCTCGATGCCATGAGCCAGGCGATGGGCCTTGCCGATGTCCTGGGTCCAGATATAGGACGCCAGGCCATATTCGGTAGCGTTGGCCAACCGCAAGGCTTCGGCCTCGTCCTTGAACGGAATCAGGCACACCACCGGGCCGAAGATTTCTTCCTGGGCGATGCGCATGTTGTTGTTCACGTCGGCGAACACCGTCGGCTGGATGAACTGGCCGCAACTCAGATGCGCCGGCAGGTTGGCCGGACGCTCCAGGCCACCGGCGAGCAGGGTGGCGCCTTCTTCGAGACCGATCCTGATGTAGCCGGTGACCTTGTCGTAATGGGCCTGGGTGATCATCGAGCCGACCTGGGTCTTGGGGTCCTGCGGGTCGCCGACGATCAGGCGTCTGGCGCGGGCGGCGAACTCGGCTACGAATTGTGGGTAGACACTTTCCTGGATGAAGATCCGGCTGCCGGCGGTGCAGCGCTCGCCGTTCAACGAGAAGATGGTGAACAGTGCCGCGTCGAGGGCACGGTCAAGATCGGCGTCTTCGAAAATCAGTACCGGTGACTTGCCGCCCAGTTCCATCGAGTACTTTTTAAGGCCAGCGGTCTGCATGATTTTCTTGCCGGTGGCGGTGCCGCCGGTGAAAGAAATCGCCCGCACGTCCGGGTGACGCACCAACGCATCGCCGGCCGTGGCGCCGTAGCCCTGGATCACGTTGAGCACCCCGTTGGGAATGCCGGCCTCGACGGCCAGGCGCCCGAGTTCGTTGGCGGTCAGCGGCGACAGCTCGGACATTTTCAGCACGGCGGTATTGCCCAGTGCCAGGCACGGCGCGGTCTTCCAGGTCGCGGTCATGAACGGCACGTTCCACGGCGAGACCAAGGCGCAGACACCCACCGGCTGGTACAGGGTGTAGTTGAGCATCTGGTCGTCGACCGGGTAGGTGTGACCGTCCATTCGGGTGCAGACTTCGGCGAAGAAATCGAAGTTGTGAGAAGCCCTTGGGATCAGCACGTTCCTGGTCTGGTGGATCGGCAAGCCGGTGTCGAGGGTTTCCAGTTCGGCCAGTTTCGGCACGTTCTGTTCGATCAGCTCGCCGAGTTTGCGCATCAGCCGGGCCCGTTCTTTCGCCGGGGTGTTGGCCCATTTCGGAAACGCTGCCTTGGCCGCCGCGACAGCCTGGGCGACTTCCTCGGCGCCGCCGCTGGCGACTTCGCCAATGGCCTCGCCGGTGGCGGGGTTGTAGTTGACGAAGACGTCTTTGCTCTCGACCTCACGGCCATCGATCCAGTGTTTGATCATGCTGCTCAAGCCTCTTTCCGGGACGCGAAGAACTCGGCTTCGCTGACGATTGTGTTGACCAGGCGACCGACGCCTTCCACTTCCACGACCACTTCATCGCCCGGCACCACATCGGCCAGGCCTTCGGGCGTGCCGGTGGCGATCATGTCGCCGGGTTGCAGGGTCATGAAGCTGGACAGGTATTCGATGAGGTAGGGAATATCGAAGATCATGTCCTTGGTGCTGCCTTGCTGGCGCAACTCGCCATTGATCCAGGTGCGCAAGGTCAGGTTGCCAGGGTCGGCAACGTCGGCAACGTCAACGATGTACGGGCCGACCGGTGTCGTGGCGTCGCGGTTCTTCACCCGCAGGTTGGGGCGGTAGTAGTTTTCCAGGTAGTCGCGGATCGCGTAGTCGTTGCAGACGGTGTAGCCGGCCAGGTAGCCCAGCGCGTCCTCACGCTTGACGTTGCGCGCCGGTTTGCCGATGACCGCCACCAGCTCGCACTCGTAGTGCATGTAGGCAACGTTGTCGGGGCGCCAGGTGATCTGGTTGTGGCCGGTGTAGGTGCCGGGGGACTTGATGAAGGCCAGCGGTTCGGTCGGCGGCTTGAACGCCAACTCCGCAGCGTGATCGGCATAGTTCAGGCCCAGGGCGAACATGCTGCCGGTGGCCGGTGGCAGCCACTGCACCTGGTTTTCGGCCAGCAGCCGACCGTCGGCCAGGCGCACGGCGTTATCGTTCTCGACCGTGACGGCGTGGACCCGGCCTTCAAAGTGAATGCGTGCGCGTTTCATGAGGCGGCTCCTGTTTCCTCGGCCACGATGGTATTGACGAGTCGGCCAATGCCGCTGATGTCCACTTCGACGCGATCGCCGGGCAGTACATCGACCCGGCCCTCGGGCGTGCCGGTGATCAAGACATCGCCGGCATGCAGGGTCATGAACTCGCTGATCTCGGCGATCAAGCGGGGGATGTCGCGAACGAAATTGGCCGTGTTGTTCTGCTGGCGAACCTCGCCGTTGACGTACAGCGTGACCGCCAGGCTGTGGGGGTCGGCAACGTTGGCGCTGGGCACCAGGTCGGGACCGATGGTGCAAAAGCCATCCCGGCACTTGGCCTTGACGGCGGGACGGTAGTAGCTGTCCTCCGGCAGGCTGAATTCATTGACCACGGTGTAGCCAGCCACGTAGTTCAACGCCTCGTCGGCGCTGACGCGGCTGGCGGACTTGCCCATCACCACACCCAACGCCGGCCCGGGTTGCAGGCGCTCGCCCTGGCCTGGATGAATCACTTCGGCCTCGTGCTGGTTGCGGGTGTTCGGCGTCTTGATGAACAGCACGGGCTTGAGCGGCGGCTTCTGGTAAGGCGCTTGCTCGAACTCGGCGAGGCGCTGCTTCAGCAGCCCCTGGTAGTTCAGCGCGACCCCGAACAGGGTGCCGGTCGCGACGTCATGCAGGGCACGGCTCATGCTTGTCTCCTGGGATGGCAGAGACCAGTGCTCTGCGAATATTGTTAATGTGTTAACAGTTATAATTAAGATGTTAACTATCGTCAAGCGTGGCAGAATCTTCCGGCACTGGTTGCCCTGCCGATTTCGGCGCAGCATGAGCGCAGGCAGTGGCCTGAATCAGAATAAAAACGAGTAATGCGTGATGACCGACCGGCAGCCGATCCCGAACATCAACATTGGCCAGGTGTACGACCAGCGCTACAGCGATGCCGAAGTGCATTACGACCGGCTCGCCAACCTGGCCGGCTTTTTTGGGCGCAACATGCCGGTCCATCGGCATGACCGGTTCTTCCAGGTTCACTACGTCAAGAGCGGCACCGTGCGGGTGTATCTGGATGATCGGCAGTACGTCGAATCAGGGCCGATGTTTTTTCTCACGCCGCCGACCATTCCCCACGCTTTTGTTACCGAAGCCGACAGCGACGGACACGTACTGACGGTGCGTCAGCAACTGGTGTGGCAATTGATCGATGCCGATCCGAGCCTGGCGCCGGCGGGCGTGCAGATGCCGGCGTCCTGCGTCGCGCTGGCGCAGTTGGGGCCGGAGCAGACGGGGGAGGTGCGGCGGCTGGACTGCCTGTTCGAGGAATTGAGCGAAGAGGTGACGGCCGGGCGGCCGGGGCGCAGCGCGGCGCTGGACGGCTTGACGCGGCTGATCATGATCAGCCTGCTGCGGCTGTGCTCCAACTCCCTGGAAGCCAGGCCGGCGCGGCATGAAGACCTGAAGATCTTCCACCGTTTTAATGAGTTGATCGAAGCGCATTATTTCCAGCACTGGCCCCTGTCGCGTTATACCGCGGACATTGGCGTGACCGAGGCGCGCCTCAACGACGTGTGTCGACGAATCGCCGACCTGCCTTCCAAGCGCTTGATCATGGAGCGTCTGATGCAGGAGGCCAAGCGGCTGCTGTTGTTCACCGGCAGCTCTGCCAATGAAATCTGCTACCAGCTCGGCTTCAAGGACCCCGCGTATTTCAGCCGGTTTTTCCAGCGTTACGCCAGGCTGACACCGGGGGAGTATCGGCAGCGGCAGTCGGGCATGTTGTTCAAATAGACCGATGGACCCATGGCGAGGGAGCAAGCCTCCTCGCCACAAAAGCGAGGCGCTTGCAGCAGCCTGCCGGCGACACTAAGCTGCCGACTCGCCCATCCATACAGTTAGAACATGGCCAACCCGAGACCCTCACTGACGCTGACTCTGCTGCAAGCCCGCGAAGCGGCGATGGCTTTTTTTCGTCCGGCGCTGAACCAGCATGATCTTACGGAGCAGCAGTGGCGAGTGATCCGCATTCTGCACCAGCAGGGTGAGTTGGAGAGCCACCAGCTCGCCCATCAGGCCTGCATCCTCAAGCCCAGCATGACCGGCGTGCTCACTCGCCTGGAGCGCGACGGGCTGGTGCGGCGGCAGAAATCCAGCCAGGACCAGCGTCGGGTTTTCGTTGGCCTGACCGAGCGCGGCCAGCAGTGTTTCGTGTCCATGAGCGAAGGCATGGAAAGCAACTACCGGCGGATCGAGGAACAGTTCGGCGAAGAAAAAATGCAGCAGCTGCTGGGTTTGCTCAATGAATTGAAAAACATCAAGCCTTGAGCCTTGAGGCTTTGCCCTTAGAGCTTTTCGTGGCGAGGGAGCTTGCTCCCGCTGGGCTGCATAGCAGCCCCAAAACCATTCAACCCGGTTCTCCAGAAAAAACCGGCTGGCAGGTTGACGACCGCTGCGCAGCCGAGCGGGAGCAAGCTCCCTCGCCACAACAGCGCTTTCATGCGGTGCTGCGTTCACGCAGCTCCTGCAACCGATCAGCCCCGCCTTCGGCCACGCGATTCTGAATCAGACGATCAGAGCCACCCTCAGCCAGCTGCTGCGCAGCATGGCCATGGGAAGGGGAGCTCTTGGCCGAGGCCGCCGTCGACAAGCCGACACCGCCAACCAGCGTCAGGGCGATTGCGAGGGATGAAAGTTTCGAGAAATTGAACATGGTGATTCTCCTTGCGCGTTATTGAGTGGGCCGTGGCAGCGCCTGTGTGCTGCTGTCCGGTGTGTGCAGTTAAACGCGCAGGTGTATCGGCGATGTGTGCCGGAAAGGCGTGAAATCGGCGAATTCGTATCAATTCGCTGCCCATATACACAGCGATACAAATCCCCCCGTGACCAGCGGGTTTGACCCCGTAATCCACTGACCAGTGACCGATAATCGCACGCTAGTTCCGTCTTGATCCGTGCTCAGGCCCTGCAAGGTTATTGACCGGATTAACTGGGTAGTACATTTTAGCTGGCACTCAGCCTCGCCATGCCCAGGCAAGGCCATAATAAAAAACAGAGGTCCTCATGCGCTCCCGTCCAATGGCTTTCGCCCCGTCTCACGCCTCCAGCCCCGGTATCTGCCGGGACGTTTCGGTTTCGATCCGATAGCGCACGCGTTTGCGCTCTGTCGCGCCGGATGCATGTCGGCGCTCGGTCAACCTGTGAGGTCTTCAAGATGACAAAAGTCGTCGATTTGTATTTCAAGCTGCTGAAGCTGCTGATTGTCCTGTGCATGGTCGCGATGATCGTGCTGGTGTTCGGCAACGTCGTGCTGCGCTATGCGTTCAACTCCGGCATCAGCGTTTCGGAAGAACTGTCGCGCTGGTTCTTCGTCTGGATGATTTTCCTCGGCGCCCTGGTGGCGCTCAAGGACCGCGCCCATCTGGGCATGAACAGCCTGGTCAAGCGCTTGCCGCCCGCCGGCAAGCGTGCCTGCCTGGTCATCAGCCACTTGCTGATGCTGTATATCTGCGGCTTGATCGTCAGCGGCAGCTGGCAACAGGCAGTGATCAACCTGGACGTGGTCGCGCCGGCTTCAGGCCTGTCGATGGCGCTGTTCTACGCCGCCGGCCTGGTGTTCGGCGTCAGCGCCACCGCCATTCTGCTGTATGAACTGTACCTGGCGCTGTTCGGCAAACTCGCGGATGACGAGCTGGTGATGGTCGAGGCCAGCGATGCTTCGGCAATCAACCACGACACCCTCAAAGGTAGCCGCCCATGACCTTGGCCATTTTCCTCGGGTCGTTGATGGGCAGCATGGCGCTGGGTATGCCGATTGCCTTTGCCTTGCTGGTGGTCAGCGTCGCGCTGATGTTCTACCTGGACCTGTTCGATGCCCAGATCATCGCGCAGAACCTGCTCAATGGCGCTGATAGCTTTCCGTTGATGGCCGTGCCGTTCTTCATGCTGGCCGGCGAAGTCATGAATGTCGGCGGCCTGTCCAAGCGCATCGTCAACATCGCCATGGCGCTGGTGGGGCACAAGCGCGGAGGCCTGGGTTATGTCGCGATCATCGCCTCCTGCCTGTTGGCCTCGCTTTCCGGTTCGGCGGTGGCTGATGCCGCGGCGCTGGCAGCGCTGCTGGTGCCGATGATGGTGCTGGCCGGGCACAACCGAGGGCGTTCGGCCGGGCTGATCGCCGCTGGCAGCACCATCGCGCCGGTCATTCCGCCGAGCATAGGTTTCATCGTTTTTGGCGTGGCCTCCGGGGTATCGATCTCCAAGCTGTTCCTGGCCGGAATTGTGCCCGGGCTCATGCTCGGTGTCGGGCTCGCCATCGCCTGGTGGTTCATCTCCCGCCGCGAGAATGTCGAGACGGCGCCCAAGCGCTCCCGTACCGAGGTGCTGCGCACATTGCTGGACGGCAGTTGGGCGATGGGCCTGCCGCTGATCATCATCCTCGGCCTCAAGTTTGGCATCTTCACCCCCACGGAAGCGGCGGTGGTCGCGGCGGTCTATTCGCTGTTCGTGTCGTTGGTGATCTACCGGGAAATGAAGATCAGCCAGCTGTACGAAGTGATCCTGTCATCGGCCAGGACCACCTCGGTGGTGATGTTGCTGGTGGCGGCCGCGATGGTCTCGTCTTGGCTGGTGACCATCGCCGACCTGCCGGGCCAGTTGGCCGACCTGCTGGCGCCGTTCATGGACAACCAGACCCTCCTGCTGCTGGTGATGATGGCGCTGATCATCCTGGTCGGCACGGTGATGGACATGACCCCGACCATCCTCATCCTCACGCCGGTGCTGATGCCCGCGGTGATCCAGGCGGGCATCGACCCGGTGTACTTCGGCGTGCTGTTTCTGATCAACACCGCGATTGGCCTGATCACGCCGCCGGTGGGCACGGTGCTCAACGTGGTCTGTGGCGTGGCGAAGCTGGAATTCGAGGAAATCGTGCGTGGCGTGTGGCCGTTCATGCTTGCGCAATTTGCGGTGCTGTTCCTGCTGGTGCTGTTCCCTCAGCTCGTCCTGGGACCGTTGAAGTTCTTCACCGGTTGATGCCGGTGCAATCCGTAGCAGCTCGAAACCAACAACAATAAAGATCGGAGACTGACATGCAAAAACTGATGAAAACCTTGCTGGCTGGGGCTTGCGCAACAGGCTTGCTGCTCGGCAGCGTGGCCGGCCACGCCGCTGAGATCCGCGAGCGCACCCTGCGTTTTGCCTTCCAGAACGTCAAGGAACATCCGCAAGGGCAGGGCGCGCAGAAGTTTGCCGACCTGCTCAGTGAAAAGAGCGGCGGCAAGCTCAAGGTTCGTCTGTTCCCTGGCGGAACCCTGGGCGGCGATGTGCAGACCGTCTCGGCCCTGCAAGGCGGCACGCTGGATATCACGGTGCTGAACTCCGGCATCCTCGCTGCCCAGGCCGCGGATTTCGCCATGCTCGATTTCCCGTTCCTGTTCAACAACGCCGAGGAAGCCCACGCGGTGATAGACGGGCCGGTCGGCCAGAAACTCGCGGCGCAGTTGGACAGCAAGGGCCTGGTCGGCCTGGGTTACTGGGACCTGGGGTTTCGTCACCTGACCAACAGCAAGCATCCGGTGGCGAAACTTGAAGACATGCAGGGCTTGAAGGTTCGTGTCATCCAGTCGCCGATCTATCTGGAAACCTTCAGTGCCCTGGGCGCCAACCCGGTGCCGATGGCTTTCCCGGAGGTCTATACCGGCCTGGAGCAACACACTATTGATGGTCAGGAAAACCCGTTCACGGTGATCGAAGGCAACAAATTCTACGAGGTGCAGAAGTACCTTTCGGTGACGGGCCACATCTTCAATCCGCAGTCGTTGATCATCAGCCAGAAAACCTGGAACCGCCTCAACGACGATGAAAAGGCGCTGATCCGCGAGGCCGCGAGCGAGGCGCAGAAGTTCCAGCGTGAAGTCACCGCGGCGAGCATGGACAAGGCCAAGGCGACGCTGGCGGGCGCCATGACCGTCAACGAAATCACCCCGGCCGAGAAAGATCGTTTCCGCGAACGCGTGCAGCCGGTGATCGATAAATTCGCCAAATCCCTGGACGGTGAGCTGGTGAAGATGATGTACGCCGAAATCGCCAAGGTGCGGGCGGGGCAGTGAGGTCAGGGGAACACGCCTGACCGTACTATTCCTGTGGGAGCGAGCCTGCTCGCGAAAGCGGAGTGTCAGTCGATGATGATGTCGACTGAGCGGACGCCATCGCGAGCAAGCTCGCTCCCACAGTGGTTTTGGGTTGGACTCGGGATCTGCATGTGCCACAGATCCCACAGTTGTTGGGTTGGACTCAGGATCTGCATGTGCCACAGATCCCACAGTTGTTGGGTTGGACTCAGGATCTGCATGCGCCACAGATGCTCTTGTGGGTTGGACTCAGGATCTGCATGCGCCACAGGTGCTCTTGTGGGAGCGAGCTTGCTCGCGATAGCGGTGTGTCAGTCGATGAAGATGTCGACTGAGCGGACGCCTTCGCGAGCAGGCTCGCTCCCACAGGTTTTTTATTTGCAGATACATCACTGGGCGCCGGGGACGGCCAGCCACTGTCCGATCACTTTCTGGTAGCTGCCATTGGCCTTGCTCAGGTGCAGCCACTGGTCAACGTACATTTTCCAGGTGTGGTCATCGCGCGGCAGCAGGTAGGCCTTCTCGCCGTATTGCAGGTACTGGGTCGGGTTGACGGCGCACAGGCCCGGTTTGAGTTTCTGCTGGTAGAGCGCTTCGGAGGCATCGGTGATCATCACGTCGGCGCGTTTTTCCAGGAGCTCCTGGAAGATGGTCACGTTGTCATGGAACGCCAGCTGGCCCTTGGGCAGGAATGCCCGCACGAAGGCTTCGTTGGTGCCGCCGGCCGGCTCGACAAGACGCACCGAAGGCTGGTTCATCTGCTCGATGGTCTGGTAGCGCGACTGGTCTTCGCAACGCACCAGGGGGATCTTGCCGTCAACGTCCAGGGTGCTGCTGAAATAGGCTTTTTTCTGCCGTTCCAGGGTCACCGAAATCCCGCCCATGCCGATGTCACATTTGCCGGCCAACATGTCTGGCATCAGGGTTTTCCAGGTGGTCTGGACCCATTGCACCTTGACGCCGAGGCTGCTGGCGAGGGAACGGGCCATGTCGATGTCGATGCCCTCGTATTCACCCGATGCGGCCTTGTAGGTATAGGGCTTGTAGTCGCCCGTCGTGCACACCCGCAGTTCACCTTGTTGCAGGACCTTGTCCAGATGCGAAGGGGTTGGCTCGGCCAGGGCGCTGCCGCAGAACGCCAGCAGGCCACAGAACGTCATCGTGCTTGTTATGGTTTTCATGGATCGGACGTCTCGCAAAGGGAGGGACAAGACGGGCGAGTGTAGTAAAAGTGTCGGCGGGCTGTCACCGGATCGTCGGGACGAGCAGTCAGCCTGGCGCGATCTCGACGGCTTTCTGCCGCAGACTCTCCAGATAGGCACAGAACATATCGGCCATGGCATCGGCATAGGCTCGGATTTCCTCGCCGGAGCGTGGCGTTGCCGAAAATCGCTTACCCACGGAACCGAGGGTGGTGATGATCAGGTCACCGGCCAGGGCGCGGCTCTGCGTGCTGGCTTCCGGCAGCACTTGTTGCATGAAAGCGTCCACCGATTGCTGCACCGAGATTCGCGCCGTCTGATGTTCGGGGGCATCGCGGTAGAGCGGGGCGGCGTCATTGAGGGCGATGCGTATCTGCGCCTCGTCGCATTCGGACTGGATGAACGTCTGCACCAGATCCCTCAATCGCTGCAGAGGCGACTTGCACTGGTCCTCGAGGATGTCCCGCAGCATGGCGGTGGTTTGTTGCCACTCGTCACTCTGCAACCGGAACAGGATCGCCGCCTTGTTCGGGAAGTATTGATACACCGACCCGACGCTGACTCCCGCCCGCTCCGCCACACGAGCCACGGTGAAACGCGGGGCGCCGTGGCTTGCCAGAACCTGAACAGCCGCCTCCAGGACGGCCGCCACGAGTTCGGTGGAGCGGGCCTGTTTCGGCTGTTTGCGCGAGGAAATCTGAGGGCTTGGGCGTTCGGACATGAAGGTCATGCACCTCGAAAGGAATGCGAATAGGCAATGCGACGGATTATTCGTATCTTGAATGCGACTAATTGATCGCATTCTAGTCGGCTGCACAGACGCCGTTCAACTTCACTTCGCTTCCTTTCCATGGGCAGGGTCATGACTCAAGAAAAACTTCATCTCGGCGCCGCATCGGCGCTCGGGGCAACCGTCGAGGCCAATCCGGCGCTCAAGCTGTTGCCGCTCACACTGACCGTGTTTGTCGGTTTCCTCACCATCGGCATGCAATTGCCGGTCTTGCCGCTGCACCTGCATGACACGCTGGGCATGGGCACGCTGGTGATTGGCCTGGTGGTCGGGGCACAGTTCGCCGCGGCGCTGCTGTCACGGGCCTGGGCCGGCAACTTTGCCGACCTGCGTGGCGGCAAGCGCGCGGTCATGGCCGGGCTGGTAACGGCCGCCGTTTCCGGGCTGGTCTATCTGCTTTCCCTGGCGTTCGTTGCCGAGCCGGTTACGTCGGTCTGGCTTTTGTCGGGCGGCCGCGTGCTGCTGGCGATCGGGGAAAGCCTCATCGTCACCGGAGCGATGGGCTGGGGCATCGGCCTGGTGGGGCCGCAGCATGCCGGCAAGGTCATGGCCTGGAACGGCATCGCCATGTACGGCGCCTACGCACTGGGTGCGCCGCTCGGTGTTGCGTTGAATGCCGGTTGGGGCTTCGTGGGCATCGTCCTGGCCTCGATGTTCGTGCCGCTGCTGGCCTTGGCGATTGTCGCCGGCGTGCGCGCCGTCGCCCCTACGGCGACCCGGCGTACACCGTTCTACAAGATGCTCGGCGCCGTCTGGGTTCCTGGCTTGGGGTTGGCGTTCTGCAGCGTCGGTTTTGGTGTTCTCACGGCGTTTATCGCCCTGTTGTTCGCGGCCCGGGAGTGGGGCAACGCTTCGTTGGCATTCACCGCGTTCGGCGTGGCGTTCATCGGTGCGCGGCTGCTGTTCGGGCACCTTCCGGACAAGATTGGTGGCGCCCGTGTGGCACTGGTCTGTGTGTTGATCGAAAGCGTTGGGCTGCTGCTGATCTGGAGCGCCGACAGCGCGACCAGCGCCTACCTGGGGGCGGCACTCACCGGTTTCGGTTATTCCCTGGCGTTTCCCGGTTTTGGCGTGGAGGCGGTGCGGCGCGCACCACCACAGGCTCGCGGTCTCGCCATGGGCGCCTATGTCGCCTTTCTCGATATTGCCCTGGGCATCACCAGCCCGCTGGCCGGCCTGCTGGCGAGTGGCTGGGGCATTGGTGCGGTTTACCTGGGCGGCGCCATCGCCGTGGCGCTGTCGTTTGTAGTGGCTTTGGTGTTGCTCGGAAGGCAGCCAGGCAAGCTCCCTCGCTAGCGGGAAACAAGTCCGTGATCGATCGCGTATTTCACCAGCGCCGCAGGCTTGTCGATATTGAGTTTGCGGCGGATGCTCAGGCGGTGGGTTTCGACGGTACGTACGCTGATGTCCAGTTCACGGGCCATTTCCTTGTTGTTGAGCCCCTCGACCATTTTCGCCAGGACCTGGCTCTCGCGCGGCGTCAGTTCGCTGTCGGTGTTCGGGTCGGTGGCGAGGCGCTGGGCGATCTCGGCGCTGTAGAAGGTGCCGCCGCCGATGATGGCTTCGATGGCGGCAATGATCTCTTTGGAAGGTGAATTCTTCAGCACGTAACCGCTGGCACCGGCGCGCACGGATTCACTGATGTACTCATGATTGTCGTACATGCTCAGGATGAGGATCTTCAAGCCGGGGTATTGCTTGCCCAGCAGCCGGGTCAGCTCGAGGCCGTTCATGTCCTTCAGGCCGATGTCCATCAGCAGCAGGTCCGGCTGGCAGCGCCCGACCATGTCGATCGCCTGCGCGCCGTTCTCCGCTTCGCCGACCACGTCCAGGCGAGACATGACGGACAGCAGCGCGCGAATACCATCACGAACCAGCGAGTGATCGTCGACCAGGGCGACGCGTATGGCGGGGGGCAGGGTCATGGGCAGGTGCTCTTGTGGAAATGAACGCGCATCAACTTTCCGTGGCCGACAGGGTCATGGGCAACAGGATATCCAGTTCGCTTCGTCCCGGAACCGAGGTCATTTCCAGCCGCCCGCCAAAATGCTCGACCCGTTCGCGGATATTACGCAGGCCGATGCCGGTGTGACCACGCTCGACCTGCGGGACGTTGAAGCCCATCCCGTCATCCACCACGGTCAGGCGCAGGGATTGGCCCGAACCGAACAGGGTGATGGCGACTCGTTTCGCCCCGGCGTGTCGCTCGATGTTGGTCAGCGCCTCCTGGGCAATCCGGAACAGCGAGACCGGGGCGCCGTTTTCCAGGCGACAGTCGAATTCGTTGCTTCGGTAGGACACTTCCAGGCCACTGCGCTGTTCGAATTCCGCCGCGAGCTGGCCGATGGCGGCGGGCAGGCCCAGGGTATCGAGCAACGAGGAACGCAAATCATGGGAAATGCTACGGATTTCACCGATCGCTTCGCCCAGTCGATCGGTCGCATTCTTCAAGATGCCGAGGCCATTTTCCTGGCCGTTCTCGATCACATGGCTGGCCAGTTCGAACTGGAACTTGATCGAAACCAACAGCTGGCTGATGCCGTCGTGGAGTTCGCGAGACACCCGCGAGCGCTCTTCCTCCTGCAAGCTGACGATACGCTGGTTCAAGCGCTGCAGTTTCTTGTCGGCCAGGCGATGCTCGCTGACATTGAGGGTGATGCCGCCGGCAAACACCAGCAGCACCGCGACCAACGCGATGGCGGCGATGGCCTGCATGGTGGTGTGGATGCCCTGGGCCACTTCGGCGCGAGCCTGCTGGGTGGCGCGTTCGACGTCTTCCAGGTAGATCCCGGTGCCCAGCATCCAGCCCCAACGATCAAGCATCACGACGTAGGCGAGCTTGTCGGTTACCTGGCCGGAGGAGGGCTTGTTCCAGGCATAGCGCTGAAAGCCTTCGCCTGATTCGGCGCTCTTGAGCAAGGCCTGGATGACGGGCAGGCCTTGAGGATCCTTCATGTCCCAGAGATATTGCCCCACCAGCTCCGACTGGCGGGCATGCATCAGGCTGCGACCCTGGCGGTCGTAGACGAAAAAATAACCGTTGATGCCAAAGCTGAGCTTGCGCAGTTCTTCCAGCACCTGCTGTTGTGCCCGCGCATCTCCCTGGCCGTCGTTGTACAACGGGGCGATCAGGCTCTGCGCCATCTCTACGTAGTTCTTCAGCTCGGCGCGTTTACTGGCCAGGATACTGTCTTCGATCAGCTGCGCCTGTTGGTCACCCAACTGGCGATTGAGCGAGATGACCAAGGCACCAATAACGGCAATCGCCAGGACCAGCGGCAGGATCCCGAGAGCGACGATCTTGTGTTTGAGCAGCATCTGTACTCCTGTCCGGATCCGGCGGGGAGGCGAATGGCGGCATCATATGCCAAACCCATGGGTGAAACATAAAACCTGTGGGAGCGAGCCTGTGTGGGAGCGAGCCTGCTCGCGAAGACGGTGTGTCAGGTAACGACAATGCTGACTGATCCGACGCCTTCGCGAGCAGGCTCGCTCCCACAGGGAGGAATTGGCATCTACGTAGTACTACGGATTTATTTATTGACGGCCAGCAGGGATATTGGGCCAGCTCCGAATTGCCGGGGCCACACTATAAAAACAATCGCCGCAATCCATTGGATATCGGCAGGAGACATGCAATGACAACCCGTCTGGTTAAACACCTCGCCTGGTTTGCCGTGGCTGTTCTGGGAGCGTGTGCGTTGAGCGTCGTGGCCCTGCGCCGCGGAGAGCCGATCAACGCCCTCTGGATCGTCGTCGCGGCCGTGGCCATCTACCTGGTCGCCTACCGCTACTACAGCCTCTTCATCGCCAACAACGTGATGCAACTCGATGCGCGCCGGGCCACGCCCGCCGTGCTCAACAACGATGGCCTGGACTACGTCCCGACCAACAAACACATCCTTTTCGGCCACCACTTCGCGGCCATTGCCGGCGCGGGGCCGCTGGTCGGGCCGGTGCTGGCGGCGCAGATGGGCTATCTGCCCGGCACGCTCTGGCTGATCGCCGGCGTGGTGCTGGCCGGTGCGGTGCAGGACTTCATGGTCCTGTTCCTGTCGACCCGCCGCAACGGTCGCTCGCTGGGCGACATGGTGCGCGAGGAAATGGGCCGCATCCCCGGCACCATCGCGCTGTTCGGCTGCTTCCTGATCATGATCATCATCCTCGCGGTGCTGGCGCTGATCGTGGTCAAGGCCCTGGCCGAGAGCCCGTGGGGCATCTTCACGGTGATGGCGACCATCCCGATCGCGATGTTCATGGGCATCTACATGCGCTACATCCGCCCGGGCCGCATCGGTGAAATCTCGCTCATCGGCGTGCTGTTGCTGCTCGGTTCGATCTGGCTGGGCGGGCAGATCGCCGCCGACCCGGTCTGGGCCAAGGCCTTCACCTTCACCGGGATCCAGATCACCTGGATGCTGATCGGCTACGGCTTTGTCGCCGCGGTGCTGCCGGTGTGGCTGATCCTGGCGCCACGGGACTACCTGTCGACCTTCCTCAAGATCGGCACCATTATCGCCCTGGCGATCGGCATCCTGGTGACCATGCCCGAGCTGAAAATGCCGGCGCTGACCCAGTTCACCGACGGCACCGGACCGGTGTGGAAGGGCGGTCTGTTTCCGTTCCTGTTCATCACCATCGCCTGCGGCGCGGTCTCGGGTTTCCACGCGCTGATCTCCTCAGGCACCACGCCCAAGCTGCTGGATAACGAAACCAACGCGCGCTACATCGGTTACGGCGGCATGCTGATGGAGTCGTTCGTGGCGATCATGGCGATGGTCGCGGCCTCGGTGATCGAGCCGGGCGTGTACTTCGCCATGAACAGCCCGGCGGCGATCGTCGGCACCGACGTGGTGGCCGTGGCCCAGACCGTCAGCAGTTGGGGTTTTGCAATCACCCCCGACGCGCTGCAAGCGGTGGCCAAGGACATCGGCGAGACCACCATCCTGGCCCGTGCCGGCGGTGCGCCGACCCTGGCGGTGGGTATCGCGCAGATCCTCCACTCGGTGCTGCCGGGTGAGAACACCATGGCGTTCTGGTACCACTTCGCGATCCTGTTCGAAGCGCTGTTCATCCTCACCGCGGTAGACGCCGGCACCCGTGCCGGGCGGTTCATGCTGCAGGACCTGCTCGGCTCGTTCGTCCCGGCCCTCAAGCGCACCGAATCGTGGACCGCCAACCTGATCGCCACCGCCGGCTGCGTCGCGCTGTGGGGTTACTTGCTGTATCAGGGCGTGATCGATCCGCTGGGCGGCATCAACACCTTGTGGCCGCTGTTCGGCATCTCCAACCAGATGCTGGCCGGTATCGCGCTGATGCTCGCCACCGTGGTGCTGATCAAGATGAAGCGCCAGCGCTACGTCTGGGTCACGCTGCTGCCGGCCAGCTGGCTGCTGATCTGCACCACCACCGCAGGCCTGATCAAGCTGTTCGACGCCAACCCGGCGATCGGCTTCCTGGCCCTGGCGCGCAAATACAACGATGCCCTGGCCGCCGGCCAGATCCTGGCCCCGGCCAAGAGCATCGAGCAGATGCAGCACGTGGTGTTCAACGCCTACACCAACGCAACGCTGACGGTGTTGTTCCTGTTCGTGGTCTTCAGCATCCTGTTCTACGCGCTCAAGGTCGGCATCGCCGCCTGGGGCACGAAAGAACGCACGGACAAGGAAGCGCCATTCCAGGCGCTGCCGGACGCTTGACAGGGGATTGCAACGATGTTCAATGACTTGAGTCGCCTCGGTAAATACCTCGGTCAGGCCGCCCGCCTGATGGTCGGCATGCCCGACTACGACAACTACGTCGAGCACATGCAAACCAAGCACCCCGACAAGCCGATGATGGACTACGAGGCGTTCTTCCGAGAACGCCAGGAAGCCCGTTACGGTGGCAAGGGTGGCCCCAAATGCTGTTGAACTGAAGTAATCCCCTGTGGGAGCGAGCCTGCTCGCGATAGCGGAGTGTCAGTCAAGGATGATGTCGACTGACCTGACGCCTTCGCGAGCAAGCTCGCTCCCACAGTTGTTTTGGGTTGGACCCAGGATTTGCATGCGCCACAGATGCCCTTGTGGGAGCGAGCCTGCTCGCGAAAGCGGAGTGTCAGTCGATGAAGATGTCGACTGACCTGACGCCTTCGCGAGCAGGCTCGCTCCCACAGTTGTTTTCGGTTGGACCCAGGATTTGCATGTGCCACAGATGCCCTTGTGGGGCAGACTCAGGATTGTATGTGCGCAGAAAGGCCAATGTGGCGAGGGAGCTTGCTCCCGCTGGCGTGCGCAGCAGGCCCCGGCGGTTCTTCAGGCTGACCGCATCGCCCGTCTTGCGACTGCTGCGCAGCCGAGCGGGAGCAAGCTCCCTCGCCACAATTGTCTGGCTTGATCCTTTGATCAGTCAGCCAGCAACACCGCCGCATCAAACCCCACCCGCAGGTTGCCCCAGTGACGGCCGCCGAAGAAGAACGGTACGTCGATCTCGGTCATGATTTCCCCGGTGTCGCGCAGGTAGGTCTGGAGCAGGAAGCGCTGGACGTTGCCCGCCGCACGCAGGCCGATAGGGTCGTTGAAGATCCGCTTGTTGCGGCACACCGGCAGGTCGACCGCGCGGTCGCCAGTGGGTTGCTTGGACACCCAGCTGTTGTTGACCGGGCAATAGCCCTTCGTATCGACGATGAACGAGACCTTGCCGCCCGGCGTGCTGCGGGTCAGCTTGTCGCATTCTTCCTGGCAGACCCGGGCGAAGCGTTCGGTGTAGCTGGCCATGTATTGCTTGGGATCGGTACCCGGGATCAGCTGGTAATTCTGGTCGAACAGGTTGACGCCTTGTTCCTGTAGCGCCTGCAGCTGAACCTGCAGCGTGTCGCGGCATTCGCTGGCGCGGGTGATGGCCGCGTCCAGCTTGCCGTGGCCGAGCACGAAGCGGCCCAGCAGCGTCTGGACCTTCTCGGCAACACCGGACAGATCGCGGGTGGCGGTCGCCGACTGCTGCATGCGCTGGTCGATCGACTGGCTGTCGGCATGGATCTGGGTGACGCGTTCGTTGATACCGGTGTTGGAGTCGGCGAACTGCTGGATGTGGTCGGCGATATCCGCCAGTTTGCCGTTGGTGGACTCGAAGTCGACGATCATGCTCTCGAAATGGCCAGAGGCGCGTTCCACTACCTTCTGGGTTTCCCGGGCGCTGTGGCTGATCTGGGTGGTCTGCTCGTGGGTGGAGCTGACCTCCTGGAGCATCGCGTCGATGTTGCGCGAAATATCGTCGGTAGCCCGGCTGACGTTTTGCGCCAGGGTGCGCACTTCATCGGCGACCACGGCGAAGCCACGGCCACTTTCCCCGGCGCGCGCCGCTTCGATGGCGGCGTTGAGTGCCAGCAGGTTGGTCTGGGCGGAAATCTGCTGGATCAGCCCGACGATGGATTTGATGCTCGACGAACGCTGGTTCAGCGCGTCCACCAGCGTGGCGAATTCACCCAGGCTGCTGGAGATCTCGCTGATGTTGCCGGTCACTTCCAGCAACTCGGCATAGGAATCGCGGGCCATGTTCAGGTTCTGCGCGGTGGTGCTGGAGATGCCCTGGGTCTGGCGCGAGACTTCTTCGATACGGCCCACGGCGGTGTTGCTCTGGTCCATCACTTCCTTGGCGAAGCGCGCCTGGTGGGTCGCGCTGTCGCTGGAGTCGCTGATGTTCTTCAATGAACGGGCCGACTCCACGGCAATGTGCACCGTCAAGGCCTGGACGTTGCTGATGATCTCGCGCTGCTTGGCCAGGAAGCGGTTGCAGGTGGCGGCCAGCGTGCGGATCTCGTCATGGGTGACCAGCGGCAAGTCCTTGGACAAATCGCCTTCGCCGTTGGCGATCTCTTCCAGCGCCTTGGTCATCACAGTGACGGGGCGCACGATGAGGTGGCGGAAATACCAGACCATGAAGCTGATCATGCCGAACGTCAGGAGCGCGCCGAAGAGCAGGGCATGGGTGAGGCTGTCGAGGCGATCTTCGATCTGGCCCAGCAGCGCGGCGTCCAGTTGGGCCGTGCGCAACTGCACGAGAATATCGGCCCGGGCACTGACGGCGACCCAGTACAGCAGGCCACTGACGACGACCAGCAGGAAAAGGCTTGAAAGCTTTTTGGTGAGGGTATCGAAGAATTGCATCTCGATAGACTCGTACAAGGCCTTTAACGTCTGCATGCCGCTGCTCCTGGGCAAAAAAATCACTGAATGGAATACATTCGACCGCTGACGCCAAAGCTTTAGGGTAGCAGGGCGATTTGATATCACTTTGTGGGAGCGAGCTTGCTCGCGAAGGCGCAGGTACAGCCAGCATCAATGCTGGCAGACCCACCGCTTTCGCGAGCAGGCTCGCTCCTACAGGGTGTATAGCGCTATCAATTTGATACAAAAGATTTACTGGGAATGATTCTCAAAGTATATTCGCTCTCATTCACATCCCCCCCATGAGTGCAGCGTCTTGAATCGTTCCACCCCCCTCGCTTACCGCAATGCCCTCGTCAAATGTGTTTTACCTGCGCTGTCCTGCTGTTTCATGGCAAGCCCCTTGAAGGCCCAGGACACCCTTGAACTGCCCACCACGGATGTGCAAGGCAGTCGGATCATTCAGGACGAAGGCTACACGGCGACGCAAGCCAGCACGGCGAGCAAGAGCGATGTACCGATCAAGGAAGAGGCGCAGTCGATCAACGTGGTGACCCAGCAGACCCTGGCGGACTACCAGGTGCGCTCGCTGAACGACGCGATGAAGTTCGTCAGCGGCGTCAGCCAGGGCAACACCCTGGGGGGCTCCCGGGACTCGCTGGTCAAGCGCGGTTTTGGCACCAACGATGACGGTTCGATCCTGCGCGATGGTGTGCGTTCGAACCTGGGCCATAACTTCAGCGCCACCACTGAGCGAGTCGAAGTGCTCAAGGGCCCGGCCTCTATGTTGTACGGCGCGCTGGAACCGGGTGGCCTGATCAACGTCATCAGCAAGAAGCCCGAATACACCCAGAGCACCACATTGAGCGGTTCCGCCTACAGCGAGGGCGGCGGCACCATGGCCCTGGACACCACCGGGCCGTTGGGCGACACCGGGTTGGCCTATCGCCTGATCGCCGAACGCGGCCATGAGGATTACTGGCGCAACTACGGCGTCAACGAGAGCACGCTGGTGGCGCCATCGCTGGCCTGGACCGGTGAGCGTGCTTCGTTGAACCTGAGTTATGAGTACAACGAATATTCCAACCCGTTTGACCGTGGCACGGTGTTCAAGAATGGGCATCCGGCCGACATCGACTATGACAAGCGCCTGGACGAGCCTTGGGCCAAGAGCATCGGGATCCGCGAGACGGCCACCGCGCGGTTCGAGTACGAGTTGAGCGAGGCGTGGAAAACCCGGGTGACCTACGGCTGGAACAATGACCGCTACAGTCTTGCGATTGCCCAGCCCAACTCGCTGGTCGGCAATACTCTGCGGCGAGCCGCCAACGGCGCTCACTACGATGATGAAACCCGTTACGCCAGTTGGGATTTCATCGGCAAGCAGGAGCTGTTCGGCCAGCGCCATGACCTGCTGGTCGGTGCCGATAATCAGGTGTCTGACCAGTACCGTGGCAAGACCTACCGCGGGCCAGTGCGGGGCGGCTTCGATATCACGGCGCCGGTGTACGGAGGTTTGGCGCAGCCCAGCGTCATCAACCCCGCCCAGAGCAACCTGAGTAACCAGCTGACGTCCAGCTCGGTGTACCTGAAGGACAACTGGCACTTGGATGATCGCTGGATTCTGGTCTTTGGTGGTCGTTATCAACACTACGATCAGTTCAGCAAGCAAGGGTCGATCACGAGCGTGCCGGTTCGCGACGACAACGGCGATGCCTTCGTGCCGTTCCTGGGCCTGGTCTACAAGGCCACCGAGGACCTGTCGCTGTATGGCAACTACAGTCGTTCGTTCAAGCCCAACGATACCGTGGATGACAACCTCAGCACCTTCAAGCCGGAAGAGGGCCGCAGCTACGAAATCGGGGCCAAGTACGATCCGCTGCCGGGGCTGAATATTAATCTAGCGTTGTTCGATATCGTCAAGAAGAACGTCGTCACTACCACCCTGGTCGGCGGGCAGAACATCGCCGAAGCCGCCGGCAAGGTCGGCTCCCAAGGCCTTGAGCTGGACATCACCGGACGTTTGGCCGAGCGGTGGGACTTGATCGGCACCTACGCCTACACCCACACCGAAATACTGGATGATCCAAGAAACGAAGGTCACCGTCTGGCCGATGCTCCCAAGCACACCGCCAGCCTGTACCTCAGCCACCATCTGAACGTGCCGGCCGAATTCGGCGCCTGGCACGCCGGGGCCGGAGCGCGGTATGTCGGTGAACGCGCCGCCAACAACGCCAACGATTTCTGGCTCAGCAGCTACACCGTCGCCGACGCGTTCCTGCGCTGGGAGTCGCCGGTGTTCGGACAAAAGACCTCGTTGCAGTTGAACGTCGACAACCTCTTCGACAAGCAGTACTACCCGTCGTCTACCGGGAGCCAGTTGCAGGTCAACGTCGGCGAGCCGCGTACTGCCAGATTGAGCGCCAGCGTGACGTTCTGATCGCAGTGCTTGAATAAAAATGCCCGGGCATTGATGTCCGGGCATTTTTGTCTCTGCTTAAGGCCGCCATCGCGAGCAAGCTCGCTCCCACAGTTTTTTGGGGGCTCTCAAGATTTGCGTATACCACCGATCCCCTTGTGGGAGCGAGCTTGCTCGCGAAAGCGGAGCGTCAGTAAACAATGATCTGACTGACCCGACGCCTTCGCGAGCAAGCCCGCTCCCACAGGATCAGCGAAACGCTGGAACCACCTGTTGGATGAACAACTCCAGGGATTTTTTCTTCTCGGCATGCGGCAAGCTGTTGTCGCACCAGAAGCTGAACTCGTCCACGCCCAGTTCCTGGTAGTACTTGATCCGTTCGATGATCTCTTGCGGCGTGCCGATCATGGTGTTCTTGCGGATGTTCTCCAGCTGAAACTCCGGGCGCTCGGCGAATTTTTCTTCCGGGCTTGGCGCCAGGAAACCGTTGACCGGCACCTGCTTGTTGCCGAACCAGGCATCGAAGGTGCGATAGAACTTCGAGATTGCCTGGGCACCGATCTTCCAGCCCTCGGGATCGTCCTCGGCGTGCACATGGGTGTGGCGCAGCACCATCAATTGCGGACGTGGCACGTCGGGATTGTTGTCCAGGGCGGCCTGGAATTTGTTCTTCAGGTCTTGGACTTCTTCATCGCCTTTCATCAAAGGCGTGACCATCACGTTGCAGCCATTGGCGACGGCGAAGTTGTGCGAGTCAGGGTCGCGGGCGGCGATCCACATCGGCGGATGAGGCTTGCGGATGGGCTTGGGCACGCAGGTGGAAGTGGGGAATTTCCAGATCTCGCCGTCGTGGGCGTAGTCGCCTTGCCACAGGGCGCGCACCACCGGGACCATTTCCCGCAATGCCTGGCCGCCGGAGGAGGCAGGCATGCCGCCGGCCATGCGGTCGAATTCCACCTGATAGGCACCCCGGGCCAGCCCGACTTCCATGCGGCCGTTGCTGATAACGTCGAGCAACGCGCATTCGCCAGCCACTCGCAGCGGGTGCCAGAACGGCGCGATGATGGTGCCGGCGCCGAGGTGAATGGTCGTGGTCTTGCCGGCCAGGTACGCCAGCAGCGGCATCGGGCTTGGCGAAATGGTGTATTCCATGGCGTGGTGTTCGCCGATCCACACGGTACTGAAACCGCCGGCTTCGGCCATCAGCGTCAGCTCGCTGAGGTCTTCGAACAACTGGCGATGGCTGACGCTTTCGTCCCAGCGCTCCATGTGTACGAACAGGGAAAATTTCATGGCGCTTTCTCTTTATTGTTGACGATCGGTTCAGGCGAGGACGGGCAGGGCGCCCATCTTGCCGTGGCAATAAACCAGCGGCCCCGGTGTGTGTTGCGGCACGATCAGGTTCTTCACGGCGCCGACCATGATGGCGTGGTCGCCACCCTCGTATTCACGCCACAGTTCGCATTCGATGATGGCGGTGGCGTTGCTCAACAACGGATTGCCCAGCTCGCTCAAGGTCCATTCGATGCCCTGGGCCTTGTCCTTGCCTTTGCGGGCGAACGCGTAGGCTTCGTTCTGCTGGCCGCCGGAAAGCACGTGGATGGCGAAGCGTTTGTTCCGGATCAGCAGCGGGTAGGAATCGGAGCTGTAGTTGGGGCAGAACAGCACCAGGGCCGGGTCCATCGACAATGAACTGAAGGCGCTGGCGGTCAACCCGACGATTTGTCCGTCATCGTCCAGCGTGGTGATCACCGTCACCCCGGACGGGAACGAACCCATGACTTGTTTGTAGAGGTTGGCATCGATCATTTCGCAGTCCTCGCACGCAGGCGGTTATGACGCAGTATTCTCAGTGGGCGCCGGCGGCCTTGTTCAGGTCGCTCTCGGCCCATTGGGTGTAGACGCAGGCATCGGCGGCGGCCCAGCGCACCCGCACCGGGTCGCCGGCCTTGAGCGGCATGCCGGCGGCGGACAGTGCCTTGACGGTCATGTGAGTGCCGCCGGACGTCACCACGCTGCAGGTCTGGCTTTCGCCAAGAAAAAGCACCTCCACGACCTTGGCCGAGACTTCGTTCCAGCCGGCGGGCAGGGTGTCCTGGGTCGCCTGCTCGACACTCAGGGCCAGGGCTTTTTCCGGGCGGACCATCAGCAGCACGTCCTGGTCGGTTTGCAGGCCGGTGGTCAGGCGGATCGACAGTGACTGGCCTTCGAAGGTCGCCGCGGCATTGCCCTGGGCCTTGAGCTTGAGGAAGTTGGAGTTGCCCAGGAACGAGGCGACAAAGGCATTCGGTGGATTCTGGTAGAGGTCGTAGCCACTGCCCAGGCCGACGATCTTGCCGTGGCTGAAGATCGCGATGCGCTGGGACAGGCGCATGGCTTCTTCTTGGTCGTGCGTGACGTAGACGATGGTGATGCCCAGCCGGCGGTGCAACTGGCGCAGTTCGTCCTGCAAATCTTCGCGCAGCTTTTTGTCCAGCGCGCCGAGAGGTTCGTCCATCAGCAGGATGCGCGGTTCATAGACCAGCGCCCGGGCAATTGCCACGCGCTGTTGTTGTCCGCCGGACAGTTGCGAAGGGCGCCGATGGGCGAACTCTCCCAATTGCACCAGCTTGAGCATGGCATCGACCCGGCGCTCGCGCTCGGCGCTGGCCAGTTTGCGGATCGCCAGCGGGAAGGCGATGTTGTCGCGCACCGACAGATGAGGGAACAACGAATAGCGCTGGAACACCATGCCGATGTCGCGCTTGTGCGGCGGCACGTTGACCAGGGATTTGCCATCCACCAGGATCTCGCCGCTGCTGGGGGTTTCGAAACCGGCCAGCATCGACAGGGTGGTGCTCTTGCCCGAGCCGCTGGAGCCGAGGAAGGTCAGGAATTCACCGTCCTGGATCTCCAGGGATATATTGTCCACGGCGGCAAAGTCGCCGTAGTGCTTGTTCAGGTTGCGCAGGCTGACCAGGGTCTTGTTGTTCTGCTGTGCGGGGTCTTTGACGGCACTCATCGTGTTCTCCTAGGCGCTCAAGCGCTGATTTCGTTGCGCCGGCGCAGGGCGGCGGCGATCACCATTACCAGCACCGAGAGACCGATCAGCAGCGTCGAAGCGACGGCGATCACAGGCGTCAGGTCCTGGCGCAAAGTGGTCCACATTTTTACCGGCAAGGTCTGCAGGGTCGGGCTGGCCATCATCACGCTCAGCACCACCTCGTCCCACGACACCAGGAATGCGAACAAGGCGCCGGCGACCATGCCCGGGCGAATCGCCGGGAACGTCACCTTGAACACCGCTTGCAGGCGCGAGGCGCCGCAGATCACCGCTGCGTCCTCGATGGATTGGTCAAACAGTTTGAGCGAGTTGATGATCGAGATGATGGTGAACGGCAGCGCGACGATCACATGGCTGACCACGAAGGCAAACATCGTCCCGGTGTAGCCGAGTTTCAGGAACAGCGCGTAGACCGCCACGGCGATGATCACCAGCGGCACGATCATCGGCAGGGTGAACAAGCCGTAGAGCATTTCCCGGCCGGGGAAGCGCCCGCGCACCAGAGCAAACGCGGTAGGCAGGCCCAGGGCCACGGCGCAGACGGTGGTCAGCACCGCGACCTTGAGGCTGGTCAGCGCGGCGCTCATCCAGTCCGGGTTGGAGAAGAACTGGCCGTACCATTTGAAGGTCCAGCCCGGCGGCGGAAATACCAGCCACTGCGACGAGCCGAACGACAGCAGCACGATGAACACGATGGGCAGCAGCAGGAACAGCGCGATCAGCCCGGTGGTGAAATACAGGCCGAACCGCATGCGTCGGCTCATGGCATTGGGAGTCAGGAGCATGACGGCTTACCTCGCGTTGCTGGCGCCCACCGGGGATTCCGGCTGGAGCTTCAGATAGAAGTAGAACAACACCAGGGTGATCGCCACCAACAAGGCAGCACCGGCACTGGCCAGGCCCCAGTTGAGGAACGACTGCACCTGCTGGATGATGAATTCCGGCAGCATCATGTTCTGCGCGCCGCCCAGCAGGGCCGGGGTCACGTAGTAACCGAGGGACATGACGAAGACCATCAGCCCGCCGGAGAACAGCCCCGGCCGGCACAGCGGCAGGAACACCCGGAAGAAGTTGGTCCAGGGGCTGGCGCCGCAGATGGAACCGGCCTGCAGGATCATCGGGTCGATGGCTTGCATGGTCGCCTGCAGCGGCAGGACGATAAACGGGATCATGATGTAGCTCATGCCGATCACCACGCCGGTGAGGTTGTGCACCATCTCCAGCGGCTGGTCGATGATGCCCAGGGCCATCAATGCCTTGTTCACAACGCCCGAGGCCTGCAACAGCACCAGCCAGGAATAGGTGCGGGCCAGCAGGCTGGTCCACATCGACAGCAGCACGATGTTCAACATCCAGCGGCCCCAGCCACGGGGCACCAGGGTGATGGCCCAGGCCAGCGGGAAGCCCAGCAGCAGGCTGAACAACGTCACCAGCCCGGCCACCGAGAAGGTGTTGAACAACACCCGGGCGTAAGCCGAATTGGCGAACAGCTGCTCGTAGTTGCCCAGGCCCGGCACGGGTTCCAGCACGCCGCGCAGCAGCAGGCCGATCAGTGGCGCCAGGAAGAACAGGCCGAGGAACAGCAGCGCAGGAATCAGGTTGCCGGCGCCGCGCCAGCGCTGCATCAACGACGGCGTCTGCTTGCGCGCCACGGCCGGACCGGCAGCGCCGACGGCGCCCCCGGTGCGAGGGGTTGCCGCTGCCGCCATTTTCATTTGACCAGCCATTCATTCCACCGTGTCGCGATGTCCTGACCGTTCTTGGCCCAGTACGCAAAATCCAGCGTGATCTGATCCTTGGCGTAGGCGGTCGGCAGGTTGGGGGCGAGCACCGAATCCAGGCGCGCGATGCTGTCAACGTTGACGGGGGCGTAGGCGGTCAGGTTGGAGAAGTCTGCCTGACCCTTGGCGCTGCTGGCGTTGGCCAGGAACTTCATGGCGGCGGCCTTGTTTTTCGCACCTTTCGGGATAACCAGGATGTCGGCCATGACCAGATTCTGCTTCCAGCTCACGCCGACGGGCGCGCCGTCCTGTTGCAAGGCATAGATCCGACCGTTCCAGAACTGGCCGATGCTGGCCTCGCCGGACGCCAGCAATTGCTGGGACTGGGCGCCGCCGCCCCACCAGACGATGTCTTTCTTGATGGTGTCGAGTTTCTTGAAGGCGCGGTCCAGGTCCAGCGGATAGAGCTTGTCCTGCGCCACGCCATCGGCCAGCAGGGCCAGTTCCAGCACGCCAGGGCTTGGCCATTTGTAGAGGGCGCGCTTGCCGGGGTAGGTCTTGGTGTCGAACAGCGCGGACCAATCCGTTGGCTTGCCCGAACCGAGCTTGCCTTCGTTGTAGCCGAGTACGAAGGAGAAATAGAACGAGCCGACACCGTGGTCGGAGACGAAACGCGGGTCGATCTTGTCGCGTTGGATGACCGAAAAATCGAGGGGTTCGAGCAGGCCTTCGGCGGCGGCGCGCAAGGCGAAGTCTGCCTCGACGTCGACCACGTCCCATTGCACGTTGCCGCTTTCGACCATGGCCTTGAGTTTGCCGTAGTCGGTCGGGCCATCCTGGACCACGGTGATGCCGCTGGCCTTGCTGAATGGATCGGCCCAGGCCTGCTTCTGCGCGTCCTGGGTGCTGCCGCCCCAACTGACGAAGTTGACGCTTTCAGCGGCTATCGTCGCCTGGCTGGTGACACTCAGCAGGCCGGCAAAAAGAATTGCGGCTGCACTTTTCTTCAACACCATGTTCACGCCCTCATTGTTGTGTTTATTGAGTGGGCTTCTGTTCGCCCACTTATCGGGAGCTTTGGGTCAAGCGGGTCTTGCAAGTGACCGCGCCAGGGTAGGCAGAAGCGTTCGGTCGATGGAATATCATATTATGGTATTCCAAACTTTCTGCAAGGGTTTTGCCGTACCGGCTATCTGCCTGACGCGGATTTTTCCTATGTCCATGAACCTTGTGGGAGCGAGCTTGCTCGCGATAGCGGTTTGTCAGTCGCCATTGATGTCGACAGGTCCATTGTCATCGCGAGCAAGCTCGCTCCCACAGGAAATGGGGCACAGGCCTACCCGGTAAAAGGAATGCTCTCCACTACCTCCAGGTCGTACCCGGTCAACCCGGCATACTTGAGCGGTGGCCCCAAATGCCGCAGCTTGCCGACACCCAGGTCCTGCAGAATCTGCGCGCCAGTCCCCACCTCAGAATAGATGCGCGATTGGGAACGGCTGAATTGCCGTGGCGGCTGGGTCAGTTGCGGCACACGCTCGAGCAACGCCTGGGATGACTCGTGGTTGGCCAGCACCACCACCACGCCACGACCTTCCTCGGCGACCCGTTGCAGCGCCGCCCACAACGTCCAGTTGGACGGGCCGTTGTACTCGGCACCCACCAGGTCGCGCAGCGGGTCGATCACATGCACGCGCACCAGTGTCGGTTCTTCCCGGCGGATGTCGCCCATGACCATCGCCATGTGCACGCCGCCTTCGATGCGATCTTCAAAGGTGAACAAGCGGAAGATACCGTGCACCGTCGGCAGTTCCCGCTCACCGATGCGCACCACGGTGTGCTCGGTGCTCAGGCGGTAGTGGATCAGGTCGGCGATGGTGCCGATCCTGATCCCGTGCTTGCGGGCGAAAATTTCCAGGTCCGGGCGGCGCGCCATGGTGCCGTCATCGTTCATGACTTCGACAATCACCGATGCCGGCGTGAAGCCTGCCAGGCGCGCCAGGTCGCATCCGGCTTCGGTATGCCCGGCGCGGGTCAGTACGCCGCCTTCCTTGGCCCGCAGCGGGAAGATATGCCCCGGTTGCACAATGTCCGTCGGCCCCGCATCAGGAGCAACAGCGGCGGCGACGGTGCGCGCCCGGTCAGCGGCGGAGATACCGGTGGTCACGCCCGTGGCGGCCTCGATGGACACCGTGAAAGCGGTGCTGAACACACTGCCGTTGCTTGGCACCATCTGTTCGAGGCCCAGGCGTTGGCAGTGCTCATCGGTCAGGGTCAGGCAGATCAGCCCGCGTGCTTCGCGGGCCATGAAGCTGATCGCCTGGGCATTGCAACAATCGGCGGCGAGCAGCAAGTCGCCTTCGTTTTCCCGATCTTCGTCATCCACCAGCAACACCATCTTGCCCAGGCGGTAGTCTTCGATGATTTCCTCAATGCTGTTAAAGGCCATGGCGGGCTCTCTTTGTTTTGGAGGGTGCAGGATGGAAACAGCTTGTGGTATACCATAATACAAAACGAACACAGAGGTCACTATGAAGGCGTACTGGATTGCTCATGTGGATGTCACCGACCCCGATCAATACAGCCAATACACCCAGCGCGCGCCAGCGGCGTTTGCCTTGTATGGCGCACGGATGCTCGCCCGGGGCGGACGCAGCAAAGCGATGGAAGGCAGGGCCACGCCGCAGCGCAGCGTGGTAATCGAATTCGATTCCTACGAACAGGCGCTGGCCTGCTATCACTGCGAGGAGTATCAGCAGGCGAAGAAGCACCGTGAAGGTGTGGCGCGGGCCGAGGTGATCATCGTCGAGGGCGTGGCGCCCTGATCGCAGGCGTCAGCGGATGAAGTGAATCTTGCCGCTGTCGTCGTTGCCCATGTAGATGCCGTAGACCCCGGCCTGGCGTTCCTCGATGTAACGTTCGAGGATCTGCCGGATGGCCGGGTAATAGATGCTGTCCCATGGGATGTCTTCGGCAGCGAAGAATTGGCAGGCGAGGGTTTCCGCGCCGAACTCGCCGGTGATCTCCAGCGCGATGGCGCGGAAGATGATGTACACCTCGCTGATTTTCGGCACGCTGAAAATCGAGTAGGGCGAGATGATTTCGGCGCGCACGCCGGTCTCTTCCCAGACTTCACGCAGGGCCGCCTGCTCGGTGGTCTCGTTGCCTTCCATGAAGCCGGCCGGCAGTGTCCAGGTGCCGGGGCGCGGCGGGATGGCGCGTTGGCACAGCAGGTATTTGCCGTCCTGTTCGATGATGCAGCCGGCGATGATCTTCGGGTTCACGTAGTGGATGTAGCCGCAGCCGCCGCACATCAGCCGCTCATGGGTATCGCCCGCTGGCAGGCGCTGGCTCAAGTCAGTGCCGCCACACTTTGGACAAAAGCTCGGGCTGAACATGATCAGCGTCCTATGCGAGGTTCTTTCAACGCGATGGGCGCGGTGATTTCCGGGATGTTGCCGGTCTCTTCCTGCTGGCGCTTGAGGTATTCCAGCGCGACCTTGGCGGCGGCGCGTACGTGATCGACGCAGGCCTGGTGGGCCACCAGCGGATCGCCACTCTTGATCGCCTCGACCATGCGTTCCATTTCCTGGTTGCTGCTGCCACGGCGGTTTTCCTGGGACACCGACGTCGCCCGCAGGTAGCTGATGCGCGCCTGCAACTGGCGCAACTGGGTGGCGGCAACGTGATTGCCGGAACCTTCAAGCAGTACGTCGTAGAAACCCTGGACCGAATCCAGCACCTGCTGCAGCTCGCCGTCCTTGAGGGCCTTGCGGTTTTCCTCGAGGGCTTTTTCCAGCGCCTTGATGTCCTTGGCCTTGGCCCGCAGGGTGAACAACTGGACGATCAAGCCTTCGAGCACGCACCGCAGCTCATAGATATCACCGGCGTCGGCCAGGGTGATGATCGCCACCCGTGGACCCTTGGCATCGGCGAACTCCACCAGGCCTTCGGATTCGAGGTGACGCAGGGCTTCACGCACCGACGTACGGCTCACGCCCAGGCGGTCGCACAGGTCGCGTTCAACCAGGCGATCGCCCGGCAGCAGCTGGAAGTTCATGATGGCGCTTCGCAGTTTATCCAGCACGATTTCGCGCAGGGTAACGGGGTTGCGATTGACCTTGAAGCTGTCGTCGAGTGGCAGGCGTTTCATGGGGTCCGCTCTGTGATGTGGCTGTCCATGCAAAACGGGCAAACATCCATGCTCGTTCAGTTCAAACAGCCGAGGGTTGACTGGAGGCCTCGGCGTCGGCTTCGGCGAAGGCTTCGCGGGCAAGCCGGAAACTGTCTACGGCAGCGGGGACGCCGCAATAAATGCCGACCTGAAGCAGAATTTCGCGTATTTGCTCACGACTCAGTCCGTTACGCAAGGCGCCGCGCACATGCAGCTTGAGTTCGTGCGGGCGATTGAGCGCCGAGATCATCGCCAGGTTGATCATGCTGCGCTCCTTGAGCGACAAACCCTCGCGGCCCCAGACATGGCCCCAGCAATATTCCGTGACCATTTCCTGCAGCGGCCGGGTGAAATCGTCGGCGTTCTCGATGGCGCGGTTGACGTAGTCCTGGCCCAGTACCTGGGTGCGGATCTTCAGGCCTTGCTGGTATTTTTCGTTGCTCATACGAATCCCCGAAAATAGTGATGGACCTGTGGGAGCGAGCCTGCTCGCGAAAGCGCTGTGTCAGACGCATCATCACCAGCTGATCCACCGCCTTCGCGAGCAGGCTCGCTCCCACAAGGGGATATGTGCAGCCTTCAAGCGAGCACGGGCAGCGGGCCCAGCTTGCCTTTGTGGTAGATCATCGGCGTGACCGGTTGCGCGGGCAGGATCAGGTTCTTCACCGCGCCGACGATGATCGCGTGATCGCCACCGTCGTATTCGCGCCACAGCTCGCACTCGATGATCGCCGTGGCTTTACCCAGCAACGGATTGCCCAGGTCGCTCAGGTGCCAGTCGATGCCTTTGGCCTTGTCCTTGCCTTTGCCGGCGAAGGCGTAGGCTTCGGCGGTCTGGTCGGCGGACAGCAAGTGGATCGCGAACTGCTTGCTGTCGCGCAGGATCGGGTACGTATCGGAGGCATAGTTGGGACAGAACAGTACCAGCGCCGGGTCGATGGACAAGGCGCTGAAAGCGCTGGCGGTGATGCCGACGATATTGCCCTCCGGGTCCAGGGTGGTGACCACCGTGACGCCGGACGGGAAGGAGCTCATGACTTCTTTGTAGATGCCGGGTTCGATCATTTCTCAGGACTCCTAGCGCATCACGAACGGGTCAGGCATGGGTGCCTGGGAAAGGTTGATCCACACCGTTTTCAGCTCGGTATAGGCCAGCACTGAATCGATGCCGCTTTCGCGTCCGTAGCCACTGTTCTTGAACCCGCCGATCGGCGCCATGGCCGAGACCGCGCGGTAGGTGTTGACCCAGATGATCCCGGATCGCACGTCCCGGGCCAGGCGATGGGCGCGGCCCAGGTCACGGGTCCAGATGCCGGCGGCGAGGCCGAACTGCGAGTCGTTGGCGATCGCCAGGGCTTCGGCTTCGTCCTTGAAACGAATGACCGAGGCCACCGGGCCGAAGACTTCTTCCTGCATGATTTTCATCGAATTGCGATCGCACTCGAACAGGGTCGGCTCGTAGAACCAGCCGGCGCCAAGGTTCTGCGGGCGCTTGCCGCCGGTACGCAGGCGTGCGCCTTCGGCGATGGCATCGGCCACCAGGCCTTCGACCACGGCCAGTTGCTGCGCGGTGGCCATGGGGCCCATCTCGCTGGCGTCTTCCTGGGGGCTGCCGATGCGAATGCGCTGGGCGCGCTCCACCAGGCGCGAGACGAACTCGTCGTAGATTTCATCCTGCACCAGCAGTCGCGATCCGGACACGCAGCTCTGGCCGGAGGCGGCGTAGATCCCGGCAATCGCACCGTTGATGGCGCTGTCGAGGTCGGCGTCGGCAAAGATGATGTTGGGCGATTTGCCGCCCAGCTCCAGTGACAGCTTGGCGAAGTTCTCGGCGCTGCTGCGCACCACATGCCGGGCCGTGGCGGCACCACCGGTGAAGGCGATCTTGCGCACCAGCGGATGGCGGGTGAGGGCGGCGCCGGTGCTGGGGCCATAGCCGGTAATCACGTTGACCACGCCCGGCGGAATCCCAGCCTCCAAGGCCAGGCGGGCGAGTTCCAGGATCGTCGCCGAGGCGTGCTCGGACGGCTTGATCACGATGGTGTTGCCGGCCGCCAGCGCCGGGGCGAGCTTGATCGCGGTCAGGTACAGCGGGCTGTTCCAGGGGATGATCGCCGCGACCACACCCATGGCTTCGTGCACGGTGTAGGCGAACAGGTCCGGCTTGTCGAGGGGCAAGGTGCCGCCTTCGAGCTTGTCGGCGAGGCCTGCGGTGTAGTGGAAAAACTCCGGCAGGTAGCCGACCTGGCCACGGGTTTCACGGATCAGCTTGCCGTTGTCGCGGCTTTCGAGCTGGGCCAGCTTTTCCTTGTTTTCGGCGATCAGGTCACCGAGACGGCGCAGCAGTTTGCCCCGAGCAGTGGCGGTCAGTCCGCGCCAGGCCGGGCTGTCAAAAGCCGTTTGTGCGGCTTGTACGGCGCGATCGACATCGGCTTCGTCGGCATCGGGCAGCTCGGCCCAGGGCTCGGCCAGCGCCGGGTTCAGGCTCTCGAAGGTCTTGCCGGACAGCGCATCGACCCATTCACCGCCGATGCACATCGAAAAGCGTGCAAGTGTCATGCAACGATTCCCTTTATTGGATTTTTTCGGGTATTGGCCGTGTCGAGGAATTCCAGCAGCAACTGGTTGACCAGGCGCGGCGACTCTACCGGCATCATATGCCGTTGCTCGGCGAGCACGGCAACCGTGGCGCCGGGAATCCGCTCGGCCAGTTGCCGGGCCATTTCCGGGGTCGAGCCGGGGTCCAGTTCGCCGGTGGCAATCAACGTCGGCGCCTGGATGCTGCCCAGGTCGTCGGCGCGGTACATGTCCTGGGTGGCGAACAGCTCATAGGTGGTCAGGTAACCCTGGGGATCGTTCTGCGCCAGGGTCTGGCGCAGCGCGGCGATCTGCGCCGGATTGGCCGCTTGGTATTCGCGGCTGAACCAGCGCGACAGCGCGGCTTCGGCGTTGGCGTCCGGGCCATGCTCGGCGGCCTGGGCGGTGCGGGCGATGACCCCCGCGCGTTGTTCGGCGCTGCGGTTGAATACGCTGTTGAGCACCACCAGGCCTTGCAGGCGCTGCGGGTAATGCAAGGCGAAGGCGCGTGCCACCAGGCCGCCCATGGAAAAGCCGATCACGCTGGCCTGGGGCAGTTGCAAGTGGTCCAGCAATTCGAGCAGCTGATCGGCGTACCCGAGCAGGCCAGTGCCGGTGGCAGGGCGCGGGCTGGCGCCATGGCCGAGCATGTCGTAGGCGATGACGCGGTACTTCGTGGCCAGGCCAACGACCTGGCCGCCCCACATTTCTTTGTTCAGGCCCACGCCGTGGATCAGGACCACGGGCTGGCCTTGGCCGGTTGCCAGGTAACTGGTGCCGGCCGGGGTGAGTTCAGCGGTGAGCCAAATCATGGAGCGCTCCTGCATGCCTTTTTTATTGTGGTTGCCCCGGTGGGATCACTGGGCCTGTTCGGCGGCCAGCTCTTCCAGGTCGATGTAACGATTGCCGATGCGTGGATGCAGGCGCCCGCCATCGGCGCAGCCCAGCACCACGACGATTTCGTCGGCGCGTGGAGCGTCTTCGATCTGCATTTCCAGGGTGATGTAGTGCGAGCGCAGGCCTTCGTCGTCCTTGTGCATCATCGGGATCTGGATCGAGGTGCCGGGGCCGCCGCGCTTGTTGGTGAAGCTCAGGTAGCTCTTGGCCTTGACCGCCTCGCGGTAATGGTTGCCGAAACGCAGGGTATGGATCACGGCGGAGGCGTGCTCGATCTCGCCGTCGGCACCGACGACCGCGGCCTTGCCATAGGCTTCGATCTTTTGCGCACCGCCGATGATGCCCACCAGGCGCTCGACCATCAGCGCGCCGAGATCGGAGCAATTGGCGCGGATCTCGGGTTTCAGGTCTTCGACAAAACCACGGCCCAGCCAAGGGTTCTTCATGACCACCGCCAGCCCGACCATGGTCACCGGCTTGTCGGTGACCTTGCCTCCTTCGATGAAGGTTTCTTCGACATAGCTGACGATCTTGCGAATTTCGAAACTCATGAGCTGCTCCGTGGGGGAAAGTGTCTGTGCGTATGATGGTATACCATAATACTGTTGGTGCAAGTGGCGGCTTGGGATTTGTGCAAGGGAAGGCGACGGAAGGCTGGGGGCGGGCAGGAGGTCTTGAGGATGCCAGGGAACCCCGTGGCGAGTGAGCTTGCTACCGCTCGGCGACGCAGTCGCCGCAAAGGAGTCCACTGGGTGTAACAGGTGAAATGGTTGCCGATGATGGGGCCGCTTCGCGCCCCAGCGGGAGCAAGCTCCCTCGCCACGATGTGCTTTCCCGCGAAATCTCGGCGCTTGAGCTATCGTTGGGTAAACCCGGCCATTTTTGCCGGTGGGTATAAATTTCCCCTTTTCAGGGCATCCGAGGCCAACTTCCCGCCCGACTGCACCGATTCGACCCGTTTGTGGTATCGACGCCGGGCACTGAAATAAACGTTTCAGCCAGCAAACCGATTTTTGCCGTCAAATAGAAAAGAAATTTCGCTTTTTCAGCGTTGCGCGCCGTTTTTTCCAGCATTGTGTGGATGCCCCCCGCGCTTAGGCACAGCGTTTGCTACGGCTCAAAGACGCAAGAACCAAGAGGTGCTCCAAGGAACAGGCTCATCAAACAAGGCAAGGCCAGACTGGTGAAATGACGAAGTCATAAGAAATGCCGTGTACGACACGGCTGGGAGTTGGCTATGCCCCACGCTTTTTTCAATGAAATGTATGACGCACAGGGTGACTGCCGCCCGCATTACCAAGCCTTCTCGCGCTGGCTGGCGGATACGCCGCTGGAGCTGTTGGAGCAACGCCGCCGCGAAGCCGACCTGCTGTTTCATCGCGCGGGCATCACGTTCACCCTCTACGGCGACGAGCAGGGCACCGAGCGCCTGATCCCCTTCGACATCATCCCCCGCAGCATCAAGGCCAGCGAATGGCAGACGGTCGAGCGTGGCTGCATCCAGCGGGTCCAGGCCCTGAACATGTTCCTGGCCGATATCTACCACGGGCAACGCATCCTCAAGGAAGGCATCATCCCGGCCGAGCAAGTGCTGGCCAACGAGGGCTACCAGATCGCAATGCAGGGCCTGGACCTGCATCGTGGCATCTACGCGCACATTGCCGGTGTCGACCTGGTTCGCGACGGCGACGGCAGCTACTACGTGCTGGAGGACAACCTGCGCACGCCCAGCGGCGTGAGCTACATGCTCGAAGACCGCAAGATGATGATGCGCCTGTTCCCCGAGTTGTTCGCCGCCCAGCGCGTGGCGCCCATCGACCACTATCCGAACCTGCTGCTCGATACCCTCAAAAGCTCAAGTCCACTCGACAACCCTACCGCCGTGGTGCTGACCCCAGGGCGTTTCAACAGTGCCTATTTCGAACATGCGTTCCTGGCCCGGGAAATGGGCGTGGAGCTGGTAGAGGGCGCCGACCTGTTCGTGCGTGACGACCACGTCTATATGCGCACCACCGCCGGCCCCCAGCAGGTGGATGTGATTTACCGTCGCCTTGACGACGCCTACCTCGATCCGCTGTCGTTCAATCCCGATTCGATGCTCGGCGTGCCCGGGCTGGTCGCGGTCTATCGTTCCGGCAACGTGGTGCTGGCAAACGCCGTCGGCACTGGCGTGGCGGACGACAAGTCGATCTACCCCTATGTCGACGAGATGATCCGCTTCTACCTCACCGAAGAGCCGATCCTGAAGAACGTGCCCACCTGGCAGTGCCGCAAACCCCAGGACCTGTCCCATGTGCTGGCGAACCTGCCGGACCTGGTAGTCAAGGAAACCCAGGGCTCCGGCGGCTACGGCATGCTGGTGGGGCCGGCCGCCACCGCAGCGGAAATCGAGGATTTCCGTGCCCGTCTCAAGGCCCGGCCGGAGGCGTACATCGCCCAGCCGACCTTGAGCCTGTCCACGTGCCCGACTTTTGTCGAAAGCGGCATCGCCCCGCGCCACATCGACCTGCGTCCCTTCGTGCTGTCCGGCAAGGAAACCCGCCTGGTGCCCGGCGGCCTGACCCGCGTGGCGCTGCGCGAAGGCTCGCTGGTGGTGAACTCGTCCCAGGGTGGCGGCACCAAGGACACTTGGGTAGTGGAGGACTAAGACATGCTTTCAAGAACCGCTTCGGACCTCTATTGGATGTCCCGCTACCTGGAGCGCGCCGAGAACCTGGCGCGCATGCTCGAAGTCAGTTATTCGCTGTCGTTGATGCCCCAGGCCGGGCGCAGCGACGGGCATGCCGAGCTGGCGATGTCGCTGTTGGCGGCCGGTACGCTGGACGATTACAACGCCCGTTATGACGCGCTCAACAGCGAGCGCATGCTGCATTTCTTTGCTCTGGATGAAGCCAACCCCGGCAGTATCTATAGCTGCCTGCGTGCCGCGCGCACCAATGCCCACGCCGTGCGCGGACGCATCACCGCCGACATGTGGGAAAACATCAACGCGACCTGGCTGGAGATGCGCAACATCGCCAGTAACGGCCTGGGCCGCTACGGCATCAGCCATTTCTGCGAATGGGTCAAGGAGCGTTCGCACCTGTTCCGCGGCGCGACGTCGGGCACGATCATGCGCAACGACGCCTACAGTTTCATTCGCCTGGGAACCTTCATCGAGCGCGCGGACAACACCTTGCGCCTGCTGGACGCGCGCTACGAGATGTTCGGCGAGGAGTCGGAGGAGGTCAGCGACAACTCGGCGCGCGGCTATTACCAATGGAGTGCCTTGTTGCGGGCGCTGTCTTCGTTCGAGGCGTTCAACGAGATCTACCGTAACGCTCCCAACGCCGAGCAGGTCTCGGAGATGTTGCTGCTGCGGGCCGACGTGCCGCGCTCGCTGCATGCGTGCATCGAAGAACTGGACCATATCCTCGCCAGCCTGCCTGGCAACAACGGTCGTCCGGCCCAGCGCCTGGCCGCGGAATTGAATGCGCGCCTGCGTTATTCCGGCATCGACGAGATCCTCGCGTCGGGCCTGCATCAATGGCTGACCGAACTCATCGGCCAGATCCGCCACCTGGGCCAGACCGTCCACGATGCCTACCTGGAGGTGGTATGAAATTGTCCATTCGCCACGACACGACCTACAGCTATGCCGACGAAGTCTGCACCAGCATCCAGTTCCTGCGCCTGACGCCCAAGGACAGCCCGCGCCAGCGCATTCTGCAATGGCACCTGGAGTTGCCACGCCTGGTGCGCAGCCAGCTCGATCCTTACGGCAACATCCTGCATGTCATGACCATGGACGAGCCGCATGGGGCTCTGGTACTGACCGCTTACGGTGAAGTACAGATCGACCAGACCGTGGAGATGGAGCCTGACAGCCAGTCACCGCTGCCGTTCCTGCGCACCAGCCGTCTCAGCCAGGCTGATGAGAGCCTCAGCGCTTTCGCCGTGGCCCGGTGCGGGGCACGGCGTGATCGTTCGGCGCTGGCCGACTTGATGAATGGCCTTGCCGATCGCATGGCCTACCTTCCCGGCACTACCGCGGTCAGCAGCACGGCGGCCGAGGCGTTTGCCGGCGGTGCCGGCGTCTGCCAGGACCACGCCCATGCATTCGTGGCGTGTGCCCGCAGCCTGGGCGTGCCGGCGCGCTATGTGTCCGGCTACCTGTGCACCGAAGACGAAAACCACCTGGCGAGCCATGCCTGGGCTGAAGCCTGGCTGGGGGATGGCTGGTACAGTTTCGACGTAACCAATCGCCTGACCCGTCCCGATCGCCACCTGAAACTGGCGATCGGCCTGGACTATCTCGACGCCTGCCCGGTGCGCGGCATGCGCCGGGGCGGCGGGGCGGAGCAGATGCACGCGCGGGTGCAGGTGAGCTCGATGGTGCAGGTGCAGCATCAGTAATTTATCCAATAAAGCCTGAGGCCCCTTCGCGAGCAGGCTCGCTCCCACAGGGTTTCGGCCGGACACCGGTCCGTTGTGGGAGCGAGCCTGCTCGCGAAGTTGGCGGCACGGTTCTTTTGCGTACGCAGCCGTGCGAACCTGTCATCATCGCGCTTCGCAACACCCCCTTGATAAAGGAACAGCGCCATGGACGATGTACAGCAATTGGGCGAAATGCTCCGTCACTACGCCGACAGCGAAGCGCACAAGAAGCAGCAGCACCAGGCCCACTCGGCAGTATGGGCTGAGCGGATCGAGGCGTTGTACGGGCAGATCGAGCAATGGTTGGCGCCGGTCCTGGCGCCGAACCTGCTGGAGTTGAGCCGTGGCGCGTATGTCGCCCATGGGCCGAGTGTTCCTGCCGAGACGTCGACTTTCAAGACGGAAAAACTGACGTTGTCCATTACCGGTAAACCGGTTGAGTTTGTGCCGGATGTGATGGGCGCGGGCGGGTTGATTTCCTTGTCGATCATCGGCCTGACCGCCACTCGCCACGGCAGCATTTCCCTGGTTTGCCAGCCGCCATCAACGCAGTGGCAATGGCGCAGGACCAACGGGCTGAAAGATCCGGACACCTACGTCTTCGATGCAAATTTCCTCGCTCAGCAGTTGCAGAGTCTTATACCGCGCGAGCGAAGCTGAATACGCTTGGCCGGGCAAAACCCCGCGCATTGGCTATACCTGTAGTTCCGCCCCCCGTCGGGTGTGGCTTACAGGAGTAACAGCATGAAGTTCGCCTCCATGATCGGCACCGTTTGCATCGCCTCGCTCGCGCTCGCGGGCTGCTCCAGCAAAGTCACCCAGCCGGACGAGTATTCCGGGTTCCTGGGGGACTACAGCCGGCTCAAGGAAGAAAAATCGCCGTCGGGGGCCGAGGTGATGCGCTGGGTCGATCCGAAGATCGATCTGGCGAAGTATTCCCGCATCTATATCGAACCGACCCAGCTGTACCCCAAGCCGCAAGCGACGGTGAAAATCCCGTCGGCAACATTGGCCGGCATCACCAGCTACTACGACCAGGCGCTCAAGCGTGAAGCCGGCAAGTCCCTGCCGCTGGCGACCAGCCCTGGCCCGGGTGTCCTGGTGGTGCGGGCGGCGATCACCGCGGTCAGCAGCAAGACCGAGGGCCTGAAACCCTACGAAGTGATTCCGATCGCCCTGGTGGCCGCCGCGGTCAGTACCGCCAGCGGCATTCGTGACCAGGAAACCACCCTGGGCACCGAAGCGGTGTTTCTCGACGGTGGCAATAATGCGGTAATCGCCCAGGTGGTGCGCAAGGGCACGGGTAAACCGTTGTCGAACGAGTCCCAGGTCATGAAGCCCGATGATGTCAAAGGAGTCATCGATGGCTGGGCGGCGGATCTGCATCAGTCATATTTGCAGCTCAAGGCTAAATAGCAGGCCCGGTCACTCGTGACTTTTTGTGTGCAGGCATAGGTCGGAGCACCATTTCATGGTTAACTCCGGCCTCACCATTTTCAAACCTGTCAGAAGGAATCCGTTCATGGCTCAAGTCACTCTCAAAGGCAACCCTGTCCAAGTCAACGGCCAGTTGCCCCAAGCCGGTTCCAAGGCGCCAGCCTTTTCCCTGGTTGCCGGCAATCTGTCGGACGTTTCCCTGAAGGATTTCGCCGGCAAGCGCAAAGTGCTGAACATTTTCCCAAGCGTCGACACGCCGACCTGCGCCACTTCCGTGCGCAAGTTCAACGCCCAGGCCAACGACCTGAACAACACCGTAGTGCTGTGCATCTCCGCCGACCTGCCGTTCGCCCAGGCCCGTTTCTGTGGTGCCGAAGGCCTGGAAAACGTGCAGAACCTGTCGACCCTGCGCGGAGCCGAGTTCATTGAGAACTACGGCGTTGCCATTGCCGACGGCCCGCTCAAAGGCCTGACCGCCCGTGCCGTGGTGGTGCTGGATGAAAACGACACCGTGCTGCACAGCGAGCTGGTCAAGGAAATCGCCGAAGAGCCGAACTACGACGCGGCGCTGGCTGTCCTGAAGTAAGTGCTTTGAAATAACTGCTCTGAAATAAAGTATTTATTACAATTGTTAACGGCCTGGCCTGACCAGGCCGTTTTCATTTGTGTTTCAAAGCTTTAGCTAACCGGGCGGAATGTAAGCCCAAGGTAAATTGCCGGTAAAGGCGCTTTGCTAAATATCCGCCAGTGCTTATCGTTCAGCCTCCTGTAAAAGAAGCTCACGCGCCCAATGGTTGACCACTCCATGCAATCCTCTGTTTCCCGCAAATCCCGTCGCTGGCTGTTCGGCCTGTTTGTCGTACTGGTCATCGCGCTGCTGGCCTGGAAGTTCTGGCCCGCCAGTACCGACCCGAAAAACGGCGCAGAGCAGAAAGCCGCGGCTGGACACGCGGGACGCTCGGGTGGCATGCGGCCGGGGTTTGGCGGGGCTACGGGGCCGATTCCGGTTCGGGTGGCGCCAGCGGTCACCGGGGATTTCCCCCTGTATTACAAGGCGCTGGGCACGGTCACCGCGCTCAATACGATCAATGTTCGCAGCCGGGTCGGCGGCGAGTTGGTGAAGATCGCCTTTGAAGAAGGGCAGATGGTCAAGGCCGGCGACCTGCTGGCGGAAATCGACCCACGTCCTTACCAGAATGCCTTGCTCCAGGCCGAAGGCACACTGCTGCAAAACCAGGCCCAACTGAAAAATGCCCAGGTCGACCTGGAACGCTATCGCGGCCTGTACGCCGAAGACAGTATCGCCAAGCAGACCCTCGATACCGCCGCTGCGCTGGTGGGCCAGTACCAGGGGACGGTCAAGACCAACCAGGCGGCGGTCAACGACGCCAAGCTCAACCTGGAATTCACCAGGATCCGCGCGCCGATCAGCGGCCGCGTAGGTTTGCGTCAACTGGACATCGGCAACCTGGTGGCCGCCAACGACACCACGGCCCTGGCCGTCATCACCCAGACCCAGCCCATCAGCGTCGTGTTCACCCTGCCGGAAAACAACCTCGAAACCGTGCTCGCCCGCTATCGCAGCGGAGCGAAACTACCGGTCGAGGCCTGGGACCGTGGCGATGTGAAACTCCAGGCCAGCGGTGTTCTGCAAAGCCTGGACAACCAGATCGACATCACCACCGGCACCTTGAAATTCAAGGCGCGCTACGAAAACCGCGACCAGTCGCTGTTTCCCAACCAGTTCGTCAACGTGCGCTTGCTGGCCGACACCCTCAAGGGCGTGGTCCTGGCGCCGACCGCAGCCATCCAGTTCGGCACCAACGGCACCTTCGTCTACGCCCTTGATGGCGACAGGAAAGTCACCATCAGGAAGCTCAAGATCGGTGCCAGCGATGGCGAAAAAACCATTGTCACCGAGGGCCTGGCCGCCGGCGACAGGGTGGTGCTCGAAGGCACCGACCGCTTGAAGGAGGGCAGCGAGGTGGAAGTGGTCAACGACAGCCAGGAGGTGCCGACCACGCCGACCGAACACCTGCAAGGCAAGACGGCCGCGGCCCCGACTGAGCCGACCGCGGCCGACAAGGCGAAAAAGGGCGGCGCATGAATCTCTCGCGGCTGTTCATCCTTCGCCCGGTCGCCACCACGTTGAGCATGCTGGCGATTGTCCTGGCCGGCCTGATTGCCTATCGGCTGCTGCCGGTGTCGGCACTGCCCCAGGTCGACTACCCGACCATCCGCGTGATGACGCTGTACCCGGGCGCCAGTCCCGACGTCATGACCAGCGCCGTGACCGCGCCCCTGGAGCGGCAGTTCGGGCAGATGCCGGGCCTCACCCAAATGGCTTCCACCAGTTCCGGTGGTGCGTCGGTGATCACCCTGCGTTTCAATCTGGACATCAACATGGATGTCGCCGAGCAGCAGGTGCAGGCCGCGATCAACGCCGCGACCAATCTGTTGCCAACCGATCTGCCGGCGCCGCCGGTGTACAACAAGGTCAACCCGGCGGACACCCCGGTGCTGACGCTGGCGATCACCTCCAAGACCATGCTGCTGCCCAAGCTCAATGACCTGGTGGACACGCGAATGGCGCAGAAGATCGCCCAGATCAGCGGCGTCGGCATGGTGACCATCGCCGGCGGCCAGCGCCAGGCCGTGCGGATCAAGGTCAACCCGGAGGCACTTGCGGCCGCCGGGCTGAACCTGGCCGATGTGCGGACCCTGATCGGTGCTTCCAACGTCAACCAGCCCAAGGGCAACTTCGACGGCCCGACGCGGGTCTCGATGCTCGACGCCAACGATCAGCTGACCTCGCCCAAGGACTACGCCGAACTGATCCTGGCCTACGCCAACGGCGCGCCATTGCGGCTCAAGGACGTGGCACAGATCGTCGACGGCGCGGAGAACGAACGCCTCGCCGCCTGGGCCAACGAAAACCAGGCCGTGCTACTGAACATCCAGCGCCAGCCCGGGGCCAACGTCATCGAGGTGGTGGACCGGATCAAGGCGCTGCTGCCGAGCATCACCGATAACCTGCCGGCTGGCCTCGACGTTACCGTGCTGACCGACCGCACCCAGACCATCCGCGCCTCCGTCACCGATGTGCAGCATGAACTGCTGATCGCCATTGCCCTGGTGGTGATGGTGACGTTCCTGTTCCTGCGGCGGGTCAGCGCCACGATCATTCCGTCGGTGGCCGTGCCGTTGTCGTTGATCGGTACATTCGGCGTGATGTACCTGGCCGGGTTTTCCGTCAACAACCTGACCCTGATGGCCCTGACCATCGCCACCGGTTTTGTGGTGGACGATGCCATCGTCATGCTGGAGAACATTGCGCGCTTCATCGAGGAGGGCGACAGCCCGATGCAAGCCGCGCTCAAGGGCGCCAGGCAGATCGGTTTCACCCTGATTTCCCTGACGCTGTCGTTGATCGCGGTGCTGATCCCGCTGTTGTTCATGGCGGACGTGGTCGGCCGATTGTTCCGCGAGTTCGCCATCACCCTGGCAGTGGCGATCCTGATTTCTTTGGTGGTGTCCCTGACCCTGACGCCGATGATGTGCGCCCGCTTGCTCAAGCGCGAGCCCAAGGAACAGGAGCAGGGCCGTTTCTACCGGGCCAGCGGTGCCTGGATCGACTGGTTGATCGCCGCCTACGGGCGCAAGTTGCAATGGGTGCTCAAGCATCAGCCGCTGACCCTGCTGGTGGCGGTGGGCAGCCTGGTGCTGACGGTGGTGTTGTACCTGGCCGTGCCCAAGGGCTTTTTCCCGGTGCAGGACACGGGCGTGATCCAGGGCATTTCCGAAGCGCCGCAGTCGATTTCCTTCGCCGCCATGAGCGAGCGCCAGCAGCAGCTGGCCAAGGTCATCCTCGCCGACCCGGCGGTGCAGAGCCTGTCCTCTTACATCGGTGTCGACGGCGACAACGCCACGCTCAATAGCGGACGCCTGCTGATCAACCTCAAGCCCCACAGCGAGCGGGACGACAGCGCCAGCGAGATCATCACCCGCTTGCAACCGCAGCTCGACCGGCTGGTCGGCATTCGCCTGTTCATGCAGCCGGTGCAGGACCTGACCATCGAAGACCGGGTCAGCCGCACCCAGTACCAGTTCAGCCTGTCATCGCCGGACGCCGAGTTGCTCAGCCTGTGGAGCGGTCGTCTGGTCGAGGCCCTGGCCCAACAGCCGGAACTGACCGACGTCGCCAGTGACCTGCAGGACAAAGGCTTGCAGGTCTACCTGGTCATCGATCGCGACGCCGCCTCGCGCCTGGGCGTGTCGGTGTCGAACATCACCGATGCGCTGTACGACGCTTTCGGCCAGCGACAGATCTCCACCATCTATACCCAGGCCAGCCAGTACCGTGTGGTGCTTCAGGCCCAGGCCGGGGAAAATCTCGGGCCGCAGGCGCTGGACCAGATCCACGTCAAGACCACTGACGGCGGCCAGGTCCGATTGTCGAGCCTGGCCCGTGTCGAAGAGCGTCAGGCGCAACTGGCAATCGCCCACATCGGCCAGTTCCCGGCGGTGATGATGTCGTTCAACCTGGCGCCGGGCGTGGCCCTCGGGCACGCGGTGGAGGTGATCGAAAAGGTCCAGCAGGATATCGGCATGCCAGTGGGCGTGCAGACCGAGTTCCAGGGCGCGGCGCAGGCGTTCCAGGCATCGTTGTCGAGCACTTTGCTGCTGGTCCTGGCTGCGGTGGTGACCATGTATATCGTGCTGGGGGTCTTGTACGAAAGTTACATCCATCCGATCACCATCCTGTCCACCTTGCCCTCGGCGGCTATCGGCGCGTTGCTGGCGTTGATCCTCACCGGCAATGACCTGGGCATGATCGCGATCATCGGCATCATCCTGCTGATCGGTATCGTCAAGAAAAACGCGATCATGATGATCGACTTCGCCCTGGACGCCGAACGCAACCAGGGCCTGGCTCCGCAGACGGCCATCTACCAGGCCGCGTTGCTGCGCTTTCGGCCAATCCTTATGACCACGCTGGCGGCGCTGTTTGGCGCGGTGCCCCTGATGCTCGCCACCGGCTCCGGCGCCGAGTTGCGCCAGCCGTTGGGCCTGGTGATGGTGGGCGGGTTGCTGGTGAGCCAGGTGTTGACCTTGTTCACCACCCCGGTGATCTACCTGTACTTCGATCGTCTGGGCCGTCGGTTTGCCCGGCCTGAGGAGAAAGAGGTGCGGGTATGATCGCTTCCCTGAACCGCAGAGGGCTTTTGTGGCGAGGGGATTTATCCCCGCTTGAGTGCGCAGCACTCACAAGAGGGGCTGCTGCGCACCCCAGCGGGGATAAATCCCCTCGCCACGAAGCGCCAGCCATTTCTTGCGGTCAGTTTCCTGAAGCCTGGAGCCGGTGCTGATGAACCTCTCCGGCCCCTTCATCCGCCGCCCGGTAGCAACCATGCTGCTGAGCTTCGCCATCATGCTGCTCGGCGGTGTGTGCTTTGGCTTGCTGCCGGTGTCGCCGCTGCCGCAGATGGATTTCCCGGTGATCGTGGTCCAGGCCAACCTGCCGGGGGCGAGTCCCGAGGTGATGGCTTCCACCGTGGCGACGCCGCTGGAGCGTTCCTTCGGCGCGATCGCCGGGGTCAACACCATGAGCAGTCGGTCCAGCCAGGGTTCGACCCGGGTGATCCTGCAATTCGACCTGGACCGCGACATCAACGGCGCGGCGCGGGAGGTGCAGGCGGCCATCAACGCCTCGCGCAACCTGCTGCCCAGCGGGATGCGCAGCATGCCGACCTACAAGAAGGTCAATCCGTCCCAGGCGCCGATCATGGTGCTGTCGCTGACCTCGGATGTGCTGGAGAAAGGCCAGCTCTACGACCTGGCCTCGACGATTCTGTCCCAGAGCCTGTCCCAGGTGTCGGGCGTGGGCGAGGTGCAGATCGGCGGCAGTTCGCTGCCGGCGGTGCGCATCGAACTGGAGCCGCAATTGCTCAATCAGTACGGCGTGGCGCTGGACGACGTGCGAACGGCGATTGCCAACAGCAACGTGCGCCGGCCCAAGGGTTCGGTCGAGGACGACCAGCGGATGTGGCAAGTCCAGGCCAACGACCAGCTGGAAAAGGCCAAGGATTACGAAACACTGATCATCCGCTATCAGGATGGCTCGGTATTGCGGCTCAAGGACGTGGCCAAGGTCAGCGACGGCGTCGAGGATCGCTACAACAGCGGTTTCTTCAATGACGATGCCGCCGTGTTGCTGGTGATCAATCGCCAGGCCGGCGCCAACATCATCGAGACCGTCAACGAGATCAAGGCCCAGTTGCCGGCCTTGCAGGCCGTGTTGCCCGCCAGCGTCAAGCTGAACCTGGCGATGGATCGCTCGCCGGTGATCAAGGCGACCCTGCACGAAGCGGAAATGACCTTGCTGATCGCCGTCGCCCTGGTGGTACTGGTGGTGTTCCTGTTTCTCGGCAATTTCCGCGCTTCGCTGATCCCGACCCTGGCGGTGCCGGTGTCGCTGGTGGGCACGTTCGCGGTGATGTATCTGTACGGTTTCTCGCTCAACAACTTGTCGCTGATGGCGTTGATCCTCGCCACCGGGCTGGTGGTGGACGATGCCATCGTGGTGCTGGAAAACATCTCCCGGCACATCGATGAGGGCGTGCCGCCGCTGAAGGCCGCGTATATGGGGGCCGAGGAGGTGGGCTTCACGCTGCTGTCGATGAACGCCTCGCTGGTGGCGGTGTTCCTGTCGATCCTGTTCATGGGCGGGATCGTCGAGAGCCTGTTCCGGGAGTTTTCCATCACCCTGGCGGCGGCCATCGTCGTCTCGCTTATCGTATCCCTGACGCTTACGCCGATGCTCTGCGCGCGCTGGCTCAAACCTCACGTGCCAGGGCAGGAGAACCGCTTGCAGCGTTGGAGCCAGGGCGCCAACGAAAGAATGGTCCGTGGCTATGCGCGCACGCTGGACTGGGTACTGCGCCATCGGCGCCTGACCTTGCTCAGCCTGCTGGTGACCATCGGCGTGAACATCGCGTTGTACGTGGTGGTGCCGAAAACCTTCATGCCCCAGCAGGACACCGGCCAGTTGATCGGCTTCGTGCGCGGTGACGACGGGCTGTCGTTCAACGTGATGCAACCGAAGATGGAGATCTTCCGTCGCGCGGTGCTCAAGGACGAGGCCGTACAGAGCGTGGCCGGTTTTATCGGCGGCAACAACGGCACCAACAATGCCTTCATGCTGGTGCGCCTCAAGCCGATCAACGAGCGCCGGATTTCCGCGCAGAAAGTCATCGAGCGCCTGCGCAAGGAAATGCCCAAGGTGCCCGGCGGCCAGTTGATGCTGATGGCCGACCAGGACCTGCAGTTCGGTGGCGGCCGCGAGCAGACCACCTCGCAATATTCCTACATTCTGCAGAGCGCCGACCTGGCGTCGCTGCGCGAGTGGTACCCCAAGGTCGTCGCGGCGTTCCGCGCCTTGCCGGAGCTTACCGCCATCGATGCCCGTGACGGTGGCGGCGCACAGCAGGTAACCCTGATTGTGGATCGCGACCAGGCCAAGCGCCTGGGCATCGACATGGACATGGTCACATCGGTGTTGAACAACGCCTACAGCCAGCGGCAGATATCAACCATCTACGACAGCCTCAACCAGTACCAGGTGGTCATGGAGGTCAACCCCAAATACGCCCAGGACCCCAACACCCTCGAACAGGTCCAGGTGATTACCGCCGATGGCGCACGGGTCCCGCTGTCCGCGATTGCCCATTACGAGAACAGCCTGGAAGACGACCGGGTCAGCCATGAAGGCCAGTTCGCTTCCGAGGGCATCTCCTTCGATATGGCCGAAGGCGTGACCGTGGAGCAGGGCACGGCCGCCATCGAACGGGCGATCGCCAAGCTGGGAATGCCCGAAGACGTCATCGCGAAAATGGCCGGGACCGCCGACGCTTTCGCCGCCACCCAGAAAAGCCAGCCGTTCATGGTGCTCGGGGCGCTGCTGGCGGTGTATCTGGTCCTGGGCGTGCTGTATGAAAGCTACATCCACCCGTTGACCATCCTGTCCACGTTGCCTTCGGCCGGCGTTGGCGCGTTGCTGTCGATCTACGTTTTGGGCAGCGAGTTCAGCCTGATCTCGCTGCTGGGGCTGTTCCTGCTGATTGGTGTGGTGAAGAAAAACGCGATCCTGATGATCGACCTCGCGCTGCAACTGGAGCGCGCCGGCCAGACGCCGTTGGAGTCGATCCGCAGTGCTTGCCTGTTGCGCTTGCGGCCGATCCTGATGACGACGGTGGCGGCGATCCTCGGTGCCTTGCCGCTGTTGCTCGGCGGTGCCGAAGGTTCGGAGATGCGCCAGCCGCTGGGCCTGACCATCATCGGCGGCCTGGTGTTCAGCCAGGTCCTGACGCTCTACACCACGCCGGTGGTTTACCTTTATCTCGATAACCTGCGCCACCGCTTCAACCGCTGGCGTGGGGTGCGCACCGATGCTGCCCTGGAAACTCCGCTATGACCGACCGTTCGCTTTTCAACCTTGCCGCACCGCTGGCAGCCGCCCGTGGCTCGCGGGTATTGAGCCTGGCGCTGTGCGTGGCGCTGCTCAGCGCTTGCGCGATCGGCCCGGATTACCAGCGCCCGGCGGCCGCTGCGCCGGTGCAGTACAAGGAAGCCCAAGGGTGGCGCCAGGCCAACCCCAGCGACGCCTTGGCCCGGGGCGCCTGGTGGGAGCTGTACAGCGACGCCCGGCTGAATGAGCTGGTGGCAAAGCTCAACGCATCCAACCAGACCGTGGCCCAGGCCGAAGCCCAGTATCGTCAGGCCCAGGCGTTGGCGCGCAGTGCGCGGGGAGCTTTTTTCCCAACGGTCGACCTTACCGTCGGCAAGAACCGCTCCAGCCAAGGCACCGGCAGCAGCAGTTCGAGCCTGAGCAGTTCTTCCAGCGGCATTCGCGACACCTACAGCGCCCAGGCCGGGGTGAGTTGGGAAGCGGATGTCTGGGGCAAGTTGCGCCGCACCCTGGAAGCCGATGAAGCCAGCGCGCAAGCCAGCTTTGCCGACCTGGCGGCGATGCGCCTGAGCCAACAATCGGAACTGGTGCAGAACTACTTGCAGTTACGGGTCATCGACCAACAGAAGCGCTTGTTGCAGACCACGGTCGATAACTATCAGCGCTCATTAAAAATGACCGAAAACCAGTACCGCGCCGGGGTGTCGGGCAAGGACGCGGTGGCCCAGGCGCAGAACCAGCTCAAGACCACCCAGGGCGACCTGATCGACCTGATCTGGCAGCGGGCGCAGTTCGAAAATGCCATCGCCGTGCTGATCGGCCTGCCTCCCGCCGAATTCAGCCTGGCCGAAACCGAGGACGTCCCGGCGCTGCCGCAGGTCCCGGTGGCGGTACCCTCGCAGTTGCTTGAGCGGCGTCCGGACATCGCTTCAGCGGAACGCTCGGTGATGGCCGCCAACGCCAACATTGGCGTGGCGAAGGCGGCCTATTATCCGGACCTGACCCTGAGCCTGAGTGGCGGCTACAGCAGCAGTACCTACGATAACTGGATAAGTGTGCCGAACCGCTTCTGGTCGGTCGGGCCACAGCTGGCGATGACGCTGTTCGACGGCGGCCAGCGCTCGGCGGAAGTCGACCGCAGCGTCGCGGCGTACGACCAGACCGTGGCGACCTATCGGCAGACCGTGCTCGACGGTTTTCGTGAAGTCGAGAACTACATGATCCAGCTCAAGGTGCTCGAAGACGAAGCCCGCGTGCGCCAGGAAGCACTCGACGCCGCCCGCGAGTCCCTGCGCCTGACCCAGAACCAGTACCGGGCCGGCTTGATCGGCTATCTCGACGTGGTAACCGTCCAGGCCACCGCCCTGAGCAACGAACGCAGCATGCTGAGCCTGCAACAGAGCCGGTTGATCGCCAGCGTGCAACTGATCGCGGCGCTGGGCGGCGGGTGGGATGGGCAGTTGCAGGCGAGCGAACAGCCAGCAGCGGACTGATACCCAGCGCTATCCATGTGGGAGCGAGCTTGCTCGCGATGGCGGCAGCCCAGGCGACATCTCCTTGGCTGAACCACCGCTATCGCGAGCAAGCTCGCTCCCACAGTGGCTTTCGGCGAAGCCAGTCCCGCTTTTGGCCGATGCGCTGCCTACGTCCCTTGGCGATGGCTTGGTATAGTTCAGGCCTCTTTTCAGCCGGTAAAGGATCACTGCCATGTCGCAATACCAAGCGTTCCACGTCGAACTTGCAGACAAAATCGCCCATGTGCAGATCAATCGCCCCGACAAGATCAATGCCATGAACGCCGCGTTCTGGAGCGAGATCATCGAGATCTTCCAGTGGATCGACGATACCGACGAAGTGCGGGTGGTGGTCCTGAGCGGTGCCGGCAAGCATTTTTCGTCGGGTATCGATCTGATGATGCTGGCCGGCGTGGCGAACGAACTGGGCAAGGACGTCGGCCGCAACGCCCGTGTGCTGCGGCGCAAGATCCTCGAACTGCAAGCCTCGTTCAACGCCGTGGACAATTGCCGCAAACCGGTTCTCGCGGCGATCCAGGGGTATTGCCTGGGCGGTGCCATCGACCTGATTTCTGCCTGCGACATGCGCTACGCGGCCGAGGATGCGCAATTCTCCATCAAGGAAATCGACATCGGCATGGCGGCCGATGTTGGCACATTGCAACGCTTGCCCCGGATCATCGGGGACGGCATGCTGCGTGAACTCGCTTATACGGGGCGCACCTTTGGTGCCGACGAAGCGCGCAGCATTGGTCTGGTCAATCGTGTCTACAGCGATACCGCCAGCCTGCTTGACGGAGTGATGGGCATCGCCCGGGAAATCGCCGCCAAGTCGCCGATCGCCATAGCCGGCACCAAGGAAATGATTGGCTACATGCGTGATCACGGCATCGACGACGGGCTGGAATACGTCGCTACGTGGAATGCCGCCATGCTGCAATCGAATGACCTGCGCGTGGCCATGGCCGCCCATATGAGCAAACAGAAACCCGAATTTCTGGATTGATCGATCATGATTTCACGCTGGACCACCGCAGTACTCGACACCGACCTCGCGGGCGGCTGGGCCGTGGCCCGCAGCCCGGAGGGCTTTCTCTACGACGACAACGGCGCGTTGTTTCCCCGCGAGTGGCTCAAGCGCCAGGATGTGTCGATTCTCGCCGAGCACGGCATTGGCCATCTTGACGGCGAGCCGGTCTACCTGCTGGAACTGCATAGCTCGCTGGAGATTCCCGGCTGCAACTGGAAAGGCCTGCGGGCCTTCATGCTCGAGGACGACCACACGCTGTTCAAGGTGCTGGGTTATGCGGCGCAGATCGGCACCTGGGCTCGCGAACATCGCTTTTGTGGCAGTTGCGGCCAGCGCATGATCCAGGTGCCGCGAGAGCGGGCGATGTACTGTGAGGCATGCGATCTGCGGCATTACCCGCGAATCTCGCCGAGCATGATCGTGCTGATTACCCGTGGCGATGAGGTCTTGCTGGCCCGTTCGCCCCGGTTTGTCACCGGTGTCTACAGCACCCTGGCCGGGTTTGCCGAGCCGGGCGAGTCGGCCGAGGATTGCCTGGTCCGGGAGGTGCGCGAGGAGGTCAGCATCGAGGTGAAGAACATCCAGTACGTGGGCAGCCAGTGCTGGCCGTTTCCCCATTCGATGATGCTGGGTTTTCATGCCGAGTATGCCGGCGGTGAGATCGTGCCCCAGGAAGACGAGATCGAGGACGCCCAATGGTTCAGCGTCCATGACCTGCCGCCGTTGCCGGCCTCGCGCTCCATCGCCCGCTACCTGATCGACCTGTATGTCGCCCGCCGTCTAGGCCACGCTGAACCAGTGCTGCCAGGCTAGGCGCACGGTCAGGCCCAGCACCACGGTGATGAATACCGGGCGGATGAACTTCGCGCCGCCGCTGATGGCGGTGCGCGCGCCGAAGAACGCGCCGACCATCACCGACAGGCCCATGCTCAGGCCGATGATCCAATCCACCTGGCCCGAAAAGATGAACACCGACAGCGCCGCGATGTTGCTGACGAAGTTCATGCTGCGGGCCACGCCGCTGGCCTTGACCAGGTCGATGGGGTAGAGCAGCAGGCTGCTGACGGTCCAGAACGCACCGGTGCCCGGGCCGGCCACGCCGTCGTAGAAACCCAAGGTGAAACCCTGGGATGACTGCCACGTCTTCTTGATCGGCGCATTGCTGTCCAGCGGCGCCTTGGGCGTGCCGCCGAACAACAGGTACAGGCCACAGGCAAAGACAATCACCGGCAGCATCTTGTTCAGCCACTCGGCGGGCAGGTAATGAGCAACGACGGCGCCGACCAAGGCACCGACCAGCGTGCCGACGAGGGCGTGGGTCCATTGCCGTGGGTGAAACAGCTTGCGCTTGTAAAAGGTAAAACTGGCCGTGGCTGAGCCGAAGGTCGAGCTGAGCTTGTTGGTGCCCAGCACCAGGTGCGGTGGCAGGCCGGCGGTCAGCAACGCCGGCGTGGTCAGCAGCCCACCGCCGCCAGCGATGGCGTCGATGAAGCCGGCGATGAACGCGACGACGGCAAGGATAGCGAGGGTAGAAAGGTCGACGCTGAGTTCAAAAGGCATGGAATGGGGCTTATTCGGCAGGGCGCAGAAAGACTGCGGGAAAGGCCGCTATGTTACCCATAACAACGCCGGGCCGCGACTGCCTCAAATCGTGGCGAGGGAGCTTGCTCCCGCTGGGCTGCGCAGCGGCCCCAGATTGCCGCAAACGGTATATCAGGCAAACCGCGCCCGCCGGTCTACGACTGCTGCGCAGCCGAGCGGGAGCAAGCTACCTCGCCAAGCTACCCACTCAAACCACGTCGTCCACGATGATGTGCCGCTCATCCCTTGAACAGCGTTCGATCCGGGCCTGGACCCGGTACACGTTGCGCAGCATCTGCTCGGTGATCACTTCTTCACTTCGACCGCAGCCTTGCAGGGTGCCCTCGGCGATGACCAGCACCTGGTCGGCAAAGCGCAACGCCTGGTTCAGGTCGTGAATGGCAATGAACACGATGATCGAGTGTTGGCGGGCGAGGGCGCGCATGAAGCTCAGGACCTGGACCTGGCGGTGCATGTCCAGGGCGCTGGTGGGTTCGTCCATCAACAGGACTTCGGGCTCGCGCACCAGCGTCTGGGCGATGGACACCAGTTGCTGTTGCCCACCGCTCAGTTCACCGAGGTTGCGAAACGACAAATCACTGATGCCCAGGGACGCGAGGATGCGGTCCACCACTTCCAGCTCATCAGCTTGCACTGTCCAGCCGGGCGCCTGCTGTTTGCGCGCGAGCAGCACCGATTCGTAGACCGTCAGCCGGGCGTTGGCGTTGAGGTTCTGCGGCATGTAGCAAATGCCCTGCTGGCCCCTGCGCGAGCCTTCCAGGCGAACATGGCCGGGGCCGTCGATGAGGCCGGCGATGCGTTTGAACAGGGTCGATTTTCCGGCCGCGTTGGGCCCCACCACCGCCACCACCTCGCCACCCGTGAGCAGCGGCGTAGTGATCCCGTCCAGTATCGACCGACGACCATAACGAGCGCCGACACCTTGCAGCTCGATCGTCACCATGACTGTTTCCTGCCGCCCAGAATGAGAGAAATGAAGAACGGCACGCCGATCAGCGACGTGACCACGCCGATCGGGAAGATCGCCCCGGGTATCAGGGTCTTGCTCACCACCGAACTGGCCGACAGGATCAGCGCGCCGGTCAGCAGTGAGGCCGGCAGGAAGAAACGCTGGTCCTCGCCGATCAGCATCCTGGCGATGTGCGGCCCCACCAGGCCGATGAAGCCGATGGTGCCGACAAACGCCACTGGAAACGCGGCCAGCAGGCTGACCATGATCAGCGTCTGCAAGCGCAACTTGCGCACGTTGATGCCGAAACTCGCGGCTTTTTCATCCCCCAGGCGCAGGGCGGTCATGGCCCAGGCGCGGCGGGCAAAAATCGGCAAGGTGACGAGGATTACCAGGCAGATCACGCCGAGTTTCGGCCAGGTGGCCTTGGTCAGGCTGCCCATGGTCCAGAACACCACGGCGGCCACGGCCTGCTCGGTGGCGAAGAACTGCACCAGCGCCAACAGCGCATTGAAGGTGAAGACCAGGGCGATACCGAGCAGCACGATGGTTTCGCTGGTCATGCCCCGGCGCAGGCTCAGGACATGAATCAGCAGCGCCGAGAGCATCGCCATGATAAAGGCATTGAGCGGCACCATGTATTGGGCGATCACCGGCACCAGGGCCACGCCGAATGCCAAGCCCAGGGCCGCGCCGAAACTGGCTGCCGCCGAGATGCCCAAGGTGAATGGGCTCGCCAGCGGGTTGTTGAGGATGGTCTGCATCTGCGCGCCGGCCAGGGACAACGCGGCGCCCACGGCCACGGCCATCAGCGCCACCGGCAGGCGGATATCCCACATCACCACCCGCACTTGCGGCGCCGCGGCATCCGGAGAGAACAGCGCGCCCAGGACTTCATCCAGGCTGTAGCTGGCCGGGCCGAGGGCCAGGTCGAGCAGCACGCTGAACAGCAGCAACAGGGCCAGGCCGATCAGGATCAAGCGTTTGCGCCAGACCTGCTCGCGGTAAATCGTGCCCAGGGCGATACCCTCGATACGGCCATTCATGGTTGGGCCTGCGCGGGCTTGAGGCTGACGAAATAGCCTGGCTCATAGGGCACAGGCAAGAAGCGCTGGTGGAACTCGCGAAACGTCGCGTCGGGGTCCAGGTCGGTGAACAGCTCCGGATGGAACCACTTGGCCAGTTGCTGGATGGCGATGAACTGGTACGGGCTGTTGTAGAACTGGTGCCAGATGGCATGAAAGCCCTGGGTTTGCTGAGCCTTGATCCCGGCATAGGCCGGGCGGGCGGTGTACCACTGCAATTTGCGCCGCGCCTCGGCCAGATCGGCGCCGGGCCCGACACCGACCCAGTGCCCGCCCGGCGCAAAGGCCTCCCAGTTGGCGCTGGTGACCACCACCTGTTCCGGGTTGGCGACGATCACCTGTTCCGCGTTCAACTGGCCAAAGGTGTTGGGAATGATTGCGCTGGCAATGTTGCGGCCCCCGGCCAGCTCGACGAAACGGCCGAAATTTTCGTTGCCGAAACTCAGGCAGCAATCGTCGGTGTAGCCACCGATGCGTTCGATGAACACTTTCGGGCGGGGCGGCTGGCGGGCCTGGATCACATCGGTGACGCGACGGATCTGCTGGTTGCGAAAGGCGATGAACGCCTCGGCGCGTGCCTCTTCGCCGAACAGCTGGCCAAACAGGCGCATGGTCGGTTCGGTGTTCTGCATCGGGTTGTTGCGAAAGTCGACGTAGACCACCGGAATGCCCAGCGCATCGAGTTTCTCGATGTGGCGCGCGTCTTCGGTGGCGTGCTGGGCCTCGATGTTGAGGACGATCACGTCCGGTTGCTGGCTGATCGCTTGCTCGATGTCGAAGGTGCCGTCTTCGAAACCGCCGAAGGTCGGAATCCGGGCAATTGCCGGATACCGCCGCAGGTAGGCGCCGTAGGTGTCCGGGTCGGACTGGATCAGGTCCTTGCGCCAACCGACGATGCGGCGGATCGGGTTGTCGGTGTCGAGTGCCGCGACGAGGTACAACTGGCGACCTTCGCCGAGGATCACCCGTTGCACCGGAATGCGCACCTGGACCTGGCGGCCGAGCAAGTCGGTGACGGTGGTTCTGGTGGCGGGCAAGGTGTCTGAAAACACCAGGCCGCTCAGCAGCAGGGCGGTAGCACCCAGCAGCCAGGCGATGAGCGATGAGCGCGTCAGAGATTGAATCTGCATGGTTGGAACCTTGTCAGGGATCGCCCCGCCAGCGGTGCACGCGCTGTTGGGGCGAGGCGCAATCAGAAGTCGACCGTCGCTGAAAGCAACAGGGTGCGTGGCGCGCCTTGGGAGAACGCGCCGTAGGAGGCCACGCCGGACCAGTATTCGCGGTCGAACACGTTCTGCACCGTGGCGCGCAGCGTGGTCGGCCGGCCATCGAGTACCGTGCTGTAGCGGGCGCCGGCATCAAAGCGTGTCCACGGATCGAGCTCTTGGGTATTGGCCTGGTTGACGTATTGGCTGCCGGTGTAGATCGCTCCACTGGTCAACGTCAGGCCCTGGACCCAGGGGGTGTCCCATTCGGCCCAGAGGTTGGCCTGCACTTCGGGCACGCCCACCGGTTTGTTGCCGCGATTGGCGGCGGTCCCGCTTTTGGTGAGTTCGCCGTCGAGCAAGGTGACGCCACCGAGCAGACGCGTGCCCTCGCGCAGTTCGCCGAACATGTTCAGTTCGATGCCGCGGTTGCGCTGCTCGCCCTGGACCGAATACACGCCACCGGCCGTGCCGTTGGTCAATTCGCCGGCGGGCTTCTTGATCTGGAACAGCGCCAGGGTCGAGGTGAACGTGCCGTAGTCGACCTTGACCCCGACCTCCTGCTGGCGAGAGATGTAGGGCTTGAAGATTTCGCCCGAGTTGCTCGCAGTGGCCGGCGCAGTGTCGCCCTTGCTCAGGCCTTCGATGTAGTTGTAGTAGAACGACACATGTTCCCAGGGCTTGACCACCGCGCCGAACAAAGGCGTGGTTTCGCTTTCGTCATAGGCGCTGGTGACATTCCCGAGGGTGTTGTAGTTGTTTGATTCAATGCTCTGCTTGCGCAGGCCAAGCGTTACCTGGACCCGTTCATCGAGGATCGACAAGGTATCGGCCAGGGCCACGCCGGACAGTTCGGTATCGGAGACCTTCGCCACATCGGGCGATGCGATGGACGGTTTGTCGCGCGCCACCGGGTGATAGATATTCGAAAAGACCGGGGCGCCGGAATTGATTCCTCGGCGCAATTCATCGCGATAGCGGCTGGCCTGCAAGGTGGCGCTGTGGCTGACCGGACCGGTTTCGAAGCGGGCACGGGCACCGGCATCGACGGTGTAACGCTCCACCTCGAACTTGTAGTAGCCCGGTACCGAGCGGGTGTCACCGGCGCTGTTGAGGATCGTCGGGGTCTGGTCCGACAGTCGTGCCACATCGGACTTGCCGCCCCCGGCGTGGCCGAATACCGTCAGGTTGTCGCTCAGGTCATATTCACCACTGAGCAGCGCCGACTTGTCGCGGGTTTCGGACCAGCCCCATTCCTGGGTCACGTTGCTGCGCCCGTTGGCCGCCGAAGGCACCTCGACACCGCTGGCGATGGCAAACGGCCGGGAGGGTGCGTCCCACTGTTCTTCCTGGCTGATCAGGTCCAGGCTGGTCCTGAACCGGTCGCCCTGGTAATCCAGGGAGATCGCACCGATGCCGACATCCCGGGACTGCTTGTCGATCGCGGTGTCGCCACCCTGCAGGCTGCCGTTGACGCGCACACCGAAGCGGCGTTCCTCGCCGAAGCGGCGGCTGATGTCGACATGCCCGCCTGCCTGGGTGTCCATGGCGTAGCTGGCGGTAACGCGAGTCAGGTCCTGGTCCAGCGAGCGCTTGGGCACGATGTTGATCACGCCACCGACGCCGCTGTTGGGCGACATGCCGTACAGCAGCGCAGCCGGGCCCTTGATGACCTCGATGCGCTCGGCATATTCAGTGAACACCCGGTAGTTCGGCGCCACGCCGTACACGCCGTCGAACGCCAGCTCACCCAGGTTGCCTTCGCCCACCGGGAAACCGCGAATGAAGAACGAATCGACGATGCCGCCGGTCTGGCCGGTGGAGCGCACCGAGGAGTCGCGCTCCAGCACGTCGGCGGCGGTCACGGCCTGCTGGTCCTTCATCAGGGTCGAGGTGTAGTTGCTGACGCTGAATGGCGTGTCCATCAGGTCCTTGTTACCCAGCAGGCCAACCCGGCCGCCACGGGCCACCTGGCCACCGCTGTAGGTCGGCGGCAAATCCCCGGGGCGCACCTCGGCGGCATTGATGGTGGTTGGCGCCAGGGCCAGCCCCCCGTCGCCGGCGGATTTTTCCAGGGTGTAGCTGCCATCGTCGCGGGCGACCAGTTCCAGGCCGCTGCCGGCCAGCAATCGGGTAAACGCTTCACGCGCGGTGAACTGCCCTGAAAGGCCCGGGCTGTTCAAGCCTTGGGTCAGGGAGGGTTCAAACGATAATGCGATGCCGGCCTGCACGGCGAACGCCGATAACGTGGCACCCAAGGGACCTGGCTGTATGTTGTAGGACTGGCTGGCAACGTTGTCCAGCGGCGCGCCCGGTGCCGCCCAGGTGCACGGGCTCAAGGTGGAAAGTGCAACGCTGAGCATGGCACTGCGAATCGCCAGATTCAGCTTGCGATCCGAACGCAGGGGGCGGGCAACGGGCATGGCGGGGTGATCCTGTGCAGAGGGTTTGCTCTCTAAGCCAGCCAGGATTGAAAAAAGTATCAGCCCCGCCCGATTATTTTTTCAGCGCTCAAGCCGGCGCCAGCATGACCCAGTAATCGCCCAGGCGGGATGTGACCCGGATGGGGTAGGTTCGGGCGAGCATGTTCAGGGTCTGCCGGCTGTCGTTCAGGGGAAAGGCGCCGGATATCCGCAGGTTGGCGATCGCCGGGTCGCAACGCAGGACGCCGTTGCGATAACGGCTCAGTTCGTTGACGAAATCCGCCAGGCGCATGTTGTCGGCCATCAGCATGCCCTGGGTCCAGGCCAGCACCGACTTGTCGGCAGGTTTCAGGGCGTCGATGCCCCGGGCGGTAAAACCGCTGCTCTGGCCAGCCCCGACCACTTGCTCGCCGATGCCCTTGACCTCGATGCGCACCGCGCCTTCCAGCACGACGAGGCGAGTATGGCCGGTGTCTTCGCGAACGCTGAAGCGCGTCCCGAGCGCCTGCATCCGGCCTTCGTCGGTCTGCACCCGGAACGGCCGGGCGAGCGCTGCTGGGTCCGCTGCGGTCTGGACCAGTATTTCGCCTCGGCGCAACAGCAGCAGGCGCTGGTGTTCGTCGAAAAATACATCGATTGCGGTGTCGGTGTTCAACGTCAGGCGGGTGCCGTCGGTCAGGGTCAGGTCGCGCCGCTCGCCCACCGGAGCGCGGTAATCGGCGGTCCACTGTTGCCAGTCGTTGAGCTTCCAGCTGCCCCAGGCCAATGGCGCCAGGGCGAGCAGGGCGGCCAGCTTGCCCATGGCGGCACGCCGCGCCGGATTGCTCGGGCGGTCCAGCGCCGGCATCGCCAGCGCGGGCGGCAAGCCTTGCAGCTTGCTCAGCAGCAGTTCGGCCCGCGCCCAGGCCTGGCGGTGGGCCGGGCTGCTGGTACGCCAGCGTTCCCACTCCAGGCGTTCGGCGTCGTTGACGCTGCCTTCGCTCAGGCGCATCAGCCAATCGGCGGCTTCGTTGAGAATGGCCGGGTCGAGGGCGTGGCGGTCATGGGCGGGCATTCAGTCCACCAGCATCAGGCAGTGCAGGAAAGCCTGTTTCATGTAGCGCTTGACGGTGATCAGCGAAACGCCGAGTTGCGTGGCGATGTCGTCATATTTCAGGCCATGGATCTGCGACAGCAGGAACGCACGCTTTACCAGGGGCGGCAGGGTGTCGAGCATGGCGTCGATTTCATGCAGCGTCTCGAGCACCAGCAAGCGTCGTTCGGGCGAGGGCGCCTCGGGCTCGGGTAATGTCGCCAGTGCCTGGAGGTAGGCGCGTTCGAGTGCCTTGCGCTGGAACCAGTTGACCAGGATGCCCCCGGCGACGCAGCTCAGGTACGCACGCGGTTCCTCGATCACCGCCACCTTCGAGGCGAGGATGCGAATGAACGTGTCATGGGCCAGGTCGGCGGCGTCCAGCGCATTGCCCAGTTTTCGATAAAGCCTGGCGTACAACCAGCCATGGTGTCCGCTGTAGAGGTCTGCGACGGTGCGCAGGTGACAATCGTTGACCGCTGACCCTGGATCGCTCATGGCTGTTGTATTTTTTGATAGTGAGAATTATTCCCAATAGTAGTGGAGGCGCTCAGTGCCGCGCAAGGTTGATAGGCGGGCAATTTAGGTTTGTGTCGCTATTCGCCAGCCCTGTCGGCCATTCCGAGTGGTTTGTGGCGCAGCAGCATCAACGGCACCAGTGCGATTGCGTAGGCGAGGCAGACATAAAGAAAAATGTGCTTCAGGCCATACACCTGGCTGAGCAATGCGCCAAGGGAGATGCCAATGATCGATGCCGTCTGTGAAACGCCCTGGGCCAACCCCAGCACCTGGCCCTGGCGACTGTTGTCGACGCTTCGGGAGATGAGCGCCGTCAGCACCGGCGTGGTTGCGCCCAACAGCAGGCCCCAGAGGAAATAGGCGAGGGCGAAGACGACCGGCTGGCGCGTCAGGCCGGCCACGGCGGTGACGATGACCAGGCCGATGACAATGCTCGCCATGGCCTGCAGCGTTTGCGCCGGGTTGCGCCGTTCGAAGTAGCGCGACCAGGACGTCGCACAAAGAATGAAGCCCAGGGCTAGCAAGCCGTAGCAAAGCCCGACCATGGCATTGCTGACCTCGAAGGTCGCCCCCACGTACAAGGAAAACGAAGTCTGCGGCAGCATTCGCGCCAGCAGCAGGAGGCCCATGATGCCCAGCAGCCAATTGATCGCCGGGTCGAACAGCCTGGGCGGCAGGGGAGGCTTGCCTGCCAGCGGTGCTTTTTTTACTGGCGCCACGTTGGGCAACGCCAGCGCCGCGACGACGGTACATGCGGCGCAGAGGCCCGAGGCGACGATGTTGATCCAGAAAAACGTCGCATGATCGAGAATCAGCCCGCCGACCACCGCCCCGAGCAACGAACCGACGTTGGTGGAAATCTGCAGGATCGCAAACAGCCTGGCCCGCCGCGACGGTGCCTCGATGCTCACCCCATAGGCCTGGGCCGGGGCGATATAACCGGCGAAGGCGCCTTGCAGGAAACGCAGGAGCAGGATTACCCAGATATCGCTGCTCAATGCCAGCCCGAGCTGGGTCAACGAGAGCCCCGCCAGCGCGCGGATCATCATCAGCTTGTGACCGTAACGATCACCGATCCGGCCCCAGAAGGCACTGGTCAGGATGATGCCCAGCATCGGGCCGACGTACACCGCCGTGCTGGCAAAGCTGAACAGCGCGTCGTTGCTGGTCAGCTGGCGCAAATGCACAGGCCAGAACGGCCCGCTCATTTCCATCGCGCCCATGGAAACCAGCTGGATGGAGAACAGCAGGAAGACGAGCAGGCGCACACTGGAAGCCTGGGGGAGACCTATATGGGGCATGGACACATTCGCAGGGCGACAAAGCTGTGTCTTATCCACCAGTGCGTCGATCGGGGCAAGGGGAAAATGCTCCGTGAGGAAATCGCGCGGCTGCGCATCCGCTTTCGTGGCGAGGGAGCTTGCTCCCGCTGGGCTGCGCAGCGGCCCCAGATTGCCCGACACGGTGCATCAGGCAAACCGCGCCCGCCGGTCTACGACTGCTGCGCAACCGAGCGGGAGCAAGCTCCCTCGCCACGAGCTTCACTCCGGCCGAAATACCGCCCGCAGACAATCCTGGCGTTTTTCCTTGAACATCGCATAGCCGTCCACCGACTGCTCAAGCCCCATGGGATGGGTCAGCAGGTAGGAGGGGTCCAGCTCACCGTTCTGAATGTGTTCGAACAAGCGCTTCACGTAGCGCTGCCCCGGTTGCTGGCCGGAACGCAGGGTCAGGGATTTATTGACGATCGCGCCCATCGGGAATTTGTCCAGCAAGCCGCCATAGACCCCGACCACCGACACCGTCCCGCCTTTGCGGCAGGCGCGGATCGACTGGCGCAGCACGGTTCCGCGCTCGGTGTGCAGGCGCAGCATCTGCTTGGTCTTGTCGTAGAAATAATCGACTTCGGTGCCGTGGGCCTCCATGCCGACGCAATCGATGCAGCGATCCGGCCCACGGCCGCCGGTCAGCTCCAGCAAGGCGGCATGCACATCGGTGGTCTCGTAGTTGAGGGCGATGGCCCCGGCTTTTTCCTCGGCCAGGCGCAAGCGATCGGCAAAACGGTCGATGGCGATCACCCGTTCGGCGCCCAGCAGGTAGGCACTGGTGATTGCCATCAGCCCGACCCCGCCGCAGCCCCAGACCGCTACCGTATCGCCGCGCTGAATGTCGGCGTTGTCGGCGGCGAAATAGCCGGTGGGCACTGCGTCGGAGACAAACACTGCCTGCTCATCGCTGACGCCTTCGGGAATGCTGAACAGATTGACGTCGGCGTAGGGCACGCGGATATAGGTCGCATGACTGCCGGAATAACCGCCGAAGGCATGGCTGTAGCCGATGATGCCGCACGCCGGTTGGCCGTAGGCAATGTCTGTCGCCGTAGGGTTCGGATTGGAATTGTCACAGCAGGAAAAGTCCGAGCGCTGGCAGTGCTCGCATTCTCCACAGCCGACAATCGACACCGTGACAACCCGGTCGCCCTTTTTGAATTGCGTGACGGCCGAGCCGGTCTCCACCACCTCGCCCATGAATTCGTGGCCAATGATGTCACCGGCCTGCATGGTCGGCACGTAACCGCCCAGCAGGTGCAGATCCGAGCCGCACACCGAGGACAGGATCACCCGTACGATGGCGTCACGAGGGTTGAGGATGGACGGGTCGTCGACCGTCTCGACCTGAAGCTTGTTGGGGCCTTGCCAAGTCAATGCGCGCATCAGACGGTTCCTCCGTTGAGTTCGGGCTTGTCAGTGGATGAGTCATTGGCGGGTGCCTGGGTCGCGCTGTTGGCGGGGTGCACGAAGAGGAAGTCCTGCGTCTGCTCCGGGCGCATCCTGTTGGTGCTGACTTCTCCGGTTTCAAGCTGCTGCTTGATACTGCGCAGCACGTTCAACAAGGCTTTGTCCGAGAACCGGGAAATCGCCGCCGCCAGCGCGTAGCCAGCCGCGCCGAGCGGCGTCTGGCAAGCGACAATGACCTTGATCTGCGTACCGCGCCCGCCCGGAGCATCGCTGAAATGCATCTGGATATCGTGCTTGAATCGTGTGTCCGGCCCGGCGATCCAGTGCAGCTTGCGGTCTTCCTTGGGCTCGCACTGTTCGAGGTCGCAGTGCAACGTCTTGTCCATCGGGCCATGGGCGACCCAGCGATAAGTGCGTTCGCCGGTCTGCTCGATGGCGTCGATCCAAGGCATCAGCGCACCCAGATTGGCCGGGTCGCGACAGAACGCGAACACTTCCTCCCTGGGCTTGCCGACCGTGATGCTGCGGGAAATCACCTTGCTGCCGCCCCAGTCACGATCCTGTTCGAAGGTCTGCTCGAACGGACTATGAGTCAGCGCCCGCTTGACCCGGCACGTGCCGGAATAGGCACGCCAGGCAGCACACGCGCCAAGCAATACCTGCGGCCAGCCCTTGAGGCCGCCTTGGCGCAGGCCGTTGGCAATCAACAATGAACCGGCCGCCAGCGACATCAGGCGCTCCGGCTTGCCGAGATTGGGATGCGAAGGCGTGGGCACCGGAGCCCGGCTCGCCACCAGTTGTGGGCGTTCAGTCATGATGGTTCTCCTTTACTGATTCAAGGACGACATAACGAATGAACCGAGGGTAAAGGAGGTTGTTCCGTTTAAGTCGATGGTTTCCCGATGAGCAGGAGGACAAGGGTCCAGCTCGTTGCGCTACCCCGTGGAAAAGCCGCTTTGGCCTGGCCGTCAGGTAAATTTTTTTTGAAATCAAGGGGTTGTCAGCTTGGGCAAATGAGTACATAATTGCGCCCATCGAATGCATCGGAGCGTAAAAAACTTCAATGTTTTCAAGGAGATAGCGCGCTGTAAGCGAGCTTGGCTCCGATACAGTTTGTATGCGGTTGATGTGGTTGTAGTGCATCAGGCGTCTTGAGGCCGAATAGCAAAATGGTTATGCAGTGGATTGCAAATCCACCTACGCCGGTTCGATTCCGACTTCGGCCTCCACTTTTGAAAAGCTCTGTAGATTCTTGATCTACAGAGCTTTTTTATTTTCAGGTAAGGAAAGGTTTTGTCTTGGAAAAGGTCAATGCCAACCTTGCTTCACAGGGGAGGGATGTATATATTTCCCGCTCTGTTGCACCAGCCTGGATCCTGTCAGATGTACATTTGCCAGTTTCACACGGCTTGACCGCGCTACCGCCCGAATGGCGAAACTGGTAGACGCATGGGACTTAAAATCCCCCGCTCGTAAGGGCGTGCCGGTTCGATTCCGGCTTCGGGCACCATTTACGATTCTCAGGCTTTATCACCCATTCTCAAAAAACCCGGTATCCGCAATGGAGTCGGGTATTTTTGTTCTCGGCGGTTCTCGCTAATTATCACCACATCTCATTTTTTAGTACATCATTCAGTCCTTCCTCAGTTCGACTGACTTGGTGGTGTACTAATGCCCCTCACAGACACCGCTGTGCGCCAGGCCAAACCGGCCGACAAAGAATTTTCTATCGCCGACGGCGCCGGCCTTTCTCTATTCGTCGCCCCTAATGGCACGAAATCCTGGCACTTCCGGTTCTCATGGCATGGCAAGCAGCCGCGCATGTCACTTGGAACCTATCCAGAAATCTCCCTGAAAGAGGCTCGTGAGCAGCGGGATCATGCTCGTTCGCTTGTCGCGAAAGGAGTAGATCCTCTATCGCATCGCCGAAAAGAGAAGCAGGCCGCCGCCGATTCTTCCATAGCGCTATCAGGCTGTTACTGCTGACTGGTGTCCGTACGATCGAGTTGCGCAGCGCAACCATCGATCAATTCGACTTCGAAGCAGCGCTCTGGACGGTGCCAGCCGGCACCGTGAAGCAGTTGAAGAAGATGATTCGGGTGAAGGGGGAAGGGATTGTTCCGCCGTACCTGGTGCCGCTATCGCGGCAGACGGTCGAGGGAGACGTTCGAGTTGTAGGCAGCGTTTCGATTTCCGGAGGGCGATTGGTTGGCGGCAACACTGCACCTGTAGTTCATCGCGATACCGGATCCTCAAGTACCCCCGCCAGCGTTACAGCTACTGATCTGATGTCTTATACGATTTCTGCCGGAACTCTAAAAGTTGGGCAGAAAGTTAAGATTTTGGCCTACGGCACGTTTGCGGCGAACGCGAACAACAAAACGATCCGAATCTTTTTCGGCGCGCTGAATGCCGGGGGGTGGGCTGCCACCACTAACGGTGGTGCCTGGCGGATTGATGCAGAAATCGAGCTGATTTCGGCTGGTAATCAGGAATATATCCGCCGGTCCGATGTGCAGAGCGTCAGTAATTCCATCGCTACGGGGACCGGCACTGTAGATGAGGCCGCCGCGGTCATTGTTAGGGTCCAAGGCGAAATGGAGTGGCCAGCGCCGGGGACATCGTGTGTCAGCATTTCAGTGTTGAGCTGAGCCCCTCCTAACCAACTCACAACAGATTCGCCAGTAGACCGCCGCTGAGCGGTTTTTTTGCGCCCGGAGAAAAGATATGAATGCAACCGAGAAGGACCGCGACATTCTCGCCCGAACCCTGTGAGGCGAGGCTCGCGGGGAGGGCCTGGCCGGCCAGATCGCCGTGGGCTGCGTGATCCGCAACCGTGTGAACGATGGAAAGGAAAAGTCCTGGTGGGGCGAGGGGTACGCCGGCGTGTGCCTGAAGCCGTACCAGTTCAGCTGCTGGAACCAGAACGACTGGAACTATCCGTACCTGAGCGGGACCAAGCCAATTCCGCCGGCGCAGTTCGCCCAGGCGCTGCGGGCGGCCGATCTGGTGATCTCCGGCGCCCAGCCGGACATCACTCGCGGCGCGACCCACTACTACGCGACCACGATGCCGAAGCCCCCGGCCTGGTCCAAGGATGCGACCCAGACCTTCCGCCTGGGCAATCATATCTTTTTCAAGGACGTGCCGTAACGATTGAATTAAAGGAAGCTTGTCGGGGCCGAGTGGCCCCGATGCAGTTGGCTCGCACCAATGAATGGCTTTGCCGTAACCGGCCTATTCAGCGACAATTGCTTTTTTACAAGGAGGTTCGAATGGACCGTAACAGCAGTCTTGATTCATTGCGGTTCTTGGCGGCGCTGTGTGTCGCCGTGGCGCATTGCCTCACCGCCTTTTCGACGCAGCCATACCATGCCCAGACTTGGTCCATGATTGATTTTTCAAATGTCGAGGGTGTTTTAGCCAGGGCTATACAGCTCGTCTTCAATGCTCACTCGGCAGTTATTGTATTCTTTGTTTTGAGCGGATTCGTCTTAACCCTTTCGCTTAAGAGAATAACTTCCACGAACTATTTGGAAGAGTTTTCGGTTTTTGTAGTAAGGCGAATTTATAGAATATTCCCAGCGCTGATTTTCAGCCTAATTATTCTTGGATACATTATAAGCTACCCGTCTCAGAAGCTTGTCCAAAACATGCTGTTAATGGACACTTCTATCAATAGCGTTGCCTGGACATTAAAGGTAGAGCTGGCAGGGTGCGTGGTTGTCTTCGCGACGTTCATGGTCGGGAGAATTTTTAGGCCAGGCTTGATACTGGTTGGATTGATGTTGACTCGCCCTGTTCTTTGGTGGCTATTTGATGCCTGTTTACGCTAAATATTTACCCGCTTTTTTTGTGGGTAGCATTATAGCGAACTTTAGCAGGAGTGTAGCCGTTGGCCCTGTAGCTGCTTATTCGGCGTTGCTGGTAATGCTAGTTTCAGACATGCTGTTGGGGTATAAGACAGACTCGTCAATTATGCTCCAGACCGTATGTGCGGGCGCTTTGATTCTGAGCATTGGACGCTCTGATTCTATGCAATGGCTTAATCGCTCGGTTTTATCATTCCTTGGCAAGATATCCTTTTCGTTTTATTTAATGCACTTGGTTGGAATGATTCTGACTAGGCAACTTTGCGTTAAGCTTGGAATACCGCTTGGTCAGATGTCGATGATTGAAAACGCAATAGTCTACGCGGCGATCTCTGTACCCCTAACCATCGTTATATCGGTTGTCTCCTATCAATTTGTGGAGCTCCCCATGAATAAAGTTGGCGGATCTACAGCCGCATCCTTAAGGAAAGTTTTTACCCAGGGCGCTCTGTCTGGCGCCCCTAGAACATCAGAGAAGTGAGCCAGCGATAGGCCTGATGAGGTCCGGGCCCTGGTTGCGCACATTGCCGACGGCGCGATCCACCTTGAACCACTCGAAGGCCTCTGCCGGCTCGCCCTGGTGCAGGACCATTTGCTCGGCGCGTTCTTTTGGCGTGGCCGGGTCCAGCCATTCCCGGGCAAGCTCAGGCGTCAGCACCGCGGGCCGGCGGTCGTGGATGTCGACCATCCCGCCCGCGCTGTCGGCGGTGATGATGACGAAGCCGTCATGCTCGCCACGCTCACGGCCACCGGTGGGGAACTGGCCGATCGATGCGCAAAGGATCGGTGCCTGGTCCCGCCGGCGGATCAGGTAGGGCTGCTTCTTCGGCCCACCTTCGTCGACCCACTCGAACCAGTTGTTGATCGGCGTGATGGCGCGGTTCGGCCAGATCGGGCGATAGAACGGTCCGTGGGCCACTTTCTCTACCCGGGCATTGATCGGTGCGGCCCTGTCTTTGGCCCAGTATGGCCGCCATCCCCATCGCACCAGGTCAGTATGCAGCGTGTCGTCTTCCTGATGGAGCAAGGCGAGCTACTGCGCCGGTGCGCCGTTGTACCGATCCAAGGGCTGGTCACCAACGGTGTTGACCAGTGCGGTAGGCATGCTCAACACAGCCACGAAGTCGTGGATGCCGGTGTACTGCGAGAGTCGTCCGCACATGAAAAACCCTCATTTCGCTACTTTGGCTGGTTGTTGGTGATGATGTACTCGGGGAGGCTGTCACCCTCGTAGACCTTCAGTCGCCGGTACAGGTCGGCGATCAGCGCGGATCTTGCCATATAGTCGAAGTCCGACTTGTTCTTGAGTTCGCCATATAAAAGATGCTCTGAATTCCATCGCTCCCTTGCCCGCTTCAGCTCAGCCCGCAGCCTGGCGGACTCTTTGGCTTCTGCACCGTGCATTTCGATCAAGCCGAAAATGTCCTGACGGGCTTTGCGCAACTGGGTCGTGAGTTCCTGCACCTCGTTCTCGAGCATGAGGCAGGAGTGCTTGTACATTTCCAGGGGGGTTGGGGTGCCCAGCCAGTCGCTGGTGTCTTCTATTTCATACGGGTCCATGACCATGCCTTGATTGATACTGTTTTTATATACAGTAATCGAGGCGCTATGATCCGAGCGAGGGCGAGGCGACGAACTGTAACAGCAGGTGGTAAGGTGAGGCCTGCGAGTCGGTCAAATCGAGCCAGCGACAATCAATTAGTACACGGATCAGTACATCAGAATGGATTATCTTTAGAGGTAGCCAATAATCACTGGAGTTTTATCGTCAAGTTAGGTTCCGGCTTCGGGCATCATCCAAGATCAAGGGTTTGCGGGCGAAAGCTGAGGCAAGCCCTTTTTCGTTTCTGGGAACCGTAAAAACAGCCCGGCTGATCACCACAGACCCGTGGCGAGGGAGCTTGCTCCCGCTGGGCCGCGAAGCCGCCCCAAAACCTGCCAAGCACGGAGCGTCTGACACACCGCATCCGCTGGTTTACGACTGCTTCGCAGCCGAGCGGGAGCAAGCTCCCTCGCCACGGGGCTGTCGTTTCCATTGAGAGTGGGCAGCAACAGGCCGACCAGCCGTTTTTCATCCGCTCGTCGAGGCCATAGCACTTCCTGCCCGAGCAAACCCTCTCACAGGTAGGCGCAGATCCTGCGCTCCAGAACGGGAGACACATCATGGTAATCGACAATAACGGTCCGGAAGCGCCATACCCGGGACCCGATGAAAATACGCCGGAGACGGGCGAAGGTCATGATTCCGGTCTTGATCAAGCTGAGTCTGAACCAAAGCAGGGCACTGGCGAGAGGCCGGAAGACTGGAATCCGCCGCCGGGAAATCCCGGTTCCGACCAGGACGCCCAGACGAATCGTGAGAATGGCGGCGCGAAGTAGTTTTCGGCGCAGGTAAATGGCTCCCACAACCCGGCCGCTGTGCCGGGTTTTTACAACCTGCGCCGAAACGCCTCGAGTATTTCCCGCATGCCCTTTTTCATCTGCAATTGGGCGAGGGCATCCAAGGGATGCCACAGGCAGTCGCTGATTTCATTCTGCGGCCTGGCGTCCTTCGAGTCGTTGACCGAAGCCTCAAAGACGTGATGTTCGGTGTCGCCATCGCTGACCCGCATCAGGTAGAGCAGGTTTTCGGCGCTCAGTCCGGTTTCTTCCGCCAGTTCTCTCAAGGCAGCATCGGCATGCGTCTCGCCACGCTCGACGGTGCCGCCAGGCAAGGCCCAGCGGCTCTTGGGCTTACGAACCAGGAGGATGTGGCGGTCCTCTTCACAGATGACGGTCGCTCGAATTTTCATAACCTTGCCCACTCACCGACTGTCATTAAATTGCAATATAACTGCAATATTTGAGCCTTGCGTCATTCGCGCGTTCAAAATGTATTTCGGCTCATACCGCTGGGACCGTGGGCAGCCATGAAAGGCTGCGTTTATTTCACCAATGGCTGTCGGTGTTGCGCGGCATCGACCGGTCATCGCAAAAAATGAATCAGCGCCGGAAAAACGTATCAATGTTGGGTGGACGATCCGGTCCCGGTAATGGGGGAGCGAGAAGAGATGACCACCGTTGAAGACTTCAAAATCAAATCCCACGAACTTTTAGTCGAGCTCGACACAGCGACCTCAGAAATGATGGCGCTGATCTGTGTCCATCAAATGTCCGGGACTGCCTGGGATGAGGCCGTCCGACGCCAACATGAGGCCTATGAGCAATGGGTCGCCTATCTGAATGAACGCGCGTAGCTGCATCGCCTCTCGCCGCAGGTAACAGGCAGATTCTTTGAACGGTCCCGCAGCGGTCATGCCTAATCCATAGACTGACAAGAGGATAAGGCCATGTCTGAACTAGCCAGTTATTTCTGGATCGCGGTTGCGGTAATCGTGTTGCTGTTGGATCTGTGGGCGATCGTCAGCGTCTTTCGCAGCGACAAATCGGCCGGGACCAAGGCAGGCTGGGCATTGCTGCTGGTCATCCTGCCGGTGCTGGGCTTGATTATCTGGGGTGTGGCCGGGCCGCGAGGCATGAAGAATCCGCCTTCGTCGCCCGAGCACAGCAAGGGCTGACATCGGGACATGCGGGCCACCCCGGTCAACGGTTTTTCCATTGGCCGCCGGTGGTTTCGCAGTCCTTTTTCGCTTGCTGAAGCTGTTCTGCGCCGTAGTAGTACCGGGTGACCTGGGCATTGTCTGGAAGATTCGCCGAGCTGCCACTGCGGTCCTTGCTGGTGGAACGGGGGTTGGCCAGGGCCTCCTGGGTCAGCCTCGCCTGGCAGGTGGCTACATAACCCTCGGCGCAGCGTTCGACGGGTTTCTTCTCGGTGCTGAGCGTGCCCTTGCTTTCGTTACTGCACGACCAGCCGATGGCTTCGGCAGGAACACCCTTGTACTCATAGCAACTGCGGGTTTCGATTTCCGGCACCGCTTGGCTCTGGGACCGGGTGATGACGTCACAACCTTGCGCCAGGGCAGTCGCAGGGCTGGCACAGGCAATCAGAAGCAGGACCTTGGCATTCATGATGTTCTCCCTTTCAAGACGATTTTGCACCGATACCTAACGATATCGAGGCGCAAAAAACATGCTCGTTCCATTGTTTTTCAACCATGGAACGGGGGAGGCCTGCCTGGGGCGATGGCTAACGGAACTTGGGCAGCGGCGGTTCCGCGGGCTTCAATGAGGACAGCGCGCTCTGGATCGTGGGGGCGTCCTTCTCGATATCATTGAGTCGGTCGCGGATTCGTACGGCGGCGGGGTGCCCGCCCTGGTGGTCGACCCAGTCGGCAATTTCCTTGCAGGCGGCTGTCAGCCGCGCCTGGCGCGATTCCAGTAAGGTCAACAGGGTGGTGATGGACTCTTTTTCAGACATGTCACACCTCCGTTAAAGGTCAGGATGGGGCAGCACAAAACCCGCCAGTGACGGCGGGCCATGCTGCAGTTAAGCGTAGTTGAGATATTTCTGATCGGTCGATATCCGGCGTACGACTGGACAATCGGTACGCCGGACGTGTTCATGTCTGTTTCAGCCTGACTCCCTGACCCAGGACGGCGCGACGGAAGCTCGCCAGCGCACATCGGTAATGCCATATTTTTCCGCCATGGGTTTGGAGACCCGCTTGACTTTTTCCCTGCCGAATTTGGGTATACGTCCGACACCCGCATCGCAACTGGCCCAGTGCCAAGCTTCGGAGTTATTCATCACTTCTGCACGAATGATGAAAGACTTGGGCTCGCCATGGAGCACGTAGTCGATGATGTAAAGCGATGGACCGCCCATAAATCCTCCCTAATTGATCCTATACGGATGGATACGGAGGCGTTCGGAAAATTCCATCGAATTTCCGGACGGTCAAAATCGGGGCGGGCAGGGCTGCCGCGTGAGATGTATCACACACCGTGAATGAAGGCGCTTATGGTGAGGAACCAAACCCGGTTAACCTTCTCCAAGGTGGGCTTCAACACCGGTGCCAGGGATCGAAGGCGACGCAGGTTTGGCACTGAATAAAGGCAGGACATGAATAAGATCGCCAAGGCACTGCTTGTGGTGCTGCTTGCCAACGGCCTGTCGGGATGTATCGGCCCGCCCATCGAGCTGACCGCGCAAACCGAGCAACGCTTGCGCGTCCAGCCGCCGATCCGTTTCCTCCTGACATTCGATGACGGTCCCAGCGCCTCATCCTTCTGGAACCCGAGCCTGGACGTGCTCGACGCCCTTGCGGACAACCCGGTGCAGCCGGGAATCAAGGCGCTGTTTTTTGTCCAGACGCGAGCGCCACGGGCCGGTGGCAGCGACATCGGTCGCTCGGTGCTGCAGCGTGAGCAGCGCGAGGGGCATGTCCTGGGTTTTCACACGGCCACCCATTGGCACACCAACCATCGATCCCTCGATCCCGATGAGCTGGAGCTGTCGCTTACCCACGGTGCAGCCGACATCGCCGCGGTTACCGGGGCACCGCCGACCCTGGTCCGGCCGCCATTCTGGAGCTATGACCAGCGCACCTTCGCCGCCTACCAACGGCATGGCATGCATGTTTTGCTGACTGACCTGAGCGCCAACGATGGCAAGGTCTGGGGCATTACCCTGAGTCCTCGCCGGCGGATAAACCTGCTACGCCAGCTCTCGGAGGTGCGTGAGCGCATCGCCGCCGGGCAGTTGCCTGCGGTGGATGGAGTGATTCCGGTGGTAGTGACCTTCCACGACCTCAACCGCTATACCGCCCGTCATGCGCGGGAGTATCTGCAGATCCTGATCGACAGCGCCCAGGCCACCGGATTGAAGACCTACGCGAAACCTTTCTATGACGATCGTCAGGCGCTGGAGCGCGCAGCGATGGCCCGGACCCTGAAGGACGCCACCCAGCCGGTGCGCCTGCCCGGTCTGTGGGATTGGTTATGGAAGCGCGATCCTGACTGAGGGGCGTTGACGAGCCAGCGTGGCGACGCTCGGTTGGCCCTTATGGGCGCACCGGGAGTAAGGTAGGCGCGGTAACCCCGTTTTCTTGAGGAGGTGACGATCATGAGTACTGCGATGCTGACCAAAATGCACATCAACGGCTATGACGTGCTCAGCGTGAACAGCGGGCCCTGGAGGGTCTGCACCCAGGCGGACCGGTTGGGTTCCTTTGCTTCGCGCGAAGAGGCGTTGGCCTATGCCGCCGCGTTGCCCGCCCGGAAACGCCGCAGCGCTGCGTCCGCGAACGTCAGGTAAACAGACGCTCCGTTGACTTCGCGGCGGGAGTAGACGCTCGCCGCGAAGTCAACCTGTCTCAGGAAAATGCCAGTTCCAACGGGATTTCCAAAGTGAACAGGGCGCCTTGCCCCGGTCCGTCGCTTTGAACCTGCAGGCGACCGTTCATCTCCACCGCCGCCAGGGCACAGCTGTGCAGGCCAAAACCGTGGCCATCCTTGCGGGTGGTGAATCCGTGGTTGAAGATCCTCGCCTGATTTTCAGGCGCGATCCCTTCGCCACGATCCCTGACGCTGACGCAGAGCGTTGTCTGATCGACGATGCGGACCCCCAGGGTCATTTCCCTTGGCGGCTCGACGTTGGACATGGCGGCCTTGGCATTGCTGATCAGATTGATCAGGATCAGCAGCAGGCGATGCTTGTCGCCCATGATCATCGGAATGTCCTGATAATCCTTGATCACGGTGACCTGGTGTCGGCTGAGCGCCCCCGAATTCATGCGCAATGCATCTTCGAACAGGTCGGCCACATTCAGCGGCTCGATCAGCCGCGCAGCCCCGGCATAGGTCTGCTGAGTCGTGACGATCTCCTTGATGTGGTCGATGCTTTTGGTCAGTTGCGCGAGTTCTTCAATCAGCAACCCCTGTTCGGTGGCGATGGAATCCACCAGTTCATTGAAATACCGGGGCAACAACTTGCCTTTTTCATCCTCGGTGATGAACTGACCCAGGTCCGTGGCATGTTCATTCATCATCCTTACCGCTTTGCCCAGCCCTTGCGTCTTGCTGTTCTTCAACTTGCGCGTCACCAGCTCCGCTGAGATGTTGACGCTGTTGAGGACATTGCCAACATTGTGTAACACGTTCGTGGCGATCTCGGCCATGCCTGCCATGCGCGCGGCGTCCACCAGCTCACGCTCGGCCTCCTTCAACTCGCGCGTACGCTCCTCCACGCGTTGCTCCAGCTTGTCGTTGGACGTTTGCAGCTCATGGTTGATCTGGTTGATGAGCGAAGAACTGCGCACCAGCCGTACGGCGAGGTAGATCATCAAGAGCGCCATCAGACTGGCGCAGACGGCCAGGTACATATGATATTTGCGATCGATCGCGGCCGTCCTGCGCTGCGTTTCGTTGAGCAGCTCGTTGATGCTGTCCAGTTCCTGGGCGACGGGGATGACGCTGATGCGATCCAGCAGATCGTTGACTACTGGCTGTTCCTGGATGACGGTCTTGACGTGCCGGGTCAGTGAGGTGAAAGCCGGCCGATAGGACGAGGGCAACTGGTCGATCCGATGTTCGAGTTCGCTTAGCTGTTCTTGCAGTTCGCTGGCTTTGTCCGAGGTGACATAAAGCGCGTATTCCAGTGTGGTCAGCGCCAGGTCGAGAACGCTGGAGGCTGCCGTCAGCCGAGCGATTTCTCCGTCATCCTTCATCTGTTGCAGCAGCGTCTGAATTTCATCCTCTACCGTCGGAAGTGCATCCAGGGAGGCGCGCAGATTGGCATTGTGCTGCTCGAACTGTTCCACCAACAGGGTCTTGTTCCTGACCGCGTCCATGTAACCGTTGCGTCTCGACGCCCAAAGTGCAGCCAGTGGACCGGAACTGTTCAGTTGCTCCAATTGCTCCCATCGGCTATGCGCGTCGGCTGGCGGAGCGAGTGACAGGTTGTTGCTGACGCCTATTTTTTTCCTGAGAATCTTCACGTTCCAGTTGGCGTCGGCTTGTTTGAGCTGACGGATGAAGTCGCGTGACTCGAAGAAGGTCGCGGTGTCGCCCGTGTAGGACTTGATCAGGAAGAATATCAGGGCTGAAAACACAACCAGCGCAGTGGCCAACAGGGCGGGCCATTTGTATTTCTTGATAAGGGAGACGGGGTGTTTCGTCGAGCTGCTTTGGCCTGGGTACACGTAGAGCTCCCTGCTAACGTTCAAACGTCGGATGCGTCAGTGAGCAAAGTGTAGCGTCAACGAGGCGGACGGATGTGCTCCGGGCACACTGTGCTGCGAGGAGGCGCGGCCAGGACTGGCCGCGCCGAGGGGCATTACTTGTTGAGATCGATGAAGGGCAGCGCGGTGTTGGGCAGCATGGTGGTGGGCAGCTCGCCGTTCCAACGCTCGGCCTTGGTCAGCTCAACCAGGTTCTGGTTGCTGGCCAGCGCCTGGGCGCGCGCCTTGATCGCCTCGGCTTCAGCCTTGCCGCGCAGCTCGGTGGCCAGCGCGTCGGCCTTGGCCTGGGCAACTTGCGAATCGGCTTCCGCCTGGGCCTGGGTCACCCGAATCTGAGCCTGCACCTGCTCGGTGGCGAGCTGCTGCTCACGAGTCTTGACCTGCACTTCAGCGGCCATGCGCGCTTCGATGGCTTTTTCGTAGGCGTCGCTGAAATCGATGTTTTCAACCTGGACGCTGTCGATGATCACCGGCCCGGTGATAGTTGCCTTGATCGCCGCCGAAATATCATTGACCAGTTGCACGCGGTTCTGCACGGCGGCGACGGCGTTGAACTTGCCGAACACGTTTTCCACCTGAGTCGGCACCTGGCGGCTGATCATCCGGTCGCGAATGCCTTCCAGGTCCTTGAACTGGGTATAGACCTTCGCTACATCGGAAGGCGCGATATGCCAGGACACGGACACCTTGAGCTCGGCTGATTGCTGGTCCTTGCTGTACGCCTGCAGGTCGTCATAGGACGTCACCTGGCTCTGTGTGCTGATCAGGCGGACCGACTCGATGAAAGGCGTCTTGAACGACAGGCCCGGCTCAACCACCCCAACCAGGGCGCCGTTGCGCAAAAGCACGCCACGCTCGGTTTCATCCACCGTGTACCAGCTGCCAAAGAACACGCATAACAGGACCACGCCGATAATTGCCGCGACGATCGAACCGATGGTTTTGCTGGTCACTTTACTTTCCTTGAGTGGGGTAGGGGATGGCATGCACTGTTTCCTTTGTGAAGACCGTCACTGTTTTTTCAAACGCCAGACACGAAAAAGCCCTGAATGATCAGGGCTTTAACGTTAGAAGATGGCGGAGGCGATGGGATTCGAACTCATGGACCTGTTACAGTCGACGGTTTTCAAGACCGTTGCCTTAAACCACTCGGCCACACCTCCGTACTGCGTTGCGGGCGCCATAATACCCGAATGAAACACACTGTCAAACTCTCTACGTAGCTTGTTACAGAGCGTCTGTTATTATCCTTGCCACTGAATGTTTCAAAACCGGAGGAGTGTCGCCATGCGCGAACAGGATTACGCAGTGAACAACAGCGTGCAGGCTGAGCAGCTAGAGGTTAGCCGCGTCCTGCGCAACACTTATGGCCTGCTGGCACTCACGCTCGCTTTCAGCGGTGTGATGGCCTTCGTCGCACAACAGATGCGTGTCGGCTACCCGAACATCTTTGTCGTGCTGATCGGTTTCTACGGCCTTTTCTTCCTCACCAACAAGCTCCGCGATTCGGCCTGGGGCCTGGTTTCTGCCTTCGCCCTGACCGGTTTCATGGGCTTTTTGCTCGGCCCGATCCTCAACCGCTACCTGGGCATGCAGGGCGGCGCCGAAGTGGTCAGCTCGGCTTTCGCCATGACGGCGTTGGTGTTCGGTGGCCTGTCGGCCTACGTGCTGATCTCGCGTAAGGACATGAGCTTCCTGAGCGGTTTCATCACCGCCGGTTTCTTCGTGTTGCTGGGTGCGGTAGTGGCCAGCTTCTTCTTCCAGATCAGCGGCCTGCAACTGGCGATCAGCGCCGGCTTCGTGCTGTTCTCGTCGGTCTGCATCCTCTACCAGACCAGCGCCATCATCCATGGCGGCGAGCGCAACTACATCATGGCGACCGTCAGCCTGTATGTATCGATCTACAACCTGTTCGTCAGCCTGCTGCAACTGTTCGGGTTGATGAGCCGCGACGACTGATAGGGCGGTGACGGCTGTCATGGCCTGAGCTGTTCAAGTAAAAAACGGCGCTTTCCCGAAAGGGAAGGCGCCGTTTTTTTGTACTCGGATACCGGCCCCTGTGGGAGCGAGCCTGCTCGCGAAGAGGCCAGCACATCCAACATCTTCATCGACTGTGATATTGCTTTCGCGAGCAGGCTCGCTCCCACAGAAATGCGGTCACTTCAAAAGCCCTCACTCCATCGGCGGCAAACGCCGCTTGACCGGTGTCTTCTTGACGATCGCCGTATTGGTTTCGGCAAGCACATTCAACTTGTCCAGCAGCACATCCAACTGCTCCATCGAGCGCACGTGCAGTCGCGCAATGAAACAGTCTTCCCCAGTCACCTTGTCACATTCGGTGAATTCGCCGATGGCCTGGATCTGCCGCTCCACTTCCTGCAACTGCCCCGGTAACGGACGGATGCGCACGATGGCCTGAAGTTGATAACCAAAGCACTTCGGATCGACCTCGACGGTGTAGCCCTTGAGCACGCCACGTTCCTCCAGCCGGCGCAGGCGTTCGGCAACGCTGGGGGATGAAAGGCCGCTCAGGCTCGCCAGGGCCTTCAGGGAACGTCGTGAGTCTTCCATCAAGGCGCTGATGAGGATCTGGTCGATGTCGTCAGTCATTTTCGCTCCGTTAGGCAAATGCTCGAAGTTGCCTTGATAAAAAAGGTCGAAAGCCAGTCTAGCCTTTTTCAAACCATGGAGAAGCACCCAGGCGGGTCGGCATACTGTGTCCATTCACTGAAGGAGCCTGAAGATGGACAAGACCCTACGCCGCGGTTCGCTCGAAATGACCGCCGCCATGCTGATTTCCGGAACCATCGGCTGGTTCGTGCTGGTGTCCGGCCTGCCGGTGCTGGATGTGGTGTTTTGGCGCTGCGTGTTTGGCGCCGGCACGTTGTTGCTGATCTGCGCCGGTTTCGGTTTCCTGCGCCGGGATATCCTGACTCGCACGACCTTCCTGCTGGCGGTGCTCAGTGGTGTTGCGATCGTCGGTAACTGGGTGTTGTTGTTCGCTTCATACTCCCGCGCTTCGATCGCCATCGGCACCGCGGTGTACAACGTCCAGCCCTTCATGCTGGTGGGGCTGGCCGCGCTGTTCCTGGGAGAGAAGATCACTGCGCAGAAGCTGTTCTGGCTGGCGGTGTCGTTTCTCGGGATGCTGGCCATCGTCAGCGCCCACGGCGAGCAGGGGCAGGGAGGCGAGGATTATCTGGTGGGTATCGCCCTGGCGCTGGGGGCGGCATTCCTGTACGCCGTTGCGGCGTTGATCATCAAGCGCCTGACCGGCACGCCGCCGCACTTGATCGCCTTGATCCAGGTCGCCACCGGCATCCTCTTGTTGGCACCATGGGCGAATTTCTCGGCCTTGCCGCAGCAACCCGAGGCCTGGGCCAGCCTGCTGACGCTCGGCATGATTCATACCGGCGTGATGTACGTACTGCTGTACAGCGCGATCCAACGCTTGCCGACTGCCGTGACGGGCGCTCTATCCTTTATTTACCCGATCGCGGCGATCCTGGTTGACTGGTTTGCCTTCGGCCATCGCCTCGAGCCGCTGCAATGGCTGGGTGTGGCGGCGATCCTGCTGGCGGCTGCAGGCATGCAACAGGGCTGGGGCATCAAGTCGCGCCGCCCAGCCCTGAGCTGAGGGTCGGTGCTGATCAGAAGATGTAATCGGTGGTCAGGAAGTTCGAATCCCGCTCACGAATGATGTCGCTGATCAGCGCCTTGTTGCTGTCCTGGAACTTGGTCGCAACCAGTGTGCGGATCGAAAAGGTCCGCAGTGCGTCGTGAACCGACAATGTGCCCTCGGCGGAGTTTTTCCGGCCATTGAACGGGAAGGTGTCCGGGCCACGCTGGCATTGGGCGTTGATATTGATGCGTCCGACCTGATTGGCGAAGGTGTCCACCAGCCTGCCGACTTCGGCCGGGTGGGTGCCGAAAATGCTCAGTTGCTGGCCAAAGTCGGACTCGAGGACGTAATCGATCACGGTATTGACGTCGCGGTACGGCACGATGGGCACGACCGGGCCGAACTGTTCTTCGTGATAGACCCGCATGGCGGTATTTACTGGATAGAGTACCGCCGGGTAGAAAAACGAAGCCCGGGATTCGCCGCCGTGCTGGTTCATGACGCCGGCACCCTTGGCGATCGCATCGGCTACCAGCGAATGCAGGTAATCGACCTTGCCCGCTTCGGGCAATGGCGTCAGTGCGACGCCGTCTTCCCATGGCATGCCGGGTTTCAGCGCAGCAAGCTTTGCGTTGAATTTCTCGATGAACGCCGGAGCGATGTCTTCGTGGACGAAGAGGATCTTCAACGCGGTGCAGCGTTGGCCGTTGAAAGACAGCGAACCGGTCAGCGCCTCGCTGACGGCATTGTCCAGGTCGACGTCGGGCAGCACCAGGCCAGGATTCTTCGCGTCCAGCCCCAGCGCGGCACGCAGGCGATGCGGGCGCGGATGGAGTTTCTTCAGGTCGCTGGCGGCCTTGTTGGTGCCGATGAAGGCGAATATGTCGATCTTGCCGCTGGCCATCAGGGCGCTGACGGTTTCCCGGCCGCTGCCGTAGATCACGTTGATCACGCCGGCGGGGAAGCTGTCGCGAAAGGCTTCCAGCAGCGGCCGTACCAGCAGTACGCCGAGCTTGGCCGGCTTGAACACCACCGTGTTGCCCATGATCAGCGCCGGAATCAGCGTGGTGAAGGTTTCGTTCAGCGGATAGTTATAAGGGCCCATGCACAGGGCCACGCCCAATGGCACGCGACGGATCTGTCCGAGGGTGTCCTGTTCCAGCTCGAAGCGGCTGGATCGACGGTCCAGTTCCTTGAGGGCATTGATGGTATCGACGATGTAGTCGCAGGTGCGGTCGAATTCCTTCTGGGAATCCTTGAGGTTCTTGCCGATCTCCCACATCAGCAGCTTGACCACCGCCTCACGCTGCTCGCGCATCCGCGCCAAAAAAGTCTCGACATGACGGATGCGTTCAGCGACGCGCATGGTTGGCCATTGGCCCTGGCCGCGATCATAGGCCCGGACGGCAGCGTCAAGGGCCGTGAGGGCGGTCTCGGCATCCAGCAGTGGCGTGCTGCCGAGAATGACCTGTTCATCGCCATCGGCGCCGGCCAGGTATACCGGGCTGCGCACCGTGGCGAGCGGACCCTGCCAGGTCTTCAGGACGCCATCGACCAGGTATTCGCGCTGCTCCACCTGGCCTTCGAGGCGGTAGGCTGGCGGGATGTCGGCGGCACCGGGGAACAGATTGGCGAGGAAGTTGGCTGTGGTCATGTCGTTACTCCATCAATGAAATGAGCCATGGGCTGCGGCAGGCATGAATCGCTTTTAGCGTTATACGCCTTAATGGAGGTGTTTTTTAAGTGTGCCGGGACGCGAGGCCATGCCATTCACTCCGCCGAGCGCAATGCCCGCGTGGCGAAGATGCCGGTTTCTCGCCACGAGGGAGCGGCTTTGAACGGCGAGCACTTACCAGCGCATCCGCACGCCGAGGCTGGCAATGACGCCATTGAGGTCGTTGTCGTCGACGTCGCTGCTGTAGTCAGCGCTGACATAAAGGCTTACCACCGGCGTAACCCGGGCCACCAGCCCCAGGCCCACCTCAACGGTAGAAGCCTTGCGGCTGCTGCTGATTTTTTCGACCTTGTCCAGGCTCAGGGTGTCGGCGCTCAGGACCGTGTGCCACAGGTTCGTGCGCACGTAAGGCTCCACGCCCAGGCCGTTGACCTGGTACGTACCTCTGAGTTGGGCGCCGACGCGGCCGCTCCAGCTGTTGAGTTTGTTGTTGTTGCCATTGCCGGCATTCGGTGTGTCGAGTGTGATGCGCTGGTTGATCAGTTGGGCCTGGGGTTCGACGATCCAGTTATCGCTGATGCCGATGGGAAATCCGCCCTCGACCGACAGCGTGACGGCGTTGCCCTCGGTGGCCTGGCGCTGGCCTTGTTCGGTCAGGCTGTAACCATTGACGCGTCCGCCGCTCGCGCTCAAATCCAGGTGCCAGCCTGCCGGACCGGTCAGGCTCCAGTAGGCGCCGAGGCTGGGGCCCTGCAGGTTCAGCGCATCCTTGCCGGGATCGCTCATGGCCGGTGTAACCAGCAGTCCGCCATGGTTGGAAGTGATCTGGTGAAAAGCGCTGATCAAACCCATCCGTTGGGTGTGACCGCTGTCGTTTCGCAGGGTAAGCAGGGCGGGGCTCCTGCCCGTTACGGCGTCGTTGTCCGTCTGGCCGTCGGCTGGCATTCGGTCATACCAAAGGGAAGCCGGCCGCCCGGCGGGCTCGGCCTGGAGCTCCATGGAGGAGCACAGCAATAACGAAGTGGAGACGGTGCAGAGGGTAGCTTGAAGGGCTTGGGGGCGCTGGGACGTTTTCATGGGGGCCTGCCTTGCAATCGCATGTATCTCTCGCTCAGGGCGTCTCTCCTACCCCGAATGAGGGGCGACCGAATGGGTTGGGGCAAGCCTCGGGCAGCCCGTCGTAACGGGGTTCCAGAGGCCTGCCCCTGACTGTGTTTCCGGGGGTAGTACGTTGTAGTCAAGAGGACTGATGCGGGTGCGTCAAGAAAATGGCCGACCAGTGGCACGCTGAAATCAGTGGTCAGTAAATGGCTGATTACAGTTGGTTATTTTTGACTCTTATCAGGCGTCAATTAGTCGCCATCCTCGATCACCAACTGATTCGCACACCGACATTTCCGGCCACGCTGCGTTGCTGGTTGCTGTCGAGGTTATTGCCGTAGTCCACTCCGGCATAGGCGCTGACCGCAGGCGCAAGGCTGACGATGACGCCCGCGCCCAGGTCGGCGGTTGAGCTGCGTTGTTGGGTCTCGATCCGTTGGGCGTCGTCGAATGTCACCGTGTCGGTGCCAGAGAACGTGTGCCAGACATTGGCCCGCAGGTACGGCTCCACCGGCGTGTCGCTGATCAGGTAGCGACCCTTGAGACGGGCACCGAGCCGGCCGGTCCAGGCGCTGTCGGAATCGAATTCGACTCTGGAAATCCCATCATCCTGGGTGTCCAGGGAGATCTTCTGATGGATGATCTGTGCCTGTGGCTCGACGACCCAGCCACTGCCCACGGCAAATGGGTAGCCAGCTTCCGCCGAAAGGGTCAGCGCATGCCCGCGATTATCCAGCTTGAGGCCGCGCTCGGAGCGGTTGTCCCCATTCAGCCGGGTGCCCATGACCACCGTGTCGATGTAACCACCGGAGGGAGCGGTCAGCGTCCAGTACAAGCCATAACTGTCGCCGTCGAGTTCAACCTTGCCGGCGCGCCGCCCTTCGAACCCCAGGTTGTAGCCGTCGACGTTGCCGTTCAATTCGCTATGGCCAACGAAAAAACCGATGCGCTGGGTCTGGCCGTCGAAGACCGGCGCGCTGTAAAGGTCGTTGCCCACCTGGAAGCCCTTGATGGAGCCGTCGAACCTCGGTGTCACCGTGCCGGCCCAAGTCTGATCGAGGTCCTTGCCGTAGACTCGGCCCCAACCGGCCCCGAAGGCGCCGGTTTCCGTCAGCAGGCGTTGGTCGCCCTGGCGATCATGGAACGTGCCCAGGGCCATCAGGGTCAGTTGGGCGGCGACGGGAGGCAACGCCGACCAGACGGGTACTTCCGGACGGTACAGCGCAATGGGCGCTGCGCCCGGCACGGCGACGGGCAAGGCCGGCAGCGTGGGGCTGGCCACGGCGATCGGACCGGCGACCACGGTCGAGCGCAGATACCAGCTGTTTTCATTACCGGTCACGCCGCCCTTGAACAAACGGTAATCAAACGCGCCGGCCGACACCGAACGCGCCAGTGAAAAAGCCCCGCTGTCGCTGACGGCGCCGCCCTGAGCCTGGACCAGCTCGATGCCGTCGCGGGCAGTCAAGGCACCTGCACCGCCGATGTTCGTGATGGTGATGGCCGTGCTGCCGCCGAGCGTGCCGGCGTTGACTATCAGCTTGTCGCTCGGCGAGTCGTCTGCACCGAGCAGCGTTTGCAGGCGCAACTGGCCGCCATTGCCCACGTAGTTGCCTTGTACGGTAAGGGTGTCGCTGGTGTGGGTGTTGCCTGCGCCGAGGTCGATGGTTCCGGCATTTTCAAGCGTCGCCATCTGGCCAGCAGTGAACGGGCGAATGCTGCCCTGGCTGGCCGTCAACAGGCTGCTTGCGTCGATGTTCAGCGTGCCGGTGCCGGTGATACCGTCGCCCAAGACCAGCGTGTCGCCCAAGTCCAGGCGGGAGCCTTGGGTGAGGCTGACCGATTCCCAGTTGAGGTAACGGGCGCCATCGCCGGTCGTGCTGGCCACAAAAGCCAGTGTGTCCTGGCCCAACCCCCCATCCAGGCTGGGTGTGGTGGCGAGCAGGGTTTTATCCAGGTTGCTCAACAGCGCCGTGTCGTTGCCTTCGCCCATCAGGATGGCGGAACGGATGAGGCCGCCGCTCCACTGCAACTGGTCATTACCGAAACTGGCTCGAACCTCGCCGACGATCTCGCCCCCGCTCACGGCAATACGGTCGTCACCGCCACTGACACTGACGTTTCCGCCGATGCGTCCCGCGCTAACGATAATGGTATCCCGACCAAAGCCGGTCACCAGATTGCCAAGAATCTGCCCACCTGACATGTCGAAAATATTATCGTCGAGTTTCATGTCGACCCGGCCGATGGTGCCGCCGGTCATTGTCGCCTGGTCTCCGTCTTCGAACGCGCCGACGATGGTGCCGCCGGTCATCAGGAACGTATCGAGCCCATCGCCCTGGGCCAGTGACTGGATGCTGCCGCCGCGCATGACAAAATCATCGGTGCCCGAGCCTTGTCGTACGTCGCCTGCCACGATGCCGTCGGGATTGATCTCGACGTAATCGGCTCCGGCGCCGAAGGTGACGTCTCCCTGGATCACACCGCTGCCATGGGCCGGCATCGTCAGGCGGTTATCTCCCGACAGGTCGCTCAATCCAGGGCTGGTGCCGCTGTCGCAGACATAGCTGTCATTGCCTGCCGTCGGCGTCAGGGTGCATGCCGCCATGGCGGGCGATGCGTCCAGCAACAGCGGTGTAGTCAGCCACAAGGCATTGAACAGCCGGTTGACGCCATGATTGCGCAAGTTCATCCGCTTTCCCTCAGCATCGGCATCCGTGGCATGCCGCAATCCAGCCTCGGTTGCTCTACAGAAGGCTCACGGGCCTGGCAACGCTTGCTGTATATGGGGCACGCTAACAACGGATGATGAGGGTCGCTACTGTCAGATCTTACAGGTCAGCGATGGTGACCGCGGCTACAGGTGCACCTCCACCGACAGCGGCAAATGGTCGCTCAGGTGTGTCCAAGGTCGGTTGCCGAGAATCTGCGGAGCATGGCTGGTGGCGTTGCGCAGATAGATGCGGTCCAGGCGCAGCAGGGGAAAACGCGCCGGATAGGTCCTGGCTGGGCGGCCATGGTGGTGTTCGAAGGCTTCGTGCAGGTAGCGGCGGCCGGCGAGGGTGGTGTTGCCGCGCAGCTGCCAGTCATTGAAATCCCCCGCAATGATGACGGGCGCGTTTTCGGGCAGCGAATCGAGTAGCTTGCAGAGCAATTGAAGCTGCAGTTGGCGATGGCTTTCGAGCAGGCTCAAGTGAACGCAGATCCCATGGACTTCGGCGTGCCCTGGCACGTCCAGTACACAGTGCAGCAACCCGCGCCGCTCCGGGCCGGTGATGGACACGTCGAGATTGCGGAACTGGCGGATTGGATATTTCGAGAGCAGGGCATTGCCATGGTGGCCGTCGGGGTAGACCGCGTTCCGGCCATAGGCGAAATCGCTCCACATGCTGTCGGCGAGGAACTCGTACTGCGAGGTCTGGGGCCAATTGTCATAGCGTGACGCGTGGCGGTCGTGTTCACCCAGCACTTCCTGGAGAAATACCAGGTCGGCCCCCGTGCTGCGTACCGCTTCGCGCAATTCGGGCAGGATGAAGCGGCGGTTGAGGGCGGTAAACCCCTTATGCGTATTGACCGTCAGGACCCGCAGCCGATGAACCGCCGCAGATGCATCCCCCGCCGCGGGTTGCTCGGCCTGCCAGTTGGAATCGCCAGTCACGTTCGCTCCTGAATCAGACATATGTGTTCATGCGACTGACGACGGCTGCGGCAGTTCCGGAATTGTTGAATGTGGAGTCCGCGCCATCCGGAGCACCCAGGCACAACACAAAATCCTGTGGGAGCGAGCCTGCTCGCGATGGCGGTGTTTCAGGCGACAGGGATGCTGAATGGACTGGCCTCTTCGCGAGCAGGCTCGCTCCCACAGTGGAGCTGCGCCATCCGGAGCACCGCTTTAGACCTTGATCTTGATCTTGATCTTGATCTTGATCTTGATCTTGACCTTGATCTGGGACGCCCCGTTAACCACGCTGGCCGAACGCAGGCATTGCGCAGTGGGCATCCCGGCATGGATGCCGGGATAGCCGCGCTGGGCCAGGGACGGCCCTTCGCGGCGGGCCCACGGAGCAATGCCGGAGTGAGGGCACACCGAGCCCAGGCGAGGTGCCGAGTGGTGGGGCAGAGCGTTTTTGGTTACTTTTGGCGCTCTTTCCAAAAGTGACCCGCCGTAAGGGCGGAACCCCAAGCAGCCGTTACCGCAGCAATGGATACGTACCCAGTCAAAAAAATCCCCGCCAGCCGTCAGCCCGCCTTCGCGAGCAGGCTCGCTCCCACAAGGTTGTGGTGACCGGATAAACAGGCCCTAGCCACAGGACAGGGGGCTAATCAGATGAAAACGATTTCGTACGGCATGCCCATGCGGTCGAGAATCACCCGCGGTACCAGCGGTGCGATACCGCTGGCCGGTTCACCGTTGAGCTGGCTGGAGTAAGCATGCATGGCGTGGCGCTTGCGGGCGGTGGTCCAGACATCCAGACGCAGTTTGCGAGCCCGATGCCAGGGGATCCTCTTCTGTTCGCGGAGGGGCCAATGCCACGCCCATACCGGCAGTTCATTGAACACCGCACCGATAACTTCGGCTGCCAGGGCTCCTGCGCGTCCGACAGTGTCGTGATCGCTGTCGCCGTCCTGGCGCCAGGTGCTGAATACCACGTCACCGGGGCGAAGATGATGACCGATGAACGCGGCCAGTGGCTCCTCGTGCTCGGCCAGGCTCTTTTCCGGGAAGCCGCCGCGCACCCATTGCAGGCCGTTGGGCGGCACACCCAGGCGATGCAGGGCGTCGACGCTTTCCTGGGGGTGGGGGCGGAACGTGCGCAGCCGCTCATCGTTCCATAATGGCGAACCCGGGTGGCCGAGGCTGCCGTCGGTGACGGAGATCAGTAGCATGGGATGGTCCAGGTTGCTCAACAACTGGAGCAGTCCCCCGCAGGCACCGACCTCGTCGCCCGGGTGCGGGGCAAGGATGACCGCGCGGGAGCCGGCGGATATGAGTGTCTGGGTGCTGATGATGGGAATGTCGGCCAGTTGCGGCGCGCTGTTCCATATCTGGGGATGCTGCCGGCCTTGCAAGCGGGAGGCGGGTTTCATAGAGGCTACGTCCTTGTGCTGTTCAATCGTTCAGTCATGCACCGGACCGACTGCCCGGCGTCGCCCCGCAGGGCTGACTGTGATTCGCGGCGCTCCGAGTCCTGGAACCGCCGTACGCGAAGTATTGACTATGCTGGCGGTTTCGTCGCGTCAGATTGCGTATCTGATCCGCTTTTTTTTATTCGAACTGCGTCGTGTGAGCGACCAGAAAAACCGCGTCCCTGCGGTTTTGTCAATTTGCCGTCTTATTCCTCTTCGTCGCGTTGCAGCTCGAACAACAGCAACGAGCGGCCGGTCACGGAGTATTCGGCATCAAAATCGAAGCGCTCCTGACCGCGCACCGTCGGCTGGTTGGTGTCCACCATGCACGTCCAGAAACTGCCTTCCGGCACTTCCGGCAAGCGGAAGTTGACGATGTCATGGTGTGCGTTGACGACCAGCAACAAGGTTGCGTCGGCCCCCTTGCGGCGGATACCGGTTTCCTGGGCGCGCCCGTCCATCAGCATGCCCAGGCAGCGGTTCTGGCCGTCCTGCCAGTGTTCAATGGTCATCTCGTTGCCATCCGGGGCCAACCAGGTGACATCCTTGACGCCGATGTCCTCGTTGTAATTGCCCACCAGGAAGCGTCCGCGCCGCAGGATCGGATAAGTCAGACGCAGCTTGATCAGACGCTTGACGAACTTGAGCAGCGCCGCGCCATCCTCGCTCAGGTCCCAGTTGACCCAGCCGATCTCGCTGTCCTGGCAGTAGGCATTGTTGTTGCCATGCTGGGTGCGGGCGAACTCGTCGCCCGCGACGATCATCGGCGTGCCTTGGGCGAGCAACAGCGTTGCGAAGAAGTTACGCATCTGCCGGTGGCGCAGCGCGTTGATCTCGGGATCATCCGTCGGACCTTCGACGCCATGGTTCCAGGACAGGTTGTTGTTGCTGCCGTCCTGGTTGTTTTCGTCGTTGGCTTCGTTGTGTTTGTCGTTGTACGACACCAGGTCGTGCAAGGTAAAACCGTCGTGGGCGGTGACGAAGTTCACCGAGGCATAAGGGCGGCGACCGCGCTGGTTGAACATTTCGCCCGAAGCGGTCATGCGGCTGGCGAAGTCGGCGAGTTGGCCGTCGTCGCCTTTCCAGAAGGCGCGCACGGTATCGCGGAACTTGTCGTTCCATTCGACCCAGCCCGGTGGGAACCCTCCGACCTGGTAACCTCCAGGCCCGCAATCCCAAGGTTCGGCGATCAGTTTCACCTGGCGCAGCACCGGATCCTGGCGACAGGCGACGAGGAAGCTGTGGCGTTCATCGAAACCGTCATGGTAGCGACCCAGGATCGTCGCCAGGTCGAAGCGGAAGCCATCGACGTGCATTTCCGTGGCCCAGTAGCGCAGGGAGTCGGTTACCATCTGCAGCACACACGGGTGGCTCAGGTCGAGGGTGTTGCCGGTGCCCGAGTCGTTGATGTAATAGCGCTTGTCGTCGGGCATGAGCCGGTAGTACGAGGCATTGTCGATCCCGCGCATGGACAGGGTCGGGCCCTGTTCGTTGCCCTCGGCGGTGTGGTTGTAGACCACGTCGAGAATCACTTCAAGATTGGCCTCGTGCATGTGCGCGACCATTTCCTTGAACTCGGCGATCTTGCCGCTGGCCAGGTAACGCGGGTCAGGGGCGAAAAAGGCGATGCTGTTGTAGCCCCAGTAATTGGTCATGCCTTTGTGCAGCAGGTGCTGGTCGTTGACAAAGGCATGGATGGGCATCAGTTCGACCGAAGACACGCCCAGCTTGCGGATATGTTCGAGTACATCGTCGACCATCAGGCCGCCGAAGGTGCCACGCAGGTTCTCAGGCACCGCGGGATGGCGCATGGTGATGCCGCGCACATGGGTCTCGTAGAGGATGGTCTTGTCCCACGGCACGCTGACGCGATGGTCGTTGCCCCAGGTGTGGGCCGGGTCGATGACCTTGCACTTGGGCACAAAAGGGGCGCTGTCGCGTTCATCGAAACTGAGGTCGCCGTCGGGGTGACCGATGGTGTAGCCGAACAAGGCCTCGGACCATTTCAGTTCTCCCACCAGCTGTTTCGCGTAGGGATCGATGAGCAGCTTGTTGGGGTTGAAGCGGTGGCCATTCTCCGGATCGTAAGGGCCATAGACACGATAGCCGTAGATCAGCCCCGGATGGGCATCGGGCAGATAGCCGTGGTAAATCTCGTCGGTGTACTCCGGCAACTCGATGCGTTCGAGTTCGACTTCGCCGGTGTCATCAAAAATACACAGTTCGACCTTGGTGGCGTTGGCTGAGAACAACGCAAAATTGACCCCCAGGCCATCCCAGGTCGCGCCAAGCGGAAACGGCAGCCCTTCACGAATCCGCGAGGCCTCGATAACCGGCGGCGGCGTGGTGTTTTTTGGACGGGTCATAGTTGCTCCTGCAAAAGACAGATTCGGTGATGCGACGCACGCAGGACTGCGTGCCTTGCGCTTATGGCGAGACGATAAAGCGTCATGCCACAAGCAGGCCCCTTCGCTGGAAGGAGCACGGGCTTGAGAACGATGAGTTCGCTGGATCAGACCGCCGGTGGTTTGCGCACCGCTCGTGGCTTCTTCGCGGCCGCCTTGTCGGCGGGCGGGACCACTGCGGCAGTCGCCGCGGAGGGTTTGGCCGCAGGCTTGGCCTTGGGTGTGGTGTTCTTCGCAGCGGTCTTGGTCGCAGCGCTCTTGGCGGGTGCCGGCTTGGTGCCGTCGGTCTTGCTGGCGGCGGTCTTGCTCGCTGCTTTCGGCGGCTTGCTAGGCGCCAGTGCCTCGGCTTCAGCCAGTTTGCGCGCCATTTCCCAGTGACGTTTTTCCTGCCCGGCGGGCTTACCCTCGGACTCCCAGATCTGATAGGCAAATTCACGAATGCGTTTATCGTCGGTACTCATCGCAGTGCTCCTGACTAAACTCAAGATTCAATAAAGACATTGACCGGGAAATCCCCCAGCGCGGCGCTGACCATCAGCTCCCTTTGGGGTGTGACTGCTGCGCTTGCAAAAAGTCCCTTCAGTTTTCCATCCTCGGCGGCGAACGGTAACGACACCCGGGTATCGCCCCAGTCCGATGCAGCCACGTGGGGCAAGGCACCGTTTTCCAGCAGGCGGGCGGCGTGCACCGGGACCACCACGATCGCCCGCTGCTGCTGGTATTCGCGCATGAACGCCAGCACCCGCCCGGCGTGTTCGCCAAGCACCGGCAGCGGTTGATAGCTGCCTTGGCGAAACAGCTGCGGGTATTCGGCGCGCAAGGCCAGCGTCCGCGCTATCAGTGCCTGCTTGACCCGACCGTCGCGCCAGTCGCGTACCAGCGTCGCCGGTGAGCTGTCGCCCTGTACCGCCTCACGGCGAGCATTAAAATCCACCGGGCGACGGTTATCCGGATCCACCAGACTGAAATCCCAGAATTCGTTGCCCTGGTAGAGGTCCGGGACGCCGGGTACGGTCATGCGCAGCAAGGTTTGCGCCAGACTGTTGAGGGCGCCCGCCGGAGCGATGGCCTGGACCGCCTCGGCGATGGCGCTGCGCAACGGCAGGCCCTCGTCGCACAGCAGCAACCGCTCAAGGAACATCTGGGTGGCTTGCTCATAGGCATCGTTGACCGCCGCCCAGCTGCTTTGCAGCTTGGCTTCGCGCAGGGCCTTGCGTTGCCATTGCCACAGGCGTTCGCTGTATTCGGCCAAGGCTTTGGGGTCCTGCAGGTCGAGGTCCAGCGGCCAGCTGCCGAGCAGGGCCTGGTAAAGGATCAGTTCATCACCGGCCGATGGGGCTGCTGGGTCGCTGTGCAGCGACGGCGAGAGGATGCGCCATTGCTCCACGCACGCAGTGTACCAGTCCGGGCGTTCGCTGATCACTGCCAGCCGGGCTCGGGTGTCTTCGCCGCGCTTGTGGTCGTGGGTCGCGGTGGTGACGAGGTTGTCGGGAAAGTGTTCGAGCCGTTCCCGGCACGCTTCATGGAATTCCTCGGCCGGGGCACTGAAGCGCTCGGTGTTGTAGCCCACGTCATTGCGCGAAAGCAGTACCGCCGAGCGATACAGTGCGGTGTCCTCGACAGCCTTGGCCGCTGCCGGCGAGGTCAGTTGCTGGAAGCGCACGCAGGCGTGGCGCAGGCGTTTGCGCTCACTGCCGCGAGGCCGCTTGCGCCATGGCATGCCACCGAGCCAGTCGGCCAGGCAGTCGAGCACCGGCCAATCGGCTTCGCTCAGGGTTTGCCGGGCGCCTTCCAGGGCTTTCTGGAAAAACACCTCGTCCTCGGCGGAGCGTCCCAGCGGGTTGATGTACGTGCGATACACCGGGAAATGCACGATCAACTCCTGCAACGCCCGACGAATCGCGCCCAAGGTCAGATCGCGGGTCATCACGTCGTCCCGGGCGACTTGCAACAGGGCCTGTGCGACGCTTTCGAAATCTCCGGCAAGAGAGCCGTTGAGAATCTGCTGGCGGGCCAGGCGGGCCTCTTCGATGAAGTGCGCCGGGCGCTCGCTGTGCCGGCTCCAGAACTCGGCGAGGGGCTCGGCGCCGGCCGGGTCGTGTTGCAACAGCGAAATCTGGTTCATGAACTCGTAACCGGTGCTGCCATCGATGTTCCAGTCGCGGCGCAGGGTTTCGCCGTCGCCGAGGATTTTCTCGACAAAAATCGGCAGGTGCCGCGAGGGCGAGAGCGAGTCGACGCGACGGCGCAGCTTGCGGCAGTAACCGCGAGGATCGGCCAGGCCGTCGATGTGGTCGATCCGCAGGCCGTCCACCAGCCCCGAGGCGATCAGCTCGAAGATCTTGGCGTGGGTCGCCTCGAACACCGCCGGCCGCTCGACCCGCAGGCCGCCCAGTTCGTTGACATCAAAGAAGCGTCGCCAGTTGATATCGTCCGCCGCCGTGCGCCAGCTGGCGAGCCGGTAGCTCTGGCGCTCGAGCAGTTGGTGCAGGCGCTCGAAACCCGCGGGCTCGGTGGAATCGTAGCCGCGCAGGGTGTCCTCAATGGCGCTGAGGATGCTCGTTTGCGTGGCCAGATCGCGCAGCTCTTGCTGGAGCGGGCGGGCGAGGGAGTGGGCGTCGGTCTGGTAGTTCAGCGTGGTGAAACGCTCGGCCAGCGCCTTGAGCGCGTCGATCTGCTCGGGCTCCAGAGCGTCCGCAGGCTTGAGCAGCTCACCGTATTGCATCGGGCAGATGGGGAAGCGGTGCTCGTAATGCTCGACATGGAAGCTGCCTTGCGCGGAATCAAAACGCAGTTTCAAGGTGCCTTCCTGCAACGCCACACCGTAGTCGCTGCCCAGGAATGGCAGCAGCAACTGGCCTTCCATCAGCGGGTCGGGGGAATGCCACTGGATGTCGAAGAATTCGCCATAAGGGCTCAAGCGTCCCCACTCCAGCAGGTCCAGCCACCAGGGGTTGTCGTTGCCGCCAACGGCCATGTGGTTGGACACGATGTCGAGAATCAGGCCCATCCGGTGCTCGCGCAAGGTGGCGACCAGGCGCTTGAGCGCAGCCTCTCCGCCCAGCTCCGGGTTGACCTGGGTCGGGTCGACCACGTCGTAGCCGTGCATGGACCCGGCCCGTGCCTTGAGCAGGGGAGACGCATAGATGTGGCTGATGCCCAGCGCTGCGAAATAGGGCACTTGCGCTACCGCATCGTCGAGGGTGAAGCCTTTATGAAATTGCAGGCGCAAGGTGGCCTGCAGCGGTTGGGTCAGTGTCTGGTTCATCGGTCACGCTCGTTCGCCTGAAGTCTCGCGCAGGCGAGTATTTCCAGACGCCGTGCGGCGTCCGGGTCATCCAGCAGCGCGCGGCTTTCCAAAGCCAGGCGCCGCCGCCAGTTGGGGTGGGTGTCGGTGGTGCCGGGCAGGTTGGCCTGTTCGTCGATACCCAGGGCATCTTCCAGGGGCAACAGCACCAGCGGCGCGCGGGTATGGCCGAGGAAGCGCACGCTGGCGTCCAGCACCTGGTCGGTTTCGCGGTGTTCTTCGCGAAAATTCTGCGGGTCCTGGTTCAATGCATTGCGTAACCCGTCACGCTCGCGTTGGCGGTGCCGGCGCCAGTCCATCTCGGTGTGGGAGTCGATCAGGTCCAGCCGGGCGTTCCAGTCGATGTCGTGACCGTGCCACCAACCGTTCAGGGTTGGCAGGTCATGGGTACTGGTGGTGGCCAGGGCGTCATCCGGCCAATCGAGGATCGGCTTGAAGTGGGTATTGTCCTGTTCGAACAACAGCACACGCATGCCGAGGATGGCGCGGGCCGCGAGTTTTTCCCGCAGGCCTTCGGGCACGGTGCCAAGGTCCTCGCCGAGCACGATGGCCCGGTGGCGATGGGATTCCAGGGCCAGCAGCCGCAGCAGATCATCGATCGGGTAATAGAGGTAGGCGCCATCGGTGGGCGGGGCGTCGTTGGGGATCACCCACAATCGTTGCAGACCCATGATGTGGTCAATGCGCAAGCCGCCGGCGTGGGCGAAATTAGCCCGCAACATTTCTATGAACGCGCGGAAACCGTTGCGTACCAGCCCCTCTGGCGAGAACGCCGAGATACCCCAGCCCTGTCCGGAGCGGTTGAGAATGTCCGGCGGTGCGCCGACGGTGAGCGAGGCGAGCAATTCATCCTGGCGGCTCCAGGCCTGACTGCCGGCGCCGTCAGCGCCCACGGCGAGATCGGCGATCAGGCCGATGCCCATGCCACTGGACTTCGCCGCGCTCTGGGCGCGCTCCAGGCAGCGGGCAATCAACCATTGGCAGAAGGCGTAGAAGCCGATTTCATCTGCGTTCTCTTCGGCGAAACGGGCCAGCGCGGCGCTGCGCGGATCGCGCCATTCTTTCGGCCACTGGCGCCAGTCGAGGCTTTCGCCCCGAGCGGCGCGATCGGCCTGGAGGGCTTCGAAGCGGCAATGGTTTTCCAGGGCCTCGCCGCTGCTGTGGCGGAAACTGCTGAAATCCTCATGCAGCGGATGTTCGCCCTGGCTGAAGCCGTCGTACAGCGCGCGAAGAACTCGCTGCTTGGCTTCGGCAGCCACCGGCCAGTCGATCAGCGGCTGCTCTTCGAGGCTGCGCAACTGGTTGGTCAAGCCGGTGGCGTCGATGGCCGTGCGCAACGCACGCTCGCCAAGGATGGTGCCTGGTGCGGCGTACAGGCTGTTGAGAAAAAGCCGGCTGGAGGGCGAATATGGGCTGTAGCGCCCGGTATCGCTGCTGAACATCGCATGCATCGGGCTGATGGCCAGGGCGTCGGCACCACGTTCGCCGGCCACCCGGGCCAGTTCTTCCAGGGCCTGGGTGTCGCCGAAGCCGCCATCGCCGGGGCGGCGCAGGGAATAAAGTTGCGCGCTCAGGCCCCAGACCCTGGGGGTCGGGTCGTCCACCGCATCCGCCACGCTGTAGCAACGGGTGGGCGCCACCGCCAGGGTGAAATGCTGGCCCTGGATGCTGACCTGCTGATAGCCCACCGGGACGATCCCCGGCAGCGTCGCGTCGGCGTCAAGTTTCAGATTCAGCGTCGCGCCATCTTCAAGCTGGATCTCGCACGGGGTCGCGGGTTCGAAATAGCGGCTCAGGTCGACATTCACGCCTGCGTTTGCGGTAAGCAGCGGCGGCAGGCGGTGGTTCTGTTGGTCTTCCTGCAACTGCAACAGGCTGGCGTCGATTTCCTGGGCAGTGCCGGCGGGATGCCCCAGGCCGGTGAGGACCGAGCGCAACACCGCGGGTGTAACTTTCTGGGCACGGCCATTGGCATCGATCCAGTCCACCGCCAGGCCCGCTCGGCCAGCGAGGATTTCCAGTTGCGCATCGCTCATAGGCGCTCTCCAGTGATATTGGGCAAGGTTGTCGCTTGCGTCAGACTGACCAGCGCGCTGTGGGGCGTGAGCACCCCTTGTTGCAACAGACCCATGGCCTGCGGTGGATGTTCGAAAAGAATCTGCGCATCTTGCGGTGCGCTGTGTTCGACCGGTTTGTCGCTGAGGTTCAGGTCGATGCGCAACACGCTGCCGTCGCCCATCTGCCAGCGCGCGCTGACGGCGCCATGGCCCAGCACATCCGCGCCCAGGGCATGGGCGGCGGGGAGGCGCGGGACGATTTCCTCACGGCGGATCTTCAATAACTGGCGATACAGGGTTTCGCAGGCCAGTTGTTCCGGTTGATGGGCTTCCAGGTTGGGCCGTGAAGCGTCGAACGTGCCGGCCGCGTTCGGGTCGGGAATCCGCTCGCGTTTCTCGGGGTCGGCAAAAGCTGCAAAGGCCTTGAACTCGTTGCGTCGACCTTCGCGCACCAACTCCGCCAGTTCGCCATGGTGGCTGGTGAAAAACAGGAACGGTTGTTCGGCGACCACTTCATCGCCCATGAACATCAGCGGGATCATCGGTGAAAGCAGCAACAAGGCGGTCGCGGCTTGCAGCGCCTGTGGCGGGGCCAGCTGGTGCAGGCGCTCGCCCAAGGCCCGGTTGCCGATCTGGTCGTGGTTTTGCAGTAACAATACGAATGCGCTCGGCGGCAGGTGGCCGCTGGGCTCGCCGCGGGATTCACCGTGGCGGTTGGTATGGCCCTGGAACACGAACCCCTGGCTCAGGCAGCGCGCGAGCTTTTCCGTGGTCTGCTCGGCATAGTCGGCGTAATAGGCATCGGTCTCGCCGGTCAGCAGCACGTGCAAGGCATTGTGCCCATCATCGTTCCACTGGGCGTCGTAGCCGTGCTCCAGCAGGCTGGCCTGGTTGTGTTCGTTCTCGACGGTCAACCAGACGTAGCGCGTCGGGTCGACCTGTTGGCGCACCGTGGTGGCGAGCTCCTGGAGGAAGTCCGGGTCTTCGATCGCATGCACGGCGTCCAGGCGCAGGCCGTCGAAACGGTATTCGAGCAACCACATCAGGGCGTTTTCGATGAAGAAGTCGCGGACCTCGCGGCGCCGGAAGTCGATCGCCGCGCCCCAGGGTGTGTGCTTGTCTTCGCGAAAGAAGCCCTTGGCGTAGCGGTGCAGGTAGTTGCCATCGGGGCCGAAGTGGTTATAGACCACGTCGATAATGACCGCCAAGCCATGGCCATGGGCGCTGTCGATCAGATGCTTGAGCTGGTCCGGCGTGCCATAGGAGGCCTGGGGAGCGTAGGGCAATACACCGTCGTAGCCCCAGTTGCGATCGCCGGGAAACTGCGCCAGGGGCATCAGTTCGATGGCGGTCACGCCAAGCCCGGCCAGGCGTGCCAGTTGCTGCTCGACGCCTTCGAAACCACCGAGGGCGCCAACATGCAGTTCGTAAATGACGGCGTCGTACCAGGGGCGACCGGACCAGTTGGTGTGTCGCCATTGGTAGGCGTGGGGGTCGACCACCACGCTGTGGCGATCGATATCACCGTCCTGGGCGCGGGAGGCTGGATCGGGCACCTCCAGCTCGCCATCGATGTTGAAGCGGTAACGAGTGCCAGCGGGGCAACGGGCCTGGATCATGAACCAGCCGTTGGCCTGGGGCAGCATCGGTATGGATTCTCCAGTGTCGAGTTCGACACTGACGTAAAAGGCATCCGGGGCCCATAGCGCGAAGCGGGTGTGCTCGGAATCGAGCAAGACCGCGCCGTGGGTCCAGGTTTCAGGCGTCCTTGACGGCATCGGTTACCTCATTGTCTGGCCGATTTTCCCAGCGATTTAGCTACCAGTTGTTCATAAAGTTCGGCATAGGGCTCTACGGCCTTGGACCAATTGAAGGGGGCCGACATCGCCCGGCAACGCATGGCATTGAGCAGCTCGGGAAACTCGAATACCTTGAAAGCCCGGCTCAGGGCCTGCTTGTAGCTTTCCACGGTGGATTCGTCGAACAGGAACCCGGTGATGCCATCCTCGATGGTGTCCGCCAGGCCGCCGGTATTGCGCGCCACCGGCAGCGAGCCGAAGCGCTGGGCGTACATCTGGCTCAAGCCGCACGGCTCGTAGCGCGATGGCATCAGCAGAAAATCGCTGCCAGCGAACATCCGCCGGGCATCGGTTTCGTTGAAGCCGATGCGCACGCCGATCTTGCCGGGGAAGCGCAGCGCCAGTTCACGCATGGCCTGTTCTTCTTCCGGTTCGCCGCGGCCAATGATCGCGATCTGCCCGCCGGACTCGACGATGAATTCGGCGACGGCCTCGGTCAGGTCCAGGCCTTTCTGATACACCAGGCGCGATACCACGGCGAACAGCGGGCCACTGGTATGGTCCAGGCCGAACAGGTCACGGACGTGGGCGGCGTTGGCAGCCTTGCCTTCCCAGTCCCCTATGGAGAACTGGCGCTGGAGATGTGAGTCGGTCGCCGAATCCCAGCTCTCGTCAATGCCGTTGGGGATCCCGCTGAGCAGGCCTTGTTGGGTTTTGGCGGCGAGGAACCCGTCAAGCCCGCAGCCGAACGCCGGGGTGGTGATTTCCTGGGCGTAGGTAGCGCTGACCGTGGTGATGTGGCTGGAATAGGCCATGCCGGCCTTGAGGAACGACAGCTTGCCGTAGAACTCCATGCCTTCCTGTTGCAGCGCGTGCTCCGGGATGCCCAGCTCCGGGCAGGAAGCCAGGCTGACCACGCCCTGGTACGCCAGGTTGTGGATGGTGAACAGGGTCGGGGTACGTTGGCCGCGCCAGTGCATATAGGCGGGGGCCAGGCCGGCCGGCCAGTCGTGGGCATGGACCAGGTCGGGGCACCAGTGGATCTGCGCCAGGTTGGCGGCGATGTCGGCTGCGGCCAGGCCCAGGCGGGCGAAGCGGATGTGGTTGTCCGGCCAGTCGCGGCCATTGTTGGCGCCGTAGGGCGAGCCTTCGCGGGCATACAGTTCGGGACAGATCAGGACGTAGATCACCAGACCGTCGGCCATGTCCATGCGGCCGATCTTGCACGGCGGCAGCGCTGCGTGGCCGCCCAGTTCGCCGATGATATGGATCGGATTGCCGCTGTTCATGACTTGCGGATACCCGGGGATCAGCACCCGGACATCATGCAGGCCGGCCATGGCCCGGGGCAGGGCGGAAGAAACGTCGCCCAGGCCACCGGTCTTGACCAGGTCGGCGATTTCCGAGGTCACGAACAGGATCTTCTTGCGGTTGGGGTTCTGTCGAACGACAGGGAGCAGTGCCTTGCCTCCGGTGGCCAGCACCGGTGCCGTCGGCGATTCAGCCGCCGGCGGTAATTGAGAGCGGACTTGCTGTGGTTCCAAGGCAGCACTGATCATAAATAACTCCTATTTCTCGATCTGTTTCCGGCAAGCGCCAGAGCTGTTGTTTCATTGGCCGAATCCTGCGGCCAGGCGCACGAGCGCTACGCAAGGAGAGCAAAGCGCTGCCCAATGCGGCGAAGCGAATCAGGTGAGGGGGCCGTTGCAAGGAATGCTCCAGCAGTTGTTGCCCTTCCTCTAACCTGACCTGTCGCCGTTGTGAAAAGTTTCGACTTTTTTTCCTTCGGATGACCGGTCGGTTTTCCCCACGGAAAGGCAGTCTAGGTCAGAAGCTAGAGCGCTGCGGTTCGGTTCGTCGAATTGTCCGACAATCACGTCGATTGTCGGCAATGTCTTACACGAAGCAGGGGAATACGAACCGACGAAGTGCAGGTTGTTTGAAACATTCAGGGTGTAGGAAGGGTGCGATGGTTCAATCGCGTGCGCGGTTCCACAGCGCTTCGCACCATAAGGGGGCGGGCTGAATGGAGGCGTTTTGATGGCCTATAAGAGCGCGTTCATATGCCTTATGTGGGAGCGAGCTTGCTCGCGATAGCGGTGTGTCAGCCATACAACTGCAACTGATCTACCGCCATCGCGAGCAAGCTCGCTCCCACAGTGGAGGGGATATTCAACCAGCCGCGGTCAGCACCCGGATCGGCTTGCCAGCCGCCCAGGCCTGCAGGTCCTCGATCATCTGGCCGTAGAACTGCTGATAATTCTGCCGGCTCACATAACCCACGTGAGGTGTGGCCAACACGTTGTCGAGGGTTCGGAACGGGTGCTCGGGCGGCAACGGTTCCTCGGCGAATACGTCCAGCGCGGCGCCTGCCAGGCGTTTGTGCCGGAGTGCGTCAATGAGGGCCGCCTCGTCGACAATCGGCCCGCGCGCGGTATTGACCAGCAGCGCCTCGGGTTTCATCCAGCCCAGGGCCTGGGCGTCCACCAGGCCCCGGCTGCGCTCGCTGAGCACCAGATGGATCGAGAGGATATCAGCCTGCTCGAACAGCGCTTGTTTGCTCACGTATTGCACGCCGGCTGCGGCGGCTCGCTCGGCGGTCAGGTTTTCGCTCCAGGCGATCACACGCATGCCGAACACCTGGCCGAACTGCGCAACGCGCGTGCCGATGCTGCCCAGGCCCAGGATCGCCAGGGTCTTGCCGTGCAAATCACCGCCCAGGCCCTGTTGCCACAGCCCAGCGCGCAGGGCGTTGGCTTCCGGTACAAGATTGCGGCTCAGGGCCATGATCAGCGCCCAGGTCAGTTCCGGCGCAGCGTGCTTGTAGCTCTCGGTGCCGCAGACCTGGATGCCCAGTGTCGTGGCAGCCTTGAGGTCAAGGGCGGCGTTGCGCATGCCGCCGGTCAGCAACAGCTGCAGGTTGGGCAGGCGGCGCAGCAGTTCTTCGTCGAAGCGGGTGCGCTCGCGCATCACGCAGATGACGTCGAAGCGTTGCAGGCGCTCGGCGAGGGTGTCGCGGTCGGCGGGGTAATCGTGCAGGAAGGTCACTTCACCAATGCTATCGAGCACCGACCAGTCCACCACGTCCCTGGCGACGTCTTGCCAATCGTCGATGACTGCTATTTGCACCGCCATGGAACACCTCTATCAGGGAATGGGTTTGTCCAGCCAGCCGAGCAGCGCCTGGTGGAACCGCGCCGGCTCTTCCATTTGCGGCGCGTGCCCCAGGTTGGGGAATTCCACCAGGGTCGACTGCGGGATCAGTCCGGCGACCTGTTTGCCTAGCACCTCGTAACGGCCCAGCCGGGCTTTCACGGCCGGCGGGGCAATGTCACTGCCGATGGCGGTGGTGTCGGACGTCCCGATCAACAGCAGCGTGGGGACCTTCAGGTCCTTGAACTCGTAATAGACCGGCTGGGTGAAGATCATGTCGTAGATCAGCGCCGAATTCCACGCCACTTGTGTATGTCCCGGGCCCTTGTTCAAGCCGGCAAGCATGTCGACCCAACGCTCGAACTCCGGTTTCCAGCGTCCGCCGTAATAGGTGTTGCGCTCGTAGTTGCGAATGCCCTCGGCGTTGAGTTTCAGCTCGCGCTCGTACCATTGGTCCACGGTGCGGTAAGGCACGCCAAGGGCTTTCCAGTCCTCGAGGCCGATGGGGTTGACCATCGCCAGGCGTTCGACCTGGTCGGGGAACTGCAAGGCATAGCGGGTGGCAAGCATGCCACCGGTGGAGTGGCCCAGCACGATGGCCTTCTGTACGCCGAGAGCCTTGAGCAGGGCCTGGGTGTTGATCGCCAACTGCTGGAAGCTGTACTGGTAATGGTCCGGCTTGCTCGACGTGCAAAAACCGATCTGGTCCGGGGCGATGACCCGGTAACCGGCGTCACTGAGCGCCTTGATCGAATCGCCCCAGGTGGCGGCGCAGAAATTCTTGCCATGCATCAGCACCACCGTCCGGCCGTTGGCCTTGCCTTGGGCGGGCACGTCCATATAGCCCATCTGCAGCGATTTGCCCTGGGACTGCAAGGCAAAATGCTTGAGCGTATAGGGGTACTCGAAACCCTCAAGCTGCGGGCCATAGGCCGGGCCTTCAGGTGGGTTCGCGGCCTGGGCGAGCATTGGCAAGGCAGCGGTGAGGAACAGGCTGGGCAGCCAGCGGGCGGTCAAACGCGACATGGGCAATCTCCTTGAGGCAACCGGCCGATCCTGGAACGGCTCGATTATGGCGACATTAACCACAGGCAACCCAAGCGCAGGAACGTTCAACCCATCCAGCCGAGGGTCGCCCAGGTGAGCACGCCATAACGCAGGCCTTTGGCGAGCGTCACGATCAACAGGAAGCGCCGCCAGGGCTCACCCATCACGCCGGCGACCAATGTCAGCGGATCGCCGATGATGGGCAGCCAACTGAGCAACAGCGACCAGTAGCCATAGCGCTGGTAGTGCCGACGGGCCTTGTCCAGAAGGGACGGGCTGACCGGAAACCAGCGGCGATCCTTGAACTGTTCCAGGCGTGTGCCCAGCCACCAGTTCACCAGCGAACCGAGGACGTTGCCGAGGGTTGCAGCTGCCAGCAGCAGCCAGATCGCGTAACGTTCGCTGAGTAGCAGGCCCACCAGCAGCGCCTCGGATTGCAACGGCAGCAGGGTCGCCGCGCCAAACGCTGCAAAGAACAGCCCGATATACGCTTCGCCCATCAATGGGCCGGATAGTCCGCCACCACGGTTTGCGTCCCGTCTTTTTTCAGCCCGATCACTTGGTAGGCATCGCTCATGCCGTCCATCTCCATGCCCGGCGAGCCCATCGGCATGCCGGGCGCGGCTACGCCAAGCAGGTCGTCGCGTATGCTCAATGCCAGCACCTGCTCGGCCGGAACGTGGCCTTCGACGAATTTGCCGTTGATTTCGGCGGTGTGGCAGGAACGCAGGTTGGGCGCGACGCCAAGGCGTTGCTTGACCGCGCTCATGTCGGCCTCGACATGGTCGTTGACCTTGAAACCGTTCTCCTGCAAGTGGGATATCCACTTCTTGCAGCAACCGCAATTGGCATCGCGGTGCACATCGATGGTCGCCGGTTCGGCGGCCTGGGCCAGGGCGGAAATGAGCAAGGTACTCAAGGCGAGCAGATGCAGGGGATGGGCCATGGGAGTGGTCTCGTAGCGAACAGTTTGGAAGGAGGATAACAGACTAGCGGCGAGCGGCTGACACGAGGCTGAGGCGCGGATTACAGATTTGTCAGCTTTGCCAAAGCAGGTGGCCGGGGGGATGCCGGTGCCTTTTGTGGGAGCGAGCTTGCTCGCGATGGCGGAGGGTCAGCTACGATAATGCTGGTTATGCCGCCGCTATCGCGAGCAAGCTCGCTCCCACAGTTATTGGTGAATGCCTCTTAGCGAACCTTGAACCGCCCCATGATCGCATTCACCCGGCTGTTGGCTTCCAGCAGCTGGCGGGTGTTGTTCTGGCTGGCCAGGCCGCTTTCCACCAGTTCCTCGACCATATGGCGGATCTGCACCATGCTGCGGTTGATTTCCTCGGTCACTGCGCTCTGCTGTTCGGCGGCGGTGGCGATCTGGGTGCTCAGGCTGTTGATCTGGCTGACGGAGCCGGCCATTTCATCCAGGCCCGAGTTGACCCGGGACGTGGCGTCGGCCGCCGATTGGCAACTGGCCTGGGTGTTTTCCATGGCGGCGACCGACGAGGTCACGCCCTGGGTCAGGCGGGTCAGCATTTCATTGATTTCCGAGGTGCTGGCCTGGGTGCGGGCGGCGAGGGCGCGGACTTCGTCGGCGACCACCGCGAAGCCACGGCCCTGCTCGCCGGCCCGGGCCGCTTCGATGGCGGCATTGAGGGCCAACAGGTTGGTCTGCCCGGCGATGGCGCCGATCACGCCGAGAATTTCGGTGATGCGTTGCGCGTCCTGCTGCATGTCTTCGACTTTGCGCGTGGCGCTGGCGACCTCATCGATCAGCGCCACGACGCTGTTGGACGCTTCACCGACCACGACCCGCGAACGATCGGCATGCTCATTGGCGCGCTGGGTGAACGCTGCCGTTTCGGCGGCGTTTTGCGCCACGCTTTCAGCGGTGGAGCTCATCTCGGTGATGGCTGTCACGGTCTGGTCGGTTTCCGAGGCGTGGCGCATCAGGATTTCGCTGGTATGGGCCGAACTCCGCTGCAGGCTGTCCAGGCCCGAGGCCATGGCGCCGGTGGCCTGGGTGACTTCGCCGATCATGTCTTGCAGATAGGCGATGAACCGGTTGACCGAATGGCCAATGGCGCCCAGTTCGTCTTCGGCACGGATGGTGATGCGTCGGGTCAGGTCGGCATCGCCAGTGGACAGCGCGTCGATATTGCCTTTGAGGACCTTCATGCGGTGGGTCAGTTGGCGGATGGCGTACAACTGCATCAGCACCAACAGGATCACCAGCGGAATCTGCAGCAGGCTCAGCGTGCTCAACACGTCGTCACGCTGGGCGGTGATCAGGCGGGTCGGCAGGGCAGTGGCGAGGAACCATGGGGAGCCTTCGATGGGGCGCATGAAAAACGTGCTGGCCTCACCCTTGTTGTCGAACTCGAGCCGTTGCAACGGCTGGTCACGGTTGGCCAGGCCTGCCTTGACCTGAGCGGCGAACGGCGAGGTAGCCGCCAGCTCGCTGATGTTCTTCAGCACGATCGGCCCGCTGATACGCGAGCTGTTGCTGATGATCTTGCCGTCGGCTTCGACGATCAGCATCTCGGCGCTCAGTTCCGCTTCCTTGCGCGCGATCAAATCGTTGAAAAAGCCCAGGGTCACGTCAATGGTGGAAACGCCGTAAGGCGCGCCGTTCTTCTGGATCGCCATGGCGCAGTTGGTCCGTGGCTCGGCGCTGGCGTCGTCCTTGTAGGCGGCGGCCCAGGCGCATTTGCCGGGAGGGGTGGCCATGCCGCCCTTGTGCCACGGTTGTTCGAAATAGTTCGGCGCAGCGTCGCTGTTCCAGAAGGTGTTGACCGCCAGTTTGCCGGATGCGTCGCGGTGCCAGAACGTGCTGAACTTGCTGCGACCCTCGGCGCGCTGGTTGGGCAGTGGCCAGATCCCGCCGCCGAACACCTTCAATTCGCCGTATTGATCCACCAGGCCAGGCAATACCTTGTCGATGGCGTCGCTGTCGAGCAGCGGGATGGTCTGGGTGATGCTCCGCTGCTGCGCCTGCACCTTGTTCAGCTCGCCCTGGATCTGTTCCGCGACCTCTTCGATGCGGTTCAGCGCTACTTGTTCCTCGGTCTGGCGCAGCTTTGGCGCGACCAGATAGCTGATACCGACCACCGTCAGGATGGACAGCACCAGGATGAACAGAACCAGGAACAGCGTATAGCGGGCTTGAATGGTGCGGAATGCGGGCATGTAGAGATTCCTTGCACGATGGCGGCTTTCTAGAGACAAGTGGAACGGACGTACTTGTCTTTATCGGCCTATCGCCAGCGGTCTTGAACTCCATGGCGCACTTTGTTGGTTCAGGACCCGTCGTAACTGCGCCAAAAACGCTCCGACGGCTGTACCATGGGCATCCGTTTGCGGCCTCGCCATCGCACTGGGCACGAGCCTGGCAGGCGCGCGGAAACAGCACGAATACATTCAGGAAATTGGCAAATGACTCATTCGCAACGTTTGAAATACTCGATCCTGGTGGTCCTCGTTGTCCTGGCAATCATGCTCGGGCTGTCATGGATGCAAGGTAAAGGCATGATCAGCGAGCAGCTGTTTCAATACATTGCTATTGCCGTGGCGGTCATCGTGGTGGTGATCAACGGGGTGATGAGGCGCAAGGTCAAGCCTTGAGCCCCGGCTACTGCTTGGCGTTGAGCACGGCCACCGCACTCGGGTGCAAGCTGTAGCTTTTATCCGGATGGAGGCTGACGACCCCCTCGCTGCACAGGCGCTTGAGCACCTCGCGTACACTGAGGAAGGACAACGGAATGTCCAGCCCCAGCAACTGGCTATGCACGCCCCGCACCCCCAGTTGCCGATTCTCTTCGGCGGCCTTGAGCAGCGCATCGATCACCTTGAGGCGGATCAGGCTCGTTCGCAGCCCGTAACTCTTGAGCAGACGCCTGATGTGTTCATTGCCGCCGCGTTCCGTTGGCTTGGCGAAAACGTTATTGGTGGTGCTCATTGACACACGTGCCGATCCTGGCTTGCCCTCCATGGGCATCGGTGCGTTATGCATGTAAAGACTCCTTAACAGCCTGATCAGAAAAGGTCATGAAATGCTCTCTTCTATAAGACGAACGAGGAGGGCGAATCATGAAGGGGGCGATGTGAAAAAAATGCCTGAAATCAGCAAAGCCCCGCAGTCAGGCGGCTGTCTGCGGTTAAATTTTTTTCATCCGGTTCGTTCCCAAGGGAGGCGTATTGGTTTTCGATCAGGAGTGAGCGTGAGAATGTCCGGGCAGTTATCGAGGTTTTGCCTTGCGGGTGCGTTGCTGGGGATGGCCCTGGGTGTCAGTACCGTTGTCAGCGCGCGAGGAGAGGTGGAGCAGGCCACCGCCGAGATTCGCCGCACCAGTTTTGGCGTGCCGCACATACGCGCCCAGGATGAGCGTGGATTGGGCTACGGCATCGGGTACGCGTATGCGCAGGATAATCTTTGCCTGCTGGCCAATGAGATCGTGACGGTCAACGGCCAGCGCTCGCGTTACTTCGGCCCCGAACAGGTCACCCTGGAGCAGCGGTCCAACCGGGCCAGCGACCTGTTCTTCAGCTGGCTCAACACGCCTCAGGCCGTATCCGGTTTCTGGCAGGCCCAGACGCCCCAGGTGCAGCAACTGGTCGAAGGCTACGTGGCCGGTTACAACCGCGCACTGGCCGAGCGCAAGGCACAGGGCTTGCCCGCACAGTGCGCCAGCGAATGGGTGCGGCCAATCACGGCGCTGGACCTGGTCAAGCTGACCCGGCGCCTGTTGGTGGAAGGTGGCGTCGGCCAGTTCGCCGAGGCCGTGGCGGGCGCGCAGCCGCCCAAGGCGACCACACAGGCCGACACCTCGATGTCCGGCTTCGAGGTCGCCGCGACCCGCCAGCAGCGCTTCGCCCTCGACCGCGGCAGCAACGCCGTGGCAATCGGCAGCGAACGTTCGTTCAACGGTCGCGGCATGTTACTCGCCAATCCCCATTTCCCCTGGGTGGGCGGCATGCGCTTTTATCAGATGCACCTGACCATTCCCGGCAAGCTGGATGTCATGGGCGCCGCGTTGCCCGGCTTGCCGATGATCAATATCGGTTTCAGCCAGCACCTGGCCTGGACCCATACCGTCGACACCTCCAAGCATTTCACCCTGTACCGCTTGCAGCTCGACCCGAAGGACCCGACCCGCTATCTGCTGGACGGCAAGTCAGTGCCGATGAGCCAACAGGTGGTCACGGTGGACGTCAAGCAGGCCGGCGGGCAGGTCAAGCCGGTTTCGCGGGTGGTGTACGGCTCGCAATTCGGGCCGGTTGTGCAATGGCCTGGCAAGCTGGACTGGGACAACCGCTTCGCCTACAGCCTGCGGGACGCGAACCTGGAGAACGATCGCGTGCTGGCGCAGTGGTACGCCATGAATCAGGCCGTCACGCTCAAGGATCTGCAGGCGTCGGTCCAGCGGATCCACGGAATTCCCTGGGTCAATACTCTGGCGGTGGACGACCAGGGACAAAGTCTCTACATGAACGTTTCGGTGGTGCCCAACGTTGACGCGGCCAAGCTGGCGCGGTGCAGTGATCCGAGGGCCGGGCTGAAACTGATCGTGCTGGATGGCTCGCGCAGCGAATGCAACTGGAGCGTGGACCCCAAGGCCGCGCAAAAGGGCATCTATGCCGCCGACAAACTGCCGCAGTTGTCGCGTCGTGATTACGTGCAGAACTCCAACGATTCGGCCTGGATGGTCAATCCCGCTCAGCCCTTGTCCGGTTATTCGCCACTGATCAGCCAGCAGGACCAACCGCTGGGGTTGCGCGCACGTTTCGCGCTGGATCGACTGGGCCAGTTTGGCAAAGACGGGCCGGTGCAAGTGGATGAGTTGCAGCGCATGGTCATGGACGACCAGGTTTACCTGGCGGAACAGTTGATGCCGGACCTGCTGGCCTTCTGCGCCGGGGACCTGAAGGCTGATGCCGCCGCTCTGACTGAAGTATGCACCCGCCTGAAGGCCTGGGATCGCACGGCGAGCCTGGACAGCGGCGTCGGCTTCGTGCATTTCCAGCAGATCATGAAAACGCTGCAAGCCGTGCCTGATACCTGGCGCGTCGCGTTCGATCCGAACGATCCGCAACACACTCCGCGGGGCCTGGCAATCGAGCGGCCTGCGGTGGCCGAGGCGCTGCGCCAGGCCATGCTGGCTTCACGGGAGTCGGTGAAATCGGCGGGGCTGTCAGCGGACAGCCGCTGGCGGGACGTCCAGGTTGCCAGCCAGGGCGGTCGGCAGACGCCGATCCACGGCGGCCCGGCGGAGCTGGGAATCTATAACGCGATCCAGAGTGTGCCGGGGGCGAACGGCAAGCGGGAAGTGGTCAGCGGCACCAGCTATCTGCAAGTGGTGACATTCGATGGCAGCGGCCCGCAGGCCCAGGGACTGCTGGCGTTTTCCATTTCCAGTGACCCGGCCTCGCCTTACTCGGCGGACCAGACCCAGGCATTCTCGAAGCGGCAGTGGAGCACGCTGCCCTTTACCGAGCAGCAGATCAAGGCCGATCCGAACTACCAGGCCAAGGTCATCCGCGAGCGTGATGAGGCGGGCAGGGTCGCGACGCAGTAAGGCAGCTTTGTCGTGAAGAAAAGCCGCGACCCGAATGGGCGCGGCTTTTTTAATGTTTGGCCGGATGATGACCGATGGAATTGAGGACCAGGTTGCCGTCCTGGTTCTGGGTCAGATAGATCGGCAGGACCTTGGGCAGCGAGGGCACGAGGTTCTTCACTTCGTTGAGGTTGTAGATGCCGCCGACACGCAGGGTGCCGGTAGCATGGTCGGCCAGCATGACGGGACGTTCGAGGTAGCGATTGATCAATGGCAGTGCGTCGGAAAGGGCCAGGTCATTCAGCACCAGCTTGCCGTTGCGCCAGGCCAGGGAGCTGTCGCCGGGTTCGATCTCGCGTACCTGCGGCTGGTAGTCGCCCGCCTTGTAGCTTGCCTGCATTCCCGGTGACAGTTGCGAGCCGCCCGCAGTGGCGTTCATGTTGCTGGTCACCCATACCGAGCCTTCCACCAATGTGACCCGAACCTGGTCCTGATACATCCACACGTTGAAACGGGTGCCTGTCACACGCACCTGGCCCTGGCCCGCCCGAACGACGAAAGGATGCCGGGTGTCGTGACTGACATCGAAGAACGCCTCGCCTTTTTTCAGCGTGACCCGACGCTCATGCTTGTAGTTGGCGAACACCAGTTCGCTGCCAAGGTTGAGCTCCACCTGGCTGCCATCGCCCAGCGTGACATGACGTACGCTCGCGCCGGCTTCCAGGCGCTGGTACGAGTCAGGTAGCCACCCCATGTTCCAACCGGTAATCGCGGCCAAGGGCAAGCCCAGCGCGATCACCGCGGCGGCGACAGCCAGACGGCTCCAGCGCGGCCGTGGCCGCCGGGCTGGCAGGGTCGGCGCGGATTCGACACGCGGCAGATGCTCGGCCACGCCCCAGATTTCCAGCATGGCCTGGTATTCGAAAGCGTGCAGAGGGTCGGCGTCATGCCATTGCTTGAACGCCAATCGGTCGGCATCGGTGCAGTCATCAGCGTGCAAACGCATGCACCAATGCGCGGCCGCATCGCTGATGGCGTCGTATTCGGCTTCCGAGAGTATTCGTTCGGTCATTGGCTGTTCCTGGTTTGCCGCATTCTAACCTTCGACGGCAGCTGCCGAGAACAACCGACATGGCGATTAAGCATCAAATACCCTTGTTTTTCATGTGATAAAGCCGGGCGTTGCCCCGTATGGCCGTACCGTCGCACAAACGGCGTGAAAAAAAGATCAAACGCGTTCCAGCGATGATGCTATGGCGTAGCCACCGGAGGCGGATCCAATTGTCGCCCCAGCTCACAAATGAGCAGCGCTATAGAGTCGGCATTTTTAAACATGACGTCGATCCGTCGATCCGCTGAGTTCAGGTCCAGAAATGCGTCGCGGGCTTGCTCCAGATTTGCACTGCTGGTGATTTGCAGGATTTTTCTGACGGTATCTTTGTGCTTGGGCAGGAGGTCGAGGCTCTTGAACGAGTGGGTTGCACGGTCCCAATCCGTGAACAGGCGAGCGCGCGGCGTGGTCCACGAAAAACCGTTGAGTTGCAGGTCCTTTTGTTCATCGGCTTTTTTTTGTGCCAGTTGAGTCACTGTTGAAATGAGGTCGTGGAATGGTAAGTAGGCGCCCAGGTAGACGATATCCAGTGTGTCGCACAGCAGATGGGACAGTTCATGAATGAAGGTTGAGCCTTGGGCGTGCGCGTCGACATTGAATGTATCGGGCACGGCACTGTTGTACCAATGCGGCACCATGGCGAAAAACTCTTGGGTGAGATAAATCCTGCCGCCCTTGCCGGCCTCGAATACGAAGGCACTCGCATCATAGTTGGCGCTTTTGGCGATGCCGATAACGATGCGACTGCCGTTTTTATGAAGCCACAACGGATCCGCCAGCGTCTGGCAGATCGGGGCGATGGCGGTGTGTATTTTTTCTACAAGGCGCGCGTCGATCACCCTGACGCCGAGAAAAGTCGTCAGGAAGGTGTCCAGTCGGGACCCGGCAGGCATGCCGCCTTTGACCTGCTCAAGATTTTGCAGCGCGTTGCGGGAGTAATGCCGTGCCGTTTCCAGGGCTTGCTCGATCATGTTCGCGCGGGAGGGGGACATCCGGCGTATCTGCTTCATACCCCGTGCTTCAATATTGATGACTTCCTTCGCGTTGAAGTCGCTATGCATATCAGTCAAGGTTGACATCACTTTTCCGTAGCGAATGTGCCGCGAGTCTGGATCGATCAACCACTGCCCGGACTCAGACGAGCGCTTGAGCACTGGCCCCTCGGCGTGGCCATGGGTGATGCGCCAGTCATGGGCAGCTTTTGCTACCTGAAAGACTTTGCCGAACACCGGTGCGTAGTGCTTGCCGGACGCCAGGGCTTCGTAGGTTCCATCGAACGGGTGTTTCTTGAGGTCGGCCAGGCTGACCTTGAGGGCTTCGAATGGCTGCAGGTCTGTACGCGCTGCGCTGGTCAGGTGCTGCCAGTGAGATGCTTTTACCGCGGGGCGAGGCAGGGCGGCGGGACCCACCGGATCGAGCAGGCCGAAGGTATCGTCCCGATTGAGCCAGCCCAGGGAGACCATTTCCGCTGCGCCACAGATGAAATCATGCAAGCCTGCCCCCCAATTGCCCTGCTGGAAATCCTCGGAAGACGCCTTGAAATCCTCATAGGCATCTTTGAGAGTCTCGATCAACGCCAGTTTGCCAGGCAGTTCCCGGCCAAGGGCCTTGATGCCGGTACTGAACAAATGCACCACGGTTTGCCAGTCGAACTGGCGCGTGCCATCGGTGTGGGTTTTCAGCATGCCTGCCAGTAATGAGGTGTTGTCGTTGAACAACGTACCGAGCAGGTTGGCAATCGGGTTCGAAGCCAGGGTTATCTCCGAGAGTTTTCCTGCCGTGGACGCGAACAGATTTCGGAACGTGGCTTGCTGGCTTTCGGGGAGCCGGTGAATCAGCATGTCCTGAAGCACCCCTGGCGCATTGACTGCAGCGATGACCTTCGTTTCGTTCTCGAACTCGGTGAAAACATTCCCTTCGTGGTAAGGGGAATACAGGATATGCGGGGCTTTTGCATCGACACTCGACCCGATCAGATAGAGCCCGGTAGCCTTGACGGCTTCGGCGCCTTGCGTCTTGATCAGTTCCATCGGGCGGATGATTGCCTCGGCCCCGTCTGCTTCCAGCCGGGCGATGCTGTCCGGCATATCGAACACTTGGCTGATCAAGCTGAAGGCAAACGGAGAGAGATTCTGTTGCAAATATCTGGCGTGGGCGTGTTGCAGCAGTTGCCAGGGTAGTTGTTGATAAAATCGACTTTTCCTTTGCTCTATGCCCTCTGCGCTGTCGGACAGCTTGTCCAGCACATGCGCCCTGTAGCGGGTTGACGTACCCAACGACAGCAACATTTGCCTGAGAGCGGCTTCGTTCAAGTGGTTGGGTAGTTTTTGCGAGAGCATCGACGAAATCGTGAAGCCGGGTCGCTGGCGACTGTCGAGATGATTCAGGGCGAAATCGGTCAGGCTGCTTGCCGGGCCTGCCAGCGCAAGATGGGGCGAAATCAGCAGTGTGGCAGGGTCAAGGCCCGTATCGGGAAAACGTGTTTCCAACAGCGCCTTCAAGGTTCTGTCGACGTAGTTACGTAGAGGTTCTATGCCGTCCAGGTAGTCTTTGTCCTCGGTTACGCTGTTTCGATATTGTTCAAGCAGTTCGATGTGCTGTCGTTGGTCCTCGAGCGAGGCGGCACCCAACCAGGCGGGAAGCTTTTGCTGGAACCGGTAGGCATGGGCGATGCGCTCGGCAACTGGCAGGTTGGTAGCGGCGCCCTTGTCCAACAGTGCTTTCAGGCTTTCGAGCATTGCCGGTTCGGTCAGTCGCCAGTCACCTATCTGTAATGCACGCAAATACGCGTGTTCGGCCGCAAAGTGTTCGCTGAACGAAGTCATCCGATTCATCAGCACATTGCCTTCGATCAGTTCAAATGCCTCGAGCTGGTAGCGGGCATGGGGATTCCGTTGCGCGGGCGTGAGATTGGTCAGCACATCGAAACGCGACCGGGCGTTGGACAGGTATTGATTCAACTGTTGGCTGGCAAGGGCGACGGACGGAAAAACCTTGAGTCCGCATGTGGGGAGCCACAGGATTGCCATGCCGGAAAAAGGCGTATCCAGCCCGCCACGCTCGGTCAGCAGGAAGCAACTGGCTGGAGAAACGGCGGTCGTGGCGCCTTCCGTTGTGCAGGTCAACTTCAGCGAATATACGTCCGGGCGGAAACCTTTGACGCTGGGGCGTTGTTCGCGGTCGGGGTAGTTTGCGTCGAAGGCAAACACGCTGTTGATGAGCTTGTGGGCGTCGGTCGACAGCGTCCCGTTGAGCTGCCGCAGCTCAGCCTCCTCCCGGATGCCCAGGGAAAAAGTGCTGCATAGCTTGGGAAGCAGCTTCCTCAGCTCGCTGTCGAGGAGCTCCGATTCGCTTGAATGGGGTAACTCAGTGAACTCGCTATCGAAAGCTTTTTGCACACTGTCATAGGTCTTGAGCTTTCTGTGCAGCACATCGGCGATGAAATTGGAGGGGCGCAGGTTTCCATAAAACGCAGCGCGCGCGCCCCAGTGTCCGTCGACCTTCTGGTCGAGCAGGCCGTTGTCGATCAGGGTGCGTATATCGAGCGCCTTGTCCAGCAGCGCATGGATATCGACCTCGCCCTGGCGGGACATTTCCAGTGCGAAATGAATATTGTCCAGCTGTTTGGCAATGATCGCCTGGCCCAGGGACTCGGCTACGGGCAAGCTCACCTCCTTGCCGGAGACCTGCGGAGCGTCGAAGCGCAGAAGACGGTTGCGTTCCTCAAGGCTCAGCAGTCTATAAAGGGCGTCCATTTGCGGGGCCGCGGTGGGCGGGCCCAGCAACGTATCCCTGAAGCCCAGATGATGGTCAACTTGCTGAATGCCTTTGCCAGGGGTGTAAAGGTAGTGCCCATTCGCGCTGATCATCAACGAGCCCGCCAGTTCGACGCTATGGGTTTCATGTTCCCAGAGGCGAATCGTTTCGATGAACATCAGCCTCTCGTCGTGGCGAGATGGCCGGAACAGACGATGCAGCTCGCTGCTTTGTGCTTCTGTCAGTTGGCCTTTTTCGCCTTCGATAACGATCGCTGACCGTAGCTTGTCGTCGATGACACGGGACAGAAACTGTCGCCGTGAAATGTTCAGGGGACTCGCAGCGTCCCAGTAGGCCTCGAGGCGATCAGTGAGGTGGCGCACCAGATTCCTTGCGGTGAGCTTTACCATGGTCTGCCAGTGCAAGGCGTTTGCGGGCGATTCCTCGGTGGAGGGGTGAGTGAAAGCCGCCTCGTATCCGTCAGGCCAGCCTTGATGATGGAAGTAGATCAGCACTGCATCACTCAGTGGCATGTTCCGGGTCCACTGCTGTAACGGGACGTCCGCGCCCTTGATGAGACTGAGCGAGACGCGTGCCTGCTTATGATCGAAGTTGTCCAACAGCTCCTGCAATACCTGGTCAAGCATCGCTGCCAACGACGGAACTTGGAGCAACTCATGCACCATTGCCTGGGCGTTGAGTTCCTGGGCATTGCTGATCGATGCCAATCGTGTCTCGAGCGGATCTCCGTAGACTGTTCGGCGGGTTTTCTGAAAGGATGCGCCATAGAGTTCGTTGCGCTGGGAGAGCGAAAGGAGGCAAAACAGCTCATCCCGTTCCAGCGGTGTCGCCAGCATTTCATCAAGCCTGTGCTCGAGGGTCTCCGGGCTATCGAACTTTGCGATGCCGCCGTACGGTGTATAGAGGAACGCAGGGTGATCGCCCTGCGCGCTGAGCACCAGGCAACCGGCGAGCGGGATCAAGGGTTTGCCCTGGACATCCAGGGTAATTGTTTCGATCGTCATTGCGGGTGACTGCTCGCCGCGTTGCGTGTAGTTGGGCAGGGCAGCGTGATGCAGCCAGTCAAGATCTGCCTGGGTCAACCCGTGGGGCGCGGTCAATTCATTCAGGCGCCGGGCTTTGAATATTTCAGGAAATAGCAGGGGCGGGTTTGCACTAGTCATCGTTGCTTCTCGATCAGGCGCCTCAAGGCGATACGGCCATCAGTGAGGGGCCAGAGTAGGCAACGAGGAACGGGCGAAGGTGGTACATAGTTACCGCACGCAAGCTGCAGGCCTGTCGGACCATGGCGCGGGCGTTGCACGGTTGACATGGCGGCCGTGAAGCGGTAATCAGCGAGCTCGCCTCTTCACGCTGTTGCTACCTCCAATAATCATTCTGGAGCTTCAGATGCCCGCGCTACCCGATCCTGCCGGTCCTTGCACATTGTCCTATGAAGCGTTGGTGAGTTTGCTGGAGCAGATTTTCCTGCGCCATGGCACCTCGATCGATGTCGCCCGCACCCTGGCCGAGAACTGCGCCGGCGCCGAACGCGATGGCGCCCACAGCCATGGGGTGTTTCGCATGCCCGGGTATGTTTCGACGTTGAACAGCGGCTGGGTCAACGGCCAGGCCGTGCCGATCGTCGAGGATGTTGCGTCCGGGTTCGTCCGGGTCGATGCCTGCAACGGCTTTGCCCAGCCCGCCCTGGCCGCCGCCCGCCCATTGCTGGTGGACAAGGCTCGCAGCGCCGGTATCGCGGTGCTGGCGATACGCAACTCTCACCACTTCGCCGCGCTGTGGCCGGATGTCGAGCCGTTCGCCTATGAAGGCCTGGTGGCCTTGAGCGTGGTCAACAGCATGACCTGTGTGGTGCCCCATGGCGCGGATCGGCCATTGTTCGGTACCAATCCCATTGCTTTCGCCGCCCCACGCAACGGCGGCGAGCCGATTGTTTTCGACCTCGCTACCAGCGCCATCGCCCATGGTGACGTGCAGATTGCCGCGCGCAAAGGTGAGCGATTGCCTCCCGGCATGGGGGTGGACAGTCTCGGTCAGCCGACCTGTGATCCGAAGGCGATTCTGGAGGGCGGCGCGCTACTGCCGTTTGGCGGTCACAAAGGGTCGGCCTTGTCGATGATGGTGGAACTGCTGGCGGCCGCGCTGACGGGGGGCAACTTTTCGTTCGAGTTCGACTGGCACAACCATCCCGGAGCCAAGACTCCCTGGACCGGACAGTTGTTGATCGTGATCGATCCGAGCAAGGCCGCCGGCCAGGATTTCGCTTCACGCAGCGAAGAATTGGTCAGGCAGATGCACGGTGTCGGATTGCGTCGGTTGCCAGGGGATCGCCGACACCGTGAGCGCAGCAAGTCCATCGAACAGGGGATTGTGCTGGACGAGCAGACGCTGGGCCAACTGCGCGAGTTGGCGGGGCTATAGGCTTTTTTGGCTGGGGCTTAACGGCGTCCCAGCAACAAGCCCACCACGAGCCCGAAACCCGCGGAAATCGCTACGGTCTGCCAGGGATGGCCGCCGATATAGGCTTGCGTGGCATCAACCATCGGGCGCGTGCGCTCCCGTGCGCTGGCGACCGAATCCAGGGCTTGGCGCAGTTTCTGTGAAATCTGCTCGCGCAGGTTCTCCGCGTCCTCGCCAACCAGGGCGGCACCGCTCTTGAGCAGCTTCTCCGACTCTTCAATCAATGCTTTCAGTTCGCTGAAGGCTTGATCCTTGATTTGCTCTCCGTTCGCTTGCGCGGCGCTTGTGCGAGCCATTGAAGTACTCCTTGAGGTTGATGGCAGTGAACAATGGAGTGTTGCGCTTGGGCAAAAGTTGCAGCAGTTGGCATGGCCCAGGGCCGCTGGCAAAAATCATGGTTAAGACGTTTCTGTGCAAGGTGTAAGATGGCGCCTATTTACGCAACAGGAAATTCCCCATGAGTTTCAATCTGGCTGACAAGCCCCTGGCCGAGCGTGCGGCGCTGGAAGATGAAAAATCCCGACTTTTCGAGCTGTGGCAAAACAATCTGGGCAAGGCCAAGGGTGACGCTGCGCGGTTGTTTGGCGAACGCTCCAAGCGCAAGGGCAAATGGGCCGAGTGGGTGCGCGCCGAGCTGGACGGCATGTCGCCTCCGGAGTACGCCAATATGGTGCGCAGTGAGGTCAATCGACTGATGGCCGCGAACAAATAACCTCAGTTGAAGGTCGCGACAATGGCCTCGCGCACTTTCTCCACGGCCGGATCCCGCTGCGCATGGGTCCGCCACCCTAGCTCGATCGGGTAGCGCGGCAACGCCAGCGGGCAGGGCAACAGCGACAGGCCGCTGAGCGCCGCAATGGCCGTGGCGGCATGGTCCGGAATGGTCGCCACGGCCTGGCTGCCCTTGAGCAGGAACGGCAGCGCGGCGAAGTGAGTGGTCGAGGCGCTCACCCGTCGGCGCAGGTCGAGTGCGGCCAGTCCTTCATCAGTGATGCCGATGAAACCGCCCGATGAAACCAGCAGATGCTCGCGCGCCACGAACGCTTCCAGGCTCAGGCCCTGCTGGTCCTCCGTCAGGCTGGCAGGGTCCACCAGGCAGGCGTAGCCGCCTTCGCCGAGGACTTGGCGACTGAGCAGCCGCTCGGTAAATCCTCCCGCTGTAATCGCCACGTCCAGGCTGCGCTCCATCAAGGCGCGACCGACGATCTGGCTGTGGGTCTGGCGAAAGATCAAGCGCAGGCCCGGCGCTCTTCGCGCAACTTCCTCGATCAATCGCCGGCCATAGGCAATTTCAAAATCATCCGACAGCCCGACGATGACTGAGCGGCCCTCGTAGTGGCTGGCGCCCGGATCGATCATCGCCAGGCTCTGGCGGCATTTGTCCAACGCTTCGCTGATCACCGGTTTCAGTTGGTTGGCCCGCAATGTCGGCGCCAGGCCGCGGCCGGTGCGCACGAACAACTGATCGTCGTACACGCTTCGCAGCCTGCGCAGCGCCGCGCTGATGGCCGATTGAGTGACGCCCAGGCGCAGGGCGGCGCGGCTTGCACTGGATTCGTCGTGCAGGGCTTCGAAGGTCTTCAGCAGGTTCAGGTCTACATCGGCGATATTCATGTGCTTCATATCTTTTAGCAGCGGGCAGGGCTTTATTCATGATCCGTCGGCGCCTGAGAATCAGCAACACTTGAAATCACGGAGTTGAAGACCATGCCCAAATCCATTGTGGCTGCCTTGCAGATCGGCTCGCTGCCAGGCGGCAAAGGCGAAACCCTCGCGCAGATTCTTTCCTACGAAGACGCTATTCGTGAGGCCGGTGCACGCCTGGTGGTCATGCCCGAGGCGCTGTTGGGCGGCTATCCCAAGGGCGAGACATTTGGCACCCAGCTCGGCTATCGGCTACCGGAAGGGCGCGAAGCGTTTGCCCGCTACTTTGCCAACGCCATCGACGTGCCCGGTGCGGAAACCGAGGCGCTGGCGGGTCTTTCGGCGCGAACCGGGGCAAGCCTGGTGTTGGGCGTCATCGAGCGCGCCGGCAATACGCTGTACTGCACCGCGCTGTACTTTGAACCGGACGCCGGCCTGGTCGCCAGGCATCGCAAACTGATGCCCACCGGCACTGAGCGGCTGATCTGGGGCAAGGGTGACGGTTCGACGTTACCGGTGATCGACAGCCAGGTTGGGCGCGTGGGCGCGGCGGTGTGCTGGGAAAACATGATGCCGCTGCTGCGCACCGCGATGTATGCCAAGGGCGTGGACGTCTGGTGCGCGCCGACGGTGGATGAGCGGGAAATGTGGCAGGTGAGCATGCGGCATATCGCTCATGAAGGGCGTTGCTTCGTGGTCAGTGCCTGCCAGGTCCAGGCCTCGCCGGCAGAGCTGGGTATCGAGGTGGCGAACTGGCCGGCGGAGCGGCCGTTGATCGCGGGCGGCAGCGTGATTGTCGGACCCATGGGCGACGTGCTGGCCGGGCCGTTGAGGGGCTCCGTCGGATTGCTGACTGCTGAAATCGATACCGATGAGCTGGTGCGGGCGCGTTACGACTATGACGTGGTCGGGCACTACGCCCGGCCCGATGTATTCGAGCTGGTGGTGGATGAGCGCGCCAGGCCGGGTGTGCGGTTTACTGCATGATTCACCAGGAAGGCTGCACCTTATTGCGAAAACCAGCTAGATAAAAAATTACTGATAAAAAGATATAAGCACCTGTCATTTCTTACAGGTGCGTAAGATTTTGTTTGTATCTAATCTGTAGTTGCATTAACGGAAAATCTCAACTTTAGAAAAGGATGACAAAATGAACAGTTTAAAAACGGGCGTGATCATCAGTACTGTACTGGCATCATTGGGCGCAAGCGTTTATGCTCAAGCGGCGTCCGACAGCAAATGTTACGTTGTGTATTCGTCAAAGTATAAAGAACCGGCAAAAATTACGCCTGTGGTAAAAAAACCGGTGGAAAAAGGAGTGGTGGGCAAGGAGTACATATTAGATGCCAGTAGCTCTATTACACCGAGTGGGAAGAAAGGGTACAAGTGGGCCGTGGGCACAGGGGGGTACGAGTTCGCTGGGCCAACCGATCAAGCAACAGTCAAAATCAAGTCAGACAGAAAAGAAGGGGTGGATGCGGTTTACAGTCTTACAGTAAGCGACCCAGACTGCCCAGATTCACCGGCAGGCACGCTGGGCGCGGAGGTATTTACGATTGAGAAAGGATAAGGTTAGAGGTTAATTTCCCTCCCCATAGTGGGTCTTGGGAACCTCCGGAAAAATGACATTCTGGAGAAGGTATTGAACGGGGGTCGGGTAATTCCTGACCTCTTTTTTATAAAGGGTTTTTCAGGCCGTAACTTAGATATGACAGCACAAAAAATTGTCTTGTCGTCTTAGCTTAACAAGCGCAGATTATTGCGCTTGTTCGAACGGTTGAGTTGGTTGGAGTGACCAGGTGGTGCACCTAAAAACCAATGGTTCAGACGATTCTGCGCACAAGTGCAAGAAGCGCCTATTTACGCAACTCTAAATTCACCATAAGTTCAATCTGGCTGGCAGGACCCTGTCGAGTGCGAGTGCTGAAAGGTAAAGTCTCGACTCTTCGAGCTGTGACAGGCCAACCTGTAAGACCAAGGATTACGTGGTCGGGCACTATGCCCGGCCCGATGTATTCGGGCTGGTGGTGGATGAGCGAGCCAGGCCGGTTGTGCGTTTCATTGCATGATTCACCAGGCGGCTGCGGAATTCGGTAGATCAAGGGTTCCGCGATCGACGAAGCGCAGGGTGCCGAACAAGCCGCCGGCGAGTTTGCCCTTGAGCACGTAGGGCAGGTTGTCCAGGCTCTGGGTCTGGCTCAGGCCCAGGGTCTGGCGGATCACTGAAAACGCCGAGATGCTCACCGGTATGCTCAGGATTCCTTCGGAAAAGCGTGGGATCGAGCCGCTCTGGTCACTGACGCCGGTCGCCAACGTGCGGCCGTTGACTTGCAGATCCAATGCCGCACCGCTGTAGTCGATGGCGGTTTCGTTCGGGTTCTGCAAGCGCAGTTTCACCGCGAAGCGCATCTCCAGACCCTCGCTGGGCAGTGGCTCGATACCGACCACGTTGATATTCAGCGGGTCGCGGTGCGGGAAGAGGGCGCAGGCGCTCAGGCTGAGCAGTATCAGGATGAGGGGCAAACGGAAGATTCTGCGCATGGAAATGCTCTCTCGCGTTAGAAACGTGTAGGTACCATAACTCATGGCATATCCGGAAACCGGCAATCCTGTGGCGAGGGGATTTATCCCCGTTCGGTTGCGTAGCGACCGCAAAAATGACGTGGGCGCTGCGCGCCCAGCGGGGATAAATCCCCTCGCCACAATGTCCAGGTCACTGCTTTCTCTACTGACAGTTTCTGACACCAGCCTCTGCTAATCTGCTTCATCTTTTCCCTGGATCCGCCATCGTGTCGCGAACCACTCGGCTGCTGACCTTGTTGCAAGTCTTGCGGGGCAAGCGCTGCCCGGTTACCGCCGCGACGCTGGCGGCCGAGCTGAAGGTGTCCGAGCGCACGCTTTATCGCGATATAGCCGAACTGACTGCCCTGGGCGCGCCGATCCAGGGCGAGGCGGGCATAGGTTATGTGCTGCGCAGCGGCCTGTTCCTTCCGCCGCTGATGTTCACCGCCGATGAAATCGAGGCCATCGTGCTGGGCTTGCGCTACGTCGACCAGCGTGGCGATGAGGTTCTGGGCAAGGCCGCCGCCGACGCTTTGGCAAAGGTCGAGGCGGTGTTGGCCCCTGGTTTGCGCGATGCCTTGCACAACCCCACGGTATTGCCCGGCCCACCGGGTTACGGTTATCCGCAGAACGCCGTCGAGCTGAATGTCTACCGCCAGGCCATTCGCACTCAAGCCAAATTGCACATCGATTACGCCGACGTCAACAAGACCCCCAGCCAGCGGTTGATCTGGCCGCTGGCCCTGGGCTTTTTCAATGAGGCGCGGGTGGTGGTGGCCTGGTGCGAACTACGCGGTGCCTATCGGACGTTTCGTACCGACCGGATTGCCTCAGCCAGCGTCCAGGGCGAGCGCTACCCCGGCAGGCGCAGCGACTTGCTGCGAGCCTGGTTGGCGCTGATGAATCTCGATGAGGCGGGGCGTTTTACTCCTGACAAAAACTGACACAGCGCTGTTCTAGGATGGCTCCGGATCGATACAACAAGGAGCCCCTGACATGTCCAATCCCGTCTCTTCCCTGGCCCCGGCCATCGCCGGCTACATCGCTGCCGCGAATGCTCGCGACAGCTCGGCGGTGACGCGTTTCTTCGCCGAGGATGCCAATGTGTTCGATGAAGGCAACCACCGGGTCGGCACCCAGGCCATCGCCCAGTGGATGGAAGATACCGCGCGCCGTTACCAACCGCGGGTCGAAGTCCTCAACGTGCAGCAACGCACCGGAAAGGTGCTGGTCCATAACCTGATCTCCGGAACCTTTCCCGGCAGTCCACTGGAGTTGCGCTACACCTTCCGGCTCGATGAGCAGGGGAAGATCAGTCGGCTGGATATTTCCGCCTGACCGGGGAGCGCTGTTGTGGCGAGGGGATTTATCCCCGTTGGGCTGCGCAGCTGCCCCAATTTTGATCGGTCGCTGCGCAACCGAGCGGGGATAAATCCCCTCGCCACAGTTTCGTCCAGGTTTTCTCAATCAACAGGCATGGCATACTCCAGACCTTCGCCTTCCGGACCCGGGTCGCATGACTTTCACTTCCCCCTTGAGCGCCTGGCAGCATGCCATCGAACACCACGGCTTCGTCCAGGACGAAGCCCAGGAGCTGGCAATCATGGCATTGGAGCAGTGCCATCAGGCGCTGCACGAAGGCCGCAAGGCAATCAAGGGTGTTTACCTGTGGGGACCGGTCGGGCGGGGCAAGACGTGGCTCATGGATCGCTTTTATGAAAGCCTCGAGGTTCCGGCCCGTCGCCAGCATTTCCATCATTTCATGGCCTGGGTGCATCAGCGCTCGTTCCAGCTCACCGGCACGCCAGATCCGTTGCAGGCCCTGGCTCGAGAGCTGAGCCGAGAGGTGCGGGTGTTGTGCTTCGACGAGTTGTTCGTGACCGACATCGGCGATGCGATCATCCTCGGCCGCCTGTTCCAGGTGATGTTCGAGCTGGGCATGGTGGTGGTCAGCACGTCCAACCTGCCGCCGGATGAGCTGTACGCCAGCGGTCACAACCGTGAGCGCTTCCTGCCGACCATAACGGCCATCAAGCAGTACATGCAGGTCGTGCCGGTGAATGGCTGGCAGGATCATCGCCAGCACCCGGGCGCCTTGCAGCAGCGTTATTGGCTGCGTGACCCGGCCCAGCCTGATCCGTTGGCGGAGGTTTTCGCCCAGTTGAGCGCCGGGCAGAAAACCCGCAACCAGGCGCTCGAGGTCGGCCATCGCCAGATCGTTCCGGTCCAGGCCAGCGATACAGTGCTGTGGAGCCGTTACCCCGATCTTTGCGAGCAACCATTCTCGGCGCTTGATTTCATGGCGCTGTGTGATCGTTTCAAGGCCATTCTTCTCAGTGACGTACCCTGCCTGAGCGCCGAACAACGCGAAGGGCGTATTGCCCGAGGCACCGAAGACGGGGTCGAGCGGGTCGAGGCCGGTGATCGCGAGCTGCCGCAGCTGTCGATTCATGACGACGGCGTACGGCGTTTCATTGCTTTGGTCGACGAATGTTATGACCGCAAAGTGCCGTTGTACCTGTCGGCCCAGGTGCCGATGGACCAGTTGTACACGCAGGGCTATCTGCAATTCCCGTTTCGCCGTACTCTCAGTCGCCTTCAGGAAATGCAACTGCAACGTTTTGGTCAGCCCGCCTGACCCGACCCTGCCGACGCCAAGCCGTCGGCCTTATCGAAACGAGATGGAAGATCATGGAAGAAGCCAAGGATATCCTTGTACTGCAAGCCAGCTACACCAACCCGGTCCACGCTGAAGCGATCTGCCATGTGCTCAACGGTTATGCCGAGGATCCGATGGGCGGTGGGCATTCGCTGCCGGCCGAGGTGTTGGCCCATCTGCCTGAAGAGCTGGCCAAGCGTTCCCACGCTTTCAGTGTGCTGGCGTTCGTCAATGGCGAGCCGGCGGGGTTGGTCAACTGTTTCGAGGGGTTTTCGACCTTCGCTTGCCGGCCTTTGGTGAATGTCCACGATGTAGCCGTAATGCCGGCGTTTCGTGGGCTTGGCCTGAGCCAGAAGATGCTGCAGAAAGTCGAAGACATCGCCCGCCAGCGCGGGTGCTGCAAGATCACCCTGGAAGTGCTGGAAGGCAACGCCGTGGCCCAGGCCAGTTATGCCAAGTTCGGCTTTGCCGCCGGCATGTTCGACCCGGCCCACGGGCGCATGCTGTTCTGGATCAAGCCCCTCTAGGGGCGTCATGAGGTTCACTTAAGAACCCGTGGCGAGGGAGCTTGCTCCCGCTGGGCCGCGAAGCGGCCCCAAAACCAGCCAAATGCAGAGCATCAGACACACCGTACCCGCCGGTTTACGGCTGCTTCGCAGCCGAGCGGGAGCAAGCTCCCTCGCCACGGGACTACCTCAAGTGAACCGCATTACTCCAGATGCGGGCTGTGGCTTTTCGACTACTTTTGTACGACCTGGCCCGCGGGGCCCTTGGGCTGCATCAGGCTGAAATCGATCAGCCCCTTGCGCTGGTCCTGGTAGGGGTTGCCGATCAACAGCGGCCGCGACTTGAAGTCATCGCTGACCAGGCTCTTGCTGCGATCGAGCTCATCAAAGCTCAAGCCCGCCATGTCCGCCCAGGTGTGAATCAGGTGCGAGCTGCTGTAGGGCCGCGACAGGTCGCCAGCGAAATTCCAGTCATGGGTTTCGCGCCACTTCGGCGAAGCCCACGCCATGAACGGGATGGTGTACATCGGCGCTGTCGGCTTGGCCTCGTTGCGGCCCAGGGTGCCATGGCCCGGTGAATCGAAGACGTCTTCGCCGTGGTCCGACAGATACAGCAGGAAGCCGTTGGGGTCGCTCTTGGCGTAGTCCTTGATCAGGCTGGACACCACGAAGTCGTTGTACAGCACCGCGTTGTCGTAACTGTTGTAGGTCGGCACCTGATCGTCACGCACCCCGGCAGGCACGCCCTGGCGGTCGGTGAATTTGTTGAAGGTCGGTGGATACCGGTACTGATAACTCATGTGGGTGCCGAGCAGGTGCACCACGATCAGCTTGCGCGGCGCGGTGTCGGCCAAGGCCTTGTTGAACGGCTCGATCACGTCGCCGTCGTACTGCGCGGCGTTCTGGTTGCGGTTGTTGTTCAGGTAGACCTGCTCATCGGCCTGTTGCGAAAACGTCGTGAGCATGGTGTTGCGCTTGGTCATGGTCTGCTGGTTGGTGATCCAGAACGTCTTGTAGCCGGCCTGTTTCATCATGCTCACCAGCGATGGCGTGCTGAGATAAAGGTCCGGGTTCTCCTCGTCGGCGAACGTCAGTACCTGCTGCAGGGCCTCGATGGTATAGGGGCGCGGGGTAATGACATTGTCAAAGACCGAGAGCTGGTCCTTGAGCTTGTCCAGTTCTGGCGTGGTTTCTCTCGGATAGCCGTACAGGCTCATGCGCTGGCGGTTGGTCGATTCGCCGATGACCAGCACCAGGGTGGCCGGCTCGTTGGCCATGGTGTCCTGAAGGTTGCGCAGGGGCGCAATCTTGCTGGTGCTGTGGAGCATGCCCTGCATGTTTTCCAGCTGTTCGGTGTAGCGGCGGTACGCTACCAGCATCTGCCAGGGCACCGCCGGCTCGACGCGGCTCTCGAACTTCTCGAAGCCCTTGGCCAGGCTGCCAGTGCGCAGGGTCTGCTTGGTCAGCGGGTAGCCGACCACGGCCACCATGATGACCAGCGCTGCCGCCCAGGCCTGGCTGCGTGGCAGGTAGACCGGGCGCAGGCGCGTCCAGAGGAAGTAACCGACCAGGGTATGCGCCAGGAACGCCGGCACCATCCACCAGGCGAAATACTGGGTCATGTATTCGCCAGCTTCGGACACGTTCGACTCGAACATGATGAAGATGACGCTTTGGGAAAATTCCTGCTGGTAGATGAAGAAATAGCCCAGGCTGGCCATCGAGCAAGCCCAGAGCACGATCCCGATGATCGCGGCGAGCAGGCGGGTGCGGGCAGGGAAGAGCAGCAGCGGTGCCAACCACAACGCACTCATCACGAAGGCCTGGCGAAACCCGGCGAACCCGGCGGTGCCGCTCGACAGGATCAGCAGTTGGGTGATGCCGGAAAAATACCAGAAGAACAGAAACAGCCAGCCGAACCCGGCCCAATCGAAACCTTTCGCAGTCGTTTTGCTGCGTTTGAACACACTCATCAAGCGCTCCAGCGTTCACCGACGAGACTGCCGGCACCGGACTGGTGCGCACGGGCCGTCGCCGTAACTATTTGTGATTGCAGGATTATTACGGACCAGGTGTGAAAACTTCGTGAGTTTTTCAGCTACAAAAGGTCGCGCGCACCTGGGGGCGGGGTTGCAGGGGCGATTCTGTGATGGGGAACAAGCTTCCTCACCACAGGTTGTGCGGTGTTTTTGTCAGCGTGACACCGGTTTGCCCGGCGTCACCAAAGTGTCTTGCCCGGAGGACAGGATCAGCGAGCCAAAGCCTGGCCCTGGTGTGAGAGCTGTGCGTGTTGCAACTGCATGCGCAACTGCGTCACTTCATCAAGCAGCAGATCACGCTCTTCCTTCAGCAGGCGTAATTCGTCGCGACGAATGGTCACATAAAGGGTTTGTGGAGGACGTGCGGTAACGACAGGGCCCATTGCTCACCTCGCAAATGGCTACATCAACTAGAGAGATGTCGTCAGTTTCTTGGCGACAATTCTTTATCGGCACCAATTCTGAATACTTTTGCCCGTTGATGGAACTTTTTTATTTTTCATGGTCCGCGTGTCTTCGGCCGGTTTTTGAACGTTATCCTTTGTGATCGGGCGATTTACCCGGAAACTATGCGGCAATGCTCTGGACTAACCTCCACAAGTCACCTTGAGCTAAACCTTTGACACACCTTTATTTGTAGTAGGGAGCATCAGCACATGCAACTCGGGATCATTGGACTGGGCCGCATGGGCGGCAATATTGCGCGGCGCCTGATGCTCAATGGGCACACCACCGTCGTCTATGACCGCAATGCCGCTTTTGTCGAAAACCTGAGCCAGGAAGGCGCGACGGGCGTCGCGGACCTGCCGGCGCTGGTCGCCGGCCTGGAGAAGCCTCGGGCTGTCTGGGTCATGCTGCCGGCCGGCGCACCCACCGAAGACACCATCAACGTGCTCAGCGACCTGCTCGAGCCGGGGGACGTCATCATTGATGGCGGCAACACGTACTACAAGGACGACATCCGGCGCGCCCAGGCGCTGTCGGAAAAAGGCTTGAACTACATCGACGTCGGTACCTCCGGCGGCGTCTGGGGGCTTGAGCGCGGCTATTGCATGATGATCGGCGGTGACGCTGAAGTCGTGCGGCGCCTGGACCCGTTGTTCGAAAGCCTCGCGCCGGGCATCGGCGATATCCCGCGTACCCGTGACCGCAAGTCTGACGACGACCGCGCCGAGCGTGGCTACATCCATGCGGGCCCGGCCGGTTCCGGTCATTTCGTCAAGATGATCCACAACGGCATCGAATACGGAATGATGCAGGCCTTCGCCGAGGGCTTCGACATCCTCAAGACCAAATCCAGCGAAAGCCTGCCACCGGAGCAGCGTTTCGACCTCAACCTGGCCGATATCGCCGAGGTCTGGCGGCGTGGCAGCGTGGTTTCGTCCTGGCTGCTGGACCTGACCGCTGATGCATTGGCCAGCGATCCGAAGCTCGATGGCTTCTCCGGCGAGGTCGCCGACAGCGGGGAAGGCCGTTGGACCATCGAAGCGGCCATCGAGCAAGCGGTGCCGGTACCGGTGCTGTCCAGTTCGCTGTTCGCCCGTTTCCGTTCCCGCCAGCAAGCCACCTATGGCGACAAGATGCTCTCGGCCATGCGCTTCGGCTTTGGCGGCCATGTGGAGACGCCGAAAAAATGACCTCGATCGGCAGGAAATCCAAGGCTGAACCGGCACCACCGAGCACGTTGTTCCTGTTCGGTGCTCATGGAGACCTGGTCAAGCGTTTGCTCATGCCGGCGCTCTACCACCTGAGTCGTGACGGGTTGTTGGGGGATGGCCTGCAGATCATTGGTGTCGACCACAACGCTATCAGCGATGTGGATTTTGCAAAAAAACTCGAGGATTTCATCCGTAACGAAGCGGCGAGCAAGGGAGGCGACCCCGACCAGGCGCTCGATCCGGTGCTTTGGGCCAGCCTGGCCCGGGGCATCAGTTACGTCCAGGGTGATTTTCTCGATGACAGTACCTACGAAGCGCTGGCGGCGAAGATCGCCGCCAGCGGCACCGGCAATGCGGTCTTCTACCTGGCGACCGCGCCACGCTTTTTCAGTGAAGTGGTCCGCCGCCTTGGCGCGGCGGGGCTGCTTCAAGAGCAGGATGACGCCTTCCGGCGCGTGGTGATCGAGAAGCCGTTCGGCTCCGACCTGCAAACCGCCGAGGCGCTCAACGCCTGCCTGCTCAAGGTAATGAGTGAAAAGCAGATCTACCGGATCGACCACTACCTGGGCAAGGAAACGGTGCAGAACATTCTCGTCAGCCGTTTCTCCAACAGCCTGTTCGAGGCGTTCTGGAACAATCACTACATCGACCACGTGCAGATTACCGCCGCCGAGACCGTCGGCGTGGAAACCCGTGGCAGCTTTTATGAACATACCGGTGCCCTGCGGGACATGGTGCCCAATCACCTGTTCCAGTTGCTGGCGATGGTTGCGATGGAGCCGCCGGCCGCGTTCGGCGCCGACGCGGTGCGAGGCGAAAAGGCCAAGGTGGTGGGCGCAATCCGGCCCTGGTCGGTCGAGCAGGCGCGGGCCAACTCGGTGCGCGGCCAGTACACGGCGGGTGAGATCAACGGCAACCCTGTCAGCGGTTACCGCGAGGAAACCAACGTCGCGCCCGACAGCAGCACCGAAACCTACGTTGCGCTCAAGGTCATGATCGATAACTGGCGGTGGGTAGGCGTGCCGTTCTATCTGCGCACCGGCAAGCGCATGAGCGTGCGCGACACGGAAATCGTCATTTGCTTCAAGCCGGCACCGTATGCGCAGTTTCGTGACACCGAGGTCGACGAACTGCAACCTACGTACCTGAGAATCCAGATTCAGCCCAACGAAGGCATGTGGTTCGACCTGCTGGCCAAGCGGCCCGGGCCGGCACTCGACATGGCGAATATCGAGTTGGGCTTTGCCTACAAGGACTTCTTTGAAATGCAGCCATCAACGGGTTACGAGACCCTGATCTATGATTGCCTGACGGGCGACCAGACGCTGTTCCAGCGCGCCGACAACATTGAAAACGGCTGGCGCGCGGTGCAACCCTTCCTCGATGCCTGGCGCGAGGATGCAAGCGTTCAGCCTTACCAGGCTGGCGAGGATGGCCCAGCGGCGGCACAAGATCTGTTGACTCGCGATGATCGCGTCTGGCATGGCCTCGGATGACTGATCAGTTGAAACGTCCTATCCGCTTCCTGCTCAGTGACATGGACGGCACTTTGTTGCTTCCTGACCACAGCCTCAACCAGCGCACCATCGAAGCCGTCCGCTCCTTGCGTGAGGCCGGCGTGCTGTTCAGTCTCGCTACCGGGCGTCCGCCCCGGGCGATGTTGCAGCAGATCGAAGCCCTTGGTGTCGACCTGCCCACGGCGGCGTTCAACGGCGGTACGCTGGTGCACCCCGATGGCAGTTTTCTCGCGGTTCATTACTTGCCGCCTGAAGCGGCGTTGAGCACCCTGGCCCTGTACGCCGACCAACCGGGTATCGAGGTCTGGGTGTTCGCCGATGGCGAGTGGCTGGTGCGCGATGCCCATGGGCCAATGGTGCCGGTTGAAACCCGTGGCCTGGGTTATCCGCCCTTGGAGGTAGAAAGCTTCGAGCCTTACCTTGAACGCATCGACAAGATCGTTGCGACCAGCGCCAATACCGATCTGCTGGTCGAACTGGAGGCTCGCTTGCATCCGCTGCTCAAGGGCCAGGCCCAGGTGTCGCGTTCGCAACCGATCTACCTGGACGTGACGGCGATGAAGGCGAACAAAGGGGAGGCGCTGTCAACGCTGGCGGACTACCTCGGCGTGCCGCTGGAGCAGACCGCCGCCATGGGGGACGGTGGCAACGACCCGGCGATGTTCCATCGCGCGGGGCTGTCGATTGCCATGGGGCAGGCGGAAGAGGCGATCAAGCGTCAGGCTGACGTGATCACCGCCGCCAATACCGAGGACGGCGCGGCGCTGGCGATCGAGCGATACATCCTGCCGCGCTAGACAGCCAAATAGTGTTGTGGCGAGGGGATTTATCCCCACTGGCTGCGTAGCAGCCCCTAAACCAGCGAACTCAATCTTTTTGATACACCGAGTTGACTGGTTTGGGGCTGCTGCGCAGCCCAACGGGGATAAATCCCCTCGCCACAGAGAGTCACGCCCCTTCAGTCATGGCGTTACAGCCAGTAAGTCACCGCATACCAGCCAAGGCCGCCCATCACCACCGTATACGGCACGGCCATCCAGACCATCCGACCGTAGGACAAGCGGATCAGCGGAGCGATCGCCGACGTCAGCAGAAACAGGAACGCTGCCTGGCCGTTGGGCGTGGCGACGCTGGGCAGGTTGGTGCCGGTGTTGATGGCGACCGCCAGGGTCTCGAACTGCTCGCGGCTCATGTGGCCGGCAACAAAGGCCTGTTTCACTTCGGTGATATAGATGGTGGCGACGAAGACGTTGTCGCTGATGGCTGACAACAGGCCATTGGCGATGAACAGCATGCCGGGCTGCTGATCGGCCGGCAGGGCCAGGACCCATTGGATCAGCGGTGTAAACAGCTGCTGGTCATGAATGACCGCGACCACCGCAAAGAACACCACCAGCAGCGCAGTGAACGGCATGGCGTCCTTGAATGCGCTGCCGAGTCGGTGCTCGTCAGTGATTCCGGTAAAGGCGGTGATCAGGACGATCACTGCCAGGCCGATCAGGCCGACCTCGGCAATGTGCAGGGCCAGGGCGACGATCAGGAGCAGCGCCGCGAGACCCTGGACGATGAGTGCCGCGCGTTGGCGTGCGGTGCGATCGAGATTGTCCTGTTCGGCGTAATCGGCCAGAACCGCTCGCACATTCTCCGGCAGCAGCGTGCCATAGCCGAACCAGCGCAGCTTCTCCAGCGCCACGCAGGTCACCAGTCCGGCTACCAGAACCGGCAGCGACACCGGCGCGACCTTGAGGAAGAATTCCGCGAAATGCCAACCCATCTCATGGCCGATCAGCAGGTTCTGCGGTTCGCCCACCAAAGTACAGACACCACCCAACGCGGTGCCCACGGCGCCATGCATCAGCAGGCTGCGCAGGAACGCGCGGAACTGGTCCAGGTCTTCATGGTGCAGGGAAGGCAGGTCATGGTCTTCATCAACGCTGCTGTCCTGGCGCGGGTCATTGCCGGACGCAACGCGGTGATACACCGAATAGAACCCGACGGCGGCACTGATGATCACCGCGGTGACCGTCAGTGCATCGAGAAACGCTGACAGGAATGCCGAAAGAAAGCAGAACATCAAGGAAAGCAGCGCCTTGGAGCGCACGCCCAACAGCAGGCGCGAGAACAGAAACAGCAGCAGGTCCTTCATGAAATAGATGCCCGCCACCATGAACATCAGCAGCAGGATGACCGGGAAGTTGTGAAGCAGTTCGTCATACAGGGCCTTGGGCGTGGTCATGCCCATGGCCAGGGCTTCGATCATCAACAGTCCGCCCGGCATCAGCGGGTAGCATTTCAGCGCCATGGCGAGGGTGAAGATGAACTCCACAACCAACAGCCAGCCGGTAACGACCGGGCCGAGTGTGAACAGCACCACGGCGTTGAGAATCAGGAAGGTGATGATGCACGCCTTGTACCAGCGCGGAGAATGCCCCAGAAAGTTGTGCGCGAACGCTTGAGCCATTGGGCCGGACATTGGCTGCTCCTTTTAATTAGAAGCGCGCAAATTGCCGTAACAAAAGAGGAATATCAAGCGTGGGGCCGGATAAATCCGGCCTCGATGCCGATTAAGGCATTCGATCCGATGCCAGGCCCGGCAAACAACACCGGCTGGTCATGGATTTATTCAGGCATCGACCACGATTGCAGCTTGTAACCTTCCTGGCTCAACTCGGCACGGGCCTGCTTCAACAGGTCGGCAAGTTGCGCTGGGTCCGTATAGGCACTGCTGGGGATCTGGGTCCGGCCGATGTGGGTGTTGGTGCGGTCGATGACGGTCAGGCTGAGTTCGCCGTTACCGTCTTGTGGGGCCCAGGCCACGCATTGGAAAGGACGGAATGCGCGGTCGGCAATCAAAAGAGCTTCGTTGATACGGAGCGGGGCGTTCATGGCGTTATCTCTCAATAGTGCCCAATCAAATGATCTGCCGTCGGTTGGGCGTACCGTGCGGCTGGTTACTTGTACTGATGTCCCGAACCCGGGAGCAGGTCACACAATCGATGAATAAATTTCGATTTTCTTTCAGACCAGGCTTTCGGACTTTTGTTTGAAAGGGGGATGAAAGATTCGCCGCGAGGTGAACTAACGAAACGCCCGCTTATAACCGGTTCTCTGATGTCCTGATAACTAATCGATACAAGCAAGTGTCAAGTTCTTGCTACTGTTACATGCAGGTTCGCCAAACGCCTGTTTCTAATCATATTTCCTTATTTTGGCGCCAAGGATCAGTCGTGATTGAAACCAGTGCGTTGCGTCGTCTGCTCGTGGTCGATCCTTGCGATGATTGCTATCGCCTGTTACCGGGCCTGCGCGACATCGGTTGGGACGTCGACAGCTGCTCCCTGGAACACGCCAGCGACCGGACGTGTGACGTCGGCTTGTTGCGCCTGCAGCCCTTTCACCTGGAGCGTCCCGAGGCCGTCAAGGAATTGATTCGCCGCAGCGGCGCCGAGTGGATCGCCGTGCTCAGTCAGGAAGTGTTGCGCCTGCAAAACGTCGGCGATTTTGTCTGCGAATGGTTTTTTGACTTCCATACCTTGCCGTTCGATGTCTCCCGCGTCCAGGTGACATTGGGCCGGGCGTTCGGCATGGCGCGGTTGAGGGGGCGGGGCGCGGTTCACATCAATCAGCCTGAACATGAGCTGCTGGGCGACAGCAAGCCGATTCGCGAACTGCGCAAATTATTGGGCAAGCTGGCCCCCGCCGAGTCGCCGGTATTGATTCGTGGTGAAAGCGGCACGGGCAAGGAGCTGGTCGCGCGCACCCTGCATTGCCAATCGCACCGGCGTAACAAGCCGTTCATTGCCATAAATTGTGGCGCGATCCCCGAGCACCTGATCCAGTCCGAGCTGTTCGGCCACGAGAAGGGCGCTTTCACCGGCGCTCATCAACGCAAGATCGGACGGATCGAAGCCGCTCATGGCGGCACGTTGTTTCTCGATGAGATCGGCGATCTGCCGTTGGAGCTGCAGGCCAACCTGCTGCGTTTTTTGCAGGAAAAGCACATCGAGCGTGTAGGCGGCAGCCAACCGATTGCCGTCGATGTGAGGGTGCTGGCGGCGACGCATGTCGATCTGGAGGCGGCCATCGAGCATCGGCGTTTTCGTGAGGACCTGTATTACCGCCTCAACGTCTTGCAGGTGGTCATGGCACCGCTGCGCGAACGCCATGGCGACCTGTCGATGCTGGCCAGCCACTTTGCCCATTTCTACAGCCACGAAACCGGTCGCCGGCCGCGCAGTTTCAGCGAGGACGCGCTGGTGGCGATGGGCATGCACGACTGGCCCGGCAATGTGCGGGAGCTGGCCAACCGCGTCCGTCGCGGCCTGGTGCTGGCCGAAGGACGGCAGATCGAGGCTCGCGACCTTGGCCTTGTCGGCCAGCAGGGCGTCGCCGCACCGATGGGTACTCTGGAAGACTACAAGACCCGCGCCGAGCGCCAGGCGTTGAGCGATGTGCTCAACCGCCACAGCGATAACCTCAGCGTGGCGGCCCGCGTGCTGGGCGTGTCGCGGCCGACGTTCTATCGGTTGTTGCACAAGCATCAGATTCGTTAGAGCAGCCCAACGACCAGTCAAAAAGTGGGAGCGAGCCTGCTCGCGAAGGCGGCGGATCAGCCACAATCATGTCGACTGACACACCGTCTTCGCGAGCAGGCTCGCTCCCACCGCGGAATGCCGTGGGGCGTCATCCGGCCTTAGAAGTAATACGGCAATTTCAGGCTGAAGGTGAAATCCGGCGCATCGTCGGTCAGCCCGATGGACAGGTTGGGCACGATGGTCAGGTTGTCGCTGGCGGCCACCGTCATGCCGATGTTGAAGTAACCGGCGTTGGCGTCGCTGGAGACCACCGATTCCCAGTCCCCGCCGTCCTGCTTGAGCTTGCTTTTCTTCTGGATCAGGTCCGAGACCGAGAACGACATGCTCATCTTCTCGTTCAGGGCAAAGGCGATGCCCGCGCCGATCTGGAAGCTGTCGCCGATGCGCACCTTGCCTGGCACTTCCTGGTTGACGGTGGAACTGATGTCGTCGAACGACTCTTCGAAGTTGTGGGTGTAGGACAGGCTGCCGAACAGTACTGCCGGGTCGAAGGTCTTGACCAGGGATATCCCGGGCGTGATCGACCACACGCCGTTACCGGTGGGCAGGTCTTCCGGCACGAACAGGTTGGTGTTGGCCTGGGACCGGCGCAGCTTGATGCCGAACGGATCCTTGCCGGTGGGTGCCTTGACGCGCAGAGTCACCACCGCGTCCGGGCTGTTGACCGATTCATCCATGAACTTGTACGCAATGCCGAAATTGACGTCGCCGATGGTGGGGTCGCGGGTCACCGTTTCTTCGCTGGTGACGCCGGCCGCGCCCTGGTTGGCGCCACCGGACTGGTAGGTGGACTCGCGGTAGATCACCGGCACGTTGAGGTCGAACTGCCAGCGATTGTCGAAGTTGTAGCGACCGGTAAGGTCCAGGGTCCAGGTGTCCGCCTTGATCCGGTCCAGGTTGATGTTGCCAAGGAAAATCGAATCCAGGGCCAGGAAGCCGTTGAGAATCAGTTGCCGGGTGTCGTAGCGCGAGTAGGTCACGCCGGTTTCGAAGCTGAATTTGCCGCCGCCGAAAAAGCCGCTGGCTTCGTCATACAGGTTGGAGACGCTCTGGGCCGGTTGCGAGTCGTCGGCCAAAGATTGCCCGTAACCACTGCCACCCGCCGTTGCCGCGCCGCTGCCGGCCACGCCTTGGTTGCCTTTCATGTCGGCGGGAGATTTGGCCAGGCGCTTGGGCGGCGGGGCGGCGGGTTGATCCTCGACCTGGCGGACTCGTTGTTCGAGTACCGCCAGGGCTTTTTGCTGGACCTCGTAGCGTTGCTTGAGCTCGAGAAGTTCTTGCTTCAGGGCCTCGATGTCCGCGTCGGGTGCCGCTTGCAGCACGGTCGCCGGAAACATCGTGCTTAAACACATCACAGCGCGCAACGATACGGATCGATACATGAAATATGCCGTCCCTAGTTAGCCCAATGATCGGAGATCAGCGTAGTTCAATATCCAAGGTTTCGAAGGCCGCGCAGCTGCGTCAGGTTGCAGTCCAATGCCCCGGCGCTGGGGCCGTTGCTGTTCAGCACCACGTTGAGCTGGGTCATGTTGTTGACCAGGTTGCCGTTGCCCAGCAGGCGGGTGTTTTGCAGCAAGCCGCCCTGGGCCACCTGTTGCAGGGTGCTGCCCTGGTTGTGGTTGGCCTGGATTGCCATCTGCATGCCGCTGCCGGTGGCGGTGACCGCCACGCTGCCGGCGGCGTTGCTGCCGCTGATGGTCTGGCCCTTGTCGAGCAATTGGCCTTGGGCGGGCGCCAGGGCAGGTGCCTGGCTGCTTTCTTTCACGTTGATGCTGACATTGTTGTACGCGCTGTTGCCATCGCCCGCGGCGCGCACGCTCTGGGTTACGCCCTGGCCCGAGCCGAGACCGGCGCCGCCGGTGATCGTGCCGCCACCCTGTTCCGGGGCGCTGCCGTTGCCGGTCTGCTTGATCGTGGAGACGTAGAACTGCGGTTTGACCGTTGCAGCCTGAATCTGCATGGAACTGGAAGCGCCGATCAGGTCGCCACTGGCGTTGCGCCAGGTGCTGCTCATGACGATGCCAAAACTGATGACTCGTCCGGGCATGACGTAGCGACCGCGCAGCTCGGCGAGCTCCTGGTCCTGGACTTCGATCGGTTTGAAACCGGCGTGGGCAAGACCCGACGTCGTTGCGGCCAGGCAGGCCAGCGTGAGCCAGTATGAGCGTTTCATCTGTTGCTCCCGGAGCGTCCTGCTCCTTTTGTATTTTTATTGGCAGTTGTTCGGCGATTAGAAAAAGTCGCTCTGGATGAAGCCGAAATCCATCAGTTCCGCGTCCTTGACCGGATTAAAACCGTCCAGCTTGTTGCGCGCTGTCAGAGGTTGCGGAGGGCTGCGCAAGGCGTTGGTCTTGTCATAGCCGGGGCCGACGATGGCGAAGACAATGCCGTTCCAGCCTTTTACGAATTCGTCATGGGCGTAGCGTTTGTGACCAAGCACCGGGTCGGCGATATACACCCATCGCTTGTCCGCCCGCTGCAGCACCACGAAGTGCTTGTAGCCGCGAATTTCCATCAGGACCACGACCGGGATCGTCACCGCGGCGAGTTTTTCCGGTGGTATCCGATAGCCGCGGGCGCGCATGCCGATGGTTTCCACGTAGCGCTTCATGTCCAGCATGGAGAAACCCTGGGTGCGGACCAGATCCTGGTCGGCATTGACCAGCATGCCCTTGATGACATGCTCTTCGTCGACGTCCAGCCAATAGGCCTGGCGCAACACAGTGGCCAGCGCCGCGGCGCCACAACTGAAATCGGTCTTCTGCTCGACGATGTCGCTGAACTTGCGCTCGCGTACGCTTTGCACGGGTTTGTAGACCAGCATGCCGCCAGGCAGGGCGGCGACCGGCATCTGCGCGGCTTCGGTCAAGCCGGCAAGCAAAACCAACAGGCAAAGGGCAGTCGCACGCATGATCAATACGCCTAGTGATACCCGGGAAAAGCCCCTGTGGGAGCGAGCCTGCTCGCGATAGCAGTGTGTCAGGCAACACAAAGGTCACTGATCCAATGCCTTCGCGAGCAGGGCTCGCTCCCACAGTGGTACTTTTTTACATGCAAGCCTTGCAGCCGGCAGCAATCGACAGCGAGTTGCTTTGCTGGTTGCCTACGCCCGCCGACACGTTGGCGCCGCCGTTACCGGAGAAGCCGTTCATGGAGTTGGTCATGGTGGCGTTGTTGTAGACCGGATTTTTCCAGCCGTCGCGAGTCAGCACCTGTTGGGTATTGCTGCCGGCCAGTTCGAAAGTGCCCACGGCGGAGAACTTGAACTTGTCGTCATCGTGACCACCACCGTAGCCGCCCTTGTTGCCCCAGCCGCCGTCATCCTCGACGGTACCGGTGCCTTTGGCCTTGAAGGTGCCGGAAGCCTCGGAGGTGCTGGTGAGGGTGTCGGTCTTGTAGGTCCGCACGCCTTTGTTGTCGACGACAAGGCCGGTGGACGACTGGTCGGCCGCGGCGGAAGCCTGGGCGACGCGGCCGCCCGATACGGCGATGGCCAGGTTGTTTTTCTGCTGGTTGAAGTTGCCGGCGGTCACGTTGATGCCGATGTTGCCGGAGCCGTTGTTGCCCGCGCTGGTGAGCGAGGCGTTGTTCTGCGTCGAGTTGTTCTTCACATAGTTGTTGTTATTGACTTGTGTGGCGCTGGACGCTGCGACAGCCGCGCCGAAGATGAAGCTCTCGTCGGCGGTGGCCAGGGCGGCGGCATTGTCTTGCTGGTTGCCGTCGCCGGCGGCGATGTTGGCGCCCATGTTGCCGTTGCTGCCGTTGAGCGAATCAGTGGCTTCAGCGGTGTTGCGGGTGGCCTGGTTGGTCACCACGTTGCCATCGCTGTTCTGCTCGTCCAGCACCGTGGCCCCTGCGCCGGCGCTGATGGACAGCAACTGATCCAGCGTTGGCCCTTGAGGGCCGTGGTTGCCATGACCGTTGCCGTGCCCGTTACCGTTTCCGCCGGCCTGCGCAGCCATTGCCATGACAGCGGCGAGAGCGAAAACCAATGGTTTGAGCGCCATTGTAGGTTTCATGGTGTTTCTCCTTGCGTGTCGTTGGTTAAGTGTCGGTACGTTCTTATCCACTGCGCCGGGTCAGTCTGCGACCCGGATGCTCAGGGTGTTGGCCATGCGGTTCCCCACCCCGGCACTCTGGTTCACCTGGATCACCCCTCGGCTGCCGGTGAAGGCCTGGTCGCTGGTGGCGACCTGGCGACTGCCGGTTGGGGTGTCAGTTGCTCCCGAGTTCGGTACCAGCGCCACGTTCTGTTGGGAAAGGGCACTGTCGTCCATGCTCTGCGGGTGGGCACTGATGCCCACTCGCATGACATTGGCCATCTGGTTGTTGGCCCCGGCGGACTGGTTGACGCCCAGCACGCCGTTGCCGTTGGTGAAAGAGTTGCCGCCGATACGCGCGCTCGCGTTCATCGACGGCTTGGCCGGCGTATCGAGGCGCTGGTGCACGACGGTGCTTGCGTGGGCATCGGTGCCGATGGCGATGGCGCGGGTGTTGGTCTGCTGGGTCTGGTCGCCGGCCGCCTGGTTGACGTTGAAATTACCGGTGTAACGACCGCCGGAATTTTCCAGGTCGGCCTGGTTGACCACCGCCACGCCCGGGGCGGCGAGCACGGTGGAGCTGCCGAGCAGGGCAACCATGAGCCAGGTTGGATTCATCTCACTGGCCTCCCGCCAACCGACCCAGAGGGGCCAGGCCGGAACTCAGCGAGCGGTTGATGGTGCCCGAGATGGCGCCACCGCTGCCGCCACCGTGGCCGGCACTCATGCCCGGCATGCCGTTGGGGTTGGTCACGACATTGACGCCCTGCACGCCGGTGTTCGCAGTGGTGGTGTTGCGGATTGTCGAGCCGCTGGCGACACCGGCAAATTCGCCGTCGCTGAGCTCGGTACTGGCGGTCGCCTGGTTGATCCGGACGGACGGATTGGCATTGACGGTGGTCGGGTAGGGGTCTTTGCCGCCATTGCGACCGAAATGAACCGGTTGCACGTCACGGTCGAGTACGATGACACCGTTACCCTCGGCCTGGGCCGGCAGGCTGAGCGTCGTCGCACCGACGGCGCAGCCGATCAACAACAGACAGGTCAGATTTCTGTTGGAAGTCCCCATGACATCGATTCCTTCTTCGCTGGACGCTGGCCCTAGTCAGCGCTGCGAAGGGAAGAGCAGGTGTTGTGCCGTGTTTGGAAAAGACTTCGGATTCAATAGCTTGTGAGAAGGGCGCAGATCCGTTGGCGGGACCTGTTTCATCGCTGAGACGGGCTCGCGGCCCGCAACGGCCCGCCGCTGCCGCTGGGCTCTGGATCCAGGCGTTCGGGGGGCGGTGTATCAGTGACTTTACAGTCAGGGTCGCAACGGATCGGAGTGGCTTTGAATCCGGGCTCGGCGCATCAATGATGTTTCAACGATGAAACAACCTCAGGCCTGAAGGAGCCGCGCAATGGCCGCGAACACTTGCTCGCGCCGTTGCTCCCAGTCGCCTTCAATCAACAGGAACGGTTGTTGGTGGCGAACCAGCCAGTCCCTGATGGTCTCGAAAAACCTCACCCGTTCTGCCAGCTCCGGCTGGCAGCGCAAACCGTCGCCGACCCATTCGACCTGCTCGGGGCTGAGCAGCAGATGCAAATCGTAATGGCGCGCCAGCAAGACGGGTTCGAGCCAATCCGGGCAATCACCGAACAGGGTCTGGCTCCAGAGGATATTGCTCAACAGATGGGTATCGAGGATCAGCAGCGCCGGCTGCCGGGCACGAGCCGCGTCTTCCCAGGCGAGTTGCCCGGTGGCGATATCGGTGATGTCGGCCAGGCAGGTATCACGCTGGGTTTGCTCCATGAAGTGGCGCACGTATTCGTCCACCCGCAAACCACCGAAATGCGCCTGCAGTTGCCCGGCCAGCCAGCTTTTGCCGCTGGATTCCGGGCCGGTCAGTACCACTACTTTCATGTGCGCAGGGCCGGGTCGGCGCGCCATTCCCGCCAGCCTTGCACCGCCAGCAGAGTGAACAGCGCATAAAGCGCGGCGGTCAGGTACAGACCCTTGTAGATGAACAGGCCGACGAAAATCACATCCAGGACGATCCACAGCGGCCAACACTGCACACGCTTTTGCGCCATCCACCACTGAGCCACCAGGCTGAAACCGGTCAGCGCCGCGTCGAGCCAGGGTTGGGCGGCGTCGGTCCAATGCGCCATGGCCGCCCCGAGCATCAGACTGCCCGTCGCACCGAGGGCGAGGCTGAGCAGCACTGACGGCGTACCCAGATACGTCACCTGCCGACCATGGTGATTGTGTCCGGCGCGGGTCCACTGCCACCAGCCATACAGTTGCAGGACGGCGTAGACCATCTGCAAGAGCATGTCGGAGTACAACTTCACGTCGAAGAAGAACCAGCTGTACAGCAGCACCATGACCAGGCCGATCGGCCAGCACCAGGGATTCTGCTTGACGGTCAACCAGACAGCGATCACGCCGAGGGCTGCGGCAAACAGTTCAAGCCCGGACATGGCGGTTCCTTGGGGAAGACGAAGAGGGCGGGGATTGTAAACGTTATGGCGGGCGGAGCTCCAATCCTGGTGCTGGCTGTGCTATCGCCTTCGCGAGCAGGCTCGCTCCCACATTGGCTTTGTGTTGCCCTCAGATCTTGTGCCCACCGCAAATCCCCTGTGGGAGCGAGCCTGCTCGCGAAGGCGGTGGGTCAGCTTGCATCAGTGCTGAATGTGCTACCGCATTCGCGAGCAGGCTCGCTCCCACAAGGGGATCATCAACTCAGACCCGAAATTGCTTGAGCAGGCCGTTCAGTTGTTCGCTCAGGCCTTTGAGGCGGGCGCTTGCCACGCTGGACTGTTCCGCGGCCATGGCGGTGCTGTGGGACAGGCCGGCGGCCTGGGTGACGTTCTGGTTGATGTCTTCCACCACATGCGCCTGTTGCAGGGTGGCGCTGGCGATGGAGGCGTTCAGGCTGTTGAGATTGCGCAGGGCCTGGCCGATGGCATTGAGGCTGGCGCCGGCCAGTCCGGCCTGCTCGATGGTCAGCTGCGAAGCACGGCTGCTGTCGCTGATGACTTTCACAGCGGCTTCGGAATGATTTTGCAGGCGTTCGATCATCGCCTGGATTTCAGCGGTGGACTTCTGCGTGCGCTGGGCCAGCAGGCGCACCTCGTCGGCCACAACGGCAAAACCGCGACCTTGCTCGCCGGCGCGGGCGGCTTCAATGGCGGCGTTGAGCGCCAGCAGGTTGGTCTGCTCGGCAATCGAACGGATCACTTCCAGCACACTGCCGATCTGGGTGCTTTCACTGGCCAGGGTGCGGATCACTTCCACGGCCTGGTCGATGGTCTGGGAGAGCCGGTCGATCTGTTGCAGGCTGCCGTCGATGTTCACCTGGCCCTGCTGGGCCTGGGATTCGGCGTCGCGCATTTCGCTGGCGGCGTGTTCGGCATTCTTCGCTACATCCTGCACGCCATAAGTCACTTCGTTGATGGCGGTCGCCACCAGCTCCATCTGTTGCGATTGTTGCTGGCTGCGCTGCTGGGCCTGGGCGGCGTCGTTGCCCAGGTCGCTGGACGATTGCCCCAACTCGCTGGCTGAGACCTGCAACTGACCCACCACCTGGCGCAGCTTGGCGGTGAAGGCATTGAAGTGCCTGGCCAATTGCGTGACTTCGTCCTGGCCATGGGTATCGAGGGTGCGGGTCAGGTCACTCTCGCCGCTGGCGATGTTGGCCATGGCATTGACTGTCTCCTGCAAGGGCCGGACGATGCTGCGTACGATCAGGGTCAACAGCAGGCCCATGAACAAGGTGATCGCCAAGCCGATCAAGGAAGCCTTGATCAACTGGGACTGGAATTCCGCCTGTACATCATCCACGTACACGCCCGAACCGATGATCCAGCCCCAAGGCTCGAACAGCTTCACATAGGACGTTTTCCCCACCGGTGCCTCGGCGCCCGGCTTGGGCCAAAGGTAATCGACCATGCCGGCGCCCTTGGCCTTGGCGATGGCGACCATTTCGTTGAACAGGGCAAAACCGTTCGGATCGCGGATGGCCGAAAGGTTCTGCCCTTCAAGTTTCGGGTTGGTCGGGTGCATGACCATGACCGGCGCCAGGTCATTGATCCAGAAGTAGTCATTGTGGTCATAACGCAGGCCGCGCACCGCGCTGAGCGCCTGCTTCTGCGCCGCCTCGCGCGTCAGGGTACCGGCGGTCTCCAGGCCATGGTAATAGCTCAGTACGCCGCTGGCGGTCTGCACTACATGTTGGGTTTTCTGCACCTTGGCCTGATACAGATCGATGTGGATCTGCTTTAGCATGAACGCGCCCAGCGTGAACAACATCACGATGGCCACGACCAGGATGAGCCACAGGCGTCGGCTGATCGATACACTGCGCAAGCTATTCATACGCTGTCACTCCGGTTTTTATTCTTGTCATTAACGACGGCGGCACTTTAACGCTCGACGTCTACGCGCGATTGACCTGGGTCATAACGCGGCAGCGTTATCAGGGCTTGTCTGATAGGATTTCGGCCCCGCAGCGCAAAACCTGAGTCGCTTCTGATTTTTCATTGGTTTTTTTTGCAAGGTCGCGGTTATCGTGCAGCCGCTGCGTGCACCTGCGTAACATTTGAATAGCGACAAGGCCTGAAACGACAGGCTTTTCTGGGGGATGAATGGATTTGTGGACGGCCTTTTCGGCATTGATTCTCGGCGTGGTAGAAGGGCTGACGGAGTTCCTGCCGATTTCCAGTACGGGGCACCAGATCGTCGTCGCCGACTTGCTCGAATTCGGTGGGGAGCGCTCGATGGCGTTCAACATCATCATCCAGCTCGGTGCGATCCTGGCGGTGGTCTGGGAGTTTCGGCGCAAGATCTTCCACGTGGTGCTGGGCCTGCCGACCCAGCCCGGCGCTCGCCGCTTTACCGCCAACCTGCTGATCGCGTTTTTCCCTGCGGTGATACTGGGCGTACTGCTGGCCGACTGGATCCACCATTACCTGTTCAACCCGATCACGGTCGCCACCGCGCTGGTATTGGGAGGTCTGGTGATGCTCTGGGCCGAGAGGCGCCAGCACACGGTGCACGCCGAAACCGTGGATGACATGACCTGGAAGGATGCGCTGAAAGTCGGCCTGGCCCAGTGCATCGCGATGATTCCCGGCACCTCTCGCTCCGGTGCGACCATCATTGGCGGCCTGCTGTTCGGCCTGTCGCGCAAGACCGCCACCGAATTCTCGTTCTTCCTGGCCATGCCAACCATGGTCGGCGCGGCGGTCTACTCGGGTTATAAATACCGCGAGCTGTTTGTCCCGGCGGATTTCCCGGTGTTTGCCATCGGTTTCATCACCGCGTTCATCTTCGCCATGATCGCGGTCAAGGGCCTGCTGCGCTTCATCGCCAGCCACAGTTATGCGGTGTTCGCCTGGTACCGGATTGCGTTCGGCCTGTTGATCCTGGCGACCTGGCAATTCGGCTGGGTCGACTGGACGGCTGCCCGGCCTTGAACGAATCGGCCAGGCGAGTCGCACGTAACACCGGCGGGGCCGTGCAGAACCTGCGCCTCAAGTTGACGGTATTTGCGATTCTGTGCGCGTTGCCGCTTTTTGGCTCGCTGCTGCTCGGATTGCGGGGCGAGTCGTGGGTGCCCATGACGGCGTACGGAGTCGTCAGTGCCGTGGCGTTCCTGCTTTACTGGAGCGACAAGCGCAAGGCACGCGCCGATGCCTGGCGCACGCCGGAGAACGTTCTGCACGCGGTCGAACTCGCCGGTGGCTGGCCGGGTGCATTGCTGGCCCAGCAGGTGTTTCGCCACAAGACCCGCAAAGTGTCGTTTCAAGTGGTGTTCTGGTTCATCGTGGTGTTGCACCAGGGATTCTGGATCGACCAGTTGTTCCTGGGCGGCCATCTGTTGGCGTTGTTCTGATCGGTATGCGTTCCCTGTGGGAGCGAGCTTGCTCGCGATGACGCCGGTACATCCAACATCTTCACTGGCTGTGGCACCGCTATCGCGAGCAAGCTCGCTCCCACATTGGTATGCAGCGGCTGCAACCCGGCTGAGCCGCTACAGCAACAACCCAACCTGCGTGCGCTTGGGCAACTTGCTGACCACCAACTGATGGGAACGTCGCAACAGACTGCGCAGCTCCTCATCGCCCAGCGGGTAGGGGACTTGCATGATGATCCATTGGGCCCTGGCCAGGTACGGCGCCGGATGAATGCCGGGGCGGTCGCAATGGCCGAGAAACAGGTCCTTGTCGACCTTGAACGCCAACGAATCCCCCCGCAGGTTCTGCAGGGCGAACATCTTGTTGCCGGCGATCGAAAATACCCGCACGCCGCCCCATTTATAGTCTTCCCGGGCGCCCGGCAAGCCCAGGCAGAATTGCGCGACGTCCTCTTCGCTCAAGCTCATATCGTCCTGTCTCCACATTGTGCAAAAGCTTCCACCAGATGATCGATCCACGCGCGCACCGCCGGCAGCATGCCGCGCCGGTGAGGATAGACCGCCTGGAGCCAGCCATCCGGTGATGACCATCCAGGCAACAGCTCCACCAGTCGACCGTCGCGCAGTTCTTCTTCGCAATACATGCTCGGCAACAGGGTAAAGCCCAGCCCCGTGAGGGTGCAGGCGCGCCGCACGATAAAGTCGTCGATGCCCAGGCGCGCCTCCAGGGCCAGCTCGACGCTTTGCCCTGCGGTACTGAGCAAGCGCACATGCACCAGACGGTCCGCCTCCAGCGCTCCCAGCACCGGCAATTGCCTGAGGTCGTCCGGAGTTTCGATCCGCCGCCCTTCAATGAGCACCGGGCTGGCAACCAGGGTCAGGCGGGCCTGGCGCAAGCGCCGGGTCATCAGCAGCGGGTCTTCGTCGCCCAGGTCACGGACGCGCAACGCCACGTCGATGCCCTCGCTGATCAGATCCACGCGCCGGTTGAGCAGGATCATTTCCAACTGCACCTGGGGGTATTTCGCCAGGAAGCTTTCGATGATCAGCGGCAGGAACTGGTGCGCCAGGCCCACCGGGCTCGACACCCGCAAACGCCCACGGGGCTCGCTGGACATGCTCGCCACCGCTTCGTCGGCCATCTCCGCTTCCAGCAACATGGCCTGGCAATGACGCAGGTAACGTTCACCCACGGCGGTCAGCTTCAACTGGCGGGTGGTGCGTTGCAGCAGACGGGCGTCAAGGCGCTCTTCGAGCTCGGCGATTCGCCGTGACAAGCGTGACTTGGGGATGCCCAGCAAGCGCCCGGCGGCCGCGAAGCCACCGGCTTCAACCACCTTGGCAAAGTAATACAGGTCATTAAGGTCTTGCATGGCGAATCGATTGTCCTGTCAGTGGAACGAACCATCACATTCTTGCAGACTTATCTCGGATTGGCTTCATCGATAGGATTGTTCTCAATTGATCGCCTGGTTGCGATCCTCACTTGGAGAGCATTCACATGAAACTGTTGCACATCGATTCGAGCATCCTCGGCGACAACTCCGCTTCGCGCCAACTGAGCCGTGAACTGGTGCAAGCCTGGAAAGCCGCCGAGCCAGCTATCAACGTCACCTATCGTGACCTGGCCGCTGACGCCATCAGCCACTTTTCCGCGCAGACCCTGGTCGCTGTCGGCACCAGCGCCGAATTGCGCGATGCCGCTCAACAGCACGAAGCTGACCTCAGCGCGTCGACCCTGGCCGAGTTCCTCGCCGCCGACGCGGTGGTGATCGCAGCACCGATGTACAACTTCAGCATCCCGACCCAACTCAAGGCCTGGATCGACCGTATCGCCGTGGCCGGCCAGACCTTCCGCTACACCGAAGCCGGCCCGGAAGGCCTGTGTGGCGACAAGAAGCTGGTCATCGTTTCCACCTCGGGCGGCCTGCACGCCGGTCAACCGAGCAGCGTGGGGCATGAACAATACCTGAGGTTGATGTTCGGTTTTCTCGGCATCACCGACATCGAATTTGTTCGCGCAGAAGGCCTGGCTTACGGTGACGACATGCGCACCAAGGCCATCAGCGAGGCCAAGCTGCAGATCAGCCAGCAGTTCGCCGCTGCGTAAGGTTTGCGTAGAGGCATCAAGCTCTGCGGGCAACCTTCGGAAAACCCTGTATTCTCGTCGTCATCGGATGGCTGGGGTGCAGGGTTTTCCTGCATTTGGCGCTGGGGAACATGGCGCAGGTCGTGCATGGCCGGAGCGGCGAGCGACGTGGCTCCTGGTGGGTGGGTGAAGGTGGACTATTCGATGATGCGTCTTGGTGCGCTGCTGCTGCTTTGCTGGGTGAGCGGTCTCGGTTCGGTGCAGGCCGCGCCGGCGCCACATCCGCATTGGAGCGCGGGCTTTCATGAGCTGGATTTTCCTGATCCGCTGGACCACCAGCCGATGCATGCCATCGCGTTTTACCCCTCCACCGCGAAGGAGCAATCCAGTCTGTTGGGCGGCTACCAGATCGATGCGGCGGCGGATGCACAGATCGCCATCGGGCGGTTTCCGCTGCTGATGCTGTCCCATGGCAATACCGGCACGCCGCTGGCCCTGCATGATCTGGCCACGTCGCTGGCCCGCAAGGGCTTCGTCGTGGTGGCGGTGATTCATCCCGGCGATAACGCCCAGGATCACAGCCGGCTCGGTACGCTGAGTAACTTGTACGGGCGGCCGATCCAGATCTCCGAAGCCATCACCGCGACGCTGAACGACCCGATGCTGGCGCCCTTCGTCAACGCCGGGCAGGTCGGCGTGATCGGCTATTCGGCCGGTGGCGAAACCGCGCTGATCCTGTCTGGCGCCACGCCGGACCTCAATCGCCTGCGCCGTTATTGCCAGGAGCGACCGGATGACCGTGACGCCTGCAATACCCAGGGAGAACTGATTGCCGACCGCGATGACCTGTATCCGGTGGCCGATCCCAGGGTCCGCGCGCTGTTGCTGATGGCGCCGTTGAGTTTGAAGTTCGGTCGGCACACGTTGGCCGATGTCCATGTGCCGGTGCTGCTCTATAGCGGCGACGGCGACAAACTGGTGGCTTTCGACAAGAACGCCGCGGCCCTGGCGCGCAAGCTGCCTACCGCGCCGGATTTCAAGACGTTGGCCGGGGCCGGGCACTTTGTTTTCATGGCGCCCTGTACGGACGAGCAGATCGCGGCGATGCCAGCGCTGTGCACCGATGCCGACGGCGTTGATCGCAAGGACATTCACCGCACGATGATCACCGAAGCCAGTCGCTTCTTCAGCCAGGCACTGGGAAAGCCGACCCGTGCGGGCCTGCGGACTGCCGATCAGTGATGCGGGCTTTCGGCTCGCCGACGCAACACGAGCGTCAGGCCCAGGCCGATGATCGACAGCAAGGCGGCGAAGAAAAATATCGACGAGTAGCCCAGGTTCAATGCCACCGCGCCCATCAGCGGTCCGGCAATCGCCAGTGCCAGGTCAAAGAACACCGCATAGGCACTCAAGCCGGCGCCGCGGCTGCTGTTGGGCACCTGCTTGATGGCCTCCACGCCCAGCGCCGGGTACACCAGCGACAACCCGAAGCCCGCCAGCCCCGCGCCGACCAAGGCGAATGCGGTGGTAGGCGCCAGCCACAGCAGCACCAGGCCCAGGGTCTCGATGCTCATGCAGACAATGGCCGAGTTGAAGCCACCGAAACGGGCAATGCTGGAGATGAACAGCAACCGTGACAGGATGAAGCAGATGCCGAAAACGGTCAGGCACCAGGCGGCGCCGGTCCAGCCTCGGCTGAGGTAGAACAGGGTGATGAAGGTGGTCAGCGTGCCATAGCCGATCGAGGCCAGGCACAGGCTTGTCCCGAACGGTGCAATGCGTCCGAACACGGCCCAGAAGGGCAGGCGCTCGCCGCGAACGACCGGCACCGAGGGTTTGTTGCGAATCAGCAGCAATGCGCCGCCGGCCAATAACGACAAGGCGATGCCCAGGCTGGCGAAGCCCAGGCCGCCGACCATGACCACGCCCAGCGGTGCGCCGATGGCGATGGCGCCATAGGAAGCGATGCCGTTCCAGGAGATCGAACGGGCAGTGTGCTCCACGCCGACCTGTCCCATGCACCAGCTGATGGTACCGACGCCGATCAGGCCTTGGGCGACCCCGAGCAGCAAACGCCCGGCAATCAGGATCAACAGGCTGGGCAACGGAAAGCTTTGCAGCAGCGTCGACAACAGCGTCAGCACGCCACTGAGCAGGATGCCCACCAGGCCGTAGACGATCGCCCGCTTGGTGCCGACATTGTCCGACAGTCGCCCGGCCATGGGCCGGCTGAGCAAGGTCGCCAGATACTGCGAGCCAATGGTCAGCCCGGCCACCACTGCGCTGAAGCCCAGTTGCTCATGGACATACCCAGGCAACACGGCAATCGGCAGGCCGATGCAGAGGAAAGCGATGAAGGTATAAAAAACGATGGAGACGATCTGCAAGGTGATCGACAGGGAACTGGATGCGGGCTGGGGCGTTGGCATGGCGGCTCGTTCGCGGGCAGCGGTAAGAGTGCTTCATCATGGCGCGTGCGGGGGAGAAAAGGAAGCAGGCTAACGGTTCGCCATCAGTGATAGCCTCATAGTCAGCTGAAGTCACCCACTTCTATATGGGAACAGGGCCATTGTGGGAGCGAGCTTGCTCGCGATGGCGGTGGGTCAGGCACTTAGATGCTGACAGGCTGGGCCTCATCGCGAGCAAGCTCGCTCCCACAGGTTTTATGTCGCGGTCATGAAAAAGCCCCATCACATGGACAGGGCTTTTACTTTCAGCTTGCAGTTGTTTTAGAACAACACGCCCTGGCTGCGCAGGTAGTCGTCATAGGTGCCGCTGAAGTCGACCACGCCGTCGGCGCTGAGCTCGATGATGCGGGTTGCCAGGGACGACACGAACTCACGGTCGTGGCTGACGAAGATCAACGTGCCCGGATAGTTTTCCAGCGCCAGGTTCAGCGCTTCGATGGATTCCATGTCCAGGTGGTTGGTCGGTTCGTCCATCACCAGCACGTTCGGCTTTTGCAGGATCAGCTTGCCGAACAGCATGCGGCCTTGTTCACCACCGGAGATGACCTTGACCGACTTGAGGATCTCGTCGTTGGAAAACAGCATGCGGCCCAAGGTGCCACGAACCAGCTGCTCGCCACCCTGGGTCCACTGGCCCATCCAGTCGAACAGGTTGACGTCATCCTCGAAGTCATGGGCGTGGTCCTGGGCGTAGTAGCCCAGTTCCGCGGCGTCGGTCCATTTCACGGTACCGGCATCCGGTTCCAGTTCATTGACCAGGGTGCGCAGCAAGGTGGTCTTGCCGATGCCGTTCGGGCCAATGATCGCCACGCGCTCACCGGCTTCGACGGTGAAGCTGAAATCCTTGAACAGCGGCTTGCCGTCGAAGCCCTTGGCCATGCGTTCGACGATGACCGCCTGGCGGTGCAGCTTCTTGGTCTGCTCGAAACGGATGAACGGACTGACGCGGCTCGATGGCTTGACCTCGGCCAGCTGGATCTTGTCGATCTGCTTGGCGCGGGAGGTGGCCTGCTTGGCTTTCGAGGCGTTGGCCGAGAAACGGCTGACAAATGACTGCAGTTCGGAAATCTGTGCTTTCTTCTTGGCGTTGTCCGACAGCAGCTGCTCGCGGGACTGGGTCGCCACGGTCATGTACTCGTCGTAGTTGCCCGGGAACAGACGCAGCTCGCCGTAGTCCAGGTCCGCCATGTGGGTGCAGACACTGTTCAGGAAGTGACGGTCGTGGGAGATGATGATCATCAGGCTCGAACGCTGGGTCAGTACGTTTTCCAGCCAGCGGATGGTGTTGATATCCAGGTGGTTGGTCGGCTCGTCAAGCAGCAGCACTTCCGGGTCGGAGAACAGCGCCTGGGCCAGCAGCACACGCAGTTTCCAGCCTGGCGACACTTCGCTCATCGGACCGAAATGCTGCTCGATGCCAATCCCCAGGCCCAACAGCAGTTCACCGGCGCGAGATTCGGCGGTGTAGCCGTCCATCTCGGCAAATTCGGTTTCCAGCTCAGCCACGGCCATGCCGTCTTCTTCGGTCATTTCCGGCAGCGAATAAATGCGGTCGCGCTCGGCCTTGACCTTCCACAGCTCTTCGTGACCCATGATCACGGTGTCGATCACGGTGAATTCTTCGTAGGCGAACTGATCCTGGCGAAGTTTACCCAGGCGCACGTTCGGCTCGAGCATCACCTGGCCGCCGGACGGCTCGAGGTCGCCGCCGAGGATTTTCATGAAGGTCGACTTGCCGCAACCGTTGGCGCCGATCAGGCCGTAGCGGTTACCCGCGCCAAATTTGACAGAGACGTTTTCGAACAGTGGCTTGGCGCCGAACTGCATCGTGATGTTAGCTGTAGAGATCAAAGGTTTATCCTGCGGAACATTCAGAGTAGCTAAGGGTGCGGCAGTACCTGTTCAGTACCTGTTTGCGCAAGTCCCGACCGCGCAAGCGGCTTGGCGGTCACTGGCGCAAGGGTCCATCCGGCATATAGAGGACAGCTGCATACGGAGCGCCTGGCCCGAGTGGATATGCGCCGAAGCCGGGATCGCCGGTGTCAGCCAGAGGGGGCGCTTGATAGTTGGCGGCGATTGTACTGATCTGGCCGCGTTAACGATAGGGTGTAACCCAGGCAAGACGGTTTTTCACAACGCAGGGATAACTTTAAATCGCCAACTGTGGCTAAAATGCCATCTCACTCGACGCCATCTCCCTTGCCGCTTGGCTGGCCCCGGAGAAGCAGCCTGTTCACTTCTGGACCCTGACCGAATCCGTGAAGCTCATTATTGTCGCAATCTACGTACTTTCCATTGGCTATGTGCACCTGCGCGGGCGCGTGCGGCATAAATTCGGGCGCCAGTTGAGCGATCACTCATCCTTCCTTGCGCCGATCAATTGCCTGCTCTACCTGTGTTCGAAACTGCCCAACAGGCCTTTCCTGAGCCCGGCCCAGTTTCCTGACCTGAGCCCCTTGCAGGCCCATTGGGAAGAGATCCGCGCCGAAGGCCAGAGCCTGCTGCAAGCGGGGGAGATCAAGCGCTCCGATCAATATGACGACGTGGGCTTCAACTCGTTTTTCAAGACTGGCTGGAAGCGCTTCTACCTGAAGTGGTATGGCGACAGCCATCCCTCGGCGATGAAGCTGTGCCCGCGCACCACCGAACTGGTGCAGAGCATCGGCTCGATCAAGGCCGCGATGTTCGCCGAGCTGCCGCCGGGTTCGAAGCTGGTGCGTCATCGCGATCCGTATGCCGGGTCTTATCGCTACCACTTGGGGCTGCAGACACCCAACGACGCCGGCTGCTACATCAATGTCGACGGTGAGGCTTATCACTGGCGCGACGGCGAGGCGGTGGTGTTCGACGAAACATTCATTCATTACGCCGAGAACACCACGTCGCAGAACCGCATCATCCTGTTCTGCGACGTGGAGCGGCCGATGAGATTTCGTTGGGCCACCGCCTTCAATCGCTGGTTCAGTCGTACCGTGATGGCCGCCGCTGGCGCGCCGAATGACGCCGGGGACCGGACCGGTGGCCTGAACCGGGCGTTTTCCCGGCTGTACAAGATCCGCCTGCAAGGCAAAGCGCTGAAAAAGCGCAATCGCAAGCTGTATTACCTGCAGAAATGGGCGTTCTTTGGCGGCCTGCTGGCGATCTTCATCTGGATCTGAACGGTTCAGCCGCCCGGTTTCTCAGCCTCCAACTGTTCCCACATCTTCGCCGTGATCCGTTGGCGATGGTTGTAGCCTTCCCACGGATCGGCGCCCAGGCCCTTGGCCCGTTCCAGCGCGGTATGGATATCCCATTGCTGCGCGTTGCGCAGGCCGGCGAGTTCGTCCCGGGCGATCGGTACCGAAACCGGCAGGCCCGGCCGGGCACGCACCGAATAAGCGGCGACGGTACTGGCACCACGGGCGTTGCGCAGGTAGTCGATAAAGACCTTGCCCACGCGGTTTTTCGGGCCCATGGTCGCGGTGATTCGTTGCGGCATCTGCCGGGTCAGGAACTGCGATATGGCCTTGGCAAAGGCCTTGGTGACGTCCCACCCCTCGCTTCGCGCCAGTGGCACGATGACGTGCATGCCTTTGCCGCCGCTGGTCTTGAGAAACCCCTGCAAACCCAGTTCGTCGAGTACTGACAGGGTCATGCGCGTCGCGTCGAGCATGGCGTTCCAGGGCAACGACGGATCCGGGTCCAGGTCCAGCACAAACAGATCGGGCGTCTCGATCCGGTCATGGGTCGCCGTCCAGGTGTGCAGTTCCACCGCGCCCATCTGCGCCGCGCCGACCAGGGCATGGATGCTGTCGATTTCCATCAAAGCCGCATGGCCCGGGTCCAGCGCCGGATCGAGTTGCCTGATATGGGGGATTTCCAGGCGATCGGCGTGTTTCTGAAAAAACAGCTCCTCGCCAATCCCTTCCGGCGCCCGTACAAGGGAGACCGGCCGCAACTTGAGATGCGGCAGGATCCAGGGGGCGATGTCCAGGTAATACTGGGCCAGTTCGGCTTTCTGCACACCGCTGACGCTGTCGACGACGCGGTCCGGGTGGGTGATGACCACGCCGTCGACTTTCGCGGTGTCGGCCTTGCCGCGGCGTTTGGGCTTGGCGGGCGTGGCTTTGATGGGCATGGGTTGTTCACGCGTCACCCGACTGACCTGCCGGTCGCCGGGCAGATCGAGGAACACCGCCTGACGCACCAGCCCGTCGCGGGTCCATTCGGCAAATTCGATTTCGCAGACCTGCGTCGGCTCGACCCAATGCACGCCGCGCGCCGGTGCGCCTTTGAGCAGCTGGTCGAGTGGCGACGTTTCACGTTCCAAGGCACATAGCTGTTCATGCAGTTGTTTGAGTTGGGATTGGCTGAAGCCCGTGCCGACCCGGCCGGCATAGACCAGCCCCGACGGCCCGTTGACCGCTAGCAACAGTGCGCCGAAGCCGTTGCGCGTGCCTTGCGGGCGGGTGAACCCGACGATGACGAAGCATTGGCGCAGCCGACATCTGAGTTTGACCCAATCGGCGTTCCGTCCCGAGGCATAAGGGCTGCCCAGACGCTTGCCAACCACGCTGTCCAGTGACAGGGCGCTGGCGCTTTCGAAGATGTCATGCTGGCTGGCGGAAAACGCCTCGGAGAACCGCAGGCGCTTGCTGGAGTTGCTCTTGAGCGCATTTTTCAAGGCTGCGCGGCGTTCTTCAACCGGTTTGTCGCGCAGGTCGACGCCATTGAGAAACGGTGCGTCGAAAAGGAAATACAGCATGTCGACGCTGCGGCCGATCTCGAAGGCCTGGCGCAGGGCAGGGAAGTCGGAATGCCCGGTCTCATCGAGCAGCACCAGTTCGCCGTCGAGCCAGCTGTCGCCCAGATTCAACTGGGCCAGGGCGTCGGCGTGCAGCGTGAGGCGATCGGTCCAGTCCGCATGGTGGCGATTGAACAGCCGGACCTCGCCGTTCTGGATGCGCGTCATCAACCGGTAGCCATGAAACTGCACTTCATAGCGCCACTCACCGGCCGGCGGTTGCTCCACCGGTGTCGCCAGCTGCGGCGACAGACGTTCGGGGATTCGCCCCGTGTCGGTCTGCGCATTCCGGCGGGTGCGGCTACGAGTCGTTGGTTCATCCGCCTCCACGGCGGACAGGCGGGCATATTCACTCTCGGCCTTGGCCATGACAGATTCCCTTGTATTACAGGCGCCCGGGGGTTAGCCCCGGGAGGCCTTGGTGGCTTTTTTAGCAGGAGCGGATTTGCGCGTCTTGGTCGATTTTGCCGCAGGCTTTTCGGCAGGCTTTTCCGCCGTCTTGCCCTTGCCGCCGAGGCTGCGCTTGAGCAGTTCGGTGAGGTCGATAACGTCGGCGGTTTTGCGCTGTTCTTCGCCGGGGTCGGTTTCCACCGCTTCGAGCCGGCCTTCGGTGGCTTTTTTCTCCACCAGTTCCATGATCTTTTCCTGGAAACTGTCGCGATACTCCTGGGGTTCCCAGTCGCCACTCATGTCTTCTACGAGCCGTTTGGCCATGTCCAGTTCGCCCTTCGCCAGCGTCGGGTTGGTGACTTCGTCGCCCAGTTCCAGGACGTCGAGTTCGCGGACTTCGGCGGGCCAGCGCAGCAGCACCAGCACCAGGGCCGATTCCAGGGGCATCAGCGCCGCCAGGTGCTGGCGGGTATGCATCACCACATTCGCCAGCGCGACTTTGTTGGTCTTGAGCAGGGTTTCGCGCAGCAGGGCGTAGACTTTGCCACCACGTTTATCAGGTGCGAGGAAATACGGCTTTTCGATGTTCTGCAGCGGGATCTTCTCGCTGTCGACGAAGGAAAAGATGTCGATGGTCTGGGTGGACTTGGGGTGGGCGGCGCGAATCTCCTCTTCGCTGATCAGCACGTATTGGCCTTTCTGGTATTCCACGCCTTTGACGATGTCGTCCTTGGTCACCTCCTTGCCGGTAACCTTGTTGACCCGCTTGTAGCCCACCGGGTCCATGCTGCGTTTGTCCAGCCAGTCGAAATCCACGCCCTGGGACGCGGTGGCTGACACCAGGGCCACGGGAATGTGGACCAGCCCGAAACTGATTGCGCCTTTCCAGATAGCCCGTGCCATGGTGGAGTTTTCCTTGCCGGTGAATAGTCTCTCTGGTGACCCTTGGGTCTCTGGAAAAGTTTCCACCGGGCGCCGGCTGGCTGCGGTTGGGGTGCTCCAGGGGCGCTGAGTTGGAGACGCCTGGTTACATCTTCATGAGGATATTTTGCTTAACAACGGCGAACCTGCGGCGTAGCGTATTTTCGCAATGCGGGTGCCGTACCCATGAAATCAGGAAGGTCTCGATGAACAGACTGATACTCGCCACCCTGGTGCTGCTGACGGCAGCCACTGCCCAGGCGGCTACGCCCGGCGCCGATCCAGTACTCGTGGCGCAGAACCTGCCGGGCAACAACAATCCCTACAACAGTCCGATTCGCCGGGCCAACCCGAACAGCATGCAGGGCACCCAGCCCAACGTGCCAGGCATACGGAACAACCCGACGGTTCCGGTTCCCCGACCGCCGACCCTGGAGAATGGCGGCATCGGCAACGGCTACCCGCGTTCCGGACCGCCATCGGGGTCGCCACGCCCCACCATCGAGTCGCCGACGCCTCCCCGGCACACCAATAATGGCAATCGTTGAGACACCGTGCCGATCAACACCACCACAGAAGGAAGTGTGCATGTTGCGTAAAACATTCCTGGCAACACTTTGCGCCAGCGCTGTCCTGGCCCTTTCAGCGCCGGCCTCTGCCGCGCCAGTCCAGCAATTCAAGGCCGAGGACGGCACCGTCGAAGTCACCACGGTCACCCGGGGGCTGGAGCGGCCCTGGTCCGTGGCGTTCCTGCCGGAGCAGCAGGGCATGCTGGTCACGGAGCGTCCCGGTAACCTGCGATGGGTGAAGGCCGACGGGAAATTGTCTGCGCCGTTGAGCGGTGTTCCCGAGGTCTGGGCCAAGGGGCAGGGTGGTTTGCTGGATGTTGTGCTGTCTCCGGACTTCAAACAGGATCGCACCGTCTACCTGTCGTATGCCGAGGCGGGCGAGGATGGCAAGGCCGGCACGGCGGTGGGCCGTGGGCAGTTGTCCAGCGACATGACGCGCCTGGACAACTTCGATGTAATTTTCCGCCAGCAACCCAAGCTCTCGACGGGCAACCATTTCGGTTCGCGCCTGGTATTCGACCGGGACGGCTATCTGTTCATCACCCTGGGCGAAAACAACGACCGTCCGACCGCACAGGACCTGGACAAGCTGCAAGGCAAGATCGTGCGGATCTATCCCGACGGCAAGGTGCCGGACGACAACCCTTTCGTGGGGCAGAAAAACGTCCGTCCCGAGATCTGGTCCTACGGCTTGCGCAATCCCCAAGGCGCCGCGCTCAATCCGTGGAATGGCACGCTATGGGAGAGTGAGCATGGCCCCAAGGGCGGTGACGAGCTGAACATCATCGAGCGCGGCAAGAACTATGGCTGGCCGTTGGCGACTCATGGCGACAACTATTCCGGCGCGCCGATTCCCGAGGCCCAAGGCAAGACCGCGAAGGGTACCGTCGGTCCCCATCACGTCTGGCAGGTATCGCCAGGGCTCAGCGGCATGGCGTTCTACGACAATGACCGGTTTAAGGCCTGGCAACGCAACGCGTTTGTCGGGGCGCTGGTTTCCAGGGACCTGATTCGCCTGGAGTTCGACGGCGACAAGGTTGTCCATGAAGAACGCTTGCTTGGCGAGCTCAAGGAGCGGATCCGCGATGTTCGCCAGGGGCCGGATGGTTTCCTCTATGTGCTGACGGACGACGATGACGGTGCGCTGTACAAGGTCGGGCTGAAGCAATAGCCGTGCTGTGAAGTTTGTGGCAAGGGAGCAAGCTCCCTTGCCACAGGATCAAAAGCGTCAAAGGATCACGGAGGCCGGGGATTTCCATTGACTTCCCGGCCCCTCGCGGCTAGTTTTCAGCCATGACTTCCACCGTACTGCGCAGCCAGCCAAGCATTATTACCGCCATTCCTTATCTGGCGGGCTAGCTGACGACTGCACCCAACCCGCCCTAGAGGCGGGTTTTTTCTTTCTGTCTCCAGGGCTTTACCCGACCAGGAGACAGCCATGACCCCAACCAGCCCCGAGCAGACGCTGCTGGAGCACTACGTCAAGAAGATCCTTGCCGCTGCGGTGTACGAACTGGCGGTGCCCACGCCGCTGCAAGCGGCTGCGGCGCTGTCCCAGGCCTTGGGCAATCGGATTCTGCTCAAGCGCGAGGACCTGCAACCGACGTTCTCGTTCAAGATCCGCGGCGCTTATAACAAGCTCGTGCAACTGACCCCCGAGCAACGCAGCCGTGGCGTGATCACCGCATCGGCGGGCAACCACGCCCAAGGCGTGGCGCTGGCGGCTCAAGCGTTGGGTATCTCGGCGTGCATCGTCATGCCGCGCACGACGCCCCAACTGAAAGTACTGGGCGTGCGCAGTCGCGGGGCCGAAGCGTTGCTGCATGGTGAGAGTTTTCCATTCGCCCTGGAATTCGCCCTGGACCTGGCTCGGCAGACCGGGCGGGAATTCGTCTCGCCGTTCGATGACCCGCAAGTCATCGCCGGGCAGGGAACCGTCGCGATGGAGATCCTGCGCCAGCATCCAGGTCAACTGGATGCCATCTTTGTTCCGGTCGGCGGTGGCGGCTTGATTGCCGGGGTGGCGGCTTACGTCAAATACCTGCGTCCGGAGGTGCGCATCATTGGCGTCGAGTCGGAACACTCCGCATGCCTCCAGGCCGCACTGGCAGCAGGGGAGCGGGTGACGCTAGCGAGCGTCGGCACGTTCGCCGACGGCGTGGCCGTCGCGCAGATCGGCGCCCATGGCTTCGATATCTGTCGTTTCTGTGTCGATGAAGTGATCACCGTCAGCAACGACCAGCTCTGCGCCGCGATCCGGGATATCTATGACGACACCCGCTCGATCACCGAGCCATCCGGCGCCCTGGCGGTGGCGGGGATCAAGCGCTACGTGACGGACAGCGGAGCGCAGGGCCAGACACTGGTGGCGATCAACTCTGGCGCAAACATCAACTTCGACAGCTTGGGCCACGTGGCAGAGCGCGCGGCAATGGCTGCGTCTTGAGGTGCTCCCGCGCATCATATTTTTTGAAGTAGCCGACGGGTGCCCGCCCGTGAAGTCGAAATAGTGGCTAATCTCCAGCCTGGCAAGTTGAGCGACGTGATGCAGTTTGCATGGATAAAACACCGTTTCCTTGCATTTTGCACGGCCGTTGCGTTGGATCTGACTGCTAAGTAATTGATTTGTAACAGTGTCGCTGTACTGATTTACGGGCATATTTTTTGCGAGTTGATACCCGAGTCCGATGACGGGCTCCAACACCAGAAAACGCCAAAATGAACGAACGGCACGGCATTCGAAGTCCTGTCCGCAGGGAAGAATCGGACGAAAATACCGCCGTCGTGAACATGAATTGGCTGCCTCAAAAGGAGAGAGTTGCCATGTTTTTATCTGCCCTCGAAATGCGAAACATCATTGAAAGCAGCCTGCTGCCCAAACGCTCGCAATGCACCTTGTCACCTGATCTGTCCATGACCGTTAAAATCTACGACGACCACCAGACCGACCGCGTGGCCCTGGTCAAGAGCGATATTGACGCCACCAAGCTCACCGGCTGCCGCGCCATCAACGATCTGATTGCGGAACTGCGTACCGAACTCGACCGTGGCCAGGGTCACGGCCACGGGAACTATTTCCACCAGCAACACCGGATGAGCGGGCGTTAAGCACCGCCCGACCTTTGCAAACCTGACGACCGGGTCCGATGTTTTCGAACCCGGCGTCCAGCTTTCGTTTTTTCCTAGACCAATTGCTGCCGATAGGGCAGGTCTGGCCCGACTTTGCCGCACGTAAGTGCCGCGGCGCGCATGGCGAAATGCAGCATCTCCCCGATCTGCTCCGCGCTCAGCGAATGCAAACCCTGCACATCATCCAACTGCTGTTCGGTCAGCCAAGCGATCAGCGCAGCCTGGAACGTGTCGCCCGCGCCCACCGTATCGGCGATCTGGACCGGGCAGGCGGGAAGCGACCATACGCCATGCTGACGGCTGAACACCGTTGCGCCCTGGCCGCCACGGGTGAGGAAGGCCAACTGACAGCGGTGCTCCAGCCAGCCCCCAATCACTTCATGTGGGTCCCGGTCAGGATAGAGCAGGCTCAGGTCTTCATCGCTGACCTTGATCAGGTCGGCATATTCCACCAGCGTCGCGATCCGTGAACGCCACAACCCGATGTCTGGCTGCGGATTGAGCCGCACGTTCGGGTCGAGGCTGATCAGGCGTCGGCCGCTTTCGCGTTGTACCAGTGCCAGCAGCGTATCGCCCACCGGTTGCACCACCAAGGAGAACGAACCCACATGCAGGCCGCGCACTTGCGGGCCCAGCGTCGGCAAATGCTCCGCGCGCAATTGCCGGTCTGCGCAGCCTTCGCCACGGAAGCTGTAGTGGGGCGAGCCGTTGGCGCCGACAGCGACCATGGCCAGGGTGGTGGGGGCCTCGAAGTCCTGGGCAAATTGAATGCTGACGCCTTCGTCCACGAGCACCTGTTTCAAGCGCCGGCCCAGATAGTCGGTGGACAGCCCGGTGAATAGTGCCGACTCGATCCCCAGTCGACGCAAACCCACCGCCACGTTGAACGGTGAACCACCGGCGAGCGCCTTGAAGTTCACTTGCGAAGCCGGAGTCTGCGCTTCGTTTGCGCTGAAAAAATCAAACAGCGCTTCACCACATACCAGATACATAATTGCCTGCTCTCAAAGGGTTGCGACGTGCTGCCGGTAACGTTCGTAGGCTTGTTGTGACGCCGCGACGTGCGCGGCGACGGGCCGGGTTTCGCTGGCCGGGTCGAGTTTGACGCAGCGCTCGCACAGGTCGGCCAGGGATGTTTGCCCGGCGCCATGACACCACGCCGCCTGGATCGCCCCGCCCAGGGCAGCGGCTTCACTCTGTTCGGTGCAAATGACGGTAGTGTCCATGATGTCGGCGACGATCTGTCGCCAGACCGGGCTCTTCGAGCCGCCGCCGATCAGGCGAATGCTCTGGGCCTTGAGCCCGTTGGCACGGAGCAGGTCGAGGCCATAGCGCAGGCCGAAGGTCGTGCCTTCGACCACCGCGCGGCAGAGGTTGGCCCGGGTCAGGTTGGTGGTCGTCAGGCCCAGCAGGCTGCCGGTGGCATGGGGCAGGGCGGGGACGCGTTCGCCATTGAGGAACGGCAGCATGCACACGCCCTCGGCACCGATCGGCGCCTGGGTCACGAGGGTATTGAACGTATTGATGTCCAGTTCCAGCAGCTCGCGCAGCGCTCCGGTGGCGTTGGTCAGGTTCATGGTGCAGATCAACGGCAGCCAGCCGCCGCTCGACGAACAGAACGTCGCCACGGATGCTTGCGGGCTGACCACGGGCTCGGCGGCATACGCATACACCGTGCCGGAGGAACCAAGGCTCATGGTGATCACGCCGGGCTGGATGTTGCCGGTGCCGATGGCGCCCATCATGTTGTCGCCGCCGCCACTGGCGACCACCGCGTCGGGGTTGAGGCCCAGGTGTGCGGCGATCTCGGGCAGGATCCTGCCGACTGGCTGATGGGCCTCGATCAGCTCGGGCAAGGCCGATTCCAGCCGGCCGCTAGGGTCGATATGGCGCAGCAGCGCGCGATCCCATTGGCGGGTACGGACGTTGAAGTAGCCGGTGCCCGAGGCATCGCCGTACTCGCTGCAATGGCGCCCGGTAAGCCAGTAATTGAGGAAGTCATGGGGCAGCAGGATGCTGGCGGTCCGCTCGAAAACCTGCGGGTGCTGTTCTCGGGTCCAGAGCAGTTTGGACACCGTGTAGCCCGGCGCAATCACCACGCCGAGGCGTTCCAGGCTGCCTTCTTCACCGCCGAGATGCGCCAGGAGACGATCGTTTTCCGCGGTCGTCTCGGTATCGCACCACAGTTTTGCCGGGCGCAGGACCTGGCCCTGGTCATCGAGCAATACCAGGCCGTGCTGCTGGCCGGAGACGCCGATGCCGAGAATCGACTGGCCATCGACCTTTGCATCCGCCAGCGCTTGGCGAGTGGCCTGGGTGAACGCGTCGAGCCATTGCCGGGTGTCTTGTTCCCGGCGGCCGTTGGCACCGCTGATCATGTCGTGGGCGGCGGCGCCCTGGCCAAGTACCTGGCCGCTGATCGAATCGAGGATCAGCGCCTTGGTGCCTTGGGTGCCGCAGTCAATGCCCAGGAACAGTTGTTGGTTTGCCATGGAAATCCTCGGATCAAAGAGCAGTCGATACAACACCGTGGTAAGGGACAACCTGTGGCGAGGGGATTCATCCCCGCTGGGCTGCGAAGCGGCCCCAAAATTTACCTGCTGTTGCGGTGTTTCAGGCAGTCTGTCGGGGGCCGCTTCGCTACCCAGCGGGGATAAATCCCCTCACCACAAGAGCGGGTTGCATCTAGCCTTGATCAGCCAGCACCCGCTCAAGCGTCTTGGTCACCCCTTGCTCGCGCAAGCTGTTGCAGCACCATTCGAATGCTGCCACGAACTCGGGCGAACGGGGGATGGCCGTGCCAAAAATTTCTTCCACTGCAAGCATTCTCTGGGTCACCAGCGCGTCGTCAGCCACCAGCGCCTGGCAGAACGCCGCGCGTGGATCGGGGATCGAATAGGTCGTGCCATTTTCATCTACCCCTTTGAGGTAAACAGCCCAGGCCGCCACCACCAGCGCCGCGCGGCGGGTCTGGCCGCCGTCGGCGATCAGGCGGTTGATGGTCGGCACGGTGAATTTGGGAAATTTCGACGAGCCATCCGAACACACCCGTTCCAACTGGTCGGCGATGGCCTGGTTGGAGAAGCGCTCCACCAGGGTGTCCTTGTATTCCGTCAGGTCGATGCCCGGCACGGGCGCCAGTTGTGGCGTCACGTCCAGGTCCATGTAGGCGCGGATGTAACGCACGAACAACGGGTCGTTCATGGTTTCGTGGACGAAACGATACCCCTTGAGGAAACCCAGGTACGTCAACGCGAGATGGCTGCCGTTGAGCAGCTTGATCTTCATCTCTTCATAGGGCGAAACGTCATCGGTGAACTGCACACCGACCTTCTCCCAGGCCGGGCGACCATTGACGAATTTGTCCTCCAGCACCCATTGCACAAAGGGTTCGCACACCACTGGCCAAGCGTCGTCGATGCCATGCTCGTCGTGCAGCTGCAAGCGGTGGGCGCTGCTGGTCATCGGGGTAATGCGATCGACCATGGCGTTGGGGAAGCTCACGTTCTGCTCGATCCATTGTCTCAGTTCGGGGTCTCGCAATGCGGCAAACGCCAGCAGCGCCTTGCGCGTGACGGCGCCGTTGTGGGGCAGGTTATCGCAGGACATCAGGGTGAACGCCGGCGTCCCGGCGGCGCGGCGTTTGGCTAGGGCGGCGCAGAGGAAGCCGAACACGGTCTGCGGTTCGTCCGGACGGGCCAGGTCGTGCTGGATCTGCGGCAGATGGGCCATGAATTCGCCGTTGCTGTCGTCAATGCAATAACCACCCTCGGTGATCGTCAGCGAGACGATGCGGATCTGCGGGTCGGCCAGTTTGTCGATCAACGCCTGGGCGCCATCCTCGGCCAACAGCATGTCGGCGATCGCGCCGATGACCCGGACTTCGGTGTCATCGGTATCGCCCAGTTCATACAGGGTGAACAGGTAGTCCTGGCCAGCCAGATCATCCCGGGCCCGGCGATCTTCGGCCCGCAGGCCTACGCCGCAGATAGCCCAGTCGAGGCCTTCGCCGGTGTTCATCAACGCATCGGTGTAATACGCCTGGTGCGCACGGTGGAAACCGCCGACGCCGATGTGGGCGATGCCCTGGCGGCGGTCGCCCAGGTTGTAAGCGGGCAGGGCGACCTCGGCGTTGAGGTTGTGCAGGTTCTGTCGGTTGAGTTTCATCGCAAATCTCGGCAATCAGGCGGCAGCGCGCAGCGCGCGGGAAACCGCAACGCCTTCGGCATCGAATAAGTGGCAGTGTTCGGCGTCCAGGTGCAGCTCCAGTTGCTCGCCGAAACGGCTCGCCAGGTCACCCCGCACGCGCATGGTCAGGGCTTCGCCGGAGGCGGTGACGACATGGCAGAAGGTGTCGCTGCCCAGGCGTTCGCTGACATCGGCGGTGACCCGCAGCGCGCAATCACCCGGTTGCGCCAGGTTCAGGTGTTCCGGACGAATCCCCAGGGTTACCGCGCCGCCGACGCTCAGGTTGGCACCGCTGCGCGGCAGGCTGATACGGGTGCCGGCGTCCAGCAGCACTTCACAACCCTGGCCGTCCAGGCCGGTGACCTTGCCCTTGAGAAAACCCATCTTCGGCGTGCCGAGGAACCCGGCGACGAACAGGTTGGCCGGCTGGTGATACAGCTCCAGCGGCGAGCCGACCTGCTCGATGCGACCGCCGTTGAGCACCACCACCTTGTCGGCCAGGGTCATGGCTTCGACCTGGTCGTGGGTCACGTAGATCATGGTTGCCTGCAACTCTTTATGCAGGCGCGCCAGTTCCAGGCGCATCTGCACGCGCAGGGCGGCGTCGAGGTTCGACAAGGGCTCGTCGAACAGGAAGATTTTCGGGTTGCGCACGATGGCCCGGCCGATCGCCACGCGCTGGCGCTGGCCGCCGGACAGCTGCTTGGGCTTGCGCTCCAGCATCGGCCCCAGTTCGAGGATGCGCGCCGCTTCGTTGACTTTTTTTTCCACCTCGGTCTTGGGCACACCGGCGAGGTCGAGGGCGAAGGACATGTTCTTGCGCACGCTCATGTGCGGGTACAGGGCATAGGTCTGGAACACCATCGCCAGGTCGCGCTTGGCCGGGCTGACTTCGGTGATGTCACGGCCGTCCAGCTCGATGGTGCCGTCGCTGACTTCTTCCAGGCCGGCGATCAGCCGCAGCAGCGTGGACTTGCCGCAGCCCGAAGGGCCGACGAAGACCACGAATTCGCGGTCGTTCACTTCAAGGTCGATGCCCTTGATGATGGAAAAGCCTTCGAAGCCTTTTTGCAGATTCTTGATTTTCAGGTTGGCCATGATGATGAGCCTCCACTTCTGATGACTGTGTAGGGCGCGTTACTTCACCGCGCCGAAGGACAAACCGCGCACCAGCTGTTTCTGGCTGATCCAGCCGAAAATCAGGATCGGCGCGCAGGCCAGGGTCGAGACGGCGGACAACTTGGCCCAGAACAGGCCCTCGGGGCTGGAATACGAGGCGATCAGTGCTGTCAGCGGCGCGGCTTTGGATGAGGTGAGGTTGAGCGACCAGAACGCCTCGTTCCAGCACAGGATCAGCGACAGCAGCACCGTTGACGCCAGGCCGCCCTTGGCGATCGGCAGCAGCACGCGGACCATTTCCTGCCACAGGGTGGCACCGTCCAGGCGCGCGGCTTCAAGGATGTCGCGCGGGATGTCCTTGAAGTAGGTGTAAATCATCCAGACCACGATGGGCAGGTTGATCAGGGTGTAGATGATGATCAGCGCGAGGCGCGTGTCCAGCAGGCCGAACTGCTTGGCCAGCAGATAGATCGGCATCAGCACGCCCACCGGCGGCAGCATTTTGGTGGAGAGCATCCACAGCAGCGTGCCTTTGGTGCGCTGGGTTTCGTAGAACGCCATGGAGTACGCCGCCGGCACCGCGATCAGCAGGCACAGGGCGGTGGCGCTGAAGGAAATCACCACCGAGTTCCAGGCGAAGCTGAAGTAGTTGCTGCGCTCGTTGATGTGCAGGTAGTTCTCCAGCGTCGGCGCGAAGATGAACTGCGGCGGCGTGGCGAAGGCGTCGATTTCAGTCTTGAAGCTGGTCAGCACCATCCAGAAGATCGGAAAGAAGATCAGGATCGCGATGGCCCAGGCCAACGTGCCCAGCAACAGGCTTTGCAGGCGACGGGATTGTTGAAGAGTCATGGCGACGGCCTCAATGCTTGTCGGTGAGGTTTTTGCCGATCATCCGGACCAGGATGATGGCGGCGATGTTGGCGATCACCACGGCGATCAGGCCACCGGCTGACGCCATGCCGACGTCGAACTGCACCAGCGCCTGGTTGTAGATCAGGTAGGCGAGGTTGGTGGAGGCGTAGCCAGGGCCACCGTTGGTAGTGGTGAAGATCTCGGCGAACACCGACAGCAGGAAAATCGTCTCGATCATCAGCACCACGGCAATCGGACGCGCCAGGTGTGGCAGGGTCAGGTGCCAGAAAATCGCGATCGGTCCGGCACCGTCCAGGCGCGCGGCTTCTTTCTGTTCCTGGTCGAGGGACTGCATGGCGGTCATCAGGATCAGGATCGCGAAGGGCAGCCATTGCCACGACACGATGATGATGATCGAGAGCAACGGGTAATGCGCCAGCCAGTCCACCGGCTGCGCACCGAAGAGCTTCCACACCGAGGCGAGGATGCCGGAGACTGGATGGAAGATCAGGTTCTTCCAGATCAGCGCACCGACGGTGGGCATGATGAAAAACGGCGAGATCAGCAACACCCGCACGATGCCGCGACCGAAAAATTCGCTGGCCTCCAGCAACGCGCTGATCAACACGCCGAGCACGATGCTGATCAGCAGCACGCTGCCCACCAGCAGCAGGGTATTGGTGGCGCCGGGCATGAAGCCCGAATCGGTCAGGAAATAAGTGAAGTTCTCCAGCCCGACGAATTCGTTTTCACCAGGATAGAGCAGGTTGTAACGGATCATCGAGAAATAGACGGTCATGCCCAGCGGCACGATCATCCACAGCAGTAACAAGGCGACCGACGGGCTGACCAGGAACCAGCCGGGGTTGGCCAGGCGGATCTTGCGGGCTGGCGGCGGAGCAATCACGATGGGGGCTTTGGCGGTTGTCGTTGAGCTATTCATGAGCGCTTACTCTTATGCGACACATTCCCTGTGGCGAGGGAGCTTGCTCCCGCTGGACCGCGCAGCGGGCCCATGCCGATAAGCAATCTTTCTGATCGCCAGGGCGGGCTTTGCCCGCCAGCGGGAGCAAGCTCCCTCGCCACAAATGGATATTTACAAGTCTTTACTTTGGATACCCGGCGCGTTTCATCTCGCGCTCGGTGGTGGACTGCGCGGCGGTCAATGCCTGGTCCACGCTCTGCTGGCCGGTCAGCGCGCCGGAGAAGAACTTGCCGACCTGGGTGCCGATGGCCTGGAATTCAGGAATGGTCACCAACTGAATGCCGATGTAAGGCACGGGCTTGACCGTCGGTGCTTTCGGGTCGGCGACTTTCAACGACTCCAGCGTCACCTTGGCAAACGGCGCGGCCTTCATGTACTCGTCGCTGTAGGTCGAGGCGCGGGTGCCTGGCGGTACGTTGGCAATGCCGTCGGTCTTGGCGACCAGTTGGCCGTATTCCTTGGACGTTGCCCAAGTGGTGAAGACCTTGGCCGCGTCCTTGGCTTTGGAACTGGTCGGGATGGCCAGCGACCAGGAGTACATCCACGAAGTGCCCTTGTCGGTTTTTTCGTGGGGGGCGAAGGTGAACCCGACGTGATCGGCCACCTTGCTCTGGGTTTTGTCGGTCACGAACGAACCGGCGACGCTGGCATCGACCCACATCGCGCACTTGCCGCTGTTGAACAGGGCCAGGTTCTCGTTGAAGCCGTTGCTGGACGCGCCCGGCGGGCCGGATTTCTTCATGTTGTCGACGTAGAAGTTCAGGGCATCCTTCCACTCAGGCCCATTGAACTCCGGCTGCCACTTCTCATCGAACCAGCGCGCGCCAAAACCGTTGGCCAGGGTCGTGATCAGCGCCATGTTCTCGCCCCAACCGGCCTTGCCCCGCAGGCACAGGCCATACTGTTCCTTGGACTTGTCGGTGAGCTTTTGCGCGAATTCACCGATCTGGGTCCAGGTCGGGTGCTCAGGCATGCTCAGCCCGGCGTTCTTGAACAGGTCCGTGCGGTAATAGGTGATCGAGCTTTCGGCATAGAACGGCAGGGCGTACAACGAGCCCTTGACCGACAAGCCATCGCGCACGGAAGGGAAGACGTCTTCCAGGTCGTAGGACGCCGGCAGGTCCTTCATCGGCTCCAGCCAGCCCTTGGCTCCCCACAGTGCGGCTTCGTACATGCCAATGGTCAGCACGTCGAACTGTCCACCCTGGGTGGCGATGTCCGTGGTCAGGCGCTGGCGCAGGACGTTTTCTTCGAGCACCACCCAGTTCAGCGTGATGTCCGGGTGCTCGGCCTCGAAAGTCTTCGAAAGCTTTTGCATGCGGATCATGTCGCTGTTGTTGACGGTGGCAATGGTCAGGGTTTGCGCGCCGAAACTGACGCTGCTGAGGGTCATGCAGGTGGAGACAAGCAGAGCTTTTACCGAAGGTTTCATCGCGCACTCCTTTTCCGCGCCCACGGGCTGCAGAAGGACAGTTATTGTTTTTGTCTCTTCCGGATGAGAGGAAGAATGTGCGCTGATTACAGCCCTCAATGGATTGCATGACAAATCATTCGTCGCACTTTTACTGATACTTTTTTGCACTGGGGTTTGATGGGAATCATTTGTGGCGAGGGGATTTATCCCCGCTGGGGCGCGAAGCGGCCCCCCGGCGTCCTGCCTGACACCCGGCAGTGGCCAATACAATTTGGGGCCGCTTCGCAGCCCAGCGGGGATAAATCCCCTCGCCACAAGGGTGTGGCTGAAGGTGGATCAGGCCTGGTTCTGCTCGGTCAACCGCTGCACCGCCAGCCGCCGGTAGTGCGACGGGGTCATGCCCTTGAGTTGCTGGAAGCGTCGGTTGAAGTTGGAAATATTGTTGAAGCCCGACTCGAAGCACACATCGGTCACTGGTTTGTCGCCATCGGCCAGTAGCTCGCAAGATTTGCTGATGCGCAGGCGATTGACGAATTCGATGAAGCAACGCCCCGTGGCTTGCTTGAAAACCCGGCTGAAATAGGTGGGTTTCATGCCCAGATGCTCGGCGACTTCTTCCAGGGGCAACTCCCGGGCGTAATGGGCAAAGATGTAATCCACCGCGCGGTTGGTGCGGTCGATGCTGTGCTCGTCCGCCGCGTGTGGTGTGGTGGCGCCCGAAAGCAGCTGGAAGTCGTCGCAGGCCGCCAGCAGCTCCATGAGGATAAAAAAGTAGCCCAGCCGGCTCATGCCCTGGGCGTCGGCGATGCGTTGCATCAACGTCATGGCCTGGCGGATGGTGCGCTTGCAGCGAAATTCGATGCCGTGCTGGGCACGCTCCAGCAGCGGTGCGAGGGTCTTGAGCTCGGCGAACACCTGGTTGCCGCTTTCAAACAGTTCATCGGTGAAGTTCACCAGCATGTCGCGCTTGGGCACCACTTCGTCCTCGGCCACCTGGCTGATCCAGTTGTGGGGCAGGTTGGGGCCGGTAAGGAACAGCGACTGCGGAGAAAAATTGCCGATGTAGTCGCCGATGAAGACTTTGCCCGAACTGGCGACGATCAGGTGCAGCTCGTATTCCTTGTGGAAATGCCAGCGCACCAGCGGGCAAGGAAAGCCGTGCTGGCGATAGATGATGGACAGCCCGTTGTGGTCGTCCATCAACTCGTAGGAAGGGTCGGTGACTCTGGCTGTTCGGGTCATGGGCCTGGCGCTTTTATTGTTATCGCCGCTGGATAATGCCCCCTTCGCCGCGCAGGTTCCAGCCCCGGGACGAAGGCCGGTCAGCTGTTGCGGTTCTTCTCTTCGATCCACTGGGACATGTACTGGGTGCTCTTGTGCTGGTGATGGCGCAGCATGCTGCCGGTGAAGTTGTCCCGGCGTCGGCGCGCCAGATCGGCACGACAGGCATTGATGCTGTCGATCAGCGCCGGGCCGTGCACCCGCCGGCGAAAGCGCGCCGCCAGCAAAGCCAGCCCGGCGTCCTGGGCATCGGCCCAGCGTGCCTGATCGCTATACAACTGTACGGCGGCGCTAGCAATATCCTCGGCGCTCTGCGCGATGACACCGGGCCAGGGCATGCCGGCGTGCATGGCTTCGGCACCGATGGGCGTGGTGACGCTCGGCGTGCCGCAGAGCATGGCTTCGATCAGTTTGCCCTTGATACCGGCGCCGAAACGCAGGGGGGCCAGGCAGATGCGCGCCGCGGACATGACCTGCAAGGCATCCTCTGCCCAGTTCATGATGTGGAAGCCTTGGGCCGGGTTATGCAGCGCTGCGGCCTTGGGCGGGGTATAGGCGCCATACAGGTGCAGCTGTGCACCGGGCAGTCGCTGGCGAATCAGCGGCCACACGGCATTTTTCATCCAGAGTACGGCGTCCCAGTTCGGTGCATGGCGGAAATTGCCGATGCTGAGGAAGTGCGCCCGTTCTTCGAAAGGCACGAAGGCTTGCTCAGGCAGGTCGAGCATCAATGGGCACCAGAGCAACAGCTCACGGGGCACCTTGAAGTGCTCCACCAACAGTTCGATCTCGACTTCGGACACCATCAGGTTCAGATCGCATCGATACAGAGCGGCAATCTCGCGCTTGGCCAGGTCGGTGTCGGCCATCAGCTCGAATTCTTCGCGCAGGGCGGGGGCGAACAGGTCGCTGAAATCCTCACAGGTTTCATCGGCTTTCAAGCGATCCTTCAAGCGCTGATGCCGCGCGTGGCGCAGGCTCTGCAGATCGGAAGTTTCCAGCACGCGCAGGGCGTCGGGGCAGTGCTTCTCGACTCGCCAGCCAAACTGCTCTTCCATCATGTACTGGTCGAACAGGACGACATCGGGCGCGAGTTCGCTGATGAATGCGTCAAAACTGCTGCTATTGAGCTCGATCGGTACCTCGCGGATGCCCAGGGCGATCAGGTCGGCGCGGTTTTCCCCGGGCCTGGCGGGGCTGCTGAAAGTGATGTCCCAGCCTTGCCCGAGAAAAGCCTCCAATAACTGCATGACATGCCCACCGGCCGCCGATGAGCGTGGCTCGGGCCAGACATAGCCGATCACCAGGACTTTGGTGGCGGTGGGATGAGACATGAGGGACATTCCTTGAGGCGGGTCAGGCGCGGTCGGCGCGCGGGGCGCCGATAGTGACCAAGAATGCGCCTGGGCTCAAGAAAGAATCTTTTTGACCTTGTCGCGCAGTTGGTCGATGGAGAAGGGTTTGCCGATCACGTTCATGCCTTCGGGCACATCGATGCTTTCGGCATAACCGCTGGCGAACAGGATCGGCAGCCCTGGCCTGGCCAGTTGGGCCCGTTTCGCCAGTTCGCGGCCGTCCATGACCGGCAGGCCGACGTCCGTCATCATCAGAGCGATGGGCTGAGCGTCATCGTTCAGAAACTCAAGTGCCTGCTCGCAGCCGTCAGCTTCCAAAACCTTGTATTCCAGTTCTTCCAGGACATCGACAATCAACATGCGCACGATGTTGTCGTCTTCGACTACCAGGATGGTGGAGGGGGTGTCAGAAGCGGGGACGGACATAATAGACTTCTCGGAAGATGGAATCGGTAGGGGCGCGGCAAAAAGTAGCCGTATGCATGAGTAAGTAGCGAAGCGGTACAAGTTCCCGAGGTTGTACAAGAAAGGATCTATAGTACAAGAGCTGACAAGGATAGTCGCATCCTTATGACCCGGTCGTACCGTCAGGAAATTGTGGCATTGCCTTGTCAGATGTGTGGATCCAACCCGTATTTTTGGGCAAACTCCATCGTCTTCAACTGTCCACCAAGGCCTTTTCCATGACTCCTTCGTCTTCGGTCGACGAACAAAGTTTTCGCAAGCTCCTGAGCCGCAATATCAGCCTGCCGCTGGGCATGGGTGCACTCAGCGCGGTGTTTTTCATCGTGTTGATCACTTATCTGCTGTCGGTGATCCAGTGGGTCGGGCACACCGATCGCGTCATCAACAATGCCAATGAAGCGCTGAAGCTGAGCGTCGATCTGGAAACCGGCATGCGCGGTTACCTGCTGAGCGGCGACGAGCATTTCCTCGACCCTTACGAGGTGGCCAAGCCGCGCATCGCCGTGGCCCTGGATACATTGTTGGAACTGACAGCCGACAATCCCGTCCAGACCGATCGCCTGCGTAAGGTCCAGGCACTGCAGACGGAATGGGCCAACTATGCCCAGAGCATGATCGACCTGCAGCGCAGCAGCGGTGATTACCGCGGCGCGGTGAAGAAGGGGCGTGGCAAACGGTTGACGGACGAGATCCGCACGACCTTCGAAGACATCGTCGAAACCGAGCAGCAGTTGCGCGCCGAGCGCAACGAGCAGGTGCGTACCACCACGCTCTGGAGCATTGCCCTGTATTTGCTCTTCGTCGCAGCCATCAGCGGGTTGCTGGCCTACGTGGGGCGGCGCGATCTGTTGGCCCTGTCGAGCAACTACAGCGCGAGCCTGAAAGTCCAGCAGGAAAGCGCCCTGCATCTGGAAAAGCAGGCGTGGCTGCGCAACGGCCAGACTCAACTGGCCGAGCAGGTGCTCGGCCAACTGACGCTGAATCTTTTGGGGCGCAACATCCTGCAGTTCTGCGCCCAGTACCTGGGCAGCGTTGTTGCCGCACTGTATGCGCGGGAAGAAAACGGCGTGCTCAAGCGCATCGCCACCTATGGCATGTCCCGGGAAGACGACGAACAGCACCAGATGGTCATGGACGGCGAAGGCATCGTCGGGCAGGCCGTGCGCCAAGGGCGGCTCATCCGTCTGGATGACGTGCCACGCGATTACCTCAAGGTCAGCTCAGGGCTGGGCCAAGGGTTGCCCAATTGCGTGATGGTGGTGCCGACCCGTGACGACGACCGCATCAATGGTGTCATCGAGTTGGGCTTCCTGCGCCCCCTGGCCGGGCGGGACATCGAGTTGCTGGAACTGGTTGCCGGCAATATCGGCACCTCCATCGAGGCGGCCCGTTACCGTCAACGTCTGCAGGAAGTACTGGCCGAAACCCAGCAGCTCAACGAAGAGTTGCAGGTGCAGCAGGAAGAACTCAAGACGGCCAACGAAGAACTCGAGGAACAGTCGCGCATTCTCAAGGAATCCCAGGCCCACCTGGAAGCCCAGCAGCAGGAGCTGGAGCAGACCAACGAGCAATTGGCCGAGCAGCGCGACGCCATGGACCAGAAGAACAGCGAGTTGAACCTGGCCCAGATCCAATTGCAGGAGCGCGCCGAAGAGCTGCAGCGTTCGAGCAAGTACAAGTCCGAATTTCTCGCCAATATGTCCCATGAGCTGCGCACGCCGCTCAACAGTTCGTTGATCCTGTCCAAGCTGCTGGCGGAGAACCCGCAGAGGAACCTCAGCGACGAACAGGTCAAGTTTGCCGAGTCGATCTACTCCGCGGGCAATGACTTGCTGAACCTGATCAACGACATCCTGGACATTTCCAAGGTCGAGGCCGGAAAACTCGAGGTGCGCCCGGAAAACACCAGCGTGCCTCGCCTGGTCGAAGGGCTGCGGGACATGTTCAAGCCGCTGGCGGCGGACAAGGGCCTGAGTTTCGAGGTGCAGTTGCAGCCTGACGCGCCGTCGATGCTGTATACCGATCGCCAGCGCCTTGAGCAGGTGCTCAAGAACCTTTTGTCCAACGCGGTGAAGTTCACCGAGCAGGGCTCCGTCTGCCTGACCATCACCGGCCAGCCCGGCTCGGGTATCGCGTTCATGGTGCGCGACTCGGGGATCGGCATCGCCGCCGACCAGCAGCAGAGTATTTTCGAGGCGTTCCGCCAGGCCGACGGCACCACCAATCGGCGTTACGGCGGCACCGGCCTGGGGCTGTCGATTTCCCGCGACCTGGCGACGTTGCTCGGCGGCTCGATCTCGGTCTCCAGCGAGCCGGGGCAGGGCAGTGTGTTCACGCTGGTGATGCCTGGGCGTTATGTCGAGCCAGGGGAGGCGCCTGTCGAACCGATGGCGTTCACCCCGACGACCACTGCCCCGGCCCATGTGCCGGCTCCGACACTGGTCGCCGAGGTGGAAACCCCTGTCCCGCAATTTGCCGATGACCGGGACAAGGCGCCTTTCGCTACCCGTTGCATTCTGGTTATCGAAGACGAACCGAAGTTTGCCCGGATCCTGTTCGATCTGGCCCATGAACTGGGCTATCAGTGCCTGGTCGCCCATGGCGCTGACGAAGGCTTTGACCTGGCCTTGCAACTGAGCCCGGACGCGATCCTGCTGGACATGCGTTTGCCGGACCATTCCGGGCTGACCGTGTTGCAGCGGCTCAAGGAGCAGGCCCAGACCCGGCACATCCCGGTGCACGTCATTTCCGTCGAGGACCGCGTCGAAGCGGCGATGCACATGGGCGCGATCGGTTATGCCGTCAAACCGACGACCCGAGAAGAGCTCAAGGACGTTTTCGCGCGCCTGGAAGCCAAGCTGACCCAGAAGGTCAAGCGCGTGCTGCTGGTGGAAGACGATGACTTGCAGCGCGACAGCATTACCCGGCTGATCGGCGACGATGACATCGAGATCACCGCGGTCGGCCTGGCCCAGCAGGCCCTGGACCTGCTGCGCACGCATGTCTATGACTGCATGATCATCGACCTCAAGCTGCCGGATATGCTCGGCAATGACTTGCTCAAGCGTATGTCCAGCGAAGAGATCTGCTCGTTTCCGCCAGTGATCGTCTACACCGGACGCAACCTGACCCGTGATGAAGAAGCCGAACTGCGCAAATACTCGCGCTCGATCATCATCAAGGGCGCGCGCTCGCCGGAACGCTTGCTGGACGAAGTCACACTCTTTCTGCACAAAGTCGAATCGCGGTTGTCCCATGAACGACAGCGGATGCTGCAGACCGCCCGCAGCCGCGACAAGGTTTTCGAAGGCCGCAAGGTGCTGCTGGTGGACGACGATGTGCGCAACATTTTCGCCCTGACCAGCGCCCTGGAGGCGAAAGGCGCCGTCGTGGTCATCGGCCGTAACGGTTACGAAGCGATCGAACGCCTGAACGAAGTCGAGGATATCGATCTGGTGCTGATGGACGTGATGATGCCCGAGATGGACGGCTTTGAAGCCACCGCGCTGATCCGCAAGGACCCGCGCTGGCGCAAGTTGCCGATCATCGCCGTGACCGCCAAGGCCATGAAGGATGACCAGGAGCGTTGCCTGGCGGCGGGCTCCAACGATTACCTGGCCAAGCCGATCGACCTGGATCGCCTGTTCTCACTGATTCGCGTGTGGTTGCCGAATATGGAAAGAATCTAGTGGAACGAAACACTGACATCGAACTTCGTTTGTTGATCGAAGCGATCTATTTGAAGTACAGCTACGACTTTCGTGACTATTCCGGCGCCTCCATCAAGCGCCGGGTCCTGCATGCGTTGAATCAGTTCGAATGCAAGACCATCTCGGCCTTGCAAGAGCGCGTACTTCACGACCCGAGCGCGTTCATGCAATTGCTCCAACTGCTGACGATTCCGGTCAGCGAGATGTTTCGCGACCCTGCGCACTTCCTGGCCATTCGCGAGGAAGTGGTGCCGCTGCTCAAGACCTATCCTTCGATCAAGATCTGGATCGCCGGCTGCAGCACCGGTGAAGAGGTCTACTCGATGGCGATCCTGCTGCACGAAGAAGGGCTGTTGGACCGCACCTTGATCTACGCCACGGACATCAATCCCCGTTCACTGGAGAAAGCCAAGCAAGGCATTTTTTCCCTAGAGAATGTCCGGGCCTACACCCAGAATTACCAGCTCGCCGGAGGCCGGCGTTCGTTTGCCGACTACTACACGGCCGCCTACGATTACGCCATGTTCGACAAAACCCTGCGTCAGAACGTGACCTTTGCCGATCACAGCCTGGCGACGGACAGTGTGTTTTCCGAAACTCAATTGATTTCCTGTCGTAACGTATTGATTTATTTTAATAAAAAGCTGCAAGATCGCGCATTTGGATTGTTTCATGAGTCCCTCTGCCATCGTGGTTTCCTGGTGTTGGGCAGTAAGGAAACACTGGATTTTTCGGCTTTCGGCAAGCAGTTCGAGCCGTTGGTCAAACAGGAACGGATCTATCGCAAGTTATGAGCCCAATGACGGACAGATCCAGGCCCCTGATCGAGGCCATCGTAGTCGGCGCTTCCGCCGGAGGCGTCGAGGCGCTGCTCAACATCTTCACGCCTCTGCGCAAGGGCTTCAGCCTGCCTGTCCTCGTGGTGCTGCATTTGCCCGACGAACGTAACAGCCAGTTGGCCCAGGTGTTTCGTCATCGCCTGGCGATACCCGTCGAAGAAGTCCAGGACAAGCAGGACATACGCCCGGGCACGTTGTATGTCGCAACACCCGGTTATCACCTGTCGATCGAGGCTGATCGCAGCCTGTCACTGAGCCTTGAAGCGCCGGTGCACCATTCGCGGCCATCGATCGACGTGTTGTTCGAGTCGGCCGCCGATGTCTATGGTCCTCGTCTGCTGGCAGTGGTCCTGACTGGTGCCAACAGTGACGGCGCCAGGGGGCTGGCCAGGGTGAAAGAGCTGGGCGGCATCACCGTCGTCCAGGACCCGAGGGAGGCACAGGTTTCCACCATGCCCGAAGCGGCGCTTACGTTGCATGAGCCCGACCATATCCTAACTTTACAGGGCATCGGCCAGTTGCTGGCCGGGCTGGAATGAACCACATGCCAAGAGATATTCAAGCCAAACTGCTGATCGTCGACGATCTGCCTGAGAATCTGTTGGCCCTGGAAGCGCTGATCAAGCGCGAAGACCGCGAGGTCTTCAAGGCCTTGTCGGCGGATGAAGCGCTCTCGCTGCTTTTGCAACACGACTTTGCCCTGGCAATCATTGATGTGCAGATGCCGGGCATGAACGGATTCGAACTGGCCGAGCTGATGCGCGGCACGGAAAAGACCCGCAGCATCCCGATCATTTTTGTCAGCGCCGCCGGCCGCGAGCGCAACTATGCATTCACCGGCTATGAAAGCGGCGCGGTGGATTTCCTGCACAAGCCGCTGGACACCCACGCGGTCAAAAGCAAGGTCAGCGTGTTCGTCGAGCTCTATCGCCAGCGCAAGGCGATGAAGGAACAGGTGCTCGCTCTCGAGCAGAGTCGCCGGGAGCAGGAGCAATTGCTCCAGCAGTTGCAAGCCACCCGTGGCGAGCTCGAGCAGGCGGTGCGCATGCGGGATGATTTCATGTCGATCGTCGCCCATGAGGTTCGTACGCCGCTTAACGGCCTGATCCTGGAAACGCAGTTGCGCAAGATGCACTTGGCGCGCGACAACGCCTCGGCGTTCACCCTGGACAAGATCAAGGCGATGGTTGAACGCGATGAGCGCCAGATCAAGAGCCTGATCCGCTTGATCGAGGACATGCTGGACGTGTCCCGGATTCGCACCGGGAAGTTGTCCATCCGTCCGACCCGCTTCAACCTGACGGCGCTGGTGGAGAACCTGCTGCGCAACTTCCAGCCGCAGATCGCCGCTGCCGAATGCTCGGTGAATTGTACCGCCGAGCCTATGGTGGAAGGGCACTGGGATGAGTTTCGCATCGAGCAGGTGGTCTCGAACCTGCTGACCAATGCGTTGCGTTATGGCAGCAAGAGCCCGATCGAAGTGCGCGTCTACCAGACGCCCGACCACGCCTGCATCGAAGTGCAGGATCACGGTATCGGCATCAGCGAAGAGAACCAGAAACGCATCTTCCAGCAGTTCGAGCGGGTATCGTCCAAGGCCGCCACCGCTGGCCTGGGGCTGGGCTTGTTCATCTCCGAGCAGATTGTCACCGCCCATGGCGGTATCATCACGGTCAATAGCCGCCTCAACGAAGGGGCGTTGTTTCGCGTTTGTCTGCCTTTTCAGAAAACTGGCGAACGGACGCAACCTCTGAGTGGCCCCAAGGTCGTATCAGCAGCTATTGATCCAACAAAGGCTTCTCATGAGTGAAGATGCGCAAGACGTTGTACTGATTGTCGAGGATGATCCGTCGATCCTGATGGTGCTGTCGGCCTACCTGTCTGGCGAAGGGTACCGGGTGCTCCAGGCTGAAAACGGCGAGCAGGCGTTCGAGATTCTGGCGAGCAAGCCTCACCTGGACATGATGATTACCGACTTCCGTCTGCCGGGGGGGATTTCCGGGGTGCAGATCGCTGAGCCTGCGGTGAGGTTGCGTCCGGACCTGAAGGTCATCTTTATCAGTGGGTATGCTCAGGAAGTGCGCGAGACCGATAGCCCCATCACGCGCAAGGCGCCGATTCTGGACAAGCCGTTTGATCTGGATGTGTTGCAGAAGATCATGCAGGGGATGTTGTCGTAGTTCAGCCGGTTGTTTGGGCTTCAATGGGTAGTTGAAGCTGACGTGAGGCGACAGGTACATTGACACGCACCGGACGCCATAAAAGTAACCAAAAAGGCTTTGCCCCACCACTCGGTGCCTCGCCAAGGCTCGGCATGCCCTCACTCCGGCATTGCTCCGTGGGCCCGCCGCGAAGGGCCGTCCCTGGCCCAGCGCGGCTATCCCGGCATCCATGCCGGGATGCCCACTGCACAATGCCTGCGTTCGGCCAGCGTGGTTAACGGGGCGCTGAGATCAAGATCAAAAGCACAGCAAGAGCAAGAGCAGCAGCGGGCACATGCAAGCATTTGCGTAGCTGACCCACCGCTATCGCGAGCAAGCTCGCTCCCACATTGGACCTTCGACAGACACAGGCCTCACGGCACACTCTAATCCCTGTGGGAGCGAGCTTGCTCGCGAAGGGGCCAGCCCATCCGACATCTGCATTGACTGACACTCAGTCTTCGCGAGCAGGCTCGCTCCCACATTGGATTTTGGGCAGACATAGGCCTCACGGCACACAGCAAGCCCTGTGGGAGCGAGCTTGCTCGCGAAGGGGCCAGCCCATCCGACATCTGCATTGACTGACACTCAGTCTTCGCGAGCAGGCTCTCTCCCACAATTGATCGACGTACAGCCGTAAGAATCGCCAGCCTGGCTGGAGGCGTTGATTCGGCGCCCCGTTAATCACGCTGGCTGAACGGAAGTGTCAAACCTTGATCATCTCCCGCACCTTCGCCGTCAACAGATCAAACGTGAACGGCTTGGTGATCATCTGCATGCCTGGGTCGAGGAAACCACCGCGCACCGCCGCGTGTTCGGCGTAACCGGTGATGAACAGCACTTTCAGATCGGGGCGGATCTGCCGGCCGATTTCGGCCAGTTGCCGCCCATTCATGCCGGGCAGGCCCACATCGCTGATCAACAGGTCGATGCGCTGGTTCGATTGCAGGATCGGCATCGCCGCGTTTGCGTCTCCGGCCTCGACGAAGGCGTAGCCCAACTCGCTCAGCACTGCGCTGACCAACACCCGCACCGCCGCATCATCTTCGACGATGAGCACGGTTTCGCCATCCTGCGCATAAGGCGCCTGCTGGGTGGCGACGGCCGGTTCGTGTATCTCCTCGCCCACAAAGCGCGGCAGATAAAGGTTTACGGTGGTGCCTTTGTCGACCTCGCTGTCGATGGTCACGTGGCCACGGGACTGCTTGCTGAAGCCATAGATCATCGAAAGACCCAGGCCGGTGCCCTGGCCGATCGGCTTGGTCGTGAAGAAAGGATCGAACGCACGGTGCATCACCGATTCCGGCATGCCGCATCCGCTATCCTGCACGCTTAACACCACGTAGTCCCCGGGCTCCAGGTTGGTGTAGGCGTCGGTGAAGCCGGTGTCCAGGTAACGATTGAACGTCTGCACCAGCAGTTTGCCGCCACCGGGCATGGCATCGCGGGCGTTGAGTACCAGGTTGAGCAGGGCGCTTTCCAGTTGATTGGGGTCGGCTTCGGCGATCCAGAGCTGCTCGTCCAGTTGCATCTCCAGGCGGATACTCTCGTTGAGGCTGCGCTGCAGCAACTCGCCCATGGATAATACGAGCGTGTTCATTTGCACAGCCTTGGAGTCCAGCGATTGCCGCCGGGAAAAGGCCAGCAGCCGATGCGTCAGGCCTGCCGCGCGGTTGGCCGAGGTCACGCCCAGGTCGATCAGGCTGTCCAGGTCTTCGGTGCGGCCGCGCGCCAGGCGTCGGCGCAGCAGTTCGAGGCTGCCGATGATGCCGGTGAGCATGTTGTTGAAGTCATGGGCGATGCCGCCGGTCAATTGGCCGACTGCTTCCATTTTCTGCGACTGGCGCAGGGCTTCTTCGTTATGACGCAGCTGGGCGGTGCGCTCCTCGACCTGTTGTTCCAGGGTTTCGAGGGTCGTTTGCAGGCGCAGCTCGCTGTTGCTCAGGTCGATCAGCCGGTCCCGCGCTTCGTATTGCCTGCGGCGTCCGCGCAACGCGGTGGTCACCAGGCTGACGAGCGTCACCGGATGGAACGGACGCTCCAGGAACGTCACGTTGCCCAGCTGCACGCCGATGCGTGCCACCGGGTTCTGCTCCGGGCCACCGTGATGAGTCAGCAGGACAATCGGCAAGTCGGACCAGGCCGGCTGCTGTTCGATGTGCTGGAACAGGGTCTCCAGATCCGGCCCGACCAGGGCTTCCGATGAAATCACCAAAAGGCCTGCGCCTTGCCCCAATTCTTCGCATAAATGGCCCAGATGACTGCAAACGAGGCCGTTGAAACCGGCTTCCTTGAGAATCATCAGGGCAATCTGGCTGTCCCGTCCGAGCGGCGCGAGAATCAGCGCCCGCTCGGACAGTGGCTCGGCCGACGTCACGGAGTGCCATCCTCAAGCAATGGGTTGTCCGCACCCATATAGGTCGGTACGCCACGCAACACGCCCTGGAACGCTTCCAGCGGTTGGCCGATGGTCATGCCCAGCTTGCTGATGCGATATTCACGGATAGTCGACTCATGGGCGCCGGTGCGCTTCTTGATAACGGAAACCGCCCGGCGAACCTTGCCCAGCGCTTCGAAGTAACGCAGCAGGATGACGGTGTCGGCGAGGTAGGTAATGTCCACTGGCGCCTGCATGTCGCCCACCAGCCCGTGTTGCGCGACGGTCATGAAGGTCGCCGCGCCTTTGCGGTTGAGGTAGAGCAACAGCTCATGCATATGCAAGACCAGGGCGTTTTCTTCCGGCATGGCGGCCTGGTAGCCGTTGATGCTGTCGATCACCACGGTCTTGATATTGCCGTCACTGACGCAACGCCGCACACGATGGGAAAACTCACCCGGAGACAGCTCCGCGGCATCGACCTGCTCGATCAGCAGATTGCCGGTTTTTTGCAATTCGTGCAGATCGATGCCGATGTTTTTCATGCGCTCGAACAGCAGCCCCAGCTCTTCGTCGAAGATGAACAGCGCGGCTTTTTCTCCGCGGCGTACGGCAGCTGCAGCAAAGATCAACGAGATCAGCGATTTGCCGGTACCGGCCGGACCGAGAATCAGCGTGCTGGAGCCGGTCTCGATGCCACCGCCCAACAGGGCGTCCATTTCGCCGATGCCGCTGGACAGCTGCTGACGCAGGTACTGGCCGCGATGCTCGGCGGCCACCAGGCGAGGGAAGACGTGCAGGCCGTCGCTCATGATGGTGAAATCGTGGTAACCGCCACGGTATTTCTGCCCGCGATACTTGACCACCCGCAGCCGGCGCCGTTCGGCACCGTAGTTGGGGGTCAGTTCCTCGAGGCGAATGACGCCGTGGGCCACGCTGTGCACGGTCTTGTCCAGGGATTCAGTGGTCAGGTCATCCAGGAGCAGGACCGTGGCGTCATAACGCACGAAGTAGTGTTTGATCGCGAGGATCTGCCGACGGTAGCGCAGAGAGCTCTGCGCCAGCAGGCGAATCTCCGAAAGACTGTCCAGCACGACCCGGGTCGGCTTGATGCGCTCCACCACTTCGAAGATCTGCCGGGTCGCTTCCCCCAGTTCCAGGTCGGAGGAATACAGCAGGCTCTGCTGCTGATCGGCGTTGAGCAGGCTCTCGGGCGGGGTCAGCTCGAAGATGTGGATGCTCTCATCGAGCGTCCATCCATGGGAGGCCGCGCCCTGACGCAATTCACGCTCGGTTTCCGACAGCGTGATATACAACGAGCGTTCGCCGGCCTTGGCGCCGGCCATCAGGAAATGCAACGCGACCGTGGTTTTACCGGTACCCGGCTCTCCCTCCAGGAGAAACACGTGACCCAGGGACAAACCACCGGAAAGGACATCGTCCAGCCCTTCGATCCCGGTGGCGGCTTTTGCGCTGATCGACTCGTTAGATGTAATCAAAAATAACCCTCTCATGACTAGGGAAGTGGGCAGCAGGCGGGGTATCGCCTGAAAATGAACTGCCTGAACACTTGACCTTTGGCAGTGATGGCGGTTCCGCTTCCTTTGACAAAACGCGCACTGCTGCACAACTTTCCACCCGCGCGAATGGGCCTACAGGCCTTGTTGTATCGCCGGGTCGTCGGGGTTCAGTTGTTCCAGTTGGGCCAATAAAACCTGGACATGCTGCAACTGACCGGTCTCCTTCCAATAATTGATCAGCAATACCCGCGCCTTGCGGTCGGCAGGGTAGCGCTGGACAATTTCCTGGAGCTGTTTCTGCGCGGCTTCCACCTCCTGCTCGGCATGCAAAGTGGTCGCCAGGTCATAGCGGTAGTGCCGGTTCTCAGGCTCAAGCTCCACCGCCTTGGCCAGGCCAAGCACGGCGTATTCGGTCTGCCCGTGCTGGAGCAGCCACATGCCCAGCGCATGTTGCAGATAAGCCGATGCCGGCTGGGTCTGCAACTGCCGGGCGAGCAGTTGTCGTGCAGCTTCGGCCTGGCCTTGTCGGTCCAGCACATCGACCTGCATGACCAGCGCCGGCAGGTTGTCCGGCTGCAGGCGCAGGGCCTGCTCCAGCGCCTGCTGGGCTTTTTCCAGATCAGCGTTATGCAGGTACAGCCGGGCAAGCTGATACAGGGACTCGGTGGTGGGTGGAGCGTCGTTGAGCACTTGCTTCCAGGTGTCGGCGGCGATCTGCATCGCGCCGAAGTACAGGCCCAGTTCATCCGGCGAAAGCCCCAGCAAGGCATTCACCGCGGCGAACCGGACGTCCGGCTCGTTATCGTCCAGGAGTGGGCCGAGCAACAGGCTGCGCTGGGCGTTCGGTACCAGCCCGACGATGCTGTCGATGGCCGCGCGGCGCACCTGCGGCGATTCGCTCTGCAAGTCCGCTTGTGCCAGTTTCAGTGCCTGGGGGCTCGGGTAGTTGGGCAGCTCGGCGTGCAAGCGTACGCGGCGCTTGGGCGAGAGGTCCGGGCGTCCGAGTTGCTGGTAAAGCATCCGCGCCGCGCCGGGCTGGCCGTTGCGGGCGTTGTCCAGGGCCTCACTGTAACCACGCTTGATTGCTTCGGGGATTTGCGGCGTGGTGCTGCGTAGCCATATCGCGACGAGACCGATGACCAGGACGACGGCGAGGCTGAGGAGCAGATAGCGGCGAGACGAGGACATTCAGGTAATCCGTAACCAGAAAGCGTGAAGTGTCGCAAGCTTCGGTCAGGTCCGGGCTTGAGTCAAACCTGAATAGCGGTGAAGGACCTGTGGGAGCGAGCTTGCTCGCGATGGCGGTGGGGCAGTGACATGGATATTGACTGACACACCGCTATCGCGAGCAAGCTCGCTCCCACACTAGAACAGTTGAACCTCCCAAGGGAGCAAGACTGGCGACAGCCAAAAAAAGCCCCGCGACCGAATGAGACGCGGGGCAAAGGGATTGGTTGGTTGCGGCCAACCAAAGGAGCTCGGTTGGGGAGGGCTCAGTTGCTGGCGACGGTTTCCGGTTGCCAGCCGCCGCCCAGGGCCTTGTAGATCGCGACGATGCCGCGATACAGGTCCACTTCGGCCTGGGCCTGGCTGTCCTCGGCAGCGAGGCGTTCACGCTGGGCGTCGAGCAGCACGAGGAAGTCCTCGGTGCCTTCACGGTAGCGAATCTCGGCCAGGTCGGCGGCCGCGCGGCTCGATTCGCTCTGGCGGATCAGCGAGATCAGCCGCTGTTGGCGTTTGCCGTAATCGCTGAAGGCGTTTTCCGACTCTTCCAGGGCCAGCAGCACCTGCTGTTCATAGTTCGCCAGGGCGCCATCAGCCTCGGCGCTGGCACCGCGCAAGCGCGCTCGCACACTGCCCAGGTCGAACGCGGCCCAGGTAATGCTTGGACCCAGCGCCCAGGCATTGGCCGCCGAGGAACCGATCTGCGAGCCACGCCCGGCGGTGAAGCCGAGGAAGCCGCTGAGGCTGACCCTTGGGAACAGGTCGGCCTTGGCCACGCCGATGCGCGCCGTGGCAGCTGCCAGTTGACGCTCGGCACTCAGGACATCCGGACGGCGTTGCAGCAGTTGCCCGGGGTCGCCAATCGGCAGGGCCTTGGCAATCGCCGGCAGCTGTTTAGGGCTCAGGTCCACGCTCAGCTTGTCCGGACGCTCGCCCAGCAATGTCGCGATGCGGTTGCGCTGGCGCGCCTGTTCGGCTTGCAGTTGCGGCACGCTGGCTTCCACCGCGGCCAGGCGCGCATCGGCACGCACCACGTCGAGCTGATCGCCGACGCCGGCATCACGCAGGCTTTCGGTGATCTTGCGTGACTCCTGCTGGTTCTGCAGGTTGGCCAGGGCGATTTTTTCACGCAGTTGGGCGCCGCGCAGCTGGCCGTAGGCATCCACGAGTTCGGCGATCATGCTCACCTGCAACTGATAGAGATCGGCCTCGGCGGCCTGCTGGTCGGCATCGGTCGCTTCCAGGTTGCGCTGGATGCGGCCGAACAGGTCCAGTTCCCAGGCCATGTCCAGGCCCAGGTCATAACGCTCGGAGTTGACCCGGTCGTCGGTCTGCCCCATCGGGTTCTGGCCTTTGCCCAGTTCGCTGCTGGCGCGGCTGGTGATGGTCGGCATTGCATCATTGCTGGCGTCGTCGCGAATCGCCCGGGCGGCCCGCAGGCGGGCGAAGGCCACGCGCAACTCGCGGTTGCCGTCCAGGGAGCGAGTCACCAACGCGTTGAGGGTCGGGTCGTCGAACTGCTGCCACCAGATACCTTCGAACCGCGCGCGGTCGAAGTTCTTCTGGCCGGCGGCGCCGTCGGTGGCGGCGGTGATGTTGGCCGCCTCCGTTTTCGGTGCCTGGTAGTCCGGGCCCACGGCGCAGGCGCTTAACGCCAGGACCAGCAAGCTCGGCAGGAACGCTTTCAAACTCATTGTTGCGCCTCCAGTTTCAAGGCCCGGGCCGCTTTGCGGGCCTCGCTGCGCTCGACGAAGTTACGGATCAATACGTAGAACACCGGGGTCAGCAGCAGGCCGAAGAAGGTCACCCCAAGCATGCCCGAGAACACCGCGACACCCATGGCGTGGCGCATTTCCGCACCGGCGCCGCTGGAGAGCACCAGGGGCACCACGCCCATGATGAAGGCGAAGGAGGTCATCAGGATCGGCCGCAGACGCAGGCGGCAAGCTTCCAGTACCGCAGCCAGCGGGGTCATGCCTTCGAGCTGTTTATCCTTGGCGAACTCGACGATCAGAATCGCGTTCTTGCAGGCCAGTCCGACCAGTACGATCAAGCCGATCTGGGTGAAGATGTTGTTGTCGCCACCGGAGAGAATCACCCCGGTAATCGCCGACAGCAGCGTCATCGGTACGATCAGGATCACCGCCAGAGGCAGGCTCCAGCTTTCGTATTGGGCCGCGAGCACCAGGAACGCCAGCAATACGCAGAGCGGGAACACGAACAACGCGGTGTTGCCCGAAAGAATCTGCTGGTACGTCAGGTCGGTCCACTCGTACGTCATGCCGTTGGGCAATTCGTCCTTGAGCAGTTTCTCGATGGCTTTTTCAGCCTGGCCGGAGCTGTAGCCCGGGGCGGCGGCACCGTTGATTTCAGCGGTGATGAAGCCGTTGTAGTGCATCACGCGGTCCGGCCCCGAGGTGTCGCTGACCTTGATGAAGGTCGCCAGCGGGATCATCTCGCCACGGTTGTTGCGCACCTTGAGCTGGCCGATCTGGTCCGACTCGAGGCGGAACTGTTGCTCGGCCTGGACGTTGACCTGGTAGGTACGGCCGAAGCGGTTGAAGTCGTTGGCATACAGCGAACCCAGGTAGATCTGCAGGGTGTCGAAGATGTCGCTGACGGCTACGCCGTGGGTCTTGGCTTTTTCACGATCGATGGCGGCATCGACCTGAGGCACGTTCACCGTGTAGCTGGTGAACAACCCGGCCAGTTCCGGCACGTTGTGGCTCTTGGTGATGATGTTCATCGTTTCTTTGTACAGCTCGTCGTAGCCCAGGTTGCCCCGGTCTTCGATTTGCAGGCGGAAACCACCGATCGTGCCCAGGCCCTGTACCGGCGGCGGCGGGAAGATCGCCATGTAGGCTTCCTGGATCTCCGAATACTGGCCGTTCAACGCACCAGCGATGGCACCGGCCGACATACTCGCGTCCTTGCGCTCATCAAAAGGCTTGAGGGTCACGAAGACGATGCCGGCGTTCGGGCTGTTGGTGAAGCCGTTGATCGACAGGCCCGGGAAGGCCACCGCGCTTTCAACGCCCGGCTGCTTGAGGGCCATTTCGGACATGCGCTTGATCACGTCTTCGGTGCGGTCCAGGCTCGCGGCGTCGGGCAGTTGCGCGAAGGCCACCAGGTATTGCTTGTCCTGGCCAGGCACGAAACCGGTTGGCGTGTTGGAGAAACCGAAGAAGGTCAGCACCATCAAGCCAGCGTAAACGATCAGGGCAATGCCGCTGCTGCGGATCACGCGGCCGACGGTGCCCACGTAACCGTGGCTGGCGCGGTCGAAGAAGCGGTTGAACGGACGGAACAGCCAGCCGCCGAAGATCTTGTCGAGGAGCCGCGAGAAACGGTCCTTGGGCGCGTCATGGCTCTTGAGCAATACCGCGGCCAGGGCTGGCGACAGGGTCAGCGAGTTGAACGCCGAGATCACCGTCGAGATGGCAATGGTCAAGGCAAACTGTTTGTAGAACTGCCCGGTCAAGCCGCTGATGAAGGCGGCGGGAACGAATACCGCACACAGTACGAGTGCCGTGGCGATGATCGGCCCGGTCACTTCGCCCATGGCGCGCTTGGTGGCTTCCACCGGCGTGAGCCCGAGGCCGATGTTTCGTTCGACGTTCTCCACCACCACGATGGCGTCATCCACGACGATACCGATGGCCAGTACCAGCCCGAACAGCGACAGCGCATTGAGTGAGAAGCCGAACAGGTGCATGACCGCGAATGTACCGATCAGCGACACCGGCACTGCCACCAGCGGGATGATCGAGGCGCGCCAGGTCTGCAGGAACAGGATCACCACCAGCACCACGAGGATCAGCGCTTCGAACAGGGTATGCACCACCGCTTCGATGGAGCCGCGCACGAAGATCGTCGGGTCATAGACGATGCTGTAGTCCATGCCGGCCGGGAAGCCTTTTTTCAGCTCATCCATTTTCTCGCGCACATCGTTGGAAATCTGGATGGCATTGGAACCCGGGCGCTGGAAGATCGGGATCGCCACCGCCGGCTGGTTGTCGAGCAGCGAACGCAGGGCGTATTGGCTGGAGCCCAGCTCCACCCGTGCGATGTCTTTCAGGCGAGTGATTTCACCATTGGCGCCGGAACGGATGATGATGTTCTCGAACTCTTCCTCGCTGACCAGGCGCCCCTGGGTGTTGACCGAGAGTTGGAACGCCTGGGCATTCGGCGCTGGAGGCGCGCCCAGGGCACCGGCGGCAACCTGGCGGTTCTGCTCGCGGATCGCCGTGACAACGTCGGTAGCGGTCAGGTTGCGCGACGCAGTCTTGTTCGGATCCAGCCAGACCCGCAGCGAATAGTCGCCCATGCCGAACAACTGCACATCACCGACGCCGCCGAGGCGCGCCAGCTCATCCTTGATGTTGAGCAAGGCGTAGTTGGACAGATAAAGCATGTCGTAGCGTTTGTCCGGCGAGGTCAAGTGCACGACCATCGTCAGGTCGGGCGACGCCTTGTCCACCGTGATGCCGATCCGGGTCACTTCCTCCGGCAACTTGGGCTCGGTGCGGGTGACGCGGTTCTGTACCTGCACTTGGGCGTTGTCCAGGTCGGTGCCCAGGGCGAAGGTGATGGTCAGGGTGATCTTGCCGTCGGCGGTGGACTGCGAGGACATGTAGAGCATGTTCTCGACACCGGTGATGGCTTGTTCCAAAGGCGCGGCTACGGTTTCACCGATGACCTTGGGGTTGGCACCGGGGAAGTTGGCGCGCACGACCACGGTCGGCGGCACGACTTCGGGGTATTCGCTGATCGGCAGCTGGAACAGCGAGATCGCACCGGCGATCAGGATCAGCAGCGAGAGCACCGCTGCGAAGATCGGCCGCGAAATGAAGAACTGGGAAAATTTCATCTTGAGTTCAGTCCCTTAGCCGCGTGGGGACGCAGAAGCCAGTTTGCCTGCGGAGCCGGACGCTGCCTTGTTGGGCGCGACCTGGGGCAGATTGCTGGCTTCGAGCGCTTTACGTTGTTGTGCCAGGGCGGCGAGTGTCTGCTCGCTGGCCATCGGCACGGTTTCAGGCGTGACCGGCGAACCCGGACGGGCCCGTTGCAGTCCCTTGACGATAATGGTGTCGTCCTTGCTCAGGCCGTTGCGCACGATACGCAGGCCTTCGATCTTCGGCCCCAGCTCGACGGCGCGGTACGCCGGCTTGTTGTCGGCGTCCATCACCAGCACGAATTTCTTGCCCAGGTCGGTGCCGACGGCTTCGTCGTTGATCAGTACGGCGGAGTAGGTGCCGCTGCCCACCAGTTTCAGTCGGGCGTACAGGCCAGGGGTGTAGGCGCCGTCCTTGTTGTCGAACACCGCGCGGCCACGGATGGTGCCGGTCTGCGGGTTGACCTGGTTGTCGACGAAGTTCATCTGGCCCAGGTGCGGGTTGCCTTCCTCGTTGGACAGGCCCATGTAGACCGGCGTGGCCTGGCCGCGCTGGCCCTGGCGGGCGAGTTGGGTGTACTTGAGGAAGACGCGCTCGTCGGCGTCGAAATAGGCGTAGACCTTGTCGGTGGAGACCACGCTGGTCAGCGGCGTGACGTCGGCGGTCACCAGGTTGCCGGCGGTGATTTCCGCCCGGCTGACACGGCCGTTGATGGGCGAGGTGACCCGGGTGAAGCTGAGGTTCAGCTTGGCCAGGTCCAGTTGCGCCTGGATGCCGGCCACGGCGGCGCGGGCTTCCTGGGCTGCGGTGGTGCGCGAATCCGCCAGTTCGGCGGAAATCGCATTGCTCAAGCGCAGGCGTTCGCCGCGCTGGGCCTCGTTCTCGCTGCGGGTCGCGGTGGCGCGAGCCTGGGCCAGTTGGGCTTCGAGACGACGCACTTCAGCCTGGAACGGGCGCGGGTCGATCTGGAACAGCAGGTCGCCTTTCTTGACCAGCGCGCCTTCGGTGAAGGCCACTTCATCGATCTGCCCGGAAACCCGCGGGCGGATCTCGACGGTTTCCGGCGCTTCGAGGCGCCCGGTGAACTCGTCCCATTCGTTGACGGGTTGCTCCAGTACCTTGGCCACACTGACTTTGGCCGCCGGCATCGAAGCTGCCGTGTCGGGGGTCTTGCCGCACGCGCTGATCACCAGCACTGCCAACAGTGCCAGGGGAAAGCGCAATTTAGAAAGTGAATGTTCCATGGATAGCATCCGCCAAGTGTATTGAGATGGGCGGATGATGCGTGGCAAGGCTGAAAGGAACGAATCGAATGAAGCAAAGGTAACTATCATTCGGAATGATATAAGCCATTGATGAGCCATGGCATACGGCAACTGTGCAGTGGATCGGTGCCAGCCGGCCATTCAGTCAGGCAGATATACCTCACGTATCCGCTTGATCGTGCCGTCCTTGCGCAGCGCCTCGACGGCCCCACGCAAGTCTTCGACGATTTTTTCGGAGCAGCGCCTGGAACACGCCAGATAGAGGTCGGCGCTGCTGCCAACCGGGCTCATCAGCAGTTTGCGCCTGGACACCTTCGGCCAGATATAGCGACTCTCCGGAACACCGTTGAACCAGGCATCGATACGTCCCATCAGCAGCATCTGGGCAGGGTTGTCACCGATGGCCAGCGGGTAGATCTGTTCGTCGCTGAAGCCTTCGGCGCGCAGGATGTCCTCCTGTGCACTGCCCAGGCCGACGCCGATCTTGCGGTAGGTTGCTTTCGCCTGGGCGAAACTGGTGACCTGCCGGTCGAGGCTGAAGAAGGCGCGCTCCATGGGCATGATCGAAGCGATCCAGCTGAAGCGATCCTCGCGCACAGGAATGCGCGACAAGGGAGCTATCAGGTAGTCGTGTTCTTCGCTGACATGTTTTTGTGCCCTTGCCCAAGGCAGCAGGTGGATCTTTGGCGTATACCCGGCCCGGGTAATCGCCTGCACCGCGACGTCACCGACGATGCCGTACCCCCTGGGGTCGTTGATGAACGTCAGCGGCGGTGCGTCCGGGATGTGCAGCTCGATGACTTGTGGCTCACCGTGCGCATGAAGGATAACCAATGACAAAAGCGAAAAGCAGAGCCGCCAGAGTGCCTTGGGACGACCATTCAATACGCGTGGGATCCGGCTCATGGTCGATACTTCAGGCATTGAAAAAAGGGCCGCCATTCTACATGCGCGGCGCAGGGTACATTATCGTTCAGGCCAGTGCCGGGGAGGGCGGTGTTTCCCTGGCGGTTCGGCCGTGCTTCCCGGGCATGTCTTTATTGTCGTGTAGCCCGGGTGCGTACACCTGTAGGTATAGATCATCCTGCCGACGAAAGCCTGCGGGCTCGTAATTAATAGCCGGTTGTTGCAGCTGAAAAGTTTCCCTACAGAACTGCTCGTGTTTGCCGATACAGCGCACATAATCTTTGTCGCGCAGGCCTTTGCGACCTGTCCTGCGACTGTTTTTGAAGGCGTTCGTGTATCTGTACTCCCTACGATCCTCGCAGGTTTGAACATAAGCGGACCTCAGGGAATGAACCATGTCAGCCCACACCCGGACCGAGTTGGAAGGCGCGCTTGCCGCATGCAAGGGCAGCTTTCTTTCCGTGGCCTTTTTCAGTTTTTTCGTCAATTTGCTGATGTTGGTCCCCTCGTTCTACATGTTGCAGGTGTATGACCGCGCGGTAGCCAGCGCCAGCCTGTCCACCCTGTTGATGCTGACGCTGATCATGTTGCTGTTGATGAGCACGATGGGCGGCCTGGAATGGGTTCGTTCGCGGATCATGGTACGAATCAGCACGCGCCTCGACACGCTGCTGGGGCAGCGTCTGTTCGACGCCAGTTTCAGGCAGGCACTCAATACCAGCGGCATGGACGCCACAGCACAGCCATTGAGCGACCTGAACGCGTTGCGCCAGTTCCTGACCGGCAACGGTCTCTTTGCGTTTTTCGATACGCCATGGATTCCAATCTATCTGGCCGTCATGTTCATCTTCCATCCCTGGTACGGTTGGATGGGGTTGTTGAGCGCGGTCCTGCTGGGGGCGCTGGCCTTCGTCAACGAAAAGCTCACGCAAGTGCCGCTGCAGGATGCCAATCGCGAGCAGATGGCCGCCACCGCTTTTACCAACAAAAGCTTGCGCAATGCCGAGGTGGTCGAGTCGATGGGCATGCTTGCCAGCCTTCGCGAACACTGGAGCAGGCGGGTCCATACAGTGTTATCCCTGCAAAGCCTGGCCAGCGACCGCGCCACGACCGTTGCGGCGATATCCAGGACGTTCCGCCAGATTGTGCAATCGCTGGTGTTGGGCCTGGGCGCTTACTTGACAATCAATCATGAAATCACGCCCGGACTGATGATCGCCGGCTCCATTTTGCTGGGCCGCGCGCTGGCCCCCATCGACCAGTTGATTGGTGTGTGGAAAAACTTCCTGGGCGCACGCTCGCAATACGCACGACTGCATGAGTTGCTGGCCAGGCACGCCGCGGATCCGGAGCGCATGTCACTGCCTGCGCCGGAGGGCGCGGTCCGCGTCGAGGGCCTTTCGGTCGGTTCTCCGGGCAGTCGTAAACCGATTATCCGTGGCCTGGACTTCAACGTAGCTCCTGGAGAAGCAGTGGGCATCATTGGCCCCAGTGGGGCAGGCAAATCGACGCTGGCCAGGGCGTTGCTGGGAATCTGGCCAAGTCTGACCGGCACCGTGCGCCTGGACGGCGCGGACATCAGCCAATGGCGCCGGGAGGAGCTGGGTGCGTATATCGGTTACTTGCCGCAGGACATCGAACTGTTCGAAGGCACCATCAGCCAGAACATTTCGCGTTTCGGCCCGATGGACGCTTCTGCGGTGGTCGCCGCCGCACGCATGGCCGGGGTGCATGAGATGGTGCTGCAATTGCCCGATGGCTACGACACGCTGATTGGTGCCAACGGCGGTGGACTGTCCGGCGGGCAGCGCCAGCGTGTCGGGCTGGCCCGCGCCTTGTACGGCGAACCGCGCCTGGTAGTGCTCGATGAACCGAATTCCAACCTGGACGACGCCGGAGAAAAAATGCTCGCCGAGGCGCTGCGAAAGCTCAGGCAGAGCCGGGCCACGGTGTTTGTCATTACCCATCGATCCGGGATATTGGCCCAGGTGGATAAATTACTGGTTCTCAACCATGGCGAAAGGAGCCTGTTCGGGCCTCGCGACAGTGTCATGGCGCGGCTGCAGGGCGCTACGCCTGCGGCTCGCCAGGCTGGAGCCATTGAGCCGCAGGATGCGGATGGGCAGCGTTATGCAAAACAGTAAGCAGTTTTCCGTTGATGTGGCCGGGTTGGCCATAGATGACAGGCCGGTACGGCGCATCGGTTACTCCTTGCTGCTGGTCACCTTTGGCCTGTTTGGCGGCTGGGCGGCCCTGGCGCCGCTGGACAGCGCAGCCCTCGCGCCGGGTGTGGTCACGGTAAAAAGCTATCGCAAGACTGTGCAGCATCTTGAAGGCGGCATCGTGCGCGAGCTACGTGTGCGTGAGGGTGACCTGGTGAAAGCGGGCGATGTGCTGCTGGTGCTTGACAATACCCAGGCCCGTTCGGAGATGGAGGCGATGCGCAGCCAATTGATTGCTGCGCTCGAACTCGAAGCCCGACTGGTGGCGGAGCGTGACGCGTTGCCGGAGCCGCTGGCCGTGTCCACCCTCGACCCCGCCGACCCGCGCGTTCACGAAGCCCGCGACAGTGAAGCGCGGATCTTCCAGGCCCGAAGGACCTCGCTGCAGGGCGAAATTGCCTTGCAGGAGAAGTCCATCGGCCAGATCGAAGAGCAGATTCGAGGCTATAAGGCCATCGTCGCCAGCAAGCAAGCGCTGGCCACGTCTTATGAAGAAGAGATTGTCGACCTGCGTGCATTGTTGGCCGAAGGCTACGTGGATAAACAACGTCTGCGCGAGCAGGAGCGCAGCCTGTCGCGCTTGCAGGCCGAAATAGCCGAAAGCCAGTCGGAGAGCGCACGAGCGCGCGTCCATGCGGACGAAGCGCAACTGAAGATTCTCCAGCTGAAAAAAACCTTCGCCAGTGAAGTGGCAGGTTTGCTGGGTGAAGCGCGAAGCAAGGTCTACGAGTTGCGCGAACGACTGGCCACCTTGCAGGATCGCGACCAGCGCACCGACATCCTCGCCCCGGAGTCAGGCCGGGTCATAGGGATGACCGTGCACACCCTGGGCGCCGTGGTCAGCCCTGGGACCGCCCTGTTGGACATTGTCCCGGCCAATGAAGAGCTGATTGTCGAGGCGCAGGTTTCGACCGTGGACATCGACCGTATCGCGCCGGGCAGGCTGGCGGACATTCGCTTCAGCGCGTTCAAGAGCAGCACCACGCCTGTCATCGAAGGGCAACTGGTGCAGATATCGGCGGATCGTCTGGTCAACCAGGACACCGGCACGGCTTATTACCTGGCGCGTGTAGCGTTGACCGACAAGGGACGCCAGGCGCTGGGCGAACGTGCCCTGGTGCCGGGGATGCCGGTCGAAGTGCTGATCAACACAGGGGCGCGGACGTTGTTGGAGTACCTGATGCAGCCTGCCAGCAATGCTTTCGCCCGTTCGATGATCGAGGATTGACATGAGATCTCTGATCATCCTGTGCGCGATCCTCGCGCCGCTCGGCGCCCTTGCGGACAGCGTGCCAACGTCTTCCCACGTGGATCTGTGGCAATTGCATCAGGAAGCGCAGGGCGCCGATCCACGCGTTCTGCGAGCACAGGCCTTGATTCGCAGCGGGAAGGGCAACGAGCGCGCCGCGTTCGGCCAACTGCTGCCGCAGCTCAACGCCAGCGGTAGCGTCAATCGCAGCCGGCGTGACGATGATGTCAGCCGCATCCAGTACAACGGCAAGCGCATGGCCGTGGTGCTCAACCAAGTGATCTACGATCCGCAGGTCTGGCGCAGCTACCGCAAATATGTGGAGCTGGCCCGGCAGAGTGAATACGAATCCGACGACACCCAGGTGCAGGCCAGTATCGATTTGTCTGAACGCTACTTTGCCGTTCTCGCGGCCGAGGATGAACTGTCCCTGGTGCGCAGTGAACTGGACGCAACCGAGCGCAACCTCAAGCGAATAAATGCCTTGTATGCGCGCCAGATGGCGATGGTAACCGACAGGCTTGATCTCGAGGCCCGCGTGGATGCGCTCAAGGCAGACGAGATCGAAGCCAGCAACAAGGTTGCGATCAGTCGTGAGGCTATTTCCGAGCTGGTGGGGCGTGATGTCCATGAGCCGTTCAAGCGCATCGCAGAGAATCCTGCCTTCAGCCTGCCGGCGCAAGCACAGGACTATTGGGTGCATGCAGCGCTCGATAGCAACCCGGCACTGCATGCCCGCGAACACAGTATCCTTGCAGCCGAGGCGGCTGTTGGTGAAGCCAGGGCCGGTCATCTGCCCAGGCTGGGCCTGAATCTCACGGCGCAACGTAGTGACATCGGCTACGAAGGTGCCTTGACTCCCCGCACGGATAACCTGGTCGCTTCCCTTGATTTGCAAGTGCCTCTCTACAGTGGCGGCTCCACCCGCGCGCGGGTGTCCAGTTCGGAAAGCGACAAGGAGGTCGCCCAGCAGGAATTGGAGGCCTTGCGCCGCCAGGTCATCAAGGAAACTCGCACTGCCTATCTGGGCATGACGGCCGAACTCAGCCGTATCAAGGCGACCCGACGCGCCCTGGAGTCCGCGGAAAAGTCCAGAATAGCTACCGAGAAAGCCTTCAACTACGGCGTCAAGCATGCCGTGGACGTGCTGGATAGTATCCAGGAAGAGTTTCGTGCACGACGCGATTTCTATCAGTCCCAATACCGCTTCGTGACCAGTCTGCTCGTGCTGCATCGCTGGAGTGGAAGATTGGCAGACGAGGATATCCGCAAGGCCAACGACTGGCTGGTTGCGCCTTGGTCAGACCGTTCGGCACAATAATGGCCAAATGATATTAATGCGTCAGTTTCTGATGCAAAATGATCCCTTTGTAGCGGTCGCATCCAGGATAGACCGCAGATTGCCCACAGGAAGCTCCCATGCCTAGTCCATTTTTCGGTTATTCATCTGTTTCGTCTGCCAGCCTGACCGGCAATGCGCAAGTCGATAGTTTGCTTTACGGCACTTATTGGTCAGGCAATTCAACGAACAATGGCATGCCCGTTACCTCATTGACGTACAGCTTCATTACCGATAATTCACGTTTCACCTTCGATTACAGCAACAACAACGAGGACCTGGCCACCTACGTCCTGACTCCGGCCCAGCAGAACAGCGTCGTCAGCGCGCTGGGTGCGTGGAGTTCGGTTGCCAACATTCAATTCACGCAGGTTGGCGAATCCTTCAGCGATGTCGGTGACTTGCGATTTGGTGGTTACCAAGGGATGGATGACGGCGTCGCCGCCTGGGCTTATATGCCTGGCACCAGCCCTACTGCCGGTGATGTCTGGATCGGCCCGTCGACGAATGATCCAGCGCCCGTCAAAGGCTCCTACGACTACTTGACCTTTGTGCATGAGATCGGGCACGCGCTGGGCCTCAAACATCCGTTTTCCACTAGCGGCTTCAACCCCACGGTGCTTGCTACCGAGTTCGACGACGTACGTTACACGGTCATGAGTTACAACGACCCGTACCTCTATGAACCGACCACGCCAATGCTGCTCGACATCGCTGCCATACAGAGCCTTTATGGGGCGAATAACCAATGGCAGACCGGGAATAACACCTATAGCTGGGCTGCTGGCCAGTCGGTTTTCGAGACAATCTGGGATGCGGGTGGCAATGACACCATCGACGCGAGTAATCAGGCGGCAGCGGTACGCATCAATCTGAATGAGGGCGCGTTCAGCAAGATCGGCCAGGCGTTCCTGAACGTCAACACACTGTCTCTCTTCAACGAAGGGTTGGCGATTGCCTATGGCGCAAAAATCGAGAATGCGGTCGGTTCAGCCTACGATGACACGCTGATTGGCAATGCGCTGGGTAATACCCTGGATGGCCGGGCGGGCAAGGATACGATGACTGGCGGAGCGGGCAACGATACCTACTTCGTTGACGACCTTGAGGACATCATCAGTGAAACCAGTACCCTGGCCAGTGAAGTCGACACCGTGCGCTCGTCGGTGAACTGGAGCCTGGGAACGAACCTGGAAAACCTCACGCTCACCGGCACTGCTGCCGTCAACGCCACCGGCAATGCGCTGGGCAACGTGCTGATCGGCAACGCGGGCAACAACGTGCTGGACGGTGGGGCGGGCAACGATGTCCTCAATGGCGTGGGCGGTATCGACACCCTGATCGGTGGCACCGGCAGCGACACCTACGTGGTGGACGACCTGACAGACATCATCAGTGAAACCAGCACCCTGGCCAGTGAGGTCGACACCGTGCGCTCGTCGGTGGACTGGAGCCTGGGGGCGAACCTGGAAAACCTCACGCTTACCGGCGTCGCGCCCGTCAACGCCACTGGCAATGCCTTGAACAACGTACTGACTGGCAATTCCGGCAGCAACGTGCTGGACGGTGGCAGCGGCATCGACACCCTGATCGGTGGCACCGGCAACGACACTTACGTGGTCGACAATCTGGCCGATGTCATCAGCGAAACCAGCACCCTGGCCAGTGAGGTCGACACCGTGCGCTCGTCGGTGGACTGGAGCCTGGGGGCGAACCTGGAAAACCTCACGCTCATCGGCGCCGCGGCCATCAACGCCACCGGCAATGCGCTGGGCAACGTGCTGATCGGTAACGCGGGCAACAACGTGCTGGACGGTGGGGCCGGCAACGATGTCCTCAATGGCGTGGGCGGTATCGACACCCTGATCGGTGGCACCGGCAGCGACACCTATGTGGTGGACGACCTTGAGGACATCATCAGCGAAACCGGCACCCTGGCCAGTGAAGTCGACACCGTGCGCTCGTCGGTGAACTGGAGCCTGGGAACGAACCTGGAAAACCTCACGCTCACCGGAGTTGCTGCCGTTAACGCCACCGGCAATGCGCTGGGCAACGTGCTGATCGGTAACGCAGGCAACAACGTGCTGGACGGCGGAGCGGGCAACGATGTCCTCAATGGCGTGGGCGGTATCGACACCCTGATCGGTGGCACCGGCAGCGACACCTACGTGGTGGACGATCTTGAGGACATCATCAGTGAAACCAGCACCCTGGCCAGTGAGGTCGACACCGTGCGCTCGTCGATGAACTGGAGCCTGGGGGCGAACCTGGAAAACCTCACGCTCATCGGGGCCGCGGCCGTCAACGCTACTGGCAATGCCTTGAACAACATACTGACTGGCAATGCCGGCAGCAACGTGCTGGACGGTGGCAGCGGCATCGACACCCTGATCGGTGGCACCGGCAACGACACTTACGTGGTCGACAATCTGGCCGATGTCATCAGCGAAACCAGCACCCTGGCCAGTGAAGTCGACACCGTGCGCTCGTCGGTGAACTGGAGCCTGGGGACGAACCTGGAAAACCTCACGCTCATCGGCGCCGCGGCCATCAACGCCACCGGCAATGCGCTGGGCAACGTGCTGATCGGCAATGCGGGCAACAACGTGCTGGATGGCGGGGCGGGCAACGACGTCCTCAATGGCGTGGGTGGTATCGACACCCTGATCGGTGGCACCGGCAGCGACACCTACGTGGTGGACGACCTGACGGACATCATCAGCGAAACCGGCACCCTGGCCAGTGAAGTCGACACCGTGCGCTCGTCGGTGAACTGGAGCCTGGGAACGAACCTGGAAAACCTCACACTCACCGGCGTGGCTGCCATCAATGCCACCGGCAATGCGCTGGGCAACGTGCTGATCGGCAACGCAGGCAACAACGTGCTGGACGGCGGAGCGGGCAACGATGTCCTCAATGGCGTGGGCGGTATCGACACCCTGATCGGTGGCACCGGCAGCGACACCTACGTGGTGGACGATCTTGAGGACATCATCAGTGAAACCAGCACCCTGGCCAGTGAGGTCGACACTGTGCGCTCGTCGATGAACTGGAGCCTGGGGGCGAACCTGGAAAACCTCATACTCACCGGCGTCGCGCCCGTCAACGCCACTGGCAATGCCTTGAACAACGTACTGACTGGCAATTCCGGCAGCAACGTGCTGGACGGTGGCAGCGGCATCGACACCCTGATCGGTGGCACCGGCAACGACACTTACGTGGTCGACAATCTGGCCGATGTCATCAGCGAAACCAGCACCCTGGCCAGTGAAGTCGACACCGTGCGCTCGTCGGTGAACTGGAGCCTGGGGACGAACCTGGAAAACCTCACGCTCATCGGCGCCGCGGCCATCAACGCCACCGGCAATGCGCTGGGCAACGTGCTGATCGGCAACGCGGGCAACAACGTGCTGGACGGTGGGGCGGGCAACGACGTCCTCAATGGCGTGGGTGGTATCGACACCCTGATCGGTGGCACCGGCAGCGACACCTACGTGGTGGACGACCTGACGGACATCATCAGCGAAACCGGCACCCTGGCCAGTGAAGTCGACACCGTGCGCTCGTCGGTGAACTGGAGCCTGGGAACGAACCTGGAAAACCTCACGCTCACCGGCACTGCTGCCGTCAACGCCACCGGCAATGCGCTGGGCAACGTGCTGATCGGCAACGCGGGCAACAACGTGCTGGACGGTGGGGCGGGCAACGATGTCCTCAATGGCGTGGGCGGTATCGACACCCTGATCGGTGGCACCGGCAGCGACACCTACGTGGTGGACGATCTTGAGGACATCATCAGTGAAACCAGCACCCTGGCCAGTGAGGTCGACACCGTGCGCTCGTCGGTGGACTGGAGCCTGGGGGCGAACCTGGAAAACCTCACGCTCACCGGGGCCGCGGCCGTCAATGCTACTGGCAATGACCTGAGCAACGTGCTGATCGGCAACGCAGGCAACAACGTGCTGGATGGCGGGGCGGGCAACGATAGCGTTGATGGCGGAGCCGGCGCTGATGTCCTCATCGGCGGAGATGGCGCTGACCGTTTTGTTTTCAGCGTGCTGAATGAGCTGGGCATAGGTAGCACTCGCGACAGTATCTTCGACTTCAACAGTCTTCAGGGCGACAAGATTGACCTGTCGAAACTGGATGCCAGTCTCCTGACGCCGCTGAACGATACGTTCAGCTTTATCGACTCGGCTGATTTTACCGGGGCCGGGCAATTACGCTTCGTCGACCACGTGCTTTATGGCAACGTCAATGGCGACCTGAACGCGGATTTCGAGATTCAGTTGCTAGGCGTCAATTCCTTGAGCTCGAACGATCTGCTGGCTTGATACAAGCGCGAGAGTAAACGGCTGAGGTGGAGGGGCGCATGCCTCTCCATCGAGCCTGCGGTCCTCCCCCTGCCATCACCTGCGTTTCCAAGCGCTAGCGGCGCGGGCCGACGACGATTCTCCCTCAACGCACTGCACCGCGTCGATCTGCCGCTGGTGATTATGCCCGCCTGTCGCTCTCGTAAATTAGATGTCAGTCGAAATCAAAAGTATTGACGTCTATAATTATGATCATCATCATAGAGTTTCCCGACACGCGTTGATGCCGGATCCCGCCAGGCAGCCAGAGGAACACTGTATGACCACCATTAAACCCGTAGCGTTGGTGACCGGCGCTTCGTCCGGCATCGGGGAGGCCATTGCGAACCGACTCGCGGCGGCTGGCTACTCCGTATATGGCACTAGCCGGCGAGGTACACCGGCGCTTCATCAGGCATTTTCGATGCTGGCGCTGGACGTGACCGACGACGCCAGCGTCCACGCAGCTGTCGCCGAGCTGCTGCGCCGGGAAGGGCGTATCGATTTGCTGGTCAACAATGCCGGCTTCGGGCTTGCTCCGGCCGCGGCGGAAGAAAGCTCGATCGAGCAGGCCAAGGCCGTCTTCGATACCAATTTTCTCGGTGTCGTGCGCATGACCCGCGCCGTTGTGCCCCACATGCGACGTCAGGGCAGCGGTCGAATCATCAACATCGGCTCCATTCTTGGTGTCGTATCCGTACCTTATGTGGCGCTCTACGTGGCCAGCAAACATGCGGTGGATGGCTATTCCCAAGCGCTGGACCACGAGTTGCGTACCCATGGCATCCGGGTGGTCGTCATCGAGCCCGGCTATACGCGCACGGCATTCGAAAGCAACAGCCTGCAGGCCGACGCCAAGCTGGACGTGTATGAGGACATTCGGGTTAAGGTAACGAAGGTCGTCAACCAGGCAATGGCGACCGCCGAGGGCCCCGACGTGGTGGCTGACGTGGTGCTCAAGGCTGCTCGCGCCGAGCGGCCGAAGCTGCGTTACACCGCCGGCAAGACAGCCGCGCAGTTGCAGTTCATGCGTCGCTTCGCGCCGGCTGGCGTGCTGGACACGGGCATCCGCAAGGCCCTGCAGCTCGCGTGAATTGCCAGCCGGGCCAGCGCCCGCATTCGCTGCGTTGGCCCCGACCCGCTCAGAATGAAGAGGAAACCAACGATGACCTTCAAAGCGCTGATTTGCACCAAAACCGCTGACGTGATTTCCACCAGCCTGGTCGACTTCAAGGATGAGGACCTGATGGCCGGCGACGTCACCGTCGCGATCGAGTACTCCACCGTCAATTACAAGGACGCCTTGGCGCTTAGCGGTCGCACACCAGTGATCCGCCAATTTCCGCTGATTCCCGGCATCGACTTTGCCGGCGTTGTCGAAAGCTCAAGTCATGCCGCTTTCCAGGCTGGCGATCGGGTGCTGCTCAACGGCTGGGGGCTGAGCCAGACCCACCACGGCGGCTTTGCCCAGAAGGCGCGCGTGAGCGGCGACTGGCTGGTGAAGGTTCCGGAGGTTTTTTCGACCCGCCAGGCCATGGCCATCGGCACCGCCGGCTATACCGCGATGCTTAGTGTGTTGGCCCTGGAGCACGGTGGCCTGACGCCTGAGCGTGGCGACGTTCTGGTGACCGGCGCCAACGGCGGCGCGGGCTCGGTTGCAATCGCACTGTTGTCGGGCCTGGGCTATCGGGTGATTGCCTCGACCGGCCGCCCGGAAGAAGCCGATTATCTGCGCGATCTAGGCGCCTTCGAGATCATCGATCGCCACACCTTGTCCGAGCCGGGTGCTCCGGTTGCCAAGGAGCGTTGGGCCGGCGTCATCGATTCGGTCGGTAGCCATACCTTGGTCAACGCCTTGGCACAGACTCGATATCGTGGCGTTGTCGCCGCTTTCGGCCTGGCCCAGGGGGCGGATCTGCCCGGCTCGGTGCTGCCCTTCATCCTGCGCAACGTGACCCTCGCCGGTATCGACTCGGTGAACGCTCCGCAAGACGTCCGCCTGCAGGCATGGGCGCGACTGGCCCGGGATCTCGACGTGAACAAGCTCGCCCGGACCACGCAGGTCGTCGGCCTGGCGCAGGTTCCGCAGGTCGCCGCTCAGGTGCTGGAAGGAAAGGTACGCGGGCGTACGGTCGTTGATGTGAACGCATAATCAAGGCCTCCCGCGGTGTCCGACGAGGGTTTGCAAAGCTGTCAGAGCATGCGGCGCAGCACGTCGCTTCGGGGATCGCGGTCGAGGAACCGGTGTTTGAGCGCGCCGGCAACGTGCAGCAGGATCAGGCCGAGCAGCGTGTAGGCGAGCACCTTGTGCAGCCACTGGAAGACAACGAACCAATCGTCATTTTTGCCAAGGAGCTCCGGGAGGTTCACGCCAAAGAAGAACACCCCGTCGCTCATCGTGTAGGTGCTCGACATCGAATAGCCCATCAACGGCACGATCACCAGCAGCGCATACAAGGTACGGTGCGCAAGTCTTGACGAAACCCGTTCATAGCGCGCCAATGATTCCGGCGGCTGCGGCAGCCTGGGGGTTCGCACGCGCAAGACGATCTGGACCAGGACCAGCAAGAATGCCAACACCCCGAACGATTTGTGCCACGGATAATAAAGCTCGTATTTGCTCGCCACTTCGTCATCCAGCCCGGTCATGTGCCAGCCTGCCCAGAGCAGGCCTGCGATGAGCACGGCGCGCGTCCAATGCAGGAGTCGCAGGGATGTAGGATACCGATCAACAGGGGTTTGATTTGCCGGATTCATCGCGGTCTCTCCATCGGTAACAAAAATGCACCTGAGCGACCTTCGGGTAATCAGCGCATCGAGGGTCGCTCGGTCAGTGCAGGGATGGCTATCAGGTGGGCAGCAATACGGTGATGACTTTTTCTTCGGTGTAGGCCAACGCGCCGGAAAATCCGCCCTCACGGCCAATGCCGCTGGCTTTCACCCCGCCCCAAGGCAGGTTGGCGTCCAGCGGGCTCCAGCAGTTGACGCCCACGGCGCCGGCCTTCACCGCGCCAGCCACGCGATGCGCTTTTGCAAGGTCGTTGGTCCAGACCGTCGCCGCCAGGCCGTAGGCCGAATCGTTGGCCAAGGCAAGAGCCTCGTCTTCGCTGTCGAAAGTGATCACGGTGCCGACCGGGCCGAAGATCTCGTCCCGGGCGATCGCCATGTCATTGCGTGCATTGGCAAAGATGGTCGGTTGGACAAACCAGCCCCTTTCGGGCGTCGATACGCCGCCAGCCAACAGCGTGGCACCTTGCTCGATGCCCAGTTGGATGTACCGGTTGACGCGCTCGAACTGGGCCTTTTTGGCCACGGGGCCCATCTGTATGCCAGCTTGCCGAGGATCACCGACCTTGACCGCTCGTGCCGCATCGGCAAGCGCCGCGGCGAAGCGCTCGGCGATGCCGCGCTGGACCAGGATGCGCGAGCCGGCCGCGCAGATCTGTCCCTGGTTGACGAACAGGCCGAGCGAACAGCCGTGCAGCGCATCGTCGAAGGGTGCGTCGTCGAAGACAATCTGCGGACTCTTGCCGCCCAGCTCCAGGGCGACGCGCTTGAACAGCACACCGGCGGTGCGCTGGATTTCGCGACCCGCTTCGGGGCTGCCGGTGAAGCTGATCTTGGCGACGTGCGGGTGTTCGCACAGGGCACGGCCAACTTCATCGCCGTAACCGGTGACCACGTTGATCACCCCGTCGGGGAAGCCCGCTTCCTGGGCCAGCGCCGCCAGATGGAGGGCCGATTGCGGGGTTTCTTCCGAAGGCTTGATGACCACCGTGCAGCCTGCCGCGAGTAACGCGGCAAGCTTCCAGACGGTGATCATCAGCGGTGAGTTCCAGGGCACGATGGCGCCGACCACGCCCACCGGTTCGCGCACCGTATACGACAGGGTCCTGGTGCCGAAATAGCCGCCGGAGGGGATGGTCCGGCCCTCCAGCTGATTGGCCCAGCCGGCGGCGGCGCGCAGGTTCGCAACGGCGTTGGGGATGTCCATCCGGCGCGGTTCGAGGGGGGAGCGGCCGATGGCATTGGCGTCGAGGTCGGCGAGCTGTTCGGTGTCGCGCTCGACCAGGTCAGCCAGTTTAGACAGCAGTCGCGCGCGCTGGGCGCCGTCAAGCCGACTCCAGGCGCCACGCTCGAGTTGGTCGAGTGCAGCGTTCACCGCACGGTCGACGTCCTTGGCGGTGCCGCGTGCTGAGCTGCCGTAGGCCTGTTCCGTCACGGGGTCGACGAGGGGGATGCGGCGGCCGTCGGAGGCTTCGACGGCCGCGCCTTCGATGAAGTGCTTGAAGTGCTGGGTCATTTTGCGATCCGTAATTAGGTGAAGTGGACGGTCATGCCTTGAGGGTGGCCAGGGCGTCGCCAAAAATGTCCAGGGCCTTGAAGAACATCGAGCGTGGGATCGTCAGCGAAGGCATCACCCGCATCACGTTGCTGTAGCGACCGCAGGGAATCATCAGTACGCCGTGGTTCAGCAGGTAGCCCATCAGTTGGCCGATCCTGGCCGGCGCCAGCGGCGCCTTGGTGACCGGGTCCTCGACCAGCTCGATGCCGATCATCAGGCCGCGACCGCGCACCTCGCCGATGAACGGGCTGTCGAAACCGCGGATGCGTTCCTGTGCTTCCAGCCCGAGCGTGTGGGCGCGGTTGAGCAGGTCGAGCTCGGGGTCCTGGAGGATGCTGATATTGGTCAGCGCCACTGCCGCCGAGAGTGAGTTGGCGGCAAAGGTATTGGGCACCGAGCCGTCAGGAATCGCCGCCGCCAGGTCCGAGCGCATGATCAGGCCCGCCATCGGCAGGTCGCTGCCGATGCCCTTGCCGAAGGTGAGCATGTCGGGCTTCACGCCTGAATGTTCGACCGCCCACATCTTGCCGGTGCGTCCCGCGCCGGACTGCACTTCATCGACGATCAGCAACGCGCCACTGCGGTCGCAGGCCTTGCGCAACAATTGCAGGAACTCTGGCGACGGGGGCACGTAGCCGCCTTCGCCCTGGACCGGTTCGACGATCACCGCGGCCACGTCATCGGCCGCTGTGTAAGGGGTGTTCAGCAAGTAATCCACGTATTCGCCGGCGATCTGCTCGGCGCTTTTGTGCGTGGTGTCGAAGGGAAAACGATAGGCGTAAGGGTAGGGCGCATGAATGACTCCGCCCATCTGGGCACCGTAGCCCTTGCGGTAGGCCGTGCCAGTGGTCAGCGCGCCCGAGGCGTTCCAGACGCCGTGGTAGCCACCGTGGAAAGCGATGATCTGATGCCGCCCGGTAATGCGCTTGGCGAACTTGACCGCGGCTTCCAGCGCGTCGCTGCCGCTTTGCGTGAAGAACGTTATGCAATCGCCGCGCAAGCCGTCGGGAGCGATTTCGGCAATCTTCGCCGCCAGTTCGGTGCGCCGGGTACTGTTCACTTCCAGGGCGTGCATCAGCACTTCGGACTGTTCACGGATCGCTTGCACCACCTTCGGATGGCAGCGGCCTACGCTGCTGACGCCCACGCCGGCGGACAGGTCGATATAGGTGTTGCCATCGGGGTCCTTGAAGGTCGCGCCAAAAGCCCGGTCCATGGCCACGGGCATGCGTCCGCCGCCGCGCGCCATCGACTCGGTACGCGCCGATAACGCCAGGGCCTCGATGGTCCGGGGGCCGGGAATGGCGGAGGTGATCCGCGGGGCATCCGCAAAATGCAGGGATTCAAGTTTGGCTTCACTCATGACGGTCTCTCAGGATGTCGGTTTCAGTGTCCCGATCATCCCCGTCGCCCGTGCGCGGCCGGTAGCCCGAATCGGCACATTGGCTGGCCGCCACAAGCGTTCCGGCATGAGTGCTGACAGCTAATCAAATAAATTTGCGGAATTCTCCTATCGTGAGAATATTGCGCACAAAGACGATCCCAAAAACAAGAATATCGGCAGAGGCTTTTGTCATCATGAAAAACCACAACATCAGCCATTTCCGCGATATTCATGTTCACGCCGCTACCGTCCAGGAGTGGAACCAGGATTACAACCAACTGACCGCCGGCTCGGCCGAGAGCTCGCTCATACAGCTGAGCACCGCGCGCTGCCACGTATTCCGCGAGAAGATCAACCAGCGTGTCGTGCAGCACGGCGTCGCGCCCCGGGGCAAGATGTGTTTCGCCGTGCCCATCACGGTTCCGGGTTCGATCCGGATGCAAGGGCGGGAGGTCGACGACAGCAGCCTGTTCTTCCTGCACGGGGGCGAGGAGTTCATGTTCCATATGCCGATGGGCATGGAGCTGCTGGCCATTACCTTCGAGCGCGAATGGTTCGAGCAGGCGCTGGCACAAACCACCTCGGCAAAGGAAATCGGTCAATTGCTGCGGCAGCCGGTCATCAGGCTGCCCACTCAACGTTATGCCGACGCCCGCCGTCGCATGCTGGCGGCATTCTCCCTGGCTGTCTCAAGCGAAGAGCTCGACCCGACGCAAGATCGCGAGCTGGCGCTGGAACAGGCCATGCTCGGCGAGTTGCTGCAACTGATGACCGATCCGGCCTGCGACAAGCAGCAGCGCACGCCAAGCTCGACGCGCAGTTACATTGTCGAAAAATGCCACCGTCTGGCGACCGCGGAACTGAACAACGTGCCCAGCGTGGACGACCTCTGCCAGCGCCTCCAGGTGAGCCGGCGTACCGTGCAGAACAGCTTCCGCTCGGTTGCCGAGACCACGCCAATCAACTATCTGCGCTCCGTCAGGCTCAACGGTGTGCGCCGGACCTTGATGTCTACCCGGGCGTCCCATCTGTCGATCGGCGACGCCGCCGCCCAATGGGGTTTTTATCACCTCAGCCATTTTGCCGCGGAGTATCAGGAGCTGTTCGCGGAATTGCCCTCCCATACTGCCCGCGCCGCCATTCCCGATTGCGCCCATGCCTGAAGGTTTTCCTGGCGCAATCGGCGGTGCGCTGGCGTCGATTCCGGGCGGGACGCTTGTCGCTTCTGATGGAAGGCGAGGTTATCGATTCATTGAGCATGGGCGTGTTTTTCCTTGTCCGATTTTTCGATCGCAGGTGCCATGCTGGAGGCAATGATGAAAACCGTTAAAGCCGGTGTTCTGGAAATCGCCTATCTGGAGGTCGGTCCGGTCGACGGGGCCCCCGTCGTGTTGCTCCACGGCTTCCCCTATGACGTGCATGCCTACGAAGAAGTCGCCAGGATCCTGGCTTCAGCTGGAAAGCGATGCTTGACGCCTTACCTTCGTGGCTACGGCCCCACCCGATTTCTGGATGAGCAGACAATGCGCTCTGGAGAGCAGGCGGCAATAGGAGCCGACCTGTTGGCTTTTCTCGACGCACTGAAAATCGAAAAAGCTGTACTTGCGGGTTATGACTGGGGCGGAAGAGCGGCTTGCATCGTCGCCGCGCTATGGCCGGAAAGGGTAAGCGGTTTGGTCAGCTGTGGTGGCTACAGTATTCAGAATATCGCTGAAGCGCACCAGCCTGTTTCTCCCGAGGCTGAGCACCTGCTCTGGTATCAGTACTATCTTCACGGTAGCCGTGGTCGCGCTGGATTGACCTCGAACAGAAAGGATTTCTGCCGCTTGTTATGGCGCATGTGATCGCCCACCTGGAGGTTCACCCAGGAGGCGTTCGAAACGACCGCTGCAGCGTTTGAGAACGACGACTTTGTTGACGTGGTAACACACTCGTACCGTCACCGTTTCGGATTGGTCAAGGGAGATCCAGCCTATCGGAACATAGAATCCCGGCTTGCCGCACAACCCGGGATCGGGGTGCCTTCATTGGTTCTGGAGGGTGGCGCTGATGCGGTTGATCCGCCTGCCGAGGAGGACCCATTCGCCCGTCATTTCACGGGGTCGTATCGCCGGGAAATCCTGGAAGACATTGGCCACAACGTGCCTCAAGAGGCGCCAGGAAAATTTGCTGACGGGATCTTGAGCGTCGGTGGTTGACTTCCTTGGCAGGCTGCCCAAGTCGTGAGACTTAGGCTCGATGCTGCTGGTCATCCCGATCCAACCCCAGCAACAACCCGGAACCAGCGCCCCCACAACATCCTGGGCAAATGAGCAGGCAAGTAAGTTAGGCTGTTCGCACGACAGGCCGTCGGTAGTCGACGGCCTGAAAACAAAGGCGCTATCAATGTCGAAGCATTTGCTGTTGGGCTGGACCCGTTCCTTGTGCGTGCTTGCTGCCTTGAGCGGCGCGGCCACCCTGGCAGTTGCTGCCTCGCCTGAAAAAACCGCTACGACGGCATCGGATACGCAAGCGGTGTCCCTGGCAGGCGGCAAGCTGAAGTTCGTGCTGAACGGCGTCGAGGCCCGTACCTTGAACAGCGACAACGGCGGCACGATGTACTTCGATCCGAAAAGCGAGCGGGCCATCATCGTTACCGAAGGTCCGGCGCCGACTGCGGGCACCACCCAGGACGCTGCGTTTCGCCTTGCCGTGGATACCGTGAAGGAAAAGCAGCAGGCCGCGTCAGCCAACTTTCGCATGACTGGCGAGAAGACCATTCAGGTGAACGGCCTGAAGATGTACCGCCTGGACGGCACCGACGATTTCAACGGCCTGAAACTACTGATGGCCTCGTTGATGACGATGAACGATCAGAACATCACTATCATCGAAGTGATGTCCAGCGTAAACGACCCGTCCGGCCACACCGCTGCGTTGGAGAATATTCTGGGCAAGTAAACCGCTGGTTTCCGGATAGTTCGCTATTCCTGGCCAGTTAAGCCGTTGGGCCAGGTTGCTGATCAATCGTTAGGCAAGTGCAACGGCACTTCCATGGCGTCATGAAGGAGCCTGACGACCTCGATCACGTCGTCGTTTGCCACACGATAGAACACGATATGGCGTGGGCTTTTGACCGTTCCATGGGTTTGTTTGGCCTGCAGGCGTGAATAGATGAGGTGATAGCTGCGAAGGCCCGGTGCAAGCTCATCGCGGTCGTGGCTGCCGATGCGATAAGGCGTGTCGGCAAGCGCTTGCAGCGCCGCGGGGATCAGCGCTTGGTAGCGCTGACGAGCTTGATCGCCGAACTGCGTCTGCGAGAGCCTGAGAATGTCGACAATGTCGGCGCGCGCCGGGTTGGAAATCCGAAACTGCGGCATGCTCAGTGTTTCTCGCGCGTGGGGAGGGCTGCCTCCAGGCTCAAGCCCTCGAGGTAGTGCTCCAGATCCCCTTCGGTCACCTGAGTAAAGCGCCCGTGCTCAAGATCCATGATGCCGATTGAGGTCGCCTGACGCAGGGCCTCGATTTTGGCGCTGTCTTCGGCGACACGCTGCTCCAATAAACGTAAACCTTCTCGCATCACTTCGCTGGCATTCTGATAACGGCCGGACTGCACCAAGTCATGGATAACCTGTTCCTGGTGAGGGGTGAGCACAACGTTTCGCGTCGCAATAACTAGCTCCAGTTCTATGCAAACAGGTACTTTTGATTGTTGGCATATTATGCCATCTTCGCTCAGGAGAATAGCTTGGGGCCGATATCCAGCGATCAGGTGATGGCTGACTCGGCGCCAATCAGCAAGGTTCAAAGTCATCCGCCCATAATAAAGCGACCTGCAGATCAGTGCCCGTCGTTCCGCTGAAAGCTTCAGGCCGGCCTATCGAATCGCAGAGTGTCCGGTGGGAGGTATCCTCATCAATAGCCCACTTGGCCTTAGGCTGGGGGCATCCTTTTCAAACCATCCAAAGCATGCCCTCAGATGTGCCCCCAATGTAGCCATCCACTGGAAGTGAACGGAGCTCCATGGTTTGTCGAAAGGCAAAATGGTCAGATAAACAGCCTGCCAGACAACGCCTAAAGACTCTCAGGGTCCCCAAAAAACATCTGAATCCGCGATCTCAACCAGCGTTCGCCCGGGTCGTTGTCCTGGGAGCCGCGCCAGGCCATGTGCAGTTCGAAGCTGCGCACGGGGATCGGTGGGTCTTCAGCGCGCACGCCGCCGGCGGCGGTCAGTGCTTCGGCGGTGTAGTCGGGCACGGTGGCGATGATGTCGGTGCCCGACAGCAGCGTGCTCAGGCCGTTGAACTGCGGTACGGCCAATACCACATGGCGCTTGCGGTCGAGCTTTTCCAACTCTTCATCAATGAACCCGCTCAAGTCGCCGGCAAAGGACACCAACGCATGGGGGCGGGCGCAGAATTCGTCCAGCGTCAGACGTCCCGGCGCGGTGTCGGCGCGCAGCACTTTCGGCGAGCTGCGGCGCAAGACCTTGCGCTTGGCGTTGGCCGGCAGGTCGTCGGTGTAGCTGACGCCGATGGAGATTTCGCCGGAGGCCAGCAAGCCCGGCATCAGGATGTAATTGACCCGGCGCACCACCAGCACGATGCCTGGCGCTTCGGCCCGCAGGCGCTTGAGCAGCATCGGCAGCAGGGCGAACTCGGCGTCATCCGACAGGCCGATGCGAAAGACCGAGGTGCTGGTGGCAGGATCGAATTCCGCCGCCCGGCTGACCGCCGTGGAAATCGAATCCAGGGCCGGAGAGAGCAGGGCGAAGATTTCCACCGCCCGCGCGGTGGGCTCCATGCTGCGCCCGGTGCGCACGAACAGCGGATCGTCGAACAGGCTGCGCAGGCGCGACAGCGCGGCGCTGATGGCCGGTTGGCCGAGGAACAATTTCTCGGCGGCGCGGGTCACACTGCGCTCATGCATCAATGTTTCGAACACGATCAACAGGTTCAGGTCGACACGACGCAGGTCATTACGATTCATCTGGGGTCCTGGCAGATTCGGCAAGCTTGACGTGGGCGGCCATATGGGAACAATGGCCGGCATGAATCTTACGGGGAAAGGCTGGTACTCTGCACCGGCTAATTGCATTTTTCAGGGCGGGGTCCTACAGGGCCGGTTCAGTTTTCTTGCTGCGGAATCAATGACAGGCATGTCGACTATTAATAGCCACTGATGGTCTTGGCTACAAAGCCCGGATAGAGTTCATGGCATTAGAGGTTACTTTGACGAGGTTTGCGATGTCCCGCACGATCCGTTTTCACAAGTTTGGTGGTGCCGAGGTGCTCAAATGCGAAGAGCATGCGGCGGCTCTTCCTGCGCCAGGAGAAGTGCAGGTCCGCGTCGAAGCGATCGGCATCAGTTGGTACGACACCCTGTGGCGCCAGAACCTGGCATCGTCCCAGGCGCGCCTGCCTTCAGGCCTTGGCCATGAAATGGCCGGCGTGGTGACAGCCGTCGGCGACGGGGTCGATGACTTGGCCGTAGGCGACAAAGTCGCCAGCTTCCCCGCCGAGAGCCCGAACGATTATCCGGTGTACGGTGAGGTCATCGTCCTGCCGCGCACCGCTTTGACCCGCTATCCCGACGTGCTCAGCCCGATCGAGGCCGCGGTCCATTACACGCCGCTGCTGATCGCCTATTTCGCCTACATGGACCTGGCAAGGGTCAAGCCCGGGCAGTTTGCGCTGGTGACCGATGCCAGCCATTGCGCCGGTCCTTCCTTCGTGCAACTTGGCAAGGCGTTGGGCGTGCGGGTGATCGCCGCCACCAAGACGGCTGAAGAGCGTGAATACCTGCTGTCGCTGGGCGCCGAAAAAGTCATCGTCACCGAAGAGCAGGACTTGTTGATGCAAATCAACAAGCTCACCGACAGCCGTGGCGTCGATGTGGTGTTCGACGGCTTGGGCGGGCCGCAGATGTCGCTGCTCGGCGATGTCCTGGCGCCCCGTGGCAGCCTGGTGCTGTATGGCTTGCAGGGCGGCAACCAGACACCGTTTCCAGCCTGCGCGGCGTTCCAGAAGAACATCCAGTTCTTTGTCCACTGCATCGGCAATTTCACCGGCAAGCCGGAGCTGGGCATTCTCCAGGACCAGGTCGCGTTGCAACGGGCGTTGCGTGATATCAACCAGTTGACCGCCGACCGTGTCCTGTTGCCCCTCAAGACTCGGGTGTTCCCGTTCTCCGAGTTCGTCGAGGCCCATCGGTACATGGGCGAATGTCCTTGCCGTGAACGCGTTGCCCTCCAGGTAGTCGACCCCGCCTGATTTCCTCTCTTGCGCAAGAGTCATCGTTTCGACTCTTGCGCTGTTTTCGGCCGCCCTGGCCAGTCTTCTTGACCGTTCTGTGTGTCTGTCCTTCAGCAGGCCTGCGCATGGCTGCGCACGAATCAACGACGCCGTTTACTCCCGGCTGTCGAAAGGCGGCATCTTGCAAAAAGCAACTGAACTGGTTTTTGCCGCCAATCTGTATCTTTTAATCATTACTCAAGTCTTGATAATTGAATACTGACTCTCGAACTCAAGGAGGAATTGCTGCGCAGCACTCGTTTGCGCGGCCGTCTGCTGTTTCTTGTTCCTATTTAAAGTGTCCGGGGTGTTGTTTGCTCTGGGTCGCCTGCTGCCTTGAAGAAGATTATCTTGGCAAGAGGTAAAGCGTCGCTCGGCATATTCCTTGTTTTCTGTCTCCATTGTCTGTGGGACGCTGTAAGAAATCTCCTAGGACGGTTTGATAGGTGGGCGAAGATCAATGAATACGGGTGCTTTTGGCGAAAAGAGAAAAGCAGGGGGCACGATCCATACATGTGTAGATTAATTACATCGCGCGAAAGCAAAGTGTATCGTCAATACTCTTAATAAATGGCAAAGGCATTCACCCGACTGGCGCGTCGAGCAATCAACGTGGTGTGGGTGCGACGTCGATAAACGGATTTTAGGTAAAAGTTATGAGTGCAATTCATCAACAGGCAATGACTTACGTATATCAACAGGTATTGCAACGCTTGTTGGAATTTTATTCCCGTGCGGAACGGACCGCACTGCAGCTTCTGGTCCAGCGATTGATCGTCGCCGCTGGCGGTATTGAACGAATTGGCACCTATCGGGTGCTGGTGGCCCAGAATGGCAGTCGGGAGGGGTTCTATGCGCTGACGGCCCTGCGCGCCGCGCAGTTGAGCATTGCTGGCCGGCATCCGACGACTTTCGACCTGCGCGTCGCCACGCCACGCCTGGGCGAGATGACCCAGGCCACCCTGGAGAATATCCACTGTTGCTACAGCGCTCTGTTTCTCTACGACGACCCACGGGTAGAGCTGCTGATGGCGGACAATCGAGAGGTGGTGCCGTTTGATCGCTCCAAGCCGTTATCGGCGCAAGGGCGCGAGGCCAATCGCACTGACATGCTGATGCTTGGGCACCTGCGTTCCTCCGACAGCCTCCTGGGCGTGGGCGACGAAGGCTACCTGGCGATGGCGGAGTTCTACAAGAACATGGCTCGCTGGGATGCGGGCGTGGATTCATGGGTCAGTTGCGACACGCCACGCCAGCAAAAGCAGTTCCTGTCCGGGTTGCGCCGGGCGACCCGCAAGATCGGTCTGGTGTTTGAGCCCGTGGGTGGATTCGACGGCCTGTTTGCCCAATTCGATTTCCTGGGCAGTGACCTGTTCCGGCGTTTTTATGGCCAGGAGCACCTGGGTGTCTGGCAACCCGAAGGGCGGCTGGAGGCCTGCCGGCAAGTCGGGCACATCCGTATCGATGATCTGATCACCGAGCGGCTGGAAGAAAGCAACTGGGCGTTGTTCAGCGAATTCCTCGGCGTCAGCTCCGATGAGCTGGTTGCGCCATCGCTTGAGCATGAATACCTGAGTCCGTACCTCTCGGCCCACCTATGTGGCTTGCAGGCCTGTCATCAGCAGGAGCGCGGCTATGCGGCTGGCTACACCGATTACGTGCAACGCATGATCATGGTCATGCACCGCAAGCGTATGCCGGAGCCCGTCTGCCAGCAGGTCCAGGGGCTGTTGGGTGCACCGTCGGAGATTCCCGAGCGTCGAGCCGTGATCGCCCTGGAAACGGAAAAAAATCTGAATCTGAACGAAACGCAACTGGTCTGCATGCTGTTTGCGCCCTTCGTTGAAAAGGGCGCCGGCCTGGAGCATTTCCTGCGGTGCTGTCATCCCGGCATGCTGGTGGGCATGCCCGACCTGCACAGGGCGTTGCGGGGCGGCCCGGTCACGGATCAGGTGGCGCATTGGATGGTTGATGTCAGTGGCCTGCCCGTTGCAATGCTGTGCAAGTTGTACCGGGCCCGAATCACCACGCCGGAGCCGGAAATCATCCGGGCGGACCCGCAAACGGCCATGGAGGGCGCTGATACGGACCAGGGCGGGCAGGGCGCCGATGGTCCCGGCGAACGTGCAGCGCGGCGCTGAGGGACGGGGTTTGACGTATTTTGTCGTGGACACTCAGGCCCGGTTGGTGAAGGTACGGTCCGGTGGGCCGGTCTCATGAAGGGCCACCGTGAAACAGACTTCACCTACCAGGCGGTTTATCGGTACCTGACGAACCTGATCAATGAGCTGGGCGCTGATGCTCGGGTGCGTCTGCCGTCATTGCGGCAGTTGGCCGAGCGCCTCAATGTCTCCATATCCACCATCCAGTACGCTTACTCCCTGCTGGAAAAGGAAGGGCGGGTCTATTCGATTGCCAAGTCCGGATACTACGCATTGCCGATGGTCAGCGTGTCCACTCTTGGCGATGGCGATGATTTGCTGGAGACCCTGTACGTCAACGCGCGTCGCCCAGGCATGCTGGTGCTCAGCGGTGATGAACCGGCTTCGTTGCAGCCGCTCGACAGTCCGCTTCTGTTGCTTGAACGCGAGCTCCTGCGCCAGTACCCCCGCGCTTCACAACATCCCCTGCAGCCCTGGGGAGAGCAGGAGTTGCGAACCGCACTGGCGGCACGCTACACCTCTTCACCGTCGCGATGCTGGAGTGCCGATGACGTCTATATCGGCGCTGACTTGCGCGGCGTTCTGGAAATCCTGATAGCGGTGCTGGCACTCAAGGGCAACACGGTGCTCGTGGAGTCGCCCTGCGAATGGACCGTCCTGCGTTTGTTGCAAGCGGCCGATATCCGCGTCATCGAGCTGCCCTTGCTGGACGAGGGGGAAATCGATATTGAACAGTTGGAGCGGTTGCTGGCGAATGAAACGGTATGCCTGATGATGGTGTCTTCGGTGTTGAGCATGCCCAGGAGCAGGTTGAAAAGTGCAGCCGACCGGCGAGCACTGGCGCGTCTGCTGGAACAGTACGGCACATGGGTACTGGAGAACGACAGCCATACGGAGCTGGTATTCGAGCCCGGCTCGTTGCCTTTTCGAGAGTGGCTCGACCCGGACCGGCTGATCGTGTATTCCACCTTCGAGACAACCATAGGGCCCGAGGCGCCCTACGGTTATGTGCTGTCGCGCCAGCTGACGCTGATGTTGCAGCGTCATTTCCTGTTGCGCGCATTTCGTCTTTCGCCGATTCGCCAGAAAGCGATTGCGCGTTTATACAACAATGGCCGGATCGACCAGCATCTACTGGTATTGCGACGCCTGCTACGCGAAAGCGCCACGTCGGCGACGCAACTGTTGCGCGAGCGAGTCGGAGACTGCCTGCAATGGGAGGAGCCCGAGGGCGGCGCAACAATCTGGGTACGCTCTTCACGCCAGGTCGATCTGCGGCGGGTTTTCCAACGGCTGCTCGCCCGGCGAATCGTCATCGCGCCGGGAGAGCTGTTCAGCACCCAAGGACGATATGACCAGCATTTTCGGTTGGCTCATGCTCTCGACGGCGTGGGCGGCCGGGAAGCGGCCTTCTGCGCACTGGCCGAGGCCCTGAGGCTCGAACAATCCTGATCGCGGGGCGATGGATCGAACCCGTCGCGTGATGGTCGAACTGTCAGTAAACTGCCTTCATTTTTCCGAGCCACTCCATTCCGAGGTTTTGCATGACAGTCAGTCCATTTGCGGGCAAGCCGGCGCCGGCAGAGTTGTTGATCGATATCCCGCGACTGGTGACGGCGTATTACACCGGCCGGCCCGACGCCTCGATTGCGACCCAGCGCGTCGCGTTCGGCACTTCCGGGCACCGTGGCAGTTCGTTCGATCTGGGGTTTAACGAATGGCACGTACTGGCCATCAGTCAGGCGATCTGCCTGTACCGTGAAGCCCAGGGCATCGACGGACCGCTGTTTGTCGGTATCGACACTCATGCACTGTCGACTCCGGCGGGAGCCAGCGCGTTGGAAGTGCTGGCCGCCAATGGCGTGACCGTGATGATCGCCGAGGGTGACGAGTACACCCCGACGCCAGCGATTTCCCACGCCATCCTGTGCTACAACCGTGGCCGTACCACTGGGCTGGCTGACGGCATCGTCATTACGCCGTCGCACAATCCGCCGCAAAGTGGCGGCTACAAATACAACCCCACCAATGGCGGTCCGGCCGATACCCATATCACCAAATGGATTGAAGCCAAGGCCAACGAGCTGCTGGCCAACCAGTTGGTTGGCGTCAAGCGCATCAGCTACGAACAGGCGCTCAAGGCCGACACCACTCACCGTCACGATTACCTCAATACCTACGTGGCAGACCTCGGCAACGTCATCGATTTCGATGCGATCCGTGGTGCAGGGCTGCGCCTGGGCGTAGACCCGCTGGGCGGCGCTGGCGTGCGCTACTGGCCCGCCATCGCCGAGCACTATCGACTGGACCTGGAAGTGGTCAACACCCAGGTGGATTCCACCTTCCGCTTCATGACGGTCGATTGGGACGGGCAGATCCGCATGGACCCGTCCTCCAGCCACGCCATGCAAGGGTTGATCGGTTTGAAGGAGCGCTTCGACGTGGCCTTCGCCTGCGACCCGGATCATGACCGCCACGGCATCGTGACGCCGAGTGGCGGCTTGCTGGCGCCGAACAATTACCTGGCGGTCTCCATCGATTACCTGTTCCAGAATCGGCCGCAATGGCGTGCCGATGCGGCGGTCGGCAAGACCGTGGTCAGCAGCGGCTTGATCGACCGCGTGGCCAAGCGCCTGGGCCGCCGCCTCTATGAGGTGCCGGTGGGCTTCAAGTGGTTCGCCGACGGCCTGTTCGATGGTTCCCTTGGCTTTGGCGGAGAAGAAAGCGCCGGTGCCTCGTTCCTGCGCAAGGATGGCGGCGTATGGAGCACCGACAAGGATGGGCTGATCCCAGCCTTGTTGGCCGCTGAAATGACGGCTCGCACCGATCGCGACCCGAGCCAGGCCTATCGCGCCCTGACGGATGAGCTGGGCGAGCCGTTCTCGGTACGTGTCGATGCCAAGGCCAGCCCGCAGCAGAAAGCGCTGCTGAGCAAGCTGTCGCCGGATCAGGTCCAGTCCACTGAGCTGGCGGGCGAAACGATCCAGAGCATCCTCAGCCACGCCCCGGGTAACGACCAGGCCATCGGCGGCCTGAAAGTCATGACCGAAAATGGCTGGTTTGCCGCGCGTCCGTCCGGCACCGAGGACATCTACAAAATCTACGCCGAAAGCTTTATTGGCGACGAGCACCTGAAACAGCTGGTGGTCGAGGCCCAGGCGCTCGTGGATGGCGCAATTTCCGGGCAGTGATCGAGTCCTTTTCGCGAGCAGGCTCGCTCCCACAGGTAATCTGACTGTGGGAGCGAGCCTGCTGGCGAAGGGCCTAGTCCCCTTAAATAGCGCAATGCCAACCTGCCATGTCACTTTCATTTCATCGCCTAAATAGCTGACGGCAAAGCTTTTGGCTGGAATCCGGCTGCAAATCCAGACACCATAGCCCTCATGGTTCTGAACACCGGAGTCCTTCAGCGTGTCGCAACACACTCCCGATCTTCCTCCCGAACTCCTGCCACTGGCCCAGATGCCCTGGCTCAAGCGCCTGGCTGCGCGATTTTTTGGTCATGGCCTGACGCGCCTGCGCGCCCAGCATCGGGCGTCCTGGTTGCATGGCCAGGCCGATGGCTTTCGTAGCGGGCACACCGCGGGTTTTGATTATGGTTTCAAGGAAGGCAAAGCCGAAGGCCTGGAAGAGGGGCGTCAGGTCCTGCTGATCAGGGATTCGCGCAGCACCGAGCATCCGGGGCCTAAAGTCGACGATCTGTTGTTCGATGACTGGCGCCTGCCGCTTACCGCCGAACTGAAGAAGCGCATCAAGGCCGACGTCGCGCGCCTACTACCGGCGCATGCGCAACCCAGCAGTGCGCAGTGGAAGATGATTTTCAGCGATACCCCGGCGACGTCGGTCGTCGCGGGAGCAGGCGCAGGCAAGTCCACAACGCTGGTACTGCGCATCGTGCTGCTCTGTCATTACCTGGGGTTCGAGCTGGATTCGATGACCGTGGTCACGTTTACTCGCGAATCGCGCAAGGATTTCATGCAGAAGCTCATCGACATGTTTGCGCTTTGGGGGCATGCGATCAGCCTGGCGCAGGCACGCGAGCTGGTGCGCACGTTCCACTCGCGAATCCTGCCCATGGTGCGCAGCCTGCCTGGATTCGAACGGCTCCAGGCCTTCGAGGCGCTGAGCCTTCGCGCCGGGCCAAGTGACGATGGCGCCTTGGCCAGCCCATTCGACTTGCGCATCAACGAGGTCCAGCGCCAGCACCTCAACGCCTGTTATCACAGCCTCTACAAGCGTGACGAGCGTTTCCGCGAGCTGATCAAGCCGCTTTCCCGGCACGCCTTGCAGCTCAAGACGCTGGAGCGCGATCACCCGGATGTGCAGAAGCGGATAGCCGTGACTGAACTGGCGGCCCAGCGCGACGAAGCACTGTGCGACGCGATCGAGGATCTCTGGTTCAAGGCGGGCGCCTGGCCAATCAAGGGGATCGAGCCGAAACGCCAGGCCTTTGAAGTCAATGGTTCCAGGTTTCATTCCCACGGTTACGTTCCGTCGCTGGACGCCTGGGTAATGCTGGGTTTCGATCCACGTGAAGATTCTCGGCTCAGCCGGCCCGGCGCCAAGCTGAGCCTGCGCGCGGAATGGGCTGTAAAGCGGACCCTGTTTCAAGCTTTCTGCCGTAAACCTTTGATATGGCTAGATAGTTATGAGGAGTCCAGGCGCGTATTGGCCTCGTTGGCCGGGGATGCCAGTGCCGGTCCGGGGTTCGATTACAAGGTCAAGGGAGAGCTGGGCTCCGCCCCTTTGCTGGACTGTTTTGTCGCAGCGGCAGGGTTCATCGAGAATCTCGCCCTGGATGTCCCTGATGCCGTGGGCCAGATGAGTTTCTCCCATGACGATCCCGATCGGTATTTCTTCGAAGCGTTGAGCCGCTTCTGGCGCGCTTTCGAGGATCATCTGCTCGACCAGTCGCCGCCGGTCATGACCTACAACCGCATGTTTGCGCTGTTCAGCGAGCATTCAGAGGAAAACCTCAAGCTGCTCGACGACGCGCTGTTGCGGCCGATGGCCCACTTGATGATCGACGAGTTCCAGGATGTTTCGCCGCAGATCGTCTCCTGGATCCGAGCGAGCCTGCGCGAAGTGCGCAGGCGCGGTGCCGCGCTGCATGTGGGGCGCGCCGCCCAGCGTTCTTCGCTGTTGTGCGTGGGTGACGACTGGCAATCGATCTATGGCTGGCGGGGCAGTTCGCCAAGTTTCTTCATGGCCTTCAACAAGCAATTCCCGTCCCCGGCCAGCATGCGGGTGATGCTCACCGAAAACTACCGCAGCCATCAATACATCATCGACGCCGCCGAGCATGTCGTGCGCGCGGCGGCGGCCATGCCTGGCAAAAAAGCCAAGGCCAGCGGCGTGTCACGAACGCCAAGTCCGGTCAATGTGCTGGATCGGGATGACGAAGGGTTGGCGCGGCGGCTTGATGAGCATTACCGGAAGGGTGATTCGATCTTGATGCTGTATCGAAGAAGTAGCGACAAGTCATTGTTGGAAAAGCATATTCAGCCAATAGTTAATGTTGATTCTAGCTTGCCGGTGCCAATGAGGCGCTTCAGGCAAATGACTTATCACAGCGCGAAAGGCCTTGAGGCGGATGCGGTATTCCTGCTGGGTGACTGCCAGCATCTGACCAGTTCGCCGTACAAGAACCAGGTCTACCGGATGGCCGGGCTGGGCCAGGACGGCGACACCGAACCGTACGACACGGCGCAAAAAGATGAAATTCTGCGCTTGGCATACGTGGGGATCACGCGGGCGGTGCAGCATTGCTACTGGTATGTGGACGGCCAGGACAGTCAAGCCGCCAACGCGCCCAGAGCCTCGGACCGTGTCGCGGCGGGCAAGCCATTCTTTGTCGATCATCGCCGTGCGCGCGGCTGATACGTGTCACAGTCGATAATCACAAAAAAGCCCACGTTAACGTGGGCTTTTTGTTCAGGAAGCGAATCGTCGCAAGCCAACCGGCGGTACGAAGGCTTCAAGCTCGGCTTCCACCGCTTCGATGATCCGCTCCACATCGGGCGCGTTCATCACGGTGGCGCAGGGGATGCCTGCAATCGCGATCATGGTTTCGCCGCTGGCACGGTCGAACAACCGCGCAACCATGCTGCCCGGCGCATCCATGCTGGCCTCGAAGCCCATGGGATGGAAATGCCAGCGCATCAATTGGCAGGCGTTGGGGAACGTAACCTTGCTGAAAGATCCTTTATTCATCTGTAGCCCGCCTTCTTCATCAAGCGCTTCCGTTTGCTCATGTCAGGAAGGAAGAGCCATCATGGCCCTACCAGTGAGAATTAAAATAGCACCGGAGAATGAAGCTGATGTGGATTTTTTCAGTCCGTTTGGCGATTGGTTCAGTTTTTTTGATCTGGATCATGACTTAACCGGGAATGTTCAGAATGCCATCATCGGTTGCGTGAGGTTTATTGCCGTTGGGACGACGGCTCTGGATCGCGGTATTTCAGCGCAATCAGCAGTGCCAGGCCCGCTATTGCGAGGGCAATGGCGAAGGTGACGTGCAAGCCGTGGGCCGCAGTCCCGGGCGTTGTAGCGCCGATACCGTTCGTCGGCAAAGTGCTGGCGAAAACTGCACCGAGCACCGATGCGCCAGTAAGGAATCCCAGGTTGCGCGACAAGTTGAGCAAGCCGGCAATGGCCCCCCGCTGATGGGCGGGGAGCTCGGCCATGACCGATGTATTGTTGGCCGTCTGGAACATCGCATAGCCAAGTGTCGTGACTACAATGGCCGCGGCATAACCGGCTATGCCCAAGGCGGGAGGAACCAGCGACAGCAGCAGACAGCCGAACATCAGGGTCGTCAGCCCGACAAGACGCATGAGGCGCACGCCGAAACGGTCCGCCAGCCGCCCAGCGGGCATGCCGGCGAGGGCGGCGACACACGGCCCTGCCGCCAACACCAGTCCCACCGTTGTCGGAGGCAACCCGAGGGCGATGGCGAGATAGAACGGGCCAACCAGCAGGGTCGCCATCATGATCGCGGCTACCAGCGCGCTTGTAGCCAGGCTCGAGACGAGCAGGCGGTCGCGGAACATCGGCAGCGGGATCAGCGGCGACGCGAGTCGTTTCTGCGTCCGGACGAACCATCCGCCGCTCAGGACCGCCGCCAGCAACAGGCCGAAATTCAGTGCGCCAAAGCTCCCACGTCCGAGTGTCATGGCCAGGGCATAAGCGCCCAGTGTGAAAGCCAGCAGGAGCGTGCCCAGCCCATCGAAACCCACGCGCCCGGTCTTTTGCGCCGGGTATCCGGCAGGCAAAAAACGCCAGGCCAGCAACAGCGTCAGTAACCCGAGAGGAACGTTGACCAGAAACAACGCCTGCCAGCCGAACCCGCTGATCAATATGCCGCCAAGGGACGGCCCGAGGGCGGTGCCGACCGCTGACAGCGTGGCGAGCAGGCCCATGGCGCTGCCGGTCCTGGCTTTGTCCACCGTTTCGCCGACGAGGGCCAGGGTCAACGTCATCATGATGGCCGCGCCCACGCCTTGCAGGGCCCTGGCAGCGATCAGCAGCCACAACGACGGCGCCAGGCCACACAGGGCCGAAGCCAGCGTGAACAGTGCGATGCCCGCCAGCAGCAGCTTGCGGCGCCCGACCAGGTCGCCCAAGCGTCCGAGGCTGACGATCAGCGTGGTGATCGCCAGCAGATAGGCGAGGACCACCCACTGGACCAGTTGGAAGGACGCATCGAATGCCTGGGCCAGCACCGGCAGGCCGACGCTGGCGACGCTGGCGCCCAGGGATGCGAGCAGCGTTGCCAGTGCAAGGCTGGCCAGGGCCCCATGTGCCCTGTGCTGCGGTGGATTGTCGGCATTTGTTGACAGGTGATCTGCAGTAACGGGTTTCATCGTGTCCTCTCTGTCTGCGGCTCCTTCGGCGCAGCTGTCAGAACGGTACGCCGAGGCATAACATGGCGGAAGACGCAGCAGTTGCATGTTATAGCTGCATACAACGCCACCTGTGACCGAGTCCGTCAATGTCCGCACCCGATTTGAATTTGCTCCTCACCCTGGATGTGCTGCTGTCCGAAGGCAGCGTGGCTGGTGCGGCGCGGCGGCTGCGCCTCAGTCCTTCGGCCATGAGCCGGGCATTGGCGCGGTTGCGCCAAGTCACTGGCGACCCGTTGCTGGTGCGGGCCGGGCGGGGTTTGGTGCCGACTCCGCGCGCGTTGGCGTTGCGCGAGCAGGTCAGTCAACTGGTCCAGGACGCCCAGGCCGCGCTGCGCCCGGAGCAGGCGCCGGATCTGCGTCGAGTGAACCGAACCTTCACGCTGCGTACCCGGCAAGGCTTCGTGGAGAACTTCGCGCTGGAGCTGATTGCCCGAGTCAGCGAACAGGCGCCAGGGGTTCGGCTGTGTTTCGTCGACAAGGCCGATAAGGACAGCGCCGCGCTGCGCGAGGGCAGTGTGGATCTGGAAACCGCCGTGGTGGATGAGCGCACCCGTCCGGAGTTGCGCACGCAGGCGTTGTTTCGAGACCGCCTCATCGGCGTGGTTCGCCCGGGGCATCCGCTGAGCCAGATCGAGGTGAGCGCTGCCGATTATGCGATGGGCGCGCACATCGGCGTGTCCCTGCACGACCTCGATCATGGACCGATGGATCAGGCGTTGGGGGCATTGGGTCTGTCCCGTGAAATCATCACCAGCGTCCCGGGGTTTTCCGCTGCGCTGGGGCTCGCCCGGTCCAGCGACCTCATCGCCAGCGTGCCGGAGCGCTACACCACCCGCTTGCGCGCCGGCATGCACAGTTTTGCGCTGCCGTTTGCGCTGCCCGGGTTCACTATCGCGATGCTCTGGCACCCGCGTATGGATGCCGATCCGGTGCATCGCTGGTTAAGAGGTTGCATGAGAGAGGTTTGCGCGGATCAATACGCGCGCAAAAAACCCGGGGGGCAATAAGCCTGGAGGAAACGGTTCAGTCTTCCTTGCGAATCGTCGCCACTTCATCGGCGCGGACCCGGACTTTGCGGCCAGAAATGTCTTCGAATTCGTAGAAGCCATCGGCGGTGCGGGTGTTCGGCGTGTCCTCGGTCAAATACTGGGTACCGTTCTGCAAGGTCACCACGGTCGGCGAGGCGCAGCCGGCCAGCGCCAGCAGCGCGGTGACGACCAAGGGCAGGCCGAGAAACCTGATGTTCATATCCATAACCTCTTTCGAAAGGACGCAGCCCGGCTGATTCGACCGGGCCATCACTGAGTCAACCGCCATTGGTCTCGCTTGTTGTAGGAAAGTTCATCGCACAGGGAAGGATTTCTCCTTTAAATATAGGCGACCGCTCATCTTTTGCAGTTGCCTGCGCGGCGAGTAGCTGATATCTGTACGCATAACCAGTGTTTCAGCATACGTGGCGCTTTTTTTTCGTGACAGCCAATCCCCTTGACGACCCCTTTTATTACCTGAACAACTTCCAGCGGGTCCTCGCCTGGTTGACGCAACGCTATGCCGACGTATTGAGTGTCGAAGAGCAGCGGTTTATCGATGATTTCATCGCTTTGCCGCGTCCGGCCCAAGGCTTGCTGGTGCGGATGGTGATGCGCAAGGGCCTGCACTTTCGTCACACCAAACTGCGCTACGCGGAAATTGGCGATATCGCCGACGCCGTGGCGCCGTTGTTGGCGCTGGGCTGGGTCGAAGAGCAGGCGTGCCTGAGCCTTGTCGAACTGTTCGAGGTGCTGCTCAAGCCGGAAGTACTTCTGTGCCTGGGGCATCTGATCGAGCAACCCAAGGCACGCAAATCCGAATGGCTGCAGGCGCTGAGTAATCAGGACGGCCAGCCGCAGCCGTTTCGCGCCTGGTGCCCGCAGCTCGAAGAGCGGCTGTACAGCCTCACGGTGATGGGGCTGTGCGACCGTTTGCGGTTGATGTTCTTCGGCAATCTCTATCAGGACTGGTCGGAGTTCGTGCTGGCGGACCTGGGTATCTTTGTCTATGAAGCCGTTGAGTTCAGCGCCGAGTCCCGGGGGCTGCGCAGCCGTGAGGACATCGATGCCTGTGTCTTCCTGCATGAATGCCAGCAACGCTTCGACGCCGGCGAACCGCTCGAACCGATCATCGCCCGGGTCAATGCCCTGGAGCTGGGCAATCCCTGGCTTGAGCGGCGCCGGGGCAAGCTGTTGTTCCAGCTCGGCCAGCATTGCGAACGCATCGGTGATTTTGCCCAGGCCCTGAGTCTTTATCGCGGTTGTACCTACCCCGGCGCGCGACTGCGAATGATCCGCGTGCTGGAGCGCATCGGCGAATATGCCCTGGCCCTCGAACTGGCTGAAGCCGCGGCCCAGTCGCCCCAAAGCGCTGCCGAGCGCCAGGCCTTGCTCCGGATCGTGCCCCGGCTGCGGCGCAAACTCGGCGGCCCGCCGGTGGCCCGCGCCGTGGCCAGGGAGGTGGAGCGACTGGACTTGCATCTGCCGCGTGTCGACCCGACGTTGTCGGTGGAATATTACGTCCAGGCTCATCTGCATGACGAAGCCGCCCCGGTGCATTACGTCGAAAACAGCCTGGTCAATTCGCTGTTCGGCCTGTTGTGCTGGCCGGCGATTTTCGCGCCGCTGCCGGGGGCTTTTTTCCACCCGTTCCAGCGCGGGCCGGTGGACCTGCTGAACGAAGATTTCCATGACCGTCGCGCCGAACTGTTCGCGGCCTGTTTCGCCGAGCTGGACGACGGGCGCTATCGGCAGACCATCCGTCAACGTTACGCGGAAAAATGGGGCGTGCAGTCACCGTTCGTGTTCTGGGGCGCACTGTCCGAAGACCTGCTGGACCAGGCGCTTGACTGTCTGCCGGCCGAACACCTCAAGCACTGGTTCGCCCGTCTGCTGCTGGACATCAAGGCCAACCGCGCCGGCATGCCCGACCTGATCCAGTTCTGGCCGCAGCACAAGACCTACCGCATGATCGAAGTCAAAGGCCCCGGCGATCGCCTGCAGGATAACCAGCTGCGCTGGCTGGAGTTCTGCCACGAACACCGGATGCCCGTCGCCGTCTGTTATGTGCAATGGGCGGAGCAGGGCGCGTGACCGAGATGCCGGGCTACAGCATTGCCGTGCGGGCGTTATGCGAGTTCACCGCGAAGGTCGGCGATCTCGACTTGCGTTTCACGCCGTCACCCACCGCCCTGGAAGGTATCGTCGGCCACCGTACCGTGGCATCGCGGCGCCAGGAGGGCTATCAGGCCGAAGTCAGCCTGGAAGGCGTCTACCAGACCTTGAAGGTCAAGGGGCGGGCCGACGGCTACGACCCGGCCCGCAATCGCCTGGAGGAAGTGAAGACCTATCGGGGCGACCTGAGCAAGCAACCGGACAACCACCGCCAGTTGCATTGGGCCCAGGCGAAAATCTATGGCTGGCTGCTGTGCGACAAGTTGCAGTTGCCGCGCATTGACGTTGCCTTGGTCTATTTCGACATCGTCAGTGAAAAGGAGACCTGCCTGACCCAAAGCTGCGTAGCCTCGCAGCTCCAGGCGTTCTTCGAGCAGCAGTGCGCACGGTTCCTGGCGTGGGCCGAACAGGAAATGCGCCATCGCCAGGCGCGTAACCTGGGCGCCCAGGCGCTGACGTTTCCCCACGCCGGCTTTCGGCCGGGGCAACGTCACCTGGCTGAATCGGTGTTCAAGGCGGTCAGCACCGGGCGCTGCCTGATGGCCCAGGCGCCCACCGGCATCGGCAAGACCGTCGGCACCTTGTTTCCCATGCTCAAGGCCTTGGCGCCGCAGCGTCTGGACAAGGTGTTCTTTCTCACGGCAAAAACCCCCGGACGCAGGCTGGCCCTGGATGCGGCCCGGCTGATCACCAACAACGCCCCGGCGATGCCGCTGCGGGTATTGGAAATGATCGCGCGGGACAAGGCTTGCGAGCATCCGGACAAAGCCTGCCACGGCGAATCATGCCCGCTGGCCCGGGGGTTTTATGATCGCCTGCCGCAGGCCCGGGCAGCGGCGAGCCAGGTCACGCTGCTCGACCAGGCGGCGTTGCGCGACATCGCCCTGAGCCACGAAGTCTGTCCGTACTACCTGAGCCAGGAAATGGCCCGTTGGGCCGACGTGGTGGTGGCGGACTACAACTACTACTTCGATTTCAGCGCCTTGCTCTTCGGCCTCGCCCAGGCCAATGGCTGGACCGTTGCGACCCTGGTGGACGAAGCCCACAACCTGGTGGAGCGAGGGCGCCAGATGTACAGCGCGAGCCTGGACCAGCTTGCGCTGGCGACGGTGCTGAAAACGGCGCCGGAGCCTTTGAAGAAAGCGTTGCGCAAGGTCAGCCGTCAGTGGAACGCCTTGCACGAGCCGCAAATTGCCGCCTACCAGGCGTATGAAAAACCACCGGAGAAACTGCTTCAGGCACTGGGAACGTGCACCAGCGCCATCGGCGATTACCTCAATGACCATCCCCAAGGGCTGGACAGTCAGCTGCAAGCGTTTTATTTCGATGCGTTGCAGTTCGGTCGCGTGGCGGAGGCATTTGATGAGCATTTCCTGTTCGATATTCACAAGCGCGAATCCAGCCGCCAGCGCAGCCTGTCGACGCTGTGCCTGCGCAACGTGGTGCCGGCCGGTTTCCTGCGACCCAGGTTCACGGCGTCGCGCAGCAGCGTACTGTTCTCCGCGACGCTGAGCCCGCGGCGCTATTACGCCGATTTGCTGGGGACACCCGCGGACACGGTGTGGATCGATGTCGAGTCGCCGTTCCAGGCCGAACAGCTGGATGTCCAGGTGGTCAGCCGGATCTCCACCCGCTTCGCCCATCGCCAGGGCTCCCTTGAACCGATCGTCGCGCTGATGGCTCGCCAGTTCGCCGAGCGTCCCGGCAACTACCTGGCGTTCTTCAGCAGCTTCGATTACTTGCAACAGGTGGCCGGATTGTTGGCCGAGCGACATCCGCACATTGCGACCTGGACGCAATCGCGCGGCATGGGCGAGGCGCCGCGGCAGGCGTTCCTCGAACGCTTCATGGAGCACAGCCAGGGCATTGGCTTCGCGGTGCTGGGCGGCGCGTTCGGCGAGGGCATCGACCTGCCAGGCTCGCGGCTGATCGGAGCGTTCATCGCCACCCTCGGGCTGGCGCAGTTCAACCCGGTCAATGAACAGATCAAGCAGCGCATGGCGACGATCTTTGGCGACGGCTATGACTACACCTACCTGTATCCCGGCCTGCAAAAAGTCGTGCAGGCCGCTGGCCGGGTCATCCGAACCCAGCAGGATCGCGGAGTGGTGATGCTGATCGACGACCGCTTTGGCGAGGCCAAGGTGCAGCGATTATTGCCGCAGTGGTGGACCGTCAGGCAGGAACGAGATACTCCAGCTGTGGGAGCGAGCCTGCTCGCGAAGGCGTCGGACCATCTTGCACCTTCGCAGGCTGGCTCAACCGCTTCGCGAGCAGGCTCGCTCCCACAAGGGTCTGCATAGCCCCACATAAATCAGGTTTTTACTCGGGCTGCAGTTGTTCCATACTCCGCACAAATCCCTCTGATCCCTCGGCCAACATGCTTGAGAACAACCCAAAGACTACCCGCATCAACGAAGAACAGCGCTTTCGGCTGCTTATCGATGCCGTGGTCGACTACGCCATTTACATGACCGACCCGTCCGGCATCATCACCAGCTGGAACTCTGGCGCTCGACGCTTCAAGGGCTACGAGGAATCCGAGATCCTCGGCCTGCACTTTTCCCGGTTCTACACCGATCAGGACCGTGCCGCCGGGCTGCCGCAACTGGCCCTCGATACGGCCGTGCGCGAGGGGCGTTTCGAAGGCGAAGGCTGGCGGGTGCGCAAGGACGGCACGCTGTTCTGGTCCCATGTGGTCATCGACCCGATCATCGACAGCCAGAGCGGCGAACTGCTCGGTTTCGCCAAGATCACCCGGGACCTGACCGATCGCAAGATGGCCGAGGAAACCCTCAAGCAGAGCGAGCAACAGTTCCGCCTGCTGGTGCAAAGCGTCACCGACTACGCCATCTACATGCTTGATCCGGACGGGCAGGTGACCAACTGGAACCAAGGTGCGCAGCGGATCAAGGGCTACCTGCCGGCCCAAGCGATCGGCCAGCACTTCTCGATGTTCTACACTCCCGAAGACCGGGAGGCCGGGGAGCCGCAGCGGGCCCTGAGCATCGCCGCCAGCGTCGGCCGTTTTGAAAAGAAGGGTTGGCGCGTGCGCAGGGATGGCACGCGCTTCATGGCTCATGTGGTTATCGATGCGATTCGCAGCGATACCGGCACACTCCTCGGATTTGCCAAGATCACCCGCGACATTACCGATGCCACGCAGGCGCAACAGGCCTTGGAGCAGGCTCGCGAGGCACTGTTTCAAGCGCAGAAACTGCAAGCGATCGGCCAGCTCACCGGCGGCATCGCCCACGATTTCAACAATCTGCTGACAGTGATCCTCGGCAATCTGGAAATCATGCGCAAGCGCATGCCCAGCGAACCAAAACTCACCCAACTGCTGGACAACGCCGTCCAGGGGGCGCTTCGCGGTGTTTCCTTGACCCAGCGCATGCTGGCGTTCGCCCGTCGGCAGAAGCTCAGCTCCGAACCAGTGGAGCTGGCGACGCTGGTGCAAGGCATCAGCGGCCTGCTGCAAAGCTCGATGGGCCCGTCGATTCATATCCAGACCCGATTTGCCGAGGCGTTGTCGCCGGTGCTGGCCGACGTCAACCAGCTCGAACTGGCGATCCTCAACCTGGCGACCAATGCCCGGGATGCCATGCCCCAGGGCGGCAGGATCTTGATCGAGGCGCAGGAGCGGCTGGGTAGCCAGGCCGGTGGTCCAGGAAGGCCGTTGGGCAACGAGCGATACATTTGCCTGTCGCTCAACGACGAAGGCGATGGCATGGACGAGATGACGCTGGCCTCGGCCGTGGATCCTTTTTTCACTACCAAGGGCGTGGGCAAGGGCACCGGCCTGGGATTGTCCATGGTGCATGGTCTGGCCGAGCAACTGGGCGGACGACTGATCCTCAAGAGCGAAAAAGGCGTAGGTACCACCGCCGAGCTGTGGTTGCCGGTGGCTGATGAGTCGACCACGGACAAGCCGCCCGCAGTAGAGACAGCTACGCCACCTGTCCACGCGCTGCTGGTATTGGTGGTCGACGATGACAGCCTGGTGATGACCAGCACCCGCTTGCTGATCGAAGACCTGGGCCACCGGGTGCTTTGCGCTTTGTCGGGCCCCCAGGCGCTGGAGTTGTATGAGCGCAACCCGGATATCGACCTGGTGATCACCGACATGGCCATGCCCCAGATGGACGGTGCGCAGTTGGCGAAACTGCTGCGCGACCGTCAGCCGACGCTGCCGATCATCCTGGCGACTGGCTACGCCGAGCGCCTGGAAGGCTTCGCCACGCAGTTGCCACGGCTGACCAAGCCGTTCAAGCAGATTGATCTGGTGCAGGTGATTGGGCAGACGATGAAATAAACCGTCTTGGGGTCGCTGCGCAACCCAGCGCGAGCAAGCTCCCTCGCCAGCAAAGCGACTTGCGCAGCTACTGGGTATTTTTCTTGAAGCCCCGCAGGTTCATCGCACACAGGCAGAACTGCAGGACGATCAGCGCATAGGCATCGGTGTGCAGACCCCACACGACCCAGAGAATGTTACTGACGATAAAACAACTGAACCCAGCGACCCGCCGGCGGGGTTGGCGTGAGCCGATCAGCCACGCGGCCAATACCGTTACCGCCATCGCGGGCCATTGGACCCATCCCAGATAATCCACGCATTTCTTCCTCTTGCCGTTGATGCTCTACAGACCTTGGCACGGGCGTGGAATTCTTTTTTTCAAGCACAGGGCCGTTCTCAATTGAACGGGAGATCCTCCAACCTCAGCAACGTTTCAATCCGCGCCGGACTGAAAGGCGGGCGAGGAGCAGGCGGCGTCCAGCCAAGCAGATGCTCCAGCGCCGCGCCACAGACCCGGCCCTGACACGCCCCCATGCCGCAACGACTCGCCAGTTTTGCCTCACGCCAGTTCTCAAAATCGCTCAGCTCACCATAGGCCACGTCTTCACAACGGCAGACCAAGGTGTCGCGTTGGGGCAGGTTCTTCAAATGGGCATCAAGGGCAAAGGCAGTATTCAAGGCCCGGGCAAAACCTTGCCAGCGTGCACGACCAGGCCACAGACGCTCGGCGGCCGGGGTATCGCCGACAGCGGCGTGGCCAGCGATGGCGCCTTCCACCAGGGCCAGTTCGCTGCCGCCGAAACCGGTGCATTCACCTGCGGCGTAATGATCAACGCGAGTGGTGGCTTGCCGGGCATCGACCGCAAGCGCTTGTCCATCGAGGCCACAGCCTAAAGCCTGGCCCAGCTGGGTATTGGGAATAAGGCCGAAGCCACAGGCCAACCGGTCGCAGGCCAGTTCAACGGTTTTGCCGTGTTGCAGCAGCCGCACGCCTTCGAGTCTGTCCTTCCCCAATGCCTCCAACACATGGGTGCCGGTGCGGTAGTGCGCATCAAACAGGCTGAACGCCTGCAACAATTTGCCCGGCCAGCGCGGCAAGCTCGCGGCGAAACCCGCCACGGCGGCGCGGTTGGCTTGCTCGGCGATTCGCAGCAGTTGCGCCCCGTGATGTTTCGCCGTGGCCGCACTGGCAAGTAGCAGCGGCCCGCTGCCGGCGACCACCAAACGTTCGCCACGCACCGGCAGGCCGCCCTTGATCAACGCCTGCAGGCCGCCGGCGCCGGTGACACCGGGCAGCGTCCAGCCAGGGAAGGGCAGCAGCAGTTCACGGGCTCCGGTGCACAGGATCAAGCGGTCATAAGCGATCAGCCAACCCTGCTCGGCGTCTTCTACCAGCAGGGTTTTATCGGCGGCGCTGGCGATCACTCGGGCGCCCATGCGCCAGGACACATTGGTGCAAGCGCGCACACGTTCCCGCAAGCGCCGTGCCTGCTTGGGCAGGTTGGCCTGGGGGCCGTCGCGCCAGATCTGTCCGCCGGGGACCGGGTTGTCGTCGAGCAGCACAATGCGCGCGCCGCTGCTGGACGCCGCCAGCGCCGCCGCCATTCCGGCAGGGCCGGCACCGATGATCAGAATGTCAGTGGATTGATTCATGCCCGGGTGTCCACTCGCATGCCATCACGGCACAGCGTCTGACAGGCCAGGCGCCGACGACTGTCGATGAGCACCCGGCATTCCTGGCAGATGCCCATGCCGCACAAGGGCGCGCGTCGCTGGCCAGTCACCGAGGTTCGGCTGCAGCCATCGGAGCCCAAGGCCAAAGCCGCGGCGACGGTGGTGCCTTCAGCGATCGAGAGTTTGCGTCCATCAATGCAGAGTTCAGGCATGGGCAGGTTCTCCCAGGAAACGTTGCGGCAGATAAGGTTGTGCGGCCAGCGGCGCGGTTTCGTTGAACAGTTGCGCGACCAGCAGGTCGGCCGTCGCCGGCGCGGTGGTGACGCCGAGTCCTTCGTGACCCACCGCCAGCCACAAGCCCTTGCGTTGCGGATGCTGGCCCACCAGCGGCAGGCCGTCGGGGCTCGCCGCGCGAAAACCGGTCCAGGCGCGGATGCCGTTGAGATGCGCCAGGCCAGGCATGTAATCGACGGCGCGCTTGAGCATTTTCGCCAGCATCCAGCCCTCGACCTGCGGATCGATGTTGCCAAATTGCCGAGAGGCGCCAATGAACAGTTGTCCGGTCGGGCGCGGCTGGATGTTACAGGCCACCGATGGCCCGCTGGCGTTGTGGGCGCTGGTGACATAACCCAGTTCGACCAGGGTGTGGGTGACAGTGGCGGGGTAGCGATCGGTAATCAACAGGTGGCCTTTCTTGGGTTCGATCGGCAGCTCCGGGCACAAGTCGGTGGCCTGGATGCCGTTGGCGAGCACCACCGCTTCGGCGCTCAGCCAGTGACCCCCGGTGAGACGCACGCGGTGGCCGTCCACTTCGCTGACCTCGGCACGCTGCTGGCGAATGTTGTCGTGATCGAGCATCCAGCGGGCGGCGGCGGGCGCATAGAGAATGCCGTCGCCCTTGATCAGCAGCCCGCCTTCCAGTCCCGTCCGCAGTTCCGGTTCGCGTTGCTGCAAAGCGGCCTGGCCAAGCAGTTCGCAGGCTTCGCCGTGGGCCATCAGGTTCAGGTACTTGTCGTGGGCCACGGCCATCTCTTCGGCGTTGGCGGCCAGCCACAGCGTGCCGTTATTGCGCCAGGAGCAGCCCCCAGGCAAGGCGGGGGCCAACTCGCGCCATCGCCGCAGGGAATATTGGCTCAGGGCCAGCTCCGCCGGGTTGTCGTCGAGGACCAGCAGATGCCCCATGCCGGCCGCCGTGGCGCCGTGCCAGCCGGCGTCGAGCACCAGCACCCGCAAGCCACGCAGGGCCAAGCTCCGGGCACAGGCCGCGCCGATGATGCCGGCGCCAATGACGATGACATCGGCGACAGGACCCTCGCTCACGGGCGAATGCCCCAGGCGAACGGGTCGTCCGGATCGATGATCAACGTAGTTTCCGCGCTGATGTAGGCGCGGCCGCGGATGGTCGGGACGATGCGCTCACCTGAACGCTCGTACGAGCCTTCGAATTCACTGCCGATGACACTGGCCTGACGCCAGATCTGTCCCGGTTGCAACTCGCCGTCGGCGGCCAGGCACGCCAGTTTGGCGCTAGTGCCGGTGCCGCAAGGGGAGCGGTCATAGGCCTTGCCGGGGCAGAGCACGAAGTTGCGACTGTCGGCATCGGGATCATCGGCGAACAGTTCGATGTGATCGATCAGCCCGCCGTCCTCGCCCCGAAAGCCCTGCTGTTCAAGAGCCTGCTGGACCGCGAACGTGTAGGCGGTCAAGGCATCGAGATTGTCGCCCGCCACCCGCTGGCCGTGGTCGGCGATCAGGAAAAACCAATTGCCGCCCCAGGCCACGTCGCCCACCACCGGACCGATGCCGGGCACTTCCAGGCGCAACGCCTGGCGATAACGGTAGGCCGGCACGTTGCGCACGCTGACCGAACGATCTTCGTGCAGAGTGGCCTGCACCGTGCCCACCGGCGTCTCGATGTTATGCACGCCGGGGCCGATCCGGCCCAGGTGCGCCAATGACACCACCAGGCCGATAGTGCCGTGGCCGCACATGCCCAGGTAGCCGCTGTTGTTGAAAAAGATCACTCCGGCACAGGCCGTCGGGTCCACCGGTTCACACAGCAGGGCGCCCACCAGCACATCGCTGCCCCTGGGTTCCAGCACGCACGCGGTGCGCCAGGCATCGTGCTGTTCGGCCAGGCGCTGCCTGCGCTCGGCCATGCTGCCCTGGCCCAGGTCAGGGAAACCGGCGGTGACCAATCGGGTCGGTTCGCCGCCGGTGTGGGAGTCGATCACAGTGATGCGTTTCATGGCGCCACGTCCGTTCAGGTGAGTGAACGCAAGCGTGGCCCGCGCCGGGGGGTGGCGGCTTGAGGGTTTTATCTGTCGCTCGTGACGAAATCGGCACAGCGCGAAGGCATCATCGGCTCGACGGCAGGAATTCGAACAGTGTCTGGCAGACTCCGGCGATGTGTTCGTCCAGCAGCTTCACCGCGCGTTCGACATCACCGGCCCGGCAGGCGTCGAGAATTTCCCGGTGCTCGTGGTCGGCGCGCTCCTTGCCCGCCGACAGGCTCATCTGCATGCGCAGATAACGTTCCAGCTTGTCGTGGACCGAGCGGATCAGCCCGACCATGAACGGCCGTTGCGCCGGTTCGTAAAGGCAGGCGTGCAGTTGCCAGTTGAGCTCGGCCCAGCGGCCGACGTCATCTTCGCCGATGAACTCGCGACAGATGCTGTCGGCGCGGGCAAAGGTCGCTTCGGTCATGTTGGGAATGGCCAGGCGCAGGACCTTGTCTTCGAGCAGCATCCGCACCTCGAACATCTGCGCCAGTTCCGCTTCGGAAATCCGCGTGACCATCGCCCCGCGGTTGCGCTGGAACATCACCAGGCCTTCGGCCTCCAGGCGCTTGAGCGCCTCGCGCACGGGGATCTTGCTGACATTGAACTGCCGGGCGATGTCGTCCTGGCGAATCGGCTCGTCTTCGGCGAAATGCCCGGCCACAATGGCATCGCGCAGGTGACGGGTGATGATTTCCGAGGTGGAAGGGGTATTGCCCAGGTCGGGCAGGTTGAACTTGGATAATGTCACGGCGGCGGGTCGTTCGGGCTGAGTTGGGGATATGGTATACGACTTTGCCTGCGGCGATGTCGAGCGCTGGTGAGACGAGGTCAGCCATGGGATGGCTGGGCGATGAAAGCTTCGCTGCGAACGATCAGCAAACCGGTGACCGCTGCGCCCGCCAGCAGTGCCAGGCCGAACACCAGCAGCGCCATGTCAGCGCCGAAACGATCGGCCAGCAACCCGGTCACCACCACCGGGATGCTGAACCCGATGTAGGCGAACAGGAAAAAACCGGCGCTGACCCGGGCTTTCTGCGCACCGGCCATGGCGGTCACGGCCGACAACCCGCCGAGGTACAAAAAGCCGTAGCACGCACTGCTGGCGCCGAGGGCCCCGAACAGCACCGCGACCAGGGAACCGATGCTCGCGCCCCAGGCGAGCAATGCATAGCTCAACGGCAAGACCAACAGGCCCAAGCCGGTAGCTCTGGCGGGTTGCATGCGCCGCACCCAAGGCTGGAAGAGCAGCCCGCAGCTGATGACAGTAAACGTCGACAATCCCGACCAACGCTGCAAATCGTGGCTGGCGAGCACCGATGGCAGGATCGCGATCACCAGCCCGGAAGTGGCCCAGGCCAGCAGCATGGAAAAGCTGTAGGGCAGGCTCCCGGCGGGAAACAGCGGCAGGCGCAGCAGCGGTGCCTGCTCGATTCGCACCGCGGGGTCGGGCAGCCGCCAGACGACGATCAGCGCCAGGCCAGCCAGCACCAACTGCAGCCAGAAACTGCCAGGGGTAACGCTGGGACAGGCGAAAAGAAACAGGCTGGTCAGCGCCGCGCCCAGGCCAAAACCCAGGGAGGTGCTGGCCGTGACCCGGTTGGCCGGTGAACGGCTGTCGGCGGTTGCCAGCAGTTCCGTCATATAGGCGGTCGCGGTCGCCGAGGCCAGCCCGGTCCCGACCCCCATCATCAGGCGCGCCACACCCAGAGCGATCAGGTTGGGCCAGAACACGGTGACCAGCGTCGCCAGCATCGACAGGGCAAGCGCCGCGATGATCAACGGTTTGCGGCCCACCCGGTCGGCCAAGCCGCCGAAGGCCAGCAGCACCGGCAACACCCCCAGCACATAACCGGAGAACGCCACCGCCGTGGCGCCGGCTCCGTAGCCGGAAAGCTGCGCATAGGTGGTGTATAGCGGCGCCTGGAGATTGACCGCCAGGGTGATCAGGCACAATCCGAATGCCAGGCCCCATGAGTGTCGTTGCGATGCGTTCAAGAGCGTTCCTTGAGGGGGTGGGGACTCGGCGAACTATCGCGGCCGTCCCGCAGGCAAACAAGGAACAGACGGACGCCTTTTATGTTTAACTGTTTGCGCGAAATTCAAGAACACTTGGAGAGAGCCTGTGTCATGGACCTGAACATCAATCGCAACGCTACGGGGTCCCTGGTCCGGCAACTCGTCGCCAGCGTCAGCGACTGGATAAACGCCCACGGCATTCGCCCTGGCGCCCGCATGCCTTCGATCCGCCAACTGGCGGCGGAAAATGGCTTGAGCCTGTCGAGCGTGATCAAGGCCTACGACCAACTGGTCGCCAGCGGTGTACTGGAATCCCGGCATGGGTCAGGGTTTTTCGTGGCGCAACGCCGCCCCGAGGCGTTGGCCCCGGAAGCCGAGGAGGCTATTGCCTGGAAACTGTTCGATAATCCATCGACCCAACTCAAGCTGGGGTGCGGCTGGCTGCCGGACGCCTGGCGCGACGACAGCGATCTGGGCCAGGCGATCCGCCAGGTGGTGCGCTGCGACAGTCACGCGTTGTTCAACTACAGCACCCCGCTGGGTTCCGCTCCTCTGCGCCTGCAGATCCAGAAGCGCCTGGGCCTGATCGATATTTACGTCGATCAGGCGCAAATCATCACGACCCAGGGCGCCAGTCATGGCCTCGACCTGCTGGTGCGCACATTGCTCAAACCCGGCGACCTGGTACTGGTGGAAAGCCCCGGTTACTACAACCTGTTCAACCTGCTGAAGCTGCACGGGGTCAAGACTCTGGCAGTTCCGAGGACCGCGCAGGGCCCGGACGTTGCGAGCCTGGAGCGCTTGCTCGGCGCGCATGAACCGAAGTACTTCTTCGTCAACAGCATGTACCAGAACCCCACCGGCACCAGCCTGGCGCCGAGCGTTGCCTATCGCCTGCTGCAACTGGCGACGCTGCATGACTTCCGCATTATCGAGGACGACATCTACGCCGACTTCCAGAACGGTCCGACCTCACGCCTGGCTTCCCTCGACGCCCTGGACCGGGTGATCTACCTGGCGAGTTTTTCCAAGACCTTGTCCAGTTCATTACGCGTCGGCTACGTAGTGGCCCAGCCGGAAATCATCAACCGCCTGGCTGAAATCAAGATGGTGACCGGCATCGGCTGTTCATTGCTGGCGGAGAACGTCGTGGCGACGCTGTTGGCCAACGGCGCTTATCGCAAGTTGATCCAGCGCTTGCGCCTGCGTTTGAACAAGCAGATGGCAAGCACGTTGCGCCAGCTTGAACCGGCCCTTTGGGAAGTGTTTGCCGAGCCCTCGGGTGGCCTGTTCATCTGGGCGCGACCCCGGCATGTGCCGGCGGCGCGCGTGCAAACGATCGCCGAGCAATTGCAGGTGCAGTTGTCCCAAGGGGCGACGTTCTTGCCGAACGGGGAGGCCAGTGACTGGTTGCGCCTGAACGTGGCATATACCCAGGATGCTCGTGCCCAGGCTTTTTTCCGCGAGATTGAACAGGAATCGACTGTTGGAACGGCAGTGCTAATGGGAATAGATGTCAAATAGGAATGAGTTGCTGTATCTTTCGCGACCTATTCCTGCCGGCCTCCAGGTTGGCGTTCTTTCGTTAGGATTGTGTGTCGATGCGTCGGATACTCGTTTCTCTGTGTGTGCTTCAGGCTTATTCCATTTCCACCTGGGCAGAAGAACCCGGCACGACGGACTGGGCGCCTTTGGAGCTGCAAGCCACCGATATCGTCGGCACCTCGGACTTCGAGACCGCGCAGGGGCCGGTGAAGGGCTACCACGCGACCCGTTCGGCCAGTGCCACGCGTACCGACACCGCGATTCATGAAACCCCACAATCGATCTCCGTCGTATCCCGCGATGTGGTGGAGGACCTCAGCGCCACGCGTCTTCAGGATGCCCTCGATTACGCCGGTGGCGTCGGCAGGGCCAACAACTTCGGCGGCCAGGGCCTGACCACCTTTACGGTGCGCGGCTTTACCACGGGCGAGTTCTACCGCAACGGTTTTCCGATCAACCGCGGCTATCCGAACATGCCGGATGCCAACACCATCGAGCGGCTGGAGGTACTGCGCGGCCCGGCGACGATGCTGTATGGCCGTGGCGACCCGGGTGGCACGTTCAATATCGTATCCAAGCAACCGCTGGCCGAGCGCACGGTGACCCTGGGCAGCCAGGTCACTGACCAGGGCATGCGTCGCGGCACCCTGGATGCGTCGGGGCCGCTGGATGAAGAAGGGCGTCTGGCTTATCGCCTGAACGTGATCGGCGAGGGCGGCGATACGTTTCGCGATCACGTCGAGACCGAGCGTTATGGCCTCGCCCCGGTGGTCACCTGGCAGGTCAACGACACCACGCGCCTGACGTTCGAAGGCGATTTCATGCGCAACAACCATCCGCTGGACCGTGGCTTGACCCATTATCCCGGCCAGCGCGGCACGGCGTCCCGCGATACCTTCTTCGGTGAGAAAGACGCCGGCAAGCTGCACAACGACAACAGCATGCTGCAGGTGCGTTTCGAGCACATGCTCAACGACGACTGGACCCTCGCCGGCGGCACCCAGTGGCTCGACGGCACGTTGCAGGGCAACGCCGTCGAAGCCAACGGCATCGGCGCCGATGGGCAGACCCTGGGGCGCAACTTCAACTATCGCAAACTGGAATGGACCGACCGCGATACCCAGCTCAATCTCACCGGGCATTTCTCCACCGGCGGGTTCGAGCACACGCTGTTGACCGGTGTCGAGTATGAAGACTACGACTATAAGTCGATCATCCAGCGCTCTGCTGCCGGTGCCGGTGCGTATCCGATCGACATCTTCGATCCGGTGTATGGGCAGCCGCGCCCGGCGTTGACCCGCACGCCCACCAATGACCAGGAAAACCTCAAGACCTTCGGCTTTTTCATCCAGGACCAAGTGGCGCTGACCGAGCGTCTCAAGGTGCTGGCCGGTGCGCGTTTCGAGCGGTTCGAGCATGAGTACGAAACCTTCGTTCCCCAGGCGCGTCCCGGCAGCCGCAACTGGGACGTCACCGACAACGCCGTCACCCCACGCCTGGGCGTGATCTATGACCTGACCGACACGGTCGCCGTCTATGCCAACACCGCCCGTTCGTTCAAACCCAATAACGGCGCCAGCCGCGAAGGGGGCGGGTTCAAGCCGGAGGAAGGCAAGTCTTACGAAATGGGCGTCAAATGGGAGGCGCTGGATCGTCAGTTGAGCGTCGATGCAGCGATATACCAGATCGAAAAACGCAACGTGCTGACACCCGATCCGCTGGATTCGACCTTCAGCGTGGCGGCCGGCGAGGTGCGCAGCCGTGGTTTCGACCTGAACGTGGCGGGCAACCTGACGCCGGAGTGGCGCGTGATTGGCGGCTACGCCTATGTGGATGCCGAAGTGACCAAGGACGTCAACATCCCCACGGGTACGCGCTTGCTCAACGTGCCGAAGAACTCCTTCAGCCTGTTGAACGTCTACGAGTTCCAGGACGGCGGCCTCAAGGGACTGGGCCTTGGCCTGGGCGCCAGGTACGTCGACGAGCGGGCCGGCAACACCGCGGCCACCACCTTCACCATGGACGATTACACGGTGGTTGACCTGCTCGGCTACTACAAGGTCAACGAGCGCATTCGCCTCAACCTCGACCTCAAGAACCTGTTCGATGCGGATTACGAGGAGGGCGCGTTTGGTGGTGTGTACGCCTATCCGGGCGCGCCGCGCACCGTGCAGGCAGGTATTTCCTACACGCTGTAGCGACCAGGCCAAGCTGCACGAAAAACCCCGAAGGTTTCGCCTTCGGGGTTTTGTTTTTTACCACTTGCCGGTGCTCATCCCACCGTCCACCGGCAGGATCGCGCCAGTGGTGAAATCGGCACCCGCCAGGTACAGGACCGCTTCGGCAATCTCGTCGATGGTGCCTACCCGCCCGGCCGGGGCCAGGTTGTTGAGGAAGTCACGATTGGCCGGGTCATGCATCGGCGTGTCGATGATGCCAGGCGCTACCGCGTTGACCTTGATGTTGTGTGGCGACAGTTCGAGCGCCAGGGCACGGGTCATCTGGTTGACACCGCCCTTGATCAGCACCGGCAGCGCTGCCGGCACCTGGATGTTCGGTTGCAGGGCCACCGAGGCGGAGATGTTGATGATGAAACCCTGGCGGCGGCTGATCATGTGTGCGGCAGCAGCCTGGCTGGCGTAGACGAGCCCCTTGAGGTTGGTGTCCAACAGCGATTCGAGGTCTTGGGGGCTGTATTCGATGAAGGGTTTGGGCAGGAAGAACCCGGCGTTGTTCACCAGCCCGTCCACCGCGCCGAAGACTTCGATGGCTTTGCCGATGAGGGCGGTAGAGGTTGCCGGGGCGGCAATGTCACCGGCCACGCCGATGAAGCTCGCCGGGTGACCGAGCTGGCCGGCCGCGTCATCCAGGCCCGATTGCGAGCGGGCATTGCCCACCACGTTGTAGCCGCGAGCGAGGAACGCCTTGACCAGGCCAAGGCCGATACCGCTGGACGCGCCGGTGATGATGACGGTTTTCCGATTGCTCATGATGTTGACTCCTGATCACGTTGGGTTAGAACCGCTGCGCCTGGGTTGGCGGGGTTGAGATCAGGTTATTGATGCGCTCGGGTTTGATAAATGGGGGTTCTGGTACTTGAGTTGATACTTGGTGTAATCAATCCTGCAGAAATTCACCCAACTCCTGTGGGAGCGAGCTTGCTCGCGATAGCGGCCCATCAGTCACATTTGAACTGTCTGACCCGCCGCCATCGCGAGCAAGCTCGCTCCCACAGAGGTCGCGGGATGGTGGGCAGAAAAAAGCCCGGTCATTCGGACCGGGCTCGTCAGGGATGAAGCGTCATTCCTTGGGCTTGCTTCGATACTCGGTTGTCGTCATGCCCGCGTAACCCCAGTTATCCGTGTCGACTTCCTCGATCACGATATGGGTCAGGTGCGGGTCCTTGCCCAGCACGCGCTGCAGGGTCTCGGTGATTTCGCTGATGACCTGGGCTTTCTGCTCGCGGGTAACGCCGTCGCGGGTGATACGAACATTGACGAAAGGCATGATGCACTCCAGTTGAGGAACGTGCGCAGCAGATGCCGCGCAATCGATGACCACTGTATTTATACGTCACGGGCTGATAAACAGGCATCGGGAATCTTCTGTTGATACGCGGTGTAATGAATCATGAAGCGGCATTTCGAAGATTTGCAATTGGGCAGCATCGAATTGTTCTGCCTGGCGGCCGAGGCGGGCAGCTTCACGGCGGCCGCCCAGGTGGCCGGGGTGACTCCGGCGGCGGTGAGCCGGTCAATCTTTCGCCTGGAGGAGCGCCTGGGTTCGCGGCTGTTCGTGCGTACCACTCGAAGCATCCGGCTGACCGATGCCGGCCGGACCTTTTTTGAGCAATGTCGCCAGGCGTTGACGCAACTGGTCGAGGCGCAACAGGAAGTGATGGGCGCGCAAACGGTGCCGTCCGGGCAACTGCGCATCAGCGTGCCCACGACTTACGGTCATCATCGCATCCTGCCGCTGCTGCCGGCATTTCGCGCGTTGTACCCGCAGGTCAGCGTGGATGTCCACCTGAGCAACCGCAACATTGACTTCGTTGCCGAAGGTTATGACCTGGCGATACGGGTACGCGCCCAGCCGGATTCTTCGATGATCGCCCGGTTGCTGGAGGACGCCGGGTTGGTGGTGGTTGCGTCCCCGGAGTACCTGCAACGGGCCGGCACGCCGCTCACCCTGGAAGACCTCGACTTACACGAATGCATCCAGTTCGAACTGCCCAGCAGCGGACGGCGTATCTCCTGGCTGTTCAATGTCGAGGGCAAGGAGAAGGAGGTGTTCGGGCAGGGCGGGTATTGCTGTTCCGATGATGTGCTGGGCGGCGTAACGCTGGCCAGGCATGGCGCGGGATTGTTCCAGACCTACAGATTCATCGTGGAAAAGGAATTGGCGAACGGGCAACTGGTGGAGGTGCTGGCGCCGTTCGCGGGACGCTCGCGCCCGTTCACCTTGCTGTACCCCCACGGCCGTTACGTGCCGCAGCGAGTGCGGGCGTTTGTGGATTTTCTGTTGGGGTATCGGCAGCAATGGGCCGAGGGCTGAAGCAGGCGCCCGGCCTGGCCGGATTCCCCGTGGCGAGGGAGCAGGCTCCCTCGCCACGATGGATCACCAATATTTCAAATAACGCTACTCGCGATCAGAACCGAAACGCCTGACGCCCGATCAGCAGCCACTTCCCATTCTGCTTCTGCCAGATCTGGAAGTTCTCGATTTCCGTCGGGATCACTTCGGTGCCCTTGAGTGCTTGCGCGGAAAAATGATTGCGCACCAGGGCCACATCGCCTGACAGGGTGATTTTCTGATTCTTCATCTCCAGGGTCTTGAACGCGCTTTTGCCGGTTTCGATGTCGGCGATGAAGGCTTTCTTGTCCTGGATGTTGCCGCTGGAATGGCCGTAAGTCAGGTTCTCGGCGGCGAGCGCCTGAAGCTGGGGAATGTCCTTGTGCAGCATGGCCTGGGTCAGGTGGTCGACCGCTTCGGCAACCTCTTTTTCAGCCGAGGCGGGGGCGGCTGCGGCGTAGCCGCTGAACAGGCACAGGAAACCGATGACCGATAGCGCTTTTTTCATGAGAATTTCCTTGTTGTTGTAGGTATGCAGGAACGAGGCGTGAGCTCTCGTCGGTCATCGTACAACTTGTCAGGAAAGACTGGAATAGCCACGTGGTCCCGTAAATGTTCTTACAACCCCTCCCGAACCGCCCCGCGAATCCCCTCCAACAGCATCGTGAACGCCGGATTGTCGTTATCCTCCCGCCACACCAGATGCAGTTCGCTTTGCACGCCTTCGCCCAGGTCGATCTCGCGAAACACCACTTGCTTGAACACCACGCTGGTCGCGCACCGGGGCACCAGCGCCACGCCCATGCCGGCGTTGACCAGTGCCAGGATGGTCAGCGATGAACCGAGCCATTGCACGAACTGCGGGGCGACGCGGGCCGAGCGCAGCATGCCGGTGAGCAGTTCGTTGAAGGGCGGGTAGGCGGAGTGGGAGTACATGAGGAACGGTTGCCCGTCCAGATCCTGCACGCTGACAGACTCGGCGCTGGCCAGCGGATGGCCGGCCGGCACGGCCAGGACGAACGGCTCGCGTACCAGGCATTCGGTCGCGTAGCCGGTTTCCAGCAACGGCGAACGAACGATGCCGAGGTCGATGCGCCGGGCGCGCAAGGCTTCGTGCTGCTGGTAGGTGTTCATCTCCGCGAGGACGATCTTGACCTGTGGCTGTTTGAGCCGCGCCTCGGCAATGACTTTGGGCAGGAATTCATACACCGCGCTGCCGACGAAGCTGATGGTGACCGAGCCGATGTCGCCCTGGGCAAAACGCTTGGCGGCCTCGGCGGCTTGTTGCGCCTGTTGCAGCAGGTTCTGCGCTTCGATGAAAAATGCCCGGCCGGCTGCGGTGAGGGCGACGCTGCGGGTGCTGCGGGTAAACAGCTCGACGCCGAGGTGATGCTCCAGCAACTGGATCTGTCGACTCAGGGGCGGCTGGGTCATGTTCAGGCGTTCGGCGGCCCTGCGGAAATTCAGTTCGGTTGCCACTGTGGTGAAGCAGCGCAGTTGGGCCAGTTCAAACATTGATTCAATCCTGGTATCAATCAAGTGCCAAGTTAGATTAGACGGGAACAATCCCTCGCGTCCATCATCAATCCGCTCCTCGCAAAAGCACAAAGCCCCACAAAAACAAGATTGGGAGGCACCCTTGAATCACGTATCGGACTCGACCCTGGCCACCGCCGCGGCCAAGGTCAAACGTCACGTCCTGCCGTTGGTGGTGGTGATGTTCATCGTCAACTACATCGACCGCGTCAACATCGGCTTCGTCCGCAGCCATCTGGAAACCGACCTGGGCATTGGCGCAGCAGCCTATGGCCTCGGTGCCGGGCTGTTCTTCATCGGCTACGCGCTGTTCGAGGTGCCGTCCAACATGCTCTTGCAGCGCTACGGCGCCCGGGCCTGGCTGACGCGCATCATGTTCACCTGGGGCGCGGCGGCCATGGCCATGGCGTTCGTGCGTGGCGAAACCAGTTTTTATGTGTTGCGCTTCATTCTGGGCGCGGCGGAGGCGGGCTTCTTCCCCGGCATCATCTATTACTTCACCCAATGGTTGCCGTCCAACGAGCGCGGCAAGGCGATGGCGATCTTCCTCAGCGGTTCGGCGATCGCCTCGGTGATTTCCGGCCCGGTATCCGGCGCCTTGCTGCACATCAGCGGGCTGGGCCTGCATGGCTGGCAATGGATGTTCCTGATCGAAGGGGGCGCGTCCATCGTGCTGTGCGGGTTTGTCTGGTTCTGGCTGCAATCGCACCCCAGCCAGGCCAAATGGCTGACCGCTGAAGAAAAAACCGTGTTGATCGCCGCCATCGCCGAAGAGCAGCGGGCGCGGGAAGCCGCCCAGGTCATCAAGCCTTCAATGTTCAAATTGCTCGCCGACCGGCAGATCGCGCTGTTCTGCTTCATCTATTTTTCCATCGCCCTGACCATTTATGGCGCCACGTTCTGGCTGCCGAGCATGATCAAGAAAATGGGCAACCTGGGGGATTTCCAGGTCGGCTTGCTCAACTCGATTCCGTGGATCATCTCCATCGTCGCGATGTACGGCTTCGCTGCCCTGGCCGGCAAGTGGAAGTTCCAGCAGGCCTGGGTCGCGGTGACGCTGGTGATCGCCGCGTTCGGCATGTTCATGTCCACCACCGGCGGGCCGATCTTCGCCTTCGTCGCCATCTGTTTCGCGGCCATCGGCTTCAAGGCCGCCTCGGCGCTGTTCTGGCCGATCCCCCAAGGCTATCTCGACGCCCGCATCGCGGCGGCCGTGATTGCCTTGATCAATTCCATCGGCAACCTCGGCGGCTTCGTCGCCCCGACGGCCTTCGGATTCCTGGAGCAGACCACCGGTTCCATCGAAGGCGGCCTGTATGGGTTGGCGATCACCTCGCTGGTTGCCGCCGTGGTGATCTTTTTCGCCCGGACCCAACCGGGGCGCGGCAAACCTGACGCGCTGTCCGGCCAGCCTGAACACTCGGTCGAAGCTGACCTGCTGAACAAATCTCAAGCCCTGAAACCTGGCCCATCGGGAGCCGCTGCATGAAGATCAAACGCGTTACCGTGACCCCCATCGCTTTTCGCGATCCACCTTTGCTCAACGCCAGCGGCATTCATGAGCCGTTCGCGCTGCGCTCGATCATCGAGATCGAAAGCGACAACGGTTACATCGGCCTCGGCGAGAGTTACGGCGATGCGCCGGCCCTGGCGATCCAGCAGCAGGTACAGAGCCAGTTGATTGGCCTCGATCCGTTCAGTCTCAACCAGTTGCGCGCTATCGTCCAGGCCACCGTGGCTGCCCACAAACCGGCGAGCGTCGCCGGGGCGGAACTGGCGCCGGGCTCCCATGCGAGCAAGGCGGTGAGCAATGCCTATTCCGCTTTCGAAGTCGCTTGCCTGGACTTGCAGGCGCATTACCTGAATGTGCCGCTGGTGGATTTGCTGGGCGGTGCGATCCGCGACGAAGTGCCGTTCAGCGCCTACCTGTTTTTCAAATACGCCGAGCATATCGATTCACCGTATCCCGCGGACAGTTGGGGCGAAGCGCTGAATGAGCAGCAGATCGTCGCCCAGGCCCGACGGATGATCGACGAGTACGGTTTCAAGAGCATCAAGCTCAAGGCCGGGGCATTGGAGCCGGAGCATGAAGTGGCCTGCATCAAGGCCTTGAAACAGGCTTTTCCTGGCTTGCCGCTGCGCATCGATCCCAATGGCAACTGGTCGCTGGAGACCTCTATCCGCATGGCCGAGCTGCTCGGTGATGACCTGCAATATTACGAAGACCCCACGCCCGGGCTCGAAGGGATGGCCGCGCTGCACAAGCGCACGGGATTGCCGCTGGCGACGAATATGGTGGTCACCGACTTCGACGAATTCCGCCGCAGCGTGGCGCAGGACAGCGTGCAGATTGTCCTGGCTGACCACCATTACTGGGGCGGGCTGCGCGATACCCAGATGCTCGCGAAGATGTGCGAGACCTTTGGTCTGGGCGTGTCGATGCACTCCAACTCGCACCTGGGCATCAGCCTCATGGCCATGGCCCACGTGGCGGCTTCGGTGCCGAACCTGGACTACGCCTGCGATACCCATTACCCCTGGCAGGAACCGGATGAAGAAGTGATCAAGGGCGGCAAGCTGGCATTTGTCGACGGTTGCGTGAAGATCACCCGGGCGCCGGGCCTTGGCCTGGAGCTGGACCGCGATCAACTGGGCAAGCTGCATGAGCAGTTCCTCAGTTGCGGCATTCGCCAGCGCGACGATGTGCGGCAGATGCGGCGCTACCGGCCGGACTGGACCACGGTCAAACCGCGGTTCTAATACTTCCCAAGGGGGCCTGCTGCGCAGGCCAGCGGGAGCAAGCTCCTTCGCCACAAGAGCAACATGGTGAGAAACCTGTGGGAGCGAGCTTGCTCGCGATAGCGGTGTATCAATCGACATCTATGTTGATGATCCGGCGCCATCGCGAGCAAGCTCGCTCCCACAGGGCCTGCTGTTGCCTTCTCGGGCAATACCGCTGGCCCCCACCCAAAGTACCGCGCCCGCCAGCCTCGCCGTCTTACACCCAAACTGCCGCGCCGGGCCGGCGCTGCCAAAGCAGCCGGTAATCCCCTCCAAGGCAGCGTATGACGCGCCCGGGTGCCTTTCGATAATCGCCTCCGACATCCCGTCCCCTGTTGCGGAGCGCGCCATGCACAACAATAAGAATACCTGCCTGCGTTTTTTGCCTGCGGTCATCGCCGGCCTGTCGAGCCTGGGCCTGACGCCTTGGGCGCAAGCCGAAATCATGCTGTACGACAAGGACCAGACCACTTTCTCCACCGATGGCTACATCAACGCCTTCTACGTCAACAGCGACGTGGACCGGGCGGGGGAGCAGTTCGACCGGCGCCAGTCGCGGGTCAAGATGGGCTTTTTGCCCAACTACCTGGGATTCAACATGGGCAAGCAGGTCGATGACCTCAAACTCGGCGCCCGCGCCTCGTTCTGGGTGACCATCAATGACAGCGAAACCAACGGCACCGACACCGCCATCGACGTGCGGCAGTTCTACGGCACCGTCGCCAATCCGGAGTGGGGCGAGGTGCTGATCGGCAAGGACTTCGGCCTGTTCGCCCGCTCCAACATCTTGCTTGATGAGTTGCTGGCCGGTTACGGCCAGGTCAGCGACACCCTCGGCCTGGTGGATGGCGGCGGGGTGTCGTTCGGCAATATCGGCAGCGGCTACCCATACCCGTTCCCGACTTCGCAGATCACCTATCGCACTCCGGTGATGGACGGGTTGCGTGTGGCGGTGGGCATCATGGACCCGGTGGACACCAACGACAGCAGCGCCACCGGCAAGGCCTACCAGGAAAACCCGCGTACCGAGAGCGAGGTCACCTATCAGTTCGATCTCGGCGGGGCGAAAATCTACAGCTGGCTGAACGGCAGCTACCAGACCTCGGATAACACCGATACCAATGTCGAATCGGTCACCTCCAAAGGCCTGGGTTATGGCGTGCAAGCGAAGATGGGCGGGCTCTCGCTCACCGGCTCCGGGTTCCAGGCCAAGGGCATCAACCCGTTTTTCACCAATAACGCCGGCGAGGCCACGCTGCGCAACGTCGATAGCAAGGGATATCTGCTGCAGGGTTCCTACAAGCTCGGCAAGAATCGCCTGGCGCTGTCCTACGGCAAGACCGAGGACGACGGCAACGGAGTGGTCGGCAGTGGCGCCGACTACGAGACTCGCGGTGTCGCGCTGTTTCATGACATCAACGACAACCTCAAGCTCGTCGCCGAATACAACCAGTTCGAAATCAACGGCCACGACACCAGCGCACAGAACGAAGACACCGACACCTTCGCGGTGGGGGCCGTGCTGACCTGGTAACCCGAATAAGCTTCTCACAATCAACCCCTGTGGCGAGGGGATTTATCCCCGCTGGGCTGCGCAGCAGCCCCCTGGATCTTTCTATGGAACCGGGTATTAAGGGATTAGGGCCGCTTCGCGCCCCAACGGGGATAAATCCCCTCGCCACGATAAGCAACGCGGTTCGGTGAGCATGTTTTTCGTGGCAGCCCCTGCCGTGCGCATCGCGGTCGGGGCCGCCACGGTTCTCCTCCCATGGAAGTGTCCACCCGCTACCCAAGTAGCATTCGTCCACCGGGCGCGGGTTCGTACACTCAGGGCTCTATCACGCACCGTCGGAGGCGCAGATGCAGCAGGCCCAGAGCGAAGGTGTGGTCAGCGCCATGTCCCAGGCAACGGACGTCGAGCAAGTGGCCCAGGAATTGGCGCGACAGCTGTTGCATCCGTACCTGGGTTTCGTGCTGTTTTTCTGTTCCGCCGAATACAACTTGCCGGCCCTGGGCCAGGCGCTGTCACGCAGTTTCGGCGGGATTCGCCTGGTCGGTTGCACCAGCGCCGGGGAAATCACCCCGCAGGGCTACGGTCGCAACTGCGTGACGGCGGTGGGGTTCGATCATCGGCATTTTTCCATTGCCGCCGAGCTGATCGGCGAGATGGAGCACTTCAGCCTGATCGACGCCCAGCAGATGGTCGAGCGACTGGCCGGTGGCTGTCGCAGCAACGTCCTGGCGCCGATCAAGGGCCACAGTTTTGCCTTGACCTTGCTCGACGGCCTGTCCAGTCGCGAGGAAATGGTACTGGCCGCGTTGAGCGCAGCCTTGGGCGACATCCCGCATTTCGGTGGCTCGGCCGGCGATGACAATTACCTGACCCACACCCACGTCTACTTTGAAGGCCAGTTCCACAGCGGCGCCGCCGTGGTGGTGCTGATCAATACCTGGCTGGAGTTCGAGGTGTTCACCACCCATCACATCCTGCCTCGCCAGGAGAAGCTGGTGGTGACCGGCGCCGACAGCGCCTCGCGACGGGTCTACGAACTCAATGCCGAACCCGCCGCCGAAGAATACGCCCGGCATATCGGTGTGCCGGTCAGCGCGCTGGATTACCGGATATTTGCCGCCCACCCACTGGCCGTGCGCATCAACGATCAGTACTACGTGCGGGCGATCCAGCAGGTCCACTCGGACCTGAGCCTGACTTTTTATTGCGCCGTAGAGAACGGCATCGTGCTCACGGCCATGCGCCCGGGGCCTCTGCTGCATAACCTGCAAGCGCTGTTTGACGGCTTGCAGGAGCGCCTGGGTGACCTGTTGTTGACCATCGGCTGCGACTGCTTCCTCAGGCGCCTTGAGCTGGAAGACAGCGCTGGCCTGGAGCAGATCGGCCAGTTCCTGCGCGAACAACGGGTGATGGGGTTCAACACCTATGGAGAACAGTTCAATGGCATGCACATCAACCAGACCTTCACCGGAGTTGCCATTGCCCGTCATCGCGTCCCCGGTCATCGCTGAACTGCAGGCACAGATCGCCGCCCTGCAACACGACAACCACAAGCTGCGGCGCATAAACGCGGCGCTGATCGAGCGGGTCGAATCCGGCGTGACCCGTGGCAGCGACCCGTACGCAGCGTTCCAGCATTCGGTGGTGCTGGCCGAACAGGTCCGCGAGCGCACCGACGCCTTGAACCAGGCGATGGCCGAGCTCAAGGCCGGCAACCATCTTCTGGGCGAAGCCCGGCTGCGGGCGGAAACCGCCCATCGCCATCTGATCGATGCGATCGAGAGCATTTCCGATGCGTTCGTGCTGTTCGACGAACAGCAACGCATCGTCCTCTTCAACAGCCGTTTCAAGGCGTTCTGGGCTCACAGCCGGGTGCGGATCATCGCGGGGATGCGCCTTGGCGAGGTCAAGCGCCTGATGACCGCCAATGGCCTGTTCAGCGAAGAAACCCGCGGCCAGCCCGATGAGCCGGTGTTGTACCGATTACAGAACGGCCGCTGGCTGCAGGTCAGTGAACGGCCGACCCAGGAAGGCGGGCGGGTCTTCCTGTTTACCGATATCACTGACGTCAAACTCAGCGAAACCGTACGCCGTGAGCAAGCCATCGCGCAGAAATCCCACTTGCTGCAGCGCGCGGTGGACAACCTGTCCCAGGGCGTAGCGATGGTCAATGCCCAGGGCATATTGGAATTGTGGAACCGGCGCTTCCTGGAACTCAGCGGCCTGGCGCCGGTGGCGGCTCATCGGCCATTCATCGAGGTGATCGCCGACAGTGAGCTGCAACTGCTTACGCCGGCCAGTCGCGACGGCAATGGGCGGTTGATCCAGGAGTGCGAACAGCGCCTGTCCGATGGCCGGGTCCTGGAGATCCGAACTCATCCGCTGCCGACCGGCGGCTACGTCAATACCTTCACTGACATTACCGAGCGCTACCAGCATGCCGAGGCACTGAGCGAAAGCGAGCGCTGGATCCGCTTGATCACAGATCACGTACCGGCACTGATCGCCTACCTCAACGCCGACCTGGTCTACGAATTCACCAACAAGGTCTATGAGCAGTGGTATTGCTGGCCGCGGGGCGTGATGCTCGGCCAAAGCCTGCGCGAAGCCCACAGCGAGCAGCATTACCAGCGCCTGGAAGCCTACGTGGCCCGAGCGTTGGCCGGGGAGAGCGTGACCTTCGAATTCGCCGAGACCAACATCAACAACCAGGAGCGCTACATGCTGCGCTCCTACGTGCCCAATCGGCTGGCCAACGGCGAGGTGGTGGGCATCTTCGTGCTGATCCGCGACATCACCGAACGTCGCCGCACCGCCGAGGCCCTGCATCAGGCCTACCAGAATCTGGAGCAGCGCGTGCAGGAGCGCACGGCCGAGCTGACCACGCTCAACGACCAGTTGCTACGCGAGATCGACGAACGCAGCCGGGTCGAGCTGCGCCTGCGCGAAGCCAAGCGCGAGGCCGAGCGGGCCAACCTGTCGAAAACCAAATTTCTCGCCGCGGTCAGCCATGACCTGCTGCAACCGTTGAACGCGGCGCGGCTGTTCACCAGCGCCTTGCTCGAACGCCGCGAACCGGTGGCGAACGCGCAACTGGTGCGCAACGTCAGCAATTCGCTGCAGGACGTGGAAAACCTGTTGGGCACCCTGGTCGATATTTCCAAGCTGGATGCCGGGGTGATCAAGGCCGATGTGGCGCCGTTCGCCCTCAGTGAGCTGCTCGACACCCTGGCCGCCGAATACCTTCAGGTTGCGCGTAGCGAGGGCCTGGCGTTGCGCTTCGTGCCTTGTTCGGTGCTGGTGCGCAGCGACATTCAGTTGCTGGCGCGGATCCTGCGCAACCTGTTGAGCAACGCCATTCGCTACACCCCCAGCGGGCGGGTGGTCCTGGGTTGCCGGCGTCACGGTAACCGTGTCTCGATCGAAGTCTGGGATTCCGGTATCGGCATTGCCCAGGATCGGCTGGAGGAAATCTTCCAGGAATTCAAGCGTGGGGACGTCCAGCGCCCTGACCAGGATCGCGGACTCGGCCTGGGATTGGCGATCGTCGAGAAGATCGCCGGGATTCTCGGGCATCCGATCAAGGTCCGCTCCTGGCCGGGCCAGGGCTCGGTGTTCGCCATCGAGGTGCCGCTCAGCGCTACCGCACCCAAGCCGCTGGCGTGCCTGGATATGAGCGAGCCGATGCTCGAACGCCTGCGTGGCGCGCGGGTCTGGGTGCTGGACAACGACGCGGCGATCTGTGCCGGCATGCGCACCTTGCTCGAAGGTTGGGGCTGCCGCGTGGTGACTGCACTGTCGGAACAGGACCTGGCACGCCAGGTGGACAATTACCGCGCCGAGGCGGATTTGCTGATTGCCGACTATCACCTGGACCACGATCAGAATGGCATGGACGCGGTGGCCCGGATCAACGCCTGCCGCACCTCACCGATCCCGGCCATGATGATCACGGCCAACTACAGCAACGAACTCAAGCAGCAGATCCGCGAGCGCGGGCACACGCTGATGCACAAGCCGGTGCGGCCGATGAAGCTGAAGATTGCGATGAGTCATTTGTTGGGCCAAACCCAGGTTCGGTGAGTCGAACGCTGTTGTGGCGAGGGGATTTATCCCCGCTGGGTCGCGAAGCGACCCATGATTCTTCCTGCTGTACCGAGTTGCCAGGTTTTAGGGCCGCTTCGCAGCCCAGCGGGGATAAATCCCCTCGCCACAGTTGATCTCCTTTCGGCATGGAGTGCGGATAGCAGTTAGCGCCGCAGGTAAGCCCCGAAATCGATATCCCCCGCACTGAGAATCGCCTGCACCCGGTTATGCACGTTGAGCTTGCGCAGGATCGCCGAGACGTGGGCCTTGACCGTGGTTTCGGCGATGTCCAGCGTGTAGGCGATCTGCTTGTTCGACTCGCCTTTGGTCATGCGTTCGAGCACCAGCAATTGCTTGCGGGTCAAGGCCTGGAGCAGTTCCGGCGGGAACGCCGGGGTCTCGTTCAGGCGCCGGCCCGTCGGGCTCTTCTGGGTGCGGATGATGTCTGGCGGCAGGTACACGTTGCCATTGAGGATCTGCTCGATGGCGTCGGTCATCTGCGCGCGCGGCGACGACTTGGTGATAAAACCCACCGCGCCATAGGTGATGGCCTGCAGGACGATCTGCTTGTCCTGCTCGGCGGACACGATCACCACCGGGATAGTCGGTGCCTCGTTGCGCAAGTTGATCAGGCCATTGAGGCCGTGCATGCCGGGCATGTTCAGGTCGAGCAGGATCAGGTCGAGGTCATCGTGTTCGCGAGTCAGCGCCAGGGCGCTGTCCAGGTCAGCGGTTTCCATCACCTCGCTCCCGGCGAAACCGTCGCTGATGACGTTGTGGATGGCTTCGCGAAACAGTGGGTGATCGTCGGCTATCAGGATTTTATACATGGCCATTCACCTCGTTATTGTCGTGTTGGGGCAGTTGCACGGCTCTCGGCCATTCAGGGCAAGGGTTCGGGGCGGGCCGCTTGCAGGGGCAGGTTGGCCGCCTCCCAGGCATCCAGGCCGTCGCGGTACCAATACAGATGTTTATAGCCCAAGGCGGCGGCGCGTTTTACCGCGTTCCAGCTCAACCAGCAATCGGAGCGGCAGTAAAAGACCAGCGGTTGATCGGCCTGGCCGGCGGTGGCTTTGCGCAGGTAAAACGTGAAGTAGTCCTGCCAGGTCGCGTCCAGTTCGCCGTCGCCGGTGTTGGCCAGCCACAAGCTGCCGGGCAGGTTGGCATGGGGTTCGGTGTCGATGAACCGGCCCTGGACCCAGGGCCGGCGGTAGACGTCGATCAGCACTGGCGCGGGCGTTTGCTTTAGCAGGCGCTGCAAGGCTTCGGTGTCGACGGTTTGCGCGCTGTCTGCGGAGGCGGGCGTCGGGCTGCGGTATTGAGTGATGCGAAAGCCCTGCGGGGAAAACAGCGAGGTGTCGGCCTGCGCGACATTCAGCGACAGGCCCAGCAAGACGATCGCGAGCAAACGGGGCATAGGTTTTATCCTTCTTGTTATGCGCCCATTACATGTCACGGTCGAGGTCTTGTGAATGCGACCATAGACAGGAAAACCGGTACTAAAGTAGTAATTTCGAGCGGATGTATCCACCCAGACCCTGTGGGAGCGAGCTTGCTCGCGATAGCGGTGTATCAGTCAATACTGTTATTGAATGAACCGTCGCTATCGCGAGCAAGCTCGCTCCCACAAGGGGTCGTGCGTATCGGCTGCTCAACTCGCCTTGCGCAATGCCGCATGCTGCGGATTGAACGTCCACACCGCCAGCAACGCAAACACCAGGCTCAGACCCACGCACATGGCCATCGCCAGCAGGTTGAATTGCCCATACAGGGCGAAGCGCACCAGCTCCACGCCGTGGGTGAACGGGTTCACCGCGCACAGCCAGTACAACCACGGACTGGCCTCGAGCATTTTCCACAGCGGGTACAGCGCCGAAGACAGGAAAAACATCGGGAAGATGACGAAGTTCATCACCCCGGCGAAGTTCTCCAACTGGCGGATCGCATTGGACAGCAACAAGCCGAGGGCACTGAGCATCAAGGCCACCAGCAGCAACGCCGGAAGCGCCAGCAGCAAGCCCGTGGCTGGAGGCTGGACGCCATACAACCAGGCGATGGCGAGAAAGGCATAGACCTGCATCAGCGAGATCAGCGAAGTCGCGAGCAACTTGCTCGCCAACAGGAAGGCCCGGGGCAGGGGGCTGGTGAGCAGTACGCGCATGCTGCCCATTTCCCGGTCATAGACCATCGACAGTGAGCCCTGCATGCCGTTGAACAGCAGGATCATGCAGGCCAGCCCCGGCACGATGTACACCTCATAAGGAATGTAGGTGTCGTAGGGCGCAATGATCGCAATGCCCAGGGCGGCCCGGAAGCCGGCGGCGAACACCAGCAGCCATAACAACGGCCGTACCAGGGCACTGAGCAACCGCGTGCGTTGCAACACGAAGCGCAGCCATTCGCGCATCACGATGCCGCTGAAACATTGCCAATACGCATTCATGCGGCCACTCCCGGGGTGGTCAATCGATCGAAGGCCGAGCCGAGGCTGCCGCCATGTTCCAGGCTCACCGCCTCGGCGCGACCGCTGGCGACCAGCCGCCCCTGATGCACGATCAGCAAGTCGTCAAAGGGCTGCACTTCGTCCAGCAGGTGCGTGGTCCAGAGCACGCTGATGCCCTGTTCGCGGCACAGTTGGCGGATATGCTCTCCAAGGGCCTGACGGCTGGCCGGATCGAGGCCGACACTCGGCTCATCGAGCAATAACAGGCGCGGCTCGTGCAGCAGCGCGCGGGCAATTTCCACCCGGCGCCGATGCCCGCCGTTGAGGTTGCGCACCCGCTCGTGACGCCGTTCGGTCAGGTGCTGGCGAGCCAGTTCGAGCTCAATCCGGACGTCGGCCTGGCGCCGGGCAAAGCCGTGCAGCGCGAGGTGATAACGCAGGTTCTGTTCGACGCTCAGGTCCAGGTCCAGGGTGCTTTGCTGGAACACCACCCCCAACTGGCGCAAGGCCTGGCGTGGCGCGCCCTGCAACGAGTGGCCGCCGACCCGGATCTCGCCGCGTTGCACGTCGTACAGGCGCGTCAGCAAGGCAATCAGCGTCGACTTGCCGGCACCATTGGGCCCGAGCAGCGCGGCGAAGCGTCCGGCGGGCAGGCTGAAACTGATCTGGCGCAGGGCTTCGCGCGCGCCGTAGGCAAAGCTCAGGTCTCTGACCTCCAAGGCGTTCATGGCGTGACCACCACGCCCCACGGATAACGTCCGACCTTCACCGACTTGAGCACCTTGCGGCTCTGCACGTCGATCACCGAGACATCGCCGCTGACGCCATTGGTTGCCAGCAGTTGCTTCTGGTCCGGGGTGAATGCCAACTGCCAGACCCGTCGACCCACCAGCAGGTAATCCAGCACTTCGAAGGTTTGCGCGTCGATCACCGCGACATGGTTGGCCGGGCCCAGGGCGACGAATGCCAGCTTGCCGTCGGCGCTGAGCTTGATGCCCACCGGTTGGACCTTGTCCGGGTGCACGCCCTTGATCTGGAAGGTCAGGGTCTTGAGTACCTGGCGGGTGGCGACGTCGAGAATGCTCAAGGTGCCGCCGATCTCGGCCGAGGCCCAGAGCTGCGTACCGTCGCGGTTGAATTCGACGAAGCGCGGCCGCTGGTCCACCAGGGTGTTGTCGGCCAATGTCTGGGTGCTGGTGTCGATCCAGTGCAGCATATTGGTGGTCTCGCTGGTGTTGACCGCCCACTTGCCATCGGGACTGACGGCCATGCCTTCGGGCTCGACGCCCACAGCGATCTGGCCGAGTACTTCGGAGGTCTGGGTGTCGATCACCGTGACCAGGGCATCGTCTTCGTTGGAGACATAGAGCCAGCGATCGTTGGGGTGCAGAGCGAACTGTTCCGGGTCCTTGCCGGAGGGCAACTCCTTGATGATCTTGCGGGTGGCAACGTCCATCACCTGGACGCGATCCGAATCGCTGGCGCAGATGTACAGCAGGCGATTGTCATGGGACAGCAGCAGACCCCGAGGGCGCTGGCCCACCGGCAGGGTGTCGACGACTTCCAGGCTGTGCATATCGATCAGGCTCAGGCTGTTGTCTTTCTCGTTGGAGACCCAGGCGATGGCGGCGACGGCAGGGCCCGCCGCGATCAACGCAGCGCCGAAGGCGAGGATCTGGCAAAGCAGGGAGCGGCGCATGGCGTTTTCCTTGTTGTTGTTATTGATCAGGGGTAGCGGCAGCTGACTTCGGGCTGGTCGTAGCCCAGGCTGTCCATTTCGTTGCTGGGGTGCAGGAACCCGTCCTGGGGGGAGGTACTGACCAGGGCGCGTGGCTGGACCAGCGCAATGGGTTGGCGCAATTGGCCGTTCCAGGGGCGATAGCTGAGCTTGCGGCCTTTGAAACCGTCGAGCGGCAGTTGGTCGCCGAGGGCCAGTTGGCGGATGGCGAACGGGTCATCCTGACGCAGCTTGCCGACGGCGGCGGCGATGCTGCGCACGGCGATCCAGGCGGCGAAGTCGCGGTCGTTCATCCAGCGTCCGGCCAAGGCTTCGAAGCGTTTTTGCAACTGCGCCGCACCGTAGGTCTCGACGGTCTTGTGCCAGCCGGTCGGGGTCAGTCCCTGGGTGCCGGCCACGGGGCGCGGGTACCAGGTCTGGTAGGGCACGTACTCGCCAAAATCGCCGCGTTCGTCGGCCACCAGCACCACGTCGTATTCGGCGGTCTGGGTGAACAGCGGCATGTCGGCCTGGGCACTGCGGCGCTGGTCGTTGTCGAACTGCCAGGGTTTCTCGGCGACGATCTTCATGCCGAAACGCTTCATGGCCCGGCGCAGTGCGGCGGCGTAGGCCTGGTCTGCGGGTGTCTGGCCGACGATCAGCAAGGCGCGCTGCCATTTGCGCACAACGCTGAACTGGATCAGCGCATCGGCGAGTGTCGCCCGATCAGGCAGGGTGTGCAGCACATTGCCCAGGCAGTCGCTGGTGCGCAGGCTGTCGTCGGGGCTGCCGGCGTTGAACAGCAGGCTGTCGGGCAGGGCGGCGCTGAGCTGGCGCAGGCTGGTAGCGGGTGCATTCACCACGAACAGCCGCAGGCCCCGATCGTGCTGGGCGCGGGCGGCCTGGAGCAGCGCTTCGGGGCTGTCTACGCTGGCGCTTTCGAGGCGGTAGTCGTGCTTGAGAAAACGTCCGGTGCTGTTGCTGTCGACAATCGCCAGCTCGGCGCCGCGCAGCCCGGCATCGGTGGGTTCGGCAATCACATTGGACAGCAGCGGGCCGGGATCGGGGCGATAACCCAGGTAGCCGATGCGCACTTGCAACGCCACGGCATCGCCGGCCTGAGCGGTGGTCGTAGCCAGCAGATAAACCAGGGCAAAACGTGCGAGCCGGCGCATGACATCCTCCATTGCAGGTAGCGCCAGCATAGGAAGGCCACGAGCGCGGGGAAATATGCAGAAAGTACCGCCGGGGCAGTACCAAGGTAGTAGCTCGGCGCGGGCGTCGGGGTTTTAGGATGGCGATAACGTCATTCATCAGGGAGCGGACGGATCGTGCGGATACTCAAGACGCTGCTGTTGCCGTTGTTGCTGATCCTGAGCCTGATCGGGGTTGACAGGCATAAGACCATCCCTGTGGGAGCGAGCTTGCTCGCGATAGCGGTGGTTCAGCCGACCTTGATGTTGGATGCGCCGCCGTCATCGCGAGCAAGCTCGCTCCCACAGGATGTCGGTGTCCCACAGGATGTCGGTGTCCCACAGAGGGCCGGTGTCCCACACGGGGCCGGTGTAGACAAAGGATCGGGGCGCTAGCCATGTCCGCCCTCTGGCGAATCAACCTCTGGGTCACGGTGTTCTTTGCCCTGGTCGCCGTGGCCTGCGCAACGCTGCTGCTGCACCAGGCCACCGCCGATGTGCAGCGCGAACTGCAATCGGCCGAGTCGGTGGTGCATTACCTGCGCGAAACCGCCGAGCGAGACCCGACCAGCCTGCAATCGCGCCTTACCGGCAGCCTGCGTCACGTGCGGGTGCATTGGCTGGCGCCTGGGGAGAACGCCCCGGCGAACGATCCCGGGTTGCAGGCCTGGCTGGGTCGCCAACTGTTGGCCGACGGCCCGGTTGCGCAGATGGTGGTCCTGCAGGACGGGCGTCGGGCCTGGATCGCTGTCGACCCACGGGATGAAATCGACGAGATCCTCGATTCCCTGGCGCAACTGTTCGGCGTCTGCCTGATGGCACTCTTCGTCAGTTTGCTGGTGATTCGCTGGGCGGTGCGCCGGGGCGTGCGTTTGCTGGATGAATTGCTCCACGCGATGCGCCAGGTGTCCGCCGGGGACTTGCAGGTCAGCCTGCGCACCGAAGGCGTTTCGGAAGCCCAGCAGTTGGCAGAGCATTTCAATCGGATGACCGCCGCGCTGGCCCAGACCCGCGCGGACAACGCCCAGCTGACCCGGGCACTGCTGGCAGTGCAGGAACAGGAGCGCACGCGCTTGTCGCAGACGCTGCACGATGACCTTGGCCAATACGTGGCCGGTATTCGCGCACGGGCCTGTCTGCTGCGCCTGGTCATCCATCAGCCGCCAGCCTTGGAGCAAACGGCAAACGAACTGGAAGAACACTGCGATCACCTGCAAAAAGGCTTTCGCGCGTTGGTCCACGACTTGTATCCGGTGGTGTTGCAGCACCTGCCGTTGTGCGAGGCAATCGGGCTGCTCGCGAGGCAGTGGCAGGACAGACACGGGATCGCCTGTCAGTTGCGAGTCGATGGAGCGTCGCTGTCGATATCCGGGCCTGACAAGGCCCACCTCTATCGCCTGTTGCAGGAAGCACTGACCAACATCGCCCGGCACGCCAACGCCAGTCAGGTACGGATTCGCTTGCAGCACCGCAGCGGCCGCCTGCGCCTGCTGGTGCGCGATAACGGACGTGGCGCGCAGCAACCGGCCCGGGCGGGTGTCGGCCTGCATTCGATGGCCGAACGGGCCCGCAGCCTTGGTGGTGAGCTGCGCATCATCAGCCAGCCCGGCGCCGGGTGGGCGCTGGCCTTGAATATTCCCCTGGAGGTTTCATGAGCATCTTGTTGGTGGACGATCACGCTGTGGTTCGGCAAGGTTACGCCAGCCTGTTGCGAGCGTTGATGCCGGAACTGCTGGTGCGCGAAGCGGCCTCGGGCGAAGAAGCGTTGAGCCAGGTGCAGGAACAGGTGCCGAACCTGGTGATCATGGACTTCGGCCTGCCGGGCATCAGCGGCCTGGAAACCACCCGCCGCCTGCGTCAACGCTTGCCGCAACTGCGCGTGCTGTTTTTCAGCATGCACGACGAACTGCCATTGGTGCGCCAGGCGCTGGACGCCGGCGCCGCGGGTTACCTGACCAAAAATTCGGCACCGCAAATATTGTTGGAGGCGGTGCGCCGGGTGCTGGCCGGCCATGCCTATATCGAGCAGACCCTGGCGACCCAACTGGCCTGCGCCAGCACGCGGCCCGATGCGGACCCGCGCCTGCAATCGATGACCCAACGCGAACTGGAGATCTTCGTCATGCTCGCCAGGGGCACCCCGGCGCGGACCATCGCCGAACAGCTGTGCATCAGCGCCAAGACCGTGTCCAACCATCTGACGCTGCTCAAGAGCAAACTGCAGGTCAGCTCCCATGCCGAACTGGTCCACCTGGGAATCGATATGGGTGTGGTGCGGGTGGCTGGGTGAAATGCTAGTCCCGTGGCGAGGGAGCTTGCTCCCGCTGGGCAGCGAAGCGGCCCCAACAAGGTCCATTCAATGGGCCTGACATTCCGAGGTGTCTGGTTTTGGGGGCGCTTCGCACCCCAGCGGGAGCAAGCTCCCTCGCCACGGTCTCAGTGATCCCAACTTGTGGGGCAGCCGATGCAGTCCTGCATATTCGCATCCTGGAAATTCCCGTAATGCTGGCGCGAGCCACTCAGGTTGGCCTGTTCCAGGTTGCTTTCAGCGAGCTTGACCTCTTGCAGGTTGGCATCGCGCAGGTCGGCGCCCTTGAGGTCGGCCTTGCTCAGCCAGGCCATCTCCAGGTCGACGGCTTGCAGGTTGGCCTCGTGCAGGCGAGCCCCGGACAAACGGGCGAATTGAAGGTAGGCACCGCTCAAGTCGGCCCGCTGGAATTGCGCGCCCTGGGCGAACAGCCCCCAGCCCTGGATTGCCTTGAGCGTGGCGCCGCTGAAATCCGCCAGGCGCAGGTTGCTCTGTTGCAGGCTGGCACGGTTCAGGTTGGCGCCCTGGAGCTGCGCCTTCTCAAGGTTGGCCAGGTCCAGCCGCGCATGACGCAGGTCGGCCTCGCGCAAGTCGGCACCGGCGAGATTCATCTTGCGCAGGTCCTGGCTCGCCAGGTTGGCGCCCCGCAGGTTGGCGCCGGGGCATTGACTGGATTCGGCGATGAGGCAGCCGTTGATGGTCAGTGGGGTGTCGTCGGCGTTGGCACCGGCGGCGAGGAGCAGAAGCAGCGAGGGCAGTGGTTTCATGGCCTACACTCGGGCAAGTGTGGGAGCGAGCTTGCTCGCGATAGCGCAGTGTCAGTCAACATAAATATCGACTGAACGACCGCCATCGCGAGCAAGCTCGCTCCCACAGGGGTTGTGGTGGGGGCAGGGCTCAGGTTGGGTCAGGGTTATTTCTGCGCCGTTGCTTTATCCCAACTCGGAATCTTGAACACCCAGAACGACCCGCCCTGGGCCACCGGTTTGGTCAGTTCGGCCATGTCGCCGCCCCACAACGGCACGGCGCCGCCATAACCGACGGTCACGCCGATGTACTGCTCGCCGTCCTGTTCCCAGGTGATGGGCGGGGAGACGATGCCGCTGCCGGTCTGGAACTTCCACAGCTCCTCGCCGGTTTTCGCGTCGAAGGCCTTGAAGAAGCCGTCACCGGTGCCGGTGAACACCAGGTTGCCCTTGGTCGCCAGCACACCGGCCCACAACGGCAGCGGCTCCTTGTGTTCCCACACCACCTTGCCAGTGGTGGGGTTCATCGCCCGGAGGCTGCCGACGTGATCGTCGTACATGCGCTTGATGCGAAAACCCATGCCCAGGTAGGCCGAGCCTTTTTTGTAGCTGACCTCCTCGGTCCAGTACTCCTCCTTCCACTGGTTGCCCGGCACATAGAACAGCCCGGTGTCCTGGCTGTACGCCATGGGGTTCCAGTTTTTCCCACCCAGGAACGGCGGCGAAACCTCCACCGGTTTACCCTTGGTTTCGCCTGGCAACGGCTTGGCCGGACGTTGGCCGGGGTTTTCCACGGGCCGCCCGGTCTTCAGGTCGATGTGGCTGGCCCAGGTGATGTTGTCGACGAAGGGGAAAGCGTTCTGCAGCTTGCCGTTGTTGCGATCCACCACGTAGAAAAAACCGTTGCGGTCGGCGTGGGCGGTGGCCTTCACCTGCTTGCCGTCCTTGTCCTTGTAGTCGAACAGCACCAGCTCGTTGTTGCCGGAGAAATCCCAGGCGTCATTGGGCGTGTGCTGGTAGAACCACTTCACTTCGCCAGTGCTTGGATCGACTCCCACCTGGCCCGAGGTGTAGAGACTGTCATAGTCATGCGGGTTGCCGTCCTTGGCGGTGCGCGCCCAGGTGTTCCAGGGGCCGGGGTTGCCCGCGCCAACGATGATGGTGTTGGTCTCGGGGTCGAAACTGGCGCTCTGCCAAGGCGCGCCGCCACCGTGGCTCCAGGCCTCGACCTTGCCGGTCTCGGTGGTTTTGTCGTCAGGCCAGGAGGGCGCCTTGACGTCGCCGGTCGGCGTGCTGTCCTTGCCGTTGAGGCGGCCCATGTGGCCTTCGACAAACGGCCGCATCCAGACTTCTTCACCGGTGTCCGGGTCGCGGGCGAACAGTTGCCCGACGACACCGAACTCGTCGCCGGAGCTGCCGTGGATCAGCAGGACCTTGCCGCTGGCCTTGTCTTTGATCAGCACTGGGGCGCCGGTCATGGTGTAGCCGCCGGCGTGGTCGCCGAATTTCTTGTTCCAGACCACCTTGCCGGTGTTCTTGTCCAGGGCAACCACCCGTGCGTCCAGAGTCCCGAAGTAGATCTTGTCGCCATAAATGGCCGCGCCACGGTTCACCACATCGCAGCACGGCCGGATGTTGTCCGGCAGGCGGTGGTTGTAGGTCCACAGGCGTCTGCCGGTCCGGGCGTCGAGGGCGAACACCCGGGAGTAGGATCCGGTGACATACACCACGCCGTCGCTGACGATCGCCTGGGATTCCTGGCCGCGTTGTTTTTCGTCACCGAACGAGTAGGACCAGGCCGGGGTGAGCTTGAACACGTTCTTGTCGTTGACCTGGGCCAGCGGACTCCAGCGCTGGGCGTTGGTGCCCATGCCGTATTGCAGCACGTCCTTCGTCGTCAGGTGATCGTTGGCAATGTCTTCCCAGGTGACGGCGGCGTGCGCCTGCGGACCCAGGGACAGGCCGCCGGCGAGCAGCAAGGCAACGCTCAGGGAGGAGAGGGCAGGTAGCGTTTTTATTGTCATGGTGGGATTTCCCAGTGAGGTTTTGGCCTGACTAGGGTCAGGTGCCTGCACCCGTGTCGGATACGGAAAAAGTCCCGCCCTTGCCGGGAAGACTTCCCAAAACGCCTGTCTTTGCGACTTGCGTCGTATGGCCCGCTACCAAGGAACTAGACCCCGGCCACCAAAGCAGCATTCGGCCGGCGGCGGGCGCTTCCTAAGATGACGGCACGGCCTCTGTGAAAAGGTCTTGCGTGCAATTTCGAGGGCATAACAATGACAACAAAACGCAACGCCATCATCGCTAGCGCATTGCTGATAGGGCTGACTGGCGCAGGCTCGGCATGGGCCCATGGCAACGTAGTGCCCCAGGCAGTGGAAACCCAAGGGCTGACGCCGATCAAGGACACCAACCTGCCGTTGGATGCCGACGGCTGGGCGGCACAGAACCCGTATCGCAATTCTCCCGAACGCGAAAAAGCCGTGGAGATCGGTGCCTCGGCCTACAACCAGAACTGCGCGGCCTGCCATGGCCTTGAGGCCAAGTCCGGCGGTATCGCCCCGGACTTGCGCATGCTCGACGCCGCCGAGGCTGGCGATGAATGGTTTGTCGAACGCGTGCGCCATGGCGCGGTGCGCGATGGCCGGGTGTATATGCCCAAAATGGCCGATTACCTGAGCCAGGAAGCGCTGTGGGCGGTGCGTACCTACCTGGACAGCGTGCACGTCGAGGAGTGATTGTCATGCGCCTGTTCGCGTGGGTGATGTGCAGCCTGCTGTTGTGTGGCCAGGCGGTGCAGGCGCAGGTGCGCAGCTATGACCAGATGATTGCCGCCGGTGAATTGAAGGTCGCGGTCTACATGGACTTCGCTCCCTACAGCTTTGAAGACCAGGGCCAGCCGCGGGGCGTTGACGTGGAGCTGGCGCAGGCCCTGGCCAAGGCGCTGGGCGTACGGCTGAAATTGCTCTGGGCACCGCCCGGCGAAAAGCTCGACGACGACTTGCGCGACTACATCTGGCGCAGCAGTCCGCTGCACGATCGACAACTGGCCGATCTGATGATGCGAGTGCCTTATGACCATGACTATGTACAAAGGCGCAACGACGTTGGCGAGCTGGAGAACGCCCAGGTCGTGATGTTCGGTCCGTATCAGCAGGAATGCTGGCAAGTGGCGTACGACCGGCGTCGACTGGCCTCGGTGGGCAGCGTTGCGGTGTTCCAGCAACACCCCATTGGCGTTGAAGTCGACAGCGTGCCGTCGTTCTACCTGACGTCCGTGTTCAACGGCATGCTCAGTGCCAAGACCCGCCATTACCCCAGCGTTGCCAAGGCCTTCGGCGCCATGCAGGCCGGGGAGGTCGATGCGGTCATGGCGATGCGCGGGGAAATCGACTGGCAGGTGCACCGGGCGGCTGATCCGCAATTGGCCCTGGCGGAGAACGCTTATCCGAACATGGGCAAGCAGCGCTGGGAAATCGGCATGGCCGTGCACGAAAGCAACCGGCAACTGGCCTATGCGGTGGAGGAAGCCTTGGAAGCGTTGATCCGCGACGGCAGCCTCAAGGCCGTGTATGCCCGCTATGGCCTGCGCTACGAAGTGCCGGACATGTATCAATAGGAGCGCAGCGATGAACTGGCGAGCGTGGGGCCTGCTGTGGTGTTGCCTGCCGTTGATGGCGAGCGCGATCGAGCCGGGAAAGGACCCGGTGCCTTCCGTGATGTGGGCTTTCTATCACAAGCAACTGCTGGCGGACGCGCCGTTCGTGTTCGACGAGCGAGTCCGGCTGCTGGCGCCACCGTTTGCCGAAGACGCGCGCCAGGTGCCGCTGGAAATCGATGCCCGCGCCTTTACCGGTGACGTCGTGCGTATATTGGCCTGGGCCGAATTGAACCCGCTGCCGAAGATTGTCGACTTCCAGCCCACGGAACGGGTGCTGCCCTGGCTGTCGATCCGTATTCGCATCGAGCAAGCCAGTCCATTGCGTGCGGCAGTGCAGACCCGCGACGGGCTGTGGCACGTCGGTTCGACGCTGATCGACGCGGCGGGTGGCGGCTGCACCGCGCCCAGCGTCGTGCGCACCCAACCGGGTTGGGAGAAGCACTTGGGCGAAGTGCTGGGCGGTCGCTACCCGCGGGGCGATTCGAGTCGCCTGCGTCTGCAGGTTGCCCACCCCATGGACAACGGCCTGGTCAGCGGCATCCCGGAGTTTTTCATCAACCAGGCTCGGCTGCTGGATGCCGACGGCAAGCTGTTGGCGCGCCTGGAGCTGTTTCCGGCGGTCAGCGAAAACCCCTCCCTGGGCTTCGACATCCAGGGCCCGGGACAGACCCGCCTGTTGCTGCGCGACACCAGCGGCAACGAGTTCGAAGCGGCCATTCCCTGACCACAAGGAGCACGCCATGCGCTGGTTGTTGCTGATCTGTCTTGGGCTGTGCCTGCCGGCCTGGTCCGCCACCGAGTATTCGCTCAAGCCACGGCAGATCGCCGAGGGCACGTGGCTGCTGGAAGGCAGCACGGATAATTTTGCCAAGGCCAACGGCGGCAATATCGTCAATACCGCGTTCATCGTCACCGAGGCCGGCGTGGTGGTCATCGACACCGGACCGTCAAAGCGCTACGGCGAGGCGCTGCGCCAGGCCATCGCCGCAACGACTGACAAGCCGGTGGCTCAGGTGCTGCTGACTCATCATCACCCTGACCATGTATTGGGCAACCAGGCCTTCAGCGATGTGCCCATCGGGGCGCTGCCCGGCACCACCGATCTGCTGCGACAGCAGGGCGACGCGATGGCGGAAAACATGTACCGGCTGGTGGGCGACTGGATGCGCGGCACCGAGGTGGTGCTGCCGACGCAGGCGTTGAGCCCCGGCACGCTGCAGGTGGGTGAGCATTCGTTGCGCTTGCTGGCGCTGGCCGGGCATACCGGGGCGGATCTGGCGATCCTTGATGAAACCACGGGCGTGCTGTTCGCCGGCGACCTGGTGTTTTATGAGCGAGCGCTGACTACCCCGAACAGCCCCGGCCTGGAGGTATGGCTCAAGGATCTGGACACCTTGCAGGGCCTGCCATGGAAGCAGATCGTGCCGGGTCATGGTCCGGTGACGGCGGATGCCCGGCCATTCGCGCAGATGCGCGACTACCTCGGCTGGCTCGACCAACTGATGCGCGACGGCGCGGCCCGGGGCGACGACATGGCCGAGATGATCCGCAGCCCCATCCCCGAGCGCTTCGCCGCGATCAGCCTGAGCCGGTATGAGTTGATTCGCAGCGTCAGCCATCTATACCCGCGTTATGAGCGGGCGGGGATGAGGCGGGTGGACACAAAGCCCCAGTAACTGCGGCGGTGAGAGGCTTCTGTGGTGAGGGGATTTATCCCCGCTGGGGCGCGAAGCGGCCCCCTGGATCTGTCTGGCATATCGAGTTTTAGGTCTTGGGGCCGCTTCGCAGCCCAGCGGGGATAAATCCCCTCGCCACAGGGGTGGCGGCCTGTACCAAGGAACTAGAAAACTCAACATTGCGGGCAATTGTTGGCGACGGCCCCGAGCCCAAGAATCTGTGGCAGACCGGGAAAATTTCCCGGGTATAACAATAACCGCAGAGGTAGCCGTCATGACTCATCCCGCACGTCGCCAATCCTTCGCCGTGAGCCTGCTGCTCAGTGCCATGCTGCTGTCCGGCTCGGCCTTGGCCGCCGTGACCGACCAGGAAATTCTCCAGGACCCGAAAAACCCGCAGCAAATCGTGACCAACGGCCTCGGTGTGCAGGGCCAGCGCTATAGCCCGCTCGACACCCTCAACGTGAACAACGTCAAGGACCTGCGGCCGGTCTGGGCGTTTTCCTTCGGCGGCGAAAAGCAGCGCGGCCAGCAGGCCCAGCCGATGATCAAGGACGGGGTGATGTACCTCACCGGCTCCTATTCACGGGTGTTCGCGGTGGACGCACGCACCGGCAAGAAACTCTGGCAATACGATGCGCGCCTGCCCGATGACATCCGTCCCTGCTGCGACGTGATCAACCGTGGCGTGGCGCTGTATGGCGACCTGGTGTTCTTCGGCACGCTGGACGCCAAGCTGGTGGCCTTGAACAAGGACACCGGCAAGGTGGTGTGGAGCAAAAAAGTCGCTGACCACAAGGAAGGTTATTCCATCAGCGCCGCGCCCATGGTCGTCAATGGCAAGCTCATCACCGGCGTGGCGGGCGGCGAGTTTGGCGTGGTCGGGCAGATCAGCGCCTTCGACCCGAAAAACGGCGAACTGCTCTGGACCCGGCCGACCGTGGAAGGCCACATGGGCTACGTCTACAAGGACGGCAAGGCCGTGGAGAATGGTATCTCCGGCGGCGAGGCCGGCAAGACCTGGCCCGGCGATCTGTGGAAAACCGGCGGTGCCGCGCCTTGGCTGGGCGGTTACTACGATCCGGAAACCAACCTCCTATTGTTCGGTACCGGCAACCCGGCACCGTGGAACTCCCACCTGCGCCCTGGCGACAACCTCTATTCCTCGTCGCGCCTGGCGCTGAACCCGGACGACGGCACCATCAAGTGGCACTTCCAGAGCACGCCACACGACGGTTGGGACTACGACGGCGTCAATGAACTGATCTCGTTCAACTACAAGGACGGTGGCAAGGACATCAAGGCGGCAGCGACGGCCGATCGTAACGGTTTCTTCTACGTGCTCGACCGCACCAATGGCAAGTTCATCCGTGGTTTCCCGTTCGTCGACAAGATCACCTGGGCCTCCGGCCTGGACAAGGACGGGCGCCCGATCTACGTAGACACCAGCCGGCCGGGCGCACCGGGCAGCGAAGCCAAGGGCAGTTCGGTGTTCGTCGCCCCGGCGTTCCTCGGCGCGAAGAACTGGATGCCGATGGCCTATAACCAGGACACCGGTCTGTTCTACGTGCCGTCCAACGAGTGGGGCATGGACATCTGGAACGAGGGCATCGCCTACAAGAAAGGCGCGGCGTTCCTCGGGGCCGGGTTCACCATCAAGCCACTGAACGAGGATTACATCGGCGTGCTGCGGGCCATCGACCCGAAGACCGGCAAGGAAGTCTGGCGCCACAAGAACTTCGCGCCGCTGTGGGGCGGGGTGCTGACCACCAAGGGCAACCTGGTATTCACCGGTACGCCTGAAGGTTTCCTGCAAGCCTTCAACGCGAAGACCGGGGAAAAAGTCTGGGAGTTCCAGACCGGTTCCGGCGTGCTCGGCTCGCCGATTACCTGGGAGATGGACGGCGAGCAATACGTCTCGGTGGTCTCCGGCTGGGGCGGCGCGGTACCGCTGTGGGGCGGCGAGGTGGCCAAGCGCGTGAAGGACTTCAACCAGGGCGGCATGCTCTGGACGTTCAAGTTGCCGAAAGAGCTGGTGGCCAAGCGCTGAGTTGTCATTGAGTAAAGTGCTGCCTTTGTGGCGAGGGGATTTATCCCCGCTGGGCTGCGAAGCGGCCCCAAAACTTCTGCGAGTGCTGCGCACTCGAGCGGGGATAAATCCCCTCGCCACAAGAGCAGCGCTCGTTCCCGTTCTTTCGGAAAGCCAACAAACCTACGACCAAATAACGAGAGCGCCCCCTGCCAATGACGCATTCGTCCATCGCGCGGGGCTCTCTACCATCGGCCTATCGCCTGTCCCGCGACAGGCATCGACCAGGCAGAGGCCCATCATGATTTACGCACAACCCGGAACCCCAGGCGCCGTCGTTTCCTTCAAGCCGCGCTATGGCAATTTCATCGGCGGCGAATTCGTTCCGCCGGTCCACGCTGAGTACTTCACCAACACGTCGCCGGTCAACGGCGAAGTCATCGGCGAGTTTCCGCGCTCCAGCGCCGCCGACATCGACAAGGCCCTGGACGCCGCCCATGCCGCTGCCGACGCCTGGGGCAAAACCTCGGTCCAGGATCGCTCCCTGGTGCTGTTGAAAATCGCCGACCGTATCGAGCAGAACCTGGAGCTCCTTGCCGTGAGCGAGACCTGGGACAACGGCAAGGCCGTGCGCGAAACCCTCAATGCCGACGTACCGCTTGCGGCTGACCATTTCCGTTATTTCGCCGGCTGCATCCGCGCCCAGGAGGGCGGGGCCGCCGAAATCAACGAACTGACCACGGCCTACCATTTTCATGAACCGCTGGGCGTGGTCGGGCAAATCATCCCGTGGAACTTCCCGTTGTTGATGGCCGCCTGGAAACTCGCCCCGGCCCTGGCCGCCGGCAACTGCATCGTGCTCAAGCCGGCGGAGCAGACGCCGCTGTCGATCACCGTGTTCGCCGAGCTGATCGCCGACCTGCTGCCAGCCGGCGTCCTGAACATCGTCCACGGCTTCGGCCGCGAAGCCGGTGAAGCCCTGGCCACCAGCAAGCGCATCGCCAAGATCGCCTTCACCGGTTCCACCCCGGTCGGCTCGCACATCATGAAATGCGCCGCCGAAAACATCATCCCGTCCACCGTGGAACTGGGCGGCAAGTCGCCGAACATCTTCTTCGACGACATCATGCAGGCCGAACCGGCGTTCATCGAAAAAGCTGCCGAAGGCCTGGTGCTGGCGTTCTTCAACCAGGGTGAAGTCTGCACCTGCCCATCCCGGGCGCTGGTCCAGGAGTCGATCTATGACGAATTCATGCAAGTGGTGCTGAAGAAGATCCAGCAGATCAAGCGCGGCAACCCGCTGGACACCGAGACCATGGTCGGCGCCCAGGCGTCCGAGCAGCAGTACGACAAGATCCTTTCGTACCTGGACATCGCCCGGGAAGAGGGCGCCGAATTGCTCACCGGCGGCGCGGCGGAACGCCTTGAAGGCGACCTGTCGAGCGGCTATTACATCCAGCCGACCCTGCTCAAGGGCCACAACAAGATGCGCGTGTTCCAGGAAGAAATCTTCGGGCCGGTGGTGGGCGTGACCACCTTCAAGGACGAAGCCGAAGCCCTGGCCATCGCCAACGACACCGAGTTCGGCCTCGGCGCCGGCCTCTGGACCCGCGACATCAACCGCGCCTACCGCATGGGCCGGGCAATCAAGGCCGGACGCGTCTGGACCAACTGCTACCACCTGTACCCGGCGCATGCCGCGTTTGGTGGCTACAAGAAGTCCGGCGTCGGGCGTGAGACGCACAAGATGATGCTCGACCATTATCAGCAGACCAAGAACCTGCTGGTGAGCTATGACGTCAATCCGTTGGGGTTCTTCTGATCCTCGCCGCATCCATTGACTGAGCCCTGTGGCGAGGGAGCTTGCTCCCGCTGGGCCGCGGAAGCGGCCCCCGTCTTCAAGGCAAAGCATTGACTGTGTAGCGGCTATTTTTGGGGCTGCTGCGCAGCCCAGCGGGAGCAAGCTCCCTCGCCACGGTAATCGCTGTTGCTAATACCAACGCACCCCGTGCACTCCTTCGAAAGTAGCATTCGGCCCCAGGCCGCCCCGTGCATTAATGAACCTGCCGGAATCGCCCGGTACAAGAAGAGGAAAGACCCATGTGGACTAAACCCGCGTACACCGACCTGCGTATCGGCTTTGAAGTGACGATGTACTTCGCCAACCGATGAGTGCCGGCCCGGCCTGACGCGTTCGGGCCGGGCTACCCATTGGTCGGATTGCATTCACGGCGCGATGCTTTAGGCTCAAGGTATCCCACGACAATAACAACAGGCTTACCGATGAGCCCCCCTGAAAAAATGAGCCTCAGCCCGCTGCGCAAGTTCGTTTCTCCTGAAATCATGTTCGGTGCCGGCTGCCGGCACAATGTCGGCAACTACGCCAAGACCTTCGGCGCCCGCAAGGTGCTGGTGGTCACTGACCCCGGGGTCATCGCCGCCGGTTGGGTCGGTGATGTCGAAGCCAGCCTGCAAGCCCTGGGCATCGATTACTGCATCTACAGCGACGTTTCGCCCAACCCGCGGGTCGAGGAAGTCATGCTCGGCGCCGAGACGTACCGTGAAAACCACTGTGACGTGATCGTCGCGGTAGGTGGTGGCAGCCCGATGGACTGCGGCAAGGCGATCGGCATCGTCGTCGCCCACGGTCGCAGCATCCTCGAATTCGAAGGCGTCGACACCCTGCAGGTACCCAGCCCGCCGCTGATCCTGATCCCGACCACGGCCGGTACCTCGGCCGATGTGTCGCAGTTCGTGATCATCTCGAACCAGCAGGAGCGCATGAAGTTTTCCATCGTCAGCAAGGCGGCGGTGCCGGATGTGTCGTTGATCGATCCGGAGACGACCTTGAGCATGGACCCGTTCCTCTCGGCCTGTACCGGTATCGACGCGCTGGTGCATGCCATCGAGGCGTTCGTCTCCACCGGCCACGGGCCGTTGACCGATCCTCATGCGCTGGAGGCGATGCGCCTGATCAACACCCACCTGGTACAGATGATCGCCAACCCGGCCGACGTCGCCCTGCGCGAGAAAATCATGCTCGGCAGCATGCAGGCCGGGCTGGCGTTTTCCAACGCGATCCTCGGCGCGGTGCACGCCATGTCCCACAGCCTCGGTGGCTTCCTCGACCTGCCCCATGGCTTGTGCAACGCGGTGCTGGTGGAGCATGTGGTGGCGTTCAACTACAACTCGGCGCCGGAGCGTTTCAAGGTGATTGCCGAAACCCTGGGCATCGATTGTCGCGGGCTCAACCATCGACAGATCCGCACGCGGCTGGTGGAACACCTGATTGCCCTCAAGCACACCATCGGTTTCCACGAAACCCTCGGCTTGCATGGGGTGAGTACCTCGGATATCCCGTTCCTGTCGCAACACGCCATGCATGACCCGTGCATCCTTACCAATCCACGCGAGTCGAGCCAGCGGGATGTCGAGGTCGTCTATGGCGAAGCCCTCTGACGAACAGCAAAAGGCCCTCGCCGGGCTGCTGGGATTGGGCAATCATTCGACGCGCAAGAGCCATTACCCGGAGCTGGCGGCGCGTCTCGCCGAACTGGAACAGGCCCGCCAGCATCTGCAGCAACTCAACGACCAACTGGAGCAACGGGTGGCGGAGCGCACCGATGCGTTGCTGGAGGCCAACCACAACCTGCAACAGCAGATCGCCCAGCGCGAGTTGGTCGAGCAACAGCTGCGCGATGCCCGGGACGCCGCCCAGGCCGCGAACCGCAGCAAGGACAAATACCTGGCCGCCGCCAGCCACGATCTGCTGCAACCGCTCAACGCCGCGCGGTTGCTGATTGCCACATTGCGTGAACGCCAGATGCCAGCCGCCGAGCATCTACTGGTGGAACGCACGCACCAAGCGCTCGAAGGCGCCGAGGACCTGCTCACCGACCTGCTGGATATTTCCCGGCTCGACCAGGCCGCCGTCAAACCCGACCCGGCGTCGTATCGGCTGGATGAGCTGCTCGCGCCGTTGGTGTCGGAATTCCAATCGGTGGCCGGCGCCGCGGGCCTGGAATTGCGCGTGCGATTCGCCGATGAAGCGGTGCTGACCGACCTGCGGTTGATGACCCGCATCCTGCGCAATCTGCTGAGCAACGCCTGTCGCTACACCGACCAGGGCGGCATCCTCCTGGCGGCGCGGCGCCGGGGAGGGCGCTTGAGCCTGGAGGTCTGGGACACGGGCAGAGGCATTGCCGCCGATTGTCTGGAATCGATTTTCCTCGAGTTCAACCAACTGGATGTCGGCCGCGCGGCGGACCGCAAGGGCGTCGGCCTGGGGCTGGCGATCGTCGAGCGTATCGCTCATATCCTCGGCTACCGGGTGCGGGTGCGTTCGCGGCCGGGACGCGGCTCGGTGTTCAGCATCGAGGTGCCATTGTCTGCCGAAAAGCCACTGCCCCTGACCCACGCGCCTGCTCAGGCCGTCGCCGGAAACCCGTTGCCTGGGCGCCGGTTACTGGTCATCGACAATGAGCTGAGCATTTTGCAGAGCATGGCGGCACTGCTCGGGCAGTGGGGGTGCGAAGTGCTGACCGCCACCGACGAAGCGGGCGCCTTCGATGTGCTGCAAGGCCGCGCACCGGAGCTGATCCTGGCGGATTTTCACCTCGACCATGGGGTGGTCGGCTGCGAGGTGGTCAAGCACCTGCGCGAACATTTCCAGCAAGCGATCCCCGCTGTGATCATCACCGCCGACCGCAGCGACCAGTGCCGCCGTGCCTTGCGCAAGCTGAATGCGCCGCTGCTAAACAAACCGGTAAAGCCGGGCAAGTTGCGGGCGGTGTTGAGCCAGTTGCTGGGGTAGTCGGTCTTCAATTAAACCTGTGGGAGCGAGCTTGCTCGCGATAGCGGAGTGTCAGGCAAACATGTTCCGGCTGACCCACCGCCATCGCGAGCAAGCTCGCTCCCACAAAGGCATCGGAATGGATAACAATATTTTGTGTTATGTTATCCCCTTTCTTTTGGCAGGAATTCTCATTCCTGATCCTGCAAAGCCCCCGACTCCTGAGTATCGCCATGAGCCTATCCCCAAGCGCGACAAGCCCGTCCGCTGTCATCGCTCCAACCCTCGCTTCCAGTACCGCAACAACCGCGACGCGCCTGCTCGCCATCGATGCCTTGCGGGGTTTTGTCATGTTGCTGATGCTGGTCGACCATGTCCGCGAAACGTTCCTGCTGCACCGCCAGGTCACTGACCCGATCGATGCATTGAGCGTGACCCCGGACCTGTTTTTCACTCGTTTGCTCAGCACGCTCTGTGCGCCAGTGTTCATCTTCCTTACCGGTTTGTCGGCCTGGCTCTACAGCCAGAAACACACCGCCAGCGAGACTTCGGTGTTCCTGCTCAAGCGTGGTCTGTTCCTGGTGTTCCTGGAGCTCACGTTCGTCTGTTTCGCCTGGAACGCCGAGTTTCCGCCGAAGACTTTGTGGCTGCAGGTCATCTGGTGCATCGGCATCTGCATGATCGCCCTGGCGGCGTTGCTGCACTTCAAACGCAGCTGGCTGATCGTGCTGGGCGCTGCCATCGTTGCCGGGCATAACCTGTTGGACGGTGTGGTGCTGGGGCCGGACTCGCCGTTTTTCGTGCCCTGGTCGATTCTTCATCAGCGGTCGTTCATCGAGATCACCGAGTTCACCCGGGCACGCACCACCTACCCGGTGTTGCCATGGATCGGCGTGATCCTTCTGGGTTGGGCGATCGGGCCATGGTTCGGCAAGGACATCGAAGCGCCCACGCGAGTGCGGCGCCTGCTCAAGGTCGGCATCGGCCTGCTGGTGGCGTTCGTGTTTATCCGTTATCTCAACGTCTACGGTGACAAACCCTGGGTCCAGACCGGGGATGCACTGCGCACCTTCATGAGTTTCATGAGCGCGACGAAGTACCCGCCGTCGCTGATGTTCCTGATGCCGACGCTGGCGGTGGGCCTGATCCTGCTGGCGCTTTTCGAAAAAGCTCAGGCGAAGGGCAGCATCGCGATTCTGGCCATCTATGGCGGCGCGCCGATGTTTTTCTACCTGCTGCACCTGTACGTGCTGAAGGCCATGTACCTGCTGGCGGTGTTTATCTGGGGCACCAATCAGGGCGCTTATTTTGGCTTCGAGCACTTGCCGATGGTCTGGTTGTGGAGCGTGTTGTTGAGTGTCGTCCTGTTTTTTCCAACGCGTTGGTACGCAGCGTTGAAACAACGTCGGCGTGACATCGCGATCCTCAAGTACCTCTGATTTCGGGGCGGAGCGCGTATCCACGGCGCGCAACCGAGCCATTAAAACGCCGTCATTTGGTCGGCGTTTTTACCTCGAATGCAAAAATGCGCTTCGGTCTGCTTATTTCCTTCTGTAAACTCCCCCCGCTGCGACAATCGGGCACGGCCTTGGCAGGCCCGATCCAGACCGTTTTGCAGTGTCCCTCACCCAGCTGAAGCCAAGACCTACAAGAAGTCAGCGCCGGAGAGACATAAATGTGAGGCCGACATTGCTCGGCCCCTGTAGGTCCTTCCTCCAGTCCATCGATCCCCGCCCGCTGGCCATGCCGGCATGGGTGCGGACCCTGCTCGAACAGGATTGGGGGACGGAATGGCGTTCCACCCTAGGGATACACACATGTTGAAGAAAACACATACGGCGCTGCTGGGCCTGGCGATGGCGATGGGTCTTGCGACCACGCACGCCGCCGAGCCGAAAAAAGTGGATGTCTTGCTCATTGGCGGCGGCATCATGAGTTCGACCCTCGGCGTCTGGCTCAATGAGCTGGAGCCGGGCTGGACCATGGAAATGGTCGAGCGCCTGGACGGTGTTGCCGAAGAGAGCTCCAATGGCTGGAACAACGCCGGTACCGGGCACTCCGCCCTGGCCGAGTTGAACTACACGCCGGAAGACAAGAACGGCAAGGTCGACATCTCCAAGGCTATCGAAATCAACGAAGCCTTCCAGATTTCCCGTCAGTTCTGGTCCTGGCAGGTCAAGAACGGCGTGCTGAAGAACCCGCGCTCGTTCATCAACTCCACCCCGCACATGAGTTTCCTGTGGGGTGACGAGAACATCGCATTCCTGAAGAAGCGCTACGACGCTCTCCAGGCCAGCCCGCTGTTCGCCGGCATGCAGTATTCCGAAGACCCTGCGCAGATCAGCAAGTGGGTTCCGCTGATGATGCAAGGGCGTGACCCGAGCCAGAAAGTCGCGGCCACCTGGAGCCCGCTGGGTACTGACGTGAACTTCGGCGAAATCACCCGCCAGTTCGCTGCTCACCTGCAAACCAGGCCGAACTTCTCGCTCAAGCTGTCCAGCGAAGTGGAAAACATCACTCGCAACGAGGATGGCTCCTGGCGCGTTTCGTACAAGAACCTGAAAGACGGTACCGAAACCGAGACCGACGCCAAGTTCGTGTTCATCGGTGCCGGTGGCGGCGCGCTGCACCTGCTGCAGATGTCGGACATTCCGGAAGCTCGTGAATACGCCGGTTTCCCAGTGGGCGGTTCGTTCCTGGTAACCGAAAACCCGACCGTCGCCCAGATGCACCTGGCCAAGGCGTACGGCAAGGCTTCGGTTGGCGCGCCACCGATGTCGGTTCCGCACCTGGACACCCGCGTACTCGACGGCAAGCGCGTGATCCTGTTTGGCCCATTCGCCACGTTCTCCACCAAGTTCCTGAAGAACGGTTCGTACTTCGACCTGCTGACCAGCACCACGACCCACAACGTGTGGCCGATGACCAAGGTCGGTATCGAACAGTACCCACTGGTTGAATACCTTGCCGGCCAACTGATGCTGTCGGATGAGGACCGCTTCAACGCGCTGAAGGAATACTTCCCGGACGCCAAGCAGGAAGACTGGCGCCTGTGGCAAGCCGGCCAGCGCGTGCAGATCATCAAGCGTGACGAAGAGAAGGGCGGCGTGCTGAAACTCGGTACCGAAGTCGTCGCTTCCCAGGACGGCAGCATCGCCGGTCTGCTGGGTGCCTCGCCAGGCGCCTCGACCGCTGCACCGATCATGCTGAGCGTGCTTGAGAAGGTCTTCAAGGACAAGGTAGCCACCCCGGCCTGGCAGGAAAAACTGCGTCAGATCGTACCGAGCTACGGCACCAAGCTGAACGACAATCCTGAGCGCGTCGCACAGGAATGGGCCTACACCAGCGAAGTCCTGCAACTGGACCCGCCACCGGCTGTCGGCAAGCCAGGCACCGCGGTAGCACCGGCCCAACCGGCTGCTCCTCGCGAGGCCAACCCAGCGGCCGACATGGCGCTGTAAACCGGACGCTGTCCGGTGAGGTACAAAAACGCCGCTCATTGAGCGGCGTTTTCATTTGCAGGCTAGACCCCCCTGTGGGAGCGAGCCTGCTCGCGAAAGCGTTGTGTCAGTTTGCTTAAATGTCGAATGTGCTGCCGTCTTCGCGAGCAGGCTCGCTCCCACAGGGATCAGTGGTGAGGCTCGACCTCGTGGGCGCCCCGAAACCGCGCATCAAAATCCTCGGCCAACTGCGCCAGGGTTATGCTGCCCAGACGCTTGAGCAGCAACGCCTGGGCCTCGTCGAAGGCGTCCGTCAGCGCCGCGTTCACCGCTTGTTCCACCAGGCATTGCGGGTGGTCGGTCGACAGGCCAAGCGCAAAGATCGATGTGCTGCCCAACGCTTGATGAATATCCAGCAGCGTCATCTCCGAGAGCGGCTTGGCCAGGGCCCAACCCCCGCGATGGCCCTTTTCCGATGTGACGTAACCCTGTTCCTTGAGCAATGCCATGGTCCGGCGCACGACCACCGGGTTGGTGCCGAGCATCTGCGCGAGGGTGTCGGAGGTGGCGGATTGCTGGTGGCGGTCCATGTGGATCAATACATGGAGCATGCGGGACAGGCGTGTGTCGTTTCTCATCGGACTGACAGATTCCATGGCTGGGGTAGGTGGGAGTATTGCCCGTAATCGCAAAAGTTACGAGACTGTTGACAGCGGCTTTTCAAGAAACTTACGATGTGTCGAGACTTGCCGCGCCATCGAAACCACTCTTGGAGATCGCCCATGGAATACGACGTCATCATTACAGGCGGCAGCTATGCCGGTATGTCCGCGGGTTTGCAACTGGCCCGCGCCCGGCGCAAGGTGCTGGTGATCGACGCGGGCGAGCGTCGCAACCGCTTCGCCGCGACATCCCATGGTTTTCTCGGGCAGGACGGTCGTGCCCCAGGCGATATAGCCGGCGACGCCCATGTTCAGCTCATGGCGTACCCGACGGTTGAATGGGTTCGCGACACCGCGACCCAAGCCAGCAGGGATGCCGAAGCTTTTATTGTCGAGACCGCAAACGGCCTGCGTTACCGTTCTCGCCGGCTGTTGCTGGCCACAGGCGTGATTGATGACTTGCCCGACGTGCACGGGCTGACTGAGCGCTGGGGCAAAAGCGTTTTCCATTGCCCGTATTGCCACGGCTACGAGTTGAACCAAGGGCCGATCGGCGTTCTCGCAACCTCGCCGATGTCACTGCACCACGCCCAGATGCTGCCCGACTGGGGGCCGACGACGTTCTTCACCAATGGCGTGCTGGCGCTTGATCCGGAGCAACAAGCGAGCCTCGATCAGCGTGGCGTCACCGTGGTGACCGAGCGAGTGGCGCGTATCGAAGGCGAGCGGGCCGACGTGGTACTGGCCAACGGTCGGGTGGTCGCCATCGACGGCCTGTTCGTCTTGCCGCGTACGCGGGTTGCCAGTCCACTCGCGGCAGCCCTGGGCTGCGCGTTTGAAGAGGGTCCGCTTGGCGCGTTCATCCAAAGCGACGCGATGACCCGGGAATCCAGCGTGCCGGGCATATTTGCCTGCGGCGATGCGGCCATGCCGTTCGGCTCGGTCGCGCTGGCCGTTGGCGATGGGGTGAGGGCGGGCTCCGGGGTGCATCGGTCGCTGATCTTCCAAGCCCACCCTTGAGTTTCAGACTTGTACAGCCCCGGTTGCCACGGCAAAGGCGAGCATTACCAGGCTGACGCCCCAGGCCCAGAAAAACGTATAGGCCATGTGCTTGCGCAACTCTACGCCGGACAGTGCCAGGGCCAGATACACGCTGGGTACCACCGGGCTGATGGAGAAGCCGGTGTTCTCACCGATCAGCATGGCCCGGGCCACCGCTTCGAGAGGAACGCCAGCGGCGATGGCGACGTCCTTGATCACCGGCAGCAGGGCGAAATAGTAGGCGTCCGGCGAGAAGATCATTCCAAGGGGGACGCCGAAGAACCCGACAATCACATGCAGGTATTGGGCAGCACCGGCGGGCAGGATGTCGATCAGCGCCAAGGCCATGCCGTCTGACATCTTCGCTCCGGAGAGCACGCCCAGCAGCACGGCGGCGGCCATCATCACCAGAACCATCTGTAACGCATCGGACGCATGGGCCTTGAGGCGTTCGGCCTGGGCGTCGAGGGATGGGAAGTTCAAGGGCAGGGCGATGCCCAATCCGACCATGAAACAGGCGTACAGCGGAAAGATACCGGTGAACAGGCACAGCAGAATGCCGCCGGTCAGGGCCACATTCAGCCAGTAGCGCAGCTGCCGGGGAGAGAGACTGAATTCGCGGCTTTGCATTTGCAGGTCGTCCATGTCACGCGTCGCGGCCGCACCCAGCGACATCGGTTGGCGCCGCTGGGCGCGCGACCCCAGTATCGTCGCCACCCCGAGCATGCACACCAGGCCCACCATCTGCACCGGCAGCAACCCCAGCCACAGCTCGGTGGCATCGAGCCCCGACACGGCAGCGGCCCGCGCAGTCGTCCCGCCCCAGGGCACCATGTTGATGACCCCGGCCGTGGTCCCCACCAGGCACAACAGCATCGTCGGGCTCATGTTCAGGCGCTTGTACAAGGGCAGCAGTGCCGGGATCGTCAACAGGAACGTCGCGGCGCCGACGCCATCCAGATGCACCACTGAAGTCACCAGAACGGTAACCAGCGCCACCGCCAGGGGCTTGCCGCCCGTGCTGCGGATCAACAGGTTGACCAGCGGATCGAACAAGCCACGGTCGCGCATGATGCCGAAGAACAGGATGGCAAACAGAAACAGCGCGGCGGTCGGCGCGACGGTGACCAGGCCGGCCTTGATGAACTCGCCGATCTGCGCGAGATTGAAGCCGGCGAGCAGGCAGACGACCACGGGAAGGGTGGTGAACGCCACCACCGGACTGATCCGGCGCAGCAATATCAGCCCGATAATGGCAAGCATCATCAGGAAACCCAGGGTTGTAATCATGTTGCAGCCTCTCTTTTTATTGTTGTCGGATGGTGTTGCAGGCGGCGAGTCGGTCAGTCTTCCGGTCCCGGCAGGCGCAAGGCCAGGAGCAGGTAGCTCAGGCTTTTTCCATGGCGGTCGAGACCGCAGCTTCGATTCACGCCGCCTTCCAGGGCGTCCTCGAGCACGAAGTTCAACGCCTTCAGGTTCGGCAGTTCATAGCGATGCACCCTGGAGGGCTGGCGCGTCGCGAACTGCTCGGCGACGCGCTCGCAGCTCAGCACCCGAAGCAGCCAGGGATAATGGGCCGGGTCGTGGGGAAATACCGCGATGCTGAGGATATTGCCTTTGTCGCCGGCACGGGCGTGGGCGAAGTCGGCTAGGGTGACCAGGCTCATCAGTACCACTCCAGGGCTGTATGGATTTCATCACGCGGCAGCAGGAAGCTGCGGGTGGTAACGGCTTCTGCGAGGTGGCGCCGGACGCCACCGCCGCCAGCCGGTCCGTTGGTGTAGAGCGACTCGACTTCTGCCAGGAGGGTTTCGAGCAGCGATCGGTCGGTATGGGTCAGGCCGATACGCACCCGCACGTCCTCCAGCAAAGGCGCCTGGACCAGGTGTTTTTGCAGATAACGGCCACCCTGGTCGTTGAACAGGCTGGCGACTCCCGACAGGTCGATCCAGGGCTGTACACCTGGCGCCAGACGATCGAAACGCTGCAGCAGGATGTCGCGCGCCAGGGCGGCACGCGCCACGGCACCGGGGCCTGCATAGGAAATCTCGGCCTCGCCGAACCAGAGTCCGCGCATACCCGCCAGGCCCTTGAGGGTGTCGGGGCGCGGATGGCCGATCACGCCAGTGACTTCCACCCGGTCGTTCCCCAGGTCCTGTACGTGGGCCGCGCCCAGATCCAGCACGACGTCCGGCGTCAGATAACGTCGCGGGTCATGGACTTCGTAAAGCAATTGCTCCTTGACGGTCTGCTCGCTGACTCGTCCGCCGCTGTTGCGCGTCTTGCCGATGATCAAGCGGCCGTCCTGGTGAATTTCGGCGATCGGGCAGCCGAGGTTGGCCGGATCCGGGATGTCCTTCATTCCGGGATGGGCGAAATAGCCGCCAGTGACCTGGGCGCAGCATTCCAGCAGGTGTCCGGCGGCGGTCGCGACGGCCATTTTTTGCCAATCGTCGGCCTTCCAACCCAACCCATGGCGGATCGCGCCTACCGCCAGGGACGGATCCGCAACCCGGCCACACAGCACGATGCCAGCGCCCTCGGCCAGTGCCTGGACGATGCCGTCGGCCCCGGTGTAGACGTTCACCGAAACAGGCTGTTCATCGGCACTCGACGACAGCCATCGTTCATAGCGCGGAGGCGTTTCTTCGAGCAGGTCGTCGCCCAGTACGCAGGCGATTTTCAGCGCCGGGAAACGGCCGGCCAATTCGTCGCGCAACCGTTGCGCGGCGGCCCTGGGGTTGGCTGCGCCGCCGTTGGTGATGATCGCAATGCCGGCTTCGATGCAAATGTCCAGCATGGGTTCGAGGAAGTCGAACAGGCGCGCGGAGTAGCCCGACCGTGGATCGAGGCGCTTGCGCAATTGCGCCTCGGCGAGGGTCCGTTCAGCCAGCAGCTCCAGCATTATGTAGCGCTGGCCGCTGCGTTGCGCCATGTCCTGGGCCAGGCGTAGCGCGGCGTCGGGCCGATCATTGGCAAAACCTGCGCCACACCCGACGAGAATTGTTTTTGTCATGTTCGTGTTCCACTGAAGGGTGGCCCCATAGTGGAGAGACAGAATTAATCTGTGAATTTTAAAGATAGAATCAATTGATCCAGTAATTTTATGAGCCGGTCATGAACGTTTCTTTCCGACAGCTTCGAGCCTTCATCCTCATCGCCGAGACTTCAAGCTTCACCCGCACCGCGGAACAGTTGCATCTGTCGCAACCGGCGCTGAGCTACAGCATCCGCAAACTGGAAGAGAGCATGGGGTTGCAGTTGCTTGCGCGTAATACCCGCAGCGTCGAGTTGACGCCAGCCGGCGAGCATTTCCTGCCCCAGGCCAGGCGCATGCTGCGGGACATGGACGATGCCGTGCGCGATGCTCGCGACACCTTGAGCCTGAGTCGCGGCACGCTTCGGCTCGCGGCGTTGCCCACGGCTGCCGCGTCGTTTCTGCCGATCGCCATGGCTGCTTTCCAGCGTGAAAACCCCGGTGTGACGGTGAGCCTGCTGGATGGCCGCGCCGGAGAGATCCTCGGCTGGGTACAGCGCGGCGAGGTAGACGCCGGCATCAGTTCGCTGCCTGACGACCTGGCTGGACTGAGCTTCGAGCGCCTGCTGGATGACAATCTGGTACTGCTGAGCCACAAGCCCTCGCAGGGTGGCGGCCAGGATGAGTGGACGCAGCAGCCCTACATTGCCCTGACGCCTGACACGAGCATCCGGCCTTTGGCTGACGCGGCGCTGCGCTATTTGAACGTGGATGCAGTCCCAGCCTGGGAGGTGGCGCATATGAGCACGGCCACGGCGCTGGTACGGGAGGGGCTGGGATTTTCTTTATTGCCGGCCAGTTGCACGGCGGTGTTCAACATCGGCGAACAGTGCGCTGTAACCCCAATCGATCAGCCGGCCAAGCGTTCGATCGGGCTGTTGCAGCGCAAGCCGGTGGCACAATCGCCGTCGTTGAGCCAGTTCATGGGACATGTGCGGCGGGTTTTGCGGGGGGGTGAGGCGGGCGCTTGATGTGGGGCCGTCTGCGGCCTTCGCGAGCAGGCTCGCTCCCACATTGATTGCGGCGCACGCCGGTTCTTCGTTCACCCGGACCCTTTGTGGGAGCGAGCCTGCTCGCGAAGGCGCAAGCCCGGTCAGCACCGGTCATTGAATACCGAACATCGCCGTCCAGTAGATCCCCGCATCACTTTTCGGGTCCACCGCATACCCGGCTCCCAGTTCGCGAAACTGCGGGTTCATCAGGTTGGCGCAATGCCCGGGGCTGGCCAACCAGCCGTCCACCACTTTCAAAGCCGTGTCTTGCCCAGCGGCGATGTTTTCGCCGATGGCCTGGCCCAGATAGCCGGCCAGTTCGGCGCGGTCGCCGGGCGTGCGGCCATCGCGGTCCTTGTGGTCGAAGAAGTTGTTGTTGGCCATGGCGCGCGTGTGATTCACCGCCGCCAGGGCCAGGGTGGCGTTCCAGGCCAGCGGAGTGGTCGCGCTGTAGGCCTCGGTGCCGCAGCGGCGCGGTTGCGCGCGGGCGCTGTTGATGAGTTTGAGCAGTTTCTGGCCTTCGGCTTGCCAATCGCCCAGTCGTGCCGACAACAGCGGGCGAGCCAGCACGATGCGCCATTCGCGGTCCAGTCGGCTGACACCGACGTCGATGAACTGCGGGTCCAGCACGACCTGGCAGAAACTTTCCTGCACGGCCTTCATCGCCGCTTGCGCGTCGCGCGGCCCGGACAGGCTGATCGCTTGCACGTTGACCATCGGATAGGCCGCCCGGGCCAACGCCTGTTGCAGATCGCCGATGCCATTGGCCGACAGGATCAACCGCGAGTCCATCGCCAGCGGCGGCAGCTCCAGGGACGCCTGGCCGGCGCAGCTCTGGGACTGGCTGCGGTAGAGGTTGATGGACTCGACCAGTTTCGTCTCTTCGGTGGCTACCGCACTGACGGCGAACGTCAGCCCCAGCGACAGCGCGGCAAGACGCATGACGGAAAAAATCGCACGCATGTAAATCTCCCTTGAGCGGACGGCGCCTATGATGCGCAATTTTTGCCCCGCTGGGGCAACGGTATTCACGCTCTTTTGAAATCCCTTGGACGGCACCGTTTGGTACCGTTCGGGACGCTCCTCAAGTAGTGGGATCAATTTTCAGGCGAATAGGTCCATTCCATCGTCTTATTTCCGGCTCGCCACATCCAGACACGCAACCGCATTCGACAAATCCTCGCTGAATCTGCGTTCATGCCCAGTGTCGAAATTGAGCCGGCAATCAAGCGCGGCTCGTCATTGAACAGAACCGCGACCATGCACCAGAAAACCTACGAATTGCTGGAAGTCGCCAACGGCAAGCCCATCAAACTCTGGACCCAGGGCGTGCCGGTGGAGGCCGAAGCCCGCCAGCAACTGATGAACACGGCGAAAATGCCATTCATTTTCAAACACCTGGCAGTGATGCCCGATGTGCACCTGGGCAAGGGCTCGACCATCGGCAGTGTCATCCCCACCGTAGGCGCGATCATTCCGGCGGCGGTGGGGGTGGATATTGGTTGCGGCATGATCGCCGCGCGCACTTCGCTCGATGCCGCCGATTTGCCGGACAGCCTCCAGGCCCTGCGCAGCGCTATCGAAAAAGCCGTGCCCCATGGGCGCAGCCTCAGCCATGGCGGACGCGACAAGGGCGCCTGGAGCAATGTCCCACGCGAGGCTGACCAGGCGTGGGTCGCGCTGGCCGCGCGCTTCAAGGCGATTACCGACAAATACCCGAAGCTGGCCCGGACCAACAACCGTCAGCATCTGGGTACGCTGGGCAGCGGTAATCATTTCATTGAAGTGTGCCTGGATGAGGCCAACCGGGTCTGGTTCATGTTGCACAGCGGCTCCCGGGGTGTGGGCAATGCCATCGGCAATCTGTTCATCCAGTTGGCCCAGGCCGACATGCGCCAGCACCTCGCCAATCTGCCGGACCGTGACCTGGCCTACTTCGAGGAGGGCAGCCGGCATTTCGACGATTATGTCGAAGCGGTGGGCTGGGCCCAGGATTTCGCCCGGCAGAATCGGGCCTTGATGATGGACGCGGTGATACGCGCCGCCCGGCAGGTCATCGGCAAACCGTTCGAAGTGGCGCTGGAAGCGGTGAATTGTCATCACAACTATGTGCAGAAAGAGCGACACTTCGGACACGACGTACTGGTGACGCGCAAGGGCGCGGTGTCGGCCAGGAAAGGCGAGTTGGGTATCATCCCCGGTTCGATGGGCGCCAGGAGCTTTATCGTGCGCGGCCTGGGCAACGAGCAATCGTTTTGTTCGTGTAGCCACGGTGCCGGCCGGGTCATGAGCCGGACCGAGGCGAAAAGGCGTTTCAGCGTCGAGGATCAGGTCCGCGCGACCGCCCATGTGGAATGCCGGAAAGACGCTGCGGTGATTGATGAAATTCCGATGGCATACAAAGACATAGACAAGGTAATGCATGCACAACGTGAACTTGTGGAAGTGCTGCATACGCTGCGTCAGGTCGTGTGCGTGAAAGGTTAGCGGAGCCAGCATGTTGAGCATTGTCGAGCAGGCAGCCAGTGAAGCGTTGCGCCAGCGAATGGAGGCGGCCGGTTGCGCTTTCGAATTCCTGGCGCTTGCTCCCGAGGCGGATGTAATCGTCGATCAGTCGCTGCACCGCCAGGCCGTGGACCGACTGTTCCAGCACATCGAGGCACAATGGCTTGAACGAGATCGCCAACTGCGCCTTGATCCGCGCTATGCCGATATCGCCCCACCGAGCATGCACTGGGACCTGACCAAGGCCATTCCCAAGGCGCTGGGTCAGGATCAGGTCATTCGCCTCATGCGCGCGGGAAAGACTGAACGCAACCCGCAAGCCTATGCCTTGTACGACGCGTTTTGCGAGCCGCCCTACAGCACCCGCTTCAACAACGACACGCCCCAGGCGCTGTTCAAAGAGTGGCTCGATTTGCTGGGGCTTGTGCCGGATAGCGGCGTGGTGGTGCTGGACTGGGTCGACAACTTCAACTTCAACGGATTGGCCAGCGACGAGCCCGATCCCGCCCGGGATCCCTGGAGCGACTATTTCGATGATGGCCTGGAGTGGTGGGGGGTGTGGTGCCTGAGCATCTGGAATCCCGAGCGCCGGACCCTGGGTGTGCTGACGGCGAGCACGACGGATTAAAGGCCTCAATATCGGGCGCAGATACAGAACTGTGGCTAGGGTTCCACACAGCGCGGTCGCGTATTGAACCAGGCTCCGTGGCGAGGGGATTTATCCCCGCTGGGCTGCGCAGCGGCCCTAAAGCAGTTAATTCAATCTGCCTGGCACACCGAGTAGTCTAGTTTTGGGGGCCGCTGCGCAGCCCAGCGGGGATAAATCCCCTCGCCACAGGTTTGGTGCCAGTTCTGTGTTCAGTCTGGATTACCGCGTTGATGTTTCTTCAACCGGTAGGCAAACTGCGCCCGGCTCAAGCCCAGTGACCTGGCTGCCGCCGCCAGGTTGCCGCTGTTCAGTTGCAGGGCTTCGTTGATCAGGCGCGACTCCAGGCCATCGATGGAGAAGTCCGCGTCCCATTGGCTCAGGGACGGCAACAACGGCGCCTTCGCCGTGGCGTCGCTCGCGGCCGGCGCCAATGACGTGAGCCCGCCATTGCCGTCCACCGAATACGCATCCGCCGGCAATCGCTCGTCGCGAAACAGATGCACCAGATCAATGGCCTGGCCTTCTTCACTGGCAATCAAGCCGCGCTCGATGAGGTTCTGCAGTTCCCGCACGTTGCCTGGGAAGTCGTAGCGCAGCAGCATCTTCAAGGCGCGCATGGTCAGGCCCACCGGTGTACGACCGTATTCCAGGCAGAAGCGCTTGAGAAAGGCATTGATCAGCAACGGTATGTCATCGCGGCGATCGCGCAAGGGCGGGAGGGCGATGGGGTAGACGTTGAGCCGGTAGAACAGGTCTTCGCGAAACTCGCCTTGCGCCACGGCTTTGCGCAGATCGAGGTTGGTCGCCGCGACCACTCGCACGTCGACCTTGATGGCATGGCCGCCACCGACCCGCTCGATTTCGCGCTCCTGCAACGCGCGCAAAAGCTTGCCTTGGCCGGCCAGGCTCAGGCAGGTGATTTCATCGAGGAACAACGTACCGCCATCGGCCCGCTCGAAACGGCCGGGGCGTGAATGGGTGGCGCCGGTATAGGCACCGCGCTCTACGCCGAACAGCTCGGCTTCGATCAGGTTGTCCGGTATCGCCGCGCAGTTGAGGGCGATGAACGGCCCCTGGCGGCGCCGGCTCAGTTGGTGCAACTGACGGGCGAACATTTCCTTGCCCACGCCAGACTCGCCGGTGACCAGCACGGTGGCCGGTGTCAAGGCGACCCGTTGCAGAGCCAGCGTCGCCGCGTTGAACGCCGCACTGGCGCCAATCAGCGGTTGTTCGCTGTCAGGCAGCGGATCACTGGCTGCCATTGGGTCGGGCCTGGCGCCGGACGGCAAAGGCGCCGCCGGCTGTGAGGCATTGAGGTAGCTCAGGTCGCGCTCGATATCGCCCCATTGCTCAGCGGTCTTGCCGACGACACGACAGCGTTCATGCCCCATGCCCCGGCATTCCACTTCGCGAAAGACCACCAGTTGCCCGAACAACCCGCTGACGAAGCCGATCGCGTACCCCAGCTCGGTCCAGCACACCGGATCCTGCCCGGTGCCATAGGCGGCGATATGTTCGTCGGCTTCGCAGGAGTGGTGCCAGAGAAATTCCCCCTCGTAGAACCCCGATTCCGCATCGAACTTGAAATGCAGCGGCTCGACCTTGGTCATGCCTTCGAGGGTATGCAGGTGCGTGCCTGCGCGAAACACCGCGGCTGCGTCGGCGTGGGGCCAGCGTTCACGAATCAGCCGGGCGTCCCGGGCGCCGGAGCAATAGCCGGTGCGGGTGAGCATGCCTCGGGCCTGCTCCAGTCCCTGGCGCTCGATGATTTCCCGACGCAACGCGCCGAAGGACGAACTGTGCAGCAACAACATGCGTTGGTCGTTGAGCCAGATACGCCCGTCATCGGGGGAGAAAAACAGGCAGTTGGTCAGTTCTGCCGGGGTTGGCGAGCTGCTGTCGCTCAGTTCCTTGCTATCGCCGCGTGGACGAAAAGGCTCGGCAGCGATCCGCTCCGGCAGCGGACAGTGGGGATTATTCATTGTTATTGCCCCTGAGGTGGTAGTCGAAATGAACACCTGGTCAGATAGTTATTAAGCATAACTTTATCAAATGAACAAGTGGCGATCGGCCAGCGGCTGGTTCGACGCCAGCAACGCTGCCCTTTGCCAGCCGGAGAGCCTTGATCCAGAGCCTTGCGCCAAGTTTATGCAGGACCGCGGGTGAATTCGGCACACGGCTTGCTCAGCCACTCCTACGGCGTTTGCGCCAGCGTCGGCAAGGCGTGGCAAACGATGACAACAACAAAGAGCCGGGAGCTTTAAATGTCTGCATCCGAAAACCACCTGCTAGCCCAGGTGATCGCGTCCGAATGTGTCTTCAACGGGAATTGGGTGCCTGCCTCGGGCCCGTTGCTGACTATCATCGAGCCGGCCACCGGTGAGGCGCTGATGCGCAGTGCTTCGGCCGATGCTGCCGATATCGCCAAGGCCAGTCGCGATGCGGCCCTGGCGCAACCGGCCTGGGCCGCCCTCGGTCCACGGGAACGGGCGGCAATCTTTCGCAAGGCGGCTGACGTCGCCGAACGCTCCTTCGCGGAACTGGCGCTGTACGTCGCACGGGAAACCGGCGCGGCATTGTTCAAGGGCCAACACGAGGTGCGCGAGGCGATCGTGCTGTTGCATCAGGCCGCCGGCATGCTGTCTCAGGCTCATGGCGTGGTGCTGCCCAGCGAGGCGGGGCGCCTGTCTTATGCGCGGCGCTTGCCCCATGGTGTGATCGGAGTGATCTCGCCGTTCAACTTCCCGCTGGTGTTGTCGATGCGCTCCGTGGCGCCGGCCCTGGCGGCGGGCAATGCGGTGGTGCTCAAGCCGGATCCGCAGACGCCGGTCAGTGGCGGTTTTCTGATCGCCCGTCTCTTCGAAGCCGCGGGCCTGCCCAAGGGCTTGTTGCAGGTATTGCCTGGTGCGGCCGACGCCGGGGAAGCGCTGTGCCGTGATCCCAACGTCAAGATGATCGCCTTCACCGGTTCCACCGGCGCCGGTCGCAAGGTGGCCGAAGTGGCCGGGCGCAACCTCAAGAAAGTCGCGCTGGAGCTGGGCGGCAAAAACCCCTTGATTGTCCTCGAAGACGCCGACCTGGACCTCGCGGCCCGCAATGCGGCCTGGGGCGCCTGGTTGCATCAGGGGCAGATCTGCATGGCCACCGGGTTGATCCTCGCCCATGAGTCGATTGCTCAGGCCCTCATTCAGAAACTGGTGGATAAAGCCCAGGCGTTGACGGTCGGCAACGCCGCCCGCGAGGAAGCCGCGCTCGGACCGTTGATCAACCAACGCCAGTTGCAGCGCGTGCACGACATCGTCAATGACAGCGTGCGCGCGGGGGCGAGGCTGGAAACCGGCGGTAACTACGACCGTTTGTTTTATCAACCGACCGTGCTCAGCGGCGTGAAGCCGGGCATGCGTGCCTTCGAGGATGAAGTCTTCGGTCCGGTGGCGAGCGTGGTCAGTTTTGCCAGCGACGAGGAAGCCATCGAGTTGGCCAATCGCAGCGAGTACGGCCTGTCGGCGGCGGTCATTTCACCCTCGGTGGGCCGGGCCATGGCGATTGGCGAGCGATTGCAGTGCGGCATGCTGCACATCAATGACCAGACTGTCGCCGACGAGTGCATCAACCCGTTCGGTGGGCGCGGCGCTTCGGGCAATGGCGGCAGCGTCGGCGGCCCGGCGGACTGGGACGAGTACACCCAGTGGCAGTGGGTCACGGTCAAGGACAAGGCGCCTGTCTATCCGTTCTGACCGGTCGGTTTCAACGGGGCAGATAAAAATAACAAGAGGACTCAACATGAAACTCGACAACAAGATTGTACTGGTAACCGGCGTCTCGTCGGGCATCGGTGCCGCCACGGCGAGCCTGCTGCGTGCCCACGGCGCCGAGGTAATCGGCGTGGACCTCAAGGCGCCGCACCAGACCCTGGACGGTTTTGTACAGGGGGACCTGAGCAGCGCCGAGAACATCGACCGCCTGCTGCCGCAGCTACCCGCACGGTTCGATAGCCTGTGCAATATTGCCGGGGTGCCGGGCACCGCCAGTCCGCAACTGCTGGCGCGGGTCAACTATCTCGGATTGCGCCACTTCAGCCAGGCGTTGCTGCCACGCATCAACGCGGGCGGCAGCATCGTCAATATCGCCTCGATCCTTGGCGCCGAATGGCCGCTACGCGTAGAGCAGCACAAGGCGCTGGCGCGCAGCGAAGGGTTTGCCGCCGGGCAAGCCTGGCTGGCTGACCACCCGGTGCCGGACCAGACCTGCTACCAGTATTTCAAGGAAGCCTTGATCGTCTGGACCTACCTGCAGGCCCAACCCTGGTACCTGGAGCATTCGGTGCGCATGAACTGTGTCGCGCCGGGGCCGGTCTTCACGCCCATCCTCGACGACTTCGTGAGCATGCTCGGCGAGGCTCGGACCCAGGCCGATGCCCATCGCATGAAGCGTCCCGCCTACGCCGATGAGGTAGCGGCGGTGATCGCCTTCCTGTGTGCCGACGAGTCGCGCTGGATCAACGGCGTCAACCTGCCCGTCGATGGTGGATTGGCCTCCACCTACGTTTGAGAACCCAAGCCGCCACCCGAGCGGGTTGCAGCAAAGCCATGCCAAACAATAACAATAATGAGAGCACCCCATGGATAACCTCAAAGACAGCTTTGGTTTCAAGCATTGCGCGCTATTCCTGGCGCTTTGCAGCAGCGGTGTGATGGGCGAGAGGGCCGAGGCCATGCAAATGGACCTGGGTGACTCCGACTGGAAACTGCGCTGGGACAACACCATCAAGTACAGCCAGGCCTGGCGCCTGCACGGACAGGACAGCCGTCTGGTCAACGCGCCGACCGCCAATGGCCTGTACCCCTCGATCCAGAGCCAGGGCGACAAGAACTTCAGTCGCGGCCTGGTCTCCAACCGTCTCGACCTGTTTTCCGAAATGGACCTCAGCCGGCAAAACTACGGGCTGCGGGTCAGCGGCGCGGCCTGGTACGACGATATCTACAACCAGGACACCGACAGCAGCGAGCAGCCACATTTCCTCAGCGAAACCCGCGAGCTGCATGGACGCGACGCTGAGATTCTCGATGCCTTCGTGTTCCTGCGCGGAGACCTCGGGGATGACTCCCAAGGCGTGGCGCGTCTTGGACGCCACAGCCTGATCTACGGCGAAAGCCTGTTCTACGGCGGCAACGGCATTGCCAATGCCCAGGGGCCGACCGATGTGGTCAAGTTGCTCAGCGTGCCGGGAACACAGTTCAAGGAGATCCTGCGGCCGGTCAATCAGATTTCCGGGCAGTTGCAGATCAACCCGCAGCTGTCGGTGGGCGCCTACTATCAGTTCGAGTGGGAACGTTCCAACCTGCCCGGCGCCGGCAGCTACCTGAGCGATGCCGACGCCATCGGTTACGGCAGCGGCCCGCTGCGTGAGGTATTCGGCAACGACACGGTGAACGGCGGCGACCTGAAACCGCGCAATTCGGGGCAGGGCGGTATGCAGATCCGCTTCAAGCCGGCCGGCACAGAGCTGGAGCTGGGTTTCTACGCGGCCCAGTATCACGACAAGGCGCCGATCGGGTTGTATGCCTACCTGGACGGTCCGGCGGCTGCGGCCAGCGGACTGCCGATCCTCGGCTCCTATCGCCAGGTCTACGCCGAAGACATCAAGACCGCCGGCGTCAGCTTTTCTACCGCTTACGGTCCGTTCAACTTTGCCGGTGAATCGTCGGTGCGCTGGAACGCGCCGCTGGTGAGCAACCTGCAAGTAGTGACCCCCGGCATGCAGGCCGATGGTGGCGACGATGCGCTGTTCGCCCGGGGCAAGACCGCGCACGTCAATCTGTCGGCGATCTACCTGCTGTCGCCCACCGCTTTCTGGGACGGCGGCTCGGCCCTGGCCGAGCTGGCCTGGAACCGCACCCTGAGCGTGACCGAGAACGCTGCCGCGCTGGATTCCAATACCACCCGGGATGCCACGGCGTTGCGAGTATTGATGGAACCGGCGTACTTCCAGATCGTCGACGGGATCGACCTCACCGTGCCGGTCGGCATGGGGATCGTGCTTGATGGACGCTCATCGGCGGTGAACAAATCCGGCTTCGGCAATACCCATTCCGGCGACTGGAGCGTCGGCCTCAAAGCCACCTACCTGCAGCGCTGGGATGTCGGCCTCAATTACGTGAACTTCTTCGGCGCACCCAAGGCCGGGCTGCGCGAGGACGGCAATTTCAGTTACGGCCAGTCGTTGGCCGACCGCGACTTCGTCTCGCTCTATGTGAAAACCTCATTCTAACAAGGTGGATTCGCCATGCAGAACCCAGCATTCCTGAACACCTGCGTCCTCGCCCTTGCCCTGGCCGGCATGAGCCTGGCGCAGGCGGCGGTATCGCCTGAGCAGGCCGCGCGCTTGAAAACCGATCTGACCCCCTTCGGTGGTGAGCGCGCCGGCAACGCCGATGGCAGCATCCCGGCCTGGCAGGGCGGTTATACCCAGGTCGCGCCCGGCTACAAAGCGGGTGACAAGCGCCCTGATCCATTTGCCGGCGACAAACCGCTGTACTCGATCAAGGCGTCGAACATGACGCAGTACGCCGGCCAACTGGCCGAGGGCACCCAGCTGCTGCTGAAGAAATATCCGGACTATCGCCTGGATGTGTACCCGACTCATCGCTCGGCCGCCGCGCCGCAATGGGTGTACGACAACACCAGCAAGAATGCCACGCGCGCCGCACTGGACGTGGACAGCGAAAAAGTCTCCAACGCCTATGGCGGCATCCCGTTCCCGATCCCTGAGAACGGTGCGCAGGTGCTGTGGAACTATCGGTTGTCCTGGCAGGGCGGCGACACCATCAGCTCGCCGTTCGATACCTGGCTGATGACCGCCGGTGGCAAGAAAGTCCAGGCGACCCGGGCCCAGTACACCTATCAGTTTCCCTACTACGTCGAAGGCGGCAGCCTGGAAAACTATTCGGGCAAGTACCTGCTGGGCAAGCTGTTCACCGAATTGCCGTCGTCCAAGGCCGGCGAGGGCCTGATGACCCATTGGGACCTGGACCCGGCCAATCGTGCGGCCTGGCAGTACCTGGTCGGTCAACGCCGGGTTCGTCGTGCACCGAACATTGCCTACGACACACCGGACTTCGTCACCTCCGGCGTCGGCCTGTTCGATGAGGCGTTCATGCTGTTCGGGCCCACCGATCGTTATGACCTCAAGCTGGTGGGCAAAAAAGAACTGATCGTCCCCTACAACAATAACCGCGCCGCGCTGGCCAAGAGCGACGAGCTGGTCAAGGTCGGTTTCCTCAATCCTGACCTGGTGCGCTGGGAGAAACATCGGGTCTGGGTCGTCGAGGCCACGCTCAAGTCCGGCAAGCGCCATGTCGTGCCGCGTCGCACCTACTACGTCGACGAAGACTCCTGGCAGATCCTGATGGCCGACGGTTATGACGCCCAGGGCAAGCTCGGTCGGCAGATGTATTCGCTGACGCTGCTGGCACCGGACCTGCCGGCCTTGACCGCACAGGTCATGTGGGGCAGCTACAACCTCGACACCGGGGCCTACTTCCTCAATTCGTCGAGCAACGACCTGACAGTCCAATACCAGAAGGTCGCGAAGCCTTCAGCGTCCTATTTCACGCCGGATGCCATGGCCAACGAAAACATGCGTTGAACCAGTGGTGGCCGTGACGAGGGAGTTCGGCGCGGCCACTGACGATTTTCCAGGCGGGATGACGATATGAACGTTGAAAAAATCTTCGCGAGCCGCGGTCCGCTATGGGCGGTTTGTGTCCTGGTGTGCTGCCTGTGGGCGAGCGTGCCTTGGGTCGCGCACGCCACGACCTTGGCCGTACTGCAGCAACCGGCGCTGCCCACGGCCAAGGCGCCACGCGCGGTATTGCTCGGGCTGGCCCGGGCCGGTGAGCGCCTGGTGGCGGTCGGTGAGCGCGGGATCGTGCTGCTTTCCGACGATGCCGGAATGAATTGGCGCCAGGCCAAGGTGCCGGTCAGCGTCAGCCTGACGGCGGTGCAATTTGTCGATGCCGAACAGGGCTGGGCGGTCGGTCATCTGGGCGTGGTACTGCACACCCGGGACGGCGGCGAAACCTGGGAAAAGCAACTCGATGGCGAGCGTGCGATCGCCCTCGCGATGCAGGTTGCAGAGCGCGATGCCGATGAGCCCGGCGGTGCCAGCCAGTTGACGCAGGCTCGGCATATGCTCGCCGACGGGCCGGATAAACCGCTCCTTGACCTGTATTTCGTTGATCGCCTGCACGGCTACGTCGTGGGGGCGTACAACCAGATCTACCGTACCGACGACGGCGGGCGTAGCTGGCAACCGTGGATGCGTCATGTCGACAACCCGCAGGGCTTGAACCTGTATGGCGTCCGCGGCGTGGGCAAGGACCTGCTGCTGGTGGGAGAGCGCGGCCTGCTGTTGCGTTCGAGCGATGGCGGACAGTCGTTCCACGCCTTGAAGTCACCGTATGAAGGCAGTTTTTTCGGCCTGCTTGGCACCCGCGACGGGGCCTTGATTGCCTACGGTCTGCGTGGCAATGCCTGGTGGTCGGACGATCGAGGCAACAGTTGGCGACGCCTTGAGACCGCTATCGAGTCGACGCTGGCGGCGGCGCTTGAGCTGCGCGACGGCAGCCTGTTGTTGGCCAGCCAGGGCGGTGAGTTTTTATTCAGCCATGACCAAGGCCGCAGCTTTGACAAGCGTCAGAGCCGCAGCGGTGGCACGGTTGCCGCCGTGCAACAGGCGGTCGATGGCAGCCTCGCCAGCGTCGGTTTGAGCGGCGTGGCCGCCGACCAGGATCCGCGAGGCTCCAGTAAACCTTGAAACTTCACGGTGTAGCGCTATCGGGCCACGGCTCGTGCAACAGGAGTCAAACTTGAAAGACGACAGAATCCAAACCGTGATCGGCCGCCAGGAAGACTTCGACCGGACGTCGGGCAATTTCGCCGAGCGGGCGATTTTCAACCATCGACCGCTGGTAATCCTGCTGTGCCTGCTGGTGACCCTGGTGCTGGGCTGGCAAGCCACGCGCATCGGTATCAATGCCAGTTACGAGAAGACCATTCCCACCGGGCATCCCTACGTCGCCAACTTCCTGGAGAATCGCAGTGAGTTGAGTGGCCTGGGCAATTCGCTGCGCATCGCCGTGGAGGTCAGGCAGGGCAGTATTTTCACCAAGGACTATCTCGATACTCTGGCCAGGCTCAATGATGAGCTCTATCTGCTACCGGGCGTCGACCGCCCCTATATGAAATCGTTATGGACCCCGACCACGCGCTGGACCGCCGTGACGGAGGAGGGGCTCGATGGCGGCACGGTGATCCCTGACGATTACGATGGCTCGGCCAGCAGCATCGAACAGGTGCGCACCAACGTCGGCCGTTCCGGTGAAGTCGGCCAGTTGATCGCCGGCAACTACAAGTCCAGTGTGATCTTCGTGCCGCTGCTGGAGATCAACCCGCAGACGGGCAAGGCGCTGGACTATGGTGAGTTTTCCCGGCAACTGGAGGCGTTGCGAGACAAGTACCAGACCGACGACCTGCGGATCCATATCACCGGCTTTACCAAGATCGTCGGCGACCTGATCGAGGGAATGACCCAGGTCCTGCTGTTTTTCGTGGTGGCGGTACTGGTGACGGTGATGGTGCTGTTCGGCTACACCCGTTGTGCGCGCAGCACCCTGGTGGTGGTGACCTGTTCGCTGGCCGCCGTGCTTTGGCAACTGGGGCTGCTGGCACTGCTCGGTTACGAGCTGGACCCATACTCGGCACTGGTGCCGTTCCTGGTGTTCGCCATCGGCATGAGCCACGGCGCGCAGAAGATGAACGGCATCATGCAGGACATCGGTCGGGGCACCCACCGGGTGGTTGCCGCGCGTTATACCTTCCGCCGGCTGTTCGCCGCCGGCATCACCGCCTTGCTCTGTGATGCGGTGGGCTTTGCGGTGTTGCTGCTGATCAACATCCGGGTGATCCAGGACCTGGCGGTCACCGCCAGCCTCGGGGTGGCGGTGCTGATCTTCACCAACCTGATCCTCTTGCCGATCCTGCTCAGCTACATCGGCGTCAGCCCGGCAGCGGCGCAACGCAGCCTGAGCGCGGAAACCACCGAACAGCAAGCGCAGATCAAACATCCGCTGTGGCGCGTGCTCGATCTGTTCACCCAGCGGCGCTGGGCCATTGGCGCCATGCTGGCTGGCTTGTTGTTGGCCGCGTCTGGTTTTGCCGTGAGCCTGCACCTGAAGATCGGCGACCTGGACCCCGGCGCTCCGGAACTGCGTGCCGACTCTCGTTACAACCGCGATGCGCTGTTCATGACGCAAAACTATGCGGCCAGCTCGGACATCTTCGTGGTCATGATCAAGACCCCGGAGGATCAGTGCACCCGTTACGCCAGCCTGTCCGCGGTCGACGCGCTGGCCTGGCAACTGGAGCAATTGCCCGGCGTGGAATCGACCACCTCGATGGCGGCGCTGAGCAAGATCGCCACGGCCGGGTATAACGAGGGCAATTTCAAATGGTATGAACTGATACCCAACGACGGCGCGCTGGGCGCCGTGCAAACCCGCGCGCCACGAGAGCTGTTCAACCAGGGCTGCTCGATGCTGTCGCTGTACGTCTACCTGGCCGATCACAAGGCTGACACCTTGAACCGCGTGGTGGAGGCCAGCGAGCAGTTCATCGCCGGACATCAGCTGCCAGAGGTCAAGTTCATGCTGGCAGCCGGCAGTGCGGGGATTGAAGCGGCGACCAATATCGTCGTGAAGAAATCCATGCGCGAGATGCTCTTCTGGGTCTACGGCGCGGTCAGCCTGTTATGCCTGCTGACGTTCCGCAGCTGGCGCGCCACCCTCTGCGCGATGCTGCCGCTGATGCTCACCTCGATTCTGTGCGAGGCGCTGATGGTGGGGCTGGGCATGGGCGTGAAAGTCGCGACGCTGCCGGTCATCGCCCTGGGCGTGGGCATCGGCGTCGATTACGCGCTCTATGTGCTCAGCGTGATCCTGGCGCGCATGCGTGCCGGCGACACCCTCGCCCAGGCGTACTACCAGGCGCTGTTGTTCACCGGCAAAGTGGTATTGCTGACGGGCATGACATTGGCGGTGGCGGTGTCGACCTGGGCTTTTTCACCGATCAAGTTCCAGGCCGACATGGGGATCTTGCTGGCCTTCATGTTCCTGGTGAACATGCTTGGCGCCCTGATCCTGCTGCCGGCCCTGGCATGGTGGCTGTTGCCGCGGAAGGTGTTTGAAAAGAAGCCTGAACTGAGCCGGCGGGAGCGCTGGGTGAGGGGCTGAAACGGTGATCCTGTGGGAGCGAGCCTGCTCGCGAAAGCGGAGCGTCAGTCGGTGAACAGGCTGAGCGTGCAGGCCCTTTCGCGAGCAGGCTCGCTCCCACAAGGGAACTTGGGGCAGACCTTTGTCATGACCACCGAAAGTCCGATGTGGGAGCAATAGCCCCGTCAGGATTTCTGCGCCACCGGCTCTGCCGTGCCCAACCGTGGCCCGGCCGAACGGCGGATCACGCTGAGGATGGCCAACGTCGCCACCACCAATCCAGGGGAAGTCGCCAGCAGTACCGCAGTGGTCCCGCCGCCAGCCGCGAGGATCTGGCCGGCGGCCAAAGGCCCGGCCACCGAGCCCAGGCGCCCGATGGCAACGGCTGCGCCGACGCCGGTTGCGCGCACCGCCGTAGGGTAGGAGGGCGGCGCCGAGGCATAAAGCACCAGTTGCGCCGCCATGACAAACAGCCCGGCGGCAAACCCGGCGATGCCCATCGGCATGATGCCCACCGACAAACCGACCCCGGCCAGGGCGCTCAGCAGGCCGGCATAGACAAACAGCACTACCTTGACGGCGTTGAAACGGTCCAGCAACAAACCACCGATCAACGATCCCAGGGCCCCGCCGATGTTGAACAGCATCTGCACCAGGCCGGCCTGGGGTTTGCTGAAACCTTGTTCCACCAGCAAAGAAGGCAGCCAGTTGAGCAGCATGTACATCACCGTCAGGGTGAAGAAATAACTCAACCAGAGGCCCAGCGTTGTCAGCCCCCGGCCTTCGCCGAACAGCGCCTGACCGGTCGAACCACGGACCTCGCCCGCGACGTGTCGTATCTGCTTGAAAGCACTGGACTCCGGCAGCCACAGCAGCATCAACGGCACCACCAGCAAGGGCGCCAGGCCACCGATGAAGAACGTCATCTGCCAGTGCTCGCCAAAGGTCATGGCGACCACTGCCGCCAGCGCGCCACCCAGCGGAACCCCGGCGTACATGACACTGATGGCGGTACCACGGCGTTGTTCGCCCACGGCTTCAGCGCACAGGGCGATGAGGTTGGGCAGGGCGGCGCCCAGTCCCAGGCCGGTCATGAAGCGCACCAGCAGCAGGCTGGAGAATTGCTCGACAAACGCGGTGCCGAGGGAAAACACGCCGAACAGCAGGACAGCGGCAATCAGGATTTTCTTGCGGCCGATGCGATCGGCAATCCAGCCGCCGAAAAACGCACCTGGCAGCAGGCCGATGATCCCCGCGCTGAAGACCCAGCCCATCATCTTCGGGTCCAGGGCGAAGGTCTGTCGCAAGCCGGCAGCGGCGGTGCCGGCCGATTGAAGATCAAAGCCTTCGATCAGCGCGACGATGAAACACAGGGCAATGGTCAACGTCGCACGACGCGGCGGATGGTTCATGGCGAATCCTCTTATTGTTTTTGTCGGGACTGCGGCTCGAAGGGGACCCCGCAGCGCGGGATTAAGATTAACAAAGCTAACTAAAAAATGAATCGCGAGGAGCTAACTCGCGAAATCTTTGGTTTCTCTTGGAAATTCAGCAGGTTGACACCTACAGGAGAAACAGTCGTCATATTGGTTAATTATATTAACGTTCGATTATCGGACATTGCCGATTGACGAAGTACCGGGCCGTTTCCATTCTCTGTCCGCACAGCCCTCCACTCGGGGCTGCCTCGATAGAAAACAACAACAAAAAGCGGACATCGAACATGCCAGATATCATCCGGAACGCCCAGGCGGCGATCCCTGTTTCACCGCTCGTTCACTGGTTGGCCGGAACCGGGCTGAGTCTTCTTTGCAGCGTGGCGCTGGCCGAAGGTTTCATCGACGACAGCCACGGCACGTTGACCCTGCGAAATTACTACATGGATCGCGATTACAAGGACGACGGCGCCAAGACTGCGGCCCGGGAGTGGGCCCAAGGCGTGTTCATGAACGTCGAGTCGGGCTTTACCCCCGGTACGCTCGGATTTGGCCTGGATGTACGGGGGCTGCTGGGCATCAAGCTCGACTCCTCGCCGGACCGCAGCGGCACTGAACTGTTGCCGGTGTCGAGCAGCGACAAGCGCGCGGCGGATGAATACTCGCGGCTGGGCGTGACCGGCAAGTTGCGTTTCGGGCAAACCACGGTAAAGACCGGCGATGTCTCGATTTTCCTGCCGTTTGCCTTCGCCAGTCCGTCGCGGCTATTGCCGCAGACCTTTCGCGGGACAACCCTGAGCTCCAAGGACGTCGACGGATTGGCGCTGAACACCGGTTACATCGATCGCATCGCCCGGCGCGATTCTACCGATTACCAGCCGATGAGCATCGCCTCGCCCAATCGTCGTTTCAACGGCGCGGCGACCTCGTCTCACATGGCGTACGTGGGAGGCGATTATCAGGTCAACAAGGATCTCGGCCTGCGCATCTACCACGCCGAAGTTGCCGATCTGTACCAGCAGAATACCTTCGCCTTGCTGCATAACCTGCCATTGGGTGATGGAGTGCTGACCACCGATCTACGGAGTTTTTTCAGCAGCGAGGAGGGTGCCGCCAAGGCTGGCAAGGTGGATAACCGCAACGTCTCGGCGCTGGTCGGTTATCGCCTGGGCGGGCATCGCGTCAGCCTGGGCTACATGCATTCGAGCGGCGATACGGCAACACCGTACGTGTCGGGCACCGAGCTGATGGGTTTGAGCGAAATGACCATGAGTTCGGACTTTCTCAATGCCAAGGAGCGCACCTGGCAAGCGATCCACGATTATGACTTCGCCGCCGTTGGCGTGCCTGGCTTGCGGACCCGGTTGCGTTACGTGCGTGGCGACCATATCGAGCTGGCGGCCCTTAATGCCGAGGATCGCAAGGAGCGTGAGTTCCAGATGGAGTTGGGTTATGTGATCCAGAGCGGCCCGCTGAAAAACGTCGGCCTGCTGGCGCGCAAGTCGATCTACCGAAACGACTTTCCGGGAACGGCGGCGTTTCGCGATGAAAACCAGACCCGGTTCCTGGTGACGTACAGCGTGCCGATCTGGTGAAGCCAGTGAAGAGGTCCATGTGACCAGCCTTTGTGGCGAGGGAGCTTGCTCCCGCTGGGCTGCGCAGCAGCCCCAAGCTATTGGCCGCGACGCTTCAGGCAAACCGCGTCTACTGTGTTGGGGTCGCTGCGCAGCCCAGCGGGAGCAAGCTCCCTCGCCACAGGGAGGAGCGAGGTTCCTTACTGATAAACCTTCTTCAGCAACCGCAGCAGTTCCTCGCGCTCGGCACCATTGAGGGCGGCGGTGGAGTCCAGGTCGCTCTGGGCGGCGATCTGCTTGAGCTCCTTGAGCAGGGTTTCGCCGGTCTTGCTCAGGAAAATCCCGTAGGAGCGCTTGTCCGGCTTGCAGCGCACCCGTACGGCCAGGGCGCGGCTTTCCAGTTTGTTCAACAAGGGCACCACTTGCGGTGGCTCGATGGCCAGCGCCTTGGCCAGATCGGCCTGCATCAGGCCGGGGTTCTGGTCGATGATCGCCAGGGCCGAGAACTGGGCCGGTCGCAAGTCGTGGACCGCGAGACGGCTGATCAGGTTCTGGAACAGTTTCAACTGCGCGCGACGCAAGGCGTAACCGATCAGGTCATCCAGCGCGGAATCCAGCGGCGCCTGCGTGTCGGTACCGTCGGCCAGGGGCGCCGCGGCGGCTTCGGCAAGCTTGGAAGACTTGGCCATCGAAAGGTGCATCCTCAAGGTCAGTGATTAACAAGGCTATCCAGTTTGCCGGGGTTGCCGCTCGGTGGCTACGGTCGCTGGTATTTTTTGTTCTCCGGCGTTGCATCCAGGCCGCCAGGAAAATACAGATAAATCGATTAATAGTTAATTGACATAACTAATATTCAAGGTTAGTTTTTCTCCATCTTCAGCCAAGAACAAGAGAGCACGCGCCATGAGCAATTACGAAGGTCGCTGGACAACGGTCAAGGTCGACATCGAGGAAGGCATCGCCTGGGTAACCCTCAATCGCCCGGAAAAACGCAACGCCATGAGCCCGACCCTCAACCGCGAGATGATCGATGTGCTGGAGACCCTGGAACAGGATCCCGCCGCTGGCGTGCTGGTGCTGACCGGTGCGGGGGAGGCCTGGACCGCCGGCATGGACCTCAAGGAATATTTCCGCGAAGTGGATGCCGGGCCGGAAATCCTCCAGGAAAAAATCCGTCGCGAAGCCTCGCAATGGCAATGGAAACTGCTGCGCATGTACGCCAAGCCGACCATTGCCATGGTCAACGGCTGGTGCTTCGGCGGCGGCTTCAGCCCGCTGGTGGCGTGCGACCTGGCGATCTGCGCCGACGAAGCCACCTTCGGCCTTTCGGAAATCAACTGGGGCATCCCGCCCGGCAACCTCGTGAGCAAAGCCATGGCCGATACCGTGGGCCATCGCCAATCCCTGTACTACATCATGACCGGCAAGACCTTCGGCGGGAAAAAAGCCGCGGAGATGGGCCTGGTCAATGAAAGCGTACCCCTGGCACAGCTGCGTGAGGTCACCGTGGAGCTGGCGCGCAACCTGCTGGAGAAAAACCCGGTGGTGCTGCGCGCGGCCAAGCATGGTTTCAAGCGTTGCCGCGAGCTGACCTGGGAGCAGAACGAGGACTACCTCTACGCCAAGCTGGACCAGTCGCGCCTGCTCGACACCGAGGGCGGCCGCGAGCAGGGCATGAAGCAGTTCCTGGACGACAAGAGCATCAAGCCGGGCCTGCAAACCTACAAACGCTGAGACGACAGCGCGGCGGGCGCCATCGTGGGCCCGCAGGTTGTTCGTCCAAGGCCCTCGGCGCTACTGTGAACGTGTTCCCGATAAAGACAATAAAGAGGAATCACCATGCTGGACGTGCCCCTGTTGATTGGCGGCCAGTCGTGCCCGGCCCGCGATGGCCGGACCTTCGAGCGCTGCAACCCGGTGACCGGTGAAGTGGTGTCCCGCGTGGCCGCCGCCACGCTGGAAGATGCCGACGCCGCCGTGGCCGCCGCACACGCTGCCTTCCCGGCCTGGGCCGCGCTGGCGCCCAACGAGCGTCGCACCCGTCTGTTGCGCGCGGCCGAGCAGTTGCAGGCGCGCAGCGGCGAATTTATTGCCGCCGCTGGCGAAACCGGCGCCATGGCCAACTGGTACGGCTTCAATGTGCATCTGGCTGCAAACATGCTCCGCGAAGCCGCCTCCATGACCACGCAAATCAATGGCGAAGTCATCCCTTCGGACGTGCCCGGCAGTTTCGCCATGGCCTTGCGTCAGCCGTGTGGCGTGGTGTTGGGCATCGCGCCGTGGAACGCCCCGGTCATTCTCGCCACCCGCGCAATCGCCATGCCCCTGGCGTGCGGCAACACTGTGGTACTCAAGGCCTCGGAAGTCAGCCCGGCCGTGCACCACCTGATCGGCCAGGTGCTGCAGGACGCCGGTCTGGGCGATGGCGTGGTCAATGTCATCTGCAATGCGCCCACGGATGCGCCGGCCATTGTCGAGCGCCTGATCGCCAACCCGGCGGTACGGCGGGTCAACTTCACGGGCTCGACCCACGTCGGCCGCATCGTCGGCGAACTGTCGGCGCGTCATCTCAAGCCGGCATTGCTGGAGCTGGGCGGCAAGGCACCGCTGCTGGTGCTCGATGACGCCGATCTTGACGCAGCGGTGCAGGCGGCGGCGTTTGGGGCCTACTTCAACCAGGGCCAGATCTGCATGTCCACCGAGCGCCTGATCGTAGACGCGAGCGTGGCCGATGCCTTTGTCGCCCGACTGACCGCGAAGATTGCGACCCTGCGCGCCGGCGATCCTGCCGCGGGTGATTCGGTGCTGGGCTCGCTGGTGGACACCAGCGCCGGACTGCGCATCAAAGGCCTGATCGACGATGCCCTGGCCAAAGGCGCCAGACTAGTCGCCGGCGGCCAACTGGACGGCAGCATCCTCCAACCGACCTTGCTCGACGGGGTCACCCCGGACATGCGCCTGTACCACGAAGAGTCCTTCGGACCGGTGGCGGTGTTGCTGCGCGGCGACGGTGACGAAGCGTTGCTGCGCCTGGCCAACGATTCCGAGTTCGGCCTGTCGGCGGCGATCTTCAGCCGCGATACCAGCCGCGCCCTGGCGCTGGCCCAACGAATCGAATCCGGCATCTGCCACATCAATGGCCCGACCGTGCACGACGAGGCGCAAATGCCCTTCGGCGGGGTCAAGTCCAGCGGCTACGGCAGCTTTGGCGGCAAGGCCGCCATCGAGCATTTCACCCAGTTGCGCTGGGTGACGATGCAGAACGGCCCACGGCATTACCCGATCTGAAAATCCGTCGCATCGCCGGCGATGGGCCGCCCGAGCCATCGCCCGATGCAGGCCAGACATGACAATCACAAGGCCGCAGCCAGACGCTGCCACGCTCCGCTCGCGTCAAGCGACCCGAGTGTGCCTTGATGGAGGAGATGCACCGTGAGTTCCGAGTTCAGATCATCCTCCCGGCCCGAACCTGCGCGCTATCGCCAGGTGTCGATCGGGCATCCAGCCGTTGAAGTGAAGGAAGAGCAGGGCATCCTGCAGATGCGCTCCCTGGAGCCCTTGGCGCCGTTGCCGTCGCGCCTGCTCGATCGCCTGGTGCACTGGGCCCGGGTGCGACCGGACCAGACGTTCATTGCCGCTCGCGAAAACCAAGGCGATTGGCGTCACGTCAGCTATGCGGAAATGCTCGACAGCGTGCGGGCCATTGCCCAAGGCCTGCTTCGTTATGGCCTGTCGGCCGAAAAACCCCTGGCGCTGCTCTCGGGTAACGACATCGAGCATTTGCAAATGGCCTTGGGCGCGATGTACGCCGGGATTCCCTATTGCCCGGTGTCGCCGGCCTATTCGTTGCTGTCCCAGGATTTCGCCAAGTTGCGGCACGTCTGCGACCTGTTGCAGCCGGGGCTGATATTTGTCAGCGAGGCCGCGCCGTTCGAGCGCGCGATCAATGCGGTATTGCCTATGGATATCCCCCTGGTCAGCGTGCGCGGAGAAATACCCGGCCGCGCCAGGACAAGCTTCGCCAGCCTGCTGGCGCAGCCGGGCGGCAGCGAGGCCGAGCGGGCTTTCACCGCCACCGGCCCGGACAGCATCGCCAAGTTCCTGTTCACCTCCGGCTCCACCAAGCTGCCGAAGGCGGTGATCACCACCCAACGCATGCTTTGCGCCAACCAGCAGATGCTCTTGCAGACCTTCCCGGTGTTTGGCGAGGAACCACCAGTGCTGGTGGATTGGCTGCCCTGGAACCATACGTTTGGTGGCAGCCATAACGTCGGCATCGTGCTGTACAACGGCGGCACCTTCTATCTGGACGATGGCAAGCCCACCGTCCAGGGCTTCGCCGAAACCTTGCGCAATCTCAAGGACATTTCCCCAACCGCTTACCTGACCGTGCCCAAGGGCTGGGAGGAATTGGTCAGCGCGCTGGAACAGGACGCCGAACTGCGCGAGCGCTTTTTCAAGCGCATCAGCCTGTTCTTCTTCGCCGCGGCGGGGCTTTCGCAGAGCACCTGGGATCGCCTCGACAAGGTGGCCGAGCAGCATTGCGGCGAGCGCATCCGCATGATGGCCGGCCTGGGCATGACCGAAGCGTCGCCGTCCTGCACCTTCACCACCGGGCCGCTGTCCATGGCCGGCTACATCGGCTTGCCGGCGCCAGGTTGCGAAGTGCGGATGGTGCCGGTGGACGGCAAGTTCGAAGGGCGCTTTCGCGGGCCACACATCATGCCCGGCTACTGGCGGTCGCCGCAGCAGACCGCCGAGGTGTTCGACGAGGCCGGTTTCTATTGTTCGGGCGACGCCATCAAGCTGGCCGATGCCGCCAACCCGCAGTTGGGGCTGATGTTCGACGGGCGCATCGCCGAAGACTTCAAATTGTCCTCCGGCGTGTTCGTCAGCGTCGGGCCGTTGCGCAACCGCGCGGTGCTGGAGGGCACGCCGTACGTCCAGGACCTGGTGGTGACGGCGCCGGACCGCCCGCACCTGGGCGCGCTGGTATTCCCGCGCCTGCATGACTGCCGGCGCCTCTCGGGCCTGGCGCAGGACGCCAGCGACGCCGAGGTCCTGGCCAGCCCGCCGGTGCGCCAGTGGTTTGCCGACTGGTTGCAGCGCCTGAACCGCGAAGCCAACGGCAACGCCAGTCGTGTGGAGTGGATCGCACTGCTCGACGAACCCGCTTCCATCGACCGTGGCGAAATCACCGACAAGGGCTCGATCAACCAGCGCGCCGTGTTGCAATGGCGCGCGGCGAAGGTCGAGGCGCTGTATCGGGGAGAAGACCCAACGGTCCTGCGCGCTGGCAATTAACACCAAACCCTGTGGGAGCGAGCCTGCTCGCGAATGCGGTGTATCAGCGAGAATTGGATATTGCTGAACCACCGCTTTCGCGAGCAGGCTCGCTCCCACATTTGATTGCAATTACTATGGCGGCTCTCTCTTCTCTGGAAATCACTTGGATGAGCAAGCCCGGCCAAACGGTGCTGGTTGCGTTGCGTCGGATGATCGCCTCCGGCGAGCTGGCGGCCGGCGAGCGGCTGATGGAAATTCCCACGGCGCAGTTGTTCGGCGTCTCGCGGATGCCGGTGCGCATGGCGTTTCGCACCCTGGAGCAGGAAGGGCTGCTGGTGCGTTTTGGCGGGCGGGGTTTCCAGGTGCGCTCGGTCAGCGCCGAGGAGATTGCCGGGGCGGTGGAAGTGCGTGGGGTGCTGGAGGGCCTGGCTGCCCGGCAAGCCGCCGAACGCGGTTTGTCCGAGGAGGCTCGCCGGGCGCTTGAGCAGTGCCTGGTCGATGGCGACGAACTGTTCGCCAAAGGTTATGTGACCGAAGAGGACCTGGAGGTCTATCACGACCTCAACATGCGTTTTCACCAGGTAATCGTCGAGGGCAGCCACAACCCGGCCATCGCCGACGCCCTGGCGCGCAACGATCACCTGCCGTTCGCCTCGGTCACGGCCCTGGCGGTCGACCGCCAGAACATGGCCGGCGAATACCGGCGCTTCAACTATGCCCACATGCAGCATCATTCGGTGTTCGACGCGCTGGTCAATCGCCAGGGCGCCCGGGCCGAGGCGATCATGCGCGAGCACGCCAACGCGACCCTGCGCTACGCCGAGGTGTTTGGCTCGACGCTGGCGGATGAGCGGATGAAGGTAATCCTTAGAACTGAATGACCTTTTAATGTGGGAGCGAGCCTGCTCGCGAAAGCGTCAGTTCAGAAACATCACTGTTTTCTGACAGACCGCTTTCGCGAGCAGGCTCGCTCCCACAGGGTGTTGTGGTGTTCCAGAGATCCAACATCCACACAGAATATTGTGGTGTTCTGAAGGTCGAGCACCACACATAAGGTTTTGGTACTCAGAGATCCAGCACCAACAACGGCGTCCTCGACCTCGAACAGCACGGCGTGAACTGGTCGTTGCAGGCTTGCTCGGCTTCGGTCAGGAACATGTCCCGATGGTCCGGCACGCCTTCCAGCACGCGGGTCAGGCAGGTGCCGCAGACGCCTTGCTCGCAGGAAATCGGAACCTCGATGCCATGGCTTTCCAACACCTGGACCACGCTGCGGTCCGCCGGCACCTCGAAAACCTGACCGCTGCTGGCAAGCTTCACCGAGAAGCGGCCATCGCCTGCGGTGTCGATCGGCGCCGCGGCGAAGTATTCCCGGTGCAGATTGGCTTCCTGCCAGCCCTGGGCCTTGGCGGTGTCGAGGATGTGCTGCATGAACCCGCCAGGACCACAGACATACAAGTGCAGGTCGGCGCTGGGCGAAGCCAGTACCCGAACGGCATCCAGTGCCGTGGCGGGTTCTTCATCGAAATGCAGGAATACCCGGTCGGCGTAAGGCGACTGCTCCAGGCGTTGGACAAAAGCGGCGCGGTCCCGGGACCGGGCACAGTAGTGCAATGCGAACGCAGCGCCGCTCTGGGCGAGGTGCTCGGCCATGCACAGGATCGGCGTGATGCCGATGCCGCCGGCGAACAGCAGGCTGCCCTGGGCCGCAGGGGCCAGGGCAAACAGGTTGCGCGGTTCGCTGATCAGCAGCCGTGCGCCCGGCTGGATTTGTTCATGCAGGCTGCGTGAGCCACCTCGTGACGAGGGATCCCTGAGCACGCCGATGAGGTAGCGATGCCGTTCCTCCGGGTGGTTGCACAGCGAGTACTGGCGAACCAGCCCATCGGGCAAATGCACGTCGATATGGGCGCCGGCGGTAAACGCCGGCAATGGCTGACCGTCGATGCTGGTCAGCTCGTAGCTGCAGATGTCCGGGGTTTCAATAGTGCGTGCCGCGACCTGGACTTCGATCATGGCCGTTGCTCCGCGTGTTGCGGCTGCCGGGTACTGGCGATCAGGGCGGCCTGTTGCTCACGCTCGCGGGCGATCCAGCGTTCCAGTACCCGACGCGACTGCACGCCGCCGGCATCAATGTTGAGCTTGAGCAGATTGCGTTGCGGATGGTCCAGCAGGTTGCGCTGCTGGCGTTCGAGCATCTCCAGGTCTTCGCTGAAGATCTTGCCCTGGCCCTCGCGAATACTCGCGGTCAGCGCTTCGTCCTGAGGCTGGAAGTGGCGGGCCATGCCCCAGAAGTACCAGATGGAGGTCTCGGTTTCCGGCGTGATGAAATCAACGACGATGCTCGACGCCTTGCATTGCGGCGCGGCGTGATAGCCACCGTGGCCGGCATGGGCCACGCCGACTTCGATCATTACGTGGCTGGGCGGGGTGAATCGGCAGATCTGCCAGCGATCCACCGGTACGTCGTCGGCCAGGTTGTTGCCGCGCAGCGCCATGCGCCAGAAGGGCGGAGCCATGATATTTTCCATGTGGCGGGCGGTGACCACCTCGTCGCCTTCGACCGTGGTCACTGGCGGTGCCTCATCGATTTCCTTCTGGCCGATGCTCGAGGCATGCACGTAGGTTTCGTGGGTCAGGTCCATCAGGTTGTCGATCATCAGGCGATAGTCGCACTGGATATGGAAGAGCCCGCCGCCATACGCCCATTCCTGATTCTCCGCCCATTCCAGAGGGTGGATCAGCGAGGGGTCGGCCAATGCCTGCTCACCCGGCCAGACCCAGATAAACCCGTAGCGCTCCTGCACGGCAAAGGTCTTGTTGCAAGGAAATCCCCGAACCCGTTGCCCGGGCATCTCGACAGTCTTGCCGTCGTCCCCCATGACCAGCCCATGGTAGCCACACACCAAGTTGCCATTCTCGACATAACCGAGCGAGAGCGGTGCGCCTCGATGGGGACAGAAGTCCTCGACGGCGGCGACTTTGCCGGCTTGCCCGCGGTAGAAAACCATTTTCTCGCCACAGATCTGTCGGCCCAGCGGCTTGTCGGCAATCTCGTCCGGGGTGCAGGCAACGTACCAGGCGTTCTTGGGGTACATGAGAGGGATCTCCAGGCTGGTTTTGTTTTTATCTGTGGATCCATTAACTCTCTTAACTAATTTGCTTGTCAACGATTTTGGTGGTTGCGCAGATGATCGGTGTTTATCAATGGATCCATTGACAGCTTTAAAACCGATAGGCCGCCGGCACTTGCGCCTCGATGAATCGCTGCATGTGTTCGAGGAAGCGCGCCTGCAGTTTCGACAGCGGTCCATGGATTGGCAGCAGCATGCTGAAGTCCATTTCAATGGCCGGTTCGAAGGCACGGAAGACGATGCCGTTGCCGCGGTATTCAACGGCACTGATGGCGTCTACCAGGGCGACGCCCAGGCCTTGCTCAACAAAAGTGCACATCGGTTGGGACAATTGGGTTTCCAGGCGCAGCTCACGCTCGACGCCGTGAGCGGCGAAAATGGCGTCGATGTGTTGCCGGGAGCCGATGGATTGCGGATAGGAAATGAACCGTTCGCCCTGCAGGTCTTCCGGCTTGATGGACGCGCGGTCCTGTAGCCGATGGCCGGCGGGCAGGGCGCAGAGCATGCGCGTAGCCAGCAGCTTTTCGGCGCGGGGACTCGGGTAGGTATTGGGCAGGACGATCAGGCCCAGGTCACAGCGCTGGCCTACCACCAGGTCGACGACTTCCCGCGAGGAATGCACCACCAGCGAGATCTGCACCTGCTCATGCTCGGCCATGAACGCGGCAATCGCCCGCGGCAGGAACGACAAACCCATGGCCGGCGCGCAGGCAATGTGCAGCGAACCGCGCTTGAGGTTGCGGATGTCCTGGGCCGTGCGCGCGATCCGCTCCACCCCCAGCAGCGAGCGCTGCACCTCCTGATACAGCGTCATCGCCTCGGCGGTCGGTTGCAGCCGGCCCTTGATACGGTCGAACAGGCTGAAGCCGATGTCTTCTTCCAGGCTGGCAATCAACCGGGTCGCGGCGGGTTGCGAGATGTGCAGCATTTCGGCGGCGCGGGTCACCGTCTGGCCGAGGATCACCGCGCGAAACGCTTCCAGCTGGCGGAGGTTCATAAGGATGCTCACCCATAACAAAAAGACATGAGCTATCAAAAATAAAGCATTTTTAATGAGCGTGGCAGCATCCTAGGATCGATCGCATGAACTCGCCCGGCCATGAATCGGCACTTCGCCGTACTTCAAGGCCTTTGGAACAGCGATAAAGCAGTCATGCAAAAAACTGATGTGATCATCGTAGGTGGCGGCCTGGTGGGTATGTCCATTGCCTATGGCCTGGCCCTGCTCGGGCGCCAGGTGAGCGTGCTCGACGAGGGCGACGACGCGATTCGCGCCGCCCATGGCAACTTCGGTTTGCTCTGGGTCCAGGGCAAGGGCTACGGAATGAGCCCGTATGCACAATGGACCCGTGATTCGGTGGCGCTGTGGCCGCGCTTCGCCGAAGCGCTGCAAGCCGACACGGGTATCGATATCCATCTGCGCCAGCAGGGCGGTTTCCAGTTGTGCCTGAGCGAAGCGGAAATGGCCGAGGAAGCCGCGCGCCTGGCCTGGCTGCGCGAGGCCCTCGACGGTGATTATCCCTATGAGCTGCTGGACAGAGCACAACTGCGCGGCCGTCTGCCGGGTGTCGGCCCCGACGTGGTGGGCGGCTGTTTCTCGCCCATGGATGGTCACGTCAACCCGCTCAAGCTGTTGCGTTCGCTGTATGCGGCCTGCAAAGCGCGTGGCGTGACGTTGATCAATGGTCACCGCGTCGAGGCCATCGAACCGCACGCCACGGGTTTGCAACTGCGCGCCGCCGATCAGCGCTGGTCTGCCGCTCAGGTTGTCCTGGCCGCGGGCCTGGGCAATCGGGGATTGGGCGAAAGGGTCGGATTGGACGTGCCCGTGCAACCCAATCGCGGGCAGATCCTGGTGACCGAACGACTCAAGCCGTTTCTCCATTACCCCACGACGTATGTGCGCCAGACCGACGAGGGCACCGTGCAACTGGGCGATTCCCATGAGTCGGCCGGCTTCGACGACAGCACCGGCAGCCAGGTCATGGCCGCGATCGCCCGACGCGCCGTGCAGTGTTTCCCACTGCTGGGTGACGTACGCCTGGTGCGGGCCTGGGGCGCGTTGCGGGTGATGAGCGCCGACGGGTTTCCGATTTACGAAATGCCCCAGGGCTGCCCGGGCCTGGCGGTCGTCAGTTGCCACAGCGGCGTGACCTTGGCCGCTGTTCACGCCCTGCGCCTGGCCCCGTGGATTGCCGGCGAGTTCGATGACCCAGCCGTCAAGCCATTCGGCCTGCAGCGCTTCAATTCGCCAACCGAGGTGCGTCATGTCGGCTGAAAGCCTGTTCCGGCCTTTGGCCGTCTCGCAGAACCAGGTACTGATCGAGTTCGACGGCAAGCCCTTGAGCGTGCCGGGTAATGTCTGCCTTGCGGCGGCGCTGCTCGCCAGCGGAGTTCGGCAAAGCCGTGAAAGCGCTGTCAGCGGCAGGCCCGCTGCGCCGTACTGCCTGATGGGCGTGTGCTTCGAATGCCTGGTGCAAGTGGACGGCCAGGCCAACGTCCAGTCGTGCCTGGTGGCGGTGCGCCCGGGCATGCGTGTGCAACGCCAACGCGGCGCCGTCAGCCTGGCGCCGAACGAGGAGGGGACCGATGAGTAAAGCCGTGATCGACTTGATCATCATCGGTGCCGGACCGGCCGGCATGAGCGCCGCCATCGAGGCCAGGGACCATGGATTGTCGGTCGTGGTGCTGGATGAGCAGGCCAGTCCTGGCGGGCAGATTTATCGCCAGGTGCTTCAAGCCGATGCCCGCAGCCGCGCGGTGCTGGGCGAAGACTACAGCGCCGGTGCGCAGCTGGCGGCGGATTTTCTCCAATGCGGAGCTCGTTACCTGCCCAACGCGGCGATCTGGCAAGTCACCCCCCAGCGTGAGGTGCACTACCTGAACGACGGCTGCGCAGAGGTTTTGCGCGGGCGCAATCTGCTGATCGCCACGGGCGCCTTCGAACGGCCGATACCAATTCCCGGCTGGACCTTGCCTGGGGTCATGACGGCCGGTGCGGGGCAGATCCTGCTCAAGAGCGCGGCGCTGGTACCGGCTGGGCCGGTGGTCCTGGCGGGTTGCGGTCCGCTGTTGTACCTGCTGGCGGCGCAGTACCTGCGCGCCGGCATTGCCGTCGAGGCGCTGGTCGATACCAGCCACCGTCGCGAGCTGCTGCGGGCCTGGCGACTGATTCCCGGTGCGTTGCGCGGCTGGCGCGACTTGTTCAAGGGCGTGGGGCTGCTGGCCGAGTTGAAGCGTGGCGGCATCCGCCACTTTCGCGGTGCCGGCAACCTGCGTGTCGAGGGTGAGGACTGCGCCAGTGCACTGAGCTTCGATTGTGGAGGGCAGCACTTGCGAGTGCCCGCCGGATTGATTTTATTGCACCAGGGTGTGGTTCCGCACACGCAGATCAGTTGGTCGTTGCGCCTGGAGCATGACTGGAGCGAGGCGCAGCTGTGCTGGATTCCACGGCGCGATGGCTTCGGCCAAACCAGCGCACCGGGCATTTTCATCGCCGGTGACGGCGCTGCGATTGGCGGCGCGCAGGTGGCGCGCCTGGAAGGGCGACTCGCTGCGATGGCGATTGCCGGTGTTTCCCGTGGAGCACGCGGCCTTGAGAAAGGCCTGCGTCGTGCTCGTGCTGCGCGGCCCTTGATCGATGCGTTGTATCGCCCCCCGGCAGAAAGTTGCGTCCCACCCGACGACGTCATCGTGTGTCGCTGCGAAGAAGTCACGGCTGGCGCTATCCGCCGCTACGTCGACCTCGGTTGCCTGGGTCCCAACCAGACCAAAGCCTTCAGCCGTTGCGGCATGGGCCCGTGCCAAGGGCGCCAATGCGGCTTGAGCGTCACCCAGATCATCTCCGCCCAGCGCCGCGTGTCGCCCGCTGAAGTCGGTTACTACCGCATCCGTCCCCCCCTCAAACCCATCACGCTGGCCCAACTGGCCGGCGAACGTCACTGCGTCGAGGAACCGTCATGACCATTCAACGTATCGAAAGCAACCCGCGCCTGAGCCGCAGCGTCGTGCACAACGGCGTGGCCTGGCTCAGCGGCATCGTCGCCGCCGATTGCAACCAGGACATCCAGGGCCAGACCCGCCAGGTGCTGCAGCGGATCGACGAATTGCTCGCCGCGTCGGGCAGCGACAAGCGCCGCCTGCTCAGCGTGCAGATCTGGATGAAAGACATGGGCCGCGATTTCGCTGCGATGAACGCAATCTGGAGCGACTGGGTCGACGCCGCGCACACCCCGGCGCGAGCCACCGCACAGGTGGCGTTCGATGACCCGCAGATCCTGCTGGAACTGATCGTGACCGCGGCGGTGTAGGACCGCCGGACGCCGCTGTGCCGCTATCGGGCAAGACCACCGCCAGAGTGGTCGCCCGCGCTTGTTCAGATTGCTGCTGCCATAACGGACGACTTCCCGTGGAGCGTCCGAAATCAATAACATCGCATCCGGAGCTAATCAATGAACGTTAAACGCATTGCACTCAAGCTGGGCTTCGTCTCGCTGCTGGCATTCGGCGCCAATCTGCACGCCGCCGAAACCTCGCTGCGCATCGGCATCGAGGCGGCATACCCACCCTTCGCCTCGAAAACCCCGGACAACGCCATCGTCGGCTTCGACTATGACATCGGCCAGGCGCTTTGCGCCGAGATGAAGGTTCGTTGCGTCTGGCAGGAGCAGGAGTTCGACGGCTTGATCCCGGCACTCAAGGTGAAAAAAGTCGACGCGGTGATTTCTTCCATGTCGATCACCCCGGAGCGGATGAAGTCGGTGGACTTCACCGACCGTTATTATCGGATTCCGGCGCGGCTGGTATTTCGCAAGGGCAGTGGCATCCAGGATATTCCCGCGCAGCTCAAAGGCAAGCGGATCGGCGTGCAGCGGGCGACCAACTTCGATCGTTACGTTACCGACAAATTTGCCCCGGCCGGGGCCGAGGTGATCCGTTATGGCTCGCAAAACGAAGTCTTCCTCGACCTGCTGGGCGGACGCCTGGACGCGACGATGGCCAGTTCGGTGGCCATCGACGAAAGCCTGCTCAAGCGTCCTGAAGGCAAGGATTTCGAATTTGTTGGCCCAAACTTCGTCGAAGAACAATACTTCGGCACGGGCATTGGAATCGCCGTGCGCAAGAATGATCCGCTGGCGGGCCGTTTCAACCAGGCGCTGGCGACCCTTCGCGCCAACGGCACCTACGAGCGGATTCGCCAGAAGTACTTCGATTTTGATATCTATGGCGAATGACCATCGCCGTGTCCATCGCCCGCAGCGTCGGCTGACGGGCCTCACGCTGCACAGCATGGAGTGATTCATGAAAACCAAAGCGGTACTCACCGAACAGGACGTTGCCCAGTTGCTGGTAGCAGCCAAAGAGCTGGCCCACCAGCGTCAATGGGCCGTATCGGTCTGTGTGGTCGACGATGGCGGGCATCCCTTGGGGCTGTTGCGCCTGGACGGCGCCTCGCCCTTGTCAGCCTACATCGCCACCGAAAAAGCCCGCACCGCCGCCATGGGCCGGCGGGACAGCAAGGTTTTTGAAGACATGATCAATGGTGGCCGCATCGCCTTCCTCAGCGCGCCGCACTTGCAAGGCATGCTCGAGGGTGGCGTGGCGATCCGTCACGACGGTCAGTGCATCGGCGCCATCGGCGTGTCCGGGGTCAAGGCCGAGGAAGATGCGGAACTGGCGCGATTGGCGGTGGAGACGGTGTTGCCGGTGATCACGCCGGATGCCTGAGGGCTGGCGCGAACCCTGTGGGAGCGAGCTTGCTCGCGATGGCGTCGGCACTCTCGACATCAATGCAAGCTGATCCACCGCATCGCGAGCAAGCTCGCACACATTGGATCTCCGTCAGCCCGCTAGCTATTGTGGGAGCGAGCCTGCTCGCGAAGAGGCCAGTACATCCGGCATCTTCATCGACTGATACACCGCCTTCGCGAGCAGGCTCGCTCCCACAGGAGGAACACAATGCCGGAGTGAAACTGCACAAATCTTCCAGACCACCCCATCCAAGTCGTTTAATCTCAGCCAGCCGATACATAAACGAGGCAGCCCATGACAGCGCGCAACTGGATCGATCTCAAGCAGGACGCCACGTCCGGCATCGAGACCGTGCGCGCGCATTTCGAGGGGCACGCCTACGATCCGCACTGGCACGATGCCTATCTGGTGGGCGTGACGGAGCAGGGCGTGCAGCAGTTCCATTGCCGTCAGCAGCAACACAACAGCACGCCGGGCAAAGTGTTCCTGCTTGAACCGGGGGAGTTGCATGACGGTAACGCGCCGCACGAAAACGGGTTTACCTATCGCACCTTGTACCTGGAGCCGCAATGGCTGGAGCGCGAACTGCGCTCGTTGTTCGAGGATGCGCCAGACAACGCGCAACTGGGCTTTGCCGTCACGCTGAACGATGACGCGCGGCTGGCAAGGGCTACCGCTGCGGCTTTCCAGAGCCTGCACGAACAGGACATCCTGATCGTCCGCCAGACCGCCCTCGACACGCTGCTGTCGAACCTCACTCAACACCTGCATTGGCGAACACGGATCAATCCCGACCCGCGTCTGCCACTGGTCGCCCAGCAGGCCCGGGATTATTTGCACGGCCACCTGAGCGAGGACATCAGCCTGGACGACCTGGCGCGCGTCACCGGCGTCGATCGTTTTCGCCTGAGTCGTGCGTTCAAGGCGGCCTTCGGCCTGGCGCCCCACGCGTATCTGATCCAGCTGCGCCTGGCCCGGGCGCGGCGTCTGCTGGCCCGTGGCGAAAGCGCCGTGGCGGTGGCCGCCATGCTCGGCTTTGCCGACCAGAGTCACCTCGGCCGCTGGTTCCAGCGCGCCTATCGAATGAGCCCGGTGGACTACCGCAAGCGCTGCTCAATTGTTCCAGACTGAGCCCGGCTGCAACGGGATGATCAGGTTCACGATCATTCATCGAGAAGTTGCGCCATGGATCAGTTGTTGCCGTTTGCCTTGTTTGCGTTTGTCGCCTCCATCACCCCGGGTCCGACCAATATCCTGGTGCTGAGCCATAGCTCGCGCTTCGGCCTGGCGACCACCTGGCCGATCATCCTCGGCGCCTGCGCGGCTGCCGCGTTACTGGTGTTGTTGGTGGGCACCGGGCTGGGCGACGTGCTGGCGCGACATGCGGCGATCCAAACGGCGCTGTCCTGGGCCGGCATCGCCTGGCTGAGCTGGATGGCCTGGCAGATTTTCAGCGCGCCGGCCGAGGCCATCGATCCAGACCGACCGGTCGAAGGCCCACGGCTCGGCCTGGCGGGCGCCGCCGGGTTGCAACTGGTGAACCCGAAGACCTGGATGATGGCCCTGGCGGTGGTCAGCGTATTCGCCGGCGCCGAGGCAGACCGTACGGTGCGGGTGTTCTGGCTGTCCCTGGCGTTCTTTGCCATCTCCATTCCCTGCATGACCGCCTGGGCCTACCTGGGGCGTGGCGCGGCTAAGTTCTGCCGTTCCGCCGTGGCGATGGGGCGCTTCAATCGCGTCATGGCCGTGTTGCTACTGGTGTCGGCGTGGTTGACGCTGGTGGTCTGATCCACGATGCAGGAAGACCGGCAGGGCCGGTCCAGCTGACGAAAATGTAATTTTTCTTTTGAAACCCGCGGTTCATGCGTCAAGTCGCACGCTTATACCTGCCTAGAACAGGCGGTATGCATTTTTTGATCGCCCTTCAAAAAAGGAGAGTGCCATGAACAGCCGTTATCAAACCTGCATCGACGAGTGCCTGGCCTGCGCCATGGCCTGCGAGGCCTGCGCCAGTGCGTGCCTGCAAGAGCAAAACGTCCAGATGATGGCGCGTTGCATCGAGCTGGACCGCGACTGCGCCGACTTGTGCCGTCTCGCGGCAACGCTGATGCAGCGCGACAGCCGGGTGGCGACGGATCTTTGTATCGTCTGCGCGAGCATCTGCCGTGCGTGTGGCGAAGAATGCGCGAAGCACGAAGCGGGTCATTGTCAGGATTGCGCCAAGGCCTGCCAGTCTTGCGCCGAGGCCTGTGAGCGGATGGCCGCCTGAGACTCGATCGGACCGGCAGCAACGTCAGGCATCACTCGATGACTGCCGTTGCCGCCCAGTGCGATCAAGGGGCAGGATGGGCTGCGGAGTCGACCTTCGCCTGCTGTCCCGTCGCGGTGCTTCGCAGCAGCAGTCCCGCCAGTACGGCCGCGGTCAGCGCGAACGCTGCGCCGATCAGAAACGCCAGCTGATACCCGTTATTGAGCGCAACCAGCGGCGCGAGATCGGACGCAGCCGTCTTGGTCCGGTACGCGGCAATACTCGCCAGCACCGCCAGGCCCACCGAGCCGCCCATCATGAACGACGTATTGACGACGCCTGACGCCAGGCCGGAATCCTTGGGTTCCACGTCGCTCATCGCCGCGAGCAACATCGGATTGAACGCCATCCCCGCGCCCAACCCCAGCAGCAACATGCCCGGCAGAACGTCGCCGACGAACTGGCCGTCCAGCGGAGCCCGTGCAAACAGTGCCAGGCCGATGGCGGCGAGCAACAGGCCTGCCGCCAACGGCGTTCGTGTGCCGTAGCGCATCACCAGCCGCGCGGACAGACCCAGGGAAAAAATCGCCATGATCACGTTGGCTGGCAGGAAGGCCAATCCCACTTGCATCGGCGTATAGCCCAGCACCAATTGCATGTAGAGCGCCGACAGGAAAAACCAGGCGAACATCGACGCGGCCCAGAGCACGGCGAGCAGATTGGCGATGCGCAGGTTATGCAGGCGAAACAGGCCCATCGGGATCAACGGATGGGCAATCCGCCGTTCGAGCATGATGAAGCCCAGCATCAACAAGGCCGAGGCTGCCAGCAGGCCCAGCGTGTGGAGGGAAGTCCAGCCCTGCTCATTGCCGTTGACCACGGCGTATACGGCGATCATCAACGACAGGGTGGCGGTTACTGCGCCGGTGACGTCCAGTTGCCCACTGCTTTGCGCGCGCATGGCGGGCAGCAATTTAAGGGACAGGCCGAGGACGATCAGGCCGACAGGCAGGTTGACCAGGAAGATCCAGTGCCAACTCAGCAGATCGGTCAGCAAACCACCCAACAGCACACCGATACTGCCGCCTGCAGCGCAGACGAAACTGTACACGCCCATCGCCCGGGCACGCTCGCCGGGTTCCGTGAACAGGTCCATGATCAACGACAAGGCCACCGCCGTGACCACCGCGCCGCCAAGGCCTTGAACAGCCCGGGCAATGATCAACCATGACTGCGATGACGCCAGTCCACAGGCCAGCGACGCGAGGGTGAACGCCGCCAATCCCAAGGTGAACAGGCGGCGATGGCCATAGAGGTCGCCCAGGCGACCGCCGAGCAGCAGGAAACCGCCGAAGGTCAGTAAGTAGGCATTGACGACCCAGGCCAGTGCCGTGTCGTTGAACTGCAGGTTGTCCTTGATCGAGGGCAGGGCGACATTCACCACCGTACCGTCGAGCACGATCATCAGCACGCCCAGGCACAAGACGATCAATGCGCGCCAGCGCTGGCGCGGGTGAGAGGGATGTGATTGCGACATGGTTCTTCAATCCTTGAACAGTCCGGGTTCGAGGTTGCCGCAGTGCAACCGGACCGGTTCACTGCAGGCAACGTGAAGCAGTCTAGCTGCGAGCAAGATCCATCAAATAGTGGAAATGTGTAATCCCGGCACGAAGTTCTCAGCCGATGGCCGAGTCGTCACGCCTGAACACCAAGGCCTTCAAGCCACAGGCGGGGTCCGCATCTGGAAACTCCGGAGGGTTTGCCAACCGCTCTTCGAACGTCAGGCCAGGCGCCTCGCGCATGACGCCTTCGATGAGGAAGCCGGGGCCGGTCGCCGGGTCGTTGCTACACGCCAGGACCGTACCAGCGGCGGTCAGCAACTCCGGCAGGCGGCGCAGCACTCGCTGATAATCCTTGGTCAGCAGGAAGCTGCCTTTCTGGAACGTGGGCGGGTCGATGATGACCAGGTCATAGGGCCCGCTGTTGATCACCTTGCCCCAGGATTTGAACAGGTCGTGCCCCAGAAAGCTCACTTGGCCCAGGTCATGGCCGTTCAGGCGATGATTGTCACGACCACGGCTCAGGGCTGCGCGGGACATGTCCAGGTTGACCACGTGGCGGGCACCGCCGGCGATGGCCGCCACCGAGAAACCGCAGGTATAGGCGAACAGGTTGAGCACGCGCTTGCCTTGGGCGTGAGCGCGCACCCAGTCGCGGCCATAGCGCATATCGAGAAAGAGGCCGTTGTTCTGCTTTTTGCCCAGGTCGATCCGATAACGCAGGCCGCCTTCGGTCAGGGTCCATTCATCGATCGGTTCGCCCACCAACCATTGGGTCAGGCTGTCGGGCAGGTACCGATGTTGCACCGCGAGGGTGTGGGCGCCGCTGTGTTGCCAGGCGGGCAAGGAGGCGAGGGTGCGCAGCATGGCGAACAGGTCATCGAGTTGCGTAGGATCGGGTTCCTTGAACAGCGAGACCAACACCACGCCTTGCAGCCAGTCGACGGTGATCTGTTCCAGCCCCGGCCAGCAGCGCCCGCGGCCATGGAACAGGCGACGGGTTTCGTCGGGCGCCGATTCCAGCGCCGTCAGCAAAAGGCTCTGCAATGTTTGAAGGGCTTGAGGGTTCATCAGATAAAAAACGCCAGCAGCTCGAAAGGCCGGCATTTTAACCACGAACCCATGCACTGCAATCCGCTTTATCAGCCCCCGCTGGTCGCGAGGATGCTCGCCACCTGCTGCGCCTGGCAATTGAGATAGGCCGAACGCTTGAGCCACGCCGGATCCGGGTACCAGGAAAACATGAACTGCCCGCCCTTGAGCTTGTCGATCACCTGGCGCGCTACTTGCGGGCGCACGGCCGGGCAGCCCTGGCTGCGGCCGATGCGGCCCTGGCGCACGCTCCAGAGCGGGTTCACGTAATCAGCGGCGTGGATGACGATCGCGCGGTCGCGCGCCTGGTCATTGAATCCGGGCTCCAGGCCGTCCATGCGCAGCGAATAACCATGGGCGCCCTGATAACTTTCCTGGGTGCGGAACAGTCCCAGGCTGGATTGATAGCTGCCCAGTCGGTTGGAAAACTGGGTGGCGAAGTTTTCCCCGGATTTCTGCCCGTGGGCCACGAGATCACGCAGGACCAGCTTTTTCTGGCGCAGGTCGAAGATCCACAAGCGCCGGGCCGTCGAAGGTTGCGAATAATCGATCACCGCCAGGTGGCGAGCCTGTCGAGCACCGTTGGCAACTGCGCACTGCATCGCACTCAGGGCACTTTTCAGCGCTTGGGGATTGAGTTCCGGCGCGGCGTGGGCGAGGCTGTTGTAAAGAGGCTGGGTGTTGAGTTTTTCGGCCAGCGCCGGGCTGCACAGGATGCCAAGGCCAGTCACGACCAGGCAGAATCGGCGCAAGAAGGCCGATACAGGTGAAGGCAGCTTGCGGTGGCGTTCGTTTGCGGCATCCCGTCCGGTTTCGTTTGTCTGCATGATGGCGGGTCGTACCTGTCGCAAAATTCACCGTCAACGAGACGGCCATGGATTGGAGTAAAGCAGTTGTTCAAAAAGTCCGCATGTTACCTGAGCCTTTTATTGCTCGTTGCGCCATTGGTCGCCACGGCCGAGGACGGCGATCCGGCTCAGGCGCAAACCACACTGGCGCAACTGTCGGTCAATTGCCCCGAATTGGCCGGTGGCGTCGACTTTCCGACGGTCATGAGCCTGCAGGCCTTGTACCAGCAAAACGCAGGCCAGGCGATCTGGGCGGACGACGGGCGGTTACAGGCGTTGCAAGCCCAGCTACAGCAACTGGCCGATGACGGACTCGATCCGGCCCGCTACGACCTGCCGGGCGATGGCCGTTACGTCAACGTGGCCTGTACCGACATCGCCATCAGCCAACGCTACCTGCAAGCGCTGCATGAGCTGCGTTTCGGCTACCTGCCGCAGAACCGCCTGGAGCCGATTTGGAAGGCCAATCCGCAGTTGCCGGACCGTCAGGCCATGGTGCTGCACTTCGCCGTCGCCGGCTTGCGCGACCCCGCCCAGGCGTTCGAACAGGCGCGGCCGCCCTTGGACCTGTATCGCAACCTGCGCGAACTCTACGCCCGGCAACGGCAACAACCGCTGGCTGACTGGCAGTCAGTGCCGGCCGGCCCATTGCTGCAACCCGACAAACGTGACGCCCGCGTGCCCGCACTGGCCCGGCGCCTGTTCAACGAAGGCTACCTGAGCGTGCCTCCGCTGGAAGCCGATGAGCACTACAGCCCGAGCCTCGTGGAGGCGATGAAAAGCTTCCAGCTCCACCATTCACTGCAAGCCGATGGGGTAGTGGGGCCGTGGACGGTTACCGAGCTGAACGTCAGCCCGGCCATGCGCCGCGAGCAATTGCGGATCAACCTGGAGCGCATGCGTTGGTTGGCTCAGGACCTGGAGCCCGACAGCGTGCTGGTCAACGTGGCGGCGGCGCAGCTGACGGTCTACCAGGCTGGCGCCCCGGTATGGCAGACCCGGACCCAGGTTGGCCGCGCCGAACGCCAGACACCGCTGATCAAGTCGCGTATCACCCGACTGACGCTGAACCCGACGTGGACCATTCCGCCGACGATCATGCGCGAGGACAAACTTCCCGAGATCCGCCGCGACCCGGAGTTTCTCACCCGGCACAACCTCAAGGTGATCGATCGCGATGGATTGCCCCTGGCGGTGGAAAATATCGACTGGGATCACCCTGGCAATCTGATGCTGCGCCAGGACGCCGGCTCGAAAAACCCCTTGGGTAAATTGGTCGTGCGCTTCCCCAACCCGTTTTCGGTATACCTGCACGACACGCCCAGCCAGGCACTTTTCAGCAAAGGCCCGCGGGCGTTCAGCTCAGGCTGCGTACGCATCGAGCAAGTCATGCACCTGCGCGATCTGCTGGTGACCCCGGCCGAACGCACGCGCACCGACACCTTGCTGGCAAGCGAGTTGACCCATGAATTCAGGCTGGCCAAGCCGATGCCGATCCTGCTTGGATACTGGACAGTGCAAGCGGACAGCCAGGGGCGGGCGGTGTATATCCCGGATATCTACCAGCGCGATGTGTCCCTGTCTGCCGCCGACCGTCGAGCACTCTGATCATGCACACGCGGCGCTGGCGCCTACGGGCGTGGTCTGCTCGATGGCCGAGAACACCCGCTGGCCGAGGGCTCGGGCCGTTTGCAGATGTACGTTCGGATCAAGGGTTTCCGAGTCCAGCAAGCGCTCGGAGCTCACCACGCGGGCACCGCAGTAGCCGAAGATCCCATGGTCGATCTGCGTGACCATCGCCTGGTCGTAGCCGTGGCGTTGGAAACTGTCGGCGTCGGCTCCACCGAGGGCGACCAGATGGACCCGCAAATGCTGCAGTTTCTGCACAAAGAACTCGTCGAGCTTGAAGTCGAACGCCCAGCCATTGGAGAACACCCGATCAATCCAGCCCTTGAGCAACGCCGGCATCGACCACCAATAGATCGGGTAGACCAGCACCAGGGCGTCGGCCCGTTCGATCCTGGCCTGCTCGGTCAGCACGTCGGCAGGTGGCAAGGCCTCACGGTGGTGGACGGCATGGTCGGCAAAGCCGAAGCGTGGATCGAAGCCTTCAGCGGCCAGGTCGGCGATTTCGAAGGTATCGCTGGGATTGGCCTGGAGAATTCCATTGCCAATGGCCTGGGCAAGCGCATGGGTCAGAGAGCGGGGGTCATGATGAGCAACCACGATAAGGGCGTGCATGGCGAATCTCCTTCTGGCATTACCCGAGGTCAAGCGAGTATGCTGGGTTAAGTTACGGTTAGTAAGTTACGGTTGGTAAAGTTAGCATGTCAAGCACAGATGAAAATGCACCGCCCATTGCCGCGCCTCGTCGCCGACTGTCCCGCGCCGATCGGCAACGGCAATTGCTGGATGTCGCCTGGCGCCTGGTTCGGGAGGAGGGCAGCGAAGCGTTGACCCTGGCCCGGCTGGCCGACCAGGCAGGCGTCACCAAACCCATCGTCTACGACCATTTCATTACCCGGTCAGGGCTGCTTTCGGCGCTCTACCAGGATTTCGATGCGCGCCAGACGGCGCTCATGGACGCTGCACTCGACGCCAGCGAACCCACGTTGCAGAGCCGTTCGCGGGTGATTGCCGAAGCGTTCGTCGAATGCGTCCTGCTTCAGGGGCGTGAGATCCCGGGCGTCAGTGCGGCGCTCTCCAGTTCACCTGAACTGGAGAGCATCAAAAGGGAGTACGAAAGGCTGTTCCTGGATAAATGCCGGGCGGTGCTGGAGCCGTTCGCCGATAACCGGGGCCTGTCCCAAGCGAGCCTGCGCGCGATGCTCGGGGCGGCGGAAGCGTTGTCCGATGCGGCGGCCAACGGCGAGATCAGCGCGGACGAGGCCAAGCAGGAGCTGTTCGTCAGCATTGTGGCGATGGTCAACCGGGCCGCTGGCATCGCCTCCAACTGATCGGGCGATTCGCGAGCAGGCTCGCTCCCACATGGGCGGCCCGATCCTGAGGCAGGGACATCGGTCTGACTTGATATTTGTCGCGCCGGAGCAGGTTAGCGTGGCGAGGGAGCTTGCTCCCGCTGGCCTGCGAAGCAGTCCCCAGCAACCTTTCAGGCAGACTGTATCCGCCGGTTTGCGACTGCTGCGCAGCCGAGCGGGAGCAAGCTCCCTCGCCACGGGTTCTGAGTTGGTCAGGCTGACGCTTTCGCGAGCAGGCTCGCTCCCACAATGGACCTTTGTGAACCCTGTCCCCTGTGGGAGCGAGCTTGCTCCGGGCGGCGATCCGACGATGACGGCGGCACATCAAACATCTCTTCCGCTGATTCACTCCCCATCAAGAAAAAACGAACCCCAAGCCCCGTTTCCGGTTCTTAACTGATGTCCCTTGATGAAAGGACAGCAGGCGGGGCTGCGGTCTTGCCCACCACACACTGCGATCAGAGGAGGCGACATGCCCAACTCCTTCCCTTCGCCCTGGTGGAAGAACGCCGTGATCTACCAGGTTTACCCTCGCTCCTTCGCCGATGCCAACGGCGATGGCGTCGGCGATCTTCCCGGTTTGACAGCACGCCTGGACCATCTGCAACGCCTTGGCATCGATGCGTTGTGGCTCTCGCCAGTGTTTCGCTCGCCCATGTGCGACGCAGGCTACGACATTTGCGACTACACCGACGTCGATCCGCTGTTCGGCAACCTGGCCGACCTCGATGCGTTGATCGCCAAGGCTCACGAACGGGGCTTGAAGGTCTTGCTCGACTTTGTCCCGAACCACACTTCCGACCAGCATCCCTGGTTCATCGAGTCGCGCTCCAGCCGCGACAACCCCAAGCGCGACTGGTACATCTGGCGTGACCAGCCGAACAACTGGCGAGCCTCGATTGACGGCGGCAGCGCCTGGACCTGGGACGAAACCAGCCAGCAGTACTACCTGCACTTCTTCCTGCCCGAGCAACCGGATCTGAACTGGCATAACCCGCAAGTCGTCGCGGCCATGCATCAAGTGCTGCACTTCTGGCTGGAGCGTGGCGTGGACGGGTTTCGCGTCGACGTGGTGCATTGCGTCGGCAAGGACCAGAGCTTTGCCGATGACCCGCGCTGCATGGCCGGTGAAACCATGGTCAAGATCAACGATCAGCCCTACAGCCATGAAGTGCTCCGCGGGCTGCGGCGCCTGGTGGACAGCTACCCCGGTGAGCGGGTGCTGATCGGCGAGGTGAACATCCGTTCCACGGCCCAGGTGGCGGCCTATTACGGCGCCAGTGACGAACTGCACATGTCGTTCAACTTCCCGCCGCTGGATGCACCGTGGGACCCGGTGGTGTTCCGTATGTGCGTACGCGAGGTGGAAAACGACCTCGGCCCGTTGCAGGCCTGGCCGACCTGGGTGCTGTCCAACCATGACAACAGCCGCCACCGCAGTCGCTACGGCGGCTCATTGCGCCGGGCACGGGCTGCGGCGGTGATGCTGCTGACGCTGCGCGGCACGCCGTTCATCTATCAGGGCGAGGAGCTGGGCCTGGAGGATACTCAAGTGACCGCCCAGACCCGCGTCGACCCCGGCGGACGGGACGGCAGCCGGGCGCCGATCCCCTGGACGGAACAGGCGCCTCACGGTTGGTCGGGTCGGGCGCCATGGCTGCCTTTCGCTGCGGATGCCGGCCGGTTGTCGGTGGAGACCCAAGAGCGCGACGCCGATTCCGTGCTGGCGCTTTACCGACGGTTGCTGGCGTGTCGGCGCAATAGCCTGGCGCTGCGCCTGGGCGGCTGGGAGGAACTGCCCTCGCACCCGCAGGTGCTGGCTTATCGTCGCTCTTGCGAGGGCGACGAACGCCTGGTCTGCATCAATTTCGCCGACAGCGAGCACACCTTTCCGCTGGCCGACCCCTGGCGAGTTGAAATCGCCAGCGATGGCGCGGATGAAGGCCAGCCGTTCAGCGGGCGTCTGGCTGCCGAACAGGCCCTGATCCTGTGTCGATAACCTCTGTCGATAAGGAGTGACCGATGAAAGCCAACTGGCACCGAAATACCTTGATCTACCAGATCGACCCCTCGCTGTTCTACGACAGCAACGGCGATGGCCGTGGCGACCTGAAGGGCATCATTCGTCAGCTCGATTATCTGCAAGCGCTGGGCGTCGGCGCACTCTGGCTGATGCCTTTGTACCGGTCTCCGTTCAAGGACGCCGGTTACGACGTCAGCGATTTCATGGCGCTGGACCCGCGCTTTGGCAGCGAAGAGGACTTGCGCCAGTTGATCGTCCAGGCCGGGGAGCGTGGCATCCGGGTCATCCTCGAACTGGTGGTGCAGCACACCAGCGACCAGCATCCCTGGTTCCTGCGGGCGCGGCGCGACAAGGACAGCGTCTATCGGAATTATTACCTGTGGTCCGACACGCCGGTGGACGACGGCAACCAACCGATCTTCCCGTCGGTGGAAGACAGCATCTGGCAGTGGGACGAACAGGCCGGGCAGTACTTTCGGCATCTGTTCTATCGCCATGAGCCGGATCTCAATCTGGCGAACCCGCGGGTGGTCGAAGAGATCGAGCGGATCATGGATCACTGGCTTGAACTGGGGATCGCCGGTTTTCGTCTCGATGCCGCTTCGCACCTGGTTGAGCAGGCCGGTGGCGGCGATGAAGAGCAGGGCGTGTGGTTATTGGAACGGCTGTTCAAGCACATGACCCGCATCAACCCGGAAGGCGTGCTGATGGGCGAAGTGGATGTCGAGCCCGAGCGCTACAGCCATTACTTCGGCACCGGCGAACGCCTGGGCCTGGTGCTGGATTTCTGGGTCAATAATCATCTGTTCCTGGCCTTGGCCCGAGGCGAAGCCGAGCCTCTGCAACGGGCCATTGCCCGCCGCCCGGCACCGCCTGACGGCGCCAATTATGCGGTGTGGCTGCGCAACCATGACGAGCTCGACCTCGAACGCTTGACCGAGCAGGAGCGTGAGGAGGTGATGCAGGCCTTCGCCCCGGACCAGAACATGCGCCTGTATGGCCGCGGCATCCGCCGGCGCCTGGCGCCGATGCTCGACGGTGATGTGCATCGCCAGGCGCTGGCCCAGGCGCTGCTGCTGTCACTGCCCGGAACACCCATCGTGCGCTACGGCGAAGAAATCGGCATGGGCGATGACCTGTCCCGTCCCGAACGCCTGTCGGTGCGCACGCCCATGCAATGGAGCGATGAAGCCAACGCCGGCTTTTCAACCGCCCAGCGCCTCGCCGCGCCGGTGATCGATGAAGGACCGTTTGCCTACACGCAGTTGAACGTCGAGGGCCAACAGGACGATCCCGATTCGCTGCTGGCTCGGACTCGCCGGCTGCTGCTGGCGCGCAGGCGCTTGCGCGAGGTTGGCGACGGCAAGGCGCAACTGCTGACGGTCGACCATCGTGCAGTCTTCGCCATCGCCCATGAGTGCGAAGCGACCTCGGTGATGCTGGCGAACCTCAGCCCCAAGACAGTCACGGTGCAGTTGCGGGAAGTGGATTTGCAGGGGTTCGAGGAAGTCCTTTCGGACCGCCCGTATCCGGCCTCGACCGCAGCCAGCCTGACATTGCATGGATACGGTTACCGCTGGTTCCGGCGCACCGGCTCAAAACAGTAGCAGCACCACAGCCAGCAACCCACCGGTGGCCAGCAGCAACGCGGACACCTGGGTCGAGCTGAAAGCCAGCGCTGAATCCTTCGAGCGGCCATTGAACCGCCCGCGGGTACGATGCAAGGGCTCCTGCGGTTCGAACAGATTGTCCGGGCGCTGGCTGTCGTCGTCTTCGTCGGTCATTTGCCCGGCGTAAGCGCTGCGGGCCAACAGACGATCGAGCAGGCCCGGCATCAGGCAAGTGCCGACGATCGCCTTGAGCGAGGCCACGCCCAACCACAACTCCCGGGGAGTACGCTTCACCACGCTGAAAATCGCCCGGGCGGCAACGTCCGGGTCGTGGATCGGTGGCACCGGTTGCGGACGCTTGGCGAGCTTGTTGCGGGCCCAATCGAACTGTGGCGTGTTGATCGCCGGCAGTTGCACCATGCAGACCTTGATATCGCTGTGTTCGTGGAGCAGTTCGCAGCGCAAGGAATCGGTGAAACCACGCACCGCGAACTTGGCCGCGCAATAGGCCGCCTGCAGCGGAATGGCCCGGTAGGCCAGCGCCGAGCCGACCTGGATGATCACCCCGCGATTGCGCCGCCCCATCAGGTCCAGCGCCGCGAGCGTGCCATGCACCGTGCCCAGGTACGTGACCTTGGTGACCCGGTGGATTTCTTCAGCGGTCAACTGGCGGATTGGCGACAACACCGTGACCATCGCGCAATTGATCCAGACGCCGACGGGCCCCAGCTCGCGCTCCATCCGTTGCGCCGCCTCGAATACCGCCTCGGCGTCCGCGACATCGACGCTGATCGCCAGGCTCGTCGCGCCCAGCTGCTTGAGTTCTTCTTGCGTCGCCGCCAACGCTTGTTCGCCCCGGGCCAACAGCCCGACGCGGTAGCCGGACGCGGCAAACCGCTGGGCGGTCGCGCGGCCGACGCCGGCAGTGGCGCCGCAGATCACAACGACAGGTGGGTTTCGCTCATCCATTGCGTTCATCCGATCAATGCTGCGCCTGGGGCGCTTATGGTTTCGCTGGGTTGGCCAGGGGCAGGGTCTGGCGCCTGGCGCGGTTTCCATTAATTGTGAAAATCCGCGTCGGCGATGGTTCAGGATTTTTGCCGGCGGGCATCAAGACCTGCACTTTTATGAAGCCCGTGGCGGGGGATCGCACCATCGCAAGGCAATGAGTGGTGCTGTTGAGGTGGGAAGGGCGTCGGTTGGCTTTAAGGGATTGATCTGGCCTCTTCGCGGGCAGGCCCGCTCCCACAGGGGATTTTGGGCGCATGCGAAGGGAGGGCGGGTGGGCAAAAATGAAGTCTGGCACGCTCGCTGCAAGAGGCTTGGCAGGCCCACCGCGAACACAATCGAGTGGGCGGCCCCGTCGGTCAACGAAGATCGAGCGCCAGCAGGCCGGGGATATTACGGTAGGTCAGGGCGCAGTCGCCGGATCGATACCGCACAGAACAGGCAAAGACGCCTGGAACCGCAAGGTTTCAGGCGTCTTTTTTTTGCTTTCAAAAAACCGTGATGGGCTTTTGTCGGGTGCTTTTTATGAATTCCAACGTTGCTTCCCTGAACAAGCTGCAAACGCTGATCGTGATCGGCAATGGCATGGTCGGCCATCACTGCGTCGAGCAACTGATCGAGCGCGGTGCCCTCAATCATTACCGCGTGCATGTGTTCAGCGAAGAGCCGATGCGTGCCTATGACCGTGTGCATTTGTCCGAGTATTTCTCGGGCCGCGATGCCGAGTCGCTGGCCCTGGGCGAAGCCTCGTTGTACCAGACGCCCGGCGTCACGCTGCACTTGGGCGTGCCGGTGCTGGAAATCGATCGCCAGGCGCGCCAGGTTGTCACCGCCGCCGAGCGCCTCAGCTACGACAAGCTGGTGCTCGCCACCGGTTCGTACCCGTTCGTGCCGCCGATCCAGGGCGCCGAAGGTGATTCGTGCCTGGTCTACCGCACCCTTGAAGACCTCGACGCCATCCGCGCCGCCGCGAACAATGCCCGGCGTGGCGTGGTCGTCGGTGGTGGCCTGCTGGGCCTGGAAGCGGCCAATGCCCTCAAGACCCTTGGCCTGGAAGCTCACGTGGTGGAATTTGCCCCACGGCTGATGCCGGTGCAACTGGACGAGCAGGGCGGTCTGGCCCTCAAGGCGCGCATCGAAAAACTCGGTGTCGGCGTGCACCTGTCCAAGGGCACCCAATCCATCAGCGCCGGTGAGCAATACCGTTACCGGATGAACTTCGCCACCGACGACTTCCTGGAAACCGACCTGATCGTGTTTTCCGCCGGTATCCGCGCCCAGGATGCCCTGGCTCGCCAGTGCGACTTGCAGATCGGCCCGCGCGGTGGCGTGGTGATTGACGACCATTGCCAGAGCAGCGACCCGGACATCTATGCCATCGGCGAATGCGCCGCCTGGAATGGCAGCATCTTCGGCCTGGTCGCGCCGGGCTACCAGATGGCCCGCAATGTCGCGGCGCGCCTGTGCGGCGAGGCTGGCGAGGCGTTCACCGGCGCGGACATGTCCACCAAGCTCAAGCTGTTGGGCGTGGACGTCGGTTCCATCGGCGACGCCCATGGCAACACGCCGGGTGCGCGCAGCTTCCAATTCATCGACGAAACCAGCGCCAGCTATCGGCGCCTGGTAGTGGACGCCGACGGCAAGCGCGTGATCGGCGCGGTGCTGGTGGGCGACAACAGCTATTACGACACCCTGCTGCAATACATGCAGAACGGCATCGCCTTGCCCAAGGACGCCGCCAGCCTGATCCTGCCATCGTCCGAGGGCGCTCCGACACTGGGCCCGGCGGCGCTGCCCGAAGCGGCGACCATCTGCTCGTGCCACAACGTCACCAAGGGCTCGATCTGCGCGGCCATCGACGGCGGCTGCAGCGATCTCGGCCAGCTCAAGTGCGATACCAAGGCCGGTACCGGTTGCGGCGGCTGCGCGGCCCTGGTCAAGCAGGTATTCGAGCACGAGCTGATCGCCCGTGGCGTCAGCGTCGACAAGAGCCTGTGCGAACACTTCGCCTATACCCGCCAGGAGCTCTACGCACTGGTGCGGGTGGAAGGGACTATCAGTTTCGAAGAGCTGCTGGCCAAACACGGTCGCGGCCATACCGGTTGCGACCTGTGCAAGCCGGCGGTGGGTTCGATCCTGGCGTCGTGCTGGAACCAGCCGATCATGGACGCGCACCTGGTGCCGTTGCAGGACACCAACGACACCTTCATGGCGAACATGCAGAAAAACGGCACCTACTCGGTGGTGCCGCGCATCGCCGGCGGTGAGATCACCGCGGACAAACTGATCGCCATTGGCGTGGTCGCGAAGAAATATGACCTCTACACCAAGATCACCGGCGGCCAGCGCATCGACCTGTTCGGCGCGCAGTTGCACCAGTTGCCGGACATCTGGGCCGAGCTGATCGAAGCCGGTTTCGAGACCGGCCACGCCTACGGCAAATCGACGCGTACGGTGAAGTCCTGCGTCGGCAGCACCTGGTGCCGCTACGGCGTGCAGGACAGCGTGCAGATGGCCCTGACCATCGAGGACCGTTACAAGGGCCTGCGCTCGCCGCACAAGCTCAAGTTCGCGGTGTCCGGTTGCACCCGTGAATGCGCCGAGGCGCAGAGCAAGGACGTGGGTGTGATCGCCACGGAGAAGGGCTGGAACCTCTACGTGGCCGGCAACGGCGGCATGCGTCCACGCCACGCCGAGCTGTTCGCCACCGACCTGGATGACGCCACGCTGATCCGCTACATCGACCGGTTCCTGATGTTCTACATCCGCACCGCGGACAAGTTGCAACGCACCTCGGTCTGGCGCGAGAGCCTGGAAGGCGGCCTGGACTACCTCAAGGACGTGATCATCCACGACAGCCTGGGCCTGGGCGCCGAGCTCGAAGCGCAGATGCAACTGGTGGTCGACCGCTACGAGTGCGAATGGGCCAACGCCTTGAAGGATCCGGAAAAACTCAAGCGCTTTCGCACCTTCGTCAACGACAAGCGCGACGATCCTGACGTCCACTTTGTCCGCGAACGCGGCCAGCGCCGGCCGGTGCATGCCGGCGAACTTCACCTGATTCCCGTCACCGAGGAGGTACTCTGATGAGCCAGTCAAACGTCGTTCGTATCGCTCAAGAACCCGTCCAATGGCGCGCCCTGTGCAGCCGCGAGGACCTGGTGCCCAATTCCGGCGTGGTTGCCTGGCATGACGGCCGCCAAGTGGCGCTGCTCTACCTGCCGGAGCATACGGACAAGCCGCTGTACGCCGTCGACAACCGCGACCCCAAGTCCGGCGCGAACGTCATCGGTCGTGGTCTGCTGGGCAGCATCAAGGGCGAACTGGTGATCGCCTCGCCGATGTACAAGCAGCATTTTCGCCTGGAAGACGGCCATTGCCTGGAATATCCCGAACAGCGCCTGCGGGTCTGGCCGGTGCGGTTGAACGGGGATGTGGTGGAGATTGGCGAGGACTGACTCACTCCAGTGGATGAGTTGAAAGATGCATGAATACCTGTGGGAGCGAGCTTGCTCGCGATAGCGGTACGTCAATCACTATGGATGTGGCTGACCCGACGCTATCGCGAGCAAGCTCGCTCCCACACAGTAATTCGTTGACTGTCAGGCCTGGGTTAAAACATGCCTTTCGCTGAATGTGGGGATGGAAAATGAAAACCGCCGCTCAACTGGTAAAGCTCAAGAGTGTGCAGAACCGGCAGGTCCACAGCATCGCGCCGGACCAGACCGTGCTTGAAGCGCTGCAGATCATGGCCGAGAAAAACGTCGGCGCGCTGCCGGTGATCGAGGCCGGCGAGGTGGTGGGGGTGTTCAGCGAACGGGACTATGCCCGCAAGATGGTGCTCAAGGGGCGTTCGTCAGTGGGCACCACGGTACGCACCATCATGAGCGCGCCGGTCATCACCGCCGACAGCCAGCAGAGCATCGAACGCTGCATGGAAGTCATGACCGAGAGCCACCTGCGCCATCTGCCGGTGCTGGACGACGGCCAGTTGATCGGCCTGCTGTCCATCGGCGACCTGGTGAAGGAAGCGCTGGTCGAGCAGGCGGACCTGATCCGCCAGCTGGAGCATTACATCCGCGGCCACTGAACCCGCTCACTGCTGGGAGGTGAAGCTCTTGTGGCGAGGGAGCTTGCTCCCGCTGGGCTGCGTAGCGGCCCCAAAAAATCTTACAGTTGCTGCGCAACTGAGCGGGAGCAAGCTCCCTCGCCACGCTACGCTGACGGCTCGATGCGCTGGTCAGCCGTCCCTCGATGCTGGCGCAACAATTCGATCTGCTCGGCGGGAATCAATGTACGCAGCGATTTGTACAGGGCTCGGGTTTCCAGCAGATTCCAGACCCGCAGCATGGTTTCCAGGGCGTCGAGGGGCTTGCTGATGAAGTCCCGGGCGCCTAACGCCAGGGCCCGCAGGCGGGTGTCGCGCGTGGCGTCGGCGGTCAGCACCAGGATCGGCAGGTAGTCATTGGCCGGGATGCGCCGGTTGAGCTGCTCCAGCACGGCAAACCCGTCGAAGGCCGGCATGTGCAGGTCGAGGATGACCAGGTCCGGCTCAAAACTGTTGAACAGGTCGAGTGTGCGCAACGGCTCGGTGCTGCTCAGCACGTTGTGCAGCCCTTCACGGGCCAGCAGTTGTTCCATCAACTCAAGGTTGGGGCGCTGATCGTCGATAATCAGGATGCGCAGATCGCGATTCATGCGGACTCCGGTAAATAACGTTCAAGGTGGCCGAGGAAGGCCTGGATATGAATGGGCTTGGTCAGGATCGCCGTGGCGCCGGCCTCGCGCAGGGCGCGGTGAGTGAGGTCGCTGGCATCCGCGGTGATCATCAGCACGGGCGTGGACGCGGTCGCCGCAGACTGGCGCAACCGACGCAGGACTTCCAGCCCCTCCAGGTCCGGCAATGTCACGTCGAGCAGGATCAGCTGCGGCGCGTGCTGGCGCGCCAGGTCCAGGCCCAACTGGCCTTGCATGCTCGATAGCAGCTGGATGCCCGGGCGACGCTGCATCAGGGTTTCGATCAAGGCGAGGCTCGACAGGTTGTCTTCGATGCACAGGACCTTGCCGTCGAACTCGGTGCGCGGGCGGGTGGTTTCCAACGCCGCCAATGGCGGCAGCTGGGCGCCGGACACCTGGGCAGCGGGCAAGCGCAAGGTGAAGCAGCAGCCTTGTCCCGGTTCGCTAAGTACCTGAAGGCTACCCTGCATCATCTCGAGCAGGCTTTTGCTCAGGGAGAGTCCCAGGCCTGTGCCTTCGACCTGCGGGTCGGCGCCCAGGCGTTCGAACGGCTTGAACAACTGGTCCAACTGTTCGGGGGCGATGCCGTGCCCGGTGTCGCTGACGGCAATGCCCACCTGATGGCCCTCGACGTTCACTTCGATGCGCACCTCACCGCCGGGCCGGTTGTACTTGATGGCGTTGGAGAGCAGGTTGAGCAATACCTGGACCAAGCGTTGGCGATCGGCAAGCACGCCACTGCCTTCGGGCAGCGCGGGCAGGGCGGCCAGATGAATTCCTGAATCCGCGGCCATCGGCGACACCAGCGTCAAGGCTTCGTGCAGCACGGTCGGCAGGGCAATTGGCTCGATGTTCAGGGGCAGCCGGCCGGCTTCGATCCGGGCGATGTCGAGCACTTCGTTGATCAACGCGAGCAAATGCTGGCCGGCGCGCAGGATGTGGCTGACCTGCGGGCGCTGGCCGGCGACCGAGTCCATGTCCAGCAATTGCGCGAAGCCGAGGATGGCGTTCAGCGGCGTGCGCAACTCATGACTCATGCGCGAAAGAAATTCGCTCTTGGCCCGGCTCGCGCTTTCCGCTTCCTCACGGGCGGTACGCAGGGCGATTTCAGCGGTGCGCCGGTCGGTGATGTCGCGGGTGATCTTGGAGAAACCACGCAGCGCGCCGGTGCTGTCGTATTGAGTGGTGATGACCACGCTGGCCCAGAAGCGACTGCCGTCCTTGCGGCAACGCCAGCCTTCTTCCATGTAATGGCCGTCGCGGGTGGCCTCGCGCAGGGCCATTTCGGGGTGGGCCGGGCACTCTTCGGCCAGGTAGAACAGCGAGAAATGCCGGCCGAGTACCTCCTGTTCGGTATAGCCCTTGATCCGCTCGGCCCCGGCATTCCAGGTGATCACATGGCCCTTGGCGTCGAGGGCGAAAATGCCGTAGTCCTTGACGCCATCGATGATCAGCCGCAGGCGTTCCTCGTTATCGCGCAGGGCGCGCTCGCGTTCGGCGAGCAACTGCCCGGCTTCCACCAGGCGAGTGCCCAACTGGCCGATTTCGTCTTTCTCCGGCGGTTGCGGCAACAATGGCTGGCCCAGCGCCAGGCGCTGGGCGTTGCCTTGCACCTGCTGGACCCGGGCGACAATGCCCTTGGACAGGAACAGCACCGCGACGATGGCCCCGAACAGCCCGCACACCGCCGCCAGCAACGTCGCGAACAGCAGCCGCATACGCGTTGCCGACGCGGCGGCGCTGCGGTCGGCGAGCAGGGCATCCTCGCGGATGCGCATGGCGCTGATCTGCTCGCGCAGTACGTCGAGCACCTGTTTGTTTTCGATCAGGATCGCGGTGATGGCCGCGGTGTCGTCGGCCTTGCCGGTGCGCAACGCCTGCAACCCGGCAAGCTTTTCGGTAATCAGCGGGGTAATGGTCTTGAGGTGCTCGCGCATCCTCGCGTCACGGATATTGTGATCCAGGCGTTGCAATGCAGCCTGGATCCTCGGGGTGGCCTGTTCGTAGCCGGGCAGGAAATCTTCACGCCGGGTCAGCAGGTAACCGCGCACGCTGGCCGCGGCCTCGGCCAGCAAGGTGTGCACGGCCTGGATGTCGCCCTGGACCAGCAGCACCCGGCGCACATCCTCTTCGGCACGGGCCGTCTGGCGTTCGGTGATGTAGATCAGCACCAGCGACAGCAGCAGGACCACCAACGGCAGCGAGATCACCACCAGCGCCTTGCCCCGCAACGGCAAGTCGGCCCATCTCCGGGCGGCCAGAAACCTCATGGCCATTGTCCGCTGGGTTGCGCCACCAGGCCCAGGGCAACGCCGCGCACCGCCGCCTGGGTCCGGTCGGCGGCGCCGAGCTTGCCGATGACCCGCTCCACATGCGCTTTGGCCGTGCCGGGGGCGATGCCGAGCTTTTCGCCGATCTCGCGATTACTGAACCCACCGGCCACCAGCCCGAGTACCTGGCGTTCGCGCGCGGTCAGGGCCTGGACGGGCGTTGCACCGTTGGCGCTGCGTTCGGCCATGCGGCGCAACAGGCGGGCGCTGACCGAACTGTTCAGTGCCTCTTCTCCCTGGGCGACCCGCCTGAGGGCCTGGAGCATTTCCTCGCGGCTGGCATCCTTGAGCAGATAGCCGACGGCGCCCGCACCGATGGCCGCTTCGAGGTGGTCGGGGCTGTCGTCCATGGTGAAGATCATCACTTTGATCTGCGGCTGGCGTTGTTGCAGGATGCGCGCCGCGCCGAGGCCGTTGAGCACGGGCATGCGGATATCGAGGATGGCGATGTCCGGCTGTAGCCGCTCGCACAGGTCGAGCGCTTCCTGGCCGTCGCAGGCCTGGCCGACGACTTCGAACCCTTCGGTACCGGCGAGCATGGAAATGAACCCGGTGCGGGTCACTTCGTGGTCATCGGCCAACAGCAGGCGCAAGGGACGACTCATGGCTGTGCTCCGTGGGCTGGCAACGGCACGCTGGCCAGCAGTCGAGTGCCGCGGTCGGGTGCACTACGACAGTTCAACTGGCCACCCAGCAGGCTCGCGCGCTCCTGCATGGCGGCCAGGCCGAGGTGGCGGGTGCCATTGGTCTCGATGGGTTGTTCCAGGGCGAAGCCGCAGCCATCGTCCTGGACCCGCAGCCAAGCCTGGCCGTCTCGCACCGCCAGCCCGAGGGAAACCTGATTGGCCTGGGCGTGCTTGAGAATGTTGTTGATGCCTTCCTGGGCGATGCGAAACAACGCAATCTCGGTATTACCCGGCAGGCGCGCAATGCTGTGCTCGACCCAATCGACCCGGAGCCCGGCGTCACGCAGACGATCCGCCTCCTTGTCGACGGCTTTGTACAAGCCGAAATCATCGAGCACATGCGGACGCAGGCCGCCGATCAGTTGCCGACCTTCGCCGACGCAGCCCTGGGCCAGTTCGAGAATGCCCCGCAGTTCATCGGCCAGCGCCGCCGGCAAAGGCGGGCAGCGACCGGCGAAGCCCTGGAGGCGTTGATGCAAGCCGGCGAGGTTCTGCGCGAGGCCATCGTGCAGGTCATAGGCGACGCGCTTGCGCTCGTCCTCCTGGGCGCTGAACAAGCGATGGACCAGCTCGGACATGGTCCGCTCGCGGGCCTGGAGCGTTTGCAGCAGGCGGCTGTTCTCCAGGTGCGCCGCCAACAGCGTGGCCAGCAATTGCAGCGATTCGATGTCTTCATTGTCAGGGGCGCCCAAGGGCACGCTGTTGCCCAATAGCAGCGCGCCGAACGCAACGCCGTCGGACCCGCGCAGAGGGATCCGCAGGATCTGCGGCAACGGCGTGCCGGGGCGATCCATCCACTGCGAAGCGGGCGAGGGCGGTTGGGCCAGCTCGGCGAGCAGCTCGAGGCGCTCGCCGCTGCCGTGGCTGGCGACGGTCTGCAACTGGCTGTCAGCGGTCCATTCCAGCAACAGACCGTGATCCATGGCGACGAACGCGCACGCACGTTCCACCGCGCGTTGGCGCATCTGCGCCAACGGCAGGCGGGTCAGTTCGTGCCCGGTGCCCAACAACAGGCCCAGGCGCGCCGCCCGGCTTTGCGACTGGCGGTACTGGGTGCGGATCGCCAAGGCGCTGCCAGGGTCATGGGGTGGGCTTTGCATGGGGAACTCCAGCGTGGAAGGGCAAACCGGCGCGGTTGGTGATGGTTTCATTAAACCCTGTGATCGACACCCGGCCTATCTGCCGAATGGCATAGGCGATCGGCACCGGTTGGCCGATGGCGAGGCTCGCGAAGGCCGGCACAGTGGGCTCATTGAAACCCAAAGGAACGCTACGATGAAAATGAAAACCTGTGCCATTGCCGCTTTTCTCCTGCTGGGCGCACCCCTTGCCCAAGCGCTGGAGACCACGCCGTTTGTCTACAGCACCGTGGCCGAGCAGCCGCAGAACGTCAACGACCGTGAAATCGCCGGGCTGTTCGACCGCTGGAACGCTGCGTTGAAGACCGGCAGCGCCGTCGCGGTCACCAGCCTGTACGCCCCGGATGCGATTCTGCAACCGACCGTCTCTAACAAGGTGCGCAGTACCCCGGCGCAGATCCAGGACTATTTCGTGCACTTCCTGGCGGCCAAGCCGGTCGGGGTGATCAACTACCGGGAAATCCGTCACCTGGGGCCTGACGCGGCGATGGACAGCGGAGTCTATACCTTTACGCTGACCCAGGCCGACGGTTCCAAGCGGGAAGTGCAGGCGCGCTACACCTTCCTTTACGAGCGACTCGACGGTCAGTGGAAAATCATCAACCATCACTCGTCGGCCATGCCGGAAGTACCGAAGACCCTGCAGGCCAGCCACTGACCGCAGGCAATATACGGCGCGCCCTGGGTGTCCAAGGGCGCCTGCTTCGCCGGACGTTTTGACCTTCGATGAATTAAAGCCTTGGATTCATCTGGGAACATTAATTAGAATCAGTCTCATTTAAGACATTCTTGCCCAGGGCCACTTCACATGCTTGATGCAGCTAAGCCGGCGGAGCACGCCCTCGACGCGTTATACCGTGATCATGGCGGTTGGCTGGAAGGCTGGCTGCGACGGCGCATGGGCAATGCCTGGGATGCCGCCGACCTGCGCCAGGATACGTTCCTGCGCGTACTGTCCAGCGCCCAGTCGCTGGCCGACCTGCATGAACCGCGCGCCTACCTGTTGACGGTGGGCAAGCGCTTGTTGAGCAATTTCTACACGCGCCGCCATCTGGAACAGGCTTATCTCGACGCGTTGGCCAGCCTGCCCGCCGAATGCGTGCCGTCTCCAGAGCAGCGGTGGCTGCTGCTGGAAACCCTGCAGGCCCTGGACGAGTTGCTCGATGGCCTGCCGCCGGTGGTGCGTCGGGCGTTCCTGTGGAGCCAGCTCGAAGGCCTCGGTTATCGCGAGATCGCCGAGCGCCTGCAAGTCTCCGAACGCACCGTGAAGCGTTATATGGCCCAGGCCTACGAACATTGCCTGTTGGTGGACTTCTGATGCGCCAGGCTCCGTCGGCCGAAGCCCGTGAAGTCGCCCGGGCGGCGGCCCGCTGGCTGGCGCTGATCGAGTCAGGCGCCGATGAATTCGATCATGGCGCGCTGCAGCGCTGGCGCGAAAGCAAGGCCGAGCATGAAGCGGCCTGGCAAAAAGCCCAGCGCCTGCGCCAGCGGTTTGCCGAGGTGCCGTCATCGTTGGGCCTGGCCACCCTGGATCGTCCCGCACTGTCCCGTCGCAGCGTACTCAAGCGCGCGTTGGGTGTCGCCGCGCTGGTACCGACCGCGTGGTTGCTGGGACGTGAACTGCCGCTGGACGCCTGGCGCGCCGACCTGCACACCGCCACCGGGGAACGCCGTCGGTGGACGCTGGCCGGTGGCAACGTTTTGCAGTTGAACACCGATAGCGCTGTCGACCTTGACCTTGAGGCGCGCCGCCTGATGCTGCTGCGCGGCGAGATCGCGCTGAAAGTCGTCGACGTCCCCTTGGCGGTCCAGCTGCCCTACGGTGAGGTGAGCGTCGGCCGAGGCGAAGTCTGTATTCGGCTGGATCAACGCAACTGCCGGGTTTCGGTAGTCAGCGGCGCGGTGCAACTGCAACCTGCGCAAGGGCCAGCGCTGAGGCTCGAAGAAGGCCAACAGGTCGACCTGAGTGCAACTGGCGCGGCTGCGACCAGCACCTTCGACGCCGGGCAGATGGGCTGGCGTGAAGGCGTGCTCGTGGCGCAGAACCAGCCGCTGGGGGATTTCCTTCGGGAGCTGGACCGCTATCGCCCCGGCGTGTTGCGCTGGGACGAAGGGCTGGAAGCGCTCCGCGTCACCGGCAGCTTCCGCCTGGAAAACACCGACCGGATCCTCGCGCTGCTCTCGGCCAGCCTGCCGCTTGAGGTGCACATGCGTACCCGCTACTGGGTCACCTTGACGCCGCGAAAAAATATCGCCTGAAGCCTGTCCCCTTTTTTTGTCTCGCTTGTCATTCAAGGCAACTGAACAAAAAACGAGAGTTGCTCCAATGCCCGCAGCAGTATCTTTACGTTTTCGTCCGGCCCTTGCTGGCTGGCGCCCGTTGCTGAACCTGAGCCTCATGCTGAGCCTGAGCTCCGGTGCGTTTTTCATCTCGCCCAGCCAGGCCGAGGAAAGCGCCCGGCGCAGCTATCAGGTTCCCGCCGGCAGCCTCGGCGCCGCGCTGACCCGGTTCGCCGGCCAGGCTGGCGTCAACCTCTCGGTGGACCCGGCCCTGGTGAGCGGTCGCAACAGTGCCGGGCTCGCTGGCGAGTTTGGCGTGGAGGAGGGATTTGCCCGGCTGCTGCAGGGTTCTGGCCTGCAGCTGCAGCCAGTAGGGGAACAGGCCTACATGCTCACTCCTGCGGCGCAAGGCAGCAGCCTGCAACTGGCGCCGACCTCGATTTTCGGCGCCACCGGCGCGACGCAAGGCGATCCCTACGCAGGGGGACAGGTGGCACGGCGTGGATCCCAGGGCTTGCTCGGCTCCCGTGACTTCATGGAAACGCCGTTCAGCATGACCACCTACACGGGGGAGACGGTCAAGAATCTGCAAGCCCGGACCCTCGGTGACCTGGTCGCCAGCGACCCCTCGGTGCGCGCCACCAACCCGGCGGGCGGGCGTTATGAGCAATTCACCATTCGTGGCTTGAGCCTGTTCAACAGTGACGTGGCCTACAACGGCCTTTATGGCGTGCTGCCGACTTATACAATCGACATGGAGATGGCCGATCGCGTCGACATCCTCAAGGGCCCGACCCAACTGATCAACGGGATCTCGCCACGAGGCAGCGTCGGCGGCGGGATCAACGTAGTGCCCAAGCGGGCCACCGACAAGCCGATCACGTCCCTGACCGGCAGCTATGCCTCCGACAGCCAGCCCGGCGCTGCCGTGGATGTCGGCCGCCGTTTTGGCGAGGACAACCAGTTTGGCGTGCGCTTCAACGGCGTCAAGCAGGCCGGCGATACCGACTGGGATCATCAGCGCGTGGATCGCCAGATGGCCGTGCTGGGCCTGGACTTTCGTGGCGAGCGCCTGCGTCTTTCTACCGATATAGGCCACACCGAGCGTGACACCGACGCACCGCAGGAGCGCGTCCAGGTCGGCGCCGCCGCGCCGGTACCGCATGCCAGCGATGTGCGACGCAATTACGCGCAGCATTGGAGCAAGGCGCGTACCGAGGACACCTTCGGCGCTGTGAACGGCGAATTCGACGTCAGCGATTCGGTCGTGCTCTACGGCGGTGTCGGGGCGCGTAAAAGCAACCACGACTTTCTGCGGCACAACGTGTCGGTCACTAATGCGGCCGGCGATTTCACCGTGTCGCCCCGCGACTTTACCCGGGACGAGAATGTGCGGACGGCCAATGCCGGGGTGCGCAACTGGTTCCAGACCGGCCCGGTGAGCCACGAGCTGAACCTGGCGGCCAGTTATTTCTACATGGATTTCGAGAACGGCGGCGCCCGTTATGCCAACGGGCGCAGCAACCTCTATGACCCGGTGCCGACACCGACGCCGAACACCCCCACACGGCCGGACCCGAAGGTCTACACCGAGAACCACTTCAGCGGCGTGGCGCTGTCCGACACCCTGGGGTTCTTCGATGACCGCCTGCTGCTGACCCTGGGCGCCCGCTGGCAGCGGGTGGAAGTTGACGACTGGTCCGATGGGATCAAGGGTCCCACCGCCTATGACGAGGAAAAAGTCTCGCCGTCGGGCGGCATCCTGTTCAAGGCCACCGACAAGCTGTCCCTCTATGCCAACTATATGGAAGGCTTGAGCCAGGGCAAGATCGCGCCGACGTCCTCGGACAACAGCGATGAAATCTTCCCGCCGTTCATCAGCCGCCAGGTCGAGGTCGGCGCCAAGTACGATGCCGGCGCGCTGGCCGTTACCGCCGCCGTGTTCCGGATCAAGCAACCGGCCTATGCCACCGACGCCACGACCAACGTCTTCGGGCCGAACGGCAAGCGCGAGAACACCGGCGCGGAAGTCAGCGTATTCGGTGAACCGGTCAAGGGATTGCGCCTGCTCGGTGGCGTGATGTACATCGACAGCGAACTGACCGACACCACCAACCCTGCGTTTGACGGCAACCGCGCGCCGGCGACACCGGAGTACAACGTCAACCTGGGCGCCGAATGGGATGTGCCGACTGTGCAGGGGTTGACCCTGACCAGCCGCGGCATCTATTCCAGCTCGCAGTACCTGGACCCGTCCAATACCAAGGAAATCGATTCCTGGGAGCGGTTCGACGTTGGTGCGCGGTATGCCTTCAAGGTCGATGACAAGCACATCACCTTGCGCGCCAATATCGAGAACGTGGCGGACAAGCGCTATTGGAGTTCGGCCGGGGCTTCGGACGACAGCGAGCCGGGGCTGACCCTGGCGACGCCGCGCACTTACCTGGTGTCGGCGACTGTCGATTTCTGACCGGAGCTGCTGTTTATCCTGTGGGAGCGATCAGCCATGAAATTCTGGTCGCCCAATCCAACTGTGGGAGCGAGCCTGCTCGCGAAGAGGCCGGTACATTCAACATCTTATTGACTGTGCCACCGCTTTCGCGAGCAGGCTCGCTCCCACAGGGGATGCATTGGCATTTTAAAAAACGATATCAGCCGTCGCGAAACAAGTCGTGGGCATCCAGCAGCCGCCAGGCGATTTCAGGGCGTTTCTCCAACCCCCGACGGATCGCCGCCGGAATCGACTGGCGGATCTTGCGGCACAGGCCTGGCTGCTCCTGGAATTCGATAGCAATGCCGCGCATGGTCCGCACTTCGTTGTAACCCGGCTCGATGGTCACCCGTACGCCGAGGTTCTCATACAGCCGCTGCTGCAAGCGTTCAAGCTCGTCCAGGCTCTGGATGTTTTCCAGTCGCTCAAGCAGGCGTTTTTCTTCCTGGCGATTCAGGCAAAGGATGCGCAAATCGCTGCCTGGCGTTTGCAGCAACGCATCACGCCCGCAATCACAGACGCCGGGCGGGCAGGGGGGACGGATCGGCATCGACGCGGTCATGGGCTCCACAAGTTCTGCGACACAACAAAACCGCCTTTGGGCGTAGGGACGACCCCGGCAATGTGATGCCTCGCGGCGCGCTGGTCAACCCTCCACAGGGGCCGCTTGTCCGCGTCCGGATAGGGGCCGCTCGTCTGTTTTGCCGCAATCCGATCAAATTTTTCAGCACCGCGCGGGCTCAAGAAGACAAACACGTCGCGGCTCGCTCCGATAGCTGGGCCGCTCCTGGAAAAAGGAGAACCCATCGTATGCAACCCGATCCGTCCACCTTACCGCTGCTGGAAGAATTGCTGATGGCCCGTGGGCCCGGCGGGCAGGAGCATGAAGTGCGCGACATCTGCCTGCGGGAACTGCGGCCGCATTGCGACGAGACCCGGGTCGACCCGGCCGGTAATGTCATCGGCCTGATCAAGGGCACACACCCGAGCGGCGAGGCGAACCAGCCCATCCGGATCATGGCGCACCTGGACGAAATCGCCATGCTGGTCAAACGCATCGAGCCGGACGGCACATTGCGCGTGGTGGCCCTGGGCGGCGCCAATCCGATCAATTTCGGGGTGTGCCCAGTGGACATTCTCGGCGACCGGGATTTCATTCCCGGCGTACTGTCGTTCGGATCGATGCACAGCACCGGTGAAACCCATCAGGGCGCCGATGTGCTGTCGGGGAGCGTCAATTGGGGCGATGTCCATGTGATCACCCGGTGCTCCGGTGAGCAACTGCAAACGCACGGCGTGCGGCCCGGTACCCGGGTAGTGCTGAGTCAGCATTGGCGACGTCCGTTCCGGGTCGGCGATGCCATCGCGGCGCATTTCCTCGACGACCGCGCGCCGATGGTCGCGACATTGCAAGCCGCAAGGTTATTGGCTGAGCGCCGCGAAGAACTGGCAAACGACGTTTATCTCGTCTTCACCACGCAAGAGGAAGAGTCCAATGCCGGAGCGCTTTATGCCGCCAGCCATCTGCCGGGGGATGCCACGGTAGCGGTTGAGGTGGGCCCGATCATTTCCGAGTACGCTACCCGACTGAGCGTCGATCCGATCATCAACACTGGCGATAAAAACGGTTGCTACAACCGCGAGATCGTCGACCAGCTGTACCAGGCCGGCAAACGTCGCGGGTTGACGCCTCAGTTCGCGCTGCTGGTGGATTTTGCCAGTGACGCCAGCGCAATCATGAGCAGCGGCATGTCGGCCCAGGGTGGCTGCATCGCCATTCCGACTGAAAACACCCACGGTTACGAGCTGATTCTGGAAGGAAGTATCGAGGCCTGCGCGGTAACGTTGCTGGAATTCCTGCTGGATCGCGGCCACGACTGACACGCCATTTGCCAATGTGGGAGCGAGCTTGCTCGCGATAGCGGTGGGTCAGCCAACGGAAATATCGACTGTGCCATCCCATCGCGAGCAAGCTCGCTCCCACAGGGGCTTGTGTTACAGCCCCAATTCGGACAGCCCCGGATGATCATCCGGACGACGACCCAGCGGCCAATGGAATTTACGCTCGCTTTCCTTGATCGGCAGGTCGTTGATGCAGGCGTAGCGATTGAACATCAAGCCATTCTCGTCGAACTCCCAGTTTTCGTTGCCGTAGGAGCGGAACCAGTTGCCTGAGTCGTCGTGCCATTCATAGGCATAACGCACGGCGATGCGGTTGTCGGTGAACGCCCAGAGTTCCTTGATCAGCCGGTAGTCCAGCTCCTTGGCCCATTTGCGGGCCAGGAAGGCCTTGGCTTCTTCCCGGCTATGGACGAACTCGGCGCGGTTACGCCACTGGGTGTCGAGGGTGTAGGCCAACGATACCTTCTGCGGATCACGAGAGTTCCAGCCGTCTTCGGCCAGGCGAACTTTCTCGATCGCTGTTTCACGGGTGAACGGCGGCAGCGGCGGGCGAACTTCAGCAGAGGACGACATGGTTAAGCTCCCGATAAATGAATGATGAATTGCACTATTGCCTGTCTCAACGGCAGTCTGTCTCAACGACGGTCTTGCGATACGCGTGTTGCTTATTCGATAGCCAGCAGGGTTTTCAGAACGTGCTGTGCCTGATCGGCTGCATTGTGATCGCCCATGACCAGTGCAACGGTGATGGCCCCATCGATCAGGATAAGCAGCTTCCCCGCCAGCACTTGCGGTTGCTCGATGCCTTGATCGCTGCACAGGCGGGTTACATAGTCGAGCAGCTTCTGTTTGTGCATCTTTGCAACCTGGCGGACCGGGTCCTGCGGGTCGCCGGTTTCGCCGCTGGTGTTGATGAAGGCGCAACCGCGAAAACCTTCGCTGTCGAACCAGCCCTTGAGCACCGGAAACAGGTTCAGCAACCGCGCGAGCGGCGTCGGCGCCTTGTCCACTTCGCTGCAGAACCAGTGCATCCAGCGTTCATCGCGGCGCTTGAGGGCGGCGACAACCAGGTCCTCCTTGTTGGCGAAGTAGCGGTAGATGCTTTTCCTCGAGACGCCGGCGGTTTTCACCAAAAGGTCCATGCCGGTGGCGGCGATGCCACTTTTGTAGATCAACTTTTCGGCGACATCGAGGATGATGTCGCGTGTTTCATTGCTAGTGATTTCGTTCATGTCTCGAACAGTAGAACGATCGTTCTCCTTGGTCAATTGTTTTTTCGTCGCGAAGGGGAGGCCCAAACCCGCGCGTCATGGTGTAAGCTCATCCGTTCTTCGGATTCGACCTTTTGCGAGCCCTATGCCGTCGCTTTTCAAACGCTCCCTGCTGCCCAAGCTGCGCAGCTTTCCACTCACCGCCGAGGCTGTGACCATCCTCGACGGCGCCGCCGAGTTTCGCCGTTGCCTGCTGGAGAAAATTGCCCAGGCGACCCAGCGCATCTACATCGTCGCGCTCTACTTGCAAGAGGACGAGGCCGGCCAGGAAATCCTTGATGCCTTGCATGCCGCCAAAGCCGCGCGCCCCGAGCTGGACATCGCCGTGGTGGTGGACTGGCTACGGGCCCAGCGCGGCCTGATCGGCGCCAAGAAGCAGCCGGGCAACTCGGCGTGGTACCAGCAGCAGACCCGCGTCCATGACAGCGAAGTGCCGATCTACGGCGTGCCGGTGCAGACTCGCGAGCTGTTCGGCGTGCTGCACTTGAAAGGATTTGTGATCGATGATTGTGTGCTCTACAGCGGCGCGAGCCTGAACAACGTCTACCTGCACAAGTTCGACAAATACCGCTACGACCGATATCACCTGCTACAGAACAGCGCGCTGGCCGACTCGATGCATCATCTGGTGCAACATGGCCTGATCGCATCCAGGGCGGTGCATCGCCTTGACCTGCCGAACCTGCCCAGCACCCGCAGCTTGCGCAAGGACATCGGCGACCTGCGCAGCCGCCTCAAATATGCAACCTATGACACTACCGCCGGCAGCCTCGATAAAGACGGCCTGTCGGTGAGCCCGCTGCTGGGCGTCGGCAAGAATAATCCGCTGAGCAAGGCGATCAGCGAGCTGATCGCCAGCAGCCGTCAGCAACTGACCATCTGCACGCCCTATTTCAACCTGCCGCTGGCCGTGACCCGGGACATCAACCGTGCCCTGGCGCGCGGGGTACGGATCGACATCATCGTCGGCGACAAGACCGCCAACGATTTTTATATCCCGCCCAGCGAGCCGTTCAAGATCATTGCGGCGTTGCCCTATCTGTACGAGATCAGCCTGCGCCGCTTCGCCAAGCGGCATCAGCGCTACATCGACAGCGGCCAGTTGAACCTGCGTTTGTGGCGCGACGGCGATAACACCTACCACCTCAAAGGCATGTGGGTCGACGAGCGCTACACCTTGCTCACCGGCAACAACCTCAACCCGCGGGCGTTTCGCCTGGATCTGGAAAACGCCCTGTTGCTCGACGATCCCAAAGGGGAGTTGCTGGGGCCGCGGCAGGCTGAGCTGGAGCGGATCTATCAACACACCCGGCGGATCGAACGCTACCTGGACCTGGAGACCCTGCCGGACTATCCCGCCGCGGTGAGCAAGTTCCTGAAACGGGTCAGCCGGGTGCGAATAGAGCGACTGCTTTACCGGATCCTGTGAACCGCCGCGCCATGTCGGAAAAAGACACCATCTCCATCCAGCTGGTGCGCGAGGCGCTGCTGCAAAGCTGCGCCCCTGGAGCCGCTACCGAAGAAGTCCTGAGCAAGGTCGGTATCGACCCTGCATGGCTCGACGAGCCCCAGGCGCGCGTGCCGGCCCACGCCTATGCGCGACTCTGGCGCCTGCTGGCAAGGCGGCTGGATGACGAGTTCTTCGGCATGGACCCGCGCAAGCTCAAGTCCGGCAGCCTGGCCTTCCTGTGCCAGTGCGCCATGGCCCAGCCGACGTTGGCGACCGGGTTGACGGCGGGTCTGGGTTTCCTCTCCTTGATGCTTGAACACCTGCCGGCGCAGTGGGTTCGCCAGCAAAGCCTGGCGGAAATCGTCCTGCTCGAAGACGACCAGGACCCGCGCCGGGCCTTTACCTATTTCACCTATTGGATGATCGTCCATGGCGTGGCCTGCTGGCTCGCCGGGCGGCGCATTCCAATCCTGTCCGTCGAGTTGCGTTGCCCGGCGCCGGATTTCTGCGATGACTACCGCGTGATGTTCTCGCAGAACCTGCGCTTCGACCGGCCCCGTACGCGGATGATCTTCTCCGCCGACTGCCTGGACCTGCCCATCCGCCGCAGTCCGGAGGAGCTCAAGCGCTTTCTGGCCCAGGCCCCGGCGAACATCCTGGTCAAATACCGCGACCCGCAAAGCCTCGCCAGCCGTATCCGCCATGATCTGCGCCAGCTGCCCGCCGAGCAGTGGCCGGAAACCGAGGCCCTGGCGCAACAACTCTGCGTTTCCGCATCGACCCTGCGCCGCCGCCTGGCGGATGAGGGCCAGACTTACCAGGGCCTGAAAGACAGTGTGCGCAAGGAGCTGGCGATCGCCTGGCTGGCCGAACCCTCCATCAGCTTCGTCGAGATCGCCGCGCGGCTGGGTTTTGCCGATGCCAGCTCGTTCTACAAGGCGTTTCGCAAGTGGTCCGGGTCCAATCCCGGGCACTATCGCAGCCTGATTCTCAACGAGGCTGACTGATCCGGATTTGTTGTTGAATGGGCTGCCGTCTTCGCGAGCAGGCTCGCTCCCACATTGGAATATTGGCTGTCCCATGTGGGAGCGAGCCTGCTCCCGAAGAGGACCTCACTGACAACACATCCCCCGAACCATGGCCAAACCAGTCAAGCAACTTGAAAGCTTTGACCATTGCCCCGCAGCCCCTTCGGCGCGAGTATTTCCCTGCTATTCACGGTTCCCCCACCAATAAAAAGTACAGAGGGATTCTGGTCATGCGCGATTATTCGTCCGCCACGTCGCAGTTCGATTACCTGCACACCGCCAATGCCGCTTTGCACGGTTCGCTCGAGGCGCTCAACGCCTGCGTGGAATGTTGCGACCGGCATGCCTTGCCGGGGCGCATTGCCTTGTTCTGGGAGGGGCGTGACGGCAGCGATGCGACGTGGACTTACCGTGGCCTGCAGGACAACGCGGCGCGTTTCGCCAACTTCCTGCGCGCCCAAGGTGTTGGCAAGGGTGACAAGGTCGCCGGCCTGCTGCCGCGCAATGCCGAACTGCTGATCGTGGTGCTCGCCACCTGGCGTATCGGCGCGGTCTACCAGCCCCTGTTCACCGCATTCGGACCCAAGGCCATCGAGCACCGCCTCGGCAGTTCCGGCGCGCGTGTGGTGGTCACCGACGCCAACAACCGGCCCAAGCTCAACGAAGTGCTCGGGTGCCCCACCATCGTTACGGTCGGCGGGGCGAAGGGCCAGGGCATCGTCCGCGGCGACTACAGTTTCTGGGCCGAACTGGCCAACCATTCCGACCAGTGCGAACCGCTGATGCTGACCGGCGAAGATCCGTTCCTGCTGATGTTCACCTCAGGCACCACCGGGCCGGCCAAGGCACTGTCGGTTCCGCTCAAGGCCATCGTCGCATTCCAGAGCTACATGCGTGACGCCGTGGACTTGCGCCCCGAAGACGCGTTCTGGAACGTCGCTGACCCGGGCTGGGCCTACGGCATCTATTTCGGCGTGACCGGGCCTCTGGCGCTTGGGCATCCGATCACTTTCTACGATGGCCCCTTCACGTTGGAAAGCACCTGCCGGGTGATCAACAAATACGGCATCAGCAACCTGGCGGGCTCACCAACGGCCTACCGTTTGCTGATCGCTGGCGGCGAGCAGTTCGCCCGCTCGATCCAGGGCAAGCTGCGCATCGTCAGCAGCGCCGGCGAGCCGCTGAACCCGGAAGTGATCCGCTGGTTTGCCGAGAACCTGAACGTGGTGATCCATGACCATTACGGCCAGACCGAGCTGGGCATGGTGCTGTGCAACCACCACGGCCTCGACCACCCGGTGCATTTGGGCGCGGCCGGTTTTGCCTCGCCGGGCCACCGCATCGTGGTGCTGGATGAAAATCAACGGGAGTTGGGGGTAGGGCAGCCAGGCATTCTTGCCGTCGATCGCAGCCAGTCGCCGATGTGCTGGTTCGCCGGTTACGAAGGCGGGCCGACCAAGGCGTTCGTCGGCGATTATTACTTGAGTGGCGATACCGTCGAATCCAACCCCGACGGCAGCATCAGCTTCGTCGGCCGCAGCGATGACGTGATCACCACGTCCGGCTATCGCGTTGGCCCGTTCGACGTGGAAAGCGCGCTGATCGAGCACCCGGCCGTGGTGGAAGCCGCGGTCATCGGCAAACCCGACCCTGAGCGCACCGAGCTGGTGAAAGCTTTTGTGGTGCTCAGCGCTCAGTACCGCGCAGCGCCGGAGCTGGCCGAAGAATTGCGCCAGCATGTGCGCAAGCGCCTGGCGGCCCATGCGTACCCCCGTGAAATCGAATTTGTCAGCGACTTGCCGAAGACCCCCAGCGGTAAGTTGCAGCGCTTTATCTTGCGCAACCAGGAGATCGCCAAGGCTCAAGAGGCCGTGGCGCAGAACGTTTCAGCTTGAATCCAAGGAAACCATGATGCAGATCGACAACAAGATTTTCCTCGTCAGCGGCGGTGCTTCCGGCCTCGGCGCGGCCACCGGCGAAATGCTCGTCAAGGCCGGCACCAAGGTGATGCTGGTCGACCTCAACGCCGATGCGGTGGCCGCCCAGGCGCAAAAGCTCGGTTGCCGGAGCGTGGTCGCCGACATCAGTAACGAAGCGGCCGCAGAAGCGGCAGTCAAGGCCACGGTGGATGCGTTCGGCGGCTTGAACGGTCTGGTCAATTGCGCCGGTATCGTGCGCGGCGAGAAGATCCTCGGCAAGAACGGCCCGCACGCACTCGAAAGCTTCAGCCAGGTGATCAACGTCAACCTGATCGGCAGCTTCAACCTGCTGCGCTTGGCTGCAGCGGCCATCGCCGAAACCGAGGCCAATGCCGACGGCGAACGCGGGGTGATCATCAATACCGCCTCGGTAGCAGCTTTCGACGGTCAGATCGGCCAGGCCGCCTACGCGGCGTCCAAGGGCGCGATTGCCAGCCTGACCCTGCCAGCCGCCCGTGAACTGGCGCGCTTCGGTATCCGCGTAATGACCATCGCGCCAGGGATCTTCGAAACCCCGATGATGGCCGGCATGACGCCGGAAGTACGTGACTCCCTGGCCGCCGGCGTGCCGTTCCCGCCGCGCCTGGGCAAACCCGCCGAGTACGCCGCGCTGGTCCGGCATATCATTGAAAACAGCATGCTCAACGGCGAGGTGATCCGTCTCGACGGCGCCTTGCGCATGGCCGCCAAATAGGAGGATTTGTCATGTCCAACGATCCGATTGTCATTGTCAGCGCCGTCCGCACCCCGATGGGCGGCTTCCAGGGCGAACTGAAAAGCCTCAGCGCGCCGCAGCTGGGTTCCGCCGCCATCAAGGCCGCCGTGGAGCGGGCCGGCATTTCGCCACAGACGGTTGAAGAAGTGCTGTTCGGTTGCGTGCTTGCCGCAGGCCAGGGCCAGGCACCGGCACGCCAGGCGGCGCTGGGCGCCGGGCTCGACAAATCGACCCGCTGCACCACGCTCAACAAGATGTGCGGTTCAGGCATGGAAGCGGCAATCCTCGCCCACGACATGCTCGTCGCCGGCAGCGCCGAGGTGGTGATGGCTGGCGGAATGGAAAGCATGTCCAACGCGCCGTACCTGCTCGATCGTGCCCGCAGCGGCTTGCGCATGGGCCATGGCAAGGTGCTTGACCATATGTTCCTCGACGGCCTCGAAGACGCCTACGACAAGGGCCGCCTGATGGGCACTTTTGCCGAAGACTGCGCCGAGACCAACGGCTACAGCCGTGAAGCTCAGGATGCCTTCGCCATCGCGTCCACCACCCGTGCCCAGCAGGCGATCAAGGATGGCAGCTTTGACGCCGAGATCGTGCCGGTGCAGGTCATGGTCGGCAAGGAACAGGTCACCATCCGTCACGACGAGCAGCCGCCCAAGGCGCGGATCGACAAGATCGCCACGCTCAAGCCGGCGTTCCGCGACGGTGGTACGGTGACGGCGGCCAACGCCAGCTCGATTTCCGATGGCGCCGCCGCCCTGGTGCTGATGCGCCAGAGCCAGGCGCAGCAGCGCGGTCTGAAACCGCTGGCGGTGATTCACGGCCACGCCGCGTTCGCCGACGCCCCGGGCCTGTTTCCCACGGCACCGATTGGTGCGGTGAAAAAACTGATGAGCAAGACCGGCTGGTCGCTGGACGAGGTCGATCTGTTCGAAGTCAACGAAGCTTTCGCCGTGGTCGGCCTGGTGACCATGGACAAGCTGGAAATTCCCCACGACAAGGTCAACGTCCACGGCGGCGCCTGTGCCCTTGGCCACCCGATCGGCGCATCCGGCGCGCGAATCCTCGTGACGCTGCTCTCGGCCCTGCGCCAGAAAGGCCTCAAGCGCGGCGTCGCGGCGATCTGCATCGGCGGCGGCGAAGCCACCGCCATGGCCGTCGAATGCCTGTACTGAGGAATCACAATGCTTGCGACTGAAGAACAGACCCAGATCCGCGACATGGCCCGGCAATTCGCCCAGGAGCGCCTGAAGCCGTTCGCCGCCGAATGGGACCGTGAGCACCGCTTCCCCAAGGAGGCCATCGCTGAAATGGCCGAACTGGGCTTTTTCGGCATGCTGGTGCCGGAGCAGTGGGGCGGCTGTGACACCGGTTACCTGGCCTATGCGATGACCCTGGAGGAAATCGCTGCCGGCGACGGTGCCTGCTCCACCATCATGAGCGTGCACAACTCGGTGGGCTGCGTGCCGATCCTCAAGTTCGGCACCGACGAGCAAAAGGCCCGTTTCCTCACGCCGCTGGCCAGTGGCGCGATGCTCGGCGCTTTTGCCCTGACCGAGCCCCAGGCTGGCTCCGACGCCAGCAGCCTGAAGATGCGGGCGCGGCTGGAGGGCGATCATTACGTGCTCAACGGGTGCAAACAGTTCATCACGTCCGGGCAGAACGCCGGGGTGGTGATCGTGTTTGCCGTCACCGATCCGAGCGCCGGCAAGCGTGGCATCAGTGCGTTCATCGTGCCCACCGATTCGCCGGGCTACAGCGTCGCGCGGGTCGAGGACAAACTCGGCCAGCATGCTTCCGATACCTGCCAGATCCTTTTCGAGGATGTGAAGGTGCCGGTGGCCAATCGTCTCGGTGAGGAGGGTGACGGCTACAGGATCGCCCTGGCGAACCTCGAAGGCGGGCGAGTCGGCATCGCGGCGCAGTCGGTGGGCATGGCCCGCGCGGCGTTCGAAGCCGCTCGCGACTATGCCCGTGAACGGCAGAGCTTCGGCAAGCCGATCATCGAGCATCAGGCCGTGGCGTTCCGCCTGGCCGACATGGCGACCCAGATCGCCGTGGCGCGGCAGATGGTGCACTACGCCGCCGCGCTGCGCGATGCCGGCCAGCCGGCGCTGGTAGAAGCGTCCATGGCCAAGCTGTTCGCCTCGGAAATGGCCGAGAAGGTCTGTTCCATGGCCTTGCAAACCCTCGGTGGCTACGGTTACCTCAACGATTTCCCGCTGGAGCGCATCTACCGCGACGTGCGGGTCTGTCAGATCTACGAAGGCACCAGCGACATTCAGCGCATGGTCATTTCGCGCAACCTTTGAACAGGAGTCCCGCATGAGCTACGAAACGATTTTATTGGAGATCAAGGACCGTGTTGGCCTGATCACTCTCAACCGTCCCCAGGCGCTGAACGCCCTGAATGCGCAGATCGTCAGCGAGCTGAACCAGGCACTGGATCGCCTGGAGGCGGATCCGAAGATCGGCTGCATCGTCCTGACCGGCTCGAAAAAAGCCTTTGCCGCCGGCGCCGATATCAAGGAGATGGCCGAACTGACCTATCCGCAGATCTACCTGGACGATCTGTTCAGCGACAGCGACCGGGTTGCCAATCGCCGCAAGCCGATCATCGCGGCGGTGAACGGTTTTGCCTTGGGCGGCGGCTGCGAACTGGCCCTGATGTGCGACTTCATCCTGGCCGGTGACAACGCCAGGTTCGGCCAGCCGGAAATCAATCTCGGCGTGCTGCCGGGCATGGGCGGCACCCAACGCCTGACCCGTGCGGTGGGCAAGGCCAAGGCCATGGAAATGTGCCTGACCGGACGTTTCATCGATGCGGTGGAAGCCGAGCGTTGCGGCATCGTGGCGCGCATCGTTCCGGCTGACGAGTTGCTGGACGAAGCCCTCAAAACCGCGGCCTTGATCGCCTCCAAATCGGTGCCCATCAGCATGATGATCAAGGAGAGCGTCAACCGAGCCTTTGAAGTCAGCCTGTCCGAGGGTGTGCGTTTTGAACGCCGGGTATTCCACGCGGCGTTCGCCACGCTGGATCAGAAAGAAGGCATGGCGGCGTTCGTGGCCAAACGCGCGGCGGAGTTTCAAGACAAGTAATGCGACGTTGAACCGATCCCCCGTGGCGAGGGAGCTTGCTCCCGCTCGGCTGCGCAGCAGTCGCAAAACCGGTCAATGCGATTCACCTGGAGAAATGCAGGGGCCCGCTTCGCAGGCCAGCGGGAGCAAGCTCCCTCGCCACAGGGGATGGTCTCCAGGCTGACGCTTCCCCTGAGCCCTGTGGGAGCGAGCTTGCTCGCGAAGCTTTTGGCGTTACACCAGGTAGTGCCTGAGCTCCCGAGCAATCACCATCCGCTGAATCTCGCTCGACCCTTCGTAGATCTGGGTGATCCGCGCGTCGCGGTAATAGCGCTCCACCGGGTAATCCTCAAGATAGCCATAGCCGCCATGGATCTGAATCGCCGAGGAGCAGACCTTCTCGGCCATTTCCGAGGCGAACAGCTTGGCTTGCGATGCTTCCGACAGGCATGGCTTGCCGGCGCTGCGCAGCCGCGCGGCATGCAGGATCAGCAGGCGAGCGGCGTTCAGGCGGGTGTGCATGTCGGCCAGCAGATTGGCGATGCTCTGGTGTTCGATGATCGGTTTGTCGAACTGCACCCGATCCCGGGAATAGGCCAGGGCCGCTTCGAATGCCGCACGGGCGATGCCCAGGGCCTGGGCGGCGATGCCGATGCGCCCGCCTTCGAGGTTGGACAGGGCGATGGCCAGGCCCTTGCCCCGTGCGCCCAGCAGGTTGGCTTCAGGAATGGTGCAGTTGCTCAGCGTGACGGCACAGGTGTCCGAGGCACGAATGCCCATCTTGTGTTCGGTGCGGTCAACGATGAAACCGGGCGTGTCGGTGGGCACCAGGAACGCCGAAATGCCTTTTTTGCCAAGGTCCGCATCCGTCACGGCAAACACGATCGCCAGCTTGGCGCGCTTGCCATTGCTGACGAACTGCTTCGCGCCGTTGATTACCCATTGACCATCTTTCAGTTCCGCCCGCGTACGCAGGTTGTGCGCCTCGGAGCCGGCCTGTGGTTCGGTCAGGCAGAAGCAGCCGATGGCCTGGCCGCTGGCGAGATCCGCCAGCCAGGTCTGTTTCTGCTCATCGCTGCCGAAATTCAGCACCGGCCCGCAACCTACGGAGTTGTGGATGCTCATCAGTGCTCCAGTAGCACCGTCACCTGCCGAGATTTCCTCCACCGCCAGGGCATAGGCCACGTAGTCGACATAGGTACCGCCCCATTCCTCGGGCACCACCATGCCCAGCAGGCCCAGCTCGCCCATTTTTGCCACCAGCCCATCGTCGATCCAGCCGGCTTTTTCCCAGGCCTGGGCGTGGGGCGCGATTTCACCGCGGGCGAAATCACGGGCCATGTCGCGGATCATCACTTGTTCCTCGGTCAGCTCAAGGTCGTGCATATTCAGTTCCCGTGGTAGTCGAAGCCGTCGAAAAAACTCGCCACATGGTCGGCGTCCAGCGCCTCCAGGGTCGGTGGGTTCCAGCGTGGGTTCTTGTCTTTATCGATCAGCAGGGCACGTACGCCTTCGATCAGGTCGCCGCGCGTGAACCATTGCCGGTCCAGGTGCAGCTCCAGGGCAAAACAGTCTTCCAGGCTCAGGTGCCGGCCGCGTCGCAGCATTTCGAGGGTCACCGCCATCGCCAGGGGTGAGCGGGTTTCCAGCAGCTCGGCGGTCTTCAGCGCCCATTCGTGGCTGTTGGCGACCGTGACCTGGCGCAACTGCTCGACCATGCTTGGTACATCCGGCAGGGCGAAGAAATGATCGATCACCGGCCGCAAGTCGGCCAGGGGCGGGGCAGGCAACTGTTGGACCGCCATTTTCGCCAGCAGGCTTTGCAGGTCCTTGAGCGGTGAATCGCGCCAGTCCAGGCGGTCGAGACGTTCATCGAGCTGGGTGATTTTCTGGCTGTCGAGATACCAGTCGGCCAGCCCGCAGTACAGCGCGTCGGCAGCGCGGATCTGCACCCCGCTGACGCCCAGGTAGATACCCAGTTCACCGGGAATGCGCGGCAGGAAATAGCTGCCGCCGACATCCGGGAAATAGCCAATGCCGACCTCGGGCATGCCCAGTCGGCTACGCTCGGTCACCACCCGCAGATCGGCGCCTTGCACCAGACCCATGCCGCCGCCCAGCACGAAGCCGTCCATCAAGGCGAGGATCGGTTTGCGGTAATGGTGGATGGTCAGGTCGAGTGCATATTCCTCGACGAAGAAGTCTTCGTGCAGGGTGTCGCCCTGCTTGTGGCTGTCGTACAGCGAGCGGATATCGCCGCCCGCACAAAACGCCTTGTCGCCGGCACCGCGCAAGACAACGGCGCGGATCTGCGAATCGGTGGCCCAGCTATCGAGTTGCTGCTGCAAGCTGCGCACCATGCCCAGGGTCAGGGCATTCAGGCCGGCGGGGCGGTTCAGGGTCAGGTGGCCGATGTGGTTGCGAACGTCGACCAACACCTCGTAGGGCGCGGTTTCGATGCTGCCCGCAGCTTGGGATGAAACCTGAACTGTCATCGCTAACTCCCTGCTTTTATTGTTCTTTATAAATTTTTAAGCGCGTACCCGGTCGGGATCGTAACAGCGCAAATTTGCATTGCACAACCGGGATACGTGCAGGTCCTGTCTGCATATTTATAGCAGCCACAGGCTCAGCCGCGACCCGACAGCACCTCCGTGATGCTGCGACGCTTGGCATGCCGCTCGCTTGCGTGGATCAATTGTTCGAGATCTTCGGGGGTTACGTCGAAGAATGCTTCCATTTCCTCAAGCGCAAGTTTCAAGTCTTCGGCGGTGATCGCCTGGCGATCGATGGGGGGATGGTCGGCGGGAATCACCGCTGCCGGCTCGCTGGCTCGCTTGGGATAGCGCACCCGCGTGAAGTTGTTGTAGGCCAGCGCGAAGACGAGCAGGCCGGAGCCGGCCAGCATGGCGGCGCCAAGCGCCTGCCAGTCGAGGGCGACGATGGATGCGTCCGCCAGCACCAGCGTCGCCGCCAGGGCGCCGGCCGGTGGATGCAGGCAACGCAGCCAGCACATCAGCACCAGCGCCATGCCGGCCGCCAGGCATGCGCTACCCAGCGTGCGGCCGAGCACATGGGCGACCAGCAACGCCACGACCGACGCGCACAGATAACCACCGAAGATCGACCAGGGCTGGGCCAGGGCACCCGATGACACCGCAAACAACAGCACGGCCGAGGCGCCGAGCGGGCCGATCAGGTGTTGCGCCACTTCAAGACCGAATACCTGGCCACAGAGCCAGACACTGAACATTGTTCCAAGGGCCATGCCGATGGCGGCGCGACTCCATTCGGTGGGGCGGGTATTGATAGCAGCGGGGAACCAGCGAGCAAACATCAAGCAAACATCCAAAAAACGAACAAAAAAAGGGGCTTACGGGAGAATCCCTGAAAGCCCTTTAAGTGTTCCAACAGTTGGGGGAGGAACAGCGCACAGTGTGCCGCTCGCCAACCCAGCTTACAAATTCATATTAATGCTGGTTGAGTGCATTTATTTTGAAGCTATGCGTTCAAGCACTTCTGGCTCGCGGCCACGCCCGCTGCGCGATGGGTAATTCGCAGGATTGCCCCCGGCCCATCGGGATGCGCGCTCGCAGGATGTCGCCGGTGCCCGGGATGTTGCAGTTCACTGACAGTTCGCCGGGGCCTCGCTTGCCACCAACCGGTACGGCGCCGGCAGTTGCCCCACGTAGTCGTCCACCACTTCCCGCGTCAGGCTGACGATGTCTTCGACCCGCTCCATGCCGGCGCCGGTCCGCCAACTGGCGACGATGTCCATCACCGACGGCAACGGCACGCCGTCCACCAGCGTCAAGCTGCCCTGGTTCAATTCGCCTACCACCAGCGCCGCCGGCATGGCGCCGATACCAAAGCCGTCACGAACCAGGCGGGTGATCGCCGAGGCGGAGTTCACGCAATTGATCCGCGGCGAGACGATATTGGCCGAGTGCAGCATGTTCAGGAGGTCCTGGTGGGGCCGGGAGTTGCGCGAGAAGGTCACGATGCGCTCCTGGGACAGTTCGTCCAGCGATGCGTAGTGGCGGTCAAAGGATGAGCCGCTGCGCACCACCCAGTGCATCGGATAACGCGTCAGGAGCGCATTGCGCACGCTGTCGAGGCGCAGGATGTCGGTCTGGAAAATGATGTCCTGGTAGCCTTTCTCCAGTTGCGTGCACAGGTTGCTCGCGGTGTCGGCCGACAATTCGATTTCCAGCGCCGGGTAGCATTCCATCAGGCGCGTGACCAACGGGCTGAGCCAGGTATGGATCACCGTGTCCATCGCGCCGATGCGAATCCGCCCGCGTACCTGGCGCGGGTCCTTGATCACGGCTTTCATGCTGTGCATGGTGTCCATGATGCGCTCGGCGTACTCCAGCACCCGCTGGCCTTCGGAAGTCAATGACACGCCCTTGGAATCACGCACGAACAGACGCACGCCCAACTCGTCTTCCAGAGCTGCAATCCGGCTGGAAATCGACGCCTGGGTGGTGAACAGCTTTTCCGCCGTGAGGCGAAAGCTCTTCAGGCGGGCGACCCAGACGAAGGTTTCCAGAAACTTGATATTCATGGGCGGCGGCTCCTGAAACGGGCGGGGCAAGGTATTGGATTGTCCGGGAGCGCCGGTGATCAACCGGTCCTGCAATTCCTGGACGAGAGGTATTGGACCACGTCTTCAAGCGCCCTTGAATCCGGCACCTCGCCGAGGACCGCAGCGGCGTCGCACCACGGATATTCCAGACCCGACACCCAGGCCATGACTTCCGTAAGCTCGGCTGGCGGCAGGGTCTTCATGTGTTCGATGGTTATCGTGAGCCCCTCGGACAGCCCGGACTCGGCGCTGAATCGCCAGTCGTAGCGGCCACAACCGACCCTGACCTCACCGTTGTGTTTGTCCGACATCGCGACCAACCATTTGCACTCGTAGGTGCGCACGTTGGCGTGAGGAGGGCTGCCCAGGCAGAACGTGTAGACGTTTTCGAACGCCTGGTTGAACCGGCTCACCAGCACGTCACCCATCGCGCCACGACCTTCGACATGCTCCGGGAAGGCGATGGAGCCGGTGCGGACCACCATGTTCAGGACTGCGCCCTGGATGAAGGCCTGGTCCAGCAGGTGAGGGCGGTTGCCGTCCTTGGCGCGGATGTAATGTTCGATTGATCGCTGCGGGCTGTTCATCAGATCTCCATTTCAGGTCGGGTATCACAACGCGCTGTTCAAAACGTCGGTCACCAGCATACAACCCGGTGCGTGGGTGATGCACAGCGGCGGTCGCGAAGCCTGCACCACCGATTGCGGCGTCACGCCACAGGCCCAGAACACCGGGACCTCGTCGGCTTCCACCGGCACCGCGTCGCCATAGTCCGGCCTGTCCAGGGAATCAATGCCGATCAGCGACGGATCACCGATGTGGACCGGGGCGCCATGGACGCTGGGCATGCGTCCGGTGATCTGGATCGCCTGGATCGCCGCGGCGGCCTTCATCGGGCGCATGCTCACGACCATTTTGCCAGACAGGCGCGCGGTGGGGCGCGTGTCGATGTTGGTGCGGAACATGGCAACGTTGCGCCCCAGGTCAATGTGCCTCAGGCGTATACCGGCCTCCAGCAAGGGTTGCTCGAACGAGAACGAGCAGCCGAGGGCGAAGGTCACCATGTCGTCCTGCCACAGGTGTTCGATGTCCATCGGCTCTTCGCTCAACTCGCCGTGACGAAAGACCCGATAGCGCGGTACTTCGTGGCGGATATCGATGGGCGCGCCGAGGTTGCGCAGGAACGGATCCCCCGGTTCGCTCACGTCCAGCACCGGACACGCCTGGCGGTTGAGCGTGCAGTAGCGCAGGAATTCGTCGGCCCAGTCACCCGGCAGGATCACGATGTTGGCTTGCACCCGGCCCTGGCCCAGGCCGCTGGTGTGGCCGTGGTAGCGACCGGCCGCGATGTTCTGGCGCAGGGCCTGGGGTGAACACTGCTGCAGTTGTTCGAATGTCAGGGCGGACGGCGGCATCTGAGATCTCCATTGGTTTTTTGTTAGAGCTCCTTTGTAGAAGCCCCGGACGACGGCGTCCAACAAGGAAAACTGGTACCCCCTGACAACAAAAAGTTATCCGACGGTCGAGGCAGCGAAGTCAGATCAATTGCGACCCGCCATGCATCAGATTTTCTTATGCCCGAGCCGACTTTTTTCCCGTTTGACGCTGTCCGGCGCCGGTGGGAAGAATCTGCCTCGACGTCAATGTTGTTCGCTTGAGCAATCGAGCTCCCTCGCCACGAGGACCAGTTTTGCCTGGGCAGACAGCTGAGGACGTCGTTCCAAGACACTGCCCCAAACAATAAGCGAGGCGCGCCAGCCGTCCCCGACGGGAACACTCGCGCCCATAAAAAAGGAGCACGCCATGTACCGTTTCATCGCTAATCACTTCAACCGTAAACCCGTGGGCACTTTGCTCGGCCTCGGTCTGATGAGCGCGTCGAGTGCTCACGCCGATTTCATCAGCGACAGCAAAGCCAGCCTGGAAGCCCGCAACTTCTATTTCAACCGCGATTTTCGGCAGGAGGGCGCGCGGGACAAGGCCGAGGAGTGGACGCAAGGCTTTCTGTTGCGCATCGAGTCGGGCTACACCGCCGGGACCTTGGGTTTCGGGCTGGATGCGTTGGCCATGGCCGGTTTCAAACTGGATTCGGGCGGCGGCACGGCAGGCACCAATTTGCTGCCGGCAGACTCGTCCGGGGGTTCCCAGGACCGCTACGGCGAACTTGGCCTGACCGCGAAGGCACGCTTGTCCAACAGCACCCTGAAAGTGGGCACCCTGCAAATCAAGGACCCGGTGGTCAATTCCAACGATACGCGCCTGCTCCCCGGGACCTTCAAGGGCGGGCTGTTGAGCGTGCAGGAAGTCGACCGCCTGAAGCTGACCGCCGGGCAGCTTACACAGATCAATTTCGTCGATTCCACCCACTATCAGGACATGACGGCCAACCGCATTGGAGGCATCAGCGACCGCTTCCAGTTCGCCGGAGCGGACTACCAGTTCCTGCCGAATCTCACGGCGCAATACCGCTACGGCAAACTGGAGGACATCTACCAACAGAACTACCTGGGCTTGGTCCATAGCCTGGACCTGGGCGCGGGCCAATCATTGAAAAGCGACGTGCGTTATGCCCGCAGCACCGAAGACGGCAGCTTCCGCGCTATCGACAACCAGGCGTTCGGCGCGATGTTCACCTATAGCCTCGATGGGCACGCGCTGGGCCTGGGTTACCAACGCATGAGCGGCGACGACCCATTTCCCTACATCTCGCGCAGCGATCCGTATCTGGTCAACTTCGTCCAGATCGGTGATTTTGCCAATGTCGACGAGCGCTCCTGGCAGGCCCGTTACGACTACAACTTTGCCGGCCTCGGCGTGCCGGGATTGACGTTCATGACTCGCTACATCCGTGGCGACAACGTGCAACGCAGCGCGCCGGGTGAAGGCAAGGAATGGGAGCGCAACAGCGATATCGCCTACGTGATCCAGGACGGCACGTTGAAGGGGCTGGGGCTCAAATGGCGCAATGCCTCGGTGCGCTCGAACTTTGGCAATGACCTGGACGAAAATCGCCTGATCGTCAGTTACACGATGGCGCTGTGGTGACGGCGCGCCGGGCAGCCGTCAGGCCTTGACCCAGCGCTGGCGGCTCCAACTGCTCAGGGTATCGACAATGAACACCAGCAACAGCATGGCCAGGATCACCGTGCTGCCTTGGGCTTCCTGGAACAGGCTGAGGCTGACATAGAGCATCTGGCCCAGGCCGCCGGCGCCGACGAAGCCCAGCACACTGGCCATGCGGATATTGTTTTCCCAGCGGTAGAGGGTGTAGGCGAGGAGCTGCGGCATCAGGTTGGGCAGGGTGCCGTAGCAGAAAGCCGCGAGCGCGCTGCCACCTTGCAAACGGATCGCATCGGCGGGTTGCGAGGGGGTGTTTTCCAGCGCCTCGGCAAATAGCCGGCCGAGCACGCCGATGGTGTGCAGGGTCAGCGCCAGCGTACCGGCATTGGGGCCGAGCCCGGCGGCAAACACCATCAGCGCCGCCCACACCAGTTCCGGAACCGCGCGCAACGCGTTCAACACCAGGCGCGAGGCGCTTTGCAACGGCCAGCCAAGGCGCCCGGCGGCCGGCAGTGCCAGTGCCAGCCCCAACACCGCCGCGAGCAACGTGCCGATGGCGGACATGGCGATGGTTTCCAGCGCGCCGTGGCCGATCGCCTTGAGGTACGCCGGGCTCAGGTCCGGACTGAGGAAGCGTTGCGCATAAGCGGTCATCTGCTTGAGGCTCGCACTGTCTCCCAACGCGCCCAGGTCGATGCCCAGATAGCCGAACGAAGCGACGACAGCCGCACCGATGCACAGCAGCAATAGCGCGTTGAACAGCCGACTCATGCCAGTCTCCAGCGCAGCAGGCGGCTGAGCTGATCGGCGAACATCACCAGCACCAGGAAGGTCAGCAACAGGCTGGCCACTTCACCGCCGGCGAACATGCGCAACGACAGGTCCATCTGCTGGCCCAGGCCACCCGCGCCGACAAAACCCATCACCACTGACGCGCGGATGGCGCATTCCCAGCGGTACACGGTGTACGACAGCAGCTCGGCGGCGACGTTGGGCAGGATCCCGTAGCAGAACGCCGCGAGCCGGCCGCTGCCGGCCTGCATCAATGCGTGTGCCGGGCGCTGGTCGACCGATTCGAAGATTTCCGCATAGACCTTGCCCAGCATGCCGCTGTACGTGATGGCGATGGCCAGCACCCCGGCCGTCGGACCCAGGCCGACAGCGCGCACGAAGAGCAAGGCCCAGACGATTTCCGGCACGCTGCGCAGGAAGATCAACAGGCCGCGTATTGGCCAACGCAACCATTGACCGAGATTGCCAGGCCTGCCGGAGCGGTAGGCGGCCGACAACGACAATGCGCGACTGGCCAGCAGGCTCGCGGGGACCGCCACCAGCAGCGCCAGGGCCATGCCGGCGGTGGCAATCGCCAACGTCTGCAGGGTGGCTTGCAGTAGCAGGTCGACAAACGTTTCGTCATGGGCCGGTGGCCAGAACGCCGCGACGAACCGGCCCATCTCACTCTGGCTGTCGCTGGCCAGCAGCACGCCGAGGTCGACCTCGCTGAACCGAATGCCCGGCCACAGCAGGGCCAGGGCCAACAGGGTCAGGAGCAGGCGAGGGCGGCTGGCGGGGTCCCGGGCGTCACGCTTCAGCATCGCGGAATCTGCACGCTCGTAGGGAGTGGAGGGCTCGACATGGACTCCAATTGCTCGTTGGCATAAAGCGTGTCGAGCAGTTGGCGGTCGACCGCTTCGGTCGGCAAGTCGAACAGAATCTGTCCGTCACGCAGACCGATGATCCGGGAAAAATGCGCCAGCGCCAGCTCCACCGCGTGCAGGCTGGTGACCAGGGTCACGCGGTGCTCCCGGGCATGCTGGCAGAGCACCGCAAGTGTGTGCTCGGCCAACACCGGGTCCATCGCCGATACCGGCTCGTCCGCAAGCAATACCTCGGGCGCCTGGTACAACACGCGGGCAATGCCGACACGTTGCAGCTGCCCGCCGGACAACTGCTGGCATTGCGCGAACAGCTTGTCGCCCAGGTCCAGCCGGGCCAACGCCGCCCGAGCCCCGGGAATGTCCAGCGGGTGCAGCAGGTTCAGCAGGCTCTTGCCCAGGCTCCACTGGCCGAGCTTGCCGGCCAGCACTGCGGTGACCACCCGTAGGCGCGGCGGCAGGGGAGGCGCCTGGTGGACCAGGCCGATGCGTGCGCGCAGACGCTGCCGCCGGCGCGCGGACAATTGCCAGACTGGCTCGCCCAGTACCTGCACCTCGCCAGCGCCCGGCCGCAGGGCGGTTGCGAGCACATTGAGCAGGCTCGACTTGCCCGCGCCGGACGGGCCGATGATGGCGACCCGTTCCCCCGCGCCAATGTGCAGATCCACGCCACGCAGCGCCTGCGCACCGTTGGCGTGGATGACGCTGGCTCGGGTCAGACGTAATGTCATTTCAGCAGTTCGGCGGCGCGTGCGGCTTCTTCGATGCCTTTGTAGTTCTCGGGCTTGGTCTCGATGAAGCGGCTGGCGGCCTGCAGATCAAGGATTTCCTTGTCCTTCGGGTTCGCCGGATCGAGGTCCAGGAACGCCGCCTTGATCTTCGCCGCCAGCGCCGGGTCGAGCGTGCCGCGCACGGTCCAGTTGTAATCGAAGTAGGCCGGGGTAGTCGCGAACACCTTGACCTTGCTAGTGTCGACCTTGCCGGCCGCCACCAGTTTGTCCCAGACGCTGGCGTTGAGCACGCCGGCATCGACCTTGCCCGCCTGGACCCAGGCCGCCGTCGCATCATGGGCGCCCGAGTAGCCGACGCGGCTGAAATAGGTTTCCGGCTTGATGCCGTCCTTGAGCATGAAATAACGCGGCATCAGGCTGCCCGAGGTGGAAGAGATCGAACCGAAGGCAAAGCTTTTGCCCTTGAGGTCGGCCAGGGATGTGACTGCAGGGTCGGCGGTGATGAATTTACTGGTGAACTGGGCATCCTGTTCGCGCTGCACCAGCGGAATGGCGTTACCCGTCTTCAGGCGGGCCTGCACGAAGGTGAAACCGCCCAGCCAGGCCAGGTCGATCCGGTCGGTGGCCAGCGCCTCGACCACGGCGGGGTAATCGCTCACCGGTACGAACTCGACTTTCATGCCGATTTTCTGCTCCAGGTACGCCCCCAGCGGCTTGAACTTGCGCAGCAGTTCGGTCGGCGCTTCATCGGGGATCGCGCTGACCTTCAAGGTGTCGGCCGCCTGCGTCAGAAGGGAGCTCAGGGACAGGGTCAAACCGACGGCCAGTGCCAGGGTACGCTTGAGCATGTAAATCTCCGGTGCATGTAGGGCGTGAGTGTCAAGCGCCGGGCACGCGTTGAGGAGCCGCGTTGGCCTGGCGCATTGTGAGGGTAGACGAACAGGTGCAATCTTGATCGTTTCTGCCGACCAGGTAAATCCTGGCCCGTTTCGATGCCGGGATGCTACAAGGTCAACGCCGCGATGCAAGCGTAATGCTGTTCGACCAAGGCAATCGACAAACCCGTGGCGAGGGAGCTTGCTCCCGTTGGGCCGCGAAGCGGCCCCAAAACCTGCCAGATCGGAGTATCAGACACACCGCACCCGGCGCTTTACGACTGCTTCGCAGCCGAGCGGGAGCAAGCTCCCTCGCCACAAATAGATCATTTATCTCGAGTAAATTGTCCCGTCACTTTTCTGGAGCGTCACAACATGCTCAGCGCCGAGCTGAAGTCTTTCCACATGGTCGCTCGCCTGGCCAGCGTCACCCAGGCAGCCAAGAAGCTCGGGCTCAGCCAGCCGACGGTGACCACGCAGATCCGCAGCCTGGAAGCCCAGTACGGCGTTGAATTGTTTTATCGCGGCGGGCGCCGCCTGACACTCAGTGACCAGGGCGCGCAGCTGTTGCCGATGGTGCAGAAACTGCTGCAGCAGGAGGCCGACATCGAGTTTTTCCTGCGCAACAGCGGCCAGGTGCAAGGCACGTTGCGCATCGGTGCCACCGCGCCGTATTACGTGCTGGATATCATCAAGGCTTTTCGCGAGCAGTTTGCGCTGTGCGAAGTGACCCTGGAAATCGGCAACTCACTGCAGGTCATCGAGGCGCTGGAGGAATATCGCGTGGACTTGGCCGCGTCCTCGCAACTGGTCGAGGATGCGCGCCTGACCCGGCTGGTGCTGGGGCACGATCCGCTGGTGCTGGCGGTACATCGCGAGCACCCATTGGCCAGCCACGACCGAGTCGCGCCGAGCGCCCTGGCCGGGCATTGCCTGCTGATGCGCGAAACCGGTTCCACCACCCGCGCGCTCACCACAACGCTGCTGCGCGAGGCCGGGGTGGCGACCGGGCCGCTGCTGGAGATCGGCAGTCGCGAGTCGATTCGCGAAGCGGTCCTGCGCAACATCGGCATCAGCATCATCGCCCGTCACGAGGTGCCGGAGAATCCACAGCTCAAGGTGGTCGAGCTGGAAGGCGCGCCGCTGATCGCCGAGTATCTGTACTGCCTCAAGGAGCGCCGCCAGGCCCGGCTGCCGTCGGCATTCCTCGGCCTGGCACGAGAGACCAGCGCATCCTGAATTCGCTACACAAATCCGCCGATGCCACTATCGGCAGCTTTTAGCCAACTGCAATCAAGCCTTCGTACTGCCTGCCTACCATGACCCTCGTCGAGCTGACAGCTCATCGAGGTTATGTCATGACAAGAACACCTTCCGTAGACCTGCAGATACGCGACATCCATAAAGGCTTCGGCGCCTTCAAGGCGTTGGATGGGGTATCGCTGGAAATCGCCGCCGGTGAGCTGGTGTGCCTGCTTGGGCCTTCCGGCTGCGGCAAGACCACCTTGTTGCGCTGCATAGCCGGCCTGGAACGGCAAGACCGCGGCACGATCATGATCGGCGCGCGGGATGTTTCCGCCCTGGCACCGCAGGCTCGCGACTACGGCATTCTGTTCCAGTCCTATGCGCTGTTTCCCAACCTGACCGTGGAGCAGAACATCGGCTACGGATTGGCGGGCAACCACCGCGAGACGATCCGCAGCCGGGTCGGCGAGATGCTGGAACTGGTCGGGCTGCGTGGCAGCGAGAAAAAATATCCCGGCCAGCTCTCCGGCGGCCAGCAGCAGCGGGTGGCGTTGGCTCGCGCCCTGGCTCCGGCGCCCTCGCTGTTACTGCTCGATGAACCGATGTCGGCCCTCGATGCCCGGGTGCGCGAGCACCTGTGCGGCGAGTTGCGTCAGCTGCAGAAACGCCTGGGCATTACCACGTTGATGGTCACCCACAACCAGGACGAGGCGATGCTGATGGCCGATCGCATCGCGGTGATCAATCAGGGCCGCGTCGAACAGTTCGCCAGTGCGCAACAGATCTACCGCGCGCCGGCGAGCGCCTTTGTGGCTGATTTCGTCGGCCAGGGCAACTGGCTGCCTTTCGAGCGCGGGCACGACGGACAGGTTCGCGTCGGCGGGCTCAGCCTCAGCGTGGAGGCCGCTGACGTGGGGCGCAGCGGTCGACTCTTCTGCCGTCCGGAAGCCATACGGATCAATCCGTCGACGCCCGAAGCCAACCTGTTCGATGCGCAGTTGCGCGAACTAACCTACCTCGGCAACCGTTGTCGCCTGAGCTTCGAGCTGGACGCATTGCCCGGCCACACCCTGCTCGCCGAGTTGGAGCCGCAGGCCATGCCTGGGCTGCCCCAGGCGCGGCTGAAAATCGCGCTGCCGGCCCACAGCCTACAGGTGTTCAATTGATATGCAAAACACGATGATTCTCAAGCCGACCGCAGTGCAGGTACCTCAGGTGCCCGGTGACCTGGCAGACCGATTGTTCATACGCGGCGGTCAGTGGCTGCTGCTGGTGTTGCTGGCGCTGGCAGTATTGCTGCCATTGCTCGCCATGCTGTGGCGCGCCTTCAGCGGTGATGCCAGCCAGGGTGGCGGCGTGCAAGCGGCGCTGACGCTGCTGGCCAGTGCCAATTTCCGCTGGCTGCTGGGCAACAGCCTGACGGTTTCAATGACCGTCGCGCTTATCGTCGTGCCGCTGGCCTATGCGTTCGCCTACGCATTGCAGCGCACCTGCATCGTGGCAAAGCCGCTGTGGCGGGGCATTTCGCTGCTGCCGCTGCTGGCGCCGTCGATGCTGCCTGGCATTGCGCTGATCTATCTGTTCGGCAACCAGGGGCTGCTGCGCGATTTCAGCGCCGGCAACATCTATGGTTTCTGGGGCATTGTCCTGGGGCAGGCGATCTACACCTTTCCCCACGCCATGATGGTGCTGATGTCGGCGCTGGCGCTGGCGGATGCGCGGCTGTTCGACGCGGCCTCAAGCATGGGCGCCTCGCCATGGCGGGCATTTCGCACCATCACCTGGCCCGGCAGCCGGCAAGGGGTGTTCGCGGCTTTCTGCCTGGTGTTCACCTTGTGCATCACCGACTTCGGCGTGCCGGTCACGGTCGGAGGCGACTATCAGGTGCTGGCGCTGGAAGCCTACAAGTCTGTCGTTGGCCAGCAGCAGTTTGGTCGCGGCGCGCTGATCGGCATGATTCTGCTGCTGCCCGCATTGCTCAGTTTCGCCGTGGACATGTGGCTGCGCCGTACTCAACGCGAAGCCATGGGCGGCCGCGCCCAAGTGTATCACCCGCAACCGTCGCGGGGGCGGGATGCAGCCTTCCTGAGCATAACGGCACTGATCGGCGGCGTTCTGCTCGGCGTGTTCGGCATGGCAGTGTACGCATCGCTCGTGCAGTTCTGGCCGTACGACTTGTCCCTGTCCCTGGACAACTATGCCTTCTCCGAACTGCCCGGCGGTTGGCTGGCCTATCGCAACAGCCTGCTGCTGGCGGTGTGCAGTGCGGTGTTCGGCAGCCTGGCGATCTTCACCGGTGCCTACCTGATCGAGAAGACCCGGCAGAGCGCATTGACGCGCGCCCTGCGGCTGCTCAGCTTCGTCCCGATGGCTGTGCCCGGGCTGGTGCTGGGCCTGGGCTACGTGTTCTTTTTCAATCTGCCGGGCAATCCGCTCGGCAGCCTCTACGGCAGCCTGGCCTTGCTGGTGGTCTGTACGGTCGCGCACTTCCTGACCACCGCGCATATGACGGCCAGTACCGCCTTGCGCCAGCTCGACGATGAGTTCGAGGCCGCCGCCCTGGCGCTGAAAGTCCCGCTGGTTCGCCACTTCCTGCGGGTGACGCTGCCCATTTGCCTGCCGGCGTTGCTCGACATCGTTCGTTATCTGTTCGTGTCGGCGATGACCACGGTCTCAGCGGCGATTTTTCTCTACAGCCCTGACAGCGTCCTGGCTGCGGTGGCCGTGCTGAACATGGACGACGCCGGCAACGTCGGCGGGGCCGCCGCGATGGCGACTCTGATCCTGCTGACCTCGGCCAGCGTATCGCTGCTGCTGGCGATGCTGTCGCGCCGCCTGCTGCGCCGCTCCCAGGCCTGGCGCCAGCCGGCGCCGGGTCTTTGAACAACTTCTGGAGATGCTGATGCACTACCAAACACCAACTCACCTGCAGGCAGCGATTCTCGATTGGGCCGGAACCGTGGTGGACTTCGGTTCGTTCGCGCCGACGCGGATTTTCGTCGAAGCCTTCGCCAGCTTCGACATCGAGATCAGCCTGGAGGAGGCCCGTGGCCCGATGGGCATGGGCAAATGGGACCACATCCGCACCTTGTGCAATCAACCGGGCGTGGCCGAACGGTTTGTGCGCCGCTTCGGGCGTGCACCGAGCGATGACGACGTGACGGCTATCTATGAGCGCTTCATGCCGCTGCAGATCGCCAAGGTCGCCGACCACTCGGACCTGATCCCCGGCGCTCTGGAGAGCATCGCCGCACTGCGCCAGCGCGGCCTCAGGATTGGCAGTTGCTCCGGCTATCCCCGACAGGTCATGGACAAAGTCGTCGAACTGGCCGCCACCAAGGGCTACAGCCCCGACCATGTGGTCGCCACCGACGACGTGCCCAAGGGCCGGCCAAGCCCTGCGCAGGCCTTGGCCAACGTGATCGCCCTGGGCCTGGACGATGTCGCCGCCTGCGTGAAAGTCGATGACACCGAGCCCGGCATCCTCGAAGGCCGCAGGGCAGGGATGTGGACCGTGGCATTGAGGTTTTCCGGCAATTTTCTCGGCCTCGACTGGGAGCAGTTCCAGGCTCTGTCGGCGCCGCAGTTGGCGGCCGAGCGCGAGCGCATCGACGGCTTGTTTGCCGCAAGCCGTCCGCATTACCTGATCGACACGATTGCCGAACTGCCCGCCGTGATCGACCACATCAACACGCAACTGGCCCGCGGCGTATTGCCGTCCCATTCCTGAAAAACTTCACTGACTGACACGGAGCCGTACCATGTCCAAACGCACTGCCTGGGCCGCCGGCCTGCTTGCCGCCTGTGTTCTGCAAGCCCATGCCAATACCGAACTGACCGTCTACACGGCCCTCGAAGTCGAGCAGCTCAAGGCCTACAAACAGGCCTTCGAGCAGCAAAACCCGGACATCGAGATCAAGTGGGTGCGCGATTCCACCGGCATCGTCACCGCCAAGCTGCTGGCGGAAAAGGATCGCCCCCAAGCCGATGCGGTCTGGGGTCTGGCAGGCTCGAGCCTGGCGATTCTCAAGCAGCAGGGCCTGCTGGACGCCTACAGCCCGGCGAACCTCGGCCAGATTTCCACCCAATACCGCGACGCCGACACGCCACCCACCTGGGTCGGCATGGACGTCTGGGCCGCCGCCATCTGCTTCAATACGGTGGAAGCGCAAAAGCTCGGCCTGCCCAAGCCCACCCGCTGGGAAGACCTTGCCAACCCCGTGTACCAAGGCAAGATCGTCATGCCCAATCCGGCGTCGTCCGGCACCGGTTACCTGGACGTCAGTGCCTGGCTGCAGACCTTCGGCGAGACCAAGGGCTGGGCCTACATGGACAAGTTGCACGCCAATATCGGCCAGTACACACACTCCGGCTCCAAGCCCTGCAAGCTGGCCGCCGCCGGCGAGTTCCCCATCGGTATTTCGTTCGAATACCCAGCCATCCAGCTCAAGCGCAAAGGCGCGCCGCTGGACATCGTCCTGCCTGCCGAAGGCCTGGGCTGGGAAATCGAAGCCACCGCCATTATCAAAGGCACGCCGAAGCTGGCGGCTGCCAGAAAACTCGCGGACTTCTCCGCCAGCTCCGAGGCGATGCAGTTATACAAAGCGAACTTCGCGGTCCTGGCGCAACCGGGCATCGCCGAACGCCTGCCGGAGCTGCCGACGGACTACGAACAACGCTTGATCCGCAATGATTTCGCCTGGGCGTCGGAGAACCGCGACAAGGTGCTGGCCGAGTGGCGCAAGCGTTACGACGGCAAGTCCGAGCCGGTCGCCAAATAACCTTCTTCACAGGCCCGGCTGTTTCGAGCGCGCCTTACTTGATGATTGTTTTCAAGGAGTTTTCATGTCTGAGCACAACTGTGACCTGCTGATTGTCGGCGCCGGCATTCTCGGCCTGGCCCACGCCTGGGCTGGCGCCAGGCGCGGCCTCAAGGTCAAGGTGTTCGAGCGTAGCCATACGCCCCTGGGCGCCTCGGTACGCAACTTCGGCCAGGCCCTGGTCGGCGGCCAGGCGCCGGGTGTCATGCTCGACCTGGCACGCCAGGCGAACGGTTTGTGGAAAACGCTGGGCCAGGCTGCCGGGCTGCACATGCATCAGCAAGGCTCGCTGCTGTTCGCCCGTACGGAAGCCGAAGAAGCGCTGCTCGAAGCGTTCCTGAGCGGGCGGGGCGCAGCATTGGGTTATCGCACCGAGCTGTTGCGTGGCGAGGCGTTGGCGGCGCTTTACGATGGCCGTTTTGCCCATCACCGCGCGGCATTGCTCGGCCTCGACGATCAACAGTTGTATTCCCGCGAGGCACTGCCGCAGATCGTCGATTACCTGGCCCGGGCATTGGGCGTCGAATTCCATTTTTCGACGCTGGTCCGCGATGTCGAACCCCACCGTGCGCTCACCAGCGCCGGACGCTTTACCGCGCGGCACATTGTGGTGTGCTCGGGCCATGACTATCAGACGCTGCTGGCCGAGCAAATCGCCGGGCTCAACCCGCAAGTGTGCGGCTTGCAAATGCTCCGCGTACGGCCGCGCCAGCCCCTGGCGTTACGCCACGCGTTGCTCACGGGGCTGAGCTGCGTGCACTACGGCGCCTTTGCCGACCTGCCTGAAGCGCAGGCCATCCGCACGCAGATCCGCACGCACCAGCCAGAGCTCGAAGCCCATGGCATCCATCTGCTCATCAGTCCAACCCCCCACGGTGACCTGATCATCGGCGATTCCCATGTCTACGGCAGCGACATTTCACCGTTCAACGCCGAGCAGGTGGACCGCATCCTGATTGACCTGGCGCAGCACACCCTGGGCGGCGAGATCGATGTACTGGAACGCTGGCAGGGTGTATATGGCGCGCGGGGGCCGGGACCGTTCAGCGTGATTTCGGCTGCGCAAGGCGTCACCGCAGTGCTGATGCATACCGGCTTGGGCATGAGCGTGGGACTGGCGCTGGGCGAACGGACGATCGCCGCAGCGCTGGGGGAGGGGCCGTGGCAAAGCTCGGCGGCTTGACGTCGCCGAGGAGGGCGCCTCGTCGAGGCAAGGCGCCGGTCTGGCTGCCGATTCAGAGCCAGTAACGCAGGCCCAGCATCACCGATTGGGCTTCATATTCGGTGCTGACATCGCCTTGGGGCAGCCGTTCGATGTCGCCGAAGTGCGCCTCGCGCGTTTTCAGGCAGCGGTAATCCAGGGACATCGACCAGTTTTCGTTCAGCTCATAACCCACCCCGGCACCCAGTTGGTAGGCCGAGACGGTGTCGCGGTGAGTACCGCCGAACTCCACGCCACCGGCTTCCAGACCGCTGACCGTGAGGGTGGCGTAACCCAGGCCGCCGCCCAGGTAAGGGGTAAACCGGTTGAAAGGCGCGGGCAGGTTCAAGACGTCGTACCAGAGGTTGACCATCAGGCTGGCCGCTTTCTCTTCGCCTTCGCCATCGATGCTCCCGCCGCCCTCATAGACCCGGTTGTTGAACTGGGTCAGGGTATTTTCGCGATAACCGAGTTCCACCTCCGGGCGCAGCCCGACCGGGAAACGCCAGCCTAACGCCAGGCCGGTGGCGTAGCCGGAATGGAGCGGCTGGTTGAATTCCATCTCGACGAAATCCAGGTTGTTCTGGTTGAGGTCCTGCGCCGATACCCAGTTCAGGCCGCCCATGAGGCTGGCGTAGGGGCCCAGCGTGTCGGCGAAGGTGGACGTCGGGGCGACAGCGCCCATGCCGATGATGCCCATCACCAGGTATTGAGTGTTTTTCAGTAAGTTCATGCTCGGTCCGAAGTGTGCCGTTATTCAAAAGATTGCGAGAGCCGGCGCGCGCGGCGCTGGCGTCGCGAACAGGTCATACGAGGTGCAGATGTGCTTGCGCTTTGTCGCGCTCCGGGGCGTCGACAGCGTTGGCGCGTTGTTCGGCAAGGGCTCTGAGATTGCCCAGCGCCGTGGTCATTACCGTCGTCAGCATTTTGCGCAGCAGGCCGCGGTACACGAAGCTCAACGGGCCGGAGATCCTGGCGCTATGGATGACCTGGGTTTCGTCCGGAGACAGCCTGCGCATCCGGTGGTCGAATTCGAGCCGTATCCAAAGCAGTCTCGCGCTGTTGCGATAGCTTTCCTGCGGTTCCACGGCCAGCAGCCTCAATGGCATTTTCAAGCCATTCCTTAGCACACACTGACCCGCGGTTCCCGCCTGGAACGGGCCCTCGAGTTGGCAATGGCTGACGTCGGTATCCCAGAGCGGGGCTTCCTGGAAATTGCTCCAGATCTTCCAGATTTCCGACGGTGGTGATTTGACTATGAGTTGAACCTTGACATCGTTCACGGCGACACCCTGTCTGTTGCGGGCACACTTGTGCCCCTGAGTTTGATCAACGCCCGGCCTCAGGCAGCAGGCGCGGCCTGGCTCAATACTTGAGCGGTGATATTGGCTTGGCCGATCTTTTCGCCCCGGTTGAACAGGTCGATATGGATACGGTTGGTCTTGAATGATTGAAGCTGCGTCCCGAGGCTCGCTTGCGGAGCGAGTGACAACGGGCTGTTCCTCGGAATTGGCCGGTCCAGGGTGAAACTCAGGGCCAGCAGATTCATCGGGGTCTTGAGCGGAATACGCAGATGACCGTGGGCAATCTGCATGTAGCACTGGCGGGCAACCTCGAGGAAATACACCATCGAGAAATGCTCGGGATCGCCCTCGTGGAAAAAATGCCCATCCGGCAGGCTGACCGTATCCACGCTCAGCCCCTGGGCGAGGCTGCTCATGGCGCTGACGATGACATTTTCCTCCCGGGCCTTGTGCAGCAGGGCCTTGTCGACACAGCGCGCGGCCGTGAACTCAGCCGCCGGCGAGGTCTCGAAGGCCGAGCTGTAGGCCATGCCCAGAACGCAGGTGCACATGACTTTTCCAGCCTGCGTGACGGTTGCCTGAAATTCCTGGCCATCGCGGCCTTGCTCCAGAAGCAGGTCGATCACGTCCTCCTTCTGGACGTATTGCTGGAACTTGATGCTGAGCGTCTTCACGTAGGCGACGCGACCATTCAGCGGGGGCATGGCCAGTTCGACCAGTTGCATCACCCCTTCGAGCAACAGGATGCCGGGGATGTGATCCAGCGGATGGTCGAAGAAATACGGGTGACCTTCGTCTACCACCAGCCGTGCCCGCAGCGAACGCGGCTCGCGCTGGATGTGGGAAATCACCACGTGTTCCGCTCGACGCTGCCAGGGCGCCGGGCGCTGGGTACGAGCCCCCCGGTGCAGGGCGAACAGCCCCTCCATGGCCCGGACTCGCACCCGCAACCCGGCCAGAACCGTGCTGGTCAGCATGTCGCTGAGTTGCAACACATCGACACCGTCGTGTTGTGGCTCGCGGACGATTTCGCCGGCATGCACCGGCGTGATGACCTGCTGCAGCTCATGGGGCTCGTGGGCAAAGCGCAACGTGAACGGGTGTCTGATCGCAGGGGCGGGGCTCGCCGTCGCGGGGTTCCATTCGCGCAGTTTTTCAGTGAACAGCCACATCACAACCTTGCCGGCCTCACGCACCTCGATCACCGTGTGAACCGCGGAGTTCATCGTCACCGACAAGAGCGTTTCGATGCCGCAGGCTTCAGCCAGAAAACCGGTCATCTCCTGCAACGACCCGTCCACCGGGACGTTATCAGGCTGCAACTCACAAACCTCTACTGCCGCGTACTGGGCGCGCTCCTTGCCGGCCAATCGGCACGCTTCGTCCAGCGAAGCCGCGGCATGGGCGAGGACCGCTGCGCGAATCACCAGCAGGGGCGTGTCCGTTGAACCCGCTCGATAAGGACGCAGCGCAAGCAGCCCGAGCCCTTCACCTTGCGGCGTAGCGCTGCGGCGAGCACGATCGACCTCGATTTCGCCGCTGATGAAGCGGCCGGCTCCGAGCAGCAGCGTCGTGATGCCGTCGTCGAACCATTGCCGGGATGCCAGCAGGGTTTGCCAGAACAGCCCTGGTGAGCCGGCCAGGGTCTGATGAAAACCCTTGAAATCGAAAATCTGCGCCGGGTAGCCGGACAACATGTTCGGCAACATGGTTGCCACGTCGGTCACTTCCACGCCCGGCGGGCTGCCTTGGGCCCGTGAATAGAATTGCTCGGCACTGCTGTAGGCGTTGCTGAACCGCTCCCCGCCCATGTTGCAGCACATGACCATTGCCGTACCGGCCGATCCGGCAACGCCCGGCAGGCGCCGCAACAGGTGATTGACGCGGTCGGTGATCAACAGTTTGAAGGGATCGACGTAGGCCAGGGGCTTTGGCCCCATGCCAAAACCGTCGATATCGATGACGCGGTCCTGGGCGAGGAATCTCCCCGACAACGGCCCGGCCGAGGGCCCCTTGCCATCGACGAAACGCCCGTAAGGGAAAGTGACCGGTCGAGTAGCCGGTTGCTCAAGCCGCCGTTTGAACGAGTGCAGTGAATCGCAACCGCCCAGTGCGGCTTCCGCCTCGACTATCGCGAGGTCCAGGATCTGCACGCCTGAAGCCACCGGCGTGGGGGCAGGGAGGCCATCGGGCACATATTCATCCACCACCAGATGGGCGTTGGCGCCACCGAAGCCGAAGCTGGAAATGCCTATGCGGATCGGCGATTGACGATCCTCCAGTGGCTGGACTCGCTGTGTCGCCAGGCGCAGGCAGGTGTCGTCGACTTTCAGGCTGGGACGGTAGTCCGGCTGGGGTGGGATGCCCTTGTGGCGCAGGATCATCAACGCCTTGGCCAGCGAAGCGCCTCCCGCCGCAGCCAGGGGATGACCGATGACAGCCTTGATCGAACCGATGGCGATTTTTTCGTCGGCGCTGCGATGGGCAGCGAAGAAGCTGTTCAGCGAGGCCAGTTCGGTCGCATCCCCTAACGGGGTGCCGGTGCCGTGGGTTTCGATGTAATCCACGCGGCCTGGATCAAGGTCCATGTAAGCCCGTTGATAGGCGCGATACTGGGCCTGCCTGCCCGGTGCAAACACCGACCCTTCGGCACCATCGGCGGAAAGCCCCAACCCTCTCAGCACGCCCAGCGGCCGGCGTCGGGCGTTCAGGGCATCGGCCACGGGCTCGACCAGAAACGCCGTGGCGCATTCGCCCGGGACAATACCGTCGGCATCCTCGCCGAACGCCTGCATGCTGGCCCGGGCGGAAAAAGCCGTCAGTTGGGAGAAACCGAGGAACAATGCCGGGGGCAGAACGGTGTTGAGCGCCATGATGATCGCCTTGTCCGCCTGGCCACTGTTGAGCAGAGCCTTGGCCATGTCGATGGCATAGGGGAACGAACTGCAAGCGGTGTCCACCGATAAGGCCGGGCCTCCCAAGGCAAAAGCGCGCGCCAGCCCGGCCACCTGTTCACCGGGCGTGAAACCGGATGGCGTGTCGGTACCGCCGGGCACTGCCGTGGCGAAATAACTTTCATCGCTCCAGGACGTCGCGACCACCAATGCGGTTCGCTCGGTATTCAATACCGTGCCTTGCGCCGCGAGTTCGGCAAAAAGCGTCCGGAGCACGTTCTTGCCGATCGCGACTTGCCGACCTTCATAACGGGAAGGCATCGATGGGTCATCTGAAAGGCAGAATGCGCTGTCCAGGTAGACACGATCCTTTTCGCCGGCCTTGCTCGAAAATATCGACGCCTTCTGCAACCCCCAGCGCGCCGGCATTGCCTGGATGGGCGCTATGCCGCCCTGCGAGAGCAAGTGCCAAAGTGCGTCGGTGGACGACGCCCCTGGAAATTCGCCGGCCATTGCGCTGAAGCACAACTCGCCCGCTGTCGTTACCGCGCCACTCATACCCTGTCTCCTGATTGCCAAAAAGCGGGGTGACCTGGCGATCACCCGGTGTCCATTCCATGTGCGGGCAGCGTGTGCCGTCGGGCCTCAGCCCATTCTTGCCAGAAGCGCCAGTGCGTCTTCCGGGGTACGACGCGACATCAATGCCTCACCAGCAAACTCGCTGACGGGGCACTCTTGTGCCATTGATTGGCAAAGGGCTTGCCGGTCGAAACCGTTGAGTCCCAAATCGGTAAAAGGCGTGTTGACGTCCAGTGACTGCGGTGCGTCCGAAACCAGCGGTGAGAGAGCGTTGAACAGCACCGCGCCGAGCTGCGTCTGCGCATCGGCGGAGCCAGGCAGCGGCGCCTCGGAAGGTGCGGCAGGCGGCTTCGGATCGGTTTCAAGCCTGGCCAGCAGGGCCGTAGGGGTCAGGGCATCGAAGAGTTCCGAGGTCTGTTCTTTCTTGTCCGGGAAGTGCTGGGCCAACGACTCGAAAATATCAACCAGCCCTAGCGAGTCGATGCCCAGGCTTTCGAAACTTCGTTCGAAGTCGATTTGCTCGTTCTTGAAACCGGTGACCGAACTGATCTCGGCGCGCAACCATTGCTCATAGCTGAGGGCGACAGGTTCCTCCGTCGAGGGGGCGGCGGCCAACACGGTCGAGTGTGCAGGCACGGGCTCCAGCGTTGCGACGCTTCTACCAGCAGCCGCCTCGATGCCATGGGCATAGACGCCTTCCAGCACCTGCTGGTGGGCATTGAAATAATGGGCGGTGACCGATTCAGCCTGTTCCAGCAGGCGCATCAGGATGGATTCCTTCGCCATGTTGGATTCGCAAAGTGAATCGATGATTTTTTCCGAAAGGGAGAAATAGCTATGGGCTATTTTCCCGTTGGACACGATGAATTCCTGCACAACTTCATTGAGTTGCAAGCGCATGAGGTTCTCCTTAACCGTAAATCGGTAGGTGTTTTAGACGAGTATCGAAAGTCGTGGGCCCGGGCAAGGCGCCGTCAAGCAATCAGTGAGCGGTTGCGACTGGCCGCTGGATTTGCACTGCCTCGCTTGTCGGGGAGGCGGTTTCCCTTGGGGCCTTGAGCAATCCGGACCTCACGCTCAGGTACGTCACGAGTGTCATCGCGTCGGCGCCCTGGAACGCGATGTACCCGTCAGGACGAATCAGCATCAGCGTGCCTTCGCTGGCGTGATAACGCTTGTGCAGCCTCCAGTCGGGGTCGAGCAATGTCGAGTGCCATGCCGGCAGTTCCGCGCTGTTGAGGGCGTCGACCACGCAGTAGGCCTTGATGCCCGGATAATCTTTTTCTACTGACTCGGCCAGTGCATAGTGGCCTGGCAAGATGGGAGAAAATTGATCCGCCGCGGTGAAGATCAACAACGTGTACGTCCCGTGGAACAGGTCGATCAAGCGCGCCGGCAGCGCCCCTTGCTGTTGCCAAAGCTCGACATCGGGTGCCAGTTGCCCCGCGCGAGGCACCGGCGGCTGGAACGCCGTCCGGGCTCCTTTCCTGGCCCAGTTGCGGCGCTGCTTTTTCGTCAGCGCCTCCTGGATGCAGTCACTTTTGGCGTAGTGGTACTGATGGCCGGAGATCATCGAGGGCAGTTTGCGCTGGACCTTGGGCCTGCTGCTCAGCAGTGGCAGGACGTTATCTCGCAGCCACACCAGGGCCCGTTGCCTTACGGTGATCAACCCGGTCAACCGATGCGCGGTCTTCTCGACTTCCAGGGCCACCGGATAACGTTCCTCGTTATAGCTGTCGAGCAGTGACGGATCCGCCAGGCCTTGATCGACATAGGCGATCTTCCACGCCAGGTTGTAGGCCTCGGAAATTCCCAGGTTCATCCATTGGCCGCCGATCGGGCTGCCGATATGCGCAGAATCGCCGACCAGGAACACCGAGCCCTGCTGCAATGACTGCACCCGGCGATGCTGGAAAGAGGCAATGGTGGTGGAGGAGATGTTCGACAGGGTCATGTTCTGCCCACGTCCCTCGCACAGCCGCTGGAAGTTCTCCAGGCTCAAGGAGGGGCGCTCGCCTTCCGGTGGCAAGTCGTAGGGCATCTCGATGAACAGCCGATAACGCGATTGTGCGCTGATCGGCGCAACCGCCACGTACCCATCCTGCGCGCCAAGAAAAAAAGCGCCTTCGTCCTTGCTGCCGGACCACTCGATGTCAGCGTCGGCGAGCATGAAAAAACGATCGTAGGACGATCCCTCGAAAGTCATCTCCAGGCGTTTTCGGATGTTGCTGCGAGCACCGTCACAGGCCACTGCCCAGCGGCTGGCGCAGGATTCCTCGCGACCGTCGCCATGACGCAGCGTGACCCGTACGGACTCGGGCTGGTTCTCGATGTCCACCAGCTCGGTGTTCCATTCGACTTCCACGCCCAGCTCAGTCAATCGTTCCAGCAGGATCTTTTCCGTTTGCGGCTGCGGCAGGCTGAGGAGCAGGGGATAGGTAGCATCCAGGCAGGAAAAGTTGTAATTCAGTACCCGCCGGGCGTTGGACTGCACCGAAAACTGATTGATGGTAAAACCATCGTTGATGGCCTGGTCGGCGACGCCGAGGTCGCGGAAGATTTCCAGGGTCCTGGAATGGATCGCCATCGCCTTGGTCGCGGTGGAGGGACCGGCGTTTTTCTCGATGATACGAAAAGCGACGCCCCATTTCTGCAACATGATCGCCAGCGACAAGCCGATAGGGCCGGCGCCTACGATCATTACCGCCGGCGCCTTGCCCGGCTGTTTGTAATGCGCGGGGACAAAAGTGCTCAGAGTATTCATCTGTCAGTACCAGTTTCTATAGAAGGGAGAGTTGGCAACGCTGAGCAGGGCCTCGTCGCCTGACGAGTCGCCATAGGCATAGACGTAGAAATCTTCAAGGTTGCCGACGCAGCCTTTGAGGCGCCTGACTTTCTCCCCATCGACACAGTTGGCTCCCGATATGCCCCCGGTCAGCTTGTTCCGGGCCGTCGCCAGGCGGGTGCCGCACACGTAGTCGAAACCAACTGCCTGCCCCCACGGGATCAGGTAGTTCTCCGGCGAATTGCTGACCAGCGCCGTGACGTGTCCCATGGATTGATGCCACTTCAGCCGACGCAGCGCTTCGGGCCTGAGCCAGAGCGGCAGCTGTTCACTGATGAAGTACCTGGCATGTTCGCGCTCCTGCTCGACGCTCAGGCCTCCCAGATAGCAGGCGATAAACGCCAGTCGCGCCTGCATCAGCGGTGTGATTCCCAGGATCACGCTGAGCATTTTTGGCAGCAGGGGGATGATCCTGAGCCAGAAGGGCCGGGTTCCGACGATAAAACGCATGTAGCGCCAGAAGGTATGCCTGTCGGTCAATGTGCCGTCGAAATCGAAAACGGCCAGCACCGGTCGCGTGTGATCAGCGTGCATGAATCTCTTCCTTGAGCGGGACAATCTCGATGTTCCTGGGTAGTTTGAAGGCGGAAAGGTAACGGGCGAGCAGGGTGGATACGCTGTTCTGGCTAAGGTCTGCGCTACCTTCCACAGACAAGTGCAGTACGTTGATGGCTTTATGGTCCGGGACGATGTAGGCCTTTGCCCGCACTGCACCGGGATGCTTGAGGGCAATGGACTCGATTTCTTCCAGGTCGATCATCTGCGCTTTGATTTTCGAGATGCGCAGGCGCTGGCAGTAGAAAAATACGTGCCCGTCGTCGTCCTGCCAGACCAGGTCGCCGGTGTGGAACCAGCCGTCACGGAAAAACCGGGCATTTATCTGCGGCGCATCGTCATAGCCCGGGATAACCATCGGGCCGCGTACCAGCAGCTCGCCGATACGCCCCACGGCCACGTCGCGGCCCTGACCATCGACAATTCGCAACTCGACACCACTGATCGGTTGGCCCATCGCACCGCGATGCACCTCGCCGACCGAACTCTGGACAATCACCGGCATGCTTTCCGTCAGTCCGTAGCCTTGCAATACAGGGCCGCACCCCAGCAAATCGCCAAGCTTTTGCGCTTCATCCGCCGGCAGATGGCTGCCGCCGGAATAAATCATCAGTTGCGGATGCAGCGGCAGCCGTGGGCCCTTGCGTTTGGCCAGTCGGGTATTGAAGTAGCGGATGACATCCGGCACCAGGCAGGCAAAGGACACCTGGTGCTCGGACAAGACTTGCGCCAGGTCCCTGTTGAGCAGGCTGTTGGTCATCAGCAGCGTAGCGCCGATGCTGAGCGGGAAAACCATCATCACGGACAGGCCGAAGATCGCGTACAGCGGCAGGGTCACCAAGTGGACCGACCCAAGGCCTTGAGGGTGGAACTGCTCGTGCAAGCCATCGCTTGACTGCGTCAGGTCCAGATAACGATGAGAAACAGCCAGCGGCATGCCAACGCCCCGATACGTGAACTGTACCGAAACGACCGGGTTGCCTTCAGGCAGCGACAAGGGCCAGAGCTGATGCGGAAGATCAGAGGCTGCCGTTGCGTGTTCGGGCAACGACAACGGCTGCTCATCGGCGGTGCGGACGACGAGGCAACGGACCGACTGAAAGACTTCGCGGTGTTGCTCGAACAACGAATCGGTCGTGACGGTCAATGCGGGCCCGGCGAGGCCCAGCACGTTGCTCAGTTCGTACGTCGTCAGCTTGTGGTTGAGGATGACGGGGATAGCACCATGGCCAATGATCGCCAGATAATACGCGATGAAATCCACCCCATTGGGTAAGACAAGCGCAACTTTCTCTGCGGACGACACCCCAAGGGCATGGAGCAAACCGTTGCACGCTTCGGCCTTGTTCAGCAAGTCGCGGTACGTGAAGGTTTCTTCCGCATCTAGATTCCTGATAGCGATGGCGTCGGGGTGCAAATCCGAAAAACCAACAAAGCGATGCAGGAAACCTTCTTTACAGGTAGGGCTTTTCATTCCACCAACCTCTCAATCCTTGAAGTCATGGCCAGATAAATAAGTACTGCAGAGGCAGGCTAATTTTTCAGTTGAGCTTTATGTAGTTATTGTTCCGATACCAGTCCAGCGTATCGGTCAGGGTTTCAGTAACCGGGCGGAACGCGCATTTCAGTTCACTTGAACTTTTGCTGTGGCTGAAGTGAGTCCTCCCTTGTTCCTGCTCAATGAGCTTGACCGTGGAAGTACTGATAAGCACCGGCTTTTTAGTAACCCGGTAATAAATTTCATAGGCAAAAGCAATAAGACGCAGCATGAACAACGGAACAGGCCGTTCCGGTGCCTTTATCCCGCTGACGTTGGCCAATGCCCGAAAGATAGTCTTCATGTCCATATGATTGCCGGCAGCCAGATAACGCTCTCCCGATCGGCCACGTGTTATCGCTGCGATTTGATGTTCCGCCACGTCACGGGCGTCCACGACTGAAAAACTCCCGGGAAGAACCCCCGGCAACTTTTTTCCTACGAAATCCAGCAGGAACTGACCTGACGAGGTAGGACCGATGTCGCCTGGGCCAAACATCCAACCGGGTAAAACCATCGCCACGAACATGTCCGGATGCAGCGACAAGAACTCCTGAACCTTCTGTTCAGACAGGATCTTGCTCAAGTAGTAATCGTCTGCCTCGGACTCGTCGCGCGACATGGTCTCGTCGATTACCTGATCGCGGTTTCCCTTGAGGACCGCGATGGAGGAAGTGTGGACCGCACGGCGAATGCCCGCGGCATAGGCGGCCTGCAACAACCGCTCGGTGCCGGTTACATTGGTATCGTAGAGCTTTTGCCAATGTTTTCCGCCTTTATAGCTGTCGCGAAAATAGGCCGCTGTATGAAACAAGGCATCACAGCCTTCAAAGGCATGGCTGAATGCATCAACATCAAGCATATCGCCCTGGACAAGTTCGACGGGCAAACCGTCGAATTGCTTCTTGGCTTTTTCAATGGAACGTACCAGCGCCTTTACTTTGATGTCTCGTTTTAAAAGTGCATGGACGACATTGTTCCCAAGCAGGCCTGTAGCACCTGTAACAAAGGCATATTCCATTAAAATCCAGCTCCTGTGAGATAGCCTGCTCGTGCAGCTTCGTCGCTGAACAGGCGTTGGATGACCCAACGGCGCCAGTAAAAACCATTCGGTATCTGGAAATCAAGCGGTATTTCACTATCGAGTGAAAGCCGAGGTGTCTGGGGCGGGCCTGAGACGCAATGTCTCAATGAGTTCGCCAGGCTGATGACGCCATTTTTCCGGCATGTGAGCGGTTTTTTCCCCAAAGGGGGCAGGGCAGTGGTCGCTCTGAATCCGTTGCATTTCGATGAAAACCGTCACCTTGCTGTCGTCCGATCCAGCCAAAAATAGGCGGCGATTACATGCCAGATTTAAAACTTTAAATGCAAAGGACGGGTACGGATGGTAAGGTGCAAACAGCTGATTCACTGAACTGTTTGATCTAGTTACAAACAAACATATTGGGCCAAAGGAGCCGAGGGCGTGATTAAAAAAAGATTAGGTCGCGAGGAAAGCCAGCAAATAACACGAGACAAGTTATTTGATACCGCCACTGACCTCATGATCAAAAAAGGCTTTCACGCCGCCAGTGTCAATATTATCTCTGAAGAGGCAGGTTATTCGAAAGGTGCGTTCTTTTCCAACTTCTCAAGCAAGTCGGAACTGCTCCTGCAACTGACCCAGCGTTTCAAACGGGTTGAAATAGACCGCTTGGGCGAGACGTTGGCCGCGGGTTATACCGCAGAGCAACTCGCGCACGGATTGAACGCCTACATCGATACACTTAAAAACAATACGAACTGCGCCATCCTCGACGCCGAAATGCAACTGATCGCGTTACGCGATGAAGCGTTCGCAAAGCATTACTACGATCTGCATGAAGAAAACAGCGAGGCGCTGGGCAAGCTGATCACTATCATTTTCAACCATGCCGGCAAGAAACCTCCGTTGGCATACGCAGCACTCGCGAAGACTTTCACGGCGCTGTCGGAGGGTTTGATATTGCAAGGACATAAAGATCCAGCGGCGGAAATCAAACTGGTGCTCAATTCGCTCATTGAAACGGCGGAGCCATTGTAGGAATGCAAGCTGGTCAAGCAGTCGGCGATCAGCGTGAAGCTACCGCACGAAGCGTTGGCAGGCCGGCTTTTTCGGAGCGTCTTGAGCCAGACGGTCCGGGTTCAGGTTGCGGGGAAAGCCAGAGCTGCCGTGAGTATTGAAAAGGAGCCCGGCATGGCCGCCAAGGCGAAACATGTTGTTACGCATAATGTATATTATGTTAAACGAGATGTTTACGTCCGACGTTTAGAATCCGGATCCGCCAGTACCAGTACCCGGAAGTGAACATCGAAATTTTTGAGACCTAAAGATCGAAATTCAGATTTTTTGCCCGATTTTGGATCTTACCTTCAATGCAACGCCTAGCAAATTTGTTGAGCAGTATGGTCACGTGGTTTAACCGTCTTCGGATTTCCCCACTAATGCCACCGACAGCTCCAATACGCGAGCCTGACTACTCATCAAGTTTTGCTCGAGTTTTGCAACCTTAAGCAGATGCATCTGGTTATCTGCGTGTCTTTGCTGAAGTACCTGCTTTTCGAAATACTCAATGTGCCTCTCACGTTGTTTTATATCATTCTTCATCTTTTCCGTTAGTTCTAACAGCTGCACATTTTCACACTCCGCTTTAACCAGTCGTGCGGTAAGGTTCGTTATGACCTCCTGATTTTGCAAGTTGTTTTGAGTCGCTCGTGTCAGCTCAGCTCTGAGTTCGGCGCAGGCATTTGTTTCGATCTCCAGACTTCGAAGCGCTCTAATTTTCTCCTTGATGTTCGCTGCCCATCTGCTTCGAAGTCTTTCTTCAATCTCCTGAATTTCGTTGAGTTTTTTGTTTGCTTCAGCATTTGCAGCTTTGATTAGTTCTTTGTAAACCGACAGAAATGCTGTTCTGATCTGATCTGGAAACTGAGCGAGCCGTTCACTAGGAGAGAGATTTTCCTTCTCTACCAAAGACGCTTCTCTAAGAAACTTTGAAATGGTCGTGTATGAACCATAACCCGTCTGATTTCGTACAGCCTTGATGGTTATTTTAAGGCCTTGTTTTTTTAAATCGGCAACAGCGCACATGACTTTTTCTAATGTGAGCACATTTGATTTAGGATTTATCATGCTGTTCCCTGCCCTTACAATTCGGATTTTGGAGATGGCAACTGGCAATTATAACTCTCATGGTGAGCGTCTTTCGTGCGTTTAGTATCGAATCGAGCTAATCTAGTGATCCGTTGCAGCGGAGTCAGTCCCATGGCAGACCCTTTTACAGAGGCAGAGAAACCGACACCTTTGGCCCGGAAACCAACGGAATACCTAACCCGGGTCAGCATTGAAAATCTTAGCCCGCTCGGCGTTTTCTTGCTTGCTAAGGAGGGTTTCGCGTTGAGCGACGTTTACTCAATGGTTTCGCTTTCCGAGCTTTACTTGTCATGGAACGTCATCAAGCGGATCGTTGGTAAGCCTAGCCGAACGATGCAAGGTAAAAACGATAAAACCACGACTGGTCGACTTGGCGTTTTTGAGAGTGCGATAGCCTTTCAATACGCAAAGGTTCTCGAACACGCAATGACTGTTTTTGGCACCCTGCGACTTGCCGAGGAGTGGCTTGCCAAGCCCTGTAGATATTTGGACGGTAACATCCCCCTTGATCTGGTGGGTAACCCACTCGGATTTCAAGCTGTCGAAGACTACCTAGAACGAGTCGAACTGGGGGTCTATCAATAACGTGCCGCTTTGGTCTGGATGCCTGGCCGGTGACGAAGGGCTGCAAGCTATCGGGCGCCTTTCTTCCCTTCCCTTCCTTTCTTGGTCAGCTCCAGCAACTCGGACCCCAAGGTTTCAACCTGAACGGAGGTTCAAGGATCTTTCTACGCAACGGATGAAGACTATAGATACTCCTTTCGGAGGTAAGGTGCAGATAATCCCTGATGTCTAGGTCAGTCCACCCATTTTCATTAGCCCAATCTGCAAGCATTATGTCAATCAGCAGCTTCTTAATAAAATAGAAAATCTACAGGATCAGAATTCACATCTAAAAGGTCATATAGCGCAACTCAATGATTAACACTTCATCAAAACGCCAAGATCGGAAGGCTCATGTTTTGCTGCTTGCGCTGAGATTGGCGGGGTATAATTCAGGGCTGAATTAAAAGGGTTAGGGAGGCATTCATGTCTGTCGCTAAGGATATCTCTAAGCGTATCAAACACATGCAGAAGGGCAAGCCATTTACTAACGCAGTGTTCGCAGAGGTGGGATCCCGTACCTCAGTTGATAAAGCGCTGTCACGGTTGGTGCAGAGCGGCATTTTAGAGCGCATTGCTCGCGGCATCTATATGCGCCCTAAAATTAGCGCGTACACTGGTAAGAAGGTTCGAGCGAATCCAATAGCAGTCATGGAGGCAGTCGCAAGGAGCAGGGGCGAGATCATCCAGGTCCATGGTGTAGAAGCTGCTCGCAGGCTAGGAATTAGCACTCAAATGCAGGTTCTACCGACCTATTATACCAGCGGATCGACACGTGAAATTAAGATTGCTAACGCGGTGGTGCGGTTGCGTCATTCATCTTGGCAACGTCTCCAGCAAGCTGGTAGCCAAGCAGGCCTAGCTTTGACCTACGCCGGTTCGATTCCGACCTCGGCCTCCACTATCAAAAACCCCGTAGATCAACGATCTACGGGGTTTTTTGTTGTCTGAGAAATTTTTGCGAAATTCACGGATCAGAAGAAAAAGATCATCGGCACTATGTTTGCCATTCAGCCAGATAGTGAGTATTGGCCTGATGTTGTCGAAATCGAGGATGACGATCCGCGCCACATCGCATTCCTCAATCCGCCACCGATTGTGGTTGTAAGTGATCCACTAGAAAAGCTGAAGGCCTTTCTCCTGGCAAACCCTGACGTCGCTGAAATTCTGCAATAGTTTTCAATATAAACAAATGTGGAGGCCTATGTATCGGTCATTAACTCTCATTGGTTATCCTGACTTGATGGCGTTAAATTTGTTGTCGGCTATGAATGAGTTAAGTGCTGGGCGTATTTTCAGGTTGTAAATCATATGCTCTAATTTCCCGAATCCTATGGATATAGGCAAGGCAATCAAAACCATCATTGAAAGTGATATTGAAAAATTCGCGCCAGCACCTCTCATTGCTAGGAAAATACAATAGATCATAGGAAGATGAATTAAGTAAATTCCATAAGAGTAGTCGCCAAGTTTGTTGATTGCCTTCTTGAAAGGTTTCGATTTTGCAAAGAAAACAATTGCACAAACACCAAGTGCGCACACAGTTGCTTGATACCGCACTGATAGGAAAAAGCTTCCTGAGGCGGCAATTATCAATAGGCCCGAGAAAGCTATTTTATTATCGTTTGACAATAGTACTCTAGAAAGAAAATATCCGCACATGAAATAGATATTCATGGGTGAAAAAATAATGTCTTTGAGCGAGGGCGCGTGTATGTCTAGCTTTAGTCCCATTTGGGTGGTGAAAATCACGACAGCAAGCCAAATCAAAATAGATCCATCTATCAGAGATTGCCTACCTTTCAAAATAACCATCAACAAAAGTATTAGTGAATAAAAGAAAATTTCGTAGATTAATGTCCAGTAAGGAATCTGAAATGAGCTGTTGAGTGTTCCTGTTGGAATTAATAGCATCGAAAGTGAGTCAGTGTTGAGGCTTGGTGTTTGAGTAGAGAATAGGTATAAAATAACGAATGACAGTGCGACGGCTGAAAAGTAAGCGGGATATATTCTGAATGCTCGATGCAATAAAAACTGCAAAGGTTTTTTCTCTGTTTGCATGGCAATAACGAATCCTGAAATGATAAAGAATACGTATACCCCGATGCCACCGAAGTTATAGCCCCTGAAACTCATCATTGAGTCTCCAGTGGTTTGTCCTGCAAAAAAAATAGAATGTTGCATAAAAACGAGTGCCGCAGCTAGCCATCTCAGGGACTGTATATTCTGAAGTGTTAAGTTGTTTCCCATTTGCGAAAAGCTTCCTTGTAGGCTTCGAGTTGATTTAAATCATCGATTTTTTGTCAGTGAAAACAAAAGCTAAGGATTATACACGCTCGGGTTTGGCGCCGCCGCAAAAATAGAATTGCGGCTTTACCAGTTAGATTTCCGTGGTTACACGAAAGTTTGTAAACATCTCAACCCGCCATTGAACGGGTTTATTGTTGCCTGGAGAAAAGCATGATCGTCACTGAAAGAGATCGTAACATCCTTGCCCAGACCCTGTGGGGTGAGGCTCGCGGCGAAAGCCTGGCCGGCCAGATCGCTGTGGCTTGTGCGATTCGCAACCGAGTGTTTGACGGCAAGACCAACTCTTGGTGGGGGGAGGGATACGCCGGCGTGCGCCAGAAGCCGTACCAGTTCAGCTGCTGGAACAAGGGAGACTTTGTCTGAAATTTGCCGAGCCTCGCAGACCTTAACGAAGCATTTGGAAAAAAAGCGTTCCGCAACCTAAAAGGCGGCCCAGTAAAAACGCGGGGTTCTAGCTTATGAAAATCAGTAGCTTGCGGAACTGGAATAGCACTCCGATTGGCCATGCTTGCCTCCTTTCTGATGGCGCGATGGTATCAAAAGAAGTGCGGCGGTGGACACGAGCGTTTCGAACTTAACGGCCAACGTGCGAGTTGAAGTGACCGCTTCTGGCCGTTAGCTGACACCCTGCGATCAGTCTTTTGGACTGCTTGATGCAGATTTTCTTCTAACTCGCGGTTTGCGCTTGGCCTCGGGCAGCTGCCGCAGCTGTTTCAACTGCTGCTCCAAGGTTTCAGCCCGCGCGAGTTGTGCCGCGGCGCGCTGCATTGCTTGACTGAGCTCGTCCTGGGCCGACTCCAGTTTTCGTTGTAGGTCGTCATTTTTTCGACTCGCTACTTTGAATTGGCTTACTGCGGCTTTGCCCTCTTCCCGGGCCCGATCAACCTCTCTGTGAGCCCGATCTTCAAATCCACGCAAATAGTTCTCCTGTGTGATTCGCTCCTGCTCGACCGTGAGTCGCAACGCCTGTAGTTCCTGCTGCAATACCTGATTGTACTGCTGGGCTTCGCGGCGCTCGTGCACCAAGCTCTCCCGTTGCTGCTGCAGATCCTCGATCTGCCTCTGACGTTGAGAAAGAAGAAGTTCCAAGTCAGCCAAACGTAGCTCCATAGCCTGACGCCCAGCGACGGCGTCGGAAACTTGCTGGCGCGCTTTGGCCATGTCCTGACGCGCTTGATCTTCCGCCGCCGCAATCCGTTCACGTTCAGCATCGAGCACTTGCCGCTGCTCGGTCAAACCCCGTTCGACGACGCCCTGCGCCAGTTGAATCGCCTGCTGCCATACCGCGACAAAGGCCTGCGACACCTCGCCGGGAAGTGCCGGCAGGCGGGTCTCGCCGTTCAGCCGTTCAGCAAGGCGCGCCCACCAATGGTCAAGCAAACCGCCGACTCGCGCAGGGCTGCCGCGTCCCAGTTCCAGGCGCACACGTTCGACCGTCGGGCGTTCACCGCGCGCCAAGACGGCATCCGCCGCGGCAAACACGTCGTTTTCCGGCACCCCTACTGCCATGACTCATCTCCCGCTATATTAGGTCTGATAATAGAATGTTATCCGACCTTAATTTCTATATAGTGGAATTATCATACGTTGAACGTATTGAATATTACAGATCAATTGACCTTGGTCGACGAAACGCCGTTGGACCTGCAATCCTTGGCGCTCCACGCTCAGGAAGCAGCGGCGGCGTTTATTGCCGCCGGCACCGCGGCAAATACTGTACGCAGTTACCGCAGCGCCCTCGCCTACTGGTCGGCTTGGTTGCAGCTGCGTTTTGGCCAGGCGTTGGGCGATGCGCCCCTTCCCCCAACTGTAGCCGTGCAGTTTGTCCTCGATCACCTAGCACGGCCGTTGGCAGGTGGCGGCTGGGCGCACCTATTGCCGCCCGGCATCGACGCCGCCTTGGTCACCGCCCGGGTCAAGAGCAAGCTGGGACCACTGGCGTTCAATACCGTCAGTCACCGCTTGGCGGTACTCGGTAAATGGCACCGAATCAATGAGTGGGACAGCCCGACCGAAGCGCCGGCTTTAAAAACACTGCTGCGCGAAGCACGCAAGGCACAATCGCGCCAGGGCGTGAACGTGCGTAAGAAAACCGCGATCGTGCTCGAGCCATTGCAGGCGCTGCTCGCCACCTGTGACGACGGCGTGCGCGGGGTTCGTGATCGCGCGCTGCTCCTGCTGACCTGGAGCGGCGGCGGTCGTCGGCGCTCGGAAGTGGTTGGACTGCAAGTGGACGATGTTCGCCGACTGGATGCCGACACTTGGATGTATGCCTTGGGCACCACCAAGACCGTTACCGGTGGCGTACGCCGTGAGAAGCCGCTGCGCGGGCCGGCGGCAATCGCATTGGCCGCTTGGTTGGCGGCGGCACCCGCAAGCAGTGGACCGCTATTCCGTCGCCTGCACAAAGGCAACAAGGTGGGCGCTACAGCGCTGTCGGCCGATCAGGTCGCGCGCATCGTCCAGCGCCGAGCCAAAATGGCCGGACTGGAGGGGGACTGGGCTGCGCATAGCTTGCGTTCTGGCTTTGTAACCGAAGCCGGACGGCAGGGAGTGCCGCTCGGCGAGGTGATGGCCATGACTGAGCACCGTAGCGTCGGCTCGGTAATGGGCTATTTTCAGGCAGGCTCGTTGTTGGGCAGCCGAGCCACTGAGTTGATACCTGCTGTCGCCCCGACAGAAGAGATTGGGATAACTGGGAAAAATTAACGCTTTCCACTATAACGGAAAACAAGTCAGCTCCTTCCTCGTCCTGCCCCACATTTCTGGCCATAGCTAAGTTGAGTCGTTATGCATCAACCGCAGAGGAAAAACGGGCATTACGGGCATCCTTAAGTGAATCCCACGCACCGATGCCATCGCAGAAAAGTTTGATCTTTTCGTCGGAGGGGCGAAGGAGTTGTACGCCAGGCATCCCTTGTTTGAATATCTCCGCGAAATCTTGTTGCTCTGCCCGCCCATTTCCGGGCTGCCAGTATGCAAGGTAGAAAGTATAGGAGCGTAGATGAATCGCCCTAAGGGTCTTTTGCCCAATTCCATGGGCTCGAAATATCACATGCCCCAATCTATGTATTGACGGGTCAATCACGACCTTCGTTTGCGGGTCGCCATCCTTGCTAGTCTCGCTCTCAGAAATTACTTGAGGATGTACGAGGCGGACGAAAAGTTGTATTGAGCGGCCCATTCGAAGGTCAGCGCCTAAAATATACGGAAGAACGCATTTAAGGGCGCCGCGGTCAGGTGAATTGTGTATCCGTGCGGAATTGTAACTCATTTTCAGTAGCCACCTTTTGAGAAGGTGGTAGTCGTATTCGAATACGACCTCTGCGTAGCGCTCCACGATCCTGGTGAAAGCAGAGTCGAAAAGCCTGCACATATAATCGTCGAGCGTGGAAAGCGTGACATTGTTGCAATACGCGCATACATCACGTATTTGTGGTTCGTTTGAAATTTCGCGCTGTAGCCTGCTTAGCCAGAAAATGTTTTTTGTCTGCTGGTTGACAGCATGGAGCCGCCTGTGCAGGGAGGTTGGCCATAAATGCTCCTTCGTTAAGGGGCCTGGTTGACGGCAGTATTCACAGTTTGGCATCGAAGTAGAGCCTGAAAGAAATAAGGCAGAATTTAGCAAACAAAATTACTGATTGAACAGGCCGATCACTAAAATATCGGTTCGGTAGCCTAAAGGTAGAATATCTGAACGCGTCCACACTAAACGACAAGCGTTTTTAACTTAGAGTGAGGGTCAGCGTGGTCTCGTTGCGGAGTGCATATGATCATCAGAGCTCCCCCCAATCCATCGCGAGCTATTAAAAGTTTCTCAGAGGGGATCCGACAGCTAAAACGGAATTTGTACGAGGCTTTCCTCAAGACGGTCAAGCCGCGCCGGCTTGGGAAATAGACCGTTTCAGATCTACAGATTACAAAAAAGTTGGCCCCCTCAGAAACGTAGTACTCTAAGCGCGCTAAGATTGTAAAAAATACCAGTACCGCCTCACGATAGGTCCAGCAAGATACAAAAGAGGGCGCGGAACTGCCTAAGGACGCCAACAACGAAAAATCTTGACAAATACTTCCAGGGGACGGCCAAACATTATAGCGAGCCTTCATGCAAAGAAGAATATAAGCCGTCGCTACAGAGCACATTGGTCTTATAACTAACTTTCCATCAGGATAGTCTGCTATCTTACACATATCGCGACAACAATCGGCGTGTTTCCCCAAGTACCGTTCTTTTACGCGAATCAATATTTCAATTTGCGAGTGCAATCTCAGATGGTCTCCCAAAGCAAATCTTGAAGCGGCCATATATAAACGACAATGCAGGTAGGTCCTGAAGCTTCCAACACAAGTGATCGGAGGCGAGATGTATTGACGACCCGAGAGTTTTTCCGGACTATGCATATTGAAGAAACGTTCACACGGCCCTGAAAGCTCAGCACGCCCCAACTCTGACTGATAATAAAGTTCGCTATAGCCAGGCTCACGGGCATGGAAACTGTAAATTTCTTGATACCATCGAGCTTGGGCTCTTCCGAAATGCTCTAACGCAATCGCAAGTCCAGGTGCGCGACGCTTTTTTATTTCATCGCGAAGTCCCATATCTTGAAATCCGCAGGTGCTGCAGATCCCAATTGTATTAGGTATGGTTTGACAAGTGGTAAATCCTTTCAGGAAACGCTGTCGGCAGGTAACGCATGCCAAGCTTAGCGCTCGTTTATGTAAAGGACACATGCGATGAAATTGGATCGAATTAAACACGGAGTGGTAACCAAATTTCACGCATTCAGCGCAGAATCTTAGCGCAGATGCTGGACTACTCAGTGCGATCGCAGGCGCATACTTCCATGGCAGGTGATGCGCAATCTCGTGAATTTCCCTCTCTAGACATTCTTCTATCTTATAATTGATGAGCAGGCGGCCGCTTTCGCCATTTGTCCAAAGCCCACCAAGGTTCCTTCGAAGGTCGGCTAACTCTATAAAATTACTGTGGGAGAGTTTCAAGTAGATGGACAGAATAGACTCGTAAGGCATTGGACCACACTCGGGATAGAATAAGGTTCTCATCACCCCCCCTTCCAGTCAGTAATTTTTCTGCAGAACTCCTTGAAGTTACTTTCACGCACTGCTTCTTCAACTAGATCCGGAGGCACCACAAGAGAGCAAGAGTCGTCACACCCCAAGATCACGAATAGATAAGCAATAACTTGCGCAACGTGCTCCATCGGCAAGTTATTCACATAATTTCCAGAGGAAACGCGAGACATTTCCCGCCATACATCGCTCGCAAGGTTTGTAATTCTAAAGCCATCCGCATAAGCCTTCGGAAGCACATTTCTTGTGAAGCCATGACTAAAAGGTTTTTCCTCTAGGTTGTCATCATAGAGACGCATTATCTGCGTAAGTTGCGCCGCTGTTGTTACGCCATATAAAGGACGGATATCGGACAAAAATCTCCCAATTATATGCCTGTCATCGTTGCGAAGAAAATCTTCTGCAACTTTTTCTATGGATGGCATTGCAAACGATATAACGGTCAGTGTGAATTTGTCAGCCCGAAGCTTATTGTAGATATCAGCAAGTTGCTTAAAGTCACCGATCGATAATCTTGAAAGCTCATCAATAAGTAGCACTATTTGCTTCGCGTGTCGCGCCTCGGCTCTAGTCTTAAGTCGCTCTACCAACATTGATTGACGCTGAATAAATGTAGCTCGCGCTTTGGGAGTAATACCTTCCTGTTCAATAAGCTGATGCACGATTGAGGAGTAGCGAGGCGATGACGCATCCTTGTTCGTCGCGGGTATCATAAAAACGTAGATATTCGGAAACCGCTTGGGTATTTCTTCAAGGAGCGCTTCACAACACACAGTTTTACCAACTCTTGGCTCTCCGGTATAAACAACACCTGTTTTCCGCATGAGCACCTTGAAACAGGCGTTTTGAACCACTGCAAGCAAAGCAGGTGTGTTCAGCCTGTACTCTCTACTCAAAATTGGGTGAGAATGATCCATCTTCAGTACCTATTTAAGAATACCAAGATCTTTCCATCGCTCATTCATTACCTGTGTGTGTGGCATCTCCTCCTCTACCAAATATAACGGCTCTTCCCTAAGATGCCCTTTGGTTTCCTCCTTGAGCCGCTGCAGTTCACGATTTGTTTTAGGACTGGCATTCATTTGCATATGCCTTTGCCACGCAATAACAGGGTTTTCGCCTTCCATAATTTCAAACTCTCGCTTATAGAGAGCTCGGTTCACTAATCGCCTGGTAGTCACGCTGTGTTTAATCTTTCGCCAAGCGGCCTCCACTATCAACGTACCGAAATAAACTCCATCAGGTAGATAGGCTTCTACGTACCGATAGTCGTTGGGTGCTATCCGAATCGTCAATATTTTTCCTATAAGTCCCGCGGGATTTTGCTAAATCTGGGCTGGTATAAATAGCTTGGTCGAGTTTGATTCGAGGTCTAATACCTTTCTCTATGTTACCCGTCACCCGTGCCTTTCGGTTAGTGCTGCCCAATGCGATGTTATTCAGATATACCTCAGAGGAAGCGGGCAACAGCACGTTCAGATCGCTACAATAATCAGATAGTATCTCCAAGGGGCTGTTACCTTTGTTCAATCCTCCTTGGGGAGTACCATTGTAATTAGCTGCGTAGACGTCCATCACTTCCAGTGCATCATCAACATCAATCTGATAATAGATTGCGGCTTGTTCTGGCGATTCTGCACGCCCATCTCCAGGCGAAGATCCGGTTGTGGATTCAATTTGATGCATTACCCTTGATGAAATACGCTTGAAGAGCGCTTCAACCTTAGACCTTCGCGCTGGCTGCTCAAGAGGACCAAAATTTATGCCAAATCCGACCGCATGCAACGCTAACTCATATACTTGATTAGCATGATGCTGCATCGCATTATCCAAGCATACCGCTCCCCAGATATGGTTTTTTAGAGCAGGAAACGAGTGCCCCGGCATTCCAGCAGCGTTCGAATATTTTAAATCAAGTACGCTCAATGTTTGACGAGGTTTCCAGCCACCCGAATAAGCTTCGCAAATCAGATCGACTAAGTCTTGAGCTCTTATTTCACTGGAAAAAATGAATTTTATAGCGAGTACCGCGTTACTTCTTCTACATACGGCCGCAATCATCCAAATGCGACTAATGACGTCTTTCGTTCGGCTGCGCCTGTCACCCGTGATATTAAGTAAAAAAAAAGAATCTACATGATACGAGTCAATCTCAATTAGGTCAAAGACATCATAGTTATCAAAAAGCCGAGCGTGTCCCGTACCCACCTTGGAGTGGGTTAATGCAAGCCTTCCCCCAGTGGCAAGAGATGCTCTTTTAAAGTCGCTCGCCAGAATTTCATTAATGAGTTTTGTTATCGTCCTCCGTGCCCCGCGCGGTTGATTGAGTGGCCACTCGTCTTCCTGTACGCCTTCATTTCTACAAATGGAATAAAAAACCGCGCAAAGATGTTTTTTATCGTAATGAGCCCCGTGACCAAATTTAAATTCCTCGCGAAATACCTGCCGTTCAAATTCAACAGCTATTCGTGGGTGTTTTTTCAGCGTATACCCCAAGGCGCCGGAAAGCCCTCCCTGCCCTTCGGTATGTTTAACCGGTAGTGCTTTTTGTCTGACATTGCAGCTGACACGCGAGTGCGGTATCAAACCCGCCTCTCCGACAAATAGCCCTTCCACTAACATTAATGTATAACGCTTGAATAAACGCGTAACCTCGCTCTCACTTATGCCGGTTTGGTTTCGAATTTCTCTACCCGTGTAGCCTTCCAGTCTCATATCGATCGCCTTTTTTCTCCTTAGAAATAGAGCTCGGTCATCGTCGTCCATAGCGGAGGCGTCTACTTTCTGGAATCCAACGAAGGAAATTCTTTCTTGTGTGATTTTAGATTTCATTTAACCTCCAGTGCGTGTCTTGGCTGAAAAAGCTCAATTCAAAGTCGACTGAGATCAAACGCTCCGAATAGGCTCGCGAAAAAACCACCAAGATTAGATTTTTTTCATAATCCGCTAGCGCTGATAAAAAACCGCGTAAGGTCCCCGAACGGAGTGTTAGAATGTAATGGAGCGCTTTTTCCAGCAGTGTTGGCGGGATGTATAGACTTCGGCTTCCTGCTAGATAACTAGCGACTTTAAGAAGCGGGAGTATTTTGTCTCGGCGTGGGAGCCAATCTTCATCATTGAACTCGCGGTAATTATATTTATATTTTCTCGCCACAAGAATTTTTTCTGCGCAAGACTCCGTGTTCCCTTCCACTTGTAGATAATGCAGCTCATTACAACCCTCTAAGGGCAAAACCTCAGCATGATAATTCAAGATATAGTTTGGTTTTTCAGAAAACTCCTTAGTCCCACTCTTAAAACTAAAGCTTGCAATGGAAGACGAGAACTCTAAGTATAAAAGCCAGTGCGCCAGCTGCCTGTCAGTGGAAAGCAATAACACATCTTTGGCCCTAAAGCTGTATACAGCCCAGAGATTTCCAAAATGCTTTCCACGATTGGTAAAATATGATGTTCTGCCACGCTTAGGCATAACCACCCCCATTATAGGTTGTGGATATGCTGATCCTTATCTCAATTCCTTATGATTGGGGCATTCCAGATAGATCCATGCTCCTAAAGGTAGACAGCTGTTACCTATAGTGCAAGTTGTGCACAGCCTCTGGTAAAAAAATCAATCGTAATCGGCGATCTCTATAGCCCACCTCTATTTAATAGATTGCTTCCCTTCTTCTGCTGCGACAATCAACGCCGGAATTGCTTTTAACAAAAATTTTCTAGAAAACCAAGCAAATTAATGTTTTATCAATTGTTTTCGTTAATATTTTTTATCTAGATGAAATTCGGTTATTTTCTTCTGGGTGCTCCCTGCAACTAATCCCCACCGCACCGGTCTCTAACCTCGCCGAGGTTGAGTCAATTTCGCCGAACCTCACTTCGTAAAGACTCCCCCCGTGACTGCTCATCTGGATCGCCGCAACAACCTGTCGCTGGACAGCCTCAACTTCTTTCTCGCCGACGTGCGCGACGGTCTCGGGCCGTATCTGGCGATTTACTTGCTGGCGGTGCATCAATGGGACCCGGCGAGCATCGGCGTGGTGATGACGATTGCTGGCGTCGCGGCCCTGATCACGCAGACGCCCGCTGGAGCGCTGGTGGACAGCAGCCGTGCCAAGCGCGCGCTGATTGTGATCGCCGCGCTGGTCGTGACCGCCAGTTGCCTGGTGTTGCCTTTCGTCTCGTCATTCAGCCTGGTGGCGCTTACGCAGGCCCTGAGTGCGGTGGCCGCATCGATTTTTGCCCCGGCCATTTCGGCAATTACCCTGGGCATCACCGGTCCTCGCGCTTTCACGCGGCGAACCGGGCGCAACGAAACTTTCAACCATGCCGGCAACGCCTGCGCGGCGTTGCTGGCCGGTTTGTCTGCTTACCTGTTCGGTCCGGTGGCGGTGTTTTACCTGATGGCGGTCATGGCGCTGGCAAGCGTGTGTGCCGTGGCGTTCGTCTCGGCTGAAGCGATCGACCATGATTTGGCTCGCGGTCTCGAACCTCGTGGCCCCGATCACCCTCAGCCCTCCGGGTTTGCCGTGTTGCTCAGCCACCGACCGTTGTTGATGTTTGCGGTTTGCTGCGCGCTGTTCCACCTGGCGAATGCCGCCATGCTGCCGCTGGTGAGCCAAAAGCTTGCGCAAGCCAATCTGCACATGGCCACCCCGCTCACCTCCGCCTGCATCGTCGCGGCGCAGCTGGTCATGGTGCCGATGGCGCTGTTGGCTGGCGCCAAAGCCGATCAGTGGGGGCGCAAGCCGCTGCTGTTGGCGGGTTTTCTGATCCTGCCGTTGCGCGGTCTGCTCTACACCTTGTCGGATGATCCGTACTGGTTGGTCGCGATACAGCTGCTCGACGGTGTCGGCGCCGGTCTTTTCGGCGCGTTGTTCCCGGTCATGGTCAAGGATCTAACGCTCGGTTCCGGCCATTTCAATATCAGCCTCGGCGCACTCACAACGGTGTTTGGCCTCGGTGCGGCGTTGAGCAATGGTCTGTCGGGATTTGTGGTTGAAGCGGCGGGATACGATGCGGCATTCCTGACACTTGCTGGAGTCGCCGGAGCGGCATTTTTGCTGTTATGGGTTGGGGTTCCGGAAACCATGCAGCGTTCAGAAGGCATCAAAGTTGATCGAGTCGAGATGAGCCCAGGCGCCTAGAGCAGTCAGACCGGAGCCTTCAAATCCACGCCCAGTGCTTGGGCAAACGCCTTGACCAGCGGACTGCGCACCGTGTTGTGACGCAGGATCAGACTGAACGGGGTGACGATGTTGATCAGGTCCGGCCGTACCGCGCGAAACTCGCCCCGCGCCACCATCGGCGCGGCGTAATGCTGGGGCAGGAATCCCAGGAAACGCCCCGTTTTGATCAGCAGCGCAACGGCTTCCACTTGGGTGGCCGAGGCAGAAAAACTGTCGTAGTGAGCAAACTTCAGTTTGTCGCGATGAATCGCGTAACGATGGTTGATGCACTCGTGGGCCTTGAGCACATCCTCGCCCATGTCCGCCTCCGCCATGCTGAATAACGGGTGGCCGAGGGCGCAATAGACTTCCGAGCGTTCTTCGTACAGCTCGTAGTAGTCGAACTCCTCGCGTTTTTGATAGATCGGCACGATTCCCGCCACTAGCCGCCCCTCGACGACGCCTCTTTCAACCTCGTCGAGTTGGCTGGCCTGAAGTTGAAACCTGACCTTCGGCGATTGTTCGTTCATGCGCCTGAGCGCGGCAACTAACGGGGAGTTTACGTCAGAGATCGTATTATCGATAACGCCCACGCCCAGGTCACCGACAAGTTCGTTTTGCGCTGAACTAAGGCGATCGCGAAAGTTGTCGACCGAGGCAAATAAATCGATTGACGCCTGATACACCAGGCGCCCCTCTTCCGTCAGGTGAAAGCCCTCGCGCCCGCGTGTGCACAGGCGCATGCCGATGCGGATTTCCAGGTCAGAAATCTGTTTGCTGATGGCAGCCAATCCCACATTCAGCTCATTTTGGGCGGCACTGAAGCCCCCTGCCTCGACCACGGCCTTGAACACTTTGAGCAGTTTGAAGTCCAGCCCGCTGAGGGCTAACGGTGCCCGTTGCGGCATTTTCGGCGGCGGGTTTCCGGAATTGGAAAGTGGGGTTTCCATAATGCTTATTTACCTCTGACGCCCAATTCAACAACCTGTGCCCACAACAAAAACACGCTGGCCTAATAATAATGAACACAGAAAACCAGGCTTGGCAACCGCCAATAAATCCAGAACATCAGTGCCAAGGCGCTGATCGCAAAACATTAAAAGCTGACACTTCGATCAGCACTCGCACCGATGCAACTGCCCTCTTGAAAACTGCTCTGGCCTGACTTCGTTCGCTTGTTTTGTGGCGATGTTGCGACCTGGAGTGCCCGTTTCAGTTCGCGTTACCGACGAGGAAAACAACAATGTCCCAACCCACCGACCGTCTCTGGGGGGCGCGTTTCAAAAGCGGCCCTTCCGAAGCCTTGGCGGCCCTCTCCCGTTGCCCTGAACGCTACTTTCGGCTCACGCCGTACGACCTCGCCGGTTCCAAGGCCCATGCTCGGGAATTACAGCGTGCCGGACTGCTGAACGAGCAAGAAACCCTGACCATGCTCGACGCGTTGGAGCGCATCGGCACGGACTACCGCGCCGGCATCATCGCCCCGACCCTGGATGATGAAGACGTCCACACGTTCATCGAGCGGCTGCTGACCGAACGCCTCGGTGCACTCGGTGGCAAGCTGCGGGCCGGGCGTTCGCGCAACGACCAGACGGCTAACGATCTGCGGCTGTTCCTGCGGGACCACGTACGTACCCTGGCCGTTGAAGTGCTGGGCTTGCAGCAAGCGCTGGTGAACCAGGCCGAGCAGCACATCGAGAGCATCTGCCCCGGATTTACTCACCTGCAGCAGGCACAGCCGATCGTGTTTGCCCATCACCTGCTGGCCCATGCCCAATCGATGCTGCGCGACGTGCAGCGCCTGGTGGACTGGGACGCGCGCACTTCGCTGTCACCACTCGGTGCGGCGGCCATGGCCGGTTCGGCGATCGCTCGTTTACCTCAGCAATCGGCAAAGGAGATGGGCTACAGCGGTGTTTGCGAGAACTCCATCGACGCCGTGGCCAGCCGCGATCACGTCGCCGAGTTCCTGTTCATCGCCAGCATGCTCGGCATCAACATTTCGCGCCTCGCCGAAGAATTCTGCCTGTGGTCGTCGCGGCAGTTTCGCTGGATCGCGCTGGACGATGCCTACGCCACCGGCAGTTCGATCATGCCGCAGAAAAAGAATCCTGACATCGCCGAACTGGCACGGGGCAAGGCCGGTCGCCTGATCGGCAACCTGACCGGGCTGCTGTCCACGCTCAAATCCTTGCCACTGTCCTACAACCGCGACCTGAGCGAAGACAAGCACGGCGTGCTCGACAGCGTCGACACCTTGCTGCTGGTGCTGCCGGCCATGGCTGGGATGGTGGCAACGATGAAGGTCGACGTTGAAGAGTTGCGTCGCCAGGCACCGCTGGGCTTTACCCTTGCCACCGAAGTCGCCGACTGGCTCGCGGTGCGCGGCGTGCCGTTCAAGGAGGCTCACGAGATCACCGGTGCGTTGGTCCAGGCTTGCGAGAAACACGCTATCGAACTGTGGGAAGCCTCCCCGGCACTGCTGGCGGAAATCGACCCGCGCCTTACCCCCGAAGTACGCGAAAGCCTGACCCTGGAAGCTGCCATCGCCGCCCGCAGCGGCTGGGGTGGCACCGCGCCAGAACGGGTGCGTGAACAGCTTGGTCGGCTGAAAAGCGCCCTCGCCGCCCAGCAAACGTGGACCGAGGAATACCACGGGTTCCGCCTTTAGGTCATGACGCAAAACGTGTGGGAGCGAGCCTGCTCGCGAACGCGGTATCCCGATTAAATCAATGTTGACTGACCCACCGCATTCGCGAGCAGGCTCGCTCCCACAGGGGAATGTGGTGGATCTGAAAAAAGCGTACGGAGAACCACATGAGCCAGACACAGGCAGAACGACTCCAGGCGGAGCGCAAGCTGGCGGAAAACCAGTTCGACATTACCCAGTACGATCATGTGCCCCGGCGTTATTACGGGCGGATCTTCTTCGCCACGGTGATCGTCATCGCACTCATCGGCCTGGTGCGCGCCTTCGCCGAAGGCAAGATCGAATGGTCGTACATCGGCCAGTTCCTCACCTCCGAGGCGATCATGTGGGGGCTGCTCAACACCATCGTCATGGCGGTGCTGGCGATGGCGCTGGGTATCGTGTTCGGCGTGATCACCGCGATCATGCGCATGTCGGCCAACCCGATCCTGCGCTACGTGGCGCTGACCTACACCTGGCTGTTTCGCGGTACGCCGCTGATTCTGCAGTTGCTGTTGTGGTTCAACCTGGCGCTGATCTTCCCCACCATCGGCATTCCCGGCGTGTTCGAAATGGACACCGTGAGCCTGATGACTCCGTTCGTGGCGGCGTTGTTTGGCCTGAGCATCAACCAGGGCGCCTACACCGCCGAAGTGGTCCGCGCCGGCCTGCTCTCGGTGGACACCGGGCAGTACGAAGCCGCCAAGTCGATCGGCATGCCGCGCCTGCAAGCGTTGCGCCGGATCATCCTGCCCCAGGCCATGCGGATCATCATCCCACCGGTGGGCAACGAGTTCATCGGCATGGTGAAGATGACCTCGCTGGCGAGCGTGATCCAGTACTCGGAACTGCTCTACAACGCCCAGAACATCTACTACGCCAACGCCCGCGTGATGGAGCTGCTGATCGTCGCCGGGATCTGGTACCTGGCCACGGTCACCGTCCTGTCCTTTGGCCAAAGCCGGCTGGAGCGTCGTTTCGCTCGCGGCGCCGGCAAGCGTTCTTGAGGAGCCGCACATGAGAAGCATCGTCAAGGCCGTGAGCCTGAACAAATACTACGACCAGTTCCACGCCCTGAAGGACATCAACATCGAGGTCGAGCAAGGCGAAGTGCTGTGCATTATCGGCCCGTCCGGCTCGGGCAAGAGCACCTTGCTGCGCTGCGTCAACCAGCTGGAAAAAATCGACAAGGGCGGCCTGTGGGTCGATGGCGAGCTGGTGGGTTACCGGATCGTCGGCAACAAGCTGCACGAACTCAACGAAACGCAGATCGCCCGCCAGCGCCTGGCCACCGGCATGGTGTTCCAACGGTTCAACCTGTTCCCGCACATGACCGTGTTGCAAAACATCATCGAAGGCCCATGCCAGGTGCTCAAGCGTTCACCTAAAGAGGCGCACGAAGAAGCCCTGGAGCTGCTTGCCCGCGTCGGCCTGGCCGACAAGCACCACAGCTACCCGATCGAGCTGTCGGGTGGTCAGCAGCAACGTGTCGCCATTGCCCGTGCGTTGGCCATGCGCCCCAAGCTGATGCTGTTCGATGAACCCACTTCGGCACTCGACCCGGAACTGGTCGGTGAGGTGCTGTCGGTGATGCGCGATCTCGCGCAGACCGGCATGACCATGATCGTCGTCACCCATGAACTGGGCTTCGCCCGCGAGGTTTCCAACCGCATGGTGTTCATGGACGGCGGGCAGATCGTGGAGGCTGGAAGCCCCGAAGAAATACTAATAAGTCCGCAAAACCCTCGCACCCAGAGCTTCATTTCTGCCGTTCGAACCTAGGCGCCCGTTGGCGCTCACAACACTCATAAGAGAACGACCATGAAGAACTTCGTTATTCCAGCAGTACTCGCAGGCGTTATGGCATCCGGTTTTTCCTTCGCCGCCCAATTGCCGGCCAGCATCAAGGCCAAGGGCGAAATCGTCGTAGCGATCATGCCGAACTACCCGCCGATGGATTTCAAGGACCCGGCCACCAACACCCTCACCGGCTTTGACTACGACCTGGGCAATGCTCTGGCCGAACGCCTGGGCGTGAAGATCAAATGGCAGGAGACCGGCTTCGAGCAAATGATCAATGCGTTGACCACCGACCGCGTGGACATGGTGCTGTCGGGCATGACCGACACCGCCGAACGTCAGGCCAGCGTGACCTTCGTCGACTATTTCACCAGCGGGCCGCAGTTCTACACCTTGCAGAAAAACAAGGACACCAACGCGATCATCGACCTGTGTGGCAAGAAGGTCGGCACCAGCCGCCGCACCACTTTCCCGACGGAGATCGCCGAGTGGAGCAAAGCCAACTGTGAAGCCGCCGGCAAGCCTGCGATCAACGTGGTCGGCACCGAGGGTTCGGCCGATGCCCGGGCGCAACTGCGCCAGAGCCGCATCGATGCGGCCATGCAGGGCAGCGAAACCCTGCCCTACCTCAAGACCCAGGAAAAGGACATGTACAAGACCGTGGGCCTGCCGATCTCCGAGCAGTTCACCGGTATGGGCGTGAGCAAGAAAAAACCTGAGCTCAGTGAAGCGGTGAAGGTTGCGCTGCAGAGCATGATCGATGACGGCAGCTACCAGGCGATCCTCAAGAAATGGGACCTGGAACTGGGTGCGATCAAGACCGTGACCATTAACGCCGGGAAGTAACGGAGCTGATCCACAATCCAATGTGGGAGCGAGCTTGCTCGCGATAGCGGTGTTTCATTCACCGAACATGCTGAATGTGCCGGCCTCATCGCGAGCAAGCTCGCTCCCACAGGGGATCGGGTGTGTATTTGAAATTATCGGAGCACTACAGATGTCTTCCTCACACCTACCCACCTGGCCCGGCCCGCACAAGGCTTGTCTGGCCCTGGCCTTCGACCTCGATGGTCCGACCGGTGATGCCATGCTCAACGGCTCGATCTGGCGCAAGCCCGAGTACTTCGGTTTCGGCGGCTATGGCCCTTATCGGGCGCTGCCGCGGCTGCTCGACCTGCTCGACGAGTTCCAGATTCCGACGACATTCTTCGTCCCGGCCTGGGTCGTGGAGAACTGGCCGAGACAGTGCCAGGCGATCATCGAGCGCGGGCATGAGGTGGCTTATCACGGCTACAGGCACGAGTCCTTTTATGCCCTGACGCTGGATCAGCAAAAGGACGTGATGAATATCTGCCGCGAGGTGTTCTGGAAGCATCTGAACATCCGCGCCGAAGGCTTTCGTACGCCGTCCGGCGACTGGCGCGCCGAAACCCCGGCGATGCTGGTGGAAGCCGGCGTGCGCTATTCCAGCAGCATGCGCGGCGATGACCGGCCATACCTGGTGAACGTGCCGGGGTTCGACACGCCACTGGTGGAAATTCCCGGTCGCTGGGAAATGGACGACTACGCCTCTCTCGCCTATACCCGTGCGCCGAACTTCCCTTCCGGGCTGGACCGCACGGCCAGCTACGCGCTGACCCTGGATAACTGGTGCCGCGAATACGACGGCGCAATGGACGAGGGATTATGCTTGACCACCCTCTTCCACCCCAAGATTACCGGTAAGCCGGGACGCATCCTGCTACTGGAAAAACTCTTCGAGCACATGCGCACGCGCGACGACGTGTGGTTCGCCACCTGCCGCGACGTTGCCCAGTGGTGGCTGAAGGAGCATCACCATGGCTGACTCCCCTATCTGGCCGAAAGGCTATCGCTGCGCGGTGGTACTGACTGTCGATTACAACGACATCCACGGCATCCTCACCCAGGCCCCGGAGGTCGCCGGGCGCGACAAGACGCTGTCGGTATGGCGCTACGGCACCCAACGTGGCGTCGAGCGAATGCTCGGCCTGTTCAAGCAGCTCGGGGTGTCCGCCAGCTGGTTTGTCCCCGGTATCGTTGCCGAGGAAAACCCCGCGCACATTCAGGCGATCCAGGCCGACGGCCATGAAATCGCCTGCGCTGGCTATCGCCATCAGGACTACGACAGACTGGACCTGGCCGCCCAAAGCGACGATATCGCCAAGGGCTGCGAGACCCTGGCCCGGCTGACCGGCCAGCGCCCGACCGGCTTTCGAATCCCGGCGGGCAACGGTGCTCCGGGCTTCATCGAAGCCTTGAGGGATCAGGGCATTCGCTGGTCGTCGTCGTGGCGCGGCGATGACCTGCCATTCGCTCACCCGACCGTACCGAGCGTCATTGAAGTACCGCTGCACTATGAGCTGGAGGACGAGCCTTACTTCGCCTTCAACTTGAGCCCGGCAGTGCCACCCGCGCAATCGCGGATCGCGTCCTATAGCCACACCTTGGGCAACCTGCAGATGGACTTCGCCGGCTTTCACCGGTTCGGCCTCTGCTACGTGCTGCGCCTGCACCCGGAAATCATCGCCACGCCGGGACGGATAGGCGTGTTGCGCGAACTGATCGAGGGCATCCAACGGCACAATGACGTATGGATCGCCACCGGCGCCGAGGTCGCGCAATGGTGGTCAGACACCGCGGGGCCAGTCGCCGAGGATCATCCCGCAGCGGTTTATGAACGGCATTATCGGGATCACGTTTGATCTGAATAAGGATATTTGCACCACCGTGGCCACTTACTCACTCGTTATTCGGCGCCTGATGATTGTTTCCCTGACCATCGTGGTCAGTCGCGCCATTACCAGCCCGTTGCTCACGTTATTCTTGAGCAACAAGCTGGGCCTCAACCAACAGGACGTCGGTCTGCTGCTCGGCATCGCGGTGTTCATCGCCACCTTGCTGGCCCTCTATGGCGGCTATGTCATCGACCGCCTGGAGAAGCGCCGACTGCTGATCCTGGCGATGCTTTCCAGCGCCGTCGGTTTCGTACTGCTGACCTTTGCCGAAAACCTCTACCTGACCACGCTGACCGTGGTGATCACCGAGACAGCGTCAGCGCTGTTCCTGATCGGCTCCAAAGCCATCCTCAGCGAGAACCTGCCCATCGGCCAGCGCGCCAAGGCTTTTTCCCTGCGCTACACGCTGACCAATATCGGCTACGCCACCGGCCCGATGCTCGGCGTGGTGATTGCCGGTGTCTACCCGATCGCCCCATTCCTCATTGCAGGCGGCATCGCGTTTTTCAGCATCTTCCTGATGACCGGCATCCCCAGGGCAGCGACACCGGCCATTGGCCCAGCGCCAAGCTTTCTCAAAACGCTGATCACCCTGAAAAACGACCGCACGCTGATCATGTTCACGTGCGGCTGCCTCTTGAGCACGGTGGTGCACGGACGTTTCACGCTTTACCTGTCGCAATACCTGCTGGTGACCCATGACTCCAGGCGCGCGCTGGAAATCATGGCCGCCCTGCTCGCCTGCAACGCGATCACCGTGATCCTGCTGCAGTACCAGATCGGCCGGTTCCTGGATCGCGAAAAGCTGCGCTACTGGATTGCCGCAGGCACCAGCCTGTTCATTGTCGGCCTGATCGGCTTCAGCCTGGCGGACGACATGCTGAGCTGGTGCGTGGCGATGTTCATTTTCACCCTCGGGGAGATGATCATCTACCCGGCCGAATTCCTCTTCGTCGATACCCTGGCCCCGGAAGAGCTGCGCGGTAGCTATTACGGCGCGCAAAACCTGGCAGCCCTTGGTGGTGCCCTGAGCCCGGTGATCTGCGGGTACCTGCTGCTGCAAACCCCGGCACCGACGATGTTCTACGCCTTGAGTGCACTGACCGCCATGGGTGGATTCTTGTGTTTCATGAGCGGTCGTCGGGTGGCTGGCGTGCAGAAGTGATGTGTCGGCTGTTCCAGTGAACAGCCGTCGCCCTCGCCTACTCCACCGCCTCGACCACGCCCTGATCCTCCCCCAGAAAGCCGCCGCTCTGGTGATGCCACAATCGCGCGTAGGTGCCGTTCTTCCCGAGCAATTCGGCGTGGGTGCCTTGTTCGATGATCCGCCCTTCATCCATGACGATGAGCCTGTCCATCGCCGCGATCGTGGACAGCCGATGGGCGATGGCGATCACGGTCTTGCCCTGCATCATTTCATCGAGGCTTTCCTGGATGGCCACTTCGACTTCCGAATCGAGTGCGCTGGTGGCCTCGTCCAGTAATAGGATCGGGGCGTTCTTGAGCATGACCCGGGCGATGGCGATGCGCTGGCGCTGGCCGCCCGAAAGCTTGATGCCGCGCTCCCCCACCAGGGTGTCGTAACCACTATGGCCTTGCTTGTCGCTCAGTTGATTGATGAACCCATCGGCCTGGGCGCTGGCTGCGGCACTGCGTATTTCCTCATCGGTGGCGTCGGGGCGGCCGTAGGCAATATTGTCGCGGATCGACCGGTGCAACAGGGACGTGTCCTGAGTGACCATGCCGATGGCGCTGCGCAGGCTGTCTTGCGTGACATGCGCGATGTTCTGCCCGTCGATTCGAATCTCACCGCTGTCCACGTCATAGAAGCGCAGCAGCAGGTTGATCAGCGTGGATTTGCCGGCACCGGAGCGACCTACCAGGCCGATTTTTTCTCCCGGCCGGATGTTCAGGCTCAGGCCATCGAGCACCTGGCGTTCGCCGTTGTAATTGAAGCTGACATTGTCGAAGGTCACCGCACCACCGGTAGTAACCAGCACGCCGGCGTCCGGCGCATCCTGAACCTTGGGCCCCCGCGTCAAGGTTTCCATGCCGTCCTGCAGAGTGCCGATGTTTTCGAACAGCGAGGTCATTTGCCACATGATCCAGTGCGACATCCCGTTGATACGCAACGCCATGGCGGTGATTGCCGCCACGGCGCCGGTGCCTACTTCGCCTTGATGCCATAACCACAGGGCGTAACCGCCGGCCCCGAGGATCAAGGCAACCACCAGTGCCTGATTGACGATTTCGAACTGGCTGACCAGGCGCATCTGGCGAAAGCCGGTTTGCTTGAAGTCTTCCATGGCCGCGCGGGCGAAGTGTGCTTCGCGTTTCGAGTGGGAGAACAGCTTCACGGTGGTGATGTTGGTATAGGCGTCCGAGACCCGCCCGGTCATTGATGACCGCGCGTTGGCCTGCTCCTGCCCCACTTTCTCCAGGCGCGGCACGAAGTAGCGCATGGCCAGGCCGAACAACACTACCCAGGCAATGAAAGGCAACATCAGCTTCAGGTCAAAGCCGCCGGCCAGGGCGATGATCGCGATGAAATACACGCCGATCCCGGGGACGATCTCGATGAGGGTGAACAGCACCTCGCGCACCGACAGCGCCGTTTGCATCACCTTGGTGGTGACCCGGCCGGAGAACTCATCCGAGAAAAATGAAAGGCTCTGTCGCAGCATCAGTCGGTGAAAATCCCAGCGCAGCCGCAACGGCAGGTTGATCGCCAGTACCTGGTGCTGCACCATCGTGCGCAACGCGACCAGGCCGATGCTGGTCACCAGCATGATGCCGATGCCCCACAGCACTCGACTCTCCTGCCCCGCCGCATCGCCGCCGGCCTGCCAGGTCGAGAGCAGGTCGACGACCTGTCCGAGAAACGAAAACAGCCAGGCTTCGTAGATCGACACGGCGGCACTGAGCAGCGCGAAAGCGAGGATGTAGCCGCGGGCGCCCCGCGTGCAGGCCCACAAAAAACGCGCCAGGCCGTCTGGTGGCGGTGGGACTTCGTCAGGCGGAAAAGGGTCGAGCCGTTGTTCGAATGCGTGAAGCATGGGGATCTCCAGAACGATCTAACCAGGAGATTCTGGCATCTAAGAGTTGCTTTGAGGTTTTTTTGATGAGCGCAGGATTAGCTGCCCAGTTTTTTTTCCATGATGATCGTGCGCTCCGCGCCGTGAAACTCGTCCCGGACTTTTTCGAAACCCAGAGAAGAATAAAAGCCTTGCGCGGTGATCGAGGAAGGAACTCGTAGCCGCTCCACACCACCGCGCACGGCCCCCGCCTCAATCGTTGCCATCAGCTGATGCCCTATGCCTCTGCCCTGACAGGCAGGCGCAACGAACACGCTTCGGATGACGTTTCCATCAAGACTCGCTGTTGCGACAACCTCACCGTCACTGCTTGCGACATATACCTCTCGCTGGCCGAGAAAGTTCAGGATCGCTGCGGGTGAAAAGTTCTGCTGCACCTGCTCGATGATCTCTGGCGAATAATCTTGAACGTTGGACTCGCGCAGCGCCGCCACGACCACCAGGCTTATTGCTGTGGCGTCGGTACTCGTTGCCTTGCGGATGATGCAATCCATTGAGCGCTGTTCCTTGCGTTGGTTCATCTGGATGTCAGCGTAGGCTGCCGGGAGGCGCTCGGTACGACTGGCCCGAGGCCTCGGCCCGGTCATCGTATGGGGCCGCCTGGCCGAAGTGCAATTGCGCCAGAATCTCACCTTCAACCGCCGACGAGAGTATCAGGGTCCATCCAAATCGCTCGCAAATTCGCCGGGTGATGAACAGCCCCAGACCTTGTCCCCCGCCCTGCTTGCTTGAATCCCTCAACGCCATGGTATGGCGTCGAGCGGCCTCGACCACGTCAAAGCCTCCCGAGCTGTTGCGTATGCTCAATCTGCCGTCCGCCAGGCAGATTCTGATGGGCCCTGCATTACCGTGCTCTGTCGCATTGCGCAGCAAATTGCTGACGACGATCCTGACCATCGCCTCGGGGCAGGCAACTGTCGCAGGATGAAATTCTTCGATCACAAATGCCGCCCCCGTCCCGTTCAGCAGATGCGCATGATCGTCAACCAAGGCCACGATTATCGCGTCGAGCCGTGTGGTCTCGGCGGCAGCCTTCGCATCGGGCTCCCTGGACAGGAATAATAAGGCCGACATGATTTCCATCAGATTGCCTATTGTCGACTCGATGCGCGCCAAAGGTCGGTCTGTTTCCGCTGGCAACTTATACAATTTGATAACGTCGACGGCGCCTGCAATCACTGAGACAGGCGTACGGAATTCATGGCTGGCCAGGTCCAACAGGCTGCGTTCCCGTTCTATGAATCGTCCTACCCGGTCAAGGTGACGGTTCACAATGACCGCTATGTCGTGCAATTCACTCAAGTCGAAGTCGGTTGCAAGGCGCAGGGCCGGTTGCTCCGGGTCCAGCTCATCCATCCGTTGGGCCAGTAGCTGGAGGGGTCGCCTCAGCGTGCGGTAGACCCAGACAATCGCGCCCAGGATCATCAAACTGCTCAATAGCGCCATGAGCACGCTCAGCAGCGCTGTCATGTTTTGATGGTTTTCCAGGTCGGTTATGTCCACGGACATGACAATACGCTCGTTCCCAAGCGGTGTTACGAGCACAGCATGGCTACGGTCGGTGTCATAGGAATCCATCTGATGTTCATCGTGGTAGCCAGGGTCGAGCGACGCGAAGTACGGGGGCATATCGGGTGGCGGAGCATATCCGTTCAGACGCCAACCCCGAATTATCCCGGCGGATGAAAGATCTTTTTCCGCAGTTGATCTTCCATCAGACAGGTACTGGTCCGTACTGGACTGCAAAAGCTCGCGCCAGATGGGATGAACGACCATTTGCTGGCTCAAGTTGCCCTGGATGGTCAGTCCTGCAGCCAATGTGAGGCCGAACAAGATGAAAATCACGCTGATCCTGCGACTCAAGCTACTGGCTGCCATCGTTGATCTCGCTGAGAGACGTGCTCATTCATCGGCGGCTTGCAGACGGTAACCGCTACCCGCCACGGTTTTGATCAGCTTGTGTGACGCGCCTCCATCCACGGCCTTGCGCAACATATACATATGTGAACGCAGGGCGTCATTGTCCGGAACGCGGTCATCCCAGATCAGCGTTTCAAGCTCATCTCGGCGTACCAGGCCTGGTGACCTGCGCATCAGCAAAGCAAGCAGTGTTCGGCGAACGGGCGTCATCGCGAGCGTTTTACCAGCCCTCGTCACCTGCAAGGTGTCCAGGTCAAATCGCAAGTCGGCCACTTGCAGTACCTGCGACTCGAGATGCGCGCCACTCATGCGCTGAGTGACGACTCTCAATCTTATTTCAAGCTCCGCAAGCGCGACCGGCTTGACAACGTAATCATCCGCGCCCGTAAGAAACCCTTGAATCTTGTCTGCGACTTGATCCTTGGCGGTGATCAATATTACCGGGATGCGAGACTTCAATTGATTGCGAAGCTTCGCCAGCATTGTCATGCCGTCCATGCGCGGCATCATCCAGTCGAGCACGATCACATCGTATCGGTTGCTCGCCAGGAGACTGAGGCCCGTCTCGCCATCGGGCGCCGCATCGGGATGATGTCCACAAGCGTGAAGATAATCATAGATGTTGGCAGCCAAGGCCGCGTTGTCTTCAATGATGAGAACGCTCAAGGCCTGTTTGACCCTATTGTCCATGCTCATACCCGAGTTGTCCGCAGTAAATCCAGGGTTGGTACGGATCAGTCGGCAGCGTACGCCTGACCATTTGGTCCGGGCCCGTTGCCGATCAAAAACTTCTCGATATCCCGATAAACGCGGACATCGCGCCGTTTGTGTCTTCGTCTACCAACGGGCTGTCGGTGATTTTCACCGGGAGGTGTTCATACGTAGCATTTGCGATGAACACCCAGCGCTCTGCGAATGGTCGAGCAAAATCCAGACCGACGCGTTGCACCGTCGCACTGCCGGGCCGGTAATCGACAACGCCTCGGTCGACTTCTCCAGGAAGCGTACCGTAATAATAGTTCGCCAGTTTTTCAGACAAGTAGGAAATGCCGACGCTAGGGGTGATTCTGCTTCGCCCCCACTGAATGGGGTAGCCGTACTTCAACCCAGCTTCATAGCCATCGCTGGCGTCGCTGATGTCGCTTTTGACGGCGAGCTCCAGTTGCCCCAGGTCCCCGGTCCACGTGGCCGCGATCCCCATGTCGATTGCATCGTCACGGTCATCGAGCAATGAGCGGTCAACGCCACGGTCTGCGAGTTCGCGTCTGCCGAAATCTGATCGATCGATTCCATCCATGCGTGCAGACAATGTCGCATCGATTGCGAAACCGTCACGCTCGAACAGATGCGCGCCGCCGGCTATTCCACGCCAGAAAAACCGCTCACCTTCGTAGCTGAAGAGAGGGAAAGGCGTTAGCTGCACGCCCTCACCGGCATAAACGCCGCTTGATATTGCGGTTCCCAGTCCGAGGCCCCAGCGGGATTGCGGTGTTTTGCGGGTGGGATTCGCGTCATCATCAGCAATCTCAGCGTTGGCGAAGCCGGAAGTGGCACAAAGGATGGCGGAGAAAATCAGAGAAGGTTTCATACCGTACCTGTATTCAGAGAGAGGGGGCTATGCGCCGTACGTGGTCTAACGCTGAACTAGGGGTGTCGTCGAAATGTCGTCGAGAATCCTGGATGAGCGGCAGGCGGTGGCTTTCCGGTGATTATTTAGCGGAGCTGACGGAAACCACCTCGGTCTCGATCGAGCCAAGATAATTACTCGAATACCGCACGGTGTTGCCCGGGCGCAGATAGATGCCTTTTTTCTGCTCTGCCGCCAGATAGGCTTCGATCACGCTGAGTTGCTGATCCCGGCTGCGTGCTCCCATGAGCTCGTCGATAACCTCGGGGCCTGGCTCCTTGAACACCACTCCGTCACCGGTCCCGGTAAGTACAGCGCTGCCTGTGTCGATTGCCTGGCGGTTGACCATGGGAATGCGGCCGCCCTGATACGACCAGGTACGGGTGGTTGCTTGTTCGAGCGTTTCTCGCACAATAAGGCGAAGGTCCTTGATCATGTCGCCTGCGTTCGCTTGCTGACGTCGTTCGCCATCGACATAAGTTTCAATAACGACAGCGGCGAGAAAGGTTTTCCAATCCTTGGGCACCACCAGAAACGGACCAACGGGAAAACGGTCGTTTCCGCTCTTCGCATCAGGGAAACCGTCTCCAGAAGTGATGTCCTTCAAATTGATATTTCTGACCAGGGCCGCTCGGTCACTGAAGTCCCCGCAGATAAAGAAGCCCTTACGTGCCTCGTCGAAATCCGCTGCGGATCTCAGCTCGCGGTCGAACCGCGCGCACACTTCAACCTCGTAGTCCATCAAGGCATCCGTTGCGGCAATGATTTTTGAAACAGGGCCGCTGGCGGGCGATATCTTGGGGAACAGGAAGGCCTCGTCTACGCCGACCTCCTTGCCATGCTCTGGATAATTCGTGCCGGCCGCGATATGTGCCACACCCCGTGGGCCTACACCCATCAGCCGGGCAAGCGGATGCACTTGCGTGCGTGACGGCTGGCCTGCAAGCGCGTCGAGGCGCGCGAGGCTGAAACGGCTGATGACGTCGAATGCATCAGCGCTATGAAGACCGGACAGCTCGCTCAGGTCAATTGCCGTCACGCTGGTTTCAGACAGCGCGGTCACAAGGAGCGTACTGACGACATTGCCTTTGCGCACCTGTGCAAAGGTGTGTGCCATTTGCACAGGCGCCAGCATCGGTTTGGTCGCGGAGGCATTATTGACAGGCGCAGCCAGGCTTTCTGTCATGGGCATGGCAATCGCCAATGCCAGTGCCAGTGCCAAAGCGGGTACGGCAGTTCGGTTCGAGGGCATGTAAGAGGCTCAGGATGGCTAGTTGGAAGTGCCTATCCTGATGGCCTCTTGTCGTTGGTTTGTCGTCCGGACCCGTCACTCAGTAGCATTGGTCTACCCAGAGCGGTGCCGGACGCGTAGCAAGGATCACCCAAGCTGCTCAGGCGCAGCGACCCCAAGAAGCTGCAGCTCGGTAAAAGGCTCATCACCCGAAGCGAAGATAAAATCATCGTCTCCAAGTTGCGCCACCACATCGCCTTGCAACGTGATTTCGAACCGACGCCCCTGTTCATCGGCGCTGTAGCTTTTCAGGAAGGTTCGCTGGCCATCCTCACTCAGCACGGCCGTCAGCGTCGCGTTGTAGCCGTTCCCTAGCCCGGTGAAGCCTAACGCAGAGACGTCTATCTTGTCGGTATCCGGGTCGAAGTCGACAATCCGGTCCTGGAAATTTCCATCCGCCGTACGGAAGCTGTCCTCCAGGGATCCATAGCGGAACACATCGGCCCCCTCACTTCCTGTCAGCACGTCTCGCCCCGATCCTCCATCAAGAACATCGTGCCCAAAGCCGCCCGAGACGACATCGTCGCCGCCGCCGGCGATGAGCACGTCGCCCGCCGCCGAGCCCTTCAGGCGATCGGCCGACTCCGTTCCCTGGATCAGCGTGCGACTCAGCACTACGTTGGTTTCGTTGAGAACTTGAGAGAGATCGCCGTTGAGTGCCAGTTCGAAACGATGGCCCTGCCCGTCCGCTTCAAAGCTTTTAAGATAAGTGCGGGTACCGCTGTCATTGACAGAGACCGCCAGGGTTCCGTCGAGCCCATTGCCCAGTCCGCTGAAGCCCAAGGCGGACAGGTCGATAAGGTCCTGGCCCGGATCGAAATCAACGATGCGATCGCTGACGGCCTGAGAGTCGGTGCGGTAGCTGTCACCGATGGAGTTGATTCGGAACACATCGGCGCCGGCGCCGCCATGGAGAACATCGCGCTGCCCTCCTCCATCGAGCACATCATTGCCCTCATGACCGGTGAGCAGTTCCGGGACGTAGGAGCCATAAAGAACATCGGCGCCCGCGCTTCCTTCAATTTGCGGCAACACACCGGCCAGCGCGCCGAAGGTGGTGTCCAGGGTTCCGTCAGGATTCAGCCTGATGATGCTGAAGTCATCGTTACCAAAATAATTGCTCTGCCCGGCTACCAGGATCTTGCCGTCCGCAAGCACGGTGATGTCCCGGGCCGTATCCCTGCCGCCGGCCAGGTCGAGTACAGCGATCCCATTGTTGCCAAAACCTGCGTCGAAGGTTCCGTCCTGGTTCAGCCTGATGATCTTGAAGTCGAATCCGGTTCCCTCCTCCTCGTTGTAACCCGCTACCAGTATCTTGCCGTCGGCCTGCACGGTAATCGATTTCGCCATGCCAGCTACTTCAATGTCGGCCGTGCCGTCGGTGCCAAAACCTGTGTCGAGGGACCCGTCAGGATTCAACCGCGCGACCACAAACGCGCCGTTGTAGCCGGGCACGAGGATTTTTCCATCGGCCTGCAGCGTCAGGCCAAAGCCTTCCAATGTGCTGAGGCCCGGAACAGTGAACTCCACGGCGCTGCCGCCGTTGAAACTGGAATCGACCGTACCGTCGGGGTTGAAACGATTGACGGAAAAAATCTGGTCATAAGAGTCATGATTCGCCACGAGGATCTTGCCGTCAGGCTGTACGGTCGCGCTGGCGGAATCACCCCATGCTGCCGGAGCGGTGGCCGTTCCATTGACGCCGAAGCTCTGATCCACCGAACCGTCGGTGTTCAGGCGGATCATGACGATGCTCGGCGCAGAAAAATGTGGATAGACGATCAGGTACTTTCCGTCGGCCTGTACGGCTGCGCTATAACCTTCGCCCGGGTAGATGTCGCGAGGCAGCAGGGTTTTACCATCGTCGCTGAAAGTGCTGTCGAGCGTGCCGTCGGCGTTAAGGCGTACCAAAGAAGTCCTGTAGCCTTCGTACTCCCACTGACCAGTTTCCACCCAGGTCATCCCGGCAAGCCAGATCTTGCCGTCCGGCCCCACGGCTATCTTGGCGGTGTCGTTATAACCGTCCAGGTCCACGAAGGTTTTGCCGGTACCGGCACGTAGCGCCGCGCCAACGCTGATGTTTGAGCTGGTCATGCTTGAGCCTCACAGTGTCGATGGGATTCCCCGAGAATTTTGTCTTCTACAACGTAGCCGTTTACTTCAAATCCGCCAGCCTGGATTCAACCCCCAAGGCAGCCGTCTCTGCGTATCTGACGCCTCGGCTCGCTTGTGGTTCTCACGCCTCTCACTTACCTGACATGCCTCGCCGTTTATCGCGTTCCTGTTGATCCGCGCAAACAAGATTTGAACTTGTGGGGTTTTCTTTCAACCGAAAACATCAACAGGTGCGCAACGAGATGACTTGGTGGCTAGCGTACCGACCCCACCCCGGAGGTAGATCAAATGAAAGCGTTACGCTGGCATGGAAAAAAAGATATCCGCTGTGATGACCATCTCCCCGACCCGACGATAGAACATCCGCGAGACGCGATTATCAAAGTCACTTCGTGCGCCATTTGCGGCTCGGACCTGCACTTGTATGACGGTTTCATGCCCGGTATGAAGCATGGCGACATCATGGGTCACGAGTTCATGGGCGAAGTGGTGGAAGTTGGTTCGGCCAACAAGAAGTTGAAGATTGGTGATCGGGTGGTGGTCCCCTTCACCATTTGCTGCGGTGAATGCGATCAATGCCGGCGGGGTAATTTCTCTGTGTGCGAGCGCAGCAACCGCAACAAGGACCTGGCCGACAAGGCCTTCGGCCATACCACGGCGGGCTTGTTTGGCTATACCCACCTTACCGGTGGCTACCCCGGCGGCCAGGCCGAATACGTGCGCGTGCCTTACGCGGACTTCACCCCGGTGGTCATCCCGGATGGCCTTACCGACGAGCAAGTGCTGTTCCTTGGCGACATCTTTCCCACCGGTTGGCAGGCCGCCGTGCAATGCGATATCCAGCCAACCGACACCGTCGCGATCTGGGGCGCCGGCCCGGTCGGCCAGTTCACGGTGCGCAGCGCGGTGATCCTCGGGGCCAGGCAGGTGGTATGCATCGACAACGTGCCCGAGCGCCTGGCCATGGCCAAGGCCGGTGGCGCCATCACCATCAATTTTGATGAAGAAAGCGTGCTGGACCGCCTGGCCGAGCTGACGGGAGGCAAGGGGCCGGAGAAATGCATCGACGCGGTAGGCATGGAGTCCCACGCAACCCGTTCATTCGACTCCATCTATGATCGGGTCAAGCAAGCGGTAATGCTCGAGTCGGACCGCCCCCACGTGCTGCGGGAAATGATGTACGTCTGCCGCCCCGCTGGCACGTTGTCGATCCCCGGCGTCTATGGCGGCTTGATCGACAAGATTCCGTTCGGCGCCGCCATGAACAAGGGCCTGACCTTCAAGATGGGCCAGACCCATGTGAACCGCTGGACCGATGATCTGCTCCAGCGCATCCAGGAGGGGCAGATCGACCCAAGTTTCGTCATCACTCACACCGTGAGCCTTCAGGACGGCCCGCAGATGTACAAGACTTTCCGGGACAAGAAAGACGGCTGCGTGAAGGTGGTGCTGAAGCCTTGACCTTCGGGAACCGCCTCCGACCTAGAACGACCACGCCACCAAAACCTGCCCGTAGAGATTGGTGGTGCTGTTGCCGACTTGTGTCCCGCCATTTGCGGCACTTTGCTTCGGCTTATAGAGGCCCACCAGGGGCATGAGGGTCCAATGCGGGTCAATCGACCATTCGGCGTAGAGGTCCGCCTCGTCGGCATCCAGTTGGTTACGGCTCGCGTCGAGGGTGCGGAAGGTGTAAAGCAAGATGCCTAGCTTGAGATCCTCGGCGGGAGCGAGTTTCAATCCCACATGCTGCACAGTGGCGTTGCTGTTGAACGGGCCCGCATAGTTGGCAGCGACTTCACCTTGGAACCAGGTACCGAGCGCGCGGCCATTGCCATAGAAAAGCGGGTCGTAGCCTTCGGAGAAACGACTGTATCGGTAGTTGATCGAAGGCGTGCCGGGAACATCGTCAAACGTCCAACCGGCTTCAAGATACCAGGCGTTCTCCCTGGCGTTATCTTTCTGCTCCCAAGCGTACTCACCGGCCAGGAACAGCCCGGAAACCCCTGCATTACCCTGTCCGCGAACGCTGTAGAGCTGCATACCCTTGCGCTCGGGAAACAACAGGTCCGCCATTGCCTGGTCGGTATCGGTGACTTTCAGATAAGTCAGGCCCAGGGTGCCCTGCTCGCTGACATGCTCCAGCGTACCCAGTGCCAATTCCGGCCTGGCCTGGGCCGGGTTGTCGGACTTGAGCCACATAAGATCACCCCGCCAGCCTTGCTGGCCACCCAGGCGCAGTACGGCCGTGCGATCAAAAGCCTTGCGACCGGTCAGGTAGTATCCCCCGCCCCGATTGGCTTTGCCGTCGACAAACTCCTTGCCGAGATTCAAGGCATCGCCACTGACCAGAAAGCCGTCGCCGATCACGATGTTTTGCCGCCCGAACGATATGTCCACGCCGTTCTCGTCCATGACATCGAACCGTGTGCCGGAGCGCCAACCCACGAAAGCGTCCTCGATTTTCGTGGTGCGCTCATCACCTGAAGACCAGCCGGCCGGGTCGCCATCGCCAAAGGTGGCGGAGCTTACCCAATTCAATGAACCGTACAGTTGCGACCCGGCGTCGAGACTATGGCGCAGGTCGAAACCGTATTGCAGGACCGCCTCTTGCCACCGGCTGGCCCCCTCTCTACGTGTTCCCGATTGCGAGTAGTTTTCCCGGCTATGGAAGGCGCCAGCCAACGCGAGCAAGCGCGCATCGACTTCCGTGGCTTCATCCTTGTACAGCGGCTGCGCTGCTGCTGGAACACAGACGCAGGCGAACGAAAGCGCGATTATTGTTTTTTTACAGGCGAGCATGGGCCGTACTCCGATATGCGAAAGGAGAAGCAGTGGCGCCGTCAGTCAGCGCCAGTCAGGTCATGGGTAAGGCGATATCAGCGGCGACCGTTGCGGTAGCCCGCCAGCTGGTGGCTGGCCTTTCCAAGGGTGCAGATCAGGTTGCGCCAATGATCCTTGCCGGGAATCCGCGTACGCGGGATCGCACTCATCACATCCCAATGCCGTGAACCGCCGGTCATGCCATCGGCAATGACACGGCTGACCACATGACTCGGCGTCACGCCGAAGCCCGAGTAACCCTGGACGAAATAGGCGTTGTCGCGCCCGGGCAAGGTACCGATCTGTGGGAACAGATTGGCGCTGCACTCCATCGGCCCGCCCCAGGCCAGGTCGATTTTCACGTGATCGAGGTAGGGGAAAACCTGGAGCATCAGATTTCGGTTCCACGCCTTCAGATCGTTGGGAATGTACTCGAGCAGGCGCGTCGCCGAACCGAAGAGCAGACGGTTTTCATTGGTCACCCGGTAGTACTCGATCACCGGACGAATATCGCTGAAGGCACCTCGTATCGGACTGATCTGTTCGATCAGCGCAGGGGGAAGCGGCTCCGTCACCAATTGGAAGGCGTAAGTGCTCACCATCGTCTTGTGCAATTCAGGCTCGAGCCGGTCCAGAAACGCGCCGCAGGACCAGAGGATCTTCTTCGCCCGAACCGAACCTTTCGCCGTACGCAAGTTAATGGTGTCGCCATAGGTCACCTCCAGCACGGGGGTGTTTTCATAAATGCGTCCACCCAGGCCCACCAAGGCCTTGGCCGACCCCAGGAGCATGTTCAACGAATGGATATGGCCGTTGCCCATGTGCTTCAAGGCGCAGCTGTATACGTCCGAGCCGACGATGCTTTGGACCTCGGCGCCCTCCAGATAGGCAATTTCGTGATCCGGATTGAGCTGTTTGTATTCTTTTTCCCATGCTTGTAGCAGCCGACCCTGGCGCTTGTTGAAACCGAGATAGCCATAGCCGTGGCAGAAATCCGCATCAATTTGATAACGCTGGATGCGGTTCTGGATAATCGAGGCGCCCAGGTCGCTGATCTCGAAAATCGCTTTGAGCCCCTCCTCGCCGACGCTTTTGCGAATCTTCTCCAGATCGTGTCCGATCCCGGCCATCACATGACCGCCATTGCGCCCCGAGCCGCCGAAACCCAGGTAACGGGCTTCCAGCACTACCACGTCGGTGAATCCGCGCTCGGCGAGTTCCAACGCAGTGTTGATACCGGAAAATCCACCTCCGATAACGACGACTTCGGCCTCGACATCGTGCTCCAGGTCATTGAACTTCAAGTCATATTTGCGAGTGGCGGTGTAATAGGTCGTTGGTGTTTCAACGGACAGCATGCCTGCACCTCTTGGTCAGTTTTCTTGTTGTTGTAAATGCAGCTCAGTGTGGGGAGACCGATGGCAAGGCCGGGGCGCGGTCTTGCACGAGTCGTCGATAGGCATACAGCAGCAGTGAAAACATCAGGATGCCCAAGGCGATCAGCACCTCCTTCGCTCCGCCATAACCGGCCAGCTCGGCAGATGCGGCCCCGACCCCGACCACTACGCCAGTGAACACGCTCAGCAGCCAGGCCACCGGCAGCCAGCCGCGTCCCAGACGCACCGGACGCGGGTGCAACGGTGCGTCCTTGCGCAGCAAGATGAAGCCCGAAAGCGCGAAGAAGATGGCGGTCAGATAACCAATATTGGCCGTCACCAGAATTGCCAAGGGCGATGACAGGAAAAAGATCATCGCCAGGTTCACCGCCACCGCCACGCTCATGCAACGTCCAGGTACCTGGTGTTTGTTGAGCACACCCAGTTGTTTGATGGTCAGTCCTTCCAGCGCCGTGCCGTACAACGCCCGCGAGCCATCGGCCAATGCCGCGTTCAACCCCATGAACAGCCCCACCAGCAACGCGATCACGAAAAAGCTGCTCCAGCCCGTGCCCAGCACCGCGTTGAAGGCCGCAATGTAGAAACCGCTGGGGTTCTCCAGGGCCGCTTGCGGATCCACCAAGCCGCCCAGGCCGAAAGCTACTGCGGCAAACACCAGCACGGTGTAGCCACCTGAACTCATCAACGCCAGGCGCATGTCCCGCTCGCTGCGATATTCGGGCCCGAAGGCTGCGCACATTTCGGTGCCATAGGCGCTCCAGCTGACCAGGAACATCCAGACCAACGCGGTGCGCAACGACTCCCAACCGAACGCCTCGCGCGCCTGCCAGGCCGATGCGAAGCGCTCCATGCTCCAGCCATGAGCCAGCAAAGGCGCCACTGCCAACACCAGGATCGGCACCAGCAGCAGCGCCCCCATGTATTTGGAGACCGATGCGGCCAGATGGATGCCGCGACGATTGAATTGCCAGAAAAGCACGATCAAACCCGCTCCGATCATCTGGGCCAGGCCAATGTTGGCCAGACCTGTATCGAAGCTCCAGATTTGCGAGGGAAACCACTGCGCCTGAATCAACGCTCCGGCGCTCACGCCAATGATCGACAACACCGCCGACCAGCCAAGCCAGTAACCAAAGGCGGCCAAGGGACCGACCCAGGCACAGCGTTTGCGCCATCCTTCGGCCGCGATCATTGCGATGCCGCCAGGTTTATCCGGAAACATTGCGCTGACTTCCAGGAAAATCCAGTTCTGACAGGCCCCGATGGCTGCCGAGCCCACCCAGAGCATTAGCGCGGCTACCGGACCGAGTGCACCGAGGGCGAAGCCGAAAGAAGCGAAGATCGAGCCTGACACCGCCATTGACAGTGCGAATGCATCGCTCCAGCGCAAGGTTTTCTGCAGGTGCGAAGCCGAGGCACAGGTATTGTTATTGGTTGTATCCACGGGAACAGACTCCAGCCGGGTAAGAAGCACAATCCCATTAGACGCCTCCCTGGCTGGCCAGGAACATGGTTGAGAATGTCGTGCACATGTCTGTCACTGCCATCGATAGGGAGATACTTGTCTTTTCAACATGCGTGCTACTAAATACTGCGGGTGTCGGAAACGTGTCGACGGCCGATCCAATATAAAAACAAAACCGGCGTGCAGCCGGCAGCCGAGGTAACGATGTACAACACTTGGCAAACAGAACCGCTCTATACGGGCGCCCAGGGCTTCGAGGCCTGGCAACACGACCTCGGTCAGAAATGCGGAACCTTTCACGCCGAGCCGCCTTCCGGGCCCGGCCTCGCGAGCTTTACCGGCGCGATGAAAAATCTGACGGGCACAGATTCCGCGTTGGATGGCTCGCGCATCATCAGCAATTGCCAGCACTTGCACCGCGCCCGCAGCGATATTCGGGCCGATGACAAAGATTTTTTCTACCTGGTGCTGCAAGTCGGTGGTAGCGCATTGATGTGCCAGGCTGACAATCGCGCCCGCCTGGACAAGGGCGACCTAGTGTTGCTGGACATCACGCAGCCTTGCGATTTTTACTTCGATGCCCTGAGCGACCAGATGTCGCTGATCATTCCCCGCCAAGCGCTGCACCAACGCTTGGGGCAGAGGCAATTGATATTCAACCGTCCCTTGGTTGCCAGCAGCGCTTTGGGGGGCATGGCCGGCCTGATGACCCAACGGCTATTCGATTCTTCGAACCTGCTACCGCAAGAGAGTGCGGCATTGTTCGACGCATTGCTGATGCTGTTGCGCCCTGGGGTGAGCAGTGCAATCGAGGGCGGAGACTCCAGCGGCCAGGCGCAGAAACTGATCAAGGCAAAAATCCTGATCGAACGGCATCTTTGCGATAGCGAGTTGTGTGCCGAGCGTCTGGCAGAAGCCATCGGTACATCGGTCAGAAACCTGCATCGGCTCTTCGCCCAGCAAGGCACCACCATCGGCCGGCACATATTGGAACAGCGACTGCAACGCTGTGCCGAGACCATCAGCCAGGCAGCCGCCCATGAAAAAATCACCGCCATCGCCTACGCCTGGGGCTTCAATGATGTGAGCCATTTTTCCAAGGCGTTCAAGCTGCGATTCGGCATTTCTCCCCGCGACTATCGCCATCAGTTTTCAACCGAATGCAATTGACCCTCCGGCTTGTTGGAAATGTGTCACTCCAGCACAAGCGATGGCGCTCGGCGCCAAGACATTGATTGCGCCCGCTCCTAGGATGAAACCTCAATCGGAACCGGCCGTAAACGAGGAGACATCGTGAGCTATCAGATCGAACAAGAACTGAAGAACCAACCATTCGTGCCTGAAGAGCAATGGCCGACGCTTGAGGAAATGGCCGACGGTTTTAATGAGTACAAATACGCTCCGTCCCTATTTCTGGCAGGAAAAAAAGCCAACCTTCGCTTTGCCAACGGTTGGCTGATCGAGCACCATTTTGTTGATGGGAATACGTTGACCTGGACCATCCTGGAGGGCGAAGGCACCGGTGAATCCGAAACAGAAACCTACGAAGCGGTGGAGGTTCGCCCCGGTATCTTTTTCATCGACTTCCTCAAGCCCGAACACCAGGAGTCGGCCACCCTGGTCTGGAAATACGAAACCGGTGATGTACTGGCGGCTGTCTCCCTTTTTTATGACAGAGGAGGGGAAAAACGTACGCGTACAGATTTCGTGACTGCCGTGGTCGATGGCGAGCCTGGGGGCGCGCCCATCGTTCAAGGGGCCGGCCTGGTCGGTAAGCGCGTGCTGTACCGCTACAGCGCGGACGATTGGTATGAGCACGTCTACTTCGGCGCGCAAACCATGGCCTGGCACTGCGTGAACGGGGCTGAGAAAGGTCTGGCCGACGTCGAGCGGTGCGCTTATTTCGATGTCGCCGATGACCTCTACGTGTTGTTCTGGACCGAAACGGTCATGCCTGTGGAGTCGGTTATCGTCGTGGACCTTGCGCAGATGCGCTCCGTGGGTCGGTTCTTCTGTTGGGACCCGAAGCCAAGGAAACTGATTCACCTCACCTTTGGATCAAAAGCGACTGTGCTGAACGAAACGTCTTATCCCGTCGCCTTTTGAACGTAGGGATGTAAAAAACCACTCATCGAGTGGTTTTTTTATTCGACTCTATCGAGTTCATTCCAATCAATGCGCGGCTGCGCCATGACCGGCATATCTTTCGCCCTGCGGAAAGCCATGCACCCGCGCTCGGAGCGCGAGCGCCAGGCTGGCGAGCAGCAACACCAACAGCACCCAGGGAAAAGTGCTGACGCCCCATTGGCCAAGCAACACCCCGCCCAATAACCCGCCGCCGGCGATTGCGCTGTTCCACACCACCACGTTCATCGACAGCGCAACGTCGGCGCCCTCGCCTGCTGCGTCGGCCAAGGCCGTTTGCAGCAACGTTGCGGCGCCGCCGAAGGTCAGGCCCCAGATGAAAACGCCGAGATAGATCGCTGCGGCGCAAGCTGAAAATATTCCGAGGAAGACCGATACGGCGGCGAACGTAGCGAGGCTGGTCAATACCGCCGCTCGCAGATGGCGATCGACCAGCCGCCCGGAGATCCAGATGCCAGCCAGCGCCGCGACACCGAAGACCAGCAGGACCACATCGACATGCCGGCCCAGCCCTGCGCCGGAGACAAATGGCGCGATGTACGTATAGAGAAGGTTGTGGGCCAGCATCCAGGTCAGCACAACGCCGAGCACGGCGCGCACGCCAGGCGTGAACAAGACCTGACGCAAGCCCAGACGCTGGGAGGAGGATTGACCTGGGTAATCCGGCACTTTGATCAGCACCCAAGCGATCAACACCAGGGTCAATCCGGACATCAGACCAAACGACATGCGCCACCCTATCGCCCCGCCAAGCCAGGTTCCCAGGGGCACGCCCAGCGACAACGCGATGGGCGTGCCGACCATCGCTACCGCCAAGGCGCGCCCCTGCAAGGCCGGGACGACCATGCGCCGTGCGTAACCCGCGATGAGGCTCCAGGCCAACCCCGCCGAAACACCGGCAAAAAAACGTGCGATCAGAGTCAGCCAGTAAACGGAAGACAGCGCGGTAATGGAATTGAACACCAGGAAACCGACCACGGTGAGAAGCAGCACCGTCCTGCGGCGCCAGGTTTGGGTAGCGATGGTCAGCGGGATGGCTGCCAGTAGTGAGCCGAGCGCATACACCGTTACCATCTGCCCGGCCAGGGATGGTGAGACGCCCAGGCCATCGCCAATCTCAGGCAGCAGACCTGCCGGCAGCGTCTCCGTCACGATGCAGATGAATCCGGTCATTGCCAGCGCCAGCAGTGCTCCATAGGGCAGCTTCGCGCCCTGTCGTTCGTTGGTGACCATTCGATGCTCCGCGAGTTATATATCGATCGGTATAAATACTAGGGAGGCGTTGCTCCGCTGGTCAACCACTTTTGTATCGATTAGTATTTATGTCACTCGACAGGAGGGTTTTCATGGCTCAGATGGGACGGCCGCGCACGTTTGACCGTGACGCGGCAATCACGCAGGCGCTGCATCTGTTCTGGGAGCATGGCTATGATGCGACGTCGCTCAGCCAGCTCAAGGCCAACATCGGTGGCGGCATCACCGCACCGAGCTTTTATGCAGCGTTTGGCTCCAAGCAGGCGTTGTTCAACGAAGTGATGGAACGCTACCTGACTACCCATGGCAGGGTGATGGAGAGCCTGTTCGACACCACCCTGCCCCCCAGGGAGGCGATCGAATGCACGCTGCGCCGCTCGGCGAAAATGCAATGCGAGACAGACCATCCCAAAGGCTGCCTGGTGTCACTGGGTTATCTGAGTGCCTGCTCGGAAGAAAGCAAAGCCATCTCCCGGCCGCTCGCTGAGGCAAGAACCGCCAACCGTGCCGGAATCAAGGCCTGTGTAGATCGCGCCATCGCCGCCGGAGAGCTGCCGGCAACAGTGGCCTCGGAAGCGCTGGCCGCGGTGTTCGACAGTTTCCTGTTGGGCCTGTCGGTATTGGCGCGGGACGGCGCCTCCCTTGAGACCTTGGACGCCGCGGTTACGCAGGTCATGACGGTCTGGGACGCGCAACGCATGGGCCGTCCGATGGCGGCAAACGATCAAGCGGATGAGCAATAGTAGACTGATCGTCTAGTAGAGAATAAGATCGCCCCCATGAGCAGCCCAAAGACCCGCGAAACCTCCGACGTCCGCCAGGAAATCCTTGATGTAGGCCAACGAATCATGGCCGCCAAAGGCTATTCCGCCGTGGGCCTGAATGAAATCCTGGCCACTGCGGGTGTGCCAAAAGGATCCTTCTACCACTACTTCGGCTCAAAAGACGCCTTCGGCGAGGCATTGCTTGAAAGCTATTTCGCGAGCTATCTGGCGGAGCTGGACGAGGTTCTCGCGCTGCCTGGCCTGACGATGGCTCAGCGTCTGATGAAGTACTGGGACATCTGGCAACAGACTCAATCGTTCCAGGATTGCCAGGGCAAATGCCTGGCGGTGAAGCTGGGCGTGGAAGTCGCCGACCTTTCAGAGGCGATGCGCGCGGTGCTCAAGCGCGGCACAGCGGGTATCACCGACCGCCTGGCCGTGGCGATCGAGAGCGGAATCGCCGAAGGCTCCCTGGAGTCCGTTGCCGAGCCTCATGCGGTCGCGCAAAGTCTCTATCAGCTGTGGGTCGGTGCCAGTGTCATGGTCAAGATCACCAAGAGTGTCCAGCCTTTCGAGACGGCAATGGCGACGACTCGCCAGATTCTCAGCCTTACCTGATCGATACCGCTGCCTCCTGGCATCAAAATCTGCCTATCCCTACTCATCTGAAGCGTGTCCTGCGCAGCTTTAGCCTGTCTGCACCCTCCTCCAACAAACCGTGATGCGAAAAAATAAAAATATTACTAGACGACTGGTCTAATTTGAAATTAAGGTAGCCACACGTTCTACGCATCGCAAAGCAGCAGCTCGTGAAAGCCACCCACTCTGAGGTTTGGGCGACGCCTTTTGCAGCTTGATTTTTTTGCCCAGGTGCTAGACGACTGGTCTATTCAAACTGATGCGACACACTCTCAACAGGAAAATCGAAATGAAAGTTCTCATGGTACTGACCTCGCACGACACCCTCGGCAACACCGGCCGCAAGACCGGCTTCTGGCTCGAAGAGCTGGCGGCGCCCTACTACGCTTTCCTCGACGCCAAGGCCGAGATCGTTCTGGCGTCGCCTGAGGGTGGGCAGCCACCGCTTGATCCGAAGAGTAACGAGCCGTCCTTTCAGACTGACCTGACCCGCCGTTTCGAAGCCGATCCTGAAGCGACCGCCTTGCTTGCCAGCACCGTGCGCCTGGACAGTGTCTCGCCAGACGATTTCGATGCGGTTTTCTACCCAGGCGGCCACGGCCCGCTGTGGGACCTGGCCGAAGATCCGGTCTCGATCCGCTTGATCGAGTCTTTCCAGGCCGCCGGCAAGCCTGTCGCCTTGGTGTGCCACGCGCCTGGCGTGCTGCGCCACGTGAAAAAGCCTGACGGTACTCCGCTGGTCCAGGGCAAAAAAGTTGCCGGTTTCACCAATACCGAAGAAGCCGCGGTAGGCCTGACCGATGTCGTGCCGTTCCTGGTCGAGGACATGCTCAAGGTCAACGGCGGCCTGTATTCGAAAGGCGCCGACTGGTCCTCCTACGTGGTGCGTGACGGTCTGCTGATCACCGGTCAGAACCCGGGTTCGTCAAGCGAAGCCGCGCAGGTCCTTATCGATCTGCTGAACGAGGCTTGAGCCTGTTGCCGCGGGAGACGTCGCAGGTCTCCCGCCCTTATCGCGCCGATAGCTCGCCACCAAGGAATATTGTTATGAAATACAGCTCGCTGTTCGAACACACCTCGCTAGGCCCACTGACGCTGAAAAATCGCATCGTCATGCCGCCCCTGACCCGTCAACGCAGCGGCCAGCCCGGTGACGTGCCCACAGCCCTCATGGCCCGCTATTACCAACAGCGCGCGAGTGCCGGCCTGATCATCAGCGAAGGCACCCAAATCGAACCCCGTGGCAAGGGTTATGCCTGGACGCCGGGCATTTACAGCCAGGCGCAGATCGATGGCTGGCGCACCGTCACCGAGGCGGTTCACGCTGAGGGCGGGGTAATTTTTGCCCAGCTCTGGCATGTCGGTCGCGTGTCACACAGCGCACTGCAACCGGAAAACGCCGCCCCTGTCGCACCGTCGGCGATCCAGGCGAAAAAGGTCAAAGCCTTTATCGAAACCGGTCCCGGCACCGGCACGCTGATCGAACCCTCCACTCCGCGCGAGCTGAGCGTCGCCGAGATCAAGGCGCTGGTCGAACTCTATGCCCAGGCCGCACGCAACGCCCTGGCGGCCGGTTTCGATGGCATCGAGATCCACGCGGCCAACGGTTATCTGGTCAATCAGTTCATTTCCGCCCATGCCAACCAGCGCACCGATGACTACGGCGGCTCGCTGCACAATCGCCTGCGTTTCCTGCGCGAAGTGGTCCGGGCCGTCAGCGCCGTGGTCGGGCCCGACCGTGTGGGCGTGCGCTTCACGCCGCTGTTCACCAGCACCGAAGAAGACCGCGTGTACATCGGCTTCGTCGAGGACGACCCGCACCAGACCTACATCGAAGCCATCAAGGTGCTTGAGCAGGCAGGCATCGCCTATCTGTCCATCGCCGAAGCCGACTGGCCGAATGCGCCGGACCTGCCCGAGGCGTTTCGGCGCGAGGTGCGAAGCACCTTCACCGGCCGCATCATCTATGCCGGGTTGTACACCGCTGACCGCGCGGCGCGCCTGATCGAGTCGGGCCTGGCCGACCTGGTCGCATTCGGCCGGCCGTTTATCGCCAACCCCGACCTGCCCCAGCGTATCGCCAATGGTTGGCCGCTCAACGCTCTTGATGCCACCGGACTGTACGGCGGTAATGAACAAGGATTCACCGATTACCCGCGGTATTCCCCATCCACAGTTGAGCGCGAGGAAACAATTCCCACGTACTGACGCCACTGACTCAAGCCCCCCCGTGGCGAGGGAGCTTGCTCCCGCTGGGCTGCGTAGCGGCCCCTTTTGTGAGCGCCGCGCATTGGAACGCCAGCCCCTCCCTCACCACGGGTTTGCCGACGCCTTGAGATTTGAAACTAGTCGTTGTCCCTCTTCAGGCTTTCAGGGCTGCCCGCGCACAGGCCATCCATGACCAGATCCATCAACCTGGAGAAACGTGGATGCCATTCGCTCTGGCAATCCATTTGCCAGATTCCGGCAGTGGCCAGGAAAAAGTCGTCGCTGGTCACTCCGCTACGAATCGTTCCAGCCTTTTCGTTAGCCCTCAAGAGCAATTCTGCCGCCGCCAGCATCGGCGCGTATCCCGACTTCCCCGGAAACTCATAGGCAGAAGCGGCCTGGCGTATCGCACTCGCAAGTCCGGCCTTGGTCATCGCATATTCGGCGAGGCAGTCCATCCATTCCCGGAGGGCTTCCTTCGGCGGTTTCGTGGCGAGCAGTTGTTCCGCCAACGAAGCCACCTGCTGCATTTCGAATTGATAGACCTCGAATACCAATTTTTCCCGGGTGGCGAAGTGGCGATAGAACGTGCCCTGGCCTACCCCGGCTTTCTTCGCAATCGTGCTCAGCGGGACCGCGGGATCGAGGGTCAGCTCTGTTACGGCGACCTCCAGTATCCGTTCACGGTTTTTCTTGGCGTCAGCACGCATCACCAGTTCGTCAGGCATGAGCAAAAATTTTCCTTGAATGCATTGCTAAGCGGACATCTGTCCGGTACGTTGCGTAAGTGGACAGCTGTCCGCTTGAATTTCATCACCGGAGTTTACTATGAACCGCACTGGCAACACGATCCTGGTCACTGGCGGCTCTTCAGGCATAGGCCTTGGCCTTGCGCTCAGGCTTCACGAGGCGGGAAACAAAGTGATTATCGCGGGACGTCGCAAGGCGCTGCTCGACAAAGTCGTGTCGGAACATCCGGGTATCGAATCGATATTGCTGGATGTCTGCGATCCACAATCCATCCTGCATGCCAGCGAAACCCTTGCGATCAGCCATCCGAACCTGAACGTCCTGATCAACAACGCAGGCATCATGCAATGGGAGGACCTGACTGCGCCGGACAATCTGAGTACCGCCGAAGATATCGTGACCACCAACCTGCTCGGCACGATTCGCATGGTGTACGCGTTTACGCCGCATCTGATCAAACAGCCCAGCGCAACGATTGTGAATGTCAGCTCCGCCCTGGCATTCGTCCCGCTGCCGGCGACGCCGACCTACAGCGCAACCAAAGCGGCCGTGCACTCCTTTACTCAAAGTCTTCGAGTACAGCTGGAGGCGTCTTCGGTCGAAGTCATCGAGCTTGCGCCGCCGGGTGTGCGTACCACTTTGCTTGGGCAGGAAAACGACGAACACGCCATGCCCCTGGAGCAGTTCCTGGATGGAATCTTCGAACTCCTCGCCATCACCCCGACGCCACAGGAACTTGTCGTCGAGCGCGCCAAGCCATTACGGTTTGCCGAAGCGGATGGTACACATGACGAGGTTCTGAAAATGCTGGCGGGATACAAAGCGCCAGCTGAATGATGAAATTTTGATAACTTTTTATGCGAGGCCATCGAAATGAAGATCGGAATTATCGGCGCGGGCAACATTGGAGCCACCCTTGCCCGCAAGCTCGCTGCGTGCGGCCATGAAATCAAGCTGGCGAACTCGAAGGGTCCTGAAAGCCTACAGAAACTCGCCAGCGAAATCGGTGTAAAGGCAGTGACCAGGGAAGAGGCTGTGTCTGGGGTGGACGCGGTTATCCTCTCGATCCCGTTCGCAAAACACCCCGAACTCGGGCAGGCATTCAGTAACGTCCCTGAAAAGACCGTCGTCATCGACACCTCCAATTACTATCCAGGCCGTGACGGGGCGATCAAGGACGTCGATGCCGGCAAGCCCGAGAGCATCTGGGTCAGCGAACAGCTTGGCCGCCCGGTCATCAAGGCCTGGAACGCCCTGCTCGCCGCCACGCTTGCCGATAAGGGCCAGCCAGCCGGGTCCTCAACACGCATAGCGTTACCTGTCGCAGGGAGCGATCCCGCCGCTTTGGCGGTTGCGCAGGATCTCGTCGAGGACACCGGCTTTAGCGCATTTGCCGCTGGCAACCTTGAAGACTCTTGGCGTCAGCAACCAGGTACACCGGCTTACTGCACCGAGTTGACATTGCCGGCGTTGAAATTGGCCCTGGACGCGGCTGACAAGACTCGGGCGGCGCAAAACCGCGACGCATTGATCGCCAGGTTCATGGCGCCCGGCAGTCAGCTTTCACATGAGCAAATCGTTGCCTTGAATCGCGCCATGACAGCCTGACTCTCTCGCCTGTCCTGACGGGCTCAAGATGTTCCTGAACCTCTATCGTTCCAGCCACTCGGGATGAAGCTGAACAAAGTGCTCTTGCAGCCATTCGAGAAGAACCTGCACTTGCGGCGCCAGGTGCGTCCGGCTTGGGTATAGCAACGACACTGGGCGAGGAGCTGGTCGAAAGGGTCTCAGAATCTCCACCAAAGCGCCGCTTTCCAGATACCCGGCCACAGCGATGCCTGGCGCCTGGATTATTCCGAAGCCCGACACACCGCACTGCACGTACGCATTCGATTCAGTGACGGTGATGGCGGGGTTACTTACGAACGCTCGATCCTGGCCTTCCACCAAGAAATGCCAGGACAACGGCCTGTTGCTCTGACCGGACAAGAAGTTCACCCCTCGATGGGAGACCAGGTCGCCGAGTGTCTGGGGTTCGCCGTGCCTGGCGAGATATTCGGGCGCCGCGCACGTCACCATCGTCGCCCATGCAACGGGGCGAGCGACTAATGTCGAGTCCGGTAAATCGCCTATGCGCAACGCACAGTCTATGCCCTCTCCTATCAAGTCAACGGCTCGGTCGGTCACGCCCAGTATCACGTTGATGCCTGGGAAGGTGCTGGTGAACGCTTTCAGGCTTCTGATGAAATCCATTTGCGCGAAAGCGGTCGGGATATCGACGCGAAGTCGGCCCGTAAGCGTTGCCCCGGTGCGGTCGAACATCGAAGTTGCGGCAGAAATGTCCGCAAGAATCTCCTGTACCCGCCCATAGAATCGTTCGCCCTCGGCGGTGAGCGCCACCTTTCTGGTCGTGCGCTGGAAAAGGCGCACACCCAATGATGTCTCCAGCTCCTGAATGGAACGGGTGACCTGCGGCCGCCCTATATCCAGCGACTCGGCAGTTTTTGTGAAGCTGCCGAGTTCGGCAAGCCTGGCGAATAGACGCATTGATTGCAGCAGTTCCATGATGTCAGGCCCTGGCGAACGCTATTGTTGCCGCAGGATATAACAATCATGTCTTTTTTCACGCATTTATTGCGCCTCTCTAAAAGCGAACCATGTGCAGAAGGCGAACCCTTTGCGGTTTGCCGTCACTGACTCGTTTGGAGATTCACAATGAAAGCCTGGCTATTAAAAGACTTCGGACTCGACAATCTGCAACTGGAAGAGACGGCTACACCACGCCCGGGGCCCGGCGAATTGCTGGTCAAGGTTGGCGCTGTCTCGCTCAATTTTCGCGACAAGGCCATCGTTGACGGCATTTATGAGCCGCATAAGGTGCCCAAGCCCCTCATTCCCGTAAGTGATGCGGCCGGAACAGTGGTCGCAATTGGCGATGGTGTGACGCGCTTCAAGATCGGTGATCGGGTCAACTCGCACCTGTACTCCCGTTGGCTGGATGGCGAGCCCGGACCCAATGAGCCGGATTACTGTTTTGGATCACCATTGTCCGGTGGCTTGGCCGAGTACATGATCATCCATCAGGAAAGCGCCGTGGGTGCGCCTGACAACATGAGCGATGAAGAGGCCGCTACGCTGCCGATTGCCGCGCTCACGGCATGGTATTCACTGGTGGACTTCGGGCAGATTGAGCCTGGACAAACCGTATTGGTCCAAGGCACTGGCGGTGTGTCCATATTTGCCGTGCAGATCGCAACTGCGCTCGGCGCCAAGGTGATCGCAACGTCGAGCACCGACGAAAATCTGCAAGCCGTGAAGGGATTGGGGGCCATAGCGGGCGTGAACTACAGGACTACGCCAAACTGGGCAGACGAAGTGCTGAAGCTGACCGAGGGTAAAGGCGTGGATCTGCTGCTGGATGTAGCCGGAGGCAGCGGCATCAATCAATCGATCGCAGCGACCAAGGCATCCGGGCGTATTGCGCAGATCGGCTTTTTGACCGGCCAGACTGCGGAACTCGAACTGATGCCTCTTATCTTTCGCCAGACAACCATTCGCGGTATTGCGGTGGCGCCGCGCTCATCGTTCGAGCGGATGAATGCATTTCTCAACCAACACAGGATTCGCCCAGTGATCGATCAGGTGTATCCGTTCGAGAAAGCCCGGGAAGCTTACGAGCACCTGGCAAAAGGAGCATTTGGAAAGGTTGTAATCAAGATCGCCTGAACCACTGAGGCGCCACCATGGCGCCTTTTTTTGCGGTCAGGCCGCATCGCATCAAGACAAAGAAGCTTCCGCGCGTTGTTGCGCGGCTCCTTTGGGCCTGAACATCTGCTGCCACTCAAGCTGCGCCTGGACAACGGCGACCGCCTCCAGCACCTTCTGCGCCCAGCCCTCGTCCTCCGGATGCACCACGACAACACGAAAGCCATGGTCATCGCCTTCGAGCTGCACGCCTTCCGAATCATCAACGTGCAAGTCGATATCGAACGCCGGCGGGTACTTGGAGGGTGAGTTCTCCAGCCCATGCACCATCAGGGCACGGTTGTGCAGGACGCTGTTGACCACACCGTCGACGCGGATGCCGTACAGCAGCAGCCAACGGCGGATATAGGACGGCGTGCGGCCGGACGAGGTGTAGACCCAGATGCTGCAGTCCTGGCGACGCAATTCCCGGATCAGCGAGCGGGTGCCCCGGCGCAGCGGCTCACCCAGCCAACGGTGAATGCAGGCCGGCAGCCGGCTTTGCTCGACTTCGCAGTGGTGGAGTTGGCAGGCGAGCGTGTCATCGATATCAAACGAAATCCGTATGCGCTGGCGCTTGAACAGCTGCGTCGGCAATGTGCCGCGGATGGCCTGCCCTACCCGGCTGCTGAATGTTCTGCATTTGACGTCCATCAATGGCCACCTTGGGAAAGCGGCAAAGACTCGCCTTTGAGAAAAAACTTCATTGGATCGGGTGCCTGTTCTTCTAAAAACGCTGCGTATTTTTTCTTGATCTTGGGCAATTCGTACAACGCCTTGACGCCATGCTTGGCAGAGTTGCGTATCACCGAAGACGGGTTGAAATAGCCTTCGGCATTTTCCAGTGTCAGCACAAACGGCGGCAAGCCCGCGCGCATCAGCAGATAGCTGACAATAAGCGACCCACTGCGGTTGTTACCTTCGATGAACAACTGCGGCTTGCTGAGAATCCGTACATAGACGCCTGCCGCGCGCTTCCACACCGACTCGCTGCGATAGGCACAATACCAGTTGTACAAATCCTTGATGCCTCCTTCAACATTGTTGAAGAAATGCGCCTCGGTCGCTGCCAGGTGATGGGCGTATTCCAACCGGCGCGCCGGATCCCGGCCGCAGAGCACCGTGGCGTTGATCTCCAGCATCAGGTTCAGTTGCTGCAGATCGAACAGGTCGACGCCGCGGGCAACATATTCGTCAACCAACGCATAACCTTCAAGCACATTCTGCAGCACTTCATCGGTCAACGGGTCACGCGGCTCGGTGAAGTGCCGGCTGAGCTGGGCGAAGCGGTCCTGCACTTCCCGTAGTGCGCGTTCAATCGCTGGCAAATCAAGGCGATGCGTAGCAGGCATTGGTGCTCCTTGGAAAACGCTTGGTAAATGTCTACCGGATGCCCGCCAAATCCATTTGGCTTCTGCAGGGATGCGGCCTTGACCTGAAGTGTGGCTTAGCTGAACTTGCCGCTGATGTAATCGCCGGTCATCTGTTCACGCGGGTTGTCGAAAATCTGCGTCGTCGGGCCCATCTCGACCAGATAACCGGTGCGCGTGCCCTGGGAAATATCCACCGAGAAAAACGCCGTGGTGTCAGCCACGCGGATGGCCTGCTGCATGTTGTGGGTCACCAGGGCGATGGTGTAGTCCTTCTTCAACTCGACCATCAGCTCCTCGACCCGCCGGGTAGCGATCGGGTCGAGTGCCGAACACGGTTCATCCAACAGCAGCACTTCCGGCTCGGTAGCGATGGCGCGGGCAATGCACAGGCGCTGTTGCTGGCCGCCGGAGAGCGACAGGCCGCTGACCTTGAGCTTGTCCTTGACTTCGTCCCACAGCGCGGCGCCTTGCAGCGCATGCTTGACCCGGTCACCGATGTCGCCCTTGTAGCGGTTGAGGCGCAGGCCGAACGCGACGTTGTCGAAAATGCTCATCGAAAACGGGTTCGGCTGCTGGAATACCATGCCGATGTAACGGCGCACGACCACCGGGTCAACACCCTTGCCGTAGACGTCCTGTCCGAGGAAATGCACGTGGCCTTCGAAACGGAACCCTTTCACCAGGTCGTTCATCCGGTTGAGGCTGCGCAGCACGGTGCTCTTGCCACAGCCGGAAGGACCGATGAACCCGGTGATCTTGTTTTTCTCGATCGGCACATGGCTGTCACGGACCGCCATGAAGTTGCCATAAAAAATCTTGTCCAGTTTGCAGTCCATGACTACAGGTGCCTGGGTGACAAACGGAGCGGCTATTTGCGCAGTGGATACGTTCAAGATCAGATGCTCCCGTTCTTAATACTTGGGCTTGCCGAAAATACGGCTGATGATGTTCACGAACAGCACGATCATCACCAGCACCAGTGAGGCCGCCCATGCGAGCTCGAGCTGGTTGTCGAAAGGCATCCCGGAGAAGTTGTAGATCAGCACCGCCAGCGAGGCCGTCGGGTTCATGACCTCGAGATTGCCCTGGTGGTAAATCCAGTAGTTGCTGAACAGCGCGGTAAACAGCAGCGGCGCGGTCTCGCCCGCGGCACGTGCCACGGCCAGCATGACGCCGGTGAGGATGGCCGGCATGCCGGTCGGCAAGACGATTTTCCAGATCACCTGGGAGCGGGTGCAGCCCATGCCATAGGCAGCATCCTTCATGATCTTGGGCACCATGCGCATCGACTCTTCCGCCGTCAGCACGACGATCGGCAGCATCAGCACGGCCAGTGCCACGCCGCCCGCCGGCGCCGAATAAGTACCGGTGGTCATCACCACCAGGGCGTAGGCAAATACCCCGGCCAGGATCGACGGCAGGCCGGTGAGCATCTTCGCCGCAAACCGCGCGGCGTTGCCCAATTTGCTGTCCGGCCCCAGCTCCGCCAGGAAGACGGCGGCCATGATGCCGATCGGCACCGCGATGGCTGCCGCGATACCGACCATCACGAAGGTACCGGCCATGGCGTTGCCGAAGCCGCCACCCATCTCGAAGCCGGTCGGTGGCAGTTCGGTAAAGACTTCCAGGTTCAGGCGCGCGCCACCACGGGTGATCAGCATGTAGAGCACGGAAATCAGCGGCACGCTGGCGAGCAGCGCGCCGGTCCAGACCAGGGTGGTCAGGATCAGGCTGCGCAACGCGCGGCCTTCGAACTTGCGCTGCAAGCTGGGCATCGCGCCCGCTGGCGCGGTCAAGTCTGTTGCTGCAGTGAGGTCTGTCATCACTTGTTACCCCGTTGGGCATACATCATGATCATCGAACCAAAAATGTTCACGATCAGCGTAATCAACATCAATACCAGGGCGGCATACATCAACACCTCGATCTCGTTCGGCCCGGCCTCGGGGAAGTTCAACGCCAGCAGGGCAGCAAGCGTGTTGGCCGGAGCAAACAGCGAGAGGGAAATGTTGTTGGCGTTGCCGACCAGCATGGCCAGCGCCATCGTCTCGCCCAGGGCACGCCCGAGGCCCAGCACCAGGGAGCCGAAGATGCCGGTGGCGGCGGAAGGCACCATCACCTTGAGAATCGCTTCCCAGTGAGTCGTCCCCATGCCGTAGGCGGCCTGCTTGGTTTTCATCGGTACGCCGGTGAGCGCATCCTGCGAAACGGCTGCGATGGTTGGCAGAATCATGATCGCAAGCACCAGCGCCGCCGGCAGCAGCCCTGGCCCGCTCAGGGACGTGCCGAAAAAAGGTATCCAGCCGAGTTCGCTGTTCAGCCAGGTTGTCAACGGTCGGATCGCCGGGATGACCACGTAGATCCCCCACAGGCCATAAACCACACTGGGGATGGCCGCGAGCAGTTCGACGATGGTGCGGAAAATGGCGGCGAGCTTGGGCGGCAGGAAATCCTGGGTCAGGAAAATCGCCATGCTGACGCCGAAAAACCCAGCGATCAGCAACGCGATCAAGGCGCTGTAAAGCGTGCCCCAGATAGCCGGCAGGATGCCGTATTTGCCTTGGTTGACGTCCCAGACGCTGCCCAGGAGCACGTCGAAACCGTGTTTCTCCATGCCGGGAATTGCCTTGCGTCCCACCTCGAACACCAGCGCAAATACCAGCGCCAGAATCAGCACCACGCCGATGCGCGCTAGCGCACGGAAAGTGCGATCAACCAGGAAATCCTTCGTCGAGGGTGGCTGGCAGGCAGAGTCCGGATTAACCGGTACGACAAAAGGTTTGTTCATGGGCTAAGTCCGGAACAGGGGGAAAACTCTCCCGGCGTGGCGCGGAGGCACACACCGAGAGAGACCTCACGGTGTTACTGAATGTTGGCGGATGCCTTGCGAACCTGCTCGACGACCGACGCCGGCAATGGGATGTAACCCATCGAATCGGCAATCTTCTGCCCCTCGGTCAGGCTGTATTCGACCATTTCACGCATGGCCTTGGCCTTGGCCGGGTTGCCGTTGTCCTTGCGGAAGATCATCCAGGTGTAGGACGTGATCGGGTAGGACTTGGCGCCGTCCGGATCCGGCAGCCAGGCCACCAGGTTTTCCGGCATCTTCACCGCCGCCAGGGCCTCTGCACCGCTCTCGGCGTTCGGCACGACGTACTTGCCGGCCTTGTTCTGCAGTTGGGCGAAGTCGACTTTGGCGAGCTTGGCGAAGCCGTATTCGATATAGCCAATCGCGCCCGGGGTCTGACGCACAGTCGCGGTCACGCCATCGTTTTTCGGCGACTTGATGAACTTGTCACTGGCCGGCCAGTTGACGGTGTTGCCCTCGCCCAGCGCCGTCTTGAACTCCGGGTTGATGGTTGCCAGGTGCTTGGTGAACACCGCGGTGGTACCGCTGGAGTCCGCACGTACAACGACGGTGATCGGCGTATCGGTGAGTTTCAGGTCCGGGTTGGCGGCAACGATCTGCGGATCGTTCCATCTGGTGATCTTGCCCAGGAAGATGTTCGAGTACACATCGCGTGGCAGCTTGAGGCCCTTGGGATTGCCCGGCAGGTTGTAGGCCAGCACGATTTCACCGGCGGTCATCGGCAACAACTGCACGCCTTCGGCAACCTTGGCGATGTCTTCTTCTTTCATCGCCGAGTCACTGGCGGCGAAATCAACGGTCTTGTTCAGAAAGTCCTGTACGCCCGCACCGCTGCCCTTGGATTGGTAATCCACGGTGACACCGTCCGATTTCTTGCTGAAATCCTTGAACCAGGTCAGGTAGATCGGAGCTGGAAAACTCGCCCCGGACCCCGTCAGACGGACATTCTCTGCAGCGAAGGACGCCGAGGTGGCACAAAGAGAAACCGTAACGGCGAGCGCAGCAGACTTCATCAAACTTTTCATTAAAAGAAATTCCTTGTGATGACGGGCCGGGGAACTCTGCAACATTCTTGTTACGGTTTTATGAATGCGCAGTGGCAAAGTGCACTTATGTCCTTCAGATATCGCCTACACCATGGCGGCGGTTGTAATCGCCTCGTAACAAATTACGACTAACACTTCGCCATCTCCTACGACGCGAGCCCACAACCATGTCCTCGACAGACGACACCTTGATACAGCGCATCCACCGTGAACTGCTCGATCACAGCGATGAAGAACTGGAGTTGGAGCTGGCCGAAGACGGACACGACCTGGATGCCCTGTTCGATGGACAGGCTCCAGAAGGATCAGAAAAAGAAGCCCGGAGAATCTATTTCAGCGAACTGTTCCGCCTGCAAGGCGAACTGGTGAAGTTGCAAAGCTGGGTGGTCAAGACGGGCCACAAGGTCGTGATCCTCTTCGAAGGGCGCGACGCTGCCGGCAAAGGCGGAGTCATCAAACGTATCACCCAGCGCCTCAACCCTCGGGTCTGCCGGGTGGCCGCCCTGCCCGCCCCGAACGACCGCGAACGCACCCAATGGTATTTCCAGCGCTACGTTTCACATTTGCCGGCCGCCGGTGAAATCGTCCTGTTCGATCGCAGCTGGTACAACCGCGCCGGCGTCGAACAGGTCATGGGCTTTTGCAACGACGATCAATACGAAGAGTTCTTCCGGACCGTGCCCGAGTTCGAGCGCATGCTGGCCCGCTCAGGCATCCAGCTGATCAAGTACTGGTTCTCCATTTCCGACCAGGAGCAGCACCTGCGCTTTCTCAGCCGTATCCACGACCCGCTCAAGCAATGGAAACTGAGCCCCATGGACCTGGAGTCCCGGCGGCGCTGGGAGGCGTACACAAAGGCCAAGGAGATCATGCTTGAACGCACCCATATCGCCGAGGCGCCATGGTGGGTCGTGCAAGCCGACGACAAGAAAAAAGCGCGACTCAACTGTATTCACCACCTGCTCGGCCAGATGCCCTATGAAGAAGTCGAGCTCCCGGCGATCGAGCTACCGGAACGCGTCAGGCAGGAAGACTACTTCCGCAGTCCGACGCCGCCGGAAATCGTCGTTCCTCAGGTTTATTGAGATAACCGGATGGGGCGCCCTGTGCCGGGCGCCCCCTTCTATCGCCTGACATGTTCCTGTCAGCCTCCCGTCACCCTGACGTCAGATCGTCCCGCCTAAAGTAACTCCAGGATTGTTCCTGCGGCGCCAGCGCCAACCTGTGGGAGCGAGCCTGCTCGCGAAGACGTCAGCACATCCCATATCGATGCAAGCTGGACCGGCGCTTTCGCGAGCGGGCTCGCTCCCACGGGGTCCTGGCTTGAGCAAGGATTTGAATCCTCCGTTGTTTTTTTGCTGGAGCACTTGTCATCAGCCGGAAGGAGAAACGTAATGAACCACCCCGACGGGCACGACAGCGCACTTGACCACTTCATCTGGCCGTTGACGCCAGGTGGCATTCTGGACCGCAGAGACCTGTTGCTTCGCCTGGGCGCTGAACAGCGACTCATGGCCGCCCAGGACCCTACGTGCAGGCGCGATCAACGTGACTACCTGCTTTCACTGATCGATTCGGCCTCGACACTGAACCATGGCGCTGAGCAAGGTTCAGGCTTCGATGCCCAGCGAATGCGTAACGTCATCACCGAAGCCGCCACAAAAAGCCATTGGGGCAAGGGCAAGCCTTCGGAAGGTCGCCGAACGCAGGGCATCGCCGCCCACTACGATGCGCAGAGCTACATGGCCGCGGTACTCGATGTCGAGCTGAGCGACGAGGGTCGCCTGATTGTGCATGACACCGTGTTTGTCGCGGACCTGGGCGCTGTAGAAAACCCCGGCCGCCTGCGCGCTCAGCTGGAAGGCGCGTGCCTGATGGGCGTGGCGTTCGTGGCATCTTCCGAATTTGGCGCGACGGCGACTGACCTGTGCCCGGCCATCGCCCAGCGGCCCCGCTGGCCACTCGTCTCATGGTTGCCAGGGCACATCGCGGTACACCTGATCAACCCAACGGCTGCGCTCCAAGGTTTCCAGCCCAGCCTGATGAGCTACGTACCGGTCGTCCGGGCCTTGTGTAATGCGATGATCAAATTGGCAAACGCTCCAGCGAATATTCGGCCGGCGTCCTTCGCAAGCTAGCTCGAATCCGTCTGCGTTTTCTTGCAACGGGTACCGCTCATCTTTTCCGTACAGGCCAGGATTCAACTCGGTTTTTTCCTGATCGCTTGGCTGCGTAAAGCGCCGAGTCGGCCGCCTTTAAAAGAGCGCCTTGATCAATTCCGCTGGTCTCTGTGGAAGACACGCCAAAAGAAGCGGTCACCGTGAGCGTCTGGCCGTGATCGGTCAGCGTCATTTCTTCCAACGCCGCTCGTATGGCCTCAGCGCGTAAAGCGGCGCCTTCGGATGAACACTCCGGCAGGATGACAATCAGCTCTTCTCCGCCAAATCGACAAGCAATGTCTGACGCTCTCAGCGATTGCACCATCAAGGTCGAGGCCGCACGAAGCACCGCGTCGCCTGCCGAGTGGCCATAAGAGTCGTTCAATTGCTTGAAGTTATCGAGGTCGATCATCACGACACTCAGGCACGACCCGTTGCGCTCGGAGCGCGCCAGCTCGCGGTTGAGCGTCTCGTCCATAAAGCGGCGGTTGTACAGCCCGGTCAGCGGATCCTTTATGGACTGGGTTTCCAGTACCTGGCGCATGCGACCATTCGCCAATGCCAGCGCCGTTTGTTCAGCCACGGCTTCAGCGATCTGCAGGCCCTCCTCGGACAGGTCGCGCAAGCCGACTTGACGGATATGCAACAGGCCGAGGATTTCACCGTAAGCCATCAACGGAAGACAACAGTCAGCCACCGGGTCAGTGCCGGACGCTGCTGGGTAATGAGGGCAGCAAAGATCGTGGTTGTGCACCGACAAATGCCAGCGTCCACGCCGGATCGCCCAGCAATCCTTGGGGTTGAGTATTGCATCGGAGCCTTTTTCCTCAGCCTGCCCCCACGCAGCGGCGTGTTGCAGGACATCAGCCGAGTTGCGATAGAGGAAGAACTCCCCTTCGCTGGCAGGTATCAATCGCTGGCAGTAAGTGCTGGCCAGCTGGAGCGTTTCCTTCAGCGACAGTTCCGTCTGCATCAACCTCGCCATTTCCGCGAGAAGGCCAATCTCGCCATTGCGACGTTTCAAACGCGCCAGGCTCAGGCCAAATTGATCGCTGGCCAGGTTGGCCGCCGCGGCAGACTCCGATTGACGGCGGACACTGCTGCGCATGGACAGGTAGATAAAACGCCCCAAACCCAAAGTGACCATAAAACTGAGGATGGAAATCGCCACCGCCCAGCGAATGTTGCTCAACAGCTGGCGTTCGAGCGCCACGAGCTCTTCGGTTTCGTCAGCAATAAGCTCCGCACTGAGGGTGCGCACCGTGTCCATCAGGTCCTTGCCGCCGCCAGCGGCGATCTCGGCCTCGGCCGCATCATTGCCACTATGGCTGACCAGCTTCACGACCCTGTCCAGGTGGACCATTTTCAGTTCGGCACGTCGGATGAACGCTTCGACACGCGCAATCTCTTCGGCCGGATCGCCTTGATAGGCACTTCGCAGGCTTTTGAGGGCAGCAGACAGTCGAGACACGGCGACATAGTACGGCTGTAGAAAGTCGTCCTTTTCCGTCAAGGCGTAGCCACGCTCACCGGTCTCGGCATCGACCAGCAACCCCTGAACGTTGCGGATACACTCGATCTGCGACTCGACCACGTTTCGCTCCAGACGCGTCTCGTTGGTCCAGAACAACGTGATGGGCCCCACCGCCGCGGTGACGGCCATGACGGCAGTGGCGGTGGCTGCGGCGAAAAGAAGGCTGGCTTTACGATCAGGCATTGACGATTGCGCTCTGGATATCAACTGATGCCGGCTGAAGAGGAAACTTGCCCCCGGGCAACACAGACAAACGGTTTATCGCATTGAACAACCAGGCAGGCAAGCTGTATCACACGTGAGCGCTGCTGACGTGGTTTGATCAAGCGTGCATTTTCCAAAGGAAGAACGCTGGTTGGTTATCAGGCCTCTCTATTCGGCGAGGGCACATGACCGAACGAATGCCCAGCTTCATCTTTCATCAGTGACGGTGTAAGGGGGCAGGATCTCATTGTGGTCCGATGGTTCTGTACGGGCGTCGTCGTACTCTGACGGTCTGACCGGGGAGGTATAGGCAGGTGGAGCGCCCATCTCATTCTCACGCAAAGATAACGGAACGATTCCGCCCTGTTCTCTCTCGGAAAAATTCTGGCGATGACGTCTTTCTGGTGCTGCATCGGCTGATCGCTGAAGTTCTATGGGAAGCGAGCTGAGAAGCGAGATACGAAGCTGTGTCTCTTCATTGACATGACCGCGCCTGGCGGAATGTGCAAGCAGTTCAAGAGCCGCTAAGGTCTGGTTTCGCTCATGTCGAACTGGATCGACGCGACCTCTATTCGGAGTACTTGCCGGAGTTGGGACCCGACCTTGAGGTTCTCCTACGTGAAAAGGATTGATCTGGCCTTCGACAAAGGGACTGAGCGGCCGTGGGGCCGAAGTTGGGACCCGACCTTGAGGTTCTCCTACGTAAAAAGGATTGATGCGGCCTTCGACAAAGGGACTGAGCGGCCGTGGGGCCGAAGTTGGGACCCGACCCTGAGGTTCTCCTACGTAAAAAGGATTGATGCGGCCTTCGACAAAGGGACTGAGCGGCCGTGGGGCCGAAGTTGGGACCCGACCTTGAGGTTCTCCTGCGTAAAAAGGATTGATGCGGCCTTCGACAAAGGGACTGAGCGGCCGTGGGGCCGAAGTTGGGACCCGACCTTGAGGTTCTCCTGCGTAAAAAGGATTGATGCGGCCTTCGACAAAGGGACTGAGCGGCCGTGGGGCCGAAGTTGGGACCCGACCTTGAGGTTCTCCTGCGTAAAAAGGATTGATGCGGCCTTCGACAAAGGGACTGAGCGGCCGTGGGGCCGAAGTTGGGACCCGACCTTGAGGTTCTCCTACGTGAAAAGGATTGATCTGGCCTTCGACAAAGGGACTGAGCGGCCGTGGGGCCGAAGTTGGGACCCGACCTTGAGGTTCTCCTACGTGAAAAGGATTGATCTGGCCTTCGACAAAGGGACTGAGCGGCCGAGGGGCTCGATCGCTGGATTCTCCTGCATGATGGGTGTCGATATGTAAACCGGTGGCAAATAACCCCCGCCTGGAATTCGAGCTGACATTTGCTTTCCTCTCTTAACGAGTCTATTAAAAATCGAATTGAGGTTGAGATGGATTGGCTTTAGCCAAAAAAAAGCTCTTGGCGCGGATGCCAAGAGCTTGATTTACAAGACCCGATGACAGGTCTTACCAGGCTGGCGCGCGCATAGCGGCCATTGCGGTTTGAGTTGCCAAACCAGCGGCCATGATAGCCAGCACCAGGTGGATTTTTGCCGATCCGATAGCTTTCAGAGTTGTCTTTTTCATGTGTCGTTCACCTTGTTGATAATTGGATTTATCGCGATGAGGTCGCATTAATGGGTGGGAAATATGAATGAAAAGGTTCCTTTTTTCGTTCGAATCTCCAAGTGGTATCCAATAGGATGCGAGCCTGCTCGCAAAGGCGGTGTGTCAGGTGAGTGAAATATTCGATGCGCTGCCTCTTCGCGAGCAGGCTCGCTCCCACAGTGAGTGGCTTGCGAGACTGGTCAATCAGACGGGACTCTCGGTCGTGTCCCCTCCGGTCCTGAGTCTGCGATGCTCCAGCACACGGTCCGTCATATCTCTTGCGGTGGCGGCGACGCTTCGCGCCAGCACGGGTGCCTGCTCGCGCACCATATGTACCGCCGCCTTGCCAGCCTCAAGAGTTGCATCAGTAGCCTGCTGCGCTTTCGCCGGAACGTCCTCCTGCAACACTTTGACGGCCGCGTCGCTGAGGGGCTCGGTCGCAACACTGGCCACCCCATAAGAACCAAAGGTAAGCGCTGACATGGCAAGGTTGACCGTATGATCCACCACAGCGACCTCTCCTGGCCCCAAGCCATTCTGGGATGCCAGATTCCTGGCCGCATCGCGAGCCAGCGAGGTCACAGCAAAACCGCCGCCCAATACACCTGCGTTAGACACCATGCTGGAAAAGGATAACGCGCCGCTTAAAGACCTCGTCGCATCGGTCAGGAGGTTCAGAGGCATTGCGGCGAGGCGTTTGGCCCCGTTTGCGATCGGGCTCAAGGTCGTACTCTCCTTCAATGCCTGATATTGATCTTTCCAGTCGGTTCGACCCAAAAGATAGGCCGGCCCGGCGCGATGAGCGTTCAAGTCGTTTTTATTCATCAGGTGGGCATAACCTGCGCCGGCCGCCAAAGCTCCTGCTGAGGCGATAGCCGTATCAACCGCGGCGGCAGCCTTCGGTCCGACGGTTGCATTCATGGCGCCGGCCACCCCGAGGCGCACAGCATTGCGGACACTGAACGTCTGCCAGGACAGCGCAGACTCTTTAGCGTTACCCCCCCTGGTTTCCTCTTTCCTGAAAGTCAGGGCTTGTTGCATCACCGGTTCCAATTTTTCCGCTGGCGGTTTCAGCCAATAAGTGTCATGCGTCGCTCTCGCCAGCAGACCACCGCCCACCGCGTCCATCGCACCGGAAAACGAGCCCGCCACGAAGCCGGTCAAGGCTGGACTATGCGCAACATGAGCTGTCACCGCGGGCACTTTGTCCAAAATAACCGAGGCCGCAGCAAAGGGTGCGGAAGCCACCGCCCCTTGCACCGGAGCCGTTACACGATCCATGCGCGCCGCTTTTTCTAGCAGCGCCTCAAGCGTCTCCGGCGTCTCGCCCATTTCCTTCAACTCAACGGCGCGATCATGAATCAAGGCGTCCATTTGCGCATGGTTCTCAGCCGTCCTGTGGGGTTCGAACAGAGCGTCCAGTTTGCTTTTCAACGCGGCCAATTCTTGAGAGTTGTCGCCATTAACAGACAGCACCTCCCCCGTTCGCTCCAGATTCGTTGATTGCGCATCATCAATGGGATGGTTCTGTAATCTGCGCAATGGGACGCTATTGATACCCATAAGTGCTACTCCTTTCCTGCGGGTTTGTCAGCTGTGCAAACAAGACGTGTCAGTCAGCCGGGCAGCTGACCTTTGCCGCTCGCGATGATCTCGGCGAACTTCAGTACGTTGGCCGGGTAACCGGGATCGCCTACCCCTCCGGTATCAGCCAGGTCGTTTCGATTGACCTTGTCAGGACCAGAGTTATAGGCGCGCAGCCCGGCGCCGAGGTCGCCGCCAAACGCCTGGGTCTGGTCGCGCAGATAGAGGGCTCCCGCCATGATGTTGTCGCGGGGGTTGTTGACGTCGGCATTGCCCAGCAGCGCCGGATTTTCCCTCTTCAATTGAGCGAAAGTGTCAGCGTTGACTTGCATCAAGCCGGCGTCGGTCTTGCCGTTGACGTTGGTGCTGCTGGAGTTCAGGTTGCCTCTGGACTCCGCCCAGATCTGTGCTGCAATCACGTTGCCGGGGACGCCTGTAGCATTGGACGCGTCGACGATATCCTGGCGATACGGCTCCAATTGAGCGGGCAAGTGCAACCCATCCTGCCCGCGCAATGCCGGACTGCCTGCCACACCACCGGCCTGCGCATTGTTGATCGGCCCGCCAGGCGCACCACCACCGCCACCACTCGGTTGCGCCATCAACGTATTGTGGGGTTGAGGTCCCGGCTGGGATGCCCCGCCGCCATCAGATCCTTCCTGTCTATTCATCGAGGAATGAAGCCATTGCATGATGGCCTGCATGATGACTTCCATCAGTTGCATCATCAGGTCGGCTTGCTCGGCCTCACTCTTCTTTTGTGCAGGTATGGGCTGATCCGCCACCTGCGAAGGCTGACCGAAGTTGATCGGCCGCTCAGGGCGAGTCGCAAACATATCGCCAGTGACCGCAGGATTCGAGCCGGGGTGCCGGGCAAACCGCTCACTGCTGTTTTCGGGTACAAGCAGCGCTTCAGGGGTGGAGTTACGAGTGGGAGAGATAGACAGGCTCAAAATCAATGCTCCTGGTTTGCTGATACGCTGGCGAATGGTTCGAAGCCGCAATGCCCAGGCAATGCGCCTTGATGCACGGACGACGAAACAGAGCCGGTATCGAATAATCGCCTCATCAGCCGAACAAACTGACGATTGGCTGACGGAGATTTTTCCACGAGCGCACTGGTCATTTCCTGCAACGCTTGCTCAATGCCGGTAGGCCTGAATACCAGCAATGTTCGGCTGCAAGCCTGGTCTGCGGGCACATTTGGGGCGCGTGCCGATGATGTCTCGAATGGCCAGTTAGGAACCCGAGCGATAAGCTGCCCGGCTTTCGAATCATTATCAGAAACCTGCATGTAGGCGATGCAAATTCGCATACCGGGCGCTCCTTGAAGATGGGATCTCAATAGTGCGTGGAGCCGTCGGCGAAAGAGGTTCCCTGTTTATATCGCCGGGGTGCAAATTCGCAGGGCTCAGTATTCGCTGGAGACTCGCCGTTTGAGTTGCTCGCGAGCGCGCGAAAGGCGCGAACGCACCGTGCCAATCGGTATGTCCAGCCGAGCGGCGGTTTCCAGATAATTACCCTCCATTTCCATCGCGACCCGGATCACCTCCTCCATATTCGGCGGCAAGGTTTCCATTGCGCGAAAGACTCGCGCCAGCTGACGGAAGCCACTGACCTCGGACACAATGTCGCGGCTGTCGGCCATCTCCAATACGCCGCATTCCTGCAGGTCGTCATGAAACGGCTGGTTGTAGAGACGTCTGAAATGGCTGCGAATGAGGTTGAGTGCAATGCCGCAGAGCCAGGTCAGCAACAGCGAATCGTGCCGAAACTTGTGCTCGTTACGCAGCGCTTCGAGAAAGGTCGCCTGGAGCAGATCCTCCGCATCATCAGGGTTCGCGACCTTGGCCCTGATAAACAACCGCACCTTTTGCACCATCCTGCGATCGAGCTGACGAAGGAGAGAAACCGGAGCCGGATACGTGATCGAGTTGATTACACACATGGACAATAACCATTTGGCGGTAAGTCCGACTGTAAGAGCGATATGCGTGCCAACCGTTTGCGCGCTCTAACCCACTGTCCTTCATGAATATTTTTTTATGTTTTTTACCTGTTCGTGCAATCTTTTGCATAAACCGAGCGATCTCGCCGCGCGTTTAGGCACGCCCGCGCGAAAGACCTGACGTCAGGAACCCGATGCCGGGTTTGCGCCACTCACTGCGCATGACTCTTTGCATCGATACCGTCTCATGAAAATCCCCGGCTTTACCCCAGTCGCGATTCATCCGGTCAATCCGGCGAGCGCTCGACCGGCGCTATCCGCTCCACAGACGGCATCGCACATCGCCAAAGACCAGGGCACCACGCCGCAGCAGGTCGCGCGATTCACCTCGGCGCTGATCCAGCAAAGCAAAGAGCTCAGCCAGCGTGAACTGGTCATCGGCAGTACCGCCTTGCAGTCGAAGGCGATGAAGCTCGGCGAGCTTTACCAGATGCTGATGGGCAGTCATGACAAAAGGCTGGATGAAGCAGTGCGTACGCTGCGTCAGACCTTGAAACGGCAACGCCCCGATGAGTCGCAGCTTGCTCGGGTGCTCGCCTTCGCGAGCGGGGACCCGGCCAAAGCACACGTCATGCTGCAGGCCGCAATGAAACAAGCGCATCACGAAGGTGCCAGCGATGAGCACCAGGCGCTGTCGGGGCACGCCAGCGCGCTCCGACAGCGACATGGCAACAGAGCCCGCGCGGGCGTCAATACTGCGCGGGCCTTTTCCAGATCCGGGCTGGATGCCCAACGACGCAAGAACCTGCGGGAACTGTATTACAACGCCGTCGTGGGTCAGCCCACCATATCCAGCCTCATCGACACACTATTGAGTCAAGAGGATGGCGAAGCGCAATTCGAGCCAACCTTGCGCGATCTGCGCCGAGCCATCGCCGACGACCTGGCCGCGGCCAATCCCTCTGGCCCTCGCCAGCAATTACGCATTTTGATGCATGGCGTGAATACCGCCCGGCATGTGTCGACTTTGCTTAAAAGCTGCGAACACCTTCTGGGACGCATGCGCGACAAGAACCCGCAACTGCAAGTGAGCGCGCCAACCTTCCTCAAACACTTGCTGGTGCTCTCGGGCAAGGGCATGAACCTGCAGGAAACCTTGCAGCTCACGCAGTTTATCGGTGGTGCCCAACTCAAGCACCAGCTGTCATTTCTCAACGGCCTGCGCCCAATGCTCCAGCAGTTGCCTGTCTTGCTGTGGCAGGACCTCAAGTCCCGGCAGAACGCGCTGGGGAACCTGTTATTGCTGATGGCCGAGCTCACTCAGCAAGAGCAAAACCAGCTCAAGGGGAACCCGGCCTGATGAACCTGATTATCGATCTGTTGAACCGGCTGGCCCTCGCGGCGATGCGCCGCTCGGAAGTCGTCGGTGCGTTTATCGTGCTGGCCATCGTCTTCATGATGATCACCCCGATACCCACCTGGCTGGTGGACATCCTGATCGCTGTGAATATCTGCATCTCCTGCCTGTTGATCATGTTGGCCATGCAACTGCCCCGGCCACTCGCCTTCTCGACGTTCCCTTCGGTACTGCTGATCACGACCATGTTTCGCCTGGCGCTGTCGATTGCTACCACGCGCCTGATTCTGCTGGATCAGGACGCCGGTCACATCGTCGAGGCGTTCGGGCAGTTCGTGGTGGGCGGTAACCTGGCGGTCGGCATGGTGATTTTCATGATCCTGACGGTGGTGAACTTCATGGTCATCACCAAGGGCTCGGAACGGGTGGCTGAAGTAGGCGCACGTTTCACGCTTGACGCCATGCCGGGTAAACAGATGTCGATCGACAGCGACCTGAGAGCCAACCTCATCAGCGTGCACGAGGCCAAACGCAGGCGTTCGGAGCTGGGCAAGGAAAGCCAGCTGTTTGGCGCGATGGACGGCGCAATGAAGTTCGTCAACGGCGATGCCATTGCCAGCCTGATCATCGTCGCGATCAACATGATCGGCGGCATCACCATCGGCGTGGTGCAACATGGCATGACCGCTGGCGATGCAGTGCAGCTGTATACGGTTCTGACGATCGGCGACGGCCTCATTGCGCAAATCCCGGCGCTGCTGATTTCCGTGACGGCCGGCATGATCATCACCCGCGTGCCGAACGAAGATGCCGCCGGGCCGGCCAATATCGGTCGTGAAATTGCCGAACAGATCACCAGCCAGCCCAAGGCCTGGATCATCGCCTCGGCGGCAATGCTCGGCTTCGCCGCCATGCCTGGGATGCCGACCATGGTGTTCATCACGATCGCCATCATTTGTTGCGGCGGCGGCTTGTTGCAGATCAATCGCGCCAAACCCAAGGGTACGCAAGATCAAGCCGCCCCGACGACCCCGGAAAACAACGGACAGGAAGACCTGCGAATGTTCCTGCCCAGCCGCCAGTTTGTCCTGCAATTTCATCCCAGCCAGAGCGTTGAGCGGATCGAGGCACTGGTCAGCGAGATTCGTCAGCGCCGCAACCGTCTGGTGGTGAATTTTGGGCTCACACTGCCGTCGTTCATCATTGAATACCAGGCGCATCTGGAGCCGGATGAATTTCGCTTTACGGTGTACGAGGTTCCTGTACTCAAGGCCACATTCAACGAGGCATTGGTAGCTATCGATGGCTCTTCACAGGTCATTGACGACGATCAGCAATACAGCAAAGGCAGTTCGGAACGGCAGGAAGGCCAATGGATCTGGGTACCCGCCGATGCGGAGCTGCTGAGCAACAGCAATGCGCAACCCATCAGCCCCAGTACCCTGATCATCGAACGCATGGAGCGCGCGCTGCAGGTTTGCGGCCCGCAGTTCATCGGGTTGCAGGAAACCAAAGCGATCCTCGGTTGGCTGGAAACAGAGCAACCGGAATTGGCGCAGGAGCTGCAGCGCGTCATGCCGCTGGCGCGTTTTTCTCAAGTGCTGCAGCGGCTGGCTTCCGAATGCGTGCCCCTGCGCGGCATCCGGGTGATTGCCGAAACCTTGATCGAACATGGGCAACATGAGCGCGATGTCCTGGCACTCACCGATTATGTCCGCATCTCGCTCAAGTCACTTATCTACAACCAGTATTGCAGCCAGGAAGGACTGCTCGTCTGGCTCTTCACCCCCGAGAGCGAAGGCATCCTGCGTGACAGCCTGCGTCAAACGCAAACCGAGACGTTTTTTGCCCTGAACAGCGAATCCAGCCTGATGCTGGTCCAGCAATTGCGCATGGCTTTCCCACAGCGATCGTCTGAACGCGCAGTGATGCTGGTCGCCCAGGATCTGCGCGCCCCGCTACGGACGTTATTGCAGGACGAGTTCCATCACGTGCCGGTGCTCTCCTTTGCCGAGATCACTAATGCTTCCGAGGTAAAGGTCCTCGGCCGTTTCGATCTGGAAAACGAATTCCTGCCCTTGGAAGACGACTATGCGGCTTGATGCTGAGTGCCTTCGCGATGTTTGAACTACGAGTATTGAACGGTCTGCACCAGGGCGCCGCATTGCCGTTGGTGGGTGACCAATGGGTGATTGGTGCCAATGACGAGCATGATCTGGCGTTATACGACCCGGGCATCGCCGCGCTCCATTGTCGGTTGAGCAGAACCGAGGAAGGCTGGAACCTGGCCGCCGAACAGATGCCCATCAACGATGACGAAGGTCGTGGGTCAAACGCTATCACGTTGACGCCGAATCAACCGTTCGCCCTCGCAAACGTCTGGCTGTGCGTGGCGCCCGCCGAAGAGCCTTGGCCTGACGTACCCGCGCTGGCGACGCCTGCGAATGCCAATGGCCAGGCGCCTCAGTCGTTATCGCCTTCCGCGCGCAAATCGATGCCCGGCGTGATCTCCTTGAAGCTGATATCAGCAGTAATCGCTGGTGTGGTCGTAGGTCTGGTCGGTGGCGCCTGGGGCCTTAGCCAATCCGAGGTGCCATCGGGCGCTGTCAAAGTTGCCCCGGCCCAGACGCCGAAAAATCCGACGCAGTCCTCTCCGGCGGCCGTTCCCGCCCGATCCGCCGACAGCACAAGCCTGAAGAATCGCGAGCAGATCCGCCGGCTCCTGACCACACAATTGGCGGAGCGGCTGCTCACGGAGGTTACCGTCGAAGAGCTTGACGAAGGCCTGGTGCTCAAAGGCAACCTCAAGGAGGAGGCGCTGGAGGTCTATCAGCGCATGCTCCAGAGTTTCAAAGAGCGCTACCCCACGACGGTTCCCCTGATCGATCACGTCGGCATTGTCGGGACCAACTTGCCGTTCACCCTTGTGCAAATCATCGCTGGCAACAACGCTCACCTGGTGACCGCCGACGGCCTGCAGATTTATGTTGGCGATGTGGTGCAGGGGCTGCGCCTGGTGCGGATAGAGGAGCACAAGATCATCTTCGATGGCGACCAGCATATCGAGGTGAGCTGGTGACCGATGCGCTTGAACAATGGGCCCGACAACAGCGTGCGCGACTGGCCAGTTGCTCGGCGGTGCGAATCAGCGGCAAGGTTTCGGCCGTGAGCGGGATCCTGCTGGAGTGCCAGGTACCTGCGGCCAAGATTGGCGATCTATGCGAGGTCAGCAAGGCGGACGGCAGCTCGATGCTGGCGGAAATCGTCGGCTTTACCGACCAGTGCACGCTGCTCAGCGCCCTTGGCACACCCGCCGGCATTCAAGTCGGAGCACGCATCCAACCACTTGGAATGGCGCATCGCATAGGCGTCGATGATCAGCTGCTCGGCAGCGTGCTCGACGGTTTTGGCCGACCATTGCTGGGCGATGGCGTCGGCGCTTTTGCCGATATCCATGACTGTCGCAGCACCACCGCGGTGATTGCCGATGCTCTGCCGCCGATGCAGAAACCACGCATCAGCAACCCGCTGCCCACCGGTATCCGCGCCATCGACAGCGCGATTCTGCTGGGCGAAGGGCAGCGCGTCGGCTTGTTCGCCGGCGCCGGCTGCGGCAAGACCACGCTGCTGGCAGAGATGGCCAGGAACATGGATTGCGAAGTCATCGTTTTCGGCCTCATCGGCGAACGGGGACGCGAACTGCGCGAGTTCCTCGATCATGAACTGGATGATGAACTACGCCAACGCTCGGTACTGATCTGCGCCACCTCGGATCGCTCCAGCATGGAGCGTGCGCGTGCCGCGTTCACCGCGACCGCCATCGCCGAAGCCTACCGTCAGCGCGGCATGAAAGTGCTGTTGCTGATTGACTCGCTCACCCGTTTTGCCCGCGCTCAACGGGAGATCGGCATCGCCGCCGGGGAACCGATCGGACGTGGCGGCCTGCCTCCCTCGGTGTACACCCTGTTGCCGCAGCTCGTCGAGCGCGCCGGCATGAGCGAGAACGGCTCGATCACCGCCATCTACACCGTGCTGATCGAGGCTGACTCGATGAACGACCCCATCGCCGACGAAGTCAGGTCGCTACTGGACGGGCACATCGTGCTGTCACGCAAGTTGGCCGAGCGCGGACACTATCCGGCCATTGACGTACCCGCGAGCATCAGTCGGATCCTCGGCAACGTCACCAGTCGCGAGCATGTCCGGGCCAATAACCGTTTGCGCCAACTAATGGCAGCGTACAAGCAGGTGGAAATGCTCTTGCGCCTGGGCGAATACCAGGCCGGCGCCGACCCGGTCACGGATCTGGCGGTGCAACTGAACGACAGCATCAACCGCTTCCTGCGCCAGGACCTTCGCGGGCCAGTAGCGCTTGATGAGACGCTAGCCCAGCTCAATCACATTACCTCGCAACTGGCGGACTGACCTTGGACGAAGACCTCGATATGGACCCGGAGCGCCAGGCGCTGGAGCGTGTCATTGGCCTGCTCGGCCCCTTGCGCCAGCACCGCCAGGCCAGTGCCGAGCGTGCCCGCGGGCGCCTTGCGCGGGAGCTGGCGAAGTTGCGCGAGCAACTGCTGGCGAGCGAAAGCTCAATGGACCAGGAACGTACCAATCAGAAGCGCAAGCGGCGCGCCTTAGCCGATACCCACCTGCAAACCACCCTGGAGCTGGCGGATATCGACCGCTGGCACGAAAAGGAGCGGCGCATGCTCGATCGCCTGGCACAGATCCGCCAGGACGTCAGCCAGTTGCGTTTGCATATCGAAACGCAGGAGCAGTCGTTGCAACAAGCACAACTGGACGTCAAGGCGCGACAACGTGCGGTGGAAAAACTGGCCTGCATGAGCGAGACACTCAGTGAGGAATAGGTAAGAAATGACCACTCCAATCAAGCAATCGCTGCCCCAGCGCCCCGCTGCGCCGACACCTTCCGCGGCGGCCACGAGACCCAGTGCCGCGGCATCCTCGACGCCGCCGGGCAGGGCTGCAGAGACCCAGCGCAACCGTACGGGCGATCCCGGTTCTGCCAGCGACGGCACCAGGCAGCTGAGTGCCGACGCGATGTTGTTCATGCAGATGCTTGTACCGCCGCCGCCCGCCTACTCGGGTGACCAGGGCAACTCGGGTAATGGTTCGAGTTCGTTCTCGATGTTTGCTCCGCTCGACGGGATACCAACGCAGCTGATTGATGAACTGGCCGTGCAGCTGCCGCAACACGGCAATCGCCCTTTCAGCGCCACCTTACTCATGCCCAACCTGGGTAAGGTGCAGATCCGTGCCCAGAAACGGGACAGCCATTGGGACATCGAGCTGGGCCTGGAACGGGCTGACGTGCTGGAGCGACTGAGCAAGCACCATGGCGCCTGTCAGCAAGCGTTCGCCCAGGCGTTGGAGCACGACGTCGAGCTGCGGCTACGGCCGACGGGGCATGCATGAAAAAACTCAGCCTGCGGCGCCTGTCCAGCACAGCCTCAACGGCCTCCCTGGCGTTGGGGCGCGGCCGTTTTCTGGAGTTCACCAGCGGTGCTGAACAGATACGCATGACGCTCGGCCCGCTGGCACCTTGGGGCGTCGTGGCCGGCGAGCGCCACACAGGTTTTTCCAGCCGACACGGTCCCTTGTTGTTATCCAACGCCAACGCCCTGCTGAGCCTGTGCGGAGAAGTTCCGGTTCTTGCCACCGAGCCGCCGCAAGCCTGGTATTGGCAGTTGATCAATCAACAGCTGGCTCCCGGGCTGTGCGACCTGCTCGCCCCGTTGGAGCCACTGGCCGACGAGCCACTGCTCGACGATCGTCAGCAGTGCCGGGTGTTGATAGAGCGCGGCGCCGAAACGGCTTATGGGGTGCTAAGCCTCGGTGCGGCAACCCTGTTGCAGGTGCTCGATAACGGACCTTGGCGATTCATCGAACACGTCGTGCCAGAGCATTGGGCCCTGTCTCATCCGGTCATCGTTGGCCGCATGGACTTGCTGGCCAATGAGCTGCGCTCGCTACGTCCGGGCGATGTGCTGCTGCCCACCGACGCGGTCTTCGACATCCAGGGTCGGGGAAACCTGCAGTTGGGCCACCAGCGGTGGTCGGTGTGTACCGAAGACCGGAATGATCACTTACAGCTCAGGCTGATTCACGAGGAAGGTTCCATCAATGAGCAATGACCGGCAGGATGAAGATCCGTTGTACGAATTCGACAATAACGATGAGGTGCCAGCCCAAGAGGCAAATGGCAAACAGCAGGAACAGCCAGGGCTGGCGCTCGCAAGCGACGAGCCCGCGCAAGACGCCGCGCCGCAGCAGCCATCTCCCCTGTCCGGCCTTACCCTGGCGTTGACCGTGCGGTGTGGCGAAGTGCGGCTGAGTCTCGAAGCGCTCGGTCGGCTGGCGGCCGGTAGCGTGGTCGATGTAACCGGCATGGCGCCGGGCGCCGCGACCTTGTGCCATGAAGACCGGGTGGTCGCCTACGGTGAGCTGGTGGACGTGGATGGACGCTTGGGCATGCAGATCACTCGCTTGGTATTTGATCAATGATTCTGGATGGCATGAATCCGATCATGCTCGTGCTGTTTCTGGGTGCGCTGTCGCTGATCCCCTTGTTTTTGATTGTCTGCACCGCATTCCTGAAAATTTCCATGGTCCTGCTGATCACGCGCAATGCCATCGGCGTGCAACAGGTTCCGCCCAATATGGCGCTGTACGGCATTGCCCTGGCGGCGACGATGTTCGTGATGGCTCCGGTGGCGTATGAAATCCAGCAACGGGTTGCCGACAACCCTTTGCAGTTTGGCACCGCCGAACAACTTCAGGCCAGCGTAGACACGGTCATCGCGCCACTGCAAAACTTCATGAGCCGCAACACCGACCCGGACGTCCTGGCTCATCTGGTCGAGAACACCCACCGTATGTGGCCTCCCGAACTGGCCGAAAAAGCCAGCAGCAAGGACCTGCTGCTGGCGATTCCGGCGTTCGTATTGTCGGAACTGCAGGCCGGGTTCGAGATCGGCTTTCTGATTTACATTCCGTTCATCGTCATTGATCTGATCGTCTCCAACCTGCTCCTTGCGCTTGGCATGCAAATGGTCTCGCCCATGACCATTTCGTTGCCGCTCAAACTGCTGCTGTTCGTCCTCGTCCAGGGCTGGACGCGATTACTCGACAGTCTGTTCTATTCCTATCTGTGAGGCTGCCGTGGAAGCGTTGGAGTTGTTCAAGCAGGGCATGTACCTGGTGGTAATTCTTACGGCGCCGCCGCTGATTGTCGCGGTGCTGGTGGGCGTATTGACGTCCCTCGTGCAAGCCTTGATGCAGATCCAGGACCAGACGCTGCCCTTTGGTATCAAGCTGGTTGCCGTGGGCGTGACCCTGGCGGCAACCGGCCGCTGGATCGGTGTCGAATTGATCCTGTTCATCAATATGGCATTCGACCTGATCGCTCGCACCGGAGGCGCCGTTTGATGCCGTTCAATGCCGAGTATCTGTTCGAACTGATGCTCGGTATCGCTTTAGCCATGGCCCGGATCCTGCCGTGCATGATGCTGGTACCGGCATTTTGCTTCAAATACCTCAAAGGGCCGCTACGTTATGCCGTGACCTGTGCGGTTGCGATGGTTCCGGCGCCGAGCATCGGTCGGGTGCTGTCCGGACAACATGATAACTGGCTGATGATCGGTGGCTTGTTGCTCAAGGAAATGGTCCTGGGCGTGCTGTTGGGGTTACTGCTGTATATGCCGTTCTGGATGTTCGCGACGGTCGGCGCGTTGCTCGACAGCCAGCGCGGTGCACTCAGCGGCGGCCAGATCAACCCTTCCCTCGGGCCCGACGCGACACCGCTGGGCGAGCTGCTGCAGGAAGTGCTGATCATGCTGGTCATCCTCTCCGGCGGCCTGTCGCTGATCACCCAGGTTATCTGGGACAGCTACATCATCTGGCCGCCCACCGCATGGCTGCCGATCATGACGGTGGAGGGGCTGGACATATTGCTTGGCGAACTGAACAGGACCATCCAGCACGCATTGTTGTATGCGGCGCCGTTCATAGGGCTGTTGCTGCTGGTCGAGGCCGCTTTCGCCATCGTCGGTCTTTATGCCCAGCAATTGAATGTTTCGATTCTGGCGATGCCGGCCAAGAGCGTCATCGGACTGCTGTTTCTGCTGGTGTATCTGCCCACGCTCCTGGACCTGGGTAACGCCGAGCTTGAGCGCTGGTTCGATCTGAAATTTCTGCTGAGCCTGCTGGTAAAAGTCCCGTGAGCGAAAAAACCGAAAAGGCAACGCCCAAGAAAGAGCGCGACGCGAGGGAAAAAGGCCAGGTTGGGCAGAGCCAGGACCTGGCCAAACTGCTGGTGCTGATGGTGGTCAGCGAAGTCTGTCTGGGCATGGCCGAAGAAAGCATGACGCGCCTGCAGCACCTCACCGAATTACCCTTGCGACGATTGAACGAACCCTTCACCAGCACGGCCGTCGAGCTCGGCGGCACAGCATTGTGGACGCTGATTTCCTTCATTGTGGCCAGCGTCGGCGTGGCGATCCTGATACGCCTGGCCGGCACCTGGATGCAGATCGGTTTTCTCTTTGCCCCCAAGGCCCTCGAGGTCGACCTCGGCAAGCTCAATCCAGTCGGCCAGATCAAGCAGATGTTCTCTAAACAGAATCTGATGAACCTGTTGCTGAGCATCCTCAAGGCACTGGCCATTGCGATCATTCTGTATGTCTCGATCATGCCCATCCTGGGCAAGCTGGTGCTGTTGGCCGACACCGATCTCGTTACCTACTGGCGCTCGTTGCTGGAGGTATTTCAGAGCATCTTGCGCAACACCCTTGGGCTGTTGCTGGTAATCGGGATGGTCGACTTTGCCCTGCAAAAATATTTCCACGCCAAGAAGTTGCGCATGAGTCACGAAGACATCAAGCAGGAATACAAGCAGTCCGAAGGCGATCCGCATGTGAAGGGTCATCGCCGTCAGCTGGCGCACGAATTACTCAACTCCGAACCCAGCACCGCCCCCCGGCCGGTCGAGGACGCCGACCTGTTGCTGATCAATCCAACCCACTACGCCGTGGCGCTGTTCTATCGGCCAGGCCAGACCCCTTTGCCGCTGATCCATTGCAAAGGACAAGACGATGAAGCACTGGCGCTGATCAAGCGCGCCCAGATCGCCAGGATTCCGGTGGTCCAGTGTGTCTGGCTGGCGCGCGCGTTGTACACCGTTCGTACGGGTCGACATATACCGCGGGAAACCCTGCTGGAGGTCGCGCACATTTACCAGGTCATTCGCCAGCTTGATGAGGTGACAGAGGAAATCATCCAGCTCGAAACCCACTGATCCATCCGTGCGGTCATAAAACCTTAATATCTGCGCGCTTTAATGGTGGTCAAAACTTCTGGAAGTCTACCCCATGCATTCGTTCAGCTCGCGGTCCCGATCTTCGGGATCAATCCCGCCCCCAGAGCAAACGAGCACATGGTTGTCCGAGGCTGCGGAGCGGCTCGGCATCCCCTCTGCCCAGGCACGAACATTCGCCCGCAGCACCCAACTGTCATTGCCGGGGATGACCTTGCAATTGTCACTCTGGCAGACGTCTCCGGCTCAACAATGGGTAGCGTTTGGCCTGCTGTCACGGCCAGGCGGGTTGCCGGTTGAAGCCTGGAGCGAGTTGCTGCTGCGGTCCAATTGCGCCATATCGGCGATGAACACTAGCAGCGTGAGCCTGAACGACAGCGGTGACGCCTTGCTCGTACTGCGCCTCACCTCACAACCGCACCACCAGCGCGAGATGCTTGCCGATGAGCTGAGCGATCTGTTGTCCATCGCCGAAAGCCTCGTGGCGGGCGCTACCGCACTGCAAGGTAACAAGAGCGGGGCAACTGCACCCGTCAGCACGATGCCCAAGCAAAATGAGCGCTCCGCGCAACAGGCGCAGGCGGCGATGAATCGGCAATGGCATCGTCCAGTGCTGATCGCTGCGCTGCAACATTTGGGTGTCGCCGTCCCACCCGTCGAGCAGATCAAGACTGTCGGTGTCATCCAGGCCAACGGCCGTGTCTATGAAGTGATCGCTGACAGTGATCACCAACACCTGCTCGTCAGTACACCGCTGCCCACCTCACTGATCACGGCGACCCAACGCGAACGCGCACTACTGGCCAACCTACACCTGATGATGCTGACGCAATGTGCCGTGGTTCTCGCGCCGCACGGCAGCGCGTTACAGGCGCGCTGGAACAGCGCGGGGCTGGACGGTCAGGCCTTCGCCGAATGGCTGCTGGATTTCGGCCAACTGGCGGAAAGCTTCCGGCAGACCTCGGCCATTGGTACATCAAGGAATCTCGCATGGACCCGATAGCACCGAACCTGGGACGTACCCTGCCGGATGCTCAAGTCGAGCTTCGGCACCGCCATCGCGGCGCTGATTTGAATGCCTTGGAGCGTGGCGAGGCACCTGATCACCTGCCTGCCTTCACTTCGCGTGCCCGCGCACATGTGGCGGGGCTGAGCCAGGCCTTCCATCGCGATTACCTGGCGCCGGCAGGCAGAGCCACGGGCGCGCTATGGGAAAGCGCCAAGGAACACAGCGCGGCGGTGGGCAACAGCGTTGGACGAGGGGCAAAACTTGCATTGAGCGACAGCCTGGCCAATCTGCCCTCCTCGCGTACGACGCTTGCCGCTGCGGGCCATACGGTCCAACAGATGGTCAACTGCGGAGCACCTACCTATCTACGCGAGTTGGCATTCATGCATGCCTACAGTGCGCTGAACGAGGGCCTGGCGAAAAAAAGCCCAGGGGCAATGCTGGCTTTGCAGGCCGCCGTGTCATTGACGACCATTGCCACCCAGCTCTATGTGCGCCAACCGCGCCTGGATCGTCTCGCGGCCGACTCCAGCGATGCGGTACGCGGGCACTTCGCCCTCAGCGAAGCGAAATGGAACGCTCTGCCCCCCGATAAACAGGACGCGCTGCGGGGACAGATGAAGCGCGATTCGCGCAACATCACGCGCAACCAGGTCGTCGCGGAAGCGCTTTACCTGGGCATGGGCGCCATGGGCGTTGCGCGTGGTGATGGTGCGCTGAGCGCGAGGGTTCTGGCGACCCAGTTACGCGACGTGACCTATGCCCTTTCTCGCGAAACCATGCAGGCCACCTTCAGCATGACCGCGCCTCAGGACAACACCAAGACTTACGGGGTCGACGAGGACAATATGCCAACGCTCGGCTGGGCCTACGGTGCGATGACCCTGAGCATGGGTTTCATGCTTGACTCGATCAGCGAACAGGTTCTACCGCCAGGCCAGACACTGACGAGTCCGGCACTGCTCGGGCCCGATCAGCAACCGTTGCTGGGCGAGGCACTGGCCTCCTCCATCCAGTCACTGGCCGGCACCCGAGCGGCGTTCAACACGGTAGTGGCAGCCCTGGACAATCATCTGCAACGGCATTTCGACACGCGCCAGGTCGGCACCAACCAGGAGTTGAAGCCGAACCTGCCGCTCAAGGACTATGGTCGGGTTCTCGATCAATCGCCGGCCCGTGTTGCCTGGGTCAGCCTTGCTGGCGCAATCAATATGGCCACCGGCGAAGCACTGCGCGACAAGGTCCCGCCCGCTCTTTCCGGTTTTCTCGGCAATCTGGGGACCGCTGCGGCCATGGGGCTGGCCTATCGCACGGTCAACCAAACGTTTCAGTCCCACGCTAGTGTGCGCAAGGCCGTCGACAAACAGTCGACGACAGCTGCCGCCGGGCAACAGCCAGCCTGACGCGCAACGCTACCCCGAGCGGCCGACAGTTCGGAGAGTTGTAAAAGGAGGGAAAAATGCGCCAGCAAACGTCGCTGGCGCATTTGATCGCAGGTCAGTCCAACGGGCTCAAGCCTGCCAACAACAACTGATGTCGGCAGATATCATCGAGCACCGCGCGACCTTGGGTAGACGACGGCACCGCATGCCACACGACGAAATCGCGGTGGGCATCGAGGAACAGAAAGTAGTCTGGGAACAGGTAGGACTGCGTGAAGCGCCGCTCCAGCGCCTCACGCAATTGCTGGGGCTCCAGCGCGCGACTGTCGATGTGCAAGGCGATGCCCCAATCATGGTGCTCATGGCGACTCACGAAAGAAACCCCCGCCGCTACCGGCCATATCGCTGTTTGTCCAGCAGCAACCTGTTCGTAGAATTCCGCTTTCCCCGACACCTGCATCATGATGCTCAATCCCGCAGTGGCACGATAGTATAGTCCGTGGTCTCCCGCGGATTCTCCAAGCCAGTACGCATGTCCGCTGGCCACCAGATCACCAGTTCCCGGCTATTGGAGTCCGGCCGGTCGCAGGACGGTCCCGAACAGCCGCCCGACGCTGTCGAGCAACCGGAGAGCACCACACACAGAAGGCCGCACCCAGCCCAGTTCATCTTGCTCATTGGGTAGTCTCCTTGAGTAACGAGTCGCGAAGGGGCGCGTTGCTCCTGAGCGACTGGGGATTACGCAACGCGACATATACTTCGCTCTGTTCCCCAGGCTGCAACCAGGCGCGAGGCCATGCACTGACACCCAGGACCCAGCGCCCGCCACAATTGCTTTCATCGATGCGCAGCGGTTTATCGCCAGTATTACGCGCGACCACCACGCCGATACTCCAGGCATTGCGCCCATACCACTGGCTGCGATCGGCATCGATGACCAGGCCCTGCTGCGTCGCGCATAAAGTCGACGGCGTGAACAAAGGCTCGTTACTCGGCGTAAAGCCAGTCGGTTGCACGTCACTCAACAACTGAGTGAACGCGCGCTGAATCTCAACTCGGGTGGGTTGCCCGTCGCCATGGCGCCCATTGATCCGCTGGCCGGCGGAGTCGATATCTTCCGGGTTGCCGCTTTCGACATAACGTGCCGGGTCAACCTGGTTGCCCACCAACCGAGGCGTCAGAATGAACAAGCGTTCAATCTTGCTGGTGCTGCGGCTGCTGGAGGTGAACAGCAATTTTCCGATCAGCGGAATGTCACCGAGCCAAGGGATTTTGCTGACCCTGTCGCTCGATTGCAGAGAATGGAAACCACCGACGACCAACGATCCACGCTCGGCGATGACCGCCTGAGTGCTGACACTGCCGTTTCGCACGCTGGGTTTGGTGCCATCAAGCAGTGATGCTTCGATTTGCCCGTCCTCGATATCAAGGATCAACTGCACCTGCGTCTTGCCGTTGTGCTGCATCGAGCGCGGCACCACTTGCAGGCTGGTTCCGGCAGTAATCGGCTGGATATCGGCGACCCGCTCTCCGGTCGCGGTGAGGAACTCGGTCCGGCTGAAATCGATGACAGCGGGCTGGTTCTCCAAGGTGAGGATCGAAGGATTGCTGATCACCGTCGCCGCCCCCTTGGCTTCAAGCGTACGGACCGCCAGGGCGAATCGCCCGGCGTTTTCGGCCGACAGCGTGGAGCTGCCGGATTCAAGCAAGGATCCCCTGACATTGGTCCCTCCGGCCCAGACATTCCAGTTACTGGACAACTCGGCCAACTCGTCGCGGTCGATGTCGTAGATCACTGCGTCGATTTCGATCAGGTTGCGCGGCACATCAAGCTGCTTGACCAGATTCTCGTACAAGGCGCGGCGTTTGGGCGAATCGTAGATCAGCACCGCATTGTTGCGGACGTCGGCTGCGACCCGTATCCGCGACCTGCCAGCGGAGCCGCCCTTGTTCTGAGCGCCGCCGGCGCCGGCAATCACGCGATCCAGGGTTTGCTGCAACTGATCATCGGCCAAGCCGCCCAGCAAACTCGGAGTACCTGCAAAGCTGCTTCCGCTGCTTGCCCCAGCGCCCAGTCCCGCGCCTTGCAACACATTGAAGACGCTACCTGATCCGCCTTGCGGGCGGCTATCCAGCAACTCCTTGAGGATCGTGGCTACCCCTGAAACGGTCAGCTGTTCATCACGGTAACTGATGGTGCGATCAGCGGCGTTTGCGTAACGCAAGGGCAACACCACGACATCCTGCTTTTCCTCGGGTTTGTCGACGTTACTGCTGTAGTCGCGAATGAACTGAACATACCGCGCGGGCCCGCTGACCAACACCACGCCCTCATCCGGCAGGACACCCCAGCCAAATCGTGAATCGAGCAAGCCGAGTTCAGTCAGTGCGCCTTTGAGGTCATCAACGGCGTCCGGGGATACCTCGATTCGCTCGGTTATCTGGTCACGGGCCGCGCTGACGTACAGCGTGTTGTTGTAGACGAACCACTGAAATTGATGCTGTTGGCCCAATCGATCCAGAAACGCCTGCGGGCTGTCCGCGCGGATACGCCCCTCAACGACCCCTTCGACGGGATCCATTTCAAGGCTGACGCCAAACTCTCGGGAAAATGCTTCAAGAACACTGGAAAGCTCGCTCTGTTGCGCGTCGAACGCATAGGCCGTTTGTTTCCACTCTGGCGGTATCGCCGCGAGCGCCGGGGCGCTCAGTCCCAATAACAGCCACGGTAACCACCGGTAGGCCTTATGCATATCACACTCCAGTGTGCCAATTAGTTGCTAGACGGGACTCGGCCGAAGGCGAGTCAAATAAGGTTTTATGCATCAGGCTAAGCATGGCTGCGCGCTGATTGGCCAGGGTCTCTAGCACTCCCAGCAAGGCCTCGACCGAACCGGGCGGTGACATCCAGTACACCAGCACCAAACACTGGCTTTGCGGGTCGGTACCCAACGCCCCCGGACAACGGCACGCAACGCTTGCGCCACCCTGTGCCAGGATGCCCATCAATCGATCTGGCGCGCTGGCGTCAAACGGATCCAATACGTCGATGCTGCAGCGCACTCCTTCTTCAACCCAGGCAAGCTGCACGTTCGCACCGTCAACCCAGCAATCCAGAGGTGCGACCGAACGGTCATCGAGCCACCGGGTCAGTCCCGCGCTGAACTCACTGAATTCCATCAATGATCGCTTTGGTCATGCCGTGATGAGCACGCATACCCTCGCTCATGACAACGGTCGCGGTGGCCACTGATTGGCTCGCTTGAGCGAAAGCCCTCATGTCTTCAGGGTTGCCGCTCTCAGCAGCAGCCAATGCTGCATCATTCGCCGTTTCATGGGCGTTGGAGAAATTGTTCTCCAACTGGTTCTGGACGGATTTAAAGTTGATCATGCAGGCATCTCCTTGAGATTTACGCAATATGAGTGGCGACGCCCGTCTTGCAGGTTCCAAAAAATGGCGATTCAAAATAAACAGGATTGCCGAAGCGTTAAATTGCCGTGGCCCGGAATGAGCGTTGTAGACCGATCCAATCAACGTCGTACTCGCCGGCGTCGGTGCTCAGACGAATGGACTGGAGCGGCATCGTAATGTCCTCTCTCAGTTGCCAAAGAGCCGAAGCGTTGTCGGCTGCAAGCCAAGCCTGCACTTCGCTGAAAAGCTCTGGATGGCACCTCAAGGTGGCGCTACCGGTGGGGTATGCACGGGAAGCCGCCAGGTGCTCCAGCAAGATTCTGGCACGCTCCTGGGGCTGGAACTCATCGAACAGCCGGTCAATGACAATGTTCAATAATTCCCGGCAAACATCAATCACACTGTTCCTGCATTGCTGACGTTCTGCCTCAAGCGCTTGCAGAAAACAACTGGCCTGGCCCCAGAACTCAGCGAGCGCTTGATCCAGATATTCCTGCCGCAGGTTTTCCGCCTGCAGCACCAATGCATCCGCGTCGGCCCGTGCCTGCGACAGCACATCAATGGCTGTCCGGTAGTCGGCGAACCGTTCTTGACGAACGATCAACTCGCTCCCCAGGGGGTGATCGCCCAAGGACAAATTTCGGCGAACTAACATTTTCGATGCCCAACCTGCGTATCGTTCATGCCCGAACCCGCCACAATACAGATCGCCACAATGCATCGAGTTTGCGGGAGGGAACGTTAAAAGCCGGCTCCAGTGTTGTCTCAGGTGGCCACAACAGGCGCAAGCGCGACCAGCATCGCTCGCCCAGCCAACCAGCCAGTATTTCGCGTGGGTCGGTGACCTCTTCAGTCAACCACAGCCCCGGGCGTAGCGCCTTGGCTATACCTCGGCACCAGGACCACTGCGCATAGGACAATTGATCATCTGCCGCGGCAAAGCAGATTGCGCGCACCAGAGCCAGAGCCTGCAACCTTTGTGCTTCTGTCAAAGACAGCCATTCGATTACGTTGGGCTGTGGCTCGGGCGGCGCCGAGGGAGGGATGCCCAGCAAGGTCAGCAACGCATCGTGTCGGCTGCGCCAGACGCCCATGCAAACATCAAAATCAATCCCCCGTTGCTCCCACACGCTGGACTTCCACTTCGGGTGCATCCAGCGCCATGTACAGCACCACCACCCGACCCATTGCTCATCGATCATAGCTGTGCGGGCAAACCGGTTGGCCGACGCTTGGCGCGCAAGCGCGCAAACAATGCCTGGCGCCAGTCCGGACGCAACATCAGGACCCCGCCCCCCGCGATGGACACCAGGCACAGCGGCAAGGTGACGACCATCACCCACCAGAATCCGGCATCCTCGCTGTCAATCAGAAACGGACCGAAAGGCACCAGATGTTCCGGATCCTGAAACTCCACCGCCGGCACGAATACAATCGAAAATTTCTTTGCCGCGCTGCTGTCCTGACTCATCCCAGGAATGCTGCTGGCAACCATCTGTTGAATACGCCCGCGGACACTGTCCGGATCCAGCGTCGACGCCGCATACTTGATGAACACCGAGGCGGAAGCCGGCTGAACCGGCTCGCCCGGCGCGATACGCTCCGGCAAGACGACATGCACGCGAGCGACGATGACCCCGTCGATCTGGGACAACGTCGACTCCAACTCCTGCGACAGCGCATGGATATAGCGGGCACGCTCTTCCAGAGGCGTAGAGATGACCCCTTCCTTCTTGAATATCTCTCCCAGGCTGGTCCGTGTCTGATGCGGCAGACCTGCTGCATCAAGCACCCTCACCGCGCGGTTCACATCACCGTTGGCAACGATTACGGTGACGCCGGCTTTTTCCATCTCCTTACGGGCCGCGATGTGCTCCTGGGCCAACTTGGCGATCACTGAGTTGGAGTGCTGCTCAGTCATGCCACTGAACAGCACGGTGTCGTCGCTGCATCCGGCGAGCGCGAGCAACGCCAGAACGGTTAATAAGCCGGGTACTTTCACACAGAACCTATTGCAGATTGGTCAGTTTATCGAGCACTTGTGCGCCTTTGCTCACTACCTTGGTGGTGAGTGCCGTTTGCAATGAATATTGGGAAAGGGTTCCACTCATCTTCAATATATCCATCGGATCCGTGGAAACCGACGCGGACTTCATTGCGCGCTCAGCCTGATGCGAGAGTTCGGCTTGGCCGGCGAGGCGATCCGAAATGGCACCCATCAGGCTACTTGCCAGGCCAGCAGGTTCATGATTGCCGCGCATGGCATTGTCAAACAGATCTACATCGGCCTGGGCGGGAGCGGAAACCATCTCCAGCTCATGTTCTGGGGCGACGCCCCTGAATGAATTCACATTGGAAATGGTCACCGGGTTTCTCCTGTGGAACGTAGACGACGGGATATCTGAAACGGCGTACAGGCCTTAAGTTACGCTGGCGCGCATCACGTCGAGGACGTTCTGCGCGGCATGGGCAGCGGTGTGTTCGCCTTGATTCATCGCGAGGCCGGACGGCGAGTCGGAAGCGATTCCCAACCCTAGCTGCAATCCTTGTTGAAAACCCTCCATGCCTTCGCTACCTTTTATCATCTGGCGCACTTGCTCAATATCACTCATGCCCCCACTCGTTGGCGCAGGACTGCTGCCCAAGCCACCTTGTCCTCCCGCCGTCACCCCGGGATAATCAGTTCTGCTCCCCGAGCCTCCCGTGTGCTGAGCCACTTGTTCAATCGCCTGTTTGAATTTGGCGGTTTCCCCCGTTGACAGATAGTTGTCCTCATCCAGCTCTTTACTCCAGGAACCGGAATCTGGCGCTCCAAAGGTGGCCTTGTTCTTGTCCATATAATCAGCCACTTGCTGAAGCAGTGGCTTGTCAGCCTTGGAAAAGGTCGTCCCGTCGCCTTTGCGTTCCAGTGCGTTATTCAACGCGGACTGAGCCAAGCCGCCCACCACTTGCCCCATGAGGTCTTTACTGTCCCGGCCTCCGGCATTGGCAATGAAGTTGCTACCCATCTTGTCTTTAACAACGTCCATCAGGGCGTTCTTCAAGGTCTCTTGAGGATTCGATGCCATACCCATTAGACCCATCCCGCCCTTCTCGGACAGTTTGTCCTTGACCATCTTGCCCAAGGGGCTGTCAAAGTCTGGCTTGCCGCCGGACATCATGGAGTTCGCAAGCTGCGAAACTACGCCTGACAATGAGGGCGAGGCGTTTGACGAACCGGTATTTTTTAACGGCGAAATACCAGAATTAACTATTCCGCCGACAGCTTGTGCTGCCAAGCCTATAACAGAATTCAGCATGTTCAGACTCTCACTGATATTAAACGCTTAGACCGCAACAAGCGGTCGGACGGGGGCTATTAATAGCTAATGCCTTTCATCGTCTGGGCGACGTTCGAAATAGACTTGTTCGCCGTATCGGCTTGAGCCCCGGCAATAGAGGCCATGGTATTCTGCATCAGGTTCTGCTCAGCCGCCTTATTCTGCAGCGCAATCATCTGAGCCTGTTTTTTGTCCATGCTTTCCATTGCCGCCACTTGTGCAGACGCGGCATCACCCCCGCCAGACATACGCGTCGCTTGAGATTGCTGCGCAGCGTTGCCTTTAACATCATTGACTGCTTGCTTGGTACCTTGAAATGCATTGGTGCCCGCAATTGCGGCATCGGTAATGTTCGCAAAAGGATTACTAGACGAGATTTTTCCGACCATGACAAGACTCCTCACATGCTAGCGAGATTGCTAGGTAATAATGGGTGGAAAGTTCTCCGAATCAGGTTCCAGATTTTTTTCAAGCAAAGATGCCTTGCCGAATACATCCAACGATTTGATCCGGTGATAAAGGGTTCTACGGGGTATGCCCAATTCCACACTCGCCGCATCAATCGAGTGCCCGTGACGCTTGAGGGCTTCCTGGATAAGGATGCGTTCGATAGCACGCATTTGCGCCTTGAGCGTGCGCCCCTCGATCTCCGTGCCTGAGCCTAGGGTTATCGACGCCAGCCCCAGGACATATCGCTTGGCCGCCGATTTCAGTTCACGGATATTGCCCGGCCAGGGATGGCTCAGCAGTGTCTGCATGAGCTCGGGAGATATGGGTTTCGGTGCGCACCCCAGGTCTTGCCCAGCTGCGTTCACGAACTGGGAAAACAGTGGAACGATGTCTTCGCGATGGTCACGTAGCGCTGGCAACTGGATCGTCAGCACATTGAGGCGAAAATACAGATCGCGCCTGAACTCACCCCGCTCCACCAACTCGGCCAAGGGCCGCTGGGCCGAGGCAATCACACAGATATCCAGTGGAATGACCGTGGTAGAGCCCAAACGCTCGATGGCTCGCACCTCAAGGACACGCAGCAACTTGGCTTGCAGGCTGAGTGGCATGCTGTCGATTTCATCGAGGTACAAAGTCCCGCCCTGCGCGGCCTCGATATAGCCCTTGCGCGAGCGATTGGCACCGGTGAATGCGCCGCTGACCACACCAAACAATTCACTTTCAGCCAATGATTCCGGGATTGCCGCGCAGTTCATCGCGACGAAGGCACCCTTGCGCCCGGACATCAAATGAATGCGCTGAGCCAGGGTGTCCTTGCCGGTCCCGGTCTCTCCGCAGAGCAACAGATCGACGCCAAGCAGTGAAGTACTTTGGGCAATGACCTTGATATCAGGCGCTTCGGCCAGGTTGTCCGGCCCGCAGTAAAAGTAATCGCACACACTCATATATTCCCCGTGATCGGCCCTACTTTTACGACCCCGTCGCAAGCACGAGGCGAAGCATGGCCATAAACTGCGCGATCATTAATTATGAACGCAGGTCGGACAGACCCGTTACACCAAGCCTGACGACTGCACGCGCATGGCGCCTACAGTCTATTTATTGTTCAGATGCCCACGGCAGATCCGAAAGTGCGTGTGTGACGAGCGCTGCGACCAGTTATTCCACCGAGCGTTGCTGATATTTTTCGAAACAATTTGAATGGCCATTTGATGCCACGGTTGCGCGTCAGTATTTCATGGCCGCCACGAGCACTTCTTATTGAAAGCCATTCAAAACAACAAGTGCTTTTGGGCGGCAGAGAATACCGCTCACCCAAAGCCTGTCAATCACCGTTGTCATTAACGGTAGGACTTCACAGTTCGGATACAACGCGGTTTGGACCGAAGCGCTCGAGAAAGTTCGATATACATTTCACGCTTGAGGTTATTTTTTAAAAATACATGGAACCTGGTCAATGCCCTGCACCACTCACTACTCGTGACAGTTCGACGCAATAAAACACAATGACCACCCTACAAATAGCTCAGAGAAAAAAAATGAATGAGCGCTATCATCGTTTGGTTACAGATATCTGCCAGCTCTCTCAGATCCCCTTGGCTGCAATTGATTTAGAGTTGGTTCAGTTAAGCGTGAAAGGCATTGACTTCAGCTTTTCCAACTTGGCAGATACCGTCATGATCCACGCGGACTTCGGTCCGTTACCAGTCCGCCGCAGAGAAGCCATCTTGCTTCAGCTCATGAATGTCAACTTTCATTTGTTTGGCGGAGACAGCCCCTGTTGCTTTTCACACAACGATGGCACGGGCCAAGTGCAGTTCAGTTGCACAGTGGGGCTGACCCAGATTGGCGCGCCTCAGTTCGTGCAGTTGCTGGGCCATATCGCTGAGTATGCGCAATCATGGCAGCACAGCTATTTCCTCGATGAGGGCTCGAAGCGCGAAGCTTCAGTGCGCACCAATTTGGGGGGCTTATGATAGGTCCCACACTGCCGGCAGGAAATTTTCCCCTCTTTACCCCAGCCGGATCACAGCCGACCCATATCGCCTTGACGCCCATGCGTCCTCGCGCGCGCGCCAACAACCCTGCCCCACAGATCCATCCGCTGCCACAACCTGGGCACCCCTCCCGCGCGCTTGCCAGGGAGGCTGCGCAATTGGCGCCCCGCCTGGGGCAGCCCGGCTTTGAGGGCACGGTAGCCAGGCAGCGCATGGTTCTGGAAGGTAAATATCTGCAGGAGCACCCCGATATTCCCTACGCCGATATAAGTAACAAGCTATTTGCGAAGGCCAATGGGAAAGCGCCCGCATCCATGACCGGACGCTTACTGGCCGATGCCAAGCAAGCGCAACAGACGCTGATCCACGAGTTGGAAAAGCTGACTGAGGATCCACAACGTCCACCGGATCTGGAGGCATATCACAAGGTGCTGACGGAGGCAGTGCGCGCGCAAACCGATTTGCTGGGCGCACACGTCGCTCTCTACGAACAGGCATTGACCGATCCACAACTGTCGACCGCCGACAGACAACACATAGAACGTAGCGAAAGCGCCTTCGCGCGTCATGCCCAACAGACCGTGGGCCTGATACCAGGCGCGTTGAAAACGGCCTTGACCAAAGCGGACGCAACGGTCAGCGCACTGAAGCAACTGAAGCAACCGTCAGAGGAATGGGAGCATATCAGCACGATGCTCAGTGACCTGGTCGAGCACACCTCAGTCGATGGAGAATTCAAAGATGCGCTGGATAACGCCAAACTTCCCGCCGAGCTTCAGAAGCTCCATCAGCACAACGACGGCTGGGTAGCGACTGCCAAGGCCGCGGCCGCAGGCGCCATGCCCCAAATGCTCGCGTCGGGCCTGGCGTTCGGCTTTGCGCGCGCGGTCGTAGAGTCCGCGGTCCCCGACCTGAAGGCCCAGGCATTCGCTACCGCGCCCGTGATGGCGGCGGCACATGAAGTAGGCACTAACCTGCTTAAGCCCATCAGCCAGGAGATGATGGGCGGGTGGTCGCTAAAACCGGTGAAAGCGTCAGAGGTCATTCCAAACCCTAACCCGCGCACTATTGTCGATGGCGAGCTCCAGCCCCTGCCCATCGAACAAAAAGAAATCGCCATGCAGGAGGTTGATGAACAGCGCAGCCGCCATCTCAACGCCCAGCAAGCCAACAAGAATGGAACCGGCATTGGCGAGGCTGAAGCCTTCGGCGCGTTTAGCCTGGCACAAGGCATCCGGCAAGCAATAGGACTGGCCAAGCCGCATATTCCTGTGGAGCAATTTGGTCCCCGCACGCTGGCCTCCATGGCAGGCGGCCTGTTCATGGGCGGCCTGCAATCGGCTGCGCAACTGCGCAGTAGCGTTCCGGACCGACGTGGACGCGAGCTGCCGACCCACACCTTCAAGGAAGTCGACGAACCGTTGGCGAATCGCTTGGCTAAAGCGGCATCGGACGCGGTGTTGGCCAGCGACCCGAGCAATCCTGAGGTTCGTCAAAGCCTGTTCAGTAAAACCTATGGCTCACTTGCCGGACTGGGCAGCGCCATGGGCGTCAGCTTCGCGGCAGGGCGCTTTGACTCAGACACGCCGGTGAAGCAGTTTGGCCAGGTGCTTTTGGCCGCGTTGGGCTCGCCTGCTCTCCTTATTCCTACCTATGCCGGCTTTCAAGCCGGTGCTGAGACCAAGGCTTATCAGGCGGCACTTGAACAGGAGCGCAAAGCGCAGGAGTTGCCCGGGCCGGGCGCCCCCGCCCCGCCCCCCGCGTCCAACTTCCCGCGGACACAAACGGCAATCCAGAACTTCCTGTCGCCCGACCGAGCCGACCTACCGCATGGCTCCATGCCAGGAACCTGGGGCAGAGTTGCAGAAAATACCTACCACCGTGTGCGAGGGGGGTTGCAGGTCGCGTCCCAAATCCCGACTGAACTCACCGAGCTTGCAATCAAAAAGGCTATCACTCGTGAGGGAAACAATGCTGATGACGAGGCGGCCCCACAACCACCTGAAGCTTTGCCGCAGAAGTGATGCGGCTCGATAGCATCCGATAACCGGACGCTTCAACCTGCCGCCCCATCCGTGCTGCACGGTTGAAGCGTCATCTATGCACCCTGTCACGCCTCCCACGGCGCCAGGCTGTCCACGTCAATGGCGTACCGGGCAATCGCCTCGACGCATACATCCGGCGCCAATGCCTGGGCTTGAACCAGCGCGGTCAGGGCACTCAGGACGATCTGATGCCGATCAACTTCGAAGAATCGGCGCAGCTGAGCGCGGGTGTCGCTGCGGCCGAAACCATCGGTGCCGAGCACCGTGTAGCGCGCCTCAACGTAGCTCGCTATCAAGGCTGGCACGGCCCGGACATAGTCGCTACAGGCGATGACCGGCGACGCATTGTCGAGCAACGCCTGCAGGTGGCTCCTGCGCCCAGGTTGTTCAGGATGCAGTCGATTGTGGCGTTCGACCTCGCGCGCGTCCCGTGCCAGCTCGGTGAAACTGGTGACGCTCCATACCTGGCTGTCGATGTTCCAGTCGCTGGCGAGCAGTTCAGCGGCGGCGATCACTTCGCGCAGGATAGTGCCAGAGCCCAGTAGCTGAACACTGCCACGCGCCCCTTTTAATTGCTTGCGGGCGAACAGGTACATGCCTTTGAGAATGTCTTGCTCGACACCGGCTGGAGGGTCGGGCTGCGGGTAGTTTTCATTCATCAGCGTGACGTAGTAGAGCTCGTCCACCTGGCGCTCCAGCATCTGGCGCATGCCGTGGTCGAGGATCACCGCAAACTCGCCGGCGAACGCCGGATCATAGGCTCGGCAGTTGGGTACCGTTGAGGCCATCTTTGCGCAAAGCCGCGTTGCATCTTTTCAGTCAGGAACGAAACAAATTTTCGTTATCTATCAGATAATCAATTTTTATTGCAAATTGTTGGCCAGTTACGCAATAGAAACAACAGCGCATCCAGTCGAAATCTATTCTGCCCGTGCGCAAACGAACCTGCCGAGACCGACGACATAGTCAAGCAACTGAATTAGAAGACCTATTTCCACCGGGTCTCAAATCAACCCCAGCGTCAGCGCTTTGAGCGTCGCAGCCGCGCGGGTGGTGCATTGAAGCTTGCGGAACAGGTTTTCCACATGGGTGCGCACGGTGCTAGGACTGATGCCTAGCTGGCGCGCCACCTCCTTGTTGCTGCCCCCCGTGCTGATGCGCCGGAGAATTTCCGTTTCGCGCTCGGACAACAGGCCAGCGGTCGGCTTGCAGGCCGCCATCGTTGCATCCCCGCGCGCCGCCGCAATGACTGCCTGGCAGGCTCGGTGTTCGAAGCGGCCCTGCTGCGCCTCGTCCAGCAGCAAACGGGCGGCGGCATCCTGCGTGAGGGCCGGCCGCCACGGTCGCTCGCTCAGCAACGCTTGCCAAGCCAGGGCTGCGGCGAGCAAGCGATGTTCACTGTGCAGCGCGTCGGCGTTGAGATTACGGAAGTAGCCACTGCCATCCAGTCGCTCGTAGGCGTGGGCCGCGATCTGGCCCGACACTGCAAGCGATGGTATCTGGCTACAGGCCCGCGACGTCCAGTAAGGCACCAACCGCACGAGCTCAAGATCGCCTTCCAATAACGCACCTGGGGTGTTCCAGACTCTATTGGGCACCGCTGCGCGGCCCAGGCCATGGATCAGCGCCGCCTGGCCAAGATGGTCGACCGAGGTCTCTGGCAGTCCGCCAAGTCTGGCGGCGTCCCGGACCAGCTCCGAAGCGCGTCGCGAATACCCTGCCAGCCACGGCAGCTTGAGATCGATCACATCGCCGACCAGCGTCAACGGCACCGATGGCGCGGTTTGCCGCGAAGTCGTGACCTGTGGCGTGCGCAGTTGCGCGAGCCAGTCTTCGGCGTGTTGCAGCATTTCAGCGGCGAGCGCTGCCGGATAACGACGATCGCTCCTGCTGGCAATCCATCGCAATGCGGTTTCCAGTCCATGCGTACGGGACAGGATTTCCAGATCTCCCGCCAGCGACACTTGATATACCACCTCCGGCACCTGGGGATGACGCAGGCCAGACGGCCTTCCCTCACCGTCGTATTGCTCGAACACATGGCGCAGCCCGTGTTCGACTTCGGCGCGCAAGCCCAATGTATGAGCAATATCACCTGACACCTCGCAATGGATCTGCGCCAACGGTGTGGACCGGTGCATCGCTCGCTGACCCGCCTCATCGAGGGTATGCGTCAACATCGCGTTGCGGCCCTCGACGTCATCGCCCAGCAGACGGGTAAAGCCCTGCGCATTGGCGGTGCATCCGGACCAGCGCAGCAACGCGACCTGGCGTCCGATCTCGGTGTGCTCGCCAGCGCCGTTGCACGCCTGTGCGAGCATCTGCACCAGCCGCGCGGTGCGGCGCGACTGATCGAACGGCTGGCCCATGCTCAGGTCGCCGACCATGGACAACGCCAGGATGGAATCTTCCAATTCGATACAGTCCGCTGCCGACATGTCGTTTCCTCTGCGCATCCGATTGAACAGTGTTGATGGCCTCGGATAAATGACCGATACCTCAGCCGCCGAGTATCGCTGAAACTGCGCTCACCCCCTACAGGAGATCGCATCATGTTCACACCCAAGGCCCTTGCCCTCACACTCGCCATGACCTGCTCACTGCTCGGCGGCGCGGTCCATGCCGCGGCGCAGCAACCTTCTGTCGTTATCGTTCACGGCGCTTTTGCCGACGGCTCCGACTGGAGCAAGGTCGTTCCGCTGCTGCAGGCGGAAGGCATCAAGGTCACCGTTGTACAAAATCCGCTGACGTCGCTGGCAGACGATGTCGCCGCCACGCAGCGTGTTCTGAACAACCAGGAGAACGACGTCGTGTTGGTCGGCCATTCCTGGGGCGGCACGGTCATCAGCGAGGCTGGCAGCGACAAGAAAGTACGCAGCCTGGTGTACGTCGCCGCGTTCGCGCCGGATGCCGGTCAAGCCAGTAAAGACCTGGGCAAGGACTACCCGGCACCGTCCGGCGTGAAAGATATCGCCGCCGACAAGAACGGTTTCCTGTACATGACCGCCGAGGGCATGGCCACCGGTTTTGCCCAGGATCTTTCCGCAGAACAAACCGCCGTCATGACTGCGACGCAAGGGCCGATCCGCGCCTCGGCATTCGATGACAAGACCAGCGTTGCTGCCTGGAAAGGCAAGCCAACCTGGTACGTCGTGGCCAAGGAAGACCGGATGATCCAGCCTGATCTGCAACGCGCTTTCGCCAAGAAGATCGGCGCCAAGGTCACCGAAATCGAAGCCAGCCACGTGCCGCAACAATCGCGCCCGGCAGACGTCGCAAAAGTCATCATCCAGGCCGTTCAAAAGAGCCAGTAACTCCAGGTTCGTTCCACGTTGAATCGAGGGAATTGCTGTTGCGTCTGAATGGATTGCCACCGGTCTCTGGACCCTGTGGCTGGACGCTCGGACGGGACGCACTTCCCTCGCAACGGTTATCGCATCAGGCGGGAGCTCATTTCGCCTTCCGACTTCGCTGCCGGCCAACGCCTGGCGACGCTCGACATCCGTTGGAACCTTTTACCTCCCTGTCGTCACTCATTGCGCAACAAACAAAACGGCGATCGCTTGATCCGCCATCGTGCCTGGCCTTACCCATCAATACCCTAGCGAGATTCACCGCATGTTCTCCCCAGCAACGACTTTGCCCTTCGATCAATGCTTGAGCCTGGCGAGTGACGCCACACCACTCAAGGAATCCCGCTCATGCCTGTGAATCGCGAGGTGAAAAAGCATTATTTCGATTTTATCGTCTGTGGGGCGGGAGCTGCCGGCTCCGTCGTGGCCGGTCGCCTGGCCGAGAATCCTGAGGTAGAGGTATTGCTTATCGAGGCCGGCGGCAGCGACGAACATCCCCACGTGCTGGAACCGGGGAACTGGCCGCTGAACCTGGGCACCGAGCGCGATTGGAATTTCGTGGGTGCGGCAAACCCTCATCTCAACGACAGGAAAATCCCGCTGAATATGGGCCGCGGACTGGGCGGTGGGTCCAGCGTCAATGTCATGTTGTGGGCCCGCGGTCATAAAAACGACTGGGAAGATTTTGCCGCGCAAAGTGGCGACCCGGCGTGGAGCTACGCCTCGGTCCTGAAGATATATCAACGCGTGGAAGACTATCGGGGCACCTGCGATCCGGTCCGTCGTGGCAAGGGCGGACCGGTTCATGTCGCGCCTGTACGAGATGCTCAGCCGATTGCCAACGCCATGATCAGCGCGGCTGTCGGCATGGGTATACCGGCTTTCGAGAACCCGAACGGCGCGATGATGGAAGGTCGCGGAGGTGCGGCCCTGAACGACCTCATCGTTAAGGACGGCCAGCGTAACTCCATTTACCGCGCCTACGTCGCTCCACGCATTGGCCAGCCCAACCTCACGGTCCTGACTGATACGCTTGTCAGCCGCGTGCTTTTCCGGGACCAGCGCGTCATTGGCGTGCAAACCATACGCAATGGGCAGACCGAGTGTTTTTACGCCGACCACGAAGTGGTTCTTTCTCTGGGGGCGGTCAACACCCCCAAAGTCCTGATGCAATCAGGCGTGGGACCGGAGGAAGAATTGCAGCGTCATGGCATCCCGCTCGTCCAGCATCTCCCCGGCGTTGGCGCCAATCATCAGGATCACGTGTCCTTTGCGGTTATTTTCGAATACGCGACGCCACAACCGGTGGGCTATGGTGGCTCGGAGGCGACGCTCTACTGGAGCAGCGAAAGCGCTTTGCATCTCCCGGACATGTTCCACTGCCAGGTTGAATTTCCCGTACCCAGCGCAGAGACCGCTTCACTCGGTGTTCCCGCACATGGCTGGACAATGTTTGCCGGCCTTGCCCACCCGGAAAGTCGCGGACGGGTCAAGCTCAGCGGCCCGGATGTGACCGATGCCCCGATCATTCAGCCCAACACCCTCTCTCACCCCACCGATCGACGCAACGCGCTGGAGAACATCCGTTTTGTCCAGGAACTGGGCGCACAGGCACCCTTCAAGGGCTTGGTCAAACGTGAAAGCCTGCCGGGAAAACTCGACACCCAATCGCTCGAACATTATGCGCGCAACGCCGCCGTTACTTACTGGCACCAGTGTGGTACGGCAAAAATGGGCCAGGACGCGATGTCCGTGGTCAATGGTCAGCTGCGTGTCTATGGGGTCCAGGGCCTGCGCATTGCCGATGCATCCATCATGCCGCACGTCACGAGCGGCAATACGATGGCCCCTTGTGTCGTGATCGGTGAGCGGGCCGTGGAAGCCATACGGACCACTTACGACATATAAGCTTCAAAGCAAACTCAACGAAAGCTCCTTTGGTTGGCCGCATCCAGCCAATTTTCTATGCGCTCCTTCGGAGCGCTTTTTTTCGGCGCGATTGTTCATGGTTGTCCTGTCTCAAGCATGCCAGCCCATGAGAGGCTGTTCAGGCCGGCAGCGCCAGTGTTTCGTTGCCGACCAGGCTGGCGCGGGCCAAGTCGGTAAACGCCTTGAGCACTGCCGAAGGGTTGCGCCGGTTGGGGTAATACAGACACAAGTTGTCTCGCGCGGGGGTCCACGCCTCCAGCACCCGCTCGAACTCCGCACGCTCGATTTCGCCCTGAACGTCCTGTTCCATGAAAAAACCGAGAGCCACGCCCGCCCCGACTACCGCCTTGGCAAGGCCAGGTTCGTCCAGCGTGAATTGCCCGTTCACATCCAGCCTGATGACCTCCCCGTCGCGTTCCAGATGCCACGGATAAATGGCACCGTTGGGCAGGCGGATCCGCAAGCAGCCATGGTTGAGTAGATCGGCTGGCGTTCGAGGTCGGCCGTGCTTTTCGAAGTACGCCGGCGCGCCGACGATGGCGTAACGTTGCGGTCGGTCCAGCGGGACGACAATCATGTCGCTGGGTACCAGATTGGCAGACCGCACCCCAAGGTCGAAACCGTCAGCGACGATATCCACCAGGCGCCCTTCGGTCACCAGATCGATATGCACCTTCGGGTAACGCTGCGAAAACTCCAGCAACAGCGGCATCAGTGTCATACGGGCAGCACTGGCAAATGCGTTGATGCGCAATATTCCCGAAGGTCCGACATTGTGCGAGCGCACCGTCTCAAGCGCCGCGCGAACATCCTGCAGCGCCGGCCCGACTTGGGCCATGTACATCCGGCCGGCCTCGGTGAGGGACACGCTGCGCGTCGTGCGATTGAACAGCCGCGTTTCAAGGCTCGACTCCACTTTGGCGATGGTATTGCTCAGCGCGGTCGTCGAAACGCTCAAGTCGATAGCGGCTTGCCGAAACGAGGCCCGGCGCGCCACCGCCGTTACCGCCTCCAACTCACTGAGCCCAACACGAAGATCCGCCATTTTATTGTCCTGCTTTTCGGGATTGGTCATTAAGTTTATGCCAGTTGAGCAAACTATCCCATGGACGGCAAGATTACCGGGTGCAATCAATCATCGTCAGAAAGGATGCGCTTATGAACCTCAAGCTTCCCAGCGTCGTCGAGCAGTACTTCGACATCACCAATGGCAGCGATGCATCAAGCCTGGCGGCGTGTTTCAGCACAGACTCCACCGTGTTCGACGAAAACCGGACACATGAAGGGATCGAGGCGATCGAGGCCTGGCGACGCGAGACACAGCAAGCCTTTGCTTTCCAGGTCGAGCCAACCGAGGTTATCGACGGTGCAGGCACGTTGACCGTCTTCGCTCGTGTAACTGGTGATTTCCCAGGCAGTCCAGTCAAGTTGAAGCACCTGTTTACCTTAGCGGATGGTCGGATCCGCGCATTGGAGATTACCCCGTGAATCTGGATCTGAAAGGCAAACGCATTCTGGTTACCGGCGGCACCAAGGGCGTCGGCGAAGCGGTTGTCGAGTTGCTGCTCGACGAAGGCGCAAAAGTACTGACCTCAGCGCGCCAGGCGACCACCGGGATGTCACCAGACTTGTGCGTTCCGGCGGACCTGTCGACCCGGGAGGGCTGCGAGACACTGGTGGCAGCGACCAAGCGAATACTCGGTGACGTCGACGTCATCATCCACGTCGTCGGAGGCTCATCGGCACCCGGTGGCGGCTTTGCCGCACTGGACGAGGAACACTGGCAACGCGAACTCGATCTGAACCTGTTTGCGGCCGTGCGCATCGACCGAGCCTTGTTGCCCGCCATGCTCGAACGAAACGAAGGCGTCATTATCCACGTGACGTCCATCCAGAATCGATTGCCGTTGCCTGAAGCCACGACCGCTTACGCGGCTGCCAAGGCTGCGCTCTCGACTTACAGCAAAAGCCTGTCGAAGGAGGTTTCGCCGAAGGGCGTGCGTGTTGTCCGGGTATCGCCGGGGTGGGTTGAAACCGACGCGTCGGTCGCATTGGCCGAGCGCCTGGCAGAGCAAGCAGGTACCGACTATGAAGGCGGCAAGCGGATGATCATGGACGCGCTAGGCGGCATTCCACTCGGCCGCCCCTCGAAGCCTGCTGAAGTGGCGAACCTCATCGCTTTCCTGGCCTCGCCCCGCGCGGCATCCATTACCGGCAGCGAATTTATCATTGATGGGGGCACCATTCCGACGGCGTCATGAGCACCGGGGCGACTTCGACGGTCCGCCCAAGGCATTCAGCAAGCAAATGCTCGGCGCGTGCGGAACCTGCATGCCGGTAATCGTCACCTATTCAATAGGTAAAATTATGGAAGCGGAAGAAATGAATAGATTAGGCCCGACTGGATGGAACCAACAGTTCAGCTTCAACCCCGGAAAAGCCCCGAAGCTCGAACATGCCACGTCGGTTTCTCCCCGCCCGTTGACGGAGGTGGTCCGCGAGGACATCAAAAAGGTCAGCCAGCAAACGGGCATCAGCGCGGAGCACTTGCATCAACTACATGCCATCGCGCGCAGACATCAATGCGTTATCGCGTTTCGCCCCGTTGATCCACATAACGCGCAGCTGATAGAGATGGGTTACCCGACCAAGGGGCTGAACATAAAAGGAAAGAGTTCCATGATCGGCCCCCTGTTCGGATTCATTCCGGTAAAACAGCAGCTCTGTGGCAAGGGCAGCACCGCATCGGACGATATAGAAAAAGCCAATTTGCACGTCGAGCAATGTGTGGCAAACGGCCATGCGGTTAAAGTCCCCTTGGAACTGCCTGCGGCACGAATGGATTATCTGAAGCAACATGATTTGATCAGGGCGCTTGATCCGCCCGCATTCGAGAGCACCAGGGAAGATGGGTCTACGTTTAGCTTCACTGCTGAAGAAACAACCAGCGGCAACTATCGAATAGCCACGCAGGGCCAGGTTGTAGAAGTCCTGGCACCAAAGATTCAACCTCACGGCGAGCCAGCTCGGCCTTTTACCGCCGACTACGACTTGCTGTTTCTGATGCCTCAATGGGATGACGTCCCGCAACAAAGCCAACGACGAGGCTCAGCAACGCCAGCCGCGCCAAACGAGCAGCCGTTTAATATTGGCGTCGCCCATATTCGGTCGAAATATGAAAATGTCGCCCCCACAGATACGCAGGATTCCCACCCGCCAGTCGACTATCTCACCCGCCTCGAGGAACGAGTCATCAACGACATCAACCACGAATTACGCGGCGAGTTGAAAACCCATCTGAACATGGACAATCCGTCCGACTGGAACCTCGTTCATCATGGCTCGGACGAAGGCAACCCAGGCACCAACATGCGCAATAACTTCCCAGCCACCGTCGTTGCCCCGCAAGCACTCGGTGAATTTGGCGCCATCACCGTCCTACCTGACATGGACAGGTTGAATGAGTTCCTGGTGGAGGCACGTGACGCTCGCGGAAGCGGTCGTACGGGCTATGTGCTGGTCGGTAACCGGCAATGGCTCGATGACGAACTAAAAACCAACGTCACTAACCGCAGCCAGGAGATCATGCGCAAGCTCAGTAGTCCGTCGTCCTTTTCGCCACCTGAAACGCGTCGTGGTAGTACAGCCTCCGGTGAAGGCAGCCGGCGTGGCAGTCATATTTCCCAGCCTGAACTGGATTTATTGAGAGGGGCTGCCGAGCGTCGCAGGGCTCAGTCCGGTAGGTTGCCTGAATGAATCCACGTCGACTGGTACGACACGGGATGTATGTGTGTGTGTGATTACTTTTACTGCGGGCCGGACAACCTGGCCGAAGCGCCTGATATCAAGGTCATTGCCCAAAGTACTTCACTGCTTGGCGTCGATCTGTTGCTCTGCGGAGAGACCGGGACCGGCAAGGACACCCTGGCTCAGCGCATTCATTTGATGTCCGGGCGCAAGGGTGCCTTCGTCGCGATGAACTGCGCGGCAATCCCGGAATCATTGGCTGAAAGTGAATTGTTTGGTGTGGTCAGCGGCGCATTCACCGGTGCCAATCGCTCGCGCAAGGGCTATATCGAGGCCGCGCAGGGCGGGACTTTGTACCTCGATGAAATCGACAGCATGCCACTCAGCCTGCAAGCCAAGTTGCTGCGTGTCCTTGAGGTGCGAGCCATCGAGCGTTTGGGCTCTACCACGGTCATTCCACTGGATATCTGTGTGATCGCCTCGGCCCAGCGGCCCTTGGCCGAGTTGGTGGAGCGGGGTGAGTTCAGGCGCGATCTGTATTTTCGCCTCAATGTGCTGACGATCCAGTTGCCAGCGCTACGTGACCGTCGCGAAGACATCGTTCCACTGTTTTCCCAGTTCGTGAACGCAGCTGGGCAAGACCTGGGGTGCGCACCGAAACCCATATCCCCCGAGCTCATGCAGACACTGCTGAGCCATCCCTGGCCGGGCAATATCCGTGAACTGAAATCGGCGGCCAAGCGATATATCCTGGGGCTGGCGTCGATAACCCTAGGCTCAGGCACGGAGATCGAGGGGCGCACGCTGAGGGCGCAACTGCGCGCTATCGAACGCATCCTTATCCAGGAAGCCCTCAAGCGTCACGGGCACTCGATTGATGCGGCGAGTGTGGAATTGGGCATCCCCCGTAGAACTCTTTATCACCGGATCAAATCGTTGGATGTATTCGGCAAGGCATCGTTGCTTGAAAAAATCTGCAAGCTGACTGCTACTGAACGCAAAAAATGTCTGGCTGACGTGGGAACCGGATAAGGCTATCGACCACTCACCTGATCAGATTTATTCTGCCAAGCATATGAGGAGAAAATCGAATGATATCGGGTGCGAGCCACTCTCCCGTTTCCATTGCTCCCTTGCGACATGAGCGAACCATCGGACCTGCCACGTCTTGCGTCCAAACCGCACACGTATCCAAGCTTTCCCCCTCGCATCTGAGTAAACAGGCCCTTGACGCGCTTAAGGCCGACTCCCCGGACAAAATACAGTCAGCCATCACCCGTATGGCGGACAACGCCATTGTCGATGGATCGCTGAATCTGTGCTCAACCGAGCACAACGAGGCGACATTCAAGCTGTTGCTCAGCCAGAGAAACAGCAGCCCCGGTGAATTGCTAGTGCACACCAGGAAAAATGAACAGCAGCGCGACGACATCCTGGAACTCAAGCATAAATCCTATGCAGCGGGCCCCACCGAAACCGTCGTGCTCATGGAACGGCCGCATGAAGGCGCGCGTTCGACTGACCCTCAACAAGAGGCGATGGAGACATCAAAAAAACTGAATTCACTGCCGCCGACGTTGGGCGATGGCTCCCACAAACAGAGTCTTCCCAGGCTGAGCGAATATGCCCGAGTGCAGATTCAGAAAAGAGATGCTCAGTTCGTCGGCCAGAAGGTGGATAAAAAAGATGCTAACAAGCGCTATCAAACGCTTGAACAGGAAAACCGCCAACTGCCCCCCGCATAAAAAAAATCAGAAACCGAAATCTGGCGAACAGCAATAAACCAAGCCGACCTGGTCAACCGTTCCGGCTTTTCCGCTCGCAACCAGATGGCAATTCGTAAAGGCAAAGCTCCACTGGAAGCAAAAGCCGTCGCCGCCCTCAGTATGCTTTACACCCCTATTGGCATGGCACGTAAAATCCTTGCATCCAAACAGCTGATAAAAGTCGGTCAGCAGGAACTCGACACAAGGCGCCAACTCGATGCTCTACCGCGGGCGGAAAATGCCGGAGTCATCGCGTCGCGTGCGAAGCGAGACAGCCTGGAATCGCTTGACCTGAACGATATCTCATTGGGGCGCGTAGAATCCGGCGAACCGGATAACCTGACAATCAAGGCCGGCGCCGCGGCTTATCAGGCGGTAAGCCCAGAGACACGTGCGGCCCTGGACGCGATTTTGGTGCTTCTCGAAAACCATGGAGAAGCCGCCTTAACGGACCTTTCCGAAAAATCACGACGTTCTCTCGACGAGTTTCGCGACGTGTCCTCCCGACTTTCCTTTGTGGACGCCGACGACGTTGGGCCAATTGTCTGGTAACTCGCCCAATGGCTCTGTAGCCCGTCGCTGCAGCACCGGATAAAACAATGCCTGTCCAGCAATGGCCCATGAATAAACCCGTCCTGCCTGTCACCTACGAGCAGATGGATCGCTGGGTCGCCTCGATACAGCCGGTGCTTCTCGAAGAGCGGTTCAGCAGCATCATCGGCATCTTGCGAGGGGGAGCGCCCCTGGCCTTAATGGTTTCGCATGCCACGGGCGTCGAAACGGCCTTTTTGCGTTATTACCGGGCGGATCAAAGCGTGATCTGGGACTCATCGGTCCCACTCCCTCCATCCGGCAGCAAAGTGCTGCTCTGTGAGGACATTGCCGGCGCCGGGCACACGCTGAAGGACTGCGTGGCGTTTTTGCAGCAGCGAGGTTTGATCGTCAGGATCTTCACTGTCGGCTTCGACGATCTAAGTGGTATTCGCCCCGATTATGGGTTGGACGGGCAAGGATATTTCTTGCAGTTCCCTTGGGAGCGGCAAACCGTTACCCGCGCTTATCGCGACCGCTGGAACGCCACCGGTGGCGGACGCGCCGGCACGATGGCCCATGACCACGATTACGACGTGTACGCCGTTGACCTCGACGGGATATTGCTCCCGGATATCCCGCTCCAGCGCTATGCGGCTGACCTGACCGCGGCGCTCGACGAACGCGACCGCCTCGATCCCTTCAACCAGCTGCCGCCCTTGGGGCGGGTAAAGGCCATCATCACCGGACGCCCGGAGATGGATCGAGCTCGGACTCAAGCCTGGCTTCGCCAGCACGGCCATGGCGCGATACAGCTGATCATGAGAGACATTCACTCGTGCAGCGACAGCCCGGACCAGGTTGCTCTCTACAAGGCCCGCGCATCCGTGCAGTTGGGGTGCACGCACTTTATTGAAAGCGATCCGACGCAAGCGATCATGATCGCGCATCAAGCGCCTTTGCTGCGGATGATCTGGTGGGATGCCGAATGCAGCCAGGGACGGTTGATTGGGGCGGCGGGCTGGAAACAGAGTGCGCCTGAGGCGCCATGCGCCATGCGCCATGGCTGAAGCTGCGCATTTGCAGATATTCACGCCAGAACCCGCTCGGAAAACATCCACAGCTGCTGCAAAAGGAGGTTAGATTATCGCCTTCGACCAGCAGAGGTGCGGCGTCATGCCTTCAACCCCCGATTCAACGGTGCGCACCAGAGGGCAACGCGGCGCGGACCTGTTCGTAGAAGTGCTGCGCAGCGAAGGCGTTCGCCATGTCTTCGGCAATCCAGGCACCACGGAGCTGCCGTTGCTCGATGCGCTTTCAGGCGTCTCTGATATTCACTACGTGCTCGGCCTCCAGGAAGCCTCCGTCGTGGCGATGGCCGACGGTTATGCGCAAGCGTCCGGGCGCCCCGCTTTCGTCAATCTCCATACGGCCGGTGGGCTGGGCAATGCGATGGGCGCCATCCTGAACGCGAAGATGGCGAACACGCCTTTGGTGATCACCGCAGGCCAGCAAGACACCCGCCATGGGGTAACCGATCCGCTGCTTCACGGTGATCTGGTCAGCCTGGCCCGACCGAGCGTCAAGTGGGCGGAGGAAATCCAGCATCCCGAACATATCCCGATGCTGTTGCGCCGCGCTCTTCAGGACTGCCGTACGGGGCCGACCGGCCCGGTGTTCCTTTCGCTGCCGATCAACGTGATGGAGCAGCACACGGATACCGGTGCTGGCCAGCCGTCGCGAATCGAACGGGGTGCGGTGACCGCAGCAATCGAGCCATTGGCTGACGCTTTATCGACGGTTACCCCGGGCCGGCTGGCGATGATCGTCGGTGAAGAGGTGTTCCAGTCGAATGCGCAAGCGGAAGCGGTGAGGCTCGCCGAAGCGCTCGGCGCGCCGGTGTTCGGGCCCTCTTGGCCCGGGCATATCCCGTTCCCCACCGCTCATCCTCAATGGCGAGGCGCCCTGGCGCCCAAGGCTGCCGACATCAGGGCAACATTCGCTGAATTCGACGCTGTGCTGCTTCTCGGCGGCCATTCGCTGATCAGTTACCAATACTCGGACGGCCCGGCGATTCCCCCACATTGCCGCCTCATTCAATTGACCGGCGATGGCCACCAACTGGGCAGGGTCCATGAAACGGCGCTGGGATTGATAGGCGACATAAGGCTGTCGTTGCAGCTGTTGCTGCCATTCCTGGATGAACAACTGGCCCCGCACGGCCAGGCAATCGCGACGCTGCGAAATCTCGCTGCGCACGAGCGCAATAACCGTCGGGTCGAAGTGGCCGAGCGCGCGCGCCGTGAATTCGATACGCCGGTGACCACGCCTTTCGTGGCGGCCCATGAAGCTGTCCGGGCCATCGGCCCTGACGTCTGGATCGTCGACGAAGCGCCGGTCACCATCCCTCACGTGCGTGCTTGCCTGGACTCACATTCGGCCAGCCAGTACCTGTTTACGCGTAGCGCCATCCTCGGCTGGGGCATGCCGGCGGCTGTCGGCACATCCCTTGGCCTGGACCGCAGCCCGGTGGTGTGTCTGGTCGGCGATGGCTCGGCGATGTATTCACCCCAAGCGCTGTGGACAGCTGCCCACGAGCGTTTGCCGGTGACTTTTGTGGTCATGAATAATGGCGAATACAACATTCTGAAAAACTACGCGCGTAACCAGGCGCATTACCGCAGTGCCGGCACCGACCAGTTCATCGGCATGGACATCCGCGACCCGGCCATCGACTTCCTGGCCCTCGCTTCTTCCCTGGGGATTGCGTCGCGCAGGGTCGAGCGAGCCTGCGACATTGCCGGGGCGGTCGAGGATGGTATTCGCTCGGGCCGTCCCAATCTCATCGAATTGCCGATCACGGCTTGAAGCTGCTTTGGCGCGAATCCATGTGGTTCAAGCCCGGAACCATTCCCTGCGCTCATCCAGCGTGTGGCGGATCAGTTCGATGAGCATCTGCACCTGCGGCACTGGCCGGGCCTCGGTGCTCGCCGCCATCCACAGGTGGCGCTGCATCGGCTGCTCAAACAACCCCGGCAAGGCGACCAGGCCGCGATCGAAATGGCTCATGTATTGCGGCAACAGGCCAATGCAGGCGCAGCAGCGGATCATTTCCAGCATCAGCTCATAGGATTGCACCTGCACCACGCCGGCGCGGCGTTGCTCGACGAGGGTATTCCACGGCGTGAAACTGCCCACCTGGCTGTCGGCCTGCCATTGCACCAACATGTAGTCGTCCAGCTCTTCCAACCGGCGCGGACGGCTGGCCGGGCGGGAATAACGCTTGGCGATGTAGGGCAGATAGTCCAGCCGCGCCAGCCGCTCCGGCGCCTGTGTCGCAACGCTCGGCACCGGTGTCGATTCCTGCCCGTCACTCAGCCACAGCACCAGGTCGGCACTGACCGCCTGCAGCGCCAGTTCGCTGTCCAGCGTGATGATTTGCAAGCGCACGCTGGCGTTGCGGCGCAGCAATGAGATCAGGTCACGACCCAGAAGGTCATGCAGGATCGACTCGGCCACTGCAAGGCGAATCAACGGTTGATCGGCCAGCGCTGGCGGACCATCCTCGCCCAGGGCAAGCAAGCGCGCCTGCAATTGCCGTCCTTCGCGGGTAAGCGCCAGGGTGCTGCCCTGGAAGCTGAACAGTGATCGCTGCAGGCGAGCTTCCAGTTGGGCCAACTGCTTGCGCAGCCAGGTGGCCTTGACGTTCAGGCTGCGGGACGCCTGCATGAAACAGCCACAACGGGCGCTGACCAGAAAACACTGCGCCACCTGCGGCTCGATGCTGGCGGCCAAGGCCAACCACGGCTCAGGTGCGCGCAAGGGCGCGCGGTATGCGGTGACAGCCTGGCGTCCTGCGGGCTCTATGAAAGACATGAGTGACTCCCTGTCATTTAAAAACCGATTAAGCGTGGCGAGGGAGCTTGCTCCTTCGCCACAAAAAACATGGCGGCGTGGCTACCTAACCTCCTCCAGCACCTTGCTCAACTGCGCGCCATCAATGCTCAACGTCGCGGTGTCGAGCATGCCGTCCAGGTAGGCCTTGGCGATCTGCTCCTGGCGCTGGGCACGCAACGCCTGGGTCAGGCGCTCGCGGACTTCATCCAGGGTCGCTTCCCGCGCCGGTTGCTGCTCGGTGAGCTTGATCACATGGAAGCCCGCCGCGCTCTGCACCGGGTCCGATACCGCGCCTACCTTCAACCGCACCACTGCCTCGCGTACCGTAGGCACCAATTGTTGCAACGGCTGGAAGCCACTATCACCACCGCGCTCGGCACTGGTGCGGTCCTGGGAATAACGGCTGGCCAGGGCGGCGAATTCAGCCGGCGCGGCCTGGGCCTTTTTGCTCAGCTCCACGGCTTGGCGGCGCACCGCCTCGACGGTCTGTGGCTCGGTCGCCGCAAGGAAAATCTGGCTGACCCGGTACAGCGCAGGCGCGGTCCAGTTGGCTTTTCCTGCTTCGTAGGCCTGTTTCAGCTCATCCTCGCTGGGATACCCGGCCGGCACCTGGCTGACCGACTGCAGATAATCCCGAAAGACAATCTGCTCGGTCGCAGCGCGCATCTGGCGCTCCACTTCCGGGCGCTGACGCCAGCCTTGGGCATCGGCCTGCTCCAGCACGGCTTTTTCCGCCAGTCTTGCGCGGATCCAGCCCTCCAGTGCGGCGCGGTTGCCGCGCATCTGCTGGCGTACCTCGGGGGCGAGCGTCGCAAGCAGCGCCTTGAGTTCTTCCGGGCTGACCTGCTGGCTGCCCAACCGCGCCAGGCTCGGCGACTCGCTTGTCGCCACGCTGACCGATTGCACCGCCGCCACCGGATCGTTGCCGGGACGCAAGCCGAGGGCAACAGCCACGGCGACCAGGCCCAGCGCCGCAGCGCTGATGACAAACGTTGGCTTTTTCACAGTGCGGCGGCCTCCTCCTGCGCGGCTTCAGCGGGCTCGGCGCCGGTGTGCAGGCGGGCGGCGTTCTGGCTGAACTCGCGCAGGTAGACGATGAATTCCTGAAGCAACCGGTCCCACAGTTCCAGGTTGCTGCGCAGGTGCTCGGCGCTGACGCCGGCCGCCACCACCACGTCCATTTCCATCACCAGGAATTCGCCCTGCACCGACAACCGGGCAAAACGTCGCGAGGCATTCCACAGTTCCGCCAGCCCGGCCGGCAATTCACCCTGCACGCGCAAGGCACAGCTGAAGGTGAAGTCCAGGTATTGGCCCGGCGTCGGTGTCGGATTGCCGAAGCGCACGGCATAACCGATGCCTTGGCTGGCGCTGAGCAGTTGCACGATACCGTTCTGCTCCGTTTCGTTGACCCGATAACCGGCGGCTTGCAACACCTCGGTGAGGGACGCGGGCGTGACGTGTTCAATCAATGAAGTCATGTTGGTTCTTCCTTGCGCTATCAATGGGTGATCGAGGCCTGGGGCGCATCGAAACGGTTCTTGTAGAGATCATCGCCAAAACCTTGGGCCAACTCTTCGAAACGTACCCGGGCCTTGCCGGCGAACGGCTGGCGGATCTTCATGACGTCGGTCACGTCGATGGTTTCGTAGGCGTGCAGCAGTTCCTTGGCGACGTCGTACATCTGCTGATTCTTGACCGAACATTGCTGCACTTGTGTGTCACGTTCATGCAACCGGGCTTCGAGGCGGGCCCGTTCGGTTTCCTTGCCCCGGGCCATGACCAGCAGCTCGTCGTAGGCCTTCTTGAACTTGCCGATCTGCTCGTGGCTGGCCGCGGCCTGGGCCTGGGCCTGGCTTTGCAGGCTTTCCTGGCGCCCGGCCAGTTGTTCGGCCAGGCCTTGCGCCTTGGCCAGCTCGGCGGTCAGGCGCTTGACCTGCGCCTCGGCTTCCTTGGCGCGGTTTTCCGCCGCCTGGCGGGCGACGCTGGCCTGGGCCTGCTCGCTCTGCAACGTCTGCAACTGGGCGGTGGTGCTGCGCAGTTGCGTGCGCAGGCGTTCTTCCAGGCCTTCGCCGTGGGCGCTGCCGATCAATAACGGACTGAGCAGCAGGCCCAGCAGCAACGCGGAAGGACAAGGGTTGATGGCTCGCCTTTTCATGAGGCCTCCCGGCGCTTAGAAGCGCGTGTTGATTTCAAGCTGCAGGACATCGATGTCGTACGGCGCGCCGTACACCGCTTCGGAACTCAGCCAGCGACCGGTGGCGAAGACGTTGCTCGCCAGGCCGTAGTTGCCGCCCAGGAAATAGCCCTTGGCGTTGGTGCCGCCCAAGTGGAACGAGGAATCGTTGAAGCCGTCCGGCAAGGCGTCCGGCTGGATATATTTGTAGCCGGCGAACATGTTCCAGTCGCCCTGGCGCTTGAGCTCCAGGGAGTTACCCAGGGTGAACTGGAGCATCCAGGCGTTGGCTCCGCTCTCGACTTCACCGTTCTCATCGAGGTTGTTGGCGAACTGCCCTTCCGAACGTTTGCGCATTTCACCTTCGTCATAACCGAGGTTATGCACGTAATGCGCCTGGCTGCGCAGCTTCAGGTCTTCCGGCAGATCGGTGTCCCACGCCAGGTTCAGGTCCAGCAGGTTGAACTCCGAGGCCAGGCCGACGTATTGCGGCTGTGGCGTGGCAGACGGATTGAGCGGATTGGGCGTGATGTCGCGCAGCAGGAACACGGTGTTGCCCTTCTGCATGAACGCCACGCGCGAGCCGTCGGTGTCGCAGCCCGGGTCACCGGCCCAGGGCTCGCACGGCGACGAGCGTTGGCCTTCGATGTCGTCGAAGCGGTAATAGGCCAGCGCACCCTTGACGCGGTTGCTGTCGTTGATTGCCCAGTTGGCGCCCAGTTGCGCGCCGTACAACCACTTGTTGTCGCTCTCTTCCTTGTCTGTGCCGTTGCTGGTGCTGGTGTCGTTGGTGTACTCCACCGGGAACGCGCCGACGGTGCCGAACAGGCCGAAGTCCTGGCTGAGCTTGCGGTTGAAAATCGCCGCCACGCCATCGAAGTTCAGGTCGCCGGAGTACAGCAGGTCGGTAGAGTAGAACGGGTTGGCGATACGCCCGCCGGTCAGGGTCAACTCGTCCGAGGGCTTCCAGGTCAGGTAACCCTGGTCGAGCCAGATATCCTTCTTGCCGAAGCCGCCGCCGAGGGTCTGGGTGGTGGACACCGGGTTGTTGTCCGAGCCGGTGCCGATGCGGATGCCCGCGGTCCACTCGGGCGCGATCACCGCCTTCATGCCCAGGCGCGCGCGCAGGCGGAAGAGGTTTTCGCGGTCCTCGCGGGTGTTGAGCAAGGGCGGCAGGTTCGAGCTGCTGTTGGGGTTGACATCGTAGGGGCCGCGGTCGTTGAGGCGAGCGAAGTCGACGATCTGGTTGCTGTTGGTGCCCGAGTAGTAGCGCGACTCGTCCCGCAGGCGGATATCGCCATCAAAACTGATGCGCGAGACCCAATCCGGGAAGGTGTTGGGTTGCGCCCAGTTTTCCTGTTTGGCCGTGGCCATGACTTCGGCCTTGACCTGGTCGCGGATCTGCTCACGCACGATGTTCGGCACGTACTGCACCCGCACATCCCCGGGCGCACCGGCGGGTGCGGCGGCAACGGCAGTGGCAGCCTGACGGGCCTGCACGGCTTCGCGCTCGGCCTGGGCGATCAGGCCTTCAGCCTGGTCCTGCTTCAGCACGCCCTGCTGCACCAGCAGGCGGATCAGATTGATCGTGGCGTTTTCCGAAGGCGCCGGGGCTGCCGACGCGTGGCCGGCCAGGCTCAAGACAACCAGGCCGACCGCCCACGACAATCGATTCACATTGGCAATCATCTGCACACAACTCCTGTTGGCAAACTTTCAAGAATTCGGGTTAACCCGGACGCCGTCCCTGCAAGGACAGGCGCACGGGCAAAGTCAGGGAGGCCGGAGGCCGTTCACTCAGATGCGGCGCGGCACGCAGGGCGGCGATCACTTGCTCATCCAACTGCGGGTTGCCGCTGGACTTGACCAGCTCGACACGGGTGATTTCCCCGACCGCGCTGAGCCAGACGTCGGCCTGCAGCGAAAACGCCAGGCTGCGCAAGTCAGGGTTCTCCCGCAGCAAGCGCTGGAAGGTGAACGCCAGAAACTGGCTGTAGGTGCCGTTGCCGAGGCGTCCGCCCCCTGCCCCGGCCATGCCGCCACCCTTACCCGCGCCAATGTTGAAAGCGTCGTTGCCGGCCTGGGCATCACCGTCCATCTGCATCGGGTTGGCCAGGTCATCCACCGGCGACGGCGGCGCTTCTTCCTCGGGCTTGACCTCTTCGGGTTCCGGGGTCGGTTCGGGCTCGGGCACTTTTTCCTCGACCTTGGGTTCCGGCTCCTTGGGTTTTTCCGGGGGCGGCGGTGGTGGTGGCGGCAGCGGGATGATGGTCGGCACCTTCGGCGCTTCACGGCGCACGCCGCTCATGTCGTTGGCCCATTGCCACAGCAGCCAGGCCGCCAGGCCAGCCAGCGCCAGGCCGGCGGCCCACTTGAGCAGGCGCAGCGGCGAGCGCTTCACGGGGGGCGGGTTGACGGGAAGTCTGGCGGTCATGATCAGCCCTGGCTCGGTTTGCCGGTCACCAGACCGACTTGGGACAGTTCCAGGCGCCGCAACAGGTCCAGCACCTCGATGACTTTCTGGTACTGCACCGTGGCGTCGCCGCGCACGATCACCGGGAAGTCCGGGCTCTGGGCCTTCTCGATGCGCAGGCGCTCCTCCAGCTCGGCCAGGGTCACCGGGTAGGCATCGAGGAATACCTGGCCACCGTCATTCACCGAAATCGCCTTGGTCTTGGCCTCGGACAACGACACCGAGGCGCTGGCCTTGGGCAGGTTGATCTGGATGCCCGAGACCTGCGCCGTGGCGGTGAGGATGAACATCACCAGCACCACCATGAGCACATCCACCAGCGGCGTGACGTTGATGCTGTCGACCGCTGCATCATCGTCGTCATCGTGTGACGTATTTACGCTAGCCATGGCGATGCTCCTCAGGCCGGTACGGACGATTGGACGTGATGGTCACGGCGATGAGCTGCTTCGCCGGACTGGCCTTCGCCGTGCATCTCCGCCAGGCGCGTGATGAACTCGTCGACGAATACGCGCATGTCGGCGCTGACTTCCTTGTTGCGGGTGATCAGGCGGTTGTAGCCAAACAGCGCCGGGATCGCGACGAACAGGCCCATGGCGGTGGCCAGCAACGCGGCGGCCATGCCCGGGGCGATGGCGTTGATGTTGACGTCACCGGCCATGGCCGTGCCAAGGAACACCACCATGATCCCCAGCACGGTGCCGAGCAGGCCGATGTACGGGCCGCCGGCGATGGCGTTGGACAGGGTCGAGAGCTTCGAACTCAGCGCCTGGTTTTCGCGGGTGCGCACGCCATCCATGGAGCAGCGGATCGCCTCGATGGTGGCGGCCGAGACGGTCGAGGTGTCGGCACCCTGATCGCGGCGGGTGCGGATCTCCTTGACCGCCACCAGGTACAGGCGCCACAGGGACGAATGTTGCAGGCGCTGGGCAAGTTCCTGGTCGTCGGCGAACATCTCCAGGCGCGTGCCGATCCGGGCGAACTGCTCGCGGAACGCTTCGTTGGCGGCACTGAGACGACTGACCATGCGGTTCTTGCGGATCATGATGACCCACGACTGGAACATCATCAGCACCAGCACGGCGATGATCACCCAGGCGTCCAGCGGCACGGCATTGAGCAGGAAACCGAGGCTGCCGAAACCGAAGCCGGACTGTTCTTCATCAACACCGTAGGCCACCAGTTTCGATTCGGCGCCCTGGGCGTTGGCATCGGCCAGGAGCAGCGGCGCGGGCCGGGCGACCTTGGACAGGCGCGCCTCGTCCATGGCCCCGCTGAACGGCGCGAAGGCACCGGCGGCAACGTCTGCCCCCAAGGCGATCGGCGAATTGAACGCCGGCATTGCCAGCGCCAGGCTCGCGGCTTCGCGGCCATTGACGTACAGCACGACTCGATCACCCAAGGCGGTCAATGCCAGGTGCTGCCATTGGCCGGGGTTCAGCGGCTGGGTCGAGACCGCACGCTGATCATTGATCGCTACGAACGGCACTCCTTGGTTGACCCCCACCAACAGACTGGCGGCAGCTTCGCGACGGGCCATGACGATTTGCTCGCCGCTGGCCTGGTCCTGGCGCAGCCAGGTGCTGAAGGTGAACGCGGCGCCGGCGGTGTGTTGCAGCGACGGGCTGGCCGGTAGCAACAGTGGCTGGCCGTTGAACTGCAGGGCCCGGCCGATCACGCCGTCGATGCTCACGCCCGCCGCGCCCTGGGCAGTATTGCCATAGGCCGTGGTGTCCCGTGGCGGAATTCCGGTGGCACCGTCGAAGTGATACAGCGCGGTGTAGTCCGGATCGAAGGCCAGTTGGCCGCTGGCGGTGGCCGGGGCTTTCTGGTTGCCGTAGTACATCCACAGGTCCTGGCGCTGGCCACCCTCGACGTTCGGCACATCGACCCAGATCAGGGCCATGCCCATCAACGGGTCGAAGCTTTCGATCTGGTGATTGAGCACGGTCTTGTCGTCGGCACTGACGAAGCGCAGGTCCGAACCATCCTCCTTGACGCCGTCGAAGGTGAAGTTGCCGGTGTGCAGGCGTACCAGCAACGCCGTGCGGCCCAAGGCCTGGGCGATGGCCGCGCCTTGCGGCGTGGTGTCCACCGAAATCTGTTTGCGGTAGTGCCAATCGTCCTGCCACCAGGCGTTGGCGGTCGCCGGAAGCAGCAGCCCCAGGCAGATCAACAGCGGAATGAATAAGCGTTGCATGGACATGACTCCTGGGTTCAAAACGTCGCTTGCAGGTTGAAGTGCAGGCGCGATTCCTGTTTCGTGGTGTTCGGCCCGTCGAGCAGCGGAAAGCCCCAGTCGAGGCTCCCGGACAGCCATTTGCTCAGGCTCGCGCGGGTACCGAGGCCGACGCTGGCGAGGCTGTAATCGGCATCCTGGTCGGGCAGCTCGTCGCGCAGGTACAGCTGCGCACCCTCGGCGAAGGCATAGAAGCGCCACTCCTGGACATAGCTGCCGAGAAACCTGGCCAGCGACGGCGTGCGCAGCTCCTGGGACAACAGGTAGCCGTCGTCAGCGGTGCGCTCGGCGGCCAGGTAGCCGCGTACCGACGTGGCACCGCCGGCGGAGAACTGTTCATTGGAGACCAGCGGCCCGGAGGCCAGCTGGAAGGCGGCTTTAGAGGCGGTCTGCCAGTCGTTGCCGAAGGTGAAGGTGTAATTGCCGTCGCCCTTGAGCACCGCAAAGCTTGGGCTGGCGCGGTAGCGCTTGTAGTCGAATTCCTCGTCGTCGCTGCCATAACCCAGCAGGCTACGGGTGCCTGCCACCAGGCTCAGGCCGAGGCCCAACTGGCTGGTTTCGGTGTAGCGGAAACCGTTGTAGGCGAAGGTGAACGGCGCGTACTTGAGCGGTGCCTTGTCGCTGGCGCCGCCCAGGTTGAGTTCTTCGTCGAAGTCCTTGAAATCCACCCCGACTGAAAAGCTGTTGGCCCATGCGCCACTGGACGGCAGGCTGTAGATCGCCGACACACCGTAGGAATGGCCCTTGCCCAACACGTTGCTGCCGCCGACGGTCGCCACGTTGCTGTCGGACTGGTGACCGGAGAACTGCACGCTCCAGCGCTCGCTCAGTGGCGCGGTGTAGGAACCCGACCAGACCTTGGCGTTTTCGGTGTCCTGGGGCGCGGTGAAAAAGGTCAGCGAAATACTGTGACCCAGTTGCCAGAGGTTGTTGTAGCCGAGGCTGGCGACCGTGCGCAGCTTCTCGGTGTCGGCGCTGTAGTCGTTGTTCAGACCGAGGCTGGCCTGCCAGGGATCCTGGTCCTCGACCTGCAAGTCCACGTCCATGGTGCCCGGCCGCTGGCCTTCGCGCACCAGCGGCATGACTTGGCGTCCCGGGGTCTTGTTCAACTGCGCCAGCTCGGTCTGGACCTGGGCGAAGTCCGGCACCTCGCCTTCCTTGAGCGCCGGCACATCTTCGCGGATTTCCACCGGCGAATAGTGCTTGGCACCGACCACCCGCACGCGGCCGATCTTGGTCTCGCTGACCTGCAGGTAGACGATGCCGTCTTCGACTTTCTGCTCCGGCAACTCGACGAACACCGATTGGTAGCCGCGAGCCTGATAGACCTTTTGCAGCGCCTCGCGAGCGCCTTCAATGTCGTTCAAAGTCTTTTGCGGGCCAAGGAACGGATACACCGCTTCCTCGATCGCGCGGGCATCCAGCACAGTGTTGCCCCGCACGAAGTACTCGTTGACGTCCACCAGGCGAGCCGGCGCCGCTTCGGCTTCCGGTGCTCCTTCTGCTGCGAATGCCGACGGCCCCCAGACCGCCAACAGCAGCCAGCCCCACAGCGCCGGCCGCGATTTGAAAAAATGCTCCACACCACCCCCTGAATTCAAAGTACGGCTCAATTGCTTGCGGTCGATGTCGTGGCGTGCCGGGCCAGCCAGGTGTGCAGCAGCGCGAAGTTCAAGGAGAACTCGGGCATTTGCAGCAAGGCGCCACAGAACACTTCACCGATGATTTTCTGGATAAGCCGCACGGCCCGCGCATCGCCCAGCAGCGTGGCGAGGTCCTTGCTCAGCACGTTGAAGCTCCAGACCTTCTGGTTCAGGTCCAGGCCGACGAACCAGCGGAACAGCAGGTTGTAATTGAGTTGTTCGTAGAGTTGCTGCTCGCTGGGCACCGAATAAAGCAGTTGCAGCAGCAGGATGTGCATGGCCGTCTGCGGCGCGATGAGCATGCCGGCATCGGCGTTGAGGCCCTGCAGCACGTCGCGGTGTTCGGCCAGCAAGTCGTCGATCTGTGGCCGTAACAGCACCAGGGAGTGGCCCTGGGGGATGTAGCTGGACACTTCCTTGAGCGCGCCCTGCCAGTCATCCTGGGAAACGATCCAGACCCACGGCGCACCGTAGCGATACACCGAGACCGGCTGCTTGCGCGCCGCCTCGACGATCTTCGATAGCCGCTGGTCCAGCTCCTGCATGCCCACTTTCGAATAACGTTCCATAGTCCCCATCGCCTCACTCCCGGCTTCGCGCCCCGGCTCCAAACGACCTGAAAGGTCCCCTCGAACACGTCACACAGGCATGACGGGAATGGCGATGTGCTACCGAACTTTTGTCATGAAAGCTTCATTTGAGATCGCGCCGCAGCTGTCGTGGCGAGGGAGTTCCCGCCGCGTCTTCGACGCTGCGCCGTCGCGCAGGGAACAGGTTCTTGTGGCGAGGGGATTTATCCCCGTTGGGCTGCGCAGCAGCCCCAAAGCAACGACCTCGATCTTACTGGCACACCGAGTTGTCTGGTTGGGGGCCGCTACGCAGCCCAGCGGGGATAAATCCCCTCGCCACAAGGGTAGCTGAGTGTCCAACTACCCTGTGGAGCGAGCTTGCTCGCGATGGCAACGACTCGGTTCTAAGCCCGGCACTACAAGCTCAACCGCCCCCGCTCCTCCTCGGTCAACCGCTGCCGCGCCTGCTCGTCCAACGGCCCGGCGCCCAGCACCTGCACCGGACTGGCCGGATCATAGGTGCGTGGCGCCTCACGGCTGGCGCCATCACGCGAAGGCGCCAGTTGCTCGGAGCCGAAACTCACCACCTGCACGGTAAACACCGAGGCCTGGTTCTGCCGCGCCGCATTCTGCTGCTGGCGCGCTACGTCTTCCGCCGCTTGCGTGGCCGAGGACGCCGCCGAACTGGCCGAGGTGATCGCCCCGGTGTTCACCGAAGCCGCCAGCGGCACGCCGCTGGACTTGCCCTGGGTCTGGATGTTGGCCGCGTTGACCACGGTCAACGCCGCAATGTTGACGTTACCTGACACGCGGATCCCCGCCTCGCCCGCATCAATGGTGCCCAGCGGCGCGATCAGGTCGATATCCCCCGGCGCTACCTCTGGAATCGGGTTGAGAGTGGCGATACCAGCCCCCGTGCTCGGCACCGACGGCGACAGGGTCACGTTGCCCCAGGTGTCGTACAGGCGCTTGGGCGGCGTGTAGACCACGGTGGTCTTCGAACCACGACCGGCGTTGATATCACCCTGAGCCGACCAACTGAGGATCGAACCACCAAAAGTGGTCATGATCCGGCTCTGCCCCAGCAGGATGCTGTTCTTCGCATACAACTGGATATCGCCCTCACCCTGGGTGATGACCCCGGCGGTGGACGGCGGCGCGTTGCCTTCGATGCCGAACGTCTGCCCGCCGCCGGGAGTGAGCATCTGAATGCCGCCACCAAAATCGGTGTGCACCCCTGCCCCGCCGAACATGGTGATGTCGCCCTTGTAGGTGATCGCATTGCCCGCCACGTCCTTGGTCGGGAACAACAACTCGATCGCCTCTCGTCCACGCAGATAGCTGCCCTGGCGCACGCCGCCGACTTCGTTGTACTCACGGCCACCGGCCTTGAGCTCGGCAAAGTACACGTCGCGGGCAAACACCCGTTGCTGCTCCGCCGGCAACGCCGCGAAGAAACTGCGGACCTGCTCGGTATCGCCGCTGAAGCCGAAGCGTTCCTTGAGCCACTTCACCAGCTCCGCTTCGTAGGTCTTGGCGACCTTGCCATCCTGGTCCGCCAGGGGCACACCGGCCAGGGCCTGGTTCGCCGGGTCCAGGTAGGCCTTGACGAAGCGCTGGTAATCGGCGCCGTCGAGGCCGGCGCCGGCTTGCAGCACCAGGCTCGCCCCAGGGCGCGAATCCCCCGGCACCACGGCGCCGATACTGGTGATGCTGACCTTGTCATCCATCAGGATGTTGCGTCCGGCGGTGATCTCCAGCAGGCCGGGGCCGGCGACGTTGAAGCTGCTGTAGAGGATGTCGCGCCCGGCTGAAACGATTGAGATGTCGGTGGGGTTGTTGTGGATGAAGAGGTTGCCGGCGCTGGTGTAATCCCCTGCCTGGGAGTTGTTGCTCAAAGAGCCGCCCAGTGGAATCCCGCTACTGACGATGTCTCGTCCTGCCATCATTCGTACAGCTCCGGCGCCTTCGTAGGCGATTCGCCCTGGCCACCTGCCAACGGATGCCGATGTCATCGACCGTCCGCTGGTGACAGCCAGCAAATCACCTTCCAGCGCATAGAAGCGCGCAGGGTCGTCATTGAGGGCCCATTCGCCTGAGGTACTGCTGGTGTCGAAGGCAAACAGCGGCAATATGTTCGCACTAGGGCGAGCGAGGTTGCCATCGGCTGAGAGATTGCTGGCTTTTATGACGGGACCGGATTCGACAGTCTCGACGATACCCACAAAGGCTGGCCTGAACGGCGTTGCCAGGGCTGCGGAGGATGCACCGGAACGACTGACCGACATGTCGCCGCCGTAGATGGAATCGCCGGCCATGAATTGCAACTCACTGTTGATGCCGGGAGCGAGCAACAGGGCTGGACGATTGTTGCCGTCATAACCTGTTCCATCCCATACCGAGGACTTGCCATAGTAAAGGCTGCCATTGGCCGCCACAGCCCTCACGATCGATGGGTAGACCACCGCCAGATCCGTCTCGACCTCTGGCACCACAGGCGTCAGATTCCCCCCCGATGACCACAGATCAACTGCCGTGTTGGCGGTCCATAACGAAAACCAGCTCACGCCGGATCCGTTAGTGGCGCCATCTTTGAAGGGCGATACGCTCATCATCGGCGCCCGGCCAGGGTCCGCTACGTCCATCACTACCAGGTCGCCCGAAGTTGTCAGATCGAACGTGGCATCGCCCGGCATCAGGGTCAGCCCGCCTGTTGGCAGGCTACGTGTGGCTCTGAAGGAGTCGTACGCACGCGTTTCCCCCGGAGACTGTGCCGAAGCAACGTTGCCATAGCGCAGGTCAATTCGACCGATGGCACCGCTGTCGATCTGCGCGTGGCCCCGCAGGTTGATGACCGCACCGTTCAGATGCCCGTCGACGAACGCGCTATCGGGATTCAAGGCGCCGCCTACACGCAGGTTGAGATCACCACCACCGGTCAATTGCAGGCTGCCATCAGCGCCCACACGCCCGGTGCTGCCCACGGCAAGAACCAGTCCTTGGCTGCGGCTGTTGCTGCCTGGCACAAGACGACTCCCTGCCATCTGTTCGAGCTCCCCCGCATCGCCGGCGACCTGAACATTCAGGTTACCGCCGCCCAGAGTACCGAAACCGGTAAACCCAACCATCAGGTCAGCCTTGCCGTCCTTCGCGGCGGTGTAACTACCAAAATTGATCCACCAAGCGGTGGGTTGTGCCTGCGTACCGGTTGCGACTGAGCCATTGCCCTGACGCCACAGCCAATTACCGACGTTGACCGTATCGTAACCAATGTCTCCTCCATTGGGCCGCCCTATACTCGCACTCGATACATCCAGGCTATTACCGGTCAGATTGCCGCCGACCTTCAAACTCAGGTTGCCGCCAAAGTCCGGGTACCAGGCGCGGTAAAGACTATTGGAACCGCCATCCACGAATTGCTCGTTTTCACCTAGTGCATCATTGAGCACCTTGCCCGCCGCCGCACGCGCCTTGGGTTGGTTGTACGGGTCGTTGGCGTACGTTTCGCTGGCTGAACTGCCGGCGGTATAGACGCCGTACAGCGAGTCCATTTTCAGATCACCTGCCGACAGCAGCTCCAAGTCCGCTGCGCCGGTGCGAATGACACTCCAACGTTGGCTGCCGGGCTCGTATTCAGGTGCTCCGCCAGCTTCACAATGAAGTGGATTGTCGACACATAAGTTGGGGTAATCAAAAACTTCAAAGTCAACCGGCAGCCCCACCATGCTGGTGTCGCCGAACCAATCCAGCGATCCTGCTTCGGTCCAGACCATCGACGCCACGCCGAACGTGCCGTAGTGACTATCAGCCAAATGCAGATCACCACCCGCCAGCACCGGCCGTACGACCCGACTGTCCGCCGCCTGCGTATCGGCACCGGCCACCAGTCGCAATGACCAGGACTGCGAGCCCTCGGCCAGCATCGGCGCGATGGCCCAGTTGCTCCCCGCCACTTCCGGACGCAACTGCACCGACTCGACACCGGCCGGCAACTTGATGTCGGTACCTGACGGAATTTTCGAACCCACACTCAGTGCCAGGGCGCTGCTGAGACGCAGCACGTTGGTCAAGCCGTTACTCGCGCCTTCAATGTCTGGCAACGCAACGCCTTTGGGCCAGATCAGGTTGCCTATCGTTGCGCTGCTGCCCAGCAGGCTGCCCGCCCCGAGCACCGTGCCCGCCTGCAGGGTTTGGGTCGAAGCCAACAACGTGCCGGCCGCGAACAACAGATTGCCCTGTGCGTCATGCACCGCCGCGGCCAGCACCGTGCCGGCCGGCAGTACCATTGGCTGATCCAGCGTGGCGGCGACCGGCAACCGCGTTCCCGCAGCCAGGGTCGCGCCCTTGAGCGGCACGTCGAAGTTGAGCACCGAGCCGGCCGGGAACGCGGTGTCGACCTCCAGGGTCACGCCAGTGCCGGGCACGACGATATCGCCCGCCGCAAAATCAATGCCTGGCAACAGCACCCAGCCCTTGTCATCGTTGCTGGCGGGCGGCTGGGCAAAACCGTCGGTGATGCTGCCATAGATGTTCAGGTCACCGCCGGCGCGCAGCGTCAGGCTGGCGGATTCGCCGGAGCCGTAGACGTTTTCATCCAAAACGTTATGCGGATTGAGGCTCGCATAGCGATATTGCGACAGGTCCAGATCCCCCTGGACCACCAGGTCGCCATCGGCCGTCGCACTCACCACCTCTACACCGGGGCGCAGGTGGAACACGTCGCGATAGCGGCTGTTGTTCAGCCCGGCGAGTTTGCGCTGCAACAGATCGTTGTTGTCGTGAGCGTTGGTGATAAAGGCGGTGTTGTCGGGGTCCACCACATCCTTCAGCCATGCCTGATTGATGACCTGATAAGGCTTGCCGCTGGCCGCCGGCACGTTCACCAGCGGCGCGTCGCTGTATTGCCACGTAGCAACCAACGCAATCGAACGGGCGCCTTGTACGTCCAGGGCACCACTGGCATCGATCGCCACGTCGCCCCCCGACACGCCACTCAGTCGTGGCGCGCTGAGTTGCAACGTCCCGCGAGGCCGACCGTCGTTCATACCGGACGCACTGCCCAGCGCGACTTCGGTACCGTGGCGCAAATCGATACGCACGCCGTTACCCAGGGTCAGGAGACCTTCCCTGGCGGTCAAGTCAACGATGGCACGGTTCGGCGAGTCGATGATCTTGCCGTAGCTGTCCACCCGCAGGCGTCGACCATGGGCGTCAAGCACGGCACCGCTGCCCAGGGTCAGGGCATTCTTGGCAGCCAGGTAAATGCTGCCGACCCGCTCACCACTGGCGTACACCGTGCCGTTGATCAACAGGCTGCCGTTGTCCAGGGACACGTCAATGGACGAAGCCTTGAGTTCGTTGCCGATCACCAGGTCGCCCTGCTTGAGCTGGAAGCTGCGGGAGCCGAACACTTGGCCGTCGCTCAAGCGTTGGTTCAACGCGGCGAACTGTTCGCTGAGACTGCCATTGTCGCCCAGGCGCTGGGCCTGGATTTGCACGCCACCGGCCAGGTATGGCATGAGCGTGCCACCGGCATCGTATTCGCCAGTGCTGCTGGCGAGGATTCGTCCTTGCAGGTCGACAACCCCGGCCGTGCTGCCCAAGGCCACGGCGCTGAGCCGTCCGGCCTGGTTGTGGCGCGCCGACAGATCAATGCTGGAGCCAACCGCCTGGCGGATGTTGCCGTTCTGGCTTTGCAGGATCACCTCGCCACCAGCGCTGTAGCGCGTGACATCGTTGAAGGTGACCGTGCGACCCGCCACGTCGATCAGCGCCTCATCGGCCAGGGTCAGGTCATCCGTCGCGCTCAGGGTCAGTTTGCCGCTGGGCAACACCACCGCACTGGCCAGGTTGAGGCTCGCTCCCTTGAGGGACAACTCGCCCCCGAGCCCGGAGACAGTGCCCGGCTTAGCGGTCGCGCCCGTCACATTGACCGCACCGCCCGCGGTGATGCGGTTGACCGAACCGGCTTCGCCAGTCAGCAACGGGGTGAGGATATTCAGGTTGCCACCGCTGTAGGCGTAGCCCGTTTTAGCGTCATAGGCGCCCTGGCTCTGATACACCGCCAGGCTGCCCTTGTGATTGGCGGTCAAGCGTTCGCTGGCACTGAGGTTGACGTTGGCGAAGCCCAGGGCCAGGCGGTCCAGGGTGGTGATCGAGCTCGGTTGGGCGAACTCGCCATAACCGAACTCGATGCGCTGGGCCTGGATGTCCAGGCGACCGGCACCGGTGCCGGCCCCGCCGGCGATGACCGAACCCGGCGCGCCGACGGCACCGTTCCAGATCAGGTTGGCGGTGCGAATGGTCGCCACGTCGTTGACGCTGCCTGCGCCATGAATGGCCGGCGTGCTGAGCATCAGGTTGGCCAACCGCGACTTGCCCGTCACCGGGTCATAGGTGTCGAGACTGACAGTGCCGTAGAAATTCAACGCCTCACGCGCCGACAGTTCCAGGGTTTCCAGGGCCGGGGCGCCGTATTCGGTGTCTCCGCGCAGCAGGCGATCGAGCACGGTCTGGCTCAGGGTCAGGCCGGCCGGCAAGACCTGACGCGCCGCTGCGTCGCTCAATGCCGGGGCGGTGCCGACGTTGATATTGCTCAGGGCCAGGGTCAGGTGACGGGTGCCGTAGCGCACCTTGTCGTCCAATTCCAGGCTCCCTCCGGTGGCGGCGACGATGCTGCCCTCGGAATGAATTCGGGTGACGCCGCTGCATGGCGTCAGGCTGCAGCCGCCGATGTTGATGGTGCCGCTGCTGCCCGATGAGGGTGCCAACACGTTGAGCAAGCCGTTGGAGGCGGCCAGCAAGTTCTGACCACTCACATTGAGGTCATAGATAAAACCGTCATGGGCATCGTAGGCAGCCGCGCCACGACCAATGGTATTGATGGCGGCGCCTTGTTCCATCGACACCTCGCCGCTGGCCAGCAGGAAAACCTCCGGTGCCGCCAACGTAACACCTTCACGCAAGATCACTCTGGACGAGGTTCTACCTCCACTGCTCGAGGGCGTGATGTAGTTTCCGCTCTGCCCATAGAGCGTCAAGAACTGGCCGCCAATAACCTGACGTGATGCATTCAAGGCATTCAGGCTTTCGGCATTGAGGGTCACGCCCTCGAAGCCGGCCGTGGCCCCGCGCCCATCGGCAACGACCTCCAACGCCCCATTACCTCCAACCACCGTGACGGTACCGCCGTAGCCACCTTTTTGAGGCGCGAACTTGCCGATGCCTTTAAAGGAGAACGCCTGATCTCCCGCTCCTTGCGCGAGCTTCAACTTCAAAGTCTTGGCGTCCACCGGCAACAGGGCTCGTGGCACGCCCAGGCGTGCGGCATCGGCTACAGCGAACTGGGCGTAGCTGGTTTCGTTGTACTGCGAATAGCGACGCAGCACATCGCCCGAAGTCAGGATGACCTGGCTGGACAGACTGTTGCGCTGCTCGGTATTGACCACCGACAGCACCCCGGCGGTGGTCCAGGAGCCGTTGCGCATCTGCAACGCACCCGCCGTGGAACCCTGACCCGCCAGACCGTTGACCTCGACCCGGAACGCCCCCGGCAGCAAGGCATAGGTGGACGGCATCAGCGTATAGGTACCGGCGGCCAGCCCCGGTACACCGGCGCCAAGGGTGATTTGTTGTCCGATCCTGGGGTCCACTGCGCCGCCCTCGGGCGCCACTGGCGCGTATGCACTCTGGTTGCCCGGCACAATGGCGTAGACCGGGTTGCTGGACAGGCCCGGTAAAGTAAAGCCGCCGTTGGCACCGATTTGCACCAGCGGGTTGAAGCGCGCGTCGGTGGAGCCGCCACGGCCGGAAATGAAACCGGCACCCAGCAGATCACCGCCGCCCGAAAGATCGAGTACCGAGCCTTCCTGGGCCACAACAGATTTTCCGCCCAGAATCACACCAATATTCAGATCCCCGTTGCCATAGGAGATGGCCCCTTGCCCCAGAAGCACCACCTTCTTGCCCGCGTACTCATAACTCTGACCATCGACGGTACCGCCGTAAGGCAGAACCAGACCGAGGCCACTGACTGAAGTGAGGCTGTTCGGCAGCAAGTCCACTTGGCTAGTGATGCTAGTGCCGTCGTTGGTGCCGACCTCAATCAACCCCAGCGGGGCCCGAACCACCCCGCCCTGCTCGATATTCGCACTGCCCAGTTGTAAGTGACCGAATGCCGAATAAGGTACCTGAGGCGTCACCTGGGTAGTCCGCCCGATGACCAAGCTGCGCGCCGGGTCGTAGGCAGAGGTGCCACTCAAGCTATACCCCGCCAATACCCGAGCCCCGACCCCAGTCGCCGGATACAGTTGCGCCGCTTGCAGGATCATGTCCGAAGGAGTCATTAATTGCGTGGTAAAGCCCGTAGGCAATCCTTCGCTGGAGAATCCCGCCAGGAAGCGCAAATCACCACGGCTGCTTAACTGGACCAGGTCGAACCCGGCGCGCTCCAACTCGACCGTGGTGCCATTGGCCTGTCTCAGCGTGCCTTTGCTGCTGAATCTCACATTGCCCTGTACATCCAACAAGTCGGCGTTGACGGAAAGCACCGCCTTGTTCGCAAGTGGCGATACGTCGCCTTCGATCAGCGGTCGGGTATAGGAATCCATATTCGGTAGACTGGCCGCCGGCCCCGCCAGCAGCAGATGAGCTGCATTAAGTTGAACACGGGTGTCGGCTGGCGCGGCTGAGCTCAACCCGAAGCTACGCGCATATAGGCTCAGGCTTTGGCCGAGGGACAGCGACACGTCGCCACCGATACTAATAATGCCGTTACTCAGCAGAGACAGGCTGTCGAAGCCGCCCGCCTGGACCTGGTCCACACCCAAACGCCCATGACCATAGATCAACGCATCCGCCGAGGCCTCGGCGGTGTCGCTTAGCGGGCTCGCCTGGGCGGTTTGTCCCAGTACCAGTTCACGCAACTGCAAGACCCGGTCATTGACCGCGCTTTTCAGGTAATACGGTGTCTCCAGCGCCACCGACAAACTTCCCCCTGCGGCCCCCGTGCCACCGGAACGGGCACTGAATTCGCCGTCCAGGTACAGGCCATTGGCCGACGCCAGGGAAATACTGCCACCGTTGCTCGTCACCGATGTGCGTCCCTGGCCAGGAACATCCAGCATTGCCTGGCTGCCATCCGCTTGCAGGCGTGCCCCCTCGCGCATCACCACGAACAATTCCGGCGCCGAAGCCGATCCTTTCGCGACATCAATCTGACCACCAATGACAATCTCGCCACCGTCACGCACCAGACCATAGGTCTGGCCGCGCATGTCCTTGGCAGTCACGGCCCGACTGGAGACATCGATCAACGCTTGCTCGCCTAACCAGATGGAGCGTCCATGGCCTTGGGCATTGACCGGGTTGCGAACTGGGTTGCTGACGCTCAGTTCGGTGAGACTGACTCGTCCTCCCCAGGCGTTGAGGGTGCCGTTGACGGTCAGTTGACCGATGCTGCGCAAGTCGATGCCTTGTCCCGGATCGACGCTGATCACGCTTCCACGCCCGATGTTCAATACCGTGCTGGCCATGTCTGCCGCGCTGGAGTTCGCGGTACCGGCACTGAGGCTCAGGCTCGCGCCGTGGCGCTGGGTGAGAACACCTTTGATCGCATCTTCCTGATACAGCTCCGGCGTCCAGCGCTGCAAGGCATCAGCCGGTTCTGCGTTGCTGCCGGGAGTCAAAGCCTGCTCACCGAAACGGTACACCGGCATCGTCACATCGACCCGGGTCCCGTCGGCCACGGTCAGGCCTTGATTACCGGTGATGTCATAGGCCGAGAAACCCTTGTCGAAGAAATCGCCGCCCAGTTGCAAAGTGCCAGGTTCGAGAGGAATGTTGCTGTTGCCGATCAGCACTTTGCTGGCCGCCAGCTTCAAGGTCCCGCCGCCACTCACGCCGGTACCGCGCAGTTCACCTTTGAGGATCAAGTCACCGTTACCGGACGATGCACCAATACTCGCGGTCAAGGTCAGGTCACCGCCCTTGCCGCCGCGAGTCTTGCCATCGGCCATCACGGCAGCGCCGGAGCTGACGTCAATCAGGCTGCCCTGCTGCACATCGATATCGCCAGTACTGCGCACGGACACGCTGCCGCCGTTGATGAACGGCAGGCCTTGGCGGTCGTTGCCGTCGAGCAGCAGATTGCTCCAGCGCCCGGCGGTGTTCAGCTTGACGCCTTCGCCCAAGGTGACCGTCGCCCGCTGTCCCGTGGCGGGTGAAAGTGTGACGTCTGCCATCTGGAAATTATCCGTCCTGACCTGTTTGAGCACGTTACCCAAGGCAATGCGACCGCTGCGGGCAGTCAGGTCGGCGTTCACCTCGACCTGCGGGGCATAAAGCGTGATATCGCCGCCGTCGGCGACCTTGAGTGCACCGTCGACCTGGATGCCTTCAGCCGCCGCCACCTTGACCGCGCCGAGCTGGAAGCCATTGAGCAACGCATTGTCCAGCACCAGCTTGCCTTGCCGGTCAGTGCCGACCACCGAGGTCAGGTCCAGCATCGCGGCAAGCTTGTCGGCCACCTTGCCGACGGTGACCTGGTCGAAGGTTGGGTTCAGGCCACTGTTGATCACGCCGCTGGTCTTGTCATAGATCGGCGAGTAGCTGCCCACCCATAATTGCGCGCGACGGGCCACGGCGTTCTGCGATTGCTTGTAGCCGTCGAGGTTGAGGTTCGGCGCTTGGGTCTGGCGTTCGCCCTGGTAGACCTCGCCGACGATCTGACCTTCCAGCACCGCGTTGCGGGTCGACACCACCAGCTTGCCGGCATCGCGGCCGACGGTGTAGCCGGCTTCAAAACGCTCGCGCGGGGCAATCAGCGGATTGTAGTAGTAATCAGTCTGGCCCCAGCGTTGGCTGTGGTCTTCGTAACCCTTGTAGATGCCGGTGTAGAGGATGTCCCCCGGCGCCTTGGACAAGTCATACAAACGCCCGTTGGGGCCCTTGAGCCAGGACTGGCGCAAGTAGCCGCTCTGTACATCCAGGGTACCGCCAGACAGGTTCAGTTGCGCCGCCTGTTGGGTCACCACGTCGTTACCGGTGAACGTCAGGGTGCCGCCTTGCGCTGCCCACTCACCGGCGCTGTGACCTCGGGTCCCCAAATAGCCGCCGACTTCCAACAGCCCACCCGCCGTGTACCAGCGGTCGGTGGCGTAACCGTTGGTACCCGCCGGGACGTAGACCAGATCCCGCACGTCCACCCACACGTCGTTGTTGGTCAACTTGCCGCCTTCGCGGTTGACCGAGGCGTCACGCTGTTCGTTGCCCTGGACGTTGACCTTGATGGAATTCGATTCCATCGCCACCTTGACGCCGATGGCGCCGGACACGTCGATCACCACGCCATCGCGCACCAGGCTGCGACCGGCCGCGCTGACCGCAACCTGGCCGCCGGTGGCCAGGGTGATGGAGCCGTTCTGGAAGTCGACGCTGCCGCCACTGACGATCTCGACCCGCGACTGGTCGGTGCGGTCGACCACGCTGCTGAGGTTGTTGAACTGGCCCGTGATCAGGTTGTTCGGCGTGCCGTCCAGGCCGGCCGGTCCGGCATTGCGTTGGCTGTCCAGGGCGCTGCCGCCCGCGGCGTCGAGCAGCACCGCCGTGGCGCTGCCCTGCCCCAGGGTCACACTGCCGCTGCTGTCGCTCGCGGCGTTGAGTAGGTGCACGGTGCCGCGCGTATCCACCGAACTGCTCGCGACCGCCACCCCGTTCTGCTGCACGCGATGTCCAGTGAGGGTGATGTCGCCGGTGCTGGCCTGGATCAGGCCACTGTTGATCACGGTGCCGGCGCTGCTGCCTGACTTGAGTGACGTCGCGACCTCGTTGCCACGGGTGGTGGAGCGCAAGTTGCCGCTGGTGCCCTGGCCCCGGCGGATGTAGAAGCTGTCGCCCGCCGCCAGGGTGGTCTGGCCCTTGGCGGTGATGATGGAGCCGGCGTTCTCCACTTCCGAACCCAGCAGCAAGGCATAGCCACCGCCTGCGGTTGAAGTGGCGGCGCGGTGGGTTTCAATTTGCGCACCGCGTTGCACTTCGACCTTGCCGGCGGCATCGGTGAAGGTTGGCTGGGTGCCGGTGGCATCGACGTACAACCCGCGCTGGCTGAACTGCTCATCGCTGATGTTCGCCGCCACCGCCGCCAGGTTGCGCACGTTGACCTGGCTGCTGCCGCTGAAAATGATGCCGTTGCGGTTAACCAGCATCACCGTGCCGTTGCCCTTGATCTGGCCCTGGATCTGGCTCGGTCGCGCCTGCGGGTCGTTGACCCGGTTGAGCACGGCCCAGTCCGATTGCTGCTGGAAATCCACCGTGGTGTTGCGCCCGACGTTAAAGGTTTCCCAGTTGAGAATCGCCTTGTCGGCGGTCTGCTCGATCTTCACCGTGGTCTTGCCGCCGTCCTGGGTCTGCTGCGGTCCCTTGGCGTTGAGCCAGCCCTGGGTCAGGCTGTTATCGACCTTGAGCCCGCCCTCGCCCAAACCGTCAGGCACCACCTGTAACTGGCCGAACGCGGCTTGCCGCCCGGCCGCCTGTGCCGCTTGCTGGGCGGCTATCGCGGCCACGGTGTTGTTGAGGTTGGTCAGCGAACGCTGCAACTGCGCATTGGCCCGCTGCTGCTGCGCCAGGGGTGGCGGCATGCCTGGCTGCGCCGTTGCAGGTCGCCCCGCACCGCCGGCCTGAGGCGCGCCCTTGGCGGCAAACCAGGCCGAACTGAACGCCGTCGCTGCGTGGGCATTGCCGGCCACCATCAGCAGGGCAATGGCCTGGGCCAGCGGCTTGAGTCGCAACATCGACAACTCGCCATCGCGACGTGGGGCATTCAGGTTCGTCTGGGGTTTGCAGCGCAGCATCCTACTCATCCTTTCGGGTTCGCTCTAAGGGGGCGCAACGCAGTGCTATCAAGCTGCTAGCGTTGGTTATAGGGGATAGGCGGTTACAGCCGCTCGGGACCGAACGGATGTCATGAAAATTTCATATGGCTGTGTTGGTACGGGTGTGACGAAAAAAATCAGCAACGGCTTGCGCCGTTGCTGATCGGGTATTGCGGGTCGTTCAAGCGTGGGCTTACAGCGGACGACCGATGCCGTTGCAAGTGTTGGCGTGGCCGATGCTAAGGGCGTTGGTAGCGGTCAGGAAGCTGCTACGAACAGCTTGCTTCCAGGCAGCTGGCAACGGCACAAAACGGTTGGCGGTGATCGCTGCGTCGTTGGTGCTGGCTACTAAGCCGTTATAGTGACGGGCGATGAAGCCTCGCACCTGCGTACTCTGGGTGGCGTCGGCATAGCACTGGCTGAAGATCACGTTGGTGAAGCCCAAGATCGGGTAGCCGGTAGTAGGGTAAGCCACGACGCTTGGATCGTTAGGGTTGGTGGTTGCGGCGAACACTGGCACCCAGGCGTTCGGGTTGGCGCGGTTGGCGGCGGCTGGTACTGGAACAGCAGCGATGGCCGCCGAAATGTTTGCTGGTGCCGGAGAAATACCACCAACCCGCGCCACTTTTGTGGCGTCATCAAGACCCGCTAGCGTCGACGCCGCATAGGCAGGGCTCATGTAGGTAATACGACCTTGAGCTGCGTTCACCGCATCCATGACACCTTGACTGCGGTTAGCTGATACTGCACCGGCCGGTAGGCCGCCACTATAGGTGGAGGCGAAGTTGGTGGTGACAGAGAAGCTGCCTGTTTCCGCGCACTTTGCGCGCAGGAAGCGGGTGAACAATTCCGTGGTTCCGCTGCTCTCGGCACGGTAAACCACAGTGATTGGACCGGTACGGCCAGAGCCGTTGATCTGGCTCCAGTCGGTCAGGCGACCGGAGAAGATCCCGCACAGTTGGTTAACGCTCAGATCGACATTGGCGGTGCCGGCCTTATTGAACGGAATGGCAACTGAGGTCGCTGCCGAGGGCACCTGGATCAATGGCCCCCAAGTGGCACTGTGAGTAGAGTTGTAGTAGCTCAACTCAGTCGACGTGAGCTTCGAATCGCTGGCGGCCCAGTGAACGTTCTTGCTGGTGTCGCCTGCCACGAATCTGGTGTAGTCATTGCTCAGGAAAGCCTGTTTGCCATTGCCGCTACCCACACCGATGTAGGGAGCGAAACCGGCCGTCAACACGCCAGGCGTTTGGTAAAGCGGCTGGGGCAAGGTAGCGCCGCCACCGTTGACATCCGCCATTGCCAACGGCGCGCATATACCGCTGCACAGCAATGCAACAGCCTTGGATAAACGATTGAACATGACAAGACTCCTGTCTTGAGAAGCGGCGCCTTACCCGAGTGCATCGACCGTAAGCGCGGCTGAAGGGTGTGAAACAACAACCGTTAACTACAAAGAAATCAGCAACGGCTTTCGCCGTTGCTGATCGGTGTTGCGTGTTGCTCAGGCGTGGTGTTACAGCGGACGACCAATGCCGTTGCAAACGTTGGTGTTACCAATGCTGAGAGCGTTGGTGCTGGTGAGGAAGCTGCTACGAACAGCTTGCTTCCAGGCAGCTGGCAAAGGCACAAAACGGTTGGCGGTGATTGCGGCATCGTTGCTGTTAGCCGCAGTTGCGTTGTAATGACGGGTGAAGAAATCACGCACCTGAGTGGTTTGTGCAGCGTTGGCGTAGCACTGGCTGAAGATCACGTTAGTGAAGCCCAGGATCGGGTAGCCGGTGGTTGGGTAAGCCACAACGCTTGGATCGCTAGGGTTGGTAGTTGCGGCGAATACCGGTACCCAGGCGTTCGGGTTAGCGCGGTTGGCGGCAGCAGGCACGGTGACGGCTGCGATTGCGGCCGACACGTTGGCCGGGGCTGGGGAAACACCGGCAACGCGAGCGACCTTGGTGGCGTCGTCCAGGCCGGCCAAGGTGGTGGCGGCGTAATCCGGGCTCATGTAGGTGATGCGACCTTGGGCAGCATTCACCGCATCCATCACAGCTTGGCTACCAGTGGCGGCTACGGCGCCGGCTGGCAGGCCAAGGCTATAGCTGGAGGCGAAGTTGGTGGTGATGGCGAAAGTGCCGGGCACAGCGGGTACAGCTGTAGGGCACTTGGCGTTCAGAAAGCGGGTGAACAGTTCGGTAGTACCGCTGCTCTCAGCACGATAAGTCACAGTGATCGGGCCGGAACGGCCGGAACCGGTGATCTGGTTCCAGTCAGTCAGTGTGCCGGCGAACACGCCGCACAACTGAGCGACGCTGAGGTTAACGTTGGCAGTGCCAGTCTTGTTGAACGGAATGGCTACCGAGGTGGCAACCGAAGGCACCTGGATCAGTGGGCCCCAGGCAGCGCCGTGGGCAGTGACGTAGTTGTTCAGCTCAGTGGTGCTGAGCTTCGAATCGCTGCCAGCCCAGTGCACGTTCTTGCTGGTGTTGCCAGCCACGAACTTGGTGTAGTCGTTGTTCAGGAAAGCCAGTTTGCCGTTGCCGCTGCCCACGCCGATGTAGGGGGCAAAACCGGCGGTCAGAACACCGGAAGTCTGGTACAGAGGCTGAGGCAAGGTTGCACCACCGCCATTGACATCAGCCATGGCGGCCTGAGCGGCGCAGAGGCCGGCGAGGGTCAGGGATACCGCGAGAACGTTGCGCTTAAACATGAAGAATCTCCTTTCATCGTGTTCGTACGTAGGTTGGGTGACGCGTGCTTGCCGTCATGGCGCTCGGTCCTGTGCCGATGGCGGTGGGGTGAGGCCATGGGTTAGAAATTCGCAGCTTCCGGTGACAGATAGAGGAAAAAACCTCGGGAGCTGAGGGCTGTTTTTCGAGTTTTTTCCTCGGGTGTTCGAGGGCTCTGGGTTGAGGGTCCGGGGTGGTTTTGCGGGGATACGGCAAGGGTTGTCAGGGAAGCCGGCGGCAGGCGGTCGTGCGGCGGGGAAACATGACAGAACGAGGAACCCGAGTTTGGCGCGGACATGACACGGGAGGTGTTGTGGCAGTGCAAAATAACTGGCTGGATCTCGGCTGTTGTGGCGAGGGGATTTATCCCCGTTGGGTTGCGTAGCGACCCCTTTCGGATTCCGCATCGGTGTGCCAGACAGAACTCAGCCAACTGAACTGAGGGCTGCTTCGCAACCCAACGGGGATAAATCCCCTCGCCACAAAGTACGTGCTATTGAACCAACTGATTGATCTCGATGATCGGCAGCAGCACGGCCATGACGATGATCAGCACCACCCCGCCCATGACCACGATCATCAACGGCTCCAGCAGCGCGGTCATGCCCATGGCGCGGCGTTCGATGTCGCGGGACAGGGTTTGCGCGGCACGTTCGAGCATGGGTGGCAGGCAGCCGGTCTTCTCGCCGCTGGCGATCAGGTGGATCAGCACCGGCGGAAAGACTTTTTCCACCCGCAGCGCCGCCGCCAGGTTGACCCCTTCGCGGACCTTTGCGGTGGCATCGCTGACGCTCAGGCTCAGGCGGTCGTTGGAGAGGGTCTGGCGCGCGGCCTCCAGTGCTCGCAGCAAGGGCACCCCGGCGCCGCCGAGGATCGCCAGGGTCGAGGCGAAACGCGCGGTGTTGAGGCCCAGCACAAATCGCCCGATCAGCGGCAGGCGCAGCACCCGCGCGTGCCAGTTCAACCGCGCCGCCGGCTGGCGCAGGTACAGGCGCCAACTCCAGAAGCCCCCGGCCAGGACGCAAAAACACAGCCAGCCCCAGGCCCGGATGAAGTCGCTGGCGGTGAGCATCGCCAAGGTCAGCCCGGGCAAGTCCTGGCGGGCCTGGGAGAACGCGCTGACCACCTGCGGCACCACGTAGCTGAGCAGGAAAATCACGATGGCGACCGACACCAGTCCCACCACGCCGGGATAGATAAACGCCGTGAGGATCTTGCCGCGCAGGTTGTTGCGCTCCTCGATGTAGTCCGCCAACCGTTCCATCACCTGGGCCAGGTCGCCGGACTCTTCGCCGGCGGCAATCAGCGCCCGGTAGATTTCCGGAAAATCCCGCGGCCGTGCCGCCAAGGCTTCGGCCAGGCGCATGCCACTGCGCACATCGGCGCGCACGGCGCTGAGGGTCTGGGCGATGTGCTTGCGTTCGGCCTGCTCCACCGTCGCACTCAACGCGGCCTCCAGTGGCAGGCTCGCCCCGAGCAGGCTCGCCAGTTGGCGGGTGGCCCAGGCCAGGTCGTTGTCCGAGAGCTTGGCACTGAACAGACCGCCGCCGTTGGCCTGCGCCGTGTTGCGCTCGAGCTGCACCTGCAACGCCGTTAGCCCGCGACTGCGCAGCAGGCTGAAGGCAGCGCCCTGGCTGTCGGCTTCCAAGTGCCCGGATTCGATCTTGCCCTGGGCGTCGGCGGCTTCGAAACGGTAGCGGTTCATCAGGCGTCCCGTGTTACGCGGAGGATTTCTTCAGGCGCGGTGGCGCCACTGCGCACCCAGCGTTCGCCGTCTTCGCGCATGCTGAACATGCCGGCCTGGCGGGCCGCGGCGCGCAGTGCCTGCTCCCCTGCCCCCTGATGGATCAGCGTGCGGATGTCGTCGTCGATGCAGAACAGTTCATGAATGCCGGTGCGGCCGCTGTAGCCGGTCTGGTTGCAACTCGGGCAACCCACCGGGCGCCAGGTGCCGGGCGTGGCCGGATCGGCTTGTTTGCAGTGCGGACAGAGCCTGCGCACCAGCCGCTGGGCCAGCACGCCGAGCATCGACGAGGCCAGCAGGAAGGGTTCGACGCCCATGTCGATCAGACGGTTGATCGCCGACACCGCGTCGTTGGTGTGCAACGTTGCCAGCACCAGGTGACCGGTGAGCGAGGCCTGCACGGCAATCTGCGCGGTCTCCAGGTCGCGGATTTCACCGATCATGATGATGTCCGGGTCCTGGCGGAGGATCGCCCGCAGGGCCAGGGCGAAGGTCATGTCGATTTTCGCGTTGACCTGGATCTGGCTGATGCCCGGCAGGTCGTACTCCACCGGGTCCTCCACGGTGAGGATGTTATGCACGCTGGCGTCCAGCCGCGCCAGGGCGGCATACAGGCTGGTGGTTTTGCCGCTGCCCGTAGGGCCGGTGACCAACACAATGCCGTGGGGCTGGCGGATCAGGTGGTCGAGCTTGCCGAGCACGTCCGGGTCCATCCCCAAAGTTTCCAGTTGCAAGCGTCCGGCCTGTTTGTCCAGCAGGCGCATCACCACCCGTTCGCCGTGGCCAGTGGGCACAGTGGATACGCGGATGTCGATCGGCCGCCCGGCGACACGCAGGGCGATGCGGCCGTCCTGGGGCAGGCGTTTTTCGGCGATGTCGAGCTGGGCCATGATCTTGATCCGCGACACCAGCGCGCCATGTAAGGCCTTGCGCGGCGAGACCACGTCACGCAGCGTGCCGTCGACCCGATAGCGCACCACCGAATGGCTCTCGTAGGGTTCGATGTGGATGTCGCTGGCCTCGTCCCGGGCGGCCTGGGTCAGCAGCGCATTGATCATGCGGATCACCGGCGCGCCGTCCTGGGTGTCCAGCAGGTCGGTGATCTCGGGAATGTCCTGCATCAACCGGTCGAGGTCCACCTCGTTTTCCGCCGCGCCGACCACGGCGGCGGCGCTGCCAGTGTCGGCGTAAGCGGTATTGAGCAGGCCGTCGAGCTCCTCGTCACGCACCCGTTCCAGCCGGACCTCGCCGAACTGGCGACGAACTTCACTGATCGACCAGCCCGGCGTTGAGGGGCAGACCATCAGCACCGCCTCCTCCCCGGACTGGCGCAATACCAGGCGCTGGGCCTTGGCCCAGGCGTATGGGAGGGTGTTCATGCCGACACCTTCTGCTCGATACAACACTTGTGGCGAGGGGATTTATCCCCGCTGGGGCGCGCAGCGGCCCCCAACCTGACAACAAGGTATGTCAGGTTGATGTTGTTGAATTTTTTGGAGCTGCTGCGCAGCTCAGCGGGGATAAATCCCCTCGCCACAGGTGCAGTGTTTTCTGGGTTGGTGTCCATCAGCGAGCGCCTCCTTCGACCGGCACCGCCTTGATCACCGCCCTCGGCGTTTGCAACCCGGCGGGCGTGGCGCCTGGAATCGCCCGGGCCGAGGCCGGCAGTTGCGGCGCCTGCACGTCCGGCAGCGCCCAGCTGCGCTCCGGTTGCAGCAGGCCTTGGGCGCGGCGCATGAAGTCGTAGCGGTTCAGGGTGATCCCGCGACCCGCCGCCGTGTCGCGGATGATGTAGGGCCGCAGGAAGACCATCAGGTTGGTCTTGGTGACCTGGCGCCGCTCGTTGCGAAACAGCGCGCCAATGCCGGGGATCGTCGACAGCCACGGCACCGCGTCGTTGCTCTGGCTGTAGCCGTCCTGCAGCAGCCCGCCGAGGACCATGATCTGCCCGTCGTCCAGCAGGATGCTGGTGTCGATCGCACGTTTGTTGGTGACGATCCCGGTGGTGCTGGAGGCGCGGTTGTCGACACTGCTGACCTCTTGGTAGATGTCGAGCTTGACCGTACCGCCCTCGGAAATCTGCGGCCGGACGTTGAGCTTCAGGCCGACCTCCTCACGGGTCACGGTCTGGAACGGGTTGTTACTGGTGCCGCCACCACCGGTGACGTAGCTGCCGCTGACGAACGGGATGGTCTGGCCGACGAAGATGCTCGCCGCTTCGTTGTCCAGGGTCAGCAGGTTCGGCGTCGACAAGACGTTGGTGCCGCCCTTGCTCTTCAAGGCCCGGGCCAGCACCTTGAGGTCGAGGATCTTGCCGATGCCGGGGATGTCCACGGTGCCGTTGACCAGGCCCAGGTTCAGGCCCTGGGGCAACACGTCGATGCTGGTCTTGCCGTTGAGGTTGAGCCCGGTGCCGCCGAGGTTGACCCCGCCGATCACGCCGCTGCCACCGAGGTTGCCGGTCTGCCATTGCACGCCAAACTCGCTGGCATCGTCCTCGCCGACTTCGACGATCAGGCTCTCGATCACCACCTGGGCGCGGCGCTGGTCGAGCAGGTCGATGACCTCGCGCAGGTTGCGATACAGCGGGTCCGGCGCGGAAATCAGCAAGGTGTTGGTGGTGGCATCGGCCTGGATGGTCACGCCACCGGCGCTGAAGGCGGTGTTCTGCTCGCTCTGCGTCGTGCTGGAGGTTTGCCCGCTGCTGCCTTGGCCATAGCCGCTGCCGCTGCCCGAGGTGGTGCTACTCACGGGGCTGGTTGCGCTTTCGTTGCCCTGCCCGCTCTGGCCGTTGGTACTGGCGCCCATGCTGCTGAGCACCGAGCGCGAATTGTCGTTGCCCTCGCCTTCGCTTTCCCCGGTGAGCAAGCCGCGCAGGGCCTGGGCGAGTTTGGCGGCCTGGGCGTTGCGCAGGTACACCACGTGCAGGTTGCTCGGGTTGTTCTGCGCGTTGTCGAGCTTGTAGATCAGGTTGCGCGCCAGCTCGGTCCGCTCCGGGCTGCCGGCGCGGATGATGATGGAGTTGGAGCGCGGGTCGCCGATCACATTGATCTTCTGCGTCTGGTCGCCGCCCTGGGTCTCCAGCAGGTCGGAAACCATCTGGGCGATGTCCACGGCGATGCCGTTCTGGATCGGCACCACATCGGTATCGATAGCACTTGGAGTGTCGATGCCCTCGATGAGCTGCGCGACGCGAGAGAGGTTCTCGGCGTAATCGGTCACCACAATCGTGTTGTTGCCGGGGTACGCGTTGATCGGGTTGTTCGGCGAGACGATCGGGCGCAGCACCGGGATCAGGTTGACCGCGTTCTCGTATTGCAGGCGAAAGGTGCGAGTCAGCATGCCGTTGCCGGCCGGTTTGTCAGCATTGTAGATCGGCCCACCCAGCAACTTGGCATCGGCTTCCGGGACCACTTGGGCGACACCGCCGACATCGACCACGCTGAAGCCCTGCATGCGCAATGCCGCGAGCAGCATTTCATAGGCCTGGCGGGCCGGCACCTGGCCTTCGGAGACCAGGGTCAGGTTGCCTTTGACTCGCGGATCGACCAGGAACTGCTGACCGGTGGAACGCGACAAGGCGCGCACCACCGCCTGGATATCGGCCTCGACAAAATTCAGCGTCACCGGTTGATCACCCAACGGATTGCTCGCAGGGGCATCGCTACGCGGCGTGCGGGCGCGGGCGGTCAGGTCGACCTGATGGCGCACCGGCGGTTTCTGCTCGCGGGACGCCTGGGCCCGTTGCCGGTCCAGCAACGCGTCACCGCTGCGCTGGGTACTGCCCAGCGGGATGCCCAGTTCGCTGTCCACCAGCAACGGTGGCTGCGAGGCCGGTGGCGTGCTGGTGCACGCGCCCAAAGCAAGCAACAGCAGCGGCGCGGCCTTGCGCCAATGTCGCGGGTATCTGGACCCCTTCATGAAGCTTCCTTAGCGCTTGACGCGTGGTTCATGCGAACGGTTCCGGACAGAGTGCCGGGGGTTGGGTCGGAACTGGCCGGGGCCGTGCGCTGCAAGCGGGCCTCGATCACTTCCAGGGAAAATTGTGGTGGACTGCCGAGCAGCCAATCGATCACCCCGTCCGCCGGCGCGTCGGTGAAAGTGAGTTGCCACGCGCCAGGCGCCGCGGTGCCCGGCGGTTGTAACTGGTAGTGCTCGCCCAGGCCGCTGGCATCCAGGGTCTGGCGCAGGGCGACTTCAAGGGATTGGCCCCGGGCGGGTCCGCCAACGTCGCGCAGCAGCACCTCGAGGGCTTCGGTCTGCGAGCGCAGCTTCGGGGTTTCGGCCTGCCAGTAAGCGATGGTTTTCAACGCCGGCTCGATCAACGCCAGCCAGACCAGGCCGCTACCGAGCACCAACGCCGCCAGGGCCACGGCACGTTGCTCGCGGGCGGCCAGGCCCTGCCAGGCCGTGCGAAGGTTTTGCCAACGCGCCTTCAGCTGTGCCGCGGTCAGCTTATTCATCGTTCGCTTCCTGGTTTTCGTCGGGGCTGTCTTGCGCTTCCTGCCCGGCCGGAGCCACGCGCAACGTCCACCCCTGGTCAATGGCCGCGACCTCGATGCCGGCCTGCGCCAGGGGCATTTTCCAGTCGTCGCCCGCCGCGACTTTCTGCGCTTCGGCGACGAGCTTGAGGCGCAACTCAGCGTTTTCGAACACCAGTTCCTGCACATTGCCGCTCATGAACGGCATGGCGCTGCCCGCCTGCCTTACCAGGCTGGCGAAGCGCTGCCCAGGCTCCGTCAGCGAACCGCTCTGGCGCGCGGCGATTTGCTGACGGGCCTGCTGCAAGGGATTGAGAATCACCGGTAACTGAGGAAACGCCTGCTTCACCCGTTGACTCATCTGCGCCTTGAGCCGCTGCCCCTGGGCCGCTTCACGGCTGGCATAAAGATTGAGCCCGCCCCCCCACACCGCCACCGCCAGCGCGCAGATGCCCGCCGCCCGCCCCCAGCCGCCGCGCCCGGAACGCCCCTGCGTCAACCCGGCATGCAGGCCCCAGCCCGGCGCGACGCCAGTCCAGCGCTGGGTGACGGGCAAGCTGTCAGTCGTCACTTGCGGCGGCGACTCGCCCACCCAATGCAGGCCGCTGCCCATTTCCACAAGCCACTCGTCCAGCGCATCTTCCAGCAACGGCTGGACCACCGCGTGCTGCAAGCCATGACGCACCAGCAAGTGCCCGTCTTCGATACACGCCACTGGCCCCGACAACACCGGCAAGGCGTAGGCGGCCGGATACAGGCCGCGCAACTTGAGGCCGGCCTGCAGCAGGATCTGACCTAATAGGTTCAGCGACGCACGGTCCAGCCAGGCGACCGCTACCTGCCCGTCCGCATCGCGCGGGCCGTGGGCCACTTGCATCTGTTCAGTGGCACCGAGCATCAGCGCCTGGGCCGCGCAGGTCACGGCGGCGGTGGTTTTCGCCGCGGACAACGGCGGCAGCTCCAGGCGCGTCAGCAAGCTGTCACGCGAATGCAGGAAGCATTCGACCGGCTGCTTCTTCGTGCCCTGGCCAAGCGCCCGGAGTGTGCTGAGACCGGCCTCACGCACCTGCCCTTGGCGATCCAGCCAGGCAAATGCCACCGGGCTGTCGAGGCCAAGACGATCCAGCGGCGCCAGGGCAATGCGCAAACGGCTCATACACCCACCCGCGACCAGATCACCTGAGGCAAGCGGTCCTGGCTGCATTGGAGCAAGGCATCCAGTTCGACCCGCCGTTGGCCGCTGCGCACCTGGCCCCGCAGGCGGAACCAGTCGCTGGCGATGCCGACCTTGACGGTGCTGACGTCCAGTTCGGGCATGCGCAGGCGGTTGACGAAATCCCCGCGATTGATGAACCAGTGGCCACCGTCGCGTTCATTGATCAGCGCCTGGGCGCGTTGCAGCGACAATCCCGGCACGTAGGCGGCGAGCACCGCGGCGCTGGCGGTGTTGCCGTTGAGCCAGGTGTTGGCCGGCAGGATCGTGACGTAAGGGGCCAGCATTTCCAGCAGTGCCGGGGTGACGCCCTTGACGCTGAGCAGGTCTTGTAAAGTGCGCAGCATCGGCCGGGTCGGCGCCAGCGTGTCGGAGGCGTCCGGCGAGGTGCTGCGGCCGCTGTCGAACGTGCTGCTCATGGACGCCTGGCCCGCCCGCGGCGGATTCAACAGGCGCGGGTAGCCAGCAATCACCCGCTCGACGATACGCGCCCGTACCGTGGCGGCGACACCCAACTGCTCGCACAGCCGCTCGAAGGCGCGCAGCTGTTCCTGGTCCAGCTGGTCATCGACCACCAGATTGCGCAGGTTGAACTTGCCTTGTTCATCCTCCAGTTGCCCTTCGAATGGCGTGTCGACCTGGCCGGAGCCCGGCATCAGAATAGGTTTCGCCCAAGGCTGGCCGAAGCGCGTCAAGGGATCGCGCTGGCGAACATCCCAGAGCAACTGGCGACTCACCTGCAGGCCGCCTTGCAACCGCGCCGCGCCCTGGATGCGCAGTTGCTCGGCTTCCAGGCTGCGGGTGAACAAGGTCTGGCGGGTGAGCATGCCGCCGGCAATGACGGCCACCACGGCAGCAATCAGCAAGGCACTGATCACCGCCATGCCGCGCTGCTTCGCCGCTGTCGGCGAATTCGTGCGCATCACGGCCCTTATAACTGCCAGGAGCCGATGTCGGCGTTCACACCGTCGCCGTCAGGCTGGCCGTCGGCACCAAGGGAAAAGATATCGACCTCGCCGTTCGCGCCAGGATTGAGGTAGTTGTAGGGGCGGCCCCACGGATCATTGGGCAAGCGGTCCAGGTAGGAACGCCAGGTGCTGTTCTTGGCATCGGCCGGCCGCTCCACCAGCACCTTGAGGCCCTGGTTCATGCTGGGGTAGCTGCCGTGATCGAGGCGATAAAGCTTCAAGGCCTGCATCAACCCGCCGATGTCCTGCTTCGCCGCCGTGGCACGGGCCTGGTCAGGTCGATCAAGAACCTTGGGCACTACCATCGCCGCGAGAATGCCGAGGATGACCACCACGACCATGATCTCGATCAGGGTGAAGCCCCGCTGCCCGCGTGGGCCTCGGGAACGGGCGTAACAAGGGGCGATGTGCATCTCGACGGTCCTTCCTGGATTCGATTCGAGGCGCAGTGTTGCAAGAAAATATGTCAGCGATATTGAAATTGCTCAGGAGCTTGCGTCGTCAATCTGTAAAGAACATTGCTCAGGCTTGGGTACTGCTTTCGTCCCCTCGAGCCGACCGATGTCACGCCCAGCCCCACAAGCCGGTTTCACCCTGATTGAAGTGCTGGTGGCCCTGGCGATCATTGCCGTGGCCATGTCTGCCGCAGTGCGCGTGGCGGCGGTGATGACCCAGAGCAACGGCTTGCTGCGAGACAAGTCCATCGCCTTGCTGACGGCTCGCAGCCAATTGGCGCAATTGCGCCTGGAAGGACACGCGACGCCGGGGATGAAGGTTTTTGAATGCGATCAGGGTCGCTTGCTGCTGCGCTGCGAGCAGAACCTGCGCCCGGCGGAAAACGGGCGGATGCTGCGGGTCGAGCTGAGCGTATCCGACCGCAGCCGCGAGGCGCCGCCCTTGGCTCGGCTGGAGACCTTGCTCAGTCGGGAAAAATAACCGGATGCACACGATTTTTCTGTGGCGAGGGGATTTATCCCCGTCGGGCTGCGTAGCAGCCCCTTTTCAGGCCGATAACCGAGTGGATATTCAGTTTTGGGGCTGCTGCGCAGCCCAGCGGGGATAAATCCCTCGCCACAAAGTTCAGCGGAGCAGCGACGGCAAACTCACTGAATCCGGCAGCCGCGCCAGTTCCAGCCGGGTCTGTTCGCTGCCGCGTTCGATCACCACGGCCTGCGCCTCGATCGCTACCAGCCTTACCCCTTGGGCTACCCGCTCGCCGGCCAGGAAACTGCGCGGTGGTCCGTCGTTGAGACTCAGGATCGCCACCGCGCCGCGGGCACCGGCCATCACCCCGCTGACCTTGATATCCACCGCCGCCGGTTGGTTGGAAAACCACTGCAATGCAGGACTGTCGGAACGCTCGGCCAGGCGTTGCGGGGCCACGTCCGGGGTGCGCGACTCGGCGGATGTCAGCAGCAGAGAAGACCAGGTCGCCACTCCGGCCAACGCTGCCACCAGTCCCAGCGCCTGGACGATATGCGCCGGGGAGACTCGTTCCGTGAACGTCATGACCTGATCTCCTTGTTTGATTCCAGCGTCCAGCGTACGCGTCAATTCTCTCCGTTTTATTTCACATCCTTATCATCTTCAGCGTGCACGATGATCATCAACGCAAAGGAGCGCGCTCGGATGCACGGCAAGCAACGCGGTTTTACCCTGATCGAATTGATGGTTGTGCTGGTGATCGTCGGCATCGCCAGCGCGGCCGTGAGCCTGAGCATCAAGCCGGACCCGGCGAAGCTGCTGCGCCAGGATGCCGAACGGCTGGCCCAGCTGCTGCAACTGGCCCAGACGGAAGCCCGTGCCGACGGGCGACCGATCACCTGGCGCTGGGACGCCAAGGGTTTCGGCTTCAGCCGCCGCCCGGACCAGGGCGCAGGACTGGACCGCTTCAAGGAAGACCCGCAGCTGCGCCCGCGACGGTGGCAAAGCCCGTCCATGGAGGTACGTGTGGAACCCCGGCAACGCGTGGTGCTCAATGCCGAATGGATCGGCGTGCCGCTACAGATCCGCTTGTCCGACGGCCAGAACAGTTTCACTGTGCAACGCAGCGCCGCCGGTCGGGTATGGGTTCAATGAGCGGCCGGGAGACAGGCTTCACCTTGCTTGAAGTCATGGTGGCGATCCTGCTGATGGCGGTGATCAGCCTGATCGCCTGGCGCGGGCTGGACAGCGTGACCCGCGCCGACAGCCACTTGCAGGCCAGCACCGAGCAGACCGAAGCCTTGCTGCGAGTGCTGAACCAGCTGGAGCGCGATGTGGCCCTGCGGGCCGGCGTCGAGTTGAGCGAACCGCTCAAGCCAGGGGTCGACAACGAGCCCTCGACAGCCCCGCCCGCCCTCACCCTGCGCAGCACCGAAGGCCAGGGTTTTCGCCTTGACGTTATCCGTGAGGCCGCCGATCAGGGCGGTGGCTTGCAACGGGTACGCTGGTGGCTCAAGGGCGACACGCTGTATCGCGCCCAGGGCCAGGCCCGCAGCCGCTACCCTCTACCGGCGCCGGGTGCGGGCGTGGCTGTGTTGAGTGAGGTCAGCGATGCGGGGCTGCGATTCTGGGACAGGGAAAAGGGCTGGCGCAAACTCAGCGGCAACCGGCAGGAGGATCCGCCGGGCATCGAAATCAGCTTGACCCGGCAGACACCGCAAGGGCCGGAGAAGTATCGACAGGTGCTGGGGCCGTTGGAGTAGCCCGTCCTTCAAGATTGTGGGAGCGGGGTTGCTCGCGTTTCCCCTGTGGGAGCGAGCTTGCTCGCGATGGCGGCCTGAGAGTCGGCCAGGGTTTCGTTGACTGACTGGGTACATATCCGTTGCTGCGGTAACGGCTGCTTGGGGTTCCGCCCTTACGGCGGGTCACTTTTTTCAGACGCCAAAAAAGTAACCCAAAAGGCTTTGCCCCACCACTCGGTGCCTCGCCAAGGCTCGGCATGCCCTCACTCCGGCATTGCTCCGTGGGCCCGCCGCGAAGGGCCGTCCCTGGCCCAGCGCGGCTATCCCGGCATCCATGCCGGGATGCCCACTGCACAATGCCTGCGTTCGGCCAGCGTGGTTAACGGGGCGTCTCAGATCAAGATCAGGATCAAGATCAAGATCAAGATCAAGATCAGGATCAAGATCAGGATCAAGATCAAGATCAAGATCAGGATCAGGATCAAGAGCGAGGCGGTCTGGTAGGCCGCCTGCCTCCTCTGCTTTACCCCGATCTAACTGTGGGAGCGAGCCTGCTCGCGAAGGGGCCAGCCCAGGCGCCGCTGAACTAACTCAACACCACCACCCCACCCGGTAACTCGGTGCACTTGGCGCCATAGGCATCGCGAATCAGCAGCGCCACCCCAGCCAGTTGATCGAGGCGGAAACGGGCCTGGACCTTGCGCAAGCCCAGCTCGCGGTTGAGTAACAGCAACATGCCAGGCCGATAACGGTTGATCTCGTCGATGACGCTGGCCAGGGTCGCATCGTTGAACACCAGCACCTGTTCGCGCCAGGCAACGGCGGCGGATACATCGGCCGCCTGTGGGCTGCCGACCTGGCGGGTGTCGTAGGTCAATTGCATGCCCGGCTCGAGGCGAAACTCTCGGCCCTGCACTTGGACTTGCACGACGCCTTCCAGGCAAGTTGCGCAGACGCTCTGGTCGATGTAGCGAACATTGAACCGGGCCCGCGCGGCGCTGATCCAGCCGGAGCCGGCCTGGACGTTGATCGTCGTGGTGCTGCTGCCGGACACTTCGACTTCGCCGGCGAGCAATTCCAGGCCCTGCCCGCCCTCGGCCAGCGGCAGGCGGCTGAGGCGAGTCTGGGTATTGAGTTCCAGGCTCACGCCATCGCCCAGCTCGACCCGGCGCTGTTCGCCCACTTCGGTGACGTAGTCCGCAGCGAGCCCGGAAACGCCACCCGGCACCGTGGCGCGGATCAGCAAGAAGCCCACGGAGGCGGCCAGCGCGCCACCGAGCAACGCCCGACGGCCAAAATGCCGAGGCCCCTGCGTCGCTTCGGCGGCCGGTCGCAGCCCATGCCACAGCGCCTTGGCCTGCTCGAACGCCTGCGCATGTTCGGCGCTCTGCCCGCACCATTGGCGCAAGGCACGGGCATCGGCGACGGTGGCGCGTCCCGAGGTCAGCAGGATCAACCAGTCACGGGCCTCGCCGGCCAGTCGGGCCTCGGGCGTATCGTCAGGGGACGCGATGCTGAAGATATTCAAGCGCACACACACTCATGAATGGGTCGGGTCTCTACTCTCAAGACGGTTTTCCCGCGCCGGGACCGAACCGTTGAATGACTTTTCTTTCCAGGCGCAGGGCGCAATGCCCCAACGCAGCCTTGATTTCCTTCTCCACCATGCGCGTGGAGATACCGAAACGCTGGGAGATCTCCAGGTGCGGGGCCTCTTCCAGGCGCGCGGCAATGAAAATCCTGCGGCGCCGCGCCGGCAACTCGTACAACGCCTTAAGCAGGGTCTGCAACTCCTTCTGGCCGCCCACCACCCGAGCCGGGTCCAGCGCTTCGTCGGAGATTTGCAGCAGCTCTTCGATCTCGCTGCCGGTGAGCAGACGAGCATCGGACTGCCGGCGGTCGGCGGCAATGTTCAGGGCCATGCGATAGAGGTAGGCGTTAGGCTGGACGATCTCCGGCGTGTCGCCCATGCGGTCGACCCGCAGGTAGGTTTCATGCAGCACATCGTTGGCCAGTTCCTCGGAACCCAGGCGCCTGCGCAGACGCACCTTGAAATCCTCATAGGAGGTGAGGAACAGCTTGACCATCGGGCTGCGGCCAGCGTCTTTCATTGCCCGAACACCTCTTCCCCTGCTGTGCATTCCATGCTTTTTCCTGATGAATCGGGTACCAAAAGCAGGGTCACCGGCTGGCGCAGCGAACTGGGCGCCGGACGGTCGATCCTGAGGTTCTGCAAACTGTTGACCAAGGCTTTGTCACGCAACACATCACCCGTGGAACTGACCAGCCGACTGTTTTGCACCACGCCGTCGCGTCCGATCCACACTTGCAACAACGCGCGAAAACTGCCCGGTCGGGTCAATGGCGAACGGCACAGGTTGCGCTGGATGACCGCCTGGATCGTTGCCGCATAGTTGCTGTCGCTCAATCCGGCTGTGGCGCCCGGCGGTAATGGCACCTCGCGAACCTGTACCGGTTGCAAGGTGAATGCATCCGCACGGGCATACTGCGCCGCCAGCCCGGTACCACTGAGCAGAACAGTCAGCCCTTGGGCAGGCGTAAACAGCCCCTGGACGCCCATCGTCTGGCGCCGGTTCGACAAGGCGTGATCCACCAGCACCGCCATGCCTGTGGCCCGACTGAATTGCTCCAGTGCCGGGGCCAGTTCCTGAGGCGCAATGTCCAGGTCCACCACGCCGGCCGCCTGGGCCGGCCCGGCCAGCAGACACCACGCCACCATCAGCCACCCCAAGGGCGCCCTGGCCAATCCACGCCTGCGTCCGCCCCCGGTTATGCCCTGCTGCACGACTGACGTATCCGTTGAAAAACGTCATCCTGATGGGTGTTTATGAATGTCGTATGACACCCGACACAAATCCCGCGCGCGGCACTAGACTGGTGCCGAAACGATGAGCCACCACCGTGGCGGGCCAGGAGGTCAACGATGAAACAGTGGATGAGCATGACGGCCGGAATCGGCTTGCTGATGACTTTGCCCGGGGTCCAGGGCGAAGAAGCCCCGGCCTGTATCGAGGTGACTGTCGGCGGCTACAAGACCCCGGATTACAACTGCCTGAGCCGCCAGATGGGCAACGACCCCGAGGCCGCCGCCGCGGCGCAACACGCGCAGGACAGGCTGGATGTGCCGGTCGACAAACGCGCACCGAACAGTGTCGGCCTCGCGACGCCGGCAGCCACCGGTGTGCGAATGGGCAACACTTTTGGCACGTCGGTCAAGCCCCAGCGACCGCCTGCTCCCGTACCTGGTTCGCCGCTGCCCAGATAAACGCTTTTTCTGAAGCGACAGTTTGCTTGCGCTCGGTGTGGCCGCGACGCCACGACTCGCCATACGCATAAAACAGCTGTCCAGTGTGCGTTATTCAGAATGGCTGCTATAACCAATAAGACTAAATGGATAGCCTTCCACTTATCGATGCGGTGGAGGTTTGGATGATTTCGCGTAAAAGGATCCATTGCGCGTTCGCTTTGGCTGGATAGATTCAAGGCCGATATGGAGATCCCCCCTGTGGTGTATGTACAACTATGTGAGCAAAGCGCCACACCCCTTGATTCTGCCTGCCTGGCTGAGGACGCTGCCCAGCCTCCTGAACGGCTGACTGCCGCTCGCACGTGAGCCAGGGGACGCCGTAATGGCAATTACGCAAAACAACCGGTTGGTGCAGGTCGACAGTCCCCTCGGCGGCGATGTGATACTGCTGCAAAGCATGGACGGCAGCGAAGAGCTGGGGCGGTTGTTCCATTACGAGCTGGACCTCACTTCCGAAGACCGGGCGATCAAGTTCGACCAGTTGCTGGGCAAGCCGATGGGCCTGACCCTCGAGCTCTATGACGGAGGCAAACGTTATTTCCACGGCATTGTCAGCACCTGCCGACAGCTGACCGGGCACGGGCAGTTCGCCGGGTATCGCGTCAGCCTCCGGCCCTGGTTCTGGCTGCTCACGCGCACCTCGGATTGCCGGATCTTCCAGAACAAGACCGTGCCGGACATCATCAAGCAGGTATTTCGCGACCTCGGCTTCTCCGACTTCGAAGACAGCCTGAGCGGCAGTTACCGCGAGTGGGAATATTGCGTGCAGTACCGTGAGACCAGCTTCGATTTCGTCAGTCGGCTGATGGAGCAGGAAGGCATCTATTACTACTTCCGCCATGAGAAGTCCCGCCATGTACTGGTGCTGGCCGACGCCTACGGCGCTCACTCCACGGCGGCGGACTACGCGTCGGTGCCCTTCTATCCGCCCGATCGGCAAATGCGCGAGCGCGACCATTTCTACGATTGGCAGATGGCCCGTGAAGTGCAACCCGGCTCGCTGGCGCTGAACGACTATGACTTCCTGCGGCCGCGCGCCAGCCTTGAGGTGCGCTCCAGTGTGCCGCGAAACCACAGCAACGGCGAATACCCGCTCTTCGACTACCCCGGTGAGTACGTCCAGAGCAACGATGGCGATCACTATGCGCGAACCCGCATCGAAGCCATCCATAGCCAGTTCGAGCGCGTGCAGCTGCGTGGCCGCGCTCGCGGGCTGGGGTCCGGCCATTTGTTCACGCTGACCGGTTATGACCGCGCGGACCAGAACCGCGAGTACCTGATCGTCGTCGCACGCTACCAGATCCGCCAGGAAGCCTACGAAAGCGGGCAACAGGAACAGGCTGAACAGTTCGTCAGCGAGTTGGACTGCATGGATGCCAGCCAGGCGTTTCGCCCCCTCCCCGTCACACCCATGCCGATTGTCCGCGGTCCACAGACCGCGGTGGTGGTGGGTCCCAGTGGCGAGGAGATATGGACCGACCAGTATGGTCGGGTCAAGGTGCATTTCCATTGGGATCGCCATGATCAGTCGAACGAAAACAGCTCCTGCTGGATTCGCGTCTCACAGGCCTGGGCCGGCAAGAACTGGGGCTCGGTGCAGATTCCTCGAATCGGCCAGGAAGTGATCGTCAGTTTCCTCGAAGGCGACCCGGACCGGCCGATCATCACTGGCCGCGTCTACAACGCTGAACAGACCGTGCCTTACCAACTGCCGGCCAACGCCACTCAGAGCGGCGTGAAAAGCCGATCGAGCAAGGACGGCACGCAGGCCAACTTCAACGAAATCCGCATGGAAGACAAAAAAGGCGCGGAGCAGCTGTTCATTCACGCCGAGAAGAACCAGGACATCGAGGTCGAGAACGACGAGACCCATTGGGTCGGGCATGATCGCAGCAAGACCGTCGACAACGACGAAACCGTGCAGGTCAAACACGACCGCACCGAAACAGTGGGCAATAACGAAACCATTTCCATCGGCGTCGACCGCACCGAGGATGTCGGCAGCAATGAAAAGATCACCATCGGCGCCAATCGCACCGAACGGGTCGGCAGCAACGAAACCATCACCATCGGCGCGGACCGCACGGAAAAGGTCGGCGCGAACGAAAAAATCAGCATCGCCAGCAACCGCACCGAGGACGTCGGCGGCAACGAGACCATCGACATCGCGGGCAACCGTAATGAAACGGTGCAGGGCAACGAAGGGATCGAGATCAATGGCAACCAGAGCACCCGGATCGGCCAGAACGAATCCCGCGACGTTGCCCATAACCGCAGCACGGGCATCAAACAGAACGACAGCCTGGACGTCGGCAAGCATTTCGTGCTCAACGCCGGCGATTCGATCAGCCTGACCACCGGTGCCGCCAGCATCACCATGAAGAAGGATGGCAGCATCGTCATCAAGGGCAAGAACATCACCCTCGATGGCTCTGGCGCCATCAACATCAAGGCCAACAAGAATGTGGTCGTCAAAGGCCAGAAAATTCTGCAGAACTGAGCCACGGAGCAGGCGTCATGACCGTTGAATATCATCTCCCCGTATCTTCCACCGCCACGCCGACGCGCGTGGATGGCGTCGTGATCGGGGTGCTGCTGGACGTACCCACGCCGGACGCTCCGGTCGTGGCCTTCCCCGGCTGTCCCGGCGAAACCGGCCTCGCCGCGCGCACCACCACCGCGCTCTGTCGTGACGACATCGGCGCCCAGGTCGCGCTGATGTTCGAGGCCGGTGACCCGGCCCGGCCGCTGGTGATCGGCCGCATCCAGCGCCTGCCGGCAAGCGCAACGCCAACGGTCGCCCACCTCGATGGCGAGCGGCTGGAGTTCAGCGCGAAACAGGAGATCGTCCTGCGTTGCGGCAAGGCCAGCATCACCCTGACCCGCGCGGGCAAGGTGATCATCCGGGGCACCTACCTCTCCAGCCGCTCCAGCGGGGTCAACCGCATCAAGGGCGGCTCGGTGCAAATCAACTGACAGGTAAGTCGCCTCATGGAACTGCTCAACGCCAGCAAACTGCAGGCTGCCTATACCCTGGGCATGGCGAGCGACGGCCGCGAATCCCTGGTCGTCGTGGCCAAGGGCACCTTCGATCTACCGCTGGACGGGCGTGCCGCGACCCTCGCAGACATCCAGCAACCGCTGCTGATGGCTGACACCTTCTTCGGCGAGCCGGGCCTCAGCGCGCCACGAGAGGAAATGGACTTTGCGCCTTTCAAGCCATTCTGCGACGTGCTGGTATCGGGCAAAGCTTATGCACCGGGTGGTCGGCCCGTGACGCAGTTGACCGCCGGTATTCGTGTCGGTCGGGTGAGCAAGGCTTTTTCAGTGTTCGGTCCCCGGCAGTGGCAACTGGGAATCTCAGGTATTCATGCCGGCTTACCGCAGCCTTTTACCGCGCAGGCTATCTCCTATGCCCAGGCTTTCGGCGGTTCTCATGCCATGGAGAAGATCCCCGACATGCGTCATTGTTACCAGGACAACCCGAGCGGTTGTGGCTGGTATCCAGGCAGTTGCGATGACGCTGGCATCGTCGGCCGGCCGATGCCGAACAGCGAAGAGCCGGGCAAGCCGATCGACAGCCCTTCTGGCGATTTCCGCCCCATGGCCCTCGGGCCAACTGGGCGCAGTTGGCCGCAACGCGCGCGCTTCGCCGGTACTTACGACGATGCCTGGCTGGCCGATTGCTTTCCGTTCCTGCCTGGGGATTTCGACGACCGCTATTTCCAGGCAGCGCCTGAAGACCAGCAAACCGATTACCTGCGCGGCGGCGAAGAGGTGTTGTTGCTGAACCTCACTTCCCGGGAGCGGGCAGGCTTTCGCATTCCCGAAATGGCTGTGCCGGTGACTTTTTTTATGAAAAAAGGCGGCCATGAAACGGTCTCGGCGGTGATCGACACCTTGCTGATCGACACTGACGCCCACCAGGTGCAACTGACCTGGCGGATTTCCCGGCCGCTACGGCGCAACATTTTCGAGATTGCCCAGGTGCTGGTCGGGACGATGTCCACGGCTTGGTGGCGTGCGCGTGAATTGGGCAAGGAGTACTACCCGTCGCTGGGTGCCCTGGTCAAAGCCAAACGTGCTCCTGAGGAAACCGATTGATGAGTGCTCTGTGCGTCATCGGTTCGGGGATGGTCAGCGCTGTTGGCCTCAGCGCACCGGCCAGCTGCGCGGCGATCCGCTGCGCCATCGACAACTTCCAGGAAACCCGCTTCATCGACCGCGGCGGCGAATGGATCATTGGCGCCAGCGTACCTTTGGAACAGCCCTGGCGCGGCCACACCAAGCTGATCAAGATGGCCGCTCGCGCCATCGCCGAGGCATTGCAGGGCACCCCAGGGGTCGATCCGGAAAAGACTCCGCTGTTGCTGTGCGTGGCGGAAGCCGAGCGTCCCGGACGCCTGAGCGGCCTGGATAAGGGACTGTTGCAGGCCATCGAGACAGAGCTGGGGCTGCGCTTTCATCCTGACTCCAGCGTCATTGCCCGGGGACGGGTCAGTGCTGCCGTGGCCCTGCTCGATGCGCGCACGCTGATCTACCAGGGCGGTCGTCGCCACGTACTGGTTGCCGGCGTCGATTCGTTCCTGAGTGGAGCGACGTTGACCGTCTTCGAAGCGCGGGAGCGCCTGCTCACCAGCCAGAACTCCAACGGTTTCATTCCCGGCGAAGGCGCCGCTGCCGTGGTGCTGGCCGCCCCGGTCGCCAGCGAAACGCCGCAGTTAACCTGCATCGGCCTGGGTTTCGGCCTGGAACAGGCCACCGTGGAATCCGAAGACCTGCCGCTGCGCGCCGAAGGCCTGACCCAGGCTGTACGCGCAGCGCTGAACGAAGCCGGCTGCGGCCTGGAGCAGATGGATTATCGCCTGACGGATATTTCCGGCGAACAGTACTACTTCAAGGAGGCTTCCCTGGCCCTGAGTCGCAGCCTGCGGGTACGCAAGGAGTTCTTCCATCTCTGGCATCCGGCGGATTGCATCGGCGAAGTCGGTGCCGCCATTGGCCCGGCAATGCTCGCCGTGGCCCTGGCTGCCAGTCGCAAGGGCTACGGCGAAGGGCCGAATATTTTCTGCCACCTGGGCAACGACGCCGGCGAGCGCGCGGCCGCACTGCTCAGCTACCGGATTGTGAGGGCTGCCTGATGGCCAACGAAGTCTTTGCCAACAACATGGAAGTTTCCTGCAAGGCGGCCGACGGCAAGTCGATCGCCTGTTTCCCGGATGTCTGCTTCACCCCCCCGCAAACCGCTGCCACTCCCCTCGGCGTGCCCATTCCCTACCCCAACACTGGCATGGCCAAGGACACTACCCGGGGCACGCGAACAGTGAAGATCAGTGGCAATGAAGTCATGCTCAAAGATAAGAGCTACTTCAAGACCAGTTATGGAGACGAGGCTGGAAATGCCCCGAAAAAAGGGATTATTACCAGCAAGATCAAAGGCAAGGTCTATTTCACGGCCTGGTCGATGAATGTGAAATTTGAAGCTGAAAACGTCGTGCGCAATATGGACCTGACCACTCATAACCACGGCTCGACTTCTAACACGCTGGCTTGGCCGTATCTTGATTCAGTAGCGATGGCAGACCCTGAAAACCCTTGCGTCAAGTCAGGGGCCGTGGAAAAAATCAAAGCAGCCTGCCCTCCGCCTGCCAAGTCATTGTCACGCGGCGCAACACCCGGCCCGGCTGACAATACCAGCCCCGGATGTTGTGAAGCACGCAAGTGCATGCTGGTGCCGAATTCTCCAAAAACCCGCTGTTCCAAGTGTGGGGGAAAGACACCGCATCACCCAGTGCCGGTAGCCGATTTATCGACACCCCGCCCCATCAACCCGAAGACCGGGAAGCTGAAAGTAAGGGGGGATGCTTTCGTTCCTAGCTACGATCACAACAAGGCCCCCTGCATATGCGTAGAGGGCGCCGACCACAACTCTCGCCAGGGCCCGACGGACAAGCTCATGCAGCATGGACGTATCGGCAGGAGTTACGTGGTCAAGCGAGATGAAATGTTGAACGGACGTAATGACTTCACGTACGCGGAAATCAGCGACCTTTCGGCACAGGCGGTTGCCGATGAGACAGGTTGCGACAAAGATTGCCTGAAGGCTCAGATCGACAAAGGCCACGAAGACCTGGGTGTCGGCCCGGAGTCCGGGATGCGCAGGGGAGAAGTTCGTGCACCTGCCCTTGAAAAAAAGCCGAAGAACCCCGCCCCTTTGATTTAGAGAAGCCATCATGAACCATGAAGACTCCCTGTTTTTTACCTGTGGCCTGATCGTCAACGCGGGCACACTCGTTATCCCTGCGCAGTACAACTCCCTGCCGGACGAACAGATGTCCCGGGTCGCATTCTGTTTCGATGGGAACTGGGTCTACAACGATGTAGACAATGATGTTATCGGGGCCGTCTGCTTCAGACACAGTGACAACAGCCTCTGGATGCTTGGTCGAAATGGCAACCTTCGTCATGTCAAATCCGGCTCGGCAGACTTCACGCTGGACAATATCCGCGGAAAGTTCGAAAACCACCGCATCGATACTGGCCGGCTCGGCGAGCTGCTTTGCATACGAGAAATCGAGAACGAGTTATATATCAGCGGCCAGTCATCACAGGTGTATCGCTACTTGAACGGTACCTGGGCGAATATCAGCCCTCCCGGAACGAAAGTAGGCTCGCCAACTCTGGAAAGCCTGGATGGCCTTGTTCACGCCGATATCTACGCCGTGGGTGAAAAGGGCATCATCCTGCACTACGACGGGTCACGCTGGAGCACGCTGGACTCCCCCACCAATCGCCCATTGTCATGCGTACGGTGCAAGAGTGAAAACGAGGTCTACGCATGCGGGAATGATGGGCTTCTGTTGGTTGGCAACCGCCATGGATGGCAAGTGATCGACACCGAGAGAACGATGAACTTCTGGGACATGGCGCTATACAACGGGCACCTCTACCTTTCCCATGTACACGGCCTCGTTCGGTATGACGGGCAAGACTTCGTCGATATCGATACGGGCATCGTCCCCGCTCCCGGCGCCCATAAACTGGATGCCCGAGACGGGTTGCTCTGTTCCTTTGGCGTGGACGACATACTCACGTTCGATGGCAATCGGTGGGAGCGGTTGATATGCCCACACAACACTTGAATCGGCCTTGCGCGTTCATGCTGCCGGTGCGTGGTTCATGAACAATTCGCTGTCCCTGGTGATCGAGCAACACGTCGAAGAGGCCAGCTTCCTCGCAGCCCTGCGAGACTATGCGCTGCGCGCTCCGCACTACGACATCGACCACCTCGGCAAACTCGATAACCGCATCGACGCTCACCTCGATGGCTTGCGTATCGCCGGGCCAACCGGCCTGGAGATTCTGCTGGCCCAGCTCGGCCCCGACGCTGTCGGCGAGATGTTCGCCAGCGTGGTGCTGGCCTTCGAGGCGGCCGAGGCCAAGGTGCTGTCGCGGCTCAGCGAGCATCTGCGCAGTGCGGTAGAAACCGAGCGTGGTTATCTGATGGCCCTGGGGTGGCTGGACTGGGAGCGGCTGTCGCCCTGGATCGAGCGCATGCTCGCCGCTCCGGAGCCGCTGTTCCGTCGCCTCGGCCTGGCCGCCTGCGGCATGCATCGTCGTGATCCTGGCCCGGCCCTGCTTGCCGGGCTTTGCGAGGCTGACCCAAGCGTGCTGGCGCGTGCCGCGCGCACGGCTGGCGAGCTGCGACGTCGGGACCTGCTGTCGGAAATTCGCGCCCACCGTCTGCATGAGGATGCGACCACACGCTTCTGGGCCAATTGGGCCACCGCCCAGATGGGCGACCAGCAGGCCCTCGATCCTCTGCGTCAATTTGCCGAGCAACCGGGCGAGTTTCAGTATCGCGCGCTCTGCGTATTGTTGGCCTGGCAGGACCGCGAACCCAGCATCGCCTGGATACGCCAGTGCGTTCAGGATCCCAGGGACAGGCGTTTGGGCATCCAGGCCCTGGGACTGCTGGGCGATCCGGTCAGCATCCCGTGGTTGATACAGCAGATGAACGACCTGCCTTACGCCCGGGTCGCTGGCGAAGCTTTCAGCCTGATCACCGGCGCCGACCTGGCGCTACTCGACCTGGAGCTGCGCAGCTCACCGGACTTCGCGGCAGGGCCGAACGATGACCCTGAGGACTCGAATGTCGCCATGGACCCCGATGAAAACCTGCCGTGGCCCACCCCGTCGGCAATCGAAGCCTGGTGGCAGGCCAATGGCGGACAATTCCAGGCGGGGACTCGTTACATGCTGGGGCTGGCCCACAGCGAACGCAGTTTTGAGCAAGCACTCGTCCGGGGCCAGCAACGCCAACGCGTGGCCGCCGCCTGCGGCCTCGCCCGCTTTCGGCCGGATGAGGTGCTCTTTCCAACCAGTGCACCGGTGTTGCGGCAACAAAGACTCTTGAAAATTACCCCGTGACCCCGGGAGGCATGCTGATCAAGCCACGTCATTGCAGCTGACGAAGCTCACCTCCCTCCTGCTCCAGACGCCGCAGATACGCGCTGGCGTCCAGTAGTTGATAAGGGAAATAAAGCCCTGGCGGCGTCGAGGGAAGGCCGTCCAGACCGAGCAGACGCTCCAGGAGCATTGCCACACTGAGGCCGGTCAGCGGTGCGGTACCCGCTGGGTGGACGACGGCATAGCGGGTGCGCAGCGGTTTGCCCTCGAGGTCTTCGCCAGCGAGTTCGATGATGATCTCGGTGGACATCGGCCCGCCCTGGCGTCGGGTTGAGCTGACCCCGATGCCAATGTTGAATTGAACATCAGGCGCACCTGTGGCGGTGGCCAGGCCGACAACATCAATCGACGAAAAGCCTGAGGCCTCGATCTGCGTACCATCCACAGCGTGGAAGCTGGCCTTGGAGTCCTTGCCTTCGCGCCAGACGAACACCCCGTCGCGTCGTGTCAGCGCGGCGGGCAACATTTTGTTCAGGTGTTCAAAGTCGCTGGCGACGGTCGGCCCGCCGGTGTCCTGTTCATCGACCAGCGCGTTGATGCTGATCTGCTGGACTCGGCTGAACGCCTGGGCACAGCTCAATGTAGCCACCGTCGTCGCGCCCGCCATCCATTCGTAGCCCAGGACTATGGGCGAAGCATCGGGCGTGTGCATGAATGTGGCGATTTCCGGCGCGATCTCGAAAATGCCGGAAGAAATGCTGAGGTGCGGCACCCCGCGCTTTTGTGCATAGCGCAATCCTGCCATCGCGTGGTCCATATAAAAGACCACAACCCCGCTGACCGGGCGAGCGCCAAGTCCCAGATCGTCCGCAGTGGAATCGATCACCACACCCTGCGCCCCGCCAATTTCCTCTGCGGCCTGCCGAGCCTTGGCAAGGTCACGGCCGCCGATCAACAGCGGTACGTCGGGATGAGCGGCGCGCAGCGCTCGGGCAGTCTGGTGACCAATGGCGCCGGAACCACCCATGAACAAGATAGGATCAAGTGACATCGTGAGTTCTCCTCGTTTCTGGACTAAAACCTACTGTTAGTAGGTAAACTATCACGCTCTCACGCCTTGTCACCTACCATTGGTAGGTTTTATTGATCTGGATGCGCTACCGTGCAGAAACCCATTAAAACCGCTACAGGCAACTCCCCTTCCCGCCGACTCTCGAAAGCCGAACGGCGCCGGCAGCTGTTGGACACTGCGTTATTGATCGTGCGCGAGGAAAACGCCGACAGCTTGACCCTCGGCCGCCTGGCCGTCCGCGCGGGCGTTTCCAAACCGGTGGTGTACGATCATTTCGCTACCCGCTCGGCGCTGTTGATCGAGCTGTACAAATGGATTGATACCGAGCGGGTCCGCGCTTTTCGCGAGGCCATGAGCAGGACTGCGCGAAGCCCGGAGGAAACCGCTCAGGTCCTGGCCAGCGCCTATATTCAGTGCGCAGCAGACAACACCGATGAATTCCATGCGGTCGGCGCAGCCCTGGCCGGCAGTGAAGAGAAGGCGGCGGTTTTCCAGGAGCTGCTCGACAACTGCGTACGGATGTTCGTGAGCGTACTTGAGCCTCACGCGACGTTGGCAAGCGCAGAACTTGAGCGCTGCTGCACCGGTTTGGTCGGTGCGGGGGAAGCACTTGCCGGCGCCCTGGTGCGGGGACGACATGCCCAGGATGAAGTGATTGAAGCGTTCGCCGCGTTGATTCGCGGCGTGTTGAGTCCGCCTGAATAAATGTTCATGTTCCAGCAATAAGCAATTGCCTACAGATACTCAGCTATGTCACTCGACGGTGACAAAAATCTTGGATCCAATTCCTGGAATCGCCTTGACAGGCTAATGGAGCCGATGAAATATTTCCCTCCGCTACGGTTCAGCTTCAATCATCATTTGGCGCGGATGCCATAACAATAATCAAATGGAGTTCATGATGGTTTTCCTCAGTACAGTTCCATCGGTTATCCCGTCACTCTCCTTCAGTTCCTCGTTTCCCAACTAATCGCTCTATTCGGCGCCTTGGCGCTGAAGGGACTGTTGTGCAATGCCCATCGTCGTCGGCAGAGGATAACCATGAAAATAGTAGACAGTTCGGTTCTGAAGGAATGGTATGACAGCGAATACAGCGCCTGTAATAACGGTGCTTTATTTGGTGAACTACGCGAAGAGTTCAAACAGTTTTTATCCACCCTGCCTGACGGCCCCGGCGATGCCCTTGAGCTCGGCTGCGGAGACGGTCGCAACCTTACCGCCCTGGCGCGCAAGGGCTATAGCCTGAGCGGCGTGGACATGGTCGACAGCACGGTACAGAGTCGCAAGCTCAATCCCTGGCTAAAGGATCTGTATTTCCAGCAGGCAGATATTCTGACGTACGAGCCGTTGCGTGAAGGTTACGACGTACTGGTCTGTTCCGAAGTTCTGCATTTCTTCAATCAAGATGAACTTCAGACGGTAATGGCCAAGATTATCGGTGCGGTAAAGCCTGGCGGATATATTTTCCTTGATCTGTTATCGGACCTGTCGCGGTACTTTCAAGCGAGCGGAGAACCCTTCATCTGGGACAAGGAAGCGGGCTTGTCTGTCCAGGACAGCGAAGGGTTATTTGATGCCTGGCTGGGTGATTTCGACATTTATGCGTCGCGGCATTTTTTTGATAAGCAAAGTTGGCCATTAAGCAATTCGGCAAACTTGCCAATAGCTCCCTATACCTGGCAAGGCACCTACGTCTCGGTGTGTGCGCGAAAACGTAAATGACTTTGCGACATTCAGCTTGAAAAGGATATTGAGCCATGCAGCTTTTCCATCAGGTTATCGCCAGCAATGCAAAAAAATACCCGTCCAAGCCAGCCATCATCCTCGACGGGCAAGCGACTTCCTATCAGCAACTGCAGCAGCGCGCGGATGACATTGCCTCGGTGCTCCCCCTGCTCGGCATTGCTCCCGGTGACCGGGTGGGCCTGTACGCGCCCATTTCCGTCGATTTGATCGCAGGTTATCTGGGCCTGCTACAGGCTGGAGTGATCAGCGCAGCGACGCACCACACCTTGAGTCGTACCAAGCTGATCCATCAGCTCAAGCACTCGGGCGCCCGGGTACTGATCACCGACTGCACGGATGACTTGCCTGGCCTGATTGACGAGGCTGGCCTGGAACTGGTCCTGCTTACCGTTCCAGCCCAGGTTGCGGTGCCCAAGGTCATGCAGCTTGCCGATGCCGTCGCTGCGCTCGGAGGAAAGAAGGCCGCGCCCTCCTCTGCGTTGCCCGCTGACCCTGAACGTCCCACCTCGATCTTTTATACCTCTGGGTCATCCTTCAATCCGAAAGGCGTGCTCGTCAATCACCGCATCATGTTGGCGGCCTGTGGCCGGGTGACTGCGTATCTGCAAAACATCCCTGATGATCGTGTCCTCAGTTATTCCACGCTGGCATCCGACTACGGGGTGTACAACGTGATGATGCCGCTGTATGCCGGGGCCACCAGTGTCATCGAGAGCCGGCCGGCCAGCAGCGCCGAGGAGGTGCTCGCGGTGGTCGAACGCGAGGGGGCCACGGCAATGCATGTGTTTCCCCCGGTGTTCTTCCTGTTGGCCAATACCGGCCCGCACTGGCAGGCGCGCGTGCCTGGCTTGCGCTACATCTCCAGCAGCGGGCAGGCCCTCTACAGTCGTCATATCCAGCGGATCCGCGAAGCACTGCCCGCGGTGCGGATTTTTTCCAACTACGGGCTCACCGAGTGCAAGCGCGTGAGCTACCTGCCGCCCGAAGAAATCGACCAACGACCGACCTCGGTGGGTAAGCCTTTGCCGGGAGTCAGCGTGTACCTGGTAGACGAACAGGGCCTGCGTATCGAGCAGCCTGGACAAACAGGCGAGTTGCTGGTGACCAGCGACTACCTGATGCTCGAGTACTGGAACATGCCCGAAGCCAATGCCAGCGCCTTTGTCCATGATGCCTTCGGCCAATCACGACTGTATCGCACCGGGGACCTGTTCAAGCAGGACGCCGAAGGCTACCTCTACTACGTCGCCCGCAAGGACGACGTCTTCGCGCGCAATATCTGGAACGTCAATCCGCGAGAAATCGAGCAGTGCCTGGCCGCGCATCCAGCGGTCGCCGAGGTCCTCGTGGTTCCGGTTGCCGACGAGTCGGCCGGGCACGTGCCCAAGGCTTGCATCGTGCTTGATGCCGATCATCTCCAGACCAGCGAACAGGCATTGCTCGATCACTGCAAGGCGCATCTGGACTGGCACATGGTCCCGGCCCAGTGGGCATTCCTCAAGGCCTTGCCGAAAACCGATTCGGGCAAGTTCACCACCAAAGGACTGATCTGACAGCAGGAGCGCTATGTCATGAAAATTTCCCCGCAGTCCATGGATGACACCGACCTCGACCGGGACCTGCAAAAAAGCGCCATGCTCAAGCTCGCCGGGCATTTCCACAGTCTGGCGACAGGCGCCAGCCAGGTGCCCATGCAGTCTCTTGGCAGCCACTTGCGCGCCGAGATTCAGGATCCACTGGTTCTCGATTACCACGATCGCCTGATCGAAGGGGCAGGACCGTTGTTCTCCCACTTTCTGGCCAGCGTGCCGTACATTCTCGAGGAGTTGTCCAGGATCGGCGCAGCCCTGACCCGCCTGGCCGAGGCCAATACCCGAGAAACAGGCCAGACCTTCAGTCTGTTCGAAGTGGACGCCTTTGATGGCAGTAACGGCCGCGCCGTTGCTGGCCATTCCAATGGACTGATCCGCAGTTTCACCTCATCGCCGAATCGGGCCAACCAGGTTGCCTTCGACCGGTATGCCGACCCGGCGCTGTCGCGGTTCTATCCGCAGTCGGTGTTCAAGGTGACACCGGACCTGCTGCAGCAACCCGAATACAGGCTTTTCAGCCAGGGCTTCGACTTCATTTACGAGATGGCCGCGTTCCAGTTCTACAGCCGCGACCGTGACCGCCAGATCGCCCATATCCAGCAATTTCTCAAGCCTGGCGGCCTGGTGTTTTTCGTTGAAAAGCTTAACCACCCGGACCCGGAGGAATACCTGCGCAGGGAACGGGTCAAGGATGAGCAATTCAAGACCCGCTACTTCAGCGAGGAAGAAATCCACTGGAAACGCCAGCAGATGCTTGAGCAAATGCAGAATGGCCAGGTCACCTTCGAAGAATTGGCAAGCGCCCTGTGCGCCCGGTTCAAGTGCGTCCATCTGTTGTGGAACAGCAGCAATTTCTGTGAGTTCGTCGCCTCCGACGATCCACAGCAAATCGAGCGCTTGGTTCGGCTGTTGGGCCCGGTGGTGCAGCCTGCGGACTTCTGTTTCGAGGGCTCGCGCCTGGGCGCCGTGGCAACGCTGCGCAGTGCCGGGGGGCCAGACGATGCTTGAGCTTGCCGAGCAGGCGTTCCATCCGGCCGCACAACCCTCGCTGTGTCAGCGGGCCGTCGAGCACTTGCCCGGCTGGCGCGAGCGGGCCGCCACGGCTGAAGCGAATCGACGGCTGAGCAACAGCACCTTCGACGAATTGTTTGCCGGCGGCTGGCTGGATCTGTTGACGCCGCGCGCGCCGGTGACGAGCAGCGGACACTGGCCCACATTGGTGGAAAGCGCGCGGATCGCCGCGCGGGCGTGCGCCTCCACGGGCTGGATGCTCGCGCTGGTGGGCGGCCACGGCGCCATCGCCCGACGACTGCCGCCTGCCTGCACGGACCAGCTCTACACCGACGGCCCACGACAGCTCTTCGCCTCAGCCTCCGTCAGTGCCGATAGCCGGCTGACCTTTGACTCCGCCGGGGTACGGATCGATGGGCGCTGGCGCTTCGGTTCAGGGATCGATGACGCGACCTGGCTGATGCTCAACGCCCCCTGCCCCAACCACCCGGACGCGGCTCACACCCCACGTTTCCTGGTGCTGATCGCCGCCGATGAAGTCGAAAGACTCGACAGCTGGGACAGCTGTGGTATGGCGGCGACCGGCTCCCATGACGTACTGACCCGCCAATTGCTGGTGCCGCATGCTCGCGTATTCGCGCTGCATGAAGTGTTTGCGCAGGCCACGCATGCACCGGCGTCCGACTACATCGACCGTATGCCCCTGGTGCCTTACCTCACCACGTCGATCGTCGGTCCGCTGCTGGGGTGCGCCGAGGGTGCTCTTGGCGCGTTTGTCACTGGGCTCAACGGTTCGTTGGCGGTGAGCGATCCGCGGATCGCCGAACAGGCCGCCCACTCGGCAGCACAGCTGTACAGCGCCGGGTTGTTGTATGACTCGCTGATCACCCGACTGCATGACGCCGGTATGAATGACCGGCCGCCAGATACGCGACAACTGATGCAACTCAAGCGCGACCGCGCCTATCTGGCAGGCCAGTGCGTGCAGGCCGTGCGCCGTCTGGTGGAAAGGCTCGGTGCGTCGTCCCTGGTCGCCGGCAACCCGCTCCAGCGTCACTGGCGTGATATCCAGGCCATGGCCGCGCATCGAGACGTTGCCTGGAACGAGGCGATGCTGGCCAGCGGCGATGCGCTGCTGCGGCCCGTCGCCGCCGGCACTGCAAAGAGCTGATTTGTTTTCCATCGACTATTTCAAAGAGGTCCCCCATGTTCATTCGCAACATATCCGAGGTCGAGAAAACCCCTTACTTCGTCGAGTGGGGCGCCGGCACGAGTCATCGCTTGCTCACTGAACGTGACGCCATGGGCTTTACGCTGTGCCATACCGTCGTGCGTGCAGGTACAGAGTCGCTGTTGCAATACCGCAATCACCTGGAGGCCTGTTATTGCATTGCCGGAGAAGGTGAAGTCGAAGACATGCACGGCAATGTCTTTGCGATCCGGCCTGGCGATGTCTACGTGCTCGATCAGCATGACCGGCATTTCCTGCGCGGAGGCAAGGACCAGGACCTGATCCTGGTCAGCGTCTTCAATCCGCCACTGCGCGGTGACGAACGACACAATCTCAACGACAGTTCAGGGTCGGCCTACTGATGATTTTCTGCGCCGCCACGCCCCGTCGCTTATCCGCAGGAGGTTTCCATGCGTAAGGATTACCTCGCTTTTTTCATTTCGTTGTTTCTGTCGCGGCTGGCGGATCAGATCCTGCTGTTCATCGTACCGCTGGTAGTGTTCCAGACGACCAACAGCGCATCCTGGGCCGGGCTGGCGTTTTTCGTCGAGTCGCTGCCGCGATTCCTCGCGTTTCCGTTGTGTGGCGCCCTGTGCGACAAGTACTCGCCCATCAAAATCCTGCATATCAGCCAGGTCTACCGGGCCCTGCTGTGTGTCCTGGCGATGGCGCTGCATGGGGTCTTTGGTGGTATCGCCTGGGTCGTCGTGCTGTCAGCGGTGTGCGGGGTACTGACCACCCAAGGCATCATGGCGCGCGAAGTGCTGATGCCGCACATCTTCCAGCACTACAGCTACACCAAGACCTTGTCTTACTCGCAGATCGCCGACCAGACCGGGCTGGTGCTCGGGCCATTGGTGGCGGCCCTGATGCTGGAAGTGTGGGCCTGGCATTGGGTGGTGCTGTGGATCGCCGGGTTGTTCCTGCTGGCCGATCTGAGCATGCTGGTCTGGCAACGCCTCAGCCGTATCACGCTTGAGGTTTTCGAGCAGCATCAGGACATCTGGTTGCAGCCGCTGCGGATTGCCTTCGGGCATATCCGTAACCTGGCGGAGCTGAAGAAAATCATCACCCTGGCGGTAGGCGTCAACCTGGTCGTGGGTGTCACCTTGGCCACCTCGGCGGCGATGGTGCTTGGCGAGTACAGCGCCGGCAAGGACGACTACGCGGGCCTGCAGGCGGCTGGCGCGGTGACAACGATCGTGATCCTGTTCTTTCTTGCCCGGGTCGCCCTGCCTCTGCGCGTCTCGGGAGGCGTCGGCTATTCGATGATCGCCGCGGGAGGCTTCATCAGTGCCCTGAGCCCGAACCTGGTCGGCTACGTCGTGGGCTTCCTGTTGATCGTCGGCTTCGACAAGATGTTCAACGTCTACATGCGCACGATCCGGCAACAGGTGATTCCGCCCAAGGATTTCGGCAAGACGGTGGGCGTGATCACTTTGCTCAACAACCTTTCGCAGCCGTTGGCCGGCTTGTTGGTAGCGGTGCTGGCGGCGCCCTTGGGCACGCAACCGGTAATCCTGATCCTGGCCGTGCTGGCCACGCTCCTGGGAGCCGCGGCGTGGTGGTGGTTTGCCAAGGCCCGAAGCCCCCTCACCGCCTCGATTCTGGCGGAGCAGGAAATCGGCAAGTGAAAATGGCTGGCCAACCCGCTGCAGGTCGGCTCGCCACGTCACCTCGGTTGCTCAAGCAGCAGCAGTGTCTTGCGATCCGGCTCGCCCGAATAAAACCGGTCAAGCGCCTGTTGGAACAGGGACGATCCCGGTTGGACGCTCCTGAACAACGTCAGACAGGAACGAAACTTGAGGTCGTCGGGTGAGCCAAAGATCTGCCCGGCACTCTTCCCGTGATGCAGCAGAACTGTTTCCACACAACCCTCCAGTCGCGGGCCGAGCACGTCGTGCTGAACGTAAGCACGGGCCTCGGCAATGCCAGAGATGGCGAAGCGCGCGGCCATTTCGGAACGCCCGAGGCCCTGCACCTGGGGAAAGATGAACCACATCCAGTGGCTCGTCTTGCGGCCTGCGCGTAACTCGTCCATGACTCGATCGAACACCGGGTTCTGGGCCTCGACAAAGCGGGACAGGTGGTAGATGTCTTGCATGATCCCCTCTCTTCAACCGTAAGCACCTGGGCACTCCGGGCTTCGCCGCTAGTTGTCCGTCCTGCGCCGATTGCCCAGCGGCCCTGCGTCTTTTATCTGATCGATGTTCTCAAGGAACATTTTCAGGATAGGTGACGGATTGTCGGTCCGATAACCCACCGCCAGATCAATGGTAGGTCGTGTTCCCTTGAGCGGCCTGCTGACGATCGTCCAAGGCAGCAGCGGCTCCACGTAGGCTGGCAGGATGGCAACGCCCCGCGTGGAGCTGATCAGAGAGATCCCGGTGCCGTAGTCGTCCAGCCAGTAGGAGGCGTTGACCTGCACGTTGCAACTGGCGAAATACTGCGCGATGACATCGCGTAGTACATGGGGAATCTCCGAACAGCCGATGAACGTCTCGCTCGCCAACTCGGCAGGATCGACATCGCCCACCGAGGCCAGGCGATGGTCGTTCGGCATGATGACCAGCAATGGCTCTTTCGCGACAACCTCATAACTGACATCCGGCCGCGGCTCCACGCGCAGAAAGCCAAGGTCGACGTCGCCACGTTGGATAGCGTCGGCCAGCGAGGGCGATTGCAAGCTGATGACCTTGAATTCGATGTTGGGCAGGTCATGTCGAAGCAAGCGCGTCACGCTGGGCAGCCAGTCCACCTCCTGCCCTGTCAGAAAGCCCACCGAGAACACCTTCTTCGCCGGCCTTGCCGCTCGCCGAGCCGCCGCCACGGCTTCTTCGGCATGACTGAGCGCAAGCCTGGCCTGATCCAGGAACGCTATTCCGGCCGGCGTCAGTTCGATGCCCCTGGCCTTGCGGACAAACAGCTGCGCGCCAACCTCCAACTCCAGATCGCGCAGCTGGCGGCTAAGGGATGGTTGCGCGGTATGAAGACGTTTGGTCGCGGCAGAGGTCAGGTTGCCCTCTTCGGCAACGGCAACGAAGTAACGAAGGTGACGCAGCTCCATCGAGCGATACCTCTAAGGTATGGGTATGAGCAGACAAAGTCTTTTTAAAGTATTTGGGCTTTGCCTACAGTCTGCCCGACAGATAACAGAATCTGGTAACGCCGGGCAAGCTCATCGCTGCGCCTTGCCATGCTCGTCGGCTATGGACAAAAAAGCCGCCCGCAAAAATCGCTGGTTATTCCAACTCACACTAGAGGCCTTTCCAATGAACAAGATCGCACTCATTACCGGCGCCAACCGTGGCCTGGGCCGCAATGCCGCTATTGCCATCGCTGAAAAGGGCAACGACGTCATCCTCACCTATCGCAACGGCGAGGCCCAAGCCCGGGACGTGGTCGGCGAAATCGAACGGCTCGGGCGCAAAGCCGTTGCGTTGAAACTCGATGTGAGTGACGTCTCCAGCTTCGGCACATTCGTCGCTACGCTTTCCGGCGCCCTCCAGCAAGGCTGGGGTCGAGCCGACTTCGACTTCCTCCTCAACAACGCGGGTCACGGCGCGATGGCGGCGTTTGCCGAAACCACCGAAGAGCAGTTCGATGAGCTGTTCAATGTGCACGTCAAAGGTGTTTTTTTCCTGACGCAGGCGCTCTTGCCACTGATCATCGATGGCGGTCGCATCGTCAACTATTCATCCGGGCTGACGCGTGTTTCCTTTCCCGGTTTCTCGGCGTATGCCGCCGCTAAAGGCGCGATCGAAACCCTCACGGTCTATATGGCCAGAGAGCTGGGCGGCCGTGGGATCACGGTAAATACGGTGGCCCCTGGTGCGATTGCCACGGACTTCCTGGGCGGCGCAGTGCGCGACATGCCGGATCTGAATGCGCAATTTGCTGGCATGACTGCCCTTGGCCGGGTGGGCGTCCCGGACGACATCGGGCCAATGGTTGCGAGCCTGCTGGCGGAGGACAACCGCTGGGTTACCGGGCAGCGCATCGAAGTTTCCGGCGGGCAGACAATCTGACTTTGTAGAAAACCCAGTGTGGGAGCGAGCCTGCTCGCGATAGCGTTATCACAGCCGATGGAGAGGTTGAATGCACTGGCCTCTTCGCGAGCAGGCTCGCTCCCACGGGATTCAACGGTGGGCTTAATGGCGCAGTAGTCGGCGCAACGGCACTCCATCCTTGAGCACCGGCGATTTGATGACGATGTAACTGAAGTATTTGGAGATACCGATGTTCTTGTCCAGCAACCCTTCGACCACTTCCTGATAATGCTGGATGCTGCACGTCATGAAGCGCACCAGATAATCGTAACCGCCGCTGATCAAGTGGCACTCAAGTACTTCGTCGACCAGACGAATATTCGATTCAAACTTGGCGAAGTCTTCCCGTTTATGGTCGCTGAGGGTGATTTCGGTAAATACCGTGACCGAGTCGGTGATCTTTGCGAGGTTCAGATGCGCCCTGTACCCGGAGATATAACCGGCTGATTCGAGGCGCTTGACCCGCTGCAGACAAGGGCTGGACGAAAGTCCCACGGCATCGGCGAGGCTGACATTGGTCATCCGACCGTCCTTTTGAAGTTCAACAAGGATACTGATATCAATTCGGTCTAGTTTTATTAAACCTTCCATCGGGTACCCCTTGGTCGTCTTCAGGCTGACAGTGGTTTTAGCAAATTCAACGGCGCAAAGATAGCTGATGCTGAGCGACGAGGTCGGCCATGCTGGTGATGTAGAAGTCGGCGGAATATTCTTGATTTTCAGGCTCATGGCCACGGCGAATCAGGCACAGGCCAGCCGATTTTGGCGGTTGTGCGGGCGGTCTGGACACTTGCATGATCGTTCCAGGCTCGAGTTGGTTCTGCAGCAACCATGCCTCATCCTCCAGTGGATTGTTGGCTCGCGAATGCAGGTCCTCGGGTGGAATTCCCAAGCGCTCGCAGAGCTGGTCGCGATCCTCGGCATCACGATCGCAGTAAACCAATAACCGGTAGAATTTGCGCAAATACAACATGGCACCCGGTGCGTCCTCGAACAGCGACCAGTTGCAGGCCGAACGGGCAAAGCTCATGCCCTCTTCCCAGCTGACCTTGAGCCCCAGGCGCTCCGCCAACTGGCGATGGGCAAAACACAACAAGCCGCTGAAGCCGAGATCGGAAAAGCGTGGATAGAGCCCACGTACCGCCTCGTCGAATTCCGCCAATACCTGCTCCTTGCCCGGCATGCCCGGACGGTTTTCAAGCAAGGGTTGCAGGGCCGTCCAGACACCGGAATCCCGATCGACCAGGACTTCGTCGCAATCGATCAGCAGCGCACGATAATCAGTCAGGTGCATGTGTCGCCTCCCATGGTGCGTTTATCAATCCTTATGCCTGGCTGCCTCGGTCGACAAAATCGCCAACTTGCCGACCGAGACCTGAGACTAATCCATTACCCGCTGCAATGCGGCTTCAAGGATGGCCAGTGCTTCGTCGATCTGACTTTCTTCGGTGACCAGGGGAGCGAGGAAGCGCAGGACATTTCGGTACACCCCGCATTTGATCACCAGCAGCCCGCCAATCCTTGCCTGATCGATCAGGCGCTGGGTGAGCTCGGCATCCGGGCTGCGGGCTTGATCATCCTTGATCAATTCGATTGCCAGCATGAAGCCGGTGCCGCGCACATCACCGATGCGCGGGTGGCGGGCCTGCAAGCGCAGCAGGCCCTGACGCAGCCGCTCCCCCAGGACCAGGCCACGCTCGAGCAGATGCTCCTGCTCATAAGCCTCGATCACCGCCAATGCCGCGGCACACGCCAAGGCGTTACCGCCGTAGGTGCCGCCAAGGCCACCGGGCAGTGGCGCGTCCATGATGTGCGCGCGCCCCACCACAGCCGAGATGGGCAAACCACCGGCCAGGCTCTTGGCGACGGTGACCAGGTCCGGCTGGATGCCGGCGTGCTGAAAACCGAACCATTTGCCGGTACGACCGAAGCCGGTCTGGATTTCGTCGAGGATGAGCACGATGCCGTGCTGTTCGGTCAAGGCTCGCAGCGCCTGGAGAAATTCTGGTGGAGCGCTGAGGAAGCCTCCATCGCCCTGCACCGGCTCGATGATAATCGCCGCGACCCGATCCGGCGCGACTTGGGTCGCCAGCAATTCGTTGAGTGCCTGCAACGCCATCTCACTGCTGAAACCGCGATAGGCATTCGGGTATGGCGTATGGAAGACCTCCGGCGCCAGAGGTCCGAAGTTCTGCTTGTAGGGCTGGCTCATGCCCGTCAGCGTCGTACCCAGTAAAGTACGCCCATGGAAACCGCCCCGGAAGGCAATGACGGCGGGACGATTGGTATGCGCGCGGGCGATCTTCACCGCGTTCTCCACCGCTTCCGCGCCGGAAGTGAACAGCGCCGCCTTGCAGGCTTGCTGCCCACCCACCAAGGCACACAGGCGCTTGACCAGATCGATATACGGTTTGTAGGCCACCACTTGGAAACACGCGTGACTGACTTTCTGCAATTGAGCCTGCACCGCCGCGATCACCTTCGGGTGATTGTGACCGATGTTCAACACGCCGATGCCGCCGACGAAGTCCAGATAACGCGCCCCGTCCACGTCCCACACCTCTGCCCCCTGGGCCCGGTCGATGACCAGCGGATGCGCGGTGACCAACCCTCGTGGCACGAATTGATCGCGTTGAAGGAGCAGGCTCGGGGTTTCTTCGACTTTACTGTTCATGGCATCTCCCACAGTGAACCAGGCAACCGAGAAACGGCTGCGATGTGTTCCACAGGTTAAGCGTTCGACACAATTGTCTAAGCCGAACTTGGCCTCTGGGAAATTCGGATCGACTGTTTTCACCCCGGCAAACAGCAGAATCCTTCAGCCGACTCCAGCCCCATGGAATCTGCCGGCAGAAGCCCTGTACAAAGCAGCGTCCGGTGATTACGCAGGCTGTTTCGATACATCCTGCTTTGCCACTCGGGCATGCTGGATGTTCCCTATCTTGTACGAGAAGTGACCCATGGCCCTGTTGTATAAAGCCGACCCGGTACGCGGTGAACAATGGAAACGTCTATTCGCCGAGCACGCTCCGGACATCGAATGGCGCGCCTGGCCGGACATCGGCGACCCGAAGGACATTCGCTTCCTCGCCGCCTGGCAGGCGCCGGATGACCTCGAAACACTCTTGCCGAACCTGCAAGTGCTGTTCGCTTTGTCGGCCGGGGTCGATCAGCTTGATCTTGATCGCTTGCCCACCTCCCTGCCGGTGGTCCGTCTCCTCGATCCAGGCATCACCCGGGGCATGTGCGAGTACGCCAGCTTCGCCGTGCTCAGCCTGCACCGGGATATGCTCCGTTATCGCCAGCAACAGATTGCCCGATGCTGGCAGGCGCACTTGCTGCAACCGGCGGCCCAGCGTCGGGTCGGGGTCATGGGGCTTGGTATGCAGGCCCGGCAGATCCTGGCCACCTTGCAGACCTTTGGTTTCGCCTTGTCAGGTTGGGCACGCAGCGAGCATCACATCGCCGGGGTGAATTGCTTTGCCGGTGATGAACAGCTCCCGGCTTTCCTCGGCCAATGCGACATCGTCATTTGCGTGCTGCCATTGACCGAGCAGACCCAAGGGATTCTCAATCGCCAATTGTTCAGGCATCTGCCCAAGGGTGCTGCCCTGGTCAACATGGGTCGTGGCGGGCATCTGATAGAAGAGGATCTGCTCGAGGCCCTGGCCAGCGGTCAAATCAGTGCGGCGGTGCTCGACGTCCTGCAACAGGAGCCGGCAGCGCCGGATCACCCGTTCTGGCAGCATCCGCAAATACTGCTGACGCCGCATATCGCGGCGATGACTCAACCCGAAAGTGCCTTCGGCGTGTTGCTGGACAACATCCGTCGGCATCAGCGCGGTGAGTCGATGCTCGGCCAGGTTGACCGCCAGCGATGTTATTGAGCGGTGCTTGCTCACGCAGCTACGAAAAGCACCGGCGAAAAATCCGCTGATATTTGCTGCTGGGCCTGCTGTCGATTTGAGCAATAACTGCGGTGCGTGAAGCCGCAACTGATGCAATCTACCGAATCGATCTGCGCCTCTTGTCAGGTCTCGCGGCAGGTGAGATATCAATCCTTTCGGCGGAAAAATCCGCCCGGTCACGCTCCCTTGAATACGGAGATGTTCATGTCCAGTTCGCAACGCCCGACGTATGCCTATCGCCCCATGACCGCTGCCGATGTGGCAGCGGCCCATGCCTTGTCCGTGCAGTTGAAGTGGCCCCATCGCCTGGAGGACTGGGCCATGCTGCAGCGCGTCTCGCAGGGTTTTGTCGCCGAGGACCACGGCCGCCTGATCGGCACCGCATTCACCTGCCCGCAGGGTGATTACGCCACGATCGGCCTGGTGATCGTCAGTGACGAATACCAGGGCCAGGGCATCGGTCGCAAACTGATGGAACTGGCACTCCAAGCGTGTGGAACGCAGACCGCCATGCTCAACGCGACGCTGGCCGGGGCGCCTCTTTATGCCAGCCAGGGATTCGTTGACTTTGGTCATATCCAACAACATCAGGGGAACGTATCGCCCCCGGCCCCCAAGGACCTGCCATCCGGCGAACATTGCCGCCGCCTGACCAAGGCCGATCAAACCGACCAGATCGAACTGGCCAATGCCGGCAGCGGCCTGGACAGGCGCGCCGTGCTCGGTGACTTGTTCGACTGTGTCGAAGAGGCGGTTGGTATCGAGCGCGATGGTCAGCTGCGCGCATTCGCCATCCTGCGTCCATTCGGTCGTGGTCGTTACATCGGCCCGGTCGTTGCAGAAAATCCACAGCAGGCCGAGCACTTGATCGCAGTGCTGTTGGCGCAGGTGCCGGATGCTTTCGTGCGCATGGATGTACCGTCCGACAGCGGCCTGGGTCCGTGGCTGGAAGAAGCCGGGCTGAAGCAGGTCGACACCGTCGCCCAGATGGTCCGTGGTTCCCCGCCCCAGGCCAGGGGCGGCGTAAAGCAGTTTGCGCTGGTGACCCAGGCCATCGGCTGACACCGCTACATCCTCTACTTTCCCGGAGAAACACCCTCATGCTAGAGCCCACTGCCGTGCTGTTGGCCCACGCCAACGGCACTCCCGCGTCAACCGCATTCACCGGCGGCTCATTGGGAGCCAACGATCCGTTCGACAGGCAGATTGCCTATCTCGGGACCCAAGACATTGCTGCCGGTATCGTCCAGGCGAGCGGACAGTTCAGCGTCGATGCATATCCCTACAGTGAAACGATCGTGGTCCACGCCGGACAAGTCATTCTGCAAAGCGAGGAACACTCGCTGCAACTTGATCCGGGTGACAGCGCGGTAATTGCCCGCGGCACATCGATTCGGATCGAGGCGCAACCTGGTTCGCTCTGGGCATTCTGCGCCGATACCCAGCCTGTTGAAGCGGGCAACGTCGGAGTGACCGCTCTCCCCAAGCACACCCTCCTCGCGCCCTCGACGCCACCGAGTGAAGAATTCCTGCTGAGCCCGACACCACAATGTCGCTCGAACAATTTGTTCGTCGAGGACACGACAAACCTGCGCATCGGCGTCTGGGATTCGACGCCCTATAACCGCAGGGCAAGGCCGCACACGATGCACGAACTGATGCACCTGATCGAGGGCAGCATCATTCTCCAGCTCGGCGATGGGCCGGGGTTGGCGGTGAATACTGGCGATACGGTGTTTGTGCCCAAGGGGGCTCCTTGCGCCTGGAAGAGCAGCGTCTATGTGCGCAAGTTTTATGTTTGCAAGTGATGTCTGACGGAGCTTTTTTGGTGTGAATATCCGTTGTTTCGGTCACGGCAGCTTAGGGTTCCGCCCTTACGGCGGGTCACTTTCGAAAAGCGCGAAAGTAACCAAAGCGCTTTTGCCCCACCACTCGGCACCTCGCCTAGGCTCGGTGTGCCCGCACTCCGGCATTGCTCCGTGGGCCCGCCGCGAAGGGCCATCCATGGCCCAGCGCGGCTAACCCGGCATCCATGCCGGGTTGCCCACTCCACAATGCCTACGTTCGGCCAGCGTGGTTAATGGGGCGCCGAGATCAACGTCCGCCGCGAGGCGGCCTTCGAGCCGACCTGTTTTTTGGTGAACCGCGCTTCTCCTGTGGGAGCGAGCCTGCTCGAAGAGGCCAGCTCATTCAACATCTTCATCGGCTGACACACCGCCATCGCGAGCAAGCTCGCTCCCACATTGGGTCTTCTACAGACGCAGGTTCACGGCACACATGAAATCCCTGTGGGAGCGAGCCTGCTCGCGAAGGGGCCGGTCCATTCAAAATCTTCATTGACTGACACACCGCCTTCGCGAGCAGGCTCGCTCCCACATTGGATCAGCGGCAGACGCAGGTCTCACGGCATACCGAGGAACCCTGTGGGAGCGAGCCTGCTCGCGAAGGGGCCAGTTCATTCAATATCTTCATCGGCTGATACACCGCCTTCGCGAGCAGGCTCGCTCCCACAGTTGGATCGGAGTGGGACCTGAAGAGCCAGGTCGGCTATCAGGCCGCCTCGCGGGGGACGTTGATCTCGGCGCCCCATTAACCACGCTGGCTGAACGAAGGGGTTGCGCAGTGGGCATCCCGGCATGGATGCCGGGATAGCTGCGCTGGGCCATGGATGGCCCTTCGCGGCGGGCCCACGGAGCAAGGCCTTCGTTCAGGCATGCCGAGCCTAAGCGAGGCACCGAGTGGTGGGGCAAAAGCGTTTTGGTTACTTTTGCGCGCAAAAGTGACCCGCCGTAAAGGCGGAACCCTAAGCAGCCGTTACCGCAGCAACGGATATACATACCAGAAAAAGCGCAACGCCCAGTTCAAAGCGCCATAGCCACAGCCAGACCAACCTCCTGAGTCGACGCCTGTCCCCCAAGATCAGGCGTAATCGGGCCCTCTGCAATAACCCGCTCGATGGCCTTGAGAATCCCGTCATGGGCCGCGCGATAGCGTTCATCGCCATTACCCAGGAAATCGAGCATCAAGGCACCGGACCAGATCATCGCAATCGGGTTGGCGATGTTCCGTCCATAGATATCTGGCGCCGAGCCATGGACCGGTTCGAACAACGAGGGAAATCGTCGCTGTGGATCGAGGTTGGCCGAAGGGGCAATGCCGATGGTGCCGGCGCAGGCAGGTCCGAGGTCGGACAGGATGTCACCGAACAGATTCGACGCCACGACCACATCGAAACGGTCTGGCTGAAGCACAAAGCGCGCACAGAGGATATCGATGTGTTGCTTGTCCCAGGTGACGTCCGGGTACTGCTGCGCCATGAGCGCCGTGCGTTCGTCCCAGTACGGCATGCTGATGGAAATGCCGTTGGACTTGGTCGCCGCCGTCAGGCGTTTGCGCGGCCGGGTCTGGGCCAGGTCGAAGGCGAACTTGAGAATCCGGTCCACACCGCGTCGGGTGAATACCGACTCCTGCAGCACGAACTCGTGCTCGGTGCCTTCGAACATCTTGCCGCCGACCGAGGAGTACTCGCCCTCGGTGTTTTCGCGGATCACCACGAAGTCGATGTCCCCGGCTTCACGTCCGGCCAACGGACACGGCACGCCGGGAAACAGCCGCACCGGACGGATGTTCACGTACTGATCGAAGTCCCGGCGAAACTTCAGCAGCGAACCCCACAGGGAAATGTGATCCGGCACCTTGTCCGGCCAGCCCACGGCGCCAAAGTAGATCGCATCGAAGCCCTTGAGCTGTTCGAACCAGTCGGCGGGCATCATCTGCCCGTGTTCCAGGTAATAATCGCAGTGGGCCCAGTCGAGCACTTCGATGCTCAGATCCAATTGCCATTTCTTCGCCGCCTGCTCCAATACCCGCAGCCCCTCCGGCAAGACTTCCTTACCAATACCGTCGCCAGCAATCGCGGCGATTCTGAATGGTTTGCTCATCAACCGTGCCTCCTCTTCAAATCGCTGACCGCATCACAGCCCGCCGACGTGGAAGGCTTTGACTTCAAGAAATTCATCCAGGCCATACTTGCTGCCTTCACGCCCAAGGCCCGATTGCTTGATGCCGCCGAAGGGCGCGACGTCCATGGAAATGAGCCCGGTATTGAGGCCAACCATGCCGAACTCCAGGGCCTCGCCGAACCGCCATGAGCGGCGCAGATCTTGGGTGAAAAAATATGCCGCCAAGCCATAGGGCGTAGCGTTGGCCAAGGCGAGCGCCTCTTCTTCCGTGCTGAAGCGCATCAGCGGAGCAACCGGACCGAAGGTTTCTTCGTTGGCCAGCAGCATCCCGGCATGCGTCTGCCCGAGCACCGTCGGCTGGACGAACCGGCTGTCGCCCGTGGGGATTTCGCCACAAAGCAGGCGAGCGCCCTGGCTCAACGCCTCGTCGATGTGTCGAGCGACCTTGCTGACCGCCGCCGCGTTGATCAGCGGACCGATGTTCACCTCGGCCTCGAGGCCGTCGCCAACCTTGAGCTTGCCCACCTCCTCCACCAGGCGCTGGGCGAAGCGCTCGTAGATCCCATCCTGCACCAGAATGCGGTTGGCGCAGACGCAGGTCTGCCCGGCGTTGCGGAATTTGCTGAGCATGATGCCGGTCACGGCTTGCTCCAGGTCCGCGTCGTCAAACACGATGAACGGAGCGTTACCGCCCAGCTCCAGGCTCAAGCGCTTGATGTGTTCCGAGCTCTGACGCATCAGCAGGCGTCCGACAGCGGTAGAGCCGGTGAAGGAAAGCTTGCGCACCGTCGGGTTGCCGGTCAGCTCTTCACCAATGCCGGCGGGCATGCCGGTCACGACGTTGAACACCCCGGCCGGAATCCCGACCCGCTCGGCCAGCACCGCCAGGGCCAGGGCCGACAGCGGGGTCAGGTCCGACGGCTTGACCACGATCGTGCAGCCCGCGGCCAGGGCCGGTGCGCACTTGCGGGTGATCATCGCATTGGGGAAATTCCACGGGGTGATCGCGGCGCAAACACCGACCGGTTGCTTGAGGGTCATCAAGCGCCGATCACCGCTGGGGGCCGGGATGGTTTCGCCGTAGATCCGTCGAGCTTCTTCGGCAAACCATTTGACGAAGCTGGCACCGTAGCGGATCTCGCCCTTGGCTTCTGCCAGCGGCTTGCCCTGCTCAAGGGTGAGGATCAGCGCCAGGTCGTCGAGGTTGTCGATCATCGCCTGGTACCAGCGATCGAGCAGCGCCGCCCGTTCCGCCGCCGGACGTGCACGCCAGGCCGGCCAGGCACGGTCGGCGGCTTCGATGGCGCGCCGGGTTTCACTGCCGTGTATCGCCGGTACCCGGGCAAGCACCTCGCCGGTGGCCGGGTTGATCACGTCCAGGGTGGCGGCGTTGTCGGCGCCGACCCACTGGCCGTCGATGTAAGCGAGTTCTACCAGCAGGCTGGGGTCTTTCAGGCGATTCTTGAGCATGACGTCGGGTCCTGTTCTGAGACAGCCTTCAGTCTATTGAGTCGCCCTGGACAAGGATGCTGAAAACGCCGGTCCTACAGTCTTGAATGCTGAAAATCGGCCTTCGACGGCAGGCTTTACCGTTGCACGATCAAATGCGCATCGAGCCCAGCAACCCTTGCAGAAAGCACTCGCCCGCCTCCATCTGGCTGATCTCGATGAACTCGTCAGGTTTGTGCGCCTGTTCGATCGAACCCGGGCCGCAGACCACCACCGGTACATCCAGGCGTTGCTTGAACAAACCGCCCTCGGTGCCGAACGAGACTTTCGCGGTGCCAGTGTCCGGGGCGGCAAAGTTTTTCAGGAACCGTACTGCTTCGACGCTCGGATGGGTGTCGAGGCCCGGGTAGACGTTCAGGGTCTCGATTTCAATCGCCGCCACGCTGGAGAGCTTTTGCGCCTCGCGTACGATCAGTTCGGCCCGTTCGCGCATCTGCTCGAGGAAGCCGTCCAGGTCGTCCGCCGGCAAGTTACGCACTTCGAAATCAAGGGTGCACAGGTTGGGTACGATGTTCAGCGCCTTGCCGCCGACAATCTGACCGACATGCACGGTGCTGTAGGGCACATCGTAATCGGTATCCCGGGCACCCTGCTCTTGCAACTGCTGTTGGCTCAGGCGCAGCGCGGCGATGAAATCGCAGGCCACATGAATCGCATTGACCGAGCGTGGCGCCAATGATGAGTGCGCCTCCAGCCCACGACAGTACGTACGGTAGGAACCCTTGCCCTTGTGCCCGAGAACGAACTGCATATGGGTCGGCTCGCCGATGACGCACAGAAACGGCCGGACCGGTGCCAGGTGCAGCACATCAAGCAAACGCCGTACCCCCACGCAGCCGATCTCCTCGTCATGGGACAGCGCCAGCTGCAGCGGCCTGCTCAATGGCTGCTCGGCGGCATCGAGCATGGCGTCGACTGCCAGGGCGATAAAGCCCTTCATATCGCAACTGCCACGGCCATAGATCCGTCCGTCCCGCACCGTCGCCGCAAACGCCGGGAAGGTCCAGGCCTGCCCCGCCGCCGGCACCACGTCGGTATGACCCGACAGCAGGATCCCCGGCACATCCCTTGGACCGGTACTGGCAAACAGGTTGGCTTTGTTGCCGCTGTCGTCCCGCACGATCAAGGACTCGATGCCCTTGGTCATGAGCAGATCGCGCACGTATTCGATCAAGGCCATATTCGATTCCGAAGAGACGGTATCGAAGGCCATCAGCCGTTTGAGAATCTCCAATACACGGGGTTTCATGCGTACGCCGCCACGGTCGGAGTGTTCGGTTGCTGGGTTTTCATCAGTTCGGCGCTGTCGTGGTGGCAAAGGATTTCGCTGCCACCGACTAACATCCGTCGGTCCGGCGCGACGCGGTTGCACAGCCCGTCGACCCGCACCGGGCAGCGACTGAGGAAAGTGCACAGCCCTGGCACAGCGGCTTTCGGCCCAATCGGCGGCAGCGTCTGGCAGGTCGTTGCCCCGCAGCTTTCCAGCCAGCCCTGGCGCAGTTCCGGTACGGAATGGATCAACAGATCGGTATACGGATGGAACGGAGCCTCGGCATAGGATTGACGCGTACCGGCCTGGACCTTGTGCCCGCTATACATCACCACGATGTCGTCACACAAGGCGCGCACGGTGGAGATGTCGTGGCTGATGAACAGATAGGACACTCCCAGCTCCTGGCGCAAATCGCGCAGCAATTCGAGAATTGCCGCACCGACCACGGTATCCAGCGCCGAGGTCACCTCGTCACAGAGAATCAGGTCTGGCTTGGCCGCCAAGGCCCGGGCCAGGTTGATCCGTTGCTTCTGTCCGCCAGACAGTTCGTTCGGACGCCGGTCCGCCATCGTCCGGGGCAAACGCACCAGGTCCAGCAGCTCGCCGATACGCTCGCGCAACGCGGCGCCTTTGAGGCCGAAATACATCTTAAGCGGGCGGCTCAGGATCGTGCTGACGCTGTGCATCGGATTGAGTGCGGTGTCGGCATTCTGGAAGACCATCTGTATGCGTCGGAACTGCTCCTGGGTACGCGACGGCAGGCTGCCGCCCAGGGGTTGACCATCGAAGGACAACCCGCCAAGGGCTGGCTGCAACAACCCGGCCACCACCCGTGCAAGGGTCGATTTGCCCGAGCCCGACTCACCGATGACGCCAATGGCCTGGCCTCGGCGAACCGTCAGGTCGATGTCTTCCAGCACGCGAATCGCTGGCATGCCCTGGGCATTCTTGTTGCCGTAGCCGGCGGTCAGCCCCTGGATGGTCAGCAAAGGGGTGTGTTGCGCGATGTCGCCGGGCGGACGGATCGTCGTGTCCGGCCGCGCCGCCGCCAACAGGCTGCGGGTGTATTCGTGGGCCGGGCCCTTGAGCAAAGGTGCCGTGGCGCTATGTTCGAAGATCTCGCCGCCATTGAGTACCACGATCTGATCAGCCATCTGCGCCACGACCGCCAGGTCGTGAGACACATAGACGGCCGTGGCCCCACGCTCGCGGACTACCCGTTTGAAGGCCCGCAGTACATCGATCTGGGTCGTCACATCAAGGGCCGTGGTCGGCTCGTCGAGCACCACCAGCAATGGATCGCTGATCAGCGCCATGGCCGCCATTACCCGTTGCAGCTGCCCGCCGGACACCTGATGAGGATAGCGCTGGCCGATGCGCTCCGGGTCTGGCAGGGCCAGGTCACGGAACAGCTCGATGGCCTTCGCCTCAAGCACCGCTCGGCTACCCAGGCCATGAATCAGCGCGCCTTCCACTACCTGGTCGATGAGTTTTTTCGCCGGGTTGAACGCCGCTGCGGCGCTCTGGGCGATATAGGACACGCGGTTGCCGCGCAACTTCTGCAATTGGCTCTCGCTCAACGCCAGCATGTCGTCCTCGCCGATTTGCACCACGCCGCCCGCCAGCCGACAACCGCGTCGGGCATAACCGAGCAATGCCAGGGCGATGGTGGTCTTGCCGGAACCGGACTCACCGATCAACGCCAATACTTCGCCTTTTTGCAGGGAGAAGCTGACCCCCTTGACGATGTCCACCTCCTCGCGCTCGCCGCAGGCGACCACGCGCAGGTCCTGTACCCGAATCAATTCGCTCATTTCAATGACCTCCCGTACGTCGGCTACGTCGCGACGACAACCGGTCGATGAACAGATTCACGCCGATGGTCAGGGTGCCGATGGCCAGGGCAGGAATCACGATGGCCGGCGCCCCCTGATTGAGGCCGCCGATGTTCTCGCGCACCAGCGAGCCAAGGTCGGCATCCGGCGGTTGCACGCCCAGCCCGAGGAAACTCATGCCACTGAGCAGCAGCACGATGAAACCAAAACGCAGGCCCAGGTCCGCCAGCACCGGATTGAGGATATTCGGCAGGATTTCCACGCAGGCGATATACAGTCGGCGCTCGCCCCGGGTACGGGCCACTTGCACGTACTCCAGCGCTTCGATATTCACCGCCATGCTGCGGGCGATGCGGAAGGCACCGGGGGTGTAGCTCAACACCGCCGTGCAGATCAGCAAGGTGACCGAGGAGCCGAAGGCCGAGACCATGATCAGCGCCAGCATCTTGCTCGGGATCGAAATGAACGCGTCCATCAGGCGGCTGATCAGCTCATCCAGCCACTTTGGCGACACCACCGACAACAGCGCCAGACTGGTTCCCAGGGTGCTCGACAGCACCGCGGCCACCAACGCCAGGCCGACGGTGAAACGCGCGCCGACAAGAACCCGGCTGAGCATGTCGCGGCCCAGGTAATCGGTGCCGAACGGGTACGTCGCGCTGAGGCTGTCGAAGACGTTGTCGGAGACCACTTCGCCCACCGGATGCGGCGCCAGCCACGGGCCGAAAATCGCCACCAGCAACCAGATCACACACATCGCGGCGCCGGCCAGGCCAAGCCAGGACTTTGCGTGGGCGTCTTTGCCCAACCCCAGCGCAGCGGCCGCCGTCGGCGATTTCACAATGAGGTTGTTCATTGGTTTCTCAGCCTCGGATTGGAAAGAATCGCGCACAGGTCGGCGATCAACACCAACGCCAGATACGCCGTACAGAACAACATGGTGCAGGCTTGAACCAGGGCCATGTCGCGGTTGGTCACGGCATCGACCATCAAGCTGGCAATGCCGGGATAGTTGAAGATCGTTTCGACGATCACCACCCCGCCCAACAGGTAGGACAAGCTCAGGGCGATGGCATTGGCAATGGGGCCGATGGCATTGGGCAAGGCATGCCGGAGCACGATACGGATATTGCTCACGCCCTTGAGCCGGGCCATTTCCACGTAAGGGCTGTCGAGCTGATCGATCACGGCTGCGCGGGTCATGCGTGACATTTGCGCGACAATCACGCAGCACAGCGTCATCACCGGCAATGCGTAGGTGCGCATGAATTGCCAGGGGGACGTGATGTCACTGGCATAGGACAGCGCCGATAACCAACCCAGGTTCACGGCGAATATCAGCACCGCCAAGGTGGCGACCAGAAACTCCGGCACGGCCACCATGGTCAAGGTGAAAAAACTCAGGAAGCTGTCGAGGCGCCCGCCTCGGCCCATGGCCGAGCCGATCCCCAGGGTCAACGCCACGGGCACCGACACCAGGGCCGTGGCAGCGGCGAGCATCAAGGTGTTGGGAACCCGGCCGGCCATCAGCTCGATTACCGGCGTGGCGTTGGACATCGACATCCCCAGGTCACCGCTGAGCAGGCTCGTCAGCCAATGCAGATAACGCAACACACCGGGCTGGTCCAGGCCCATTTTCGCCCGCAGGGCCGCCACCTGTTCCGGCGTGGCGAACTGTCCCAGCGCCTGTTGCGCCGCGTCCCCCGGCAGTACCGCCGTGATGGCGAACACCACCATCGAGACAATCAACAAGGTCACGACCGCCGCCCCCAGACGGCGGCCGATCAACCACAGTGTGTTGCTATTCATCATCCGACCCTCGTGCAATGTGGCCCAAACCGACCTTCATCAGGCATCCAGCCAGATCTGCTCGGCAAACATGTAGCCCATGAAACCGCCCAGGGGATTGGCGCCGTAGCCCTTTACGCGCTGGTCGGCACCGTCGATGTTGCTGATGAACACCGGTACGCCGATACCTCCGTGCTCATGCACCAGCACCTGCATGTCGGCGTACATCTTGCCGCGCTTGGCCTCGTCGGTTTCACCGCGGGCCTGTATCAACAATTGGTCGAACTGCTCGTTTTTCCAGCCTGATTCGTTCCAGGGCGCGCTCGACTGGAAGAACTGCGAGAACAGCATGTCGGCATTCGGTCGCGGATTGATGTTGCCAAAGCTCAGCGGGTGCTTGGCCCAGTGGTTGGACCAGTAGCCATCGCTCGGCAGGCGGTTGACGTTGAGCTTGAGCCCGGCTTCCTTGGCGGACTGCTGCAGCAGCACCGCGATGTCCACCGAACCGGTCGCCGCGGGCGAGCACATCAGCGGCATGCTGATGCTTTCCATGCCGGCCTTCTTCAACAACGACCTGGCCTGTTCAGGATCGTAAGCCCGTTGCGGCAAATCGGCGTTGAAGAAGCGTGCTCCGGGCGCGATCGGATGGTCGTTGCCGACCCGCGCATAGCCACGGAAGATCGCCGACTTGATCTGTTCCCGGTCCAGCAATAGCTTCATCGCCTGGGTGAACTCCGGGCTTTTGCCGGGCATCTGGTCCTGACGGATGATTAGGTCAGTGTAGTTGCCCGACGGTGAGTCGATGACCCGATGCCGGGCGCTGGCCTTGATGCGGGTCGTCGAACGCGGGTTGACCTCGTTGACGATGTGCACGTCCCCTGACAGCAGGGCGTTGATCCGTGACGATTCGTCGGCAATGCCGATGAATTCGATCTCGTCCAGGTACGGCAAGCCGGGCTTCCAGTAATTGCTGTTGCGCACGCCAACCGAACGCACCCCGGGCTTGAACTCCTTGACCTTGAACGGGCCGGTACCGATGCCCTGGGTGAAATCGCTGGTGCCCTCGGGCACGATCAACATGTGCGAGACGGCAAGGACCGAGGGCAGTTCAGCGTTGGGGCCGCTCAACTGAATCTGCACTTCATGGGTGCCGACGGCTTTGACGTCGGCGAACTGCGACGCCAGCGGCAAGACCTTGGAGCCGGTGATCGGGTCCTTGTGACGCAACAGCGAGAACACCACGTCGGCGGCGGTCAATGCCTTGCCGTTGTGGAAGGTCACTTCCTTGCGCAGGCTGATCACCCAGAGCGTGGCGTCCGTGGTCTCGATACGCTCGGCCAGTTCCAGTTGCGGCACCATGTGGCTGTCAAAACGCGTCAGCCCGTTGTAGAACATGTAATGGCGTACGTAGTCGGTGGACGACGAACCTTTGGCCGGGTCCAGGGTGTCGGCGGTGGAACTGGTCGAGCCGGCGACGCGGATGCGCCCGCCCGGCTTGCCTTTGCCTGGGCTGGCGGCCTCCTCATCGGCGAACAGCTTGCCGGCGGTGCCGAACAGGCTACCGGCGCCCGCCACGGCCACCCCGGCCAACCCGAGCATCTGCAATGCATTGCGGCGGGACATGCCGCGATTGAGCCCTTCGAAAACGCGCAGACTTTCCGTACCTGTTATCAGCTGGGTATCGATACTGTTTTTTTTGTCAGTCATGTCGGTTCTACCTTTCGCAAATGATAAGGCTCGATTGCTCGCGCTATACGCAATGTGATGAAACCTGAAGCGTCCCTCGCCACTCAGTGCAAATAGTCTTGAAGGCGGTAATACGCACCTACCAGCGGCAGGAACCAGGGCTTGCCAAAATGTCCGGGGATGGCCGGCCAGTCGAGTTCGCGCCAAGGGTTGGCCTCGACTTTCCCGGCCATGACGTCGGCCATGACCTGGCCCATGTGCACCGACATCTGCACGCCATGGCCGCTGTAGCCCATGGAGTGATAGACGCCGCCGTGCTGGCCGGCCCGGGGCAGCCGATCGGAGGTCATGTCGACCAATCCGCCCCAGCAATACTCGACCTTCACGTGGGCCAGTTGCGGAAACATCTGCACCATCGCCGCGTGCAGGACTTTGCCGCTCTTGGCATCGGACACACTGTCGGACATGGCGAACCGCGCCCGCCCGCCAAACAGCAAGCGGTTGTCCGGGGTGATCCGAAAGTAGTTGCCGATCATCCGGCTGGTGACATAGGAGCGGTGTGCCGGCAGCAAACTGTCGATCAGGGCCTGCGGCAACACCTCGGTGGCGATCACAAAACTGCCCACCGGCACGATCCGCCGCCGATACCAACCCAACCCACCCTGCTGGCAGGTTCCCGTGGCCAGCAGGATCTGCGTGGCCTGGAGCGAACCCTTGGTGGTATTGACCCGATAACCACCGGCGCTGGTTTTCCAGTCCGTTACCGATACGCCTTGGAAAATCAGCGCGCCGTGACGGGCCGCGGCCTCGGCCAATCCGACCCCGAAGCGTCCGACATGCATCTGCACGCCGTTACGCTGCAGCAAGCCGCCATGGAACTGGGCCGAGTTCACTTCAGCCCGAGCTTCCTGCGCAGACAGCAACTCGACCTCGGCATCGACCTCGCGCCGGATCAATTCGCAAGTACGTGCCAACCCTTCGTAGTGCAGGGGCTTGGCCGCCAACTTGAGCTTGCCGTTGCGCTTGAAGTCGCAGGCAATCTGCTCTTGCTCCACCAGCGAGACGACACTCTGCACGGCGCTTTCATAGGCCTGGTAATAGGCGCGCGCCTTGTCGGCGCCGAGGCTGGCACTCAATGACGCGTAGTCCTGGGCGACGCCGGTGTTGCACTGGCCGCCATTGCGCCCCGAAGCCTCGCCAATGACCCGCCCGCCTTCCAGCACCACCACATTGGCGCCCTTCAAGGCCAGGGACCGGGCGGCGGCCAGGCCAGTGAAACCGCCACCGACGATGGCCACATCGACCTGCCCGGGTAACGCACCGAGCTGGGCACCGGTAAATGCCGGTGCGGTATCGAGCCAATAAGACTCACTGCCCATGTCTAACCCCTTATGCCTTGAAGCGTGCAATGAGACTCAGAGACCGACCAGACCGGCCAACCCGCCGATGTCCGGGATCTGGTGGTAACCAAAGGCCGCGTTCGCCGGTTGCTCATGACCCCGGGCCACGAAGGCTTTGTGCTTGATCTTCATGTCGTGGGCCGACATCAGGTCGTAGCGGAAGCTCGAAGACACATGCAGGACATCCTCCGGCCCGCAGCCGAGGTTATCGAGCATGTACTCGAAGGCCGCCAGACGTGGCTTGTAGGCTTGGGCCTGTTGAGCCGTGAAGACTTTATGAAAAGGTGCGCCGAGCTTGTCGACGTTGGACATGATCTGCTCGTCCATCGCATTGGAGAAAATCACCAGGGGAATCTTGTCGGCGATTTTCGACAGGCCTGCCGGTACGTCGGCATGTGGGCCCCAGGTCGGTACGGCGTCGTAATAGAGCTGGCCTTCGCCTTTGTATTCGACCCCCCAACGCTTGCAGACCCGGGCCAGGGCAGTCTTGAGAATTTCATCATAGGGCCGCCAGTCGCCCATCACCTGGTCCAGCCGGTAGGCCGAGAAATCCTTGACGAACTGATCCATCTGCTCGGCTGGGACCCGATCGGCGAACAGCTCGCGCGTCATGGTCCCCATCTGAAAGTTGGTCAACGTGCCATAGCAGTCAAAGGTAATGAACTTGGGGCGAAGGAAGCTCATGAGTGCGGTCCTGAGTGATGGTTGAGGTCATGAGGGGCAAGCGGTTGCTCGTTCTTGAAGCCTGGCTGCAACGCTGCATCACGGTTTTATTACAGCATCATGAGACCGCGCATAAACGGTTAAAAGTATAGGCCGCTTGGCACAAACCACCGTTTTTCGGGGCCCGCTCAGCAGACTGTGCGGGATGCGCCAAGCCCGGGCATCTGCACCTTTTTCAGGGTGTTCGCGGCCATTTATGGTGCGCAAAAAACCAGTCGAACCGCCGCCGGCGGCAGAATCCACCCCGCCAACGAGAACGGGCGCATTCCCTGAGGATGCGCCCGTTGCTTGTGTTGCCGGTGAGATTTGTACTGGCCTCAGAACTCCGCGACTTTGCCCCAGGCTGAAGACTGGAATCGATCCGGGTGATAGGGACGCGGGTCAACCAGGGGAGGCATGTCGCTGACAATGTCGGCGATCAAGTGGCCCGCGCCAGGGCCGATGCCGAAGCCATGGCCACTGAACCCCGCCGCCAGCACCAGGCCAGGCAGGCTCGCTATTTCGCCAATGCCCGGGACGCCATCAGGCGTGCTGTCCACATAACCTGCCCAGGCAGCGGTGACTGACGAGTTTTTCAGCATCGGGATCAGGTCGACCGCGCGCTTGTAAGTCAGCTCGACAACCGATGCATCGGCTGCAGGATCGAGGATGCGCATCCGCTCCATCGGGGTTGGCTGGTCCAACCGCCAGCGGCCCAGGCCTTCATGCCCCGACTGGAAGCCTTGCAGACCACCGGGCGCCAGCTTGCGCCAGCGACGCTGGAACATCGGCAGGAACTGCGGAGCGAACCGCAACAGCTGCGGGGTCGGGTCAACGCGCCCTCTGCCACTGATGGCCAGCGTGAAACCGCCATCAGAGCGACGGGTCATGGAGACCTCATCCGTGTGGAGTGCGTCCGGTATCTCTTCGGCGCCCTTGGAGATCGACAGTATCGTCTGGCGAATGGACGCCTGGGGAAACCGGATGCCGTACTGACGGCAGAACGAGGACGCCCATGCGCCACCGGCCAGCACCGCGAGCTTGGTGCGAATGGTGCCCTTTTCGGTAACGACCGCCGATAGCCGGCCGCCTTCGGTCTCGACGCCACGGGCAGCGCAGCCCTGATGCACCGTGCCGCCCAGCTTGATGATCGCCCGCGCAACCGCCGGAGCGGCACGGGACGGGTCTGCCGTACCGTCGGTCGGCGAGAAGACCCCGCCTTTCCAGGACTTGCCAGTCACCCGGCCATGTTCTGCAGCCTGTTCCGCCGTCAGCATGTGCGTTGTGACATTGACGGTACGGGCAAACTCACCCCACTTTGCCCAACCCGCCAGTTCTTTCTCGTTGTTGCTCAGATAGAGCAAGCCACACCTTCTGAATCCGGTGTCCTCGCCGGTCTCCGCGGCGAACTGTTCCCAAAGTTCGAGGCTCTTGGTCGACAGCGGCAGCTCACGAGCGTCCCGATTCTGCTGACGGCACCAACCCCAGTTTCGACTCGACTGCTCCGCCCCCACGCGCCCCTTCTCCACCAGCGCGACCTTCAGGCCGCGCTTTGCCAGGTAATAGGCCGTGAAGGTTCCGATAATGCCGCCGCCGATCACGACAACGTCAGCGTGCGTCGGCAGTTCAGAATTCGTCTCTACGGAAGTTAACGGTGCAGGCATTTTGGGATGTCCATTGAAGGGCGGTGAGCGGTGGCGTTATTACAACACCATGAAACCGTGCATAAACGGCTAAAAGTATAGGCCGCCTGGTACAAAGCACCGTTTTGCGCGACCTGTTCAGCAGACTTTGCGGGACGCTCCGAACCCGGGCGTTGCGGTCGGAAGCGTCAGAGCCTGGCAGGCCATGGTTAATGGGAAGTTAGCCTGGCAGATACGGCAGATTCTCCTTTGGGCCCTTGAACAACGGCATATTTTGTCCGAGCCGCTTTGTTAGCTTATTGAGCAGACTCGACATGCCGCTCTAAAGGAACGCCTTGGATGACTATTCAATCTTCGAATCGCTACAGTGTTGATCCGCAAACGGCTCAGCGGCTTTATATCAATGGCGGTTGGTCTGCGCCGGCCAGCCCGGCCAGCCTGGCGGTGGTCAACCCGGCGACAGAAGAAGTGGTCGCCCAGGTTGCCAGCGGTTCTGCCGAGGATATCGATCGGGCGGTAGCAGCGGCGCGCGCCGCGTTTGCCGGTTGGTCTGCCACCTCCACGGCGTCGCGCGCGCTGCTGCTGGGCAAGATCCATGAGCTTATCCTTGAGCGAAAAGAAGCGTTTGCCCAGGCGATCTCCCTGGAAATGGGCTCGGCCATCGCTGCTGCTCGGGCAATGCAGGTACCCTTGGCGGCCGAACACGTTCGGGTCGCGCGCGATCTGCTGTCCACTTATTGCTTCCAGACGCTCGAGGGCACGACCGCAATCCGACGCGAACCCATAGGCGTCTGCGGCTTGATCACGCCCTGGAACTGGCCGCTTTACCAGATCACAGCAAAAGTCGCCCCGGCACTGGCGGCCGGATGCACGGTGGTGCTCAAGCCCAGTGAGCTGTCACCGCTGAGCGCCCTGCTGTTTGCACAGGTGGTGCATGACGCGGGCCTGCCACCGGGGGTCTTCAACCTGGTGAACGGCAGCGGCCATGTGGTCGGCGCCGCGATGGCCGCACACGCTGATATCGACATGATTTCGATCACCGGCTCAAACCGCGCGGGCACGCTGGTGGCACAGGCGGCCGCCCCGACGGCGAAGCGGGTCGGCCAGGAACTGGGCGGCAAATCGCCGAATATATTGCTTCCCGATGCGGACTTTGCCAAAGCCGTCCCGGCCGGCGTGCTGGCGGCGCTGCGCAACGTTGGACAATCATGCAGCGCCCCGACCCGCATGATCGTTCCCAAGGACCGACTGGCTGAAGTCGAAGCGCTGGCGGCCGCAACCGCCAACGCGATCATCGTTGGTGATCCGCAATCGCCGGAAACGGTACTCGGCCCGATTGCCAATCAAGCCCAGTTCAATCGCGTGCAGGCGATGATCGAGACCGGCCTGCACGAAGGCGCAAAACTGCTTTGCGGCGGACTTGGACGCGTGCCCGGTTTTGAAAAGGGTTACTACACCCGCCCGACAGTGTTCTCCGAGGTGGATAACGCCATGCGCATCGCCCAGGAGGAAATCTTCGGGCCGGTGCTGTGCATCATTGCCTATGAAACGATCGACGAGGCGGTGGCTATTGCGAACGATACGGTCTATGGGCTGGGCGCCCACGTCCAGTCACAGGACCTTGACCTGGCGCGCGCGGTGGCTTCTCGGATCCGCGCCGGGCAAGTGCTCCTGAATTACCCGGCCTGGAATCCGATGGCGCCGTTCGGTGGTTACAAGCGATCGGGAAACGGGCGTGAGTACGGCGTCTTCGGGCTTGAGGAATATCTGGAAACCAAGGCCATCGTCGGGTTCGGCTGATTGCCCTGTGAAAGCCCTGATGCGGTGTATTTAATGAAGCATATGAATCTGTGGCGAGGGGATTTATCCCCTCGCCACAAGGATTCAACATCCTTCACTCACAGCATTACCAATCAAAGCCCTTCATACCCGCACCCTTGAGTATCAGGCGCCGAATAAGCCGTTCAATAAACCTGACTCAACCCGCCTGTTCCGCCTCCAACCGCTTGAGCAACGCCTTGGCGGCCGCTTCGGATGAGGCGGGATTCTGCCCGGTGATCAGATGCCCGTCCTCGACCACATGGCTGCCCCAGTCCGCCCCTTTGGAATACTCGCCGCCCTTGGCCTTGAGCATATCCTCGACCAGGAACGGGACCACTTCGGTCAGCCCCACCGCCTCTTCTTCGGAATTGGTGAAACCGGTGACTTTTTTACCCTTGACCACCGGCTGGCCATCCGGGGCGTTGACGTTCTTGAACACTCCGGGCGCGTGGCAGACGGCCGCGATGGGTTTATTCGCTGCGTAAAACGCTTCGATGAGGGTCTTGGAGTCGGTGTCCTCGGCGAGATCCCACAGGGGGCCATGACCGCCGGGATAAAACACCGCATCGAAGTCATAGGGGTCGACCTCGCCCAGCGGCACGGTGTTGGCCAACGCCGCTTGGGCCTGGGTGTCGGTGCCAAAGCGACGGGTTGCATCAGTCTGGGCGTCCTCTTCATCGCTCTTGGGGTCCAGCGGTGGTTGCCCGCCCTTCGGCGACGCAAGCGTGACCGTGGCCTTGGCATCGACGAACACGTAATAGGGAGCGGCGAATTCTTCCAGCCAGAAGCCGGTTTTCTTGCCGGTGTCGCCCAACTGATCGTGAGATGTAAGGACCATTAGAATCTTCATGTGAACCTATCCTCCGCGCGGTGAATGGGCGACGTGCATGCGCCCTGTATTAGTGTCAGAGGCTGCGTTGGGGGAGACGTTCAAGCGGGTGTAGGGAACGCCATGATTTCGTCATGCCCCATTTCCGCCCTCGGCGCCGGCCAAGCCACTACCAAAGCGCAACATCGTAGGTCAGGTAGAGACGATTACTGTCACGGCCCCTGGCAAAATCCGAGCGATAGACATAGTTGCGCATTTTCACACCCAGTCCCTTGAAAGTGCCCTGCTGCACGACATAGGCCACTTCTGCATCACGCTCCCATTCCTTCACCGCGCTGTTGGACTTGCCATCGTCACCGCTGAGATAACGGCTGGAAAACGTCAGGCCGGGAATGCCAAGGCGCGCGAAGTCGTAGCCGTAACCGAGCATCCAGGTCTTCTCGTCTTCCTCGATGAATTTGCCGATCCCGGCATTGCTGAAGGAATAGACCGTCGCCCCGCTGATATAAGGCAAACCCCCTTCCCCGCTGAGTTTCTGGTAGCCGGCGCTGAAGGTGTGGCCCACGACGGCATAGGACAGCAGCCCGCTGAGCATGTCGTTATCGATGTTCCCGCCGTAGGCCGAGCCGGAATCGGCGCTGTTGAAATAGCGCAGATCGCTGGTGAGAACCCCGGGGCCAAGCGGCAGGTCGTGCTGGATGCCAGCGAAGTTCTGTCGATAGAAGTTCTCCAGCTCGCCATAGAAGTAGCTCAGGCGCAGGGTCTTGCCCAACTTGTAGTCGGCGCCCGCGTAGCTGAAGTCGCCTGACTGATCGCCACCATAACCGTCGGGCACGATCGGCATGCTGTCGCTTGAATCGCGCAGTTTGAAACGCTGCAGGTGCCCGCCAGTCAGGCTGAGATTGTCGATGTCGCTGCTGTTGATCTGGGTCCCCTGGTAGGTCTGCGGCAACAGGCGCGCGTCGTTGTAGATCAGCACCGGGTTCTTCGGCAACAGGGTGCCGTGCTTGAGGGTGGTCTTGGCCACCCGGGCCTTGGCGGTCATGCCGGCGCTGGCAAACTCGTCGGCGGCGCGCCCGTCGTCATGCACCGGTAGCAGGCCCGTGCCGCTGCGCCCGCGCCCGGAATCAAGCTTGACCCCCAGCAGGCCCAAGGCATCGACGCCGAAGCCGACGGTACCCGGGGTATAACCTGACTGGTAATCCAACAGGAAACCCTGGGCCCATTCGGTTCGCTCGCTCTTGGCGGTCTTGGCGGCCCGTGCGCTCATGCCATGTTCGTCGCGAAAGTTCTCGTTGAAGTAGACGTTGCGCAGTTGCAACTTCAACTTGCTGTCGTCGATGAAACCTTCGGCGCTGGCCGGGGACAGCGGCAACAGGCCGAGGATCGGAAACCAGGCCGCGCGGGGCAGGTAATTGCTCATGTCGGATTTCTCATTGTTGTTATTTGGCGCGCAGGCCAGCGCACTCCCCGTGTGGGGAGCGTCAGGCAAGCAACAAGGTTGTCGGGTGACTCAGGAGAACAGCGTCAGCGCCCCGGTCAGCAGGGCCAACGCGGTAATCACCAGGGAGGTGAGCACCGCCCATTTGAGGGTGGCTTTCTGGAAGTCGCCGAGGTCGCGGTCAACCATGCCCACCAGCAACAGGGTCGAGGCCACCAGCGGACTCATCAGGTGCACCGGCTGGCCGAGAATCGACGCCCGGGCGATTTCCACCGGATGAATGCCGTAGGCAGCAGCGGCGTTCGCCAGGATCGGCACCACACCGAAGTAGTAGGCATCATTGGACAGCACGAAGGTCAGCGGCATGCTGGTAATCGCCACCACCAGTGGGAACAGATGGCCCCAGGATGGCGGGATCCAGTCGACCAGGGTCTGCGCCAGGGCATCGACCATTTTGGTCCCGGAGAAGATCCCGGCAAAAATGCCCGCCGCGAACACCAGCAAGACCACGGTCATGGCGTTGCCCGAATGAGCGAGGATGCGCTCCTTCTGGATATCCAGTTGCGGGTAGTTGATCACCAGCGCCAGGACAAAACCGATCAGGAACAGGATCGCCGAATGCATCAGCCCCATCACCAGCGCGACCATCACCGCAATCACCAGCAGCAGATTGACGTAGGCCAGCTTCGGACGCTTGTGCGGCGTGTCTTCAAGAATCGCCTTGATGTAGCAGTCGCCGCCACCGCTTTGCAGCTGGATATTGCCAATGCGCTTGCGCTCGGCGCGGCCCAGCAGGTAGGCGGTGAACACCACCCAGGCGGCACCGCCGATCATGGTCGGCAGCAGCGGCACGAAATACTCGCCGGCATCCAGGCCCAACGCCGCGATGGCGCGGGTCGCCGGCCCACCCCAGGGCGTCATACCGCTCATGATGCTCAGCGACAGCATCGAGACGGTCGCCAGGATCATCGGATTCATGCCGATGCGCTTGTACAGCGGCAGCATCGCGGCGCAGGTGATCATGTAGGTCGTCGTGCCGTCACCGTCCAGGGCCACCAGCAATGACAACAGTGCGGTGCCCACGGCGATCTTCATCGGGTCGCCATTGACGCGTTTGAGAATCTTGCGGATCAGCGGGTCGAACAGGCCGGCGTCGATCATCAGGCCGAAAAACAGGATCGCGAACAGCAGCAGCGCCGCCGACGGCGCGACCATCTTCAGGCCGTCCAGCATCATCTTGCCGGTGGTTCCGCCAAACCCGCCCAGTATTGCGAAGACGATCGGCACGATTGTCAGGGCGACGATCGGCGACAGCCGTTTGGTCATTATCAGGAAGGTAAAGACCACCACCATGGCCAAGCCAAGTAAAGCGAGCATATGTCAGATCTCTTGTTGTTATTGAGTCGCTGATGCAATGACAAAAACGGCCTGGACTATCCGGCCAGGCGCCGGGAAACCGTGGCGTAGACGAAACCCGAGAAGAGCCGGCGGGCGGTGCGGACCACCGACGCACGGATGGTCTCACCCTTTTCGCCGGTGTAGGACAACACCACGTCGATGCCGCCGCTGGGGTGCTCGATGCGCACCCGCTGCAAGCGCGGCTCGCTGGCGCCGCCGAGCAGGTTGGCGACCACGCTGCCGTCGGTCACGCACGCCGTCGCCAGGCCGATCGAGCCGGTAATCGCCAGCGCGCGGTGGCAGTTGTGCGGCATGAAGTAGCGCACCTGAATCGTCCCGCCGCTCTTGGCCGCGGAAACCAGCACCGGCTTGGGAATCACCTTGTCGCTGACATCGCCCAGGCCCATCGCGAGCCCGGCTTTCAGTCGCAACGACTCCAGGCGTTGCAGGAAAGCCTTGTCGGCGTCCAGTTCGGCCGGACTCTCGTCGCCACGCTTGCCCAGTTGGCTGGCCTCGATGATCAGCATCGGCATGGCCATGTCGATACAGGTCACCGGGACGCCGTCGATCAGGTCAAGGGGTTGCCCGGTCGGGAAGAGTTTGCCGGTCTTGCTGCCCGCGGCGTCGAGGAAGGTCAGTTGCACTGGCGCCGCCGTGCCGGGCACGCCATCGATGGCGGTGTCGCCCTCATAGCTGACCTTGCCTTGCGGAGTCTGCACCTCGGCGTTGACGAAGGTGCCGGTGTTGAGGTTGCGGATACGCACCCGGGTCAGCTCGCCTGTCGCCTTGACCAGGCCCTGCTCGATGGCGAACGGGCCGACGGCGCAGAGCATGTTGCCGCAGTTGGGCGCGGTATCGACCCGCCGCTGGGACACCATGACCTGCACAAACAGGTAATCCACATCGGCCTCCGGATGCAGCGAAGGACTGACGATCGCCACTTTGCTGGTCTGCGGACTGCCACCGCCGATGCCATCGATTTCCAGCTCGTGACCGGAACCCATCAGGTTGAGCAGCAACTCGTCTCGTTCGGCGATCACCGCAGGCAAATCCCAGGCGAGAAATACCGGACCTTTGGACGTGCCGCCGCGCATGAGTACACAAGGAATTCGTTGCATGACCACTAACTCTTGTTGATCAATCTGGATAATTGATGTTCTGGACACAAGAGTGGCAGGGTTTAAAAAGTGATTCCAATGCAAAGATCGGAGCCATTATTGCGTTTCACAAAAGAATTATTCTACGATCCGGGGCGTGTTCAAGCCCCTTCCCAGCGAGATAAAAACATGGAATACGAACTGCAGGACATCCGATCTTTCGTGAAAATCGCCGAACTGGGGAGTTTTCACGAGGCCGCCGATGCGCTGCACCTGTCCCAGCCAGCCCTGAGCCGGCGCATGAAAAAACTTGAGGAAGGCCTGGGAACGGCTCTGCTTGATCGCACCACGCGCAAGGTCAGCCTGACCAGCGTCGGGCGGGATTTCCTGCCCAAGGCGCGACGCCTGCTGGATGATTTCGACGACTCGATCCTCAACATCCGCGAGTTGGCGGAACGACAGATCGGCCGAGTGACCCTGGCCTGCATCCCGACGGCGGCGTTCTACTTCCTGCCCTCGGTGATCCGGCTCTACAACGAGCGCTACCCGAAAATTCGCATCCGCCTGCTGGACCTCAGCGCCAACGAAGGATTGGAGGCAGTACTGCGCGGCGAAGCCGATTTCGGCATTAACATGATGAGCGGCCAGCACCCGGACATCGAATTCGTGCCGCTGGTCAACGAACCCTTTGTATTGGCCTGCCGGCGCGACCATGAACTGGCAGGACGCAGCGCCGTGACCTGGTCGGAACTCAGCGACTATCGATTGATCGGCGTCGGGCGCCTGAGCGGCAACCGCATGCTGCTCGATCACGCGCTGTCTGGCCTGAGCTGGCGCCCGCAGTGGTTCTATGAAGTGCAACACCTGTCCACCTCCCTCGGCCTGGTCGAGGCCGGCCTCGGGGTGTCGGCGATGCCCAGCCTGGCAATGCCTGCCGGGGACCATCCGACACTGGTCAGCGTGCCGCTGATCGAGCCGGTGGTGAACCGGTCACTGGGCCTGGTTTATCGACGAGGGGCTTCGCTGTCGCCTGCCGCAGAGAAATTCGTCTCGATCCTGCTGGAGCAGTGGCCGCAGTAGAGTGCTCTTTGCACTGGCAAATCGATGCCATACTGACCGGCCACCACTCTTGGAAGACTGCCATGCCTAACGCAATCGGACTTAACCCTGTGGCGCTCATCAGCGGCGTTGGCAGCGAGACGGGCATCGGCATGGCGATCGCCCGCAGGCTCGGTGCCGCCGGCGCCAGGCTGATCGTTACCGCCAGCAGCGCGCGCATCGAAGCGCGCATCGAGGAACTGCGCGCCGAAGGGTTTGAAGTCGCGGGACGGCCCCTCGACCTCACCGATGAAAAACAGGTACGCGAGTTTGGGTCGTGGGCGGAGTCCGTCTGGGGCCGGATCGACATCCTGGTGAACAACGCCGGCATGGCCATGCAAGGCAGTCCGGAGTCTTTCTCCGAGGTGGCAACCATGGACCTGGCGCTGTGGAACCTGTCGCTGGCGCGAAATGTGACCACGGCTTTCCTGCTGACCCGTGCCGTATTGCCCGGTATGCAGTCGCGCAATTACGGGCGCATCGTCAATATCAGCTCCACCACCGGCACCCGGTGCAGCAATCCTGGCGAGGCGGCCTACAGCGCCGCGAAGGCCGCCATGGTGGGCATGAGCATGGGCCTGGCGCTGGAAGTGGCCCGGCAGGGAATCACGGTGAACTGCGTCGCACCCGGCTGGATCGCCACCGGCTCGACCACCGCCGAGGAAGCCAATGCCGCGCGCTACACACCGATGCGCCGGGCCGGTCGCCCGGAGGAAGTCGCCGCGCTGGTCGCCTTCCTCGCCTCTGCCGAGGCGAGCTACATCACCGGGGAAGTGATGGTGGTGGACGGCGGCAACTGCCTGGTCGAGAACAAGGCGCCGGACCGGTCACTGGACTGACCGCATGACCGGTCGGCGTCGTCATTTAGGCGCCAACAGCGCCTTTCGATCGGCCTTCTCTTGTTTCATCGCCGCGATCTCACGCTCGCAGGCTTGCACGTCGAAGGAATTGTCCCACTTGGCAATGGCAAGGGTGCCGATGCCATTGCCGATCAGGTTGGTCACGGCCCGTGCTTCATTGAGGAATCGGTCGATCCCGAGCAGCAACACCAACCCGACCAAGGGGATGGAATGAATCGTGGTGAGTGTCGCGGCGAGGGTCACGAAACCGGCTCCGGCGACACCCGCCGAGCCTTTTGATGTGAGTAGGAACACACCCAGCAGGATCATCTGGTCCATGAACGTCAGCGGCGTATTGGTGGCCTGGGCGATGAAAATCGCCGCCATCGTCAGGTAGATGCAGGTGCCATCGGCATTGAAGGTGTACCCGGTGGGCAAGACCATGCCCACGACTGACTTTCTGCAGCCGAGTTTTTCCAGCTTGACCATCATTCGCGGAAGCACCGCTTCGGTCGAGCAGGTCCCCAGGGTGATGAGGATCTCGTCCTTGAAATAACGAAGGAACTGCATCAGCGGCATCCCCGACCACCGGGCGACCGCGCCCAGCACGACGACGATGAAAATCAGCGTTGTGACATACAGAGCGACCAGTAACTGGCCCAGGGACAGCAAGGTGCCGATGCCGTATTTGCCGATGGTGAATGCCATGCCGGCACCCGCGCCAATCGGCGCCAGTCGCATGACCATCGCGACTATCCTGAACAGCCCCTGCAGGAACAGATCGATGGTGTTGATCAGCGGCTTGCTGGTCTCGCCCATTTGCACCAGGGCGACACCCATCAGCACCGACAGCAGAATCACCTGGAGCATGACGCCATTGGAGAATGCGCCGACGAACGTCTGCGGGATGATGTTGAGAAAGAACTCGACGGTACCACCCTGCTCACTCGCCGCCTGGCTGTACTTGCTGATGGAGCTGCCATCAAGGGAGTTGGCATTGATGTTCATCCCGACGCCAGGCTTGACGACGTTGACCACGACCAGGCCGACGACCAGCGCAATGGTCGAAAGGATCTCGAAGTAAATCAGCGCCTTCACACCAATCCGTCCGACCTCCTTGATGCTGCCCATCTTGGCGATACCCACGACCACCGTGCCGAAGATGATCGGCGCCAAGAGCATCTTGATGAGTTTGATAAAGCCATCGGCGAAGGGCTGGAGCTTGGCCCCGACATTCGGGATGAAGTAACCGATCGCTGCGCCGATCACGATGCCGATCAGTACCTGCACATACAGCTGGCTGTACCAGCGAGACTTGGAGATTTCCACGAGAGCACCTCATTTTATTGTTGTGATGGGCATGTGGCAGGCGTCTGCGCGACGCCCGATGCCGCAGCCTCGTTGGAGGCCGCGACGATGAGGACGATCAGCCCTCGCCCAGCTCGCGCATGACCGCGTACAGGGCGGACTTGGCTTCGAAACCGACGCCAGGAATATCCGGCAGGCCGACGTAGCTGTTTTCCACGCGGATGCCGTCAGCAAAACCGCCGAACGGCTGGAACACATCGGGGTACGATTCGTTGCCGCCCAGGTGCAGACCGGCAGCGATGTTCAGGGACATCTGATGGCCGCCGTGGGGCACCACGCGGCGCGAAGACCAACCCATCTCTTCCATGACTTTCAGGGTGCGCATGTACTCCACGAGCCCGTAGGACAGGGCGCAATCGAACTGCAGGTAATCGCGATCCGGACGCATGCCGCCGTGCCGCAGCAGGTTGCGCGCGTCCTGGTGGGAGAACAGGTTCTCGCCGGTCGCCATCGGCAGTTCATAGTGATTGGCGAGCTCGGCCTGGAGCGCGTAGTCCAACGGATCGCCGACTTCCTCGTACCAGAAGAGGTTGTACTGCTTGATGGCTTCGGCGTACGCGATACCGGTCTCCAGATCGAAGCGGCCGTTGGCATCGACCGCCAGTCGCCGCCCGTCCCCGACCACTTCAAGCACCGCTTCGATGCGCCGGATATCTTCGTCCAGTGGCACCGCGCCGATCTTCATCTTGACCACGTCATAGCCACGATCCAGATAACCCTGCATTTCTGCCTTGAGCTTGCTCTGGTCCTTGCCGGGATAGTAATAACCACCCGCCGCATAGACCCAGACCTTGTCATCCGCCACGCCACCGCGATAACGGTCGGCCAACAGGCGGTACAGCGGCTTGCCTTCGATCTTGGCGACAGCGTCCCACACCGCCATGTCGATGGTGCCGACGGCCACTGAACGCTCACCGTGGCCACCCGGTTTCTCGTTGGTCATCAGGGTTTTCCAGATGGCGAACGGATCCAGGTTGACGTATTCCTTGTCGATCAGCGTTTCCGGGTCGGCCTCGGTGACTCGCGCCAGGAATCGATCACGCATCAGCGCGCCCTGGCCGTAGCGACCGTTGGAGTTGAAACCGTAACCGATCACCGGTTTGCCATCGCGAATCACATCGGTGACAACCGCCACGACCGAGCAGGTCATTTTCGAAAAATCGATATAGGCATTGGCAATCGGAGAGGCGATGGAAACAGTTTTTTCGCGGATGTCGACGATACGCATGAGGGGTTCCTCTTGTTGTGGTTGACCCCACGTTATGCTTTGCGACGAAACCCGCCCAATGCTATTAATGCCGCGCCCTATGCACAGGAGGCATTGCCCTTGGAACTCGTCTGGCTAGAAGATTTTTCAGCACTTGCGGAGTACGGCAGCTTCGTTCGCGCCGCCGAAGCGCGCCACGTTACGCAGCCGGCTTTCAGTCGCAGGGTCCGTTCGCTGGAAAACTGGATGGGCGTGGATCTGTTTGTGCGCACGCCTCAAGGCGCGACGCTGACCGAGGCTGGAAGGCAGATTCTGCCTGGCGCCCAGGAGGCTGCGAGGCGCCTCTACAGGCTGCGCACCGAGGCCCAGGAAGTCGCCGGAGTGGCCGCCAAGACGCTGCAATTTGCAGCCACGCATTCGCTGTCGTTCACGTTTTTTCCGCGCTGGCTGAGAAGCGCCGAAAATGGCGCGCCGATAGATGCCGTGCGCCTGCACTCCGACAGCATGGCGGTGTGCGAACAGATGCTGATTCATGGCCAGGTGCAGTTCCTGCTCTGCCATCGGCACCCCGACGTACCGCCACTGTTGGCGCCTGATCAATTCAGCGGGAAAAAAGTCGGCGAGGACGTCCTCATACCCTTGGCGAGTGCCTCGGCCAATGTCGGTACCTCACCGGCGACGTTGCCCTACCTGGCCTACACCGAGGAATCGGGACTCGGGCGTATCGTCGCTCACCGACTCCACGGCAAGGAGGAATACCTGCACCTCAAGCCGCTTTTCAGCAGCCATCTCGCCGCGGTGCTGATGTCCATGGCACTGGAAAGCAAGGGCGTCGCGTGGCTGCCCAAAAGCCTGACAGAACAGGAAATGGCTGACGGGCGCCTGGTCCGGGCCCTGGATGAAAGCTGGGATATTCCACTGGAAATCCATCTCACCCGCCCAACCGCGCCGATCAGCGCAGCGGCAGAGGAGTTCTGGAACAGGCTGAAGGGTCAGGGCGATTCAACTGCCCTGCTCTGCCACCTGTAAAACCCCACGAATCACCCCGGACTGCCATTCGAAATAAGGATTGTAAGTCAGCCGTGCGTGGATCTTCCCCGGCTCGCTGTACCCCCAGTCCGAATACCAGACTTCTTCCCCCGCTTCGCACCGGGCCACTTCGTCGGCATTGCGGCTGTTGCGGCAGAACCGCAAGGTGCCCGAACGACCGTAGAGCGGGTTGGCTGGCGAGAAGAGGATGCCCATGTGGGAGAACTGGCTGATGCGTTCATCGGCGATGCGGTCGCTGCGCGTCAGGATGCGCCGCTCCTGCGCAGCGCCCTTGTCACCGGTCGGCTCCGCCTGGCCATACCAGATCAACCGGCTCGCGGCATGGGTGAAGCGCCGTTGGAACAGCTCCCGCACATAGCGCACGTCGACGACTGAATCCTGCTCGGTCAGCACTATCACCACCGGCCGATCGAAGTCTTGCTGCTCGATGAGCCGGCGAACCGCTACGCTGCTGCGGTAGAACTGGGCAAAGCCGTTGGTGGGGACATTGTGGTAGCGCACGGGCGACTGCTGCGGCCGGGAATTGTCGGGCGCAAGGATCCAGGTCTTGAAATGCGCCAGCCAGGGCGTGGCCCAGTCGTAGGACTCGCTCGAGCGAAAGGCCGGGGAAAACAGCACCAGGCCCTTGATGTCCGGGTCCCTGGCGGCATAGGCCAGCGCCAGATTGGCGCCGGTCGAGAAACCGCCCAGGTAGACGTTCGCGAACTCCTTGTGCAGCAACGCAACCTGCTGCTCGACCAACTGTTGCCACTGTTCCAGTTGCACATCGATCAGGTCGGCCGGCTTGGTGCCATGCCCGGGCAGCAATGCGACGCGCACCACGTAGCCTTGGGCGGCCAGATCCCGGGCGATATCGACGAAGGACCAGGGTGAATCCCCCAAGCCATGCAGCAAGAGAATGGCCTTGGTGGAAGGAACATCGGGGCGCACTTCATAAGGCGCGTTCCAGTCCAGCTCATCGGCGCGATTCTCGGTCTGGAACAGGCGCTTTTCCTCAATCCAGGCGCGGGATGCCTGGGCATACGCCTGGAAATTTTCCGCTTCGGTCATGGCATCGGCCGCGCTGGGCTGCCGCGCGCAGCCTGCCGCCATTGCAAGGCATGCCAAGGTCGCGGCGACTCCCAGCATGAGCCGGCGCCAAGGCGACGGCACATTCCTGATCTTTGCTGACACTATCAATTGATCACTCCAGCAGCTTCGCTGCGAGAAACGTTACCGGTGCGTTTGTACAACCACTGCGCCCCATCGTCCACATAGGAAAACACCACGGGTATGACCAGCAGGCTCAACAGCGTTGACGTGACAAGCCCGCCAATCAAGACGATGGCCATCGGTGCGCGAAAGCTCGGGTCGGCCCCCAGCCCCAGGGCGATTGGCATCATGCCTGCGCCCATCGCGATTGTCGTCATGACAATCGGCCGAGCGCGTTTGCCGCAGGCGTCGAGGATCGCTTCCTGGCGGCTCAGGCCGTCGCGTCGACGCGCGAGGATGATGTAGTCGACCAGCAGGATCGAATTTTTCGTCGCGATACCCATCAGCATGATCAGGCCGATCATCGAGGGCATGGACAATGTCGAGCCGGTCACGAACAGCGCCACGAAGGCCCCAGGCACCGAGAGCACCAGGGCGGCAAGGATCGTCAGCGGTTGCAGGAAATCCTTGAGCAACAACACCAGGACCATGTAGATGCATAACACTCCGGTCAACATCGCCACGCCGAATCCGGAAGCCAGTTCGCCCATGGCCTCGGCATCGCCTACCGAGGTTCGCACCAGGCCTGGCGGTAGGTTCTGCAAGCCTGGCAAGGCCAGAACAGCCTGCTCGATGTCGCCCAACGGTTGGCCGTTCGTCTCGATCTCGATGTTGACATTGCGCGTACGGTCGAACCGTTCGATTTGCGCCGGGCCACTGGTGATCTCCAGCGTCGCCACGTTTTCCAGCGCTACCGGACCACGCGCGCCGGGCACCGGCAGACGTTTCAGCGTCTCGAAGTCCGCGCGGGCGGTGTCGCTCAGCCGCACAACGATAGGCACCTGGCGGTCGCTGAAATTGAGCTTGGCAAGCTCCTGGTCGTAATCTCCCAGGGTGGCCACGCGGAGCGTGTCGGCAATCGCGCTCGCGGTCACGCCCAGGTCGGCGGCCCTGGCGAAATCCGGCCGAACCACCAGTTCGGGGCGCATCAGGCTGGCGGTCGAGATCACCGCCCCCACGCCCGGCACGCTACGCAGCTCTCGTTCCACCTGCTGCGCATGCCGGGTGAGCAAGCTAGCGTCCTCACCCGCGAGCACCAGCACGTAGCTTTCCGACTCTCCCATACCGACCTTGATACGCGCGCCAGGCAACACGGCGAGCGCTTCGCGTAGCTGGTTTTCGAGCTGCTGCCGGGTCAGTCCCGGACGCTCGTTGCGGTGCGTCAGGTTAAGCGTCAGCACCGCCGTGCGGACATTCGCGACATCGCTGCCGGCCGGTTCGATCAGGTCCGCGCCGGCGCTGCCATCCCCCACCGCGGTGTAGACCTTTTTGACCTGCTGATTTTGCGTGACTATCTGCCGCGCTTGCTCAGCCAACGCCAGCGTGTCGCCCAGTTTGCTGCCGGGCGCAAGCGTGAGGGTGACCTGGGTCTGCCAGTCGTCATCCGGCGGGATGAAGGTGCCCGGCAAAACGGTGGCGAGCATCAGCCCTCCGGCGAAAAAAGCCACCGCGCCGAGGGTGGTCACCACGCGATGGCGCAGGCACCAGCGCGCCCAGGACAGGTAGCGGTTTATCCACCCGGGCGCATCCTGGGCCGGCCTTTTCGGCGCGCGCATCAGGTAGGCCGCCATCATGGGCGTCAGCAAGCGGGCGACGACGAGGGAGAAAAACACTGCGGTTGCCGCCGTCCAGCCAAACTGGACGAAGAACTTGCCGACCGAACCGCTCATGAAAGCCGTGGGCAGGAACACCGCGATCAGCGTGAATGCCGTGGCGACCACCGCCAGGCCGATTTCATCGGAAGCATCCATGGCGGCTTGATAAGGTTTCTTGCCCATCTGCAAATGGCGCCCGATGTTCTCGACCTCGACGATGGCGTCGTCCACCAGCACGCCGATGACCAGCGACAGCGACAATAGCGTCACGGTGTTGAGGGTGAACCCCATCCAGTGCATCACGGCGAACGTCGGTATCGCCGACAGCGGCAACGCGACGGCGGAAACGAAGGTCGCGCGCCAATCCGGCAGAAACAGGAACACCACCAGCACCGCGAGCGCCGCGCCTTCATAAAGCAGGTGCATGGAGCCCCGATAATTCTCGATCACTGGGTCGACGAAGTTGAAAGCCTGGGTGACGGTGATTTCGGGATGACGGATCTTGAGCAACTCCAGGGCGGCGCGTACGCCTTCATCCACCTCGATTTCGCCGGCCCCTCTGGCCCGGGTGATTTCAAAGCCGACCACTGGCTTACCGTCGAGGAACGCCGCCGAGCGGGGTTCGCCGACGGTATCGGAGACCGTCGCCAGCTGGTCGAGCCGGACACGCCGGCCGTCGCTCAAGGTCACGTCAAGCAAGGCGATTTCCGCGGCCGACTGCACCGTGGCGAGGGTGCGCACCGTCTGCTCGGCGCCGCCCAGGTCCACGCGTCCGCCCGATGCCTCTTGCTGGATCAGGCGCAGCTGGCGGGAGACGTCCAGGGCCGAGGTGTTCAGCGCCAGCAGACGCGCGGGATCGAGGTCGATGCGGATTTCCCGGGCCACCCCACCGACCCGAGTGACGGCCCCCACGCCAGGCACCGCCAGCAAGGCCTTGCTGACGCTGTTGTCGACAAACCAGGACAGCGCTTCGTCGTCCATCCGCTTGGCCGAAACCGTGTAGGTCAGGATCGGCGAACCGGCGAGTTCGATCTTGCGGACCACCGGGTCGCGCAAGTCGGCGGGCAGGTCGGCCCGGACCCGTGACACCGCATCACGCACGTCATCCAGCGCTTCCTGGGTGGGCTTGTCGAGGTGGAACTCGATCGAGATAGCGGCGTTGCCGTCGGTCAGGATGCTCTGGATATGCTTGACGCCCTGCACGGTTGCGAGCGAGTCCTCGAGCTTGCGGGCCACGTCATTTTCCAGTTGCGCGGGCGAAGCCCCGGGCAGCTCGGCCGACACGCTGACCATGGGCAGATCGACGTCAGGGAAGTTCTGCACCTTCATCTTCCAGAAGCCCATCAAGCCGGCGAAGGTCAGCAGGATGAACAACAGGACCGAAGGCGTCGGATTGCGGATCGACCAGGACGACAAGTTGAGGCTCATTGCGCGCTCCCGCGTGCTGGGTGGTTGTTCATTGGGTCGGTGCGCGCCTGGACAACCCGGACGAGGTCACCCTCGGCAAGAAAACCACCTCCGGTTTCGACCACCGCGGCGCCAGCGTCGATACCCGCGGTTATCTCGATACGGTCGCCAACGCGGCGGCCGACCGTCACCTTGACCTGGCGCACCTTCAAATGCGGTCCTACCTGCAACACGTAATCGAAGCCGTCACGCTGCAGCACCGAGCTCTGGGGCAGCGTCATCATCCGCTCGGCGGCCACTTCGAACTCGCCACGGGCAAACATCCCGGCACGCGCCGCCGTGCCTGCGGGCAAATCGACATAAACCAGGCCGTTGCGAGTCTGCAGGTCGACCGTCGGCGCAACCCTGCGCACCCGGCCCTCTATCGCCCCGCCATTGACCGGAGTTACCTGCGCGAGCTGGCCGGGGCTGAACCTGACAAGGTCGGGGGCCGCGACTTCGGCGCGCCATTCGAGCCGTCCGTTGCGAATCAAGCGAAACAGCTCCTGGCCAGCGGGCAGTACCGCGCCCACCGTGGCACTGCGCGCCGAAATCACCCCGTCATCGGGGGCCAGGACCTGGGTCTGGGCCAGACGCAGGTGCTGGATACGCTCCAGCGCCCTGCCCGCCTCCAGCCGCGCCTGAGCCGTGCGTTCGGCCGTCAGCTGTTGGTGAACCTCCTGCTTCGACAGCGCCCCGCTCGACTGCAATTGACGGGCGCGCTGCGCATTGGCTCGCGCCTCGGCAAGCGTCGCTTGCGCTTCGGCGGTGGCGGCGCGACGCTGGGCGAGTTCAGCGGTCATCGTCTCGGCGCTGAACGTCGCAAGTACCTGGCCGCGCCGGACCACATCGCCCACGTTGACCATGACCTCGGCCAACCGCAGGCCATCGGCCTCGGTGCCGACACTGGCTTCCTGCCAGGCGACAATGTTGCCGTTCGCCTGGATGCGGATCGGCAGCATGGACGATTGCAGTCGGGTAACGGCCACCGTCAGTGCCGGCCTGGCGGGCACGTCGACCTTGGCCTGGCGAGGGCCGGGCGAAACAGCGATCATCCCGACGGCGATGGCGCAGGCCATGGTCACGACAAACAGCACGACATGCCGTGTTTTTCTTTTCATAGGGTTCGTATTCCTGCGCAAGATGCCGCGATTGCTTGAGACGGCAACTATCCGCCAGGAAACCTTGCGCAAATCTTACCGGCAAAAAGGCGCTTACCCGGGCCGAACCGTAAGTGTTCAGTAAGAAGAAGTTCTCAACGATAGGGATGCTTTCATCCCATTGATCCGGAGACTTCCATGCCCCTGTCCATTTCGAAAACTGCAATTGCGATCCGGTTGACCACCGCCGGCACGGCGTTCGTGCTGGGCGTGTGCGCGTCGATGGCGGCCAGTGCCGACCAGCCTGAAGGCTCCGCCTGGGGGCTCGGTGTGGGTGCGGTCAGCAGCCAACAGCCGTACGAAGGCATCGACCGTGACAGCGAGGTCCTGCCGCTGATCTATTTCGAGAATGAATACCTTCGTGTCTTCGGCCCCACCGCCGAAATCAAGCTGCCGGGCCTGGAGATCAGCGACACCCAGCAGCTCGATTTCAGCCTCGTCGGCGAATACGATTTCAGTGGCTACGATGACGACGACGCGCGAATCCTGGAGGGCATGAGCGATCGCAAGGGCGGATTCTGGGCGGGCGCCAAGGTCGAATGGCGCAATGACCTGGCCGATGTCAGCGCCGAGTGGCTGGGCGATGTTTCGGGCAACAGCAAGGGCCAGCGTTTCACCCTGGGCCTGGAGCGATCCTGGCGGATCGGCGAACACATCATGCTGACGCCACGGCTGGCGGCCATCTGGCAGGACGAAAAATACATCGATTACTACTTTGGCGTTCGGGAAAATGAAGCTCGCATCGATCGGGCGGCCTATGATGGCAAGTCCGGCATCAACACCGAATTTGGCGTACGTGGAAACTATATGTTCGATGACCATCACTCCGTGTTCCTGGACCTCAAGGCGACGAGCCTTGCCAATGAAATCAAGGACAGCCCGCTGGTCGACCAGTCCACCGAGAACAGCGTGCTGTTCGGCTACCTGTACCGTTTCTGATGAGCCGCATTCTGCTGGTCGAGGACCACGAACGCCTCGCGCAACTGGTGTGCAAAGGCTTGGCGAGCGCCGGCATCGCTGTCGATGTCATCAGCCGCATCGACGCGGCGTGGGCGGCAATCCAGCAAGTGCCTTACCAGGCGCTGGTGCTTGATCGCGGCCTGCCGGACGGCGATGGGCTGCTGTTGCTGGCGCGTTTGCGTAATGCCGGGCTGGGCCTGCCGTGCCTGGTCCTGACCGCACGTGACGCGCTGCATGACCGGATCGAAGGCCTCGACGCTGGGGCGGATGACTACCTGCCCAAGCCGTTCGCCATGGACGAAATGGTCGCGCGCGTGCGAGCCCTGCTGCGTCGCCCCGCAGAGCGGCGGTCGTTGGCGCCTTCCCATGGCGACCTCAGTGTGCAGCCCGACACAGGCCTCATGTGCAGCGTCGAAGGTAGCATCCCGCTAGCGCCGGCGGAGATGCAGATCATGTTGTTGCTGCTGCGCAAACCAGGCGAAATCGTCCGGCGCAGCGCCATCGAGGCGGCGGCATGGGGCCTGAGTGAAGCCGTGACGCCGAACGCCCTGGATGTGGCCCTGCATCGGATTCGCCGCAAGCTGCTGGCGATCGGTTCCCACCAACGGATAGTCAACCTCAGAGGCCTGGGTTATGCCCTTCGGCAAGACGATCTGGCGCAATAGCATCAGCTTCAAGGTACTGGTCGCCTACGTCGCGGGCGTGGGCTTGAGCATCCTGCTGATTGCACTGGGCGCGTTCGCGCTCATCACGTCCAAGAGCGATATCCTGCTGACCACCGACGTCGCCGAGCGTACCCATGAGCTGGCCGGCAAGCTGCAGTTCGACGCGGCGGGCCGACCCACCGGGTTCGACAGCAGCGAGGGCGATCGCGTCTGGACCTTCAACAGCCTGGGCGAGGAAATCGGCTATCGGGTGCTGGATTCAGAGGCAAGCGTCCTCCTGGCTTCCACTGACGAGGCATTCTGGGCTTCGGCCGCAACGGTTCGCCCCGCGGAACAGGGGCGCTTCAAGTTCGAGCGCAAAGGCATCACGATGTACGCCGCGACCGCTCCGGTGGAGCAGGTCGACCACACCTTGTACCTGCAATTCGCCGTCAGCGAACGCCTGATGGACCTGCTGCACAAGGGCTTTGCCTGGCCTTTCATGGGCGCCGGGATCGTCCTGTTCAGCCTGGTGCTGCTCTTCGTCTTTGGCACCTGCGCCTATTTCACGCTGGGCTACACGCTCAAACCGCTGCGCGAGGTCTCGGAGTCGGCGGCGGCCATCTCCCCTCGCTCCCTGCACTCACGGCTGGATGTCAAAACCGTGCCGTCCGAGGTAGCGCCGCTGGTGACCAGCTTCAACAGCGCGCTTGAGCGCCTGGAACACGGCTACCGGGTCCAGCAGGAATTTCTAGCAACCGCCGCGCACGAACTGAAGACGCCACTGGCGCTGATCCGCGCACAGCTCGAACTGATGGCGCCAGACAAAGGCCGCGACTCGCTGCTCAACGATGCCGAGCACATGACGCGGCAGGTCCAGCAACTGCTGCTGCTGGCCGAAACCAGCGAGGCGCATAACTACAGCTTCGCCGCCGTAGATGTCATGGAGGTAGCACGGCAAGCGGCAGGTTATCTGCAACGCATGGCCGACGCGGCCGATGTGCGCCTCGTCCTGACTGGCCCGACGGCTGTGGCAGAGCCTTGGCAGGCCGACCGTAGCGCCTTGTTTACCCTGCTGAAAAACCTCCTGGAAAATGCCATCCAGCATGCGCCTCGTGGTACCCAGGTGTTGCTGGAGCTCGGCGCCGATACGCTGACTGTGCGCGACTGGGGCCCTGGCGTGACGCAGGAGCAGGTGGTGCAGATATTCACCCGTTTCTGGCGCGGGGCTCATCGCCGCGATCATGGCGCCGGGCTGGGCCTGACGATCTGCCAGGAGATTGCCCGGGCGCACGGGTGGAGCTTGATTGCACGAAGAGCGGAGCCCGGGTTGTCGTTTTGCTTGTCTCGCTGAACCGTGAAATCTGCGTCTGTCGGGGATCCAGTGTGGGAGCGAGCCTGCTCGCGAAGGCGGCGTGTCAGCCAATGAAGATGTTGAATGGGCGGGCCCCTTCGCGAGCAAGCTCGCTCCCACAGGGGGTCCATGTGAACCGTGAAATCTGCGTCTGTCGTGGTTCCAGAGTGGGAGCGAGCTTGCTCGCGATGGCGGAATGTCAGCCAATGATGATGTTGAATGGGCGGGCCCCTTCGCGAGCAGGCTCGCTCCCACAGGGGGTCCATGTGAACCGTGAAATCTGCGGCTGCCGAGGATCCAGTGTGGGAGCGAGCCTGCTCGCGAAGGCAGGCTGTCAGCCAGTGAATATATTGAATGTGCAGGCCCCTTCGCGAGCAGGCTCGCTCCCACAGGGGTTTGGTGTGAGCCGTGAGATCTGAGGGTTTCAAACGAAAGGACGGTGGATTTGCAAGATTGGGCAATCATCGGACCGGATCGTGCAAGCTTTCCCCGCCGATGCTTTCTATAGTAATCGGTGCCAAACCATCTGGAGCTGGTCCGACTATGAGCGCCCTCAATATCAATGGCCGTGAACACACGGTTGACGTAGATCCCGGCACCCCGATTCTCTGGGCCCTGCGCGACACGCTGGGCATGACCGGCACCAAGTTCGGCTGCGGCGCAGCCCTGTGTGGCGCCTGTACCGTCCACCTGGATGGCCAGGCCATTCGCTCCTGCGTGACCCCGGTGGCCGCGGCGCTTGGCAAGAAGATCACCACCATCGAGGCGGCCACCGACGGCAGCGACCCGGTGGGCAGTGCCGTGCATGACGCCTGGGTCAAACATGACGTGGCGCAGTGCGGTTACTGCCAGAGCGGCCAGATCATGAGCGCCACGGCGTTCCTCAAGGCGCAGCCCAAGGGCAAGCAACCCACGCCAGCCGAGATCGACTCGGCCATGGCCGGCAATATCTGCCGCTGCGGCACCTACGCCCGTATTCGCGCCGCGGTGGCCGATGCCGCCAAGACCCTCGCCTGACAGGAGCTCGCCATGCTGAACGAGATTTTTCCCAACGAGCTTCCGCGCGCCTTGCAGCACCTGCTTGAACGCGACGACAGCGACGGCCCCGCCACCCTGCCCCGGCGCAGCTTTCTCAAGATCGTCGGTATCGGCGGCCTGGCCTTGGGCGCGTTTCCTCACCTGGCCTTGGGGCAACAGGCCAACGGCGCTGGCGACGGCGCGCTCAAGCCGACTCAACAACCTTCGGCCTTTGTGCAGATCGCGCCGAGTGGCGAAGTCACCGTAACGATCAACCGCCTGGAGTTCGGCCAGGGTGTCCAGACCGGCCTGCCGATGATCCTCGCCGAAGAGCTCGACGCCGACTGGAGCCTGGTGCGCACACGTAACGGCAGCAACGACTCGGCCTACATGGACCCGGCGTTTGGCATTCACCTCACCGGTGGCTCCAATTCGATCAAGAACAGCTACACGCAATACCGCGAACTGGGCGCCCGCGCCCGCGCCATGCTGCTCAGCGCTGCCGCCGCGCGCTGGAACGTCGATGCGGCGAGCCTGACCACGCAAAACGGCACGGTGCTGGGGCCTGGCGGCCGCAAGGCCAGTTACGGCGAGCTCGCCGAAGCGGCCATGGCGCTGCCCGTTCCGGAGAAGGTCACGCTCAAGGATCCGAAGGATTTTCGCATCATCGGCCAGGCCACCACCCGCCTCGATGCCAAGGCCAAGAGCAGCGGCCAGCAGGATTTCGGCATTGATGTGAATCTACCGGGGCAACTGACCGCCGTGGTCGCCCGGCCACCGGTGTTCGGTGCCCGGATCGCGTCCCTGGACGACAGCGCCGCACGGGCGACCAAAGGCGTGAAAGCCGTATTGCGCGTGCCGCTGGACGGCGGCGCCGAAGGCGTTGCGGTGGTTGCCGACGGTTACTGGCCGGCGAAGCTGGGGCGCGATGCGCTTAAAGTCGAGTGGGACGTGGCCAAAGTCGAGAAAGTGGACACGGAAAAACAGCTGGCTCAGTACCGGGAACTGGCCGGCAAGCCTGGCCTGGTCCACTTTGATGCCGACATGAAACCACTCGCCACGGCGCCGCATCAGCTGGAGGCCGAGTTCATTTTCCCTTACCTGGCCCACGCGCCCATGGAACCGCTGAACTGCACCGTCCAGTTGTCCGAAGGTCGCGCCCAGTTGTGGGTCGGCACGCAATTCCCCGGCGGCGATGGCGCGGCGGCGGCCAAGGTGCTGAATCTCAAGCCCGAGCAAGTCCAGGTCAATGTACAGACGGCGGGCGGCGGCTTCGGGCGGCGTGGTGTGCCCAGCAATGATTTCGTCGTGCAGGCTTGTGAAGTGGCCAAGGCCGCCCGTGCTGCCGGCATCGATGCGCCGGTGCGCACGCTGTGGAGTCGAGAAGATGACATCAAGGGCGGCTACTACCGCCCGATGCACCTGCACCGTGCGCGCATCGGTTTTGACGACAGCGGCAAAGTCCTGGCCTGGGACCACGCCCTGGTCGGGCAATCCATCCTCACCGGCACGCTGTTCGGTGGGCAGATGAAAAACGGCATCGACCCCACCGCGACCGAAGGCATGCGCGATCCCTACCCGCTGCCGATGCGCTTGTCCGTACATCATCCCAAGCTCAACGTGCCGGTGTTGTGGTGGCGCAGCGTGGGTTCCACCCATACGGCCTTTGTGATGGAAACGCTGATCGACGAAATCGCCCGCGCGACGAAACAGGACCCGGTGGCGTATCGCATGAACCTGTTCGGCGATCAAAGCCCACGCCATCGCGCCGCGCTGCAACTGGCGGTGGACAAGAGCGAATACGGCAAGCGTCAACTGCCCGCCGGCCAGGCCTGGGGCGTGGCGGTCCACGAGTCGTTCAGTTCGGTGGTGGCTTATGTGGTGGAGGCCTCGGTGCAGGACGGGCGTGCGGTGCTGCACAACGTGACCGCCGGGGTCCATTGCAACCTGGTGGTCAATCCGCGGAGCGTCGAAGCCCAGGTTCAAGGCGCGGCCCTGATGGGCCTGTCGATGTGCCTGCCGGGCGGTGCCGTCACGCTGAAAGACGGTGTCGTGCAGCAGAGCAACTTCGCCGACTTCAGCGTGCCGCGCATTACCGACATGCCACAGATCGCCGTGCACATCGTTCCCAGCGCCGAACCGCCAACCGGCATGGGCGAACCCGGCCTGCCCGCCCTCGCCCCGGCGTTTGCCAATGCGATCGCCAGCCTGACGGGCAAACCGCTGCGGCAGTTGCCGTTCAACCTGGCGTAACCGCCAGCAAGTGACAGCCCGTGGCGAGGGAGCAAGCTCCCGCGCCACGGTTAGCGGTGATCGGCGATCAATTATCCTGGTCGCACCCCTGGGCCAGAGCGCTGTAGTCCAGCGCCCGGATCGTCCCGGTGGAGTCCAGATAGGTCATGCGCGATTCGACGACGCCGCAGCCCGAGCCCGACCCTTGCTTGACCGACAGCACCTTGGCGATGTCCAGATGATCGCCGTACATGTAGGTGTGTGGCTTGACGCTGTCCTGGGCGTTGGCGGTCAGGGCGCCGAGGCTGAGGACGGCAAACAGTGAAGCGAGGCTGAGGTTCTTCAGGTTCATGGCGATGTCTCCGGCGTTTGAGTGAGGTCCTGAGACGGCTTGTGCTGTCTCGATGGGTCTCATTTGACGCCGGCGAGGTATCCCGGATGTGTCAGCAACGGGCTTGAAGGAATCAGTTCGTATCGACAGCGGGGCTGGATACACAGCGATACATTTGTATCGAGGCTATTTTCGCTCAAGCTGCCGGTCTGGCCCATGAAACGCTTGCCCCAGCGCCGCCAGCCGCTCCGCCAAAGGCGGCAGGCATTGGCTGCTGCGGGCCAGCACACCGATGTTGTCGGCGTTGCGCTCGGCCACGGCCTGTACCGTTTGCAAGCGCTCATTGATACCCATCGACGCCGCGGACTGTTGCTGGGTCGTGCTGGCGATCAGGTCGTTGAAGTGGTTGATCACCGCGATGTCTTCGACGACAGCATGCAACAGTTGCGAGGCCTGCTGGCTGGCGGACACGCAACGCTCGACCCCTTCACGGCTGTCTTGCATGGCGATCGCAGCCTGACGGCTGCCCTGTTGCAGCTTGGCGATGATCTGCTGGATTTCCGTGGTGGAAGTCGAGGTCCGTTGGGACAGCGTCCGGACCTCGTCGGCCACCACGGCGAACCCACGCCCCTGCTCGCCGGCCCGGGCCGCCTCGATGGCCGCATTGAGGGCCAGCAGGTTGGTCTGTTCGGCGATGCTGTTGATCACGTCCAGCACCTGGCCGATCTGCTGCGCCTGCTCGGCCAGCAGTTGCACGGTTTCATTGGTCAGGTTGATCCGTCCCGCCAGTTCGAGAATTTCTTCCCGGGTCTGGTCAACCGTGGTGCGCCCCCGGTTGACTTGCTCGTTGGCCTGCCCGGCGCGCTCCAGCGTCTGGCCGACGTGGCCGGTAATACTCTCCATGGCCTGCATCAGCTGGCCGATCGCGCCGCTCATCTGTGCCACTTCGTCCAACTGGTGCCGGGCACCGTTTTCCAGGGTCCGGCCGACCTGGGACAGGTCCTGGCCGAGGTCCGACAGGTCACGGGTGTCGCGCACCACACCGTCCACCAGGTTGGTCACCTGCAGGAGGAAATGGTCGAAACGCTCGCCGGATGAGACTTTCACGCCCTGGCTGCGTTGTGTGTCGGTGTCACGACTCAACTGCGCGGCGGCGGCCAGCACCTTGTCGAGCACGTCCTGGTTGTCCGTTGCATCGGCCAGGCTCTGGTTCGCCAGGTAGATCAGGATCACGCTTTCGACGACGACATAAAAGGCATGCACAAAAATCATCGTCCACCCGCCGTGGGCATCCATCACGAACACCGGGTAGCCCTGATGCTGGAGCCAATGAAACCCGACGTGGTGAACGGCGATGGTACCGGCGGCCACGACGATCGGCAGCCAGTCGCGATAGAACGTCAATACCGCCAGCAGCACGAAGATGCCGAAGTGAAACTCGATCACGCCTCGGGTCTGGTTGATGTGCAGCGCGGCCATGACCATCAGCGCCATGGCGATGATGCAGCGCATCGCACGGGTGCCGCCGATGCCCCGGTAGAGCAGCGTCGCCAGCAGGCACGTTGGTGCGCCGATCAGCAGCGCCTGAGTGAAGGTCGAATGAAGAAATGCCAGGCCCAGCGAATACAGGAGCGTGAGCCAGAGCAGCCCGAGCATGATGCGATCGGCTTTGCGGTAGTGATCGTTAAAGCGCAGGGGCGATTTCATCGGGCTGTCCTTGTCATGAACCGGGCGTCCGTCGGCGGCATATCGACGTCTCGGGACGAAACTGTAGCGCATTGCAGCAAATTAATGGCAATTAGCTACCAATCTTTTTGTCCAGCCTCTTTGCTTTATGATGGCCCGATTCTGTATCCCTGACTGATGGAACCACCATGACTTTCGATTTCGACCAGGTGTTCGAACGCCAAGGCACCGGCAGCACCAAATGGAGCCGTTACCCGGCCGAGGTATTGCCGATGTGGGTGGCCGACATGGATTTTGCCGCCCCGCCGATGGTGATCGATGCGCTGCACAAGCGCCTGGAGCATCCGATGCTGGGCTACAGCGTGGCCCAGGACAGCCTGCGCGCCGCCATCGTCGCCGATCTCTGGAGCAAGTATGGCTGGCGCGTCGAGCCCCAGCAGATCCTGTTCCTGCCGGGGGTCGAGCCAGGTTTCAACATGGCTTTGCATGCGTTGGTCGAGCCGCAGCAGAACGTTGTGGTGCAGGTGCCCAATTACCCGCCGCTGCGTCATGCGCCGGGCCATTGGAACCTGAACAAGCTGGAGTTGCCCTTCACCCCGCTCGACGGAGAGTTCCACACGCCCCTGGGCGCATTGCGCGACGCCTTGCAGGGCGGCGGCGCGTTGTTGCTGAGCAATCCACACAACCCGCTGGGCAAGGTGTTTGGACGCGACGAACTCAAGGCCGTGGCGGACATTTGCGTCGAGCAGGACGCCTGGATCATTTCCGACGAGATCCATGCCGAACTGTGCTTCGATGGCCGCGTGCACATCCCCACCGCCAGCCTCGGCGCGGAGATTGCCGAGCGCACCATCACGCTGATGTCGGCCAGCAAGGCCTACAACATCGCGGGGCTGAAAACCTCCTTTGCGATCATCCAGAACGCCAGGCTGCGCGAGCGGGTCAACAGCGCCAGGGCGGGCATGGTCGACAGCGTCAATGCCCTGGGCCTGGAGGCGACTCGTGCCGCCTACAGCGAAGCGGGTCCGTGGCTGGAGGCATTGAAGGCCTACCTGCAAGCCAACCGGGACTACCTGGTCGACGCGGTGAAGAACCGCCTGCCAGGCGTGACCATGACCGTGCCCCAGGGGACCTACCTGGCGTGGCTGGATTGCTCCGGGCTGGGGCTGGACGATCCGCAAGCGTTTTTCCTGAAGGAAGCCAAGGTCGGCTTGAGCGCCGGGATGGATTTTGGCGATGATGCCGGGCAATTCGTGCGGCTGAACTTCGGTTGCCCGAGGGCCCTGCTGGAGGAAGGTCTTGCGCGGATGGAGCGGAGCCTGAAGGCCAGAGGCTGATCGGGCCGACAATAAGCTCTTGTGGTGAGGGGATTTATCCCCGTTCGGTTGCGCAGCGACCGTAGAAAAATGGGGCCGCTACGCGACCCAGCGGGGATAAATCCCCTCGCCACAAGAGCAGATCACCTCCAGATCGGGTCAGTCATACATATCCGGCGTATGCACAAAGCACAACTTATTGCCCTCCGGGTCCCGGCAATAAGCCCCGAAGTAATCCTTTGAATACTGGGGCCTCGGGCCCGGCGCGCCTTCGTCGAAACCGCCCATCGCCAGGGCCATGTCCCAAGCGGCGCGCACGGTCTGCGGCGAATCGGCGGCGAAGCTCACTTGCATGCCATTGCCCCAGGTCGCGGGCAGGCCATTGATCGGCACCTGGACGAACACCTGCGGCCAATGCCTGCCGGGTTGATGCCAGCCTTCCCCGGGCGGGCCCGAGTCGTCTTCGCTGTCCATGCGCACCAACCCCAGGCACCCCAGGACGGCATCGTAGAACGCGACCATTTTCGGTAGATCCCGCGCACCAATCTGAATGTGACTGAACATGCCCTTCTCCTTATGAAGCGTTGTTTGCATTGGAGAGTACGCCCGCGTCCCCGTTCAGCCGATCTTGGGCCCGCTCGACGAAACGCTAGCGGTCACGCTCATCGACAGATGGGAAAATCCGACCGAACTCTGCCTGAAACGCCACAGTCCACCCTCCATCGCAACCACCTGCCATGGAGAACGAAAATGGCCGATTACCCAACCCCACCCTTCCCCAAACAAAGCCAGCCCGTCCCCGGCAGCCAGCAGAAGATGGACCCGTATCCAGACTGCGGTGAACAAAGCTACAAGGGTTCCGGTCGCCTGGCGAACAAGATTGCGCTGATCACCGGCGCCGACAGCGGCATCGGGCGAGCGGTAGCCATCGCCTTCGCCCGCGAAGGCGCCGACGTGGCCATTTCCTACCTGAACGAGCACGAGGATGCCAAGGAGACCGCTCGCTGGGTCGAACAGGCCGGCCGGCAATGCCTGTTGCTGCCCGGCGACCTGGCGGACAAGGTCCAATGCCGCAAGGTCGTCGATGAAACCGTGGCGCGCTTCGGCCGCATCGACGTCCTCGTCAACAACGCCGCGTTCCAGATGACTCACGAAACCCTGGAAGAGATTCCGGACGAAGAATGGGTGCGCACGTTCGATATCAACATCACCGCAATGTTCAGGATCTGCCAGGCCGCGGTGCCGCACATGCAGGCCGGGGGATCGATCATCAACACCACCTCGGTCAACTCGGACATGCCCAAGCCGACGTTGCTGGCCTATGCCACGACCAAAGGCGCCATCGCCAACTTCACCGGTGGCCTGGCGCAGATGCTCGGGCCCAAGGGCATCCGGGTGAACAGCGTCGCGCCAGGGCCGATCTGGACACCGCTGATCGTTGCCACCATGCCCGAGGAAGAAGTGCAGAACTTCGGTTCGCAGACACCACTGGGGCGCCCCGGCCAGCCCGTGGAAGTGGCGCCGATCTTCGTGCTGCTGGCCTCGGATGAGTCCAGCTACATCTCCGGCTCGCGGTATGCGGTGACCGGGGGCAAGCCGATCCTTTAAATGTATGTGGCGAGGGGGCTTTTTGTGGCGAGGGGATTTATCCCCGCTGGGGCGCGAAGCGGCCCTGAATCAGGACACCTCGGTATATCAGGAAGGATCCAGAGGGCTGCTTCGCAGCCCAACGGGGATAAATCCCCTCACCACAAAAGCCCCCCGCCACTACCAAGGATCACTCCTTGGCGATCACCGAAATCTTCCCGTTGCGTTCGATGATCGCGAACTTGATCTGATCCAGGGTCTCGATGCCCTGGCTCGAGCGCGCCGCTTCCATGATGTCTGCCTCTATCAGCCGGGCGTGACGCATGCGCCCCTGCAAGATACGCCCATCCTCGACGATGATGGTCGGACCACCATCGATCAGCCGCGAAACCCAGTCGGAGCGCAGCTTGAGCAGCGAAAACCCGACATCGATGGCAATCAGCGTGACGATGACCATGAACGAATTGGTCATCGAGAAATCGTCCCCCAACAATGCCTGCTGGGTAGCCTCGCCAATGATCATCAACAGGACGAAATCGAAGGTGGTGATCTCCGCCAGCGAACGTCGCCCGGCGATCTTGAACAACACCAACAATACCGCGTACATAGCGGCGGCTCGCAATACCGAATCCATACGTCACCTATGGAAAGATGAATTGATTGAACCTGACCTCGGCGCCATTGGGCGTTGCGATGCGGCTTTTATAGTTACCGAGGCCTTCACCGAGCAGTGACAGGTGCAGGTTGGCCCGCCCCTGCCCGTCGGCCTGGACCCAGATCTTCATACCCTGCCCCGCGGCGGCCGAACGCACTGGCTGCGGTTGCACGCTCTGCACATCGAACCCCTCCAGCCAATCGCCGCCGAGCTCCACCTCCAGCACCGCGTTGGACGCGCCTTGCAGACGGACGACCAGCGGATTGACCGAGCCGTTGCGATGGAACATCTCGTATTCGACGCCAATGCTGCCGTCCGCGCTTTGCGCTTCGCGGCTGCTCAGCGGACCACGGGAAAACAGCCCGAGCAGGGTCAGGATCACCAACAGCACCAATACGTACCAGCCGACCCGCTCGAAGCGCCAGACCTTGTGCTGGAATGCCATGTCCTCTTCCACCGGGAACTGGCGGCTGCGGTGGTCGTCTTGTTCACGCTGATCGATCATGGGGCCGCTCCTATCGAAGTTCACCGGCCAAAGCACGCTGGTGATAGCCGGGCAATTGCCGCAAGGCGTACTCGCTGGAGAGCAACTGCACCTGGCGCCGGTCGCCAAAGAATCGCTCCTGGCGGCTGAACAGCGCACGCTGGCCGTTTACCTCGAACGCCCAGGCAAAACAGACCGTGCCAGCAGGTATGCCGTCCTTGTCGTCCGGCCCGAGCAGGCCGGTGGTAGCGACCGCGACGTTGGCGTCGGCGTCGCGCAGCGCGCCCAGGGCCATTTCCTCGGCGACTTCGCGGCTGGTGAGATTGAAGGTATCGATGGTGCGCGGCTTGACGCCGAGCAAGCGCTGCTTGGCTTCGGGGGAATACACCACATAGCCGCTTTCGATCAGCGAGCCACTGCCCGGCACTTCCGCCAACAGGGTGACGATCAGCCCGGCGGTGCAGGACTCGGCGGTGGTCAGGCGCAGTTCATGGTCTTGCAGATAATCAACCAGGGATTGGGCAACAGTCATGGCATTCAGTCCTTCATGGATGCTGATGGGTTGACCCCCGCGGTTTCGAATCATTCCCTTTATCGCGCCGTCGCCCGGACACGCCAAATAAATGAAACCCCTGGCCGATCCTGTACCTCATAACGGTATGAGCCTCATGCAGAGGCTGTCCTGATCAGGAGGTCGTCATGTCTGTGCTTTTCGTCAAGCTGTTCACCCATCCGGAATTTGCCTGGGGGGACATTCGCGAGCAGGAGCAGGCTCACCCTCACCATTACCTGGCCCATCTGCTGTTGCTGGCGCTGATTCCGGCGGTGTGCCTGTTCATCGGTACCACCTGGACCGGCTGGAGCCTGGCCGAAAACGAGACCGTGAGGTTGAGTCAGGCCAGCGCCTTGCAACTGTGCGCCCTGCTCTACCTGACCATCGTGATCGGCGTCTCGCTGATGGGGCTGTTCATCCGCTGGATGTCGCGCACCTTCGAGGCTCGGCCCACGGTCAACCAGTGCATCGGTTTTGCCGCCTACACCGCAACCCCGTACTTCCTGGCCGGCATCTTCGGGCTGTACCCCAGCCGCTGGCTGGCGGTGGTGGTCCTGTTGCTCGCCTCGGTCTACTCGACATTCCTGCTGTTCGTCGGTCTACCCAAGTTCATGGGCCTGAAGAAAGAACAAGGGCTATTGTATTCAGCGAGCGTCTGGGGCGTCGGTTTACTGGTGCTGGTCACGATCCTGGTGGAAATGATCCTGCTGTGGTTCAACTACCTGCAACCGGAATACCTTCGCGTGCCGGTGGGCTGAGCCCGCGTCGAGGCGCACAATGACGGAAGCCGCGGTCAGGCGAACATCCACTTCGCAATCTTCGCCTAACCCGACTATCCTGCGAGTTTTTGCACCCTGAACATCGAGGCGGCAGCGCTGGACCGCTCCGCCGCCCTTCCTAAGGCCAATGTCATATGTCTTCACCAAGCAAACGCTCTCCCAACGTGCCACAGCGACGAGAGCTGAGCCCCAGCAGCCTCGAGTTTCCGGTAGTAGGAATCGGCGCCTCTGCGGGCGGCTTGCAGGCCATCAAGCAGTTTTTTGAACACATGCCCAAGGACAATGGCATGGCGTTCGTGATCGTCCTGCACCTGGCTCCAGACCATCAAAGCATCGCCGACAAGATCATCCAGGAATCGACCAAGATGCCGGTGCTCCAGGTGAGCGAGACGGTCGCTATCCAGAAAAACCATGTCTATGTCATTTCCCCCGCCCATCATTTGTCGATGAACGACGGATATCTGAAGGTCAAGCCGGCCGAGCCGCGCCTCGGCGGGCATGTGGCTATCGACCTGTTTTTCCGTGACCTGGCCGACGTACACAAGGAGCGGGCATTCTGCCTGGTGCTGTCGGGCACCGGCTCCGACGGAGCCGTGGGCCTGTCGCGCATCAAGGAACAGGGCGGCGTGACCATCGCCCAATCGCCCCAGGACGCCGAATTCGACGGCATGCCCCAGGCCGCCATCGACACCCAGATGGTCGACCTGGTGCTTCCCGTGGTGGAAATGCCGCAAAAGCTCCTGGAGCTGTGGCGAAATTCCCAGAATATTCGCCTACCGACGGCCAACGACCCGGAAATCAAGACCCAACCGCCAACCTCCGAGCGCGAAGCAGTCGCCGCCGAGCAATCGCTGCATGACATCCTGGTGCAGCTGCGCGCTGGCACCGGGCATGACTTCAAGCATTACAAGCGGGCCACCGTGCTGCGGCGCATCGAACGGCGCATGCAGGTCACCGCCCAGCCAGATCTGGGCGCCTACTACGCGTATCTGCAGAATCACCCCGAAGAAACCAAGGCGCTGCTGGGCGACCTGCTGATCGGGGTGACCAATTTCTTCCGCGATCGCGAAGCCTTCGAAGCCCTGGAGCGCGACGTCCTGCCCAACCTGTTGAAGCCGGTCGAGCCGGGTAGCGTGCCGCCTGAGGAGATCAGGATCTGGTCGGCCGGCTGCTCCACCGGCGAAGAGGCCTATACCCTGGCCATGTTGCTCAGCGATCAGTTACAGCATGATTCGAGCAACGCCAAGCTGCAGATATTCGCCACCGACATCGACGAACGCGCCATTACCGTGGGGCGCGGCGGCGCCTACCCGGAAGCGATCATTACCGACGTGCCGCCCACTCGCCTGCGCCAATATTTCCTGAAGGAAACCACGACGTACCGTGTGCGCAAGGAAATCCGCGAGCGCGTGCTGTTTGCCAAACACAGCCTGCTGTCGGACCCGCCCTTCTCGCAGATCGACCTGATCGTCTGCCGCAACCTGCTGATCTACCTCGACCGCGAAGTGCAGCGGGAAATCCTGCAAATGTTCCACTTTGCCCTGCGCCCGGGAGGCTACCTGTTCCTCGGTTCGTCGGAGTCGGCCGATGCCTGCAGCGAGCTGTTCAGCCCGGTGGACAAGCGCAACCGGATCTTCCGCGCCAAATACGGCACTGCCGCCAGCCGCCGAACCCCGACCATGCCCCGTGGCGGTTACGTGCGCAGCACCTCGTCCCTGGCCGCGCCGCAGATCATCGCGCCGCGCAAGGTGTCGTTTGCCGATATCCACTTGCGTGCCATCGAACGGGCCGCGCCACCGAGCATAATTGTCGACAGCAATGGCGACATCCTGCACATGATCGAAACCGCCGGCCGCTATCTGCGCCACGTCGGCGGCGAGATGTCGCGTAACCTGCTGACGCTGATCAACCCGCAGCTGCGCCTGGAAATCCGCACCGCCTTGTTCCAGGTGAACCAGAACGGCCAGCCGGTCAAGTCCCGCCAGGTCAATATGGAGCGCGATGGCAAGCGCTTCCTGGTGGACCTGCTGGTCCAGCCGTATCGCGACGACGAATCCGATGGCGAGTTTGTCCTTGTCGTGTTCGAGGAGGAGGAAGTCGATCCCAGCCAGCAGGTTACCGCCATCACCAGCCAGACCGAAAACCAGGTGCTGGCCAATCTGGAGCGGGAGCTGCAGCGGACCAAGTCGCACCTGCAGGACACCATCGAGCAGGCCGAGGTCTCCAGCGAGGAGCTCAAGGCCTCCAATGAAGAAATGCAGGCCATCAACGAGGAACTGCGCTCGGCCACCGAGGAGCTGGAAACCAGCAAGGAAGAGCTGCAATCGATCAACGAAGAGTTGCTGACGGTCAATTACGAGCTGAAGACCAAGGTCGAGGAAACCGACAAGATCAACGACTACCTCACCAACCTGATCGCCTCCACCGACATCGCCACGGTATTCGTCGACCGCAGCATGCGCATCAAATGGTTCACCCCGCGGGCCACGGAAATCTTCAGCATGCTCCCGGTGGACACCGGCCGTTCACTGCTCGACATCACCCACCGCCTGGACTATGCGGAGATGGCTGCGGACGCCACCCAGGTGTTCGAGTCGCTGAACATGATCGAGCGCGAAGTCAGCAGCAAGGATGACCGCTGGTACATCGCCCGCCTGCTGCCCTATCGCTCCAGCGAAGACCACATCGACGGCACGGTGTTGACCTTTATCGACATCACCAAGCGCCGTGCCGCTGAAGAAGAGTTGCGCCTGGGCGAAGAGCGCATGCGCCTGGTGGCCGAAAGCACCCGCGACTACGCGATCATCCTGCTCGACGAACATGGCGTGATCACCAGTTGGAACACCGGCGCGCAGTTGATTTTCGGCCATACCAAGGCCGAAGCCGAAGGCGCTTATTACGACTTCCTCTTTACCCCGGAAGACCGTAGCTACGGCGCTCCTGAAACCGAACTGAGCACCGCTCGTGCCAAAGGCCGTTGCGAAGACGAGCGCTGGCATCAACGCAAGGACGGCAGCCGCTTCTTCTGCAGTGGCGAGGTCACGCTGCTCAGTGGCGACTACTTGCAGGGCTACGTGAAGATTGCCCGTGATCTCACCGGGCATAAGCGCCTGCACGAAGAACAGACCCAACGGCTCATGGAAACCCAGAACAACAGCCACTTGAAGGATGAGTTCTTCGCGGTCATGTCCCACGAACTGAAGCACCCGCTGAATCTGATCCAGCTCAACGCCGAATTGCTGCGCCGCCTGCCGGTGACCAAGAGCGTCACTGCGGCTGCCAGGGCGGTCAACACCATCTGCGACGCTGTTACCAGCCAGGCGCGTATCATCGACGACCTGCTGGACGTAGCCCGAGTACGCACCGGCAAGCTCAAGCTCAAGCGCCTGGCGGTCGATCTGGGTCGCGTGCTGCAAGACATCTACACCGTGGTGATCAACGACAACCATCCGAACAAGGTCACTCTGGAACTGCCCGAAGGGCCCGGCAGCGAGCTGATTGTCAACGCCGATCCGACCCGGCTGGAGCAGATCATCTGGAACCTGGTGAATAACGCGCTGAAATTCACCCCGAATGGCGGCCGCGTGCAGTTGATCGCCAGCCAGGACGGGCGCATGGCTCGCCTGGACGTCAAGGATTCAGGCGTCGGTATTGCCGCGGAACACTTGAGCGAAGTGTTCGACCTGTTCGGCCAGGCCGAGACCCAGCATGCGACCCATCAGCGCGAAGGGCTGGGAATCGGCCTGTCGCTGGTACGGCAGTTGACCGAAGCCCACGGCGGCAGCGTCGAGGTCAAGTCCGAAGGGCTGGGCAAAGGCTGTACGTTCACCATCCGCCTGCCCTTGAGCAGCGCCGAGCTGGCGCCCAAGCCGCAAGCCTGCGAAGAGCAATCCGGACGCCTGAGCGGCTTGACGGTGTTGTTGGTGGACGATTCCCCCGACGTGCTCGATACCCTCAAGCTGCTGCTGGAAATGGAGGACGCCAACGTCGTTGCGTTCGATCAACCGTTGCAAGCGCTGGAAGCGGCCCGGGACGCCCGTTACGACGTGGTGATCTCGGACCTGGGCATGCCGGTAATGAATGGCCATGAACTGATGCAGGCGCTGCGCGAGTTGCCCCACATCAAAAACATCCCGGCCATCGCCCTGACCGGGTACGGTGCGTCTGTCGACATGCACAAGTCGCAGCAGTCGGGTTTTGACCAGCACATCGGCAAACCGGTGTCCTATGACGAGTTGATCGAAGCGATCGAGCAATTGCGGCGGGCGCGGGTTTATTAGGACCCCGCAAAATCTGGCAGAAACGCTCATTCATGCTAGGTATTATCTGTGGCGAGGGGATTTATCCCCGCTGGGCTGCGAAGCAGCCCTTGTGTCCAGCCGATATACCGAGAAAGTAAGTATAGGGCCGCTTCGCGCCCCAGCGGGGATAAATCCCCTCGCCACAATAATTACACTTGCCACAGAGCGGCCCCTTCCTCCTAGGGGCTACTTGGCGGTGGTCTTCATCCCGATCCGCCGACGCATCTCGGCCGTGATGCCCTGGCGGGTTTTCTTCAGGTCCGCCCAAGGCTCATGCCCCACCTCGGCCAGCCGCTCATGCACGTTGTGTACGTTCCACAGGTTGGCGCCCTTGAGCTCGGCCACTTCTTCGCGATAAATCGGCACCGACACTGGCAGCCCTTCACGGGTGCGGGCGGCATAGGCACAAATGGTCGTGGCGCCCAGGCCGTTGCGCAGGTAATCGATGAAAATCCGCCCCACCCGGTTTTTCGGTCCCGATACCGCCGAGAAGCGATCGGGCAACAGCTTGGCCATGTGGCTGACAATGGCGTGGCTGAAGCCCTTGACCTCGTCCCAGCCCAACTTGCGGGTCAGCGGCACCACCACGTGGATACCCTTGCCGCCGCTGGTCTTGAGAAACGCCTTCAGGCCCAGCTCATCCAGCACCGACAAGGTCAGTTGCGTGGCTTCCACCATGCTTTTCCACGGCAGCGCCGGGTCCGGGTCAAGGTCGAGGACAAAACGGTCGGGTTTGTCCAGGTCTACCGAAGTGGCGTTCCAGGTGTGCAGCTCCACGGTACTCATCTGCACCGCACCGATGAGCGCTTCGGCGTTGTTGATGATCATCACCGGTTGCCCGGTCAGGTCCTTGTCCAGGCTGGTGATGCCGGGAATCGCCAGGCGCTCGGGGTTCTTCTGGAAGAACAGCTCGCCGGCGATGCCGTCCGGCGCGCGCACCAGGGCCACCGGACGGTCGGCCAGTTCCGGCAGGATGAATTCGGCAACGCTGGCGTAGTACTCGGCCAGTTGCATCTTGGTCGTGCCACTGCTGGCATCGATGATCCGGTCCGGGTGGGTAATGCGCACCTTGCCGTCCAGGGTCGGTGCCTGGGTGGTCTTGGCCTTGGCTTTGGTCTTGGGCTTGGCCGGTGCCGGCTCCTCCTTGGCGGCGGTTTTTTTCCTGGCGGGCTTCTCTATCGGTTTCGGCAGTTCCTGGGTAATCGCCTTGGCCGGCTTGTCGTTGCGCAAGCCATGGAACACCGCGTGGCGTACCGAACCTTCCTTGGTCATTTCAGCAAATGCCACCTCGGCCAGTAATTCCGGCTTGAGCCAGTGCACGCCCTTGGCCTCGTAACCAGTGGGGGGGTTGACCACGGCGGCTTTTTTCGTTTCCAGGGGCAACAGCTGCTGGTAGATGCTTTTGAGCGTCGTCTCGTTGAAACCGGTGCCGACCTTGCCGGCATACCGCAGCTCACCGCTGTCTACGTCATGCAGGCCCAGCAACAAGGCACCGAACGCGCTGCGCGAGCCCTTGGGCTCGCTGAAGCCGACCACGACAAACTCCTGGCGATTCTTGCATTTGAGCTTGATCCAGTCGCTGCTGCGCCGGGACACATAGGCGCTGCCCTGGCGTTTGCCGATCAGTCCTTCCATGCGCATCTGGCAAGCGCTGTTGAGCAGTGCTTCGGGGGTTTCCTCGAAGGCGTCGGAAAAGCGCAGCAACGGATCTTCATTCGCCTCAAGCACCGCTGCCAGCGCGGCCCGACGCTCCTCCACCGGCACTTTGCGCAGATCCATGCCGTTGAGGTAGGGCAAATCGAACAGGTAATAGGCGATCTTGCCGCTGCTGCCGGCATCAAAGGCGTTTTGCAGGGCCTGGAAGTCCGGCACGCCTTGCTCATTGGCGACGACCATCTCGCCGTCGAGCCAGGCCGATTCCAATCCGAGCCCGGCCAAGGCCTCGGCCTGTTTCGGCAGTTTGTGGGTCCAGTCATGGCCGTTGCGGGTGATCAAGCGCACATCGCCGTTGTCGATACGCGCCATGACCCGGTAGCCGTCGAACTTGATCTCGTAGAGCCAGTCGCCCTCGGGCGCGCTGTCCACCAGCGTCGCCAGTTCCGGCTTGAGGGTTTCGGGAATCGGGCCGGCAACGGCGCCGCTGAGGGTGGTCTTCGCGGTTTTTTTCGACGATTTCGGCGGCGCGGCTTTTTCCGGTTGTTTTACGGCTTTGGCAGCAGCGGCCTTGCCTCGGCGCTTGGGCACGATCGTGCGGTCGCTGAGCACGCTGTCCGGCTCGGCCTCGACCACGTCGTACTCGCTCTCCGGACGGGCTGCGTCGTCCTGATGCTTGATCAGGAACCATTGCTCCTGTTTACCGGGCATATGGGTGCGCACCAGGTTCCACAGGCCAGCGAGTTTCTCCCCGCGCAGCTCGAACTTGAGGCGGCCCTTTTCGTAGGCTTCGTGTACGTCGCCCTGGGGAATCCACACGCCCCGGTCCCAGACAATGACATCGCCGGCGCCGTAGTGCCCTTCGGGAATGCTGCCCTCGAAGGTCGCGTAATCGAGCGGATGGTCTTCGACATGCACGGCCAGGCGCTTGACCTTCGGATCCAGGGACGGTCCCTTGGGCACTGCCCAGCTCTTGAGCGCGCCGTCCAGCTCCAGGCGAAAATCGTAATGCAGCCGCGTGGCATCGTGCTTCTGGATGCAGTACTGCAGGGCATGGGCGGTTTTCGCCGCTTTGCGCGAGCGTTTCGCCGCCGGTTCCGGGGTGGCGGCGAAGTCGCGCATGCGGTTGTAGTCTTCAAGGGTTTTGCTGGTCATGGGCCACCTGCAACTTGCGCAAGGGTAGGATCGGCCACCGGCATGCCGGCGGTTTCCGAGAGCAACTGATCAACCACCCGGCTCAGGGCCTGTTCGATGGAGTCCCCCAGCAGCAAGCCTTGTTCATACAGCACGACCTGGCGATCGGCACTGGTGCCCTCCTGAACGATCCGGCGGGCTTGCTTGAACACGTCCTGCACGCCCAGCGCTGTGGCGGTGTCGGCGAAGGTCTGCTCGGCCAGGTTCAGCCATTCGCCAATGAGCATGGGTTGTTCCTGCCCCTCGATGATGAACTCCGCCAGGATGCCGTGGCGCTTGGCCCGGTAGCGGTTTTCCTTGAGGATCCACTGCGACATCAGGCTGTAATTGGCCCCAGGCTTGGGCTGGGCGCAGGCATGGGCAACCATCAGGCGAAACAGCGAAACCAGGCACAGGACGTCGTCGATCCGCGGGCAGGCATCGCAGATGCGCAGCTCCAGCGTCGGGTAACGCGACGACGGCCTGAGCACCCACCAGCAATCGCTGGGCTGGCGAATGGAGCCGGTGCGCGTGAGCATGTCGACGTAGCCGTTGAACGCGGCCTCGTCGGCGAAGAACTCCGGCACGCCCATCCGCGGCCATTCATCGCAGGCTACCTGGCGATAACTGCTGAAGCCGCTGTAGCCGCCGTTCCAGAACGGCGAAGACGCACTCAGCGCCAACAACATCGGCAGCCACGGCAACACTTCGTTCATGACCTTGACCCGGTCCTGATCGCCCGGTACTTCCACGTGTACATGCAGGCCCGATAACACGCTGCGGCGCGCCACTCGCTGGTAATCGTCGAACAATTGCTGGAAATGCAGCTCGTCGGTGGGCTGCAAGCCGACCGTGGTCATCGGATGTGAGCCGGCGCTCAATAATCCCAGGCCGTGGGGTGCCAGGCGCCGCGTCAGGCCGCTACGCACCTGGGCCAGGTAATCGGCGGCCTCCGCCAGGTTCTCGAAGATGGGCGAAGCCATCTCCACCTGGCTCAGGAACATCTCGTGGGCGAAATGCTCACCCAGCTCCTCCCGGCATGCCGCAATCGCCGCTACGGGCGGCTGGTCGGGCATGTGCCGGGTTTGCAGGTCGGTGACGAAATATTCCTCTTCAATGCCGAACTTCAAACGCCTGTTCATCGATGTTCCCTCCGATACCCGCACCCGTGCGGGTGACAACCAACGCCACCACGGCGATCCGTTCCACGTCCTGATAACCCGGGGTCAGCAATTCCTCGCCGAAGACATCCGGGTCCAGTTCCCGGTAAGTCCAGCCGTACTGCGCCGAATCGCGCCAAGGGCCAAGCGCCTCCAGGAACGGATCGCGACCGTCGACCATCGCCACGCCGGTGTAGAGCACCAGCGAGCCACCAGGCGTAAGCCGGGGCAACGCCTGCTCGACGATACGCAGCGACAGGCCGGCGCCCAGCGCGCCGCCACCATGGCGATAGGCGCGCTCGGCCGGGTCGGCCATGTACGGTGGGTTGGCAACGATCAGGTCAAAGCTGCCCTCGACGTCCCGGAGAACATCACTGTGGGCGACCTCGACGTTGGCAACCTCGGCCAGCGCGGCGTTGACCGCGCACAGGCGCAGGGCCAGGGGATTGATGTCCACGGCGAGAACCTCGGCCTCGCGCCGGGCGCGGGCAATCACCATGGCCCCGACACCGGCACCACAGCCGATGTCCACGGCCCGATGCACCGCGGTGAAGTTCTGTTGCAGGTGGGTATGGATCAGATGGGCGAACCGATAGCTGTCCGGGCCGAAAAATACTGCGTCATTGGCCTGGGTGGGAAACTGCGAATGGGCGAACAGCATCCCGTCCAGGCTCGACCAGCGCACGCGGCTGTATAACAGGCCGTCACGTTCCTCCAACACCTGCGCCTCCTGCAACTGACGCTGCTCATCGGCGGAAATCAGCCCAGGCGCGAACGGCCGCGACCAGCCGAAAACGTCCCGCAGGGTCTTCGAACGCTCGTTGCCGGGCCGTTTATTGACCCGTTCATGGGTTAACGGTGTCGGGGTGATGAAACGGTAGCCGTCGGCGTGCAGGCGGCGACCCAGTTGCAGCAGCGCCAGGTCGGGTTCGGACAGGCGATCTTCCTGATTCATGCAGAGCTCCTAACGAAGGGCGGATTTGAGTTCGATGAACCGGCGGGTCGCCAGCAGCCCGGCCGGATGGCTATGGGCGCGCGGCGAAAGCCAGGACAAGAGGATCTGCATCTGCGCATCGGGCGCCTTGCCCCGCAGTAATTGCTGCAGGTTCTGCACGTCCGGATCCTGCGGCGGTGCCTGGGTATCCTGCGCCGCGCCAAGGCTGCGGCGGGCGCCGGAGCGACCGCGCTCCTCCAACCAGTCACCGGCGATCCAATCGTGCAACAGCTGCTTTTCGTAAGGGCTGAAGACCCCGAACATCGCCGCGCCAGCGCCTTCGATCAGGGTCCAGAAGCGGCTGTTCTGCGGATCTTCGTGGCGCCGGATCCAGCCTTTGCCTTGCATGGCCTTGAGGAAACCTTCCAGCTGCCCCGGCTCCGCCAGCCATTGGTTGACGGTCTTGCCTTCGAATTTGCAGTAATCGGAATGCATGTGTTGGCCAAACGGGCGCTTGCGCTCAAGCATGTCGAGGACCTCGCGTTCCAAGTCAAACGACTCGATGACCGCCCGGCTGCCCTGCCCCAGGTCGTTGAGGCGATAGCCCAGGGTGACCCGACGCCAGAAGGATTCGCGATCCGCCTCCATCGGCATCAGTTGCAGCAGCGATTGCACAGCCTTGTGGGCATGGCCGGTGCTGGCGTTGTCGATGGTCACATGGAGAGTGAAGTAATACGGGTCGATGTCGAGTTCGCTCAGCTCATAGGCGCTGATCAGCAAATGCAGTGGCAGTTGTTCGTAGCCAAGGTTGTAGCCGATGACCTCGGGCAGATACTCGTCGCCGGCATAACCCAAAGCCAGTTGCACCGCACCTTGCAGATAGCGGTCATCGTGGATGTCGGGCATGTCCGACAGCCCATGTTCGGCTAGCAGCTTGCGGTAGAGCACCACATGGTTCTGGGCCGGCACACCATCGCCGAGCTCTTCCAGATAGGTACACAGCAGCCCTTCGAAACGGTGGTCATGCCAGTGCCTGAGCACGCCATACAACCAGGCGCCATCCACTAGTTTCGTCGGCGCCACGGCCTGCAGGAAGTACAAAGCCTGGGCCTTGCTGTGGAAGAACTCCCGACGACCGCCACTCTTGCGTCGTTCCAGGTAGTCGGCGTACTGCCGGGCCACGCCGGCGCTGTGCTGTTCTACCCAGGCAAGCAGCGCCGCTGGATCGTCGGGCATCTCCTGGGGCAACGCCGCGGCCTGCTCCAGCAAAGGCTGGAGAAAGGCTTGGGCATCGGCTTGCTTGTCGCTGTCGTCGGGGCCCTGCAGCAGCCGCTCGTAGCATTGACGAACGTTGCCCGCAGTGGTGAATGGCTGCGCGGTGGCAGGCCTGGATTGGAGGGATGTCAGCGCAGTCATAAAGGCCTCTTGGGTTTCTCGACGGGACGCTCGATCAGCACGTCTCTTCCATTGCAGAGCCTCGCGCACGGGAAAAAATTCCCCTGGATCGAAAAGCGCCCGGATAAACGGGAGCCTGCCGATATGCCGGGGAACCCTCGCTTCGCTAACCCCCTCGAACGCTAGGCAAGGCGGTTTTTCGTGGCGAGGGAGCTTGCTCCCGCTGGGCCGGGCTGGCGCTCCAGTGCGCAGCAGCCCCCAAAGAAAGGCCGCTGCGCGGCCAGCGGGAGCAAGCTCCCTCGCCACAAGGAAATGAGTGACCCCAACCCAAGGAGCAACCATGATTTTCACAGTGTGGGTAGCGGTGCTCGGTGCCGTTTTGCTGACCCTGGCCCTGACGTCGTCCTACCTGCGCTGGATGCCGGTCACCACCTCGGCCGTGTGCCTGGTGCTGGGCGTCGCCATTGGCCCGGCGGGGCTGGGACTGCTGCGGCTGGGGGTCGACGATTCGTCAGGCTGGATGGAGCACCTGACCGAAGTCGCCGTGGTGTTCTCGCTGTTCGTCAGCGGCCTCAAGCTGCGCCTGCCACTGAAGAACCGCAGCTGGCGCGTGGCCTACGGGCTGGCCGGTCCGGTGATGATCCTGACCATCGCCGGCCTGTGCCTGACCTTGCACTACCTGTTTGGGCTCGGATGGGGCGTGTCCATGTTGATCGGCGCGATGCTCGCACCCACCGACCCGGTGCTGGCGGCACTGGTGCAGGTCAATGATGCCCGCGACGATGATCGCGTGCGATTCGGCTTGTCCGGGGAAGCCGGGCTGAACGACGGCACTGCATTTCCCTTTGTCATCCTTGGCTTGCTCATGCTGCAGGAAGACGGCAGCGGATTTCTCGGCGAGTGGGCCTTGCGCAACGTCTTGTGGGCCGTACCGGCGGGGCTGCTGATCGGCTACTGGCTGGGGCGTGGCATCGGCCGGCTGACCTTGTCGATGCGCATCAAGAACGCCGACAGTACCCTGTCGCCAAACGATTACCTGGCCCTGGCCCTGATCGCACTGGCCTACGTGGCGGCGGAGTCGGTGCAGGCTTATGGCTTTCTTTCGGTGTTCGCCGCCGGCCTGGGATTGCGTCAGGCGGAAGTCGAGTCCACCGATGAAAACGCGCCGCCGGCCGAGCATCTGGTGCAACCGCTGGTGGGCCATGAAGCGGTAGAACCGGAGCAGGCCGTGCACGGCGACACCCAGGCCCTGGACGACGGCCAGGTGGCGGCCGGGGTGATGATGAGCGACATGCTGGCGTTCGGCAGCCTGGTGGAGCGCTCCATGGAAGTGTTCCTGGTCACACTGCTCGGCGTGGTCCTTGCCCATCACTGGGATTGGCGGGCCCTGGCCATCGGTGCCTTGCTGTTCGCGGTGATCCGCCCGTTGAGCGTGCTGGCGATGCCTTGGGGGAGATTGCTGGATGGGCCGCAACGGTTATTGATCGGCTGGTTCGGCATACGCGGCATCGGCAGCCTGTTTTACCTGTTCTACGCCTTGAACCATCACCTGCAACCCGAAGTGGCGCAGCTGTGCATCGACCTCACGCTGTCGGTGGTGGCGCTGAGCATCCTGGTGCACGGCGTAAGCACCCAACCCGCACTGGCGTGGTATGAGCGCCGAAAAAAGTGACGGTCAGCCACCCGGGTCGGTCACTTGGATGAACACCGAATACACCCCCAGCAACACCCAGAACGCCGCGAAGATCCACGGCGTGCGCACCGAAAACAGCAGCGACTTGCGATAGCCCTTGTGGGTCGACTCGCGCTCGCTGAACAGCGGCGAATCATCGTAGGCCAGGCCCATCAACGGTTCACTGCGCAGCAGTTCGCTTTGTTTGAAATGCCAATGGTCGATGATCTCGTAGGCAGCCCGAATCCCCGGCCAGGCGTTGAGCGAACTCAGGAAACCGAGCAGCGCCAGAAATGGCGGCACGATCAGCGTGAAGAGCTTGCCCCACTCCGGATTCAGGTTGGCCATGCACGACGCGAAGGCAATCACCAGGAAAGACTGTGCGGCCAGATACGCGTCGGTTCGATTGGCGAGAATACTGGTTTCGTACTGGATTTCCCGCCGATAGAAATCCAGCCGCTCCTTGGGTGAGCCAAACAGCTTGGCATTGTGCTCGGTCAGATCTTCTTCGGGCGTAGGGTAAGTCAGGATTCTGGGCATTGCGCGGATAGTGCCTCGGCTTGAATGGGGGTGCATCTAGAAATGATCGTCGTGGCTGAGTTCAAAGCAATCGACCGGTGGCGCTTGCATCCAAGCACCCCCCGAACGGCCTGGTTCCTGCCCCGCTCTCGCTCTTGCTCTTGCTCTTGCTCTTGCTCTCGCTCTTGCTCTTGCTCTTGCCCTGCTTTTGACTTTGATCTCAGCGCCCCATTAACCACGCTGGCCGAACGCAGGCATTGCGCAGTGGGCAACCCGGCATGGATGCCGGGTTAGCCGCGCTGGGCCATGGATGGCCCTTCGCGGCGGCCCACGGAGCAATGCCGGAGTGAGGGCATGCCGAGCCTAGGCGAGGCACCGAGTGGTGGGGCAAAGCGTTTTTGGTTACTTTTGGCGCTCTTCCAAAAGTGACCCGCTGTAAGAGCGGAACCATAAGCCGCCGTTACCACAGCAACGGATATACACACCAATAGACAGCCCGAGACACCATAAGACGGAGCACGTGACAAGCACCTCACTTCCATCCGACACTCCCTCCCTCACAAAAAAACGACACCGCCCATGTACCCCTCACTCGCCTCCCTGCCCCCCTGCGACCTCGACACCCTGCTCCAGAGCCTGCAACCCATCGCGCCGCTGCTCGACACCCTCATCGACACAGTGTTCTTCATCAAGGACAACCTGGCCCGCTATGCCTTCGTCAACCAGACCCTGGCCCGACGCTGCGGCTTCAAGGAGCGCAACGACCTGCTCGGCCTCACCGCCGAACAGGTATTCCCGGAACGCTTCGGCCCGCTGTACACCGAACAGGACCGCCGAGTGCTCGCCAGCGGAAGAGAACTGGCCGACCAACTCGAACTGCACCTGTATTACGGCAACCAGCCAGTGTGGTGCCTGACCCACAAACTGGCCCTGCACGACCTCACTGGCCGGATCGTCGGCCTGGCCGGAATCTCCCGTGACCTGCAACTGCCACAATCGAGCCACCCGGCGTTCCAGAAGCTGGCGGCGGTGGATGCGCACATCAAGCGCCACTTCGCCCGTACCATCAGCCTGGCCGAGCTGACCGCCATCGCCGGGTTGTCGGTTGCGCAACTGGAGCGACACTGCAAGCGCATCTTCCAGCTCACGCCCCGACAGATGATTCACAAGGCGCGCCTGGAAGAAGCCTCGCGCTTGCTGCTGGAGCAGGACCTGCCCATCACCGAGATCGCCCTGCGCTGCGGCTACACCGATCACAGCGCGTTCAGTCGCCAGTTCCGCGCCCTGACCAGCCTGTCTCCCAGCCAATATCGGGAAAACCAGCGCTGATCGCTGTTCCTTTATCGGGCCTCCGCGTGTACCACTGCTCCCATCTGTAACACCGCACCTGACGCGCCTACTCGCCAACGTCAGCAAGCAGCATCGGCAACCCTCGGTATATCAAGCGCTTACCAACGAGCTATCGGAAAAACAAAAACAGGCACGTCGATTGCTTATTTAATATCGTATACGAAATCCTCAATACGATATTTCCCAGCACTTATTCGACAGCGAGGCATTTATGAAAAACCCTGCATTGGCCGTAGCCCTCGGCGTGGTCCTGTTTCCCCTGCTTACCCTTCCCGCCCATGCCGACAAACTCGACGACATCATCGGCTCGGGGAAACTGCGTTGCGCCGTGACACTGGACTTCCCACCGATGGGCTTTCGTGATGAAAGCAACAAACCGGCAGGATTCGACGTGGACTATTGCCACGATCTGGCGAAGGTTCTCGGCGTCGACGCGGAGGTTGTAGAAACGCCATTCTCCGACCGAATCCCCGCGCTGCTCTCGGGCCGCGCCGATGTCATCGTCGCCTCCACTTCCGACACCCTGGAGCGGGCCAAGACCGTCGGCCTGACCGTGCCCTACTTCGCGTTCCAGATGGTCGTGCTGACCCGCGACGACACGGGCATCAACGGCTACGCCGACCTCAAGGGCAAGAAGCTCGGCAACACCAGCAGCACCTATGAAGCCATCGCCCTGGAGAAAGACCAGAAGAGCTGGGGCAGCGGCAGTTTCCGTGCCTATCAATCGCAGAACGACACACTGCTGGCCGTCGCCCAGGGCCACATCGATGCCACCGTGGTGACCAACACCGTCGCTGCCGCGACCATCAAATCGGGCAAGTACAAGGGCCTGAAAATCGCCGGAGACGCGCCTTACGTCATCGACTACGTATCCCTCGGCGCCAAACGCAACGAATACGGCCTGCTCAATTACCTCAACCTGTTCGTCAACCAGCAGGTGCGGACCGGCCGCTACAAGGAGCTCTTCGTGAAGTGGGTCGGCACCGAAATCCCGCCGGCCAACCTGACCGTGCCGCAGGTTTATTACTGAGGATCGCGGCATGCCGAGCACGCCTATCCGCCTGCAGGGCCGCAGCCTGGTCGAGGGTGCCGTCGAGGGCAGCCTGTTGTTCGCCGATGTCGGCCTGAGCTTTTGGGGCGGGGTTGATCCGGCCACGGGCGAAGTCATCGACCGACACCACCCGCTCAGTGGCGAGCGCCTGGCCGGGCGCGTGCTGGCGATTCCCAGCGGGCGTGGCTCTTGCACCGGCAGCAGCGTGTTGATGGAACTCATCAGCAACGGTAATGCACCGGCGGCACTGGTGCTGGCCGAAGCCGATGAAATCCTGACCCTGGGGGTGCTTGTCGCCGAGGTGGTTTTCCAGCGCTCGCTACCGGTGCTGTGCATCGGCAGCGAGGCATTCAGCACTTTGCGCGGCCAGGGCTTCGGGCGTGTCGAGGGCAACCGCCTGACCTTGTCCGGGCGTCGGCCCAACGACCAATGGCGTGGGGAAAATACTTGCGCGCAGCCGTTCCGGCCCTCCACTGTCCGCTTGAACGAACGGGACCAGGCGCTGCTTGACGGGGTCCATGGCAAGGCTGCCCAGGTGGCGATGCAAATCGTCTTGCGCATGGCCGACATCCAGGGCGCCGGACAATTGCTGGACATCACCCAAGCCCACATCGACGGCTGCATTTATACCGGCCCGGCCAGCCTGCGTTTTGCCGAACAACTGGTGCAGTGGGGCGCGAAGGTTTGCGTGCCCACCACCCTCAATTCGATTTCCGTGGACCAGCGCCGCTGGCGTGAGCTCGGCGTCGATCCGGCCCTGGGCGAGCCGGCCAGTGCCTTGGGCGACGCCTACATGGCGATGGGCGCGCAATTGAGTTTCACCTGTGCACCCTACCTGCTCGACACCGCGCCGACGGCGGGTGAACAGATCGTCTGGGCCGAGTCCAACGCGGTGGTCTATGCCAACAGCGTGCTTGGTGCGCGGACGCAGAAGTACCCGGACTTCCTCGATATCTGCATTGCCTTGTGTGGCCGAGCGCCGCTGGCCGGTTGTCATCTCGATGACCAGCGCAAGGCCGGCCTGATCGTCGAGGTGCCGAGGATCGAATCAGCGGATGACAGCTTCTACCCGCTGCTCGGCTATCACATTGGCAGCCTCACGGGGCGGCGTATCCCGCTGATCCGAGGCCTGGAAGACGCCGCGCCGACCCTGGACGACCTGAAAGCCTTCGGCGCCGCGTTCGCCACCACCAGCGCGGCGCCGTTGTTCCACATCGCCGGGGTGACGCCGGAGGCCATGGACCCGGCCCAGGTGCTGGATCACGACGCCGTGTTATCGGTGAAAACCGTGGACGCGACGGGACTGCTCGCCAGTTGGCGCGAACTCAACAGCGCCCGGCACCGCCATGTGGATGTGGTTTCCCTGGGTAACCCGCACTTCTCCCTGAGCGAATTCGCCACCCTGGCGAACCTTTGTGCGGGACGAACCAGGCACCCCGATGTGGTAGTGGCGATCACCTGCGGTCGCGCCGTGCTGGAGCAGGCTCGCCAGGCCGGTTACCTGGAGCCCATCGAGGCTTTCGGCGCGACGCTGGTCACCGACACCTGCTGGTGCATGCTGGGTGAACCGGTGATCCCTCCGGCCGCCACGACCCTGATGACCAATTCCGGCAAGTACGCCCACTACGCACCCGGCCTGGTGGGGCGCAGCGTGCACTTCGCCAGCCTCGGGGATTGCGTCGAGGCCGCCTGTACCGCCACGGCCAGCGGCCAGCCGCCGCAGTGGTTGCAACCTATCGCACGCAAGGGAAACCCGAGCCATGTTTGACTACAGCTTCCAATGGCGCCCGGCCCTGCGCGCGCTGCCCGATATGCTCGCCGGCGCCTGGGTGACCTTCGAAACGGCCGCGCTGTCGATGATTTTCGGCGTGCTGATCGCCCTGCTCCTGACGGTAATGCGCCAGGCCCGTCATCCGTTGTTGCGCGGCGTTGGCAACGGTTGGGTATCGATCGCCCGCAACACGCCGTCGTTGTTCCAGATCTACATCCTCTATTTCGGTCTCGGCTCTCTCGGCCTGCACGTCAGTTCATGGTTCGCCTTGCTGGCCGGTATCACCTTCAACAACGCCGGCTATCTGGCCGAGAACTTTCGCGGCGGACTCAAGGCGGTGCCGGGCACGCAGATGCGCGCCGCCCGTTCCCTGGGCATGAGCGCGTTCCAGGCCTACCGGATGATCATCGTCCCGCAATTGCTGCGCATCGTCTTCTACCCCCTGACCAACCAGATGGTCTGGGCGGTGCTGATGACATCCCTGGGCGTGGTGGTCGGCTTGAACAACGACCTCACCGGCGTGACCCAGGAATACAACGTCAAGACCTTCCGCACCTTCGAATACTTCGCCCTCGCGGCGCTGCTGTACTACCTGATCGCCAAGCTGATCGTCGGGCTGGCCCGGCTGTTGTCCTGGCGGCTGTTTCGTTATTGAGGGCTGGTCATGTTTTCTACAAGCCTTACCGTTAATGACGTGCTGTACCTGCTTGAGGGGGCCTGGGTCACGGTGCAATTGACCGCGTGGTCGATCCTGCTGGGCACCGTCGCCGGGTTGCTGTTCGGCTTGCTACGGGCGTTGCTGCCCCGCGCCAGCCTGCCGTTGGCCTGGGTATTGGACGTGTTTCGCAGTGTGCCGTTGCTGATCCAGTTCGTGCTGTTCAATTCCCTCAAGAGCATCGTCGGCCTGGACCTCAGTGCTTTCGCCGTCGGTTGTATCGTGCTCGGCGTCTACGCCGCCGCGTATTTCACCGAGATCGTCCGCGGTGGCGTGCTGGCGGTGCCGCTGAGCACCCGGCGGGCCAGTCGTTCCCTGGGCCTGAGCTACGTGCAGGACTTGCGCTTCATCGTCCTGCCGATCGCCACGCGGGTGGCCTTCCCTGGCTGGTTAAACCTGGTGCTGGGGGTGATGAAAGACACCGCCCTGGTGATGTGGATCGGCATCGTCGAATTGCTCCGCGCCTCGCAGACCATTGTCACGCGGATTCAAGAACCCCTGCTGGTGCTGTGCATCGCGGGCCTCATCTACTACGTCATGAGCCTGGTGGTCGCCCGCCTCGGCGCGCGCCTGGAAAGAAGGTGGCAGGAAAATGATTGAGATCGAAAACGTGCACAAATCATTCGGCAACCTGGAAGTGGTCAAGGGCGTCAGCCTGACGGTGGACAAGGGCGAAGTCGTCTCGATCATCGGCGGCTCCGGCTCCGGCAAGTCCACCCTGCTGATGTGCATCAACGGCCTGGAGCCAATCCAGAAAGGCAGCATCCGCGTGGATGGCGTGGAGGTCCACGACAGCGCTACCGATCTCAATCGCTTGCGGCAGAAGATCGGCATCGTCTTCCAGCAATGGAACGCCTTTCCCCACCTCACCGTACTGGAAAACGTCATGCTCGCGCCGCGCAAGGTCTTGGGCAAGAGCAAACAGGACGCCGAAGCGCTGGCGGTGCGCCAGCTTGAGCACGTCGGCCTGGGCGACAAGCTCAAGGCCTTCCCCGGCAAGCTGTCCGGCGGCCAGCAACAGCGCATGGCCATCGCCCGGGCGTTGGCGATGTCACCCGACTACATGCTGTTCGACGAAGCCACCTCGGCGCTGGACCCGCAACTGGTGGGTGAGGTGCTGGACACCATGCGCATGCTCGCCGAGGACGGCATGACCATGGTGCTGGTGACGCACGAGATCCGCTTCGCCCGCGACGTCTCCGACCGGGTGGCGTTCTTTTGCAATGGTCGGGTCCACGAAATCGGCCCGCCGGACCAGGTGATCGGCAATCCGCAGCAGCCGGAGACGGCGGCGTTTCTGAAATCGGTGAAATAGCGAATGGCCCCATCGCGAGCAAGCTCGCTCCCACAGGGTTCGGTGGTGACACTGATCAGCAGCCCATTTCCAGGGATTGGGTGGCCTATACAAAACCAGTGTGGGAGCGAGCTTGCTCGCGATGAGGCCCTAAAGGCCAACAAAAGGATCTGATCCATGCGCTCATCAAAAATCATCCATGTAGTCAGCTGCCACGCCGAAGGCGAAGTCGGCGATGTGATCGTCGGCGGCGTCGCGCCGCCACCCGGCGCCACCGTTTGGGAACAGTCACGCTGGATCGCCCAGGACCAGACCCTGCGCAACTTCGTCCTCAACGAACCCCGGGGCGGTGTGTTTCGCCACGTCAATCTGCTGGTGCCGGCCAAGGACCCGCGGGCGCAAATGGCCTGGATCATCATGGAGCCGGCCGACACGCCGCCGATGTCCGGCTCCAACTCGCTGTGCGTCGCCACCGTGCTGCTGGACAGCGGCATCCTGCCGATGAGCGAACCCCAGACGCGGTTGGTGCTGGAAGCACCGGGTGGCCTGATCGAAGCCGTGGCCGACTGCCGCGACGGCAAGGTGCAGCGGGTCGAGATCAAGAATGTGCCCTCGTTCGCCGACCGCCTCGATGCCTGGATCGAAGTCGAAGGCCTGGGTTCGCTGCAAGTGGACACGGCCTACGGCGGCGATAGCTTCGTCATCGTCGACGCCCAGCGCCTGGGCTTCGCCATCCGGCCTGACGAGGCGGCCGAGCTGGTGGCCGTGGGGCTGAAAATCACCCGCGCGGCGAACGAGCAATTGGGCTTCGTGCACCCGTTGAACGCCGACTGGTCGCACATATCTTTCTGCCAGATCGCCGCACCCCTTGTGACGGAAAACGGCATCGCCACCGGCGCCAACGCCGTCGTCATCCAGCCCGGCAAGATCGACCGCTCCCCCACTGGCACCGGCTGCTCGGCGCGCATGGCGGTGCTGCACGCCAAAGGCTTGATGCAACTGGGCGAGCGGTTTATCGGCCGCTCGATCATCGGCTCCGAATTTCATTGCCGGATCGATTCACTGACCGACGTGGCCGGACGCCCGGCGATCTACCCGTGCATCGCCGGACGGGCGTGGATTACCGGTACCCACCAGTTGTTGCTCGACCCAAGCGATCCGTGGCCGCAGGGCTATCGGCTTTCGGATACCTGGCCGGGGGCATGATTTCCAGCTTCCCCCAAAACATCTGTGGTGAGGGGATTTATCCCCGCTGGGCTGCGCAGCAGCCCCCTGGCCCTGACTGACACACTTAATTGCCTATACCGGGGCCGCTTCGCGCCCCAACGGGGATAAATCCCCTCGCCACACACCAAAAGGAGACACCCATGAGCAAACGCATCAACTGGAGCGGCGTATTCCCCGCTGTCACCACCCAATTCAACGACGACTTTTCGATCAACCTGGAAAAAACCCACCAAGTCATTTCCAACGTCATCCGCGATGGCGTTTCCGGCCTGGTGGTCTGTGGATCCGTGGGGGAAAACACCTCCCTGAGCGCCGAGGAAAAAATCGCCGTGACCGAAGTGGCGGTGGACGCCTCCCGTGGCAGGGTGCCGGTGATATGCGGCGTGGCCGAGTTCACCAGCGTGCAGGCCGCCAAGGTCGCCAACGCAGTGCGCAAGGTCGGTGTCGACGGGGTCATGCTGATGCCGGCGCTGGTCTACGGCTCCAAGCCGTTCGAGACCGCCGAACATTTCCGCTACGTGGCCCGGCATGCCGACGTGCCGCTGATGGTCTACAACAACCCGCCGATCTACAAGAACGATGTCACCCCGGACATCCTGATTTCCCTGGCCGACTGCGACAACGTGGTGTGTTTCAAGGATTCCTCCGGCGACACCCGCCGCTTCATCGATGTGCGCAACGAAGTCGGTGATCGCTTCGTGCTGTTTGCCGGTCTCGATGACGTGGTCCTGGAAAGCCTCGCCGTCGGCGCCGAGGGCTGGGTCTCGGGCATGTCCAACGTGTTCCCGAAAGAAGGCGAAACCATCTTCCGCCTGGCCCGCGCCGGACGGTTCGCCGAAGCCATGCCGATCTACGAATGGCTGATGCCGATCCTGCACCTGGACGCCCGCGCCGACCTGGTCCAATGCATCAAGCTGTGCGAAGCCATCGCCGGTCGCGGCAGCGCCCTCACCCGCCCACCGCGCCTGGCCTTGCCGGAAGAAGACCGCGTGTACGTGGAGCAGATCATGGCCAAGGCCCTGGCCAATCGGCCGGCGTTGCCGGATGTGGGGCTGTAAAGCCGCAGCCGATGAAAACCCTGTGGGAGCGAGCCTGCTCGCGAAAGCGGTCTGCCTGATTCGAAGGTGCTGGATGTGCCGCCGTCTTCGCGAGCAGGCTCGCTCCCACAAAGGTTGCCCTCTGTTCGTAGGGCCAACCGACCAGCAACACGTCGCCACCGCCAGTCTTTGCTACGCTTTCGCCCGGCGCAACGACGCGAACGGGAGGCGTTCCATGAACTATTTCCTGGCCCAGGCCCTGAACAACCAATGGGCCAACCACCGGCTGCTGGGCGCCTGCACGCAACTGAACACGGCCGAATACGAAGCCTACCGCACCAGCTTTTTCCCCTCCATCCAAGCCACGCTGTGCCACATCCTTGAGGTTGACCGTTATTACCTGACTGCCCTGGAAGGCGATGTTGACGGCCAGGAACGGGATTTCTACCAGACCCTGGCTTTCGCTGAGCTCAAGGAAAACCAGGGCAAGACCGACCAGCGGCTGGTGGCTTTCTGCGAAACCCTGCGGGAAACGGACCTTGCCCGCTCCATCGACCTGGTGCGCTCCGACGGCAGGGTATGCGAGCGGATCGACCGGTTGCTGTTGCACCTGTTCGAGCACCAGATCCACCACCGCGGCCAAGTCCATACCATGCTCAGCGCCACCCACGTCGAGCCGCCGCAACTCGATGAATTCTTTCTCGACTGCGACCGACGTTTCCGCGAGGTCGAGGAACAGCTGCTCCAACTCGACGGGCAGCGGGTCTGGAGCGAATATCATCCCAATTGAACCGGAGAGCTTGTCATGAACTTCACCCTTCGCTGCATTGGTTTATCGTCGTTGCTGGTCGCCACGGCGGCGTTTGCCCACCATGGCTGGAGCGAATACGACGCCAGCAACCCCTTGACGCTGGAAGGCACGATAAAGCAATCCGGGTATTCCCATCCCCACGGCACCGTGCGCCTGCAAACCACCGACAAGACCTGGACCGTAGTGCTGGCGCCGCCCTCACGCATGGAAAGCCGCGGGCTGACCAAGGACATGCTCAAGGCGGGTAACTCAGCCACCGTGGTCGGCTATGCCAACCGCAACAAACCCGATGAACTGCGCGCCGAGCGCATCACCATTGATGACAAGACCACCGAGTTGCGCTGATGCAGGCCACGGGGCCGGCCGCGCAAGGCTGGATGGACCGGCTGGCCGACTCGTCGCTGGCATTGGCCATGCGCGACGAGCTATGGCTGTACCCGCTGGTGGAGGTGCTGCACATCATCGGCTTTTCGGTGCTGGTGGGCGCGGTGGTGATGTTCGACTTGCGCGTCCTCGGCCTGTCCAAGGCCATCGCCGTGACCGCCCTCGCCCGGCACCTGCTGACCTGGGCCGTTGCGGCCCTGCTGCTGATCGTACCGGCCGGGCTGATGATGTTCAGCGCGCACCCGCAGGATTTCGCCGGCAATAACGTCTTTATCCTCAAGCTCGGTCTGATTGCGGCGGCGGGCATCAACGCCATGCTGTTTCATGCTGGAACCTACCGTTCGGTCGAACAATGGAATACCGGCCAGAAGGCCCCCGGGCTGGCGCGTGTCCAGGCACTGGTATCGATCGCGCTATGGATCACGGTGATTCTCTGCGGTCGACTGCTGGCCTACACCTGAGCCATCCCTGAGCCATACGTGAAAAAAAGACGATGGCCGCTGCCGGCCATCGCCAATCGCCCACCTCAGGCGCCCTCAGATCCGTGCCGGAGACACGATGATCTTGACGTTATGCTCCTTGTTATTGACCAATTCCTCGAAACCCTGCCCGACGATCTGCTCCAGCTGGATGCGCCCGGTTACCAGCGGTGAAATGTCCAGGCGCCCGTCGGCGATGAAGGCGATCACGTCGGCGAACTCGCCGTTATAGGCCAGCGCGCCAAGCACCTGTTTCTCGGTGGACACCAGCTCGAAGAAGTTGAACTCGCTCGGTTCTTCGAATATGCCCACCAACACGCATTTGCCGGCCTTGCGGATCAGGTCGATGGCGAACTTGGCGGTGTGCTTGTTGCCGATGCATTCGAAACTGACGTCAGCCCCCAGGCCGCCGGTCAGGCGGCTTACTTCGGCCAGGGCATCGCACTGGTTGGGATCGATGACGTGGCTGGCGCCGACTTCCAGGGCCTTGGCCTTGCGCGCGCCGGACATTTCCAGGGCAATCACCTGGGCCGCGCCGGCGGCCTTGGCGCACATGATGGTGCACAGGCCGATGGTGCCGGCGCCGACCACCACCACGTTCTGACCCAGCAGGCTGCCGGCCTTCTTCACCGCGTGCATGCCCACCGCCAGCGGCTCGATCAGCGCGCCGGCCTCGGCGGGGAAGTCCGCCGGTAGCTTGTAGAGCAGGTTGGCCGGGACGTTGACCAATTCAGCGAACGCGCCGTTGTTCATCAATCCGGTGAACGCCAGGTTCTCGCAGATGTTGTACAGCCCATGAGTGCAGTAATAACAGGTGCCGCAATGCTGGCAGGCATCGGCCGCCACCGGCTCGCCGACGCTGAAGCCTTCGACGTCGGCGCCCAATTCGACGATTTCACCGCAGAATTCATGACCGAGGATGCACTGGCCCTTGATGCCGGTCAGCGGGTGCGGCGCGTCCACCGGGATGAACACTGGCCCAGCCACGTATTCATGCAGGTCCGAGCCGCAGATGCCGCACCATTGCACGCGGATCTGCACCCAACCGGCAGGCGGTGGAACAGGCAGCGGCACGTCTTCGACGCGGATGTCGTTGCGGCCATGCCAGACGGCGGCGCGCATGCTGCGGGTCGGCTTGATTGAAACGTTCATAGCTTTGTCTCCTATTCTGGCGGGGCGGCGAATCAGTCGCCGCCCGCTTGATCAGTGCTGCTGAATGAAATCCAGGATCAATCGATTGACCTGCTCGGCTGCCTCCATCTGCACCATATGCCCCTGGCCTGGCAGCACCTCGACCCGCGCCGCCAAGCCGTCGGCATGAGCCGCCGGGATGATCGCGTCGTCACTGCCCCAGATCACCAGGGTCGAAACGTGGCCGGCCTGGACCACTTCGCGCAGGTCCACCTGTTGGCGGCCGTCCTTGAAAACACTCTCGGCCAGTTGGCGCAGGGCCGCGTCCACGCCTTCGAGGCGCTTGTACTTGAGCATGTCGTCGAGCATCTGGCGGTTGACCAGCTCGGCATTCGAGAACAGTTGCACGAGCTGCGGCTTGAGGGCATTGCGGTTGGCGGCGTCGACGAAGCCCTGCAGGTAGCTGCCATTGATCTCCGCGCCCAGGCCGGCGCTGCCGATCAGGGTCAGCGAGCGCAAGCGTTGCGGCATCAGTCGTGCGACATTCAACGCCACCGCCCCGCCCATCGAATGCCCCACCAGGTGAGCCGCGTTGATATCCAGGTGATCGAGCAAGGCCAGCACCACGCCACTCAATTCATCGAGATCGCCGCGTTGCAGGGTTTTCGCCGATTCACCATGGCCCGGCAGGTCCAGGGCAATGACCCGCCGTCCGGCGGCCAGGGCTTCATGGTTGAACAGCCAGTTGTTCAGGTCGCCGCCAAAACCATGTATCAGCACCAGGGGCGTAGCGCCCTCACCGCGCTCGAAGTAACGGATCACCCGCCCGTCCAACTCGATTTTCTGCGGTTTCGGACCGCTGTCCTCATCGGCGGCGTCGCCCGGGACGAAATTGGATTGGAACTGCTCGATAACCGCATCGATCTCGGCGTCGCTGGCCTCGCCTTCGACGACGACACCGAGCAAGGCGCCGACCGGCAGGGTTTCGTCCTGACGGGCGACCTGCCGACGCAGGATGCCGGAAAACGGCGCCTCCACGCTGCTGGAGATCTTGTCGGTCTCGACGTCCATCACTTCATCGCCCTTGGTGATGGCCTGCCCCTCTTCCTTGAGCCAGGCATCGACCCGGCCCTCGGTCATCGACAGGCCCCACTTGGGCATGGTCAGGGTAAAAATCTGGCTCATCAGCGCTTGCTCCACTCGATCACGTTGAGCACGGCTTGTTCGATCTTCGCCGCGTCGGGGATGTACAGGTCTTCCAGGGAATCGGAGAACGGCACCGGGGTATGTGGCGCGGTGACCATTTCAATCGGCGCCTTGAGCGCACCGAAGGCTTTTTGCGCGACCAGCGCCGAGATATCGGTGGCCATCGAGCAGCGCGGGTTGGCCTCGTCGATCACCACCAGGCGGCCGGTCTTCTCGACACTTTCGAGGATGCTGTCCTCGTCCATCGGGCTGGTGGTGCGCAGGTCGATCACCTCGCAATCGATGCCGCGCCCGGCGAGGTTGCGCGCCGCGTCCAGCGCGGTGTTGACCAGCCGGCCATAGGACACCAGCGTGATGTCCTTGCCGTCGCGCAGGAAGTTGGCTTCGCCGAACGGCACGGTGTAGAGCTCCTCCGGCACCTCGCCTTGCATGCTGTAGAGCAACTTGTGCTCGCAGAAGATCACCGGGTCGTTGTCGCGAATCGCCTGGATCAGCAGGCCCTTGGCGTCGTACGGCGATGACGGGCACACCACTTTCAGCCCGGGAATGTGCGTCCATAAGGACGTGAGCATCTGCGAGTGCTGGGCGGCGGCGCGCAGGCCCGCCCCGACCATGGTGCGGATTACCAGGGGCGTGGAGGCCTTGCCGCCGAACATGTAGCGAAATTTCGCCGCCTGGTTGAGGATCTGGTCCAGGCAGCACCCGGCGAAGTCGACGAACATCAGCTCGCACACCGGGCGCACACCGCAGGTGGCCGCGCCGACCGCCGCGCCGACGTAGCCGATCTCGGAGAGCGGCGTATCCAGCACGCGTCCGGGAAACTGGTCGTAAAGCCCCTTGGTGACGCCGAGCACGCCGCCCCAGGCGTCGTTTTCACCGGGTGCACCGGCGCCGCCAGCGACGTCCTCGCCCATGATGAACACGCTGGAGTCGCGGCGCATTTCCTGGGCCAGGGCTTCGTTGATTGCCTGCTGATAGCTGATTTTTCTCGCCATGATGGGATTCTCTGTTCTTGTTTTCAGGGGAATTCAGGGATAGCTGACGTAGACGTCGGTCAGCAGGTCGGCAGCCGCGGGCTTGGGATCGGACTTGGCCTTGTACACGGCGTTTTCGATCAGCAGCTCGACTTCCTTGTCGACCTGGTCCAACTGCTCGACCGTGAGCAGACCGGCCCGCGTGGTGCGCTCGCGGAACTGCATCAGGCAGTCCTGGTTCTCGCGAAAATGCTTGACCTCATCCGGCGCTCGATAGGTCTGGGCGTCGCCCTCGAAGTGGCCGTAGTAGCGGGTCAGCTTGACCTCGATCAGCGACGGCCCTTCCCCGGCCCGGGCGCGCTCGACGGCGGCACCGGCCGCTTCATGCACGGCGAAGAAGTCAAAGCCGTCGACCGTCACCCCGGGCATGCCGAAGCCGGCGGCGCGGTCGGCGATGTGATCGCAGGCCACCGACCAGTTCGACGCGGTGGCTTCGGCGTAGCCATTGTTTTCCGCGATGAACAGACACGGCAGGTTCCACACCGAGGCCATGTTCATGGCTTCGAAAACCGCGCCTTCGTTGGAGCCGCCGTCGCCGAAAAACACCACGGCGACGCTGTCGGTGCCCTTGAGCCGGGCCGCCAGGGCGGCGCCGACCACCAGCGGCGCACCGGCGCCGACGATGCCGTTGGCACCGAGCATGCCTTTCTCGAAATCGGCAATGTGCATCGAGCCGCCCTTGCCTTGGCAGACGCCGGTTTTCTTGCCGTAGATCTCGGCCATCATCCCGTAGACATCGACGCCCTTGGCAATGCAATGGCCATGGCCCCGGTGGTTGGAGGCGATGCAATCGTCATCGCCCAGATGGGCCATGACGCCAGCGGCCGAAGCCTCTTCGCCTGCATAAAGGTGAACAAAACCGGGGATCTCGCCGGTGGCGAACTCCACGTGCAAGCGCTCTTCGAAGGCGCGGATGGTGCGCATCACTTGATAGGCGTGCAGCAATTGATCGTGGGTGAGCGGTGTCGACATTTTTATTCTCCAGGGGTGTCTTCTTGAAGGTTCAAGGGGTGTTGCGGGTGCTCGCGACCGATGGCCAACAAGCGTTGTTGCGCGGCGTAGCTGAGCACCGCGTTGACGTCGATGCTCAGCGGGCCGCCGGCATCGAGGGTGATCGTGGGTCGGTCATGGACGTTGAATTCGATTTCCCGCTCGCCGTCCAGGGCCAGCGTGCCGCTGGACAGCGACAAGCCGTGGGCAACGCCTGGCTCCAAAGGGCCGGCGGCAAGCACGCCACAGCCCTGCAGCAGACCGGGGGCCAGTGGCACCAGCAGCGCTTCGGGCGATTGCGGGTCCAGGCGCATCCAGGCGCCGCCCGGGGCCTGGCGGGACACCGGCAACCACAAGCCGCACAGCGCCGACAGGCCAATGGATTGCGGTTCGGCAAAGGTCACGAAGACTTCGGCCAGATCCTGCGCCCGGCTGATGGCCCGGGCGCCGACAAAGCGCAGCGGCGACACGGCGACATCCACCAGCGCAACTTCCCGCAAGCCACGCCCGGCGTCGCAGACCAGCAGGCGTTTGTTGCGACGCAAGCCGATCAGGTCTGGAATCCGCCCGCTGGCGTACAACCCGCCGGCCAGCCCGGCACTGGTGGCCTCGCGCAGCTCCGGGAAGGCGTTGTTGGTGCCGGTGGAAAGGGTCAGTAATGGAATATCACCGACTTCGGCGGCCACTGCCTTGTGGGTACCGTCGCCGCCGAGCACCGCGATCAGCGCCACTTCGCGCTCGGCCATCAGGCGCGCGGCCCGGCGGGTGTCTTCGACGGTCTGGCGCAGGGTCAGGTCGAGAAACTCCAGGGCCGGCCAACGGCTGCTACGGGCCTGACGACTGTGGCTGTTCTTCAGCACGGCGGCGGCCATGCCGATCATGTCGGTCGGCATCAGCACCCGTTCGATGCCGGTGGCGCCGAACGCGGCCAGCAGGCGCTGGATCACCGAGACTTTGTCGGTACTGGAAAACAGCCCGGCGTTGGCGGTCAGACGGCGTACGTCACGGCCCGAGGCGGGGTTGGCGATGATGCCGACGGTGAGCGGACGGCGACTCATGTCGCCACCACGGGGTAGGCAGGCAAATGACCTGGGCAGATAGACATAGGCACCTCTTTCTTATTCTTGGAAGCCCACCTGATGTGGGTCCAAGGCCTAGAGCAAAGCCGGTGCCAGTTACCCGTTGAATGCTGGAAAGCCTCGATATAGAGCGCTTCAAACGTAAGTTCGGGTGCGCCGGGACGGTGCTTGGTGAGACGCCACATGTCAGCCTGCACGGGACGGCGGCGAGACGTTGAGACGTTGCGTCTCACCTCGGTGCCTGCGCTGCGCCGGGCTTGCCGGCGCCCGGTGATCAGCGCTTAATGTGCGCACAACGACAAGAAGCTGAACCGGAGGCCCCAATGCTTTCCGCTCACTCCCGGGCGCATGTGGATTGCGTCAGCCGCGTGCTGAAGAACGCCGCGCAGCTGCCGCAACTGCCGGTGCCGGACCTGATCTTCGACTCCTGGCGCCGCTCCATGGAGCAACATCACCTGGACCCAGGCTCATTGCAGGGCCCGCGCATCCTTTCCCACGAAGTGCTCAAGCAATGTCGCGAGCGCTCGGAACTGTTCCTCAACATCGCCAGCGATGAAGTGGCGCGCCTGCATGGCCGGGTGCGTGATGCCGACTATTGCGTGCTGCTGACCGATGCCCAGGGCCAGACCATCGACTATCGGGTGGAAACCACCCTGCGCAACGACTGCCGCAAAGCCGGGTTGTACCTGGGCACCTGTTGGTCGGAGGGTGAAGAAGGCACTTGCGGCGTGGCGGCCGTGCTCACCGCCAGGACGGCGGTGACGGTACACAAGCGCGACCATTTTCGCGCCGCGTTCATCGGCCTGACCTGCTCCGCCGCGCCGGTCTTCGATCCGCAAGGAGAACTGCTCGGGGTACTGGACGTTTCGGCGGTGCGTTCGCCGGACGATCGACGTTCTCAGCATCTGATCCGGCAAATGGTGGTGCAAAGCGCACGGGAGATCGAACAGGCGTTTTTCATGAGCAGTGCCCAGGGCTACTGGGTCTTGCGCGCCCATCGCAACGCCGGCTACGTCGACAGCCAGCCGGATTTCCTGTTCGCCTGGGATGACGATGGTTGCCTGCAAGCGCTTAACCCGGCGGCGCGCCATTACTTGCTGGAGCGCTACGGCCAGATGCCCCGGCATATCAGCCAGGTCTTCGACCCGCAGCTGTTGCACCGCGCCCGTGACGAAAGCCTCTATCCGCTCGACCCGTTCCTGCACGGCCGCCTGAGCGCGCCGCGACGCCGGGCGACCCCACGCAAGCGCGCCACGATGACCTCGACCGAGCTCGATCCACGCCTGGCCGACAGCCTGAGCCTGGCGGTGCGGGTCAAGGATCGCAACCTGCCGGTGCTGATCCAGGGCGAGACCGGATCCGGCAAAGAAGTCTTCGCCCGCCAGTTGCATCAGGCCAGCCAGCGTCGAGACCGACCTTTCGTGGCCCTGAACTGCGCGGCGATTCCGGAAAGCCTGATCGAAAGCGAATTGTTCGGTTATGTCGCCGGCGCCTTTACCGGCGCTTCGGCCAAAGGCATGCAGGGCCTGCTGCAACAAGCCGATGGCGGCACACTGTTTCTCGACGAAATCGGCGACATGCCCCTGACCCTGCAGACCCGCCTGTTGCGGGTACTGGCCGAAGGCGAAGTGGCGCCGCTGGGGGCCGCGCGGCGCAAGGCGGTGGACATCCAGGTGATCTGCGCTACCCACCGTGACCTGGAAACCCTGGTGGCAGCCGGCGAGTTTCGCGAGGATCTGTACTTCCGCCTCGGCGGTGCCCGGTTTCAATTGCCGCCGTTACGCGAGCGCACCGACCGGCTGGCGTTGATCAACCGCATCCTCGAGGAAGAATCGACCCTGTGCGGGGGCGCGGTGCAACTGAGTGGCCCAGCGCTGGAATGCCTGCTCGGTTACCACTGGCCGGGCAATGTGCGCCAGTTGCGACATGTACTGCGTTATGCCTGTGCGGTCTGCGAAGGGAGCGTGGTCCAGCTCAGTCATTTACCGGAGTCACTGCACGGCAGCGAAACCGCTGTTCGGGGGCCAGAACCCAGCGCCAGCCCGGAACGCCAGGCGCTGCTCGATGCCCTGGTGCGTCACCGCTGGAAACCCACCCCGGCGGCCCGGGCCCTGGGTATTTCCCGTGCGACGCTGTATCGCCGGGTGCATCAGCATGGCATCGAAATGCCCGGCAGGAGCCCCGGCTGAACCCTTATCGTCGGGCCAGTTCGTGACGCACGCATTGTTCGTAATAGGTCTGCTTGACGGCGGCAGGCTTGAGCCGCGATGCGCTGTTGTAGGTCTGCTCGGTAATGCCCAAGGCAGTCATGCGCATCCATGGCCGCGCAAACTTGCGCACCTGCAGCTTCTTGCGCGCCCCATACAGGCTGACACCGGACAGCTTCGACGCCTGGGCGCCCGCCGCAATGTCCGAACCCCAGCGACACACCGACTTCTGGTTAGAGGTAAGCGCCCTGGCCTGGGCTTCAAGCGAGACAGCGGTCAGCAACATGGCCGCCGCGATCCATATAGAAACGCGCATAGGTTTGTCGTCCAACATTCTGAAATGAAAGAAGTTTGACTTGGTGTGGATGAGCAAGGGGCCAGCATTTTCACTTTGCTCCCGGCCTTGGCGACGTAACTTAGAAATACTTATAGGATTGTTTCTCAAGCCGTTATTTTTAAATAACTTGTACCGTGGCGAGGGGATTTATCCCCGCTGGGCTGCAAAGCAGCCCCAACACCTGACAACTTGGTTTATCAGTAGGTCAAAGGGGCCGCTTCGCGACCCAGCGGGGATAAATCCCCTCACCACAGCAAGCTCCCTCACCACGGGTCAGTTGCTGGCCTTCGCTTCTTGCAGCAGTTGTTGAATCACTTGCTCCTGCTCTGCATAACGCCCTTCGCCAAAGTGGCTGTAGCGCACCTGCCCCTTGGCATCGATGAAGTAATGGGCCGGCCAGTACTGGTTGTTGAAGGCGCGCCAGATCGAATACTGGTTGTCGATGGCCACCGGGTAATGGATGTCGAGCTTGCGCACCTGTTCGCGGACGTTATCGATGATCTTCTCGTAGCCGTATTCCGGCGTATGCACGCCGATCACCACCAGCCCGTCCTTCTCGTATTTCTTCGCCCAACCATGCACGTACGGCAGTGTGTGCTGGCAGTTGATGCAATCGTAGGTCCAGAAATCCACCAGCACCACTTTGCCCCGCAGTGACTCGCTGTTCAGCGGTGGCGAGTTGAGCCATTGCACCGCGCCTGCCAGCGAAGGCATCGCGCCTTGGGCATCCAGGGGCGGCAGGCTGCTGGCGTCAGCCTTGCTGACCACGTAATCGATGGCCTTGGGCACGTTCTCCAGCAGGCTTTTTTCCAGGCTGGCGGACTGTTCGGAGGACGTCGCCGCCAACAACCGGTCATCTGCCCCGCTGCCGATCGCCACGGCCGCCAGCAACACCAGCCCGCCCGTCGCCCGACGCAGCCACGCGGTGATTGGCAACGACGGTTTCAGCCGACCGATCAGGCCACGCCCGGCCAGAATCAGCGTACCCAGCGACAAGGCGCTGCCCAGGCCGTAGGCAAGCAACAGCAGGCTGGTTTGCGCGCTGGCACCTTGCAGCATCGCCCCGGTCAGGATCACTCCGAGGATCGGCCCGGCGCACGGCGCCCAGAGCAGCCCCGTGGCGACGCCGATCAGCAGCGACGCCAGCGGCCCAGCCATCCGTCCAGCTCCGGCGTCGAGGCGATTGCCCAGGCTGACCAGCGGTCGTGCGAGCCAGGTGCCGACCCGGCTGAACATCAGCGACAAGGCAAACAGCACCATCACCACCAGGGCGACTTGCCGGCCGACGCTGCTGGCGCGGATGACCCACTCGCTGCTGACCACCGCCAGGCTCGACACCAGGGCGAAGGTCAGCACCATGCCGGCCAGAGTCAGCAGCACCGAGCCGCGCGATTGATTGGCGCGGGCGAACAGGAATGGCACCACGGGCAGGATGCAAGGGCTGAGGATCGTCAGGACCCCGCCGAGAAAAGCGATCAGAAGCATGGCAACACCTCAAAATGGGTAAAGCATGAATGGGAGCCAATACCTTTGTGGCGAGGGGATTCATCCCCGCTGGGCTGCGAAGCAGCCCCCTGGCTCTATCGGATACACAGAGTTTCAAGGCTTTGGGGCCGCTTCGCGACCCAGCGGGGATGAATCCCCTCGCCACAGAGGCCGGCTCGCATGGCTGCCGTGTTCTCAGTTCTGGTTGGTGCAGTGATCAGAAAACTTGCGATAGTCCAGCGCCTGCTCGTGCCCCGCGGAATCCAGATACGTCATGTGGGCAATGACCACGCCACAGGCCGGTTGCGGGTCTTCGGTCAGGGACAGCACTTTGCGCACGTCCAGGTGGCTGCCGTAGCTATAGGTCTGCGGCTGAACGTTGCTTTCGGCCCGGGCCGACAAGGTGCAGATGTTCAGCGCGGCAAACAGGCAGGCGGCGTAGATGGCTTTGGTGTTCATGACGATGTCCTCGATTCAATGGTTTATCGCAGAGGCCCGTTGTGTTGCCTCGATGGATGCCATTGAATGCCGCCCTGGTATCGCGCCTGTATCGGACCAGGGGGCTTTTTGCATCGCTGTGTATCCGCCGCGCGCCAGATACACTGCAATACAAACCGTCGCGGGCCAGGCCGGCTGGTGCCTGTAGACTGGCCAACAACAAAACGCCAAGGGGCAGAACAGCATGGATCATGTCGATCATGTGTTGATCGTCGATGACGATCGCGAGATTCGAGAGCTGGTGGGCAACTACCTGAAAAAGAACGGCCTGCGCACCACCGTGGTCGCCGATGGCCGGCAGATGCGGGCCTTCCTGGAAACCACCCCGGTGGACCTGATCGTGCTGGATATCATGATGCCCGGCGATGATGGCCTGGTGTTGTGTCGGGAACTGCGCGCCGGCAAGCACAAGGCGACGCCGGTGCTGATGCTCACCGCCCGCAACGACGAAACCGACCGCATCATCGGCCTGGAAATGGGCGCCGACGACTATCTGGTCAAGCCTTTCGCCGCTCGCGAGCTGCTCGCCCGAATCAACGCCGTGCTGCGCCGCACCCGGATGTTGCCGCCCAATCTGGTGGTCACCGAGAGCGGACGCCTGCTGGCGTTCGGTCGCTGGCGGCTGGACACCACCGCCCGCCACCTGCTGGACAGCGACGGCACCATGGTTGCCCTGAGCGGCGCGGAGTACCGTCTGTTGCGGGTGTTCCTCGATCATCCGCAGCGCGTGCTCAACCGCGACCAGTTGCTGAACCTGACCCAAGGCCGTGACGCCGATCTGTTCGATCGCTCCATCGATCTGTTGGTCAGCCGCCTGCGCCAGCGCCTGCTGGATGATGCCCGTGAGCCGGCCTACATCAAGACCGTACGCAGCGAAGGCTACGTGTTCTCGCTGCCGGTGGAGATCCTCGAGGCGTCGGTATGAAGCTGTCGCTGCGCTGGCCTCGTACCCTCGCCTCGCGCTTGTCGTTGATCTTCCTGATCGGCCTGGTCCTGGCCCAAGGCCTGTCGTTTGGCGTCCAGTATTACGAACGCTACGAGAGCGCGAAGAACACCATGCTCGGCAACCTCGAGACCGACGTCTCGACGTCCGTCGCCATCCTCGATCGCCTGCCGGCCGCCGAGCGTGAGGCCTGGCTGCCGAAACTGGCCCGGCGCAACTATGGCTACGTGCTCGACGAAGGCGAACCTGGCATGCCGATGTTGCCCGACAACGCACCGATATCGGTCAGTTCGATCCAGCAGGCCCTGGGCGAAGCCTATGCGCTGACCTATAACCAGATCCCAGGCCCGAAGATGCATTACCAGGCGCACCTGCGCCTGAAAGACGGCAACCCGCTGACCATCGATGTGCGTCCGGCCATGGCACCGCTTTCGCCCTGGCTGCCCGCGGTGCTGCTCGGGCAACTGGCGCTGTTGATCGGCTGCACGTGGCTGGCCGTGCGCATCGCCGTCAGCCCGCTGACCCGGCTGGCCCAGGCCGTGGAAACCCTCGACCCCAACGCCCACGGCGTGCGCCTGGACGAAAAAGGCCCGACCGAAGTGGTACACGCGGCAAAGGCGTTCAATGCCATGCAGGACCGCATTGCCGCCTACCTCAAGGAGCGCATGCAACTGCTGGCGGCGATTTCCCATGACTTGCAGACGCCCATCACCCGCATGAAACTGCGCGCCGAATTCATGGACGACGGCATCGAAAAGGACAAACTGTGCAGCGATCTGAGCGAGATGGAACACCTCGTGCGTGAGGGCGTGGCCTACGCTCGCAGCATCCATGGCGCCACCGAGGCCAGTTGCCGGATCAGCCTGGATGCGTTTCTCGACAGTTTGGTGTTCGACTACCAGGACACCGGCCAGGACGTACAGTTGTCGGGCAAGAACGCCGCCGTAATCGACACCCGTCCCCATGCGCTGCGGCGGGTGTTGGTCAATCTGGTGGACAACGCGCTGAAATTCGGCGGCGCGGCGCAGATCCAGGTCCAGCCTGCCACCCATGGGCAACTGGCGATCCAGGTGCTGGATCGCGGGCCCGGCATCAGCGAGGCAGAACTGGCCGAAGTGCTCAAGCCGTTCTACCGGGTGGAGAGCTCGCGCAATCGGGAAACCGGCGGCACGGGCCTGGGACTGGCCATTGCCCAACAATTGGCGAGTGCCATGGGCGGCTCGCTGACCTTGAGCAATCGCGATGGCGGCGGGTTGTGTGCCGAGTTGCGGTTGGCTTGCAATACCCCATCCGGAAGCTGATCAAGCGCCCTGTTGAATCTAATGCTGTTCACATGAGAAAGATGATGATCTGTGGCGAGTTGCCTTAACTGAACAGCATTACCCTGTGGGAGCGAGCTTGCTCGCGATAGCGGCGTGTCAGACGATTTCTGTTCAACTGACCTGACGCTATCGCGAGCAAGCTCGCTCCCACAGGGTTCGGTGTCGAAGTTTGTATATCAGTGTGTCAGCGGGCAGATGACATACACAAACTTGCACACCAGCGTCATTCCAGACACACCCCGCTTACACCCGCTTGAAAGACTCCTTGTGTCCCCGGCCACCCTGACGGCCGGGCCATGAATCCAAGGAGCCTACCCATGCCTGCCACCACCGCAACGCCACCTGCTTTCCGTTTCCAGGGCTGGTCGCTGTTCAGCCTGATCGCCGCCCTGGTGCTGTTGATGACCGCGCTGATCCTGGCACTCAACCCGGACCTCACCGAAGGCGTTCGCAGCGCCATTCGCGCCACCGCCCGGTCATCCTTTGCCCTGTTCCTGCTGGCCTTCACCGCTTCGGCATTCGCCGTGCTGGTGCCCTCGCCCTTGAGCAAATCCCTGGTGCGCGAACGGCGCTTCATCGGCTTGGCCTTTGCCTTTTCGCACCTGGTGCACGCGGTGTTGATCTATTGGTACGGCCAGCTCAACACCGAGTTCTGGCCCGGCCGCACGACCGTCGGCAATCTGCCCGGCAGTGTGGGTTATGTGTTCATCCTGCTGCTGGCCCTGACCTCGTTCAAAAGCACCACGCGGCTGATCGGCGCCACCGCCTGGAAACGCCTGCACACCACCGGCATGTGGGTGTTGGCGGCGATCTTTGCCTACTCCAACTTCAAGCGCATTCCGATGAGCGCCTGGTACGTGCTGCCCTTCGGCCTGATCTGCGCCGCCACGGCGGTCCGCCTGGTGGGCAAGCTCGCCCAGGCCAACAAGCGCCACGCCCTGCAACGTGCGGCCTGAGTAAGGGAGATCAAACATGTACGCGTCTTTTTCGAAAGCCTTGAACGGCCTGCACCTTAACCTCGACCACGCCGGCTCATGGCTCGCACCGCTGGGGCTGCGCCTGTTCCTGGCCTGGGAGTTCTTCGAGTCGGGCCTGGAAAAATGGCACGGCCAGAACTGGTTCGCGGAAATCCAGGCGGCCTTCCCGTTCCCTTTCAACCATGTGCCGGCCAGTTGGAACTGGGAACTGTCGATGTGGGCGGAGCTGATCTGCGCCATCGCCCTGCTGGTGGGCCTGGGCACACGTGTTTCGGCGCTGGTGCTGATGATCGTCACGGTGGTCGCGACGGCGGCCGTGCACTGGCCGGCGGATTGGTCGAGCCTGAGCGAACTGGCCCAGGGATACGCCATCACCAACAAAGGCTTTGGCAACTTCAAGCTGCCATTGATTTACCTGGTGGCGCTGCTGCCGTTGCTGTTGCAGGGCGCCGGGAAAATGAGTGTGGATGCCTTGCTGAAGACGCTGCAATCGGTAAAAAAATCGAAACCTTGAGCGGCTTGCGTCGGTCCAGTCCTGTATGAGCCACGGCGCTGCGTACCGCTGCCCAGGGTCGCAGCCCGACACGACAGCCCATCAGGACGAGGAACAGACATGAGCATGACCGTCGGCGATTTTCTGGTTGAGCGCCTTTACGAGTGGGGGGTTCGCCGTATCTACGGCTACCCGGGCGATGGCATCAACGGCGTGTTTGGCGCCTTGAACCGGGCCAAGGGCAAGATCCAGTTCATTCAGGCGCGTCACGAGGAAATGGCCGCGTTCATGGCCTGCGCCCATGCCAAGTTCACCGGCGAGCTGGGGGTCTGTATCGCCACTTCGGGGCCAGGGGCGTCGCACCTGATCACCGGCCTGTATGACGCGCGAATGGACCATATGCCGGTCCTGGCCATCTGCGGCCAACAAGCGCGAAATGCGCTTGGCGGCCATTACCAGCAGGAACTCGACCTGGTCAGCCTGTTCAAGGATGTAGCCGGCGCGTTCGTCCAGCAGGCCAGCGCACCGGCGCAGGTGCGCCATCTGCTCGACCGCGCCGTGCGCACGGCGGTGGGCGAGCGCCGGGTCACCGCGCTGATCCTGCCCAACGACTTGCAAGACCTGGATTACACGGCGCCGCCCCATAAGCACGGCACGTTGCATTCTGGCGTCGGTTATCGCAAACCCAAGGTCGTGCCTTACGAGGAAGACCTGCAGCGGGCCGCCGAAGTCCTCAACGCTGGCAAGAAGGTCGCCATCCTGGTGGGCGCCGGGGCGCTGCACGCCACGGATGAAGTGATTGCCATCGCTGACAAGCTCGGTGCCGGCGTCGCCAAGGCCTTGCTCGGCAAAGCCGCGGTGCCCGACGAGTTGCCGTGGGTCACCGGCGCCATCGGCCTGTTGGGCACCGAACCCAGTGACAACCTCATGGCCGGTTGCGACACGCTGCTGATGATCGGGTCCGGCTTCCCCTATGCCGAGTTTCTGCCCCGAGAGGGCCATGCGCGTGGCGTGCAGATCGACCTGCAGCCCGACATGCTCAGCCTGCGCTACCCCATGGAAGTCAACCTGCAGGGTGACAGCGCCGACACCCTGCGAGCCTTGTTGCCGCTGATCGAAGAAAAGACCGACCGCGCCTGGCGCAAGAAAATCGAACACTGGCGTGCGGACTGGGACAAGACCCTGGAAAAACGCGCGCTGGTCTCGACCAAGCCGATCAATCCGCAACGGGTCACGTTCGAACTGTCGCCACGGTTGCCGGACCGCGCCATCATCACCTGTGATTCCGGCTCCTGCGCCAACTGGTATGCCCGGGACCTGCAGATCCGTCGGGGCATGCTGTGTTCGCTGTCCGGTGGCCTCGCCTCCATGGGCGCCGCCGTGCCCTACGCCATTGCGGCCAAGTTCTGCCATCCGGATCGGCCGGTCATCGCCCTGGTGGGCGACGGTGCCATGCAGATGAACAACATGGCCGAGCTGATTACCGTCGCCAAGTATTGGCGCAGCTGGACGGACAGCACCTGGATCTGCGCGGTCTTCAATAATCAGGATTTGAACCAGGTGACCTGGGAACAGCGGGTCATGGAGGGCGATCCGAAATTCGAGGCCTCGCAGAACATTCCTGACGTGCCCTACCACCTGTTCGCCGAATCCATTGGCCTCAAGGGCATCCTCGTCGATCAGGAAAGCGACGTGGCCAGCGCCTGGGAACAGGCACTTGCCGCCGAACGCCCGGTGCTGATCGAGTTCCGCACCGATCCCGACGTGCCGCCGCTGCCGCCACATATCAAGCTGGAACAGGCGAAAAAATTTGCCTCGACCCTGCTCCAGGGCGACCCGAACGAACGGGGCATCGTGGTCGAGACCGCCAAACAGGTGCTGGGCGCACTGCTGCCCGGCCAGCGCAAGGATAAAGAGTAAGCATGCCGATCCGAGCAAGCCGTTACGAGCTGATCCTGCTGGGAAGTTTTATCGCCCTATGGACGGGGCTGGCTATCGCGCCGGTCAAGCGCAGCGACTGGCTGGCGGAAAATCTGCTGGTGTTTGCGCTGCTGATCGTCCTGGTGGCGGTCCATCGGCGGTTCAGCTTCTCGCGTCTGTCGGCGACGCTGGTGTTCGTATTCCTCTGCATCCATGAGGTCGGCGCCCACTACACCTACGCAAAAGTCCCCTACAACCAGTGGTGGCAAGCCCTGACCGGTGGCCAGCCGCTGGACCAGCTCCTGGGTTTCCAACGCAACCAGTTCGATCGCCTGGTGCACTTCAGCTATGGCCTGCTGCTGGCCTATCCGGTACGCGAGGCGCTGCTGCGGGTAATCCCGGCCCGTGGTTTCGCGGGTTATTTTCTGGCGTGGAACCTGATCCTGTCGTCATCGGCCATCTATGAGCTGATCGAATGGATCGGCGGCGCCTATATGGGCGGCGATACCGCCAAGGCCTTCGTCGGCGCGCAACAGGACCCGTGGGACTCGCAAAAGGACATGGCGCTGGCGGGCTTGGCCGCGTGCTTGACGTTGGTGGCCGCCGCCGCGGTCAACTATTTCCAGCAACGGGACTTTGCCCTGGAATGGGCACTGCGCAAGAAAGCCAGCACGTGAACGGGACCGGTCCTCGGAAAAAATGGTGCAACTGGTCAGCATTTTTTCACTTTTATTAAGTTAATCAGGCATTCAGCCGATACAAAGCCAGTGCGGGGTATTCTCGCGTTCAGCTGATGGCTTGTTTTTATGATTGAAGATGCTGGCAATGGCTCCTCCGTGATTTCCGGCGAGCGGCCAACCCGAAGTTTCACCCGCCGCACTTTCCCGGCCATCATGCTGTTGCTGTTCATCATGTCCGCTTTGGCCATCGCGGTGCTGCTCAACGTTACCCAGACCCAGGACGAGCAAGCCCGAGAACAAAGCGTGTTTTTTGCCCAGCGGGCCATCGAAGGCATGCGCACGGGCATCGGTCGTGATCTGAGCGACTACTCCAAATGGAGCGACGCTTATCGCCATCTGCACGTAAAGGTCGACAAAGACTGGGCCTACGACCAGGAAAATGTCGGCAGCAGCGTGTTTTCACTCTATGGCTACCAGGCCGTGTTCGTCATTTCTCCAGCCGGCAAGACGGTTTATTCGGTCATCGATGGCGAGATGAGCCAAGTGGCGGCCGACACGTGGTTGACAGGTGACCTGCGCGCACTCGCCAGCAAGGCCAGGGCGGCGGAAAACCGCGATGAAGTGATCGTCGAGCTGTTGCATCACGAGGACGCGCCCGCCTTCGTCGCCGTCTCGGCGATTACCACCGGCACGGACAACAGCGTGGCCGAAATTCCGGGGCCGCCCAGCCTGCTGTTATTTGTCAAAGTCCTGGATCGTGGCGCGCTGCAAAGCCTGTCCCGGGACTTCGCCCTGCCCGACGCGCATATTGCCCGCACGCCAGGTCCCAAGGACACCGCCCAAGTCTTGCTCAACGACCTGACCCGCGAAGCTTTGGCCTGGCGCCCGGCGACCCCCGGCAAGGACCTGCGCAAAGTGCTGCTGCCCTTGCTCGCGCTCGCATTGCTGTTTCTTGCCGTCATGGCCCTGGCGGTGTTGCGTCATGCGCTGATCATGCTCCGCGCCCAGGAGCAGCAGTACGCCAGCCTCCTCGCACACCGCAAGGCGTTGGAGCGCAGCGAGGAGCGCTTCCGGGACATCGCCGAGGTCTCGTCCGACTGGCTGTGGGAGGTCGACTCGAACGGAACATTGACCTATCTGTCGGAACGCTTCGAACAGGTCACGGGCTTCAACCCCAGCGAGTGGCTGGGCAAGCCGTTGCACCGACTGTTGCATCCACACAGCGGATCGATCTCGATTTCCCATTGGCTGCTCGCCGGTGCCAACAGCGCCTCCTCTGCGCCGCTCCTTTGCGAATACACCGCGCGCAACCAGCGCATACGCACCTGCAAACTCTCGGTACGGGCCATTGAAGCCGGCGCCCTGGGTTTTCGTGGCACCGCCACCGACATTACCGAAGAGTTGCGGGCGCTGGCGCAGATCAAGCACCTGTCGCTGCACGATCCGCTGACCGGGCTGGCCAACCGCAACCGCCTGTTCGATTGCCTCAGCCAACACCTCGACCAGGCGCGAGATACGCCACTGGCGATACTGAACCTGGACATGGACCGGTTCAAACCGGTCAACGACTCCCTGGGCCATGCCGTCGGCGACAAGGTGCTGAAGGAAGTTGCCCATATCCTGCAACAGAACGTGCGCGGCAGCGACCTGGTGGCGCGCCTGGGTGGCGATGAATTCGTCATCATCCTGCCGAACCCGGGCGGCGCTGGTGATCTCGACCAATTGTGCTCGCGCCTGATCGAATGCATGCAACGGCCCATGCACCTGGACGGCAATACGCTGTACCTGGGCGTGAGTATCGGGGTTGCCTGGTCGCAGCCCGCTGAGCAGCGTGCCGAAGAGCTGTTGCGCCAGGCCGACATCGCCCTGTACGCGGCCAAGGCCGCGGGACGCAATACCTGGCGCGTATACGAAGAGGCCATGGGCAATGTGGCCCGCGACCGTCGACGCTATGAGCAGCAGCTGCGCGATGCGATGCAGCAGGGCCAGCTCGAATTGCGTTACCTGCCCCGTTTCGATGTGGGCGCCGAGCAGCTGTATGGTTTTGAAGCCCAGGCCTTCTGGCACCATCCTGAGCGCGGTGAGCTGGGCGGGATCGACTTCATCCCGGTCGCCGAAGCATCCGGCCAACTGGAGGACCTGGGCAGCTGGATGCTGATCAACGCCTGTGACGAGGCGATGAGCTGGCCCACCCCGCTCAACGTGTCCATCGCCGTTTCGCCTCGCTGGTTCAGCAGCAGTTTCCTGTTCAATCAGGTGCACAAGGCTCTGGAAACAAGCGGCCTGCCCGCCCAACGGTTGACTCTGGAAGTGGCCGAAGGCGTCCTGCTGACTGACCATAAGACGCTCGCCAGGACCCTTCATGCCTTGAAGGCGCTGGGCGTGCGGATCAATATCGACAAGTTCGGCACCAACATAGCGTCCCTCCGGGAAGTGCTTGACCAGCCATTCGACGGCATCCGCTTCGATCGTAATATCCTGGCGCAACTGGGCCTGGAACATGACCAGGAAGGCGTGCTGGCGATGATTCGGTTGAGTCGCAGCGTCGGGTTGATGGTGACGGCCGAAGGTATCGAGAACGCCGTGCAGTTCAGCCAATTGCGCAGCGTGGCTTGCGATCATGTGCAAGGCCCGTATTTCGGCGCAGCCCTGGCCCGCTCGGAAATGGCCTCATTCTTTACCACGCCTCGCTGGCTGTAGCATTGGGAATGCCTGTGTGGGAGCGAGCCTGCTCGCGAAGACGGCGGCACATTCACGACTGATGCAAACTGACCCAGCGCTTTCGCGAGCAGGCTCGCTCCCACAGGGGGCTTTGTTGCGTATGCAGATGCAATGAATACCGGTGATCAAGGGTGGGAGCGAGCCTGCTCGCGAAGGCGGTCTGACGGCCGTCGCATGAATAGCCGTTTAACCCCCGGGGCTCTGGCGAAAGCTCACCGCGAGGCGGTTCCAGCTGTTGATGGTGCTGATCGCGAGGGTCAGGTCCACCAATTCTCCTTCGCTGAAACTGGCGCGGGCCAGGGCGTAGACGTCGTCTGGCACTTGGCTTTCGGCCAGCAGCGTGACGGCTTCGGTCCAGGCCAGGCCAGCTCGTTCGCGCGGGTTGAAAAACCCGCTGTCGCGCCACACCGCCACCGCGTAGAGGCGCCGCTCGGTCTCGCCCTGGCGACGGGCATCCACCGAGTGCATGTCGGTACAGAACGCGCAGCCGTTGAGCTGCGAGGCGCGGATCCTGATCAGTTGCAATAGCGCCGGTTCTATACTCAGCCGGCTGGTCAGCGCCTCCAGGCCAATCATGGCTCTCATCGCCGCGGGGGACGCACTGTAGTAATCCAGACGCGGGCTCATGGCGGGCTCCGTAGTGATCGATGAATCCACGGTAGGTCGTCGAGGCCGCGTGTGACAGGTCCAATCCGCCGAAAAACGCCCACGCAACTTCTCCGCCACAGCGCATTGCGAGTAATCTCGCGTTTTCCCCTTGCCGCAAACGATCACCCAGGAGCCCGCGGGTATGGAACTTCATGTCGTCATCAACGGCCGCAAGGACCTGACGGGCCAGTTGTACCGACAACTTCGCAGCGCCATCGAAGGTGGTCGCCTGGCGGCCGGCACGCAGCTGCCGCCCAGCCGTCTGCTGGCCGAGCAACTTTGCATCTCGCGCAAGACGGTCTCCGACACCTACGCCCAGCTGACCTACGAAAACTTCCTCACCGGCGTCATTGGCAAGGGCACCTATGTCAACGCCCGACCGGCCAACATCGTGCGCAAGCAAAGCCACCGCGAGCTCGCCGGGGCGGACGTCGTCGAGACCTGGCGCAACATGCCGGACCTGCTGCGTCACCCGCACCCCGAAAGTGCGTTGCGCTATGACTTCATCGGCGGCGCTACCGGCAAGGGCCAGTTTCCCCTGGATGACTGGCGCCGGTGTACGGCCCATGCCTTGCGCCAGATCGCCAACGCCAAGGGTTTCTACAGCCAGCCCGAAGGGTTGGCGGCGCTGCGCAATGCCATCGCCCGGCATATCGCATTCTCTCGTGGGGTCAACTGCCAGGACGAGGACGTGGTGGTGTGCAACGGCGCGCAGCAGGCGCTGGATCTGATTTCACGGGTGCTGACCCGCCCCGGCAGCCTGGTGGCCATGGAGGATCCCGGGTACCCGCCGGCACGCCTGCTGTTTGGTTCCCATGGTGCGACGGTGGCCGGGGTGCCGGTGGATGAGCAAGGCATGCGCGTGGACTTGATTCCCGACGGCACACGGCTGATCTACGTGACACCCTCCCACCAGTTCCCCCTGGGCATGCCCATGAGCCAGCCCCGGCGCGAGGCCTTGCTGTCGCGGGCCTATGAACTGGGGGCGATCATCATCGAAGACGACTACGACAGTGAATTTCGCTATGAAGGCCGGCCCACCGACTCGCTGCAAAGCATGGATGAGCGCGGGATCGTCGCCTACGTCGGGACGTTCTCCAAGACCTTGTTGCCGGAGCTTCGGCTCGGTTATGCAATCCTGCCACCGGCGATCCTCGAAGCGGTGATCCTCGCCAAGCGCCTCACCGACCAGCACACCTCCACCCTGCCCCAATGGGCGCTGGCCAAATTCATTGCCGAGGGCTGCCTGCTCAAGCACATCCGCCGTTGCCACGCCCTGTACGCAGGCCGGCGCGAGCGAATCCTGGCCCGCATGGGCGCCGATCTGGCGCCTTGGTTCGAGGCCGTGCCGACCACCGCGGGTTTCCATATGGCCGTGTTGTGCAAGGTTCCAATCGACCTGCCGCTGGTGATCGAGCTGGCGAAAAAAGCCGAGGTCGGGCTCTACAGCCTCGACGGTTTTTTTCATGCCGCACCGGTACGCTCCGGCCTGATGCTAGGCTTTGGCGCCATCGAACTGCTCGACATCGACGTCGCCCTCGACCGTTTGCGCGACATTCTCCAGCAGGTCGCCTGATCGATTGGACTGGGGATTTATCCGCCCATTGGCTGTTTTAGCCGGGTGCCGGCAGGCCTATTCTGCTTGGGTGTCATCACGTATCGGAAGCACTCCCGTTCGACTTGATTCAGGAGCCAGGACAATGTCTCGCCAAGTGATCAACACCGTACAGGTGCAAGCCGCCGCCGGACGCTCGGAAGAACTCGGCCGGCAGTTGCAGCAAATCGTCGAAACCCTGCGCGCCTTGCCAGGCTGCGATGCTTACATGGTCGATCGTTGCCCGGAGCACAACGACCGCTGGAACGTCAGCGCCCGCTGGCAATCGGAGGCGGCCATGCAGGCCCATTTCAATTGTCCCGAAGTCCAGGGGTTCATCAGCCTGATCGAAAGCCGCCTGGCTCGCAGCGTCGACTTCAACAGTTTTCCGCTGGTGTGAATCCCTTCTCCTTGTGGCACTGAAAGCTTTCGTGGCGAGGGAGCTTGCTCCCGCTGGGTCGCGCAGCGGCCCCCAGCTTTTCGCATTGTGCCAAAAACCTGGGCCTGCTTCGCAGTCCAGCGGGAGCAAGCTCCCTCGCCACAGGGGGCCCTCCGCGTGAGGCACTCATTGGTCTACCTGTCTTCCGAAAGATTGGACGTTTTTCCACAGCGCCTCGGGGCTTAGGGTGGAGCCATCGCCACAGCGCGAAGCCACTCCCACCACAAAGGACCCGCCTCGATGAAAACCCTCTACTTGATCGCTGCCCTTGGCCTGCTTCCCGTCGCTCCGCTCTACGCTCATGAAACCGCGCCTTCGGAAAAAATCCAGGTGCTGCAAGAGAAACTGCTGAAAAACCTGCCCGACAAAAAAGCCATGATGCTGACCGTCGACTATGCGCCGGGCCAGTCTTCCATCGCCCACAAGCATGACGGCACGGCCATGGCCTATGTGCTTGAGGGCGCCATTACCTCTCAGGTCAAGGGCGAACCGGCGATCACCTACAAGGCCGGTGAGTTCTGGTACGAAGCCGCCGGCTCCGAGCACCTGGTGTCGAAGAACGCCAGCGCCACCCAACCGGCGAAGCTGTTGGTATTCATGGTGATGGGCAAGGACGAAGCGGTGCTGATCCCGTTGAAAGACTGACCACCGCCGCGACTGTGCCGGGCTTTTGGCCCGGTGCAGCTCAGGCGCCCTTGATGATGCCCTTGAGCACCGTCTTGAAACTCTCGAGTTGCTCATCGCTGAACTGGCCGAACACCTTGTCCTGCTGCTCCTTGGCAATTGCCCAGAGGCCTTCGGTTTCATCGATGCCCTTGACGGTAAGGCGCACCCGATCGCCTTCATCGGTAACCAGCCCCTTGCGCCGCAAATTGGCCACCGCTTCTTCGATCTCACGCACCGGCATCGCGACTTCGCGCTGCAGATCGGCCATGTTCAGGCCGGCGTCGTTCTCCAGCACCATCAACATCCGCGCCTCGCTGGTGCGCAGTCCGGTGGACAACTGGCGCGGCTGGTAACTGGCCTGGTAGGCCCGCAGCGCCTGGGTCATCAGGTAATACAGGTTATGGCTCAAGCGACCCTGGAAATGACTGCTCGGCGGCTGGCCTTCGCCGTGCTGGGTCATGCGCGTATGCGGCAGGACCATCGAATAGGCGCCCTGATGGTAGAGCAACGGCGAGCGCCCGAAATCATCGAACGCGACGACTTTGCCGATCATGATCCAATGATCACCGCCATCGACCTGCTGGAACTTCTCGCAATGGAAACGCGCCGAGCAATCGACGAACACCGGCGCGCCCCCTTCGCCGGCCTCGAACTGGATTTCGGCGAAGCGATCATCCTTGGGCCGGGCGAAGTTGTTCGACAGGTCGATCTGGTCGGCGGCCAGCACGTTGACGGCGAAATGGCTCGCGGCTTCGAATACACCGTGGCTGCTGGAACGCTTGTCGATGCTCCAGAGAATCAGCGGCGGGTCGAGGGATACCGAATTGAAGCTGTTGGCTGTCACGCCGACCTTGCGCCCATCCTCGGTCGCGGCGGTGACCACGGTCACGCCGGTGGCAAAGTTGCCCAGGGCCCGGCGGTACGCGCGGGTGTCGAAAGCAGTTTCACAGATATCGGACATGCAAGACTCCCGGCCGCCTCAGTCGACGGCCTCGATTGTTGTTATTGGAACCGGGTTTGCCGGGCAGACGATCAAACCATGCTGGGATCGGGCTCCAGGCCCATCAATTCCCGGCCCAGGATCTGCGCACAGACGTCATAGTCGGTGTAGGCATGGGCGCCGGTCAGGTGCGCATCGCGAAACAGCCGTTGCAGTTCATTGGTTTCGAACCACGCGCCGCCGCCCGCGGCTTCCATCAGGCGGTCCACCGCCTGGATGCACATCTTGGTCGCATAACCCTGATTGGTCCGCCAGAACGCCAGGGTCTCGCGGCTCGGGTATTGATGCCGCTCGCTGTGCTCGGCGTGGTCTTCCCAGGTTTTTTCGAGAAAAGCCCGAGCCGCGGCCACTTGGTGGGTGGACTCGGCCAGGCGCATCAGCGCTGGCGTGGCGGCGCCGACCGCGGCACCGGTGTAGGCCCGCACGCGGGTCCGGGTCTTCTCGCGAAAGACCTCCAGCATGCGTTCGGCGACGCCCAGGCTGACGGTGGAAAAGCCGCTGGCGAAATACGGACGATACGGCGCATAGAAAATCTTGCTGTCGGGGTACAGGCCAAAGCCGCCGGACTTGCCTTCCATCATGTCCTTGGCTTTCTGGATCCGGTGTTCCGGCACAAAGGCGTTATTGATGATAAGGGTCTTGCTGCCGCTGCCGCGCATGCCGACCGCGTACCAGTCATCGCGGATCTCATAATCGCGACGAGGCAACACCGCAAAGCAATAATCCTGGGTGCCTTCGGCATTCTTTCGGCGGAAACCGACAATGGCCCATTCGGCGTGGTCGCAACCGCTACTCCAGCCCATTTCGCCGCTGAACGTCACGCCGCCCTCGACTTCCTCGGTGCGGCCGAAAGGCGCGATGCTGCTGCTGGCGGTGGCGTCGGGGTCGTCACCCCAGACCTCCTCCTGGGTCTGGGCCGGAAACAATGCCAACTGATGACTGTGGGTGCACAACAGGCTCATAGCCCAGGCGGTGCTTGCGCAAGCGCCGGCCAGCAGGGCGATGCAATCGGCGAATTGCGGCAAGGAAATCTCCATGCCACCGTATTTTTTCGGCTGGAAGGCCCGGTGCATGCCTATGCTCTTGAGCAGGGCAATATTCTCGGCGGGAACGGTACGGTCCTTCTCGGCCTGGAAGGCGTTGGCGGCGATGGCCGGCAGGATTGGCTTGAGGTCTTCGAGCAGCGGGTTTGGCTTTTTCATGGACGGGCTCTTTTATTATCTGGCGTCTGCCGATCCCGCCTTTGCCCGCCGGCCAGGCGGCTGCACAAACAACGGGATCAATGATTAAGGCCGGTCCAGTATGGGTTCACCGGAGCCGCTGAAAAATGCACCTTCCAGATCCAAGATTGTACTTTTCATGGTGCGCGATACCGCGATGGCGCGCTCGGTCAAATAGCCGGCACGGATGATCAAGACAGCCACCCCCGCCAGGCCCCTTAATAGAGCCATCCCTCGCAGCGCCTGGCTAAGGCCCTGCAAGCGGAGCTTTCCTTCACTTTGTCAGGTTGCGTCATGATCAATATCGAAACGCCCACCTATTACACGGCCACCAAGAAATACAACCTCAGTTTTGCGACCCTGGAACAGGACGTGGAAGCCGACGTTGTGGTCATCGGTGGCGGTTTCTCCGGCATCAACACCGCGTTGGAGCTGGCGGAGAAAGGCATTACCAACATCGTGGTGCTGGAGGCGCGTTACCTGGGCTTCGGCGGCACCGGACGCAACGGCGGCCAGATCATGGCCGGCATTGGTCATGACCTGGAAAAGATCAAGAAGGACGTCGGTGAAGAGGGTCTGCGCCAGGTCTTCGAAATCAGCGACCTGGGCGCCGACATCATCAAGGACCGCATCGCCAAGTACGATATCGATGCGGACTTCTGCCATGGCTATGGCTACATGGGTTTCAACGCCCGCCAGGAAAAGACCCTGCGGGCCTGGGAAAAAGATTTCAAGTCGATCAACAGCAAGCACGAGATCCGCTTTCTCGGCGGCTCCGACGTCCGGCAGATCATTGGGTCCAACGCGTACGGCAGCGCATTGCTGCACATGGGCGGTGGGCATGTGCACTCGCTGAACCTGCTGTTGGGCGAAGCCAAGGCGCTCGTCAGCCACGGCGTGCGGATCTTCGAGAACAGCCCGGCGCTGGAGGTCAGTTATGGCGAACGCATCACCGTGCGCACCGGCCGTGGCTCGGTCAGGGCCAGCAAGCTGTTGTGGGCCTGCGACAGCTTCCTGAACAAGCTGGAGCCGGAGCTGCATCGCTCGACCATCAACACCTACGCGTTCCAAATGATGACCGAGCCACTGTCGGATGAGCTGATCCAGCGCATCAGCCCGATTCGCGGCGCCTACAGCGACATCCGGCCGGTGATCGACTACTACCGCGTCACCAACGAGAACCGCCTGCTGTTCGGCGCGGCAACCCCGTTGGTCGAGCATATCCCGCAGGATCTGAAGGCGTGGAACCGGCGCCTGATGCTGAAGATTTTCCCTTACCTGAAGGATGTGAAGATCGACCTGGCCTGGGGCGGCCCCATGGCCTGCAGTCCAAACCTGTTCCCCCAGGTCGGCACCCTGCCCGGCCGCAGCAATGCGTTTTTCGTCCAGGGCTACTCGGGTTTCGGCGTCACGCCGAGCCACATCATCTGCAAGGTGCTGGCCGAAGGCATGAGCGAAGGCTCGGCGCGCTACGACCTGGTCAGCTCGATCAACCGTCCGACCATCATCGGCAAGGACGCGATCCGTCCGCTATTGCTGACCGCCGGCAAGTCCTGGCATCAGTTGTCGGGTTACTGGAATGGGCGCCGTTGAGATGAGCCGCTGAACACAAACCCTGTGGCGAGGGGATTTATCCCCGCTTGGCTGCGAAGCAGCCATATACACAGTGCGGATGTCAGTTTTCAGGGCCGCTGCGCGCCCCAACGGGGATAAATCCCCTCGCCACACTTCGTTACTTTTTACTCGTCAGGAGATATCCCATGCCGCTTACCACCCTCGAAAAAAACATCCAACTGTCCGACCTGGACGCCTGGGGCACCGTTGCCGACCTCGGTTCGCAGATTCTCGAAGGCGAAGTCAAAGCCTTCGGCAAGATGACCTTCGGTGCGCCCACCGACCCGGTCAGCAGCGCCTACTTCGGCACCACACAAGGCAAGTTCCGCATGGTCTATCCGTTCGCCGAACAGGCCACCGTGGTCACCGGCGAAGTGGTCCTCACCGACGAAGCCACCGGCCAGAGCACTCGCTACAAGGCCGGCGACAGCTGGTTCGTGACCAAGGGCACGCCCGTCCTGTGGGAAGTGGTCAGCGAAAGTTTCGTGAAACACTACTTCGCGGTAGCCTGACCGATTCCGGCTGCCGGCCCCCGTCGGCAGCCTCCTGGCGGAGTCTGGAAAATGAATGTCATCGCTGCACAAGACATCGCAAGTCATTGCCTGAACGCCTTCACGCAACTCATTCCCGCCAGCCGGGCGGCGTTCTATCGCGTAGACCGGCATTTGCAAGCCTACGACTTCAGCTTGCACGGCATGAGTGGCGAGATGCACCAGGACTATCTCGACCATTACTGCGCGTTCGATCCGCTGCGCCCGCGAAACTGTCTCTCCAGTCCGAGCGTCGTCCCGCTGAGCCTGGCCATGGCCCGCCAGCCGGTCCGCGACAATCATTGCTACCAGCGTTTCCTGCAGCGCTATGGCGTGGTGGATGTCGTGGAAGTGTTCGTCCACCGCGCCGGCCAGCCGCAAGCGGCGATTTCAATGCTGCGCACCGCCGAACAAGGCGCGTTCACCGGCCAGCAATTGAGCCAGCTCAGCGCGCTGCAAACGTTGCTGCACCTGGCGGTGGCCCAGTTGCCCAGCGCGGACGACGGTCTCAGCCAGCTAACGCCCAAGGAGCGGCAGATTGCGCTGTTGCTGCGCGAGGGCGCCAGTAACAAACAACTGGCCCGAGCACTCGGCATCGGCCTGCCGACAGTCAAGACCCACCTGATCAACCTGTTCCGCAAGACCGGCGTAAGCAATCGTACCGAGCTGGTCAGCAGCCTTTTCCTGTAGGGGCAGCTTTGTGGCGAGGGGATTTATCCCCGATGGGCTGCGCAGCAGTCCTGAAGCAGCGAAACCAATCTTCCTGGCACACCGAGTTGTCTGGTTTTGGGGGCCGCTGCGCAGCCCAGCGGGGATAAATCCCCTCACCACAAAACGGATCGCAGCGTTCGCTCAACCCTTTGGTTGATAGGCCGACGCTCTGCCAGGCGCCATGATCCGAGTGGCACATTCAACCACCGGAGCCTTGCAATGAGTACTTCTTCAGACTGGATCACCGTCGGCGCCCTGGCCGATGGCTTTGCCCCCGAAGCCTTCATCCTGCCGAACCTCGCCGACCTGGACGGCAAGACCTTTACCCTGCACTTCGCCAATGGCTGGCAGATCGAACATCGCTTCGAACAGGACGCGCTGAGCTGGAAAGCAGCCGACGGGCATTCCACCGGCACCGCGCCGTATCGAGCCACGTCGGTGCGTCCAGGCCTGTACCTCGTCGACTTCATCAAGCGTGAAGGTGGCCAGACGTGGTCGGTGAGCCTGGTGCTCGATACCGTCAGCGCCGCGTTCACCGCCGTGATCGGGCGCATGCCCGCCGAGGCGCAAACGCGCGAGGGCCTCTACAGCCGCGCATTGGCCGGCAAACCATTGACCTCGGTGGAAGTCGAGTTCCTCCATGGCACGCTGGATCGTTCATGGCAACCGGGCCTCTGCCCTCACGCACCGACGAGCGAACTGGTGGGGCTGCGCAACCTGTATCGCTACAGCCCGAGTGAAGTCTACGAACACATCTACCTCAACCAGCGGTTTTATTCCTGGCAGTGCCTCAAGGGCGTTGAACAAGGCCTGTGCGACACCGACCGCTGCGACACCTACAAGATTGCCGATCAGCTGTACCTGTTCGTCTGGCGGGAGAAGATCATCCCGACCCTGGGCCTGGTGCTGATCGACCTGCAGCAGCACCGTAGTGACGGCAAGATTTTCGGTTACGCCGGCGCATCCTTCGACGAGTTCTCGAACTTCCCGGTCAGCTCCTATTGCCAGGTACTCAACCAGACGGAGTACCCCGATGCCTGAGCCAAGCACTGTGGTGATCACGGGTGCCGGCACCGGCATCGGTGCCGCTTGCGCCCGCCTGTACGCCGCCGAGGGCGCCAACCTGGTGCTGATCGGCCGGCGCCGCGAGCCGCTGGGGCAACTGTCAGAGGAAATCGGCGGCCTGGTGCTGGTGGGCGACGCGGCGTGCCCGGCGACGTGGGACGGCTTCGTCGCACAGATACGCCAACGCCTCGGCCGACTTGACGTGCTGCTGGCTTGCGCCGGCGGGCTGGGCCAGGGCAGCGCCACCGGCACCAGCCCGTCGGCGTGGGAAGCGGCGCTACGCAGCAACCTGGACAGCGCCTTTTACAGCGCTCGTGCCTGCCTGCCGCTGCTGATGGAGAGCGCCGGCAATATCGTGTTGGTCGCCTCCATCGCCTCCCTGGCAGCCGGACCGCAGGTCTGCGGCTACACCACCGCCAAACACGCGCTGCTCGGCCTCAATCGCTCGCTGGCGCGGGACTACGGACCACGCGGTGTGCGCGTCAACGCGGTTTGCCCTGGTTGGGTACGCACGCCGATGGCCGATGAAGAGATGCAGGCCTTGATGCAGTTCCACGGTGAGAATCTGCAACAGGCCTATGCCCGGGTCTGCGCCGATGTGCCATTGGGCAGGGCCGCGAGCGCCGAGGAAATCGCCCGGGTTTGTCGTTTCCTGGCCTCGCCGGATGCTTCGATCATCACCGGCGCGACGCTGGTGGCCGATGGCGGATCCAGCATCGTCGATGTGCCGACGCTGGCCTTCAGCCGAATGGAGCACGCAAATGCCTGATGATCTGGATTTCTCCGGCAAGACGGTGCTGGTGACCGGCGGCGCGCAAGGCATCGGCCGGGCCATCGTCGAAGGGTTTGCCTGGCGTGGGGCGCGAGTGGTCATTGCCGACCTGGACCTGGCGGGGGCCGAGGCTGTATCCAGCGACCTGCGCGCCAGCGCTTACCCGGTGGATGCCATGGGCGTCGACCTGGCCGACGCCACGGCCATTACGCAGATGATCGCCAAGCTGGAACAACGCACCGGCAGGCTGGATGTGCTGGTGCACAACGCCGGCTATTTCCCTCTGACGCCCTTCGCCGAAATCACGCCAGCGGTGCTGGAGCGAACGCTGGCGGTGAATTTGTCAGCGTTGTTCTGGCTGACCCAGGCCGCGCTGCCGATGTTCCGTCGCCAGGGTCAGGGCTGCGTGCTGGTGACCTCTTCGGTGACCGGCCCGCGCGTAGCCTACCCGGGCCTCAGCCACTATGCGGCGTCCAAGGCCGGGGTCAACGGCTTCATCCGCAATGCGGCGCTGGAGCTGGCGGCGGAAAATATCCGCGTCAATGGTGTCGAGCCGGGGATGATCGCAACACCAGCCATGGCCAACCTGGGGGACGCCCAAGTCAACCACGACATCGCCCGCCGAGTACCGCTGGGGCGACTCGGCAAACCGTCGGACATCGCCGGAGCCATGCTGTTCCTGGCCTCGGACCTGGCCGCCTACATCACCGGCCAGACCCTGATCGTCGATGGCGGCTCAACCTTGCCGGAGGTTTGAACCCTGTTCGCGATAGCGGTGGGTCAGCTGGCATCAATGCTGAATCAACTGCCGCCATCGCGAGCAAGCTCGCTCCCACACTGTTTTGTGTCGATCACCTGATCCGGAGTCAACCCGGTCACCTGTGGGAGCGAGCTTGCTCGCGAAGGGGTCGGCACATCCAGCATCTTCATCGACTGTGGCAGCCATCGCGAGCAGGCTCGCTCCCACACTGTTTTGTGTCGTTCACCTGATCCGGAGCCAACCCGGTCACCTGTGGGAGCGAGCTTGCTCGCGAAGACGTTGGGTCAAGCCACCCCTTGCGCCTGCTGCAACTGGCTGGAGCGGAACGCCTTGGGCGACTGTTCGAATTGTTTCTTGAACGAACGGCTGAAGTGCGCCGAATCGGTGAAGCCCCATTTGTAGGCAATCGAGGTGATCGACTCATCCCGCAAGAAAGGATTGGCCAAGTCATCGGCGCTGCGCTTGAGGCGGGCGCGCTGGATGTAGCGGCACACGCTGTCATCCTGCTCTTCGAACAAGCGGTACAGGTGTCGCACCGAGATGTTCAAGCGGTTGGCCAGGCCGACCGGGCTGAGACCGGGTTGGGTCAGGCATTCATCAATGACTTTCTGTACGTAGCTGCGCAGATGACTGCCTTGCAATCCGACGCTGTCGCCGCACAGGTCGGTTTCATGCTCCAGCGCCGATCCCAACAGCGAGACAAAGGCGTTCTGCAGGGCTTCGCCCTCCCCGGCGCTGCTTTCGCCCTCCGGGGTGTCCTTGCAGAGCTGGTCCACCAATACATGCAGCATTCTTCCGCAAGCCTTGCTTGAAGAAATCTTGCCGAAGGTCTTGCTGTCGCCGCCCAGTCGCCTGGCGACGTCCCGCCGAGATAACGACAACACGGCATGCTCGATCAGGCCGAACGGGCTGATTTCAAGGGAACCCACCGAATCCATCAGCAACAGCTCGCCGGGAGCCAGCTGGATGCTCGTGCCATTTTGGGTGATACGCGAATAACCGCTGCGCTGGCTGACCAGGAAACAGTCCTGGTCATCATCGTGATCCGGTTTGCATAGCTGGCGCCTGATGGAACCGGCATTGGTGCGCAGGTTGGCGAGTGAGAGGCCGCCGCGCTGAAAGGTCGACACTTCGCCAATGAACAACGCGCGATTGAAGGCCAGCTCCGTCTCGAAATGGCCGCATGTCGCGCGCAGGTCCCGATTCCAGGTGTCCAGCCCGCCTTGCCCAGCCTGTTGCATGCTCATGGCGCTCTCCACAATGGCTTATTGTTTTTGTGCGGCAATAGTTAACATGTTATCTAAATGCACGCAACAAGTACCTGATCGCCAGAGCAGTAGCAGGAATGATGCCAGGCAAAACGAAAACTCAGAACGTCGAAAGTACCCTCCGCAGCCCATCCAGCGTTGCGAACAAGGCATCGCGCTGCAACGGGCTCAGCGCGATGTAGCGGCGGAACGAGGGCATCCGGTTGACCACTTCGCTGCCGCCCACATGCTCCAGTCGCACAGACCATTGCCGGCCTTGCAGCTCGATGTCCAGGCGCTTGAAGTCCAGCGGCATCAGGGCGGCGTAAAGCGCACGATCACCTTCGATGGCCGTCCGCAGCCGAACCGACAACGCGGCATCTCCTTTCAACTGGCGGCAACGAATGCCGCTGCGCCGAATGGCTCCGCCATGGTGCAATTGCAGGCGCGCGCTGCCCTCTCTCGACGCAGGCACGTGCAACACGAACTCGGTCGTTACCACATGCATCAGCAACTGCGACTCGGTGCGTTCGACGATCTCCAGTTGCAGGCCGCCATCGTCGGTGACCATCGTCGCCGCCCCCGGCATCGACACCGCAAACCGCGCCAGTGCGAGGTTGCGTCGCAAATGCTCCAGCGTTACCCCGGGTCGATAACCGGCCGGGGCGCGACGGGCGCTGAACAGCTCAGACAGCTTTTGCAGCAGGCTCGATAAACCCGCCGACAGGTTGCCCTGGCTCATGGGAAAACTCCTTGGCCAGCACGTCTTCGACGGTCGCCGGCTTGAATGGATTGACCTTCTGCACCACCAGGGTCCAGAACAGGGCGTAGGCCGCGGTACCGCCAAGCATCACGGCGAAAGGCACATAAATGTCCGCCGGATTCATGCCCGGCGGCGTGATGAACCACATGCCCAGGACGATGCCGACGCTGGACAGGATCTGTGGCAGCGGGAAAAACGGCGAGCGGTAGGCCCGGGGCAGATCGGGACGGCGGACGCGCAGGCTGATCACCGAAATCGTCACCAGCAGATAGGCAAAACTCCAGGCGCACACCGCCGCCAGTACCAGATGCATGATGTTATCGGTGTTACCGCCGAGCCACAGCGCATGCAGGCAAGGGATCAGCATTGCCACCAGGATGCACAGCAGCGGCGTCTTGAAACGGGGATGCAGGTAGGTGAAGACCTTGGGCAGCGCGCCATCCACCGCCATACCGTAGAGAATACGCGGCACCCCGGCCATCAGCGTATTGATGGTCGCGGCGCCGGCAAACAGGAAGCCGATCCCCAGCCACATCGGCCCGATGTCGCCCATGACCTGCTCGGCGAAGCGCGGAATCGCCATGGGCGTGTCCAGCAGGTGCACGCCGCTGGTGGCATCGAGCAGCACGTTTTCCACCTGGCGCTTCATCGCCGCGCCATAGATGAACATGCAGGCCGCGACGCTGAACAGGCCCAGCATCATTGCCCTCGGCATGGTCCTGGCTGACTGGCGCAGGTCCGGCGCCAGTGGCGTGACAAATTCGCATCCGACGAACATGAACATTGCCATGCCCACCAGCGACAGCACCGTGACCAGGTCGGTCCCGACCACGGACGCGCCGAACCAGCCCTCGAGTTCTACCGCCGGCGCGGCGATCAGCCCCAACACGCCGAACACCATCAGGGTCGTCCACATGCCGAAGGTCAGGATGATTTCGGCCCGGCCGAAAGCACTGACGCCGAATGCGTTGAGTACACCAAACACCACCACGAAACCCACGCCCAGCAGCCAGGAACCACCGGCCGATTCGACCAGGGTATTGAGGTGTTCGAAGTTCACCAGGGCCATGACCCCGGCCAGGATGGTTTCCGCCGTTCCGGCAAACACATGGACAATCAGGTACGCCGACAAAGTGCCGGTAATCGCGAAGAAGCGCCCCATGCCGCAGTTGATGTAATCGTAGACCGAGCCGGTGGTCGGCAAGATCGATGCGGCTTCGGCGAACGTCGTTGCCTGGGCCAGCATCATCACCACCGCGATCAGCATCGCCATGGCGAAGGCGCTGCCACCGATGCCGAACCCCATGGTGGCGGTCAGGATGACCGGGCTGGCCATGATCAGGCCAATGGTGCTGGCCAACGCAGTGGGAAAACCCACCGTACCCCGGTTCAGATGCTCGGTGAGCCTGTCATTGATCGACATGGTGCGGATCCTCGAAAAACGGACTTTTAGTATGGGTGCTACCGCCGTCCGGGCACTGGCGTTCAAGCCTTCCCCAGCCAGTCCCTGATTAAAACGGCGTTGCGTGCAGGATCACTGTGCGCCGCCCTCGCCCCGAGCGTCTTGCCCATGCCTGCCGCCGGTCTTGTAGCTGCCTGCCACTGCCACAGCCATGGCGGCCAGGATCAATACCTTGGCAGGCTGGTGAAAGACTTCGCAGCCCAGGCTCTCCCTAATGCGCGCTCCGCTGTCCTATCGCACTGGGGAAAACACCATGGAGCACACTCGTCAATCACGCCTGCCACGCCAGGCCATCGGCCTGGGCATCGCCTTGCTGGCGGCAGGCTCATCGGCCCAGGCCATTGAGCTTTATGCCGACGATGACACCACCGTCAGCGGCAACTTCCTCGCGGTCTACGGTCTGTTCAACAGCCGCAAGAACTACGACGGCAGCGCCGGCGGTTCGAGCTGGCGCGAAGGTTTCATCAAGTATGGCCTGAGTATCGAGCAGACACTCGACGGCCGCGGGAACCTCTACGGGACCGCCAACCTACTCAGCTCCGGCACCTGGGGCGATGGCGATGCGGCGGGCCTGAGCGACGGTTCCGAACGCACCACGAAATTCGACGAGGCCTTCGCCGGTTGGCGCTCCGGCGATCTGTTCCCGCTGTTGGGCAAGGATGGCGTCGACCTGTCCTTCGGTCGCCAGGTGATTACCCTTGGCGACGGTTTCATCATCAACGACGACGGCCTTAACGTCGGCAAGGGCGTGGCCGATGGCGAACTCAATCGCGGCGGAGCCTATTACCTCGCCGCCCGGCACGCCTTCGACAAGACCGCGGTGCTGCGCCTGGGCGACAAGGACGGCGTGCATGGGAGCCTGTTGTGGTTCAAGTCCGACAATCGCGCCCAAGCCAACACCGAGATGGCCGCCGGCACCCTGGAATACACCGCAGCACCCGGCACCCTCGGGCTGACCTACATCCATGGCATCGACGTGGATGAGCACTACGCCAGTGACTTGCAGAAACAACGCGACGGCATGGACATCTACAGCCTGCGCGGCGCGGGCGATGCCGGTATCGAAAACGCGCACTTCTCCTTCGAATACGCCTGGCAAGACAAGGACGCCGGCCCTCAGAAAGCCTGGTACACCGAAGCCGGTTATACCTTCGCCGAGCTGCCCTGGAGCCCCGACCTGACCTATCGCTACAGCCGTTATTCGAAAAACTGGGACTCGATGTTCACCGGCACGAGCCGAGGTTATGGCACCTGGTTCCAAGGCGAAGTGGCGGGCAATTACGCCGGCCCGTTCAACAGCAACACAGCCATCCAGCACGTCGGCCTCAAGCTCAAGCCAACCGAGACCGTGACGATCGGCGCATTGTTTTTCGACTACAAGACCTTGCACACCGCTCAAGCGCTGAACCTCGACGGTCGTGAGCTGGACCTGTACGTCGAATGGGCAGCCAATGAGCACCTGATCATCACGCCGCTGCTGGGCCTGTACAAGCCAGAGAAAGACGCCAGCAACGGAGGCAACCAGGTGGGCGGCAACGGCACCAATGTGTACAGCCAGTTGGTGGTGGCGGTTCCGCTCTGAGCGTCAGCCCTTGTGCTGATGCAACATGGTCTGGATCTGGTGCGTGGCCTGGCGGGTACTTTCCGCCAGCTTGCGCACCTCGTCGGCCACCACCGAAAAGCCGCGCCCGACCTCGCCCGCCCTGGCCGCTTCAATCGCCGCGTTCAACGCCAGCAGGTTGGTCTGGTCAGCAATGCCCTTGATCACGCCCACCACCGTGGCGATCTGCGCGTAAGTGACCTGGTTCTGCTCCAGCATGCGCTGGTGGGTAGACTGGGCCGAACGCTCATCACTGATGTCCCGCACCGCGCCCAGCACCCGGACCAGTCGCCCTTGGGCGTCGCGCACGGCGCGGCCACGCTCGCGGCACCAGATATAATCGCGACTCTTGTGTCGCATCCGATATTCGAAGACGTATTCGCCACTGCCTTGGCTGCCAGGAATCTCCCGGTCAAAGATCGCCATGATCTTCGGCAGGTCATCGGGATGGGTGATGCCGACCTGGGCGTCCCAGCCGTCCGGCAACTCGTCCGGCCCGTACCCCAGCAATGAGCGGAACTGACTGGAAAAGCGCATGCCGCTGGCCGGGTGCTGCAAATCGCCGTTGACCACGGTGATGTCCCAGCAGCCTTCGGTCAGGGTCGATTGCAGCAGCTCCCAGATCTGCGCCTCCTGAAAGTGCTGTCGGGATTGACGCTCAAGCTGCTCAAGCCGTGCCTGAAGCCCTTGCTCACGCTCTCCTGCCTGAGCCAGTTGTTGGCGAGCCAACGCATACGCCTGGTCGATTTGCCGGTGTCTTGATGCCTGCTCGTTCACTTGGCCCTCGGCCTGGCGTAAACGTTCAGCCGCATCCGCTGTTTGCCGGGCGTGTTGTTCAAGACTGGCCCGCAGTTGCGGATAGGCCACGAGCGCAGGCGCGTCATCGGCTTCGCCAGCCAGTACCCGCCGCACCTGCTCGATCAACGCCAATTTCTGCTTGCCGGTCTGGAGAAACATTTTCTGCCCCTGTGCCATTGATTCGAAGCACTGATCTGACCGCAAACGGGCGGTGCAGGCTTGCATCTGTCTGCACAGGTTTTGCTTGTGCCTGCCAACCGCAAAAATGGCAGCCACAGACATGCGACGCGGCAGACACGGTCAAGCCCGCCCGGCCTCCCAAGGGTTAGTCTCGGGGCTTTCCCTTGCCTGCGAACAGGAACTTACCATGAGCGATATTGCCCTGCTGCCCGAGGTCCAAGCCTTCCTTGGCCGACACCACGCGCTGTTCATCGACGGTGCTTATGTCGAAAGCCAGAGCCGACAGACCCTGGACGTGATCAACCCAGCCACGGGCCAGGTCATCGCCCAGGTCTGCGACGCCGGTCCTGGCGATATCGATGCGGCGGTCGAGTCGTCCCGGCGCGGTTTCAAGCAATGGTCCCAGGCCGCCCCGGCGGTTCGCGGGCATGTATTGCTGAAACTGGCGGACCTGATGGAGCAACACCGCGAGGAGCTGGCACAGATCGAAACCTGCCAATCCGGCAAGATCATCCATATCTCCCGCGCCTTCGAAGTCGACCAGGCTGCGCACTTCTTGCGTTACTACGCCGGCTGGGCGACCAAGATCAGCGGCCAGACCATCACCCCGTCGCTGCCCTCCTTCGCCGGCGAACGCTACACGGCGTTCACCCTGCGCGAACCGGTGGGCGTGGTGGTCGGCATCGTGCCGTGGAATTTTTCGACGATGATCGCCATCTGGAAACTCGCCTCGGCGTTGGTGACCGGTTGCAGCATTATCATCAAGCCCAGCGAGTTCACTCCGCTGAGTATCCTGCGCATCGCTGAACTGGCCATGGAAGCGGGCCTGCCGGCAGGCGCGTTGAACGTGGTGACGGGTAGCGGTCTGGTGGGCAAGGGCTTGATCGAGCATCCAGGCACCAACAAGGTATCGTTCACCGGCTCGGTGCCTACCGGCATCGCCGTGGGCCAGGCGGCGATGGGCGCCGGACTGACCCGGGCGACACTGGAACTGGGTGGCAAGAACGCTGCGGGATTCCTGCCAGATGTGGATCCCGAGGTGGCGGTCAATGGCATCATCGAGGCAGGTTTCCTGCACTCCGGGCAGATTTGCGCGGCGGCAGAGCGGTTCTTTGTCCACCGCTCGCAGATCGAACCGATCATGCGCAAGCTCGCCGAACGCCTGAGTCAGCTCAGCATCGGCTCACCGCTGGATGAAGCCACGCAATTCGGTCCGGTGACCAACCGTCAGCATCAGCAGAAACTCGGCGAGTATTTCGCCAGGGCGCGGGCACAGAACAACACGATTGTTCACGGCGGCAAGCTGATCGACAGGCCTGGCTGCTATGTCGAGCCGACCATCATCCTCGCCAACCATCGAGATGATGCGCTGCTCAATGAAGAAACCTTCGGCCCGATCGCCACCTTCCTGCCCTACGACACCGAGGAGGAACTGCTCGACCTGATGAACGACTCGCCCTACGGGCTGAGCGCCAGCCTTTGGACCAACGACCTGGGCAAGGCCCTGCGCATGGTGCCCGCCATTGAAGCCGGCACCGTCTGGGTGAACATGCACACCCTGCTCGACCCCGCCGTGCCATTCGGCGGGAGCAAGTCTTCGGGTATCGGCAGGGAGTTCGGCAGCGCGTTCATCGATGACTACACCGAGCTGAAGTCGGTGATGATTCGGTATTGAGCTCCGGTTGCATTGATTCCCCATGCTCGCTGCTCACAAAGCCCCTGTGGGAGCGAGCTTGCTCGCGAAAGCGGACGTTCAGTCAAAGACGATGTTGAACCTGACAATGCCTTCGCGAGCAGGCTCGCTCCCACACAGGTTCCGCTGTGCCGCCACCATCCCCGCCCGACACTCATCACCTGTGGGAGCGAGCCTGCTCGCGATAGCGGACTGTCAGTCAATAAATGATGTCGAACCTGACAACGCCATCGCGAGCAAGCTCGCTCCCACACAGGTTCCGCTGCGCCGCCACCATCCCCGCCCGACACTCACCACCTGTGGGAGCGAGCTTGCTCGCGATAGCGGACGTTCAGTCAAAGACGATGTTGAACCTGACAATGCCTTCGCGAGCAGGCTCGCTCCCACACAGGTTCCGCTGCGCCGCCACCATCCCCGCCCGACACTCATCACCTGTGGGAGCGAGCCTGCTCGCGATAGCGGACTGTCAGTCAATAAATGATGTCGAACCTGACAACGCCATCGCGAGCAAGCTCGCTCCCACACAGGTTCCGCTGCGCCGCCACCATCCCCGCCCAGCTCCCACATGAGGTGTGGGCGCAGTTTTCATCTGCGGTGAGCATTGACCGGCGGTACACGCCCGCGCCACGGCTGGGCGCGTTCCAGTTGGGCGGCCAGGGCCAGCAAGGTGCTTTCTTCGCCGAACCGCCCGGCAAAATGCGCGCCCAGCGGCAGGCCGTTTGCGCTCCAGGACAACGGTACCGACATCGCCGGCTGGCCGCTGGCATTGAACAGCGCCGTGAACGGCGAGTAGCTGTGGAATCGCTCGATGAGCGCTTCAAGGCTCATGCAGACGTCGTCAACGTTGAGCTCGCCAATCATCACCGGTTCGCGGGTCAGGACCGGAGAAAGGATCACGTCGTAATCCTGCATGAACACCGCCAACTGGCGGCCCAGCGCATGAATCCATTCCACCGCGCCGACGTACTGGGCGCCGCTGACGTTGCCTTTGTCCCGCAGGATGATCCGGGTGCGCACTTCCAGTTCCTCCGCCTGCACCGCAGACCCACGCATCTGGCCCAGCAGGTCGACGTAACGGCGCGTGCTTGCGCCAATGATGGTGAAAACCTGATCATAAAAATCAGGCAGCACCACCGGCAGTTTCACCGGTTCGACGCGGTGGCCCAAGGCTTCACACAACCTCGCGGCCTCGTTCACCGCCTGCACGCTTTGCTGGGAGGTGGCCCAGGGGCCGAGCTGTTCGACCAAGGCAATACGCAACGGCTTCGGATCACGCAGCAGCGCCGTCACATAAGGCTGGACCTGGACCGGCGCGGCATACGGCGCTCCCAAGTCGATTCCGGCGGTGGCGTCCAGCAGCGCGGCGCTGTCACGCACCGACAAGGTGATAACGTGGGGCGTGCCCATTCCTGCCCAGCCCTCGCCCATTATCGGACCTGACGGCATCAGGCCGCGGCTGGGCTTGAAGCCGAACACCCCACAGCAGGACGCCGGCACCCGCAACGAACCGCCGCCATCGTTGCCATGGGCGAACGGCACCACCCGGGCCGCCACCAGCGCCGCCGCGCCACCGCTGGAGCCGCCCGCGCTGCGCTCGGTGTTCCAAGGGTTTCGCGTGGCGCCAAAACGTGTCGATTCGGTGGAATAGGACGTGCCAAACTCAGGCGAAGTGCTGGTGCCCATCATCACGCATCCAGCCTGCCTCAGGCGTGTCACCACTTCCGATTCGAAGTCTGCGCGGCAGGCCCCCAGCGAACGGGAGCCGTTGGTCATCGCTGCCCCCTGGACCGGCGAAAACAAATCCTTGATCAAGGTTGGAACGCCCGCCAACAGTCCCTGCCGGACTTGCGGTCCACACACCGCCTCCCGCGCCGACTCGTACAGCCGTTCCGCCACGGCATTGAGCTGTGGCTCGACCTGTTCCAGACGTTCGATGCCCGCCTCCAGCAGTTCCCCGGGCTGGACCTCGCCACGCCTGACCCACTCGGCCAGTGCAACGGCGTCTTGGGTGTCCATCAATTGATGTATGTCTTGCAGACTCATGGTTCAGACTCCTTGTTTCATGACGATTGACGTGATCCGGCGACGTTCGCCCGGCCGTGGCCACGCGTGCGCAAACCGACGGCCACCCATAGCAGCGCCGCCGCAAGGCTGGCGAAGGCCAGCCATTGGATCGATTGACGAAGGTCCCCGGTAAATACACCCACGGCAGCCACCACCAACGGGCTGATGAACTGGCCGAAATAGAGAAACGAGGTGAAGCCGCCCAGGCCCCGCCCGCGGGTGCTGGCGGTCAAGGCGTTCATCACCGGCGCCATTACGTTCGGCACCAGCAGCCCGGCACCCAGCCCCTGGACGAATACGGCCAGCAGCACCGCGTTGTAGCTTTGCGCTCGAACCAGCAGGCACAGCCCAAGCCCCATCAACGTGAGCAACAGGGCGTTGCAACCGGCGATGCCGAAGCGGCGGCGCAGCAACGGCCAGGTCAACGAGCCGACGAGCGTTGCCAACAGGCTCAACCCCGCCGCCAGGCCGATCAGGGTGCTGGAGGTCACGCCAAGGCTGACCAGCAACGTCGGCGCCTGGATCGGCATGACAATGGTCAGGACCATGCCGCACACAATCATCAGATAGCCAACCAGCAGTTGCGGCACCGCGACCTTGGTCGGTGCCGACTCATCGAGGCGCTCGGCCGTTTGCAGCTTGCTCACCGGCGGTTCCCACAAGACTTTCATCATGGCGGGCACCAACAACAACGGCAGCAGGTAAAGAAGGAACGGCGAGCGCCACGAGTGCTCTCCAAGCGCACCCCCGACGACAAAAAACAGCGCCCCCACCAGGCCTATCGTCACCACTTGGCGGTTGACGTAGCGCAAGCGTTCCTCGCCGTGCCAATAGTCGGCAATCAAAGTCGCGCAGCAGGTCATCACCGCCGCCTCCGCGCAGCCAAACAGCAAGCGCGCGCCGACAATCGCCGGCAAGTTGTCGAGCAGCGCCGGCAACGCGCCGAGCACCGCATAGAGCAAGGTGGCGATCACCAGCAAGGCCTTGCGCCCGACCCGGTCGGCCAACCAGCCGGCCAACGGCGCGCAGAGGGCAATCGCCAACGCGGGCCCGGTGATTGCCAGCGGCACCAACAAATCGGCGCGAGGCTCGACGGGGCCGAACTCGGCGGCCAGCCTGGGAAGAATCGGCGTGACCATTACCGAGCCCATGATGGTCAGGCTGCTGCCGAGCATCAGCACCAACCCTTCACGCCGGCCAACTGCCTGACGCGGCGACGCCGTTGAAATGGAGTTTGATGAGTTCATGACGTCCCCCTAGAAACTGTGAGAAATGCGCAGGGCCGTGGTGTAGCCCTCGGCGCGGTTTCGCGCGTCGAATTCCTTGTAGACGTGCAGCCAGATCGGCGGCACGCCGGGCTTGAAATAACTCACCGCCGGCCCGACCGCGAGCACCCGGGCGCGATTGCCCGACTCCAGCCCCGGAGCATCGTCGTCGGTGAACTGGCGGTAGTAGTAGCCGCCCACACCCAGCGTCCAGGGGCCGACATGCTGGCCGACGGCGAATTCATGGCGATACTCGACGCCGCTTTTGTAGTCGGTGGCAGGGTTGCGAGTGTTCACATCGACTTCGAAGCTGGAGGACACCTCGAAGCCGGTGTCTGAGATATAGGTCGCGTTGAGGATCGGCGAGAACGTCCAGTGGTTCAGGCCCGGCGAGATCAGCCGGTCCTCGTCGTAATCGCCCGTCGGGGTCTGGATCTGGAATTGCGCGTTGACGAACAGGTTTGGCGACAACGTCCATTGCAGGATGACGGGCAATACCTGGATGTCGGCCATGCGAAACGGATCGGCTTCGAGGTTCAGCGGACCGACCGGCGTCTGCACCCTTACCGAGGCGTCCATCTGGAAGAACGGCACTACCGCGCCATAGCCGTACTTGGCGCCGAGCACGGTGTAATCGGTCATGTGCATGTAGGCGACGCCGATCGACAGCACATCGAGGGACAGGTTGTTGTCCACCGAGCGACCATGACGGTCTTTCTGCACATTGGCCGAATAGAACGCAGTACGCAGCCCGACCGTCCCGAAGGGCGTGGCCGGCGGCATCATGCCGGCACCGAAGTCGTAGACGCCGAACGCAGTGGTCGGCGCACCGTTCTCGGTAGCGTTGGCCACGGCGCAGGCGCCGAAAAGCCCCAGGGTGAGCCACGTAAAATGCCGCAGGTTTTTCTTTTTATTCTGATTCATCGAATGCCCCATCCCAACCATGTGGTGATGGGGTCATCCTAGGGAGCCGGTCCGCCAGCCGTTATCCGTTTTCAGCACAGATGCGTGCGCCGCAGGGTTTGTGAAGGGGTTTCGCCGAACAGGGTCCGATAGTCGCTGGAGAAACGGCTCAGGTGCCAGAAGCCCCAGCGTGCCGCCACCTCCTGCACGCCCCTGGCCTGGTCGCCAGCGCGCAGCTCCCGGCGCACGGCATTGAGGCGCAGCGCCCTTAAATAGGCCACCGGGTTGATGCCCAGGGTTTCCTGGAAGCAGTACTGCAATTTACGCCGGCTGGCGCCAATGTGGTTGCACAGGTCGAGGATCGACAGCGGCTCGTCGACATGGGCCAGGGCATATTCCCGGGCCCGGTCGACCATGCGCTTGCGGGCCGTCGGGGTCAGCGGCGGCGCCTGGTCGGGCGCCACCAGCTCCAGCAGGTGCAGCATCACCGTATCGCGCAGGCCACGGCGGATCGACTCGAAGCCCAACAATGACTCATGCCCCTGGCCGCCCCCTTCGAGTTCGTCGAAGAGCGCCGCCAGCTCAGCGGGCAAGGTCGAATCGCCGAGACGGTAACACTTGGGAAGATCGGTAATTCGAAAGTCGCTGCCCTGGCGCTCCAGCAGGTGCTCCAGGGCTTGCTCCTTGACGGCGACGCCGAGCAGGTCCAAGTGCTGGGGTGTGCGCAGGTCCGGCAGGTTGCGGCCGTGGGCGACCATCAGGCTCGGCTCGACAATCGGGTGCCCGCAGCAGAACACCGGCCCGTCAGCGCGCAACGGTACGCTGAAGGTAATCGCGCCCTCCCATGCCATGCCGCGCTTGGTCATGGCCTGATTAGAGCGGTCGCGCACCAGTTGCATCCAATCTGCACGGAACTCGATCAACTCGCCTTCGAAGCGTCCTGGCGTCAGTTGGTCGTAGCTCACCTGCCAGCCGCCCATGTTCCGCGCGTGCTCGTCGATGTCGCCGGTGCGGAACCGATTGATCGGCCGCGTCGGCAACCCGTCCGCCATGTCGTCGTTCATTCACCCGACCTTCGCTGATTCCAGGGTTATGGATCGAAGATCAGGCAAGTTCCATTCCGTCTCCCGGGTGACTCGCTCGATTGTGCCGAAAACGGCTAGTCAGCTGCCTGCGCCGCCGTGGGCTTCTTCAAAGAAGTAGTCCTTCCAGCTGTCGGCCTTGTTCTTCAATACACCCAGCTCATGCAGTTTGTCGGCGTAGATATAGGTGCGTTGCGGGACCACGGTGAAATCGATTTCCGGGTCGCTGACGATCTTCTCCACCAGGGCCAATGGCAGCTTGGATTGCTCTACCCGGATATACGTCTGGGCGGCGGCAGGTTTGTCGGCCTTGATGATGTTCTGGGCTTCGACCAGCGCGGCGTAGAACGCCTTGTAGGTCTTCGGGTTTTCGTCGTGGAATTTCTCCGTGGTGTAGAGCACGTTGAACGTGGCCGGCCCGCCGAGCACCTCATAGGAGCTGAGGACTTTGTGCACGTTGGGGTTCTGCAACGCCTGGTACTGGAACGGCGGGCTGGAAAAGTGCGAATTGATTTCCGACTTGCCCGCGATCAACGCGGCCGTGGCGTCCGGGTGCGGGAGGCTGACCGAGATGTCGTCGAATTTCTTGTAGTGCTCATCGCCGAACACCTTGGCCGTCTCGATCTGCAATGTGCGCGACTGGAAGCCGACACCCGCCGCCGGAACCGCGATCCGATCCTTGTCGGTGAAGTCCTTGAGCGTCTTGATCCCGGGGTTGTTGGTCAACAGGTAGTTGGGCATCGAGCCCAGCGAGGCGATGGCCTTGACGTTCTGCTTGCCCCGGGTCCGATCCCAGATCGTCAGCATCGGCGGCACCCCGGCCGACACCACGTCGAGGGCGCCGGTCAGCAACGCTTCGTTCATGGCGGTGGCGCCGGAGATGCTGTTCCAATCCACCTTGATGTCCAGGCCCTGGGCCTTGCCATGTTTCTCGATGAGCTGCTGGTCACGCACGACGTCCAGGATCAGATAACCGATGCCGAATTGCTGGGCGATGCTGATCTTGCCTTCGGCATGCGCCTGCGGCCCGACCAGCAGGCTCGCCGCCAGGGAAAGAAAAAGTACGGGACGCTTGAACGTCATAGCCGTGGCCTCTTATGGATAAATTCAGGCGCCGACTTTAAAGCTATAAAAAATAAAATTTAAATACCTGTATCGCATAACGATAGCACCTGAAGATTCAACGCGGCCGACTTGACATTATCCGGGCGGAGGATTAATCACCCAGGGACACCGAGGCGCAGCCGCTGCCCCCTCCGAACCTGCCCATTCTTGAAACGAGCCGCGCGACCATGAACGAGATGACCTGTGACATCCGCATTGCCGCCGAGTCCGTATCCCGACCGCGCGCGCTGGTGTTCCTCGCCTATCCGCAGATGGGCCTGCTCGACCTGACCGGCGCCCAGACGGTGTTCTGGGCGGCCACCAAAGCCATGACCGAACGTGGCCTGCCCGGCTACCGGATGCACACCGCCAGCCTTGAAGGCGGCCTGATGCAGACCGCCGAAGGGCTGGTCGTGCAAACCTGCGCCCTGGGTGAGTTCGACAACGCCGTCATCGACACGCTGATCGTGCCTGGCGCGCCGAACATCCGCCAGGCGATGATCGACTGCGTCGAGCTGGTGGACTGGCTGCGCGCGGCCTCGACCAAGGCCCGCCGCACCGCTTCGGTGTGCAGCGGGACCTTCCTCATGGCCCAGGCCGGCTTGCTCGACGGCCGCCGCGCCGCCACGCACTGGGCCATGTGCGAAATGCTCAAGAGTGGCTTCCCCTTGATCGAAGTGGACCTCGACGCGATTTTTATCCAGCAGGACAGCGTCTGGACCTCGGCGGGCGTCAGCGCCGGCATCGACATGGCCCTGGCCTTGGTGGAAGCCGATTGTGGTCGCGATGTCGCGCTGCAGGTGGCCCGGGAACTGGTGGTGTTTCTCAAGCGCCCCGGTGGGCAGGCGCAGTTCAGCCAGTTGCTGCTGGCACAGACCCAGGACAGCGCCGGATTCGATGAACTGCACGCCTGGCTCGCCGAGCACCTGGATGAGGCCGACCTGAGCATCGAGCGCCTGGCCCGGCAAGCGCGCATGAGCCCGCGCAACTTCGCCCGGGTCTACAAGCGCCAGACCGGACGCACCCCGGCCAAGGCCGTCGAGATGTTCCGGCTCGAAGCGGCCAGACGACTGCTGGAGGACTCCGAGCGCAACATCGATCAGATTGCCCGTTCGTGCGGCTTCGGCGACGAAGAACGGATGCGTTACACCTTCCAACGCCACCTCTCGATTTCACCACGGGACTATCGCAACCGGTTCTCCCGCTGAGCTTGAACCGCGCTGTCGCGTCAGGCTACGCACCTGGCTTGCGCCTGTGCTTCGGCCTGCTCGCCGATGAACGCACAGCAGCGTGAACGGAGCCAGCGTTCTCCCGGGTCGTTATGGGAAGTCCCTCAGGACGAGTGCCCGGTCTGGCAGGATTTCAGGGTTTTATGTCCTACCCCGAGGCGAGGGGCAGCTTTTAAGATTCAAGACGATGCCCCCGTGTCCACCGCCACCGGGACCGGACCGACAAGACAAAAGAAAGGTTGCAGCGTGCCCACACCCGCCATGATGTTCAAAAGCATCTACGACAGCCTTCGGTATCAGCCGTCCCCGAAGGCGTCGAGCCCCTCAATGGGCATCAGCCCTCACCCGCTGGTCGACGCCCTGGGCTGGGCGGTCGGCCTGGTCGTGGCCTGCGGGATTGTCATCATCAATTCCGAAACCCATTCCGACTTGGCGCCGACGCTGCTGTACGTCACCTTGTTGCTGATGGCGGCCAACCTGTTTTCAATCAACCTGGTGATCACCGTTGCGCTGATGTGCATGTTCCTGCTGACGGCGATGTTCCTTTACAACGGCGGTTACCACCGCTGGGAATCGATCACCGGGTTCTTCCGTTGCCTGACGGCCCTGTCGGCCATCGCGTTTCTCGCACTGCGCAGCAAGCATGCCTCGGACCGCCTGCGGCATAACCAGGCCTACCTGATCGAAGCCCAGGCGCAGTTGGCCCATGCCACGCGGCTGACGTACCTGGGGGAAATGGCCGCCTCCATCGCCCATGAAGTGAACCAGCCGTTGACGGCCATTACCAGCAGCGGCGAAGCCTGTCGCCGCTGGCTGGACCGTCCGGTGCCCGACCTCAAGGAGGCCCTCGACTCGCTGGACCGGATCGTCGCCAACGCGTGCCGCGCCAGTGAAGTCATCAATCGGACCCGAGCGATGGCGCGCAAATGCGACCCTCTGCGCCGGCCCGAACGACTGGACGAAATCGTCAGCGAAACACTGGATCTGGTGCGCCACCAGCTGGCTCAGCACCAAGTCAGCCTGAAAGTAGACCTGACGGCGGCAAGCCTCGTCGACGCCGATCGGGTCCAGCTGCAGCAGGTGATCATCAACCTGGTCTCCAACGCTTGCCACGCCATGGAAACGCTCCCGGTGCGCGACCGAATCCTTTACGTGCGCACCTGGACGCACGCGCACGAGGTGCTGCTGGCGGTGACGGACCGGGGAATCGGCATCACGGCCGAGACACTGCCCTCATTGTTCAACCCGTTTTTTACCACCAGGGAAAACGGCCTTGGCATAGGCCTGTCGATCTGTCGCTCGATCATCGATTTCCATGACGGCAGGATCTGGGCTACCAGCGAGGCAGGCCAAGGCACCTCGTTCACCTTTTCGTTGCCGTTGTTAGCCAAAGCCTGACCTGTGCGGACCCCTGCCATGAACCCAAGCCACGCCATGCCCCCTGCCCTCGCCCATGAACCGATTGTCTACGTGGTCGACGACGACGCATCGTTACGCGAAGCCCTTCGCAGTCTGCTGCGGTCCATTGGCCTGTTGGTCGAACTGTTCGACTCGGTGACGGACTTCATGGGCCATCCACGTCCCGACGCACCCAGTTGCCTGTTGCTCGATGTGCGCCTTCGCGGCACCAGCGGGCTGGACTTCCAACAGCAGTTGGCGAATGCCGGAATTCATCTGCCGATCGTATTCATGACCGGGTATGGCGACATTGCCATGACCGTGCGGGCCATGAAGGCTGGCGCGGTGGATTTCCTGACCAAGCCGTTTCGCGAACAGGACCTGATCGATGCGGTGTCCGCCGCCCATCAGCGCGACCGACTGCGCCGCGAAGCCGAGCGTGGCCAGCAGGCGCTTCAGGACCGTTACGCCACGTTGACCGCCCGGGAGCGCCAGGTGATGGCACTGGCAGCGTCGGGCCTGATGAACAAGCAGATCGCCGGGCAAATAGGCTTGAGCGAGATCACCGTCAAGATCCACCGAGGCCAGGCCATGCGCAAGATGGCTGCGCGTTCGTTTGCCGACCTGGTGTGCATGGCCCAGGCCCTGGAACCGGGCCGTGATCGTTGAAAGTTCATACCCACGTATACTAGGCGCGGCTTTTGGACAGCGTATCTTGCAGTAATAGGGGCGCTTTAATAGCGACCTGATATTACTGCCAGGTTTCGAAATGTCCGACACTGCACTTATTGCTGTTATCGATGACGATGAATCGGTTCGAGTTGCATTGGATGGTTTGCTGCGCTCTCACGGGTATCGCGTCAGGACTTATGCCAGTGCCGTCGCCTTCCTGTCTTCAGCCGGGTTTGAAAACACCGCGTGCGTGCTGTCGGACATACAAATGCCGGGCATGACGGGCATTCAGTTGTGCGATGAGCTCTATGCCCGAGGGATCGACATTCCGCTTGTTTTCATCACGGGCCTGCCTGTTGTGCCCGCGCTGGCCATACCGGGGGGTTGCGGTCCCGTGGCGGTTTTCCCCAAGCCGTTCAGGTGTGGGGAGTTGGTTGCTTGCATTGAGTCGATTCTTGAACGGTCGGTTTAGATTGGTGTGTATATCCCGCGATGGCAGTAGGTCAGCCAATGAAGTGTTGGACGGGCTGGCCCCTTCGCGAGCAGGCTCGCTCCCACAGGGGTTCTCTGTATGCCGTGAAATCAGCGCCTGTCGAAAATCCAATGTGGGAGCGAGCTTGCTCGCGATGGCGGTGGGTCAGCCGTTGAAGATGTTGAATGGGCTGGCCTCTTCGCGAGCAAGCTCGCTCCCACAGTGACTCAATGTGGGACATGAAATCTGTGTTTGTCGAAAATCCAATGTGGGAGCGAGACTGCTCGCGAAGGTGATGGGTCAGTTGCATAACTGCCAGCATGTGCCCCGCTCTTGCTCTTGCTCTTGCTCTTGCTCTTGCTCTTGCTCTTGCTCTTGCTCTTGCTCTTGCTCTGCTTTTGACTTTGATCTCAGCGCCCCATTAACCACGCTGGCCGAACGCAGGCATTGCGCAGTGGGTAACCCGGCATGGATGCCGGGTTAGCCGCGCTGGGCCATGGATGGCCCTTCGCGGCGGCCCACGGAGCAATGCCGGAGTGAGGGCATGCCGAGCCTAGGCGAGGCACCGAGTGGTGGGGCAAAGCGCTTTTGCTTACTTTTGGCGCTCTTCCAAAAGTGAGCCGCCGTAAGGGCGGAACCCCAAGTGGCCATGACCGCGGCAACGGATATGCATGCAGCACCCAAGACCCGAGCACCTTTAATACCTCCGTATACCCCCCTCACACCCACGCATACCCCCACTGACCCTATGTAGAAGTGTCTAACCCAAAGCCACCCCCTACCATCTCCCACAGCGAACCGAAGCTGAATGCGCCCGATGATTTCAACCATCAGGCCCCACACCTTCGGGTACCTCGCAACACGGTCACGCTGAAACCTCAAACAATTCAACGTATCGATTTTCGTCTTCGGGAGCTCATCATGAAACAGCACATCTTGATTGTCGGCGCCGGTTTCGGCGGCGTATGGAGCGCACTCAGCGCCGCCCGCCTGCTCGACCAGCATGATCGCAACGACGTACAGATCAGCGTCCTGGCCCCCCAGGCGGAACTGCGCATCCGCCCGCGGTTCTACGAGCCGAACGTCCATACCATGATGGCGCCGTTGGGCGCGCTGTTCGATGCGGTCGGCGTGAACTTCGTCCAAGGCGTGGCCGAGAACATCGATGTCAGCCGCAAGCAGATCAGCTACCGCGACGTGTCCGGCAGCCTCGCGACGCTGGGCTACGACCGACTGGTACTGGCCGCGGGCAGCAAGCTGGTTCGCCCTGACCTGCAAGGCATGCTTGAACACGCATTCGATGTCGATGAGATCGAACAGGCAACACGCCTCGAAGCCCACCTCAATTCGCTCGGGAACCTGCCGGACAGTCCCGCACGCAATACCGTCGTCGTCGCAGGCGGTGGTTTCACCGGCATCGAAACCGCCACCGAAATGCCCGCCCGTCTGCGCGCCGTCCTCGGCAGCGACGCCGATGTCCGTGTGATCGTGGTCGACCGCGGGCCGAAAATCGGTGCGGCACTGGGTGAGGGAATCAGCCCTTCGATCATCGAAGCGTCCGAGCACCTGGGCATCGAGTGGATCCTCAATGCCTCGGTCGAATCGGTGGATGCCGGCGGTGTCACCCTCTCGGATGGCCAGCGCATCGAGTCCAGCACCGTTATCTGGACCGTAGGCTTTCGCGCGAGCCCTCTCACCGAACAGGTGCCCGCAACCCGCGACCGCCAGGGCCGGCTGCATGTCGACGGGCATTTGAAGGTGCTCGGGCAGAACGATATCTACGCCAGCGGCGACGTGGCCTATGCCGCCACCGACGACTTGGGCAACTACGCGGTCATGTCCTGCCAGCATGCCATCGCCCTGGGTCGTTATGCGGGCAACAACGTTGCCGCCGACCTGCTCGGCGTCGCGCCGATGACCTACAGCCAGCCCAAGTACGTGACGTGCCTGGACCTGGGCGCCTGGGGCGCGGTGTACACCGAAGGTTGGGACCGCCAGCTCAAATTGGTTGGCGAGGAAGCCAAGGAGCTCAAGACCCAGATCAATTCGGTCTGGATCTACCCGCCCGCCGCCGATCGGGCAACCGCCCTGGCCGCAGCCGATCCATCGATTCCCGTAGCCTGATTCCTCTCGCCTGATTCACGCGCCCGGCCCGGCCAGTCCTTCTGCGCCGGTCTTTCCCAGACGCCTGCCAAGTTTGTTTCGGCGGGCGTTTTTTCTACCCGCGCGGCAAGCCAGCCTGGATATCGCCACTGCCCAGCAAAATCCGTTGCAACGTCCATCGCCCTGCATGAGCGACACACGGTAAGGTAGGCAAAAATCCGGATCGAGGTGTGTCGTGGCGTCCTACTCCCTGCGTCAGTTGAAGTACTTCGTGACCACCGTGGAATGCGGCAGCGTCGCCGAAGCCTCGCGCAAGCTGTACATCGCCCAGCCATCGATTGCCACGGCGGTAAAAGGCCTGGAGGACAGTTTCGGCGTGCAATTGCTGATCCGCCATCACGCCCAGGGCGTCTCGCTGACGCCCGCCGGTGCGCGTTTCTATCGCAAGGCCCAGGAACTGCTGCGCATGGCCCGGGAATTCGAACAGAACGCGCTGGCGGACAACGACGTCGTCAGCGGGCAGATCGACATCGGCTGCTTCGAGACCGTCGCCCCGCTCTACTTGCCACGGCTGATCGCCGGGTTCCGAGAGCGTTTTCCCGGGGTGGAAATTCGCGTACAGGATGGCGAACAGCAGGAGCTGGTCCAGGGCCTGACGGGGGGACGTTTCGACCTGGCGATTTTTTATGAGCACGATCTCGACAGCACCATCGAAACCGAAGCGCTCACCGCGCCGCAGCGGCCCTATGCATTGCTGCCGGAGGGGCATCGTTTCGCCGATCAGGGCCAGGTGTCATTGCGGGACCTGGCGCTCGAACCGATGATCCTTTTGGACGTGCAGCCCAGCCGGACCTATTTCGTGAGTATTTTCGAAGAACTGGGCCTGACGCCGAACATTGTCTTCAGTTCGCCCTCCATCGAGATGGTGCGCGGCATGGTCGGTCAGGGATTCGGCTTCGCCGTGCTGGTTACGCGGCCGCAATCGAGCTGCACCTACGACGGGCAGCGAGTGGTGTGCGTCAACATCGCCGAAGACGTGACAGGTTCAGCGCTGGTGGCCGGCTGGCTCAAGCGCGCGCACTTGACCAAGCCGGCGCAGCTGTTCGTGGATTATTGCAAGGAGCAGTTCGGCGAGTGGCTGGCGTAGCCCATCCACCCGGCCGTCGCCTGACACACTGCTTTCCTCTGTGGCGAGGGGATTTATCCCCGCTGGGCTGCGCAGCAGCCCCTCAATCTGTGCTCACGGTCTATCAGATAGGCCGCGCCCGTTTTCTGGGGCTGCTTCGCAGCCCAGCGGGGATAAATCCCCTCGCCACAATTTTTGTCGTGCTATCTACTATCTAGCGAGCCGCCCAGGCATTGAAGCGTTGCTCAAGCTCTTCACCGTGGTCCACCCAGAACTCGGCATCCACCGCTCGCGCTTGCGCCAGGTTGGCCTCGGCGGTGGGCAGTTGCTCGCGTATTTCGGCGGGCAGCAAGGCCAACGTCTGGCGATGCACCGGTCCGTAGGGAATGTTTTCCGAGAAGACTTTCTGCGTCTGCGGCTGGCTGGCAAAGGCAATGAATTTCTCGGCCAGGGCCTTGTTCGGCGTACCTTTGACCACCGCCCAGTACTCTGGGTCATACAGGCTTTGTGGCCAGACGATGCTCAGTTTCATGCCTTCCTTCTGTGCCGAGGCGATGCGCCCGTTGTAGGCGGCGCTCATGGCAACGTCCCCGGCCACCAGCCATTGCGCCGGCTGCGCACCCGCCTCCCACCACTGGATGTTCGGCTTGATCTGATCGAGCTTGGCGAAAGCACGTGTCACCCCTTCAGGGGTGTTCAACACCTTGTACAGATCCTCGGCCTTGACGCCATCCGCCAGCAAGGCGATTTCCAGGGTGTACTTGGCACCCTTGCGCAATCCGCGTTTACCCGGGTAGTCGCTCACGTTCCAGAAATCCGCCCAGGATTGGGGCGCCTTGGCGAGTTTGCTCTGGTCGTAGGCCAGAACCATCGACCAGACATATGTCGCCACGCCGCATTCGGTAAGCGCACCCGGAACAAAATCCGCAGCTTTTCCAATCGCCGCCGGGTCGAGTTTTTCGAACAGACCTTCCTCACAACCGCGCAGCAGCTCGGGACTTTCCACCTCGACCACATCCCAACTGGTGTGCCCGGCCGCGACCATGGCCTTGATCTTCGACAGCTCGCCGTTATATTCGCCGGCGACGATGCTTCCTGCACCGCTGGCGTTGAAGGGTTGGAAGTAGGCCTTGTCCTGGGCCAACTTGGTGGCGCCGCCGAATGAGATCACGGTCAGGCTTGGTGGCGCGGCCAGTACGCTGCTGCTCAGCAACGCCAGGGCACACGCAATGTTGCAACGCAAGGATATGGACATGAAGCGGTTCCTCGAAAATGCCGGCTCGCCCGCACGAGCCGGCGACGGGGCTCAGAGGCGACCGTAAGCGCGGGCGGTGCGGTCTACAGCGGTAGCAAAATCGTTCATCCTGGACTCCTTTTTTCGGTCACAGGCCATCGGGTTCGCTCAAATGCTTCGCCAGGCGGTCCATCAACCGGTCGCAGGCAGCCATTTGCTCAACGCTCACGTATTCGTCGGGCTTGTGCCCCTGGTCCATGCTGCCGGGCCCGCAAACCACCGTCGGGATACCGGCCTGATCAAACAGCCCACCTTCGGTGCCGAACGCCACGGTGCCGAAGGCCTCGCTGCCGCACAGCCGGGCTATGAGACGCGCGGCTTCGCTGTCCGGCGCAGTCGCCAGGCCCGGGTAGGCGGACAGGTGTTCGAAACGAATCGCGGTGTCGGCGCTAACCGCGCGCATCCTCGGCAGCAGCGCCTGTTCGGCGTAATCCTGCAATTTCTCGACCACCCCCTGCGGGGCAAAATCCGGCAAGGCGCGCACCTCGAAATCGAAGCGGCAGTCGGCCGGAACGATGTTCAGTGCGGTCCCGCCCTGGATCACGCCGACCTGCACGGTCGAGTAAGCCGGATCAAAGCGCCCATCGTGTCGCGACGGTTCGGCCAGCTCCGCACCGATCTCTCCCAGGCGACCGATCAGGCGCGCCGCCTGCTCGATGGCGTTGACTCCATAAGGCGCGTAGGCCGAGTGACACGGTGCGCCTCGGACGTGGCAGCGCATCGCCAATTTGCCTTTATGACCGAGCACCGGTTGCAGCTCGGTGGGCTCACCGATCAGGCACAAGGCCGGTTGCGGGATGCGTTGCGGCAGCACCTCCAGCAGACTGCGCACGCCCAGGCACCCAACTTCTTCGTCATAGGAAAACGCCAGGTGCAGCGGGCGTCTGAGCGGGCTGGACAGGAATGTCGGCACCGCCGCCAGCACCGAGGCCAGGTAGCCTTTCATGTCCGCCGTACCGCGCCCGAACAGCTTGCCGTCCATCTCGCTCAGGCAGAACGGATCAACCGTCCAGGCCTGGCCGTCCACCGGCACCACGTCGGTATGCCCGGACAACATCACACCGCCAGGCACCGACGGGCCGATGCTTGCCAACAGGTTGGCCTTGGTGCGCTCGGCGTTGTAGATCAGCTCGCTGCTTACCCCCAGGCCTTGCAGGTAATCGCCCACGAACTCGATCAGCGCCAGGTTCGAATCACGACTGACCGTGGCAAAGCCCACCAGCTCGGCGAGCAGTGCGCGACTGCGCAACTCACTCATCGCCCGGCACCCCGTAGCTCGGCGCCAGGGTCGGGTTGAGCGCGCGGGTCAGGTAGTCCTGCAGTTGCGGTTGATAGGCGAGCCAGAGTTTTTCCAGTTCGCCGATGGGATTCTCGTCGGCCCAGTCCACCCGCAGATCGACGATGGGCCAGGTCAGGTCATCCACCACCGACAGCGCTGCCGAATGCACCGCACCGGCCTCTCCACCCGCGGCCTGCCCAGCCTGCAACGCCCCAAGCAGGCGTGACGCGAGACTGCCCTCGCCCTGCTCGAACGCCGCGACCATGGCCGCGATGACTCCGTCGCTCGCCAGCAGATTGCCGGCCGCCACACACTGCTCACCTGGCTGGGCGCCGTGAATACCCAACGCGTGGCGACCGCTGAAGACCGCCGTACGTCCGTGGGCATCCACCACCGCGACCTGGCGATATTCGCTATAGCCGTTACGCGCCAAGGCATGATCCAGCGCCTCTTGCGCCGTCTGGCCGGCGGCCAGTTCATCAAGAATCAGCGGCCCCAGGGCCGGCAAGGTGATGTTCTGGCTCGACACGGCACCGGCACCGGCCCGCAGCCAGGGGCAACGGGCGCCGACGGCGATGCTCGATGAGCTGATGGCGATGCCCAGCTGGCCAGTCTCGGCGCAGCGTCCGACGATGGAAAACGTCATGTCGTGCTCCTTATTCGGGAATGACCGCAATCACGTCGATTTCCATCAGCCACTGCGGCTGGCCGAGGGCGCTGACCACCAGCCCGGTGGAAATCGGGAATACGCCCTTGAGCCATTTGCCGACCTCCTGGTACACCGGCTCGCGGTAGCGCGGGTCGATCAGGTAGGTGGTTGTCTTGACGATATGGCTCAGGTCGCTGCCGGCTTCCTCCAGCAGTTGCTTGACGTTGCGCATGGCCTGTTCGGCCTGGGCCCGTGGGTCGCCGAGGCCCACCATTTGACCGTTGAAGTCGGTGCCGACCTGACCGCGCACGTACACGGTATTGCCGGCGCGAACCGCCTGGCACAGGTCGTTGTCCAGCGTCTGGTTCGGATAGGTGTCTTTGGTGTTGAACATGCGGATGCGAGTATGAGTAGGCATCAGCGGACTCCCATGAGGCTGGTTTTCGAAGGTTGCGACTGGCGCTGGGAGGCATCCCGGTAATCGAGATACGTGCGCTGCTTGATGATGTGGTCGCTGATGTGCCGGGCGTCGTGCCACACGCCCCAGATGAACGCCGAGCCCCGCCGCGACAGCCATGGCAGGCCGACAAAATAGAGGCCCGGCTCGCTGCAGACCCCGCGCTGATGCCGTGGCTTGCCGTTGGCTTTGAACGCATCGACTTTCAGCCAGCTGTAATCCACCGAATACCCGGTGGCCCAGATGATGGTGCTGATGCCCGCCTCGGTCAGATCCAGTTCCAGGATCGGCTGGGTCATGCATTCCGGGTCGGGCAATAGCCGACGTGCCTCGGGCTCGGGCGGCAGATTCAGGCCGTTGCGCGCGATGTAGGCATCGGCGGCGTCAAGCAATGCCAGGTAGTTTTCATCGCCACGGGCAATGTTTTCATTGAGGTTGGGTTCGAAACTCACCGTGCTGCCGTTGAACGCCCGGGTCAGTCCCACCAGCGTGATGCCCTCATGGGCCAGCCGCCGGAAATCCACGGTGTGCCCACCCCGCGCGCCACTCACGGCAATGGTCACGTGCTCCTTGCCTGGCTTGACCGCTTCGGCGTCCCACTCGCCCAGCACCCCCAGCCACCAGCAGAAATCGCGGTTGCGATAGGCCCGCGGCGGACGATCATGGGCGCCCACCGAGAGGTAGACCCGCTTGCCGGCGCGCTGCAATTCATCGGCGATCTGCACCCCCGACGACCCGGCGCCGACCACCAGCACGGCGCCCTCGGCCAACTGCGCGGGGTTGCGATATTGCGCCGAATGAATCTGCGTCACCGCAGCCATGTCAGGCGCGATGGGCGGGATGACGGGCCGCTGAAATGGCCCGGTGGCGACCACCACGTTGGTAGCCTCGATCCGGCCGTTCGACGTTTCAATGGCGAAGCCCGGGCGACCGGCATTGCGCTCGACGTTGCGCACCTCCACGCCGGTGCGGATCGGTGCGTCGAATTTGCGTGCATAGGCTTCGAAGTACTCGGCCACCTGGTCCTTGGAAGCAAAGGCGTCCGGATCGAGCCCTTCGAATTCCAGTCCTGGAAAGCGGTCATGCCAGGCCGGGCCATTGGCAACCAGCGAATCCCAGCGCGCCGTGCGCCAGGCTTCGGCAATGCGGTTGCGCTCCACCACCAGATGCGGCACGCCCTGGCGGCTCAAATGTTCACTCATGGCGACACCGGCCTGGCCGGCGCCTATTACAAGCGTATCGATAAGTAGGGTTTCAACGGGCATGTCTGGCACTTCCGGCAGAGGGTCTGGTTCAGGTCGGCATGGCGCCGCCTCGGGTTCTGATTTCTTGTTGTTCGAAACGAGCTGTCGAGGCGATTGTGTTGGCAGGTGGGGATTTGCGAAACGAGGCTTTTTATTGCGGCTGGGAAGGAAAAAACTGGCAGGCAAAAAACTGCGCCAAGCAAGGGCGGCGCGGGCAAAAACGGGCAGATAAAAGCGCTTTAACGGTGCATTCAGACCGGTCGAGCCGCAAACGCCTTGATCTCAAATTTCTCGTGTTGGCGTTGAAACGGCTGGGTATCCAGCCACGCCCGAGTAAATTGTACAAAATCGTAAAATACTTATACAAAACGCTTTAACTCGTACAATCCATGCAGTACGCTCCGAAAACTTGTACATGAACAATATTATGTACAACTTTCGGAGCCTGACATGTCCGCATTCCTCAAGGGTTTCGCCCACGCCTTCGCCGCGCTGGACGCCAGTCGCCTGGACCAGCTCGACAGGCTCTACAGCGCCGACGTGCTGTTCCAGGATCCGTTGCACCGGATCGAAGGCCTGCCTGCCCTGCGCGAATATTTCGCCCAGCTCTACGCCAATGTCAGCGATCTGCACTACGAGTTCCAAGGGTATGACGAAATCGCTCCCGGCGAAGGTTACCTGCGCTGGACCCTGCGCTTTCGGCACCCACGTTTGAACGCCGGCGCGCCGGTCGAATTGCCCGGCTGCAGCTACCTGCGCTGGAATGATCGGGTCTATTCACACCGGGACTTCTTTGATGCCGGCGCCCTGCTCTACGAGCACTTGCCCGTGTTCGGGCCGCTCATTCGCTGGCTCAAGCGGAGGCTGGCATGAGCCGCATCTGGCTGACCGGCGCCAGCAGCGGCATCGGTGCCGAACTGGCGAAGGTGTTGCTTGAACAAGGTCATCGCCTGGCGTTGAGCGCGCGGCAAGCCGGCCCGCTGCAAGCATTGGCCGACCGTTATCAGGATCAGGTCCTGGTGCTCCCGGGCGACTTGACCGACCGGGATCAGGTAGTCGCGATCATCCAGCACATCGACCGGGAATGGGGCGCCCTCGATCAGGTGATTCTCAACGCCGGCACCTGCGAATACCTGGAGCCGGGACACTTCGACGCGCGCCTGGTGGAACGGGTGCTCAATACCAACCTGCTGGGCACCTACCACTGCCTGGAAGCCGCCCTGCCCTTGTTGCGTCGAGGCCAGAACCCGCATCTGGTCGCGGTGTGCAGCGCAGTGACCTGGCTGGCCCTGCCGCGCGCCGGTGCCTACGGCGCATCCAAGGCCGCGTTGCGCTACCTGTTTGAATCGTTGCGCATCGACCTGGCCGCCGAGGGCATCGACGTCACGCTGGTGAGCCCCGGATTCGTTGATACGCCGCTGACCCAGCGCAATGATTTCGCGATGCCCATGCGCTGGCCGGCCGAACGCGCGGCCCGGCACATCGCACGGCGACTGCCTGCCCGCCCTCTGGAAATCGCGTTTCCGGGGTTGTTCATCGTGATCATGCGGCTGCTCGGGCATCTGCCCGCACGCTGGCGGCTGGCGCTCGGCCGGCGCCTGGCGCGCAAATCCGGGGAGGCTTGAAGCATGCGCATCGCAATTATCGGCAGCGGTATCTCGGGCCTCACCTGCGCCTATCTGTTGTCTCGCCAGCATCAGGTCAGCCTGTTCGAAGCCGACAACCGGATCGGCGGGCATACCCATACGGTGGATGTCGAATGGGCAGGCCAACGCTACGGCGTGGACACCGGCTTCATCGTGTACAACGACTGGACCTACCCCAACTTCATTCGCCTGATGGACCAGTTGGGCGTGGCTTCGCGCCCGACGGAGATGAGCTTTTCGGTGCACGACCCGGCCAGCGGCCTGGAATACAAGGGCCACACCCTGGGCAGCCTGTTCGCCCAACGACGCAACCTGCTGTCGCCGGGGTTCTGGGGCATGCTCCTGGATATCCTCAGGTTCAACCGGCAGGCGACCGCAGACCTGCTGGCGCAGCGCATCGATGCCTCGACCCGGCTGGGAGATTACCTGCACGCCCAAGGTTACGGCCGACGTTTCATCGAGCAATACATCCTACCCATGGGGTCGGCGATCTGGTCGATGTCACCGGCTGGGATGATGGAATTCCCGCTGCAGTTTTTCCTGCGTTTCTGTCACAACCACGGCCTGCTGTCGGTTGATCAGCGTCCGCAATGGCGGGTGATCGAAGGCGGATCGCGCGGCTACATCGAGCCGTTGTGCGCGGGTTTGCGCGAGCATATCTACCTCGATTGCCCGGTGCGCCGGGTAAGCCGCGACGCCGATGGGGTCACCGTGCACAGCCGTCGTGGTATCGAGCGGTTCGACAAGGTGGTATTCGCCTGCCACAGCGACCAGGCCCTGGCTTTGCTGGAAACGCCCAGCGTCGCTGAAGCCGAGGTGCTCGGTGCGCTGGCCTACGCCCGCAACGAGGTGCTGCTGCATACCGATACCCGCCTGTTGCCGCAGCGCCGGAAGGCTTGGGCGAGCTGGAACTATCGGCTTGGCGGCCCGCCCGAGACGCCGGCCGCGCTGACCTACAACATGAACATCCTCCAGGGCCTGGATGCCCCCGTGACGTTTTGCGTGAGCCTCAACCAAAGCGAGTCGGTGGACCCGACCCAGGTACTCGCGCGCTTCGACTACGCCCATCCCCAATACAGCCTCGCCGGCGTGGCCGCACAGGCACGCCAGGGCGATCTGCAAGGACGCCAGCACAGCTATTTCTGCGGTGCCTACTGGGCCAACGGTTTTCATGAGGATGGCGTGGTCAGTGCGCTTGCCGTGGCGCGGCATTTCGGAGAAACCCTTTGAACAGCAGTTTGTGTCACGGCTGGATCGGCCACCGACGCCAGACGCCACGGGTGCACGCGTTTCGCTACCCGATCGGCATGCTTTACCTGGACCTCGCCGAGCAGGAACAGGTGCTCGGCCTGTCGCGTTTGCTGCGCCCGTGGCGCATGGCCCCGTTGTGCTGGCGAGAACGTGATTACCTGCCGGCCCTGACCCGTGAAGGTATTCCGCTGATCCAAGCGGTGCGGACGATCGTCGAGCAGGCTCTGGGATCAGCTCCCCAAGGCGCGATCCACCTGCTGACCCAACCGCGCAGCTGGGGCCTGTCGTTCAACCCGGTGAGTTTCTATTTCTGCCACGAAGCCGACGGGCGCCTGGTGGCAATTCTCTGCGAAGTGCGCAACACCCCCTGGCGCGAGCGCCACCATTATGTGTTGCCGGCAAGCCCTGGCGAGCCCCATGCGTTCCAGGTCGCCAAGGCGTTCCATGTCTCACCCTTCCTGCCACGGGACATGGATTACCGCATGCGCTTTTTGATCCAGGACACCCGCATCCGCGTACGCATGGAGAACTGGCGTGCCGGCCACAAGGTGTTCGAGGCCGACCTTGCCTTGCAACGTGCGCCCCTGGACGCACCGGCATTGCGTCGTTATTTCCTGGCCTTCCCGTGGATGAGCCTGCGCACCGTTAGCGCCATTTACTGGCAGGCGCTGCGCCTGCTTTTCAAACGCACGCCCCTGCACGACCACCAGGCCAGCCATGGCGACCTGAGTGTCGGCGAACCTGTCCATGAGGATCCTGACGATGTCCGAACCCACCCTGAGCGTCACTAAGGCCGGCGGTACCTGCCCATTGAGCGGCGGTCTGTTCAAACAGGCCGTACTCGCGCAACTGCGCCGTTTGCGTCATGGCCACCTGCGCCTGATGCTGGAGGGCGAGCCCCTGAGCTTCGGCGACGCGACCAGCCCATTGGTGGCCGACATCGAGATACTCGACAATGCCGTTTGGGGCATGGTCGCTGGCAACGGTTCGATCGGTGCCGCCGAGGCTTACATTCAAGGTTACTGGCGCAGCAATGACTTGACTGCCGTCACTCGCCTGTTCGTCGCCAATCTCAGCGTGCTCGACGCGATGGACAGCGGCCTCGCTCGCCTGGGGCGGCCGTTGCTGCGCGGATTGCACTGGCTCAACCGCAACAGTCGCAAAGGCTCGCTGCGCAACATCATGGCCCACTACGACTTGGGCAACAGCCTGTTCGAACGCTTGCTCGACCCGACCATGATGTATTCGGCGGCCATGTTCGAAAATCCCGACCAGAGCCTAGAACAGGCGCAGATCAACAAACTCCAACGCATTTGTCGCAAGCTCGACCTGCGCCCAGGTGACCATCTGTTGGAGATCGGCACCGGTTGGGGCAGCCTGGCTATCCATGCCGCCACCCAATACGGCTGTCGGGTCACCACCACGACGCTTTCCGAGGAGCAATACGCGCACACGTGCCAACGTGTCGAGGCGCTCGGCCTGCAACAACGCATCGAAGTGCTGCGCAAGGACTACCGCGACCTGGAGGGACGCTTCGACAAACTGGTGTCGATCGAAATGATCGAAGCGGTCGGCCATCGCTACCTGCCCGAATACTTCCGCTGCTGCGCCGCGCTGCTCAAGGACGACGGGTTGATGCTGTTGCAAGCCATCACCATCCGTGACCAACGCTACGAGCAGGCCCGCCGCTCGGTGGATTTCATCCAGCGCCACATCTTTCCAGGGGGCGCGTTGCCCTCGCTGTCGGTGTTGTTGCAGACCGCCAGCTCCCAGACGCCGCTCAACCTGTTGCACCTGGAGGACTTCGGCGAGCACTACGCGCGCACGCTACGGCACTGGCACGACAACTTCCGGCAATCGCGCCAGGCCTTGCTGGAGCTGGGCTATGACGATACGTTCCAGCGCCTTTGGGAATTCTACCTGTGCTACTGCGAAGGCGGATTCCAGGAGCGTGCGATCGGTGTCGCGCAACTGCTGTTCGCTGCGCCAGCGGCGCGCCCGGTGCCCTTGCAGGAACACCTGCAAGGATGAAGAGCCGCAGCTGGCTGATAGGCAATGCGCTCTGGCTGCAATTGGGCTGGTGGGGCTGTGTATTGGGTGCGCAACAGCCTGCATGGCTGCTGGCGGTCGTCGCCGGGTTAGGCGTCCATCTGGGGTTGTGTCCCGATCCGAAAAGCGAGTGCCAGGCGCTGTTGCGTGTCGGGGCAAGCGGGATGCTGTTGGACGGGAGCCTCGGCGCCCTGGGCCTGTTCGGGTTCGACGAGAGCCCCTTGCCCTTGTGGCTGGCCCTGCTCTGGCTGGTCTTCGCCACGGGTTTGCGGCATAGCCTGGCCTGGGCAGGCAGCCCCGTCTGGCGTGGCGCCCTGGCCGGCATGCTTGGTGGCCCTCTCGCCTATTGTGCCGGCGCTCCGCTGGCTGGCGTGACGCTGCCGCTGGGCGTAACCGGCACCGCGTTGATCCTGGCACCGTTATGGGCGATGTGGCTGCCATTGGCCGTGCGTCTGGCCGACCCGCGCTGATCCGGCGCGGCGGTTCTTACCAAGGCTCATCGAGGAAAATCGGCAACCGTAACGGCGCGATTGGCTCTTCACGCTGGCCGCACATTTCATCATGGACGACCTGCTGCACCAGCATGCAAGGCAAGCGTGGAACGTCACGCAGCAGCTCGCGCAGATGCGTCGTGGAGCGCACATGCAACGTACGTCCCGACTCATCGAGCAATGTGCGTGTTTGTCCATCCAGCTGAGCTCGCAGCAGGTAGATGCCGCCCTCCAGCGACAGCAGCTCCAGCCCGACGACTCGCCCCTCCACAGCCAGCGCAACCAGATCCTTCAGGGTCATGGCGTACTGCTCCTGGCGCGGGTTGGATCAAGCCCGAGCAAACGCTGACGCAGTTCGGGTTTACGGGTACGAGGATCAAGCCAGATGGCAAAAAAATGTCGGGCAAACAGCGGATCGTTGACCTCTTGAGATAGGCGCCCATCGACATAAAAGCGTGCCCCTTTTCCAGGCAGGTTCAGCCCGGTGATTCGGGTGCCAGGCTTGACGTCGACAAAGGCCCGCCGCATATGCGCCGCCCAGGCGTCCATGCGCTGCGCCCCGAAGGGCGTAGCGCTGACGCGCTGGATTTCTTCGAGACTGGTTTCAACCAAGGCGTGCCGGGGGATCGTGCGTCGGTAAACCAGTTCCAAGGCAAAAGGAGTGTCCAGGCTCGGAGTAGGCGCCGCGCTCCAGAGCCGGGCCTGATAGAGATCAAAACCATACCAGCGAAACTCCGCCTCACCGACCAGACGGGCTTGGGGCAACTCAGCCCGCCAATCCGCAGCGGCGTGGTTGGCGCACAACGCCAAGGCGAGACTGACGATAGCGAGCAGCCCTCTGTCGGCTGCGAAAAAGCTGTGCATTGACGAATTTCCGGATTCTCAGAGGTCTCCGATAATTGTACAAAATGCACAACTTGTACAGATACTGTATAAAAATTGCAGGACGCTTCGCTAAACGCTTTCCTGCACATCAACCTGAAGCGGAACCACTCTCCTGGTCACCGGCCCTGTCGGCGCGGTCGTTGCGGCCTCGACCAAGGCATCGACAGCCTGTTCGGCCAGCGTCACCACCGGGTGGGACAACACTGCCTGGACCAAGCCGGTTTTCAACGCTTCGCGCGTGAGCGGCGTGAGGTCATGACACACCACGATGGGCAGGCGCTGTTGCTGTGCCTGGAAGCTGCGCAAAGCCCGCAGCACTCCGGCAATGCCGCCGCCCGCCACATAAAGCCCCGCCAGATCGGGCTCAGCCGTGAGCAAGTCGAGGGTGTTGCCATAGGCGAACTCATCGTCTTCCAGGGTCAGGCGCGAGGCCAGCAGTTCCCATTCGCTGGAATGCTCCACCAGATAGCTGCGAAAGCTCAGCTCGCAGAGTTCCTGGCACTGGAAGCGCTGGCTGCTGAGCATGACCACCGCCGGTCCGGGCTGCCTGGCGAGGCGGCTGATGAACCAGCCCGCCGTACGGCCCGTGAGGCGGTTATCGAGACCGGCATAACCGGTGCCGGCGGTACTCGACAATTCCGACAGCAGCGCAACCACCGCAATGCCCGTCTCGCGCAGCTGGCCAACGGCCTCGCGTACCCGAGGATGGTCGACTGCCACCACCCCCAGGCCGTCCACCTGATCGCGCAGCGCCAGGATGCGTTGCGCCACGTTGACCGGGTCAAGATCGTCGAGATAACCGATGACCACGCGAATCCGCGCGCGGGTGCAAGTCGCGGCGGCGTTTGACAGCGCGTGAGCCAGCCCCTGGTAAAACGGCACGCCGCTTTTTTGCAACAAGAACCCCAGACGCAACGTGGGACGGTCGTTGAGCACACGCTGTTCGATCACGCCCTTGGCATGGAAGCCCAGTCGTGCGGCGGCGGTGGCGATGCGTTGGGCGGTATCGGCCCGCACATCGGCACGCAGATTCAGCACCCGGTCGACGGTAGACAGGCTGACCCCGGCTTCGCGAGCGACATCGGCCATGGTGGGACGCAGTTTGCGCCGTGGATTTTCTGACATGTCTTGACACCTCTGCCCGGCATCATGAGGGGTTTTGACAGATTAAGCCACGCCCCCATGGCCGCCCTTCCGGCAACCCAATAGCATCAGGGCCAAGCCAATAAAAACACTATCGCCGGAGTGCTCCATGACGATCCACATCTGCACCGCGCCTTGCTGCTGGGGCGTCGACGACGTCAGCAACCCGTTCCTGCCGCCATGGCAACGCGTGCTCGAAGAGGCCGCCAAGGCCGGTTATCGAGGTATCGAGCTTGGACCCTACGGATTTCTGCCGCTGGACGCCGGCATCCTCGAACCAGCCTTGTCCAAGACTGGCCTGCAAGTGGTCGCGGGAACGATTTTCGATGACCTGGTGAGCCCGGCCAACCTGCCCGAACTGCTGCGCCAGACCCACGGCATCTGCGCGCTGCTCAAACAATTGCCGCCAATGAAGCAGCAAGCGGGCCAGCGCTTTGCCGGTCCCTACCTGGTGATCATCGATTGGGGCCACGACGCGCGCGACTACGCCGCCGGCCACTCGGACCGCGCGCCCCGCCTGGACGATGCCCGCTGGAGCGCGATGATGACGCACATTCGCGCCATCGCCGAGGTCGCCTGGCACACCTACGGCATCCGTGCCGTCATCCATCCTCACGCTGGCGGCCATATCGAATTTGCCGATGAACTGGCGCGCCTGGTGGATGACATCCCCCACGAGGTCGCCGGCCTGTGCCTGGACACCGGCCATCTCTATTACGCCGGCATGGACCCGGTCGCATCGCTGCGCACCTACGCCCATCGCCTGGACTACCTGCACTTCAAGGATATCGACCCGACGGTTTTCGATCAGGTGCTGAACGAACACATCCGTTTTTTTGCCGCCTGCGCCCGTGGCGTGATGTGCCCCATCGGGCGTGGCGTCATCGATTACCCGGCGTTGCACAGCCTGGTGCAAGAGCTGGGTTACCACGGCTGCATCACCGTCGAACAGGAACGCGACCCGCGCGACGCCGCGGCCAGCCTGGACGACGTGGCAGCCAGTCGCGCCTATCTCGCCAACATCGGCTTCTGACCCGCACGAGGACTTCTCTCATGATCAACGGCAGCAAAACCCTTGCACGGCCTATCCGCTGGGCCATGGTCGGCGGCGGCGAGCACAGCCAGATCGGCTACATCCACCGCTCGGCCGCCCTGCGTGATCGCCACTTCGAGCTGGTTGCCGCCGCGCTGGACATCGACCCCGACCGTGGCCGGGCCTTTGGCGAACAGTTGGGCATCGACCCCACGCGCTGCTACGCCGACTACCTGAGCCTGTTCGAACTTGAGGCGCAACGGCCCGATGGCATCCAGGCGGTATCGATCGCCACGCCCAACGGCACCCATTACGCCATCACCCGCGCCGCGCTTGAAGCCGGTTTGCATGTGGTCTGCGAGAAACCGCTGTGCTTTACCCTGGAAGAAGCCGAAGCGTTGCGAACCCTGGCGCGATCCAGAGGACGCATCGTCGGCCTCACCTATGGCTACGCCGGGCACCAGTTGATCGAACAGGCCCGGGCGCTGATCGCCGCACAGGAACTGGGTGAGATTCGCATGGTGCACATGCAGTTCGCCCACGGTTTTCACAGCGCACCGGTGGAGGCGCAGAACCCGGCGACCCAGTGGCGCGTCGACCCGCGCCAGGCCGGGCCCAGCTATGTGCTGGGGGATGTCGGCACTCATCCGCTGTACCTGGCGAAAGTGATGCTGCCCGAGCTCAGGATCAAGCGCCTGATGTGCAGCCGGCAAAGCTTTGTCGCCAGCCGCGCGCCGCTGGAAGACAACGCCTACACCTTGATGGAATACGAAGGCGGCGCCATGGGCATGGTCTGGTCAAGCGCGGTCAATGCCGGTTCCATGCACGGCCAGAAGATTCGCGTGATCGGCTCGCGGGCAAGCCTGGAATGGTGGGATGAGCGCCCCAACCAGCTCAGCTTCGAAGTCCAGGGCCAACCCGTGCAAACCCTGGAGCGCGGCATGGGCTACCTGCACCCCGATGCCCTGCTGGATGACCGTATCGGCGGTGGCCATCCCGAAGGGTTGTTCGAGGCCTGGTCGAACCTTTATCGGCGGTTCGCCCTGGCCATGGACGCCGCCGACCGTGGCGACGCCGAGGCGCTCGCCGCCCTGCGCTACCCCGGCATCGACGCCGGCGTGGACGGCGTGCGTTGGGTCGAACGCTGCGTGGAATCAGCCAACCAGGATTCAGCCTGGGTTGCCTATTAACCCTTGTTTGAGCTGGAGAAAAGTTAACACCTGTGGCGAGGGGATTTATCCCCGCTGGACTGCGAAGCAGTCCCAAATGATCTGCTGCTGCGAGATTTAACTACGGTATGTCGGGGCCGCTTCGCGCCCCAGCGGGGATAAATCCCCTCGCCACAGCAAGCTCCCTCGCCACGGGCAACCGGTTTTATCTCAAGGAGAACAACAATGAAAATCGCCCTCGATCCCTACATGCACCGTCACCTGAGCCTGCCGGAGCTGTGTCGCAAGACCGCCGAGCTCGGCTTCGAATACCTTGAACTGTCGCCCCGGGAAGACTTCCTGCCGTGGTGGGTCCGCCCACGCGCCCACAAGGAACGCATCGCCGAATTCAAGAAAGCCTTGCGCGACCATGATCTGCAACTGGCTTCGCTGCTGCCGATGTACCGCTGGGCCAGCCCTCACGAGGATGAGCGCCGGGCCGCAGTGAACTACTGGAAGGAAGCGATCCAGGTCGCCGTGGAGATGGGGTGCACGACGATGAACTCGGAGTTCGGGCGCGGACCGTCGCCGGATCGCGGGCACAAGGTCAGTTGTTGCGGCGGCGTACACAGCCATGAGTCCAGCGAAGCGGCCTGGTGGCGCTCCATGGAAGAATTGGTGCCGATCCTGGAATCGGAGGGGGTCACATTGAACGTCGAGCCTCATCCGGAAGACTGGTGCGAGACGCTGCAACCGGCCCTGGACATGCTCAAGACCCTCGGCTCGGACAACGTCAAGTTCCTCTATTGCACGCCGCACACGTTCTATTTCGGCGACGACATGAAAGCCATGATCGCCGAAGCCGGATCGATGATCGCCCATGTCCACATCGCTGATACCTACAACCACAAGGCTTCGTCGGGGCTGCGCTACATCGTCAACCCGCCCGGGGCGAAAGTGACCGTGCACCAGCACATGGACATGCACCAGGGCGAGATCGACTGGGACCTGTTTTTCGGCGAGTTGGCCAAGACCGGCTTCGATGGCATCGTCACAGCGTGCGTGTTCGGCTGGGAAGAACGCGCGGATGACTCGGGGCGATTCATGCGCCAGGAAATCCAGGCGTACGTGGACAAGTACTTCAAGTAGTCCGTGCCGGTCAGGCGAGCAACGGCACGATACGCGGCTTGATCGCCTGTTCGCTTACCTCCAGCAACGCCAGCGTCACCGGCAGCTTGAACCGCCGCCGGCCGGCGCTGCCAGGGTTGAGGTAAAGCCGCTCGCCGCGCCATTCGATCAAGGGTTTGTGCGAATGGCCGGTGATCACCAGCCTCACATCGGCATCGAGCAGCGCCGGCACATCGGCAATGTCGTGGACCAACAGCACCTGCCACCCGCCGATTTCGAATTGCAGGCTGTCGGCGATATCCCCTGCCCAATCGGCGCCGAGGTCGTTGTTGCCCCGCACTACGTGCAGCTCGCCAATGGCGGCCAACGTCTCGAGGATCTCCGGGCTGCCGATATCACCGGCATGAATAATCCGCTCGCAGCCTTGCAGCGCGGCCATTGCTTCGGGGCGCAGCAGGCCATGGGTATCTGAAATCACGCCCACTTTCATGAAACCTTACTCCCCTACGGTGTGTCGTCAGCTTTAGCTGCCTCGTCGCAGTTAGCTAACGTGCTGAAATCGAATAGGATAGGCTGCGCGCTGAAGCGCCAAGCCCTGTCGTGTAGAAGGATATATCAATGCTCGGACGCAAACGGCCGGAGCCCAGGATTGAAAGCCCCGATCAAGCCTTTTCCCCGCAAGCTGTGCGGGCCGGGGCTGCATTTCGGCTGACCGTGAGTTTCATGCTCGTGGTGATCGTGGCTTTCCTGGCGGTCGAAGGCTGGCGCACCTGGCGAGACTATCGGGCGGCTTTTGCGTCTGCCCGCGATTCGGTGACGAACCTGGCGCGGGCGACGGCCCAACACGCCGAAGACACCATCCGACAAGTGGACGTGGTCACTGCCGCCCTCGGCGAACGCGTGGAAGGCGACGGCCTGCAGAACATGGACATCCCGCGCATTCATCGGCTGCTGGTGCAGCAGGCCGCGATCATGCCGCAGTTGCACGGACTGTTCATCTACGGCCCGGACGGCCAATGGCTGGTGACGGACAAGGAAGTGATTCCGGAAATGGCGAACAACGCCGACCGCGACTACTTCCAGTACCACCGCACCCACGAGGATCGAGGCGTACGTATTGGCGATGTGGTCAAGAGCCGATCCACCAACGACCTGATCATCCCCATCTCCCGCCGCTTGAACAACCCCGATGGCTCGTTCGCCGGGGTGATGCTCGGGACGGTCAAGGTCAGTTATTTCGTCGACTACTACGGCGACTTCAAGATCGACGGCAAAGGCGCGCTGGTCCTGGCCAAGCGCAGCGGTACGATCCTAGTCCGCCGGCCTTTCGTCGCGGCGGTGATCGGCAAGAGCCTCGTCAACAGCGTGATCTTCCGGGAGCATCTGCCGACTTCCAACCAGGGCGTCGCCGAAGCCAGGGCCGTCGTCGACGACACCGAGCGTCTGTATGGCTACCGGGCCCTGACCACCTACCCGCTGGTGGTGGAAGCCGGCCTGTCGCGGGAATCGATCATTGCCCCGTGGCGTCGTGACCTGCTCAAGACCGGCCTGGTACTGGTATTCCTGATCGCGATTCTGGTCGGCTTCGGGCTCATCGTCCTGAGCCAGTTGCGCTACCGCATGACCATGGAAACGCAGATTCGCAGCGCCCACCAGGCCATGCGCGACATGGCGTTGACCGACAGCCTGACCGGGCTGGGCAATCGCCGGCGGCTGGACATTGCCTTGGCCGACGAGCTGCGCCTGGCCAAGCGCCAAGGCTCGTCCCTGGCCCTGATCATGCTCGACGTCGATTACTTCAAACGCTACAACGACAAATACGGCCATGCCGCTGGCGACGATTGCTTGCGGGCGATTGCCGGCGCGATCGGACAGACCATCAAGCGACCGGGAGACCTGGCCGTCCGCTACGGCGGTGAAGAATTCACCGTGCTGCTACCGAACACGGACAGCGCAGGTGCGGCCAAAGTGGCGCAGCAAATCCTTGAATCCGTCAGGGCCTTGAACATTGAGCACGGCGACCACCCGCTGGGGATCGTGACGATCAGTGCCGGCATCACCACCTGCCAGCCGAGCAGCGAGGACGTCAGCCCTGCGATGCTGATCAAGGCCGCCGACGCCTTCCTGTACCTGGCGAAGAACACCGGGCGAAACCGCTGGTGCAGCGCCGGCGCCTCCCAGGCCTGACCGCATATCGTTGATTTCAGCCAACACTGGCCTGCACAGGTGCCGATCCGGCGCCTGGCGGCTACAATGCGCGCTTCGACCGTGACCAGCCTGACTAAAAAAACATGTCCTTGCCTAAACATCATCTGGAATTGCTCAGCCCCGCCCGCGACGTAACCATCGCCCGCGAGGCCATTCTGCATGGCGCCGATGCCGTGTACATCGGTGGCCCGAGTTTCGGCGCGCGTCACAACGCCTGCAACGAGGTGAGCGATATCGCCGGGCTGGTGGAATTCGCCCATCGCTACCACGCCCGGGTGTTCACCACGATCAACACGATCCTGCACGACAACGAGCTGGAGCCGGCCCGCCAGTTGATCCATCAGCTCTACGACGCCGGCGTCGATGCGCTGATCGTCCAGGACCTGGGCGTCATGGAGCTGGACATTCCGCCGATCGAGCTGCACGCCAGCACCCAGACCGACATCCGCACCCTGGCCCGGGCAAAGTTTCTCGACCAGGCCGGTTTCTCGCAGCTGGTATTGGCCCGCGAGCTGAACCTGCAGGAAATCCGCGCCATTGCCGACGAGACCGATGCGGCCATCGAGTTCTTCATTCACGGCGCGCTGTGCGTGGCGTTTTCCGGCCAGTGCAACATTTCCCATGCCCAGAACGGGCGCAGCGCCAACCGTGGCGATTGCTCCCAGGCCTGCCGCCTGCCCTACACCCTCAAGGATGACCAGGGCCGGGTTGTCGCCTATGAAAAACACCTGCTGTCGATGAAGGACAACAACCAGAGCGCGAACATCCGCGCCCTGGTCGAAGCGGGCGTGCGCTCGTTCAAGATCGAAGGTCGCTACAAGGACATGGGCTATGTGAAGAACATCACCGCCTACTATCGCCAGCGCCTCGACGATGTCCTCGAAGACCGCCCAGACCTGGCCCGCGCCTCCAGCGGCCGCACCGCGCATTTCTTCGTGCCGGACCCGGACAAGACCTTCCACCGTGGCAGCACCGACTACTTCGTCAGCGAGCGCAAGATCGACATCGGCGCCTTCGACTCCCCGACGTTCACCGGCGTGCCGGTGGGCGTGGTGGAAAAAGTCGGCAAGCGCGACCTGCAAGTGGTGACCTTTGATCCGCTGTCCAATGGTGACGGCCTCAACGTGCTGGTCAAGCGCGAAGTGGTTGGCTTCCGGGCCAACATCGCCGAACCCAAGGGCGAATTCCTCGACGAGGACGGCAAGCAGCGCTACCGCTACCGCGTCGAACCCAACGAGATGCCGGCCGGCCTGTATCAGTTGCGCCCCAACCATGCGCTGAGCCGCAACCTCGATCACAACTGGCAGCAAGCCCTGCTCAAGACCTCCGCCGAGCGTCGCGTCGGCCTGGCCTGGGTCGCTCGCCTGAGCGAGGAACGCCTGGAGTTGACCGCCACCAGCGAAGAAGGCATCAGCGCCAGCGTCGCCCTGGACGGTCCCTTCGGCCTGGCGAACAAACCGGAGCAGGCCCTGGAGCAGTTGCAAGACCTGCTCGGCCAGTTGGGCACCACCGAATACCACGCCACATCGATCAAACTGGATGCGCCCCAGGCTTATTTCATTCCCAACTCCCAGCTCAAGGCGTTGCGCCGCGAAGTCATCGAAGCTTTGACCGTAGCGCGTGTCGCGGCGCACCCACGGGGCGGACGCAAGGCCGAGACCACGCCGCCGCCGGTATACCCGGAGTCGCATTTGTCATTCCTGGCCAACGTCTACAACCAGAAGGCCCGGGACTTCTACCACCGCCACGGGGTCAAGCTGATCGACGCGGCGTTCGAAGCCCATGAGGAAACCGGCGAAGTCCCGGTGATGATCACCAAGCACTGCCTGCGGTTTTCCTTCAACCTTTGCCCCAAGCAGGCCAAGGGCGTCACCGGCGTACGCACCAAGGTTGCGCCGATGCAGTTGATCCATGGTGATGAAGTGCTGACGCTGAAGTTCGACTGCAAACCCTGCGAGATGCATGTGGTGGGCAAGATCAAGGGGCACATCCTTGACCTGCCGTTGCCCGGTAGCACGGCGCAGCCGGTGGTCGGTCATATCAGTCCGGAGGACTTGCTCAAGACGATCCCGCGTGGAGCGCATTGAGTCAGATGGATCTCGATTGACTGTGCTGTCCTCTTCGCGAGCAGGCTCGCTCCCACAGTAGCTTGAGCTTCTCCCGGACTGCCCCCTGGTTGGTGTCCAACCTTTGGGCGGCAGTCCACCCTGTGGGAGCGAGCCTGCTCGCGAAAGCGGTGAGTCAGCTTGCAGGAATGTTGAATGTGCGGGCCTCATCGCTCGCTCCCACTGGGGATTTTCATTTCTGCGCCGTTTTCGCTTTGTCGGGCGACAGATTCTGTTCAAAGGGCTCCCCTATCGCGCATTCATGATGCTAGGTTGTAAGTGATTGTTTCATACCGTCACTTTTTCCCTGCAAAGGAATGCCTCCCACCATGAACTTCCCGTTCAAGCGTCTCGCTATCGCCACCCTCGTCCTGTCCAGCCTGTCGTCTTTCTCGATGTCGGCCTACGCCAACATTTCCGCGCAACAGAGCGCGACCCTGGTCAAAAATTTCACTGATAGCTCGGTCAACGATTTCCGCCAGTTCCTCGCAAGCGTCGCCAATATCGAAGTGGCAAAAACCGCCAACCTCGGCCCGGCCATCAGCGCCTTCCAGGGCAACAAGACCCTGTCGGCGGAACAGCAGAACGAAATTCATCGCCTGCTGGGTATCTACGCCCGGGTAAAGTACGGCAAAGCCGCCACCGAAACCTTGCGCCAATTGGTGGAAATCCCGACCTATCGCAAGGACGGCGTTGCCCAGCATGAAAATCCTGAATTTCTCAAGATCGCCGACAAGATCAAGAGCCTGGCCGAGTCATTCAACCTGAACTTTCGCAACATCGACAACCGCGTCTACGAGATATCCCTCGAAGGCTCGGGTGACGAAGTGGTGGGCATTCACGCCCATGCCGATGTAGTGCCGGTCACGCCGGAAAACTGGGTGCTCAAGGATGGCACCAAGCTTGATCCCTTCAAGGTCACCCTGGTGGGTGATCGCATGTATGGCCGCGGCACCGAAGACGACAAGAACGGCATCGTCGTGGCGCTCTACGCCATGAAGATCATCAAGGAAGAAAAACTGCCACTGGCGCGCAACTTCAAGCTGCTGGTCGATACCACCGAGGAAACCACCGGCGACGCCATTCCTTATTACTTCGAGCGTAACCCGACCCCGAACTACAACCTGGCGCTGGACGGCAGCTACCCGGTGGTGATTGCCGAGAAAGGCTATGGCACGGTCATGGCGAATTTCCCGCGCCGGGCGGCACAGGGTCAAGGTGCCGAGATCACGGCGTTGACGGGCGGCATGGCGACCAACCAGATCCCGTCGACTTCGGTGGCAACCTTTACCACGGAAAAGCCCGCCGAGCTGGCTGCCAGCCTGGTCAAGGCGGGCACCGACTTTGCCAAGGCCAATGGCGGCGACTTTCAAGTGGCCAGCGAGGTCGTCGATAACACAGTCAAGCTGACCTTCACCGGCGTTTCGGCACACTCCTCCGAGCCCGAGTCAGGCGTCAACCCGGTCGCCAGGATGCTGGTATTCATCAATGGCCTGAACGGCACCGTTGGACTCAAGCACAATCACATCACCGACGCCGCGCGCTATGCCGCCGACAACTGGGGTCTGGATTACCTGGGGAAAAAACTCGGTATCGGTTTTTCCGACGCGTTCATGGGTCCGCTGACCGCCTCGCTGACCTACGTCGGTATGGATGACAAGGCCTTCAAGCTCGCGGTCAACCTGCGGGTGCCCGTGGGCAAGCCGACGCAAGCGCTGAAGACTGAAATTGACGACAGACTTTCGGCCTGGGCGAAGAAATCCAAGGTTGCCGTGGCCTTCGAAAACTCCATCGATGAGCCGATGTACCGCAATCCCGAAGGTGAATGGGTCAAGGCGCTGCTCGCCGTTGCCACCGAGAATCTCGGCATGGAACACAAGTTCGGCACGTCTGCCGGCGCCACCTCGGTTCATGATCTGCCCAACGGCGTGCAGTTCGGCCTGGCCATGCCCGACGTCAAGTACACCGGGCACAACGATAACGAGTTCAAGACCGTTGAGCAGTTCCTGCTGGACCTGCAGGTCGTGACCGAGATGATGGGGCGGATCGGGCAGTTGCCGAAGCTCTGAGGCCGGTGAGATCCATAGTGGCGAGGGGATTTATCCCCGTTCGGTTGCGTAGCGACCGCAAAAATATCTGGTCTGCTGCGCAGCCCAGCGGGGATAAATCCCCTCGCCACAGTTGTTCATTCCTTCAGATGATCGGTGGGTCCCGGCAGGGAGAAAGCTGCTCGCGTGGCCGCGTTGGGCTACACCTTGAACCGCGCCACCGTCTGATGCAGCGACTCTGCCATGTGTGCCAGGTCCTGCCCCGCCGTATCGGTATGCTGGGCTCCCTGCAAGACCTGCTCGGACAGGTTGCGGATGCTGACCAGGTTGCGGTCCACCTCCCGGGCCACCAGTGCCTGTTGTTCGGTGGCACTGGCAATCATCAGGTTGCGCTCGTTGATCTGCGAGATTGAGCAGGCAATCGCGTCCAAGGCTTCGCCGGAGCGCCGGGCTACTTGCAACGTTGCCTGTACCAGTTCACTGCTGCTTTGCATCGCGGTTACCGCGTCCCCGCTTTCGCGGCGGATCGTGCCGATCATTTCCTCAATTTCCCGGGTTGACTCCTGGGTGCGGTGGGCCAGCGCCCTTACCTCATCGGCGACGACCGCGAAGCCGCGGCCGGCATCGCCTGCCCGGGCCGCTTCGATGGCGGCATTCAAGGCCAGCAGGTTGGTCTGCTCGGCGATGCTGCGGATCACGTCAAGCACCGAACTGATGTCCTGGACCCGCCCGGCCAGTTGCTGAATACGCTCCGCGGCTTCGCTCACACCGTCGGCCAGCACGGAAATGGACGCTACCGTCTCCTGGACCTGCTCACGACCATCCAGGGCCGTCTGCTCGGAAATCCGCGATGCTTCGCTGGTGCTCATGGCATTGCGCGCCACATCGTCCACCGCGGCGGTCATCTGGTTCACGGCTGCCGCCGCCTGTTCGATTTCAATTCCCTGCAGTTGCAAGGAACTGCTGGTCTGGCTGCTCACGGCGCTCAACTCCTCGGAGGAACTGGCGACCCGATCCACCGAGGTCGCGATCTGCCGGACCATGGAGTGGAGGCTCTGCTGCATCTCGTGCATGTTACTCATCATGCTGTCGCCCGAGCCCGCCCCCACGGGCACCTTGATGGTCAGGTCGCCTTGGGCGATATGGCCCAGCATCCGCGCCGCATCACCGGGCTCACCGCCCAGTGGCCGGGTAACGCTGCGGGTCACCAGCACCGCGACCGTCGCCACCAGGGCCAGGCACGCCAGCACCATCATCAGCAAATGCAGTTGCGCGTCCTGGTAGCGTGTCTGGGCCCCGCGCTCACGCTCGTCAAAAAGACGGTCCTGCATCGCCATCAGTCCGTCCAGGCTCTGGTACATCGCCTGCTCCGCCGGGGTTACGGATTGCTCCAGCTGCAGCACCGCCTCATGGGGCACGTTCCGGTGAATCAAGCCCTGCATTTGCGAAAAAGCGGCCTGGTAGACCTCGCCATTCTTTTTCAGGGCCGCTAAAGCCGCCTTGCCTTCGGGCCTTCGATCAAGCAACGGCCCGAGCGTTGCCAGCGCTTTGTCGATGCGTTGCCGCGTGTTGTCGATGGACGTCTGGGCCAGGGGATCGTTCCTGTCGATCAACAGTTCGCGAATGTGGCTGGCGTTATCCCGCACCCCCGTGGCGATGGCCATGATCGGGGCGATTTTCGGCCAGTCTCGCTGGGCGACCACTTCGGCCTGGTCGCGCAATATCCGCAGGTCGTACAAGGCGTACAACGCCACGGCGATCAAAGCGATGGGCGCAATGGAAAAACCCATGACGATTCGCTGGGCAATGGTGAGTCTGGTCATTATCAAAACATTTCCTTTCAGGGGCTCTGTTCAACGAATCCTGGCCCGCAGGTACTGAGCCTGAGGCAGATGCCCGGGCAGCAGAACCTGCGCTCGCCGGATCCACGGCTGGTGCCGGTCCGGTGAAAATGAAGAGTGGAATAGAGGGCTCAGAAACTGCTGGAAATGCTAGTGCGGATGGACTGTTTCATGTTGTAGGGCGTTTCTGATTTGCAGCGCACGCAGGGAGAAATTCAGGCTGATTACCTGATTTCCTACGGAAACCGCCCACCTGCTGGTAAGCCGCGATCAATTACGCAACTGAAAACAACTCGATTGAATACTGTGGGCTCAACCGCTCGATTTGCGTCCTCCGAAAATCCCGTGGCGAGGGAGCTTGCTCCCGCTGGGCTGCGAAGCAGTCCCAAAACCTCTGCTCTCGGTGTGTCAGGTTCATCGCGGTAAGCCTCCTTGGGGCCGCTGCGCAGCCCAGCGGGAGCAAGCTCCCTCGCCACGAAAGCGGTCAAGAGCTCTCATCTCTCGCGCCCGGAGTAAATTTTATTGCACAAGAATCGTCGCGCCCGGTCGCATAATGGTCAGCGCTGTGATCCAGTCCACTCTCCACGCCACAACGCCCCGAAGCGCACCACCGACGTACACAAGGAATGCCCGATGCCCCCACGCTCCGCCCCTGCTTCAACTGCGGCTTTGCCCGAAGGCACCGGTTTTGTCCGGGTGCGTGGCGCCCGCGAACACAACCTCAAGAACGTCGATGTGGACATCCCCCGCGATGCCCTGGTGGTGTTCACCGGCGTGTCGGGTTCCGGCAAGTCATCGCTGGCCTTCTCCACGGTTTATGCCGAAGCCCAGCGCCGCTATTTCGAGTCGGTCGCGCCGTACGCGCGGCGTTTGATCGACCAGGTGGGCGTGCCGGACGTGGACAGCATCGAGGGCCTGCCGCCGGCGGTTGCCTTGCAACAGCAACGCGGCACGCCCAGCGCACGTTCCTCGGTGGGCAGCGTCACCACGCTGTCGAGCCTGATCCGCATGCTCTACTCCCGCGCCGGCAGCTACCCGGCGGACCAGCCGATGCTGTACGCCGAGGACTTCTCGCCCAACACCCCGCAGGGCGCCTGCCCGGAGTGCCATGGCCTGGGACGGGTCCATGAGGTGACCGAGGCGTCCATGGTGCCCGATCCGTCGCTGACCATCCGCGAGCGCGCCGTGGCGGCCTGGCCCATGGCCTGGCAAGGCCAGAACCTTCGCGACATCCTGGTGACCTTGGGTTATGACGTCGACGTTCCCTGGCGCGACCTGCCGAAAAAGCAGCGCGACTGGATTCTGTTTACCGAAGAGACCCCCACCGTCCCGGTATATGCAGGGCTGACCCCAGCCCAGACCCGCGAAGCGCTCAAGCGCAAGCTCGAACCCAGCTATCAAGGCACCTTCAGCGGTGCCCGACGCTATCTGTTGCACACCTTCATGCATTCGCAAAGCGCGCAGATGCGCAAGCGCGTGGCGCAATACATGCGCGCCAGCCCCTGCCCGATGTGCGAAGGCAAGCGCCTCAAGCGTCAGGCATTGACCGTCACCTTCGCGGGCCTGGACATAGCGCAGTTGTCCAACCTGGCGCTGCTGGAACTGGCCGAAGTGCTCAAGACCGTCGCGGCCCCCGACTATCTGGAGCAACCCGAAGAGCCGGGCGACGTGCTCACCCACAGCCAGACCCGAGAGGCCCGCGAGCAACGCGCCGCCCGCGGCGACAACCCGCACGCCGGCGGACCGGATGCGCGCCACACGCCGAACCTGTCCCTCGAGAAGCGCCTGGCGGCCCAACGCATCGCCGCCGAATTGTTGGAGCGGATCGTCACGCTGATTGACCTGGGCCTTGGCTACCTGGCCCTGGAGCGCAGCACGCCGACCCTGTCCTCCGGCGAATTGCAGCGCCTGCGCCTGGCCACCCAGCTCAATTCCCAGCTGTTCGGGGTCATCTATGTCCTGGACGAACCTTCCGCCGGCCTGCACCCGGCCGACAGCGAGGCGCTGTTCGGCGCCTTGCAACGCCTGAAGGCCGCGGGCAATTCCGTGTTCGTCGTCGAACACGACCTCGACACCATGCGTCGCGCCGACTGGCTGATCGACGTCGGCCCGGACGCCGGTGAGCAAGGCGGCAAGGTCCTCTACAGCGGACCACCCGATGGCCTCGGTCAAGTGCCCGAGTCCCGGACCCGCGCCTACCTGTTCGCCGAAGACCGCGCCACCGCGCGCATCCCCCGTGAACCTGAGGATTGGCTGCGCCTGGAAGGCATCACCCGCAACAACCTCGACAACCTGAGCGCAGCGTTTCCACTCGGTTGCTTCACGGCGGTGACCGGCATTTCCGGGTCAGGCAAGTCCAGCCTGGTCAGCCAGGCCCTGCTGGACCTGGTCGGTGCCCATCTGGGCCAGGCCAGCCCCAACGCGGAAGCCGAGGAGCAGAGCCTGGAAGACGAACCGGTGCAAACCAGTGGCGGCCGGGTCAGCGCCGGGCTCGACGCAATCAAACGACTGGTGCAAGTCGACCAGAAACCCATCGGCCGCACGCCGCGCTCCAACCTCGCCACCTACACGGGGCTGTTCGATCACGTACGCAAACTGTTCGCCGCCACCGAACAGGCGCAGGCGCTGGGATTCGATGCCGGACGGTTTTCCTTCAACGTCGCCAAGGGTCGTTGTGAAACCTGTGAAGGCGAAGGCTTCGTCAGCGTCGAGCTGTTGTTCATGCCCAGCGTCTATGCGCCCTGCCCGACCTGTCATGGGGCCCGCTACAACCCGCAGACCCTGGAGGTGACCTGGCAGGGGCTGGACATTTCCCAAGTGCTGCAACTGACGGTGAACCAGGCTCTAGAAGTGTTCGCCGAACAAGCGTCGGCCAGGCGCTCGTTGCAAGTCTTGCAAGACATCGGCCTGGGTTATCTGCGCCTTGGCCAACCGGCCACCGAGCTGTCCGGCGGCGAGGCGCAGCGGATCAAGCTGGCGACCGAGCTGCAACGCAAGGCTCGGGGCGCGACCCTTTACGTATTGGATGAGCCTACCAACGGTCTGCACCCCCAGGACGTGGATCGCCTGCTGGTGCAGTTGAATCGCCTTGTGGACGAAGGCCATACGGTGGTTGTGGTGGAACACGACATGCGCGTGGTGGCGCAGAGCGACTGGGTCATCGACATCGGCCCGGGAGCCGGGACACAGGGCGGGAACGTGGTGGTGTGCGGTGCGCCAGAGGTCGTTGCAGACTGTGACGAAAGCCGCACCGCGCCGTTCCTGAAAAGAGCTTTGCAACCCGCACGATGAACCGTGGCGAGGGAGCTTGCTCCCTCGCCACGAAAGCACTCTTCACATGGCGCAGCTAGCGCCTCAGCCGCATTCACCCTGTGGGAGCGAGCCTGCTCGCGAAAGCGGTGTGTCAGCTTGCATCGAAGGGCCTGGAATAGCGTTTTCGCGAGCAGGCTCGCTCCCACACGGAACAGCGTTCGCACCAAAAAGCGTCAATGAAACGTTACACATCGACAATCCGCACAACCGTTTATCAGTTTTTTGACACTTCGCCGATATGCGGTCACAACTTTTTCGCTCCGCTGGGTCATAACACGGTGGTCGCCGATGGAATATTGGCAGTCACTTAGGTTTTTAGCCTGATACGGAGATAAGTCCATGATTTTCAACGTACAAGATTTTGGCGCCAAAGGAGATGGCGTCACCGACGACACGGCGGCCATTCAAAGCGCGATCGATGCGGCAGCGGCCGCGGGCGGTGGCCAGGTGTACATGCCCACCGGCACCTACATCGTTTCGGGAGGCGAGGAACCCTCCGATGGCTGCCTGATGCTCAAAAGCAACGTCTACCTGTACGGCGACGGCATGGGCGACACCACGGTCAAGCTGGCCGACGGATCGGACACCAAGATCACCGGCATCATCCGCTCGGCCTATGGCGAGGAAACCCACGACTTCGGCGTCAGCAACCTCACCATCGACGGTAACCGCGACGCCACCACCGGCAAGGTGGATGGCTGGTTCAACGGTTATATTCCCGGCGAGGAAGGCTACGACTCCAACGTCACCCTCGACAGCGTCGAGATCAAGGACTGCTCCGGGTACGGCTTCGACCCGCATGAGCAGACCGTCAACATGGTCATCAAGAACAGTGTGTCCCACGGCAACGGCCTGGATGGCTTCGTCGCCGACTTCCTCAGCGACAGCACCTTCGAAAACAATATTGCCTACGACAACGACCGCCACGGTTTCAACGTCGTCACCAGCACCCACGATTTCACCATGACCAACAACGTCGCCTACAACAACGGCGGCAACGGCATCGTCGTGCAGCGCGGCAGCGAAGATATCCCCTCTCCCAGCAACATCACCATCACCGGTGGCGAGGTCTACGGCAACGGCGCCGAAGGCGTGCTGGTCAAGCTGTCCAGCGACGTGACCGTCACCGGCGTGGATATCCATGACAACGCCAGCGCCGGGATCCGCATCTACGGCAGCAACCATGTCGAGGTCATCGACAACACCCTCAACAACAACTCGTTGGGCGGCGCGGTGCCGGAAATCATCATCCAGTCCTACGACGACACCCTCGGTGTGTCCGGCAAGTACTTCAACGGCAGCGACAACCTGATCCAGGGCAACGTCATCAGCGGCAGCAACCTGTCCACCTACGGCGTCGCCGAGCGCAACGAAGACGGCACCGATCGCAACGCGATCATCGCCAACACCATCAGCCACACCAGCAAGGGCGCCACGCTGGTCTATGGCGATGGCAGCTATGTCAGCGCCACCGTGCCGATGACCACCGTGCAAGGCACGGCGGGCAACGACGTCCTCATGGGCACCGCCGCCAGCGAAATTTTCTACGGTGCGGCCGGCAACGACACCATCAATGGCGCGGCCGGGAGCGATATCCTGGTGGGCGGCGCGGGCGTCGACAAACTCACTGGCGGCACGGGCGCCGACACATTCCGCTTCACCAGCCAGTCCGACAGCTATCGCAATGCAACGGCGAGCTTCGACGACACCATCACCGATTTCGACGTGACCCAGGACAAGATCGATCTTGCCGGCCTCGGCTTCACCGGCCTGGGCAATGGCCGTGGCGGCACCCTGCAAGTCAGCTACAACGCCAGCAGCGACCGCACCTACATCAAGGACTACGACGCCGATGCCAGCGGCAATCGCTTCGAACTGATTCTCTCGGGCAACCTGGCGAGCACCCTGACGGCGAGCAACTTCATCTTCAATCGGGTCATCACCGGCACCACCGGCAGCGACTCTTTGTTGGGCAGCGACGCCGCCGATACCTTGCTCGGCCTGGCCGGCAACGACAGCCTCAGCGGTGGCGCGGGCGACGACAAGCTCGACGGTGGCGCCGGCATGGACACCCTCACGGGCGGCGCCGGGGCGGACACCTTCGTGTTCGCCAACCGGCTGGACAGCTACCGCAACTACAACACCGGTGGCGCCAACCTGGGCGATTTGATCACCGACTTCAACATCGCTGCCGACAAGATCGATCTCTCCGCCATGGGCTTCACCGGCCTGGGCGACGGCAAGAACAATACCGTCTACCTGGTGCTCAACAGCGCCGGCACCAAGACCTACATCAAATCCCTGGAGGCCGATGCCAACGGCAACCGCTTCGAAGTGGCACTGGACGGCAATTACCTCAACACCCTGACCAGCGCCAACTTCGTCTTCGCGACAACATCGCCGACCAACCAGGCACCGGTGCTAGCCACGCCATTGCTGGACCAGAACGCCAGCGAAAAGACGCCCTTCAGCTACGTGGTGCCGGCCACCAGTTTCACCGATCCGGACAATGACAGCCTCAGCTACACCGCCAAGCTGGCCGATGGTAGCGCCCTGCCCAGCTGGCTGACGTTCGACGCCGCCACCCGCACCTTCAGCGGCACGCCACCCGACACGGCATCGGGCACTTACTCGATCCAGGTCACCGCGACCGACGGCAGCAACGCCACCGTCAGTGACAGCTTTACCCTGGCGGTGCAGGACGTGCCCGGCTCGGTGGTGATCAACGGCACGCCAAACAACGACACGCTGACCGGCACCGTCGCCAACGAACAGATTTTCGGTGGCGCGGGCAACGACACCCTCAATGGCGCAGCGGGCAACGACATCCTGGTGGGCGGCACGGGCGTGGACAAACTCACCGGCGGCACGGGCGCCGATGTGTTTCGCTACACCTCCAAGCTCGACAGCTACCGCACCGGTTCCACCAGCGCCAGTGACCAGATCCTCGATTTCGACGTGGCCGCCGACAAGATCGATGTCGCGGCGCTGGGCTACACCGGTCTGGGCAACGGGCTCAACGGCACGCTGCAAGTCAGTTACAGCTCGTCAACCAACCGCACGTACCTGAAGGACCTCACGGTCGATGCCAACGGCAACCGCTTTGAAATCTCCCTGGCGGGAAATTTCGTCAGCAGCCTGACCGCCAATCACTTTGTCTTTGCCGACCAGAACACCCCGACCAACGTGGCGCCGGTGGTAGTCACTCCGCTACTCGACCAGAACGCCAGCGAAAGCACGCCGTTCAGCTATACGGTGGCCAACAACAGCTTCAGCGACGCCAACCAGGACGTGCTGACCTACACCGCGACCCTGGCCAATGGCAGCGCCCTGCCCTCGTGGCTGAGCTTCAACGCCAGCACGCTGACTTTCAGCGGCACGCCCACCAGCACTGCGTCCGGCAACTACGACGTGCTGGTCAAGGCCACCGATCCGTCCGGCGCATCGGTCAGCGACAGCTTTGCCCTGGTGGTCGCCGATGCGCCCGCCAACACCATCACCGGCACGGCCAATGCCGAAAGCCTCAACGGTACGGCAGGCGCCGACCTGATCCTCGGCCTGGGTGGCAACGACACCATCAAGGCTGGGACCGGTGCCGACATCATCGACGGTGGCGCCGGAAGGGACTCGCTGTATGGTGACGCCGGCGCCGACACGTTCCGCTACAGCAACCTGTCCGACAGCTACCGGGACTACGACACCGGTGGCGTCACGGCCACGGACACGATCTATGACTTCACCGTCGGCGTCGACAAGATCGACGTCTCCGGGCTGGGTTTCCTCGGCCTCGGCGACGGCAGCAACGGCACGCTCTACATGACGTTGAATGCGGCCGGCGACAAGACGTATGTCAAGTCCAGCCAGGCTGATGCCGATGGCAACCGTTTCGAGATCGCCCTGAACGGCAACTACCTCAACACCCTGACCGCCAGTGATTTCGTCTTCGGCGAACGCGCCCAGCAAGACATCCTCTATCTGCCGACGCTCGGCCAATCCAACGCACGCCTGCTGCGCATGAGCGAGGATGACGATCAGTCCGGCACCTCAATGCTGGTCAATGACCTGAACAAGTACACCACCTATGACGTGCGCAGCCAGTTCAGCGACGCCGACGGCAACGGCATTGACATTGCGGTGGGTGGCAGCACGGTCAACGGCTTGTCGACCCTCGGCGCCGAGGAGCTGAAGTTGTGCTGGTGGCTGACCGACACCAACCAACCCGGCCCGGCATTGCTGCGCGCCGTGACGCTGTTGCGCGACCAGCTCACCGAACTCAAGGCCATCGACAACGTGACCATGGGTATCATCTGGGGCCAGGGCGAGGAAGCCGCCCAGGAGATCGCCCGCTCCACCGACAAGGCAGCGGCTGCGGCGGCCTACAAGGCGTCGACGCTGAAGGTCTTCGATTACCTGCACGCCCAACTCGGCAATTTCAACGTGTACCTGATGGAAACCGGTCACTACGAGCAGGACGCCGCGCGCGCCCGTGGTTACTCGGAGGAGAAGATTGCTTCCATCGTCGAGGGTGTGGGCTACGTCCGCGCCGTCCAGGAAGCCATCGCCGCCGAGCGCGCCGATGTGAAACTGGCGGTGGACTACAACGACCTGCCCTTGCGTTATGAAGTCGATCCGTTGGTGTATCCCGACGATGTCTGGCACCTGCACGAGGAGTCAGCGGAAATCGTCGGGCAGCGCCTGGCGGACTACATCGCCAATGACCTTGGCTTCCAGGGCAACCCCAACGACAACAACAGCGTGCAGGATATTTTCGACGGCGCGCAGAATGAGGGCGGGAAAATTTCCGGCACCGACCAGGCCGACACCCTGGTAGGCAGTTCCGGCAACGACATACTGGACGGGGACCTGGGTGCCGACTCGTTGACCGGCGGCGATGGTAACGACATCTACGTCGTCGACAACGCGTTCGACAGCGTGGTGGAAACCAATACCTCGACTTCGCAGATCGATACGGTACAGGCCTCGGTCAGTTGGACCCTGGGCGCCAACCTGGAAAACCTGGTGCTGACCGGCGTGTCGGACATCGACGGCACCGGTAACGAACGGCGCAACTTCATCACCGGTAACGCCGCCAACAACGTGCTCAATGGCGCGGTGGGAGCGGACAGCATGAGCGGCGGCGACGGCAACGACACCTACTACGTCGACAACGCCAGCGATACCGTGATCGAGACCAGCAGCAACCCGGTGTCCGGCGGCATCGACGCCGTCCACAGCAGCCTCGCTACCTACACCTTGGGCAACAACGTGGAGAATCTGTACGTCGACAGCGCCGGGGCCGCCAACGGGATCGGTAATGCGCTGAACAACACGCTGTTCGCCGGCGTGGGCGACAACGTCCTGGACGGACGCGATGGCAACGACACCGTCTCCTACGACCGGGCCCTGGCCGGGGTGACCGTGAACCTGTCGACATCCGCACAGCAGAACACCGTCGGTTCCGGGCTCGACACGCTGAAGTTCATCGAGAACCTGACGGGCAGTGCCTACGCGGATACGCTGTCGGGCAACAGTGCCGGGAACATCCTCAACGGCGGTGCCGGCAATGACACGCTGGTGGGCGGCTCGGGCGATGACCGGCTGATCGGCGGCGCCGGCACTGATAACCTCACCGGCGGCACTGGCGCAGATACCTACGCGTTTACTGCGCTGTCGGACATGGGCGTCGGCGCCGCGCGGGATGTGATCAACGGCTTCAAGACGGCTGAGCTGGATAAACTGGACTTCACCGGCCTGGACGCCAACCCGCTGACCGCCAGCATCGATGCCTTTACCTTCATCGGCAGCAACGCCTTCGACGCCAGCAACGCGACCGGCCAACTGCGTTTTGTCGATGGCATCCTCTACGGCAGCGTCAATGCCGACGCCACCGCCGAGTTCGAGTTCGAACTGGTGGGCGTCAAGGAGCTGCACGCCAGCGACTTCACCGCCTGAGTGAACGAGGGGGCTGCTGCGCAGCCCAGCGGGAGCAAGCTCCCTCGCCACAACAGCACTAATGAAGCAAACCCTGTGGGCAGGAAGCATCGGGGCCCAGGGCAGTGCCCCCTGTGGGAGCGAGCCTGCTCGCGAAAGCGGTGTGCCAGGCTGAACGGCGTTGAATGTACTGCCGTCATCGCGAGCAGGCTCGCTCCCACACGGTGCATGCCACAACAGCACTGATGAAGCAAACCCTGTGGGCAGGAGGCATTGGGGCTCAAGGCAGCGTCCCCTGTGGGAGCGAGCCTGCTCGCGAAAGCGGTGTGCCAGGCTGAACGGTGTTGAATGTACTGCCGTCATCGCGAGCAAGCTCGCTCCCATACGGTGCTTCCGTGGCGAGGGAGCTTGCTCCCGCTGGGGTGCGCAGCAGCCCCAAAAAGGTTGATGGGGTCCAGCCTGACACCGCGCGGTGATTGGCTTTGGGGGCGCTTCGCAGCCCAGCGGGAGCAAGCTCCCTCGCCACAGATGCGATGCGGCTCGGCCGGTTCCTTAGAACAGGCTTTGCACCTGTTCCAGCACCGCGCGGTTCATCTGGCCAGTGTGGGTGTGCAGGCTTACATAACTTTCGAGCATGTCCAGCTTGGTATCGAGCAGGTCGCGGCGTGCCTGGAACAGGCGTTGCTGGGCATCGAGGATGTCGACCGTCGAGCGCACGCCGCCCTGGAAACCCTTCTCGGTCGACGTCAGCGCCCGCTGGTTGGATTCCACCGCCCGTAGCATCGCCTTGCTCTTGGCGAAGCCCGCCACCACGCCCAGATAGTCGGTTTCGATAGCCTCGGCCAGCTCCTGACGCTGCACATCGTAATCGGACTGGGCCCCGGCCAGCTGGGCCTCGGCCTTGGCCACCGATGCACGCACCGCGCCGCCGCGATACAACGGGATATCCAGTTGCACCCCGACGTAGTAAGTGTCCTGGCGCGGGTCGAGCTCCTGGTACTGGCGGGTTTCCCGACGGGTCAACTGAGTGGTGAGCGACAACGTCGGATAATGCCCGGCGCGCTGGCTGTCGGCCTGGGCCTCGGCGACTTTTACCGCCGCCAACCGCGCCGCCAGCTCCGGACTGGCCTCACGGGCAATCGTTGTCCAATACGGCAGATCCTGCTCCGGCGGGATCGGGCTGCCGGCGGGGAGTTCTTCGCGCATCGCCTGGATGTCGTCGATCGGCACGCTGGCCCGCCCCGACAGTGCTCGCAGCGCAGCCACGCGGCGGGCCTGGGCTTCGGTTTCCTGAGCCTCGACCAGATCGAGCCGGGCCTGGGCCTCGTCGATATCGGTGATCGCTCCCTGGCCGCCCTCATAGAGCTTTTTGCTCTGGAGGACCAAGCCACTGATAGCGGTTTTCTGCTGGGCGATCAGCTTGAGTTCGTTCTCGGCCCGGGCCACGTCGAAATAGCCCTTGGCGACCCGATCGAACAGGGTCTGGCCGGCCACATCGAATTGCTGGCTACCCAGCGCCCCCCGCGCCTTGCCTTCCTGATAAGCCGCCCAACGCCCCTTGTCATAGAGCGCCTGCTGCGCGGCCAGGGTCACACTGTTCGCCTGGTAATCGTTGCTGTTGACGTAACTGCTGTCGTCGCCGCCATCGGTACGCCCGCCATAGCCATAACGCGACGACAGCGACACTTGCGGATAAAGACCGCCACGGCCGATCGCCTCCTCCTGCCGCGACGCGTCGTAGGCATGGGTCGCCGCCTGCAAGGTCGGATCGTTGAGGCGCGAGGCATCGTAAGCGGCGATCAGGCTCAGCCCGCCCTCCGCCGCCCAGACGGGGCCGATCACCGCCCAACTGGTGCACAGGCTCAACAGCACACGGACGCCATAACGGCAACGGTCGGTCATGCTCATTCCTCTTTGAAGGCCGCCAGCAAGCGTTCGCGCAAGGGTTTCATCAGGTAATTCATCAAGGTCCGTTCACCGGTCACCACGGTGACGTCGGCAAGCATGCCGGGGCGCACCTGCAGCCCGGCGCTCTGCAGCGAAACGACGGTGTCGGCGGGAATCTCGACCTTGGCGGAGAAATATGGCTGGTGGGTCTGCTGGTCGATCAACTGGTCCGCCGACACGGTGGTGATCGTGCCGGTTACCGTCGGCGTGTCCACCCGTTGCAACGCAGTGAAATGCACGTGCACCGGCAGCCCTGGGCTCAGCTTGTTGGCCATCAGCGGATCAAAACGCGCGGTGATCGCCATCGGCGCATCCAGCGGCACCACCTGCATCAGCGTCTGCCCGGCCTGGGCGACGCCGCCGACCGTATGGATCGACACGTCCATGACCTGCCCCGCCACCGGCGCGCGGATCGCCCCGTTATCCACCTCAAACTGCAAGGCGCGGATCTGATCGGCATAACCGGCGGCCTCGGCCGAGACCTCGCTGAGTTGGGTTTCGGCATCGCGCCGGAATTCCTGCTGCGCCTGCAAGGCCTTGAGCCGGCTTTCGTTGATTGCCTGGCGCGTGCGGCCTACATCGCCAATGCCGGAAGCGATCTGCCCGGCCAGTTGCGCCGCGTTGCGCTCGGCCTCGAAGAGTTTGTTGCGCGGCACGTAGCCTTCCCGAGCCAATTCGCGCAAACCTTCAAGCTCTTGCTGCTGAAAACGCATCTGCGCGTCGTAGTTGCGCTTGACCCCTTCATAGCCCTGCAACTGTTGCTGCAAGGCGCCGACTTCATGTTCGATGATCTGCAGGCGGCTGCCCAGTTCGGCACGGCGTGTCAGGAACAGTTGCTTCTGCAGCGCCATGGCCGCCTTGACGCGCGGCTCCTCGGCGCGCTCCAGCAATTGCGCCGGCCAGTGGATTTCATCGGCGCCGAGGCGCTCGGCCATCAAGCGCGCCTCGATGCTGCGGTCATTAAGCAGCTTGCCCAGGGTCACGTCCAACTGCGCTTGGGCCTGCACCGTGTTGAGCTGCACCAGCAACTGGCCCTGGCTGACGCGGTCGCCGTCGCTGACCAGCAGCTTTTCCACGACCCCGCCCACCAGCGATTGCACTGCCTTGCGCTCGCCCGCCACCACCACGGTGCCGCTGCCGACCACACCCTGGTCGAGCGGCGCCAGGCACGCCCAAAGCAGGAAACCGCCCAAGGTCAGGGCCAGGAAGGCCACGCCGTAGCGCGCCGCGCCGCCGGCATCGGTACTGGCGTTGGGTAGCGTGTTGCTGCTGAGCACGCTCAAGCCGTGGTCGCCGTGGGCCGGCGTCGCCGGTTTCAAATCACGCATCTTTACCCGCCTCCCGCACGGCCGTCGGCCTTGGGCCTGGCATCAGCGCCTTGAGCACCCGGTCGCGCGGGCCGAACGCCTGCTGGGTACCGTCCTTCAGCACCAGGATGTGATCCACTACCGCCAGAACGTTGGGCCGGTGGGTGATCAACACCACCGTGCTGCCGGCGGCCTTGAGCACACCGATGGCCTGCACCAGCGCGAGTTCGCCGGCTTCGTCGAGGTTGGAATTGGGCTCGTCGAGGACGATCAGCGAAGGGCTGCCATAAAGCGCACGGGCCAGGCCCAGGCGCTGCTTCTGTCCGCCGGACAGGCCAAGCCCGCCGGGGCCCAGCGGCGTGTCGTAGCCCTTGGGGAATCTCAGGATCATTTCGTGAATGCCCGCGTGACGGCTGGCGGCGATGATCTTGTCGGCGTCCTGCTCGCCGAAACGGGCGATATTGTCAGCGACACTGCCATCGAACAGTTCGATGTCCTGCGGCAGATAACCGAGGTACGGGCCCAAGGCGTCATGGGACCACTGGCTGATCTCGGCATCGTCCAGCCGCACCGAGCCACCCATGGCCGGCCACACGCCAACCAATGCCCGAGCCAAGGTCGATTTGCCGCTGGCGCTGGGCCCGACCACCGCCAGTACCTCGCCCTTGTCCAGGCTGAAATTGATGCCACGCAGGAGCGGCTGCGTCGCAGCGGGTGGCCCGACGTAGAGCTGCTCCAGGCGCACCGCGCCCGTTGGCGGTGGCAATGGCATACGCAGGCGATCGCGAGGATGTTGCGCGAGCAACTGGCTCAGACGCTGGTAACTCTGGCGACCGGCGTTGAATTGCTTCCACGAACCAATGGCAATTTCCACCGGCGCCAGGGCACGCCCCAGCAACAACGACATGGCAATCATCATGCCCGCCGACAATTGCCCTTCGAGTACCAGCAGCGCCCCCAGCCCCAAGGCCAGGGACTGGCCGGAAATCCGCACGAAACGGGTCGCCGAGGTGATACGCGCACCGCGATCACTGGCATGCGCCTGCGCCGCGATGATCCGTTGCTGCAGCAGGCTCCAGCGCTGGCGCAGCGGCCCGAGCATGCCCAGGGCCTGGATGACCTCGGCATTTTGCAGGGTGCTGTTGACGTAGATCGACGATTGCACGCCCAGCCGATTGGCCTCCCCCAGGCGCGTGCGGGTCGCCAGCTCGCCCCACAGTGCCAGGCCGACCAGCAACGCTGCGAGGATCAGGGTCAGCACGCCGAACCAGGGGTGGATGATGAACGCCACCAGCAGGAAAATCGGCAACCACGGTGCATCGAGCAAGGCGATCAGCCCCTGGCCGGTAATCAGTTGGCGCAAGGTGGCCAGGTCACTCAGCACCTGCGCCGGGTTGGCGTTGTGCTCGCGCAGGCTGCGGGCGAACGCTGCATCGAAAATCCGCTCGCCCAAGGCATCGTCCAGCCCGGCGCTCATGCGGATCATCACTTCGCCACGCACCCACTCGATCAACGCACTGAACATGAACAGCCCGAGAGCGATCAAGGTGAGCATGAACAGCGTGGTTTCGTTGCGACTGGTGAGGACCCGATCGTAGACCTGCATCATGTACAGCGATGGCACCAGCACCAGCAGATTGATCACGCCGCTGAAGAGGGCCAGGGACCAGAATACCCGGCGATAACTCAACAAAGCGGCGTCGATGTCATGCCGCGGATCAAGAAAAAAACCCATAGAGAATCAACCCGCAAAAGGAATAAACGGTCTCGGCGCAATCCATTGCGAGCTATTGGCCTTGAGGCGTCAGAAAAAAAGCGCCATGTAGCTGACATTGTCGCCATCGGTGGCGAACGTCGGTGCTACGGGCGCCAAGTACTGACAACGTAAGCAAGGGTTAGTTGCCGGGGGGAGCGAGGGATTTTGGAGGAGGAGTTGAAGACAGAGGGGAACTTGGAATCGGTTCTCTTGTGGGAGCGAGCTTGCTCGCGATTGCTGTAGGTCAGACAAATTAATGTTGGCTGACACACCGTAATCGCGAGCAAGCTCGCTCCCACAGGTTTATGGACGCTAGCCGAGGGAAACCGCCTCTTCAGGCTGCGGAGATTGCCGCGAAGTCACCAGGCCGACAAAGGAAATGACCAAGGCCAGGCCTAGGGTGGTGCTCACTTCGCCGCGGTGCTCGGGAGTCACCATCATCACCGCCAGGGCCGCGCAGATAAACACGATCACCGCCCAGGTGAGCCAGGGAAACAGCCACATGCGAAAGCCCAGCTCGACGCCTTGGCGAAGCAGCTTGCGGCGCATACGCAACTGGGACACGGCGACCGCCAGGTACACCAGCAAGGCGATGGCGCCGGAGCTGGCGAGCAGGAACTGGAACAACCCGGCCGGCATGAAGTAGCTGAACAAGGTGATGCCCAAGCCCAGTACCGTACTGGCTATCACCGCTGCCCGGGGCACGCCAGCGGACGAAGTCACTTCCACCACCCTCGGCGCATCACCACGCCGGCCTAGGGAATAGAGCATGCGTGAAGCAATGTAGATGGAGGAGTTCATGCAACTGGCCACGGCAATCAATACCACCACGTCCACCATGAATTTGGCGTGGGGAATGTTCATCAACTCCAGCGCCCGCTGGTAGGAGCCCACCGAGGCCAGGAGCGGATCGTCCCAGGGCACCACGGAAATCACCACGAAGATCGACAGCAGATAAAACACGCCGATGCGCCAGATCACCGAGCGCGTGGCCTTGGCGATGTTCTGTGCCGGGTTGCTGGATTCGGCGGCGGCAATCGTCACCGCCTCCGTACCAATGAAACTGAACATGATGGTGATGAAGGCCCCGACCACGGCGGACAAGCCATTGGGCGCGAACCCGCCGTGTTCCTCCATCAAGCGACTCAAGCCGCTGGCTTCGCGCTCGGGAATCCAGCCCATCAGCACGGCGAATCCCAGGGAGATGAAACCGATGATCGCGATCACCTTGGCCATGGCGAACCAGAACTCGAACTCGCCGTATTTGGACACGCTGAACAGATTGGTCACGGCCAGGGCAATGATCGACACCGAGGCAAACAGCCAGGCATCAACGGAGGGAAACCACTGGTTGAGTACATGACCCGCGGCGAGCGCCTCGATGGGAATCACCAGCACCCAGAACCACCAGTACAACCAACCGATGGTGAAGCCTGCCCAGCGCCCGATCGCCTGGTCGGCGTAGGTGGAGAACGAGCCGGTGTCTGGCCGGGCTACCGCCATTTCGCCAAGCATGCGCATGACGAGCACCACCAGCAGACCGGAAAAAAGATAGGCCAACATGACGGCCGGACCGGCAGCGGCGATCGCATGGCCCGAGCCGACAAACAGGCCGGCGCCGATGATCCCGGCGATTGAAAGCATGGTGACGTGACGAGGCTTGAAGCCCTGCGCCAAGTGGCCGTTCGAATCCTTGAAGCTCGGGCTGGTCATGGTTTTTTATTCTCTTGTCGACATTGAGGCGTGTCGAGGGACCTTCGGTGCTGCTGGTTTCGCTCCTCCTCAAAGCGGCACACCCTGGATGTCTGATCCGTCCCTCGCGAATTGGGCTCTGCAGTAAAGTTGAGCCACGTTACCCGCCTACACTCCCGAGTTAGTTACCTGTGAGCGCCGCCTTTTTGCCTGATCTCGCCAAACCCGGTCCTGCGTAAAGGCTCTGCGGCTGACGACGAAGGCGGCTCATCGCCTTAAGCATATAACTCTATGTTATTTGTTTTATTTTTTTTAGATCATTTAGATTAAGCCTTAAGCCCAATGGCTTCGCACGGTGATACCACCAAGGAGCGTTGGTCCTCACCCAATCATCACCGCACTCTCATAAACGGGCCACCGTCATGCAGCTTCTTACGCTTCCTCCCTCCCCCGGCCTGGCTACCTCGATCCGCGCCACGGCCCAAGTGTTCGCCGATCCCAGCTCCCAGGCACTGCTGACGCACTTGCAGCAAGTCGCGCCCAGTGACGCCAGCGTGTTGATCATTGGCCAGACCGGTACTGGCAAGGAGCTGGTCGCCCGCCACGTCCATAACCTCAGTGCTCGACGCGACAAACCGTTCGTGGCGGTGAACTGCGGGGCGTTTTCCGAGACGCTGGTGGAGGCCGAATTGTTCGGCCATGAAAAAGGCGCGTTCACCGGCGCCTTGACCGCCAAGGCCGGGTGGTTCGAAGAAGCCGACGGCGGCACGCTGTTCCTCGATGAAATCGGTGACCTGCCATTGCCGATCCAGGTCAAGCTTCTGCGCGTTCTACAAGAGCGTGAAGTGGTCCGCCTCGGCTCGCGCAAGCCCATCAGGATCAATGTGCGGGTGCTGGCGGCCACCAACGTGCAACTGGAAAAAGCCATCAACGCCGGGCATTTTCGCGAAGACCTGTATTACCGACTGAGTGTGGTCAGCCTGGTGCTCAAGCCGTTGCGCGAGCGTCCCGGCGACATCCTCCCGCTGATTCGCCATTTCATCGCTGAGTACAGCCGCAGGCTCGGTCATGGCGAGGTGACGCTGGATGCCCAGGCCCAGCGCAAACTGCTCGACTACTCGTGGCCGGGAAATATTCGCGAACTGGAAAACGTCATCCATCACACCTTGCTGATCTGCCGCAACAAGGTGATCGGCGTGCAGGATCTGCACCTGTCGAACTTTCGCATCGAGCGCCAGGACGCGTCCCATGACAACACGCCGCAAACCACCGAGGCACTGCTGGAAAAGGCCTTCGAGCAATTGCTTGAGCAAGCGCACGGCGATGTCTATGAAAAAGTCGAAGCGGCCCTGCTGCGCACCGCCTACCGCTACGCCAGTTGCAACCAGGTCCACACCGCAAGCCTGTTGGGCCTGAGCCGCAACGTCACCCGCAGCCTGCTGATCCGGATCGGCGAGCTGGTGGTCAACAAACGGCGCCCGGCGCTGAGTACGCGTGATGGTCGGGTGGTCAACCTTTCAACCTGAGCCAACGTTCACCTGTGGCGAGGGAGCTTGCTCCCGCTGGGCTGCGAAGCAGCCCCAACCTGTCGCTGTGATGTCAGATCCACTCAATCAGCTGCATTGGGGGCGCTATGCGCCCCAGCGGGAGCAAGCTCCCTCGCCACGGGTTCGCTGTCTGGACGAAAGGCCATCACCACGCCGGGCGGCTTTCGCAAAAGCGACCCAAGTCGTCAGGATTCCTTGCTGCAATCGCGCGGCGTGATGCCTTTGTCCTTGGCGTATTGCTGCGAAGACGCTTCGATGATCGGCCGCAGCAACGCGCGGTCGGCCTGCACCCAGTCACTGATCAGCTTCCACTGCGTGCCGTCCCACTGCTGGAAGCGCACCGCGCCGCCGCCCTCGTGGTCCGAGCAGGACAATTGCAACGGCTGCACCAACCCCAGCGCCCCCAGCTCCTTGAGACGTGCATCATCGAGCTTGAGATTCTCGAAGCCCCACCGAACCTGCTCGCCGGTCAACGGTTGCTGGCCGAACTTCTGCTGGGCAATGCGCAGCGCCTCGACGTTGAGGATGCCGTTGACCACGCCCAGGTTGTAATACACCGTGCCGAAACGCTTGGGGTCCGCCAGGTCGCCATGGCCGGCGTCGACCACGTCCTTCTTGATGCCTTGCAGCACCGGGAAACCGGTGCCCGACGGGTGCGTGGTGATCGCGATGAAACCCTTGGCCGCAGCACCGGCCGGCGCGGCGTCATCCTCGGAGTTGCTCCAGATGTTGCCGATGATGTGATCGGCCGGGAACCCGACCTTCTGCGCGGTTTTCAGCGCCACCGGGTTCATCACGCCCCAGCCGCGCAGGATTACCCAGTCGGGTTTTTCCCGACGGATATTCAACCACTGCGACTGTTGCTCGTTGCCCGGATGCGGCACTTCGAGCAAGGTCAGCGCAAAACCGTATTTATCCGCCAGGGTCTGCAACACCTCGTTGGTTTCCTTGCCGTACGGCGAGCCGTGGTACAGGGTGACGATCTTCAGGCCCCTGAGTTTGTCCAGCCCACCGGCGCGCTGGCCGATGTAGTTGATGATCGCCGACACCTCGGAGTACGGGTTCAATTGCAGCGGGAAGACATAGGGAAACACGCTGCCATCGGTGGAGTCGGTGCGGCCGTGGTTGATGGTGATCAGCGGCAGTTTGTCGGCGGTGGAGCGCTCCAACGTGGCGTAGGCGATGCCCACTGACAGCGGGTTGGTCGCAGCCGCCGGTGCGCCATTCAAACCTTTCTTCAGGCGCTCGTAGCACTCGACGCCCTTCTCTACCACGTACTCGGTTTCGCATTCGCTCCACGTCAGCTTCACCCCGTTCACGCCGCCGTTGGCGTTGACGTACTTGAGGTAGTCGATGAAGCCACCAAAAAAACCCGTACCGCCGGCCGCATAGGGACCGACGCGATAGCTTTGCAGCGGGAAATATTGCTCGTTGTCCGCCTGCACGGTGAACGCGGCGGCGGTGAGGCTCAGGGCCAGTGCGAGGGTGCTGGCGAATGATCGTTTGAACATCGGATTTTCCTTGTTATGGAGCCATAGAGAAATCAACGGTGGCGCTGTTCAGTAGCGCAGCGGCCACAGCCGCGCACGCTGGCGAAGTCGTTGCCAGAGGCGCGCAAGGCCCTCCGGTTCCTTGATCAGGAACAGGATGATGAGCGCGCCGAAAAACATTTTTTGCAGGTTTTCCACCTGACCGGCATCGATCAGCCCGCCGGGCAGCAGCGACACCAGGTTGGAAAGCAGCACCGGAAACAGCACGATGAAGGCCGCCCCGAGGAAGTTGCCCAGCAAGCTGCCGAGCCCGCCGATAATGATGATGAACAGGATCTGGAATGAGCGATTGAGATCGAAGCCATGGGGTTCGACGGTGCCCAGATAGGCGAAGGCCCAGAGCGCGCCGGTCACGCCGAGGTAAAAGCCGCTGATGGCAAAGGCCAGCAGCTTGGTTTTCGCCAGAGGAATGCCGATCACCGCCGCGGCCGTGTCCATGTCGCGCACGGCCATCCACTGGCGGCCCAATTCGCTGCGCACCAGGTTCTTGCCCAGCCAGAACAGCGCCACCACCACCGTCAGGGTCAACAGATAACGGCCGGCCGGCGCGTCCAGGTTCACGCCGAAAATATCCAGGCGCGGCGCGCTGACCACCCCCGACGCGCTGTCGTTGGAAAACCAGCCGAAGCGGGTCAGCGTCCAGGTCACGAAGAACTGCGCCGCCAATGTCGAGACCAGCAGATAGAAGCCCTTGATGCGCAGGCTCGGCAGGCCGAACAGGAGCGACACCAGCGCCGCCGTCAGCCCGCCCAAGGCAATGCTGAACAACAACGGCAAACCGCCGACACGCACTTCAAGGTTGTAGGTGGCGAACGCCCCCACGGCCATGAACGCCGCAGAACCCAGGGACAACTGCCCGGCGTAACCGGTGAGCAGATTGAGCCCCAACCCGGCCAGGGACAGCACCAGAAACGGAATCAATATCGCGCTGAGCCAGTAGTCATTGCCCAGCCATGGCACCACGACGAATGCAACCAGCAGCAGCGCCGCCAGCCCGTGGCGATCCTGGCGCAAGGCAAAGACCCGGCGGTCCTCGGCATAACGGGTGTTGAACTGACCTGCTTCTCGATAAAACATGCTGCTCTCCTAGACCCGTTCGATGGCGCGTTCGCCAAACAGCCCGGCCGGACGCACCAGCAGGAACAGCAGCGCCAGCGCGTAGGGAAACCAGTTTTCGATGCCACTGCCGATGAACGGCCCGAGATATACCTCCGCCAATTTTTCCGAAGCGCCGATGATCAGCCCGCCGACAATCGCCCCGCTGATCGAGGTGAACCCGCCAATGATCAACACCGGCAAGGCCTTGAGCACCACCAGCGACAACGAGAACTGCACGCCCAGGCGAGCGCCCCAGAGCAGGCCGGCGACCAGCCCGACGAACCCCGCCACCGTCCACACCACGACCCAGACCCGCTGCAAGCGAATACCCACGGCCAGCGCCGCCAGCGGGTCATCCGCCACGGCTCGTAGCGCCAGGCCCAAGCGGGTCTTGTTGAACAGCCAGGACAGCAGCGCCACCAGTGACGCGGCGGTCAGCGCGGCGAAAATGTCGAACTGCGACAACAGCATCCCGCCCAGCTCCAGCGGTTCATCACTGATGCCCAAGTCCAGGCCATGCACCTGGGCACCCCACAACGCCTGGGCGAAACCTTCGATGACATAGGAAAGCCCAAGGGTGGCCATGAACAGCGTGATCGGCGATCGATTGACCAACGGGCGCAACACCACACGCTCCACTGCCACGGCGATCAGCAGCATCGCCACCAGGCTGATGAGAAACGCCAGCCAGAACGGCACGCCGCGCTCCAGCAGGCTGACGAAGGTCAGCGCCGAGAACAGCACCATCGCGCCCTGGGCGAAGTTGAACACCCCGGAGGCCTTGTAGATCAGCACAAAACCGATGGCCACCAAGGCGTACATCACCCCGGCCAGCAGCCCGCCAATCAATACTTCAAAGAAAAATTCCATAGCGTTTCCTGTTTTGCGGGCGCAGCTTGCCGACCCTTCCTGACGGAAAGGCGTCGCATTGCAAAAAATCAGTGTCGAGTGCCGAGGTAAGCCGAAATGACCTCGGGGTTCTGCCGTACCACATCCGGGGCGCCGTCGCCGATCTTGCGACCGTAATCGAGCACCACCACGTGATCGCTGATGTCCATGACCACGCCGATGTCGTGCTCAATCAACACCACCGTGGTGCCCAGCTCACGGTTGATGTCGACAATGAATCGGCTCATCAGCTGTTTCTCCTCGGCGTTCATGCCCGCCATGGGCTCGTCGAGGAGCAACAACCGCGGCTCCGCCGCCAGGGCGCGGGCCAGCTCCACGCGCTTCTGCAAACCGTAAGGCAAGGTGCCCACCCATGCGTCGCGCCACGGCTGCAAACGCAAGAACTCGATGACCCGCTCGGCCGCTTCGCGCTGGCTGTCGTCCTCCTTACCGGCCCGCCCGATACGCAACACCTGCTCAATCCAGGTGCTGCGACGCTTGAGGTTGCGCCCGGTGAGCACGTTGTCGAGCACGCTCATGCCCTTGAACAGCGCGATGTTCTGGAACGTCCGGGCGACGCCCCGCACCGCCACGTCGTGGGCGCGCATGCCGCGGCGCTCGCGATTGTCGAAACGTATGCGCCCTTGCTGGGGTTGGTAGACCCCGCTGATGATGTTGAGCAATGAACTCTTGCCGGCGCCGTTGGGGCCGATCAAGGCGCAGATCTCGCCGGCGGCAACGCTGAAGCTGATGTCGGTGATCGCTTTGACGCCTTTGAACGACAGCGAAATGTTGTCCAGCTCGAGGAGCTGCGTGGCGGCCGTTCGGGTCATGTGGTCGCCTCCTTCCAGGCGCGTTGTGATTGGCGTTCGTCCCGTTCATTGGTAGTGGGGGCCAATGAAATCGTCGGCACCTCCCAATGGGCCGCACCCTCCCACTGGCGGACGTTGATACCCAAGGTGTCAAAAAATGCCTGGGTCTCAGGCTTTAGCGCATCACCCACCAGCAGCGGTGCATGGATTCGTGAAAACCCAAGCACGTCGCGCAGAGGCCGGCGCACCAGCCAATGACCGATGAACCTTCGCAACGGCCCCGGACGTGCCGCCAGGGCCCAATCCACCAGTCTGCGTGCCCCATCGCCCGGTGCCGGCAGGCGCTCCAGCACATAGCCGTGCAGACGCTCGTAGGTTTCCGGGGTGCCGGCCACCAGCGTCGGGCCCAGCTCACGTCGGTCGCGGTCACGGGTCGCCAGGTTTTCCGGGAAGTTCAAGCGGAAACCGGCGATCAGCCAGGGCGCGAGCAGATACCGCGCCTGGCCGCCCGAGGCGAAACCGCGCGCCGCCAACGCTTCCTCCTGCCGTCGCAGTCCTTCGCGCTGTACCAGTTGCTGCCCGTGTTGCAACAGCTCGGCGTGGCTGATGCATTGTTGCTCGATGGCTTGTGGCCCCCGGCGATAGAAAACGAACGCCGTTTGCTGCGCATGTGCCAGCGGGACGCGTTCATCGAGCGTCCTCGCCTCGATCAACGTGGCGTAATCCAGCGCCTGATCAAACGCGACCGAGCCTGACAGTCCGCGCTTGTCCAGATAGATCACCACGCGGGGGGCCAACTGCGCCGCGCCTAGACGCGACAATTCTTCGTGCCCCTCGGCCAGCACAAAATCCGGCTGCAATTCGCCGAGCAGTTCGACCTGCCCCGCGACTCCGTCCAACGGATCGAACAGGCTCGCCGCACCACCCAGCCATTGCGCCGCCAACGCCGCCACGATCGCCTGTGGTGTCGGGCGACTGATGATCGTCAGGGTCGCGCTCACCGAGAATCCCCGAGCTTGCAGGGCACTCGCCAGGCGCTGCACCTCATCGGCCAGCTGCCGCCAGGTCCGCACCTGCCAGACACCCAGGTGCTTGTGGCGCAGGGCGACGTCCGTACCGTGCCCCAGCGCCTGTCGATGCAGCCAATGGGGCAACGTGTCGAAGGTTTCAGTGAGCGTGCCCATGCTGCCTCCCCGCCTAAGCGACCGCCGCTGTCTTGACCGTCACTTTCCCCTGCTCCAGCTCACGCACCAGCGGCAGGACCCGCTTACCGAAATACTCGACTTCCTCCTGGAAATGCAGGAACGCGGCCAGTACCAGGTCCACTCCCACGGCTTTCAAGGCGACGATGCGCTCGGCAATCTGCTGGGGTGTGCCGATCAGGTTGGTCTTGAAACCGTCGTTGTATTGCACCAGGTCTTCGAAGCTGGACTTGGCCCAGTTACCCTCGCCTTCGGGGCTGGCCTTGCCGGCCTGTTTTGCCGCGTCGCCAAAAGCGTTGACGGCTTCCGGGTCGGCCTGGTCGATGATCTGGGCCAGCACCGCGCGGGCCTCTTCCTCGGTATCGCGGGCAATGATGAAGGCGTTCACGCCGACCTTCACCTTGTGGTTGTTGGCCGCCGCTTTGGTCCGCAGGTCATCGACCTGAGCCTTGACCCCTTCCACTGTGTTGCCGTTGGTGAAGTACCAGTCGGAGACCCGCGCAGCCATGTCCCGCGCCGCCCGTGAGCTGCCGCCCTGGAAAATTTCCGGATGCTGCTGCAGCGGCTTGGGCTTGAGCGTGTAGTCGCGAAAGCGATAGAAATCACCGGCGAAGGTGTAGTTGTCGGTGGTCCAGATGCCCTTGAGCGTGGTGATGAATTCCTCGGAACGGCGATAGCGTTCATCGTGCTCCAGCCACGGCTCGCCGATGGCGGTGAACTCGCCCTTGAACCAGCCGGACACCACGTTGATCGCCACGCGGCCGCCAGTGAGCTGATCGATGGTTGCGATCTGCTTGCCCAGCACCGAAGGCGTCCACGGCCCTGGCAAGACCGCCGCGATGACTTTCAGGCGCGTGGTGGCCGCCAGCAACGCGTGACTGAACGCCACCGATTCGTGCTGGTATTCGGCGCCATAACCGGCGGTAAAACGGATCTGGGTCAGGGCATAGTCGAAGCCGGCATCCTCGGCGATCTGCGCCAGCTTGCGGTTGTAATCGATCCCCCAGTCGGTGCGCTGCGGGATTTTGCTGACCACCAGCCCGCCGCTGACATTGGGCACCCAGTAGGCAAACTTGATCGTGTCCTGGCTCATTGCGTGTACTCCCGGCTCGTTGAGATATAGGCGTCGTCGCCTTTGCTCAACGGCTAGAGCAGCAACCGTGCCACTTGGATTTTCCCTTTATTTTCAGTCAGTTAATTCGCCCACTCAGTTTTGCGACTGTCGTGCGGCGAGCAAGCTGCTGGATCGCTGTTGCACAGCCAACACCCGGCGTACTGCCGCGCAAAAGGTGGACTGTTGCCTGTCGAACAGTCGCCGGACAGATTGCTCGCGGGACGACAGCATTTAAGCAGGGAAACCCGGCGAACCCCTTGTTTTGATTGGCTTCGAGCAGCGGCATGGAGCGTGCAATGGCTGTCGGCAACGGCAGGCCTTGGCCTTGCCCGCCCTCTTTTCCTCAGAAGGAACACCGCCATGACCGCACAGCAACAATACCTGCCGCATGTCCTTTCCACCGGCACCCATTATGAAGGCCTGGCCGAGCGCTTCCGGCCGATTTTCGCGCGTATCCAGGCCGGGGCGCTGGAACGCGAACAGACCCGCAGCCTGCCTTTCGAACAGGTGAAATGGCTCAAGGAAGCGGGTTTTGGCGCCGTAAGGGTGCCGGTCGAATATGGTGGCGCCGGCGCCTCGCTGCCGCAATTGTTGCAACTGCTGATCGAACTGGCCGAAGCCGACTCCAACCTGCCCCAGGCGCTGCGCGGGCACTTCGCCTTTGTCGAGGATCGCCTCAACGCCCATGCCACCCGCCCGCAGGACGTCTGGTTCAAGCGCTTCGTCGACGGTGACCTGGTGGGCAACGCCTGGACCGAAATCGGCGCGGTAAAACTTGGCCAGGTCATCACCCGGGTTTCCCGCCAGGGTGACCAATGGGTGGTCAACGGCACCAAGTACTACAGCACCGGCAGCATCTTTGCCGACTGGATCGACCTGTATGCCCAACGCGACGACACCGGCGCCGACGTGATCGCCGCCGTCAGCGTTCATCAGCCGGGCGTCAGGCAAAGCGATGACTGGGATGGTTTCGGTCAACGGACCACGGGCAGCGGCACGTCAGTATTCGAGAACGCCGTGGTAGAAGACGAAAACCTCATCGACTTTTCCACCCGCTTCAAATATCAGACCGCGTTTTACCAGTTGGTATTGCTCGCCGTGCAGACCGGCGCCGGGCGCGCCGCCGTCCGCGACATCAGCGAACAGGTGCGCCAGCGCACGCGGGTGTTCAGCACCGGCAACGCCAGTGAAGTGAGCCAGGATGTGCAAGTCCAGCAAGTGATCGGCAGGGCCTCGGCCCAGGTCTACGCCGCCGAAGCCACCACCCTGCGCGCCGCCGATGCCTCGCAGCGGGCCTATCAAAGTCGCTTCGACCTGGACGCCGAGAAGGAACACACCGCCAACCTCCTCGCCGAACTGGAATCGGCCCAGGCCCAGGTGGTGGTCGCCGACCTGACACTGCGCGCCACCAGCGACCTGTTCAACGCCCTCGGCGCCTCCGCCACCAGCACCAGCAAAGCCCTCGACCGCCACTGGCGTAACGCCCGGACGGCGGCTTCGCACAACCCGCTGATCTACAAGGAACGCATCATCGGCGACTGGGAGATCAACGGGACGGAGCCGCCGTATGTCTGGCAGATTGGTGGGGGGTCTAAGCAGCGCTAGGCGATAGCACCGGACGTAGGAATTTCAGCCAAAGGTGGGTATCGCATGGTCAACACTGCCCACCTCAACGCGTCTATCCCGGGAATCGTGCCGGATGTCCGGGATGAATGCCCAACGTAGCCGGCGTACTCTTCGACTCCTCGCAGATGCGCCTCCCAGCGTGCCTTGTCAAAATTCACCCCAAGGATGATCACGCTACCCGTGGCAACCCTCTCCGCCTGGACCTTGAGCCGGGTCATGTACCAGTAATCCATGGCCGCGCTGTTGAACAGCTTGCCCTGATTGCCGTTGGCAAAAGGCGTCTTGAGTTCGATGAAGTGGAAGCGCTGCCCATCGCTGTCGCGGATCCACAGGTCACATTGCTTGCTGACAATATCCATTTGCGGCCAGTGTTGATCGAGCGCGACCTTGTACTCGACTCCGACGTCCGCCAGCTCGCTGTCGGGACCGCGCAGCCCGCAGGAATGGATCAACCAGAAGTAGAACTCGAACTTCAACCAACCTTCGAATCCGTTGGCCAGGGCGCTGACAGCGCAAGGCAGGTGTTTGCGATCAGCTTCCCATGAGCGCATGAAACTACCAAAGGCTGCCGCCACGTCAGGGATACCGGCCATGGTTACGTCCTGTGAGGGTCGAGTTGACGAAGCCTTACGCAGGCTCCGGTTGTTTACGTTGAGGTACATCAAGCGAGGTACTGACGTGCGCTGTCGACACTAACTGTTCACCCTCCTCAGCGGACAACTTCGCCCAGTGCCTCCCGGAACGCCGATACAGATCAGCATCACGCGGGATCTCGACGCGCTTGAGCAGCCGTTGCTGGTAGCAGCCAAACAGATGCTTGAGAAAAATAGGCGGCATCACGACGTCGGTGCTTGGTACATCGAACGAAATGGCCCTAGTCCATTCTTTTTGAAAAAATGAGCCGAGAAAGATGGACCTGACCTCATGTGGCTCGCCTATGGAAATCCAGGTCGCCGGGCTTTTACCATCCTGCAATTCGGCCAACCATCTGAACAGCCGACCGCTCTTCACTGGGTAAGGTATCAATGCTCCCGCTTGCAGCTTCGCCGCGAGATGTTCCTCTGATAACCGGTGCGTAATTCGTACCATCGGATTTTGCTGTATCCGTTCCAGGAAAAACTGATTGTCGGCCATGGCCCCCTGGTGGAGCGCCCAATGAAACAGCACCAATATGGAGAGGACCACCGCGCCAACGACGTAGTATTCAATAGAAAGCGGGATGTCGACGTAGCGAGGGGAGAAAGTAATGAATACGGCACTGAGGAGAAGCGTAAGCGCAGAATTGCGGAGCTTTTTGTTCACGTTATCGCAACCATGGAATTGGCCGACGATATTACATCGCCACCACCCGACTGGACACCCCTATCCAAGGCTGATGAGTCAATCCAAACCATGACACAGGGTATAACCATGCGCATCGAGCCTTTTACCATTTACATTCCCGAACGGACTCTTGATGACCTGCGCCATCGCCTGCAAAACACTCGGCTACCGGTGCCACTGGCCAGCCAGGGCTGGAGCGAAGGCATACACATGGACGTGCTTGGGGAACTTCTTACCCAGTGGTCGACAACCTTCGACTGGCGCGCCCAGGAAGCCGCGCTCAATCGCCTGCCACAATTTGTCGCCACCCTGAGCGGCCAGCAGGTTCATTTCGTCCATCAGCGCGGCGTCGGGCCCAATCCGATGCCGCTTGTGCTCACCCACGGCTGGCCCGGGTCGTTCATCGAGATGCAGCGCATCATCGAACTGCTGACGGATCCGGCCAGCCATGGCGGTGATCCAGCCGATGCGTTCGATGTGGTGGTGCCGTCCTTGCCCGGCTATACCTTTTCCGCGCCGTTCAAACAGGCGGGTTGCGGGCCTTTCGAGGCGGCGGGTTTGTGGAGCGAGCTGATGACGGGGCTCGGCTATGAGCGGTTCGGAGCCCAGGGCGGCGATGTCGGCGCGGCCGTATCCACCTGGTTGGGCGTGCGTTTCCCCGAGCGTCTGACCGGCATCCACCTCAACTACATTCCCGGCGCCTACCGCCCGCCACTTGGCGAAACCGACCCACCTTTGAGCGAAGAAGAAACCGCTTACCTGCAACGCGCCGCTGCCTTCAGCGAGGCCGAAGGCGCCTATGCGCACATCCAGCGGACCAAACCGCAAACCCTGGCCGTGGGCCTGAGCGACTCTCCGGCGGGGTTGCTGGCCTGGATGGGGGAAAAAATCCTGTCGTGGTGCGATACGAGCCCCGCCATCAGTCATGAATGGCTGCTGACCAATGTGACGCTCTACTGGCTGACGAACTGCATCGGTTCGTCGTTTCGCCCGTATGTGGAAGGCAGCAAGCGGCCCTTGCTGTTCAACAGCGGCGAGCGGGTGAAGCCGCCGCTTGGGGTCGCGTTGTTTCCCAGGGAACTGCCGCTGCCGCCACGCAGTTGGGTGGAGCGTGGCTATAACATCAAGCGCTGGACGCAGATGCCGCGCGGTGGTCACTTTGCTGCGTTGGAGCAGCCGGAGTTGCTGGCGGAGGATATTCGGGCGTTTTTTCGGGATTTGCGCTGAGCTAAAAGACCGTCTGCAAATCTTGTAGGAAATGACTACCCGTGGCGTGGGAGCTTGTTCCACCGGGGCGGCGAAGCGGCCTAGGATCGAGGGCTCCACTTCTTCAGACGCTCCGCATCGCCCGGTTTTGCGGCGGCTGCGCCACCGAGCGGGAGCAAGCTCCCTCGCCACGGGTTCGGTGTGCGTCCTACAGGTCGGTTGTGAGGGCTGGGATCGACTTCTATAGTTGGGTCGTCGCTGGCTTTGGCTGGTGGCTGGGTTTCGCAGCCCGAGTGAACAATCTGGATACCGTCAAATGATTTCAGGCAAACTTGCCCGTGTTCATTTTATGGCGGTTGCGCGCGGGAGATCTTCGGGTCTGCCGAGTTTTGGATTCGTTCCTCGGTCTGCGAACCCTCGCGCAACTGCCACCCATATGATTCGCAGCAGAAAGGTGGCTATTCTTCCTATCGAATGAGTTCAACCTAATGACAACGAATCAAGCATCTTCCCGCTACACCCCCCTCACCCCGATTGCAACCACCTACCCTGTCCTGCTGATCGACACGCACGCGCCACTGCCCGAACTCCACGCCTGTGTCAGCGAGCGGCTGCACGCCACGCTCGATTACCTGACGCTGGTGGCTTGCTCCAGCCTGCGGGACTCATCCACCAGTGATATCAACACTCTGACCAACGTTGCCCGGATCCTCGTGCAGGACGTGGCCGACGTGTTCGGCGTCATTGAACGACGCGGTCTGAAAGGTTGATTTAAAACCCGTGGCGAGGGAGCTTGCTCCCGCTGGGCTGCGAAGCAGCCCTAAGTCAGCGACTCAATATCGCCAGGCACACTGCGGTGTCTGATCCAAGGGGTGCCTCGCACCCCAGCGGGGATAAATCCCCTCGCCACAAAGAGCCTCCCACCGGGAGTTACATCAGAGTTCAACAAACGGAGTTAACTACATGGAAGTCGACAACCAGCTGTCCCCCGCGCAATGCACCGGCATGGAAGACATCCGCCGCGAAATCGATGCCCTGGACCAGACTGTCATCAAACTCTTGGGCAAGCGCTTTCAATACGTATTGGCGGCATCGAAGTTCAAGACTTCGGCGACCTCGGTCCGCGCCCCGGAGCGTTTCCAGGCGATGCTGGCAATTAGGCGGCAATGGGCCGAGGCCGAGGACCTCAGCCCGGATGCCATCGAAAAGATGTACAGCGACCTGGTCAATCACTTCATCTCTGAAGAGATGAAACACTGGGCGGCGCAACAATCCAAAGCCTGAGCCATGCACCTGTGGGAGCGAGCTTGCTCGCGATGACGGTGGCAAGTCAGACACTTTCGTCACTGAACGACCGCTATCGCGAGCAAGCTCGCTCCCACACTGGATTTTCGGCGGATATAGATCTCACGGTACACATAGGACCCTGTGGGAGCGAGCCTGCTCGCGAAGGCGTCGGCACATTCAGCATCTTAATTGGCTGACACTCCGCCTTCGCGAGCAGGCTCGCTCCCACAGTTGGATCAGAGTACGACAGCGAGATCCAGGTCGGCTACTAGGCCGCCTCGCGGGGGACGTTGATCTCGGGCGCCCCGTTAACCACGCTGGCTGAACGAAGGTGTTGTGGAGTGGGCAACCCGGCATGGATGCCGGGTTAGCCGCGCTGGGCCAGGGACGGCCCTTCGCGGCGGGCCCACGGAGCAATGCCTTCGTTCAGGCACACCGAGCCCGGGCGAGGTGCCGAGTGGTGGGGCAAAGCGTTTTTGGTTACTTTTGGCGCTCTTCCAAAAGTGACCCGCCGTAAGGGCGGAACCCTAAGTAGCCGTTACCCAAGCAATGGATATGTACTCAGCAGCGGGCGCCAGCTCCCTCGCCACAGGGCCCCGCATGTCAGTTCATGGCTTCAGGCTCCTCCAACACCGCCAACACCAACGGATGCAAAACCGCATCCGGATGCTTCTCCTCCCAACCCTGCAAATCCCTGCGCATGCCCGGCGTCCAGAAGTTCTTGATGTGCTGGCGGATGCCGCTCACCGCCAGCGACTGATCAGGCTCCGTGGCGAAGTAGCGGGCAATCTCGTTGGCCATCTTGATCAGGTTCTGCGAGCTCATCGGCGCACCTCGGCTTTCTCGGCGTGACGACGTTCCTTCAGCAGGCGCCGCTGTTCGTCGCTGAAGGCCTGATAACGCTTCTGCCATTCCGAAGGCTGGGTGACCCGCACGATTTCTACCGCCGTGACTTTGTATTCCGGGCAGTTGGTGGCCCAGTCCGAGTTGTCGGTGGTGATCACGTTGGCCCCGGATTCAGGGAAGTGGAACGTGGTGTAGACCACCCCCGGCGCCACCCGCTCGGTGACCTTGGCGCGCAGCACCGTCTGCCCGGCGCGACTGCTGATACCGACCCAATCGTCCTCGGCGATGCCACGATTCTCGGCGTCGGTCGGGTGGATTTCCAGGCGATCCTCCTCGTGCCACGCCACGTTGTCGGTGCGCCGGGTCTGGGCGCCGACGTTGTACTGGCTGAGGATCCGTCCGGTGGTCAGCAGCAGCGGATAACGGCCATTGACCTTCTCCTCGGTGGGCACATAGCCGGTGAGCATGAAGCGCCCTTTGCCGCGCACGAATTGGTCGATGTGCATGGTCGGCGTGCCGTCCGGCGCGGCATCGTTGCACGGCCATTGCAGGCTGCCGTGACGCTCCAGCTCGGCGTAGCTGACACGACTGAAGGTCGGCGTCAGGCGGGCGATTTCATCCATGATTTCCGAGGGATGGTTATAGTGCATCTTGTAGCCCAGGGCATCGGCCAAGGCGATGGTGGCTTCCCAGTCGGCCTTGCCGGCCAGCGGGTCCATGACCTTGCGAACGCGGGAGATACGGCGCTCGGCGTTGGTGAAGGTACCGTCCTTCTCGAGGAACGAGCTGCCCGGCAGGAACACATGGGCAAACTTGGCCGTTTCGTTGAGGAAGATGTCCTGCACGATCACGCACTCCAAAGCAGTCAGCGCCGCAGTCACATGCTGGGTATTGGGATCGCTCTGGGCGATGTCCTCGCCCTGGCAGTAAAGCGCCTTGAAAGTGCCGTCCAGCGCTGCCTCGAACATGTTCGGGATGCGCAGGCCCGGGTCGGGTTGCAACGTCACGTTCCAGGCCTGCTCGAACTGGGCCCGCACCGCTTCATTGGAGATGTGCCGATAGCCCGGCAGCTCATGGGGGAACGAGCCCATGTCGCAGGAACCCTGGACGTTGTTCTGCCCACGCAGCGGGTTCACCCCGACGCCCTCGCGGCCGATATTGCCGGTGGCCATGGCAAGGTTGGCGATGCCCATCACCGAGGTGCTGCCCTGGCTGTGTTCGGTCACACCGAGGCCGTAGTAGATGGCCGCGTTGCCGCCGGTGGCGTAGAGCCGCGCGGCGGCGCGGATCTGCTCGGCGGGCACGCCGCACACCGGGCCGAGGATCTCGGGCGCATTTTCCGGCAAGCTGACGAAGTCGCGCCAACGGGCGAAATCTGTCGCCTCGCAACGCTCTTTGACGAAAGACTCGTCAACCAGCCCCTCGGTGACAATCACGTGGGCCAACGCGTTGAGCATCGCCACGTTGGTGCCCGGACGCAACTGCAGATGCAGCTCGGCACGGGCGTGAGGCGAATCCACCAGGTCGATGCGCCGCGGGTCGATGACAATCAGCCGCGCGCCCTGGCGCAGGCGGCGCTTGAGCTGGGAGCCGAACACCGGGTGCGCATCGGTGGGGTTGGCGCCCATCACCATGATCACGTCAGCTTTCATTACCGAGTCGAAATTCTGCGTGCCGGCCGATTCGCCCAGCGTTTGCTTGAGGCCATAACCAGTCGGCGAATGGCAGACCCGCGCGCAGGTGTCGACGTTGTTGTTGCCGAACGCCGTGCGCACCAGCTTCTGCACCAGGTAGGTTTCTTCGTTGGTGCAGCGGCTGGAGGTGATACCGCCGATGGAATCACGCCCGTACTTGAGCTGGATGCGCCGCAGTTCGCTGGCGGCGTAGGTGACCGCCTCCTCCCAGCTGACTTCCTGCCACGGGTCGTTGATGTGCTTGCGGATCATCGGCTTGGTGATGCGGTCCGGGTGCGTCGCGTAGCCCCAGGCGAAGCGGCCCTTGACGCACGAGTGGCCGTGGTTGGCCTGGCCGTTCTTGTCCGGGACCATGCGCACCAATTGTTCGCCTTTCATCTCGGCGCGGAACGAGCAGCCCACGCCGCAATAGGCGCAGGTGGTGACGACGCTGCGCTCCGGCTGGCCGATTTCGACGACGCTCTTGTCGATCAGCGTCGCTGTCGGGCAGGCCTGGACGCAGGCGCCGCAGGACACGCATTCGGAGTCGAGGAAGTTGTCACCGCCGGCCGCTTCGACACGGGAATCAAAGCCGCGTCCGCTGATGGTCAGGGCGAAGGTGCCCTGGATTTCCTCGCAGGCACGCACGCAGCGGCTGCAAACGATGCACTTGCTCGGGTCGTAGTCGAAATAAGGGTTGGACACGTCCTTGGCTTCGGCCAGGTGATTGGCGCCTTCGTAGCCGTAGCGCACCTCCCGCAAGCCCACCTGCCCGGCCACGGTCTGCAACTCGCAGTTGCCGTTGGCCGGGCATGTCAGGCAGTCCAGCGGGTGATCGGAGATGTACAGTTCCATCACGTTGCGACGCAGCGTGGCGAGCTTTGAGGTCTGGGTGCGGACCACCATGCCGTCGGTCACCGGCGTGGTGCACGAGGCCGGGTAACCGCGCATCCCGTCGATCTCCACCAGGCACATACGGCAGGAGCCGAAGGCTTCCATGCTGTCGGTGGCGCACAGTTTCGGGATGGTGGTACCGAGCAAGGCCGCCGCGCGCATCACCGACGTGCCGGAGGGAACGCTGATTTCACGGCCATCGATGGTCAGGCTGACCTGCACGTCGCTTACTCGGGCCGGGGTGCCCAGGTCGATGTCGCTGGCTGGATCGAAGATGTTGATCATTGGTCGGCCTCCGTGGTCGCCAGACCGAAGTCGGCGGGGAAGTACTTGAGGGCGCTGGCGACGGGGTAGGACGTCATCCCACCGAGGGCACAGAGCGAGCCGTATTGCAGGGTGTCGCAAAGGTCTTGCAACAGCGCCGCCTGTTCCTGGCGGGCACTGGCATCGGTGCTGGCGATCAAGCGATCCACCACCTCGACGCCACGGGTCGAGCCGATGCGACACGGCGTGCATTTGCCGCAGGATTCCTCGGCGCAGAATTGCAAGGCGAACCGGGCCATCCGGGCCATGTCCAGGCTGTCGTCGGCAACCACCACGCCACCGTGGCCGAGCATCGCGCCCATGGCGGCGAACGCTTCGTAGTCCAGCGGTGTGTCGAACTGCGCGGGGGGTACCCACGCGCCCAGCGGGCCACCGACTTGCGCGGCCTTCAACGGCCGACCGCTGGCGGTGCCGCCGCCATACTCCTCCACCAACTCGCGCAGGCTCAGGCCAAATGCCCGCTCCACCAGCCCGCCGCGACGAACGTTGCCGGCCAGCTGGAACGGCATGGTGCCCAGTGAACGGCCCATGCCGAAGTCCCGGTAGAACTGCGCGCCCTTCTCCAGAATCAACGGCACCGAGGCCAGGGTCACCACGTTATGAACCAGCGTCGGCAAGCCGAACAGGCCCTGCAACGCCGGCAGCGGCGGCTTGGCACGCACCATCCCGCGCTTGCCTTCAAGGGATTCCAGCAGCGCTGTTTCTTCGCCACAGATGTAAGCGCCGGCGCCCACTCGCACTTCCAGCTCGAAGGCGCGGCCACTGCCGCCGACATCGGCGCCCAGGTAACCGGCTTCGCGGGCGATGTGCAGCGCTTCGTTCAGCGTGCTGACGGCGTCCGGGTATTCCGAGCGCACATAGATGTAGCCCATGGTGGCGCCCACCGAGATCCCGGCGATGACCATGCCTTCGATCAGCAGGAACGGATCGCCTTCCATCAACATGCGGTCGGCGAACGTACCGGAGTCGCCTTCGTCGGCATTGCAGACCACGTATTTTTGCGGGCCCTGCGCGTCGCGCACGGTGCGCCACTTGATGCCCGCCGGGAACGCCGCGCCGCCCCGGCCGCGCAAGCCGGAATCCAGCACTTGGGCAACCACCTCGGCGCCGTCCATCCGGATCGCCCGGGCCAGGCCGAGGAATCCGCCCTGAGCCCGATAGTCCCCGAGGGACAAGGGCCGGGTGATGCCGGCACGCGCAAACAACAGGCGCTGCTGGCTTTTCAGATACGCAATGTTCTCCACCAGTCCCAAGGCCGAAGGATGACCGCCCGGGTCGTGGCCAAGCGCATCGAGCAGGCCTGGCACATCTTGCGCGGTGACCGGGCCAAACCCCAACCGCCCTTCGGGCGTTTCAAGCTCTACCAGGGGTTCCAGCCAATACAGCCCGCGAGAGCTGGTGCGCAGCACCTCAAGCGGCAATTGCCGACGCTCGGCCTCGCGCACCAGCGCATCCGCCACCTTGTCCGCACCGACGGCGCGGGCCACTGAATCACGGGGAATGCAGAGGGTCAGCATGGGCCATCCTCCAGGCAACCGTTCACCAACTGGCGCAGGCGTTCGGGGGTCAGCCGTGCGTGCAACTCCCCGTCCAGCTCCAGGGCCGGCGAGCACACACAGGCGCCCAGGCAATAGACCGGCCGCAGGCTGATCGCCCCGTCGGCACTGGTGCCGTGATCGTCAAGCGCCAGTTGTTCGCGCAACTGCGCAGCCAGGCCTTCGGCCCCCATGCTCTGGCACGACTCCGCCCGGCACAGGCGCAGGGTATGGCGCGCCGGCGGCGTGGTGCGAAAGTCATGGTAGAAGCTGATTACCCCGCGCACTTCAGCCTGGCTGAGATTGAGGGCATGGGCGATTTCAGGGACGGCGGCGTCGGGAACGTACCCGCAACCTTCCTGGATGGCATGAAGGATGGGCAACAAGGCACCGGGGGTGTCCTTCTTGCGCGCCAGCACGCTGTGAATCAGAGGCAGGTGAAGCGTCTCATCAGGCATAAACGTACCTCGGCATCTCGAACGACACCGCCGCGTGGCGGTAGTCGTCCGGAGTCTTGGCTAGGGCGTGCGGCCCACGTCACGGTAGCGTGGCAAATCCGATCGCCATTCCTGCTCTCCGGCCAGGTGTCTTCGGCGCACCTGGTCCGGGGCATCTTCACAGCTTGCCACTCCCGGGGGGCGGCGATTGCACGTGGACGACGAAACGTGTCCTGAAAGCGACTGGGGTGCGAGCAATTTCTTCTAGGAAGTGGCTTCCTGGCTAGAATTGTAGTCATTCGAATCGTTTATGGAGGGTGAACTGAAGCGAAGGGGGAACGTGTAAGGGATGAATAGGTCGACTCCGACGCGCTCGACAGACAGGAGGAAGTCGGGCGTTCCGGTTGCACTGAAGACTTTGTCCAAGCGCAAAAGTGCAACCTGAAGTGATTCCTATTTTACCGGGCACCTGCGAAACCCAAAATTAAATTATTCAAAGTCCCTAACAGGGATCCAGCGTTAGTGTACCTTTGCAATTATTTAGCTTTTGTACGTTGCCGAGAGGGAGACTAATTGCTTGGCGTGTCCGATCCTTCCCGTAAATAACCTTACTAGACGAAGTTAGGCCTTTAGCTGTGTGAGCCCCCGCCCCCCCTACACAAGTTTGGTAAAGCTGGCAAGTGCCAACTGAAGACTGAGCAGTCCAACTATCTCCGGTGCAAGTCTTATAGGCAGACGACTTGCTCCATGCGGCTTGGCGTTCAGCATCATGCGCTGCCTCCGCAAAATTAAATTGCAACGCAAGAAGAGAAAACGACGCAACGCACAATTCATTTCTTTTACCCTCAGATATTGCGCCAACGGCAGATAGACTATCAACCGGTTAGCAACGAATTAGGTCCGATCATCAGGCTCAGCCCTGCCTAAAGAATGGCCCAGAAGGCACGAAGTCGTATAAGAACACTGGTTTGTAATAACTTAGACCGTATGAAGATCATCTATTAACAGCATTCTTGTTTTACCCTGCCGAAGCGCAGCTAAGCACGCATACTCTGTTACTGCAGAGCCTTATTAGCAGCTGCCTTTTTTTAGGGTGCCATTGCAATTATTTAGTTTGCTAACATCCCCGAGGGGAAAGAAATTCGTATTTCGTATATTAGAGTTAGCTTGAGTCCCCCTGCAGGTCTGATCCAGGTTGCAAGTGCCCGTTGGTTTCTGAGTCATATAAGTCATTCCGGAGCACGATGAACGTGCCGACGATTTGTTCCATTCGGCTAGGCAGTCCGGGTCATGCGCTTTAGGCCCTCCCTGGTATAGGTTAGTATCTGCCTGCGCAAAATTACATTGCGCTGCAAAAACAACAAGGGACGTAATGCATAATTTTGGAAAATTCATTTTTGTTGTCCTTCATGCGTATTTGTGTCGATGGCAAGCTGGCATCAGCCTCCTGCCGATGGGTCAGTACTGACAAAGAACCTCAGCGCTGATCAGAGAATGGTCCAACAACACAATCACTGAACCTGTAAAGGTTGACAGTTCTTTAGAGTGTTTTGCTTTTATGTACATCGCATTTCGCTATAGCAGGCAGCCTTTCGACGTTACTACAAGATAACGCCGAGCCGAATCTCGCCTTCTGGCGGCTGTGGTTCCTCGGCCGAATCCCTTGGCAACGTCGTACCGTCACCCCGAAAAGCTTGCTTCAAAGTTCGGAGGTGCGCATCATTTTCGACTCCCAGGCGAGTGGCACGGCATGATCCAACCAGCACCAAAACACCATGGATGAACACCAGGAAGCCATCAAGAACAAGATCCGCGCCGCAGTAGAAACCAGCGATTCTGACGAGATCACCTATCGCTCTGAGTGGCTCGGTTACATGCCCTTCCCGGTTTTTCGATGGGTTGAACATCAAGGAAAGGATTTTTCCGGCGACTTTCCTGCCGATTGGACCCTTGAGCATCTGGCCAGTCTTGAGCGCGCGGGGTTCCTTGAAATGCTTGAGACCTACGAGAACCCGGAAGACCCGTTTGATCGGGACAACAGGTATCGCGTCTGGATTGGGCGCGAGTAGCAGTCCCCCGAAAAAATCCAGAGACAGCTCAATGACCACCGAACGCTACGACCAACTCGCCATCTTCTCAGTCGTGGCCCAGGAGCGCAGTTTCACTCGGGCGGCGGCCAGGCTTGGCATGTCGCAACCGGCACTGAGTCGGGCGATGCGACAACTGGAAGAACGGCTGGGAGTCCGGCTGTTGTCGCGTACCACGCGAAGTGTTGCCCCGACCCAAGCGGGCGAACGCCTGTTGCAGGTGGTTGCGCCGCGGTTTGAAGAGATCGATCAGGAGATGGCGATGCTCAGTGAGTTTCGCGACAAACCGGCCGGAAAATTGCGCATCACCGCTGGCGAGCATTCTGCAATCACCGTGCTCCAGCCGGTTCTCGCCAAGTTGCTCCCTGACAATCCCGACCTGAACATCGAGATCATCGTCGACTACGCTTTTACCGACATCGTCGCTGAGGGGTTCGATGCCGGCGTGCGGCTGGGCCCGCAGGTCGCCAAGGACATGATCGCCATGCGCATTGGCCCCGACATGCGCATGGCGGTCGTCGGCTCGCCGGCGTACTTCGCCCAACATCCCAAGCCGCTGATTCCAAACGACCTGACGGCGCACAACTGCATCAACTTGCGCATGCCGACTCATGGTGGCCTGTATGTCTGGGAATTTGAAAAAAGCGGTCAGGAACTGCAAGTCCGGGTAGAAGGCCAACTGGTTTTCAACACGATTGCCATGCGCCTGGAGGCGGCGCTCCAGGGCTTGGGGTTGGCCTTCATGCCGGAAGATCTGGTGCAGGAAGCTGTCGCGCAAGGCCGGCTGATCCGGGTACTGGACGATTGGTGCGAGCCGTTTTCCGGCTATCATCTGTACTACCCGAGTCGCCGCCAGACCTCTCCGGCCTTCACGCTGCTGCGCGAAGCCTTGCGTTACGAAGACTGACTGGCATCCAGTGCCTCAGCGGCACGCTTGGCCGCAGCGGCCTCGCCCTGCTCGTCCAGCAGCTGGATCAATTGGCGCAATTGCGCAGCGCTCAATCCGACCCGCAAGCTCGCAGCCACGTGTGAACGCAGTTGTGACTCCACCCCTGGGGTCACCGCCAGAGCGGCGACCGTCGCCAGCTCCCGGCTTTGCCAGTCCAGGTTGTCGCGCTCGAAAATATCGCCGAACAGGTGCGTCTGCAGATATTGGTTGATGACCGGGACGAAGTCGAACAGCGGCCCTTGGACAGGCGCGCCGGCGATCCGTGTCTGGTTGGCCTTGCCCGCCACCAGTAATGCATCGCCGGTAGGGATCGGGCGAGTCGGCTCGCGCCCCGGAGCATCCTGCACGCCGCGTTGCTTTCGGGCCTCCACGACTTTCATCAATTCGCCCAGCGCGTTGAGGCTGCGGGGAAACCCGCTGTAAGCGTAGAGCTGCACCAGGATTTCCTTCGCCTCGCTGACGCTGAGACCCGCATCCAGCCCTTTATTCAAGGCGCTATCGAGAGCCGGCATGTTGCTTGTGGCCATGGCGGCGGCGATCAGCGGAATGGCTCGCTGTTTGGCCGACAGGGTTTGTGAAACCGCCGCAGCATCTGGCTTGGCCGATGATGTCAGCGTTCCACCGGCGCCGTATTGCTCCTCGCTGACCTTCTCCAACCACTGCACATTCTTGCCCTCCACCGTGCCGGTCACGGCCAGATGAGTCATGGCGCTGTCCGGCGCCGCGCCATGCCAGTGCTTGACGCCCGCAGGACAAACTACCACGTCGCCGGGATGGATTTGCTGCACCGGCTTGCCCCATTCCTGCGTCAGGCCCACGCCGGAGACCACTACCAATCGCTGACCGGCGGGATGGGTATGCCAGGCCGAGCGCGCGCCCGGTTCGAAAGTGACGTAGGCGCCAGACACGTTGATGTCTTCCGTCGCTGGGAACAGCGGGTCCACACGCACCTGTCCGGTGAAATAGTCCGCCGGTCCTGCGGCGGAAGCCTGGCTGCCCGCCCGGCTGATCTGTTGTGAATTGCGCGACTCGCTGGCGCTTTCCGGGCCGGCGGCGTCGGCAAAAGGCGCCGCCGCGCATAACGCAAGATAAAAGGTGCTTGCCTTCATTGGGTTTGCCTCTCTATGGATATCCTTGAGAAGCAAACTACCCGGGCATCATTGATCGATAAACCATGGCAATGACATAGGACTCATATCGAATTCACATAAATAAGCCAGTACGAGAGCGGCGGGCTGCCCTATCTACGCGGACGAATGCATCAACCGTGGCGAGGGAGTGTATTGGCATCGGAGCGTCAGCCCAATTCAGGGCCTGACTGCGCGCTTTTGAGCAAACGCGGCTAGGCATGCTCTGCGCGTATAGTCGACTCTGACGCCGACCGCACCTCCAAGAGCCTTCCCCCGTGCCTGAGCTACCAAACGATTACGCCTACAAAAAACGCTTCGACGCTGTACTGGCGTATATCGATGCCAATCTGGAAGATGATCTGTCGGTGAGGACGTTAAGTCATGTGGCGAACTTCTCGGCGTTTCACTTCCATCGCCAGTTCACGGCGTTCATGGGCGTGCCTGTTTCGCGCTACGTCCAGCTGATGCGGCTACGACGCGCGGCACATCGCCTGGTCGCAGTTGCCGATTATTCGGTACTGGACGCCGCGCTGGATGCGGGCTTCAGGAGCCCCGAGGCGTTCTCCAGGGCGTTCAGCCGGGCGTTCGGCGCCGCGCCAAGCGCGTTCAGGAAGAATGCAAACTGGCAGGTCTGGAACACGGTATTTGCCGTCCCACATTTTTCCAGGACTCTTCTCATGCAAGTACGCATTATCGAACTCACTGAAATCAACGTAGCGGCCCTTGAGCACCGCGGGCCGCCCGGGCTCGTCAATGCGAGCGTCCGCCAGTTCATCGAGTGGCGGATGCGCAGCGGGCAGTCGCCGGTGGCATCAAGCCGCACGTTCGGTATTCCTTATGGCAATCCCGATACGACACCTGCGCACGCCTTCCGATTTGCGATCTGCGGTGAGATTCACGAAGACGTGACGCCGAATGAGTTCGGCGTAGGCCCACTCGTCATTCCCGGCGGCCGCTACGTCGTGGTACGCCATGCGGGGTCGCCCGATCATATCGGCGAGACGATCTACCCGATCTACCGCGACTGGCTCCCCGCGAGCGGTGAGGAGCTGCGTGATCAGCCACTGTTTTTCCACTACCTGAGCGCCTATCCCGAGACGCCACAGGATCAATGGCAAACCGATGTGTATGTCCCGCTGCAATAGCGGATAAACGCCCGCTACCGAAAGCGCCCTACTTTATCTCTACCAACCGCAGGGATTGTGCACCAGCCAAGGACAGATGAATAACTGCCGCTCTGCTAGGGAAGTTCGGCGCATCGTCGTCGGTGTTTTCCATTGCCGCGATGTCGATCAGGGTCTGCTCACCCGCCGGGTCGCTGACCAGCCTGGCGTCCATCTTATCGATCGCTCGCCAGCTGTCTCCGCCGATTCGCATCACATCCAGCAGGCTGTAATGCGGCACGCCCTCTTCGTTCTCCTCAGGGGTAAAGGCCGCCAGGTACTGACTGTAATTGTTGCCCATCCCAAAGCCCTCGATAGTGAAGACCGCGAGCGTGACCTGGCTGTCCTCGCCGGTATCGAGCGTTTGCACCAGCGCCGCGTCGGGGTAGCCGGTGGCATAGCTGTCCTTGAGCAGCGCCACCAGATGCCCGATCTGTGCCTCCAAGGCTTGCGGAATGGGTTTCGGTTCTGCGGCTTGAGCCAGGGTGCAGATGAAAAACAAGGCAGCGGTCAGCAGGCGCAATTTCATAAGGTGGGTCCGCGATGTCCAAGGATTGGCGCGGATATTAGCGTCTGGAATGGAGGTTGGTGACGATTTGTCATGGGTTTTGCGGTGGGGCGCACACTCGGTGCCCCCCCTTCGAAGACTAAGCCATCACTCTTGCGAACGAATACGCTCCACCAGCCGCGCCTGCAACGCTTCAAGCTCCTGCGGATCGGCCTTGCCCTGTCCATGAGCCTCAGGCGCGGCGCCGTCCCAGCGCGGGATGATGTGGACGTGGATATGGAAGACCGTTTGCCCGGCGGGCGCGCCGTTGAACTGCGCGATCTGCACGCCATCCGGCTGCAGCTCGTCGACGAGGATCCGAGTGAGGCGTTGCGCCGCCGACATCATCTTGCCCAGCACCGCGGGGTCGACATCGAGAATATTGCGCGCCTGGGCCGCCTTCGGGATGACGAGCACATGACCGCGCGACTGCGGAAAAATATCGAGGAAGGCCAGTACATCAGTGTCTTCGTAGATTTTATAGCAGGGCGCTTCGCCGCGAAGAATCAGCGCAAAGATGTTCTGCGGATCGTATTGGCCGTACAAGCTCATGGTTGCTCCTCGCAAATACTTCAACTTTTCAGCGTCAGCGCTATCTTCAGCTGCAATTCGTTTTCGGAAAAGGGCTTGTGCAGAACCGGACACTGGGCGAAGTCAGCGGGCAGGCCGCTGACGCCGTATCCGGTGCTGAACAGGAAAGGAACGTTACGTGCACGCAGGATATCAGCCACCGGGAACACTCGTTCACCAGCCAGATTGACGTCCAGAATTGCCAGGTCAACCTCCAGGGTGTCCGCTTTTTCCCGAGCCTGGGCGAGTCGTGGGACTGACGCCACCACCGTGCAGCCCAGCTCTTCGAGCATTTCCTCGATCAACATGGCGACCGCGCCTTCGTCCTCGACAAGCAGAACCCTGATACCAGCAAACCGGGTCATGCAGATTGCTCAACGACCATGAACGAGAAGCGACAGAGAACGCCCTCAGGTGCAAAAGTCAGGACAAAAATTCCGCCAAGATCGCGCTCGATACAGCGCTTCATCAACCGCGAACCGAGCCCTTCCCGTTCCGGCGGAAACACCGGGGGGCCGCCCTGCTCGCGCCAATCCAAGGTCAGCAAGGTGCCGTTCGATTGCGGCTGGACGTTCCAGTTCAGCGAAAGCCTGCCCGTCTCGACCGACATCGCGCCGTACTTGAGCGCATTGATCGCCAGTTCGTTGAGGGTCATGGTCAGGCCGAGCGCGACCCGGGTATCGACGTCGATGGCATCACCCTCCAAGGTGATACGGCCAGGGTCGGCCCCGAATATCGGCACCAACACTTCCCGGGCCAGGGAGGCCAGCGGGGTCTGGCCCCAATGGCGCCTCGTCAACAGATCGTGGGCGCGGGACAACGCGAGAAGCCGGGCTTCGAAACGGTTGTAACCATCCTTTGCATCCACCGCATTGCGGGCGGTCTGGGCTGCCAGGGATTGCACCGTGGCCAGGGTATTCTTGACCCGGTGGTTGAGCTCGTCGATCAGGGTTTTCTGCCGGTCTTCGGCCTGCTTGCGCTCGGAGATGTCCACCAGCATGTTGATGGCGCCGACCAGGTTGCCCTGCGCGTCGTGCAGCGGCGTGGGATAAGGCGCGAACGGGACCCGGCTGCCGTCGGGACGCTCCGCGACTGCCTCGACCCCGCGTATCGGCCGGTTTTCCTTCAAGGCCACCGCCATCGGGCACTGGTCGTGGGGCAGGAAATTGCCATCGGTGGTGAACAGTTTCCAGGTCACGCACCAAAGGTCGCCCAGTTCAGGCGTACGCCCCGACAACTCGACCGCTGCCCGGTTGAAAAAATTGATCCGGCCTTGCGCGTCCGTGGTATAGACCGCCGCGGGCAGCGCCTCGAGCAGGTTGCGCATGTGCCGTTCGCTTTCGAGGATCTGGTTTTCCATGCGCCGCGCCTGCGTGACATCCTGGATAACCCGCACGCCATAACGAAACACGCCTTGGGAGTCCCGGACCGATGAGCTGTGGATGTCCAGGTAGACGGTTTCTCCGTCAGGCTTGAAGGCGCGTTTGCGCAGCACGTAGTTATCCAGCTCGCCGGCCACTTGGCGCGCATACAGCGCGGCGTCTTCGTCGGTGCTGTCGGAGTGGGTATACCCCAGGAAAGTCATGTTCAGCAGTTCTTCGCGCGAGCGCCCGAGCATGTTGCAGAGCGCATCGTTGACCCGCAACAGACGGCCATCCGCCCCGGCTTCGGCAATGCCGATCGTCGCCGCCTCGTAGGTTGCGGACAACCGGTCGTCGCTCTCCTGGCGTGCCGTCTCGGCCGCATGGACCGAGGTCACGTCCACGGTGAAGCACCGGGTGTTGAAAAGCTTGCCGTCCTCGAATCGCCCGTTGGAGGTGATGGTGACATGCTTGATCGAACCATCCTTGGCTCGAAGGCGAGCCGGATAGTCTTCCAGGCATTCGCCGTTGCTCAATTTGCTCAGGATGTCGCCGATGACCGGCTCATCGACATGGAACTCGGTGATGTGGCGGCCGATGTACTCCTGCGCCGAATAACCGAGCAAGGCCAACTCAGCCTTGTTGGCACGCACAATGGTGCCTTCGCCGCTGACGATGTGCAGGCCGACCGCACTGTTTTCGAAGAAGTCTTCCAGGTCGGCATTCTTGCGCCGTAGCTCGTCGGCCATCGCGTGGTGCGCCGAGACATCCTGGAAGCAGTTGATCGCCCCTTGGATAGTGCCCTGCTCATCCCTCAGGGCCCGGATGTTCACCAGCGCGACGATCCGCGAGCCGTCCGGACGCTCGATAAACACTTCCTGGTTGCGCGTCGCCGTACCCGACTCCAGCGCCCAGGCCATCGGGCAGTCTTCCAATGCCAACGGCGTACCGTCGGCCAGGAACAGGCGATAGGAACCGCAAAAACGGTCGCCGCCCTCCCCTAATACCGGCGCTCGTCCCCACAACGTGGCCGCCTCGCTGTTGTAGCGGACCAGCCAGCCGTTGTGATCACACAGATACACCGCGCCAGGAATGGCGTCGAGCGCGTTTGCGCCCATCGCCACGAGCCCTTCATATTCGCTCGGTGTACGCGTCTCCCTGGGAAACGCTTCAATATTCGACATTTCTATCCCCAATCCGCCTGGCTGAATGCGCCTGCTACACAACGACCCGGTATCCCCTGAGTCGGCGATCCCAGCCCGGACTATTCCTTTACATGCCGGAGCGGATTTTTTCATGCAGCTGCAATGGATACTAGATCCTTATTCATCCTGCGAGTTCAGGAAAATTCGGTGACATGGCACGTCAGTCTCAAAATCGGAACAACGCGCGGGGCGTTTCTACCATAAGCGCGCGCATAAACGGCAAAGAAATCTGCAAATCCTGTAACTGGCGCATCACCGTATCGAAGCCGATGACTGCCTCGTGTTGTGTATGCGGCCAATCACTGCCCCATACCAGGCGATGGGCGCCGAAACTCTGCTCCAGCAGGCCCAATGCGGACCTGGCGAATGCCAGATTCTGCTGCTTGGTGCCCGCCAGCCGATAGATGCCGGAAACTTTCATCCAGACTTGCCCACTGGCGCCCAGCGTCATCAGCTCGGGATATCCCGGTTGATCAAGGCCCGAACGCGCATCGGGGCGACCGAAGTGGTCGACCACCAAGCGCACGCCGAACGGCATCAACTGGCGAATCAGTCCCGGCAGTTGTTCTACCGGGGCATGCAATTCGACATGCCAATCCAATTCGGCAAGGTGGCCAAGGAAGTCTTTCCACAGGGTTTCGCGAAAGTCGGGCGAGGCCGTGCCCATCAGGTTCAAGCGAACGCCGACCACGCCCAGCCGCGCCATCTCCTCCAGCTCGACTCGGCTGATATCCGGTTCCACCACCACGACCCCGCGCAGTTGCTCCGGCGCCTGTTCCAGCGCGGCGAGCAGGTAGCGGTTATCGGTGCCGAGAAAGCTCGGCTGAACCAGAACACCATGGCTCAAGCCATGGGTCTGCAGATGGTTCAGGTATTGCGCAAGCGTAGCGTCATAGTCCGGTGTGTAACGCCGCACGGCAGCCAGCTCCAGCTCACGGCTGAACACGTGGGCATGGCAGTCGATGCCGGTCATCGACGTAGTACAGGAATCAACCATGGTTCTCATCTATCAAAATTAAAGTGATCAGGCGCGGGCGCTCTCGCTGGCAGATGCCACGGCGGGCGCCGGTGACGCAGATGCCTCAAGGCTACGGCCGCGGGTTTCCGGCAGGCAAAGCGCCGCGAGCACAGCCACGCCGTAGGCGATGCCCGCATCAATGCCGATGGCTGATCCCAGGGACATGGAATCGCTCATGTGCCCCACCAGGAACGGGAATACCGCCGACAGCACCCGGCCGAAGTTGTAGCAGAAACCGACGCCGGCACCGCGTACATCCGCCGGGTACAACTCGTTGAAGAACGCCCCGAGGCTGGCCGGAATGCCGGCTGCGAAAAAGCCGAGCGGGAAGCCCAGGAACAACATCTGCGTATTGCTCAGCGGCAGGAAGACGTAGCACTGCACGGTCACCACACAGCACAGCGCGAACAACAGGATGTTCTTGCGCCGGCCGATGCGATCGATCAGCAAGCCACTGACGACACAACCGCACCAGAAGGCAAAGATGATCACCGCCAGGTAGCCGCCGGAATTGAGCACCGACAGGTTGCGCTCGGTCTTGAGGAAGGTCGGCAGCCAGGTCATCACCGCGTGATAACCGCCGTGGGCACCCAACCCGAGCAAACCGCCGAACAGGGTCACGCGAATCAGTTCCGGGCGAAAGATGCCGCCCAGGGACTTGAAGAAGCTCTGCGGAATCGCCTGTTCCTTTTGCAGCCGCTGGAAACTGTCCGGCTCCTCGACGTTGCGGCGCACCCAGATGATCAGGAACGACGGCAGCAGGCCGACGATGAACATCACCCGCCAGGCCATGTCCTGCGGCACCAGGGAGTAGATCAGCGTAAAGACCCCGACAGCCAGCCCCCAACCCACCGCCCAGGCGCTCTGGACCGTGCCCATGACCTTGCCGCGGTATTTCGGATTGATCGTCTCGGCCATCAGCACCGCGCCGGCGGCCCACTCTCCGCCAATGCCAAAGCCCTGCAATGCCTTGACGATCAACAGTTGGTGAAAGCCCGTGACGAACGCCGACAGGAAGGTGAAGAACGAGAACCACAGGATCATCCATTGCAGCGTGCGCACCCGGCCATAACGGTCGGATAGCGTCCCGCCGACCCAGCCACCCAGGGCCGAGGTCACCAGCGTAACGCCGCTGATCAGCCCCGCATCGCCCTTGGACAAGGCGAACGCGGCGATCAACGCCGGTATCGCCAGGCCGAACATCTGGACCTCCAGCGCGTCGAGCGACCAGCCGCCAAAACACGCCCAAAACGTCTTGCGCTCCCGCGAAGTGATCTGGCGATACCAACTGAACATGATTCTTATCCTTATGAGTGAAACAAAAGGCAGCCGAGAGCGAACCGCGCCGCTGCAGGGCCAGTCAGGAAAAACACACAGGGCAAGGGCAGCGGCGTTCGAGACGCCGCTAGCCCGCCGAAGTCAGCGGATTTCGACGCTGTAGCGGAAATGCTCGGCATGCCCGCGCGAACGGCGCCATTCCAGCGGGTTGCCGGCGTAATCGCGGGCCAGGCGCTCGATCACCACCACCGGGCTGTGGACCGGAACCTGCAACAGGCGCGCATGCACCTCGTTGACCGATTCGGCCGTGAGGGTTTCCTGCGCATAGGCAACCACCTGCCCGCAGATTTCCTCGTAGATGGGATAGAGCAACGGCCCTTTCTGGTTCAGGTCGATCTCCAGCAACGGCTGGAATCGGCCACGTGGCAGCCAGATTTCTTCGGCGAGCACCGGCTCGACTTCCAGCAGACGCACCCGGACGATGCGGATCACCGGCGCATCGACCGGCAACCCCAAGGCCTGCGCGACCGCCGATGGCGCCGCCACCGGCTCGACAGACAGGATGCGACTCTGCGGAACCCGGCGTTCACCGGACGCCGACTGAAAGCGAAAGAAACGAAACAACGATGACTGGAACTGCGGACGACGAATGAAGGTGCCCCGCCCTTGCTGGCGCTCCAGGATGCCCTCGCTGACCAAGGCATCAATTGCCTTGCGCACGGTTCCGGTGGACAGCTGGTATTCGGCTGACAACGCTGCCTCGGTCGGAATCGCCTCCCCCGGACGCCAGCGATTGTTGGCGATCTGCTCCGCCAGCTGGTCACGCAAACGTTGATAAAGCGGCAGGCGGGCGTCGCTGGACAGGGCGTTCATAGGACTATATCCACCTTGTTATCTAGTCATCTATATGAATTTGAGCCGAGTATTTGCTTCGACCCGCCGTGTTGTCAAGACGGGGCCTGATACTTTGCAGACCAACGGAAACAGCAAGGGCAGCGAATCAGTGCGTTGCGTGACGAGGCAACGCCAACGAAATCAGGGCAGCGAGCAACACGAATGCACTGGAAATCCACAGGCATGCCGCCAGCCCGTACCCTTGGTAGACCCAACCTGAAAGCAGCGTCCCGGCCAGCCGGCCGATGGCGTTGGACATGTAATAGAAACCCACGTCCAGCGACACGCCGTCCTCCTTGGCGTACGACACGATCAGATAACTGTGCAGGGAAGAATTCACCGCGAACAGCCCGCCAAAGACCATCAGCCCGCCCAACAGCATCGCCTGTTGTGACAGCCCCAGGGCCATCGCCGCCGGCAAGCCCGCCAACGCCAGCGCCCAGAGGAACGCGGCGCGCCCATCCGGCACCTGCCCGCGTTTCTTGCCGGTGATGTTCGGCGCCAGGGATTGCACGATGCCGTAGCCGATGACCCACGCGGCGAGAAATCCGCCCACGGTCGAGAAATTCCAGCCGTAGACACTGCTCAGGTAGACCGGCAGGGCCACCACGAACCAGACATCCCGGGCGCCGAACAGGAACATTCGCGCGGCCGACAAAATATTGATCGCCCGGCTCTTGGAAAGGATGTCGCGAAATCTGGGCTTGGCCTTGGCCTTGCCCAGGTCCTTCTTCAGCAGGATCAGGCTACCGCCCCAGATCAGTGCCAACACGGCGGCCATCGCCAACAATGCGCCCTGGAAACCGATCCATGCGAGCAACGCCCCACCGAGAAAAAAGCCGACGCCTTTGAGCGCGTTCTTCGAGCCGGTGAGGATCGCTATCCAGCGATAAAGCCTGCCCTGCTCACCGTCAGGCACCAGAAGCTTGATGGAGCTCTTGGCGCTCATCTTGTTCAGGTCCTTGGCGATTCCCGAAAGCGCCTGGGCCATCATCACCCAGGCGATGGTCAGCCAGGCGGACGGAACCGTCAGCATCAGCAGCGCCACCACTTGCAGGCCCAGGCCGATGTTCATCGTCCGATTCAGGCCCAGCCGGGCACCGAGGTAGCCGCCCAGCAGGTTGGTGACCACGCCGAAGAGTTCGTAAAACAGGAACAGCGCGGCAATCTGCAACGGGCTGTAGCCCAACGCGTGGAAGTGCAGCACCACCAGCATCCGCAGGGCGCCGTCGGTCAAGGTAAAAGCCCAGTAATTACCGGTGACGAGCAGGTACTGTCGCACTTGCGGCGCTAAGGCTGACAAGGCTTTCATCACGATTCCTCAGACAGCCAGGCCAACCATCCGGGCCAGTTCGACGGTGCGGTTGGCGTAGCCCCATTCGTTGTCGTACCAGGCATAAAGCTTGACCTGGGTGCCGTTGACAACCAGGGTCGACAGCGCATCGATGATCGACGAGCGCGGATCGGTGCGGTAGTCGATGGACACCAGAGGGCGCTCCTCAAAACCGAGGATGCCCTTGAGCTCGTGCTCGGCTGCGTCCTTGAGAAAACCGTTCACTTGCTCCACCGTGGTAGCTCGCTCGACCTCGAACACGCAATCGGTCAGCGACGCATTGGCCAACGGCACCCGCACGGCATGGCCATTGAGGCGCCCGCGCAGCTCGGGAAAGATTTCGGCGATAGCGGTGGCCGAGCCGGTGCTGGTGGGAATCAGGCTCATGCCCGACGCCCGGGCGCGGCGCAGGTCCTTGTGCGGCTGGTCGAGGATGCTCTGGGTATTGGTCAGGTCATGGATCGTGGTGATCGAGCCGTGACGGATGCCGAGCTTCTCGTGGATTACCTTGACCACGGGTGCCAGGCAGTTGGTGGTGCAGGAAGCCGCCGTCACGATGCGATGCCGGTCCGGCTCGAACTGCTGGTGATTGACCCCCATGACGATATTCAAGGCGCCTTGCTCTTTCACCGGGGCACTGACCACCACGCGCTTCACGCCCTGATCGAGATACGCCTGGAGCACCGCGACCGTCTTCATCTTGCCGCTGGCCTCGATCACCACATCGCAGCCCGACCAGTCGGTGTCGGCGATCGCTTTGTTGGCTGTGACCTTGATGCGCTGCCCCTCGATGATCATGCTGGCGCCATCGGCGTCGGCCTGGCGGTTCCAGCGGCCGTGCACCGAATCGAAGTTCAATAGATGCGCATGGGTCGCCGCGTCGCCCGCCGGATCGTTGACCTGCACGAACTCGAAATCCGGCCAGCCCCAGGCTGCGCGCAAGGCAAGGCGACCTATGCGTCCGAAACCGTTGATGCCTACTTTGATCGTCATTTTGAAGGGGGCCGTCTATCTGTGTTCAGTCGAATATATGTTTTTCCGGATACAAGAGGAAATCGAAAGTGGCGCGTCCCCGTGGCGAGGGAGCTTGCTCCCTCGCCACGGAGTCCGTTGTTATTTCAGAAGGGAGAGTGTTCCGATCACGCTCTCGTAGTACAGTCTGCACCCGATGTCAGCCCCCATTTGAACGGCATGAGGCGTCCGGGAATTTTGCTTGAACAGACCCGCACCTCATGTTCTTCGTCAGCCGAAGCGGTAACAGCATGATTGAAATCACCGAAGTCTCCATTGCCCAACTCCGGGCCGCGCTGGAATCCGGCCAGACCACGGCGGTCGAGCTGGTCCAGGCCTATCTCGCCCGGATCGACGCCTATGACGGTCCCGACACGCCTACCGCCCTCAACGCGGTGGTGGTTCGCAACCCTTCTGCGCTGGACGAGGCCAAGGCGTCCGATGCCCGTCGGGCCAAGGGCCAGACTCTGGGTCCCCTCGATGGCATTCCCTATACCGCCAAGGACAGTTATCTGGTGAAGGGGCTCACCGCTGCGTCTGGAAGCCCGGCCTTCAAGGACCTGGTTGCCCATCGCGACGCCTTCACCATCGAACGCCTGCGTGCCGCCGGGGCGATCTGCCTGGGCAAGACCAATATGCCGCCGATGGCGAACGGCGGCATGCAGCGCGGTGTTTATGGCCGCGCCGAAAGCCCTTATAACGCGGATTACCTCACCGCGCCTTTTGCCTCCGGTTCGTCGAACGGCGCGGGCACTGCCACCGCTGCCAGTTTCGCCGCCTTCGGCCTCGCTGAAGAAACCTGGTCCAGCGGACGCGGCCCGGCCTCCAACAATGGCTTGTGTGCCTACACGCCCTCGCGCGGGGTGATCTCGGTGCGCGGCAACTGGCCCCTGACGCCGACGATGGACGTTGTCGTGCCCTACGCCAGGACCATGGCCGACCTGCTGGAAGTGCTGGAAGTGGTGGTGGCGAACGACCCCGACCCCCGTGGCGACCTGTGGCGCCTGCAACCCTGGGTGCCGATTCCGTCCGTCGATTCGGTCCGTCCCGCCTCGTACCCGAACCTTGCCGCCAATCCCGAAGCGTTGGCCGGCATCCGTTTCGGCGTGCCGCGCATGTACATCAATGCCGACCCCGAGGCGGGCACCGCTGAAAAGCCAGGCATTGGCGGCCCGACCGGGCAACGAATCATCACTCGCCCGTCGGTGATCGCCCTCTGGGAAGCCGCGCGCCAAACCTTGGAGGCCCAGGGCGCCGAAGTGATCGAGGTGGATTTCCCGCTGGTGTCCAACTGCGAGGGCGATCGCCCTGGCGCGCCGACGGTGTTCACCCGCGGCCTGGTGTCCAAGGAGTTCCTGCACCATGAACTCTGGGACCTGTCGGCCTGGGCGTTCGACGATTTCCTGCGGGCCAACGGCGATCCGAAACTCAATCGCCTGGCCGACGTCGACGGACCGCTGATTTTCCCTCACGACCCGGGCACCCTGCCCAATCGCGAGGATGATCTTGCCGCCGGCATGGACGAATACGTGAAGATGGCCCAGCGCGGCATCACGCCGTGGGATCAAATCCCGACGTTGCCCAATGGCTTGCGCGGCCTCGAAGAGACACGCCGGATCGATCTTGAAGACTGGATGGAGCGGCTCGGGCTGGATGCGGTGATCTTCCCTACCGTGGCGGACGTCGGGCCCGCCGACGCGGACGTCAACCCGGAGTCAGCCGACATTGCCTGGAGCAATGGCGTATGGGTCGCCAACGGCAACCTCGCCATCCGCCACCTCGGCGTGCCAACCGTCACCGTGCCGATGGGCGTCATGGCGGACATCGGCATGCCGGTCGGGCTGACGTTCGCGGGCCGTGCCTATGACGATTCGAAACTGCTGCAGCTGGCCTCGGCATTCGAGTCGACGGGCTCGAAACGGATGATCCCGCCGCGGACTCCGCCGTTGTCTGGTGATCATCCGCGCGCGTGATCGCGGCGGGTACATGAAACAGGAAAGCAGGCTCACCGCTTCAATAGCTGTGAGGCCTGCGTCATCAGCGCCTGCTGCAGGCTAATCGAACCTGCCCACCGCAAGCCGCCCCGTCTCGGGCCGCGCATAGAGATACCCCTGCATCAGCTCGATGCCCAACTCCAGCAGCGTCGCGCTTTCTTCTCGCGTCTCGACGCCCTCGGCGATGACGGTAATCCCCAGCCGGCCGGCGACCAGGATGATCCCCTCGACAATCGCGCGCCTGACCGGATCCTGGTCGATGCCTCGGGTCAACGCCATGTCGATCTTCAGCACTTGGGGCTGGAACAGCGCAAGCAGATTGAGCCCCGAGTAGCCAGAACCGAAATCATCGATTGCGGTAGTGAAACCCTGACGTTCGTACTCCAGAAAGATCGACTTGAGGTGCTCGGGGTCGTCCACCCTTTCGCCTTCCGTGACCTCGAACATGAGCCTGTCCGGCGGAAAGCGGCTTTGACGCGCAGCTTCCAATGTCGCCCGTATGCAGGTCTCGGCCCGGTACACGGCGTTGGGCAGGAAATTGATGCTCAGCAGGCAACCGGGAATGTCGAGGATACCCAGCCTGGCAGCCTCCTCAATCGCTTTCACCCGGCAGGCCTGGTCGAACCGGTAACGGTTGCCGTCATTCACCAGCCCGAGGATATAACCTGCCGATTCGCCGTTCACGCCTCTGACCAGTGCCTCATAGGCAAAGGCTGTGCGCGTGCGGACATTGAAGATTGGTTGGAACGCCATGGTGAAATCAAATCCCAATGCCGAATGGTCGCGACACTCGGCGCAACCAAGGGATTTGAATGTTTGAGGAGAAGAGGATGCGGTCATATCAGTGTTCCGTCGCGGCAGCGGGTGTCCCTGTGTTGCAGAAACTATAGGCAATCTCCCTTGAATCGGCACGGGTCGCGCTTTCTGGAGTGCGGTCGGGCCCGCGTTACGCAATTAACAACGTTTAACTCGCCCCTGCGCGCGACCTCACCAAGAATGGCGCTCTGTCCAGGCCTTGGTTCACACGGAAAAGACGCATGTCGCCCGCATCCACAAACATGATTGTACCCGGGCCAGCACCGGTCGCCCTGAAGCCGATCTGGCTGCTGGCTTTGCTGGCGGGAAGCGCACCCGCACTGGCAGGACAAACCGCCGAGGGTTTCCTGCAAGGGGCGACATTTGAGGTGCTGAGCCGCAACTTCTACCTCAACAATGACTACCGGTCCCCGACCCCGGCGGGCAAGAGCTACAAGGCGGAATGGGCCCAGGGCTTCATCGCCACGTTCGAGTCCGGCTTCACGCCCGGCATCGTCGGTGCAGGCATCGACGCCCATGGGTTCGTCGGTTTGAAACTGGACGGCGGCAAGGGCCACTCGGGGACGGGACTGCTGCCGCTGGACGAAGACGGGCGCAGTGAGGACGAATACTCCAGCGCCGGCGCTGCACTGAAATTCAACACCTCGCGAACCACCTTGGCGCTGGGCGAAATGACCGTCGCGACACCGGTATTCGATACGGCTGACAAGCGCCTGCAACCGGAATACGCCAGCGGCGTGTTGTTGTCGAGCCAGGAAATCGATGAGGTCGATTTGCAGGCGGGTCATTTCAACGCCTTCAAGAATCAGGATGCCTCCACCGCCAAAGGTGATTTCTCCGGTTATGGGGCAAGTACCCGCCACGGCAGTATCGACTTCATCGGTGCCGACCTGTTCAGCGGCCGCACGGTGGGCGGCGCGCTCTATGCTTCCGAGCTGAGCGACACCTGGCGCCAGTACTACGGCAATCTGCATTCGACGCTGGGCCAGCTGTTCCTCGACGGTAACGTCTACTACACCCGCGACCATGGCCAGGCCAGCGCAGGCGCCATCGACAACACGGCCTTCAGCCTGTCCGGCAAATATCGACATGAAGCCCAGGCATTCACCTTGGCGTACCAGAAAATCAACGGCGACACGCCTTTCGATTTCGTTGGTGGTGACTCCATCTACCTGGCCAACTCGATCAAATACGCTGATTTCAATGGCCCGGGCGAACGCTCCTGGCAGGCTCGTTATGACCTCGACCTGGGCACGTTGGGCATCCCCGGCTTGAGTTTCATGGCCCGCTATGTAACCGGCGACGGGATAGATGGCAGCCATGCGCCACGGGGCGGCGCCTACAACCCGTTCGACAGCGACACCGGAACCTACAGCCCGCAGCAGGGGGACGGCGGCCGTCATTGGGAGCGCGACCTGGACCTGCATTACGTCGTGCAATCAGGGCCGGCCAAGGACCTGTCGCTGCAACTGTCCCACGTCACCCACCGCGCCAACAGCGCCCAGGCCGGCGATGACATCGACAGGCTGTACGTCGTCATCCAGTACCCGCTGAAGCTCGGACCGTTCTGAAAAGACGCATCATCAAACCTTCACGCTGCTGACGGCATGATAGTTGGCATCGAGCCCAGCGAGGAAGCGCCATGCCGTCATCAGGACTAGCGACGAACGTCTCTCACCGACCAAGGCTTGCGGATCTCAAACCGCTTGTCCAATCCTTGCGGGCAGCTCCCGCTGCCCTGCGCAGACAGGCGGAACCCAGCGTCACTCCGGCAACACAGCTGGAGAATCGAGAGGGTTATCGCAGCGACTTCCTTGGCGATTTCCTGGTGCCCTGGCCGTCCCTGGATGCAGCCCAGGCAGAGGACGTCCACCCGACGGGCGCAGCCATGAATCGCCTGGATTACACCCATTTCTCCATCATCATGTCTCGAAGTCGACGATTGGCGCTCGTGGCGGGAGTCAATATCGATGGCGCCAGCAGTGTCGAAGTCGATCGCGGGCGCGATGCCTGGGCCTATGACGGGCGACTGCCCAGCGATGCGCAGCTCGGCGAAGAGCTCTATGCCGACAACCTGCTGGATCGCGGCCATCTGGTGAGGCGCCAGGACCCCAACTGGGGCCAGGAGGCGCACACGGCCAACACCGACACCTTCCACTTCACCAACTGCTCGCCACAGATGGCCGCCTTCAACCAGAAAACCTGGCTGGAGCTCGAGGACTATATCCTCGACAACACTCGCCGCTGGAAAGCCCGGGCGACGGTATTCACCGGGCCGTTGCTGCGCGAAGATGATCCGACCTATCGGGGCGTGCAGATCCCCACCGCGTTCTGGAAAGTCGTGGCATTCCTCGGTGACGACGGCAAGCCCTCGGCCAGCGCCTACATGATTGACCAACGCCGGGAACTGGGGAAACTGGAACTCCTGTTCGGAGCGCTCAAGACCTACCGACACAGCGTTGATCAGATCGAAACGCTGACGGGTGTTCGTTTTGGTGATCTGGCCGACTACGACGGTTTCTCGAACGAGGAACGCTTGACCGGAACACGGATTGAAGCGGCCATCCGCGGGCCCGAAGATATCCTTCTGTAAAACGGACCGGCCGGCGCCCGGTACAACGGACGCCGGTCGGGCTATCAATGCTCCAGACCAGGAAAATCAGCTCCACGCGCCGTGGCCTCCCACGCGCGAAACTCTTCCTGCATGGCGGACAGCTTGGCCATCGCCACTTCGAACGCGCGATTGCCCAACAGCAACCGCTGAGGCGGCTGCTCGGCATTGACCGCGGTATAGATCGCCGCGGCCGCACGCGCCGGGTCGCCTTCCTGCCTGCCGACCGAGACGTGATAAGCGCGGCGTGCGGCGCCTGCGGTGGCGTCGTAGTCGTCGATCGACTCGCATACCTCGGCTGCCGAGCCGGCCCACTCGGTGCGAAACGCGCTGGGTTGCACGGTCATGACCCGGATGCCGAGCGGTTCGACTTCGGCCCGCAAGGCATCGCTGAGCCCTTCCACAGCAAACTTGCTCGCGCAGTAATAACCCACCGCAGGAAAGCCGGCGAGCCCGCCGATGGACGTCAGGTTGACGATCATCCCCTGCCGCCGCCGGCGCATGCCAGGCAGCACCGCGTGGATCATGTTCGCGGTACCGACCAGGTTGACCTCCAGAAGCCGACGCGCTGCCTGCGGATCGGTCTCCTCGACGGCGGCGAAGTAACCGATACCGGCGTTGTTGATCAACACGTCGACCTTACCAAAGACTCGCTCGGTGGCGGCCACTGCGTCGCGGGCCTGCTGTGGGTCAGTGACATCGAGCGGCAGCACCAGAGCTTCGCCGAGGCGGCCCAGGTCCTGCACTTGCTCGACTTTGCGGGCGGTGACGACCACGCGCTCACCCTGCTTGAGCAGATGCTCGGCAATGTATCGACCAAAACCAGTGGAACAGCCGGTGACCAGCCAGGTTTTACGATTGCTCATGACGGTTCTCCTCTGTTGGCTCAGCCGGCGGTGACTGTCATGCCGCCATCAGCCATGACCACCGAGCCGACCATGAAGCTGGCACGGTCCGAGGCCAGGAAGGCGACCACCTCGGCGATTTCTTCAGGTTGCGCGGCCCGGCCGATGGGGGCGGCTTCGCCGTGCTGGGCGAGAAACTGCGGGCCGTCCTCGACCACGTCATTGAGGATATTGGTGACCACATCGCCAACGCCGACCGCATTGACTCGGATGCCATGCTCGATGGCTTCCAGCGCCAGCGTGCGGGTCAACTGCGCCAGGGCGCCCTTGGACGCGGTGTAGGCGGCGATGGTCGGGAAAGCGAAATAGGATGCATAGGAGGCAATGTTGACGATGGCCCCGGACTTGTTGGGCATCATTGCCTTGACCGCTTCGCGTGAGTGCAGGAACGCCGCGGTGGCGTTGACGGCCTGGATGCGTTCCCAATCCTGGCGCGTCATGTCGACCACGAGTTTGTTGATGATGATGCCGGCGTTATTGACCAGGATATCCAACCGGCCGAACTGCTCGACCGCCAGGCCCACCGCGCGCTCGGCGGCGCCGTCCTCGGTAATGTCAGCCACCAGCGGCACCAGTCCCGGGCGGGCCAGCTCGTTGACGGCGGGGTTGATGTCCTCGGCGATCACCTTGGCGCCACGGGCGTGTAGCAACAGGGAAATGGCCTTGCCGATACCGCTGGCGGCGCCAGTGACCAGGGCGACCTTGCCTTCAACTTCGTGGGGAATGTTGTGTTTGATATCGCTCATGGTAGCTCTCCTCGTTGACCGACCGACGAGACATCCGCCGGTGCGCTGTCGTGATTGACGGCTTCACTGTCGCGCAACGAGGGTTACCGGGCTTTGGTGATGTTGCGGGGACTGTCGGGGTTTTGCGCAAACCTGCAAAACCGGCGGGATTACCCGGGACGGCAGCGCGTCCCGGGCATCGGGTTCATGGCTTGCGAGTCACCCGCCACACGGTGTTCGCCAGGTCATCGGCGATGATCAACGCACCGCGCGGATCAACGGTCACACCCACGGGCCGCCCACGGGTCTTGCCATCGTCGCCGCGGAAACCCGTGGCGAAGTCCACCGGTTCACCAGCGGGACGACCATTGCGAAACGGCACGAAAATGACCTTGTAGCCCACCGGCTGGTCGCGGTTCCAACTGCCGTGCTCACCCACGAAGGCGCCTTCGGCAAATTGCTCGCCCATGGCCGGGATGGAGAAATCGACACCGAGTGCCGCGACGTGGGACCCGAGGCTGTAGTCGGGTTTGACCGCAGCGGCGACTTTTTGCGGATCCTGCGGTTGTGCGCGCGGGTCGACGTTCTGCCCCCAATAGCTGTAGGGCCAGCCATAAAACGCGCCTTCACGCACCGATGTCAGGTAATCCGGCACCAGGTCGGGACCCAACTCGTCACGCTCGTTGACCACCGCCCACAACTGTCCGGAGCCAGGCTCGACCTTCAACGCCGTCGGGTTGCGCAGACCTGTCGCATAGGGTTTGTGGGCGCCTGTCTCGGCGTCGATCTGCCAGACCATGGCCCGGTCGATTTCGGCTTCCATGCCGCGCTCGGTGACGTTGCTGTTCGAACCGATGCCAACGTACAGCGAGCGTCCGTCGGGACTGATGGCCAGCGCCTTGGTCCAGTGGTGGTTGATCTCGGACGGCAGGTCGGTGACCTTGGTGGGCGCCCCACTGGCCTTGGTCTGGCCTTCCTGATAATCGAAGCGAACCAGTGCATCCTGGTTGGCCACGTACAGCTTGCCATCGGCAAACGCCAGGCCATAGGGTGCGTTGAGGTTTTCGGCGAAGACCGTCTTGAGCTCGTAGGTGCCGTCACCGTCAGCGTCGCGCAACAGCGTCAGGCGATTGCCGCCCTTGACCTGGGTGTTGCCCTTGGCCTTGATGACACTGGCAATCACATCCTTGGGCTTGAGCTTCGCAGCGTTTCCGCCACGGCCTTCGGCCACCAGGATATCGCCGTTGGGCAGTACCAGGGTCTGGCGCGGAATCTTTAAATCGGTGGCGATAGCGGTGATGTCGTAGCCTTGCGGTACCGTCGGTTTCTGCTCGCCCCAGGGCACCGGCTCGGCGATTTTCATGCTGGGCAACAACCCGCGCTGGGGCTCCGGCAATTTGGGGTCCGGACCGCGTGCCTGAGTGGCGTCCCCTTCTCCTCCACAGGCGCTCAACAACAACGCCATGCTCAGGGCTGTCAATGCGATGCGCGGTTTCATTGCTCACCTCCGGAACGCAGATTGGTCAGCCCGACCCACGCCGCAGCGCAGGCCAACAGGGTCACGACGACCGACAGAACCAGGCCCTGGGGCATGATGGCCCAGGCGTCCTTGGCATGTTCGAAGGCATTGATCAGCCCGAGTACCCAGGTCACCAGCAATAGCAGGAAATACACCACCGGACGCCCGCCCTTGCGCTCCGCACGGATCAGATTGACCAGCGCAAACAGCAATGCCAACCCACAGAACAGCAGTCCGCCGGCAATCAGCCAGGAGGCGAAATTGCTCCATTGGATCTGGTAGGTCTTGTAGTACGCGATGTCATTGAGCAGCGCCCCGAGAAACAACGGAACGCTACCGGCGAGCAGGACCGCGTGAAGCGGACCTGGCGTGCTTCGGTAGAGGGGATGGGTGGTAACGGTCATGACAGCTCCTTATCGTTCAGCGTCCCGTGGCGGTTTCCGTGAGATCCGGGCCGGCGGGGTCGCGTTGATTAACGCCTAGGGAAATGATCGTGCCGCCAAAGCGATAGTTCCGATTTTTCGCTTGGGATAAGGCGGCAGTTCCCAGCGTTTTGTGGCGAGGGGATAAATCCCCTCGCCACAGGACAAGGGTCTCGCCACGGGGGAATGGGGTTTCGGGGTGGTTCGTGTTAAACCCGCACCATCAGGGCCTCGTCCGCATCCGCCGCGCCATGCAGCAACTCGATCAGCCAATCGATGAACACCCTCACCCTCGGCGACAGCTGTCGATGAGGCGGGTAGACCACTGAAATTGGCCATGACGGCACCGGATGATCGCTCAGCACCTCGACCAACCGCCCCTCGGCGAGTTGCCGTTGCACGTGGTAACGCGGCGCCTGGATCAGGCCGAATCCTGCCTCACAAGCCGTTACGTAGCCGTCGGCGTTGTTGACGGTCAGCTCGGATGACATTTGCAACTCTCGTACCTGCCCTGCCACTTCGAATTCGAACGGGAAATAACGACCGTTACCGGACGCGAAACCGATGGCCCGGTGCTCTGCCAGGTCCTCCAGCGCCACAGGCGTACCTGAACGAGCCAGGTAGCCAGGGCTGGCGCAAGTCACCTGGCACAACCGCACGATCGGTCGCGCCACCAGCGCCTGGTCGCTGATGGCGCCGGCCCGGATGGCGCAATCCACCCCTTCACGCTGCAGATGAACCAACCGGTCATGAAACCCCAGGTCCAGTTTCAATTGCGGATAGCGCCGATAGAAGTCCGCCAGGTTCGGCACGATCCATGTGCAGCCGAAGGCGATGGGCATGTCCACGCGCAGGGTGCCGCGAGGTTGGCTGCGTTGCGCGGACAGCGAGGTTTCCAAGTCGTCCAGTTCATCGAGCAACTGGCCGCAGCGCTGGTAATAGGCTTCGCCATCCAGGGTTGCGCGCACCTGCCGCGTGGTGCGCTGTAGCAGTTGCACCCCCAGATGCCCCTCCAGTTGCTGGATCAACAGGCTGACGGTAGCCCGGGGCAAACCCAGATCGTCGGCGGCCTTGCCGAAACCGCCCAGTTCGACGATGCGCCGGAACACCTGCATAGCCTGTAATCGATCCATGGTTCTACTCACTATTCAGAAATCACGAATAGTTAAACCAAAAACAGCGGCTTTATCCAGAAAACTGCTTTACGGAGACTGATCGCGTCACTTCAACCCAAAGGAACAACCTCATGATCACTCGTCAACTTGGCCACCAGGGTCCACACGTCAGCGCCATCGGCCTGGGCTGCATGGGCATGTCGGATTTCTACACCACGGGCACCGACGAGCGCGAATCCATCGCCACGCTCCACCGCGCCGTCGAGCTGGGCGTGACCCTGTTCGACACGGCCGACATGTACGGCCCGCACACCAACGAAGAACTGCTCGGGCGTGCCTTGCGCGGCAAGCGTGAAGGTATCTACCTGGCGAGCAAGTTCGGCCTGGTGCGCAGCGATGATCCGCATGCCCGGGGCGTCAATGGTCACCCCGAATACGTCCGGCAGTCGATCGATGGCAGCCTCAAGCGCCTGGGTACCGATTACCTCGATCTCTACTATCAGCATCGCATCGACCCACAGGTACCCGTCGAAGAAACCATCGGCGCCATGGCCGAGCTGGTCAAGGCCGGCAAGGTCCGCCACATCGGGATTTCGGAGGCCAGCGCCGAGACCATCCAGCGGGCCCATGCCGTGCATCCGTTGGCAGCGGTGCAAAGCGAATACTCGCTGTGGTCCAGGGAGCCGGAACACAACGGCGTGCTCGACACCTGCCGACGCCTGGGGATCGCTTTTGTCGCTTACAGCCCCCTGGGCCGCGGCTTTCTGACGGGCGAGCTGAAGACCCCTGATGACTTTGCCGCAGACGACTACCGCCGCTTCAACCCGCGTTTCCTCGCCGACAATTTCCAGCGCAACCTGGCCTTGGTCGAACGGGTCAAGGCGTTGGCTGAGCAGAAGCAGATCAGCGCCTCGCAACAGGCCTTGGGCTGGGTCCTGGCCCAGGGCAGCAATGTGATTCCGATCCCGGGCACCAAGCAGCGCAAGTACCTGGAAAGCAACGTCGCCGCCGCCAGCGTCTTCCTGAGCGCCGAGGAGCTGGCTCACCTGGATGCGATTTTCGGCGCCCAAGGCGCGGTGGCCGGCGAACGCTACAGCGCCGAGGTGATGACCTTGCTCGACGGCTGATCAGGCCGGGCTTTTTACCTGCAACGGCACCGGGGATATTCGTCCCCCGTGCCACCCCGGCACGTTTTCGATCCGATTCTTGACCTGCGGCGCCAAATCCCGCTGCGATATTCTGGCTTACTGCAAATCCTCTGCTATAGCTTAAGCCCTTCACTTCATGCATGTGAGGCAAGGGAATGTCAGTCGCCAAGAAGATGAGTGTGAGCCAGCTGACCATGCTGACCGCCGTCAACATGCTGGGGTCCGGCATCATATTGCTGCCGACCAAACTCGCCGAAGTCGGCGGCATCTCCATCCTGTCCTGGCTGATCACCGCCACGGGCTCGCTGGCATTGGCCTACGCGTTCGCCCGCTGCGGCATGCTCAGCCGCAAGACCGGCGGCATGGGCGGTTACGCCGAATATACCTTCGGCAAATCCGGCAACTACATCACCAACTACACCTACGGCCTTTCGCTGTTGATTGCCAACGTGGCGATCAGCATTACCGCGGTCGGTTATATCCAGACGTTGTTCGATATCAAGCTGGATTCGCTGCAAGTCGGCCTGGCGACCATCGCTTTGTTGTGGCTGACCACCTTCGCCAATTTCGGCGGCGCAGGCATCACCGGCAAGATCGGCGCCGTGACGGTGTGGGGAGTCATTGCCCCGGTGGTGCTGGTTTCCACCGTCGGTTGGTTCTGGTTCGACAGCAGCGTTTATGCCGCCGGCTGGAACCCTCACGACAAGACCTGGTACGAAGCGGCAGGCGCTTCGGTGGCGATCACGCTCTGGGCATTCCTCGGGCTCGAATCGGCCTGCGCCAACGGTGACGCGGTGGAAAATCCCGAGAAGAACGTGCCGATCGCGGTCCTCGGCGGGACCCTCGGCGCCGCGGTGATCTACATCGTTTCCACCAACGTCATCGCCGGTATCGTCGATAACGCCGAGCTGGTCTCCTCCACCGCGCCGTTCGGCCTGGTGTTCGCCAAGATGTTCACGCCGCTGGTGGGTGACATCGTCATGGGCCTGATGGTGCTGGCCTGCATCGGCTCGTTGCTTGGCTGGCAATTCACCGTGGCACAGGTCTTCAAGAGTTCGGCGGATACCGGCTATTTCCTGCCGATCTTCGCCAAGGCCAACAAGCATGGCGTGCCGATCATCAGCATGCTGATCCTGCTGGCGATGCAGACAACCATGGCGCTGCTGACCATCAGCCCGGACCTGGCCAAGCAGTTCGATACGCTGGTGAATCTCGCTGTGGTGACCAACCTGGTGCCCTACATTCTCTCCATGGCGACACTGGTGACCCTGCAAAAGGTTTCGAATGTCCCGGCGAACAAAGCCCTGGTCACCAATATCGTCGCGGGCATCGCCGCGGCCTACAGCTACCTGGCCCTCTACAGCTCGGGCGAACAAGCCTTGATGCTCGGCGGCGTCGCGGTGATCTTCGGCTATACGCTGTTCGGTTTCGTCAACACCCGCCTGATCCGCCTGGAGGCCATGAACAACAGCGTACCGACCCAGACCGTCGCGGCGCAGCACATCGTTGGCGAGCCCATTCCCGTCAACCACCTGAAGGCAGCTAATCTGGAGCCCTTGCCATGACGGAACATCGAAATCTGTTGGGGATGCTGGCCTTGCTGGTCTCCAATGCGCCCGACAAACGCAGCGTATTCGGCCGCGCGCTGATCCAACTGATCAGCGACGTGGAGGACCGCGCCGTCAGCGTGCTGACCTCCGAAACCCTGAGTGATGCCAAGTCGATCCTGAGTTCCGACCCGGCTATTCAATGTGTGTTGCTCAGCTGGGAAATCGACACCAGCGACGACCACCGCGAATGCATCGACCTGCTCACCGCGCTACGCGAGCGCAACACCCGCGTGCCGGTGTTCCTGATCAGCGATCGCAGCACGGCGTCCAACGTGCCGTTGATCGTCATGCAACATGCCGATGACTTCATCTGGTTGCCTGAAGACACCAGCCGTTTCCTCAGCGGGCGGATACTGGCGGCTATCGAGCGCTATCGCCAGGCGGTGCTGCCGCCGATGTTCGGCGCGCTGCTGAAGTTTGCCCGCAGCTACGAATATTCCTGGCACACACCGGGTCATGCGGGCGGCACGGCGTTCTTGAAAAGCACCGCAGGCCGGGCATTCTATGAATTTTTCGGGGAGAACCTGCTGCGTTCGGACCTGTCGATTTCCGTCGGCGAGCTGGGTTCCCTGCTCGACCACAGCGGCCCCATCGGACAGGGCGAGCGTTATGCCGCCAAAGTGTTCGGCGCGCACCGCACCTATTACGTCACCAACGGCTCATCGATGTCCAACCGCGTCATCCTGATGGCCAGTGTGACCCGTGACCAGATCGCATTGTGCGACCGAAACTGCCACAAATCCGCCGAGCATGCGATGACCCTCTCCGGGGCCATTCCGACCTACCTGGTGCCGACCCGCAACCGCTTCGGCATCATCGGCCCGATCCTGCCGCGGACCCTCAGCGCCGAGGGGGTGAAGGCCGCCATCGCGAGCAACCCGCTGGTCAAGAGTCACATCGACCCGACGCCGGTGCATGCGATCATCACCAACTCCACCTATGACGGCCTGACCTACAACGTCACTCGCGTCGAAGAGTTGTTGGGGCAAAGCGTCGACCGCCTGCATTTCGACGAAGCCTGGTATGGCTACGCGCGTTTTAATCCGCTGTACAAGGATCGCTTTGCGATGCATGGCAGCCCGGACGATCACGACCCGTCGAAACCGACCGTGTTCGCCACCCAGTCCACGCATAAGCTGTTGGCGGCGCTGTCCCAGGCCTCGATGATCCATGTGCGCAACGGCCGCAATCCGATCCCCCATGGGCGCTTCAACGAGTCGTACATGATGCACGCCTCGACTTCGCCGAATTACGCAATCATGGCCTCCTGCGACGTCAGCTCGGCGATGATGGAGGCGCCCAGCGGGCAGATCCTCACCAGCGAGGCGATCGAGGAAGCCATCGCTTTCCGTCAGGTCATCTCGCATATGCAGAACGAGATGCGCAGCCATGACGACTGGTTCTTTTCCTGCTGGCAGCCGCCGTCGGTGCAGGTCGACGGGGCATCGATTGCGTTCCACGAAGCCGACCCGGCCAGGCTCAAAATCGATCCAGGCTGCTGGGTCCTGCACCCCAATGAGGTCTGGCACGGCTTCGGTGACATTGAAGACGGCTACTGCATGCTCGACCCGATCAAGGTCTCGATCCTAAGCCCCGGGATGGGCGACGACGGCAACCTGCTGGACTTCGGTATTCCGGCCTGTGTGCTCAGTGCCTACCTGGGCACGCAAGGCATCGTGGTGGAAAAAACCACTGATTTCACCATCCTGTTCCTGTTTTCCATCGGCATCACCAAGGGCAAGTGGGGCACGCTGGTCAACGCGTTGCTCGATTTCAAGCGCGACTACGACGCCAACCTGGAGCTGGAACTCTGCCTTCCCGACCTGTTGAGCGCCAACCAGCAACGTTATTCCGGCATGGGGCTCAAGGACCTCGCCGAGGAAATTTTCGCCGCCATGAAACAAACCAGGACCACTGCCGCCATGGCCCAGGCGTTCGGCACACTGCCTGAGACGCACTTCAGCCCGGTGGAGGCGTACGAGAAACTGGTCAAGAACGAGATCGAGCAAGTCACCCTCGAAGAAGCGGCCGGACGCATCGCCGCGACGGGTATCGTGCCGTATCCACCAGGAATTCCCTTGCTGATGCCGGGAGAGAATGCAGGGCCGTCGGAGGGACCGGTGCTGACCTACCTCAAGGCGCTGGAAAGCTTTGACCGATCGTTCCCCGGGTTCACCCATGACACCCATGGAATTGAAAGCGAAGCGGGCACTTATCGATTGCTGGTGCTGAAACAGTAGCTCAAGCCGGGATCAGTCCGGCTTCCTGGTAGCTGAGGATCAGTTCGTCGAACAGGTTGATGTCGAGCCGCGTCCGGGCGATCAACTGGGCACCGGCGACAGCGGTGTAAATGGCCAGGGCGCGGCGTTCACACTTTTCCACGCTGCCCGTGCCGGCGGCTGCCAGCACCTCGGCCAGCCACGCCACGTTGGCGTCGGCGAAGGCCTTGACCTCGCGCTTCACCGGCTCAGGCAAGTCTTCGTGTTCGGCCGCCATGAAGCTGGACAGGCAGAGTCTGTTGCCGTCTTCCAGTGACTTGCGAAAGATCGAGGGGTACAGCCGCAAGCAACCATGGGGATCGGGGTTCTCCTCACGGATCGTCTTCAGAACGGCGGCCGCGTCCTGCCAGTAGCGTTCAGCTACCGCCGCGCCCAGGTCGGCCTTGCTGGGGAAGTGGTAGTAGATACTCGCGTTCTTGATCCCCACCGCTTCGGCAATGCTTCGAAAGTTGATTCCGCTGTAGCCATGGGTCTGCGCAGCGCTTTTAGCGGCTGCCAGGATGGCTTCCCGAGCGTTTTCGCTCACGTCCCGTTCCTCATTCCGAATGGCTGAAAACGGGGTGATTGTACCCGCAGTTATTTTACCTGCCAAGTGACAGGTAGGGGTTGACAGCCCGAGAATTGTCGCCCAATCTTTTACCTACCAATTGACAGGCAGGTAACTTGATCATGACTCTTCCCCACTCCCACCACGACGTTTCCGAACTCCCAATGATGAAAATCCATGACTGGTTTGACGGCCCCTATCCGGCGCGAGTACGCATCGCCCTGGCAGAGAAAGGTCTACTCTCGAAAACCAAATTCGTCTCGGTCAATCTATGGACGGGCGAACACAAGAAGCCGGAGTTCCTCGCGATCAATTATTCGGGAACGCTGCCGGTATTGGAGCTGGAAGACGGCACGCTCATTGCCGAATGCACGGCAATCACGCAGTACCTGGACGCCTTGGTTGGCCTCCCTGCCCTGACCGGTGAAACGCCTCTGGAGAAAGGCCTGATCCAGATGATGACCAAGCGCGCCGAAATAGAATTCCTCGATGCGGTCAGCGTGTACTTCCACCACGCGACGCCGGGGCTAGGGCCGGAAGTCGAGTTGTACCAGAACGCTGAGTGGGGCATGCGCATGCGCGACAAGGCGGTCAGGGGCATGCGTTATTTCAATGACCTGCTGGGCCAACGCCCGTTTGTTGCAGGCGAGCGTTTTTCGATGGCAGACATCGCGGTACTGGGCGGCATGATCTTCGCCTCGCTGGTCAAGTTGCCAGTGCCCGAGGAATGCCAGGCGTTGCTGGCATGGCATTCGAAGATGCAGGCAAGACCCAGCGTCCAGCAGTGGCGAGCGATGGTCGAGCGCGGTGCAGCGCAACGTTGAAGTAAAAGCGCATCCGCCATTCGACGTAACGGCGGCGGATGCGCCTTGTCAGCCAGTCGCGGAACAGCTCGAGCGGCTCACGCCAACAATTCGCTGATCCAGCGAATCTGCCGCGCGATCTCCTGCACCTTTTCCTGCGCCACGCCCTGCTGCGCCCGGGTGAGGTTAGCCAGGTTTTTTTGTTTGAAGCGCAGCATGCGCTGCCACTTGTCCAGGAATACCGGGCTGCGAGCCTGCATCTGCAGCGGGCCGAAGTACAGTTCCTCGGCGCTGTACGTCACCGGCCCATCGCGCTCGGCGACGATGATTTCGTAATAGAAGCGGTTCTCCCGCAGCATTTCCTCATGAAGGATGCGGTAGTCGTGGGCCATCAACCATTGGCGCAATGGCTGCTCGCCGCCGTTGGGCTGCAGGATCAGCCGTTCCCGACCGCTCAGGCGGGACTTGCCGGCCTCGAGAATGTCGCGAATCGTCTCGCCCCCCATGCCGCACAGGCTGATCGCCGTTATACCGTCGCCGGGTTCGATCGCCCCCAGGCCGCTGGCCAGGCGCACGGCAATCGTTTGTTCAAGACCGCTTTCGCGCACCGTGCGTTCGGCCGAGCGGAACGGCGTCAACGCCACCTCCCCGGCCACCGCTGCGCTGATCACACCACGACGTAGCAATGCCACCGGCAGGTAGCCGTGATCGGAGCCGATATCGGCAAGCCGGGCACCCGCCGGCACATGCGCTGCCACGCGCTCCAGGCGCATGGATAATGTCTGTTCGTTCAAACTTCCAATCCTATTCTCGCCGGGCAGCCCCGGCGTCTGTAGCCATGGTCAGGCGCGACACTGTACCAGCGACGGAGGCAGTCAGGCTTGTGAACCCTCGCGCAGCCGGCCCGGCCCGGCACGCAACTGAGGGATCGTTCTCATAACGGAGCCGCAGCCGTCGTCAGCCACGTGTTTGGGTCTATGCTTGTCTTGGGTTCGCTCAGGAACGGCGAACCGCCTATCAGGAGAACATGTGAAGCATTCGATGCCTGCCGCAGCGCTGCTCTGTCTATTGCTCGGTTCAGGGGCCGCGGCTGAGCCATATCAGGTCGTGACCGAGGAATGGGCACCCTACAACTACGTCGAAAACAGTCAGCTCACCGGTATGACCACGGAAATCGTCCGAGCCATCATGGCCCAGACCGGGGACGACTTCGAAGTCGTGCTGCAGCCCAGCATGCGGGCCACGCAAATATTGCGGACCCGGCCCAAGACCATCATGTACTCGCTGTTCCGCACGCCGGAGCGCGAGCCGTTGTACAAGTGGGTCGGGCCGATCGTCGAAGAATCCATCCACGCCTATCAATTGGCTGACGCGCCGCCGATCACTTCGCTGGAACAACTGCTGCGCGCCCCGCAAATCACCACCCGCCATGCCGGCCTGGTGCCCCAGATGCTGAAATCGCTGGGCTTCAACAACCTGGACAAGAGCGCCACCGAGAGCAAGCTGCTCTACCGCATGTTGCTGGCCGGGCGGACGAATATCATCGTCGGCGATACCGATGCGGGAGTGGCGTATTACAGCCGCCAGTTGAAAATACCCGCCGGAACACTGCGCAGGATTCCCATCGAACTCTACCGCTCCTCGCTGTACATCGCCTTCAGCGTCGACAGCGACGAGCAGGTGATTGCCAAGTGGGCCAGCGCGCTTGAGCAACTGCGCCGGTCCGGTGAACTGGCGCGCATCCAGCAACGCTACGAGCAACCTGCCGGACGCTGAAGCACATCGGCTTCACGACGCGCCGGCAACCCGCCTGACCCGGTGACAATCCCACGGTTCGAGTTTCCGGCCGCCCGATGAGCGAACCTCCATCGGCATCAGCGGCTGCCCCGACTCGTTGTCTACCAACAGCGACCTTGTTTCCTGCGGGGTGAACAGGAACCTTTCGCCCCACTGCCTCAAGCTGACCACCAGCGCAAAAGTCGCCTGGCCTTTTTCCGTCAGGACGTACTCCTTGTAGGCGCTCCCATCCGAGGCGGGTCGCACCTCGAACACGCCGACCTCGACCAGGGCCTTGAGTCGCGACGCCAGGATGTTCTTGGCCACCCCCAGGTTCTTCTGAAACTCGCTGAAGCGGCGGAGCCCATCGAAGGCGTCGCGGATGATCATCAGCGACCAGCGATCACCGATGACTTCCAGCGTGCGTGCCACGGGGCATTCGCGGTTATGCGACACATCGTTCTCAACCATCTTGTTTACCTTCGGACGGGGCTGCGGTACGCCGTTTACTCGTCGGTCAGTCTCGCCCATGTGGTTGCAATTTAAAACCCAATCCCGCATAAATCTCAAACAGGTTTTTAATTGAAACCAGAATAACCCACGGAGAGGAACATGAGCGCATTTACCCCCCTGGAACGAGGCTTGTCCAAAACGCTGACGTTATTGTTTTCGGTGACTTGCGCACTGGCCGTTGCCAATGTCTATTTTGCCCAGCCGTTACTCGCCTCCATCGCACAAAGCCTCGGCGTGACGTCCGGATCGATCGGCATCGTGGTGACGGCCACTCAGGCTGGATACGCGCTGGGGTTGCTGTTCATCGTGCCGTTGGGCGACAAGGTCGACAGCAGGCGGCTGATCCTCACGCTCGTGACGTTATCGGTGCTGGCGCTGGCGGCCGTCGGTGCCTCCCGGCACTGGCTGGTCCTGTTGGCAGCCATGAGCCTGACGGGCTTGATGGCGGTGGTCGTGCAGGTACTGGTCGCCTACGCCGCGCTGCTGTCTCCACCGGCCCAACGCGGGCAGGCCGTGGGAGCCCTGACCAGCGCGATTGTGCTGGGCATTCTCATGGCTCGGTTCACTTCAGGGCTGATCGCCGACCTGGCGGGCTGGCGTGCGGTTTATTTCGTTTCGTCAGGACTGATGCTGACGATCGCGGCAGTGTTATGGAAAATAGCTCCACCCGCCAAACCGCTACGTAACCAGCATACCTACCCAGCGCTCATTCGGTCGCTGTTCGAACTGTTCCTGACTGAACCGGTCCTGCGCAGCAGAGGCCTGTTCGCCCTGCTGATCTTCGCGGCTTTTTCCGTGCTATGGACCGCCATGGTATTGCCCCTCAGTGCCGCGCCGCTGTCGCTTTCACACAGCGCTATCGGCCTGTTCGGCCTGGCCGGCGTTGCCGGGGCGCTCGCCGCCAGGAGGGCTGGCCGTTGGGCTGACCGAGGCTGGGGGCGACGGGTGACCGGCCTTTCCCTGGGGCTGCTGGCGCTTTCCTGGGTACCCATCGCCTTTGCCGAGTCGTCGTTGATCGCGCTGGTCGTGGGGGTGATCCTGCTCGATTTCGCCGTGCAGGCGGTGCATGTGACCAACCAGAGTTTTCTTTTCGCCGCGCGGCCCGACGCCCAGAGCCGCATGGTTGGTGCCTACATGTGTTGCTACTCGGTCGGCAGCGCGTTGGGGGCGGCAGCTGCCACTCAGGTGTATGCGCTTTGGGGCTGGCAGGCGGTGAGTTTACTGGGCGCCTCGATCAGCCTCGCGGCGCTGGTTGCATGGTTTTTCTCGGCGCGGAGTTAGCCTTTTCAAACCCCTGGCAAAAACTATCGATAACGGTGCTTTCGCCAATATATTGGCGACAGAAACGGCAGTTTTAAAAACATTCGAAAAAGCGACAATATTCCGACAAATGGCACTGACGTGCCATTGCTGAAGGTTCGATGAAGCGCTCATCATCCGCCTCATCCGCCCTGCCTGTTCAACTGAACAGGGGCAGGCGCAGAGGTAGTCAATCGCATCGCCCAGCGGAGCAATACAAGGATGATGACCGTATATTTTGTCGTTATGACGATTTGCAGTGGCTTCGAGGGCTGCGTTGAAGAACGCAGACCGGGGCCGACCTACGCTTCAAGGCAGATCTGCCTGGAGACGACCCGGGAGATGACGCCGCGCAAGGGCGTGAAGTTCAAGTGCCGCAGCGAGCGTTCCAACGTGATTTTCACCGAGGCGCCGCATCCGGAAAGTTACGAGAGTCTCGTCTCGACCAAAGTCCAGGGACAGCCTTGACCTCGAACCTGTTCCCACGCCAATCGGGTTTTCCCTGGCCCAGCCGTTTGACGCCTCGTTTCAGCAGGCGCCCTGCCCCAGCAACCATTCGCTGAACGCCCGTACCGCTGGCTGCCGCTCCCGTCCCGGTACGCACACCAGGGTATAGCGCGCACCCGCCAGGCGAACCTCCGGCCGATAAGGCACTAACTGTCCACGGGCCACAGCCTCTGCAACCAGGACCTGGCTGGCGAGCACCAGACCGTGTCCGACGATTGCCGCCTGCAGCGCGTGTTGCTCTTCGTCATAGCCTCGCACGCGGGCATTATCCAGCCAGACCGAAGTGCCGGCCCGGGCGCACCAGGCCGGCCAATCGACCGCGACATCGGAACTGCTCAGCCACGGCACGTCGATCAACTCGACGGGAGTCCCCGTTGCGGGCGGCTGCCAGCCGGGGTGGCAGTAGACGGCAAAATATTCATCCAGCAATGGCTGCTCGAACAGTTGCGGATCCGAGGTGAACACAGCGCGAATCGCCAGGTCGATGCTGGCGTCACGCTGCAGGTCGACGAGGTCATTGCTGCTGTGCAGTCGGACGCTGATGTCCGGGTGCGCTCGATAAAAATCACCGAGCCGCGGGATCAGCCACAGGCTGGCGAAGGCCGGCGTCGTGCTCACCACCAGTGATTGCGCGACACAAGGCGGCGCCAATGTCTGCAAGCCATGCTGAATCTCCGCCAAGGCCCGGTGGATATGCGGATAAAGCCGCTCGCCATCGGGGCTCAGGCGTACGCTTTGGCTGGAGCGTTCGAACAACCGCACACCCAGAAACGCTTCGAGGCTCTTGATCTGATGGGAGATCGCCGCGGCGCTGATACTCAGCTCTTGGGCCGCCGCCTTGAAACTGCCCAGCCGTGCGGCGGACTCAAAGCCGCGCAAGGCGGTCAGGGGCTGTCTGGCAAACATGGCGGGAAGCATTACTCAGGTTGAGCGAGGCTCAATTTAGCTCAATTGTGCGCCGTCGCTCAACTCGCCAGGCTGTGGTCCTGCCCCGTTTCCAGGAGACCACCGATGCAAGGCGCACCTCGAAAAATTCTTCAAGCCATCCTCTACGAAGCCGGCGGCGTGCTGTTCGTGGCCCCCGCACTGGCGTTGATCTACCAGCAAGGCATGGGTTATTCGACCCTGCTGTCGTTGCTGATTTCTTTCGTCGCGCTGGCCTGGAACATGCTGTTCAATGGTTTGTTCGAAGCCTGGGAGCGGCGCCAGGACAATCGCCAGCGCAACTGGCGGCGGCGTCTGGGGCATTCGCTGGGATTCGAAGGCGGCCTGACGCTGATCCTCACGCCAGTGATTGCCGCATGGCTGGATATCAGCCTGTGGCAGGCATTGGCGACAAACCTGGGGCTCTTCGTGTTTTTCTTTTTCTACGCCCTGGTTTTTCAGTGGGGATTCGACCGGGTGTTTGATGTTCCGCTCTCGGCGCAGCCCGACCAGGCCTCGACCTGCAAGGCCAACGCCACCTGAACCAGACCGCCTACAGTCGAAAACGCTGCTGCATGGCCTGGCCAAGCAGGTCTACCGCTTCATTGCCGCGTGATGCCTGGGAGCGCATGAACACCACTGCATGGTCGGGGATCACCGGCAGGCCATCGAGAATCCGCATGTGCTCGGTCACGCGGGCACGGTCGATCAGGCTGATCGCCAGGCCGGCTTCGACACAGGCCTTGACGGCCTGGTTGGACGGGCTTTCCAGAACTACGCGCAGCCGGTAACCGCTCTCCCTGAGCGCCTGCATCATGGCTTGCCGATAAGGGCACTGCGCTGCATGCACAGCCAACGCGAGCGGCTGCGCCGGGCTGGCCGTCGCGTGAACCGCGCCGACCCAGACCGGCGTCGTGGTAGTCAACACCTCGGTTTCCTCCCTTGGCTGATCCATCGGCTGAGCGAGCACGGCCGCTTGCAGTTTCCCGCGCTGCACCTGCTCACGCAGGGCATAACTGGGGGCCGTCCTGAGTTCGAGGATCACGTTAGGCCAGGCTGCCGTGAATGTCGGCAGGATGTCGCGGATGACGTGGTCGGCGTACTCGTCCGGCACGCCTAACGTGATGCGACCCGCCAGCCGCGTGCCGTGCAGGTCGGCCAGCACCCGATCGTGGGTGGTGAGCAACTCGGTGGTGGAAAGCAGCAAGCGTTTGCCCAGCGCGGTCAGGGATACCGCCTGATTGTCGCGGTTCAGCAGCCGACCTCCGGCGACCGCTTCCAATCGCTGGATGTGCACGCTCACCGCCGCCGGGCTTTTGTGCAGCTGCTCGGCTGCGGCGCTGAATTTGCCGATGCGCGCGACGGCGTGAAAGGTCCGTATCAGCTCGATATCCAATATGGCGGGCATGATTCATCTTTCCTGAACGACTGCTGCAAGATATTTTGATTTATTAGATTAGGCTGCTTTCGTAGCCTGTGACCATGAACCAGCCCAAATCGATCACTTGCCCTTTGCCGTCCAGCGTTTATTGGCTGATCCCCTTGCCTTTGCTGGAGGCCGCCCTGCTCCTGGCCTGGAGTTCCGGGTTTGTCGGTGCGCGATTCTCCATTGATTACGCGCCGCCACTGCTGGTGGTGTTCTGGCGCTGCCTGGTAGTCACACTGGTGCTGTTTCCTTTTGTCGCCGGGCAGTTGCGGCGAGCCTCGCGGGTCACTTTGTTGAAAAACGCCGGCATCGGCCTGCTCGCGATGGCTGGGTACCTGGCTGGCATCACCCAGGGCATCGCCTTGGGCGTGCCGGCCGGGCTGGCGGCGTTGTTCGCCGATCTGTTGCCGATCGGCCTGGCGTTGCTGGCCGCCGGTGCACTGGGCCAGCGCTTGGCGCCGCGAGTCTGGACCGGATTGATCGTCGGCCTGATCGGCGTTGCGCTTGGCACCCACGGCGCACTGGCTTGGGGCCACGCGCCACTGTGGGCGTACGGGCTGCCATTGCTGGGAATGTTTTCGCTGGCTATCGCGACCCTCTGGCAAAAGCGGCTGCCTGCCTCGCAATCGCTCGGCCTGCTGCCTAACCTCTGGCTGCAATGTTGCGTCTCTGGCCTGGCATTCGCCGTGATCGAGGGCACGCAAGGCAGCCTGGCGCCGATACCGAGTACCGGGTTCGCGCTGAGTGTTTTGTGGACGGCAGGTTTGTCGACAATCGGCGGTTACGGGCTCTATTGGCTGTGTCTGCGCCGGGCGTCCACCACCCGCGTCGCCAGCGTCCTGTACCTGAGCCCACCGATCACGATGCTGTGGGCCTGGACGATGTTCGACGAACCGCTTTCATGGCAGATGGCACTGGGGATGGCGGTGTCCGCCATCGGGATCTGGCTGGTGGTGCGCGAAGAAGCCCGGCAGACGCGGCGGACTGAAAATCGACAGGAGTCATCGCGAGCGCACTGAGTCAGGCGGATAAGTCAATTTGAGCCCGATCACAGTGCTACAGTCGCGCACCAATTACGAGGGACCGCCATGCGCATCGTGGGAATTGCTTTAACCATCGCACTGCTGACAGGGTGCGCGACGGCCAACGAAACCTTTGGCACCGGGCAGCTTTGCGGTATTCATCCTTATTGCGGCGTGTCCGTCGACCTCCAGGTGCTCAAGGCGACGACCGAAGATAACGCGACCATCGCGCGCGCACTGGCGCCGTTCGCAGTCATCGATCTACCCCTCAGCTTCGTCGCCGATACGCTGATCCTGCCCTACACCATTTTTCATATGAGACCGGCTGAGGAATAAATTCACTGTCCTGGGTGTTGAACACACAGGCCCTTTCGCGAGCAGGCTCGCTCCCACACTGGAATGGGCCAGGCGCTGGATGTGTATGCGCCGTAGGACCCATGTGGGAGCGAGCCTGCTCGCGAAGGCGGCGTGTCAGGCAGTGAGGATATTGAATGTGCTGGCGAAGGAACAAGCGCCAGCGCTGCACGCTAGGCCTCCAGCACCAAAGGCTCGCTGCCCTGGGCCGGTACGGCGCAGCAGATCAGCACCTCGCCGGGGGCCACGGGCTCGGCCGGATGGGTCAGGTAATGCACCTGACCCTGGGTAATTCGGGTCTTGCAGGTGCCGCAGGATCCACCGCGGCAACTGAACTCCGGATTCAGACCCCGCGCCTCGGCCAATTCCAGCAGCGTCCCGCTTTCCGGTTCCCAGCGGGCCTCCTTGGCCGAACCGGCGAACAGCACCTTTACCGCTTCGGTGGCCGCCGGCACTTGCTCGGCCGCCGGTACGCTGACTTCGATGTCACGCACCAGCGTGGACGGACCGAAGGTTTCGGCGTGAATGCGATCATCGGGAATGCGCAGCTTGCGCAAGCCGTCGTACAGCGCCTGGGTAAAGCTGCCCGGCCCGCACAGGTAGTAATCGTAATCATCGAGGGGTAACAGTTGCTTGAGCAACGTCACTTCGATTCTGCCGGCCACGTCGTAGCCTTGCCCGGCCGTCCCGTCGGTGGGCGGCTGGCTGACCATGCGCAGCACTCGCAACTTGTCACCGGCACGGGCTACCAGTTCATCGATCTCCTCGCGAAAGGCCAGGTCGGCCACGTGGCGAGCGCTTTGCACCAGCCAGACCGGGCGCATCCGGCTGATGCGTTTCCCCTGGTAGACCACTTCGCGCAGCATTGACAACAGCGGTGTGATACCGACGCCCGCCGCCAACAGTACCAAAGGCCGGCGCTCAGTCGGATTCACCGTGAAATGACCCTGAGGCGCCCGGGCGTCAATCTGGTGGGACGCCTGGATCTGCTCATGCAGGTGCGAAGATACCGCGCCGTCACGCTTGACACTGATGCGCAGAAAATCGTCCGACGGTGCGCTGGATACGCTATAGGTCCGGATCGACGGCACTTGCTGTCCTTCCAGCGTTATCCGTACGGGTAGATGCTGCCCGGCTTCGAACCGGGGTAAACCGACGCCGTCGTTGGTTTGCAGGTGGAAGGACCGAATGTCGTGACTTTCGTCCACCACCCGGGTGACCTGCAGCGCCCGCCATTGGCTGCGCAGGGCCTCGGCCTGCAAGCGCTCGGCGGTCTGCTCCCAGCTGCCGGTCATCAATGAATTGGGCGAGTCACCCTCGTCCTGGTCCTTCCAGCGCAACGGCAGCGCCGCCGGACGATGGACAATGCGCTGCGGAGTAAAACGCAACAGCCGCTCGGCGCCCTGGAACGCGGCGATCTGCGGATCGTCCAGCAACACTTGCGCCGATCCGCTCATCTGCAACAAATCGCCCGTTTGGAAATCAACGAAGACCAGGCCCGCACGCGGGTTCAGCAGGATATTGCCCAGCGTATTGAAGAACAGGTTTCCGGAAAAATCCGGAATGGTCAGCGTGCCGTCCTCGTCCATGCGCACAAAACCTGACTTGCCGCCGCGATGGGACGCATCGACTTGCCGCTCGCCGTCGCGTACCACGTAGGTGGCGATGTAGAACGAATCGGCCGCGGTGACCAACTGCCGGACCAACGGGTCGGCCGCCACCAGTTGGCGCGATTCGGCGGGCTGCTCATCGACGAAACGGTACTGGCGCAGGTTGATGTAGCGTGGGCAGTTGCCATAGGCCTGGCTCACCGAGATCTCCAGCCCGCGCTCAAGCCGGCGGCGCACGACGCCGTTCATGCGGTTGCGGCGACGGGTATGCAACTCGATGCCGAGCATGCCGATGGCATCGCCCTCGCCCATACCTTGCTCGGCCGGGTCTTCGGGCTCCGGGTCGAAATGGATGTGCAGCGTTTCCGGGTCCGGTGAATTCATGAAGCCGGGCTGCCCGGTGCGCAGGGTCGCCCAGACATCACCCTGGCGATCCACCGCGCCCAGCACCACGAAAGGCAACTGAGCGTAGAACTCGCGGTGCTGATCCGGCATCCAGCTACGCGCCAGTTGCCGCTGGCCGACACCCGCCATCATTTCTACTGCCCCGACAGTGCGCTGCAAGGCCAACTCGCCTTCATGCCAGGGCGAAGGGGCTACTTTCGAGGCTTCGTTCATCGGTTACTCCTTGCGCCTGCGGCATTGCTGCCTGGGCCAGTGCGCTACGGTCAGGGTTCGTCCGTCACCCCCTTTTGACTGGGTGTGTGGGCGGGTGGAGTCATCTTCTGCCCAATGCGCCGGCGCAGGAATACGCACGGATTGAAATCCATTGTTTCATCAAATGAAATGACCGTTGACCCTCGGCATTATTTTCGACGGCCCTTGTCTGCCTGACAGAGCGCCCATAGATTAGAGTCCATGTCCCCGACCTGAGCCATAGCGCAAATGTGCTATGGCTTCGCTTCAGGATCAGCGCATTCAAACGATAAGGTACGTCCCATGAGCCAAGCGTCTTACGTCCCGCCCAAAGTCTGGAAGCACGAAGCCCCCTCGGGCGGCCACTTCGCCAGCATCAACCGCCCTGTCGCCGGGCCGACCCATGAAAAAACCCTGCCGATCGGCGAGCACCCGTTGCAGCTCTATTCGCTGGCAACGCCCAATGGCGTGAAAGTGACCATCCTGCTTGAGGAACTACTGGCGCTCGGGCACACCGGCGCGGAATACGACGCCTGGCTGATTCGCATCGGCGAAGGCGACCAGTTCTCCAGCGGTTTCGTCGAGGTCAATCCGAATTCCAAGATCCCGGCCCTGCTGGACCGCAGCGTCGAACCTGCGATCCGGGTGTTCGAGTCCGGTTCGATCCTGCTGTACCTGGCGGAAAAATTCGCTGCGCTGCTGCCGACCGATCCGGCCGGGCGCACCGAAACCTTGAACTGGCTGTTCTGGCAGATGGGCTCGGCGCCTTACCTGGGTGGCGGCTTCGGACATTTCTACGCCTACGCGCCGGAGAAACTGGAATACCCGATCAATCGCTTCACCATGGAAGCCAAGCGCCAACTGGATGTGCTGGATCGTCGCCTGGCTGAAAACCGTTACCTGGCCGGCGACCAGTACACCATTGCCGACATCGCGGTCTGGCCCTGGTATGGCCAACTGGTGCGGAACAACGTGTACTCGGCGGCCGAGTTCCTGGCAGCCCACGAATACACCCACGTGCAGCGTTGGGCGGAGGAAATCGCCAAGCGTCCAGCCGTGGTGCGCGGACAGCGCGTCAACCGGACCTGGGGCGACGAAACGAGCCAGGTGCCGGAGCGGCATAGCGCGCAAGACCTGGACTGACTGACACCCCCTCGTGGCGAGGGAGCTTGCTCCCGCTCGGCTGCGCAGCAGTCGTCAGCCGGTCAATGCGATATGCCTGAATGACTGCGTTGGCTGGGTTGGGTCTGCTGCGCAGACCAGCGGGAGCAAGCTCCCTCGCCACAGGAGCTTCCGCCAGCGCGTTAGCTTCCGGGCCCGATCAGCACGCTCTCGATCTGCACGCCGGGCATCATCGACTGCAAGCCTTCTATCAGCCTGTCGCCCGCTTCGGTCAGCGCTTCGAGCGGCATCGCCGGCAGGCTTTCGAGGATGAACCACATCTGCCTGGCATCCGCGTCCAGGCGGGTCCTGACGCCCTGGCGCCAGTTCCAGCGACGGCACGTCACGCCCTGGTCGTCACGCCAGACCACTTCGCCGGCGTCGGGGTATTCATGGGCAGGCGCGCCCTCTTTCATCGTATCGAACGGTTCGCCACCCTCGGCAATCACCAGTCGCGGCGAGCCCACGTACGCCTCGATATTTTCCCCGCCCACCGGGATCGCATATTCGAGACTGATGGCGTTGTAGAGGTCAACGACCGGATCAAGGCTCGGCAAGCCGCCGTCGCGCAATACCCGCTTGCGCAACGCTTCGGCTGAACAAGGCGTGCGTTGCGGCTTGGCACCGAACAGTCGGAACGTTTGGGCCCACTGCTGCAAATGGGCCTCCGCCCAGGCCGGCCCGCCCGCCAGCACCGATTGACAGGCTCGCTCCAGCGCCGCGCGGGCGACGTAGGGATCGGTGAGCGGCGCAGCCTGCACGACGATGCTCAGGGCCCTGAACCCCGGCGCCAGCTCGGCAACGGCTTGGTCGATCAACGGCTGTACCGACAGCATCAGCATTCTCCAGCAATTCAAAATCGGTTTTCATGCTAGTCACCGCCGGCCGCCAAAGTCAATATATCGACTTTTTAGTCATAAAACTGCGATGGCCGATTGACGCCGTCCCCGGCAAACGCCGAGAATCCCTGGCTCATTTATCGCGACCTTGGTGATGCCCCTGAACAGCCCTCTATCGACCGTCCCTGGCGCGGACGCCCACGCGGTGAGCCTGGCCGTTGCGCGCACGCTCAAGCAGGCACGCAAGGCTCAGAAAATCACGCTTGACGAACTGTCCCGGCGCTCGGGCGTGAGCAAAGGGATGGTAGTGGAAATCGAGAAATGCACGGCCAACCCGAGCATCGGCATCCTGTGCAAGATCGCCGCGGCGCTGGGCCTTTCGGTAGCCGATATCGTCAACGTGGCGGAAGCACCTTCGGCCCATGTCATCGACAGCCAGGATATTCCTACACTCTGGACCGGAGAGTTGGGAGGCAGCGCGCGCCTGCTGGCCGGTACGCCAGGCCCGAACATGATCGAGCTGTGGCGCTGGGAAATGTTTCCCGGCGAAACCTTCGCCTCGGCCGGACACCCTCAAGGCACGCTTGAGCTGTTCCATGTAGAAAAAGGCACACTGAAATGTGTGGTGGGAGAAACGGAACTGGTCGTCCCCGCCGGTAGCTCGGCGGTCGCGAAAACCGATGTGGCGCACACGTATTCCAACGCCGGCAAGTCGAAGCTGATCTTCACCATGTCGGTTGCCGAAATACATCAATAGGCAGGCCGCGGGCCCATCCCCCATGAGGATGGGCCCGCTCGCCATTCAGTCGTAGAACGGCTCGACCAAGGTCCGGCTGCCGACGAAAAAGCTGTCCGCAACCAGGCGCAGCGGTTGCAGGTCCAGGTCACTGGCCTTGTTACCGATCAACTGCTGGAAGTGCCGGTACACCGCCGCGTACTCGCCCTCCTCCGACACCGACTGGCGCACGCCGTCGATGCTTAACAACGCACCACCGTTGTCCAGTCGCAACACGCCTTCGGCGCAGCGAATCTCGATGCTCCAGAGCTCATCATGACCGTGGTCGAAATCGAATTCGGCGCGGATATCGAGATGGCGGGCATCCGACATCCTGATGCTCGCGGCAATTGGTGACTGGCAATTGTCTGGAACGCGCAGCTCGGCCGACTCGACGAACAGCGACAGCGGCAGCAGATGGGTGACGATCGACAGGGCATTGATGCCCGGATCAAAGACCCCGAGGCCGCCCGGTTGCCAGATCCACGCCTGGCCAGGGTGCCATTTGCGCACGTCTTCCTTCCAGTCGATCCGGACGCTTTGCAGCGTGCGGCTGGCGAGCCAGTCCCGGGCAAGCTCGATGCCCGGAGCGTAACGCGAATGCCAGGCGAACAGGCCACTGACGCCTTGCTCGCTCGCCTGCTCCACCAGCGCCATCGCTTCGCCCAGGGTGGCACAGGGCGGTTTCTCCACCAGCACATGCTTGCCGGCCACCAGCGCCTGCCGGACCAGACCGAATCGCCCTTGTGGCGGCGTGCAAAAGGCAATTGCATCGACGTGCGGGCCGTTTTCCAGCAACTCGCCCAGGGACTGGAAATTCTCCACACCGGCGCAGGGCTTGCCTTGCGTGGCGACCGCTACCAGTTCGAACGCGGGGTTGGCCTGGATGGCGGGAACGTGTTGATCCTGGGCGATCTTGCCGTAGCCCACCAGGCCGAGACGAATCGGTTGCATCGATGACTCCTGACTTTTGTACTTATGATGGGCCAGCAAACTAGACGTAAATCGTCTGGCGGACAATGGGTCGAATCCCCTTGCCTTGCGTTATTGCTGCTCGACCGCCCTCACGACCTTGGAGATTCGCTCGAAAAAGGGGCCGAGTCGCTCTTGCGGCGCATCCTGCTCCACTACCAGCGTGGTCACCTCTTCACAAGAGGCCACTTGATAATGAGCGACGCTGGACAGCTTCTGGTTGGTCACCGCCACCACCACCTGACCGCTGGCCGCGACCACCGCGCGCTTGAACTCGGCGTCGTCCAGGCCAAACGCGGTGACGCCATTGTCCGGGTCGATGGCGCAGGCCCCGACAAAGCACAAGTCGAAATTGAACTGGCGCAATTGCTGGACGGCGGCCAGACCGATGGCCCCGCCCGCGACGCGGTTCATGCGACCGCCGAGCAGGATGACCTCGGCGCGGGGCAGCTTCATCAGTTCCACCGCGATCAGCGGGGAGTTGGTGCTGAGCGTCAATTGCAGCCCCGGGTCGATGGCACGGGCAATGGCCAGGTTGGTCGAGCCGGCATCCAGGAATACATGCTGGCCTGCGCTAAGCAGCGCGGCTGCCGCCTGGCCAAGATTATCCTTGCGCGCTGGATCCTGGTGGATCCGCACATCGATCGGCGCTTCGGCGGCCGGCAAGCGAATCGCGCCGCCATAGACGCGCTTGCACAAGCCCGCCGCCGCCAATGTGCCCAGGTCTCGGCGTATCGAATGTTCAGAGACGTTGAATTCAATCGCCAGATCAGCCGCGATGACCCGGCCATACAGGGCAAGCCGCTCGCTGATCAAACGTTGGCGTTCGCCGGGAAACACTTCGTGGGTAGCACTCATGACAGCTGAACCTGCATAAACGAGCATGAATATACATAACCGAGCACAATATGCCGCGTCTCCCTCGGGTCGTCAAACCCTCGACGTTGCCCAAGGGCAAGGCTGCCTTTCGTCACTCTCTGCCGCCAGGTCGCTGAACAGTCTTTTCTTCACGCAGGTCAACACAAGGTCGGTAGCGTCAATTGGTCAACGAGCGACTCCTCGGGTCGCCGAGGATGGAACTATGAACAGAATCATTATCGCGGTCCTGCTGGGCGCTGCGCTCTTATCAGGCGTCAACGGGGCCCGGGCGGCGGAAACGAAGAAGGTCGACGTGCTGCTGGTAGGCGGCGGCATCATGAGTTCGACGCTGGGCATCTGGCTCAACGAGCTTGAGCCTGGCTGGTCGATGGAAATGGTCGAACGCCTGGATGCGGTAGCCGAAGAAAGCTCCAACGGCTGGAACAACGCCGGCACCGGGCATTCGGCACTGGCGGAGCTCAATTACACGCCGATGGATGACCAGGGCAACGTCAACATTTCCAAGGCCATCGAGATCAACGAAGCCTTCCAGATCACCCGCCAGTTCCTGGCCTGGCAGGTGCGCAACAACGTGTTGAAGAATCCGCCTTCATTCATCAATTCCACCCCGCACATGAGTTTTGTCTGGGGTGACGACAACATCAAATTCCTGAAAAAACGCTACGAGGCGCTGCAAGCGAGCCCGCTATTCCGGCCGATGCAATATTCAGAGGACCCGGAGCAGATCAGGAAGTGGGTACCCTTGATGATGGAGGGCCGCGATCCGAACCAGAAGCTCGCGGCCACCTGGACGCCGATCGGCACCGATGTGAATTTTGGCGAAATTACCCGCCAGTACGTCAGCTACTTGCAGAGCCGGCCCAACTTCAGCCTGAAGCTTTCCAGCGAGGTGCGCGACATCACCCGCAACGACGACGGTACCTGGCGCGTGGAATACAAGAACCTCAAGGACGGCGAAACGACCACCACCGACGCCAGGTTCGTATTCATTGGCGCCGGCGGCGGCGCACTGCATCTGCTACAGGAATCGGGTATCCCGGAGGCAGACGACTACGCCGGGTTCCCGGTCGGCGGCTCGTTCCTGGTCGCCGAGAACCCTGGCATTGCCGAGCGACACATGGCCAAGGCGTACGGCATCGCTTCCACCGGCGCGCCACCGATGTCAGTGCCGCATCTGGACACCCGCGTACTGGATGGCAAGCGCGTCATCCTCTTTGGTCCGTTTGCGACCTTCTCCACCAAATTCCTCAAGGAAGGCTCGTACTTCGACCTTTTCACCAGCATGACCCCGCACAATATCTGGCCGATGACCAAAGTAGGCATCGAGCAGTACCCGCTGGTTGAATACCTGGCCGGCCAGCTCATGCTTTCCGACGATGATCGGTTCAAGGCCTTGCAGGAATATTTTCCCCAGGCCAGGAAGGAAGACTGGCGCCTCTGGCAAGCCGGCCAGCGCGTGCAGGTCATCAAGCGCGACGAAGAAAAAGGTGGCGTGCTCAAACTGGGCACCGAAGTAGTGGCCTCCCAGGACGGCAGCATTGCCGGCCTGCTTGGCGCATCCCCTGGTGCCTCGACGGCAGCCCCGATCATGCTGGAAGTGATGCAGCGGGTCTTCAAGGACAAGGTGGCCTCGCCGGCCTGGCAGGAAAAACTGCACCAGATCGTTCCCAGCTATGGCACACGGCTAAACGATGATCCTGATCGTGTCTATGAGGAATGGAAATACACCAGCGATGTGCTAAAACTGGCGCCGCCGCCGGACATCCGTGGAAACGCCGAATCGAAGGCCCCGACCAACAGCGATCCCGTGGGGCAGAAAAACAGCGATTCCGACCCGGATCTGGCGTTGTGAATGCTCCGACTGATGAGGACGTGAAACGTGGACAAGGAAGCCATCAGGATTCGTACCCTGCAAGTCGCCGATGCCGAGTCATTGCTGGCGTTTGAAATGGATAATCGCGAGTGGTTCGAGCAGCACATCGATGCGCGCGCGCCGGCGTTTTATTCGTTGCAGGGGGTCAGCGAGCACATCGGCGATTACCAGTCCGGCTTCGCCGCCGGGACCTGGCACCCATTTGTCATCGAGGACGCCGGCGGAATGATCATCGGACGAGCGAACCTCAAGGACATCGACACCAGCGAGCGAACGGCGCAGGTCGGCTATCGAATCGCCCAACACGCTTGTGGCAAGGGACTGGCGACGCTGGCAGTGAAGCACTTGATCGAGCAGGCCCGGTCACACTGGCGACTCGAACGGTTGCTCGCCGAAGTCTATGTACAAAATGCCGGCTCGGTGAAAGTGCTTGATCGTTGTGGTTTTCTGGTGGAGCCTACGCCACCAGAAGCCACCGAGCAGCATCATTGGTATTCGCTTTCAATCCAGCCCCGGTAGTTCTGGACGTCTCGATGAGCGACTTTTTCATCGAGCTACAAACGGATAATGCTCGATACGGCAAGGATAGTCGTTGCCGTCGCCCTTGCAGATTCCATCCAGATAGCGGTACTTGATCCGGATCGCCTGGCCTTTCCCGGGCCATTTGCGGCGTGGCAGCGTGGCCTGGTAGTCGGCGGTTTCCGGAATGAAGCTGATCATCGCGCCCTCTTCCGGGCATTCCACACTGGGCGAGGCCGGGCGCGCCTTCAGGACTTGGGCCTGGAGCTTCGGCGTGGGCCGTTTCACCACTTCGGTGACGTGCAGCTGGATATCGCAGATCTGCCACGTCGCGGCCTGCGCCGGTGCGCAAAAGGCTGCAAGCGCCAGGGCGAATGGCGCGGAGTACGCTGGGAGCATGGTCATTTCGGTCCTTTTTTCTGCGGCGGATTTGCGTCCGCCATCCTCTCACACCAAGGTATGTGAGGTCCCCGGACAAAAAAAGCCCCGCGACCGAAGACGGTGCGGGGCAAGGGAATTGGTTGGTTGCGGCCAACCAAAGGAGCACGGAGAAAAGCGTTTACGGGCCGGTCAGATGCATTCCTGTGCGGCGCGCTCGAAACTCGAAGGCAGGAGATTGGACGCCAGCAGGTGGCGCTCGTAGACAAACACCTTGCCGCCACTGCCGGCCTTGTAGGCTTCCAGCACGTTGTCCGCCGAAATCTTGCTCGGCACGACGATGCGGTAGCTGCGCTGGCTCTGCGAGACCATCGGGTGCAAAGCGCTGCCTTGCAACTTCGGCACGACGCATTCAGCGTATTCGGCCGGGGTCTTGCTGGTCTGCAAGGTCAGGGTCGGATCGTTCGGTGCCGAGGCACATCCCGCCAATAACAGCGGGGAAAACGCCAGGGACAGTAGAAATAAAGGGCGCATGGATCGGTCCTGAAAATAAAAACGTTGGGCTGTGTCTCGATGGCGCTGATTTTCCAATGATTGCCCGCAAAGCAGAACTTGCATTTGCTAATGGTCACTATTACTCATAGCAATAGTTGCAAGCCGGAATGATGAGGAACGGATGAGAACGTTTGACTTGATTCGCGACGCGGTACTGCCCGACTTCCGTGAGCGGGTGGCTGAGTACCTGGTCCAGTACGAAAGCGTGCTGTTGAGCAATGCCGACATCGCCCCCCAGCTCAAGCGCGACACGGCCAATCAACTGCGCGGTTATCTGCGGGGGTTGAACACTACCCGGGTGTTGGGCATGGCAGACTGGGAGGAACTGGATCGGCGGGTGATGAGTACCTGGCTATCCGACTGATTGGCGAAATCCCCTAGGCGTACAGCCGAATTCGCGGCGAAACACCGTGTGCAGGTACTGCGCCGACTTGAAACCGCAATCACGGGCGATATCGGCAATCGCCAGCTCGGTGTTCTCCAACCCGCTGGCCGCCGCCGCCAGCTTGAAGCGCAGGATCTCGTCGTGAACACTGCAACCACGCTCCTTGCGAAAATGCGACTCCAGGGATGAACGCGACACGCCGACATACGCCGCCACTTGCGCGGTCTTGATGCCCTGGCAGGCGTATTGGCGAATGAACAACAAAGCCTGCATGACGTAAGGATTGCCCAGTGGCTGGTGCAGGCTCGACGCTTGCACGTTGATCGCCTCGGGCGGGATCAACACCTGGGTGCCGGTGGCAGGCATGCCGTGCAGCATCTGGTGAAGCAGGCGCGCGGCGGTCCGGCCCATGGTTTCGGTGCCCTGCACCACCGAACTGAGCGGCACCCGGGTCAGGCTGCGGGTCAGCGGGTCGTTGTCGATGCCGATCAACGCGACTTGCTCCGGCACGGCGATCCCGGCTGTCAGGCAAGCTTGCAACAACTGCCGGGCCCGCGCGTCGCTGACCGCGATGATGCCGATGGGTTTGGGCAGGCTCTGCAGCCAGGCGATCTGCTGCTCGACCGCGCTGTCCCAAAGCGGCGCGCTGGTGCCCATGCCCCGGTACACCTGCGCCGGCAGGCCATCGCGCTGCATCAACTGGCGAAAGGCCTTTTCCCGTTCCTGGGCCCAGCGATTGGCCTGGGCTTCGGGCAGGCTGAAACAGGCGAATTGTGTCAACCCGGCTTCGATCAGATGCGCGTAGGCCAGCTTGATCAGCGCGTGATTATCCGTAGCGACATATGGAATGCCCTTCGGATAGGCGCGCTCGTCCTGATACGAGCCCCCCACCGCCACCACGGGCAGCTTGATCCCGGCCAGCGCCTCGCCGATCAGCGGGTCATCGAAGTCGGCGATGATTCCATCGCCCTGCCAGCGCTCGATCCCTTTCAACCGGCAGTGAAAATCTTCCTCGAGAAACAGGTCCCAGGACGCGCGCGTGCTGCTCAGGTAGTTGCCGATGCCGCTGATGATGCCGCGGTCGTAGATCTTGCTGCCGTTGAACAGCAGGGCGATGCGGTGAACGGGCGGGACGATTTTCATTGTTTTTATCCTGGGCCGATGGACACAGACTAGGCGCGCGAACGGCGAATCTCAATACTCAAAATCGAACTGCCGATTGGTGATTTTCATAATCAGCAGCCTGCGGGCCGGCGGTAGTATCGGGACACCGCCAAGAATAAAAAGGAAACCCGCCCATGTCGTACTTCCCCGATGTCGAGCCGATTTGTTATGAAGGCCCCGGCAGCGACTCGCCGCTCGCCTTCCGCCATTACGACGCCAACAAGCTGGTGCTCGGCAAACCCATGCGCGAGCACCTGCGCATGGCCGTCTGCTACTGGCATACGTTTGTCTGGCCAGGGTCCGATGTGTTCGGCGCCGGGACCTTCAAGCGCCCGTGGCAGCACGCCGGCGATCCGCTGGAATTGGCGATCGGCAAGGCCGAGGCGGCGTTCGAGTTTTTCTCCAAGCTGGGCATCGACTACTACTGCTTCCATGACACCGACGTCGCGCCGGAAGGACAATCGCTGAAGGAATACCGCAACAACTTCGCGCAGATGGTCGATCACCTTGAGCGCCATCAGGAACAAAGCGGAATCAAGCTGTTGTGGGGCACCGCCAATTGCTTCAGCAACCCGCGTTTTGCCGCAGGCGCCGCCAGCAACCCGGACCCACAGGTCTTCGCCTGCGCCGCCGCCCAGGTGTTCAGCGCCATGAACGCCACTCAGCGTTTGAAGGGCTCCAACTACGTATTGTGGGGCGGCCGTGAAGGCTATGAAACCCTGCTCAATACCGACCTTGCGCGCGAACGCGAACAGTTGGGCCGCTTCATGCGCATGGTGGTCGAGCACAAGCACAAGATCGGCTTCAAGGGCGACCTGCTGATCGAGCCCAAGCCCCAGGAGCCGACCAAGCACCAATACGATTACGACAGCGCCACCGTGTTCGGCTTCCTGCAACAGTTCGGCCTGGAGAACGAAATCAAGGTCAACATCGAGGCCAACCACGCGACCCTGGCCGGGCACAGTTTCCATCATGAAATCGCCACGGCGGTCTCCCTGGGAATCTTCGGCAGCATCGATGCCAACCGTGGCGATCCGCAGAACGGCTGGGACACCGACCAGTTTCCCAACAGCGTCGAGGAAATGACCCTCGCCACCTATGAAATCCTCAAGGCCGGGGGCTTCGGCAACGGAGGGTTCAACTTCGACTCCAAAGTCCGCCGCCAGAGCGTCGACGACGTCGATCTGTTCCACGGTCATGTTGCCGCCATGGACGTGCTCGCCCTGTCCCTGGAGCGCGCGGCGGCCATGGTGCAGAACGATCAACTGCAGAAATTCAAGGACCAGCGCTACGCCGGCTGGCAACAGCCGTTCGGCAAGGCGGTTCTGGCGGGGGACTTCAGTCTCGAATCACTGGCCGAGCATGCATTCACCAACGAGCTGAATCCGCAGGCCGTCAGCGGTCGGCAGGAGATGCTCGAAAACGTCGTCAACCGGTTCATCTACCCCTGACGGCAGGCAACCTTCGTGGGCGCAGGGAGGTTGTTACATTCGCGCGACAAATCTGCGCCCGAAACGCCAAACAAGTCTCTACAGTTCTACCGGCATCATGTTCATCGTCAGGCAGTGTCTTTCAAAAAACAATAAAAGGACGCACCACCATGAAAACCTTCAAACGTACCTTGCTCGCCGGCGCCCTCGCCCTGCTGTCGCTTCCGGCCATGGCCGACGCGACCCACCCGAAAATCGGTTTTTCCATTGACGACCTGCGCCTGGAGCGCTGGTCGCGCGACCGTGACTACTTTGTCGCGGCGGCGGAAAAACTCGACGCCAAGGTCTACGTGCAATCGGCGGACGCCAACGAGCAGAAGCAGATTTCCCAGATCGAAAACCTCATTTCCCGGGGCGTCGATGTGATCGTCATCGTGCCATTCAACGCTACCGTGCTGACCAACGCCGTCGCCGAAGCCAAGAAGGCCGGGATCAAGGTGGTGTCCTATGACCGGCTGATCCTCAACGCCGACATCGACGCCTACATTTCCTTCGATAACGAAAAAGTCGGCGAGATGCAGGCCGGCGGTGTCCTGAAGGCAGCGCCGAAGGGTAACTACTTCCTGCTGGGCGGCGCCCCTACGGACAACAACGCCAAGATTCTGCGCGAAGGCCAGATGAAGGTGCTGCAACCGGCCATCGACAAGGGCGACATCAAGATTGTCGGCCAGCAATGGGTGAAGGAATGGAACCCCACCGAAGCCCTGAGCATCGTTGAAAACGCCCTGACCCGGAACAACAACAAGATCGATGGCATCGTCGCCTCCAACGACGCCACCGCCGGCGGCGCCATCCAGGCCCTGGCCGCGCAGAAGCTGGCCGGCAAGGTACCGATCTCGGGCCAGGACGCCGACCTGGCGGCGGTCAAGCGCGTGATCGACGGCACGCAGACCATGACGGTCTACAAGCCGCTGAAACTGATCGCCTCCGAAGCCGCCAAGCTCTCGGTGCAATTGGCGCGCAACGAGAAGCCCACCTACAGCTCGCAGTACGACAACGGCAACAAGAAGGTCGACACCATCCTGCTCACGCCCACCGCACTGACCAAGGACAACATCGACCTGCTGGAAAAGGACGGGTTCTACACCAAGGCGCAGATTGCCGGGCAGTGATCAAAGCGCAGCTCTTTGGTTAAGCAAAAATCCTTGTGGGAGCGAGCCTGCTCGCGAAGACGGCGTCACAGCCGATGATGATGCAGGGTGTGCCGGCCTCTTCGCGAGCAGGCTCGCTCCCACAGGTTTTATGTTGTGTGAGCCCTTTTTTACGAGCCCTCGCCATGTCCGAATACCTGTTGCAAATGAACGGCATCGTCAAGACCTTTGGCGGTGTCAAAGCCCTCAACGGCATCGACATCAAGGTCCGGCCCGGGGAATGTGTCGGCCTGTGCGGTGAAAACGGCGCGGGCAAATCCACGTTGATGAAAGTCCTCTCGGCGGTCTACCCCTATGGCACCTGGGAGGGCGAAATCCTCTGGGACGGCCAGCCGCTGAAAGCCCAATCGATCAGCGAAACCGAGGCCGCCGGGATCGTCATCATCCATCAGGAACTGACGCTGGTCCCCGACCTGTCAGTGGCCGAAAATATCTTCATGGGCCACGAGCTGACCCTGCCCGGCGGGCGCATGAACTATCCGGCGATGATCCATCGCGCCGAAGCCCTGATGCGTGAGCTCAAAGTGCCGGACATGAACGTCTCGCTGCCGGTCTCGCAGTACGGCGGTGGCTACCAGCAACTGGTCGAGATCGCCAAGGCGCTGAACAAACAGGCGCGCCTGCTGATCCTCGACGAGCCCTCCTCGGCCCTGACCCGTTCGGAAATCGAGGTGCTGCTGGACATCATCCGCGACCTCAAGGCCAAGGGCGTGGCCTGCGTGTATATCTCCCACAAGCTCGATGAAGTGGCGGCGGTGTGCGACACCATTTCCGTCATCCGCGATGGCAAACACATCGCGACCACCGCCATGGCCGACATGGATATCCCGAAAATCATCACCCAGATGGTCGGACGGGAAATGAGCAACCTCTACCCCACCGAACCCCACGAGATCGGCGAGGTGATTTTCGAGGCGCGCCACATCACCTGCTACGACGTCGACAACCCCAGGCGCAAACGGGTCGACGATATTTCGTTTGCGCTCAAGCGCGGGGAAATCCTCGGCATCGCCGGGCTGGTGGGCGCCGGTCGCACGGAACTGGTGTCGGCCCTGTTCGGCGCCTACCCCGGACGCCATGAAGGTGAGGTCTGGCTGGACGGCCAGCGGATCGACAGCAGCACACCGCTCAAATCGATCCGCGCCGGCCTGTGCATGGTCCCCGAAGACCGCAAGCGCCAAGGCATCATCCCGGACCTGGGTGTCGGCCAGAACATTACCCTGGCGGTGCTGGAGAACTTCTCGAAGATGACCCGGATCGATGCCGAGGCCGAACTGGGCAGCATCGACCGGGAGATCTCGCGCATGCACCTGAAGACCGCAAGCCCGTTCCTGCCGATCACCAGCCTGTCCGGCGGCAACCAGCAGAAAGCCGTGTTGGCGAAGATGCTCCTGACCAAGCCCCGGGTGTTGATTCTCGACGAGCCCACCCGAGGCGTGGATGTGGGTGCCAAGTACGAGATCTACAAGCTGATGGGCGCGCTGGCGGCCGAAGGCGTGTCGATCATCATGGTGTCCTCGGAGCTGGCCGAAGTGCTCGGGGTGTCCGACCGCGTGCTGGTGATTGGCGACGGCCAGTTGCGCGGCGATTTCGTCAATTGTGAACTGACCCAGGAGCAGGTGCTTGCGGCCGCGCTCAGCCATCCCGAAGCCCCTGACAACAATGATCGGAAATCCGCGTAGATGAATCAGGTCAAACAAGTGTTCACCCGCTACAAAATGCTCGCCCTGGTGATTGCCGTGGCAGTCATCTGGCTGTTCTTCAGCTGGCAGACCGAGGGCGGATTCCTGACTCCGCGCAACCTCTCCAACCTGCTGCGGCAGATGTCCATCACCGGAATCCTGGCCTGCGGCATGGTGCTGGTGATCATCAGCGGTGAGATCGACCTGTCGGTGGGTTCGCTGCTGGGCTTGCTCGGCGGGCTCGCGGCGATTCTCGATGTGGTCTATCACATTCCGCTACTGGCGAACCTGAGCCTGGTCGCCCTGTGCGGGCTGGTCATCGGCCTCGCCAACGGCTACATGACCGCCTACCTGCGCATCCCCTCGTTCATCGTCGGCTTGGGCGGCATGCTGGCGTTTCGCGGAATTCTGCTGGGCATCACCGGCGGCACCACGATCGCCCCGGTATCGCCGGAGCTGGTTTATGTCGGCCAGGGTTATCTGCCCCATGCGGTCGGCACGGGCCTTGGCGTGGTGCTGTTTGCCCTGACGTTGTTCCTGACCTGGAGACAACGCCGCAATCGCGCCTTGCACGGCCTGGCCGCCCATTCATTGGTGCGCGACGTGGTGCGGGTGGTGCTGATCGGCGCAGTGCTCGCCGGCTTCGTCTACACGCTGAACAGCTACGACGGAATTCCGGTTCCGGTGCTGCTGCTGTTGGTCCTGCTGGGGGTGTTCAGCTACGTGACCAGCCAGACCGTGTTCGGCCGGCGTGTCTATTCCGTGGGCAGCAACATGGAAGCCACCCGCCTGTCCGGCATCAACGTGCAAGCGGTGAAACTCTGGATCTTCGGCATCATGGGCGTGATGTGCGCCCTCGCCGGCATGGTCAACACCGCGCGCCTGGCGGCCGGCTCCCCCTCGGCCGGCAACATGGGCGAACTGGACGCCATCGCTGCCTGTTTCATCGGCGGCACCTCCATGCGCGGCGGCTCCGGGACGGTCTACGGTGCGCTGCTCGGCGCGCTGGTCATCACCAGCCTGGACAACGGCATGTCGATGCTCGACGTCGACAGCTACTGGCAGATGATTGTCAAAGGCAGCATTCTGGTCCTGGCCGTCTGGGTAGACGTCAGCACCCGAACTGGACGGCGTTGATGGCCGCTCCTTGGGTGATTGATCACGACTCGTGTGCAACGCCTTCACTTTTGCGTGCTTGATGCTTTCAGGGCGGGGCATATGCTGTTCACAGCAAGCCCCGCCAGGACAAGAAGCGCGCGAAAATGAATAGCCCGAGAACGCTTTATCAGAAACATATCGACAGCCATACCGTTTGCCCGCTGGATGATCAGGGCCACGTGCTGCTGTACATCGACCGTCAGGTCGCCAACGAATACACCAGCCCGCAAGCGTTCAGCGGCCTGCGCGAAGCCCACCGCAGCGTCTGGCGCCCCAGCGCAACCCTCGCGGTGGTTGACCACGTCAACCCGACCACGCCCGAGCGTATCGCGGCCATGCCGGATGCGGGCGGCGCCCGGCAGGTGTCCTACTTCGCCGAAAACTGCCGAGACTTCGGCATCGAACTGTTGGATGTGCTCGACAAGCGCCAGGGCATCGAGCACGTCGTCGCTCCCGAGCAAGGCTTCATCCTGCCGGGCATGGTCATCGCCGCCGGCGACAGCCATACCACCACCTACGGTGCGCTCGGGGCGTTCGGTTTCGGCATCGGCACTTCTGAAATCGAACATTTGCTGGCCACCCAGACGCTGGTCTACAGGCGTCTGAAAACCCTGCGCGTCACGGTCGATGGCGCCCTCGGCGCGGGCGTCACCGCCAAGGACGTCATCATGGCGCTGATCGAAAAAATCGGCGCCTCGGGCGCTACGGGCTACGCAATTGAATTCACCGGCCCGGTCATCAGCGCACTGAGCGTCGAAGCGCGGATGACCATCTGCAACATGGCCGTGGAAGCGGGTGCGAGAGGCGCCTTCATGGCCCCGGATGACAAGGTCTTTACCTACCTGCAAAGCAAACCCCGTGCGCCTCGGGGCGAGCTGTGGGAACAGGCCGTGGCCAAGTGGCAAGACCTGCGCAGCGATGAGGATGCGGTATTCGATCGGGAAGTGAGCCTCGATGTCGCTGCGCTGGAGCCGATGGTGACCTGGGGCACCAGCCCCGACCAGGCAGCGCCGATTGGCGGCCAGGTACCGGATCCGGCGGCGCAGCCCGACCCGATCCTGCGCCAGGGCCTGCAGCGGGCGCTGGACTACATGGGGCTGACGCCAGGGATGCCCCTTGGCGAAGTGCAGATCAGCCATGCCTTCATCGGCTCCTGCACCAATGCGCGCATCGAAGACCTGCGCGACGCGGCACGGGTCGTTCGCGGCAAGCGGGTCGCGGCCCATGTTCGGGCGATGATCGTGCCCGGCTCCACCGCGGTGCGCGACCAGGCCGAAGAGGAAGGACTGGCTGCGATCTTCCGCGACGCGGGTTTCGAATGGCGCCAGTCCGGCTGCTCGATGTGCCTGGCGATGAACGACGACGTGCTTGCGCCAGGTGATCGCTGCGCATCCAGCACCAATCGCAATTTCGAAGGACGCCAGGGCGCGGGCGCGCGCACTCACCTGATGAGTCCGGCCATGGTGGCCGCCGCCGCGATAACCGGTCACCTGACTGACGTTCGCTCACTGCTCCCGGAGGCCTGAAGATGCAACCCTTTGACACCGTAACCGGCATCGCCGCCCCGCTGCTGGCCGCCAACATCGACACCGACGTCATCATGCCCAAGCAGTTCCTCAAGGGCATTGACCGCCAGGGGCTGGACCGGGGCCTGTTCTTTGACCTGAGATGGCGCGAGCCCGGCGTTGCCAATCCGGATTTCGTGCTCAATCAACCTGGCTGGCGCGATGCGACGTTCCTGGTGGTGGGCGAAAACTTCGGCTGTGGCTCAAGCCGTGAGCATGCGGTCTGGGGCTTGAAGCAGGTAGGGATCAGGGCGCTGATCGGTACGAGTTTCGCCGGGATCTTCTACGACAATTGCCAGCGAAACGGGGTGCTGCTGCTTGAGCTTGCCGAGGTCCAGTGGAAAAAAATTGCCGAACTCGCTGGCCGTGCGGATACGGCCGCTATCAGCGTCAACCTTCCCGAGCAGCGCATTGAGCTGGCGGACGGCAGCGTTTTGGCGTTCGAGATTGACGGACTGCGCAAGGAGTCGTTGCTGCTGGGGTTGGACGCCATTGGCGCAACGCTCCAGCGTGCCGAGCAGATTCGCCGGTTCGAGCGTCGGCATCTGGCGGAGAATCCTTGGTTGTAGGGGTTGGGGTTGGGTTTGACCTGGTTTTGGTAGGTTCGGGCTTCCCCTGTGGGAGCGAGCCTGCTCGCGATGGCGGCGTGTCAGTCAGTCAAGATTTTGAGTGAGCTGGCCCTTTCGCGAGCAGGCTCGCTCCCACAGGGGTTCCGTGTATACCGTGAGGTCTGTGTCTGTCGAATTACAATGTGGGAGCGAGCCTGCTCGCGAAGGCGGCGTGTCAGCCGCTGAAGATGTTGGATGGGCTGGCCCCTTCGCGAGCAGGCTCGCTCCCACAGGGGTTGCGTGTATACCGTGAGGTCTGTGCCTGTCGAAAATCCAATGTGGGAGCGAGCCTGCTCGCGAAGGCGGCGTGTCCGCCACTGAAGATGTTGGATAGGCCGGCCCCTTCGCGAGCAGGCTCGCTCCCACAGGGTTCCGTTTATACCGTGAGGTCTGTGCCTGTCGAAAATCCAATGTGGGAGCGAGCCTGCTCGCGAAGGCGGCGTCTCAGCCACCGAAGATGTTGGATGGGCTGGCCCCTTCGCGAGCAGGCTCGCTCCCACAGAGGACGCCACTACGTCTGACCAACCGACAAATCCCGGAAGCACTCCTCGAGAAACTCGACACATACCCGCAATTTGGCCGACTGGCTGAGCCGGGTCGGGTATACGGCCCAGACGTTGGCGCTTTGCGAATAGTCTGGCAGCACCTGGACCAGCCGCCCTTGCTCCAGCAGCGGCTTGACGTCCCACATCGAGCGCAGCAGGATCCCGCCGCCGCTCAACGCCCACTCCAGAACGATCTCGCCACTGTTGGATGATAACGGGCCGCCGACACGTACCGTGGCCTCCTCGCCATCCCGGGTCAGCGTCCATAGGCCGAACGCGTTATTGCGCTCTTTGAGCACCAGGCAATCATGAGCGTCAAGCTCTTCCAGCGAATGCGGGATGCCCCGCCGTTGCAGATACTCCGGACTTGCGCAGAGTATCCGCCGATTGCTCGCCAGCTTGCGCCCCAGGTGTTGGTCCGGCAGGTCATCACCGACGCGGATCTCCAGGTCGAAGCCTTCGCCGACGATATCGACGACGCGGTCGAATACGTCCAGGCGGATGTCGAGCCGGGGGTACGCCTGCGACAGTTTGCCGATGGCCGGTGCGACGTGGTTGCGACCAAAACCGAAACTGCTGCAGATGTGCAGAGCGCCGCTGGGCTGATGTCGCGCCTGGGCGATTTCACCGACAAATTCCTCGAAATCCCCCAACAGCTTTTCGGCCCAGACTCGCACACGCTCGCCATCGTCGGTCAGGGCGATACGCCGGGTAGTACGGTGCAGCAGGCGCGTGGCGAGCGTCGCTTCCAGTACCGAAATGCGCTTGCTGATATAGGCCGGTGAATAACCCAGCGCTTGCGCGGCACTGGCAAAGCCGTTTTTTCGAATGACGGTGAGAAAGACCTTCAGGTCCTCCGGTAATGGAAACTGATCACGACTCGTGTTCATAAGCCCCACGGCAGCGCTATTCTTCGCAGATTTTGCGAAGAATAGCATCGATCCCGCCCGGCTCAACCGCCGTATTTATTCATCAGCTTCAGTGTTACCCCGTTCGTCCAGCCGAAGCCGTCCTGCAGTTCGTATTCGCCGCCCCCACCGCCGTCGCCCTGTCCGGACATGTCGTACTTCTCGACCAGTTTGTCCTCTTTGAGATAAAGGTCTTGGACCTGCTTCAGAAAGCGGCTGCCTATTTCCCGGGCCAGTTCCGTTTGTCCGTAGCGGTCCAATCCTTCGACCGCCACCCATTGCAACGGCGCCCAGCCATTGGGCTCGTCCCACTGCTGGCCGTTATTGACCTGGGTGGTGGCGATGCCGCCCGGACGCAACAAACCTCGACGCACCGCATCGGCGGCACGATCGGCGCGTTCGGCAGAGGCCAGGCCGGTGAAGAGCGGGAACAGCGTTGCGGCAGTCAATCCCGGCCGTTGCCGGTTCTGCTGCCAGTCGTAGTCCACGTAATAACCACCCTCGGCGTTCCACAAGTGCGTCTCGATGGCGCGCTGGCGTTGCTCGGCACGTTGCCCATAGGCCTGGACGCAAGGCATATTCGCCACCGTCTCACAGGCCTTGGCAATGGTGCGCTCCAGGTGGAACATCAGGCTGTTCAGGTCCACCGGCACAATCGACGTGGTTCGGATGGTCGCCAGGTTCTTGCCGTCCCCCAGCCAGCGGGAGCTGAAATCCCAGCCGCTTTCGGCCCCGGCGCGCAAGTCGCGCCAGACCTCCTCCTTGGGTCGCTGTGGCGCCTGTTCGGCGGTCTTCGTGTCTTGCAGCCATGACTCCTGCCGAGGCGTAGCGCTGGCATCCCAATAACGGTTGAGCACACTGCCATCGGCGAGCTTGACGACATGCTGCACCGCCTCACCGGCCTTGAGGGCCTGCGCGCCGTCCATCCAGTAGGCATATTCCTTTTGCAACTGGGGAAGGTAGCGCCCGTAGGCCTGCTCGCCTTCGATGTGCGCCTGCAACTCGACCATGTAAGCAAAGAACGGTGGCTGCGAGCGGCTCAGGTAGTAGCTGCGGTTGCCATTGGGGATATGGCCGTAGGTATCGATCATGTAGGCAAAATTGTCGGTCATCTGGCGAACCTGCGTCTTGTCGCCGCTTTGCTCCAGACCGAGCATGGTGAAATACGAGTCCCAGTAATACATTTCGCGGAAACGTCCGCCCGGGACTACATACGGTTGCGGCAACGGCAGCAGGCTGCTGTAGGGTGGCACCTGGGTGTAGGTTCGGCTGAGCACGGGCCAGAGATTATCGATGTGCTCCTTGATCGGCGCACCCGGTTCGGGGGCAGGACTTTCAGCCTGGCCGGATTCGATGAAGTTGTCTTTTATGAAGGCATCGAGATCGAAATCGGCGCCCTCCCGACGGGCCAGGTAATCGGCACGGATCTTCGCCGGGTCACGCTTGGGCAACGCATCGACGAAATGCTTCTGGTCGGTGAACATCTGCTGACGCTGCACGGCTTCGAACAGCTCGGGGTACATCTGGTCGGGCGGCTGATTGGCCCGGTCCCGGGCGTCGGCGTAACCCCACATGGCGGGCGGTTGGCTTGAACAGGCCGTGCACAGCACGGCAGCGAGAGACAGGCTGGGGAAATACAGTGGTCGCATCGGCGGCTCCATCATTTGTCGTTCCTGACCAACGAGTGACATAACGAGGTGGAGCGCGGTTCACTCGAAATGCCTTTCCTCACCTCGACGGAACCCCTGCCTGACCCCTGCTCTCTATGGCAGGACCAACAGGACGGAGGTGTTGATCATGATTGCCCCAGCAACCGGCATGCGGCACGGTGAGCGTTACGCCGTTGAAAGCATCGAGCGCGCGCCTCACTTCCCAGGTTTCTTCCTTGATGGAAAGTATTACCTGGGCCCTGAATTGAATACGGCGGTGGGCTGGCTGGAAGGCCAGACATTCCTCTACGACCAGCTCGACCCCGAGGGCGAGCCGGTGTACCCCGGCAGAGTCGCCGGCACCATTGAGGATCTGACGCTGGTAATGGCCGATGGCGTGCGCCTGAAGTTGACCCCCTTGCAACCCGCCATCGACCGGCCCACGGGCCCCGCCGATACCGCTGCTCAGACCCAATCGCATCCTTTGGCGGAAAAACTCGTGGTCATCACCGGGGCGTCCAGCGGAATCGGTCGTGCCACCGCCCTGGCGTTTGCCCGGCAACGGGCGCGCCTGGTGCTGGCGGCACGTGACCGCGAGGCGCTCGCCGAAGTTGTCGACGAATGCCAGGCCCAGGGCGCCGCCGCATTGGCGGTGTGCACCGACGTCACCCGCAGCGAACAGATGCAGGCGCTAGCCGCCGAGGCCGCCGCGTTTGGCGACGGGCGCATCGATATCTGGATCAACAATGCCGGCGTCGGCGCGGTGGGCAGTTTCGAGCAAACGCCGCTTGAGGTACATGAACAGGTTCTGCAAACCGACCTGCTCGGCTACCTGCGGGGCGCCTATGTGGCATGGCCCTACTTCAAGGCGCAGAAGCGTGGAATCCTGATCAACACCCTGTCGCTGGGCAGTTGGGTCGCCCAACCCTATGCCGCGGCCTACTCGGCAAGCAAATACGGCTTGCGCGGCTTGTCCGAAGCCTTGCGCGGTGAACTCGGCGAATACCGGGACATCCACGTCTGCGACATCTACCCCGCCGTCATCGACACGCCGGGCTTTCGCGACGGCGCCAATTACACCGGCCATGCGCTCAAGCCACCGCCTCCTGTCTACGACCCGCAGCGGGTTGCCGAAGCGATGGTCAGCTGTGCGCTCAACCCCAAGCCCAGCACCACCGTGGGCAGCGCGGCGGTACTGGCGAGGGTCGCGCATTTCCTGGTGCCCGGTTTCCCGCAACTGTCCGGCTGGTTGACGCGTCTGGGCCTGAACCGCAGCCCGGCGTTGGCGCCATCGTCGGGCAACCTGTTCAACCCGCCCAGCGGTCCGCGTAAAGTCGAGGGCGGTTGGCGCAAGCCTGCGCGACGACCAGCGCCCCTGCTGGTGGCGGGCGCGGCGCTGTTGCTTGGCGGGTGCCTGGTGGCGTTGGGTCGGGAGCGTGGCCGCAGGTGACCGCACAGCGAGGCGATCGGATCAGTCCGGCGCCGAACGGAACGCTTCGACCTTGAGCCCGAAGCGGCTCATCTTGTTGTACAGGCCGCCCCGGGACACGTTCAACCGTTGGGCGGCCAGACGGATATTGCCGCGCGTGTCCAGCAGGGCGGCGATGATTGCGTTCATTTCGTGCGTGCCCAGATCGAGGGCCGCCCTGGGTTCAGGAGTAGCTTGGCGGGCCGAGGGCCGCCCGCCCTGCCTGATTTCCAGGGCCAGGTCATTCGCCTGGATGAGTTCGGTGGTTGCCAGGTTGGTCGCGCGCTCAATGACGTTTTCCAGCTCACGGACGTTCCCCGGCCAATGATAGGCATCGAGAACCTCCAGCGCCTGTGGTGACAGGTCACGTATCGGCTTTCGCAGCGACCGGGCACACCGCGCGAGGAAATGCCGCGCCAGCAAGGGCACGTCCTCCCGCCGCATCCGCAGCGGCGGCACCGTCAGGCTCAGCACATTGAGGCGGTAATAAAGGTCCTCGCGAAAGGCCCCGTCGGCGACGGCCTGGCTCAGGTTGCGGTGAGTGGCGGCAATGATGCGCACATTGACCCGCAGCGATTTTTTCGCCCCCACCCGCGTCACTTCGCCTTCCTGCAGGACGCGCAGCAGGCTGACCTGCGCATCAAAGGCCATGTCACCGATCTCGTCGAGGAAGATCGTCCCGCCATCGGCCAGTTCGAATCTGCCCGCCGAGCCACCGCGAGCCGATCCGGTGAACGCACCTTCGACATGGCCGAACAGTTCGCTCTGCACCAGATCCCGGGGAATGGCCCCGCAATTGACCGCCACGAACGGACCGCCACTGCGGTCGCTGGCGTTATGGATGGCCTGGGCAAACAGCTCCTTTCCGGTGCCACTCTCACCGAGAATCAGCGTGGTCGAGTCACTGCGACTGGCGATCCGGCCCAGTTGCAAGGCGTCCTGAATCGCCCGTGAACGACCCTGGATGGTCTCGAAGGTGTAGCTGGCCTGGGTGCCGATGAGGCGCCGGGTAATCTCACGGATGCGCCGATTCTCGCGCAGCGAAACGATACGACCGCCCTGCTCCAGAGGGCAGACAGATACCAGGCAGGCCAGATGACTGTGGTCATGCAGCTCGAAGGTGCAATCCAGGTCCCTTGCCCCTTCGCCATCCCCTCGCAGGATCTCGCCGCTCTGCTCGGTCTGCCCCAGGCTCTGGAACGGCTTGCCCAACCAGTCACGGTCGACGCGGAACAATTGCCGGGCGTAATGGTTGAGGGCCTTGATGCAACCCGTTTCATCGAGTACCACCAAGCCCTCGTTGAGCACTTCAAGGACCGTCTGTAGTTCTTCCAGCAGTGCCTGCAGCGCCATTTGCCGGGAGACCGCTTCAGCCGCGGCCTGGACGGTGCCCAGGGTATGGAAGTGAAACCAGCCGGGCTCGGCGGTCAGGGTCAGCATCGCCAGGGTCCGGCCATGAGCATCGCGGATAGGCGCGGCGGCGCAATGCATACGCCGCTGGCGCAGGCCTATGCCGAAATTTTCCTCGGCCAGCACATACACCAGCCGGTCCTCGACCAGCGCCAGCCCGGTGCAATTGGTGCCCTGCACCGATTCGAGCAATCGGCTGCCGATGGGCGTGAGGTCCAGCCCGCAGAAATACAGGGTCGTGCCTTCGGCATCGGTCAGGTTGATATGCCCGTTGGGGTTGTAGGCGAGCAAGCCGCGCATGACCTGTGCGGCGGCGGCGATCAACAGGCGATTCGCCGTCAGCGTGGCGGTCAGCTCGGCGGGCGCGACAAAACGGTACTCGCCGTCCTCCGGATCCAGCCCGGCATCGACGCTGCGCCGCCAGGAATTCCAGATCACTTGCCTGACACCGGCGGGACGCTCGGTGCTGGCGTTCAGGCAGGCTCGCCAGGCCTCTTCCAGCGCAGCGTTTGATCCTCCATTCAACGACGCGGGGCCGAGGGCGGTCAGATAGTCCCGGTCTTCAACGCTCAGGGCCATGGGTTGTGCATTCATTGTCGGCTCTATGTTCAGGTTTTCGACATGTCAGTGTAGACATGTCCACGAAATGAACACCAATCTTTCAAGATCGCAGAAAAAAACCTTTAAATTCAGCTCGTTGAATATTGGCACAGCAGTTGCTCCTCGCTGTATAGCGACACCGGCGTTCCAGCCAGCGAGTCGCGAACAACAATAAAAGGGAGTCATTTCATGAGCACCTCGAAAACCATTCGCCTGGGTCTTATCGGCGCTGGCCGCATGGGCAGTTTTCACGGCCTGACCGCCGCCCGGCACATCCCCGGCGCCTGCCTCGCCGCCATCGCCGACCCTACTCCCGGCCAGGCCGCGCGCCTGGCGGCGGAGCTGGATGTGCGCAAGACCTACGCCGACCCGCAGCAACTGCTGGACGACCCGGACATCGACGCCGTGCTGATCGCCGCCCCGGCACGCAGCCATGCCGAGCTGGTGATCAGCGCGGCCCGGGCCGGCAAAGGGGTGTTCTGTGAAAAACCCATGGCGATCACGCTGGACGAAGCCGACCGCGCCATCGCCGCCGCTGCCGATGCCCGGGTGACGCTCCAGGTCGGTTTCAACCGGCGCTTCGCCAGGAGTTTCCGCACAGCTCATCTGGACGTGGTCGCCGGCCGGATCGGCACACCCCAACTGCTGCGCTCGCTGACCCGCGACCCGGCGCTGAACAACCCCGCCGCCTCGCCGCAATGGGTGATCTTCCTGGAAACGCTGATCCATGACTTCGATACCCTGCGCTACCTGAATCCGGGCGCCGAGGCGGTCGAGGTATTCGTGATGGCCGATGCCTTGATTGCACCCGCCTACAGGGAGAACGGTTTCCTCGACACGGCAGTGGTCACGATCCGTTTCGACAATGGCGCCATTGCCACCGCGGAGGCCAACTTCCAGGCCGTCTATGGCTACGACGTCCGGGGCGAAGTGTTCGGCAGTGCCGGCATGCTGACCATGGGCAGCGTCAACGACTCCGACTTGTTGCGCTATCTGGCCAATGGGGTCCAGGCCGATACCCAACGCCTGGACACCGACTTGCTGCGTGATGCGTACGTGGCCGAGCTGAATCACTTCGTCAGTTGCGTGCGCAGCGGCGAGAAACCGCTGGCCAGCGGTGAAAATGCCCGGGCCGCCCTGGCCATTGCACGGGCTTGCATCGAGTCCTTCCAGCAGGGTAAAGCGGTACGTGTGCAAGGAGCCTCGTCATGAGTTTCATCCCCTTCAAACTGGCGGTCAGCGCCGAGATGGTCTTTCTTGACCTGCCCTTTGTCGAACGGGTCAAACGCATCCACGCGCAGGGTTTCAGCGTCGAGATATGGAACTGGACGAGCAAGGACATCCAGGCCCTCGCGGCGACTGGCGCGGATTTCACCTCGATGACCGGCTACATCTCGGGCAACCTGACCGATCCCGAGGCCGTCCGGCAACTGCTCGACAGCGCCGGGGAATCCTTGGCCGTCGCAGCCCGGTTGAACTGCCCGAGCCTGAACCTGCACGGCACCGGCCTGGGTGATCAAGGCTTGCCGGTCAAACCGGTAGCCCGAACAACCGGACGCATGTGGTTGAGCGCCTGCAAGACCCTGGAAAAGATCGCCCGCCTGGGCGAAGACGCCGGCCGGGTATTCCTGCTGGAAAATCTCAACACCGAAGTCGACCATCCCGGCACACCGTTCGCCCGCGCCGACGATACCCTGGCGCTGATCGAAGCCGTGGGCAGCCCGCACCTGAAAATGAACCTGGACCTTTATCACGCGCAAATCGGCGAAGGAAACCTGATCGAGCTGATCCAGCGCGCCGGTGACGCCATCGGCGAAATCCAGGTCGCCGATGTTCCGGGTCGCATGGAGCCCGGCACCGGTGAAATTCACTATCCGGCCATTGCCCGGGCGCTGTTCGGCATGGGATACAGCGGTGTCGTCGGCCTTGAAGGCTGGGCCAGCGGTGACAGCGAACGGGCGCTTGAGCGCTTCAGGCAGGCCTTCACGCTGGACGGGTGAGGCCAGTGCGGAAGTCCTATTGATGACTCACTCCATAACAACAAAAGGAAAACCATCATGCGTCGTTGCACACTGCTTTTCGCCACATTGCTCGTGCTGTTCAGCCAATGGGCCGCCGCCGATTATCGCATCGGCGTCAGCATCGCCAGGGTTGACGACAACTTCATGACCTACGTGCGTAACGGCCTGGACGAGGCCGCCAGAAAAGAAAACGTCCAGATCCAGTTCGAAGATGCCCAGGGCGACGTGGTCCGCCAGCTCAATCAGGTCCAGGGCTTCATCAACCAGAAAGTCGATGCGGTCATTGTCCTGCCGGTAGACACTTCCGCCACCGCCAACATCACCCGCGCCGCGGTCGAAGCCAAGACGCCGCTGGTCTACGTCAACCGCCACCCGGACGAGCGCACCTTGCCCAAAGGCGTAGTTACGGTGGCGTCCAACGACATCGAGGCCGGCCAACTGCAGATGCGCTACCTGGCGGAAAAACTCGGCGGCAAGGGCAATCTCGCGATCATCATGGGCGACCTCGCGCAAAACGCCACCCATGACCGCACCGAAGGGGTCAAGCAGGTGCTCAAGGACTTCCCCCAGATCAGGGTCGTCGAGCAGCAGAGCGCCGAATGGCAGCGCAGCAAAGGGATGGATCTGACCAGCAACTGGCTGCTCGCCGGCAGCCGTTTCGATGCCATCGTCGCCAACAATGACGAGATGGCCATCGGTGCGGCCATGGCCTTGCAGCAAGCCGGCAAAGCCAAGGGCGAGATTTCGATTGTCGGCATCGACGGTTTGCCTGATGGCCTGGCGGCGATCAAACGCGGGATGCTGGTCGCGTCGGTATTCCAGGACCCCAAGGCCCAGGCGACCAGCGCGGTGCAGGCAGCGCTCAAGATGATCAAGGGCGAGCCGGTTGAACCGGAAATCTGGGTACCGTTCCAGTTGATCAAGCCTGAGCAACTGGCGGTGTTTGAGCAGCGCTACAAGTAGCAGTAATCACCTGAGAAAAATGATGGCCTCGTGGCGAGGGAGCTTGCTCCCGCTCGGTTGCGTAGCAGCCGCAAGACTTTTGGGGCCGCTGCGCAGCCCCGCGGGAGCAAGCTCCCTCGCCACGGGTCGATTGCCTCACGTCAACAGCCAGCACCTGCTCAGGCGATGTGCAACGCCCTGCCCTTGGTCTCGGCGATGGCATTGTTCAAGGCCACCCGGAACAGCTCGACCAGCACATCGATTTCCTCAGCCTGGATGATCAGCGGTGGCAGGAATCGCACAACGGCGCCATGGCGCCCGCCCAACTCCAGGATGACGCCCAAGCGCAGGCACTGGCGCTGGATGGCCTGGGCCAGTGCCGTATCCGCGGCGGGCACACGGGCATCGCTCGGCGTATCGCTGACAACCTCTACGCCCACCATCAAGCCACGACCACGCACCTGGCCCAGGCAAGGGTAATCGCCCTGCAACTGACGCAGCTGCTCCATCAGGCGTTGCCCCATGATGTCAGCGTGCGCTGGCAGGTGTTCGCTGATGATATGACGCAACGTCGCGCCCCCCGCTGCCATCGCCATCTGGTTGCCACGGAACGTGCCGGCATGGGCACCGGGCTTCCAGGTGTCCAGTTCTTCGCGATACACCATCACCGCCAGCGGCAGACCGCCGCCGATGGCTTTGGACAAGACCAGAATGTCCGGCTCGATGTCGGCGTGCTGGAAAGCGAACAGCTTGCCGGTACGCCCCAGGCCGGTCTGTACTTCATCGATGATCAGTGCCACGCCGTGTTTGCGGGTCAATTGGCGCAAGCCCTGGAGCCAACGGACCGGTGCCGGGATCACCCCACCCTCGCCCTGCACGACTTCCACGACCACCGCTGCCGGTGGCAGCACACCCGACTCCGGGTCGCTCAACAGTTGTTCGATAAAGTGCAGCCCGGCATCGATGCCGGCTTCGCCGCCGATGCCGAACGGACAGCGGTAGTCATAGGGGTACGGCAGGAACTGCACGTCCGCCATCAACGAGCCCAGCCCCTGTTTCGGCCCCAGGTTGCCCATCAGGCTCAGTGTCCCCAGGGTCATGCCGTGGTAACCGCCGGAGAACGTCAGGATCGGTTTGCGCCCGGTGGCGATCCGCGCCAGCTTCAGGGCCGCCTCGATGCCGTCGGCACCGGTCGGTCCGCAGAACTGGATGCGCGCGTGACGGGCGAAGTTTTCCGGCAAGGCGTTGAACAGGTCCTCGACGAAACGATCCTTGACCGGTGTCGTCAGGTCCAGGGTGTGCAAGGGCAGGCCGGAATCGAGTGTATGGCGCATGGCCGCGATGGCCACCGGATGGTTATGGCCCAGCGCCAATGTCCCCGCACCCGCGAGGCAGTCCATGAACAATTGGCCTTGGGTATCGCGCACATAAAGACCATGGGCTTCTTGCAAGGCCAACGGAATGCGCCGCGGGTAAGAACGGGCGTTCGACTCCCGGGCCGCCTGGCGTTGCAGATACGGGTTGGTGTTCAGTTCACGCGGCGCTTGCTGGCGAAACTGCTCCAGCGTGAAGGTTGCGCTGGAGGATGAACGGGGCTGGACACTTTCCATTTTGACTCCCTGAGTAACCACTCGGTTGTAGGCGATCAGCCCTGTCCTTGTACCTGCATGGCCTGACGCAGGCTCAGCGGGCGCATGTCGGTCCAGACTTTCTCGATGTAAGCCAGGCACTCTTCCTTGCTGCCCTGCATGTCCACGGTGCGCCAGCCGTCGGGCACGCTGCGGTAGTCCGGCCAGATCGAGTACTGCTCCTCTTCGTTGACGACAACCAGAAACCGCGTATCCGGGCTATCCAAACTCATTGCTTGCTCCTTTGACTGGCATGACGGAAAAGATCGTTACGATACAATACTAATGGTAGCGATTCTCATTAATATTATAAAAATCTTACGTTGCGCACATATTTCATTGCTGGCGAGCAGTCGCAAGACAGCAGTACGCTGTTTATACTTCGCCCCTGAACGATAACCTCTCTCGATTCGCGGTCACGGATGAGTCAATGATTCCCAGCCTTGCTCCGCTGTTCATCGGGCCGCTCGCAGCCTTTGAAGACAAGCTGCAACTGCGCAGCCAACCGCGCTCCGATCTGCCGGCCGCCGTGTTCTTCCAGCATGAGACGTTCAGCGCATTCGTCGAAGATCTGCTGGCACGCTACAAGACTGATGAGCGTCTGGCCCTGGTGTCGCTGTGGTCCAAATGGTATTTCAGTACCTTCCTGGCGCCAGTGATGGCCGCCAACCTGCTCCAGCAACGGGAGCTGCCGCTCGCCCTGGCTGATGTCGGCTTGAAACTCGGCGATGACGCCAGGCCCCAGGCCCTGCATTTGCGCGACGATGGCCAGATACTCCCCCGGTGCACGGCCTTCGAGCGGTTCCATACGCTCGTCGAATGCCATCTGGAACCGGTCATCGAGATTCTTGCCAGTGTCAGCCGGGCATCGCCCCGGTTGTTCTGGAGCAACGCCGCCAACACCTTCGAATTCGTCACCACGCGGATCGAACTGCACCCCCTGGCTGATGCCTCCAGCACCCTGCCGGCCAGGGAGATCCTCACTGCCCGGCTGCGCCCCGACGGCCGGCGCAACCCTCTGTTCGCGCCCGTACGCTACCAAGACATTGGCGAGGACGAGCCGCAGCGCCTGAGGCGCATCTGCTGCATTCGCTACCGCCTCCCCGGCGTTGGCTATTGCAGCAGCTGCCCCCTCGATGAATCCAGACGCCAGGTTCAAGGCGCCTGAGCGCAGCCGTCATTTCACCAGCTGAAAGGGGTTCTCCGTGGCCCGGTCGTAATCGACGAGGTGGCCGTAGTCGAGGCGATAGACCCGGTCCGCCACATCGAAATAACGATCATCATGGGTGATCGCGATGACGGTCTTGCCGGCGGCCTTCAGCTCGGGCAGCAACTCGTTGTAGAACACATGGCGGAAGACCGGATCCTGGTCCGCCGCCCACTCATCCAGCAGGAACACTTCCCGGCCTTCCATCATCAGTAGCAGCAACGCGAGGCGTTTGCGCTGGCCCTGGGACAAGGCAGTGGTAGACAGGCGCCCGGCGGCGAATTCGACCTTGTGGGCCAGCCCCAGGCGCTCCAGATAATGGTCCACCCGGGCTTCGAGCCCGTCATGTTCACCCGCCTCGCCCAGCACATCGGCAAACAGATAGAAGTCGGCGAAGATCGCGGCGAAATGCTCCCGGTGCCACTCACTGGTACTGGCATCGAGTACCACTCCATTGAGCGACACCTCCCCGGAAGCGGGCACGTAGAGGCCGGTCAGCAGCTTGGCCAGGGTCGACTTGCCGCTGCCATTGCCACCGACGATGAAAATCAGCTCGCCACGACGAATCGTCAGGTCGATCGGACCCAGTTCAAATGCAAACTCCTCGTTCTTGCCGGCATAACGGTAATGCACGTCCGCCAGGCGCAGTTCGCGAAACGGCTGAGCCGCTTGCGCCGGGGTCTTGAATTGCACCGTCTCGCCCAGCGCCAGCGCGTCGATGGCTTGCAACGCGACATGACCGCGGATCACTGCGGGAATGGCGTCGAGGATCATCGAGATGGGCGTGCGCAGGAACATGATCGCCAACACGTAGCCGACCACCACCTGCTGGTCCAGCAAGCCCAGCCCCTGGCCGAGGAAAAAGAGGGTGCCGATCAACATGAACACCAGCAGTGTCGTCCAATTGAGGTTCACCGCCCAGAGGGTGTCGGCGCGCACCGAGGCGTCCAGCGAGGCGCGCGCAATGGGTTCCAGCTTGTGTTGATAAAGCAGATGCCGGCGCTCGCGGCTCAGGCCCAACTCGCAGCGCCCCTGGATCGTGGCTTCGAACTGCTCGGTCAATTGGTCGTCCTGTTGCCGGACAGCCTGCATCAAGGTCTTGACCTTGCGCCCCAGCAACACATCGAGACCAACGCCAGCGGCGATCACTGCCAGCGTCAGGCAAAAGAACGGCAAGCTCAACCAGCCCATGTAGGCCAGCCCCGCCAACAGCAGCAAACCGTTGTACAAGGAGATCGGCAGTTGCTTGAACGCTGTGGCGACGGTGGTCACATCCTTGGTCAGCGCGTTGTAGATACGTGGGCTGCCCAGCCGTTCGACGCGTTCGAGCGCGGTGCCCAGGACCTTGCCCACCAGCCGCAGGCGCAGCTGGTAGACCAGGCGATGACCGATCTGCACCAGCAGCCATTGCGAGATGACTCCGCTGATGAACAACAGCACCAACAGCCCACCGAACAGCAGCAAGCCCCGACCGAGGTCATCGAGGCCTTGTTCCAGGCAACGGTTGATGTAGCCGATCAGGCCGATACTGGTGGCCGCGCTCAAGGCACTGCACAGCACCGCAAGGAGGATGCGCCATCGCGCGTCATGCAGCAGTTCTTTCAATAACATCATGGGACCGGCACCACCTTGGCAGAGTTTTGCAACAGTAAAGGCAGCAGGTTTTCGACCAGTCGCGGCTCGCCGAGCATTTCATGATGCCCCACGTCCAATGTCCACTGGCTGACCGGTTGCAAGGCATGGCGTTGCCACGGCGCGCGCAAATCGCCGTGGGCATTGCCGCGCCAGAGCCAGACCGGCACATCGACGGTCGGCAAGGCCTGCTCGTACAAGCGGGTCTTGATCGCGCGATATTGCGCCATCAACGCCAGTAATTCCGCGTCGGCCGACTCCCATTGCAGATGCGCGCGCACTTGTTCGTCGTCCAGTAGCCGGGCGACACCCTCGGCATAGTCAAGGCCGGCCAACCGGCCCGTCAACCGCTCCCGTAGCGACTCGCCGAGCGGCTGGGCGTGGCTGCGGCAATAAAAAGCGAAATCGGCAATCAACTGGCCGGCTTCATCACCCTCGCCGGCCAGGCTGCGCTGCGCATCGTGATCCAGCACCACCAACCCGGCGACACTGAAACCAATTGCTTGCAGATGCGGCACCAGCAACATGGCCAGGCGCGCGGCCAGGCTCCAGCCCAACAGTACCAGCGGACGCTCTTTGAGCTGCGCCGGGATACTCGCCACGTATCGGCGCAGCAGTGCATCCATGTCGCCCTCGGCCCAGCCGCTTTCAAGCGCGGCGAGGCCAAACACCGCGACGCCGTCGCGCAGGTTGTCCACCAGCGGCTGGTAGGCCTGCAGATGCCCTTGCGCCCCATGCACCAGCAACAGCGCCGGGGCTTGCGGATCGGCAGTGTTCAGGACCTTCCACGGACCACTGTCGATCTCGCCCAGGCCTTGGACGAGGTCACGCACGGTGTGGCGTTCGAACAGCAGGTTGGTCGGCAGGTCGAGGCCCAACCGTTCACGAATCAGCGACACCACCTTGATCGCGGCCAGCGAATGCCCACCGACATTGAAGAAATTGTCGGTGACGCCAAGGTCCTCGACTCCCAATACTTCGCACCAGATGGCGAGGGTCGTCGCCTCCAGCTCGCCGACCGGTGCCACGCGGGTATTGTGCAAACGCTGCCGGGCGCGTTCGAGCAGGTTCTTGCGATCGAGCTTGCCATTGTTGTTCAACGGCATGGCCTTCAGCGCCAGGACAGCGCTGGGCAGCATGTAGTCCGGCAACTGGCGGGCCAGGCTGGCGCGCAACTGATCCGTTCCTTGCGAATACGCCTCCTCCGTGACCACGAAGGCCAGCAATCGGGCGTGGTCACCTTCGCCGTCCAGCAGCACGGCAGCCTGCGAGATGCCTGGCTGGGCCAGCATTGCCTGCTCGACCTCGGCCAACTCAAGGCGAAACCCACGGATTTTCACCTGCTGATCGTTGCGCCCCAGAATGCGCACGGCCCCATCGGCCTGGCGCATGGCCAGGTCGCCCGTACGGTATAGACGATGACCACTGGCAGGCTCGACAGCAAAGGCGTTGCCGCCGACATTGCCGACGTAACCCCGACCAACGCTGGCGCCGCTGATGCACAACTCGCCGGCCTGGCCTGACGGTACCGGCCGCTGCCGCTCGTCGAGCAGGTGGATACGGTTGGCACCCAACACCTGGTCCAATGCGCAGCCACTCACCCCCTGCTCCAGATCGATCGCCCGCCACAACACCCCTACCGTGGTCTCGGTCGGACCATAGTGATTGTAAACACGGCAGGTCGGTCCGGCCTGCGCCAGGCGGGTCAACAGCGCCTCGCCGATCGGCTCTCCGCCCAGCACCAGGACCTGGCGTGGAAGGACGTCGGCGGCCTGCTCGCCCATCAGCGCTTCGAGGTGCGAAGGTACGATCTTGAGCACGTCCAGTGGGTAGCGCCGAAGCTCATCGGCAAACGCCCGCGCATCGGTCACGGTCGTCTGCGCCAGGACATGCACGCAGCCGCCCTGCAGCCACGCCGGGAACAGCACGGTATTGCCCAGGTCTGCGAGCAACGAGGACACCAGCCCGTAATGCCCGCCCTCGGGCAATTGCAGCGCGCGGGTCACCTGGGTGGCGTAGTGACGCAATTGCCCTTGTTCAATCTGCACACCCTTGGGCTTGCCGCTGGTGCCCGAGGTATAGAGCACGTAGGCCAGGTCCTGCGCTGTGCCGGAGACTGGCGCGGCGAACGCCGGCCCGTTGCTCGCCTGCGACCAGCACAGGGTCCGCACCGATGTCTCGGGCAACAGCCCCTCCAGGTGCAGCAACAGCGCCGGTTGGGCGTCGTCGAGTATGCCGGCCAGACGCAGCGGTGGCTGCTGTGGGTCCAATGGCAGATAGGCGGCCCCCACCTTGAAGCAGGCCAGCATCGCGATCAGCATCTGCGCGCCACGCGGCAGATACAGCCCAACGACCTGCTCGCGGCCCACGCCAGCCTCGTTCAGGCTGCCGGCGACACGATCACTCAGGGCATCCAGGTCAGCGTAGGAAAATACCTGCTCGGCATACCGCAGCGCCGGACGCGACGGTTGTGCCTGGGCATGGCGGCGCAAGGTCGCGATGATATCGAGGTCCGGTCCAAGGGCAGCAGTCTGCGCCGAGGCCAGCCATTCTTCAGGCAGGCGCGCGTCAATGTCAGCGATGAGCCCGTCGGGCGATTGCACCAGCTGGCCAACCCAATGGGCAAAACGCTTGAGCAGCGCCTGCATCTGCCCCTCGCGATACAGGCCGAGGTCGTAGGCCAACGCCAGCTCGCCGTGGCCCTGGGCATCGAGCGTCAATTGCAGTTGCAGTTCGACCGGTGTGTCGAAAGACAGCCAGTGCGACATGTCCAGTTGCGGCACGGGCGAGACCCGCAGGCCGGCCTGGAAGCTGGCCCGCCATTCGGGCAACAACTGTGCCTGGCCGACATATTCCTGCCAGTCCACGGCGCTCTCCAATTGCCGGGCCAGTTGCCGGGCCAGGTTGGTCAGCGTGCTGTGTTCGGACACTTGCAAGACCATCGGTAAAGTCTGCTCGAACAGCCCATACGCGCCGGACAATTCCTCGTAGTTGTCGCGAGGATCGTGTTGCAACCCCAACTGCCCCTGTTGCTGCCCGTTGAGCCTGCCGAGCAATGACCCCCAGGCGGCCAGCACCCACTGCTCGACGGCCACGCCTTCACGATCGGCCAGTGCCGTGAGCATCGTCGGCAAGCGCTGCTCAAGTTCCTGGCGGACGACCGCGTGACGTCCGCTGGCGATGCCATAGCGCTCGACCAGGCGCATGCCGGGAATGTCCTGCAAGGCCAGGTTGCGCCAGAACTGCGCGCCCTGCTCGGCGTCTTCATCCAGTTGCAGGCCGTTGATCCACTCGACATAGTCGGCGTACTGCATGGGCTCGTCGTCAAGCGCTGTGGCACGCCCGAGCAAGTGTTCCTGCAAGCCGATCAGGCTGCGCTGGTCCAGTGAGTAAACCGGGACTGCCAACAGCAACAGATCGTCGAGCAGCCAGGCGAGAATGTCGGGTTGTTCGGCATCGCAACGACGCCGGGCCGCCTCCAGCCACGACTGTCCATCGTGACCGTCGGCTGCCCGCCCCTGGCGCCAGTCCAGCCGCAGTGCATCAGGTTCGATAACCCGCTGGCGCAGGCCGGTGGCGCCCAGTGGGCGCTCGTAACGCAGGCGCAACGCCTGATGCTGCGCCAGGGCGTCGCGCAAGCGTTGCTCGACGATGCCCTCGGGCACGCCCGCCAAGCGCATGCGGACCCAGCGCCAGGCTTGCGGATTGGCCTGGGCCAGTTGTTTCTGTTGCGGTGAAAGCGTCAGTCCAAGATCCATCATGGGGTCAACTCTGCGGAATGCTCTTCGGTCTGCGCAGGGGCAGCCATTACCTGGTGACGACCATAGATCTCGCCCATGGCCACGACAATCTTGCGCTCGCCCTCGAACGGATCCCGGGCATGCGCCGCCAGCATGTTATCGAGCATGACCACATCGCCCTGTTGCCAATCGAAACGCACGGCGCAGCGGTCATAGGCGGCATTGATGGCATCGATGGCGGCCGGCTCGAGGTCCGAGCCGTCACCGTAGAACACCTGCCTGGGCATGGCGGCTTCGCCATCGCGCAGGAACTGCTCGCGGATATCGGCATCGAGAAATGCCGGGTGGTACAGCTGGATCTGATTGAAGAAGCTCTCTTCGCCCGTCAATGGATGCAGAATCACCGCCGGGCAAACCTGGCGGGTGTGCAGGTCATTGGCGCCGCGCCATTGGAATTCAATGTTGCTCTCACGGCAGATTCGCTCGACCTCGGCCCGATCCTCGGTCTGGAAGAAATGCTGCCAGCTGACGTCCAGGCTGGCGCTGAAATTGCGCACGTACATCAGCTGTTTGCGCCGCAGGTTTGCCTGCAACCAGGCCGGCAGTTCGCCGTAGACCTGGCGGCTGTCGACGATCGGCGTCGCGCCACCGGAGGTCGCTGGCGTCTCGCAGTAGAACCACTGGCGGCGCGGCCAACGGTGCTGATGCGCACTCTCGTTATGGAACAGGATCATCCGGTCCTTGGGGTATGGCGTGGACTTGTAGATGTTCTTGCCACCTTCTTTCTTCGGCAGGTCGCCGTACTGTCCATACAGCTGCGGGCACAGCGCCTGGCAGAACGCCTCGAAATCCGCCGGTGTCGGCAGGTCGAACCCTCGGAACAGGATACCGCCATGCTCGCGCAGCCAGTTTTCGACCTTGTCGCGGTTGGCTTCGGCCCAGATAGCCGGGGCCAGTTCACGGTCACGCAGCGAGACCAGCAGCGGAAATTTCGCCTCCTCTCGCAGCGGCCGGGCTTCGATGGGCTCACGGGTCGCCGCCGATCCGCTCTGGCGCATCTTGCCCAATTTGCTCATTTTGCGTTGCAGCGGGTTGTCCGTGGACATTGCAGCGGCTCCCTTTACAGTCGGAATCAAGGTATCGATGGGATTGTCCGGCGCGCCGAGGGCCAGCTCCAGCAATGACTCGAAGGCATGGCGCAAGCGCTCGACGGTGGCCTGGCGGAACAGGCTGGTGCGGTACACCCAGCGCAGGCTGATGGCATCAGAGTCTTCGCTGGCGAACAGAGCCATGTCGAACTTGGAGTGGTGTTGCTCGCCGGCCAGCGGCTCGACCTGAAGATCGCCCAGCTGACGCTGCTGGCGTGGTGTGTTGTCGAGCACGAACAAGGTCTGCAACAGCGGGTGGACATTGGCCACGCGCGGCAGCTCGAGGCACTCCACGACCTGTTCGAACGGCGTGTCTTGCCAGGCGAACGCTTGCAGGCAAACCTCACGCACCTGGAGCGCCAGCTCACGGAAACTCAACTCCGGTTGCAGGCGGACACGCAAGGCCAGCAGGTTGACGAAGAAGCCGATCAGCGATTCGGTGGCCGGATGGTCGCGGTTCGCAACGTCCGTACCGATCACCAGATCGCGGCCCTGCGTCTCGCGTTGCAGCACTGCGGCATAACAGGTCAGCAGCACCATGAACGGCGACGTGCCACTGTCCTGGGCGAACCTTTTAAGCCGGCCAACCGTGGCGGGCGATAACTGGAAATCCACTGCGGCCCCGGCGCCACTGTCACGCTCCGGACGCGGGAAATCGAACGGCAGCGGCACCTGCGCGGGAATGCCGGCCAGGGTCCGTCGCCAGAAGTCCAGGCCTTCACGCTGACGCAACCGGACCGCGGCCGAACCTTGCCATACGGCGTAGTCGACGTACTGGATCGGCAACGCTTCCTGGCTCGGTAGCACGCCGGTGCTGTAGGCCTCGTAGCCCTCGATCAGCTCATCGACCAGAATAGCGCCGGACCAGCCATCGGAGGCAATGTGGTGCATGATCATTTGCAGCACATGATCCTGTTCGCCGAGGCGATACAGGACCACCCGCAGCGGAGCCTGGCGAACCAGGTCGAAGGGGCGCAGTGCCCTGTCCCGGGCTTCAACCGGCCACTGCGCTTGCGTCGACGCGACGGTTTCCAGGGCCACTATCGATTGCGAGTGGATGCGCTGGCGCGGTTCGCCGTCCCGCTGGTGATAAGTGGTGCGCAGGATGGCGTGGCGGCTTACCAGCCGCTGCAATGAACGCTCCAGGGCCTGGATGTCGAGTTGCCCGCGCAAACGGACATTACTGCTCATGTTGAAACTGCTGTCGGCAAGGTCCAGCTGCTGCATCAACCAGACTCGCTGTTGCGCTGATGACAAGGCTTGCTCGACCTCATGATCAACCGGCGAGATCGTCAGCGAAGCCAGGTCCTGCTGCCCCGCAAGCCCTTCGATTCGCTCAGCCAGTTGCGCCAGCACCGGCGTTTCGAACAGCCAGCGCAATGGCACGTCAAACCCCTGCTCGCGCAAGCGCCCACGCACTTGAGCGGCCATCAGCGAATGCCCGCCAATCTGGAAGAAATGGCTATCAACCGGCACGTGTTGCACGTGCAACACCGAGGTCCAGATCTGGATCAGCAAGGCCTCGCTCGCCGACAAGGCGCGCTCGGTAGCAGGTGCACTGTCGACCACCGCGAGCAGGCGCGGCAGCTGCTTGCGATCGACCTTGCCGTTGGTGTTGAGCGGCAGCCGCTCCAGCGCTTGCAGGTGCGTCGGCAACATGTAGATCGGCAAACGTGTCTGCAGATAGTCGCGCACAGCCGCCTCGTCAGGTGCGTTTTCAGCCTCCGCCACCCAGAACGCCGCCAGGTGCTCGCCTTGCACGGCCACGACCGCCTGCAGCAGTTGGGGATGGCTGAGCAGAACCGCCTCGATTTCTCCCAGTTCGATACGGTACCCGCGCAACTTTATCTGGTCATCGGTACGCCCGAGGTAGTACAGCTGGCCGTCGGGCTGCCAGCGCGCCAGATCGCCGGTGCGATACAAGCGCCCGCCGTTACCCACGAACGGGTCGGCAATGAAGCGCTCGGCGGTCAGCCCCGGCTGCCCGGCATAACCGCGGGCCAGGCCGTCGCCGGCAATATAGAGTTCGCCCACGCAGCCAGGCGGCACTTCGCACAGGTGTTCGTCGAGAACATGACAGCGCGTGTTCAGCAGCGGTCGGCCAATCGGCGCGACGGGCAGTTGCAGCGCATCGATCGGCGCCTGGGTCGACCACACCGTGGTCTCGGTCGGGCCGTAGACATTGATCAGTTGCGCCACGCACTGCTTCAGCTCGTGCGCCAACTCGGCCGACACTGCCTCGCCACCGGCCAGGGCCACGCGCCCCTTGAGCAGCTGGCGATCGCCTTGCAGCAACATCGCCCAGGTCGCCGGTGTGGCCTGGATCAGGTCGACATTCTTTTCCTCGATCAAGCGCGCAAGCAGCAGCGGATCCTGGCGCTCTTCATCGTCGGCGAGGACGACCGCGCCGCCACGCACCAGCGGCAGGCACAGCTCCAGGCCGCAGATGTCGAAGGTGACCGTGGTCAAGGCCAGATAGCGCTGCACATTTGCCAAGGGCAGCGCCTGTTCCATGGCCAGCAGGAAGTTGGCGAAGTTGCCGCGACTGATCTGCACGCCCTTCGGTTGGCCGGTCGAGCCCGAGGTATAGAGGGTGTAGGCCAGTTGCCCAAGGTTGGCCGCCACTTCCGGCGCCTGGGTCGCGAATTGCCCCAGCGGCAGGTCCGCCCATGGGCACACGCGCAACGGCGCCGGCAGATCGACGCTCGGCGAATCGCAGAGCAGCAGATGCGGCTGCGCCCGGTCGAGGATTTGCGCCTGGCGAGCCGGCGGATGGCCGGGATCGAGCGGCAGGTATGCCACCCCGGCCTTCTGAATGCCCAGCATGCACACCAGCAACCGCTCATCCCGAGGCAGGCAGAAGGCAACCATCGATTCGGCGCCCACGCCTTGGGCCAGTAGCCAATGAGCGAGGCGGTTGGCCTGGGCATCCAGCGTCCCGTAGCTTATCTGCCGGTCAGCGCAGTACACCGCGATGCGCTCGGGATGCGCAGCGGCTTGCGCTTCGAAACGCGTCACGAAATCCGCTTCGCCGGACAATCGCATCGGCTCACCGGCAGTCGCCAGGGTCGCAACGGAGCGCAGCGGGATTTCCGGCAAGCGTGTCTGGAGGTCAATACCCGCCAGGCTGGCGAGCAATCCCTGATAGTCCTCCACCAGCCGCCGGGTGGTGCCCGGTTGCAGCAGCGCGGTCGCGTATTCGACGATCAACCCGGTACTGGCCTCGGCACCACGCCCTTGGGTGAACAGGTTGAAGGTCAGGTCGAACTTGGCGCTCACCACCCCGCCCGGCAATGCCAGGGCCTGTGCGCTGACGCCGGGCAGGTTCAGGCTGCGGGACTGCTGGTGGTCGACCTGGTAGTTGAACATCGTCTGGAACACCGGCGTGCGATCCAGGCTGCGCTCGATATTCAGCACGTCGAGCAATTGCTCGAACGGCAGCGCCTGATGAGCCAGGTCATCGCTCAGTCTGCCGTTCAAGGCCTGGACGAACGATTGCAGGCTCTGGCGAGCATCGATCTGCACCCGGTGCGCCAGCGTGTTGACGAACAGGCCGACTTGCGCCTGGCTCTCTGCCGACTCGCGTCCGGCCACTGGAACGCCGACGGCGAAGTCACTGCGGCCGCCATGACGCCAGAGCAGCAATTGATACGCAGCGAAATACACCACGAACGGTGTGACGCCCAACGCCCTTGCCCGCGCCTCCACAGCGGCACTCAACGTACCGGGCAAAGCGAACTCGTCCCGCGCACCGGCGTATGCCTGCACTGTCGGCCGAGTGGGTTGTCCGGGCAATTCCAGAGGCTCGTTGCCCAAGCCTTCCAGGCGTTGCCGCCAATAAGCCAACAGCGTCTTGCCGTGGTCCCCTTCCAACTGTTGCCGCTGCGCATTGATCAACGGCAGCAGAGCGCTTGTTGAAGACAGCGTCCGCTCCTGATAGAGCGACGTCAGATCCTCGACCAGCAGGCCCATGGACCAACCGTCCACGGCAATGTGATGCACATTGAACAGCAAGCGGTAGTCAGCGGGTGCGACACAAAACACATCGACCGCCAGCAAGGGCCCCTGCGTGAGGTCGAACACCCGCTTGGCCGCGCTGGCGATGGCCGCATCCTGCTCCGCCCCGGTCAGACCGCCGATATCGTGGACGTTGAAGATCGCCGCGGGCGTATCGTCCAGGCGCTGCCAGACTTGCCCTTGCTCTTCGAAGAAGAGGCAGCGCAACGCATCATGACGGGCGACCAGCGCCTGACAGGCACGTTGCAGACGCGGCACATCCAGATCGCCGCGCAAGGCCAGCAACTGGGTGACGTTGTAGGCGGTTTCAGCCGGATCGAGCTGCTGCATGAACCACACCCGTTGCTGGGCGTGGGACAGCGGCTGTGGTTGCTTCGCCACGTCGCTCGGCTCGACCGCCGCGACGACAGGCGCCACGACCGGCGTCAGCGCCTTGGCCAACTGCCGAGGGGTTGGGTTCTCCAACAATTGCCGAGGCATCAGGCGCAGCTCGGCCTGACGCAAGCGCGCGATCAGTTGCAGGCTGAGGATCGAATCGCCGCCCATGGCAAAAAAATCCGCATCCGCGCCCAGCGCGGGTTGGCCGAGCAGCTCGCGAAAGGCCGTCAGCACCGTGAGCAAGGCGGGCTCGGCGCGGCAATCGATGCACAGCGCCATGGCCGCCAATGTCGGATGCTGCAAGACATCGCGAGGTTGCAGCCTCAGCCCTTCCCGCGAAGCGAGGCCGATCAATTGCAGGCTGAGAATCGAGTCGCCGCCGAGGGCGAAAAAATCATCCCCGCGCCCGACTTGCGCACAACCGAGAATCTGGCACCACAGTAGCGCCAGGCGCTGTTCGGTCGCGCCGTTCGGTGGCTCGGCGGCTTCAGCGGTCGGCTCATCCGTTGCGGGCTCGGGCAATGCGCGCCGGTCGAGCTTGCCGTTGGCGGTCAGCGGCAGTGTATCGAGGGCCAGCCAATAGGCCGGCAGCATGTGTTCCGGCAGTTGGCGCTTGGCCTCGGCTTGCAGCATCGCCAAGGCTTCGGTGGTCATCGAAGAGCCGATCCCGGGGGTGAGGTATGCCACCAGTTGCGTGCGTCCTTTCACTTCGCAGGCGAGCACCGCCCCCTCGCGCACCTGGGGTTGGGCGTTGAGCCAGGCACTGACCTCGCCCGGTTCGACGCGAAAACCGCGGATCTTGACCTGATCGTCCTGGCGCCCGAGGAATACCAGCCGCCCGTTGCGATCCAGGCGCACCCGGTCACCGCTGCGATAGAATCGCTGCCCCTGGGCCGTGCAACCGAACGCGCGCGCCGTCAACCCGGGTTGCCCGAGGTAGCCTTGGGCAACCTGGGGCCCGCCAATCAACAGCTCACCGGCAACCCCGAGCGGTACGGCTCTGTCATTGCCATCGACGATGCGCAACTCGCAGCCGGACAAAGGCTGGCCCAACGGCAAGTACTGACCCGCTTCGAGTGCGTCGGACCCGGTGATTTCCCCGCAGATCACCCCAACCGTGGTTTCCGACGGGCCGTAGTGATTGAAGATACGCAGTTGCGGCGCCAGTTCATGCACCTTGGCGAACAGGGCCTGATCGAACCCCTCGCCGCCGAGGATCAATATTTCCCTGGGCAACACACGGCGGGCGTCGTCCAATGCCAGCAAGCCGCGCAGATGCGAAGGCGCGATCTTCAGGCAATCGACGGGATTCTGATCAAGAAAGTCAGCCCAGCCGGGTGGATCGAAAGCCAACGACGCCGGCGGCAAGACCAGCGGGTCGCCAGCGGCGAGCGCGGCGAATACCGAGGTCAGCCCCAAGTCCGCGGCGACGGTCGCCAGGGTCGCCCAACGGCTGCCGGGTAAGGCGTGCAAGCGCTGGCCGACTGCGCTCGCGTAATGCGCCAGGTTGGCATGGCTGACCAGCACGCCTTTGGGTTGGCCGGTCGAGCCCGAAGTATAGATAAGGTAGGCAGGTAATTGCGGCTGGCTGAGGCTTTCGCCCTGCCCGGCATTGGCATCGGCCGACCAGTCGGCGTCGCTCATCACCAGATGCGCGAGGCCAGCGCCGGCTTCAGGCGCGTGCGCCAGCGTCACCCACAGGCTCGCGCCGCTGTCTTGCAGTAACTGCGCGAGGCGCTGCGGCGGTTGCGCCGGGTCGAGGAACAGGCAGGTCGCGCCACGCTGCCAACAAGCCAGGGTCGCCAACAGCTGTTCAGCGCAGCGTGGCATGCACAGAGCAACCACCTGCCCAGGTCCGATGCCCTGCCCGGCCAGCCGCGCGGCCATCGACCGACTGGCGGCGCCGAGCGTGGCGTAATCAAGGGTCCGCCCAACGCTGCAGAGTGCCGCAGCGGACGGCGTCTGATTGGCCCAGTGCAACACTTGCCGGTCCAACGGCAACGGCGCCGTATCCAGGGCGGGGCCATGCAACTCGCTGGGCGGCGAAACCAGTTGCAGATCCGCCAGGCGTCGCTGCGGATGCACCGAGCCCTCCTGCAGAATCGCCAGCAAGTCGTCGAGCATCTGCTCGACCGTCGCCGCATCAAACAATTCGTCGCTGTACTCCAGCTCGCAGCGCAGTCGCGCGTCAGCGCTACGTACCATGCGCAGCGTCAAGTCGAAACGTGCATGCCGTTGCGGCGGGTCAAGCACTTCGACGGCCACACCCGGCAAGGCCAGGGTGCGGCTTTCGGGTAGATCAACCTGAACGAACATGACCTGGAACAGCGGGCTCGAACGCGGACGCTCAAGGCTTTCAAGGATATTTTCGAAGGGCAACTGCTGATGGTCGAATGCGGCCGCGACCGTATCGCGGGTCCGCAGCAAGGCGCTGCCGAAGTCCGGGTTGTCCTGCAGACGCTGGCGGATCACCAGGGTATTGAGCAACGGGCCGATCAACGGCACCAGCTCCGGACGGTCACGTTGGGCCGCCGACGTGCCCAGGCACAGATCCGTCTCGCCGCTGTAGCGCGACAGCAGGCAGGTAAAGGCCGTCAGGCCGTAGATATACAGCGTCACCCCCTGGTTGCGAATGGCCGCCTCCACCGTCGCGGTCAGTTGCGGCGAAAGCTCCCGGGCCAGGATCGCGCCACTCTGGCGACGTTGGGTGGCCGCAGGGCGCGGCCGGTCCAGTGGCAACGCCAGGGGCGCCGGCGCGTCCGCCAGTTGGTCGCGCCAGAAGTCGATGTGCTGCCGGCAAGTGTCGCTGTCCAGCCACTCGCGCTCCCACGCGGCGTAATCGGCGTATTGAATGCTCAACTCGGGTTGTGCGGCAGGCTGGTTCGAAGCGAGCGCCCGATAGGCCTCGGCCAGTTCAAGGGTGAGTTGCTGGGCCGACCAGGCGTCATAGGCGACGTGATGGATGGTGAAAAACAGCCAGGTGGATTGCTCCTGGGCGTCACTGAACGCTTGCCAGCGCCAAGGCATCGACTGAGCCAGGTCAAACGGTTCGGCAAGTTGGCGGGCGTACTCATCGGCGCACCATTGCGCCTGGTCAGACGCCGCCAACGTCAACCGCTCGACGGCTGGCAAGCGGACCTGTTGCGGCGCGCAATGAGGCTGCAATTGCCCGTTGGCATCCGTGGTGTAGCGAGTGCGCAGGATCTGGTGGCGATCGACGACTTGCTGCATCGCCTGCTGCAGACGCTCGCCGTCCAGGCGCCCGTCGAATCGCAGCACCGAGCACAAATTGTAAAGGGCCCGGCTGCTAAGGGCTTCAGCCGACAGGAAGCGCCGCTGCGCCTGCGCCAGCGGCCTGGGCTCGCCTTCCCCGAGCACGGCGGGGACGATCGGCAGGCGCCAGCTGTCGATGCCCTTCTCGGCCAGGCGCTGGCGAAAGACTTTTTTCTTGTCCGCGGGCAAGGATGCCAGCCGCTGCGCAATCTCCAGGAAAGCTTGTTGCGTCATCGTACTCATCCTTACTCTTCCATCTCTGATAACAGGCGCTGCATTTCGTCCAGGGCTTCGTCGGTCGAAGGCCCCTGGGGCTTTTCGATCTGCTCGGCGAGCGCGGCGATCGTCGGGTTCTGGAACAGGCTGCGCAGCTCAAGCTTGACGCCGAAGCGGCTTTCGACCTGGGTCATCAAGCGCATCGCCAGCAACGAATGCCCGCCCAGCTCGAAGAAGCTGGTGAACACCCCGACTTGCGGCAACTCGAGCAGGTTCTGCCAGATGTCCGCCAGTTGCTGTTCCAGTTCATTGCGCGGTGCCACGCCCCGGATCGCCACGGGCTGCGGTGCCGGCAATGCCTTGCGGTCGATCTTGCCGTTGGCGTTGAGGGCAAAGCGCGGTTGTTCGATGAAGCCGGCCGGAATCATGTAGCCCGGCAGCACACCTTCGAGATACCGACGCAGCGCCGCCTGATCAACCGGGTTCGGCGTTTGCAGCCAGGCGAACAGGCTCTGGCTGCGCGAATCGATCATCACCACGGCTTCTTCGACGCCTGGGTAACGGCGCAGCAGCGATTCGATTTCGCCCGGTTCGATGCGGAACCCGCGTACCTTGACCTGGAAATCACCGCGACCGACATAGGCCAGTCGCCCGTCGTCGCGTCGGCGCACCAGGTCGCCGGTGCGGTACATGCGGCTGCCGGGTTCGCCGGCATAAGGGTCGGGCAAGTACGCCGCCGCCGTGATGGCGGGCGCGTGCTGATAACCACGGGTGACCCCGGAGCCGGCGATATACAGTTCGCCAGTGGCGCCCAGCGGAACCGGGCGGAGCATGTCGTCGAGCACGTAGCAACGGGTGTTGAGCAAGGGCGCGCCGATGTCGGCGACGCCGGACGGCACGTCTTGCAACGCCTGGGTGGTCGACCAGACGGTGGTTTCCGTCGGGCCATAGGCGTTGATCAACGTCACGCCTCGGCCGCGCAATTCGTTCACCAGTTCACCCGGCACCGCCTCGCCACCGATCAGCCCACGCAACGGCGGCCAGTCAGCCTGGCCGGTCTCCAGAAGGATCTGCCAACCGGCCGGTGTCGCCTGGAACACCGTGGCCCGACGCAGCAGCGCGAACAGCTGATGCCCATCGACCACCTGCTCGCGCCGCGCCAGCAGGATCGCGGCGCCGTTGACCAGCGGCAGGAACAGCTCCGGCTTGCACATATCGAAGGCGTACGTGGTGCTGGCGAGCCAGACATCCTCGGCGCCAAGCGGCAGCAAGCGATCGAGACCGGCCAACAGATTGCTCAGGTTGCCACGGGTCACCTGCACGCCTTTCGGGGTACCGGTCGAGCCCGAAGTGTAGATCACATACGCGCGCTGCCGCGGGTCCACCGCCAGCGTCAGGTTGGCGTCGCTGCTGGCGTCCAGCGTCAACTGATCGAGCAGGACGTGATCGACGCCGGCCAAGGCCTCGGCGCAGAGGCTTTCGCCGAGCACCAGGGCTGGACGCGCGTGATCGGTGATGAAGCGCAGGCGTTCACTCGGGTGTTGCGGATCCAGCGGCAGGTACGCCGCGCCCGCCTTGTGAATCGCCAACAGGGTTGGCAGCAACCACGGGCCGCGACTCAGGCAAACGGCAACCAGATCATCAGTGCCGACATTGCGCGCACGCAGCCAATGGGCCAGTCGATTGCTGATGGCGTTGAGTTGCGCGTAGTTCAGTTGTCGGTCCTGGCAATCGACGGCCAGGGCTTCAGGCGTCAGGGCAGCTTGCCGTTCGAAGCGGGCAATCACGTCCATTGCGGCGGTCAAGGATTGCGCGGGCCGGTTCCACGGCCGCTCGGCGAGCGCATGGTCGGCATTCGCCAGGTCGATGTCCCAGAGGCGCGCCTCGGGTTGCTCGAGCATGCCTTCGAGCAGGTAACGGAACTCATCGGCGTAACGCTGCGCGGTATGTGCCAGGAACAGGTCGGTGTTGTACTCCAGCACGCACTGCCAATCCTCGCCCTGCTGTTCGATATGCAGGCCGATGTCCACCAAGGCGCTGTCGCTTTCGACGTTGAGGCGCTGTGACGGCAGCCCGGCGAAGCGCTGTTCGAGCGCTGCGTTGGCATCCCGCTGGATCAGGTTGAACAACGCCTGGAACAGCGGCGTGTGGCTGAGATCGCGGCGCACCTGCAACGCTTCCACCAAGCGCTCGAACGGCACGTCGGCATACTGTTGCGCCGCCAGGTGAGTGGCTTGCAATTGCTGCCAGAACTGCTCGACCGATTGTTGCGGGTCGATGTGACTACGCAGTACCTGAGTGGTGGCGAAGTAACCGATCAGGTTATCCGTGTGGGCCTGATGGCGATGGGCGACCGGCAGGCCGACCCAGATTTCGCGCTGCCCCGAGTGCCTGGCCAACAGGGTTTTCCAGGCCGCCAGCAACGGCGCGAAAGCGGTCAGGCCGTGGCGTTGTGCCGTTTCGCGCAGGCGCCGGACCAGCGCAGTCGGCAGGTTGAAGCGCAGCCGCTGGCCGTTGTAGCCCTGCTCGGCGGGCCGCGGCATGTCGGTCGGCAGATTCAGCACAGGCGGCTCGCCCGCCAGGGCGTCACGCCAATACCCCAGCTGCGCTTCGATTCGCGCGTGCCCGGCCGGGCTCTGCCAACTGGCCGCGATATCGGAAAATTGCAGCGGCAGCGGTGGCAGGCAAGCGTCGCGCCCTTCCAGCAAAGCCTGGTAGATCAGTTGCAGTTCGTTGAAGAGAATCTCCAGCGAGCGCGCATCAGCGATGATGTGATGCACGGTCACTTGCAGCACGCTGCGGTCATTGCCTTGGTACACACGCACGCGCCACAGCGGCGGCGCGGTGAGGTCGAACGGACGCTGCGCCTCATGGCTCAGTTTTTGGGTGAAAGCGCTCGATTGCTCATCATTTTCCAGTGGCTCGAAGCTCAGCGGCATGGCGTCGAGGGCCTCGACACGCTGGCGCACACCCTCGGCTGTTTCGCTGAACAGCGTTTGCAGGCTGTGTTGACGGGCAACCAGTTGCGCCAGCGCCCGCTCCAGCACGGCCGGTTGCAAGTTGCCAGCCAGGCGCAGGGCCAGGGACAAGTGATAGGCCTGGGTATCGCCCTGCAGGCGATCAAGGAACCACAAGCGTTGCTGGGTGAAATGCAACGGTGCCAAGGGCTCTTCGAAAGCACGCGGGATGCCGTCGGCCTCGGTGCTTGCCTGGGCCAGCGTAGCGGCCAGGTCACGCAGCAGCGGTTGCTCGAACACGCTGCGCAACGGCAGACGCCGGCCATGCTGTTCGGCGATCCGCGCGACCAGTCGCGCCGCCAGGAGCGAGTGCCCGCCCAAGGCAAAGAAGTTATCGTCGGCGCCAACCTCGGTGCATCCCAACAGCTCCTTCCAGAGCTCGGCCAAGGTCAGTTCCCACTCACCCGCCAGCGCGCCATGCTGGCCGTCACGTTGCTGCGGTGCCGGCAGGGCCTTGCGGTCAACCTTGCCGCTCGGGCTCAACGGCAGCGTGTCGAGACGCACAAACTGACTGGGCAGCATGTAGTCCGGCAACTGAGCGCCAAGGGTGTCACGCAGCAGCGCTTCATCCAGCGCATCGCCTGCGTAATAGCCCACCAGGCGCGCCGACTCACCGCTGCCCAACAACACGACAGCCGCCTCGCGAACCCCATGAATGCGGGACAACAGCGCTTCGATCTCACCCAGTTCGATACGGAAACCCCGCAGCTTGACCTGGAAATCCAGGCGTCCCAGGTAGTCGAGGCTGCCATTGCTGTTACGCCTGACCCGGTCGCCGGTACGGTACATGCGCGCGCCGGCCACGAAAGGATCCGGCAGGAACGCCGCGGCGGTCAGGCGCGCAGCGGCGAAATAACCGCGGCCCAGGTTGGCCCCGGCCAGGTACAGCTCACCGGGAACATCGGCGGCCACCGGTTGCAAGTCGGCATCGAGAATGTACGCGGCGGTATTGGCCACCGGCTGCCCGATCGGCACCTCGGCGCCGGCTTCGTTGCCGCTGCGCACTTCAAAGGTGCTGTAGACGGTCGCTTCCGTCGGCCCGTAGCCGTTGATGACCTCGGCTCCCCTGCCCTCGATGGCTTCGGCCAATGCGCACGGCAAGGCCTCGCCACCGGAGATGGCGCGCACGCCTTGCCAACTGCGCGAGGTATGCGCCACCAGCATCCGCCAGGTGGCCGGCGTGGCCTGCATGACGGTGGGTTGCCCGGACAGCAACAACTGGTCGATGGCCTGCGGGTCCCGCGCCTGTTCGCGATCGGCCAGCAGAATACTGGCGCCTCGGGCCAGGGGCAGGAGCAACTCGACGATGGCAATGTCGAACGTCGCAGTGGTCAGCGCCAGGACCCGGTCCCGGGCCGTCATCGGCAGGACCTGCTCGACAGCCAGCATCAGGTTCATCAGGTTGCCACGGCTGATCGCCACGCCTTTGGGCTGGCCGGTGGAACCCGAGGTATACAGCACGTAGGCGAGCTGACCGGCGGCGCAGGCCACTGCATTGAAGGTGTCGGTTGAAGCGCTGGCATCAATGTCGAGCAACGGCAGGCCGCTGTTCCACTGCGCCAACACACCGAGACTCGCCGCCGTGCCCAGGCACAACGTGGGCCGGGCCGCTTGGAGAATGTAGCGGCCACGCTCCGGTGGCGTGTCCTCGGCCAAGGGCACATACGCAGCGCCGGCCTTGAGCACGGCCAACATGGCCATCGGCAGGCGCGCGTCGCGGGGCAGGCTCAGCGCAACGCGGTCTTCGACACCGACGCCCTGGGCCTGCAACTTCGCCGCCAGCCGCTCGGCGGCCTGATCCAGTTCGGCGTAGGTCAGCTGTTCATTGCCTGCCACGACGGCAATCGCCGCGGGCTGGCGGGCAACCTGAAGCGCAAAGGCCTGGAGGATGTCCTGATGACCGTTCACCGTGCGACCATCAATCCGCGCAAGATCCCGCTCGGCCGGCTGCCATGCCAGCTCACCCAACGGCTGATCGGACTGCTCGATCAACGCGTCGAGCAACGCCAGGTACTGTGCGGCCATCGCTTGCACGGTCTGTTCACGGAACAGGTCGCTGCTGTACTGCAAGCTCAGGGTGATGCCGTGCTCGCTGTCGCGCACATCCAGGTGCAGGTCGCACAGCGCGCTGTCCGGACGGTTGTCCAGCGGTTCGGCAATGACGTCGGTGAGGTCGAAACGCTCCAGGGCATTGCCCGGGAAATAGTTGAACATGACCTGGAACAGCGGGTTGTAGCTCACCTGCCGAACCACGCCGAGTTGTTCGATCAGGTAATCGAACGGCAGATCCTGATGGGACTGGACCGACACGGACAGCGCCTGCAGTTCGCTCATCAGTTGCAGCAGGCTGCGCTCGCCGGAAAGTTTCCTGCGGTACACCAGCGTGTTGACGAAGCAACCGACCAGAGGCTGCAACACCGCATGGTGCCGGTTGGCCGCTGGAACACCGACCAGAATGTCGTCTTCGCCGCTGCGACTGCGCAACAGCAACTGGAAGGCGGTCAGCATCGGGATGAAATTGCTCCAGCCGTGCCGAGCGCTGAACGCTTTCAGGCGGGCCGCCAGGTCCTCGGGCAGCCGTCGCTCGACGCGCCCTCCGGCCTGGCTGGCCTGGGCAGGTCGGGCAAAATCGGCCGCCAGGTCGAGCACTGGCAGTTCACCGGCCAGTTGCTCGCGCCAGTAGGCCAGCTCTTGCGCGCACGCCTTGCTGCCCATCCACTGGCGCTGCCAGACAGCGTAGTCAGCGTATTGCATCGCCGGGGCGAGTCGTTGAATTGCCTGGCCCTGGCGGCGGTTGCGATACTGCTCGCACAAAGCGTCGATGATCAGTTGCAGGGACCAGCCATCGGCAACGATGTGATGACAGTTCAGCGACAGGACCAACACCTGCGGCGCCAGGCGATACAGCCGGGCGCGCAGCAACGGCGCTGCTTCCAGCGCAAACGGGGTCATTGCATCCTGACGCAGCCGATCGTGCAGCGCTGCCTCGCTTGCCACATCTATCAGCGGCAAATCAACTTCGGTCTGCGCCAGGATCACCTGGCTCGGCCCTTCGGCCCCGCTGACAAAGCCGCTGCGCAGCACCTCGTGCTGGTCGACTACCGCTTGCAACGCCGCACGCAGATCAGCGACATGCAGCTCGCCGGTCAGGCGTACCGCGCCCGCCAGGTTGTACGCCGGGCTCTGCGGGTCGAGTTGCTGCAAGAACCAGAGACGTTGCTGGGCAAACGACAGCGGCAGCTTTTCTGGTCGTGCCAGCAGGGTCGGCGACGGTTTTACCGTACCGGCCTGGCTTTCCAGCCAATCGGCCATGGCGGTGATGGTCGGACGCTCGAAGACCACGCGCAACGGCAAGTCCTTGCCTGTGAGTTTGCCGATCAGGCCAATCAGTTGAGTGGCCAGCAGCGAATGGCCGCCGAGTTCGAAGAAGTTGTCCTCGACGCCCACCTGTTCGAGCCCGAGCACGCTTTGCCAGGCTTCCACCAACTGGCCTTGCAACGCGCTGCTGGGTGCCACATAGCGGGCCTGGCTTTGCGCGGCAAAATCCGGAGCGGGCAAGGATTTGCGATCGATCTTGCCGTTGCCGTTGAGCGGGAAACGCTCCAGCAACACGAATGCACTCGGGATCATGTAGGCCGGAAGATTGCCCAGCACATGCTCGCGCAACGCCTCGATGCTGCACGCGACCTCGGCCACGACATAAGCCACCAGCACCTTGGAGCGCTGCTGGTCATCACGGGCCACCACCACCGCCTCACGTACCCCTGGGTAACGGGTCAGGCAGGCTTCGATCTCGTCCAGTTCGATACGGTGGCCGCGGATCTTCACTTGGTGGTCGGTGCGTCCGACGTATTCAAGATCGCCATTGGGCAGGAAGCGCGCCAGGTCGCCGGTGCGATACAGACGCGAACCGTCGTTGGCAATCGGATCCGGCAGGAACACCGCCGCCGTGCGCGCCGGGTCGGCCATGTAGCCGCGCCCGACGCCGACACCGGCGACGAAAATCTCGCCCACTGCGCCAACCGGTATCGATTGCAGATCAGCATTGAGCAGATACAGGCGATTGTTCAGCGTGGCGCGCCCGATCGGCACGTTGATGCTTTGTTCCGGCAAACGCTCCAGCAGCGGGTGGAAGGCGACGTCATCGGAGCATTCGGCCGGACCGTAGGCGTTCATCAGCGGGATCGCCGGATAGCGCTCGAACCAGCGTCGCGCCAAGGCTGGCGGCAAGGCTTCACCCGTGGCAAGAACCCAGCGCAGGGGCGACGTCTCCAGGCCGGCGTCGAGCAGGCTTTGCATCAATGACGGCACCGCTTCGAGGATGCTGACGCCATGCCGGCCGATGGCCGTTGCCAGCGCCTCGGGGTCCTGTACCACACAGTCACCGAGAATCACCGTGCGTGCGCCCAGCACCAGGCCCGCGAGGGTTTGCCAGACCGAGATGTCGAAGCACTGCGGCGCGGTCTGGGCGATCACGTCATTCGCATCGAGCCCCAGCCCCGGCAGTTTGCCCAGAATATTGTTGAGCATGCCCGCCTGGGCCACCATGGCGCCCTTGGGCGTGCCGGTGGAGCCAGAGGTGAAGATGCAATAGGCCAACGAGTCGCCGTGCACCGCGATGTTCAGGTTTTCATCGCTGCAGCCGCTCAGCACCGAGGGGTCATAACGCACGGCCTTGGGCCGCTGTTCGAGCAGATCCAGTGCCTGCATGGCCAACTCGCCCTGCCCCGCGCTGTGCACGAGCAACGGCGTACGGCTCTGGCGCAGCACCTGGGCCAGGCGTTGGGCCGGGTTGCGTGGATCGAGCGGCAGCCAACCGGCGCCGGCCTTGAGCGTGGCGACAATCATCACCACCAGGTCCAGCCCGCGCTCATCGAACACCGCGATCAGATCGTCGCTGCTTACCCCTTGTGCCCGCAGGTGCCGGGCCAGCCGGTTGGCGGCGCGGTTCAACTGATCGAAGGTCAGGCTGTGCTCGCCATGGACTATGGCGACGCGCCCTGGATTCTGGCAGACCTGCTGCTGAAAGCGCTCGATGAACAACGGTTGCAGCAGTTGTTCGTCGGCCGCCAGGCCTCCACCGGCCCAGACCTGGTGCTGATGGCGGATTTCACTTTCATCGAGCATCGCCAGTTGATGCAAAGGCGTTGCGGCGTTCGCGCCCAGGGCCTGGCCCATGTTCAACAGCAGGGCACGGAAGTGCCGCAGCATCTGCTCGACTTCTTCACGCAGAAACCAGTCGGTCTGGTAGGTCAGTTGCAGGTGCAGGCGCTCACCCGGCACGATGACCACGGTGATCGGGTAATTGGTGTGGGTGCGGTTGGCCATGTCGCTGATCAGGTAGTCCAGCTGCCCCTGGCGCACGTCGGCGGCAATGGGCGCGTTCTCGAACACGAACAGACTCTGGAACAGGTCCTGGCGCTGGACGTCGCTCCAGCGCTGGATGTCGGCCAGGGACACACTCTCGTGTTCACGCAGGCTCAGGTTCTCGGTCTGCAAGGCTTTCAGCCACGGGCCAAGCGCGTCATCCGGGCGCCAGCTCCAGCGCAGCGGCAAGCTGTTGATAAACAGGCCGACGATGCTTTCCATACCTTGCAGATGGACCGGACGACCGGCGACGGTGATACCGAACACCAGGTCGTGATCGCCGCTGTAGCGCGCCAGCAACAAGGCCCAGGCGCCCTGCACCAGCGTATTGAGGGTAAGACCGTGCTGCGCCGCGACGTTTTGCAGCGCCAAGGTCTGCTCAGGCTGCAGAAACTCCACACAATCCTCGACCGGTTCACTGGCGCCCTGGATGCGGCCGACATGGCCGAAGCCGAACTCGTTTGGCGTGTCGAAACCCGCCAGGCGTTGTTGCCAGAAGGCCTGGTGATCCTCCGGCTTCTGGGTTTCCAGCCAACGAATGAAATCGCGATACGGACGTGGCGCCGGCAGGTTCAATCGACGGCCTTCCTGAGCGGCACGGTAGCCGTTGAGGAAGTCCATCATGATGATCGAGAAGCACCAGGCATCCATCAGGATGTGGTGGTAGCTGCGCACGAACTGATACGTGTCGGGCGCCAACTTGTACAGCCTGACCCGCATGAGCGGTGCCTTGGTGAAGTCCAGCCCTTCAGCGCGTTCCGCGCTGAGCAACTGCTCCAGGCGCGCGTGCTGCTCGGCTTCGCTCAGGTGCGACCAGTCCTCATAAGTGATCGGCAGTTCGACCTGCTTGTGCACCACTTGCATCGGGCGCTTCTGCTGCTTCCAGACGAAGGAGGTGCGCAGCAGTTCATGGCGTTCCACCACTTGCGCCCAAGCCTGGCGGAACGCCGCCAGGTCGAGGTTCGGCATGACCATGACGTGCCGGTATTGCAGCAGGTACATGCCCTTGCCCGGGTGCATCAGGCTGTGGAACAGCAATCCTTGCTGCATGGGAGCCAGCGGGTAAATAGCTTCGATGTTGCGCGAAAGAGCTTTGACCTTGTCGTTCATGCTGACGGTATCCGAACCTGTAATGTTTGGGGACGCAGAGGTTTCACTGTTCGAGTTGTTCGAGCAGCCCCAGGAATTCATCGTCGGACAAGCCTGAGTCGGCGAAATCCGAAGCCGTGGCGCGGCCAACCGAGGGCGCCTGGCAATGCTCTAGCAAGGCTGAAAGGCGCTGCTGGAACTGCCGCGCCAACTCGCCCACCAGCGCCGGGTCATGGACCTGCGGCGCATAACGCCACTCCACGTGCAGTTGCCCTTCGTTGACCAGCGCCGTCACGTCCAGCCAATGCGTGCGGCGCGTGCTCTCGGCGCGCATGCCTGGACATACCGGCCGCGCCAGGCGCCAGAGGCGCGAAGCGCCGATCCATTGGTCGACCCGCCCCAGGTAGTTGAACGTCAACAGCGAGGCCGCAGCCAGGCCGTGCGCCGGGTCCTGGCGCAACAGGCCGTAGCCGATGCCTTGCTCGGGTACGCGGCGCAGGGCTTCCTTGGCCGCGATGATCGAGGGCTCCAGATCCCAGGAAGTGTCGACCGCCAGTGGATAGCGGCTGGTGTGCCAACCGATCGAGCGGGACAAATCGGGAGCCTGCTCCCAGCCGCTGCGGCCATGGCTTTCCAGCTCAAGGGTGACGCGCTCGCGACCCTGCCACTGGCCGATGACGCCGGCCAAAGCTGCTACCAGCAAATCCTGGACCTGGGTGCCGTAGGCCGCGTGGCAGTCGCCCAGCAACGACTGCGTCTGCGCCGATGAGAGTTGCGTGTCCAGCGTGCGGCTTGCGCCATAGGCATTCGCCTGTTCCGGGACAACGCCCTCTGCACGTAGTTGTTCGTGCCAGTAATCAACCTGTCCCAGCAAGGCCGGCTCGCGGCGGTGCTGCTGCAGGGCCTCGCTCCACGCATGGAAACCCGCCGAGACGGCCGGCAACGCCAGGTCCGGTTGCAGGTAGAGACTTTCCAGCTCCTCCAGCAGCACCTGCCACGACACTGCATCGACGAGCAAGTGATGCGCCGTGCACAGCAGCTCCCGGCTCTGGGAGAAATACACCCAGCGAATCAACGGCGCCGTTGCCAGATCGAAGCCTTGCTGCCACTGCTGCAACAGCGCTTCGCTCAGGGGTTGCTCCTCGACATGGAACAACCCGTTGACCTGGGATTGAGAGAACGCCTGGTAACGTTGTTGCCAGCCATGCGCCGAGGCTTCGAAGACCAGGCGCAAGCTGGCGTGACGCTGCAACAGCGCGCCCACGGCCTGGGTAAACCGCGCTGGTTCCAATGGCTGGTCCAACGCCAGCAGCAACGACTGGTTCCAATACCCGGGCTGGTTTTGCTCCTGGGCGAAAAACCATTGCTGGATCGGCGTCAGGGCAAATGCCGCAGTGGGCTCGAGCTCGGAAGGCTTGGCACCCTCCTTCGCCGCGCCAAGGTCAACCACGTGTTCGGCCCAGCCGCGTACGGTCGGGAATTCGAAAATCTGCTTGGGCTTGAGTTGCAGGCCTTGCTGCTTGGCCCGGGCGATGATTTGCAGACTCAGGATCGAGTCGCCACCAACGCTGAAGAAATTGTCATCGACCCGCAGCTCCGGGTTACTAAGAATTTCCCGAGCGATGTCGAGCAAGCGCTGTTCGAGACTGCGCTGCGGTGTCTGCACCACTCGCGCCAAGGCGCGCACGGTCTGTTCGGCGAACAGCTGCTTGGGCGTCATCAGGATGTTCTGCTGGCGCGCCAGCGCAATGATCTGCAAGCCGAGGATCGAGTCACCGCCCAGGGCAAAGAAGTTATCATCGGGCCCCAGGTCGGAATTGCCGAGCAGCCCGCGCCAGATGTCCAGCAATGCGCTTTCAACCGCGTCCAACGGCTGATCGAGCGATGTTTTCGCCGGCGCTTGGGCCGGCGCCTGCTCGTCCCATCGCAGCAATGCCTGGCGATCGACCTTGCCGTTGGGCAGCAAGGCGAAACCCTCGAGACAATGCCATTGGGCCGGTTGCATGTAGTCCGGCAGTTGCGCTTGCAGGGCAGCTTGAATGTCGGGCAGCGCGGCAGCTGGCGCGACCAGAAAAGCCACCAGGCGATTGCCGGTCAACGGCGAAGGGCTGTTCAGCACCTGCACGTCGCCGACCTGCGGCATCGCCCGCAATCGCGCCGCGACTTCGGCCGGTTCTACCCGGTAGCCGCGGATCTTCACCTGCTCATCGAGCCGACCGAGAAACTCCACCTGCCCTTGATGATTGAGTCGAACCCGATCGCCGGTGCGATAGCCGTGCCGGCCAAAGCGGACCCGGTCTGCGTCGGTCGCGCTGAGGTAGCCCAGTGCAACGGTCGCCCCCTGGACGTACAGCTCGCCACTGACGCCTGTCGGCAAGACTGCGCCGGCGGGCGAACGCACGCTGACCTGGACATGCGGCAGGGGTCGACCCAGCGGCGCTGCGCCGCAGATATCGATCTCATGGGTCAACACCCCAACGGTGGTTTCGCTGGGGCCGTAGTGGTTGACGATGCGCAGGTCCGGCTGCAAGGCGCGCAAGCGTGAAACCAGCGCCTGGCCCAGGGCCTCGCCGCCGGTCACCAGGCACTGGCGCGGCAACAAGCGCTGCGGATCATTGGCGACCAGCAAGGCGTTGAGGTGCGACGGCACGATTTTCAGCAGGTCCACGGGCTCGCGCTCAAGCACCGCAGCCAGCTCCTCGGCATCGAAAGCCAGCTCCTCGGCCAGCAGGCGCAGGCGCCGACCACTGAGCAGTGCACCGAACAACGCCGTGTGCCCCAGGTCGGTGGCGCAACTGGCCAGGCTTGCAAGGCTGGCATCGGCGGACAGGTTCAGGCGTTCAATGCACCCGCTCACGTAATGAATCAGGTTGGCCTGGCTGACCGCCACGCCCTTCGGCCGTCCGGTGGAGCCGGAGGTATAGACGACGTAAGCCGGCAGGTCTGCGGCCACGGCTGCGCGCAATGGCGATTCGCTGGACAACGACGCGGTTGGCAACGACAGCCACCGTACCGGTTCAGGCAGCCATTCGGGACGCAGGCCCTCACCCACCCAGACCCGGGGCGTGGCATCCTCGCAGATGTCCTGCAAACGCGACTGCGGCCACTGCGGATCGAGGGCCAGGTACGTGGCGCCGCACTGCCAGGCCGCGAGCATGTGCATCACCAGCTCGCGGCTGCGGGGCAGGCACAAGGCGATGCGAGCACCCTCCAGGTTCGCGCCTGTCTGCAAGCGCTCGCCACGGGCAACCACCGCTCGGCCCAGCTCGGCATAGCTCAATGTGCCTTGTTCGTCTTGCAGGGCAATCGACTCAGACTTGTGGGCGCACTGCTGGACGAACGCCTGCCAGGCGTTGCTGACCGGGACCGGTAGGTCCTCGCCACTGAGGACCGATCGTTGCGCGGACGGTAGCCAGTCGAGCTGGGCAAAAGGTACGTCCGGCTGGTCGATGACCGCGTGGACCAATGCAACGAACTGGTCGCAATAACCCTGGACTGTTTCGTGACGGTACAAAGCCTTGCTGTAACGCCACCGACAGAGGAAACCCTCCTCCTCATCCACCACAACCATGTTCAGTTCATGGGCCGCTCCACGCTGTTCCGACAACACGGGGTCCACGTACTGGTGAAACGGCGCGGCACGTTCCTTGTTGAGCGTGAACATGTGCTGGAACAGCGGCGCCTTGCCCGCCTGACGCTCGAGGTTCAACTGCTTGACCAGGCGCGAGAACGGGTAGTGTCGGTGCGCGAGGGCCTGCTTGACGGTGGCGTCTACCTCACGGGCCCAGTCACGACTTGAAAGGTCTGGCTGCAAGCGACAGCGAACCGGCAGCGAGTTGACCAGATAGCCCGGCAAATTGAGGTGTTCGCGTCGCAAGCGCAGACCGCCGGCCGTACCCAGCACAAAATCGTTTTGCCCGGACAACACCCCGAGAAACTGTTGAAACAGCGAGAACCACCAGACGTAAGGCGTCACGCCCCACTCCCGGGCCCGGGCCCTCGCCCTCGCCGTGGTGGCGGGATCGAAGCGAACCGGCAGCTCCATCCCTTCGAATGAGCGGTTACCGCCAAAGGCGAAATCCGTCGGCAACTCCAGCGTTGGAGCTTCGCTCAGTTGTGCCTGCCACCATGCCAGCTCCGCAGCTTCGGTCGCCTCGCTACGCACGTGCAGCTCGCTGTTGTAGTTGCGATAGGCATCAGGATTGATTGCAGGCAACGGCTGTCCATCGACCTGTGCGAACAGCTCGTTGAGCACGATATGGAACGTGGCCGGATCGGCAGCGATGTGATGGATCACCAGCAGCAGCGTGAGCTCGGTATGACCGTCCCGGGCGTTGCTCAGCACCACACCTCGGCTGACTTCACCGGCCTGGAGATTGAAAGGCCGGTCGGCCAGTTCGGCAATGCGTTGCTGCAAGGTATCGGTGTCCGCCGCCTGCAAGGCAACCCACTGCAACGGCTGGATACTTTCGCTACGACTCCACTGCACCAGGTCGCCGTTGCGTTCACCGTAGGCCGTGCTCAACACAGGGTAACGCCGCTGAATCGTGGCCCAGGCGTCTTGTAGGCGCCGGGGCAAGTCCTCCGTTACGAACTGCGCCTTGATTCGTCCTGCGTAAGCGAGGTTATAGGCACAACTGTCGGGTTCCAGTCGCTGTAGAAACCAGAGCGCCTGCTCATTGTCGGTCAGTGGCCGCGCATCAAGATAATCGGGATGCAGGGCCAGCCATTGCAACACTTCGTGCTCTCGCGAACGGAGCTCAGCTTCAAGTTCATCCGTCAAAGCACCTTGCGACCCGGGCACGATGTCCAGTTGACCTTCGGCTTCCGATAGGCGAATTCCACGCAGCCAGCAGCGATGCATCAGGCGATCGAGCATTTGATGTCCTTCATTTTGCTTGTTTGAAATAAGCCAGCCAATGCGGCGGCTTAATGCAAGAGCGGCGGGCTCAACCCGCCGGAGCAGGCTCGGCCATGGCGACCACGACCTTTCGCGCGCCCTGGAATGTCGAGCGGCCGTGGGCCACCAGCATGTTGTCGAGCATCAGCACGTCACCCGCCTGCCAGGGGAAAGTCACCTGGCAGCGCTGCAATACGCCGCGCACATGCTCCAGGGCTTCCAGCTCGATGGGTGAACCGTCCCCGTAGAAGACGTTACGTGGCACACCCTCTTCGCCAACGATGGAAATCAGCGTCTCGCGTACCGGCGCAGCGAGATTGGAGATATGAAACAGATGCGCCTGGTTGAACCATACCCACTCCCCGGTCACCGGATGCTGGGCCACGGCCTGGCAGACCTGGCGCGTGGACAGCTCGCCGTCGTCCTTCCATTGGAACTGGATGTGGTTGGCGCGACAGAATTGTTCCACTTGCGAGCGATCTTCGGTGCTGAACGCCTGCTGCCAGGGCAAGTCGAGGCCGTTGCCGTAGTTGCGCACGTACATCAGGCGTTTCTCGGCGAAGCGCTGGCGGATCGCCGGATCGAGTTGCTGGTAGACCCTGCGGCTATCGGCGATCGGGGTTTCACCACCCACAGGAGAAGCCTGTACGCAGTGGAACCAGATCTTCATCGGCCAATTGAGCGAATAGGACTGCTCGTTGTGCAGCGGGATGACCTGGTGGGCCGGGTATTCAGTGGAGGTGTATACGCGGTTGTTGAGCTTGGTGCGCGGCGTGGAGGCGTAGTCGTAGGTCAGCAGCTCATGGCCAAAACCGCGGGCAAATTCCTCGAAATCGGCTTCCCCGTTGAAGGCAAAACCGCGGAACAGGATGCCGCCGACACGCGGCAACTCGGCCTCGACTGCCTGCAGGATCTGCGCTCGGCTATCCTGCCAGCGAGCCCCCGTGGCTGGCGCTTCGAAAATGAACGGCAAGGTCTGCTCGTTGCCCGGTACGCCTTCCATGGATTGAACCTGTGCACGCGCCAAACCAGTTTCCATTTGTAATCCCTCGCCATTCCGATGAGCGTATTTTTCGAGAGCACAAACTAATACAAACGAGTAACAACCGCAATAGAGAATGATTGTCATTAATGACGATAGTATGACAGCTGGTACGATTCACTTGCCCTGGAGCACACTCTCGCGCTCAGCGATATGGGACATCAGCAGGTAAGCGGACCCCAGCAGGCCTTGCATCGTATCGGCATAACGACTGCGGTTCAGGTAGAGAAACTGACGGTTCTTCACGGCGAACAGGTTCCGCCATTGAGGGGACTGGCGGAAAGCTGCGGTGCTGGTTTCCGAATCGAGCAGCTCCTCATAGGTGTCGATAATGAAATCACTGTCGAAGTCACCGATTCGCTCCAGGCTGTAGGGCACATTCTGCCGCGCCTCACGATACGCGGCGACACGCCCCAGCCCGAAATCAGCGATAACGTCATCCATCCCGCCACGGCCGATCAACTGGAAACCATCGGTATAGACTTCCAGCGTGGTGACCGTGATGCGCGCAGGGTCCTTGACGCGCTTCTTGAACTCGCTGACCACCCATTGGTATTCGCGAAGCATTTCTTCATAACGCTGTTGCTTGCCGACCAGGTCGGCGAGTTCCTTGGCGTAGGTCTTGATATCGCTCTCTCGCGACGGCAACAGAACGACCGGGGCGATCTTGCTGAGCTTGTCCTTGAGGTCGGCGTGATAGGACAGGCCGATGATCAGGTCAGGCTTCAACGCCGCAATGGCTTCGAGGTCAGGCGACTGGTGCGAGCCGATGTATTGAATGCCCGTCACATCGAAGCGCTCCTGCGCGCCACGAAACAGCACATCCGAAAACAGCTTTTTACGCCCTGTCGAGCCGCAGGGCTTGATACCCAACTCCAGCAACTGGGTGGTCAGGCTGAAATCATGCAAAGACACGATGCAACGCGGCGAAACGGGGACTTCAACCCGGCCGAAACTGTTCTCGAACACCTTGGTTTCGGCCGCGCCAGCAGGCATGGACAGCAATGCCAACGACACACACAGCATGCCGAGCAACCCTTGGAATATTCCCTTCACCCTTCCCCGCACGCGCTTGCCTCCAGATAACTTCAATATGAGCGTCGCTGTGTTCTCAGCGACTGCGTTGACGCGCCAACAAGACGATCAGGTAAGGCGCTCCGATGATCGCGACCACCAGCCCTGCCGGTAACTGCAACGGTGGGAAAAGCCCCCGCCCCAGTGTGTCGCCCGCCAGCACCAGCAGTGCCCCCATCAACGCGGATAAAGGCATCAGGGCACCGTGGCGATCACCCGCCAGTTGGCGCGCCAGGTGCGGGGCCACCAGGCCGACAAAGGTCATGGTGCCGACATTCGCCACCGCTGCCGCCGTCAGCATGACGCTGCAAAGCAACAGGAAGGCCATCACACCCGTCACATTCAGGCCTCGGCTGAGGGCGACTTTTTCACCCAACTGCAACAGGTTCAACTGGCGATGAAAAAACAGCAGCGGCGTCCCCGCCAGCAGCAACCAGGCGGCGAGACTATGGACCTGGGCCCAGCCGGCCCGATGCAAGCTGCCGCCCAGCCACATCAAGGCTGACTCGACCTGGTCGATATTGCCGTAGGTGATGAGCAGGTCGGCAACCGCACTGAGCATGGCGGTCAGCCCGACGCCGACGAGGATCAGGCGCAGCGGCGAGATGCCTTGGCGCCACGACAGCAACGCGACGAAGAACGCCACGGCCAGCCCACCGGTCAGTGCCGCCAATGGATACAGCTCCAGCGGCAGCAGCGTGGGCCAGAGCACGATGATCAACAACATGGTGACGCTGGCGCCTGACTCCACGCCTACCAGGCCCGGCGCCGCCAGGGGATTGCGCGTCAACGATTGCATCAACAGGCCGGCCAGCGACATCGCCGCCCCGGCGAGGATCGCCAGCAAGACACGCGGCAGGCGCAACTCCCACAGCAGGTTGCGCGTCGTCGGGTTGGCCTGGTCAGGGGCTGCCAGCGCTTGCCAGGCCTGGGCAACATCCAGTGAATAGCTGCCGACGGTTAGTGCATACAAGGCCAACGCAACCAAGGCGAGCAGCAACACCAGCACCGAAATCAGGTCGATCGGCCGGGCCACCCAGGGCAGCAACGGCAGCATTCTGGGCAGGGTCAGCCCCAAGCGCATCATCGGACTTTCCTCAACACCAGTACCACGAAGATCGGCCCGCCGATCAACGCCGTGACGATCCCGGTATTGAGCTCGAAGGGACGCACCACGGTCCTGGCGGCGATGTCCGCCAGGATCAGCAGGAGCGCGCCAAGCAAGGGCGCGGCCAGCAGCAACCGACGGTAGTCATCGCCGAACAACAGGCGCGCGGTGTGAGGCACCACCAGCCCGACAAAACCGATAGGCCCCGCCAGGGCCACGGCGCAGCCTGACAGCAGAACCACCGAAGCCAGGCCGAACAGACGCATCTTCAACAGGTTGACGCCCATGCCGGCGGCGGCTTGCGGACCCAGCCGATGCGCGTTCAGCGCGCGGACGTTGACCAGGCAGAGGAACATGCCCAACACGGCATACGGCCAGACCCACGCCTGCATCGAACCTCCGGTCACCCCGATCGAGCCGGTGAGCCAGCGCCGCAGGCTGTCCAGCCCCTGCTGATCGAGCAACAGTAAAATCGAAGTGATAGCACTGAATAACGCTGCGATCATCGCCCCGGACAACGTCAGTCGAATCGGGTTGTGGCCCCTGCCCGCCAGCAGCAGGACACCAACGGCGGCGACCAGGGCGCCGCTGAAAGCAAACAGCGGGATCATCGACAGATCGTGGCCCGGTAGCACCAGCAAGCCGAACACGACGAACAATGCCGCGCCGCTGTTGATGCCGAGAATCCCCGGGTCGGCCAATGGGTTGTCGCCCACCGCCTGCATGATCGCACCGGCCAGACCGAGACTCGCGCCCACCAGCATGGCCACCAGCAGGCGTGGCAGGCGGCTGCCACGAATGACGCTCTGGTCGGGGCTGTCTGGCGAATAGGCGACCAAGGCCTGCCACGCCTCGCTCCAGGGGATGCTCTTGGCGCCCACCGCCAGATGCAGCAGCGCGGCCAGGGCAATCGCAATCAGCAGGCCCAGCCACACCGGCAAGCGCAAACCGTGGATCACATCGCCTCCCGCACAGCCAGCGGCTGGCTACGGGTGGTTTGCGGGACACATAACGGATCGCCGGAATAAGGGTCGGTAATGATGTGCGCGTCCAGGTCAAAGACCGCCTTGAGGTTTTCCCGAGTGAACACCTCGGCAGGCGCGCCCTGGGCCAGCAACCGACCCTCGCGCATCATCACCAGGTGATCGGCGTAACGCGCGGCCTGGTTGAGGTCGTGCAGCACCGCCACAATGGTCTTGCCTTGCTCACGCAGATCCACCAGCAATTCGAGCAGCGTGATCTGGTGCGCGATGTCGAGAAAGGTCGTCGGTTCGTCCAGCAGGATCACCGGAGTGTCCTGGGCCAGGGTCATGGCAATCCAGCAGCGCTGCAACTGCCCGCCCGACAGGGTGGCCAGCGAGCGATCCAGCAAAGGCCCGATACCCGCCAGGTCGATGGCGCGATCAATCGCCTGCTGGTCCTGGTCGGACCATTGGCGCCACCAGCTCTGCCAGGGGAAGCGCCCCTGCATCACCAGCTCCCGCACGCTCATGCCGGCCGGCGACGTGGTGCGCTGGGGCAGCAACGCCATTCGTTGCGCCAATGCGCGGCGAGAATACTGTCCCAACGATTTTCCGCCCAGGTGCACGTCACCCGCGCTCGGCCGCAACATATGCGCCAGTACATTAAGCAGCGTGGTCTTGCCGCAGCCGTTGGCCCCGATCAACGCGGTGAAGCAACCCTCGGGAATATCCAGGCTGACACCGTTGAGAATCTGTTGCTCGCCATAGCTCAGCCGCACGTTGCTGGCTTTCAGCATGACCGTCCCTCCAACGCCCTAGAGGGCCTGATCGTTTCGTCCATCGTACAGATCCCCCTGGATCATTTCCCCCTGACAACACAGGGAAATCCACCAAGGGTCAAAAAAGTGGGGCACAGAATATGTCGAAACCAAAATAATTTCGCTACAAGCCTGACAATATTAATGCAAACCCTTATCATTCACAGTCAGATTATGGCCAGTAGACACTAACCTCGTTCGTCTGCCCGATGCCGCTGGACCGGGACAGCAGGCCTGCGAAGACAAAAACAACCCCAAGGACTTCCTCGATGCTCGTCAGAAAAACAATAGTTGGCACCGAAAAACGTTACGTCTCGCGTCATCCTGCGTTTCACCTGAGCACGCTGGCACTGGCTTTGGGGAGCATTTTTTCAGCACAGGCGATGGCCGCACAGCAAGAGGCTGCTGCCAATGCCCCTCTTCAACTCGGCGAAATCAACATCAACGCCGCCGCGGTGGAAAACCCGACGGCGCCGCTGGCCGGCAAGGTCGCCTTGCGTAACGGCAGCGCCACCAAATCCAACGCAGCCATCACCGAAACGCCGCAATCGGTTTCCGTGGTGACCGCCGATGAAATGCGTGATCGCAAGTCCGACACTCTGGCAGATGCCCTGAGCTATACCCCGGGTTTCACCAGCCAGCCAAGCAGCTTCAACCGCACTTCCGACCGGTTCCGCATGCGCGGATTCGACGTCGAATCCGCCACCGGCGGTTCGCTACGCGACGGCATGCGCTTGCAGTACAACTCTTACGACGGTGTGCAGGAACCCTATGGTCTGGAACGCGTGGAGGTCGTGCGCGGCGCGGCTTCGGTGTTGTACGGCCAACTGTCGCCCGGTGGCTTCGTCAACGGCGTGAGCAAACGCCCGACCGAAACCCCACAGCACGAGCTGGGCATGCAATACGGCAACCATGATCGCAAGCAACTGACCGCCGACTTCAGCGGGCCGCTCGGCGACAGCGAAGTCCTCAGCTACCGCTTGACCATGCTCAAGCGCGACAGCGACACCCAGCAGGACTACATCAACGACGACAAGCTCTATATCGCCCCGGCCCTGACCTGGCGCCCCAATGAAGATACGTCGCTGACCCTGCTCTCGTTCTATCAGAAGAGCGACACCCGTTTCTCCGCCCCGCTGCCCTATCAATTGGTCAAGGGCGTGGGCAACGGGCCGGTCACCATCGGCCGCCACGATTTCATCGGCGAGCCCGATTACGACGACATGAATGGCGAGATGTCCGCCATCGGTTATGAGTTCGAACACCGCTTCGATGAGCACACCCGCATCAGCAACAAGCTGCGTTACTACGAAGCGGATGTGAAGTGGAAATATCTTCAGGCCGGAGCAGTCACCAACGGCGTTCTAGCTCGACAATACAGCGACCGCCGCGAGCGCTCCCGGGCACTAGCCAGCGACACCAACATAGAGACACGCTGGAACATCGGAGGGGTGGAAAACACCTTTCTGGTGGGTGCAGATACCTACGACGCGTCGTACGACTCGCATAACTTCCGGGGCCCCGCTCCTTCCATCAACATTGGTGACTATAACTACGGGCAGCCGGTCGTAGTGGACAAACGCCGGAGCCGCGAGCGAGGTTCGCAGATCGACACGTTCCAGACAGGTATTTATCTGCAAGACCAGATCAAGTTCGACGATCACTGGTTGCTGCTGCTCGGTGGCCGCCACGATTGGGCTGATCAGGATCAGGAAGCGTTCAGGACCGGTCAAAAGCTGAGCCAGGACGACGAATCTACCACCTGGCGCGCCGGACTGGTTTACCAAGCCGATAACGGCCTGGCGCCCTACATCAGCTATAGCGAATCGTTTTTCCCGGTGGCGGTAGCCGACGCACCAGACCAGACGTTCGATCCTACCGAAGGTAAGCAGTACGAAATCGGCATTCGCTACCAACCTCCTGGCAGCAACATGCTGCTGAGTGCCGCGGTGTACGAGCTGACGCAAGAAAACGTCGTGAAGCGCGACCTAGCAGGCAACAATCCTCGGCAGATTGGCGAGCAGCGCTCCCGTGGCTTGGAGCTGGAAGCCAAGGCTGACGTCACGCCCCAATTGAGTGTGATTGCCTCGTACGCTTACACCGATGCGCGGACTACTAAAAGTCAGGTCCAGAGCGAAGTGGGCCAGCGCAGCGAAGACACTCCTTACCACCAAGCCGCGCTGTGGGCTGACTACAACTTTGCTCTCTTCGGAGTGCCACAGCTGAAGGTAGGTGGTGGCGCACGTTACAAGGGCACCACCCAGGCCTCGGGCATCGATTCGCAAATGCCGGCCTATACGCTGTTCGACGCAATGGCTAGCTACCAGATCGATAAAAACTGGGACATCGCTCTAAACGCTAACAACGTGACGAACAAAAAGTACGTGTACTGCGAAGCCGCCATCTGCCGCTACGGCGATGAACGCGAGCTGGTGACGTCCGTCAACTTCCGTTGGTAAAAATGATGATTCGGTCGGCGCCGACCCGCGCCGACCGAATCATTTTTACGCTATTCCCCCCTCCGCGCTTCCCAAAGACCCTCTCTGCCCCAGCGGCCCCCCCGATCCACTTTTTGACTTGACGCCTCCGATGACGATCGTCATATTACGATCATCATAAGCGGCTGGAAGAAGGGGATAGCGCATGGAAACCGGGAATGCATCCGCGCTGGCGGGTTCGCCGCCACTGGCAACAAGCCAACCCCTGACCGGTCGAATCGTCGCCCTGCTCGCAGGCCTCGCGGCGATCGGAATGCTCTCCACCAACATCATCCTCCCCGCGTTCCCGGTCATTGGCGATGACTTGGGCGTGACCGCCCGCGAACTGGGCCTGACACTCTCCAGCTACTTCGTCACCTTTGCCCTGGGCCAGTTGGTGGTCGGGCCGCTGGCCGATCGTTATGGGCGCAAGAAGCTGGTGCTGGGCGGATTGTCGGTATTCATGGTCGGGACCGTCATCGCAGGGCTCGCCACCACGCTCGATGTCATGATCGCCGGACGCATCGTCCAGGCATTGGGTGTGTGCGCTGCCTCGGTGCTGTCGCGCGCCATCGCTCGGGATCTGTTCGAAGGCGAGACGTTGGCCCGCGCCCTGTCGTTGACGATGGTTGCCACCGCCGCCGCGCCAGGTTTCTCGCCCTTGGTGGGCAGCGTGCTGTCCGTCACGCTCGGGTGGCGCGCGATGTTTATCCTGGTTGGATTGGCGGCAGTCGTACTCGCCTTCTTCTACGTCCGCGACCTCGGTGAAACCCATCCCGCCGATCGCCGGGCGCCGCACTCCACCGGCAGCGTCGTGCGCGCTTACGCAAGGCTGATGGCGGACAAGCGCTTTATCCTCCCCGCCCTGTCGATGAGCCTGCTGCTGAGCGGCTTGTTCGCCTCTTTCGCCGCCGCCCCGGCGATCCTGATGAAAGGCATCGGCCTGACGTCAGTGCAAGCCGGCCTGTATTTCGCCTCGACGGTGTTCGTCGTGTTCGCCGCCGGCATGGCGGCCCCGCGCCTGGCGCACCGCTACGGCACGCGCACCATCGCCTTGCTGGGCATTGCCTGCGCCATGCTCGGCGGTGGCCTGCTTGTGGTCGGGCCGGCTGACCCAGGCCTGGGCTGGTATGCCGTCTCGATGGTGACGTTTCTCTGGGGCATGGGCCTGGCGAACCCGCTGGGCACCGCCATCACCATGGGGCCTTTCGGCAAGGAGGCCGGCATGGCCTCGGCGTTGCTGGGATTCTTGTCCATGGGCGCGGCGGCGCTGACCACCTGGCTGGCCTCCGTATTGAGCTTTTCGCCCATCACCACGCTGGGCGCGATCCAGGCGTTGACCTGCCTGATCGCGCTGCTGCTGTTCTTCTTGCGCCGCTGAGCCGACGTCAGTCTTCCCAGCGACGGAACAGCACGCTGGCGTTGACGCCACCAAAGCCGAACCCATTCGACAGCGCGTGGGTGATTGGCATCTTCCGCGACTTCAGGCCAACCAGATCGAGCCCGCTGGCCGTCTCATCCGGATGAAGCAAATTCAGCGTCGGCGGCACGATCTGGTCACGAAGCGCGAGCACGGTGAAGATGGCTTCGATGCCCCCGGCGGCGCCCAACAGATGCCCGGTGGCGGATTTTGTCGAGGTGATCGCCACACCGGAGTCCACGCCGAACACCGCGCGAATCGCCGCCAGCTCTCCCGCGTCGCCAACCTGGGTGGAGGTCGCGTGAGCATTGATGTGCTGCACCTCGGCGGGGCTGATACCGGCCTGGCGCAGCGCCTGTTCCATGGCGCGGCGGGCACCGTTGCCATCCTCCGGCCCTGCGGTCAGGTGATAGGCGTCGGCGCTGGTGCCATAACCGACCAGCTCGGCCAGGGGCTTGGCCCCACGTGCCAGGGCGTGTTCCAGCGATTCGATCACCAGCAAACCGGCGCCTTCGGCCATGACAAAACCGTCGCGATCACGATCAAACGGCCGCGAGGCCTCTTGCGGGCGCTCCGCGAAGCCGGTGGACAGTGCGCGAGCCGCCGCGAAACAACCCAGGGTCACGCGGTCTATCGCCGCCTCGGTGCCGCCGCAGATGGCAATATCCGCCTCGCCACTCCTGATCAGCCTGGCCGCATCGCCGATGGCCTGCACACCGGCGGCGCAAGCCGTGACGGGTGCGCCCAGCGGCCCTTTGAACGCATGCCGGATCGACACCTGCCCGGCCGCCATGTTGGCCAGGAAAGCCGGCGCGGTGAACGGCGACAAACGACGCGGGCCACGACTGTCCGTGGTGCGCACGGCATCGGCAATCGTGGCGAAACCACCCACGCCCGAGGAAATGATCGTGGCGGTCCGCTCCTGATCGATGGCCTCGACGGGATGCCAGCCGGCCTGCTCCAGGGCTTCGTGAGCGGCCACCAGGGCGAACTCGATGAAGCGGTCCATCTTCTTGCGATCCTTGGGCGCGATGAGGCGCTCCGGGTCGTAGCCGGCAACGCCGTCCTCTTCAAAGGTCGGCACCTGCCCACCCACCGCGACGCCGGTGCCTTCGGTGACGTCGACGGACAGATTGCGTATGCCGGAATGCCCGGCCAGCAATCGCTGCCACACCTCATCCACGACGCAACCCAGCGGCCCGACCATGCCCACACCGGTGACGACGATTCGTTTCAGACCTTGGTGATTTTTCATGCTGCCCTCTTCGTCTCGGGACGGATCTTGAACCAGATGGAATACATCGCCGGCAGGAATACCAGCGTCATGATGGTGCCGACGAACGTGCCACCGATCAGGGTGTAGGCCAGCGTTCCCCAGAACACCGAATGGGTCAGCGGAATGAACGCCAGGATCGCCGCCAGCGCCGTGAGCAGCACCGGCCTGGCTCGCTGCACCGTGGCTTCGATCACCGCGTGGAACGGATCCAGGCCTTCATTGGCGTTGTGATGGATCTGCCCGATCAGGATCAACGTATTGCGCATCAGGATGCCCGACAGCGCGATCAGCCCGACCAGCGCGTTGATGCCGAACGGCTGATTGAAGATCAGCAGCGTCGGCACCACGCCAATCAAGCCCAGCGGTGCGGTAAGGAAAACCATGATCATCGCCGAGACCGAACGCACTTGCAGGATGATGATCAGCAGCGTCATGGCGACCATGATCGGCACCAGCGGCACGATGGCCTTGCCGGCCTTGCCCGACTCCTCGATCGCGCCCGCCTGCTCGATCCGGTAGCCGCTGGGCAATCTGTCGATCACAGGTTGCAGCTGCTTGATGATTGCGCTGGAGACATCCGGAGGTTGCAGGCCTTCGGCGATGTCGCCGCGCACGGTCATGGTCGGCGTGCGGTCACGTCGGCGCAGGATCGGGTCCTCCATGCGCACATCGACTTCGCCCACCTGGGACAGCGGAATCCGCTGGCCCGTCGCGCCCACCAGGGTAAAGCCGTCTATTTTCGCGGGGTCGAGGCGGATATCGCCGGCAGCGCGGCCGACCACCTGCACCGAGCGGATGTCCTCGCGGACCGCCGTTATCGGCACGCCCGTGAGCAGGAACTGCAGTTGCTGGGCGACTGCGCTGGACGTCAGCCCCACCGCCTGCAAGCGGTCCTGGTCGAGGTTGAAATGCAGCGTCGGCACCAGCGGACCCCAATCGGCGTTAACGGTCCTCATCAGCGGGCTAGCCTGCATGATGCCTTCAACCTGGCTGGCGATCTCGCGCAGTTTCGCCGGATCCGGCCCCATCACCCGATAGGCCACGGGGAACGGCGAGTAAGGGCCAAACACCAGTTGGGTCACCCGTACCCGCGCCTCTGGGGCAAGCCCTTCGGCGACCGCTTCACGCAGACGGAACTTGAGGGCTTCGCGCGCCTCCTGGCTGTCGGTCAGGACCACAATCTTGGCGAAGGACGGGTCGGGGAGTTCCGGCGCCATCGCCAGGTAGAAACGCGGCGCGCCTTGACCGATATAGGCGGTGACGATCTTCGCCTCTTCCTGCTCTTGCAGCCAGGCTTCGACCTTGGCGGTGGTGGCGCTGGTCTGCTCGATGGAGGTGCCATAAGGCATCTGCACTTCCACCAGCACCTCTGGCCGGTCCGAGGTCGGGAAGAACTGCTTCTTCACCAGGCCCATGCCCACAATCGCCACGAAGAACGTTGCGATCACCGTCCCGGCCACCCACCACTTGCGTGCGATGACGCGGGTCAGTATCTGGCGGAAGCGGTTGTAATGACGGGTGTTATAGATGGCCGCGTGACCACCCTCGACCTGCTTGATGTCGGGCAACAGCTTGACACCCAGGTACGGCGTGAACGCCACCGCGACCACCCAGGAAGCGATCAGCGCAATGCCGACGATCCAGAACATGTTGCTGGTGTACTCGCCGGCGGTCGATTGGGCGAAGCCATTGGGCATGAAGCCGATGGCGGTCACCAGGGTGCCGGAAAGCATCGGCGCGGCCGTGTGGCTCCAGGCATAGGCGGAGGCCTTGATCCGGTCGTAGCCCTCCTCCATCTTCACCACCATCATTTCAATGGCAATGATGGCGTCATCCACCAGCAGCCCGAGCGCCAGGATCAGCGACCCCAAGGTAATGCGGTCGAAGTTCTTGCCGGTGGCGGCCATCACCACGAACACCACCGCCAGGGTCAGCGGCACCGCTGCCGCGACCACCACCCCGACGCGCCAGCCCATGCTCAGGAAGCAGACAAGCATCACCACCAGCAGCGCGACGAAGAACTTGACCATGAACTCGCCGACGGCCGAGTCGATGTTCACCGATTGGTCGGTGACCTTGGTCAGCGTCATGCCCAGTGGCATGCCCGCATTGATATTGCTGGTTTCCACATCCAGCGCTTTGCCCAGGTCGAGGCCGTTCCAGCCCTCGCGCATGATCACGCCCAGCAACAGCGCCTCTTCGCCGCCGTTGCGCACCAGAAATGCGGCCGGGTCTTCGTAGCCGCGCTCGACGGTCGCCACGTCCGACAGTTTCAGCGAGCGACCTTGTACTACCACCGGTGTATCGCGAATCTTCTGCAACTTGTCGAAGGCGCCGTCCAGGCGCAGGAAGACCTGCGGCCCGACGGTTTCGATCGACCCTGCTGGCGTGAGCATGTTCTGGCCGTTGAGGGCGGCAAAGATTTCCTGCGGCGAAACCCCCAGGGTCGCCAACCGATCATGGGAAAAGGACACAAAAATCCGTTCGGCCTGCTCGCCAATGATGTTGACCTTTTTTACGCCCGGCACGTGCAGCAGCCGTTGGCGCAACGCCTCGGCGTCACGCACCAGCAATCGCTGCGGCTCGCCTTTGGCTTTCAGGGCGAACAGTGCAAAGGTCACGTCGGAAAACTCGTCGTTGACCATCGGCCCGATGACACCGGCCGGCAGCTTGATGGCTTCGTCAGCGAGCTTCTTGCGCGCCTGGTAGAACTCCTCCTGGACCTCGGACGGCGGCGTGCGGTCGACCAGCGACACCATGGTGAACGCGAGCCCCGGGCGCGTATAGGTTTCCGTGCGGTCGTACCACTTCAATTCCTGCAGGCGTTTTTCCAGCGGCTCGGCGACCTGGTCCTGCATCTCCTGGGCCGTCGCCCCTGGCCAGGCGGTGATGACGGTAAGTTGCTTGACGGTGAACGGCGGATCTTCCGCGCGGCCCAGCTGGAAGAACGCCAGGACACCCGCGACAGCAATCAGGAACAACAGGAACACCGTGATCGAGCGCTCGCGAACGGCGAGCGCCGAGAGATTGAAGCTCATGGGCGATTCTCCGCAACCTGCACATCGCCCGGTTGAGCCAGCCTCACCTCTTCACCATCGCGTAGCAGATGCGCGCCAAGCGCGACGATCCGCTCGCCGACGTTCAGCTCGCCCGAGACTTGCGCAGTGTCGTCGCTCAGGCCCAGTAGCTGGACCGGACGCCAGGAAACTTTTGCCGGTTCACCGGCGATCACCCAGACGCCGGCACCTTTGCCCGAGTCGTGCAGCGCGGCGATCGGCACTTGCAGCGCCTGCCCCAACCGGGTGCCCGGACTGATCCGCAGCGTCACCGTCGAACCCAGCGGGGCATTGGCCAGCGCGCCCTCCAACACATAACGTGCCTCGAAGGTGCGTGTCACCCGATCGGCGGAATCCGACAGCCACCTGAGCTTGGCGTTAACCGTCGCGGCGGCGTTGCCATAAAGCGTCGCCTGCGCGGTTGCGCCGGGGGCCGGCCGCAGGGTCTCGGGCAACTGCACAGCAGCTTCGCGCTGGCCTGCACGCGCCAGCCGGACGACGATTTGGCCAGGGGTGACGACTTGTCCGGGCTCGGCCAGGGTCTCCATCACCACGCCATCGGCGTCGGCCAGCAGCACCGCATAGCCGGAGGCATTGCGCGCTACGTCAGCCTGCGCCTGGGCGGCGCTGAGTTGCGCTTTCGCGGTGTCGGCGGCGGCCTTGATCTGGTCGTAGCCCGAGGCGGAAACAGCGCCCGCAGCGACCAGGTCGCGATACCGCGCCTCGTCATCCGCGGTCTGCCGGGCCCGCGCCCGGGCCGCGGCGACGGCCTCCTGCTGCGCGCGTGCCTGCAAGCCGAGGTCGATGGGATCGAGGCGCATGAGTGGCTGGCCCCGCTTGACGGTCTGGCCAGTGTCGACCAGACGTTCGAGCACCTTGCCCGAGACCCGGAAACCCAAATCGCTCTGGACGCGGGCGGTCACCACGCCGGTGAAGGCGCGAGAGGTATCGGACGCCGCCGATACCTCGGACACCCGCACCAACGGCGCCAGCGTGCGCGGATCCTTGGTGGTGGAGGACTCGCCGCACGCCGTCAGGACGAGCGGCAACAAGCAAGCGGCAATGGTGACAGGTCGGCGCCGGAGCATAGGGTCCCTTACTTGAACGCTAGGATGGAAGGCGCATTCTCAATGCTTGTGACCGTTTCTGTCAATCGTCACCAAAACACCAATTGATGGGACGCCCTCCTTCTGAGCACTGTACGTTCTGGCCTAAACGACGAGATAAAAACCGTTGCGAACAAGATGATTTGACTTTAAGTGACCAATAATTAGTATGGTCACAAACAATCTCCACTCAAGGAAATACGATGCCTCCCCTGCGCCCCATTGCTCTTCTAATGAGTGCCAGCCTCATGGCAGGTTGCGCGGTCGGCCCGGATTACCAACGTGCCGCCGCGCCGCTTTCGAGCCGGTACCTGGGCCAGCCTGCGGTCGAACAGCGCTCCACGGCCGCACCGACCCTGCTGGTCAACTGGTGGGAAGGCTTCGCTGATCCCACCCTCACCGCCTTCATCCAACAAGCCCTGGAACAGAACCTGGACCTGGCGCAGGCGTCGGCGCGCGTCACCCAGGCACGGGCCGGCCTGGGCGCGGCCAACGCCGCTTTGCTGCCCTCGGGCAACATCAGTGGCCAGGCCGCGCGCTCATACCAATCGGTCGAGACCCCGCTCGGCCAGGTGCTGGACTCGACGCCCGGCTACGACCGATACGGAAACTTCTACGAGCTCAACCTTGGTGCCAGCTGGGAGATAGATGCCTTTGGCGGCCTGCGCCGCGGGCGCGAGGCGGCGTTGGCCGAATACCAGGCGTCGGAGGCCGGTGCCGTCGCCACGCGCCTGGCCGTTGCCGCGCAGGTCGCCGACGTCTACATCACCGTGCGGGGTTTACAGACCCGGCTGGACATCGCGAACCGCCAGGCGCGGACGCAGCAGGACCTGCTGGAAAAAGTCCGATTGCTCTACAGCAAAGGCCTGGCCGCCAACTATCAGGTCCGCCAGACCGAGGGACAATTGTCAGAGGTACAGGCCACCGTGCCGGTCTTGCAAGCCGGGTTGGACGCGGCCATGAATGCGCTGGATGTGATGCTCGGCACGCCACCTGGCACCCATCGCCCGCAATTGGCTCAGGTGGGCGATATTCCTCTCGCCCCACCGATGGCGACGACAGGAACCCCTGCGGACCTGCTTCGACGTCGACCTGACCTCATCGTCGCCGAGCGCCGCCTGGCAGCCTCCAACGCACGCATCGGCGAGGCCGTCGCCGAGTATTATCCGAAATTCTCCCTCAGCGCCTTGCTCGGCAGTGCCACGGCGGTGTCCGGCGGCAATCTTTTCAGCGGCGGGGCCAGCCAGTCGGCGGGTGTGCTGGGGCTGCGCTGGAGGCTCTTCGATTTCGCCCGCATCAACGCGCAGATCGAACAGGCCAAGGGCCAGGAAGCCGAAGCACTGGCGGCTTATCGCCAGTCGGTGTTGCGCGCCACCGAGGAGGTTGAAAACGCCCTCAGCGCCCTGGTGAACCGCGAAGCCCAGGCGACGACTCTTGCTCAAGGGGAAACGTCGCTGACCCAGGCTCGCCAATCGACATTTGTCGCCTACCGCAAAGGTACGGCCAGCCTGATCGATGTGCTCAATGCCGACGAGACGCTGCTGCGCACGTCCGACACCCGAGCGCAGGCGCGAACGGAATCGGCACGGGCGGCAGTCGCGGCTTTCCGGGCGCTCGGCGGTGGCTGGCAACCGCCCGAGGAAGCGCCCGTGGCAACCCGGTGATCATTCCTTGAAATGGTCACCAACTGGCGATATCAGGTAAGACTACTCACTTGAGGTGCTCACCAAATCCGTGGCGAGGGAGCTTGCTCCCGCTGGGCTGCACAGCAGCCCCATCCCCGAGCCCCTGGCTCAGGGCATAAGACTGCGCAGGATCAGGTTGGAAGTGAGCGTGGGCGCTTCCTCGACGAAATCGAGGTTGTACTGCAGCAGCAACGGATTGACGAACGGCCGCAGCGCCAGGTGAATGGCTTCGACGGTCTCGTCCAGCGGCGTCTTGCGCTCAAACTCGCCGAGCTCACGACCTTCCCGGACGATCTGCAGCACGAAGCTCTTGATCTGCTCGTTGTAGATTTGTGAACTGGGCCAGCGCTCCGAGGCCGAGAACGCGGCGATGTCGTAGAGCTTGCGCTCATTGAAGAACAGGTCCACGCCCGTCGCGATCACGGTCTTGACCAATCGCCGGAAACGCTCCGTCGCCGACAGCCCTTCTTCCTGGATGGCTGCTTCGACGGCAGCAACGATTTTCGACAGGCAATTGGCGCAGATAGCCTCGCCGATCGCCTGCTTGGAATCGAAGAATTTATAGATGTACGCCTTGGAAAAACCGATGGCCTTGGCCAGGTCGGAAACCGTGGTCTTGCCATAACCGTACTGGCTGAAGTGTTCATTGGCGGCCGCGACAATCTGATCGCGAATTTCGTGATCAACGGGGCCGCGGGCGCTGGGTGAGGTAATGGATGGCTGGTTCATGGGGGCAGCTTACGCACCCGAAAGGTCGCTGACAACTTATGACCTTTCCGGAATAGAGTCACAAACACCCCCCTTCGAGCCGGCCATCCTTTGGCTGTCAGCCAATCACATCGGCATACACCGCCCTGTCGACATTGCCCCCGGACAGCACCACCCCGACCTTTTTTCCCTCCATCAACCCACGCTCCTGGATCAACCCTGCCAGTGCCGCAGCGCCAGCACCTTCGGCGAGGTTATGGGTGTCGGTGTAATAGACGCGCATGGCCTCGGCAATCTCCTGGTCACTGACCGCCACGATCCGCGCCGCCGCGGCGCGGTAGATGGCCAAGGCTTCGGGAATCGGCCTGCGCACGGCAAGGCCGTCGGCGAAGGTGTTGGCCGAAGCGGTTTCGCAGATTTCTCCGGTTTCAAATGACATTTTTGCAGCCGTTGCCTCGGTGGAGACCACCCCCACGATCCGGGTCTGCAAGCCCAGGGCATCGCGCGCGGCAATCACTGCGCAAATCCCCGAGCCACAGCCGATGGGTACGTAGACGGTGTCCAGGTCGGGCACAGCCTTGAACAGCTCAAGGGCATAGGTGGCGACGCCCTTGACCAGCTCGGTATGAAACGGCGGCACGAGAAACAGGCCCTGCGCTTGCGCCAGGCGTGCCGCCTCCTCCCGGGCCTCATCGAAATCGCGGCCGTATTCGATCACTTCGCCGCCGAAGCCGCGCATGGCGTTGTTCTTTTCGATCGAGTTACCCTCCGGCACGACAATCAACGCCTTCAGCCCCGAGGCGCTGGCCGACAGCGCCAGGCTCTGGCCGTGGTTGCCACGGGTGGCGGTGACGATCCCCTTTGCTTGCGGGTGCTCACGCTTGAGCCAATGCATGAAGGTAATGCCGCCACGCACCTTGAAAGCCCCGGTGGGGGTATGGTTTTCGTGCTTGACCCACACCGTGCATCCCAGCCGCTGCGCCAACAAGGGCCAGGCGTACTGGGCGGTGGCGGGCATGACTTGATAGACCTGCCGAGCCGCTTGTTCAATCTCGTCGAGCGTCAGTGTGTACATGAGAATGGCCTCCTGGAATTTCGTCCAGTCTAGCCAGGGGCGCCGAGCCCCGGCTTTCAAAAAACCGACCTGACTTTTCCGGCGCCGCTTCACTACTATGGACACCATGAGCCATCGCAACCGCCCACAGCCGCCGCGCAAGACTGAATCGACCCGTCGCATCGAGGCAGGGCCGTGGGCGATCGAATTGCTCCCCGGCTGCGCCTATGCAGCGCGTTACATCGCGAGCCAGTCGGCGATCGGTTTTGCGTTCGACAGCCAGCGCGGTTTGCATGCGATCGGCAGCGACCGGGTGCAGCCCTTCAATGCGCTGCCCAACGGGCTGGCGTTCGTCCCGGCCCAGTGCGACGTGTATTCGCAGTCACCTCATGGCGGCGAATACCTGCGCCTGATACGCACCGATGGGTTCGTGCTTGAAGGCGATCACCCCTTCAACAATCGCATCGACCTTCGGGCCATTGCGCTCGCGCAGCGCATGCGTCGCGCGCTCCTGCACGGTTCGATCGACGACGATTGGGAGGCTTGGGCCCTGGCACTGGCCGAATGCGCGGCAGCGGAAAACTCCAAGTCGGCAAGGCCCCAAGGTTCCCTCACCGACAGCCGGATGCGCTTGCTGGATGAATTCATCGACGCAGGCCTCGATCAGCCATTGGCCGTACCGGCGATGGCGCAGCTGCTGGGGCTGTCCGAGGGCTACTTCATGCGTGCGTTCAAGGCCGCGACAGGCAAGAGCCCCCATGGCTACCTCATCGACCGACGCCTCGCCAGGGCCCGGGCGCTGATACGCGATTCCTCGGCCACACTGCCAGAAATCGCCCTCGCCTGCGGTTTCAGCTCACAAGCGCACATGACAACGACGTTCAAGCAGCGCCTTGGTGTGAGTCCGGCGCAATTGCGTCAAATGACGAAGTGCATTTGACGTCCTTGACTTAATGGTCCAGTTTTCAAGGACAGCATCTCACCGGACGTTGTGCTGGATACACCCCATTCGTGAATCAGAGGACCGCTGCCGCCTATGATCGATGTACGAAGAATCTGCGCCGTTGAGTCTTGTTGGGTGCGCCTGTGTCGCTGATCCCCCTGGTTGTGTGCGACGACTCCACCATGGCGCGCAAGCAGGTGTTGCGTGCGCTGCCGCAAGATTGGCCGGTTTCAGTCACCGAGGCGGTCAACGGTCGCCAGGCGATGGATGCCATACGCCAGGGCCTTGGTCACGTGGTGCTGCTCGACCTGACCATGCCGGAGATGGATGGTTATCAGGTACTGAGTGCCTTGCGCGCCGAGGGCTTGAAAGCGCAGGTCATTGTGATTTCCGGCGACGTCCAGGATGAAGCGGTACGCCGGGTGCATGAACTGGGCGCGCTGGCGTTCCTGAAAAAACCTTTCGACGAAAACCAGTTGCGCCAGACACTCACCGGGCTGGGTCTACTGACTCAACCCGGCAAGGCTCCGCTGCAAAATCGACCGGCACCGAACGCGGCCATCAGTTTCCAGGATGCGTTCCGCGAGACAGTCAACGTTGCCATCGGCCAGGCCGCGGCGCTGATTGCCAAGGTCCTGGGCGTCTTCGTGCAATTGCCGGTGCCGAACGTGAACATCCTCGAAGTCGGGGAACTGCACATGGCGCTGAACGACGTCGGCAGCTCCCAGCAACTCACGGCCATCTGCCAAGGCTTTATCGGCAGCGGCATCGCCGGCGAAGCACTGCTGATATTCCATGACTCGGAGATCGCCGACATCGGGCAACTGATGCAGCGCGAGAGCGCCGACTATTCGGACCTGGAGATGCTGGTGGACCTTTCCAGCATCCTGATCGGTGCTTGCCTGAGCAGCATCGCCGAACAGATCGACGTGATTTTTTCCCAGGGGCATCCGCAGATCCTGGGTCAGCATGCAGCAATCGATGAATTGATCCGCGCCAACCGCGTCCACTGGAAAAAGACCCTGGCGGTGGAAATCAGCTATGGCCTGGAAGGCCAGGATATCCGCTTCGACCTGTTGCTGCTGTTCACGGAAGACTCTATCGAGCGGCTTACCCACAAACTCGCCTACCTGATGAACTGAGCCATGAGCGAATCCATCGATCTGAACGAATTCCACTGGTTGCTGGCCATCGTTCAGAGCATCGACGTCGGCGTGGTGGTACTTGACCGCGAATACCGCGTACAGGTCTGGAACACCTTCATGGAGAACCGCTCCGGCGTGCAGCCCAAGGATGCCCAGAACCGCAACTTCTTCAGTCTGTTTCCTGAGATCGATCGCCCCTGGTTCAGCCGCAAGGTCGAGAGCGTCGCGACCCTCGGCACGCCGGCATTCACGGTCTGGGAGCAGCGCCCGTACCTGATGCGGTTCAAGAGCTACCAGCCGATCACCGGCCAGGAAGAGTTCATGTACCAGAACACCACGCTGCTGCCGCTGCGCTCGCCCGACAACCGGATCAATCACATCTGCCTGGTGATCTACGACGTCACTGACGTCGCCACCAACCGCCATCAGATCCAGGCCGCCAACGCACAGTTGCAACTGCTGTCCAGCACCGATCGCCTGACCGGCCTGTACAACCGTGGTCATTGGGAAGCCAGCCTGAAAGCCGCCTACGCCCGCCATCAACGCTACGGCAATGCGCTGAGCCTGGTGATGCTCGACATCGATCACTTCAAGCGGGTCAACGACACCTACGGTCATCAGGCCGGCGACAAGGTCATCGAGCAAGTCGCCCGACTGTTACACGAGCATGTGCGCGAATCCGACGTCGCCGGGCGTTACGGCGGCGAAGAGTTCGGCGTGGTGCTATCGGATACCGACTCGGCCGGCGGGCAGATTTTCGCCGAGCGCCTGCGCAAGGCAGTTGAAGAGTCGCTGGTGCAGTACAACGGCCAGGACATCCGCTTCACCGTCAGCCTGGGCGTGGCCGACCTGAGCCAGCCCGCCAACGACCACGCCGAACTGATCGCCAGGGCCGACCAGGCGTTGTACACGTCGAAAAAGACCGGACGCAATCGCGTGACGGTTCACGGGCACTGAGCCACCGCCCCTTCCTCCACAGGAAATCTCTGCCAGCTCGGAATTTGCCCTCCCAATCAAATTGTGGGAGCGAGCCTGCTCGCGAAGTCGGCGGCACATTCAACATCATTCTGGCTGATGGATTGCTATCGCGAGCAGGCTCGCCCCCACAGGGAATTGCGTTGGTTTCGGAGTTTGCGTTCGCTAACAACTGGTCTGTCCAATCTACTTTTTATTTGATTGGTCTTGCCAATATTTTTTCCGCCGTGTAGTTTCGAGCCAACATCAGCGGCGCAGCTCACTGCGCGCCTACAACAAGAAAGAGCGTCCCGGTCCCGGCAGCCGTGCGCTCACTTCCCCTCCTACCGCGTGCAGCCAGCCTCCGCTTGCGCGCCAGCCAAGGAGCATCAACATGCTGACTGTCGTCTGTAACGAACCCGGCTCGCTAACCGCCATCGAACGTGAAATGCCCGTCAGGAAACCGCGAGAGGTCCTGATTCGAGTCAAGCGTGTCGGCGTCTGCGGCACCGATCTGCATATTTTCAGCGGCAACCAGCCCTTCCTCGAGTACCCGCGCGTCATGGGTCATGAGTTCTCCGGAATCGTCGAAGCCAGCGACGCCTCCAGCGACCTGGCTGTCGGTGATGTCGTCTACGTGATGCCCTATCTCTCCTGCGGCACTTGCGTTGCCTGCCGTCAAGGCAAGACCAACTGCTGCACCCGCATCCAGGTTCTGGGCGTCCATTGCGACGGCGCCTTCACTCAATACCTGAGCGTTCCCCAGGAGTTCGTGCACAAGGCCGTCGGGGTTTCCCTGGACCAGGCGGCGATGATCGAATTTCTCTCCATCGGAGCCCACGCCGTACGTCGCTCGAACGTCCAGGCAGACAAACACGCCCTGGTGGTCGGCACCGGCCCGATCGGCATGGCGGCGGCGATCTTTGCGAGCCTGCGCGGGGCGAAAGTCACCGTACTGGATACGCGCCAGGATCGCCTGGCGTTCTGCAAGGAACATCTGGATATCCACGCGGCCGTGCACATCGGCGAAGGCGACAAGCAGGCCTTGGCCGAACTGACCGGGGACGACTTTTTCGACGTGGTATTCGATGCCACCGGCAACGCCCGGGCGATGGAGCGCGGATTCGAATTCATCGCCCACGGTGGCACCTACGTGATGATCTCGGTGGTACGGGACTCGATTACTTTCTCCGATCCTGAATTTCACAAGCGTGAAGCCACGCTGATGGGCAGCCGCAACGCCACCCGGGAAGATTTCCAGTATGTCGAGCAATGTTTGCGCGAGGGCTTGATTCCCGATGCAGCCCTGAACACCCATCGGTTGCTGCTGAGCGACGTGGCCCGCTCCTTCTCCACATTGCTCGACCCCAACCAGGGTGTGGTCAAGGCGATCATCGAGTGCTAGGCAACGGAGGACACCGTATGAACCTGCCTGCTTCCATCTTGCTTGTCCTGGCGTCCGGTGACGATGTTGCCGTAGCCCGGGGCGACATTCCCGAAGGTCAAAGCCTCAGCGCCGATGGCATCACGCTGACCGCCCGACAACCGATTCCATCCGGTCACAAGATCGCCCTGCGCCCGGTGTCGGCCGGCCATCGGGTACTTAAATACGGGCAGACTATCGGCCAGGCAACTCGAGACATAGAGCCCGGCGATCACGTCCACGTGCACAACCTGGACATGTCTGCGACCAATGCCGAACACAGCGTGCGGAACGTCTATGTGCCCACATTGCCGAGCGCTCACCCCGCTACGTTCGAAGGTTATCTGCGTGACGATGGACGCGTCGGGACGCGCAACTACATTGGCGTGATTTCCAGCGTCAACTGCTCGGCGACCGTCTGCAAGCACATCGCCAAGGCCTTTTCCTCCGAGCGGCTGAAAGACTTCCCCAACGTCGACGGCGTCGTCGCAATCACCCATGGCAGTGGCTGTGGCATGGGGGCCAAGGGTGAAGGCATCGACATCCTCAAGCGCACCTTGCGTGGGTATGCCGATCACGCCAATTTCGCCGGGGTGCTGTTGATCGGCCTCGGTTGCGAGGTCAACCAACTCACCCCGCTCATGGATGAGCTGGGCGATCGCCGCGCTGCACTCAAGGCCAGCCTGATCATTCAGGACGAAGGCGGCACCCGCGAAGCCGTGCAACGCGGTATTGCCGCGATTGAAGCGATGCTGCCCATCGTCAACCAATGCCGACGCACGACCGTAGCCGCCAGCCACCTGTGCGTCGGTCTGCAATGTGGCGGCTCGGATGGCTACTCAGGCATCACGGCCAATCCGGCGCTCGGCGCGGCCGTGGACCTGCTGGTGCAACAGGGCGGCACCGCGATCCTTTCGGAAACCCCGGAAGTCTATGGCGCAGAACACCTGCTGACGGCCCGCGCCGCGTCCGCCGACATCTCGGCGAAACTGATGGAGCGCATCCATTGGTGGGAAGCCTATGTGCAGCACAACGACGGCGACATGAACAACAACCCGTCACCGGGCAACAAGGCCGGGGGCATCACTACCATTCTGGAAAAATCCCTGGGCGCGGTGGCAAAAGCCGGCTCGACCGGGCTGATGGGGGTCTATCACTACGCTGAAAAAATCGATACCCGGGGCCTGGTGTTCATGGACACGCCCGGCTACGACCCGGTATCCGCGACCGGCCAGGTGGCCGGCGGCGCCAATCTCATCTGCTTCACCACGGGTCGCGGCTCGACCTATGGCTGCAAGCCCACGCCCTCCTTGAAGATCGCCACCAACACCCGCCTGTTCCAGCACATGGAACTGGACATGGACTTCAACGCCGGTGGCATTGTCGACGGTGTGGAATCGGTGGCCGAGGCCGGTGAACGGTTGCTCCGGGTGATGCTGCAGACCGCTTCCGGAAGCCGCACCCGCAGCGAGGAAAACGGCCTGGGCGATAACGAATTCCTGCCCTGGCAGATCGGTGCGGTGATGTGAGTCGTTGCACTCTTTTCCACATCAATGAACACGATCAAGCGGCTATGGTAGCCTTTGCGGACTCTCAGATGGACGCCCACCCATGGTCTCACCGATCAATCCCGCCGAACGCAAGCCGTACCAGAAAATCGCTGATCAACTGCGCAACTACATTGCCGAGGGGGAGTTCAAGACGGGCGCAAGACTTCCCCCCGAGCGCGATTTGACCCAGCTTCTCGGGGTTTCCAGGCCGTCCCTTCGCGAGGCGCTGATCGCCCTGGAAATCGACGGCGACATCGAGATCAAGATGGGCTCCGGCGTGTACGTACGGGCCAGGTCCGGCGATGCAAAAAAACCGAGCATGACCTTGGGCGAGAGTCCCTCGGAACTCATGCAGGCTCGTGCCTTGATCGAGGGCGAGTCGGTGATCCTGGCGTGTCTGCATGGCAAGAAAAGCGACTACCGCTACCTGCAGGAATGCATCGAGGCCATGCGCGCGAGCATCGCCTGTGGCCTGCCGCCGTTGGAGGATGACCGCAGATTTCATCAGCGCCTGGCGAAAATGAGCGGCAACTCCGCCCTGGTGCGGATCATCACCGCCCTGTTCGATGAACGTCACAATCCGATTTCGGCGCACCTGAGCAAACACGCGGAGAACGCACTGACGTGGGAGGCGGCAGTCGTCGAACATGAAGCAATCCTGCACGCCGTAGCCGGCAAGGATGTGCTCGGCGCCCAAACCTCGATGCGCCAGCACCTGAGCCGCTCGGAAAACCGCTGGCTGCGGGCGCTCGAACCTGAAGCCCCCGCCGACTAGCCCCACCCGTTCAATCCTCTGAACACAGAACTGTTTGGTCCGGGGACATGGTGGAACCTGTGGCGAGGGGATTTATCCCCGCTGGGGTGCGCAGCGCCCCCAATCCGGTTGAATACGATTTGCCTGATGCACCGAGGTGCCTGGGTTCAGGACTGCTGCGCAGCCCAGCGGGGATAAATCCCCTCGCCACAAAAGCCCCGGCGTCCTGACGCTTGCCTCAATTGATGTTGGTACCGCTTTTGTGGCGAGGGAGCTTGCTCCCGCTGGGGTGCGCAGCGCCCCCAAACCGGTTGAATACGACGCGCCTGATACACCGAGGTGCCTGGGTTCAGGACTGCTGCGCAGCCCAGCGGGAGCAAGCTCCCTCGCCACGGAGATTGTGCAGGCTGTTGGGTATGGTATGCACCGACGCGTCTGCACTCCTGCCTCGTTTCCCTACCGGTACCCGCTTTTGTGGCGAGGGAGCTTGCTCCCGCTGGGTTGCGCAGCGACCCCAAACCGGTCGAACGCGATTTGCCTGATGCACCGACGTGTCTGTTTCAGGGCTGCTGCGCAGCCCAGCGGGAGCAAGCTCCCTCGCCACGGGTTCGTGTAGGCAGTTGGGTATGGAATGCACCGACACGCCTGCACTCCTGCCTCGTTTCCCTACCGGTACCCGCTTTTGTGGCGAGGGAGCTTGCTCCCGCTGGGTTGCGCAGCGACCCCAAACCGGTCGAACGCGATTTGCCTGATGCACCGACGTGTCTGTTTCAGGGCTGCTGCGCAGCCCAGCGGGAGCAAGCTCCCTCGCCACGGGGTGTTGCTCGGGATTTAGTGTGCTGTTTGGTCCAGTTGTCGGCGCACGGCCAGTTCCACGCCGCGGATTTCCGCCAGGCCCTTGAGGCGGCCGATCAGGGAGTAGCCGGGATTGCTCTTGCGATGCTGGTCGTCGAGCAACTGATGCCCATGATCTGGACGCAGCGGCAAGCGCGGGCCGCCTTCTCGCTCGCGCCGGCGCTCTTCGGCCACCAGGGCACTGATGACCCCGACCATATCGACGTCCCCAGCCAAGTGATGAGCTTCATGAAAGCTGCGTGGATCGGCTTCCCGACGGGTCGAACGCAGGTGAGTGAAGTAGATGAACGGCGCAAAGTGCCTGGCCATCGCCACTAGGTCGTTATCCTCGCGCACGCCGTAGGAGCCGGTACAGAACGTCAGGCCATTGGCCGGGCTTGGCGCGGCATCCAGCAACCATTGGGCATCTTCGGCGGTAGAAAGGATGCGCGGCAGCCCGAGCAACGCCCGGGGCGGGTCGTCCGGGTGGATCGCCATGCGCACGCCCACCTCCTCCGCAACCGGAATCACCGCGCGCAGAAAATACCCCAGGTGCTCACGCAACCTGGCCTCGTCGATGTCGGCGTAGGTACGCAGCAACTCGCGGAATTTGTCCAGGCTGTAGTGTTCTTCGGCGCCGGGCAATCCTGCGATCAGGGTATCGACCAAGGCTTCGCGCCCGGCCGGCGACAGTTGTTCGAAATAGGCCTTGGCCTGCCGGATATCCTCGACGCTGTACTCGTCCTGCGCTCCCGGCCGCTGGAGGATGAACAGGTCGAAGGCGGCGAACGCAGTCTGGTCGAAGCGCAAGGCCCAACCGCCATCCGCCAGTTCATACGTCAGGTCGGTACGGGTCCAGTCCAGCACCGGCATGAAGTTGTAGCAGACGATATCGATACCGCAGCTCGCCAGGTTACGCACGCTTTGCTGGTAGTTGGCGATGTACTCGTCACGACGGCCGCAGCCGCGCTTGATGTCTTCGTGCACCGGAATGCTTTCCACCACCGACCAGGTCAGGCCAGCCGCTTCGATCAGCGCCTTGCGCGCCGCGATGGCGTCCACCGGCCAGACCTGGCCATTGGGAATCTCGTGCAACGCGGTGACGATGCCGGTCGCACCGGTCTGGCGAACGTCTGCCAGGGAAATCGGATCTTTGGGGCCAAACCAACGCCATGTCTGTTCCATGTTTTTCTCCTTGTTATCAGTTGGGTGCGGCAAAGGTGTGCAACAGGCTGTCGACGCCATCGCGGGTCAAGGCGTCATAGGCGCGGTGCACGGCGTCGCGAAACGCGGCGCGAGCTGACAGCGCCGGCGGGAAGACTTCTTCAAGGTCGAGAAAAGCATCGACCCGCGATGCACCGTCGAAGCGTCCCGCAACGTCGGCAAAGGTTGCGCTCAGCGGGTCGTCAACCACATGCGCCGGTCGGCCGGGCAACGGCTGCGTGCAGTAATGAATCCAGGCGGCAATTCCCAACGCGGTGCAGTCGATGCCGCGCCCTTGGTCGAGCAATTGCTCTGCGCCGAGCAACCAGCGTTGCGGCAGTTTTTGCGAACCGTCCATGGCAATCTGGCGCAAGCGGTGTTGCAGGCTGTCATTGGCGAAGCGCGCCAGCAGGTCGCGACCGTATACCGACAGGTCGATCCCTGCCGGCATGTCCAGCGTGGGCGCGGCTTCCTCGGTCATGTAGCGCTCGATGAAATGCGCCAGCCTCACATCGCTGACGGCCTCGAAGACTGACTCATGCCCGGCCAGCAGCCCCACATAGGCCAGCAACGAATGGCTGCCGTTGAGCATGCGCAATTTCATGGTTTCGAACGGGCGCACATCGTCGACCATCTGCACGCCTTCGGCTTCCCAGTCCGGTCGGCCAAGGGGAAAGTGGTCCTCGATCACCCACTGGCTGAAGCTTTCACAGACCACGGCGGCGCGGTCGTGGCAGTCCAATTGTTGCGCCAGCCGGACGAAGGACTCCTCGTCCATGGCCGGCACGATGCGGTCGACCATGGAGCTGGGAAATGCCACCTGTTGCTCGATCCACTGCGCCAGCGCCTGATCCTGCAACGCCGCCAATGCGCTTACCGCCTGGCGGGTGCGCTGGCCGTTGTCGGGCATGTTGTCACAGCACAACACGGTAAACGCCGGGACGCCCGCGGCGCGGCGACGACGCAAGGCTTCGAGGACGATGCCGGGCGCTGAACGCGGCGCCTGCGGATGGGCGATGTCATGGGCAATTGTCGGATCCTCACGGCGCAACTGCCCGGAGGAAGGGCTCAGGCAGTAGCCTTTTTCAGTAACGGTGAGCGTGACGATCCGCGTCTGCGGCGCGGCCATGCGTTGCAACAACTGCTCCAGTTCCTGACCGCCCTCGCCCGCATACAAGGCCTCGCGCAACACGCCGATCTCGCGCAGCGTCACCTGCTCGCGGTCACGATACTCCGCCACATGGTAACGACCGTCCTGCTCGCGCAATTGCTCGACCAAAGCGTGATTGGAGCGCAGGTTGGCGCTGCACAAGCCCCAATCGCTGTCGCCGTGGCGATTGAGATTGCGTTGCAGGTACACCGCCTGATGCGCCCGGTGAAAGGCCCCCAGGCCCAGGTGCACGATGCCGATCTCGCGGGCCTGGCCAGTGGCGGGAACGCGTTGGTTGAGCGACATGGCTATCCTCCTTCAGGGATGGTCGAGGGCTGGACGCGGCTGGACGCCTGCATCGGCCTGCGGCGCGACACCTGCCACCGCCAGCGGCTTGACGTAACGCGCCACGCACAGCGCGCCGATGATGGTCAGCAGGCCCGCCAGCAGGAACGCGCTGGTGAACGAGCCGGTGAACTGGACGATGAACCCGGTCAGGGTCGGCCCGATGATGCCCGAGGTGTTAGCCAGGAAATGCATGAAGCCACTGACGCCGCCTACCCGCGCCGCAGGCACCGTATCCTGGATGATCGCCCAATAGATCGCGCCGGTGAGGTAGAGGAAAAACACCGCCAGCGCCACCAGGATGACGGCCGGATATAGCGTCTTCACCACCCCGGCGACGCCGATGCAACCGGCGCAGGCCAACAGGCAAGTCACCAGCACGACTTTGCGCGAGAACATGATCCGCCCGGTCTTCTTGAACACGAAGTCGGAAATGAACCCACCCAATGCCAGACCCAGGAAACCCAGCAGCCAGGGGATGACCGTGGCGATGCTCATGTCCTTGACGTTCAGGCCGTGGGCCATGGTGAGATAACTGGGGAACCAGGTCAGGAAGAAGAACAGCGTGTAGTTATAGGAAAAGAACGCCAGGGAGGTGAACAGCACCGTCGGCTGCTTGAGGTAGAACCGCAGCGGGAATACCGGTTGCGACGCCAGCTCGCTCTGCCCCTCGGCCCGCAGGATATCCTCGGCGCCCTCGCCCTCGGGCTTTTCCTTGACGAACTTGTACCAGATTGCCGCCCAGATCAGGCCGACCAGCATGATGATGATGAACGACACCTTCCAGCCGTAGGTGACCGCAATGAAGCCCACCACCGGACCGGAAATCGCCCCGCCCAGCGGCGTGCCGGACATCGAGGCACCGAGGGCTCGTGCCCGGCGCTTGGGGGTGTACCAGTTGTTCACCATCTTGCTGGTGGTGACGCTCAGCGGACCTTCGCCCATGCCGAACAGGATCCGGATGAGCACCAGCGACGCGAAGCCCACCGTCAGCACCGTGAGGCCGCTGAACAACGACCACAGGACCATGGCCAGCAGCAACGTGGTCTTGGCGCCATAACGGTCGGCGGCCCAGCCACCGATGAAGTTGAAGGCGGCATAACCGACGAAAAAGCTGCTGAAGATCATGCCCATCTCACCCGTACTCAGACCGTAGTCTTTCTGGATGAACGGCGCCGCCACAGACAATGCCGACCGGTCGAGGTAATTGATCACCCCGGCCAGGAACAGCATGATGATGATTAAGCTACGTCCTTGACCAAACATGGTGGAACCTCCCGCTTGTTGTGTTTATTCGGTGAGGGTGCCCATGACAGGCACGATGAAACCGGTGATGCAGACGGCTCAGTGAAGGGCGCTCGTCAGCTCCACCAGGACTTTTCGGGTTTGCTCGGGGTGCTTCTCGATCAGGTCGATGGCGCCGGGCATTTCATCGAAGCTGACGCGATGGCTGATCAGGTCCTGGACCTGCAATTTGCCGCTGGCGATCAGTTCGATCACCTGGGGGAACTTTCGGTTGTTGAGCCTGGAACCGACCAGCGTCAATTCCTTCTTGATCATCTCCAACTGCACCAGATCGCTGGGCGTGGCATTGAAGCCGAGCAATCCGATGCGCCCGGCCGGCGAGGCCAGGCGCACCATCTGCGGCATCAGCGCCGGAATGCAGGCAGCGTCGACGATCAACGGCACGCCCTCGCCCTGGGTGTGCTCACGCATCAGCGCTTCAACGTCGACTTGCTGGCCGTTGAGGGTCCGACTGGCGCCCAGCGCACGCGCTGTCCCCAGGCGGCTGTCGATGACATCGGTCACGGTGATGTCGGTCATTCCCAGCGCCCGGGCCATTTGCACCAGGGTCAGGCCGATCACGCCGGCGCCGTAGATCAACACGCTGTCACCCGGCTGCGGCTGCATCCGATCGAGCACGTTCAGGGCAATGGAATAAGGCTCCACCAGGGCGCCGTGGCTGAGGGACATCAAATCGGGCAAGCGGTGGGCGTTCTCGGCCGGGACGCAGACCTGCTCGCTGAAGCCGCCGTCACGATGCACGCCGATCACTTGCAGCCGCGTGCAGACGTTCGGCCGCCCAATGCGGCAGGGATAACAGGTGCCGCAACTGATCACCGGATCGATGCACACCCGGTCGCCTGTCTGGAGGTGCTCGACACCTTCACCGACCTGCCGGATCACTCCGGAGAATTCATGGCCGGTGACCCTGGGGAAACGCACGAATGCGTTCTGCCCGTGAATGATGTGCATGTCCGAGCCACAGATGCCGGCATACGCCACATCGACCAGCACCTCGCCACGAGCGACCTCGGGGCGGTCGACCTGGGCCAGGCCGAACTCGAAGGGTGCTCTTACCTGGAACGCTTTCATCGGATGACTCCTGGCGGGACATTCGTCCCGTTTCCTTGAATGGGTTGAAACCGTTTCACCAATGCCACAGCGTGCCGTCTTCAAGACGGTTGACCGGCAAGCTGGCGCGTTTGTAGGGGTATTGGCGGGCAAGCTCTTCATCGATATCGACGCCATGCCCTGGCGTTTCGCCCGGGGTGAAATGGCCGTCCTCGAAGCGATACGCATGAGGGAAGACTTCATCGATGCGGTCTTCGTGAGGCATGTGTTCCTGGATGCCGAAGTTCGGCACCCACGTATCGAAATGCAGGGCCGCGCCCATGCACACCGGTGACAGGTCGGTGGCCCCGTGAAAACCGGTACGCACCTGGAACAGCGCGGCGAAATCGGCAATTCGCCGCACGTGGGTAATGCCGCCGGCATGCACCAGCGTCGTGCGGATGTAGTCGATCAACTGTTCCTGGATCAGCTCGCGGCAGTCATGGATCGAGTTGAACACCTCGCCCACCGCCAGCGGCGTGGTGGTGTGCTGGCGGATCAGGCGGAAGCTCTGCTGGTTTTCCGCCGGCGTGCAGTCTTCCAGCCAGAACAGGTTGTACGGTTCCACCGCCTTGCCCAGGCGCCCGGCCTCGATGGGCGTCAGGCGATGATGCACGTCGTGGAGAATGTGCAGGTCGTCGCCAAAACGTTCGCGCACGGCGGCAAACAGCTTGGGTACGTAATTGAGGTATTTGGCGGTGTCCCAGACGTGTTCCGCGGGCAGGTCGCTGTCGGCCGGCTCGTAACGCTCGCCACTGCGTTTGGCGACCCCGTACGTCGTGGCAATGCCCGGGACTCCGCATTGCACCCGCACGGCCTTGTAGCCCAGCTCGACGTGACGGGCGACTTCGTCCAGGCAGCCTTCGATGTCCTTGCCGGTGGCGTGCCCGTAGACCATCACCCGCTCACGGCTCTTGCCCCCGAGCAATTGGTACAGCGGCATGTTCGCGGCCTTGGCCTTGATGTCCCAGAGCGCCACGTCGACGGCGGCGATGGCCGTCATGGTCACCGGCCCCCGGCGCCAATAAGCGCCGCGATAGAGGTATTGCCAGATGTCCTCGATGCGATGGGCATCGCGGCCGATCAACGCAGGAAGAACGTGCTCTTCCAGATACGCGACGACGGCCAGTTCGCGGCCGTTCAACGTGGCATCGCCGATGCCGTAGATGCCTTCGTCGGTGACAATCTTCAACGTGACCAGGTTGCGCCCCGGGCAGGTAACGATGACACGCGCTTCAACGATTTTCATAAGTCAGACCTGTTCGACAAAAGGAAGTGAGGACGTGTCCATGCTCGGCATGGCCGCCTGCGGAATCAGCGCGCCCCGGTACTGGACGACCTCGGCAGCCAGGCGATGGCCCCAGCGGGCGGCCTGCTGCGGATCACCGCCGCGCAGATGGCAGGCCAGGTACGCAGCGTTGAACGAATCACCGGCAGCGGTGGTGTCGATAACCTGCGCGACGGTCTGCGCGGGCACTTCGAAACGCCCCGCGGGACACTGGATCAGGCAACTGGCGGCGCCACGCTTGAGGGCGACTTCGCGGACTCCCGCCTCGGCGTAAACACTGAACAAGGCATCAGGGTCGTGGTAGCCGAACAGGCTCGCGTCGTCTTCCCAAGTCACCAGCGCCAGGTCGCTCAAGTGCAGTAGATCGCGATAGGCCTGGCGGGCCGTTTCGGGGTCGGGCCAAAGGTGGGGACGGTAATTGTTGTCGAAGACAATGCGCGTGCCCGCCCGGCGAGCCCGGTGCAAGGCGTGGATCAGGCGTTCGCGCCCCTCCGGCAGGAGGATCGCCAGGGTGATGCCGCTCAGGTAGACATAGTCGTAATCGGCCAGCGCAGCGAGCATGGCCTCGGCCTCGGCCTCGGCGCCTTCGAACATGCGCCGCGCCGCCGCTTCCCCGCGCCAGTAGAGGAACCGCCGCTCGCCGTGTGGATCGGTCTGGATGAAGTACAACCCCGGCAGCGCGTCTTCAATCACCCGGACATGCGCATCGCCAATGCCTTCGTCCAGCCAGGACTGGCGCATGGCCGCGCTGAATGCGTCGTTGCCTACCGCGGTCATGTAATCCACGGCGACGGCGCCACGTGGATTCAATCGGGCCAGGTAGACCGCGGTGTTAAGCGTATCGCCACCGAAGGTCTGCGTGATTGCGGCATCCGGCCCGCCGCGCACCTCGATCATGCACTCACCCACCAGCGCGACCTTCAGCGGTCGGGGGAAGCGGGTGTCCGGGCCATGGTTGAGTGTCAAATCCATCATTACGCGCCTTTCTTGTTTTTAAAACGGCGTTTCATTTTTATCTCAAGGCCCGAGTCTAGTCAGATTTCCGGCCTCGTCAAGCAAAAATGAAACAGCGTTTTGTTCTGCTTGCGTATATCCTTGGGTTTTACTTTCACGTTGGAGCCTTCATGGACAACAGCGTCATTCCCAACAACGATCTGGTGTCGGCGGTTGGCCGGACCATGGCCGTGCTCGAAGCCCTGGCCGAGCATCCGGAAGAAAGCGGCGTGTCGGAAATCGCCACCAAACTGGACATGTCCAAGGCCACGGTTTATCGCTTCCTGCAGTCACTCAAGGCTCGCGGGTATGTGGTGCAGGATGCCGAAGACCGTTATCGCCTCAGCGTCCGGCTGTTCGAACTGGGCGCCCAGGCCCTGCCCCATCTGGACATCGTTCGCGAAGCGGAGCCGGGGATGCGCCGGATCAACGAGCTGACCGGCGAGACCGTGCACCTGGGGATCCTTGATGAAGGCAGCATCGTCTACGTGCACAAGATCGACTCCAAATACAACCTGCGCATGTACTCGCGCATCGGCCGGCGGGCGCCGTTGTACTGCACCGGCATCGGCAAGGTGCTGATGGCGTGGCTGGAAGAGGAAGAGCTGCTCGCGCACCTCGCGCAGGAAAGCTTCGAGCGCCGTACGGCCAATACCTTGACCAGTGTCGAGGCGTATCTGCAGGAGTTGGAGATCGTTCGCCAGCGGGGCTATGCCGAGGATCACGAAGAATTCGAAGACAACATGCGCTGCCTCGCGGCACCGATCCGCGACCGGTTCGGCCATGTGATCGGCGGGATGAGCGTTTCATTCCCGTGCTTTCGCTTCAGGGAAGAATTGAAGCAGGACTATGTCAAGCAACTGATGCAGGCGACGCAGCAGATTTCAGCTCAGTTGGGTTGGCATGCACGTTGAGCGCTAGATCCGACGACAAACCCGTGGCGAGGGAGCTTGCTCCCGCTGGGCCGCAAAGCGGCCCCTTTTTTTGGGCCTGCCGCGCAGTCCAGCGGGAGCAAGCTCCCTCGCCACAGGATCGTCGTTGCTCTCAAATGAACTGCATTACCTGTGGGAGCGAGCCTGCTCGCGAAGACGTCGGCACATCCAACATCACTGCAAGCTGACCCTCCGCTTTCGCGAGCAGGCTCGCTCCCACAGGGATAGGGAGTGTTCAGCCTTGCATTCAGCTTGCTTCCACAGTCTTTAACGCCCAACCGTTATTTCGCGAACAGCTGGCTCATGTCCTTGAACGCCTTGAACTCCAGCGCATTGCCGCAAGGGTCGAACAGGAACATCGTCGCCTGCTCGCCCACCTGGCCCTTGAAGCGGATGTAGGGTTCGATCACGAATTCGGTACCCAACGACTTCAATCGCTCGGCCAGCGCTTCCCATTCAGCCCAACCCAACACGACGCCGAAGTGCGGCACCGGCACATCGTGCCCATCCACGGCATTGCTGTGCGCGTTTTCCTGGGAAGCGGTCTTCGGATGCTCGTGGATCACCAACTGGTGCCCGTAGAAGTTGAAGTCGACCCATTGATCACTGGAACGGCCCTCCTCCAGCCCGAACACCTGGCCATAAAAGTTTCGGGCTGCCGCGAGGTCATAAACCGGGATTGCGAGATGGAAGGGTGAAAGGCTCATCAGGACTCCAAATGACAATATTCTTGTTCAAGGGCACGCTCATCAAGGCGTGCCCTATCGTAGGCGCGGCCACTGAACAATAAAATCAATATAAATTTCTCAGAATCACAATTACTCTTGATGAATGATCAAAGAACTCAAGACCCTCATCGCGGTGGCGCGCGAAGGCACCTTTGCCGCCGCCGGGCACAGAATCGGCCTCACCCAGGCGGCGGTCAGCGCGCAAATCCAGCGTCTGGAAGCCGAACTGGGCTTCGAGCTGTTCGACCGCAAGGGACGCTCGGCCCACCTCAACAAGCGGGGCCAGCAGATACTCCTGCAAGCCCAGGAGCTGCTCCGTCTTTACGACAATCTCGGTTCCACCCTGCCCGGACTACCCGCCAGCGTCCTGGTAAATATCGGCGCGATCGCCTCCGTCCAGCGCTCCTACCTGCCGGACGCCCTCGCCAGGTTCCACCAGCAATGTCCGCAATGCCGCACGCGTGTGGTGCCAGGCCTGTCGGTCGAGCTGATCAACCTGGTGGACGCCGGCGAAATCGATCTGGCGGTGATGATCCGCCCGCCGTTCTCGCTGCAAAGCGACCTGCGCTGGACGACCCTGGCGCTTGAGCCCTACCGGTTGATCGTCCCCCGTGGAATGCTCGGCGAGGACTGGTCGGCGCTGCTGTCCAGCCAACCTTTCATCCGCTATGACCGGTCGTCCTTCGGTGGCAGGCAGGTCGACCGTTTCCTGCGGCAGATGCACTTCACCTTGCGCGAAGTGTGCGAGCTGGATGAACTGGACGCGATCATCAAACTGGTGGAAAAAGGCGTCGGTGTCGCCCTGGTGCCGCAGACATCGGCCCATCAGCCATGGCCGAAAGGTGTGCGGGCGCTCGACTTGGGCCAGCACACCTTTCACCGCGATATCGGCCTCATCCATCGGTCGCGACAGAGCCTTGCCGACCCCGTCGCGACCTTGGCCGAACTGATTCAAGAGCAGGCCGGCGGTGGTGTTGGGTAACGCCCTCTGCAGCGGCTACCAAACCGCGATATGCGCATCCGCCCGCGGTTCGGTCCCGCCACACAACACGCCACTGACCGGATCGCGCAGGATGATCTGGCCGCGCCCGTAATCGGTCAGGTCGCTGGCGACCTGAACCTCATGGCCGCGGCGTGCCAGGGCATTGACCAGGTCCCGTGAAGCGCCCTGCTCGATGCCGACCTTCATCTCGCCCAGCCACTGCCAGCGCGGCGCATCCAGGGCCGCTTGCGGGTTCAGGCCGAAATCCACCAGGTTCATGACCATCTGCACATGCCCCTGGGGTTGCATGTAGCCGCCCATCACGCCGAAAGGACCGAGAGCCTCGCCATCGCGGGTAAGAAACCCGGGAATGATGGTATGGAAGGTCTTCTTGCCTGGGGCCAGGCAATTGGCGTGGGCCGGATCAAGGCTGAATTCCTGGCCGCGATTCTGCAGGGCGATTCCGCTGTCGGGCAGCACCACGCCGGAGCCGAACCCGTGGTAGTTGCTCTGGATGAACGAGACCATATTGCCCTCGCCGTCGGCGGTCGCCAGGTACACCGTGCCGCTGGCGTGGGGATCGCCGGGCTTCGGCGGTTGGGCCTGTTCGCCGATCTGTCCGCGACGGCGGGCGCTGTAGTCATCACTGAGCAAATCAGCCACCGCCACGCGCATGTGCAGGGGGTCGGTGATGTGGTGCAGGCCGTCGCTGTAGGCGAGCTTCATCGCCTCCAACTGGCGATGCCAGGTCTGCTGGCTGTCACGGTGATCGAAGTCGAAGCCTTCAAGTATTTTCAACGCCATCAAGGCCACGAGGCCCTGCCCGCTCGGAGGGATCTCCCAGACGTCCACGCCACGGTAATTGACGTGGATGGGGTCGACCCACTGGGCGTGATAATCCTTCAGGTCCGAGGCACGCAGGTAGCCGCCGCTGGCTCGGGAATGGGCATCCAGGCGCTCGGCCAATGCGCCGCGATAGAGGCTTTCGCAGCACGTGTCGGCCAGTTCCTGGAGCGTGCGGGCCTGGGCCGGGTTGCAGAAAATCTCCCCGGCCCGTGGCGCGCGACCTTCGATGAGAAAGGTATCGAACCAGGCCTCCAGGACCAGATCGCGATGAGGCGTGAGCTCGTTCACCGCGACCTGCCATTGATGGGCAACCACCGGCGACACTACAAAACCGTCCCGCGCCAGGCTGATCGCCGGTTGCAGCAACTCGGCAAAAGGCAGCTTGCCGAAGCGCCGAGACAGCTCGGCCCAGGCCGACGGGCAACCGGGAACGGTGACGGGTGTCCAGCCATACACCGGCATCTGTTCATGGCCGGCCGCTCTGACCGCCTCGATGCTCAAGGCCGCCGGTGCATGGCCGTTGCCGTTGAGCCCATGCAACTGGCCCTTGCACCAGACCAACGCGAAGGCGTCACCGCCGATACCGCAGCCGGTGGGCTCCACCACCGTCAGCGCCGCCGCCGTGGCGATGGCGGCGTCAATGGCGTTGCCGCCTTTTTGCATGATCTCGATGCCCGCCTGGGCTGCCAGGGGCTGGGATGCGGCGACCATGCCGCGACGGGCAAAAACGCTCTGGCGCTGCGACGGATAGGGGTATTCGTGGGCAGAAAATTTCAGCATGGCAAAGGCTCTTCAATACGGGAATTCATGGCCGGGAAAGGTCACAGCACGCGACTGAGAAAGGCCCGGGTGCGCGGGTGGATGGGGTGACAGAAAATCTGCTCCGGCGGCCCTTGCTCGATGAGCTCGCCCTGATCGAGCACCACCACGCGGTCCGCCACTTCGCGGGCAAAGCCCATCTCGTGGGTCACCACGACCATGGTCATGCCCTCCTCGGCCAACTCCTTCATCACCTGCAGGACCTCGCCAACGGTTTCCGGGTCGAGGGCGCTGGTCGGTTCGTCGAACAGCATGGCCTGGGGTTTCATCGCCAGCGCGCGGGCAATCGCCACCCGCTGTTGCTGGCCGCCGGAAAGCATCGACGGGTAGTGATCGGCCTTGTCCGCCAGGCCGACCCGCTCCAGCAAGCCGCGAGCCTGTTCCAGCGCTGCGGCGCGAGGCACGCCGAGCACTTGGATCGGCGCCTCGATGATGTTCTCCAGGGCGGTCATGTGGGGGAACAGATTGAAGCGCTGGAACACCATGCCGATGTCCCTTCGTTGGCGGGCGATGTTGCGCTCCGACTCACGCACCAGGCTGCCGTCGGCCCGCTCGCGGTAACCCATGGCCTGGCCATTGACGCGAATGCGTCCGCCCTGGATGTCTTCCAGCAGATTGATGCAACGGATGAAGGTGGTCTTGCCGGAGCCTGACGCACCGATCAGCACCACCACTTCACCGCGCCGCACCTGCAGCGAGATGCCCTTGAGAATCTGCAACTCACCGAAGGACTTGTGCACGTCCAGCGCCTCGATGATCAGCTCTTCACTCTTGTGCGCCATGGTCAACGTGCCCTCAGCAGATTCAAGGTGCTGCGACCAAACATCCGCAGCGACGCCGGCGGCGGTGACGACGGCCGGTCCGACTGGCCGAAACGGCCCTCCAGCCAGCGCTGGAAAAAGCCCCACAGGGTGGTCAGCAGCAGGAAATAGATCGCCACCACCAGGTACAACTCGAACACCCGGAACGTCGCCGACGTGACCATCTGGGTACTGAGCAGCAGTTCCTGCACGCCGATCACGCTGACCAGCGTGGTGTTCTTGAGCATCACGTTGAACTCGTTGCCCAGCGGCGGAACGATGACCCGGAACGCCTGGGGCAAGACAATGCGACGCATCAGCTTGGCGAAGGTCATGCCCAGGGAACGTCCGGCCTCGTATTGGCCCTTGTCCACCGCACCGATGCCGGCGCGGATGATCTCGGCCATGTAGGCGCCCTCGTTGAGACCCAGGGCGATGATCGCCGCCTGGATATTGCCGGGCACCACCAGGCCGAACAGTTCGATGTCTTCGAAGCGGAAAATCCCGCCGGCGGCCAGCGCGGTGTAGAGAAAGACGATCTGCACCAGCAACGGCGTACCGCGCATCAGCCACACGTAGAAGCGCACCGGCAGGTGCAGCAGCGGGTTCTTCGACAACCGCAGCAGCGCGGCCGCCAGCCCCAGGGCACAGCCGAGCAGCATCGCCAGCACGCTGATCAGGCAGGTCAGCCACAGCCCGGTGAGGTACACCTCACTGGGCTGCAACAGGTACTGCCAGAACACATCCCAATTGAAATTCATCGACGGTTCGCCTCAATCAAGGGTGTCACTGGAGACATGCCATTTGCCGAGCAGTTGGCTGTAGCTGCCATCGCTGCGCATATCGCCGATCACCTGCTGCACGGCGGCGGTCAGTTGCGGATCGTCCTTGCGAATACCCAGGCCGGTGAGAATCCGGCTGAACGCCGGCACGCCTTCCTCGAACAGGTCGGGGGCCATGGTGGCGTAGTAACCGGCGGTTTCCACGGTGGTGCCGTAGGCGTCGACCTGGCTGATGCGCAGGGCCTGGAAGGCATCGGTGTCGGTGTTGTAGACCACCAGCTTCATCGGCGGCTTGCCGGCCTTGGCCAGAGTTTCGTTCTCGGCGTCGAGCAGGGTCTTGATGGTCGAACCGTTGAGTACCGCGACCTTGTGGCCGGAGAGACTCTGCAGCGTCTTCAAGCCCTTGGGATTGCCCTTGGGCACCACCACCGCCTGGCTGGAATACATGTAGTTGACGATGTCGATCACCTCGCGGCGCTCGGGCTTGTCGAACAGCTGGTCGACGATCATGTCGCACTGCCGGGCCAGCAGCGCCGGAAGCAGTCCCGAGAAGGGAATGACCCGCCATTCGACCTTCTTGTCGCCCAGGCGCTTGGCGATTTCCAGCCCCAGGTCCACGGTCAGTCCCTTGGGTTTCTGCGCCGCATCGAAGGACACCAGCGGTGGCGAATCCATGCCCGAGCAGTAGACGAGTTTATCGGCCTTGAGCAGACGCTCCGGGACAACGGGCGCAGCCGCCGCCCATTGCGCGAAGAAACCCAAGGATAAAGCGGCGACCAACAGGCGAGGCTTATGCATGACCAGACACTCCAGTTCAGTAAATGACGGCAGTACTCAAAGTCAAAACACGGGGCAGGCTTAAAGCCTGCTCTCGTTATTTTTTCGATTGCAGAAACTCGATCAATTCAGGAACGGTGCCCTCGATGTGCGCACGCACCACCGCCTCGGCCTTCCCCGCATCGCCTGCACGCAGGGCATCGAGGATCAGCGTGTGCTCCTGGCGCGCACTCAGGGGCTTTTCCACGTGCTGCAGCCACAGGCGCATCGGCGCTTCGATCAGCGAATAAAGCGCGCTGATCTGCTTCAGCAAGCGCGGCCGACCGCTGAGGCTGCATAGATATTCATGGAACGCGCGATGGCGGCTGACCCACTCGGCGCTCTCTTCGCGGTAATCGTCCATCTCGTCCAGCAGGCGCTCCAGGGCTGCCAATTGACGCTCACCGATCTTTGCTGTCGCGACACGCACCGCCAGGCCTTCCAGTGCGCTGCGCATTTCGAAGACTTCGTGCAGTTCGTCAATGTCCAGGCCACTGACCACCGCGCCGCGATTGGGCCGCAGGGTCACCAGGCCCTGGGCATCCAGACGCCGGAAAGCCTCGCGCACGGGCATGCGGCTCATGCCGATCTCGTTGGCGATGTCCTCGGCGATCAGCCGGTCGCCTTTGCGCAGGCGACCGCCGCAAATGGCTTCGAGCAGAAAGTTGTAGGCTTCTTCCTCGGCAGTGATGGGCGGACGTTCAGCGTAGGTCGGGGCAAACTGCATGGCAGCACCTTCTGCATTTTTGTATCCAATTATCCATGGATTCACAAAAGCAGCATGCGTGCCAACCGCGCCGCTGGTTGTACAAGGGATTGATTTTGAGGAAGTTGTTGAGGAAAACGGCGGGCGCGCTACAGGCTGGGTCGCACCCGGTGTGCTACCAAACAGCTCAGCGGCTGCCTTTTATGAGTGCAGGACAGCGCTTCGGTAACACCGCGATGCCGTTCACTTAAGGCATGTTCATGCGGGTGCCCGGGGTGTATCGGAAGGCGACTCACCAAACAGCGCCCGGTAATGGGCGGCAAAGTGGCTCAGGTGGAAAAAACCCATCGCCACGGCGATCTCGCTGACATTCAGCGCGGTCGCGCGGGTGCTGATCAAACGACGACGCACCGCATTGAGCCGCAGGTTGCGCAAATACTCCACCGGACGTATCCCGGTGACCGCCTGGAAGCTGTTCTGCAGGGTCCTGCGGCTCACGCGTAATTGTTCGCACAGGTCCAGGATGCTCAACGGCACTTCGGCGCTGGCCATGACCAATTCCTGGCACCGCTTGACCAGGTAGGCATTGACGGCAACGTTGCCGCGACGCCCACGCACCTCGTCCGAGGCATGGCTGAACAGATCGAGGAAAGCATTGAGCAGGACGTCTTCGAGGATTTTTTCCACGGCGGGATTGGCGGCGCTCGCCTGTTCCAAAAGGTGACGAAACAGCGGTTGGATCTGCTGCTGGACCCTCGACAACACCGCTTCATCCACGCTGATTTGCGAAACGCTTTTCAGGCGTTTGAGCTGTTCGTCCGCCAGCTCATAAGCCGCCAGCTTGGCAAAACGCACCGTGTCGACGTTGGCCGCGAAGAAATGCGTGCCTTCCGGGGCGTGCAAGATGAAGTCTTCGCCGTCGCGCAACAGCACGACGCTGTGGGCGCCGACCTGGTGCCCTTGGACCACCGGCGCATTGCCCAGCGACAGGGCAATGCACAAGCGCCCTTTCGGCGCGCTACCGCGCTGCACCACGCGTTTGTCCAGCACCTCCTGGAAGATCTGGAAGCGCTCGGCGCACACCTGCCGCAGCTCGCTGGAAAGGCAGCCACGGCCGAGTTGGTCATAGACCTGATGCCAGCCGAGGATCGAACCGGCGTGTTGTTGAGGATCATTGAAGGTACGAACTTCGGCGAACATGATCGTTGTTCCTCGGTGGCCCTGCGCTTATTGCCCGATGCTGATATCCAAAGAAATCGATAAACCCCGTGGTGTCCTTGAGAGAATTGTTCTCATCGGTGAAAAACCAAAGCCAGTTCCGTGCCAAGCATGTGCAAGCGATATTCGCCGGGCCTGATGTCCAACGGCGCCAACAACGACCCGGAAAGCACCACCTGCCCCGCCTCAACGCATTGCCCATCGGCCAGTAATCGCCTGACCAGCCAACACAAATTCGACACCGGCGTGTCCTCGCGCGCCAGCACGTTTCCTTCTCCGCATGCCACCCCGTCGCATTCCAGCCGGTAGTTCACGTGGGGCAATTGATCAGGACTGAACCCCACCCGTGGCCCCAGGCAGTACAGCCCCGCGGCGGCGTTGTCGGCCAGGAACGCGCCGACGCCGAAACGCCAGCCCTGCCAGCGGCAATCGGCGATCTCAAACGCTGGCACGACCTCCGACACGGCGGCGAGGATGTCCTCGTCGCTGTGAAAACCAGGCTCCAGCGCGCGCCCGAGGACAAACGCCAATTCGATTTCCAGCTTCGGCTGGATCAGCCGTGCAAGCGCCACCGCACCGCCGGGCTCCACGGCCATGGCATCGGTCAAGCCGCCCAATACCGGCTCATCGAGCCCGAAGCGTTCCTGCGCCGCGCGGCCAGCGAAAGCGACTTTCCAACCGCTCAACTGCTCACCGCCGGCCTGGCGTCGGCGCAACGCCTCGCGCTGCAAGGCGTAGCCCTTCGGTAAATCGAAAGCCTGTGATTCCAATGAAGGCAAGGCATGTACCGCCTGCGCGGCGTCGTGAAGCCGGACCAACAGATCATCTTCACGCCTCATGACAGTTGCTCCGCCAGTTTGCGCAACACGCCTTCGAGCCGCTCGGGCGTGGTGATCGCCGCGACAAACCGATCCGGCCGCACCACCACGATGCAATCGCGCACCCTGGCAAACCACTCGCCCAGACGGTTATCAACGTCCTCAATGCCTATGGCGCCGTCGGCCGCCAAGGGCTGGTTGCGCCCCGCGCCACTGCGCGAACGATTGATCTGGATGAAGCGCGTCTCCCAGTGCGCCCACCAGGCCGCGGTTTCTTCGCTCAGGTGCGCGGCCGGATTGACCCGATAACCGAGCACCGCGTAGGAATGCCCCAGCACCTCATCCAGCTGTCGACGCTGCCCTTGGGCATCTTCGATTGAAGGCTGGATGAACAATTGCCCGACCAGGTCATCCTCGTGCAGTTCGGCGCGCTCGTGGTAGACCAGGCCTTTGGTGATGGTCGCCTTGGGTTTGAACTTGAACTCCAGCAAGTGCGAGCGAAGGTTGTCGACGCTGTTCACCGCCTGGAACAACCAGTCCCGCACCCCAGCCATCAGTGGGTTGGTCAGGCCGAGGACCGCGCCCATGTTGTCGGCCAGCGCGATGAGGTCTGTCGCATGGCCGCGGCGCTCCTGGTCGTAACTGGCGAGTATCGCCGGTGATGCCCGGCCCTGGAGGATCGCCGCCAGTTTCCAGGCCACGTTGACCACGTCACGCAGGCCCGAGTTGAGTCCCTGCCCGGCCCAGGGCGGAGAAATGTGCGCCGCATCGCCCACCAGCGCCACGCGGCCGGCGACAAACCGCGCCGCCACTCGCGAGTTGTGGGTGTAGGCACGGATCCGGATGATTTCCAGCTGATCCACCGCATCGCCGATATGGCCACGGATCAGCTGTCGGATCGTTGTTTCTTCGCACATGCGGGCCTCGTCCTCGCCTTCCAGCAGCATGAACTCCCAACGTCGTTGCTGGTACGGCAAATAGATGCACACGAAGGGCCGCTGGGGATCGGCATGCAGAGCTGTGTACGGCGCATCCAGGGTGTCGTTGGCCGTGTCGACCACCACCCATTTGCGCGGATGGGTCAGCCCCAGCAGCTCGATACCGAGTTTCTTGCGCACGCTGGAGCGGCCGCCGTCGGCACCGATCACGTACTGTGCACTCAACTGATACAGCTCACCCTGGGCATCGCGCACCTGCAAGGTCACGCCCGCTTCATCCTGCTCCAGGTCGAGCATTTCATGGCCTTGACGCAGCTCGACGCCCGCGTGCTTGCCCAACTGCTCACGCAAGGTGCCTTCAAGCAATTGCTGCATGAAGATGTTGCGCATCGGCCAGCCATAGTGGGCCGTGCTCGGCTTGACCTCGGCAAAGCACACACCGCGTGCGTTGTAGTAACGCAGGGGCACGTTGCAGATCATGTCCCGCGCAGCCAGCTCCGCAATGCCGATGCCTTGCAGCACGCGCAGCGCTTCATCGTCCATGCCCACCGCCCGGGGATACGGCAGGATGCCCTCGGCCAATTCGAGGACGATGCAGTCGATGCCGTACAGCCCCATGTAATGCGCCGCCGTGATCCCGTTCGGGCCGCCGCCCACGATGACAACCTGGGTTTTGTCCTGCTTCATCGCTATCCACCGCTTTATTGTTGTAGTTGCAAGAGTTGATCACGCAGGTAATCCGCGACAACCCGGTTGAACACGTCGCCCTGGTCGTCATGGACATAATGGCTGGCGTCCGCGATTTCCGCCGTCAGCACCCGCGGATTGGCCTCGCGCATCGCCTCCAGGGTTGCCAACGGAAGAAAATCCGAACGCGCGCCACGGATGAACAGCGTCGGGCAGTCCAGCGCCCGCACCGCGGGCCACAGATCAGTCGGGGTGATGCTCAGGCGCGCCTCGGCAATGCCCTTCTGGTCATGACGCCATTCGATGCCCGTCGGCGTCTGCTTCATGGAAAAGCGCAATCGGGACGCCAGCGCATCGGCCGACAGACCCGGTCGCGACTGCCGCCAGAACTGCGCGGCGCTGTCCCAGTCGGGAAACACCAGCGGCGTCTGGCTCATCTCGCGGCGGATACGCTCGGCGCCCTCGCCACGGATCGACGAACCGGGGCCGATGTCCTCGATTACCAGCGCGTGCAGTCGCCCGGGATTGAGCCGGGCGTACTCCAGCGCGTTGGTGCCGCCGAGGGAATGGCCCACCAGGACAAAACGCTCCAGGCCCAGATGAGCCACCCAATCTTCCAGGTCGCTCACATAGCGCTCGGTGCGATAGCTGGACGCCTCGGCCCAGTCACTCTCGCCACGGCCGCGCTGATCCAGCGCATGGCAGACATACTGCTCGCCCAGCGCAGCGGCCAGCGGCGCCCACGTCTGGGCGTAGGAGCGCAGCCCATGGAGCAGCAGCAGCGGAATTGCTGACGGGTTGCCCCAGCGCACATAACGCAGGCGCATCCCCGTCCGATTGGTGAAAAACTGGCTGTTTGCCGACATACGTTTGCTCCCGCGATCAGCGCGCTTCAGTACAGGCCGTCGTTGCCCTTGACGTCCGCTGCCTGGAGGCCGCCCAGACGCGCATGCAGACGTCCGCGCGTGGCGAAGGCCCAGATGATGATCAACTCGTCCGCTGAAGGACCGTCACCGAACGAAAGCGAAATGCTGTCGTAGTGCGAACGCACATACAGCGCGTCCTTGTGGGCCAGCGGCACATCGATGGCCGTACCCGGCCCACCGCGCTTGCCGGTGGAAGGCACCCAGGATTTGCCGCCGCCCAAGGCCAGGCGAATCGGGTCCGCCGCCGGGTTGGTCAGTAGCGCATTGCCGTGTTCGTACTCACCCTGGCTGCCCACCAGGCAAGCCTTGCCGTAGCTGATGATGTGCCGCCCGCCCGCCAGTGCCTGGATACGCCGGCCGAATTCCTCGCCCAACAACGGTGACGGTTCGATCAGCTCGGCCAGGCTCTCGCTGAAGCGTCCGGCATAAGGATTGGCGATCACCGCACCGATGGCGTATTTGAACAACGGCTCGCCATCGGCGAGCTGGCCGGTTTCGTTGGCCAGGGTTTCCTCGACGAAGCTGTACCATTTGCGGATGTGGTAGCTGGCGAAATTCGCGTTTTTCATAACGGAAGCCTCTTTCAAAGTGGGTCGAGATCGAAGTGCCGGCTGGGCGCGCCAGCGGCCTTGAAGCGGGCCTTGCCGCGCTCGTCGTCGTGTTCGGACTCGAGGAAAAATTCCATGCGATTGCCATCGGGGTCGTTGAAATACACGCCGTTGCCGATCTCGTGATCGGTGATTTTCACCACCTCGACGCCCTTGTTCAGCAACATGCCGTAGAGCTGGCGCAGGGTGGTCATGTCACCCGCGATCTCCAGCCCGTAGTGCTGCAATCCCAGGCCGCCCTGATGGGCCCCCGGTGCTGCGCGGATCAAGGCGATGTCGTGGTGCTTGGCACCGAAGGCCATCATGATCCAGCTTTCACCGCGGGCACTTTCATGCATGCCCAACACGTCGGCGTACCAGCGCGCCGACACTTCAGGGTCGCTCACGAACAGCGACAGATGAGTACGAACGACCTCGACTTTCATCGCGCGATACCTCAGTTTTTCTTGACGATGGATTGATGCCCGGACTTGATCTGCGCCACGGCGGGCGTCCAGAGCACATCAGCGATTTCGCTGAATTCACGCCACTGCTTCTGCCAGCCATCACCGCCGTTCTCGGAGGTGAACAGGTGTCCGTACTTGGTGCCGGCGACGATCTGCCGAGGATCAGCCGGGTTGAAGGCAATCGCCCAGACACACGAGTTGGGTTGTTGCGACAGCGGCAACACTTCCCAGCTCAAAGCTGCGTCCCGGGAAACCAGCACCTTGCTGGTGGTGCCTGGCGTGCCGTCGGAGATGCTCAGGTACAGGGTGTCCTCGCTGCCCAGCGGCGCGTTCATGGCGCGCACGTAATACAGGCCGAAGGTTTCCCGGGCGACGATGCCGGTCCAGGTCTGCCCCTCGTCGAGGCTGCGGTAGACGGCATTGACACAGACCACCACGATGACTTTTTGCCCATGGTTGGGCAGGACCAGGATGTTGTGCACATCCGAGTTGTAGTCCCACAACAAGCGGTCATCGACGCGGGTCCAGCTTTCGCCGCCATCGCGGCTATGGAACAGCCCGCCCTCTTCCAGGCCGAACCAGAGCTGGTTGCGATCCGTCGGGTCGTAGGCGAAGGCCAGCAAGCGTGGACGACTGACGCCGTCGCAGAACTCCGGAATCTCCACCGGGGCACGATCCCAGCTCTGGCCACCGTCGAGGGTGCGCCACAGCACCGCCCGGGAAGGCGCGCCGGTGCCGACGAAAATCCGTTGTGCGTCCTGCGGATCCACGGCGACCTTCCAGACGGTCTGGCCATTGAACGGCGAATCCACCCGCTGCCAATAACCGCCAGCATCCCGGCTGATGCACAGGCCGACGTCGGTGCCGGCGTAGATCACTTGGGGAGTGCCTGGGTGGAAACTCAGCGACCGGGTGATTGCATCGAATTCCAGATCCTGGCCCAGGCCCAGGCGATGCCAGGTGCGGCCATCGTCGGCGCTGCGGATGACCGCCTGCCCTACGGTGGCGACTAAAAGCGTTCCGTTACTCATCACAGCTGCTCCTCAAATGAAGATGCCACGGGTCAGGCCGCCATCGATGCCGATGGATTCGCCGGTCACCGCGCCGGCCTTGGGGGACGCGAGGAAACCGATCAGCCAGCCCATTTCGATCGGCGCCAGGGTGCGCCGGATCGGCGTCGCGTCGATGTAGCCCTGCTCCACCTGCTCGGGCGTCTTGCCCTGCTTGACCCCTTCGCGCTCGTACAACTCCTGGATGTGCGGGGTGTCGACCACGCCGGGGTGAATCAGGTTGACCGTGATGCCGGATGGGCCCAACTGATCGGAAAGGGTCTTGGTCATGTGGGCGATGGCCAGGTTGCGCATGCCCGAGAGCACCTTGCTGCCGCGCCCGGTCAGGCCACCGATGTTGATGATGCGACCGAAGCCGCCGGCCTTCATGTGCGGGGTCACGGCCTTGGCGCACCGGAAATAGCCGATCACCTTGGTGTTCAGGTCCGAGAGCAATTCGTCGTCGCCGGCATGCTCGATGTCGTTGCGCACCACGCCGGACGGGGCCGCGGCGCCGTTGACCAGGATGTCGATCCGGCCGAAGTGCTTGTGCGCGGCCTGGACCATGTCGGACACGGCCGACATCTGGTTGGTGTCACAGAACAGCGGCAGCACGTCGTTGCCGGTTTCGGCGCTGATTTCCTCGGCGGCTTGCTGGAGATACTCCATGCGCCGCGCGCAGATCACCACCTTGCAGCCCTCCTGAGACAGAAAACGCGCGACTTCCTTGCCGATACCCATCCCACCGCCGGTGACGATTGCCACGCGGCCTTGCAATTCCAGATCCATAACAGTTCCTCTTGTGATTATTCGCTCAGGCCAGATCGACAAAGACACTTTTGGTTTCGGTGTACGCATCGATCACGTTCTTGCTCATTTCCCGTCCCCAACCGGATTGCTTATAGCCACCGAAGGGCGACGCCGGGTCGACGACGTTCCAGCAGTTGATCCACACCGATCCGGCCTTCAACTGCGCGGCCACGCGATGGGCGGAACGCAGGTCACGGGTCCAGAGACCGGCCGCCAGCCCGTACGGCGAGTCGTTGGCGCGCAGCACCAGTTCATCGATTTCGGTCCAGCTCATGACGGTCAGCACCGGGCCGAAGATTTCTTCCCGGGCGACGCAGGCGCGCTCGGCACGGTCAAGAAACACGCTGGGGCGAATGAAGTGGCCCTGCTCCAGGTGGGCCGGCCGGTCGCCGCCGCAGATCAGTTCGGCACCCTCCTCCTGGCCCCGTTGCAGGTAGCCACGGACCGTGCCCAATTGCCGGGCCGAGACCAGCGGGCCCATGCTGCTGGCCGGATCCAGGCCTGGCCCGAGGACATGCGCGGCCGCGTGGCGCTGGAGTTCTTCAAGCACATGGTCGAGGACGCTGGCGTGTACGTAGAGACGCGAGCCGGCGGTGCAGACCTGGCCCTGGTTGTAGAAGATGCCGTCGGCGGCACCCTTGGCGGCGCGGACGATATCGGCGTCCGGCAAGATGATGTTCGGCGACTTGCCACCCAGTTCCAGGGAGACCTTCTTCATGTTGCCGGTGGCCGCCTGGGCGATCAGCCGGCCGACCTGGGTCGAGCCGGTGAAGGCGATCTTGTCGACGTCCGGATGCCCGGCCAGCGGTGCACCGGTCTGGGCACCGAGGCCGGTGAGCAGGTTGACGACGCCGGCCGGGAAGCCGGCGGCCTCGATCAACTGCACCAGGCGAATCGCAACCAGCGGCGTCTGCTCGGCGGGCTTGAGCACCGCGACACAACCGGTCGCCAATACCGGGCCGAGCTTCCACACGCACATGGTCAGGGGGAAGTTCCACGGCACGATCAATGCGCAGACGCCCACCGGTTCGCGCAGGGTGTAGTTGAGCATCGGTGCGCCGCTGGCGGGCGACACTGGCAGCGTGCTGCCTTCGATCTTGGTCGGCCAGCCGGCGAAGTAGCGAATGATGTTGGCCGCGCTCGCCGCTTCTCCACGGGCCGTGGCAATCGGCTTGCCGTTTTCCAGGGTGATCAGTTGCGCCAGCTCTTCGCGATGCTGATCGAGCAGCTCCGCCAGACGAAACAGCAACAAGCCCCGCTGGGCCGGCGACTGCTGCGCCCAACTGCCGGTGAAGGCTGCGCGGGCGGCAGCGACGGCGGCGTCGACGTCCCGCTCAGCGCCTTCGGCCACTTCGGCCAGGGTCTGTTCGGTGGCCGGGTTTTCCACGGCGAACTGGCGGCCGCCGGCGGCGTCCTGCCAGGTGCCGCCAATGAACAGGCGCCCCGGCTGCGACAGGAACTGCTCCACGGCAGGTAACAATTGGATCTGGCTCATATCCGCTCCTTCACAGCGCCATTTCGATCAGGCACGGGCCGCCGTCGGCCTTGGCGTTTGCCAGGGCGCGCTGCAACTCGCCATTGGTATGCACCGTGCTGGCCGGCATGCCGTAGCCTCTGGCCAGGGCTTTCCAGTCGATGCGTGGACGGTCCAGCACCGTCAGGCTCAAGGCCTCGGGGCCCAGCTCGGTCATGCCGAAGCGGCGCAGTTCGTTCTGCAGGATCGCGTAGCGATGGTTGGCCGCGATCAGGATCACCACCGGCAATTGTTCGCGGGCGATGCTCCATAACGTCTGGATGGTGTACTGGGCGCTGCCGTCCGATTGCAGGCAGAACACCTTGTTGCCCCGCTCGGCCATGGCGGCGCCGAATCCCACCGGAATCCCCTGGCCGATGGCGCCGCCGGTATTGGTCAATACGCGATGCCGCGCGGCATGGGCCGAGGCGGTGAAAAACGGATAACCGCACGTGCCGCCTTCGACGGAAACGATACTGTCGTCCGGCAGCGACGCGGCCAGCACCTGCCCGACCGACTGAGGCGTCAGTTCAGCCTCGGCGGCGGGCAGCTCGATCCCGATCGGCGTAGGTATATGCGCCGGCGCCTCAAGCGCATCGGCCAGTGCGGTTAGCGCTCCGGCAACGTCGTCGCCCACCTCGGCCAGACACAACAGCCGCTCACGCTCCGCCAGCCGCGACGCAATGCCTTCGTAGCCGAAATAGCTGATGGGCTCGGGGACGCCGGCGCAGACCACGGCGTCGTATTGGTCGAGGATTTCGATGGCCACTTCGGGAAAATAAGGCAGGCGATCCAGGTCCGGCAGGCCACCGCCGCGATAGCTCAAGCGCGGGAAGGTTTCGGCGAACATCCGCACGCCGGCCAACCGGGCCAGGCGCCCCGCCGCTTCCAGGCCAGCGACCGAGAGGCCCTGGTCGCCAACGATGAACACCAGCCGCCGACCGTCACGCAGCGCCCGCGCTACTGCTTCGACCCGATCACCGGCAAAGCGCCGGACCGGGGCCTGCAAAGAGCTGAAGGCTTTTTCCCGCTGCACCGGGCTGGCTTGCAGATCCATCGGCAGGATCAGGCTGGCGATCTGGCCCTTGGCTTGCCAGGCGGCGCGCACCGCTTCCTGGAAATCTTCGCCAATGCCCGCTGCCGTGCGCGAGGTGCGCACCCAGCCGGATACGCTCCCGGCCAACGCCTGGATATCACTCGCCAGCGGCGGATCGTAATTGACGTGCCATGAGGCGTGGTCGCCGATGACGTTGACGATCGGCGTGTTGGCGCGACGGGCGTTGTGCAGGTTGGCGATGCCATTGGCAAAACCCGGCCCGAGGTGGGTCAGGGTCATCGCCGGCTTGCCGGCAATCCGGCCGTAACCATCGCCGGCACCGGTGCATACCCCTTCGAACAACGACAACACCGGCTTGAGGGCTGGCGCGCTGGCCATGGCCGCTACCAGGGGAATCTCGGTCGTCCCGGGGTTGGCGAAGCAGTACTCGATACCGCTTGCCACCGCCGCCTTCACTATCAGTTGCGCACCATTCATTTCCAGCCCTCTTCATCGAGCGTTTGCAGTGGCTGAGATTTACACACATGAAAAACGACAAAACAAGTTATTTTTTAACGAAAAACTCGTATTTTGAGATTTAAGTGATTTTATCGAGCTTAAACGTCGGTCTTGAGACTTGTATTTCTCAGGTATTGGGTTACCTTGGCAGCGCACGCATGGACGACCTCGCAGGCTTTTCATCAGCGACGCGCCTACCTATAGTGCTCACCCAAACGGCCACCTACGCGCCACTCCCCCTTTAGGAGCGAAATGAGCAGCCTGAGCAAAATGCTGAGCGTCCTGGACCTCTTCGGCCCGGATCGACTGAAGATCGACCCCGATACCATTGCCGAACGCATGGGCCTGTCGCGGGCGACCGTGTACCGTTACGTCAAGGACTTGTGTGACGCGGGCCTGTTGACCCGGGTGGATGCCGGCAGCTACGGCCTGGGGCCGCGCATCATCGAGCTTGACTGGATGATGCGTCAGTACGACCCGATCCTCGTCGCCGGGCGCGAGCTGATGCATGAGCTGTCCGAACAGACCGGCCTCGCCGTGTTCGCCAGCGTTTTTTATGACGGTCACATCATCAATACCTACATCGCCGACCCGAATGACACCTACCAGTTCTCATTCGGCCGCGGCCACCCGCTGCCGTTTTTTCGCGGTGCCCAATCCAAGGTATTGATTGCCTTCCAGAAAGGTCGGCGGCTGCAGCGGCTGTTCGACGAGCACCTGGCCAACGACCCTGCGAACACCTACGACTGGGCGGGCTTTTCCAAGGCGACAAAAAAGATCCGCAAGGACGGCTATTGCCTGACGCACGATGAGCTCAATCAAGGGCTGACCGGTATCGCGGCGCCGATCATCAATCCCGGGCTCGATGAAGTGGTGGGCAGCCTTTCGGCCGTCGGCAGCACCCAAAGTTTCAAGCTGCTGCGCCAGGAAACCGTGATTGAAATGGTCATGGACACCACCCGGCGGATTGCCGAACGGATGCAAAATCCGCCCGCTGTCGGCTAAAGGCCGGGGCTCAAGTGAAACAGCTCCATGTGGCGAGGGGATTCATCCCCGTTGGGCTGCGCAGCAGTCCTGAAGCCAAGCAACTCGGTGTATCAGACAGATTGAGTTGGCTGTATGGGGCTGCTTCGCAACCCAGCGGGGATAAATCCCCTCGCCATAGGGTTTTGCAAGCATCTCCAAAACTCAAAACGGCACTGCCACCGTCACCTGGCTATAAACATTGGTGCCATTGCCCGCCACTTGATTGCCCCCTGTCGTCGCATCCCGATCCGGCTTGTAGAGGCCTACCAGCGGCGTGATGATCAGATGCTCGTTCACCGCCCACTCGGCGTACAGGTCCAGCTCCCGGGCATCCAGGTTCACGGCGTTGTCCTTACGCACCGTGTTGAAGTCGAAGTACAACGCACCGAGGGTCAGGTTCTCCAATGGCCTGGCGGTCAGGCCTAGATGGTGGATGCCGGTATTACTGTTGAACGGGCCGGCATAGTTCCCCGCGACTTCGCCCTGGAACCAGGTGCCGTAACCGGTGCTCTGGCCGGTGAACAGCGAGTCCCATTTTTGCGAATAACGGGTGTAGCGGTAGGTCAGCTTCGGCGTCCAGGCGATATCGGCAAAGGTGTAGCCGGCCTCGGCGTACCAGGCGCTCTGCGGGCCGGCGTCCTTGTCTTGCCAGGCGTATTCGAAGGCCAGGCTGGCGTTCTCAATGCCGGCATCGCCCTCGCCGCGAACACTGTAGACGTCCATGCCCTTGCGCTGGCGCTGGAAATCACTGGCCCAGCGGTCGTTCACGTCCATGCCATGCACCCAGGTCAGCCCCAGCGTACCGGCCTGGGTGGTGTAGTCCAGCGTGCCGGCGGCCAGTTCGGTTTCGGCCTGGGCGCGGTTGTCGGACTTGAGCCACAGCACACTGCCGTGCAGCCCATCCTGCCCGCCCAGGCGCAACACGGCGGTTTGGTCGAACGCATGCCGGGCGGCCAGGTAATAGGCGCCACCACGGTTCAAACGTCCGTCCGCCGGGCCTTTGCCCAGGTTGGGCCCGTCATCGTTGATCAGGAATCCCCGGCCCAGCTTGACCACCTGGCGGCCGCCGGAGATATCGATACCGTCCCGTCCCAGCACCGGGAACAGGTCGGCGGAGCGCCAGCCCAGGTAAACGTCTTCGATCTTCGTCGTGCGCTCGCTGCCCAGCGTATTGCCGGCCGCATCGCCATCGCCCCAGGTGGCCGAACTGACCAGATTGAACGCGCCGTAGGCGGTGCCATGACCGGCAAGACCCTGGTCGCCGCTTAATCCATACTTGATGAAGCCCTCACGCCAAGTCGAACCGCCGGACCTGCCGTCGTAATTCTTGCGGCTGTTGAAATGGCCGAACACCGCGAGCATGTCGGCGTTGAGGTGCGTGTCGTCATCGGCATACAGCTCATAGGCCTGGACCTGGCTCGCGGCGCAGAGCGCCAGCGTGCAGGCAAGACCACTGCCGAAAAATTCCATACGCGCTAGGGACCGCATGGCTGAGCTCCTTGTGGTGCGCCTTTGCAGGCTGTTTTTTTATTTGGGGAGCCGGCGCAGCACGCTACGCCGGTGGACCGGGTCAGCGGCAGTTGGCGAGCGCGTCATCCAGCGCGTCGACCATCAAGCCGGCCTCATCGGAGGTGAGGGTTAGCGGCGGCGAGAGGACGATCTTGTTGCCGATCGGGCGCACCAGCACGCCGGCGCGGCGCGCATGCTCGGCGATGCGCGAGGCCAGCCCGGTGGCCGGGTCCAGCGGTTCACGGGTGGCCTTGTCCGCCACCAGGTCGAGAGCGATCATCAAGCCCTTGCCGCGTGCTTCGCCGACCACCGCGTGACGCTCAGCCAACGGTTGCAGTTGCTCCAGCAACTGGGCGCCGACCTTGCCGGCGTTGCGCGGCAAATCTTCGGCCTCGACGATGTCCAGCACCGCCAAAGCCGCGGCGCAAGCGGTCGGGTGTCCGCTGTAGGTGTAGCCATGCATGATCACGCTGCTGAAACCCGGCCCGTTCTCGATCGCCTCGACGATGCGCCGGTTGAACACGGTAGCGCCCATGGGCACGTAGCCGGCCGTGATGCCCTTGGCCAGGCACAGTACGTCTGGCGAGACGCCCCAGCCACGACTGCCGAGCATGCAGCCGGTGCGGCCGAAACCGGTCACCACTTCATCGGCGATCAGCAGGATGCCGTGGCGATCGCACACCTCGCGCAGGCTCTTCCAGTAGTTGGCAGGCGGGACGATCACGCCGCCGGCGCCCTGCACTGGCTCGGCGATCAGCGCGGCGATGGTCTGCGCACCGAGCAACGCGATCTGGTCCTCCAACTGACGAATGCAGTGGGCGGTGAGCTCCTGCGGGTCGCGGCAGTCCCAGGGGTTGCGGTACAGCCAGGGCGTGTCGAGCAAATGGCAGCCGGCCAACAGCGGCCCATGGTTGTAGTGATAGACGCCGTTGCCACCCACCGAGGTGCCGCCCATGTGCACGCCGTGGTAACCGTTGCGCAACGACAGGAAGCGCGTGCGTCCGGGTTCGCCGCTGGCGATCCAGTATTGGCGGGCCATTTTCAACGCGGTCTCGACTGCGTCGGAACCGCCGGAACTGAACAGCACCCGCTCCATGTTTTCCTCGGCAAACATCGACGTCAGCCGCTCGGCCAAATCAAACACCCGAGGATGCGCGATGCCGTCGAAGGTCTGGTAATACGCCAGTTCATCCATCTGCGCGGCAATGGCCGCCTTCACCGAAGCACGGTTATGGCCAACGTTCACGTTCCACAACCCGCCGACACCGTCGAGCATGCGATGGCCTTCGATGTCGGTGATGTAGTTGCCGTCGCCCCGGGCAATGACCAATGTCTTCGAGCGGTTCGCGGGGGCCGATGAACTCATCGGATGCCAGAATTTCTTTTGCGCTGTCTTGTAGTGCTCGTACATGGTTGCAGTCCTCACTGTGTTTCACGCTTGCGTACGTACAGCAGTTGCTGGCCGGTGAATTCCAGCAACCCCTCAAGGCCGAACTCGACGCCGAACCCGGACATCTTGCTGCCGCCAAACGGCGTATTCGGCTGGATCTGCGCGTGGCAGTTGACCCAGGCCACGCCGCTTTCAAGACGACTGGCCAACGCCTGGGCCTGCTCGATATCGCTGCCCCAGACCGAGCCACCCAAGCCCATGTCGCCGGCATTGGCGCGGCGCAGGACATCCTCGACGTCCTGATAGGCGATCAATGGCAACACCGGGCCAAACTGTTCCTCGTCCACCAGGCGATGGCCATCGGTGACGTCGGCGACCAGGGTTGGCGGGTAGAAGAAGCCCGGCCGGTCCAGTCGCGCACCGCCACACAGCACCCGCGCGCCATGGCCACGGGCGTCGGCTACCAGCGCCTCCACCAGCGCCAATTGTTCAGCGTTCTGCACCGGGCCGAAGGTCACCTCGGGCTCCAGGCCATCGCCCACTACCTGGCGCGCCGCAATGCGCGTCAACGCATCGGCAAAGGCCTCGTATTGGGATTGATGGACGTACAGACGCTTGAGGGCGGCGCAGGTCTGGCCCATGTTGAGGAAGGCGGCCTGGAAAATATCCTCGGCCACCGCCTCGACCGGCGTGCCGGGCAGCACGATCGCAGCATCGTTGCCGCCCAGCTCCAGGGTCAGGCGTTTGAGGTTGGCGGCGGCGCCGCGCATCACACTCTGGCCGGTGGCGGTCGAGCCGGTGAAGACAATCTTTTGGATGCCGGCGTGGGCAGTGATCGCGCTGCCGAAACCTTGTTCACCGGTCACCACATTGATCACGCCATGAGGCACATGACCGGCGATGATTTCCACCAGGCGCAGGGTGCTCAAGGGTGTCAGGCTTGAAGGCTTGCTGATCACGCAGTTGCCGGCCCGCAACGCCGGCATGATGTGCCAGACGGCGATCATGAACGGCCAGTTCCACGGTGTGATCGAGGCCACCACGCCCAAGGGTTTGCGATGCAGCTCGATGCGCTGGGTCGGGGTCTCTTCCACCAGTTCGACGGGAATCTGCTGCTCGCCGGCATAGCGGGTCCAGGCCGCCGCGCCCATGACTTCGGAGAACGCCAGCGCCAGCGGCTTGCCCTGCTCCAGGACGATGAGCCGGGCCAATGCGTCGGCCTCCTGCTCGATATCATCGGCGATATCCAGCAAACGTCGGCGGCGGTCTTCGTGGCTGCTGTGTCGCCATTCGATAAAGGCCGACTGGGCCGCTTCGACAGCAAGGTCCAACTGGGCCAGGGAACCGGCCGGGCAACGGGCGAACGCGGTACCGGTGGCCGGATTGAGCACATCGAAGTGGCCATTTTCACCGTTGACCGGGAGCCCATTGATGAGCATTTGATAATCGTGCATGGAACCTTCCTTTCACGCACTGCCGGACCGTGCGGAACGGCAGCGAACGGGTTTTCTGGGTGATTGGCGTTGCCGGGTTGGCGCCCTAGAGCTTGTGGCTACCCAGTGCGCTGTATCGCTCGGGCGCGACCTTGCGCAGTCGGGCGGCGAGGAACACACCGACGATCAGCGCGACGGGAATGACGGCGCACAGGCCGTAGGACAAGAGCTGGCTGGCGCCGGTCAGCACATCGAAATGCAGCACGGCAAGGACTAGCACCGCGAGTAACGCCAGGCATGAAAAGCCGGGAAGGATCCGACCGCGCCACAGCCCGAGTTTCAGTTCCGGGTGTTTGCGGAAATAGACCAGCACCGCAGCCGAAGTGAGCGCCATGAGCAGGATGACGCAGAGGGTGGCCAGGTTGGAGAACCAGGCGAACAGTTGCAGGATCGGGTCGGCGTCCAGCGCGGCGAAAATCAGCACCACCACCGCGGCAATCAGGCTTTGCAGGACCGAGCCCATGTGTGGGCTCTGGTGTACGCGATGGGTCGTCCCCAACCGGCTATGCAGCAGCCCGTCCCGGCCGATGGCGTAGAAGTAACGCGCCGCGGCATTGTGGAACGCCAGCAGCCCGGCGTAGATGCTGACCATGAACAGCACGCGGATGACCTGGGTCAGCTGCGGGCCGACAAAATGATCGGACAGGCCGTAGATGAACGTGGTCGGATCCTGCAGCGCCTGCAGGGTCGGGACGATCTTGTCGGCCCCGACGCCGATGACCATGGCCCAGACCGACAGCGCATAAAAACCACCGATCAACAGCACCGACGCGTAGGTGGCAATGGGAATCGTGCGCTGCGGGTTCCTCGCCTCCTCGCCGTAGATGGTCGTGGCCTCGAAGCCGATGAAGGCGGCAAAACAGAACAACAGGCCGATCGAAGGCGTGCCGCTGAATACGTGGCTGCGGTCAAACGAATCGAGGTTGATGCCACTGTCGCCACCGGACTTGAGCATGGCGAAGTCCAGCGTCAGGATCGCCAGGTATTCGGCAATGACCACTACCGACAACACACGGGCCGACAGGTCGATCTTGCGATAGCCGAGAATCGCCACGCTCGCCATCGCCAGCAGCGAATAAGCCCACCACGGCAATTCCAGGCCGAACATGCTGGCCATCGTGCCACTGACCACACCGCCGAACATCCCGTACAGGCCGACCTGGAGAATGTTGTAGGCAAACATCGCCAACACGCCTGCCGCCCCGCCCGCCAACCCACCGAGGCCACGGGAGGTAAAGGCGTAGAAGCCCCCCGCATTGGTCATGTGCCGGGACATGGCGGTGTATCCCGCCGAAAAGGCCAGCAACACCAACAACGCCAGAAGCAGCAGCGCGGGCGTACCGGCGCCGTTGCCGAGCATGATGCCGATGGGAAAGCCACCGGCGATCACGCTCAGGGGGCTCGCCGCCGAAATCACAAAGAAGATGATGAAGCCGACACCCAGGGCGCCGCGCTTCAACTCCGTCGAGCCATTGATCGGGAAAGATACGCTCATTGTTCTTGACCTTATTGTATGAGGCAGTGTTGCGGGATCGGGACGGCCAACGGCGCCGTTCGCCAAAAGCTTATTGTTCTGGTTGTACGCTGGAATCGATGCTATGCCCTCGCCAGAACCCTGCGCTATCCCAAAACGGCAGCATCCGAAGCGACGCCCCAAAACTGCTCAGCCTGTTTGGTCCGGGGACATGGCGGACCTGTGGCGAGGGGATTCATCCCCGTTGGGCTGCGAAGCAGCCCTGAAGCAGTGAAATCAATCTTCCTGGTACACAGAGCGGCCTGGTTTGGGGCCGCTTCGCAGCCCAGCGGGGATAAATCCCCTCACTACAAATTCAGCGTGCTCTTGAGTGACGCGTATTGGCCCGATGACGACGCACAACGGCTGCCGATTCGGGATAACCGGCAGGCGTTTCCTGGCGCAAGATAACGTTGCCCACCGGTCAAACGACGCGGAGCCCAAAACAATAAAAATCCCCAAGCGCAGGAAACCTCAGCATGTTCTTCGCTCGTCTCTCTATCCAATGGCGGATCACGCTGTTGAGCGGTCTGTGCCTGCTCGCCGTGGTCGGGGCATTGACCGCTGCCTCGCTGTACCAGAACCAGCAAGGCGCGACGCTGCTGAAGCAGCAAAGCAGCCAGTTGCTAGGGCAATCGGCCTTGGAAGGCCTGCGGGCACAGGCTCTGGCGCACGGTCAGCGCGTGGAGCGTTTTTTCAGCGAAACAGCGATTTATGGCGAAGGTTTTGCCCAACAAGTGCTTCAACTGCGCACCCAGGCATTGCACGGGCGACTGACCCCGGGGCAACTGCGCCAGGACCTGATCGCCGCAACCCGTCAGGCCCTTGCGAAGCGCGAAAAAGTCCTCGGTTTCTACGTGGTGCTGCTTCCCGACGCGCTGATCGGTCCAGACGCCGGTTTCGCCGGGCAGCGCGACCTGGCCGGCAATGAAAACGGCCGCTTTGCCCTGTACTGGTCACAAAGCCAACCCGGCCATCTGGTGCAAGAAGTGCTCAGCGAAGCCCAGATCAGCGCCAACACCGCGCCACCGGGCAGCGAGCCGGCAAACGCCTGGTACATCTGCCCGCAGACCCAGGGGCGCACATGCGTGACAGAGCCCTACGCGATCGAAGTCGAAGGCCGCAAGACCCTGATGAGCAGCATTTCCATACCGCTGCTGGACGAGGGCAAAGTCATCGGTATCTTCGGCATGGACATCAGCCTGGATACCCTTCAGCAACTCGCCGCCAGCCTTGCCGATGACTTGTACCCCGGCCACAGCGAGATCAGTATTCTCTCCCCCTCCGGGCAGATTGCCGGCCACAGCGGCGCCGTGGCGGGCGCTTCGGTCGATGTGCAGCAAACGGTGCAAACCGCTCCGGCCAACAATCCCTGGCAATTGCAGATACGCGTGCCGGAAGCACTGGTGCAGGCGCCCGCCCTGCACATGCAGGCGCAACTGGACGACAAGCAGCGCCAGTCCAACGGGTTCAACCTCAGCCTCGGGTTGCTCTGCGCCGGACTGGGCCTGTTGCTTGTCTGGCTCAGCGCTTACGGCGTGACCCGGCCACTGCTGAGGGTGGCGCATATGCTCGATGCGATTGTCGAAGGCGACGGTGACCTCACCCAGCGGCTGCCGAACACGCGGCACGATGAACTGGGCCGACTGGCCGACGGCTTCAATCGTTTTCTCGACAAACTGCAACCGATCATCCGGGATATCCAGCAAGCCTCCCTCGATACCCGGGAGACGGCCGACACCTCGGCGCGGGTTGCCCGCGAAGTCAGCGCGGGCATGCAGCAGCAATACCGCGAGGTAGAACTGGCGGCGACGGCTTTGCATGAAATGAGCGCCAGCGCCCAGGAAGTTGCCCGCCATTCCCACCAGGCCGCCGATGCCGCAACGGTGGCCGAAAATGCCAGTCGATCGGGGCAGGAAATGTTCGCCAATGCCGTCAACAGCATCGATGCCCTGGACCAGCGGCTGGAGGCAACGCTTGGGCAGGTCAGAGTACTGGCGGACAACAGCCAGCAGATCAACCAGGTGCTCGACGTCATCTGTGCAATTGCCCAGCAAACCAACCTGCTGGCCTTGAATGCCGCTATCGAAGCGGCCCGCGCCGGCGAACAGGGGCGCGGCTTCGCGGTGGTGGCTGACGAAGTCCGGCATCTGGCGAGCAACACGCAGAACTCGGTCGAGCAGATACGCACGGTGATCGAAGCGTTGCAGCAACTGAGCCAGGACGTGGTGCACAGCACCCAGTCGAGCCGCGAGCTGGCCAGGGGCAGCGTGGTCCAGGTCGAGCAGACCCACGGGGCACTGCAACGTATCACCCGGGCCGTGGAAGTGATCGAACAGATGAACCAGCAGATCGCCAGCGCAGCCCTGGAGCAAAGCTCGGTGGTGGAAGACATCAGCCATCGGGTGAGCGGCATTCGCGGCATCAGCGAAACCTTGAGCGGCCAGATGCACGAAGCCTCCGAGGCTAGCCACTCGCTGCATGCCATGGCCAACCATCAACAGCAGTTGGTGGAGCACTTTCGGATCTAGCGCGGTTACACAATTTCACAGAGCGCCTACAAAGCTTCACCCCTGACCTTGGCTCCGGTCCCTACCATGGGCGGTTCAATATTGGGGAAGCACCATGTCCAAGATTCCTTTCGTCACACTGGGCCTGTTGGTCGGGGCGTTGCTGAGCGGCTGCGACGGCGCCTCGACCCCGGAAGAATCGGCGCCGCTGGCAAGCGTGCGTATCGAGACCGTCCAGGCCGGGCCACTGTCGATCAGCAACGAACTGAGTGGCCGTATCGCCGCGCCACGGGTGGCCGAGGTCCGTGCACGGGTAGCCGGCGTGGTCTTGCAGCGAGTGTTTCGAGAAGGCCGCGACGTCAAGCAGGGCGACGTGTTGTTTCGCATCGACCCGGCGCCGTTCAAGGCCGACCTGGACAGCGCCGAGGCGGCGTTGCGCAAGGCCGAGGCCAATGCATTCCAGGCCCGGTTGCAGGCGCAGCGTTATGCCCAGTTGATCGATGACCAGGCGATCAGCGGCCAGGAATATGACAATGCCCGGGCCGCCGTGCGCCAGACCGCAGCCGACGTCGCCGCCAACAAGGCGGCCGTTGAACGGGCGAAGCTGAACCTGGGCTACGCCACGGTGACCGCACCGATTTCCGGGCGCATCGGCCGGGCCCTGGTGACGGAAGGCGCGCTGGTGGGGCAGAACGAAAGCACGCCACTGGCGCTGATCCAGCAGTTAGACCCGATCCACGCCGACCTCACCCAATCGACCCGCGAACTCAACGAGCTGCGTCGCGCGTTCCGTGCGGGGCAGCTGCAAGCCGTCGGCCAGGGCCAGGCCAAGGCCACCTTGATCGAGGACGACGGCAGCCCTTATCCGCTGCCGGGCAAGTTGCTGTTCACCGACCTCAGCGTCGACCCGAGCACCGGCCAGATCACCCTGCGCAGCGAGTTCCCCAACCCCGACCTCGATCTGCTGCCCGGCAGCTTCATTCGCGTACGCCTGGAACAGGCGGTCAACCGCCAGGGAATCACCGTGCCGCAACGGGCGATCCTGCGCGACAGCGCCGGCGTCGCGCAGGTGCTGCTGCTGGACGCCGAGCAGAAGATCAGTCAGCAACCGGTGCAACTGGGCGCGGCGCAGAACGATCGCTGGATCGTCACGCAAGGCTTGAAGCCGGGCGATCGCATCGTCGTCGAAGGCCTGCAGCATGCCCGCCCCGGTGAACAGGTCCGGGTCGACGACGCCCCTCTCCCCCTCGCCCAGGTTCCCGGGCCACAGGCAGGACACTAAGCCATGCCGCATTTTTTCATCGACCGCCCCGTCTTCGCCTGGGTCGTCGCGCTGTTCATCCTGCTGGCCGGGATCCTGGCCATTCCGCAACTGCCGGTGGCGCAGTACCCGGTCGTGGCTCCGCCGCAAATCGAGATCTACGCGGTGTACCCGGGCGCTTCGGCGCAGACGGTGGACGAAAGCGTGGTCAGCCTGATCGAGGAGGAGCTCAACGGCGCCGACAACCTGTTGTATTTCGAATCCCAGAGCAGTCTCGGTAGCGCGACGATCACCGCGACCTTTCAACCGGGGACGAACCCGGAACTGGCCCAGGTCGACGTGCAGAACCGCCTCAAGGCCGTGGAGTCGCGCCTGCCGCAGGCGGTTACCCAGCAGGGCTTGCAGGTGGATAAGGTTTCCGCCGGCTTCCTGCTGCTGATCACCCTCACCTCCAGCGACGGCAAGCTCGACGACGTGGCGCTCAGCGATTACCTGGCGCGCAACGTGATGAACGAGATCAAGCGCCTCGACGGTGTCGGCAAGGCCCAGCTGTACGGTGCCGAGCGAGCCATGCGGATCTGGATCGACCCGCAGAAGTTGCTGGGTTTCAACCTGACCCCGGCCGACGTCAACGCTGCCATCGTGGCGCAGAACGCCCAAGTCTCGGCCGGCAGCCTCGGCGACCTGCCGAGCCGCAGCACCCAGGAAATCACCGCGACCATCGTCGTCAAGGGCCAGCTCTCGACCCCGCAGGAATTTGCCGACATTGTGCTCAAGGCCAACCCCGACGGTTCCACGGTGCGCATCGCCGATGTCGCACGGGTGGAAATCGGCAGCCAGGAATATCAGTTCTCCACGCGCCTGAACGGCAAACCCTCCACCGCCGTAGCCGTGCAGCTGTCGCCGGGCGCCAACGCGCTGAACACCGCCACCCTCGTTCGAGCGAAAATGGACGAGCTGTCGCGCTACTTTCCGGCCGGCGTGGAGTACAAGATTCCCTACGACACGTCGCCGTTCGTCAAGGTCTCGATCACCAAGGTGGTCTATACCCTCGGCGAGGCGATGCTGCTGGTGTTCGCGGTGATGTTCCTGTTCCTGCAGAACATCCGCTACACGCTGATCCCCACCCTCGTCGTGCCGGTGGCGCTGATGGGCACCTTCGCGACCATGCTCGCGCTGGGGTTCTCGATCAACGTACTGACCATGTTCGGCATGGTGCTGGCCATCGGCATCCTGGTGGACGATGCCATCGTGGTGGTGGAAAACGTCGAGCGGATCATGGCCGAGGAAGGCCTGTCACCCAAGGAAGCGACGCGCAAGGCCATGGGCCAGATCACCGGGGCGATCATCGGCATCACCCTGGTGCTGGTGGCGGTGTTCATTCCGATGGCGTTCATGCAGGGTTCGGTGGGCGTGATCTACCAGCAGTTCTCGCTGTCGATGGCGACGTCGATCCTGTTCTCGGCCTTTCTAGCGCTGACCTTGACCCCGGCGCTTTGCGCGACCTTGCTCAAACCGATCACCCAAGCCGATCACCACGCAAAGGGCGGTTTTTTTGGCTGGTTCAACCGTGGCTTCGACCGGTTCGGCAACCGCTACCAGGGTTGGGTCGCCTACGCGATGAAACGCAGCGGCCGCTATCTGCTGATCTATGGCGTGCTGCTGGTGGGCATGGGCCTGCTGTTCAGTCGCCTGCCCTCCTCGTTCCTGCCGGTGGAAGACCAGGGCTACACCATCACCGACATCCAGCTGCCGCCGGGTGCCAGCAAGAATCGTACGGTTCAGGTGGTGGAGCAGATCGAGGCGCACAATGCCGGCGAGCCTGGGGTCGGCGACAGCACGGTCATCCTCGGTTTCAGTTTCTCCGGCAGCGGGCAGAATGCGGCCCTGGCATTTACCACGCTGAAAGACTGGTCGCAGCGCGGTGGCGACGATTCGGCGGCGGCCATCGCCGATCGCGCCAACCAGGCCTTCGGTGGAATCAAGGACGCCATGGTGTTTTCCGTGCTGCCACCGCCGGTGGACGGTCTCGGCACCTCCAGCGGTTTCGAGTTCCGCTTGCAGGACCGCGGCGGCCTCGGCCACGCCACGCTGATGCAGGCCCGCAGCGATCTGCTCGCCGCCGCGGATAAAAGCCCGGTGCTGATGAATGTGCGCGAAAGCGCCCTGGCGGAAGCGCCGCAGGTGCAACTGGAAGTGGATCGGAAACAGGCGAATGCCTTGGGCATCTCCTTTGCCGACGTCGGCAGTGTGTTGTCCACGGCGGTGGGCTCAGCCTACATCAATGACTTCCCGAACCAGGGCCGCATGCAGCGGGTGGTGGTCCAGGCCGAGGGTGACCAGCGCAGCCAGGTCGAGGACCTGCTGAAGATTCACGTACGCAACAGCAGCGGGAAGATGGTGCCGTTGTCGGCGTTTGTCCAGGCGCGCTGGACCCAGGGGCCGGCACAGTTGACTCGCTACAACGGCTATCCGGCGGTGAGTATTTCCGGAGAACCGGCGCCGGGCTACAGCACCGGGCAAGCCATGGCCGAGATCGAACGGCTGGTGGCCCAGGGGCCCAAGGGCATGGGTCAGGAATGGACCGGCCTGTCCTTGCAGGAGCGCTTGTCCGGCAGCCAGGCACCGATCCTGCTGGGCCTGTCGCTGCTGGTGGTGTTCCTGTGCCTGGCGGCACTGTACGAGAGCTGGTCGATCCCGACCTCGGTGTTGCTGGTGGTACCGCTGGGCGTGCTCGGCGCCGTAATGGCTGTTTCGTTGCGTGGCATGCCCAACGATGTGTTCTTCAAGATCGGCCTGATTACCATCATCGGTCTGTCAGCGAAGAACGCCATCCTGATCATCGAATTCGCCAAGAGCCTCTACGACGATGGCCATGACCTGCTCGACGCCACGCTCCAGGCCGCGCGCCTGCGCCTGCGGCCGATCATCATGACCTCACTGGCGTTCATCCTCGGCGTGGTCCCGTTGGCGATCGCCACCGGGGCCAGCTCGGCGAGCCAGCAGGCGATTGGTACCGGCGTGATCGGCGGGATGATCAGCGCCACGCTGGCGGTGGTGTTTGTCCCGGTGTTTTTCGTGGTGGTGATGAAGCGGGTCGCGCGCAGCAAAACGCGTTGAGGCTGGCTACGCTAATTGCCCTGTGGCACAGCCTGGCTCTCGACGCTGGCCAGGGCTTTGTCCGCCAGGCGTCGTACCCAGCCGGCGTCCCTGTCATTGACCACCGCATAACGGTCCGGCGGGAAAAACATCCAGTGATGGGCAATCTGCGCGAGTCGCTTGATCTCATCGGCAGACATCCAGTAAGACGTCTGCGTCATTGGCAAAGGCGCACCGTCGAAACGCCGGCCAAGCGCCAACTGGGTGCCGGGAGCGAAGGCAATCGCCAGTTGCTGCCGGGGTTGCATCTGCTTCTCCGGCGCGGGCATCTGCCCTACCCGTCGGTAGCAGAAATCACCGGGGAATTCCTCCTTGAGCACCAGCCAATGGCCGGCCGTGGTCATCGCCAGGATCCACTGCGACACGCCGGAGCTTTGCACCCGCACCAGCTTGTCGTTTTTCCATAACATCAGGCTGCTGCAATCGGGATCAAAGTCGTTGGCCCACAGGCTGATGGCCGAGATCAGCGTGTGACGCTCAAGCTCGACCAGCCCTTGATCGGGCATCGATTGCCAATAGTGCTTGGTCGGGTCGCGCGAATCGCGCAGGTAATTGGACAGTATCCACGCCGCCACGAAAAGCAGCGTCGCCAGCGCCAGCCAGCCCAAGGAGTCGCCGACGATCCGATCAACGTCCAGGTCCGGGGCGAACAACTTCTGGACCAGGCCCAGGCCCGCCAGGAACACCACGCCCGGCAGCACCGGGCCCATGCTCAATGGCGGCAGCAGTACGACCAACCAACTGAAGTCATGCATGGACGCACGGTCACGCGCCCAGGCCAGCTCCTGCGCAAGCATCGGTGCCTGCTCACGCGGACCGATGGCTGGGTCAGGGGTCTGGAAGCGGAAGAACTGCGTGTGGGAGTCGTCGCGCATGGAGGGCGTCATTTCTCTTGAAACGGTCGCGCATCTTCGGCGATTTTTGATTGCGCGAACAGTCTCTCCAGAGTTCCCATTCTGTGTGGCTGGACCCGCGTCTTCGCGAGCAGGCTCGCTCCCACAGGGAGGCGGAGATTCTGTGGGAGCGAGCCTGCTCGCGAAGACGGCGGTAAAGCCAGTGATCAGTCCGCCTGCACCGTCACCTGACGCTGTTCACCCAAACCTTGAATGCCCAGGCGCATGGTCTGGCCCGGGCGCAGGAACACCGGGTTGGGCTTGATGCCCAGGCCGACACCCGGTGGCGTCCCGGTCGAGATCACGTCGCCGGGCTGCAGGCTCATGCACCGGCTCAGGTAGGCAATCAGTTGCGGCACGCTGAAGATCAGCGTCCGGGTATTGCCGTTCTGATAACGATGTCCGTCGACTTCCAGCCACAGATCAAGCGCGTGGGGATCGGCGATTTCGTCCTTCGTCACCAGCCAGGGTCCAAGCGGGCCGAAGGTGTCGAAGCCTTTGCCCTTGTCCCAGGTGCCGCCGCGTTCGAGTTGCCACTCGCGTTCCGACACATCGTTGATGACGCAATAACCGGCGACATGCTCCATGGCGTTCGCTTCGTCGATGTAGCGCCCGCCCTTGCCAATGACCACGCCGAGTTCGACTTCCCAGTCGGTCTTGAGCGAGCCACGGGGAATCTGGACATCGTCGTTCGGTCCGCAGATGGCGCTGGTCCATTTGTTGAAGATGATCGGTTCCTTCGGCACCTCCATGTTCGACTCGGCGGCATGGTCGGCGTAGTTCAGGCCGATGCAGATGAACTTGCCGACTTGCCCGACGCACGCGCCGATCCGCGGCTGCCCGCCCACGACCGGCAGGCTGCCTGGGTCGATGGCGGCGAGTCTTGCCAGGCCTTCAGGAGCCAGGGCTTGCCCGGCGATGTCTGGCACGTGGCCCGACAGATCACGGATCTGATTGTCATCATCCAGCAGCCCGGGCTTTTCCGAACCTTTTTCGCCGTAACGCAACAGTTTCATGAAGTGCTCCTGCTCAAGTGAAAATTCAGAGGCTCATGCCACCGTCAATGACGTGCACCGTCCCGGTGGTGTAGGCAGATGCGTCGCTGCCCAGGTACAGCGCCAGTTGCGCGACCTCCTCGGTGTTGCCGATGCGCCCCATGGGCTGGCGGTCGAGAAACTGCCGGTAGACCTGTTCCTCCTCGACCCCCTGCTGCGCCGCCTGGTCGGCAATGCGCTGGCGCAGCGAAGGCGAGTCGACGGTGCCGGGGCATATCGCATTGCAACGGATACCCTGGCTGACGAAGTCGATGGCGACGGACTTGGTCAGACCGACTACCGCCGCCTTGCTGGCAGCATAGGCGAAACGATTGGGCACGCCCTTGATACTGGACGCCACCGACGACATGTTGATGATCGACCCGCCGCCACGCGCCAGCATACCCGGCAGAAACGCGCGGATCATGCGATACATGGCGCTGACATTGAGGTCCATCGAGCGCGCCCAGGCGGCTTCGTCGCAATCGAGAATGGTGCCGCTGTGCACGTAGCCGGCGCAGTTGAAAAGCACGTCCAACCCGCCAATCCGCTCGCGGGCAGCGTCGATGGCGCTGGCCGAGGTGACATCCAGGAGCATCGGCGTGACCCCCTCGATGCCCGCCAGCGCGCGAATATCGATGTCACTGGCGAACACCTCGGCGCCGGCCCGGGCGAAGGCCACGGCGCTGGCCAGGCCGATGCCCTGTCCCGCCGCCGTCACCAGCACCCGCTTGCCTTGCAGGTTCATGCGGTCTCCAGTTGCGCGGCCGTGGGCGCGGTCTTGGGCGTCCTGCCGAGCATCGAGGCGGGGATGGCCAGGATCAACCCGCCGCTGACCAACAGGCACAGCGCCAGGACGTACGTACCGTTGTTGATATTGCCCGTCAGGGTTTCCGCCACGGCCGTGATCATCGAACCGGTGAAGCCCGACAGGTTGCCGATCGCGTTGATCATGCCGATCCCGGCTGCGGCGGCAACGCCCGACAGCACAGTGCCCGGCAAGGTCCAGAAAATCGGCATCAGGCTGAGGATCCCCGAGGCGGAGACGCTGAGGAACAGCACCGACAGCACCAGGTTATCGGCGAAAAACGCGCTGAGGATCAGCCCGGCGCCACCAATGAATGCCGGGATGGCTGCGTGCAGGCGCCGTTCGCCGGTGCGGTTGGAGTGCCGCGCATTGAGCAGCATCGCCACGATTGCCACCGAGTAGGGAATGGCGGTGAGCAAGCCGATGTGCAGGCTATTGGTGATGCCGGTGCTCTTGATGATCGAGGGCATCCAGAAGGCCAGGCCGTAGAAACCGGTGTTGAAGGTCAGCAGGATCAGCACCAGCAACCAGACGCGAGGGTTGAAGAACACTTCGCTCAAGCGCGAAGCCTTGCCCTGGTTGTCGGTTTGCAGGTTGGCCTTGAGCATGGCCTTTTCCGCTGCCGACAGCCACTTGGCCTTGTCGATGTTATCGGCCAGGCAGACGATCACCACGAAGGCCATGATGATCGAAGGGATGCCCTCGATGATCAGCATCCACTGCCAGCCGGACATGCCTTGCACGCCCTGCATGCTGTTCATCAGCCACCCGGACAGGATCCCGCCCAGTGTCAGGCTGACCGGCAACGCCAGCAGGAACCCGGACATCACCCGGCTCTGCCGGTGGGTCGGGAACCAGTAGTTGAGGTAGAGGATCACGCCGGGGAAAAAGCCTGCTTCACAGATGCCTAGCAGGAAACGCAGCACATAAAACATCGTGCTCGATTCGATGTGGAAGAACGCTGCCAGCGGCACCGTGTAGGCCACGGCCATGGAGATCACCGCCCAACTGAGCATGATCCGGGCGATCCAGAACCGCGCGCCCAGACGATGCAGCAACAGGTTGCTGGGGACCTCGAACAGGAAATAGCCCCAGAAAAACATACTGGCGCCCAAGGCGTACACGGTGTTGCTGAATTGCAACTCGGCGAGCATGTCGAGCTTGGCGAAGCCGATATTGACCCGATCGAGGTATGCCGCCATGTAGCACAACAGCAGCACTGGCAGGATCCGCCAGATCACCTTGCGGTAGGTCCGGTCTTCGAAATCCAGTTCGCCGGCTTGCGCCTGGGCAGGCAACGGCTCGGAGATGGTTTGCATGAGGTAACCCCTGATTGTTGTTATTGGGTCACGTCGGATGAGCGGCTCATCCGGCGATTGAACGAGGACTCTACTGTCGCGGATCGATTCTTTCCCAATGGCATTTTTGGATTAGTTGATAACCAGTTGTTATCGGAATCCGAGGGGCTACTGCGTAGCCCAGCGGGAGCAAGCTCCCTCGCCACGGGGTTTGGTGCTGGCTGGACCCATGTCTTCGCGAGCAGGCTCGCTCCCACCGGGGTTGTGATTTACCTCAGTAGAAAATCCACTGTGGGAGCGAGCCTGCTCGCGAAGGCGGCGGCACTGTCAACCACTCTGGCGGGCGTTGTCCTTGAGGATCTCGGCAAACTCCAGCGCCGCGCCCACCAGCGGCTCGTCCTTTCGCGTGAGGATGCCGTAATCCTGCGGCACCAGGTGCAACGGGGTATCGAGGGTCTTGAGCTGGCCGCTTTCCAGCAGCGGATCAACCATCGCATTGGGCAGCATGCCGATCATCGGGCCGCGTTTCAGCACCTGGAGGAAGGTCTGCATGGAAATCGTATCGATGGTGTTGCGCGGCATCCGCACGCCCGCTTCGGCGAACGCCAGTTCCATGCGGGCGCGGATCGGCGTGCCGACCGGGTAGAGAATCCATGGCAGGTCCACCAGTTGCTGCAGCGATATCGGCCCGGCGTCTGCCAGCGGATGCCGGTCGTTGACGACGATGCAGAACGGTTCCGGAGCCAGGGGCTGGAAGTCGTAGCGCTGCTGCTGGCTCTGCTCGGTAAACCGCGCCACGGCCAGGTCGAGCTTCTTCTCTTCCAGCATCTTCATCAGGTGATTGCTGGTCTGCTCTACCACCTCGATGGACAACAACGGCCAGCGCTGCTTGATCTGCAGGATCGCCTCGGGCAGGGCCACCGCGGTCGCGGCAAAGATCCCGCCGACCTTGAGATAACCATGGCCGCCCTCCCGCAGGCTGCTGATCTGCTCGACGAACGAGCGCGCGTCATTCAAAGCGATCTGTGCGTAGCGCAGCACATGCTCGCCCAGCGCGGTGGGCGGCATGCTGCGCGGACGCCGCTCGAACAGGGCGAAGCCGAGCAGGCTCTCGATTTCCTTGAGCATCTTGCTCACCGCCGGCTGGCTGAGGTTCATCTGTTCGGCCGCCAGGTGCATGTTGCAGGTGCGGCCCAAGGTATCGATCAGCAGCAGATGGCGGAATTTGAGCCAGCCGCAGAAGCTGGAAAAGGACAGATCGGACATGGGCAACCCTCACGATGCAATAACCGGACGTTATCAGATACTGAATATATCTCATTGGAGTTCATCACCAGCGCGCCCTAGCTTGAAAGCTTTACGAACCAGGAAGACTGCCCATGTCGCTGATGCTTACCCCCGAGAACACGCTGCCGGTCGATGGCCTGGCCGGCACCCTGATTGGTCGTGCCTGGGTCCCTGGCCGGGTCGCCGGGCCTTCGCCAATCGTGCTGCGCAGCGACGGAGTGTTCGACCTGTCGGAGCGTTTCGCGACGTTGAGCGATTTGCTGGAAACGCCCGCGCCGCTGACAGCGGTCAGGCAAACGCCTGGCACGTTCATCGCCAGCGTCGACGCGCTGCTGGCCAACACCGGCATGCATGCTGACCCGACCAAGCCGTTCCTGTTGCCGCCCTTGGACTTGCAAGTGATCAAGGCCGCCGGCGTGACCTTCGCCGCGAGCATGATCGAGCGGGTGATCGAGGAGCAGGCTGGCGGTGACGCGGCCCGGGCCGAAGCCGTGCGCGCGACGGTGCACAGCGTCATTGGCGACAACCTGCGCTCGATCGTCCCGGGCTCCGAGCAAGCCATGCGCCTCAAGGCCTTCCTTATCGAACAGGGCATGTGGTCGCAGTACCTAGAGGTCGGCATCGGACCGGACGCGGAAATCTTCACCAAGGCGCCGGTGCTGGCCGCCGTCGGCAGCGGCAGCCAGATCGGCATTCATCCAGCCTCGCAATGGAACAACCCGGAACCGGAAGTGGTGCTGGCGGTGAATAGCCGCGGCCAGATCCACGGCGCCACCCTGGGCAACGACGTCAACCTGCGGGACATCGAAGGCCGCAGCGCGTTGTTGCTGAGCAAGGCCAAGGACAATAATGCCTCGTGCGCCATCGGGCCGTTCATTCGGCTGTTCGATGAACACTTCAGCCTGGACGACGTGCGGGCCTGCGAGGTCGATCTGCAGGTACACGGCGAAGACGGTTACCGCCTGCACGGCTGCAGCTCCATGAGCCAGATCAGCCGCGACCCGCAGGACCTCGCAGGCCAGACACTCAACGCCAACCACCAATACCCGGATGGCTTCCTGCTGTTTCTCGGTACCCTGTTCGCCCCCACCGAGGATCGCGACCACGCCGGCAGCGGTTTCACCCACAAACTGGGCGACCGGGTCAGTATCAGCAGCCCGTTGCTCGGCTGTTTGCATAATCAGGTGACTCACAGCTGCGAGGCCGCGCCCTGGACCTTCGGCGTCGGCGCCTTGCTGCGTAATCTCGCCGCGCGGGGGCTGCTCGATCGCTGAGCCCGACAGATCGTCGATTCATCCAATTACAAGAGAGAAATGAATCATGAGTGACACGCCAAAACGCCGCCTGCGCAGCGAGCAGTGGTTCAACGACCCGGCTCACGCGGACATGACCGCCCTGTATGTCGAGCGCTACATGAACTACGGGATGACTCGCGAAGAGCTGCAATCGGGCCGGCCGATCATCGGCATCGCCCAGACCGGCAGCGACCTGACGCCCTGCAATCGTCATCACCTGGAGCTGGCGCAACGGGTCAAGGCCGGCATCCGCGATGCTGGCGGCATCCCGATGGAATTCCCGGTGCACCCGATCGCCGAACAGTCGCGCCGGCCCACTGCCGCCCTGGACCGCAACCTGGCCTACCTGGGCCTGGTGGAAATCCTCCATGGCTACCCGTTGGACGGCGTGGTGCTCACCACCGGCTGCGACAAGACCACCCCGGCGTGCCTGATGGCGGCGGCGACCACCGACCTGCCGGCCATCGTGCTCTCCGGCGGGCCGATGCTCGACGGCCATCACAAGGGCGAACTGATCGGCTCCGGCACCGTGCTCTGGCACGCACGCAACCTGATGGCCGCCGGCGAAATCGACTACGAAGGCTTCATGGAAATGACCACGGCGGCATCGCCCTCCGTGGGCCACTGCAACACCATGGGTACCGCGCTGTCGATGAACGCCCTGGCCGAAGCCCTGGGCATGTCGCTGCCCGGTTGCGCGAGCATTCCGGCGCCCTATCGCGAGCGCGGGCAGATGGCCTACGCCACCGGCAAGCGCATCTGCGAACTGGTGCGCCAGGACGTGCGCCCATCCCGGATCATGACTCGAGAGGCGTTCGAAAACGCCATCGCCGTCGCCTCGGCACTCGGCGCATCGAGCAATTGCCCGCCGCACCTGATTGCCATCGCCCGGCACATGGGCGTCGAACTGAGCCTGGACGACTGGCAGCGGATTGGCGAAGACGTGCCGCTGCTGGTCAACTGCATGCCGGCCGGCAAGTACCTCGGCGAAGGCTTCCACCGCGCCGGTGGCGTGCCGGCAGTCATGCATGAACTGCAAAAGGCCGGGCGCCTGCACGAGGACTGCGCCACGGTCAGCGGCAAATCGATTGGCGAAATCGTCAGCAGCAGCCTGACCAGCAACGCCGATGTCATCTACCCGTTTGATACCCCGCTCAAGCATCGCGCCGGATTCATCGTGCTCAGCGGCAATTTTTTCGACAGCGCGATCATGAAGATGTCGGTGGTCGGCGAGGCGTTTCGCAAGACCTACCTGTCCGAGCCCGGCGCCGAAAACAGCTTCGAAGCCCGGGCGATCGTGTTCGAAGGGCCGGAGGATTACCACGCGCGGATCGACGACCCGGCGCTGGACATCGACGAGCGCTGCATCCTGGTCATTCGCGGCGTTGGCACCGTGGGTTATCCGGGCAGCGCCGAGGTGGTGAACATGGCGCCACCCGCAGCGTTGATCAAACGCGGTATCGACTCCCTGCCCTGCCTGGGCGACGGCCGCCAGAGCGGCACCTCGGCGAGCCCGTCGATCCTCAACATGTCCCCTGAAGCGGCGGTGGGCGGCGGCCTGGCGCTGCTGCAAACCAACGACCGGCTGCAAGTGGACCTGAACACCCGCACCGTCAACCTGCTGGTCGACGAGGCCGAAATGGAACGGCGCCGTCGCGAATGGACACCGAGCATCCCGCCCTCGCAAACGCCCTGGCAGGAACTCTATCGGCAACTGGTCGGGCAGCTGTCCACCGGCGGCTGCCTGGAGCCGGCCACGTTGCATTTGCGGGTAATCGCCCGGAGTGGCGAGCCGCGGCATTCGCACTGACTCGGAGCGCCCGGTCGTGAGTGGCCGGGCGTTTGGGAGCACTTAAAGAAGCCTCCTACATCACCCGTCTCCTTGTCTGACTTATTTCCCTAGCCTTCCTCGGCAAAGTCTCGCGCACCCCGATTTTTCGCGAGACGCCTGCCCATGTTCGACCGATTTTTCCTGCTGGCCGCTGATCAGACCGCTTCCTGATGGATCAGGTGCGCCGCATCGAGGCGGAACTCGACAGCTTCAAAGACAGCCTTTCCCTCTACCGCGAACAACTCGACCGCTGGTACGCCCGTGCGGCGGACCGGGCCAGCCAGGCGGCCGACTTGCCTTCGCTGATGGGCATGGAACGGGTGCTTCTTTTTGGTGGCAACGCCACGACGGTCAGCAGCCGCGACAGTGATTTTCACTCGACCGTCGCTCGATGCCCCAAGGGTGGGGTCCTGACGATCGAGAGCAAGCTCGAGTCGGTGTACGACATTCCGCTCGGCGACATCGTGGTGGATGTAGTGTCGGTGGACAGCGGCGAGGTCACCCCCGTCCAGCTGAATGCCCAGGGCGTCGGGACCTTCAAAGGCGAAGCGGGTCGCTACTACCGGGTTCACGTTCAAAGCGAAGTCACCCCCAGGCAGATCGAGGACCTGTTTTCTTCCTACAACGGCCTGACTGCTGATCTGACGGACTGGCTGCGTAGCGAATGGCAGGTTTTCAAGCCGCAATGGGCGCAGCAATCGTCGGCGGCCGCGGTGGGCAATGGCCTGCTCGCCGGCGGTTGGGCGGCCATCGAGGGCGTTTGGGACAGCATCAGCTTGCTCTCGGACATCCTCAAGGACCCGAGCCGGTTTGGCGATCAATTGGGCAGCGGTGCGGCGGACCTGATCGAACTTGCCGAGTCGTCCCCGCAGATCATGGCCAAGCTGCAGTTGCTCGCCAGCGACGAAGCGGCGCTGTGCCTGCTGGTGCGCACCGCGAGTCTCTGGCTGGACATGCTGCCGCCCAGCGAAGTGGCCGGCGGCACGGCCGAAGCGTTGTCCATGGTAGTCGTGCAGCTGGTGATCGACCTGCTGATCGGCGTGGTATTGACCTTCGCCGGGGCGGGCGCCGGGATTGCCTACCTGTCGATGCGCCTGGTCCGGCACAGCGCCCGGCTACTGGACGCGATGACGCGTTTCATCCGGGCGATCTTCGCGGTGGTGAACGGGTTCATGGCCTACGTGGACCGCTACAAAACCGTGGCGGCGCGAGGCATCGCCGCTGGCGTGAAAAAAGGCCGGATGCAATTGCGCTGGGACGCGCAGCGCAACACCACGCTGAAAAAAGACGAAGCCCACGACGACGCCCCCACCCCATCGAAAAACCCCAACGGCGACCCCGCCGACAGCGCCGCCCAGACCCGCACCGACGGCTGTCCGGTGTCGATGGTCACTGGCGAGGAACTGCTGACCCTGGAGGACGGCACCCTCGACGGGCGCTTGCCCTTCGTCTTCACCCGTCTCTATCGCACCAGCGCCGCCGAGCTGGACGTCGGCCTCGGCCGTGGCTGGAGCCATGGCCTGGCCCATCGCCTGGTGATCGAGGGCGAACAGGTGACCTGGATTGATCAGGAAAACCGCCGCACCACCTTCCCTCGCCCCAACCTGCAACGCCCGGCGATCCACAACAGCCTGGCCCGCGCGGCGATCTACCTGAGCTGCGAGCCGGACGAACTGATCATCGCCCAGCCCGGCGAAGACGCCCCTTTCCTGCACTTTCGCGACGGTCATCTGACGGCGCTGAGCGATCGGTACGACAACCGTCTGACCGTCCAGCGCAACATCTACGGCGACATCAGCCGCCTGGACAACGGCGCCCGGCGCGGTCTGCGGTTGCGCTACGAGCATCGCCACCTGGTTGCCATCGACTATCAGAGTTTTGACCCGAAACAGCATCCGGACGATGCCTGGCGCACCGAACAGACGCTGGTGACCTACCGCTACGACGGCCGTTTCCGACTGGTAGAGGCGACCAATGCCGCTGGCGAAAGCGAGCGCTACGACTACGACGACCAGCACGTCATCCTCCAGCGGCAACTGGCCGGCGGCGCAAGTTTCTACTGGGAATGGCAAGGCCTCGGCCCGGCGGCGCGCTGTGTGCGGCACAGGGCGTCGTTCGCGCAGATGGACAGCCACTACAGCTGGGGCGAAGACGGCAGCGTCACGGTCCGGCATCGGGACGGCAGCCAGGAGGTGTACGTCCACGACGACCGTGCGCGGCTGGTGCGCCAGGTCGATCCCGTTGGCGGCGAACAGCTCAAGGCTTATGACGAGCAGGGTCGGCTGACCGCCGAGCAGGATCCGCTGGGCGCGGTCACCGAATACCGCTACGACGAAGCCGGACGGCTGGTGGCGCTGATTCCGCCTGAAGGCGAGCCCACGTCCTACGAATACCGCAACGGTTTCCTGCACGCCCGACAGCGCGGCAAAGCCGTGTGGACCTACCGGCGTAATGCCCAGGGCGATGTGGTCGAGGCCATCGACCCGGATCGTCACAGCACCCGATACGCCTATGACGCCCAGGGGCAACTGCTCTCGATACGCTACCCGGACGGCGGCACCCATCATTTTGTCCGCAATAGCCAAGGCCAGCTGACTGAAGAAACCCTGCCCGACGACAGCCAGCGGAGTTTTTCCTACGACACGTTGGGGCGGCTGCTGACCCGCAAGGACGAACATGGCGCGATTACCCACTACCAGTGGGATGCCGTCGGCCGCTTGCTGCAAACCACCCTGCCCACCGGCGCCACCCGCGCCTGGAGCTACAACGCCTACGGCAAGGTCACCGCCGAACGCGACGAACTGGGGCGCATCACCCGCTACGAATACGCCGACGATCTGCACCTGATCAGCCGGCGGCTCAATCCCGATGGCAGCGAACTGAAGTATCGCTACGACTCGGCGCGGCTGCTGCTCACCGAAATCGAGAACGAGGCCGGCGAAAAATATCAGTTGGCCTACACGCCCAACGGATTGATCCGACAGGAAACCGGCTTCGACGGCCAGCGCACCGGCTACGCCTACGACCTCAACGGCCACCTGCTGGAAAAGACCGAGTTCGGTGCCGATGGCAGCCAGCGGCTCACCGCTTATCAGCGCGACAGCGCTGGCCGCCTGTTGCGCAAGACCTTGCCCGACGGCAAACCGGTCGAGTACCGCTACGACGCCCTCGGCCGGCTGGTCAGCGTCGACGACGGCCACTGGCCGCTGGCCTACGAATACGACAACCAGGACCGCCTCGTCGCCGAACACCAGGGCTGGGCCACCCTGCACTATCGCTACGACGAGGCCGGCCGGCTGACCTACTGCCGCCTGCCCGACCGCAGCACCCTCGACTACCGCCACCTCTATGGCGGCGCGCTGCTAGCCATCGACCTCAACGGCCAGTGCCTGACCGAACACCGCTTCACCGGCACCCGCGAACGCCAGCGCCAGCAAGGCCTGCTGCTCAGCGACTACAACTACGACGAACAGGGCCGCCTCAAGGCCCAGACCGTATGGCAGACCCAGCAGAAGCAATTGTTCTGGCGCGACTATTCCTACAGCGCCAACGGCAACCTCGCCACGCTGTCCGACAACCGAAACCGACGCGCCTACCACTACGACCCGCAAGATCGCCTGCTGCGCATCGACTACGCCCACAGCCAGCCCCCCGAGCACTTTTCCCACGACCCGGCCGGCAACCTGCTGCTGCACGACCGCCCCGGCCCGACCACCCTCAAGGGCAACCGCCTGCTGATGGAGGGCGATCGCCACTACGACTACGACGCCTACGGCAACCTGGTCCGCGAGCGCCGCGGTAAAACCCAGTGCCTGATCACCGAATACCGCTACGACAGCCAGCACCGCCTTATCGGCCTCACCACCCCGGAAGGCAACGAAACGTCCTACCGCTACGACGCCTTCGGCCGACGCATCGAAAAGACCGTGGACGGCCAGACCACCGAATTCATCTGGCAAGGCGACCAGCTCATCGCCGAAAGCAGCGACCATCATTACCAAAGCTACGTCTACGAGCCCGGCACCTTCCGCCCCCTCGCCCTGCTCGAAGGCCAAGGCCCAAAAAACGCCACGCCGTTCTACTACCACAACGACCACCTCGGCACACCGCAGGAACTGACCAGTCACCAGGGCGAAGTCGTCTGGGCGGCGCGCTACACCGGCTACGGCAAACTCACCAAGCTGGCCCACGGCGCCGGCAAGCAACTGACCCAGCCGTTGCGCTTCCAAGGCCAATACCACGACCTGGAAAGCGGCCTGCACTACAACCGGCATCGCTACTACAATCCGGACACGGGGCGGTATCTCACGCCTGACCCGAGCAAGCTGGCGGGTGGGCTCAATGGGTACCGGTACACCCTGAACCCGACGGGGTGGGTGGATCCGTTGGGGTTGGAAGATTGCCCGGGGGACGGATGTAAGAAGCCGGCGGTTGGGGAGCAGGATCCGGCGGCTAAGGTTGGAGTGGATGAGGGTGAGCCGGCGCTGCCGATGACGGCGGAGCAGCGTCGGGCGCGGATTGATGCGTTGGCGGAAGCGAATGCCTATCGGCGTTTGGACGAGATGGAGCGATCAATCGACGGCGCGCACTTCCTGCAGAAACATGGTGCTCAAACTACGGCGGATGCTCAGCTGGAGCGTGTAACGACAGGGCGAAATCCTGGGACTGGGGAAATCGATGTTTATAGAAGCGGAAGAAATATAGGTCAGCCTGCGATTCCATCTGCAGCAACTCGTTTTTTCAGTCATCGCGACCAAATCAATGCTATTCATCGGGCTCAACTTATTTTCAGACACGCAGGCATGGCTGCATCTAGAAAGCCAATTGAAATGACACGGACAATTGGTGAGGGTTATAAACGAGAAAATCTGGAATATGGTCAACAAACCAAGGCGATAGTTATCCTTGATAGGAATGGCCTACCAAAAACAGCTTATACAGGATCGGAGATATGAAAAAGCCATATGATTTGCATGACATCTGGGCGTTACTTTTTGTCTTCAGCATTGAAAACACCCATGACGTGGCGCGCGAGGAAATAATAACTTCAAAAAACGTTAATAATGATGAAGAGCTTGGGCAGCTATTCGATTTGCTGGTTCGCCCGGAGTTCCTATTTTACAGTCCGAAGGAACGTATTTTGTTGATTGACACTCTCAGCTATTTCCTCGAGAACAATGATAGCTTTGATAGAGTTTTCTTAAAATTGGATACGTATTTTGATGAGGACGTTCGGGATCAACGTAGATTTATGCAAATACTATTAAACTCTTTAATCAGGTATAGATCCGAGATTGAGAATTAGAATTAGAATTAGGGCTTTGACAGTTTCGATGCCCAAGAATATCGGCCAAAGAATGCGAACCTCTACTGCACCGCCAAACCGTTTTCCGTGGCGAGGGAGCTTGCTCCCGCTGGGTCGCGAAGCGGCCCCAAAACATTCTGCGTGATCAGCCGGGCACACCAAGGGGGGGCTGCTGCGCAGCCCAGCGGGAGCAAGCTCCCTCGCCACGGTGGGTTGCAGACACATGTAAGCTGCCACTCATAGATACCCCTACTCACATATTCCCAACCATCTCCCACAACGACGCCCCTACCCCGGTAATGCTCTCCCCCGCAATCAACCCCGCCGCCGCCGTAATAGCGAAGCGTTCCGTGAGGCTTGGCCAGCGGCAGCTCACCAGCCAGGTGAGTACGGCGCCGAGGGCCATCATCAGCGATACCGAGGCCGGCAGGACAAAGGCCAGGCCCAAGGCCGCCGTGCTTGGCAGGTAGCGGGCCCGATGGGCCGGCAGCAGGCTGTCGAGGATGCCCAGCAGCAAGCCGGCGATGGCGCCGATGAAAATCGCCCAGCGGATGCTGGCTGACAGTGAGTCCAGGCCATGGGTGAGGGTCTGTGCCACGGCCTTCCAGGTGGCGACCGCCGGGGCCGGCCACTCTTCGGTGAGCAGCATGGTCTGGGGGTCCGGGATCAGCGCCAGATAGGCCAGCACGCCGACGATGCTGCCGATGAAGATTCCCAGGGTCTGCGCCTGCAGTTGTTTGCGCGGCGTGGCGCCGATCGCTCGGCCCACCTTGAAATCGTTCATCAAATCTGTGCATTGCCCGGCCGAACCGCCGGCGGTATTGGCACTCATCAGATTGATCGGCACCTGGCCCGGGGCGACGATGCCGAAACTCAACTGGGACAGTTGCCCGATGGCACCGATAGGCGGAATACCCGTGGCGCCAACCACACGGGCCGCCACCGCCGCCAGGCAGATGGCCAAGGGGATGGTCAGCAGCGCCATCCACGGATTGATGCCGAACAACAGCGCTTGCAGGCTTACCACCAGAAAGATCGCCAACAGGAAACCGAGGGCGGGGCCGGCCTTGGGAACCACCCAGGTCGCCGCGCCGCTGGCCTTGGTGGAACCGTGCAAGGCCCACAGGCGAATCGCCAGGGAAGCCAGCGTCGAGCAGACCATCAGGCTCACCCCCGGCCACAGCAGCCACTCCACCAGCACCGCAAATTGCGGTCCACTGCTGCCGGGCGGTAACTGCACCAGGCCATTTTCCAGCAGCCACGGCGCCAACCCGCCCCACGCCAGCAGCGCGCCGAGCAGCAGGGTCAAGCCGACGCGGATGCCGATGATGCCGCCGAACCCCACCAGCAACAGCGAAGGGTCTGCGGTAAAGGTCAGGCGCTCCAGTTGGGCGCTCGGCGACCAACGCGGGATGGTCCACCAAAACGTATCCACCCACTTGGCGAGCCCGGACAGCAGCGCCGCGCCGAGCAGCACCTTGAGCCGCGTCGCGGCTTCCTGGCCATGGTTGTAGATGTGCAGGAGGGTTTCCAGGGTCGCCATGCCTTCGGGGAACCTCAGCGCCTTGTCATTGAGCAATGACGGCCGCAGGTACCAGGCAATCCAGATGCCCAGGAAGCTCACCGAAAATACCCAGGCAATCATCGGCACCGGGTCCAGTTGCTGGCCGGTCAGCAAGGTGTACGCCGGAATGGGCGCGACCAGCCCGCCGGAGATGATCGACGCCGCTGCCGACGCAACGGTCTGGTTGATGTTGCTTTCGTGCAACGTCCACGGCAGCCCCGCGGCCGAGCGTTTGGCCAGGCCTTGCCAGATGCCGTAGCCGACCAGCAAGGCAATGATCGACATGTTGAACGACCAGCCGATTTTTAATCCGGCATAGACATTGGAGGGCGTCAGGAGGATGCCAAGCACGATCCCCGTGATGACCGCGCGCGGACTGAATTCGCGTTCGACGGGGAGGACATGCGGGCTCGAAATCTGGTCCATGCGAATTCCTTATCGGCAAAAAACAGTCGGCTCAGCCGAGCCAACTACCTGACAAGTGAGTGCTGTATCGACGCAAGGTTCACCGACGGTGGTTCTGGCGACCACGGGATAGAGCCGTCAGCCCCGACAATCGAACGCTCTCCTCAAGCAGCCCCCCACCTGGCCGATAACCTGTGTGACGGCGGCCCTCCGGCCTCGTCAGGCTCTGCTGGTCGCATAGGGTGATGATCAATGGCTTTGCAGCTTAACCGCTTACTGATGTCTGGCGTCCTGATGCTCCTGCTTGCAGGTGGGTCGGCGTTGGCCATCGCGGCTGAGCCGCCGCTGCGCATCGTCACGGAGGAGTTGCCGCCCTACAACATGACGCAGAACGGACGCGTGACCGGCATGAGCACCGAGGTCGTCGAGGCCGTGCTCAAGGAAATCGGCGTCCAGGCGTCGATCCAGCCCATGCCCTGGGCCCGCGCGTACGAGTTGGCGCTCAATGAAAGCAATGTCCTGATCTATTCGATCGTCCGCACGCCCGCACGCGAAGCGCTTTTCCAGTGGATCGGCGCCATCGCCCCGACCCAGTGGTACATCTACTCCCTGGCTGAGCGGCCAGTGAAGCTCAACTCCCTGGCCGACGCCCATGGGCACCAGATCGCGACCGTCAATCAGGATGTCGGCGAGCAATACCTGGTCTCGAAGGGATTCCGCATCGGCAAAGATCTGCAATCGAGCACCCGATACGAACACAACTACCGCAAGCTCAAGGTCGACCATGTGGAGTTGTGGATTTCCAACGAACTCAACGCGCTGTACCTGACTCGGCAGAATGGCGAAGACCCGGAAAAAGTCCTCATCCGGTCATTGCCGCTGCCCGAACTGAGCAGCGCCGACGGCTTGAACATGGCATTCAGCCGCAACACGCCGGCGCAAACCGTCGAGAAATTCCGCGCCGGCCTGGAGGCCATTCGTCGCAACGGCGTCTACGATGCCATCGCGCGCAAGTGGTTATGAGATGGACGGCAACTTCGCCCCGGCGCCCTTTCAACGACCACAGGCCAAGGCCCTCAGCTCCCTGGGGCGTCGACTGGTGCTCGCGACGCTGCTGTTCTGTCTGATTTTCACCGTGGCGATGGTGACATGGCGCACCTGGCTGGCCTGGGAAAGCAACCTGGCGGAGATGAATTCCGAGCTGGGGCTGATCGACCAAGTGTTCCAGGACACCCTGGCCCATGCCATCTGGGAAATGGATCGCGAGTCCCTGGACAAGCAGCTCAACAGTGTCGCCAGTGCCGCGCCGGTCGGACGCGTGGTCCTGAATGTCCTGCGGCCCGGCCGCTCACCGGAAATCATCGAACTCAACCGCTACACCAGCGGTAACGCCGGCTCGGCACCGGTGTTGCAGCGCCAGCTCATCGCGCAACCCTATCTCGGCGCCCATGAAAAAGTCGGCGAGCTGATCATCGAGGGCGATAACCAACTGCTCTGGAAGCGCCTGTGGGGCGAAGCGCGCACCATCGTCATTACGCAAATCATCCAATCGATGCTCCTGGCCGGGCTGGTCATGACCATGTTCAACCGCCTGGTGACCATCCATGTGGTGCATATTGCCCGGCATTTGGGTGAGCTCGCTCCGCAAACTCTCAAGCGTCACCTCAAATTGCAGCGCTCGGTCAACCGCCAGGACGAACTGAGCCTGCTCGAAACCCAGGTCAACGAACTGCAGGACAATCTCCACGCGCACCTGGAACGCCAGCGTTCGGACGAACTGGCGATCGCCGCCAGCCGCGATCAACTGGTCGAACTGGTCGAGGCGCGCACGGCGGAACTCAAGGCCGCCAACCAGGCCCTCGAAGCCTTGTCCCGCCACGACGCCTTGACCGGCCTGGCCAACCGTCGCCACTTCGACGAACTGAAGGAAGTCGAATTCCGCCGCGCCATGCGTCATAGGACGCCGCTGGCGGTGCTCATGTGCGACGTGGATTTTTTCAAGATCTACAACGACACCTACGGCCACATGAACGGCGACCTGTGCCTGCAACAGATAGCCGAAACCCTGCGTGACGTGTTCGGGCGCTCCGGCGAGCTGACCGCACGGGTGGGTGGCGAAGAGTTCGTCGTCGTGCTGCCCAACATCGACGCGCAGCAGGCCTGCGAGGCGGCCGAGAGGCTGCGCGCCGCCCTGGCCGAACGCAAGCTGCCTCACAGCGGCTCATCGGTCTCGCCCTTCGTCACACTGAGCATCGGCGTCGCCGAGCTGGACCCCGAGATCATGGATCATTTCGATCCACTGATGCAACGCGCCGACCAGGCGCTGTACCGGGCCAAGCACCAGGGACGCAACCGCGTCTCCCTCTGAAGATCCGCCAACGTCGAGGTCTGTATGCGCCACTCTCTGCTGCTCTGCTCCTGCGTACTCCTGGCCTTGATCAGCCTCACAAGCCAGGCCGAAATGATCGAGGTCGTGACCGAGGACTCGCTTTACGCGTATCTGCGCGATGACAAACTCGTCGGCCCCGGTATCCATATTGCGTCCGACACGCTGCAACAGGCCAACCTCAGCGATTTCCGCATGGCGCTGTATCCCTGGGCGCGGGCTTATGAGATGGCCTTGCGCGAACCCAACGTGCTGATTTTCCCACTGGATCGCACCCCGGCCCGGGAGCAGCTGTTCAAGTGGGTCGGTGAAATCCATCGTTCCACCAGCCGGCTCTACAAGCTGCGCGACGCCGACCCCATCACTGTCCGCAACCTTGAAGAGGCCAAGCAGTACAGCATCGGCGTGATACGCAATGACGCCAAGCAGATCTATCTGCAAGAACGTGGCTTCAGTCGTCTGGTCGTGTCGGCGAACAACCACGACAACTTCCAGAAACTGTTGAACCGTCAGGTCCAACTGGTGCCGATGCCGGAGAACACGGCACGCCTGATGAGCCAGGATGCCCAGATGGATTTCAATCAGCTGGAGGAAGTCTATGCCCTCGACGAGCAGCCCCACCGGGTCTACCTGGCTTTCAGCCTGAGCACACCGGACGAAACGGTCGCCCGTGCCCAGCGCGCGTTTGAAGCGCTCAAGGCATCGGGCGAAGTCGAGCGGATCATGAAGGAGAAGCGTTGACGAGCGGCACCGGTCAGCGACGTTGAACTCTCGCATCGCAAACATCGTCTAGCCCATTAGATTCTGTGGGAGCGAGCCTGCTCGCGAAGACGGCGGCACATTCGACATCAGTGTCGTCTGTCACACCGATTCGCGAGCAGGCTCGCTCCCACATTCCTGGGTTCGGCTACAGCGATGGAGATGTATCGATGAGCACACTGAACTCGGCATCGGAGTCCATTCAGACCCTGATGCTGGAACGCAACGATTGGGTACCCAACCACCCGCGCCTGCCGGTGATCATCTACCGTGACGCGATGACTGCCCAGGCAGGTGACCTGGCCGCCCAGCTGGAAGAGATGTTTCGCAGCAACGGCTGGCCGCCGCAATGGCGCTACGGGATCTACGATTTCCACCATTACCACACGGAGGGCCACGAAGTCCTGGGCGTCGCCAGCGGTCAGGCGCGCTTGATGATCGGCGGCCCCGATGGCCAAGTGATCGGCGTCCAGGCAGGCGACGTGTTGCTGCTGCCTGCTGGCACCGGGCATTGCAACCTGGGTTCCAGCGAAGATTTCCTGGTCGTCGGAGCGTATCCACCGGGCCAGCAGGCCGACATCTGCCGGGAAGCGCCGAGCGCGGCGCAACTGGCAAACATCGACGCGCTACCGTTTCCTGATCGGGACCCCGTGCAGGGATCACCGGGGGCCGTCGGCCGATATTGGACCAAGCCCCGTTGAGCCTGCCGGGCCCGGCTAGATCATCGGCGAACTGCTCACCACCCGCAGCGCCAACCCCTCGAACGCATCCAGAGTAATGGTGAACTCACCCTCGGGCGTGAGATCCCCTTCGACCCGCTCATTGATGATGTCCACCACCGGCCCCGGTGCGATACCTGGCAGGTGCAGGGTTTCGGTGATCGGCGTCGAACCGAAGTTCAGCGCGGTGATCTGCGTGCCTTTGCCGGCTGGCAGTTCGTGAACCATGATCAGCAGCCCCGGATGCTCGACGTCCGGGATGAGGATCTGGCGGCTCGCCGCGATGTCGTAGGCGCGGCGCGCGGCCAGGATCCTGCGCAATTGCGAGGCGAACGAATCCGGATCCTTCAACTGGCTCGGCAGGCTGCCGTACAAGGTCTTTGGACGTGGCATCTGCCCGGCTGACAGCGGCGCTTCCGGGTTGAGGTCGACCAGGTCGTAGGCACCGCGATGAATCCAGCGCGTGTCGCCGTCGCGCATCAGGTGCTCGACCTGTTCCGCCGGCAACGGCAACGCTCCCACCAGATCCCAGCCAGACAAGGCGAACACGCCCGGTTGCATGGCGTTGAACATCACCAGCAGCAGATGCACCTGGCGAATCTGCTGGATATCGGCCGCTGTGATCGCGTCGAGGTCGCGAATGCCCAGGGCGGCGGTGATGATGCTCGCCGTGGTGCAAGACACGCCGTTGGTGACGAATTTCAGGTTGTAAGGCGCATGCTCGCCGGACAAGCGTTCATACATCTGCTCGCGGATGTGCTCGCGCAGGATGCTGCCGGGAAACGTCTGGCCTTGATACAGGTAGGTGTCGTGGGCATGCAGCGTCCAGAAGTGCACCAGCTCCAGGGTCAGTTCATCGTGATTCTGCAAGGCGTGGATCAGCGAGCCCGGGTCGATGCCGAAGCTGTGCATCTGGCGCAGCATCAAGCGCAGGAATTCGGTGTCGCCCATCAGCAGGGCGTGCTGGTAGGCCGGTCGGGTGATGAAGTCGTAAGACAGGTCCGCCCCGCCGTGGGACATGGCGGCAATGTCGTCGAGGGTCAGGTTCAATTCCTGGAAGCTGAAACCGCCGGCCTTGCGAATCGCCCCGCCGAGCAACTGGTTGCCGGTGATCGACAGCGGATGGCTTTCGGACCAGGCGGTGCCATCGAGCTTGCGCTCCACGCCGAGGAATCCGTTGGCGTCCAGCCGGAGGATTTTCGCCCCCATGACATCGATGGCGTGCAGCGCATCGCCAATGATCATCTGCTGCGCGGCAAAGGTCGGGTCCAGCCAGTTCAGCGACGGCTGCCCTTCCTTGAAATAGTGCAGGTAAACCCAACGCCGTGGCTTGCCGTCGACGCCCAGGATGATCGGCGTCGCGCTCCAGTCGGTTTCCTTGACGCCAGGCTCGAAGAAAATCACTCGCTGCAACTGGCCGACGATGTAGTGCTTGTCCCGCAGGGCATCCACCTGCTGCGCGGTGAGGTTCTGGGCATCACGCCCCTCCCCGACCTCGGGCAGCAGCGGCCAGTCTTCCTCGCGAATTTCCACCATGTGGTAGAGGCCCGGATAGTCTTCGTAAGCCATCTCCGCCAGGCGAAAATCGGCGCCCTTGCCGGTGTGGGACGGGATGACGTCGTCGATGACCACCGCGTTGTGTGCAGCGGCCATGCGGGTCAGTGCCTGGAGTTGAGCGTCGGTGCCCAGCTCAGGGTCGATGTCGAAGCTGATACGGTCGAAATTGCCATCGATGGTTGGCGTGTAGTCAGTGCCGCGCAGGCCGCCGGATCTTTTCAGCGGACCATTGTGGATGCCCTGGATGCCGATTTTCGACAAGGCGTGCCACAAGGTTTCGTCGCCCAATGCCTCGAGCACCGTGCCATTTTCCCGGGTGACGATGGAGGCTGGGTATGCGGTAAACCACACAGAGGAAAGCGCTGAAGCATCACGGGGCCGGGTGTGCGCATAGGGCTGCTGCCACAAGCGTCCTTGCCCCGAATAGAGCTTGGCCCGCTGCCGCGCCGCGTGGAGCATCGATTGTTCGACCAGCCAGTCGACATGATTTTTCTCAGCCATCGTCATAAAAATCCCTGTCGTGAAGAAAAAACCGGACCGGCTGCCGACATCGGCGGCGCCGCTCATTAGTCATATGAGGCTCTGGCCCGGTATTCGTTGCATTGAGGCACGAAGCGGTGGGTATTCGATGGGTGAACCCGAACCAAGGTGGGAGCGAGCTTGCTCGCGATGGCGTCAGCCCAGACGCCTCAAAATACCGTGGCGAGGGAGCTTGCTCCCGCTCGGCTGCGCAGCAGTCGCAAAACCGGTAGATGCGGTCTGCCTGAAAGACTGCCGGGGCCCGCTTCGCAGGCCAGCGGGAGCAAGCTCCCTCGCCACGGGGATTTGCTCCGGCATGGCGGCTCGTGTTCAGGCTGATGTCCCGCCGCAAATCGGACTGACCCACCCCTGTGGGAGCGAGCCTGCTCGCGAACGCGTCAGCCCAGACGCCTCAAAATCCCGTGGCGAGGGAGCTTGCTCTGGCATGGCGGTTCGTGTTCCACAGCCTGCGTTACCGCCTTCGCGAGCAGGCTCGCTCCCACAGGGGTTGAGGTGGCATGAAACAGACTCAGTCGTCGTTGAACGGTGCTGCCACGTCTCTTTCGCCTGGCGCCCCGGGGTTCTGCAGGATGGAGCAATTGGAACCATGCTCCTGTCCATCGAACCGGGCCTCGACAAAGGCAAACACGTCGTCCAGGGAACCATGTAGTACCCCGTCATGCCCCAGGCCTTCATACGTCCGCCACGTCACCGGATTGCCAGCGGCACACAACGCCGCCGCGACCGCGTATTGCCGCTCTGGCGTAATGGTCTGATCCGCCTTGCCCGTGGCGATGAACACCGGAAAAGCAATCGACGCCTGGGGCATGTCAGTCGTCGGCATGCGCGCAGCGTTCAATGCCTCTGGGGTAATCGTGAACAGCTCGGCAAACGAACCAATCTGCAACGCCTTGGACTTTTGCCCAATATCACCGGTACAGCCTTGCCGGGCGACGCTCAACAGTTCGAGCCCCTTGGCCGTCAGGATGCCTTCGATCGGTGGCCCATCCTCACGCAACGCGCCTGACGCCATTGCCAGGAACACCGTATTGGACTGGCGCGGCGGCAGCTTGATGGGGCCTTCGGGGAATGTGCTGTTCGGCGCCGTGAGCACCGCGCCCAGAATGGGCAGTTCCGGTGCGTAGGTGCCAGCAAGGATCGCCGCGCCCAGTGCCGCCCCGCCGCCCTGGGATTGTCCGGCCAGGACAACGCGATTGGCGATCAGGCCTGGCTTGAAGGCTTGGGCAGCGCGAATCGAGTCCAGGACCGAGCGTCCCTCGGCCTGCCAGAACGTATAGGGATGCGGTCCCGGTCCTCCCAAGCCTTGATAATCGCTGGCCACCACGGCGAAGCCGCGCGCGAGCCAGCGATTGATGTACGCCGCGTCACGCTCACGCAATCCCGCCCAGGAAGGCGCACAGGCATCGGCGATGCCCAGCGTGCCGTGAGCCCAGGCCAGCAGCGGCCAGCCTCCGGCCGGAGGATTTCCTGCCGGCAGATACAAAGCTCCGCTGACCGGAACGAGACCGGACTGCCAGCGCTGATCGATGGAGCTGTAGAGCAGACGCAAGGCCCGCGCGGCGGCAGGCATTTGAGCCTGAACCGCCATGGCCTCGCTGCGCAGCAGCACGCCAGGCTGCGCAGGCATCGCGTCAGACCATCGATAAAACGGCGACAGCTGCATGTCTCCGGCAGCGGGACCGACGGGAAGCGTGCCGGCCGCCATCGCGTTGGCTGCCACGACAATGACCGCCCCCACGCAAATTCCTCTGAAGGCTTGGCGGATACTCATGGAAAGTTTCCCCGTCCGGAAAATGCCTTGCGCAAGGCGTTGCCCTGCGCAGCGATGACGTTGCGTGCGACAGGAGCCACCTCATTGAAGCGAATGAACCCGTGAGGCATGTTCGCGAGTACTTGCAGATCTATTGTCACGCCCGCGCTTTGCAATCGACTCGCCAGCTCACGGTTTTCGTCCACCAGCGGATCCAGTTCACCGACCACCAATCGCACCGGCGGCAGGCCCGCCAATTCACCAATGATCGGCTGCACCCTCCAGTCGGCCTCGTCATTGGCCAGGTAGCTGGCCCAGTAAGCGTGCATGGTCTCGACCGACAGATTCTGGCCGCCGTAGCCGCCAAGTCGCTGCCAGGAATCGGAGGTCAGGTCCCGCGAGTAGCTGCCGTAGAACAGCAATAGCTGCCGCAACGCATCGATTCCCGCGTCGCGTAGTGCAATGGCGACGCCCAAGGCGAGATTGGCGCCTGCCGAATCGCCGCCCAGGGCATAGCCGCGTACCGGGCAGTCGGTGATAGCGCCGAGCTTGATGACCCGGCTGACGATCGCCGCCACCTCGTTGAACGCCACCGGAAAGCGATGTTCCGGCGCCAGCGCATAGTCGATGGAGAGCACCGCCAGGCCACTGTCGCGCACCAACTGGCGCAAAGGTGCGTCCCAGCCGGCGAGCGAACCGTGGCGGAATCCGCCGCCATGGCAGTAGAACATCAGGCAAGGCGTCTCATCGCCCTCCGGCCAATAGAGTTTGCAGGGCACCGTTCGCCCATCAACGGCAAAGCCCAGGGTCCGCTCGTAGGACAGCGGCACGCTGCGTTGCGCCGCCCAGGCATTGATCCGTTCCAGATGCGCCCGGACGCTGTGCACGTCCCCATGAACGACGGGCAGCAATCCCTGCTCCCGGAGCGCGCCGACCACGGCCGTCAGGTCGGGATGCACCGGCGGATTTTCGTCGCGACTCATGGCCGGTTATCCACGCGGCTCTCGCAGCCGACAGTTCGACGTCCGTCCGCGATGACGCAATGGCTGGGCGGGCTGCGTCCTTCCAGGACGGCCACCGCGCATTGGGCGGCGATCAGATTGGTGCGATTGAGCCCTTCCACCGTGGACGCGCCGACATGGGGCGTCACGATCACGTTCGGTAGCTGAATCAGTTGTTCGGTCACCGGCAAGAGCGAGGGGTCCGACTCGCTTTCGAAGACGTCGAGCCCTGCCCCTGCGATTCGCTTTTCGCGCAGGGCCCGCAGCAGATCGGCATCGCGCACCAACCCGCCCCGCGCGGTGTTGATAAGCACCGCGGAACGCTTCATCAGGTTAAGCGCGCGCTCATCGATCAGTCCTTGGGTTTGCGCATTGAGCGGCGCGTGAAGGGTAATGAAGTCGCTTTGCCTGAGCAGCGTATCCAGGTCAACAAAATTACCGTCGGCCTCGGCGCCGCCTGGATGAGGCGTATAGATCAGCGGCCTGACTTCAAACCCGGACAAGCGCTGCAGGACACCCCGGCCAATCCGGCCCAACCCGACGATGCCAACCGTCTTGCGGTACAGATCACCGCCCAGGGGGATCGACCAGTCATTGGCCGACAAGCCCATTTGGCAGCGCTTGAGTTGACGGCAAACGGCGAGCATCAGCGCAACGGCGTGGTCGGCGACGCTGGCATCGTTGCCGCCAGTAGCAATGGTCGCCACCTTCCCTGCCGCTGCCACCGCTGCCGTATCGACCCGCTCATAACCGACGCCGCGACGGGCGATGACTTGCAGGCGCGGCAGTGCACCCAGCAGGCTGGACGTGACATTCGCGTGCCCGACGATCCAACCGTCGGCGTCTGCCAGCAGGTCGATCAGCTGCCGTTCATTCAGGTCACCATCGGCTTGGCCGGGCGCCAGCTCCGCGACGACCACCTCACAGCCATGGCTCTCCAGAAAGTCGCTGGCCATGGCGTCGAAAAACCGCTGTGTAACCACTATTTTATGGCGATGGTCAAACATCACGGACCTCTTGATAGAAACGTCCAGCGTTCAAAACGCGTAATCCAGATACACCCTGGCCTCCGAGCCGCTGACCACGTTGTCGGGTTGTGCGGATATCAATGCGACAAAGTCCTGGTCAATCCGGTAATCGATATAAATCAAGCCGACCGAGAGCCCGGCGTATTCCTTTTCATCGAAGCGATAATAGAGACGGTATTCATTCTGTCGCTCGGTCACATCGGTGCGGCGGCCGCTGAATGGATCGGTGGCGTCAAACTGACCTTGCTTATAAATAGTCATGACTTTGAAACCGTCCAGCGAAGCCCCCAATAAAGAATGTCCGCTCAAGTCATATTCGGCGCCGATTTGCCAGGTTCGCTCGCCATCGTTATTGAAGTCGTTGCCGGAGCGTGTCCAGGCATCCATCCTGCCGTCGACATTGTCCGCATGATCAAAGTAGGCATAACCGAGTTGCCCATTGCTCAACTCGGCTTTGGTCTCGGAAAACGAAACACCCAGGCGAAGTTTGTCGAGCAACAAACCAACGTTGATATTCAACCAGCTCGCATCATCGTCATAAGCGGCCTGGCCGGCCTGCCAATCACGCTCCCAGATACGTCCGGCCTTTTCGAACTCATAATATTGAGTGTCCAGTACGATCCCGGCTTTATCGCCGAGAGGCGCTTTCAACGTGAGTCCGTATCGAGTGTTTTCATTGAAGTCCCGCGATACGCCATGGTCGTAGCCAAGTTCGATGGCCTTCAGGTCGTATTTGACGCCGTAGGTGTACAGGTCTTTTATTTCCTCGCCCGACTGACTCAACAAATGCTCGAACTCTTCTCTGTCCCGAGGCGACGTACGGTTGATATAGGCCGTTTCGAACCCCAGCGTGCCGGGAAGCGGACCAATGCCCATCTCGGTGAAATTCAGATGAGCCCGACCTCCCTGGTAGGACCCAGGGACAATCCGCGTGTCGAGCGTGACCAGCGTTCCCGCATCGAACCGGCCCCGCCCTATCTGGGAGTCGACGTTCCAGCCATTCCCCTCATAACGCAATTTGAAATAACTCTGCCCGACTTTTGCGAAACCGCCATTCGTGCCATCGCTGTCATCGAACAAGTCCCGGCCGTTATCTTTGGAATCGATCATTGCCACGCCATACAGCGAGGCGTCAAACCCTACGACGCCGGCCCAATAACTTGAGTTGTAATCCAGAATTGCGCCGATTCCGGTACCGCCCAGTTTGTTGCCGTCCGGAAAACCGCCAAAACGGTCTTCGATCAAATCGTTAGATATTCGAGTATTGATATAAACCGAGCGCAGATAAGCATTCAACTTTCCTTCATGCTGGAACCGGTCCGGATAACTGATCGTTGCTGAAAGAGCCACTTCAGACACAAACATTGTCGACAGCAACGTCATAGCGACGGCGTTAATCGATTTCATCGACCACCTCATCTATTATTTTTATTTTGACGTGAGCAGACGCAACTCGGCGTCCTTCAAACTTCGGCGCTACGCGTTAATGAATCAGATAATCGCCCGGGTAATGACCGCGGTTACAATCAAGACAAGGCTGCTGCCGATCGCCCAGAGCAGGCAATAGCGTTGCATGTCGCCCATGTCACGCTTGATGATTCCGCTGATCAGATAAACCGCCGCCACCAAAGGGCTTAATGCGTGAACCGGTTGGCCCAGCACCGAGGCCCGCGCTATGTGCATCGGGTCAATACCGTATTCGACGCCCGCCGCGCCCAGTACCGGCAAGATGCCAAAGAAAAACGCGTCATTGGATAACAGGAAGTTGAGTGGCAAGGCGACGAGCGCGGTAATGATGCTGAAATATTGGCCATGGTCGTCGGGAATCAATTGCACAATCTTTTCGGACATCCCATCAACCATGCCGGTACCTGACAAGATCCCGGTAAACGCACCTGATGCAAATATCAGGGCGATGACCATCAGGACACTTTCAGAGTGCGCCGCGACTCTGGCCTTCTGTTCCGCCAAGCGTGGATAGTTGATCAGCAGCGCCAGGGAAAGCCCCACCATCATCAACATCGGCAAAGGTGCCAGCCCTGTCGCCATCGCATACATAAGCCCAGCGGTGAGCGCGAGGTTGACCCAGAAAAGCTTCGGCCGATGCGTCTCGGAATGCGTGGTGGGCAAGACGACATTTTCCGGCGCGGCGTCCTTGGCAGCGGCCGTCCAGCCCAAGCGACGGCGCTCTCTGCGGCCGATCCAGAACGCCACGACAAACGCATAGGCAAGGCCCGCGAACATGGCCGGCACCAACCCCAGGAACAACTCGGCCACATCCAGGTGAAGCGCACTGGCGGCGCGGGCCACCGGCCCTCCCCAGGGAATCAGGTTGACCACGGTATTGGTCAACAACAGCATCAACGCCAGAATCAGCGGGTTCATGCCCAGGCGCAAATAAAGCGGCAGGAATGCAGTCGTTACAATCAAGACCGTCGTTGCGCCATCACCATCAAAAGAAATGACCGTGGCCAGCAGTGCAGTGCCCAGCACCACGCGCAGAGGATCGTTGCCCACGTAACGCAGAATCTTTCGTACAGCGGGTTCAAAGAGCCCGGCGTCAAACATGATTGCGAAATAGAGGATTGCAAACATCAACATCAGAGCGGTGGGCGCTACTTGCTTGACGCCGTTCATCACCATCGCGCCCAGTTCCGGTCCTGCTCCACTGGCCAGGCCAAACGCGACCGGGACAAGAATGAGTGCCGTCACAGCGGAAAGTCGCTTGCTTATGATCAATGCCATAAACGTGACGACCATTGCGAAACCTAACCAAGCCATGCGTTTCACCTTTTCGTTTTTATTGTTATCGATCTTCGAAAATCAATGTGAACAACTCTTGCGCAGCCGAAATCTACATAGGGGGCGAAACGCTGTAAATCTTGATTTTTTCCGTCAACATCCCTGCTGAATAAGGCTCGTCAGAGACAGCCTGGGTAGAAAAAACCAAGTTGAAACCCGGCGCCGATACACATTGACTACAGGACGGTAAATCCAATAAACATGTATACCTCTCGATCAATCCGGTTGGACCCGTCATGCCAGAACAAGAAGGCCTTTACCTCTCGGCAGAAGAGGCGGCAGCCATACTCCGGGTCAGCCTGCCGACGCTGTACGCCTATGTCAGCCGTAAAAACATCCGCTCCATCAAGATTGCCGGCTCGCCCAAGCGGCGCTACTGGGCAGAGGACATTCAACGACTGGTGAAAGTACCGGCGCAAGACAAGCCCGTTGCCAAGCGTACGACGCCGGCGGACAGCGCGATTACGCTGATAACGGACGATGGCCTGTTTTATCGCGGCCACAATGTCGTCGAGCTGGCTGATCGTTCAACCGTCGAAGAAGTCGCCGAGTTGATCTGGCAGGTGCCTTCGGCGTTCGGCACATCGCTGCCTCGGACACCGAAGGACGCTGCCAGGCTGTTGAAGATCTATGAACACACGTCCGCCCAGGAAAAAGCCATCGCGCTGTTTCCTCTGGTGCAGCGCGAAAATCCCAAGGCCTTCGACCTTTCCCCTGACAGTTACGCCCGCACCGGCGCCGATGTCGTGCGCTGGTTTGCCGCGTTGGTCGTGGGGGCGACCGAACCGAGCAACCAGCCCTTGCATGAGTTCATCACCCAGGCCTGCGGCGCCCCGCCAGCGCATGCCGATCTGATCCGGCGACTGCTGATTCTCAGCATTGATCATGAACTGGACCACACCACTCACAGCGTCCGCGTTGCCGCCACCACCGGCGCAACCCCCTATTATGCGGTCATCGCCGCGCTCGCCGCCGCGCGAGGCCACAAGATCGCCTACGGACGAAATGAAGCCGCCAGCCGGATGATCGAGGAAATCTGTACGGCCGCGGACCCTACTCGACCGATCCTGCAGCGCTACAGCCAGGACGGACACATCGTCGGGTTCGGCCCCAATGTGCATTCGATCAACGACCCGCGAGCCAGCAACCTCATGGCCGCGTTGACCGCGGTATTTGATGGCGACAGTGAATTCATCAGGTTGCAGAAAGCCTTTTCGGTGGCCTCGGAACTCGTTGCATACCCGCCTGAATTCATTCTCCTGGTGAGTTTCATCGGCAGGAAAATGGGACTGCGCGGACAGGAAATTTCATTGGCCGGCGTCGGTCGCTCGATCGGCTGGATCGCCCATGCCAGCGAGCAATACAACCAGCACCACGAGGGCCGGCCTCGCGCTCGTTATACCGGGACGTTGCCAACGGCGACCGACATGGGGCGCCGTTGAAGTCCGCTCCGGGCGCGCCTGCGGACGAAAGATATTCCCTGCCTGTGAGGCCTCTTCGCGAGCAGGCTCGCTCCCACAGTAGACCTGCGCCATCCAGAGCATCCAAGCACGGCACATGACCTGCTCGCGATGGCGCGTTTCAGGCGATGGGGATGTTGGATGGACTGGCCTCTTCGCGAGCAGGCTCGCTCCCACCGTAGGTCTGCGCCATCCAGAACATCCATGCACGACACATGACCTGTGTGGGAGCGAGCTTGCTCGCGATGGCGGCGTTTCAGGCGATGGGGATGTTGGATGGACTGGCCTCTTCGCGAGCAGGCTCGCTCCCACCGTAGGTCTGCGCCATCCAGAACATCCATGCACGGCACATGACCTGTGTGGGAGCGAGCTTGCTCGCGATGGCGGCGTTTCAGGCGATGGGGATGTTGGATGGACTGGCATCTTCGCGAGCAGGCTCGCTCCCACCGTAGGTCTGCGCCATCCAGAACATCCATGCACGGCACATGACCTGTGTGGGAGCGAGCTTGCTCGCGATGGCGGCGTTTCAGGCGATGGGGATGTTGGATGGACTGGCCTCTTCGCGAGCAAGCCCCACCACCGTAGGTCTCGCCATCCAGAACATCCATGCACGACACATGACCTGTGTGGGAGCGAGCCTGCTCGCGAAGCTTCTCAAAGGCGCAGTGCAGCCGGTTTCTGGTCCGCAATGGGGGCGACAGCCATCGCCGCAAACAACGAATTGAACTGCGTCTGCCGCTCAAGCCCGGCGACGAACCCAAGCACCAGGTCTTGTGCCGACGCGTCGATATGCGGCATCGCCATGCGCCGGAATTTCCGCTCGAAATCCCCATCGGTCATCGGCGTTTCGACTGACCCGGGGCCGGTGATCATTTCGCTCACCACCTGCTCGCCGCAGACCAGCGTCACACTGACACGATTGGCAAGGTGCCTTGGAAACAGCGCCGTCAACGCCGGATCCTCCGTGACGCTGACCTTGTCCATCAAGGCAATCGCCGCAGGGTCGGCGATTTTTTCCGCGGAATACGAAGCGATGGTGATATCCCCGTCGAGCAATGCCCGAGCCACGTTATAGGGCAGGCTGTGGTCCGCCGTCTCGCGGGTTTTCGGCAACCATTTCTCCGCGGTGTCCGCGAGGACACGACGGTTGAATTCGGACGTTTCGATGGTAATGGCAGCGATGTCATTCACGTTGTCGATGCGCTTGCGGATATCCAGCGCGGCCCAGACGGCGGTGTGCAGCTCGCCGTTGGTGGGGAATGTCTTGGTCAGCGAGCGTCGTATCGCATAGTCGCCATTGTCGGGCGTAGCAAAACGATCAGTGTCCAGCTCGAACGGCCCTGAAACCAGCTTGAAGAACCCCATCTCGCCCTCGAAGACCGGCGACGGCCCGGTCATGCCATGGCGCGCCAGCTGGGCCGCAAAAACCGCGTTGCGCGCTGCATTGGCGGCCGAACAACCCTTCCAGTCGGACAAGGTTCCACTGCGCACCTGGCGCATTGCCAAGTGCCCGCTCAAGGCGATGTTGATGGCTTGCTCGGTCTGCGCAACGTCCAGCTTCATCAGGTTGGAAGCCGCCGCTGCCATCGCGACGTTGATGTAATTGACGTGGTCCCAGCCACGCCTGTTCAAGCTTGCCGCATCCTGCAAGCGCATCTGGATCTCATAGGCCAGGACGATGGCCGAAATCAGTTCGGCGCCGGTAGCGCTCTCGGCTTGCGCCACGGCGAGGCAGGCCGGGATGTTGTCACTCGGATGGCCCGGCTCCAAGCCCATGTAGCCATCGTTGTAGTCGAGGAAACGAACCATCAGGCCGTTGGCGAAGGCAGCAATTTCCGCTGTCGTTTGCAGGTTCGAGCCGAATATGCCGGCGGTTGTCGCGGGGTTGGCAGCCGCATAACCCAGCGCAGCCTTTACCGGGGCCGCCCCGTAGGCGCCCAGCACGCAGGCCAGGCTGTCGATGAAGCGCTGGCGCACCAGGTGGATGATTTCGTCGGGCAGGCGCTGTTTCCTGAATGCGTGGGCATAGCGTGCCAGCCGCATCGCAACGGTTGAATCCGTCATGATTACCTCGGGTAAATGGATGGGTCAGTCCTCGTCCATGAGGCGAACAGAGCAAAGCGCGAACGGGCCTCAGTCGATGGTCACATCAAGCAGCCGGACGTATTGCTGGCCGGCATGCATGTCGCGCTCGACCATTCCGCCCTGGGATGTTGGGCGGGGAAAGGAAATCTTGACCATTTCCAGGTTCGCCACCGGGATGTGCTTGACCCGCTCGGGATCAGTGCCGTAGAGCTTCGCGAATTGCGCCGGGGAAAGTGCCGCGCAATCGGAATAACGCTCGAAATTCTCCCGCCCGTTGAAAAAGATATCGAAGGTAATCCAGAACGGCCCCGCTTGCTTGGACCGGACATGCCGACATACATCACGCAACTTGGTCATTGTGCAAGCTCCTTCCTGGCCACCGAGGTAGCCGATAAATCAATCCACTCCAGACGAACCAACTCCATGGGATCGTCAAGTTCCACCACGTGATTCAACTTAAACTCGAAAATCTGCCCACGCGGTATATCAGCCGGGGTAAAGGCAAATCCATACGACGGCAGTTCCTTGCCCATGACACTCGGGTAATGGAAGAAATAGGGATTACACGCGTGGGCAATGGTATTGGCCATTTCCTGGGTTGCGGCAGTTGCCACAAACAACATACCTAGTTCCGGCGGCGGTAGTGTTCCCGCAGGCGGCGTTACACCGGTGACGCCGTTCCACCCATACATGCGCAGGGAAATATGAAACTCGCCCAGTTCCTCGGCGGGGATGGATTGGCGGGTTCTTGTATAAAGCGCTTCAAGTAACCGATCATGGAAACCGTCGATATCCTTGAGTACATCGGGGTCTTGAATGCCCACCAGCATGATCGTTTGATATAAACCGGCCGCGGCGCCTTCCAACTTCATGGTGTACGGCATTTCCTCCCAGCGCGAACCTTCGACCCGGACAGCACGGCCATTGAGATCGGTGTAACGTGCCTCGGCTACATTCAAGATGCCACCGGGCTCGACCAACCGGAACGGGTCGCTGTTTTCGTAGAGCATGTGGGCCGAAACGCTATGGGGCGTGCACCGGTTGTCCTGGCTCAACGGCTCGACTTCGAAGCCGTTCGCATCGATACTCAGCAGGATTCCCGAGCCTAGCGTGGGATTGACGGCACACTGCACGCCGCATTCGCCGGTCTTGCCAGCGTGCCACGAAGGCCCCCAAGGCGCGCCTTTCCAGATTGGATAACAGGCAATGACCGCGGTATCGGTGGAGCGGCCGGCCAATATGATATCGGCACCGGCCTCCAGCGCAGCGAGAAAGGGCTCCACCCCCAGCGCGGCGACAATATGTTCGCAAGCGTCCACCGTTGCGTCGTCCAACGCAGTATGTGGCGACAAGGGTTTTATACGCCCCTCGGCGTTCAAGTTCTTTATCGTGTCCTTGTCCTGCTCGCAATAAATGAGCGCAATCTTTGGCGCCACGCCCAACTCTTCGGCTATTTCCAAGGCGATATCACGCGTCCAGTTCAAATTAAGATCGCCTCCGGCCTGACCGGCGGTACCGACAATGATCGGCACTCCGGATTGCGCCTGGGCTTTCATTAATATCATCAAGTCACGCTTGACCGCGCCTCGGTTGTTCTTCGATTTACCCAGTGCAAGATAAGCCGCGCCACTGTCGGTTGAACCGGCATCGGTAGCGATAACTTGTGCACCGGCGGCCAATCCATAGGCTATTTCCTGTTCCCGAACGCCCGCGCCCAAAGAACCGCAGGGAACAATGACTTTTATACAATCTTGAAATACCGTTCGCATAAATCCCTCTTCTTTTTTACTTCTTCTTTGAGGCGATGATAAGGCTTGCAACGGTGTTGACAAGTGGACAGATTTTGTCCATATAACTACGCCAACGCTAACTTCGCCGCTTCGAAAAACTCGCAGCGAGTTGAGCGATATCAAAACTGTTTTCGGCGTGGACTCAGTAGGCAAAGGACTTCATTGATGGAGCAACACATGCGCCAGACCGGACCGGATGAACCGCCGCAGAACGCTCCCCAGCGCATCAGCGCCGAGTCGATGGCGCGTTTCATGCCGGGCACGCCGCAAGTCGTGCCGACGCGTGCGCAGGTCCAGGAAATGGTGGTGCAGCTGTTCAGCCACCCTACGGTAGTCGAGCCGATCCTGGTGCCCGCGGTGGTCGAGCCTCTGCTCGTCCTGGTGCTGACCGGGGGCGCCCGGATCGAGGAACGTTCGCTGGGCGGCGAATGGGAAGCCGTCGATGTTCAGGCCGGTGATTTCTACCTCACCAGCACGAACGAGCCTTACGAGATGCGCTGGCAAACGCAAGGTTGCGACACCTTTGAAGTCATGCACCTGTATCTCGGTTTGCCGTTGATCGAGCGCGCCGCGCGCGACGTGCTCGGGGAACGGGCCGGTCCTGTCACCTTTCGCGATATCTCCGGAGCCCGGGATCTGCGGGTGAGCTTCATGCTGGATCAGTTGCGCAACGAGCTGGTCGACGAACGCCAGCCCAGCCCACTGTTTGCACAGAGCCTGGCCCAGGCACTGGCGGTGCACCTGGTGCGTACCTACCTCGCGCCCCACAGCGGAGCCTCGCGCAGCAACGCGCTGCAGGCGTACAAATTGCGTCGGGTCCTCGAGACGATGAACCAGCGCCTCGCCGATGATTTCAGCCTTGCCCACCTGGCCCAGGTCGCGGAGCTGAGCGAGTATCACTTCAGCCGAATGTTCAAGCGCGCCACGGGCCTGTCGCCTTCACAGTATTTCATTCGCCTGCGCATGAGCCGGGCCCGGCAGCTGCTGCTTGAAACGGACCGCAGCGTCATCGACATCGGATTGGAGGTGGGTTACTCAAGCCCGAGCCATTTCTCCCAGGTCTTTCGCCGGGAGACAGGCGTGACGCCCAGCGATTATCGCCAGGCGTGAGGACTGTTTCAGCCACTCGCCAGCGCCCTGCTCACTCGTTGATGTAACGTTCACAGCGCGCAGACAGGAAGGCCCTGAGCACCTGGACCGACGGCGTCAGCGAGGTTCGATGGGCGCACACCAGTTGCAGCGGCGCTGGCTGGCCATACTCCGCTGGAAAAATCTCCACCAGGCGACCGCTGCGAAGATCGTCCATTACATCGAGCTTCGATTTGTAGACGATCCCCTGGCCCGCCACGGCCCAACGCCTGGCAATATCAGCGTCATCGCTGATGCGATCGCCAGCGACCTGAACCGTTTCCAGCCCATTCGCTGTCTGGAAAATCCAACGCTCGTAGGTTTGCTCACCCATCACGTAACGCAGGCAATTGTGCCCGCTCAGCTCACCCGGCGTCTTTGGCAGGCCGTGCCGCGCGATGTAGTCGGGTGAGGCACACACGGTCCTTCGGTTGGATGGGGCCAGCATCAAGGAGACGAGGCTCGAATCGGCCAACTGACCATAACGAATGCTCGCATCGAGATGCTCCCCGAACAGGTCGGCGACCTGGTCGCTGACCCGCAGCTGCAACAGTACCTTGGGATGCATCTGCTGGAACTCGTCCAGCCACGGCAGCAGCAGGTTTCGCCCGATGTCCGAGGGCACCGACAAGCGCAACGTCCCGGCCACTTCGTCACGCCCCTCGGCCAGGGCGAGCTCGCCATCCTCCAGCACCTCCAATGCCCGCTGGGCATGGGCCAGGTAGCGCTCGCCATCATCCGACAAACGCAGCCGCCGCGTAGAGCGCACGAACAGCCTCACCCCCAGGCTTGCCTCAAGTCGCTGTACCGCGACGCTGGCCAGCGCCGGAGAAATATCCAGCAAGCGCGCCGCCGCGGAAAAACTCCCGGCGTCAGTGGTCGTCACGAACACCTGTAGATCATCGACTCGAACTATCTTCTTCACGCTGCGCGATTCTTTACCTGGACAGGAGCTTTTCAGCGTAATGGGAAAAGCGCTCATTGCACAGGGCAGCCGAGGCCCAGCCGATCAAGGTTCTCATGCGCTCAAACCGATCCAGCCGTGGATACCCACATACAGGCCGACTGCAATTATCAACACGCTCGACAGATAAGGCGCGCGCCGGGCAACAGTGCCCAGCCACGGCCAGCGATTGGAGGCCTGCCGAGCGCCAAGGGCCGCGGCCGCTCCCACCGTAACCAGGGTAATTGCCAGGCCGATGCTGAAGCACAAGACAAGCATGCCGCCGAGCGCAACTTCCTTGACCTGCAGGCAGAGCAGCAGGACGGTTATCGCCGCAGGACACGGGATCAGCCCACCCGTCAGGCCAAACACAATGATCTGGCCCGTGGTGACGTCTCGATTGCTGAAACGCTTGCGGATGTCGTTGGCATGCGCCCGTTCATGAGCGTCCTGGTAACCCTCCGATGACAGCGCCAGTTCCGGATGCGCATGATCGTGATCGTGATCGTGATCGTGATCGTGATCGTGATCGTGATCGTGATCGTGATCGTGATCGTGATGAGCATGGCGATGCCCGTCACCGCTCTCAAGCTTGAACATCTGTTCGCCACGCCAGGTACGCCAGAGCATCCACAACGCGATCGCAATGATCAGCACCGCAGAGGCGAGTTGGAAGTACGGTTCCGTAGTCTCGGCGTCCAGCCCCTGGCCCAGGTACATCCCGCCAATCGCCACCAGCCACACCACGGCGGTGTGCGAAAGCGTCGCGGCCAACCCCAGCAACACCGCCTGCTTGACCGAGCCGCGAGTGGCCACGATGAACGCCGCCATCATGGTTTTCGAATGACCAGGTTCCAGCCCGTGCAAGGCGCCCAGCAAGATCGCACTGGGGAAATACAGCCAGGCGTGAGCGCCCCCCTGTTGCAGCAGTTCAGCAAAATTCGGCATGTCGAGGCCTAGAGGTACTTGGTGATTTGTTTGAAGGCTTCCAGCGGCGCGCGCTCGCCCCTGTCCAGTGCCGAAACGGTGTCTTCGAGGCAATGATCGATGTGATCCTGGATCAGTGTGCGCTTGGCCTGGCACACGGCTTTCTCAACCGCATGCAACTGCTGGGCGATGTCCACGCAATCACGACCTTCCTCGATCATGAGGATGATGCTGCGCAGGTGACCGTCCGCGCGCTTGAGGCGCTTGATGATCGCTTCATGGCTTTGGTGGACATGGGGATGATCGTGGTTGAGTTCACTCATGGACGAGGCTCGGATCGCTATGGAATGCGCCGGATCATATCCCCCCCGGGGGGATATGACAAACAAGCCCTCTCCCCCATGACGCACCGCAAGACATTGCGGCTTCGTCAGATCCTGTAATAAATCGCTTCGTATGAAATGCTGGGAACCGTTGTAGGATTTCTTCCCCAATTATTGCCAGACCCGCATGAACAGCCTCCAGGAACCTCCCAGTAGTTTTTCAGAAAACGCTGTCTCCCCCGCTCCAGCGCCGCCTGTATCGCGGTTACAGCCCTCTTCCCTCATATTGATCGCCCGAGGGAGCGAATAACCCATGGAATGGATCGTTGACCCCACGGCATGGCTCGGCCTGCTGACCCTGATCGTGCTGGAGCTGGTGCTCGGCATCGATAACCTCGTATTCATCGCCATCCTGGCGGACAAGCTCCCCCCCGCGCAGCGCGACCGTGCCCGAGTTATCGGCCTGTCCCTGGCGCTGCTGATGCGCCTGGGCCTGCTGGCGAGCATCTCCTGGATGGTGACCCTGACCAACCCGCTTTTCGAAGTGTTCGGCAAGACGTTCTCGGGCCGCGACTTGATCATGCTGTTTGGCGGCGTGTTCCTGTTGTTCAAGGCAACCATGGAGTTGCATGAGCGACTCGAGGGCCACGTGGCGCAACGTTCCGGCAACGCCGCCTATGCGCTGTTCTGGCCGATCGTTGCGCAGATCGTGGTGCTGGATGCGGTCTTTTCCCTGGATGCGGTGATCACCGCCGTGGGCATGGTTGAACATCTGTCAGTGATGATGATCGCGGTGATCTTCTCCATCGGCCTGATGATGATCGCGAGCAAGCCGTTGACGAAATTCGTCAATGGCCACCCTACCGTCATCATGCTGTGCCTGGGCTTTTTGATGATGATCGGCTTCAGCCTCACCGCCGAGGGCCTGGGTTTCCACATTCCTAAAGGTTACCTGTACGCCGCGATTGGCTTCTCGATCCTGATCGAGCTGTTCAACCAGTTGGCGCGCTCGCGGCGCAAGAAAAACCTGCAAGGTCTTCGGCCGATGCGCGAGCGTACCGCCCATGCGGTGCTGCGCCTGCTGGGCGGTCAAAAGCTGGGGGCCGATGAGGTCGGTGAAGAAATCGCCGACCTGCTGGAAGGCGAAAAAACCGAACAGGTTTTCCATCGACGCGAACGGGTGATGATCAGCGGCGTGCTGCAATTGGCGGAGCGCCCGATACGCAGTGTGATGACCCCTCGCGCGCAAATCGACCACCTCGACCTGGCGAACACGCCGGAAGACATCCGTACGACGCTGATGCACTCGTCGTATTCGCGCTTGCCGTTGATTCGCGACGGACGCGTGGATGAGCCGTTGGGTTTCGTCCACAAGAAGGAGCTGCTCAAGGAAATACTGGCGGGCAATCAACCGAATCTGGAAGCCATGGCGCGCAAAGCCATCAACCTGCTCGACAGTTTCACGATCCTCAACGCGCTGGAGCAAATGCGCAAGGAGTCGACCCACATCGCCTTCGTGGTCAACGAATTCGGTGACTTCGTCGGCCTGCTCACGATGACCGACATCCTTGAGTCCATTGCGGGCGAATTGCCCGACGCCAGTGAAATCGACGGGCCGAATATTGTTGCGCGAGAGGACGGTTTCCTCGTCAGCGGGGCCCTGAACCTCAGCCAGGTTCGCGAACACATCGGTTTCCAGGCGTACGCGACGGAGGATTACCAGACACTTGCCGGGCTGGTGATGAGCTTGCTGGATCGCTTGCCGATGATTGGCGATACCCTGAATTGGCAGGGATGGAGCATGACCGTCATGGAGGTTGAAGAGCGTCGGGTAACCAGGGTCTTGCTGCGTATCGAGGAACAGGCGTGACCTGCTAGCTGCCAAATGGTGCTGGCGCCACAGCATATGAAACGTATATCCTCGATATACGAAACATATGGAGCCACACATGGGCATTGTCAACATCGACGACGAACTTCACGACCAGCTACGCAAGGCCACCAAGGTCTCCTGCCGTTCGATCAACGCGCAGGCGGCCTTCTGGATCAAGGTCGGCATGCTGTGCGAGACCAACCCTACCCTCAGTTTCAACGAGATCATCCAGCGCGAACTCAGCGACGCCGGCGTTACGGCGCAACCGTTGGAGGCGAACTGGCAATGATCAAGCGACCCGAAGAACTGGCCCTGATGGCCGAGTCCGGCCGACTGCTCGCCTTGGTGTTCAAACGGCTGGATCAAACCAATTTGATGGGGCTGTCAACGCTGCAGATCGATGCAATGGTCGAGGATTTCATCGTCCGCGATCTCCATGCGCGCCCCGCCAGCAAGGGACAGTACGGGTACGGTTTTGTACTCAACTGCTCGATCAACGAAGTGGTTTGCCATGGTGTGCCCTCGCGCTCGCGAGTGCTTCAAGACGGCGACATCGTCAATCTGGACATCACCCTGGAAAAGAACGGCTATATCGCGGATTCGAGCAAGACGTACCTGATCGGCAACGTCGACCCAGCCGCCAGGAAGCTGGTCCAGGTCACTTATGAAGCCATGTGGAAGGGCATCCGCGCCGTCCGCCCGGGCGCTCGCCTGGGCGACATCGGCTCGGCCATCCAAGGCCATGCGACACGCAACGGTTATTCGGTGGTCCGTGAATATTGCGGCCACGGCATCGGCCGGCAAATGCACGAGGAACCCCAGGTGTTGCACTTCGGCAAAGCGGGAACGGGCCTGGTCCTGCGCGAGGGCATGGTCTTCACCATCGAACCGATGCTCAACCAGGGCACATCGGACGTCAGGACCGAAGCCGACGGCTGGACCGTGGTAACCCGGGACGGCGCGCTCTCCGCGCAGTTCGAGCATACCGTGGCCGTCACGGCGTCCGGTTTTTCGGTGCTGACGTTGCGGCCTGATGAATCGGACAAGATCACGGGCACGCTTTGAACTACTGCTTATTCATCCTGTGGGAGCGAGCCTGCTCGCGAATGCGGAGCCACAGCCGATAAAGATGCCGAATGTGCCGAACCCTTCGCGAGCAGGCTCGCTCCCACAGGGTCTTTCGAACCCGCCGGGCGAACAACTCGATGGATGCCTAGGTTTCGGCAACGCCAGCTTCCAGCTCCAGTTCATCACGGCGATGGTCAGCTTGCCGTCCCAGCCGCCATCCAAGGCCGGCCCACAGCAACGCACACCCTGCGCCGATCAACGCGACCAGGCCGGCGCCCTGCCCCAGCATATCGAGTGCCGTCTTGATCCAACCGCTGACCGCATCACCGCCGCGATAGACCACCGTGTCGATAAAGTTCTTGGCTTTGTATTTATGTTCCGCGTCCAACGGCGTGAACAGCATTTCCCGGCCCGGCCTCACGAACGCGTACTCGCCGATCCTTCGCACAATCATCAATGTCGCGAGGATCGCAAAGCCTGGCGCCAGTGCCAGACCGACGAAGCCGATGCACATGATCAGCGGGACGATCGCCAATAACGCACCGATGCCGAGCTTCGGGGCGATGCGCCCGGTGATGAACAGCTGGGACAGTAGCGCGCCCGCCTGCACAATAAAATCGATAGTGCCGAAGACCCGTACCTGGGCCTGGCGGTCCGGAAACAGCTCGGCCACCAGACGTGCCTGCTCGAAGTAGAGAAAGGTGCTGACCGTTGCCAGCAGCACGACGAAACCGGCGATCCCCAGCAGATACGGCGAACGGAACACCGCCGTCATGCCGCTGAACGGATTGCCAGTCAGGGGCCGCTGCGGGCTTTGCGTGGGTGCCGCGCCGGGACGCCCGGCCCCACCGGTTTCACGCCAACGCATCAAGGTTCGTTTCAATCCCAGCGTGGCCCCCAGCAACACGGCAGCCACGAACATCAACCCCGAGGCACCGAGGCTGTCGACCAGCAGTGCACTCAAGGCCGGCCCGAGCAGGCCGCCAGTGCTGGCGCCGGCCGCGATGAAGGCGAACAGACGCTTGGCCTGCTCGCTGTCGAATACATCGGCCATCAGGCTCCAGGCCACGGAGACGACGAACAGGTTATAGACCGAAATCCATACGTAAAAAGTACGCGCCAGCCAGACGTTGTCCGAATCGAACTGGAACAGCTCGACGAACATCAGCAAGTTCAAGACGAAGAAGCCATACACCCAATCGACGAGGCGCAGGCGCGGCACTCGCGCGCTGAGCCAGGCGAACAACGGCACGGCCACCAGCATGACGAGAAAGGTCGCGGTAAACAGCCATTGCAGATTCTCCACACCCGCGGCGATCCCCATCGACTCACGGATCGGACGCAACATGAAGTAGCCGGTGAACAGGCAGAGGAACAACAGGAACCCGCACATTGCCGGACGCAGTTCATCGTCACGGGCGTTGAGGGCCAGGCTCAGCCGATGCAAATAGGAAGGGGTACTCATGGAAACTCCTGGGAAACGGCAACAAGCCGGAGGTCGAGCGCGGGGACGAATGCCCGCGCCCAGGCTGCGTCAGCGATAGGTCACGCCGGTCAATTGCTCGGAGATGGCCCAGAGCCGTTCGGCATCCGCCTGCGAGTTCGCGGCAGGCGGCGTCTTGGCGACACCCAACGGACCGCGCCTTTCATCGTCCCCAGTCGGGCCGTAGTAAGCACCGCCCACGGCTCGCACAGCGGTAGCGGCATACAACGTGGGCAACGCGCCTTGCGCCGCCGAGTGGTACGCGTCGCGATCCTTTGCCCAGCGCTGGCCGAACTCGCTTTCGAGGCCGGGCCCGCGCGCGACCAACTCGGTGACCGCTACCCCGGGGTGCGCCGCCATGCTGCGAATACCCCAGTTTTCGGCGTCACTGCGCCGCTGCAAGGCAAACGCCCAGTGCAGGACCGCCAGTTTCGATTGCGCGTAGGCCGCGTATGGGTCGTATTTGCGCTCGAACTGCAGGTCATCGAAATTCATCGTGCCGCGCGTCGCCGCAATACTTGAAACGCTCACAACTCGGGCGTCCTGGCTCTGGCGCAAGAGCGGCACCAGCAGGCCGGTCAGCGCGAAGTGCCCCAGGTAATTGGTCGCTAGTTGCAGTTCGAAACCGTCGGCAGACGTACCGCGCTCTGGCGGCGCCATGATGGCGGCATTGTTGATCAACACGTCGAGGCGCGGCAGCTTGCTCTGGAGACGCTGGGCCAGGGCACTTACCGATGAGAGATTGGCCAGGTCCACAGCCTCGAATTGTACCTTGGCATCGGGCACGGACTCGCGGATACGGGCGATGGCCTCAGCGCCGCGCTCCGGGTTGCGGGCGGCGATAATGACGTCGGCCCCGGCACGCGCCAATGCCAGCGCATCTTCATAACCCATGCCGCTGGTGCCGCCGGTGATCAGGACAATCCGGCCTTTCTGCGACGGTATGTCGCTGGTGGACCAGTCGGGTTTGGGTGCAACGCGAGCCGATGCTTCGACGCTGATGGCGCTGAACAGCGCTACGCCCGCAGCGAGCGTCCGGGCCAGCGTGATGATCCGACCCAGGTTGGGCGAAAGTCCGATTGCGGGGATTGTTGTTCTATTCCACATGACTGGCTTCTCTGTTGGGGGCGATGAAGGGGTATGGCCGGTGTTCACTGGATGGAGCACGCATCGGCCAGCTGCAGGAAGCTGACGTGCCGGAGTTCACCCTGGGTATCGACATAGGTCATCTTGGCCCGCACCACCTCGCACACCGACGGGCTCGGTGCCTCGATGCGAATGGCCTGGGCCACGTCCAGCGGCATGCCGTATTCGTAAGCCGGGGGATTGGTTTGCTCTTTCGCATAGAGCGGCGCACCGCCTAATGCGATGACGGCCAACAGACTGGCGATCGATAGGTTCTGAATGTTCATAGTGGTCTCCACAAATGCCCTTACCGGGATAGTGGTTGCACTTTATGAGGGGGACACTGACGTCAAGGTGACTGGCGACTGACAGGAACATGTCAAACGCCGGCGCCGGGAAAAACGCGGTGGCTCAGCCAACGGGATATGGATGTGCTGGCCTCTTCGCGAGCAGGCTCGCTCCCACAAGAAATCGGTGGTTTACCTTGAATTTTGCGGCTACTGGAGATCCACTGTGGGAGCGAGCCTGCTCGCGAAAGCGCCAGTTTGGCTTACGGCGATGTTGAAGCTTCGCGAGCCAGCGACTAGCGCGCCGCCTGGCTCGTCAGGGAAAAGCCGAAGGTGTTGAGTCCGTCCTGGCTGTGGGCGAACACCCGCCCACCGTGCATCGACGCCACCGCCCGCACGATGGAGAGCCCCAGGCCATGGTGCGCGTCGCTTCGGGCCCTGGCGACGTCGGCTCGATAGAAGCGTTCGAACAAATGCTCCAGGTGCACGCTTTCGATCGGTTCGCCGGCGTTGGAAACGCTCACCCTGGCCTGCATCCCATGGTCTTCCAAGCTCACCGTGATGGTGCTCGCCGGCACCGCGTAGCGCGCCGCGTTTTGCAGCAGATTGGCCAGGGAACGGTGGAACAGACGCCGATCGATGCACACGCGCATGTCGCCCTGGATGACCACGCTCAACTGTTTGTCGTGCAGGACCGGCTCGAGGTATTCCACGGTCTTCGACGCTTCCTCGTAAAGCGAGACATCGCTCAGCTCGGTTGCCCGCTGGCCGCTTTCGGCGCCCGCCAGGAACAGCATGTCGTTGACGATGGTGCCCATCCGTTCCAGTTCTTCGAGATTGGACTGCAACAGATCCTGGAGCTCATTCACGTCCCGCCCGTGGGCCAACGCGACCTGGGTCTGCCCGATCAGGTTGGTCAGCGGCGTTCGCAGCTCATGGGCCACATTGGCATTGAACCCTTCGAGCTGGCACCAGGCGGCTTCCTGGCGCGCCAGGGCGCCATTGAATGACACCGCCAGCTCCTGCAATTCGCCAGGCAGCGCCTGCGTGTCGAGTCGCTGCTTCGAATCCCCCGGCGGCAGACTGTTGGCCTGCCGGCTCAAGCGCCGGACCGGGCCCAGGCCAAAACGCGCGATCCAATAGCCGAGCAGCGCCACCAGCACGACCCCCAGCGCAGAAGTCAGGATCAATATCCGGGTGAAGTCATCCAGAGTCTTCATGAACGGCGTCGAATCCAATCCCACGATAAAACGCAATTCCGGACGGCTGCCCATGGCCGCAATGGTCTCGACCATCAGCACCATGGGGCGGTCTCGGTCGGGCAGATCGAGGGTGGCGAAACCATCCGGGCGCTTCGACCAGTCCAGGCCGTCCGGCATCGGCCCGCCATAACTGTAGGCCGGGTCGTCGACCACCACCCAATAACGCACGCGCTCATCCGCGGGCGTCAGGCCATCGAGCTTTTGTCGCAAGCCGACCCAGAACGCCGGCGAATCGTATTTGGCGAGCACCGGATCGAGCACCGAATGGCGCAGGATCAGCTCGTTCTGCATCTGCTCGTCGAGCGACTGCTTCAACGAACAGCGCAACAGCGTCGCACTGACCGCGGTGATCAGCGTGACTGCAAGCGCGAACATCAACGCCAGTCGCTTGGCTATGGATCCCTTCATCACGCTGTACCCGCTTGCCTGTCACTGAGTTCACGGCTCTCCAGCACATAACCCATGCCGCGCACGGTATGCAGCAACTTGCGCGGATACGGCGCATCCACCTTGGCCCGCACCCGCTTGATCGCGACTTCGACCACATTGGCGTCGCTATCGAAATTCATGTCCCAGACCTGCTCGGCAATCATCAACTTGGAGAGAATCTCACCCTGGTGTCGCGCCAGCAGGCTCAACAGGCAGAACTCCTTGGCGGTCAGGTCCAGGCGCAGCCCGGCCCGGGTTACCTTGCGCGCCTGCAGATCGACCTCCAGGTCATCGATGCGCAAATGCGTCGGGTCGGCGGCGTCATCGGCACGCCGTCGGATCAATGCCTGGACCCGCGCAACAAGCTCGGCGAAGGAAAACGGTTTGCCCAGGTAGTCGTCAGCACCCTCGCGCAGCCCCCGGACCCGATCATCCACCGTGCCCCTGGCCGACAACATGATCACCGGCGTCTTCTTGTGCAGGCGCAAGCCCTGCAACACGCCGTAGCCGTCCTTGCCCGGCAGCATCACATCCAGGATCACCACGTCGTAATCCATTTCCAACGCGTAATGCAGGCCATCGATACCATTGGTCGCGACATCGACAATGTAGCCAAGCTCGCTCAAGCCACGATGGACATAGGAAGACGTTTTTTCTTCGTCCTCGACGATGAGCAACCGCATCGGATATTTCCTCCAGCAAAGGGGTGCGCTGTACAGGCGCTCATGCATGTTTCAAGCGGCCCGGGCAGACCGGTACAGCGTCCAGCAGAGTATCGGGCCGAAGGTGTCCGCAGGCTGACCGCTTCCTGACATTCCTGTCAGAATTGGCGCGGCCGTGCCGGCGGTTCGACTTATGGCCGCCCCTCGAAATTGACCATCCAGGCGACCCCGAAACGGTCTTCGAACATCGCAAAGCGCTCCGCCCAGAAAGTCTTGCCCAAGGGCATCTGCACGCTGCCGCCGGCACTCAGGCCATTGAACAGCCGCTCGGCCTCCTCCGCGCTGTCGACATTGAGAGACACCGACACGCCTTGCGGCTTGCTGAACGGTTGGCCGGGCGCGCAGTCGGAAGCCATCAGGCTGAAGCCGCCCACGGTCAGGCAGGTGTGCATGATCAGATTGGGGTCCTTGGGCATGCCGACGTCCTCGGGCGCCTCGGCAAAGGACATGGAAAAAAGCTCGCCGCCCAGCACCTCCTGGTACAACGCGAAGGCTTCCTTGCAGCGGCCGTTGAAGGTCAGGTAGGGAATGATTTTCATGTTCTGCTCTCCTGTCTGCGGTTTCACGATTGATCGGAAATCTGCGCTCGCAAACGTTCTTCCTGCTCGCGCAACTCGGTGGTAAAAGACTCGCCGAAATCCTCAGCCTCGAAGATCTGGCGAATTTCAATCTCACTGTCGCTGACCATAGGGTTGGGGCAGCGCTTGACCCAGTCGACAGCTTCCTGCAACGACTGGACCTGGAAGATCCAGAAGCCGGCGATCAATTCTCCTGTTTGGGCAAACGGGCCCTGGACGACGGTCCGGTTGTTTCCGGAAAACTGTACGCGAACACCCTTGGCACTGGGATGCAGGCCTTCACCGGCGAGCATCACCCCGGCCTTGACCAGTTCTTCATTGTAGGCGCCCATGGCGGTCAGCAGCTGCGCGCTGGGCATTTCTCCGGCTTCGGATTCGGGACTGGCTTTGATGATCACCATAAATCGCATGCTCATAGCTCCTCAGAATAGATGGATCAAGCCGTCCGTGTGGCGGCTCTGCAGACTAATCGAATGGCGATGACGCAAATCGACAGCCCGCGGCGATTTTTTTGAACCATCGCGTGTATGGCGTCCAGTTACTCACGATTCGTGAAGAAAGCTTTCACACGCCGTACCTTCGTACGACAGCGCGCTCGCCCTAGAATGGGAGCAACAACCAAAAGGAGTTTCGAGCGATGTTTGCCTCATTTGAATCGGGTCGATGCCACGTCAACGATATCACCGTCAACTACCGCAAAGGCGGCAGTGGCCAAGGTTTGCTACTGCTTCACGGGCACCCTCAGACTCACGTGATGTGGCACAAGATCGCCGAGCCGCTGGCGCAACATTTCACCGTGGTGGCGGCGGATCTTCGGGGCTACGGTGACAGCGAAAAACCGCCGAGCGACGCGCAGCACCTGGCCTACTCCAAACGGCAGATGGCGCTGGACGGGGTGGAGCTGATGCGCGAACTGGGATTCATAAAGTTCGACGTGTTGGCTCACGACAGGGGCGCACGAGTGGCCTGTCGGATGGCGTTGGATCACCCGGACGCAGTAAAACGCTTGATCGTTCTGGATATCGCTCCGACGCTGGCGATGTACGAGCAGACCAATGAAGCTTTCGCCCGCGCCTACTGGCACTGGTTCTTTCTGATTCGCCCAGCCCCTTTTCCCGAGACGCTCATTGAAGCGGATCCGCAGCTGTATCTGCGCAGCGTCATGGGTGCTCGCAGCGCGGGCATGGCGCCCTTCACCGAAGCGGCATTGGCCGAGTATCTGCGTTGCCTGAGACTACCGGGGGCAGCCCATGGTCTGTGTGAAGACTACCGAGCCAGTGCCAGTATCGATCTGGAGCACGACAAGAGCGACCTGCAAGCCGGCAGGAAACTCTCACTGCCGTTACTCGCCCTATGGGGAGCTGACGGCGTTGTGGGCCGCTGCTTCGATCCGCTTGGCGAATGGCAAAAGGTCGCCAGTGACGTCCGGGGAAAAGCCCTGCCGTCGGGGCATTACATCGCAGAGGAAGCGCCAGGGCTTCTGATTGACGAAGTGCTCGGGTTCCTGCTCCCACCGGTCCCCAGCGCCAGGTGATTTCACGCGGCGAAACTTCCTCGGCATCAATTGCGAACATTTCCAGAGGCTGAAAATTCACGCTCCAGCGTCTATGGTAGATACTTGCAACGGCGGCCATCGTCCAATAACAAGATCGCTGTGAAGGCCCTTCGCGGGCCTCACGCCTGATGGAGCAATTCATGACCCTGCATGACTCGCAGACGATCCCCGGCGAACTCGCGGCGTTCGTCAACGACCACTTTTCCGGGCGCGGCCTCAGGCCGGACGGGGTCATTGCGCAATCCTGGTACCGCAGCGTCGTGGAGCACCGGCTCGATCCTGGCGCGCCGAGCCGCAAGAATATCCTCAGCGCCGACGCCATACGGCGTCATCAGGAACAGCACCAGCAATATCTTTCCATCGCCAGCCAGGGCGTCAGCGGCCTGGCCCAGCGCGTGGTGCCAGCCGGTTTTGCCGTACTGCTGAGCGACGAGCATGGCATCACCCTGGATTCCCGGCTCCCCAGCCAGCACGACATCTACACCCGATCGGGGCTGGTAGTGGGCGCGCAGTGGGACGAGTCGGTGGTGGGCACCAACGGCATCGGTACCACCCTGGCGGCGGCGCAGCCGTTGATCATTCATCGTGAGGAGCACTTCCTGGCATCGAATTTCAGCCTGAGCTGCTCGGTGGCGCCGATCTTCGACGCCCAAGGCTTGTTACGCGGCTGCCTGAATGCGACCTGCATGAACAACGAGGGCCCTCGTGAAAGCCAGTACCTCACGCTGCAACTGGTGATCATGTACGCGCGGCTGATCGAGAACGCAGACTTTCGCCAGCGCTATCGCGACCGCTTGACCCTGTCCCTCAAACCCATCGATGAAATTGCCGACCTGGCCAACGAACAACTGCTCGCGCTCGATGAAAGTGGTCGCGTCATCGGCGCCAACCGTGCCGCGTTTGTCGCCCTGGAGCTGGCAGATCAGCCGGCACTGCTCGGCACGCTCATCGACAGCCTGCTCCCGACTACGGTGGACGAACTGCTCCGGCTCACCAATGGCGGCGCCCAGGGTGTGCGCTTGCGCCGTTGTCAGGATGAAGCATTGCTGGACGTCGGCCTGCGTATCCCTTCCGAACGGCACCGCCCGCTGCCCGTCGCCCGCCCGGCCCCTGAGGCTCACCCGGATCTGCAGCAACTCGCCGGTCTCGACGCCCGGCTGCAACAAAACGTGCGACGCGTACGCAAGGTGATCGACAAGGGCATCCCGATCCTGATTACCGGCGAGACCGGCACCGGCAAGGAGGCCTTTGCTCGTGCCATCCACCAGGCCAGCCAACGTCGCGCCGGGCCTTTCGTGGCATTGAACTGCGCGGCGATTCCGGAAACGTTGATCGAGAGCGAGCTGTTCGGCTATCGCGCCGGCAGTTTCACCGGCGCCAACCGCAAAGGCATGAAAGGCAAACTGGAGCTGGCGAACGGCGGAACCCTGTTCCTTGATGAAATCGGCGACATGCCCGCCCATTTGCAGACGCGTTTGCTGCGGGTGCTGGCGGAGCGTGAAATCTCGCCTCTGGGGGCCGAGGTGCCGGTGACCCTGGATGTCCAGGTGATTTCGGCCACACACCAGGACCTGCAGGCGATGATCGGCGACAAGCGCTTTCGTGAAGACCTGTTCTATCGCCTCGCCGGCATGAACCTGGCGCTGCCGGCCTTGCGCGAACGCAGCGATCGGGCCGAGCTGATCGACAAGTTGCTCGCCGCCCAACCTGGCGCCCGCGGGTTATGGCTGAACGCCGATGCGCGCCAATGCCTGATCGACTACCCGTGGCCCGGCAACATTCGCCAGTTGCTCAATAGCCTGCGCTACGCGGTGGCCCTGGCGGAAGACGGCGTGATCGACCTGGATTGCCTGCCCGGCGAATTACTCTCACCGCAGGCGCTGCGGTTGCCTGGCAGCGCCCAACCGTCGACCAGCAACCTGGGTGAACAACTCGGGAGCGAAGAGGCCCGTCAACTGCTCGGCACCTTGCGTCGGCTGCGCTGGAACATCAGCGCCGCCGCCACCGAACTCGGCGTTTCGCGCTCGACGCTGTACCGCAAGATGAAAAAGCACGGCGTCGTCGCGCCCAACGATCAGCCCTGATGCTACTCGAAGGCTTTCGACAGCCCCGTGGCGAGGGAGCTTGCTCCCTCGCCACGGGATCCCGGTTTCCCTTTGACAGCATCAGGCGGGGAGCCGGCATTTTTTCAAGCACAGGTGATCAGATTTGGATGTAAACCACATGAGTATGGGTGTACTCATACAAACCGTGCTTGCCATCCGCGCCGCCGATACCGGATTTGCGCGCCCCCGCATGAAAACCCTGCATCGCTTCGAAATTCTCCCGGTTGATGTAGGTTTCGCCGAAATCCAGTTCATGGCTGGCGCGCATGGCCGCGCTCAGGCTGCGGGTATAGATCGATGAGGTCAGGCCGTACTCGCTGTCGTTGGCCAGGGCGATGGCTTCGTCCAGGTCATCGACAATCTGGATCGGCAACACCGGGCCGAAAATCTCCTGGCGCATGATCGCCATGTCGCTGCCACACCCGGCCAGCACCGTCGGCTGGTAATGAAAGCCCTGGCCCTTGTCGGCCACCGCGCCGCCGGTGACCACTTCGGCCCCCTGCCCCGTGGCGGTCCGGACCATTTGTGCGACCTTGTCCAGCGCCGCCTGGTTGATCAGCGGGCCCATGTCCAGATTGTCTTCGGCCAGCGGGTCGCCGTAGCGGGTCGCGGCCATCGACGCGGCGATCTGCTCGATGAATTGATCCGCAACCTTGCGTTCGACGTACACCCGCTCGGCGCAATTGCAGACTTGCCCGCTGTTGATCACCCGCGACGCGGTGACCGCCTTGACCGCCAGCGCCAGGTCGGCGTCCGCCAGCACGATCGCCGGGGCCTTGCCGCCCAGTTCCAGGTTGAGCTTGGTGATGTTCGGCGCCGCTGCGGCCATGATTCGCGAGCCGGTGCCGACGCTGCCGGTGAAGCTGATCAGGTCGATGCCGGCATGGCGGGTCAGGTCATGCCCCACCGTTGCGCCGGTGCCGCTGACCACGTTGAACACGCCTGCCGGCAAGTCGGTTTCGGCGACCAGGCGGGCGAACTCGAAGCAGTTGATCGGGGTTTCTTCGCTGGGCTTGATCACGATGGTGTTGCCGGTCACCAGCGCAGGCGCCATCTTGCGTGCGATCAGGAAGAACGGGAAGTTCCACGGCAGGATGCCGGCCACCACACCCAGGGGTTTGCGCAACAGGAAGATGCTTTCGCCGGCGCGATCGCTGGTCAGCACCTCGCCTTCAAGGCGCCGCGCCCATTCCGCCATGTAATCCAGATAGTCGGCGGTGAAGTTGACCTCCACCCGCGCCAGCCCCAGCACCTTGCCCTGTTCGGCGGTGATGACATGGGCGAGGCGCTCGGCGTTGTCGCGCACTTTGCTGGCGATCTTGCGCAGGTAACCAGCGCGTTCGATGGCCGGGCGGGCCGCCCAGCCTTTCTGCGCCTTGCGCGCCGCGGCAACGGCCGCTTCAACCTGTTCGCCGCTGGCTTGCGGCACCCGCGCCAGCAAGCGTCCGTTGGCCGGGTTGTGCACTTCGATGCTCGGTTCGCTGGGGACAAAGGCGTTGGCGATGAAGTTCTGGTAATCGATGATCTCGGTCATGGGTCTGCTCTCGCGGTCAGTGTCGAAAGCGCTGCAGAGGCGCACCGGCCCCTGCGTCGCGGGCGTTCATTTGGCGCTGAAGGTTTTCCAGACGCCGCCTTCCTGCTGCAGGTCGTGGGCGCGCTTGATCAGGTATTGATGAATCTGCTCGACCTGTTCCGGCGTGAAGGCATCGGCAAAGGACGGCATGCCGTCAGGTACTCGGCCGCCATAAAGAATGCCGAGGAACATCTGGTGTTTTTCGCTGGTCAGCTTGCGCAGGTCCGGCAGCACGCCACCGCTGACGGCATGGATGCCGTGGCACTGCGAGCAGTAGCCGTCATAGAGCTTGCCGCCGGCGTCCACCGCCGCCATGTCAGCGGTCAGTGGCGGCGGTTTCGGCGTGTCGGCAAGCGGCGCCGGCTCGTTGAGTTTCGCGGTGCCGCCCAGTTTGTAGGTCAGCACCTGGGAGAACGGCCGCACCCCGGCGCGCAGGGACAAAGCCCCGGCAAACGTCGAGAAGGCTCCGCCCCAGCCGGCCATGAAGGTGACGTATTGCTCACCGTCCACGCTGTAGGTAATCGGCGCGGCCATGACGCCACTGGCCGCCGGCTGCTCCCAGAGTTTCTTGCCGGTGTCGGCGGCGTAGGCGATCACCCGGCCATCGGCGCTGCCCTCGAACACCAGGTTGCCGGCGGTGCTCAAGGTGCCGCCGTTGAAGATCGTCACATAGGGCACTTCCCAGGCCGGTTGCTGCTTGACCGGATCCCAGGCAATCAGTTTGCCCGACCAGCCCTTGGCCATTTCCAGCAGCCCGTCGGCATCCTCCGGCATCATCCCGGTGCGCAGGCCCAACTGGTACATGCTCTTGAACGGGTTGCGCTTCGGCGCCTCGGGGATGTGCTCGTAGTAGGCCGACATGATGTGCGCCGGGATATACACCAGGCCCGTGTTCGGGTTGTAGGACATCGGCTGCCAGTCGTGGGCGCCCCAGAACGCCGGCGTGACCAGTTTGCGCTTGCCATCCTTCCAGTACGCGGCATTCTCGTCGTCGACGATCGGCCGGCCGGTCTTCATGTCCATGCCCTTGGTCCAGCTTTGCGGCACGATCCCCTTGGCCGACAGCAGCTCACCCGTGGCGCGGTCGATCACGTAGAAAAAACCGTTCTTCGGCGCCTGCATCAAGACCTTGCGCGGCTTTCCATCGATCGGCAGTTCAGCCAGGATCATGTGCTGGGTGGCGGTGTAGTCCCAGGCGTCTCCTGGCGTGGTCTGGTAGTGCCAGGCGTACTCGCCGGTGTCGGCATTGACCGCGACGATGGATGACAGGAACAGGTTGTCACCCTTGGCCTGGCTACGCCATTTCGGGTCCCACAGCGAGCCATTGCCCACCCCGATGTACAGCAGGTTCAAGTCCGGGTCGAAAGCGAAAGAGTCCCAGGCCGTACCGCCCCCGCCCTGGGCCACATAGGCATCGCCGTGCCAGGTCTTGGCGGCGATCGCCATGGCCTTGTCTTCGGGCGGCAGCTTGGGGTCACCCGGTACCGTGAAGAAACGCCAGGCCTGCTTGCCGGTTTCAGCGTCGTAGGCGGTGACGTAACCGCGTACGCCGAACTCGGCGCCGCCGTTGCCGATCACCACTTTGCCGTTGACCACCCGCGGGGCCCCGGTGATGGTGTAGCTGCGCGAGTGATCGGCGCGGGTGTCCACCGACCAGGCGCGCTGGCCGGTCTTGGCATCGATCGCCTCCAGGCGCCCGTCGAGCACACCCACGTAGACCTTGCCCTTCCACACCGCCACACCCCGGTTGACCGCATCGCAACAGGCCTCGCCGGCGCGGTTGCGGTCAGACTTGGGGTCGTACTTCCAGATCAGCTTGCCGTCGCGCGCATCCAGGGCGTAGACCACGGAGAACGGACCGGTGGTGTACATCACGCCATCGACCACGATCGGCGTGGCCTCGACACCACGATCCAGGTCGAGCTTGTAGCTCCACGCGAGGCCCAGCTGGCCAACGTTCTGGTCGCTGATTTTGTTCAGGGGGCTGTAGCGCTGCTCGTCGTAGGTACGGCCGGTACTCATCCAGTTCCCCGGCTCCCGGTCGGCGGCAATGATGCGCTTGCCATCGACATTCGCCGGCATGTCCTGCGCCCAGCCTGGGGCGGCATTGAGGGCAAGCGCCAGCACGATAAATAACGTCTTGAGGGGAACGCGCGGGCACGCTTTCGCAGAAGCAGTAGGCACGGCGAGGCCAATCTGTGTCATGGGAGACTCCTGGTTCTTATTAGTAGCGAAGCCATTGCGCTGCGCACCAGAAGAAGAGCAACCCCCATGCCACCGTTCTAAATATCGCTGCAGGCCCTGTAATACAGGGCCCTCATCCCTGGCCGCCGATAGCGTCGGCGCGCGACAGCTGTCGCATTGGCCGCGACAGTTGTGCCGGACCTGACACAACGCAAGCCGACACTCAACGCTTTGGAGTATGACTGGCTCCAAGCGCACACCGGCCCAGAAACTGATCGAAGTTCTAACGATGACAGCCTGGCGCGGCTGACCTGGTGTTCGACCACTCGCAGGCCAGTCAACAGTTTGGCTTTGCCCCCAAGGCGTTTCAGCTGCTGGATGAGGATTTGCCTGGACGCTGAAACGGCCTTGGCGATGGGTGGGATGTCTTGTGTCTGCCTGCCGAACATCCAATGTGGGAGCGGGCTTGCTCGCGAAGGCGGAGTGTCAATCGACGAAGATATTGGATGGGCCGGCCATTTCGCGAGCAGGCTCGCTCCCACAGTGTGGTGCGGTGTACATGGTTTTTGTGGCTTCCTGAAGATCCAGTGTGGGAGCGAGCCTGCTCGCGAAGGCGGAGTTACTGTCAACGAGGATGCCGAGGGGTGACCTTATCGCGCCCTACCCCTCCGCACCGGGCTCGTCGCGATGTACGTGGGCTTGCCACGCCCCCCATTTGCTTTCGAAATACGCCTGGTTTTTGTCCCAGAGCGCCTGGTATTCGCCGCTGGCGATCAGCTTGCTGAACGAGGCCTGCCCGTAGTGATGGATAAACGCATCTTCAGCGCAGACCGTGCGGTAGCCGGCAGCCTGAACACGACGGCTGTAGTCGTCATCTTCGAACAACCCGATACCGAACGTTTCATCCAGATACCCCACCTCATCGAAGGTGGTTCGGCGAAAGGCGACACAAAACATTGCGAGCATGGATATATCGAACGACTGCCCCTTACGGGCTACGGTGTAGTGGTCTGCAAACGCCTGCATCTGTTGGATGTCAGTATAGGAAATCTCGATCTTCGCTTCGTTTCCTACCGCATTCGTGACCGGCCCGACCAGGCCGATACTCGGGTCACGCAAAAGCCTGACCAGCGGATCGAGCCAACCGCCCGGTACCACCGTGTCGTTATTGAGCAGTAGCAGGACGTCACCGTCGGCTTCTCGCAAACCCTGGTTGTTCGCCGCAGCGAAGCCCCGGTTGTCCGGGTTGAGGATGATCTTCGTGAACGGTACCTCACGGCCCAGGCGTTCAAGATAATCTTGCGTACCATCGTCCGAGCCGTTGTCGACGACAATCAGTTGGTAATTGGGCCAGGTGGTATTACGCAGAATGCTGTTGACACATTGAATCGTCAGATTGAGGTTGTCGTACGTCACGATGACGATGGAGACTTTCTCGTACAGCCCGACGATGGCAAGTTGCATGCTATTAAATCGATCCTTCCAATCGTTGGCCCGAGCGAGCTCCACACGCCGCTTGTAAAGGGCCAGATCGCGCTCGGCCAGGGCACGCTCGATCTGCTCGATGAACTCATCGACTCCGGTTGCGAAGTACAGCAGGTCCTTGTAGATGGCGATCTCCGCCAGTGGCGTGGAGATCACCGGTTTGCCGGCGCTGAGGTACTCGTAGAACTTCACCGGATCGACCGCATGGGTCACGTTGTAGAGCCTGAAGGGAATCAGGCACGCATCGAAATGATCCAGGTACAGCGGCATGTCGGTGTACGGCTTGCGGCCCAACAACCGCACATTGGGCTTGTGCTCGAGCCCCGCCAGGTCCTCTACGAAAATATCCCCCACCAGGATGAAATTCCACGTCGGTCGCAGGTCCGCCAACGCCGCCAGCAGTGGATAATCGAGCCATTCAGCCAAGGCGCCGTAATAGCCAATCACCGGGCCGACCAGCCCGCTCAGCAGATCGTTGGTAAAACAGTGCTGGTGGAAAAAAGCAAAATCCACAGCGTTTCGCACCAGCACGCAGCGAGGGTTATGAGCGCACCATTTCTGGTAAAGCACCGCCGCGGAAACAGTCACCAGATCGGCCTGGGCGACCAGGGTCTTTTCCTCGCTCAGCAGCTGTTCGCCGATGTTCGGAAAACCATCCCAATCGTCCATGCAGTCATAGTGAATGCGCCAGCCATGCAGCGTGCGCAGGCTGAGTACCACGGGGCTCCAGTAGGCAATATGCACCACCGAGAGGGCGGTTCTGATCTGCATGTCAGTGACCAATGCAGCAATCGCACGCAGCAACGCCTGATGGTTCTCAGGCGTCACTATCTTTTCGTAATAGGCCATTTGCACATCGCGATGCAGCGCCACCTCGAAAAGGTTGGACGCCACTGACGTCACTCGATAAAGCTGTCCCTGCTCCGGCACACTGGATGGAACGATATAAAACACCCGATAACCATTGCTCGCGAACTGGCTCATCAACTGCTGCGGTCGCTGGAAGCGCGCGGCCCAGTCGATATTGGCGAAGCAGAGAATATCCAGCTGCCCTCTGGTGGCGAAATCCGCTTGTACCTCAACGTTCGGCAACGGTTCCGGCGCTGCCGGGTAGACGATTGCCGGAGCCGTTTCGGGAAACTCCCGGTAGGCGGAAAATCCATAACGCAGCACCCGGAACAGCGTACGCAGTGGCCGGGTGAAACGCCACGAACGGGTGTTTTGCAGGAAGTCGACTTTCGCCAGCGCGGTATCGCGCTCATTGACGGCCGCATCTCGCTGAGCCAAGGCGGCGTTCCGGTCGAGCAAGGTGCTGTCGGGCTTAAGCATGCGGGTACCGATGCAGCGGCGTGCTGTCATCCGGCGGCCACATGGAACTGCGCGAGCCCGGCCGGTAGAACGTTGCGGTCAGGCTACGACGGGAAGAATGGCAGCCATTGACTACGGGCGTGACGGCATGCCAGGAATTATCCGAGCGCACCAGGATCGCCGAATTACCCACCAGGGGCTCGATCTCGGCCGCCACTGCGCTGGGATCGTTGCGGTGCAGGATGTTCAGGCAACCGCCGTCGTTGCGGTCCCAGGACTCATTGAAATAGAGGATATGGGTGACCAGTTTATCGGGCAGGTCCGGATGGGCGCCCAGGCTCGCACCCGGACCGTAATGAAAGACATTGACCTCCATCGGCACGCTGCGCAGATCGATTCCAGTCATTTGCGACATGGCTTCGCGATAACCAGCCGAGCCAAGATCCCGAGCCAGCCGCAACCATGCCTCGCTCAATTCCTGCGCATGAGCGATGGTATCGTCGCCCATGCCCAACAAGGCTCGTGCCTCGTAGTCATAGTTTTTTTCACCGCCATAACCACTCACGGTCTTGAAGTGATCATGAGGAAAAGACGCTGCCAACGCGGCGGCATCCTCGGCCGAGTACAGGTTGCCGATTTCAGCCCATGAGAACGGCTGATCCTTTAGCGCCGCTGGCGTGAGACGAGAGAGATCTAGCATTGTCGGTCTTTGTTCGCTGTCAGGTTTCTGATACCACGGGCGATGGAACGCAGTGGCGCGGTCATTCGGAATGAATTGGAGTTCTGCAGCTCACGCATCCTGGCATCGCTGCGAGCCAGTTGCTCACGGAGCTGGATGATCCGTTGCTGTTGGGCAAGCTCTCGTGCTGCCAGGTCCTGCGCGGGTTCGTTGATCTGCGGCACAGGGATGACCGGACTCACCGGCGATTCAGCTGGCACTGGGTAGCACGTCTCGGCCGCGGCTTCGAGCAGATTCGGCAGGTGCTGCAGAAAAGCCCCCAGCACCGGCTGTGACGCCGTTTTACCTTGGCGAATGATCTCAGCGACCCGGTCCCAATGCTCCACCAACTGATCCGCCGCCGCACGCGCCAAGGGCGATGGCTGAGTCTTGCCCACGCGGGCGAGGAACCATTGCGGATCGATCGTCGCGACGTTCGGCAACGCATGTAGCGTGTCGAACCCCGCCAGCGCCGTGTACTTGCCCGTGGTCAGGTCCGCCGAGCAAAACACCGGCACGCCAAACGCCAGGGCGGTGATCGCCAGGTGATAGCTATGGCCGATCACCGCTTGGGCCTGGCTGAGAATTTCGGCCATGAGCAACGGCTTCGGCCAGAACGGCAAGGTGATGGATCCGGGCAGCCGCCCGGCAATCACTGACGGATCGTCGCCCAGGACCGGTCCAATCGGCACCACCAGGAACTGGTAGCCCAGGAACGCCTCAGGGTGGTCTTCGAACAATTTTACAAAGGACTCCACCACATGAATGGCGTGGATCACGATGTAGGGCCCGGTCAGCCCGGCATGCTCGCGCAGCCGAACAAACTCGGCCGAGGGCCGTTGCTCACCGATCAGGCGCGGCAAGCCGAACGCGGTGTCGGGCAGCACTTCGATCTCGATTTGCTGGCTGAGCGCGCCGAGGGTATCGCGCGACAGGGCATCACGGACGCGCACGTACCGGCTCTGCTCAAGGGCCATCGTCAATAACGGCCTGGCCCAATCGGGAATACTGTTGCAATGCATCCCCGGTGCATTCCACATGACCGGAACGGCATGCTGCAGCGCGATGAGCGCGGGGGTCAGCCAATAACCGGTAGGGTGATGGATGTCGGCAGTGGTCGGACCATAGCCATGGGCAACGACTTTATCGAATCGGATCAGGAAACCACCGCCGATCAACACGCCATCCAGGCCTGCCGCTACAGCGGGCAGCTCTGTCAACGACGTCACCGCATAGGGCCATTCGGATGGGGTTTTCCCATGATAGGAAAACCGCTGCAGATTGACCGAACCCAAGCGCCGGGCCAGCTCTGCCTCGGCGATGATGGGGAACAGCAGGTCACCATAGTTTTCTACGTCGAAGGTGCCGAAGATAGCCACCTGCCACGTGCGCTCATCCAAGTGTTCCGCCAGGTCCTCCTCTGCTTGAATCCCGCAGGTCTTGGGAGGCGACTCGGCCGCTCGCGGGTCGACGCTCTGCAATCCCAAGTCAACCATACCCAGGAAATGCTTGTGGCTGGGCAACATGTCGAACGCCAAGGGCGCGACTTGCTTCTCGATCAGTTGCGAGGTGTCTTCCGTCGCGCCATGCAACAGCTTGAGCGTGACGTGGTAACGCCCCTCGGCGAGGTTGGCCGGGAAGCGCACCGTAATGGCCGTATGCCGCAAGCCGTTTTCGACCGGGCCCGGCTGCAGGGCGAAGTTGCCCCCGCCGATCACCAGCAGCCTCGCTTCCTGGATAGTGAAGCTGATGTTGGGCTGAGTGATCGACTCATGCAGTAACGCTTCAACGCGAATCTCGACGTCGTCGCCATACAGGTAACTCGAAGAAAGCTGCCGAGTGTTGGTGAAGCAGGCGGCGCTGATGTGTCCCTCCCCGGTTCCAAAGGCCATCCCCTGCTGACCGCCAATAAAGGATTTTTGTGTAACCGGTATGGCCCCGCCACTGGCCCAGCGACGTTGCTCGTCACGCATGTCGAGCAAGTGCAACTCGGCCATTTCATCGGGTGAGCCGCTGGCAACGACGCGGCCTGCGCGCAGATAGATGACCCGGTGGCAAAACCGTTTGACCATGCTCATGTCGTGGGAGACGAACAGCAGCGTGGTGCCTTTGGCAGCCAGTTCTTCCAGGCGGTTCAGGCATTTGAATTGAAAAGATGCATCGCCGACGGAGAGGGCCTCGTCGACGATCAGGATCTCCGGTTCCACACAGACCGAAACGGCGAAGGCCAGCCGGACCAGCATCCCGCTGGAATAGATTTTGGTGGGCTGGTCGATGAAGTCGCCGATGTTGGCGAAGGCAATGATGTCATCAAAACGAGCATCGATTTCCGCGCGACTCAAGCCCAGCACCGCCGCGTTCACATAGACGTTCTCGCGGCCGCTGAACTCCGGATTGAAACCCGACCCGAGCTCAAGCAACGCCGCAATCCGGCCATGCCCGCGAACACTGCCCCGGGTCGGCATCAACGTTCCGCAGATCAGTTGCAACAAGGTGGATTTGCCACTGCCGTTACGGCCGATTATGCCGACGGTCTCCCCCCTTGCGATGGTCAGGGAAACATCGTCCAGGGCCCAGAACTCGCGGTAGAAACGCTTCCTGCCGCGCACCAGCATCTGCAACAGGCGGTCCTTGGGCGCATCGTAGATCTGATAACACTTGCTCAGGTTCTCGGCGCTGATGGCCACTTCAAACGACATCGGCAAAGCCCTTCCATGAGTCACTTCCGTTAGCGGCACTACAGAATCACTCCTTCGCTGGGCACTGCCGATGAGTTAAGCACAAATGGGGAAAAAAACTTCGAATGTCCTGAACTTGGCCTACCCTCCATGAGGATGCGATTCACCGAGTTTCGATTTTTTGTCCTGAGGCCCCAGTACCAATGCAGTCGTTCAACACTTCCCCTGCCGCCATGATCAAGAGTGTGCTGGTCAATCGAATCCTGATCTACGTGTTGATCCGCAGGGAGATCATCGGTCGTTATAAAGGCTCGGTGCTCGGTATCCTATGGTCGTTCTTCACCCCGGCGTTCATGCTGGTGGTCTACACGTTCGTCTTCAGCGTGGTCTTCAAGGCCCGCTGGTCGGGTGGCGGCGAGTCCAAGAGCGAATTCGCCCTGGTGCTGTTCGCAGGCCTGCTGGTGTTCAACCTGTTTTTCCGAATGCCTGAACCGCGCGCCGGGCCTGGTGCTGGCCAATACCAACTACGTCAAAAAGATCGTCTTCCCGCTGGAAACCCTGCCGATGGTGTCGCTCGGCGCTGCGCTGTTCCACATGGCGATCAGCATCCTGGCCTGGCTGCTCTTCTATATCGTGCTGTTCGGAACCCCTCCGGCAACTGCCCTTCTGCTGCCGTTGGTGCTGTTTCCGTTGGTGTTGTTGACGCTGGGTATTTCCTGGTTCCTCGCCTCGATAAGCGTATACCTGCGCGATATCGGCCAATTCATCGGCATCGTCATAACGGCGATGCTCTTTCTCTCGCCGATTTTCTACCCCCTTACGATACTTCCACAAAGCTATCAGGCCGCCTTGCAGGCGAACCCCCTGACGCTGCCGGTGGAAATGGTTCGTGACGTACTGTTCTGGGGCAGGACACCGCAATGGGCGCAGCTGGCGGCTTATTCGGCAATTTCCTTGCTGATTGCCTGTGCCGGATTCGCCTGGTTCCAGAGGACACGCAAAGGCTTTGCCGATGTCATATGAGTTTGTTGACGTGGCGCCTCGTCCAGCAGCCGCTATGCTGATGGATGGCACGGCTGAAACCTGGGCCTGCCTGGTTATTGAAGTCGACAACAAACCTGAACGACCCGGGGTGCGTTGCCGTAATGTCCAAGGGACTGGAAGAACGCATGGATCAGATCAACCGTCTTGTCGATCACATTGACAAACTGACTCGCTCAACACAGTCCAGATCCATTGAAGCCTTGCAGTTGGTCAAGGAAATCGAGAATCGGGACCGGCTGATCAAGCAACTGAACCTGGGCTCACAAGCGCTTCGCACTCGCCTGTCGCTTCAGGAAGGCAAGGCCGGGCGACTGCGCGAGCAATTGCAAGTGACCGAACGGCGCCTCAAAGACACCCAGGCATCACTTCGCGCAAAAGAACGGCAAGCGGTGGAGCTGTCTGATTGGGCGGTGGATCTGCGCGCACAACTGGCGGCGAAGCAGACTGAGCTGCTCAAGCTTTCTGACTGGGGCAACGCCATCGAACGCGCACCGCTGCGTTATTCGATACGCAAGCAGCTGTATAAATTATCGCGCCGGATCTACGCCTGGTTGCCGCTCACCGCACAGCAGAAAAGCAGGCTGGCCCAGCGGCTTCGAAGCTGGCTGAAACGCACCACGGCGACAGCCGGCGAATCATCGGCGTCCCCAAGCCTCGCGCCGCTGCAACCCCTGCTACCACCGATTGACCTTGCCGTGCCATCCAGTCACGGGCAGCCGACGATCCTGATGTTCGGCGTGATCGATTGGCACTTCCGCATCCAGCGCCCACAAAACCTGGCCAAGGAGTTGGCGCGGGCGGGACAAACGACGTTTTATATTTCCAACCACTTTATCGACGATGATGCTCCCGGCTTCGAGGCGGAGCGCCTGGAAGGCTCCGAGCGGCTGTTCCAGATCCGTTTCAAGGTGCGCGGGGCTCCGGCCATTTATCATGCCCCGCCTTCAGCGGCCGCGATCAGCCAGTTGCGCCAAGGCCTGGCCATGCTGCTGGACGCGGCGAACGTCGCCGCCGTGGATTGCATCGTCCAGCACGCCTACTGGTTCCCGCTGGCAAGACGTGTCCCCAACGCCACGCTGGTCTATGACTGCATGGATCATCACGAAGGTTTCGGCAATGTTGCCCAGGAACTGCTCGACCTGGAAATCGCCTTGATGCGCCGGGCCGATCTGCTGGTGGCGACTTCCGACTGGATCGAACAACACGGCAAGCGGGAAAACCGCAACGTAGAGGTGATCCGCAACGCCTGCGAATACGGTTTTTTCAGCCAACGTCCCGACAAGATCTACCGGGACCCGGCCAACAGAAAGATCATCGGCTACTACGGCGTCATCGCCGAATGGTTCGACCTGGAACTGGTCAAACGCGTCGCCCAGTCCTTCCCACAGCAGCTGATCCTGTTGATCGGCAGCGATATCGTCCAGGCGAAAAAATATTTCAAGGCCTGCCCGAATGTGGTCCTGGAAGGCGAAGTCCCGTATGCCTCCCTGCCCTATTACCTCTACGCCATGGATGTTTGCCTGCTTCCGTTCAAGGTCATGCCCCTGACGCTCGCCACCAATCCGGTCAAAGTCTATGAATACCTGAGCGCAGGAAAACCGGTAGTGTCGGTGAAACTGCCAGAGTTGAGCCAGTTCGGCAAACTGGCCTGGGCTGTTGAACAGCCCTCTGAATTCATCTCTGCCATACGCGGTGTACTCGATGCTCTGCCAGAGGTCGGCGCAACGCCAAAGGCGCGTCAATCGTTCGCCCAGGGCCAGACCTGGCAGCATCGGGCCGCCAGCCTGCGCAAGGCCATCGCGTCATTGCCCCTGCCCAAGGTCAGCGTCGTGGTGTTGACCTACAACAACCTCGAACTGACCAAGGCTTGCCTCGACAGTCTGTTGACCCAGAGCCAGTACCCGAACCTCGAAATCATCGTGGTCGACAACTGCTCCAGCGACCAGACCCCGGCCTATCTCACTGCCTGGGCCAAGGGACATCCCGAACGGATCGTCATCCTCAATCCGGACAACAAGGGATTCGCCGCAGGGAACAACCAAGGGCTCGCGGCAGCCAGTGGCGAGTACCTGGTCATCCTCAACAACGACACGGTCGTCACCGCCGGCTGGATCAGGGGGTTGATCCGTCATCTGAAGGACCACGAGGAAATCGGCATCATCGGTCCGGTCACCAACAACATCGGCAACGAAGCCAAAGTCAGCACCCGTTATGGCCGGATGGAGGACATGCCCGCCGAAGCCGCGCAAATGACCCGTGCCCGAATGGGCGAGTGGTTCGAAATCAACACCCTGGCGTTTTTCTGCGTGATGTTCCCGCGCTCGACCTACGAGCAGATCGGCGGTCTGTGCGAGGAGTACGGCCTGGGGTTCTTCGAGGATGACGATTACTGCCGCCGCGTGCAGCGTCGCGGCCTGCGCGCGGCTTGCGCCGAAGACGTCTTCGTCCATCACCACCTGTCCGCCTCGTTCAACACCTTGGGTGCCAGGAAAAAACAGGCACTTTTCGAGAAGAACCGGGCGATCTACGAGAACAAATGGGGATCCTGGGTTCCGCACACGTACCGAGATGTATAGGCCCCTCTTGGATGCAACGCTGTTTACGAGCGTTGACCAACCGTGGCGAGGGAGCTTGCTCCCGCTGGGCTGCGAAGCGGCCCTGAACCCGGCCACCGCAGCGTGCCAGGTAGGTTGCATTCAGCTTTTGGGGCTGCTGCGCAGCCCAGCGGGAGCAAGCTCCCTCGCCACAATGAATCGAGAAAGCCTTAAGCGAGTTCCTTCAGCCGAGACGATATTTTGCCTGGATCAAGCCTGAAATACGCAGTGGTGCTGTTGGTTTTACTGGCGAGTACGGCGGTCGGCGTGTACGGTTTTTCGACGCTTGAACTGGCGTCCATGAACAGCAGCAGCCGCACGATACTGCTGTCAGTGGCAGTCCTGGCGGCCCTTACCGCTTTCACTCGCAAGCCGCCGATCATTCTTTGCCTTGGCCTGCTGGCGTGCCTGACCATTGCCTGCGCGCAGATCTGGCCGATGATTGTCGTCGCGGTCTTCGCGCTGTCTGCCACCGTGCTCGGCAGGTGGCTGCTCAGGCAAGAAAATCCGGCCGACTGGAGCATCCATCTGCTGATGGGCATCGGCACGTTCGGTACGCTGACAGGCCTGGCTGCGTATATGCCGATCAACTATCCCTGGCTGTATGGCGCGATGCTGGCAGTGCCGCTTGTACTGGGGCGCAAACAGGTCCTGTCGATAGGTCGCGAACTGCTGACACAAATCCAGGCCACCCGCTCGGCACAAACGCCCCTGCAAACCGGGCTCGATGTATTGATTGGCGGCTTCGCCTGCCTCTACGTGCTGGTAGCCTTCATGCCGGAGGTCGGCCACGACGCCTTGGCCATGCACCTCTTCGTCCCTTCACACCTGGCCCAGCGGCACCAATGGTCGTTCGATGCAAACACCTATGTGTGGGCCGTCATGCCCATGCTGGCCGACTGGATCTATAGCATCGTCTATATGCTGGCGGGCGAAACGGCGTCACGCCTGAGCAATAGCGCGTTCGCCTTGCTGGTGGCGTGGCAGATTCGCAACATGACCCTTTGGGCCGGGGGCTCCGCCACGAGCGCTCGCGGGGCAAGCCTGATCTTTCTGTCGACGCCCCTCGCCTTCGCTGAAAGCAGCAGCCTGCATATAGAGTCGGCGTGGACCGCCTTCATGCTGGCCGGGACCCTGGCAATCCTGAAGGTCTCAGGCTTCACTGCGGATCCTCGGGAACGCCTGTCGCAACTGGCCCTGGCCGGTGTCCTGCTGGGCTTCGCCATGGCGACCAAGGCGGTGACGCTGAGTGTCCTGCCGGTCCTGCTGTTGGTCCTCTTGCTGCAGTACAAGGCCTGGGCCATGCGAGGAATCGTCAAGACCCTCATGCTCGGCAGCGCCGGCCTGCTGCTGGCGGGCGCTACCCCTTACGTCTGCGCCGGGTACTTGACCGGTAATCCGGTGTTCCCGTTTTTCAACGGGGTTTTCCATTCGCCGCTCTGGCCGGACATGAACTTCGAACCGCCCGCCACTTTCGGTACCGGGATGACCTGGGACACCCTCTATCGAATGGTCTTCCAGTCGCCGCAGTTCATCGAGGGGCGGGTCGGCGCGGCGGGTTTCCAGTGGCTGCTGCTACCCACAGCGGCCGTCGCCGTGCTGTTGAGCGGCAACAAAAAAGCCCTGTGCATCCTCCTGGTCGGCGCCGGCGCGATGTTCATGACGTTCCAGTCAACGGCCTACCTGCGTTATGTGTTTCCCTCCTTTGCGCTGTTCTCGGTGATCCTCGCCCTGCCCTTTTCCGACGCCAGGGCCTTCCCCCGCAGCCTCGCCATCGCGGCCGGTGCCGTGTTGGTCCTGGCCAATACCCGCTTCATCCAGGCCGCGACTTACTATGGCGAAATCAAACCCTCGGCACTCTTGAGCCAGGCCGGTCGGGAGGCCTTTTTGCTGGAGCGCCTGCCGATCCGGAAAATGGTCGACACCGTCAACGCCTTGAACAGCGGTTATCAACCCGTGGCGGTTTTTGCGTCGCCCTTGATGGCGGGTTTGCGTGGCGATGCCCTTTACGCATCGTGGTACAACCTGAAGTGGAAGGGCGAATTCGACGCAGCGACCTCGCCGGCGGAGCTTACCCGGCGCTTGCGCCAGCGCCAGGTGAACTGGCTGGTGATCGATCTCAAGTCTCTTCCCCAGGCGCAACTCGACCGCCTGCTCGCCGTGTCCACGTCATATTCCAGGCTGGGTAACCTGGACCTGCGCAAACTCAACGCCACCCACTACGAGCTCCTGCTCAATCCGGACCTGTCCAGCCTCGACGGCTGGAACCTGCTGTCGCCCTCGACCTATGACACCTCGCGCAAAATCCTGACCGTCAACGTCAACACACCCGCCACCCAGCGCGTCGACGTCACGCCGGGGCTGACCTACATCAACAGTGTGTCCGCACGCTGCGCGGAGGCAGCCACTACCGGAAGAATCCAGGCCAACTGGATTGACGACCAAGGCGACTTCATCAGCGCCAGCATCGCAACGTTTGATTGCACCACGCATTGGGAGACCCATGAGATGAGTGTCATCGCCCCGGCTAATGCCACGTCCGCGGTCATTTATGCGTCCGGGCATACCGACACTCCCCTGGAGTTCAAATCACTTTCATTCAGGCAATAGTTGGCGAGTCGATGAACACAACAACAGCGATTTTCACGGATGAACTACGCGTTGCCGTCGTCATCCCCAGCTATCGGGTCACCGCACACATCGTCGGCGTCATCGACGCCATCGGGCCGGAAGTCTGGCGCATCTATGTCATTGACGATGCCTGCCCGGACGGTTCGGGCGGGCATGTCCTGGCCTCCTGTGACGACCCTCGGGTCAAGGTGCTGCCCCATGACATCAACAAAGGTGTGGGGGGTGCGGTCATGACCGGCTATCGAGCAGCCCTCGCTGACGGCGCGAGTATCATCGTCAAGGTCGACGGCGACGGTCAGATGGACCCTACCCTGATTCCGCTGTTCATCGAACCGATCCTGGCGGGTGAAGCCGACTACACCAAGGGCAATCGGTTTTTCGACCTGGAGGAAGTCCAGTCGATGCCGCGAATTCGACTGTTCGGCAATGCCGTGTTGTCGTTGATGGCCAAACTGTCGACGGGTTACTGGGATCTGTTCGACCCGACCAACGGCTATACCGCGATTCACCGTGACGTCGCCAGGCTGCTGCCCCTGGACAAGGTCAGCCAACGCTATTTTTTCGAGACCGACATTCTGTTCCGCCTGAACACCGTGCGCGCCGTGGTGGTGGACATACCGATGGAAGCACGCTACGGCGATGAGGTCAGTCACCTGAAGATCTCGAAAATCGTCGGCGAATTTCTCTTCAAGCATCTGCGCAACTTCACCAAGCGCGTGCTCTATAACTACTACTTGCGCGACATGTCCCTGGCTTCGATCGAGCTGCCGATCGGGATCCTGATGTTCGTGTTCGGCATCCTGTTCGGCAGTTATCACTGGTTCGAGTCGGCGCAGCATGGCGTCGCGACGCCAGCCGGCACCGTGATGCTCAGCGCATTGCCCATGCTCATGGGGCTGCAATTGATCATGGCGTTTCTCGGTTATGACATCGCCTCGGTCCCCAACAGGCCTCGGCATTCCAGGCGCAGGGCCACTTCATTGCGGGAAGAAAAGTCATTAAAGCGCTAAGAGATTTTTTATCGGACCCGTCGCTCAAGACGCTGGATGTCGATGGCTGCGAACGCCTCGAACTTCACGGCAAGGTGCTTGAACGCAAGCAAATGCTCAGGGAAGTCTTCGTGGAATTCCACCACGCGTTCCGTCGACTGGCAGACCGCTATTTCCAGGTCGGGGGTCTTGAGGTGGAGTTGGGAGCGGGCATCGCGCCCATGCGCGATTCGTACCCGCAGGTATTGGCCACGGACGTTGTCGCCAGCGAGAAACTCGACATGGCGCTCGATGCCCAGGCAATGAGCCTGGACGATGATTCGGTGAGAGCCTTTTATGGCCAGAATTGTTTTCATCATTTTCCTCACCCCGAGTGCTTTTTCACGGAGCTGGAAAGGACGCTCAGGATCGGCGGCGGGGCCATTTTGATCGAGCCCTTTCACGGCCCCTTTGCCGCGTTCCTCTATAGGCGCCTGTTCAAGTCCGAAGGCTTCGACATGCACTTCCCTTCTTGGCATACACCGTCAACCGGCCCCATGAACGGTGCCAACCAGGCCCTCAGCTACATCGTTTTCGTTCGCGACCGGCAGGCGTTCGAGCACAAGTACCCGGGCCTGGAGATCGTCCACCAGGAGATCTGTGGCAGCTACCTGCGTTACCTGATTTCCGGCGGCCTGAACTTTCGCCAGCTGTTGCCTGACGTATTCATCCCTGTGCTCAAGGTCATTGAAAAACTGCTGTATCCGTTGCACCGGATATTGGCCTTGCACCACATCGTGGTGATCCGGAGGACGTCTTGACCTTTATCCGATACGGCGCCATCCAACTCGTGGCCTATGGGTTGGACATGGGGACGTTTTTGCTGCTGCTCGCGCTATTCGATAATCAACCCGTGCTGGCCAACGTCGCTGGCAAAGTCGCGGCCGGGACGTTCGCGTTCTTTTCGCATCGGCATTTCACATTCCAGTCGACACGCGTCGGCAGCAAGGCTCAAGCGCTGCGCTATTTTTCATTGCTCGCCATCAATATTCCGCTCGCTTCGGTGCTGCTCAGCGCGGGGCTGTACCTCATCGACAACCCTGTCCCGGTGAAATTTGTCAGCGACGTGATCTGCGTAGCGCTGACCTACTGGATCAGCAAGCGGTTCGTGTTTCGTACCGATACGCACCCGCCGGCTCCCGCTGACCGAGCCGAAGGCGCACGACCATGACGCTACTGATTACCGGCGCGACCGGCTACATTGGACGACGCTTGAGTGCCCTCGCGGCGGCAAGCGGTCACGAAGTCATTTGCGCTACCCGCAAGCCGTGCCCTGCCCCCTATGCCTGGCTTCCTTATGATCTGCGGGGCCCGGCGCCCGAGTGCCCGGCCGGCACTCAGGCGCTGATCCATCTGGCGGCCGACACGTCACCCGATACTGACACTAACGCGGACGCTGAAATAAACGCGGCCCTGGCGCTGATCGATTGCGCCCGACAAGGCTCGGCCAGGTTCATCTTCATTTCCAGCCAAACCGCCGGGGCCACGGCCCCGAGCGTTTATGGCCGGACCAAGTGGCGTATCGAGCAGCATGTGCTCGCCGCCGGGGGTACCGTGATCCGCCCCGGACAAGTGTACGGAGGCCCCGAATGCGGGCTCTTTGGCCTGTTGACCGGGCTGGTTCGCCGGAGCCCAGTCATTCCGATCCTCTTGCCGGCGCCCTGCGTGCAGCCCATCCATGTCGACGACCTCGCGGCCGCGATACTGGCCATCGCCGAGCGGGACGACATTCATGGCGAGGTCCTCAAGCTGGGTGCCGTAAAACCGATTGCCTTTGGGCGCTTCCTGAGCGCCATTGCGACGCACCGGGTCCGCGCCGTGCGCATGCCAATCCCTCTGCCGGTGGCATTGCTCAGGCTGTTGCGGCTGATACTCGGACGATCCTTGAACAGAAAACTGGGCCTGGAGCGGATCTTTTCCCTTATTCATCTGCCGCCCATGGACAGCGAGCGTTCCCTGGAAAAACTCGGCATCGCGTTGCGCCCTCTTGCCCACGGCATGCATCGCTCCGGCCATGGGCAACGTCGAGGCCTGCTTCAGGAAGCGGCGGTGCTCTTGGGCTACCTGCTCAAACGCCCGCCGCAAAAAAGCCTGGTAAGGCGCTATGCAAGGGCACTGGAGCGTGCGGGCAAAACCCGTCCTGTCATTCACTCACGCCTGCTGATGGGCCGGCCGATACTCTTGACGCTGCTGGACAACCCCGGCGTCCTGCGCACGCCCGAGGGCCAGGAACTGGCCTGGCGCCTGCAGGTTGCACTCGGTATCGCCGAAGCCAGCCCCCAAGGCGCGCAGGTATTTCTCGGCACCCGATGGCCGCGCAGCCTTGTCGCCACGCTGGCTGCGTTGGGACTCACCTCGGTCAAAGCGTTGGTGTGGAAGATAGCGGCGTTGTCGTGCCGTGCTTTTGCCCGCCCGCTGCTGCTTGGAAGTGAATCCCACCGTGAAGCCTGAGTTCGATGTGATCATTGTCGGCAGCGGCCCAGCCGGGACTTCAGCGGCCTTTCCGCTGGTCAAGGCGGGCCTGCGAGTGGTCATGGTTGATGCCCAGGCCAACAGCGACTCACCGGTGCCGCCGACCCGCCCATTCCTCAGTGCCAGGGCCGACGACGCGCATCAGTGGAAATGGATGATCGGCGAAAACTTCCACGCCCTGGACCAACTGGACGCCGTATCGCCCAAGCTGAAGACGCCGACCCACGCCCATGTCTTCGAAGGGTTCAGCGCCGGCAATCGCATCGAGACCAACAACTTTATCGGCATCGGATCACTGGCCACCGGAGGCCTGTCCAATGCCTGGGGTTGCGGCGTGGCAACGCTGGGCGCCGGTGACTTTGCCGGGCTGCCCATCGATTATTCCGAGATGCAGGCGTCCTACGAAACGGTCGCGCGCCGGATCGGTATCAGTGGCCGGTTCAACGACGATCTCTCCAGCTACTTCGGTCTGGATGAGTGGTCGCAACCGCCCCTGCCGCTGGACAGCCTGCATCAGCGCCTGCTCGACCGCTACACCCGGCGCCGAGCGGTGTTTCCCGACCTGGGGTTTCGTCTTGGCCGTTCAAGGGTCGCCGCCTTGAGCCAGCCCCTCGACGAGCGCAAGGCCTGCGATCTTTCTGGAAACTGCTTGTGGGGCTGTCACCACCAAGCCTTGTACAGCGCCTCGCAAGAGCTGCGAAAACTCAAGCAATACCCTGGGTTCCAGCACGTCCAGAATTTCCTGGTGGAGGATCTGCTGAAACAGGACGACTCCTGGACCATCACCGATCATCGCTCCGCCCGGCGCTTGCGCGGTGCGCGCCTGTTGCTGGCGGCGGGCACACTGGCCTCGACCCGGCTCGTCCTCAAGTGCCTGAACCATTCGGCACCGGTACCGCTGCTGTCATCGCCGACGGCGGCCTTCCTGCTATGGCTGCCAAGAATGCTCGGCACCCCGAGAGTGCCGGCATTTGGCCTGGGCCAGCTCTCGTTCACCCTGGAGTTGAAGTCCGGCGCCACAGCTTTCGGTTCGACGTTCAGCACCACGGGCTTACTCATGACCGAGTTCGTCAGCCGGATTCCCATGAGCAAACGCTACAGCATCGAATTGCTGAGGAACCTGCTCAGCGCGTGCGTCGTCGGCAACATCTTTCTTCCCGGGCAGCTGTCCAGCAACACGGCGGTGCTGCGCCTCGACGGTTCGTTGAGCATCACCGGCCAAGTGCATCCCGAACTCCCCGGGATCATGAAAGCCGCCGAGACCAGGCTGCGCCGGATCTATTGGAAGATGGGCGCGCTGTTGATGCCCATGAGCTTCACCGTCGGCAGACCGGGAGCAGATATCCACTATGCGGGAACCCTGCCCATGCACTCGACGCCGAAGATTGGCCAGACCGATCGCCTTGGCCAGGTCGCAGGCCTCGACGGCGTGCATGTCGTTGACGGCGCCTGTCTGCCCAGCCTTGCCGAGAAATCGCACACGTTGACCCTGATGGCCAACGCGGACCGGATAGCACGCTCTCTGACAACAATGATAGGAAATCAGCAGTCATGACCCGCAAAGTACTCTGCATCGTCGGTACACGCCCGGAAGCCATCAAGATGGCTCCGGTGATCAACGCCCTCAAGGCCGAAAAAAACATCCAGTGCCGGGTGCTCGCCACCGCCCAGCACCGCGGCCTGCTCGACCAGATACTGAAGGGCTTTGCGATTAACGCCGACCTCGACCTGGACATCATGCGTCCCAACCAGTCTCTGGCAGCGCTGACCTCACGCCTGCTGCGTGAACTCGACGGCGTTCTGCAAGCCGAGAAACCCGATGTCGTACTGGCTCAAGGTGACACGACCACCGTCATGAGCGCCGCACTGGCGTGTTTCTACCTGCGAATTCCCTTCGGCCATGTCGAAGCGGGCCTGCGTACCGGGGACCTGTACAATCCGTTCCCCGAAGAGGCCAACCGGGTCATCGCCGGCAAGCTGGCCCGCTGGCATTTCGCGCCGACCCAGGGCGCCGTGGCCAACCTGCTGGGCGAAGGTGTTGCCGCCAGTGATATCACCCTGACCGGCAATACCGTCATCGATGCCTTGCTGATGACCGCGGCACAGGACTCAGCCTTGACCGTCCCACTCGATGCGCACAAACGCATGGTGCTGGTGACCTGCCATCGTCGGGAAAACTTCGGCGAACCGTTCCAGGATATCTGCCAGGCACTCAAGCGCCTGGCAGAACGGAACCCGGACATCCAGATTCTCTATCCCGTCCACCCCAACCCGAACGTCAAGGACGTCGCGCATCAGTTGCTCGGCCGAACCCCGAACATCATCCTTTGCACACCGCTGGACTACGCTCCGTTTGTCGCGGCGATCAAGCGCTCATACCTGATCATCAGCGATTCCGGGGGCGTGCAGGAAGAAGCCCCTGCCCTGGGTAAACCGGTGCTGGTACTCAGGACAGAAACCGAACGCCCCGAAGCGGTCGACCTCGGCGTAGTCAAGTTGGTGGGCGCCAATCGGGACACCATCGTTGAACAGGCACAGCATCTCCTGGATGACCCTGAGGCCTATCAGGGCATGGCGCGGGGCGTTTCCCCCTATGGCGACGGCAGGGCCGCAACGCGTATTGCCGACGTCCTGCGCCAGCACTTTCAGCCATGAGAATGATCTACCTGTCCCCGGTGCCATGGGCCAGTTTCAGCCAGCGCCCTCATCATTTCGTCAACTGGTATCACCACCAGACTGGCGCACAGGTGCTCTGGATCGACCCCTACCCGACGCGCTTGCCCATGCTGAACGATCTCAGACGAAAGGCGACTGCTATCGATCAGCAAAGCGTCACCGTTCCGCCCTGGTTGAAGGTTTGCAGCCCGTTGAGTCTGCCCATCGAGCCCCTTCCAGGCTCGGCAATGCTCCTCAAGAGACTGTGGCGCAACGTGTTCAGGTTGGCCGCGGCATTTTCCGCGCAAGGGCCTTGTATGATCTGCGTGGGGAAACCTTCCGAACTGGCCTTGCAACTGCTGGCGCTCAACCCTGCAAGCCATGCCGTATACGATGCCATGGATGATTTCCCGGCCTTTTATCAGGGACTGTCACGCAGATCCATGGAGCGTCGCCAGGCGCAGCTCATTCAACGGGTAAACAAAGTGCTGGCCTCCTCCAGCCATTTGCGCGACAAACTCCTCGGCCTGACCGATCAGGTAGAACTTGCCCTCAATGCCTGTGACATGCACGGACTTGCGCCGGTCGAAAGCCTGGACCTGGCCGCCAAACAACAAGTACTTGGTTATGTCGGCACGCTCGGTCGTTGGTTCGACTGGGACATGGTCACCGCGCTGGCGCAGGCCAATCCTGGAAACCGCATCCGGCTGATTGGTCCCGTCTTCGCACCAGCGCCCTGCGTATTGCCTGCCAACATCGAGCTGCTACCCAGGTGTTCCCATGCCAGCGCAATCGCGGCCATGGCAACGTTTTCGGTAGGCCTGATTCCGTTCAAGCTCAACCGCCTGACCGCCTCGGTCGACCCGGTCAAATACTACGAGTACCGCGCCCTCGGCCTGCCTGTCATCTCGACCCGCTTCGGTGAAATGGCCCTGCGCGACCGGGAGCCGGGCATCTGGATCGTGGATCAAGGCACTGACCTGCGCAACACCGTCGTTGCAGCGCTCGCCAGTCAAAGCGACCATGCCACCGTTCAGCAATTTCGTCAGGCGCATCTCTGGGCCAAGCGTTTTTCGGCGGTCGACCTCATGCCTGCCTCATTGGAGAAACCAGAAGTCTGGTAAATCATCCGGCAGCCACAAAACCACGCTGCAGGTCCTCGATCAATACCTCGACATCCTCCAACCCCACATGCAATCGCACCACCGGGTTCAACGCCCGATCCTCGGCGCTCTGCCGATCCTGGGTATCGGCAACGGTCACCAGACTCTCGAACCCACCCCAGGACGCCCCCAACCCGAACACCTGCAACGCATCGATAATCAACGCACTGGTGCGCCGGGCTTATGAGCTGATCAGGAACAATCAGGGGCATTGAGTCATCGCTGCGCAGAAAGATCCGCTCGGTCAATAGGCGAAGCCCTGCCCCAGCTCACTTTCCATCCACTCCAGAAAACGCCGGACGCGGGGGAAGCTCGAGTGGGCCTTCGGAAACACCAGGTGATGGGCAGCCACCGGTGCGCTGAGCGCCTCGGGTGCCACCTCGACCAGGCTGCCGGTGGCAAGATACTTCTTGGCCAGCAATGTGCTTTCCAAGGCAAACCCCAAGCCATGACTGGCGGCCTCCAGCGACATGTACGACCGGTCGAAGCTCAAGGCATAAGGCTTCTCCGGGCGCGCCAGGCCATGTTGCGCAAACCATTGCGGCCATTTGAGCAACGTGGCTTCCGAAAGCACCAGGTCGCAATTCAACAAATCGGACGCGTTGCGGATCGGGCATTGCGCGAGCAGTTTTGGCGAAGCGAGCACCGCGAAGGTCTCGTTCTGGACGGTACGGACTTCATAACTGGGCCAGTTTGCAGTGCCGTGGCGGATGTCCACGTCAATCTTGTCCCGACTGAAATGCAGCGATTCGTAAGAGCAGGAAAGATTGATCTGGATATCAGGGTTGGACGCCCGAAAAGCTTCCAGCCTCGGCATCAACCACAACAACCCGAAGCTGGGCGCCGAATGCAGGCGCAAGCAGTCCAGGCTCACGTCGCTGGCCGCGCGTTCAGTGGCGACGGCCAGGCTATGGAGCAACCCGGACACCTCCTTGAGGTATTGCTCCCCCACAGGCGTGAGCGTGACGCCCCGCGCGGCACGCACAAACAGTTGCCGGCCAATCATCGCTTCAAGTTTCGCCAATTGATGACTGACCGCGGACGGTGTCAGGTCCAGCACTTCCGCCGCCCTGGCGACATTGCTGAACCGGGCCGTTTGCTCAAAAGCCTGAATTGCTTTCAGCGGTGGAAGAATCAAAGGGGCATCGGCATCGGTACGCATGGCAGGTCCCTGCATGACAGTTCTAATGATTGTTGAGCTTCGCCGTGAAAGGCTCCAGCCGCAAGCCAGCGAGTGCTGAATTTTTTTCAGCACTGAATGACTTTCAGGCCATTGCTCAGCCAGGGAACCAGGACGAAGCTGAGTCATCAGTTTTTGCCGAATCGACCCAATAAAAACAATCCGAGGTATCCCTTCATGCTTCTTCAAGGCAAAGTCGCAATCATTACCGGCGCCGCATCTGCCCGTGGCATTGGCCGCGCCACCGCTACGACGTTCGCCCGGCACGGCGCCCGCGTCGTGATTCTCGACCTGGATGAATCTGCCGCACGCGATGCCGCCAGCGCCCTGGGCGACAGTCATCTCGGCCTTGCCGCCAACGTCGCCAATGAAGCGCAGGTCCAACGGGCCGTCGCCCGCGCCATCGAACATTTCGGCCGAATCGACGTTCTCATCAACAACGCGGGCATCACCCAACCCCTCAAGACCCTCGATATCCGTGCGTCGGACTACGACAAGGTATTGGACGTCAGCCTGCGCGGCACCCTGCTCATGTCACAAGCCGTGATCCCGCTGATGCGCGAGCAGCAAGGCGGCAGCATCGTCTGCATGTCTTCGGTGTCTGCCCAGCGCGGTGGCGGCATATTCGGTGGGCCACACTACAGCGCCGCCAAGGCCGGTGTACTGGGCCTGGCCAAGGCAATGGCGCGCGAACTGGGCCCGGACAAGGTGCGGGTCAACTCCATCGCCCCAGGTCTGATCCACACCGACATCACCGGCGGCCTCATGCAGGACGAGCGTCGTCACGCAATCATCGAAGGTATTCCGTTGGGTCGCCTGGGTGCGGCCCAGGACGTCGCTAACGCCGCCCTCTTCCTCGCCAGCGACTTATCTTCGTACCTGACGGGCACCACGTTGGATGTAAACGGTGGAATGCTGATTCATTGATGTATCTGGGCGGGCCCACGCGGCCCGTGCGGTTCTGGATCGACGACCCCAGCCGGGCTGTTTGCCTGGCGGTAAATAAAAACAAGAGATCAGGCCATCATGACTACTCTGTCGCTCGAAGCGGTTTCGACCGTGCGCTCCAATGCCTACCGGAAAACGGCCTGGCGGCTGATGCCATTCCTGATGCTGTGCTATTTGTGCGCCTATCTGGACCGGGTCAACGTCGGCTTCGCCAAGCTGCAAATGATGAACGACCTGGCGCTCAGCGAAACCGTCTACGGGCTGGGTGCGGGGATGTTCTTCATTGGCTACTTCCTCTGCGAAGTCCCCAGCAACGTCATCCTGCACAAGGTCGGCGCTCGCGTGTGGATCGCGCGGATCATGATTACCTGGGGCATCATTTCGGCGCTGTTCGCCTTCGTCGAAACGGCCTGGCAGTTCTATGCCCTGCGGTTTCTGCTCGGGGTCGCCGAAGCAGGGCTGGCGCCGGGATTGCTGCTCTATCTCACCTACTGGTTCCCATCCTATCGCCGTGCGCGCATGACTGTGCTCTGGTTCATCGCCATCCCTTTGTCAGGCATGGTGGGCGGTCCGCTCTCGGGCTGGATCATGAACCATTTCGCCGGCGTGCACGGCTGGGCCGGATGGCAGTGGATGTTCGTGCTTGAAGCCATTCCCACCGTCATTGTCGGTTTGCTGGTGCTGAGTTACCTCAAGGACGGCGTCCATCAGGCCCACTGGCTGGACGACGAAGAAAAGGCGTTGGTCAGCGGTGAACTGGCCGAGGACAACCAGCAAAAGGTCACCCATGCCTCGGTGGGCGAGTTCGTCCGCGACCGCCGCCTGTGGTTGTTGGCAGGTATCTATTTCTGCGTCGTCATGGGCCAGTACGCCATCACCTTCTGGCTGCCGACGCTGGTGCGCAACGCCGGGGTTTCCGATCCGCTGCACATCGGTTTCCTGACCAGCCTGCCCTACCTCTGCGCGATCGCGGCCATGTTGCTGATCGGCCGCAGCGGCGACAGGCATCGCGAGCGGCGCTGGCACCTGATCATACCGATGATCGCCGGTGCCATCGGGCTGACGCTCGCCGCGCTGCTGGGTGGCAACATCCTGCTGTCCATCCTGAGCCTGTGCCTGGCGGCATCCGGCATCCTGTCCGCGTCCTCGATGTTCTGGATGCTGCCCACGACCCTCCTCGGCGGGGTGTCCGCCGCCGCAGGCATCGCGGCGGTGAACAGCTTCGCCAACCTCGCCGGCTTCTGCTCTCCCTATCTGATTGGCTGGATCACCACGCAAACCGGCTCCAGCGCCATCGGCATGTACCTGATCACCGCGTACTGCTGGGCGGCGCCTCGCTGGTGCTGCGCATCCCCGCCGCCCTGGTCAATCGTTAAGTTCACCGGAGTTTCACCATGACTCGCTCGCTTTCCTCTGCTTCAACCATGTCCCTGACCGAACGCGCCCACAACATCCGTCATCACGCGCTGCGCATGGGTCAGGTCCAGGGCCAAGGCTACGTTGGCCAGGCCCTGGGCGCCGCCGACCTGCTGGCGGTCGCGTACTTCCACGCCATGAACTATCGGCCCGAAGACCCTGAATGGGAACAACGTGATCGCTTCTATCTCTCCATCGGCCACTATGCGATTGCGTTGTACGCGGCATTGATCGAGGCCGAAATCGTTCCGCTCGATGAACTGGAAACCTACGGAGCGGACGACAGCCGCCTCCCCATGTCGGGAATGGCGGCGTACACGCCAGGCATGGAAATCACCGGCGGCTCCCTCGGCCAAGGCCTGGGCATCGCGGTAGGCGCCTGCCTGGGGCTGAAGCGCAAAGGCTCGCCCGCCTTCGTCTACAACCTGCTCTCGGACGGTGAATTGAACGAAGGTTCAACCTGGGAAGCGGTGATGTCGGCGTCGCACTGGAAACTCGACAACCTGATCGCCATCGTCGACGTCAATAACCAGCAGGCCGATGGATACTCCAGCGAAATCCTCTCGTTCGAGCCGATCGTCGATCGCTGGCAAGCCTTTGGCTGGTTTACCCAGCGCGTCGACGGCAACGATCTGGATGCGCTGGTCGCGGCATTCGATGCCGCGCGCAACCATCCCGCCGGACAGCCCCGGGTGATTATCTGCGATACCCGCATGGGCAAGGGTGTGCCATTCCTGGAAAACCGCGAAAAGACCCATTTCATCCGCGTTGAAGAACACGAGTGGGACCTGGCGCTGAACAACCTTGAAGAAGGAAAAAAGTCATGAACAACGCCGCCAACACACCGAACGCGATGGGTGAACCGGGCAAAAAACGCCTCACCACCTCGGCGATGATCGCCTCGATTGCAGCCGAGGGCCAAGCCACGAAACCTGCACCATTCGGACATGCACTGGCTGCATTGGCCGACCAGCGCCCGGACATCGTCGGGCTGTCCGCCGATCTGTCCAAATACACCGACCTGCACATCTTCGCCAAGGCCCATCCGGATCGCTTCTATCAGATGGGCATGGCCGAGCAGTTGCTGATGAGCGCAGCAGCTGGCATGGCCCGGGAAGGTTTCGTGCCGTTTGCCACGACCTACGCGGTGTTCGCTTCCCGTCGTGCCTACGACTTCATCTGCATGGCGATCGCCGAGGAAAACCTCAACGTCAAGATCGTCTGCGGCTTGCCGGGCCTTACCACTGGTTACGGCCCCAGCCACCAGGCCACGGACGACCTGGCGATCTTCCGCGCCATGCCCAACCTGATGATCGTCGACCCCTGCGACGCGCTGGAAATCGAACAGGCCGTGCCCGCCATCGCCGCGCACCAAGGCCCGGTCTACATGCGTTTGCTGCGCGGTAACGTGCCCCTGGTGCTGGACGAGTACGGCTACACGTTCGAAATCGGCAAAGCCAAGACCCTGCGCACCGGCAACGATGTGCTGATCGTTTCCACCGGGTTGATGACGATGCGTGCTCTGGAAGCCGCAAAGCAATTGCAGGCAGACGGCGTCGACGTCGCGGTACTGCACATGCCGACCATCAAGCCGCTGGATGAACACACCCTCCTTGCCGAGGCCAGAAAGCCGGGACGACTGGTGGTGACCGCGGAAAACAGCTCTATCATCGGCGGGCTCGGCGAAGCGGTTGCCGGGGTCCTGCTGCGCAACGGCGTGACGCCGACGTTCAGGCAAATAGCCTTGCCAGACGCCTTCCTCGACGCGGGCGCGCTGCCGACACTGCATGATCGCTACGGCATTTCCACCCAGGCCGTTTGCGCGCAAATCAAAGCCTGGCTTTAACGGCAAAGCGCCGGGTACCGGCAACAGGTACCCGGCGGTTTCAAACAAAGGGGAGCGAAACCTGATGCCTGATCAATGGCTCGATCCCGCATTTCGCGGCCTTGTCGCCTCGGGTGCTGAACAATGGTCGCTGAACACGCTGCCGGCCATCCGCACCCGAGTCCATTCGGGCTTCAAACCCGAGCATCGCGCACGATGCGAAGTGCGCTGGATCTCCGGCCCCGATACCGCACGCTTGCGTCTGTGCCTCTATCGGCCGAAAGGCCTCGGGCCAGACGCAAGCCTTCCGGCGATCCTGTCCATCCATGGCGGTGGCTTCGTACTCGGAAGACCCGAGATGGCCGATGACTTCCTGGCCGACCTGGCCGACGAACTGAGTGCGTTCATCGTTGCAGTGGATTATCGACTGGCGCCAGAACATTCCTTTCCAGCGCCCCTTGACGACTGCTACAGCGCCCTCGCCTGGCTGTTCGAAAACAGTCAGGACCTGAGCCTGGATCCCCGGCGCATTGCCGTGATGGGCCATAGCGCCGGCGGCGCCCTCGCCGCCGCATTGGCCATCATGACCCGCGACAGAGCCCGGTTTCCGCTCGCCGGCCAGGTCCTCATCTATCCCATGCTCGATCACCGCACAGGCTCAGCGCAATCACCCTATCCCAGCGGGCAGACCGGGACGTTCAGTTGGTTGCCGGAGCCCAATCAGTTCTGCTGGAGATGCCTGCGCGGTGGCTACGCCCTGGACGATGAACGTGTCGGTCTGTTTTCCCCGGCCCTGCAACCCGACCTGCGCAACCTGCCGCCGACGTTCATTGCCGTCGGCTCTCAAGACCTGTTCCTTGAGGAGGACGTCGATTTTGCAATGCGGCTGTCTCGCGCCGGAGTTGCCATGGAACTCCACGTCTATCCTGGCGCCCCGCATATGTTCGACCAAGTGCCAGGGCGCATCGCGGATCAATTGACCCTTGATATCGTCCGGGCGTTGAAAGGACTTTTGAGCAGCAGTCATGCTTGCCCTCCCTGTCCATCAGCCAGCGCCGCGCCGTTGAGGTAATGGTCGCCCAGCAGCCGACGCTGGGTCAGCAACGCCGGCTCGGCTGCATCCGGCAACGGCCGCGGCAAGCTGCGCCCGGCCAGCTCGAAGAATAGATGGGCGCCGACACGCGCCGCCTCGGCAGCAGCCAGACGAAAGGCAATGGCGGACGATTGGGAAGCGTTGGCGCGTTCGAGCAACGCATCGGCAGCGTCGATACGGATACGCAGGTCACCGACCGCGGCGACCACCAGGGCTTCATGTCGCGCGCTCTGCCCGCGCAGGTAGTCAAGCAGAGCCGCCTCGACGTGGCGGGCATGGGCGAGGTCGTTGCGACCCTGGGAGTGTGAATGGGACATGCGCGATACCTCAGTTCCAGGAGTGACGTTGCGGCTTGATGTCATTGAGAAGCTGGTTGCCGACCAAGTGATATTTCCAGCGCACCGGGTCATGCAGGGTGTGAGTCCGCGCATTGCGCCAGAACCGGTCCAGGCCCTGGCTGGCCGAGACGCTGCGCGTGCCGCCCAGCTCCAGCAGGCGGCTGGAAGCCTCAAGGGCAATCTCGGTGGACAGCACCTTGGCCTGGCCTACGACCACAGAGGCTTCGGCGACCCGTTCCTCACTGGGCTCGGCGACCGCAAGATCGACCGCTTGGGCCGCGCGCTGCAAAATCGCCTCGGCCGCTTGCAGCCGCCAGGCCAGCTCGCCGATCAGCGCTTGGCCTAGCGGATCCTGCCAACCGTGTTGCAGGCCGCTGTCGACCCAAGGACGCGCCTGGCGGGCGACACGCAGGGTCTCGGCGAAGGCACCCCGGGCAATGCCGGTGTCCACCGCGGCCTGGATGATCTGCGAAATCGGACCATCGGCAGTGGGCTGGTCATAGGCTTTCCAGGCAGGTACCACGTCGCGGGCAGGCACGCGTACGCCTTCGATGCGCACCTGGCCGCTGGCGGTGATGCGTTGGCCGAAACCGTCCCAACTGTCGATCACCGTCAGTCCGGCGGCATCGCGCGGAACCAGCGCGATATGCACATGCCCCGCCTCGTCCACCGCGGCTACCGGCACGATATGAGCGAACAATGCACCGGTGCAGTAGGCCTTTTCTCCATCAAGTACCGCCGTGTCCCCCTCGAAGCGAATCTGCGTCTGGAACGTGGTGACGTATTGGCTTCGCGCTTCGGAAAAAGCGTTACCAAAGCGATACCCCTCGAGCACCCTGGCGTAGTAGCGCCGCTTCTGCTCTTCGCTGCCGGTCAAGCCAAGATTGCTGAGTACACCAAAATGGTTTTGCGGCAACTGGCCGAGGGAGGAATCGGCTGCGGAGATGATGGCGATCACTTCGCTCAGCGTGACATAGGACACCCCGGCGCCACCGTAGGCCTTCGGCACGCTGATCGCCCACAACCCGCTTTCGGAAAAGCGTTCGAGTTCTTCCCAGGGCAGTCGTCGTTCTTGGTCGCGGGTTGCCGCCTCGCGAGCAAAATCCCCGGCCACACGGTGCGCCACCGCGATCGCCTCGGCGTCGCTGCGAATGAGATGGGCCGGGCGCCGAGGCACCGGACGAACCTGCTCGGACGGATCAATAGTCGCTGAATGGCTCATGTGCTGCTCCTTTCGTAACGGGTTCATCAACAGCCAGAGCACAGTCCGTACCAACCCGTTAAACCCTTTCTCTTCAAAGAGGTGTGAACCAGCAGCGGGCTGGACAAAGCCCCTGCGACAGCAAACTGCGGATTCACTGTTGCCCACAAGACAGCGGAAAACCGGCACTCAACCGGTCTTGCCGCCCAGATAGAACTGCTGAATGTCTTCCCGCGCCGCCAACTCCGCACCGCTGCCCTCACCCACGACCCGACCGTTTTCCAGGACGTAGGCGTAGGTGGCATGGCGCAGCGCAACGTTGATGTTCTGTTCGGCCACCAGGAAGCTCATGCCTTCCTGGGCATTGAGCTGGGCGACGATGGCAAAAATCTCCTCGACGAGGATCGGCGCCAGCCCCATCGAAGGTTCATCCAGCAATACCAGCCGAGGTCGGGTCATCAGCGCCCGACCGATGGCAAGCATCTGCTGCTCGCCACCGGAGGTCAGCCCGGCCTGGGTCTTGCGCTTGGTCTTGAGACGTGGGAACCAGGCGTAGATGCGCTCCAGATCCTGTTCCAGTTCCCGGCGCGTCGGGTTACGCAGGAAACCGCCGGTGCGCAGGTTGTCCTCGACGGTCAGGTGGGCGAACACGTGGCGCCCCTCCAGCACATGGACAATGCCCTGGCGGGCCAGCAGGTTGGCTGCGACGCCGGCGGTATCCTGCCCCTGGAAAGTGATCCGGCCGCGGCTGACTTGCGCACGGTCAGCCTGGACCAACCCGGAAACGGCCTTGAGCGTGGTGCTCTTGCCAGCCCCGTTGGCGCCCAGCAGCGCAACGATGTCGCCCTGCCCGACCCGCAGGGAAACCCCGGCCACGGCGAGGATCGCGCCGTCGTAGATGACTTCGATGTCGTGTACCGCCAGCAACTCGCTGCTTGCGGTGCCCGCAAGGGCCGCAATGGTCATGGGTTCTTCCTCCTCGTGCGCACGGCTACTGCGCCGCGCAATCGCGGGCCGTTACGCCCTTTTCTTTCGCATACTCGGCGGCCTTGGCGTCGATCAATGGGCGCAACGTCGCGCGGTCGGCCTGGACCCAGTCGGTGATCAGTTTCCATTGCTCGCCGTCCCATTGTTGTACCTTGGCTGCCCCGCCACCTTCATGGTCGCTGCAAGACAGCTTCAGCGGCTGCATCAGTCCAAGGAAACCGATCTCCTCGAGACGGGCGTCATCGAGGTCGAGATGCTCCAGGCCCCAGCGACCTTCCTCACCGTTGAGCGGACGATTGCCGAACTTCTTCTGCCCGGTGCGGATCGCCTCGACGGCAATGGCGGCATTCACCAGGCCGGAGTTGTAATAGACGCTGCCGAAACTCTTCGGATCCTTGAGATCGCTCTTGCCGGTATCGAGGATGTACTGGCGAATGCGTTGGTGGATGTCGAAATCGGCACCGCCTGGATAGGGTGTCAACGCCAGGTAGCCCTTGCCGGCCTCGCCGGCCGGCAACACGTCCTCGTTGGAACTGGCCCAGATGTCACCGACGATGCGCTCCACCGGGTAGCCAAAACGCGCCGCGGTCTTGATCGCCACCGGCGTGGATACACCCCAGGTACGCAGGAACACCCAGTCCGGCTTGAGCTGCCGCACATGGCGCCACTGCCCGGCCTGTTCGTTGCCCGGATCCGCCACCGCGATCTGGATGTTCTCGAAGCCATACTTCTGCGCCAGCAGCGCCAGCGGCCCCTGGGTTTCCCGACCATAGGCCGAGTCATGGTAGACGGTGGCGATCTTCTTGCCCTTGAGCTTGTCCAGCCCGCCCTCACGCTCAGCCACATAATTGATGAATGCCGAGGCCTCGCTGTAGAACGTCAGCATGGCCGGGAAATTGTAGGGGAACACCCTGCCATCGGTGGCCTCGGTACGGCCATAGCCGAGGGTGATCAGCGGAATCCGGTCGGCTTCGGCCTTGTCCGCGAGGGCATAGGCCGCCGGTGCACCGTTGGGCTGGTAGACCGCCACCGGCGCGCCGTTGAGGCCGTTCTTGAAGCGCTCGTAGCACTCGATGCCTTTTTCCGCCGTCCATTCGGTCTCGCACTCCTGCCAGACCAGCTTGACACCGTTGATCCCACCTTCCACCTCGTTGATGTAGCGCAGATAGTCGATCATTCCGGCCCACACCGGAATGCCGCTGGAGGCATAGGCGCCGACCCGGTAGGTGGCCAGGGGGAAGAACTGTTCGTTGGCCGCCTGGGCAACCGGTACCAGCGTTGCGCAGGCACCCAGTGCCAGGCCGATGGCAGCGAGGCTGCGTTTTAAAGTTGCATGCATGTTGGTCTTCTCGATTGGGTCTTGTGCAGTGTTGGAAACCTCCTTTCCCTCGGTAGGGTCAAGGTTCGTTGGGTTGTGGGAAGGCGCTCAGAACCGCAGCGGCCAGACCTTGATGCGTTCACGCAGGTCGCCGAGCAGGCGTGCCAGCCCTTCCGGCTCCTTGATCAGGAACCAGATGATCAGGCCACCGAAGAGCACCTTCTGCAGGTTCTGCAGTTGCCCGGCATCGACGTTGCCGTTGAACAGCCATAGGCCGGCATGGCTGAGCAGGATCGGCACGAGGCTGATGAAGGCCGCGCCGATGAAGCTGCCGGCAATGCTGCCCATGCCACCGATAATGATGATGAACAGAATCTGGAACGAACGATTGATGTCGAAGCTGCCTGCACTGGCCGTCCCCAGGTACGCGAACGCCCAGAGCGCCCCGGCGATTGCGAGGTAGAACGAACTGACGGCGAAGGCCATGCGCTTGTCGCGCTCCACGGCGATCCCGATGACAGCGGCAGCGGTGTCCATGTCCCGGATGGCCATCCAGTTGCGGCCAATCTGGCTGCGCACCAGGTTGACCGCCACCCAGGTCAACAGCACCACGCAACTGAGGGTCAACAGGTAGCGACCGACCGGGGTGCCGAGGTTATGGCCGAACAGCTCCAGGCGTGGCGCGCTGATGGTGCCGGACGAGGCGTAGTTGTAGAACCAGGGAAACTTGGCGAACACCCACTCCAGGAAAAACTGCGAGGCCAGCGTGGTGACCATCAGGTAAAAGCTCTTGATCCGGGAGCTGGGGATGCCGAACAGCAGCCCGACCAACCCGGCAATCACTCCACCGCCAAGCAGCGCCAGTGGCAACGGCAGCACGGGCACGCGCAGCAGCAGGCCGTATGTGGCGAACGCGCCCACGGCCATGAAGCCGGCGGCGCCGACCGAGGTCTGGCCGGTGTAGCCGGTCAACAGGTTCAGCCCCACGCCTGCCAGCGACAGCACCAGGAAGGGAATCAGGATCGCGTTGAGCCAATAGTCATTACCGAGCCACGGCAACCCGATAAAAGCCACCAGTAGCAGCAACAAGAGGCCCGGCCGCCAACGCCGGCGCACCAGGGTCAGGGGTGAGTCGTCGAAGCTGGCAGTGAGGCGCGCAACAGTAGCGGTCATGGCGTCATACCCGTTCAATGATCCGGTCGCCGAACAGGCCGGACGGACGGATGTAGAGGAAGATCAAGGCGAGGAAATAGGCGAACCAGGGCGTGATGCCTCCGCCGATCAGCGGACCGATGTAAGCCTCGGCAAGATTCTCCGCCGCACCGACGATCAGCCCGCCGACGATGGCCCCGCCGATCGAGGTGAAGCCGCCGATGATCAGCACCGGCAGTGCCTTGAGCACCACCAGCGAAAGCGAGAACTGCACGCCCTGCCGCGCGCCCCAGAGCAACCCGGCGACCAGGCCGACCACTCCGGCCACGGCCCAGACAATCTGCCAGATGCGATTGAGGTTGATGCCCAGCGACAACGCCGCACGGGTATCATCGGCCACGGCGCGCAGGGCGATCCCGATGCGGGTCTTGTTGAACAGCAAGGCCAGCACCGCCACCGTCAGCCCCGACACTCCAGCAGCGATCAAGTCGAACTGGCTGACCATGATCTCCCCCACGTACAGCGGGACGTCCTCGATGCCCAGGTCCAGCGCACGCACCTGGGCGCCCATCAGTCCTTGGGCCAGGCCCTCAATGATGAACGACAGGCCGAGGGTGGCCATGAACAGGGTGATCTGCGATCGGTTGACCAACGGCCGCAGCACCAGGCGCTCGATCAACAACGCGCCGACGATCATCACCAGCACCGTCAGGACCAACGCGAGGGCAAAAGACAGGCCCTGCTCACGCAAGCTGACGAAGGTCAGCGCGGCGAACAGCAGCATTGCGCCCTGAGCAAAATTGAACACGCCGCTGGCCTTGTAGATCAGCACGAAACCGATGGCCACCAGTGAATACAGAGTGCCGGCCAGCAGCCCGCCAACCAGGGTTTCCAGAAAGAAATTCATGAGTGCGAGGCCCCCAGGTAAGCGGCGATCACATCGGGGTTGGCCTGCACCTGCGCGGGCGTGCCGTCACCGACCTTGCGTCCGTAGTCCAGCACCACCACATGGCTGGACAGCCCCATGACCACTGGAATGTCGTGCTCGATGAGAATCACCGTGGTGCCAAGGTCGCGATTGATATCGACGATAAAGCGGCTCATCTCCTGTTTTTCTTCAGCGTTCATGCCGGCCATCGGTTCGTCGAGCAACAGCAGGGTCGGCTGCGCGATCAGTGCCCGGCCCAGCTCCACGCGTTTCTGCAAACCGTAGGCAAGGCTGCCCACCGCTACGTCACGCCAGGCCTGCAGTTCGAGGAACTCCAGCACCTGCTCGGCCCGCTCGGCGAACGCCCGCGCCTCGCGCCGGGCGCGCGGCAAGCCCAAGGCCTGCTCGAGAAAAAACGTACGCTGCAAGCGCGACAGGCCAGTAAGCAGGTTGTCCACCACGCTCATTTTCTTGAACAGCGCGTTGTTCTGGAACGTCCGGCCGATACCAAGCCGCGCCGCTTTCAGTGGATGCGGACGGCGCAACGGTTCGGCAGCGAAGAACACCTGGCCGGCATCGGCCCGGTAGACCCCGTTGAGGATGTTCAGCAACGAACTCTTGCCCGCACCGTTCGGCCCGATCAACGCGCAGATCTCGCCAAGCCTGACGCTGAACGAGAGGTCGTAAATCGCTTTCACGCCCCTGAACGACAGCGACACATTACGCACCTCCAACAGCGCATTCATGCTGCTCGCTCCAGATATTCCTGCAACCAGGCCTGGCGCGCCGAGCCTTGCAACAAGGCGCTTGCGGGCGCGCTTGGCACCTCGATCCGGCGCAGCCGCTGGAACCCGAGCAGACGCCGCACCCGCGCCTTGAGCCAGCGGCGCAGACCACGTCGCGGATCATCCAGGGTCCATTCGCAGAGGCGTCGCCGCCAACTGCCTGCAATCGGCAGCCGGGCTTCGATTTCCGCCGCCAGCGATTCGACTCGCGCAGCGGACAACAGCAAGGCCGTCGGGGCAATCTCGCGGCGATCGCGGCTGGCTGACTCGCGCGCTTCCGGAAAGGCCAGGCCTTCGCCGCCCTCCAGCCAGCGACGGAACAGATGAGTCAGCCCATCAGGCCATTCAGTGCCCTCATCGATCCAAACCACCGCGTCCTTGGCGACCTGGGCCCAGCCCTGGCGCTGCGCTGCCGGCGCCTCGGTGACGAACAGCACCGACAGTGACTGCACCTGCCACAGGCCACGACGCGCCGCACTGGCCTGGGCCGAATACAGCCGCAGCGGCCACTCTTCATCCAGGCCGCATTGCAGCCAGTGCGAGACACTTTCGCGGCGCTGGACAAAGGCGAACGCAGGGCGGATCAGACGTAACTGGCGTTGCAGATCCTCGCCCTGACTGTCGCGGTCGACGACCACGCTGTGTCCACCCAGCTGGCGCGCCGCCAATGTCAGAATCAGCAGGCTCGGCTCGAAGGCACCGCTCAATGCCAACCGTGCGCCAGGGACGAAGCCTTGCTGGCGCAGGCCATCGCAAACCCGCTCGACCTCGCGTTGCACATCGATCCACCGCCAGGCCTTCCAGACGCCGAGGCGTCGATGACGCATGGCGATCTGCGTCGGACGCTCCCTGGCCCAGCGCTGCAACGCCACGAGGGCGCTGTCCGTCACGCTTTCGGGCAATGGAGCATTGAGTTCGAAAACACTCATGCGCTTACTCCTCAACCAGGGCCGGCTCAGCGACACGAGCGCGCGGGGCCAGGCGATTCAAGTCCCGATAACCAGCGCCCGGGTGGCTGGCGGGAAGGCGCGGGCCGTCGCCGAACAGCTTCTCGCGCAGGGTGCCAGGGCGATAGTCGGTCTTGTACACGCCGCGTTGTTGGAGTTCGGGCACCAGCAGCTCGACCACGTCGCGAAAGGTCTCATGGGCCAGGGCGTAGGCCAGGTTGAAGCCGTCCACATCGGTTTCCTCGACCCAGGCCTGCAACTCGTCGGCGACGGTTTGCGCGCCGCCGACGATCAACGGACCAAAGCCGCCGATGCCGACCCAATCGGCCAGTTCCTGGACTGTCCATTGTTTGTCGGGGTCGGCGGTGGAGAAGGTTTCCACGGCCGATTGAATGGCGTTGGTATGGATGTGCTTGAGCACCTGGTCGGGTCGGTACTGGCTGAAATCGATGCCAGTCCAGCCGGAAACCAACGCCAGCGCGCCCTCATAGCTGCTGTAGGATTTCAGCTCCCGCCACTTGGCCTGTGCCTTGGCATCGGTCTCGTCGACGATCACCGTTTGCAGGTTGAAGATCAGCACCTTGCGCGGATCACGCCCGGCCTCGGCGGCACGTCGGCGGATATCGGCCACGGTCTTTTTCAGGATGACCTTCGACGGCGCCGCGACGAATACACATTCCGCATGGCCGGCGGCGAAATCCTTGCCACGGCTCGATGCCCCTGCCTGGTAGAGCACCGGCGTGCGCTGCGGCGACGGCTCGCAAAGGTGGATACCCGGCACCTGGAAGTGCTTGCCCTGGTGACGGATCTCATGGACTTTGCCCGGGTCGCTGAAGATGCCGCGCTCACGGTCGCGCACCACCGCGCCCTCCTCCCAACTGCCTTCGAACAGTTTGTAGAGCACCTCGAGGTATTCGTCGGCGTAGTCGTAGCGTGCATCGTGATCACTGAGCGCCTTCTGGCCGAGGTTACGCGCGCCGCTGTCGAGGTAAGACGTGACAATGTTCCAACCGATGCGCCCCTTGGTCAGGTGATCCAATGTCGACAGGCGGCGGGCAAAGGGATAGGGATGCTCGAAGGTCAACGAGGCGGTCAGGCCGAAACCCAGGTGCTCGGTCACCAGTGCCATCGGCGTGATCAGCGCCAGTGGATCATTGACCGGGACTTGGGTCGCCTGGCGGATCGCGGCGTCACCATTGCCGCCGAGCACATCGTAGATACCGATCACATCGGCAATGAAGATGCCGTCGAACTTGCCGCGCTCCAGCAGTTTGGCCAGGTCGGTCCAGTAATCCAGGTCTTTATACTGCCAGGCACGATCCAGGGGATGTCGCCAGAGCCCTGGAGACTGGTGGCCGACGCAGTTCATCTCGAAGGCATTGAAACGAATTTCACGTGGCATGGGAACTCCTGCTCGATGGGTTCAGCACCCCATCCGGGCGCTTTCTCGTTGCTGTCTCAACATGATTCATGCCAGTTCGTAAATTCCTTTATTTACAGTTGGTTACTCACGAAACCGGGCAATCAGGGTGACTGCCTCCCAACACCGGTGTTGATCAATTGTTCGATAACAAACAGTTCGGCGTTCGCTCGGGACCGTTTGCCAACACCCAGCCGACGGCCTGGTCCGGAACCGGCCATCGCTCATCAATGTTCAATGGCTGAAGGCTTGGTTGAAGGACGTGTCGATAACGCCAGCAGTGGCCAGCGGAGCCGGTAGCGCCTTGACCTTGAACAGGAAGTCCGCCGTGCTCTGCAGGTCGGCGGCGGACTGCTGGTCCACCGGACCAACGCTCATGTGGGCCTGGCGCAACCAATGGCGCGAGACGTCCTGGTCAAGATTGGCCTTCTTTGCCCAGAGGTCCGCGTATTGGTCGGTGTGGTTGTCGACCCAGGCGCGGGCTTGTTTCACGCGGCCGAGGAAGTCGGCGATGGCTTCACGCTTGCTGTCGATGGCCGGCGTCGAGGCGGCTATGGCGCTGAGGCCGGGCATGAGGTCCTTCGCCGTCAGGATCGGCCGGGCGCCGGAGAAGAGGATCTGTTGCGAGATGTAGGGCTCCCACACCGGAAAGGCATCGATGCTGCCCTGGGGCAAGGCAGCGGCTGCATCAATGGGCATCAGCTTGATGAAGTCGACGTGGTCTTCCGGCAAGCCGGCCCGTTCCAGGGCGCGCAGTGTCAGTTGCTGGCTCCACGCCCCGGGCCAATAGGCGACCTTCTTGCCCTTGAGGTCGGCGATGGTCTTGACCGGCGAGTCCTTGGGCACGAGCAGCGCGATGGTGTTAGGGTTCTGCCGCGAGACGCCGATCAACTTCACTGGTGCCTGTTTGGCTGCCAGGAACAAAAAGCCCGAATCGCCGAGGAAACCCAGGTCCAGGTCACCGGTACTCAGCGCCTCGGCCAGTGGCGCGGCCGCTTGGAAGTGCTTCCAGTCGACGCGATAGGGGGCGCCCTCAAGCACACCCGAAGCCTCCACCGAAGCCCGGACGTTGTAATAGTTCTGGTCGCCGACATGCAGTACCAATGGCTCGGCGGACTGGGCCAACGGTGCGGCAAACAATGTGCCGAGCAGTAGACGTTGGAAGAATTGGCCGGGCTTCATAAAAAGACTCCTGAATGAATTTCTTAGAACTTAACGCTCTTGTAGTTCAACTCAGAAATTCTTTTAAGGCATAAGCTCATAAGTCACTTGCGACCGCTGACTGCGCTGCAACAGCGCCGCAGCAGACTGTTGACAGGGCAACATCGCCCTCCAGACTTCCACCCCCTCGCGTCCCCGCCAGCCGCCCTGCTGCGGGTGTGGCACGGAGCCTGCAATATTCCATTCCAGCGGGACTTCTTCCTGCTTGCACCGCTCCCTGGAATACCTATCTGCTGCTACCGGCAGACAGGCCGCAAGGCTTGCTGACACAACGGTTCGGGCAACTGATTCATGAAATGCTCACTGCCGTTGCGACGGATTGGCAATGAGCGACGCCGTCGTGGCCTGGGCATTGCCATGGACAGAACGAACCCGCACCCGCAACGCAATCAGCAACGCAGCCAGCAGCATCAGCACAGCCGCCGCGACGAATACGCCGGCGCTGCCACCGAGGCTGAACATTGCACCGCCAGCGGCAGCGCCCGTTGCGATGGCCGACTGCACGGACGCCACCACCATGCCCCCGGCGCTTTCCGCCTGATCAGGCACCGCGCTGGCGACCCAGTTCGACCACGCCACCGGCACACCGCCAAAGGCCAGGCCCCAGATTGCCAGCAGCACCGCCTGGCCCGGCACCGAGGCCGGCAACAGCACCAACGCCAGTGCGGCAACGCCTACCAGCGCCGGCATCAATACCAGGGTGGCCAGCGGATGACGCTCAAGCACCCACCCGGCCAGGAGCGTGCCGGCGAAGTTCGCCACACCGAAACCCAGCAGCATCAGCGACAGCCCTTGCGCGTCGATGCCGGTAGTCCCTTCGAGAAATGGCCGGACATAAGTGAACATCGCGAAATGGCCGCTGTGCACCAGCACGCAAGCGAACATGCCCATGGCGATGCCCGGGCGCCGCAACACTTCAAGTACGGTGCGCAGGCGTGCCGGCCTGCGTGGCGCAAGGCGCGGCAGCGTGAACGACTGGAAAGCCAGGGTCACCACACCTACCGCCGCCGCTGCAAAGAACGCGCTGCGCCAGCCATACAGCCCGCCCAGGTAGCTACCCAACGGGACCGCAACCACCGTCCCGATGGCGATGCCGCTGAAAATGATCGAGAGCGCTCGGGGCAACAAAGCCGCCGGTACCAGGCGCATCGCCACCGCTGCCGCCATGCTCCAGAACCCGCCAAGGGCAATGCCCAGCAAGATACGCATCAGCAACAGCACCGCGAGGCTGGAAGAAACGGCGACCAGTAGATTGGATGCGATCATCAACGTGGAGAAACCCAGCAGCACCCAGCGGCGGTCGATGCCGCGGGTCAGGCCTGGCACCAACAGCCCAGCGAACAACGCAACCACTGCGGTCACCGTTACCGCCTGGCCAGCCAACGCTTCGGACACTCCCAGGTCGGTCGCCATCGGCGTCAACAGGCTGGCCGGAAGGTACTCGGCGGTCAGCAATCCGAACACGCCCATTGCCAGCGAGAAAACGGCCATCCACGCGGGGGTTGTCGGCTCCACATCCGGCCCGACGCCGGAATGGCTGCCGGGTCCGGCATTACACACACAGTCAGTCATTACACGGATCTCCGAATTTCATTGCGACCCGCAGTCTAGGCGCGCGAAACCGGATGATCTATGATCGAGAACCTCGACTTTTTGACCGAAACACCTGAGCCATGCCCACCGATCAGTTTGCCCTCTCCTCGGATCTCATCAACGAGTTGTTGCGCGGCATGCGCCTACGCGGCGTCGAGTACCGGCGTATCCAGGCCGGTCCAGCCTTCGGCCTGGGCTTCGCTGACAAACCCGGACACGCCTGGTTCCACTTCCTGGCGGTCGGCAATGCACTGCTGCGGATGGAAGACGGAACCACCTATGCGCTGTCGGCCGGCAATGCCGTGTTCATGTCCCATGGGGCGGTCCACCAACTGCTGTCCCATGTGGACGCGCCGGTTCAAGACATCGATCGCCTGGACGGCGCTCCCCTCGGCGATGCCGTCAGCGCGGTGGATACCGGAAACGATGCCAGCCCCACGCCGACGACCATTCTGTTCAGCGGCTGCATGGAGTTCGAACTGGGCAGCATCCATGGCCTGGGCAGGCTGATGCCGGGCCTGATGCTGATTGATGCCGGCGGCCAGCGTTACCCTGGACTGATGCCAATCCTGACCACCATGGAACGCGAAGCCAGCGCCGCACGTGTCGGCTTCGCCGGCATTCTCGCGCGGCTGGCCGACGTGGTGGCCGCCATGGTCGTTCGCGGTTGGGTGGAGTGCGCCTGCGGCAATGCCTCTGGCCTGGTCGCCGCATTGCGCGATCAGCGCCTGGCCAATGCACTTCTCGCGCTCCATCAACAACCGGGCCGAGACTGGACCGTCGCGCAGTTGGCGGAGCAATGCAATACCTCGCGCTCGGTCTTCGCCGACCGTTTCCAGGCGACTATCGGCATGGCCCCGTTGCGCTACGTCACCGAACTGCGGATGCGGCTCGCGAGCCAGTGGCTGACGCTCGAAAGGTTGCCAATCGAAGAAGTGGCGCAGCGCCTGGGCTACACCTCCCAGGCCGCTTTCAGCCGCGCATTCAAGCGCGTTACGGGCAAGACGCCTGGGTTGAGTCGTCAGTCGAGGCAGTCGGCTCTCTAGCCTTGACAGGCGGATAGGACGACGAAGTTGAGTCGGCAGTAAGGAGGCTGCTTCCTGCGCCAACCGAACCTTTGCGCCCAAGCATCGTCCGAGCTTAAGCGTTTAAGCTAACTGCTCGCCACGAGGTTTCCGTTTGAAAGCTGCCATCGTCAAAAATTACCGTCTCATCGTCAAGACCATGGGCTACGTGGGCTGGGCTTTGTTCTGGTTGTTGCTCTGGGACATCGCCGTCACGGTGGACTTCATGCTGTTTCTCAACGCCAAATTGAACCTGCCGCTGATGCCGCTGACCTTGCTCGGCTCGGCGTTGGTGGTGTTGATCAGCTTCCGCAACAGCAGTGCTTACAACCGCTGGTGGGAAGCACGGACGCTGTGGGGAACGATGATCAACAGTTCACGCAGCTTCGCTCGTCAGGTGCTGACGCTGCTGGACGACCCCGGCAGCGAGGTGAATCCGGTCAAGTCGACCTTGTTGCGTCGCCACGTCGCTTATGTGAATTGCCTCGCCGCGCATCTGCAAGGCCAGCCTTGTCCCGAGGAGGTGCGGGCGTTTATTCCGGACGAAGAGTTTGCCCGCAGTGGCACGACCAATAACTTTGCCAACGATATCCTCACCGGCTCGGCGACGTTGCTGGCACGCGAATACAAGGCCGGACACTTGGACAGTATTCGCCTGGCGCGTCTTGAGTCGACGCTGGTGGACCTGTCCAACAGTCAGGGCGGCATGGAGCGGATCGCGAATACGCCGCTGCCCTACCCTTATGTGTATTTTCCACGGCTGTTTATTTCGCTGTTCTGCCTGATTGTGCCGGTTGGACTGGTGGAATCCCTGGGCTGGTTCACGCCGCTGGCTTCGAGCGTGGTTGGGTTCATGCTGCTGGCCATCGAGCGCATCGGCACCGATCTGCAAAGCCCGTTTCGCCACAGCGAACATCAGATCCAGATGGAAGCGCTGTGCGAAACCATCGAAAAGAACCTGCAGTCGATGCAGCGCGATTCCTTGGGTGATGTGCGCAGGATTGAAGAGAACGCTTGAGGTAAGGCAATCAGTCGAGCATGCCGAATCAACCCTTGCTGTGCCTGGCCTCCAGCTTGTTGAACGTCACCTGCCCGCCTTCGCTCTTGTAGCCGGTATTATCCAAGGTGTATGCGCCAGCCTTGAAATACAGCTGTTTGCCCTGCCAGCTTTTGCTGAGCTGCCTGCCCCACCGATTTCCTTGCGAAATCACATGCAGGTAGCCCGCCGAGCTCAAACGAACCTCGTAAGTGAACCGCTTGTTCAACTCGACATCCTCGACAATCACCACCTTGGTGTCCGTACTGCCCGGCTTGAGGCGATAGTTGGCAATCACGCTACCGGTCTTCCTGGCCTTATCGTAGACATATTCGACCTTCAACAGCGGGCCCTTGCCCTGGTAGGTATGAATCTGCCCGATCACCACCCTGCCTTCCGACGGCACCAGGTTGACGGACAGGCTGGCCGTCATCCGGTGATCCGCTTCGGGGTACGTCCAATTGCGCAGCTCACCGTTCTTGTACGTCTCGCGAAGTTCGCTACGTGGAAACTCGGATCTGGACGTAGTCCCGCCCGTCACCGGCGCCCAGAAAAACAACGTATTGCCGGAGCGGAAATACGCATCCGAGTAACCGTCCACCAGGCGTGGCGTCTCGATGACTCGGGCAGGCGTGCCGACCGGGATGGTCAGGTTCCAAGTGCTTAGATCGATCATGGCATGGGCTCCCTGATGGGTCGTGGCTCAATTTTCAGGTATGGCAAAAGCCCTCGTGGACAGGACTTCTGTCGGGCAGTGCCAAGAACCTCCCGTCGTTCCATAAAGTGGCAACCTGATTGAGCCCTGTCTATAGTTTTCGGCGCCAGATAGCTACCGGAGGCATGGACATGAGTCAGAGCATTTCGCCCGCCGCTTCAGCTGCGCGGAACACCGGCATGGTAATCACGACTTTATGGGGCTCGGACACCGTCGCAGGTATTACGGTCGATCCGGACGGTGCCATCTGGCTTGGCGCTTATAGTCGCCTGGGATTAGGAGGCGAAGAAGATTCAGGCTTCACCGCAAGCCTGGTTCGGTTCAATGCCGACGGTAGCCTGGATCGCAACTTCAGTGGAGACGGTAAGTCCCTCCTCCCCGTGTCGCTCGATATCGAGGACGGTGGCAACGCTGCGGTGCAGCCGGGAGGGGGCTACCTGGCGGCGCTCTACGTAAAAGTGGGCGATGCCTGGGTTTCAGGTGTAAGCCGTACCTTGGCTGACGGCAGCCTCGATACCAGTTTCGGGAATGGCGGCACCGCGACGGTGCCTTTCTACTGGAATGAAGATCTGGGCCAGCAAGCGTCGTTCTCCGTACAACGCGACGGCAGCTTTTTCGCAAGCGCCGGGTATCCCTCTGGGGAGATCCATATCGCCCGCTTCGACGCGACGGGGATTTTGGTCTCGTCTTTCGGCGAGGCTGGGGTCCTGCACCTGCCAGCGTCCGTGGGCGTTCAACCCGGCAGCGCGATCGACGTTTCGCTGCAGGGAGACGGGCAAGTATTGGTCACCGGGCGAGATACCCTGACCCGCCTCAACCCGGACGGTACTCTGGATAGCAATTTTGCAAACGGGGGCAGCCTCGCTCTGGATGTTCACCCAGACGCCCTCGTCATTCAGGATGACGGCAAAATCCTGCTGGCGGGCGCCTCGGGCGGCGTGGCGAGCGTCATCCGCCTCAATGCCGACGGCTCGCTCGACACCGGTTTCGGTGATCAGGGTAAGGTGAGTTGGGGCTCGCAAAGCGCTCCTTTCGCAGTCGCCGACATGATCCTGCTGGCCAACGGCAAGCTATTGATTGGCGGAAGCCAAGGAACGAGCGCGGACGGCTATCTGGCCGCCTTGGTCCAGTTGAACCCCAACGGTAGCCTGGACCTCGGCTTTGGCAATCCCGACGATGGCTATCACCACCTTGACGGTGGCCGCGAGGATGACTTCCTGCTCGGTACCGCCTCGTTCGACGATGCGATCTCTGGCGGGGCCGGTGACGATCTGCTCGATGGCCAGCAAGGTCGTGACCTGCTGACGGGCGGCGCCGGGGCCGATACGTTCCGTTACCAGTCAGCCGCAGACAGCTACCGAACCGCAACCACGGCCCATAGCGACCGAATCACCGACTTCGACCCCAGCACCGATACGATCGACCTCTCCTCCCTCGGCTTCCTCGGGCTGGGCAATGGACATGACGGAACGCTGGCGATACGCGTCAATGAAAGCGGGACCCGGACCTACCTCAAGAGTTTCGAGGCCAACGCGGATGGGGAACGCTTCGAAGTGATCTTCGACGGTAACCTGGGCCAAGCGCTGAATGAAACCAACGTCCTGTTTCAACAAGCCAGACTGGTGGGCACCGAAGGGGCTGATCCTTTACAAGGCAACGCTCGAGGCGAAATCATCGAAGGATTCGCAGGCGATGATCGCCTTAATGGCGCACTCGGGAATGATGTATTGGCCGGCGGAAATGGTCGGGACCTATTGGCGGGTGGCGGCAACAACGATGTGTTCCGGTTCGACGCATTGAGCGACAGCTACCGTACCGCCACCGAAAACCACACTGATCGCCTGATTGACTATACCGCGGGTGAAGACACGATCGACTTGTCCGCCTTGGGCTTTACCCGATTGGGAAATGGTTACAACGGCACGTTGGACGTGGTTTTTAATGAGGCCAGGAACCTGACTTACTTGAAGAGCTACGAAGCCGATGCATCCGGGGCTCGATTCGAGTTGAGCCTGGCAGGGGATCACTCCGGTTACCGTGACTTGAACATCATCTTCGCCGAGCCCTTGGAGGAGGATCTCTTTCAGTTGATCGGAGTGGCTGACTCCCTAGTGTGAAACGCAAGCCTGGATAGTTTTGTCTTAGGCAGTTAGCACTCCTGACGCGGGAATGTCATCCAACGGAACAGGTCGCTCTTCGTTACTCCCGCAGTCGTTCTTCCGCGCCGCGAAGCTTAACGTCATCCGATGCGCGAATTTACTTCAACGCAGCCACCACGGCATCGAAGAATACCATCGGGTCGATCGGCTCTTTGTCAACCGGCTTGGGCTGGGCACCGAAGGTGACAATCACGACGTTATTGGCAGGGTTGACGTAGATGTTCTGGCCCTGGATACCGACCGCCGAATAGGCGCCGTCTTTTACCGACGGCTCGGTCCACGCCGTCCACCACATGTAACCGTAGTCCAGGGACTTGCCGCCTTTGAGGGTGGTCGGCAGCGTCGCCTCCGTGACCCAGCCTTCGGGCAGAATCGAGGTGCCATTGATCTTGCCGCCGTTCATGAAAAACAGCCCGAAGCGTCCATAATCGCGCAGCGTGGCACTGATACCACTGCCACCGATTTCCACGCCGTCAGGCGAATCGAGCCACCACCGGGCATCACTCTCCATACCGAACGGCTGCCAGATCTTCTGCGATAGATAATCGGCCAGCGGCATCTTCACAGCGCCACGGACGATCTCGCCGAGTACCTGCGTTTCGCCAGTGCTGTAAGTGTTGGCCGTGCCAGGCTCGGCTGCTCGCGGCAAACTTGCCATCAAGGCCATGGCCGAACGCGGTTTCTGCGATATCTGCGCTTTGAGTAGCGCGCGACGATCGGACGCCGGATCGGTGTAGGTCTCGTTCCACTTCACGCCCGAAGACATCATCAGCACGTTGCGCACGGTCACGCCTTCGTAGGCGCTGCCCTTGAGCTCGGGAACGTAATCTACCACTTGCGCATCAAGGCCCTTGATAAGGCCGTCTTTGATCGCTGCAGCCGCCAGCGTCGACGTAATGGACTTGGCTATCGACATCGACATCCATCGGGTTTTCTCGGTGTTGCCACGCTGGTAGGTCTCGAACACAATCTTGCCGTCCTTGAGCACAAGCATCGCCGTAATGCTGTCCAGTGCGACGAAGTCATACAGGTCGTACTTTTTGTCCCCGACAGTGAAGCGAACGTTGGGCAACTGTTTGTCTGATTTCGGCAGCGCATACGGGTGATCGCTGGCTTTGATCCTGTGGGTAGGGAACAGCCGGTCGATGTTGCGGTAGGTACTGACCGCCAGATCGGGGAGCATGGCGCCGTCATAGATCTGCTCCACGGTGCCAATCGGTTCCTGGGCGTGGGGATAATCCTCAGCCCATGCGCCTGCGGTGATACCCGCAGCGAGCAGACCGAGCGAGAGAAGCAGCGAGCGACCAGCCGCAGCCACACCAAAAATAGCGGATGAGTGCATAACCTATCCTTATTTTGATTTGCTATTCACGCACGTCAAGACACGCGCCCGCTTGAACCATAGCCTACTCATTGAAATCACGCCCGGGCTGAAGGACGATGCTGTTACGCAGAAAAGGGAACAGATTTATTTGCTGGAAACATCTTTCCTCTTTTACTTCGCAGTTGTTGGCTAGCCTTGCGGAGCCCAAAAAAAGCCTGCTTTTGCAATTTCACCACTCTGCCATCGACGTGTTTTCACTGATGGCTGCATCGGACAATTCCGGCCCGCATGATTTCTCACCCTATGAATACCTGTTTCCGAATCAAATTCTGACGTTATGGGATGCCGACGAACCGACAGCCGCCGCCCCAGGGCCCTCTTCCAGCCTCTTTTGAAGCACCTTCTCGTCCAACTGCCCACACCACTTGGCAACCACGATTGTCGCCACCCCATTACCGATCAGATTGGTCAATGCCCGCGCTTCAGACATGAAACGGTCTATCCCCAGAATCAAGGCCAGCGCAGCAACGGGCACATGCCCTACTGACGACAGCGTCGCCGCCAAGACGATGAAGCCACTGCCCGTTACACCCGCCGCCCCCTTTGATGTGACTAGCAAGACCAGCAACAACGTAATCTGGTGCGTAATGTCCATGGGCGTATCGGTGGCTTGGGCGAGGAAAATCGCCGCCATGGTGAGGTAGATGGAAGTGCCATCAAGGTTGAAGGAATAACCGGTCGGGACGACCAGGCCCACGACGGACTTATGCGCGCCGAGCTTCTGCATCTTGACGATCATGAGTGGTAACGCGGTCTCGGACGACGAAGTGCCCAGGACGATCAGGAGCTCTTCGCGGATGTACTTGATGAACCTGAAAATGCTGAACCCATGCAGGCGCGCTATCGATCCCAATATCCCCAGTACGAAGACCACGCAGGTGAAGTAAAAACACAGCATCAGATAGCCCAACTGGACTAAAGAACCGACACCGTACTTACCGATAGTGAAGGCCATCGCACCCAGCGCACCGATGGGCGCGACTTTCATGACCACACCCATGATGCTGAACAACACCTGGGAGATGCTCTCGATGAACTCGAACACCCGACGCCCATAATCACCGATGCGATGCAGCGCGTAGCCAAACAGTACAGAGAAGAACAGCACCTGCAGAATCTCACCCTCAGCAAACGCGCCAACAATCGTGTTGGGGATAATATGCAGGAGGAACTGAATGGTGCTCTGCTCTTTGCCTGCGGCAGCGTACACAGCAATACCCGACGCATCGAGCGTGGACGGATCGATATGCATTCCAGCGCCCGGCTGCACGAAGTTGACCACAGCCAGCCCGATCAACAGGGCAATTGTCGAAACAATCTCGAAATACAGAAGCGCATAGCCACCGGTCTTTCCGACCGCTTTCATGTTTTGCATGCCTGCGATGCCGGTGACCACAGTACAGAAGATGATGGGGGCGATGACCATTTTGATCAGCTTGATAAAACCATCGCCGAGCGGTTTTAACGTGGTACCGGCTTCCGGATAAAAGTGGCCAATCAGGATGCCGATTGCGATCGCGAACAAGACCTGGAGATAAAGAATCTTGTAGAACGGTTTGCGGTTTTGAGTTTCAGCGGACATGACGGAACCTCGTTTGGGACACGTGCGAGGTCCTCGGACCACAGCACCCGTTACATACACCTTCCTTTGATGGAAGAATTTGTTTTGAATGAAAAACAGGAATAACTGAAGTTACGGGCCGCGTGTGTTCGCGGCAGGTTGAAGGTGCTGTCCTGTGGAGACGCCACTGTAAGCGCCCCCTCTATCGGGACTGATTCAGAGAATGACGGAGATGAGCAGCACCCCGTTTATTTGCCGCTCAGATTTTTAATATCCTCAACCAGGCTATCCAGTGTCGGACGCATGATTAATGGATCAGGCGCACCTGCGGGCGCATCGAGCCCTATTCTGTTGTGCCAAAAGGTTGGCAAGCCAACTTTCTGCGTGCCAAACAGATCGTAAGCAGAGCCCGCCACGAATAGGGCGTGAGCGGACTCCACCCCCGCTATTTGCAGGGCGAGCCTGTAAGGTTCCGCATCGGGTTTGTAGAAGCCGGCCTGTTCAGAAGTGACAATTACGTCAAACGGCACTCCCAGAAGATCCGCTGCGATACGCCCCAACCGCTCCGAACAGTTGGTCACCACACCGAGCTTGTAGTGCGGCGCCAACTCGGTGAGCACGCGTTTGGCCTCAGGCCAAGGTTGCAACTGCATCCAGCGTGCCTCCAGATTCTGCGCGGCCTCCTTGCCTAGTCCGACACTGATCGCAGCCTCTTCGACTAACGTTTCATAAGGCCGGTAAGCACCACAGCCGTAAGTCGCCTTCAAATAAGCCATACGCCAGGTGCGGCCCATTTCATCGGAGCCTGCCACGCAATTCCATAGCGTCCATGAGTCCAGCAGAGCGGTGAGCAAATCAAACAGGACGAGCTTCACAGGTGTTTGCTGAAGCTTGTTTTCAATCGAATTCATAACAACTGCCCTTCTTGAAAAGTATTTAAACTTCAGCCACTGCTGAAATTTCCACCAAAGCCCCGTGATGGAGTGGACCACACGGAATGATCGCTCTTGCGGGACGGTGCGGCCCCATCAGCGTTGAATACGCAAGATTCACGGTCGGCCAGTCAGCAACATCAACGATGTATATTTGCACGTTGACCAAGTGACTAAGCGAAGCACCCGCTGCCTGAAGCACCGCTTCTACATTTGCCATTGCCTGAATAGCCTGGGCTTCTACGCCATCGGGGAACTCTTGTGCATCAGGCGGAAACGGCAACTGGCCAGAAATGAAAAGAAGTTTTCCTGCCATGACCCCGTGTGAGTAATGCCCACCGGGTACAGGCAACTTTTCTGCTGTGATCAACTTCATTGGCCCCTCCTTGATCGATCAAAGTGAGTTCAGCTGAATGAATTACCAACCCGCGATGCGTGGCCAGTAGCCCACACTGTGCCCCTCGCTGATAACGTGATAACCCGCGTGCTGCGCCGAGGTGGCGCAGGCGTGGTTCGGCAGGATCCGCAGCAGCGTGCCCAAGGGCAGTAAGCTTGAGGCTTCAAGCTTCCCGGCCCGCGATGAAATGATCCCGTGCTCCTGATTGGTGGCGCTGACGATCAGGTCGCCGATGGGCTGGCCGCTGGCGTCACAGACGATGCCATAGCCCTGATCGACCGCCTGTCTGGCGGTACCACGATCACGGGAAAGTGCCATCCATCCCGCATCTGTAATGATCCAGCCTTTTTCAATCTGATGACCGATGACAGTCGTCAGAACCGAGACGGCGATATCTTGCACCTGACAAACGCCCAAGCCCGCCATGACCAGATCGAAAAAGGCGAATACACCCGCGCGTACTTCAGTCACCCCGGATAGATCCTCGGTAAAAAGTGCCGTGGGTGTCGAGCCGACACTGATGATCGACAGGTCGAAGCCTGCATTCGTCAGCATTTGGCTGGCATCGATAATCGCCGCGCGTTCATGCCGGGCGCTGGCTTCGATTTCAGCGATTGACTGACTGTCGTAAGACTTGCCGGCATGTGTCATCAGGCCGCTGACCCTGACGCCATTGGCGCTCAGCAGCCGCGCGATTTCCACCAGCAGCGGTGACTGCGGGCCAAGACCGGAACGGTGACCGTCGCAATCGATTTCCAGCAGAACATCAAAAACATGACCCGACGTTTCGGCGAATTCGGCCAGTAACCTGGCGGTATCCAGATTGTCGAGTACCAACTTTAGCTGTGCGCCTTTACCGATCAATGCACCGGCATGAGCGAATTTGTTGGGCGCAATGCCGACGCCATACAAGATGTCGGTGAACCCGGCCTCGAAAAAGAAATCGGCCTCCCGCAGGGTTGAAACGGTGATCGGGCCGCGCCCGCCTGCAAACAATCGCTCGGTAACTTCTAACGACTTATTGGTCTTCACGTGTGGCCGCAATACCACGTTGAATGCTGCCAGCTTATTGCGCATCCGTTGGATGTTCGCATCGAGTTGATCGCGATCCAGCAATAAGGCGGGGGTTTCGATATGAGTGAATGCTGTCATGTCTGGTCTCCTGGAATAGCGCTATTCTAAGCCTCCAGTTTCAGATTAAAATTTAAACCTTCTAATTCTAATATTCAGTGATTCTTAATGAACGAGACAGTTGATCTCCGCTTTCTCTTGGTCATCCGGGAAAGCGAGAGTTTGTTGGCCGCGTCACGTAAGCTGGGTCTGACGCCTTCAGCGGTGACCCAGCGACTTCAGCAAATGGAGAAAAAACTGTCGATTCGATTGCTGGATCGGTCAGCCCGGCAGCTGCGCTTTACCGACGAGGGCGAGTTCTTGTGCCAGCGTGGGGCCGAGCTGGTCGAGCAGTTCGATTCCCTATTGGCGGATTTGCAAGAGCGGCGCAGTGGCTTCGTCGGCAAGTTGAAAATCAACGCACCGTTCGGATTTGGGCGACTGCACGTGGCACCCGTCGTGGCAGCTTTCCAGCGCCTGCATCCAGATGTAGAGATAGCATTGAGTCTGTCGGAACAGCCTATGGTCGAAGCGACTGACCGATTTGATGTGGTTATCCATATTGGGGAACTGCGCACCTCCAACCTGGTGGGCCATCCCATTGCCCCCAACCGTCGCTACGTATGCGCCTCACCGGACTTTATTGAACAGCACGGGCTGCCGGAACATCCCGACCAGCTCGCTACCTTGCCCTGCATCGCGCTGCGGGAAAACAACGAAGACGTCACGCTCTGGCATTTCACGCGCGCGGGTAAAACACACAACGTGCGAATCCGCCCAGCGTTGAGCTGCAACGATGGAAGTGTTATTCGGCAATGGGCTTGCGAAGGGAACGGCATCATCATGCGTTCTGAATGGGACGTTGCCGATGCTCTGGCGGAGGGGACGTTGATACGACTATTGCCGGGTTGGAAACTGCCAGAGGCCAATATTGTTGCGCTGACGCATCAACGCGAAGGGCTGCCCGCAAGAACGCTCAAATTTCTGCGCTTCCTCCAGGATCACTTCCGGCCGCAACCACTCTGGCGACAATAGATTTTGCACCGCAAGCCAAGATTGATTATTACCATGGGCTGGAGGCCAAGGGGGATGCCTAGCGTTTGCTCAGCGCAGCCTCAACGGGAATATCAAGGATAAAAGTCGCGCCCTGCCCGGCCCCGTCGCTGTGCACGGTCAAGCTGCCGCCCATTTCCTGCGCGGCGAGCGCGCAGCTGTGCAGGCCGAAACCGTGACCATCCTTGCGAGTAGTGAAGCCATGGGTAAAGATCCGCGCCAAGTGCTCTGGCGCGACCCCGTTGCCGTTGTCGGCCACCGTGATACGCAATGCTGATCCGTCGACAAGGGACGCGCAGAACGTGATACAGGAGCTGCGATCGTTCACGCCATCCAGCGCCTGCCTGGCGTTGCGGATCAGGTTCACCAGAATCAGCAGCACCCGGTGCCGGTCCAGCGACAGCAGGGGCAAGTCGGCGATGTCCTTGACCACCGTCACCTCCTTGCGTGCCAGTGATCCGGCACTCATGCGCAAGGCATCATCGATCAGCTCCGAGACCGGTACTGTCTCGACGACGCTGACAGCAACGGCATAGGACTGCTGGGCAGCGACGATGGTTTTGATGTGGTCGATGCCTTTGATGAGTTGCCCGAGCTCTTCGATGATGCCCTGCTGCTCTTCCGTCACCACTTGCGCCAGCTTGAGCAGGTAATCGGGCAGCATCCTTCCCTTGTTGTCCGTGGTCAGAAAATCGCTCAGGTCGTGGACGTGTTCGTTCATCAGTCGCGCCACTTTGCCCAGCCCCTGGGCCTTGGAGGTGCGCATCTGGCTGCTGACCAGTTCTGCCGATACGTTCACGCTGTTGAGGACGTTACCGACGTTGTGCAGCACAGTCGTGGCGATTTCGGCCATGCCCGCCTGGCGGGATTTTGCCTGCAGTTCGCTTTGCACCTGGCTCATGCGCAGCGCCGCGCGTACGCGAGCCTTGAGCTCCAGCGGCGAGAAGGGTTTGGCGATATAGTCGTCGGCGCCACTTTCCAGCCCGGAGATGCAGGCCTCGCTACCGCCGCGGGCGGTCACCAGGATTACCGGTAAATGGGCAAAACCGGCGCTGGCCTTGATCCTGGCGGTCAGGCCGAAACCGTCGAGCTTGGGCATCATCACATCCGAGACGATCACGTCGATGGGTCGAAGCTGCAGCAGTGCCCAGGCCTGCTCTCCATCCGTTGCGGTGGCGACGATGTAGTCGTTTTGCAGAAGCTCGCTGAGATAACTGAGCATTTCCGGGCTGTCGTCCACCACCAGCACTCTGGATCGCAGGGCATGTTCCGGATGCGGCTCGTCGTCTGCGCCTTGCGTCGAAGCGAGGTCGTTGCGACTGCCCTGGCGGCCATCGTCAAAACGCAGGTGGCGCTGCTCCATCGTACTGGTCGTGCCCGCCGATGATCGCTCAAGCATATGGCTGGCTTCGGTCGGCAGGGTGTTCTGCTCAGCCCCCAGCGGAAGCCGGACAAAGAAGCGCGAACCCCGTCCAGGCTCGCTGTCGACGCCAACTTCGCCGCCCATCAGTTCAGCCAGGTCCTTGACCAGGGCGAGACCGATGCCGGTGCCGCTGTAATGGCGCGTGGCGGAATTGTCGATCTGGGAAAAACGCTGAAACAACAGCGGCAGTTTGTCCGGCTCTATGCCGATTCCCGAGTCTTGCACCGCTAACTCAAATCGCTCGCCTTCGATCGGCGTCACTGCCAGGTGTACGGTGCCGCCGCCGGGCGTGAACTTGATGGCATTGCTCACCAGGTTGAGGAGGATTTTCTCGAAGTGCCGGGGGTCCAGAAACACCGTGCCGAGCGCGGGATCGATGCTGCAAGTCAAGGTGCAGCCTTTGCCCTCGGCAACCATGGCGGCGTCCTCGGCCAGCACCCCCACCGCCTTGTTCAAATCAACCGGCGAGGGACACAGCTCGAACTTGCCAGCTTCGGCCTTGGAAAAGTCGAGGATGTCGTTCACCCGGTTCATCAAGCGCAATGCGTTGCGTTGGGCACGTTCGACCTGCACACGCCAGTCCGCTGGCGGAGTGTTCGCCGCCGAGAGCTGTTCCAGGGGAGCGAGGATGAGGGTCAGGGGGGTGCGCAGTTCGTGGCTGACCGTGGCGACAAAATCGCTCTTTGCCTGGTTGGCCGTCTCGGCCTGGTTGCGCGCCTGAATGAGTTCGACGGCCTGCGCCTCCAGTATGTCGGTCTGTTGGTGCAACGTGTCGGTCCGTTCGGCGACCATTCGCTCCAAAGAGGCCTGGACCTGCTGTCGCTCGGCCTCGGCCTCGGCCTCCAGCACCCGGATGCGCAGGGCATTCTCCTGGAACACCCGTACGGCGCGGGTCATGATTCCAATCTCGTCACCGCGTGCGGCGCTGGCCATCTCGGCGTTCAGGTCGCCGGCCGCAAGCCGGCGCATGACCGAGGCCAGGGCCACGATGGGCTGCGCGACAAATCGTGACGTGCTCCAGGCGATGGCACCGGCCAGCAGGACGGCGACGGTGCCCGCAACTATCGTCGCAAGCATGCCGCGATCGTTGTGGACCAAGGCGTCGGAGCGCGCTTCACCCGCAAAGCGCGCAACCAACAGGCCGGCGCTCCGTGCCTCGTTGCGAACCTCGTCGCGCGCCGCGCTCAAGGCATTGCTCGCCTGATGGAACCTGGCAAAGGCCGCCCGGTAGCCGGCAATCTGATCACTGACCGTCAGGGGCGTCGCCTTGGCTTGCAGTCCTACGGACGACGGCAGAACCCGAGCGAGACGGGAGAGCTCGTCGAGAATCAGGCCGACAGAGCGGGCGGTTTCGGCCGACGGTGACAGGCGAAACGACAAGGTCTGCGCTTCCAGCGTGGCGACACGCTCGGCGAAACGCTTGGATAACGCGGCGGCGTTGTGCAGCAAGCCGGTCGCTGCCTGAATGTCGCTTGCGTCGTGGCCGACGAGCCCATCCGCGTCAGCTAGCATCGCCTCGAGGCGCGCGGCCGCATCCCCGACGGCGGCGAGCTGCCGCAAAGCTTCGTCTCCCTGGCGTCTGGGGGCCTCGCCAAGGTGCTCTACCGCGACGCTGGCAGCAGCGACCGCCGCCGCCAACTGATCAAGGATCTCCGTTGCCTGCGGCGCCCCCATCACCTCGCGCAGTTGCTCGATCACCGGCAGGAGCGCCGCGCAGGCGTTGCGCGCCGCCATGGCAGCCGCCGCATCCTCGGTCACCAACATCTTGGCCACATGGGCGGTGATGATCCGTTCGCCGTTGCGCAGGACATCCAGGATGCGGTGGGCGCTTTCGATGTCGCTCACCCGCGCCTCGTGCCCGGCGGTGCGGGCATCGAGCCCCTTCAGGCCATCGGCGATGCCCTGTTCGACGAGGATCGTCGCCTCTCGCATCCGCCCGTAGTGGGCGGTCATGTTCTCCGTTTCGCCATCCATGGTCAGGGTCGCCGCGCGCAAGGCAGTGATCGCTGCGGCGAGCCGCTCCAGGCTGCCTTTGAGCGATTGCGCCTCGGCCGCCGGAATGGCGCTGAGGCCGGCGATCGCCGTCGCCACCATGCCTTCGGCCTGGGACAGACTCTCAGAATCGCGGGTGGCGATGAAGTTTTCCACACGCCCGGTGGCGCCGTTGACCGAGGCCAGGATCTCCGCCGAATGGCTGGCGGAATCCACCGCGCGGACCATGCCTCGCAAACCGTAGAGGTTCACCAGCGACACCGCCAGCATCAGGAACACCAGCGCGGCGACCGCCAGCCCGATCCTGACGGCAATGGGCCTGTCGGTGACGGGCTTGAATGTCACCATGGCGCTGCGCCTCCCCACTCCCCCGCCACTACTGCTTCGTAACCTCCGGCAAAGGCGTCGCCGGCGGCGCCGTATTGTTGTTGGCCGCGTCGATCATCGCGGCCACGGAAGCCTGGCTGTAAAAAGGATTGGCGGCGCCACCCACCGGCATGGTCGCGAGCCAGGCGTCCAGGTCTTTCGCATCGATACGCACCAGTGGCACTTCGACGAACTTCGGCACCTGCTTGCCCGCCAGAATCTGCTGGGCTACCCAGAAACCTACCTGGGAAACGCTGGGGGAGGCAGAAACAGAGACGGTCTCGTAGCCGTTGGCATCGCGCTCCTGTTTCCACAGGGCGAGTTCGTCCTGACGATTGCCCATCACGATGATCGGCAAAGGCCGCCCCGCCGCCTTGAACGCCATGGCCGCGCCATAACCGTCGCCCCCTTGAGTCGCCACGGCATCAATGCTCGGCAGCGACGGCAGTGCCAGCGCCACCTCCTTGCGGGCGACGGAAGCCGTCCAGTTCCCATACACGGTCTTGGCGAACTTCAGGCCCGGATAGTCGCTGGCGGCCTTGCGAATGCCGTCGCTGATGTTTTTATCGGTGGCATCGCCGGCAATGCCGCGGATCTCCAGCAGCGTTCCGTTGCCCTTGAGACGCTCGGCGATGTAATCCATCTCCACGCGGCCCATGGCGGACCAGTTGTAGTCCACGGTATAAACGCAACTTTCGCTGACCAGGCTGGCCATGACCACCACCACGATGCCGGCATTGCAGGCATCGCGGATCACCCCGTTCAGTGCCGTGTCGGACGCGGCCAGGACGACGATGGCATTGACGCCTTTGACGATCATGTCCTGGATATGGGCCGCTTGTTCCGACGCCGAATTGTTGGCGCTGACCACCGGAGCCTCGCGGATCAACCCATCCTTTTGCGCCTGGAGCGCGATCTCCTGCCAGTTGCGCACCATCACCTTGCGAAAATCGCTGCCTGCGTATGAATTGCTGAAGGCAATGCTATAGCTTGCGGTAGAGCCGCCGGCGACACCGCCGTCGGCCGCTTGGGCTGGATGGGCGGCAAGCATCGCCAGCCCGGTCACGCAACCGGCGAGGCGCCAAAGGACGCTGTGGATCAAAGGCCATTTCAATAATGGAACCGGGCATGAAGTATCAGACACGTACAGACTCCTTTCCTTGGCGGCGACTGAAACCCGTGCAACGACGGTAGTGGCAATGAGCATAGTCCCAACGTGCCTGCTTCGCGCGGCCACGGAGGATTTCAGCCAGCCGAGCCCGCTAATCGCGCCACCTTCACAACGCCGCAGCCGCAACCCCTCGGGCACGCCAGGCAAAAGCCAGCACCATCAGCAGCCCCAGACCCGCCATTGCCGCGCCGGCCAGGGAAATCGCCGGGTAACCCAACCCCGCGTTGATCACCGCGCCGCCCAGCGCCGCACCAATCGCGTTGCCGAAGTTGAAGGCGCCGATATTCACTGCCGAGGCCAGGTTGGGCGCGTCCTTGGCGGCTTCCATCACGCGCATCTGCAATGGCGGTACCAAGGCAAAACTGGCGACACCCCAGATGAGGATGGCAACCGCGGCCGGCAGCGGCCAGCGCATCAGTACCGTGAACGCCAGCAGGACGAGAATCAGCACGCTAAGGGAAACGATCAGGGTGCGGTCTATCGAACGATCCGCGGCCTTGCCGCCCCACATATTGCCCAGCGTCAGCCCCACGCCGAACAGCACCAACATGGCCGTGACAAAGGCACTGGAGGCATGGGTCTCGCTGGTCAGGATCGGAGCGATGTAGGTGAAGACGGTGAACATTGCGCCCGAGCCGACTACCGTCAGGGCCAACGCCCCGAGCACCGGGCCACGGCCCAGCACCCGAATTTCCGCCAGCACCCCGCTGCTTTGCGGCGCCGGCAGGTTGGGCAGCGCGAACCACAACGCAGCCATTGCCATTACGCCCAATCCGGTAATTCCCCAGAACGCGGTGCGCCAGCCAAACAAATCGCCAAACCAGGCCGCCAACGGCACACCGCCGATGGTCGCCAGGGTCAGGCCCATGAACATGGCCGCGACCGCCCCGGCACGTTTTTCCGGGGCGACCACGCTGGCGGCGACGATGGAGCCGACGCCAAAAAACGCACCGTGGTTCAGTGAGGTCACCACCCTGGCGACCATCAGGCTGTAGTAATCGGTCGCCAGCGCTGACATCAGGTTACCCAGGGTGAAAATCGCCATGAGTCCGATCAGCAGATAGCGTCGGGGAATTCTGCCGGTGGTCAAGGTCATCAGCGGCGCGCCGAGCAGCACGCCCAGGGCGTAGGCACTGACCAACAGACCCGCGGCGGGAATGGAAACGCCGAGATCCGCGGCGATGCCCGGCAACATGCCCATGGGGGCAAACTCGGTAACGCCGATGCCAAAGGCACCAATGGCGAGTGCGACAAGCGGTGGATTGATACGCATGGGAAGCCTCCTTATCTATGCCGCAAATGCTACGATTCGGCCTTTGCAAGCGGTAGATAGCATTTCTGGCAAGCACCTTTGCGTACGGAGCACAAATGGACTTCAACGGCAGATCAGGTGAAATGGCCATGTTCGCCACGGTGGCGCAGGAAGGCAGCCTGTCGGCCGCAGCGCGTGTATTGGGGCTGACCCCTTCGGCGGTCAGTCGGATCATCGCGCGAACCGAACAACGGCTCGGCACCCGCCTGCTGTTGCGCACCACCCGCTCGATCACCTTCACCGCCGAAGGCGAGGCTTACCTGCGCGCAGCCCGGCGTATCCTCGCCGACATGGCTGAGGTCGAAGAGGCCATCGCTGACCAGGGCGTGCCCAAGGGCCGTTTGCGGGTCAGTGCCGCCCTCGGCCATGGGCGGCAGACCATCGTTCCTCTGGTGGCCGCATTCAGCGCCCGCTACCCGAACATCGTCGTCGACCTCACCCTTGGCGACGAAGTGGTCGATATTCTCGGCGGCCAGGCCGATGTGGCGGTGCGGTTTGGCCACCTGCCCGACAGCCCGCTGACGGCCCGCAGGATCGGCGACACCGGCCAGGTGGTGGTGGCTTCTCCCGAGTATCTGCAACGACACGGCACCCCTCAGGAACCGGAAGACCTGCTGCGGCACAACTGTCTGCGCTTCAACTTCCGTCGCGCCGAACCCAACTGGCCGTTCACCCGCGACGGCAAAGAGTTTTCCCTGAAGGTCAGCGGCAACATCGAATGCAGCAGTGGCGAGGCGCTGGCACAGTTCGCACGGTTGGGGGCTGGCATCGCCCGTATCGGCGAGTTCAGCGTGGCCGAGGACCTGCAACGCGGCGATCTGGTATCGCTGCTGGATACCTGGAACCCCGGAGACCGGGAGCCGATCCATGCCGTCTTCGTGGGGGGTGCGGCGATGCCGGCGCGGGTACGGGTGTTTGTGGACTTTCTGCTGGAGCAGCATCGGATGTGAGGTTGAGCTGTATCTCACGCATAAACAGATTCGGCCCCTGCGCAGAAAATACCGACAGCGCAGGATGCTTTGACAATCCAGCTGCTAAGCTCAGTTTCGCTCCAGACCATAAGCCATAACAACTCAAAGAAAGGTAAGGCAGCATGAGCACGGTACAGCCTCCGACCACGTCAAAGTCCGCGAAATGGCGCTTCAAGGCAGGCATCGCCATTCTTTGCCTGATGCTCACGTTATGGTTGCTGGTGCCGCTGGCAGCGGCTGCGGATGTACCCCGCTCCACCATCGCGGCGATCACCGGCGCGCTGTTCATCATCAACAAGGTGCTGTTGCTGCTGGTCATCGCGGTGATGGGCAAGGCAGGTTTTCAAGAGCTCAAGCAGAAGGTGTTCGGTTATGTGTCGGGCCTTGTACCCAGTGCCGAGCAGGAGGTCAGCGTCACCCGCCACCGTATTGGCCTGGTGATGTTCTGCCTGCCGTTGCTGTGCTCTTTTCTTGAACCTTATATCGATGCCTTCGCGCCCGGCTTTCGCCCCAACAGCTGGGCGTTGCAACTGCTTGGCGATGTCCTGTTGATCGGCAGCTTCTTCGTCCTGGGTGGCAACTTCTGGGAGAAATTGCGCGCGTTGTTTATCCGCACCGCACGGGTCAATACCGCTGCCGACGCGGTCTGATCCGATACCAGGGTCGCCGCCCCCGGCGCTCTGTCAGCTGTTTTTTGGATGGCCATGACTTGCAGGTGCCGATATGCCCGATTCGCCCAGTTCCGTCGAGCCTGAGTTACAAACCGAACCGCTTCCTGAAAAGCCTGCGCCAGCCAATCCGCTAAGGCGCATTGCCCTGGGCGTTGCAGTGTTGATCGCCGTGCTGTTCACCCTCTCGATTTTCATGGAGCGCCGCACGCCCTCGACGTCACAAGCCGTGGTGCAAGCCTATGTGGTGGAAATGGCTGCCGAGGTGGGTGGCCGTGTGACAGAAATTACGGTGCTCGACAATGCCCGGGTGAAGACCGGCCAGGTGCTGTTTCGTATCGACCCGCAGCCTTACAGACTTGTCGTCAGCGAGGCAGAGGCACGGCTGGAGGAAGCCGGCCAGGCAGTGGGCGCCAGCACCGCCTCGGTGGATGCCGCCCAGGCGCAGCTGGTATCGGCGCGAGCGCAGCGCGACAACATTCGCGAGCAAGCCCGACGGGTGAATCAACTGGTTGAGCGTGGCGTGTTTGCCGCCGCCCGCCAGGATGAAGCGAAAGCCTCGCTGGGCTCCGCCGAGGCGGCCGTCAGCAAGGCCCAGGCCGACCTGGAACGGGCGCGCCAGCAACTGGGGCCCAAAGGCAACGACAACCCGCAGTTCAAGCAAGCCCTGGCCGCGCTGGAAAAAGCCCGGCTCGATCTGGTGCGCACCGAAGTCATCGCACCCGCCGACGGCGTGATCACCCATCTCCAGCTCGCGGTCGGTCAGGTCGTCAGCGCCGGCCAACCGGCACTGACCTTCATCGACAGGGGCACGGTATGGGTGTCTGCCGCGTTCAAGGAAAACAGCCTGGAACATGTGCAGGCCGACGATCCGGCGGAACTGGTGTTCGATGTATTGCCGGGCCGTGTGTTCAAAGGCCGTGTTGAAAGCGTCGGCTGGGGTGTCGCGCAACAGGGCAGCAGCAACTCGGCCCTGCCCTCGGTGCGCAACCAGAGTGGTTGGGTGCGCGACCCGCAGCGCTTTCCGGTACGCCTGATAGTGGAGGAACCGCACCCCATCGGCCCGCGTTACGGCTCGCAGGTGAGCGTGGTGATCTATACCGATGACAACCCCATGACTAACGCACTGGGGGCATTCATGACACGCCTGGGCGCCTGGCTGAACTATGTCAATTGACGGGCAGGCCGAACTTGAGCTGCTGCGGATCAAACGCCAGGGACTGCGTGTCGCCCTGGCAGTGACCGTGGGCTTGTGCGCGGGTCTGGTCCTGGGCGACGTCCTGCCGTTTCTCGCGCCCTTGTTCGCCATCCAGTTCCTCTTGGCCAGCCGCCGCGCGCCAGCGCTGTCTCAAGGGTTGATTACGTTGCTGGTGAGTATGCTCACCGGCGCGCTGCTGGTGGGTGTGACGGGTATGTTCGGTGAACGACCATGGATATTGCTGCCGCTGCTTTGGCTGTTTTATCTCGCCTGTTTTACCGCGCAAGGCCGGCAACCTGGCGGCGCGGGACCAGCGCTGATGCTGGTGATCGCCATTGTGGTGCCGATGCTCGATATCGCGCAGAGCGATCTGGGCGAGTCCATTGTGCTGGTACTGGTCAAGGCGGTCGGCCTGGGTTTGCTGCTGGCCTGGGGCGCCCATGCGCTGCTGCCCGACCCTGCTGGTGAACATGCCAGGCAGGCCTCCGCCCAGCCGCACGAGCAGACGCTGGTGATTCGCCAGGCCATGGCCAGCGCGACAATTCTGCTGACCATGGTTGCCCTGTGCCTGAGCGACCCACGGCTGGCCACGGCGATCGTCGTCCCGATCACGGTGGCCTCGTTGCTTAGCCAGTTTTCCCTGGGCATGAGCAGCCGCACCGCCCTTGGCCTGGTGCTGGTCAACCTGCTAGGCGGGATGGCGGCGTCTGTGGCCTTCACGCTGTTTGAACTGCGCCCGACCCTGTGGCTGGTGGCGCTGATCCTGTTGCTGGTAAGCCTGCTGTTTGCCGGCAAAGCCGCCATCGGCAACGCCACTGGGAAGATATTCGGCGGCGGGCTTATCACCTTCGTTATTCTGTTCGGGCTCGGTGTATCGCCACTGCCAACAGAGACGCCACAGCTGTTTTCCAGCCGAATCGCCTACGTGCTGTTTGCAGTGGTCTATGCCATTGGCCTGGCCGCGCTGCTGTGGCCAAGAGCGCGCGTATCGGAGCCTCGTCCGCAATCGGTGTAGGTGATCCACTCCTGCAGGACGCGCGTCTGCTTGCGGTGCGGCCGTTGTCTAGTCTGGTTTTACAACAGCCGGCACAGCCATTCGGGCAAAGACATACAGCAGCATCCCCACCAGGATAAGTGCCCCGCCTCGCAGCCACGTACCCAAGTCTTGCTGACTCAGCAATAAGAGGCAAGACAGGATCGCCAGCCAGGGTACCCAGGTGGGAACCTGAAAATGTTCTTCCGCAACCTTGTCCTTGCGTAACACCAGCACGGCCATGTTGGTGCTGAGGAACACGAACAGTAAAAGCAGCACCACGGTTTGCGCCAAGGTCGCCAACGTTCCTGTCAGCGTCAGTGCGATGGCTACGAGCGTCGTTGCAATAATCGCCGCCCAGGGTGTGCGCCTATGCGGCAGAACCCTTCCCAGGACATCTGGCAACAGCCCCAGATTGGCCATCCCATAAGTGAGTCGACTGGCCATGATCATGGTCAGCAGCGCTCCGTTGGCCACCGCGATGAGCGCGATAAAGGCAAACAGGCGCGGCGAAATGTCGAGCCCGGAAGCCCGAACCACTTCGAGTAATGGGGCCGATGTGGCAAGCAGTTTTTCCGTTGGCAAAACTGAAGACGCGGCGACCCCAACAGCCATGTAAACCACCCCTGCGGTAATCAGCGCCGCAAACAAGGCCCGTGGGTATACCTTGCGAACATCCTTGATCTCTTCCGCGAGATTGGCGGACGTCTCAAAACCGACAAACGAATAGAACGCGAGCAACGCCGCGCCCAATACCGCCAGCATCGGACTGACCCCAGGCTTGAACTCCAGCGCCCTTGCCAGTTCAGCTTCGCCAGAACTGAAAAAGTAACCCGCAGCCACGATGACCAACATCAGCCCTGACAGCTCGATCACGGTCATCAGCAGATTCGCCCCCAGAGATTCCTTGATTCCTCGCGCATTCAAGAGGGCAATGACCAGCAGGAAAATCAGCGCAGCAACGTGGGGTGATACCTGGATGAATGCGCCAAGATAGTCCCCCGCGAAGGCCAGCGAGAGACCGGCCGCGCTGGTCACCGCCGCGGCGAGCATGCAAAAACCAACCAGGAACGATATCAGCGGTGACTTGAAAGCCTTTTCGGCAAACACCGACGCCGCGCCCGCGTGAGGATATTTCGAGACAAGTTCGGCGTACGAACCTGCCGTCAACATGGCGAAGAACAACGCGATCAACAACGGCACCCAAATCGCCCCGCCTACCTCTCCGGCGATGGTACCCGCAAGGGCATAAACGCCAGCGCCCAGTACATCGCCCAGGATGAACAGAAACAGCATCGGCCCCGTGATGGCGCGGCGCAAAGAGGGCTTGGGTTGTGACCGGTTCACTGTCATTTGAGGCTCTGCCAGGGGGATTTTTTTCGCAAGATTCATTCGAGCGTCATGCCCTCGCATAACCTCTGAGCAGTGGAAAAATTCGCAGGGTAAAAGTTCACTAAATTGCCAGCGGAGGAAGAGCTCCCGCCAGGCACTATCATGCATCTGTAGGATGGCAGTCTTGCTTTAGTGGGCCAATAATCGCTCCCAGGCCCTGCCCACGTCCAAACGACGTTCCGGCCCTCAATGACTTCGTGACGAAAACAATAAGAACGTCGCATAGAGGTACATACGAATGAGCCGTCATGATCATGGTCACGCCTGCCTCCTTGAGGCCTTCAGCGCAATGACACTGGAGCTCCAGCGCCTGGCGCAGGACAAGAACATCGAGCATTTCCACGAAGCGGCGCTGAGCTGCATCAGCCAGCTGTTGCCCTTCGAGAGCGCCTGGTGGGGCCGCGGCGCGTTGGTTGACGGACTGCCTGAAGAACACAGCTCCTATCTACATGAACTGCCCCGCAGCTACCTGTCGGACTGGCAGTCGATTCGCCATATCGATGTGACTGTCGCCAGGGCCCACGATGTTCCGGGGCGAGCGGTCATCGTCGACATGCGCAACCCTGCCAGCGGCTCCGGGCTTAACTGGCTCGGCCAGACGTACGCCATCGGCGAGTTGCTGTGCGTGGTGTACATCGACCCGCAAACCCACCTCAGCGACCACCTCGCACTCTATCGCGCCCCAGACGCGGCACGCTTCACCGAGCAAGACTGCCTGTTGCTGAACAATCTCATGTTGCACCTGGTGGCGGCGGTATCCGCCAATCAGATTCGCACCCTGGTGGCGATGCGCGAGGCCCTCACGCATCCGCGCAACCTCGCGCTCGCCGTGTGCGACCAACGCGGCACCCTGCACTGCGCGGAACGTGGCTTCGTCGACTTATTGTTGAGCGAGTGGCCGGACTGGACCGGCCCTTGCCTGCCGGTGGCGATGAACGCTGACGGCTATGAAGGCAAGCACTTGCAGATCGAGGCATCGACGGTCGGCGACCTGCTCCTGCTGGCCGCTCGCAGCCGCACGGTGCTGATGCAACTGAGCCCACGGGAAAACGCCGTGGCCCAGGGTTTCGGCGAAGGCAAGACCTACAAGGAAGTCGCCCGCGACCTGGGCATGTCTCCCAACACCGTGCGCCATCACATCCGGGCGATCTACAGCAAGCTCGGAGTCAAGGACAAGGCCCGTATCGCCCATCTACTGCATGCCCCATCCGACTAATCCGCACCGCTGACTTGGGCTGAATTTTTCGCTGTCGTTTTGACGGCCTCGGGACGCCTTTGTCCTTTTTTTTTTTTCCCCTCTGCCATCGACAGGCGAGCCATTCGCCGCACAACAACTCAAAGAAGAGATGCAATGCCAATGACCAAGACTTTCACGCGCAATGCCGCACTGGCCCTGATCGGTGGCTTGTCGAGCCTGCACGCCAGTGCCGCCGACCTCAATGCCCGGGATTTTTTCGGCGCGCCTTCAGGCACCAACCTGGGCGTGGTGTATTTGCCGGCGAGCCGCGCTGACGACTTTCACGGCCCGGCCGACAGCACCGGCAAGGCCGACCTCAAGGTCAACGCCATGGCTTACCGTCAGGTATTTTTCACCGACGTCTGCGGCACCCTGTGCACTCCGCAGTTCATCGTGCCCTTTGCCGACATCAACGCACGCCTGCCAGGTGCCAGCCAACACACCGGGGAAAGCGGCTTTGGCGACCCTCAGGTCGGCGGCACGCTGTTCATCATCAATGACCCCGCCTCACGCACCTATAGCGGCTTGCTGACCCTGATCACCCTGCCAATTGGCGAATACCACGGCAAAAATCCAGACGTATCGCCCGGCGCCAATCGTTGGGGCGCGACCTTCGTTTACAACTACACCCAGGGCATCGGCGAAAAATGGGTATTGGAGGCGAACCTCGAAGCCCAGCTCTACGGCAAGAACGACGATTACTTTGGCAGCGAGCTGAAACAGGACCCGCTGTATCGCCTGCAGGCCTTCGCGTCCTACGACTTTACGCAAAGCACCTACGGGGCTTTGCGGCTGATCCACGCAGATGGCGGCGAACTGCGGATCAACGACCAGCGCATCGATGACACCCACAAGCGCTACACCCAGGTGGGCTTCGAAGTCGGCCACTGGCTGGATAAACAGAACCAGGTGATGTTCGGCCTTTCGCAAAACGTTGCCACCGATAACGGCTACCACGGCACTGACGCACTGCTGCGTCTGGTCCACGTGTTCTGAATTCATTCATCGGAGTTTCCCCATGAACACCCAGACCCAACCGCTTGTGGATGAGCGTTTGCGCGCATCATCTGAACGGGCGTTGCTGGCAGCCATCGTGCTGTTCGCCGCCATCACCCCGACCATTCTCATGACCGCACCGGCCATTGCGGCGCAACTGGCGACTCAATGGCAGTTGAGCCCGTCACAGATCGGCGACCTTTTCTCCACCGAACTTGGCGCCATGAGCCTGGCCACCCTGCCCGCCCTGTGGTGGCTGAAACGTATCGACTGGCGCCGCGCCGCATTGCTGGCGGGTGTCGTGTTCATTGCAGCAAACCTTTTATCAGTGCTTGCTGCCGACTACTCGATACTCCTGGCGTTACGCTTTTGCAGTGCCCTGGCGGGCGGTTCGTTGATGATCATCTGCCTGTCCAGCGCCGCGTCAACAGCCAATCCCGGTCGCGTCTATGGGTTATGGGTGCTGGGGCAACTGGTCGTCGGGGCGATCGGTTTGAGCATCCTGCCTCGGCTCTTCGAACACTTCGGGCTATCGGCGTGCTACGTGATCCTCGCAGGGTTGATGACGGTCTTTTTGCCACTGGCCCGCTATTTTCCGCAAGGCAGCCCATCGGCTGAAACAACCGCCGAACATGTCGTCATCGCCTCGCTGTGGAAAGCCGCGCTGGGCATTCTGGGGGTCTTGAGTTTCTACATTTGCCTGGGCGGTGTGTGGACCTTTATCGGCTCCATCGCCACCCAGGCAGGTATCTCCGCCGAGTCCAGTGGCAAGGTTCTGGCGCTCGCCACGGTGATGGGCATTGTCGGAGCGGGCTGTGCCTCACTGATCGGCGACCGACTGCCACGCTTGCTGCTGTTGCTGCTGGGCTACGCACTGATGGCCGGCTCAGTGCTGCTGCTGCGAGGTCAACCCGAAATAATGCAATTTGCCGTGGCGGCCCTGCTGTTCAAGTTCACCTGGACCTTCATCCTGCCGCTGATTCTGGCCTGTCTGGCCGACCTCGACCGCTCCGGGAAACTGATGAACGCCTCCAACCTTGTGATCGGCGGTGGCCTGGCTATCGGCCCGACAGTGGCGGGCCGGCTGATCGAAGCCAGCGGCGGCTTCCAGTCGCTGCTGATCGGCGGGACGTGCATCACCCTGCTCTCCCTGGCGTTGATGCTCGGCAGCCGCCCAAACGCATGAGTGGCCTTATTACCCCTAAAGAAATGGAAGGACGATGAGCCGAAAAAGTGCATTTTTCTTCGACGAACTCAGCCTCTGGCACAGCGCCGGGTTGCATGCCTTGACCTTGCCGGTGGGAGGATGGGTACAACCACCTGCCGCTGCGGGCCACGCTGAATCGCCGGAAACCAAACGCCGTCTGAAGAGCCTGCTGGACGTTTCCGGCCTGACCCGTCATTTGCAGGTACGCAGCGCCAACGCGGCGACCGATGAAGATCTGCTGCGGGTTCATACATCCGGTTACCTGCAACGCTTCAAGACGATGAGCGATGCCGGGGGCGGTGAGTTGGGGCCGCACGCCCCCATCGGGCCTGGTAGTTATGAAATAGCCAAGCTCTCTGCCGGGTTGGCCATCGCCGCGGTCGATGCCGTGCTCGTCGGGGAAGCCGACAACGCATACGCCCTGTCGCGCCCGCCAGGCCATCACTGCCTCGCCGACAGCGCCATGGGCTTTTGCTTCCTGGCCAACATTGCCATCGCCATTGAAGCCGCAAAAGCCCGCCGTGGCCTGGGCAACGTCGCGGTGATCGACTGGGACGTACACCATGGCAACGGCACACAATCCATCTTCGAAGAGCGTGGTGACGTGCTGACCATCTCACTGCACCAGGACGGTTGTTTCCCGGCGGGTTACAGCGGTGAAGCTGATCGCGGCCGTGGCGCGGGGTTGGGTGCGAACATCAATATTCCACTGCCGCCCGGCAGCGGCCATGAGGCTTACCTGTACGCGATGGAACGCATCGTGATCCCGGCACTGGAGCGCTTCGAGCCCGAATTGATCATTGTCGCCTGCGGCTACGACGCCAACGCCGTCGACCCGCTGGCCCGCATGCTGTTGCACAGCGACTCGTTCCGGCAGATGACCTGCCTCGTGCGTAAAGCCGCCGAGCGCTTGTGCCAGGGCCGTCTCGTGCTGGTGCACGAAGGTGGATACTCAGAAGCGTATGTACCGTTTTGCGGGCTGGCGACCCTTGAGGAACTGGCGGGCGTGAGGACTGTTGTCACCGATCCCATGCTGGAATTTGTCCAACTGCAGCAACCGAAGGAGGCGCTTGCGGCGTTTCAGCGGCACTTGATCGATGAGTTGGCCCACACACGCTTGGCCTAGGCGCTGGCACGCCTGAGCGAGAGACAAGAACCGATGCCATGACTGGCATCGGCTCTTGATACGCGCCTGACACTTCTACGCCCGCACGCTGCGAAGCCAACCCTTGAGTCAAGCGTTGGAGGTCGGGCTTGCAAGGTCACTGTTCAGACAAAGTTCCGCACAAACGCCACCGCCCGCCAGGTTGTAAAGGCGTAACGTGCAGCCAATCTTGTTTGTCACCATCTGCACGATGGCCAATCCCAGGCCCGCGCCATTGGCATTGCCGCGACTGTAAAAGCGCTCGAACAGCCTTGCGATTTCCCCTTCATCGATCCCCGGGCCGGCGTCTTCAACCCTCAAGCAGACCCTGCCCGCCTCGTCCTTGCGCACCACCACAGCCACCTCGCTCCCTGGTGGAGAAAAGTTGAGGGCATTGGTCACCAGGTTCTGCAGGACAATGGCCAGTGCTACCGGCTCGGTTTGCAGCCAACACTCTTCATCACACTCCAGTACCAACTCCACGCTTTTCTCCATGGCCAGTGGCGTGAGTTCAGCCAACTCTTCGCGGACCAGTTCGGCGAGTTGCACGCGTTGATACACGGGGTTGTTCAGTTGCGGTTCGATGCGGGCCATGGTCAAGAGCTGGCTGGCGATGCGGGTGGCGCGATCGACCCCGTTGACCAGGAAATGCAGCGCCTCGCGCCGCTGTTCTTCAGTCACCGCGGTTTGCGCGTTCTGGGCATGGATGCGCAGGATCGCCAAGGGTGTACGCAGCTCGTGAGCGGCGTCGGCGATGAAGCGGCGCTCGCGCTCCAATAGACCATCGACCTGGTCCAGCAGGCGATTCAGCGCGGTTTGCATTGGCTCCAGGTCGCTGGGCAGAGGCTTGAGATGCAACGGCTGCAGAGTCTCGGTGGTGCGCCCACGGATAGAAAGGGCCATGGCCCGCAAGGGGCTGAGGCCCCAACCGATGACCAGCCAGATCAACAGCGCCAGCAGCGGCACTCCGATCAGGCTGGGCCAGAGGGTATGACGCACGATGCGCTGGATCAGGTCCTGGCGAATGTCGTCGCGCTCGCCCACCCAGATCAGCAGGTCCTGTTCAGGGTCGGCAAGGAGAAAGGCGCACCAGTCGTTGCCGTTATCGACGATGTCGTGGGAACCCAGGGTGGCCAGCGACGCATCGAGAACCGGTGCGCCGGCGGAGCGCACCAGTAGCTGACCATCCCTGCGCCACACCTGGAAGGTCAAGCGCGTTTCATAAGGATGGGCAACGCCGTTTTCACCGACACGACTCATGGCCTGGTCGAAGGCCTGGTACAGGCGGTCCCAGTCAGCTTCGCCGGGGTCGCGTTGGCGCAGCACGCCTTGCAGCAGCCGCGCGCTTTGGGCCAGTTGGGCGTCGTAGACTTCTTCTATTTCCTGGTGGCTATCGCGCAGCACCAGCCAGCTGATCAGGGCGTCTCCCAACAGGATCAGGGCCAATACAGGAATGAGGATGCGCGCCCGCACGGAGGTCATGGTTTGAGCGCCAATACGTAGCCAACGCCGCGCACGGTGCGGATCAGCTCGCTGGATAACTTTTTTCGCAGGTTGTGGATCAACACTTCCAATGTGTTGCTCTCGACGCGGTCCTGCCAGCCGTACAGCGCGCGGGACAAGCGCTCGCGGGTTACCACTTTGCCGGGGCGCACCATCAGTTGGTGAAGCAGTTGGTATTCCATGGGGGTGACGATGATATCCGCATCCTGATAGCGCACCTGCTGAGTGGCCGGGTCGAGGCTGACGCCGGCGTGTTCAAGCATCGGTTGCGCGCGGCCCTGGCTGCGGCGCAGCAAGGCGCGCACGCGGGCCTTGAGTTCTTCGACGTCGAAGGGTTTCACCAGATAGTCGTCGGCACCAGCGTCGAGTCCCGCGATGCGTTCGGCGGTACCGTCGCGGGCGGTGAGGACCAGCACCGGTAAATCGTGCTGCTCGGCGCGCAGTTGTTGCAACAGGTCGAGGCCGTCGAGGCGTGGCAGGCCGAAGTCGAGCAGCAACAGGTCAAAGCTTTCGCTGCGCACGGCGTGCAGGGCCGCGACGCCATCCTGCAGCCAGTCCAGCGTGTAGCCTTCGGCACCCAGGGCTACGCGAATTCCCTGGCCGAGGGCACGGTCATCTTCGACAAGGAGCAGGCGCATGGCAAAATCTCTGTAGGAATCGGCGGCATCATGCCGAGTTCTGGCCGGGGGCATTTCAGCAAAGTGTTACGACTCGTTGCCAACTAAGGTTGCCCTAAGGTTGGTTTTGCACTGTGCAATCTCCCACATCCGCTGAGAGCTTTTCCATGCGCAAAATTCTCCTGTTGTCCCTGATTATCGCCAGCCCCCTGGCTGTCGCCGGTCCGCAATGCACCACCGCGGAGCGTTCGCAATGGCAAGACGAAAAAGCCTTCCAGGACAAGCTCAAGGCCGAAGGCTACGAGATCAGCAAGTTCAAGGTGACCGATGGCAACTGCTACGAGATCTACGGCTTCGACAAGGACAAGCGCAAGGTCGAAATCTACCATGACCCGGTCACCGGCAAAGCCGTGAAGACCGAGATCAAAGGCTGATGCCAGGCGAATCCTTACGCCTGTGGGACCCGTTGGTGAGACTGTTTCATCTGTCTATCGCCGGGGTCTTTGTCGCCAACTACTTCTTCAACGAAGCAGGCGACGACTGGCACGTCTGGCTGGGCTATTACGCCATGGCCTGGCTGCTGGTACGAACGGTTTGGGGATTCGTCGGACCACGTAGCGCACGGTGGGCGGACTTCTGGCCCACGCCAGAACGTCTGGGTGCTCACGTGCGCTCGTTGCTCAACGGTCGGCCACAACACCGCCTGGGCCATTCGCCGCTTGGCGCGCTGGTGATGTTGTCGATGTTGCTGGCATTGCTGACTATCGGCATCAGCGGCTTCCTGATGCAGGAAGTCGATGCCCTCTGGGGCGCCGATTGGCCGCTGCAACTGCACGAAACCGCCGCCAACACGCTGCTCGGTCTGGTGTGTGTGCATGTGCTGGCAGCCGTTATTGAAAGTATCCAGGTCCGCGACAACTTGCCGTTATCCATGCTCACCGGTCGCAGGAAGCGCCTGCCCGACGAACGTGCGCAGTAAATTTAATGACGCTTCGGTGCCAGCCATCCTGGTTAGCGCGCCGTAATCAACAGATCCTCATTTGACGTACTGAGGCCCTCATGACTGGCCGACCTGCAGGGTGACTATTGATGGGTGTCCGCTTCCTCGGCCGGATAAAACTCGCCCTCCTTCCCCATCTTGTTCAGCCGTTCGCGCGCGATCAGCTCAACGCTGGCCACCGCGGCCTGATCGTCAGGGTCGACCAACTGCAAGCACAGGCGCTGGACATTCTGATCATGGGTGCCCTCGCTGAGCATTTCGTGGGTGAACACCTGGGCACCACGCCATAGGCATAGCTGGGTATGAGTTCCACCGAGCCATATCTCGTTGAATGGTCCAAGGTCGGTGGTAGCCAGCTGATCCACGGTGATTGTCTTATCCATTGCGCTGTACCTTGCCAAGGAGTAGATACAGGTAGACTTACAGGCGCAGCGGGTCGTTCCCAGCGTCTGACGAAAGCCCAAGACAGGTCTGGCTTAAAACACGGATTGAACCCCTTACTTCTCGATGATCTCGCCGCGCATCGGTGCCAGCCGTGCGATCAACCGATTTTGCACCGGCACCGGAACACGCTGTTCATCCATTGCAGCGATCAGGTCTTCAACCAAGGCATTAAAGTCACTGCGGCTGATGTTCTGCCCCTTGTGACTCTCGGCCATGCTGTCACCGGTGTAGGTGCAGGGGCCGCCGGTTTCCAGGCAAAATTGCTCGATCAATTTGTCGCGCAGCCGCTCGATATCAATCTTGCGAAAGCGCTCTACGATACGTTCATCACGCGCGATGTTCAGCAGCATGCCCTCGACGATCCGGGTGATCCCGGCCTGTGCGCCGAGGTCTTGATAGAGCGAGTCGTCCCTGGGCAAGGATTGTGCGCAGGCGCTCAACAGCCCGATCAGCACCAGCAGGACAATGCGCATCAAAAACTCCCCTGCACCGAAAGATATGTGCCGTTCTGGCGGTCGAGCGTCGCGATTTCGCCCAGCCGCGCGTAGGCCAGCACCACCGACAGATGTTTATTGGGAAAGTAACCGACGAACAGATCAGCCCAGTCACTTTCCCCGGCAAAGGACAGATTGTCCGGTTTCTGCCGATACTCGACGCCCAGTGCCCAGCGCGGATTGAGCAGCACCGCCAGGGAGCCCTCCTTCAGCACGCTACGAGTATCGCGACGGTCACCGCCGAACCCGAGCAACCCCAGCTCATTGGCACGGCTGTAGCGCAGGCTGCCATTGAGCAGCAGGTTGTAGCCAAACGCCCCGCCCATGAATAACCGACTGGCAGCCAGATAGCCTTCGGTGTCGCTGTCCCGCCTGGCGCCGACCAGGCTCGGGATCAGGAAGTTGTTCTGGTGTTTGTACTCCAGACCAAGGGAAACCTGCGGCAAATCGTCGTAGATCACGTCACCGAACAAACGCACCTTCATGGCAAAGATGTCCTGGCCGAGGTTATCGTCGGGCAGGTTCAGCTTGTTCACCAGCGAACCCAGGTCGAAACGCTGCCGGGCAAAAGACAGCTCGACCCGGTTGTCGTAGGCCACGGCCAGCCCGGCGACATCCAGCCGATAATCCGGCAGATTGACCGAGGTCGCGAACGCAGTCGCCCCCCATTCGTTTTTTTCGCCGTAACCGGCCAGCACTGCCCACGGCGTGATCCCGCCGCCGGCGGCACCCTCCAGGCTGCTGGCGCCACCGGTCGCGATCAAACGCCCGCCGTCGGCAGAAACAACCTGAAGGGCGAGTCCTGTGCAACAGGCGATCGATAGCCACAAACGTGAACTCATGATGTTCAATGAACCAGCGAAGAATGAAGATTCAAAGGCAACGCCACCCAGGCCTCGAACGCCGCGGCGGTCAGCGGTCGGCTGATCAGGTAGCCCTGCGCGGTATCGCAATGCCAACGCTCGAGTAATCTCAGGCTGTGTTCATATTCAACGCCTTCGGCAACTACCTTGAGCCCCAGGTTATGACTCATTTCGATGGTCGAGCGGACAATTACCGCATCTTCGCTGGTGTCATGCAGGTCTCGGACGAACGACTGGTCGATTTTCAACTCTTGCACCGGCAGTCGCTTGAGGTGCGCCAAGGACGAATAGCCGGTACCGAAGTCATCCACCGACAGACTGATGCCGCAATCGCGCAACAAATGGAGGTTCTTCAAGGCCCGCTCGGGCTCGCGCATGACAGCGCTCTCGGTGACTTCAAACACCAGCTGCTCGGCTGGCAGCCGATGCGTGCGCAGCAACACCACGACCCGACCAGGCAGATCGTCGCTGATCAGGTCTTCGGCGGATATATTCAATGACAGTTGCAAGCGTAACCCTCGCCCATTCCACTCCGAGAGCTGGCGCATGCCCTCGTTGATCACCCAGTGGGTCAGCGCCTGAATGCTTCCGGTCCGTTCTGCCAAGGGAATGAATTCGGCTGGAGAGATCGGGCCCAGTTGCGGATGCTGCCAGCGCAACAGGCCTTCAGCCTGGCGGACATGACTCTTCAGAATGTCCATCTTGGGCTGGTAATGCAGGAGCAGCTCACCGTTGTTCGCCGCGTGGCGCAAGTCTCGAATCAGGGCGATCTGGCGGCGGTGGGCCAAATCACGCCCGTGCTGATAAATCTGTAGATGACCTGGCATCTGCGCCGCGTCTTTCATGGCGATGGAGGCGCGTTCCAGCAGGGTCTGCGCGCTTTGCCCATCCGCCGGGTAGGCCGCTATTCCAAGCCTGCAGTCCAGGGCCAGGTCGTGGCCGTTGATGTGCTGGGGCTTGAGCAATACTTGCTGCAACCGGTCCGCCAAGGCGACCGCCGCATCGCTGTCCATCCCATCGAGCAGAACCAGGAACTCCTCGGCGATCAGATGCGCCACGGTGTCGCCAGGGTGCAACAGGGCTTGGGTTTGCTGGCCGGTCTGACGGAGCAGCCGGTCGACCGTTTCGGGGTCGACCGTTTCGTTGATGGCCCGCAGGTTATGGATGCCCATGCAGATCAGGGCAATCGGCCGGTTGGCGGCAATTGCACTGCCCAGGCGCTCCATGGCCAATGCGCGGTTGGGCAAGCCAGTGACGGGGTCATGGAGGGCGTTGTGGGCCAGCTGCTGCTCCCGCTCGGCGATGCCGCTTTGCATCGAATTGACGGCTTTGGCCAACACCCCGAGTTCATCCTCCCGCTCCAATACCACGGGGGTCTGGTAATCGCCTTGACCGATGCGCTCCGCCGCCAGGGCCAGTGACTTGACCGGACGCGACACACCTCGTGCCAATAGCAAAGCGCCGACCAACGAGGCGATCAGTGCGACCAGGGTAATCGCCAGGATTTTTTCGTCCAGCGGAGCAAACGCTTGCATGGCCACGTCCAGCGGACTCTGCAAGAGTGCTATTACTTGCCCATCGTATTCGTTCGAACCGTCAGCCAGCAGCAGAAACTGACTGAGGAAATTGCGATCCAGGTGCTCCGTCAGTACCGCGCTGTTGCGGTTGGACGAGTTGAGCATCAAGCTGGAGACAGGCCCGCGCAGAACGTCTGGTTGCGTGCTGACAAGCTCACCAGGCCGTTGGTGATCAACGGCAAGAAACGAAACCTCAAGGTTGGTGAGTGAGCGCAACTCACTGGCAAAGGCCTTGTCCATGCTGAAACCCATCACCACCCTGGCAACAGGCAGAGGTGCGAGTACGGGCGTTTCCACCAACAGATGCGGTTTACCCTGCAACGGTACGATTACCATGGCCTGGCGCGCACGTTGTGCCAGGCGCAGCGCGCCATCGTACTGGAACAATGAACCTTCCGGCATGTTGTCGAGGGTACTGGCGAGCACCTCGCCGTCCATGCTCAGCAGAATCATGTCGCTGGCATTGATGCGCTTGCCATGGTTGACCAGCACTGAACGGATGGTTGCAGCATCCCGGCTGGCCACCGCTTCGCGAAAGCCGAAGTCGGCCGCCAATAACTGCACGCCATCGGCCAAGCGTCGGCCCTGCACTTCCAGCAGCCGCTCGAAGACGCGCGTACCGACGTCCAACTGCGCCTCGGACTGGCTACGCACCGCAGAACGGGTCGCTGCATTGACGCTGAAATACAACACGCCGATCACCCCCAGCGACAACAGGATCATCACCGCTGCGACTTGCGCCTGGAAACTATTGCGCAGTTTCACGAGCCGCTCGCTTGAATGTATCGCCGAAGGCACTCGAAGCCGGAGCGGTTGCGGGCTGCTCAGGTAAAGGCTCCAGCGTCAGGGTGTAGTTCTGCTTGAGGCCGGTCGCAGGAAGTTTCACAGAACCGGCATCGATCGGTTGCATCCCCTTGAGCCGGGGATGCCAAAGCGTCACGCGGTACTCGCCGACTGGCAAATCGTTCAGCACCACATTGCCTTGGGCATCGCTGACGGCAAAACGCGGATCGTCGGTGACAAAGACGTAGCCGAGCATCCGGTCATGGATGTTGCAGCCCAATACCACCACGCCGGGCTTATCGAACAGCACCGGCTCGGAGGGGGTGCCCTCGTACAAGCGCAACTCAAAGCGCTTCGCCGGCGAAAACGAGTAGACCTGATGGCGGATGTTGTCGCTGTTGGGGAATTTGATCGGGGTGCCGGTGTGCACCGCCAGCACATGAGGCGCAAATTGCTGGTTGCGCTGATCCATATTGGCGGCGGGAGGCGCCAACGGCGCACCGATCGGGCCTTGCAGCGTGACCACCGCGTCGGGCAGCCGCTGGCCCGTGCCTTCGTGCATCGCCACATCAAGCTTGGCCACCCCCGCCCACCCGACGGGGCACGCGAACAGTAACAGCAGTGCAAAAAGCGGGTTATTCCTGGACATGCCCATTCCATTGAAAACGAGGGTGAATCGTCCTGGTGACGAGACTCCTGATGGCGGCATCGGCAGTCACGCACTGATCGCCCATTTACCTAGGTATCGACCGCGTAGCAAAAACCTGAACAGGCAGGCCCGACATGACCGACTGCCGGCCTTGCGAGCCCCGCTGAAACGGCCGTTGATATTTTTATTCAGCCAAGTGCATCCAGTCCGCGTTCCAGAGGGTAGTACATGTAGCGGCCATGAACCGCTGCACTGATCAAATCCTCAGGAGAAGCTTGTATGAACGCTAAACGATTGTTCTGCATTATCGGTACTGCATTGACTGCCAGTTGCCTGTTCGTCGCGATGCCTGCTGCTTACGCGCAAGCAGGCTTGCCTGAAAGCATCAAGGTCCCGGCCGGGCATAAGGTCGCGCTCGAAACTGCAGGAGTCGGAGAAATCACTTATGAATGCCGTGACAAGGCCAATGCCGCAGGGCAGACAGAATGGTTTTTCATCGGCCCGAAAGCGCTGCTGAACGATCGAAGCGGCAAGGCTATCGGCACTTATTTCGGCCCACCTGCAACATGGCAAGCCAACGACGGTTCCAAAATCACCGGAACCCAATTGGCGGTCGCATCGGTCAGCCCCAAAGACCTCCCCTTGCAGCTGGTCAAGGCCAACCCCGCCGAAGGGAAAGGCGCAATGAGCGGGGTCAGTTACATCCAGCGGCTGGCCGTGAAGGGTGGCGTAGCGCCGATGGCCGAATGCTCCAGCGCCAACAAAGGCAAGCGTGAGGTAGTGAAGTATCAAGCCGACTATATATTCTGGGCTGCCCAATAGATCACGCTCGACGGCCAGTGGTCAGGGCAAAGTCGGCTACTCTTCTCCAATGAATACCCCCTTGCCTCCGGGCTTGGGGTCATGTTGCTGCCAATGGCTGGAAACCTGTCCTTGCCCGAACCTTACTTCGACTATGAAGCCCACCTTGCGGCATGCGCCCAAGGCGACCAACAGGCGTTGCGCGCCTTATACGATCAGGAAAGCGCACGCGTGATGGGCGTTGCTCAGCGAATCGTGCGCCATAAGGCGTTGGCGGAAGACATCCTCCATGACGTCTTCATCAAGATATGGACTCGCGCCGCCAGTTTCGACCCGACCAGAGGCTCGGCCCGTGGCTGGATATTCAGCATAACCCGACACCTGGCCCTCAATGTAGTGCGCGACAACGCCAGGCAAATTCAGCTCGACGAGCACAGTGAAATGGCCTCGGACGCTTTGGCGTCCGTTGACGCGCCGAACAGCGACACGTTTGAGTACCTGACTCGTTCAGGTCGTATCTATACCTGCCTTGAACGATTGGAGCCGGCCCGGCGCAACTGCATACTTCATGCGTACGTGGACGGTTATTCACATTCCGAAATATCGAAAAAAGTGGGCGCACCGCTGGGAACCGTAAAGGCGTGGATCAAACGTAGTCTGGTGGCGTTGCGGGAGTGCATGGGATGACGACGAGCGCAGAGGATGATCTTCCCGAAAGCATCGAAGAACTGGCGAGCGAATATGTGTTGGGGATATTGCCGGCCGATCAGCGCAAGCAGGTTCGACAGCGTCTCGCGCACGAACCCGCCTTGCGCGACGCGGTCGATGCCTGGGAGCAGCGCCTGGCTGCCTTGACTGAGCAGGCAGAACCGCAAACACCTGGGCCCCTTGTCTGGAGGCGTATCCAGAACAGCCTGGACAGTCATGGCCAGCGAGCGCCGAATGCCCCACGGTCGAGATCATTGTGGGATTTTCTTCCGTTATGGCGCGGGCTCGCCGGGGCAGGCATCATTGCAACCCTGCTGCTCGGAACGTTGCTCCTGACGCGCACGACCGCGGTCAGCCCAACCACTTACCTGGTGGTGCTGGTAGCGCCGCAAAACCAGGCACCTGGATGGGTCATTCAAGCGACCGACTCCAAGCAAATTCAACTTATACCGCTGGCGGTGGCACAGGTCCCCAGCGATAAAGCATTGCAATTCTGGACCAAGGCGGATGACTGGAAAGCGCCGGTATCCCTGGGTTTGGTCCGGCCTGGACAAACGCTGTCGGTCCCGCTCGATAAGTTACCGCCGTTGGAGCCCCATCAACTTTTTGAACTGACTCTTGAAAGTGTCAATGGCTCGCCGACCGGAAAACCCACAGGGCCGGTGCAGTTCATCGGCCGGGCCGTGAAAGTCCTCTAGCACCCTCCTCAAAAAATCATGCAGCCCACGCTGGGCATCGGTGGGCACTCGATAGACTCGCTCTCGTGACGCCTACCGGAACGAACTACTGCGCAGACAAGAGCTTTTTCACTTCTGCGATGATGGCGCCTATCTCGAATGGCTTTGGCAGGACTGCATCAAACAGATCCGATCTCTGCATACCTATGTGCGCCTGAGCACCGCTCATGAGGATGATTGGCAAACGATTGATGGACGGAAGTGCTCGCACAGCCGTGGCGAACTCCAAGCCGTCCATGACGGGCATCATGAAGTCGGTAACAATCAACGCTGGACGCTCCCTTTCGAGAACTTCGAGTCCCTTTCGACCATTGCTGGCTTTTACGACCATGAAGCCTTCATCCTCCAGCGCGAAGCTGAGGATGTCAGCGATCAGATACTCGTCGTCGACGACCAGGATGGTGGTCATGTTAATTTTTCAACCTGTCCAAAGACTTATGAAATCGAACCAGGCAAGGACTCAGTGGCAACTGAAGGTTCATTCCTCAAAGCCTTTTTCAGGAAAACATCTTGATCACGAATCACCACCTCGAATCGCGAGGGGTCATAGGAGCTATCTCGTACCTTAAGAATGGAAAGCGTCCTGCTTAGTTCAGCGCGACTCTCAAAGAAACGCATCAGCATCAGGTTGTCGACGATGCTCGACAGGTCGGAGTTCGGTGAGCTGACCTCGGAACCGAACAGGTCGCGCATTTCCCAGGATGCAAATACCGTAACGCCTCTGGAGCGCAGCTCATTCATGAGCGCACTGTAGAAATCGGTAATCCGTCCCGGATTTGTCGAAACGCGTGTCATCCCGCTCAGACTGTCGATGAACAGGCGTTTGATACCCTTTTCCTTGACGATGCTCAGCAGTCTTGAGCCGAGTCCATCCAGCAGCCCTTCGGTGGTTGGCTGCCAGACAATGCTCAACGCCCCGCTTTCCTCCATGGCTTCGATATCGATGCCCAGTGAGGATCCTTTCAGGCGCAGCCGCTGTGGACTTTCATAGAACCCAAAATGCAAGCCTGGGGCATCAGGTGTGGACTTGGCCAGGAATTTGAGACCCAGCGTGGTCTTGCCGATCCCGGAGGGCCCCATGACCAGAGACACACTGGAGCTGTGTAGCCCTCCGCCCAATATATCGTCGAGTGAATCAATCCCACTGGCGATACGCGTCATGTCCGCACTGTCGGACGAGGAAGGACGGCTGTACAGGCTCTCGAGACGCGGATAGACAACCAGGCCGTCATCAGTGATTTCACATTCGTGAAGACCGGTCAGTGCGCTGCTGCCTCGCGTCTTGCGTAGTTGTATACGTCGTACGGAACGAGTGCCGAACAGCTCCTCTCCCATTTCGATCACACCATCAACCATCGTGTGCTCTGGGCTACCGTCGTCAAGCCGTGAACTGGTGAGGAACAGTACGGTACATCCGGCAAACGCTGCGTGGCCTTGCAACTCCAGGATGAATTTCTTGGTGTCGATAGGCGAATCGGCTTTGGAGCGCGCATTGAGCAAACCGTCGACGACCATGACCGTAGCCTTCTGCCGACTGATCTCACGCCGAAGCAGTTTTACTACTTCATCGAGACCTTCATTTTCCAACGTATCGAATGCGCTGACGAACTGGATTTCAGCGCCCACTTTGGATGAGTCGAAAAAGCTCAGGGTAGAGAGAAACTGAAAGAGACGGTCATGCGACTCGGCCAGCAGTGTGGCGACTAAAACACGGCCTCCATTACGCACGTGATGGAATCCAAGCTGATTGGCGAGGATCGTCTTGCCGGAACCTGGACGACCTTGAATTATGTATGAAGCACCCGCGACCAGCCCTCCGTTAAGCAGAGCGTCGAGCCCTTCGATTCCGCTTTGAAGGCGTTTTAGCTTTTCCACAATGTGACCCTGATCTAAAAAAAACAGGCTTTTAAGCCGGATGAATGAAATGCTAACGCCAATTCGAATTCGAGGCCATTCAGGTTCAATAGAAAGTAGACGTGGGAGATCGTTCGCTTTGGGTCGTAAGTAATCATTTGAAATGTCCGATCCCTGGACACCAAGGAAAACTGAAGTGAGCGACAAGGAAAGGCTGCTAAACGATATCTCCGTCATCCTGGGCAGTCGGACGCGCAGGTGCTGAGGAAGATGCCTGGACCTGCGTACCCGCGAGCGGCTGCATCGGTATGCTCTGACCCTGAGCGGCCTGGCTTTGAGGGGTGACCGCGGAGCGTTGCCTCAGGGCCCCAACGCTTTTATTCCAGGCTGACTGGGAGGTGGTGCCAATGGCGCTGGCAACGCTAGTGACTCCATCCCCTACCGCTTGAGCTGCATTTTTTGTGTGGTTGGTCGCTGACACAGCTGTCTCTTTGGCAAATCTGGCGCCGGTGAGCGATGTCTTGAGCGCAAGCTCACCGCCCTTGACCGCCACCCTGCCCGCTGCATCTGCGCCCCCTTCTACCGCTTTTGGTACATGGGCATCGACCACAGCGGTGGCTTTTTTCGGCACTGATCCACCTAGCGAGGCGCCAGCTGCCCAGAGCCCGAAAGCCAGGGTACCCAATACGTTTTTTACACCCTCCGAGGCTGCGGTAGCCGCCATTTTTCCCAGCTCCGTGGACTTCGCCAGGTTGGCTGTGGCGGTTGTAGCCGCGCCCATTGCAGAAAAACCGCCAATCAGCAGACCATTTCCTACGACACTGACCGGGTCTACTATCTCCTTCAAGGCATCGCCGCTGATGACCGCATTCAGCGCCGTCGCCGCGCCTTCACCCAGCCGCGCGGAGACCATCTTGACCAGGGCAGTGGCATCGAGATCCTTTAAAGTCTCGAAGTCATCCAGCCATTCGGTATCTTGATCAATAGGCTTATAACCAGGCTTGAAGCCCGCGATCGTCTTGTTACCGGCGGCATCCGCCATACCGGCATACAAGCATGACATAGCGTTCTCTATAGCCGCTTGGCGTACCGTATTGGCATGCTGGCCCGCTACCTGAAGGATCGACGGTTTGAAATTACCGGCCTCGGTCAGCGCCGCAAAGGGCGTCCCCCCATCCCTGACTTTATGGACGCAAACACTCTGTCGGCCCTGGCTGCGTTTTTTTCCGCCTTCTCCATGTCATGGACGGTATAACCCCCGGCCTCCAGCCGTTGGGCACGGTCATCGCGAATGGCGTTCAGCTCCGCGTTGCGGGCGCTTGAAGCAGGGGCAGCGGGTTGATCGGAGTCAGCTTGTGTTTCAACGTGAGCCTCGAAATGGTTATGAAGCCGCGTGCGCATTGCTACCCCGATATCGCCGAGGACCGGAGAGTGAGAGGCCCGCAGTGTTGTTTCCTGCTGTATCTCATCAGGTGGACGGTTCAGCTCGCGGCTTGCACCTACATTAATCGTATCCATGGCTTTGTCCTATTGGCATCGGCAGATAGATGAATGCGAATGACCCCGGTATGAGCGGCGGCATCCTCACACCTGAGTGGCCGTGCCGGAAGAAGCGTTCCAAGGATGTAATAAATTTGAAAAACCGACGGCCACAACTGAAAGGCTGACCGTTCTATTTTTTTCATCGTAGAAGGCGATTCGAAGGCCAGGCCGGTCCTTGGAAACAAGAATGTCGATGCGATAGCTAAAAGTCGCTGAGCAATGGAGCTACTGATAAGAAAGAACCCATGGCTTTCCCCCAAGACGGGCCCTTCTCATCTGAAAATCTTGCATTCCATGCGCGATGCACACATATTTAGCCCATGAAAGATATGAAACTCGAAAACATAGTTGGGGCGCTGTCGCTGGCGATTTCTGACTCTATCCACCAAGGCACTCAAGACCAAGCTCCGGAAGTTGGTCCGGCAGCTGCGGCTATTGCCTTGCTCGGTCACGAGCCAGGCATGTCCATAGAGCGCTTGAGGCGAGCCTTGGGGTTGTCTCATCCTGGAGCTGTGCGCCTGGTTGATAGGCTTGTCACCCAGGGTGTAGTGGAACGTAGACAAGCAGACGCTGATCGGCGTGCCGTTGCGCTCCACCTTACTACCGCAGGAAATGCGAACTGTGCTGCCGTGCTAGCGGTCCGCCAGGAACGTATAGCTCGTGTATTGGAAGTGCTTGATCCGGATGAGCGCGAACTTCTCGGACGGATAACCGAAAAGCTACTCAACGGCCTGGTGAATGATCTCGATCAAGGCTATTCAGTGTGTAGACTGTGCGACCCTGCGTCTTGCACGAATTGTCCAGTCGCAGATGCGTTGAATGAAAATCCCTGCACTGGCCATCTCTGAAAGGTATGCGTCTGGTCAAGGCATCTGATCTGATCGATACCAATATTGGGGCGATCGAAGCCGAGCTTCAGGCTGTGTGGCCCATGCGCGGCGCAAGTTCTTCGAGTTGCACGCTGCCAACAAGAGCACGCTCGCCGAGCAGGCCTTGCGCTATATCCAAACAATTGGGCTGAAAACCAAAGCAGATCATGGGCTCTTGGGCGCAAGAAATGGCATACGCTCCGACTGACCGAAAGAATAAATATCGGCGGTGTCCATGAAGTTGATTCCTTGCGCCAGAGCGTGGGCGATCAAACTGTTGGCTTCGCCCTGTTCAACCGCGCCGATTGCAGACCACATACCCGGTTGGCATTACCACCGAGCGTCATCGTGCCCAGGCACAGCTCGGATACATACAGGCCCGTACGGCCAAGTCGCTTGTATTTCATGACTTCTCCTTCGAGATCGATGGATGAAAATGAGCACAGCAGCGGGCCAGTATCGTCGACGCGAGTGGACATCAGACAGACTGAGATTTACCGGCTCGGAACTGTCCGGCAATCAATGCGACGCGCGCGCCATACAGACGCGCGGTCTCCAGATCTCCCGATGACATCTCGTCAGGAGAGGCATCCGCCGGCGTCTGCGCCATAGGCGCGATATAAGAACCCATGCGGTTCAAATCGTCGCGTTTCGACGCCTTGACGTTCGCTGGTTTGATGTCCAGACCAACCCAGATCCCGGCGTGCTGCCCAGAGAGCAGGAAGAAATACTCAAGAGTATTGAGCTTGTCGCCGTTGATGCTCGCGCTATTGGTGAAGCCGCCAAAGATCTTGTTTTGCCATGCGCCTTCGAACCAGGGCTTGGAAGAGGCGTCCGCGAATTTCTTGAACTGCCAGCTAGGGCCGCCCATGTAGGTAGGCGAACCGAAGACAATTGCGTCTGCGTCTGCGAGTGTTTGCCAGGCATCCTCGGGAATATTGCCCTCGGGGTCGATTGCAACCAATACAGAGTCGGTGCCAGCGCCTTCAGCGACGGCAGCTGCCATTCGTACGGTGTGGCCATAGCCTGAGTGATAAATGATGACCGTTCGGATTGGCGTGGAAGTTGAGTTCATGAGTGCTCCCTTACAAGTTCTGGAGTTGTGGACAACCTGAGAGTTACTCTACTGAGTCAAAAATAAGTTATAAATCACCCAAATCCGAACGCACTGTTATCTAATCGGTGAACAATGCCCAATCTTCAGGCACTTTTGATTTTTGCCCGCGTTGCGGAAATGATGAGTTTCACGCGTGCCGCTGAAAGCTTGGGAATCCAGAAGGGACGGGTGTCGACGGTGATTCGTGAGCTGGAACGGGACATGGGCGCGACCCTCCTGCACAGAACAACACGCAGCGTGCAATTGACCGAAGACGGTCGTAGTTTTTATGCACGTGCGCGTGACCTGCTGGCCGAAGCTCAGGACGTGCAGTCCATGTTCGCGAACAGCGGCGCCCCCCTGAGGGGGAGATTGCGCGTAGATATGCCGACTGAGTTGGCAAAGACCGTCGTGATTCCCGCTCTACCGCAACTACTCAAGGCCAATCCTGAGTTGGAGCTGGAACTATCCAGCACGGATCGCCGTGTCGATCTGGTTCAAGAAGGGTTTGATTGCGTGATTCGTCTCGGGCCGATCATGGACGACAGACTGATCGCCCGCTCGCTCGGCAAACTGCGCATGATGAACGTGGCGAGTCCAGGCTATCTGGCAAAGTACGGCATACCGCAAACACTCGACGACCTCCTCATCCAGGGTCACCAGATGGTTCACTACACGCCGACACTCGGCGCCCGACTCGCTGGTTGGGAATATCCGGAGGGAGACAGCTACGCATCACTTGCATTGCCAGGGGCGATGCAAGTGAATAACGTGCAGACCTATCATGCTGCGGGCCTGGCGGGGATTGGACTGATTCAGGCCGGCTATTTGGCCCTTGCGCACCACATCAAAAGCGGCGATCTGGTGGAAATTCTGCCGGATCTACGACCAGAGCCGCTGTCGGCGTCGCTCGTAGTCGCGCATCGGCGCAACCTTTCCCAACGCGTCCGGGCCTTCATGACTTGGATTGAGAGTGTTTTGGAACCCTATTTTGATTAGCCGCTAGAGTGGGCAACATACGCTGCAGCCCCTCGGTGAGGATCACCAGGCTCACCCCTAACAACGCAACGTCTTTTATCAGGAACGTGCCCAGGAAGTTCAGCCATGGAAAACCTCCCGATCCGGCCTCCCATATCGGCAATACCAACATCATGGAAATGGTCGTAAAGAAGGTCAGCGATGCTAACAACCCACCTGCGATAGCTGCTCGAGCAGACCAGGGTGAAGCGATGAGCAGCAGTGCAGTCAGTATCTCGACTACACCCAATAAGTACGAGGTACCGGCTTCGCCAAGAACTGGATAAAGCCAGGCCAGCCACGGGGTGCCACTGATCAGGGGTATGAGTACCTGCACCTCGATCTGCGTGAACTTGAGTAGACCAATCATTAGCAGGGGAAGAACAACGCCGGACAAGACAATTGCCCGATTTACGTTCTCGAGTCTCGAAATACTGGAAGTGAGAGCAGCCTGGCTGCTGGTGACGCTCGTGATGTGCTGCATGGGATTCTCCGATTGCCGATATGTGCTCGAAGCATATATCAGCGATTGGCAAAATGCATGCGTCACGCATATAATATTTCGCTATGAAGCCTAAGCATGTCGTAGATACAGCCGGTACTGGCTATTCAGCGGCTAAGGCGTACGCGGTGTCTCACACTGAACGCGCTTTATCTACCTTTATCCCAGCGATCACCGATGGTCACACTCACAAAGGTACTCATCATGCATAACCACGCGCGGTTCCATCTTGCGGCCCTACTGACAGCCGCCCTAGTCACGGGTGCAACCTACTCACCGTCGCCCACCGCCGCGCAAGCGTCACAGACGTCGACCGCAACGACGGCACCGCCCCATAAACCCGCACTCGCAGGCACCTACGCCTTCACTCTGGGCAAGTTCCGCATCACCGCACTGAGCGACGGGACGCTGCCCCTCGATCTACATCCGCTGCTTAGAGGCATCAGCCCAAAGCAGATCGACGCAATGCTGCAACGCGGATTTGCTCGCAACCCGCTGGAGACGTCTATCAATGCCTACCTCGTCGATACTGGCTCACATGTAGTACTGATCGATACCGGTGCCGGTGAATTGTTCGGTAACGTTGGCGGCAAGCTACCCAAAAGCCTGGCGGCTGCGGGCTACCAGCCGGCACAGATCACCGATGTGCTGATTACCCACATCCATACCGATCATTCCGGCGGCCTGACACGCGGCGGCCAGATGATGTTTCCCAATGCGACCATCCACGTCGGCCAGGCCGACGTCGACTTCTTCCTGGACCGCGCCAACCTGGACAAGGGGTTAACGCCGGCTTATCTGGAGCAAGCGCTAAAGACGGTTGGCCCGTACCAGCGAGAAGGCAAGCTGAAGCCATTCGCAGCCGAATCCGAAATCCTCCCGGGTATCACCGCCATTCCCACGCCGGGACATACGCCGGGCCACAGCTTTTTTCGGGTCACAAGCGAAGGCGAGAGCATCGATTTCTGGGGCGATATCATGCATGTCGGCCTCATCCAGTTCTCGCGGCCTGAGGTGACAATAACCTTCGACGTCAATCAGAACGCCGCTCGCGCCCAGCGATTACGACAATTCGAGGCTGCCGCGAGTGAGCAACGGTTGTCAGCAGTCGCTCACTTGCCATTTCCGGGCATAGGCCACATCAGGCGCGAAGCCGGCAGGTATGAGTGGGTACCCGTCCAATACCGCAATCGCGACTGAAGGCCTTACACGCCTGCTTACCAGTTGTAACTCACTTTGGCGGTAATCTCGCGACCCGGGTTGTAGAAGTTCGCTGTGCCGGAACCGACCACGTGCTGCTCATCCAGCAGGTTGCTGACGTTCACCGCAAGGTCGGTGCCCTTGGCGATCTCGTAGTTGAAGGCGGCGTCGAACAGTGTGGTGCCATCGCTTTTGCCGGAGTTGGCTGCATCGAAGTAATAAGAGCCGACGTAGCGCGCACCCAAGCCAACGCTGACATCAGTACCGGGCACGTCGTAATAACTCCAGAGCGAAGCGGAATGCTTGGGCGCCGTGGAGAACTCATTACCTTTCAGGGAGCTGCCGTCGTACAACGAACCGCGCAGTACCTCGGACTCCATATAGGAATAGCCGCCTATCAGGCTGATGTTCTGCGTCACCTGCGCCTTGGCCTCCAGGTCGAGGCCACGCGCCCGCGATTCGCCCACCGTCTGTTGCTCGATGATGCCGCTCGGCAGCACCACGGCGATGGTGACGTTTTCCTGGGTCAAGTCATAAACGGCCGCGGAGAACAGTGCGTCCATCCCCATCGGCGCATACTTCACGCCCACTTCGTACTGCCTGCCCGTCTGCGGTGTTACGCCAACCTGAGGCGGCGAGACGGATTCCACCATGCTCACATAGGTGGACACCTCGTCGTTGACGATATAAGTCAACGCACCTCGGTAGGAGGTTTCGGAGAAGTTGTCCTTCTCAGTGGATTGTAAGCCTTTGCTGGTAAGGTCCATCGAGTCGTTGCGCATACCCGCGGTGACAATGAAACGCTCGTAGAACGACAGGTTCTGCTGAAGGAACACGGCCTTGGTGGTCGCGTCTCGCTTGTTGACGGCATACGGCGTGATTGAGCGTGAAACGCCAGTAAACACGGGATTCGCGATGTCAATCGGGGTCGTCAGGGCGTAGACCGAGCTTTCCTTGGTGGTCGAATCGAGGTACTCCACGCCCACCAGGCTGCTGCTGTCGATGTCCTCGAAGCGGGCATCGTATTGCAGCATCAGATTGCCGTTGAACTGGTCGGCCTCAGTGTCCGTTCCAAACAGATACCGGTCAACGGTAGTACCGACACGTCCGGCGCTGTCGCTGAGGTAAACGTAGCCGAAATCATCGGTCAATTTGCTGTAACGCAGATTGCTGCGCAGTACAAAGCCGTTGTCGAAGTCATGGGTGACGTTACCGCTGAGGCTGGTGCGCTCGACATCGTGGAAGTTGTAGCTGGGCTCTCCATAAAACTTGCTGCGGTCGTACTCTTTGTCCAGCGGATAGCCGCCACTGTTGGGCGAACTTTCAGTTTTCAGATAGTCCAGAATCACGGTGGCTGACGTGTAATCCGTGGGTGCCCAGGTGAGGCCACCCATCACCAACCGGTTGTCGTCCTGTGAGTGGTCGTACTCGCGGTCGCTGTTCTGGCCTTTGGCAGTAAAGCGGCCAGCCACGGTTTTCTCGTCGTTCAGCGCATCCCCCACATCGATGCCTGTCTCCACATGGTCAAACGAACCGTAGGTCACATAGCCTTGGCCAAACTGTTCGAAGCGCGGCTGTTTGGTCACGAAATTCACCGAACCGCCCGGGTCCGCTGGGCCAAACAGCGTGGAGTTGGCGCCACGCAGAATCTCTATGCGTTCATAAGCGAACGGATCTTCGCGTACGCCGCGCATCGAACTCAGGGTCAAGCCGTCACGGTAGGTGGTGGCCTGGAAGCCCCGGATCTGGAAATAGTCGTTGCGGTCATCCGTACCATAGAAATCACTGATCACGCCCGGCGTGTATTGCAGCGCCTCTTCCGTGGTGCTGACGCTGCGTTGCTCCATTTCCTTGTTGGTAACAACCGACACCGATGCCGGTGTATTGAGAATGCTGGTTGCCACCTTGCCGCCAACCCAGAGCTCCTTGGCAACTACCGAGTTGGCGTCGTCGTCGGCACTGACCCTGACCTTGGCATTGATGATGAGGGGTGCAAGGCGGTATTCCTCGACGTCCGTTGCGTCGAGCTCCAGCGGGCCGGCGGGCTTTGGTTGAGGGAGCAGTAGATAGGCATTCGGGCCCTGCTGTTCGATTTGCAATTCACTCCCCTGCAGCAACGATGACAGCGCTGCCGACGTATCGAGCGTGCCATCCACGCCAGCAGTGGTGCGGTTCGCGACACTCGACGCGTCGAAGGAAAGACTGATGCCAGCCTCGCGCGCAAAGCGGTCAAGCGCCGGCGCCAGTGGGCCGGCAGCGATGTTCCACTGCTTGACTGGGTTGCTATGGTCAGCGCTCGATGTTTGCGCCAGCGATGGCAATGCATAGCTGCTTACGATCAAACCCAAAATCGCAGCGTGCAAGGCACGATTTAATGGATGGCGCTGTGAAACAGGGGACGAACTCATTTTCTCGCTCCAAGAAAGGACATCGGCAGACTGGCCTGTATTCCGGCCTTCCTTAGAGGTCGAACGAGAATGAGAAGCTACCTCATTATTTTTCAGCTAGCACAATTTTTTTGATGGGCTCAGGTGGCAGCGGTCACGGTGACCCAATAACGGGTTCGATAATCAATGTTCAAGTGCAGTGACTGCGCGACCAATGCCAGGACCTGATCGTTGTCGGCGAGCTGGAAGGTGCCGGAAACGCGACGATCAGCGACCTCTTCGGCGCAGCGCAGCACCCCGGGGCGATAACGCGACAACTCCACGATGAAATCATTGAGGCGCATATTGCGCGCGCTGATCACCCCGTCCCCCCAGCTCCATAGATCTAGGCCGTTGTCCCTGAACATTCGGGTGCCACTTGATGAGAACAGCAGCTGGCTTCCTGCCTGGACGCTGCGGCTCGCAGGAGTTTGACTGGAGCCGGGGAAAACCGTGACTGACCCTTCCTGAGCCGCGACCAGAGTGCCATCATCCAGCTCCCGTGCCAGAAAGCGGGAACTCTGAGCGCGCATGATCCCGTCACGTGATTGCACCCAGAACGGTCGCGCTCGAGGCGAGTGTTGATCCGCGCCGACATTCACGATGATTTCACCACGCCGCAGGATTATCAGGCGGCGCTGGGCGTCGAAATCGCTGTCGACGGCGCTATCGCTATTAAGCTGGATAAGGCTGCCATCATCGAGTTGGAAGCGTCGTTGCTCGCCGGTACTGCTGCGCTGCTGCGCAAGCATGGCAGGTACGGGCGTATAGTCCCGGCCGAGCCAGGCTGCGGTGCTAACAGTAGCCAATAGGCCCAGTAGCTTCAGGCTTTCCCGCCGCCGCATTCCATGATGGGTACCCTCAAGGGTTTGTCGGGCCAATTGAGCTGGCACGCCTGATAATTCATCCCCGAGCGTTTCCACACGCTGCCACGCCAACACATGCTCCGGGCACTGCTGCAGCCAGTGCTCGAAAGTGCGCTGTGTTTGTTCATCGGCTTGATTGAAGCGAAGGCGCACCAGCCATTGGATCGCCTGCTCGACAATGGCCGGATTGAGCGCCTGCGGCTCATGCCTCGACATAACGCAAGCGATAGCAGTGCTGCAGGGCCGTGGCCAGGTCGCGTTCCACCGTCGCACGGGAAACACCCAGCTTTTCGGCTATTTGCGCGCAGGTCAGACCGTCGAGTCGGGCAAATAAAAATGCCTGGCGAACTCTGGGTTTCAGCATACCGAGCATGCGGTCTATGCGCTCGAGCGCATCGAGAATCAACAGCCGGCTTTCTTCCGAGGGGACCTCGTGCTGAGGCAGCAACGTGACGCTTTCCAGGTAGGCACGTTCGAGTTCACGACGCCGATACTGATCGATCATCAGTCCGCGGGCGATACTGCTCAAATAGGCGCGTGGTTCGCGCAAGGGGCTGGACTGGCGGGATTTGAGCAGACGTACGAAGGTGTCCTGCGCCAAATCTGCTGCGTTATCGCGACATCCGATGCGTCGGACAAGCCAGCCGTGTAACCACGAGTGGTGGGTTCGATAGAGCAGCCCTAGATCTGCATTACCTAGCGTTTCATCGCTGCGCATCGGAATCCCGGCAAGTACATGATTGATAATTAATCGCATTCTACTCAGGGGCTAGGCCTTAGGCAAATACGTGGCGATCGGTGTCCGTTTTTTGGGCACGTTGCGCTGGAAACATCGGAACCTGAGTGGCTGCATTTGGCCGAAAGCTGCCAGAGTCAGAGGCTTCTTTGCTGCACGATGTGAGTCGCATGGGCGTCTTGAGTTCGCGTGAAGCCGCAGCGCAGGTAAAAAGTGCTTCCCTCAGAAGTTTCGGTGTAAAGACGCACTCCTTGAAAGTGCAAAGCGGCGTGGGCAAGCAAGGCGCTAACCAGTCGCCTGCCAATCTGTTGCCCCCGTGACGCAGGAGTTACATAAACACGCCGCAGCCTTCCTATGCGGGTATGCGTGAACGGATCAACAGACAGACCTCCAACGCCCACCAGTTGCCGGTCTAGATACGCTGCCATTAGGCATTCGCCTGGCGCATCGAAGCAATTGGTGCCTGAATACCATTCCGAAGTCAGCCGAGTGATAAACCTGAAACCTTCTGCCACAGCCTCTTTCTCAAGGGCATAAATTTGTGACGGCATGTGCGTAACCCGTTGAATCTCCATTGGCGGTCAGTCCTCCCTAATGGGGTACGAAGCTTCTGAGTTGCTAGGGATCTTGATGTGCGGACTGTGCGCACGCAAGCGGCAGCTACCGACCCAAAGAGGACACCAGTTGCCGGAGGAAATCGGCGCAAAAGCAGCTTCCGATCAACAATCGAATCTCAGCTTCTGTGATCCACACCTACAAGCCGCATAGGAGTTCGCGCCTGACCTGAAGAGCAATTGCTGCGAAGCCCTTTCCAGTGCCGCGCTTGCGGGGCGCGTAGTCCTGATTAGCAGAAACATCCTCCCATTGACTCACCGATTCCACGTACCTGTGAGTGTTATCGGTATCAATTTCAAACTCTATGAACCGCTCTGCGTGAGTGAGCAAAAGACCATAAAGGCTGGGCATACCGGGAAAGTCGACCTCAAGATCTAGTACGACGGTTTCTGACCATCTAATGCCCTTCGACTCGCTATAGTTTTTTAAGGCAAGGGGAATCCCTCTGGCCAACCAAGCTTTGGCGGTTACCATGAGTCTGTGGGCCACAAGAGCATTTTGCTCTTGCACGTTCAGTTGCCGCTTTTTTAACAGACGCTCAATGTCCACTTCAATTTGCTCAAAAAATCGTCGCTTCCAGAGTGACGATGGCCTAACAAACGCGCAACGAATCAGGCGATTCCCATCGCCACTCTGCTACCCGGTCCGCGCGGGGCGTAGCGACGTCCCGATGTCTTTACCGAAAGACGTCTTTCGACCCAAGGCGGTCATTCGGCAAATCCTTTGACCGACGCCAAAAGGCGTTTAATGCAGTCAGCTCTTCTGACGCAGAACTTGCATGAGCTGCTCGACGACGATGGCTTCGACGAAGCCTTCACTGGACCCCACGTCAAAAGCAGCACAACAAGCCGATGCGTCGCCGTCGCAGAGACGGTAGACAGCAATGACACTGCTCGGTCCGCACCCGGTGTGCCCGCATAGCGAATACCCGCCGTCAATCGACCCTTGCATCACGCCAAGGCCATAGCCCGGCGTGATCCAAGGGCGACCGGGAATCGGGCCGCCCAATGTTCGTGCTTTTTGCATTTCCTGAAGCAAGTCCGTGGGGAGCAGGTCTGCACAAAAGAGTCGATCCAGAAATAACGCTGCGTGCGAAATGTGGCCGATCAACAAGCCGTGGTAAACCCAGGCAGGATCATAATTTGAGGAACTTCCAAGGTGGGTCGTTTGGAAGTCTGCTCGTGTTTTTGCAAAGCGAACGCCCAATAAGCCCAGAGGAGAAAGTGTCCGTTGAATTACCGCTTCATCAAGCTTCAGATCAGTCAGCCGTTCAATTAGTCTGCCGACAAGCAGGTAGCCGACATTCGAGTAACGCCAACCGTTTCCGGGACTATATCGGAGTCGAGCACCGTCAAGGCGTTGCATCATTTCATCGGCCGGCCAGGCTGACTCACTATTTTTAACGGCGGAGTGATACTCCGCAAGTTCTCCGTAATCAGGCAGACCGGCCTCATGCCGTAGTAACTGGCGTAGCGTAAAAGGCTGACCAAGAACAGGGTGGTCCAATCCGACCAGCCCGTCACGCACCAACGATAGGGCCGTAGCAGCCAAGACTGTTTTCGTGAAACTCCACCAGGGGGCCATCAGTTCTGAGCGATCAGCCGCTTGTACCTGACCATTTGAAACGAGTGAACTGAGCATTGGCTTCTTGGAGTCTCAAGCGGATCGGCAGCTTGACAAGATACCTCAGTCATTCCTTTTCGCGGAGGCAAAGGTCAGCCGTTGCACTGTCCTGAACGACTGCTCTTGGCCGATTGCAGCCTGTCACGAAGGGCAGTAATCGACCCAAAGCAGCAGTGCAACTGAGCCAGGCACTGGTACGTACCTGGACGCAAGCGTATTGTTCGACGTGCTTCACCTCTCTTGGAGTTTTTAGAAAAGGATGACGAACATGGATGTTGAGCTTGCTCATAAGATTGAGGCCGCAGAAAGCGAGTATCTACGTTCGCGCGTTGAGAACCTGGCAGAAATAAGCGGAAATCCTTATGGCGCGCGTGTTTTTTTCAACGCGGACTTTCCGTGTTTTCAGGTGAACGCATCGCCAAGCCCAATGTTCAACCGCATTTATGGTGACATCACCAGCAATCCCTTGGCAGTGTTAAATCTGCTCAATGAGTCAGCGGAGCGATCGACTGTAATTCCTCTTATTGGGAAATCTTCGGCGTTGGAGCAATACGTTGTTGTGGGCGAAGCACGGCTTGAGCGTTTGAGGGGCTGGACTCATTTGCAATTAGCTTGTGCCATTGAAAAGGTGGTTTTGAGTCGTCACTCATTCGAAATTGAAGAGGTCACGTCGAAGACTCTGGATCTATTCGCAGAAGTGCATGCGGGTAGCTTTCATACCAAGCCGGAGCATCGGCTTCTGAATCAGGCTTCCTTTGTAGGGCCGGTGCCTGACGGACGTCTGAAAATCTACGTATTGAAAGCGGAAGGGATAGTGGTAGCAGGGGCTTCGATGTATCTGGCCAGCAATGGCGTTGCCTACCTCGGAACGGCGGCAACACGAAAGGATGCCCGGGGCCACGGCTACCACCGAGCGCTGATTTCTCAACGAATAGAGCAAGCAAAGAAGCATGGCTATCATTGGATCGCTGCGACCGCGCTGGCCAGCTCCCAGAGCCGCCGAAATCTCGAGCGTGCCGGGTTAACGGCATCCCATGCCCAAGCACTGTACCGCCTGACAGACAGCTGAGATATACGGCTGAGAGTGACCGTCCGCTTCGGGCCGATAGGAGCTTTCATGACTAAACGCTTTCGGCCAGAATCGTCCCATTGCAATTCACCAGCAAAAGTGGCCTCCCACCTTTGCTCATCAAGCTTTAAATAAACATCAACTCATATCGAACGCCTCTCCACCCAACGCCGATACTGACGCGTGCGAAATGCCAGGGCGAGCTGCTGCAGGATCAGCGCACGCAACGGCGACACGCTCGGATCGGGCTGTTTGGCCCGACTCAGTTTGTGCAATTGAAACTTCACCACCGCCATGTTCGCCAAGGCCGCAAGGGTCTTATTTTTCCAAGTGATCGGCGGCAATTGCGGGGCGTTGTCTTTGCCCTGCAGCCAGTCACGCGGCAGGTGAGGATCGATGGCCAACGCCGTACCGATGCCCACCATGTCCACACCGCTTTGCACGACGCTCTCGGCAACCGGACGTCGACGTATGCCACCGGTAACCATCACCGGCATCTTGGCGACGGTCTGGATCTCACGGGCAAACTCGAGAAAATAAGCCTCGCGGGCCAAGGTACGCCCATCACGCGCCTCACCCTGCATGGCGGGGACTTCGTAACTGCCGCCAGATAATTCCACCAGGTCCACCCCCAGGTCGTTGAGCAGCCCGACCACTCTTTTGGCGTCATCGGCCGTGAACCCTCCGCGCTGGAAATCGGCGGAATTGAGTTTGACTGCTACTGCGAATCCCGCCGAAACCACAGCCCTGACCGCCTTGACGACTTCGAGCAACAACCGCGCCCGGTTTTCCAGAGAGCCGCCCCACTCGTCCGGCCTTTGATTGGTCAGCGGCGAAAGGAACTGACTCAACAAATAACCATGGGCGGCGTGGATTTCCACGCCGGTGAATCCGGCTTGTTCGCCAAGGCGCGCAGTGTTCGCGAAGCGCTGGATGACCTCTTCAATCAAACCAGGGGGCATGGCGTGAGGCGTGGCGAAACGCTTGGACATGTTGCCCAGTGCCAACGGCACGGCTGACGGCGCCCAGGTTTTTTGCCCAAGGTTGGCCTGCATCTGCCGACCTGGGTGGTTGATCTGCAACCAGAACTGCGCACCGCCGGATCGGCCAATACGCGCCCAGTGCTTGAACTTGTCCAGCGGCTGATCATCCTGCAACACCACGCCACCCGGTCCGGTCATGGCGCGGCCGTCGACCATTACGTTGCCGGTGATGAGCAGGCCGGCACCGCCGTCGGCCCACGCCTGGTAAAGACGCATCAGTTCTTCGGAGGGCGCCTGGTCGGCGTCCGCCATGTTTTCTTCCATGGCGGCTTTGGCGATTCGGTTCTTGATGGTCGAACCGTTGGGGAGCATCAGGGTGTCGAACACATTCATGGAGCGGTCCTCAGCTGGGTATGAGGCACCTTAAGATTGAAGTCGACTTTAAGGTCAATAGCTTTTTTTGCGTGCTTTTGACGGGATCGAAATTTTTACGCCCGTCAGGCCCCGGAAGCCTGACGGGCCTTTTTTCTCTTGGAGGACGCTGTCGCACGCTTGCCTGCAGAATGGACAACGCCTTCTTCGCGCAGTCGATTGATCAGCAACTGCGCGTTGTCCGCACACGCCATGCCTTCGGGCTTACCCTCGATGCCCTTGATGACGAGCAAAAGTTGCGCCTTGTTCTGGGCCAGCCGTTGCTGCAGTACGCCGATCTCCTCAACCTTCTGCTTGAGTCCACTGAGCAACTCATCGTGTTGCCAACCGCCGGCATTCATCGGCATCAGTTGGCGGATTTCCTCCAATGAGAAACCGGCCGCCTGTGCGCCGGTAATGAGTTCCAGAACCCACTCGGTATCAGGTGCGTAATCCCGATAGCCATTGGCTTTGCGTCCAACGGACTTGATCAGACCGCTGGCTTCGTAGTACCGGATGCGTGACGGCGCCAACCCGCTGATTTTCGCCAGTTCGCCTATTCTCATAACACCCCCTGAAAAATCCGTTGCCCTTGAAGTCGACTTTAAGCCTAAAGCCAACCTCAAGGTCAAGCCGCTGCGATGCGAGGTATGCAAGCTGCCCCACCGCTATCGCGAGCGCTTCCACAGGGGTGCGTCAGTGACCGAAAAACTTCGACCAGAAGCAATCAACGCCCAGCTGTCTCACCTTTGCGATATTCGCTGAAGCTCGCTGCATGTTGCTCCAGCGGCAATGCGAGGCCATTCGCAATGTAGGAAACCGTACGGTAAAAGCCCGCGAGCATCAGAACCTCCAGGATCTGATCGTCGTCGAAGTGTTTTCTGAGGTTAAAGAACGCTTCATCGCTTAAAGTCGCTCGATCATGAAGCGCATCGACCGCGGTCAGTAGCGCGGTCTCTTCCTCCTTCCACTGCCCGGGGCGAAGCGGATATTCCAACGTGCCGGCAATCTCTTCCTTGGAGAGCCCGGCGGCCTTCGCGAAGGCCATCACATGCACCCCCCACTCGTACTCACACCCTGTGCGAGCACACACCCTATCGATGACCAATTCTCTCTGGCGAAGTGTCAGCAACGCGCCATCCAGCAGCGAACCTGCCTTGAATTTCCGCCATGCGCGATCGCTGCTTGCGATGGTGGAGAATAGAGCGAGTGGCGGTACTCCTACGCCCATTATCTTGTCGAAATCCGCCCTGACGTCGGCTGGGTAGGGTTCATTGAGTGCTTTGATTCGTGGCATCGCGTATGCTTCGCTATCAAATGTGTAGCAAGGAAGCGAAGGCGGGACGACGAAGCGACAGGCCAGAGCAATGACGGTCCATGGAGGTGCAGTTACACCTGCCCAACGATTGACCACAGGGGGAGCAGTCATTCAACCAACGACCTCTATTTCGCTGGATTGGCTCGGAGCTACATACCGCCGAAAAAAGTGCGGCCCCCACACCCTCCAACCTTCACCGTGGATCGATTTCTTCTCCCTCGCCATAAATCCTACCGACACGGCGCCCTCCTTTCGCGACGTTGGCAGCTTTCAGCAAAGGCTGAAATTCCGCATGAAGACGATGGTACTGCGCAAAGGCAGACGAGATATTTTGATCAACCAGTGCCAATTTTTCTCCGTTTCCAGACGTCTCAAGCTTAGTTAGATCGACCTTACGATCTTGGCAAAATCGCTCTAGCAGCATCCAAAACGGCTCCCTGTGATCGATGTGCAAATCATTGCGCTGCGTGATGATCACTCCACTCGCCGCACACATTACAGGCAGACCAAGTGCATCCCGAAATGCGACCAATTGCGGGCGCACTGCAAACCTCAGTGCTTCGCATACCTTGCCATGGGATGATTGAACGACGCCTGTGATACACCGCTTGTAGGAAAAGGTATCTTCACTGCCATCCACGCGGACGAGCCAGATCCCCTTCCCCGCCCGCAATGCATTTCTCTCGATCCTGAAGTGGCCAATTCCGTCGCCAATTTTTCTGTCCGCGTCCGGATGCATCGCAAGCAACAGGTGTAGTTTTTTGACTGCAAGCTTGTTGGTGATCACACCGACCGGTGCTTTTTGTAGATAGTCCTTGAGCCGATCCAAAAGCTCTTTTTTTGATTTGTACTCGAATGGCCCCAGCCAGAACATTCGGAAGCCTCCCTACCTCATCAGTAAACTCAAAGCCGTAACCGCAAGGCAACGTCTCCAAGACTCGTCAGAATATCCGCAGCTATAAATGAAAACCTTAGGCCAACGTCTGGCAGCACTTGTTACACCGCGGGTACCCCATTTTTCCCGAATATTGTTTAGGCGAATTCAAAGCCCTGCGCAATGAGCAATCCTGGCCGCCTCAGCGATTGGATCTTCCAGCCAGTCCTGCAATGTGATCGTTTGTCTGTTCGGCTCCTAATCGAAGGACATTTGGCAACGCAGCATCCATCGTTCAATTTAGCTACAATCACATAGGTTTCTTTAGGGCACTGCTACATGGACATTTCACTATTCCGCGGACGCTTCACCCGCTTGAACAAGCGCCTGCGCCAGGAAGCACAGAATCATCCCGAGACATGGTCACAGATGCTGGTGTTGAGTGCCATTGATCAAATGGACGGCATGGCAACGCCCTCGAAAATTGCCGAAGCGGAAAATATCCGCTCGTCCAACCTCGCCGCCCTGTTGAAGGACTTGGAAGCCCGAGATCTTATTACCCGTACGCCAGATACCGAAGATCGCAGACGCACTTGGATCGGGCTGTCGGAACAAGGCCAATCAGTTTTACAGGCAAGCCGTAAGCGCCGCGATGAGTGGTTGGCTGAAGCCGTCGATGCCTGCCTGACCACCAACGAACGCAAGCAACTGGAAGCTGCCGGGCTGCTGATGGACAAACTCAGCAGCTACGGCCGCGGCGAGGAACGCTGAACGTACGTTATTAAATGAGCCTGGCTTGAATCATTTGTTCAGACATCTGGCTGGCAGTCGCGTGAGTACGCTCGAACTGCAATGGCGTCGCGGTGATGTGACCCGCTAGGATTCCCGCCGTTTCCGTCCCGCGTTCATCAGGCCGTTGGTGCCTGTGCAGTTGAAGCCAATGATATTCCAGACCGCGCGGGTCATTTTCCGAGCGTACGGACACCCCTTCCAACCGCCCCCTGCCCTGGTGGGTTATTTTCAGCGGCCGTACGGCATCTGGCGCGCAGCTCGGAAAGTTGACGTTCAGGCAAACGTCCTGCGGCCAGTCCAGCGCCATCAGTTGCTCAACCGTGTGCGCCCCGTTGTTGAGAGCGTTTTCCCAAGGCACGGCGGCGCGGTCGGTAAACGCCTGGCTCAGTGCGATGGAGGGGATACCAAACAGCAGCCCGGTCATCGCCGCGCCAACGGTGCCTGAGAACACCGTTTCGGTACCCAGGTTCGCCCCACGATTGACACCGGATAAAATCAGGTCCGGCTTGTCGTGATTGAGCAGATGCCCGAGCGCCACGGCAATGCAGTCACCTGGCGTGCCGGTCACCGCAAACCGGCGGGTTCCGTGGAAGCTCAATCGCAAGGGGGCGTGCAGGCTCAAGGAATGAGAGGTTCCGCTTTGGTCAAGCAAGGGCGCGACGACCCAGACCTCATTCGCCAGTTGGCACGCGATACGTTCCAGGACCTTGAGCCCGGGAGCTTCGATGCCGTCGTCGTTGGTAAGAAGAATTCGCTGGAATCGATGATGACCGTTCGCCATGGCCGTGCCCCGTCAATGTAGGCGATCGGATGATCGCCGTCGCCTCTATAATTACCTATATTTAAATAGTTATCTATTTATAGGCATTAGAACAAAGGCCTACAGCGGATACTCCGCCCTGATTAGCGTGCCGCCCTGGGCGCGGTTGCTGGCGGTAATGGCTCCGCCATGGGCCTGGCAGATCGCACGGGCGATGGACAGGCCTAATCCGCTGCCGCCCGAATAGCGAGCCCTGGAACGCTCCGCACGCCAGAAGCGATCAAATACGCTGTCAAGATGCTGTGCTTCGATACCCGGCCCCCGGTCACCGATCTCAATGACGATCCTGCCTACCCAGCGCCATAGGGGTTTGTCGTTAACGGGCGACTTCTCAAGCATGTTACTCACCTGAACCGGTAACCAATGGAGCGCACCGTCACCAATACCCCGGCGATGCCATGGGTTTCGAGCTTGCGCCGCAGGTTATGCACATGGGCATCAACGACGCGGGCCAGGGCTTCGCTTTCCGGCAGACAGATTTCCAGCAACTCATCGCGGGTGAAGACCTTGGAGGTGTTTTGAGCAATGTGACCAGCAATTTGAATTCAGTCGGCGTCAGGTCCAACTGTGGAGGTGGCGCATCACAGTACTCAATGGCCGCGGTAAAGGCGGTGAGGTCCATCCGAAGGTAACCTAGATTATTTCGCTTCTCTGTCTTTGCGACGAGGGAATAGGTCACCTGTACTATTGATATAGATTGCCCTCCGTAATCAAATGGATCTGAGGAGCGTGCTTCGCTGAATCAACGTTGCTTCAGTGTTAACCACTCCCCACTGTTTTACTTATTCAGATGCCGTTCGACACAGCAAAAAAGTGGGATCCCTGCCACAGGAATGGCGGCTCGTTTTGACAACCGCTGCCCCTTCACCGGCTAGCCCGTAGAGCGACAGAGTGATAGAGGAAGTCTCCATGAGTAAAAAAACGAAGAAAGTACGTTGGACCATTGGAACTGCTCTTGCCCTTTCTGTGGGGCTCGCGTTTAGCGGCACGGCAAGTGCCTTTACCTTTGAACACGGCTGGAGTTGCCAGAATAAGTGGTACCAAATGGGGCTTATCGAGCTGATTGCTTGTGGGGGTGGAGGTGATGGTTAACTTTCTTGGCTTTTAACTCGTGAAGGCAAATGTAACAAAATACTTAGCCGACTAACAACCAGGGCGTTGCAGATAATATGCAACGCCCTATCAAAATTATAAGCACCTGAAACACTTCTCAGCTTTCTGATTCAGAGCTCTTACCGAATGCAACTTCTCAAGTGAAACCGGCGGCGCTTATTGCAACATCATTTAAAATTCCAATCGACTCAAGGAATGACTGTATGGTTTTTTATAAAGCACCACTACTCACACTCCTTTCCCTATTTACACTTTCATTATCGGGTTGTTCCAGAATCGCACCAGAACGTTCCGCCGCAAGTGAACTTATGGGAAAAAACATTCAGGAAGCCTATAAAAAATTTGGCAAACCTTCTTTGACTTTAACGGAGCACTCAGTCAGTTCAAGTCATGAGCTGTATGGACAAAAAATATACGTATTCGACAGCTATGGAACTAATTACGACCAACAAACAGCTGTAGATTCATATATGGACACGTCATCTGGACAGCCAGTCAATGTGCAGCAGATTCAAACAAAAAATATCCGTGAGCGCTGCACCGTCTCATTCTGGGTTAAAAAAGACAGTAGCGTAATAGATTATTATGAAGTAAAGGGTAACTGTGGGATATTTGGATCGGGCCTGGGCAACACTGGCGCCCTTCATTATATGGGCATCAATTAAGAACATTAATTAGGGAGAATCCGTCGCCACCCAGTACGTTCCCTCGATGATGACGTAGGGTTCGCTAAATGCGCTTTGTTCTTCTCGTACGGGCTCGATTGCCAGAAAAGCTATATTCCAGAAATGTGGACTTTTTCTGAGGTGGGTGCAGCCTACCTCCTCTCCCGTTGCAGTTGCCCTGGATCACCCTGCGGCAACTTTGCCCCGTTCGCAGGTCTGAAAAATGTTCTTAAGAAAGATTCGGATCGCCCCCCCGGGCATCGGGGTGTGCGAAACCTCACGGACGGCCTCCTTTCAACGACGCTCCGCTTTCCAGATCAGCAATCAAAAAATCCCTGAACGCAGACACCGCTGCCGGTAAATTGCGGCCAGCCATGCTTTGCAGTTCGATACGTCGTGCCTGCATGCCTTCGTCGAGGATCGGCACGCATTGCAGGGCCTTGTCCGCTACCTGTTTTTGCAAGGTCATTTCGCTGGCCAGGCTGATAACGCCTTCTTCGCGGACGAAGCTATAGAGCGCGGCCACATAATTGGTGGTCAACACCGGGTCGAACAACAACCCCTGTACACCGCAACAGATGTCGAACAGCTGCCGTATCGTGGTGTCAGCCTTGGGTAACGCAATGGGCCAGGGCTGCAGCTCAGCGAGCCTGACCGCTTCGCGCCCGGCCAGGGGATGGGAATTGGCGACCACGGCAAAAATCGCCCCGCTCATGACATGTTCGACCTTGATTTCACTTTGCGGCGTCAGGCTGAAGGTCATCGCCAGATCGGCTTCGCCGGAACGCACCTTCTCGGTCGCTTCGGCCGGCGCACAGACCTCCAATGTGAAATGAATACCCTGATACTCACGCCTGAACGCGCTGATGCTCCTGGGCATGTATTCCAGTGCAAACCCCTCCGAGCAGGCAACGTGCACATGGCCCCGCTGCAAGCCGTGCAGCTCGGTAATCTCCAGCACCACCTGCTCCGCCTCAAGCTGCGACTTGCGCGCATAGGCCGCCAGTCGCGCCCCCGCCTCGCTGAGCACCATGCCCCGGGCACGGCGCTCGAACAGGCTGGCGTCCAGAGCCAACTCGAGCTTGGCAATTTGTCGGCTCACCGCTGAGGCTGCGACGTTCAAGCGCACCGAGGCTTCGCTGATCGATCCGCATCGCGCCACTTCCAGAAAATAACGCAGTGCCGTGGACTGCACACCATACAGCTGCATCGGCGCCTCCAGGGAATTGCCTTTTCGGCAACGCAAGTATCGAAATATTATTCTTGTGGCATTGATAGCCTTTCCCTACATTCGTGTCTAGACCAAAAAACATGACCTGACCGCTTCATCCTCCTTTGCGCATTTGCGATTCGCTGCCCTTTGATTCAACCACTCTCGCCAACGGAGACGACGGCATGGGCATCAAAGGTTTCGCCTGCAGCATTGCGCTGGCAGGCCTCATCAGCAGTTTTCCGGCGCATGCCGGTAAAGCCAACGACACCCTGGTTTACGCTTCCGACAGCGAGCCTGAAAACATCAGCCCCTATCACAACGATTTGCGCGAAGGGGTGATTCTCGGCCGGCTGATCTGGGACAACCTGATCTACCGCGATCCCAACAGCGGCGAATACAAACCCATGTTGGCTACCCGCTGGACACAGGTTGACGACACCACCCTCGACTTCGAGCTGCGCAAAGGCGTCAAATTTCACAACGGCGACGCCTTCACCGCCGACGACGTGGTGTTCACCCTCAACTACGTGGTATCGCCTGAAGCGAAAGTCGTTACCGTGCAAAACGTAGACTGGATCAAGAGCGCCGAAAAAACCGGTGACTACAGCGTCCGCCTGCATTTGAAGAAACCTTTCCCTCCGGCATTGGAATACCTGTCCAACGCCGTTCCGATGTTTCCCAAGCAGTACTTCGAGAAAGTCGGCCTGGCTGAGTTCAGCCGCAAGCCAGTGGGTACCGGGCCGTATAAAGCCGTGTCGGTGGTGGCTGGCGAAGGCGTGACCATGGAGATCAACAAGGACTACTTTCCGGACAGCCCACAAGGCAAGCCGCATATCGGCCACCTGAAGTTCCGGGTGATCCCGGATGCGGAAACCCGCCTGGCAGAGTTGATGACCGATGGTGTCGACTGGACGTGGCGTGTGACCCCGGATCAGGCAGTCGACCTCAAAGGTATGCCGAACCTGACCGTGACCAGCGGCGAAACCATGCGCATCGGTTTCCTGATTCTCGATGCTCGGGGCACCTCCACTGAAAACTCGCCGATGAAGCACCTCAAGGTACGCCAGGCCATCAACCATGCGATCAACCGCAATGCGCTGGCCACGCAATTGGTGGGTGGCGAAGCCAAGGCTTTGCAGGTGGCCTGTTATCCAGGCCAATTCGGTTGCGATACCACCGCGGCCACGGTCTACAACTACGACCCGGCCAAGGCCAAGGCGCTGCTCGCCGAGGCCGGCTACCCCAATGGCTTCGAGACAGAAATCTTCGCTTATCGCGACCGGGATTACGTCGAAGCCATCATTGGCAACCTGCGGGCCGTGGGCATCAACGCCAAACTGCGCTACTTGAAGTACGCCGCCCTGCGCGATCAGCAACGTGGCGGCAAGGTGCCCATGTCGTTTCAGGCCTGGGGCTCGTTCTCGATCCTCGACGCCTCGGCGTCGGCCGGCACCTGGTTCAAGGGCAACCCGGACGACAACATCAAGGACCCGCAAGTCCAGGGCTGGTTGCAGACCGCTGACAACGCCCTCGACCCGCAATTGCGCAAAGACAACTACCGCATGGCGTTGCAGCGCATCAGCGAACAGGCGTACTGGGCACCGCTGTTCAACTACTCGATGAACTACGCCTACACCGCCGATCTGGCGTTCACGCCGTATCCGGATGAGCTGCCGCGTTTCGTTCAGTCCAGCTGGAAGTAATCCGCAACCGAGCGGATTGATCGAGGTGCCGTGGCGCGCGAACTGACCCGCACCACGGACACGTCCTCACACCTGTCATCCATTGGATATGAGGAAACTTGCCATGCTTGGATTCCTTCTGCGCCGTCTGGGCATCGCCATTTGCGTTGCCATTACCGTGTCGGTGATCAGCTTTTCTCTGTTGCACTTGTCCGGCGACCTGGCCACGGCCATTGGCGGACCGGAAGCCACCAGCGAACAGATCGAACAGATCCGCGTGCAGTACGGTTTGAACAAACCGCTACCGACCCAGTACTTCAACTGGCTGGGCGATTTGTTGCGGCTGGACCTGGGCAACTCGTTTTTCTTTCAGGAATCGGTCTACAACCTCGTCGCCAGCCGCTTGCCGATCACCCTCGGGTTAGGCGCCATGGCGCTGGGCATCGCCTTGCTGGTGGCGATTCCACTGGGCGTGCTGGCCGCGGTCAAACGCGACACCTGGATTGACCGACTGGCCTTGAGCATCGCCGTACTGGGCCAGGCAATGCCGAGTTTCTGGTTTGCGCTGATGCTGATCGTGGTGTTCGCGGTGACGCTCAAGTGGCTACCGGTGTCCGGTAACTCGACGATGTTGCACTTCGTCATGCCGGCCATTGCCTTGGGCTACTACGCGACGCCGGCAATCATGCGCCTGACCCGTGCCGGCATGCTGGATGTGCTCGACTCCGATTACATCCGCACCGCCCGCGCGAAGGGCCTGCGCCCTGCCCGCGTGTTGTTCAAGCACGCACTGCGCAACGCCTTGATTCCAGTCGTCGCGCTGGCGGCGGTGGAGTTTGGCTTCATGCTCGGCGGTTCGGTGGTGATCGAAACCGTGTTCTCCCTGCAAGGCATCGGACAGCTCGCCTGGGACGCCATCGCCCGTGACGACTTTCCTGTCGTACAGGCCGTGGTCCTGCTCATCGCGGTGATCTACATCATCCTCACCTTGCTGGCCGATGTGCTCAACGCACTGCTCGACCCGCGCATTCGCGTGCGCTAGGAGGCTTACATGAGCACCCCCACTACCCTCGCGATCAATGACTACCTGCCACCCCCCAGCAGCCTGAGCCGCGTACTTGGCAAGAGCTTTCGCCATCGTGGCTTCGCCATCGGCACGGTGTTGTTGCTGATCATCTTCACGGGTGCACTGTTCGCGCCGTGGCTGGCACCTTATGACCCGTATGCGCAAGACGTGATGCTGCGTATGAAACCGCCGGTATGGATGGCCAACGGCACCTGGGAATACGTCCTGGGCACCGACAAGCTGGGCCGTGACTACCTGTCACGACTGCTCTACGGCGCACGTATCTCACTGTTCATCGGCATTGCCGCGGCGCTTATTTCCGGCTTTATCGGCACCGTCATGGGGCTATTGGCGGGTTACTACGGCGGCAAGGTCGATGCGTTTATCAGCTACCTGATCACCACCCGGCTGGCGATGCCGGTCGTGATGGTCGCGCTGGCCTCGGCCTCGCTGATGGGCGGCTCGCTGAAAGTGGTGATTGTGCTGCTCGGCTGCCTGCTCTGGGATCGCTTCGCGGTGGTGGTCAGGGCTTCGGTGCAACAGATTCGCGATGCTGAATATGTGGCTTCGGCCCAGGCGCTGGGCTGTTCGACCCTGCGCATTCTGGTCAGTGAAATCCTGCCCAATCTGGTCGGTGCATTGATCGTCGTCGCGACGCTGGAAATGGCCCACGCGATCCTGCTGGAGTCGGCACTGTCGTTCCTCGGGGTGGGTGTGCAGCCGCCAACGCCGTCCTGGGGCTTGATGATCGCCGAAGGCAAACCCTACATGTTCTTTTCCCCGTGGGTCATCGCCATTCCCGGCGTCGCCCTGATGATTCTGGTGCTGGGTATCAACCTGGTCGGCGATGGCCTGCGCGATCTGATCCTGCCCGATGGCCGTAACTGATAGATGCCGTAACTATAGAAGGTACCGAACATGGCACTACTCCATGTAGAAAACCTGCGCGTGGATATCCCCATGGGCAACCGCCCGACGCCGGATGACATGCTCCATGCGGTGCGCGGTCTGACCTTTGAAGTCGAGCGCGGTGAAATGTTGTGCATCGTTGGCGAATCCGGCTGCGGTAAATCCTTGACGTCGCTGGCGCTGATGGACCTGTTGCCTCGCAAGGCCAAACGCACGGCGTCGCGGCTGATGCTGGACGGCATCGACATGATCGGCCAGAGCGAACGGCACATGTGCGACCTGCGTGGCAACCGTCTGGCAATGATCTTCCAGGAACCGATGACCTCGCTGAACCCGGCCTACAGCATTGGCGATCAACTCAGCGAAGTGCTGACCCGGCACCGCAAGGTGTCGCGCAAGGAGGCCCTGGTTCGCGCCGGGCAAATGCTGGAGAAAGTTGGTATCAGCAATGCCACCGAGCGCTTGCGCCAGTACCCGCATCAATTGTCCGGAGGTTTGCGCCAGCGGGTGATCATCGCCATGGCGTTGATGTGCGAACCGGACCTGATCATCGCCGATGAGCCCACCACCGCGTTGGACGTGACCATTCAAGCGCAGATCCTGCGCTTGATCCGCGACATCCAGAAAGAACTCGGCCTGGCGGTGATCTTCATCACCCACGACCTGGGGCTGGTGGCGCGGATCGCCGATCGGGTCGCCGTGATGTATGCCGGGGAAATCGTCGAAACCGCCCCTGCCCTGCAACTGTTCGAAAACCCGCAGCATCCGTACACCCGTGGTCTGCTGGCCAGTATCCCGATCCCGGGCCAGACCAAACCGGGTGCGGCGCTGGGTTCGATTCCAGGACTGGTGCCGAGCCTGGTAGGCGAACAGCAAGGCTGTGCGTTCCGCAATCGTTGTGGTCAGGCGATACCGGCCTGCGCGCAAGACATCCCCGAAGTCGAGCAGGACGGACACATGGCGCGCTGCCTGTTCGCCGCACCGGCCCCGGCACCGATTCGTCTTCAGGAGCGTGCACGGTCATGAAAAAAGACATCGCTTTGGAGCTGTGTGACATCCGTCGCGAGTTTCGGATCAACCAGGGCTTTTTCAAACCCGCCGCCACCCTGAAGGCCGTGGATGGCGTTTCCCTGCGGCTGATGCGTGGCGAGACCCTCGGCCTGGTGGGTGAGTCCGGTTGTGGAAAAAGTACCCTGGCAAAGCTGCTGCTCGGCCTGTTGCCGCCTACCAGCGGCGATGTGCTGGTCAATGGTAAACATCTGGCGGCGACGGATCGCAAGACAATGTCCCGGCACATCCAGCCGATATTCCAGGACCCGTATTCTTCGCTGAACCCACGCAAGACGCTGCGCGAAATCATTACCCTGCCGCTGATCGTGCATGACATCGGCAGCCCCGCCGAGCGGCGCAAGAAGACCGAAGCGATGCTCGATGTGGTCGGTCTGCCCAAGCGGGTGATCGACAGCTACCCGAGCCAGTTGTCCGGCGGACAACGCCAGCGCGTCGCGATCGCACGCGCGCTGATCATGCGCCCCGATGTGTTGATCTGCGACGAGCCCACCTCGGCACTGGATGTGTCGGTGCAGGCGCAGATCCTCAACCTGCTGCAAGACCTCAAGCGCGAATTCGGCCTGACCTATCTGCTGATCAGCCACAACCTCGCGGTCATCGAACACCTCGCCGACCGGGTCGCGGTGATGTACCTCGGGCGCATCGTCGAAGAACGTACGCGCGAATCGTTGTTCGCCGAACCCGGCCACCCTTATACCCGCGCCTTGCTGGACTCGGTGCTCACCCCCGATCCGCGCCTGGGCATTCCCGATATCGGCCTGCACGGTACCTTTCCCAATCCGATGTCACCGCCGTCCGGTTGCGCGTTTCACCCGCGCTGCCCGAGCTGCTTCGCACCGTGCAAAACGGCCTACCCGGCCAATGATTCCATTATCGGCGGCAACGTGCGTTGCCACCTTCACGACAGTCCCGCCCAAACACTGGAGCTCGTCCACTCATGAGTCGTTCATTGGCCATCAGCAACACCACCGCGCAATTCGACAACGGCGCTTTTTTCAAGCTGCTCGAACGTAGCGTCGCCTTGCACACCGAAAGCCAGGCAACGGACAGCCAGCCCGAGCTGTATCGCTACCTCAATGACTTCATCACCCCGCATGTCGAGGCAATGGGCTTCAGCGTCAAGATCTATGACAACCCGGTGGCAGAGCGTGGCCCCTTCATGATCGCCACACGCATCGAACATCCAGAACTGCCGACTGTGCTCAGCTACGGCCACGGTGATGTGGTGCGCGGCTATGAAGCCCAATGGCGTGAAGGCCTGTCACCGTGGCAAGTCACTGTCGAAGGCGATCGCTGGTACGGCCGCGGCACGGCGGATAACAAAGGCCAGCACCTGATCAACCTGACCGCACTGGAGCAAACGCTCAAGGCGCGCGGCGGCAAGCTGGGCTTTAACGTCAAACTGTTGCTGGAAATGGGCGAAGAAGAAGGCTCGCCGGGCTTGAACGCGTTCTGTGCCGCCCACAGCGAAGAGCTCGCCGCGGATATTTTCATCGCCTCGGACGGCCCGCGCCTGGCGGCATCACGACCGACGATTTTTCTCGGTTCACGCGGGGCGTTCAACTTCGAGCTGGTCGTCAATTTGCGTGAAGGCGCCCATCACTCTGGCAACTGGGGCGGCTTGCTGGCCAACCCAGGCATCATTCTGGCCAATGCCATCGCCAGCATGGTCGATGAACAGGGCCGGGTGAAAGTGGCAGGCCTACAGCCCGAGTCACTGCCGGAACCGGTTCGCCGGGCACTGGCTGATATTGATGTGGGTGGCGGCCCGGGCGATCCGGAAATCGATGCCAACTGGGGCAACCCGCAGCTCTCGCTGAGCGAAAAGGTGTTCGGCTGGAACACCCTCGACGTCATTGCCTTCAAGACCGGCAACCCGGATGCCCCCGTGCATGCGATCCCCGGTAAAGCCAATGCCCATTGCCATATCCGCTTCGTGGTGAACAGCGACTACACGACCTTCATCCCGGCGGTTCGTGCCCACCTGGATGCCCATGGCTTCAACAATGTCGAGGTCAAGCAAAGTCGTATCGATGTGATGCATGCCACTCGGCTGGACCCGCAAAGCCCGTGGGTCAATTGGGCGCTCAGCTCGTTGACACAGACCACCGGTAAAAAACCTGCGCTGCTGCCAAACCTTGGGGGCTCGCTGCCCAACGACGTCTTCGCCGACGTGCTCGGCCTGCCGACCTTGTGGGTGCCGCACTCTTATCCGGCCTGTTCGCAACATGCGCCGAACGAGCACTTGCTGGCACCGGTGGTCAAGGAAAGCCTGCAAATCATGGCCGGTCTCTTCTGGGACCTGGGCAACGATGCGGCACGCCTGGCTCAGGAGCACCAGTTGCGGGAGCAGGCGCAATGAGCGCCACGCCACAACAGGCGCTGGACTGGCTTGCCGGCCAGCGCCACGCCATGGAGTCGCTGCTACAACGTATCGTTGACACCGACTCCAACAGCTATGACAAGGCGGGCGTCGACGCGGTGGGCGCGCTGCTCGCGGTGGAATTGGAAGCCGACGGCATCCTGCTCAAGCGCATGCCGGTCGATGATTTTGGCGACGTGCTACTCGCAGAAGTGCCAGGCGCATCTGGAAAGCCGGTGCTGTTGCTAGGCCATCGCGACACGGTGTTCCCCAAAGGCACCACCTCGACGCGTGGCTACAGCCGCGACGCCAACCTCGCCTATGGCCCCGGCGTCGCCGACATGAAAGGCGGCCTGGTGCTCAACTGCTTCGCGCTCAAGGCACTCAAGCGCGCCGGTCAGTTGCCCTATCCGGTGCAGGTCCTGTACACCGGCGACGAAGAAATCGGCTCCGGCAGCGCCAGGACCCATATCGAAAAAGCCGCCCGTGGCGCCCGTGCCGTGCTCAATACCGAACCCGGCCGGGCCAGCGGCAACGTGGTCAGCGCACGCAAAGGCGGCGCCACGCTGATCATCGAAGTCAGCGGCCGCGCGGCGCATGCCGGGGTCAACCATGCCGACGGCGCCAGTGCCATCGAAGCCCTGGCACGCAAGATCGTCAAGCTCCATGCCTTGACCGATTACACAGCAGGCATCACGACCAATGTCGGCCTGATAGCCGGTGGCACCTCCAGCAACACCGTCGCGCCCAGCGCCTCTGCCCGGCTGGATGTGCGCTTCATCGAACTCAAACACTGGGATCAACTCTTTACCAAAATTCAGGCCATCGTCGCCGAGGAAGAACTGGCAGGCACCCGCGCCATCCTCAAGGAAGCGACAACCTTTCTACCAATGGAAGCCTGTCACAGCGAACGGCTGCTGCAAATCTACCAACAAGAAGCGCTGGCGCTGGGTTTCAGCGTCGAAGGCGAGTTCACCGGCGGTTGTGCCGACTCCGGATTCACAGCAAGCCTGGGCATTGCGACCCTTTGTGGCCTCGGGCCAGTGGGCGGCAAAGTCCATACCGACCGTGAATATCTGGAACTGGACACGCTGGTGCCTCGCGCTCTGGCGTTGGTGGCGACCATTCTGGCGGTCGGTGATAACTGTTGATTGCCCGGTTTCAAGCGTCCCAAGGGACCACCGCGTCAACGTCAATCGCGTAGCGTTCAATGGCCTCGGCACACACATTGGCATCGAGGCGCCCTGTGTGCACCAGTGCAGTCAGTGCAGTCAGTGCACTCAGGACAATCTGGTGGCGGTCCACTTCGAAGAACCTGCGCAGCTGACTGCGGGTATCGCTGCGGCCAAAGCCATCGGTGCCGAGTACCGTGTAACGGGCATCGAGATAACTGGCGATCAACTGCGGCAAGGCGCGAACGTAGTCGGTGCAGGCAATGATCGGCGCCGAGTCATTGAGCGACACCTGGACATGACTGCGGCGCGAAGGTTGTCCAGGGTGCAGTCGATTCCAGCGCTCCACTTCGCGCGCATCACGGGCCAACTCGGTGAAGCTGGTCACGCTCCAGACCTGGCTGTCGACACCCCAATCGCTGGCCAGCAACTCGGCGGCGGCAATCACTTCGCGCAGGATGGCGCCGGAGCCCAGCAACTGCACACGTCCACGCGCACCCTCGACTTCATGCCGGGCGAACCGATACATGCCCTTGATAATCGCCTGTTCGACGCCGTCAGGAAGGCTGGGCTGCGGGTAGTTCTCGTTCATCAGGGTGACGTAATAAAACTCGTCCACCTGACGCTCCAGCATCTGGCGCATGCCGTGATCCAGGATCACCGCGAACTCGCCGGCGAATGCCGGATCGTAAGCCCGGCAATTGGGGACCATCGCCGCCATCATATGACTGTTGCCGTCCTGGTGCTGCAGACCTTCACCGCCCAATGTCGTGCGGCCGGCGGTGGCCCCGAGCAGAAAACCGCGAGCCCGTTGATCCGCTGCGGCCCAGATCAGGTCACCAATGCGCTGGAAGCCGAACATCGAGTAATAGATGTAGAACGGCAGCATCGGCAAGCCATGCACCGAATAGCTGGTCGCTGCTGCAACCCAGGAACTGATCGCCCCTGCCTCGCTGATGCCCTCTTCGAGAATCTGGCCGTCCAGCGCTTCTCGATAGCTCAGGATCGAGGCGATGTCTTCCGGCTCATATCGCTGCCCCACGCTGGAGTAAATGCCGATCTGCTTGAACAGGCTGGCCATGCCGAACGTACGCGCTTCATCCGCCACGATCGGCACGATGCGCGGGCCCAGTTGTTTGTCCCGCAGCAAACCACTGAGCATTCGCACGAACGCCATGGTGGTAGACATCTCCTTGCCATCCGCAGCAATGGCAAACGTGCCATAGCTGCTGACGTCAGGCACCGCCAATGATTCGGCGATCGAAGGCCGCGATGGCATGTACCCGCCCAATGCACGGCGACGCTCATGCAGATAGCGCATTTCAGCGCTGTCTTCAGCAGGTTTGAAGAAGCTCAACGAGGCGGCCTGTTCATCGGTCAGCGGCAGGTTGAAACGATTGCGAAACGCGATCAGCGCCTCCCGATCGAGCTTCTTCTGCTGGTGCACGGTCATCCTGCCCTGCCCGGCATCGCCCATGCCGAAGCCCTTCTTGGTCTGCGCCAGAATCACAGTGGGCTTGTTGCCTTCGCGCAGTGCGCTTTGATAGGCGGCGAAGATCTTCACCATGTCGTGACCGCCCCGTTTCAGACGATCGATCTGCTCATCCGTCAGGCCGTGTGCCAGATGGGCCAATGCCTCGTTCTGGCCAAAGAAATGTTCCCGGTTAAAGCGTCCGTCTTTGGCCGCGAACGTCTGGAACTGCCCATCGACAGTGCTGGACAGCGCCTTGACCAGCGCGCCCTCTGTATCGCGCGCAAACAAACTGTCCCAGTCGGAACCCCAAACCAGTTTGATGACGTTCCAGCCTGCCCCACCAAACAACGCCTCCAACTCGTCGATGATGCGTCCATTGCCACGAACCGGCCCGTCCAGCCGTTGCAGGTTGCAATTGACCACCCAGACCAGATTATCCAGCCCTTCCCGGGTGGCCATCGTCAGCGCCGACATGCTTTCCGGCTCATCCATTTCGCCGTCGCCAAACACGCCCCAGACGGTTCGACCCGTGGTGTCTTGCAGGCCCCGGTGCTCCAGGTAACGCATGAAACGCGCCTGGTAGATCGAACTGATTGGACCAATGCCCATGGAGCCCGTCGGAAACTGCCAGAAATCCGGCATTAGCCAAGGATGCGGGTAACTCGACAACCCTCGGGCGCCCTTGGCGCGTGCGCCGATCTCTTGCCGATAATGCATTAGGTCCTTTTCTTCCAGGCGGCCCTCGAGGAACGCCCGGGCATAGACCCCTGGCGCCGAATGCGGTTGATAGAACACCAGATCGCCACCGCTGCTGTCGGTCCGCGCTTTGAAAAAATGATTGAAGCCCACTTCGAACAAGTCCGCCGCGCTGGCATAACTGGCGATATGTCCGCCCAATTCGCCATAAGCGTGGTTGGCCCTGGCAACCATCGCCAACGCGTTCCAGCGCATGATCGAGGCCAGCCTTTCTTCGATGGCCAGGTCCCCTGGAAATACCGGCTGGCGCTCGACACCGATGGTATTGATGTAGGGCGTGCCATGGCTGGGCCGCCAACCGATGTCCGAGGCGCTTGCCACAGTCATCAGCATGTCGAGGATCTGCTTGGCCTGAGCCGCGCCGCTATGGGCGATAACCGACAGCAAGGCGTCCCGCCATTCAACCACTTCTTGAGCATCTTCGCTGGCCTGGCCCGGCCATTGGGCATGAATATCGGACAGGTCGTTCATGGGCATATCCTGCAAATGTCGGGTAACGTTTCAAGGCGTGAATAGCTCAATCGGGCGAGTTTCTTGACCTGCTCTACCGCTTCAATCACGGAGCGCTCGGCCCAGCTGCCTTGCCCTATCTGGTAGATGCACGGATTGCCAATGGAAAGATCATTTAACAGAGACTCTTCCAGTTCACCGCAAACGAGAAAGCTGTAATCACACTTCGCAACTTGTCCTTCAACGCACCTTTGCGCCCCACTGCCCGAAGGCTCAACCTGTACCAGCGCGATATTGTCAAAACAGCTGAACCCATGGTGCATCAGGTCAATATGATCACTGTCCATTGCGGACACGATGACCACGATGCGCGTACAGCTCGAAGGCTCACGCATCCACTTCAGGGTTTTAGAACGACAGTCGGCAGATCGGCTCATGGATGTGGCCTTTCTATTTGGAGAATAAATTCAGGCGTGAATGTGATGACGTCTGCTAGCTGAAACAACGTTCCTGCAACCCGCTTTTCACCAGTGTCCGGGTCACCGATAAAATCTCTTCCACCTGTTTATCGATCGCTGCCTGGGAGGCTGCGTCTCCCAGCTTGAGGACACGCAGTGGGTGTCCACAGACTGATCCCAGCCAGGTCAGACGGGGTATCGGGGTGTCTTCGATATCCAATAAAAAACAACCTTTGGAGACACCATGCAGCAGTTGGCTGGCCCGACAGGTGCTAGCCGGCACCGGCTCTATCGAGTGAGCCCCAAACTGCAGCCAGTCGAGCATGAATGCCTTGGATTGCTGGACCACTAGATAGGCAACCTGGTCCCAGTCGTCGATCGCCATGTGCAACGAGTCAATCATGTACTTGGGCAACGCGGCGCTGGTCACGATGACAACGCCGGTATCCGCCAGGGGTTCTTTCACCCAGATTGCAGACTGCGATATCGCAAGCATGATGGTACTCCCGGTGTGATCCCTGAGCCTGGCTGACATTATTCCCTGTGGGAGCGAGCTCGCTCCCACAGATGACTCCAAAAGCAGCGCTACACTTAGCCGTTACGAAACAGGAAGCTGTAGGCGTTCAGCGCCGGCACCCCGCCCAGGTGCGCGTAAAGCACTTTCGAGCCTTCGGGGAATTCACCACGACGCACCATTTCAATCATGCCGTGCATCGATTTGCCTTCGTACACCGGATCGGTCAGCACGCCTTCAAGGCTGCCGCACAGACGGATGGCCTCCAAGGTGCCTTCGTTGGGCAAACCGTATTCGGGGTAGGCGAAACGCGTATCGAGCACCACGTCCTCCTCGGTAATCTCGCGTCCCAGATCCACCAGCTCAGCGGTGTGGCGGGCGATGCGCAGGATCTGTGCCTTGGTCTGTTCCGGCTTGGCCGAAGCATCAATGCCAATCACATTTTTTGAACGACCGTCAGCCGCGAAACCGACCACCATGCCCGCCTGCGTACTGCCGGTCACCGAGCAGACCACGATGTAGTCAAACTTGAAGCCCAGTTCTTTTTCCTGCTGCCGCACTTCTTCGGCAAAGCCGACAAAACCGAGGCCGCCATAAGGGTGCTCGGAACAACCCGCCGGAATCGGAAACGGTTTGCCGCCCTGCTCCACGACATCGCTCATGGCCTTTTCCCAACTTGGCCGAATGCCGATATCGAAGCCAGCTGCATCAAGCCGCACGTCAGCGCCCATGATTCGCGACATCTCGATGTTGCCTACCCGGTCATACACCGCATCGGAATAGTTCACCCAGTTTTCCTGCACCAACACGCACTTCATGCCCAAGTGGGCAGCGACTGCGGCAACCTGGCGGGTCTGGTTCGACTGAATGCCACCGATGGAGACCAGCGTATCGCAGCCCTGCTCGAGCGCTTCAGGAATGAGGTATTCGAGCTTGCGAGTCTTGTTCCCACCAAAGGCCAGGCCACTGTTGCAGTCTTCACGTTTGGCATACAGCTCGACCTTGCCCCCCAGATGTTTACTCAGGCGCTTCAAGGGCGTGATGGGCGAAGGACCGAAGGTCAATGGATAACGTTCAAAACGATTCAGGTTCATGACTCTGCTCCTTGATATTGGATATCCAAGCGCCAGACCGAAAGGAAAAAGGGCCGCATTGAAGGCTCTTTCAGGAGGGCTTCGATGAGTTCAATATTAAGAAGAATCGGAAAAATATGTGTTGCAAGTTTTTATCACTTGGCGAAAGATAATTTCCATCAGATGACACTTAACATACTTTTAATGTGTAGAAATCAATATGAAAGCAACAAATACTCACAAGAAGCCGGGCGTTTCAGCCCCAATGCCGCAGCCACTGGATCGAACCGACCGCGCCATTCTCAAGGCCCTGCAACGAGATGCCTCCATCTCCAATGTGACGCTTGCAGAGAAGGTGAAACTGAGCGCCCCTGCGTGCCTCAGGCGTGTCGAACGGCTCAAGCAGGCCGGCCTGATCAAGAACATCGTCGCACTGCTGGACAATGAAGCGTTGGATGCGGGGATGGTGGTACTGATCGGCGTAGTGCTGGACCGCTCCACACCGGAATCCTTCGCCGCATTCGAGGCAGCCGCCCAAAAAGTGTCCGGCTGCATGGAGTGCCATGTGGTGACGGGAGAGTTCGACTACTTCATGTTGCTGCGCACCAAGGACAGCAACAGTTTCAACCGGCTCCATGCGGAGCAATTGCTTTACTTGCCCGGGGTTCGCCAGATTCGCTCGTTCATGGGGTTACGCCAGGTCTTGTCGACAACGCACATCCCACTTTGAGGCGCAAATAAGCCCTGGCAGGTGTCGGTCTGCAATTCGTTGCCCCAGAAGGCAGCAGTAGGGGTATGACGTTTTTCTGAAGATTCTCAAGATCTGCGAGAGCCTGCTCTGGCGCCCTTCCTTCAGGCTTAGCCTGCGGAACTCCGCCCACTGATTGAACACCGCCTCGAAGGTGTGCTCCGCCGCAAAACGAACAGCACGACGCTGCTGCTTACGGTGCTCATGGGGTTAATGCCCTGGGCAACCAGGCGCGCGCATCGTCACGTCGTGTACGGGCTTCTTTGAACGAGATTTGTGGGTAACAACCCAAGGACATGCGCTTCTGCTTGCCTACCCAGTAGTAGCGGAAGAGCCAGACTTTTCCGCCTCTGGCCGTCACATTGAGCGTGAGACCATCACTGTCGCCGAGGGTGTAGTCATTACCGGTTATTCGGGCATGCCGAACTGTCATTTCTGAGAGTGCCATCGCGAGCTCCTGAACAGAGTCAGGGCCAGATGCTCATCTCGCTACGCAAACTGCTCCAGCAACAAACCGATTCAGTACGCGTCAGGATTCTGGACTCAATCCTGGACTTAAACGCACCGGATAGTGCTGGATTTCAGTGGTTCCCGCTGGAACGAAAAAAGGGCCTAAAGGCCCTGATTTCAATCACTTACAGAATTCAGTGGAACTCTGTAGCCCAATATTTGGAGCGGGAAACGAGACTCGAACTCGCGACCCCGACCTTGGCAAGGTCGTGCTCTACCAACTGAGCTATTCCCGCGTCTTGGTGTGGCGCATTCTATAGATTCATAACACGCCGTCAACCCTTTGATTCAAAAAAGTTTTATTTCGGATCAACGTCAGTCCGCAGGTGCGGCCAGGCGGCGCGCAGGTATTGGACCATCGACCACAATGTCAGGCCTGCGGACACCAGCAGCAATGCGTAACCCAACAGCACCCAGAAGCTGAAGTCCGAGGGGTTCGCCAGCAGAATAACCAAGGCAAGCATTTGGGCGGCGGTTTTCCATTTGCCCAGGTTCGATACCGCGACCTGGGCACGGGCGCCCAGTTCGGCCATCCATTCGCGGAGGGCCGATACGACTATTTCGCGTCCGATGATCACCGCTGCCGGCAAGGTCAGCCAGAGGTTGCCGTGCTCCTGCACCAGCAGCACCAGCGCCACCGCGACCATCAGCTTGTCGGCCACCGGGTCGAGGAACGCGCCGAACGGCGTGCTCTGCTCCAGGCGGCGGGCCAGGTAGCCGTCGAGCCAGTCTGTTGCGGCGGCGAAGGCGAAGACCGAGGCGGAAGCCACGTAGCTCCAGTGGTACGGCAAATAGAACAGCAATATGAAGATCGGGATGAGCAGGACGCGTAGAACGGTAATCAGGTTTGGGATATTCATCGGCACAACTGGCTACGAGGTTGACGGGCATTCTACTCGCTATGCAGGTTCGCATAAATCGACTCTGCGAGCTTTTTACTGATACCGGGTGCTTTGGCTATCTCTTCGATGCTGGCACGAGACAGCTCCTGCAAGCCACCAAAATGTTTCAACAGGTCGCGCCGGCGCGTCGGACCAACCCCTGCCACGCCTTCCAGCGTAGACGTACGGCGGGTCTTGCCTCGCCGGGCGCGGTGGCCGGTGATCGCGAAACGGTGGGCTTCGTCGCGGATCTGCTGGATCAGATGCAGCGCCGGCGAGTCTCCCTTCAGGGTGAATTCGTGGGCCGCGTCGTTCAGGTAAAGGGTCTCGAAACCGGCCTTGCGCGTGGCGCCCTTGGCAACCCCCAGCAGAATCAGATCCGGGACCGACAATTCATTGAGCACGTCGCGGGCCATGGACAACTGGCCCTTGCCACCGTCCACCAGCAGGATGTCCGGCAACTTGCCCTCGCCGTCCTTCAGCTTGCCGAAGCGCCGCATCAGCGCCTGGTGCATCGCCGCATAATCATCGCCCGGGGTAACGCCCTCGATGTTATAGCGTCGGTAATCGGACTTGATTGGCCCTTCCGGACCGAACACCACGCAAGAGGCTACCGTCGCCTCGCCGCTGGAGTGACTGATGTCGTAGCATTCCAGTCGCTGCGGTGGTTCATCCAGGTTGAGGACATCGGAAAGGGCTTCGAACCGCGCCGCCACATGCTGGCGGTTGGCCAAGCGCGCGCCTAGCGCCTGTTCGGCGTTGGTCACGGCCAGTTGCTGCCAGCGCGCCCGAGTGCCGCGCACACGGTGACTGATGGTCAGTTCGCGACCGCGGAGCTTTTCGATGGCCTCGATCAGGGTCGGGAAGTCTTCATGCACCACGTTGACAATCAACTCGCTGGGCAAATCGCGCTCCGGGCTGCTGACGTAGTACTGGCCGAGAAAAGCCGCCATGACTTCGGCCACGTCTTCCTCGATACCCACCTGGGGGAAGAAATTCTTGCTGCCCAAAACGCGACCGCCGCGCACGCTGATCAGGTGGACGCAGGCGCCGCCGGGGTTGATGAACGCCGCAACGACATCGACATCGCCGCTGCCGCCTTCCATGCTCTGCTGGTCCTGCACCCGGCGCAGCAGCCCGATCTGGTCGCGCAGCTCCGCGGCGCGTTCGAATTCGAGGTTGATCGATGCCTCTTCCATCGCTGCTGACAACTCGTCGGTCAGCGCATTGCTGCGCCCCTCCAGGAACATCACCGAGTGACGTACGTCTTCAGCGTAGATCTCGGGCTCGACAAGCCCGACGCACGGGGCCTTGCAGCGCTTGATCTGGTATTGCAGGCACGGCCGGGTGCGGTTCTTGTAGTAGCTGTCCTCGCACTGGCGAACGAAGAAGGTTTTCTGTAGCAGGCTCAGGCTTTCACGAATGGCCCCAGCGCTGGGGTAAGGACCGAAATACCGCCCCTTGGCCTTCTTGGCCCCGCGATGAATGCTCAGGCGCGGAAACGCTCCGTCCGACAGGAACACGTACGGGTAGGACTTGTCGTCGCGCAGCAGGATGTTATAGGGCGGGCGCCATTCCTTGATCAGCGTCTGCTCAAGCAGCAGTGCTTCCGTTTCGTTGGCCGTGATGGTCGTTTCGATCTGCGCGATGCGCCCCACCAGGGCCGCAGTCTTCGGCGCGAGGCCGGTCTTGCGGAAATAACTGGCCAGGCGCTTCTTGAGATTCTTGGCCTTGCCGACATAAAGCAGGCGCGCGTCGCTGTCGAACATGCGGTACACGCCAGGGCGACCGCTGCAGGTGGACAGAAAAGCGCTGGGATCAAACTGTTCGGTCATTTTCAGGCGCTGGCATCGACCATGCCGTGGCGCACCGCCAGCAGCGTCAACTCGACATCACTGCTGATCGAAAGCTTTTCGAAGATACGGTAACGGTAGGTATTGACGGTCTTGGGTGACAGGCAAAGCTTGTCGGAGATGATCTGGACCTTCTGGCAGCCGACGATCATCAGCGCGATCTGGATTTCCCGCTCGGACAACGCATCGAAGGGCGAGTCGTTGGTCGGCTGGAAAGACTTGATCGCCAGTTGCTGGGCGATCTGCGGGCTGATGTAGCGCTGGCCGGCAAACACCAGGCGAATGGCCTGGACCATCTCGTTCAAGCCGGCGCCCTTGGTCAGGTAACCCGCCGCGCCCGCTTGCAGCAGCCGCGTCGGAAACGGGTCTTCTTCACAGACGGTCACCGCGACAACCTTGATGTCCGGATGGCTGCGCAGCAGTTTACGCGTGGCTTCGAGGCCGCCGATGCCCGGCATCTTGACGTCCATCAGCACCACATCGGGTTTCAACTCCCGCGCCTTGATCAGGGATTCTTCCCCGGACTCGGCCTGGCCAACCACTTGCAGGCCATCGATGTCAGCCAGCATCCGTGTAATGCCCGTACGGACGAGATCATGGTCGTCGACCACTAACACCCTAATCAAGCAGACACCTCACGATTTGGTCTTGTATGGGTTGCCTCACACCTTAGCAAAAAGCATTCGGCAGACCTAGCGCAAAGGGGCAGATAAAAGTTACAACGCATCTTCATGAAATCCGACATCCGCAGCCTCAAGCGGCAACGTCCCGCTGCATTCTCAGGAAACATTCATCCTCGCCGACGACCCGCAGCCCCATGCGTTCGTAGAGCTGCCTGGCCGGATTATCCTTGAACACGGTCAGGCGCAACGCGGGGCGACGCTCCACCGCCACCATCCCCCAGACCTGTCCGATCGCCCAGGTTCCGGCCCCCTGCCCATGAAACGCCTTGTCAATCTGCAACTCCCGGATATACAGCGCACGGGCGTCGCGGCTGAGGCTGACGAAACCCAGCGCCTGGTCACCTCGATGGATAATCCAGTTCTGGCGAATCACCCAGGCCAGGTCAAACGCTTCGTCCTGCCACAGCAAATCATGACGCAGATAATAGGGAAGCATATTGCTGCACGTCAGTTGTCGGGCGAATTCGATATCATCGACTTCAGCCGAGCGCCATTCGAACATCATTTTAGACCTCGTCAAAGCGGCACCACCTGCCCTACCCAGCCGCTGCCCCGGGGACGAGCCATGACCAGAAGCTCGCCGACGCCTGGCGCAGCGGCAATCAGCGAACCATCGGCCGCCCAGATCGCGCTGCGACCGGCCGACTCCCACCCTCCGGTAGCGCCACCGTGATTGGCCATCAGGACCGTCATGGCGTGCTGTCGGGCGTAACCTTGCAGCAACGTCGTGTCCGCTACATAGCCTCCCTCGGTTATCAACACGCCGGCTGCATATAGCGTCGCGCCCTGCTCCGCAGCTGCCGCCGCATGGCTGGCCTGGGAAAAATCGGCGCACACCGCCAACGCCACGCGATCCGCGCCCATCGCCAGGATCGAACCGCCGTGACCGGGCGCGAAAGCGATTTCTTCTCCCGCGTGCAGATGCTGTTTGCTGTAGACCCCAAGGGAGCCATCCGCACCGAGCACCAATGCGCCGATCAGCACCGGGGCGTCGGTCGCGAGGCGAATCGGCATGCCGACCACCGCAGTCAGGCCGAGCTCCCGCGCCAGGTCGCGCAGCGGCTGCAACACAAAATCCTCCGGCAAGATAGCCAGTTCTGCGGCCAGCCCTCGCTCGTACCCGGTGAGCGACAGTTCTGGAAACACCAGCAACCCCACATTCCGATCGGCGGCGGACTCCATGAAGCGCTGATGATGGATAAGGTTGCCGGCAATGTCCCCCGGAATGGAAATCGATTGGGCGGCAGCAAAGGCTCGGCTCATGGTGCGTCCTTGATGGAGGGGACAAAGCGCTGAGTTTGTCACAAAGCCCGCCGGACTCAAGCGGCGTGGACGGCGTCATCAATCCGATAGGATTTTCTTATTGAACCGGCGCGCCTCGCTCTAGTAAGCTGCGGGTCATTCATCGGAGACAGACCATGTTCAACGCCCTTGCACAGCTTCACACCGCCAGCGCCCTGCGCTCGGTTGCGGCTGCCCGGGTGAACAGCGTCCAGACTCCGGTCAGCTTTTATTTTGGGTATTGGTTTAGCCACTGGCGCGCCTGATACCCAACCGGCGCCCCATTTCAAACGGGTCGCCTACCAGAGTTTTCCAAACCCCCGGTCGGCCTCCCGACCGGGGGTTTTGTTTTTCAGGCCCCACACAATTGCAGCACCAGACAACTTGAGGATCGAACCATGAACTACGCCACTTATTACCGTTACGACAGTTTTGCCGCCTGGCGATTTACCAGCCACCGCTCGGGACAGCCTGCCGCCTCCGATCGGTCACCTACCGGTGGCATGCCTTCATTGCCGGCCATCACGGCCAATTGTCGAACACCCCAATAGGGCCGGCGCGCGGGAACGAACCCGCTGCTCGCCCAGGAAGCCAGATCATGAATTCGTCCGTTTCTGCTTTGCCACTGTCCACCCTCACGCCTGCCAATGAAGCGCTGACCCTGCGTCTGCCAAGCGCTCTGCAGCTCAAACAGCAATTGCCGCTCGCCACTGCGCTGAGCCAACAGGTCGACACCCATCGCCAAGCGGTGCGTGCGATCCTCGACGGCGAGGACTCGCGCCTGCTGGTCATCGTTGGCCCCTGCTCGATCCACGATCCTGAGTCTGCGCTTGAATACGCCGCCAACCTGGCGCGCCTCGCCCGCGAAGTGAGCGACAGCATGCTGCTGGTCATGCGCGCCTATGTCGAAAAGCCGCGCACCACCGTCGGCTGGAAAGGCCTGGCCTACGACCCCGATCTGGACGGCAGTGACGACATGGCTGCCGGCTTGAACCTGTCCCGGGAACTGATGCGTGAGATGCTGCGACTCGGCCTGCCGATCGCCACTGAATTGCTGCAGCCCATGGCCGCTGGCTACTTCGACGACCTGCTCAGCTGGGTCGCCATCGGTGCCCGGACCACGGAATCGCAGATCCACCGGGAAATGGCCAGCGGCCTCGGCATGCCGGTCGGTTTCAAGAATGGCACGGACGGCGGGGTCGGCATCGCCTGCGACGCCATGCGCTCCGCCGCCCACCCTCACCGGCATTTCGGCGTCGACAGCCAGGGACACCCGGCGATCATCCAGACCCAGGGCAACCCCGACACTCACCTGGTGCTGCGCGGCGGCCATCGCGGGCCGAATTATGATCGCCAGAGCGTGGCGCAGATACACGACGACCTCACCCGCCTCAAAATCCCGGCCCGGATCATGGTCGATTGCAGCCATGCCAACAGCGGCAAGGACCCGTTGCGCCAGCCGCAGGTGTTCAATGACGTATTGGAACAGCGTCTGCTAGGAAACCGCGCCCTCATTGGCATGATGCTGGAAAGCCATCTGTTTGAGGGTTGCCAACCATTGGGGCCGACGATGCGCTACGGCGTGTCGGTGACCGATGGATGCCTTGGCTGGGAGGCCACCGAGCAACTGCTGCGCCAGGCCGATCTCTCGTTGCGATTGCAGGCCTGACGCACCCGACAGGCCCTCCGTGAAGGGAGGGCCTCGCTCAACCAGGCGCCCGGGTACGCACCTCGATAGTGATCTCCGCAGACCGCTGGCTGACATCGTCCAGTCGTTCCACCTGATAAAACAGTTGCACCGACCTGTTTCGCTGCTCCTGCCAATAGGCGGCCGGCACCTCGAAGACCAGCGGTTGGCCGACCATCGCCTCGGTGATTTCCCGCTCCTGCACATGGGTATAGGTCCCGTTGCATTGCAGGCCGACCCATTCGCCCGCCGCCAGTCCGGTGCCATCGATGACCACCGTCACCGGGCCTTGCAGCGTTTCGATATCGAGCCCTCCTTCGTTCAGCGCCGCGACCTGGGGCGCCTTCAGCGCAGGGCGCACCAAGGGGCCGATATGCACCGACAAAGACTCGGCCTGGCGTGCCGAGCGGCCGTGCCTGACAACATAGCCCAGGTTCAACCTGTGGCCGATATACGGGGCAATGTGCGAATAATCGACCCAGAATGACACTTCACGCCCCAATACATGTTCCTCGATGTGCAGCACGTCATGCCAAAGCGCCTTGGAATCCTGGCTGACACTCAAGGCCAGCCGATCACCGACCGCCATCCTCGAATAAGGCCGAATGGTCACCCGCGTTCCTTCCGGCACCCGGGCGGGATCGAGGCTGCCACCCACCGCATCATTGGCAATCGGCGGCAACAGCAGCTCGGGCCTGTCGCCGACTTCAAGCTGCAGGGCTTGCGACCCCAGCACGCCGGGGATCCATTTTCCGGCTACCTGGTAGGAGATCTCCAGCGATCCACCGTCGAGCTCGGCGATATGCGGTTCACGAACAACAAAAACCACGTCCCGTCCGACCTGCCGCTCGGTGATAAACCTGCTGGTTTCATGCCGGTAGGGGTCGCCTTCGTTATTGAGCCCATGCCAACGCAGCCGCACTTCATCACCACTCGTCATCGTCGGATACGGCTTGATCGTGATCACGGCCTTGTTCCAGGCCGGATCCACCACGCCTCCCTTGGCCTTCGCCAGGGAAGGCGCTGGCAGTCTTGCGCGGCATGGGTCGCTACTGTCCTGCGGCGATGGGTAAGTCTTCATTTTCACGTTCCAGTCCTTTGGAAAAGGCGCCGTGCACATCACGGCGCCGGTGAAGTCATTTGAACCCGCCCGCGGCAAATGCGCAGTCAGACAAGTCGACCATGATCGGTGGGCTGTTGCGCCTAGTGTTGTAGCTGCCAGCCGCGACGACTATCGGAAGTGTCCCGGCCTGCGGCATCGTCCGCCTACCAAGTGAATATTCCTGCTTTTTCTATTCCAGTTTCCCTGGCTTACCGCGGCTTGGTCCTACACCGCTCGCTTGTCGCCTGCATTAGAGTGGTGCCGGCAAATCCAGGTGAACCTCTTCGAAAAAGGTACGAACATGCAACGGAATGCAAACACTCACTTTCCTATCCTGCTGGTCCATGGGTTGTTCGGGTTCGACAAGATCGGCGCCTTCGGGCTCTTTGAGAACGTCAAACAGGCTTTGCGCACCGCCGGCGCGCGGGTCTTCATCCCGTATCTGTCGGCTACCCATTGCAATGAAGCCCGTGGTGAACAACTGCTGACGCAGATCGACCGGGTCCTGGAAGGAACCGGCTCCACCCGGGTCAACCTGATCGGGCATGGCCAAGGTGCGCTGGCGGCACGTTATGCCGGGGCAACCGCCCCCGAACGAGTCGCCTCGGTCACCTCGGTCAGCGGCCCCAACCAGGGCTCGGAACTGGCCGACTTCCTGCGCAAGGCCCTGACCCCCGGGCGATTGCCGGAGCATGTGGCGAACCGGGTCGCAACACTCTTCGCCGACTTCATCTCGGCACTCAGCGGCCAGGCTCGGCTTCCACAGAACGCCATCGCGGCGCTGGCGGCACTGACGACTGAAGGCGTGGGCGCGTTCAACGACCGATACCCCCAGGGCCTGCCCCGAAACTGGGGCGGCAACGGGCCGCAGCTGGTCAACGGCGTTCGCTACTACTCCTGGAGCGGCACGCTGCAAGACGCCCCTGGCGAAGCCTGCGGTGCAGCAGGTCCGCTGCATGATTTCTGCCGGGCCTTTTCCGAATACTTCATTACCGAAGCCGGACAGAACGATGGCATCGTCGGGCGCTTCAGTTCCCACCTGGGCAAGGTCATTCGCTCCGATTACCCACTGGACCACTTGCACGCCATCAATCACGCGAACGCCGGCGGGCACCGCAAGGGAACCGACCCGCTAGCGCTCTATATAAGGCACGCCGAGCGTTTGCGAATCGTCGGACTCTGATCGACACGTCGCATTTTTGACAACAAAGCCCTACTGATTCCGGTAGGCTGGACGTTTTGAAAACACTGAAGGAGATTTCCCATGGCCAAAGCCACTGCCCGCCACATCCTGGTATCCAGCGAAGACAAGTGCAACGAACTCAAGGCCCAGATCGAAGGCGGCGCTGATTTTGCCGAAGTCGCCAAGGCAAACTCCACTTGCCCGTCCAGCCGTCAGGGCGGTGACCTGGGCTCGTTCGGTCCAGGCCAGATGGTCAAGGAGTTCGACACCGTGGTGTTCAGCGCCCCGATCAATGTGGTCCAGGGCCCGGTCAAGACCCAGTTTGGCTATCACCTGCTGGAAGTCACCAGCCGCCAGGACTGATCCCGGTTTATCGACATGACGGCCCGCCCTTTGGTGGGCCGTCATGTTTGCGTGATGCGAGGGGCTGGCGATGAGCGCGCCGCTCGCGTACAAATCATGGTCATCGATCACCCGGCTCTAAGGCTGACAATGCGACTGGCGTTTCCCTCCTGGCTACTCACTGCCGTGGTCCTGCTGACAGGCGCCGCAGGTGTGAGCGCCGCCCCCCAACATGCCCTGACTGTTTATGGCGAGCCGGCCAAATACGCCGAAGGCTTCGGCCACTTTGCCTATGCCAATCCCCAGGCCCCCAAGGGCGGCACGATGCGCCGCTCGGCCATCGAGATCGGTCATTTCGACCATATCCTGCCCTATATCGACAAAGGCATCGGTGTCAGCCAGGTCGACGGCATGCTCTATTCGCCGCTGGCCCAGCGTTCGCTGGACGAGCCCTACACCGTCTACGGCCTGGTGGCCGAGAAAATGGAGCGTGCCGAGGATGGTCTGTCGCTGCGCTTCTACCTGAACGCCAAAGCCCGCTTCGCCGACGGCAAGCCCATTACCGCCGAGGACGTGCGCTACAGCTTCGAGCTGCTGATGACCCAGGGCAGCCTGCGCTACCGCACACAGTTCGCCGCAGTCAAAGGCGTCGTGGTGGAATCGCCTCGCAGCGTTCGTTTTGATTTCAAGAACAACGAAAACCGCACGCTACCATTGGATATTGCCACCCTGCCGGTGTTTCCCGAGCATTGGTGGAAAACCCGCGACTTCGCCAATGGCGGCGGCTACGAAGCCCCGCTGGGCAGTGGTCCGTACCGGGTGAGCAAAGTCGACTCGGGTCGCAGCATCACTTTCGAACGCAATGCAGACTGGTGGGGCAAGGATCTGCCGGTCAGTCGCGGCTTGTATAATTTCGACCATTTCAGCATTGAATATTTCGGCGATACCGATGTGGCCCGACAGGTCCTGCGTGGCGGCGCCTACGACTACAACCGCGAGTTTTCCGCGACCGGTTTTGCCATCGGCTACGACAGCCCGGCCCTGCGCGACGGTCGCCTGCAAAAGGCCCACCTCGCCACCGAAGCGCCGCAGCCGGCACAGGGCTTCGTGTTCAACCTGCAACGCCCGCAGTTCCAGGACCGCCGCGTACGCCAGGCGCTGGCCATGCTCTGGGATTTCGAATGGAGCAATCGCCAGATGATGCGCAATGCCTATGTGCGTCAGCAGAGTTTCTTTTCCAACACCGACCTCGCCGCCCGGCAACTCCCCGATGCGGCGGAACTGGCGATCCTCGAACCGTTGCGCGGCAAAGTCCCGGATGAGGTGTTCACGCAGGTATTCGAGGCGCCGAAAACCGACGGCAGCGGCGTGATCCGTGACAAACAGCTGCAAGCCCTGGCGCTGCTCGAACAGGCCGGCTGGAAGCCTCACGGCGACCGGCTGGTGAATGCCGAAGGCGAGCCCCTGAGCTTCACGTTCTTGAATACCCAGAACGGTATCGACCGTCTGTTGCTGCCCTACAAGCGGACCCTGGCGCAGATCGGTATCGACATGAGCATCCGGCGCATCGACTCATCCCAGTACGTCAATCGGCTGATGAGTCGCGACTACGACATGATCATCACCGGTTACCCCGTGAGCACCTCGCCCGGCATGGAACTCTACAATTATTTCGGCTCGGCGGCCGCCAATGATCCGGGCGCAAACAACTACATGGCCCTGCAGAACCCAGCCGTGGATGCCCTCATCGACGGCCTGGTCAAGGCCACCACCCAAAGCGACATGCTCCGCCATGCCCACGCCCTGGACCGGGTACTGCAATGGAATTACTACTGGATCCCCAACTATTACCCACCCGGCAGCTCGACCGTGTGGTGGAATCGCTTCGGCATGCCGAAGGTCCAGGCCAGCAATGACGAAGCCATCGAAAGCTGGTGGGAAGTCAGCACCACGCCGTTGACCAACGAACAGATGACCGCCGAACGCATCAAGCGCAGCGCACCCGGAGGACATCACTGATGTGGGCTTATATTGCACGGCGCCTGCTGCTGATCATCCCGACGCTGGTGATCATTCTGCTGGTGAACTTCGTGATCGTGCAGGCGGCACCGGGCGGGCCGGTCGAACAGGCCATCGCCCACCTGCAGGGTATCGGCGGCGCCAGCGTCGGCAGTTCGGGCAATGCCATGGCCGGCAGCTCGCGCGCCAGCCGTGGCCTGGACCCGCAACTGATCAAGGACATCGAGAAACAGTACGGTTTCGACAAGCCCGCCCACGAACGCCTGTGGCTGATGCTCACCAGCTATGCCCGCCTGGATTTCGGCAAGAGCTTTTTCCGCGGCGCCACGGTCACCGACCTGATCCTGGAAAAGATGCCGGTGACCATTTCCCTCGGGCTCTGGGCGACGCTGATCACTTACCTGGTGTCGATTCCGCTGGGCATTCGCAAGGCCGTGCACCACGGTTCGGCATTCGACGTGTGGAGCAGCACCGCGATCATCATCGGCTATGCGATGCCGGCGTTCCTGTTCGCCATGTTCCTGATCGTCATGTTCGCCGGCGGCACCTCGCTCAACTGGTTCCCCGTGCGCGGACTGGTGTCGGACAACTTCGAATCACTATCGACGCTGGGCAAGATCGCCGATTACTTCTGGCATTTGGTGCTGCCCGTCACGTCGCTGGTCATCGGCGGCTTTGCCACCCTGACGATCCTGACCAAAAATTCGTTTCTCAACGAAATCACCCGTCAATACGTGGTGACGGCCCGGGCCAAAGGCATGAGCGAACGGCGCGTGTTGTACGGCCACGTGTTTCGCAACGCGATGCTGCTGGTGGTCTCGGGCATTCCCCAGGCATTCATCGGCGTGTTCTTCGCCGGCTCGTTGCTGATCGAGGTCATTTTCTCCCTCGATGGCCTGGGGCGCATGAGTTATGAAGCCGCCGTGTCCCGAGACTATCCGGTGGTGTTCGGCTCGCTGTTCATCTTCACCCTGTTCGGCCTGCTGATAAAGCTCATCGGTGACCTCTGCTACACCCTGGTGGACCCGCGTATCGACTTCGCCGCGAGGAACGCCTGATGTTCAAGTTCTCGCCCTTGGGCCAGCGGCGTTTCGAGCGTTTCAAGAAAAACCGTCGTGGCTGGTGGTCGCTGTGGCTGTTCATCGGCCTGTTCGCCCTGACCCTGGGCGGTGAACTGATCGCCAACGACAAGCCATGGGTGGTGAGCTATCAGGGCTCGCTGTACTTCCCGGTTTTCAAGCGCTACACCGAGCAGGAATTTGGCGGTCAGTTGCCGTTCCAGGCCGACTATCGCAGCAACTATGTACAGAACCTGATTCACCAGGATGGCGGCTGGCTGCTCTTCCCGCCCATTCCTTTCAGCGACGACACGCCCAACTACGACCTCAACCAGCCGGCGCCAAGCCCGCCGTCGACGGTCAACTGGCTGGGCACCGATGATCAGGCCCGTGATGTGCTCGCGCGGGTGATCTTCGGCGCGCGGGTGTCGATCCTGTTCGCCCTGGCCTTGACCGCCATCAGTGCGCTGATCGGAATTACCGCCGGCGCCTTGCAGGGCTATTACGGCGGCTGGGTGGATCTGCTCGGGCAACGGTTGCTGGAAGTCTGGTCCGGGTTGCCGGTGCTCTATCTGCTGATCATCCTGTCCGGTTTCGTGGAACCGAATTTCTGGTGGCTGCTGGGGATCATGGCGCTGTTCTCCTGGCTGGCGCTGGTGGACGTGGTGCGCGCCGAGTTCTTGCGCGGGCGCAACCTGGAGTACGTGAAAGCGGCACGGGCCTTGGGCCTGACCGACCGCAAGGTGATCGTGCGACACATCCTGCCCAACGCCATGAACGCGACCTTGAGTTACCTGCCGTTCATCCTCACCGGCGCGATATCCACGCTGACGGCCCTGGACTTTCTCGGCTTCGGCATGCCGGCCGGCAGCGCGTCCCTGGGTGAGTTGATCGCCCAGGGCAAACAGAACCTGCAAGCGCCGTGGCTGGGATTGACGGCGTTCTTCACCCTGGCACTGATTCTGTCGCTGCTGGTGTTCATTGGCGAGGCGTTGCGCGACGCCTTTGATCCCCGGTCTTGAAGCGGAGCTTTTAGATGAGCGACAACCTGATCGAAATCCGCAACCTGAACGTCGCCTTCAACGACCAGCCGGTAGTGCGCGACCTGTGCCTGGATATCCGCCCTGGCGAATGCCTGGCCCTGGTGGGCGAATCCGGCTCAGGCAAGTCGGTGACGGCTCACTCGATTCTGCAATTGCTGACCGACAGCGGCGCACGCACCACCGGCAGCATTCGCTATCGAGACCAGGAACTGGTGGGCGCCGAGGCCAAGACCTTGCGTGAGTTGCGCGGCAATCGGATCGCAATGATTTTCCAGGAGCCGATGACGTCGCTGAATCCATTGCACAGCGTCGAAAAACAGATTGGCGAGACATTGATGCTGCACAGGGGACTGGGCGGCAAAGCGGCGCGCCAGCGGATCCTGGAACTGCTCGACCTGGTGGGTATCCAGAACCCGGCCGAACGGCTCAAGGCCTATCCCCACCAACTATCGGGCGGTCAGCGCCAGCGGGTCATGATCGCCATGGCCCTGGCCTGCGAACCGGAGTTGCTGATTGCCGACGAGCCAACCACCGCCCTGGACGTGACGGTGCAACGCAAGATCCTCCTGCTGCTCAAGTCATTGCAGCAGCGGCTCGGCATGTCCCTGCTGCTGATCAGCCATGACCTCAACCTGGTGCGCAGCATCGCCCAGCGGGTGTGCGTGATGAAGGCGGGAGAAATCGTCGAGCAGGCGCCTTGCGAAACGTTGTTCAGCGCACCGCAACACCCCTACAGCTGCGAACTGCTGCACGCCGAGCCGGAAGGCGAAGCCCTGCCCCGGGACGAGCGCGAAGACGTGTTGCAGGTTGAGGATTTGCGGGTCAGCTTCCCCAACGGTGGCGGGCTGTTGCGGCGCAAGCAATACCTGCGCGCCGTGGATGGCATCAGCCTGAGCATCCAGCGCGGCAAGACCCTGGGCATTGTTGGCGAATCCGGTTCCGGCAAGTCCACGCTCGGCCAGGCGATCCTGCGGTTGATCGAATCCGAAGGCAGCATCCGTTTTAGCGGCGCAGCCCTTGATCAGCTGTCGCAGAAAGAACTGCGGCCCTGGCGCAAGCAGATGCAGATCGTCTTCCAGGACCCGTTTGGCAGCCTCAGCCCGCGAATGTCGGTGCAGCAGATCATCAGCGAAGGCCTGGAGGTCCACAGCAGGTCCAGCGCCGAGCAATGCGAAGCCCAGGTGATCCAGGCGCTCAAGGAAGTCGGCCTCGACCCGCAGAGCCGGCATCGTTACCCGCACGAGTTTTCCGGCGGCCAGCGCCAGCGCATCGCCATCGCCCGGGCGCTGGTGCTCAAGCCCGCGCTGATCCTGCTGGACGAACCAACTTCGGCGCTGGATCGCACGGTGCAGAAACAAGTGGTCGCCCTGCTCCGCCAGCTCCAGGAAAAACACGGCCTGACCTACCTGTTCATCAGCCACGACCTGGCGGTCGTGCGAGCCCTGGCCCATGACATGATCGTGATCAAGGACGGCAAGGTCGTCGAGCAAGGCGCCAGCCACGACGTATTCGACTCGCCCCGACACCCTTATACCCGGGAGCTGCTGGCGGCGGCCCATCCGGGATAAGCCTGGCCCGGTCAGGCTTCGCGGCGCTGGTCCAGGGTCTGGGCGAATTCGCCCATGACTTCCACAACCTGCTTCGCGCCCCGGTGGATGTCGAGGATGACGGTGCCGGCCTGGTTCGCCAGCTTCACGCCTTGCTCGGCCTTGGCGGTACTCGATTGCATGCTGCCCACCGCCTGCCTGGCCAGGTCGCGGTTCTTGCCGACCACTTCGGTAATGGCAACGGTCGCCTGGCTGGTACGCCGGGCCAGATTGCGCACTTCATCGGCAACCACCGCGAAGCCGCGACCCTGCTCACCGGCACGAGCGGCCTCGATGGCCGCATTGAGCGCAAGCAGGTTGGTCTGTTCGGCGATTCCCCGGATGGCATCGACAATGTTGCCGATCTCTTCGGACTGCGCGCTGAGGGCGCTGATCCCGGTAGCGACCTGTTGCAGTTCATCGGCGATGCTTTGCACTACGGTCACGGTCTGCTGCACGACGGCGGTGCCCAACTGGGTGTGCTCATCCGTCTGCCGGGACGTCTCGAAGGCCAACTGCGCCGCCTTTGATTCGGTCTGGCGTTGCTCGACTTCACGCGTGCTGTCGGTGGCAAACTTGACCACCCCGTACAAATGGCCCTGGGCATCGTAGAGCGGGTTATAGGTGGCCTGCAGCCAGACTGTGTTGCCGTGCCTGTCGACGCGCTGGAAAAGCCCGCTCTTGTATTCGCCACGGTTCAGTCCAGCCCAGAAATCGCGATAGGCTTCGCCTTGAACTTCGCCAGGCTCGCAGAAAATCCGATGGTGCTGGCCGCGAACCTCCTCCAGGCCATAACCCATGACCTTCTGGAAGTTGACGTTGGCATTGATGACATGACCGCCCAGATCGAACTCGATCACCGCCATGGAGCGATCGATCGCCTGCATGAAACTCGACTCGGCCTGAGCCCGTAGCACGCGGTCGTTGATGTCGCGGCTGACCTGGATGATGCGTTCGACCCTGGCGCGCTGATCACGCACAGGAATGTAGCTGGCCTGCACCCACGACCCAAGGCCATCGCGTGCCAGATGAAGGTACTGCTGTTCGCTACCCTCACCCTGGGCCAGTTGCTGCCATAACACCGCATATTCGCGGCTGCCGGCGTACTCAGGCGCGCAGAACATCCGGTGATGCTTGCCGAGGATGTCATCCAGCACGTATCCGGTCATGTTCAGAAACAGCGCGTTGGCGCCAAGTATTTCGCCTGAAGGCGCGAACTCGACGATCGCCATCGATTGGTGAAAAGCCGCCCGCTCGGCTTCGAGAGAGGCCAGTGCGCCCTGGGTCTCGTGCAAGACGTCCTGATGTTTGCGAGTGCGAATGAACATGGGTGCCGCTCCCGGTGACATGAGTGCTTGGCCGTAGCCGTCTGAAAGGCGGAATGCCTTTTCTGAAGAGGCACCATTAAGCCATCATCGTCGCAAAAGTTGTACATAATTTTTTATATGTACAATTTCTGAAGGAAAATTCGCTTACCTGTCCAAGACTCAATGCCAACCGATTTTCCACCGTTCGCTGTCGGTCAGATCACCCCAGTCCAGCACGGCCACCCGTCCGCTATACACCGCCTGCAACTCGACCTGAACGGGGCAATCCTGTTCGTCGCAGAGCAATTGGGTGACGAGAAAATGCTTTTCCCGGTTGACGGGCTGGCAGGCGGTCCACTTGGAAAGCTTGAGTTTGCGAGGGTTGAATTTATTCATGGATCCTCCAGTACAGTCGCGAACAGGCCTAAAAACATGTACAGAGTATTTCATACGTACAGCTTTTCTTGTGGCAATTCTGGCGGTAAAAACAGCCCTCTCCACCGGCTTGGCCCCACTACAGAACGCCGAGTTTGATCAGGCATAATGCCGCGACTCATCCGAGGGTGCCGGCAAGCCCACCTCTTTTTGGAATGCCTGATGAATCCCACCGAAAGTCTCAAGGACTACAAGCGCGTACGCACGCTGGCGATCCGCTCGCTGTTCGAGATCATCGAGCAGTCCAGCGAAGGCACGGTCATTGTCGATCGCGATGCGAATATCGTCTGGATGAACGAGCGCTACGCCCGTCGTTTCGGCCTCAATTCGGCGCAGGAAGCCATCGGCCGCGCCTGCGAAAGCGTCATCCCCGGCAGCTTGCTGCGTGAGGTGGTGCGCACCGGACGGCCGATCCTGCTGGACATGCAGGACACGCCCAAGGAACCGCTGGTGGTGATGCGCCTGCCGATCCACGACAACGCCGGCGCGGTGATCGGCGCCATCGGTTTTGCCCTGTTCGATGAGTTGCGCAGCCTGTCGCCGATGCTCAAGCGCTATCTGAGCATGCAGGAAGAACTGGCCTCCACCCGCTCGTTGCTGCGGGCGCGGCAGACCAAGTACAACTTTGCCCACTTCATCGGCACCAGCAGCGCCGGCCTGGAGGTCAAGCGCCGCGCCCGACGCAGCGCCAGCACCGATTCACCGGTGCTGCTGCTCGGCGAAACCGGTACCGGCAAGGAGTTGCTGGCCCAAGCGATCCATAGTGCTTCACCGCGGGCACACAAGGCCTTTGTCAGCATCAACAGCGCTGCCATCCCCGAATCGCTGCTCGAAGCCGAGTTCTTCGGCACCGCGCCAGGCGCTTTCACCGGCGCCGACCGCAAGGGCCGCGCCGGCAAACTGCAGATCGCCCAAGGCGGCACGCTGTTCCTCGACGAGATCGGCGACATGCCGCTACCGCTGCAAAGCAAACTGCTGCGGGTGCTTCAGGAGAAAGAATACGAACCGGTCGGCTCCAACGAGGTGTTGCAGAGCGATGTGCGGATCATTGCCGCGACCTCCACCGATCTTGAAGCGGCAATCAAGCGCGGCGAGTTCCGCGCCGACCTCTATTACCGTCTCAACGTGCTGCCGATCCAGGTCCCGCCGCTGCGTGAGCGCCTGGATGATCTGCCGGCACTGAGTGAGGCGATCCTCGAAGAACTGCGCAGCCAGCACGAACTGCACCGCGACGCCCTCGATCTGCTGGGCCAACATGCCTGGCCGGGCAACATTCGGGAGTTGCGCAACGTGCTGGAACGAGCCGCGTTGCTCAGCGACGACCTGATGCTCAGCGCTGCTGACATCCGCGCGGCCATCGGCACTTTCATCCCGGTTGAGCGCACGACAGGCCCGACCCTGGAGCCGTTATTGGCGCAGGAAACCTTCAGCCAGGCCCGGGCTCGATTTGACCGGCACTTGATCGAAACTACCCTCGCGAAATGCGATGGCAAGGTAGTCGAGGCGGCCGAGCGGTTGGGGCTGGGAAGATCGACGTTGTACAAGAAGATGGTGGCGCTGGGGATTGCGGAGTCTCAATAAAGAGACTGAGATCTCTTTTTTTAGACTGGCGATCTTGGAGCGCTGCGGGCTCTTCGCGAGCAGGCTCGCTCCCACAGGTATGGCTTTCTTTCAGTCCATCACCGTCTCATGTGGGAGCGAGCCTGCTCGCGAAGAGGCCGGGCCCTCCAACAAAAATCTCAGAACAGAGAATAATCCTTCTCCCTCGCCTTTCAGTAACAAAAATTATCCTTATCTATCAGCGACTTAGCTATCTGGCACAGATATCGCTATAGCCCTCCTCAGAGCATCACCCACAAAAATAACAATCCCAGGAGACACACCATGAGTGTGATCATTGCCTTGGCAGCCCTCACGCTGTTGATGGTTGCCGCCTACCGTGGCTACAGCGTCATTCTCTTTGCCCCGATCGCCGCCCTCGGCGCGGTCCTGCTTACCGATCCATCCGCCGTCGCCCCTGCATTCACCGGGGTGTTCATGGACAAGATGGTCGGTTTCATCAAACTCTATTTCCCGGTGTTCCTGCTTGGCGCGGTGTTTGGCAAGCTGATCGAGTTGTCGGGTTTCTCCCGCTCCATCGTCGCCGCGGCGATTCGCCTGCTGGGCACACGCCAGGCCATGCTGGTGATCGTGCTGGTCTGCGCGTTGCTGACTTATGGCGGCGTGTCGCTGTTCGTCGTGGTGTTCGCGGTGTACCCGTTCGCCGCGGAGATGTTCCGCCAGAGCAATATCCCCAAACGGCTGATTCCAGCCACCATCGCCCTCGGCGCATTCTCGTTCACCATGGACGCCCTGCCCGGCACGCCGCAGATCCAGAACATCATCCCCAGCACCTTTTTCAACACCACCGCTTGGGCCGCGCCGTGGCTGGGCGTGATCGGTACGATCTTCGTCTTCTGCTTCGGCATGCTGTTTTTGCAGCGCCAGCGCAACAAGGCCCAACGCGCCGGTGAAGGTTATGGCACCGAACTGCGCAACGAGCCGGAAACCGCTGAGGACATCAAGCTGCCCAACCCGTGGATCGCCGTTTCGCCGCTGCTGGCGGTGGGGATCATGAACCTGCTGTTTACCCAGTGGATCCCGCAGTGGTACGGCAAGACGCATAGCCTGGCGCTGCCGGGCATGGCGACACCGGTGACCAGCGACATCGCCAAGCTCACCGCGATCTGGGCGGTACAGGCCGCTTTGCTGGTGGGTATTGTCATGGTGCTGCTGTTCGGCTTCCGCGCGATTCGCAGCAAACTGGCCGAAGGTAGCAAGAGCGCGGTGGGCGGTGCCTTGCTCGCGGCGATGAACACCGCTTCGGAATACGGTTTCGGTGCGGTGATCGCCTCCTTGCCGGGCTTCCTGGTGCTGGCCGACTGGCTCAAGAACATTCCCGATCCGCTGGTCAACGAAGCGGTCACCGTGACGCTGCTGGCCGGCATCACCGGTTCCGCGTCGGGGGGCATGAGCATCGCCCTGGCGGCGATGTCCGAAACCTTCATCAGCGCCGCCCACGCCGCCAACATTCCCCTGGAAGTGCTGCACCGGGTGGCCGCCATGGCCAGCGGCGGCATGGACACCCTGCCCCACAACGGCGCGGTGATCACCTTGCTGGCCGTCACCGGCCTGACCCACCGTGAAGCCTACAAAGACATTTTCTGCATTACGCTGATCAAGACCCTCGCGGTGTTCTTCGTGATCGGTGTGTTCTACGCCACTGGCATTGTGTGAGGTTTCCATGACGACATTTCTTTCGGGCAAGACTGCCCTGGTCACCGGTTCCACCAGCGGCATCGGCCTGGGCATCGCCTTGAGCCTGGCCAAGTCCGGCGCCAACCTGATCCTCAATGGCTTCGGCGATGCCTCGGCGGCGGTCGCCGAGGTCAAGCAGTTCGGTGGCAAGGTCGGCCATCATCCGGCCGATGTCAGCGACCCGGCACAGATTGCCGACATGCTCGCCTACGCCGAGCGCGATTTCGGCGGCGTGGATATTCTGGTGAACAATGCCGGGATCCAGCACGTGGCGGCCGTGGAGGATTTCCCGGTGGAGCGCTGGGATTCGATCATTGCCATCAACCTGTCTTCGGTGTTCCACGCCACTCGCCTAAGCCTGCCGGGCATGCGCGCCAAGGGCTGGGGACGGATCGTCAACGTCGCCTCGGTGCACGGTCAGGTCGGTTCGGTGGGCAAGGCCGCGTACGTCGCCGCGAAGCACGGGGTGATCGGGCTGACCAAGGTGGTTGGCCTGGAAACCGCTACCAGCAACGTGACGTGCAATGCAATCTGCCCAGGCTGGGTGCTGACGCCACTGGTGCAGAAACAGATCGACGACCGCATCGCCAGCGGCGTCGACCCGCAACAGGCCCAGCACGACCTGTTGGCCGAGAAGCAACCGTCCCTGGAATTCGTCACCCCGCCGCAGCTGGGTGAACTGGTTCTGTTCCTCTGCAGCGAAGCCGGCAGCCAGGTGCGGGGCGCGGCGTGGAATGTTGATGGAGGGTGGTTGGCGCAATAACCCTCCGCGATCCCCGTGGCGAGGGAGCTTGCTCCCGCTGGCCTGCGAAGCGGGCCCAAGAGGCGTCTGCTGCGCAGCCGAGCGGGAGCAAGCTCCCTCGCCACAGAAGCGCTTCTCGCCATAAATAACGCCGTGTGCTGCAATGTTCGCAAGCCCCGGAAAAACAAGAGGCCCCCATGTCCGACATCCTCTGGCAACCCAGCCCCGAACGCATCGCCCGGTCGCGCATGGACGCCTTGCGCCGGTTCGTCAACGAACGGCACTCGCTGCAGTTGAACGATTACCCGGCCCTGCACGCCTGGAGCATCGACCAGCGCGAGGCTTTCTGGCAGGCCATCGTGGACTTCTTCGACATCCGTTTTCACCAGCGCCCCACCGCAGTGCTGGTGGAGGGCCCGCACATGCCCAGCGCACGCTGGTTCCCGGGGGCCACGCTGAGTTTCGCCGAACATCTGCTGCGCCGTCGCGATAACACCGTGGCGGTGGTTGCCGTGGATGAAGACGGCATCGAGCAAACGCTGACCTGGGCCGAGCTCGCCGCCCATGTCGCCGGCCTGCAGAAAAGCCTGCAAGCCGCCGGCGTGACCCAGGGCGACCGGGTCGCCGCTTGCATGCCCAACACCTGGCAGACGCTGGTGGGCATGCTCGCCACGACGAGCCTGGGGGCGATCTGGTCGTGCTCATCGCCGGATTTCGGCACCCAGGGCGTCATCGACCGGTTCGGCCAGATCGAGCCCAAGGTTTTGATTACCTGTGCCGGTTATCGTTATGCCGGCAAGGTCATCGACCAGCGCCCGAAGGTGAACGAGATCCTTGCGCGGCTGCCGTCCCTGCAACAGTTGATCGTGCTGCCTTACGCCCGACCCGATGCTCGCGTCGAGGATTTCAACACCCAGGCCGGCGTCGCGCTGTGGGAAAACTTTTATCAAAGCGGTGGCGCGCCGGAGTTCGCCAGCGTGCCGTTCGATCATCCGTTGTATATCCTCTACTCCAGCGGCACCACCGGCGTGCCGAAGTGCATCGTCCACAGCACCGGCGGCGTGCTGCTCCAACATATGAAGGAACATGGCCTGCACGTTGATCTCGGCCCCGGGGATCGGCTGTTCTACTACACCACCTGCGGCTGGATGATGTGGAACTGGCTGGTCTCGGCCCTGGCGGTGGGCAGCTCGGTGGTGCTGTATGACGGCTCGCCGTTTCACCCTGGTCCCGAACGCCTGCTCGACCTGATCGACCAACAGCGCATCAGCGCGTTCGGCACCAGCCCGAAATACCTCGCCGCCCTGGAAAGCCAAGGCATCCAGCCACGCCAGAGCCATGACCTGGGCAGCCTCAAGACCCTCCTGTCCACAGGCTCGGCTCTCGCCCCCCACAGCTACGATTACGTTTACCGCGATTTCAAGGCCGACGTTTGCCTGGCCTCGATGTCCGGCGGTACCGATATCGTCTCCTGTTTCATCAACGGCAACCCGCTGTCCGCCGTGCGCCGGGGCGAGATGCAGGGCAAGAGCCTGGGCATGGCGGTGCAGGTCTGGAACGAGGCCGGCGAGGCGGTGGTCGGCGAGAAAGGCGAGCTGGTCTGCACCCGGCATTTTCCAGCGATGCCCATCGGGCTCTGGAACGACCCGCGCCAGGATAAACTTCGCGCCTCCTATTTCAGCCAGTTTCCCGGAGTGTGGGCCCAAGGGGACTACGCCGAAGAACTGGCCCACGGCGGCTTGCTGATCCACGGACGCTCCGACGCGGTGCTCAACCCCGGTGGCGTGCGCATTGGCACGGCGGAAATCTATCGGCAGGTGGAAAAAGTCGAAGAGGTCCTCGACAGCGTCGCCATTGGCCAGCAATGGCAGGGTGACGTACGAGTGGTGCTGTTCGTGCGCCTGCGTGATGGCGTCGTGCTGGACGATACCCTGGAGCAAAAGATTCGCCAGGTCATCCGCGCTAACACGACGCCGCGCCATGTACCGGCGAAAATCCTCGCGGTCAGCGACATTCCGCGCACGATCAGCGGAAAAGTGGTGGAACTGGCCGTGCGTAACGTGGTGCATGGCGAGGCGGTGAAGAACACCGATGCGCTGGCCAATCCCGAGGCGCTGGAGCAGTTTCGCGGGCGGCCGGAGCTAGCGTCCTAAGCATCGCAAACGATCTTCGTGGCGAGGGGATTTATCCCCGCTGGGCTGCGAAGCAGCCCCATGCTGACGTCTGACATATCGAGGTGGCTGGTTTCGGGCCGCTACGCGCCCCAGCGGGGATAAATCCCCTCGCCACAACGGGTCACCTCAATCCATCAGTCCCCACTCCCCCGCCGGCGGATCGGCCGGCGGCGCGGCCCCCGTCTCCGCATGCAGCTTCAAGCGCAAACGCAAGTTGTTCGCCGAATCGGCGTTTTTCAGCGCTTCTTCCTCATCGATGGCGCCTTCGACCACCAGGTTGAACAATGCCTGGTCGAACGTCTGCATGCCCAGTTCCTCGGACTTTTCCATGATGCCCTTGAGCTCGCCCAGCTCGTTGCGCCGGATCAGGTCGGCCACCGTCGGCGAGCCCAGCATCACCTCCACCGCCGCCCGCCGCTGACCGCCGCGAGTGCGCACCAGGCGCTGGGAAACAAACGCCTTGAGGTTGTTGCCCAAGTCGTGCAGCAGTTGCGCCCGGCGTTCTTCCGGGAAAAAATTGATCACCCGGTCCAGGGCCTGGTTGGCGTTGTGGGCATGCAGGGTGGAAATCACCAGATGGCCGGTGTCGGCGAAGGCCAGGGCATGCTCCATGGTTTCCCGGTCGCGGATTTCGCCGATCAGCACCACGTCCGGCGCCTGGCGCAAGGTATTCTTGAGCGCGGCATGAAAACTGCGCGTATCCACCCCGACTTCGCGCTGGTTGACGATCGATTTCTTATGCCGATGGATATACTCCACCGGGTCCTCGATGGTGATGATGTGGCCGCTGCTGTTGCGGTTGCGGTAATCGATCAGCGCCGCCAGGGAGGTCGACTTGCCCGAGCCCGTCGCACCGACGAACAACATCAGCCCCTGCTTCTGCATGATGGTTTCCAGCAGCACCTTGGGCAGCTTCAGGTCTTCGAAGCGCGGGATGTCCAGCTTGACGTTGCGTATCACCATGGACACGTCGTTGCGCTGTTTGAAGATGTTGACCCGGAACCGCCCGACACCGGCCAGGGAAATCGCCAGGTTCATTTCCAGTTCCCGATCGAACTCAAGGCGCTGTTCGGCGTCCATCAATGACTCGGCGAGCCCGGCGACCTCGCCGACCTTGAACGCCTGGTTGCTCAGCGGCTTGAGCACACCTTCAAAACGCGCGCAGGGCGGTGCACCGGTGGACATGTAGAGGTCGGAACCATCCTGGCTTGCCAGGATGCGTAACAAGGGATCAATTTCCATGGCCTGAAAAACTTCCGCAAACTTCAATGGACACGTTGACCCGAGCCAGAAAAACTTCAGATCAACCCGCGCTTACCTTCTCCAGAGGATAGTAGAAGCCGCCGCATCGATATGAACATCCAGGAACTCCCGTGATGAATGCAATACCCGCCGGCAGCGACACACAGCAATTGATCGCCCGTCAGGACTGGACCGCCAGCCCCTTGGGCGCCATCGATACCTGGCCACAGAGCCTGCGCACCGCCGTGGACATCATGCTCCACTCGCCCATGCCGATGGCCGTGCTGTGGGGGCCGCAGCTGACCCATCTGTACAACGACGCCTATGCCCGGCTGGTCGGCGACAAGCACCCCAGGGCCTTCGGCCAGCCCACCCACACGGCCTGGCCTGAACTTCGGGGCGAGACCGAGGGGATTTATCACAGCGTGTTGCAAGGGCGCATGTACGCCTGCCGCGACAAACGGTGGCGCATGCCCTTCAGTGGCCGCCTCTGTGACGTGTGGCTCGACCTGACCTACAGCCCGATACACGACGAAAGCGCCAGTGTTGCCGGCATCCTGGTCACGGCCATCGAGACCAGCGAAAGACGCCGGCTGGCCCAGGAATTCGAGCGGCGTTCCGAGGCCAGCCTCAAGGCTCAGCAGGAAAGCGAGGAGCGCTTGCAACTGGCGCTGGCGGCCACCGATGCGCTGGGGACCTGGGACTGGGACATCAGCGAAGACCGCTTCATCGCCGATGCGCATTTCGCCCTGCTGCATGGCGTCGATCCGAGCCTGTCGCGGCAACTGCCGATCAGCGCGTACCTGGAAGGCGTGCACCCCGAAGACCGGGCGATGGTCGCGCGCAGCATCAAGCATTGCATCACCCACGGCACCGAATATGCCGAGGAGTACCGGCTGCTGCAGCCCGACGGTGAACTGCGCTGGGTATTCGTGCGCGGGCGCTGCTACAAGGATCGCCACGGCCGGCCCAAGCGCTTCCTTGGCGCGGCGCTGGACCTGACCGAGCGCAAGCGCACCGAGCACGCCCTGCGCCAGAGCCAGACCGAGCTGCAACTGATCATCAACGCCATGCCGGTGCTGATCAGCTATGTCGATCGCGAAGAGCGTTTCCGCCTGAACAACAGCGCCTACCTGAACTGGTACGGGCTGACCCCGCAGGAGCTGTACGGCAAGACCATTCGCGAGGTCATCGGCGACGAAGCGTACGCGGCGCGCGCCGAACAGATCGCCGGCGCCCTGGCGGGCAAGCCGTGCAGTTTCACCGTGCAGTCAGCCCATCGCGATGGCCGGCCACGGCATGCATTGATCAACTACCTGCCACGCCATGGCAGTGACGGCGCGGTGAACGGCTTCTACATCTTCGTGATCGACGAAACCGAGCGCAAGAAAACCGAAGAAGCGCTGCGTAATCTCAACGAAACGCTGGAGGAACGGGTAATCGCCCGCACCCAGCAACTGGCCGAGGCCAACCATCGCCTGCAAAGCGAGATGTTCGAGCGCGAACGCGCCGAAGAAGCGCTGCGCCATGCGCAGAAAATGGAAGCGGTGGGCCAGCTCACCGGCGGCATTGCCCATGACTTCAATAACATGCTCACCGGCATTCTCGGCAGCCTGGACCTGATGCAGCGCTACATCGCCTCGGGCCGCGCCGCCGAGATAGGCCGGTTTACCGAAGCGGCCATCTCCTCGGCCAACCGTGCCGCGGCCCTGACCCATCGCCTGCTGGCCTTTTCCCGGCGCCAGTCGCTGGACCGCAAACCCTTGGACGCCAATGGCCTGGTGCGCTCTCTCGAAGACCTGTTGAGCCGTACCACCGGCGATCACATCGTGCTGCGGCTTGAACTGGCCGGTGAGCTGTGGCCGGTCAGTACCGATGCCAGCCAACTGGAAAACGCCCTGCTCAACCTGGTGATCAACGCCAGGGACGCGATGCCCGACGGCGGCGAGTTGACCATCGAAACCGCCAACGTCTACCTCGACGGCAGCGACATCAGCACGCTGGAACCGGTCAAGGCCGGGGATTACGTGATGATCGCCGTGCGCGACAACGGCAGCGGCATGACTCCCGCCGTGCTGGCCAAGGCCTTCGATCCGTTCTTCACCACCAAACCCATCGGCCAGGGCACCGGCCTCGGTCTTTCGATGATCTACGGCTTTGCCCAGCAGTCCGGCGGACACCTGAGCCTGGACAGCGTGCCAGGCCAGGGCACGCGAGTGCAGTTGTACTTGCCGCGGCTGCGCGTTGCCGCGACCGAACAACCCGCAGCGCCGGCGGCCACGGACGCGCCGCCGGCCATTGCCGGGGAAACCGTGTTGCTGGTCGAAGACGAACCGGCGGTGCGCATGCTCGTGCTCGACCTGCTGGCCACCTTGGGCTACACCGCCCTCGAAGCCGAGGACGGCCGGCAGGCTCTGCTGTTGCTGGAATCCGGGCAGCGCATCGACCTGCTGGTGACCGATGTCGGCCTGCCGGGCATGAACGGCCGGCAGCTGGCTGAAATCGCCCGTCAGCACCGGCCTGATTTGAAAGTCCTGTTCATGACCGGTTATGCGCAGAAAGCCACCGAGCGCCAGGGGTTCCTCGAGCAAGGCATGGACATGGTTGCCAAGCCGTTCACCCTCGATCTCCTGGCCAACAAGATCCGGACGATGATCAACCATGGCAGCTGACTTGAGGCATAATCGCCGCCCTTTCGCACCGCTCAGGTCACCGCTGCAATGAAAGCCCAAGCCCGCCATATCCTGGTGAAAACCGCCGAAGAAGCCGAACAGCTCAAGCAACGCATCGCCAAGGGCGAAGCGTTTGACGTGTTGGCAAAAAAGTACTCCACCTGCCCCTCCGGCAAGCGCGGCGGGGATCTGGGTGAGGTACGTCCTGGGCAGATGGTCGGCGCGATCGATGCGGTGATTTTCAAGAAACCGCTGCGGGTGGTGCACGGACCGATCAAGAGCAAGTTCGGCTATCACCTGGTGCAGGTGTTTTACCGCGACTGAAGCGATGCCTCTGTGGGAGCGAGCCTGCTCGCGAAGGCGACGTACCAGTCAACATTGATGCAGACTGACCCGACGCCTTCGCGAGCAGGCTCGCTCCCACAGGTTCTGTACCGCCATCTCATCTCGGTATCAACGCCCCCGGCACCTGGATCACCCGGCTTGCCAGCAAATGCCCGGCCTCGGCGGCTTCCGCCGGGCTGCCGCCGAGCAAGCGGCTCGCCAGGTAGGCGGCGCTGAACGAGTCTCCCGCCGCCGTCGTGTCCACCACCCGCTCGACCCGCAGGGCAGGCACCTCATATGACCGGCCGTCGCAACGAATCAGACAAGCCTCGGCGCCGCGCTTGAGCACCACTTCAGGCGTTCCCAATTGTGCATAGGCAGCGAACACCGCCTCGCTGTCGGCATGGCCGAACAGCGCCTGTTCGTCGTCCACGGTCAACAACGCCAGCTCGACGTAGGGCAGCACGCTGCGATAAGCCGCACGGGCCGCCTCGACCGAGGCCCAGAGCCTCGGCCGGTAGTTGTTGTCGAACACCACCTGGGCCCCGCGCCGACGCGCCTCGACCAGCGCGTCGATGAGTTTGCGCCGGCCCTGCTCGCCAATCACCGCCAGGGTCACGCCGCTGAAATACAGCACATCGTAGTCGGCCAACGCTGCGAGAATCGGCGCGGCGGCTGGCGAGGTGAAGCAATCACGCACCGCCGCCTCGTTGCGCCAGTACAGGAAGCGGCGCTCGCCCGTCGCGTCGGTCTGGATGCAATACAGACCCGGCAGGCGCCCGGGCAAGCGCTGGACCATGCCCAAACCAATGTTTTCAGCGGCCCAGCCCTGGCACATGGCATCGCTGAAACTGTCGTCGCCCAGCGCGGTGACGTAATCCACAGCGCCGTTGTCGCCCAACGCCCGGGCCAGGTAGACCGCGGCGTTCAGCGTATCGCCGCCGAAGCTTTGCTGCAGGCTGCCGTCGGCGCGGTGTTGCAGTTCGATCATGCATTCGCCGATGAGGGCGATGCGGGGTCTGGTGTTGCTCATGAGTTATCCTGATATTTCAGCGGTGTGTTGCGGGCCGCTTTCGCGAGCAGGCTCGCTCCCACAAGTGATCGCTTGGTCACCCGCGATCCAATTGTGGGAGCGAGCCTGCTCGCGAAGGCCGCGACTCGGTCTCAACTCTTAAAAACAAGTCTCCATGCTCTCGACCACCCGCAACCCCTCATCTACCAGACACCCCACCCGCCACTTGTCGAACGTCAGGCACGGATGGGACGTGCCGAACGCAATGATGTCGCCCACCCGCAGTTCAACGCCCGGCGCCACGCTCATGAACGCATGCTGGTCCATCACCGCGGTCACCTTGCAGCCGCTGACGTCGTCCCCCGTCGCCGATTCCGAACCCGGCGTGTAGCGCTTGAGCGGCACCGGCAACCCGGCGTCGTAGGCCACGTCGCGCTTGCCCAGGGCAATTACCGCAAAGCCCGGCTCCGGCAGCGATTGCACGTGAGCCCAGACTTCCAGCGCTGGACGCAAGCCTTCGTGCAGGTCACTGCGGCGCTCCAGCACACAGCATTGCGCCTCCTTGTAGATGCCATGGTCGTGGGCCACATAACTGCCGGGTCGCAACACGCTGAGGAAGCGCCCGTGGGCATTGCGTGCCTCGAAGGATTCTGCGATCAGGTCGTACCAGGCCGAACCCGAGGCGGTGATGATGGGTTTGTCGTTGGCAAACGTGCCGCTGTCCTGCAACTGCATCGCCAGCCCAACGAGGGACCCGGCGAACGCCCGGATGCCGCTGATGGCGTGATCGCCGTGGATCACCCCTTCGTAACCTTCGATACCGGTCAAGGCCAACGCCGGTTGCGCACCGATGGCCTCGGCCAGCGCAAGTACCTCGGCTTCGGTCCTGCAACCACAACGACCGCCGACCACGCCGTACTCGATCATCACGTTCAACCGTGCGCCGTGCGTGGCGAAATAAGCCCCCAGTTCGGCGACGTTGTCCGGATGATCCACCAGGCAATGGAATTCGAACGCCGGGTCGGCCAGCAGATCGGCGATCAGCGCCATGTTCGGCCGGCCTACCAATTGATTGGCCATCAGCACCCGGCGCACGCCATGGGCGTAGGCGGCGCGGGTCTGCACTGCGGTGGCCAGGGTCAGGCCCCAGGCACCGGCCTCAAGCTGGCGACGAAACAGCGTCGGGGTCATGCTGGTCTTGCCGTGGGGCGCCAGCTCGGCGCCGCTGTCGCTGACGAACTTCTGCATCCAGCGGATGTTGTGCTCCAGCGCCTCGCGATGCAGTACCAGGGCCGGCAGGCTGACATCGCGCAGCAGATGGGCGCCCAGGGAAGCGGCGCCCTTTTCGACACCGGCGTTATCAATGGCAGAAGACATGTTCGAACTCCTCATACAGCCGCGGCTGTCTATTCGTTGATGCGACGGGCCAGGTTGTTGGCGCTCTCGATCAGCACCCGGCGGTAGTCGGCATAATTGTTCTTGGCGTCAGCCCTCGGGGCGACGATGCACAGCGTCGCGATGGCCACGCCACTGGGGTCTTTGACCGGCGCGGCGAAGCAATGCGTGAAGGTGTCGGCCACACTGTCGAAGGAGAAAAATCCATCGGCACCGGCCTGGCGGATTTCCTTGAGAAACTGCTCCAGGGGCAAACGCTCGCCGCCCGGCAGGATGAAGTCGTCGGGGTCGATCAGGTCGACGATCTGCTGGTCGCTCAGATGCGCCAGCAGCAGGCGCCCGGACGCGGTCCAGGGGATCGGCGCGTTCTCACCGATGTCCGAGGAAATACGAAAATGCCGCTCGCCTTCCTTCATCAGCGCGACGGTGTATTTGCGCCCGTTGAGCAGGCACATCTGCGCGGTTTCGCGGGTCTGGCGGACGATCTCCTGCAAGGCCTGGTCGGCCTCGCGGCTGAGGTCGAAATGCCGCAGGTGCGCCTGCCCGAGAAAATACAACTGCCGCCCCAGGTAGACGTGACCATCCTTGCCGACCGGCTCGAGAATGCGCCGCTCGAGCAGCGACGCCACCAGTTCGTAGACCGTGGACTTGGGGCTGCCGATGCCGCTGGCAATATCGTTCGGGCGCAGCGGCTGGCCGATTTCCTTGAGGAAATCGAGGATATCGAACGCCCGATCCAATCCCCGGGCCCGGCGTTTGATGGTGTCTTCGGTCATTTCGTTGGTTCCTATTCAATTGCCGCGAGTGTACCCAGACTGCAAGCTGTCCACCGCTCCTTGTGGCGAGGGGATTTATCCCCGCTGGGCTGCGAAGCAGCCCCAATGACCTTGATCGCAGCCCAACCTGATACCCCACAGTGGCTTGTTGGGGACTGCTCCGCAGTCCAGCGGGGATAAATCCCCTCGCCACAGGTGTCACTTTTTCTTGTAGGCGATGCAATCGATCTCGACCTTGCAGTCAACCATCATGCTCGCCTGCACACAGGCCCGGGCCGGGGCGTGTTCGGGGCTGAAGTATTCGCCGAAGACCTTGTTGAAACTCCAGAAATCCCGCGGGTCATCCAGCCAGACGCCGCAACGCACAACATCTTCCAGGCCATAGCCGGCCTCTTCGAGAATGGCGATCAGGTTCTTCATGGTCTGGTGCGTCTGCTCGACGATGCCGCCAGCGACAATCTCGCCGTTCACCGCGGGCACCTGGCCGGACACGTGCAACCAGCCATCGGCCTCCACGGCGCGAGCGAAGGGCCGCGGCTGTCCGCCGCCCGCGGTGCTGCCGGTGCCATAGCGCGTAATGCTCATGAGTTACTCCTTATTGGATGGACTTAAAAACGGGTGTTCTTGAGAAATTCCGCCAGGCGCGGCGATTGAGGGCGCTCGAACAATTCCTTCGGCGGCCCCTGCTCTTCGATGCGGCCCTGGTTCATGAAAACGATCTTGTCGGAAACCTCGAAGGCAAAGCGCATCTCGTGGGTCACCAGCAGCATGGTCATGCCGTCTTCGGCCAGGCCCTTGATCACGTTCAGCACCTCGCCGACCAGCTCCGGATCCAGGGCCGAGGTCACTTCGTCGAACAACATCAGGCTGGGGTTCATCGCGATCGCCCGGGCAATCGCCACGCGCTGCTGCTGGCCGCCGGACAACTGACCGGGAAAGTGATCGCGCCGTTCCAGCAGGCCGACCCGCTGCAGCCATTTCTCGGCCAGGGCCACCGCTTCGTCCTTCGGCAGTTTTTTCACCTTGAGCAGGCCCAGGGTGACGTTCTGTAAAGCGCTCAGATGCGGGAACAGGTTGAATTGCTGGAAGGCCATCCCGGTCATGGCCCGGTGCCGGGCGATGACTTTTTCGGCGTGACGCACGCGCTTGCCGTCCACCTCGTCATAGCCGATGGACTCGCCGTCGAGCACGATCCGCCCGCCCTGGAACTCTTCGAGCATGTTGACGCAACGCAGCAGCGTGGTCTTGCCCGAGCCACTGGAGCCGATCAGCGTCACCACGTTGCCACGCTGCATGCTCAGGTCCACGCCCTTGAGCACTTCCAGCGGGCCGTATTGTTTGCGCAGGCCGCGGATGTCCAGCAGCGGTTGCGCGTTTGAAAGGGAAACGTCAGTCATGGCAAGGCCACCCGCTTTTCAATGTGCCGCCCGAGCAATTCGATGGCGTAGTTGATGATGAAAAAGAGAAAACCGGCGAACAGGTAGAACTCCAGGGTCATGAAGGTCCGGGCGATGATCTGCTGGGTGCTGAGCAGCAGTTCGGCGACACCGATCACCGACAGCAGGGTCGAGGCCTTGACGATCTCGGTGGAGGAATTCACCCAGGTCGGCAGGATCTGCCGCAAGGCCTGGGGCAGCAGCACATAAGCGAGCGACTGGAAGAATGTCAGGCCGATGGCCTGGCTCGCTTCCATCTGCCCGCGGGGCAGAGCCTGCAACGCACCGCGCACGATCTCGGCCACGTGGGAGCCGCAGAACAGCGTCAATCCGAGGACGCCAGCCTCGAACGCACCGATCTGCCAACCCAGGGCCGGGGCCATGTAGAAGCAGGCCAGTACCAGCACGAACACCGGCGTGCCGCGAATCAGGTCGACGTAGAAACGAAACGGCGCGCGCATCCAGACCCGGCCATAAGTCAGCGCCAACCCGGCGACGACACCGATCAAGGTGCCCAACACAATCGCCAGGGCCGAACATTGCGCGCTGGTCAGGAAACCGGCCCACAAAGTCTCCCGGGCGACCCACAACTCCTGCAACCAACTAGGGGATTGGTACATGGAACGCTCCTAACGGCGGATCGCCAGGCGCTGCTCGAAGTAACGCAGCAACATGGCAATGAGGTAACAGGCCGCGACATACAGGGCCGTGGTGACCAGCCAGGTTTCAATTACCCGGTAGCTTTCCACGTTGATCTTGCGGGCATAGTAGGTCAGCTCCGGCACGGCAATCGCCGCCGCCAGCGAGGTGTCCTTGAACAGCGAAATGAAGTTGTTGGACAACGCCGGCAGCACGTTGCGCAGCATCACCGGCACGGTGACGTAGGCCTTTACCTGCCATTCGCCCAGGCCGATCGCCAGACCTGCTTCCCGCTGCCCTTTGTGAATACTCACCAGGCCGCCACGGAACACTTCGGTGAGGTAGGCCCCGGCGTACAGCGAAAGCGTGATGACGAACGACGGCAGCTTGTCCAGGCGAATACCCAGGCTCGGCAAGGCGAAGTAGATCAGCAGGATCAGCACCAGGATCGGTGTATTGCGGATCACCGTGACATACACCGAGGCCAACAACCGCAGTGCGCGGTGCTTGCTCAACAGCGCGAACGCCAGCAGCAGGCCGATCACACAACCGATCGCGATCGACACCAGCGCGAGGGAAAGCCCCAGGCCAAGCCCCGCCAGCAGCGTGTCGAAATCGCGCCAGACGGCGGCAAAGTTCAACTGATAATTCATGGTCGGCAGTACCTTCGACGGGGCGCCCAACGGCGGCGCCCCGGGCTCACTGGGTCATTTGTATTCAACGGGGAAACCGATGGCCGGCGATGGCAGCTCGACGCCGAACCACTGTTTGAACGATGCGGCATAGGTCGGGAATTCCACACCGGTCATGGCTTCATGCAGCGCAGTGTTGACGAAGTTCAACCAGTCCTGGTCGCCGCGCTTGACCGCGCAAGCGTAGGTTTGCGGACTCCAGGCGTAGGCCGGGCTGCGGTAGCGACCGGGGTTCTGCACCATCAGGTATTTGACCGAGGACTGGTCGGTGGCAGCGGCAGCGGCACGGCCGGAGTTCACCGCCTGATACATCAGGTCGACGCTGTCGTACTGGTCGACCTTGGCCTGGGGCAGCGCCTGGTGCACCAGCTCTTCGGCGTAGACGTTCTGCAGCACCGCCACGGTGACGTCATCGCCGGCAGCCTTGAGGTCTTCGATTTCCTTGAACTTGCTGTTGGCCGGCAGTAGCAGGCCTACCCCTTCGCGGTAGTACGGCAAGGTAAATGCCACCTGTTGGGCTCGGCTGGCGGTGACCGTAATGAACTGGCAGCTCATGTCGACCTTGTCGGTCAGCAGGTTGGGAATCCTTGCATCGGAAGACTGCACCACGAATTCGACTTTTTCCGGGTCATTGAACAAACCCTTGGCGACGATCCGCGCGATATCGATATCGAACCCCTGCAACTTGCCATCCGCTCCCTGGAAGTGCCACGGCGCATTGGTGCTGCCCGTGCCCACGATCAATTTCCCGCGTTGCAGCACGCTGTCCAGCTTGCTGTCGGCCGCCTGAGCGACACCCATGGCAGCCGTCGTGGCCGCGAAGAGAAAAACACACGCTTTGAACAAGGAAGGTCGGCATTGCATGGCAAGCACTCCAGGATGAGTTTATTCCGCTATAACGGAACATGGTATGTAACAACGGAATAGACAGCAGAAAGTGTGCCACAGGCTTGATGTGCATGGGTGGGAAAAATGGAATGTGAGGAAAATCAGCGAGATGGAAAAATACAACGCCTGAGGGCACCCCGGCGGGTCGCTGCGTGGTTGCTACCGTTGGCCACGGATGCGGGTAGCGAGGCCCCAAATCGGTGCCGCTGCGGGTGGCTAGCCCTGTGGGAGCGAGCCTGCTCGCGATGGCGGTGTTTCAGCCGACAACAATGCCGACTGACCTGACGCTTTCGCGAGCAGGCTCGCTCCCACTTGGATTCGCGGCGCCTTGGGAAGGAGTTGGTCTATTCCATGGAGGTAACCAGACGATTTACCGCTTGGCAGCCTCGTCATAAACCTGGCCACGCTCGCGCTTGCCCACCGCAATCACCGTAACGACCAACCGATCATCTATCACGCGATAAACCAATCGATAGCCCGCGCTGCGCAGCTTGATTTTATAGGCATCTTCCAGCCCATGGAGCCGGTCCGCCTGGACATGCGGATTGCCCAGCCGCTCCTCCAGCTTTTTCTTGAACTGAGCTCTTAACGTTGCTCCCAGTTTTTTCCACTCTTTTAATGCCTTATCAGAAAATTCCAACTCATAGGTCATCAAGAGAAACCTTAATCGTTGGGTCATTCTCCCGCTCGCGGCAAAGGGCAACCAGCTCGATGTCCTCAAGCCGCTCCATCATGGCTTCATACTCTTTGGCAGGGACACAGTAAAAAGCCGGCTCGTTACGGTTGAGGATCGCTACAGATAATCCTCCGCCTGCAGCAACGGTGCCCATGGGGTTTTTCTTGAGTTCGGAGATGCTGGCTACCACTTGAGAAAGCACGATATGGGTCATGAGATATCCTCGAGCACTTTTAATGGTGCTAAAAATAGCACTCCAAACCGGCTCTCGCTACTGCTCAACGCCCGCAAAACCTCACCCTGGACAACATTCGCAAATCCCCCTCGCGGTAATAATCGTCGCTCCAGCTGTCATCCACCGCCAGCGGCTTGACCTGCTTGAGGGCGAGTTTTTTCGCGAAGTAACGAAAGCGGTAATGCTCGTAGAAACGCAGCAGTTCGAGCCCGTAGCGGTCGGCCAGGTCGGTGTCGCCCTGGATGATGAGATAGTTCTCGTCGTTGCCGTTGCTCGCCGCGATGCTGAGATTATGGCTGCCGCTGATGATGGTCGGCGCATCGCTGGTGAAATCGGTGACCACCGCTTTGGTATGCACCAGCAGGTTGCCTTTCTGACCTTTCATGTTTTCCCTGAGCCAACCTTCCAGGCCAGTATTGAGCAGCGCGGTGGCGGCGAATTCGGCAGTGCGGTCGGCGTGAAAACCGCTGATGCGGCTGGTGGTATTTTGCAGGCCGTAGCGCAGCACGTCGTCATTGGGCTGGCCGAGCAAGGCATCGAGGATCCGGTCGGGCAAGGCAAACGCCGTGACGAACAGCAGGTCCTTGCGCGCACCGTCGATGATGTCGACGAAGCGATCCAGATCGCCGTGCCCGGTACGCGGCGAGAAACCGGCAAACAGTTTCTCGTCTGCATCCATGGGGTTGTTGCGGGTCAGCCATTGGCGCGTGGCATCGACATCCTCCGGTGTGGCCCAGATCTGCTCGAACACCTGAAGGTAACTGGCGCTGATGCGCGGGTCGTCCAGCACATGAATGACATTGGCCTGGCGGTAGATGCCGTTGGCGGTGAAATTGGTACTGCCGCACAGCACCGCCTCGGGTTTCAGCGACGCGTTCCCTTCGACTTTGCTCAGCACGATGAACTTGTCGTGGAAGATATTGTGGGTGACCCGCCCACGCTTGTTCGCCGCTGGCAGTTTTTCCAGGCTGGCTTCGTTGCGCAGCGTACCGTCATCCCCCGGTTCGGCGTGGTACAGCACCCTGACCCGTGCACCACGGGCATGGGCAGCGTTCACCGCATCGACGATCACCGGTAATTCGTACTCATAAATGGCGACGTCCAGCGCCCAGCTGGCATCGAGCGCCCGATCGATGAAGCCGGTGAGGCGTCCCAGCAAGCCGTTTTCCAGCCAGCGCCGCGGCGCGTCGGGCCAGTCGTCGATGGACAGGTTCTTGTTGGCGTCAATGAGTGCGTCCAGTTCGGGAAACTTGCGCTGGAACGCCTGGCTGGCGGCCACCGCGCGATTGAAGATGACCCGCTGGTTGGCCGGCTGGCCGTCATCGCTGGTCACGCTCACTTCGAGGGATTCGCCCAGTTGCGGCGCATCGGCGCTGCCGTAGGCCAGGTGCACGCGATAATGAATCGTCACGCCAGGGTTGACGGCGTAATCGGCCCAGCGAAATTTCTGCAAGGGCGCCTTGTCGCTGGGCGTGGCATGGAACTGGGGAAAGATGTGGGCCTTGTCGGGGAACGTCAGGCTGTTGAACAGGAACAGCCAGGGCTTGGCGCCCTGCTGCTTCTCGATGGCAAAACCCAGCAGCCCCTTGCGCCGGGGCTCGGCCAGGTCCATGGCGAGCAACACGCCGTTGGTGCCGGCATAGGCCTTGACCCGGAAATCGTCCTTCGCGTTGGTGACCAGTACGCGCATGGTTCACTCCTGTGGAGACTGCCTGAGCATAGAGCAGTGATGCAGATTGAACATAGAGGTCCTGGACCGAGGTGATGCCTTCGCGAGCAGGCTCGCTCCCACATTGGTTTCGCTGTGGGCACATAACCAATGCAAACACCGTCACCCTGTGGGAGCGAGCCTGCTCGCGAAGGGGCCTGTCGTTACACCGCAAAGTTCAGTCAGTGCGCTTCATCGATATGCCGATACTCAGCGCCCAACTGCTCCGCCAGTTGCCTTGCCCTACCCAGGCGAATCGGGCCGCGCTCGATGTCTATCAACAGGCACGGGCATTCGAGAGGCGGCACGCCCAGCCCGTCCTTGACTCGTCCATCGGTCATCAGCAACACCCGCTGCTGCTCCGCCGGATAGCGTTTGCGCCGAACCATGAGCCAGCGCTGCGCCTCGTCCAGCGCCGCCAGCAACGGCGTGCCGCCGCCGGCGCCCAGCGCGTCGAGCCAAGCGTCCAGGCCAATGGAGGCCTTGAGCCCCTGCACTTGCCACCTCGGCGCGGTGCCGCTGGCGGTCAACAGCGCCAACCGTGCACGTTGTCGGTAGGCGTCATCGAACAGTTGGGCCAGCAGGCCCTTGCCGTCACTCAAGGCGCGATGGCGACGGGTCGAGGCCGACGCATCGACGATCACCAGCCACAGCTCATGGGCTGAACGCTGCCGCCATTTGAAACGCAAATCCGCCAGCAGGCGTGGACGTCCCTTGAGCAACGTGCCCGGCCAATCCACCGCGCCGCTGGCGGCCGCTTTGCCGTGGCCTTGGCGGCCCTGGTCGAGCCGTCCCGGACGGGGTCTGGCATTCGCCCCCGCGGACGACCGGGAGCGAATGCCTAGGACTTTTTTGGCCAGCTCGGCACGTCACGCCGGGCACCGCTCGGCAGCGCCCGGGCCGGCAGGTCACCCCATTGGCCCTGGCCTTCGCCGGACTCGCTCGCTTCATTCCGGCTCGGCGACGGTGCCTGGGACGGCGCGGGGGCCGGGGACGCAGGGTCGCGGCGCCGATGGCGCAAGGCAAACTCGGCGACGGCGTCGATGTCTTCGGCTGCGATGGCGTCCGCGCCACGCCAGGCGGCATGAGCACGGGCGGCCCGCAACCAGACGAGGTCGGCGCGCAAGCCATCGACCCCAGCGGCGAAACAACGCTCGGTAATCTGCTCCAGCGCCATGTCATCCAATGGGATCCCGGCCAACCGCACGCGCGCCTGTTGGCAGCGCTCACGCAACTGTCGTTGGGCGGTTTCCCACTCGGCGCAGAACGCCGCCGGATCGCTGTCGAAATCCAGCCGCCGCCGAATGATCTGCCCGCGCTCGGCAGGCGCCGTGTGGCCATCAAGCGCCACGTTCAGGCCGAAACGATCGAGCAATTGCGGACGCAGTTCGCCCTCTTCCGGGTTCATGGTGCCGATCAGCACGAAACGCGCCGGATGCCGGTGGGAAATGCCGTCGCGCTCGATCAGGTTGGTGCCGCTGGCGGCGACGTCCAACAGCAGGTCCACCAGGTGATCCGGCAACAGGTTCACCTCATCGACATACAGCACGCCACCGTCGGCCTTGGCCAGCACGCCGGGGGAAAATTGCGCGCGCCCTTCCCCAAGTGCGGCATTCAGATCGAGAGTGCCCACCAGCCGCTCTTCGGTGGCGCCCAGTGGCAAGGTCACGAACTGACCGCTTGCCAGCAGATCCGCCAGGCCCCGGGCCAGCGTGGACTTGGCCATCCCCCGTGGACCTTCGATCAGCACACCGCCGATCTTCGGATCGATCGCCGCCAGGCACAGGGCCAGTTTCAGCGCATCGGCGCCGACCACGGCGGAGAGGGGAAAATGGGCGGTGTCGGTCATGTTGAATGTCTCATGGATGATCGGTGAAGTTCAGGCAAAACAGTATTTTGTGGCGAGGGGATTTATCCCCGTTGGGTTGCGAAGCGACCCTCTTCTATCAGCCGCCTCGGTGTGTCAGCTGTATGAAGGGAAATTGGGGCTGCTTCGCAGCCCAGCGGGGATAAATCCCCTCGCCACAGATAACTCCCCTGTCACAAAGGAGCTGCCAAAAAAATTGAATAGTCAGCCATCTTCTTCGACATCCAGCAACAGATTCTCCAGCGCCTCGCGATAGTCGCCCGGTTCCTGCCACATCCCCCGCTGCTGGGCTTCGAGCATTCGCTCGGTCATGTCCCGCAGGGCGTCGGGGTTGTGCTGGCGGACGAAGTCCCGGGTATCCGGATCGAGCAGGTAGGCATCGGCCAGCAAGGCGTACTGGTGATCATCGATCAGCTGCGTGGTAGCGTCGAAGGCAAACAGGTTGTCCACCGTCGCCGCCAGTTCGAACGCGCCCTTGTAACCATGGCGCTTGACGCCGTCGATCCACTTCGGATTGGCCGCGCGGGATCGGATGACCCGGTTGAGCTCTTCCTTCAGGGTGCGGATTTTCGGCAAGTCCGGCTGGCTGTGGTCGCCGTGGTAGCTGGCAGCGGCTTCGCCACTCAAGGTTTCGACGGCGGCGAGCATGCCGCCCTGGAACTGGTAGTAATCGTTGGAATCGAGCAGGTCGTGCTCGCGGTTGTCCTGGTTCTGCAACACCGCTTGCACCTGGCTCAGGCGCCGGCTGAACTGAGCCCGCGCGGCGGTGCCTTCATCACTGGCGCCGTAGGCGTAGCCGCCCCAGTTGAGGTACACCTCGGCCAGGTCCTCGCGGCTCTGCCAGAGACGTCCGTCAACAGCGCCCTGCACGCCCGCGCCATAAGCGCCGGGCTTGGCGCCGAAGATCCGCCAGCCGGCCTGGCGCGTCGCGTCTTCCAACGGCAGCCCGGTTTGCCGCAAGGCTTCGCATTCGCTGCGGACTTTCGCCGCCAGCGGGTTCATGTCGTCCGGCTCATCAAGGGCCGCAACGGCCTGCACCGCCGCATCGAACAGGCGGATCAGGTTGGCGAAGGCGTCCCGGAAGAACCCCGAGACCCGCAGCGTCACATCGACCCGGGGCCGGTCCAGCAGGCTCAACGGCAGGATTTCGAAATCGTCGACGCGCTGGCTGCCCGTGGCCCACACCGGGCGCACGCCCATCAGCGCCATGGCCTGGGCAATGTCATCACCACCGGTGCGCATGGTCGCGGTGCCCCACACCGACAGACCGAGCTGGCGCAGATGATCGCCATGGTCCTGCAAGTGCCGTTCGAGGATCAGGTTGGCCGATTGGAAGCCGATGCGCCACGCCGTGGTGGTGGGCAGGTTGCGCACATCGACGGAGAAAAAATTGCGTCCGGTCGGCAGCACATCCAGGCGTCCACGACTCGGCGCACCGCTGGGGCCGGCCGGCACGAAGCGTCCACCCAGGGCATCAAGCAAGCCGCGCATTTCCGCCGGACCACAGGCGTCCAGGCGCGGCGCGACGACGCCGCGCAGGTGTTCGATGATGCACCCCACCGCGTCCCAGCCCGGCGCGTCGAGCTGCTTGACCGGACCTTCCAGGGCCCGTTCGATCAACCGCGCGGCGAACAGCTCCAGGCGCTCGCGGGTGTCGCCGACGCTGCGCCAAGGCTCGGCGCTGACCTCGCCCAGGGCCTCGGGCCGCGGCCCGGTCCATGGCTCGGCCAAGGCACAATCGAGCGGATCGAACCCCAACCCGAACGCCTTCGCCAGGGCCCGCAACAGGCTCGACTGCGCACCCTTGCCGTCGCCACGGGGAATGCGCAGCAACGCCAGCAAGGTATCGATACGCAACCGTCCGCCAGGCGACTCGCCGAAGATATGCAGGCCGTCGCGAATCTGCGACTCCTTCAGGTCGCACAGGTAGGTGTCCAGGCGTGGCAGCCAGATCGCCGCGTCGGCGTCGCTGTCGAGGGCGGCGTCGAGTTGCAGTTCGCGGTCGATGTGGGTCTCGCGCACCAGGTTGAGAATATCCCGTTGCAGCTCCCGGGCGCGGCGCGGGTCGAGCAGTTGCGCCTCGTAGTATTCGTCCGCGAGCAGTTCGAGGTTGCGCAGCGGCCCGTAGGTTTCGGCCCGGGTCAGCGGCGGCATCAAGTGATCGATGATTACCGCCTGTGTGCGTCGCTTGGCCTGGGCGCCCTCGCCCGGGTCATTGACGATGAACGGGTAGATGTTCGGCAGCGGTCCGAGCAGCGCATCCGGCCAGCAATTTTCCGAGAGCCCGACGCCCTTGCCCGGCAGCCATTCGAGGTTGCCGTGCTTGCCGACGTGAATAACAGCATGGGCGCCGTAGGTGTGGCGCAACCAGAAGTAGAACGCCAGATAACCGTGGGGCGGCACCAGGTCCGGGTCGTGGTAGACCGCGCTCGGGTCAAGCTGATACCCGCGCGCCGGCTGGATGCCGATAAACGTCAGGCCCAGGCGCAACCCGGCGACCATCAGCCGACCTTGACGGAACATCGGGTCCTGCTCGGGCGCGCCCCAACGGGCCAATACCGCGTCGCGGTTGGCCTCGGGTAGCGCGTCGAACATGGCTTGATAGGCGTCCAGGGCCAGGCTTTGATGACACGGGCGCAAATCCAGGCTGTCGAGATCGTTGCTGACGCCGCCGAGCAATTGCTGGATCAACGCGGTGCCGCTGGCCGGCAGCTCGGCCGACAGCGGATAGCCCTCGGCCTGCAGGGCGCGGAGGATATTCAGCGCCGCCGCCGGCGTGTCCAGGCCGACACCGTTGCCGATGCGCCCATCACGAGTCGGGTAGTTGGCGAGGATCAGCGCCACGCGCTTTTCGCGGCTGGGCAGACGCGCCAGCGCCGTCCAGCGCCGGGCTAGCTCGGCAACGAAATCCATGCGCTCGGGCACCGCCCGGTAGCAGACCACATCGCTCTGGCTGCGCTCGCTGCGCCAGGCCAGGTCCTTGAAACTGATAGGCCGGCTGATGATCCGTCCATCCAGTTCCGGCAGGGCGATGTGCATCGCCAGGTCGCGTGGCCCCAGGCCTTGTTCGCTGGCGCGCCAGCCGGGCTCATTGTCCTGCGCGCAGATCGCCTGGATCACCGGGATGTCGCGGCGAAACGGCCGCAGATGCGGTGCTTCAGGGCTGGATTGGGCGAAGCCGGTGGTGTTTAGAATCACCCCCGCCGCTGCCTCGTCCAACCAATCTTCCACCTGTGCCAGACAACCGGGTTCCTTGAGGCTGGCCACGGCAATCGGCAGCGGATTGAGCCCCGCCGCTTGCAGGCGCTGGCAGAATACGTCGATGAAAGCAGTGTTCGCCGCTTGCAGGTGTGAACGATAGAACAACACCGCCGCCACCGGTTCGTCGGCGCGCCAGTCGGTTTGCCAATGATCGAGGGTCGCGTGGGTTTGTTCGGGGTGGTAGATCGCTGTGCGCGGCAAGGGCTGCGGTTCGGCCCACGGATAATCGCGCGCAAACCATTGGCTGCCCAGGTGATGGAACAGGTTCAGGGCGTTGGCCAATCCGCCTTGGCGCAAGAACTGCCAGAGCCGGTCGCGATCCTCCAACGCTACGTTGCTCAGGTCGCTGAGCTCCGGGTCGGGGCGATCATTCCCCGGCACCAGGATCAGCTTCACGCCGCGCGCGGCCAGTTCCATCAGGCGCTCGATGCCGTAGCGCCAATAGCCGATGCCACCGTGCAGCGACAACAGGATGACCTTGGCGTGGCGCAGTACGTCGTCGACATACAGGTCCACCGACGCGTGGTTCTGCACCTGCATCGGGTTGGCGAGGCGAAACTGCGGGTAGTCGTCCGGTAATTGCCGCGCCGCTTCGGCCAGCAGCGCCAGGCTGGAATCGCCGCTGCACAGGATTACCAGCTCGGCGGGGGTTTGTCCGAGGTCGGCGATGTTGTCATCCGACACAAAACCGCCGGGCTGGGTCCTGAGCAGGTGCATGGCTTAGACGCTGAGGGCGGCGCGCAGCTGCGCTTCAAGCAGCCCGGCATCCAGCGCCTGGCCGATCAGCACCAGCCGCGTCACCCGCGCTTCGTCGGCGCCCCACTGGCGGTCGAAGTGTTTGTCGAAGCGCGTGCCGACGCCCTGGATCAACAAGCGCATCGGCTTGTTCGGGATCGCCGCGAAACCCTTGACCCGCAGCACGTCATGCTGGATCACCAGTTGCGTCAGCGCGTCCAGCAGCAGGCTTTCATCGGCCTGGGGCAGTTCGAGGGAGATCGAGTCGAAGGCGTCATGATCGTGGTCGTCATCATCACCGTCATGGTGATGGTCGTGGTGGCTGTGGCGGCTGTCGATGTGCTCTTCGGAGCCCGCGCCCAGACCAATCAGCACGTCCAGCGGCAGGCGACCGCTGCTGGCTTCGATGACCTTGACCGCTGGCGGCAATTCTTCGGCGACTTCCAGGCGGACTTTTGCCAGGTCTTCAGGGCTGATCAGGTCGGCCTTGTTGAGGATCACCAGGTCGGCGCTCGCCAGTTGATCGGCGAACAGCTCGTGCAGCGGCGATTCGTGATCCAGGTTCGGGTCCAGTTTGCGCTGGGCATCGACCTGGTCGGGGAACGCGGCAAAAGTACCGGCGGCCACGGCCGGGCTGTCGACCACGGTAATCACCGCATCGACCGTGCAGGCGCTGCGGATTTCCGGCCACTGGAAGGCCTGGACCAAGGGCTTGGGCAGGGCCAGGCCAGAGGTTTCGATGAGGATGTGGTCGAGGTCGCCGCGACGGGCCACCAGTTCGCGCATCACCGGAAAAAACTCTTCCTGCACGGTGCAGCACAGGCAACCGTTGGCCAATTCGTAGACCCGGCCGTTGGCTTCTTCTTCGGTGCAACCGATGGAGCACTGTTTGAGAATCTCACCGTCGATACCGAGCTCGCCGAATTCGTTGACGATCACCGCGATGCGCCGGCCCTGGGCGTTGTCGAGCATGTGCCGCAGCAAGGTGGTCTTACCCGAGCCGAGGAAACCGGTGACGATGGTGACGGGGAGTTTGGCCAGTGTTTTCATCGGATGCCCTTTGGCAAGGTGGCGGGCAAACGGGACGACAACCGCTGGCACAGACGCGCGCGGAAGATTTCGCCACCGGATCACCCCGCCCGGTTGTAGTGAGAATCTGTTGTCGAGGCAGGTCTCCTGGCTGACGGCGGGCCGGTCCACGCTTCATACAAAGCCTGGACCGACAATTTGCTGCGCCTTCCCGTGCGCCCGTTGAAAAAAGGGCATGCACAGTGGCCTTGCAGAAACAGCACCGTTCACAGTTGCGGGGGCAGCCGCGGCTTGGACCGCGTTCCCTTCTTAGCTTCGGCGTACGCCAAAGAACCTCGAAGGCGCAAGGCTACGCAGGGTGCGCGGGCGGGTCAATGTCCCTGAGGCAAACTCCGGGGCCGGTGCCTCATCGTCGGCACCGGCACGGCCGATCTAGCGGGCCGCCACGCGCCAGAGCCGGGCGATATCCCGCGCGCGCTCGGCCAACAGGCGTGGCGCATCGGTGCAGGCCTCTTGAAGTGTCATCGGCCCGTTCGCCAGGGCAAAGGCGGCATCGATGCCATGCTCATACAGCGCCTGATAACCCTCCCCCAGCGTGCCGGCAATGACCACTACCGGTACACCTTGGTGTCGGGCAATGCGGGCCACGCCAAAAGGCGTCTTGCCGCGCAGGGTCTGCGCATCGAAACGGCCTTCGCCGGTGATGACCAGATCGGCCCCGTTGATCGCCTCGGCCAGGCCGGTCAATTGCGCAACGACTTCCACGCCGGTGCGAAACCGGGCCTGGAGAAAGGCCTTGGCCGCGAATCCCAGGCCTCCGGCGGCGCCACTGCCCGGTTCATCGCGCACGTCCCGGTGCAACGCCTGGGCGCAGTGCTCGGCGAAATGCCCCAGCGCGCGATCCAGTTGCTGCACCTGCTCGGCAGAAGCGCCCTTCTGCGGGCCGAACACCGCTGAAGCGCCATGGGGCCCGCACAAGGGGTTATCGACGTCGGCAGCGATTTCGAAACGCACCCCGGCCAGGCGCGGGTCCAACTCGCTCAGGTCAATGCGCGCCAGTTTGCCCAGGGCCAGGCCGCCGGGCGGCAGCGATTGGCCCTTTGCGTCCAGCAGCGCCACGCCCAGAGCCTGCAGCGCCCCGGCACCGCCGTCGTTGGTGGCACTGCCGCCGATCGCCAGGATCACGCGCTGGGCCCCCTCATCGAGGGCGGCGCGAATCAGTTCGCCGGTGCCGAAGGTGCTGCTGCAGCACGCGTCGCGCTGTCCCGGAGGCACCAGTTGCAGGCCGCTGGCCTCAGCCATCTCGATGATCGCGGTGCCGCTGTCGGGCAGCCAGCCCCAGCGGGCCTCGACAGCGGCGCCCAAGGGCCCGCGAACCAGGGCGCGACGCCATTGGCCGTTGCACGCCGCCAGCACCGACTCCACCGTCCCTTCCCCGCCGTCGGCCATCGGGCATTTGATCAACTGCGCATCCGGCCAGACCTCGGCCAACCCCTGGGCAATCGCGTCCGCCACGCCCTGGGCGCTGAGACTGTCCTTGAACGAGTCGGGGGCGATGATTATTTTCATTTTTGTTCTCCGGTTCCGATGCACAGCATGCTGCCAGCTGACCGCAGCCCTGACGCCGGTCCGCCGCACAAAACTCCTTGGGCATTATTGGTCAATTTCACAAAAATGGCGGTTCGGCATTGCTGGCCTCTTCGCGAGCAGGCTCGCTCCCACAACGGATCCGTGCTGAAAACAAAAATCGCGAGCGCAGCAGATCCAATGTGGGAGCGAGCTTGCTCGCGATAGCGGTGTGTCAGCTTGCAGTTTTTTGAAGCGGATGCCGTCATCGCGAGCAAGCTCGCTCCCACAGGTCATGAGGGGAGGTTTTGATCGTGCGGCAACAGTTGCACCCCCAGGTACAACGCCAGCATCCCATCCAGCCGCAGCGGGTCCACGCCGCTGAGCTCGGCGATGCGTTCCATGCGATAGCGCAGGCTGTTGCGGTGGATGCCCAGGGCGTCGGCGCAGGCCTGGCTCTGGCCGTCGTATTCGCACCAGCTGCGCAGGGTGGCCAGGAGTTGTCCGTTGTTGTCCTTGGCGATCACCTTGCGCAGCGGTGTCAGCAACTCGTCCAGCGCATCGTCGCTGCGATGGCGCCAGAGCAGCACCGGCAGGCGATAACGATTGAGGATCAACAGGCGCGACTGCGGCAGGACATCACGGCCGTAAGCGAGCAAGTCCGCCACACGCCGGTAGCAACGGCGCAGGCCGGTCAGACCCTCGGCCTGACCGCCCACCGCCACCCTGAGGATGTTCCAGCCCAGCCCGTCGAGCTTGCCGAGCAAGCGCTCGTTCTCCACCGAAGCCGTAACCGGCCGGCACCAGAGCAAAGAAGATTTGGATGAGGTCAGGCACCAGCTGTCCGGGTAGCGCGACATCAGCCACGCGCTCAGCGCCTCGACCGTTTGCCCGGGCCCATGCTCCTGGCCCAATTCAAACAGGTATGGCACCCGCGACAGCTGCGGCTTGAGGCCCATCTGCAGGGCTTCGTCGAGCAACCGTGGCGAATCCCCGGCATCACCCAGCAGCAGCGCCAGTAAATCATCGCAACGCTGGCGCCGCCATTGCTGCTCGGCCTGCTGGTTGCGCTGGGCGAGCAGCATTTCGGCGGTCATGCGCACCAGCTCGGCGTAGGTGCGCAAGTGCGCGGGTTCGCCGGTGATGCCAAGCACGCCGATCAGCCGCTGGTCGAGCATCAACGGCAGGTTGATTCCTGGCTGCACGCCCTTGAGGTGCACGGCGGTGTGCTCGTCGATTTCCACCACCCGCCCATTCGCCAGGACCAACTGCGCACCCTCGTGACGGGTATTGATGCGCTCACGCTCGCCGCTGGCGAGGATCAGGCCCTGGTTGTCCATGACGTTGACGTTATAGGGCAGAATCGCCATCGCCCGGTCGACGATGTCCTGGGCCAGGTCGTGATCGAGTTCGAACATGGGCGACTCCTTGTGGGCAGGGTTCTTGTTACTGGGCGTAATGCTTCAGCGCGATTGGTCAGCCGCACAGGGTCCGCGCCCAAACCCTGTGCCCCGGCACAAAGACACGGGCCCTCAGGCTGGCCGAGACTCAAGGGGCGGTCAACGTTACCCCTTGGCACGCCAAAATCATAATAAAGAGAGACCCGCCATGTCCCAGAGCGCAGCAGCCCTCCTGGCTACCCCCGACGAAAAAAATACCGTCTACAAGCGCATCACCCTGCGCTTGATCCCCTTCATCTTCATCTGCTACCTGTTCAACTACCTGGACCGGGTCAACGTTGGCTTCGCCAAGTTGCAGATGCTCGATGCGCTGAAATTCAGCGAAACCGTGTACGGCCTTGGTGCCGGGATCTTCTTCATCGGCTACGTGCTGTGTGGCGTGCCGAGCAACCTGGCACTGACAAAATTCGGCCCGCGGCGCTGGATCGCGCTGATGATGATCACCTGGGGCACGCTGTCGACCTGCCTGCTGTTCGTCACCACCCCGACCGGGTTCTATACCTTGCGGCTGTTCACCGGTGCAGCCGAGGCCGGGTTCTTCCCTGGCGTGGTGCTGTACCTCTCGCAGTGGTTCCCGACGTTCCGTCGCGGCCGGATCATGGCGCTGTTCATGTCGGCCATCCCGGTGTCGGGCCTGCTCGGCAGCCCGTTTTCCGGCTGGATCCTCAACCATTTCGCCGCTGGCCAGGGTGGCCTGGCGGGCTGGCAGTGGATGTTCCTGCTGCAAGGCGTGCCGACGGTGATCCTCGGGGCTCTGGCGTTCTTCCTGCTCAGCGACACCTTCGCCAATGCCAAATGGCTGACCGACCATGAGCGCGCCGTGCTCACCGCCGACCATGCCGAAGACCTGGCCAACAAGCCGAAGACCACCACCGATTCCCTGGCAGCCGTATTCAAGAACCCGGCGATCTGGGCCTTCGGCCTGGTGTACTTCTGCATCCAGAGCGGCGTGTACGCGATCAACTTCTGGCTGCCGTCGATCATCAAGAACCTGGGTTTCAGCGATAACCTGGTGATCGGCTGGCTGAGTGCGATCCCCTATCTGCTGGCGGCGGTGTTCATGCTGCTGGTGGGCCGCTCGGCAGACCTGCGCAAGGAGCGCCGCTGGCATCTGGTCGTGCCGATGCTGATGGGTGCGGTCGGGCTGCTGATCGCCGTCAATTTCGCCACTACGCCGGCCATCGCCATCCTCGGCCTGACCATCGCCACCATGGGCGCCCTCACCGGCCTGCCGATGTTCTGGCCGGTGCCCACCGCCCTGCTCAGCGCGGGGGCGGCGGCCGGCGGGCTGGCGCTGATCAATTCCATGGGCCAGATGGCCGGCTTCCTCAGTCCGTACCTGGTGGGCTGGGTCAAGGACGCCACCGGCTCGACCGATGCGGCGCTCTATGTGCTGGCGGCAGTGATTGTCTGCGGCAGCCTGCTGGCGTTGCGCATGACGCGCACCCTGCGGGGCTGATACCCCTCTGGCCCCTTGTGGGAGCGAGCTTGCTCGCGATAGCGAAGTGTCAGGCAACATTTTTGTCGATTGATACGCCGCCATCGCGAGCAAGCTCGCTCCCACAGTTGATTTGTGCCGTTTGGATAAAACGGTTGGATCCACACGGCGGTTCTGGTATTTGATGGGACCTTTCCCATCGATAAAAGGATCTTGTCCATGAGCTACCGCACGCTGGGCCATTCCGGGTTGCAAGTCTCGACGCTGACCCTGGGCACGATGATGTTCGGTGAACAGACCAGCACCGAGGATTCGCTGCGGATCATCGACAAGGCCTGGGACCAGGGCATCAATTTCATCGACACGGCCGACGTCTACACCAACGGCCGTTCCGAAGAAATCGTCGGCGAGGCGATTGCCAGCCGGCGCCACGAGTGGGTGCTCGCCACCAAGGTCGGCTTCGGCCCGCCGGACGGTGTGCCCAACCGCAGCGGCTTGAGCCGCAAGCATATCTTCAACGGCATCGAGGCCAGCCTGACGCGCCTGGGCACCGATTACCTGGACATCTACTACCTGCACCGCGAAGACCACAACACGCCATTGCAGGTCACGGTGTCGGCCATCGGCGACTTGATTCGCCAGGGCAAGATCCGCTACTGGGGCCTGTCGAATTACCGCGCCTGGCGCATCGCCGAAGTGATCCGCATCGCCGACAGCCTGGGCGTCGATCGGCCGGTGATCAGCCAGCCGCTGTACAACATCGTCAACCGCCAGGCGGAAACCGAACAGATCACCGCCGCGCAGAACTACGGCCTCGGCGTGGTGCCCTACAGCCCCCTCGCCCGAGGTGTGCTCAGCGGCAAGTACGCACCCGATGTGGCACCGGATGCCAACAGCCGCGCCGGACGCCAGGACAAGCGCATCCTGGAAACCGAATGGCGGGTCGAATCCTTGCGCATTGCCCAGCAGATCCAGCAATACACCCGGGATCGCGGCGTCGGCATTGTCGAGTTCGCCATTGCCTGGGTGCTGAACAACCGTGCCGTCACGTCGGCGATCGTCGGACCGCGCACCGAAGAACAATGGGACGCGTACACCAGGGCGCAAGCGGTGCGGATCACCGCGGATGACGAAGCGTTCATCGATTCGCTGGTGACACCGGGGCATGCTTCGACGCCGGGCTTCAACGACATCAGTCATTTCGTGTCGGGCCGCGTGCCGCATACGTCGTAATATTCAACGCATGACCCCGTGGCGAGGGAGCTTGCTCCCGCTTGGCACGGGTAAACAACTCCGTGCTGCAATTCCAATAACAAGAGGCATCAGTGTCCAAAGGCATCGCTCTATCGGTATCGGCCTCCGCCCTGTTCGCGGTCATGTACTACTACACCTCGCTGCTCGCACCGCTGACCGGCCTGGAGATTTTTGGCTGGCGCATGCTGCTGACGATGCCTTGCATGACGGCGTTCATGCTGATTTCACGGGAGTGGAAGCTCGTCGCCGATCTCGTCGAGCGCCTGGTCGCCACACCGCTTCTGCTGCTCGGGGCGATGGCGTCTTCGGCGCTGATGGGCGCGCAGTTGTGGCTGTTCATGTGGGCGCCGCTCAACGGCTACAGCCTGGACGTGTCGCTGGGTTATTTTCTGCTGCCGCTGTCGATGGTCCTGACCGGGCGCATCGTCTATGGCGAGCGACTCTCGCGCTTTCAGAAAGCCGCCGTGTTGCTCGCTACGCTCGGCGTGTTCAACGAGCTATGGCAAGTCGGTGGTCTGTCCTGGGCGACCCTGTTGGTCGTGCTGGGCTATCCGCTGTATTTCATCCTGCGCAAACGCATCCGGACCGACAACCTGGGCGGTCTCTGGCTGGACATGGCCCTGATGCTGCCGTTGGCCCTCTGGTTCGTGCAGAGCGGAGCGCAAGGCTTTGGTGTCTTCAACCAGTACCCGTGGCTGTCGCTGCTCATTCCGGTACTTGGCGTCATCAGCGCCTCGGCGTTGGTGGCGTACATCGTTGCCAGCCGCTTGCTGCCGCTCGGCCTGTTCGGGCTGTTGAGTTATGTCGAGCCGGTGCTGCTGCTGGGCGTGGCGCTGCTGCTGGGGGAAAGCATCGAGGCTGAGGAATGGCTCACCTATATCCCCATCTGGCTGGCGGTGGCCGTGCTGGTGCTGGAAGGCTTCAGGCACCTGGTGCGGCAGCGGCGCCGGGCTTAAGGCTACCCCCGCCCCTGTGGGAGCGAGCCTGCTCGCGAAGGCTTAGGTGACTGACACAGCGCTTTCGCGAGCAGGCTCGCTCCCACAGGGGTCTTGCATCGACAACAAAAAGCCCGCCCGGCATCACTGCCGGGCGGGCTTATTTACCTGTCGGGTTTACTCGGTAGTGAGTACACCACGCCGCACCTGGTCACGCTCGATCGATTCGAACAGTGCCTTGAAGTTGCCCTCGCCGAAGCCATCGTCGCCCTTGCGCTGGATGAACTCGAAGAACACCGGCCCCATCAGGGTTTCCGAGAAGATCTGCAGCAACAGGCGCTTGTCGCCCTGCTCCGAGGCCCCGTCCAGCAGGATGCCCCGCGATTGCAGCTCCGCCACCGGTTCGCCATGGTTCGGCAGGCGGCCTTCGAGCATTTCGTAATAGGTGTCCGGCGGCGCGGTCATGAAGCGCATGCCGATCTTCTTGAGCGCGTCCCAGGTCTTGATCAAGTCGTCGGTCAGGAAGGCCACGTGCTGGATGCCTTCGCCATTGAACTGCATCAGGAACTCTTCAATCTGCCCGGCGCCCTTGGATGACTCTTCGTTCAGCGGGATGCGGATCATGCCGTCCGGGGCTGTCATGGCCTTGGAAGTCAGGCCGGTGTATTCGCCCTTGATGTCGAAGTAACGAATCTCGCGGAAATTGAACAGCTTCTCGTAGAAGTTGGCCCAGTAGGCCATGCGCCCGCGATAAACGTTGTGGGTCAGGTGGTCGATGATCTTCAGACCGGCGCCCACCGGATTGCGATCGACACCCTCGAGGAAGACGAAGTCGATGTCGTAGATCGAGCTGCCTTCGCCAAAACGGTCGATCAGGTACAGCGGCGCGCCGCCAATGCCTTTGATCGCCGGGAGGTTCAGCTCCATCGGGCCGGTTTCGATGTGGATCGGCTGGGCACCGAGTTCCAGGGCCCGCTTGTAGGCTTTTTGCGAATCCTTGACGCGGAAGGCCATGCCGCATACCGACGGGCCGTGCTCGGCCGCGAAGTAGGACGCCACGCTGTGCGGTTCGTTGTTGAGGATCAGGTTGATCGCGCCCTGGCGGTACAGGTGCACGTCTTTGGAACGGTGGGTGGCCACCTTGGTGAAGCCCATGATCTCGAAGATCGGCTCCAGGGTATTCGGGGTCGGGGATGCGAATTCAATGAATTCGAAGCCCATCAGGCCCATCGGGTTTTCGTATAGATCTGCCATGTCGGCGCCTCATCAAACTTATCAATTAACAAAAAAACGTTAGTTGCCAGTGATGCTGAGGACGCGGGGCGGCGCGCAGGAAATGCCGCGGACACTGCGGGCGAGGAAGTCGCCATAGATCAGTTGAAACCCAAGTATCTTCATTGTCGACCCAAGGCTATTGCGGGCGAGGCTTCTGCTGCCAGAAAACCTTATTCTTATATGCGTAACCCGATTCTACACAGCGTAACCGGATTTGTCCGCCTCAGGTATCAAATCGTCTTTTTTGCCGAGCGTGCAAGCGGTTTGTTGCACAGGAAGATCCCCGCCAGGATCAACCCGCCGCCTACGCACATAAATAAAGTGAGCCGTTCGTCGAGCAGCATCGCGCCCAGCAGTACCGCCGTCAGCGGGTTGAGCGCAATGAAGACGCCGGAACGCGTCGCACCGATCCGGCGGATGCCCTGATACCAGGCGATATAGGCCAGGGCCGAACCCAGCACGCCGAGGTACAGCAGGCTCAACCATTGCCTGAGGTCCAGCCCACGCAATGCCTCGAAGCGGATCTCACCGCCGGCTGCGCACGCCAGCCACAACATCAGCGTGCCCAGCAGGATCGACCAGGTCACGGTCTGCAAAGGACCCAGGCTCTCATTCAGGCCTTTGGAAAACAGCGAATAGATGCCCCACCCCAGCACACAGCCGAAAATCAGCAGATCCCCGCGCCAAGCCTGTTCCGTCGCCTGCAACAGCGCCGGTTCGCGACTGATGATGACCAACCCCGCCCCGCCGATGCACAGCACGATACCGGCGACTTTAAAGCGGCCCAACCGTTCCTTGAACAAGCACCAGGAGGCCAAGCCGATCACTGCCGGGTTCAACGCGACGATCAACGAGGCGCGCGACGCGTTGATGTATTGCAAGCCATGGAAGAAACACAGGTTGTAGAGAAAAATCCCGAAGAACCCCAGCGCGGCCAGTTGCAGGCCCTGCTTCAAGCCGGGCCTGGCCAGGGGGATACCGGCGACGCCGAGAAACAGCAACAGCGCGATGCTCGCCAGGAGAAAACGCAAGCTGGCGGCGAACATCGGCGTCAGCGCATCGGCAAGGATCCTGCCGGCAACAAAGGTGCCGCCCCAGATCATCGTGACCATCGCAAGCTTGAGGTAGACCGGCAGGTCCGAGGGTGTCGAGGCAGTTTGTTCCAGGGCTTTCATGGTTCACCACATAGGCGATTGATCAATGTCCCGCGTGTCGCTGGGATAGCGTATTGTTCTGCTCATGGAACATCATCGTAAAATGAGCGTTTACTCATGACTCTCACCCAACTCGAAATCTTTTCGCTGGTCGCCGAGCTGCAAGGTTTCACCGCGGCCGCGACACGCCTGGGCATCGGCCAGTCAGCGGTGTCCCACGCGATAAAATCCCTGGAACAGGAGTTGGGCGTCGAACTGTTCAGGCGTCATCAATCCCTCGTCGAGCTCAGCGACATCGGCCAGCAATTGTTGCTGCGTGCGCGGGCGATGCTCGGCCTCGCCAATACCCTGCAACAGGAGGCCGCGGATGCCCGCGGCATGCGCCGTGGAACCCTGCGCATCGGCTCGTTCGGGCCGACGTCGTCGATGAAACTGCTGCCCGCCATCCTGCAGCGCTACCGCACCCTGCATCCGGGAATCGAAGTGCACATCGATGAAGGGCCGGACCGGCAAGTGCTGCAATGGCTGGATGAACGACGGATCGACGTCGGTTTCGTGGTCCTGCCCGAGGAACGCTTCGATACGTTCGCCTTGATGGAAGACCAGATGGTCGCCCTGCTGCCCACCGATCATCCCCTCGCCGAGCGCGCCTGCGTGGAGCTCAAGGCGCTGTGCAACGACCCCTTCATACTCACCGAGGCCGGCTCCTCGGAAGTGGTCGGGCGGCTGTTCAGCGCCGCCCGGCTCACGCCGAATATCCGCTATCGCTGTTCGCAACTGCTCAGCACGCTGGATGTGGTCAGCCGGGGTGAAGCCGTGACCGTGGTTTCCGAGGGTTCGCTGCCGGCCGTGGAAAATCCCGGGTTTGTCGTACGTCCCTTGTCGCCGCGCGTTCCGCGCCAGATCGGCCTCGCGGTGCTGGACAGCCGCCAGGCCTCGCCCGCGACGCTGGCATTTATCGAAGTCGCCCGGCAACCATAAGCCACCTGGAGGCCGGCGGGCGCGCAACCGCCTGGCCGTCTATCATCGACGCAGTTTCCCGCCCAGGCTCAACAAGGTCGTACCGATGCCATTGTCCGCCACACAGATACGCAAGCGGTCCCGTCGCAACCTGATCACCCTGCTCTGCGGGGTGCTGCCGGTGCTCTCGGGAGTGGGCATTCTCCATATCCAGGCCGAACGGACATTGCAACAGCAGGCCCGCCAGACCGCGGGAGAGCTGGTCCGGCAAGTCGAGCTGATGCTCGACAATACCGCGCTGGCGGCGCGCGCACTGCTGCCCCTGGCCGGTCAACCTTGCGAAGCGGTAAAACTGGCCCTGCGTGACCAGGTGACCCGCCGGCCCTTCGTCCGTTCGACCAACCTGATATGGGACGACACGCTGTACTGCAGCTCGCTGTTCGGCGAATTCGAGGAGCCGGTCAACCCGCACAATTACCACCAGGGCACTCTGTGGCTGATGGACGGCAACCCGGTCACGCCCGACACGGCATTGCTGATCTACCGGCTCAACGAGGGCCGGCAAGGGGCACTGGCGACACTGGACGGTTACCACCTGGCTAATGTCCTGCGCCTGATTGGCGGCGAGACGCGTTTGTTGCTGCAAGTAGGACCGAGCTGGCTGGCGGCGGACGGCAAGGTCCGGCAAACCCCGCCGCCTGCCCAGAAGGTAGCTCGCAACGAGTTGGCCTCGTCACGCTACGCCTTCAGCGTCGAAGCCGGCTTCGATGAAGGGGAAACCTGGCGCTACATGGCTCGGGAATATCCACCGCTATTCAGCCTGCTGATTGTCTTCGGCGCCATCGCGGCGCTGCTCGCCCATTGGACACAGAAACGCGCCTCCTCCCCCAGCCATGAACTGCTGCGCGCCCTCGAGGCCGGGGAGTTTGTGCCGTATCTGCAACCGGTGGTGCGCGGCGATGACAAGCGTTGGGCCGGGGTTGAGGTGCTGATGCGCTGGAACCACCCCAAGGAAGGCCTGGTGCGTCCAGACCTGTTTATCCCGCTCGCCGAACACAGCGGGCTGATCGTGCCGATGACCCAAGCACTGATGCAGCAGACCAGGCAATTGCTGGCGCCGCTCGCGCCCTTGCTGGAGGCGCCGTTTCATGTCGGTATCAATATCACCGCCCGCCACTGCAAGGACCTTGCGCTGCTGGAGGATTGCCGCGAGTTCCTGGCCGCGTTCCCACCGGGTGTCATCACGCTGGTGCTGGAGCTGACCGAGCGCGAGCTGATCGAACCGAGCCCGGTGACCCACCAATTGTTCGAGCTGCTGCGCGATCTGGGCGTCAAGATCGCCATCGACGATTTCGGCACCGGCCACTCCAGCCTGGGGTACTTGCAGCAGTTCAACGTCGATTTTCTGAAAATCGATCAAAGCTTTGTCGCGATGATCGGCGCCGATGCGCTGTCACGCCATATCCTGGACAGCATCATCGAGTTGTCGGGAAAACTGCAGTTGGAGATCGTCGCAGAGGGCGTCGAAACCGTTGAGCAAAGCGATTACCTGACGGCTCACAACGTCAACTTTCTACAAGGCTATCTGTTTGGCCGGCCTATTAGTGGCCAAGACTTCAATGCTGCGCTGACCGCCGCTAAAAGCCCGCCCACGACACCGTTCGATTGACCGATACACACCAAGCGCGTTGGAACAGTTGTTCCTGTTACATAACGAAAAAGTTACGATTTACACTTTCTGAATTAACTACTACAATTTTTTTGCCTGTGCCAGAGAGCAGGAAGTCATTATCATCGAGTCGCTACAAAGCGCTTGGCTTAATGCTTTGTTGGCGGTTTGTATCAGCCAGACATTTTGATTGGAGTAACGATATTGTCCAGACTCGCTGAATTCCGTGCAGCCGAAAGGGCCCTTCAGGAGCAGCTCAAACAGCTGGAATCTCTGAAGAATGACGCCGGGCTGAAAAAAGAGATCGAATTTGAAGAAAAGCTCCTGGGGCTGATGAAAACCTACGGCAAGAGCTTGCGCGACATCGTCGCCATTCTTGATCCGAAGCCGTCCAAGGCCGGCCCGCAGGCGGTCAAGCCAACCAAGACCCGCCGCGCCCGCGTGGTCAAGGTGTACCAGAACCCGCACTCCGGCGAGCTGATCGAAACCAAGGGCGGCAACCACCGCGGCCTGAAAGCGTGGAAGGAACAATACGGGGCTCAAACCGTTGATTCCTGGTTGCGCGGTTGACCATCGGCATTATCGAGAAGCCCTGACTGGTTCAGGGCTTTTTTGTGCCGGACAACTTCAGTATCAAGCCTTGAGTATTAGACGCATTAGAGTTTCAGGCTATTTCTTACAGACTGAACTTCCTCCTGGCTTTCATCAAATACCTGGGCCTGGCCGGCGTAGGACAGCACATACGCCCTGCCCTCTTTTAGCGCAGCAACAAGTGTTTGAGACAACACGTGTCTGCCGTTCTGCGTGATCGTGCAAGTGGTTTCCAGCGCTGCAGTCCCGCCCAACAGGGAAGAATGAATCTTATTGCAGACGCTTTGATAACCGCCCTGGAAAAAATCCTTCTGAACGGATTTTCGCATCTCCAGCAACACACCTTGCAAGTTGACCTGATGATCGGGTTCGACCGGCGTGGTTGTCAGTTCCATCACCATCACCGCATTACCCGCGGAATCGTTCTTGGTCGCGCGTTCACGACTGATCGACTGCGCACTCGCCGGTGTGGACGCTGGCGCGGGGAGCGACTCGACTACCCAGCCCGATGGCCACGCAACCTGCGGTTCGAGCGCAAGGGCACCGCTACTCGCAATGCCGGCTGACAAGAGAATGAACAGCGTAAGACAAGGTCGAATCATTGCGTTGCACTCAAGGACGAATCGTAAAGTCTGAAGCCCGCCGCAGCACCAGGCAATAGCCACACGCGGTTTGGCGATGGCGCGCGCCTTGCGTATCATGGACGCACCTGCAAGGAAGCCATCTGACGCAAGCCCAGGAACCGTCGCAGCCCGGTTGCGACGCCGTTTGCCCCACTTATTTTCCGGAGGGCCCATGAGCCTGCACGAACTCGACACTTTCCCAGGCGTTACTGCCCAGCCCGACGCCGCCACGGCCAGATTCGTCTTCAACCACACCATGCTGCGGGTCAAGGACATCACCAAGTCCCTCGACTTCTACACCCGTGTACTGGGTTTCTCGCTGGTGGAAAAACGCGATTTTCCCGAAGCCGAATTCAGCCTTTACTTCCTCGCACTGGTCGACAAGAGCCAGATCCCGGCAGACGCCGCGGCGCGTACCGAGTGGATGAAGTCGATCCCCGGCATCCTCGAACTGACGCATAACCATGGCACAGAAAACGATCCGGCGTTTGCCTACCACAACGGCAACAGCGACCCGCGCGGTTTCGGCCACATCTGCATCTCGGTGCCGGACGTCGTTGCCGCCTGCGAGCGCTTCGAAGCGCTGGGCTGCGACTTCCAGAAGCGCCTGAGCGATGGCCGCATGAAGAGCCTGGCGTTCATCAAGGACCCGGATGGCTACTGGGTCGAGATCATTCAGCCTGCGCCGCTGTAGACCTCACGGCCTTCCCCTTATGGTGGAGCCCTTGTGGGAGCGAGGCTGCTCGCGATGACTGCGGCACATTAAACATCGATGTGGGCTGGACCATCGTTTTCGCGAGCAGGCTCGCTCCCACAGGGTTATGCGTAATGCAAAAAAAACCCCATGAGCCGTGGCCCATGGGATTTTGTTTTTCCAGCGGCTGGCGTCAGGCCGGGGCGGACGTACGGATCAGGTGATCGAAGGCGCTCAACGAAGCCTTGGCACCCTCGCCCACGGCGATCACGATCTGCTTGTACGGCACGGTGGTCACGTCACCGGCGGCGAACACACCCGGAATCGAGGTTTCACCGCGCGCATCGACGATGATCTCGCCACGCGGCGACAGCTCGACGGTGCCCTTGAGCCAATCGGTGTTTGGCAACAGGCCGATCTGCACGAAGATGCCTTCCAGCGTCACGTCGCGCACTTCACCGCTTGGACGGTCCTTGTAGCGCAAACCGTTGACCTTCTGGCCGTCGCCCGTCACTTCGGTGGTCTGGGCGTTGGTGATCACCGTCACGTTCGGCAGGCTGTGCAGTTTGCGCTGCAACACCGCGTCGGCACGCAATTGCACGTCGAACTCCAGCAAGGTGACATGAGCCACGATACCCGCGAGGTCGATAGCCGCTTCGACGCCGGAGTTGCCGCCGCCGATCACCGCTACGCGCTTGCCTTTGAACAGCGGACCGTCACAGTGCGGGCAGTACGCCACGCCCTTGTTGCGGTATTGCTGCTCACCCGGCACGTTCATTTCACGCCAGCGGGCACCGGTCGCCAGGATCACGGTCTTGGCCTTGAGGCTCGCACCGCTGGCGAACTTGATCTCATGCAGCCCGCCGTCTTTGCCAGCGACCAAAGCGTCGGCACGTTGCAGGTTCATGATGTCGACGTCGTACTGCTTGACGTGCTCTTCCAGGGCGACGGCCAGTTTCGGGCCTTCGGTTTCCTGGACCGAGATGAAGTTCTCGATCGCCATGGTGTCGAGCACCTGGCCGCCGAAACGCTCGGCCGCGACACCGGTGCGGATGCCTTTACGGGCGGCGTAGATCGCTGCCGAAGCACCGGCCGGGCCACCGCCGACCACCAGTACATCAAAAGCATCCTTGGCGCTGATCTTCTCGGCCTGACGCTCGATGCCGCTGGTGTCGATCTTGGCGAGGATTTCTTCCAGGCCCATGCGGCCCTGGCCGAAGTTGACGCCGTTCAGGTAGATGCTCGGCACCGCCATGATCTGGCGTTCGTCGACTTCGGCCTGGAACAGCGCGCCGTCGATGGCGACGTGACGGATGTTCGGGTTCAGCACCGCCATCAGGTTCAACGCCTGGACCACGTCCGGGCAGTTCTGGCATGACAGCGAGAAATACGTCTCGAAGTTGAACTCGCCCTTGAGCGAGCGGATCTGTTCGATCACTTCGACACTGGCCTTCGAAGGGTGGCCGCCGACTTGCAGCAGGGCCAGCACCAGCGAAGTGAATTCGTGCCCCATGGGAATGCCGGCGAAGCGCAGGCTGATATCGGCTCCCGGGCGATTCAACGAGAACGATGGCTTGCGCGCATCAGTACCGTTGTCGAGCAAGGTAATCTGGTTGGAAAGACTGGCAACGTCTTTGAGTAATGCAAGCATTTCCTGGGATTTCGCACCGTCGTCGAGGGATGCAACGATCTCGATCGGCTGGGTGACCCGTTCCAGGTATGACTTCAACTGAGCTTTAAGATTGGCGTCCAACATACGGGCGATTTCCATGTTTGAATTTCAGAAAAAACAACGCCCGAGCGAATCTCGCCCGGGCGTTTTTTGGGGCGAAGCGGCTTACTTGGCTAAGAGCGAATCGCCCTCGGATAACGCACTGGTTTAGATCTTGCCGACCAGGTCCAGGGACGGAGCCAGAGTGGCCTCGCCTTCTTTCCACTTGGCTGGGCAGACTTCGCCTGGGTGGGCAGCAACGTACTGAGCAGCCTTGATCTTGCGCAGCAGCTCGGAAGCGTCACGGCCTACACCGCCGTCGTTGATTTCAACGATCTTGATCTGGCCTTCAGGGTTGATCACGAAAGTACCGCGATCCGCCAGACCGGCTTCTTCGATCAGCACGTCGAAGTTGCGCGAGATGGCCAGGGTCGGGTCGCCGATCATGGTGTACTGGATCTTGCCGATGGCTGGCGAGGTGTTGTGCCAGGCAGCGTGGGCGAAGTGAGTGTCGGTCGACACGCTGTAGATCTCGACGCCCAGCTTCTGGAACTCGGCGTAGTTGTCGGCCAGGTCTTCCAGTTCGGTTGGGCAAACGAAGGTGAAGTCAGCCGGGTAGAAGAACACGACAGACCACTTGCCTTTCAGGTCGGCGTCCGAGACTTCGACGAATGCGCCGTTTTTGAAAGCGGTAGCTTTGAACGGTTTAACTTGGCTGTTGATGATAGGCATCGTTGACTCTCCGTCAGGGGTTGAGAAGTTGATGAAGTGAATCTTAGCCACTCATGCCGCCGCTGGCTCATTGGCAAAGCTCATGCGAATGATTGGTTTTGGCTATCAGGAATCTATATAGATAGAAGAAATCTGTGGACCTGCCACAGGCGACCCTTTGTTGATCGTGGCAGTTGCCAAACAGTTCACAAGGCTGGACCGATGGATCACAGCCTTGGTTCGCAGGCGCCAGTCAGGCGGTTGGCGTGCGCATGGTGACGAATTCTTCGGCGGCGGTTGGGTGCACGCCAATGGTCTCGTCGAAGTCGCGCTTGGTGGCCCCGGCCTTGAGGGCGATCGCCAGGCCCTGGACAATTTCCCCGGCGTCCGGCCCGACCATGTGGCAACCCAGCACCTTGTCGGAGCTGGCGTCGACCACCAGCTTCATCAGCGTGCGCTCCTGGCACTCGGTGAGAGTCAGCTTCATCGGCCGGAAACGGCTTTCGAAAATCTGCACCTCATGGCCCTCCTCCCGGGCCTGCTCTTCAGTCAGGCCAACGGTGCCGATGTTTGGCAGGCTGAACACGGCCGTGGGAATCATCCGGTAATCCACCAGACGGTATTGCTCGGGCTTGAACAGGCGCCGCGCCACTGCCATGCCTTCGGCCAGTGCGACGGGGGTCAACTGCACGCGACCGATCACGTCGCCAATCGCCAGGATCGACGGCTCGGCGGTCTCGTACTTTTCGTTGACCTGCACAAAACCCTTGTCGTCCAGCGTGACGCCGGTGTTCTCCAGGCCGAGGTTGTCCAGCATCGGGCGGCGGCCAGTGGCGTAGAACACGCAATCGGTGACCAGCGTGCGACCGTCCTTGAGCGTCACCTTCAGGCTGCCGTCGGCTTCCTTGTCGATGCGCTGGATGTCGGCCTTGAATTGCAGGTCGAGGCCACGGCGTTGCAGCTCTTCGGCCAGGTGTTTGCGCACCGCGCCGTCGAAGCCGCGCAGGAACAGGTCGCCGCGATACAGCAAGGAGGTCCGCGCGCCCATGCCATGGAAAATCCCGGCGAACTCCACTGCGATATAGCCACCACCAACCACCAGCATGCGCTTGGGCAGCGATTTGAGAAAAAACGCCTCGTTGGAACTGATGGCGTGCTCGCGCCCCGGAATGTCCGGGATCACCGGCCAGCCGCCCGTGGCGATCATGATGTGCTGTGCGGTGTGGCGCTGGCCGTTGATTTCCACTTCGTGAGGGCCGGTAATCTTCGCGTGACCTTCATGCAGAGTGACACCGCTGTTGACCAGCAGGTTGCGATAGATGCCGTTGAGGCGATTGATCTCGCGATCCTTGTTGGCGATCAGCGTGGCCCAGTCGAAACTCGCCTCGCCCGCTGTCCAGCCATAGGCCGACGCTTGCTCGAAGTCCTCGGCGTAATGCGCGCCGTAGACCAGCAGTTTTTTCGGCACGCAGCCGACGTTCACGCAGGTGCCGCCCAGGTAGCGGCTTTCCGCCACGGCCACCTTGGCTCCAAAACCGGCGGCAAACCGTGCGGCTCGAACACCGCCGGAACCGGCGCCAATCACATACAGGTCAAAATCGTAGGCCATCATTCATCTCCTTCGGCAGGCCGTCAGCATACCTGCTGTTCCTGCATGGAGCAGCCCGATCGGGCAGCGATGGAAATGATTATGGGGGCGCAAGCGCAAAAGCCAACCGGTGGCAGCGTGATTAGCCAAGACTGGCTCATCCTTGTGGCGAGGGGATTTATCCCCGCTGGGCTGCGCAGCGGCCCTGAAATTTGAGTCCATTATGTATCAGACTGATCGCATTCGGACCTTTGGGGCCGCTGCGCAGCCCGACGGGGATAAATCCCCTCGCCACAGGTTTCTTTCTGTGTGGTACAGAAAATCCAGGCAAAAAAAACGCCCCGAACCAGTCGGGGCGTTTTTTCAAGGCACGGTGCAGGCTATCAGTAAGCCTTGCCGGTCTTGTAGAAGTTCTCGAAGCAGAAGTTGGTCGCGTCGATGTAACCTTCGGCGCCACCGCAGTCGAAACGCTTGCCCTTGAACTTGTAGGCCATCACGCAGCCGTTCTGGGCTTGTTTCATCAGCGCGTCGGTGATCTGGATTTCACCGCCCTTGCCTGGCTCGGTCTGTTCGATCAGGTCGAAGATGTCCGGAGTCAGGATGTAGCGGCCGATGATCGCCAGGTTCGACGGTGCGTCTTCAGGCTTTGGCTTCTCGACCATGCTGTGAACCCGGTAGATGTCTTCGCGGATCATCTCGCCGGCGATCACACCGTACTTGTTGGTTTCCTGCGGATCCACTTCCTGGATCGCCACGATGGAGCAGCGGAACTGCTTGTACAGCTTGACCATCTGGGTCAGTACGCCGTCGCCTTCGAGGTTGACGCACAAGTCATCCGCCAGCACCACGGCGAACGGTTCGTCACCGATCAGCGGGCGACCGGTCAGGATCGCGTGGCCCAGGCCTTTCATTTCGGTCTGGCGGGTATAGGAGAACGAGCACTCGTCCAGCAGCTTGCGGATGCCGACCAGGTATTTTTCCTTGTCGGTGCCCTTGATCTGGTTTTCCAGCTCGTAGCTGATGTCGAAATGGTCTTCCAGGGCGCGCTTGCCACGGCCGGTGACGATGGAAATTTCCGTCAGGCCTGCGTCAAGGGCTTCTTCGACACCGTACTGGATCAGTGGCTTGTTCACCACCGGCAGCATTTCTTTGGGCATGGCTTTAGTCGCTGGCAGGAAGCGAGTACCGTAACCGGCTGCTGGGAACAAGCATTTCTTGATCATATAAGTCCTTGAAAAGGCGGTATGTACGAGTTTCGGCGCAGTCTAATCAGGCCGCAGGCACCTTACAATGCCCACGCTGGCCAACCGATGCCATCATAGAGAAATAAACCGGCGGATAGTTCAATCGCCTTTCGCTTCGATGGTTCCAGCGGTCTCACTGTACGCCCATGGGCGCTGTTTGCGAGCTTTTGACGTATCATGGCCGCCTTGATCACGCCAACGAGGCAATTAGATGTCGGCAACTCCAAACGCAAACGGTTACTCGGTCAGCCAGGACAAGGACGGCCAGTGGTGGATTACCAATTACCACGGTGAACAGGTCGCCGGCCCCTTGCCCAGCAAGGCCATGGCGGTGGAAGTGGCTGCGGTATTCCAGGATGAACGCTCTGCCCCGGCGCCCCGGGAGCGCGAAAAGGCTCCGGCACGCAATACTCGCCGCAAGAAATAGTCGGGCGATCCCATCATTGCCTTGATGGGAACTGTGGTTTAGCTGTACCGGAATGGCCATTCGCTATAATCTCGCGCCATTCCTCCCCCCTCTCGATGACGATCCCATGAAAACACTTCTGGCGCTGTTTACAGTCCTGGCCCTGGCGGGCTGTGCCTCAGCGGAAAAAACCTACCTGGCCAACGGTGAACAAGGCCTGGCCATCGACTGCTCGGGCGAAGCCAATTCCTGGGCGACCTGCTACGAAAAAGCCGATGCGTCCTGCGCCGGCACGGGTTATCGCATCGTCGGCACCGACGGCACACCACAAGCCAAGGAAAGCGAAAAGACTCTGGGGGTCGACGTGGGCAACTTCAGCAGCCGCAGTGTCGTCGTGGTGTGCAAATAAAAGTGGGCAAATAAACTAGATGTGAATCTCGGCGAACTTGATCCCCAGGCCCCGCAAGGTCTCGATCAGGTCGTCGAGCCGGGAGAAGGATTCAACTTCGTCCTGGTCGTCCACCAGAAAAAAACTGCGCCCGGCGCTTTTCTTGAAGAACACGATCCACTCGCCCGGGCTCCCAGGGTTCTGGATCACATGGGTGGCGCAGATCAGGCCTTCTGCATGGCGCTCGCGCACCTGTTCGCGTTTCATTGACCGGGGCTCCATAAATGACAATGCCGCCAACGGCGACCGTGGCGGCATTCTTGTATCGAGGGTGGCAGTTTAACCGATGCCTGGCGATCCGTCAGGCCGAGACCACGCTCAACCGGAAATGCAGGCGTTGGCCGCGTCCTGTACATCCCCTGGGCGCACGGGCACGTTGGACATGCTTTCATGCAGCTTGATGCTGCTGCCGCTGGAGCGCTCGTCGATGTCGAACACCGCCGCCGGCAGCGCCGACAGCTTGCCGGGAACGATCACCCGAACGCCGTTTTTATGCGGCTCCATTTGCAGCGGGCCACGGCTCTCGAGCAGCTTGTCGGCAACACACCGGGCGTATTCATGGGGCTTCTTTCCGGAGATGACGCTCATGGTGGGCGGTGTCTGGTTGATGTCCGATACCGACGCACATCCACTCAGGGCCAAGGCCAATACCCACACGCTGCGCTTCATACGATTCCTCCGATAAAGACCCTCCGACAGCATAAACACTGCTTTTCTCCCCTGCGCTGCGCTTTTTTACCCAGTGGCCGGTAATAAATCAGCCCAGCCTGGGACAGGGGTCGGATATTAACCCGTGGTGCTGATAAACTGCGCGCCATTATTTGCTTCATATTCTGTCCTGACCCGGCAAGAAATGCCCTTCTGGAGGCACCCTTGAAATTCATCCACCAGCGCGAGCACCTCAACGAGGACGATATCGTCGTTATCGAATGCTCCCAAATGTGCAACATCCGTTTGATGAACGACGCCAATTTCCGCAGCTTCAAGAACGGTGGCCGGCACACGTACCATGGCGGCTCGTTCGACACGTTCCCGGCCCGGATCACCGCACCGAGCACAGGCTTCTGGAACATCACCATCGACACCGTCAACCGTCGCGCCATCAGCGTTACCCGCAAGCCGACCCTGACCCACAAGATCAAGATCATCCGGCGCTCCAGCTCGAAACTGAGCTGAGCAGCGTCCCAGACGAAGACAGGAATAACCGTGGCCCAGACGACCAAATACGTCATCAAGTACAAGCTCAACGGCGAACGCCGCTTCGAGTTCGCGCAGTTGCAAAATGGCACCGAGGAAGAAGCCCTGGCAGAGCTGAAGAAGTTGCATGGCGAGAGCGATGATGTGATCAGCGACCTCAAGGTCAGCAAGGCCCTATAAAGACGCAGCCATGTACATCCGTGGCGAGTGGATTTATCCCCGCTCGGCTGCGCAGCAGTCGTAGGCCTGCATCCACGGTTCGCCTGCTGCAATGCGGTAACAGGTTTTTAGGGCTGCTGCGCAGCCCAGCGGGGATAAATCCCCTCACCACAAGAGCTCATCACACCGCAAGATTCGGGGTGCGGGCGACGCGGTAGTGCTCAGACTGGGCAGTCCTCCCACCAAGGATTGCCATCATGCCCCCTAAGTCCTCCCTGCCCCGCCCCATCGCCGACCTCGACTGGCCCGCCCTGGAACAAGACCTCGACCAGGACGGCTGCGCGATCATTCGCAACCTGCTGCCGGCAGCGTTGTGCCTGGAGCTGCGAGGCTTGTACAGCGACCCGGGGCTGTTTCGTTCCCGCGTGGTGATGGCCCGTCATGGATTCGGACGCGGCGAGTACCAGTACTTTGCTTATCCGCTGCCCAAGGTTGTCCAGCAACTACGTCAATCGCTGTATCCGCGGCTGGTGCCGCTGGCCAACCGCTGGAACGATTGCATGGGCCTGCCAGTGCGCTATCCCGAGCAGCACGCCGATTTCATCCGGCGCTGCCACGACGCCGGCCAACAACGCCCTACGCCGCTGCTGCTGCAATATGGCCCGCAGGACTACAATTGCCTGCATCAGGACCTGTACGGCGAGCACGTATTCCCGTTGCAGGTGGCGATCCTGCTGGCGGAACCGGGCGAGGACTTTGCCGGCGGCGAATTTGTCCTCACCGAACAGCGCCCGCGCATGCAGTCACGACCACAAGTCATCGATCTGAAACAGGGCGACGCCGTGGTGTTCGCCGTACACCAGCGACCCGTCAACGGCGTTCGCGGTTATTATCGAGTGAACCTGCGCCATGGCGTCAGCCGCTTGCACAGCGGCCGCCGGCATACACTTGGGATCATTTTTCATGATGCGCAATGACCACACGCCCATCACCCTGGATCTGTTCGCCGACCAACCGCCCACCACGCCCGGCGAGGTCGAACAGATCGGCCAGCAATCCTTCGTATTACGCGGGTTTGCCCTGCCCTGGCTCGACCGCGTGCTGCCGGCGCTGGAAAGCGTCTTGCAGGCGGCGCCATTCCGGCAGATGGTCACGCCCGGCGGCTTTACCATGTCGGTGGCCTTGACCAGTTGCGGCGCGCTCGGCTGGACCACCGACCGCAGCGGCTATCGCTACACGGCCCACGATCCGCAGACCGGCCAGCCCTGGCCCGACATGCCACAGCTGTTTCGCGACCTGGCCCGTAACGCCGCCCGGCAGGCGGGGTTCGAACATTTCGAGCCCGATGCCTGCCTGATCAACCGCTACGTGCCCGGCGCCCGAATGTCGCTGCACCAGGACAAGAACGAACGCTCCCTGACGGCCCCCGTCGTCTCGCTCTCCCTGGGCCTGCCGGCGATGTTCCAGTTCGGCGGGTTCGAGCGCAGCGACAAAAGCCAGCGCATTGCGCTGTTCCACGGCGACATCGTGGTCTGGGGCGGTGTGGATCGCTTGCGTTACCACGGCGTGCTGCCACTCAAGCCGGGAGAGCATCCGACGCTGGGTGCCCAGCGGATCAATCTGACGTTCCGCATGGCCGGATAACAGCGCAGAATTCAACCGCAAGACCCGGAGTGTCGCCACCTGGATGGCTCGCTACTGTAGGCAAAACGGGCCAATGGAATAACGACCATGAACAGCACTTCAAACACTCTCGCCTCTGAACAGGATCCCCGCTGGGCCGCCGTGCTTGCCCGGGACCCGCGTGCCGACGGGCAATTTGTCTATGGCGTGAAAACCACCGGTATCTACTGCCACCCCAGCAGCCTGTCGCGCTTGCCCAACCCGCGTAACGTCGAATTCTTCGACACGCCGGAACAGGCCCAGGCGGCCGGCTATCGCCCCAGCAAACGCCTGGCCAGGGACCAGACCCAGATCGCCGCGCAACAGGCCGCCCGGGTCGCGGCGGCCTGCCGGCAGATCGAGGCCGCCGAGGAACTGCCAGGCCTGAATGAACTGGCGCTGAGCGCGGGTTTGAGCCCTTTTCATTTCCATCGCGTTTTCAAGTCTGTCACCGGCCTGACGCCCAGGGCCTACGCCGCCGCCCACCGCTCGCGCAAAGTGCGCGAACGCCTGGCCGAAGCCGGGACGGTGACCGAGGCGCTGTATGACGCCGGTTTCAATTCCAACAGCCGCTTCTATGAAGCCGCCGACAAAGTCCTCGGCATGAAACCGGCCGACTACCGCGCCGCCGGGCAGAACACCGACATTCGCTTCGCCGTCGGCCAGTGCTCCCTGGGGGCGATCCTGGTGGCGCAAAGCGACCGTGGCGTGTGCGCGATTCTGCTGGGGGACGATCCGGACGCACTGGTACGCGACCTGCAGGACAAATTCCGCCGCGCCAACCTCATCGGCGCCGACCGGGAATTCGAGCAGTTGATTGCCCAGGTCGTGGGATTCATCGAAGCACCGGCCCTGGGCCTCGACTTGCCGCTGGACCTGCGCGGCACGGCCTTTCAGGAACGGGTCTGGCAAGCCCTGCGGGAGATTCCGCCGGGCAGCACCGCCAGCTACGCTGAGATTGCCCAGCGCATCGGCCTGCCCAAGGCCGTTCGCGCCGTGGCCCAGGCCTGCGGTGCCAACAGCCTCGCCGTGGCGATCCCCTGCCACCGGGTGGTGCGCAGCGACGGCAACCTCTCGGGCTATCGCTGGGGCGTCGAGCGCAAGCGTCAGCTGCTGGCGCTGGAACGTTCGTCGGCAGACTGAACGCCGATATAGATCGCCACCGAGTCGGGCGCGTTGTAGACCTCGAAATCGGTGGTGAACCGGCGCACGGTTCGCGGGTTATCGGCGAAGTACGCCCAGATCAGGCCCCAGGCCTGGATCACGCAATCGGGCATCGGCCCCTTGGCCGAAAACACCAGGTAATCCCCGCCCTCGACGTCCACGGCGGGGTAACCTGCGCTCGTGGCATCGACCTGCACACCGGCCGTCACGTTGAAGTAGCCGGTGGCATCGGACTCGTAATCGGAATACACCCCATAGACGAACGACTCGGACTGCCGGGCCGGAACGTTTTCGAACAGCCCTTCGGTGAAGAACTGCTGCCACATCGGGCCGATCTTTGCCGTGTCGCCTTGCTGCTCGTCGGCATTGCGGGTGCGCACCTGCAAACCGGCGACGGTGAAGGGTTCGACGATCTTGAGTTTCACGTCCATGGATCGAGCTCCTTGATGGGGTAAGCCCGCATGGTACCCATCCCGTCGCTCGGATCAAACCCGGGCATCGATTGAAAAACTCGACTGGCCCTGGCCGGGCGACACCTGCTAAAAACACGCTTTCCTTCTGCCGTCGGAGACACCCGAACATGAGTCAGTGGCCAGACACCCGCATTCTCGACCTGCTCGGCATCGAGCTGCCCATCATCCAGGGGCCTCTGGCCGGCGTAACCGGTCCGGCCATGGTAGTCGCCACCTGCAATGCCGGCGGGCTGGGCTCGATGCCGGCGGCGATGCTCGACGTGGAGCAACTGCGCCAGGCGCTGACGACCATCAGCGAACAGACCGACAAACCGTTCAACGTGAATTTTTTCTCGCACCAGCCACCGGCGTTCGATGAACAACGGGCCGAGGCCTGGAAACAGCGGCTCAAGCCTTATTACGAAGAACTGGGCGCCGACTTCGAAGCGCCGACGCCGGTGTCCAATCGCACCCCGTTCGATGATGCGGCCTGCCGCGTGCTCGAGGAACTGCGGCCCAAGGTGGTCAGCTTCCACTTCGGCCTGCCGGAAAAAACCTTGCTGGATCGGGTCAAGGCCACCGGCGCGAAGATCCTCTCCTCGGCCACCACCGTCGAAGAAGCCATCTGGCTCGAACAGCACGGCTGCGACGCGATCATCGCCATGGGCTATGAGGCCGGCGGTCATCGCGGGATGTTCCTGAGCGAGGACCTCAACACCCAGGTGGGTCTGTTCGCCCTGCTGCCGCAAGTGGTGGATGCGGTGAAGGTGCCGGTGATCGCCACCGGCGGGATCGGCGACGCGCGCGGGATTGTCGCGGCGTTTGCCCTGGGCGCGTCGGCGGTGCAGTTGGGCAGCGCTTATCTGTTCACGCCGGAAGCCAAGGTCACACCTTCCCACCACCGGGCGCTGCGCACGGCCAGGGAAAGCCAGACCGCCGTCACCAACCTGTTCACCGGCCGCCCGGCCCGGGGCATCGTCAACCGGGTGATGCGCGAGGTCGGCCCGATGAGCCCGCTCGCGCCGGCTTTCCCCCTGGCGGGCGGCGCCTTGATGCCGCTGCGGGCGAAAGACGAAGCAGATTTCGCCAACCTCTGGGCCGGCCAGGCGTTTCCCCTGGGGCGTGAGCTGCCGAGCGGCGAACTGACCCGGCGCTTGGCCGAAGAAGCGCTGGCGCGGTTCAAGGGCTGACTTCGTCGACTGAGCGTCTGCGGCGCTTTCAAGGACGCTATCGCGAGCAAGCTCGCTCCCACAGGGGATGTGGGTTGAATAACGATCTTGCGACGCCTTGAAAACCTGTGGGAGCGAGCTTGCTCGCGATGAGGCCAGTCGTATCACCGCCAAACCCGACAAAATACCGCGTTCCGTTTCCCAAGCATTCGCTATATATTCTGCTATATAGCGAACCCATCCCCACGGAACCCTGCCCATGCGCTCGAACCCTTTCGCCCGGCTGCTGCTGGCTACCTGCTTTTGTGTCAGTGCCGCTCAAGCCGACGAGGTGCAGGTAGCCGTCGCTGCCAACTTCACTGCGCCGATACAGGCCATCGCCGCCGATTTCGAAAAAGACACCGGCCACAAGCTGATAGCCGCCTATGGCGCGACCGGGCAGTTTTATACGCAGATCCAGAATGGTGCGCCCTTCGAAGTCTTCCTCGCCGCCGACGACACCACCCCGGCCAGGCTCGAAAGCGAAGGCGCTACCGTCAAGGGCTCGCGCTTCACCTACGCCATCGGCACGTTGGCGCTGTGGTCGGCCACGGACAACTACGTCGACAACCAGGGCCAGGTCCTGCGCGACAATGCATTCACGCACCTGTCCATCGCCAATCCGAAAACCGCGCCGTATGGCCTGGCCGCGACCCAGGTCCTGGAAAAACTCGGGCTGTCCGCGCCGGTCAAGAACAAGCTCGTCGAAGGCCAGAACATCACCCAGGCCTATCAGTTCGTCTCCACCGGCAACGCCGAACTGGGCTTCGTCGCTCTGTCCCAGGTGTACAAGGACGGCAAGCTGGCAAGCGGTTCGGCATGGATCGTCCCGGCCGAGCTGCATGCTCCGATCAAACAGGACGCGGTGATTCTCGCTAAAGGCCGGGACAACCCTGCCGCCCTGGCCTTGATGGAATACCTCAAGGGCCCGCAAGCCGCCGCCATCATCCAGTCCTTCGGTTATCAACGCTGATGCCGCTGACCGGCGCCGATTACGCGGCCATCTGGTTGACGCTGAAACTGGCGTCGCTGACCACGGTGATCCTGCTGCTCATCGGCACGCCCATCGCCCTGTGGCTGTCGCGCACCCGATCCTGGCTGCGCGGGCCGGTGGGCGCGGTGGTGGCCCTGCCGCTGGTGTTGCCGCCCACCGTGATCGGCTTTTATCTGTTGCTGGCGCTGGGTCCGAACGGCTGGATCGGCCAGTTCACCCAGGCTCTCGGCCTGGGCACCCTCACCTTCAGCTTTACCGGGTTGGTGATCGGCTCGGTGATCTATTCCATGCCGTTTGTTGTCCAGCCCTTGCAGAACGCGTTTTCCGCCATCGGCAATCGTCCACTGGAAGTCGCCGCCACGCTGCGAGCGGGTCCATGGGATACTTTTTTCCACGTTATCCTGCCCTTGGCCCGACCCGGTTTCATCACCGCGGCGATTCTCGGTTTCGCCCACACGGTCGGTGAATTCGGCGTGGTGCTGATGATCGGCGGCAACATCCCGGAAAAGACCCGGGTGGTGTCGGTGCAGATCTACGACCATGTCGAAGCCCTCGAATATGCCCAGGCCCATTGGCTGGCGGCGGCGATGCTGGGGTTTTCCTTCCTGGTGCTGCTGGCGCTGTACTCCAGCCGCCGCACCCGTGCCGGCTGGAGCTGAGCGATGATCCAGGCAAGATTTCAACTCGACCACGGCGACTTTTTCCTCGACCTGGACGTGCAATTGCCTGGCCGTGGGGTGACGGCGCTGTACGGCGAATCCGGCTCTGGCAAGACCACTTGCCTGCGCTGCATCGCCGGCCTGGAGCGACCCTCCCAGGGCTTCATCGAGGTCAATGGCGAAGTCTGGCAAGACAGTGAGCGCGGCGTATTCGTACCACCTCATCAGCGCGCGCTGGGCTATGTTTTCCAGGAGGCGAGCCTGTTTGACCACCTGTCGGTGCGCGACAATCTGGCGTTCGGCCTCAAGCGCGTAGCACCGGCGCAACGGCGCGTGGACATGAACCACGCGACGGAACTGCTCGGCATCGGTCACCTCCTCGACAGGCAACCCCATAACCTCTCCGGCGGCGAACGCCAGCGCGTCGGCATTGCCCGCGCCTTGCTGACCAGCCCGCGACTGCTGCTGATGGACGAGCCACTGGCGGCCCTCGATACGCGGCGCAAAAACGAAATCCTGCCTTACCTGCAACGACTCCACGATGAACTGGACATCCCGGTGCTGTACGTCAGCCATTCCCAGGACGAAGTCGCGCGCCTGGCTGATCACATCGTGCTGCTCGATGCCGGGCGCGCCCTGGCCAGCGGGCCGATCGCCGAAACCCTGGCGCGGCTCGACCTGCCACTGGCCCAGGGCGATGACGCGGGCGTGGTGATCCAGGGCAACGTCAGCGCCCATGACCCGCAATACCAGCTACTTACCCTGACGTTGCCCGACAGCCAGCTCCAGGTGCGTGTCGCCCATCAGCCGATGGCTGTCGGCCGGCCGTTGCGCTTCAAGGTACAGGCGCGGGATGTCAGCCTGAGCCTGGCGAACGATGCACAGACCAGCATTCTCAATCGCCTGCCGGTGACGGTCGTCAGCGAACTGGCGGGCGACAACGCGGCTCATGTACTGATCCGGCTGGAGGCCGCTGGCACGCCGTTGCTGGCGCGGATTACCCGGTATTCCCGGGATCAGTTGAAGCTGCATCCGGGGCAGATGTTGTGGGCGCAGATCAAGGCGGTGGCGGTGTTGGCGTAGCACTATCAACACAACCCCTGTGGGAGCGAGCCTGCTCGCGATGGGGCCGGTACATCCAACATTCCCGTGTCAGACAAACCGCTATCGCGAGCAAGCTCGCTCCCACAGGGGACTGGACTGTGCCGACATAAGAAACTCGGCACGACCGCAACGGGCGGCGGTCAATCAATTCACAGGCCATTCGAATTCATCGCCAAGGAACAAACATGCCCGACACCCTGCCGCCCGATGCACTCCCGGCTGATCTGCACTACGTCGACGACACCGCCCCGGGCATCACTCGCCGCAAACTGCGGGGCAAGTTCTGCTACTTCGACCCGTCGGGCCAGCGCATTACCGACCCCGCCGAAATCCAGCGGATCAACGCCCTGGCCGTTCCGCCGGCCTACACCGATGTGTGGATCTGCACTGACCCGCGCGGCCACCTCCAGGCCACCGGACGCGACGCCCGAGGGCGCAAGCAATACCGCTACCATGCGCGCTGGCGCGAAGTGCGCGATGCGGACAAGTATTCACGCATGCTCGAATTCGGCCGCACCCTGCCGCGACTGCGCAAACGCCTCGAGGAAATCCTCGCCACGCCCGGTTTCAGCCGCGATAAAGTCCTGGCAACGGTCATCACTTTGCTCGACGTCACGCTGATCCGCGTCGGCAATAGCCAATACGCCCGGGACAACCGTTCCTACGGCCTGACCACGCTGCGCAACAAGCATGTCGCGGTCAACGGCAGCGCCATCGCTTTCCAGTTCCGTGGCAAGAGCGGCGTTGAACACCAGATCACCGTGAAGGACCGACGCCTGGCGCGGATCATCAAGCGTTGCCAGGAAATTCCCGGGCAGAACCTGTTCCAGTACCTGGACGAACACGGCGAGCGCCACGCCGTCACGTCTTCGGACATCAACGCCTACCTCAAGACACTCACCGGCGCCGATTTCACGGCCAAGGACTACCGCACCTGGGCAGGCAGCGCGGCGGCGCTGGACGGACTGCGCACATTGCAGTGGGAAACCGAGACCGAAGCCAAGCGACACGTTGCCGAAATGGTCAGGCAGGTTGCCCGGCAGTTGGGCAATACGCCTGCCGTCTGTCGCAAATGCTACATCCACCCCGCCGTGCTGGAAGGCTTCATGGGCGGCATCCTGAGCGAACTGCCCAAGCCTCGCGTACGCAAAGGACTCAGTGCGCAAGAAGCCGCGCTGACGATGTTCCTGCAGCGCATGGCCCAAGCCGTCGAAGCCTGCTAAGCGAAGCGACCGCTGTTAGCAGGACCTGAACAAGCGCGTGACGGAAGTGGAACATCCGACAGCCGGCGGACTCCCAACTGTACAGAGCCGCTGATCCGCAGACTCGTCAACGCGTGAAGTCGAGAGGAGTTTCAGATGTCCGAACACATCGTCCATTTCCATTGCCAGATCGACCAGGGAACCACCGAGCGCTTCCGGGACAATTGCCTGGAAGCCATTGAAAAAGGCGCCGACTCGCTGATGCTCAACCTCTCTACTGTCGGCGGCAGCACCAATTTCGGTTTCACCCTCTATACCTTTATCAAATCCCTTCCGGTGCCCGTGCGCGCGGTGAATGCCGGCAACATCGAGTCGATGGGCATCGTCATGTACCTGGCCGCCAGCGACCGCACCACCACCCCACATTCACGCTTCCTGATACACCCGATGAATTGGTATTTCGGCCAGAAATCGGTGGATCACTCGCGCTTGCGTGAATACCTCTCGAGTCTGGACAACGACGTGGCGCGGTACGTGGAGATCTACGTCAAGGAAACCGCCGGCGCCGCCACGCAACTGGATATCTTCAAATGCCTGTGCGCCGAGGAGCGAGTGATACCGGCGGAAAATTCGCTGGCTTTCGGCATCGCGCACCGGGTGGAACAAGTGGTGTTTGCGCCCGAGGCGAAACACTGGAAAGTCAGCGGCGGCGAGGACTGAATACTCCTTTGATGATGAATAAATACAATTTGCCGCCGCTTGCCTTATTAATTAAATCGATGCTGTACAAGTTCAAGCGAGACGGCTGTATAAGTTACCCAGGCGTTAATTCTTTAGTTGATACCGTTCGTCGCCAGCGAAACGTTTTTTTTAAACTTCCATCCGCAGATTTCTTTCACAGTACTGCGAGGCACGTTTTACTCGCTTAACCAAAATGAGGATTCTCGAAATGGCTAATAGCGGAAACAAAAACCCAGGTAACTTCGCAAACGACCGAGAGAAAGCATCCGAAGCCGGCAAGAAAGGCGGACATGCTTCCGGCGGAAACTTTGCCAACGACCGGGAAAAAGCCTCTGAAGCCGGTAAGAAAGGTGGCGAACGCAGCCATGGCGGCGGCAGAAAATCGTAACCCGGAAAAACCGTTGGGGCGTAGCATTGCTGCGCCCTGGCGCTTAAACCTGTCGAGGTCATGCATGAGCCAGGACCGATTCATTGTCAGTTTCATTGCCGACGGCCAGCCCGATAACCGGGTGCTGGCGGCTGACACCGAGACCCTGAGCACCGAAGAAGCCGAGGCACTCTTGAGAGTGACCTTCACCGAATTGAAAAGCGTCAGGATCAGTGACGTCCAAGTTCAGAAAAGAACCAAGCCAAACGAAACGGAACATAATGTTCCGGGGCACTTCAAACAGCCTTGACTGCTAGATATAGCCCCCCTCTCAAAGCTTCAGGCAAACTCGATCCCCTGCTTAATTATTAAACACAGCACCTTGTGGCGAGGGGATTTATCCCCGCTGGGCTGCGCAGCAGCCCTCATATCCCCTCATAGTTACTCATCGGAGTAATAGCCTGGGGACCTCTTCGCGGTCCAACGGGGATAAATCCCCTCACCACAAAAAAGCATATTCGGCAAATTCGCGTTTAATGAGCATGCCCCGTCGGGTCCTTGATCTGCCACACCTGCCCCTTCTGCCAGGCATCCGCCCCGGGATCGATTGCCGGCGCTTCGATTGCCGCGCGGGCGCGTTTTTTCTCTTCGCTGGAGATGCCCATCCGGCTGTCGCGCTCACGCACCAACTGAGGGTCGATCTGGCCGTCGGCGGTAAAGCCCATCATCAGTTGCGGAACACCGTAAGGCAGCGCGTTGCCCTGTTCGGTGTGCCAGGTGTGCCAGGTCTTGCCGTAGGTGCTGACAAGGTTTTTCATCAAACGGGTTTCCGCCACCTCGGGAATCCCTGGCGCGATCAGTTGCCCGGACTTCACCTCATGCACATGGCTGTGCCACAACTGTTTTTCGCTGGCCGGCAAGCCCTCGAACAAGCGCTTGCTGATGATGTACTCCACGCCCATGAGCTTGGCGTTCGCGGTGTTGGCATCAAAGATGGCGCACTGGAACACTTCTTCGTTCAGTGCCGTGCAGTAGTGATGCGCTTCCATTTGCCCGGACATCCGCCCGTTGTAGAAATGGAAGCCATCCAGGTAGGTGTCCAGCGCTTGCAACGGGGGTTTGTTCTGCATGAGCCCCGCCCCGGCTTCCAGCGTCGCGGTGGTCGGGCTCTTCGCGGCTCCTGGCGCGTCCACCGGTGAATGGCTGTTACCGCCCGCGCAGCCTGCCAACCCCACCGTTGCCACGCAAAGCATGGCCCAGGTTCCATGAGTGATCTTTCCAAGCATCTCGACTCTCCTTTTCATGACTGTTCATGAGAAAGGCGCCCGTTCACCCGGGTTTGATTTTTTCACCTGGGCAACCGACGAGCGGCCGCTAATCGCGGGCCTTATAGGCCTGTTTCACGGTACCGATCCAGGCCGGGTCAAGGCGCGACTGCTCGGGGTCCAGACCGCGCGCCTGCATGTTCTGCAGATGTTCATCGGCCTCGCGATTCAACGAGGCCTGGTCGCTGGAGTTGGCATCCAGCAGGTGCATCTGGGCCAGGCCCAAATGATAGAAGCGCAGCAGCTTCATCGCCGCCGGATCCTGGGCCTGCACCCCAGCCTTTACCTGGTGCATCACGTTGGTAACGCTCATCAGGCTGCGCTTGAGCTGCCAGCCGTACACCGCCGCGGCCATCCACGGCTGTTGCCAGAAATACCCGCGCATGAGCGCGGCCATCAGCAGCACGGCGGCGAAAACCCCGCCCACGTTGAAGCGAAAATTATCGCCCCCGGGTGTGCCGAACAGCATCACCGCCAGGCTCGATAGCAGCATCGCCAAGGCCAGGAATACCAAGGCGAGGATGAGCGTGCTGCGGCGGGTCTGCTGCCGGTAGGTCACGGCGTCCCACGGTTTGATCTCGAACATCGCGTCGCATTTTCCTTGTGTGGCGTGAAAAGACTCGCGCATTATCGCCTCCCCGGTCGATTTGGCTATGCTGGGGCTCATTTGTGTTGCACCGACCCGAAGGACCCGGATCAAAGTCCATGGCGATACCGCAAGGATCGTGCGATCTTCCTGCGTGGACGTTTTTTCAAAGATGCCGCCGTCGTGCGCGCGGCATCGTTTTCAAGGAAAGCTGAATGACTCAAAGACATGTAATCAACGCCTCGGTAAGCCCCAAGGGCAGCCTGGAGACCTTGTCCCAGCGCGAAGTCCAGCAACTGAGCGAAGCCGGTTCCGGCAGCATCTACGATCTTTTCCGCCAGTGCGCCCTGGCTATCCTCAACACCGGCGCCCATGTCGACAATGCCAAGACCATCCTCGAAGCCTACAAGGATTTCGAGATACGCATTCACCAGCAGGACCGGGGCGTGCGCCTGGAGCTGCTGAACGCGCCGGCCGATGCATTCGTCGACGGCGAGATGATCGCCAGCACCCGGGAAATGCTCTTCAGCGCCCTGCGCGACATCGTCTACACCGAGAACGAACTGGACAGCCAGCGCATCGACCTGAGCTCATCCCAGGGCATCAGCGACTACGTCTTCCACCTGCTGCGCAACGCCCGCACCCTGCGTCCCGGCGTGGAACCGAAAATCGTCGTGTGCTGGGGCGGTCATTCGATCAACACCGAAGAATACAAATACACCAAGAAAGTCGGCCATGAACTCGGCCTGCGCAGCCTGGACATCTGCACCGGCTGCGGCCCCGGCGTGATGAAAGGCCCGATGAAAGGCGCGACCATTGCCCACGCCAAGCAGCGTATCCATGGCGGGCGTTATCTGGGCCTGACGGAACCGGGCATCATCGCCGCCGAGGCGCCGAACCCGATCGTCAACGAGCTGGTAATCCTGCCGGACATCGAGAAGCGCCTGGAAGCCTTCGTGCGCGTCGGCCACGGCATCATCATCTTCCCGGGCGGCGCCGGTACGGCGGAAGAGTTCCTCTACCTGCTGGGCATCCTCATGCACCCGGCCAACCAGGACCTGCCCTTCCCGGTCGTGCTCACCGGGCCGAAAAGCGCCGCGCCGTACCTGGACCAGTTGCACGCCTTTGTCGGCGCGACCCTGGGCGAAGCCGCGCAGAAGCACTACCAGATCATCATCGACGATCCGGCTGAAGTGGCGCGGCAGATGACCCAAGGCCTGAAAGAAGTGAAGCAGTTCCGCCGCGAGCGCAACGACGCGTTCCACTTCAACTGGCTGCTGAAGATCGACGAAGGTTTCCAGCGCCCGTTCGACCCGACCCACGCCAACATGGCCAGCCTCGGCCTGAGCCGCGACCTGCCGCCCCACGAACTGGCCGCCAACCTGCGCCGGGCGTTTTCCGGGATCGTCGCCGGTAACGTCAAGGACAAGGGCATCCGCCTGATCGAAGAACACGGCCCGTACGAGATCCACGGCGATCCCGCCATCATGGAACCGCTTGACCGCCTGCTGCAGGCCTTCGTCGCCCAGCACCGGATGAAACTGCCGGGCGGCGCGGCGTATGTGCCGTGCTATCGCGTGGTGACCTGACCTGATCGAATCACCGCAGATCCAATGTGGGAGCGAGCTTGCTCGCGATGGCGGTGGTCCATCCAGCATCAGTGCTGGTTGAACGAACGCTATCGTCGGATCGCCGCCCGGAGCAAGCTCGCTCCCACAGGAGTTTAGCGGTGGTTTGGAAGGTGCATTAATCCGCCCTCCACCGTGGCGCTCAGCCCACGGTAATCCTCAATCTGCGAGTGCAACGTCACCACCGGATGCGTGTGCGTGGCCGTCACCACCACCACGTCCGCGCCCGCGGCCTCGCCGGCCTTGATACCGGCTTCGGCATCCTCGAACACCAGGCATTCCTGCGGTTTCACTTGCAAGCGCTGCGCCGCGAGTAGATAGCAATCGGGGTTTGGCTTGCCGGCGCTCACGTCTTCGGCAGTCACCATCACCGCCGGGCGCACAATCCCGGCTGCTTCCATGCGGCGCAAAGCCAAGGCCATGGGCGCCGAGGTGACGATTGCCCATTGCGTCGGCGGCAGGCTTTTGAGAAACGCCAGCGCACCGGGCACCTCGACCACGCCCTCCACGTCCTCGATTTCTTCGACGGTGAGCTGCGCGGCCTCGGCCTGGGCATCCACGCCCGGCAGGTTCTGGCGGGCGACGGTGTCGACAGCGCGCACGCCATGGATGGTCGGCAGGAATGTCGCCACGTCCAGGCCATGACGCATGGCCCAGCGCGTCCAGATCCGCTCGGTGGCAGCGACAGAGTTGAGCAGCGTGCCGTCCATGTCGAAGAGGAAGGCGCGGTAGGCGATGGGGGTGGGGAGACTGACAGGCATCGGATCCTCAATGATGAAGGGTGGATGACGGCCACTGTAACATCGTCGTGCCCCGAACCTGTGGGAGCGAGCTTGCTCGCGATGGCGGTGGATCAGCCTGCATCGATGCTGAATGTGCCGACGCTATCGCGAGCAAGCTCGCTCCCACAGGGGCTAAGTGGCGGGCGATTACACCAACCGCTCGATCCGCTGATGCTGCCAGACCCGTTTGTAGTACACCGCCTGCAAAATCAGCATGCTCAGGTAAGCCACCGGAAACGCCATCCACACCCCTTGCAGGCCGAAGTGCGCGTCCAGCAGGTAGGCCGCCGGCACTTGCACGCCGATGATGCAGAAGATCGAGATCGCCACCGGCACCAGCACCGTGCCGCTGGCGCGCATGATGCCGCCGATGATGGCCTGGAAGCCGAACACCAGCAGGCTCCAGAGCATGATGTGCAACAGGTGCTCGGCCTGGACCCGCGCCGCCGGGTCGGTGATGAACAGCCCCAGCAGCCAGTGGGACAACAGATACCCCAGCAGCACCAGGCCACCGGTCAGCCAGACGTTGATCAACAGCCCCGTGCGCAGGATCGGCCCGAGGCGTTCCAGGTGTCCGGCGCCAATGGCCTGGGCGCCGAGGATCGAGGCGGTAATGGCGATCGACAGCGCCGGAAACTGCACGTAATTGACGATCTGCGTCACCGCGCCGTAGGCGGCCGTGGCCTGGGAGCCGTGGTGATTGACCAACGCCAGGACGACCAGCTCCGACAACGAAATCACCACCATCTGCAACCCTGTCGGCAAGCCGATGCGCAGCACCTTGGCGAGAATATCCCGGTCCAGGCGCATCGCGGCGAACAGCGCGCGGTCCGGCGCCAAGGCATGCGCCCGCCGGTTGAGGCGCCACGCCAGCATGGCCATGGCCGATGCGGTACCCACCAGGCCCGCCCACGCCGCGCTCTGGATGCCCATCTGTGGCAATCCCAGCCAGCCACGGATCAGCACCGGCGTCAGCAGCATCCCGACGCTGGTGGATACCAGCAACGCCAGCAGCGGCGAGACGGTATCACTCACACCGCGCAGCAGCTGGGTGAAGAGCACGAACACCAGTAGCATCGGCAGGATCCACATCATCACCCGCGCGTAAGAAATGGCATCTTCGAGCACATCGTCGGGCGTGCCGAGCCCTTGCAGGGCCTCGCGAGCAAAGACGCTGCCCAACACCGCGGCCACCAACCCGATGATCGCCCCCAACAGCAACGTCGAGCCGGCGATCGCCTTCACCGTTCCGGTCTCGCCGGCGCCATAGGCCTGCCCGATCAACACGCCCGCCCCCGCGCCCAGACCAATCACCAGGGCGATGAAGAAAAACACGATGGGAAACATCCCCGACACCGCCGCCAAAGCCTGGGTACCGAGCATCTGGCCGATGTAGATGCTGTTGAGCGTACCGGACATCGACTGGAGGAAATTGGACAGGACCATGGGGGCCAGGAACAGCAGGTAGGTTTTCCAGAGTGGCTGGGCAGGCATGGGGGCTCGATGGCAGGTTCGAAATCAATGCCGGGTAATTTAGCTCAATCCTTCCATTGTGTTTCAGCGAATCAACTGGCGGTCACTATTGTGGCGAGGGGATTTATCCCCGCTGGGCTGCAAAGCAGCCCCAAGATTTCAAGGGCGTGCGGGTCGGTTAGGTCCAGGCGGCCCATTTTTTGGGCCGCTTCGCGCCCCAGCGGGGATAAATCCCCTCGCCACGTTTGTACGGCTCCAGATCGTCAGGCCTCCTCGACAATTCACCGAATTCGTCTATTCTTAGATAGCAATGTGCCATTATTTTTATCGAAACCGGACGACTGGTCCTCAAGACCGCGTCGGCTTTGCAGATAACCAGTCATTAGCAAATATCCTGTCAGCAACACTGTTCAAGGACCGAACCATGACGTCGTATTCCCACGACCACTCCCCCGCCAAAACCCAACCACGCATTCTCTGGCACGCCTTGATCGTGGCCATCGCCGCAAGCGTTGGCGTGCTGGCACTTAACGGTGCGAGCACACAGAGCATCGGTTTGAGCATCGTGCTGGTGGTTCTTGGCGTGGCCGTCGGCATCTGGGGCGCGCGTTCACAACGTCTTCAACTCGACGAGGCGACGGCCGCGGCCATCACCCGCCACGAGTTGCAAGCCGCCGGTCATGTTTCCCATAAAGCCAGCGCGCAGCTCAACGAAGTGATCCTCGGCGCGATGCCGATCTGGGCCAAGCAAGTCGAAAGCTCACGCCAGCAGACTGAAACCGCAATCGTCTCGCTGACCAGCCGCTTCACCGGTATCTCTTCGCGCCTCGAAGAGACCGTGCAAGCCTCGCAACAGGCCGCCGGCGAGTTGGCCGGCAGCGGCGGTGGCGGTGCCGTCCAGGTACTGGCGCAGAGCGAAGGCGAACTGGTCAAGGTCATCGACTCGCTGAAAACCACCCAGGCCAGCCGTGATGAAACCCTGACCCAAGTCCGCAACCTGACCGCCTACACCGGCGAACTGCGGACCATGGCCGCCGATGTCGCGGCGATTGCCGCCCAGACCAACCTGCTGGCCCTGAACGCCGCCATCGAGGCCGCCCGGGCGGGCGAAGCCGGGCGCGGTTTTGCGGTGGTGGCCGATGCGGTGCGCGCACTGTCGAGCAAATCCAGCGAGACCGGCCAACAGATGTCGGCCAAGGTCGACGTCATCAATACCGCCATCACCCAACTGGTCCAGGCCGCCTCCAGCGGCGCCGACCAGGACAGCCAGTCCGTGGCCGTGTCCGAAGGCAGCATTCAGCGCGTGCTGGAACGCTTCAAAAGCGTCACCGAGCGTCTCGCCGATTCGGCCGACATGCTGCAACGGGAAAGCTTCGGCATTCGCGACGAGCTCACCGAAGTGCTGGTCAATCTCCAATTCCAGGATCGGGTCAGCCAGATCCTCAGCCACGTGCGCGACAACATGGAGGACCTGCATGTGCACATACAGCAGGCCAACCAGTCGCCCGATCAGGCTATCTCCATCGACGCCCGCCAATGGCTGGCGCGCATGGAAACCACCTACGCCACCGACGAGCAACGCCGCAATCATCATGGCGACTCGGCCGCGCAAAAGACTTCACAGGAAATAACCTTCTTTTAGGAGAGCCGTTCATGGCTAAAAGTGTATTGGTTGTCGACGACTCCGCGAGCGTTCGGCAGGTAGTCGGCATCGCGTTGAAAAGTGCCGGCTACGACGTGATCGAAGCCAGCGATGGCAAGGACGCACTGGGCAAGCTCACCGGGCAGAAAGTGCACCTGATCATCAGCGACGTGAACATGCCGAACATGGACGGCATCACCTTCGTCAAGGAGGTCAAGAAGCTCGCCAGCTACAAGTTCACGCCGATCATCATGCTCACCACCGAATCCCAGGAATCGAAGAAGCAGGAAGGCCAGGCCGCAGGCGCCAAGGCCTGGGTGGTCAAGCCGTTCCAACCGGCGCAGATGCTGGCGGCGGTATCCAAGCTGATTCTTCCTTGATGGCCGGAGGCTTCGATGCCGCTGCTGTACGAAACAGAAGATGACACCGCGCAGGTGCAGATCGACGGCGAGCTGACGATCTACACCGCCGCCGACCTGGCCGCACAATTGCTGCCACGGCTGGGGGCCACGCCGAACATGGCACTGGACCTGTCGCAGATCACCGAGATGGACGGCGCCGGCCTGCAACTGCTGCTGATGATTCAGCGCGAGGCACCCAAGGCCGGGACCCAACTGACGGTGACCGGCCAGAGCAAAGCCGTTACGGAGACACTCGCCCTGTGCAACCTCGTTGCCTAGAGGCCCCGCGACACGTCGGACACGACAAAGGATATGAGCGTGAGCATCAATCTCGATCAGGCACAACAAACGTTTATCGTCGAGGCACGAGAGCAGTTGCAGGCGATGGAAGAATCGCTGCTGCAACTGGAAAACGACCCCGCCGACGATGACGCCATCGGCGCAATTTTCCGCGCGGCCCACACCATCAAGGGTTCGGCCGGGCTGTTCGGCCTGGAGCCGATCGTCAGCTTCACCCACATCGTCGAAGACGTGCTCGACCGCTTGCGTGAAGGCAGCGTCGCGGTGGACCCGGGCCTGATCGCGGTGCTGCTCAAGTCCGGCGATCACATGCTGGAACTGATCGACGTGGTCGCCAACCAGGGCTCGACGTTGCAGCCCCCTGCCCTGGCTCGGGAAATGGAATTGTGCCAGATCCTCCAGGAATACCAGGCGCCCCCGACCGCGCCCGAAACCACTACTGCAGAGGCAACCGAAACGAGCGAGTCAACCGACGCGCGCCTCTGGCACATCACCCTGCGCTTTGGCCAGGAAGTGTTCCGCAATGGCATGGACCCGCTGTCGTTCCTGCGCTATCTGCAGACCCTCGGTGAGATCGTCGAGATCACCACGCTGACTGAGGCGATGCCGGCTATCGAAGCCTGGGATGCCGAATCCTGCTACTTGGGTTTTGATATCGGGTTTCGCTCCTCAGCCGGTCATGCCGCGATCAACGAAGTCTTCGATTTTGTTCGCGAAGATTGCCTCATCGACATCGTTGCCGTGCCAGAGGCGGAGGCAGAGCCCCAGGCGAGCACCGATTTGGTCACCACCGCCCAGACAGCCAGCGAAGAAAGCACCGCCATGGTCACCACCGGCGAGCTGCTGCCAGACCAGCGCAAGACCCCGCGCATGCCGGCCCAGGTCGCGCCCGACAAACAGGCCGTGACCAGCGACGGCAAGAGCAGGGACGGCACGTACGTCCGGGTCAATGCCGACAAACTCGACGAGCTGATCAACCTGGTCGGCGAACTGGTGATCGCCAGTGCCGGCGCCAGCCTGCTGGCCCGCACGTGCCAGAACGACCCGTTGCAGGAGGCCACCTCATCGGTGTCCGGGCTGGTGGAAGAGATTCTCGACGGCGCCCTGCGCCTGCGGATGATCCCGATCGGCGAAACCTTCAACCGTTTTCGCCGGGTGGTGCGCGACGTCAGCCAGGAACTGGGCAAGGACATCGACCTGATCATCAGCGGCGCGGAAACCGAGCTGGACAAGACCGTCGTGGAAAAGATCGGCGACCCGCTCATGCACCTGCTGCGCAACGCCATGGACCACGGCATCGAAACCGCCGAGGCGCGGATGGCCGCCGGCAAACCGGCCAAGGGTCACCTGCACCTCAACGCCTACCACGACTCGGGCAGCATCGTGCTGGAAATCGCCGATGACGGCGCTGGCCTGAACCGCGACCGCATCCTGGAAAAAGCCCACGAGCGCGGCCTGATCGCCGCCGGCGCGAACCTGAGCGACCAGGAAATCTACAACCTGATCTTCGAACCCGGCTTCTCCACCGCCCAGGCCGTCACCAACCTGTCCGGGCGCGGTGTGGGCATGGACGTGGTCAAGCGCAACATCACCCTGCTGCGCGGCACCGTCGACCTCGACAGCCAACCGGGCAAGGGCACCGTGGTGCGCATCCGCCTGCCGCTGACGCTGGCGATCATCAATGGCTTCCTCGTCGGCATCGGCCAGTCCACCTATGTGATTCCGCTGGACATGGTCCAGGAATGCATCGAACTGAGCGAAGACGATGGCGTCGCCAGTCGCGAACAAGGCTACCTCGACCTGCGCGGCGAAGTGCTGCCGCTGGTGTACCTGCGCGATCATTTCCATCACGAAGGCCCGGCCTCGCGCCGGCAGAACGTGGTGGTGGTGCGCTACGCCGAACTCAAGGCCGGGCTGGTGGTGGATGACCTGCTGGGTGAATTCCAGACCGTGATCAAACCCTTGGGCAAGCTGTTCGGCGCACTGCGCGGCATCAGCGGCTCGACCATTCTGGGCAGCGGTGCGGTGGCGTTGATTCTCGACGTACCTGCCCTGCTCACCCAGATCGCACAAACAGAAAACCGCTACAACCCGACCCCATTACAACAAGCCAACGCTCGCTGACGCTTCAACACTCCATGGAGAGGTATTCCCCAATGAAATGGTTCTACGACCTTAGAATCGCCACCAAACTGATCACCTCGTTCCTCGTGGTGTTGGCGCTGACCGCCGTCATGGGCGTGTTTTCGATCCACCAGCTGGGCCAGGTGAACGGCACCACCACCGAGATCCGCGAGAACTGGATGCCGTCCATGCGCGCCGCCTCGGGCATGCGCTTCTACGCAGCGAGCTTTCGCCTCAAGGAAAACCGTCATATTTCCGCCGACTCCGAGCAAGAACGCGTAACGCTGGAGCAGGAAGCCGACGAAGCGAAAAAGGCCTTCGAAACCCGTCTCGGCACCTATGAAAAACTGCTCTCCACCGCCGAAGACCGTCAACTGTTCGAAACCACCCGCAACGACTGGGCCGCTTACCTGGTGGTCAGCAAGGATCTGTTCGCGCTGTCCCGGCAGAACCAGACCGAGCAAGCCATGGCGCTGCTCAAGGGCGAGTCCAAACGCCAGTTCGACCTGGTGACAAGCGACCTGCAAAAACTCGTGGAACTGAACGACGTCGGTGCCGGCGCCGCCAGCGAACACGGCACCCAGCTGTATGAGAATGCACGCCTGTCGATCATCGCCGTGCTGGCTGCCGCCCTGCTGGTGGGCCTGGGTCTGGCGCTGTTCATTTCGCGAATTATTTCCCGTCCGCTGAAGCAGGCCGCCGCCGTCGCCGAACAACTGGCCGAAGGTAACCTGAACGCGAAAATCGAAGCCGGCTCCAAGGACGAAACCGGCATGGTGCTCAATGCCATGCAGAATATGGTTGGCAAGCTCTCGCACATCATCGGTGAAGTGCGCAACGCGGCGGACAATCTCGCCAGCGCTTCCGAAGAAGTCAGCGCCACCGCGCAATCGATGAGCCAGGCCACCAGCGAACAGGCGGCCAGCGTCGAGGAAACCAGCGCCTCCATCGAGCAGATGAGCGCCAGCATCAACCAGAACACCGAGAACGCCAAGGTTACCGACGGCATGGCCAGCAAGGCCGCCAAGGAAGCCACCGACGGCGGCGAATCGGTGCAGCAGACCGTGGTGGCGATGAAAAAAATCGCCCAGCGCATCAGCATCATCGACGACATCGCCTACCAGACCAACCTGCTGGCGCTTAACGCCGCCATCGAAGCGGCCCGCGCCGGCGAACACGGCAAAGGCTTCGCGGTGGTCGCCGCCGAAGTGCGCAAGCTGGCTGAGCGCAGCCAGGTTGCCGCCCAGGAAATCGGCGAGCTGTCGTCCAGCAGTGTCGACATGGCGGAGAAGGCCGGGAACCTGCTCAACGAAATGGTCCCGTCCATCAACAAGACTTCGGACCTGGTGCAGGAAATCAGCGCCGCGTCCGAAGAACAGGCCGCCGGCGTTGCGCAGATCAACACCGCCATGACCCAGCTCAATCAGGTGACCCAGCAGAACGCCTCCAGCAGCGAAGAACTGGCCGCCACCGCCGAAGAGATGAGCAGCCAGGCCGAACAGCTGCAACAGGCCATGAGCTTCTTCACCCTGGACACGCCCGCCAAGTCCGCCATGCAGAGCGCCAGGGTCGATAACACCCCAGGTCCGTCCAGCCGCAAACCGGCACGGACACCGGCACCGGTGATGCCCAAGGCGTTTGCCTACAACATGGCCAGCGCGCCGGACGAATCGGAATTCACCCGGTTCTGATGGCCCGGTTCCACAGGCTTGCCTAAAGGAGAAAAAGCTATGGGCGCCATCGCGACCACACGTCAGACCGTCAGCGCGGTCGAGGAAGAAGCGCAATACCTGACGTTCATGCTCGGCACGGAGATGTTCGCCATCGGCATCCTGTGCATCAAGGAAATCATCGAGTACGGCAACCTCACCGTCGTGCCAATGATGCCGGCCTTCGTGCGCGGGGTGATCAACCTGCGTGGCGCGGTCGTGCCGGTGGTGGACTTGTCGGCTCGTTTCGGCCGACCGAATTCCGCCATCAGCCGGCGCAGTTGCGTGGTCATCATCGAGGCCGCCAGCGCCGACGGGCAGGCCCAGGATATTGGCCTGCTGGTGGACACGGTGTCGGCGGTGCTGGAGATCCCGGCCTCGCAGATCGAGCCGCCGCCGAGTTTCGGCGCGAAGATCCGCGCCGACTTCATCAGCGGCATGGCCAAGGTCGATGGCAAGTTTGTCATCGTGCTGGAGGTCGACCGGGTGCTGTCCATCGACGAGATGTCCGAACTCGCCCAGGCCAGCCCCGCTGCGTTGGAAGCGCCAGCCTCATGAGCACAGACACTTGCAAGGAACGCACAGTGAATTCAATGGCCCTCAGCGACCGGGAGTTCAGCCAGTTCCAAAACTGGCTGTACCAGGCCGCCGGCATCAACCTGTCGCCAGCCAAGAAAGCCCTGGTGGCCGGGCGGCTGTTCAAACGCCTCAAGCACTATGAGCTGGACAGTTATGGCGAATATTTCAAGCTGATCATGAGCGGCCAGCGCAGCGACGAATTGCAGGTGGCGCTGGACCTGCTCACGACCAACGAAACCTATTTTTTCCGCGAGCCCAAGCACTTCGACTTTCTTCGCGACCATGTGCTGCCCCACGCGACGCCGGGCAAGACCTTCCGCCTGTGGAGTGCGGCCAGTTCCTCCGGCGAGGAACCCTACAGCCTCGCCATGACCCTGGCCGAAAGCCTGGGCACCACGCCATGGGAAGTCATCGGTTCGGACATCAGCACCCAGGTGCTGGCCAAGGCCCGTTCCGGGCATTACCCGATGGAGCGCGCGCGCAACCTGCCCCATCCGTTGCTGGTGAAATATTGCCTCAAGGGCACCGGCAGCCAGCAAGGCACGATGCTCATCGATCGGGCACTGCGCAACCGCGTCAACTTCATCCAGGTCAACCTCAACGACACCCTGCCGGAGCTGGGGGAGTTCGACGTAATCTTTCTGCGCAACGTGATGATCTATTTCGACCAGCCCACCAAAAGCAAAGTGGTTGCGCGGCTGATCCCTCGGCTCAAATCCGGCGGGTATTTCATCGTCAGCCATTCGGAGAGCCTCAATGGCGTGTCCGATGCGCTGAAGTTGGTCGCCCCTTCGATTTATCGCAAGCCATGAGCGCCGCGATGAAGCAGGTAGCGGAGGTCTACCTCGGGCCGGGAGAGTTTCGCTTTGCGACCTGCCCGACCCGGCTGCGGACGATCCTCGGCTCGTGCGTGGCGATCACGCTCTGGCATCCGCAGCGCAAGATCGGCGGCATGTGCCATTTCATGTTGCCCAGCCGGGTGCGGTGCTCCACCGCGTTGAACGGGATGTACGCCGATGAAGCCATCGAACTGTTCGTCCGTCAGGCCCGGGCCCATCACACCGAGCCCGAGGAATACCAGCTCAAGCTGTTCGGCGGCGGCGAGATGTTTCCCGAACTGCAACGCCATGTGGCATTCGGCGATGTGGCGCGGTCGAACGTCAACGCGGCGCTGGAGATGGCCGCGCTCTATCGCCTGGACCTGATCGCCCAGGACATGGGCAGCACCGGCCACCGCAGCATCATTTTCGACCTTTGCACGGGCGACGTCTGGGTCAGGCACCAACCGATAAGGACCCTGCACTAACCATGTCAGGCAAAAAAATAAACGTATTGCTGGTGGATGATTCCGCCGTGGTCCGCCAGGTATTGCTGGCGATCCTGAGTGACACGCCGGACATCAACGTCATCGGTGCGGCTTCCGACCCGATCTTTGCCATGGACAAACTGGCGAAGGAATGGCCCGACGTGATCGTGATGGACGTGGAAATGCCGCGCATGGACGGCATCACTTTTCTGAAAAAAATCATGAGCGAACGGCCTACCCCGGTGGTGATCTGCTCGTCGCTGACGCCCAAAGGCGCGGAAACCACCTTGCAAGCCATGTCCGCCGGTGCGGTGGAAATCATCACCAAGCCCACCAGCGGCTTGAAGAACTTCCTTTTGGAATCGGCCCCGGAACTGGTGTCCGCCATCCGCGCCGCCGCCCAGGTCAACGTCCGCAACCTGGGCAAGCGCCCGGCTCCGGCGGCGCCGCTGACGCCGGCGACCAAACTCACCGCCGACGCCATGCTGCCCGCCGCCAACGGCCATGCCATGGCCCAGACCACCGAACGCATCGTGGCCATGGGCACCTCCACCGGCGGCACCCAGGCGCTGGAAGCGGTGCTCACCGCCCTGCCGCGGGTATGTCCGGGCATCGTCATCGTCCAGCACATGCCGGAAAAATTCACTGCATCCTTCGCCGCGCGGCTCAACAGCCTCTGCCAGATCGAAGTGCGCGAAGCGAAAAACAACGACCGCATCCACCCGGGCCTGGCCCTCATCGCCCCCGGCGGCAAACACATGATGGTGACCCGCAGCGGCGCGTTCTATCACGTGCAGGTAGTGGACGGCCCGCTGGTCAATCGCCACCGCCCGTCGGTGGATGTGCTGTTCCGCTCGGTGGCGAAGTTCGCCGGCCGCAATGCCACGGGCATCATCATGACCGGCATGGGCGACGACGGCGCCCGCGGCCTCAAGGAAATGCTCGACGCCGGCAGCGCCACCGTGGCCCAGGACGAGGCCAGCTGCGTGGTGTTCGGCATGCCCAAGGAAGCCATCAAACTCAACGCCGCGCAGCGGGTGATGCCGTTGCAGGAGATTGCGCAGGTGATATTGCATCGCTGAACAACGCCTGCCCCGTGGCGAGGGAGCTTGCTCCCGCTGGGCTGCGCAGCGGCCCCAAATACTCGAAAGCATCTCTCAATATCGAGTCGTCAGGGTTCAGGGCCGATGCGCGCCCCAGCGGGAGCAAGCTCCCTCGCCACAGGGAAAACGCTTCAAACAGGCGAGATCGTCGCCAGCACACCAATCAGCAACGTCAACGCCAGAAAACCACCCAGAAAAATCGCCATCTTCGCCATGAGCATTCTCCCAATAGAGTCATTGCGGCACTGCCGAATTGTGGAGCGGTACCTGATACCGTTACAGACGCACCTGCAACCAAAAAATGCGGATCAGCGCATAAAGCCAGAAACCCGCCAAGCCAGAACTGCAGAAGTACGCCATGATCCCGGCTATCATGCCGCACGCCCATTCAACGGGCGTGCTGCAAGCCACCCTAAAGGATTCAGGTATGCCCCTTCTGCCGTCACGCGCTACCCTCCTCGTCTCAGGTCTTCTGATCAGCTCTCTGTGCCTGGCCGAGGGCGAGCCGGCGGAAAGCGTCATCAAGGACTCGACCAAATCCGCGGTCTCGTCGTTCATAACCGCAGGCAAGAACCTGTTGGGCGGTGTGAGCGAAGGCGTGCTCGACGGGCGCGAGTCGGTCCAGGGCACCGATGGCGCCGCGATCATCTCCTCCGGCGAGCAAATGAAAGACCGCATCACCATCGAAGTGCTGAAGCTTGAGCCCAGCGAAGAAAACGTCACCATCACCCTCGGCTTCAAGAACAGCACCGACACCCAACTGCGCCTGATCAACCTCGGACAAACCGGCACCCTGCTGGCCATCGACCAGGCCGGCTACGCCAACCGCCTCACCGGTCTGGACAACCCCGACGAAGTCACCGTCCCACCGAAGATCGCCGTACGACAGAAATTCGTTTTCGAAGGCATGAACGAGGCGATCAGTGCCGTACGGGTCTGGGGGGCGGATTATTCGGTCAAGAAGTAATCACGAAACCGTGGCGAGGGAGCTTGCTCCCGCTGGGCTGCGCAGCGGCCCCACCCCACCAGCGGCTCGGTAAGAGCTTCAACCGATCGTGGAGAAACCGTTCATGCGGTCGTTCAAGAAGTCGCCGTTATCAGACCTCGCTCAAGCGCTGCAGCGATGATGTCGGTTGCAGGTACGTTGACCCAAGTAAAAATGTCTACCTCCTGCCTGGACGCAAGCCAACACCCCACCATCTCGTAGCCCAGCGAGTACCCCAGCCATTTGGGCTTGTCCCCACTACCAAAAAACCATTCGCTGTGATCGTAATAACTCGATTCAAGTGCTTGCAGCCCAACCGGCGAATTCAACAGCTCAGTTGAGCCAACTTCCCGCTCCCAACTCTCTGGATCGGTGTTGAGCAGATATCGGACGAACTGTCCGGCAAGTCCTTCGCTCACCAAAGCCTCGCCCAACGTCCAGCCATAGCCCGGCCCTGCCATGCGCAGACAATGATGGACCTCATGGATAATCTGACGATGTAGCGCGCCAGCGCGCAGGCTGGGAATGAAGTTGGGATTATCTGGATCAAGCGTCATGCTGAACATCGAGCTTCGATACGCTCGCCCTACCAGGCCCAATTCCGGAATGGTTTCGCCCGGCAACCGCTGGACCAGGACATCAAGTCGGGGCGGGACCATCCGAAAAGCCAAGGCCTCATAAGCGGTTTCGAACTCACCAACCAGCTCCTTGCGAAACTCAGCCAGACTCCCCGAGGCTTCTAGCCAGTGCAACGTCCATGCGTCCATCAACTCTCCTTTTTCATTGGGTTTGTGCTTTCTTTTCGTCCGATCAGTCATATCGTTGATTATCCTGAGGATCAATAGGTCCCCGGGGTCCCCCAGCTTTCTACAGCGAAGCTTACAGAAGGATTCGTAATGACCACGCCTGATCAAAACATCAAGAACGATACACACCCCCTCAGCCTGCTAAACGGCTCATGGCTGAACGAACCGAAAATCCACTCCGCGCCCACAACAGACTCCCTGCACCTGGAAACCGACAACGCTACCGACTTCTGGCGAGAAACCCACTACGGCTTCACCCACGACAGCGGCCATTTCCTCGGCGTCGAAGCCCCACCCAGCTTCACCTGCCAACTACGCATCCAAGGCACCTTCGAAGCCCTGTACGACCAGGCCGGCCTGATGGTCCGCATCAACGAACGCCAATGGGTCAAGGCCGGGATCGAACTGAGCGACGGCCAGGCCATGCTCGGCAGCGTACTCACCGACGGACAATCCGACTGGGCGACCAGCCCGTACACCGCCGATCCCAACGACTTCTGGATGCGCGCCACGGTCGCCAACGGCGTACTGCGCTTGCAGGTTTCCGCCGATGGACTTCGTTGGCCGCTGGTGCGCTTATGCCCGTTTCCCATCGCACCGACCTACCGCGTCGGCCCGATGGCGTGCAGCCCCAAGCGCGGCGGCTTGAAAGTCGCTTTTTCCGACTGGACGCTCGGGCCTGCGCTGGGCAAGGACTTGCATGATCTGACCTGAGCGCGGCCCCCTGCAGCGCTCTGTATCCGCGACACACAGCAATACAAACACACCGCCGCACGACACATCCCAGATACACGACAAGCGCCAAATGGCCCCGTCCGAACAGGCCAGTCGCGCCTTGCTTCGACCCGACGTGCCCAGCACCGGGCAAGCAACGTGACGCCGCCACGGCACACGCCCCGCGCAACGTTGCCAGGGGCCAAACAGCTCTTATCTGGAGAAATCTCATGACCCGTACAAAAAACTCGAACACTGCTCGCCTCGCCCTTGCCGCACTTGCCCTGTCCGGCGGCTTGAGCCTCGCCCAGTCGGCTTTCGCGGTCGACGCCCTGCCCCAGGGTTATCAACTGGCCTCGGCGGAAAAAACCTCCGAAGGCAAGTGCGGCGAAGGCAAATGCGGCGCCGCCGAAGCGGGCAAAAAAGTCACCCAGGCCGAAGGCAAATGCGGTGAAGGCAAATGTGGCGACGCGTCCTTCGCCCGCACTGATACCGACAAAGATGATCGCGTGTCGCTGAAGGAATTCCTCAGCGTGGCGCCGACCGAACAAGCCGAGTTCGAAAAGATGGACAGCAACCACGACGGCTACCTGTCCGAAGCGGAAACCTACAAATATCGCACCGGCCAATACACCGCCAATGGCAAGAAAGTGCCCACCGAGCTGTTCACCCGCATGAGCCAAGCCAAGGAATAAAGCCCTTTGCCCGCGCCCTCCCGGCGGTTCACACCGGGAGGGTCTGGCCATCCCTGGAGAATTGCGATGAGCACCTTCACTTCACCCAACGGCGCCGGGCTCGGCCTGCGTCGCGCCATGCTTGGCGACTTGCTGAAAATGGCCCCGAACGCGGTGGATTTCCTCGAATGCGCGCCGGACAACTGGATCGGCGTCGGCGGTGTCTACGCCGAACAACTCGATCAACTGGCCGCAAGACACCCCATCACCTGCCACGGCTTGTCCCTGTCCCTCGGCGGCCCACAACCTCTCGACCTCGACCTGCTGCGGGGCACACGCCGCTTTCTCGATCGCTACGGCGTGGCGATCTACAGCGAGCACCTGAGCTACTGCTCCGCCAGCGGCCACCTCTACGACCTCTTGCCGATCCCCTTCACCGAAGAAGCCGTGCACCACGTTGCCGCGCGCATACGCCAGACCCAGGACCTACTGGGCCAGCGCATCGCCGTGGAAAACATCTCCTACTACGCCGCGCCCTTCCAGGCCATGAGCGAAATCGACTTCATCACCGCAGTCCTCGAAGAAGCCGACTGCGACCTGCTGCTGGACGTCAACAACCTCTACGTCAACGCCATCAACCACCGCTACGACGCTCAGAAATTTCTCGCCGCCCTGCCCGCGCAACGCGTCAGCTACCTGCACGTGGCCGGCCATTACGACGAAGCCGACGACCTGAAAATCGACACCCACGGCGCGCCCGTCAAGCAAGACGTCTGGACGCTTCTGTACCAGACCTACCAACGATTCGGACCGGTGCCGACATTGCTGGAACGCGACTTCAACTTCCCGCCGTTGACAGAACTGCTCGCCGAGGTAGGGCAGATCAAACAGCTGCAACAACTCGCCTGCCCAGCAACCCCGGAGGCCCGCCATGCCTGAACAACTGCTCGACCAACTCAACTGCATGGCCAACTACGTCCGCCACCCCCACCACCCGCCCCCACCCGGGCTGGAAGCACGACGCCTGGCCATCTACCGCCAACTGTTCATCGGCAACATCGAATCACTGCTCGCCGCCAGCTTCCCAGTCATCCACCAAACCCTGCCGCGCGCCGACTGGCAACGACTGGTCCACGACTTCTACGCCAACTACCGCTGCCAGACGCCACTGTTCACGCAGCTTGCCGGTGAGTTTGTCGCCTACCTGGAACAACACGAGGATCTGCACGACCTCCCACCATGGCTGCCCGAACTCGCCCAGCACGAATGGAGCGAAAGCGCCCTGCTGCTGAGCGATGCGGTGGAGCCGTCACACAATCCCCACGGCGATCTGATGGAAGGCACGCCCGTGGTTTCCGGACTCGCGCAGGCACATGCCTATGAATGGCCGGTGTGCGACATCGGGCCGGATCATCAACCCACCGAAAAGCCTGCGACCCCAACGTTGGTATTGTTGCAGCGGCGCGAAGGGCAAGTGACGTTTTCGCGGCTGGCGCCGATGGCTTACGCATTGTTGGCGTCGCTGATGGAACATCGGCGCAGTGGGCGGGAGCATCTGGTTGCGTTGGCTGAGATGGCAGGAGTGTCGGTGCGGGAGTTGATGCCCATGGGGGTGGCGGCGCTTGAAGGGTTCAAGGCGCGGGGGATTGTGTTGGGGACGCGTTGGGGGTGAGTTGTGATAATTCCTACGCGACTCTCGGAAATGGTCACCTGTTCCTGACGGGTACTTGAACTTATAGTCGGTTGCGTCGCCTTGAAGAGCGATCAGGTTTGGCGACCTGCGATCGGATCAGCCCATTAATCTGATCGGAGCAATCCCATGGAAAGATACGTCCCCATCACCGGCATCGACTGCACCCCGGCTTCGCTGCTGATTGATAGCCAGGCACCGCTTGATGTTCTGCATGCTACGGCTGATTACCGTATTCGGGTCGTGACACAGGTTTTGGAAAATATTGCGTTTCGTGCCGAGATTGGTAGCGATACGGTAGTGCTTTCGGATTTCGCGCAGTTGCTGGCGATTCCGCTAAGGGATGGGTGTGATTTGTTGGAGGTGATTGGGCGGCGGCTTCAGGAGGCGGTTGAGGGGTGATGGGAGAACGGGCGTTGGTGGCGCCCGTTTTTTGCCCCAGATGAACGAATGGGGTAATAGAAAGTTCTGCGTTTGGCGCCGCGGCGCATTTTGGAGAGTACTGAACGGCAGCAATCGGCCAGAAGCAGCCACTCGCAACGGGCAGTTTGCGTAGTGAAGCAGTCATCCGTCGATCAATCCCGCCAAGCCTGGGCAGTCGAGTTTCCAATGCTCGCGAGAAAAAACCCGGTATCCCGATTAGACCGCAGATAAACCACGCGGAGTCGGGCGACAACTCACCTATCAGTGGGTGGTATTTCTTTCAGGTCAGTACAGCGTCGCACGAGGTCGGTGGCCTTTCACTACACCTTTTCGCCCGTTTGCGCCCATGGAGCACTGCGCAGGTGATCGGCCAGGTAGTCAATGAGTGCTTGCACGCGAACTGGGCGGCTGCGCCCCGGAGGGGTGACGATGTGCAGCGCGATCGGCTCTACTTGCCAGTCTTCCATCACCGTTTCCAACAGCCCCGATTCCAGATCCTTCCAGGCCAGAAACTCCGGCTGCAGCGCAATGCCCAGTCCCGCCCGCAAGGCTGGTTCGAGTGCCTCGGCATTGTTGGCCTGTAAAGGGGCGGGCATTGCCTGGGTAAATTCTCCATGCCGTTTGTGCCTGAAGCGCCAGCCAGTGCCGCCGAGCGAATTGCTGTATTGCAACGCACGGTGCTTGATCAGATCCCGCGGATGGTCGGGACGTCCATGGCGTTCAAAGTAGGCAGGAGTGCCGACCAATAGGATGCGCACGGTGCACAGGCGCCGAGCCAGCAAACTGGAGTCGCTCAGGGTCGAGATCCGCAGGGCCAGGTCGAACCCTTGAGCGACCAGATCAATTATTTCGTCATTGAAGCTGATATCCAGCACCACATCGGGATGTTGTGCCATGAAGTCTGGCAACAATGGCGCCAGGCGTGAGACGCCAAACGACATCGGGGCACTCAAGCGGATCACGCCGCGCAGGCTAGTGGACTGCTCTATGACCTCAGCCTCGACGGCTTCACCCTCGGCCAGAATGCGCGACGCGCGTTCCAGCGCAGCGTTCCCGCTCTCGGTCAACGACATCTGCCGTGACGTGCGATGGAACAGCATGGTCTTCATGCGGGCTTCCAGGCGCGTAACGGCCTTGGAGACGGTCGCCTGCGACAGGCCGAGATCGGCCGCCGCACGGGCGAAGGAGCCTGCTTCCGCCACTTTGGCGAATATAGCCCAGGCTTCGAGATCCGGCATTTTCTTCATGGCATTCCTGGTAATAGTCCGATCACATTGATCCCATACGAGGCACCATCATGGGCATGAAACGGGCCATCATAGAACAGTGAAACCGGAAAGGATGACTTTCCATTCATTGCATTCTCCCCTCGCTCCAAGCTGGCTATAGTCATTCCAGGACATCCCACCCGACCTGGAGAGAGCAGGATGATCGAACGCCGTTCCTTCGACAGCCTCGGTGGTGCTCACCACGGTTGGCTTGATGCCAGGCATCACTTTTCTTTCGCCGAATACCATGACCCAACGCGGTTTAATTGGGGCGCTTTACGGGTCTTGAACGACGACACGATCGCCCCGAACTCAGGCTTCCCGGCGCACCTGCATTCGGACATGGAGATCGTCACCTACGTCCGCGAGGGCGCCATCACTCATCAGGACAACCTTGGCAACAAGGGTCGCACCGTGGCGGGCGACGTGCAGGTGATGAGCGCAGGCAGCGGTATTCGCCACTCCGAATACAATCTGGAGGCGGGTATCACCAAAATCTTTCAGATATGGATCACCCCTGACACGAAAGGCGATCCACCCTCCTGGGGCTCCAAGCCGTTCCCGAAAGGCGACCGTTCCGGCCAGTTCGTAGCATTGGCGAGCGGCGCCGAAGGCGATGAAGATGCGCTGCCCATCCGTACGAACGCGCGGGTGCTGGGGGCAACGCTGAAAACCGGCGAAACGATCGAATACCACTTCGCCGACGACAAACATTTTGGCTACCTGGTCGCAGCCACGGGCAGCGTCAAAGTCAACAACCTTGTGCTCGAGGCGCGCGATGGCGCCGCCATCCACGATGAGCAGCGCATACGCATTACCGCCCGCGAGGATGCCGAAATACTGCTGGTAGACGCCGCCAGCTGAATCAAAGGTCTCAATAATCAGGTGGACTTTGCGGCGTCCCCTGCATCCAGCCGGGACCGGCGACGCTTTGGCTCACCGGGACGGGCCGAGTGCTGCTCAGGCAGCCGCGCACACCGCCGCTTTCGAACCCATAGTTAATCGTTAAAGGAGCCCCACCGTGTCCAACACGTTGCTAGAAGTACTGACCCCACAAAACAGCCAACTCATCTTCATCGACCAGCAGCCGCAGATGGCTTTCGGCGTGCAGTCGATCGACCGGCAAGTGCTGAAAAACAATGTCGTGGGGCTGGCCAGGGCCGCCAAGGCGTTCGGTATCCCTACGACCATCACCACCGTGGAAACCGACGGATTCTCGGGCAATACCTACCCTGAGCTACTGGCGGTGTACCCTGAGAACGACATCCTCGAGCGCACCTCCATGAACTCCTGGGACGATCAGAACGTTCGCGACGCCTTGGCGAAGTCCGCCGCTGCCGGTCGCAAAAAGATCGTCGTTGCTGGCCTGTGGACCGAAGTCTGCAACACCACCTTCGCGCTGTCCTGCTTGCGCGACACTGACTATGAAATCTACATGGTGGCCGATGCCTCGGGTGGCACTTCGGTTGAAGCGCATAAATACGCCATGGATCGCATGGTTCAGGCCGGTGTGGTGCCGGTGACCTGGCAGCAAGTGCTGCTCGAATGGCAGCGGGATTGGGCACGCAAAGAGACTTATGAAGAAGTGATGGCGATCGTAAGGGATCACTCCGGCGCCTACGGCATGGGAGTGGACTATGCCTACACCATGGTGCACAAGGCTCCGGAACGGGTGAAGCACGGCGAGCGTATCGGCCCCAACCCAGCCGAGTAAGCCTGCGGTGACAGGAGCTATCGCGCATGCGCGATAGCTCCTGTCACGGCCGTTAGTGACCAAGAGAGGTTGAGCATGAAAATGTATGCATTGTCCCTGGCCGCTGGCCTGCTTGTGGGTGTGGTCTACAGTCTTCTGAGCGTGCGCTCGCCTGCGCCGCCGCTGGTGGCCCTGATAGGGCTGATGGGAATCCTGGTCGGCGAGCAAATCATCCCGATCGGCAAGCACTTGTGGTGTGGCACGACATTGAGCGCTGCCTGCGACAAGACAAGCGCCGTCAGCCATGTACTCGGTCAACTGCCTGGTCGACACACCAAGCAACAGACTGAGGAATCAAAGCCGACCTGAGCGACCTGCTCCGACGCTTGCGCACTCGCTGAAGGCCTTTGGCCAGGCGTTGCAACTATAAGGACAGCGACCTATGACATCCCGCCGAAAATTTCTGGGGGCCGCCTCAACGCTTGCGCTGGGTGGCGTACTAGGGCCCAGCGCCTTCTCCGACATGCCAAGAGCAGGAGAGTCCAACGTGACCCATTCCATTCCCGATACCATTTTCCGTAATGGTGAGATCACCACACTCAATCGCGCCAACCCGGTCGCGAGCGCCGTCGCCATCAAAGACGGCAAGTTCCTCGCCGTCGGCTCTGACCAGGAAATCATGCTGCTGGCGGGCCCGGCTACCAAGGTTGTCGACCTCAAGCGCCGTAGCGTGCTGCCTGGCCTGGTTGATAACCACACCCACGTGATCCGCGGCGGCCTCAATTACAATCTGGAGTTACGCTGGGACGGTGTGCGTTCTTTAGCCGACGCCATGGAAATGCTCAAGCGTCAGGTGGCAATCACGCCAGCACCGCAATGGGTTCGCGTGATCGGCGGCTTCACCGAACACCAGTTCATCGAGAAGCGCCTGCCGACCATCGAGCAGATCAATGCGATTGCGCCCGACACGCCGGTGTTCCTGCTGCACCTGTACGACCGGGCCTTGCTCAATGGTGCGGCCTTGCGTGCGGCCGGCTATACCCGGGATACGCCCGAGCCACCGGGTGGAGAAATCACCCGGGATGGCAACGGCAACCCCACCGGGCTGCTACTGGCCAAGCCCAACGCGATGATTCTTTACGCGACGTTGGCCAAGGGCCCCAAGTTGCCCTTCGACTATCAGGTCAACTCCACCCGCCACTTCATGCGCGAGCTCAACCGCCTCGGTGTGACCGGCGTGATCGACGCGGGCGGCGGTTTCCAGAACTATCCCGATGACTATGCCGTGGTGCAGAAGCTGGATGATGACGGCCAGATGACGGTCAGGCTGGCTTACAACCTGTTTACGCAGAAACCTAAGGAGGAAAAAGACGACTTCCTCAAGTGGACCTCCAGCGTCAAGTACAAACAGGGCAACGACTACTTCCGCCATAACGGTGCCGGTGAGATGTTGGTGTTCTCGGCAGCGGACTTCGAAGACTTCCGCCAGCCTCGTCCGAACATGCCGCCGGAAATGGAAGGCGAACTTGAAGAGGTGGTGCGTATCCTGGCGCAGAACCGATGGCCGTGGCGGTTGCACGCCACCTACGATGAAACCATCACCCGTGCGCTGGACGTCTTCGAGAAGGTCAATCAGGACATACCACTGGCCGGGATCAACTGGTTCTTCGATCACGCCGAAACCATCTCGGATAAATCGATCGACCGTATAGCAGCGCTCGGGGGCGGCATTGCCGTGCAGCACCGCATGGCTTATCAGGGTGAATACTTTGTCGAGCGCTACGGCGCCCGCGCCGCTGAGGCCACGCCGCCGGTGAAGCGAATTCTCGAAAAAGGCGTGAAAGTGTCAGCGGGCACTGACGCTACTCGCGTCGCCTCCTACAACCCCTGGGTCTCACTGTCGTGGATGGTCACCGGCAGGACCGTCGGCGGCCTGAACCTCTATCCACAACGTAATCTGCTTGATCGCGAAACCGCGTTGCGGATGTGGACCGAGAATGTCGCCTGGTTCTCCAACGAGGAAGGCAAACGTGGACGCATTCAGGCTGGCCAGTTCGCTGACCTGATAGTGCCGAGCAAAGACTACTTTTCGGTCCCCGAAGACGAGATTTCATTTCTGACCTCCGATCTGACCGTGGTGGGTGGGCGCGTTGTCTATAGTGCCGGCCAGTTCACTGCGCTGGACGACAACCTGCTGCCGCCCGCGATGCCGGACTGGTCGCCGACCCGCACGTTCAAGGGTTATGGCGCTTGGGGAGAACCGGAAGGCGCCGGCAGGAACTCGCTGGCGCCGTTGCGCGCTCAAGCCGCTGCATCGTGCGGCTGCGCAAGCTCCTGCGGTGTGCATGGTCATGACCATGCCGGTGCGTGGGGTTCCAATGCACCGGTGTCGGATCCGAGGAGTTTTTTTGGCGCTTTAGGCTGCTCCTGCTGGGCCGTATAGAGGAGAACGAAAGGCAATACGCTTTCGGTACGCCGCCAGTCTGAATGGCATGTACGTCAATTCCCCTGGACTGAGACGTTGAATAAATTATCTGAAATGCATGCTTTCGTGGCGGTGGTGGACACAGGCAGTATTTCAGAGGCTGCTCGCCGTTTGGGCACCGCCAAGTCCATGATTTCCAAGCGCATTCAACAGCTCGAAAAACGCCTGGGGAGCATTCTTCTGGAGCGTGGCCGGCAGACTCGCCTGACTGAGTCAGGCGAGGTTTTTTACCGTCATTGCAGGGGAATTCTGGCTGACATTGAAACTGCCGAAAACGCGGTGCTGACGTCTCAGTCGATTGTCCGTGGAAGTCTGCGTATTGCAGCTCCGATGGCTTTCGGCAGGCGATATCTGACGCCGATTTTGGCAGCTTTTGCCAGGCAATATCCTGAGTTGTATCTGGATATCGAGTTCGACGACCGCCGCGTCAACTTGCATGAAGAGGGTTTTGATGCGGCGGTTCGTATCGGCGAATTACCAGACTCTTCGCTGATGGCCAAAATAATTACACCCAACCGCCATATCATCTGTGCGAGCCCTGATTATTTGAATGCTCATGGGACGCCACAAATACCGCAAGACCTGGCTCAGCATTTCGCCGTGCTTTACGTCAATCGCGAACCACATGGTATGTGGACGCTACCGGTAAACGGCACATTAGAGTCCTTTCGTGTGCGCTGCCGAATGCGCACCAACTGTGGCGATCAACTGATGGAGGCGGCGAAGACGGGGCTCGGGCTTGCCATATTGCCCACTTTCCTGGCCGCTCAAGCCATTGTGGACGGTGAATTGATCGAAGTGCTGGCGCCTTATGCGCCACGTGGAGGCAATATTTCTGTTGTCTATCGTCAATCGCATAAAACATTGGCCAAGCTTCTCGCGCTGAGTAGCTTCCTTAGCGAACGGATCGGTAACCCGCCAATTTGGGACCGGCTGCTGGCATCCAGTTCGCAACCACAGTAGTAAGCCGTTCGAGAAAAACGAAACCTGGAATCAACTTTTCGAGGCTTATGGTGGGGAACTACCCGACTTATCCTGACTCCAGCCAAGCGTGCTACAGGCGTCTGGCAGGAAAGAAAGCGCCCCGTGAAAAATAATCAGAAACTGAGAAAACTCATGATCACTCCTAAAATCAAATCGCTCGCTGCAGCAATCACGCTCGCCACGTGCATCTTAACTGTCTCGCCAGTGTCGGCACAGTCGACTAGCGAAGCGCAGTCAGCTGCATCACTCTCGGTTGTCATGGAATTCCTGGCCAATACTTCGCCCGATAAAGTCGAAGCCGCTGCGCACAGGTTAGCGGCTCCAGACGCCACCTATGTTTCTCTAAACTTCGATAACCCAGAACTCAAAAAAATCATGCCTTGGACCGGCACAAACAAAGGCCCGAAAGCCTTCAGTTCGTTATTCATGCAGGTCTCGGATTACTGGAAGATCGAAGACTTCACCATCACTACCAAAATCGCCTCCGGCGAAGATGTTGCGATTTTCGGTAAGTTCACCTATCGCTCCGTGGCGGTCGACAAGGTGTTTACATCACCGTTTTCCGTTCACGCCAAGGTTCGTGACGGAAAGATGACTTATTTCCAGTTCATGGAAGATACCTACGCGTCCGCCAGTTCGTTCCGCCAGTCCGGTTCGTGGACCGTGAAGACATCAGCGCATGCAGCCCCCGTTACGGTCGGGACCAATTAACGACCTCTATCGCAAGGACGGAAGTCTTGCCGGCAGGACCGGGAGGCCGTTTGGGTTAGGCCTTGTCGACAATCCCCACCAGAAAAAGGTAGGGCCTGCTGCGGGCTGTCTAGCAAGATGGGCCCGATGATCGACCACAAGAACGTCGGACGCGTCGATAAAGTGGTCGAGCGCGCCATTGCAGAAGGCGCCGAGGTAGTCGTGCGAGGTGGTCCGGTTACGAAGGCCCGTTGTCGGAAGGCGCGTTCTTTCGCCCCGTGATTCTGGAAGTGAGCGATCCCACGCTCCCAGCTGTTCAGGAAGAGACATTCGGGCCGGTGAATGCCTGGGAATGGCCATTTTATTCAACCTCAATTATTTAGACGGCACATCGCGACCGAAGACGGCGTGCAGTTGTATTGCAAGAATTCGGGGCCGAAGCATGGCAAGTCGATACATTCAGCCAAGCGCGAGGGGATACTCCTGGTTGGAGCTGATGTCGAACTGAGTATACAAACAGAGAAATTTTCGCCTGGGTCCATACCGAGGTCGTTCGATCGGTCGAGCTTCGTGGAGAACTTGATCGAATGTCAGCTTCTGGCCGAAGGCGGTCGCTTGTGAAAGGCAGCTAATGGCCGATAACAGCCAGTCACGCTGGCCCTTTGTTGTTGACGGAGATGAGCATTGACGTAGAATCGCCGCCCAAAAAAAGCATGCACAGCAAGAGGTCGCTTCGATGCAACGGGTGATGATTGTTGGTCAACCTGGATCTGGGAAAAGCACTTTGGCGCGTAACCTGGGCCAACGCACGGGCTTACCGGTCGTTCATATCGACACTATTCACTGGCAGCCAGGGTGGGTCGAACGAAGCTGGGACGAGAAGACGCATCTCTGTCGCGAGGTCGAGTCCCTTGATCGCTGGATTTTCGAAGGTGGCCATTCAGCCACGTGGAACCATCGGATGGCTCGCGCTGATCTTTTGATATGGATCGATCGATCTGCGACGCTCCGATTTTGGCGTGTACTCCTCAGAACGCTGCTCCACCGAGGTCAGCGCCGGCCGGACTTGCCGGACAACTGCCCCGAATTGCTGGCGAATCTGCCAGAGTTTTTTAAGTTCATGTGGCGGACGAGAAAATCAGCCCGGGCGAAGATGAACCAACTCGTGGCGACTGCCCCCCCAACTTGCCGCGTGGTCTGTCTGCGGTCTAACCGGGATACAAGAATTTTTCTGGCGAGCGTTGGAAATTCGACTGGCCAGGCTCTGCGGGATTGATCGAAGATTGACTCCTTCAGCGCGAGGGCTTCCGGTATTGAGTGGCGCCTTCCCAATTCCCTCAAATCTTCCGCCCCACCCCAAGACAAAACATCTTCCGATAATCAGAAGGCGACGTCCCCAGATGCACCCCAAAATGCTGCCTCAACGACAATGACGTCCCAAACCCCACCTCCCCCGCGATGTATTCAATAGGCAACTCAGTCGTTTCCAGCAACGCCTGCGCCCTAGCCACTCGTTCAGCGGTCAACCATTTCGACACAGTTGTGCCAGTCGCCTCCTTGAACCGACGGGTAAAAGTCCGTCTGCTCATTTTCGCCATGTCTGCCAGCACGTCGAGGGAGAGGTCTCCGGACAGGTTCATTCGGGCCCACGTCAGGACGTCGGACAGGTGAGTCTCGCCAGCTAATTGCGGTACCGGGTGTTCAACATACTGCGCCTGGCCTCCGGGCCTGTGGGGTGGCGTCACGAGCATTTTCGCGGTGCGATTCGCCACGTCTGCACCGAGTCGCTCGCGTACCAGGTGCAGGCAGCAATCGATTGCCGCGACCGTTCCGGCGGACGTTACGATGTTATCGGCGCTGACGTAGAGCACTTCGGGCTTGAATCGGACCTTGGGAAAACGTTGCGCAAACTGGTCACGGACGGCCCAGTGGGTGGTTGCTTCCTTTCCATCGAGCAGCCCGGCATCGCCAAGGACGAACGCTCCCAAACACAATCCCACGATGAGCTTGCCTTGCGTATTGGCGAGCTGCAGCGCTTCTATGAGTTGGGGCGATGCAACAAGGGATTGATCGCCCCACGCCGGGATGATGATGACGTCGGAAGTTTCCATCAGCTCCAGGCCGAGGCTTACCGACAGGCCAATGTCCTGGTCGGTGCTGATCACTCCGGGCACTTCTGCGCAGTAATTGATTTCGTAGCGAGGCCCATCGGGCGCAGGTTGCGCGGTTCCCAATACCATTCCCGGCACGGAAAGATGGAAAAGGCTGACGCCTTCGAAAGCTAGAACAGCAACGCGTATGGGGAGCATGAGGAAGCCTCGATTCGCCCTCTGGGCCCAAGCCGAACCACCTCGAGCGGTTGGCCCGATTATAGCGAAATATGTCATTCGGGCCACTGTTGGCTCGCGAGACATTCAGCAAGAATGGATTCCTCGATGTAAACAACAGGATCAATTCTTATGAAACTCAGAACTTTACCGCTTGCCGTCAGCATGGCTTGTGCCGTAGCCGCTGCCCCCGCGTTCGCCAGTTCGAATGCTCCCAAGGCACCTGACGCCTCTCACAAGTTGGATTTGCAGCAGGTTCGTAACGCCACGGTGAAAATCACCTACGGTGACACCACTTTCCTGATTGATCCGATGCTGGCAAAAAAAGGCGCTTATCCGGGTTTTGAAAACACCTATCGGAGCAACCTGCGCAACCCCTTGGTTGATCTGACGGAGTCGCCTGAGAAAGTTATCGCTGGAGTCGACGCCGTCATCGTCACCCATACGCACCTGGATCACTGGGACGATGCCGCGCAGAAAGCGCTGCCTAAAGACATTCCGTTGTTCGCCCAACATGAAGAAGATGCACAGCTGATTCGTTCCCAGGGTTTCAAGAACGTACGCGTACTGACGGATGAAGCCGAATTCGGCGGCGTGAAGATCACCAAGACCGGCGGCCAGCATGGCACTGACGAAATGTATGCCGTGCCAGCGCTCGCAAAACCGCTAGGCGAAGCCATGGGCGTGGTTTTCCAATCGCCGGGCTACAAGACGCTCTACCTAGCGGGTGACACGATCTGGCGTAAAGAGGTCGACCAGGCGATCAACCAGTACCGCCCGGAAGTTATCGTGCTCAACGCCGGGGAGGCAAAAATGGCCGGATTCGACGGCTCGATCATCATGGGCGAGGAAGATGTGCTTCGCGCCTCAAAAGCCGCGAAAAACGCACAGATTGTCGCGGTGCACATGGACGCGATCAACCATATGTCCCTGACCCGTGAAGAACTGCGCGCTTACGTCAAGAAGCAAGGGATTCAGGGGCGTGTGGACATTCCGGAAGATGGGGCTTCGCTGGAGTTCTAAATGTGGAAGGGGACAGGTTTTATTCAGCGAATAAATCTGTCCCTTTATCCTCAATGCCATTAACACTCAAACCCGCACCGAAAACCGCTCCGCCGCCCGCCTCTCGAACATCGCCTGTTCCGTCTCCCGCGTCGCCCGCTCGCCCTTGTACGCCAACTGATTGAAAAACAACCCGTCGGAATATTCCTGTATGGACACCGACCCACGGTCTTTCAGCAACGGGGCCAGATCGATCGTGTTGGCGAAGTTTTCCTTGGTCAGGCTGTAGAGGCCCAGGTAGCTGCCGGACCAAGGCGAGTCGGCGTCGACCAGGTCGATGGAGGCGTCGCGAACTGCGATGGCGGCGGCTTTCAGGTCCTTGGAGTCGTTGAGCAGATCGGTCAGCCGTTGGATATCGGAACTGCTGAGCTTGCCGGCGGAGTTGAGCACCTTCAGGCTGCCGTCGGCTTCGACAGTGAAGCCGTATTTCTTCCCGGCCAAGTCCGGGTGGGTCGTCGAGAGCGTGGATTGGAAATCCTCGAACGAGGACTTCAGCGTACTGGTTGCCCCTTTGAGGGTCTCTACGTATCGAGGAAAGTCCGGTGATTGAGAGCGACCGATCCAGGTCTCGATCGCCACAGGCATCGGCATTGTTGCCTGGGCTTCTTCGCTGGGATGGAAGATGGCCGCTGGGCTGGCGTTTGCCAGGAGTTCTTTCGCAGCGTCTGTCGGCGCCTTGGTCACGAGCGCCTGTTCGGAGCGCGTGAGGTTGGTATTGGCCGGCGGGATGTAAGCGGAACTGACGGTGAGTACCATTTTTCATCGGTCCATGATGGGCGGGTTTGTTCAGGTTATCGGCGGTGCTGGATCCAACTTTAGAAGATCGCTCCATGTCGCCAGCTTCGTAGCTTCTGGAGGGGGTGCGTTCCGCAGCCTGGGCTGATGATTGAATCCGTGGAAAGAATCACCACAGTTGATTGTTACCAGAGTATTTAATCGGCATTTCATCAACTTTTCTGAACGGCAGTCGATGGACTTGCAGATCCCAGGGAGCAGTTCAGAAATGAGAAACAATCAGCCGGTCACGCAACGTGAGATTTCGCTCGCACCTCAGCAAAAGCTGATTTCCACCACGGATACGCGAGGCGTCATCACGTATTGCAATGACGCCTTCGTCGAGATCAGCGGATTCGACAAGGTGGACCTGATCGGCGCACCACAGAATATCGTTCGTCATCCGGATGTGCCGCCCGCCGTGTTTGCGCATATGTGGGCCGCGCTCAAGCAAGGCAAGCCGTGGATGGGGATCGTCAAGAACCGCTCGAAAAACGGCGACCATTATTGGGTCAATGCCTACGTCACGCCTGTTTACGAAGGGAGCCAGGTCGTCGGTTACGAATCGGTACGAGTCAAGCCGACGGCCAGCCAGATCCGCCGCGCCGAAGCGCTCTACAAACGCATCAGACTCGGCAAGGCAGCTGTCCCGGGTGTTGATCGGTGGTACCCCTTCCTGCTCAGTTGGGTACCGGTTCTGTTGATGGGTTTATTGGGCACAGTAGGCGGCGCCTTCCTCAATACCGCCATGGCAATGCTGCTTGCTGTCGGAATATCGATTCCGGTCGGGTTGATCATCTCGCGCCAGCAGAACAAAGGCGCGCTGCGTCTGTTGGAAATGGCCGAGGCATCAACCTCGGATGCGTTGCTGGCGAAAATGTACAGCGACGAGCGCGGCCTGCAGGCTCGCCTTGAAACAGCTTTCGAGAGCCAGGCATCCCGGCTCAAGACGTGCCTCACTCGCCTGCAGGACACCGCCGAGCAACTGACCGGTTTGGCTGGCAGGTCCGACGGCCTGGCCGCCGACAGTTCACGCGGGCTTGAACGCCAACGCGTCGAGACTGAGCAAGTGTCGGCCGCGGTGAATCAGATGTCGGCGACCACCCAAGAGGTCGCCAGTCATGTCCAGCGCACGGCTGACGCTACCCAGGAAGCCAACGTGCTGACCGGGCGCGGACGCGACGTGGCCCGTGACACCCGCCAGGCGATTCAGCGTCTCTCCGAGGTCGTGGGCGAAACCGGGCTGACGGTTGCGCAGCTGGCCAAGGACAGCAACGAAATCGGGACGGTGGTCGATGTCATCAAAGGCATTGCCGACCAGACCAACCTGCTGGCGTTGAACGCCGCCATCGAAGCCGCGCGCGCCGGAGACATGGGCAGGGGGTTCGCGGTGGTTGCCGATGAAGTGCGCCAGCTGGCACAGCGCACGACTGAGTCCACCACGCAGATTCATAGCCTGATTTCCAAGCTGCAGGTCTCCTCCAACAACGCCGTGAAAACCATGGAAAGCGGCCATCGACAAGCTGAGGAAGGCGTCGCCTGGGTGCTTGAGGCAGACAAAGCACTGATCGGCATCAGCGAAGCCGTGGCACACATCACCGACATGACCAGCCAGATTGCCGCGGCGACAGAAGAGCAAACCGCGGTGGCCGACGAAATCAGCCGCAATATCACCACTATCGCGAACCTGGCAGACCAGACTTCCGAACAGGCCAGGCACTCCGCGGAGTTGAGCAAGGAATTGACGCAAACAGCCATGACTCAGTACTCGTTGGTGGAGCGATTTAATCGCTAGTCAATCAACCGAATTGAGTTCGTTTTGCCGAAGCTGATGTTGCGCCATTACGGATTTGATGGCCGGGTACCGGGGCAACCAAACCTGGGTTTGCAAGTGAATGCCAACAATTTTGGCAGCCGTTATTATTCGACTACTGCCAATTCGGCGAGTTTGGAGGGGATGGATATGGTAATTCGAGAAATATGATGTTGAGTGCCAAGTACAATTTCTAAGAGCCTCTGTCTAGCCCTGGAACAGATGTGCATGTTTCAGGACTAGACACAGCGCTCTAATTTCTCAGGAAATTATTTTACGGACTATTCTCCAGTGGTGGTTAGATAAAGCAACAAGCCTCGCGGCAGCGCTATCGAGCAAGACTCTTCCAACGCCTTAGCTTGAGACTCAGTCAACTCATAATCGTAAAAATAATTTTCCTTTCTTACCCAGCCCATGATTTCTGCCAGATCTGGACTACCAATGCAGAGAGTTATCTCCCAACAAGCAAAATCGTTCCCTTCAAATACTCCCATAATTCTGCGCTTCAAAGGACAGGCCCAAGTAATTATTATGTTACCAAGCGGCTCGGTAACGAAATGAGATCTGGTAATCAAACTGTTCGGGAACGATCAGGTGGCTGAAGAGGGGTTGAAGAATCGGAATCCATTCTTCCAGCACATCAAAGCCACCGTCATAAATGTTTGGCTCGTTCTCTAGACCCAGTGCGGCGATAGCTGACTTATCTTCCCGTAAATCTACCGTATATTCCTTACCTTCACCCCACTCCGTTTTCGGGTCATACCAGTCCATCCTTAACTTTAAGCCCATTGAACCGTCGCCATATCTGTACGCCTTCTTCTAGCGCAAGAGCTAATAAGCGCCGTAAAACTCTCGCTAGTCGGCTGTCGCCCCAATAAAATATTCCAGTCCCACGGGGAGCTTCCTGCCCAGGATCGCTTCAACTCTCTTGAGCTGCTCTTCCGTAATTTCCTGCTCCCCTGGACCAATTTTGCTGAATGGTTTTGCTTCGGCCATCTGAGCCAAGGCTTCTTTTTGTTCGATGTCTTTTATATCAATCTCAAATTGTAGTGAGTCGTCATTTTTTTCATCCGGGTAAAAACCAGTTATCGAGTAATAAGGCACCATTCTCTCCCGCTACTACGTTTTTGGACCAGCTCGGCAAGCATAGTCTTGCTAACCACCCATCCAGCACAGACCCCATATAAAAAAATCCCAAGATGGAAATCCAAGTATTACCAGCTGTCTCGATAATCGAAGGCTACTTGATAGTCATAACGATCCCAATCAATAAGATGTTGAAAATAGGGCCGAAGAATTTCTATCCATTCCAAGGGAACATTAAATCCACCGTTATTTATATTATTCTCGAAAGGAATGCCCAAAGCGTCGATGACAGCACCGTCATCACCGAAGTCGTCCGAGTACTCCTCCCCCTCGAAAGATTCGGTTTGTTTGCTATACCACTCGAGCCTCAGTTTGAGTCCCATTTGAACCTCAAAAATTATTTCCATGCAGTCCTTTCCTTAGGAAATTCAACAAACCAAACTAAAACACCTTCAACTCCTCCCCTCCTCCTGCTTTACTCAAGGCAGACAATTTGGATAATGACGTTATCCCCATTTAATGCGGTACTGGTCCACCTCTCTAATACCTCTACCTGTTCCGACGAGAGGTCATAGCCATCGTACGGGTCTTCAGGTTGCGTCCAGCCCATTAGTTCGCTCAATTGAGTCGAGTACGACTTTGGAATCTCCACGCTCTGCAGCAACTCCTCAGTTCCCGCGTCGAAAACCTCAATGACGTGCCTCATTTTTCAACCCTCCTAGATGGATCAGCAGGTTTTGTTTGCTCCCCCGTTACGAAATCGAACTCGCCGAGGTGCTTACCTTGCTTTGTATATACTTCTAGCGCGCCATGTTGAGAGTCCCATTCATAGATTTTTCCCGCGCGATCCTTCCATCGTCGACGTTTTTTACCTCCGCCACGTACAGACGTTTTCAAGGGGGCGGACTTCGCGTCTGCAAAGGCGGGAAGCGACAGTGGAGATGGGTAATACTTATGATCCCCCGGAACACTCAAAACCACATAAACCGGCCGAACCCCCGAATCCACCGGAAACACCAGAATGAAATCTTTGTACTCCGGCGGATAGATCGGGTTGACGATGATGCTGTCCGCCACGGGCGTCGGCGGATAAATCCAGATGTGTGGCGTCTGAGGGGCGGCTTCCAAGGCCGGGATGCCGAGGGTGTCGGAGGGGTCGATGGCTGGGGTCCAGATCAGTTCGATGCCGTCGCCAAGGTCGGCGACGTATTGGTCGGCACGCGGCGTCAGCTGGATGACGTCGACCATTTCCCAGTCGCGGTTCTGGCCGGTGTAGAAGCCATAGCCCTTGAGGCTGCCATCGGCCTGCTGCTCGATGCTCAGGCGCATGCGGCTGCGGGCCTGTTTGAGATTGCGCAACTGGTCTTCGCTGTAGAGTGCGCTGTCGCCGAGGCTGGAGGGCCAGAGCAAGGCGACGATGCCGGTCAACAGTGCGGCGCCGACCGTGCCGCCGATGGCTCCGGCGGTTGACACTGCGGAACCGCCCAGTGCGAGCCTACCCATTGCGGCGGGTATCGCGCTTGAGCCAATCTGCTTCAGGGGAAGGGTTCCCGACGCGTCGGGGCTCCTGGCGCCAAGCCACATCAGATCGCCGTACTGCTTGATCAGGTCCGGCGGAACAAAGCCGTTGGGGTTGCTGTAGTCAATGATTCCGTTGGGCAGCGCGCAGCTTTTGGCGAACACCGACCCGGTGATGACGAGAGGCGTTCTTTCAACCTTGGCCCAACGTTGTTTTTCGTAAGCAGCCTGTCGGGCAAGCATGGCTTTGTGGCCACGCTGGAGTGCTTCGTACTCCGCCACCTCGCTGGAGGTCATGTCTCGATAGGAAACGCGGTGCCCTTCTCCAGAAGGTGGATTGCGAATTTTGGGCAGGTCTTTGGGGCGTGTGGTCACGAGTCGCGAATCTCATCCTGAAAATCCAGGACGGACGCTAACGCAAGGGGTAAGCGCGGCGATGTAGGACGCGTCTTGAATTGGCTACTCCGTTTTCCTCAAACGCCAGAGGGCCGGGGTCGAAATTTTTAGCGGAACCGCACAAAGCTGCTTAGGAGTCTTTCCCAACAGTTTGCGAGTTCACTATCCTACGCATCCAACCCAAACGGACTTTGCCTAGATGCATCTGCGTTCAAGCTTGTTGTGCCTGTGCCTTTACAGCAGCCTTGGCCAGGCCGCTGTCGACTGTTCTGCCCTGACGGAAAAGCTCTCGGGAACGGTCCCTGAATTTCATCCGTCAGTGCAAGGCAAGGTCATTGGCACCGGGCGCCTGCATTTCCACGAAGCGCCGGATGGGGCTTGCGCCAACAAGAAGATTTTCGTGATACCCGGCGACTCCCTCACCGTTTACGCCAGTCTTGAAGACGAGTCCTGGCTGGAAGTGAATTACATCGCCAAGGATGGCGAGGACTACACCGGTTGGGTGAAGGCAGACCGGGTACAGATTGGCGAACCTTACGGAGCTCAACCGGACACCGATGACGCGCCAGAGGCTGATGCCCAATAATCGGTCAGGTTGTTGTCGACCAATCATTCAGCCGACTCGGCGGTTGTTCCACCTCGTTCAAATCCACCGCTGCTTTTGGGCTGGCGGCTTTCAGGAGATCTGCATTTGATTGGATATCGGTTCGAGCGCACCGCGCGGGGTGACTTGCACATCCACTCGCTCAACCGGGTGCAGAGCGTATTCGTGTTGTTTACCAGTGCGCTGGCCTTGATCTTTCCCGTGGGAGCCGTGCTGGCGATTGCCACTGCAGACTCGTCGCTGGTGGGCCTGGACCCACTGACCTTGCTGCTGATGGTGCTCGGGCTGCTGTTGGTTCCTGCCCTGGGCCTGGCGCTGCTGGTCTACACCGGTATCCGCGAAACCCTGCTGCTGTCGCGCGTCGACGCTGAAGGCAAGCGTCGCACCCGAAACTTTTTTGGACGCCGTGAGCGGGTGCGATCGGTGTTCAGGATCGACGCCGTCAAATACCTCGAACTTCGCCGCCACCCGGAGGCCGAGCCAGCCCGCACCCAGCTATGGCTGGTGCTGCGCGATGGCACCGAGCACCGCCTGACGAGCGACAATGTTCCGGTAGTGCCGGGAAGCAAACGCACTGACCTGTGGCTGCGTGAACTGGCCGACTACCTGCAAGTGCCAGTGCCCAGCGAGGTCATGATCGGTTCGACGGCCGTTGCGAAGGCAGCCTATCGGCCTGCTCCAACCCCGGCGAAGATCGCCAGGCAGCGCAAAGCAAAGGCGCCGACGCCTTCGGCTGAGACGACTGAGCAACTGGGCACCCCCGTCCGCGCCCTGCTCGCCCTGCTTGGCGCCTTCCTGGCTGTGTATGAGCTGACCCGCATCATCACGTTGGTGCCTTCGCTGTTTACCGGACGGCTGCGCATTGGCATCAGTCGCCCAACGACCTTCTACTGGGCCGAGGAGCCGATGACCTTTTCCTTTCACATGCTTATCGGCGTCGCCGAGCTGCTGGTCATCGGGGTCATCGCCTGGGGTTGTTTGCGCGTGGCGATCGAGGGGCGGATGAAGTCCGATCGTTGAGGGCGGTTGATTCCACTCGGTTGCGTATCGGCAGCAAAAAGCTTGGGGCCGCTACGCGACCCAGCGGGAGCAAGCTCCCTCGCCACGGGGGCTGAGGTGGATTGATTATTTCTGAGCACCAGAAAAACCTGTGGGAGCGAGCCTGCTCGCGAAAGCGGTCCTACACTGCTGACCACCGCCATCGCGAGCAGGGCTAACGGTCCGCGCTATTCATCAACAAGCCGAAAACCGAATTCCCGCCGTAACACCGCCACGACCTGCTCGACAGACGGCCCCTGTATCGGCGGAGGATCAGGACGCTCGCAAAATTCCCGCCAGACAAAGAGCGTCAATTCCGCACCATCGGTCTGAGACAAATTGCTGTCGATCGAGCCGAAAGTCTGCAGCAGCCGGTACCTGTCGTCGTTCCAGAACAGCGCTTCGACCCAGTGATAAACCGGAATGAAATGGAAGTGGATGGAGTAACCAGCGTCATGACCAAAACGGCCGATGTACAGTCGTCTTGGTTGCAGGCAGGTTTCGATGGCGTGCTGGATTCGCGCTTGCAATACACCCAACTCCGCCAGCGCTTCAGCCGACAGCGATGCCAAGGCATTCGTCCTCTGTTTTGCGCTGAGCATCAGGTAGCCGGGCAGTGCACTGTCCACGCGGTGATTGATGAGCCAATGCTCTGATTCATGAACGACAAAGCGAGGCGATATTTCCATCGGATGACCTTGATGAAGTTGGGGACGGCAAATCAAGGCAACTTACAACCCGCCTCCACTGGACGCAGGCGTTCCCGCCAGGAAATCCGCTATCAACGATACGACCCCCTGTTGAATCACCCCACGATCACGCCCGTTTTCGCCGTCCCGGCAAATGATGCCATCGCCTGGCACTTCTTCTTCGAGCATTGCCTGCGCGCCAGGTTTGCAAATCGACATGAAACTGAAATGGCTGGCGTCGCTGATTTCCACATAACGGCTGGACACCGGCGGCAGGCGCCTGGCGAGGTCGGCAGACTCCAACTCGGCGGGAAGTTCGCGCGAGGGCACGCCGGCAGCAATCACCAGGGCGGGCACCGGCAGCGCGGAGAGGCTTTCATCGGTCAGGCCTCGCGACAGGCCCAGATCGAGAGTGATCACGGCCGTGACGCGTTTGTCGCGCCAGTCGGCGGCCAGCGCGGCTTTCGAGTCCGGACTACTCGCCGGATTCATCTGCCCGTAGACGGTGCAGCTGGCTAGCTGCGGATGGGTTTTGCAATCGTCGGCGAAGCGGTCCGGATCAAAACGGGCACCGGCCATTTCCAGGGCGGTCCAGCCACCGAGTGAATGGCCCACGACTGCGACGCGATTATTGGCAACCTGGCCGAATTCTTCCGGTTGAGTCGTGACCTCATCGATGGCTCGGCGCAGATCAACGGACCGCTGCCATAACTGCGCCGCCGCTTGCGGACTGCGGTCATGGGTCGTGGTGCCAGGATGATTGACGGCCGCGACGATGTAGCCCTTACGGGCCAAGGCACTGGCAAGCCAGACCTGATTGCTCCAGTTGCCCCTGTATCCATGAGAAAGCACCACCAGGGGATGCTCACCGGCAGCCGGCGGCGCGTCACGAACGGCAGATGCGCCGACAAATACCGCGTTATCGGCGATCAGTTGCGCGGTTGCGGCAGTTGCTCCGGGATACCAGACGACCATTTCCAGCGGCCGGTCATCCTGTGGATTCGACACTGTCGAAGAGCGAAAGCCGACAGGGTTTTCGTCAGCGAATACGGAGGTGGCCAGGCAAGCCAGAAACAGAGCCGCAAAAGCATTGTTCAATGTCGTCTTCCTTGATCGGACAAACAGTTGAGTTGCGCGGGGCATTAAAGCCTAATTCCGTACCGCCGTGCCTGACTTTCACTTTCAAACAAACTCAGCCCACCACTCAGCCTCTCCATGGCGCAATAACGCCCTCGACCAAGGCAAAAGCCCGGCTCACGAAACCATTGAAGCGCGCCGCATCACGTCGTATTCCGGCCTGCTGCCCGCCAATCAGGCACAAATGGGCCATCTGCCCGATGACCTCCGCCTGACCGGGCGCCGGGGCCAAGCGACGACACGCCTGTATCGCAAAGGCCAATCGTCTTGCGTCGACACGCTGCTGGAACTCGGCAACCAACGGATCATGCAGCGACCAGGCACGGATGGACACTTCCCGCCCAGGTTGTTTCTGCGCGGCGATATCCAGGTAGCGCTGCAACGTCTCTCGCGCGCTCCGACCCTGGCCCGCATAAGCAAGCATGCGCCCCGTGTAGTCCTCTTCCCAGGCAGCCAGCAAAGCGCGGACAAAGTCTTCGCGATTGCGAAAATGGTGATAGAACGAGCCACGGGTCACATTCAATCGACGCGCCAGGCTTTCGGCCGAGACGCCTGCCTGGCCTGCCTGGTCGAGGGCCTCGAAGCCTGCCGCGATCCAACGGTGACGAGTCAGTTTTTCCATGGTTACTTCGCTCCCTCTCAATGCACCGTACAGACTGTGTAGGGTGCCAAACCGATTGATACGCTGCGAACACCTGCATAGAAGGCCGTTGCGTTTTGCACGCCAGCATTTTCATGGAGTTCGCCTTGAAGCAAATCGCCCTGATCGCTTTCGACCAGTTCACCGACATCGACCTGTTCCTGATGTGGGACATCTTAGGCCGCAATACGCAAGACTGGCACGTAAGAATTCTGGCCTCCAGCCCTGTCGTGACATCGGCGCACGGCTTGGCGGTTTCGGTGCACGGCCCGCTGTGCGAGGCCAATGGCGCGGACGCGGTGTTGTTCGTCAGTGGCAAACAAGGCATACCTGCCGCGCTTGCAGCTGCGGACTTCCTACCGTCGTTTGAACTCGATGCCCGACGCCAGCGAATCGGCTCGATCTGCGCCGGGGCCTTTATTCTTCAGCGGCTTGGGCTGCTACCCGACGGCCGGGCAACCACCCACCCGGAGGCTCGCTCAGGCCTGCTGGCCCTGGGAATCGAGCCCGTGGATCAGCCGCTGGTCTGCCACGGGAATGTCGCCACGGCAGGCGGATGCCTTGCCGCGCTTTACCTGGTGGGATGGCTGGTTGAATCCTGGTTCGATGTCGAGAAGCGCCGCGCAACCCTGCTCCCCGTCCTGCCGGCCGGGCAGCAAGCGCTCTACGATATCCTGATCGGGCTCAGCATCCGACAAGGCCAGATCCAGAGAATTGGGTCCAGGCCAGGCGCTTGAACAGCAATCTCAACCGGCCTTGTTCCACTCACCCACCATCGCCTCATAAACCTCCTGGCAAGCGAACTCCGCAGAAACCTGCGCGTCGGCAAACACCTGTTCGCCAGTCGTGGTCAGACAGGCGTAGCCCACGCGCGCATCTCGCGGATCGCTTTGTCGGGAAACCAAGCCTATTTTTTCAAGCGACAGCAGGGACTTGGTCACCGCCGACGCAGTCAGGCCCATGCAATCGGCCAGATCAGCGCGTCGAAGCCGGGAGTTGTGGGCATGCTTGAGGTGGTAAAGAATCATGAAGTCGCTGAAGCTCAGGCCATGCACGGCGGAAAGCTTGGCATCGACCCGCCGCGCGGCTGAGGTGTAGGCGCGTGACAAGCGGATACAGCGATCAAGCATCGATCCGTTCGCGGTCGGTTCAGTAGGTGAATTTACAGACATTGCAAAATGCTCCAGCGCTAAGGGGAAAGACATCGGATCGACCCGGCTTCCAGTTACCGGGTGAACGTTGATTTGCCTGCACCCAGAGGGCCGAACGGCAACCCGTACCAATTCAGGGCAGCCTACCTTCCAGATACTTGACCGCTACAGCATCTAGAAACCAGATCCAAGCGTCAAGCGTCTTTTTCCGCACGCTCCCGACATGCCTCTCCGAACGCCCGAAAAATCGTCCGATAATCCGCGTTATCCATAACCTCCCACTCCGGATGCCATTGCACCCCCAATGCAAACGCCCGGCTGCCCTCCACCGAAAGGCCCTCCACCAACCCATCCTCGGCCACGGCCTCGACGCGCAAGCCCTGCCCCACCCGCGCGACGCCCTGGCCGTGGACTGAGTTGACCTCGATCACGTCCTTGAGGCCCAGCCGCGCCAACACGCCACCGGGCCGCACCGTCAAGGCGTGGTTGCGGGCGTACTGTTCCTGGACCGGTTCATTGCTCGGCGGTTCATGCTCGGCGCCTGGGCCATCGAGTTGTTGATGGAGCGAGCCGCCAAAGGCGACGTTCATTTCCTGGAAGCCGCGGCAGATGCCGAGCACCGGCATGCCGGCTTCGACGGCGGCGCGCCAGAGCGGCAGCGCGAGGTTGTCACGGGCCGGGTCGTGCTCGGTGCCCGGCGGGCTCGGCGGGCCGTCGTAGTGGTGGGGTTCGATATTGGACGGCGATCCGGTGAAGAGCAGGCCGTCCAGGCCGGCGATGATGCGGGCCGGATCGAGCAGCGCCGGAAACACCGGCAGGATGACCGGCAACGCGTCGGCGGCGGTGGCCACGGCCTGGGCATATTTGTCGTTGCTGAGCTGGACGGTGTGTGGGCCGATTTTGCCTGAGCAGGCGATGATTCCGATCATGGGTGGACGAGACATGGGATCCCTCTTTCTTCGAGTCTCAGACGTTTAAGAATCCGATTGCCGCGCGGGTCCGGTTGTTCCATTTCGATGACCACCGCCACGGATCGAACCCCAGGGCTGAACGAAGCTCGCGACACAACGGTCGGAACAGCAATCCCCGACCAAGAAAACTCACCCCATGCCCATACGATCCGCCGCCCTCGTAACGCTGTTCGCCCTGTCTGCCAGCACCCTTGCAGTGGCGCAGGAACCGCTACGCCTGGAAGGCCTGAAACGCTGCGGCGACTTGCTGGAAAACCAGCGCCAGGAATGGTGCCTGACCGCGCGGGGGCTGGGTGACGCAACACCGCAACTGAAACTGGGCGAGAAACTGATTCCGGCCGGCAGCGTTCAGCGTGACGGGAACAACCTCCGCCTGCGCCTGGACCGCGCCGACTACCAGAGCGGCCCGCTCTGGCTGGAGGACGGCCCGCGGGCCAGCAACGCCGCCTGGCTGACGTTACGCACCAGCCACGTGGTGGCCGCCGGGCCGAACGAAGTGGCGAAGAACATGGACGGCCTGACCACGTATGTGGACCTGGTGAGCGTGCTCATCGAGGAAAGTCACGACGGTCGCCAGGAGGCCGAACGTCTCGCCGCCAAATACGGCGCGAAGGTGGTCGGCAGCATCGCCCCGCTGAACGTTTATCAGCTGCGCCTGCCGGCCAAGGACCTGGTCGAGCGCGATGCGCTAGTGCTGCGTCTGGGCGGCGAGACCAGTGTCGATGCGGTGGTGATAGAGGAGTCCGCCGCCGAAGAGACCGAGCAGGCGCCCGCCCAGCCAGAAGAGCCGAAGAAGCCGGCCAAGGACTCGGATGAATGGGCGGCGAATCGCTTCCTCGATGCGGTGCACTATTACCAGCGGCGCATCCCCGGGCAGCAGGCGCCGATCCGACCGCAGCCGGTGCGCATCGGCCTGATCGAGCGCGACGTGGATTTCGACACGGCGGATTTCGCCGATTACCTCGGCGCCTGCTCAATGCCGCGAACCTGCGTCTATGCCCGCGATGCGGACAAGCCGGACAACCACGGCACGACGGTCGCCGGCATCCTCGCCGCGCGCTGGAACGATGGCGGCAACAGCGGCTTCCTGCGGGGCCTGGACAAGGCCAGCGGCGGCTTCGAGGTGATTGTCGAGCGCAATTCCGACGCCGGGATCACCGCCAACATCGCCGCCTCGGTGAACCTCGTCGAGGACGGCGTGCGGGTGCTCAACTGGAGCTGGGGCATTCATCGAGTTGGCGCGAAAAACGTCAAGGGTGACGAGGTCGATTCGTTGCTGCGCTCGGGCATTGCCATGAGCGGCTACGAGGAGTTGCTGGAGGAGTTTTTCCTGTGGCTGCGCAAGGAACATCCCGACGTGGTGGTGGTGAATTCCGCCGGCAACGGCTCGTCATACTCGGGCACCGATGAATACCGCCTGCCCTCCTCGTTCATCACCGAACAATTACTGGTGGTCGGCGGGCATCAGCGCAGCGAACGCGCCGGGGTTGCGGTCGATGATCCGGCCTACGCAGTCAAGCGCGACTCCTCGAACGTCGACATGCGCGTCGACATCACCGCCGCCGCGTGCACCCACGCCTCGACGGTCAAGGCCGGCGAGGACGGCGCGGTGCATTGCGGCACGTCCTACGCCACGCCCATGGTTACCGGCCTGCTCGCGGCGATGCTGTCGATCAATCCGCAGCTTCATCCCGAGCAACTGCGCATGCTTCTGCGCCGCAGCGCCATGACCATCGGCGATAATCACGACTTCGAACAAATGGACGGCGAAGACCTCACCGCGCCCATCCTGCCGTCAGAGCGCAACTACCAGCTCAACGACAAGGATGTCGGTCGCTCGGCGCGGCTGGACATGCAAAAGGCCCTGGATCTGTCGGTACAGAGTCGCGATCGGGTGCGTTGATTCGTAGGGTCACAGGCCCCAAGGCGGCGCCGGGCTGAACCTCGCCTCGATCCACTGCTTGAAAGCGACCACCACGGCACTGGGGAACTTGGCCGACGGCCTGACCAGATAAACCCCGCCGGCGGTGTCCAGGTGCCAATCGGGGAGTACATGCAAGAGCCTGCCGGCGGCGATCTCACGACTCATCAACCAATCGCCGGCGCCAAGTATCCCGGCGTCGGCGCAGGCCGCCGCCAGCAGTGATTCACTGTCGTTGGCGGTGAGGTTGCCTTTCGGCGTGACTGTCTGCAGTTCGTTGCCACGATGGAGCCGCCATTGAGGAAAAGACGCCAGGCCGCTGAAGCGCAGGCAGTTATGGCTGGCCAGGTCCTGCGGCGTCCGGGGCATGCCATGTTTTTCGAGATAGGCCGGTGAGGCGCAGAGGATGCGCCGGTGATCGCTCAGTTTCTTGGCGATCAGCCGGTTGTCATCCAGTTCGCCAATCCGGATCGCCGCGTCAAAACCTTCATCGATGATGTCGACCAGGCGTTCGCTGTAGTCCGCGATGATCGAAACATGCGGATATGCCTCGAGAAACCCCGGCAGCATCGGGCCGAGCCAACGCCTGCCCATTGCGGCGGGCAATGCCAGTCGCAACGTGCCGCGAACCTCGCTGGCGCCCTCGGCCGCTTGCGCCTGAGCTTCATTCATCAGCTCGATGGCCGAGCGCAGGCGCTGTTCCAGCTTGGCCCCGACTTCGGTAATCCGCACCTGCCGGGTGGAGCGCTCCACCAGCCGCACGCCCAGGCGCTTTTCCATCGCCGCGAGCCGTTTCGAGATGATGGTCGGGTGCCGTTGCAACAGCCGGCCGGCCGCCACGAATGAGCCCTGCGCGGCCACGGCCAGGAACGCGGCGATTTCGTCGCTGTGCTGGTTATTCAAGACATCAAGATTCATGGTTTCAGGATGATCGCCCCCGATGAACGCCCCGACTCCAGATCGGCATGGGCCGATGCTGCGTCAGCCAGCGCATAGCTTGCCCAGATTCGTGGCTGGATGACAGCCGAATCGATCGCGGCCAGGACATCCTGGGCCCGCGCCTGGTATTCATCGACAGTCGCGGTATGCGCGGCCAATGAAGGACGCGTCAGGAACAGCGAACCCTTGGCATTGAGTGTCGCCAGTTCCACGGCTGCCGGCGCCCCCGATGAAGCGCCGAACGACACTAGCAGGCCTCGGGGTCGCAGGCTGTCCAGGGAGGCCAGGAAAGAGACCCGCCCGATCGGGTCGTAGACGACGTCGACTTTCTGCCCACCGGTGATACGTGCGACATCCGAAGCCAGGCTGTCGGCGTCGAACACCAGGACCTCATCGCAGCCCAATGCCTTGGCTTTTTCGACGCTGGCTTGCCTGGAGACCACGCCGATCACAAACGCGCCCAAGTGCTTGGCCCACGGCACCATGATCGCCCCCAGCCCGCCTGCCACTCCGTAAAGCAGAAGGGTGCTGCCCGGCCCGACGGGATAGGTGCTTTTCAGCAGGTACTGCGCCGTGATGCCCTTGAACATCAGCGCCGCCGCATCATCGAACGACAGCGCATCGGGAATCCTGACCAGCCGCTGCGCCGGATAAAGCCGGGCCGACGCATACGCGCCTATCGGGCCCGTGGCGTAGGCGACGCGATCTCCGACTTTTACGTTGCTGACATCGGCACCTACGGCCGCCACACGCCCAGCACCTTCAAGCCCGAGGCCGGAAGGCAAGGGAATCGGCACGGCGCCCTTGCGCTGGGTAACGTCGAGAAAATTCACCCCGATCGCTTCTTGCTCGAGCCAGACCTCGCCCGGCCCCGGCGACTGTTCGGGCGCTGCTTGCAGCGTCAATACATCGGGGCTGCCGAATTGGTTGAACCGGATCGCAGTTGCCATGTTCATTTCTCCCTCGGTTGGAAATCGGCTTCACCAGACGGAGTCAGTGTGAGAAGCGATCCCGAAATGAACAAGACAGGCGGATTGCAGATCATTGCTGCACAACATGCAGCAATGATGCTTTGCTCCGGCTGCCTACTCTCCGGCAACCGCCTCACGGACAAACGCCTCATAGCTGCGCAGCGGACGGCCGAGGATGGCCTGCAACCGGTCGATGGCGCCTTCGCTGGTCATGCCGAACTGCTGGATGCCGGCCATCATCAGGCGCATGTCATAAGCCAACCAGGCGGGACCGAACGAAGCCATCTGCGCTTCGAAGGCCGCCACATCGTCACCGCCGTAGGCAATCTCGCGCCCCAGCGCGGCGCTCCAGATCTTCGCCACCGACGCCCCGGTCAGCGCTTGCGGGCCGACCAGATCCAGGGTGATCCGCTCCAGCGGTGCCGAAGCCCTGTCACGGCGCAGCAACTCGGCCACAGCGACATCGGCGATATCGCGCGCATCGACCATCGAGACGCCCGCCGAGCCGATCGGCATCGGGTACACCGAGTAGTCCTGGATCGTTTGCTGGACCATGCGTTCGTTTTGCATGAAGTAGGCCGGGCGCAGGATCGTCGCGGCGATGCCGTGGCTTTCGATCATGCGTTCAACCGTGTGCTTGCCGGTGAAATGCGGGACGTTGGTGAACCGGTCGGCATGGATCACCGAGAGGTAGACGACGCGCTCGATGCCTGCCTCTTGGGCGAGGTTCAGGGTGATCAGGGCTTGGGTGACCTCATCGGGCGTCACGGCGTTGAGGAGGAACAGCGTACGTACCGACGACAGCGCAGCGCGCAGCGACGGGACATCGGTGAGGTCCGCGACAACTTCCGTGACACCGGCCGGGAACGACCGTTTACCGGGTTGGCGCACCAGGGCTTTGACCTCGGCGCCCGCGTCGGCTAGGCCTTGCGTGACGAGTGAACCGATGGTGCCAGTGGCGCCGATGACGAGAATGCTCATGTGAATCTCCAGAAGTGGATGCAAGTGGATGAATTGAACTGCGTTGGAAAAAAGATAAGCCGTTGCATCCGCAAAACGAAGACCACAATATGTAGACGCCATGTCTCAAATCTGGAACAGCGATGAACCTGAATGCACTGATCGATTTCACACTCGTCGCCAGCAGCGAGGGATTGGGAAAGGCAAGCAGAGCAAGCGGCCGGTCCAAGGCGACCTTGTCGCGGCGCATCTCCGAGCTCGAAGAGCAATTGGGTGTGAGGCTGATCGAGCGCAGCGCGCGAGGCCTGAAGCTGACTGAAGCCGGCGAAACACTGCTGGCCCGGGCCGAGGGGCCGCTGGCCGAGGTGGCGGAGGCGTTGACGGCCGCGCGTGACGGAGGGTCGACGCCACGAGGACGCCTGCGTGTCGCCTCCCCGGTGCTGTTCTCGCAGTTGGCGATGGGTCGGATCGGTGCCGAGTTTTGTGCGGCCTACCCGCAAGTCACCCTCGAAGTGGTGGCGGAAGATCGGCTGGTGGACCTCGTCGAGGATCAATTCGACGTCGCCATCCGGATCAATCCGAGCCCGGACAACAGCCTGGTCGGGCGCTGCTTCGCCAAGGACCGGCTGGTGGTCGTGGCCGCTCCAGGCATACCCAGGCCAGAACCCGGCGCGATCCGCCCGGTTCCCGCCATCGTGATGCCGAGCTTCCAGCCCACCCACTGGACGCTCGATGGAGGGGAACTGGTGCTGGAGCCCATCCCCAATCTGCAGTTTTCCTCATTCCTGATGATCCGCGACGCCGCGATCGCCGGCGGTGGTGCTGCGCTCATTCCCCAATCGATCGCGTGGGACCAGCTGGCCCGCGGTGAGTTGGTCCAGTGGGGCACCGTGACCGGCGTCGAACCGCAACTCTGGGTCCTGCACACATCCAGGCGCCTGGCGGCGCCGAAGGTCCGCGCCTTCGTCGATTTCCTGTGCGCCAGATACCCGGACATGTCGTTGGTGCTCAAGGGATAGGCGCAGCCGTTCACAAAAGACGACGCGGGAACCCGAACCCTAGCCACCGCCCCCTTTCGCACTTACGATACGTCACCGCAGCCGCTTCCCAATCGGACAAGCCGAGTAGAAAACATGAATCGCCGTAAAAAGATCAACCAGCTACTCAAGGCCAATGCAAAAAAGGCCAGTGCAAAGCTGGCGCCGAAGAGCAAGGACCGATACATCAGCAAAGCCGACCGACTGAAGCTGGCGGCTGAGGCCGATCCAGAGACGACCGTTTCCGCTGAAAGCTGATGATGACCAAGAACCCCATCGATCCACTGGCGCTTCAGCGCATCACCGCCGCCCACGGCACCCTTGAGGGTGCGTCGTACTTCGACGCGGAAGAAAGCCTCGTCCATGACGTGTTTCCTGATCGCATCGTTTTCCAGACCAACTACCTGGACCACAGCAGTTATGCAGTGGATGTCGTCGAAGGCGCGGTTCGGGTGCGCAAGACGCGGCTGGACAATTACCACCGGGGCCACAAGGCCCAAGTGATCGATGACGACATGGACGATGACGACTGGGCCGAACTTGGCAGTCTCTGGCAGCGTTTGAGCCTCGACCTCGACACCCAAGGCAACGGGCCGCCCGTGGATCTGGCCGATACGCTGGCCGACCTGTTCGATGGACTTTTCGACGAGGCGCAGGCGCAAGCGCTGATCGACAACATGCCGGCCCCTACCGGCGAGTGGGATTGGGCCTGGACGCAAGTGCAATCGGCGCTTTCCGAGGCCGGGCAGCTGGCTGAATTCGAATGGAAGGAGTGGTCGTCCTCAGGCGTCTACGCCATCAATGCCCTCGCCCCGCTAAAGCAACTGAGCATCGAAATCCCTGCTCCGGGCAGCAAGACCGTTGACGCCGTGAACCGCGCCGATGATTGGGAGCGCGCACTGCTGCAGTACTTCAACGCGCAGCTGGAACCCCACGATTTGAAACTGCTGGCCATCGGCACGCATTTCGATGAATACCAGGCATTTGCCTGCCTGCCCATGAACGGTCTGGGCCTGGTCAATGCGTTGGAAATCCTCGGCAGGCTGGGCATCGTCTATAAATACTAAGTCTCTGGTGCGGCGATATTTCGTCGTCGCACAAACGTCCTCGAGCCTCGGATATACCATGAAAAATTGTGTTTACTGCGGAGCCCTTATTCTCGCTGATAACGGTGAGTGCAAACGCTGCTCCGAGGCGATGAGGCAGACAGCCGCCGAAATGCTCCCGCCGAGTTCCGGGACGCCGAGGTGGGTGAAAGTCGTCAAGTGGCTGTTTATCGGGTTGCTGGCAGCGGTGCTGATTGCCGCAGCGGTGATCGCCTGGGTGATCAAATCGTTGGGGCCGATGCCTTCGTTTGGGTGATCACACCTGCAATTTTTACTGCTTCTGTGGCGAGGGAGCTTGCTCCCGCTCGGCGGCGCAGCCGTCGTAATACCGAACACGCGGTATACCTGCAAAACCGCATCCAGCCCATTGGGACTGCTACGCAGTCCAGCGGGAGCAAGCTCCCTCGCCACGGTGATATGCAGGTATCTGAATTCCCCATAGTTGCTATCAACGCCAGCGCCGTTCTCGTTGCGCTGCGCTCTCTCTAATCTGCCCACCAACGCGATCGATGACGATCCCGGCAGATCAAAACACCCCTTATGGAGAGAGAAACGATGAACACCTTCAACCGCACCCTGGCTGTCGCAACCCTGGCCCTGGCCACCCTCGGCGCCGAGGCGGCGACGCCTGTGCAGGCCGGTGCCAGTGCTTCCGCAATCGGCAGCGTGATGCAGTCCGCCAGCTACATCACCACCAAGGATGGCGTCCAGCTCTATTACAAGGATTGGGGCCCGCGTAACGGCCAGGTCGTCACCTTCAGCCACGGCTGGCCGCTGGACTCCGACAGCTGGGAAGGCCAGATGATGTTCCTCGCCTCCAAGGGCTACCGCGTGATTGCCCACGACCGTCGCGGTCATGGTCGCTCCAGCCAGCCGTGGGAAGGCAACGACATGGACCATTACGCCGACGACCTGGCGGCGGTCATCGAAGCGCTGGACCTGAAGGACGTGACCTTGATCGGCTTCTCGACGGGCGGCGGCGAAGTGGCGCGTTACATCGGTCGCCACGGCACCGGTCGAGTCAAGAAAGCCGTGCTGGTGTCCTCGGTGCCGCCGCTGATGCTCAAGACCGACACCAACCCCGGCGGCTTGCCAATCGAAGTCTTCGACGGCCTGCGCAAAGCGTCCCTGGAGAACCGTTCGCAGCTGTACCTGGACATCGCTTCCGGCCCGTTCTATGGCTACAACCGCAAGGGTGCCAAGCCATCCCAAGGCTTGATCCAGTCGTTCTGGGCGCAGGGCATGCAAGGCGGCAGCAAGAACACCTATGACTCGATCGCGGCGTTCTCGGCGACCGACTTTCGCGGCGACTTGAAAAAATTCGACGTGCCGACGCTGGTGATCCACGGTGACGACGACCAGATCGTGCCCATCGATGCCTCAGGCCGGGCTTCGGCGGCGCTGATCAAGGATGCTCGATTGATCGTCTACCCAGGCGCGCCGCACGGCTTGACCGAGACGCACAAGGATCGCCTGAACCAGGACCTGCTGACTTTCCTCAAGGAATAACCCCCCGGATAGTTGTGTGAAATACCCTGTGGGAGCGAGCCTGCTCGCGAAGGCGGCAGCAGATCCAACACCTCTGCAACCTGTGCCACCGCTTTCGCGAGCAGGCTCGCTCCCACATTCATCCACTCAATCATTCATTTGTGCTCAAAGCCCTTCTCCGGAAGGGCTTTCGCGTTGGAGCGCCGCTTCCACCGCCGCCTTGTCGATGACCGACCACACGCGAACGATTTTGCCGCCATCGAAGGTGTAGAACACATTCTCGGAAAAGCGAATCCGCCGGCCATCAGTCTCAAGCCCGAGAAACCGGCCGCGCGGCGAGCAATCGAACAGCAGCCGGGCCGCCACGTTCGGCGGTTCGACCACCAGCAGGTCGATAGTAAAACGCAAGTCCACAATGGTCCTCACGTCGTTTTCCAGCATCGCCCGATAGCCCGCCAAACCCACCGGTTCGCCGTTGTATTGCACGCTATCGTCGACAAAGTCGCCCAGCTCCTGCCAGCGACGGGCATTCAGGCAGACGATGTAATTGCGGTATTGCTCGGCCAGGTCCATTTCCATGTCCTCGATTCCCAGAGCGTATCTGGAGGACCGCATCGGCAGACCAAGGTTCTGGTTCACACCCTACCCCTCGAACCGCCCCGTGCCCTCGCGATCATGTTCATAGCGCCGTGAGAGTGGAAACGCCGGCAACCAGGATTCGCGGCGCACGGTCCAGCTTTCGTAGGTGGGCATCAGTTGGTCGGGCGCATCCAGCGTGCCCAGGTTGACTTCGACCTCGTCGCCGCTGCGGGCGAAGACGGACGAACCGCAGTGGGGGCAGAAAAAACGTCCGGCGTAATCCCGGGTTTCACCGCTGACGGTCACCGCGTCCCGGGGGAACACGGCGGCGGCGAAAAACAGCGCGCCATGGTGCTTGCGGCAATCCAGGCAGTGGCACAGGCCAACCCGGTATGGGCGCCCTGAAGCTTCAATGCGCACGTTGCCGCACAGGCAACCGCCAGTGAATCGGTCCATCGTCGATCTCCTCTGCATTCGAGAAAATTTTCATGACACAGGCCGATCAATAATAGGCGCATGTTGCGCCATCAGCTCCACCACCCAGTCGATGAATACCCGCAGCTTGGCGCTGATGTGCCGGTTCGGCGGGTAAGCCACGTAAAGCGGCATCGACTCCAGGCGCCAGCCTTCGAACAGCGGCACCAGCGCGCCTTGCGCTTCGTGTGGGCGGGACATGTACTGGGGCAGCCATAACACGCCCAGCCCCGCCAGGCCGGCTGCGAGATAAGCGTTGCCATCGTCGACGGCGAGCGCATGGCGGCCCTTGATATGAAGGTGTTCGTCATCCTTGTGCATGGCATAAGGCAAGGCCTTGCCGGTGCGCGCCCAGAGGAAACCGACGATGCGGTGCGCGGAATCTTCCAGCTCCCGGGGATGCCGGGGGATGCCCTCGCGCGCCAGGTAACTCGGCGCCGCAAACACGCCCAGGGCCAGGTCGCCGACGCGCCGGGCGATCAGTGACTGGTCTTTCAGTTCACCGCCGCGCACCACGCAATCGACATTTTCGTCGAGCATGTCGATGATGCGATCGCTGACGCCCAAGTCGATCTGGATGTCCGGATAGCGCTGATAGAAACCCGGCAATGCTGGCACCAGGATCATCGCGGCCAGCGGACTCGGCACGTCCACCCGCAGCCGGCCACGGGGCAGCGACTGGGCAGTGGACAAGCTGGTTTCGGCGTCGTCCAGGTCGGCCAGCAGGCGAATCGCCCGCTCGTAGAAAACCGCGCCGTCCGCGGTGACATTGACCTTGCGGGTGGTGCGGTTGAGCAGCCTGACGCGCAGCCGCGCCTCCAGCTGCTGCACCAGTTGGGTCACGGTGGTCTTGCTCATGTGCAGGGTCTCGGCGGCCTTGGTGAAGCTGCCCGCCTCCACGACACGTACGAACGCCTGCATCGCATCGAAACGATCCATGGGTGCCTCGGATTGTTTGGGTTCTACAAACAGTGATCGCCAAGGTTGCTCGTTTATCGCCCGGACACAAGCCCCTAGAGTGACTTCATCGTTGATTTCCCGCCGCTTGCGGCTCATTTGATGGAGACACCCATGACACAGCGCGACGTTGTTTTCCCACCCGGCCGCCAAGCGCTCTACGAGCGCAACCGTTACTCGCCGGCGATTCGTTCCAATGGTTTCCTGTTCGTCTCCGGGCAGGTCGGCAGCACCGGGGACGGTTCACCGGAGCCGCACCTGGAGGATCAGGTCCGGCGTGCGTTCAACAATCTGAAGGCGATCCTGGCGGCTGCCGATTGCAGCTTTGACGATGTGGTTGACGTGACGGTCTTCATGGTCGATCCGCAGTCGATATTCGAGCGAGTCTGGAGCGTCGTGCCGGAATTCTGGGGCAACGCGCCGCACCCGACGCTGACGGCGGTGGGCGTGACGTGGTTGTATGGTTTCCAGTTCGAGATCAAGGTGATTGCCCGGTTGCCGGAAACCACCGGGAGCTGATAGCGGTATCGACAGTACCGGCGCCATCGCGAGCAAGCTCGCTCCCACAGGGAAGAGGTGTGAACTCAATGTTCGGTCTCCCCAGGGAGCCCATGTGGGAGCGAGCTTGCTCGCGATAGCGGTAGTTCAGCTTGCATCAATGGCGGTACTGCCGATCAGCCCCTCACCGCCGCCTCAATCGCCGCAATATCGATCCTGGTCATGTTCATCATGGCTTCGAAGGCGCGCCTGGCGGCGGCTTTGTCGGAACTGGTGACTGCTTCGATCAGCACCCGCGGGCTGATCTGCCACGACACGCCCCACTTGTCCTTGCACCATCCGCAGGCGCTCGCCTGGCCGCCGTTGTCGATGATTGCATTCCACAAGCGGTCCGTTTCGGCCTGGTCATCGGTGGCCACCTGGAAAGAAAACGCTTCGTTGTGCTTGAACATCGCCCCGCCATTCAGGCCGATACAGGGGATGCCGATCACGGTGAAATCCACGGTGAGCACGTCACCTTGCTGGCCCGCCGGGTAGTCGCCGGGCGCGTGGTGGATGGCGTTCACCGCACTGTCGGGAAAGGTAGCCGCATAGAACTGCGCAGCTTCCTGAGCGGTGCCGTCATACCAGAGACAGATCCTGTTCTTGTTGTTCATCCGGATTCTCCGCAAGGGGCTGGACCGTGAAGTCTAGCAGCCCCTCCAGAGATGAATGAGCAGACCTCAGGTAAACAGATCGACGCCCAGCTGGAACGCGACCCACAACGCCAGGCCAGTGGCGAATACCAGCGCGATATTCTCGAACAGGTTGTTGCGGTATTCCTTGCTCAGCAGCGACTTCTGGTTGGACATGATCAACAGGCCCAGGGAGATCACCGGCAGGCCGATGATGTTCAGGGCGTTGACACCAATGGTCAGGGTCACGAAGTCCGGCATGCCGGGCAAGGACCAGATCAGCGGCGTCACCAGGATGAACAGCATGAACCACTTGTGCATCGGGTCACGGTGGAACTCTTTGCCGTAGCGCTCGCGACGCTCGGGCCGCACGTGCTGGAAGGCGTCGGTGATGAGCATCGGGAACGCCGTGGTCTTGCCGGAAATACTGGCGAACAGCGTGGCAAAGACACCGATGAAGAACACATACCAGCCAATCGGGCCGAAGAAGATTTCCAGGGCCTTGCCCAGGTCGCCCAGGGTTTTGACTTCGATGCCGTTGGGCCGCAGGATTTCCGCGCCGACGATCCAGATCGCCAGGTTGATGATGATCCCGACGAACACCGCGAACAGCAGGTCGTTGCGCTGGATGCGCTTGTGCTCAGGACCCACCCAGCCTTTCTGGCGCATGACGTAGGGGTGAACGAAGTTAGCGATGGAACCGGCCACCGCGCCGATCACCGAGACCGCCACCAGCAGCGCACCGTGCACACCTTCATCCGGCGGAATGCTGAAGCCAATGGTGCCTTTGACGATACCGGCGACATCCGGGCCGGACATCACCGCCAGGGCCAGGAATGCCAGCGTCATGATCGCCAGCAGCGCCTTCATCACGCCTTCGATCATCGAATAGATATTGCGCCCGACGAGCATCCACACCGCCAGCACCACCGCCACCGAACAGAGCAGCGGATAATCGGTCTTGAGCAGCATCGCCAAGGCCTCACCGGCACCCTTGATCATGTAGGCATTCATCAGGTGCCCCATGAGCAGCGCATACACCAGCATGAACCAGGCAAAAAACGGATTGAGTTGCGCGTAGCCCTGCAGGATGGTCATGCCCTGGTTATTGCAAAGCTGGAAGCGCGCGATGATGTTGACGATCAGGTAGCGCAGCAGCAGAGACACCGCCAGCACCCACATCATGGCGTAGCCGTAGTTGGCGCCGGCCACGGAAGAAGTGATGAGGTCGCCTGCGCCCAGCCAGGAAAGTACTGCGATGATGCCCGGGCCTAGAAGCTTCAACAGGCGTACGAAGCGGCTTTGCGCGGGGGCTGCAGCCTGCCCTTCGACGGAAGGTATGCTCGACATGGATGGAGTCTCCGTTGTTTTTTTTGTGAGAAACGGACACAGTCGACCATATTTCGTACGACATCGTACAACTCTAATTTATCGAGAGTATGTAAAAATGTTTCATCACTGTTCGGGCGGCAAACAGCCATTATTGAACCCGCTGTCAGTGGCCCTCCCCTCGTTCGCCGTTATTGATCATCCACCGAATCATGCTCGCCAGCGGCACGCGATAATGCTGGGTGGCGCACAAGCCGGCTTGCTCGGGGTCGTACCATTCGACGTAGCGGCTGAGCAGCACATGCCGGCCATCCTCGGCGAGCCGCAACTCGACTTCGCGGCAATGCAACGCACCCTGGTCGAGTGTCTTCACTCGACGATGCAGGACCAGCGCCTGGCTATTCATCCCCGGCACCCTGTTCCTGGCATTGCGGGTTGTCCTGGACGGCTCCCAGTTTCCCGTCGGCGACAAAATCGGCGCGCCGCTGGGCGACCGCGTCTCGCAGCGCCACGTAGTAATCGGCCTGGGTCTGCAATTTGTCGGTGAGCGGCAGCGCCTCGGCGCGGCCATCGACGACACCGCCCACGGTCTTGATCGTGCCCAGGGTTTCGACGGTATCGCTGTTGCTGCCGAACGGGTCCACCGCGAAGCTCACCACCTTGCCGGTCGCGTCCCTCAGGTTGCCAGTGCCGAACAGTGGCAGCTCGACGATCGGCCCCGGAGCGATATTCCAGACGCCGAATGTCTGGCCGAAATCGGATTCGTGACGCGCAATGCCCATCTTGCCCGACACGTCGATCAGCCCGACGATGCCCACCGTGGTGTTGATGACGAAACGGCCCAGGGTGGTGACCGAGCGCTCGCCGTTGCCTTGCAGCAAATCGTTGATGAAGACCTTGGGCTCGCCGAAGTTGGTGACGAAGTTGTGCACGCCGCTCTGGAACATCTCAGGCAATTTGCGATAACCACGGGCGATGGGGGCCAGGGCATAGTCGTCCACGGTACGGTTGAAGGCGAAGATGCCGCGGTTCACCGGTTCCGCCGGATCATGCACGGCATAGGGCATATTCTCGCAGCTGCCCGGTGTCGCGGGCGGCGTGCTGCTGCAACCGCTGGCAAACGCCGCCAGCGCAACGACGACGGTGGATCGAAGAAACAGCGGAGCGGGTTTGCTGATCGGCATACGGGGCAATCTCGACGAGGAATGGGCGATACCAATCAGTCAATGCAGGCCTTTTGTGGCGAGGGGATTTATCCCCGCTGGGTTGCGAAGCAGCCCAAAAGCTGTCGACTCAATGAGCCAGGCACACCGGGATGTCTGGTTTGGGGTCGCTTCGCAACCCAGCGGGGATAAATCCCCTCGCCACGGGTCTCGGTGTTGAGCTTGCAATTGTCTGACTGGCTGACATCGAGGCAATCCTGCCGCGGTTTTCTTGCCCGAAGATTTCCGCAATGTTGCGTGCCGGTCGCTTTGTTTCCGGATTGAAATATATGACGCAAGCGGCGGATTGACCCTAGTATCGCCTCCTGTATCCATTGCCCGACGTGACCCCTGTGAGCCACCTACTCCTGGTGGACGACGACCTCGAAGTCCTCGCCCTCCTGCGCAAATTCCTCGAACAACATGGCTACAGCGTCGAAGTGGCCGCCGACGGCGCGGCGCTGTGGCAGGCGGTCGAGCGGCGGATGCCCGACCTGATCATCCTCGACGTCATGCTGCCGGGCGACAACGGACTGGTGCTCTGCCAGCGGCTGCGGGCCGAACACCGGGTCGGGATCATCATGCTCACCGCCATGGGCGAACTGAGCGACCGCGTCGTCGGCCTGGAAATGGGCGCCGACGATTACCTGACCAAACCCTTCGACGCCCGCGAGCTGCTGGCCCGGGTCCGCGCCGTCCTGCGGCGTACCGGCGAAGCCAGGGGCAGCCTGGGCGATATCTCCCGACCCGTGCTGGAATTCGAGGGCTGGCAACTGGACGTCACCCGTCGCGAGTTGCGCTCCCCCGACAAGGTCATGATTCCGCTGTCCACCGGCGAGTTCGAACTGCTGCTGGTCTTCGCCGAACATCCGCGCCGCGTCCTCACCCGCCAGCAACTGCTGGACCTGGCCCGGGGCGAAACCTTCGACGCGTTCGACCGCAGCATCGACGTGCAGGTCAGCCGCCTGCGGCGCAAATTGGAGACCGACGTCACGGGGCCGTCGATGATCCGTACCATCCGCAACAGCGGCTACCTGTTCAGCCCTCACGTGGTGAAGCGATGACCGCCAACCCCTCGAAGATGCCTCGCCCCAGGGACACCGTGGCGCGCTGGATTGCCCTGACCACCATGGTCTCGATGCTGACGCTGCTGGCCCTCAACGAACTGTTCAGCCTGGTGGCCGGTGCGTGGGCGCGCCCTCCCCTGATGGAAACCGGCCTGATGGACAAGGCTGCGGCGATCACGCGCATCATCGACGCGGCCGATCCCGGCCAACGGCACGCCATTGCCCGTATCGCCAGCGACCCCGGGATCAACGTACAGTGGCTGCAGCGCTATGAGGAGGCGCATCTGCCGGTGATCGGGGATCCGGAGTTCAGTGAAGGCTCGGCGTTCCTGCACCAGCAATTGAACAGGCCCGACGCCCGGATCGAGGCCTACGAGCCCAACGACTGGCCGGCCGCTGATGACCCGGGCAGACGCTACGCGGTGATCATCGAGCTGTCTGACCACACCTGGGTCATCTTCTCCGTGGGCTCGCGCAGCTGGGGGCTGGGGGAATGGCAGCGCAACCTGATCATCATCGCGTTGATCCTGCTGTCGACCTTCATCGTCGCCCTGATTGCCACGCGGCACCTGGCAACCCCGCTGGAGCGTTTCGCCGAGGGTGCCCGGCGCTTCGGCGTGGACTTCCGGGCGCCGCCGATCCCGGTCGTCGGCCCCTTCGAGATCCGCCAGGCGATCCTGGCGTTCAATGCCATGCAGGCTCAGCTCAAGCATTTCGTCCAGGACCGCACGCAAATGCTCGCGGCCATCTCTCATGACCTGCGGGCGCCGTTGACCCGCATGCGCCTGCGCGGCGAATTCATCGAGGATGCCGAACAGCAATCGCGGTTGTTCCGGGACGTCGACGAGATGCAGGCGATGGTCAACGCCGCGCTGGAATTCTTCCGCGACGAAGCGCGCCTCGAACACGCCACCGCTTTCGACCTGGCGGAGCTGCTGCACACCATCGTCGATGATTTCAGGGACGGCGGCATCGAAGTGTCTTTCGAGGGCGCCCAGCGGCTGGTCTACGTGGGCCGCCCCATCGGGATCAAGCGCGCGCTGACCAACCTGATCGACAACGCGGTCAAATACGCCAGCGAACCGGGTGTTCAACTCAAGACCTTCATCGATCGCATCGAAATCCGCATCCAGGATCGCGGCCCGGGCATTGCGCCCGAATACCATGAGCAGGTCTTCGCACCGTTCTTTCGCATCGAGGGTTCACGCAACAAAAATACCGGCGGCGTCGGCCTGGGCCTGTCGGCGGCTCGGGCGACGGTGCTGGAGCACGGCGGCACACTGACGCTCAGGAACCGCCGGGGCGGCGGCCTGGAGGTCAGGGTCTCGCTCCCGCTCAATTGACCCTGGCAAGGCTCGCCCGGGAACAATCTCCTAAACATCACGCGCCTTCCCCGGTAGGATGTCCGGCCTTTCGACCCGGACCCAGCCGCCTGGAATTGCCCGATGATCCTGATCGTTTATGCCCATCCCTACCCCGACCAGTCGCGGGTCAACCAGCAGATGCTCAAGCGCGCCGGCGCCAATCCGGACGTGGTCATACGCTCGCTCTACGATCTCTACCCGGGTTTCGACATCGACGTCGAGGCGGAACAGCGCGCCGTCGAACAGGCACAGCTGGTCGTCCTGCAGCACCCGATGTACTGGTACAGCATGCCGCCTCTGCTCAAATTGTGGATCGACAAAGTCTTCACCCATGGCTGGGCGTACGGCAAAGGCGCCACGGCCCTGAACGGCAAAAGCCTGCTGTGGGCCGTCACCACGGGTGGCGAACACGATCATTTCCAGATGGGCGCCTACCCCGGCTTTGCCGTGCTGGCGCAGCCGCTCCAGGCCACGGCGCTCTACTGTCATATGCGCTGGCTGGAACCGCTGGTCGTGCATGGTGCGTTTGCCGGCGACGCCGAGGCCCAACGCGAGCAAATCGAACACTATGGCGAACGCCTGGCCGCCTGGAAGGAAGATTGATATGGAAACTCACAGCCTGATCGAAATGCTCATCTACCTGGCCTCGGCGACACTGATCGTACCGATTGCCGTCCGGTTGGGCCTGGGCCCGGTGCTCGGTTATCTGCTGGCCGGGTGCGTGATCGGCCCGTGGGGGCTGAAGCTTATAACCGACGTCAAGGCCATCCTGGAATTCGCCGAAATCGGCGTCGTGCTGATGCTGTTCATCATCGGCCTTGAGCTCGACCCCAAGCGCCTCTGGGCGCTGCGCCGGATGGTATTCGGTGGCGGCGCGCTGCAGATGCTCGCTTGCGGTGCCGCCATCGCAGCGTTTTGCGCGGCGCTCGGCCTGGGCTGGACGGCGGCGTTGCTGGTGGGCCTGACCCTGAGCCTTTCGTCCACGGCCATCGCCATGCAGGCCATGCGCGAACGCAACCTGAACGCTACCGCAGTGGGCCGCAGCAGTTTTGCCGTCCTGCTGTTCCAGGACATCGCGGCCATTCCTCTGGTGGCCATGATCCCGTTGCTCTCGGCCCATGGCGACACGCCGTCGGGCATGGCCCTGGCGTTATCGATCGTCAAGATCGTCGCCGCCATCAGCGTCGTCGTGCTGCTCGGGCGCTACGTGACACGGCCGCTGTTGCGCTTCGCCGCGCGCTCGGGCCTGCGTGAGATCTTCAGTGCCGTGGCGCTGTTCCTGGTATTCGGCTTCGGCTTTCTGCTGGAAGAAGCCGGCCTGTCGATGGCCATGGGCGCATTCCTCGCCGGCGTGTTGCTGGCGAGTTCCGAATACCGCCACGCCCTGGAAAGCGACATCGAACCGTTCAAGGGCTTGCTGCTGGGGCTGTTTTTCATCGGCGTCGGCATGTCGATCGACTTCGGCACGCTGATCGACGCACCGCTGAAAGTCATCACCCTGACCGTCGGGTTCATCCTGATCAAACTGCTGGTGATCAAGACCGTCAGCCGCTTCCTGAATGTCCCCGCCGGCCAGCGTTCCTGGCAGGCGGTATTGCTCGGCCAGGGCAGCGAGTTCGCCTTCGTGGTGTTCGGCGCCGCGACGTTGGCGGGCATCCTGACCGACCAGTGGGGCAAGAGCCTGACCCTGGCGGTGGCCCTGTCGATGTGCGTGACGCCGCTGCTCATTCTGCTGCTGGAGCGAATCGAGTCGGCCAGCAAGAAAGATCGCCAGGAATCCGACCTCGTCGACCAGCAGAACCCGCGGGTGATCATTGCCGGCTTCGGCCGTTTCGGACAGATCGCCGGACGTTTGCTGATGTCCTGCGGCGTCGAGGTAGTGGTTCTGGATCACGACCCCGACAACATCGAGACGCTGCGCAAATTCGGCGTGAAAGTGTTCTACGGCGACGCCACGCGCCTCGACCTGTTGCACGCGGCCGGCGCGGCACAGGCGGCGGTGCTGATCAATGCGATCGACGATCAGCAAGACAACCTGACGCTGACCCGGTTGGCCCAGGAGCACTTCCCCACGTTGAAACTGGTCGTCCGCGCGCGGGACATGGGCCACCTGATCAACCTGCGGCAGATGGGTGTCGAGGTTGCCGAGCGGGAAACCTTCGAAAGCGCGCTGGCGTTGGGTCGCCGGGCACTGGTGCAGATGGGTGTCGGCGCTTACGAGGCGCGCGAACGCGCCGATCAGTTCCGCCGCTTGAATCTGCAGATGCTCGAAGAAATCGTCGCCCAACCGGAAGATGACCTCACGTTCCGGCACGACGCCTACCGACGCGCCAACGCGTTGCTCACCGAGATGTTCAACGAAGACCGCGCCCGCCCCGTCGACAGCTGGCCGGAACACCATCGAAACGAGACGGATGAGGCGCGTGGCTAGCCGGTCACCACTGACATCAGCACCGGCTCCCTGGGCAACATGGGCAGGCGTTGAAAATCGACTTCTTTCACCACCAGCCGCCATTGCACGTGGCGGCACAGATGTTCGAAGGTTTTCTGCATCAGGGCCAGCGTCAGCGGCTCGCCCGGGCAGCGGTGATAGGTGTAATCCCCGCCGCCCTGGCTGATGACAGAGGTTCTCATGGGGCACTGGCCGAAACGTTCGGGCGCAAAGCTTTCCGGGGTTTTCCAGTGCGCCGGATCACGGTTGGAGCCAAACAGATCGAGCAGCACCCGAGTGCCTTTTTCGAAGCGGTAGCCTCGCCACTCGAAACTCTCGCGCACAAACGCCGCCACCATCGGAAAGAACGCGTAAAAGCGCCGCGTTTCCTCGGCAAAAGCCCAAGCCGCAGCGTCATCGCGAGCAATGCTGGCGCGCCATTGCGGCCGGCGTTCCAGCTCGATCAGCCCGAACAACAGAAAGCGCCCCACCGCCACCACTGGACGCAAGATATTCAGCAGCTCCACTGCCGCTATCCGCGGTGGGAGCAACTGGCCGTGCTCATCGCGATGCCATGCGAGTTGTTGCAGCGGGGTCTGCAGCGATGCTGGCGCCGGGTCTTGCCGACAGTTTTTTATCCAGCGTGCCGCCTGGGCCTCGCAAGCCTTGCGCCGCATCCAGGCGGCCGGCATCCGCCAGTCGACGCGGCCGTTGCCATCGATCAGCGAGGCGAGCCGACGGGTCAACCGCCGCATTTGCCGATCACTCATCATTGGCACGCCGGCCCACTCGCAGACCGATCGACACAGCAGCGCCTCGATCCACGGCAGGAATTCGATCGGCTGGTTCGCCGCAAGCTTCGCCGCCGCTTCGCTCAAGTGAGCCTCGTAGCGGCCGACCAGGCGGTTTACGCTTTCCTTGTCCAGCACGTCGAGAAACAGCTGCTTGCGTCGCGCATGAGGTGCGCCATCGAGACCCTGGACGCCGCCCGCGCCCAACAGGATGTTGCGCAGCGGCGCCGGTGTCGACGTGGGGGTCCGGACGAAGCGCCGCGCATCGTAGAACAGCTCCGCCGCTTCCAGCCCACTGAGGCACAGCGTGCGCCGTCCCAGCAGTCGGGCCTGGAAAACCGGACTGCCATAGGCGACGCAACGCTTGCGTATGAACGGGTAGCCCTCGCGCAAGAAAGCCAAGGTCGAATCAGCCCAGCGGTGGCCGGGAATAGAAGGGTCTGCCATGACGAAATCCTTGCCTGACAACGATATGTCTGGGACATCGCCCGGCTGGACCCTGTTCGATTTTTCAGGCGAATGGAGACTGCCCAGAGGGGCTGCGGCTAAACCATGGCGTCAAGCTCAGCCAACATAGGCGCCGGAATCTGCAGCTCACTGGCCGAGATATTTTCCCGCAGGTGCGCCACCGACGAGGTGCCGGGTATCAGCAGGACGTTGGGCGCACGTTGCAGCAGCCACGCCAACGCGACACACAGCGGCGATGCCTCCAGGCGCGCGGCAACGTTCGACAACGTTTCCGATTGCAGCGGCGTAAACCCACCCAGCGGGAAAAACGGCACGTAGGCGATACCTTGGCGGCCCAGGTCAGCGATGAGTTGTTCGTCGTCGCGGTGGGTCAGGTTGTAGTGATTCTGCACGCAGACCACCTTGGCGATGCCTTGGGCTTCCTTGACTTGCGCCGCCGTGACGTTGCTCAGGCCCAGATGGCGGATCAGGCCCTGGCGCTGCAGCTCGGCCAATGCTGTGAAGGACTCTTCAATCGATCCTTCAGCGGGCGCATGCACATCGCCCATGACCCGCAGATTGACCACGTCCAACACCTCGACGTCGAGGTTGCGCAGGTTATCGTGCACCGCACGGGTCAGCTCGGCGGGGCTCTGGGCTGCGTTCCATGACGCATCGGCGCCACGAACCGCGCCGACCTTGGTCACGATGACCAGGTCGTCGGCGTAAGGGTGCAACGCCTCGCGGATCAGTTGGTTGGTGACATGGGGCCCGTAAAAATCGGCGGTATCGATGTGATTGACTCCGGCCGCCAAGGCTTCGCGCAGCACGGCGATGGCCGCCGCCGGATCCTTGGGCGGCCCGAAGACCTGCGGCCCCGCCAGTTGCATCGCGCCGTAGCCCATGCGGTTGACCGTACGATCACCCAGTAAAAAAGTCCCTGCCTTGTCTGCCCTGCTCATCGCGTCCCCCTTGAATTAGTCTGTGTGAGCCGACTATAGGCGTTGACCACTCCACTGATAATCAGGTGCAATCCGAACGGGTTGTACGACGGAGAGAACAATGGCGACGGACATTCAAGACTTGCTGGCCTTTGTGGCGGTGGTCAATGCGCGGGGATTTCGAGCAGGCGCCCGGCTCAGCGGCAAATCCGCCTCCAGCCTCAGTGACGCGGTACGCCGGATCGAAAGCCGACTCGGCGTGCGCCTGCTCAACCGCACCACCCGCAGCGTGGTGCCGACCGAGGCCGGCGCACGGTTGATGGAACGCATCGTGCCGGCCCTGGGCGAAGTCGAATCCGCGCTGGACGTGGTCAACGATTTTCGCGACCGCCCTTCCGGTACCCTCAGGTTGAACGTGCCGGTCAGCGCCGCCCGGCTGGTGCTACCGTCGATCATCGCGCCGTTCCTGAAAAGCCACCCCGACATCCGCCTCGAAGTGGTTACCGAAGAAAGCTTTGTCGACATGCTGGCGGCCGGGTGTGATGCGGGTATTCGCTACGACGAACGCCTCGAACAGGACATGATCGCGATCCCCATCGGCCCGCGCTTTCAACGCTTCGCGACCGCCGCCGCACCGGCGTACCTCGACGCCCGGGGCCGCCCCGAGCACCCACGGGACCTGCTGCAACACGCTTGCCTGGCCGGCAAGTTCCCCAGCGGCGCCTTGCCGCTGTGGGAGTATGAGCGTGACGGCGAAACCATCAGCGTCGAGCCGAACGGCCCGTTGCTGGTGCGCATTGGCGGCGCCATGGACCTGGCCGTCCAGGCCGCGGTGGATGGACTGGGGATCGTCCACCTGTTCGAGGACTGGCTGTGCCCCTACCTGGACAGCGGTGTCCTCGAACCGGTACTCGAACCCTGGTGGCAGCGCTTTACCGGACCGTTCCTCTACTACCCCGGCCGCCGCTACCTGCCCTCGCCGCTGCGGGCGTTTGTGGACTTCATCAATCAAAACCGCAGCAACCAAGACGCCTGATCCCGGCGGCAGATCCAGCATCTCCATAAACTGAACCACCGCTTTCGCGAGCAGGCTCGCTCCCACAGGGGGCCTGCGGCGCATGCACATCCAACGCCCAATCTCATTTCCAATGTGGGAGCGAGCCTGCTCGCGAAGGCGGCGGCACGTCCAACATCGCCATAACTGAACCACCGTTTTCGCGAGCAGGCTCGCTCCCACAGGGGTCCTGCGGCGCGCGCACATCCAGCGCCCAACCTCATTTCCACTGTGGGAGCGAGCTTGCTCGCGAAGGCGGCGGCACGTCCAACATTTCCATAACTGAACCACCGATTTCGCGAGCAGGCTCGCTCCCACAGGGGGCCTGCGGCGCATGCACATCCAACGCCCAATCTCATTTTCCACTGTGGGAGCGAGCTTGCTCGCGATGGCGGCGGCACGTCCAACATCTCCATAGCTGAACCACCGATTTCGCGAGCAAGCTCGCTCCCACAGGGGTCCTGCGGCGCGCGCACATCCAGCGCCCAACCTCATTCCACTGTGGGAGCGAGCTTGCTCGCGAAGGCGGCGGCACGTCCAACGTCGCCATAACTGAACCACCGTTTTCGCGAGCAGGCTCGCTCCCACAGGGGTCCTGCGGCGCGCGCACATCCAGCGCCCAACCTCATTTCCACTGTGGGAGCGAGCTTGCTCGCGAAGGCGGCGGCACGTCCAACATCTCCATAACTGAACCACCGCTATCGCGAGCAAGCTCGCTCCCACAGGGGTCCTACGGCGCGCGCACATCCAGCGCCCAACCTCATTTCCACTGTGGGAGCGAGCTTGCTCGCGAAGGCGGCGGCACGTCCAACATCGCCATAACTGAACCACCGTTTTCGCGAGCAGGCTCGCTCCCACAGGGGTCCTGCGGCGCGCGCACATCCAGCGCCCAACCCATTTACTCTGTGGGAGCGAGCTTGCTCGCGAAGGCGGCGGCACGTCCAATATCGGCAGCTAACGCTTGCCCAATTCCAATCCCTGCGCCTGCCACAGGGTCTGGAACGGCCCTTCACGCTGGCGCAGTTCATCGGGTGAGCCGTCTTCGATGATTCTTCCGCCCTGCAAGACCAAGATCCGGTCGAACCGCGCGACCGTCGACAGCCGGTGCGCCACTGCCAGCACGGTGCGACCGCGCATCAGGTCGTCCAGGGCCATTTGCACCTTGGCTTCGGATTCCGAATCCAGTGCCGAGGTGGCTTCGTCGAGGATCAGGATCGGTGCGTTCTTGAGGAACGCCCGCGCCAGCCCGAGGCGCTGGCGTTGGCCGCCCGAGAGCATCACGCCGCGCTCGCCCACCAAGGTGTTGAAGCCTTCCGGCAGGTCGCGGATAAATTCTTCGCAATAGGCATGGCGGGCCGCGTCGATGACTTGTGCCTCGGTGGCATCGGGCTGGCCATAGGCGATGTTTTCGTAGATGGTCCGATTGAACAGCGCCGGCTCCTGAGGCACCACGGCGATCTGGCTGCGCAGGCTGTCCTGACTGACCGAGCGCACGTCGCGGCCATCGATCAGGATCACCCCGCTGCGCACATCGTCCAGGCGCTGGACCAGACTGACCAATGTCGACTTGCCCGCGCCCGACGGCCCGACGATGCCGACTTTCTGGCCGGCCGGAATGTCCAGGGACAGATGCCTGATCGCGCCGCGCCCGTCGGCATAGCTGTAGCTGACGTCGAGGAAACGGATATTGCCGCGCCCAGGTTCCAGTTCCGCCGGGGTGTCGCTGAGTGCGTGTGGCTGGACGATGATGCGCAACGTCTCGGCAATCACGCCCATCTGCTGCGAGGTATCCACCAAAGCCAGCGCCAGGTCGCGCGAGCCGTGCAGGATGCGAAACGACAACGCGCTGACCATCACCACATCGCCCGGGGTGATCTGCCCGCCCTGCCACAACAGGATCGACCAGCCGAGCATGCCGCCGGCCATGATCGACAAGCAGATGTCGTGCAAGACCCGGGCTTTTTCCAGGTAGATCCAGCTGCGGCGCTGGGCCTTGGCCTCGACGCCGATCGCCTGTTCGAGCCGGCGCCGCTCGCGGTGTCGGGCGGAGAATGCCTTGATCGTCCAGACGTTGGAGACCTGGTCCACCAACTCGCCACCGACGCGTGCGGCCTGGGAAGCGAAATCGATATGCCGACTGCGGCCGCGCAGCCCCATCACGGTGATCAGCGAGGCCACCACAACCACTGCGCCGATCAAAGCGATTCCCATGGACAGCCGCACGGTAAACAGCACCACCACCGCACCGATGAAATCCACGCAAGGGGGAATAATCTTCCAGGCCAGGCCACCATAGATGGAACCCGCTGCCGCGCCCGCCGAGGAGATCCGGTTGGCCAGGGCTCCGGCGAAATGCTCGGAGAAATAGCGCATCGGGTGTCCGGTCAGGTGATTGAACAGGTCAATCCGCAAGTCCGCGCAACTGGCGACCACCGTCCGGCAGCCCAGGTAGCCGCCCGAACGCCAGAACAGGTTTTCCACCACAATCAGCGCGATGAATACGGTGAACGGCAGCCACACATGCCCGGCCGCCTCCCTGCCCTGGGCCATCGCGTCGACCAGCAGCTTCATGCCGAACTGCACCGCCACGGCGCAACTGGCGGCACCGACAATCAGCACAAACAACGTCGCGAAATGCCACGGCCTGAGGGTGACGTATCGCCACAAAAACGCGATGGCGGTATTCGGCAACGGCGCGCCATGGGACTGATGGCTGTTCACGGCATCTGCACCGTGGCCACGGACGAGGCAAACCGCGCCTGCAGGGCCTTCATTGCCAGCGTCAGTGGATGGAAAGACGCGCGGCTGCCTTCGCTGTCGGCATAGCCAAACACGCCAGTGGGACAATAGCGATCATCGTCCCAACCCGGGTAGTCAAGAAACGGGTACCAGCACATGCCTGCTATCGGAATGCCGCGCTCCATCGCCAGTGCCAACTGCTCGCCGATGTAGTGCAGCCAGGGCACCCGAGCGGTGTCTTCGGCGCCCGTTTCAGAGAGCAGAAGCGGCCTTCGATAACGCTGGTGGACTTCGCTGAGCATGCCCACCAACGGGCGATAATCCGCGCTGCCCGGCTCGATCCGATTGCCGTGCAGGAACCACTGGTTATGCGGATAGAAATTGACGCCGACAATATCCAGGTACTCCTCGCGCCCGCCCAACCCCGGCCAGCTTCTGCCGGTGAGCAGGTCCCACGCCTCGAACTGGGATAACCGATACGCCTCGGCGGCCTCGATATCTTCGGCCCGCCGCGATAAGGACCGCACGTTGATCAGCGGGTCGCACTGGACGAATCGCGCGGCGGGAGTCACCTCGCGAATCGCCTCGATCGCCGCGATACTCGCGCGCACCAACTGGTGCTTGAGCTCCATGCCCCGTTGTCGGGCGGTGGGGTTGAAGTAGCCGACGTCGCCGCCGGCCCAGCTCCAGAAAGATATCTCGTTGATCGGCGAGTAGAACGCCGTCTCGATCCCCTCCTCGCGCATCAACCGCGCGACGGCGCCGGCGAAGCGAGCAAACCGTTCGACGAAGGCCGGCCGCCAGATGTCCAGATCGTCAGGGTAGCCGTAATGGCACAGGTCCCACACCACTTGCACATCGCCGCGCTGGGCGGCGCGCAGCATCGGCAGGAAACTGCTCCAGTCATAACGACCCGGCTGCTGTTCGATCAGATGCCAACGCAAGCCATCCCTGGCGCAGCGAATGCCCAGCTCGGCGAGCCGGCTGTAATCCTGCTCGGCCCAGCGGTCATGGCGAGTCGCGGCGAGCATATCCAGCCGACGTCCATCGGCACGGCGATGGGTGGAACACTCGTAGCCGGCCATCACGAAACTGTTGAAGATCCTCTCCTGCACGCTGCTGTCTCCCAGTGTCTGGATGAAGCCGGGATCAACCCGGCTCGACCTCGTGAGCCCTCGTCACGACCCCTTCGCCCTCGGCGATGCGCTGATACAGCGCCAGCGCCTGACCGACCACCTGATCCATGTTGTAGTACTTGTAGGTGCCGAGCCGACCGAGAAAAGTCACCCCGGGTGTTTCGTCGGCCAGGGCCTTGTAGCGTTTGTACAGCTCGGCGTTTTCCGGGCGCGGAACCGGGTAGTAAGGGTCGCCATCGGCGCAGGGAAACTCGTAGCTGATGCTGGTGCGCGGATGCTCCTGCCCGGTGAGGTGCTTGTACTCGGTGATTCGTGTATAGGGCACGCGCTCGTCCGGATAGTTGACCACTGCCACCGGCTGGAACTGCGGCGCATCCAGCGTTTCATGCTGAAAGCGCAACGAGCGATACGGCAGATGGCCGAAGCAGTAATCGAAGTACTCATCGATCGGCCCGCAATAGACCAGTTCCCGATAGGGGATGCGCTGGCGAACCTCTTTGAAATCGGTCGCCAGCAAGATATCGATGTTCGGATGGGCGAGCATGCGCTCGAACATCCGTGTGTAGCCGTGCAGCGGCATCATCTGGAACTGGTCAGTGAAATACCGATCATCGGTGTTGGTCCGTGTCGGCACCCGCGAGGTCACCGACTTGTCCAGCTGGGAAGGGTCCAGCCCCCACTGCTTGCGGGTGTAGCCACGAAAGAATTTCTCATACAGCTCGCGGCCGATCTGGTTGATGACCACGTCCTCCGAAGTCCGGATCGACTCGACCGGCTCCGCCCGCTGCGCCAGGAAGGCCTCGGCCTGCGCTTCATCCATGGACAAGCCGAACAGCGTATTGAGCGTCGTCAGGTTGATGGGAATCGGCACCCGGTGCTCATCGACCTGGGCCAGCACTCGATGCTCGTACGGGCGCCATTCGGTGAACCGCGACAGGTAATCGACAATGCGCTGGGCATTGGTGTGGAAGATGTGCGGCCCGTAGCGATGGACCAGCACGCCCGCCTCGTCCAAGTGGTCGTATGCATTGCCGCCGATGTGATCGCGACGATCGACCAGCAGCACGCGCTTGCCCAACCCTTCGGCCAGCCGCTCGGCCAGCACGCTGCCGGCGAAACCGGCGCCGACGATCAGGTAGTCGTACGGCGCGCCGCCCTGGGAGTTATCAAGGGAATCGAGGGTTATCGTTGGCATTCGATCTGCTCCTTCATCTGCGCGCAGGTCTTGTCCCAGGACATGCCGTCCAGCGCTTTGTCGGCGTACTGCGCAACCACTCCTGGCTGGGTCCGCAGGTCGAGCGCGGCCTGGATCGCGTCGATGAATCCCTGGGGCGAATCGGCAATCGCGACCACACCACTCTCACCGTAGCCATTGACCACATCGCGGATCGGCGTGGACACCACCGGGCATCCGCCCGCCAGGTATTCGGGCGTTTTGGTGGGGCTGATGAAGCGAGTGGATTCGTTCAACGCGAATGGCATCAACGCCACGTCCCAACCCGCCAGGTACGCCGGCAGCTCTTCATATTGCTTGGCGCCCAGGTAGTGAATATTCGCCAGGCGCGGCAACGTCTGCGGATCGATCTTCACCACCGGCCCGATCAACACGATGTGCCAGTCCGGCCGCTGCGTCGCCAATTCACGTACCAGCTCAATATCAAAACGCTCATCGATGACGCCAAAGAAACCCAGGCGCGGATGACCGATATCGGCCTGGTCCGCCGGGTCGGGAATCGGCTGCCTGGCCGCGGCAAAGTGCGTGATATCAACGCTGCTGGGCATGGCGTGGACGTTGTCGTGATGCTCGCGCTTGGCCTCCCAGAGGCTGTATCCGCCGGTGAACACCACATCGGCCTTGGCCATCAGCCGCCGCTCCATCTCCACCAACGCGGGCGGCGCAAACTTGAAGGCCGAGAGCTCGTCCATGCAATCGAAAATCACCACATTGGCCTCCAGGTGATCGGTGAAGGCCTGGCTCATGGGCGTGAGGTACCAGAGCATCAACTCACTCGGCCAGTGCTCTGCCAGCCAGGCATCGAGCAATTCACGCTGGGTGGCGATCACCTGGGCTTCATCCAGCCCCTCGGGGAGCCTGGGCACCAGCACCGTCACGCCCTCCGCCACCGCATAGCTTTCCAGGTGCGCGGACTGCCGCCCTTCGAATATCGGTTCTTCGAAAAACAGTACGTCGTAGTCCCTGGCCAATCGCGACATCACGTGTTGCGGCCGCTGATAGACAAAGCCCCAGCGCAGGTGCGACAGGCACAACAGCGTAGGTCGCAAGCTCGCGGCGGGCGCGGCGCTGTGATCGGGATGAAGATGTTCTTGTTGATTCATGTGACGTTCCTTTTCTCAAGATCGATGTCTGAAGATTGATGTTTGTAGATCGATGCTGGGCCTACCGCGATCCGGCGCTGCCGCGCCTGGCAAACAAGACCTGGTAACTCCTCTCACGCCTGGCCTTGTGGACGTTTGAGAAAGCCGGTTCCGATGCCGTTCCAAATCTTCTTCCAGCCAGCCGACCAAGTGCACACACCGGTCAGTCAACTGCTCTGAACTCCTGGAGCCCGCCACCACACTCAACAGAACAGGCTGATGTCTCCAACGCGCACCACTGCCGAAAGAGACCGCCGGACAACGCCGAGTGTCTCGTCCAAGAGACACCAGGACAGGGATAATCGAGGGGGACTGAATGATGATTCTGGTGACAGGTGGTGCGGGTTATATCGGCGCCCATGTGGCGGTCGAATTGATGAACCAGGGCGACGAGGTGGTGATCCTCGACAACCTGTGCAACAGCTCCCGGGCAACCGTGCAGCGCATATCGGACGTGACGGGGCGGGAGCCGGTTTTTGTCCATGCCGACGTGAGAAGCCGTCGCGCACTGGACAAGGTCTTCAGGGAGTACCCCATCGAGGCCGTCGTCCACTGCGCCGGGCTCAAGGCTGTGGGTGAAAGCGTGCGTGAGCCGCTGAGGTATTTCGATACGAACGTCAGCGGCAGCGTGACGCTGTGCCAGGCGATGGCGCAAGCCGGCGTGTTCAACCTGGTGTTCAGTTCATCGGCGACGGTCTATGGCGATTGCGCCCAGATGCCCATCGCCGAAACCTGCCCGACCGGGCAGCCAACCAACCCGTACGGCCAGTCGAAACTGATGGCCGAACACGTCATGCGCAGCACCGCCGCCTCCGACGCCCGCTGGTCGATCGGCTTGCTGCGCTACTTCAACCCCATCGGCGCCCATTGTTCAGGCCTGCTGGGAGAGACGCCGACGCAGACCCCCAACAACCTTTTGCCGTACCTGTTGCAGGTGGCCAACGGCGAGCGCGAGGTGCTGCGGATTTTCGGCTCCGACTACCCGACGCCGGATGGCACCGGGATCAGGGATTATGTGCATGTGGTGGATCTGGCCGAGGGGCACTTGCAGGCTCTGGCATTCCTGCGCGAACAGACGGGTGTGCATGTCTGGAACCTGGGCACCGGGCGTGGTTATTCGGTGCTGGAGGTGGTCAGTGCTTTCGAGCGGGCGACCGGGGCAAAGGTGCCGCTGGCTTTTGAAGCGCGTCGTCCGGGGGACATTGCACGGTGCTGGGCGGATCCGGGCAAGGCAGCCGAGCAGTTGGGCTGGACTGCACATCATGGGCTTGAGCGCATGTTGGAGGATGCCTGGCGCTGGCAGCGCCTGAATTTTCCTCGGGTCGAGCCGCGGGAGGTGGTGTTGCGGAGTATTGAGCAAGGGTGAGTTGATTTGGTTTAGGACGCACGGGTGGGTTTGGATTGGGGGCATATCCGTTTTTTTGGTGATGGCTGCTTATGGTTTCGCCCTTACGGCGAGTCACTTTCAAAAAGCGTGAAAGTAACCAAAGCGCTTCTGCCCCACCACTTGGCACCTCGCCTAGGCTCGGTGTGCCCTCACTCCGGCATTGCTCCGTGGGCCCGCCGCGAAGGGCCGTCCCTGGCCCAGCGCGGCTATCCCGGCATCCATGCCGGGATGCCCACTGCGCAATACCTGCGTTCGGCCGTCGTGGTTAACGGGGCCTCCGAGATCAACGTTTGCGGCGAGGCGGCCTTATAGCCGACCTGATTTTGGGTGGACGGACCGCGTTCCAATGTGGGAGCGAGCCTGCTCGCGAAGAGGCCGGTACATCCAACATCTTCATTGCCTGTACCGACGGTTTCGCGAGCAAGCTCGCTCCCACATGGGCTTTGCTATGTGTCTGGAATCTGGCATCCGCCGTAGATCCAATGTGGGAGCGAGCTGGCTCGCGATGAAGCCGGTACATCCAACCTCTTGATTTCCTGTGCCGACGCTTTCGCGAGCAAGCTCGCTCCCACCTGGGCTTTGCTGTGTGTCTGGGATCTGGCGTCCGCCCTAGATCCAATGTGGGAGCGAGCTGGCTCGCGATGAAGCCGGCACATCCAACATCTTCATCGACCGTGACATTGCCTTCGCGAGCAGGCTCGCTCCCACAAGGGAAATGCAAACCACACCAAAACCAGGTCGGCTATAAGGCCGCCTCGCCGCAGACGTTGATCCGGAGGCCCCGTTAACCACGCTGGCCGAACGCAGGCATTGCGCAGTGGGCATCCCGGCATGGATGCCGGGATAGCCGCGCTGGGCCAGGGACGGCCCTTCGCGGCGGGCCCACGGAGCAATGCCGGAGTGAGGGCACACCGAGCCTAGGCGAGGTGCCAAGTGGTGGGGCAAAAGCGCTTTGGTTACTTTCACGCTTTTTGAAAGTGACTCGCCGTAAGGGCGAAACCATAAGCAGCAGCTACAAATAAATGGATATACCCACCAAACCTCGGCGCAACGAAAATCAAGCTCGAGGCAAGCGCATCCCCTGCACACTCAGACAATCGCGCTGATTACGCGCCAGCATTTCAACCGTCAGTTGGTAAGCCTGGTCCGCCGCGTCCTTGAGCAATTGCCAATCCTCCAGACTGATCAATTCATGCAACACCAATTCATCCGCGCGCCGGATCAACGTGTCGTAATAATCTTCGGGAAAGTCCAGGCGATATGCATCGTCTTCCAGCAACAGCCGCCAGGCTTTCAATTCCATCTCAAGGTCGGTTTCACTCACGGGCGGGTGTCCTTCAAAAGTTCGAGCCAAGGGCTCCACCCCGGAAAAAACAGGGTGGAGCCCGCAGTGAAACAAGCCTCAACTCACTTGCGCGAGCAGGTCTTGCCTGATGAAGTCGCGAACCGTGGCCAGGTGCGTTTCCTCCTGCTCCAGGGCATGGCCGAAGCGCTTGGCGATCAGCGGGTGACCGCCCTTCTTCGCCAGCTCGATCAGCAACTCCCAGGCAGCGTTGTCTTCCAGCTCGATGGTCAGGATCGCGCTCATCGACTGGGAAACGGTGGTGCGTGGGTCCGTCAGTACCTGCAGCACGCCCATCGCCTTGACTCCCGCCACGTCCGCGCATGGCGTCATCGCGGTTGGGTCGCCGCCAAGGGTTTCGATGGCTTCGCGCACGATGTTCATGTGTTCGAGCTCCTCGGCCTGGATCTGCCGCAAGGTCTCTACCAACGCCGGATCAGCCCCGGGCGCGGCTGTGGCCTTGGCGACCATCGCCTCATACAGGCGCACGCCGGTGCGCTCGAAGGCCAGGCGTTCGCCGAGCTTGTCCAGCAGCACTTCGGGCGCCTTGCCGATGGTTTTGTCCAGTGCGGTCTTGACCACGCCTTTGACCGAACCCGGTGCCGGTACCGAGCCGATCAGGTCGGCCTCGCGAATGGCGCGCTCGCGTTCTGCCGTGTAGGCGCTCACGTCGCCCGGCACATCCGCCGGAAACAGGCGGGTGGCTTCCAGTTGGCGAGCGGTGTCTTCGGGAGACATCTGGACGCCGGTACGATTCATGCCGATGGTGACTTGGCGTTCGCTCATTGCTGTTCTCCCACTGGGTTGAGTTCGGTGCCGGGCTTGAAGGTGTAGCCGGCGGAGACGATGTTGGCAGGCACGCCTTCGCTGTTGAGCTGGGCGCGGTAGTCGAGGGAAGCGTGGCCTTCGCGTTCCTTGGGCACGTAGTCGATGCCGTGGGCTCGCAAATCCACTTCCCGGGACAGCGTCTCACGGACGAAATCACGCTGGCTCTTGAACTCGATCATGCGCGGCAACTGGCCGCTGAGCACCTCGGCGGGGTCGCGTCGCTCGTACTTCTTGAACAATTCGCAAGCCAGGTTCAAGTGCCCCAGCTCGTAGTCGACGAAGCGTTCCCACATCGCCTTGATCCGTGGGTTTTCTTCCTGCTCGGCGCAACTGGCGTAGGTGTAGACCTCCATCGCTTCATGCACCAGCCACTTCTCCATGAAGGTTTCGCTGGGGTCCTGCAACGAGCCATATTGGGTGACATGCTGCTCTTCCACCGAGGCGATTTCGGCATACAACGCGCGCGCCACCGGGTCGGCAAACAGCGGACCGATGTTCATGTAGTAATCGTGGGTCTGGTATTCCGCACCCGTGATCAGCGCCGCATGGATCTTGGTGATCAGCGCGGCGTTCTCCTTCTTGTAGTTGTCGCGCAGGTCATCGCCGGGGGCACGGTGGTGCTCGCTAGTGGGCCGGCCGGGCACGATGTCCGTGTAGCCTTGCAAGATGTTGTTGGCGTCTTTGCCTTCCAATCGATCAAGCATGGCCGAGTAACGATAGAGGTGGTCGAAATCTTCCAGCAGGCCGAAACGATAGGTCTGCGCCTGATAAGGGTCGGGCTCGTTCTGGGCGACGGCGGCAGTCACTTCGATGGCGACCTGTTCGTAGGCCACGGTGGTTTCAAGCGGCGAATGATCAGCCGACAGTAGCCAGTTTATCGCGGTCATCTGATGCTGCTCGGCGCGCCTTACCTGGGCCAGGGGCAGTTGCAATTCCTTGTGGAAACGCGCGCCGAAATGCTTGAGGCGCAGCGCGTCGGATTCGACGCCGTTCATCAGGATCACCCGCACTCGCGTGAACGCATCGTCATCCAGTTTGCTGATGGGTTTGCCGGCCAGGTCACGCCAGGTAAACGTCTGCTTGTCCAGCGGCGTCCCTTTGTTATCCAGCAGGTTGTCGATTTTGGTCATGGGTCATTTCTCCTTCATCAGAGGCCTCGCGATACGCCGTCGATACAACAGCAGCGGGGACAAAACGAACGACCTTGGGAAATTGCGCGGCTCTCCGTGCAGACGATGAGCGGTCGTATAAGTGGATGAAATGCCGCTTGATTTTCCGCTCATCCGGTGACGATAAGGATTTTCGAACCAAGCTTTGGCGCGTCGGCTCGGAGCTACATAACCCCGCCGCAACCGACTGAAGACGACTCGTTTTTTGCGGCTTCAACGGCGGGTTGTAGTCAATATCTGCCTGGAGTTTTCGCGATGTGTGAATGTTTCGTTCAGCCCGTTTCTTCCAAGGATTCCCTTGCGTTTTTTGCCCAGCGCGACCCCTTCGGTGCCAACCCATCAAGCTTGTCCGCCGACAGCCTTCACGCTGCGGCGGAGCCCGCGCTGCATGAGCGACAAAGCGTGATCAAGCCGAACATGCAGGTCAGCGCCATACGCAACCGTGGCGGGCGCCTGGAGTGCATCAAGGTGCGCTGGGGTTGGTCGCCCGTGTGGTCGATGGGCACGATGCCGCCGCTGACCCACCTGCCCTTGCACCTGGTGATGCGCTCCAAGGTGTTCGACCGGATCAAGCGCGACGGTCGCGTCCTGGTGGCGGTGGATGGCTGGTACGAAGCCGCCGCGGAGACTGGCGCGCACGCCCAGTCCAAGCGCCTGAGCTATACGACGTCGCGGCAATCCTCACCGATCTTCCTCGCCGCCCTGGCCCAGGCCAGTGAAACGCCCAACGGCTGTGACGGGCTGGCCCTGGTGACCTACGGCGACATGGTCAATCAACAGCAGCGACTGCTGGCCTTCACCGGCGAGAACGCCCTCGAATGGTTGCGCCCGGAGCTGGATTGGGAACAGGCCCGCGACATGGCCGCCCACGTAGCGGTCGCCGAACCGCAACTGGAGCACGTGCTGACCGCCAAGCGAATGGTCCAGGGCCGACGGTGACGGCGGCTCGAACCGGAGGAAGTGGCTGACAGCCCGAAGATCGGCGTTAAACTGGCAGGCCAGTCGTTTTGACGCGACTGGCCTCCTTTCTTTTCGAGCACGAGACTTCCATGGCGAACCAAGACATCACGTTCACCCCCGACCCGGACGCAGACTCCATCTCCTCCGACGTCGCCGGTTTCGGCGGCTTGCTGGTTTCCACCCAGATCCCGACCCGCGCCGACGGCAGCCTGGAGCTGGGCGACATCACGGCGCAGAGCGAATGCACGTTGCAGGCGCTCAAGAGCGCCCTCGAACGCGCCGGCAGCTCCATGGACCGCGTGTTGCACTTGACCATCTACCTGACCGACATAGCCGATCGCGCGGCTTTCAATGAAGTCTACAAACGCTTCTTCGCCAAGCCCTGGCCGGTGCGCGCCGCGGTGGGCGTGGCGGCGCTGGCGGTGGAAGGCATGAAAGTGGAAGTGACGGCGATGGCGGCGAAGGGCTGAGCGCACGGTCTTACGAATCAGTCTCGTGGCGAGGGAGCTTGCTCCCGCTGGCCTGCGCAGCAGGCCCAAGCTTTTTTGCCAAGGCAGAAATTTTTGGGGCGGCTTCGCCACCCAGCGGGAGCAAGCTCCCTCGCCACGGGGGTTTTGTTAAGGCTGGCTCCCAGCTTCAACATCGGTGTTTTGTTAAGGCTGGCTCCTAGTCCAACAGGGGCTGTGTTTATTCAGTTGTAGGATCCTTCGGGTTTGGGCTACATCGTCTTGCGCCATTGCCTACGACTACGCCAGAATCCACCGGCTTGTGCGTCTTGAGGGCGGGCTTTACTGTTTCACGGTCGCTGAAAAATCAGCGATCGGGTTTGGTAGCCCGGTTTTCCATGTGACGCACAGCTTCACTTTCTGCGAATGCCCTTCAGCATTTGCATAAATGGTGGCCATGCGTAGGGCGTCTTCGGGCGCGCCGGTGTTCATGTGGACCGGTCTACCAACCTTCGTATGGCCGCCACCCTTCGTTTGGTAGCGAGGGGTCATGGCTTCTCTAAATTCCACATGAGACTCCATCTATGTTCAAAGCAACCCCAAACCCGCCAAACACCGAACCCACCCAACTCTTCACCGTCATCAACGGCATCGACACCGAAGCCCTGCTCGCCAACCTCAGCGAAACCCTCGCCTCGGCCAATGCCATGGTCACCGACCTGGCCTTCGACCTGGACGGCTCGCGACGCCACATTGCCCTGGGCATCCAGCAACTGATCGAGCTGAGCGGGCTGCTGGCGAACCGCGCGCTGGATAACGTCGAAGCCCGCTAGCCGTCATCACCCGAAACCCTGTGGGAGCGAGCTTGCTCGCGATAGCGGTGGCACAGTCAGCTTCACCTCCAACTGACCCACCGCCATCGCGAGCAAGCTCGCTCCCACATTGGGTAAGCAGGACCAGAAGGTTCCAATCCCATCCTCTGATCCCCGCCTATACTTCTCTGCCAATCCCCCCCGGGGCCTGCACTTCCAACAATAAAAAGCAGAGGTGGAACATGGTCTGGCAACAAGTCTACGATCCCTTCGGTAATGCGGTGCTGTCGACGCTCCTGGCGGCGGTTCCGGTGGTGGTGATGCTGGCGGCCCTGGCGTTCTTTCATGTCAAGGCGCACCTGGCGGCGTTGTACGCCCTGGCCTCGGCGTTGCTCATCGCGATTTTCGCCTTCGGCATGCCCGCCGACATGGCCGGTTCGGCGGCCCTTTATGGTGCGGCCAACGGCCTGCTGCCGATCGGCTGGATCGTGCTCAACATCATCTTCCTGCACCGGCTGACCACCGAGAACGGTTCGTTCAAGGTCCTGCAGGATTCCCTGGCGCGCATCACCGACGATCGGCGGCTGCAATTGCTGCTGATCGCCTTCTGTTTCGGTGCCTTCTTCGAGGGCGCGGCGGGCTTCGGCACGCCAGTGGCGGTGACCGGAGCGATCCTCATCGGGCTGGGCTTTTCGCCGCTCGCCGCCTCGGGCCTGGCGCTGATCGCCAACACTGCGCCAGTGGCGTTCGGCGCGCTGGGTACGCCGATCATCACGCTTGCCAAGGTCACCGGGCTGGATGAAATGGAGCTGTCGATGATGGTCGGCCGGCAGTTGCCGTTTTTCTCGGTGATCGTACCGTTCTGGCTGATCTGGGCGTTCGCCGGTTGGCGCAAGATGCTCGAAGTCTGGCCGGCGATCCTGGTGGCCGGCGTCAGCTTCGCCATCCCGCAGTTCTTGGTATCGAACTACCACGGCCCGATGCTGGTGGACGTGATTGCCGCGCTGATTTCCATGGCCTGCCTGACCGGTTTCCTCAAGGTCTGGAAACCGGCCACGGTGCATACCTCGGCGGCGTTGTCAGGCCGGCACGATGATTCGAAGATCGACCCCAGCGAGCAACAGACACCGGTGGCCAGCGGCGCCTTCGCCAGCGACAACCGCCCCGCCGTGCTGCGGGCGTGGATGCCGTGGATCATCCTCACGGTCTTCGTGTTTGCCTGGGGCACCCAGGGCTTCAAGAATCTGTTCGACACCCGCCCGGCCCTCGACCCGCAGACCCAATCGGCCAGGCTCGATCCCCAGGGCAAGCCAATGCGCGAGGCGAATCCGATCTTCTCGCCGCTGTTGACCTTCGGCACCATCCACCAGCAAATCGAAAAGGTCCCGCCGGTGGTGCCCCAGCCGAAAACCGAGGAAGCGGTCTACAAGTTCAACTGGTTTACCGCCACCGGCAGCGGCATCTTCCTGGCGGCCATTCTCGGCGGCTTGCTGATGGGCTATTCGATCCCGCAACTGGCGCGTCAATACCTGCGAACGCTGTGGGTGGTGCGCTATTCGCTGATCACCATTGTCGCCATGTTGGCGTTGGGCTTTCTTACGCGCTATTCGGGCCTGGACGCGACCATGGGCCTGGCGTTTGCCGCGACGGGCATCTTCTACCCGATGTTCGGCACGCTGCTGGGCTGGCTCGGCGTGGCGCTGACCGGTTCGGACACGGCGTCAAACGTGCTGTTCGGCGGTTTGCAACGGGTCACGGCAGAGCAGTTGGGAATCAGCCCGGTGTTGATGGCCGCCGCCAATAGTTCCGGCGGGGTGATGGGCAAGATGGTCGACGCCCAGTCGATCGTGGTCGCCTCCACCGCGACCCGCTGGTACGGCCACGAAGGGGAAATCCTCCGCTACGTGTTTTTCCACTCGGTGGTGCTGGCGATTCTGGTGGGCGGGCTGGTGACGTTGCAGGCGTATGTCGAGCCGTTCAGTCACATGGTGGTGGGAGGAAAGTAACCTGGAAATGAACCAGCTTTTGTGGCGAGGGAGCTTGCTCCCTCGCCACGGGCGGACTTACCTGGTCGGGCTTACTGAACGTTCTTCAGCTTGACCACATCACCGGACACCGAAGTGGTGTAGCCGGTCAGGACCCAGGCCCAGAACCAGTTTTCCTGGACTTGAGTGTTGATCATGGCGTCGCCGCCCTTTGCCTTGATCGCGGCGGTCTGGGCGCGCACGAAACGGTTGTTCTGGCGGATCGGGATCACGCCGAACAGCAACAGGCCGGTGGCCTTGGCTTCACTGTGGCCAACCACGGTGTATTGGCTGCTGTCGTATTGCTGGGTTTTCATCGGGGTGCCGGTGCAACCCGCCAGGACCAGGCCGAACAGTGCGCAGGCGACAACTTTGCTGAATTGTTTCATTTGATGCTCCATGGGAAAACGCCCGGGATCCGTCTCTCGGGCGGCGCGTACTCTAACCGATCAGCAACAAAAAGACACAACGTCACTCCCCCCAATTACGGGCCTGAGAGGCTCATCGCAGAGCCATCCGTCAGTTGGGCCTCCAGCGAAGCAGACTCCCGTCGATAGCATGAAAACTACGCCACGGAAGGCAATTCATTGTCTTGACGACCGCCAGATACGGCCGGTCCCGTTGGAGGATTTCATCATGATTGACGTGACTGTCTGGAGCGTTACCCTGCCGGTGCAAACGCCCGCGCAGGTCGTGGCGACCAAAGCCATGCCGAGTCTGAACAACAAGTATTTCGACAATAACGGCCAGAGGATCATCTTCTGGGCGCCTGTCACCGGCTCCCATACCGGTAACAGCGATTACCCGCGTTCCGAATTGCGGGAAACCAGCAAAGACGGGAAACATCGCAACTGGCGCTACAACAGCGGCACCAACACTCTCAAGGGTGAATTGTCGGTGAACCAGGTGCCTTCGGAAGGCCGTGTGGTAGTGGCGCAGATTCACGCCAAGGAGGCGCCGACGCCGTTGTTGAAACTGGTTTACCGCTACGAAAAAGGCGTCGGCAATATCGACGTGGAATACCGCTTCAAGCCCAAGGACAAAAAAAGCCCGGTGATCATGACCGTGCCCAAGGTGCCGTTGAACAAATCGTTCTCGTACACGCTGCAAATGGACAAGCAAGGCCAACTGTCGGTGCTGATCGGCAGCAGTGGCAAACAGGTGAAACTGGACAAGTCCTGGCAAGGCTACGATTTCTACTTCAAGGCCGGCGTCTACACCTTGGATAACAAGGGCAGCACCAGTGAAGGCGGAAAAGTGACCTACACCAAACTGAGCGCCAGCCACAAGTGACTGGCGTTCTTTCCCCACTCAAGCCTTGGACGGCGCCACGACCGCTTGTCGGCCGCTGAAGGTCAGCAGGAAGCAGACGAATACCACCAGGGCAAAACCGGCCGGGAACAGCCAGATGCTTTTCCAGTCGTGGCCGCCTTCCACCACAAAGTGATCGGTCACCTGCCCCGCCACCCAGAACCCGATCAACATGCCCACTCCGTACGTCGCCAGGGTGATCAGCCCCTGGGCCGAGCTGCGCAGGTGCGCGGGCGCCTTGGCGTCCGTGTAGATCTGCCCCGAGACAAAAAAGAAGTCGTAGCAGATGCCGTGCAGCGCAATGCCGGTGAACAGCATGAACGCCAGCCCGCCGTTGTCGCCGTAGGCGAACAGCACGTAGCGCAACGCCCACGCCAGCATGCCCACCAACAGCGCCAGCTTGATACCGAAGCGCTGGATGAACAGCGGCAACAGCAGCATGAACAGCACTTCGGACACCTGCCCGATGGCCATTTTCGCCGTCGGGTTGGTCATGCCGGTTTCCGCCAGGAACGGGTTGGCGTTCTGGTAGTAGAACGCCAACGGGATGCAGATCAGGATCGAGGCGATGAAGAACACCAGGTAGCTGCGGTCCTTTAACAGGCCTAACGCGTCGAGCCCCAGCGACTGCTTGACGGCGCCAGCGCTCGCCTGCGCCTTGAGCGGCGCGGTGCCTGGCAGCGTGAAGCTGTAGAGCCCAAGGAGCAGCGAGGCAATGGCCGCCATGAGGAACGTATTGCGCAGGCCGCCGGCCGAGATCGCCTCGCGTGAGTCCCAGGCGAAGACAAAACTGATCACCACGCCGGCGACGATCCAGCCGACCGTGCCCCAGACGCGGATACGCGAGAACTCCAGCGCCGGATCACGCATCTGCCGGAATGCCACGGAATTGACCAGGGCCAGGGTCGGCATGTAGATCACCATGTAGGCCAGCACGTACGGATAGAACGCGTTGAAATCCGCCGCCGAGTACAGCTGATACAACAACACCGCGCCCACCAGGTGCAGCACCGCCAGGATGCGCTCGGCGTTGAAGTAGCGGTCGGCAATCAGGCCGATGACGAACGGCGCGATGATCGCGCCCCAGGATTGGGTGGCGAAGGCCATGCCGATCTGCCCGCCGCTGGCACTCAGCGTAGTGGACAGGAACGTGCCAAGGGTGACGAACCAGCCGCCCCAGATAAAGAACTGCAGGAACATCATCACGCTCAGGCGTGCATTCATCGTGGTCATGGTAGTCACCGTTTTATTGTTGTTCTTATGAAAAATTGAAGCCTTGCATGCCCTCTGTGGCGAGGGGATTTATCCCCGCTCGGTTGCGCAGCGACCGCAAAATCTTATGACCGCTTCGCAGCCCAGCGGGGCGGCGCGACGTTTCGCTAAATCCCCTCGCCACAGGGGTTATGTCATTGGCACCGGGGGCAACCCCAGCAACCGCCGATTGGACGCTTCGTCCGCCGTGACACCGGCGAAATCATCGAACGCCTTGGCGGTCTTGCTGATCATGTGCCGCTGGATGAACGCCGCGCCTTCGGCCGCGCCCTGCTGCGAATCTTTCAGGCAGCATTCCCATTCCAGCACCGCCCAGCCGTCGAAGCCGTACTGGGTCAGCTTGCTGAAGATCGCCTTGAAATCGATCTGCCCATCGCCCAGGGAACGGAACCGGCCGGGGCGATCAACCCAAACCTGGTAGCCGCCGTAGACACCGGAACGGGCATCGGGGCGGAATTCGGCGTCCTTGACGTGGAACATGCGGATGCGGTCGTGGTAGCGATCGATGAAGCCCAGGTAGTCCATCTGTTGCAGCAACAGGTGGCTGGGGTCGTAGAGGATCGCCGCCCGTGGATGGTGATCGACGGCTTCGAGGAAACGCTCGAACGAGGCGCCGTCGTGCAGGTCTTCGCCGGGGTGGATCTCGTAGCACAGGTCGACGCCGGCCGCGTCGAAACAGTCGAGGATCGGCAACCAGCGCCGGGCCAGTTCGGCGAACCCTTGCTCGACCAGGCCGGACGGACGTTGCGGCCACGGGTACATATAAGGCCACAGCAACGCACCGGAAAACGTCGCGTGGGCCTTGAGGCCCAGGCGTTGGCTGGCACGGGCGGCGAGTTTCAGTTGCTCGATGGCCCACTCGGTGCGCGCCTCGGGCTGGCCGCGCAGGTGGGCCGGGGCGAAGTCGTCGAACAGCGCGTCGAATGCCGGGTGCACCGCCACCAACTGCCCTTGCAGGTGCGTCGACAACTCGCTGATCTCGACGCCGGCCGATGCGCAGACGGCCTTGAGCTCATCGCAATAATCCTGGCTCTCGGCGGCCCGGGCCAGGTCGATGTAGCGCGTGCCGAGGGTCGGCAGTTGAATCGCCTTGTAGCCCTGCGACGCGGCCCATCGAGCAATGTCGGCCAGGGTGTCGAACGGCGATTCATCGGACATGAACTGCGCCAGGAAAATCGCTGGCCCGCGCAGGCCGCTCGGTGTTTCGTCGGGGGTGCTCACAACTGCGATTCTCCGGTTTTCAGCGTGGTCCATTTCGCCTCGCCACGGTGATTGAGGATGGCGGCCTCAATGAACGCCATACCGCGCAAGCCGATTTCGATGCCGGGTACGCCAGGCACATCGGGGCCTTCGACGCGTTCGCGAATGGCCCGGGCGAAATCGCCGTAGAGGTTGGCCATCGCTTCCAGATAACCCTCGGGATGCCCGGCGGGCAGACGCATGCGGCGCGTTGCGGCCTCGCACAACCACGGCTGGCCAACCCCGCTACGCAGGATGCTCAGGGGTTGATCGAGGGCGCGATGGATCAGGCTCGACGGCTGTTCCTGGCGCCACTCCAGGGCGCCTTTGTCGCCGTAGACGCGGATCTTCAGCGGGTTCTCTTCGCCGGTGCAGACCTGGCTGGCCAGCAACACGCCGCTGGCGCCGCGTTGCATCTGGAATAACATCGCCACGTCGTCGTCCAGTTGCCGACCGGCGACATGCGTGCCCAGCGTGGCGCAAAGCTGTTGGATCGGTTGGTCGGCGACGAACTCCGCCAAGGAAAAAGCATGGGTGCCAATGTCACCAATGCAGCCGCCCAGCCCGGACTGTGCCGGATCGTCGCGCCATTCGGCCTGTTTGTTGCCTTGCGCGGCGACGTCCTGGCTGAGCCAGCCCTGAGGGTATTCGACGAGCACTTTGCGCACCTGGCCGATCACGCCCGAACGCACCATCTCCCGGGCCTGCCAGACCATCGGGTAGCCCAGGTAGGTGTGAGCCAGGCCGTAGAGACAACGGCTGCCCTGCAGCACGTCCCTGAGCGCGAGCAACTCCTTGAGGTTCAGTGCCGCGGGCTTTTCGCTGAACACATGGAAACCCGCCGCCAGCGCCTGGCGGGCAATGGGCGCGTGGAGATGGTTGGGGGTGACGATCACCAGCAGTTCCATGCGCTGGTCCAGAGGCAGCAGCGCCTCGGCGTCGAGCATCTGCTGCCAGTCGTGATAACAGCGGGACGCGGCCAGCCCCAGGGCTTCTCCGGTCTGCCGGTTATTCTGCGGGTCACGGCTGAACGCGCCGCACACCAGCTCGAAACCACCGTCCAGGCCCGCGGCCTGACGATGGGCCTGGCCGATGAACGCGCCCTCCCCACCGCCGACGAAGCCCATTCTTATTTTTGGTGCTACAGGTTTCATCGCGATTCTCTTTTGTCCGGACTGATGATGTAACCGGTTACATCATGAGCGGAAATCTAGGCCTGGTTTAGCTTCGTGTCAAACCCTGGAAGATGCCGATGAGCATTTGTCAGGCTTCGAACCTGCGGTAAGCTCGCGGCCATGCCTGTGTCTCCAGGCGCCGAATCGAGGTGATCTTGTCGAATATCCGTGAAGTGGCCCGGCTGGCCGGTGTTTCCGTGGCCACGGTGTCGAGGACGCTGAAGTCGCCTGAACGCGTGCTGCCGGAAACCCGCGACAAGGTCAACGCCGCGGTGGCACAGGCCGGTTATCGACCGAACCTGATGGCGGTGCAGTTCCGTTCCCGCCGTACCGGCAACCTGGTGATCCTGGTGCCGGCGATCGCCAACACCTTTTTCGCCCGGGTCATCAGCGGCGCCCAACAGGCGGCGCAAGCGGCCGGCTATCGACTGCTGCTGTGCGATACCCAGGGCCGCGAAGCCATCGAGCAGGAATTCGCCGCGCTGGTCTACGCCCACCAGGCCGACGGGGTGATTCAACTGCGCGCCAGCGACCCCTTTGTTTCATTGCCGCCCGGCGCCGACGCGTTGCCGCTGGTCAATGCGTGCGAAGTGGTCAAGGACGCGCCCTACCCGACCATCAGCCTGGACAACCGCAGCGCCGCCCGCGCCATGACCGAGCACCTTATCGGCCTCGGCCACCGACGCATCGGCATCATCAAGGGCCCTCGCAGCAGCCCGTTGACCCTCGATCGCGTCGCCGGCTATCAGGACGCCTTGCAAGACGCCGGCATCGCCATCGTCCCCGAGCTGATCTGCCACGGCGACTTCACCCTCAAGGCCGGCTTCGACGGCGCCAGCGCCATGCTCGCCCTGGCCGAGCGTCCCAGCGCGCTGTTCTGCGAGAACGATGAGATGGCCATCGGCGCGCTCAAGCGCATCAAGCAGACGGGCCTGCGGGTGCCCGAGGACATCTCCCTGGTGGGTTTTGACGACATCCCGTTCGCCGCCTATTGCGATCCGCCGCTGACCACCATTTCCCAGCCAGCTGAAACCTTTGGTCACAAAGCCGTAGAAATGCTCATCGCCCTGATCGAGAAAAGATCCATCGCCCAGCGGCACGTGCTCCTGCCGTTCGAGCTGACCGTACGCGGCAGCAGCGCAGCGCCAGGCTCCAGCATGGCCTGATCAGGCCCATCGGAGTTGTCGACTCGCCATCAGGCCCGTTTCGACTACAGTGGAAAGACTCTGCAAAAGCCATAACAAGACGGAGAGTCGCCATGCCAATCAGCAAACGCTTCATTTCCCTGGCCGCCACCGCAGCCGTGATGGTCACGACCACGGCCTATGCTGCGCCAGCGTACATCAACATTCTGACCGGAGGCACCAGCGGGGTGTATTACCCGATTGGCGTCGGGCTCTCGCAGATCTATAGCAGTGGCATCAAGGATTCCAAGACGTCGGTCCAGGCCACCAAGGCTTCGGTGGAAAACCTGAACCTGCTGCAAGCCGGACGCGGGGAGTTGGCGTTCGCCTTGGGCGACTCGGTGGCGGACGCCAAGAATGGGGTGGAAGACGCCGGCTTCAAGGCGCCCTTGACCAAGCTGCGGGCCATCGCTGGCGCCTACCCCAACTACATACAAATCGTCGCCAGCCAGGAATCAGGCATCAAGACCCTGGCCGATCTCAAGGGCAAGACCGTTTCGGTCGGCGCAGCGAAATCCGGCACCGAGCTCAACGCCCGGGCAATCTTCAAGGCCGCGGGCCTGACCTACAGCGATATGAAGGTGCAATACCTGCCATTCGCCGAGTCGGTGGATCTGATCAAGAACCGCCAGTTGGATGCCACGCTGCAATCTTCCGGCCTGGGCATGGCAGCGATTCGTGACCTGGCGTCGACCATGCCATTGAACTACGTATCGATTCCCACCGATGTCGTGGCAAAAATCGGTAACCCGGCCTATTTGAGCGCACAAATCCCGCCCAACACGTACGACGGACAAACTGACGCCGTGCCCACCGTCGCCATCACCAATATCCTGGTGACCCGCGAGGATGTGCCGGACGAAGTGGCCTATCAGATGACCAAGCTGCTCTTCGACAACCTCAATCGCCTGGGCACGTCCCATTCGGCGGCGAAAGACATTTCCCTGAAAAACGCCGCGAAGAACCTGCCGATAGCCCTGCACCCTGGCGCCGAACGCTACTACAAGGAAGTGGGCGCGCTGTAGACCCCTGGGGCGGCAACGGCGTAAACCGCCGTTGCCGTGTCGTGTTTCGCACCGGCTACAGACAACAGGCAGGCACCTTATGAGTGAAGACCAGCACGGCATCGCCACGGACCCACGGGACTGGCCGAAGACGCTGTTCTATGTAGCGTTGCTGTTTTCCATATTCCAGATCGTCACCGCAGCCTTCTCCCCGGTATCGAGCATCGTGCTGCGGGCGGTGCATGTGGGCTTTTTGCTGTGGGTGGTGTTCTTGAGCTACCCGGCCCATGGCAAGCAACGGCCCTGGCAACCCCTGGCCTGGGCGTTGGGGCTGGCGGGGATGGCGACCGCGCTCTATCAGTGGGTGTTCGAGGCCGACCTGATCCAGCGCTCCGGCGACCTGACGAGCGCCGACATGGTCATCGGCATCGTCCTGATCGTGCTGGTATTCGAGGCGGCGCGGCGGGTGATGGGCATCGCCTTGCCGATCATCTGCGGCCTGTTCCTAGCCTATGGCCTGTTCGGCGAACACCTGCCGGGCGACCTGGCGCATCGCGGCTACGGCGTGGACCAGATCATCAACCAATTGGCGTTTGGCACCGAAGGGTTGTACGGCACGCCGACCTACGTATCGGCCACTTATATCTTCCTCTTCATCCTGTTCGGCGCTTTCCTGGAAAAGGCCGGCATGATCAAGCTGTTCACCGATTTTTCCATGGGCCTGTTCGGCCACAAACTCGGCGGCCCGGCGAAGGTGTCGGTGGTGTCATCGGCGCTGATGGGCACCATCACCGGCTCGGGCATCGCCAATGTGGTGACGACCGGCCAGTTCACTATTCCGCTGATGAAACGCTTTGGCTACAAGGCCGCGTTCGCCGGCGGCGTGGAAGCGACATCGAGCATGGGCAGCCAGATCATGCCGCCGGTCATGGGTGCGGTGGCGTTCATCATGGCCGAGACCATCAACGTGCCGTTCGTGGAAATCGCCAAGGCGGCCTTGATACCCGCCTGCCTGTATTTCGGCTCGGTGTTCTGGATGGTGCACCTGGAGGCCAAGCGTTCGAACCTCAGAGGTCTACCCAAGGATCAGTGCCCGAGTGCCTGGGGCGCGGTCAAGGAAAACTGGTATCTGCTGATTCCACTGGCAGTGCTGGTCTATCTGTTGTTTTCCGGGCGCACTCCGCTGTTCTCCGGCATGGTCGGGCTGGCATTGACCGCTATCGTGATTCTCGGGTCGGCGATCATCCTCAAAGTATCGAACTATGCCTTGCGCTGCGCATTCTGGATAGCACTGGGGATTCTCTGCGTCGGCTTCTTCCGGTTGGGTATCGGAATCGTGTTCGCGGTGATCGGCGTGCTGGTGGTGGCTTGCTGGTTCATGCAAGGCACACGGGAAACCCTGGTCATCTGCCTGCATGCATTGGTGGATGGTGCCCGGCACGCCGTTCCGGTGGGGATCGCCTGCGCCTTGGTCGGCACCATCATCGCCGTGGTTTCGCTGACGGGCGTGGCGTCCACTTTCGCCGGTTACATCCTGGCCATCGGCAAGGACAACCTGCTGCTGTCGCTGATCCTGACCATGCTTACCTGCCTGGTATTGGGCATGGGCATCCCGACCATCCCGAACTACATCATCACCAGCTCGATCGCCGCGCCAGCCCTGTTGGAACTGGGCGTGCCGCTGATCGTATCGCACATGTTCGTGTTCTATTTCGGCATCCTCGCCGACCTGACCCCTCCGGTGGCCCTGGCCTGTTTCGCCGCCGCGCCCATCGCCAGGGAGAGTGGCCTGAAGATCAGCTTCTGGGCCGTGCGCATCGCCCTCGCCGGCTTCGTCATTCCGTTCATGACGGTCTACAACCCGGCGCTGATGCTCCAGGGCGACAATCTCTGGATGACGGCGTACATGCTGATCAAGACCTTGCTCGCGGTCGGCCTGTGGGGCATGGCGTCTACCGGTTTCCTGCAACAGAAGATGCCGGTCTGGGAACGGCTGATGTGTTTTGCCGCCGGGGCATTGTTGGTGGTGGCGCTGCCGTTGACCGATGAAATCGGCTTTGTCCTGGGGGCGCTGTTGATCGGGCAGCATCTGTGGCGCGCACGTCGCGGCGGACAGGCCTTGGCGTGATCGGCTTGTGCCTGGGCCTGTCCGGAGTGATCTGGGCGCAGCTTGAACTCAGCGAGTTCACCTTGGCGTGGGATCACACCATCGAGAAGATCCGTTGGGAGGAAGACTACCGTGTCACCGAAACGGGCCTGGTCCTGGGCGAAGCCAGGATCAAGGGCAACGGTGCCGGCATGGAGATTCCGGAAAACGCCCGGCTGGAACACGGCAGTTGGCACTACTATCGCCAACTGCCGCCGCTGCAACCCTTGAAGCTGGGCCGCACGCCCCAGGCCGGCGATTACCAACTGTGTCATGCCGGCCATTGCCAGCCGATGGCGCATTGGCTCGGCCCGCCCACCGTGGAACACCCCTCGGTAGAACTGTGGAGCTGCGAACGGCGCTCGATCATTCAGCGCTGATCGACCGCCACGCCGCCTGCGCCAGTAATTCCCGATGGGCCTTCGGGCTGGTCGGCACGCGCCCCGCCAGCCAGGCACGGCAATAACTTTCCGACGCGCCGATGATCAGCGAGAACATCAACTCGGCTGGATAACGCTTGAGCGCCTCGCCCTGCTCCGCCGCGCTCAGCCACTGCCAGAGCTGGCCGTTGCGCGTGCTGTTGCGGCTGGCGAGTTCGTCCTTGAACGGTCCCTTGGTCACGGCAAAACGCGCGTGATACTGGAAACGCGCCCATTCCGGCTGGCTGTCGACCCAATCGACATAGCTGAAGATCAACGCTTGCACGCCCTGTTCGGCCGTCGTCGCCTCGGCCAGGTATTGCTCGCGCAAGTGCGCCTGGTCGTCCAGCGCGGTGAAGAACAGCGCCGCCACCAGGCCTTCCTTGTTGCCGAAGTGGTGGTAGATCGCGCCGACACTGGTCTGGCATTCGGTGCGGATCATTTCAATGGTGGTCGCCTCGATGCCCTGTTCGTTGAACAGCGCCAGGGCCTTGCTGAAGATATCGCGCTTGAGCTCGGCCCTTCTGCCGGGGAAGGCACGTTCGAGTAATTCCGTTGTTTGCATGCTGGGCTTAAACCGGTTCGTTGAAGGATCAGGCAGACGACTGCCCATGACGAAGTGAGCGCAGCTTGACAGATTCGCCAACAACAGAATACCGTTCCGTCACAGAATAATATTCTGTAACGGAAGATTGTTCCGCAAATCCCTTGTCAGTGAGGCTTCACATGAATCAGGTTCTCGGTATGTTCAACAGCGCAGGTCCCGATGCGTTCAGCAAAATGGCCTGTCAGATGGCACCTTACTTCTCCACTATCAATCCGCTGGTCACGGAGCTGCGCCAGGGCGCGGCGACTGTGCAGGTACCGTTTCGCAAGGAAATCACCAATCACCTGGGCACCGTGCATGCCATTGCCATGTGCAACGCCGCCGAGCTGGCCGCCGGGATGATGACCAACGTCTCGATTCCCGACGGCGCCCGGTGGATCCCCAAAGGCATGACCGTGGAATACCTGGCCAAGGCCAAGAGCGACGTGACGGCGGTGGCGAACGGCGATGAGGTGGACTGGCAGACCGAGGGCGACAAGATCGTGCCGGTGGATATTCATGACGTGGATGGCAAGAAGGTGTTCACGGCGCGGATCACCATGAATGTGAAGTTGGCTTGAAAAATCGGGGGCGTCTGGAACGCCCTCTATCCAATAATTGGAAAAATCGTGGCGAGGGGATTTATCCCCGCGCCACAAAGAGAGGTGCTCGGCTAACTGAGAGACGTTGCTGGGCTATTTTTAATGATCAAGCAAACGTCGCCCCGCGGGTGTTCACGAACAATGAGTACAACGAGTGGCTGCCGGCCATGAACAACCGGTTGCCCTCCCTGCCGCCGAAACAGATGTTGGGGCAGCGTTCCGGCAGGGAGATATGCCCGATGGCCTTGCCCTCGGGGTTGAACACCCGCACACCGTCGAGTTTTTCCAGGTCGGCCTTGGGGTCGCCGTTGCCGCCCCAGCCGCACCAGAGGTTGCCGCTCTCATCGCACTTGATGCCGTCGATGGCGGCGTAATCCAGGCCTTCGATATGCTTGCGGCGCTCGCCCAAGGTGCCGTCATCCTTGACCGTGATTGCCCAGACCAGGCGGTTGGGCTTGGCCCGGCCTTCGACCACGTAGAGAGTTTTTTCATCCGGGGAAAAGCACAGGCCGTTCGGCCCCGCCAGGTCGTCGATGACCCGGCTGAGCTTCCCGGTTTCACCGTCGATACGGTACACCGCGTGCGGCTGCTCGGGGGTGACTTTGTGCCCCTCGTAGTTGTTGCCGGTCTGGAACGGCGGGTCGGTGAACCAGATCGAGCCATCCCGTTTGCAAACGATGTCGTTGGGCGAGTTCAACGGTTTGCCGTCGAAACGATCGGCCAGCACGGTGATCGTGCCGTTGTGTTCGGTGCGGGTGATACGCCGCCCTTCGGTCGACGTGGTCGAGCCTTCACAGACCAGCAACCGTCCCTGGCGATCACGGCACATGCCGTTGGAGAAGTTCGAATTCTCCCGATACACCGACAGCCCACCGGTGACTTCGTCCCAGCGCACGATGCGGTTGTTGGGGATGTCACTGACCAGCAGATACCGACCGTCGCCGATCCACACCGGCCCTTCGGCCCAGCGCAGGCCGCTGGCGAGTTTTTCCACGCTGGCGTTGAAGATGCGCAGGTCCATGAAGCTGGGGTCGAGGATATTGACCAGAGGGTCCGGATAACGCTGGCTCAGCGGTTCGGCCTGGGTCAGGCCGGGCAGGTTGCCAAGGGTCACGGCGGCGGCCGAGACCACCAGGGATTTCTTGAGGAAGGTCCGGCGCGCCTGATCGGCGGCTGAAGGTTGCGAAGCATCCATAGTACGTCTCCGTTAATTATTATTGGACGGGGACGTTTGTTTTACCCTCTGATAGGACATCGTACAAGTTATTATCCTCGCCCGGCCCTGTCACTCGGGATGGAGTGGGATCCGAACGGTGAACGTGGTGCCTCCGCGCGCCTTCGAGTGGACTTCGATGGTCCCCTGGTGAGCCGCGACGATCGCCGAGGCAATGTAGAGGCCCAGTCCCAGGCCGGCCGTGGGGCCATATTGCAGGTCGCCGCTGCGCAGTTGCCGGATCAAGGGATTGAAGATGCTGGCGATGGCGTCCTTCTCGATAGGCTTGCCCTGGTTGTTGATCGCGATGACGGCTTCATCCCCTTCGCGGCTCAACGATACCGTGATCGGCGCGCCCTCCGCGCCATGTTGCACGGCATTGCCGATCAGGTTGGAAAACACCTGTTCCATCCGCGCCGGATCGAACAGTCCTTCAAGCGGACCGTGGGGCTCGAAGAGGATGCTGCTTTCCGGATGATAGGCCCGCGCCTCTTCCACCATGCCTTCGCACGCCGCGACCAGGTCGCCGTTGAAACGCTGTACCGGTATGCCTGCGCCCAGCTGGGTACGGGTGAAGTCCAGCAGGTCGCCAACAATCTTGTTCGCCCGTTTGACGCTGGTATAGATGCGCGAGGAAATCTTGGTGGCCTTGGCCGGCAGATCGCCGGCGCGCAGGAGCACTTCGGAACTCAGCAGGATTGCCCCCAGCGGGCTGCGCAGATCATGTCCCAGGATCCCGAGGAAGATATTGCGCGCCGCATCGACCGCGCCGGAATAACTGACCACCGATTCCGCCAGGGCCTGGTCGACGGCTTCATTGAAGCGGATCACATCCGACATCGCCTGCGCCTGGTCCAGCTGGGCATGGGGCATCCACAACACCAGCACGCTGGTGCGCAACGCACGGTACTCCGAGACCATCTGTTCCACGGTAAAACCGGATGACTGGCGAATGACAGCGTGGGTTTCCGCCGCGGTCTCGGCCTCCGCCGCCGGGGCTTCGCCCTGGGACTTGGCGATCTGCTCCTCCGGGGTCTGAGAGGTGCGCAGATCAATGGCGATGGTGCGCAGCATCTGCTCGGCATGGTCGCGCAGCGCTACCGCATCCATGCCGATGGAAGCCGGGGTGATGGTCCTGGCGAAGTCTTCCCACGCCTGGAGGATCGGTTCGATGTTGTCGACAATGAAATCAGCCAGGCGCATGGGTTGCTCCGCGGGAAACTCAGGGGGATCGGTGCCGGAAACAACACAGCGGTCAGCTGTTGTACAGCAAATCGCTGGGGGATGTACGCCAGTCTCTGGATTGGTTGAGCTGGTGGAGCTGGCGGCTGCTTTGCAGCCGAGCGGGAGCAAGCTCCCTCACCACGGGTGAGCTGCCAACATCTGCGGAGAACGGGTTACGGGCGGGAGCCGGCGCTTGTCTCTCTCTGCTGGATCCGGTACAAATCTTCCTTTGTTGTACGACAACCTATAACTAAAAAATAAACCACCGAAGCCTCGCTGCTGCGGTGGTACACCTTTGAGATTGCTGCCATGACCCGCCCCACCGTTGCCGCCGATGTTCCTATTCCTTTTTCCCGCCCTGTCGCTGTGCTCATCCTGCTTTGCATGGGCTGCGCTTTTGCCGGTAACCACGTCGCCGCGCGGGCGGCGTTCGATGACGGTGCCGGCGTGCTGCTGGCGATCCTGCTGCGCTCGGGCGGGACGTTGCTGGTGCTGGCGGCGATGGTCTTGTGGCAACGCCAGAGCCTGCGCCTGCCCGCCGGGGCCTGGCGCTGGCAGTTGGTGTTGGGCCTGTTGATCGGCGCCCAGAGCCTGTGCCTGTATTCGGCCGTGGCGCGGGTGCCGGTGGCGCTGGCGCTGTTGGTGGGTAACGTGTTCCCGATCCTGCTGGCGCTGCTGACCTGGGCCCTCGGCGGGCCGCGCCCCACTGCGCGTACGGCGATGTTGATGGGGATGATCCTGGTGGGCCTGGTGTTCGTACTGGAAGTGCCGGCGCGGTTATCGTCGCAGGCGGACGTCGGCCCGCAATGGCTGTTGGGGGTTGGCCTGGCATTCTGCGCCGCGTGCGTGTTCGCTTGCGCGTTGTGGATCACCGATCACAAGCTGTCCCAGGTGCGCGGCTCGGTGCGCAGCCTGCTGACGATTTTCATTGTGTTCAGCAGCGTCAACCTCGCGGGCCTGACCGGCGCCCTGCCCGGCGGCCTCGACCTGCCCGCCAGCAACACCGGCTGGCTCGCGCTCGCCACCCTGGTGGTGCTTTACGGCACCGGGTTCATCGTGTTGTTCATGTGCGTGCCACGCCTGGACATGCCACGCAACGCCCCGGTGATGAACATCGAACCGCTGGCGACCCTGCTGATCGGCTGGCTGGTGCTGGGCCAGATGCTCAACCCGGGCCAGGTGCTCGGCGGCGCGATCGTGGTGACGGGCATTGTGTTGCTGACCTGGCGCAAGGCTGAGCGGGTCAAGGCGCCGGTGGCTGCACGCAATTGAACTGACTGAACGCTCTTTTGTGGCGAGGGAGCTTGCTCCCGCTCGGCTGCGACGCAGTCGCGAATTTCTTGGGCCTGCTTCGCAGGCCAGCGGGAGCAAGCTCCCTCGCCACAAAAGCATTGTGCGGTCAGGCGTTTATGTCTGGGTGCGCCGGAAACTAGTTTCAAAAGCCACAGTCCTACCCCAGCCCTGAACGAAGCGTTTCGGGCTGATTGGCGCCGTCTCCCGGCGCTCAGGCAATTCCCTTCCAGAGCTGTCCATCCATGCGCCACCTCGTTCGCTCTCGCCGTTTCGCTGCGCTGTGCCTCACGATCCTGTTTCCGTTGTTCCCCAGCCCGGCTCACGCCCGAGGCGAAGGACAACTGGTGAGTGCCATCAACGACTACCGCAGCCAGCCCCACCGCTGTGAATGGCAAACAATGCGTGCTGCCCAACCTTTGGTGTTGCGCTCCAGCCTGGCATTGCCCATCGGCTTCAGCGGTGGCTTGCGCGAAACCCTGAGCAGATCCGGCTATCAGGCCCGGTCAGTGCGCAGCATTCGCCTGACCGATGCGCGGGACGCCGAAGAAGCGTTCGAGAGACTGGCGGACGAGCATTGCGCAGCGCTGCTGGACGGCCAGTACGCCGACATTGGCGTCAATCGGGTCGGGGATGAATGGCGCGTGGTGCTCGCACAACCCATGGGCGGAACGCGGATCAGCGACACGCGCGACATCGGCGCGCCGGACAAAACGCTGCTGGCCCAGGTCAATGCCGCCAGGGCCAAGCCCCGCATGTGCGGGCGCCAGCGCTTTGCGGCGGCTCGGCCGCTGAGCTGGAACGCCGCGCTGGGAAGCGCTGCCCAGGGCCACAGTCGGTCGATGGCCCGCGGCAACTATTTTGCCCATCGCGACCCGGACGGTCGCTCCACATCCGAGCGGGCCAGGAGCGCCGGTTTTCGCGGACGCAAACTCGGCGAGAACATTGCCGCCGGACAACGTTCGCCAAGCCAGGCCATGCACGACTGGCTCGCCAGCCCCGGGCATTGCGCCAACCTGATGAACCCGATGTTCACCCAGGTCGGTGCGGCGTCGGCCAGTGACTCGCGCAGCGATGCCGGAGTGTATTGGACAATGGTGCTTGGCGCCCCGTGATGTAACGGACGGGTATCCACGGAGGTTTATGCGAGCCTGGCGTCCTCACGCCGGCCGACGCACCGCCCTCACCTTCCCGCTGCCACCGCCGCCACAGAAAAACCGTTCGCCCCCGTCGGATTCCAGCCCCGACACACCGGTCCCGGGCGGCATCGTCACGCTTTCCAGCACTTGTGCCGTCTGCGGATCAATACGCCGCAGGTCACTCTCATCGTTTTCCCACGTCCCGTGCCAAAGCTCTCCGTCGACCCAGGTCACGCCCGTGACGAAGCGATTGGATTTAATGGTGCGCAGGACTTTTCCGTCGGCCGGGTCGATCTGGAGAATTTTGCGCGCCTTGTACTGGCCGACCCAGAGCGATCCTTCGGCCCACGCCAACCCTGAATCATCACCGCTGTTGGGCGCCGGAATTGTCGCCAGTACCTCGCCGGTGCGTGGATCGATCTTGCGGATGCTGTCGCCAGCAATCTGGAACAGGTGCTCACCGTCGAACGCCGTGCCAGCGTTCGCCGGCACGTCGAGCGAATGCACGGTCTGGCCACTGGCGGGATCAAGTGCGTGGAGCTTTTCGCCTGAGGCGAACCAGACGCGCTCACCGTCATGGCTTACCCCGTGGACACACTCGACGCCCGGAAAAGGGCCGTACTCACGCAGGATCTGTGCTTCTGAACGTTTCATTTCACTCGCCTCATCAGTGGGGTGTGATTGCATCCTAACCAGCCACTGGCAACGCAGTGAGTAACAATGCCGTCGCGAATCCAGGCATCGTTGGCGCCATCCAGCGCCGGGCCCTGGCACGACCGAACGCTTGCGCCTTGCCGCAGGCGGCGAGGGTTTCCAAGGCCCGCTGCACGCTGCGCTGGCTGTTGCCCAAGGCAAGCGCCAGGGCCGAACTGGACCAGGTTTCGCCATCGGCAAGCAGCGCCAGCACCGCGCCGTGAGGTTCTTCGATGACGCGCGCCAGCACCACGACCTCGTCGGCCTGGTTGGGAATAAGGATAAAACCGCGCCGGGTCGCCTTCACCTCGGCCAATGACCGCAGCTCCGCCCGCAACCGCCCCATCTCGACGCGCAGCCGGGCGCGGTGGGACTCATCCGTCAGTTTCAAGCCGAAGGCCTCGGCCATGAGCGCTTCCCTCGATGCATCGCCCGGCCAGGCTTGGGCCAGCCCGCGGGCCAGGGCGAACAACACCGGGCGCCGGGCGAGGGAAACCTGGCTGCCAGCGCTACTGACGCCATACCGGCATGCATCTACTACCAGCGCCGCACCGGCCAGCAGCACCTGTACCTCTTCAAGAATCAGCAAGCGCTCTTCGTTCCGGCCGATCAGACGCGCCGCCGGTGAGCTCAGCATGCGCCAGGCGCTTTCGATTTCGGCGTTCAGCGCGCTGATGCCCGTTTGCCGTGCGGCCTGCCCGGCCCTTTCCAGAGCGGCGTGGGCGGTTTGCGCTTGCAGGCGCCGCATGGCGATCCCCGCCGCCACCAGTTCACAAGCGGCTCGAGACGCCACAGGCAAGCTGCAAAGATTCAGATCAGCAAGCTTGCCCTCGGCCTCGCCAAGGCGACCGAGCAACAGCAGGCGGCGGATTTCAATCGCATGAGCATGCCCGACGTTCGCCCGGTCGCCGCAGGCTTCGAGCACCGTCCGCGCGGCGTCGAGGCGCTTCATGGGCCACGCCAGGTCACGGGAAGCCAAGGCGATTTCGCCCTCCGCCACGATACACCGTGCCCGCGCCACGGCCGCCTTGGGCCCGAACGCGGTACTTGCCCGGCGCATCAGGCTCCTGGCTTTGTCCAGGTCCCCCAGCTGCGCCATGGCGATGCCGCGCAGCGCGAGGGCCGGGGCATCGGTGCGCAAGGCGATGCGATTGAGCGCCGCCACTGGATCGCCCGCCGCCAATGCTCGCGCTGCTATGCTGATCGCGTAATCCATAAAACGACGGCCTTTGTGGCGAGGGAGCTTGCTCCCGCTGGCCTGCGAAGCGGGCCTGAAAATCTTGCAGTCGCTGCGCACTGGAGCGCCAGCCCGGCCTGCTCCTCAGGCCAGGCAGTGAGTATCGCTACAGGCGAATCCCGGCGGCCCGTACCACATCAATGCGCGACACCGCGCTGCTCAGCCGCCCCAGTCGCTGATTGTGATCGGCAATGATCTGCTCGGCCGACAGGCTGCCATTGTCCACCGTCGAATGCGCATCGGCGGCCAACACCACTTCGTACCCCAGGGCATGGGCCTGGCGCACGGTGGCATTGATGCAGTGATCGGTCTGCAGCCCGCAGATCACCACGCGATCGATGCTTCTGGCCTGCAACAGCGCCAGCAGGTCGGTCTGGTAGAACGCGTCCGCGGTGGTCTTGCGCACGCGCAAGTCATCCGCGGCGGTGAGCAGGCCGTCGGCCAATTGCCAGGCGGCACTGCCATAAGCCAACGAACCCTCAAGTTCTTCGTGCTGGACCAGGATCACCGGCAAGCCGACAGCCCGAGCCCTGGCACTGAGGTCATTGATGGTGCCGAGCAGGCGTGGGCTGTCGAAGCATTCCTCTTCGCCCGTGCACAGCCCGGCCTGGACGTCGATAATCAGCAATGCGCTGCTCATGCTTGCCTCTCCGAGCGCTCAGTAGCCCAACGATAACCCGGTGTTGCGACGCGGATCGTTGGCACCGTAGAAACGATTCTTGCCCACGGGCTTGCCACCCAATGATGGCGCGCCCACCAGGATCGCGGCGATGTGGTTGGGGTCCTGCGGGCCGGCGAACTTGTGGCCCCAGCTTTCCAGCAGCTTGAGCGTATCGGGGCTGGCGGCGAAGGTTTCCAGGTTGGTCTCCTCCGGCATCCACTGCTGGTGGAAGCGCGGTGCGTCCACCGCTTCCTGCAGGTTCATGCCGTAGTCGATCACGTTGAGGATGGTCAGCAGGGTCGCGGTAATGATGCGGCTGCCGCCCGGCGTGCCGACGACCATCACGGTCTTGCCGTCCTTGGTGACGATGGTCGGGCTCATGGACGACAGCGGCGCCTTGCCCGGTGCGATGGCGTTGGCCTCGCCCTGTACCAGGCCGTACATGTTGGGCACGCCGACCTTGGCGGTGAAATCGTCCATTTCATCGTTGAGGATCACCCCGGTCTTGCTCGCCATCACGCCGGCGCCGAACCAGTCGTTGAGGGTGTAGGTGACAGAGACGGCGTTGCCCCATTGGTCGACGATCGAATAGTGGGTGGTGTTGCTGCCCTCGTGAGGCGCCACGCCGGGTTTGATCTTGTGCGAGTCGCCGGCCTTTTGCGGCTCGATCGCGGCGCGCAGTTTCGCCGCATAGTTCTTGTCCAGCAGATGGTCGATGGGGTTCTGCACAAAGTCCGGGTCGCCCAGGTAGCTGTTGCGATCGACGTAGGCGTGACGCATGGCTTCGATCTGGTAGTGCATGCCCTGGGCCGAATGGAAGCCCAGGTCTTTCATCGGATACCCGTCGAGGATATTCATGATCTGGCACAGCACCACACCACCGGAACTGGGCGGTGGTGCGGAAATGATGTGATAACCGCGGTAGTCGCATTCCACCGGGGCCAGCTCGCGGGTCTTGTATTTGTTCAGGTCGGCCTGGGTGATGATGCCCTTGTTGGCCTGGCTGGAAGTCACCAGGGCGTCGGCCACCCAGCCTTTGTAGAAGCCGTCGGCGCCTTTGGCGGAAATTTCCCGCAGGGTCCTGGCGAGGTCTTTCTGCACCAGTTTCTGGCCGGCCTGCATCGGCTCGCCGTTGTGCAGGAAGATCGCGCCGGAATCGCGCATGTCCTTTTTGAACACGTCCGTGGCGGTCTCCAGCAGGTCGACATCACCTTGTTCGAGGACAAAACCCTCCTCGGCGAACCTGATCGCCGGGGCGATCAGTTCCTCCCGGGGCTTGCTGCCGTATTTCTTCAGCGCTAGCTCCATGCCGGACACCGTGCCGGGCACGCCTACCGCCAGGTGGCCGCGGGTGCTGAGCTCGGGAATGACGTTGCCGTCCTTGTCCAGGTACATGTCGGCGGTGGCGGCCAATGGCGCTTTTTCGCGGAAATCCAGGAATGTCTTGCGGCCATCCGCCATCTGCAGCGTCATGAAACCGCCACCGCCAAGGTTGCCCGCCGCCGGGTAGACCACCGCCAGGGCGTAGCCCACCGCGACTGCCGCATCCACCGCGTTGCCCCCGTTCTTGAGCACATCGACGCCGACGTGGGTCGCCAGGTGCTGGGCGGTGACGACCATGCCGTTCTCGGCGGCAACCGGGGCCTGGGACGCAGCGTGGGCAGTCAGGCAGCAAAGGGAGAGCGAAGTGGCGATGAGGGTCCGGGCCAGGGATTCGAACTTCATGAGTCGGTCTCTTCTTGTTTTAGGGTCGGGATCGCTTCAAAAGCACACACGAGTATGGCTCGGTTTAAACAATATGCCTGTTTACTGTAGGCTCGTGTGCTTGATCATCCTCGCACAAGGACATCGCCGATGACGTTAAGAATCGAGCGCACGGACGCTCCCACCGATGAACAACGCCAGGCCATCCTCGCGCCACTACGCGCCTATAACACGGCTCAGACCGGTGGAAGCGCGCCGGAACTGGTCGCCTGGCTGGTGCGCGACGAGCACGGCGAAATCGTCGGCGGACTCTACGGCCGAATATTTTTTCGTTGGCTCTATATCGAACTGCTGGTAGTGCCTGAACAGGCCCGGGGCCAAGGCACGGGTTCGCAGCTGATGCAGATGGCCGAACAGTTGGCCAGGGAAAAAGACTGCGTAGGTATCTGGCTCGACACCTTCGACTTCCAGGCGCCGGACTTCTATCGTCGGCATGGTTTCACCGAGTGCGGGCAGATCGACGACTACCCGCCGGGGCATCAGCGTTTCTTTTTCCAGAAACGCCTGCCGAACGCTGACTGACCACATATCCCCTGTGGGACATCCCCTGTGGGAGCGAGCCTGCTCGCGAAAGCGGTGGGTCAGTTAAATGCTATGCAAGAAGATAAACGGCTTTCGCGAGCAGGCTCGCTCCCACATTGTGATCAGGGGTTCAGAGGCAAGTCGCCAACGCCGCCAACCGGCGCTTGGCGACAAAATCATCCTGTTTGGCGTAGTACTTCAACGCCGTGCCGGTGGCACTGGCTTGTATATCGACAAACGATTCGGCCGAGCGGGTGTACACCGTCGAGCCACCCTGCTTGCCGGGTTGCAGGTAGGCACCGGCATCGACGCCGAACACCGCTTCGTCTTCCCAGGCGAACTTCACGCATTGGGCGACATTCTGCTCCGGCTTGTCCGAGGCCAGGGTCTTGTAGGGGGCTTGGGTCCGGGCCTGTTCCATCGCCGAACCCGCGCAGCCGGCCAGCAGGGTTGCGGCCACGGCCACCATCAGCATTCGCATCACATTCACTCATCGAGAAAAAAACCGACTTTAGCACTGCGATCCGCGCCTACGTGCGGCTTTACTGAAATTTGCCCGCGACAATGGCGATCGATTCACGCAACCTGTCGGGACATTGACTCAAGGAGCAACCATGGCGGCAACCGGACAGCAGCACGAACGAGCCCTGGAGATCTTTCTCGACGAACGCCCGCAGTTGCGTGTCGAGCTGGACAACCTCAACCCCCTGCTGGCCCAGGCCAAGGGCGAAACCGCTGCGCAGTATCGCGCCGAGCGCTTGCATGAGGCGTTCGAAGCCGAGGCCGAGCGCCTGGGTCTGTTTGCCTGGGAGCTGACGCTGTCGCTGACGGCGGACTCCGCCGAGGACTACCAGGCCCAGCGCATGGAAGTGCACAGGGAAGTCGCGGAGATGGCGGGAATGGAGTGGGCTGAGTATTGCCAGTTAAATGGTCTCATGGACTGAAGTGAACCCCGTGGCGAGGGAGCTTGCTCCCGCTGGCCTGCGCAGCAGGCCCAAAAAGGCGACTCAACTCACCTGACACACCGAGTTGCACGATCCTGGGGCCGCTTCGCAGCCCAGCGGGAGCAAGCTCCCTCGCCACGAAAGCTCACGCCGTTTCCGAGAATCGCCCCACCGCCCATAAAGCTTTATCATGGCCGCAGTTTTACGGATCGGGTCTGTCATGAAGTTCGCCATCGCGCTGTTTTCCGCCGCCCATGCGCCCTCCTCGCGCCGCGCCTTGCTGTTTGCGCAAGCCGCGCTGGCCGGTGGGCATGAGATCGTGCGGCTGTTTTTCTACCAGGACGGCGTCTACAACGCCGATAACAGCATCGTCACGCCTCAGGATGAGCAGGATCTGCCCCGGCAATGGCGAACCTTCGTCAGCGACCATCAGCTCGACGGCGTCGTCTGCATCGCGGCGGCGTTGCGCCGTGGTGTGCTCAACGCTGAAGAGGCCCAGCGCTATCAGCGTTCGGCAATCAGCGTCGAAGCGCCTTGGGCCCTCTCCGGACTGGGTCAGCTGCACGATGCGATCCAGGACGCCGACCGCTTGATCTGTTTTGGAGGCGCATGATGGCCAAGTCGTTATTGCTCATTAGCCGTCAGTCTCCGTGGTCTGGCCCTGGAGCCCGGGAAGCGTTGGACATCGTGCTGGCCGGCGGTGCGTTCGACCTGCCCATTGGCCTGCTGTTTCTCGATGACGGCGTGTTCCAGCTCAGCGCCGGGCAAAACGCCAAGGCCCTCCAGCAAAAAGACCTGAGCGCCAATTTGCAGGCATTGCCGATGTTCGGCGTCGAAGACCTGTTTGTCTGCGCCGACAGCGCCGCCGAGCGTGGCATCGCCACCGATACCCTGGCACTGGACGCTTTTAAAGTGCTGGGCGCAGCGGACATCGCCGCGCTCATTGACCGTTACGACCAGGTGATCACCCTCTGATGTCGACTTTGCATGTGTTGTCCCATTCACCGTTCGGTGATAACCGCCTCGCCAGTTGCCTGCGGATACTGGGGAGCCAGGATGCGCTGCTGCTGTGCGGCGACGCGACTTACGCGCTGCAACCTGGCACCGAACCGTTCGCTGCACTCCAGGCCTCCGGGCGCAAGGTGCTCGTCCTTGCCGAAGACGCCCAGGGCCGTGCCCTGCACATTCCCGACTGGGCCGAAGCCATTGATTATCCGGCCTTCGTCGAGCTCTCAATCGAGCATGACAAGGTCAACTCCTGGCTATGAACGTGCTGACCGTGGGCGCGCGCAGCATCGCGCTGGACAAGGACGGCTACCTGGCCGATCTCAATGACTGGTCAACGGAAGTGGCCACAGCCCTGGCCGCCGCCGAAGACATCGAGCTGAGCCCCGAGCACTGGGAAATCCTCGAACTGCTCCGGGCCTTCCACGATGAATTCCAGCTGTCCCCCGCCACTCGGCCGCTGATCAAGTACACCGCGCTGAAACTCGGCGCGGACAAGGGCAACAGCCTGCACCTGAACCGATTGTTCAAAGGCACTCCCGCCAAACTCGCCGCCAAGCTGGCGGGCCTGCCCAAACCGACGAATTGCTTATGACCGACTTTCCTTCGCTGACCCTCGAGACCCCGGCCGAACATCCGTTCGCCCAATTCGTGCGCATCCTTGGCAAAGGCAAGCGCGGCGCCCGCAACCTCACCCGGGAAGAAGCCCGCGAGGCCATGGGCATGGTGCTCGATGAGGAGGTCGAAGAGACCCAGCTCGGCGCCTTCCTGATGCTGTTGCGGCACAAGGAAGAAAGCGCCGAGGAAATGGCCGGCTTCACCGACGCCCTGCGTCAACGCCTGGTGGTTCCACAACTGGCGGTAGACCTCGACTGGCCGACCTACGCCGGGAAGAAGCGCCACCTGCCGTGGTATCTGCTGGCGGCCAAATGCCTGGGACAGAACGGCGTGCGGATCTTCATGCACGGCGGCGGCGCCCACACGGCGGGTCGGCTCTACACCGAACAGTTGCTTGGTTTGCTGGATATTCCCTTGTGCCGCGACTGGCAACAGGTCGGCACGGCGCTGGACACCGGCGGCCTGGCCTTCATGCCGCTGGTGGACTGGGCACCGCAGATGCAACGGATGATCGACCTGCGCAACACTCTCGGCCTGCGCTCGCCGATCCATTCCCTGGCGCGGATCCTCAACCCACTGGGCGCGCGTTGCGGTCTGCAAAGCATCTTCCATCCTGGCTACCAGGCCGTGCATCGCGAGGCCAGCGGGTTGCTGGGCGACACCGCCATCGTGATCAAGGGCGACGGCGGCGAGATCGAAATCAATCCGGACGCCGACAGCCATCTGTACGGCACCACCGGTGGCGCCAGTTGGGACGAAGAATGGCCACGCCTGTCGGAGCAGCGCCACGTCAAGCCGGAGCGCCTCGACCCTGAGCATTTGAAAGCCGTCTGGCGCGGCGACGTCGAGGACAGCTACCCGCAACTGGCGTTGATCGCCACGATGGCTTTGGCCTTGCGCGGCCTGGGTTTGTCTCGCGAAGAAGCGTTCGACAAAGCCCGGCAGTATTGGGACGCGCGGAACAGATCGATTTAGTCGATCATCAGCGCCCAACCTTTGCGCTTTTTGTTCGAACCTATCGGCATAGACTCTTCTCCAACGTTTATCAGGCTGAGGAGATCGAGATGGGTTTGTTGGTCGAGGGCCGCTGGCAGGACCAGTGGTATGAGAGCAAGGACGGTAGTTTCCAGCGTGAACAGGCGCAACGCCGCCACTGGATAACCGCCGACGGCAGCGCCGGCCCTTCCGGCGAGAGCGGTTTCGCCGCCGAAGCCGGTCGTTATCATCTTTATGTATCCCTGGCCTGCCCCTGGGCCCATCGCACGCTGATCTTGCGCAAGCTCAAGGGCCTGGAAGACCTGATCGATGTTTCAGTGGTCAGCTACCTGATGCTGGAAAACGGCTGGACCTTCGATCAGGCTCACGGCTCGACGGGCGACAAGCTCGACCACTTCGACTTCCTGCACCAGCGCTACACCGCCGATACACCGAACTACACCGGTCGTGTCACTGTGCCCGCGCTGTGGGATAAACAGCAGCAGCGCATCGTCAACAATGAGTCAGCGGAAATCATCCGCATGTTCAACAGCGCCTTCGATGGTTTGACCGGCAACGACCTGGATCTCTATCCAGAGCACCTGCGCGGCGAAATCGATGGGTTGAACGAGCGCATCTATCCGGCGGTGAACAACGGCGTCTACCGGGCCGGCTTCGCCACCACCCAGGCGGCTTACGAAGAAGCCTTTGATCAGCTGTTTGCCGAGCTGGACCGTCTGGAGGCTCTGCTCGACACCCGCCGCTACCTGGCTGGCGAGTACCTGACCGAGGCCGACATCCGCTTGTTCACGACGATGATCCGTTTCGACGCGGTGTACTTCGGTCACTTCAAATGCAACCTGCGACGCATCGCCGATTATCCGAACCTGTCGAACTGGCTGCGGGAGATGTATCAGTGGCCAGGCATTGCCGAGACAGTGGATTTCACGCATATCCAGGAGCATTACTACGGCAGCCACAAGACCATCAACCCCAATGGGATCGTGCCCAAGGGGCCGAAGCAGGACTTCATGGTGGCGCATGATCGAGGGAGGTTGGGTGGGAAAGGGATCTGGCGCGGGGCCCGGGATTGATCCTGGATTTTCGCTGTGATTGAGGGCCTCATCGCGAGCAAGCTCGCTCCCACAGTTGATTGGTGTTGGCCACAATCCGTGGTTACACACAGTCCCCTGTGGGAGCGAGCTTGCTCGCGATTGGCAGCGGCGCGGTCTTCAGACCTGCCCCTGAGCCCCTTCAAACCAAGCCAGCTTCTCGCGCAACTGCACCACTTCCCCGACGATCACCAGTGTCGGCGCATGCACCTCATGCTCGGCCACCAGCCGCGGCAGGTCCGCCAAGGTACCGGTAAACACCCGCTGGTTTGAAGTCGTGCCTTGCTGGATGAGCGCCGCCGGCGTGTCCGCCGCTCGACCGTGCTTGATCAATTCGTTGCAAATCACCGGCAGCCCCACCAGGCCCATGTAGAACACCAGGGTCTGCGCTGGCGATACCAGGTCCGCCCAGGGCAGATCGCTGCTGCCGTCCTTGAGATGCCCGGTGATGAAACGCACCGACTGGGCGTAGTCGCGATGGGTCAGCGGGATCCCGGCGTAAGCCGCGCAACCACTGGCGGCGGTGATGCCCGGGACCACCTGGAACGGGATGCCATGGGCCGCCAGTTCTTCGATTTCTTCGCCGCCACGACCGAAGATGAACGGATCGCCGCCCTTCAACCGCACCACACGCTTGCCCTGCCGGGCCAGGTCGACCAATTGCTGGTTGATCTGGTCCTGGGGTACCGCATGCTCGGACCGGCGCTTGCCGACGTAAACCCGCTCGGCGTCGCGCCGGCACAGCTCGATAATCGCCGGGGCCACCAGACGGTCGTAAAGCACCACGTCCGCCTGCTGCATCAGGCGCAGCGCGCGGAAGGTCAGCAGGTCCGGGTCACCCGGCCCGGCGCCTACCAGATAGACTTCCCCCGGCGCGTTCGGCGCCTGGCCGTCGATCTTCTCGCGCAGCAACCGCTCGGCCTCGGCGCCCTGCCCGGCCAGTTGGCGATCGGCGATCGGGCCCTGGAAAACCTCTTCCCAGAATGCCCGCCGTTGCTGCACATCGGGAAACAGTTGCTTGACCTGATTGCGAAAGCGCGCCGCCAGGCCGGCCAGTTGCCCGTAGGTCGATGGAATCCAGGTTTCCAGCTTGGCGCGGATCAGCCGTGCCAGCACCGGCGCGTCGCCGCCGCTGGACACCGCAATAACCAGCGGCGAGCGGTCGACGATCGCCGGGAAGATCACGCTGCACAGCGCAGGCGCGTCCACCACGTTGACCGGCACGCAGCGCTTGTGGGCGTCGGCCGAAACCTGGGCATTGAGCGGCTCGTCGTCGGTGGCGGCGATGACCAGGCCGCAGCCGTCCATATCCGCTTCAACGTAGCCACGCAGCACGCATTCGCCGTCGCTGCCACTGACCAGTTCCCGCAACTGCGGTTCGATGTCGGGTGCGACCACCCGCAGCAGGGCACCGGCATCCGCCAGCAGGCGAGACTTGCGCAAGGCAATCTCGCCGCCGCCGACCACCAGCACGCGGCTGCCGCGCAGGTTGTGGAACAGTGGCAGATAGTCCATTTAGCCGATGACCTCGATGCCGCCCATGTACGGCTTCAGCACTTCAGGCACCCGGATCGAACCGTCGGCCTGCTGATAGTTTTCCAACACGGCGACCAGCGTACGACCCACCGCCAGGCCGGAGCCATTGAGGGTATGGACCAGTTCCGGCTTGCCGGTTTCCAGGTTGCGGAAACGCGCCTGCATGCGGCGGGCCTGGAAATCACCGCAGTTGGAGCACGACGAAATCTCGCGGTACTTGTCCTGGCTCGGGATCCAGACTTCCAGATCGTAAGTCTTGACCGCGCTGAAGCCCATGTCGCCGGTGCACAGCGCCAGGGTGCGATACGGCAGCTCGAGCAGTTGCAGGACCTTCTCGGCGTTGGCGGTCAGGCTTTCCAGGGCTTCCATGGATTTCGACGGCTCGACGATCTGCACCATCTCGACCTTGTCGAACTGGTGCTGGCGGATCATGCCGCGAGTGTCACGACCCGACGCGCCGGCTTCACTGCGAAAGCACGGGGTGTGGGCGACAAACTTGATCGGCAGTTGCTTGGCGTCGACGATTTCGCCGGCAACGATGTTGGTCAGCGAGACTTCGGCGGTCGGGATCAGGTACAGGTCGGCTTCGCCGTCGCGAGCGATCTTGAACAGGTCTTCCTCGAACTTCGGCAACTGACCGGTGCCTTGCAGCGCCGGCGCCTGGACCAGGTAAGGCGTGTAGGCCTCTTCGTAGCCGTGCTCGGTGACGTGCAGGTTGATCATGAACTGCGCCAGTGCGCGATGCAGACGGGCGATCGGCCCGCGCAGCAGGGCGAAACGCGCGCCCGACAGCTTGGCGGCGGTTTCGAAGTCCAGCCAACCGAATTTCTCGCCCAGGGCGACGTGGTCCTGTACCGGGAAATCGAAGACTTTCGGCGTGCCCCAGCGACGTACTTCGACGTTGCCGTCTTCGTCTTCACCCACCGGCACCGATTCGTGAGGCAGGTTCGGGATGCCCAGCAGGATCGAATCAAGCTCGCTCTGGATCGCGTCCAGTTCGGTCTTGCCGGCACTCAACTCGCCCGCCATGCGCTCGACATCGGCCATCAGCGGCGCGATGTCTTCGCCGCGCTGCTTGGCCTGACCGATGGACTTGGAGCGCGCGTTACGTTCAGCCTGCAGGGCTTCGGTGCGGGTCTGGACGGTCTTGCGCTGTTCTTCCAGCGCTTCGATGCGCGCGACATCCAGGGCAAAGCCACGGGATGCCAGGCGGTCCGCTACGTCCTGAAGGTTGCTACGTAACAGTTTGGAATCGAGCATGTCGGTCTCTCGTTATCAAAGTTTGGTCAGGGACAGGCCGGCCCAGGTGGCGAGCAGCCCGCCGAACACGCTGATGGCCGCATAGCCCAGGGCCAGCGGCACCTGCCCGCTTTCCAGCAGGCGCACCGTATCCAGTGAAAAGGATGAAAAAGTCGTCAGGCCGCCAAGAAAACCGACCATCAACCCCGCGCGCACCTCGATGGGCACTTCGGGGCGAATCAGAAACAGGCCGTATAGGACGCCGATCAGCAGACAGCCCACGATATTAACGGCCAGCGTCGCGGTATAGAAGTGCCGCGGCCAATTTGCGCTGATCCAGTTGCCCGTGGCGAAACGCAACAATGTACCGGCAACGCCGCCGGCGGAGACTGCGAGAATCAAGGGGATCACGGTTTTCTCCGCTGCCGTGGACTCAATCGGTCCAATTGCGCCAAGTGGTTGAGCTTCTCGCCGATCTTCAGCTCCAGGCCACGGGGCACCGGCTGATAGAACCGCTGGGGTTCGAGTTCCTCGGGAAAATAGTCTTCGCCAGCGGCGTAAGCGTCAGGCTCGTCATGGGCGTAACGGTATTCCTCGCCGTAGCCCAACTGTTTCATGAGCTTGGTCGGCGCGTTGCGCAGGTGCAACGGCACTTCCAGAGAGCCGTGCTCGGCGGCGCTGCGCATCGCCGCCTTGAAGCCCATGTAGACGGCGTTGCTTTTCGGCGCGCAGGCCAGGTAGGTAATGGCCTGGGCCACGGCGAGCTCGCCTTCCGGGCTGCCGAGGCGTTCCTGCACGTCCCAGGCCGTCAGGCACAGGCTCAGCGCGCGCGGATCGGCGTTGCCGATGTCTTCGCTGGCCATGCGCACCACGCGGCGCGCGAGGTACAGCGGATCACAACCGCCATCGATCATCCGCGCAAACCAGTACAACGCGCCGTCCGGGTTGGAGCCGCGCACCGACTTGTGCAGCGCCGAAATCTGGTCGTAGAACGCCTCGCCGCCCTTGTCGAAGCGGCGCCGGGTATCGCCCAGCAGGCTTTGCAGCAGTTCGACACCGATCTCGCTGTCGTCTTCGGCCAGGTCCGAGGCGTTTTCCAGCAGGTTGAGCAGGCGTCGGCCATCGCCGTCGGCAGCGCTGAACAATATCTGGAAACCTTCGTCGCTGAGGCTCAGGTGGCGCTTGCCCAGGCCGCGCTCTTCGGTGAGCGCGCGATGCACCAGCTTGCGCATCGCCGCCTCGTCGAGGCTCTTGAGCACGTAGACCCGCGCGCGGGACAGCAAGGCGTTGTTGAGTTCGAACGAAGGGTTCTCGGTGGTGGCACCGATGAAAATCAGCGTGCCGTCTTCGACATAGGGCAAGAAGGCGTCCTGCTGCGACTTGTTGAAGCGATGCACTTCATCGACGAACAGGATGGTGCGCTTGCCGTACTGGCCGGCCTGCTGCTTGGCGATTTCCACCGCCTGGCGAATCTCCTTGACCCCGGCCAGCACGGCCGACACCGTTTCGAAATGCGCGTCCGAGACTTCCGCCAGCAACCGCGCCAGGGTGGTCTTGCCGACCCCCGGCGGGCCCCAGAAGATCATCGAATGCAGGGCGCCCTGCTCCAGGGCTTCGCGCAGGGGCTTGCCCCGGGCGAGCACATGTTCCTGGCCGACGTACTCATCCAGGTTGGTGGCCCGCAGGCGGGCGGCCAATGGCTGGGCAATCGGGGCGCTTCGAAACAGGTCCATCACTGCTTATGCAACCTCCACTGGGTCCTGTTGAACACCGCCCCCTGTGGGAGCGAGCTTGCTCGCGATAGCGGCATTACATTCAATATCAATGTTGACTGATATGACGCCATCGCGAGCAAGCTCGCTCCCACAGGGGGGCTTGCCTTTATTTATTCCTGGATCACATCCGCACCCTTGGGGATGTCGAACTTGAACTTGGACGCGGCGATCGGCTCGTTGGCCTTGACCCCGGTGAACAGGATATTGGTGCGCTGGCCGACACTGTCGATCAGTTGCATGTCGTTGACCAGGCCGTTGCGGAACGACAGGCGCAGGCTGTCGAACAGGCTGTCCTTGGTCTTCGGCTTGAGAGTGAAGTCAATCACGCCACCGGCCTCCTTGGAGGTGATGTCGAAGCTCTGGCTGATCTCCGAGATATCGCCGGAGAGCAGCAGCGCCGGCGTCTGGGTCAGGCGCTGGTCGAGGGTCTTGATGGTCACTTGTTCGAGGTCCGGGTCCCACAGGGAGACTTTCTTGCCATCGGACACCATCAGCTGTTCGGCGGGTGCATCGGTGTGCCAGTAGAACAGGCCAGGGCGCTGCAGGGCCATGTCGCCAGCGGTTTCCTGCAACTGGGTGCCGCTGCCGTCGAGGGTCAGCTGGGAGAAACGCGCAGTCAGGGTCTGGGAGCCGCCCAGCAACTGGGTCAGGCGGGCCACATCTTTCTCGCCGGCATGGACCGACAAGGTAGACAAAGCCAATACGGGCAACAACAGCATGCGAATCAGGCGCATGGGAGTCCTCATGAATTCGTGGGGGGCGAGCGGCGCGTCATCACGCCGCCCGGGTTGTCAGTCGCGCATCGGGCCCGGCGCCAGCACTTCGCGCGAGCCGTTGGTGTTCATGGCCGTCACGACCCCGGCCATTTCCATGGCCTCGATCATGCGTGCGGCGCGGTTGTAGCCGATCTTCAGCTTGCGCTGTACGGCGGAAATCGAGGCACGGCGACTCTCCAGGACGAACTGCACCGCTTCGTCATAGAGCGCATCGGTCTCGGCATCGTCGTCACCGCCGCCACTGCTGCCCTCGAAACCGCTGCCGGCCTCTTCGACACCGTTGAGGATGTCGTCGTTGTATTCAGGCGCGCCACGCAACTTCCAGGCTTCGACCACGCGGTGCACTTCGTCATCGGAGACGAACGCACCGTGGACACGGATCGGCAGGCTGGTGCCGGGCGGCATGTAGAGCATGTCACCGTGGCCGAGCAATTGCTCGGCGCCGCCCTGGTCGATGATGGTCCGCGAGTCGATCTTGCTCGACACCTGGAACGCCATGCGGGTCGGGATGTTGGCTTTGATCAGGCCGGTGATCACGTCTACCGACGGCCGTTGTGTGGCGAGGATCAGGTGAATACCGGCCGCACGGGCTTTCTGGGCGATACGGGCGATCAGTTCTTCGACCTTCTTGCCGACGATCATCATCATGTCGGCAAATTCGTCCACCACCACCACGATGGTCGGCAGCTTGTGCAACAGCGGCGCTTCGTCGTGGATGCTTTCGCGGTGGTACAGCGGGTCGCTCAACGGCGTGCCGGCTTCCTCGGCCTCCTTGACCTTGGCGTTGAAGCCCGACAGGTTGCGCACGCCCATCTTCGCCATCAGCTTGTAGCGGCGCTCCATCTCGGCAACGCTCCAGCGCAGGGCGTTGGCCGCGTCCTTCATGTCGGTGACCACCGGGCACAGCAGGTGCGGGATGCCTTCGTAGATCGACAATTCGAGCATCTTCGGGTCGATCATGATCAGCTTGGCGTCTTCCGGGCCGGACTTGAACAGGATCGACAGGATCATCGCGTTCACCCCCACCGACTTACCCGAACCGGTGGTACCGGCCACCAGCAGGTGAGGCATCTTCGCCAGGTCGGTGATGACCGGCTTGCCGCCGATGTCGTGGCCCAGGGCCAGGGTGACCGGTGACTTGTGATTGTCGTACTCGGGGGTCGAGAGCACCTCGGAGAAGCGCACGATCTGGCGATCCTCGTTGGGGATCTCGATGCCCACGGTGGTCTTGCCCGGGATCACTTCCACCACCCGCACGCTGGTGACCGCCAGGGAGCGCGCCAGGTCCTTCGCGAGGTTGGCGATACGGCTGACCTTGACGCCGGCGGCCGGCTGGATTTCGTAACGGGTGATGACCGGACCCGGATGGATCGAATCCACCGACACCTCGACACCGAACTCCTTGAGCTTGATCTCCAGCAGGTGACCGACGGCCGCCAGGGATTCGGGGGAATAATTGAGTTGTTTCTTTTCGGCAGGATCGAGGATCGAAATCGGTGGCAAGGTCCCTTCCACCGCGCTGTCGACGAACAGCGGCGCCTGTTTTTCCTTCTGCACGCGCTTGCTCTGCTCCGGCGGCTTGGCCGGGGCCATGGTGATAACCGGCGGCACCTGCTTTTCGCGCTCGGACATGTGCTTGCTCAGGGCCTGCTCGCGCTCGATCAGGCGTTCCTTGACCTTGGCCTGCTCGCGTTTGTCCGGAACGGTGGGCGCCACGACGTCATGGACCCGATCGTCCACTTCACGCAGTTGCGCCACCAGTTGCTTGCGTTCGTTGCGCGCCGCCCACCAGCGGTTCAGCGCACCCTGGATCAATTCGATGAGGTCGAGCGTGATCTTGCCGGTGACGTCCATGACCTTGAACCAGGACAGGTCGGTGAACACCGTCAGGCCGAAGAGGAACAGTGCGATGAACAGCAGCGTGCTGCCCTGGATATTCAGGGCATTGCGCGCCAGATCACCAAGGCTCTCGCCCAGCGCACCACCCGCCCCGGCCGGCAGGCCGGTGGGTGCGTGGAAATGGATATGTGCCAGCGCGGCGCCTGACAACACCAGGAACACCAGGCCAATCAGGCGCCAGGAGAACAGCCAGCCGCTCCACTGCCAGGGCTCATGGCGCTGGCGGAAAATCTGATAGGTCTTGATCGCCAGCAGCAGCGGGAAAATATAGGCGAAATAGCCCAGCACCATGAACAGGATGTCAGCGCTGTAGGAACCGGCCGGCCCGCCGAAATTCTGCACGTCTTCGATCTTGCTGTTGTGGCTCCAGCCCGGATCGTCCTTGCCGTAGGTCAGCAAGGCCATCATCAGGAACAGGCACAAGGCCCCAATGGCGATCAACGCACCTTCCTTGAGCCGGTAGTGCAATTGTTGGCGCCAGAGCGGAACGACTGTCTTGGGTGCTGCGGTGGATTTCTTCAAAACGCTTCTTTTCCTGCGCCAATGGCGCGTCCATCTGTTGAATGACTATAAAAACTGCCCACGGGGAGCAGGTAAAAAAAGTGAATGTGCTCAACCGGTACTACTTTTACCACTGAGGCATGTTTTACCACTGTGGCATGCGTCCGGAAAACCGCAGGTGTTGCCGAAGATTTGACCTTTTGCCCGTCCTGCGTTCAAAACTCAAGCATTGTACGGGTTTGTCTTGCCAGAGGCATTGCCCGCTCGCCCGGCGACAACCTGGCCAGAAATGGGTCATCGGGCGCCAATTTGAGCATGCATTCTCTTTTGTGACAAAGGCTTATGAGGTGTTTTTTATGAGCGAAGCGAAGCATTCACGCCTGATCATTCTCGGTTCCGGCCCTGCAGGGTACAGCGCGGCTGTCTATGCAGCCCGCGCCAACCTCAAACCCGTTGTCATTACCGGCATACAGGCCGGTGGCCAGCTCACCACCACGGTCGAAGTCGATAACTGGCCCGGCGATGTCGAAGGCCTGACCGGTCCCGTACTCATGGAACGCATGCAGCGGCACGCCGAGCGCTTCGACACGCAGATCGTCTACGACCATATCCATACCGCCAAGTTGCAACAGCGACCGTTCGAACTGGTCGGCGACAGCGGCACCTATACCTGCGATGCATTGATCATCGCCACTGGCGCCTCGGCTCAATACCTGGGCCTGCCTTCAGAGGAAACCTTCGCCGGCAAAGGCGTGTCCGCCTGCGCGACCTGTGATGGCTTCTTTTATCGAAACCAGGTGGTGGCCGTTATCGGTGGCGGTAACACGGCGGTTGAAGAAGCCTTGTACCTGTCGAACATCGCCAGGGAAGTTCACCTGATTCACCGCCGCGACAAGCTGCGCGCGGAAAAGATATTGCAGGACAAGCTCTTCGAAAAGGCAGCCAACGGCAATATCCGCCTGCACTGGAACCAGAACCTGGATGAAGTGCTGGGTGACGCCAGCGGCGTGACCGGCGCGCGCCTGCGGCACAGCGAGACGGGCGATACCAGCACGTTATCCCTGGCCGGGGTGTTCATCGCCATCGGGCATAAACCCAACACCGATCTGTTCCAGGGCCAGTTGCAGATGCGCGATGGCTACCTGATTGTGCGTGGCGGCAGCGAAGGCAATGCCACCGCCACTGACATCGAAGGTGTTTTTGCCGCCGGCGACGTGGCTGACCACGTCTATCGCCAGGCCATTACGTCCGCCGGCGCCGGTTGCATGGCCGCGCTGGATGCAGAAAAGTATCTCGATGACATCCCGGCCGTTTGACGGTTAACCTCTAGGGCGGGCCTATGACAGGGCCCGCTCCCCTCCCCTTCTGCAAGTCCGGATAACGATGCTGACCTGGTTACAACGCAACACGTTCGATTTCCCACCGCTGGAAAAAGCCATGCGCGACCCCAATGGCTTGCTGGCCGCCGGCGGGGATCTTTGCGCCGATCGGTTGATCCAGGCCTATCGCCACGGCTGCTTTCCATGGTTCTCGGAGGGACAGCCGATTCTGTGGTGGTCACCGGACCCGCGCACCGTGCTGTTTCCCGACGAACTGCATGTTTCCCGCAGCCTGAACAAGCTGTTGCGCAAGCAGCGCTATCAAGTGACGTTCGACCGGGACTTCGCGGCGGTCATCAAGGCCTGCGCCGCACCCCGCGATTATGCCGACGGCACCTGGATCACCGACGCCATGCAGACCGCTTATCTGGAACTGCACCGGCGTGGCTTCGCCCATTCGGTGGAGGTCTGGGACCAGGACCAACTGGTGGGCGGCTTGTATGGCCTGGCGATGGGGCAGCTGTTTTTCGGCGAGTCGATGTTCAGCCGGGCCGACAATGCGTCGAAATTCGGCTTCGCAACCCTGGTCCAACATCTCAAGGAAGCGGGTTTCGTGCTCATTGACTGCCAGATGCCCACCGAGCACCTGCACAGCCTGGGCGCCCGGTCGATTCCCCGCGCAGCGTTTGCCGATTACCTGAAGGCGCACCTGGACCAGCCCAACCAGGCCACCTGGCTTTGCTGAGCGATATTCGCTCGACTGGCTTACACTTGAATTGAAGTTTTATCCCGAGGGTTGATCATGACCGAGTTGGCGCGCTTGAAGTTCTATGCCACTCAACCTCACTCTTGCAGTTATCTGCCGGAGGAGCAGGCCACGACCCTGTTCCTCGACCCGAGCCAGCCCATGGATGTGCATGTCTACGCAGACCTGTCGGAAATGGGCTTTCGGCGCAGTGGCGATCATCTTTACCGGCCCCATTGCCAACACTGCAATGCGTGCGTTCCGGCGCGCATTCCCGTGGCGCGATTCACACCCAATCGCCAGCAAAAGCGTATTTTCAAGCGCAACGCCGACTTGCAGGTGCGCCCGGCCAAGCCGCAATTTACCGAAGAATATTTTGACCTGTACCAGCGCTATATCGAGCAACGCCACGCCGATGGTGACATGTACCCGCCTAGCCGGGATCAATTCTCGACGTTCCTGGTGCGCGACCTGCCGTTCTCGCGCTTCTACGAGTTCCGCCTCGATGACCGACTGGTCGCCATCGCCGTCACCGACCTGCTGCCCAATGGGCTTTCGGCGGTGTACACCTTCTATGAGCCCGACGAAGAAAAACGCAGCCTGGGGCGTTTTGCGATTCTCTGGCAGATCAACGAGTGCCGGCGCCTGGGCCTGGATGCGGTGTACTTGGGCTATTGGATCAAGAACTGCAAAAAAATGAACTACAAGACCCAATATCGGCCCATTGAATTGCTGATCAATCAGCGGTGGGTTGTCCTGAACTAAGGGCTCGCTCGCAATGAGTGCCCCGATGCAAGTACCCGACTCGTCGAGTATCCCAAGAACCCCTTGGCTTGCCCCCCCTTTTTCGGGCACAATGCACGCCGCTTTTGCCTGGCGCAGTTGCACCGGGCCATTCACTGGATACCGAGGGCTTTACTGCATGTCGAAAGAAGACAGCTTCGAAATGGAAGGCACTGTCGTCGACACCCTGCCCAACACCATGTTTCGTGTGGAGTTGGAAAATGGGCACGTCGTAACCGCGCATATCTCCGGCAAGATGCGCAAGAACTACATTCGTATTCTTACCGGTGACAAAGTGCGCGTCGAGCTGACGCCCTATGACTTGAGCAAAGGGCGCATCACTTACCGCGCTCGCTAACAAGTCAATACAAAACGCCCGGCTCATGTCGGGCGTTTTTGTTTGCCCGCGATTTGATGGCTGCCCCGAAACACTGTGGGAGCGAGCTTGCTCGCGATAGCGGTGGGTCAGTTTGCATCAGTGCCGAATGTGCCGCAGCCATCGCGAGCAAGCTCGCTCCCACATGGGATTGCGGTGTCGCATATAGCAAAAAGGCGCCTTTCGGCGCCTTTTGCTTATCCCAGATTTACGATCAGGCCATTTCTGCCGTGGTTTCGAAGTCGAACGTAAGCTCGCCATCCTTGATGTCGATGTGGACCACACCGCCATGCTCGGCCAGTTCGCCAAAGAGGATTTCCTCCGCCAGTGGACGCTTGATCTTGTCCTGGATCAGGCGAGCCATCGGCCGTGCCCCCATCGTCACATCGTAGCCACCTTCGGCGAGCCAGCTGCGTGCCGCATCGGTAACCTCCAGCAACACCCGCTTGTCTTCGAGCTGCGCCTGAAGTTCGGTAAGGAACTTGTCCACCACGCTCTTGATGACTTCATGGCTGAGGCGACCAAACTGGATGATAGTGTCCAGGCGGTTACGGAACTCAGGCGTGAAGCTCTTCTTGATCACTTCCATCGCATCGGACGAGTGATCCTGATGGGTGAAACCGATCGAAGCGCGCGCAGCGGTTTCAGCGCCGGCGTTGGTGGTCATGATGATGATCACGTTGCGGAAATCCGCCTTGCGTCCGTTGTTGTCGGTCAGCGTACCGTGGTCCATGACCTGCAGCAGCAGGTTGAAGACTTCCGGATGCGCCTTCTCGATCTCATCGAGCAACAGCACGCAGTGCGGCTGCTTGGTGATCGCCTCGGTCAACAGGCCGCCCTGGTCGAAGCCGACATAACCTGGAGGCGCACCGATCAGCCGCGATACGGTGTGACGCTCCATGTACTCGGACATGTCGAAGCGCACCAGCTCGATCCCCAGCGCCTTGGCCAACTGCCGTGCCGCCTCGGTCTTGCCGACACCGGTAGGCCCGGCGAACAGGAACGAACCGACCGGTTTGTCCGGCGACTTGAGACCGGCGCGCGACAGCTTGATAGCGGTCGACAGCGAGTCGATGGCCGCATCCTGGCCGAACACCGTGAGCTTCAGGTCGCGCTCCAGGTTACGCAGCAGCTCCTTGTCGGAACTGGTGACGTGTTTTGGCGGAATCCGCGCGATCTTCGCGACGATGTCCTCGACCTGCGGCACGTCGATGCGCTTGACGCGATTCTCCACCGGTTGCAGGCGCTGATAGGCACCCGCCTCGTCGATAACATCGATGGCTTTGTCCGGCATGTGCCGATCATTAATGTAGCGCGAGGCCAGCTCGGCGGCGGCGCGCAACGCCTCATCGCTGTATTCGATGCTGTGGTGCAGCTCGAAACGCCCTTTCAGGCCGCGCAGGATGCCGATGGTGTCTTCCACCGACGGCTCCGAGACGTCGACTTTCTGGAAACGCCGGGCCAAAGCACGGTCTTTCTCGAAAATGCCACGGAATTCCTGGAACGTGGTCGAGCCGATGCAACGGATATCACCCGAGGAAAGCAACGGCTTGAGCAGGTTCGAGGCATCCATGACGCCACCCGACGCAGCACCGGCACCGATGATGGTGTGGATCTCGTCGATGAACAGGATCGCCTGCGGACGTTTCTTCAGCTCGCCGAGCAGCGCCTTGAAGCGTTTCTCGAAGTCGCCGCGGTATTTGGTACCGGCCAGCAAGGCACCCAGGTCGAGGGAATAGACGACACTGTTGGCCAGCAGGTCCGGCACCTGGTTATCGACGATGCGCTTGGCCAGGCCTTCGGCGATCGCGGTCTTGCCCACGCCCGCCTCGCCTACCAGCAGCGGATTGTTCTTGCGACGCCGGGCCAGGATCTGCGCCACGCGCTCGACTTCCGCCTCGCGCCCGACCAGCGGGTCGATACGGCCCTGGCGCGCCAGTTCGTTCAGGTTGCTGGCATAGGCATCCAGGGGATTGCCTGAAGAAGAAGACTCACCGCCCTCGTCGTCCTGCATGTCCTGCTCACCCTCGGAATGATCGCCATGCCCGGGCACCTTGGAGATGCCATGGGCGATGTAGTTGACGACATCGATACGCGCCACGCTCTGCTGCTTGAGCAGGAAGACCGCCTGGCTTTCCTGCTCGCTGAAGATCGCGACCAGGACATTGGCGCCGGTGACTTCGCGCTTGCCCGAGCTCTGTACGTGAAAGACAGCACGCTGCAATACACGCTGGAAGCCCAGGGTTGGCTGGGTTTCGCGATCCTCGTCATGAACGGGGATCAATGGCGTGGTGGAGTCGATGAACTCCTGCAGATCATGCTTGAGTTTATCGAGGTTTGCGCCGCAGGCACGCAAAACGGTGGCGGCAGCCTCATTATCCAATAGGGCCAGCAGCAGGTGTTCGACGGTCATGAATTCATGACGCTTCGAACGAGCCTCCTTGAAGGCAAGATTGAGGGTGACTTCGAGCTCGCGGTTTAACATAGCTTCACCTCATACCCAAGTGGTCGGCGTTAACCGTCCTTCTCGATTTCACAGAGTAGCGGATGCTGGCTTTCCCGGGCGTACTGGTTGACCTGCATGGCCTTTGTCTCGGCGATGTCGCGGGTAAACACTCCACATACTGCCCGTCCCTCTGTATGGACGGCCAGCATGACCTTGGTCGCCAGCTCGCGATTCAGGTTAAAAAACACCTCGAGCACTTCGACGACGAAATCCATCGGTGTGTAGTCATCGTTGAACAAAACCACCTTGTACATCGGTGGAGCCTGTAAAGCGGGCTTTGATTCCTGAACAGCAATACCCGCTGAATCGTCGTCATGTAGATCCGGGCGATCCTGATTGAATGTTAGTCGAATCTGGCTGATTGCATGCATGGAAAGAAAGGTTCGTTTAGTTGGCGAATACAGTGATGGGGCCGCTTGCAGGCGATTTCAACCGCTACTGCCCGATCACCTTGACTATCGGCAAATCGGTGTTACAACCAATAGAGCCCACCGTGGGTTAAAAAGGTCCGTGAAGTCAATCCGATTTCAATGATCGACGGCGGATAGTCAGGATGATACTCCCATGGCGGGGTGTGTTGCAGAGGGATATTGGTATGCCGGGTACCGGGATGACATTCAAGGGCAAGGTCAAATGGTTCAACAACTCCAAGGGCTTCGGGTTTATCAATCGCGATGGCGATCCGAATAAGGAAGACCTGTTCGCTCACTACTCGGCGATCCTGATGGACGGCTACAAGACCTTGAAGGCCGGGCAAACCGTGTCGTTCAGCATGATCCAGGGTCCCAAGGGCGTACACGCAGTCGCCATCACGCCCGTCGCGCAGGACAACGCCGACGCCACGCCCGAATCCGTCAACGCCCTGGAGCACGTCAGCGCCTCCGAAAAAGGCTGACACACCCGCCCCTCCTCAGGCAAAACGCCCGGATCGATCACTCGAGCCGGGCGTTTTCAGTTGCGTAACGATCCGCCTACATGTGCGAGATCAGTGCATCACCAAAGCCGGAAGACGATACCAGCTTGGCTCCGTCCATCAGGCGTTCGAAGTCATAGGTCACGGTTTTGGCCGAGATCGCGCCGTTGGTGCCCTTGATGATCAGGTCGGCCGCTTCGGTCCAACCCATGTGACGCAGCATCATTTCCGCCGACAGGATCAGCGAACCCGGGTTGACCTGGTCCTTGCCGGCATATTTGGGCGCGGTGCCATGGGTGGCCTCGAACATCGCCACGGTGTCCGACAGGTTGGCGCCCGGCGCGATACCGATACCGCCCACTTCGGCCGCCAGGGCGTCGGAGAGATAGTCGCCGTTGAGGTTCAGGGTTGCGATCACGTCGTACTCGGCCGGGCGCAGCAGGATCTGCTGGAGCATGGCGTCGGCGATGGCATCCTTGACCACGACATTCTTGCCGGTCCGCGGATTCTTGAACTGCATCCAGGGCCCGCCGTCGAGCAGGGTCGCGCCGAACTCTTCGGCCGCCACTTCGTAGGCCCATTCCTTGAAGGCACCTTCGGTGAACTTCATGATGTTGCCTTTGTGCACGATGGTCAGCGAATCGCGGTCATTGTCGACAACATATTGCAAGGCTTTGCGCGCCAGACGTTTGGTGCCCTGCTTGGAAACCGGCTTGACGCCGATACCGCAATCTTCGTCGAAGCGGATCTTGGTAACACCCATTTCCTCCTTGAGGAACTTGATGACCTTGGTGGCCTCGGCCGAACCGGCCTTCCACTCGATGCCTGCATAGATGTCTTCGGAGTTCTCGCGGAAGATTGTCATGTCGACATCGCCAGGCTTCTTCACCGGGCTTGGCACACCCTCGAACCAGCGCACCGGGCGCAGGCAGACATACAGGTCCAGCTGCTGGCGCAGCGCGACGTTCAACGAACGGATACCGCCACCGACCGGCGTGGTCAGAGGGCCCTTGATGGAAACCACGTAGTCCTTGACCGCGTCCAGGGTTTCCTGGGGAAGCCAGGTGTCCTGGTCGTAGACCTGGGTGGCTTTTTCACCGGCATAGACTTCCATCCAGGAAATCTTGCGCTTGCCGCCATAAGCCTTCTCGACCGCGGCGTCGACGACCTTGATCATGACCGGACTGATATCAACGCCAATGCCGTCACCTTCAATGAAAGGAATGATCGGATTGTCGGGAACATTAAGAGAATGGTCTGCATTGACGGTGATTTTGTCACCGACGGCTGGAACCTGAATCTTTTGATACCCCATGCTGAACTCCATTGCTTGGATTGAACATCTGGCTGCGTTCGAGCGTACCCCAGTTGTATCGGCACGCAAACCCTACGTTCGGCCCGTCCTCGGCAAATAAACCGAGTTCGCCGCGTACAAGCCTGAAAACCAAGGGAAAAGCGCCAAACTTGAGCATAGTCCAGCCCCGCGGCCTGCGACGTTTAGACCAATGGACGTGTACGGAAGTCTATGAACCGTCGGCAGATCGCCAGCTACCTATGTATAATGCCGCCGCTGACCACAGGGTCACGACGGCTGACGGCTCTATCACGAGACTTTCCGCCAATTTGAAAGCCGGACCGTACCGCGGCCCGACCGCTTGACGCTCGACTGATGCACCCAACATCACCGCGAAGAAACCTCGACATTCGGCTCACGGATGACTTTGAACGAACGCGCTTACCCGGCGCCCCTCGAGTTTCTGCGCATGCTTTAGCAAAGAAGAGAGTTAATCCGAATATGCCCACCCGCTCGAAGATCATCTATACCTTCACCGACGAAGCGCCTGCCCTCGCCACCTATTCGCTGCTGCCGATCGTCGAAGCCTTCACCGCTTCGGCCGATATCGCCGTGGAGACCCGCGATATCTCCCTCGCAGGGCGCATCCTGGCCAGCTTCCCCGAGCAACTGGGTGACAAAGCCGTAGCCGACCACCTCGCCGAACTGGGCGACCTGGCCGTCACGCCTGAAGCCAACATCATCAAGCTGCCGAACATCAGCGCCTCGGTGCCGCAACTGCAGGCCGCGATCAAGGAATTGCAGGCCCAGGGCTACGCACTGCCGGACTACCCGGAAACCGTGACCACCGACGCCGAGAAAGAAGTCCGCGCCCGTTACGACAAGGTCAAGGGCAGCGCCGTGAACCCGGTCCTGCGCGAAGGCAACTCCGACCGCCGCGCGCCGCTGTCGGTGAAGAACTACGCTCGCAAGCACCCGCACAAGATGGGCGCCTGGGCTGCCGATTCCAAATCCCACGTGGCCCACATGAGTACCGGCGATTTCTACGGCAGCGAAAAAGCCGCCCTGATCGACGCCGCGGGCAGCGTGAAGATCGAGCTGATCGCCAAGGACGGTACTGCCACTGTCCTGAAGGAAAAAACCACCGTCCAAGCCGGTGAGATCCTCGATTGCGCGGTCATGAGCAAAAATGCCCTGCGCAATTTCATCGCCGCCGAAATCGAAGACGCCAAGCAGAAAGGCGTGCTGCTGTCGGTTCACCTCAAAGCGACCATGATGAAGGTCTCCGACCCGATCATGTTCGGCCAGATCGTGGCTGAGTACTATAAGGACGCGCTGGCCAAGCACGCCCAGGTACTGGAGCAGATCGGCTTCAACCTGAACAACGGCATCGGCGACCTGTACGCCCGCATCAAGGCCCTGCCGGCCGAGCAGCAGGCGCAGATCGAAGCCGACATCCAGGCGGTCTATGCCGTTCGTCCGGCACTGGCGATGGTCAACTCCGACAAAGGCATCACCAACCTGCACGTGCCGAGCGACGTCATCGTCGACGCCTCGATGCCAGCCATGATCCGTGACTCCGGCAAGATGTGGGGCACCGACGGCCAGCTGCACGACACCAAGGCCGTGATCCCGGATCGCTGCTACGCGACCATCTACCAGGCCGTGATCGAAGACTGCAAGCAACACGGCGCCTTCGACCCGACCACCATGGGCAGCGTGCCGAACGTCGGCCTGATGGCCAAGAAAGCCGAAGAGTACGGCTCCCACGACAAGACCTTCCAGATCAAGACTGACGGTGTGGTCCGCGTCTCGGACAGCAACGGTCGCACCCTGCTGGAGCAGAACGTCGAGGCTGGCGATATCTTCCGCATGTGCCAGACCAAGGACGCGCCGATCCAGGACTGGGTCAAGCTCGCCGTCAACCGCGCCCGCGCCAGCAGCACCCCGGCAATCTTCTGGCTCGACCCGATGCGCGCCCACGATGGCGTGATGATCGAGAAGGTCCAGGCTTACCTGAAGGATCACGACACCAGCGGCCTGGAGATCCGCATCATGTCGCCTGTCGACGCGATGAAGTTCACCCTGGCGCGTACCCGCGAAGGCAAGGACACCATCTCGGTGACCGGCAACGTACTGCGTGACTACCTGACCGACCTGTTCCCGATCATGGAACTGGGCACCAGCGCCAAGATGCTCTCGATCGTGCCACTGATGAACGGTGGCGGCCTGTTCGAAACCGGCGCCGGCGGCTCGGCACCCAAGCACGTGCAGCAATTGCTGGAAGAGAACTTCCTGCGTTGGGATTCCCTGGGCGAGTTCCTGGCCCTGGCCGCATCCCTGGAACACCTGGGCGTGACCTACAACAACCCGAAAGCACTGGTGCTGGCCAAGACTCTCGACCAGGCGACTGGCGAATTCCTGGACCGCAACAAGTCGCCTTCGCGCAAGGTCGGCGGCATCGACAACCGCGGCAGCCACTTCTACCTGACCCTGTTCTGGGCCCAGGCACTGGCCGCCCAGGATGACGACGCAGCCCTGAAGGCGCAGTTCACCACCCTGGCCAAGACCCTGACCGACAACGAAGAAAAAATCGTTGCCGAGCTCAACGCCGTCCAAGGCAAGCCAGTGGACATCGGCGGCTACTACTCCGCCAACCCTGAGCTGACCAGCAAGGCCATGCGCCCGAGCAACACCTTCAACGCGGCGATTGCTGCGCTGGTATAAGGTCGCAAGGAAACACCACAAACCCCGGCCCTGTGCCGGGGTTTGTGTTTCTGGCATTTACACTATCCGTCAGACAGCACCCGACCCTGTGGGAGCGAGCTTGCTCGCGATTGCGATTCATCATTCAATTCAGGCGCTGACTGACCCACCGCTATCGCGAGCAAGCTCGCTCCCACAGTTGGATTGGAGTACAGCCGGCAAAGACAGGTCGGCTGTCAGGCCGCCTTCGCGAGCAGGCTCGCTCCCACAATTAGACCGGGGTATAGCCAAAGAGACAGGCCGGCTATCAGGCCGCCTCGATCTTGATCTTGATCTTGATCTTGATCCTGATCCTGATCCTGATTTGGGGCGCCCCGTTAACCACGATGGCCGAACGCAGGCATTGCGCAGTGGGCAACCCGGCATGGACGCCGGGTTAGCCGCGCTGGGCCATGGATGGCCCTTCGCGGCGGCCCACGGAGCAATGCCGGAGTGAGGGCATGCCGAGCCTAGGCGAGGCACCGAGTGGTGGGGCTAAGCCTTTTTGGTTACTTTTTTGGCGTCTGAAAAAAGTGACCCGCCGTAAGGGCGGAACCCTAAGCAGCCGTGACCGCAGCAATGGATATGTACTCAGCCAACAAAATCCGAGAAATAGAGGAGTCTCATGAACTGGCAACCCCACATCACCGTCGCCACCATCGTCGAAGACCACGGCCGCTTCCTGATGGTCGAAGAATCCAAGGGCGGACGAGCAGTGCTCAACCAGCCCGCCGGCCACCTGGACCCGAACGAAACACTGATCCAAGCCGCCATACGTGAAACCCTCGAAGAAACCGGCTGGGACGTCGAACCCACCAGCGTCACCGGCCTCTACCTCTACACCGCCCCGAGCAACGGTGTGACCTACCAACGGGTCTGCTTCGCCGCCAAAGCCCTGAAACACCACCCGGATTATCAACTGGACGACGGCATCCTCGGCGCCAAGTGGCTGACCCGCGACGAATTGCTGAAACAGCGCGACCGCTGGCGCAGCGAGCTGGTCATCCGCTGCATCGACGATTACCTGGCCGGCCATCGCCACAGCCTGGAGCTTATCCGCCCTTCTCTTTAGCCTTGCACGCCCGGGCCTGATAGAATCGCGTCCTTTTTCAAGACACTCATTGAATTCCTATGCGTGATCCAGCCTCTTCGAACACCCCCAAGCAACGCGTCATAGTCGGCATGTCCGGCGGCGTGGACTCTTCCGTTTCCGCCCTTCTGCTGATCGAGCAGGGTTATGAGGTGGAAGGCCTGTTCATGAAGAACTGGGAAGAAGACGACGGAACCGAATACTGCACCGCCATGGACGACCTGGCGGACGCCCAGGCCGTCTGCGACCGGATCGGCATCAAGCTGCACACCGCCAACTTCGCCGCGGAGTACTGGGACAACGTGTTCGAGCACTTCCTCGCCGAATACAAGGCCGGTCGCACGCCGAACCCGGACATCCTCTGCAACCGCGAAATCAAGTTCAAGGCGTTCCTCGACTACGCCATGATGCTCGGCGCCGACCTGATCGCCACCGGTCACTACGTGCGCCGCCGCGACATCGACGGTCGTACCGAGCTGCTCAAGGGGCTGGACCCGAACAAGGACCAGAGTTATTTCCTGCACGCCGTCGGCGCAGAACAGATCGCCAAGACCCTGTTCCCGGTGGGCGAACTGGAAAAACCCGAAGTGCGCGCGATTGCCGAGAAACATGACCTGGCCACCGCCAAGAAGAAGGATTCCACCGGGATCTGCTTCATCGGCGAACGGCGCTTCAGCGATTTCCTCAAGCAATACCTGCCGGCCCAGCCGGGCGAGATCAAGACCACCGAAGGCGAAGTCATCGGCCGCCACCATGGTCTGATGTACCACACCATCGGCCAGCGCCAGGGCCTGGGCATCGGCGGCTTGAAAGACGCCGGTGAAGAGCCTTGGTACGTGCTGGTCAAGGACCTGGAGCACAACGAGCTGATCGTTGGCCAGGGCAATGACCATCCATGGCTGTTTTCCCGTGCCCTGCTGGCCTCCGATATCTATTGGGTCAACCCGATCGACCTCAGCGAACCGCGCCGCCTGACGGCCAAGGTTCGCTATCGCCAGAGCGACCAACCCTGCACCCTGGAAAAAACCGCCAGCGGCTATCGCGCCACGTTCGATGATCCGCAGCGCGCGGTCACCCCCGGCCAGTCCGTGGTGTTCTACGACGGTGAAGTCTGCCTCGGCGGCGGCGTGATAGAAGTCGCCGAGCCATGGAGCAGCCAGGCATGACGCCGATCCAGGAACAACTGACGGCACTCGGCGGGGTGTTTCTCGCCGCGGTGCTGGTGGACCGGATCGCCAAGACCGGCCAGGCCACCGAAGCCGGCCTGGGCTGCATGCTCGGCAGCCTGCTGGTGCGCGATCCCAAGGACACCCTGGAAGTCTATGGTGGCGATGACCTGAACCTGCGCGAAGGCTACCGTGCGCTGATCGGCGCCCTGGAGCGCGACCCCAGTGCCCTGCAACGCGAGCCGCTGCGCTACGCTCTGTCGATGCTGGGCCTGGAGCGTCAGCTGGCCAAGCGCGACGACCTGCTGGAAACCATCGGCAAACGCCTGCCGCAAATCCAGTCCCAGGTCGAACACTTCGGCCCGTCCCACGAGAACGTGATCGCCGCTTGCGGCGCGCTGTACCAGGACACCTTGAGTACCCTGCGCCAGCGCATCCAGGTGCATGGCGACATGCGCAACCTGCAGCAGCCTAGTAACGCTTCGAAGATCCGCGCCCTGTTGCTGGCCGGGATTCGCTCGGCGCGGCTGTGGCGACAACTGGGTGGGCATCGCTGGCAGCTGGTGATCAGCCGGCGCAAATTGCTGAAAGAGCTTTACCCGTTGATGCGCAACGAATAAGCCGCCTCGACCTGCTTGTGGACATTGAGGGGCTGCTTTGCAGCCCAGCGGGAGCAAGCGCCCTCGCCACAGGTGATGAACAGTTTTATCTCGATACGCGTAACACGCCGGTCAGTTGGCAACGGACCGGCGCTGGATTTCATGTATGATACGCGCCCCATTTCGTTGCCCGACTGTCCGAGAACACCCCATGCAGCTCTCTTCGCTCACTGCGGTTTCCCCTGTAGACGGCCGCTACGCCGGCAAAACCCAGGCCCTGCGCCCTATTTTCAGCGAGTACGGCCTGATCCGTGCCCGCGTTCTGGTTGAAGTGCGCTGGCTCCAGCGCCTGGCCGCTCACCCTGGCATTGGCGAAGTACCGGCCTTTTCCGCCGAAGCCAACGCGGTACTGAACGCCCTGGCCGACGATTTCGCGCTGGAGCACGCCGAGCGCGTCAAAGAGATCGAGCGCACCACCAACCACGACGTCAAGGCCATCGAATACCTGCTCAAGGAGCAGGCGGCCAAGCTGCCGGAACTGGCCAACGTCAGCGAGTTCATCCACTTTGCCTGCACCAGCGAGGACATCAACAACCTGTCCCACGCCCTGATGCTGCGCGAAGGCCGTGACGAGGTGATGCTGCCCCTGATGCGCCAGACCGCCCAGGCCATCCGCGAACTGGCGATCCGCTTCGCCGACGTGCCGATGCTGTCGCGCACCCACGGTCAACCGGCTTCGCCGACCACCCTGGGCAAGGAACTGGCGAACGTGGTGTATCGCCTGGAGCGCCAGATCGCCCAAGTAGCCGCCGTGCCACTGCTGGGCAAGATCAACGGCGCCGTGGGCAACTACAACGCCCACCTGTCGGCCTACCCGGACATCGACTGGGAAGCCAACGCCCGCGCCTTCATCGAAGACGAGCTGGGCCTGAGCTTCAACCCGTACACCACCCAGATCGAACCGCATGACTACATCGCCGAGCTGTTCGACGCGATCGCGCGCTTCAACACCATCCTGATCGACTTCGACCGTGACATCTGGGGCTACATCTCCCTGGGTTACTTCAAGCAGCGCACCATCGCCGGCGAAATCGGTTCCTCGACCATGCCGCACAAGGTCAATCCGATCGACTTCGAAAACTCCGAAGGCAACCTGGGCATCGCCAACGCGCTGTTCCAGCACCTGGCGAGCAAGCTGCCGATTTCCCGCTGGCAGCGCGACCTGACCGACTCCACCGTGCTGCGCAACCTGGGCGTAGGTTTTGCCCACAGCGTCATCGCCTACGAGGCCAGCCTCAAGGGCATCAGCAAGCTGGAACTGAACGAGCAGAAAATCGCCGCCGACCTGGATGCCTGCTGGGAAGTCCTGGCCGAGCCGATCCAGACCGTGATGCGTCGCTATAACATCGAAAACCCCTATGAAAAGCTGAAAGAACTGACCCGTGGCAAGGGCATCAGCCCGGACGCGTTGCAGACTTTCATCGATGGCCTGGACATGCCTGCCGAGGCCAAGGCAGAGCTGAAGAAACTGACCCCGGCCAGCTACATCGGCAACGCGGCGGCACAAGCCAAGCGCATCTGACACATCGCTTCACCTTTGAGACGCCCGGCCGCGCCGGGCGTTTTTATTCGCGTCTGAAAAGTATATTTTTTCAATAGGTTACACATGAATTCTGACATTCCACTGCAACTCCTGGGCGGTATCACGGCACGGGAGTTCCTGCGCGACTACTGGCAGAAGAAACCCCTGCTGATCCGCCAGGCCATTCCTGACTTCGAAAGCCCGATCGACGCCGACGAACTGGCCGGCCTTGCGCTTGAGGAAGAGATCGAGTCACGCCTGGTGATCGAACACGGCGAGCGCCCCTGGGAATTGCGTCGCGGCCCGTTCGCCGAAGACGAGTTCAGCAAACTGCCGGAGCGCGAGTGGACCCTGCTGGTGCAGGCGGTCGACCAGTTCGTACCGGAAGTCAGCGAGCTGCTGGAGCATTTCCGCTTTTTGCCGAGCTGGCGCATCGACGATGTGATGATCAGCTTCGCTGCCCCAGGTGGCGGCGTCGGCCCGCATTTCGACAACTACGATGTGTTCCTGCTGCAGGGCCACGGCAAGCGCAACTGGAAAATCGGCCAGATGTGCAACTCCGAAAGCCCGCTGCTGCCCCATGCAGACTTGCGCATCCTCGCCGATTTCGAGGCGACCGAGGAATGGGTCCTGGAACCTGGCGACATGCTCTACCTGCCGCCGCGCCTGGCCCACTGCGGCGTCGCCGTGGATGACTGCATGACCTATTCGGTGGGTTTCCGCGCACCGAGCGCCGCCGAGGTGCTGACCCATTTCACCGACTTCCTCAGCCAGTTCCTGCCGGATGAAGAGCGCTACACCGACGCCGATGCGCGGCCTGTCGCCGATCCGCATCAGATCCAGCAAGACGCCCTGGACCGACTCAAGGGCCTGCTGGCCGAGCACATGAGCGACGAGCGCCTGCTGCTGACCTGGTTCGGCCAGTTCATGACCGAGCCGCGCTATCCGGAACTGGTCGTCGGCCCGGAGCTGGAAGAGGACGATCTGCTGGCCGGACTGGAACAGGGCGCGGTGATCATTCGCAACCCGAGCGCTCGCCTGGCCTGGTCGGAAGTCGATGAAGACCTGTTGCTGTTCGCCAGCGGCCAGAGCCGTTATTTGCCGGGCAAATTGCGCGACCTGTTGAAGATGATCTGTGCCGCCGACGCGCTGCACATCGAGAACCTCGGCCCATGGCTGGCCGACGAGGACGGTCGCGGCCTCATTCATGAATTGGTCAAGCAAGGTAGCCTGGGGTTCGCCGATGAATAAAATTCACGTTCGTGTCGCAGACTGGCAAAAGGATAACGCCGAGATCCGGCGCATTCGTGAAGCGGTATTCATTGCCGAGCAATCCGTGCCGCCGGAGTTGGAGTGGGATTCGGATGACCAGGACGCCGTGCATTTCCTGGCCTTCGAAGGCGACTTCCCCATCGGCACCGCGCGCCTGCTGACCGATGGCCATATCGGCCGCGTCTCGGTCCTGAAGGATTGGCGCGGCCTGAAAGTCGGCGATGCGCTGATGCACGCAGCAATCGCCGAGGCCGAGAAGCGCGGGCTCAAGCAGCAGATGCTCAGCGCCCAGGTGCACGCCACGCCGTTTTACGAGCGACTGGGGTTTGCGGTGGTCAGCGAGGAGTTCCTCGAAGCCGGGATTCCTCACGTGGACATGGTGCGGCGCTCGATCTGAGACCGTGGTGCGGCATTCGCGAGCAGGCTCGCTCCCACAAGGTTCTGCTGCGAACACCGATCCGGTGATCACTTCGGCGCAAATGTGGGAGCGAGCCTGCTCGCGAAGAGGCCCTCAAACCCTGCCCAAAAGCCCGACAAAACACTGCCCCCTCGCCACAAAGGCAGCCTGCAACAACATCCTGCAACGCCCAAAAACGCCCCGCCATCCACCGATGCCGGGGCGTTTTGCCGTCTACCATTCAACTTGCCCCACCCGGGGCCGACAAACTGGCAATATCCAGCTTTTGTCTCGCGGAGAAATGGACATGTCCCTACGTACCCTGCTGACCACCCTGCTGCTCGGTTGCAGCCTGTCAGTCATGGCGGCTACCGAAATCGTGCCGCTGAACTACCGCACCAGCGCGGACTTGCTGCCGGTGGCGCAGAACTTCATCGGCAAGGATGGCCAGGTCAGCGCTTACGGCAACCAACTGATCGTCAACGCCGAACCCGGCAAGATCGAAGAACTTCGACAATTCCTGGCGCAGCTCGACGTGGCTCCCAAGCGCTTGCTGATCACGGTCGACACCAATGAAAACAACCTGCAAGGCGATCAGGGTTACTCGATCAACGGAGCCGCCCCCAGCCAGACCCGCATCATCAACCGCAGCACCGCCAGCCGTGACGGCGGCGTGCAGCAGATCCAGGCCAGCGAGGGCCAGCCGGCGCTGATCCAGGTGGGCCAGAGCGTGCCCTTCACCAGCAACCAGACCGATGGCTATGGGCGCATGCAAAGCCAGACCGAATACCGCAACGTCACCCAAGGTTTTTACGTAACGGCCAGCGTCACGGGCGAGACCGTTCATCTGAGCATCAGCACCAACCGTGACCGCATGAGCCAGGAACGTCCCGATGTAGTGAACGTGCAAAGCACCGACACAACCGTCAGCGGGCGCCTGGGCGAGTGGATCACCCTGGCCGGGGTGAATCGGCAGAATCAGGCCGATAAACAAGGCCTGACCCGCAGCTACTCGACCCAAGGCCGGGATGACATGATTTTGCGGGTCAAGGTCGATACGCTGAACTGAAGCACCAGAAACTGACTGATAAGTCGTATTAGACCAAAGATGTAGTGCCTGAAAAAAAGCACTACAAAACGTTTGACGAGCCAAAAAACCGAAGGCATGATGGCCTCGCTCCCGCTAATCAGGGGCCCTGGCAAGGGCCTTCGGGTCGAAGCTTGCAACTACCCTGCGAGCCGATTCGTGTCTGTACCGCCCACAAGGTGTGTTTGACGAGGTTGCGACTGGAACGAAGTTGTCCCGAGGGACGGAAGCGTAACTAGGTAACCCGGCATCACTCTGAGTTCGTATGAAGGCCCACGACGCCCGAATGCGCCCGCAGCTCGCCCCTACCTGCTCACTTTCCCCTCGAGCCCATCGTTCATCCCGTCGCCTCCCCGCCTCAACCGACTTGTACGCCAGCCTCCTGGTCAGCGAGCAGCCCTTCACACCAATGACTGGTGCGATTGACGAGCTGGAACCTTCCAGCCCGGAACGACCATCCATACAAGACGCGACGAGGTTTATTTCCATGGCACTGACACGCGAACAGCAAATTGCAGCCCTTGAAAAAGACTGGGCTGAAAACCCGCGCTGGAAAGGCGTGAAGCGCAATTATTCGGCTGCTGACGTCGTCCGTCTGCGTGGCTCGGTGCAACCTGAGCACACCTTCGCGAAAATGGGCGCCGAGAAGCTGTGGAACCTGGTCACCCAGGGCGCCAAGCCAGCCTTCCGTCCCGAGAAAGACTTCGTCAACTGCATGGGCGCCCTGACTGGCGGCCAGGCTGTGCAGCAGGTCAAGGCCGGTATCCAGGCCATCTACCTGTCGGGCTGGCAAGTGGCCGCGGACAACAACTCCGCCGAGTCCATGTACCCCGACCAGTCGCTGTACCCGGTGGACTCGGTTCCAACCGTGGTCAAGCGCATCAACAACTCGTTCCGTCGTGCCGACCAGATCCAGTGGAAAGCCGGCAAGAACCCGGGCGACGAAGGCTACATCGACTACTTCGCGCCAATCGTGGCTGACGCCGAAGCCGGTTTCGGCGGCGTACTGAACGCCTACGAACTGATGAAGAGCATGATCGAGGCAGGCGCCGCCGGCGTGCACTTCGAAGATCAGCTGGCCTCGGTGAAAAAATGCGGCCACATGGGCGGCAAGGTACTGGTTCCCACCCAGGAAGCCGTACAGAAGCTGACCGCCGCGCGCCTGGCCGCCGACGTTGCCGGCGTACCGACCATCATTCTGGCCCGTACCGACGCCAACGCCGCTGACCTGCTGACTTCCGACTGCGATCCGTACGACCAGCCGTTCGTCACCGGCACCCGTACCCAGGAAGGCTTCTACAAGGTGCGCGCCGGTCTCGACCAGGCCATCGCCCGTGGCCTGGCCTACGCCCCGTACGCCGACCTGATCTGGTGCGAAACCGCCAAGCCGGACCTGGACGAAGCTCGTCGCTTCGCCGAAGCGATCAAGAAGGAATACCCGGACCAACTGCTGTCGTACAACTGCTCGCCTTCCTTCAACTGGAAGAAGAACCTGGACGACGCGACCATCGCCAAGTTCCAGCGCGAACTGTCCGCCATGGGCTACAAGCACCAGTTCATCACCCTGGCCGGCATCCACAACATGTGGCACAGCATGTTCAACCTGGCGCACGACTACGCCCGCAACGACATGACCGCCTACGTGAAGCTGCAAGAGCAGGAGTTCGCTGACGCCGCCAAAGGCTACACCTTCGTGGCCCACCAGCAGGAAGTCGGCACCGGCTACTTCGACGACATGACCACGGTGATCCAGGGCGGTACCTCGTCGGTGACCGCACTGACCGGCTCGACCGAAGAAGAACAGTTCCACTGATTGCACGCGTAAACGGCCCTTGCGGACCGAATAAAAGCTAACCGCAAAGCCGACGATTTGAAGCCCCGACTGGTTCGGGGCTTTTTTTTGCCTATGCTATGACAGACACCCTGTTCAACCCTGTGGGAGCGAGCCTGCTCGCGAAGGCGTCATCCCAGCGGATATTACGGTGACTGTCACACCGCAATCGCGAGCAGGCTCGCTCCCACAAGGGAAATGCGCGAACCGATAAAAAGATTGATCGAACGCAGTAACGGGCAGTCTGAAAAAGAGTAAAACGGCCGGCGCTGACAACTGCGATCACCGCTATATAAGACATGTTCTCAGTTGTTGCATCGAGCCCATACGGCGATCGCAGGCCAAACAATAATAATTATCATTTGAAGGGCGTTTTCATTGTTACATCCAAAACGAAATTCCATTGTGGATTCGACAGCCAATCCCCACGGGGCCGGGCTCGCGAGGTCGTGGAGGCGCGCTATGTCCTTATTCCAATAAATAATTTCGCTATAGGAATTTTACTTGCCCGGTGTTTAGCCATAAAATCACCGCGATTGATTGCTGCGACATATCGTCACTGCGTTATTTCTTTTCAAGCTCAGAGACCTTTGCTCTCTGTTAAGGATTTCCAGCATGCCCGAAGCGACAGGACTCATGGCCCACAACTGGGGCTTTGCCATTTTCCTTCTGGGTGTTGTCGGCCTGTGTGCCTTCATGCTCGGCGTGTCGAGCCTGCTCGGGTCAAAAGCCTGGGGCCGCAGCAAGAATGAACCGTTCGAATCCGGCATGCTGCCTACCGGTGGCGCCCGCTTGCGGCTCTCAGCCAAATTCTATCTGGTCGCGATGCTCTTCGTGATCTTCGATATCGAAGCCCTTTTTCTCTTTGCATGGTCTGTGTCCGTCCGCGAAAGCGGCTGGACCGGATTCGTCGAAGCTCTCGTTTTCATAGCAATTCTGTTGGCAGGTCTTGTCTACCTTTACCGGGTGGGGGCTCTTGATTGGGCTCCGGAAGCTCGGCGCAAGCGGCAGGCGAAGCTGAAACAATGAGGCTTTGGCAATGCAATACAATCTCACCAGGATCGACCCCGATGCTCCTAACGAGCAGTATCCGATCGGCAAGCGGGAAACCGTTTCCGATCCGTTAGAGGATCAAGTTCACAAGAACATCTTCATGGGCAAGCTCGAAGACGTGCTGAACAGCACGGTCAACTGGGGTCGCAAGAACTCCCTGTGGCCGTACAACTTCGGCCTTTCGTGCTGCTACGTGGAAATGACCACCGCCTTCACGGCGCCCCACGACATCGCGCGCTTTGGCGCCGAGGTGATCCGGGCATCGCCGCGCCAGGCGGATTTCATGGTTATCGCCGGTACGCCGTTCCTGAAAATGGCTCCCATCATCCAGCGCCTGTACGAACAGATGCTGGAACCCAAGTGGGTCATTTCCATGGGCGCGTGTGCCAACTCCGGCGGCATGTACGACATTTATTCCGTGGTCCAGGGAGTCGACAAGTTCCTGCCGGTGGATGTCTACGTGCCCGGCTGCCCGCCCCGCCCCGAAGCGTTCCTGCAAGGCCTGATGCTGCTGCAGGAATCCATCGGCCAGGAGCGTCGCCCACTGTCCTGGGTCGTCGGTGATCAAGGCGTCTATCGCGCCGACATGCCGTCGCAAAAGGAACAGCGCCGCGAACAGCGAATCGCAGTCACCAACCTGCGCAGCCCCGACGAAGTCTGATCCAGCTCTGTTCTGTAGAAGAAACGAGAACCTGGCTTCATTCTTTACGTTGACCGAAAGCGATAAATAACCATGACTACAGGCAGTGCTCTGTACATCCCGCCTTACAAGGCAGACGACCAGGATGTGGTCGTCGAACTGAACAACCGCTTTGGCGCCGAGGCGTTCACCGCCCAGGCCACCCGCACCGGCATGCCGGTGCTTTGGGTTGCCCGCGCCAGGCTCATCGAAGTCCTGACTTTCCTGCGCAACCTGCCCAAGCCGTACGTCATGCTCTATGACCTGCACGGCGTGGACGAGCGCCTGCGCACCAAGCGCCAGGGTCTGCCGGGCGCCGACTTCACCGTGTTCTACCACCTGCTGTCGATCGAGCGTAATAGTGACGTAATGATCAAGGTCGCCTTGTCCGAGAGCGACCTCAGCGTGCCGACCGTGACCGGCATCTGGCCGAACGCCAACTGGTACGAGCGTGAAGTCTGGGACATGTTCGGCATCGACTTCCCCGGCCACCCGCACCTGACCCGCATCATGATGCCGCCGACCTGGGAAGGTCACCCGTTGCGCAAGGACTTCCCGGCCCGCGCCACCGAGTTCGACCCGTACAGCCTGACCCTGGCCAAGCAGCAGCTCGAGGAAGAATCCGCGCGTTTCAAGCCGGAAGACTGGGGAATGAAGCGTTCCGGCGCCAACGAGGACTACATGTTCCTCAACCTGGGCCCGAACCACCCTTCGGCCCACGGTGCGTTCCGTATCATCCTGCAACTGGACGGTGAAGAGATCGTCGATTGCGTCCCGGACATCGGCTACCACCACCGTGGCGCCGAGAAGATGGGTGAGCGTCAGTCCTGGCACAGCTATATTCCATACACCGACCGCATCGATTACCTCGGCGGCGTGATGAACAACCTGCCGTACGTCCTGTCGGTGGAAAAACTGGCGGGCATCACGGTGCCGGACCGGGTCAACGTGATCCGCATCATGATGGCCGAGTTCTTCCGGATCACCAGCCACCTGTTGTTCCTGGGTACCTATATCCAGGACGTGGGCGCCATGACGCCGGTGTTCTTCACTTTCACCGACCGCCAGAAAGCCTACACCGTGATCGAAGCCATCACCGGTTTCCGCCTGCACCCGGCCTGGTACCGCATCGGTGGCGTTGCCCACGACCTGCCGCGCGGCTGGGAAAAGCTGGTCAAGGATTTCGTCGAGTGGATGCCCAAGCGCCTGGACGAATACACCAAGGCAGCGTTGCAGAACAGCATCCTCAAGGGTCGTACCGTCGGCGTCGCCGCGTACAACACCAAGGAAGCGCTGGAATGGGGCGTCACCGGCCCGAACCTGCGCGCCACCGGCCTCGATTTCGACCTGCGCAAGGCGCGCCCGTACTCCGGCTACGAGAACTTCGAGTTCGAAGTCCCGCTGGCGTCCAGCGGCGATGCCTATGACCGCTGCCTGGTTCGCGTCGAGGAAATGCGCCAGAGCGTCAAGATCATCGAGCAATGCATGCGCAACATGCCGGAAGGCCCGTACAAGGCGGACCACCCGCTGACCACGCCGCCGCCAAAAGAGCGCACGCTGCAACACATCGAGACCCTGATCACGCACTTCCTGCAGGTTTCGTGGGGCCCGGTCATGCCGGCCAACGAATCCTTCCAGATGATCGAAGCGACCAAGGGCATCAACAGTTATTACCTGACGAGCGATGGCGGCACCATGAGCTACCGCACCCGGATTCGCACCCCAAGCTACCCGCACCTGCAGCAGATCCCTTCGGTGATCAAAGGCAGCATGGTCGCGGACTTGATCGCGTACCTGGGTAGTATCGATTTCGTTATGGCCGACGTGGACCGCTAAGCATGAACAGCACGCTTATCCAGACAGACCGTTTCGCCCTGAGCGAAACCGAGCGCTCGGCCATCGAGCACGAGCTGCATCACTACGAAGACCCGCGCGCGGCGTCGATCGAAGCCCTGAAGATTGTCCAGAAGGAACGTGGCTGGGTGCCCGATGGCGCGCTCTACGCCATCGGCGAAATCCTCGGCATTCCGGCCAGCGACGTCGAAGGTGTCGCCACGTTTTACAGCCAGATTTTCCGTCAGCCGGTCGGCCGCCACATCATTCGCGTCTGCGACAGCATGGTCTGCTACATCGGCGGCCACGAGTCGGTGGTCAGCGAAATCCAGGGCAAGCTGGGCATTGGCCTGGGCCAGACCACCGCCGACGGCCGCTTCACGCTGCTGCCGGTGTGCTGCCTGGGCAACTGCGACAAGGCACCGGCGCTGATGATCGACGACGACACCTTCGGTGACGTCAAGCCGGATGGCGTCGCCAAACTGCTGGAGGGCTACGTATGACCCTGACTTCCTTCGGGCCCGCCAACCGCATCCAGCGTTCGGCCGAAACCCATCCCCTGACCTGGCGCCTGCGTGACGATGGCGAGGCGGTGTGGCTGGACGAATACCAGGCGAAGAACGGCTATGCCGCCGCGCGCAAGGCGTTCGCCGACATGGCCGCCGACGACATCGTCCAGACCGTGAAAGACGCCGGCCTCAAGGGCCGTGGCGGCGCGGGCTTCCCCACGGGTGTGAAGTGGGGCCTGATGCCCAAGGACGAGTCCATCAACATCCGCTACCTGCTGTGCAACGCGGACGAGATGGAACCCAACACCTGGAAAGACCGCATGCTGATGGAGCAACTGCCCCATCTGCTGATCGAAGGCATGCTGATCAGTGCCCGCGCGCTGAAAACCTACCGTGGCTACATCTTCCTGCGCGGCGAATACACCACCGCCGCCAGGCACCTGAACCGTGCCGTCGAAGAAGCCAAGGCCGCAGGCCTGCTGGGCAAGAACATCCTGGGCTCGGGTTTTGATTTCGAGCTGTTCGTCCACACCGGCGCCGGGCGCTACATCTGCGGTGAAGAAACCGCCCTGATCAACTCCCTCGAAGGCCGCCGCGCCAACCCGCGCTCCAAGCCGCCCTTCCCCGCCGCTGTTGGCGTGTGGGGCAAGCCGACCTGCGTGAACAACGTCGAGACCTTGTGCAACGTGCCGGCGATCATCGCCGACGGCGTGGACTGGTACAAATCCCTGGCCCGTGACGGCAGCGAAGACATGGGCACCAAGCTCATGGGCTTCTCCGGCAAGGTCAAGAACCCTGGCCTGTGGGAACTGCCGTTCGGCGTCACCGCGCGCGAGCTGTTCGAGGACTACGCCGGCGGCATGCGCGACGGCTACAAGCTCAAGTGCTGGCAGCCCGGCGGCGCCGGTACCGGTTTCCTGTTGCCGGAACACCTTGACGCACAAATGTACGCCGGCGGCATCGCCAAGGTCGGCACCCGGATGGGTACCGGCCTGGCGATGGCGGTGGACGACAGCGTCAACATGGTCTCCCTGCTGCGCAACATGGAGCAGTTTTTCGCCCGCGAGTCCTGCGGTTTCTGCACCCCTTGCCGCGACGGCCTGCCATGGAGCGTCAAGCTGCTGATGGCCCTCGAGAACGGCCAGGGCCAGGCCGGCGACATCGAGACCCTGCTGGGGCTGGTCGGTTTCCTCGGCCCAGGCAAGACCTTCTGTGCTCACGCACCGGGTGCCGTGGAGCCGTTGGGCAGCGCAATCAAATACTTCCGCCCTGAGTTCGAGGCCGGCATCGCGCCAACCCGCGCGGGCGATCTCAATCAGGTGGTCACGCCGACCATGGTCGGCGCGTAACGACGCTTAACAAGGCGAAGGGTCCGTGCCCTTCGCCTTTCGTTCGATGACGCCTTTTCACCGAGGCTGTTTGGATTCGGACGAACAACAAGATTCCATTAGCCACGCCCGCTGACACCGGGCCAACGAAGAACTTTGAACCATGGCCACTATCCACGTAGACGGCAAAGAGCTCGAAGTCGATGGCGCAGACAACCTGTTACAGGCATGTCTGTCGCTGGGCCTCGACATTCCTTATTTCTGCTGGCACCCCGCCCTTGGCAGCGTTGGCGCCTGTCGCCAGTGCGCGGTCAAGCAGTACACCGACGAAAACGACAAGCGTGGTCGGATCGTCATGTCCTGCATGACCCCCGCCACCGACGGCAGCTGGATCTCCATCGACGACGAAGAAGCGAAAGTGTTTCGCGCCAGCGTCGTCGAATGGCTGATGACCAACCACCCTCACGACTGCCCGGTCTGTGAGGAAGGCGGCCATTGCCACCTGCAAGACATGACCGTGATGACCGGCCACAACGAGCGCCGTTATCGCTTCACCAAGCGCACCCACCAGAACCAGGACCTCGGCCCGTTCATTTCCCACGAGATGAACCGCTGCATCGCCTGCTACCGTTGCGTGCGTTTCTACAAGGACTACGCCGGCGGCACCGACCTCGGTGTGTTCGGCGCCCACGACAACGTGTACTTCGGTCGCGTTGAAGACGGCACCCTGGAAAGCGAGTTCTCCGGCAACCTCACCGAGGTCTGCCCGACCGGTGTGTTCACCGACAAGACTCACTCCGAGCGCTACAACCGCAAGTGGGACATGCAGTTCTCGCCAAGCATCTGCCACGGCTGCTCCAGCGGCTGCAACATCAGCCCGGGCGAACGCTACGGCGAACTACGTCGCATCGAGAACCGCTACAACGGTTCGGTGAACCAGTATTTCCTCTGCGACCGTGGCCGTTTCGGCTATGGCTACGTCAATCGCAAGGACCGCCCGCGCCAGCCGCTGCTCGCCAATGGCGCCAAGCTGAGCCTGGACGAAGCCCTGGACAAGGCCGCCGAACTGCTGCGCGGTCGCAACATTGTCGGCATCGGTTCGCCACGGGCCAGCCTGGAAAGCAACTACGCCCTGCGTGAGCTGGTCGGTGCCGAGCACTTCTACAGCGGCATCGAAGCCGGCGAGCTGGAACGTATTCGCCTGGTGCTGCAAGTGCTCAAGGACAGCCCGCTGCCCGTGCCGACGATGCGCGACATCGAAGATCACGATGCGGTGTTCGTCCTCGGCGAAGACCTGACCCAGACCGCCGCCCGCATGGCCCTGGCCCTGCGCCAGTCGGTAAAAGGCAAGGCCGAGGACATGGCCGACGCCATGCGCGTCCAGCCATGGCTCGACGCTGCGGTGAAGAACATCGGCCAGGACGCGCTGAACCCGCTGTTCATCGCCAGCCTCGCTGAAACCAAGCTCGACGACGTCGCCGAAGAATGCGTCCACGCCGCTCCGGACGACCTCGCGCGCATCGGTTTTGCCGTCGCCCACGCCCTGGACGCCAGCGCCCCGGCCGTCGACGGCCTGGACAGCGAAGCCGCCGGCCTGGCCCAGCGCATCGCCGACGCCCTGCTGGCGGCCAAGCGTCCATTGATCATCGCCGGCACCTCGCTGGGTTCCAAGGCGCTGATCGAAGCCGCCGCCAACATCGCCAAGGCCCTGAAGCTGCGCGAGAAGAACGGTTCCATCAGCCTGGTCGTGCCGGAAGCCAACAGCCTCGGCCTGGCCATGCTCGGTGGCGAATCGGTCGATGCCGCCCTGCAAGCAGTGATCGACGGCAGCGCCGATGCCATCGTGGTGCTGGAGAACGACCTGTTCACCCGCACCGACAATGCCAAGGTCGATGCTGCGCTGAACGCTGCCAAGGTAGTGATCGTCGCCGACCATCAGAAAACCGCCACCACCGACCGCGCCGACCTGGTGCTGCCGGCGGCGAGCTTCGCCGAAGGCGACGGTACGCTGGTCAGCCAGGAAGGTCGCGCCCAGCGCTTCTTCCAGGTCTTTGACCCGCAATACCTGGACGCCAGCATCCTGGTCCACGAAGGCTGGCGCTGGCTGCATGCCTTGCGCGCGACCCTGCTGAACCAGCCGATCGACTGGACCCAGCTGGACCACGTCACCGCGGCCGTCGCTTCGAGCAGCCCGCAGTTGAGCCGCATCGTCGACGCCGCGCCGTCCGCCGCGTTCCGCATCAAGGGCCTGAAGCTGGCGCGCGAACCGCTGCGCTACTCCGGTCGCACCGCGATGCGCGCGAACATTAGCGTGCACGAACCGCGTATGCCGCAGGACCAGGACACCGCGTTCGCCTTCTCCATGGAAGGTTACTCGGGCTCCGCCGAACCGCGCTCCCAGGTGCCGTTCGCCTGGTCGCCGGGCTGGAACTCGCCGCAAGCCTGGAACAAGTTCCAGGACGAAGTCGGCGGTCACCTGCGCGCCGGTGATCCGGGCACCCGCCTGATCGAAAGCCAGGGCGATGGCCTCGGCTGGTTCGCCAGCGTGCCACGCGCCTTCAATCCGGCACCGGGCACCTGGCAGGTCGTGCCGTTCCATCACCTGTTCGGCAGTGAAGAGAACTCTTCCAAGGCCGAGCCGGTGCAGGAGCGCATCCCGGCGGCCTACGTGTCGCTGGCCAAGTCCGAAGCCGATCGCCTGGGCGTCAACGATGGCGCCTTGCTGAGCCTGAACGTTGCGGGCCGGACCTTGCGTCTGCCACTGCGCATCAATGAAGAACTGGGCGCCGGCCTGGTGGCCCTGCCGGCTGGCCTGGCGGGCATTCCACCGGCGATTTTCGGCAAGACTGTCGACGGTCTGCAGGAGGCAGCGCAATGAGCTGGTTCACCCCTGAAGTGATCGCGGTGATCCTGACGGTCCTCAAGGCCATCGTGATCCTGCTGGCCGTGGTGGTCTGCGGCGCGTTGCTGAGCTTCGTCGAACGTCGCCTGCTCGGCTGGTGGCAGGACCGCTACGGTCCGAACCGCGTCGGCCCGTTCGGCATGTTCCAGATCGCCGCCGACATGATCAAGATGTTCTTCAAGGAAGACTGGACGCCACCGTTTGCCGACAAGGTGATTTTCACCCTGGCACCGGTCGTGGCCATGAGCGCCTTGCTGATCGCCTTCGCGGTCATCCCGATCACCCCGACCTGGGGCGTGGCGGACCTGAACATCGGCCTGCTGTTCTTCTTCGCCATGGCCGGTCTGTCGGTGTACGCGGTGCTGTTCGCCGGTTGGTCGAGCAACAACAAGTTCGCCCTGCTCGGCAGCCTGCGGGCCTCGGCCCAGACCGTGTCCTATGAAGTGTTCATGGGCCTGTCGCTGATGGGCATCGTGATCCAGGCCGGCTCGTTCAACATGCGCGACATCGTCGAGTACCAGGCCCAGAACCTGTGGTTCATCATTCCGCAGTTCTTCGGTTTCTGTACCTTCTTCATCGCCGGCGTGGCCGTGACTCACCGTCACCCGTTCGACCAGCCGGAAGCGGAACAGGAACTGGCCGACGGTTACCACATTGAATATGCCGGCATGAAATGGGGCATGTTCTTCGTTGGCGAGTACATCGGCATCATCCTGATCTCGGCGCTGCTGGTAACGCTGTTCTTCGGTGGCTGGCACGGTCCGTTCGGCATCCTGCCGCAACTGTCCTTCGTCTGGTTCGCCCTGAAGACCGCGTTCTTCATCATGCTGTTCGTTCTGCTGCGCGCCTCGATCCCGCGCCCACGCTACGACCAGGTGATGGACTTCAGCTGGAAATTCTGCCTGCCGCTGACCCTGATCAACATGCTGGTGACCGCTGCGATCGTTTTGATGAACGCGCCTGCGGCCGCGGTTCAGTGAGGATTTGACCCATGTTCAAATATATTGGCGACATCGTTAAGGGTACCGGTACCCAACTGCGAAGCCTGGTCATGATCTTCGGCCATGGCTTTCGCAAGCGCGACACCCTGCAATACCCGGAAGAAGCGGTCTACCTGGCGCCGCGTTATCGCGGCCGTATCGTCCTGACCCGCGACCCCGACGGTGAGGAACGCTGCGTGGCCTGCAACCTGTGCGCCGTGGCGTGCCCGGTAGGTTGCATCTCGCTGCAGAAAGCCGAGACCGAAGACGGTCGCTGGTACCCGGACTTCTTCCGTATCAACTTCTCGCGCTGCATTTTCTGCGGGTTGTGCGAGGAAGCGTGCCCGACCACCGCGATCCAGCTCACGCCGGATTTCGAAATGGCCGACTTCAAGCGTCAGGACCTGGTGTACGAGAAAGAAGACTTGCTGATTTCCGGTCCCGGTAAAAACCCTGATTACAACTTCTATCGTGTTGCAGGTATGGCCATTGCCGGTAAGCCGAAAGGCGCCGCGCAGAACGAAGCCGAACCGATCAACGTGAAGAGCTTGCTGCCTTAAGGAAGAAAGATGGAATTCGCTTTCTATTTCGCATCGGGTATCGCGGTGGTGTCCACGCTTCGTGTGGTCACCAACACCAATCCTGTGCACGCCCTGCTCTACCTGATCATTTCGCTGATCGCCGTGGCCATGACCTTTTTCGCTCTCGGAGCACCGTTCGCCGGTGCCCTGGAAGTGATCGCCTACGCCGGCGCCATCATGGTGCTGTTCGTATTCGTGGTGATGATGCTCAACCTGGGTCCGGCGGCCGTCCAGCAGGAACGCTCCTGGCTCAAGCCGGGCATCTGGGCCGGACCGGTGATTCTCTCCGCGCTGCTGCTGGGTGAACTGCTGTATGTGCTGTTCGCCCACCAGAGCGGCCAGGCCATCGGCCACACCACCGTAGGCGCCAAGGCCGTGGGCATCAGCCTGTTCGGTCCGTACCTGCTGGTGGTCGAACTCGCCTCGATGCTGCTGCTTGCCGCAGTCGTCACGGCGTTCCATTTGGGCCGTAACGAGGCGAAGGAGTAATCACATGCCTGCTATCCCTCTCGAGCATGGTCTGGCGGTTGCCGGCATCCTGTTCTGTCTCGGTCTGGTCGGCCTGATGGTCCGCCGCAACATTCTGTTCGTGCTGATGAGCCTGGAGGTCATGATGAATGCCTCCGCCCTGGCCTTCATCGTCGCGGGCGCGCGCTGGGCGCAACCGGATGGACAGATCATGTTCATCCTGGTGATCAGCCTGGCAGCCGCCGAGGCCAGTATCGGCCTGGCGATCCTGTTGCAGCTGTACCGCCGCTTCCACACTCTCGATATTGACGCTGCCAGCGAGATGCGCGGATGAACCTTCTCTTCCTGACTTTCGTATTTCCCCTCATCGGTTTCCTGCTGCTGTCTTTCTCCCGTGGACGCTGGTCGGAAAACCTTTCGGCGCTGGTCGGCGTGGGCTCGATCGGCCTGTCCGCCCTCATCACCGCCTACGTGATCTGGCAATTCAACGTCGCCCCACCGGAAGGTGGCCGGTACGTGCAGGTGCTGTGGCAGTGGATGGCGGTGGAAGGCTTCACGCCGAACTTCGCCCTCTACCTGGACGGCCTGTCAGTGACCATGCTTGGCGTGGTGGTCGGCGTGGGTTTCCTGATCCACCTGTTCGCCTCCTGGTACATGCGCGGTGAAGCCGGTTACTCGCGCTTCTTCGCCTACACCAACCTGTTCATCGCCAGCATGCTGTTCCTGGTACTCGGCGATAACCTGTTGTTCCTGTACTTCGGCTGGGAAGGCGTGGGCCTGTGCTCGTACCTGTTGATCGGTTTCTACTACAGCAACCGCAACAACGGTAACGCCGCGCTCAAGGCATTCATCGTGACCCGCATCGGCGACGTGTTCATGGCCATCGGCCTGTTCATCCTGTTCCAGCAACTGGGCACGCTGAACATCCAGGAGCTGCTGGTTCGTGCTCCGGAGCACTTCAAGGCCGGCGACTTCTGGATCGTCCTGGCGACCCTGATGCTGCTGGGCGGTGCTGTCGGTAAATCCGCGCAACTGCCGCTGCAGACCTGGCTGGCGGACGCGATGGCCGGCCCGACCCCGGTTTCGGCACTGATCCACGCCGCGACCATGGTCACCGCAGGCGTCTACCTGATCGCCCGTACCCATGGCCTGTTCGCCCTGGCGCCGGACATCCTGCACCTGGTCGGCCTTGTTGGCGGCGTGACCCTGGTGCTGGCCGGTTTTGCCGCGCTGGTGCAGACCGACATCAAGCGTATCCTCGCCTACTCGACCATGAGCCAGATCGGCTACATGTTCCTGGCCCTGGGTGTCGGCGCCTGGGAAGGCGCGATCTTCCACCTGATGACCCACGCGTTCTTCAAGGCCCTGCTGTTCCTTGCCTCCGGTGCGGTGATCGTTGCCTGCCACCACGAGCAGAACATCTTCAAGATGGGCGGCCTGTGGAAAAAACTGCCGTTGGCCTACGCCAGCTTCATCGTTGGCGGCGCGGCCCTGGCGGCCCTGCCACTGGTCACCGCCGGTTTCTACTCCAAGGACGAAATCCTCTGGGAAGCGTTCGCCAGCGGTAACCAGGGTCTGCTCTATGCCGGCCTGGTGGGTGCGTTCATGACTTCGCTGTACACCTTCCGCCTGATCTTCATCGCGTTCCACGGTGAAGCCAAGACCGAAGCCCACGCCGGCCACGGCATCGCCCATTGGCTGCCGCTGTCGGTGCTGATCGTGCTGTCGACCTTTGTCGGCGCAATGATCACCCCACCGCTGGCCGATGTGCTGCCGCAAAGCGTCGGCCATGCCGGCGGCGAAGCCAAGCACAGCCTGGAAATCGCCTCGGGTGCCATCGCCCTGGCGGGGATCCTGCTGGCCGCCCTGCTGTTCCTTGGCAAGCGCCGCTTCGTCACGGCCATCGCCAACAGCGGCATCGGGCGTTTCCTCTCGGCCTGGTGGTTCGCCGCCTGGGGCTTCGACTGGATCTACGACAAACTGTTCGTCAAGCCATACCTTGCGATCAGCCACATTCTGCGCAAAGACCCGCTCGACCAGACCATTGGCCTGATCCCGCGCATGGCCAAGGGCGGCCACACCGCCCTGAGCCGTACCGAGACCGGTCAACTGCGTTGGTATGCGGCTTCCATGGCGGCTGGCGCCGTGCTGGTTATCGGCGCCATCGTGCTGGTAGCGGTCTGATATGAACCTTGCGAACTTGCGAAAGGAAACGAGCCCGTCATGATTCTGCCCTGGCTAATCCTGATCCCCTTCATCGGCGGCCTGCTGTGCTGGATGGCGGAGCGTTCCAGCTCTACCCTCCCGCGCTGGATTGCGCTGCTGACCATGTCCCTGGAACTCGCGCTCGGCCTCTGGCTGTGGGCGACCGGCGACTATTCATTTGCACCGGCGCCTGGCGCCGATCCGACCTGGGCGCTTGAGTTCAAGCACACCTGGATCGAGCGCTTCGGCATCAGCGTGCACCTGGCCCTCGACGGCCTGTCGCTGCTGATGATCCTGCTGACCGGCCTGCTGGGTATTCTCTCGGTACTCTGCTCCTGGAAAGAGATCCAGCGTCACGTCGGTTTCTTCCACCTGAACCTGATGTGGATCCTGGGCGGTGTCGTCGGCGTGTTCCTGGCGCTGGACCTGTTCATGTTCTTCTTCTTCTGGGAAATGATGCTGGTGCCGATGTACTTCCTCATCGCGCTCTGGGGTCACAGTTCTTCGGACGGCAAGAAAACCAGGATCTACGCGGCGACCAAGTTCTTCATCTTCACCCAGGCTTCCGGCCTGATCATGCTGGTGGCGATCCTTGGCCTGGTGCTGGTGAACTTCAACAATACTGGCGTGATTACCTTCAATTACGCCGACCTGTTGAAAGTGCAGATGTCGCGCACCACCGAATACGTGCTGATGCTGGGCTTCTTCATCGCCTTCGCGGTGAAGCTGCCGGTGGTGCCGTTCCACTCCTGGCTGCCGGACGCCCACGCCCAGGCACCGACCGCCGGTTCCGTGGACCTGGCCGGTATCCTGTTGAAAACGGCGGCCTACGGCCTCCTGCGTTTCGCCCTGCCGCTGTTCCCGAATGCCTCGGCGGAGTTCGCGCCGATTGCCATGACCCTGGGCCTGATCGGGATTTTCTACGGTGCGTTCCTGGCATTTGCCCAGAGCGATATCAAGCGCCTGATCGCCTTCTCCAGCGTCTCGCACATGGGCTTCGTGCTGATCGGGATCTACTCCGGCAGCCAGCTGGCCCTGCAAGGCGCGGTGATCCAGATGCTCGCCCACGGCCTGTCGGCCGCGGCGCTGTTTATCCTCAGCGGTCAGTTGTACGAGCGCCTGCACACCCGGGACATGCGTGAAATGGGCGGCATCTGGTCGCGCATCGCCTACCTGCCGGCCATCAGCCTGTTCTTCGCGGCCGCTTCCCTGGGTCTGCCAGGCACCGGCAACTTCGTCGGCGAGTTCCTGATCCTGATCGGCTCGTTCGTCAGCGCACCGTGGATCACCGCGATCGCGACGTCCGGCCTGGTGTTCGGTTCGGTCTACTCGCTGATCATGATCCACCGCGCCTACTTCGGTCCGGCCAAGTCGGACGAAGTGTTGCGGGGCATGGACGGTCGCGAACTGATCATGGTGCTCGGCCTTGCGGTGCTGCTGGTTTACCTCGGCGTCTACCCGCAACCGTTCCTCGACACCTCTGCCGCCACGATGCATGGCGTGCAGCAGTGGCTCGGCACCGCCTTCTCTCAACTCGCTTCGGCCCGGTAAGAGCGCTATGGAATTCACGATTCAACACTTTATCGCGCTTGCGCCGCTGTTGATCACCAGCGCCACGATCATCGTGGTGATGCTGGCGATCGCCTGGCGGCGCAATCACTCGCAGACCTTCCTGCTGTCGGTGGCGGGGCTGAACCTGGCCTTGCTGTCGATCCTGCCGGCCCTGAAAGTCGCGCCATTGGCGGTCACGCCACTGATCCAGATCGACAGCTTCGCCTGCCTGTACATGGCGCTGATCCTGGTCGCCACCCTCGCCTGCGTCACCCTCGCCCACGCCTACCTGGGTGACGGCGGTTCGGGTTACCCGGGCAACCGCGAAGAACTGTACCTGCTGATCCTGATGGCCGCCGCCGGTGGCCTGGTCCTGGTCAGCGCGCAGCACCTGGCCAGCCTGTTCATTGGCCTGGAGCTGCTGTCGGTACCGGTCTACGGCCTGGTGGCCTATGCCTTCTTCAACAAGCGCTCCCTGGAAGCCGGCATCAAGTACATGGTGCTGTCGGCGGCCGGTTCCGCGTTCCTGTTGTTCGGCATGGCCCTGCTCTACGCCGAAGCCGGCACCCTGAGCTTCGTCGGCATCGGCCAGGCCCTGGCGGCCACCGGCCTGCCTAGCCCGATCGCGCAACTGGGCCTGGGCATGATGCTGATCGGCCTGGCGTTCAAGTTGTCGCTGGTGCCCTTCCACCTCTGGACCCCGGACGTCTACGAAGGCGCCCCGGCGCCGGTGGCGGCGTTCCTGGCTACCGCTTCGAAAGTGGCGGTGTTCGCGGTGATGGTGCGACTGTTCCAGATCTCGCCAGTGGCCAGCAGCGGTGTCCTGAGCAATGTGCTGACGATCATCGCCATCGCGTCGATCCTGTTTGGCAACCTGCTGGCGCTGACCCAGAGCAACCTCAAGCGTCTGCTCGGTTACTCGTCCATCGCCCACTTCGGCTACCTGCTGATCGCCCTGATCGCCAGCAAAGGCCTGGCCGTGGAAGCCATCGGCGTGTATCTGGTGACCTACGTGATCACCAGCCTCGGCGCCTTCGGCGTGATCACCCTGATGTCCTCGCCGTACAACGGCCGCGACGCCGACGCCCTGTACGAGTACCGCGGCCTGTTCTGGCGCCGTCCGTACCTGACCGCCGTGCTGACCGTGATGATGCTGTCCCTGGCCGGCATCCCGCTGACCGCCGGCTTCATCGGCAAGTTCTACATCATCGCCACCGGCGTCGAGGCCCACCAATGGTGGCTGGTCGGCTCCCTGGTGCTGGGCAGTGCCATCGGCGTGTTCTACTACCTGCGCGTGATGGTCACCCTGTACCTGATGGAACCCAACCTGCGTCGTCACGATGCCGAGCTGCACTGGGAACAGAAGGCAGGCGGCGTGATGCTGCTGGCCATCGCGGTGTTGGCGTTCTTCCTCGGTGTGTACCCGCAGCCGTTGCTGACGCTGGTCCAGCAGGCGGGCCTGACCGGCTGATCGCCTGAGCGTCATCGCTGACAAATGCCCGTATCGTGAGATGCGGGCATTTTTTTTGAGCTGGATTTGAAACCGTGGCGAGGGAGCTTGCTCCCTCGCCACGGTTTGGTGGTTTTCCGAGATTGTTATTAGGTTTGATTAATTTTTTGGCAGATTAAATCGCAACCACTCATCTATAATCATCGCCCTAGAAGACTGGCTTGCACAGCCAACCGCCAAGGAGAATTCCGTCATGACAACCACCACGAAAACCCGGTCGGTCACCGCTCATGTCCCGGTGGACCTGGCTGAAAAAGTCGACCTGATGGCCGAGCGCCTGGAGCGCTCCAGGAACTGGATCGTCAAACAAGCGCTATCTGCCTGGATCGAACAGGAGGAGGAACGCAGCCGTCTGACTCATGAGGCATTGGCCGATGTTGACGCTGGCCGCGTGGTTGATCACCAGGCTGTCCAGGCTTGGGCCGACAGTCTCAGCACCGACACCCCGTTACCGGTACCGCGCTGATGGAGTTGAAGTGGACCAGCAAGGCGCTTTCCGACATCGCCCGACTTTATGAATTTCTGGCGCTGGTGAATCAACCCGCCGCCGCGCGAACGGTACAACAGCTCACGGCGGCGCCGACCGCTCTGCTGACCAACCCACGCATGGGTGAACGCCTGGAAGAGTTCGACCCTCGGAACGTGCGCAGAATCCAGGTCGGCCCCTACGAAATGCGCTATGAAATAATCGGCTCCACCCTTTACCTGCTACGCCTGTGGCACACACGCGAAGATCGATGACCTGGGCTCGATCAGCCACCAACACCCGCGGCAGCGCAAAGTGCAAGGCGTTTTCAGCGGGCCTCATGCAGCCTGCACGATGGCGAAAATCCTCGATAATTTAAGTCATTGATTACAAAGAATTTTATCAAGCGGCTCGGCTGGCACGGTGGATGCACCTGTCCTTGTTACGTGGCGTCGGCGCTTGAAGCCGGCCCGCATCCGTGAATGACCGAGGAGCAACACATGAACGCCATCGACCTGTTGAAAGCGGACCATGAACGCGTGAAGGGCATCCTGTCCCAGTTGAGCGAATCAACCGACCGCGCCATCAAGAAACGCACCGAACTGTTGGCCAAGCTGGAAATGGAAGTGTCTATCCATACCCGCCTGGAAGAAGAAATCCTTTATCCGGCCTTCAAACAGGAAGGCGGCAAGGACGAAGCCGAGATGTACTACGAAGCCAAGGAAGAGCACCGCACCGTCGATTCCCTGGTGCTACCCGACCTGAAAAACACCGACCCTTCCCAGCCTGAGTTCGCCGGTCGCGTGAAAGTGGTCAAGGAGCTGCTCGAGCATCACATCGAAGAAGAAGAGGAAGAAATGTTCCCTAAAGCCGAAGAAATCCTCGGCAAGGCCAAGCTCGAAGAACTGGGCAACCAGATGGAAGCCGTGAAGGCCCAGTACAAAAAAGAGTTCACCGCCAACCTGGCTGCCTGATCAAGGCGCCTTGAAATTCAGCCGTCCCAGGGACGGCTGAATGCGTTTTGCGCCACCTACTGCATGTGTTCACGCAAGAATTCCACCAACGCCTGCACCGGTCGCGAGCTTTGTCGGTGCTGCGGATAGACCGCCGACAGCGTCAGGGGCTCGGTCTCGAATCCCTCCAATACCTGGATCAGCCGCCCATCCCTCAACGCCTCACCGAGGATGAAGGTCGGCAGATAAGTAATCCCCATGCCGGCAATCGCCGCATCCCTGAGCAAGTCGCCGTTATTGGCACGCATGCGTCCCACCACTTCCAGCGCCAACGGCTTGCCCTTTCCGGCGAATCGCCACTGCACCTGACGGCTGTGCCCGTACGGCAAACAGTCGTGGGTGCGCAGGTCTTCCGGTCGCGTCGGCGTGCCTCGCTGCGCCAGGTAGGCGGCGCTCGCGCAATACACTCGCTCGATACTCGCAATGCGCCGGGCGATCAGGGTCGAATCTTCCAGCACGCCGATCCTCAGTGCGAGGTCGTACCCCTCCCCCAGCAGGTCCACCGAACGATCACTCAGGTCGACCTCCACGGTGACATCCGGGTAGCGCTGCAAGAACAGCGGCAGCAGGCTGCCCAGGTGCGCCACGGCGAAGGACAACGGAGCGCTGAGGCGGATGGTTCCGCGCGGCTCGCTGGTCTGGCCACTGATGCCCTGCTCCACCTGCTCGACTTCGCTGAGCAGGCGCAACGCCGCCTCATGATAGCGCTGGCCCAACGGAGTGACGTCCAGGCGGCGCGTCGAGCGATTGAGCAACCGAACCCCCAGCCGCTGCTCCAGCTCCATCAACTTGCGACTGACGAACTGCTTGGACAGCCCGAGTTTGTCCGCCGCGGCGGTGAAACTGCCCGACTCCATGACCTGGGCAAAGATGCGCATTTCTTCGAAGGGGTTCATTGTCATTCCGTGGGTGGACAGTCATCGGGTTCCAGCGGGCATTGTGGTCTTGGCAGGTCAGATTGGCCAGCTGTTGAATGTGCCGGCCTCATCGCGAGCAAGCTCGCTCCCACAGGGATTCGAGGCGTTCACAAATCACCTGTGGGAGCGAGCTTGCTCGCGATGAGGCCAGTACAGCTGCCCACCATCAAAGGCCCGACACAAAAACGCCCGCACAAGGCGGGCGTCGTCCAGCAAGGCGCGCTTATTTGGCCGTCAGCGCCGAGTAGCTGTTCATCAGGTTGCGGTAGTTGGGGATGCGCTGGGACAGCAGGTTACCCAGGCCTTCGATGTCGTTGCGCCAGTCGCGGTGCAGCTCACAGGCCACCGAGAACCAGTTCATCATCTGCGCGCCGGCGGCGGTCATGCGCACCCAGGCGGCTTGTTGCACGGTTTCGTTGAACGTACCCGAGGCGTCGGTCACGACAAACACGTCGAAACCTTCAGCCAGGGCCGACAGGGTCGGGAACGCCACGCAGACATCGGTCACTACGCCGGCGATGATCAATTGCTTGCGGCCGGTGGCCTTGATCGCCTTGACGAAGTCTTCGTTGTCCCAGGCATTGATCTGGCCAGGGCGCGGAATATACGGCGCGTCCGGGAACATTTCCTTGAGCTCCGGCACGATCGGGCCATTGGGGCCCTGTTCGAAACTGGTGGTCAGGATGGTCGGCAGGCCAAAGAACTTGGCCAGGTCAGCCAGGGCCAGCACGTTGTTCTTGAACTCGTTGGGCGAGAAATCCTGGACCAGGGAAATCAGGCCAGTCTGGTGATCGACCAGCAGGACCACCGCGTCGTCTTTGTTCAGGCGGTTGTAGGCGGGAACGTTGCTCATGGGATGACTCCTTTGGGATGGATATATTGAAACCAATGTGGGAGCGAGCTTGCTCGCGATAGCGGAGTGTCAGGCGGCGGCACGTTGAGTGTTCCGCCGCCATCGCGAGCAAGCTCGCTCCCACAGGGGAATTCCGCGTCTCAGTTAAAAGGCAAAACACGAACAGCCAAACGCGCCCCAGAACCCCTGGAAGTCGCTGACCGGCACGTTCGACAGACGCGCCCGTTCATGGCTGTGGGAATGCACCTTGCACGGCCCGCTGCACTGGTGGACTTGCGCCTGCAATGGCGAAGCCGGACGCCAGTGGCCGGGAACCTTGACCACCGGCGACCAGTCCGGCAGTACCGGGACGCTGGCCGGGCCGAGTTTTTCGAAGTCGCCAGCGGCGTAGACGACCTTGCCGTCCACGACGGTCAGCACCGATTCGATCCACTTGATGGCTTCTTCCTCGACGCTGAAGAAATCCGCGCTCAGGGCTGCCAGGTCCGCCAGTTGACCAACCTTGATCTGGCCCTTCTTGCCCTGCTCCGAGGAGAACCAGGCGCTGCCATGGGTGAACAGCTCCAACGCGGTCAGCCGCGGCAGGCCTTCTTCGTGCAGCGAGAGGCCGCCGACGGTGCGGCCGCTGACCATCCAGTACAGCGAGGTCCACGGGTTGTAGCTGGAGACCCGGGTGGCGTCGGTGCCGGCGCCCACCGGTACGCCTTCGGCCAGCATGCGCTTGATCGGCGGCGTGGCTTCGGCGGCCTTGGCGCCGTAGCGGTCGACGAAATATTCACCCTGGAAGGCCATGCGGTCCTGAATGGCGATGCCACCGCCCAGCGCGCGGACCCGCTCGATGTTTTTCGGCGTGATGGTCTCGGCGTGGTCGAAGAACCACGGCAGGCCGTTGAACGGAATGTCGCGGTTGACCTTCTCGAACACGTCGAGCATGCGGCTGATGGATTCGTCATAGGTGGCGTGCAGGCGGAACGGCCAGCGCTGCTCGACCAGATGACGCACCACCGGCTCCAGGTCCTGCTCCATGCCCGGCGGCAGGTCCGGACGCGGTTCGAGGAAGTCTTCGAAGTCCGCCGCCGAGAACACCAGCATTTCCCCGGCACCGTTGTGCCGCAGGAAATCGTCGCCCTGGTGCAGCTTGACGCTGCCGGTCCAGTTCTTGAAGTCGGTGAGTTCTTCCTTGGGCTTCTGGGTGAACAGGTTGTAGGCGATGCGCACCGTCAACTGCTGCTCGCGAGCCAACTGCTCGATGACTTCGTAGTCGTCCGGGTAGTTCTGATAGCCGCCGCCGGCGTCGATCGCGCTGGTCAGGCCCAGGCGATTGAGCTCGCGCATGAACTGGCGGGTGGAGTTGACCTGGTATTCCAGCGGCAGCTTCGGCCCTTTCGCCAGCGTCGAGTAAAGGATCATCGCGTTGGGCCGCGCCACCAGCATGCCGGTCGGATTCCCGTTGGCATCGCGAACGATCTCGCCGCCCGGCGGGTTCGGCGTGTCGCGGGTGTAGCCGGCCACCCGCAGCGCGGCGCGGTTGAGCAAGGCGCGGTCGTACAGGTGCAATACGAACACCGGGGTGTCGGGCGCGGCCTGGTTCAGTTCTTCCAGGGTCGGCAGGCGCTTTTCGGCGAACTGGAATTCGTTCCAGCCCCCCACCACCCGTACCCATTGCGGGGTCGGGGTGCGATCGGCCTGGTCCTTGAGCATGCGCAAGGCGTCGGCCAGGGACGGCACACCTTCCCAACGCAGCTCCAGGTTGTAGTTCAGGCCACCGCGGATCAGGTGCAGGTGCGAGTCGTTGAGGCCGGGAATGACGGTGCGGCCCTTGAGGTCGATGACCTGGGTGCCGCTGCCACGCAAGGCCATGGCCTCGGCATCGGTGCCCACGGCGACGAAACGGCCCTGGCTGATGGCAACCGCGCTGGCGCGAGGTTTTTCACGGTCGACGGTATGGAACTGGCCATTGAACAGAATCAGATCGGCGTTCATTGGATGTCCTTCTGGATGGGAAGAGGAAAGAGACAGGCGTGGCCAGAAAGCCGCCGCCGCGCTGAGCAGGGATCCGGCGGCCAGCAACTGGCGGCGCAGCGGATCGGTCGGGTCGTCTTTATTGGCCATCGCCGGGCTCCAGGTGTTGGTGGGCCTTGGACGCTTCCAGCCACGGCGCGAACAGACGCGTCGCCAGCGGCATGCACACGTACACCACCGAGAGCACGATGGTCACGGTGATCAGGAACGTGGCGACCACGTAGTTGGACAGAAACGCGTTGAGTTGCAACAGCGGGCCCCAGAGCAACGGCACCAGCAAGGTGTGCGGCAGGATGACCAGCAAGGTCACCACCGATTGCTTCCAGCGCGGTGGCGGCGTGGCGGCATCGGCCAGCGGGGCGAACCAGAATTCCTTGTGCGGAGCGACTTCTGTCTGGTCGCCGTCCGCCAGCAGCGGCGCGGCCTCTTCCACCAGTTCGCGGCGCTCGGGCGAGTCCAGCCAGCGCTGCATGGCCTCGGTGGAGCAGAACCGCAGCACGCAGGTGAACAGCGACAACCCGCCCTGCTTGCCCCGGACTACGTCCACGCCCAGATGCCCCGGCCATTGGCCGGCCACGCTGACGATGCGCCGCAACCAGGCTTCATAGGCGCCGTCCTGCCCGGCCTTGACCCGGTGCTTGACTACCAGGGTGACGATTTCATCGAAGCCGGGGATCGCCGGGATCGCGGTTGATTCAAGGGTTTGGGATTCAGGCATGACGCAGCACTCCAGCAAAACGCGCGTTGATCGCCAGGCCTCCCGGGCCAGCAATGAACACGCTGGTAAATATGATCAGCAGCAACCAGCCGAACTGGCCTTCTTCCAGGCTCCATTGCGGGTGCACCACGAGCAGCGCAACGGCCAGCAGGAAGAGGATGGGCAAGCACGCCAGGCGCACCAGCACGCCAGCCATGATCAGCAGCGGGCAAAGCACCTCGGCGAAAATTGCCAGGATCAGCGTGGGCGCCGCGCCGAGGTGGAACGGGTCTTCGATGCGGGTCAGCTCGGCGCTGTAGTTCAGCAGCTTCGGCAAGCCATGGACCCACAGCAGAAACAGCGCGCCGCTCAGGCGCAGGAACAGCAGGCCGAGGTCCTGCATGCGGCGTTCGTCAGTGGCGTTCATCGGTGAGCTCCGGCCGGGTCCGTCGAGGCGGCTGCCGGCAACGGTTGGGACATGTGGGTGGCGATGCGCGAGCGCAGCCAGCGCTCGGCGGGGTCATTGTCGTGGACGCCGCTCCAGACCATCGACAACTCGGCGGCATTGATCTCGAACGGCGGGTCTTCGGCGCGCAAGGCGCAGCCCTCCACCAGCGCGCAGGCGGCGTAGTCCGGTACCGTGGCGATCAGCTCGGTGCCCGCCAGCAAGGCGCGCAGGCCGCTGAATTGCGGCACTGCCAAGACCACTTTGCGGGCCCGGCCGATGCGCGCCAGGTCCAGGTCGATGTTGCCGCTCAGGTCGCCCGAGAACGACACCATGGCGTGGGGTCGCGAGCAGTAGTCGTCCAGGGTCAGCGGCCCCGGGCGCTTGTCGCCACGCAGGACCTTGCAGGGAATGTCCCGCAGTTTCTTGCGCTTGGCATTGGCCGGCAGGTCGGTGGTGTAGCTGACGCCGACGCTGATTTCGCCGCTGGCGAGCAACGACGACATCAGCAGGAAATTGGCCCGGCGCACCACCACGATGATGCCCGGCGCTTCTTCGCGCAATTGACTGAGCAGCGGTGGAAACAGGCCGAATTCGGCATCATCGGACAGACCGATGCGGAACACGTCGCAACTGGTGGACGGGTCGAACGCCTTGGCCCGGCTGACCGCGCCGGAAATGGTGTCCATGGCCGGCTGCAATTCTTGCAGGATCGCCAGGGCCCGAGGCGTCGGTTCCATGCCCCTCCCGTGACGGATCAGCAGCGGATCATCGAACAGATCCCGCAGCCGCCCGAGCGCCGCGCTCACCGCCGGCTGGCCCATGAAGAGCTTTTCGGCGACACGGGTCAGGTTCTTCTCGAACATCAGCGCCTCGAAGATCACCAGCAGGTTCATGTCGAGGCGGCGTAGATCGTTGCGGTTCATGGGTGTGAGGTCCTGTTTAAACTGTGGGAGCTGGCTTGCTCCCACAGGTTCATGGCTTGATCAACCCTGGATGAACGCCAGCAGGTCGGCGTTCAGCCGGTCCTTGTGGGTGTCGGTCAGACCATGGGGCGCGCCCGGATAGACCAGCAGCTGCGAGTTCTTGAGCAGCTTGGCGGCCGCGATGCCGGCGGTTTCGATCGGCACTACCTGGTCGTCATCGCCATGCACCACCAGGGTCGGCACGTCGATGTTGCGCAGGTCTTCGGAAAGATCGGTTTCCGAGAAGGCCTTGATGCAGTCGTAGGCGTTCTTGTGGCCGGCGAGCATGCCCTGCATCCAGAACCAGTCGATCATGCCCTGGGACACCTTGGCACCCGGACGGTTGGCGCCGAAAAACGCGCTGGCCACATCCTTGTATAGCTGAGAACGATCGGCCAGAGAGGCCTGGCGGAAGCCGTCGAATACCTCAACGGGCAGGCCGCCGGGGTTGGCCGCGGTCCTGAGCATCAGCGGCGTGACCGCCGAGATCAGGCCGAGCTTGGCGACGCGGGCGGCGCCATGCCGACCGATGTAGCGCGCCACTTCGCCACCGCCGGTGGAGAAACCGAGCAACACCGCGTCCTTGAGGTCCAGGCGCTCGATCAGCTCGGCCAGGTCATCGGCGTAGGTGTCCATGTCATTGCCGTCCCAGGGCTGGCTGGAACGCCCGTGACCACGACGGTCGTGGGCAATCACCCGATAGCCGTTGGACGCCAGGAACATCATCTGCGCCTCCCAACTGTCCGAATTCAACGGCCAGCCGTGGCTGAAGACCACCGGTTGGCCACTGCCCCAATCCTTGTAGTAGATCTCGGTGCCGTCGCGGGTGATGAAAGTGCTCATGACGTGATTCCTTGAGGTCGGTGGATCATTCAATGGTCCGGCCAGGAGAGGCATGTGCGTGAGTTAAACGTTGTTAATTTTTTCGCGACGGCGGTGCTAAAACCTCAGGGGGAACTGCTTTTGTGGCGAGGGGATTTATCCCCGCTGGGCCGCGAAGCGGCCCCCCAAAGCGCAATCCCCAAATATGTCTGGCACCCCGAGATAACAGTCTTGGGACTGCTTCGCAGTCCAGCGGGGATAAATCCCCTCACCACACATAAATCCCCTCACCACAGGGGTTTGTGTCTGTCGATCGCTCTGCGCAGCGCCTCCCACCGTTGCGCTTGACGCAAAACCTGAGGAATATGCTCGGGTACAGCGGGAACAGAACCTTGAGCAGACCATGAGCCAATACCTCAACCTGCCCGTCGAACAGACGGTGCATTTCGGCCCTTACCGGGTCCATCCGCGCCAGCGCCTGGTGCTGGAGGGCGGGCAACCGTTGCGCCTGGGGCGGCGAGCGGTGGAGATCCTGCTGGTGCTGCTCGAACACGCCGGCCAAGTGGTGAGCAAGCAGCAACTGATCGCCCGGGTCTGGCCGAAAAGCGTGGTGGAGGACACCAACCTGCGGGTTCACGTGGCGGCGTTGCGCAAGGCCCTGGGCGACGGCCAGGCCGGTCAGCGTTATATCGTCACGGTGGCGCAGCGCGGCTACAGTTTTGTCGCACCGGTGACATTCGAAGCGCCCGAGGAACTGGCGCGCATCCCCCACCCCTCCCTGGCGCGCAACCTGCCGCCGCGCCGTACCCGCATGATCGGCCGCCAGGGCCTGGTGGAGAGCCTGGTGGCGCAACTTCCGCGCAAACGCTTCATCAGCCTGGTCGGCAGCGGCGGCATCGGCAAGACCACCGTCGCCTTGCGGGTTGCCGAACGGCTGCTTGGCCAGTACCGCGACGGCACCTGCCTGCTGGACCTGGCCTCGCTCAACGACGCGACCATGATCGCCCCCAACCTCTGCGCGTTGCTGGAGCTGACGCTGCATGACGGCGAACCGCTCGACGCGATCGTCCGGCAACTCAAGGACCGCCATCTGCTGCTGGTCATCGACACCTGTGAACACCTGATCGATGCCGTCGCGCTGCTCTGCGAAACCCTGCTGCGCGGCGCGCCTCACCTGCACATCCTGGCCACCAGCCGCGAAGGCCTGCGCGCCGAAGGCGAACACGTGCAGCGCCTCGATTCGCTGGCGTTTCCGCCAAGGGGCATGGTCATCGAAGGTTATCCGGCCCTGGAATTCCCGGCGCTGCAACTGTTCGCCGAACGGGCGATAGCCAGCCAGGACGACTTTGAGCTGACGGACCACGAGGTTCCGCTGATCGTCGATATCTGCCAGCGGCTCGACGGAATCCCCCTGGCGATCGAACTGGCCGCCGCCCAGGTCGGGCGCTTTGGGCTGGAGGCGCTATGCCGGCAACTGCAGGACAGCGTCGCCCTGCTCGACCATGACAGGCACGCCAGCGCACCGCGCCAGCAAACCCTGCGCGCCACGGTGGACTGGAGTTTCGCGCTGCTCACGCCGTGCGAACAGACCTGCCTGCGGCGCCTGGCGGTGTTCATGGGCAGTTTCAACCTGGCGTCGGCCGCGGCAGTCATCGTCGGCCAGCATGTCGCGCCGGAACAGGTGCTGGTCTCGATCAGCCAGTTGGTGGCGAAATCGTTGCTCAATGTCGAGATCGGCGACGATGAGGTCCGTTATCGGTTGCTGGACACCACGCGCAGCTACGCCCTGGAAAAACTGCTGGATGCCGGGGAACTGGCCGCCACCCGGGAGCGCCACGCCGAGCGCTGCCTGACGCTCATGGAACAGGCTGAAAAGGATTGGGAAAACACTTCTACGCGCGTGTGGATCGCACGCTACGCGGCCTATCGGGACGACATCCGCGCGGCGCTCGACCGCGGGCTGGGCCCGCAGGGTTCGCACGCCGTGGCGATCCGCCTGGCCGCGCGCACCCTGCCGCTCTGGCAAGAGCTGTCGCTGCTCAAGGAGCACGGGCTGTATGTCAGCAAGGCGCGGGCGCTGCTACAGGCCAGCCCCTCGCCGTGCCAGAGATTGACCCTCGCCCTGGAACTGGCCCACGGCAGTTTCAACTACCACACCGAGGGCGGTACGCCGGCCACTGTCGAGGCCTTCGTCACGGCCCGCCACCTGGCCCGGCAGTGCCAGGACCGGGCGGGAGAATTGCGCGCATTGTCGGGCCTCATGACGGTCAATCTCAGCGCCGGCCGCTATCAGCAGGCGCTGGAGCAAAGCCTGGATTTCGATCGCCTGGGCCTGCCGGGCGACCCGGTCCTGTCCTTGAGTACCCAGCGCCTGCGGGTGCTGGCGCTGCATTTCACCGGCGACCAGGACGGCGCGCGACGTGACGCCGAGCAGGTCATCCAGCGCCTGGCCCAGAATGGTCACCTGAGCCGCTTCAGCCACGGTTTCGGCGTGCAATACGAGCAGAGCGTGGCCGCGCTGACGATCCTGTCGCGCATCCTCTGGCTGCAAGGGTTCGCCGAAAAAGCCCGGCGCACGGCCAACCTTGCGCTACAGATTGCCCTGCAGATCAACCACGGCCTTTCGATCTGCTACACCCTGGCGATCGCCGGTTGCGTGATCGCCCATTACACCGGCGATCAGCCGACCGCCCAGGAACGGCTGGACATGTTGAAGCAGCAGGCCAAACGCCATTCGGTCATGCTCTTCCATGATTGGGCTGGCCATTACGAGCGCGCCTTCGACGGCGCCAGTCCGCAGTCGCACTGGAGCGCTTGCGGCCTGATCCAGGATACCGTCGTCACTCTGCGCGGCGATGCCGTCAGCCCGCAGCAGATCGAGCGCGCCCATAGCGGCGCGGCAGGCTGGTGCTCGGCGGAAATCCTGCGCATCGCTGCCGAAGCGTTGCTGGCCGAGGGAAAAGCGGGCGCAGAAAGCCGTGCCGAAGAGTACTTACACGCCGCGCTGACGGTAGCCCGGAGCCAAGGCGCGCTGGCCTGGCAATTACGCAGTGCCATGTCGCTGGCCCGGCTGTGGCAACGGCGCGGCCAGGATGCGGCGGCGCAGGATGTGCTCGCTTCGGTCTATCGGCGCTTCAGCGAAGGGTTCGACACACCCGACCTAAAGGAAGCCGGCGCGCTGCTCCAGACGCTGACTCGCCAGCTCGGGTCTTGAACGCCGCGCCAGCCAAGCCTCCTGCAACACGTAGCGCCGATGGAGCGACTGCCACTGGCCTGCGCGACGCAACTTTTCCAAGGCATAGGCACGCGTGGTATTGAGCAGGTGGTAGCGATTGCCTTCGGCACCTTGTTCGACCATCACCAGCGACTGCTTGACCAGCCGTGACAGCAGCCAGGGCAATCGCCCCACCCCGACGTCAGTGCAACTGACCACAGCCAGCGCAGCCTTCAACGTGAACGGTTCCTCGAACACCGCCAGCCGCTGGAACACCGTTCGTTCGTCGCTGCCCAAGCGCTCGAAACTCCAATCCAGCGCCGCGTCAAGGCTGCGGTGGCGCGCCACGGCTGTACGGCGGCCGTGGCTCAACAGTGACAGACCGTAGTCCAACTGTTCCAGGACCCCCGCCACGCCCAGCACATCAACCTGGGCCGCCGCCAGTTCCAGCGCCAACGGCAACCCGTCCAGGCGCTGGCAGATCTGTGCGAGAGGCGCGAGGTCGCGTTCACCCGGCTTGAAGCCCTGCTGTCGGGCACCGACCCGATCAACCAGCAAGCGCACTGCCGGACTCGCCAATATCAAGTGGCCGGGCTCGCTGGCCGTCGCCACGGCCAGACCGGCCAATTGCACGACATGTTCATCTGCAAGCTCCAAGGCTTCGCGACTGCTCAACAACAGCGATACGCCAGGGGCCGCTGAGCGCAGCGTCAAGGCCAGCTCCCGGCAGGCATCGAGCAGGTGTTCGGCGCCATCGAGCACCAGCAACATCCGGCACGATTGCAGGCACTGTCCCAGCGAGCCGCCCGTCAGGCCAAGGGTTTGCATGATCCGCGGGCAGACCTCGGCCGGGTCGCTGATCGCCGCCAGGTCAATAAACCAGGCGCCGTCGGCAAAATGCTCGAGCAACAGTTCCGCCGCCCGCGACACCACCGTGGTCTTGCCGATACCGCCCGGGCCGACGACGGTGGTCAGGGGCTGGCGCGGAACCTCGACCAACAGCCGTCCCAGCAGCTTGTCGCGACCGATCACCGGGCTCAGGCGCGCGGGCAGATTGTGCCGCTCGGAGCGCCTGGCGCCGGATGATTCAGCACTCGGCTGCGGGGTCAGGGGCACGGCGAAGCAGTAGCCCTGGCGCGGATGATTGAGGATGTAGCGATTGCCATCCTGTCCAGCACCGAACGCCCGCCGTAAGGCGGCGATGTGCACCCGCAGGTTGATGTCTTCCACCACGCTGTCGGGCCAGACCTGGGCGATCAGGGTTTGCTTGCTGACGAAGGCGCCCGCATGGGCAACCAACAAGTGCAGGATGTCCAGGGCGCGACCGCCCAAGGCCAGGGGCTCGCCATCGCAGGTAACCAGCCGCTGCTGGCGGTGAAAGACAAACGGACCGAAGCGCACCGTGGTTTCGGGGCTCGCCGCTGTTGCGGCGCAAGGTTTGGTGAAGCTGTTCATGAGCGATCCAGCGACAGAAAACCGGTCCGGGCGTGGCGCTGCGGATTACCGCACACACCTGCCCTGGCTCCTGCGCATCCTTTGCAGAGGGTTCGCCGTTATCTTGGCAGCCACGGGCCAGAGAACAATGCTGGCACAGGACGCATCACGGACATCACGGTGCCCTGGACGGACACCGAAGGCTCAACTGAACTGCTGCCGGTACTGGACCGGTGTCAGGCCGAGTTTTTCGCTGAACAACTGGCGCATGTGCCGGACGCTGCCAAAGCCACTGCGAAAGGCCACGGTCTTGAGGGGCAAGTCGGTGGACTCCAGCAACTGCCGCGCCCGATCGATGCGCGCACCTTGCAGGAACTCCATCGGTGTCATCTTGACTTCGCGCAGGAAAACCCGGGCGAAATGCCTTGAGCTCATGGCGGCCAGATCAGCCATGCGCTCGATGGAAAACGGCTCCTCCAGATGTTCCATCACGTAATGCTGCACCCGGGTAACCGCCGATTCCTGTGCCGCCACCGCCGCTACCAGCGGGCTGAACTGCGCTTGCCCACCCTGGCGCTGCATGACCACCAGCAAGACCTTGGCCACATCCAGCGCGACTTTGCGGCCATGGTCCTGGGCGACGATGGACAGGGCCATGTCGATACCGGCCGTGACCCCGCCGGAGGTGATCAACCGTCGGTCATGCAAGATGATCTTGTCGGTCTCGACCAAAGCCTTGGGGAACCGCTGGATCAGGCGTTCGGTGTAATGCCAATGGGTGGTGACCCGATAGCCGTCGAGCAAGCCCGCCTCTCCCAGGATGAAGGCTCCCGTGCAGATCGACCCGTAGCGCGTGGCCCGCTGCGCCGACGCCCGCAACCAGGTGTGCAAGCCCGGATGCCTGTCGTTATAGGCACCAGGCCCGCCCGGTACCAGCAGTACGTCGTAGGCCGCCCAAGCCTGGTCGATATGGATGTCGGCCTGGACAGTCACCCCGTTGGAGGCTCGCAACGCCCCGCGCTCGGTGCCCAGGGTCAGCAACTGATAGTGCTGCTCCGGCGCGAGAAAACGATTGGCGATGGAAAACACTTCGAGCGGCCCGGCCATGTCGAGCAGCAGGAAATCGGGGAACAGCACCATTGCAACGGTTTTCATGGGGAGGACGCCAAGACAAGGGGAACATGCTACCGGTTGGCGACCGACGACCCTGTGGGAGCGAGCTTGCTCGCGATAGCGTCCGTCCAGCCGGCATCTATGTAACTGAGGCACCGCTATCGCGAGCAAGCTCGCTCCCACAGGGACCAGCGGTCACCGGCTGGCATTATGACGAAGCGCAGCGCTCCCGGCGAGATTGTCCACTCAGAACGGACAGTATTTCCACATTCAGCCGCTTATTGAATGCGCCGATAACCATTAACCTTCTTCTGTACCCGGCGAACGGCCAAGGCCACCGCCTACTGAACCAGGAGAATCATCATGCTGACCCTTCGCAAAGCTTCTGATCGCGGCATCGCCCGTCACGGCTGGCTGACGTCGTTCCATACCTTTTCCTTCGCCAACTACCGCGACCTCAACCAACAGGGTTTTTCCGACCTGCTGGTGATCAACGACGATCGGGTTGCCGCCGCCAAAGGTTTCGGCCAGCACCCACACCGGGACATGGAAATTTTCTCCTACGTGCTCGAAGGCGCGCTGGAGCACAAGGACACCCTGGGCACGGGCTCGGTGATTCGTCCGGGTGATGTGCAGTTGATGAGCGCCGGCAGCGGCGTGGCCCACAGCGAGTTCAATCACAGCGCGGACGAGCCGGTGCACTTCCTGCAGATCTGGATCGTGCCCAATGTCGTGGGCGCTACGCCGCGCTACCAGCAGGAGCACTTCAGCACCGAACAGAAACGCGGTCGCCTGCAACTGATCATCTCCCCGGACGGCGCCGAGGGGTCGTTGCACGTACGCCAGGACGCACGGGTGTATGCCGGGCTGTTCGATGGTCAGGAAAGCGCCACGCTGACCTTGGCCGCTGATCGTTATGCCTATGTGCATGTGGCCCGGGGCAGCGTCGAGCTCAACGGCGTGGCGTTGCAGGAAGGCGACGGTGTGCGGGTACGCAACGAACAGGCACTGACGCTGGGCAACGGCCAGGATGCCGAGGTGCTGGTGTTTGACCTGCGGCCGCAGGAACTGCCGCAAATGCCATAACATCGGCAGCTGTGAGATTAATTTGTGGGAGCGAGCTTGCTCGCGATCGCGGTGGGTCGAGCAACATTAATGTTGGATTGACCACCGCCATCGCGAGCAAGCTCGCTCCCACAGTTGTTTTATGTCGTACTCAGATGTGGGGCCGCTGAAGATCTACTCGTTCTCCTTGGAAAACGCCGCGACGATCTCATCGATCACCGCCCGCACCCGCGCCGTGTGGCGCAGATCCGCGTGAGTTACCAGCCACACCTCATATGGCAGCGGTCGCGTGCGCTGCGGCCAGAGCCGCACCAGCCCGTCGCGCTCCCCCATGTACACCGGAATTTCTCCCACCCCGATCCCCGCCCCGATCGACCTGCGTACCAGCAGGCTTGAGCTCAGGCTGGCGACAATCCGTCCTCGGCCGACCGGTTCGGCCACCAGGGTGAAATCCTTTTGGCCCTGCCAGTACGGTTGATAGACCACCAGGTCATGCCCTTCGAAAGCACTGCCCGGCGCAGGCTCCCCATGAGCGTCGACGTAATCCTGGGAGGCGAACAGCCCCACCGGCCAGCGCGCAATCCGCCGGGCGATGAGATCAGGATTGTCGGGCCGGGTATTGCGCACGGCAATGTCCGCTTCACGCTTGACCAGGCTGATGATCTGCGTGGAGGCGTCCAGTTGCACGCGGACGTCGGGATGCCGCGCATGCAGGCGGGCGATGGCCGGGATGAGGAAATCGATCGCCAACGAATCGGTGGTGGCGACGCGTACGTTGCCGATCAGCCGATCGTCCAGGCCCTGGATGCGACGCTCAAGCTCCAGGGCCGACTGCTCCATTTTCTCCACGGCCTTGAGCGCCGCTTCGCCCACCGCCGTCAGCGCATAACCGTCGGAGGTGCGCAGGAACAACGCGGCGCTCAAGGATTTTTCCAACGCGACGATCCGTCGCCCCACGGTCGCCTGATCCACGCCCAGTATCCGGGCCGCTCCACGCAGTGTCGACTCCCGACATACCGCGAGAAACACCCGCGCGTCATCCCAATTCATTCGCCCTCTCCCGCTGCAAAACTGCATCACCATGTCGCGAAATCGCTGCATAAACGCTCCAACGATAGCCGATATGCTGGACGCCATAAACCTTTCCAGAGGATCGTTCCCATGCACACCCAATCCACGGCGCTGGACTCATCCCCGACGGGCATCTGGCTGCCGATATTCGCCGGCCTCTGCGCCAGCCTCGTCAGCATCGGCCTCGCACGCTTCGCCTACACGCCGTTGATTCCGTCGCTGATCGAAGCGCATTGGTTCAGCGCCAACGACGTGGTTTACCTGGGAGCGGCGAACCTGGTGGGCTACCTGATCGGCGCCCTGCTCGGCCGGCCCATGGCTCGGCGCCTGGGCAACAAGCAGGCGCTGCGCCTGATGATGCTGGCCGTGACGGCGGCATTTTTTGCCTGCGCCTTCCCGGTGTCGGTGATCTGGTATTTCGCTTGGCGGCTGCTGTCGGGCATCGCTGGCGGCGCGATCATGGTGCTGGTGGCGGCGACCGTACTGCCGCATGTGCCCGCCGCGCGCAGAGGCTTGGCCAGTGGTGCGATTTTCCTTGGCATCGGGCTGGGTATCGCCGGCTCCGGAACGATTGTGCCGCCGCTGTTGAGCCACGGTCTGCAGGCGACCTGGCTGGGGCTCGGCGTGTTGTCACTGGTGCTGACCGGGCTGAGCTGGTTCGGTTGGCCGCAAGATTCTGCCCAGGCGACAAGCGTCGCGAAACACGCCACACCGGCCGAACCCACGCCCCGCGCCGTGTATCAGCTGTTTGCCCAATACGCCTTCATGGCGGCAGGGTTGGTCCCGGCAATGGTGTTCCTGGTGGACTACGTAGCGCGGGGCCTCAAGGCCGGCGCCCATGTCGGTGCGCTGGTCTGGGTGATGTACGGCCTCGGCGCGATTATCGGCCCGGTGACCTACGGCCTTCTCGCCGACCATCTGGGCGCGCGCAAAAGCATACGACTGGTGCTGGCCGTCCAGGCCGTTGCCCTTGGCCTGCTGGCGATTACCCAGAGCTTCCTGGCGCTGGCGGTACTGGCCGTGCTGATCGGCTCGTTCCCGCCGGGCATCGTGCCGTTGGCCCTGGCCCGGGTGCACGAACTGGTGCCGGACCATCATCGCCAGCAAGTCGCCTGGAGCCGCGCCACCGTTTCATTCGCAACCTTTCAGGCGCTCGCCGGGTTCGGCTATTCGGCGCTGTTCAATGCCAGTGGCGGACAGCATGCGGTGCTGTTCCTGGTTTCTGCGGGGGCGATCGTGGTGGCGCTGCTGCTCGATTTCACGCCCAAGCTGTTCGCAAGGACCGCAACCGCGGACGACTAAACCTTACTTGCGCCCAAACGTCGAACGATAGCTACCCGGCGGCACACCAAAAAAATCGCGGAAACGTCGCTGGAAATGCGGGGAGCTGACGAAGCCGGTGGCCACGGCGATTTCGGTCACCGAGCGGTTGGTCTGCTGGATGAGCTGGCGTGCGCGTGTCAGGCGCAGTTCCAGGTAATAACGCGTCGGGGTCGCACCGAGGAACCGGCAGAACCGCCGTTCCAGCTGGCGCTTGGAGACCTTGACGCAGGCCGCCAGCTCATCGATCGTCAAGGGCTCCTCGACGTTCTGCCACATCAGTTCCAACGCCAGCTTGAGGCTTTCCGGCAGCGTCGGATCGGTCTCGACGAAGATCGGCGGCAGGTCCGTGGCGTCATCCCCTGATTCATCGCAGCGAAGGATCTCTTCGATTGCCCCCACCAGCGCCTCGCCGCCGGTGCGGCGGATCAGCTGGAGCATCATGCGCAGCGAGCTGTTGGCGCCCGCGCAGCTGACTCGCTCGCGGTCCACGACATAGGCGCGGCTGGTGACTTTCACATGGGGGAACATTTCGGCCATCGTCGCCCGACTTTCCGGATGGACCGCGCATTCGAAACCATCGAGCAGGTTCGCCTCTGCCACAAAAAAAACGCCGTTCCACAACCCCCCCACTATCGCCCCGGACGTCGCATGGGCGCGCAGCTTGCGCCGCAATAACGGCGTGCCTTGCAACTTCACACGAAAGCCTCCGGCGACAATCAGCACGTCGAGGTTATCGGGCAATTGCGCCAGCTCGATATCGGTGGAAATCACGATGCCCAGGTCACTCGTCACCTGCCCGCCCGAAGCGCCCACCGTCAGCACTTCATAAAGCGGCATGTCGCTCATCAGGTTGGCGGTGACCAGCGCGTCCACCGCGCCGGTAAAGGACATCATGGAAAAGTTGTCCATCAGCACAAACGCGACGCGCACCGGCGCTTGTCCCTCAGGCGCAGCCCCTTGGGGGCGATAGGCCATGTTCTTGTTCTTGAGTACGCTTTCGAATGCGCTGGGCATGGGGCCTCGTGAGACAGGAAGGCGATCTGGACCGGACCCGGGCGGATTGCCCGAGCCAAGCCATCTTCCCGATTAACCGCAAAGGCAACCATCGCCTGCGCGACATCACTGTCAGCGTTAGCGACGTCCGACCGGTGGCGACCTCAAGGGAATACGACATTGGTCGATAGCCTGAGAGTAGGCATGGGCGCTTTTCCCTCCAAAGCTCGCAACGCTCACCGCTACTGTTTCCGCCGTTTCCAACACCGATAAATACCTGCGGGAGAAGTCATGAATATCAAACAGAAGCTGACATGGGCGTTCGCGACCATTGCCTGCCTCCCGGTTATCCTGGTGGCGGTGCTCGTTGTATTGAACCTGCGCGATGCGGCACAAGCCAACTTCCTGGACAGCAGCGGCCGCGAGATCCGCCAGATCGACAACGGCATGAAGCAGTTCTTCGACGGCATCATGCAGAACGTCGAGTTCTTCGCCAAGGACCCGCGGATCGTCGCGGCCAAGGACCTGAAGAACTACTCGGGTGCTGAGGCCGCGCAGATCCCGCTGACCGAGAACAACAAACAGCTGCTGGCGATTTTCGACCAGTTCGCCAAGAGCCATCCAACCACCGCCTACCTGTCCCTGGGCCTGGCGGACGGTGGCTATGCCAGCTGGCCGGATGATCCGAAGATTTCCAACTACGACCCGCGCGTACGCCCCTGGTACAAGGCGGCTATTGCAGCGCCTGGCACCACCGTGAAAACCGATGCCTATTACTGGGCGCCGGACGACGTGTCGTTGATCGGCATCGTGCACACGGTCGCCGATGCCAGCGGCAAGGTGGTCGGCGTGGTCGGCCTCGATGTGTCGCTCAAACAGCTGACCGAACTGGTCAAGAACATCAAGCTGGGCGACAGCGGCTACCTGATGCTGGTGGAGGCCAGCGGCAACGTGCTGGTCGACCCGGCCGAGGCCAAGCACAACTTCAAGCCGCTGGCCGACCTCGGCCCCAATTACGCCGCGCTGGCCAAGAGCAGCGATGGCGCCACCCAGATCGAGATCGATGGCGTGCCCTACATGGCCAACATCGTCACCTCCAAAAGCCTGGGCTGGCGCTTCATCGGCCTGATCAAGCGCGACGAAGTGATGGCCGAGGCTTCGAGCCTGACCTGGTTGATCGCCGCCATCGCCGCCGCGCTGGCCGTGGTCTTCGCCATTGTCGGCGCCAGCTTCGCCAGCGTGATCGTGCGGCCGATTCGTGGTGTTGCCAATGGCCTGCAGGAAATCGCCGAAGGTGAAGGCGACCTCACCCGCAAACTGTCGGTGCAGGGCAAGGACGAAACGGCCACCCTGGCGGGTTGGTTCAACCAGTTCCTGGCCATGATCGCGCAACTGATGCAGCGCATCGGCAGCGCTTCTTCCGACCTGCAAACTGCCGCGGCCGATACCAGCAACGTGGCCCAGAACATGAACGATGCCGCCGGGCGCCAGCGCCAGGCCGTGGAGCTGGTGAGCACCGCGTTCAACGAAATGGTCGCCACCGCGAACGAGGTGGCCCGCTCCTGCAGCCAGGCCGCCGTCAGCGCGGACACCGGCTATCGCGATGTACACGACGGCCAACATCATATCGGCGAAGCCACCGGCAGTGTGCTGAAGCTGAGTGAGGAATTGCAGCAGTCGACCCAGACCATGCAAGCGCTGGAGCAGGACAGCAAGAACATCAACACCATCCTCGACACCATCCGTTCGATCGCTGAACAGACCAACCTGCTGGCGCTCAATGCGGCCATCGAAGCGGCGCGCGCGGGCGATCAGGGCCGCGGCTTTGCCGTGGTGGCCGACGAGGTGCGCGCCCTGGCGCGGCGTACCGCCGATTCCACCGGCGAGATCGACAGTCTGCTCGGCAACCTCGCGCGGCGCACCCAGGAAGTGACGCAACAGATGCAGAACAGCCTGCAGGTGTCGCACACCAGCGTCGAACGCATCCAGCAGGCTCGCGACAGCTTCGACAAGATCCGCACCTCGGTGGACTCGATCCGCGACCAGAACACCCAGATCGCCACCGCCGCGGAGCAACAGCACCAAGTGGCGGAAGACATCAACCGGCACATCGCGCAGATCCATTCCGATGCGCAACTGGTCGAGGAATTCGCCCATACGGCGCAGACCGGTTCGGGGCGGCTGACCGATATTTCCGGCCAGCTCAAGGGGCTGGTGGGACGCTTCAGGTTCTAAATCGGCTTTATGTCCCGCCGGAGATCCAATGTGGGAGCGAGCCTGCTCGCGAAGGCGGTCTGACAGTTGATAGATGTTTTGACTGTGCTGGCCTCTTCGCGAGCAAGCTCGCTCCCACAAGGGGTTCTGCGGTTACCTTAGTTTTGTGTCTGCTGAAGTTCTGCGGTTACTTGAGTTTTGTGTCCGCTGAAGACCAAAAATGTGGGAGCGAGCTTGCTCGCGAAGGCGGTATCACAGCCAATGAAGATGTTGACTGTGCCGGCCTCTTCGCGAGCAAGCTCGCTCCCACAGGGGTTCTGCGGTTACCTGGGTTTTGTGTCTGCTGAAGTTCTGCGGTTACTTGGGCTTTGTGTCCACTGAAGACCAAAATGTGGGAGCGAGCCTGCTCGCGAAGGCGGTCTGACAGTCGATAGATGTGCTGACTGTGCCGGCCTCTTCGCGAGCAGGCTCGCTCCCACAGGGGTTCTGCGGTTACCTTAGTTTTGTGTCTGCTGAAGTTCTGCGGTTACTTGAGTTTTGTGTCCGCTGAAGACCAAAAATGTGGGAGCGAGCTTGCTCGCGAAGGCGGTATCACAGCCAATGAAGATGTTGACTGTGCCGGCCTCTTCGCGAGCAAGCTCGCTCCCACAAGGGGTTCTGCGGTTACCTTAGTTTTGTGTCTGCTGAAGTTCTGCGGTTACCTGGGTTTTGTATCCGCTGGAGACCGAAATGTGGGAGCGAGCCTGCTCGCGAAGGCGGTGTCACAGCCGCTGGGTACCTGCCCGGTGGCTACCCTTTCGCCTTGATCGCATACATCCCACCCGCAATCACCAGACATGCACCCACCACGGTCCAGGTGTCGGGCAGCTCACCGAATACCAGCAGGCCAATCAGCGTGGCGAACACCAGCAAGGTGTAGTTGAACGGTTGGAGCGTGGCTGCCGTTGCGTACTTCAGCGCCTGGAGCAACAACAGCTGGGCCACAACCCCGGTAGTGGAAAGCACCGCGATCAGGGCCCATTGCATCGGGCTTGGCGAAACCCAACCTGGAAGCCCCCACAAGGTGATGGCTATCGCGCCGAAAAACCCCATGTAAAGCAGGTTCGTAGCGAACGAATCATGCTGGCTGATGCGCCGGGTCAACACGCTGAAAATCGCAAAACCCAGGGCAGACAACAACGGGACCAGCGCCGCCAGCTCGAAGACACCGGTGCCGGGGCGAAGGATAACCAGTGTCCCCGTAAAACCGATGGCGGCGGCTATCCATCGACGAACCCCGATGAACTCGCCCAGGAACGCTCCAGCCAAGGCCAGCGTCATCAGCGGGAAGACTGCATACAGCGCGTGCATTTCCGCCAGCCCAAGGTAGCGCAGCCCCAGTCCGAACAAGGCGATTTCACCCACGCCGATCAAGGCGCGAATGATCTGCAGGCAGGGGTGGCGGCTTCGACAGGCGGTGCGCAGGCTTCCCTGGAAGACGCCATAGCCGACAGCGAAAACCAGGAAGGCCCAGTAGCGCACCATCACCAGCTGCGCAATCGGGAGATCCTTGACCAGGACCTTGGTAATCCCGTCCTGGCTGGCGAACACCAGCATCGAGAGAAGGCACAGGATGATACCGAGCTGAGGCCTGGGCACATCGTAAGCAGGTGCCGCGCTGTCCGACTGGTTGCTCATGGATCATTCCATTTCGAGGGAGACGACATCATTCGCCCGGCATGCTCGTAAGCCCGCGCCCCATCCTCAGGCGAGGTCAGATTCAAGCGCGATCAACGGTTCAAGGGCAACCTTGAGCGCGTCGAGTTTACCAGCAGCCAAACGCGCCAACGGCCGACGCGGGTTTCCCGCTCCGTAGCCGGTGATCTCGGCAGCGGCGTAGACCGACTGCACATAGTCACCCTGCCAGATCAACGACATCACCGGCTCTATCGACCGCCAGATCTCCCGGGCACTGATCCAGTCGTGCCTCATGGCGGCCTCTACCACGGCAACGCAAGCGCGCGGGGCCATGTTCGCGCCGCCCCAGATCAGGCCTGCGGCCCCGGCGAAGAGCGCGTAGGGCACCAGTGCATCGGCGCCATTCATCGTCGGCAGGCCCGTGCGGATCAGCGCGGCTTGGGCGGCAAGGTCACCACTGCTGTCCTTGACCGACACGAAGTTCGGAATCTCACTCAACTGGCGAAACAGCGACGGAGTGACTTCCACACCCACCGCCTGAGGCACGTTGTAGCCAATGATCGGCAACCCGGCTTCGGACACTGTGGAGTAGAAGTCAACGATGCACTGGTCGTCGGTTGGGCCTTCGAAAAACGGCGGCAGCACCATGACGCCATCGGCGCCACACCCGGCGGCGTGGCGGGTGCGCTGCACTACTTCGTCCACCAGCAAGGCAGAGGTTTGCACAATGACGCGAGCACGACCCTTGATGACGCTGGTGCCGAAGGCAACCAATTGCCTGGACTCTTCCTGGCTAAGGTAGACATGCATGCCGGTCCCCGAACTCAGGACAAAGCCCTCCACGCCGGCCACGAGATAGTGCTCAAGCAACGTTTCGAAGCGCGGATAGTCGATCTTGCCTTGGGCATCGAAAGGCGTGGTCACGGCCAGGTTGAGGCCGGAAAAAGCGAATGCGGACATTAACTCGAGCCTCTTCTTGTTCTTCTCTGATCGAACGCACTGATGACGGGGGATCAGCCCACCGACTTGAGCGGAATATGGGCCTGGAGCCGCTTAAGCATGATTTCGCAGTACCAATCGTCAAACTGGCATACACCGTTTTCCGCGATGTCCGAAAAGGGTCCCGGCTCGTAACTCGGTGAGGTAATACCGGCCTGCGTACCTTCCACCAAACGACGGTCCTGATCGTTGGTGGCAAGCCAGACCTTGGTCAACCGATCAATCTCGTAGTCAACACCTTCAACGGCGGTATTGGGCACCAGCCATTTGGTCGTGACAAGCGTTTCGTCCGGTCCGATCGGGAGGACGCGGAAGCTCAACGCATGATCACCAAGGAAGTGGTTCCAGGTAGATGGGTAGTTGAAATACAGCAAGGCGCCAATATCCGGCTCGCCGCTTTTATCCAGGCGTCCCGCCACAGCAGGTTTACCGTCCATTGTGTAACTCACGGCGCCTGCCGAAAGTGGGATGCGTGTCATACGAAACCGGCCATTGGGATCCATGACCAGCTTGCTCGGCATACCCGCGGTCTCGCAGCGATTCCAGTGTGCGCTCAGTTCGGGATCATCTTCGCCGCCCACCCCGGCCACCGAAAGGTTCTCGACAAAGGAGTTCATCAATTCCGGATGGGTACCGTCGCAGTGGAAGCACTCGCGATTATTTTCAAAGACAAGTTTCCAGTTACCCTTTTCAATGAGGTTGGACTCGAAAGCGATCTTGCAGTTATCCAGGAAATGCGGGGCTATAAACGGACTTACAGCATTTCTGAAACTGTCGAATTCCGGCGCCTTGTCAGCGACACAGACATAAATGTAGGTGTGAACAACTTCACAATGGACAGGCTTCAAATTGTACTGCGACCTGTCGAAGTCGGCGCCCATGTTACCGGCAAACAAAAGACTGCCGTCCAGTTCGAAAGTCCACTTATGATAAGGACAGACCAGTTTTGCGACTTTGCCCTGGGCGTGCTCGCAAACTTTGGAGCCACGGTGACGACAGGCGTTGTGAAAAGCCCGGACCTGACCACTTTTATCCCTGACGACCAGGACGGGATAGTCGCCGATCTGCAATGTCAGGTATTGCCCGGGTTTTTCAAGCTCAAAGGTATGCCCGGCAAAGATCCAGTCCTTGTGCCAGATCTGCTCAAGATCCTGCCGAAAAACCTCAGGTTCAATGTACAGTTCGCGAGGAAGCGCGTGGCGCGCCTTGCGCTTTTGAATCAGGTCGATCACGGATGTTCTGATATTCATTATTATCCTCTACACATCAACCTGACGGTTAATGGCAAGTACGCCCAGAAAGCAGTGTCATGGCCATCGGATCCTGCGCCAACGATTGTTCAGCGCAGCCGCTGGATACGCATGTATCAGCCATATTTAGCCCGAAGGGTACGATAGCCAATCCGGTCGGCAAAACTACATTTTCGTTGTTCAACTGATAACTTGGCGTTATGACCGGGCGAATCCAGACACTACCTTGTTTGGATTTCGCTAACGGCGAGAGGAACCTACGTCGGGAGAAACTTATACAGCCAATCTGGAAAACTTCGAGAGGATCCAGTCTCGCACTCTCCGACAGGCATCTTCATATTCAGTCCTTTCATTACAGGCAACATAATGAAGACTGTTTCGAAGCGTCACCTGCTGCTCGACGGGACGAACAAGCTGCCCCCTCTCGACCATGGCCCCGACCAGCTGGTTCCAGCCCAGTGCTACGCCCTGATGGGTCAAGACCATATTCATGATCAGGTTGTAGTCATTGGCATGAAAAATAGGCGGGCAGTCACCAGGACGCTCATCAATATCAACGTTCAGAAACGCCAGCCATACCCCCCAGTCAACATGCTCAGCCACCCCCGACCGGCCATAGGGACTCAGATTGAGTAGCGAAGAATCGCGCACGCCTTCAAGCGAAGTCAGTTCGGGGTGCGCCTCCAGGAACACGGGAGAGCAAACAGGATAAATAATGTCGTGGCACAACTGATAACTCTTGTACCCGTCCCCGACCTTGCGGATCTTCGAGATGATGATGTCCGGCTCTACGCCAGGCTCCATATTCACAAAGTTCTGGGTAGTGATCAGATTGAACTCGATATCCGGGTTCGTTGCACGAAACTCTGGAAGATGTTCCGACAGCCATAATGCGGAGAATGCGGGTGAGCAACAAACAGTCAGAATGTGCTTCTGCGTCGGCGTGGTACGAATCCTTTCAGCCGCCTGTGCGATATTAACGAAGGACAGTTGCGCCGCCTCAAAAAAAATCTTCCCCTCGGCGGTCAGCTCTACCGTCCGCCCGGCACGCATGAACAATTGAGCGCCCAAGGAGTCCTCAAGCTCCCGGATCTGCCGACTGATCGCCGCTTGCGATACACAAAGTGCCTCTGCCGCCCGAGTGAAGCTTTCATATTTGGCGGCGGCGACAAACGCTCTGACAGCCCTGAGGGAAGGCATTCTAAGCAGTAATGTATCGGGGTCAACGTGTCTGCTGAGCATGGCAGGCCCTCGCACTCCTAGCATCCGCGAAAGCGGCGGAGCGTAACTCAATAGCCTGGCCCGGGCCATACAAAGCGTCGTGATTACGCCAAGGCGGTCGTTTCGACAGGCCTCGATAACGTTAGGTTATCCATAAAGCCCGGTAAATGTTGTTGGATTTAACACAAGGATACCCATAGATTGAAAAAAAGCCCGAGCCCAAGGGCAAACAATAAAAACAAGGTCAATGTCATGCGCCATTCAATCATTTATTCCTGCCCGCCTAAATTACCAACGCTCGAACTCAATTCGATTTCGTGCGCTTGTAGCGTTACACGCAAAGGAGGGACGCGATGACTAGTTCAGACGAAATCATTTCTGTTAAGAACGTTTTCAAGATATTCGGCGCACAACCCGACGCGGCGATGAAGATGCTTGCCGCTGGCGCCTGCAAAAAAGATGTGTTTGAGAAAACAGGTCAGGTTATTGGTGTTTTCGACGCCAGCTTCGCCGTCAAGCGTGGCGAAATCTTTGTGATCATGGGGCTCTCGGGTTCTGGCAAGTCGACGATGGTGCGTTTGTTCAACCGGCTTATCGAGCCCACCTCCGGCAGCATTTATCTGAACGGTCGGGAAATTACCGGGCTGGCTGATAAAGCCCTGCTTGATGTTCGCCGTAAAGAGATGGGCATGGTGTTCCAATCCTTCGCCCTGATGCCTCACATGAGTGTCCTGGAGAACACCGCCTTCGGCCTGGAAATTTCCGGCATCGCCGAAAAGGAACGGCATAGCCGCGCCAGGGAAGCCCTCAGCCAGGTCGGTCTTGCTGGCCAGGAGCACAGTTATCCGCATCAACTTTCCGGCGGCATGCAGCAACGCGTAGGCCTGGCCCGTGCGCTGGCCAACGACCCGACCATCCTGCTGATGGACGAAGCCTTTTCCGCGCTGGACCCGCTTATCCGCAGCGAGATGCAGGGGGAGCTCATTCGCCTGCAAGCCGAACAGAAGCGGACCATCATTTTCATCTCCCACGACATCGAGGAAGCCGTTCGCATCGGCCACCGCATCGCGATCATGGAGGGCGGCCAGGTGGTGCAGATCGGCACGCCTCAAGAGCTGATCAGCCAACCCGCCAATGACTATGTGCGCACCTTTTTCAAAGGGTTCGACAGTTCACGGATTCTCAAGGCGGGCGACGTGGCCAGGCTTGATCCGGAATGGGTTCGTAAAGCGAATGGCCAGGCGCCCCACTTCAAGGCCGGCCTTCCGTTCGGTTACCTGGTCGATGAACGAGGGCAACTGCTCGGGGTCGTCGACATCGATACCAGTGGCGCGGGTGGCGGCACACATCACACCCAGCACCAACACCAGCCGGTATTTACCGATACGCCCCTGCACGAAGTATTGGAAATTGCGGCCAACCTGCCGTATCCGGTCCCTGTACTGGACCGCTCGGGCGCGCTCACCGGGACCCTGTCAAAGAGCGAGTTGCTGCAAACGCTGAGCCGCCATTGATACAACCGTGAAGAGGTAAGCCCTGATGTCCGAGTTCAGTTTTCTCGACCCGTTCCAAGTCGCCACCATTCCACTCGGCGATTGGGTGGAAAGCACCCTGAATTTTCTGGTGCACAACTTTCGCGATGTATTTCGCGCCATCCGCTGGCCGATTGACCAGGTACTTAACGGCGTTGAGTTCATTCTGCAGAGCATTCCGCCGAGCATCGGCATCCTCCTGTCTTCATTGCTCGGATGGCAACTCGCTGGTAAACGCATGGCGTTGCTGTGCTTTGTGACGCTCACACTGCTGGGTTTGATCGGTGTCTGGTCCGAGTCGATGACGACCCTGGCGCTGGTACTGACCTCGGTGTTCTTTTGCGCGCTGCTGGGTATTCCACTGGGTATTCTCTGTGCCCGCAGCGACAACCTGGAAAAGGTCCTGCGGCCCATCCTCGATGCCATGCAGACACTGCCGGCGTTCGTTTATCTGGTGCCGGTCGTCATGCTGTTCGGCATCGGCAACGTGCCGGGCATCCTTGTGACGATTGTCTTCGCCCTCCCCCCTCTGGTGCGCCTGACGAACCTGGGCATCCGCCAGGTGCCGGAGGACAAGATAGAAGCGGCCCGCGCGTTTGGTTGCACACCGCGGCAGATGCTCACCCGTGTCCAGCTGCCACTGGCGACGCCAACCATCATGGCGGGACTCAACCAGACCCTGATGCTCTCGCTGTCGATGGTGGTCATCGCCTCGATGATCTCGGTGGGCGGCCTGGGACAGATGGTCCTGCGCGGCATCGGTCGCCTGGACATGGGCCTGGCCACGGTCGGCGGGACGGGCCTGGTACTGCTCGCCATCTTCCTTGACCGCCTGACCCAAGCCATGGGCGCGCGCACCGGCGCCGACCCGAGCCTGCGCTGGTATCACACCGGTCCCGTAGGTCTGCTGCTACGCCTGTTCGGCGCAAGACAGCCTGCGGGGCGGAGCAAGACCGCCTGAATCCCACTTTCGATCTGCCGCACTTGAAGAAAAAACCCCAAAAAAGGTACGCGACAATGTCTGAATTCAAGCTCTCCCGCAGCATTCTCAATTGCGCTACAGCCCTCGCCATTGCGGCCATGTCCCTGTGCGCAAACGCCTCGGCGAACCAACCGGGCGACGGTGTGAAGGTCACCCCCATCTTCCCGTCCATCGCTGAAGAGCGTTTCCGTGGCGAAGTGGCCATGGAAGGGCTGCGAGGGCTGGGTTACAAGGTGCAGGAGCCCAAGGAGACCGAATACGGCGTCATGATGATGGCCTTGGGTAGCGGTGATGCGGACTTTACCGTGCATTTGTGGGACAAGTTGCACGATAAATTCTTCCAGCAGGCCGGGGGTGATAAAGCCATGGTCAAGGCGGGCGACATCATGCCCGGTGTACTTCAAGGTTATCTGATCGACAAAAAGACCGCTGAAGCGCACAACATCAAGTACATCACCGACTTGAAGAAACCGGAAATCGCCAAGCTGTTCGACACCAACGGCGACGGCAAGGCAGACATGACGGGCTGTAATCCTGGCTGGGGCTGCGAGCTGATCATTGCCCATCACATGAAGGCCTATGACCTGGAAAAAACGGTCACGGTCAACCAGGGTTCCTATTTCGCGCTGATGGCTGACACCATTACCCGTTATAAGGAAGGACAGCCGATTCTCTACTTCACCTGGGTCCCACAGTGGATTGCCACCGTTCTGGTCGAAGACAGGGATGTGGTCTGGCTGGAAGTACCGAAAACCGACCTGCCTGATGGCAACAATAACGTTGACACGATGTACAAGGGCAAGAATCTCGGCTTTGCAGTGGATAAGGTCGAGGCCGTGTTGAATAAAGAGTTCGCCGACAAAAATCCGGCAGCCTTGAAGTTCCTTTCGGTGATGCAGATTACTACCGCTGACGAAAGTGCCCAGAACCTGAAGATGCAACAGGGCGAGAAAAAGCCTGCGGATATTCGCCGCCACGCCAAGGAGTGGGTAGCCGCCCATCGGCAGCAGTTTGATGCCTGGTTACAAACTGCTCGCGCGGCAGCGACACAAGCCAGCAATTGATACGAACAAGAGGCGGGGCGAGTCGATGACTGCCCCCGCCTTTTAATGGCGCTCGGTTCTACGCAACATTTAGTTTATGAAATCCAACTGAAAGCTCCCGTTTCGATTATCGATAACGGAGGGTTATCTTTTTTCTTGATTTAATGTTGCTGGATATCAAGCAATCATCAGAATAAATTTTATGCCCTACCCCGTCGTTAATTAACTGCAAAGTCTTGACCGTTACGCCCGTTAAATACTCAGTCGCCGTGAAATTGCCAAGCAACCTTTTGCAAGACAGGCGTCGGATTGGTTGAATGAACAGGATCTTGAAATGTTGAAAGTCTCTTCGTTACCTGCCGATGATCAGTCTTGCGGGTGGTATCACTTGAGCAGGGGGCGCCAGGTCAAGCCCGCCCATCAAGGTCACGACAGCGCACGTTGGGTGATTGTCGGTGCCGGTTTTACCGGGCTCGCCGCCGCCCGGCAGCTCGCGACTCATTTCCCCGACGACCACATTGTGTTGATCGACGCTCAGGAAATCGGCTTTGGCACTTCCGGTCGCAATGCCGGATTCGCTATCGACTTGCCGCATGACATCGCCGCAGAAGATTACATCGGTGATATCGCCACTGCCAAAACAACCCTTAAACTCAATTTGAGCGGCCTGAGCTATCTAAAAGAATTGGTTGAACGCCACAACATCAATTGCCAGATGAAGCATTGCGGCAAATATCAGGCGGCCGTTGAACCACGGGGCATCGCTGTCCTGGAAGCCTACCGTCGCGGACTCGATAAGCTCGATCAACCCTACCAGATGATCGAGGCTGGCGAACTACCCGAACATATCGGCACGCATTTCTACCGCAAGGCCTTATTTACGCCAGGGACTTCCTTGCTTCAGCCGTCGGCGCTGGTCAAAGGTCTGGCCGACAGCCTTCCCGGCAACGTGACACTCTACGAAAACACCGCGATCACGCATGTCGAGTACGGCACCAGGACGGTGCTCAAGCACGCCGGGGGCTCAATCACCGCCGACAAACTGATCCTGACCAATAATGCCTTTGGCATGAGTTTCGGCTTCCTGAAGGGGCGAATGCTACCAGTGTTCACCTATGCCAGCCTGACCCGTCCCATGACCGAGCAAGAGCAAGCTCGCCTGGGCGGCCGGCCTTATTGGGGGGTGATTCCCGCGGACCCATTCGGCACCACGGTACGTCGCACTCCGGACAACCGCCTGTTGATCCGTAACAGTTTCAGCTTCAACCCCGACGGCCGCAGCGATACAAAATATCTGAAACGCTTTGTCGCCAGGCATCAAGCCTCTTTCGAGCAACGCTTTCCCATGTTGCCCGCGATGAACTTCGAATATACCTGGGGCGGTGCACTGGCTCTTTCGCGTAACCATATGGGTTATTTCGGCGAACTTTCACCCCATGTCTATGGGGCTCTTTGCTGCAATGGCCTGGGTGTTACCCGCGGGACGGCGACCGGAAAACTCCTGGCGGATTGGCTGGCCGGCGAACACTCCGAACTTATTGATTTTGTCTTGAAATCACCCGGCCCCAGCCCTAATCCACCCGGCCCGCTGGTTTCAGCGGGCGTCAATATAAGTTTGCGCTGGGGGCAATACCGCGCCGGTAAAGAAAGTTGACCCGCCCCGACACACTTGAAGAAGTTCAGGTCCGTTCGCTCGATTCTCGGCAAGCGGCCTCCCTTGGTTGAACAGTGACATTAACTGGAGCGATATCAATGAAGTTTGAAGGCATTTACACACCGGCCGTTACGCCCCTGACCTCAGACGGCAGTATCGATAAGACAGCCTTCGCCGACGTCCTGGAGTATCTGGTCGACGCCAAGGTACACGGCATCATTATCGGCGGCTCGACCGGCGAATATTATGCCCACACCGCCCAGGAGCGTTTCGACCTGGCTGCCCAGGCCAAGGACGTGCTGCGCGGTCGCCTGCCGCTGATCGTGGGGACCGGCGCCATCCGCACCGAAGACTCCGTCGCCTACGCCGAAGCGGCGAAGGCGATCAAGGCCGATGCGCTGCTGGTGGGTTCACCGCCCTATGCACTGCCAACGCAAAAGGAAATCGCGCTGCACGTCAAGGCAGTGGACCGCGCCGCCAATCTCCCCATCATGCTTTACAACTATCCAGGCCGCATGAGCGTGAGCATGGGCACGGAGTTCTTTGATGAGGTCCGTGATGTGAAGAACATCGTCGCCATCAAGGAAAGCTCCGGCGACATGGCGCAGATGCACCGCCTGGCCTGCAAGTATCCGCACATCGCTCTGTCTTGCGGCTGGGACGACCAGGCCCTGGAGTTTTTCGCCTGGGGCGCCCGCAGTTGGGTGTGTGCCGGTTCCAACTTCATTCCCCGTGAACACGTCGCGCTGTACGAGGCCTGCGTGGTCGAGAAGAACTTCGACAAAGGTCGCCGAATCATGGCGGCGATGATGCCGCTGATGGATTTCCTGGAAGGTGGAAAATTTGTCCAGTCCATCAAGTACGGCTGTGAACTGAACGGCTTGAGCACCGGTGGCCTGCGTGCCCCCCTGCACGGCCTGGACCTTGATGAGAAACAGGCGCTGCAAAGTGTCGTCACCGAGCTCAAGCGCAACATCGCGCAAATCACTGGAGGTGCATGAGATGGCTGATTTACTGACCAAGGAACAGTACGCGGCCATCGCCGCCAAGTTGCAGTTTCCTACCCAGGCCTTCATCAACGGCGAGTTCCGCGATGCGCTCTGTGGAAAGACCTTCATCACGACGAACCCTGCCACGGGTGAACAGCTTGCAGAGGTAGCGGCTTGCGATACCCGTGACGTCGACGTTGCCGTGGCTGCCGCCAAGCAGGCGTTCGAGGATGGCCGCTGGCACAAACTGTCGCCCGGCGCACGCAAGCAGGTGCTCCTGCGTTTCGCCCAGTTGCTGGAAGACAATGCCCATGAGCTCGCGGTGCTGGAAAGCCTGGACAGTGGCAAGCCGGTCAGCGAATGCCAGAACGTCGATGTGCCCGACACCATCCATACCTTGCGCTGGCATGCCGAGTTGATCGACAAGGTGTACGACAGTACCGCGCCGACCGGCCACGGTGCCGTAACGATGGTGGTGCGCGAAGCGATCGGCGTGGTCGGCCTGGTCCTGCCTTGGAACTTCCCGCTGTTGATGCTGGCCTGGAAGATTGGTCCTTCCCTGGCCGCCGGCTGTTCCATCGTGGTCAAGCCCGCCAAGGAAACCACCCTGACCGCGCTGCGTGTCGCCGAGCTGGCCCATGAGGCTGGTATTCCGGCCGGTGTATTCAACATTACCCCTGGCGGTGGTCGCGAGGCTGGCGAGGCAATCGGCCGACACATGGATGTGGCGATGGTCAGCTTCACCGGTTCTACCGACACAGGCCGGTTGTTCCTCAAGTACGCGTCCGAGTCGAACCTCAAGCGCGTGGTGCTGGAACTGGGGGGCAAGAACCCCGCCGTGGTGATGAATGACTGCGAAGACCTCGATCAGGTTGCCCAGTATGTGACCGCCGGCGCTTTCTGGAACATGGGCGAGAACTGCTCGGCGTCGTCGCGGCTGATCGTCCATGAAGAGGTCAAGGAAGAGTTGCTGCAACTGATCGGCAAGCACCTGCGCGATTGGAAAATGGGCGACCCGCTGGATCCGCAAAATCGCCTCGGGGCCATGATCAGCAAAACCCATTTCGAGAAGGTGCGTTCGTATCTGGAGTATGCGGCCGAGCAGAAACTCAATGTGCTGCAAGGTGGCGAGACCGAGTCCGGTGTGTACGTGCAGCCGACGATCATCGACGGTGTTGAACGTGACAGTCGCCTGTTCATCGAGGAGATCTTCGGCCCGGTCCTGAGCGTCACCCGCTTCAGCACGATCGACGAAGCCATTGCGCTGGCCAACGACACGGTCTACGGCCTGGCGGCATCTGCCTATACCGGTAGCCTGCGTAACGCTTTGCGGCTGTCGCGGGAAATTCGGGCGGGCGTGGTCACGGTCAACTGTTTCGGTGAAGGCGACGCCTCCACGCCGTTCGGCGGCTACAAGGAGTCCGGTTTTGGGGGGCGTGACAAATCCGTCTGGGCACACGATCAGTACACCGAGCTGAAAACCATCTGGATCGATGCTTCGTAAGCTGGATGCTTTTAATAAGGGTCGCGACTTTTTGGCGACTGTACTGGCCTCATCGCGAGCAAGCTCGCTCCCACAGGGTCATGTGTACGGCCGAGGAATGTGGGAGCGAGCTTGCTCGCGAAGAGGCCGGCACAGCTGAATACCTCTAGCAGACTGAACACTGGACGCCATCATGCCCCCTTCACCTTTTTCGATTCCAGCCAATGCCCGGCGCATCGACCCGGCGAGGCAGCGTGCAGTTGCACTGAAAAAAGACGGCTCCGTCGACGACAACAACCGCGTCGAGATAGGCCCTACGCCGCTGGCGTTTGCGGAGTGGGAGCGGCTGGGCCTGGAGCCGCCCCATTTGCCCACCCTGCGCAAGTACCGATTGCAACGGATAGTCGATCAACTGGTCGTCCGTGACCTGGGTGGCATCCTGTTATTCGATCCGCTGAATATCCGCTACGCGACCGATACCACCAACATGCAACTGTGGACGACTCATAACCCCGCACGGGCATGCTTCGTCGCCGCCAGCGGGCATGTGGTTTTGTGGGATTTTCATGGCTGTGATCACTTGTCCGCCCACTTGCCGCTGGTGACGGAGCTACGCAGCGGGGCATCGTTTTTCTTTTTCGAGACCGGTGAACACACGGATCGACACGCCAGGCATTTCGCCGCGCAACTCGACGATTTGCTGCGCCAACACGCCGGAGTCAACCGACGGCTTGCGGTCGATCGAATAGAAGTCGCCGGCGTGCGCGCCCTGGATGCCTTGGCGATCGAAATTTGCAGCGGCCAGGAAGTGACCGAATTCGCGCGCATGATCAAGGGCCCGGATGAAATCAAGGCGATGCGCTGTGCGGTGGCTTCATGCGAAGCGTCAGTGGCCGAAATGCACCAGGCAATGCGCGCCGGCGCGACCGAAAACGATGTCTGGGCCGCGCTGCATTCCGGCAATATCCGCCGCGGTGGCGAATGGATCGAGACGCGCATCCTCAGTTCCGGTCCTCGCACCAACCCCTGGTTCCAGGAGTCCGGCCCACGCGTGTTGAACGACGGCGACCTGCTGTCATTCGACACGGATCTGATCGGCACCTACGGCATGTGCGTGGACATGTCCCGCAGCTGGATCTGCGGGGGTCTGGAGCCCATGCCCGAACAGAAGCGCCTGTACCGGATCGCCCATGACCATATCGTCCATAACACCGAGTTGATCAAGCCAGGCGTACGCTTCACCGAGCTGACCGCCAAGGCGCACCGGTTGCCCGAACCGTGCCGGGCTCAACGGTATGGCGTGCTTTATCACGGCGTCGGGCTGTGTGACGAGTACCCGAGCATTCGTTATCCGGAGGACCTGGAGTCCTACGGATACGAGGGCGAACTGCAGCCGGGCATGGCCCTGTGCGTCGAGGCGTATGTCGGTGAGGTGGGCGGACAGGATGGCATCAAGCTGGAGAACCAATTGCTGGTGACCGAGGCCGGTTATGAGTTACTCACCCACTACCCTTTCGATGACAGTTTCCTGCGGGATACGAAGCGCAACTCATGAACGCGATGATCGAGTCCCAGAAAACATCGAGCGTGGGCTTCCTGTTGCTCGATAATTTCTCCCTGACCTGTTTCACCCAATGCCTGGACGTGCTCGTCACCGCCAATTTGATTCAGCCAGGGTCGATAAAAATCCATACTTTCAGTCGCAACGACTCTGAAGTGATCAGCGACCTGGCAATCCCCATCAGGCCAGACACACCGTTGACCGATATCAGGATCGCGGCGCTGGACTTGATGATTGTCTGCGGCGGCCTGCGCACGCCGAGGGTACTCCCCCACGGGTTGGTAACGCTGCTGACCAAACTGGCGAACCTGCCCATTGCGCTCGGCGGCTTATGGAACGGCGCCTGGTACCTGGGCAAGGCTGGACTGCTGGATGGTTACCGATGTGCTATTCATGCCGAACAACGAATGGCCTTGTCGGAGTGTTCACCGAAAACCACGGTGACGCTGGATACAGTGGTGTTCGACAGGGACCGATTCACCGCGTCAAACCCTGCCGGCGCGTTTCAGATCATGATGAAATGGCTGTACGCGGCCCTCGACCCGAAAGTTGCGGACGCGGTGTTTGACCTGTTGGACCATGAGTCTCGGTTTCGTACCTCGGCCAAGGTCCTGGACCGCAAAGTCAGTGCGTGCCTGCGGGAAGTCATTGCATTGATGGAATGCAACCTTGAAGAACCTTTGAGCCTGGACTTGCTCGCTCAATGCGTTCAGCTTTCCAAGCGCCAGATCCAGCGCCTGTTTCGCAGGCAGATCAATATGTCTCCGCAACGCTACTATCTGGAACTACGGCTGACCGAGGCACGGCGCCTGCTACAGAACTCCAGGCTGAGCGTCACGGATGTCGCCATTGCCTGCGGGTTTGTCTCTACCCCTCACTTCAGCAAGTGCTATAGCACGCTCTTTGGCTGTCCTCCTTCGAAGGAAAGTCGCTACGAGATATAGCGCCTGCTGACGAGGAGGCAGGTTTCCCGATGCTAGGCTTCGATAGGCTGCTCATTAGAATCCGAGGATTGCAACAACGAAAACGGAGTGTCTTTAAAGTTGTCAGGCAGTAGCAGCGCTTACAGACTATTCATCCTTGAAAACAATAAATCCGGTGCCCTGACGAAGGGCACCGGACGGCAACAAAACCATCATGGAACAGCGGTGATTACGGGGCTGGCGTAGCGGAAGCAGTCTGGCTGCCGAACATCGCTTCGAAGCGCGGTTTGTTCGCCGCGTAGTACTCGGCAACCACCTTGTCCGCAGTGCTTTCGCGGGCATCCGCCATCAACTTCTCAAGGTCCGCTTTCGGGATCTTGAAGTTGGCGAAGAAGCGCGCCACGTCCGGATGTTCGGCGCTGAAACCTTTGCGGGCAATCGCGTGGATCTGCTCGGCGCCACCGAATATCTGCTTTGGATCATCCAGGTAACGCAGCGGCCATTTGGCGAACATCCAGTGGGGGCTCCAGGCGTTGACCAACGACCACTTGTCCCGTTTGATGTTGCGATCCAGTTCACTCAGCATGCCGGACTCTGAAGACGCAACCATCTTGTAGCCGTCGAGCTTGTATTCCTTGATGGCTTTTTCCGTCAGCTTGTACTGACCATTGCCCACTTCCGAGGTGAGAATCTTGCCGCCGAGCTTCTCCCGCACTTCGGGTTTGTTGAGGTCTTCGACACTGGCAATCTCACTGGTAGGAATCGAGGTGGGCACCGCCATGCCGATCCGGCCTTCATACAGGACGCCGAGGTCTTCGAGCTTGTCCTTGTACTTGTCATAGAAGGACTTGTGGGTGCTCGGCAGCCAGACCATCGGAATCAAATCGATATTGCCGTTGGCCAGTGCCTGGAACTGGATGCCGATGTCGGCCAGTACCAGCTTGACCGGTTGCTTGAGATGATCCTGCAACGCGGTATTCGCCAGCTTCACGGCGATTTCCGTATCCGACCAGTTCACCCAGCCGATACGAATGGGCGCGGGTTCCTCGGCTTGAGCGATCAGGCTGCCGCAGGCCAATGCAAGGCCGGCAAACCAGCCGATAAAAGTTTTACGGGGTAAGGTCATCATGTGCATCTCCGCAGACTGTATTAATAGTTATTGGCAGGGCAGCAGAAGCATTCATTTCCCATCGCGACCGCGCACGGCCATGGGCAAGTTCTAATTATGAAATCACGGCTATTGAGTGTGGCTTACCCTCCTCCGCCCGTTGGCGGGCTGATTCTTTCAAGGTTGTCGATAAACCCGTGGCGAGGGAGCTTGCTCCCTCGCCACGGGTTCGTCGTTTTACGTCTTGAATTCACAATGCCCTTTCGAGTGCCGGCAACGCCTCGAACAAATCCGCCACCAACAGGTAATCCGCCACCTGGGCAATCGGTGCCTCGGCGTCCTGGTTGATCGCGACGATGACCTTTGAACCGCTCATGCCCGCCAGATGTTGAATGGCGCCACTGATGCCTGCGGCAATATAAAGCTCCGGCGCGACGATCTTGCCCGTCTGCCCGACCTGCAAATCGTTGGGCGCGAATCCCGAATCAACAGCAGCGCGGGAGGCCCCCACGGCACCGCCGAGCTTGTCGGCCACTCGCTCGATCAGGGCGAAGTTCTCTTTGCTCTGCATCCCGCGGCCACCGGAAACGACGACGCGGGCGCTCGACAGATCGGGCCGTTCGCTGGCCGTCAGTTGTTCGCTCACCAAACGCACGTTGCTGGCGCTTTGTCCGCCGTCCACTGCAACCACTTCGCAGGGTTTGTCATGGGATAACGCTGGGGCGAATGCCGAAGCGCGCACCGTGAGCAACTTGATCGGATCCAGTGACTGCAGCGTGGCGATGGCATTGCCGGCATAAACAGGCCGCTGGAAAGTGTCCGCCGAGACGATGTGGGTAACGTCCGAAAGCATGCCCACATCCAGGCTCGCCGCGACCCGTGGCAGCAGATTGCGGCCCATGCTGCTGGCATCGGCAACGACGTGTGTATACCCCTCGGCCACCAGCGACGTGATCAGCGGCTGGACGTTTTCAGCCAGGGCATTTTCGAATACCTCCGCCTGTGCGAGCAGCACCCGGTCCAGGCCTTGGGCCAGCGCTGCCTGTTGCGCCACGGCCGAGGCGTCCGTCCCGCCCATCACCAGCAAATCCGTTTCAGCACCCAACGCCACGGCAGCGCCCACGGCGCTCCAGGTGCCTGCCGTCAGTTGACCGACACTGTGCTCGGCGATCACCAATGTGCGCATCAAATCACCCCCGCAACGGTTTTCAGTTTATCCACCAACTCGGTCACCGAAGCGACCGTGATGCCTGCTTTGCGTACCGGTGGAGGGACAACACCGAGCAATCGAGCGTGTTGCTTCACGCTCGCGCCCAAGCTGTCGGCGGCGATGGTTTCCAAGGGCTTTTTCTTGGCTTTCATGATGTTCGGCAACGAGGCGTAGCGCGGTTGATTCAGGCGCAGATCGCAAGTCACCACGGCCGGCGTCGACAGCGCGACCACCTGGCTGCCCCCATCGACCTCACGCTCGACGAGCCATTGCCCGTCGACATGATTGACTGCCGAGGCGTAAGTGGCCTGACCGCTGCCGATCAATTGCGCGACCATTTGCCCGACCTGATTGTTTTCCTGGTCGATCGCCTGCTTGCCGAACAGGATCAGTTGCGGTTGTTCCTGATCAATCACTTTGCTCAGGTACTTGGCGACGTTGAGCGGCTCGAGAATCGCGCTGGTCTCGACCAGAAGTGCGCGGTCCGCACCGAGTGCCAACGCCGTGCGCAGTTGTTCCTGGGCGGCCGATGTGCCCACCGAGACCACCACCACTTCGGTTGCCAGCCCTTTTTCCTTGAGGCGAATCGCCTCTTCAACCGCGATCTCGCAGAACGGATTCAAGGCCATTTTCACGCCGTTGAGCTCAACGTCTGAACCGTCAGCCTTCACCCGGACTTTCACATTCGGGTCGATGGCGCGCTTTATCGCAACGAGCACTTTCATGGTCTTTGCACAGCCCCCTTGCACTTGGATCGATGCGCGATGACCGGCGCGCATACGCCGGATCACCCCTGTTTCGACTGGATGGTAATCCTGGTTATTCCCCCGCGCAAGAAAAATGTACACCTGTGTCTCAATCGTTGACACACATGAACATTGCACATACCGTTATGTCAAAACCAAGCCTGATGTTCTGTTCCCGGAGCAACACCATGTCCAGCGATCCTCTGCTGCAGCCCTACAAGATCAAGCATCTGACCCTCAAGAATCGGATCATGACCACCTCCCACGAACCCGCGTATCCCGTGGATGGCATGCCGAAGGATTTGTACCGCGCCTATCACGTCGAACGGGCGAAGGCCGGCGTTGCGTTGACCATGACCGCAGGCTCCGCTGCGGTTTCACGGGACAGCCCGCCGGTGTTCAACAACGTGCTGGCGTACAAGGACGAGGTGGTCAAATGGATGAAGGACCTGACCGACGAATGCCACGAACACGGCGCCGCGGTGATGATTCAACTGACCCACCTGGGGCGGCGCACGCGCTGGGACAAGGCTGACTGGCTACCGGTCGTCTCGCCGTCCCATCGCCGCGAAGCGTCCCACCGGGCGTTCCCGAAAAAGATGGAAGACTGGGACATCGACCGGATCGTCAAGGACTACGTGGACGCCGCCGAACGCATGAAGGCCGCCGGTCTCGACGGTTTGGAACTGCAGGCCTACGGGCACCTCATGGATCAATTCTGGTCGCCACTGACCAACGATCTCGACGGCCCCTACGGTGGTTCGCTGGAAAACCGCATGCGCTTCACCTTCGATGTGTTGCGCGGCATCCGCCAGCGCTGCGGTGAGGACTTCCTGCTGGGGGTGCGCTACACCGGCGATGAAGACCTGCCCGGCGGCTTTGGCGCCAGCGATGGCCTGCAGATTTCCCACATGCTCAAGGACAGCGGGCTGGTAGATTTCCTCAACGTCGTGCGCGGGCACATCGATACCGATGCCGGCCTCACCGACGTGATCCCGATCCAAGGCATGCGCAACTCGCCGCATCTGGATTTTGCTGGCGAGATCCGCTCCGCCACCGGTTTCCCGACCTTTCATGCAGCGAAGATCCCGGACGTCGCCACGGCGCGACACGCCATCGCCTCGGGCAAGGTGGACATGATCGGCATGACCCGCGCGCACATGACCGACCCGCATATCGTGCGCAAGATCATCGAAAAACGTGAAGAAGAGATCCGCCCTTGCGTTGGCGCCAACTATTGCCTGGACCGCATCTATCAGGGCGGCGCCGCGTATTGCATCCACAACGCCGCCACCGGGCGCGAAACCACCATGCCCCACGAAATCCCCAAGGCGCCGCTCAAGCGCAAGGTGGTGGTAATCGGCACCGGCCCGGCGGGCCTGGAGGCGGCACGGGTGGCCGGCGAGCGCGGCCATGCAGTCACCGTGTTCGAAGTGGCCGACCAGCCAGGCGGGCAGATCCGCTTGACCGCGCAGAGCGAGCGCCGCCGCGAGATGATCAGCATCATCGACTGGCGCATGGCGCAATGTGAACGCCTTGGCGTGAAGTTCCAGTTCAACACCTGGGCCGAAGCCGAGACGGTGATGGCCGAAGAACCGGACGTGGTAATCGTCGCCACGGGCGGCCTGCCCCACACCGAGGTGCTCAAGCAAGGCAACGAACTGGTGGTGTCGACCTGGGACATCGTTTCCGGCGATATCAAGCCCGGCCAGAACGTGCTGATCTTCGACGACGCCGGCGACCACGCGGCGCTACAGGCGGCCGAGATCATCGCCAGCAGCGGCGCGAAACTGGAAATCGTCACGCCCGACCGGTCGTTCGCACCGGAGGTGATGGCGATGAACCTGGTGCCTTACATGCGCAGCCTGCAAGACCTGAACGTCACCTTCACCGTCACCTATCGGGTCGATTCCGTGGAAAAACGCGACGGTCAACTGGTTGCGCACTTCGGCAGCGACTACGGCCAGGTGCACAAGCAGCGTGTGGTCGATCAGGTGGTGGTCAACCACGGCACCCTGCCCCTGGACGATTTGTACTTTGAGTTGCGGCCGTATTCGAGCAACAACGGCGCGGTCGAGCAGCACAACCTGATCGCCGGGAAAACCCAGAATATCGTGACCAACCCCGGAGGCCGCTTCCAGCTGTTCCGGATCGGCGACGCGGTGTCGGCGCGCAATACCCATGCGGCCATCTACGATGCGCTGCGGTTGGTCAAGGACATCTGAAGCGCGACCGGAGAAGGACACAGCAATTGTGTCGATAAATGAAGATCCAAATGTGGGAGCGAGCCTGCTCGCGAAGGCGGTGGTTCAGTGAAAGGGATGCTGGACTGGCCGACGCCATCGCGAGCAAGCTCGCTCCCACAGGGTTCTGTGTTGCACGGCAATCTTGTGATTAATAAAGATCCAAATGTGGGAGCGAGCTTGCTCGCGATAGCGGTGGTTCAGTGACAAGGATGCTGGATGGCGGACGCTTTCGCGAGCAGGCTCGCTCCCACAGGGTTCTGTGTTGCACAGTAATCTTGTGATTGATAAAGATCCAAATGTGGGAGCGAGCCTGCTCGCGAAGGCGGTGGTTCAGTGAAAGGGATGCTGGACTGGCGGACGCCATCGCGAGCAAGCTCGCTCCCACAGGGTTCTGTGTTGCACGGCAATCTTGTGATTGATAAAGATCCAAATGTGGGAGCGAGCCTGCTCGCGAAGGCGGTGGTTCAGTGACAGGGATGCTGGACTGGCGGACGCCATCGCGAGCAAGCTCGCTCCCACTGGGTTCTGTGTTGCACGGCAATCTTGTGATTGATAAAGATCCAAATGTGGGAGCGAGCTTGCTCGCGATAGCGGTGGTTCAGTGACAAGGATGCTGGATGGCGGACGCTTTCGCGAGCAGGCTCGCTCCCACAGGGTTCTGTGTTGCACGGCAATCTTGTGATTGATAAAGACCCAAATGTGGGAGCGAGCTTGCTCGCGATAGCGGTGGTTCAGTGACAAGGATGCTGGATGGCGGACGCTTTCGCGAGCAGGCTCGCTCCCACAGGGTTCTGTGTTGCACAGTAATCTTGTGATTGATAAAGATCCAAATGTGGGAGCGAGCCTGCTCGCGAAGGCGGTGGTTCAGTGAAAGGGATGCTGGACTGGCGGACGCCATCGCGAGCAAGCTCGCTCCCACAGGTCTCCCACAGGTCTGATCAGTGAATCAGGCTTGCAGGCCCTGGCGGGCGACCGTGGCGCCGGCTTGCAATGCCTTCCCCACCTGCTCCTCGAAATGTCCCTCGGTCATCGCCTGGAGGGCGGCGGCGGTCACGCCGCGGTAGGCGACCAGGGCGTCGATCATCTGCCCGGCGTCATGGCTGGCCAGTAACTGGCTGCTGTGGACCACGACATTCTTCGCCGCAAGCTGTGCAATCTCGGCGGGGATGCCGGCCTCCATCGCCTGATTGGCCAGGGCTGTCATGAGCAAGGCGGGAAAGGCCGGGCCGGTGCCGGAAAGCGCGGAAAGGTAATCAATGAAGTCTTCCTGCTCAACCTCGGCGGCAGTACCGACGCATCCGAACAAGCGCTGGACGAAGCTCTTCGTCGCCGCATCCACCACGCCGAAGCAATACCAAGGTGTAAACGACTGCCCGATCTCCACCGCCGCATTGGGCATCGCCCGCAGCACTCTCGAAGCCGAGGTCCGGGCGGCAATGGCCTGCGCGGTGATCCCGGCCATCAATGAAATGACTGTCTTGCCAGAAGCGTTGAGGCTCAGGCCGGCGAACTGCTCAGGGCGCACCGCGATGATGATCACGTCGCTGCGGTCCACCAGCGCCTGGTTGTCCGTGACCAGACAAACGCCTTGTTGCGCCAAAGGATGGACACCCGAGCGATTGGAAATAACCAGGTTACCCGCCGGCAACAGCGCCTGCGCCAACACAGCCTTGGCAATCGCCCCGCCCAGCCAGCCCGTTCCGCCAATGATGCCCAGCGTCGGCGCGTTCATTTACCGGCCGTCTCTTCAAAGGTTTCCGTCAACGGCACAAAGATCCCTGGCTCTTTTTCGGCATAACCGAATTTACCGTAGAAACGATCCAGCTCGCGCTGCTTGGGTACTTTGCCGGTGAAAATGCTCACATAATGCGGGATGCGCTGGAAACGCACGGTGATCAGCTCGCTGGTGTTCATGGTGATGTAGCCAATCTGGGTCAGGTAAATCGTCCGGGCCCGTGCGTCGGCACCCTGGCTGTCATAACCAAAGCGCTTGAACATGCTCGCCAGGGCGCCCATTCGCTGCTCGTCGACGATGGCGACTTCCTGCGCCACTTCAGCGGACTGGAGCGCCCAGCTGCGCACGGCGAATTCGAATTGCGAATCGAACAATTGAGGATTGAGCCAGCATTCGAAGACATTCAGGATCGCCTCGGAAATGCTCTCGGCGTAGCTCTCGCTTTGCCGGATCAAGCCACCGGTGTTGGTCTCGCGCCAGCGCGACAGCAAGGCGGCGAGCAACTGCTCACGATCCTCGAAGAACCAATAGAAGCTGGTGCGTGACAATCCCAAACGCTTGGCCAGCGGCATGACCCTGACCGCATCGATGCCGGACTCCTTCAAGGCCTCGTAGGCCGCTTCCAGCCAGCCTTCGGGCGACCCTCGCCAGCCGGCGTCCTGGGCCTTGCCGCGCGCCTTTCCTACCTGGGGCATCTTGCATCCACCTTGTTGAACATACGTAACGCGAATGTACTCGGATGCCCGCCGAATGTACACCTGAGTACAGTTGCTCAACGCGACGCGACTTGTGCTTCCGAATCCCAGCAGGATTGATGACAAAAACTCATGAGCCGCTGACTTTAAATGGTTTGTCAGCACCGCACGCCCGGATGAGTATCTGCTCCAGGCAAACCAGAACAAAAACGAGCCGCCTTATGTGGACTGCACAAGAAAAACTCCCACTGGGTGAGTACATCGCCCGATACGTCGAATGGCTGACCCAAAATGGCGCCGATGTCTTCGACGCCATTTCGCTGTCGCTCTCCGAGGTCATTTCGGTCTTTACCAGCGCCCTCCTCTGGTTCAACCCGCTGGCCTTGATCGGGCTGCTGGCCCTCTTCGCTTATTACATTCAACGCAAGGTGAGCCTGACGCTCTTCGTCGCCCTGTCGTTCCTGTTGATCTTCAACCTGGGCTACTGGCAGGAAACCATGGAAACCCTGGCCCAGGTGACATTCGCCACGCTGGTGTGCGTCATCATCGGCGTGCCGCTGGGCATCGTCGCGGCGCATCGTCCCTGGTTCTACGCAACCCTGCGACCGGTGCTCGACCTGATGCAGACCGTCCCCACTTTCGTCTACCTGATCCCGACCTTGACGCTGTTCGGCCTCGGCGTGGTTCCGGGATTGATTTCCACGGTGGTCTTCGCCATTGCCGCGCCAATCCGCCTGACCTACCTGGGCGTGCGCGATGTGCCTCAAGAACTGATGGACGCCGGCAAAGCCTTCGGCTGCTCACGTCGCCAGCTGCTGGCACGCATCGAGCTGCCCCATGCCATGCCGAGCATCGCCGCCGGGATTACCCAATGCATCATGTTGTCGCTGTCGATGGTGGTCATCGCGGCGCTGGTCGGTGCGGATGGCCTGGGCAAACCCGTGGTCAACGCGCTGAATACCGCCGATATCGCCATGGGTTTCGAAGCAGGCCTGGCGATCGTGTTGTTGGCGATCATCCTCGACCGCATCTGCAAGCAGCGCGAAACCGTGAAAAGAGGTGACGCATGAGCACCATTCGTTTTGAAGACGTCGACGTCATCTTCGCCAGCCGCCCGAAGCCGGCGCTGGAGCTGCTCGACCAGGGTTTTTCGCGCCCGGAGATTCTGCAGCAAACCGGCCTGATCGTCGGCGTGGAGAAGGCCAATCTCGACATCAACAAAGGTGAAATCTGCGTGCTGATGGGCCTGTCCGGCTCCGGCAAATCGAGCCTGTTGCGCTGCATCAATGGCTTGAACACGGTGAGTCGCGGCAAGTTGTTCGTCGAGCACGAGGGCCGACAGATCGACATCGCCGCCTGCACCCCGGCCGAGCTGAAAATGATGCGCACCCGACGCATCGCCATGGTCTTCCAGAAATTCGCCCTGATGCCCTGGCTGACCGTGCGCGAGAACATCGGTTTCGGCCTCGAAATGCAAGGCCGCCCCGAGAAGGAGCGGCGCAAGCTGGTCGACGAAAAGCTTGAACTGGTGGGCTTGACCCAATGGCGCAACAAGAAGCCCGACGAGTTGTCCGGCGGCATGCAGCAGCGCGTCGGCCTGGCCCGCGCCCTGGCGATGGACGCCGATATCCTGCTGATGGACGAACCCTTCTCGGCCCTCGATCCGCTGATTCGCCAAGGCCTGCAGGACGAACTGCTCGACCTGCAGCGCAAGTTGCACAAGACCATCGTCTTCGTCAGCCATGACCTGGACGAAGCCCTCAAGCTGGGAACCCGGATCGCCATCATGAAAGACGGCAAGATCATCCAGTACAGCAAACCCGAGGAGATCGTGCTGAAGCCGGCCGACGACTACGTGCGCAATTTCGTCGCCCACACCAACCCACTGAATGTGCTCTGTGCGGGAAGCCTGATGACCCCGTTGGACCAGTGCATATCCGCACAGGGCGAATATTGCCTGGATACGGTGCAGAACCTCTGGGTTGCGCTGAACGCATCGAGAGGATTGGCCAGCGTGCGCCGCGGCGCTGCGGCCCAACCGCCGCAACACTGGAACCGCAACGAGGCCACCGCGCCCTTGCGCCGCCTGGTCACCTCGGTGCCGGCGGATACCGGCATGCGCGAGGCGCTGCGTATCCGCTACGAAACAGGACACCCATTGATCGTGCTCGATAAAGACCAGACCGTCGTCGGTGTACTGGGCGATACGGAACTGTACCGCGCGCTGCTCGGGCATGACCTGTCGCGCCCGGTTTTATCCGAGCCATTGTCAGAGCCTGCGGTGGCCTGAACAGACGAAACCCGTTTTCCCTGCAGCACTGCTTGTCCGCCAACCACCGATCATTTGCCTTGAGTGAGATCGACGATGAACCCAACCCTGAAAACCCATCGTGAACTGCTGGCCGACCGCACCCCGGGCCATGGCATGCCCGGCGGTCTGTTCGGCCGCGAGGATATTTTTGCAACCGACGTCGATGTGTTTTTTACCAAACACTGGATTCTGGTGGGGGTCACCAGCGACGTTGCCGAACCCGGCGATGTTTCGACGATCGATATCGGCAAATCCTCGATCATCCTGGTCCGCGATGATGACGAGCATGTGCAGGCGTTCCGCAATGTCTGCCGGCACCGTGGGGCGCGCTTGAAACAGGCCGGCAAATCGACGGTGGGCATGCTGGTCTGCCCCTATCACCAATGGACGTACGACCTGGATGGCAGCCTGAAACATGCCGCGCACATGGGCAAGGATTTCGACCCGGGGTGCAAGAGCCTGATCCCGGTCCACACCCGCGTGGTGGGTGCCCATGTATTCGTCTGCCTGAGTGACGAGCCGCCGGAAGACATCCTGTACCTCGACCAGGTCATGACCCCGCGTTTCGCTCAGTACGATCTCAGCCATTCGAAGATCGCCTACGAGTCGGAAATCATCGAAAACGGCAATTGGAAACTGGTGATCGAGAACAATCGCGAGTGTTATCACTGCGCCGCCACTCACCCCGAATTGACCGCGTCGTTCCTGCCGGAAGACTTCGGCTTCTGCACCGATGGCCTGGGCGAGGACTCGCTCCTGGCACTCAAGGAATACCACCAGCGCAACGCCGATACCAGGCAAGACTGGGAAAACCAAGGCTACCTCTGCGAGGCCGTCGAGCACCTGGGCGAGGACGCGGTGACTCAGTTCCGCACCCAGCGCCTGGCCATCGCCGGCAACGGCGAATCCCAGACCCTCGATACCCGCGTCGCCTGCACGCGCTTGTTTGGCGACCTCACCCGGCGCGATCTGGGCGACATGCACCTGTGGACCCACAACTCATGGACCCACATCATGAGCGACCATGCGGTGGTCTCCTACATCATCCCGCTGGCGCCCGACAAAACCCTGGTGCGGACCAAATGGCTGGTGCACGCCGATGCCATCGAGGGCGTGGACTACCAGGTGGATAAACTGATCGAGGTCTGGGCGGCGACCAATCTTCAAGACGCCAACCTGGTCGGCATCACCCACAGCGGCACCCAGGACCCGGCCTATTCACCCGGACCGTTCTCGGCGTTTACCGAAACCTATGTCGACCAGTTTTCTCGCTGGTACGCGGCGCGTCTGGCCGCCCATGGCGTGTGAGGGATGGACATGACGACCTACGAAAAGCTGACGCGGCCCCAACGTTTTACCGACCCGACGACCTGGACCGCTTATGGCTCGCAATGGCACAGCGGCGAGCAGAAAACCTTGTCATGTTGCGCCGTGCACCAGGAAACCCATGACGTAAAGACGTTCGTGTTCCAATGCGCGGACTTCAGTGCCTTGAGCTTCGAACCGGGGCAATTCATCACGCTGTCGCCGGTCATCGGTGGGCAAACCATCGCGCGCTGCTACACGCTGTCGTCCTCCCCCACGCGCCCGTTCACCTTTTCGATTACGGTCAAGCGCGTGCCGGGTGGCGTGGTCTCGAACTGGCTGCATGACCATCTCGAACCGGGAGACAACCTCAGGGCGTCCGGCCCGGCGGGCAGTTTCACACCGGTGGGTCATTCGGCGACAAAACTGCTGTATCTGTCGGCCGGTTCCGGCGTGACGCCCTTGATGTCGATGACTCGCGCCGCCTGCGACATGGCGGCCAATCTCGACATCGTGTTCCTGCACAGCGCCCGCACGCCGGCGGATATCATTTTCCATGACGAACTGACGCGAATGCAGGCCGATATGCCCGGCCTGCGGGTCATCGGCATTTGCGAAGGGCTCGGCGTTGCCAGCCAATGGCAGCAACCGATCGGTCGGCTCGACCTGCCTCTGTTGAGCCAGCAAGTACCGGACTACCACCAGCGGGAAATCTTCACCTGTGGCCCCCAGGGCTACATGGAAGCAGTCAAGGCGCTGCTCAGGGAAGCGGCGTTCGATTTTCGCCACTATCATCAGGAAAGCTTCGATATCGCGGTGCTGAATGAGGAACCGCTGATCGAGCAGGCCCCCTCACTCGACCAGCAACAGATGTTCACCGTCACCCTGTCGCGCTCTGGCAAGACCTTCAGCATGCCCGGCAACCAGACCGTGCTGAGCGCGGCAAAAAAAGCCGGGGCGATCGTGCCCTCCTCGTGCAGCCAGGGCATCTGTGGCACCTGCAAGACCGCCCTGCTGGAAGGCACGGTGGACATGAACCACAACGGCGGCATCCGGCAACGGGAGATCGACAAAGGCCTGCGCTTGCTCTGCTGCAGCAAGCCGACCTCCAATCTGATCATCGATCTCTAGCCGTCACGCCTGATCCGCTAGTCACTGCGCGCAGGCTTCTGCACAATCACCCTGCGCCTGACCCCAAACAAGACAGTGACCCAGCCCGATGAAACTGCAACCGTTGCCGCCGCTCAACAGCCTGGTGGCGTTCGAGGCCGCTGCTCGCCACCTGAGTTTCACCGTGGCGGCTCGTGAACTGAACGTCACCCAGGGCGCCATCAGCCGCCAGATACGCCTGCTCGAAGATTATCTGGGCACGGCACTGTTCATCCGCACGACCCGTGAAATCAACCTCACTTCTACAGGCAGCCAGTACCACGAAAGCATTCGCGACACTCTGCAGCAGATCGCCCGCGCCACGGCTGGCGTTCGGCATTGGCAAGGCGCCCAGCAAGTCACCGTGGTCACCAGTACGGCGATGGCATCCCTGTGGCTGCTCCCGCTTGTTTCGGAGTTTCAGCGCCAGCACGAAGAAATCGACCTGCGCATCATCGCCACCGACCAGGTCGAGGACTTTTCCCGACTCGATTGCGATCTGGCGCTGTATTACTGCAGCAAGCCGCCCAACAACATGAAAGTCTCCGCGCTGTTCAGCGAAGAGATTTTCCCGGTATGCAGCCCCACGTACCTGGCGCAGCACCCCGAGGCCGGCAGGCTCGACCAGCTCGGCGCCTGCACCTGGTTATGGCTGGAGGATCAGCATCGGGACTGGATCGGCTGGAAGGAATGGTTCCGACGCCTGGGCCACCAGGCGCCAGAGCCTCGTCGGCGGATCAACATCAACAGCTACTCGATGCTGATCCAGTCGGCGCTGGCAGGGCAAGGTGTGGCCCTGGCCTGGTCGAGGTTGCTCGGCGACCACTTGCAGACCGGCAACCTTGTCCGCCCGACCGCTAGCCTCTTGCGCACCGATGCGCAGTTTTGCCTGCTGGAACCCTTGGGGCGCGTGCCGAACCGGCAAAGTGTCAATCGCTTCCGCGAATGGCTGATGGCCTACCTTGCGCAGACGGAGGATGCCTGAGCCGTGGCGCGTCGAACCCAGGGGCGTTTATCAAGCCGCTTCAAAAACCGCAACCACGGCCGATAACCCTCACAAGAGCCCAGTGACTGGGTGGCTGGATTGCGGCGGGAACCGGTGATGACAGACATATATCTGCTGATAGCGAGCGGCACGGACCAGAGCGATGCGTACGTGCTGGGTTGGTTCGATGACAGGAACAAAGCCAGGGAAGTGGCCGAGCAGAAAGAATGGGAGGCTTATCGCGCCAGCCTGAAGGCGGAAAACCGTTGGTCAAGCCATAAACCGCTGGCGCCGGACAAGACCGAGTATCGGCGGTACTGGATCAAGACCGTGTCGAAGTTCGAATACGTTTCCGTCCCGAGGTCCCTGGCGGTTCACTGAAAGCCTGCGGCCGATCATTCGAAAATTTAACGAACCGCGCGCGCTCGCCAGGGGTCTAGAACACTAAGCCCATCTGAAGAGAGCGTCCTCATGTTGAAATTTCTTGGTGGTACCGTCGGGATCATTTTCCTGATCGGCCTGATCGTGGTCATTGCCTTGTTCAAGTTCATTTTCTGACCCGGACAGCGGTAGCACGTCCTGCGCTACCGCTGGTTTTTCATGGCTCCGGATGCTGGCAGGGACGCGAGGATCTGTGCTCGGCAGACCTCGAGTATTTCCCCAGCCAGCGGGGCATCGTCCGGGCACGCGCGCGAAAGCATGATCGCGCCGATAGCCTGGGCGAGCAGGCCAAGCATCTTCGCCCGGGCCCCCTCCTCCTGTGTCCCAAGCTTTTTTTCAAGCGAAGCCAGGGTGCTTTCGACGCCGCTGGCGAAAGTCGCCTTCAACTCGTCTGACTGACGCGCCGCATCCCCGCACAACGCCGCCATCGTGCAACCGTGCCCCCGCGCGTCGCGGTGTTCCCTGGATAGATACATTGCAAAAAATCCGGCTACATCAAGCTCGCCGGTGCTGGCCAGCGACTGCGACAGGCTGTTCGCGGAAGCCTCAGCCATCAGGTCGGCCTTCGAACCGAAATGTTTGTAGAAGCCGCCATGGGTAAAACCCGCAGCAGCCATCAGGTCCGCCACGCCTATTCCGTCAAAGCCGCGCTCGCGGAACAACACGGACGCCGTCTCGACGATGTGCTCGCGGTTTGCCTGTGCCTGGGCCTTGGTCACTCTCATTTGCGTATGCCTCGTGGCCGCTCGAATCAAGCCCTCATCATACATAGATGCCGAGCATAATCAAATTCGTTGACAGTTTAGATTTCGGTCATCATCCTATAACCAAGCGGTACTAAACTGACTGCCCGACGTTCGCTGAGCAGCACCGCAAATGAAGTGAGTGCACACTCCCAACCCTTCAAGAGACCGACACCATGACCACTCGCAAAACCGTCCTCATCACTGGCGCCTCCACCGGCATCGGCGCGGTCTATGCCAAGCGCTTCGCTCAACGCGGCCATGATCTGGTGCTGGTAGCCCGCGACAACGCGCGGCTGGAAGCGCTGGCAAGCGAACTGCGCAATGAACACAACGTCAGTGTCGATGTGCTCCAGGCCGACCTCACCCAAACCGGCGATCTGCACAAGGTCGAGGCCCGCCTGCGCGATGACGACAGCATCGGCATCCTGATCAACAACGCCGGCGCCGCCCAGTCCGGCAGTTTCATCGAACAGACCACCGACAGCGTCGCGCACCTCGTTGCGCTCAACACCACCGCGCTGGTTCGACTCGCCAGCGCCATCGCCCCGCGCCTGGCAAACGCTGGCGAAGGCGCAATCATCAACATCGGCTCCGTGGTCGGCCTGGCACCGGAATTTGGCATGTCGGTCTACGGCGCAACCAAGGCCTTTGTGCTGTTCCTCTCCCAAGGGCTCAGCCTCGAGCTTTCGCCCAAAGGCGTCTACGTCCAAGCCGTGCTGCCGGCAGCCACCCGTACCGAAATCTGGGAGCGCGCCGGCATCGACATCAATACGCTGAGTGAAATCATGGAAGTGAGCGACCTGGTGGATGCCGCGCTGGTCGGCTTCGATCGCCGCGAAGGCGTGACCATCCCGCCCTTGCAGGACGGCGCGCGCTGGGATGCGTTGCAGGCGGCGCGGCAGGGACTGCTGTCGCAGATCAAGCAATCGACGGTTGCCGAGCGCTACAAAGCCTGACGTTTCACCGCGAAAGTGCTCCGGTGCTGGGGGGTTCGTGGCTGCGTACGCGCGGGATGAGCGCAGTCGACTGTTCGCAATTCAGCTCGATTTCCACCCCGGCGTAGCGCTATCCTCTATTCGCTAATCGAATGGCTACGACGTGAATTATGCGCTTTCCATGATCGCTGTTCCTTCGCAGGATGCCAGTCAGAATCAACCCATCTGGATCGGATCATGCCGTTTGATACCTGGTTGCTCTATCTGGTTACTTGCTGCGGCATAGCGGTAGTGCCAGGTCCCAATGCCTTGTTGGCGCTGACCCACGGCGCCATTCACGGCAGCCGGAAAACGCTGTTCACCATCACCGGCGGCGTCCTCGGCTTTGCCGTCGTGCTGACGCTTTGCGCCCTGGGCCTGGGTGCGCTGATCCAGGCTTCAGTTACCTGGTTCACGGCGTTGAAAATCATCGGCGGGCTCTATCTGATCTGGCTGGGCTTCAATCTATGGCGATCGCCTCCCGTCAGTCTTGAGGCGCCCGCTACAGACAGCTTCCGTGGTTCGTCGCTGTTCCGCCAAGGGCTGGTATCGGCCATTTCCAATCCCAAGGCGCTGCTGCTGTTTACCGCATTCATTCCGCCGTTTCTGGATCCCCACCGGAACATCATCGCGCAGACGTTGGCCATCGCGCTGACTTACGCGGTTGTCGAGTTTATCGTCGAGTTCGGTGTAGCCAGCGCAGCGCACCGGGTCAGGCCCTGGCTGGCCCGAACCGGGCGCCGGTTCAATAAAGTCTGCGGCGGTTTTTTCGTACTTTTCGGGGTGAGCCTGCCGATTCATAACTGAACGGTGTGCTTCCGGCATGTAAAACCGTGATCATTGGCCAACCATCGAACGCTCAGGTCGCAACAACATGACAGACGTAGAGACGGCTATTGCTGAGTGGGAGCCGCTTGATCTCGAATGGCATCAGGGTTTCGCCTTCCTGGAAGGCGTGCTGCTGGGCGACGGGCAAGTGCCGGACGTGTACATCCTGCTCAACCCTGAAGGCGCACACCCCGACGCGATAGCGAAAGCTGCCAGTGACGGGCGTTATCCGCCTTCGCCTCTGGTTGCCGGCCAGCCGGTCTGGCGGCATCGACGCAACCCCTGGGTTTTGCGTGACGCCTTGCGCGACTATTACCTGCTTCCCGCCTACCCACAGCGCTACGGTTATCACGGGCTCCAGAGCCTGGCGTTTCGGTTCGACAAAGCCCTGGAAAACCTTGGCCACCAATATTGGCGCGATGCGTCCGGCGCCTATTGGTTCGGCGAATACGCAATCACCGAAATCCTTCAGGCAAAGCCCGACAGCCTGGCCCTGGTGGCATTGTCGCCAGCCTCGGTGACTGCAGCCTCTGCCCTGTTCAGCGACGGGGTGAGTATCTTTCTTCAAGGCAAATTCATCGCCAGCGCGACGGCGCGGGTGCGTTATTGCAATCACCCTTCCTATCGAGTGATTGACGGCCAGGTCTACAAGGGCTTCAACCCCCTGCATCAGAAGGACGGCACCCCATTGCCGATCAGCAATCCGGACGACTTCCGGATGCTCGCCGAACGCTGGGGAACCGATGGGCAGTCGATCATCGTGCAGGCGCAGCAAGGTTCGAGCATTGCCTATGAGTATTTCTATCGCATCGACAATGCCGACCTGGCGACCTTCACCGTGCTTAACGAACGTTACGCCAAGGACCAGCAACGCGCCTATTACCTGACCGGCAAGACCCTGCGCTACGTTGGCGATTTTCGGCTGCTGAAGAACTGCCACCCGGCGTTCGACGAGTGCGGCCGCGTGATTGGCAGCAGCGAAAGCGAGGATGAGTATTTCGCCGTGGACGACCTGTACGTCTACGCCGCCGGGACGCGCCTGCGTGACGCCCACGGCCCGAGTTTCCGCCACTTGGGGTTCGATTACTACCGTGATCAACATCACGTCTACAAACGTCAGAAACGCCTGGATGTCGACGTGGAAAGCTTCGTCGTGACCCAGCTCTGTGGCGATGACCTGGACTACTCGCCTGTGCTCGCAGGCGACAGGAATGGTCCGCTGGGTTCTGGCGGAATCATCGATGCGGCAATGCAACAGGCATGGGCGCCCTACTTCGAGGCTCATCCGCAATTGCAGGGTTACTGGTGGCATCGTTTGCAAGCGCCGCCTGAAGTTGCAGAAGCGCAAGCAGAAACGCCGCCGTTACAAGCCATCGGCCTCGGTTTCGAAGTCGGCCGCCAAGTGTATTTTCATGGCCGCGTTATCAATGGGCTGGACGCTGCAAGTTTCCAATTGCTCGACACACACCTGTGCGGCGATGCCCGGGGGCTTTATCTGATCCCGTTTCATAACGCCGAGACACAAGTGCCCGAACGGTTTTCCCAGGAGCCGGTTGAGCACTTCCGCTCACTCGGCGGGCCCTATCTCACCGACGGCAAAACCGTGTTCTGCCACCGGGTCTTCTACCATCCCCCTGAACCGATTCGTAAGGCTCAGGTAGGCAGTTTCGAGTCTTGCGGGCATGGTTGGGCCAAGGATCGGGACGCGGTTTATTACTACGGCGAGGCGAAAAAAAAGCTGCATCCTTGCGACACTCGCATTCTCGGTACCTATGCCGTTAGCCCCACGCTGATCTTCTCGGAAGGCAAGTGGCTGGATGTAGCTTTCGAGCCTGACGAAGTCCGCGTGCCGCATCCCGATTTCCTGCAATTGGGTACACGCAAACTGTTCTGCCATCGGCGGCCGCTGAGTGCCAAGCGTATCGACCTGGGCACCTTGGAATTCCTGACGGAGCGTCATGCCCGAGACAAGCACCGAATCTACCACTACGACGGCTATGCGAGCCTGACCGAGGTCGATGAAGCGCATTATCAGCAATCCCTTCGTGAGCCGTCCCATTCATAGCCGCCGGCGATGTTCTATCATGAGCCAGCGCTCATGACGCGCATCCTCAAATCGCCGGATATCCTTCACATGAGAGACCTGCCGCCGACCGCTACATTACGAGCCTTTGAAGTCGCCACCCGCCACGCGACCTTTACCGCAGCCGCGCAAGAGCTGCACGTCACCCAAAGCGCGGTCAGTCACCAGCTCAAGCACCTGGAGTCCCTTTGGGGATTGCAACTGTTCGAGCGTGGCAAGTCACTGCGCCTCACCGCCGCGGGGGCCACGCTGGCGCCCATCGTGCGCGAGTTCTTCATGAGCCTTGAAGCGACCCTGGGCGATCTACGCGAACAGAAAGGCAGGGTTCGACTCGAAGTCAGCACCACTTATTCCTTCGCGCTGAAGTGGCTGCTGCCCCGCTTGCCGAATCTCTCCCGCCTGCACCCGGAGTTATTGGTCTCGCTGGACACCACCGACAAGATCATCCACTTCTCCAGTGCCCAGGCCGACGTGGCAATCCGGCTCGGCAAGGGCAACTACCCCGGCCTGTATTCGGAATTTCTCTTCGGCGAGCAGGTTTTTCCGGTGGCCAGTCCTGACTTGCTGCAGCGCTTCGGGACGCCACGCAGCCCCGCCGAACTGTTGCACTACCCGTTGCTGACCCGGGATGGCGCCGAGCTGGTGCCGAAATGGGAGATGTGGTTCGAGAAGGTCGGCCTGGAATTCTTGCCACTCAAGGAAAGCGTCAGGTTCGGCGACACCAACATGACGGTCGAGGCAGCCCTGCTCGGCCAGGGCGTTGCCTTGGTGCGCAGCGGGCACGTTGAAAGCGAAATCAGCGATGGCCGCCTGGTGCGGCTGTTCGACGTGCCATTCCCGTCACCACTGGCCTACTATTTTGTCTGTCCCAAGGGCATCGAATCGCAGCCGCATATCGTCAGCTTCCGCCAATGGTTGATCGGCGAGGCGTCGACCGTCCAACGCGCTTATGAAAATGCATGAGGTTTTACTCATGAAACGATGAGGAGACTTCGCTGTAGTACAGGCATCTGCGCCGCCTAGAATGGCGCATGCCTATCCATATCATTTCACTGGTTCTTTTCGCCGCGCTCCTGCATGCCAGCTGGAACGCCTTGCTGCGCGGCGGTGCCGATCGGCTGTGGTCAATGACGATCATGTGCATCGCCATCGCCGTGACCTGCGTCGTCGCCGCAGCATTCATGGTCCCACCGGCTGCCGCCAGTTGGGGTTATGCGGTGCTTTCAGCCGTACTGCACGTCGGCTACAACCTGTTCCTGGTGCGCAGCTACCGGGTCGGCGACCTGGGACAGGTCTATCCGATTTCCCGTGGCTCATCACCGGCACTGATCGCCCTGGGCGCCGCCGTCTTCGCCGGAGAAAGCATCGCCCCCGGCGTCCTGCTGGGGATTGCGCTGGTGTCCGGCGGGATCATTTCCCTGGCCTTCAGGGGCCGCCAACTGTCGGTGCCCAGCCTGCCCTACGCGCTGGGCACCGGCTGTTTCATCGCCGCCTATAGCGTCGTCGACGGCATCGGTGCCAGGCTCTCCGGCGCGCCGCTCGCCTATACCGTCTGGATGTGCGCCTTGTGGGGCGTGATGATGCCGATGGTCTACATCGGCCTGCGCGACGCACGCAGCCTGTTCTCCGTCCGCCCCGGAATATTCAGCGCCGCGGCCGGCGGGCTGGTCTCCTTGCTGGCCTATGGAATAGTCATCTACGCCATGAACGAAGCGCCCCTGGGGGCGGTATCGGCATTGCGCGAAACCAGCGTGCTGTTTGCGGCGCTGATCGGCGCCATCTTCCTCGGCGAGACACTCACCGCCCGCCGGATCCTGGCGTGCGCAGTGATCGTCAGCGGCACCATCATCATCGGCTGACACAGCCGACTGCTCAGGAGGGCTATTCACCATGGTCAACGACTCGCAGGCACCGCTGATCCTGATAACCGGCGGAAGTCGCGGAGTGGGCGCCGCCACCGCGCGGCTGGCCGCCGCACAAGGCTACGACGTCGCGATCAGCTACGTTGCCAACGAGCCCGCGGCGCTGGCCGTGGTCGCGGATGTGGAGGCACTCGGACGTCGCGCGCTGGCCATGCGCGCCGACAGTGCCGACCCCGAACAGGTCGCCGATCTGTTCGCGGCCATCGACCGCTCGTTCGGGCGCATCGACGTCCTGGTCAATAACGCGGGGATACTGTCGGCTCAGTCACGCCTGGAAGACCTTGGCTTCGAGCGCATGCAGCGCATCTTCGCGGTCAACTCCATCGGCCCGATTCTCTGCGCCCAGCAGGCAGTGAAGCGCATGGCGTACCGGCATAACGGCCCGGGCGGCGCGATCATCAACGTCTCTTCGGCATCGGCACGCCTGGGCAGTCCCAACGAATATGTCGATTACGCGGCGTCAAAAGGCGCCTTGGAGACCTTCACCATCGGCCTCGCCAAAGAAGTGGCCCGGGAAGGCATACGCGTCAACTGCATTCGCCCCGGACACATCTACACCGAAATGCACGCCAGCGGCGGCGAGCCGGGGCGGGTTGATCGGGTGAAGGACTCGATCCCCATGGGTCGAGGAGGCCAACCGGAGGAAGTGGCACGGGCGATTCTGTGGCTGGCGGGTGGAGAGGCGTCGTTTGTGACGGGGACGTTTCTTGATGTGACTGGAGGGAAGTGAGTTTTGCGCGGGTGAAACGCTGAGGAGCCTAACGCTGTTCACCCAAGAGAAACGGCAGACCCGTGGCGAGGGAGCTTGCTCCCGCTCGACTGCGAAGCAGTCGTAAAACCAGCGGGTGCGGTGGGTCTGATGCTCCGCGCTCGGCAGATTTTGGGCGCGCTTCGCGGCCCAGCGAGAGTAAGCTCCCTCGCCACGTCTTTTGCAGGATTGAAGTCCCGCAAAACTCCCGCCCATGAAAAAGCCCAACTGGTTAGAGTTGGGCTAAGTCATTGAAAAATATGGTCGGGACGGAGTGATTCGAACACTCGACCCCTAGCACCCCATGCTAGTGCGCTACCGGACTGCGCTACGCCCCGACTAGGCGTGAATCTTGTTCCGTTTCTCAACGGAACGCTCAGGAATATATCGCAAGCTTTTGAAAACTGGAAGTATTTAAAAGCAGAAATTTATTTCTTGAGCACCACCAGTACATCTTCAAGCTCGGCGATCATCTGGCGGATCATCTGTTTGTACTGGGTTGTGTCGTCTTTGGCCTCATCACCGGAAAGGCGCAGGCGCGCGCCGCCGATGGTGAACCCCTGGTCGTACAGCAGCGCGCGGATCTGGCGGATCATCAGCACATCCTGGCGCTGATAATACCGGCGGTTTCCGCGGCGCTTGACCGGGTTGAGTTGAGGAAACTCCTGCTCCCAATAACGCAGCACGTGCGGTTTTACCGCACACAGCTCGCTGACTTCACCGATGGTGAAGTAGCGTTTGCCTGGGATGACGGGTAGCTCGTCGTTATGACTTGGTTCCAGCATAAGCCTCAACTCGGGCCTTCAACTTCTGCCCTGGACGAAAGGTGACCACACGGCGAGCCGTGATCGGGATTTCTTCTCCCGTTTTCGGATTGCGGCCAGGCCGCTGGCGTTTGTCCCGAAGGTCGAAATTGCCGAAACCGGACAATTTGACTTGTTCGTTGTCTTCGAGAGCGTGCCTGATTTCTTCGAAAAACAGTTCGACCAATTCTTTGGCCTCCCGTTTATTCAGGCCCAACTCCTCATACAGACGTTCCGCCATCTCAGCTTTCGTCAGAGCCCCCATACGTCACTTCCTTAACGTGGCGTTCAACCTGTGTTCGAGCGAGGTGAGGATATTCTGCGTTGCGGTATTCACCTCATCGTCGTTAAGAGTGCGCGATGGATGCTGCCAGGTCAAGCCGACTGCAAGGCTTTTTCTATGCGGATCAATGCCTTTACCCTGATACACGTCAAATAGCCTGAGGTCCGTCAGCCATTCGCCTGCATTTTCACGGATTACTGCCAGTACGTCGCTGGATGCGACGCTGACATCGGCCACCAGGGCAAGGTCACGACGCACTTCAGGAAAGCGCGACAACTCCTGGAATTTCGGCATTTTTCCTTGGGCGACTTCGGCCAGCACCAGCTCGAAAACGAAGACCGGACGATCGAGGCCCAGGGTCTTCGACAATTCAGGGTGAATCGCCCCGACATAACCGACTTCGCGCCCGTCTCGCTCGATGCGTGCGGTTTGGCCCGGGTGCAGCGCCGGATGCTTGCCCGGCACAAAGGTGAACGCGTCTAGCGCGCCGGCGAAGCCCAGCACCGCTTCCACGTCAGCTTTTACGTCGAAGAAATCAACAACATCGCGACCTTGCGCCCAGCCTTCCGGCAGGCGGCTGCCACAGACGACACCGGCCAGCATCGGCTCTTGCTTCAAGCCGTCCAGTTGCCCAACGAAGCGCAGGCCACTTTCGAACAGACGCACGCGGTCCTGCTGGCGGTTCAGGTTGTGCTGCAACGACTTGACCAGGCCCGGCCACAAGGACGAACGCATGGCCGCCATGTCGTTGGAGATCGGGTTGGCCAGCAGCAGCGGCTCGACACCCGGGCTGAACAGCTCGAACTGGCGCGGATCGATGAAGCTGTAGGTGATCGCTTCCTGATAACCACGGGCCACCAGCAGGCGGCGCAGTTCCGGCAGCTCGCTGCGCGCCTCAGCCTTGGCCTGTGGAGCCAGACGGGCTTGCGGGTAGCGAACCGGCAGACGGTTGTAGCCGTACAGGCGGGCCAGTTCTTCGATCAGGTCGACTTCCAGGCTGATATCGAAGCGGTGGCTCGGCACTTCAACCTGCCACTGTCCTTCCCCATCGGCGCGGATGCCCAGGCCCAGGGCGCTAAGCAGGCGCTCGACTTCGGCCGAGTCCATTTCCATGCCCAGCATCTGGGTGATGCGTTGGGCACGCAGGGTCACCGGCGCGATCTTCGGCAAATGCTGCTCGTTGACCGTCTCGATGATCGGGCCGGCTTCGCCACCGGTGATTTCCAGCAGCAGGCCAGTGGCGCGCTCCATGGCTTCACGGGCCAGCTGCCAATCCACGCCACGCTCGTAGCGGTGCGAGGCGTCGGTGTGCAGGCCGTAGGAACGGGCCTTGCCAGCGACAGCGATCTGGTCGAAGAACGCGCTTTCGAGGAACACATCACGGGTCGTCTTCGAGACGCCACTGTGCTCGCCGCCCATCACGCCGGCAATCGCCAGGGCGCGGGTGTGGTCGGCGATCACAAGTGTGTCGCTGCGAAGGGTCACTTCCTGGCCGTCGAGCAGTACCAGCTTCTCGCCTTCGTCGGCCATGCGCACGCGGATGCCGCCGTTGATTTCAGCCAGGTCGAACGCGTGCAGCGGCTGGCCCAGTTCGAGCATCACATAGTTGGTGATGTCGACGGCCGCGTCGATGCTGCGCACGTCGGCGCGCCGCAGGCGCTCGACCATCCACAGCGGGGTCGGCTTCGATAGGTCGACGTTGCGGATCACACGACCCAGGTAACGCGGGCATGCGGCCGGCGCGAGAACTTCAACCGGCCGCACTTCATCATGCACCGCCGGAACGACCGCGACCGCAGGGCGGGTGACCGGAGCGTCATACAAGGCGCCCACTTCGCGCGCCAGACCGGCGAGGGACAGGCAGTCGCCACGGTTCGGCGTCAGGTCGACTTCGATGCTGGCATCGTCCAGGCCCAGGTATTCACGAATGTCCTGGCCAACCGGTGCGTCGGCTGGCAGTTCCATCAGGCCGTCATTACCTTCGCCGATCTGCAGTTCGGCCTGGGAGCACAACATGCCGTTGGATTCGACGCCGCGCAGCTTGGCTTTCTTGATCTTGAAGTCGCCCGGCAGCTCGGCGCCGATCATGGCGAACGGAATCTTCAGGCCCGGGCGCACGTTGGGCGCGCCGCAGACGACCTGGAAGGTCTCCGTGCCATTGTTGACCTGGCAAACCCGCAGTTTATCGGCGTCCGGGTGCTGCTCGGTGCTCAGCACCTCGCCCACGACCACACCGCTGAACTCACCGGCGGCCGGCGTCACGCTATCGACCTCAAGGCCGGCCATCGACAGGCGAGCAACCAGCTCGTCCTGGCTTACCTGCGGGCTTACCCAGCCGCGCAGCCATTGTTCACTGAATTTCATCCTGCTCCCCTTAATAAATTCGTTACCGACTGCGACCTAGCGAAATTGCGCAAGGAATCGCAAGTCGTTGTCGAAGAACAGGCGCAAGTCATTCACACCGTAACGCAGCATGGCCAGGCGCTCGACGCCCATGCCGAAGGCAAAGCCGGAGAACTCTTCCGGATCGATCCCGGACATGCGCAGCACGTTCGGATGAACCATGCCGCAGCCCATGACTTCCAGCCAGCCGGTCTGTTTGCAGACGCGGCAGCCTTTGCCGCTGCACATCACGCATTCCATGTCGACTTCAGCCGATGGCTCGGTGAACGGGAAGTACGAAGGGCGGAAACGCACGGCCAGTTCTTTTTCGAAGAACACCCGCAGGAACTCTTCGATAGTGCCTTTCAGGTCGGCGAAATTGATGTCGCGATCCACCAGCAGGCCTTCAACCTGATGGAACATCGGCGAGTGGGTGATATCGGAGTCGCTGCGGTACACACGGCCCGGGCAGACGATGCGGATCGGCGGTTGTTGCGATTCCATGGTGCGGACCTGTACGGGCGAGGTATGGGTGCGCAACAGCATGTTCGCATTGAAATAGAAGGTGTCATGCATCGACCGGGCCGGGTGATGGCCTGGGATGTTGAGCGCTTCGAAATTATGGTAGTCGTCTTCGACCTCAGGGCCTTCGGCGATGCCATAGCCGATATGGGTGAAGAACTGCTCGATGCGCTCCAGGGTACGGGTCACCGGATGCAGGCCACCGGAAGTCTGGCCACGGCCAGGCAGGGTCACGTCGATGGACTCGGCGGCGAGCTTGGCAGCCAGATCCGCCTCCTCGAACAACGCCTTGCGCGCATTGAGGACCTCTGTGACACGCTCCTTGGCGACGTTGATCAGCGCACCGACCTGCGGACGCTCTTCAGCCGGCAGGTTCCCCAGGGTCTTCATCACCTGAGTCAACTCGCCTTTCTTGCCAAGGTAGTGAACCCGGATTTGCTCCAGGGCATTGATATCTTCAGCGCTTTGCACAGCCTCTAGTGCTTGAGCGACCAGCGCGTCCAGGTTTTCCATGTACAGACTCCAGATACAAAATAGGGGAAGAGCTTTAAGGCTCTTCCCCTATTTAAGACGTTTGACACCTGGGCCCACAGAGGTGAGCCCTGGTGACTGCCGGGGGTACTTAAGCCAAGGTGGCTTTAGCTTTCTCGACAATCGCAGCAAACGCCGCTTTTTCGTTCACTGCCAGATCAGCCAGAACCTTACGGTCGATCTCGATGGACGCTTTTTTCAGGCCAGCGATGAAACGGCTGTAAGACAGACCGTTAACACGAGCACCAGCATTGATACGAGCGATCCACAGAGCGCGGAACTGACGTTTTTTCTGACGACGGTCACGGTAGGCGTATTGGCCTGCCTTGATTACCGCTTGCTTGGCAACACGGAATACGCGGGAACGCGCGCCGTAGTAGCCTTTAGCAAGTTTCAGAATTTTTTTGTGACGCTTACGGGCAATGACGCCACGCTTTACACGAGCCATGAGTTACTTCCTCTATTCTTGATCCAAAAATTAACGAAGGCGCAGCATGCGCTCGACTTTTGCCACGTCAGACGGATGCAGCAAGCTGCTACCGCGCAGTTGACGCTTACGCTTGGTCGACATTTTGGTCAGGATGTGGCTCTTGAAAGCGTGCTTGTGCTTGATACCGTTAGCAGTTTTCAGAAACCGCTTAGCAGCACCACTTTTAGTCTTCATCTTTGGCATGTTCGGATACTCCGCATTCAGTTGATAAACATAATCGCAAGGCCTGCCGTGCCCTGGTGATTACTTCTTCTTTTTCGGGGCGATGACCATGATCAGCTGGCGTCCTTCCATCTTAGGATGCTGTTCGACCGAACCGTACTCGAGCAGGTCTTGTTCAACCCGCTTGAGGAGTTCCATCCCCAGCTCCTGGTGGGCCATCTCACGGCCGCGGAATCGCAAGGATACCTTGGCCCTGTCCCCGTCACTCAGGAAACGTACCAGGTTGCGCAGTTTTACCTGGTAATCCCCTTCCTCCGTCCCTGGACGAAACTTGATTTCTTTTACCTGAATCTGCTTCTGGTTTTTCTTCGCCGCGGCAATCTGCTTCTTCTTTTCGAAGATCGACTTGCCGTAGTCCATCACCCGGCAAACGGGTGGGACTGCGTCCGCGGAAATTTCCACCAGATCAAGCTTGGCTTCTTCAGCAATACGAAGCGCTTCATCAATCGAGACGATGCCAATCTGCTCGCCATCAGCGCCAATTAACCGAACCTCGCGTGCCGAGATATTCTCGTTGATCGGGGCTTTCGGTGCAGCTCGTTTATCTTGTCTCATTTCACGCTTAATAATAATTACTCCGAATCTGGGCGACCACGCCGGGAAACCGCTTGCGCGAGAAACTCAGCGAATTCGGCGACGGGCATCGAGCCCAGGTCAGCACCTTCACGAGTACGCACAGCGACAGTCTGCATCTCGACCTCCCGATCTCCAACAACCAAGAGAAAGGGAACCTTGAGCAAAGTATGCTCGCGGATTTTAAAGCCGATCTTTTCATTTCTCAAGTCGGACTTGGCACGAAATCCGCTTTGGTTGAGAGTTTTTTCGACTTCAGCGGCAAAATCTGCCTGTTTATCAGTGATATTCATGATCACTGCCTGGGTCGGCGCCAGCCACGCGGGGAACGCACCCTCGTAGTGTTCGATCAGGATACCGACGAAACGCTCGAAGGAACCGAGGATCGCGCGGTGAAGCATGACCGGGTGCTTGCGGCTGTTGTCTTCGGACACATATTCAGCGCCCAGACGGATCGGCAGGTTAAAATCGAGCTGCAGGGTACCACACTGCCAGACGCGACCAAGGCAATCTTTCAGCGAGAATTCGATCTTCGGACCGTAGAAAGCGCCCTCGCCCGGCTGCAGATCGTACGCAAGGCCCGCGCTGTCGAGCGCAGCGGCCAGGGCTGCTTCGGCGCGATCCCACAGTTCGTCGGAGCCGACGCGTTTTTCCGGACGAGTGGACAGCTTCATCTCGACTTCGGTGAAGCCGAAGTCCCGGTAGACGTCCATGGTCAGCTTGATGAACGCGGCGGATTCGGCCTGCATCTGCTCTTCGGTGCAGAAGATGTGGGCGTCGTCCTGGGTAAAGGCCCGCACGCGCATGATGCCGTGCAGCGCACCCGATGGCTCGTTGCGGTGGCAGGCACCGAACTCGGCCAGGCGCATCGGCAACTCACGGTAGCTTTTCAGACCCTGGTTGAACACCTGCACGTGGCACGGGCAGTTCATCGGCTTGATGGCGTAGTCGCGGTTTTCCGACTGGGTGGTGAACATGTTGTCGGCGTAGTTGGCCCAGTGCCCGGATTTCTCCCACAGGCTGCGGTCAACCACTTGCGGCGTCTTGATCTCCAGGTAGCCGTTTTCGCGCTGGACCTGGCGCATGTATTGCTCAAGCACCTGATACAGCGTCCAGCCATTCGGATGCCAGAACACCATGCCCGGGGATTCTTCCTGGGTGTGGAACAGGCCGAGGCGCTTGCCGATCTTGCGGTGGTCGCGTTTTTCCGCTTCCTCGATGCGCTGGATGTAGGCCGCCAGCTGCTTCTTGTCGGCCCAGGCGGTGCCGTAGACGCGCTGCAACTGTTCGTTCTTCGCATCGCCACGCCAGTAGGCGCCGGACAGCTTGGTCAGCTTGAAGGACTTCAGGAAACGGGTGTTCGGCACGTGCGGGCCGCGGCACATGTCGACGTATTCTTCGTGGTAGTACAGGCCCATGGCCTGCTCGTCCGGCATGTCTTCCACCAGACGCAGCTTGTAGTCCTCGCCACGGGCCTTGAAGACTTCGATGACTTCGGCGCGCGGGGTGACCTTCTTGATGACGTCGTAGTCTTTCTCGATCAGCTGCTGCATGCGCTGTTCGATGGCGGCCATGTCGTCCGGGGTAAAAGGACGCTCGAAGGCGATGTCGTAATAAAAGCCTTCGTCGATGACCGGACCGATGACCATTTTCGCGCTCGGATACAGCTGCTTGACCGCATGGCCAACCAGGTGCGCGCAAGAGTGGCGAATGATCTCCAGCCCCTCTTCGTCCTTGGGCGTGATGATTTGCAGCGTGGCATCGCTGTCGATGACATCGCTGGCGTCGACCAGCTTGCCGTCGACCTTGCCGGCCAGGGTGGCCTTGGCCAGGCCCGCGCCGATGGATGCGGCGACCTCGGCTACGGAAACCGGGTGGTCGAATGAACGTTGACTGCCGTCGGGAAGAGTAATAGTTGGCATGGCGCCTCCTCTCCTAGTGGTGACCCCTACCAAAGGTCACGTGGGTTGGGATGAGCCAGTACAAGATCCAGTCCAGGCCGTTCAATGAAGAACGCCTGCCTTACAGCGGCAGGAGCCTTGCGGCCAACCGGGAAACCGAACCAGAGTGACTGGGATTCAAATCAGGGTTGATCGAACATTTACCGCCGCCGGGGCCTGTTGCCTCCGGAGCCTGAGAAATACCCGAGCCCGGCATCCTAGCACAGATGAACGGTCATCGCCGCGCCTGGATCGAAGCCGGCGTAAACTGACGATTTTTATGCCAGAGTGCTGAACCGAAACGTCCGCAACGCCTCAGATAACAAGACATCGACCCACAAAGGAGCATCCCCGCATGCGTCTGAACACCCTATTGGCAGTAGTCGCCCCCCTCGCCCTGCTGCTTCCGCTGAGTGCCCACGCCGAATGGCCCAAGGGCGAGCGTGAGAAATACATGGCGCAGTGCACTCAAGCGGCGACCCCGCAGATTGGCGCAGCGGCGGCCAAGACCCACTGCGCTTGTGGCGCGGACGCGATCAAATCCTACCCGGCGAGCGATATCCAGGCGCTGATGGACAATAAGGCCACCCCTGAACTGCAGCAGAAAGCGCTCGGTCAGATCGCCAAATGCAAGGCCAATCCACCCGCAAAAAAATGAGTGATCGAGGCCCCAGAGACGGCTCGGAACAGCTGAAAAGGCTAGGATAAGCGGCTTTTTTCAGGATTTATTCAGGTTTTACAGCTTTTTTTATCGTCTTTACGTTCGGCTGAAAGCCTTTGAAACCGGGCCTTCCAGCCGGTTCAGGGGGTAAAGGAAACACGACTGATTGGCAAACAGCTCGTCCGGGGGGCTCCCAAATCGAACATTTCGACTATGATACCCGGGTGTGCCCAGTTGGCCTGAGCAGCACAGTACACTGAAAATATATGTTTCTTGGAGATACACCATGTCTAATCGCCAAACCGGCACCGTTAAATGGTTCAACGATGAAAAAGGCTTCGGCTTCATCACTCCTCAAGGTGGCGGTGACGACCTGTTCGTACACTTCAAAGCTATCGAAAGCGACGGTTTCAAAAGCCTGAAAGAAGGCCAGACCGTTTCCTTCGTAGCTGAGAAAGGCCAAAAGGGTATGCAAGCTGCACAAGTTCGCCCAGAGTAATTTCCCGGCGCGCTAAAAAAACCCCGTCCATGTGACGGGGTTTTTTATGGCCTGCTGGAAACCGCCTGTCAGCCGCAGCTCACCCGATTGACCACCAGCTTGGCATCGGTGTTGAGGTTGAGGCGATCGGAGCGGTACTCAAGCGTGATCATGTCGTTGGGTTTGAGAATCCGGGCATTCTGCGCGCCGGATCGAGCGCGCGCTTGCTCAAGCAACTGCGGCGAAGCCTGCTTGCCGACGGCAAACTCGGCGGCCTTGGCATCGCAGCGGGTATGACCGGCCTCGGCTGCCACGGGATCAGGCGTCGACTCCGACGTGCTACTGCATCCGCTCAAGAACGTGGCGGCCAACAGAATATTCAATGACACGAGCTTCCAAGGCATGAAGCCTCCTTTTTTCGATGGATAGTAGTGAGCGTGCGACAGCCGGGATGACGCTTGGTTTCAACACCGGCGCTATCATTGCGCCCTCACTGGAAAAACCGGCAGTTTGCCCGAGCACGACCGCCAGTCCAGAGCTGAATCGTGACTGAATATGAACGGTGCTCAATAGATATCGATGTAATCGAAGGGTGGGTTCGGCCAGTTGTCCTTCAGCGCGTTATAGATCTGCATGACCCAGACCTCGTCACTTGCCGCGACCCGGCCAACGTAGCCTGACCCTTTCGCCCATGTCTCGAGCCGGAACCGCAGGCCATCGATTTCAGCACCACCCACGATGCCCGAAGACAGATAGGCAATGCCGTCCTTGGTCACTCGCAGTTGGGTATGCTCGTCATCACTGGCAGAAGCCAGCAATTGGCGAACCGAGTCGAGGGTAAGTCCATCTGGTTTGTTCAGGTCGATCTGCATGCCAGGGCTCCTCGAAAAAATCAAACGCCAAGTGTCGCATACCGCACTTCTGATGCCTAAGTCGCACTGCCAAACCCGAAGCAAAAATGCTTAACTCAGCCTACTGATCTCCCAACCTGCGAGCCCGACCATGAGCACCGTCAGCATCGAAGCCACCATCAATGCCAAATGGGCCCAGGGCCACAGCTCATACAGCCCGGGCAGCCCTGAGGAACTGGCAATCATCGGCATCGAGTTGTTGGTGAAAGAGCTCGGGACGCAAGGCGCTCAGAACTTCATCCAGCAGGCGTTCGAACGCTACCCGAGCATTATCGAGACGGTTGACTAGACCACCGCAGGCCGGCGCCTGCGGGGTCGCTGCGAGAGGGTCTACTTGAGGCGGGCCAGCCGCTCGGTCAACAGATCGAAGAACCCCTGCGCATCGCCGTCCTTCACCCAGAAGGCATTCTTGGGCGCCTTGAGGCCGTCGTACCAATCGACGACCGTCTGCCCGAACGTCGGGCCTTCACGACTGTCCACCACCAGATTGACCGAACGCCCGGTAAACAACTGCGGCTTGAGCAGATAGGCGACCACGGTCGCATCATGCACCGGGCCGCCGGTCATGCCGTAGTGCTCCATATCGCCCTTGACGTACTCATTGAGAATATTGCCGACCAGCTTGCTGGCGTTGTTGTTCAGCGCGGCGATCTGCTTGAGGCGTGCCTCGCTGGTGAGGATCTTGTGGGTCACGTCCAGTGGCAGATACGTCAGCTTCAGCCCGCTTTTGGCGACTATCTCTGCCGCCTGGGGATCGGCGTACAGGTTGAACTCCGCCACCGGCGTGATATTGCCGCCGTTGAAATGCGCGCCCCCCATGATCACCACTTCCTTGATGCCCTGGACGATGTCGGGCTCCTGGACCAGCGCCAGGGCCAGGTTGGTCTGCGGGCCCAGCATCGCAATGGTGATGCTGTGTGGCTTGGCGGCCTTGAGCGTGTCGATCAGGTAGCTGACGGCATTGCCCTCGGCCAATCCTTTCTTCGGCTCATGCACCTCGACACCGGACAAACCTTCCTTGCCATGGATGTTTTCGGCGTAGATCGGCGTGCGCATCAACGGCTTCGGGGCACCGGCGTACACCGGAACCTCTTCACGCCCGGCCCACTCGCGAGCCAGGCGCGCGTTGCGGGATGTCTTGTCCAGGCGCACGTTGCCGGCGACGGTGGTCAACGCCCGAATATGCAGCTCTTCGGGGGATGCCAGCGCGAACAACAACGCAACCACGTCATCGGCGCCTGGATCGGTGTCGATGATCAGGTCGATTTTTTCCGCCGCCTGGGCGTTTGTAGCCGTGAGCAATGACAAAAGCAGCAGACTCCGCAACAGTTGATGCATTTTCTGAGCATAGCGGTGCATGGCGCACTCCTTGTGCTGGTGGGAAAACCTAGAACGTGACGCCGGCGATCAGCACCACGTTGCAGTATGGAGAACATTCTCCTGTGCGAATGATTGCCCTCGCCTCTCGGCTGAGCGTCTTGAATTGCTCGTGGCTGACCAGCTCCCGCGTACCCAGCGCGCCTTCGGCATGCAGCGCCTGCAACGTGGCCAGGGCCGACGGTTGTTTATCGAGGATTTCCTGAGCCAACACATGGCGCTCGACCTGCATCTCGCTGAGCACCACTTTCAAGGTACTGACGAAATCCGGAACCCCATGGGTCAGCGCCAGGTCGATCAACTCGACGTGGGGCGGCACCGGCAGGCCGGCGTCACCGATGACCACTTTGTCGCCATGACCGAGGGAGGCGATCAATCGCGACAGGGCGATGTTCAACAGAGGAGTTTTTTTCATGCTTCGAACGCCTGTACTTCCTGCAGGGTTGGAATGGAAGGCTGAGCGCCCGCGCGGGTGACCGACAGTGCAGCGGCGACCTGGCCGAAACGAATAGCCTCGACCTCATTCTTGCCGCTGGCCAGGGCCGCGGCAAACCCGCCGACAAACGTGTCGCCCGCTGCCGTGGTGTCCACTGCCTTGACCCGCGGCGCCGGGAAATGTTCGAAGCTCGAACCGTTGGCGAACATCAGCCCTTGGGCCCCCAGGGTCACGATCACCTTGCCGGCACCGGCGGCGATCAACTGGGTCGCGGCGGCTTCGGCGTTTTCCAGGGACTCCACCGCCAGGCCGCTGAGGATCGCCGCTTCACTTTCGTTGGGAATCAGGTAATCGACGCAGGCGTACCAGTCGGCGGGCAATGCCCGAGAAGCGGGCGCCGGATTGAGGATGACGGTCTTGCCGAGTTCACGACCACGCTTGAGTGCATGGCCGACGGTGGCATCCGGCACTTCAAGCTGGCAGATGATGACCTCGGCGCTTTGCAGCACCGCGTCGAAACTGTCGAGCACAGCCGGCGTCAGCTCACCGTTGGCGCCGGCGACGATCACGATCGCATTCTGGCTGTTGTCATCGACCACGATCAGCGCCACGCCGCTGGAACCCTCGACAACGCTGACGGCCTGGCAATCAATGCCTTCGGCCACCAGCGCACCGCGCAATTGCTGACCGTAGGCGTCACCGCCGACGCAACCGACCATGGACACTTGCGCCCCGAGGCGCGCGGCAGCCACCGCCTGGTTGGCGCCCTTGCCGCCGGGGATGGTCGAAAACGATTCCCCGATCAGCGTTTCACCGCCACGGGGCAGACGTGGCGCACGCGTCACCAGGTCCATGTTCAGGCTGCCTATTACCACTACTTTTGCTGGCATACATCATTACTCGTCAATTCGGTTCAGCGGTATTGGGCGAATGTACCGGACAGCGGTGCAGTCGATTCTCGCAAGACAATGCTGGGCGTCACGATCCGCTGGTCGGTGGCAAGCGTCGGCGTGGCGATCCGGCGTAGCAGCACTTCGGCCGCCATCTCGCCGAGCTGCAGGATCGACTGCCCCACCGTGGTCAGCGCCGGGTAGACGTAACGGCTCATCTGGATGTCGTCGAAGCCGATGATCGACAGCTCGCCGGGCACCCGCACGTTGCGTTCGGCGGCGGCGCGCAGCGCCCCGATGCCGATCATATCGTTGGCGGCGAAGATCGCGCTGGGCGGCTGCTGCTCAAGCAGTTGCGCCGCCGCGCGATAGCCACCGGTACTGGTGAAATCGCTTTCGAGCATGCGCTCTACGGGCAATTCGATCCCCGCCTCTTTCAGCGCACGGCAGTAACCCGCCAGGCGCATCTGCGCCACGCTGGTGTCCGCCGGCCCACCGATAAAGGCAATGTCGCGGTGCCCCAGCTCCAGCAGGTGCCGGGTCGCCAGGTACGCGCCATATTCGTGGTCGATACGCACCAGGTCGGCGTCCACCCCATCGAGCCCGCGGTCGACGATCACCATGGGCGTGCGCACGTTGGCCAAGCCCTCGGCCAGGCCGACATCGCCGCCGGCCGACGCCACGATCAAGCCGTCGATGCGTTTTTCCAACAGCACCCGCAGGTAACTGCGCTGCTTGTCCGGGTTGTCGTCGGAATTGCACAGGATCACGCAATAGCCATTGCGCTCGCAGTAATCCTCGATCCCACGGGCCAGTTCGGCGAAGTACGGGTTGAGGCTGTTGGGCACCAGCAGGCCGATAGTCGCTGTGGTCTTGGCCTTGAGTGAACGCGCCACCGCGCTGGGCACGTAGTCCAATCGCTCGATGGCCGCCTCGACTTTGCGTCGCACCTCGTCACTGACCGGTCGCGTCTTGTTCACCACGTGGGACACCGTCGTGTAGGAGATCCCCGCGAGCGCCGCCACATCCTTGATCGTTGCCATGCTTCAAGCCCGCCGACTGGCGCGCTGGCTGCGGTACGTATCGAGCACCACCGCCACCACGATCACCGCACCGGTAATGATCCTTTTGGTCGGCTCGGTCGCGCCGATCTGGGCCAGGCCCGCCGCCAGCACCGAAATGATCAGCACGCCGAAGAAGGTACTGATGACCGAGCCGCGCCCGCCCATCAGGCTCGTACCGCCGATGACCACCGCGGCGATGACTTGCAGCTCAAGCCCTGAACCGGCGTTGGGATCTGCCGCCTCCAGGCGCGAAATCTGGAACAGCGCGGCGACACCGGCCAGCAGCCCCATGAGGCTGAACACCAGGATCTTGTAGGGTTTGGGATTGATGCCGGCCAGGCGCACAGCCTCTTCGTTGGTGCCGATGCCGATCAGGTAGCGACCGAACACGGTACGGGTCAGCACGGCCTGGGCAATGAAAATCACCAGCAAGGCAATGATGAACGAAGGGGAAATACCGAAGGCGATCGGGTTGGACAGCCAGGCGAAGGAGTCGCCGATATAGGCGGTCCGCGAGCCGGTCATCTGGTACGCCAGGCCACGGGCCATTTCCAGCACGCCCAGCGAGACGATGAACGACGGGATGCGCCACGCTACGGTAATCGAACCGGTCACCGTCCCGGCCAGCGCCGCCACGGCCATGCCGAGCAAGGCCGACGGCCAGACGCTCCAGCCCCAGCCGAGCACCGCCACGCTGACCGTCGAGGCAGCCAGCGCCAGCACCGAGCCCACCGACAGGTCGATGCCGCCGATGATCAGGATGAACGTCATGCCGACCGCCAGTACCATCAAATCCGGAATCTGGTTGGCAAGGGTGCTGAAGGTGTCATAGGAAAGAAAGTGGCTGCTCAGGACCGAGAACAGCGCGACCATGGCCAGCAAGGCGCCGGCCAGGCCCAGGTAGGTGCCAAGGCCATAAAAGTTGCCATTCGATTTGCCGACGGCAGGAGCGGTTTTCATGAGAGTTCCCTAGGCGCTGCTTCGTTGAGCAACGCATCACGTTTCTGGTAGCCGGCGAACGCGGCGGCAAGCAAGTCATCCTGGGTCCAGCTGTCGCGCTCGAAGGTGTCGATCAGGCGCCCGGCGGACAGCACGCCGATCCGGTCGCAGATCAGCATCAGTTCCCGCAGGTCACTGGACACCACGACCAGCGCCTTGCCCTGGCGAGTCAACTCACCGAGCAGCGCATAAATGTCGAATTTGGCGCCGACGTCGATGCCCCGGGTCGGCTCGTCGAACAGCAATACCGAGCAATCGCGTTCGAGCCAGCGGCCGATCACGACCTTCTGCTGGTTACCGCCGGACAGCTCCGACACCAACTGCGTCGGGCTGGAGCTGCGGATGCGCATGGCATCGATCTGCCGCTGCGCCAGCGAGAGTTCCTCGCTGCCGTTGACGAAACCGCCACTGGAAATCTCCGGCATGTTGCCCAAGGCAATATTGGCCGCGATGGATTGGGTCAGCAGCAAGCCTTCGCCCTTGCGATCCTCGGTAATCAAGGCGATGCCATGAGCTACCGCGTCGGACGGCGAGCGAATGCTCACCACCTGCGCCGGTGAACCCAGCGCCACCGTGCCGCTGTCGGCCGCATCGGCGCCGAAGATCAGCCGCAGCAGCTCGGTGCGCCCCGCCCCGATCAGGCCGGAAATACCGAAGATTTCGCCACTGCGCACTTCAAAGGACACATCGCGAACCTTGTCGGAACGGCTCAGGCCCTTGACCGTCAGTGCCGGTGCGCCGATCTGGCGCGGGCCCAGGTCGATGTGCTCGCCCAGCTCGCGACCGACCATCAGCGTCACCAGTTGCTCGCTGTTGTAGTTGGCCATCGGCTCGACGCAGACCAGGTTGCCGTCGCGCAACACCGCAATGCGCTGGGCCACCCGCGCCAGTTCTTCGAGGCGATGGGAAATGTAGATGATCGACACGCCGCGGGCTTGCAGACGGGTAATCTGTTCGAAAAGCATCTCGACTTCACGGGCCGTCAGCATGGCGGTCGGTTCGTCGAGGATCAGCACATGGCAATCGCCGATCAGGTTGCGGGCGATCTCGACCATCTGTTGGTGACCGATCCCCAGCTCACCGACCAGCGTGTCAGGATCGATGGCATCCAGCCCCACCTGGGCCATGGCCTCGACTGCCGCCTTGCGCAATTGCTTGCGGCTGATCCAGCCAGCGTGGCTGGGCAGGTTGTCGAGGAACAGGTTTTCAGCCACGGAAAGGGTCGGCAGCAGGTTGAGCTCCTGCATCACCATGCGCACGCCCAACGATTCAGCCTGGGTCCGGCTGCCGGGACGGTAATCCTGCCCCTGGAATTGCATCTGCCCGGTTGTCGGCGTGACCAGCCCGCCGATGATCTTGGACAAGGTACTTTTGCCGGCGCCATTTTCGCCGGTCAGCGCCAGCACTTCACCGCGCATCAACGTCAGGGTGATATCGCTCAGTACCGGCTGCGCATAGGTCTTGCCGATACCGCTGACGCAAAGGACAGCGTTCGGATCACGAACGGACATAACAAACTCTCCAATGCGCCCGCCCGGACGGGCGAGCGCCGTTGTGTCGCCAGGGTTACGGCTTGGTCACCAGCTCGACCGGAGTTTCGATGACGCCGTTGGTGCCGCTGTCGACTTTTTCGCCCTTGAGCATCTTCAGCGCGGTTTCGATGCCGAACACTGCCTGCCTGGCAGCGAACTGGTCGGCTGTCGCCAGGACGCGACCGTCCTTGAGCATCGGCTTGATGGCGTTGATGTTGTCGTAGCCGACCACTTGCACCTTGCCCGCCTTGCCAGCGGCGCGCACGGCCGAGACCGCACCGACCGCCATGCTGTCGTTGCCGGCCAGCAATGCCTTGATGTTCGGATATTCGCTGAGCATCGACGCGGCAACCTGGTTGCCCTTGTTGATTTCCCAGTCACCGGATTGCAGGGAGACGACTTTGATCTGCGCCGCCTCCATCGCATCCTTGAAGCCTGCGGTGCGCGCCTGGGCGTTGGTGGTGGTCGACACGCCTTCGATGATGCCGACCTCGTCACCGGCCTTGAGCTGCTTGGCCAGGTATTCACCTACCAGGCGGGCGCCCTTGCGGTTGTCCGGACCTACGAACGGCACGTTGATGTTCTTGCTCTTGACCACGGCCGGATCGAGCTGGTTATCGATGTTGATCACCGTGATGCCGGCATCCACGGCTTTCTTGATCACCGGCACCATAGCCTTGGAGTCGGCCGGCGCGATGATCAGCGCATCGACCTTGGACACGATCATCTGCTCGACGATGCGAATCTGGTTGGCGGTGTCGGTTTCATCCTTGATCCCGTTGGAGATCAGGTCGAACTCGGCGGAGTGTTCCTTCTGATAAGCCTTGGCGCCATCTTCCATGGTCAGGAAGAATTCGTTGGCCAGGGATTTCATGACCAGGGCGACCTTGGGTTTTTCGGTGGTCTGGGCGAGCGCCGAGGAGAATGGCAGCGCTGCGGATGCGGCCGCGAGCATGGCGACGGCGAGAAGGCGTCCAGCGAATGGCAGCTTCATGGGTTCACTCCGATTTTATGATTATTGTGAGCAAAATCGTCGCACGACAGCCGCGCAAACGTTTGCGTGGAATGAACTATGGTAAAGCATCAGGGTTTTGTCAACGTTGCGGTTTCATCCGCAACGTTGAAACGTCAAGCGGTGGTATTCACCAGCGCCCCCGAACCCGAATCCTTGGCCAGTTCCTTGATCAGGTTGCCGGTGACCTGTTGCAGCGCGCCGGTGGTATCGGCGATTTGCCCTTGGATAGCCATGATAGCGGTCGTCTTGGCTTCGGGCGTTGGATAGGCACGCGTCTGTGCAGCGGCAAGTTGTTGCTGCTGCTCCCGCAATTGCTGCTGGAGTTCCTGCATTCGCTTGAGCAGCACTTGCATAGCGATACTTTGCGTACTGCTGCTTTTCTCGGTCTTGCCCTCGGCTTCGGTCGCCAGGTTCGCACGGACCGTGCCGGTTTCCTGCGTTTCGCCAAGCGCCTCATCAGCCGCGTCGGCGCTCGCCTCCCTCAGGGCATTCAGTGTGGAGATGGATCTACCACCGATGGTGATGGTCGCGGCATTGGGAAAGCCGATGGAAAAGGACATGTCTCGCTCCGTGAATGAATTCCTACAAAGGCATCGTCCGTCAGAGCTTTTTCTTTAGCGCTTCAGACCTTTCTTTCAGCCCTTTCCCTTTCGGGTAACCGAACAGTAAACACTCGCGACATTCGGAAACCCGTCCCCAGACTGCTCGCCCGGGCCCCTCACTCAATACACATCGTTTTGGATATCAACGTCTTAGGCCCTGATCAGCGGCGCCGACCGGGCTGGTACGGATCATGCTCCTCCAGCTGTGTTCCCGGCATTCAGGTCTGCCGGAACATCTAGATGAATCCTCATGACTAGATTCCTCATGACTAGAGAGAAAAATAATGACATCTGCTTTCAAGACTCTTGTTCCGGGCGCCTTGGCCCTTCTGCTCCTGCTGCCCGGCGCGCTCCAGGCAAAAGAAACCCAAACCGAGCAAAAGCTCGCCAACGTCGTCATCCTCGCCACCGGCGGCACCATCGCCGGCGCGGGCGCCAGCTCGGCCAACAGCGCCACTTACCAGGCGGCGAAGGTGGGCATCGAACAACTGATCGCCGGCGTGCCCGAGCTCAGCCGACTGGCCAATGTGCGTGGCGAACAGGTCATGCAAATCGCCTCGGAAAGCATCACCAACGACAATCTGCTGCAGCTGGGCCGGCGCGTCGCCGAGCTCGCCGACAGCAATGACGTCGATGGCATTGTCATCACCCATGGCACCGACACGCTGGAAGAAACCGCGTACTTCCTCAACCTGGTGGAAAAGACCGAAAAACCGATCATCGTCGTCGGCTCGATGCGTCCCGGCACCGCGATGTCGGCCGATGGCATGCTCAATCTCTACAATGCCGTGGCCGTGGCCAGCAGCAAGGAAGCACGGGGCAAGGGCGTGCTGGTGACCATGAACGATGAAATCCAGTCCGGTCGCGATGTCAGCAAGATGATCAACATCAAGACTGAAGCCTTCAAGAGCCCATGGGGCCCGCTGGGCATGGTAGTGGAAGGCAAATCCTACTGGTTCCGCCTGCCGGCCAAGCGTCACACCCTGGACTCGGAATTCGACATCAAGACCATCAAGAGCCTGCCGGACGTGGAAATCGCCTACTCCTACGGCAACGTCAGCGACACGGCTTACAAGGCCCTCGCCCAGTCCGGCGCCAAGGCGATCATTCATGCCGGCACTGGCAACGGTTCGGTGTCGTCGCGGGTTGTGCCTTCGTTGCAGGCCTTGCGCAAGGAAGGCGTGCAGATCATTCGTTCGTCCCACGCCAACGCCGGCGGTTTCGTGCTGCGCAACGCCGAACAGCCTGACGATAAATACGACTGGGTCGTGGCCCACGACTTGAATCCGCAGAAGGCGCGCATCCTGGCCATGGTCGCCCTGACCAAGACTCAGGACAGCAAGGAATTGCAGCGGATATTCTGGGAATACTGATACTCACGCCCAGCCGTTTCCGGTCGGGCTGTTTCGCCACCTGCTTCCTACAAGCAGGTGGCGCTTCGCCTACACACCCGCTAAAAAAACGTATTTCTCCTACACCAAAGTCGGAAAAGTGTTGTCAGACGATTTTCTTGAATTTTAAGCAGTTGCGTAATTGCCTACGGTTAAATACTGTATGCCCGTACAGCTTAATAAGGATAATCCTGTGGCAACGCCTCTCGCTGCAACTACCCCCTTAGATTCCTACACACGACTCGGCCTGCGCGTCTCGAAAATCATCAATTCGCCCACCGCGCAAAAGGCCAAGGCCGCGCTGATCTTCCGCCTGCCCGACGAGCCGATCGACGAGTGGGAACGCCTGCTCGAAGAAATCGACGAGAACGACAACGTCACCCTCGCTTATCGCGACGATGGCGGTGTGCAGGTTTTCTGGGTTGTGCCGAAGGAAGATTGAGCCCGATGATTGTTCGCTGTTTAGCTTTATTGCTCGTCTTCGTTGCCACGGGTGCACAGGCTGGTGCGCCGCGCACCTTCAACGAAGCCAAGAAAGTCGCCTGGAAACTCTATGCGCCACAATCCACCGAGTTCTACTGCGGGTGCAAATACACCGGCAACCGGGTGAACCTCGCGGCATGCGGTTATGTACCGCGCAAGAACGCCAATCGCGCCGCCCGCATCGAGTGGGAGCATATTGTCCCGGCCTGGCAGATCGGTCATCAGCGCCAATGCTGGCAACAGGGCGGGCGCAAACAATGCACCCGCTACGACCCGGTCTATCAAAGGGCCGAGGCGGATCTGCATAACCTGGTGCCGAGCATTGGCGAGGTGAACGGTGATCGCAGCAACTTCAGCTTCGGCTGGTTGCCGGTGCAGAAAGGCCAGTACGGCTCATGCCTGACTCAGGTGGACTTCAAGGCCAAGAAGGTCATGCCGCGCCCGTCCATTCGGGGAATGATCGCCAGGACGTATTTCTACATGAGCAAACAATACGGTTTGCGCCTCTCCAAACAGGACCGGCGCCTGTATGAGGCCTGGGACAAGACCTACCCGGTGCAGGCCTGGGAACGCCAGCGCAACCAGAGCGTGGCGTGCGTCATGGGTCGCGGGAACGAATTCGTCGGCCCGGTGGACCTGAAGGCCTGCGGCTGACCTGGCATCCGTTAACACACAAAAACGATGTGGGAGCGAGCTTGCTCGCGATAGCGGAGTGACAGACAACAGGTTTATCGACTGATATACCGCTATCGCGAGCAAGCTCGCTCCCACAGGTTCTGTATTGACTGATTATTGAGCCGGCGGGAAGTCCACCACCAAGGCCTCGATGTTGCGTTTCTTCGCACGGACCAGGGCAGCGGTGATCTGCTCCTGCTTCGCTTCGGCTTCAGCCTTGGAGCTTAACGGCCCTACCAGGACGCGGTCCTTGCCGTTTTCCCTGACGACAGTGGACATGAAGCTGTGCTCGATCAGCCATCCGGTCAGATCGCTGACGGCCTGGGGCGTCTGGCCTCGAACCTCGACGGCCCACTGCGGTGCGGCAGCGGCGGCCGGCGTGAAGCTCGCCACGGGCTTGGGCTTGGGTGCCGAGACGTCACGCCCTTCACCGCATCCCGCCAGCGCCAATACCACCAATACCCAAGCCAATTTACGCACAACGATTCCCCCGAAAGACATGAGGCGGGAATTTTAGCACTCACTGTCGCCAAAAACGCCGCAAACGGAGCTCAAAACACGAGAAACCTCTCCGGCGTCTCTGTATAGTCGCACCCTGGGAATTAATGCAGCATCTGCACGTCAGAAAGAGGCACCCATATTGTGACACTTAGCACTAATCTATAAGCAGTACCGACATCTGCACTGTCTGAATCAGGTGCCCTATAAAGCAATCAAGGAGAACACCATGCTGATACTCACCCGCAAAGTCGGTGAAAGCATAAACATTGGTGACGACATCACGATCACCATTCTGGGCGTAAGCGGCCAACAAGTCCGGATCGGCATCAACGCCCCGAAAAACGTTGCGGTGCATCGAGAAGAAATCTATCAGCGTATCCAGGCCGGCCTGACTGCTCCTGACAAGCCACAAACGCCCTGAGCCCCTGCCGCAATCCGCAGCCAGCCCGTTTGCAGCAGCGCAGTGGCTGGCTAAAGATCAGGCCGACCGAGCCTCACCCTGCTCTATCCCGCCTCTGACGTTCCGTTAAAACCGATACTACTGGCATGTCTCACAGCATGGCTGTCAGACGTTTCGTTTTAATGGCGACGAAGCAGGCGTTCGTGACCGGTTCCGGCATGGGGACTGCTGTCAGCGCGAGGGTCGAAGCGACCTGTTCCAGCGTAGACATACAAAAAACTGTGGGAGCGAGCCTGCTCGCGAATGCGGTATATCAGTCAAACCATTGTTGGCTGATATTGCGCTTTCGCGAGCAGGCTCGCTCCCACAGGGGCATTGCAAGGACTGGAAGGACTCAGTCCGCCAACCGCCAGGTCGTCCCGCCCTTGCCGTCTTCGAGCACCACGCCCATGGCGGTGAGCTGGTCGCGGATGCGGTCGGATTCGGCCCAGTCCTTGTTGGCCCGCGCGGTCAGGCGCGCCTGGATCAAGGCCTCGACCTCGGCGGCGTCCACGCGGCCCTCGGCGCCGGCTTGCAGGAAGTCGTCGGCTTCAAGCTGCAACACGCCCAACACGCTGGCCAGTTCCTTCAGCCGCGCTGCCAGGCCCGCCGCCGCATCGAGATCGCTCTCGCGCAGGCGGTTGATCTCACGCACCATCTCGAACAGCACCGCGCAGGCTTCCGGCGTGCCGAAGTCGTCGTTCATCACTTCGGTGAACCGCGCCACGAACGCTTCGCCACCGGCGGGCGCCACGTTCGGCAGGCCCTTGAGTGCGTGGTAGAAACGCTCCAGGGCGCCCTTGGCATCCTTGAGGTTGTCTTCCGAATAGTTGATGGCGCTGCGGTAGTGGCTGGACACCAGCAGGTAACGCACAACTTCCGGGTGATACTTGTCGAGCACGTCGCGGATGGTGAAGAAGTTGTTCAAGGACTTGGACATCTTCTCGCCATTGATGCGGATCATGCCGCAATGCATCCAGGCATTGGCGTAGGTCTTGCCGGTGGCCGCTTCGCTCTGGGCGATTTCGTTTTCGTGGTGCGGGAATTCCAGGTCGCTGCCACCACCATGAATGTCGAAGGTCTCGCCCAGGCAGCAGGTCGACATCACCGAGCATTCGATGTGCCAGCCCGGACGCCCGGCGCCCCACGGTGAATCCCAGCTCGGCTCGCCCGGCTTGGAGCCTTTCCACAGCACGAAGTCCAGCGGATCTTCTTTCGACTCGTCGACCTCGATGCGTGCGCCGATGCGCAAATCTTCGATCTTCTTGCGCGACAGCTTGCCGTAGCCCATGAACTTGGCGACGCGGTAGTACACATCGCCGTTGCCCGGTGCGTAGGCATAGCCCTTGTCGATCAAGGTCTGGATCATCGCCAGCATGCCCGGGATGTGGTCGGTGGCCCGCGGCTCCAGGTCCGGCTTCTGGATGTTGAGGCGCGCCTCGTCCTCGTGCATGGCCTTGATCATGCGCTCGGTCAGCGCATCGAACGCTTCACCGTTCTCGTTGGCCCGATTGATGATCTTGTCGTCGATGTCGGTGATGTTGCGCACATAGGTCAGGTCATAACCGCTGAAGCGCAACCAACGGGTCACCAGGTCGAAGGCGACCATGCTGCGGCCATGGCCGAGGTGGCAATAGTCGTACACGGTCATGCCGCAGACGTACATGCGGACCTTGTTGCCATCCAGCGGCTTGAAGACTTCTTTGCTCTTGGTGAGCGTGTTGTAGATCGTAAGCACAGGGTTTCCCTTAAGACTTGATCACTGACCCCAGGAGTCGCGCAAGGTCACGGTACGGTTGAACACCGGAGCACCGGGTTTCGAGTCCTTGATATCCGCGCAGAAGTAGCCTTCGCGCTCGAACTGGAAACGGTCTTCCGGCTGTGCGTTGCCCAGCGAAGGCTCGGCACGACAACCGGTGAGTACTTGCAGGGAGTCAGGGTTGATGTTGTCCAGGAAACTGGCGCTGTCCTCGGCCTTCTCCGGGTTCGGCGAACGGAACAGGCGATCGTACAGGCGCACTTCGCACTCGACGCTGGCGGCGGCCGGCACCCAGTGGATCACGCCCTTGACCTTGCGGCCTTCCGGGTTCTTGCCCAGGGTGTCGGGATCGTACGAGCAACGCAGCTCGACGATGTTGCCGTCGGCGTCCTTGATCGCCTCGTCGGCGCGGATCACGTAGCTGCCGCGCAAGCGCACTTCGCCGGCCGGCTCCAGGCGCTTGTAGCCTTTGGGTGGCTCTTCCATGAAGTCGTCACGGTCGATATAGATTTCCCGGGCGAACGGCAGGACGCGCACGCCCATGTCTTCTTTCGGGTGGCACGGCAGTTCGAGGTTTTCGACCTGGCCTTCCGGGTAATTGGTGATGACGACTTTGAGCGGACGCAACACGCACATGGCGCGCGGCGCGCTGTGGTCCAAGTCCTCGCGAATGCTGAATTCCAGCATGCCGAAATCGACCACGCCGTCGGAACGGTTGGTGCCGACCATCTCGCAGAAGTTGCGGATCGACTTTGGCGTGTAGCCACGACGGCGGAAACCCGACAGCGTCGACATGCGCGGGTCATCCCAGCCGCTGACGTGCTTCTCGTCCACCAGTTGCTTGAGCTTGCGCTTGCTGGTGATCGTGTAGTTCAGGTTCAGGCGGCTGAATTCATACTGGCGCGGGTTGGCCGGCACCGGCAGATGCTCGAGGAACCACTCGTACAGCGGACGATGGCTTTCGAATTCCAGGGTGCAGATCGAATGCGTGATGCCTTCGATGGCGTCCGACTGGCCATGGGTGAAGTCATAGTTCGGGTAGATGCACCATTTGTCGCCGGTCTGGTGGTGATGAGCGTGACGGATGCGGTACATGATCGGGTCGCGCAGGTTCATGTTCGGCGAGGCCATGTCGATCTTCGCGCGCAGCACACGGGCGCCGTCCGGGAACTCACCGGCGCGCATGCGGGCAAACAGGTCGAGGTTCTCTTCCACGCCGCGGTCACGGAACGGGCTGTTCCTGCCCGGCTCGGTCAGGCTGCCGCGATATTCCTTGGCCTGCTCCGGCGTCAGGTCACACACGTAGGCGTTGCCGGACTTGATCAGTTCCACCGCCCAGTCGTGCAACTGGTCGAAATACTGCGAGGCGTAGCGCACTTCGCCGGCCCATTCGAAGCCCAGCCACTTGACGTCGCTCTTGATCGCGTCGATGTATTCCTGGTCTTCCTTGGCCGGGTTGGTGTCATCGAAACGCAGGTGCGTGACGCCACCGAACTCCTCGGCCAGGCCGAAGTTCACGCAAATGGATTTGGCGTGACCGATGTGCAGGTAGCCGTTGGGCTCCGGCGGAAAACGGGTGACGATCTGCGTGTGCTTACCCGAATCCAGGTCCGCCTGGATGATCGGGCGCAGGAAATTGACCGGCACGGCCGGGCCGGTCTTGGAATTCGAGGTAGGGTCGACAGTGGGCTTGCTCATAGGATCCTTGAACATACAAGTGCGCGGCCGGGTGCGGCCTGATAAATCAAAGCCCGTATCATAGCCGATGCTGTCAAGCACCTGACAGGCCAGGCCGGCAAACGATTGAATTTATTCGACAGCCAGATGAAAAACAGCCTCGAAATTCGCGCATGGCGCGCTAAACTGCCCAGCCTGGCCGATTACAGCCAGACCGGTTGCGGGCGTCCGCACCCCCGAAACCCACGAATTCCTTGAAAGAGTAGTGATCATGACCCAAGTCAAACTGACCACCAACCATGGCGAGATCGTCCTGGAGCTGAACGCCGAGAAGGCACCGATTACCGTTGCCAACTTCGTTGAATACGTCAAGGCCGGCCACTACGAAAACACCGTTTTCCACCGTGTCATCGGCAACTTCATGATCCAGGGCGGCGGTTTCGAACCGGGCATGAAAGAAAAGAAAGACAAGCGCCCGAGCATCCAGAACGAAGCCGACAACGGCCTTTCCAACGACAAATACACCGTTGCCATGGCCCGCACCATGGAGCCGCATTCGGCCTCCGCGCAGTTCTTCATCAACGTCGCCGACAACAGCTTCCTGAACCACAGCGGCAAGAACGTCCAGGGCTGGGGCTACGCCGTATTCGGCAAGGTCACTGCCGGTACCGATGTGGTCGACAAGATCAAAGGCGTCTCCACCACTTCCAAGGCTGGCCACCAGGACGTCCCGGCAGAAGACGTGATCATCGAGAAAGCCGAGATCATCGAGGCGTGATATTGCTGATTTCAGATCTGCATCTGGAAGAGGAGCGCCCGGACATCACCCGGGCGTTTCTGGATTTACTCGCCACACGCGCCCGCTCGGCGCAAGCGTTATACATTCTGGGCGACTTCTTCGAAGCCTGGATCGGCGACGATGCCATGACGCCGTTCCAGCGCTCCATCTGCCAGGCCCTGCGCGAATTGAGCGACAGCGGCACGGCAATTTTCCTGATGCACGGCAACCGCGACTTCATGCTCGGGCAGGCCTTTTGCAAAGCGGCCGGCTGCACCCTGCTCAAGGACCCGACCGTCGTGCAATTCAGCGACGAGCCGGTGCTGCTGATGCACGGCGACAGCCTGTGCACGAGGGATGTCGGCTACATGAAACTGCGGCGCTGGCTGCGCAACCCGGTCACGCTGTTCATCCTGCGCCACCTGCCCTTGGGCAGCCGCCAGAAACTGGCGCGCAAGCTGCGCAGTGAAAGCCGCACGCAGGTGAGGATGAAAGCCAACGACATCGTTGACGTCACGCCAGAAGAGGTCCCACGCGTCATGCAGCACTATGGCGTGAAAACCTTGGTCCACGGCCACACCCACCGCCCCGCCATCCACAAGCTGCAACTGGGCGAACACGCCGCCCGGCGCATCGTGCTGGGAGATTGGGACAAGCAGGGCTGGGCGTTGCAGGTGGATGAGCAGGGCTTTTCGCTGGCGCCGTTCGAGTTGGCCCCGCCGCCACAACTGCCGGCACCCGACACAATCCCCGACTACATATAGATCCCTTGTGGGAGCGAGCCTGCTCGCGAAAGCGCTGTGTCAGTCAAACATCACTGACTGATAATCCGCATTCGCGAGCAGGCTCGCTCCCACAGGGGTTGTGTTTGGTTTAATGACCGCTGGCGGCAGGCCCGGCCTTCGCCGCAAACGGCGGTTTCGCCAGCCACACCAGCAGGATCAACCCCATGAACGCCCAGCCCAGCAGCGTGAAGTAATCCACGGTGGAGAGCATGTACGCCTGGCTGGTGAGGATCTGGTCGAGCTGGGCGTACACCGGCGTGCTCGCCCCGCCGAGCTGGTTGATCGTCTCGCGCGTGGCCGGTTCGAAAGTGCTGATGCTTTCGCTCAGGTAGGCATGGTGCTGGTCGGCGCGGCGGATCCAGATCCAAGTGGTCAGCGACGCGGCAAAACTGCCGCCCAGGGTCCGCAGGAACGTCGCCAGCCCCGCGCCGTCGGCGATCTGCTGGGGCGGCAGGTCCGACATCAGGATGCTCAGGGTCGGCATGAAGAACAGCGCCACGCCGATGCCCATGAACAGCTGCACCAGGGCGATGTGCTGGAAATCCACCTCGTTGGTAAACCCGGCGCGCATGAAGCAACTCAAACCGATCGCCAGGAACGCCAGCCCGGCCAGCAGGCGCAGGTCGAACTTGTGGGCGTATTTGCCAACGAAAGGTGACATCAGCACCGGCAGGATCCCGATGGGCGCAACCGCCAGGCCGGCCCAGGTGGCGGTATAACCCATCTGGGTCTGCAACCACTGCGGCAGGATCAGGTTGATGCCGAAGAATCCGGCATAACCGCCTACCAGCACAATCGTCCCGATGCGAAAGTTGCGATAGGCAAACAGCCGCAGGTTGACCACCGGATGGCGATCGGTCATTTCCCAGATCACGAACACCGCCAGCGCAACGGCCGAAATCAGCGCGCCGACGATGATGAAGTTCGACTCGAACCAATCCAGGTCGTTGCCCTTGTCGAGGATCACCTGCAACGCCCCGACACCGATGATCAGGGTGATCAACCCGACGTAATCCATCGGCTGGCGACTGGTGACCACCGGCCGCGCCTTGAGCTGCTGACGCACCACCAGCACCGCGAAAATCCCGATCGGCACGTTGATGAAGAAAATCCACGGCCAACTGTAGCTGTCGGTGATCCAGCCGCCCAGGATCGGCCCGGCGATCGGCGCCACCACGGTGACCATCGCCAGCAAGGCCAAGGCCATCCCGCGCCTCGCCGGCGGGTACACGGCAATCAGCAAGGTCTGGGTCATCGGATACAGAGGCCCGGCCACCAGGCCCTGAACCACACGAAAACCGATCAGCTCGGGCATCGACGTGGAAATCCCGCAGAGGAACGAGGCCAGGACGAACAGCATCGTTGCCCACAAAAACAGTTTCACCTCGCCAAACCGGCGGCTCAGCCAACCGGTCAGCGGCAGCGCGATCGCATTGCTCACCGCAAACGAGGTAATGACCCAGGTGCCCTGCTCGGAACTGACGCCCAGGTTGCCGGAAATGGTCGGCAAGGCGACGTTGGCGATGGTCGTATCGAGCACCTGCATGAACGTCGCCAGCGACAACCCGATGGTGCTGAGCAACAGGCTGGGCGGCGTGAAGGACGCGTTATTGCTCATTGCGAGAATCCTATGAAGCGGAGGTGGTGAATTACTGGCGCCCCGGTGAAATGGAATTACGCCCTGTGGCGAGGGGATTTATCCCCGCTGGGCTGCGTAGCAGCCCCTGTTTGATTAGATGAGTTAGTCCCTGATACACCGGGTCGCAGTTTTAGGGCCGCTGCGCAGCCCAGCGGGGATAAATCCCCTCGCCACAGAGGCCTCAACGCTGCGCGGTCTTGCTCGCCGCCGCGCTGTTCTCATGAATCAGCCGAGTGATCATCGCGTCGGCATCGGCCAGCTGGCGGGCGTAGACCTGAGTGCTGAACGAGGCTTTTTGCGGTGGCTGCTGGGCCAGTACCGGGCCGCTCTGGTCGTGGAGATTGACGTTGACCTGGGTCGACAGGCCGACCCGTAGTGGATGCCTGGCCAGCTCCTCGGCATTGATATGAATGCGCACCGGCACCCGCTGGACGATCTTGATCCAGTTACCGGTGGCGTTCTGCGCTGGCAGCAAGGCAAACGCACTGCCGGTACCGGCGCCCAGGCTGTCCACCGTGCCGCTGTACTTCACGTCGCTGCCATAAAGGTCGGTCTCGATGTCCACCGGCTGGCCGATGCGCATGTCACGTAGCTGGGTTTCCTTGAAGTTGGCGTCGATCCACAACTGGTCCAGCGGGATCACCGCCATCAGCGCCGTGCCCGGCTGCACGCGCTGCCCGAGCTGAACGGTGCGCTTGGCGACGTAACCGGTCACCGGCGCAATCAAGGTGCTGCGAGCATTGCTCAGGTAAGCCTGGCGCAATTGCGCGGCCGCCGCCTGTACGTCGGGATGGTTCGACACCACGGTGTCATCCACCAGCGCGCTGGTCGTCATGAGTTGTTGCCGGGCGTTAGCCAGGGCGTTCTGCGCCGAGGTCAGATCGTCCCGGGCGTGGGACAGTTCTTCCTGGGAAATCGCCCCGCCGGCCGCCAGGTTCTTGCGTCGGTTGTAGTTTTCCCGAGCCTTCTGCACTTCCGCTTCCTGCGCATGCACCTGCGCTTTCATGCCGTCGACATTGCTGTACAAACCACGCACCTGGCGCACGGTATGGGCCAGGTTGGCCTGGGCACTTTGCAAGGCAACTTCGGCGTCGTTCGGGTCGAACTGCACCAGCACCTGGCCTTCGCGCACCAGGTCACCGTCATCGGCACCAATGCTCACCACGGTGCCGCTGACTTGCGGGGTGATTTCCACCACGTTGCCGTTCACGTAGGCATCGTCGGTGCTTTCGCTCCAGCGTCCATAAAGTTCATGCCAGGCCCAGACACCGACGCCGGCGAGAATGACGATCAGGGCCAGGGCCAGCAGCAACACCTTGCGCTTGCGCGGGTTGCCGCTGTCCTGTTGGGTTTCCTGGGTAGTTTCGGCAGTTGCCATGACAAGTACCTCGAATCAGTGAGTCGGCGCGGTGGCGGCCGGAGTGGCCGAAGCGATGGTTTGGGTATCGAAACCACCGCCCAGGGCCTGCATCAGTTGGATCGACAGATCGATCTGCTCGGCATTGAGGGTCGCCAGTTGGCGCTGGGCCTGGAGCAGTTGCTGCTCGATGCTCAACACGTCCAGGTAATTGCCGATGCCGGAACCGTAGCGCTGGACCACGGTGTCGTAGGAGTTCCGGGCGATATCCACCGCGTGTTGCTGGGCGCCCAGCTGCCGACCGATGTCGCGCAGCTGGTTGATGGTGTCGCTGACATCGCCAAGGGCCGCGACCAGGCTCTTGTTGTATTGCGCCACCGCCAGGTCGTAATCGGCGTCCCGGGCGTCCAGGTCCGCCCGCAGGCGGCCGCCATCGAAGATCGGCAACGACACGGTCGGCGCCACGTTGAAGAAACGACTGGGCGCGCCGAACATCGCGTCACCCAGCAGCGATTGCACCCCCGCCGCCGCGCTCAGGTTGAGGTTGGGGTAGAAGTTGGTCTTGCCGGCCTCGATGTTCTTGCTCGCGGCCTCGACCCGCCACCGCGCCGCGACCAGGTCGGGACGGCGACCGAGCAACTCGGCCGGCAGATTCGACGGCAGCGCAACCGCGCTGGCCTGCAGCACGTTGGGCCGGGCGATGTCGTTGCCCCGGTCGGGACCTTTGCCCAGCAGCACCGCCAAGGCGATCTTTGCACTTTGCAGGCGTTTTTCCGCGTCGATCAGCGTCGCATCGGCGCTGGCTTCGAGGCTTTCGGTCTGCTGGAACTGATATTCGCTGTCGATCCCGGCACCGAGACGGCGTTTGCCCAGGTCGAGCATCTGCCGCGTGCGCTTGAGGTCTTCATTGGCCAGGTCATAAATGATGTGGGCCTGGCCCAGGTCGCTGTAGGCCCGGGCCACGTCGGCGGCGAGGGTCAGTTGCGCGGCCTGGCGATCGATCTCGGCGGAGCGGGCCTGGCCCAGGGCCGCTTCCCAGGCGGCACGTTGGCCGCCCCAGAGGTCGAAGTTGTAATTGAAATCGACGCTCAGCGAACGCAGGGTGCTATAGGCGCCGCCCTGCCCTTGCGGGTCCTGGTCACGGGCCAGGCGCGAACGGCTGACACTGCCGCTGGCGTCGAGGGTCGGCAGGCGCGCGGCATTCGCGGCATAGGCAGCGGCGCTGGCCTGGTGCACCCGGGCGCTGGCGATCTGCATGTCCGGGCTGTCGCGCAGCGCTTCACGGATCAGGCCGTCGAGTTGCGGGTCGCCAAGGCTTTTCCACCAGTCGCTTTTCGGCCACGCGGCGGGCGACAGTTTGACCCCGGTCAGCGATTGCCCAGCCTGCAGGCTCTTGGCCTCCAGGCTGACGCCCTCGGTCTTCAGGCCGCTGTAGCTGGCACAACCGGCGAGGCTCATGGCCAACAGCACAAGGCTCAGGCGGGTACGCAAGGTTTGATGTTTCATTTGGCCCCCAATCGCAGGACGGTGATGGGGTCACCGGCGGCGAGCAGTATTTTCTTGAGGATGTCTTCGAGGGTTTGCAGCTCCTCGCGGCTGATGGCGCCGGCCAGTTGATTCATGGCGTCGGCACCGATGAATGGCAGGCGATCGGCGAGGGCCTGGCCGGCGTCGGTCAGCACCAGACGAACCTGGCGCCGATCCTGTGCCGAGCGCTGGCGAACCAGAAAGCCCTTCTGCTCCAGGCGGTCGAGCATGCGGGTCATCGAGCCGCTGTCCAGCGACAGGTACCGGCACAGCTCGACCGGCGTATCGATGCCGTGCTGGGCCATGATGATCAACACCTTGAACTGCGCGGCGGTGATGCCGACAGGCTCCATGTGGGTGTCGATGATCCGGTCCTTGAGCGCCGCGGCGCGGCCAAGGAGCATGCCGAGATGGCAATTGTGGAATTCGTCCGGGGTGAAATGCTTCATCTGGATACCGTTAGCTGCCTAGGCAGTGAATGTATGTCCAGATGTTACTGCTTAGGCAGCAAATGTCAAACAAATAGTTAGTTAGCTATGCATAAACAACAGAAATGAGAAACCATGTGGGAGCGAGCTTGCTCGCGATAGCGGTCTGTCAGCCTGCGAACAGGTTGAATGTGATACCGCTATGGCGAGCAAGCTCGCTCCCACAAGGGATTTGGGGGAAAGGTCAGAAATCGCGCTTGTAGAAGATATCCAGCGAGCTGGCGACGCCGCTGGCGGCTTCGAGGTAGACCTTCTTGCTCAGCTTGTAGCGCAGGGCAATGGTATTGGCCGGTTCGAACACTCCGACGCCGTAGCGCAGGCTGAGTTTTTCCGACAGGTTGCCGCTGGCGACCACGCTGGTTTCGTTGCCGCTGCCCTGGGTGTCGAGTTGGAAATCCTCGATTCCCAGATTGTTGGCCAGGCTGGTGGTCACGCCGGAACTGCCCATCAAGCCCAGGCCCAGTGCAGCCTGGGCGAGCATGTTGTTGTCTTCGCCGGTGGTACTCAGCGGCCGGCCCAGCACCAGGTAGGACAATGCCTGCTCCTGGCTCATGGCCGGCTCCGAGAAGATTTGCGTGGTGGGTTGCTCGGCGCTGCCGCTCAAGCGGATGCCGGCAATCACATCGTCGGTCTGGCGGATCGCTTCGATGTCCAGGTACGGCTGATCGATAGGCCCGGCGAACAACAAGCGCGCCCGGCGCACCGTCAACCGCTGCCCATAGGCCCGATAGCGGCCGTCGTTGAGCCAGAGTTCGCCGCGAGTGTCCATGTTATCGCCAATGTGCACCTGCCCCTGGACGTTGGCGGTGAGCCCGAATCCCGAAAAGGCAAGCTTCTCCTGGCCGACGAGCACGTCGATGTCCATTGCCATGGCCATCGGTGCCTTGCCCTCTTCGGTCTGGTGGCCGACGATCACCGTGTCGTCCGAAACCTTGACGGTTGACGGCGGCAATTCGCGAATGGTGATCTCGCCCTTCGGCACCAGGACCTTGCCGGCAATCGCCAGCCGCTCGCCCTGCAGCGTGATTTTCAAGTCCGGCGCCACGTCCAGCACCGCGTAGGGCTCGACGGTCACCGGCAGTTGCGAGCCCTTGAGTGCCAGGTCCATGGTCAGCGCCTCGCCCCAGCCGATGTTCCCGGTCAGGCGGCCCTGCCCGCTCTTGCCACTCTTCCAATCGCCATCCAGACGCACCGTTTCACCGGCGATCATCGCCCGCAGTTGGAAGGCTTCGAGGCTGACCGGCAGTTCCGGGCCGGACACTTCGCCATCGCTGAGCACCAGGTTGCCGTTGACCTGGGGCGCGAGCAGCCCGCCGGACAGCGTGCCACTGCCGTTCAAGTGACCCGTGAGGGTTTCCACCATCGGCACGAACGGACGGGCGACGGACAGGTCCAGGCCGTTCAGGCGGAACGAACCGCTCAGCGGCTTGCTCGCTGGCAACGGATTGATCCGCGCCTGGACCCTCAGTTCGCCGAGCCTGGCGCCGACGAAATTCAGATCGGTATCGATGCGCGTGGGTGTCAGGCGGCTGTCGAGCGTCAGGGTCTGGTAGGGGAAGTCCAGCCACTGTTCTTTATCCCGAATCCGCAACGTGCCGCCGCTGGCATCCACCAGCACCCGGCCATTCGGGCCGCTGGCCGGCAGGTCCAGTTGCAGGTCGGCGTTGAGCCGGCCTTGCCAGGCAAAATCCCTGGGCATCCACTGGGCCAGGCTTTCGATGGGGAATTGCTTGAGGTGATAGCGCAGCTTCGGCTCCGGCATCAGCCGTTGGTCTTCGCCGCACAGGCTGGCCTGGCCGGAGCGCCAGCAGTGGGCACCGAAGTTCAGCGTACCGTTGGCCAGCCGTTCCAGCTTCGCCGGCGCTTGCAGGCGCCAGTCCTGACCGCCGACCCGCAGGTCGCCACTGGCCAGGCGTCCACGCCAGCTGCCCTGATCCAGCGTGCCATCAAGGGCCAGGCTGGTTTTCAACTGGGGCCCTTGCAGGTCGACCTTCAGTTGCTGTTGCTTGATATCGCCCTGCCCGCTCAACGTCAGGACGCCAAGGGAAGTTTCGCCGCTGCGGATACCGCTGGCCTTGAGATCGACTTTGCCCCGTTGCGCGCCGTCGAGCGTCGCGTCCAGGTTCAGGCTTTGCAGATGATTGTCCTGAAACGCCAGTTGCGTCCCTTGCAAGTCGAGCTTGCCCTGGGGGGCCTTGAGCGTGCCGGCCACGTCGACACGCCCGCTGACCTGACCACGCAACTGCGGCCAGAGCTGGGCCAGGCGCGCGAGCTTGATGTCGATCTGGCCGGTCAGCTGCTGTTGCAGGCTGCCCGTACCGTTGATGCGATTATCGCCGAGGCGGATATCCAGAGCGCCGAGGTTCCATTGTTCGCCAGCGCCGCTAGCCTTGGCCTGGAACAGTGCCGGCTGGCCGCGCAGCTTGCCCTTGAGGTCCACGTCCGCGTCGAGTTCCATGCGCTGGTTTTTCATCGAGCCTTTACTGCGCAACGGCCCGGCCAGCGTGCCGGGCAGTTCGGCGAGCCAGTACGCCGGATTGACCGACGACAGTTGCAGCGCGGTGTCCCAGGCGATGCCGTCGGCAAATTGCAGGTCCAGGTGCCCTTCGGCCTTGCCCTGTCCGGCGGCAAGCTTGAGTTCCGGCAAGTGGATTTGCGTCAGGTTGCCGCTGAACGGACTGCCCAGGCTGAACGCCCCGGCGGGACCGTCCAGCGCCGCCTGGAAATTGCCCAGGTACTGGCCGTCGGTGTACGAGACTTCGCCATTAAAACTGCGCAGCGTGACTTGCGGCTCGTCGATCAGCGGATAAAGGCGATGCCAGGGGAAATCCAGCCAGGCGACTTTTGCTTCGGCGTTCAGCCCTTCGCGCCAATCCAACTGCCCGGTGAGCTTGAGGGTCTGCTGGTTGCCGGCGTCGAGATCCAGCCCGGCGACTTGCGCGCCATTGGCGTCCACATGGCCTTGCAGCAGCAACGCCACCGGCCCCTTTTCGGCGGGCAGTGTCGCCTTGCCGAGCAGTTGATAACCGTTCTTCAGGTCGCCTTCGCCGGTCAGCTCCAGTTGGTTGAGCAGCAGCGTGTCCGGCAGATCGGCGCTGGCCTTGAAACCGTCGGCGGTGATGCGCACCTTGGCCGGCAGGTTATCCACCAGCGGTTGCAGTTCGCCCGTCAGGCGGCCTTGCAGATAACCACTGCTGTCGGCCGTGAGGTTGAGGGTCTTGAGCAGGTCGCCAGCGACTTTCAGCTCCAGTGCCCAAGGCGTCGCGCCCGGCGCTGGGAGGGTCAACTGGCCCGTCGCGTCCAGCGGCCAGTCGCCGTGCGGTTGCAGCAGGCCGGATAACTTCAGGCTCAGTTCGTCGCGTTGCAACTGCACCGAGTCGATCTGCAAACCCTCGGCGGTCCAGTGCGCCACCAGTTGCAGCCCCTTGAGCTGCTCACTGCCGTTGAACAACAGGCTGCCCACCTGGACATCGCCCAGTTCGATCGCCAACGGCAAGTCCAGGTCCGGCAGGCTGATCGGGCCGCTGCTCGGTTCATCGGCGGTGGCTGGCAACTGCACGGCGATGGCGTCGGCCTTGAGCTGTTCGATGCACAGGGTCATGCGCAGCAGGCACGACGGCGACCAGGCGAAGTTCGGCCGCTCCAGCGCCACCCGGCGGGTATCTTGCTGCCACAGCACCCGATCGGCGCTCCACCGCCCGCCCAGCCGCCCCTGGAAATTCTCCACGCTCAGGCCCGGTACCAGGCCGAGAGCCCAACGGCTGCCAAAGGCGGTGCCCAACACAATGCTCAAGGCCAGGACGACCGTCAGCAGTAACCCGGCGAGCGCCAGGAGCACTAATTTCAAACCGCGATTCACAACTCGGGCCCCATGGAAAAGTGCAGTCGAATGCCGCCGTCATCGTCCATCGCATGAGCCAGGTCGAGACGGATCGGGCCGACCGGCGAGACCCAGCGCACGCCGACGCCGACCCCGGTCTTGAGGCTTGGCAGTTCAAGGCTGTTGAAGGAGTTGCCCTGGTCGACGAAGGTCGCCACGCGCCATTTCTCCGCGACCGAATATTGATACTCGACGCTGGCGGCCACCATGTAGCGGCCGCCGATGCGATCGCCCTCGGAGTTCTCCGGCGACAGGCTCTGGTAGTCGTAGCCACGCACGCTCTGGTCGCCACCGGCGAAAAAGCGCAGGGACGGCGGAATCGACTTGTAGCCGTTGGTGGCGCTGCCGCCCACCTGGGCCCGGGCCAACAGGCGATGCTTGTCGAATACCGTGGTCAGGCCCTTGACCATGGCCGTGCCATACAAGAGGTTGTTGTCCGAGCCGAGTCCTTCCTTGGCGACCTTGGTGTCGAATTGCAGGCGATAGCCGTTGTGCGGGTCGATGCGGTTGTCGCTGCGCAGGTACGAATAGCTGACGCCGGGCATCAGCAAGGTGCTCAGGCCCGAATCGTCGCCGAGGCGGTATTCTTCGCGCTGCCATTTGAGCGACACCACCCGCTGCCAGCCGCTGGGCAGCTTGCTGTGCCACTCGGGGCCCACGGTCAGCAGTTTGCTGAGGGTGTCGGTGCCGGACAGTTCTTCATATTGATAGCCGCCGGCGTAGCGCAGCTTGTCGGTCAGCGGGGGGTCGAGCGGCACGTCGTACCAGAGGCCGACGTTTTGCCGGGGCGCCGATATTTCCGCTTCCCAGCCATAGCTGTGGCCTTGGGGATTGACCCAGTGACGCGTCCAGTTGGCCTTGGCGCGCGGGCCGACGTCAGTGGAAAACCCCAGGCCCAGGCCCATGGTGCGCGGCTTGCGGGTGTCGAGCTTGACCGCCACCGGGATCACATTCTCGGTGGCCGCGGTGGGCGCCGCATCAACGCGCACGCCTTCGAAATAACCGCTCGACTGCAAGGCCTGGTTGAGTTCGGCAATCAATTCGGAATCGTAGGGCGCGCCCGCCTTGAACGGCACCATGCGCTGCAGCAGGTCCTCGTCGAACGGCGTATCGCCCTCGAAACTGACCGGGCCCAGGGCGTAACGCGGGCCGCTGTCGTAGATCAGCTCGACATCGGCAACGCCAGCCTTGGGATCAACGCGCAACGTCTGGCTGAGAAACTTTCCGCTGAAAAAACCATAACGCGAGGCCTGGTTCTGGATCGTCCGCTTGGCATCTTCATAGCGTCCGTGATTGAGCACCGCACCCGGTTTGAGACCGGCGTTGTCCGGCACCCGGAAACTCTTCAGCGAGGCCGCCGGGCCGTCGATGCGGATCGTGACATTGCGCAGGTGCACCGGCTCGCCGGGGTCGATGGTCAGGGTCAGGCGCGGGTCCTTGCCAGCCTTGACCTCGCTGTCGATCTGCGGCTGGTAATAGCCGAGCGCCTGGGCCGCCTTGCGCGCCTGCTCCTCGGCGCCGCGACTGAAACGCAGCAGTGCCTCTTCGTCACGCTCACCGAGGCCACCGATATAGCCCTCTACATTGGCCTTGAGCTCGTCATTGGACGGTTTGACCCGTACATCCAATACACTTTGTGCCAGCGCGGCGCAGCTGAGGGACAGCAAGAGCGCGCCACTGGTCATTCGTCCTGGGAAATTCATGGCGCGGATGCTATCACGAGCTTGGGAGCCTGATAGAGCCGGACGCTTCGCAAAAGTTCGTCCGATTATGCCGTCGCGCTGTGTAAAACCTGCGGGTTGGCGTGAAAGAACACATGCTCGCGGACCGGTCCTACCGCGATTTCGCCGATTTCCTCATAGCCCTGGCGTTTATAAAATTCCAGGTAGCGCGGGTTGCCGGTATCGAGCACGACGCCTTGGGAATGCTCGTCCACCGCACACCAGTTATGGACTGCCTCAAGCAACTGCTCGCCGTAATGCTGGCCCTGGAACTGCGGATGAACCCCCAGCAGTGGCAGCACATGGACCGCGTCCGATGGCAGGCAGGCCAGCACCGCGGCGTGATATTCCAGATAACGCCGGGTGCAGCGAAACCCCGTGCTCAAGACCATGCGCAGGCGCCAGGCCCAGCTTTCGGTAATGCCCAGGCGCCGCTGCGGCGGGGCAATCAGGGCGATGCCGATCAGGCGGTCGTTGACCAACAGGCCGATCGCTGGCAGGTCCTGGAAGAAATGCTGCTTGACCAGTTCACGCACCGTCGCCCGCACCCGCTGTTCGTAACCGGGACGCTCGGATTCGAACAGGTAGCTGAAGGTCGGCTCATGGCGGTAGGCCTGGTACAGCAATGAACGCGCTTCGCGGGAATAGCCGCTGTCGAGCATGTGGATATCAGCGGTAATGGCGTCAGGCATGGTGGTGGATCTCCTGGGCGAGGCTCGGTGAGGCCCTGCTCTTATTGACTACGAACCCGTAAGGGCTGCGATCGTTCCTACATGCCAGAGGACATTAGCAGTGCATTTGTCCTACCGCCACGCTGGCTCCCTTCCGACATGTCAGCTAGCATCGCAGTTTTGCCAGGACAGCCGACCATGAAGATCGTCTCCTTCAACATCAACGGGCTGCGCGCCCGTCCCCATCAGTTGGCGGCACTGATCGACAAGCACCAGCCTGACGTCATCGGGTTGCAGGAAACCAAGGTTCACGACGAACAATTTCCCCTGGCCGAGGTGCAAGCCTTGGGTTATCACGTGCATTACCACGGGCAGAAAGGCCATTACGGCGTCGCCCTGCTCTCGCGCCAGGCGCCGCTGACCCTGCACAAAGGTTTCGAGACTGACGACGAAGACGCCCAGCGGCGTTTCATCTGGGGCACCTTCGCCGATGCCAATGGCGTGCCGGTGACCATCATGAACGGTTATTTCCCCCAAGGTGAAAGTCGCGACCATCCGACCAAGTTCCCGGCCAAGCAGCGCTTCTACAGCGATTTGCAGCAACTGCTGGAAACCCGCTTCAGCAACGACCAGCCGGTGGTGGTGATGGGCGATGTGAACATTTCCCCGGAAGACTGCGACATCGGTATCGGCCCGGACAACATGAAGCGCTGGCTGAAGACCGGCAAATGCAGCTTCCTGCCGGAAGAACGCGAATGGATGGCGCGCCTGAAGAATTGGGGTCTGGTGGACAGCTTCCGTCACCTGAACCCGGACGTCAGTGACCGCTTCAGCTGGTTCGACTACCGCAGCCGCGGTTTCGAGGACGAGCCCAAGCGCGGCCTGCGCATCGATTTGATCCTCGCGTCCCAAGGCCTGCTGCCACGGGTCAAGGACGCCGGCGTGGATTATGAATTGCGCGGCATGGAAAAACCCTCGGACCACGCGCCGATCTGGCTGGAACTGAGCTGATCCAAAGCTGCATCCATTCCTGTGGGAGCGAGCCTGCTCGCTCCCACATTCGACCGGGTCGGTCATACGCTCCGCGTCGCAACCCTGTCATCTTTCAGCAACCTGACTGACTTAATCTTCCGGCACCTCCCTGGTTCAAAAAGGTGCCGGCATGCGGCTGTGCGTTGTGTTTTTCATGAGCTTCTGGCTGCCGCTCATGGCATGGGCCGGCGCCTTGCCCGTTCCCGAACACGGCCCGGCCCTGCGCATCCAGGGCTCCAACACCATCGGCGCGGCACTGGGGCCGGCCCTGGTCAAGGGCCTGATGCAAGGCCAGGGGCTGCTCAGGGTCAGCAGCGAAATAACCGGCCGGGACAATGAGCAACGGATCGTTGGCTGGACCGCCGAAGGCAAGCGCGTCCAGATCGACATCGCGGCCCACGGTTCCAGCACCGGATTCGCCGCTCTCAAGCAAGCCAGCGCTGACCTGGCAGCCTCGTCCCGTCCGATCAAGGACGGTGAACTGAAGGACCTGTCGGCCCTCGGCGACTTGAAAAGCCCGATGGCCGAGCAGGTCATCGCCATCGACGGCCTGGCGATTATTCTGCATCCGCAAAACCCGTTGCGTCAGCTCGACACCTCGCAACTGGCGCGCATTTTCAGCGGTGAGGCAAAGACCTGGGAAGCGGTGGGCAGCGTCGGCGGGGCCATCCATTTATACGCGCGGGACGAACAGTCCGGCACCTACGATACCTTCAAGGAACTGGTACTCAACCGACAAGGAAAAAAGCTCGATCCTGCGGCCCAGCGCTTCGAATCCAGTGAGCAATTGTCCGATGCGGTCAGCCAGGATCCGCAAGGCATCGGCTTCATCGGCTTGCCCTACGTACGTCAGGCCAAACCCCTGGCGATCGTCGACGGCGCCTCGCAGCCCATGTTGCCGCTGAACAACCTGATCGCCACCGAGGATTATCCCCTGTCCCGACGCTTGTTCTTCTACTTGCCGCCAGCGCAAACCAACCCGTGGGCCGAAGCCCTGGTCGACTTCAGCCAAAGTGAACAAGGCCAGGCCATCGTCGCGGCCAACGGATTCATCGCCCAGACCATCCAGGCCATGTCCGTCACCCCCAACGCGCTGATGCCGGAGGGTTACCAGGCCTTGAGCCGCCATGCCCAGCGCCTGACCGTGAATTTCCGCTTCGAGGAAGGCAGCGCCAGCCTGGACAACAAGGCCCACCAAGACCTCGGCCGGGTACTCGACTATATAAGGCAACACGGAAAACTCGACCGGCGCGTGACCCTGGTGGGTTTTGGCGACCTCAAGGACGACCCGGCGCGAGCCGACCTGCTGTCCAAACTGCGCGCCATGGCGGTGCGGCGGGAATTGGTCAAATACGGCGTGACGTTGCGCGAGGTCCGCGGGTTCGGCGCGCTGATGCCGGTGGCGGCCAACAATGAAGACGAAGGCCGGGTGCGCAATCGGCGGGTGGAGGTTTGGGTTTACTGAACCCCTTGTGGCGAGGGAGCCTGCTCCCGCTGGACTGCGCAGCAGGCCCAGGTTTTTTGTTTCAACACAAAATCCTTGGGGCCGCTGCGCGGCCCTGCGGGAGCAAGCTCCCTCGCCACAAGAAGCCCGGGGGTTTATTGGGTTGGCCTGCGTGTAGGACCGAACTCCCGCGTCTTGCGCCTTTGCCTACAACTACGCCAGAATCCGCCGGCTTGTGCGCCTTGGGGTTGGGCTTTACTGTGGCCCGGTCGTTGAAAGATCAGCGATCGGGTTTAGCGATCCGGCTCCAGACTCAGAAGCTACAAGCCCAGTCTCGATTGCAGTTTTTTTAAGTCTGCAATTTGCGTCATGGTGGCTGTGCGCGGGAGACCTTCTGGTCTACCCGGGGTTTCTGTGACCCGGATCGCTAACCTGCGTACAGCCGCCACCTTACTTGTTTAGCGATAGGTCGTGGCGGCTCAACCCGTTCACGGAGATTCACCATGTTCAAACCAACACCCAACCCACCGGACACCGATCCAGCCACCGCCGCTCCAAGAGAAACCGATCCCGGCCAACTCTTCACCGTCATCAACGGCATCGACACCGAATCCCTGCTCGCCAACCTCAGCGAAACCCTCGCCTCGGCCAACGCCATGGTCGGTTACCTGGCCTTCGACCTGGAAGACTCACGACGCCATATTGCCTTGGGCATCCAGCAACTGATCGAACTGGGCGCACTCCTGGCAAACCGCGCGCTGGACAACGTCGACCCGCGTTAGCCAAGCACAACCCTGTTGTGGCGAGGGAGCTTGCTCCCGCTGGACTGCGCAGCAGGCCCAGGTTTTTTGTTTCAACACAAAATCCTTGGGGCCGCTGCGCGGCCCAGCGGGAGCAAGCTCCCTCGCCACGAAAAGCCCGGGGGTTTATTGGGTTGGCCTGCGTGTAGGACCGAACTCCAGCGTCTTGCGCCTTTGCCTACAACTACGCCAGAATCCGCCGGCTTGTGCGCCTTGGGGTTGGGCTTTACTGTGGCCCGGTCGTTGAAAAATCAGCGATCGGGTTTGGTAGCCCGGGCTTTCGGTGCATAGCGTCACCTATTGTGAGTGCAATCATGCGCTTCGCTTTATGGTGGCCCTGCGCAGGGTCTCTCCGGAGACGCCGGCTTCCGATGCCCGGTCTACCAACCTTCGTATGGCCACCACCCTTCGTTTGGTAGCGAGAGGGTTACGGCTCCTTCTGACGCATCGGAGATTCACCATGTTCAAACCAACACCCAACCCACCGGACACCGATCCAGCCACCGCCGCTCCAAGAGAAACCGATCCCGGCCAACTCTTCACCGTCATCAACGGCATCGACACCGAATCCCTGCTCGCCAACCTCAGCGAAACCCTCGCCTCGGCCAACGCCATGGTCGGTTACCTGGCCTTCGACCTGGAAGACTCACGACGCCATATTGCCTTGGGCATCCAGCAACTGATCGAACTGGGCGCACTCCTGGCAAACCGCGCGCTGGACAACGTCGACCCGCGTTAGCCGCTTCAACACATCCCCCTGGGGGAGCGAGCTTGCTCGCGATGGCGGTAGGTCAGTCAACATCTGCTGGACAGACAGATCGCTATCGCGAGCAAGCTCGCTCCCACAGGGTTTCAAGGGGTTGATCCCCCTTTGTGTCAAAACAAAAGACCAGGCCTGCTGCGCAGTCCAGCGGGAGCAAGCTCCCTCGCCACGAAAAGCCTTTCTCCCGCGGGCTGCTACCGTGCCGCCAACTCCATGATCATTCGCGTCAGCAGATAAATCCTCGGCACCACGCTTTCGACCTCGGCATATTCCTCGGGCGTATGGATATTGCCGCCGACGATGCCGAAGCCGTCCAGCGTCGGTGTACCAACGCCGGCGGACAGGCTCGCGTCCGCCGCCCCGCCGCTGCCTTCCTCGGTCAGTTTGCGGCCCAGCTCGCCATAGATACCCTGGGCCATGGCCATCAGCCGGTCCGACTCGGCGGTCTGTGGCATGGGCGGCAAGCCGCGCTGCAGGCTGGTGGTGACTTCGGTGTCGGCGATCAGCTTGTCTTTCGAGACCCGGGCCAGGTCTTTTTCGATGCGGTCGAATTCTTCCGGCACCGCTGCGCGCACGTCGGCCTTGGCCGTGGCCTGGTCGGGGATCACGTTGGTCCGGTCACCGGCCTTGAGCACGGTGAAGTTGATGGTGGTCTTCTTTTCCGCGTCGCCCAGCTTGCCCAGTTGCAGTATCTGATGCGCCGCTTCCATTGCCGCGTTACGCCCCAGTTCCGGTGCGACGCCGGCGTGGGCCGCCTTGCCCCTGACCTCCACCAGCGCGGTTGCGCTGCCCTTGCGCCACACCACCAGGCCGTCGGCCGGGCGCCCCGGTTCAAGGTTGAGGGTCACGTCATGGGCCTTGGCGGTTTTCTTGATCAGGTCGGTGGCGACGTCCGAACCAGTCTCTTCGCTGGCATCGAGCAGGAACGTGATCTGCGCGTAATTCTTGAAATCCAGGTTCTTCAGCACCTTCAGCGCATAGATGCCCGCGACGATGCCGCCCTTGTCATCCATCACCCCCGGCCCGTAGGCGCGGCCATCCTTGATACGGAAGGGACGTTCGGCCGCCGAGCCTTCCTTGAACACCGTGTCCATATGGGCCATCAGCAGGATTTTCGCCTTGCCGGTGCCCTTGAACGTCGCCAGGACATGGTGGGTGCCGTCCGAATTGGGCACTTTTTCAATGCTGGCGCCGAGCTTCTGCAACTCGTCGATCGCGATATCGCCGACCTGGGTCAGCCCCGGCACATAGCCGGAACCGGAGTCGATGTTCACCAGGCGTTCAAGCAATTTCAGCGCCTCGCCCTTGTACTGCTCGGCATCGGCCAGCACCTGTTGATGAGGTTGCGCCAGAGCGGCAGGGGCAAAGGCGCCGAGGGCCAGGCTCAGGCCGAGGCTGACGGCGAGACGGGAGCGACGAACGATAACGGTCATGAGTTCATCCTTGTTTCATCTGGAAAGCATTATCGGGAAGGTCAGCCAGCACCCTACCCGACAATGCGCCAAGGCTCTAGACCGCAGACGCCTCCAGCACCGGCCGGTGTCGCTGACAGACAACCCGGTTGCGTCCGCTGGTCTTGGCTTCATAGAGCACCTGGTCGGCGTCGTCGAGCCAGGCGGTCGCATCGGCATAATCCGACGTGAAGGCCGCCAGGCCGATGCTCAGGCTCACTTTCAGCGCCGGGTCACGTTCATAGTCCTGCGCGGTGAAGCGTTCGCGTAGCCCCTCCATCGCCTGCACCGCGCTGAGCAGCGTCAGGTCCGGCAGGATCACCCCGAACTCGTCGCCGCCATAGCGCCCGACGATGTCCGTGGCCCGCAGGTTCTGCCCCAGCAGCTTGCCGAGCTGACGCAGCACGACATCACCGGCGCCATGGCCGTAGGTGTCATTGATGGCTTTGAAGTGGTCGATATCGATCAGCGCGATCACGCCATGCCCTGCCCCGTCCGGTGACTGCCGTCGGCAGTGCTGGAATGCCTCGTTGAGCCGGTCCTTCCAGGCGCCATGGTTGAGCAGGCCGGTCAGGCTGTCGGTACGGCTCAGGGCCAGCAATTCGCGTTTCTGTCGGCCCAGGGTGTGCGCCTGGCGAAAGCAGATCCAGCCCAGCGCCAGCGGGTACAGGCACAGCAACGGCAAGCAGGCGTATAGCTGCGCCGGGCTGGTCATGGGCACGCTGGCAAAGGGGAACATGAATATCCCGACGGTGATACCGGCAACCTGGGCCACAGCCCCGACCAACAGGAAACGCAGGCCGCCGATGGCCACGTTGTTCATTGCCATCATCGCCAGCGTCACGGCGGTGGGCAGCGGGTTGAATTGCATCGCGGCGACCCAGAAGCCACCGAGGAAGGCGTCGATCACCAGGTTGCGGTGCTCGGCATGGTACGGCACCGTCGAACGACGGGCCCATTGGTAGGACACGTGCGGCCAGAGCAACCCGTTGAACAGCATGAAGCCCCAGACCCAGGGCGCCGGATCGAGGGGATAGAGCGCGGCGCTCACCACCAGCAACCCCAGCGCAAGGCCGAGGATTCGGGATGTGTAGAGCCTCCTGGCCAGCGACAATCCCTTTTTTCCCGTTTTATGCATAGAGGCCTCTGCATCACCGGTCTCCCGGGGCCGGGATAGGTTTTGGGCAGTCTATCAGGGCGAGGTCAAATAGCCACTATCGATGCAGGGGTATTTATTCCGACCGATCAGCGTGGTTCCCCGCGGATTTTGGCTATACATGAAAAAGGGAAATTCGTTGGTACAGGGTCTCGATCGCCTTGTCCTGGTACGGAGGCAACGACATGCTGGTGTTGTGGGTGGTCCTTGCGGTGTTCATCGCCTGGAGCTGGTTGACGTATCCGGGCATCGGCCATGTGCTGTATGACCTGGGCATGGCGCTGGAGGCGCGTCTCTACCGGCTGCACAAAATTACCGTGCCGATCAGCGAAATGACGGTGTCGACCTGGCAGGGCGGGCCCTATGAAGCGTCCGGCAGCGTGCTGATGCTGCATGGCTACAGCGCCGACAAGAACCTCTGGTTGCGCTTCGCCCGGTATTTCGTCGGCGATTACCGGGTGGTGATTCCCGACCTGGCCGGCCATGGCGAAACCGGCTTCAAGGCCGGCGGCGGTTATGACATCCCGACCCAGGCGCGGCGAGTGATCGAATTGCTCGATGCCTGTGGCCTGGACAAGGTCCATGTGATCGGCAACTCCATGGGTGGTTACCTCGCAGCCTGGCTGGCGGCGACGTCGCCTGAGCGGGTGTTGACCCTGGCGCTGATCGATCCGGCCGGTGTCACCGCCCCCGAACCCAGCGACATGGAACGCCACTTGGCCGCCGGTCACAACCCGTTCCTGGTTGATTCTCGAGACGATTTCGCGCCGTTCTACGCCATGACCATGGCCTCGCCGCCCTGGCTGCCCAGTGTAGTGCTGGCGGCGCTGGCCGAGCGTTATGAACAGCGCCGGGAGGAATTGGCGGAGATCTTCGTCGATTTACGCGCCAGCCCACCAATGGAACCGCGCCTGGCCGACATCCGCGCGCCTTCGTTGCTACTCTGGGGGCGCAAGGACCGGTTGATCGACGTCAGCAGCGTACCGGTATGGAGCAAGGGCATCACCGACCTCAGGGTGGAAATCTGGGACGGGGTCGGGCATATGCCGATGGTTGAAAAACCGGGCAAGACTGCGGCGTTGTACCGGGATTTTCTGAAGGGGTTGGGGCAGTGAAAACAATAACAAGTACTCAAGTGAATCTACTCTGTGGGAGCGAGCTTGCTCGCGATAGCGCAGGCACATCCAGCATTGATGCAAGCTGACCCGCCGCCATCGCGAGCAAGCTCGCTCCCACAGGGGGTCCGCGCCGACTCAGAGGTATCTGACTGCCATGAACATCCTCTACGACGAGCAGCTCGACGGCCCGCTGCCGAAAGTGCACAAGCAGGCCCTGCTCGACGCCATGCAGGCACGTATTCCGGACTTGGATATCCTGCACCGCGACGAAGACCTCAGGCCCTACGAATGCGATGGGCTGTCTGCCTACCGGACCACGCCCCTGCTGGTCGTGCTGCCGCGGCGGGTCGAGCAGGTGCAGGCCTTGCTCAAGCTGTGCCATGAACAGAATGTGCCGGTGGTGGCCAGGGGCGCCGGGACCGGCCTGTCCGGTGGCGCCCTGCCCCTGCAAAGCGGCGTGTTGCTGGTCATGGCGCGCTTCAACCAGATCCTGCACATCGACCCCGACGCCCGCACCGCGCGCCTGCAGCCAGGGGTGCGCAACCTGGCGATTTCCCAGGCGGCGGCGCCGTTCGGGTTGTACTACGCGCCGGACCCTTCCTCGCAGATCGCCTGCTCCATCGGCGGCAACGTCGCAGAGAACGCCGGCGGCGTGCATTGCCTGAAATACGGCCTGACGGTGCACAACCTGCTGAAGCTGGAAATCCTCACCATCGAAGGCGAACGCCTGGTGCTGGGCAGCGAGGCCCTGGACTCGCCAGGCCTGGACCTGCTGGCGTTGTTCACCGGCTCCGAAGGCCTGCTGGGGATCATCACCGAAGTCACCGTCAAGCTGTTGCCTCGCCCCCAGGTCGCCAAGGTCTTGCTGGCCAGCTTTGACTCGGTGGACAAGGCCGGACGGGCGGTGGCCGAGATCATCGCAGCCGGGATCATCCCCGGCGGCCTGGAAATGATGGACAATCTGGCGATCCGCGCCGCCGAGGATTTCATCCACGCCGGCTACCCGGTCGACGCCGAAGCGATCCTGCTGTGCGAGCTCGATGGCGTCGAGGCCGATGTCCACGATGACTGCGAACGGGTCCGCCAGGTGCTGCAACGGGCCGGCGCCACCGAGGTGCGCCTGGCCCGGGACGAGGCCGAACGCCTGCGGTTCTGGGCCGGACGCAAGAATGCGTTTCCGGCGGTAGGCCGCCTGGCGCCGGACTATTACTGCATGGACGGGACCATCCCCCGGCGGGCATTGCCCGAGGTCTTGCAGCGCATCGCCAGCCTGGGCAGCGAACACGGCCTGCGGGTCGCCAACGTGTTCCATGCCGGCGACGGCAACATGCACCCGCTGATCCTGTTCGACGCCAACCAGCCGGGCGAGCTGGAGCGCGCCGAAACCCTGGGTGGGAAGATCCTCGAACTGTGCGTCCAGGTGGGCGGCAGCATCACCGGTGAACACGGCGTCGGCCGGGAGAAAATCAACCAGATGTGCACGCAGTTCAACAGCGACGAGCTGTTGCTGTTCCACGCGGTGAAAGCCGCGTTCGATCCGCTTGGCCTGCTCAACCCCGGCAAGAACATACCGACCCTGAACCGCTGCGCTGAATTCGGCGCGATGCATATCCATGGCGGGCAATTGCCGTTTCCTGAACTGGAGCGATTCTGATGACCGCGCAAGTCGACCGCGACGCCAGCGAGCTGCTGCTGGAGCAGGTCAACCGCGCTCGCGCGAGCGATACGCCGCTGCGCATCCAGGGCTCCAACAGCAAGGCTTTCCTGGGACGCCAGGTGGCCGGCGAGGTGCTGGACACCCGTGCGCATCGCGGGATCGTTGACTACGACCCCACGGAGCTGGTCATCACCGCCCGCGCCGGCACCCCGCTGCGGGAACTGTTGGCCGCGCTGGACGCCGCCGGGCAGCGGCTGCCCTGCGAGCCGCCGGCGTTCGGCGCGGACGCCACGGTGGGCGGCATGGTCGCCGCCGGATTGTCGGGGCCGCGCCGTCCGTGGGCCGGCTCGGTGCGCGACTATGTGCTCGGCACGCGGATGATCAGCGGCCACGGCCACCTGTTGCGCTTTGGCGGCGAGGTGATGAAAAACGTCGCCGGCTACGACCTGTCGCGCCTGCTGGCCGGTAGTTTCGGTTGCCTGGGGGTGATCACCGAAGTGTCCTTGAAAGTGCTGCCCAAGCCCCGCCACGGCTTGAGCATCCGCCTGGAAATAGACAGCCGCGAAGCCCTGGAAAAACTCGCCGAATGGGGCCGACAACCCTTGCCCATCAGCGCCGCCAGCCACGACGGCGATTGTCTGCGCCTGCGCCTGGAAGGCGGCGAGGGTTCGGTCAGCGCGGCCCATCAGCGCCTGGGCGGCGAAGCCATCGACGATCAATACTGGACCGAGCTGAATGAACATCGCCTGCCATTCTTCGCTGAAGACCTGCCCCTGTGGCGCCTGTCGCTGCCCAACGCTACCGGCCCGCTCGACTTGCCCGGTGCGCAACTGATCGATTGGGCGGGCGCGCAGCGCTGGCTGAAAACCGACGCCGATACGGTCCAGGCACTGGCCCGGGAATGGGGCGGCCATGCCGTCTGCTATCGTCCTGGCGCAACCGCAACGCCGTTCCAACCGTTGGAACCGGCGCTGCTGCGCTACCACCGTCAACTCAAGGCGAAGCTTGATCCCCAGGGCCTGTTCAATCCTGGCCGAATGTACGCGGAGTTCTAGATGCAGACCCGGTTCAGTGAAAAAAGCCAACGCCTGCCTCGCGCCGAAGAGGCCGAACGGATCCTGCGCAGTTGCGTGCATTGCGGCTTCTGCAACGCCACCTGCCCCACTTACCAGTTGCTCGGCGATGAACTGGACGGCCCGCGCGGACGCATCTACCTGATCAAGCAGGTGCTCGAAGGCCAGCCGCCAACCGCCAGCACCCAACTGCACCTGGATCGTTGCCTGTCGTGCCGCAACTGCGAAACCACTTGCCCGTCCGGCGTCGATTATCACAACCTGCTGGACATCGGCCGGGCCGTGGTCGACGCGGCCGTACCCCGCCCCGCCAGCCAACGGGCCCTGCGTCTCGGCTTGCGCGGCCTGGCCACGAGTCCCGAACGATTCAAGAGTCTGCTGCGCCTGGGAGCAGTGTTCCGCCCGCTGCTGCCGGCGAACCTGGAGGCCAAGTTGCCACGGTCGGCGGCGTCCGCCGGCACGCGCCCGGCCGTGCGGCACTCGCGCCGCGTGCTGATGCTCGAAGGCTGCGTGCAGCCGGGCCTGTCGCCGAACACCAACGCGGCCGCCGCCCGGGTGCTGGACCGGCTCGGCATCAGCGTCGTTGCCAGCCCTGAAGCCCGCTGTTGCGGCGCGCTGGATTATCATCTCGACGCTCAACCCACCGGGCTGGACCACGCCCGGCGCAACATCGATGCCTGGTGGCCGCACTTGCAGGACGGCGCCGAGGCGATCGTCCAGACCGCCAGCGGCTGCGGCGCGTTTATCAAGGACTACGGGCATCTGTTGGAACACGATCCCGCCTATGCCGCCAAGGCGAAACACGTCAGCGAACGCGCGCTGGACCTGGTGCAGGTACTCGGCAACGAACCGCTGGAAGCAATCTGCGCTGCCAGGGATCAACGCATCGCCGTCCATTGCCCCTGCACCTTGCAGCACGCGCAGAAACTCGGTGGCGCCGTCGAAGCCCTGCTCACAAGGCTGGGCTTCAACCTCACCGAGGTGCCCGACGGCCACCTGTGCTGCGGCTCGGCAGGGACCTATTCGCTGACCCAGCCGGCGCTGGCGCGACAATTGCGGGACAACCGTCTCAACGCGCTAGAAAGCGGCCGGCCGGAGCTGATCGTCACCGCCAATGTCGGCTGCCAGAGCCACCTCGACGGTGCTGGTCGCACGCCCGTGCGGCACTGGATCGAGCTGGTGGATCAGTCCCTGGCAGAATGAAGTCGTGAAGATTCTTCGTTTGCCGGCACTGGCGAAGGCTGCGATCTTTTGTCCATCTTTCCCACAGCCCTCGCCAGGAATTCCCACGATGAGCTTCGTCAGCCCCGACCTGATCCGCCAACGCTTCTCCAGGGCGATGTCCGACATGTACCGCGACGAAGTACCGCTGTACGGCGCATTGATGAACCTGGTGGAGCAAACCAACGCCCGGGTGTTGGGCAACGATCCGCAACTGGCCGAACACCTGCGCAACACCGGCGAACTGCAGCGCCTGGACCTGGAACGGCATGGCGCGATCCGCGTCGGCACCGCCGCCGAGCTGGCGATGCTGGGTCGGCTGTTCGCGGTCATGGGCATGCAGCCGGTGGGCTATTACGATCTGACGCCGGCCGGGGTGCCGGTGCATTCCACGGCCTTCCGCGCCGTGCATGAAACCGCACTGCAAGTCAGCCCCTTTCGCGTGTTCACTTCGCTGTTGCGCCTGGAGCTGATTGAAAACGCCGAGCTTCGGGCCTTTGCCGAATCGGTGCTGGGCAAACGGCAGATCTTCACTTCCGGCGCCCTTGAACTCATCGAGTTGGCCGAACGTCAGGGCGGCCTGACCGAGCCCCAGGCCGAGGAATTTGTGCTGCAAGCGCTGGAAACCTTTCGCTGGCACCACAGCGCCACCGTCACCGCCGAACAATACCGTCAACTGAGCGCCCAGCATCGGCTGATCGCCGACGTGGTGGCGTTCAAGGGCCCGCATATCAATCACCTGACGCCGCGCACCCTGGACATCGACATTGTCCAGACCCAGATGCCGGTGCATGGCATCACGCCCAAGGCCGTGATCGAAGGCCCGCCCCGTCGCCAGTGCCCCATCCTGCTGCGCCAGACCAGTTTCAAGGCGCTCGATGAACCCGTCGCGTTCACCGACCAACCAGAATCCCAAGGCAGCCACAGCGCCCGGTTTGGTGAAATCGAGCAACGCGGCGCGGCCCTCACGCCCAAGGGCCGGGCGCTCTACGATCAACTGCTGAACGCGGCGCGGGACGCCCTGGGCGCGTTTCCCAACGAAGCCAATGCCGAACGCTACAACGCGCTGATGGCTGAACACTTCGCCGACTTCCCTGACACCCTCGACGAACTGCGCCGACAAGCACTCGCGTACTTTCGCTATTTCGTGACGCCAGCGGGGCTGGCCGCCAAGGGCGCGATTGAACGGTCGAGCTCGCTGGAGCACTTGCTCGAACAGCAATACCTGCGCGCCGAACCCTTGGTGTACGAAGATTTCCTTCCGGTCAGCGCCGCCGGCATCTTCCAGTCGAACCTGGGCGATGCCGCGCAGAATCACTACGCCGGACAGTCCAATCGGCACGCCTTCGAAACGGCGCTGGGGCGGCCGACCATCGATGAACTGGGGCTGTATGCCGAGACGCAGCAGCGCTCCGTCGATGAATGTCTGCATACGCTGGGGCTCTGAAAACCAGCGCAGGAAGGAGGAGCAGCAAGTTGCGCAAGTCCGACAGCAGCATCCGCTCGACTTACGCGCCTTGCTCCCGGCAACACGGTGCCTCGTGCTTGGGCAGATCAATGCGAGGCAGCGTGCAGCCGTTTGCGTGATTTGCCGGGCGCGCGACCCGAGGCTCGCCCAGAAAACAAGCTAATACCTTGATCCAGCAGTATTTTCTTGCCGATGGCACGGCTCTTGATAACGCTCAGACCGCCTTCGGACGATTCGCGTCCCGGGGCTTCTCAGTTTATCCAGGAAGGAGAGCATCCATTGGCTACCCCCGCTTACATGTCCATCGAAGGCGCCAGACAAGGCCTGATCACCGCCGGCGCGTTCACCGCCGACTCGGTAGGCAACATCTATCAGGAAGGTCATGAAGACCAGGTCATGGTGCAGGGCTTCGAGCATCAGGTGAACATCCCCCGCGACCCTCAATCGGGCCAGCCAACCGGCCAGCGCGTGCACAAGCCCCTGGTCATCACCAAAGTCTTCGACAAGGCTTCGCCCCTGTTGCTGGCAGCCCTGACCAGCGGCGAGCGCCTGACGAAGGTGGAGATCCAGTGGTACCGCACATCGGCCGCAGGCACCCAGGAGCACTACTACACCACCACCTTGGAGGAGGCGATCATCGTCGACATGAAAGACTACATGCTCAACTGCCAGGACCCGGGCAACAGCCACTTCACCCATCTGGAGGACGTTCATTTCAGCTACCGCAAGATCACTTGGACTCACGTGGCCTGTGGCACCTCGGGCTCGGATGACTGGCGCAACCCGGTAATCATCTGAGTCATACAGGTGTTCGCCCAGTGTGACGGCCTCGGCATTCCATGCACTGGTAAAGAGCCTGGCACTGGGCGAACGAAAACAATGATAGTGGAGCTTGCCAGGTCTGTCCGTGAGGCCCGCTTAAATAATTATTCACGTAGCGTGGCGAGGGAGTTTGTTTCTCGCCAGGATTCAATCGCCCCGTGCGGTTTTTTGCGCATCGGTTTCCTGCGCCTCGGCATTGCCTTGCTGCTCTCGCTTGGCCGGGTCGTTCGGTCGTAGCGCGTCGTTGTCTCGCTCCACTTCGCCGGGCAACGCCGGCTCGTCGGGGTTGTGTTGGGTCTGATCGGGACCGGGCTTCATGGTGGACTCCTTGGATGGTGGTGCCAGTGGCTGGCGTTTGGTTGGATGGATGGCGGCAAGGGCTGTCATCAGGACCGGGTTGTCTTCTTCGCGAGCAGGCTCGCTCCACATTGGGATGCACTCTCTGTGGCAGAGCCCGCTCACGCTTCTGTGGGAGCGAGCCTGCTCGCGAAGGCGGCCCACGAAGAATCAGGCATCAGGATCGGCCACTTCCTCCGCCACATTCGCATCCGGCGAGCGCTGGTGCAGTTCCTCCGCTTTGGTCTTCAGCTCCTGCCAGCGGTCCAGGTCAATGGCTCCCTGGCCGAACAGGTCGTCCGCCAGCCGCGTCAGCTCGGTGAAATGAACGTCGGGCGACTGCTGGAAGTAGGCCTTGTCGTCGAACAGCCGCTGCCAGTCGGCCAGCGACGGAGGTTTGAGGTCATCGCTCATGAGGGGCTCCCGCGAGGCATTCATAAAGTATGAGAGGCGACGCTTGTCGGGAGTTCCGGTGATTGTCAGTAGCCGGTCATTTCCAGGTAACCGATGCCGCCACGATTGCCGCTCAGTTGCACCGGCCCTTCCCAATAAGGAATACGCAGGTTCATCCAGGCATCGGGATTCAGCGCCTGAGTGATGATTTCTAGCTGCCTGGCGGGAATCCTGATCGACCAGCGCACCGGCATCGAGCGTCCCGCGACCTCGGCGGTGTCCAGCGGTTCGAGGCTGATTTCGCTGGCGCTCAGAGTCGTTGCCTGGCCCTGGGCGTCGATCCAGGTGCCGGTGAGGTAAGGCGCGCCTTTCTTGTGCCGCATGCGGTAGAGCATGACGTGTTCGCCATTATCCAGATGCAGGGAAAACCAGTCCCATCCGGTCTGGTTTTCGGTCAGGGGCTGGCTGCTCCATTCACGGTCGAGCCAGGCCGGACCGCTGACCTGATAGCGCTGGCCATCGATTTCCAGCTGACCGTTGGCCTGGAAGAAGGGTTGGCTGTAGTAATACGACGCCTGGCCCTGCGCGGATTTCTGGCTGAAGCCCTGGTCGCCTTGCAGGACCAAGGGGCGTGTCGAGGTGAGCTGCAGCTCATAGCTGAAACGCGCATCCCGCGCCTTGAGCTGCATCGCCGCCAGGGGGTCGGCGCCCGCGGCTCGGGTGGTCAATTGCCAATCGTCGATCCAGGCGTCGAACGGACTGGTGCGCACTCCCGCCTGCCCCACACCGCCACGGGCGTAACGTTCGGCGGCGTGATGGACAGTCGCGGAAGTGACCGCGGCGTGACCGAGCCAGATGGACTGGTTACGCCAGCCACTGGCCTGGGGAGCGGCATCCTGGCTGCTGCGGAACAACGTCCACTGCACGCCGAAATCCCGCCCCTCGGCATCCTTGAGATTGGCGGTGACGTACCACCACTCGATCCGAAACCCGTCATGGGCACCATGATCGGCCGGAAAACTGAACACGCGCCCCGGCACCACAGGCGTAAATGCAACGGCCTGGTTGCCGAGGCCGGCGAAACCCTTTTCCGGCGCCGACGAGTCGTCGCAGCCGCCGAGCAAGGCCAGCAGCATCAGGCCGATTCTAATTTTCATGGGCGAAGGTCCTGAGCAGATCCGCCGGTTGCGTGCGGTACAGCGCGTACAGCGGCCACGCCGACGCCAGCAGCGTGGCGAACATTGCCAAGCCCAGCAGCTGCGCCAATTGCAGCGGGAACACCCGCAACGGCAAGCGCCAGCCAAAGGCCTGGACGTTGATCACGGCATCCAGGCACCAGGCCAGGGCGATGCCCAGCGGCACGGCCAGCAGTAAGGTCAGCAGCGCCAGCAACCAGGTCTGGCCGAGGTTGAGCAGCATCAGTTGCCGACGCGTTACCCCCACGGCCCACAACGGCGCCAACTGACCGAGACGGCTCTGGCTCTGGGTCAACAGGCTGATGAACAACGCCACTCCGGCGACCGCCAGGGTCAGGCTGTTCAGCGCCGCGGTGGCGGCAAAGGTGCGCTCGAATACCTGGGTCGACCAGCCCTTGAGGCGAGCCTGGTCGACGATGTGACTGTCGTCCAGGCTGAACCGGCCTTGCAACGCCGCCAGCAATGGCCCGATGGCGGACGGCCCGATGCGCAGGTTGAAGCGATTTGGCGTCAATTGCGGCCAGTGCGCCAGCAGGTGATCGGCGTTTATCAGCACATGCCCCTTGGGATTACCGTAATCGGCATAAATCCCGACAACCCGCGGCGTCCACGGCCCTTGTGGGGTCGGCAGGGTCAACCGGTCGCCGACCTCCACTTTCAGGCGCCGGGCCAGTTGTTCGCTGAGCATCAGCGTGTCGGCGCCGGCCAGTTGGTCCCAGGCCTGGTCACCGGCCGACTCCAGCAAGGGCCAGTGCAGGCGATAGGAAGGGTGATCGACGATGCCGTAGATATCCGACGGCCAGCCTTGCAGAGGGACCGATACCTGCCAGTTCGGGAGCACGGCGCTGATACTCGGTTGTTGCTTGAGCCATTCGTACAACTTACCTGCCTGGGCCGGGGTCTGTGGGTTGATGTACAGCTCGGCGGTGAGCCGCTGTTCGAGCCAGTCGCTGAAGGTCTGGCGGAAACCGGCGGTCATGCTGCCGGCGCCGATATTCGCCGCCAGCGCCAGCAACAACGCCATCAGCGCCAGGCTCAACGTCGGCAACTGCTGGCGGCAATCGGCGAGGAACCATTGGCCGAGCACGGAACGGTTGCCGCGCAACAACCGGTTCAACACAGCGTTGAGCAGCACCGGTAGCGCCAGCGCCGCGCCCAGCAACAACGCAGTCATCAGGACAAAACCGCTCGCCAGGCTGTCGCCCCAGACCAGCGCCGCCACCGCGATCAGCGCGGCCATCAGTGCCACCCCGCCCTGGCGCCGCAACCACCGCGCGTGGGCCTGGTGCCAGGCCTGGGGATTGGCCAGCGCCAGCAAGGGCAGGCGCGCCGCCCGCAACAGGCTTTGGCCCCCGGCCAGCAACGCACCGAGCAGGCCCAGGCCCACGCCGCCGAGCCACCACCAAAGGCTGAGGTGCAATTGCCCCGGCACTTCGGCGCCGTACAGACCGCGCAGGCTCGCCGCGACATCAGGCAATAGCAGGCTCGCCAGCCAGTAACCGCTGAGCACCCCGGCCACCCCGCCGAGCAAGGCCAACGCGCCCAACTCCAGCGCCAGGCTGGCGACCAGTACCCGCGCACTGACGCCACAGGCGCGCAAGGTTCGCAGCAGGCTGCGCCGTTGTTCCAGGGCCAGGCCGATGGCGGCATGGACGATAAACAGTCCCACCACGAATGACAGGAACCCGAGTGCGTCGAGGTTCAAATGAAAGCTCTCGGTCAGGCGCGTCAAGTTGTTCTCCTCGTCCGCGCGCTTGAATTGCAACAGGCCGTTGAATGCCTCGGGCAAGGGCGCGGTGAACGTGGCCGGCAACAACATTCGCGAGACCTGCTCCGGCAATCCAAGGAGCTGCTGGGCGAAACCGATGTCCATCAACAGCATGCCTGGCGCCATGTCCGGCTGTACGTGCAGCGGCGGCAAGGCCTGGCCGTCGGCGCTGCGGGGCCGGTCGCCCACTTTCAGCCCGAGGGCCTGCAACGTCTGCGGGGCGATCCAGGTACGACCGGGGCCGGTGAAGAAGTCCACCACCTCGGCGATCTCCCGCGCTTGCCCCGCGACGGCCGAACCCGGCGGCAGCGACACCGGGTCGATGCCCATCAATTGCAGGCGCTGGTCTTCATGCCCCGCAAGCGTCAGCCGACCCTGCAACACCGGCGATACGGGCCAACCCTGACGCCGCAGGTCGACAAACCATTGCTGTGGGAACGAGCCCCCGCCGGGAGCACTGAGGCTGGCCTGGGGTTCGCCGCCGATCAGCTGGCTGGCCCGGGCGTAGCTGTCCCGGGCCTGGCTGTTCAAGGCCTGCACGCCAGTGAGCAGGCTGGTGGCCAGCCAAAGCCCGGTCAACACACTGAAAAATTGCACTGGGTGTCGACGCCAGTGACTGAGCAGGGCCTTGAGGGTCTGGCGAAAGATCATCACGCCGGGCCCGCTTGCGCCAGGCGCCCGCCTTGCAATACCACGCGATGTGCCAGGCGCGCCGCCACCCGCTGGCTGTGGGTAACCATCAACAGACTGGTGGGGCTGCCATCGAGCAACTCCAGCAGCAGTTGCAGCACCTCGTCGCTGGTGGCTTCGTCGAGGCTGCCGGTGGGTTCATCGGCCAGCAACAACGGCGGCCGTGAAGCCAGCGCCCTGCCGAGGGCTACCCGTTGTTGCTGACCACCGGAAAGCTGCTCGGGATAACGCCGCAACAGCTCCGACAACCCGAGCCGCTGCACCAGATGCGCTTGCCACGTAGCGTCGAACCGACCGCACAGGCGCGCCTGGAATGCGAGATTGTCTTCCACCGCAAGGCTGCTGATGAGGTTGAACTGCTGGAACACCAGGCCGATCTCGGTGCGCCGCCAGTTCGCCAACTGGCTTTCGCTCATGTCTTCGAGCCGGTGCCCCGCGCTGTGGATGCTGCCCCGATCGACCTTGTCGAGGCCAGCGACCAGATGCAGCAAGGTGCTCTTGCCGCTGCCGGATTCCCCCATCAGCGCCAGGCTGCTGCCGGGAGGCAGCGTCAGGTCGATACCTTGCAGCACCGCCAGGGGGCCTTGGGGCGTGGTGTAGCTTTTGAAGACGTTTCGGACCTCAAGCATGGGCAACTCGGCTGATCGACAAGGGCATCAGGATAGCGGAGGTTGCGCTGTGCGCAGAGTTCCAAAAACATGTGATGCGGGTTTGTTTGTAATAGCGGCAAGCCAAGGGGAATTGCAAGCTGACCGGACGCCATCGCGAGCAAGCTCACTCCCACAGGGTTAGTCCAGTGAATCCAGAATCTGACCTCAACACAAATCAAATGTGGGAGCGAGCTTGCTCGCGATAGCGATGCACCAGTCGCCACCAAAGCCACTGATGCAGCGCCCCCGAGGATTCAGGTTTCCCACCCGCCAGTTCAATGCCCCACCGCCATCTCACCCTGAACCGGTTTCGGCGTAACGATGTTGTCCAGGTCAATGTGCTTCCACGCCGGCTTGGCCCCCAGCCGCGCATTAAAACGGTAGTTGAAGGTGAAGTCGTCTTCGGTCGGCTGGTCGAGGGATTTTCCATACAGCGCCGTGACGCCGGCCGACTCGTAGCCCATCAACCGCAGCAGCGTCGGGAAGATGTTGTAGTGGCTGGAGCGGTCCTTGTTCTGCGCCCAGGCGCTGCGCCAATCGAGGGTTTGCAACCGGCTTCCCTGGATCACCAGCAACGGTACCAGCCCTTCTTCTTCCACCGGATCTCCGCCGCAATGGGTGTTGAGGCCGGGGTTGCCGCGCTCGTGCAGATCCTGGCCATGATCGGAGGTATAGATCAACACCGCATTGTCGAGATTGCCCTGTCGGAATAGGCGTTGGAAAAATTCGCCGACGTTCCACAGCAAGGTGTTCTGGTAAGCATTGCGATACAGCACCCAATCATTCGCTTCGCCACTGAAGCCGTCGCGCCGGCCGGTGTCGGCCACCTCCTCGAACTGCCCTCGCGGTAAGGCCGGACGGTAGGTCATGAAAACATCGGGGTATTTGTCGTGGACCGGGAAATGCGCGCCGACTTTATTGACCACCACGAGTTCGGCCCGGTCGTTGTCCATCAGCTCGATCAGTTTCGCCACAGCCGCCATGTCACGGTCGCGCACACGGACCTGGTCGAACTGTACAAATTCGTCGATGTCCTGTTGTTCCAGCTCGGTCATCAGGTTCTGCCGCTTGCCGCCGGTGTTCTGGCCATCGATATAGACGGTGCGCAACCCGGCGTTGCGGGCGTACTGCCAGATCGACGGCTGGGTGCTGTTGATGCGCATGTAGTCGCCACGGGTGCCGCCATAGCGCAAGGTAACGTTGGTATCCGCGCTGCAATTGGCGATCGAGGCGGCGTAGCCGTAATTGAGGATTTCCACGCCGGGAGGGGGCGTCTTGAGGCCGGTAGCGACGCCGGACGGCGTGTTGATATCAAGATAGTTCCCGCCAATGCTTTCGTCGATGATCAGCACGATATCGTGCCCGATTGCCGCTGTTTGCCGCACGAGGCTGACTGGCGCCCGTGGGCCCACGGTGTTGTGCACGGCTTCATAGATGAACAGGTTCAGATAGGCCAGCGGCGTGTACATGATCGGCAAACCGCGCGCGCCCTCGCCTGCCCGTACGAACAGTACGCCACTGAGCAGCAGCACGCCGAGCAATGGCGCAGTGATCGCGACGTAACCGGGCAACGGCAGACGCCGCCGGGGCTTCAGGCCGATCCCCAGCAGCAGCAACAAGCCCCCCGCAACCGCACTGATGATCACCTCGCGGTACTGATAAGCCGCCTCCTGGATGAACCCGCCGGAATAGACCATCGACACGAACTGGCTGTAGGTCAGGTAGCTGTCGGTTACGCGCGTGTAGACCTCGAAGAACACCGCCGAGGCAAACATCGCCAGGGCAAACAGATGCCGCACCAATGCCTGGCGAATGTACGCGGTCATCCACAGAGCCAGCACCAGCGCAACGAACATCGCGCCGAACAGCAGCGTTGCAAAGCCAAAACCCAGCGCCGCAAGACGGTCGAGGTAATAGTCATGTGCCCTGAGCAGGTATAGAAGCAGTAGCAGTTCCTTGAGGTATCGCGCCATGTTTTTCCCAGCGTTACGAGGAGGTTGAAAACGGCTTGGTTTCTGCACACTAGCAGCGGGTTTGCAAAGCGCAAGAAAGCCGATCAACGGCTAGAGCGTCAAAAAAAAGTTAGCTCAAAAATGACACCTGAAGCCAACAAAAAACATAAAAATCTATGGATGGATACCGTTCATCGGCTACTCAAAACCCTTTAAAGCCCTTTAAAAACGGCACTTTTCCAATTCCGTCAAGGACTTGATATCAAAAAGCCCTACTCTTTCGAGTTTGCCAACTCTGACAACTGTCATTTTGCTGACACGCTTTTCTGAGGCTGCGCTATACCCCTCTAAACAGTTTCATCCGAGTTACATCAACGGGTCTGCGAGGCGCGCCAAGAATGGACGTGAGCGTATTTGGAACGGGGTACGTTGGGCTGATTCAAGCGGCGGCGCTGGCAGACGTCGGACATCGCGTCCTGTGTGTCGATATCGATCCGAACAAGATCCGGCAACTGCAACAGGCGGTGCCGCCCATCAGCGAGCCGGGACTGTCCGGGTTGCTCGAAGACAACATCAAGGCCGGGCGCCTGTCGTTCAGTTGCCAGGCCAGTGATGCGGTCAACCATGGCGAGCTGATCTTCATCGCCGTGGGCACGCCCGCCGATGAAGATGGCTCGGCGGACCTCAGCCATGTCCTGGCCGTGACCCGGCAGATCGCCGACTTCATGGACAGCGACCGCACCCTGATCATCAAGTCGACCGTGCCGGTCGGCACGGCTGACAAGGTCGCCGAATGCGCCCGCCAGGCGTTGGCCCGTCGCGGCCTGCAACAACTGAATGTGCGCGTGGTGTCCAACCCGGAGTTCCTCAAGGAAGGCAGCGCACTGGCCGATTGCATGCGCCCGGACCGGATCATCGTCGGCACCGTCGACGCCCTGGCCCGCGACCAGATGAGCGAGCTCTACGCGCCCTTCTGCCGTAACCACGAAAAGCTGATGTTCATGGACAACCGCAGCGCGGAACTGACCAAGTACGCCGCCAACGCCATGCTCGCCACGCGCATCAGTTTCATGAACGAACTGGCCAACCTCACCGAACACCTGGGTGCCGACATCGAGGCCGTGCGCAAGGGCATCGGCTCGGACCCGCGCATCGGCTACCACTTCATCTATCCCGGCTGCGGCTTTGGCGGCTCGTGCTTTCCCAAGGACCTGCGCGCCCTGCTGCACACCGCCGAACAAAGCGGCATGCCACTGCGCCTGCTGCGCAGCGTCACCGATGTGAACGACAGCCAGCGGCACATCCTTTTCGAAAAACTCACGCTGCAATTCCCCGACGGCCTGGCCGGCAAGTCGATTGCCATCTGGGGCCTGGCATTCAAACCGAACACCGACGACATGCGCGAAGCGCCCAGCCGCTACCTGATGGAGGCACTCTGGCGCGAAGGCGCCCGCGTTCAGGCCTACGACCCGGAAGCCATGTCCGAATGCCGGCGCCTCTATGGCTATCGCAAGGACCTGAACCTTTGCGCTACCCGCGACGACACGCTGGAAGATGCCGACGCCCTGGTGATCTGCACCGAGTGGAAGAATTTTCGCGTGGTCGATTTCGACCTGCTTGCCAGCAAGCTGCGCGCGCGGGTCATCATCGATGGTCGCAACCTGTACAACCCGGAACACCTGGCCGCCGCCGGGCTGCTGTATCGCGGCATCGGGCTGCGCCACACCGTGCCCGTTCAGGGGCCACAAGCATGAACATCCTGGTGACCGGCGCGGCCGGTTTCATCGGCGCCCATTGCGTGCTGCGGCTGCTGCGCGACGGCCATGACGTGTGCGGACTGGACAACTTCAACGACTACTACGACCCGCAACTCAAGCACGACCGCGTGGCGTGGGTCAAAGGCCAGGCCGGCGACTTCCACCTGGCGCGAATCGACCTGACCGACGCACCGGCCCTCGACCAACTGTTCCAGTCCCATCGCCCCGACGTGGTGATCCATCTGGCAGCCCAGGCCGGCGTGCGTTATTCGCTGGAAAATCCGCGGGCTTATGTCGACAGTAATCTCAGCGGGTTCCTGAACATTCTGGAGAGCTGCCGCCGCCATCCGGTCAGGCACCTGATCTACGCCTCTTCCAGTTCGGTGTACGGCGCCAACCAGCGCACGCCGTATTCGGTACAGGACGGCGTCGACCATCCGTTGTCGTTGTACGCGGCCACCAAAAAGGCCAATGAACTGATGGCCCACAGCTACAGCCATCTGTTCGGCATCCCCTGCACCGGCCTGCGTTTCTTTACCGTCTATGGCCCCTGGGGCCGGCCAGACATGTCGCCGATCCAGTTCGCCCGGGCCATTACCGAAGGCCAGGTGCTGAAGCTGTTCAACCATGGCGAGCACGAGCGCGACTTCACCTGCATCGACGACATCATCGAGAGCATCGCCCGGCTGATCGAGCGCCCACCTCATGCAAACCCGGACTGGAATCGCCACCAGCCGGACCCGGCCACCAGCCTGGCACCGTGGCGCGTCTTCAACATTGGCGGACAGCATCCGGTGACGCTGCGGGCCTACGTGGCGCTGGTGGAAAAACACCTGGGCCGGAGCGCGCGAGTCGAGCTGCTGCCCCTGCAACCGGGCGATGTGCTGAACACCTGCGCCGATGCCAGCGACCTGGCCCGGGCCACCGGTTTCCAGCCTTGTATCGAACTGGATGAAGGCCTCGGCCGTTTCATCGACTGGTTCCTCGATTACTACGCACCGCCCATCGCCCACGCACCGCTTGCGACAGAACGCTTGCGGCCCAACCTCAACGGAGGAGTCTATGACCCGACATGAGCAAGACATCCCGACCCGGACCCTCGGCCGTGACAAACGAGTCGACCCCGAGCACCGCAGGCGCCTGGACGCGGCTATTCACCGCCAGGGTCGTGGCTGGATGACCGGCCGCGACGGCGGCCGGCCCTGGACCGTCTCGCGCACCAACCGGGTGGTGGCCTGCCTCGGCGCATTGGCCCTGTTGCTGATGCTCAGTCCGCTGCTGCTGGGCCTGGCACTGCTGGTGAGGTTCTCCAGCCCTGGCCCGGTGCTGTTCGTGCAGAAACGCACCGGCTATCGCGGCCGCGTTTTCGGCATGTACAAGTTCCGCACCATGGTCGCCGACGCCGAGGCCTTGAAAGAATCGCTGCGCCACCTCAACAAGCACGGCGCCGACGCCATTGACTTCAAGATCGACAACGATCCGCGCATCACCCCCATCGGCCGGTTCCTGCGCCGCAGCAGCCTCGATGAACTGCCGAACCTGATCAACGTCGTGACCGGCGACATGCGCCTGGTGGGCCCGCGGCCGACCTCGTTCAACGCCTACCGCTACAAGGACAACCATTTGGTGCGCCTGAGCATCTACCCCGGCCTCACCGGCCTCTGGCAGATCTCCGGACGCAGCAATATCGACTTCGACCAGCGCGTGGAACTGGACCTCAGCTATATCGCCGAGCAGAGCCTTTTGCTGGATTTGAAGATCCTGATCATCACCCCCTTCAAAGTCTTCAGCGGCCACGGAGCGAGTTAAATGGACGGTTCAACGAATATCCTGACCATAGCAAGCCCGAGCGAGACCAACCTGACCTCGACCGTGCTCGACCCTTCCTTGCGGATCCTGCTCCTGACGGCAGCGAATATCGGCACTGGCACGAGCACCAGCGCCATGGCGCTGGCCGCCCAGTTGGCGCAGATGAGCAGCGGCCGTGTGCTGCTGGTGGACGCCAGCCGGTCGCCGCGCAACCTCAGCCAGCAGCTGTCGCTGCAAAAAGAGCGCGGCTTCAGCGACCTGCTGTTCAACAGCCTTTCTCCGCCGCTGTTGCAGGACTGCGTGGTGCAGGTTTCCAGCCTGCCCTTCGACGTGCTGCCCAACGGTCGCCTGGGCCATAACGCCGAGCGCCTGAGCCCCGAGCGACTGCGCCCGCTGTTCAGGCAACTGGCCGCGCAGTACCGCTTCGTGGTGATCGACGCCGACGCGGTGTATTCGGCCACCGACACCCTGGTCATGGGCACTCAGGTGGACGGCGTGGTGCTGGTGGTGCGCGGCGAGGACACCCGCTGGGAAGTCGCCCAGGCCGCCCGACAACGCTTGGCCCAGGCCGGCGCGAAGGTGGTCGGCAGCGTGTTCAATCGCCGCAAGTACTACATGCCCAAGTGGCTCTACAACAACCTGTAAGCCTGCAAAAGGATGACGAGATGAACGCCAGAATGCTTGTCCTGCTGTTGCTGCCGCTTGCCGGTTGCTCCAGCACCACCGATACCCGCTCGATGCCGGTGCAGATCCTCACGGCCGCGCCGGCCAACGCCCAGGCCACCGACATGCCCAAGGTCGAACAGACCCTGCGGCCCCAGGACGTGCTGGATGTGATTTTTCATATCAGCACCACCGCTTCCCAGGCTTATCGTGTACAGCCGGGCGACCAGGTAGCGCTGAACTTTACCGCCGCCAGCCAGCTCAACGGCACGCAACAGGTGATGCCCGACGGCAGCATCGAACTGCCGGGCGCCAACACCTCGGTGAAACTCGCCGGCCTGACCACCGACGAGGCCCGCCTGGCGGTACAGCGAGCCTATGACCAGAAGATGCTGTTCCAGCCCAATCGCAACCAGTTGACGGTGCTGGTGACCAGTCCGCTGGCCGGCGAGACGACCCTGCGCAATACCCTGACCCACCCTGGCACCGGCATGAGCCGGGAAATCACCGTGGGCCGGGACGGTTACGCCAGCTTTCCGGAAATCGGCGCCGTACCGCTGCAGGGCATGACCGTCACCCAGCTGGAAACCTTCCTCAACGAGCGTTACGCCAATCTGCCCGGACGCATGACCGTCGATGTGCTGCTCAAGTCCACCGCCGGCAATGAAATCTATGTCCTCGGTGAAGTGGCCCAGCCCGGTTCCTATCCGATCCGCCGGCCCATCTCGGTACTGGAAGCCCTGACCCTGGCCCGTGGCGCAAACGTCAAGGCCCGGCTCGACTCGGTGGTGATCATGCGCCGCAACGGCAATCAGGTCGAAGCCCGCCACTACGACGTCGAAAAAGCCTTGAGCGGCGACGCCTCGCAAATCGCCTACCTGCAGCCCGAAGACATGCTCTTCGTGCCCAAGACCGGGCTGGCCAAAGCCGGCGAAACGGCCCGCCAATTGGCCGACGTGGTGCTGTTCCAGGGCGTGGGGTTCGGCTTCGGCTACCGCGTCGACAACAAAGGCAGCGACAACTGAGATTCAGGTGACCGATCATGAACCCCAAGGAAAATTATCTGCACGAGTTTTTCAGGATCTTCTTTGCCAACAAGCAGTGGGTGAAGCGCATCTTCCTGATTTTCGCCGTGATCGCCCTGGTGCTGCCATTGATGCTCAAGCAGAGCTTCGATATCACCGCCCAGGTGATCGTCCAGTCGAAAAAACTCTCCCAGGGCGACGCCACCACGTCGCTGAACCAGGAAAACGCCACGTTCATCCCGCCGTCCCTGGCGGACATGGAAACCGAGAGCAATATCCTCCGCTCGCCGGCGTTGATTCGCCAGACCATCCAGACCCTGCGCGACCAGGGCGAGTACACGCCAAGCCCGGGCATCCTCAACAAATGGGTCAGCGAGCCGCTCAAGCGCTACATCACCCAGCCGCTGCGTGAGTATGTGGTCAACCCGTTGCGCGACGGCCTGGGGCTTGAGGTCGATCCGGTGCGCGACACAATGCTCGATACGCTGACCGATCAGGCCATCGAAAACCTGAAGATCGAAACCCTCCCCGGCTCCAATGTCATTTCCATCGTCTACAGCTTCGGTGACCCGGCCCAGGGCACGCGGTTCGTCGCGCAACTGCTGAAGAACTACCTCACCGGCCGCCAGGAACTGCAATCGATCGAACTGCCGCAGACCTTCTACGAGCAGAAAAAAGCCCAATACCAGACGCGTCTCGACGGCCTCGAAGACAAACGACTCGGGCTGCTCGAGGGCATCGGTTCGTCCGATCCGAAGGAAGAAGTCACTTTCCGCCTGAACGCCATCAATACCGAAGAGCAGGCGCTGAACCTCTATCAGGATCGCCTGCTGCAAAGCCAACGCTGGCTCGACTACCTCAAGAGCAGCCTGGCGGCGACGACCAGCTCGCGGTTCAACGACTACACCTTCCCGTTCACCTTCACCACCACGGTGGACAACATCGCCTTCGAAGACCGGGAAATCCGCCAGTTGGGTGAGCAATTGACCGGCCAGGTCAGCCGCTACATGAATGACCTGGCGATTTTCCAGCCCGGCAGCGAACCGATGCTGCTGGCCCGGGAGCAGATCGTGCGGACCCGCCAGCAGTTTCTAAAAGTGGTGAACAACCGCATCCAGGAACGCACCACCGATCTTGCGGTGGTCAGCTCGGTGATCGAGCAGAAAAAAGCGCGCATCGGGGCGTTCAAGGAGCGCATCCACCAGTTGCAGGAAACCCAGAGCAAGCTGCGGCAGATGGACACCGAGATCAACGCTCTGCACGCGGCGTTCTCCACCTACGCCCAGCGATTCGCCGAAGCCAGCACCGCCCGCTCGCTGGACAACGACCTGTCCAACGCCCGGGTCCTGAGCCCGCCTTTCGAACCGACCGCCGCGGCATTTCCCAAGCCGATGCTGATCATTGTGTTCGGCCTGTTCAGCGGCCTGCTGCTGGCCATCGCCCTGGTCTATGTGCGTGAGTTCTTCGACCATCGCTTCAAGCATCCGGCGCAGATCACCCAGCAACTGGATCTGCCGGTGTTGCTGGTGATCAACGAGCAGTCACCCGAGCAGGTCAATCCGCATCGCAACTGGAGCTTGCCCAGCCTTGTCCATTGGGTGAGAAATTGAACGCGCCGTTCGGCCCGTCCCACCGCAGCAGCCCCCTGTCGATCATTCATCTGCTCGACAGCGGCGGCTTCTACGGGGCCGAGCGGATGCTGCTCGATCATTGCCTGGCCACGCCCGGCCAGCACCAGGTGGTGTTTTTGGCGGCGCCGCCGACCTTGATCACGCGCTTTCGCCAGGCCGGGGTCGATTGCCGTCACTGCGCCAACTGGGCCGAGCTGCTGCAGCATTTGCGGCAACGGCGCGCCGAACGACCGCTGATCAACACGCACAACTTCAAAGGCCTGTTGTTCGGCTGGGCCGCGGCCACGCTGCTGCGCCTGCCCCTGGTGATTACCCAGCACGGCTTTACGCCGCGCAGCACCAAGCAGCGTTTTTATACCTGGCTGAGCCTGCAACTGTGCCGCACCGCCTCGGTCAAGCGAGTGGTATGCGTGGCCGAAAGCATCGCGGCGTTGCACCGCCAGGCCAGCGTGCAGGCGGACAAACTCGACGTGATTCCCAACGGTCTGCCGGCGGTCGCCACACCCCTGCCGCATCGCGATGACCGGCAGCGCTGGCGGGTCGGCTACGTCGGCCGCTTGAGCAGCGAAAAAGGCCCGGACCTGTTTCTCGACGCCATGATCCCGCTGTGCCAGCGCCATGCTTCGCTGCACGCGGTGATGCTCGGCGACGGCCCGGAACGCCAGCTCCTGCTCAAGCGCATCACCGATGCCGGGCTGCCCACGCGCATCGAATTGCCTGGCTACCAGACCGACATGAATGCCTGGTGGAGCCGCCTCGATGTACTGGTGATCAGCTCACGCACCGAGGGCACGCCGATGATTCTGCTCGAAGCCATGCAAGCCGGAGTGCCGGTGGTGGCGTTCGGCGTCGGCGGCATTCCCGACGTCGTGCAGGACCGCCATAACGGCCTGCTCGCCACGCCCGCCGACAGCGACGAGTTGGCCCGGCAGATCGAGACACTGTTCAGCGAACCACCGCTGGCGCAGATCCTCGCCGACAACGCACGGCGCACCCAACGCGACCGCTACGACCTGCGCACGCTGGCCGAACGCTGGTCGCAACTGTATATCCGCACCGCACGGGAGGCCCGGCCATGATTGTCCCGCTCTCGATCGTCAGCCTCCTGGGCCTGGTTTGCCTGATGTTGCTGGCCAGCCCTTATCCGTACCTGGCTCCCGGCGCGGTGCTCGGCCTGGTCGGTGTCGCCGTGCTCTATCGCAAGCCCGGCTGGGGCTTGCTGGGGATTGCCGCGCTGGTGCCGTTCGAAGGCCTGTTCAAGGAAAACGCCTTTTCCGGCAGCAAGTTTCTCGGGCTGGCGCTGATCCTGATCCTGGCGTTGCAACTGGCCCTGCATCAGATTCCCGCCACTCGCCTGCGCAGCAACATCTGGAAGCCGCTGATCGGCTTCATGCTGTTCTATGGCCTGAGCTTGCTGCTATCGGAAAACCCGGGCCTCTCCACCACCCACTTCCGGGAACTGGCGGTGGGCCTGGTGCTGTTCGCGATCACCCTGCTGATCGGCCGCGAGCTGAACCTGGACCTGTTCTGCCGGTTGGTCACCCTGAGCGTCACGACGACCTGCGTGCTGGCGATGTTCTCCGCCCGGTACCAGGATCAGGGCCGCGCTTCCGGCCTGTTGGAAGATCCGAACACCTTCGCCCTGCTGATCGCCTTCACCGTGCCGCTGGCGTTGTTGCTGGTGGTGCGCAGTCCGAACCTGCTGCACCGGTTGTTCTGGGGTGGCTGCTTCATCCTGCTGCTGGGCGGCATGACCAAGACCGAATCGCGTTCGGGACTGGTGGTGCTGCTGCTCAGCCTGATGATCGGCTTGTATCACTACCGCGCGCAGCTGCCGCGCATCCGCCCACGGCACCTGGGCTTCGCGATGCTCGGGCTGGCGCTGCTGATTCCCCTGGCAATCGCGGTGATGCCGGCCGGCTACGTGGCGCGCATCCAGTCACTGAGCATCCTCAGCGCTGGCGCCAGCGCGCACAAGGACGAATCCCTGGGCCGCCGCGCCTCGTACATCGTCGTCGGCAGCCAGATGCTTCGCGAAAATCCGCTGCTCGGCTCAGGTCCCGGAACGTTTCCCCTGCACTACGCCCCCACCGGTTACGCCAAGGCTTTCTCGGCCAACCGCAAGCTGGGGGACCTGTATCGCCGGGCGCATAACACCTACCTGGAAATCTTCAGCGAGATCGGCATTCCCGGCGGGTTGATGTTCGTCGGCATGATCGGCCTGGGTCTCTACAACCTGTTGCGCGCACGCCAGCTCTGGCTCCAGCGGCGGGACTGGGCGCAGGCGGACCTGCTGACGCACCTGGGCATGAGTTTCCTGTCGCTGGCGTTGTTCCTGATGTTCCTCAGTGCACCGAACCACAAGTTGCTGTGGATCATGCTGGGCTTGACCAGCGTATTGCGCTACGACGCCGAACGGTCCGCGCCGCAGGAGACCCGTTGATGAAACGCGTGAGCATTGTGATCCCGATGTACAACGAGGCCCGGCACATCGGCCGCACGTTGCTGGCGGCGCAGGAAGCTGCGCGCCAGGCGCAGCTGGAGTGCGAGCTGATCGTGGTCGACAACGGCTCGGACGACCATGGCCCGCGCATCGCCAACGAATTGGGCGCCCGGGTGCTGATCGTGCCCGGCGTGCACATCGGCGCCCTGCGCAATCGTGGCGCGGCGGCCGCCAGCGGCGACTGGCTGGCATTCATCGATGCCGACATCGAAATGCCCGCCGACTGGCTCAGGTTGTTGATCGAAATCGAAGGTCGCCAGGGCGATGTGCTCGGTCTCGACCTGGATACTCCCGAGCAGGCGCCGTGGTTCGCCCGGGCCTGGCAACGGCGCGGCCAACGCCCGGGGTCGCGTCCGCTGCACCGGGTGCAGTGGCTGCCCAGTGCCAACCTGCTGATGCGCCGCGCCTGGTTCGATCGCGTCGGTGGCTTCGATGAAACCCTGCGCACCGGTGAGGACAAGGATTTTTCCCTGCGCCTGCGCCAGGCCGGAGCGCAGTTGTTGCTGGTGAGCGAAAGCCTTGCCCTGCACTGGGGTTACGAAGGCAGCTGGCGCGAGTGGATGAGCAAGGAACTGTGGCGTCAGGGCAGTCACTGGCAGCTGCTGCGCAGCCACGGGCCGAGCCTGCGGCTGTTGCGCTTCCCCGCCTTGTCCATCGGTGCCTGGGGCCTGGATTTCGTGGCGCTGGTCACGCTGTTCCAGGGCCAGGCGCGCCTGGGGCTGATGCTGCTGTTGATCAGCACATTGCCGGCCCTGGCTCTGAGCCTGCGCCAGAGCCAGCGCGACCCGCGCCTGACCTTGCAACTGTGGGCCCTGCATGGGGTGCGCCTGCACCTGACCGGCGCGGCGCTGCTGCTCAATCTTTTTCAATGGAACGTCAGGAGACCTGCCCGTGGCTGAGTTTTTCTATTGGTCTTGCCTGTTGCTGCCGGTGTACGCGTACCTCGGCTACCCGCTGTTGCTGACCTTGCTGGCGCCGCTGTTTCCGCTACGGCGCTACACCATTGCAGTGCCGATGGACGTGAGCATTGTGATTGCCGCCCACAACGAGGCGCGGCACATCGAAGAAAAATTGCGCACGCTGCTGGCTCAGGATTATCGCGCGCGCTCGCTGCAAATCATCCTCGCCAGCGACGGTTCCACCGATGACACGGTGGCCTGCGCACGCAAGGTCAGCGATCCGCGGATCAGCGTGCTCGACCTGCCGCGCCAAGGCAAGGCTGCCGCCCTCAACACGGGCGTGGCCCATAGCAGCGGCGAAATCCTGGTGTTCACCGACGCCGACAATCAATGGGCCCACGATACCCTCGGCCACCTGTTGGCGCCGCTGGCCGACCCGGAAGTCGGCGCCTGCGCCGGGCACATGGTAATCCCCGTGCCCGGCAAGGGCCTGAGCCTGGGCGACAGCCTGTATCGGCACTACGAAGGCTGGCTGCGTCGGGTCGAGAGCCGCACCGGCTGCATGGTCTCCGCCGACGGTGCTCTGCTGGCCCTGCGCAGGGAGTTGTTCCAGGCGATACCGGCGCAAGTCAACGATGACTTTTTTCTCAGCACCTGTGCGCCGGTGGCCGGCAAGGCGATCGTCTACGCCCCGCTCGCCCGAGTGACCGACCAGGGCGTGGACGAAGCCGACAAACAGTTCCGCCGGCGCCAGCGGGTCACCGTCGGAGGGCTGCAGAGCCTGGCCCAGCGCCGGGAACTGCTCAATCCCTTGCGCCATGGGCTCTACGCCATTGGCTTGATCAGCCACAAGCTGATCCGCCGCCTGGCCCCGGTGTTGCTGGTGCCGCTGTTGCTGAGCAACGCCTGGCTGTGGAACGAGCATGGGTTCTATCGCCTGAGCCTGGTGGCGCAGTTGCTCGGTTACGCCATCGCCTTGATCGGGTTGCTGGACGTCGGCCACCGTCTGCCCAGGCCTTTCCGCCTGGCCGCGTTCGTGCTGGTGACGTTGGCGGGCATGAGCATCGGGTTGTGGCAGTTTCTGCGCGGCCACCGCTATAGCCAATGGAATCCCGAGCAGAACCGCTAAGGAGCAACGCCGATGTCGATCAAACACGTCTTCAAGCGCACCGGCGGCTGGCTGTACCTGAACACGTCGATGGGGCGCCATCCCTTGCGTGGCGCCGGCGTGATCCTGATGTTGCACCGGGTGTTGAACAACGACCGCGCCGCCGAACTGCCGCATCGCAACGAGCTGTGCGTGGGGCCTGACGCGTTCGAACACCTGTTGATCTGGCTGCAACGGCATTTTGAATGCGTGCCGTTGATGAGCTTGCTGCTGGCCGACCCGAAAAGCGTTCCGAACCGTCCGCGGGTGGCCCTGACGTTCGACGATGGCTGGCGCGACAACGCCATGAATGCCTTTCCCCTGCTGCGCCAGTACCAGGTGCCTGCGAGCATTTTCCTGTCCACCGATTTTGTTGGCAGCCGCCAGCATTTCTGGTGGGAAAGCATCGGCGAAACCCTCTGGGGCAGCCATGGGCAGCTGGCGCGGCATTCGCTCATCGAACATTTGCAGCAGGTCGGCCGGCCATTGCCGGTGCTGCTCGATGACATCGACGACGAGCGCCGCAGCCTGGCGCTGCTGCATTTCCTGCAAAGCCTGAAAACCCTCGATGCGCGAACCCTGAGCGATCTCACCGAGGCCTGTCCGCAGGGCTCGCAACCCCAGGCATTGGACTGGACCCAGGTGCGCATGCTCGAAGATTCCGGCCTGATCCGCTTCGGCCCCCACGGTGCCAGCCATGCGATCCTGACCGGGCTGGACGACCAGCGTTTGCACGAGGAACTGACCCGCAGCTGGATAGCTTTGGAAAATGGCTGCGCGCAACCCTTGCCGGTGTATTGCTACCCCAACGGTGATCATGATGCACGGGTACGCGAGCAAGTGGCGGCCCACGGTTTTCCGTTTGCCCTGGGCACCGAGGCCGGGCTGTATCGCCACGATGGCGACCCCTTGAACCTGCCACGCTTCGGCGTCAGCCAGCGCAATGCCTGCCACCCCGAGTTGCTGGCCTGGCGCATCCGTCGAGGAGCCCGCTCATGAGCCGAGCCCATTACCTCAAGCATCTGGCACTGAGCATGGGCACGCGCCTGGCGATGATCGCTCTGCGCCTGCTGCGCAACGTGTTGCTGGCAAGGATCCTCGGGCCCAGCGAGCGTGGACTGTTTGCATTGCTCAGTACCCTGCCCGACCTGATCAGCGCCGCCACCAGCGGTGGCCTGAATTCCGCCGTCGGTTACCAGGCGGCGCAGCAGCGCTCGATGGGCTTGTTGCTCAGCCAGGTGCTGATGTTCGGTTGTTTGTTGGCCGGGTTGTTGACCTTGTTGGTGGTGGCGCTGGTGCGGGAATTTGGCGGTGAGCTGGACATCACCACGCAATTGGGATTGCTGGCCTGGCTGCTGTTGCTGGCCGTACCGCTGACCGTGCTCAAGAGTGGCCTGCTGACGCTGCACAATGCCTCGGGCGGCGTGGGCGCGTTCAACGCGTTGCGGCTGATGGAATCGCTGGCACCGCTGGTATTGTTCGTGGCGCTGTTCTGGATGTGGCAAGACAAAGCGCTGGAGGCGGCGTTGATCAGTTGGCTGGCGGGCTTGAGCCTGGTGGTGCTGGCCGGCTGGATGTGGTTGCGCCGCGATCACACAGTCGAGCTGCAGTGGGACCGCACCGGCCAGAACGAGCTGTTGCGCTACGGTGCCCGCAGCCATCCGGAGCTGCTGTTCCAGCAAGTGGTGCTGCGTTCGGATTTTCTGTTCATCGGCGCCCTGCTGGGCAGCACGGCGCTGGGGCATTACGCCATGGCCAGCGCCGCGGCCGAACTGCTGCTGATCGTGCCGGAAGCGGTCACCACGCCGCTGATGAAACGCCTGCTGCAGCAAGACCGCGACATGCAGCGCCTGACCCCGCTGGCCTTGCGCCTGACCGCCACAGTGATGCTCGGTGCCTGCCTGGGCATGGCGCTGATTGGCGAATGGTTGATCGTCACGCTGTTCGGCGCCGCCTATCAACCGGCCTACCCGGCCCTGCTGGCGCTGCTGCCGGGGCTGTTCGGGCTCTGCTATGCGAGCATCCTGCGCCTGGATCTGCTGGGCAAGGACCGACCCGGCACGGTGTCGCTGCTGATGGGCGTCGGCGCGCTGCTGAACCTGGCGCTCAACCTGGTCCTGATACCGCGCTACGGCATCGTCGGCGCGGCCGCCGCGTCGTCGATCGCCTATCTGGGGGTAACGCTGGCGCTGCTGGGCATGTACTGCCGCCTCAGCGGCGTGGCGCTGTGGCAGACACTGATCATCCTGCCCAGCGATTTGCTGCCGATGCGCCAGATGCTGCTGGGGAAATCCGCGTGAACACCGCCGCCCGCCAGACCGCCATCGCGAGCAAGCTCGCTCCCACAGGGTCCAGGGTTGGCAACGGTATTTATATCCACCACACCTCCCCTGTGGGAGCGGGCTTGCTCGCGAAAGCGCTGGGTCAGCTGGCGGTGATGTTGGAGGTGACGGCCCCTTCGCGAGCAGGCTCGCTCCCACAGGGGGGCGGGGTTGGGTATGGTATTTGTGTTCACCACATTCCCACTGTGGGAGCGAGCCTGCTCGCGAAAGCGCTGGGTCAGTTGGCTGGGAGGTTGAAGGTGATGGCCTCTTCGCGGGCAACCCCGCTCCCACAGGGGGGCGCGGTTGGGCAGGGTATTTGTGTTCACCACATTCCCACCGTGGGAGCGAGCCTGCTCGCGAAAGCGCTGGGTCAGCTGGCGGTGATGTTGGAGGTGACGGCCCCTTCGCGAGCAGGCTCGCTCCCACAGGGGGCTGGGGTTGGGCTCGGTATTTGTGTTCACCACAGACCACCTGTGGGAACGAGCTTGCTCGCGATGGGGCCAGTGGGGTGCATGGGAAAAATCGGCGCCGGTCTGTGCCTTCTGGCCCTCGCAGCCTCGGCCCATGGTGCGTCCATGCAATGGACCGGCATCCGCGACGGCAGCCTGTACCTGCAGACCGACCAGCCAAGCACTGTGACCGTGCGCTGGGTGCCCGCCTGGCAGGCCGATGCCAATACCGAACACCTTTACCTGCTCGACGGCCAGGGGCGGCTGGCCGGTGAGCGCCTGGTCGAGGCGGCACAGACCCGTGGCGAGCAGCAGTGGCCGCTGCGGCCTGGTGCCGCCAGTTATCGCCTGGAAATTCCCGGCTACAGTTTCCGCCGCTATACGGTAGAGCACGACGCGCGCACCCGTGCCCTGTTCGCTCCGGCCAAAGTGCATTTCAGCGCCGAAGCCCACGATGGCGACGAGTTGTACTTCAAGGTGGCGGCCGGCGAACGCGCAGTGCTGGCGGGTAAATTCCATGGCGGTGTGCACGCGCTGCAAGCCCGGCGCGTCGGCGACGGCAAACAGCTCCAGCTGAATCTCAAACCGTATCGCGCCTATTGGCAGTTCGACCAGATCGCCCTGCCGGTGGCGGATGTCGAGCAAACCTGGCGTCTGCACTTGCAAGGCAACGGCAAGGTAGCGTTCTGGCTCGACGGTAGCGCCAACCTGTTCGCCCAGGACCCGGCGCAGTTGCAGCCGGTGCGCCAGGATCCGGGCCAAACCCACCTGACCCTTCATGACGATGTGCTCGGCCCCACCCCCAGCCTGGGCATGTCCCTGCCCTATGTGTTGCCGCCACCGTCCGCCTACGCGGTGATCGATACCCTCAAGCCCCGAGCGGCCACCTACTACAGTTTCGTCGATGTCACGGCGGCCAAGGCCGACCACGAAGATGCGTTCCGGCGCCTGTACCAGGATCGCTTCGGCATCACCCGGGACATTACCCTCTTGGCCGGCAGCCAACGCAAGGCCGATCTGCGCGCCGACCGGACCAGCAGCAGCGGCTTGCAAGCCTGGCTCGACACGACCCGCGCCCTGGGCGGCAAGGGCCTCCATTACCTGAGTTTCGCCGACGAGCCGAACCTCAACTATCCGGACTTCGCCAGCTTCCAGCAGATGTTCGAAAGCCTGGCCGCCCAGGTCCGCGCCAACGACGCCAATGCCCGCGCCGGAGTGCGCATCGCCATGCCGGCCAGCTCCCGATTCACCAATGGCCCGCTGGCCGAAAACGCGGCGGATCGGCGCGGCATCGATTGGGCACGGCGCCTGCTGGAAACCTCCGGCGACCGGATCGACGCCCTGGCCTGGCATGAATGGATGGTCCGCGACTTGCTGGCGACCCGGGTCTATCGCAACAGCGTCCGCCAGGCCGCCGACCTGGTGGGCCTGGACAGCCAGGGCCGGCCGCGCAAGGCCTTGCTGCTGGATCAGACCAACATTTCCAGCGGCTCGAGCCTCAGCCCCTACGATCAGGAAACGCACTACGCCGCGCTGTGGTGGGCGTCGGTGGCGATCAACGCCTCCGCCGACGGCTGGCTGGACATGCTCAACTGGTTTCAGTCCGCCGACGAGCCGCAATACCCCAAAGGCATGGTGCGAGTGCTGGAGAACCAGCGCTTCGAACTCAAGCCGGTGGGCCTGGCCCAGCAATTCATTCAGCAGCACTGGCTCGACCAGGTGCTGCGCCTGGACAACGACGCGTTTGAAGTCGACGCGCTGGCCATGGCCACCGGGCAGCAGCGCAGCCTGCTGGGCGTGAACAAAAGCACTCGCGCCCATCAAGTCAGCCTGCAGGGCGCGGGCTGCCCGCAGCCCGGCGCCAGCCTGGTGTATTTCGGCCCGGACAACATCAGCCGCAATGCCCCGTTCAACTGCAAGGCCGGCCAGGTCGGATTTCTCTTGCCAGGAGAAACCGTATTCGCCCTGCGCTGGACTGCCACCCTTCCCCCCCAACCCGCTATCCGTCAGGAGGCTCCATGAACGCTCTGCAAAAATTGCGTGATCGCATTCAGAAAAAAGGCCTGCGTTCCGTTTTCAAACTGCTGGTACGCCGCTTCGTGTTTTTCCATTCGCAACTGGTATGGCTGGAACACGATGTGAGAATCCCGCTGCGGCCGCATACCCTCAGGCCCTACCCACCGGTACGTCGAGAGTTCATCACCGTCGAAAACGCCGACGCTTTCGCCAGGCATTTCGGCGACCGCGTCGAAACCATGCGCGAGCTGGCCGCCGAAGGCTATACCGGCCTGATGTACCTGGACGACAAGGGCGACACCGTGGGCTTCGTCTGGGCCAGTACACGAGACTATTTTGACCGCCATTTCTATGGCTGCTGGTTCCCGGTCAAGCCTGGCGAATACTTCCAGTTCGGCGGAGAAATGATCCGTGCGTACTGGGGCTCCCAGCTGTCGGCGGACGTACAGACCGACATGTGGAAAGTCATGGCGGACAAGGGCTGCGAAAAAATGGTCGATGTTTGCGACTTGCAGAACACCCCAGCGATCAAGATGCACATCCGCATGGACTTCCAGGAGCGCGGCCAGATCACCCATGTGTATTGCCTGTTCGGGCGCTTCCGGTTCTTCCGCGACACGTTCTACAGCGGCTCGGTACTCGACGCCTTCCGTAAACCGGCCCGGCCGGTTGCATCAGCTGCGGCGGCCTGACGTCCATGGCGATCCGGTTCCAGTGGTGTCGCTCCATGAGCGCGGCGGAGTTTCCTGCAACGGCTTATGAAGAGCTGCGGACCCAGGTGGTCGACGCTACGCCGTTCAATACGCTGGCCTGGTTGCAAGCGGCGGAATTTGCCCTCGCGCCCGACCAGCAACTCCATGTGCTGCTGGGCTGGCAGGACCAGACACTGTGCCTGTGCCTGCCTCTGGTCGCGGGGCGCGAGCGCATCGGCGGGCTGCGCTTTCGGGTGTTGCATCACTTGGGGTTTCCACTGGCTGACCGTATCGCCCTGTTGGTGCGCCTGGACGCCGACGCCATGGGCCAGGCGCTGATGCAGATCCGCCAGCAGGTGCCCCACGCGTTGCTGCAATTGAATGAAGTGATCGAGCCGGTCGGCGAACAAAGCGTGCTCAGTGCCTGGATGGCGCAGAGTTCCACCGGCGAACGGCGGCTCAGTTGCCGGGTCCCGGTGCACCTGATCAGCGACAGTGACCATCAGGAAATCACCGGCGATCCGCGTTACAAGTTGCGCCGCGCGCGCAAGCGGATCGCCGCTTGCGGTGCCGAAATACGTCGGGTGACGCCGGATGCCATCGGCATGGGGCAACTGCTGCGGGCTCTCGCTGAAGTCGAGGCGGCCAGTTGGAAAGGCGAGGAAGGTGTCGGCATCTTCGCCGACCCCGGGCGCCGGCAATGGATGAACCTTGCCTTCACCGCCCTCGCCGCCCAAGGCCTGGTGCGGGTGGTGATGCTGGAGCTGAACGGCGAGTGCATCAGCTATCGCCTCGGCCTGCTCGACCAGGGACGGCTGTATGACTACAACCTGGCGTTCCTGCCGCGGCACGCCGACCTGGGCAGCGGCCGGTTCTTGCTCGAAGAGTGGATCCGCTGGGGGCTGGACGAGAACTGGCGGTGGATCGATGCATCGCGCGTCAGCCTTGAGAATTCCAGCCATCAACTGCACGAACGCATGACCGGCCAACTTGAGCACTGGCGCTGGAGTTTCTATTCCTGGCGGCCCGATGGCCTGCTCCTGGGGTTCGCCCTGCGGCTATGGAAAAGCCTGAAGCCCTGGCTCGGCAAGCGCCGCGCCAAACCGCCCGCGACAATGTCGCCCACTGCCAAAAAGCCGGAGGACACGCATGCCTCGCCAAGTGATCGTCAACGCTGATGACTTCGGGCTCAGCCTCGATGAAAACGACTTGATTCTACGAGCCTTCGAGGCAGGCGTGATCAGCTCCGCCACGGCCATGGCCAACATGCCGGGGTTCGACCAGGCGTGTGAACTGGCCCGACACCCACTGCTTGAAGGGCGCATCGGCCTGCATTTCAATCTCAGTTACGGACCGCCGCTGAGTCAGGCAATCAGGACACGGCAGACATTCTGCAATGCAACCGGCGAATTCGACCTTAATCTGTCGCGCTACAGCCTGCGGCTGGGGACGGATGATCTGGCGGCCGTGGAAGAAGAACTCCAGGCGCAGTGGCAATACTGCCTGGACCGTGGCCTGCGTCCGAGCCATCTGGACTCTCATCAGCATGTACATAACATCTGGCCCGTTGGCGAACTGGTGGCTCGCTTCGCCGCCCGGCAAGGCGTGCCCATGCGCCTGGCACGTAACCTGGGACCGAACCTGAGCGTCGCCAAACGCATCTTCAAAACCCTGCTCAACCGCCGCCTGCGCAGGCTCTGCGGCGCAACGGCGGATTATGTCTGCACGCCAGCGGACCTTCATCACGCGGCGCCACCGAAGCACGGTTCGCTGGAAGTGATCGTTCATCCGCTGCAACTGGACGGGGATTTTGGCGACGCCAGCCTGGCCCTCGACAACTCGCTGACCCAAGTGCTGCACAAGCGCCTGGCGGGGGTGCCGAAGGTCGGGTATGGCGAGAGTGGGCGGGACTTTGAGCGAGTTGAGTTTGGGGATCTGTACTGACAACGACCCACCAAAGACCGGTTTACCGCAGGCCATGTGGGAGCGAGCCTGCTCGCGAAAGCGGAGCGTCAGGCAATTATGATGTCGACTGACCGGGCGCCTTCGCGAGCAGGCTCGCTCCCACAGGGATAACGGTGCTCCGCTTTCCTCAACTGCCCAGGCACGCTCGGGCCAGGGAGGCCCGCCGATCAATGGCTTCGCACAGCCGACGCTTCTGCGTCTCCCATACGTCGGCCTCGACCCGGGCCGAACGCATCAGCGCCAGCATCGCTTCCTTGGCGTGGACGTACTCTGCCCAGGCATCCCGGATCTTGAGGTTGCGGCGCTCTTCATCGCTCATGTCCATGCGCCTCAGGGCCAGGGTGCATTCGTCGCGGATCAATGGCCCAAGGGTCATCTGAATCTTGTGGGGCGCCTTGAAACATCCGCTACCGGCGACGATGTCCCTGGCCCGGGCCAAGCCCCATTCGAGCGCTTGGCACAACGGTTCGCGCAACGCGCGATCATGGAACTCCTCGACCCAGACGGATCCGTTCGGCCGATAAACACAGATGAAAAGTTGCGTCACGCTCTGCTGGTTGATCCGCGCCTGGACCTCGACCTGCGTGCCGTCCTCCAGGATCTCTTCGTGGTTGCGCCCCGCCAGCCGACGGTTCACCCACAGCCAATACGCTGCGCTTCTACGTCGCATCCCGTTGCCCTCCCCCTAAGGAACAGGGAGTAAGGCACACGGATGGGACAATTTCCAGCGCTGCAAAGCGGGCTTCTGACGAATGACAGTCGCCACTCAGCGGCCGAGCTTTTTCTCCACCTGCCCGACCTTGTCGCGCAATTTCTCAGCGTCCTGCTCATGGCTCTTGATCGACTTGGGCGTGATCGTCTTGTCGACTTTGTCAGTGGCTGGATCCGGGTGGCGCACATCGCGCTCCACGACGTCCACCGGGTCGCCGGCAGCATCCTTGGCTGGCGCATTGTTGCCGACTTGGCTGGCTGTTTTCGAATGTTCGCTCGTCATGACATCGTCCTCGACAGGGTTGAGTATTGAATTTCGAGTGGGGCGAAACGGCGAGAGTTCGATCGGGTTGCATGAAGTCCCGCGCCACAGGCAAACCGTCCGAAATCCCTGCGCGCCCTCCGAGGAATCTGCTAAAACGCAGCTTCTGTCCCCGAGTAGCGAATCGCGTCGATGCCTTCATCCTTACTTTCTCGCCTCAGGCAACGCTGGCTGGCCTGGTTGTTCATGGCCGCGATGGTGGTCGGCCTGCCGGTGGGCTGCGCGGTGTTGCAGCACAAGGAACGCGAGCTGGTGTTTCGCATCGAGCCGGGGACGGCGAGCTGGTTCAGTGGCCTTCCCAGCGGCGTGCAGGAGTTCGACCTCAAGCCCAAGAGCTTCAAGGCCGGGGAAAATATCCACGGCTGGTGGTGGCCGGCCGAACGCAAGAACGCGCCCGCCATCCTGTACCTGCACGGCGTGCGCTGGAACCTGACCGGCCAGCTGTTTCGCATCCAGCAATTGCGGGCGCTGGGCTATTCGGTCATGGCGATCGATTACCGTGGCTTTGGCAAAAGCCAAGGGGGGTTGCCCTCTGAAGCCAGCGTGTACGAGGATGCAAGAATCGCCTGGGAACGTCTTGCGGTGCTGCAACCAGACCCGGCCCTGCGCCTGATCTACGGCCATTCCCTGGGCGGTGCCGTCGCGGTGGATCTTGCGGCGGAGCTGGGTCAGGAGGCGGCAAAAAATGGCACCACCGTGCCCGCCCGAGGCCTGGTCATCGAATCGACCTTCACGTCCTTGGGCGATGTCGCCACCGCCATGGCCAACACTTCCCTGCCGGTACGCTGGCTGCTGTCGCAGAAGTTCGATTCCATCGACAAGATCGGCGAGATCAACATGCCGCTGCTGATCGTGCACGGCGCCGCCGACCGCTACGTACCACCACGCTTCAGCGAGCAGCTGTTCAATGCCGCCCGGGAACCCAAGCGTTTGTTGTTGGTGCCGGGCGCCACGCATAACAACAGCATGAGCCTGGCGGGCCGCACGTATCGGCAGGCGTTGGATGCGTTGATGCATGCCCGCCCATCCCCGGTGGCCGGAAACGCCCAGGCAAGCCCGGTCAAGGCGGGCTAATCAAAAATCCCTGTGGGAGCGAGCCTGCTCGCGAAGGGGCGAGTACATTCAACATCGGGGCGAACTGACACACCGCTTTCGCGAGCAGGCTCGCTCCCACAGGGGATTGGGTTTACTTCAGAACCGGGAGAAAAGAAAACGGCACCTTTCGGTGCCGTTGTTTTTTGGTTGAAGCGTTACTTACGCGCCGCCTCCCACGATTTCAGCAATTCGGCATAGTTGACCGTCTCGCCTTTAGGCTTCTCGTTCGCCAGTTTCGGCTTCGGTGCGCCCGGTTGATCGAACCAGTATTGCGCGTCGCGCTCAGGGTTCATCTTAGGTGCGCAGGTGGCCTGGGCCTTGGAGCGTTCCAGACGCGTCATGATCGCGTCCTGATCCTTGGCCAGCCCGTCGAGAGCCTGTTGCGGGGTTTTCTCGCCACTGGCCGCTTCGGCGATGTGGCTCCACCACAGTTGCGCCAGGCGTGGATAGTCCGGCACGTTGGTCCCGGTTGGCGACCATTGCACACGGGCCGGGCTGCGATAGAACTCCACCAGGCCACCAAGTTTCGGCGCCAGGTCGGTCATCGCCTGGGAGTTGATGTCCGATTCGCGAATCGGCGTCAGGCCAACGATGGTCTTCTTCAGCGACACGGTCTTGGATGTCACGAACTGCGCGTAGAGCCAGGCCGCGAGGCGCTGTTTCTCAGGCGTCGACTTCATGAAGGTCCAGGAACCCACGTCCTGATAGCCCAGCTTCATGCCCTCTTCCCAATACGGACCGCGTGGCGACGGCGCCATGCGCCATTTCGGCGTGCCGTCGGCGTTCATCACTGGCAGGCCCGGCTTGGTCATGTCGGCGGTGAAAGCGGTGTACCAGAAAATCTGCTGGGCGATGTTGCCTTGGGACGGCACCGGACCGGACTCGGAGAAGGTCATGCCCGCCGCTTCCGGTGGCGCGTATTTCTTCATCCAGTCGACGTACTTGGTGGTGGCGAACACGGCGGCCGGGCCGTTGGTGTCGCCGCCGCGGGTGACGCTGGAGCCGACCGGATGGCAGTCTTCGACGCGAATGCCCCACTCGTCCACTGGCAAGCCGTTAGGCAGGCCCTTGTCACCGCCGCCGGCCATGGAGAACCAGGCATCGGTGAAGCGCCAGCCCAGGGACGGGTCTTTCTTGCCGTAGTCCATGTGGCCGTAGACGCGCTTGCCGTCGATCTCCTTGACGTCTTCGGAGAAGAACTTCGCGATGTCTTCATAGGCCGACCAGTTCACCGGTACGCCCAGCTCGTAGCCGTATTTTTCCTTGAACTTGGCCTTCAGGTCCGCACGCTCGAACCAGTCGGCGCGGAACCAGTAAAGGTTGGCGAACTGCTGGTCGGGCAGTTGATAGACCTTGCCGTCCGGCGCGGTGGTGAAGGAGATGCCGATGAAGTCCTTGAGGTCGAGGGTCGGCGAGGTGAAATTCTTGCCTTCGTTGGCCATCAGGTCGGTGATCGACTCGGTCTTGCCGTAGCGAAAATGCGTGCCGATCAGGTCCGAGTCATTGACCCAGCCGTCGTAGATGTTCTTGTCGGACTGCATCTGGGTCTGCAGCTTCTCCACCACGTCGCCTTCCTGGAGCAGGTCGTGGGTCAGCTGGATCCCGGTGATTTCGTTAAAAGCCTTGGCCAGTACCTTGGATTCATATTCGTGGGTAGCGATGGTCTCCGAGACCACGTTGATTTTCATCCCGCGAAATGGCTCGGCAGCCTTGATGAACCACTTCAGTTCTTCGAGCTGCTGCTCGGCTGTCAGGGTCGACGGCTTGAATTCGCTGCCGATCCATTTTTTCGCGGCGTCTTCATAGGCGTCGGCCCAGGCCGTAGCGCTCAGCCCGCTGAGTGCCAGCATGGCTGCCAATGAAACGCTATGTCGCAGCTTATTGTTTTTATCGAACATAGAGACCTCCTGTTTGGGTTTAAGAGCCTGATCGTCGTCGAACTTTCGCGACTAGCCCCACCGCATCACTGCCAACAGCCACACCAGAGACAACGCGAACGCTATCCAGATGCTCCAGTCGGTAACGCCGATCACCAGCAGGTGCAGGTAGGCGCTACCGAGAAGACCGATAAACAACCGATCGCCACGGGTCGTGGCAATCGGCAGGAAACCACGCCGAGGGATACTCGGCGAACGCAATTCCCATGTCGTCATGCCCGCCAGCAGCAAGGCAATGACCCCAAAAAACGTCGCCGTCGGGGCGGTCCAGTTCATCCATTCCATCATCGACTCCTCAGACCCGGCCCAGGGCAAAGCCCTTGGCCACGTGGTTGCGAACGAACCAGATCACCAGCATGCCCGGCAGGATGGTCAACACCCCTGCCGCCGCCAGCACGCCCCAGTCAATACCGGACGCCGACACCGTGCGGGTCATGACCGCCGCGATCGGCTTGGCATTCACCGAGGTCAGTGTCCGGGCCAGCAACAGCTCGACCCAGGAGAACATGAAGCAAAAAAACGCCGTGACGCCGATGCCGGAACCGATCAACGGGATAAAGATCTTGGCGAAGAACTTGGGGAAACTGTAGCCGTCAATGTAGGCGGTCTCGTCAATTTCTTTCGGCACGCCGGACATGAAGCCTTCAAGAATCCACACCGCCAACGGCACGTTGAACAGACAGTGGGCCAAAGCTACGGCGATATGGGTGTCGAACAGGCCGATGGACGAGTACAGCTGGAAGAACGGCAACAGGAAAACCGCCGGTGGCGCCATGCGGTTGGTCAGCAGCCAGAAGAACAGATGCTTGTCGCCAAGAAAGCGGTAGCGCGAGAACGCATAGGCCGCCGGCAGCGCGACCGCCAGGGAAATCACCGTGTTCAGGCTCACGTAGTACAGCGAGTTGAGGTAACCGGTGTACCAGCTCGGATCGGTGAAGATCACTTTGTAGTTCTGGAAGGTGAAATCCTGTGGCCACAGCGTCAGGCCACCGAGGATTTCGGTGTTGCTCTTGAACGACATGTTCAGCAGCCAGTAGATGGGCACCAGCAGGAACAGGATGTAGATCAAAAGCGGAATCAGCTTTCTCTTGCTCATTGTGCGGGCCTCAACGGTTGGCGTCGGAGTGCGTCATGGCGGTATAGAACAGCCAGGACACCAACAGAATGATCAGGAAGTACACCAGGGAAAACGCCGCCGCCGGGCCCAGGTCGAATTGACCGATAGCCATCTGCGTCAGGGTCTGGCTGAGGAACGTGGTGGCGTTGCCCGGCCCGCCGCCGGTGAGGACGAACGGCTCGGTGTAGATCATGAAGCTGTCCATGAAGCGCAGCATCACCGCGATCAGCAGCACGCTCTTCATCTTCGGCAACTGGATGTGCCGGAACACCGCCCAGTTCGACGCCCGGTCGATTCGCGCCGCTTGATAATAAACGTCCGGAATGGCCCGCAGCCCCGAATAGCACAGCAGTGCCACCAGCGAAGTCCAGTGCCAGACGTCCATCACCAGCACCGTGACCCAAGCGTCCATGGTGTTGGCCGCGTAGTTGTAGTTGATGCCCATGGCGTTGAGCGTCGAGCCCAGCAGGCCAATGTCGGCGCGCCCGAAAATCTGCCAGATGGTACCCACCACGTTCCACGGAATCAGCAACGGAATCGCCAGGATGATCAGCACCAGGGACGACCACTTGCCCTTGGTCGGCATGGTCAGGGCGATGGCGATGCCCAGCGGAATTTCAATCAGCAGGACACACGCCGAGTAGATGAACTGGCGCAACAGCGAATCGTGCAGCCGTGGGTCGAGCAGCACCTGCCTGTACCAGTCGGCGCCGACGAAGTAGCGGCTGGACTGGTCGAAGATGTCCTGCACCGAATAGTTGACCACGGTCATCATCGGGATCACGGCACTGAAGGCCACCAGCAGGAACACCGGCAACACCAGCCACCAGGCCTTGTTGTTCTGCACCTTGTTCATGGCTGCACCTCGCCTGCGGATTCAAGCAGATATTCATCGGCATAGACCATCAGCCATTGACCCGGAAAACTGATGTACGCGGTGCCTTCCGGCACAGGCTTGTCTTCGGCGAGGCGGACCTTCAGCGGTGCGCCATCAAGGTTGAGGGTCAGGATCTTGTAGGTGCCGAGGTCTTCGACGTGCACCACGTCAGCCCGCATCGCGTCGTCGTAAGGGCCGTCCCAGACATGCACGAATTCCGGGCGGATGCCGACCTTCAGGCTCTTGCCTTGCGCGTCGGCGACACGCCGCTGCAGGGTTTCGGACAGCGGCAAGTGGGTCGAGGCGAAGCCGACGCCACCGGGCTGCGCCTGGACCTCGATCAGGTTCATGCCGGGGCTGCCGATGAAGTAGCCGACGAAGGTGTGGCTCGGGCGCTCGAACAGTTCACGCGGTGTGCCGAACTGCACGATCTGGCCGCCGTACATCACCGCGATCTTGTCGGCGAAGGTGGAGGCCTCCAACTGGTCGTGGGTGACGTAGACCATGGTGATGTTGAACTGCTCGTGGATCTGCTTGAGCTTGCGCCGCAGTTTCCATTTCAGGTGCGGATCGATCACCGTCAGCGGCTCGTCGAACAGGATCGCCGAGACATCGTCGCGCACCAGCCCACGGCCCATGGAGACTTTCTGTTTTTCATCGGCGGTGAGGTTGCGGGCCTTCTTGTCCAAAAGGCTCTGCAGGTCGAGAACCTCGGCGATTTCCTGCACCTTGGTGTGGATCCGCGCCTCGGCCATGCCCTGGTTGCGCAGCGGGAACGCCAGGTTGTCGAACACCGTCATGGTGTCGTAGACCACCGGAAACTGGAACACCTGGGCGATGTTGCGCCGCTCCGGGGACAGTTCGTTGACGACTTTGCTGTCGAACATCACCTGCCCTTCGGAAGGGCTGAGCAAGCCGGAAATGATGTTGAGCAAGGTCGACTTGCCGCAACCCGAAGGTCCGAGCAGCGCATAGGCGCCGCCCTGCTCCCAGATGTGGTTCATCTCGCGGATCGCGTAGTCCTCGGGGCCCGCCGGGGTGCTGGTGTAGCTGTGGGCGAGGTTCTGCAAACGAATTTCGGCCATCAGGCAACCCTCGCGATACGTTGCCCTGGGGCTTGGACCAGCTTGCCCTGGGCATCGAAGACAAACAATTTATGGGTCGGGATGTAGATGCGGATCGGCGCGTCGACGTCGTATTCGTGCACACCGGGCAAATGCAGGACCAGGAGGAAGTGTTCGTTGCGCACGTGCAGGAAGGTCTCGGAACCGCTGATCTCGGCCACCTCGACGGTCACCGCCAGTTCCAGGTCGTCGTCGTTGCTCGGCACCAGTGAGATATGGCTGGGACGCACGCCGAAACGGAACTCGCCCTCGCCCACCGGACGCAGGTCGACGTTCAGCGGGAAGTGCACGAAGTTGGCGAAGCTGACTTCATTGCCGGCAATGCGTCCCGGCATGAGATTGATCGGTGGTTCGGAAAACAGCTCGGCGGCCAGCACGGTTTGCGGTTGGTGATAAACGGAAGACGACTTGCCGCTCTGGATCACCCGGCCCTCATGCAGGATCGTCGTGGTGCCACCCAGGGCCAGCGCTTCGTTCGGCTCGGTGGTGGCGTAGACGGCGATGGTGTGACGAGCCTGGAACAGCTCGCGCATTTCCTGGCGCAGTTCTTCACGCAGCTTGTAGTCGAGGTTCACCAGCGGCTCGTCGAACAGGATCAGTTCGGCGTCCTTGACCAGCGCACGGGCCATGGCGGTCCGTTGCTGCTGGCCGCCGGACAGCTCCAGCGGATGACGCTTGAGGAATTTTTCGATCCGGAGCATCTTCGCGGTTTCCAGGACCTTGCCCTGGATAATTTCTTCGGAGATACCGGCCTGGCGCAGCGGCGAGGCGATATTTTCGAATACGGTCATGGTCGGGTAGTTGATGAACTGCTGGTACACCATCGACACATTGCGCAGCCGCACCGGCCGTTTGGTGACATCGACGCCGTTCATCAGGATGCGGCCGCTGTCGGGCTTGTCCAGACCGGCCATCAGGCGCATCAGGCTGGTCTTGCCGGACAGCGTGCGGCCCAGCAGAACGTTGAAGGATCCGGGTTCGAAACTCAGATTGGCATCGTCGATCCAGGTCTGGCCTTCGACGGTGCGACAGATGTGCTCAAGCTGTAATGACATGGCTCGGCCTTTTTATTATTTGGAGTCAAGCGACCTGAGTGCAAAAGCGAAAGCCGTGCCAGAAATCACAAGCTATTGATTCTGTTTGTATTTCTGTTATCGACGGTAAAACTGGCGTTCATTGCTGAACAGAAGTGAACAATCAGGGATGAACAATTGAACAGTGAGCCGGTTGACAATGAACAATTTTGAACAACACTGAATGAACGCTACCAGCTGGCCTGACGATATCCCTTGTGGGAGCGAGCTTGCTCGCGATGGCGGTGGATCAGTTGCATTGATGTGACTGACACGCCGCTATCGCGAGCAAGCTCGCTCCCACAGAATCTTCCACAGGATGTGTAGGGATTGATATTCAGGCCTGCCCCAGCACAAGGACTCTGTGCGAGACTTGCCACAACAATAAAAACAGCACCTGCGAGAGTGCCCCATGGCCGCACCAGCTCCTGCCTTGTCCCACGAGGCCATCATTCAGGCTTCCTGGTCCCGTTGCCGCGCCTTTGGCCTCAATCACCAGAGCGTACCGGCATTCGACCCATTGCCGGCCGAGGGTATCGCCCAGTTACTGGAAAGCCAGCATTCACTGGTGCAGACCACCCACCAGGAAGTCCTGCCGTACTACGAGAACATCCTGAGCAATTCCAATTGCCTGATCATGCTGGCCGACAACCAGGGCCAGGTGCTGACCTCCTGGGGCACCCAGCGGTTCATCGAACCGAAACTGGCCCACGGTTTCAGCGCCGGAGCGACCTGGATGGAGCGCTGCACCGGCACCAACGCCATCGGCACCGCGCTGGCCTGTGAACAGGCGGTGCACATCGAACACGATGAACATTTCCTCAAGGCCAACCGTTTCATGACCGGCTCCGCCGCGCCGATCTTCGATGCCGAGCGCAAGGTCATCGCGGTGCTGGACGTCTCCAGCGACAGCTACCTGCCGCCGTCCCATACGCTGGGCATGGTCAAGATGATGAGCCAGACGGTGGAGAACCGGCTGATCCTCAACCTGTTTCGCGGTGAACACTTCCAGCTCACCTTCAACACCGGACTGAACAACCTCGACAGCCAATGGGCCGGGCTGTTGATTTTCGATGAGAGCGGCCAGGTGCTCTCGGCCAACCGCCGCGCCGACAACCTGTTGGGCCTCAGCCTGTCGCGGGTAAGCATCGAAAGCCTGTTCAAGGTCTCGCTGATGGAATTGCTCAACCAGCCCGACGGCCTGCCGTTCGCCTTGCAGGCGTCCGGGCGCAATCGGTTCCAGTGCCTGCTCAAGCGGCCGAAGCAGGTGTCGGTCAAGCCGCGCATCTTTGCCGAAACGACCCCCTCGCCAGCGCTCGCCCCTGCCAATACCACCATCAGCCTCAACACCCTGCACTTCGGTGACAGCAGGGTGGAAAAAGCTGTGCGCCAGGCCGAGCGCCTGTTGGAGAAAGACATTCCGCTGCTGATCCACGGCGAGACCGGCGTCGGCAAGGAAGTCTTCGTCAAGGCTTTGCACCAGGCCAGTTCGCGTTGCAAGCAGGCGTTTATCGCAGTCAACTGCGCGGCGATTCCCGCCGAGTTGGTCGAGTCGGAATTGTTCGGTTATGAAAAAGGTGCCTTCACCGGCGCCAACCAGAAGGGCAGCATCGGCCTGATCCGCAAGGCCGATCGCGGCACGTTGTTCCTTGATGAGATCGGCGACATGCCGCTACCGACCCAGGCCCGCTTGCTGCGGGTCTTGCAGGAACGCTGCGTGCAACCGGTGGGCAGCGCCGAGCTGTTCCCGGTGGACATCCGCATCATCTCCGCCACCAACCGCTCGCTGCGCGAACAGGTGCAACTGGGGCGATTTCGTGAAGACCTCTACTACCGCATCGGCGGTCTGACCCTGGAATTGCCGCCCCTGCGCGAACGCAGCGACAAGCAGGCGCTGTTCAAGCGCCTCTGGGAACACCACCGCGAGCCGACCCAATGGGCCGGCCTGAGCCGCGAAGTCCTGGAGCTGTTCGAACGCCACCCGTGGCCGGGCAACCTGCGGCAAGTCAGCAGCGTGCTGCAAGTGGCCCTGGCAATGGCCGAAGAACAACCGATCCGCCCGGAACATCTGCCCGATGACTTTTTTGTCGACCTGGAAATGGAGCCGGTGGAAACACCGGAACCGCTGGCAGTAGACCTGAACGACGCCGAAGACCTGAACCGCCAGTTGCAGGCCGTCGGCGGCAATATTTCCCACCTGGCACGACGCCTCGGCGTGAGCCGCAATACCTTGTACAAACGCCTGCGGCAGTTGGAAAGCTGATACGAAACCTGTGGGAGCCAACCTGCTCGCGAAGGCGTCGGATCAGCCGAGATCAACGGTGACTGACACTCCGTTTTCGCGAGCAGGCTCGCTCCCACCGGGGATTTGTGGTGGATGCGAAATCTGAGAACAACTTGGAAAATGTGGGAGCGGGCTTGCTCGCGAAGGCGTCGGATCAGCCAACATCAACGATGACTGATGCACCGCTTTCGCGAGCAGGCTCGCTCCCACAGGTTGCGTTTGTTATCTGACTGGCGCTATCAAGCAGCAGATCAGTCGAAGGCACCGTTGAGCACTTCGTAAATGATGCCACTGGCGATCGCCACCAGAATCAGGTCGGTACCGACCTGCTGCCATTCGTAACCGTCATAGCGCGGCAGATGTCCCAGCAAACGTCCGTCGAGCTTCTTGGCGATACCGGGGGGCAGCGGCTTGCCCCGGGCGAGGTTCTTCTGGATACCCGGCGGCAGTGCCGGGCCAGGGCTCCAGTAATCGCGATAACCGCCAATCACCCCCAGAACACCGCCACGGTCGATGCTCGGCCCGTTATGCCAATCGCTGCCGCCACCGCCCTGGTTGCCTTTGCCGCCCTGGTTGCCTTTATTGCCAGCATTGCCTTGGTTACCCTTATTGCCAGCATTACCCTGGCCGCCCTTGTTGCCCTGCCCGCCCTTGCCTCCTTGTCCCTGACCTTGATCGACTTGAGCGTTTCCCTTGCCATTGCCCGGGTCCGCGACAGCAAGGCCAGGGCCCGCCGCCAAGGCAAAACAGGTCACTGCAGCAATCAACGAGCGCGATTTGAACATGGCAGTACTCTCAAAAAAGGGAAGAGTCCCTGTAAAGATATAGAGACTAACGGTGATATTAGTTCCATATCACGCTGCGTGTCGGTTACCTGCACCCGGTGCCGCCCTGAACCAAGCAATCAGGCGGCAATTGACCCGGTTTTGTCGTATCAGTGACTTATTCCTGAGGCATGGTTGGAACGCTGCCGCCCCGACAGGCGCTGGAACTTGCCACTGGTCGCCTGTGACAAGTCGCGCGCATGACACGGGCACGTCTGGCTCAAGGTTTGCAGCGGACCTTGTAGCAGCGCAGGACGACGTCTTTCTGGCGCGGCAGCAAATTCTCAACGCTTGGTCAGCCACCGGAGATGTACCGTGTCAACTCTCAACGAAATCGCAGCGAACCACGCGAGAATGGCAAAATTAAAGGAAGAAGAGTCGATGCGGTTGAGCGCGCTTCAAAGCCAGATAGTTGGCAGCCTTGAGTTGCCAGCGACGCAAACGGAACAGCAGATGCCCCTGCACTTTCTGACAATCGTCCCTGACCACGCTTTTGCAGATGCCATGCTCTGAGTGTGTCCTGAATGTTGGATGAAATCCGTCGCCCGTTTGATTGAGCGGGCGATTCGGGATGACCTGCCTTTACGGTTTCCAGCGCCGTCGTGAACTTCCCGCCTGCCCTCGCAAGACCAGCGTGATGCCCATCACAGATCAGAAAGCCATTTAAGCAACTGTTGCGGTATTTTTGCGCGCGAACGCTTATAAAGCGGGCAGCAAAAGCGCATTAGCCAAAAGACCAAGAAAAATAGCGCAGGATTCTCGGAAGAACGATCTCTTTGATGGAACACCAGGAGCAGCGAAAAATGAGCACGACTGAACAAATACAAAGCAGCGGAAAATACAGCGCCAAATGGCAGGAACGTTTCGACTTCTTCGATACCTATGGCGCGCCAAACGACCCGCGCTACAAGGAAGCCGTCAAGACTCTGCCGGACTTCAAAAAGAAAATCCTGATCAACGCCAACGTGATCGCGTTTTTCTTCGGTCCTATCTACCTGTTTGTCTTGGGCCTGTGGAAGAAGAACCTGGCGCTGCTCGGAATCTTCCTGGCGATCAACATCGTATTGAGCGTGGTTTTCGCCATCATCGGCATGGAATTTCCGCGGCCGTTGAGCATGGGTCTGAACATCGCCATGTCGATGATGTATGCGCTCATGACCAACTATGCGTACTACCTGAAGGAAATCAAAGGCGAGCAAGGCTGGAATCCGCTCAAAGGCATGCGTCTCTGATTACCGTCTCAGCCGCAGCGCCCTATAAAAATGGCGCAAACAGCCCTGTCTGATGGTCCATTGAGTGTCGCCTGGCGTTACCAGGCCTTTAATAGGAACTCGACAATGGCTGACGACTTGAGCAATCGCGGGCCCCAGGACCGGAACCGCATCAACACTTCCGAAGACTGGGAATTGAGATACTGGGCGAAAGAATTCGGCGTGACCGAAGAGCAGCTCAAGGCAGCGGTCAAGGCTGTTGGGCCGGTGGCCGATGATGTTCGCGAGCATCTGAAGAAGTGAAGTAACAAAAAAGCCCTACATTGCTGTAGGGCTTTTTTTTTCGACGTACTTCGTCTTCGCCCTGCTCGATAACCGCGTCAGAAAAAATGAATTACCCGTCAAGGCGTTCGGTCAACAATTATGAACGCAGTAATCTGACGAGGTAACAGCGATGACTATCGAAGCAGAGACACTCGTACAACTGACCGAAGCACTTCAGAAGCGTGGGATCGTGCTGGTATCCGACGTGGCGTTTATCCGAGCGCCTTACAGGGAGGATCATCATTGGATTTGCATGGTGGAATAATCGGTAGTTGTGCTGGCGGCGCTGATAACGTTTGCGCCGCCAGTCTCCGTCTAACGAAATATAAATCCGCACTTAGGCAGTGCGCAATTCCCGAGGCCGATCACGAAGAGCCCGGTGGAATACCCTCTTTGTTGAAGTCCTTCAAACGCTCACGCTCCTGCTCGGTGGAGTGGGCGGGCGTGTCGTCCTTGGGTTGTTCGTTTTTCTTCTCGTCGGTCATGGGTTTGCCCTCTCGTTGATAACAGGTTGGGCACACCAGGGCGCTGGCAGTTCAATCAATACGCGGTTCACAGGTCCACTAAGGTACGTCGTCCCGCACGTTCCCCAGCCTCAATTCTCGCAGGCCGCTGTTGCCCATGAATCGAATCACGACACCCTCCCCCCGCGTCAAGGCAAGCACATGGTCGATCAACTCACCTTGACTGTCAGCCTGCAGGATCGGTTTGTAGCCATGGGATTTATAAAGTGTCCAACGGTCATTTTCGAATTCGATCCTGTACACATCCACTGCCAGGCGCTCCGATTGTGTTGTCGGTAGATACGCCAAGGTGCGTCAGTGTTCCGGTTGGCTGTCGAGTGGAACCGACGAGATTCCCAGCGACCAAGTAGCGCCGCCTGGTGCAAGCTCAAGCCGAATCGAAAGGCATCTTCTTGTCACGCGCTCGATCCCATAAACGCACCTCCAGGCTGTTATGCACCGCCGTCGCACATATTGCCGCCTGGCCGGTAGCGACACTGATCTGCTTGAGCGAATTGACCACGTCTCCAACCGCATACAGACCTTCTACGCAGGTGCGCTGGTGCGGGTCGACGACCAGCGCACCTTGCTCGGTTTCGGCACCGAGTTGCACCGCGAGTTCGGAGCATATTTGCGAACCCAGACACGGATACACAATGTCGAAGCAGAGGCTTTCGCCCTTGCACGTTTCAACCTGGACTTGATCGCTGCCAGCCTCTATATGCTCGACACGATCGTCGACCACGCGAATACCGGCATGCCTCGCTACCGCAACGGCTTCTTCGCAAGCCTGGCTATCTCCATGAATCAATACCGTTACCCGGTCAGTGAAGTTTCGCAAAAACAATCCATGATTGATCGCACAGCTCGCCTCGCCATAAACCGCGACGTTGTCGCCGTTGACTTCGTAACCATCACAGATCGCGCAAAGTCGGATCACCGATTGCGCAACCGCATCGTAAGGCCGCTCCATGTGTGGCAGCGTGTCGACGATTCCGGTCGCCAGCACCACGCGACGCGCAACCAGTTCACGGCCGTTGAGTTGCGCAACAAAACCTGCACGGTGCTTGAGCAGGCGCTTGACCCTTCCTGACTCGATGATCGCGCCGTAACGCAACGCCTGCTCTCGCAGCCGGGCGAGCAGGTCCGTGCCGGAGATGCCCGGTGGAAAACCCGGATAGTTATGGGAACGTGGAATGAGACTCGCACGGCTGCGCCCACCGTCGGCGACCAGGACCTGCCGGTGGAATCGACTCAGGTAAACAGCAGCGGTCAATCCAGCGGGGCCGGCGCCGACGATCAGACAATCAAGATCAACGTCCCCACCTTCAGTGGAAGCTGATTCTGGCCGAGCGAACAGCTCTTCATATTCATCGCAATCCAGGGGCATCGCCGGTTCCTCGTGCTTGCGGTGTTCTTAGCAATGACTGCGAACTGAGCGATAAAGATTGCCTGGCCCGACAAACGGCCGTTTATTCCGCTTTATCAATAACTTATGCGCCTTCCGTTTGTCCTGTGCGCCGATGCCGCGTGTGAACTTGCGGCAGACGGCTCTTTCCGAACTGAAAGAGACCCTGCTGAAACAACACATACATCAGGAGCCGCCCCATGGATGTCCCCCGTCAGATCACGTACAGTCAATTTCCCCCTATCGAGCAGCCTCGGCGCAGCGGCATGCTGCCCGTCGACGATCTGCATACGCTTTATTGGGAAGAAAGCGGCAACCCCGACGGTGTACCGGTGATTTACCTCCACGGCGGACCCGGCGAAGGCGCTCCGCCGACCAAACGACAGTTCTGGGATCCCGATCATTACCGCATCGTACTGTTCGATCAGCGCGGCGCCCTTCGCTCGACACCCTTGGCGGAACTGCGCGACAACACTACCCAAGCGCTGGTCAACGACATCGAGGCGTTAAGGGAGCATCTGGAAATCGATCGTTGGCTGATCACCGGTGGCTCGTGGGGCACCACCTTGGCCTTGGCCTACGGCGAGACGCATCCGCAACGCTGCCTTGGCTTCATCCTGCGAGGGGTATTCCTGGGCACAGCCGACGAGATCGACTGGTTCATCCACGGCATGCGGCGCTTCTTTCCCCGCGCTCATGAAGACTTCGTGAATTTCATTCCCGAAGCCGAACGCCACGACCTCTTGAAAGCCTATCTGGACCGCATGACCGGTGACGACGAGCACCTACGCGTGGAAGCCATCCGCTGCTGGGTGCGCTACTCCGCCAGTTGTTCGCTGTTGCGGCATGACCCTGACGGCGTCGAAGAACAAGCGTCAGACGATCAGACCAGCACTGGCATGGGATGCCTGGATGCCTGGTACTTCAAGAACCAGCTATTCTTGGAGGAAGATCAGCTCATCCGAGACATCGCGGCGATTACCCATCTGCCGTGCAGGATCATCCAGGGCGGGCACGACATGATTGCTACGCCAAACTCGGCCTTTCGCCTGCATAAAGCGTGGCCAGGCTCGGTGCTGACCGTGATCAATGATGCCGGGCATTCACCTTCGGAAACCGGGATTGTCAGTGCTTTGATCGAGGCGACGGAGCAGTTCAAGGTGGGTGGGAAATTCGGTTAGGAGCAACGCACAACAAACCAGAAGGCCCAGCACCAACGCCGGGCTTCAGTGAAGCACTCTGCGACTCTCCCCGATCCTTATGCGATCAAGCGCACGGTTTAACGCATCCAGCGCCTTTAACAGCGCCTCGGCTTCAGCTTCCCGGCCATCACCCCACAGGCGCTCAGCCATTTTGTTGAGCGCCAGAATTGATCGCTCGATTTCGGCAGCACTCGCTGTCGTCTTGTCATCCGGCTGTTTCTTTGGCATTGCCTTGGCGCTTTTTAAAGTTGGTCGGGGTCTTTGCGATGAATCGCCAGGCAGCGCCACGCTCAAGCCCAGATGACCGTCTCGGTATTGATCTCGGCGACAGACGTAGCGTTGAACTGCCGCTGGCGGTGCAAATCATCGCGCATTTTTGGGTAATTGAATTTCCTGGCCCCCAGTTCTTTCAGAACAAGGCCTGAAATCTTGTAGGTGCCGCAGTCAGCGCAGTTGACGAGCTCACCACCTTGGTTCTCTTCGGACTGTTGTGCTTCCAGCCCGCATAGATAACATTTCATACCTGATCTCCTGTTAGCCGATGCTTAGAAGATCGTCTGGTAAAGGGTGAAGTTTCAATGGCTTGATCGCCTGCACCTCATGATTGCAGGAACCCGGATCCTCCAATCTGCTTGCGGGGGCGCCTATGGACAGGTAACAGCCTCGTGAGACTGCCGCTTGGTCCACAAGGTACGACCGTTGATTGCGCTCTTGAACCATGCCTCGGTAACCGCATAGCATTTGCCCTCCCAAGTCTCGACAAACGTCCTTGGATAACCCTCAGGCTCATATCCACCCAGACGCATCCAGTCTGGATCTGGCGAGGTGACCGTCCTATAAGGCATGCAGGCTGCCAGTGCGACCAGCGAGAGTGCCAAGACTAGCGTTTTCATATGAATCCCAGTGAATTGGAAGGCGTGTGTAGCACACCGCGCTCTTGAGATTTACCGCGGCTAGAAACGCGGGGTATAGACGGAGGGGATGTTTTCCCAACGTGGGTTACGACGAGGAGCTTGTGCGAGTGACGCAGTACAACCCACCTTGATCGGCGGAAAGCGGAAAGCCAGGGACAGACCGTAATAGGAGTTCACCTGTAACCGGACCGTCGCGTAATTGTTGTATGGCCGCGTTTGCCTGGTCCTTGCATCTGTTGCCCATAAGCTCATTGGCGCAAGTGATGATGAGGAGACAGCGACAGACCTCGATTTGAACTCATGATCGTTTTCTAACTCACTGCGACGCCAACCTGGTGATGCTCGCTCCCTGCGGGCTCGGCTCGTGAAGAAGGCACGGAAACGCCGGAAAGGGTTTGAATCGGACATGGCCATCTCTATCCGTTCCTGCGCCATCTCGTTCTTCGCCTGGGCGATTTGCCTTGCCAGGTTTATCGCGGTGTTTTTGAACTCCCGGTGAAGCGCCTGCTCCTCGGTCTCGTTTCCAAGTGGCTTAACCTTCATCTCGGAAAATGTGAACAGCGTTCTGTCACCGAGCACGTAAAACGTGCCGCGAATTTTTTGTATATTGCCCTGAAAGGTAAAGTCCATCGAACAGAACGCATGTTCGTCCATGTTTATGTAGTAGAGCGGCTCACCCTGCAGGTTTCGAACGGTTCCGTCCTGGTGAATCCTGCCCAAAGGCGCCCCATCGATGCCGTTGCCTTTGAAGACCAGGTAGCGGCCGTTCATGTAGTTGTACGGCATTAACGGTTCCAGTTTGCCCATTCTCTGCACACACCCATGCTCCTTTCCCGCAACGCTATCAGGTCAGGAGCACCGATGCCCACTATCTTCTAACGGCTGCGTGTCTAACTGGCGAAGTGCCCGTTGGAAACTGATCTACACGGGGACACTGCGCTCTGAGGCGCAGGTAGCCAGAGGCCAACCGACGCGCGCTGCACGGAGCAAGCTGGCCTTGACCACCAAGCGATGAAACGGGGCGATAACGAAGATATAGGCCCGGCCAAGACGGTTGTGGCACTGAACCACGGTTGAAAACACCAATTGGCGATTGCCTTCTGGCTCCGCCTCTTCAGAACACAGGATCGATATCCGAAAGTCGAGGTGCTTGTCGTCCTCTCCCAACACGATTTCAGTCTGGTTTGTACTGTAGACCTTGAAGACGCCAACCCGATTGGCAAGCGATGCCAGATGTCTGGCTGTCTTGAGTCCAAAACAGGCAACGATAGTGTCCCGGACTGCCAGGAGCCATCCGATCCAGGAGGGCTGGTGTGAAAGAATGAATCGAGCTAGCAAATCCGGATCGCTGGATGTGCCCGCAGGGAGCCGAATCGCAAAAGCGTCGACCAGGTTCATCGGGTTGTAAAGATGGGTAATGCCGGACCTTGAGGGGACTGGCACGGACTTAATGAGCTCAAATTCTCGCATCGGGGATCCTTCCTTAGTTTCCAGCCACGAATTGGACGACATGCCATGTCGATAAAGGCGACATAAAGCTCTAGCTGCCCACTGGCAGACCAGAGAGCAACGTCGCATTGAGCTTGTAACGTTTGCTGGTGTTCGCAGCATATCAGTCAGCTGCGCACCATACGCAGTCTGTATGGCGCGAAATGTCGAGCGAAATAACCGGTGAGAACCTGACTCTTAGGGTAGAGGCGGATCCGACACGAAACCCGTCGGAATATTGAGAAAGGAATGCCAGGCATCTACAGCGTCGTGATGCCGCTGGGCAGCGTCCTCCCAAAAAGGACCGGATACCTCTTTCGCAGAAACCAGCATCATCATTTTTATCGTCGCGGCATCCAGCTCTTTGAGAAGCTCATGGGATGTGGCCCTGAATTCTTCGAACGACGTCATTGCATCTGCCTCGGGCGGTGTTCACCGCAATTGAGAAATAAATACTCCTCAATGAGTGGAGTCCCGGGAGCGGCAGTAATTCCGAAGGGCCGGACCGTCGGTAAATTCATTTCGAGGCGTTGTTCACAACCGGCGGACTTGGCTTGCGAAGAAGACCAGGAAAAACGATGGTTACTACCTCGCTGAGAACATCTCACGGTGCACTCATCTGAAGGATAGTTCCTACATATCAGAAACAACGAAAACCTATACTGACGTATTCGACGCCAGAAGCGGAACACCGCGTAACATTTGCTAACGCTTCAAATCATGATATGTATTGAAGTTCTGTAACAACTTCCCAGATCATGAATTGCAAAAAACAGCCAACCAACAGCAAGGATCAGCCATGAAAGTATTTCTCTACGCTTCTTTCAACGACGAAGGGAATAGAACTCACTTGGTTCGCACGACCGAAACACCACTCGAGAGCCTCCCTGGCAATATTCAGGACATCTACAAAAAGATTGAGGTTAAAGAATATGACGTCAATCCAGATGATCTATCAAGTCACTGGTGGTTATGCAAGGAGCTCGTTGACAACCTTTGCACGAAAGGCTGGGACGCGTGCGTTTGGGCGCGAGTTAACAGCTACGCCTGAATAAAACCTGCCGCAGACGTTTGGCCTGCCATATTGACCGTCCCAAAACCAACAAAAGGATTCGTTAGTGACTTCAGTTTATAAGCGCGTGGTGACTTATCGCTGCCTTGGAACTATTTACCATCAAGGCTTGGCATTTGGTGAAGCAGGGCGAAAGCTAATTGACTCGAAGCAGAGTAATCTGTTCGTGCCAGGAATGATCAACATCTGTCTTGCCACGGAAATATTTTTAAAGTCAATCAACGCAACGATGACTTATGTTCTCGATGAAGAGGACGAACTGCCTGGCGGAATTGCGATATCCCAAGGACGTGATGAGTCTCTCAAAATCGCACCTGGCGGACAAGGACATCATCTCAGCAAACTGTACGAAAATCTGCCAGACGAAGCTAAAGAGTCAATCAAGGCTTTCGCCATCAATGAAGGATACAGCGGTGATATCGCCTATGGACTGCAGCAATATGACAAGGTTTTCGTAGAGTGGCGCTATATCTATGAGAAAAATGACCCTGGCGCCTTAGGCACGCATCCCCTCTTCCCGATTTGCAATGCCATTGACGCCTACTGTCGCGGAAATCTGGAGAAGACGTTTGGGGCAGTTGACGAAAAGCTCGAAGAGTCCCATCCGGATTTCGAGGCCAGGTAATCTGCAAAGAAAGCCCCAGCGCAATCCGCTAGGGTTTTTCTTCCGATCAGCGCTGCCACGAGTTCTAAAGAATTATCTTGTGGTGTGACGCTTCGTGTTTAGCACTTGAAAAGAACACTGCACCGGCTACACCAGCCTTCAGCTGCGCTCCGGCTCATCGGGAAACGGAAGAGAGGATGATTTGTATCGGCAACCGTCAAAACCAGTGTGAATTTTATGAACCTACGCCGAATTTCGTCGGCTGGAACGCTCATGCCTGCCCCATCGACTATTTGAAGAACGCCGCCCGATACCCTGCTGTCAATCTGTTGCCACTCGAACTGCCAGCCTGTTACCCACGTGAAGTCTCGAATTTGATAGTCGCCGGTGACACTTTGGCATTGAGCGAGTTTCTTGTTGGACAGGTCAAAGACAAAAAACAGGGAGTTTGGATAGCCGAGCATCCGAGCACCGTCCAGGCTCAGACCTTCTTTCAGGTTGATGGATGTCACAAGTGCTTCTGCTCGTCGCTTACGCCATATCAAGTACCCTATGGCGAGACAAAAGATAGAAAAAGAAGCCACGAAGAGCTGACGTCCTTCGACTGTAAGCTTATCGGGCGAAAACCGTATCATGCCCCACACAAGTCCTATCGTTACAAGCCCCGATAACCAAGCGGCGGGGATCACTATCTTGTTAGCGAGGCTAACTCCAAGCGTCCTCAAACAGCTTTCCATGACTGTATCCAATATCACTTAAAGAAGAACTCGCAGGTTATCACTCACAGAGCGCCAACACATAGGGCTTGGCCCGCAATGCGCGGTTACGTGCCTCGACAGGGCTTCGTTTGCTTGGTTGCGGCGGGTACCTCACCGTTGGCCGGCTAATTTCTTCAGTCTTCCAGAGCCATCATCCACGTATGCAAATAAGCCCAGAAACGCGGCGAGCTCGCTGGCGAGCTGTTTCTGTTGGTTGACTTTTTTTCCGACGACACGGCGAGCGATTAATAAACGCCCGTTTTCATACTCGACATAAATACTGTAAGACTTGCTAAAAACAGCCAGGTGGCCGTCGGGTTTGAACACTATTCGCAGCGGTGTGCGTTTCGTTAGTTGGTACCGTCCGAGAAAAGCCACACCAGACGCCTGCACGGCCAGTGAAGCGCGCTCGCTGATATCTCTGCCCAGTTGATATACCCACCACATCACAACCAGGCTTGCGAGGATGATGCCCGGCCATTCCCTCCCCGGTAACGACAGGCCGGTCGATAAGCTGATACAAAAGATCGCCGTGATCGCCCAAGGTGTCTGGCGAAGCAGTGGGACAAAAAATAAACGACCGATGCCGATCTTCGGCCGGATGATGAAAACCTCGTTGGAGCCAAGTGGTGTCATCCGTAACCTCGAAGAAAAAGGGGACAAGAAAAAGGGAAAGATTTGTTTTCCAGCCAACTGCCAGTTTCAAGCAAATCCATTCGATAAGAACTCTCGAACGCCGGGGCAAGAATAAATCGGTCCCCTTTTTTTTGCACCTCCTTCACTTTGTATCTATGATTGGACTCAATCTCAAGGCGAGCGTAAATAGGGAAGGTACCGCTGCTCGTGCTGATATTGGCCTCGTAGACGGCTCGTGGGTCGCTTCGCGTAGGCGCCGACCTCATGCTTATCGGAAATTCTTTTAAATGCTATTGAAAGAATTCTATTAGAGAACGTTGATCAACATCACCAGTCAAGCTCTGGTTTGCCAAGGCCTCTATCGATCGCTTACTGATTGACTGCTCATAAAACCACTGCGGCCAACCGATAGCGTGCTGGTCGGTCTCGGGTCGGGTATTGGAGATCGCCGCCGATTGTGAGGAGGCGGGATAGCGAGCTGTTGCATTCGGATTAATGAACATTGGGTTTAACACCAAGGGAGACCAACAGTGAGTGTCGCTGATCAGTTTTCAGTTCCCGACAACTTCGCTGAATATAAACGGTAGGGCACGCTTGAGTCCGACCTGACAGAATACCATCCAGTCGCCATACGACTCCCGCTAAATCACGACTTCTCAAAATTTTATATGCTTAGTTTTCGAGCATCTACGAAGAGGAAACTATGATTGCAGAACATTAGGAAATCCAGAGTGAGGTCTGAACTGTGGTCGATGGTTTTTTTCACCTAACCCCCGCCTGGGGCGGCCCCGCTTTAGTGACGTCTGATTATAGAAGAGCTGCCATCGCGGTAAAATGAAGACCACATACCCTGCGACGCTAACGGGACACCGTTGCGTTTCCTTCCCGATGATGGCCAAGCTTCAACGTGCAAATCTGCGTCATGGTGATCGGGAACTGGGAACCTTTTTGCTCTCGGCACCACTCATCATCAGAGTTCAAATTTAAAGCGTTACGGCTTAATTCAATCGCCTTGGGTCGATACAGCTTATGAAATCATTTTGAAAGCCATGTAGACCAGAGGCTTCACTCATAAGAGAAGCTTTAATGCCATCGATTGGTAAAAACCAGTTTGTGACCTACTCGGTTCCTCGAGGGCAAATTCGGTCGGAGCGCTCGGACTCCTCTTCGAACGCCGGACACATGATATCACTTTCGCCCGCAAATTTAAGTGATGAGGCGATAAATGCACTGAAGGCTGCGGTGGAAAGCTCTGATAAGTCGCAAGCGTCCTTGGCATTGCTCGCCTCGCATGTGATAGGCGATGGCCAGCTCACGCTTCATTCAGGTCAGCAGGAGGAAGCCGTCTATAAAAAACTAATGGATCGCACTGCACAAGGGCCGCAAGAGCTTACGGTGCGTGTACGAATGAATGATTTTCAGATGTACGACATTCTGGAAATTACCCAGTCCCGTGATAAAGCCGCTCCCACTGCAATTAGCTTGAAGGGCCCGTCAGAGCGTGGAGCTGAAACGCCGCGACATCCGGAAGCATCGACATCCCGTCTCCGAAATTGGACGTCGGCGGCTACGCAAAAGGCGCAGCAGACGTTAGGTTTGACTTCGCCGGGGCGCTCACTACCGCGGCTGACTAAAGAGGCAAAAAGGATGATCGCTGAAGCGGATATTGCGCATGCATTAACGAAAACAGATCAGCTGGATGTCCGTCATAGATATCAGCAGCAGATGGAGCAGAATCAAAGACTTCAGCCCATTCAGCGAGTAAGCGATCAAGAATTATGGAGTCAAGCGATCGACGACGCAGAGCGAATACCAGTGTCCCGTCTTTCCGCTAGAGAGAAACTCCAGTTACAAAAAGAAGGAATGACGCTTCACAAAGCGAAAATTTTCGCGCTGTTTAACTCGTTTTTATACCCCATTGGTCGCTATCGGGATAGGCACATGTCTGACGAGACCCGTGCCAGGCTCAACGCTGAAACACAAAAAATTCGACAGATGCCCATTGGCAACGGTTACCCCTCCAGTCTGGGCCCCTTGAGTTTCGCCCGCTCTACCTCCGACTTGGATACCGAATCGGATGACCAACTGCCTGAGCTGCGAAAGTCTATTGAGGACCCGTCTTCCCTTGAAGTTGATAGTCAGGCCTATCATTCATTAGGTCTTGAAGAACGCGAAGCGCTGGACGCGCTAGCCGACCTTATTGATGCGCATGGGCTGGATTCTGCTATGCACAAAATGTCACCCAAAATACGGGATTCGTTTGATGGGTATCAGCTGAGGCGTAATCGTTTATCCCAACACCAAACGCCGCAGGTTGAGCAAGGAGAGGCGATGTAGTTTGCGGTTAGAGAAACCACCGTTGGTTCGACCGAATTAAGCTCGCTCATCTCGACTCCTTCTTACTGTCCGACTTAAAAATAAATTTGACCCCTTTCCTTACTTATCGCTGCGCTAGGAATCTTATCGCTCATCCAGCCTTCATCTTCCTTTGCGGATAACGCCAACGGCCACATTGCCCAGTGTGAATGAACCCGATATTTTGTGAACGTTCTGCATGAAATCCCAGTGACAACAAAAAAGGGCTCACCTTTCGGTGAGCCCTTCTAGACCGCCCAGCAGAGCGGATTTTGTTTGGTAGGCGCGATTGGACTCGAACCAACGACCCCCACCATGTCAAGGTGGTGCTCTAACCAACTGAGCTACGTGCCTGCTGTGAGGCGGCATTCTACGGAATTCCAAAAGGGTGTCAACACCTTTTTTTCACCTAACCCTATGAATATGCAAAATATTTAATTGCGCCAACGCGACGAAGATTTTGCGCCAGCTGGCGGCGGATTTTTATCTCGGGTAGGATCGGCGCATTCGTAAAAAATATAAAACAGAGGTTCCAGAATGGCGAACACATCCTACCCAGCGTCCTATTACGCCGCATCGGCGAATCCGGCGCCGTCGCGCCCTGCCCTGCAGGATGACGTCGAAACCGATGTTTGCGTCATCGGTGCGGGTTATACGGGGTTGTCTTCTGCATTGTTTCTGCTGGAGCATGGCTTCAAGGTCACGGTTGTCGAGGCGGCCAGGGTCGGCTTTGGCGCCTCGGGTCGTAACGGCGGGCAGATCGTCAACAGCTATAGCCGCGACATTGATGTGATCGAACGCAGTGTCGGCCCTCAGCAGGCGCAGTTGCTGGGCAACATGGCGTTCGAGGGTGGCCGGATCATTCGTGAGCGGGTGGCGAAGTACCAGATTCAGTGTGATCTGAAGGACGGCGGTGTGTTCGCCGCTCTCACCGCCAAGCAGATGGGCCATCTGGAGTCGCAGAAGCGTTTATGGGAGCGTTTCGGGCACACCCGGCTGGAACTGCTCGATCAGCGGCGTATCCGCGAGGTGGTGGCTTGCGACGAGTATGTCGGCGGGATGCTGGACATGAGCGGCGGGCATATTCATCCGCTCAACCTGGCCTTGGGCGAAGCGGCGGCGGTCGAGTCGCTGGGCGGGGTGATTTATGAACAGTCGCCGGCGGTGCGCATCGAGCGCGGCGCCAGTCCGGTTGTGCATACCCCGCAGGGCAAGGTCAGGGCCAAGTTCATTATCGTGGCGGGTAATGCTTACCTGGGCAATCTGGTGCCTGAGCTGGCGGCCAAGTCCATGCCTTGCGGTACGCAGGTGGTTGCCACCGAGCCGTTGGGCGATGAGCTGGCTCAACGTCTGCTGCCCCAGGATTATTGCGTCGAAGACTGCAACTACTTGCTCGATTACTACCGGCTGACAGGCGACAAGCGTCTGATCTTCGGTGGCGGCGTGGTGTACGGCGCGCGGGATCCGGCGAATATCGAAGCGATCATCCGGCCGAAGATGATCAAGGCGTTTCCGCAGCTCAAGGATGTGAAGATCGATTACGCCTGGACCGGAAATTTCCTGCTGACACTGTCGCGTCTTCCGCAGGTCGGACGGTTGGGGGACAACATTTATTATTCCCAGGGCTGCAGTGGCCATGGCGTGACGTATACGCATCTGGCGGGCAAGGTCCTGGCCGAGGCACTGCGAGGTCAGGCGGAGCGTTTTGATGCGTTTGCGGACCTGCCTCACTACCCGTTCCCGGGCGGGCAGTTGTTGCGTACGCCGTTTGCGGCGATGGGGGCCTGGTATTACGGGTTGCGGGATCGGTTGGGGTTCTGAGGCGAGTTCGACATTTCACTGAAGGGCTGCTTTGCAGCCCAGCGGGAGCAAGCTCCCTCGCCACAGGGGCTTGTTCCAATCTTCAAATCCCAGAAACAAAAAACCCCGGTCTTTCGACCAGGGTCTTTGCTATCGATTGGAAGAAGCTTTACAGCTTTCTTCTTAGCTTCAAGGCGTTCAGTGGGCCTCGAAGCAGATATGGCGCAGCGGACGGGACTCGAACCCGCGACCCCCGGCGTGACAGGCCGGTATTCTAACCGACTGAACTACCGCTGCGTATCGCTGTGGACTTGCGTCCAGTTAACTCGTCTGATCAAAACCCTAAGGCTTGGATCTCGAACCAGGCGAACCTGCTTCGGAAAATATGGCGCAGCGGACGGGACTCGAACCCGCGACCCCCGGCGTGACAGGCCGGTATTCTAACCGACTGAACTACCGCTGCGCGTCGGTGGAGGCTTTTGACAGCTTCCATCTTGCTTTCGCAAGACTCTCAAGAAACATGGTGGGTGATGACGGGATCGAACCGCCGACATTCTGCTTGTAAGGCAGACGCTCTCCCGGCTGAGCTAATCACCCTTTGCTGCGTTGAGGCCGCGAAATTTACGCAGGTACCGATGCTAAGTCAATAGCAGCGTTGAAGTTTTTTTAAAAACAGTTCAAACAACGCGCGGGCAGCCTTTCACTCGTAGATCATTTTCTTGGTCATGCCACCGTCCACGACAAACTCCTGCCCGGTAACAAAACCGGCGTTGCGCGACAACAGCCACGCCACCATCGCCGCCACGTCCTCCACCGTGCCTACCCTGCCCGCCGGATGCTGGGCATGATCGGCGTCGGTCAATGGCTGCGCACGACGTTGCGAGGGGTCTCGCGCATCGATCCAGCCGGGGCTGACGGCGTTGACGCGGATCTCCGGCCCAAGGCTGATCGCCAGGGCATGGGTCAGCGCCAGCAGGCCACCCTTGCTCGCCGCATACGCCTCGGTGTCGGGCTCCGATTGCGCGGCGCGGGTCGAGGCCAGGTTGACGATGGCGCCGTTATGGGCACGCAGGTAAGGCGCGCAATGCTTGGCCAGCAGCATCGGCCCGCCCAGGTTCACCGCCAGGACCCGGTTCCAGTGAGCCAGGTCGAGGCTTTCCAGGGTGATGTTGTGCGGGTCGGCAATGGCCGCGTTGCATACCAGCGCGTCGAGCCGGCCGAACTGCCCGAGCACTTCGGCGATGCCGGTGGCGACCTGCCCTTCATCCGCCACGTCCATGCCGATGAACCAGGCATTGTCGCCCAGGGCCTTCGCCACCCTGGAGCCGCGCTGGCGGTCCAGGTCGGTCAAGACGACCTGCCAACCTTCGCAGATCAGCCAGGCGGCAATGCCCAGGCCGATCCCCCGTGCCGCGCCCGTTACCAGGGCAACCCGGCCATGAGTACCGCTCGGCGGCGTTGCCAGCTCGATCACAAGGCCGCCAACCCGCGGGCCAGGTCGGCTTGCAGGTCCGCTACGTCTTCCAGGCCGACCGCGACGCGGATCAGGCTGTCATGGATGCCCGCTGCTTCACGCTCTTGTGGCGAGAGACGTCCGTGAGAGGTGGTGCTTGGGTGCGTGATAGTGGTCTTGCTGTCACCCAGGTTCGCGGTGATGGAAATCAACCGGGTGGCATCGATGAAGCGCCAGGCGCCCTCCTTGCCGCCCTTGACTTCGAAACTCACCACCGCGCCAAAACCACGCTGCTGACGCGCCGCCAGCTCATGTTGCGGATGACTCTTGAGGCCGGCGTAATGGACTTTCTCGATGCCGTCCTGCTGTGCCAGCCACTCGGCCAGGACCTGAGCGTTGGCACAATGCGCTTTCATCCGCAGACCGAGGGTTTCCAGGCCCTTGAGGAAGATCCAGGCGTTGAACGGGCTGAGGGTCGGCCCGGCGGTGCGCAGGAAACCCACCACTTCTTTCATCTGCTCGCCACGACCGGCGACAACGCCGCCCATGCAACGACCCTGGCCGTCGATGAACTTGGTGGCTGAGTGCACCACCACATCCGCGCCCAGCTTGAGCGGCTGTTGCAGCGCCGGCGTGCAGAAGCAGTTGTCGACCACCAGCATGGCGCCTTTGGCGTGGGCTATTTCCGCCAACGCGGCGATATCCACCAGCTCGGCGAGCGGGTTGGACGGCGATTCGACGAACAACAGTTTGGTGTTGGCCTTGATTGCCGCATCCCAACCCGACAAATCCGCCAGCGGTACGTAGTCGACTTCGACACCGAAGCGCTTGAAGTACTTTTCGAACAGGCTGATGGTCGAGCCGAAGACGCTGCGCGACACCAGTACATGATCACCAGCGCTGCACAGGCTCATGACCACGGCCATGATCGCAGCCATGCCGGTGGCGGTGGCAACCGCTTGCTCGGCGCCTTCCAGGGCGGCGATGCGCTCCTCGAAAGCCCGCACGGTGGGATTGGTGTAACGCGAATAGACGTTGCCCGGCACTTCACCGGCAAATCGCGCCGCGGCATCGGCAGCGGTGCGGAAGACGTAGCTGGAGGTGAAGAACATCGGATCGCCATGCTCGGCTTCCGGTGTACGGTGCTGGCCCGCGCGAACCGCCAAGGTATCGAACGCTACACCTTCAAGGTCGCTGTCCAGCCGACCGGCATCCCAATCCTGACTCATGCTCCACTCCTTCTATCGCTTGAACGCAAACCGGCCCCTCGGGGCCGGTTCGTTACTCAGTTGTTGTACAGATCGATGATCGCGCTGACCGCCTGGGTCTTGGCTTTGGACGCATCGTTACGGGCGTTCTCGATCCGGTTCAGATAGACCTCGTCGATATCGCCGGTAACGTACTTGCCGTCGAATACCGCGCAATCGAACTGCTCGATCTTGATCTTGCCGCCACCGACCGCTTCGATCAGGTCCGGCAGGTCCTGGTAGATCAACCAGTCGGCGCCGATCAGGTCGGCCACTTCCTGGGTCGTGCGGTTATGAGCGATCAGCTCGTGGGCACTCGGCATGTCGATGCCGTAGACGTTCGGGTAACGCACGGCCGGGGCCGCGGAGCAGAAATATACGTTCTTGGCGCCGGCTTCGCGGGCCATCTGGATGATCTGCTTGCAAGTGGTGCCGCGCACGATGGAGTCGTCCACCAGCATCACGTTCTTGCCGCGAAATTCCAGCTCGATGGCGTTGAGCTTCTGGCGTACGGATTTTTTCCGCGCGGCCTGGCCCGGCATGATGAAGGTGCGGCCGATGTAGCGGTTCTTCACGAAGCCTTCGCGGAACTTCACGCCCAGGTGGTTCGCCAGCTCCAGGGCCGCGGTGCGGCTGGTGTCCGGGATCGGGATGACCACGTCGATGTCGTGGTCCGGACGCTCGCGCAGGATCTTGTCGGCCAGTTTCTCGCCCATGCGCAGGCGCGCCTTGTAGACCGAGATACCGTCGATGATCGAGTCCGGACGCGCCAGGTAGACGTGTTCGAAGATGCACGGGGTCAGGCTCGGGTTGGTCGCGCACTGGCGGGTGAAAAGCTTGCCGTCTTCAGTGATGTAGACCGCTTCGCCCGGTGCCAGGTCGCGAATCAGAGTGAAGCCCAGCACGTCCAGGGACACGCTCTCGGAGGCGATCATGTACTCGACGCCTTCGTCGGTGTGGCGCTGGCCGAACACGATCGGACGGATGCCATGGGGGTCGCGGAAACCGACGATGCCGTAGCCGGTGATCATCGCCACTACCGAGTAGCCACCGACACAGCGGTTATGCACGTCGGTTACGGCGGCGAACACGTCTTCTTCGGTTGGCTGCAGCTTGCCGCGCTGGGCCAGCTCGTGGGCGAACACGTTGAGCATCACTTCCGAGTCGGAACTGGTGTTGACGTGGCGCAGATCGGATTCGTAGATTTCCTTGGCCAACTGCTCGACGTTGGTCAGGTTGCCGTTGTGCGCCAGGGTGATGCCGTACGGCGAGTTGACGTAGAACGGCTGGGCCTCGGCCGAGGTCGAGCTGCCCGCTGTCGGGTAGCGCACATGGCCGATACCCATGTGGCCGACCAGGCGCTGCATGTGACGCTGATGAAACACGTCACGCACCAGTCCATTGTCCTTGCGCAGGAACAACCGGCCGTCATGGCTGGTCACGATACCGGCAGCGTCCTGGCCGCGGTGCTGGAGCACGGTTAGCGCGTCATACAGCGCCTGATTGACGTTCGACTTACCGACGATACCGACGATGCCACACATGCGACGCAACCCCTACTTAATGGATCTGAACTGAACAACACTCACTGCGGCGTTTTGGCCATCGGCAAGAGCTGTTCCTTGAACGGTATTTCAGCGGGTACGCTGATACCGCTGGCAAGCCACTGACTGCTCCAACCCAGGATCAGGTTCTTGGACCAGTCTGCGACCAAAAGAAATTGTGGCACGAGCCGGGACTCCTGCCACCACGTATCCTGCTGTACCGGCCCCAGGCTCAACAGCCCGACGGCCACGACCACCAGCAATGCGCCACGCGCCGCGCCGAAGGCCATGCCCAGGAACCGGTCCGTCCCGGAAAGCCCGGTGACGCGAATCAGTTCGCCGATCAGATAATTGATCATTGCGCCAACCAGCAAGGTGGCGATAAACAAGATGGCACAGCCCGCGATGACGCGGGCCGACGGTGTTTCGATGTATCCGGCGAGGTACTGGGACAGCGAGCCACCAAACATCCAGGCCACGACTCCCGCAATGATCCAGGTCAGCAGCGAGAGCGCTTCCTTGACGAAGCCGCGACTCAGACTGATCAATGCAGAGATGGCGACGATTGCAACGATCGCCCAATCAACCCAGGTAAATGGCACGGTGCAGCCTACAGACGGATAAGGCGGCGCATTTTAGCAGAGCGCAGGGCTGTCGGTAAGCTGCGTGATTCAAATCAGCCAAATGGCGTTCAACCACGCTCAGGCTGGAAGCGCACCACAAAACCCTTGAGGTTTTGCTGGCGATTGAGCAAGTCGCGCAGGCGGTCAGCCTCGGCACGCTCGATCAGCGGACCGACAAACACCCGATTCTTGCCATCGGCGGAACGGATATAGGCGTTGTAACCCTGGCTGCGCAGGTTCTTCTGCAGTTTTTCCGCGCTTTCGCGGCTGGTCAGGCTGGCCAGTTGCACCGACCAACTGACCGACAGGCCATTGGCATCGACGCGGCTTTGCGTGGTATCCGGTTTCGGTGCCGCCGTGATCGGCTGGGTCGGGGCTGGCTTGACTGCCGGCGCTGCTGGAACAGGCGTCGGCGCGGCAGCCGGTTTGCTCGGCGTGGCCGGAGCCGGTGCGGTCGGCGCGGGCGCAATGGGCGCAGACGGCGCGGCAGGTTCCTGGGCCAGTTCCTCGTCACTCGGAACAGGTTCCTGAGGCAATGCTTGCGGCTCGGGCACCGCCACCGGTTCGACCTGCACCGGCGGCACGGCGGGCGCCTGGGGCGCAGCGGGTGCATCAACCGTGACCTGGCGCTGCTCGTCCTGACGGGAAAACAGCATCGGCAGGAAGATCACCGCCAGGGCCACCAACACCAGGGCCCCGACCATGCGCTGCTTATAAGCCTTATCCAGCAATGCCATCTGCAGCTTCCTCCGAGGAGCGCCGGGCCAACCATTGAAGGGCCTCGGCTACGCAAAAAAATGATCCGAACAACAGAATCTCGTCGTCGGCCGTCGCCAGGGCGCACTGCCCTTCCAGCGCGTCGGCCACACTGGCGTAAGCATCAACCGAAGCGCCACGACCCTGCAAGGCTGCCTGCAACTCGCTGGCCGGACGGGAACGCGGCGAATCCAGCGGAGCGACGGCCCAGTGCTGGACAGTAGCATCCAAGGCATCGACCACGCCATCGAGGTCCTTGTCGGACAGCAGCCCGAACACCGCCAGGCGCTTGCCCGCCACCGGCCGCCGCGCCAGGCGCTCCGCCAGGTACTGGGCGGCATGAGGGTTGTGGCCGACATCGAGCAGCAGGTTGAGACGCTTGCCCTGCCAATCGAACGAACGACGATCAAGACGACCGACGACGCGAGTCGCCTGCAACGCCTGGACAATCCGTCCCGCGTCCCACGGCAGATCCGCGAGCAAATAGGCCTGAAGCGCCAGCGCAGCGTTTTCCATCGGCAGGTCCAGGAGCGGCAGGTCGTGCAGTTCCACCGGATTGCCCTTGGCGTCACTGCCGCGCCATTGCCAGTGCTGCTCGGTCATGGCCAGGTCGAAATCCCGCCCACGCAGAAAAAATCGGCAATCAAGCTCGCGAACCTTGTCGAGCAAGGGCTGCGGTGGGTCAAGGTCGCCACACAGCGCAGGCGCGCCCGGGCGGAAGATGCCGGCCTTCTCGAAGGCCACGGATTCGCGGGTATCGCCCAGGTAGTCGGCATGGTCCACGCCGATACTGGTGACCAGCGCGATGTCCGCATCCACCAGGTTGACCGCGTCCAACCGCCCGCCCAGGCCGACTTCCAGCACGACGGCGTCCAGACCGGCACGGGCGAACAACCAGAACGCCGCCAGCGTGCCCATTTCGAAATACGTCAGGGAAGTCTCGCCCCGCCCGGCTTCCACCGCCGCGAAGGCTTCGCACAGCTCGGCATCAGAGGCTTCGATGCCATTGACCTGCACCCGCTCGTTGTAGCGCAGCAGGTGCGGCGAACTGTAGACACCGACACTCAGGCCCTGGCCCCGCAACAGCGAAGCCAGGAAGGCGCAGGTCGAACCCTTGCCATTGGTGCCGGTAACCGTGATGACCCGGGGCGCCGGCCTGGCCAGTCCCATGCGGGACGCTACCGCTTGCGAGCGCTCCAACCCCATGTCGATGGCGGATGGATGCAACTGCTCAAGGTAGGCAAGCCAGTCGCCCAGGGTACGTTGGGTCATAGGCCTGCAGGCACCGGCGGAACCACGATCGGCTCGATCGGCGTGGCGACGAACTTCGGCGTCGGCAGGCCCATCAATTGCGCCAGCAGGTTGCCCAGGCGCGGGCGCAGTTCCTGACGGTGAATGATCATGTCGATGGCACCGTGCTCAAGCAGGAATTCACTGCGCTGGAAACCTTCCGGCAGTTTTTCCCGCACGGTCTGTTCGATCACGCGAGGGCCGGCAAAGCCGATCAGCGCTTTCGGCTCGCCGACGATCACGTCACCGAGCATCGCCAGGCTGGCGGAGACGCCGCCGTAGACCGGGTCGGTCAGTACCGAAATGAACGGAATGCCTTCTTCACGCAGACGCGCCAGCACCGCGGAGGTCTTGGCCATTTGCATCAGCGAGATCAGCGCTTCCTGCATCCGCGCACCGCCGGAGGCGGCGAAGCAGATCATCGGGCAACGGTTTTCCAGGGCATGGTTGGCCGCGCGAACGAAGCGCTCGCCGACGATCGCGCCCATGGAACCGCCCATGAAGGAGAACTCGAACGCCGACACCACCACCGGCATGCCCAGCAGGGTACCGCTCATGGACACCAGCGCATCTTTTTCGCCGGTCTGTTTCTGGGCGGCGGTCAGGCGGTCCTTGTATTTCTTGCCGTCGCGGAATTTCAGGCGGTCCACGGGCTCCAGTTCGGCGCCCAGTTCAACGCGGCCTTCGGCGTCGAGGAAAATATCGATACGGGCACGCGCGCCGATGCGCATGTGGTGGTTGCACTTGGGGCAAACGTCCAGGGTCTTTTCCAGCTCGGGGCGGTAAAGCACCGCTTCGCAGGATGGACATTTGTGCCACAGACCTTCAGGCACCGAGCTTTTCTTCACCTCGGAACGCATGATCGAAGGGATCAGTTTGTCTACCAACCAGTTGCTCATGCTTCTTTCTCCAGTACCGGCGGCCCGAACGCTCTGGTTCGCGGCCCCGCGTATGCCCTTGAGCTCAAATTCATTGTGCGGCGAGGGTTGCGGACCGTCGCGGTCAGCGCGAAACATGACCTGCGTCCAGCCCCACCATCCCCTGCCATCCCGACAACCGCTGCACGGCGATTGCCACTACGCTATCGGCCCGCCCGGAGGCGGCGCCTGCCTGCTTTGTACAGTGCAGGTATGGACGGCGGCAGTCTGCCAGCCGTCACATTGACTACTGGCTGCTGCGCACAGCGGCCATGAACGCGCGAATCTTTGCCGGATCCTTGAGGCCCTTGGCCTGCTCCACGCCACCACTGACGTCCACCGCATAGGGGCGGACCTGGGCAATGGCTGCCGCCACGTTGTCCGCCGTCAGGCCACCGGCGAGGATGATCGGCTTGGCAAGATCTTGCGGGACCAGCGACCAGTCGAACGCTTCGCCGGTCCCGCCGGGAACGCCCTCGACGTAGGTGTCCAGCAAGATCCCGCTGGCACCGGCAAAGGCCTCGCAAGCCGCGGCGATGTCGTCGCCGGCCTTGACCCGCAGGGCCTTGATATAAGGGCGATGCCAGCCTTCACAATCGGCTGGCGTCTCGTCGCCATGGAACTGCAACAGCGCCAACGGCACCGCATCGAGTATCTCGCCCAGCTCGCAACGGCTGGCGTTGACGAACAGACCGACCGGCGTCACGAATGGCGGCAAGGCCTGGATGATCGCCCTCGCCTGCTGCACCGTCACCGCCCGCGGACTCTTGGCGTAAAACACCAGCCCGATGGCGTCCGCCCCGGCCTCGACCGCCGCCAGCGCGTCCTCGACGCGAGTGATCCCGCATATCTTGCTGCGAACGACCGGCATGATGGGGAAAACCTCAGGCAATTCCATGGAAGTTCCGGATGGTAACAAATGCAACGGAAGGCGTCAGCCGTCGAGTTCCGAGAAGCCTGTCAGGAAATGTGGCCCGATGTAACGCTCCGGCAGTTCGAACTCATCGTGATATTCCACCTGTACCAGGTACAGGCCAAACGGATGCGCCGTGACGCCTCCGGAACGACGGATGCGGCTTTCCAGCACTTCCTTGATCCACTCCACCGGTCGCTCGCCCGCGCCGATGGTCATCAGCACGCCGGCGATGTTGCGCACCATGTGATGCAGGAAGGCGCTGGCACGGATGTCGAGCACGATCATCTTGCCGTGACGGGTCACGCGCAAGTGATGCAGCTCCTTGATCGGCGATTTGGCCTGGCATTGGCCGGCGCGGAAGGCGCTGAAGTCGTGGACGCCGACCAGATATTGCGCGGCCTCGGCCATGCGTTCGACGTCCAGCGGGCGGTGGTTCCAGGTGATTTCTTCGTTCAGGTGCGCCGGGCGGATCTGGTCGTTGTAGATCACATAGCGATAACGCCGGGCGATAGCCTTGAAGCGGGCATGGAAATGCGCCGGCATGGCCTTGGCCCAACTGACGCTGACATCGTGCGGCAAGTTGATATTGGCGCCCATGACCCAGGCCTTCATCGAGCGCTCGACCTGGGTATCGAAATGCACCACCTGCCCGCACGCATGCACGCCGGCATCGGTACGCCCGGCGCAATGCAGCGACACGGGCGAGTCGGCGACTTTGGACAGGGCATTTTCAAGGGTTTCCTGCACCGTCAGGACACCGGAGGCCTGACGCTGCCAGCCGCGATAGCGCGAGCCTTTGTATTCAACGCCCAGGGCGATCCGGAAAAAGCCGTCAGCCGCCATTTCTGCGGCCGGGTTGTCTATGTTTGCCAAGGAATTACAGCCTGCTGAGGTACGCAAAGGCGGGCATTATAAGGCGGGCGGGGCGCGATGCCAGTGCAACCGGTGGTTCTGCGCTGGTTCTACTGGCGCTTTCGCGAGCAGGCTCGCTCCCACAGGGTTCTCTGAGCGCCGCAAAACCAATGTGGGAGCGAGCCTGCTCGCGAAAGCGCCCGCCCAGACACCATCCAACCCCTGCAAACAAAAACGGCAGCCTCACCGGCTGCCGTCTCTGTTTAACCAATCACCTCAAGCCAGGCGTGACAACATTTCCTGCGCTTCACTCTTCTGCGTGGCATCGCCTTCGTTGAGGACCTCGCCCAGGATATCCCGGGCGCCATCGTCGTCGCCCATGTCGATGTAGGCCTGGGCCAGATCGAGCTTGGTCGCCACTTCGTTGGTGCCGCTGAGGAAGTCGAAATCCGGCTCGTCGTCAGCAGTCGCCAAGGCATCATCGGCCGTGAAGGTCGGCTGACCGAGGCTGTCGGACAAACGATCCAGCTCGGCGTTGACATCATCCAGCTCGGATTCGAAGGCATCCTTGGGCTGGTCATGGGCATCCATTTCGTCCGCCAGGGACAGGTCGAAATCCGCCGGCAGCTCAAGATCGTCGGCCGGGGTGTCGTTCAGGGCCGGCGTTTCGGCAGCCGGGACGTCAAGACCCTTGAGGTCATCCTCCAGGCCCAGCAGGAAGTCGTCATCCTCCAGGGCGGGTGCCGGAGCGTCGGCGCCCAGGTCCAGGTCGAACTCCGACAGGTCGTCGAGGCTTTCGTTGGCCTCGGTCTGCTGCTTGAGCACCGACTCGAAACTCAGGTCATCGTCTTCCGGAAACGCGTCCAGTTCGTTGAGCGGCTCGGGTGCCGGCGCTGCGGGCGTCGTATCAAAGTCGTCCAGGCTCAGGTCAAAAGCGTTGTCGAGTTCTTCATCGGTCGCCGGCTTGTCTTCCAGCAGTTCCTTGACGTACTGCGCATCCAGTTCGGCAGCCACGGCTGCGGCTGCCAGGCCTGCGCCAGCGGCGACCGCCATGGCCGGGAAACGGCTCTTGAGCTGTTCGACCTGGGCGTAGTTTTCACCGTTGGCGACCAGTTGGCGTTCCTGGGCAACAAAGGCGTCTCGGTCGCCCTGTTGGCCGTAGACTTCCATCAACTTCAGACGCAGATCGCTGCGCTGAGGCTCAGCCTTGATGCCTTGCTCCAGCAGATCGGCCGCCTGGTTCAAACGACCGCGATCGATGTGCGACTGGGCCTGAGGCAGCACGTCGTCGGAACGATCGGCGGCCGGGGCCACCAATGGTGCGGCAATGGGCGGCGTGACAATCACTGGCGCAATCACCGGAGCCGGCTTGGGCACTGGCGCCGGGGCTGGCTTGGGTTCGAGTTTTACGCTGGGTGGTGGAACCTCAATGCCCTCGAAGCTGCTCGGGGGCAGATCGAGCTCCGGGGAGAAGTCGGCCTCCTCCTCGAGGGCTCGGGCCATGCGCAGATGTTTCTCGGCTTCCTGCTGGGCCTTGCGGCGACGGGCAAGCAGCAACAGAAGCAGCAACAGGATCAACGCGCCACCGCCAATCAGCCCCAGGAGGATCGGATTGGTCAGCAGGTCGTTGTATTTCTTTTCATCGGAAGCGGCAGCTGTCGGCTCGACCGGTGCGGCGGGCGGCGTCGCTTCCGGGGCGGCCTCGGGTGCTGGTGTTGGCGCCGGTGGCTGCGCCGACGGCGTCGGGGTCAGCTCGGCCGACATCGTCGGGGTCGACTCGCCCGCAGGCGGTACAGCAGCGCCATCAGCCTGCATCTTCGCCAGTTGGTTGTTCTTCAGCTCGATCAGACGCTGCAGCTTGTCCAGTTGGCTCTGCAGGTCAGCCATACGGCTTTTCAGTTCTTCGTTGTCGCGACGAGCCGCATCCAGGCTCTCCTGAGTCACTGCAAGCTGGTTGCTCAGTGCCTGGGCATCGCCGGCAGGCCCTTTGCCCTTGGCGCCGGCCTTTGCCGACTCGGCGGAGACCAGGCTCAGGTTGTCGCGCGCGGCGGCCTGGGCTGGCGCGCCCTCGGCAGCGCCCCGCTTGGTCGCGTCCAACTGTTGCCGGCCGTTACCTGCCACACCCCGACGCCCCTGGCGCCAGGCAGCGTTCTGTGCGGCCACTTCGGCGATGGCCTGGGGTTGCGGCAGCGCCGTGCTTTGCACCGGATCCGGCAGGCGCAACACCTGGCCGGTCTTGAGCAGGTTGATATTGCCGTTGATGAAGGCGTTCGGGTTCAGCGCCTGAATCGCCAGCATGGTTTGTTGCACCGAACCGCCGTTGCGCACCTTGGCGGCGATTTCCCACAGGGTGTCGCGCGGCGTGGTGGTGTATTGGGACGGCTTGGTGGCCCCGGTGACCGGTGTGGAAACCGCTTGGGACGGCTTCGCCCGCGCAGCATCGGCGGCCTGCGGCGAGAATTTGGACGGATCGAGCAGCACGCTGTAGTCGCGCAGCAAGCGGCCGTTGGGCCACATCACCTGCACCAGGAACTTGACCATCGGCTCGGACAGTGGCCGGCTGGACGTCACCCGCAGGACACTGCGGCCGTTGGCGTTGATCACCGGGGTGAAGCTCAGGTCATTGAGGAAGGCTTGGCGGTCAATGCCCGCCTTGGCGAACTCTTCGGGGGGAGCCAGGCTCGGCACGACTTCGGCGGCGGTCAGTTGCTGGACATCGAGCAGCTCGATCTCGGCGACCAAAGGCTGGTTCGGCGGCGACTTCAGGGTCAACTCCCCGAGCCCGAGCGCTTGCGCCATACCGGAGGACAGCGCCGAGGCGGCCGCTATTGCTAACACCAGTTTGCGAACTTGAACCATAGCCTCTTCCTTTGTTTGAACATTCCTCGGCCAGCGAGAAGGTGTTGATGCCGCTGCCGTAAGGCATTGCGCGCAGCCCCGAAGCGACGGCGCGCGCGATCGTTTCACTCATGCCCGAGGACGCCCCGGGGAGGAGGTTCGCCTTCAGCACTCTGGCCAAGCATAGCGCCCAGCTAGACTCATTCGACAAATTGTTGCCAAGTATCTTTTACAGCAAGTCTTTTATCAACAACTCAGCCACCTGCACGGCATTGAGCGCCGCGCCCTTGCGCACGTTATCCGACGTCAGCCACAGATTCAGTTCCGCCGGATCGTCCACGCCACCGCGCACACGCCCGACACAAACCACATCCTGGCCGACCGCATCGCCCACCGGCGTCGGGTAGTCACCCGCCTCCACCAGCTCAATTCCGGGCGCCGCCTCCAGGGCTGCGTTGACCTTCGCCAGGTCAACGGCGCTCGCGGACTGTACGGTCACGCTAAAGCTATCGCCGAAAAACACCGGCGCTTGAATGCAAGTGACGGAAATCTTTAACAAAGGTTGCGCAAGCACTTGGCGCAGCTCGTGGACCAGGCGCTTCTCCAGCAGCGTATGACCCTGCTCATCCGGGACACCGACCTGGGCCAGCAGGTTGAACGCCATCTGCCGATCGAAGAATTTCGGCTCCAGCGGACGGGCATTGAGCAACTCGGCGGTCTGGCGCGCCAACTCGCTCACCGCTGCGCGCCCCTGGGCGGAGACGGCGAGACTGGCGGTCAGGCTGATGCGTTGCAGGTCCAGGCAATCGCGCAGCGGCGCCAGCACCACGGCGAGCGCAGTGGCCGAGGCGCTGGGGCTGCTGACCTGGAACGGTTTGCTCAGGCCGGCCAGCAACCCGGCGTTGGCCTCTGGCACGATCTGCGGCGCCTGCTCCGGCGGCAGCGCGCCGGAGAGGTCGATCAGCGCACAACCGGCAGCCGTGGCGCGTGGTGCAAAACTCAGGGTGACCGCCGGACCGGCGGCGAAGAACACCAGTTGGACCTTGCCGAAATCGAATTCATCGACCTCGCGCACCCGCACGTTCTTGCCGCGAAACAGCACCGAGCTTCCCGCCGATTCGCTGCTCGCCAGCAGGTGCAGGGTGCCGATCGGAAAATCCCGCTCTTCGAGGATCTGCACCAGGGTTTCGCCGACAGTACCGGTGGCGCCGATCACGGCAATATCAAAGGACTGGCTCATGGGTCTACCTCAGGTAAAACGTGGGGAGCGGCACTTTACCGGGTGGTGGGGTGGGCAGGCAATTGGCAGGAAATCTCGTGGTGATTGTGCCGGCCTCTTCGCGAGCAGGCTCGCTCCCACAAATGATCTTCAGCGAACACAAAACCTGTGGGAGCGAGCCTGCTCGCGAAGAGGCCAGCTCAGACACCCGACACCTCAAGGCGGTTTTCCAATAAAAAACCCGTGCCTCTCGCAAGGCACGGGTTCTTCAACAGCAGCAACCGATCAACGCTCGAGCAGGATCCGCAGCATGCGCCGCAGCGGCTCGGCCGCGCCCCACAGCAACTGGTCGCCGACGGTGAATGCACCGACGAACTGCGAGCCCATGTTCAGTTTGCGCAGGCGGCCCACCGGCACGTTCAGGGTGCCGGTGACCTTGGTCGGGCTCAGCTCTTGAATGCTGGTTTCGCGGTTGTTCGGCACCAGCTTGACCCAAGGGTTGTGCTGGCTGATCAACCCTTCGATGTCGGCGATCGGCACGTCCTTGTTCAGCTTGATGGTCAGCGCCTGGCTGTGGCAGCGCATGGCGCCGATGCGCACACAGATGCCGTCCACCGGGATCGGGCTCTTGAAGCGACCGAGGATCTTGTTGGTTTCGGCCTGGGCCTTCCACTCTTCACGGCTCTGGCCGTTAGGCAGTTCCTTGTCGATCCACGGGATCAGGCTGCCAGCCAGCGGCACGCCGAAGTTCTCGGTCGGGTAGGCATCGCTGCGCATCGCCTCGGCGACCTTGCGGTCGATGTCGAGGATGGCGCTGGCCGGGTTGGCCAGGTCATCGGCGACAGCGGCGTGGGTCGCGCCCATCTGCTTGATCAGTTCACGCATGTTCTGCGCGCCGGCACCGGAAGCCGCCTGATAGGTCATGGCGCTCATCCACTCGACCAGGCCAGCCTCGAACAGCCCGCCCAGGCCCATCAGCATCAGGCTGACGGTGCAGTTGCCGCCGATGTAGTTCTTGGTGCCCGCGTCCAGTTGCTGGTCGATGACCTTGCGGTTGACCGGGTCGAGGATGATCACCGCGTCATCCTGCATGCGCAGGCTGGAAGCGGCGTCGATCCAGTAACCCTGCCAGCCGGCTTCACGCAGCTTGGGGAACACTTCGCTGGTGTAGTCGCCGCCCTGGCAGGTCAGGATCACGTCGAGGGTCTTGAGCTCTTCGATGCTGTAGGCATCCTTGAGCACACCGGTGTCCTTGCCCACGGACGGGCCCTGGCCACCGACGTTGGAGGTGGTGAAAAACACCGGCTCAATGAGATCGAAATCCTGCTCTTCCAGCATTCGCTGCATGAGCACGGAACCGACCATGCCGCGCCAACCGATCAGACCTACACGTTTCATCGCAACTACACCTATACAAAAGTGGGCCACCGTCGAAGCAGTGGGCCCGAAAGATTACAGATTCCGCAGCGCGGCGACTACTGCATCGCCCATTTGCTGCGTACCGACCTTGGTGCAACCTTGTGACCAGATGTCACCGGTGCGCAAGCCCTGGTCCAGGACCACGCTGACGGATTTTTCAATCGCGTCGGCGGCATCGTTCAAGTTGAAGCTGTAGCGCAGCATCATCGACACCGACAGGATGGTCGCCAACGGGTTGGCAATGCCCTGCCCGGCAATGTCCGGCGCCGAGCCGTGGCACGGCTCGTACATGCCTTTGTTGTTGGCATCCAGGGAGGCCGACGGCAGCATGCCGATGGAACCGGTGAGCATCGACGCTTCGTCGGACAGGATGTCGCCGAACATGTTGTCGGTGACGATCACATCGAACTGCTTCGGCGCGCGCACCAGTTGCATCGCGGCGTTGTCGACGTACATGTGGCTCAGCTCGATGTCCGGATAATCCTTGGCCACCTGCTCGACCACTTCGCGCCACAGTTGGCTGGACGCCAGCACGTTGGCCTTGTCCACCGAGCACAGCTTCTTGCCACGCACGCGGGCCATGTCGAAGCCGACCCGGGCGATACGGCGGATTTCGCTTTCGCTGTACGGCAGGGTGTCGTAGGCCTGGCGCTCGCCGTTTTCCAGCTCACGGGTACCGCGCGGGGCACCGAAGTAGATACCGCCGGTCAGCTCACGCACGATGAGGATGTCCAGGCCGGAGACGATTTCCGGCTTCAGGCTCGATGCATCGGCCAGTTGCGGATAAAGAATCGCCGGACGCAGGTTGCCGAACAGGCCCAGTTGCGCGCGAATCTTCAGCAGCCCGCGTTCGGGGCGGATGTCGCGTTCGATCTTGTCCCATTTCGGCCCGCCCACGGCGCCCAGCAGCACGGCATCGGCGGCACGGGCACGGTCCAGGGTTTCATCGGCCAGCGGCACGCCGTGCTTGTCGATGGCGGCGCCACCGATCACGTCGTGGCTGAGTTCGAAACCCAGGCCGTACTTGGCGTTCGCCAGCTCCAGGACCTTGACCGCCTCGGCCATGATTTCCGGGCCGATGCCATCACCTGGGAGAATCAGAATCTGCTTGCTCATGCTTTCCTCATTAACTGTCGGCGCCCTTGGGCTAGCCGGGAAAAATGCTATCGCTCGGCCCACAGCACCAGTACATCCGTGCTGAACGATCCATCGGCCTCAATCTGAAAATATTCACGCACTTCATCGCCCATCGAGCGCTGCAGCTCGAGAATCGCCGCCCGCATTACCTCCGGAGTACGCATGCGCTCGACCCACGAACGGTATTCCAGGCGCAGACGCTGGCGCGAGGTGCTACGGGTGTGCAGCCCCGCGTCGCTGACCTGCTGCAACCACTCGGCAGCCGAATAGTCGCGCACATGGCTGGTGTCGCGCAGCACTTCGACGCTTTGCAGGTAGGTATCAAGCAGCGGCATGCCCGGCGACAGGATATCAATGAACGCCGCTACGCCGCCCGGCTTGAGCACCCGGCGCACTTCCCGCAAAGCCAGGCCCAGGTCACTCCAATGATGCGCCGAATAGCGGCTGAACACGAAGTCGAACTCGCCGTCGGCGAACGGCAGCCGCTCGGCGGCGCCACGTACCGTGCCGATATTGCCCAGGCCACGCTCGGCCGCCGCCGCGGCAACCACGTCGAGCATCTGTTGGGACAGGTCGTAGGCCACCACCTCGCCGGCCAGCGGCGCCACATGGAAGCTCACATGCCCGGCGCCACAGCCCAGGTCCAGCACACGGGCATTGGCGTGACCGGCCAGCTCGGCCTGCAGCAGCACGAATTCGGCGCCCTGGGCGTGCACGGCGCTGCTCAGGTAGGCCGAGGCCTGTTCGCCGAATTGCTTTTGAACGACTTGGCTGTGGGCGGTGCTGGTCATGGGATGTCCTTGTGGTTTTATATTGCCTGGGCGGGCGCCATCGCGAGCAAGCTCGCTCCCACAGGGGTTTTGTGAACGCCGCAAATCCAATGTGGGAGAGCTTGCTCGCGATGGCGTCTTTACGCCTTACGCAAAATCAAGCATCACGAAACAACCAAGGCTGGCTCGCCCGGTGCTTGGCTTCGAACGCGGCAATCGCCTCGCCGTCCTGCAGGGTCAGGCCGATGTCGTCCAGGCCGTTGAGCAGGCAGTGCTTGCGGAACGCGTCGATTTCAAAACCCAGCACCTTGCCGTCGGGACGGGTCACGGTCTGGGCCGCCAGGTCGATCTGCAGTTGATAGCCAGGGTTGGCCTCGACCTGCTGGAACAGCTCGTCCACTTCGGCATCGCTGAGAATGATCGGCAGCAGGCCGTTCTTGAAGCTGTTGTTGAAGAAGATGTCGGCGTAGCTCGGCGCGATGATGCTGCGAAAACCGTATTCTTCCAGGGCCCATGGCGCGTGCTCGCGGCTCGAACCGCAACCGAAGTTCTCGCGGGCCAGCAATACGCTGGCGCCTTGGTAACGCTCGGCATTGAGCACGAAGTCCTTGTTCAACGGCCGCTTGGAGTTGTCCTGGTACGGCTGGCCCACATCCAGGTAACGCCATTCGTCAAACAGGTTCGGGCCGAAGCCGGTGCGTTTGATGGACTTCAGGAATTGCTTGGGGATGATCTGGTCGGTGTCGACGTTGGCACGATCCAAAGGCGCGACAAGACCGGTGTGCTGGGTGAAAGCTTTCATGCTGCGCTCCTTCAGATCAATTCGCGGACATCGACAAAACGGCCGTTGACGGCAGCGGCGGCGGCCATCGCCGGGCTCACCAGGTGCGTACGCCCACCGGCGCCCTGGCGGCCTTCGAAGTTTCGGTTGGACGTCGAGGCGCAGTGCTCGCCCGACTCCAGGCGATCCGGGTTCATCGCCAGGCACATCGAGCAGCCTGGCTCGCGCCATTCGAAACCGGCCTCGAGGAAAATCTTGTCCAGCCCTTCCGCTTCGGCCTGGGCTTTCACCAGCCCCGAGCCCGGCACCACGATCGCCTGCTTGATCGTCGAGGCAACCTTGCGGCCCTTGGCGATCACGGCGGCGGCGCGCAAGTCTTCGATCCGCGAGTTGGTGCAGGAACCGATGAACACACGGTCGAGCTGAATGTCGGTGATCGCCTGGTTGGCGCTCAGGCCCATGTATTTCAAGGCGCGGACGATGGAGTCACGCTTGACCAGGTCCATTTCCTTGGCCGGGTCCGGCACGTTCTGGTCCACGGCCAGGACCATTTCCGGCGATGTGCCCCAGCTGACTTGCGGCTTGATCTGCGTCGCGTCGAGCTCGACCACGGTGTCGAACCTGGCGTCCGGGTCGGAGACCAGGTCTTTCCAGGCTTCGACCGCCATGTCCCATTCGGCGCCTTTCGGGGAGAACGGCCGGCCCTTGACGTATTCCACGGTTTTTTCATCGGCGGCCACCAGGCCGACGCGGGCGCCGGCTTCGATGGACATGTTGCAGATGGTCATGCGGCCTTCGACGGACAAATCGCGGATCGCGCTACCGGCGAATTCGATGGCGTGGCCATTACCGCCGGCGGTGCCGATCTTGCCGATCACGGCCAGGACGATGTCCTTGGCGGTCACGCCGAAAGGCAGCTTGCCCTCGACGCGCACCAGCATGTTTTTCATTTTCTTGGCGACCAGGCACTGGGTAGCGAGCACGTGCTCGACCTCGGAGGTGCCGATACCGTGGGCCAGCGCACCAAAGGCGCCGTGGGTCGAGGTATGCGAGTCACCACAGACCACGGTCATGCCCGGCAAGGTCGCGCCCTGCTCCGGGCCGATCACGTGGACGATGCCCTGGCGGACGTCATTCATCTTGAATTCGACGATGCCGTATTCATCACAGTTGTCGTCAAGGGTCTGGACTTGCAGGCGCGAAACCTGGTCGGCAATGGCTTCGATGCCACCCTTGCGCTCCGGCGTGGTCGGCACGTTGTGGTCCGGGGTCGCGATGTTGGCATCGATGCGCCAAGGCTTGCGCCCGGCCAGACGCAGACCTTCGAAGGCTTGCGGCGAGGTCACTTCGTGAATGATGTGGCGGTCGATGTAGATCAGCGCCGAGCCATCGTCGCGCTGCTTGACCAAATGCGAATCCCAGAGCTTGTCGTAGAGCGTTTTGCCGGCCATCAGACGGTTTCCTCATCAGCTTGTTTCTATGCCCTGGGTTCTGAGCGGATCAATAACCCCTTGGCTTGTGAGGCTGATGGTAAGAGGCTACATTAAATAACTCAAATTCATATTTTTCATGCTTTGCATAACCAACTGGAATCCGACCAGAAACGCCATGGACCTCGCCAACCTCAATGCCTTTATTGCCATTGCTGAAACCGGCAGTTTTTCCGGTGCCGGTGAACGCCTGCACCTGACGCAACCGGCCATCAGCAAGCGTATCGCCGGCCTCGAGCAGCAGCTCAACGTGCGCCTGTTCGACCGTCTGGGCCGGGAAGTCAGCCTGACCGAAGCCGGTCGGGCCCTGCTGCCACGGGCCTATCAGATTCTCAACGTGCTGGACGACACCCGCCGCGCCCTGACCAACCTGACCGGCGAAGTGACCGGGCGCCTGACCCTCGCCACCAGCCACCATATCGGCTTGCACCGGCTGCCACCGCTGTTGCGGGAGTTCACCCGACGCTACCCGCAGGTGGCACTGGATATTCAGTTCCTGGATTCGGAAGTGGCCTACGAGGAAATTCTCCATGGCCGGGCGGAACTGGCGGTCATCACCCTGGCCCCCGAGCCCCACACGCTGGTACGGGCCACGCCGGTGTGGGACGACCCGCTGGATTTCGTGGTGGCGCCGGAACACGCCCTGCTGGAAAACAGCGCCGTCAGCCTGGCGGACATTGCCCTTCATCCGGCGGTTTTCCCGGGAGGCAACACGTTTACCCACCACATCGTGCAGCGGCTGTTCGAAGCCCAGGGCCTGACGCCGAACATCGCAATGAGCACGAATTATCTGGAAACCATAAAGATGATGGTGTCCATCGGCCTGGCCTGGAGCGTTTTGCCGCGCACGATGCTTGATGATCAAGTGGCGCGTGTGCCTTTGCCGGGCATACAGCTCAGTCGCCAGCTAGGCTATATCCTGCACACCGAAAGGACGCTGTCGAACGCTGCACGGGCTTTCATGGCTCTATTGGACGCACAAATCGATCTGCCAGGGACAAGGGCATAAGTTGTGCTAATCCTACAGGGCCATTACGCCTGCGCCTAACACCCAACCGCCCAAGGCCCGCTAGAGAATGCCCAAACCCGCCGACCATACTCCGCCCCTGCCGCGTATCCAGGCGCTCGACCCGAAACGGTCGGAGCAAAGCTGGGAAAGCGCGCCACAGTTGCTCGCCGCCCTGAACGGAGCGCGGCTGGGGGCCTGGTCGTGGGACATCGATACCGGCCAGATCAGCTGGTCCCGAGGCACCCAGGCGTTGTTCGGCTTCGACCCGCGCCAGCCATTGCCGGCGGACGTCGACTACCTCGACCTGCTGCTGCCCGAGGATCGGGCCAGGGCCGTGCGGGCCTTCCATGCAGCCGTGTCCGGCGTGCCGCTGGAACAGGCGATGCACCACCGCATCGTCTGGCCCGATGGCAGCCTGCACTGGCTGGAAATCAGTGGCAGCGTACTGCCTGACAAGCACGGTCGCCCGCGCATGATCGGGGTGATCCGCGAAATCACCCACCAGCGCGAACGGGAACAGGCGCTGCGCAGCTCGGAGAAACGCTTCGCGACACTGTTCCACCTGTGCCCGAACATGGTCCTGCTGACCCGCCAGGAAGATGGGCTGATCAGCGAAGCCAACCAGTATTTCGAAAGCCTGTTCGGCTGGCCGGTCCACAATGTGATCGGCCGCACCACCCTGGAACTGGGCCTGTGGGTCGACCCCACGCAGCGCGCCAAACTGGTAGAGGCCACCAAGGCCAAGGGCGAGCTGGTGAGCATGGAAGTGCAATTCCGCGCCAGTAACGGCCAGGTCCACAACGGTATCCTCAGCGCCCAGAAAGTCGAACTCGAAGGCCAGCCTTATTTACTGAGCACCTTCCTCGACACCACCGAACGCAAACTTGCCGAACAGGCCCTCAAGGACAGCCAGGAGCGCCTGGACCTGGCCCTCGACTCGGCGCAACTGGGTACCTGGGACTGGCACATCCCCAGCGGCATGCTCTACGGCTCGGCCCGGGCCGCGCAGCTCCATGGCCTGGAGCCCCAGGCGTTCCACGAATCGTTCGATGCGTTTTTCGAGGGCGTGCCTACCGAAGAACGCAACAACATGCGCAACGCCTACCGCAGCCTGCGTGAAGGCCCGGCGGGCAATTACCAGCTGACCTACCGCGTGCAACTGCCGGACGGCAGCTCGCGTTACCTGGAAAGTCGCGCCCGTCTCTACCGCAACGACGACGGCAGCCCGCTGCGCATGGCCGGCACCTTGCTCGACATCACCGACCAGGTGGAGCGCGAACAGAGCCTGGCGGCTTCGGAAGAAAAATTCGCCACGTTGTTCCAGGTCAGCCCCGATCCGATTTGCCTTACCCACCAGGACGACGGCACGTTCCTGGAAATAAACTCCAGTTTTACCCAGACATTCGGCTGGGCGGCCAATGATGTGCTGGGCCGCAGCGCCGACGAGATCGGCCTGTGGGAAGCTTCGGGCAGCAGCCTGCAGCGCATCGAACGGGTGATCCGCGAGCAGTCGCTGAGCAATGTCGCCATCGTCGTCCACCACAAGAACGGCCAGCCGCTGACCTGCGTGATCTCCAGCCGGCAGATCAGTGTCGGCAACCAGCCCTGCATCGTCACCACCCTGCGGGACATCACCCAGCAACAACGCTCCGAAGCGGCACTGAAAGCCAGCGAGGAAAAATTCGCCAAGGCATTCCACTCCAGCCCCGACGCGATCACCATTACCGAATGCGAAAGCGGCCGCTACCTTGAGGTCAACGATGGCTTCTGTCGCCTGACCGGTTATCGCGCCGACGAAGTCATCGGCCATACCGTCTACGAGGTCGGCATCTGGGCCGAAGAAAAGCAACGGACGGCGCTGCTCGCCGAATTGCAGCTCAAGGGCCGCGTTCTCCACCAGGAAATGCTCGGGCGCAACAAGCGCGGGGAAATCCTCACGGTGGAAGTATCGGTCGAGCCCATCACGCTCAACGAAACCGCATGCCTGCTGCTGACCGCCCGTGACGTGAGCCTGCTGCGCAACGCCGAGGCGCAGATCCGTCACCTCGCCTATCACGACCCGCTGACCAACCTGCCCAACCGCGCGCTGCTGCTGGACCGGCTCAGCCAGCAGATCGCCCTGCTCAAGCGCCATAACCTGCGCGGGGCGTTGCTGTTCCTCGACCTCGACCATTTCAAGCACATCAATGATTCGCTCGGCCATCCGGTTGGCGACACGGTGCTGAAGATCATCACCGCGCGCCTCGAAGCCAGCGTGCGCCTCGAAGACACCGTGGCGCGCCTGGGCGGCGATGAATTCGTCGTGCTGCTCAGCGGCCTGGAAGGCACGCGTGGCGTGGTCAGCCAGCAGGTGCAGACCCTGGCCGACACCCTTCGCGAACTGCTTTCCGAGCCGATGTTTCTCGATGGGCAACGACTGCAAGTCACCCCCAGCATCGGCATGGCGCTGATACCGGACCACGGCTCCACGCCCACTGACCTGCTCAAGCGCGCCGATATCGCCCTGTACCGCGCCAAGGATTCGGGACGCAATACCTCGCAGATGTTCCACGCCACCATGCAAAAAGCCGCCAGCGAACGGCTGCGCATGGAAACCGACCTGCGCCAGGCCCTGGCTCGCAACGAGTTCAGCGTGCATTTCCAGCCACAGGTCGATGCCCGGGACAACCGCATCGTTGGCGCCGAAGCGCTGGTGCGCTGGCATCATCCGGACCTGGGCGCGCAATCACCCAATGAGTTCATCAAGGTGCTGGAGGACAGCGGCCTGATCCTGGAAGTCGGCACCTGGATCCTCGACGAAGCCTGCGATGGCTTCAAACAACTGATCGCCAAGGGCAAGGTCGACCCCCGACGGTTCAAACTGTGCGTGAATATCAGCCCCCGGCAGTTCCGCCAGAGCGACTTCGTCGAGCGCATCGAAACCAGCCTCGCCAGCCATGGCCTGCCCTATTCCCTGCTGAAGCTGGAAATCACCGAAGGCATCGTGATCCACAACCTGGACGACACCATCGGCAAGATGCGCCGCCTGAAGAAATTGGGGGTGAGCTTTGCCATGGACGACTTCGGCACCGGTTATTCATCGCTGACTTACCTCAAGCGCCTGCCGGTGGACACGCTGAAAATCGACCAATCGTTCGTACGTGACGCCACCAGTGACCCCAACGACGCCGAGATCATCCGCGCCATCGTCGCCATGGCCCGCAGTCTGAACCTGGAAATGATTGCCGAAGGCGTCGAGACGCTGGAGCAACTGAAGTTTTTGCAGGGGCTCGATTGTCATTTGTACCAGGGTTACCTGCACAGCCGGCCATTGCCGCTGGAGGCGTTCGAGCGGTTGTTGCCTTAGCCGTGCCGGAGAGCTTTTTGTGGCGAGGGAGCTTGCTGTGGCGAGGGGATTTATCCCCGCTGGGCTGCGACGCAGCCCTAAAAACCGTCGCCTCGGCATGTCAGGCTAAACAGCGTCGCCTGTTCTTTTTTGGGGCTGCTTCGCAACCCAGCGGGGATAAATCCCCTCGCCACAACTTAATCTTCTAGTGATACACAAAATGAAAAAGGGCGCCATTCGGCGCCCTTCTTCAACTGCGATGCATCAATTTTCCAGTGCGGCTTGCTGTTGCGCACCGTTGATCGGGATGCGCTTGGCTTTCGCCTCTTCCGGCACCACACGCAACAGGTCAATGCTCAACAGACCGTTGCTCAGGCCGGCGGACTTGATCTCGATATGATCCGCCAACCGGAAGGACAGCTTGAACGCACGCTGGGCGATGCCCTGGTGCAGGAAGGTCACGCTGTCGTTGCTGGCCTCGCGCTTGCCGCCGCTGATGGTCAGCACACCTTTTTCCACTTGCAGGTCCAGGTCCTCTTCGCGGAAACCGGCGGCGGCGACTACGATGCGGTATTCGTCATCGCCATGTTTTTCCACGTTGTAGGGTGGATAGCTGCTGCCCGGTTCGTTACGCAGGGCGGTTTCGAACAGGTCGTTGAAACGGTCGAAGCCCACCGAGGAACGGAACAGAGGGGCCAGCGAAAATGCAGTACTCATGATTCAAATCTCCTGAAAGTTCAGCAAGGTTTTTTGTCTCCGCGACCCGAATTCGGCATCGCGTATTCCCTATCTAGGGACCACCAAATACTTTTCAAGAGCTTTTTCGGAAATTTTTTCAGGCCGCTTCCGTGCGCTGCACACCCAGCAAACGACCCACTGCGTCCAGGTCGGTTTCCCGGCGCAGGGCACTGAACAGCTCGACCGCCTCGGGGTAGTTGCGGGTCAACATCGCCAGCCACTGCTTCAACCGACCGGGTGCCTGGCGTGGCGTCAGTTGCTCGACCACTTGCGTCCAGAAGTCCTGGAGCATCGGCTGCAGTTCAGCCCAGGACATCTCGACCACCTCCTCGCCGGCCCGGGCGGCGGAGATCTGCCGAGCCAGGTCAGGGCGGGAAACCAGGCCGCGGCCGAGCATGATGTCTTCAACGCCGCTGATTTCCCGGCAACGACGCCAGTCTTCCACGCTCCAGATATCGCCGTTGGCGAACACCGGTACCTTGACCACGTCCTGGACCCGCGGAATCCATTCCCAGTGGGCCGGCGGCTTGTAGCCATCAACCTTGGTCCGCGCATGCACGACGATGTGCGCCGCGCCGCCCTCGGCCAGGGCCGTGGCGCAGACCAGCGCACCGTCCGGGCTGTCGAAGCCCAGGCGCATTTTGGCGGTGACGGGGATGTGTTTCGGCACCGCGCGGCGGACATGCTCGACGATCTGATTGAGCAGCTCCGGTTCCTTGAGCAACACCGCCCCGCCCCGGGATTTGTTCACCGTCTTGGCCGGGCAACCGAAGTTCAGGTCGATGACTTCCGAGCCCAGCTCACAGGCCAACGCGGCGTTTTCCGCCAGGCACACCGGATCGGAACCCAGCAACTGCACCCGCAACGGCACTCCGGCAGCCGTCCTGGCACCGGTCAGCAGTTCAGGGCCGAGCTTATGGAAGTAGGCCGGCGTGAGCAGACGGTCGTTGACGCGGATGAACTCGGTGACACACCAGTCGATACCGCCAACACGGGTCAGGACGTCCCGCAGGATGTTGTCGACCAACCCCTCCATGGGCGCCAGGGCAATTTGCATGGAAAACACACTCAACGAAAAAACGTGCGGCAGTTTAGCGGATTTTGCTCACCTATCCGGCATTCACCACAAAACCTGTGAGGTGCCCAAAAACTTGAGCTCACCACTTTTCACTGTGGGAGCGAGCCTGCTCGCGAAAGCGGTGGCTCAGCTTGCAAAGCTGTTGGATGTTTCGCCGCCTTCGCGAGCAGGCTCGCTCCCACAGGGGTTCAGCGCCACTGCGTAGCCCTCGATAAACTCCGGCGGCATGCGCTTGGGCCTGCCGGTGGACAGTTCGATGCAGACAAATGTGGTCTGGGCGCGCAGCAATGTGGCGTTATCACTGGGGCGAACCAATTGAAAGTGCCGGGTCATTTTCAGCCGCTGATCCCAGTCGACGATCCAGGTCGCCAACTGCAATTCGTCGCCTTCATAGGCCGCCGCCAGGTAATCGATCTCATGCCGCACCACCGCCATGGCCCGGTCAAGCCGGCGGTACTCCACCAGGTCCAGGCCCAGGCGCTGGGAATGGCGCCACGCGCAGCGCTCCAGCCAGGTAACGTACACCGCATTATTGGCGTGACCCAGCCCGTCGATGTCTTCGGCATTCACTTGAAGATCAATGATGAACGGCGTTGCCCGATCCCAGCCCATGCCCGTCTCCTGGTCGAATTTGGATCGGCGCAGTGTACCGGAAGCTCAGGCCGATTGCCGCGCCTGCAGGCTGCGTCCGGCCAGCAGTGATAACACACCATCAATGACGCGGGGGTCGGCCAGTACCCGTTGATGCCCGCCCTGGCCCAGGCGCAGCAAGCGGCTGTCGAACCAGGCTTCGTGGATCAGTTGTGATTCCTTGACCGATACCGACGTATCGTCCTCGGCGTGGACAATCAAGCCCGGAATATCCAGCTGATATTGCGCGACATCCATCTTCGAAGCCTGCATGCCGACGTCCTGCTCCACCTGGCGAATAAAGGCCGAACGCGCCCTGGGTGGCAAACCCATCATCCGCGCGAAGCCACGCAGGACGCCGAGGATACGCGCCGGCGCAGCGATGCTGACCAGTGTCTCGGTCCGCAACCCAAGCTGAACCGCCAGCATGGCACTAGCGCCGCCCATGGAGTGGCCGATCACTGCTTGCAACGGCGGCAACTCGGCTGCGGCTTCAAGCATCGCCCTGGCGAACAGCAGCACATTGGCCTCGCGACCCGGCGAGCGACCATGGGCCGGCCCATCCAGCGCCACCACCGTATAACCGGCCTCCACCAGCGCATTGATCAACGCCGCGAACTGCGTCGGGCGCCCTTCCCAGCCGTGCATCAGCAGCACCGCCGGGCCTTTGCCCCAGCGCAACGCAGACAGGCCGAAGCGCAAGGTGATGCGCTCGGACGAGGCCAGCAATGGCAGCTCCCAGTCCCGCGGCGGCAGGGCCCGAGGACTCATGAACACCCTGCGCATTTGTTTCGCTACCAGGCGCGGGGCTATCCGGCCAAGCGTGCCATTGACACCACGAATCCAGCTCAACCTGTCCATGCTCATCTCCAGGGCTTGCGCCTTAGCTCAGCGCACCGCCGACTTGGCGGCGCGCAGCAAACGATCCGATAACTCGCCCGGGCCCAACGCCCGGGCCAGGGCCAGGCCGCCGACCATCAAGGCGATGTCGGCCAGGGCTTTATCCGCATCCTCGGGGCTGGCGGCCAACTGCGCGACCATCAGCTCGATATGCTCACTGAGAACCTCACGAAACGCGTCCGGCAGTCGCCCGAGCTCGCCGACCGAGGCCGGGATCGGGCACGCCTGCTCGGTGGAATCACGATGTTTGCGCGACAGGTAGAACGCCGCGACCAACGCGCGCCGCTCTTCGCCTGTCAGCTCGGCATCCATGTCGGCGATCAGGCCACGGCGGCGATTGAGCAGTTGCTTGAACGCCTCCAGCATCAAGGCGTCCTTGCTTTCGAAGTGGGCATAAAAACCGCCCACCGTCAGCCCTGCCGCGCCCATCACCTCGCCCACGCTCGGCTCGGCCGGCCCGCGCTGGATCAGCGCATCGCTGGCGGCCTTGAGAATGCGTTCACGGGTTTGTGCTTTTTTATCGCTCATCGCTGCCTCCGAATATTACGATTGAAATATTATCCACATAATAATTTTCCGCAAGCGAAATCTTCACCGCTGGTCGGAAGGATTCATCGAGGATAAGGGAATTGGCTGAACGCCAGACAAACAAAAGGGCCATTCAAGAATTGAATGACCCTTATAAAATCCCGCAGAGCGGGTAATCGTGGCGTCCCCTAGGGGACTCGAACCCCTGTTACCGCCGTGAAAGGGCGGTGTCCTAGGCCACTAGACGAAGGGGACACAAACCTTCTGAACATGATCAGCGCTGAGAACTGATCGCTTCAAGGCCGGTGTGGCCAGACCTCGAAGTGTAAATTGGTGGAGCTAGACGGGATCGAACCGTCGACCTCTTGCATGCCATGCAAGCGCTCTCCCAGCTGAGCTATAGCCCCGGATTTTTCGCCTCGCGGCGGAGCGACATCCTGCTGCAACATCGCTTCTGTAAAACTGGCGTCCCCTAGGGGACTCGAACCCCTGTTACCGCCGTGAAAGGGCGGTGTCCTAGGCCACTAGACGAAGGGGACGCAAACCCTTCTAACATCTGATCAACGCTGAGTGTTGATCGCTTCAAGGCCGGTGTGGCCAGGCCTTGAAGTGTAAATTGGTGGAGCTAGACGGGATCGAACCGTCGACCTCTTGCATGCCATGCAAGCGCTCTCCCAGCTGAGCTATAGCCCCTCATCGCTGAGGACGGGGCGAATCTTAAGGGCGTATCCGAGGGCTGTCAAATTTATTTTCAACAAAATTGAAAATTTTTTGCCGGGATAACAATCACTTACCGACAAACCCCGGAAAACCGGGGTATGCCTTGTTCCATCGACCGCTCAGGCAATCGCGCCCAGCAGTTTTTCCCACTCCTTGTTCTCCTTCTTCGACACGCCACCGAGCAGATCAATGGCCTGGCGCAGACGGAAACGGGTCAGGTCCGGCCCGAGGATTTCCATCGCATCGAGCACCGACACCGAGCTCGCCTGGCCGGTGATCGCGGCAAACATCAGCGGCATCGCATCGCGCAATTTCAGCTCCAGGTGTTCAACCACCGCCTGGATGGTCGCGGTGATGCTGTCCTTTTCCCACTGGCGCAGGCTTTCCAGCTTCCACAGGATCAACTGCATCAACTGCCGCACCTGATCGCCGGAGAGCTTCTTCGATTCGAACAGCTTCACATCCGGGGTCACGCCGCCGGCAAAAAAGAACCCGGCCAATGGCGCGATCTGGCTGAAGGTCTCTACCCTGCCCTGCACGTGCGGGGCGATCTTCATCATGTACTCGGGGTTGAACGCCCACTTCTGCACACGCGCGGCAAACTCTTCCACCGGCAGGTCGCGCAGCCACTGGCCGTTGAGCCAGGACAGCTTCTCGACGTCGAAGATCGGCCCGCCCAGGGAGACGCGGGACAGGTCGAAGTGCTCGACCATCTCCTCCAGCGAGAACTTCTCGCGCTCGTCCGGCATCGACCAGCCCATGCGGCCCAGGTAGTTGAGCATCGCCTCGGGCATGAAGCCCATGCGCTCGTAGAAGGTCACCGAGGTCGGATTCTTGCGCTTGGACAGCTTGCTCTTGTCCGGGTTACGCAGCAGCGGCATGTAGCACAACTGCGGTTGCTCCCAGCCGAAGTACTCATAGAGCAGGATCAGTTTCGGTGCCGAGGGCAGCCATTCTTCGCCGCGCAGCACATGGGTGATGCCCATCAGATGGTCGTCGACCACGTTGGCCAGGAAGTACGTCGGCAGGCCGTCGGTCTTCATCAGCACTTGCATGTCCATGCGGTCCCACGGGATCTCGACATCGCCACGCAACATGTCCGGCACCACGCAGACGCCCTCGCTCGGCACCTTCATGCGGATCACATGAGGTTCGCCCGCGGCCAGGCGACGGTTGACTTCTTCCTTCGACAGCAGCAGCGCACGGCCGTCGTAGCGCGGGGTCTCGCCCCGGGCGATTTGCTCGGCGCGCATCTGGTCCAATTCCTCGGCGGTGCAGAAGCAAGGAAACGCGTGGCCCATGTCCACCAGCTGCTGGCAGTACTGCTTGTAGATCTCGCCACGCTCGCTCTGGCGGTACGGACCGTGCGGCCCGCCGACGTCCGGACCTTCGCTCCAGTCGATGCCGAGCCAGCGCAGGGCGTCGAATATCTGCTGTTCCGACTCGCGGGTCGAACGCAACTGATCGGTGTCCTCGATCCGCAGGATGAACTCACCGCCGTGCTGCTTGGCAAAGCAATAGTTGAACAAGGCGATGTAAGCGGTGCCGACATGGGGATCGCCAGTAGGCGAAGGCGCGATGCGGGTACGGACGGTGGTCATGGCATGTCTCGGAAAGAATATAAAAGCGAAGATGAAACAGGGGGCGAATGGTAACAGGCGATGATGGGCGGGCTCCAGTGAGCGCGGGATTTGTGTAGCCGGTCGTCAGACCGAGTTGCGGCCATCGCGAGCAAGCTCGCTCCCACAGGGAACCAGGTTGTCCGGGCTGGACACGGTCCAATGTGGGAGCGAGCTTGCTCGCGATGAGGTCCTAGGCATCGCCACAAAACCTCAGACAGTCAGCAACCGCTCACGCAACTTGCCAATCTCGTCACGCAACTGCGCCGCTGCTTCGAATTCCAGGTCCCGGGCGAGCTGGTACATCTTCTCTTCCAACTGCCGGATACGCTTGGTGATTTCGCTCGGCGAGCGCAGTTCGGCTTCGTAGCGGGCGCTCTCTTCGGCGGCCTTGGCCATGCCCTTGCGCTTCTTGCTGCGCGAACCGGGCACGGTGGCGCCTTCCATGATGTCGGCGACGTCCTTGAACACGCCCTTGGGCGTGATGCCATTGGCCAGGTTGAAAGCGATCTGCTTGTCGCGACGGCGTTCGGTCTCGCCGATGGCGCGCTCCATCGAGCCGGTGATGCGATCGGCATAAAGGATCGCCCGGCCGTTGAGGTTACGCGCCGCGCGACCGATGGTCTGGATCAACGAGCGCTCGGAACGCAGGAAACCTTCCTTGTCCGCGTCGAGAATCGCCACCAGCGACACCTCGGGCATGTCCAGGCCTTCGCGCAGCAGGTTGATCCCCACCAGCACATCGAAGGTGCCCAGGCGCAGGTCGCGGATGATCTCGACCCGCTCCACCGTGTCGATATCCGAGTGCAGGTAACGCACCCGCACGCCGTGGTCGGCGAGGTAGTCGGTGAGGTCTTCGGCCATGCGCTTGGTCAGCGTGGTCACCAGCACCCGCTCTTCCACCGCCACGCGCTTGGTGATCTCCGAGAGCAGGTCATCGACCTGAGTCAGCGCCGGGCGCACCTCGACCTGCGGGTCCACCAGCCCGGTCGGCCGCACCACTTGCTCGACCACCCGTCCGGCGTGCTCGGCTTCGTAGTTGCCGGGCGTGGCCGAGACGAAAATCGTCTGCGGGCTCACGCCTTCCCATTCGTCGAAGCGCATCGGCCGATTATCCAGCGCCGAGGGCAGGCGGAAGCCATATTCCACCAGGGTTTCCTTGCGCGAACGGTCGCCTTTGTACATGGCGCCGACCTGAGGCACGCTGACGTGGGATTCGTCGATCACCAGCAGGGCATCGGCCGGCAAATAGTCATACAACGTGGGCGGCGGCGCACCCGCCGGACGACCCGACAGGTAGCGCGAGTAGTTCTCGATGCCGTTGCAGTAGCCCAGCTCCAGGATCATTTCCAGGTCGAACCGGGTCCGCTGCTCCAGACGCTGGGCTTCCACCAGTTTGTTGTTCGAACGCAGGTATTCCAGGCGTTCCTGCAACTCGGCCTTGATGCCCTCGATGGCGCCCAACAGGGTTTCCCGCGGCGTCACGTAGTGGCTCTTGGGGTAGAACGTGAAGCGTGGCAGTTTGCGGATCACCTCGCCGGTCAGCGGATCGAACGCCGAGATGCTCTCCACCTCGTCATCGAACAGCTCGATACGAATCGCTTCCAGGTCCGATTCGGCCGGATAGATGTCGATCACATCGCCGCGCACCCGAAACGTGGCCCGGGCGAAGTCCATGTCGTTGCGGGTGTATTGCAAGTCCGCCAGGCGCCGGAGCAAGGCGCGCTGGTCGAGTTTGTCGCCACGATCCACGTGCAGGACCATTTTCAGATAGGTTTCCGGGCTGCCCAGACCGTAGATGCACGACACCGTGGTGACGATGATGGCGTCCTTGCGCTCAAGCAACGCCTTGGTCGCCGACAGCCGCATCTGTTCGATGTGGTCGTTGATCGAGGCGTCCTTCTCGATGAAGGTGTCCGACGAAGGCACATAAGCCTCGGGCTGGTAGTAGTCGTAGTAGGAGACGAAATACTCGACCGCGTTGTTCGGGAAAAACGCCTTGAACTCGCCATACAACTGCGCCGCCAGGGTCTTGTTAGGCGCCAGCACCAGGGTCGGCCGCTGCACCTGGGCGATCACGTTGGCGATACTGAACGTCTTGCCCGAGCCGGTCACACCGAGCAAGGTCTGGTGCGCCAGCCCGGCCTCGATGCCTTCCACCATCAGGCGGATGGCTTCCGGCTGGTCGCCGGCGGGCTGGAAGCGAGTGACTAGCTGGAATTCAGACATGACATAACCCCTGGGTTCACTCCCGTCGGCCAGGCGACAGGAACGAGAAAGACCGAAGCGACTGACGTCGCCCGAGGAAAAAGCTGGAATGCACACAATGTGGAGGTGATTGCCTTCGCTTTCAAGACGAACGTCCTACACGCCTTGCAGACTTTGACGCTGCGAAGGGACTAACGGTCGAAAAAAATCGAAAATACTTACGCTAAACGCCGAATAGCCTGTCGCCCTGTCCGGTGATGGCCTCTATACTAGCTCCCCGTTTGTGCACCGCTCTAGTGCATTCGGCTGGAGCGCGACACGTCCTCTCACCCTCCATTCAGAGCCGCGCAATAATGAGCCTGTTTTCCGCTGTCGAATTGGCACCACGCGACCCCATCCTGGGCCTCAACGAAGCTTTCAACGCCGACCCCCGTACCAATAAGGTCAACCTGGGCGTGGGTGTTTACTGCAACGAGGAAGGGCGCATTCCGTTGCTGCGCGCCGTGGTCGAAGCCGAGACGATTCGCGTGGCTCAGCATGTTTCTCGCGGTTACCTGCCGATCGACGGCATTGCCGCCTATGACCAGGCAGTCCAGACCCTGCTGTTCGGCAAGGATTCCCCGCTGATCGCATCGGGCCGCGTCATCACCACCCAGGCCGTGGGCGGCACGGGCGCACTGAAAATCGGTGCCGACTTCCTTAAGCAATTGCTGCCGGACGCGGTCGTGGCCATCAGCGACCCAAGCTGGGAAAACCACCGCGCGCTGTTCGAAACCGCCGGTTTCCCGGTGCAGAACTATCGCTACTACGACGCCGCTACCCACGACGTGAACCGCAGCGGCCTGCTGGAAGACCTCAACGCCCTGCCCGACCGTTCGATCGTTGTGCTGCATGCCTGCTGCCACAACCCGACCGGCGTGGACCTGAGCCCGGAAGACTGGAAAAACGTCCTGGCCGTGGTCAAGGCCAAGAACCACGTGCCGTTCCTGGACATGGCCTACCAGGGCTTCGGCAAAGGCATCGACGAAGACGCGGCGGCCGTGCGCCTGTTCGCCGAATCGGGCCTGACCTTCTTCGCCTCCAGCTCGTTCTCCAAGTCGTTCTCCCTGTACGGCGAGCGTGTCGGCGCGCTGTCGATTGTCAGCGAGTCGAAGGAAGAAAGCACCCGCGTGCTGTCCCAGGTCAAGCGCGTGATCCGCACCAACTACTCCAACCCGCCGACCCACGGCGCCAGTATCGTCGCCGCCGTGCTCAACAGCCCTGAGCTGCGCGCACAGTGGGAAGAAGAGCTGGCCGAAATGCGCCTGCGCATTCGTGGCATGCGTGAGCAGATGGTCGACATGCTGGCCAAGGCCGCGCCGCATCACGACTTCAGCTTCGTCGCCCGCCAGAGCGGGATGTTCTCCTACTCCGGCTTGACCGTTGAACACGTGACACGCCTGCGCAACGAGTTCGGCATCTATGCCCTGGACACCGGCCGCATCTGCGTGGCCGCGCTGAACCAGAACAACATCGATGCGGTGACCAAGGCCATCGTCCAGGTGATCTGACGCTCGATGAAATGAAAAACGGGAAGCCTTCGAGCTTCCCGTTTTTTTGAATCTGCTTGCCAAGTCAGGTGCCCCTAACCTGTGGCGAGGGGATTTATCCCCGCTGGGCTGCGAAGCAGCTCCCAAGCATATCGACTCAATCAACCTGCCCCACCGCGCCAGACGACTTCAGGGCTGCTACGCAGCCCAACGGGGATAAATCCCCTCGCCACAAAAAGCATCCAGCCCTGCACTCTCTGTTCCAGGCAAATGCGTCGAGCCTACAGCTCCGTCGCCCGCTGGCTCGCCGCATCGTCGTAGATGACATACAACGACTCGGCGACCTGGCTCTTGATCGCCTTGGTACTTTCGAGCCCCAGGACAAAACCCTCGGCCTTGCCACCGGCGCGGTTCAGTTCTTCCGGGGTGCTGGCCTGGGTGATGGCGTCGTACAGCTTTTCAGCGTGAGGCCCCACGCCCTTGGGCAGACTGATCTGGGCGGTGCTCACAGGAACACCTCGGTGCAATCGATTGTGTGAAGTGGTAACAGATGGTTCATGGCGCGTCCCTTGATGTCGGCGAATGGCCGGCAGCGCGTCCTGCCACTTCCGGGCGACCATGGTAGCCTCTCTCGCCGTCGCGGTAACTGCCAATTGTTGATTGGTCACCGATGGGCTTCAAGCCGCTCCGTACGCAACAGATGCTTGACTTCTCTTTTCCAATCAGTAACATACGCGCCATTCCGCGATAGCTCAGTTGGTAGAGCAAGTGACTGTTAATCACTGGGTCCCTGGTTCGAGTCCAGGTCGTGGAGCCAGACAGCAACAGAAAAAGCCCCTGAATCGAAAGATCCAGGGGCTTTTTTGTGGGCGTTTTTCAGCCAAACGGCGACTGATCGCCGTATACCGCCTGGCTGAGGTCGCTACCGGAACAATAATCTGGCGCCAACCAGGCACTATGGTCTGAATCCTGCTTTATGTTTTGACGACTCAAGCTGTCACGAGCGTGTCATGGCAGTGCCGCAAACTGTCAACGTCCGCCGCCGCAGCTCATAACAACAAGGACGAAGCCATGCCCACACAAAATCCCCACCGCATCGTCGGCCTGTGCACTTCCAGCAAGGTCTACAACGTACTGACCGAGCTCAAGCACCTGGAAGGCCACCGCAGCGCCAAGTTCCTTTCCCTGCTCGCGGAAAACCTGGTTCGCAAGGGCCTGCTCAATGAACAGGAAGTGGTGCACATGCTCGATCTGGTGGTCGATTGAGCGGCATCGATTCCGACTATTGAAGCGGTTGATTTTTCCCCATCCCGCATGAGCCGTAAGGTAACCCCATCGACTGATGGAGGTTTCCCATGCCCAAGGTTCAAATCATGTCTGTCATTGGCAGCGCCGTCCCCGCCCCACTTCGGGAGCGCGGACTGTTGGCTTGCTGGTATCTGGTGCAGGATGGCGTCACCGTCAGCGGCCCGCTGACTTCCCTGCCCGCCGCCCAGGCCCTGTCGCAACGTATCGGTCCGTACCTGTTGAGCGCCTAGGGCAACTGCACCCGCGGCTTGCCCTCGACGAACAGCGCCCAGCAGGACATGAACAGCGCGGCGATCAGTGGCCCGATGACAAAACCATTGAGGCCGAATACGGCCAACCCGCCAAGCGTCGAAATCAGGACCATGTAGTCGGGCATCTTGGTGTCCTTGCCGACGAGGATCGGGCGCAGGAAGTTGTCCACCAGGCCGATCACGAAGACCCCGAACAGCGCCAGCACCACGCCCTGCCAGATCGCCCCCGACAGCAGGAAATACACCGCCACTGGCACCCAGACAATGCCCGCCCCCACCGCCGGCAGCAGCGACAGGAAAGCCATCAGCACCGCCCACGGCAACACCGTCGGGATACCCAGGATCCAGAAAATCAGGCCGCCCAGGGCGCCCTGAGTGATCGCCACCAACAGGTTGCCCTTCACCGTCGCCCGCACCACCCGGTTGAACTTCAATTGCAGGCGGCGCTTCTGGTGCTCGGCCAGCGGAACGGCCGAGCGCACCTTGCGCACCAGCTCCGCGCCGTCACGCAGGAAAAAGAACAACAGGTAGAGCATCACGAAGAAGCTCACCAGAAACTGGAACGTACCCTGGCCGAAACTGAACGCCTGGGTGGCGAAAAATTCGCTGCCCTGCATGGCGCTCTTGACGATCTTGTCTCGCAGGCCACTCAGGTTGCCCAGGCCGAAGCGGTCGAGCAGGTGCTGGAAGAACGGCGGCAACGCCTCCTTGAAACGCGCCAGGTAGTCGGCGACGTCCAGCTCGCCACTTTCCAGGCTCTTGTACAGCGCCGCCCCTTCCTGGACGAGCAAGGTACTGATGACGATCACCGGCAAAATGGCGATCACCACGCAGATGCTCAGGGTGAACAGTGCCGTGACGTTGCGCGGCCAGCCGAACTTGAACTGCAAGCGACGTTGCAGCGGCGCAAAGACGATGCCCAGGATGACGGCCCAGAATACCGCCCCATAAAACGGCAGCAGAATCCAGACGAAGGCAATGCTGACCAGGATCAGCAACAGCATCTGCGACTTGTTTTGGAGGTTCTTTCGGTTCATGTGCTTTCCATGTCATTGGCAGATAGACATTAGTCCGCCAGGACTCGCCGGAGTGCCGTCGCGTCTGCCATATGCCGGCCTTCGAGGTCGCGCCGGGGGATGGGAATGTGGTTCGGGCTGTTGATGCGCGATGCGCGCGAGCTGCCTGCCTGCCTGCCTGATTACTGTGGCGAGGGGATTTATCCCCGCTGGGCTGCGAAGCAGCCCCTAAGACAGACTGCGCGGAACATCAGGCAAGTCGTATTGGCTTTTTTTGGGGCCGCTTCGCAGCCCAACGGGGATAAATCCCCTCGCCACAACAGTGCATGACATGAATCGACGGAACGATTTGCCCGGCAGAAACTGCCGAAGGCTGCGATCCTCCGCTTCCGATAGGGCCTGGTAGCCCAGGCGAAAACATCTGGATCGAAAGCGAAAGATCGCAGCCTTCGGCAGCTCCTGCTGCGCTCGGATCAGATCCGGAACTGCCCCACCAGTTTGCCCAGGCGCTGGCCCAGATCGGCCAGGCTGCGAGAAGTCTGGGCGCTGAGCTGGGTTTCGTCGGCGACAGTGTCCACCGCCACGGCAATCTGATGCACGCTGCGGTTGATTTCTTCAGCCACCGCGGTCTGCTCCTCGGCGGCGCTGGCGATCTGGGCGTTCATCGAGTTGATGGTGCCGATCAGTTGCGCCATGGTGTCCAGGGAGGCGCCCGCCTCGTTGGCCCGTTCCGAGGTGCCGTCGCCGGCCTCGCTGGAACGGCGCATCGCTTCCACCGCGGCATGGGTACCCGATTGCAGGCGATCGATCATGCCCTGGATTTCCTGGGTGCTTTGCTGGGTCCGGCTGGCGAGGGCGCGGACTTCGTCGGCAACCACCGCAAACCCGCGGCCCGCCTCACCGGCACGCGCAGCCTCGATGGCCGCGTTGAGGGCCAGCAGGTTGGTCTGCTCGGCAATCGAACGGATCACACCGAGCACGCTGACAATCGAGGCCACATCCTGTTGCAGGCTGTCCAGGGACACGCCGCTGCTGCGGATATCGTTCACCAGCGCATGAATCTGCTGGATGCTGCCGGCCACCACGCGCTTGGCGGACTGGCCTTCTTCATCGGTCTGCTGGGCCGCGACGGCTGCGCCCTGGGCACTGCGGGCGACTTCCTGGGCGGCGGAGGACATTTCGTTGATCGCCGTGGCGACCTGGTCGGTCTCGTGGCGCTGGCGCTCCATGGCCTGCTCGGAACGCTGGGCCTGCTCGGACACCTGCGTCACCAGGCCGGTCAGTTGCGACGTCATGTCGGTGATCTGCCTTACCAGGCCGTGGATCTTGTCGACGAAGCGGTTGAAGGAACCGGCCAGTTGGCCCAGTTCGTCCTGGCTGGTAATCGCCAGGCGCCGGGTCAGGTCGCCCTCGCCCGCGGCGATGTCATCGAGGTTGTCCTTCATCAGGTGCAGCGGACGCAGGATGGTATTGGCGAGCACCAGGCCCACCACCGCGATCACCAGCAGTACCACCGCGGCGATCCCGACGATGCTCAGGATCACGCCTTGCAGGCGATCGTGGACCTTGGCTTCCACCAGCGCCACCTGACCTTCAATGCCGTCGAGGTTGACCGAGCTGCCGACCGCCAGGTCCCACTTGGCCAGGTATTCGGTGTAGCCGAGCTTGGGCACCAGGTCCTTGCTGCCGGGCAGCGGCGAGCTGTATTCCAGATAATGCGTGCCGTCCTTGGCGACCTTCACCAGGTCACGGTTGACGTAGACGCCGTTCGGGTCGCGGTTGTCCTTGAAACTCTTGCCCACGCCGTCGGGGCTGTTGGCCTTGAACAGGCGAATGGTCTCGGAGTCGTAGCCGAAGAAGTAGCCGTCCTTGCCGTAGCTGATGTTCGACAGCAACTTGATTGCCTGGGCGCGCGCCTCGTTATCGCCAGGCGCGGCGGCATCGTAGAGCGGCTTGATGGCGGTAAGGCCGACCGCGACGTAATTCTGCAGCGTGGCCTTGGCCTCGCTGAGCAGACGTTCGCGGGTTTGCTGGACTTCCTTGCTGGCCTGTTCCTTCAAGATGAACGCCGTGGTCAGGCTGATGATCACCGCGGACAGCAATACCGGCAGGATTGCCAGGGACAGGACTTTAGCCTTCAGGCTCAGGCGCATGCTGTTCACTCTTGTTGGTTTTATGGCGTGGTTAACTGGGTTAACGGCAGCGCACGATAAAACTGTAGGACAAGGTGGACAGTCGGTTGGCAGGGTCGGTGGACTCAAGGGTCCCATCGCGAGCAGGCTCGCTCCCGCAGGGTTTGGTGGTGTCCACAACTGCTGTGTTCACACCGATCCCCTGTGGGAGCGAGCCTGCTCGCGAAGAAAACAACCCGGTCTCTGAAGCTACAACACCATCGCCGCCACCCAACCAAACGCCAGCAATGGCAGGTTGTAGTGCAGGAAGGTCGGGACCACGGTGTCCCAGATGTGGTGATGCTGGCCGTCGATGTTCAGGCCGGAGGTCGGGCCGAGTGTCGAATCCGAGGCAGGCGAGCCGGCATCGCCCAGGGCGCCGGCGGTGCCGACGATGCAGACGATCGCCAGCGGGCTGAAGCCCAGTTGCAGGCACAGCGGCACAAAAATGGTCGCCAGGATCGGCACCGTGGAAAACGACGAGCCGATCCCCATCGTCACCAGCAGCCCGACCAGCAACATCAACAGCGCACCGATGCCCTTGTTGTGGCCGATCCAGGCCGCCGAGGTTTCCACCAGGCTTTGCACCTCACCGGTGGCCTTCATCACTTCGGCGAAGCCCGAGGCGGCGATCATGATGAAGCCGATCATCGCCATCATCTTCATGCCTTCGGTGAACAGGTCGTCCGTCTCGCGCCAGCGCACCACGCCCGACACCGAGAAAATCAGGAAACCGGCCAGGGCGCCGATGATCATCGAATCGAGCAGGAGCTGGATGGCGAATGCCGCTGCGATTGCCAACCCGGCGACCAACAGGCTGAGCGGGTTGTAGCGCACGGCCACCTGCTCGGCCCTGGCGATCTTTTTCAGATCGTAGACGCGTTTCTTCCGATAGCTGATAAACGACAGCACCAGCCCGAACACCATGCCCAGCGCCGGGATGCCCATCGCATGGGTGACGTTGATGCCACTGACATCGACACCGCTGCGGGCGATGTTGGCGAGCAGGATTTCGTTGAGGAAGATATTGCCGAAGCCCACCGGCAGGAACATGTAGGGGGTGATCAGGCCGAAAGTCATGACGCAAGCGATCAGCCGACGGTCCAGTTGCAGCTTGGTCAGCACATAAAGCAGTGGCGGCACCAGCAGCGGAATGAAGGCGATATGGATCGGCAGGATATTCTGCGAGGCCACCGCGACCGTACCCAGCAGGCCGATAAGCAGCCATTTGACGCCCGTGCCGCCGGCGGTGTCCTGGCGGTCGACCATGGCCAGGACCTTGTCGGCCAAGGCATGGGCCATGCCGGATTTGGCGATCGCGACCGCAAAGGCGCCCAGCAGAGCGTAGGACAACGCCACCGTCGCGCCGCCGCCAAGGCCCGCATTGAAGGCCTTGAGCGTTGCCTCGATCCCCAGGCCACCTACCAAGCCACCCACCAGCGCGCCGATAATCAGCGCGATCACCACATGCACGCGGGACAGGCTGAGTACCAGCATGACGCCAACCGCGGCAATTACTGCATTTATCATCGTTACCTCAAAGCACAGCGATGGAAAGCCACCGGACAAAAAGGTCGCGACTTTGCAGCAAGCGGCGGCAAGCTGCAAGGGTCATGCGGCGGGATTTGCAGTCACTCGCAGCGTTTGAGTCCACCACATTGCCCCTGTGGGAGCGAGCTTGCTCGCGATAGCGTCGGGTCAGTTACGAAAGTGTCGACTGACAAGCCGCTATCGCGAGCGAGCTCGCTCCCACAGGGGTTCGTGCGGATTTCAGCGCTTGGGCAGCTCAATCATTACTTTCAACCCGCCCCACTCGCTGTCGCCCAACGCTAATGTCCCGCCCCAGGTGTCGACGATGTCGCGCACGATGCCCAGCCCCAGGCCATGGCCATCGGTCTGCTCATCCAGGCGCGTGCCGCGGCTGAAGACCTGGTCGCGGCGATCCGGCGGGATGCCGGGGCCATCGTCTTCCACTGCCAGGTGGAAACCCACGAGCGTCTCGCTCACGGTCAGGCGCACTTCGGCGTCGGCCCATTTGCAAGCGTTGTCCAGCAGGTTGCCCAGCAGTTCCAGCAAGTCTTCGCGATCCCAGGGCAGGTGCAAGCCGGGCGGCGCGACATAAGCCAGGTGCAGATGCTCGCCGTGGATCATGTTCAGCGTCGCCAACAAACCCGGCAGTTCGGCGTCGCAATCCAGGTGCGCGCCGGGCAAGGCATCGCCGGACAGGCGCGCACGGTTGAGTTCGCGGTTCAGGCGCTGGCGAACCTGCTCGAGTTGATCCAGCAGCAACTTGCGCAACTCAGGATAAGGGTCGAGCTTTTCGTTCGACGCCAGGCTTTGCAGCACCGCCAGAGGCGTCTTCAAGGCATGGCCAAGGTTACCCAGGGCGTTGCGCGAACGCTTGAGGCTGTCTTCGGTATGGGCCAGCAAATGGTTGATCTGCGCTACCAGCGGCTCCAGTTCCCTGGGCACTTGTTCGTCGAGTTGTGAACGCTGGCCGCGTTGCAGCTGGGCAATCTGCTCCCGGGCCTTCTCCAACGGCCGCAAGGCGCGCTGCACCGTGAGCCGCTGCAACAGCAGGATCAGCAGCAACCCCGCCAACCCGAGGCCAAGGCCGACCTGCTGCATCCGCAGGAAACTGTCGCGCACCGGCGTGTAGTCCTGCGCCACGCTGATGGAAATTGCCTGGCCCAGGCGCCGGTAGTCCGTGCGCAGCACCAGCAGTTTCTGGCCTTCGGGGCCCAGTTGCAGGTTGCTGTGCAGCCCCGGATGGTCGAGCCGCGGCAGTTCCTGGTCCCAGAGGGAACGGGAGCGCCAATGCTCGTCGGCAAAATCGATGCGGAAATAATGCCCGGAGAACGGTCGCAGGTAAGCCGGCGACAAGCGTCGCTCGTCCAGTTGCAACCCTTGCGGGCCACGGACCAGGGCCACCAGCAGGTTCTCGCTGTCATTGCGCAACCCCGCTTCGAGGTAGCGCTGCAAACCCAACTCGAACAACCACAGGCTGGTCTGCGCGAGGACCAGGCCGACCACCACCATCACACCGATCAGGCCCAGGCTCAGGCGCCGCTGGATGGATCTCACTGCGCCTGTCCGCCGAACAGGTAGCCCTGGCCGCGACGGGTTTCGATCACGCTGCGTCCGAGCTTGCGCCGCAGGTGATTGACGTGGACTTCCAGCACATTCGAATCGCGCTCGGTTTCACCATCATAGAGGTGCTCGGCGAGGTGGCTTTTGGAAAGGATTTGCTCGGGGTGGAGCATGAAATAGCGCAGCAGCCTGAATTCGGCGGCGGTCAGCTGGATCTCGGCGCCGTCGCGAATCACGCATTGCCGGCCTTCGTCCAGGTGCAACCCCGCCGCTTGCAGCGTCGGCTGGTTGACCTGGCCGTGGGAGCGTCGCAACAGCGCCTGGATGCGCAGGTGCAGTTCTTCAGGGTGAAAGGGTTTGGTCAGGTAATCATCGGCCCCGGCCTTGAGTCCTTCGATGCGCTCGGCCCAGGAGCCACGCGCGGTGAGGATCAGTACCGGGGTGGTCAAGCCGCCAGCGCGCCATTGCGCCAGCACCTCGAGCCCCGGCACTCCTGGCAGCCCAAGGTCGAGAATGATCAGGTCGTAGGGCTCGCTGCTGCCCTGATACACCGCGTCGCGCCCGTCGGCGAGCCAATCGACCGCGTAGCCCTGCCGGGCGAGCCCGGCCATCAGTTCGTCGGCCAGGGGAACATGGTCTTCCACCAGTAGCAGGCGCATCAGTCTTCCTTATCTTTGAGTAAACGGCCGGTCGCGGCCTCGAGGTCCAGTTCGCGCACGACGCCGTCGGTGTCCAGCAGCTCGACTTCGTAGATGTAGACGCCGTGCTTTTCTTCCAGCTCGGCTTCCAGTAACTTGGCGCCGGGATGGCGATCCAGGGCCTGTTGCAGCAGGTGTTCCAAGGGCAGGATCACGCCCTGCTGACGCAGTTGCAGGGCCTCGTCCTGGTCCAGGTCGCGGGCCACGGCCACCGAACAACACACCAGCAGCGCCAGCGCCCAACGATTGCGGGCGCGCAGATTAAGCTTCATTACGTATCCTGATGATTCTTGAGCACCTCGCCAGTGACGGCGTCGAGTTCCAGATCCCACTCGATGCCCTTGGCATCACGCAGATCCACTTTGTAGCGGTACTTGCCGTATTCCTCTTCCAGCTCGGTATCGGTCACCGTGGCGCCAGTGTGTTTGGCCAGGGCAGCGGCGTTGAGCTGATCAAAAGGCAGGATGGTACCAGCGTCCAGTAATTTTTGGGCTTCAGTGGCATCGAGATCCCTGGCTTGAGCCGGACCTGTACCGATGACCATGAGCGCCGCGATGAAAAAGGCAGTGAGGCGGTTCACGGGTTATCTCCTTTTTATAATCTTCAGCGGGGAACTGTATCGGGACGAACTTAACTGAAACTGAATTGCCATCATTGAATCCAGGTCAATTTTGCTCGCGCCAGCGTCAGGTCAGTCATCAAAACTGACAACTGACACAGCGTCATCGCGAGCAAGCTCGCTCCCACAGGGTTTCTGTGTCGCTATAATCAGCCGCTTGCACGTATTCGAGACCGGTATGACCGCCATTCACATCAAGTTCCCCGCGCTGACTCTGAAGGCCGGCCCTCGCGCCTTCAAGCGCATCCGCCAGGCAGGCCTTCAGGCCGCCGATGTCGGCATCCTGCCGGGTGCCGCCGGAGGGCCGAAAGCCTTGGGTATCCAAGGGCTGGACCTGGCGCTGTTCGGCGAATGGCTGCCCGCCGCGCCGCGGGAGCGCTCGCTGATCGGTGCATCGGTCGGCTCCTGGCGCTTCGCCAGCGCCTGTCTGCCGGACGCCGCCGAGGGCATTCGCCGCCTGGGCATCCTGTACAACGAGCAGAGCTTCGCCAAAGGCGTGACCATGGCCGGGGTCAGCCAGAGCTCGCAGCGCATGCTCGACGACCTGCTTGAAGGACGCGACCTGACGATCCTCGACAATCCGCATTACCGGCTCAACATCATGGTAGTCCAGAGTCATGGCCTGTTGGCGCAGGACCATCGCGGCCGGCTGGGCCTGGGGCTGTCCTCGGTGATCGCCGACAACCTGCGCGGCCGGGCGCGGCTGTCGCGGCATTTCGAAAGGCTGATCATCCACGACCCGCGCCTGGCTCCCCCGCTCCATCCGTTGACGGACTTCCCCTCGCGCTTCGTGCCGCTGGAGGCCGGCAACCTGCGCCAGGCACTGCTGGCGTCGGGCTCGATCCCGATGATCATGGAAGGCGTGCGCGACCTGCCCGGCGCCGGCGCGGGCACCTACCGCGATGGCGGCCTGCTGGACTACCACCTTGACCTGCCCTATAGCGGCGAGGGCATCGTGCTCTATCCGCACTTCACCGATCGGGTCATTCCCGGCTGGTTCGACAAAGGCCTGCCATGGCGCCGAGGCGATACCTCGCGCTTGCAGGATGTGCTGCTGCTGGCGCCGTCCCGCGAATACCTGGCTCGCCTGCCCTACGGCAAACTGCCGGACCGCAACGACTTCAAGCGTTTCATGGGCGATGACCCGGCCCGCCGCAAATACTGGCGCACCGCAATGGACGAAAGCCGCCGGCTCGGCGACGAGTTCCTCGAACTGACCGCCAACGGTGGGCTGGGAGAGCGTTTGCTGACCCTTTAGTCAGCACGCCCGCGGGCCCGGATGGAGTGCTTGCCTGAACGCGCAAAAAAAGACCAAAATAAAGCACTTTTAAAGGAGCCTGGTCATGCAAATCGTCTTGGCTGATGTGGCTGTCAGCGTATCGGAACTGAAGAAAAATCCGTCCGCGGTCCTGAGTGGCGCGAACGGCTCACCTGTGGCAGTGCTGAACCATAACCGCGTGATGGGCTACATGGTACCGGCGGAGGTCTACGAAGCGATGATAGAGCGCCTGGACGAGTTGGAGCTGGCCCAAGTAGTCAAAGCGCGGATCGAGGCCAACGAATCGCGGGTACGCATATCGCTCGATGACCTTATTGGCGAGGCTGAAGCTGATATCGCCAATGGGCGTTGAATATGATGTCCAATGGGATCCGAAGGCCCTGAAAGAGCTGCGAAAACTGGACGGTGCGGTCCGTCTGCAGCTTTTGAAAAAACTCCAAGAGCGACAAGGGCACCCTCGCGTACCGGGTGATGCTCTTCACGGGATGAAGGATTGTTACAAGATCAAGTTACGCGGGGCTGGGTATCGACTCGTGTATCGCATAGAGGAGGAGCGGATCGTCATTCTGGTAATAGCGGTTGGCAAGCGAGAGCGCAGCGGCGTCTACGCTTCAGCCAGGACCCGGTAGGACAGCCAGGTTTGCTGACCCTTTAGTCAGCACGCTCGCGCAACGCGGGGATCAAACTGATAAACTGCGCCGCCTGCCTCGCGACCGTCCATTTAAAGAGCCAAATCTGTGGAAATCTTCAAAGAGTTCACCTTCGAATCCGCCCACCGCCTGCCCCACGTACCGGAAGGCCACAAGTGCGGACGCCTGCATGGTCACTCGTTCAAGGTGGCGATCCACCTCAGCGGCGACATCGACCCGCACACCGGCTGGATTCGCGACTTCTCGGAAATCAAGGCGATTTTCAAGCCGCTCTACGAGCGCCTGGACCACAACTACCTCAACGACATCCCCGGTCTGGAAAACCCCACCAGCGAAGTCCTGGCCAAGTGGATCTGGAACGAGTTGAAGCCGCTGCTGCCGGAACTCAGCGCCATCCGCATCCACGAGACCTGCACCAGCGGCTGCATCTACCACGGCGAATGAACCTGGCGGCCTTTGTGTCTATCCTCCTTGGTTCGGATCTACCAAGAGGACACCATCATGACCCACTGGCCGCTGGATCAGGAATACGACTTCAACGGGCACCCCATCCGCTACGCCATTCACGGCGACGGCGCGCCGTTGGTGTTTGTCCATGGCACGCCGTTCTCCTCTTATGTATGGCACCGGATCGCCCCGCTGTTTTTCGCCACGCACAAGGTTCATTACTTCGACCTGTTGGGTTATGGCCAATCCGCGCAACCCGATGCAGACGTGTCCCTCGGTGTTCAGAACCGGCTGCTTGCCCGACTGCTGGAGCATTGGAAGCTGGATTGCCCGGACGTCATCGCCCATGACTTTGGCGGCGCCACGGCCCTGCGCACCCATCTGCTCGATGGCAAGGATTACCGCAGCCTGACCCTGATCGACCCGGTAGCCTTGTCGCCTTGGGGCTCTGCGTTCGTGCAACACGTACGCCAGCACGAAGCGGCGTTCAGCGGCCTGCCCGACTACATCCAGCGGGCCATCGTGCCGACCTATATCCGTGGCGCGATCAAGCGCTGCATTACCGATGAAGAGCTCTCCCCGTACGTCCAGCCCTGGCTCGGCGAAACCGGCCAGGCCGCGCTCTACCGGCAGATTGCGCAGATGGACGAGCGTTACACCGACGAGGTCCAGGACCTTTATCCGAAGGTACGCTGCCCAACGCAGATCCTTTGGGGCGAGGATGACCAGTGGATCCCCATCGAACGCGGCCGGGCGTTGCACAAGATGATCCCGGGGGCGCTGTTCCATCCTGTACCGAATGCCGGGCATCTGGTCCAGGAGGACGCGCCGGAAGCGATCGTCGCGGCGGTGATGCGGTTCTTGCCGTCGCACTCGCCTGCCTGAGGGCCCCCCTACAACCTTTTGTGGGAGCGAGCCTGCTCGCGAAAGCGTCCGATCAGTCACATAGTCATCGACTGATCTACCGCATTCGCGAGCAGGCTCGCTCCCACAAGGTACTTCTGGGTAACACGATCCGTGTTCCAACTTGATCCACTCCCTGCACCGCTTTTGCTCCTCGAAGCCCACCCGACCCACCCGTTGGCTATAAATAACCGGCAATCACTCGTTTGGCACGGCCGCTGCACGCTTGCGGCATTCCCTCCTCTGCAAGGACCGCCACATGACTCAGAACGATCCCGGTAACGACTACCCCTTGAGCGAAGTCCCGATGCACGCCCGCAAGGGCCTCGCCTCCACGGCCATGGTGCTGCTGGGTTTCACTTTTTTCACCGCGACCATGTTTGCCGGCGGCAAGTTGGGCGTGGCGTTCGGTTTCGCCGAGATGCTCGGCGTGATTGTCATCGGCAACCTGCTGCTGGGGCTGTACGCGGCCAGCCTGGGTTACATCGCCTTCAAGAGCGGGCTCAATTCAGTGTTGATGGGCCGCTTCTGTTTTGGCGAGGTGGGCAGCAAGCTCAGCGACTTGATCCTGGGCTTCACCCAGATCGGCTGGTACGCCTGGGGCACGGCCACTGCGGCGGTGGTGCTGGGCAAGTATTTCGAATTGAGCCAGGGCACCGTTCTGGGGTTGATGGTGCTGTTCGGGCTGGGCTTCTGCGCCACGGCCTACATCGGCTATCGCGGGCTGGAAATCCTCTCGTACGTCGCCGTCCCGGCGATGATGCTGTTGCTGATCCTCTCGATGTGGGTTGCCACGCAGCAGGTCGGTGGCCTCGATGGCCTGCTCGCGGTAGTGCCCACCGGCAGCCTCGACTGGTCGACCGCGATCACGCTGGTGTTCGGCACGTTCGTCAGCGGCGCCACCCAGGCGACCAACTGGACGCGCTTTTCCCGTTCGGCAAAGGTCGCGGTGCTGGCCAGCCTGATCGGTTTTTTTCTCGGCAATGGCCTGATGGTGCTGATCGGCGCCTACGGAGCCATCGTCTACCAGCAGCCCGATGTGGTCGAAGTCTTGCTGCTGCAAGGTTTCGCCATGGCGGCGATGGCGATGCTTCTGCTCAACATCTGGAGCACCCAGGACAACACGATCTACAACTTTGCCGTGGCCGGCTGCAACCTGCTGCGCACCCGCCGACGCAAGACCGTCACACTGGCCGGCGCGGTGATCGGCACGCTGCTGGCGCTGCTGGGCATGTACGATTTGCTGGTGCCGTACCTGATCCTGCTCGGCACCGTGATCCCACCGATTGGCGGGGTGATCATGGCCGACTTCTTCTTCCGCTGGCGTGGTCGCTATCCGCGCCTGGCCGCGGCGCAACTGCCGGCCTTCAACTGGCCCGGGCTGTGTGCTTACGGCGTCGGCACGGTGGCCGCCTTCAATTCACCCTGGGTCGCGCCGCTGGTAGGAATCGCCACCGGCGCGCTAACGTATGTGCTATTGATCGGCGTGATGGGTATTCGCACCGCTGACGCGCCTCTACAAGACCTATAAAGGACTCGCTTGATGCACATCATCAACGCCCGCCTGCGCAACCGCGAAGGCTTGCATGAACTGCACCTGGAAAACGGCCTGATCGCCAGCATCGCCCGCCAGACCGAGGCCCCCAGCCTGGGCCCCGAAGACCTCGACGCCGGCGGCAACCTGGTGGTGCCGCCCTTCGTCGAGCCGCACATTCACCTGGACGCCACCCTGACTGCCGGCGAACCGCGCTGGAACATGAGCGGTACGCTGTTCGAAGGTATCGAGTGCTGGGGCGAACGCAAGGCCACCATCACCCACGAAGACACCAAAACCCGCGCCAGGAAGACGCTCCAGGCCCTCGCCGCCCATGGTATCCAGCATGTGCGCACCCACGTCGACGTGACCGACCCGACGCTCACCGCGCTCAAGGCAATGCTGGAAGTGCGCGAGGAAAGCCGTCATCTGGTCGACATGCAGATCGTCGCGTTTCCCCAGGAGGGCATCGAGTCCTACCGCAGCGGTCGCGAACTGATGGAAGAAGCCATCCGCATGGGCGCCGACGTGGTGGGCGGCATTCCGCATTTCGAGTACACCCGCGATCAAGGCGTCAGCTCGGTGAAATTCCTCATGGACCTGGCCGAGCGCACCGGTTGCCTGGTGGATGTGCATTGCGACGAAACCGACGACCCGCACTCGCGCTTCCTCGAGGTACTCGCCGAAGAGGCCCGCAGCCGCGACATGGGCGCCCGGGTCACCGCCAGCCACACCACGGCCATGGGCTCCTACGACAACGCCTACTGCGCCAAGCTGTTCCGCCTGCTCGGGCACTCGGGCATCAGCTTTGTATCGTGCCCCACCGAAAGCATTCACCTGCAAGGACGCTTCGACAACTTCCCCAAACGCCGTGGCGTCACCCGGGTCAATGAACTGCTCGAAGCCGGGATGAACGTCTGCTTCGGCCAGGACTCGATCGTCGACCCGTGGTATCCGTTGGGCAATGGCAACATCCTGCGCGTGCTCGAAGCCGGGCTGCACATCTGCCATATGCTCGGCTACCGCAACCTGCAAAGCGCTTTGGACCTGGTCACTGACAACAGCGCCAAGGCCATGGCCCTGGGCGAACGTTACGGACTGGAACCCGGACGCCCGGCGAACCTGCTGATCCTCTCGGCCGACAGCGACTACGAAGTGATCCGCAGCCAGGGCCTGCCGCTTTACTCGATTCGCAATGGTGAAGTGTTGATGAAGCGGCAGATGCCGGTGGTGGAGTTTCCCCCCCGGGCAGGTTGACGTAGCGGAACCAACGGCAACGACTCCAAGAAAAAAACCATCGACCTGTCAGGTCTGACAGGTGACCGCGCTCCGAGCCCGCCTCAAAGTGATCATCACCGATCACTTGAGGAAACGGCCATGAAAAGGACGTCACTGCCGGGCTTGCTGCTGGGCATTGTTTTAGCTTTGCCAGCGATGGCTGCAACCGATGCCGTGCGTAATGGCAGCGCAGAGGAAATCCTGCTGCAAGGCTTTCACTGGAACTCCAGCCGCAACACGGAAAAGTGGTACCCGGTGCTCTCGCGCATGGCCAACACGATTGGCGCCGACGGCTTTACCGCCATCTGGATGCCACCGCCATGGGCGGATCAATCAAGTTGGAACAACGGGACCGTTTCGGGGGGCGGCGAAGGTTACTTCTGGCACAGCTTCGAGAAGGACGGCCGCTACGGTACCGACGCACAGCTGCGTCAGGCAGCGGCCGCGCTGAACAAGGCCGGGGTCAAGGTCATCTACGACGTGGTGCCCAATCACATGGCTGAACGAGACGGCCCTTCGATGTTTGTTCGAGGCAGCGGGGAGTGGCGGCAGGACTGCCGCCCTGCATGCGATGAAGGCGACGCATTCGACGAGGGCGACCCGGATCTGAATACCGGCAACCAGCGAGTAGCTGAAACCTTCAAGAATGAGTTCATCAACCTGCGCGACAACTACGGCGCGCAAGGCCTGCGCTTCGACTTCGTCCGGGGTTACGCTCCCGAAACGGTGGATAAGTGGATGGAGGCCTTCGGCAGCCAACAGTTCTGTGTCGGCGAAAACTGGAAAAGCCCTAACGAGTATCCACCGAGTGACTGGCGGCACGGCGCAAGTTGGCAGGAAGTATTAAAAGACTGGTCGGATCGCTCACACTGCCCGGTGTTCGACTTCGCGCTCAAGGAGCGCATGCAGAACGGTCCGATCGCCGAATGGCGCCATGGCCTGAACGGCAATCCAGACCCGGCCTGGCGCCGAATCGCAGTCACCTTCGTCGATAACCACGACACCGGCTACTCACCCGGCGCCTATGGCGGCCAACATCACTGGCCGGTCGCCGATGCGTTGATCAACCAGGCCTACGCTTACATTCTCAGCAGCCCCGGTACGCCGACCGTGTATTGGGCTCACATGTACGACTGGCAACGGGATGAGCTGATTCGTCGGCTGATCAAATTGCGCAAGGACGCGGGTATTCGCGCCGACTCGCCAATCCGCTTCCACCCCAATTACTCGGGATTGGTGGCGACTACCAGCGGCAGCCGAAAAGCCCTGGTAATCGCCCTGCAGTCGGATCTCCAGCAGTTGCCTCAAGGTATGCAGGCAGCGGCACTGGAGTGGGACAACGGCGCCATCCGCATCTGGAGCATCCCTGCCGAACCGCCGCAGGTTTCGGTCAGCTTTCATTGCGACAACCCAGGCGCTCAGCACGGCGAAAGCGTTTACGCCGTTGGGTCGTCCCTGGAATTGGGGGCGTGGGATCCTCGCCACGCCGTGCCGCTGGAGGGCTCCAATAATCGCCGGAGCAGCGTTATCCAACTGCCTGCGCAGCAACAAGTGGAATGGAAGTGCATGGTTCGCCGCCAGGACTCTGCGGAGATTCGTTGGCAGCCAGGGCCGAACGTTTCATTCACCAGTGACACGGCCTACGAGACGACCGGGCGACTTTAAGCAGTACAGCAAAGTGGGACGAGGTTGCACCGGCCTTTACCGCCATCGACGCCTAACGCATGGCGCTGGCCGTGCCAAACAGGCTGACCCGTACCAACTCACCCTCCCGCTCTTGCAACAGGATTGGCGCAGTACCGCCGGGCATCATGACGCTCACCGTCCCGGCCTGCACCCAGCCCACCCACCACGCGGCACACGCGACGGCGCAAGCGCTGGTGCCGGAGGACGCGGTTGGGCCTTCGCCCCGCTCGAACACCCGGGCGGCGATTTGTCCGTCGGCGGCGCGCCAGGCCCATTGCAGGTTGACGCCCGCCGGACAAGGAATCCCCGCCCCGCCAGGCGCTGCATAGGCAATGTTGGTCAGGCTTTGCGCCAGCGCCTCGGCGCGCATCTGCGCAAGACCTGGCAACGCCTCCACGTCATCCACCAGCGTTACGCAATGAGGATTGCCGATGCGCACGAATTGGCTGTTGCCCCACGCCGGGTTCAAGCCATGCAGCGCAGGCACCCGGCTTACCGCGCATTGCTTGAAGGTCACCGCTGCTACACCTTGAGCGCCCACGGCAGCGGGCCCGAACAGCGGTGTCCCCAGGTCCAGCCAGAAGCCTGGGACCCCGCCCAGTTCAGCGGCGCGAACCGATGTCCGCAGCGGTGAGATACCGTCGGGTTTGTCGTGGTGAACCTGCAGTACGCAATCGTCATCGCCCACCAGCAACCCCCGCTCTTGCAGAACCAGGGAAAAAATCGTCAGGCCATTGCCGCTACGCTCGGCCAGCGTCCCGTCGGTATTGACGATCAGCAGGTCGAAGGGCGGCGTGTCCTGGAACGGGCCGACCAGCAGCCCATCACTGCGATGAGCCTTGGCATCCGGCGGCGCCTCCCCCGGCGCCCAGGCGCAGAAGGCCTGCACGGCGGCGCCGGCCCAGGATTGGCGTAACGAGGCCGCCTCGGCGGCGGACGACGGCAGGCCGATGCCCTGGGCACGCACCTGCTGCGGTGAGACGACTCCGTAGAGGTTGCCGCGTGCGTTGTAGAACTGCGTCATGAGAACAAATCCGGAGCGAGCAAGAAGGCGTCGATACTCTAGATCCTGACGCTATAAAACGCACTCAGGCAAGCCTATGGCGCTTGTTCGAAGCTCCGCCAATATCAGTCGGCCGGCGCCGGGGCCTCTTCCAAAGCCAGCCAGATCTGCCGATGAAAATGCTGCAGCGCCGGTTCATGACGGCCAAATGTGAGGTGTTCCTGGGCGCCGGAGCGCAAGCCGCCCTGGATACGCTCGCTAATTTCGAAATCTTCGCCGTCCACCGTTTCGAGCAAAAGCGCCATGTTTTTATCCCAGTATTCGCGTTCGCGAACCGACGTCGCGGCCTGCGGCGTATAAAGCGACACCTGAGCCGTGCATCGATTAACACGTTCTTGATCGGGAAAGACCTGCCAGGTTTCCAGATGATCGCCCTGCCAGAGCAAAAGGGTATTGGGAAACAGCCAATAGATGATCAGCGAATGTTTGAGCAGGCTCCATTGCTCAATGGGCTCGTCGCGCATCTGCAGGATGGAGCGGCGTGGCATGATCAAACGCCCGTGGCGACCAAATGCCTCGAACAGGCTGACCGAGGGCAAGAAAATTGGCAGTACCGTTCTGCGATGCACGAATGGGAAATGCCAGTTCTCCAGGAAGGTCTCTATGACCATTTTCCAGTTGAAAGCTTTATCGAGCTGAACGCGTCGATAAAGAGCAAATTTCTCGAAGTGATAATTGGCGATTTCCTGGGTCAGCGCTCCCATCGGCGCCAGCGGCTCGATGACGCGGCCAGGCACCGAGCTGACCCAGATAAGCCCGTGCTGCTCGTACACCGCCAGGCGCGTCAGGCTCCGCTCGGCACACGTCAAGCCTTGGAAACTCTCAGCGGGCGCCACCGTCCTCAGGTTGCCAGCCAGATCGTAGACCCAACCGTGATAGGGACAAACCATCGAGCCCGTCAACGTTCCTCGATCTTCCAGAACACGCGCGCCGCGATGGCGGCAAACGTTGACGAATGCACTGAGCCCGCCATCCGGGAGCCGGACGACAGCGATGGGCACGCCGCACCGATCATCGGTCAGGTAATCACCGGAGCCGGGTAATTCACAGGACAGGCCGACCATCAGCGGGACACCGCGAAAGAGCACGGCCTGCTCGCGCGCCAGATGCGCCACGCACGTGTAGCGGGTCACCGGGTTGAGAGAAAGCGACTCGGCCTGGCTGGTTTCATTGCAGTCAATGAGGCGCAGAAGTTCCCGGGTCAGCCTGAGTTGAGTCTGATGATCCATCTTCGCCTCCTGCGCTCCCGAGCCCACAGCTCACGAGCTTCAATGGTACGAAACCGTTTCGCATTGATAGGCACAAAGGAGCGAGCCGTAAACTGTCAGGTTCGACAGGTGCGGATAGGATCGACCGTATGCACGAAGAAGGCGTCGGCACCTTGGGGTCGCGGTGCGGTCAGTGGATATGCAAGCATAGGCCCCTGCCTGCATCACCGCACCGCACCAAAGCCAAGGACGTTTCATGACTGCCATAACACCCCCGCCCACTTTTGTTCCCGGACGCCTGGAACAGATGTCCACCCGCATCGCCTATCTCATTGCCGGAATCGGTATTGCCGCCTGGGCGCCGCTGGTGCCTTATGCCAAGGCGCGGGCGAACCTGGATGAAGGGACCCTCGGCTTGCTGCTGTTATGCCTTGGGGTCGGGTCGATCCTGGCGATGCCGATCTCCGGTGCGCTGGCGACGCGGTTCGGCTGCCGTCGGGTACTCAGTGGCGGTACGATCCTGATCTGCCTGGCGTTGCCGCTGCTGGCGTCGATGAGTTCCTTGCCCTGGTTGGTGGCGGCATTGTTCGTGTTTGGCGCCGGGCTCGGCACCGTCGATTCGACCGTGAACCTGCAAGCGGTGATCGTCGAGCGCGCCAGCGGCAAGACCATGATGTCGGGTTTCCACGGCATGTTCAGCCTCGGCGGAATCATCGGCGCGGCCGGCGTGAGCGCCCTGCTCGGCCTCGGGCTTTCGCCGCTGGCGGCAACCCTGGTGGTCAACGCGGTCTTGCTGGTGGCGTTGTTCAAGGCCGCACCGCACCTGTTGCCCTACGGCAGTGAAAGCTCGGGACCGGCGTTTGCCATTCCGCATGGCGTGGTGCTGTTCATCGGCATCCTCTGCTTTATCGTGTTCCTGGCCGAAGGCGCGGTACTGGACTGGAGCGCGGTGTTCCTGACCACCGAGCGTGCGGTGGATACCGCCTACGCCGGGTTGGGTTATGCCGCGTTTGCGCTGACCATGACCGTCGGCCGGTTGACAGGCGATTCGGTGGTGCATCGCCTGGGTGCCAAGCGCGTGATCATCTACGGCGGCTCGATCGCCGCAGCAGGTTTCTTCCTGGCGACCCTCGCACCGATGTGGCAAGCGGCGCTGCTGGGGTATGCGCTGGTCGGCGCCGGGTGTTCGAACATCGTGCCAGTGCTGTACACCGCCGTCGGCAAACAGACCCTGATGCCCGAAGCCATCGCCGTGCCGGCCATCACCACGATCGGTTATGCCGGCATCCTCGCGGGGCCGGCACTGATCGGCTTTGTCGCCCATGGCAGCAGCCTGGCCATTGCGTTCGGATTGATTGCGCTGTCGCTGGTGGCGGTGGCGGTCAGCGGGAAGGTGTTGAAGGTCTAAAGCCTCCGGTGGCAAAGAGCTGATTGTGGCGAGGGGATTTATCCCCGCTGGGCCGCGTAGCGGCCCCAAACCACAAGACTCGATCTACCTGATACATCAATGGGTTGATTTTAGGGCTGCTTTGCAGCCCAGCGGGGATAAATCCCCTCGCCACAGGTATCTCCTCGCCACAGGGGGTACCTCAGCCTTGGTACTGAATCAAAATCCGACACTCGCCTGCACGAAAAACGTACGCGGCGCGCCGACGTAGATACCCGAGTTGTTGTCGCTGGAACGCGTGTAGTACTGATGGTCGAACAGGTTCTTCACCCCCGCGCCGAGTTTCAGGTTCGACAGCTGCGAGCCGAAATCATAGCCGCCCCGAACGTTCCAGAGCATATAGCCCGGCATGTCGCCGTACTGCCCATCGGCGGTGCCGTCGGTGATGTAGTTATCGCTGAAACTGCCATCGGGGTTCACGCTGTTGCCCGGTGAACGTTGCCCGGACTGGGCGAAGCCATCGAGGTTGTAAGTCCAGCGATTGACTTCGTAGCGCAGGCCCAAGGTGGCAATCTGGCGCGAATAGAACGGCAGGTCACGGCCCTTGAAGCTCGGGATGTCCCCTTCATAGGTGGCCCGGGTATAGGTGAAACCAGCGCTGGCGGTCAGGCCGTCGAGGCGCGGGTCCAACGCGGCCATGTCGTAGTGCACCGACGCTTCCAGCCCCTGATGCTTGGTGGCGCCCATGTTGGTCCAGCCCACATCGTTGCTGATGTATTGCAACTCGTCGTCGAAGTCGATGTAGAACAGTGTCACTTCCCCGCCCCACACGTCATCGTTGTAGCGCGTACCGATCTCGTAGGTCTTGGCCTTTTCCGGGCTCAGGCCATTGGCGGTGTTGTTGCCGTCGCCGCCCTGGCCGAGTTGAAAATACTGCAGGCTGCCGAACGAGGTCTCGTAGTTGGCGAACAATTTCCAGGCGTCGGACAGGTGGTACATCACGCTCAAGGCCGGCAACGGTTCGTTGCTGTCGATGCTGCGGCGCTTTTCCTGCACCGGGCGGCCGGCGGTGTCGAGCACCGGGCGGTCGTGCCATTCGGTGCTGATGCTTTCGAAGCGGATGCCCGGAGTGATGGTCCACTTGCCCACGTCGATCTTGTCGTCGATGTAGACCGCATGAGCTTCGGTACCACCGGTCCGGTCCTGATAGACGTGACCGTCGGCGCCCGGACGCACCACCGGTTCGTTGTTGCGCAGCGCCAGGCGGCTGGCCTCCTCGTGCATGCCTTCCTTGAGGTAGCGATAACCGACGCTGGCCTCCTGGGTGGTCGGCCCGAGGTCGAACACATGGGACACCCGCGGCTCGATGCCAAAGGTGTAATAGCTACGCGGGTAGGACACCAGGTTGCGCTGGTCCCGCGAGGCGATGGTGCTGCCGCGGAAGCTGTCGGAGTAATAGGTCAACACTTCGGCCTGGGTGCGCTCGCCGATTTCGCGGATCCACTTGAACGACACGTCCTTGCGGCGGCCGCTGAAACTGTCCCAGTCGCGATCGGACTGGTACGGGTCGGCGTCGTATTGTGCCTGGGTCAGGCCGCCGGGCATGTCGGCCTCGGCGTCGTAGTAGTGGAAGTTCAGCGAGAAATCATCAACGTCGGTCGGCGCCCAGTGGGTCTTGAGAATCACGTCGTCGATGTCGTTATCGTTGTTGCTCTTGCGATATCCGTTGCCGTTGATGCCCGAATACAGCAGCGCCACGCCCAGCCCGTTATCGGCGGTACCGCCCAGGAACGCCGTATCGATGTGCTTCCAGCCGCCGTGCTTGGAGGTCTCCAGGGTGCTGCCGATTTCCCCGGTGGCTTTTTCCGGGATGGCACGGGTCACGAAGTTGATCACGCCGCCGACGTTCTGCGGTCCGTAGCGCACCGAGCCGGCACCGCGTACCACGTCGATGCTGTCCAGGTTGCCCGACGAGATCGGTGCCATGGACAGTTGCGGCTGGCCGTACGGCGCGAAGGCCGCCGGTACGCCGTCAATCAGTACCGTGGAGCGCGGCGACAGGCGCGAGGTCAGGCCGCGCACGCCGACGTTCAGGGCGATGTCGCTGCCACCGGTGCCGTTGGCGTCTTGCACCTGCACGCCCGGGACCCGCCGCAAGACATCGCCGACGTTCATGGCGCCCTGCTCGACCATCGCTTCGCGGCGGATCACCGTCCGCGCGCCGGCGTGGTTCTGTACCACTTCGGCGTTGGCGTCGCCAAGCCAGTCGCCGACCACTTGGATCTCGGTGGCGCCCAACTCCAGTGGGCCATCGGTAGACGTCGAAGGAGCCGGCAGTACAGTCACCGAGCCGTCATCGATCTGGTATTGCAAACCGCTGCCCTTGAGCAATTGACCCAGGGCCACCTCGGGAGACAGGTTGCCCTGCACCGCCGGGGCCTGTTTGCCGGCCACCAGCTCCGCGCTGAAAAACACCTGCAACGAGGTCTGCTGGCCAAGCTGGCTCAGCGCCTGGCCCAAGGGTTGCGCCTGGATGTGGATCGCCGTGACGGTCTGGTCGGCAAAAGCTTCGGGCAACGCGGCGCTGACCGCCAGGGTCAGCGCCAGCGGTAGCCAACGGGTGGCGGTACGTTTGTTGTTCTTGGCGGAAGTTTTCACGTCGAACCTTGTCCTGTCGAATCGCAAGAATACGCGTCTGTTAATGCAAACCAGTTGCAGTTGGACAAGAAGACGAAGAACTCGAAAAAAACCTGAATCTATTTCGCAATTATTTCCTGGCTGCCGTCGTCAAGTGTGCGCACGGCCACCGGCAGGATGTTCGGCAAGGCCTTGAGCAGCGCCTCGGGATTGTCCGAACGAAACACACTGGTCAGGCGCAGGTTGCCCACCGCGGCACTGGCAACCCGCAGGGGCCTGGCGCGATAACGGGAGACCTCCTCGGCGACTTCACTCAACGGCGCGTTGTTGAACACCAGCTTGCCGTTGCGCCACGCGGTGAGTTCATCGGCGTTGATCGGGTACGGTGACGCGACCTTGCCTTGAGCATCGATCCGGGTACCCAGGCCGGCCGTGAGATTGATGGGGAAATCACGCCCTTGGACCTTGACGCTACCCTCCTCCACCGCCACCCGGGTGCTGCCGGCATCGCGGCGCACGTCGAAGCGCGTCCCGGTCACCGTCACCTGGCCGTTGCCCGCGTCAACGGTGAACGGGCGCGCGGCATCATGCTCGACCCTGAACAGCGCCTCCCCCTCGACCAGCTCTACCCGACGTTGGCGATGTTCGAAGACAACACGCACATGGCTGCGGCTGTTGAGGTCGATCAGCGAGCCATCCGGCAGCGCGACATGTCGACGCTCACCGAGGGCAGTGGCGAATTCGCTGCGGTAATCGCTCGACGCACCCAGGCCACTGAACAGCCCCAGCCCGACCGCCACCGCCACCAATCCGGCGGCCACCGCATAGCGCAGCAAAGGCCTGCGTCTCGGGCGTTCGGCAGGCCGCTCGCACAGCGCTTGCAAGCGCTCCATGGACAGCAGGTCCGTTGCGCTCCAGATCCCTTGCAGCAATTGAATTTCATCGCGGTGGTTGGGGTGTTCGCCCAGCCAGGCCTCGAAACGCTGACGCTCGTCGAGGCTCATGACCGGGTCCTGCAGACGCACGAACCATTGCGCCGCCTCGTCGCGAACCCTGCTCTGCCCGCACGGGCAGTCACGGCTATCCATCATGGAAGGGTCCTGTGGCTCGGGTGGAAAAGGACGACCGCTCATTGATCCGGTCCGTCGAGGCGATCACGCAGATGGCGCAGGGTGCGGATCATATACTTTTCCACCATGTTTTTTGACAGGCCCAGGCGCTCGGCGATTTCCGCCTGGGTCAGGCCTTCGATCTTCTGCCAGACAAACACCGTGCGGCAATGGGCCGGCAGCTCGGCAAGCGCCCGTTCGATGGAGTCCGCCAGCTGGATCGCGTGCATGTAGTGCTCCGGGTCGCCCGCAAACGAATAACCAGGGTCAAGCGCCGCTTCCTCCATGGCGCCCCGTCGATCTTCACGCCGATAGCCGTCCACTGCAATATTGCGCGCTGTCTGGTGCAGATAGGCACGTGGCTGCTCGACCTGCGCCGAATCGGACTCGAGCACGCGCACGAAGGCGTCGTGGGCCAGGTCCTCGGCCTGCTCGCGGTTGCGCAGGCGGCGGGTCCAGGTGCCGATCAACTCTTCGTAATACTCGAAAAAGCCGGGTCTGCGAGGCAGCTTGGGAATCATCGCGGCGTGCTGTGGGGACGGGGCACGAATAGTAATCGTTCTTATTAATTGGAAGCAAACGCCGTCCGACCGCCTGGGCAGAAAAAATAAAATGTGGGAGCGAGCTTGCTCGCGATGGCGGTATATCAGTCAACATTTATGTTGAAGGTCAGTCCGCTATCGCGAGCAAGCTCGCTCCCACAGGGTTCGACACTGCCTCTGGGATTGCCTAGAACCGGCACACCGCCGCCGCCCCCGTATCGGTCGGCATGACATGCTCAGGCGGCACGACGATGACCTCGCCGCCCTGCCGGGTCACGGCCAGGATCAATTCGTCCAGCACGTCAGGCGCCTGTTCATCGCCGGTCTCGTCAATGATCAAGCGGCCCTTGTCTGCGTCGAGCTGGCCGGGCACCTGGCGCTCCGCCTCCACCAGCAACAGCGCAATGCGGCTTTCCCAAGCGGCCTTGGCGATCTCGGCGAGGTTGTCCAGCGCCCGTCCCTGGCCGACCGCGACGCCATAACGATTGAGGCTGTCGACGACCCGATCCGAATGGCTGTGGGCCATGACCTTGGAGCACTGGACGCGCAACTCCTCCACGCTCAACCTCGAAGGGTCCCCATCGATGCCCTGGGCCAACAACTGCGAGTTATGGCTGACCGCGCGAAACACCGCCTGGTTTTCCGGCAGGGCCACGAGGATCATCGGCAAGCCCGAAGGCTGCGAGTAATGTTCCAGGATGGCTTTGTCTACGGCGCGAAAAAAACGCTCGCGGTCGAGGTTGATTTCGTCCTGCTTACCGCCGCCGGCGGATTCATGCATCATCGGATCGCCGCGCTCACTGCTGCGGCTGAAGCCGTTGGGAAAACCCTGCTGGTCACCTGAAGTCAGTTCATCGCCGAGCGCCTCGTTCTGGTTGCGCGGCACCTCGTCGGCCAGCTCGACTTTTTCCAGTTGTTGGGAGGAGCCCTCGTACAACCACACCTCGTTACGGGTCAGGCACAGCACCTGATAACGTTCGGTCGACTGGACCAGACGCAACAATGGCTTCAGATAAGGATGGCTGTTGGCGAATGCGCATTGCGGCAGGCGCTGGTTCACCGCGATGACCTTGAAGTAGTCACGGGCGCCGAATACGGCGATGCCGTCCCGATTGGAGTTCCAGAAATCCTGGTCGTCCACCAGCGCATGAAAAGGCTCAAGCAACGGCGCGCAATCGACGCCCGGATGCTGTTGTTCCAGTTGCGTCTGCAGTTCGCGCACCAGGTTCTTGTAGCGGATCGGGTCCTGGCTGCGTTCGGGGAATGTACGGTGGGTAGGCATATACAACGAAAGGCTCGGCTGTTCGTCGAATGCCAGAAGCTCGGCCAATACCTGCCGGCTGAAGGGTTGATGAGCGGTCATGATCGTCTCCTTTTATTCTTTGCCACGAGCCTCTTGGTTTGCGAGGAAGTCTTCCTCCAGCATGGCGTCCACCAATTCCGGTGGCGCTTCATCCACCGGAGCGGTCACGCGCCCCATGGATTCGACGGCGGGGTTGAGCTTGCCAACCTGATGATCGAGCGCATGCAGCATTTTCTCGGCGGCGCCCTCGACCGCCAGCTCCAGGCTTTCGGCCTTGTGGCTTACGGAGATGGCCGCAACGCCTTGCAGGCGCGCCTCGATCTGGCAGCGTTTGTCAGCGGCGCCGCCCTTCTGGGCGTTCTCGTCGCTGACGTGGATTTCAACCCGGGCCAACTGGTCTTCGAAACGCTGTAGCGCGTCCACCACCGTACTGCCGACCCACTCCTGCAATCGGACACTGCCTTCGATATGGTTGCTGTTGACTTGAACTTGCATGATCGACTCCTCTGACAAAGGCGGCTTTGGGCCGCCTATTGTGGGTAGAAGAAATGTGATCGGGCTTAGTTCCCGGCACGGGATGACTGGCGTTTGGCACGCAGCAACTGGCGCACCGTCAAGCCCACCGCCAGCGTGCCGCAAAGGATCAAGGTCCAGCCCAGCGCCTGGAACCAGGCGGCGAGCATCAGCGCAGCGCCGATCAGCACGTAGTAGAACAGGCCGAACAGCGCGCCGGCCGTGCCCAGGCAATCCTTGTAATGTACGAGCGCCGCACCCAGGACGTTGGGGATCGCCATGCCGAACGCCAGCACTACCAGCAACATCGGTGCGACAAAGCTGCCGCTGTCGAGCAGGCCTTGCACGCCCGAACCGCCCACCAGCAGGACAATCGCCGCCAGGGCCGACAATTGATTGCCGTCGAATCCGCGTGCCAGCAGGCGTTTGTTGAGCCAGGCGCCCAAGCCTGAACCCAACGCCAGAACTACTCCGCTGTAACCGAACATGGCGGGACTCAAGCCGAGCCGTTCGAACTGGAACGGTGCGAGGTTGTAGTAGCTGAACAGCGCCACGTTGAACGCAGCCACCAGCCATGCCGAACGCCAGATGGCCGGGTCCACCAGCATGCGCCAGAGGATTTTCAACAGCGGCGGTGGAGGCAGTCGGACCGGCAAGGTTTCGGGCAAGGCACACACGCACCACAGCAGCAGGATCAACGACAGCAGCAAAAGTGCGCCGAGTACGCCTTGATACCCGAAGAGCTCCACCAGGCCCGCGCCGCTGAACAGACCGATAGCCGGACTGGCCGCCAATGCGATACCGATGATCGAGAAGACCTGGCCCAGTTCGGCGCCTTGGAAGCGGTCACGCAAAACCGTTTGGGTCACTACCGAACCGACTGCGGCGCCGAACGCGGCCAAGGCCTGAAAGGCCAGCAACGCGTCAAAGCTTGAGGCGTTCAAACCGAGCACGGTCGCAGCCCCGTACAACGCGAGGCCGGCCAGCATGACGGGCCGACGGCCCGCGCGATCGCAGAGGCGCCCCCATACCACCACTCCGAGAGCGAACCCCAGGAAAAACACCGAAAGCGTCTGCGCCGCCATTTGGGCGCTGACGGCAAAGGCCTGGCTGATGTCTGCCAATGCAGGGCTGTAAAGGGTCTGGGCGATCTGGGGAAACATGACCAGGGCGATCGCCAGATGAAGCAGGGGACGGGATGTCATGGAAAGTGCTCGCTGAAAGAATGGCGAGCAGTCTATAAACGCTATGGCTGTCGTATTATCCAAGGCCTGACAATAAATCGCTGAAATCGGACAAACTCATGGCTTGGCTCGACGCTCACGCCCGCTTCGACCCCGATCGCCATCACGCGCCGGTCGTTGGCATCGCCGCAACGCTGGGTCATCACGATTCTGGCTTGCACGCTCACCGGCGTGGGCAATTGCTGTTCACCTTTCACGGCTGCACGCGCATCACCTTGCAACGGCAACTTTGCCTGCTGCCCCCCTCACGAGCGGCCTGGATTCCACCGGGCACGCCGCATCGCGCAGTGATGCAACAGAGCGTGGAGTATCGATCAATCTACCTGACGCCGGCTTTGTGCGCCGATCTACCTTCGCAAGTGCGCATCATCGAGGTTTCGCCACTGCTGCGCGCCGTACTTGAACCGATCGCCCACGCTGCGTTTGACAGCGACTGGATGCAGGGCCGCAACGCGCATCTGCTGGGCCTGTGCGTGGAGGAAATCCGCCAGGCGGCACCACAGCCGATGCTGCTGCCGCTGCCTCAAGACAAGCGCCTGGCGCCGCTGCTCAAGACTCTGGAACAACTGCCACCGGCGCTGGCTGTGCTGGAGCAGCAGATCGGCGCGAGTGGCCGGACCATCGGGCGAATCCTGCAACGGGAAACCGGCATGAGCTATCAGCAGTGGCGTCAGCAATGGCGCTTGATGCGCGCCATTGAACTGCTCGCCACTGGCCGCAGCCTGAGCTATTGCGCTTTCGAACTGGGCTTTGCCAGCGACAGCGCCTTTATCGCTTTCTTCAAGCTCATGACCGGTCTCACGCCCAAGAACTACCTGAGGTAAGCAGGGCTCGAATCAAACCTCGGGCATTTTCCGAAAGCCCACTGCCAGCCGATTCCAGCCGTTGATGGCATTGATCGCCACGGTCAGATCGACCATCTCCTTGGGCGTGAAATGCTCGCTCAGCAGCGCGTAGTCCGCGTCTGGCGCATGGGTCTCGCTCAGGCGTGTCAGCGCTTCGGTCCAGGCCAACGCGGCGCGTTCACGGCCGGTAAAGAACGGTGCTTCGCGCCAGGCGGTCACCGCGTACAGGCGCCGCTCGGTCTCGCCGTCCTTGCGCGCATCGGCGGTGTGCATGTCGATGCAGAATGCGCAGCCGTTGATCTGCGAGGAACGCAGCTTGACCAACTCCAGCAGGGACTTTTCCAGGCCCAGTTTCGACACCGTGTTTTCCAGCGTCAGCATGGCTTTGTAGGCGTCGGGGGAAGCGGTGTAGAAATCGATACGCGGTTGCATGGTGAACTCCTGAAACAATTTGGTGTGGCGCTACGTTAGCCCTGCCCTGGCGCTGGACAAATAGCCAATTGTTGGGAAGTTCGGGTGGCCAATGGTCCGGAAATCAAAGAATACTTGTGGCGAGGGAGCTTGCTCCCTCGCCACAAGTACTACTCAGGCCCGGCTGCGCAACCACTGCAGAAAACGCTTCTTGGCCACCGGCTTGGGCACGTCGCGAGTCAGGTTCTGGGCCAGGTGCATGCGCACGTCCAGCAGGTTCTTCATCGCGTCGTTGATATCGCGACGGGCTTCGAGGCAGGGCTTGAGGTAGCTGTTCTCGATGCGATACAGCGTGCAGAAGGTCTTGGCAGAGAAGTTCGCCAGTGCGGCCTGTTCGGCGACGATTCCGGCTTCGCCGATAACTTCCCCCGGTCCCATGCGCCCGCCCTCCAGCGGCTGGCCTTTACGCATGAGCGTCACGCTGACCACCCCGGACTCGATGATGAACAGATGATCGCTGACCTCCCCGGCCGCCAGGATCACGTCGCCGGCGCGGAAGGTTTGCAAGGTCATGTTCTGGCTGAAGGTGTCTTTTTCATCCTGGCGCAGGGTCGAGAAAATGTTCGAGCTCTCCAGCAATGCCCGGGGCCGCGACACCACGGCGGGAGCCGCACTTTCACTAGTGGACAGCAGGCTCACGCCGGACGCCTGCAAATGCCGGAACGCCAGGTCGAACAACTGGTTGCGCACCCCGCGCTTCTGGCCCATCGAGGCAACGAACCCACTGATCTCGTATTCCGCCCCGCCACTGCCGGTGCTTTTCAGCGCCACGCAGGGCTCCGGGCTCGACAGCAACGCACGGCAGCCGACCATCGCCCGCTCCAGTGCGTCGATTACCGTTTGCGGCCGTGCGTGAGGGCTCACCTGGATGCTGATCGACAAGCCATGGACATCGCTGGGTCGGCTGAAATTGATGATCTTGGCCTTTGCCGCCAGCGAGTTGGGGATCACCGCCATGCTCCCTTGGGAGGTCTGCAGCCGTGTAGCCCGCCAATCGATGTCGGTGACCCGGCCTTCGGTGCCGTCGATGGAAATCCAGTCATCGACCTGATAGGGCTTTGTGGTATTGAGCACGATGCCGGAGAAAACATCGCTGAGGGTGCTCTGCAACGCCAGGCCGACGATGATTGCCATCGCGCCGGACGTCGCCAGCACGCCTTTGACAGGCAGGTCGAGCACGTAAGCCAACGCGGCGATCACCGCGACCAGGAAAATCACCGCACCGAGCAGGTCCTGCAATAGCCGCCCGGTATGGCCGACCCGTTGCATCATCACCGCACCGATCATCACCGTCAGAGTGCGCGCGGCGAACAACCACCAGCCAATCTGCAAGCCGGTCGCCGCGAGGTGCCGGGGCACGTCGTCGACCCACTGGGCTTTTTCCATGGGATTGAGGCCTTCGTTGAACAGCAGCACGCTGAACAACGAAAAGATCAGCAGCCGTACACCGATTTTCCAGTAGGTCCGGTCGGCGCTGACAAGCCGCCACAACACCAGATCGAGCACAAGCAGTGCCAGGGCACAGAGCAGCGGGTGGTCGGTGAACAGAGACAGCATCGGGACAGCTCCAGGAAGGCCATTGGCGAAGATTGGCACAGAATGAACACGCTGTAGAGGTCACCCCACGACAAATCCCAGGCACGCCCCAGCCCCCCTGTGGGAGCGAGCCTGCTCGCGAAGAGGCCAGTCCAATCGACAACTTTTTCGACTGTGATACCGCATTCGCGAGCAGGCTCGCTCCCACAGTGGCTCTGTGACGAACACAAAACCCAAGTACACCGCAAAACCATGTGGGAGCGAGCTTGCTCGCGAAGGCGGCCGCCCATTCAACATTGATGCAAGCTGAACCAGCGCTATCGCGAGCAAGCGCGCTCCCACAGGTGAGATCTACAGGGCTATGCGACCATTCAGCCGTCCATCCGGCCGAAGCGCCCGGAATGGAAATCCTCGAAGGCCTGGAGGATTTCCTGCTGGCTGTTCATCACGAACGGGCCATGGCCGACGATGGGTTCATCGATGGGCTCGCCACTGAGCAACAGGACCACCGCGTCATGGTCGGCTTGCAGGCTCAATTGGTCGCCGGCCCGTTCGAACAGGGCCAGTTGCCCTTGCTCGACGCGTTCACGGCCGTTGACCTGGACGGTACCGCGCAGCACAACCAGTGCGGTGTTGTAACCGTCATGCACGGCCACGGCCAGGTGCTTCCCGGCGTTCAGGCGGATGTCCCAGACGTCGATCGGGGTAAAGGTTTTCGCCGGGCCTTGATGCCCTTCGAAGGACCCGGCAATCAGGCGCAAGCTACCGGCTCCGTCCTTCAGAGCGATCTGTGGGATGTCGCCCTTGAGAATGGTCTGGTAGCCGGCCGGCGCCATCTTGTCCTTGGCGGGCAAGTTGACCCACAGCTGGACCATTTCCATGAACCCGCCCTGCCGGGCGAAGGCTTCGGAGTGGAACTCTTCGTGAATGATGCCGGACGCAGCGGTCATCCATTGCACGTCACCGGGGCCGATCTTGCCGCCGCTGCCAGTCGAATCACGATGTTCCAGTTCGCCCTGGTAGACGATGGTCACGGTTTCGAAACCACGATGAGGGTGCTGGCCTACGCCGCGTCGCTCGGTGGTCGGTGCGAATTCGCTGGGGGCCGCATGATCGAGCAGCAGGAACGGGCTGACATGTTTGCCCAGATTATCGTAGGAAAACAGCGTGCGAACCGGAAAGCCGTCGCCGACCCAATGAGGCCGCGGACTGGTATAGACGCCGGTGATGTTTTTCATGCTGAGTCTCCGATCGGGTGTTGCCATTCGATGGAACAGCTTAAAACCGCGCCCCTTGATGCGCTAGACTGCAAAAATCGGCCGTAGCGTTCCATCAGGAGAACGATCATCGAAGACCTCAACACCCTGTACTACTTCACCCAAGTTGTCGAACACGGCGGCTTCGCCCCCGCTGGCCGGGCGCTGGACATGCCCAAGTCCAAGCTCAGCCGGCGTATCGCCCAGCTGGAGGAGCGCCTGGGCGTCAGGCTGATCCATCGCACCAGCCGGCATTGTTCGTTGACGGAAATCGGCCAGGCCTATTACCAGCGCTGCCTGGCCATGCGGGTCGAGGCTGAAAGTGCCGCCGAAGTGATCGAACGCAACCGCTCAGAACCCCAGGGACTGGTGCGCATCAGTTGCCCGACGGCGCTGCTCAACAGCTGGGTCGGACCGATGCTGACCCGCTACATGGTCAAGTACCCGCGGGTGGAGCTGTTCATCGAGAGCACCAACCGCCGCGTCGACCTGCTCCACGAAGGGTTCGATATCGCGTTGCGGGTCCGTTTCCCCCCGTTGGAAAACACCGACATGGTCATGAAGGTGCTGAGCAACAGCACCCAGTGCCTGGTGGGAAGCCCGGTCTATCGTGAAGGCCTGTCGTCCCCCGCCTCGCCGGCGGACCTCAATGGCCTGCCCAGCCTCCACTGGGGTTCGGCGCAACGTGAATACCAATGGGAGCTGTTCGGCCCGGACGGCACCCGCGCGCTGATCCGCCACGCACCGCGCATGGTCACCGACGACCTGCTGGCCTTGCGTCATGCGGTGCTGGCAGGCATCGGCATCGCTCACCTGCCCACGGTCGTGGTACGCGAAGACCTGGCCGCCGGACGCCTGGTGGAACTGGTGCCGGGCTGGACACCGAAATGCGGGATCGTCCATGCGATATTCGCCTCACGCCGTGGCTTGCTGCCCTCGGTGCGAACCCTGATCGACTTCCTCGCCGAGGAGTTCAGCCAGAGCGACATGGCCTAGCGCATGCGGCAAGGCGCTCCCCACGGTGCCCTACAAGTGATTGCGCTTGGCGAAATCCGACAGGCCCACCAGGGTTTTCAAGCCAAGCTTCTCCAGCAGGCGGGTCTTGTAGGTGCTGACCGTCTTGGGGCTCAGGAACAAAGCTTCGGCGACGTCCTTGCCGCGCATGCCCATGGCCAGCATCCGCAGGATTGACAACTCGCGGATCGAGAGACTCTCCAGCGCCTGCTGTTCGGTGCGCTGCTGGAAATCCAGGCGGACGGACATCTGTGGGAAATAGGAATAACCGGACTTCAATGCATGAATGGCCTTGGTCAATTCCTTCAGGTCGCTTTTCTTGGTGACAAACCCTCGGGCCCCCGCCGAGATACAGCGATTGCAGAAATGCTGGGCATCCTGGGAGGTAAACACCAGCACCCCGCATGACGGGAACTCGGCCATGATCCAGCTCAACAGTTCAAGGCCGTCGAAACCGTTCATTACCAGGTCCAGGATCACCAGGTCGGGTATGCCTTCCTTGATCAAGGCCCTGGCTTGCGCCACGCTGCTGGCATCGCGGACCTGCGCAGCCCCTTCATTCTGGCAAATGAGCCGCAACGCTCCTCGAATGACAGGGTGGTCGTCCACGATCAACATGTCTTTCACGGCAACTCCCTGGGTAATTACAAACGACATTGGTGCCAGACGGCATCGAACTCTTGCACAAGCGATGGGCAGGATTCACCTGTCAGATCTGACAGGTGCGACCAGCGGTCATTGGCCCGGCGACAACCACCTCGTCAAGAGCGCGCCCGCTCGCTGATACACGCTCCCTCGGCACGAGCCATCAGGCAGGCCAGTGCAACAGGTTCGGGCAACGCGGCCTGGCTCAGTTGCACGTGAGACCGGCGCCCGCCTACCTGCGGCGACACGCCAGCCTGCGGCATGTTGTAGATCAACCCGTGAAGCACCTGGGGGTTGTCGACCAGGAAATCGGCTAACTCCACTCCGCCACTTGCCAGTCGGGCATTGGCGACGATCACGTCGAACGGCTCGCTGCCATACTCCACCAGCAGCAACAATTCCTCCATGTCGTTCACCGGCGCAATCCGGAAATAACCTTGCTGGTTGAACAGGCGCTCAAGCTTCATTCGATGAAAATGCTCTGAATCGGCGATCATGATACGTAATGCTTTGTTCGGCATGACGGGCATCCAATGGCAACGCGACGGGTACGGCGGCCCATGAACGTCAGGAGGCGTCAGGCTAGAGAAAGCTTCTAAAGGACGCTGTAGGAAAAATCTTAAAAACCGGGTAAATGGCGCCCATGGCGCCGTCCTGCGATCGATTCCCCTCATGTCGGCCAGCAACCACCTCAACCTGACCAGAGCGACGATGCACGCAGCCGCCCGGTCAAATGTTCGAGCGCCTGCTGCAAGTCACCCACCGCATCGGCCAACGACGACGCATCCCGCTCCCGGCAAGCGTCTTCCAGGGCATCGCACGCGCTAACCAGACCTTGCGCCCTGACCATCCGCGCCCCGCCCTTGATCCGATGCGCCAGGTCGGCGAGTCCGGGCAGATCATGCCGGGCGGACAAGTGCAGCAATTGCGCGGTGTCTTCGGTATTGCAGGTGACCAGTTCGCTGATCAGGCTGTTCAGCGCCTCCGTATCGCCGCCGGTCAACTGCGCCAGGCCGTCCAGGTCGAAATCATCCGCGGGCGCCTCGGCCTCCGTTCCAGGAAACCCTGCGGCCGGTTCCGGAAAAACCTGCGCCAGACGGGCACCGAGGACTTCGAGCCCGATGGGCTTGAACAGGCAGTCGTTCATTCCCGCGTCGATGCAACGCTGCTTTTCTTCTGGCTGGGCATTGGCGGTGAACCCGAGTATCAATATCGGCGACAGGCCTCGCGCGTGCTCCTCTTCACGAATGGCTCGGGTCAATGCGTAGCCATCCATCAAAGGCATGTTGCAGTCGGTAATGATCATGTCGAAGCGCCCGGCGCGCCACGCATGCAGGCCTTGCACACCCTCCGCAGCCTCCTCCACGCGGTGGCCCAGGTAACTCAGTTGCTGGCACAGCAACAGGCGATTGGCCGGATAGTCATCGACCACCAGAATGGCCAGCACCCGCATCGGCAACGGCGTCTTGCCCCCGGCAAGTGGGGCCTGGAGCAAGGCGTCGAGCAGCGGCAGATCCAGCCGGATCTCGACCTGCGTGCCCTCCCCCGGCAGGCTGCTCATCGTCAGGGTGCCGCCCATCATTTCGCACAAGGTCCGGCTGATGACCAACCCCAGCCCGGAGCCGCCGCGGGTCGACTCGCGGTTGTCGCCGACCTGGGTGAACGGCTGGAACAGCCGCTGCTGGTCTTCAAGGGAAATCCCGCTGCCGGTGTCTTCCACCCGCAAGCGAACAGCGAGTCGCTCGTCTTCACTGCCGGGGACGACCTCGGCGATCAAGCGCACCAAGCCCTGATCGGTGAACTTGATCGCGTTGCTGAGCAGGTTCGACAGCACCTGCTTGAAGTGCAACGGATCGATCAGCACGTCGCGGTCGAGCTCGTCGTCCAGGGCCAGCTGCAGGCCCAGGTGTTTCTGCCGGGCCAGGCCCTCGAAAACCCGCGCCACCGACTCGACCAGCTCCCGCAGGTTGGCGCGCTCCGGCGCCAGCGACATCCGCCCGGACTCGATACGGGCAACATCGAGGATGTCGCCGATCAGCGCCAGCAAGCCATGGGCGGCGCCCGAAGCGACCTCGATGGCCGCCCGATCGACAATGCCTTCTTCGGCCTTTTTCAGCGCCAGTTCGAGCATGCCGATCACCGCGTTCATCGGCGTGCGGATCTCGTGGCTCATCGTCGCCAGGAACGTGGTCTTGGCCCGGTTGGCGTCATCCGAACCGTCCTTGGCAATGCGCAATTGTTCGAGCAGGTACTGGCGTTCGCTGACGTCGATCCAGCCGCCGATCATGCCGCTGACCGCGCCGTCGCTGCCGCGATACGGCAGCATCCATTGATAAATAGTCAGCACCTCGCCGCTGGCCACAGTCAGGCCGCGGTCCTGGACCCGTGGCAAGCCCTCCTCCATGACCCTTAGATAGTCATGGTGGTAGAGCCGCGCTTCGACCGGATCCCCCGGCGCGCTTTCGAGCAGGGTCTTGCCGACAACGCTCTGCCGTTCGGCACCGAATACCTCAAGGTAGCCGCTGTTGCACAACACCAACCGCGCCTCGCGATCACGGACATAGATCGGATGCGGCGTACCATCGATCAATACCCGCATGAATTCCAGCTGGTCGTTGAGGGCGACTTCGGCCTGCCGACGCTTGCGTATCAGGTGGCGCAGATAGCCGATCCAGCCCAGCGCCAGGAACAACAGCAGTGCAGCGATGGCGAAGCCTTGGAGAACGGTGGCGCGGTGGCGCAGCCAATAACTGTCTTCCACAACGATTTCCGTACGCCAGCGGTTGGTCAGTTCGTCCATTTCCTCAGGAGCAACGCTGAGCAGCGCCTTGTCCAGGATCGAATGCAACTGCGGCGCGTCCCGGCGGGTGCCCAAGGCGATCAGCGCCGGCTCGGTGCCGACGGTGCAGGTGATCCGCAGCGTGTCGCGGTACTGACGGGAGATCATGTAGCTGGCACTGAGCAGCGGGCTGATCGCCGCGTCCACCGCGCCGGAAGCCACCATGGCCAGGGCATCGGCGGCGTTTTGCGCCGGCACCAGTTGGACCTCGGGAAATTGCTGCAGCAGGTAATCGCGCAGCCCATTTCCGCGCACCAGCGCCAGACGCTTGCCGGCCATCTGCTCCGGCGTGACGGGGGCCTGGGTATCCAGGGCGGCCACGAGCACGTAGGGATTGCTCAAATAAGGTCGGGTGGAACTCAGTTCATCGGCGTAGTCGGAACCCGGCGGGAACGCCGCCACGACGTCGGCCTCGCCGCCCTTGACCTGCGCGATCAGATCCTCAAGCGACTCACCGTGCTGGATATCGAATTTCAGCCCGGTGCGCAGGCTGATTTTCGCCAGCACATCGGCACTGATGCCGCGAAAGTGCCCCTGTTGGTCAATGAACGTGAGCGGCATGAAGTGATCATTGATCACCACCCTGATTCGCGGATGCGTGTCCAGCCAGCGTTGTTCGCTGACGCTGAAATGCAGCCGTTGGTGGCCGGGCATGCTTGTGCCACCGGCGCTCCAACGGCGCAGGATCGCCATGCGCTCGGTGCCGGGAATGGCTTGCAAGGCGCTGTTGATGATCCGCAGCAGGCGCGTGTTGTCACGCGCCAGGGCAAACGCGAACGGCTGCACTTCCAAGCGTGAAAAATCGGCCAACTGGACGTTGTTCAGGTAGTTCTTGGTGATCAGGTAATGGGCGCTGATCGAGTCCCCCAGATAGACGTCGGCCTGGCCGAAAGCCACGGCACCGATGGCGCTCAGCGTCGACGGGTACAGCTGCAGCGAAGCCTTGGGGTAAAAAGCCTTGACCGCTTCAGGGGGCAGATAGTGATAAAGCATCGCCACCCGCTTGCCCGCCAGGTCCGGCGCGAGCTTGCGATTGTCACCGGCACGGGTCACCAGGGTCGGCTGGTCATCGGCGTAGGCCTGGGACATCGCCAGTTCCGGATCGCCCGCCTCGAAGCCATTGGCGCTGCCGAGCATGTCGATTGCACCGCCGCGCAGGGCCTGCAGCGCCTCGGCCCGCGACGGGTACCGGCGCACCTGCACATCGACCTGCAACAACTGACCGAGCAACCCGGCGTAATCGGCGGTCAGGCCTTCGTATTCATGGCCATTGCCGGTGATACCGAACGGCGCATAATCCGGCGCCGAGGCGCCCAGCAGCAACGAGCCCTTGTCGCGCAGCCAGGCCCGGTCGGCTGCGTCCAGCGACACCGAATAACCGCTCACGGTGGAACGCCCAAGCACCTGCAGTAACTCGGGCGCAGCGACGACCTGCGGTGCCATGCTCAATAAACCCAGCGACAACGCCGCCAGGCTCATGCGTGAAAACACAATCATCGGATCAGAGGGTTTCGCCTGGCCTTGGCAGAGTTGGCGCGAAAGCGCCACCGAACCTGGGTGAAAATAAGGTTCTGCCTGCCAAAGCAAGGGAACAGCGAACCGTCAGCGTGCCTGTCGAAAATACAGCAAGCGTGACTGGAGTGTAGGAAGTTTCTGAGGAATTTCCTGATGTGTTATCGAGAAATAGCATCGCTCAGGCGCAGACGGTGATCCGTGGTATTGCGCCCAAGCGCAGCCCGGGATCGCCGCCTGCGGCACACCTTATGCCGTGGCCAGCAACTGTTCCCGTACCGATTGGCCCAGGCCGCGTTCCTTGCCGTGCTCATAGAGCGAGCCGGCGATTTCGTCGGCGCGCACCGGCAGGATCGACAGCAAGGTGTCGCTCAAACCATGGCTGGCCTGACAAAAGCCCTGCATGTAGATGGCGGCCTTGCAGCGCTCATCGGTGATCAGTTTGTAGTTGCGATCCACCTCGAAATCGCCGAGGTATTGCGCCAGCGGCTCGAGCAAGGTGCGGTGCATCTGGCGCTCGTAGCCGGTGGCGAGCACCACCGCGTCATAGCGCCGGTTTGTCAGCTCGCCGGTGGCGTTGTTGCGCATGGCCAACTCCACGCCATTCTCCGTGGCCGTGGCTTTTTCGATCGTGGTCAGGGTACGGAACGCATGGCGGGCGATGCCCGAGACTTTCTGGCGATAGAAAATCCCGTAGATGCGTTCGATGAGATCGATGTCCACCACCGAATAATTGGTGTTGTGGTATTCATTGACCAGCCGCTCGCGCTCGCTGTGGGGTTGCTGGAACACCAGGTCGGTGAACTCCGGCGAAAACACTTCGTTGACGAACGGGCTGTCGTCGGCCGGCTTGAGGGCCGAGCCGCGCAGGATCATGTCGACCTGTGCCGATGGGAAGCTGTCGTTGAGGTCGATGAAGGCTTCGGCTGCGCTCTGGCCGCCGCCGATGATCGCGATTTTCATTGGCTGGCCGCTCACGCACGGTTGGGTTGCCATGCGCTCCAGATACTGCGAGTGATGGAACACCCGCGCATCTTCCCTGAACCCCTTGAACGCCTCGGGAATGCGCGGCGTGCCGCCAGCGCTGACCACCACCGAACGCGTGGTGCGCACACACTCCTCGCCCCGTCCGTTGCGGGAAATCACCCGCAGTGCTTCAACCTGCTGGTTGTGCAGCACCGGCTCGATGCGCAGCACCTCTTCGCCGTAGCGGCTCTGGCCGGCGAACTGCGCCGCCACCCAGCGCAGGTAGTCGTTGTACTCCATGCGACACGGGTAGAAGGTGCCGAGGTTGATGAAATCCACCAGGCGGCCATGGTGCTTGAGGTAATTGACGAACGAGTACGGGCTGGTCGGGTTGCGCAGGGTCACCAGATCCTTGAGGAAGGAAATCTGCAATTCGCTCTGGGTCACCAGGGTATTGCCATGCCAGCGGTAGTCAGCCTGTTTGTCGAGGAACAACACATCCAGTTCGCCCTGGACCGGGCCACGTTCCTGAAGCGCGATGGCCAGCGCCAGGTTCGAAGGGCCGAAGCCGATGCCGATCAAATCGTGAACGGTGGGCGCTGCAATTGCCTGTGTCATGTCCAGTGTCCTCTGGAAAAGCCCCTCAACAGGGCGCGAAAGCCTGGGTGACTTGAGCGGCCCGCACTAGGCCGTCAGTCGTCTGTTGAGAGGAACGAGGACAACGAAGGAAAATTTACCACCGAGAATCAGCGAGGGTGAATCAGGACGCGTCCCACTGCCGTACGCGAATACGACAATGCTTCATGGCATTGACGATGTGTTTCTCCACCAGCGCCCTGGAAATACCCAGGCGCCCGGCGATCTGCGAGTGAGACAGGCCTTCGAGCTTGCGCAGCAGGAAACTCTCGCGGCACAGCGGCGGCAACTCGGCCAGGGCCCGTTGCAGCATGTCCAGGCGCTGGCCGTGGTCCAGGCTGGTATGGGGCGATGGGGTGAAGAACCGTTCTTCGCTGTCGAGCACATCAAGGGATTCGACCTGGCGCAGGGTATTGCGCCGATGCCCGTCGATCACCAGGTTCAGCGCGGTGCGATAAAGGAACGCCCGGGGCTGCTCGATGGGGGTATCGCTGGCGCGCTCCAGCACCCGCACGTAGGCGTCATGCACCACATCTTCGGCCGCCTGGCGGTTGCCTAGCCTGGCGTTGAGGAAACACACCAGTTCGCGATAGTAGTTTTCCAACATGACTCCCGTGCGCAGCGACTGCGACAGCTATCCCTGTGCCACTCGGCATGCCTGAAAAGGGCATGGCAGGATAGTGGCAGGCTCAATCGCGTAATTTATAGTAATTCTCATATAGATTTAAAGCGTTGGTTTGTATCAAGGCAGAATCGTTCAGTTCCAGTGGCGCCAGGTGTTGCTTTCGTGGCGAGGGGATTTATCCCCGCTGGGTTGCGAAGCAGCCCCAAACCAGCTCACTTAAAACATCTGACAGACCGAGGTGCAAGTTAAGAGGACTGCTTCGCAGTCCAGCGGGGATAAATCCCCTCGCCACAGATAAATCCCCCCACCTGCTATCGGGTGGGTGTTGTTTCAACTGTTACCCAGTATTTCCCCCGCTAAATTCCCGCCCGGAACGCTCGTTTACCAGAACAGCCCCCCGTCCCTGCTGCTCTTGCGACGGACCCGATATCACCGGCCGGAACCCTGCATGAAACGTCCCCGCCTCACCCGCCCCGCCTGGCTCCTGACTTTCGCCCTGTTACCGGCCGTGGCCTTCGCCGCCTGGCAAGCGGTTACGCCGGACCACGGCCCCGTCGCCACCGCGGCCGTCACCCGCGGCGATATCGAAAACAGCGTCACCGCCCTCGGCACATTGCAACCGCGGCGTTATGTAGACGTCGGCGCCCAGGCCTCCGGGCAGATCCAGAGGATCCATGTCGAGGCCGGCGACGAGGTTCGCGAAGGTCAGTTGCTGGTGGAAATCGACCCGTCCACGCAGAAAGCCCGGCTCGACGCCGGACGTTTTTCCATCGAAAACCTCAAGGCCCAACTCCAGGAACAACGCGCCCAGCACGACCTGGCGCAACAGAAATTCCGCCGTCAACAACAGCTCAAGGCCGGCGGAGCTACTCGCGAAGAGGATGTGCAGACGGCGCAGGCCGAGGTGCGGGCGACCCAGGCGCGCATCGACATGTTCCAGGCGCAGATCCGCCAGGCCCAGGCCAATCTGCGCAGCGATGAGGCCGAATTGGGCTATACCCGGATCTACGCGCCGATGAACGGCACCGTGGTTGCCGTCGGAGCACGAGAAGGCCAGACCCTCAACGCCCAGCAGCAAACCCCGCTAATCCTGCGCATCGCCCGGCTGTCACCGATGACGGTCTGGGCCGAAGTCTCGGAAGCCGACATCGGCCACGTCAAGCCGGGCATGACCGCCTACTTCACCACCCTGGCCGGCGGCAACCGGCGCTGGAGCAGCACCGTGCGACAGATCCTGCCGGTGCCGCCGCGTCCGCTGGAAGCCAGCCAGGGCGGCAGCCCCTCCGGCGGCCGCAGCGGCAGCGAACGGGTGGTGCTCTACACCGTGCTGCTGGACGTGGACAACGCCGACCGCGCCCTGATGACCGACATGACCGCCCAGGTATTTTTCGTCGCTGCCCAGGCCAAGGACGTGTTGACCGTGCCCATCGCCGCGTTGCAGGACGCAAGCCAGGTGCGGGTGCTGGCCGACAATGGCGACATCCAGCCAAGGACCGTTCGCACCGGCGTCAGCGACCGCTTGCGCACGCAGATCCTCGACGGCCTGAGCGAAGGCGATCGCGTGCTGATCGGCCCGGCCAGCGGCAGCGGAGGCTGAATGAGTACGCCCCTGATCGAACTGCGGGACATTCGCAAGGCCTACGGCGGTGGCGACAGCCCACGGGTGGAAGTGCTGCGGGGTATCGACCTGTCGATTCACGCTGGGGAGTTTTTGGCGATCGTCGGGGCGTCCGGCTCCGGCAAATCGACGCTGATGAACATCCTCGGCTGCCTCGACCGTCCCACCAGCGGCGAGTACCGCTTTGCCGGTGAGAACGTCGCCCGACTGGGCAGCGACGAACTGGCCTGGCTACGCCGGGAGGCGTTCGGGTTCGTGTTCCAGGGCTACCACCTGATCCCGTCCGGCACGGCCCAGGAAAACGTCGAGATGCCGGCCATCTATGCCGGCACCTCGGCCGCCGAGCGTCATGCCCGGGCCAGCGCCCTGCTCGAACGCCTGGGCCTGGCGAGCCGCACCGGCAATCGTCCCCACCAGCTGTCCGGCGGGCAGCAACAGCGAGTGTCGATTGCCCGGGCCTTGATGAACGGCGGCCACATCATCCTCGCCGACGAACCCACCGGCGCCCTCGACAGTCAGAGCGGCATTGAAGTCATGGCGCTGCTCGACGAACTGGCGAGCCAGGGCCACGTAGTGATCCTGATCACCCACGACCGCGAAGTGGCGGCCCGGGCCAAACGCATCATCGAAATCCGCGATGGGCTGATCATCAGCGACAGCGCCACCACCACAGCCAGCGCACCACAAGCCAACCCCAAGGCGTTGCAGGCGGTGGATCTGCGCCAGCGCCTGAGCGCCGGCAGCGAGCACAACGGCGCCTGGAAAGGCGAACTGGTGGACGCCGTCCAGGCCGCTTGGCGAGTGATGTGGATCAACCGTTTTCGCACCGCCCTGACCTTGCTCGGCATCGTCATCGGCGTGGCCTCAGTGGTGGTAATGCTGGCGGTGGGCGAAGGCAGCAAGCGCCAGGTCATGGCCCAGATGGGCGCCTTCGGCTCTAACATCATCTACCTAAACGGCACCGCGCCCAACCCGCGCGCCGCCAAGGGCATCATCAGCGAACAGGACATCGCCGCCCTCGCCGCCCTGCCCGAAGTGCAGCGCTTCATGCCGGTCAACGGCAACAACGCCAACGTGCGTTTCGGCAACCTCGACCACACCAGCTACGTGGGCGGCAACGACACGAATTTCCCGACCATCTTCAACTGGCCGGTGGCCCAGGGCAGCTACTTCAGTGACACCGATGAGCGCAGCGCGGCGGCGGTGGCGGTGATCGGCCACAAGGTCCGGCAGAAGCTGCTCAAGGACGTCGCCGATCCCATCGGCCGCTACATCCTGATCGAAAACGTGCCATTCCAGGTGGTCGGCGTACTCGCCGAAAAAGGCGCCAGCTCGGGGGATTCGGACGCCGACAACCGCATCGCCGTGCCCTACTCCGCCGCCAGCGTGCGTCTGTTTGGCAGCCGTCATCCTGAATACGTGGTGATCGCCGCTCGCGACGCGGCCAAGGTCAAGGAGGCCGAGCAGGCCGTTTCCCGTACCTTGCTGCGACTGCACAACGGCAAGCAGGATTTCGAGCTGACCAACAACGCCGCGATGATCCAAGCCGAGGCCCGCACCCAGGGCACGCTGTCGTTGATGCTCGGGGCCATTGCGGCAATCTCGCTGCTGGTGGGCGGCATCGGCGTGATGAACATCATGCTCATGACAGTGCGCGAGCGGACCCGGGAAATCGGCATCCGCATGGCCACCGGTGCCCGCCAGCGCGACATCCTGCGCCAGTTCCTGACCGAAGCGGTGATGCTCTCGGTGGTCGGTGGATTGGCCGGCATCGGCCTGGCCCTGCTGGTGGGCGGCGCGTTGCTGCTGGGCAAAATCGCCGTGGCGTTCGAATGGCTGGCGGTGTTCGGCGCCTTCGGTTGTGCGCTGGTCACCGGCGTCGTCTTCGGTTTCATGCCGGCCCGCAAGGCCGCTCGCCTCGACCCGGTCGCGGCCCTTACCAGTGAATGAACCCTTCTCTATGAAAGCGCACCTGACCCTCCTGGCCGCCAGCCTGCTGCTGGCGGCCTGCGGCACACCTTTGTCGACACCCGACAGCGGCATCGAGCCGCCGCAAGCCTGGCAAACTGTCGATACGCCCAATGCGCGTGTCGATAACCAACAATGGTGGAAGCAGTTCGGCAGCCGGCAACTCGATCGTTTGATCGAACAGGCGCGCCAAGGCAGCTTCGACCTCGCGGCCGCCATGGCCCGGGTTCGCCAGGCCCAGGCCAGCGCGGTGATCGCCGGCGCGCCGTTGCTGCCGGAAATCCGCGCCGGGCTCAACGGCAATCGCCAGGAGCTGCTGCGGGGCAAGGGCTATAGCCAGTTGGACGTGGATCGGAACAACCGCACCATCGACTACTACGATGCCCACCTCAGCGCCAGTTATGAAGTGGATTTCTGGGGCGGCAAGCGGGCTACCCGGGACAGTGCGCTGAGCGCGTTGTCGGCCAGCCGGTTTGACCGGGCGACCGTGGAATTGACCTTGCTCAGCGCTGTCGCCAACAGCTACACCCAGGCCTTGTCGCTGCGCGAACAACAGCGCATCGCCGAACTTAACCTGGCCAACGCGCAAAACGTGCTCGACCTGGTGCAGACCCGCTACGACGCCGGCAGCGCCACGGCGCTGGAACTGTCCCAGCAAAAAAGCCTGGTGGCGACGCAGCGGCGCCGATTGCCCCAGGTGCAACAACAGGCGCGCGAGGCGTTGATCACCCTGGCGGCGTTGCTGGGCCAGCCGGTGCAAGCGCTCAAGCTCGACGATGAAACCTTCGACGCCTTGCACTGGCCCGCCATCGACGCGGGCGTACCCAGTGACCTGCTGCGCCGTCGCCCCGACATCGCCGCCGCCGAAGCACGCCTCGCCGCCGCCCAGGCCGACATCAGCGTGGCCCGCGCCGCCCTGCTGCCCTCGGTCACCCTGGGCCTGAGCCTGGCCACCGGCGCCGACATTGCCGACCAGTTGCTGCGCAACAACGTCTACAACCTCAGCGCCGGCCTGGCCGCGCCAATCTTCAACAACGGACGCTTGCGGGCCGAACGGGACAGGGCCACCGCGCGCCAGGAAGAACTGCTGGAAACCTACCGCGCCGCGATCGTCAACGGTTTCGCCGACGTCGAGAAAGCCCTGAACGGCATCCAGGGTCTGGACCAGCAGCGACAATGGCAGAGCGAAGAGCTGCACCAGGCGCAAACCGCCTTCGACATCGCCCAAAGCCGCTACCAGGCCGGCGCAGAAGACTTGCTCACCGTACTCGAAACCCAACGCACGCTGTACGCCGCCCAGGACATGAACGTGCAATTGCGCCTGGCACGGGTGCAGGCGAGCGTGGCGTTGTACAAGGCGCTGGGTGGGGGTTGGCGGGTGATGTAGGCCTCGAGCACACGTCCAAGCCTGGTGAAATTTGTGGCGAGGGGATTTATCCCCGCTGGGTTGCGCAGCAACCCCAAAACCAGCTCACTCGACACATCTGACGCACCGAGGTACCGCTAATGGGGCTGCTTCGCAACCCAGCGGGGATAAATCCCCTCGCCACACAGGAATCTCTGTTCGCCAATAATAGTGTTCGGCTTTGGTTCTGTTTATCCGGCCATGTAAGCCGTCCGAGCGAGGCTACGTTGCCTTGCGTCATTGCCTACAACTACGCCAGAATCCGCCGACTTGTGCGCTTGGCTCGTGGCTTTTACTGTTTCCGGGTCGCTGATTGCAGTGATCGGGTTTGGTAGCCCGCGAGTCAACTAGGCGCAAGCGCCACCTTCTGCAGATGCTGTCTTGGCATCTGCTTCATGGTGGCCGTGCGCAGGGCGTCTTCGGGCGCGCCGGGTTCCTAGTGCTCCGGTCTACCAACCCGCGTACGGCCGCCCCCCAATCGTTTGGTAGCGATGGTGTCGGCTCCTGAAAATGCATACTAGGAGTTACATCATGTTCAAGCACACCCCCAATCCCCCCGAAGAATCCCCCAGCCCGTTATTCACCGTCGCACCAGACGCCGACATCGAATGCCTGCTCGCCAACCTCAGCGAAACCCTCGCCTCGGCGAACGCGATGGCCAGCGACCTTGCCTTCGCCCTGGAAGGCTCGCGACGGCATTTGGCGTTGGGGATCCAGCAGATGATCGAGCTCGGTGAGCTCCTGGCAAACCGCGCCCTGGACATTGCCGCGCCGCGCTAGCCACCTCAAGCCAAGTGAAATCCGTGGCGAGGGAGCTTGCTCCCTCGCCACAAAAGCAGCTGTCGCGTAAGTCAAACCGGCTTGGACTTCAGATTACGCGCGTACCACGGCCGTTGCGGCACGCGGCGCAACAGTCTGGAGAGTTTGTCGTCATCACTGCCAAAGGTGATGCGCAGCGCCAGTTTCATGGTTTCCGGGTCCATTTCCACCGAGCGGCCGACCTGCAGCCCCGGCGTGGTACTGCAACCATGGGTGTCCGGGCCCAGCCAGGGGTCGGCGATTTCCACCCAGCGGCCCGGGGCGAACCAGGGCACGCCGTTGACTTGCAGCCGGCTGACTTCGCCCGGATGGAAACGCTCGTGGGCGCGGAACCAGTCTTCGAGGCGATCGTCGATCCAGCCGTGGAAGGCCCAGAATACCGGGCTCACGTGAGAGGAAAACGGATCGCCCAGAAAATCGTTCTCCGGTTCGAACCAGCGCTGGGCGAAGTCCGCCTGATCACGGGCGAACGGCACCGGATGACCGTTGGACGGGTCCCTGGGCACCGAGGCCCAGCGCATGTGCAGCCAGTCATGCAGGCCCAGTTCCACCTCGGAACCGAACTGGCCCAAGGTCAGCTTCGACAGGTAGCGCGGATCGCGATAGCGCGACTCCCAGACCTGGAAATTGCTGTGGTAGGTCTCGGCGGTCTTGATGTCGCTGACCCATTGGGCGTACTGCTCGTCGCCACGGGCCAGCCATGTCGGCGGCAGTGCCGTGCCGTCGAGGTTATCGAAATACCGGGCAAAGCCTAGGCGATCGCGTTCCAGCTCCGGTTGCGGCAAGGGGAAACGCGGCCACGACGGTAACGGCTGGAACGAACGCGCCGTGCCGAGCATGTGCCGATGCATGAAAAAGAAATCCACCCCCGAGCCGTTGCGATCCTTGCGCGGCCCACGGGCGTCACGCTCGTTGTCTCGCGGCCCGGGCTGCCAGCCAAGGCCGCGCAGGGCGTTGCGTTTGTCTTCGTCGAGGGTGTGCCATTTGTCCCGCGAGGCGTGCCAGAGCTGGTGAAACAGACGGTGCTCGGGCGAGACCAGCCAGGCCAGGAGCTTCGGGCTCAGCGGTATGCGCTCCCTGGCTTCGGGAAAGCGCTGCTTGACGGCGATGAACTGGTTGTCGAGTTCCGGCTGTGCCAGCGGGCGGTCCAGGCGCAACACCCGGCCACTGAGGGTGGCGGTGCCGGCATTGCCGAAACCGGCCCAGACTTCGTCAACGGTCATGATGAACTCGTAATCCGGCGCGGCATGTTCGCTGCCGATCAGTCGCCAACTCAACTGCTTCGGGTCGCTGCCGGCCAGGTCGCCCAAGACCCGATAACGCGGTTCGTCCCCGGCACGCAGGCGTTCGCCGGTGTCCAGGCAGCCCACTAGGCCACGGCCCTTGTGGGCGATGTCGAGAAACACTTGCAGGCCGTCGCCGGGCATACCGTCGAGACCGGCATCGCGACCGGTGAAACGGATCGTCCAGATACCCCGCAGCGTGTTGGCCCGGCGCTGGCCCGCCACATCCGCCACATCGAACGACGCCTCGCCGGGAGTGATGGTGGGGTCCGGCCGGGTCAGTTCACGGTGCCCGTAATACACCGCAGGCACGGCGGCACCGGTCAGCGCCAGGCCTGCCATGAACCATCGTCGAGAAATCGTCATTGCCTTACCTGTGTTCGCCCTCGCACGGGCTTTATCCAAGCTAGGACGATGGCTGGGCGGACAAATTTATAGCGAGCTGTGAGGGCCTCATCGCGAGCAGGCTCGCTCCCACAATGGATCTGGGTACATTCGCAGAAGATAGGTTGGTTTCACGGCCGCCTTCGCGAGCAGGCTCGCTCCCACAATGGGTCTGGGTACATTCGCCGAATATAGGTGGGTTTCACGGCCGCCTTCGCGAGCAGGCTCGCTCCCACAATGGGTCTAGGTACATTCGCAGAAGATAGGTGGGTTTCACGGCCGCCTTCGCGAGCAGGCTCGCTCCCACAGGTGGATTGCATTTTAATGTGGGAGCGAGCCTGCTCGCGAAGAGGCCCTCGAGGGCGCCTAAATTTCCCCGCCGACCACTCGTTCCCCCCAGATAGCAAAGGCCCCGCGCCTGTCCTTCCAAGGCGAACCAGACTGAGATCGGCAATGACCACACCACGTTCGAAAAAGGCTCTTTTCACCGGCGTATCCCTGGCCCTGGCGCTGGTCGTCGGTGGTGGGCTCGCGGCCTGGGACCATTGGTGGCGGGACAATCCCGGCTACCCGGTGAAGGTGATGAAAGAAGCCCGGGAGTTGCACGAGCGCCTGTTGTCCTTCGACAGTCACATCACCGTGCCGCTGGATTTCGGCACCGCCGGCAATGAAGCGGACAAGGACGGCAACGGCCAGTTCGACCTGGTAAAAGCCAATCGCGGTCACCTCTCCGGCGCCGCGCTGACCATATTCGGCTGGCCCGAACTGTGGAACGGCCCCAACGCGCCGCACAAGCCCACCGCCGGCTTCGTCGAGGAAGCGCGCAACCAGCAGGAAGTGCGCTACAAGATCATCACCGGCATGGTCCGGGATTTCCCCAACCAGGTCGCCATCGCCTACACCCCCGACGACTTCCGTCGCCTGCACGGCGAAGGCAAGTTCGCGATTTTCATCAGCATGCTCAACGCCTATCCCCTCGGCCACGACCTGAGCCTGCTGGACCTGTGGACGGCGCGGGGCATGCGCATGTTCGGCTTCAGCTACATCGGCAACAACGACTGGGCCGATTCTTCGCGACCGCTGCCGTTTTTCAACGATTCGCCCGACGCCCTTGGCGGCCTCTCGGACATTGGCAAGCAAGCGGTGAAACGCCTGAACGACCTCGGCGTGATCATTGACGTATCGCAAATGTCGACCCTGGCCCTGGAGCAAGTCGCACAACTGAGCCGCACCCCATTGGTAGCTTCTCACTCGGCGCCACGGGCCATGGTGGACATCCCGCGCAACCTCAGCGACAAGGAAATGCAGTTGATCAAGGCCAGCGGCGGCGTGGTGCAGATTGTCGGTTTCTCCCAGTACCTGCGACCGCTGACGCAAAAGACCCAGGACAAACTCAACGACCTGCGCGAGCGCTTCGACCTGCCGCCGCTGCCCAACCTGGCGATGGCGCTGATGCCCGGCGATCCGATCATCGCCGCGTGGCCGGAACAGCGATTCGGCGAATACGCCGGCCAGCTCTACGCCATTCTCGAAGAGGAACCCAAGGCCAGCCTCAAGGACCTGGGCGATGCCATCGACTACGCCGTGCGCAAGATCGGTATCGACCATGTCGGCATCAGCTCGGACTTCAACGAAGGCGGCGGCGTTAAAGGCTGGGAAGACGTCGGCGACATCCGCAACGTGACCGCCGAACTGCTGACGCGCGGCTACTCCGAAGCCGACATCGCCAAGCTTTGGGGCGGCAACTTCCTGCGCGTCTGGGACCAGGTGCAGAAAGCCGCCCAGCCAGCGATTGCCGCGACGCAGAAGGCGGCCCAGCGATGAACGAGCGCCGTACCTTTCTCAAGCAAGCCGGGATCCTGACGGCCGGCCTGCCGTTTGCCGCCAGCCTGCCGTCCATCGCCGCTGCAGATCCATTGTCGCCGCTGCCCCGAGACAAATGGGCGCAACTGCGCTCGTTGTTCAACCAGGACCCGGACTACCTGCATTTCTCCAACTTCCTCATCACCACTCACCCGCGTCCGGTGCGCGAGGCCATCGAACGCCACCGCGCCGCCCTCGATAAAAACCCGGGATTGTTGATGGACTGGGACCTGGGCGTCATCGAAGAGCGCGAGGAAAACGTGCGGACCTGGGCCGGGCGCTACCTGCAAGCGACACCGAAACAGATCGCCCTGACCGGCAGCACCACCGAAGGCCTGGCGATGATTTATGGCGGCGTCCATGTACGGCCCGAACAGGAAATCCTCACCACCGCCCATGAACACTATGCCACCCACACCATCCTCGACTTGCGCAAGCAACGGGACGGCACCCGGGTGCGCAAGATCAAGCTGTTCGAAAACGCCCGCGACGCCAGCGAGGCGCAAATCCTCGCGGCCATCGACCGCAACATCCGCCCCGAGACCCGCGTACTGGGCATGACCTGGGTGCACTCGGGCAGCGGCGTGAAGCTGCCGATCGGCAAGATCGGCGCCCTGGTGGACAAGCACAACCAGGGCCGCGGCGATGAGCAGCGGATCGTGTATGTGGTGGACGGCGTGCACGGTTTCGGTGTCGAGGACCTGAATTTCCCGCAGATGAATTGCGACTTCTTCATCGCCGGCACCCACAAATGGATGTTCGGCCCCCGGGGCACCGGCGTGGTGTGCAGCCGCAGCGAAGAAGTCAGGTACGTCACGCCGATCATCCCGACCTTCTCCGAGGCGACGGCGTTTTCCACCACAATGACCCCGGGCGGCTACCACGCCTTTGAGCATCGCTGGGCGGCGGACGAGGCCTTCAAGCTGCATCTGCAATTGGGCAAGGCCGAGGTGCAGGCGCGCATTCACGCGCTGAACAGCTACCTGAAAAAACAATTGCTGGCGCTGCCGCAGATCGAGCTGGTCACGCCGCTGAGCCCGGAGCTGTCGGCCGGTTTCAGCTTCTTCCGGGTCAAGAATCGTAAAAGCGATGAGATCGCTGCCTACCTGATGCAAAACCGCGTCATCGCCGACGCCGTGCACCGCGATGCCGGGCCGGTGATCCGCACCGCGCCGGGGCTGCTCAACACCGAAGTCGAAATCGACCGCTTCATGGCGCTGTTGAGCAAAACACTCTGATGACTGATCGAGAGCAATCGATGAACCGATTTTTATTGAAGACGCTTCCGGCATTGGCCCTCACCGCCCTGCTGCCCTCCCATGCCCAGGCCTCGCAACCGGGCCAGGTATTTCGCGACTGCAAGGACTGCCCGGAAATGGTCGTGCTGCCCACCGGCACCTTCCAGATGGGCGCGCCGGACAACGAGGTCGGCCGCGAGCCCGACGAAGGCCCGATGCACCCGGTGACGTTCGACAAACCGGTGGCCATCAGCCGCTTCCAGGTGCTCAAAGGCGAGTGGTTCGCCTACCTGCGCGACAGCGGCTACGTGATGCCTGACGGCGACAAGCGCCCCGGCCGCGCGTGCCAGGCCGGCGTCCCGGATTACCAGGGTAGCGATCCGCGCAAGCAATACACCGACCGGCACCCGGCGGTGTGCATGGATTTCGCCGAGGCCAGCGCCTACGTGGCGTGGCTGTCGAAAAAAACCGGCAAGCCGTATCGGTTGGTCAGCGAGTCCCTGCGCGAATACGCAGCGCGCGGCGGCAGCGATGGCCCGTTTCCCTTCCCGTTCGATGAAGGCAAGGACTACAGCATCGCCCAGCACGCCAATACCTACGGCGCCGCCGACGGCTACAACTTCACCGCGCCGGCCGGCAGCTTCGCGCCCAATGCCTTCGGCGTGTACGACATGCACGGCAACGTCTACGAATGGACCGCCGATTGCTTCAACGAAAACTACCTCAATGCTCCAGGCGACGGCAGCGCCGCACTGACAGGCAACTGCAAAGTACGGCGCATCCGTGGCAACGACTGGGGCGAAGCACCGGTGTTCTCCCGTTCGGGCAACCGCAACGCGGTGTTTTCCGATGCCCGCGGTGATTGGCTGGGGTTCCGGGTCGCCCGGGATATGTAGATCAACCTGCCCACCCAAATACCTCTTTGGACATGGTGGCTCTGTGGCGAGGGGATTTATCCCCGCTGGGCTGCGAAGCGGCCCCCAAGCAGGCAACACCGATCAGCCAGAGATAACGCGGCGATTCCATTGGGGCTGCTTTGCAGCCCAGCGGGGATAAATCCCCTCGCCACAATATGTGTGTCAGGTGGTTCCTCGTTAAATCCCCTTTCCCTCCAATCGTTCCATAGGTGGGCGCGTCCCAACCGGCGTGCCGCCGTCCTCCAGCCCATGCGGTGAATGCCCCCGATGGCCTTCGCCCTTTTTATCTAGCAGGGAACCTCCATGAGCCAACCACAACGCGGGGTGATCAGTGAACTGTTCAGCCTGCTCAAACCCTTCCGGCTGATTGTCGTAGGCTCCATCCTCTTGGGCATGCTCGGTGGCCTGAGCATCACCGCCCTGCTGGCGACCATCAACGACGCGCTGAACGCCGATGCCGGGCCCTCGCCACACATGCTCGGCACCTTCGCCGGGCTTTGCGCGGCGGCGCTGCTGACCTCGATCCTGTCGGACATCGGCACCAACCATGTCGGCCAGAACATCATCGCCAGCCTGCGCAAATCCCTCGGCCAGAAAGTCCTGTTGGCACCGATCGAACAGATCGAGCGTTTTCGCAGTCATCGGCTCATCCCGATACTGACCCACGACGTCAACATGGTCAGCAACTTCGCTTTCTCCTTTGCGCCATTGGCCATTGCCTTCACCGTCACCCTCGGCTGCCTGGCCTACCTGGCCTACCTGTCATTGCCGATGTTTGCGCTGCTGCTGGTGGCATTGGTGATCGGCACGGTCATCCAGTACGTGGCGCGAGCCCGTGGCATTCGCGGTTTCGAAGCGGCCCGCGAGGCTGAAGACGCCCTGCAAAAGCACTACAGCGCGATCGCCGCCGGCGCCAAGGAACTGCGTATCCATCGGCCTCGTCGCCAACGCATGTTCAGCCAGCGCATCGAAGCCACCGCCGAGCAGATCTGCGATACCAACATCCGCTCGGTCAACACCTTCGTGGTCGCCAAGACCTTCGGCTCGATGCTGTTCTTTGTGGTCATCGGCCTGGTCCTGGCCCTGCAATCGCTGTGGCTGGGCATCGACAAGGCGGTGCTCAGCGGTTTTGTGCTGGTGCTGTTGTATATGAAAGGGCCGCTGGAATACCTGGTGATGACCTTGCCGGTGATCAGCCGCGCCAACATTGCATTCAAACGCATTGCGGAGTTGGCCGAGCAGTTCTCCTCGCCGGAGCCACACCTGCTGCTCAATGATAAGAGCGTGCCCAAGCCGACGATCCAACAGCTTGAATTGCGTGACGTGCACTACGCCTTCCCGGCGGTCGACGGCAGCCAGGCCTTCGCCCTCGGACCGGTCAACCTGTCCATCGCCCAAGGCGAGATCGTATTCATCGTCGGCGAGAACGGCGGGGGCAAGACCACGCTGATCAAATTGCTGCTGGGCCTCTATGCGCCCCAGGGCGGTGAAATTCTGCTCGATGGCAAGCCGGTGCTGGCTGCGCAGCGTGACGATTATCGCCAGTTGTTCACCACGATTTTTGCCGACTACTACCTGTTCGATGAACTGGTGCAAGGCGACCAGCAAGTGCCGGGGACCGCCAATCGCTACCTGGAGCGCCTGGAGATTGCCCACAAGGTCAGCATTCACGACGGTGTCTTCAGCACCACCGATCTCTCCACCGGCCAACGCAAGCGCCTGGCCCTGCTCAACGCCTGGCTGGAAGAACGCCCGGTGCTGGTCTTCGACGAATGGGCCGCCGACCAGGACCCGGTGTTCCGGCGGATCTTCTACACCGAGCTGCTGCCGGAGCTGAAGGCCCTGGGCAAGACCATCATCGTCATTTCCCACGACGACCGTTACTTCGACATCGCCGATCAGCTGGTGCGGATGCAGGCCGGTCAGGTCGTCACTGAAAAGGTCCCGGCAGCCTTCGCCTGAGCCTGCCCGACGCAATGCTGTCTACCGCGAGAACACCATGAACGAATTGCTAGATGATGATCTGCTGGCGCTGCTGCTCGATGACGCCGCCGACGATCTGCACGCGCGGTCCAACCGCAGCCGGCTGGACCGCGCGCCCTTGTCTTTCGCCCAGCAACGCTTGTGGCTGGAACAACAGCGCGACCCGACCCGGTCGGCCTACAACCTGCCACGTGCCCTGCGCCTGACGGGCGAGCTGAATGCCGATGCCCTGGAGCAAGCGCTGAATCGGGTCATCGACCGGCACGATATCCTCCGCACCGCGTTCATCGAAATCGACGGCGCCGCGACCCAGGTGGTTGAGCGCAACGCCTGCCTGGTCCTGCATCGCGAAGACCTCGCCGGGCTCGACCAGCCGACGCTTTCGCAGCGCATCGAGCAACACGCCCGGCGACCGTTCGATCTCACCCAGGCGCCGCTGATGCGGGCCACCCTGCTCAGGCTGAGCCCTGCGGAACATGTGCTGTTGCTGAATATGCATCACATCGTGTCCGATGCCTGGTCCAACACGATCCTCATGCAGGACATGACCCAGGCCTATGCCCAGGGCTTGCTGGGCGATCCGTCACCGCTGCCGCCGTTGCCCCTGCAATACGCCGACTACGCGAAGTGGCAACGCGGCGAGTACTTGCAGAGCCTGGCCTGCCGGCGCGGCGGCGAATACTGGAGCGAGTACCTGGGCCACGACCTGCCCACACTGGAACTGCCACAGGATTTTGCGCGCACCGCGAGCCAGACACACATGGCCGGCCGTGTGCAGGTGGCGCTGGCCCCGGCGATGGTCCATGCGCTCGACACGTTCTGCCAACGCCAGGGGCTGACGCCGTTCGTGGTAGCACTGGGTGCCTGGCAATTGCTGCTGGCCCGCTACAGCCGCCAGACCGACTTCACCGTCGGCGTTCCCAACGCCAACCGCAACAACCATGAAAGCCAGGACCTGGTAGGTTTTTTTGTCAGCAGCCAGGTGTACCGGGCGCGGATCGACTCGACCCGCAGCGCGCTGGATTTTCTCCGCGATCTGCGCGTGCAGTCCCTCGCCGCGCTGGAGCATGCCGATTACCCGCTGGAATTGATCCTCGATCAATTGGGCGCCAACCCGCTGTTTCAGGTCCTGTTCAACTGGCGCACCGGATCACAGGCGGCGTCGCTGCCAAGTCCGCATCAATTCATGCTGGAGTTTCTCGACACCGGCGAAAACCAGGCCAAGTTCGACGTGTCGCTGGATGTCGACTATTCACAACAGCAGACCGTGGCGACCTTCGAATACAGCCGTGACCTGTACCGCACACAAACCATCGAGCGCATGGCCGAGCATTGGCAGAACCTGCTGCGCGGCCTGATCGAAACGCCCGGCTGCGCCCTCGGCGAGCTACCGTTGTTGAGCGCCGATGAACAGCGGCTGACCCTGAACGACTGGAACCGTCGGCCGACCCGGTTGCGCCAGGAAGAGTGCCTGCACCAGGTGATCGAAACCCACGCCGCCAACACCGCAGAGGCGATAGCGCTGACGTTCGAAGGGCAGCACATAAGCTATGCCGAGCTCAATCGACACGCCAACCAATTGGCCCATCGTTTGATCGAACAAGGCGTCGGGCCCGACGTACTGGTCGGCATCGCCGTCGAACGCACGCCACGGATGATCATCGGCCTGCTGGCGATTCTCAAGGCCGGCGGCGCCTACGTACCACTGGACCCGGCCTACCCGGCCGATCGCCTGGCCTACATGATCGAGGACAGCGGCGTCAGGCAGATCCTGACCGAGGCCCACCTGCTTGATTCGCTGGCGCTGCCCGCCGGCGTCGACTGCCTGTTGCTGGATCCGGTCGATGCCGTCAGCACCTATCCCGAACACAATCCGCACGTGCCGATGGATCCGGACAACCTGGCCTATGTGATCTACACCTCCGGTTCCACCGGCAAACCCAAAGGCGCACTGCTCGCGCACCACAACGTCAGCCGATTGTTCCAGGCCACCGACCATTGGTTCGGTTTCGGCCAGCAGGACGTGTGGTGCCTGTTTCACTCCTACGCCTTCGATTTTTCCGTGTGGGAGATCTTCGGTGCCCTGCTGCACGGCGGTCGACTGGTCATCGTGCCCCACGCCGTGAGCCGGGCGCCCGAGGATTTCTACGCCCTCGTCTGCCAGGAAAAGGTCACGGTGCTCAACCAGACCCCATCGGCATTCAAGTCATTGCTGCAGGTGGCCTGCGAGGCTCAACAGACGCTCGTCCACCGGTTGCGACAAGTGATTTTCGGCGGTGAAGCGATTGATGTGCAGAGCCTGCGCCCCTGGTTCGAACGTTTCGGCGACCAGACACCACAATTGATCAACATGTACGGCATCACCGAAACCACGGTGCATGTCACCTGGAGGCCGCTGTCGTTGCAGGATTTGCATGGCGAGGCCGCCAGCCCCATCGGCGAGCCCATTGTCGATCTGTCCTGGTATTTGCTCGATGCGCACCTGAACCCGGTGCCCAAGGGTTGCATCGGCGAGCTGTACGTCGGTCGCGCGGGCCTGGCCCGCGGTTACCATCAGCGCGCCGTCCTGACCGCCAGCCGTTTCATTCCGGACCCGTTCGACCCACTGCCGGGCGGACGCCTGTACCGCACCGGGGACCTGGCCCGCTACCTCAGCGACGGCAGCATCGAATACATCGGACGCCTCGATCATCAGGTCAAGATCCGCGGCTTCCGCATCGAGTTGGGCGAGATCCAGGCGCGCCTGCAAATGCTCTCGGCGGTCCGCGATTGCGTGGTGTTGGCCCATGTAGGCCCAGGCGGCCTGCAATTGATCGCGTACGTCATCCCGACGCAACCGGCCTCGGCCGAGTTGCGCGAAGGCCTGCTGACTGCGCTGAAAACGCAGATGCCGGACTACATGGTGCCCAGCCATCTGTTATTCCTCGATCACCTGCCGCTCAATGCCAACGGCAAGCTCGATCGCAAGGCCTTGCCGGAACCGGACGCCGCCCTCCGGCATTCGACCTACGTGGCGCCCCGCACGCAGTTGGAACAGGCCCTGGTGCAACTCTGGCAACAGTCGCTGAAGGTCGAGCGCGTGGGTATCAGCGACAGTTTTTTTGAGCTGGGTGGGCATTCGATCCTGGCGATCGAGCTCATCGCCAACCTCAAGGCACGCCTGAACCACACGGTGCGCCTGCAAGAACTGCTGGCCAACCCGAGCATCGCCGAACTGGCCCGGTTCATTTCGCAAAAACACCGCGAGCAGACGCAGTGCCTCGTCGCCCTGAACAACGCGCCCGCCAGCGCACCGCAGCTGTTCTGCCTGCACCCCAGCGGGGGCATCGTCTTCTGCTACCAGCCACTGGCGCGCAAACTGCAAAATCGCGCACTCACCTTCGGCGTCATGCACCGCGGCTTCAGCGAACCCCATGCGGGCGCCGAGGCCTGGCACCAGATGATTGCCGACTACAGCCAGGAAATCGTCTCGGCTCAGCCAGAGGGTCCGTATTACCTGATGGGATGGTCCCTGGGCGGGGCGATTGCCCTGGACATCGCGGCAACCCTGGAAAGCCAGGGTCATACGGTGGGTTTCCTGGGGCTGGTGGACAGCACGATTCCCGAGCACCTGTATCCCGCGACGTTGCCGCGTCATCGGGAACTGCTTGCGGAGGAAAAAACCGACCCGACCTCGCAGGATCTGCATGAGGCAATCGAGTATTTCGATCTGCTGTTCCCTGCTCTTACGGAACGCACCGCGGCCTTTCGACGGGAACACCCTGACAGCTCGGTCAAGGCCTTCCACGAGTGGGCCGCCGGCCAGATCGAGCCTGAGCGAGGCGACTTGCTGTCGGTCGTGCAGAGCGTCAAGGAAGAGGTCATGAATGCCCAGGCGTTCTCGGTGCATGACCGGTTGCTGGAGGCCTTTGAAGGGTTCACTTTCAAGCCGGTACGGGTACGTCCCAGCTGCTGGTGGACCGAGGCGGAGAAAACACCGCAAGAGCTGGCGTTTTGCGAGGCGTTGGTCAGGGAACATAGCTTGACTGGCGAGTTGCAGTGCTCGGTGCATTCTCCGTTGCGCCATCGGGGCATGATCTTTGATGAGGGGTTGCTTGATTCGTTGGTTGAGGTGTTTTTGGGGGGCTTGGCGGGGTAGCGCTTGAGCGAATGCAGGGGATTCTTCGCGAGCAGGCTCGCTCCCACAGTGATTCCCTGTGGGCCGTGAAGTCTGTTCTGTCGAAAATTCAGTGTGGGAGCGAGCCTGCTCGCGAAGGCGGAGTGTCAGTCAATGAAGATGTTGAATGCGCCGGCCTCTTCGCGAGCAGGCTCGCTCCCACAGTGATTCCCTGTGGGCCGTGAGATCTGTATCCGTCGAAAATCCAATGTGGGAGCGAGCCTGCTCGCGAAGGCGGAGTGTCAGTCGATGAAGATGTTGGATGTGCCGGCCCCTTCGCGAGCAAGCTCGCTCCCACAGTGACTCCCTGTGGGCCGTGAGACCTGTATCTGTCGAAAATCCAATGTGGGAGCGAGCCTGCTCGCGAAGGCGGAGTATCAGTCAATGAAGATGTTGGATGTGCCGGCCTCTTCGCGAGCAGGCTCGCTCCCACAGTGATGCCCTGTGGGCCGTGAAATCAGTGTCTGTCGAAAATCCAATGTGGGAGCGAGCCTGCTCGCGAAGGCGGAGTGTCAGTCGATGAAGATGTTGGATGTGCCGGCCCCTTCGCGAGCAGGCTCGCTCCGGTGATTCCCTGTGGGCCGTGAGATCTGTATCCGTCGAAAATCCAATGTGGGAGCGAGCCTGCTCGCGAAGGCGGAGTGTCAGTCGATGAAGATGTTGGATGTGCCGGCCCCTTCGCGAGCAGGCTCGCTCCCACGGTGATTCCCTGTGGGCCGTGAGATCTGTATCCGTCGAAAATCCAATGTGGGAGCGAGCCTGCTCGCGAAGGCGGAGTGTCAGTCGATGAAGATGTTGGATGTGCCGGCCCCTTGCCGAGCAAGCTCCCACAGTGATTTCCTGTGGACCGTGAAATCCGTATCTGTTGAAAATCCAGTGTGGGAGCGAGCCTGCTCGCGAAGGCGGAGTGTCAGTCGATGAAGATGTTGGATGTGCCGGCCTCTTCGCGAGCAGGCTCGCTCCCACAGTGATTCCCTGTGGGCCGTGAAATCGGTGTCTGTCGAAAATCCAATGTGGGAGCGAGCTTGCTCGCGAAGGCGGAGTGTCAGTCGATGAAGATGTTGGATGTGCCGGCCTCTTCGCGAGCAGGCTCGCTCCCACAGTGACTCCCTGTGGGCCGTGAGACCTGTATCTGTCGAAAATCCAATGTGGGAGCGAGCCTGCTCGCGAAGGCGGTGGCACAGTCGAAGAAGATGTCGAATGGACCGGCCTCTTCGCGAGCAAGCTCGCTCCCACATGGGATCTGTGGTGTCGCTGTTTTTTTTATTCACTGGAGATCCAGTGTGGGAGCGAGCCTGCTCGCGAAGGCGGTGGCACAGTCGAAGAAGATGTCGATGGACCGGCCTCTTCGCGAGCAAGCTCGCTCCCACATGGGATCTGTGGTGTCGCTGGGTTTTTTATTCGCTGGAGATCCAATGTGGGAGCGAGCTTGCTCGCGAAGGCGCTGGGTCATCTTGCATCGACGGCGAATGTGCCCAGGCCTCCATCCCACAAGCAAATAGCCGCTGTCCCAAGGAAAAGACAACCCCGTGGCGAGGGAGCAAGCTCCCTCGCCACGGGGTTTGCGTTTCCAGCGAAATTAACCCCATAAAAAACGACCCGCGAAAGGCGGGTCGGTTTTTTGTTGCCGCCGAAAATCAAAACTGCGGCGTGTACTTCACGGTAAACATCAGATTCCTCGGATCGCCGAAGTTGTTGTTACCGTTGATCTGGTTGTAAGCCGGCGTTATATACGTCTTGTCGAACAGGTTGTTGGCATTGACCGCCAACCCGATCTCCGGCGTCAACTGATAGCCGACACGGGCATTCCACACGGTATAACCCGGAACGTCATAGTTGAGGTCGAAGACCTGCGTATGGCTTTGGGTGGTGAAGCCCAGGCCCGCATTGACACGGTTCCAGTCACCGGTGAACTGATAGTTGCCCCACACCCGCAGCATGTGTTTCGGCGTCCAGGTACTGAAGACACTGCCTTCGTTGGTCGGGTCTTCCAGGTACTTGGTGGTGTTGTAGGTGTAGCCCGCGAACAGCTGCAAGTTGTCTACCACTTCACCGCTGATCTCGGCCTCGATGCCCTGGCTGCGGACTTTCCCCGCGGCTTCGGAGCAGTTCAACCCGGTACAGCTGGGGATGTTGACGGCACGGTTCTCATGGTCGTAGCGAAAGACCGCCAGGGAGGTGTTGACCCGCCCGTCCATCAACTCACCCTTGAGGCCGATTTCGTAGTTGGTACCGACGATGGGCTTGAGTACCGAACCGTTCGGATCAACGTTGGTCTGCGGCTGGAACACGTCGGTGTAGCTGGCGTACACCGCCCACTCACGGCTCAGGTCATAGACGATACCGGCGTAGGGCGTGACCACCCCGGTTTCAGTCGCGGTACTTGGCGCGTTGCGGGTAATACCGGTTGCCCGTTCCGTTTTCGACTTGTAGCTGAAGTCATACCAGCTGACCCGGGAGCCGAGGATCAGCGTCAGGTCGTCCACCGGCTTGACGCGCCAGGTACCGTATATACCTTTCTGGCGAATGTCATATTTGCTCAGTGTGCCCATGCCACCCGGGCTGTTGATCAGACCCTCATAGCTGATGTCCGGACGGTTGTTGTCGAGGTCGAAGATATCGTCGGTGCTGCTGTTGAAGGTCCGGGCGTATTTGTCGTCCGTCTCCAGCTGGGAGTAGTTGCCGCCGAGCATGACCTCCTGCTCCATCGACAGGGCTTCGAACTTGCCGACCAGGTTCATGTCCAGACCCACTTTGGTGGACTGGAAGTCAGTCACGAAGTCGGCATATTGCACACGGCTGCCATCCGGTAGCAGGCCGCCAGGACTTTGCGTGCGCTGGTTTTTTGCCTGGTTGTCTTCGGTCATCTGCACTGCACCGACCTTGAACGCCCAATCCTCGTTGAAGCGATGCTCCAGGTCGGCGTACAGCGTGGTGACGTCGATATCGGAACGGTTCCAGCGCGCGCCGGTGTAGGTCGAGCGCGACACGTCCGGCATCGAGCCATCGGCGTAGCGTGGCAGGCCGCGGATGTTGCCACGCGACTCGCCGTTGGATTGGCTGGCCGCGAAGCCCAGGGTGGTGTCTTCGCTCAGGTCGATGTCCAGCGAGCCGTAGAGCGAGTGGGTCTTGTTCCAGGCATGATCGACGAAGGAATTGCTCTGGTCTTCATCGGCGACGATACGGCCGCGGATGTTGCCGGCCTCGTTCAGCGGGCCGCCGGCGTCCAGTTGCAGGCCGTAGTGGTCCCAGGAGCCGGCCTTGCCGGTCAGGGTCACGGTCGGGGCGCTCTGGCCACGCTTGCGCACCAGGTTGACGGCGCCACCCGGGCTGCCGGTGCCTTGCAGCAGGCCGGATGCGCCACGGAGAATTTCCAGGCGGTCGAAGAAGATCAGGTCCTGGGTCGCCCAGTTGCCCAGCGAGTAGGTGTTACGCGGGATCGGCACACCGTCGTACTGCCAGTCGTCAATCTGGAAACCGCGCGACGAGAGGATCATGCCCTGACCAACGCCCTGCAGGCCGACGACGCCGGTGGTCTGGTTGACGGCGTCCTTGAGGCTGACCAGGTTCTGGTCATCCATCTGCTTGCGCGTCATCACCGTGATCGATTGCGGAATCTCCTTCAGGGTATGAGTGCCCTTGCCGATGGTCACCGCATTACTGGTGTACGAGTTGCTGCCTTCGGTGGTGGCCTCCGGCTGCTTCGCGTTGATGGTGGTCGCGCCCAATTCCAGGCCTGCGCCGGAGCCCTTTACCAGCATCAGGGTATTGCCCTCGAGGCTGTGGCGCACGCCGGTGCCCTTGAGCAATTCGGCGATGGCCGCTTGCGGGCTCATCTTGCCGCTGACGCGATTACTTTTCAGGCCGGCCAGTTCGTCGGCGTTATAGATCACTTGTTGGTTGGTCTGCTCGCCGAACGCTTTTAATGCCTGCGGCAGCGGTTGCGCAGGGATGTTGATGCTGACGTTTTCAGCCATCACCTGGGTGCTCAATGGCAACACGCAGACCAGACCCAGGCCCGTCAACACCCGGCGCGAACGCAGGCCGCGGGACATGACCAATGCCTTGAACAGCGGTTTCAACTCATGAATTGCCGACATCGTGCTCTCTATTATTGGTAGAAGTTAAAAGTCCATGGCGGCCGAAGGGCCTGCCGCTCGCCAGCACGGTGTACCTGCTGACCGACCCCTCCCCGGGTACGGTCATCCGGCTGGACGACAGCTAAATTTTTCCTGGACACAACCGGCGCCTGGGCAGCCCTGCCCGAGCCGATTTGCCCGCATACCTTAGTAAGACGCAGCAACTGGGAAAAACCGGAATGAGTTTATTTATCATTCGCGCAAAAGCTCAAAAAAAAGCCGATGCGAACGGGCACCGGCCTCTTGTTGATTGAAGCGATCGTTCCTACGCTCCCGCGTGGGAACGATCAAAACCTCACTTGGCCGCTTGCAGTTGCCGAGCCTGCTCGGTCAGCCGGGCCTTTTCCTCGGGACTCAGCGCTTCCATGCGCAAACGCACCTGAGCGATTTTTTCCAGTTGCCCCGGACTGCCCTCCACCGCTCGCAAGGCCATGGCCAGGGACGCCACGGTCGGATGATCGAAGACCAGCCCAGGATGGATGTCGCACTGCAACAACTTGCGAATGCCGGCCACCAGCTTGATCACCAGCAGCGAATGGCCGCCGGCGGCGAAGAAGTCGCGCTCGATGCCCAATCGTTCAAGCCCAAGCAATTGAGCCATGCGCGCGGCCAGCAGCTGCTCCAGCGCATCGCGGGGCGCGGCATCCTCCTCATCGCTGATCGCGACCGCCAACTGCTGCAGCGCCTTGCGATCGATCTTGCCGTTGGCCAGCCGAGGGAAACGTTCGATCAGTTGCAGCTGCTGCGGCACCATCACGCCGGGCAGGCGCGCGCTCAGTTCGGCGCGCACGGCGTCGAGCACGCCCGAAGACAGGCCTTGCCGGGGCACGACAAATGCCAACAAGCCCTGCTCGCCGGGCAATACCAGCGCTTCGGCCACCTGCGGTACACGTAGTAGCTCGGCCTCGATTTCCGCCAGTTCGATGCGGAACCCGCGCACCTTGACCTGTTGATCGCGGCGACCGTGCAACTGGATCCCACCGTCCGGGCGATAACGCGCCAGGTCGCCAGTGCGGTACAGGCGCTGCGCCGGGTCGAACGGGCTCGGGATGAACGTCTGCTCGTCCGCCTTGGCATTCACGTAACCCCGGCACAACTGCGCACCACCCAGGTACACCTCGCCCAGCACACCCACCGGCGCCAGGCGCCTGTCAGCGTCCAGCACGTAGACCTGGTTATTGCCCAGCACCTGGGTCAGCGCCGAACAATCATCGGCAGCACCGTCCAGCGCCAACCGATGGATCATCACTCCGACCGTGGCTTCGGTCGGCCCATAGTGGTTGAACACCCGGCAATCGCTGCGCAACCGGGCGATACGCTCGACCAGCGTTGGCGCAATCGGCTCGCCGCCAAGTACCAGGATATGCGGCAGCGTCGCCTGCTCACTGTCGAGCAACGCCGCGAGGTGCGACGGCACGATTTTCAGGCAGTCGATCTGTTGTTCTCGCAGGAGCCCGGCAAAGAGCGCGCCGTCCTGCATCTGTTCATCACTGGCCACATGCAAGGTCGCGCCATTGAACAACGCGCCAAACAGCGCCGTATTGCCCAGGTCCGCCGCCACGGTAGAGCTCAAAGCGACGTGTTTGCACTGGCTCAGCCCCAACGCCTGGCTGGCCTGGGCGGTGTAGTTGAGCAATTGCCGATGCTCGATCACCACGCCCTTGGGCACGCCGGTGGAGCCTGAGGTGAACAACACATAGGCAATGTCATTGCCCTTGGTCGTGAGGGCCGGCAACGGCGTGCTTGAAGGACGATCAAGCTCGGCGATTGCCAGCGCCTTGAAAGGCTGCGCCTGCCAGGCAGGAAAATGCGTTGCATCGGTGAGCAACACAGCGGCGCCGGCCTGCTCCAGCATCAACGCCTGACGGGCCTGGGGCCACTGGATATCCAGCGGCAGATAAGCCGCGCCGATGCGCCAGCTCGCCAGCATCGCGGTCACCAGTTCCGCCGAGCGCGGCAAGGCCAGGGCGACAATCGACCCTTCGCCCAGGCCTTGGTCCAGGAGGCCCTGGGCGACGCGCTCGACCTGATCTTTCAGTTGACCGTAGCTCAGCGATTGACCAGCCTCGCTCAGGGCGATGGCGTCCGGCGTCTGCAGCGCCAGCTCGGCGATGCGCTGCGGCAGGTAGCGGTTATCCTCCAATGCCTGCATCGCCGGGTTGATCGCCCGCAAACGCTGCTCCTCGGTGTCGCCGAGCAAGTTGAGCTGCGCCAGTGGCGTGTGCGCAGCCGCGAGGATCGAGGCCAGCAGCACCTCGTATTGTTCGAGCACGCTGCGAACCGCGGCTTGCGAATAACCCGAGCGGGCATAGCAGAGGTCGACCGCAACCAGTTGTTGGGTGTCGTCCAGTTGAATCTGCAGCAACAGTTCGGACGCATCCCGTCCAGGCAAGGGCTCAGTCGCCCACGTCAGGCCAGCGCTGCTGCGAACAGAATTCGCCGGGGCAATCGCGAAGCCATAGGCCGGATACGCCGCCTCCGACGCCAGTTCCGGCGTCCAGTATTCCTGCCAGGTGCGATGAGTTTCGAGCCGCGTCGCCAGCTCCGCCAGCCACTCGCCGAACGGCGCGTCGGCGGGCAATGGAACACAAAGCGGCAGGTTCTTTTCGAACACGCCGAAGGCATTGGCGAAGTAGTCATAGTCGCCACGGCTGTCGTGGCGCACGCCGACCAGCGCTTGCTCAAGGCCACCCAGGCGTCCCAGCAGCACCCACCATGCGCCTTGCAGCAACGTCGCCAGCGGTTGGCCGAGCTGCTCGGCCAACCGTTGCAAGGCGTCGCGTCGGGCCGGCTCGAAGATCAGCGAAATCTGCGCATCGGCTGTTCCACCACCAGTGCGACGCGCAGCCAGCCACGGCGTGTCGATCGCCGTCTGCAGGCCGTGCAAATGCTGCTGCCAGTAATTTCTTGCAGTGCCGGCATCTTCATCCAGCACCACTTCGCTGCGCCACTCCAGGTACTGGGCAAACTCGCCGGGCGCCTCTTCCTCCGCCACATCGCCGGCGTAAGCCTGCCGTAGCTGTTCAAGCAGCAGGTTCATCGACGGCGCATCCGCGCTGTGGCGGGCGACGCCCAGCAGCAGTTGCCATTGCCGAGACGCCAGACGATAAAGCACCGCCTGGACACTGGCCGATTCGCCGAGCACAAAAGCCCGGCCGAGCGTCTCGCTGATCTGCGCCCGGACTTCCTCGGCCGGTTGTTCGCTGGCTTGTATCGTCAGTGGGAAGCGTCCCGCATGGGCCACCTGACGCAAACCGTGGAAACCGCCGACCTTGGTCAGTCGCGCCAGCAACATCGGCTGCTGCGCCACCAGCGTGTCGAAGGCGACCTGCAATCGCTGCGGGTCGAGATCACCGTCGATGACCACGTTCAGCCAACGCAAGGCCTCGCCACAGGTCACCGTGCCCGACAGTTGCTCAAGTGCCCGTTGCTGTTCGGGCGTCAGGGCGAAACCCGCTTCCTGCGTGTCCATCGTCACCTCGTTCATGCTCCGCTTTCCTCGGTATTGAATGCGCCACGGACCGATCGCCCGGCGCCCGATGGACGCTCCAGGCTGGCGTGGTCGTACATATCGCCCATGGCGACGACGATCTTGCGCGGTCCCTCGTACGGGTCGCGGGCGTGGGCCACGAGCATGTTGTCCAACAGGATCACGTCACCTTTCTGCCAGTCGAAACGCACCGCGCAGGCTTCGTACAACTCACCGATACGCGCCATCACCTCGTCTTCGATCGGCGTGCCGTCGCCGTAGTACACATGCCGGGGCATGCGCTCCAGGCCGTACATCGACAACAGGTCCTGGCGCACGTCCGGCTCCAGCCAATGGATGTGATGCAGCTGCACCTGGTTGAAGAAGGATTTTTCCCCGGTGATCGGGTGCGTGATGATCGCCGGCCCCGGCGTGCGGGTCTGCAGTTCATCGTTATCGAGCCAGCGCCACTGGATGCCGCCAGCCCGGCAGCGGGCCTCCACTTCAAGGCGATCCTCGGTCTTGAAGAAGTGCTGCCACGACACGTCGAGTTTGTCGGTGAAGGTGCGCACGTACAGCAAACCCTTGTCTTCGAACTTCTCGCGAAGGTCCGTCGGCAGCTTTTCGTACATCAGGCGGCAATCCACCACCGGGGTCGCGCCGCCCACGGGTGCGGCCTGCTCGCAATAGAACATCTGCTTGCGCGGCCAGCGGTCCTGGTGGGAGCTCTCGTTGTGAAACAGGATCATCTTGCGTTCCGGGTACGGCGTGGACCGGTAGGTGTTCTTGCCGCCTTCCTTCTTCGGCAGGTCGCCGTACTGGCCGTACAGCCCCGGCTGGATCGCTTCGGCGAACGCTTCGAAGCCCTGGATACCGTCCAGTTCGAAGCCACGGAAGAGGATGCCGGCGTGTTCGGCCAGCTTCTGCTCGATCAATGGCCGGTTCTGGCGGATCCACTCGATGACGTCCAGGTGCGGCTCGCCGGGCTCCAGCATCAGCGGGAAACGCTGGGGCGTCGCCACCAGCGATTCGCGCACCAACGCCGGACGAGGCCGCGCGGCCGGGGTCGCCGAACGCTTGAGAAACTTGCCCAGTTTGTCGGCCTTGGGCCCCGGGACGTTGGCAGGCGTGGCGGCTGTCGCCACGTTGTCGACTGGCATGCTGATAGCTCCCAATTGAATGTCCTGATCAGCGACGATCTGTTCCAACAGGGCCGTCCAGGCCCGGATCAGGTACTGGATGCGCTCTTGTCCGAACAAGCTTGTGGCGAATTGCCAATTACCGCGCAATTGCCCTTCTTCTTCGTCAACGAACAATGCCATGTCGAATTTAGAATGGTTCTGCAGCGCCGGCAGGAACTCCACGCTCAAGCCGGCCATGGAACGCGTGCGCACCGGCACGTTGTTCATCACGAACAACACCTGCAGCAATGGGTTCATGCCCTTGTGCCGCGGCACGCCCGCGGCCTCGACGATCTGGTCGAACGGCAGGTCCTGATGTTCCAGCGCGCCGAGCAGATGGTCCTGGGTCTGCGCCAGGAACCGGTTGAAGCCGACATCGGCGGCAAAGTGCGAACGCAACGGCAGGACGTTGACGAAGAAGCCGATCAAGCGCTCCAGCTCGGGTTGTTCGCGCCCGGCCACGTCAGCGCCGACGACAAGATCCTGGGCGTCGCAGAGGCGATGCAACAACACCTGGAACGACGCCAGCAACGTGCTGTACAGCGTGACGCCGGCCGCGCTCGACACCCGGCGCAACGCCGCGCTCAGCCCGGCAGGCAGCTCGAACTGCAGCGCATCGCCCTCATAAGAGGCCGTCTGGCCGCGTGGATTGTCCAAAGGCAAATCAAGACGCCCGTGGTAACCGTCGAGCCGCTGCTTCCAATAATCGCCCTGGCGCGCCAGCACGCCTTGGTCTTCCAGCGCCTGCTGCCACAAGGCGAAGTCGTGGTACTGGACCTCCAGCGGCGCCAGCGGCATGGGCTCGCCGCGCAGGGACGCTTCGTAGATCTGCACCAGTTCATTGATCAACAGCCCCATCGACCAGCCATCGGAAATGATGTGGTGCATGGCGTACAACAACACGTGCTCGGTCGGCCCCAGGCGCAGGATCCGCCCGCGCAGCAATGGCGCCTGTTCCAGGTCAATCGGGGTACTGGCATTGTCCAGGATCGCCTGGGCCACTTGCTCTTGCCGGGTGCCGGGGGACAGGTCGGACAGATCGACCAGCGGGAAATCCAGCCGGACCTCATCGGCGATCAGCGCCAGCGGATCGCCTTCGTCATCCTGGACATACGCGGTGCGCAGCACGGCGTGACGGCGTGTCACTTCGGCAAAGCTGCTCATCAGCCGCTCGACGGACAACTCGCCGCACAACCGCAGCGCCATGGGCATGCCATAGGCGGAGGTGCCGCCGGCCAGCTGCTCGGCGATCCACAACCGTCGCTGCACCAGCGACAGCGGTGCCGATTGCCGTGGCCCATGGGCCTTGAGTCGGACCTGGCTGGAATCGCCGGCCCGCGCCGCGCCGTCGCCGGTCTCGCTCATCAGCGCCGCCAGTGCCTTGAGTTGCGGATGGTCGAACAAGTCGCGCAGGCTCAGCGGATGACGCGTGAGCTTGCGCAACCGGGAGATGGCCTGCGTCGCCAGCAAGGAGTGACCGCCGCGCTCGAAGAAATGGTCGTTGCGCCCGACCTGTTGCACTTCCAGCACTTCTTGCCAGATACCGGCGATCCGGTGCTCCAGCTCGCTGGCCGGCGCCTCGTAACCGCCCTGCGAAGACCCGGTTTCGATGCTCGGCAAGGCCTTGCGGTCGAGCTTGCCGTTGGGGGTCAGTGGCAGGTGATCGAGGAACAGCCAGTGGGCCGGGATCATGTGGTCGGGCAGGTGTGCCTTGAGATTGGCCTTGAGTTGATCGCGCAGAGTATTCGCGTCGGTCGAAGCAACCACGTAAGCCACCAACTGCTGCCCGCCCGGCCCTTCCTGGGCCAGCACGGCGACGTCGCTTACCTCGGCTTGCTGCAACAGCCGCGCCTCGATTTCCCCCAGCTCGATGCGGAAGCCGCGGATCTTCACCTGATGGTCGAGTCGGCCCTGGTATTCGAGCACGCCATCGGCGCGATAGCGGCACAGGTCACCGGTGCGATACAGGCGTTCGCCGGTGGTCGAGAACGGGTTCGGCACGTACTTTTCGGCGGTCATCGCCGCGCGCCCGAGATAACCCCGGGTGATGCCCGCGCCGCTCAGGTACAGCTCCGCCGAGACGCCTTGCGGCACCGGTTGCAGGTTGGCGTCGAGCAGGTAACTGGCGGTGTGCTTGAGCGGGCGACCAATGTTCGCCGTGCCGCCGGCGGTGCGGCGGGTCCAGGTGGAATAGGTGGTGTCTTCCGAGGGGCCATACAGATCATAAACATGCTCAACCCCACCGACCTGTTCACCCACCACCTGTGGGAGCGAGCTTGCTCGCGATGGCGTCCTGGCAGTTAGCCCCTCATCGACTGACCCACCGCTATCGCGAGCAAGCTCGCTCCCACAGGTTTGGGGTGTCGGGTAGAGGGCATCCACCAGACTCTGCTTCAGCGGCTCACCGGCCAGATTAATGATGCGCACGCTGTCCGGGATCTCGCCGCTGCGCTGCAACGCGGCGATCGCCGAAGGCACGCTGTTGATCAGGCGCACCTGATCGCGGGCCGGCAGGTGCGGCAGTTCCAGGGCGTTGCGGGCGATGATCAGCGAGCCGCCGTTGGCGAGGGTGACAAACAGCTCCCACACCGACAGGTCGAAGCACACCGAGGTGGAAGCAAGCACGCCCTGGATGTCGTCGCGGCTGTAGACGGTTCTGGACCAGTCGATCAGCGCCAAGACGTTGCGGTGGGCGATGGCCACGCCCTTGGGTTTGCCGGTGGAACCGGAGGTGTAGATGACGTAGGCGAGGTTGTCTGGGGTGACCGTTGTGCCCGGTGCGTTGAAGGGATATGAGCTCAACTCAATCCGGTCCAGCATCAGCACTTCGGTGCCAGCCGGAACCGTCAGCGTCTGCGCCACCGCCTGCTCGGTCAACAACACCCGCGCACGGCTGTCCTCAATCATGTAGGCCACGCGCTCGGCCGGGTAATCCGGGTCCAGCGGCACGTACGCGCCACCGGCCTTGAGCACCGCCAGCAAGGCGATCAGCAACTGCTCGGAGCGCGGCATCGCCACGCCCACCCGCACTTCCGGGCCGACGCCCAGTTCGATGAGCTTGTGGGCCAGGCGATTGGCGCGGCCGTCGAGTTCGCTGTAGCTCAGGCGCGTGTTGGCGAAGGTGACCGCCAATGCGTCAGGAGTGGATTGCGCTTGGCGGGCGATCAGTTGGTGGATGCGCAGGTCCTGTTCGAACGGCGCATCGACCGGGTTCCAGTCATGGGTCAAACGTTGATGCTCATCGAATTCCAGCATCGACAGTTCACCGAGGCAGCGCTCGCCATTGGCGCTCATCTGCCCGAGCAACTGCGCCAGATGCGCCGCCAGCCGTTCAACCGTATCCGGCGCAAAGCTCGCCCGTTGATAACTCATGTGCACCGACAACTGCCGCTCCAACCCCACCAGCAGCGTCAACGGATAGTTGGTCTGCTCCTGAGTCACTGGCGAACCAAAACGCAAACCGTCCGGCGCGCCCTGCTCCAGCGCCTGGGCAATTGGGTAGTTCTCGAACACCAGCAGGTTGTCGAACAGCGCGTCGCCGCCCTGCCCGGCCCAGCGCTGGATGTCGAGCAACGCGGTGTGCTCGAACTCGCGCAAGGCCAGGTTCTGCGCCTGCACCGCTTGCAGCCAGCTGTCCAACGTCTGCTCGGCCCGAGGACTGGCGATCACTGGCAAGGTGTTGATGAACAGACCGATCTGCTGCTCGATGCCGGGCAAGTCCGCCGGACGCCCGGCCACGGTTGCGCCGAAAGCCACGGTGGTTTTGCCGGTGTAGCGCTGCAACAGCAGCAGCCACGCGGCTTGCACCAGTGTGTTGACGGTGACTTTCGAGGCGCGGGCGAAAGCTTCCAGGCGACGGGTCGACGCTTCGTCCAGCACGTGGATATGATCGCCGTAACCACTGCCCATGTCGGCCGGTTTGGCCACCGCATCGGCCAATCGTGTCGGCGCCTCCAGCTGTTGCAGCGCCGGTTTCCAGAACGCTTCGCTGGCCGCCGCGTCCTGGCGTTGCAGCCAGGCGATGTAGTCGCGGTAGCGGCTGCCGGACACGGCAACGGGTTGACCGCTGTAGCGTTGCAGCACTTCGCCGAGCAACTGCGAATTGCTCCAGCCGTCCATCAGGATGTGATGGCTGGTATAGATCAAGTGATAACGCTCCTGCGCCACGCGCACCACCACCAACCGCAACAACGGCGCCGCATCGAGGGCAAAACCTTGCTCGCGCTGGGCCGTTGCGAGGGTGTTCAGGTGCTCAGGCAGGTCAGCCTGCGTACGTGCGTCATGCAGCTGTAACGCGACCGCTACGCGCTTGTGCACCACCTGCAATGCACGCTTGAAATCACCCTCCCAGACAAAACCGCTGCGCAGCACGTCGTGGGCGTCGGTCGCCGCTTGCCAGGCCTGGCGGAAGCGCTCGACGTCCAGCCCTTCGACATCCACGCGCATCTGGTTGATGTAGTGGCCGGCCTGCTGCTCGTACAGCGTGTGGAACAGCATGCCCTGCTGCATCGGCGACAGCGGATAGATGTCTTCCACGTCGCGCGCCACCAGCGGCAAGGCGTCCAACTGTTGCTGTTGCAATTCGGCCAGGGGGAAGTCCGACGGCGTGAACCCGTGGTGCCGCGGCTCGCAACAGTGGTCGATCAATGCCTGCAATTCCCCAGCGTAATCCTCGGCCAGCGCCTGGATCGTCGCTTCATCGAACATTTGCGAGCTGAACGTCCAGTCGATGCTCAACTCGCCGGCATAGACGCTGCCGTTGAGCGTCAGCCAGTTGTCCAGCGGCGCCAACGGACTCTGCGCCGCGCCCGCCGATTCGCTGGCCGGGACAAACAGGCCGTCGGCGTCGTCGGCAAAGCCGCTGTCGAACTGGCCCAGGTAGTTGAATGTGATGCGCGGCACCGGCAGCGCCGCGAGGGTGCGCCGCGTCGGTTCATCGCCCAGGTAACGCAACACGCCGAAGCCGAGCCCTTTGTCTGGGATCGCCCGCAGTTGCTCCTTGATGACCTTGATCGAGCCTTCGGTGGTGGCCGTCGGGCTCAAGCGCACCGGGAACAGGCTGGTGAACCAACCGACGCTGCGGCTCAGGTCAATGTGGTCATCGAACAGCGCCTCGCGGCCATGGCCCTCCAGCTGAATCAAGGTCGAGGCCTGGGAAGTCCAGCGGCCGATCACCCGGGCCAGCGCGGTCAGCAGCAGGTCGTTGACCTGGGTGCGATAAGCCGCCGGCGCTTGCTGCAGCAGGCGTCGCGTCTGGTCCTTGTCCAGCCGCGTCTGAACCTGGGTCGCGTAGCACCTGCGCAAATCGCCCCCTGGGCGGTCGCAAGGCAAGTCATGACCGGCGCCTTGCAGTTGCTCTTGCCAATACTTCAGCTGGGACTGCAACGTCGCGCTGCCGGCATGCGCCTGCAACCGTTGCGCCCAGGTCTGCGCAGCCGTGGTCTTGGCCGGCAACGCTGGCGTCTGGCCGGCCTGCAACTGCTCGTACGCCTGTTGCAGGTCCTCCAGCAGTACACGCCAGGACACGCCGTCCACCACCAGGTGATGGATCACCAGCAACAGCCGCTGGCTGCCGTCGGCCAGGCTCGCCAGCACTCCGCGCAGCAGCGCGCCATCTTGCAGGTCGAGGCTGCGTTGGGCTTGTTCGGCCAGGCGTTCAAGGGCCGGCGCATCGGCCACCTCGGCGGTCCACAACAGCGGCGAGCGCTGCCAGAGCGTGCGCTGTTCGGCCAAGGTATTGTGGCGAGCGGTCCAGGTGCCTGCCTCGCAGACGAAGGCCAGGCGCAACGCATCGTGATGCTCGACCAGAGCCTGCAACGCCTGCTCCAGATGCGCGGCATCCACGGCGCGCAAGCTCTTGAGCAACACCGACTGGTTCCAATGATGAGGCTCGGCCATGGCCTGTTCGAAGAACAACTGCTGGAACGGCAGCAATACCGTCTGCCCGACCACCGGGCCCTGATCGATGACCGGCCCGTTGTCTCCGGTCGTTGCCACCCCGGCGAGGCCCTGGATGGTCTGGTGCAGGAACAGGTCCTTGGGACTGAAATGAATCCCGGCCTGACGGGCGCGACTCACCACCTGGATGGAAATGATCGAATCGCCACCCAGCTCGAAGAAATTGTCGGTCCGCCCTACGCGTTCGCGCCCGAGCACGCTTTGCCAGATCGCGGCCAAAGTGTTTTCCACGGCGGTGACCGGGGCACTGTAGCCCTTGTGGCTGGCGCTCGGATCGGCCTTCGGCAGAGCCTTGCGCTCAAGCTTGCCGTTGGGGCTGACCGGCATTTTCTCCAGCCACACCCAGTGTTGCGGCACCATGTAGTCGGGCAGGGATTGGCTCAGATGTTCCCTGAGGCGCACTTGCAGCGCCTGGCGGACGGCGTCATCGGCGACCATCAGCTCGGCGCGCGCCGGCACCACGTAGGCCACCAGCAACGTGCCGTCCTGGGCCAGGACCACGGTTTCGCGTACCGCCTCGTGTTCGGCCAGACGCGCTTCGATTTCGCCCAACTCGATGCGCAAGCCACGGATTTTCACTTGATGGTCCATTCGGCCGGCGTATTCGATCACGCCATCAGCCCGATAACGCGCCAGGTCGCCGGTGCGATACAAGCGCTGGCCAGCGCCGAACGGCGCGGTGACGAACCGTTCGGCGGTCAACGCCGCGCGCCGATGGTAACCGCGCGCCAGCCCTTCGCCCGCCAGGTACAGCTCGCCGATCACCCCGACCGGCACCGGCGACAGCTCATCGTCGAGAATGTAGGTGCCGAGGTTGGCGATCGGCTGTCCGATCGGCACGCTGTCGCGGCCCTCCTCGACGCAGGTCCAGTGGGTCACGTCGATGGCCGCCTCGGTCGGGCCGTAGAGGTTGTACAGGCTGGCATCCGGCAGTTTGGCGAACACCTGCTGCTGGGCATCCACCGGCAGCGCTTCACCGCTGCAGACGATCCGCTTGAGGCTGGTACATTCGGCCACGCGCGGGTCCTGCACGAACGCCTGGAGCATCGACGGTACGAAGTGCAGCGTGGTGATGCGCTGCGCGGTGATCAGCTCGATCAGTTGCGCCGGGTCGCGATGGGCCCCCGGCGCGGCCACCACCAGCGTCGAGCCGGTCAGCAGCGGCCAGAAAAATTCCCACACCGACACGTCGAAACTGAACGGCGTTTTCTGCAACACACTGTCAGTCGCATCGAGGCCATAGGCCTGCTGCATCCAGCACAGCCGGTTGACCAGGGCGCAATGGCGATTGCCCGCACCCTTGGGCTTGCCGGTGGAACCGGAGGTATAAATGACATAGGCCAGGTTTTCGCCGTGCACCTTGACGTCGGGATTCTCCTCACGACTGGCATGCGACCCCTCAGCGGGCAGGTCCAGTACCAGACTGCGCAGCCCTTGCGGAATCGGCAAAGCATCAAGCAGGTGTTGCTGGGTCAGCAGCAAACCGATGCCGCTGTCTTCGAACATATAGGCCAGGCGATCCTGCGGGTACTCAGGGTCCAACGGCACGTAGGCACCGCCGGCCTTGAGGATCGCCAACAGCCCGAGCACCATCTCCACCGAACGTTCGACGGCGATGCCCACCAGCACATCGGGACCGACGCCCAGGTCGATCAAGCGATGGGCCAGGCGGTTGGCCCGGGCGTTGAGTTCGCGGTAGCTCAGGCGCTGCCCGCCAAAGACCAATGCAGGCGCATCCGGGGTCCGGCGCACCTGTTCCTCGATCAGCGCCTGGACGCTGCGGTCGAGCGGGTATTGCCGGGCCGTCGCGTTCCAGTCGATGAGCATGTGTCGACGCTCGTCCTCGTCCAGCAGCGACCATTGCGCCACCGGGCGGTGCAGGTCCTGCACCAGGCTGCGCAACAGGTTGAGCCAATGCCCGGCCATGCGTTCGATGGTCGCCGGCTCGAACAGGTCGGTGGCGTAGGTCAGGGCAGCGTACAGGCCCTGGGGACTTTCGACGGTGTCCAGGCTCAGGTCGAATTGCGCGGTGCGCTGCGTCCAGCCTACGGGTTCGACGTCGAGCCCCGGCAAGGCCTTGGCAAACACCGAGGCGGTTTCGTTGCGGTGGTTGAACATCGCCTGGAACAGCGGGCTGTGGCTCAGGTTGCGCTGCGGCTGCAGGGCATCTACCAGTTGCTCGAAGGGCAGGTCCTGGTGCATCTGCGCGGCCATGGCCGTCTGCTTGAGCTGTTGCAGCAACGCGGCGCCGGTCAGGTCGCCGGAGAACTCGCTGCGCAGGACCTGGGTATTGACGAAGAACCCGATCAAGCGCTCGGTTTCCAGCCGCTGGCGGTTGGCGATCGGCACGCCGACGCGGATGTCGGCCTGGCCGCTGTAGCGATGCAGCAATGCCTGGAACGAGCCGAGCAACAGCACGAACAGCGTGACGTTTTCTTGCCGGGCCAGGGCCTTGAGGTCATCGCTCAAGGCGCGATCCAGCACGATCGGCAGGCGTGCCCCGCGCAGGCTTTGTTGCGCTGGGCGCGGGTGGTCGGTGGGCAGTTCCAGCAGCGGCTGTTCGCCGCCCAGTTGCGCCGACCAGTAGGCGAGTTGGCGGTCGCGCTCGCCGGCCGCCATCCATTGCCGCTGCCAGACCGCGTAGTCGGCGTATTGCACCGCCAATGGCGGCAGTTGTGCCGGTTGACCCTGGATGAAAGCCGAGTACAGGCTCATCAGGTCATCGACCATCACCTGTAACGACCAGCCGTCGGAGACGATGTGATGCAGCGTCAGCACCAGCAGATGATCCTCCTCGGCCACTTCCAACAGCGCCACGCGCAGCAGCGCGTCATTCAGCAGATCGAACGGGCGTTGCGTCTGCTGTTCAAGGAAGGCCTGGATATCACGCCCTTCCAGACGCTCCTCGATATAGTCGACTTCGCCCTGCTCACAAATCACCTGGCCAGTGCGTCCATCCTCTTCCACGAATGCGGTGCGCAAGCTTTCGTGGCGCTGGACCAGTGCGGCAAAGCTCTTGCGCAGCGCGTCCTTGTCCAATGCGCCGCGCATCCGCAACGCGGTCGGTATGTTGTAGGCGGCGCCGTCGGGGTCCATTTTCCAGAGGAACCACTGGCGCTCCTGGGCAAAGGACAACGGCAGCGGCGCGTCGCGAGGCACCGGCGTCATGGCCGGGGCCTGTTCGCCTGTCGTGGTATCGAAGGCGGCGACGAACGCCTGCAACGTGCTGTGTTCAAACAGGCTGCGCAGCGGCACTTCGATGCCAAGCACCCGACGGACCCGCGAGACCACCTGGGTCACCAGCAGCGAATGCCCGCCCAGTTCGAAGAAATTGTCTTCCAGCCCCACGCGTTCAAGCTTGAGCACGTCCTGCCAGATTGCCGCGACCTGTTGCTCGACCTCGCTGCGCGGCGCCACGTAGGCCTGCTGCAAATCGCTGGCCTCGGGCGCCGGCAAGGCCTTGCGATCGATCTTGCCGTTGGGCGTCAGCGGCAGTTGCGCCAGGAACAACAGGTGCGCCGGCACCATGTATTCCGGCAACTGCGCCTTGAGGGCCGCCTTGAGTGCGGTGCGCAACGGCGCGTCCGGCTCCGGCACTGCGCCGCTGGCGGGCACCACGTAGGCAACCAATTGCGCGCCGGTCGGGCCTTGGTGGGCCACCACCACGGTTTCGCGCACGCGGTCCTGGGCCAGCAGCGCGGCTTCGATTTCCCCCAGCTCGATACGCAGGCCGCGGATCTTCACCTGATGGTCGATCCGGCCGAGGTACTCGACCACGCCTTCGGCGCGATAACGGCACAGGTCGCCGGTGCGGTACAGGCGCTCGCCCGTGGCGGAAAACGGGTCCGGCACGAAGCGTTCGGCGGTCAGCGCCGGGCGCTGGAAATAACCACGGGCCAGGCCGGCGCCCCCGATCAGCAGCTCTCCCGGCGCACCGGGCGGGTTGAGGGTCAGGTCGCCGCCAACGATGTACAGCGCGGTGTTGTCCAGCGGTTTACCGAGGAACGGACGGTCGCGCTCCAGGCTCAACGGATGCAGCGCCGACCAGATGGTGGTTTCGGTCGGGCCGTAGAGGTTCCAGACGTTCGGCGAGAGCGCCAGCAAGCGCTGCGCCAGTTCCAGCGGCAACGCTTCGCCGCCGCAGAGGAAGGTCCGCCCGGCCAGCAGCGAAGCCTGCTCATGATCGAGCAACATGCGCCAGCTCGACGGTGTGGCTTGCAGCACGCTGACAGCGTGTTGTTCGATCAGCGCCAGCACCGCTTGCGGGTCCTGGTGCACGTTCTGGCCGGTCAGCACCACGCTGGCCCCGGCTGACAGAGGTCCGTAGATTTCCAGGCCGAAAATATCGAAAGAGAACGTCGTCAATGACAGCATGCGGTCGCCGGGCGCGAGGCCCGGCTCGGCGATCATGCTGTGGATGAAATTGCTCAGGGCGCCATGGCGCACCATTACGCCCTTGGGCTTGCCGGTGGAACCGGAGGTGTAGATGACGTAGGCCAGGTGTTCGCCAGTCAGCGGCACCACCGGGCAGGTTTGCGGGGCTGCTTGCAATGCGGCGTCCGGCTGGTCCAGCAACAGAGTCCGAAGACTTGGCGGGATCGGCAAGCGCGCCTGCAAACGGGCCTGGGTCAGCAGCAGTCCGATGCCGCTGTCCTCGATCATGTAGGCCAGGCGATCCTCGGGGTACGCCGGATCCAGCGGCACATAGGCGGCGCCGGCCTTGAGGATCGCCAGCAGGCCGACAATCATCTCGACGCTGCGCTCGACCGCGATGCCCACCAACTGGCCGGGCATCACGCCCAGGTCGATCAGGCGATGGGCCAGTTGGTTGGCGCGCGCGTCCAGTTGTGCGTAGCTCAGGGCCTGGTCGTCGATGGTCAGCGCCAGCGCCTCGGGGTTGCGGCGCACCTGTTGGGCGATGCGCTGGTGCACGCAAACGGCTTCGTCAGTGTGGTCGGCCACCCGCAGCCATTGCTGCTGCGTGAGTTGCTGTTGCGCCGGGTCGAGCAGCGGCAGTTCGCCGATACGCTGGCGTGGCACATCGACGATGCCGTGCAGCAGGTTCTGCCAGTGCCCGGCCAGGCGCTCGATGGTCTGCGCATCGAACAGGTCGGTGGCGTAGGTCAGTTCCGCAGCGATGCCCTGCTCGGTTTCATAGGTGCCCAGGGTCAAGTCGAACTGGGCAGTACGCCCTTCCCATACCAGATCCTCGACCCGCAGCTGCGGCAGGTGCATCTGCCGGCTTCGAGTGGCGTCGGCGTTCTGGTGGTTGAACATGACCTGGAAAATCGGGCTGTGGCTCAGGCTGCGCTCCGGTTGCAGGGCCTCGATCAATTGCTCGAATGGCAAGTCCTGATGGGCCTGGGCCGCCATCGCCGATTGCTTGACCTGGGCGAGCAACTGATCAAACGGCAGTTGCCCATCAACGTCGGCACTGAGTACCTGGGTGTTGACGAAAAAACCGATCAGCCCTTCGGTCTCGACCCGGTTGCGGTTGGCCGTCGGCACGCCCACGCGGATCTGCGGTTGCCCGCTGTAGCGGTGCAGGAGCGCCTGGAACGAGGCCAGCAAGACCATGAACAGGCTGGCGCCTTCACGCTGGGCCAGCTGCTTGAGCGCGGTGGCCAGTTCCGCGCTCAGGGTCAAATCCAGGCGCGCGCCACGAAAGCTCTGCACCGGGGGGCGCGGATGATCGAACGGCAGTTCCAGCACCGGTTGCTCGTCACCGAGGGTCTGGACCCAATAGGCCAGTTGCCGCTCACGCTCCCCCGCCTCCAGCCAGTGCCGTTGCCAGATCGCATAATCAGCGTATTGCACCGGCAGGTCCGGCAAGGCCAGCGGCTGGCCGCCAATGTCGGCGGCGTAGTGCCGGACCAGTTCATCCACCAGCACCTGCATCGACCAGCCATCGGCAATGATGTGGTGCTGGATGAGCACCAGGACATGGTCGTCTTCGGCAATTTTCAACAGCGAAACCCGCAGCAACGGCCCTTGGCGCAGATCGAACGGACGCGCGGTTTCACCTTCGACGAAGGCCTTGATACGTTCGTCCTGGCTGACCGTAGAACCGGCGGGCAGCGCCTCGACCGCGATGCTCAAGGGCATATGTTGATGAATGATCTGCTCGGTTTGCTCGCCGTGCTCGGCGAACGTGGTGCGCAAGCTTTCGTGGCGCTCGACCACGGCATTGAAGCTGCGCTCCAGCGCCGGCACGTCCAGTTGCCCTTTGAGGCGCAAGGCGCTGGGGATGTGGTAAGCCGAGCTGTGGCGGTCCATCTGCCAGAGGAACCACTGGCGCTCCTGGGCGTAGGACAGCGGGACCTGTTCAAACCCGGAACGCACCTTGGGGATCGGCAGGTTGGCCGGCGAGACGCCCTCTTCGAGCATCTTTTCCAGGTACAGCCGGCGTTTGTCCAGCGGCAGAGTGATAAAGCGCTTGGCAACCCTCAAAGCAACACTCTTGTCCATCAGACTTCCTCCATTTCATCAAGCAGGGCGTCCAGCTTGTTCAGTTTCTGTTCGTTGATCGGCCCGTCGCCGCTGTCGAGTCGGGCGACAAAATCCTTCAGGACGGGGTGCTGGAATAACAGCTGCGGGGTCAGGCTCAACCCCAGTTCGAGAGCCATGCGCGAAACGGCGGTGACCGCCAGCAACGAGTGGCCGCCCAGCTCGAAGAAGTGATCGTGCAGGCCCACGCGCTCGACGGTGAGCACCTGGGCCCAGATCGCTGCGACTTGCTGTTCAAGGTCGCTGACCGGTGCTTCGTAAGCGTTTTCTGAGCGCCCGGCCTCGATGCTCGGCAAGGCCTTGCGGTCGAGCTTGCCATTGGGGGTCAGTGGCAGGTGGTCGAGGAACAGCCAGTGCGCCGGGATCATGTAGTCGGGCAGGTGCGCCTTGAGATTGGCCTTGAGTTGATCGCGCAGAGTATTCGCGTCGGTCGAAGCAACCACGTAAGCCACCAACTGCTGCCCGCCCGGCCCTTCCTGGGCCAGCACGGCGACGTCATTTACCTCGGCTTGCTGCAACAGCCGCGCCTCGATTTCGCCCAGCTCGATGCGAAAGCCGCGGATCTTCACCTGATGGTCGAGCCGGCCCTGGTATTCGAGCACGCCATCGGCGCGATAGCGGCACAGGTCGCCGGTGCGATACAGGCGTTCGCCGGTGGTCGAGAACGGGTTCGGCACGTACTTTTCGGCGGTCATCGCCGCGCGCCCGAGGTAACCCCGGGTGATGCCCGCGCCGCTCAGGTACAGCTCCGCCGAGACGCCTTGCGGCACCGGTTGCAGGTTGGCGTCGAGCAGGTAGCTGGCGGTGTGCTTGAGCGGGCGACCGATGTTTGCCGTGCCGCCGGCGGTGCGGCGGGTCCAGGTGGAATAGGTGGTGTCTTCCGAGGGGCCATACAGATCATAAACATGCTCAACCCCACCGACCTGTTCACCCACCACCTGTGGGAGCGAGCTTGCTCGCGATGGCGTCCTGGCAGTTAGCCCCTCATCGACTGACCCACCGCTATCGCGAGCAAGCTCGCTCCCACAGGTGATGTGTGATGGGTAGAGGGCATCCACCAGGCTCTGCTTCAGCGGCTCACCGGCCAGATTGATGATGCGCACGCTGTCCGGGATCTCGCCGCTGCGCTGCAACGCGGCGATCGCCGAAGGCACGGTGTTGATCAGGCGCACCTGATCGCGGGCCGGCAGGTGCGGCAGTTCCAGGGCGTTGCGGGCGATGATCAGCGAACCGCCGTTGGCGAGGGTGACAAACAGCTCCCACACCGACAGGTCGAAACACACCGAGGTCGATGCCAGGACGCCCTGGATGTCGTCGCGGCTGTAGACGGTTCTGGACCAGTCGATCAGCGCCAAGACGTTTCGGTGGGCGATCGCCACGCCCTTGGGTTTGCCGGTGGAACCGGAGGTGTAGATGACGTAGGCGAGGTTGTCTGGGGTGACGTCTGTAACGGGCGAGCTCAGTTGATAACGTGAAAGGTCGAGCTGATCGAGCATCAGCATTTGCGTCTCGGCCGGAACCGTCAGCGTCTGCGCCACCGCCTGCTCGGTCAGCAACACCCGCGCGCGGCTGTCCTCAAGCATGTAGGCCACGCGCTCGGCCGGGTAATCCGGGTCCAGCGGCACGTACGCGCCACCGGCCTTGAGCACCGCCAGCAAGGCGATCAGCAACTGCTCGGAACGCGGCATCGCCACGCCGACACGCACTTCCGGGCCGACGCCCAGTTCGATGAGTTTGTGGGCCAGGCGATTGGCGCGGCCGTCCAGTTCGCTGTAGCTCAGGCGCGTGTTGGCAAAAGTCACTGCCAGGGCATCCGGCGAAGCGTCGGCCTGGCGCGCAATGACTTCATGAATGCACAGGTCCTGTTCGAACGGCGCATCGACCGGGTTCCAGTCATGGGTCAAACGTTGATGCTCATCGAATTCCAGCATCGACAGTTCACCGAGGCAGCGCTCGCCATTGGCGCTCATCTGCCCGAGCAACTGCGCCAGATGCGCCGCCAGCCGTTCAACCGTATCCGGCGCAAAGCTCGCCCGCTGATAACTCATGTGTACCGACAACTGCCGCTCCAACCCCACCAGCAGCGTCAACGGATAATTGGTCTGCTCCTGAGTGACCGGCGAACCAAAACGCAAACCGTCCGGCGCGCCCTGTTCCAACGCCTGGGCGATCGGGTAGTTCTCGAACACCAGCAGGCTGTCGAACAGCGCGTCGCCGCCCTGCCCGGCCCAGCGCTGGATGTCCAGCAACGCGGTGTGCTCGAAATCGCGCAGGGCGAGGTTCTGCGCCTGCACCGCTTGCAGCCAGCTGTCCAAGGTCTGCCCGGCCCGTGGGCTGGCGATCACTGGCAAGGTGTTGATGAACAGACCGATCTGCTGCTCGATGCCGGGCAAGTCCGCCGGACGCCCGGCCACGGTCGCCCCGAAGGCCACCGTTTCTCGACCGGTGTAGCGCTGCAACAGCAGCAGCCACGCCGCTTGCACCAGGGTGTTCACCGTGACTTTCGAGGCGCGGGCGAAAGCTTCCAGGCGACGGGTCGACGCTTCGTCCAGCACGTGGACATGATCGCCGTAACCACTGCCCATGTCGGCCGGTTTGGCCACCGCATCGGCCAATCGTGTCGGCGTCTCCAGCTGTTGCAGCGCCGGTTTCCAGAACGCTTCGCTGGCCGCCGCGTCCTGGCGTTGCAGCCAGGCGATGTAGTCGCGGTAGCGGCTGCCGGACACCGCAACGGATTGACCGCTGTAGCGTTGCAGCACTTCGCCGAGCAGCTGCGAATTGCTCCAGCCGTCCATGAGGATGTGGTGGTGGCTGTAGATCAGGTGATAACGCTGTTCGTCGAGGCGCACGATCATCAGGCGTATCAGTGCCGACGCGCTCAGGTCCAGTTGCTCGCGTTCGGCATCGGCCAGGGCCTGCAAGGCCTGGTCAGGCAACGGATCGCTGCGCAGATCCTGCACGCTGTAAGGCAGCTCCAGGTATTTGCTGACCACCTGCACCGGCGCCGGCAAATCCCCTTGCCAGACGAACCGCGTGCGCAGGATGTCGTGGGCGTCCACCGCCGCTTGCCAGGCCTGGCGGAAACGCTGCGGGTCCAGCCCTTCCACGTCCAGGCGCAATTGGTTGATGTAGTCGCCGGTGGCGTCGCCATACACGCCGTGGAACAGCATGCCTTGCTGCATCGGCGACAACGGATACAGGTCGACGATCTGCGCCATCGGCAGCGCCAGCCCGTCCAGTTGCTGCTGGCTCAGGCTCGCCAGCGGGAAGTCCGATGGCGTCACACCGTGATGTCCGCCCTGGCAGCAATGCTCGATGAGCTGCTGTAACTCAAGCGCATACTCATCGGCCAAGGCCTGGATGGTCGCCTCGTTGAACTGCTCGCGGCTGAAGGTCCAGCCCAGGTCCAGTTCGCCATTGAACACCTGGCCGTTCAACGCCAGCACATTCGACAACGGTGCTTCAGCGTCCAGCTCATCGCCGGCCGCTTCGTTGGCCGGCACGAACAAGGCGCCGTCGGCTGCGTCGAAGCTGGCGTCGAACTGGCCCAGGTAGTTGAAGGTCAGGCCTGGCGTCGGCAGCCGCGCCAGACTTGCCCGCGTAGCGTCATCCGCCAGATGCGCCAAGGCACCAAAACCGAGGCCTTTGTCCGGGATCGCCCGCAGTTGTTCCTTGATCTGCTTGAGGCTATCCCCAAGATCGGCCTGCGGCGTGAGTCGGGCCGGGTACAGGCTGGTAAACCAGCCGACGGTGCGGGTCAGGTCGACGTCGTCGAACAGCGCTTCGCGGCCGTGGCCTTCGAGCTGGATCAGCGCACTGTCGGCGCCGGTCCAGCGCACCATGACCCGCGCCAAAGCCGTCAGCAGCAAGTCGTTGACCTGGGTGCGATAGGCCTTGGGCGCGTCTTGCAGCAGCTGTCGGGTCAGTGCGGCGTTCAGTCGCGTACGCACGGTCAGCGCGAGGCGGTTCTGCTGGCCGCCCTGTGGATGATCCATCGGCAAGCGCGCATCGATGTCTTCGAGCTGGGCCTGCCAGAAGGCCAATTGTTGCTGCAGCGCCGGGCTGTGGGCATGGTCTTGCAAGCGCTCGGCCCAGACCTGCGCTGAGGTGGTTTTGTCCGGTAGCTGCAACGCTGCGCCGCTGGACAGCTGTCGGTAGGCCCGTTGCAGATCCTCGAACAGGATGCGCCACGACACGCCATCGACCACCAGGTGATGCACCGCCAACAACAGACGTTGGCTGCCATCGCCCAAGGTCGCCAGTACCGCCCGCAGCAGCGGACCGTCTTGCAGACCGAGGCTGCGTTGGGCTTCGTTGGCGATGCTGTGCAAGGCCGAGGCGTCAGGCGCGTCCACGGTCCAGAGCAGGTCTTCGCAGTGAACGTCCGCAGGACGGTAGGCCGCCTTCCAGCCTTCGCCCTGCTCCGTGAAGCTCAAGCGCAGGCCATCGTGATGCAGCACCAGCGCGCTCAGCGCCTGATACAGAGTCGACGCCTCCAGAGGCTCGGTCGGCTTGAGCAGCACCGCCTGATTCCAGTGATGACGTTGCGGTATCGCTTGCTCGAAGAACAAGCGTTGCACTGGCAGCAGCGCCAGCTCACCCGTCACCGGGCCCTGATCGATGACTTGCGCAGCTTCGCCCTGGCGGGCCACGGTCGCCAGCATCTCAAGCGTCTGGTGCTGGAACAGGTCCTTGGGCGTCAAGTGAATCCCGGCCTGACGGGCGCGGCTGACCACCTGGATCGAGACGATGGAATCGCCGCCCAGTTCGAAGAAGTTATCGCGCAGGCCCACCCGCTCAAGCTTGAGCACGTCCTGCCAGACCGCCGCGAGTTGCTGTTCCAACGGGCTGCGCGGTGCCCTGTAGCTTTGCTGCAATTGGCTGGCGTCGGGCTTGGGCAGGTTCTTGCGATCGAGCTTGCCGTTGGGGGTCAGCGGCAGCCGTTCGAGCAACAGCAGATAGGCCGGGACCATGTGCGCCGGCAAGGTCGCCTTGAGTTGTTCGCGCAGATTCTCTGCGAAGTCATCCGGCACCCATTGATCAGCCACGACGTAGGCCACCAGGCGCTTGCCGCTGCCGGCAGCACCCTCCTGGGCCGCGACCACCGCTTCGCGCACGCCGTCGAGGGCTTGCAGGCTGGCTTCGATTTCCCCCAGCTCGATGCGGAAACCACGGATCTTCACCTGGTTGTCGATACGGTCGAGGTAATCGAAGGTGCCGTCGGCGCGCTGGCGCACCAGGTCGCCGGTGCGGTAGAGCAAGCCGCCGGCGCTGAACGGGTCGGCGACAAAACGCTCGGCGGTCAGCCCCGGACGGTTCAGGTAACCGCGGGCCAGGCCGCTGCCGCCCAGGTACAGCTCACCGGGCATGCCCTGTGGCAGCAGGTTCAGGTCGGCATCGAGCACGTAGGCGCTGCGGTCGCCGATGCGGCTGCCGATCGGCGCATAGGCCGCGCCACAAGCCACCTCGCGACCGGCCTTCCAGATCAGCGGGGTGACCACGGTTTCGGTCGGGCCGTAGCCGTTGATGATGTACTCAGGCTGCAAGGCGCGCTTGACCCGTTCGAAGCTGGCGTTGGCCACCGCGTCGCCGCCGAAGCAGTAGATGCGCACTTTCGGCGGGTTGCCTTCACGCTCGGCGTGCTCGGCCAGTTGTTGCAGGTACACCGGCGGGAACGCCACCACCGTCACGCCGTGCTCGCGCATGGCGTTGTAGGTTTGCTCCGGGGTCCACAGGCTGTCATCGCGAACCAGCAGCGAGGCGCCGTGGGTCAGGCTGGTGAGCCAGCGCTCATGGGCACCGTCGAAAGCGAACGACATGAAATGGAACTCGCAATCGCTGTCGCGCATTTCATAACGCTCGCCGATGGCCTGGCAGTGCATCGCCAGCGGACCGTGCGCCACGCTGACGCCCTTGGGGTTGCCGGTGGAGCCGGAGGTGTAGATGACGTAGGCAAGGTTCTGCGGATCGAGTCGCACCTGCGGCGCACTGACCGGCAGTTCGCGCAGATCGACCCGATCCAGCTCCAGCAGCGGTAGCGATTCGGCCACTGGCAATTGCGCCGCCACCGAGGTGTCACTGATCAACAAGGCCAGTCCGGCGTCTTCCATCAGGTACGCCAGGCGTTCCCGGGGATAACTGATGTCCAACGGCACGTAGGCGCCTCCGGCCTTGAGCACCGCCAGCAGCGCGACGATCACGCTTTCGCTGCGCGGCAGGGCCACGCCAACCCGGGTTTCGGCGCCGACACCACGGGCGATCAGGGCATGGGCCAACTGGTTCGCGCGCTGGTCGATTTCGCCATAGCTGAAGTGCCGGCCATCGAAGATCACCGCCGTGCGCTGCGGGCGCTCGTTCGCCAACGCGGCGATCCGCTGATGCACGGCGATGTCCACCGGATAAGGCTGCGGGTGGTTGCCGGCCTGTTGCCGCGCGTGTTCCGCGGCGCTGGCCAAGGCGATTTCGCCCAGGCTGCGTTCGGCGTCCTGGCTGAATTGCTCAAGCAGGTGCAGCAGGTGAGCGCTGATCTGGTTGATGACCTCGTCGGCGAACTGTCGACGCTCGTAGCTGTAATGCAACGCCAGTTGTTCACCGAGGGTGACCGCCACGCTCAGGGCATAGTGGGTCTGCTCAAGATTGGCCACGTCGCCAAAGGTGACATCGCTGTCGGTTCCCTGCTGCAAGGCTTGGGCGATCGGGTAGTTCTCGAACACCAGGAGGTTGTCGAACAGCGCCTCCCCGCCCTGCCCGGCCCAACGCTGGATGTCCGCTAACGGCGTGTGCTCGAAATCCCGCAGGCTCAGGTTCTGCGCCTGCACCGCTTGCAGCCACTGGCCGACCGTCTGGTCGGGGCGCGGCGTGCCGATCACCGGCAAGGTGTTGATGAACAGGCCGACCTGCTGTTCGATGCCGGGCAGATCCGCCGGCCGCCCGGCGACGGTCGCGCCAAATGCCACGGTCTGGTGCCCGGTATAGCGTTGCAGCAACAGCAGCCACGCCGCTTGTACCAGCGTGTTGACAGTGACTTTCTGCCGGCGGGCGAAGGTCTCCAGTGCCTTGGTGCGTGGCGCATCCAGCGTCAGGAAGTGATCGCCATGGCCGCTCTGGCCAGCATCACCCAAAGCCGCGCGGGCGAGCCGGGTCGGTTCTTGCAGCGCGGCCAGTTGCTCGCTCCAGAAGTCCTGGCTGAGCTGGCCGTCCTGGCGTTGCAGCCAGGCGATGTAATCGCGATAACGTCCGGCGATGCGGCCCGGCGCGTGGCCGTTGTAGCGTTGCATGACCTCGCCGAGCAATTGCGAATTGCTCCAGCCGTCCATCAGGATGTGGTGATGGGTGTAGATCAGATGCCATTGTTCAGCGCCGGTCTGCACCAGCACCAGGCGCAACAGCGGTGCCTGGCTCAGATCGAAACCTTGCGCGCGTTCTGCGTCAGCCAGCGCGGCAAGGGCCCGGGCCTGAGCCTGGCTCTGCTCGGCACGCTCGCGCCAGTCGAGCACCGTGAACGGCAACTGCACCTGCTTGTGGACAATCTGCAGCGGCTGCGGCAATTCGCCCTGCCAGACGAAGCCGCTGCGCAGGATGTCTTGCGCAGCGACGGTGGCCTGCCACGCCGCACGGAATCGCTCGGCATCCAGGCCTTGCACGTCCACCCGCAGCTGGTTGACGTACTCGCCCGCCGCCTGCTCGTACAGCGTGTGGAACAACAGGCCCTGCTGCATCGGTGACAGCGGGTAGATATCGTCGAGTTGGCCAGCCGCCACCGGCAGATGGTCGAGCTGCGCCTGGCTGATTTGCGCCAGCGGGAAGTCCGACGGCGTCGCTTGCGGCGTCGCCAGACTGACGCAATGTCGAATCAGCGCCTTGAGCGCGAGGGCGTATTGATCGGCCAGTTGCTGCACGGTCGCGCTGTCGAACATTTCACGGCTGAACCCCCAGCTCAGCGCCAGCTCGCCGCCATGCACCTGGCCTTCCACGGTCAGCCAGTTGGCCAGCGGCGCGGTCGGGTCCTGGGCGACCCCACTGCCTTCGCCGGATGGCAGCAACAGCGCCGTTTCGTCGAACTGACGGTCGAACTGGCCGAGGTAATTGAAGGTGATGCGCGGTTGCGCCAGACCGGCCAATGTCGCTTGTACCGAAGGCGCCGCCAGATGCCGCAGCACGCCATACCCCAGGCCTTTGTCCGGCACGCCGCGCAGTTGCTCCTTGACGGTCTTGATCGAACCGTCGAGGTCGTCGGTAACGGTGAGCTTCACCGGGAACAGGCTGGTCAGCCAACCGACCGTGCGGGTCAGGTCGATGTCGTCGAACAGCTCTTCGCGGCCATGGCCTTCCAGTTCCACCAGCGTGCCCGGCTGCCCGCTCCAGTGGCTGATGGTGCGGGCCAGCGCGGTCAGCAACAGGTCGTTGACCTGGGTGCGATAGGCCGCTGGGGCCTGTTGCAGCAACTGCCGGGTCAGCTCGGCGTCCAGGCGCCATTCGATCTTCGCGCCGTGGATATTTTGCAGGCTGCCCTGCGGACGATCACAAGGAATGTCCGCCGCGCCCTGGTGCTGGGCTTGCCAGTAGGCCAACTGATCGTCGAAGCGCGACGCTTCGGCACTCAGCCGCGCGGTCCAGCTCTGGAACGCGCTGGTCTTGGCCGGCAACGTGGCCGCGCCGCCCGCCGCCAGTTGTTCGTAGGCTTGCTGCAAGTCTTCCAGCAACACGCGCCACGACACACCGTCCACTACCAGGTGATGAATGATCAGCGCCAGCCGCTGGCTCCCGTCGGCCAGGTCCACCAGCATGGCGCGCAGCAGCGGACCGTCCTGCAGCTTCAGGCTGCGCTGCGCCTCGTCGCACAGTGCAGCGAGGTCTTCGATGGATCGGGCTTCGCGTTGCCAAAGATCGGCGTTTTGCACAAGCGGCCCGTGGCCCTGCCGCCAACCGTCGGCGTCTTCGACAAAGCGCAGACGCAAGGCGTCGTGGTGGTTGATGACGCAGGTCAGCGCCGCGTCGAGCCGCTGTGCATCCAGCGGCTCGCGGGCGGTCAGCAACAGCGACTGGTTCCAGTGGTCACGGGCCTGCATCGCCTGGGAGAAGAACTGCCGCTGGATCGGCCCGAGCACAGCATCGCCGGTAACTGTCGCCTGATCCACAGCACTGTGGCTGTCGCGAGTGGCGACCAGCGCCAGGCTGCGCACGGTCTGGTACTGGAACAGATCGCGGGGATGAATGCGGATACCGGCCTGCCGCGCGCGGCTCACCACCTGGATGGAAATGATCGAGTCGCCGCCCAGCTCGAAGAAGTTGTCTTCGAGGCCGACGCGCTCCACGCCGAGTACGTCCTGCCATATTTCGGCCAGGGCAACTTGCAGCGCATCCTGCGGGGCGACGAATGTTTGTCGGGGCGCGGCGTCCGGTTGTGGCAGGGCCTTGCGGTCGAGCTTGCCGTTGGCGGTGACGGGCAATCTGGCCAGCGGCATCAGATAGGTCGGCACCATGTATTCCGGCAGGCTCGCCAGCAGCCAAGCCCTGAGGTCCTGCTGCCACTGCTCGTGCGGCTCGCTGTTTTCCAGCACCAGGTAGCCCACCAGGTGCTTGCCGTCCTGGACCAGCACCACGGCCTCGCGCACCAGCGGGTGCTGCATGAGGCGGGTTTCGATTTCGCCGAGCTCGATGCGCAGGCCGCGTAGCTTGACCTGGTGATCGAGGCGGCCGAGGTATTCGATCACACCGTCGGCGCGCTGGCGCACGCGGTCACCGGTGCGGTACAGGCGTGCGCCGGCATGGAACGGGCACGGCACGAAACGCTCGGCGGTCAGCGCCGGACGCTGGTGATAACTGCGCGCCAGCCCCGTCCCGCCCAGGTACAACTCGCCCGCCACGCCCCACGGCACCGGCGACAGATCGGCGTCGAGCACATGGGTGCGCAGGTTGGCGATGGGGACACCGATCGGCACGCAATCGGCGCCTTCATCGACACAGGTCCAGTGGGTCACGTCGATGGCCGCTTCGGTCGGGCCGTAGAGGTTGTAGAGCGCGGCGTTCGGCAGCTTGGCGAAGACCTGGTGTTGCGCGTCCAACGGCAGCGCTTCACCGCTGCACACGATGCGCTTGAGACCTTCGCAGCTTTCCACGCCCGGCTCATGAATGAACGCTTGCAGCATCGACGGCACGAAGTGCAGCGTGCTGATGCGATGGCGCTTGATGGTCTCGATCAGTTGCAGCGGATCGCGGTGCACGCCCGGCGCGGCGACTACCAGCCGGGCTCCGGTCATCAGCGGCCAGAAGAATTCCCACACCGACACGTCGAAGCTGAACGGAGTTTTCTGCAACACCGCGTCGCTGCCATCCAAGGCATAGGCCTGTTGCATCCAGCACAAGCGATTGACCAGCGCCGCATGACTGTTGCCAGCGCCCTTGGGTTTGCCGGTGGAGCCAGAGGTGTAGATCACGTAGGCCAGGTTCAGCGGATCAAGCGTGATGTCGGGACGATGGTCGCTGTAGCCGTCGAGCCAGCCGGCCGCCTGGTCGAGTTCGATCACCTCGACGCCGTCGGTTGGCAGCGCCGCCGACAGCGAGCGCTGGGTCAGCAGCAAGCCGATGGCGCTGTCCTCGATCATGTAGGCCAGGCGCTCCTGCGGGTACTCAGGATCCAGCGGCACATAGGCGCCGCCGGCCTTGTGAATCGCCAGCAGGCCCACCACCATTTCCAGCGAGCGCTCGACGCAGATCCCCACCAGGCTGTCCGGCCGCACGCCGCGCTCCCGCAGCAGGTGAGCCAGTCGGTTGGCGCGGGCATCGAGCTCGGCATAGCTCAGGGTTTGCTCAGCAAACACCAGCGCCGGTGCGTCCGGGGTGCGCGCCACCTGGGCTTCAATCAGTTGATGCATGCACTGCGCGGTCGGGTAGCGTTGCGCCGTGGCGTTCCAACCGTGGACCAGGGTGGCGTGTTCGTCAGCGTCGAGCAGCGGCAGTTCGCCGATGCGCCGGGACGGATCAGCGATCATCGCGGTGAGCAGTCGCAGCCAATGCCGGGCCATGCGCGCGATGCTCGGCGCCTCGAACAGGTCGTTGGCGTAGGTCAGCGCCGCGTGCAGCGTGCCGGCCTTTTCATAAGTGTCCAGGGTCAGGTCGAACTGAGTGGTGCGCGCCTGCCATTCGATCATGCCCAGTTCCAGCCCGGACGCCGTGCGGATCGTGGTGACGTCCGCCACGTGCGGCTGATGGTTGTACATCACCTGGAACAACGGCGTATGGCTGAGGCTGCGCTCCAGCTTGAGCGCTTCGACCAGGCGTTCGAACGGCAGGTCCTGATGGGCCTGGGCGCCGAGCGCGGTTTCTTTGACCCGCCGCAGCAACTCGTCGACACGGAGCTGGCCGTCCAGTTCGGTACGCAGTACCTGGGTGTTGACGAAGAAGCCGATCAGCCCTTCGACCTCATCCCGGTTACGGTTGGCGATCGGCACGCCGACGCGGATATCGGACTGGCCGCTGTAGCGATGCAGCAGCACATTGAACGCGCCGAGCAGCAGCATGAACAGCGTGACGCCCTGCTGCTGGGCTGTGCTGCGCAGTTGCTCCGCCAATGCGGCGTCGATGGCGAATTCATAACGGCTGCCGCGATAGCTGGGCATCGCCGGGCGCGAATGGTCGGTGGGCAACTCCAGCACCGGATGTTCATCGCCCAGTTGTGCCTGCCAGTACGCCAGCTGCCGCGCCTGCTCGCCGGCCTCCAGCCAGCGACGCTGCCACAGGGCATAGTCGCTGTACTGGATCGGCAGGTCGGCCAATTGCGGGGCCACGCCTGCCTCGTGGGCGTCGTAGCAGCGGATGAACTCGTCGATCAGCACGTTCATCGACCAGCCGTCGGAGACGATGTGATGCAAGGTCAGCAGCAACACGTGCTCCTGCTGATCAAGCTTGAGCAGTTCGACCCGCAGCAAAGGGCCGCGCGACAAGTCGAAGGGGCGCATCGATTGTGCTTCGGCGGCTTGACGTACTGCCTGCTCGCGTTCGCCTGCGGGCAATGCGCTGAGGTCCTGTTGCTCGATCACCAGCGGCGCATCGGTAGGTACTTGCACCAGGCTGTCGTCGGCCTGGCGCTGGAACACTGTGCGCAGGGTTTCATGGCGGGCCACCAGGCTGGCGAAGGCCTGCTCCAGCGCCGACAGGCTCAGCGCGCCCTTGAGCCGCACCGCGCCGGGCAAGTTGTAGGCACCGCTGTCGGGGTCCAGTTGCCAGAGAAACCACATGCGGCGCTGGGCATAGGACAGGGCCTGGCGGTCGTCGGCTTCGACGCCTTGGGGAATGGGGAAACGGCTGAAATCCACGCCCTCCTTGTCCAGCGCTGCCAGGAACATCTGGCGCTTGTCCAGGGGCAACCCGATAAACCGGCGAGCAAGTTTCAAGGCGTCTTCAGCATTCATTTCTGGGGTATCCGGAATCAGTGGGCACAGAGGCACAAAGGCAAGTCGTCCCTATGAAACGAATGCAAACCGGAAAAATTAGCGATTGGGAATTTGTGTCGAGTAGCGAGGTGGAACAGGGATTTGGAGAATAATCAGCTACCCATGTGGGAGCGAGCCTGCTCGCGAAAGCGCTGGGTCAGCTGGCTGGGATGTTGAAGGTGACGACCCCTTCGCGAGCAGGCTCGCTCCCACAGGGGCTGGTGTCGGACTCGATATTTGTGTTCACCACAGATCACTTGTGGGAGCGAGCCTGCTCGCGAAAGCGCTGGGTCAGCTGGCTGGGATGTTGAAGGTGACGACCCCTTCGCGAGCAGGCTCGCTCCCACATGGGGTCTGGGGTTGGGCTCGATATTTGTATGCACCACAAATCACCTGTGGGAGCGAGCTTGCTCGCGATGGCGGCGGATCAGTCATGCATAGGCAAGCTGACAAACCGCTATCGCGAGCAAGCTCGCTCCCACAAGGGCCTGTATTGCGTGCGCTTGGAAATCGAGTCAGGCGCTGATCGCCAACCCGTGTCGCCGGTGATGCACGCTCAGCTGATCCTTGATCAGCCGCAGCACCCTGGCCTCGTGTTCATGAATGAAGAAGTGCCCGCCCGCCAGCATATCCACGGAGAAGCTGCCGCTGGTTTCGCGGCTCCAGCCGATCAACTGTTCGGTGGTGGCCTTGTCGGCGGTGCCGCCGAGCACGTGCACGGGGCAGTTGAGCGGTGACCGAAGCCTTGACTGGTAGCGGCCACAGAGCAGGAAGTCCGCGCGCAGCACCGGCAAGGTCAAAGCCATCAGCTCTTCATTGGCCAGCACCTCTTCGCTGGTACCGTTGAGGGTGCGCAACTGGTCGATCAGTTCAGCATCGGTTTTCGGCTCGGCGAAACCCCGGTCATAGTCGGCGCGCATCGTCGGCGCCGCGGTGCCCGAGGCAAACAGCGCCACCGGTTCCGGGCAGCCCAGCTCACGCAAGGCGTGGACGATTTCACAGGCCAGCAGCGCGCCCAGGCTGTGGCCGAACAGGGCGTAAGGGGCCTGGAGGGTCGGGGCCAGCTCCCGCGCCAATTGCTTGGCCAAGGGCCCCATGTCGGTGTGCAGCGGCTCGGCGAAACGCGCCCCACGCCCCGGCAACTCCACCGGCTGCACCGTCAACCACTGCGGCACCTTGCGCCGCCAGCGGCTGTAAACCATCGCGCTGGCGCCGGAATACGGCAGACACAGCAGGGTCAGTTGGGTCACTGCGGTTTTCTCCGATCGTTTGTATAAAAGGAATAACGAGGCCGGGCCGTGAAGAATTAGTCACCGGCCCGTCGCCCGGATGCATCTTATACTGCACGCCCGATGGCCTGGTCTGCCCTTAAGGAGAACACAATGAGCTGGTCCGCCCAACAATATGTCGCGTTCGAACAGGAACGCACCCGCCCGTCCCGCGATCTGCTGGCGGCCATCCCGCCGGTACAGGCGCGTCAGGTCATCGACCTGGGCTGCGGCCCCGGCAACTCCACCGAACTGCTGGTCGATCACTTTCCCGACGCAACGGTGCGTGGCCTGGACAGTTCCGCCGACATGGTCGAAGCCGCCCGTAAGCGCTTGCCCGGCGTGACATTCGACACCGCCGATATCGGGCGCTGGAACGAAAGCGGCCCCTTCGACGTGATCTTCGCCAACGCCGTGCTGCAATGGCTTCCCGACCACGCCACCCTGCTGCCGTCGCTGGTGGACAAACTCGCCGCTGGCGGCAGCCTGGCCGTCCAGATGCCTGACACTCTGCACCAACCGTCCCATCGCTTGATGCGTGACATTGCTGCCAGCGGCCCCTGGGCCAGCCAACTGGCCGGCGCGGCGGATTCGCGGATCGAGGTGGAGGATGCCAGCACTTATTACTCGATCCTCAAACCCCACTGCACCCGCGTCGATGTGTGGCGCACCACCTACCATCACCCGCTGGCCGGTGGCGCCTCGGGGGTCGTGGAGTGGTTCAAGGGCAGCGGCCTGCGGCCATTCCTCGAGCCGCTGGACGAAGCGCAGCGCGAGGACTATCTGCAGCAATACCTAAAGGCCATCGAACAGGCCTATCCGGCCCTGGACGATGGGTCGGTCCTGCTGCCGTTCCCGAGGGTGTTCATCGTCGCGACACGCTAGGGCGATGGTCAGGCGCGAGGGCTAAATTTCTGATCCAGGCCCTCGTTACCTGCTAAGACCAAAACCCACAAGAGTGACCGCCGTGGACCTGCAAACCATCCTGGGTAAACTGTTCGCCAACGCCGGCGCCGTTGGTATCGACGGCGTTTTCCAATTCGTGTTCGGCCCGCATCAGGCGTACTGGTCCGAGGTCAAAGCCAGCAGCCACACCCAGGCTGGTCGGCACAGCAGCCCCGACGTGACCATCGAAATCGCGGAAAAGGACTTTCTCGGGATCATGGCCGGCCTGGCCAATGTCGAGGAACTGTTCGCCAGCGGCCGCCTGAAGATCGATGGCAACATGGGCTTGGCGACGTTGCTGCCGCAGATCATCGATCACGCCCGCAATGGCAGCCGCCCGGCGGAAAAGGTCGACATGAACAAACGCTACCCGACCCCGCCGCGCTTCAGCGAAACCCTCACCGCGAGCCTGCCGACCCAACGCAGCGTCGAGCGGCGGCCGCGCAGCGAACTGTCGGTGAGGGATTTCCAGGCACGCTACCTGCCCCATGGCATTCCGCTGGTGATCAGCGACGCGCTGCAGGACTGGCCCTTGTTCAAGCTCACTCGGGAAGAATCCCTGGTGCATTTTGCCCAGCTGCAAGGCATCACCCGCCACGGCGACTACGTGAAAAAAACCTTTTCCACGGAGCGGGATTTTCGCTCGACCTCCATGGCCGATTTCATCGCGTCCCTCGACAACCCGGCCGCCAAGGGTGCGGACGGCGAGCCGCCAGCCTACATGGGCAACAATATCTTGCCGGCGCAACTGATGGAGCTGATCAAGTACCCGCCCTACTTCGATCCATCGCTGTTCATTCCGCCGCGCATCTGGATCGGCCCCAAGGGCACCCTCACACCGCTGCACCGCGACGACACCGACAACCTGTTCGCCCAGGTCTGGGGCCAGAAAACCTTCACCCTCGCCGCCCCCCACCACCGCGAGGCCCTGGGCACCTGGTCGACCGCGCCCCAGGGCGGGCTGGACGGTTGCGACTTCAACCCGGACGCGCCGGACTACGAGCATTTCCCCCACGCCCGCAACGTGACATTCCTGCGGGTGACGCTGGAGGCTGGGGATTTGCTGTTTTTGCCGGAGGGCTGGTTTCATCAGGTGGAATCGGTGGCCACTTCGCTGTCAGTGAATTTCTGGGTGAATTCGGGGCGGGGTTGGTGAAGACAGGACTGAAGGGCACAGTACTGTGGCGAGGGGATTTATCCCCGCTGGACTGCGAAGCAGTCCTTCAATAGGACAACGCGTTTAGCTTGATATACCGAGTTGGAGGGATTGGGACTGCTGCGCAGTCCAGCGGGGATAAATCCCCTCGCCACAGGAAGGTGTGCGTTTATTTTTGCTGGCGATAACTCTGCACCGCCGCTCCCAGCACCACTGCCCCAGCTGCAATCGCCAGCCAGAAACCACTGCGCGCGCCATACGTATCCACCAGCCAACCCGAGCCCGCCGCGCCAATGGCGACTCCGATACTCAGGCCGGTCACCAGCCAGGTCAGGCCTTCGGTGAGCCGCGCCGGCGGCACGATGCGTTCCACCAGGGCCATGGCGACGATCAGCGTCGGCGCGAAGAACAACCCCGCGACAAATACCGCCAGCGACAGCCCGAGGATATTGCTCGCCAACAACAGTGGCAGCGTGGTTAGCGCCGTCGCCACGCCGCCGTACAGAAACAATCGCGGCAACGGCAGTTTCGAGCGCAGCGCGCCGAACGCCAGGCCGGCCAGGCACGAGCCGATGGCATAGACCGACAGCACGATGCTCGCCGCCGCCGGTTGCCCCTGATGCTGGGCGAACGCCACGCTGACCACGTCCACCACCCCGACGATGACGCCCATGGCGACCATCAACAGCAGCAGCAAAAGCACGTCGCTTGAGCTGATGATCGAGCCTTGGTGATGCGCCTGATGCGGGTGCACCGGCGGCTCGGTGCCGCGCTGCAGGACAAACGCCGTCACGCCGATCGCCAGCAGCAACACCGAGGCCAGCGGCCCGGCCTCCGGGAAAGCGACCACGCACAACCCCACCGACAGCGGCGGTCCGACGATGAAGCAGACCTCGTCCAACACTGACTCCAGCGCATAGGCAGTGCGCAGCTGCGGCTGGCCGCGATACACCTCGGTCCAGCGCGCCCGCACCATGGCCGACATGCTGGGCATGCAACCGGCCAGGGCGGCGAACAGGAACAGCGTCCACTGGGGCGCCTGCAAGCGCGTGCACAACAGCAGCATCAGCAACGCCCCGCCACCCAGCAGCGCCGCTAATGGCAAGACCCGCCCCTGGCCAAAACGGTCGACCAGCCGCGACACCTGCGGCGCGCAGAACGCCGTCGCCAGGGCAAACGTCGCCGCCACCGCGCCGGCCAATCCGTAGCCGCCCTTGAGCTGCGCAAGCATGGTGATCACGCCGATCCCGGTCATCGATATCGGCATGCGCGCGATCATTCCCGCCAGCACGAAGCCACGGCTGCCAGGTGCGCTGAACAGTTCACGATAAGGATTTGCCATGGGATGCCGCCTCAACAAGGGCCTGCAACTTGCCACAAAGGACGGTGCCGGGGAAAGCGCAAAACTGTCGGTGAAATGTGAAGACTGCCGCCCGCAAATGAACTCTGCGCACCTGTCGTCAGTCAGCAAGTAAGGCCCTCAGTTCAAGGTGCTATCCCATGCAGATTTCTCTTGCCCGACAAGTTGCTCTGGTTACCGGCGCCAGCTCCGGCATTGGCGCAGGTTCGGCCCGGGCACTGGCGGCGGCCGGTGCCGCCGTGGTGCTCAATTACCATTCCAGCGCCGGCCCCGCCGAAGACCTGGCCCGCGAAATCAACGACAGCGGCGGCAGAGCCATCGCCATTGGTGCCGATGTGTCGAAGGAACAGGACGTCGAGCGGCTATTTGCCCAGACCGTGGACGCGTTCGGCGCGCTGGACATCCTGGTCGCCAACTCCGGCCTGCAAAAAGATGCCGCCGCCGTCGACATGAGCCTGGACGACTGGAACGCCGTCATCGGCGTCAATCTCACCGGCCAGTTCCTTTGCGCCCGCGCGGCCTTGCGCATTTTCAACCGCCAGGGCATTCGCCAGGGTGTGTCCCGGGCCGCCGGCAAGATCATCCACATGAGTTCGGTGCACCAGCGCATCCCCTGGGCCGGCCACGTCAATTACGCGGCGTCCAAGGGCGGCATCGATCAGCTCATGCAGACCCTGGCCCAGGAAACCAGTCACCAGCGCATCCGCATCAACAGCATCGCCCCCGGCGCCATCCGCACAGCCATCAACCGTGAGGCCATGGAGGGCGACAAGGAACAGGAGCTGTTGCAGCTGATTCCCTACGGCCGGGTCGGCAATGTGGAGGATGTCGCCAACGCGGTGGTCTGGCTGGCGTCGGACCTGTCCGATTATGTGGTGGGCACCACGCTGTTCATCGATGGCGGGATGAGCCTCTATCCGGGGTTCCGCGGCAATGGCTGATCGTGACGAACCGCAGAGCCCGATCGAGAACCACGGCATCATCGGTGACATGCGCACGGCGGCGCTGGTCAACGATCGGGGCAGCGTGGATTTTTTCTGCTGGCCGGAATTCGACAGCCCGTCGATCTTCTGTTCACTGCTCGACACCCCTGAGGCGGGCATCTTTCAGCTTGCTCCGGATTTGCCGGATGCCCGTCGCCAGCAAATCTACCTGCCCGACACCAATGTCTTGCAGACCCGCTGGCTGAGCGATGGCGTGGTGGTGGAAATCACCGATCTGCTGCCCATTGGCGACAGCGAGGATGATTTGCCGGTCTTGATGCGCCGAGTGCGCATGACAGTCGGCAGCGCGACGTTTCGCATGCGCTGCGCGGTGCGCCATGATTATTCACGCGCCGCGACTACCGCGCGCCAGGACGGCGACCACGTCATCTTCGAGGCCCCGCAGCAACCGAGCCTGCGCCTGTGCGCCGACCAGCCCATGACCCTGGATGGCCAGGCGGCGGTGGCCGGGTTCACCCTGGGCCAAGGCCAGACCGCCGAATTTCTCCTGGGGGGCATCGACGACCCGCGCCTGGTGGACGACACCAGTGCCCTGTGCCTGGAACGAACCCTGGCGTTCTGGCGCGGCTGGATCGGCCAATCCAACTACCGTGGCCGCTGGCGGGAAATGGTCAACCGCTCGGCGTTGGCGCTGAAGCTGCTGACCTCGCGCAAACAGGGCGCGATCCTCGCCGCCGCCACCTTCGGCCTGCCGGAAACACGCGGCGGCGAACGCAACTGGGATTACCGCTACACCTGGATCCGCGACGCCTCGTTCACCGTCTACGCGTTCATGCGCCTGGGCTTTGTCGACGAAGCCAACGCCTATATGCGCTGGCTGCGCGGCCGGGTCAGCGACTGCCGCGAACAACCGACCAAGCTCAACATCCTCTACGGCCTGGACGGCCGGCTCGAACTACCGGAAACCGAGCTGACGCACCTGAGCGGCTACGGCAACGCGCGTCCGGTGCGCATCGGCAACCTCGCCTACCAGCAGGTTCAGTTGGACATCTTCGGCGAGTTGATGGATGCGGTGTACCTGGTCAACAAATACGGCGAAGCCATCTCCCACCAAGGCTGGAAACACACGGTCGATGTGGTCGACCAAGTATGCGAAATCTGGCGGGACAAGGACGTGGGTATCTGGGAAATGCGCGGCGAGGAGCAGCATTTCCTGCATTCGCGGCTGATGTGCTGGGTGGCGGTGGACCGTGCCATCCGCCTGGCGAGCAAACGTTCCCTGCCCGCCCCGTTCGCGCGTTGGGACGAGACTCGACAGGCCATCTATGAAGACATCTGGACGAATTTCTGGAACGACGAACACCAGCACTTCGTCCAGCGCCTGGGCAGCACCGCCCTTGACGGCTCGATGCTGTTGATGCCGCTGGTTCGCTTCGTCAGTGCCCGCGACCCGCGCTGGCTGTCAACGCTGGACGCCATCGAGAAAGATTTGGTGCGCGACGGCATGGTCTATCGCTACCGCACCGACGACGGCTCGATCGACGGCCTCAGCGGCACCGAAGGTTCGTTCGTCGCCTGCTCGTTCTGGTACGTCGAGTGCCTGGCCCGCGCCGGCCGCGTGGAGAAAGCCCAACTGGAATTCGAACAATTGCTGCGCTACGCCAATCCGCTTGGGCTGTATGCCGAGGAATTCGACAGCCATGGTTATCACCTGGGCAACCTGCCCCAGGCGCTGAGCCATCTGGCGCTGATCAGCGCGGCGAGTTTCCTGGACCGCAGGTTGAGCGGGGAGAAAAATCATTGGCAGCCGTGAGGGATTTTGATTATCCCTTGTGGTGAGGGCATTTATCCCCTCACCACAAGGCCTGCAGTGCTCCGGCTAGCGCGGTGGCTCCGCCAGTTCGATGTTATCCAGCGCTCGGTTGGCCAGCAGCGTTCCCAACTCGATCAACTGCTGAAGCCCCAGCGCGACATGCCGTCGGGAGCCTTCCAGATCGAACGCCAGGTCGCTGGCCATGGCGTTGGCCGAGGCCAGGGTTTCGCTGAGGGTGGTCAGTATGGATTCGGTGTTGATGTCCGCGACGGCGGAAAATATCTGGCCGTCCTGGGTGTCAGGGTTGGGATGGCCGGACAGGTTTTCGGCTTTTTCTGGGGGATTGGGGGTGATCTTGACCATTGTGAAACTCCTGACTTGATATTGAGCTCACCCCACCTCGTGACCAAACGAGGGTGGTGGGCTATACGCAGGTTGGTCAACCGGGAAGTCAGGCACCCGGCGCACTCAAGAGTGCCCCGCGCACAGCCCGCCGCAAAGCATACCGACAAAAACGCCTAGATGCTCAGTTGCGCAAAGTGCGCCTGACATTTAACAGGTGACCAAGCCCGGTCGCTGATTTTGCAGCGACGAACAAAGCCTATCCCCACAACTTCCGAACCACCAACCGCCACGACTCGTCGGAAAATTCTGATTCGCCAAATTTTTTGTAGGACCACATCACCCTTGTGGCGAGGGGATTTATCCCCGCTGGGCTGCGTAGCAGCCCCTCGAGAATTTTATGCTTTTAGCCTGGTACACCGAGATGCAGACTTGGGGCTGCTGCGCAGCCCAACGGGGATAAATCCCCTCGCCACAAAAGCTGTACCGATTTGATGGTCACTCCCCACTTCAGGTTGCCAGCCCCGCCCCCCTCTCCTAAGATCGACGCACTCACGGGTGCAGCGGAGCTGCCCGATAAGAACCCGACTCAAGGACCCGACCATGACGCATATAAAACGCCCCATCACCACCGAACCCCGAACCGGGCTGAGCCGCGAAGAACTCTGGGACGGCCCGGACAAGGGCTTGATCAAATGCTGGGAAGTCGGCCGCGACCGGGCGCAGAGGTTCCCTGAACTGGCGCAACGTTGTCTCGCCGGAGAGCTGCCGGTGCTGGGCTGGAAAGGCGGGGTCAGCCGCAGCCTGAAGAAGACCGCCAAGTTCGGTTGCCTCAAGTACCTGGCCCAATGGCAGGGCCTGCGCGGCGAAGACCTGGACATCGACCTGGCCGAGGAACGTACCCTGACCTGCTCCAACACGAGCATGATCGTGACATTCACGCCAGACCGGGCCAAATATGTGAACCAGGAACCCGCCTGACCCCAACCGAGTGAAGCCGGAGACCGACATGACATCTGCGCCCAGGATCAATTTTGCGGTAACGCCGCTGCTGCGCATCGCCTATGAGGAGCACGGCCCCGCCAGCGGCGAGCCGATTATCCTGCTGCACGGATTTCCCTATGACCCGCGGGCCTTTGACGAGGTTGCCCCGCCCTTGGCCCAACGCGGTTATCGAGTCATCGTGCCGTACCTGCGCGGCTACGGCCCGACCCGTTTCAACAATCCCGCGATTGCCCTCTCCGGCCAGCAAGCGGCACTGGCCCAGGACCTGCTGGACCTGATGCACACACTCGGCATTCCCCAGGCTGCGCTGTGCGGCTATGACTGGGGTGGCCGCGCCGCATGCATTGTCGCCGCGTTGTGGCCCGAGCGCGTTCGCTGCCTGGTCACCGGCGATGGCTACAACCTGCAGAATATTCCTCGATCAACCCAGCCACTGGACCCGGAAACCGAATACCGCTTGTGGTATCAGTATTACTTCCACACCGACCGAGGCGTCGAAGGCCTGAAGCAGAACCGACGCGAGCTGTGCCAATTGCTCTGGCGCCTGTGGTCGCCGACCTGGGCGCGCGGTGCGGAGCTGTATCCGCTGAGCGCGCCTTCGTTTGATAATCCGGATTTTGTCGAGGTGGTGATTCATTCCTATCGCCATCGCTTCATGTACGCGCCGGGAGATCCGACGCTTGAATGGATGGAGGAACAGTTGGCGGCGCAACCGGCCATCAGCGTGCCGAGTATTTCCCTGTGCGGCGCAGATGACGGCGTGGGACCCGCGCCCGAGCACGACGAAGATGCCGCGTATTTCACCGGACGCTACGAGCGCCGCGTGCTGGCCGGCGTCGGCCATAACATTCCTCAGGAAGCACCTGAAGCCACGCTCAGGGCATTGCTGGATTTGCTTGAGGGCTGAGCGCAAACCGCTCGCGATAAGCCTGGGGCGTCACGCCCATGCCCCGGAGAAAACTGCGACGCAAGGTTTCTTCGCTGCCGAAGCCGCATTGCAGGGCGACGCGCTTGATCGGCACCGCACTGTCGCAGAGCAGCCGCCGGGCAGTTTCCACGCGGATCAGTTCCACCGCACGGGCCGGGGTCTGGCCGGTCTCGGCGCGGTAATGACGGACAAAGCTGCGCTCGCTCATACCGGCCTCGGCGGCCAGGCTCGACAAGCCCAGGTCGCGGGTGAGGTTTTCGGCGATCCAGGCGTGCAGTTTATCGAAGCGACCACCCCGCTCCTGTAACGCCAAGGTAGCGCTGAACTGCGACTGTCCCCCGGGGCGCTTGAGGAACACCACCAGATGCCGCGCCACCTCCAGCGCCATCGCCCGGCCCAGGTCCTCTTCGACCAGCGCCAACGCCAGGTCAATGCCGGCCGTGACTCCAGCCGAGGTCCAGACCGAACCATCCTTGATGAAAATCGGATTGGGTTCGACCTGCAGTTCTGGATGTTGCCGGGCCAGCTGTTCGCAGCGGGTCCAATGGGTCGCCACCCGTCGTCCGTCCAGCCAGCCACTGGCCGCCAGCAGAAACGCCCCGGTACACACCGATGCGACTCTTCGCGAACACGCTCCCTGATCCTTGACCCAGGCCACCAGCGCAGGATCTTTCGCGGCTTCGTACACGCCCCAACCGCCGGCAATCAACAAGGTGTCACTGCCCTCGCTGGGCAGTGGTTCGGCCATCAGCGCCAACCCCGCCGACGACATCACCGCCCCGCCACCCGCAGCAATAACAGTCGGCGCATACGGCGCCGGCAAGCCTTGTCCACGAACCAGGTCATTGGCCGACGCGAAGACCTGCAGAGGCCCGGTGACATCCAGCACTTGTACGTTGGCGAAGGCCAGCACATGAACGGTTTTTGCTGTGTTTGGCATATTGGCGTGATTCGAGGGCTTATTGGCGAATACGCCAGATCCTACGAGTCTAAAGTCAAACCGTCCACCCTCTCGGGCAATCATCCAAAGGAGCAAGCGACATGACGTTGCAGATCGGTTTTCTGTTATTCCCCCAGGTTCAGCAGTTGGACCTCACCGGGCCTTATGACGTGCTGGCTTCGCTGCCAGATGTGAAAGTGCATCTGATCTGGAAAGACCTGGCGCCGGTTACCTCCAGCACGGGCTTGGTCCTGCTGCCAACCACCACATTCGAGGACTGTCCGAAGCTCGACGTCATTTGTGTCCCCGGTGGTAGCGGCGTCGGTCCGTTGATGGAAGATGAGCAGACCCTGGCCTTCATCAAACGCCAGGCCACTCACGCCAAATACATCACCTCGGTGTGCACCGGTGCGCTGGTACTCGGCGCGGCGGGATTGTTGCGCGGCAAGCGCGCCACCACCCACTGGGCCTTCCACAGTTTGTTGCAGCCGCTGGGGGCGACGCCGGTCAAGGACCGTGTGGTCCGCGACGGCAACCTGCTTACCGGTGGCGGCATCACCGCGGGAATCGATTTTGCCTTGACCCTGGCGGCCGAGCTGTTCGACCGGGACACCGCCGAGCTGGTCCAATTGCAGCTTGAATACGCACCGGCTCCGCCGTTCGCCGCAGGTTCCCCGGACACCGCGCCGACGCTGGTGCTCGAAGAGGCCAACCGGCGTTCGGCGGAATCGTTCCGCGTGCGCTCGCAGATCACCCAGCGGGCTGCGGCACGCTTGGAAACAGCGTAGCGGCAGGTTCAGCCAGGCACAGCAATCCGGTGCCTGGCTTGGATGGCCTATTCTTCCTGGCGATACAGGACCATTCCGGCGTGATACAGCACGCCATCGCGGAAATCCCCGTCGGCGGTGAAACCCGTATCGTCGTGGTATTCGATATGGTCGTCCTGCAGCCAATAGTCGCCCTCATAGGCACTCTCCCGAGTGCCCCGCGCTTCGTCGTAGCGCCCGCCCGGAAGCAACCGATGGCGAATCACGCCATCGGCCGTCACCCACAGGCCGACGAATTTGTCCTGATCTCCAAATGCCTTTCTCACGGGACGTCTCCTAGTGGTCGCCAGGTTTTAAAATGGGCTGGCCGTCGGCCGCACCACCAATTCGCTGACGTCCACGTCTGCCGGTTGCTCGATCGCATAGGCAATTGCCCGAGCGATGGCCTCTGCGGGGATGGCGATCCTGCGGAACTCGCGCATCTCGGCCCGTCCGCCTTCGTCGGAAATGCTTTCCGCCAGTTCCGACTCGGTCACGCCGGGGGAAATCACCGTCACCCGGACATCCCCACCCACCTCCTGGCGCAGGCCTTCGGAAATCGCCCGTACGGCAAACTTGGTCGCGCAGTACACAGCGGCAGTCGGGCTGACGGTGTACGCACCGATGGAGGCAATATTGATGAACTGTCCGCTGCGCTGGCGCTGCATCAACGGCAGGCCGGCGGCGATGCCGTGGAGCACGCCACGGATGTTGACGTCGATCATGCGGCCCCATTCCTCGACCTTCAGCGCCTCAAGCTTGGAGAGCGGCATGACGCCGGCGTTATTGATGATCACGTCAAGCCCGCCGAATTTCTCGACGGCGAAATCGATCAGGCTCTGGACATCGTCGCGACGGGTCACGTCCACGACTTTGCAGGCAGCCCGGTGACCGGCGGCTTCAAGTTCCTGCACCAGCGCTTGCAAGCGCTCCACGCGCCGGGCGCCAAGCACCACGCAAGCCCCGCGGGCCGCCAACAACCGTGCTGCCGCCTCACCAATCCCGCTGCTGGCGCCAGTGATGACCACTACCTTGTTTTGAATATCGGACATGATGGTTTCCTCGTCTGGATGCGTTGGCTCCCGGTGGGAGCGTTTTGACAGGTCCAGATTAGGAGGGTGTCAGGCGCTTCGGTTAGCCGGATTCTCCTGCGCATTTGCACGATCCTGTAACGATAACGCCTCTGGTCGTTACGGCTGCAATCAGTTTTACTAGCGCGATCCATTAAATTGGCCAGGGAGATTGATCGGCATGTCGGTATCCACGTCCATCACCATCACGCCCATTAACGGCGTAGATCAGCGTCGCGCCGAGCTGGCGAACCTGATGAAGCGCTTCGCACCGGAATATGGTGTCCACGCAACGGCCATCGAGGCCTTGCACCTGATCCGCAGCGATCAACCCACCGAGGCCTTGCACGTTGTGCACAAGCCCGGGCTGTGCGTGATTGTCCAGGGGCGCAAGGAAGTCACGCTGTCTGACGAGCGCTATGTTTACGATCCGCTCAATTACCTGGTGGTCTCGGTGACGCTGCCGCTGGCCGGCCAGGTGATCGAGGCCAGCCCCGAGCAACCGTACTTGTGCATACGCCTGGACATCGACCCGGCACAGATCTGCCAGTTGATCGCCGATGCCAGCCCAATTGGCGTACCGAGCGAAAGAGCCGATCGCGGATTGTTCCTGGACCGCATCGACGAGCCGCTGCTCGACGCAATGCTGCGTTTGCTGCGACTGCTCGACAGCCCGGACGACATCGCCACCCTCGCGCCACTGGCCCAGAAAGAGATTTTCTATCGACTGTTGCGAGGCGCCCAAGGCAGGCGGCTGCACGAAATCGCTATTCCTGACACACAGACCCACCGCATCAGCCGCGCCATCGAGTGGCTTAACACCCATTACGCCGAACCATTGAGCATCGACAGCCTGGCGCAGATGATCAATCTGAGTCCCTCGGCACTGCATCATCGCTTCAAGGCCGTGACCGCCATGAGCCCGTTGCAATACCAGAAACAGTTACGCCTGCAGGAAGCCCGACGACTGCTGCTGGCGGAGAACAGCGATGTTTCGTCAATCGGCTACAAGATGGGCTACGAGAGCCCCTCGCAGTTCAGCCGTGAATACAGCCGTCTATTCGGCGCCTCACCGAGCAAGGACGTCGCTCGCCTTCGCGCCCAGGCGTTGCAAGCGAGCAGCGCCTGATTCTGCATACAAACAGGATCAGGCAAACCGAGGGCAGTATCCGACTAACGACCCTAGCCACCTCGCCCCTACTCTGAACCCATGCAGCAAGACAACCGTCCGGGCTGCAACGGGTTCAGCAGATTTCGACGTCTGAACGACCCGGCACTCAACCCTTTGATACGACCGGAGTCATTGCCATGAAAACTTTCAATTCCTTGATCGCCGTTACCAGCCTTGTCCTGAGCGCCAGCGCTTTCGCATTGCCAAGCCAGCAACAGGATCGATTCTTTACCCAGTCGCCTGAGCCTTCGCAGTCAGTAGCAGCAGACGGCGCCGATCGCACTCCTGGCGGCCAGACTCTCGCTGCTGATGGCGCTGACCGCACCATCGGACGGCGCCTGGCATGACGGGGCTATCCTTTGGACGAAAAAAAACCCGCCTAGGCGGGTTTTTCAAGGACCAGATTGACTTCCTGTCAGGCACTCCATGCCGGGTCCCATCATCCATGACCCCAAGCACTCCCTGTACTCAGTGGATGGATATAGATTAGAGGGGATCAATAGGCAGAAAAAGACGAGAAAGCAGCGTCGCAACGTAAGCGTTTCGCTATGCGCCACTGTTACTTTTCTACAGGCGAAAAAAAACCCGCCGAAGCGGGTTTTTCCAAGACCATTACGACTCCCTGTCGGTAGCCATCCTTGCAAGGTCGATCGTCCCTGATCCTGAGCACTTCCTGTGCTTCAGTGGATGAGGCTAGATTACGCGTCGGATCCAAAGTGAAACAGAGGACATAGCTACCAAGCCGTGTAAGACATTCGCCATATCACCCCTTCCGGAAACCCTTAGCCCGGTCAGGTAACCGGCGTTTGGTCCTTGGGATCCATCATGGCTTGTTCAGATACTCTTCAATATTGGCCATCTGTTCATCCCAACCACGACTGTCCATTCGGAAAGCCTTGAGTCGACGCGCCTCGGGAATGTCATTGAACCCCGACTCCACTACCTTCAGCAGAGTGCCACCGCCCATGTCTTCAAGCTCGAATAGCACACGCGTCTCGGACTCTTGGGAATAGTCGGTCTGCGGCTCCACTGCGTAAGGATGCCAGCGAAACGAGAACACTCGCTCGGGTTCGACACGCTCCACCAGGACATCCCACACAAGATGCTCATAACCCGGATAGGTAATCTGCCCTTGGGTGCGCTCACCGGCGACAAACCGCTTGCCCGCGAGATCCACGCCAAACCATTGGCCGAAGGCTTCAGCATTGGCCATGGCTCGCCAGACCTGCGAACGCGGCGCCTTCAACAAGATCTTTCTTTCGATACGATCAGATAGATGCATGGGTCGTCACCTCCTGTGTTCAACATTAGGCCTGTAAGACCACAAGGCCAACCGTAAAGTTGTATCAACGCCTTGTTTGGTTACACTCCTCCAGCAGTTTTTACCCCTCATGGAGCGATTGATGATGTACACCCGTTTGTTGCTGCCCCTGATTCCGCTGTTGTTCATTGGCGCTGTCCAGGCTGACGTTTGTACCAACGCCACGACCCAAGGCGACATAAACCAGTGTGCAGCCCAAGAGACAAAGGCCGCCGACAAGGAACTGAACAGCCTGTACAAACAGATCACAGCGCGTTTGAAAGACAATGCCGAGGCCAAGCAATTGCTGGTCAAGGCACAGCGAGCCTGGATTGACTTCCGTGACGCCGAATGCAGCTTTTCTGCTTCTGGTGCCGAAGGGGGGAGCGTCTATCCGATGATTCAGAATGACTGCATTACAGCCCTGACGAAGGCGCGAGTAGAGGCGTTCAAGACGTACCTTAACTGCGAAGAAGGAGACCTGAGCTGCCCGGTACCTGGGGCTTGATTGATGGTGTCGAAGAGGATGTCCTCAGGGCAATTTTCTTGCGGGCAAAACAAAACCCCTACCTGCGTCAGCAGATAGGGGTTTCGGAATTTAATCTTGACGATGACCTACTCTCACATGGGGAAACCCCACACTACCATCGGCGATGCATCGTTTCACTTCTGAGTTCGGGATGGGATCAGGTGGTTCCAATGCTCTATGGTCGTCAAGAAATTCGGTAGCCAGCGCGTGCCTTGCGGTCACGTTCCAGCGAATGGGTATGCGATAGTTTGTGGGTTTTGACTCGAACTTTCGGTTCATTGCGTCTTCACACACCGCAATCTGGCCTCTTTCGAGTCTACAGATTGCTTGGGTGTTATATGGTCAAGCCTCACGGGCAATTAGTACAGGTTAGCTCAACGCCTCACAGCGCTTACACACCCTGCCTATCAACGTCGTAGTCTTCGACGGCCCTTCAGGGGACTCAAGGTCCCAGTGAGATCTCATCTTGAGGCAAGTTTCCCGCTTAGATGCTTTCAGCGGTTATCTTTTCCGAACATAGCTACCCGGCAATGCCACTGGCGTGACAACCGGAACACCAGAGGTTCGTCCACTCCGGTCCTCTCGTACTAGGAGCAGCCCCTCTCAAATCTCAAACGTCCACGGCAGATAGGGACCGAACTGTCTCACGACGTTCTAAACCCAGCTCGCGTACCACTTTAAATGGCGAACAGCCATACCCTTGGGACCGGCTTCAGCCCCAGGATGTGATGAGCCGACATCGAGGTGCCAAACACCGCCGTCGATATGAACTCTTGGGCGGTATCAGCCTGTTATCCCCGGAGTACCTTTTATCCGTTGAGCGATGGCCCTTCCATACAGAACCACCGGATCACTAAGACCTACTTTCGTACCTGCTCGACGTGTCTGTCTCGCAGTCAAGCGCGCTTTTGCCTTTATACTCTACGACCGATTTCCGACCGGTCTGAGCGCACCTTCGTACTCCTCCGTTACTCTTTAGGAGGAGACCGCCCCAGTCAAACTACCCACCATACACTGTCCTCGATCCGGATAACGGACCTGAGTTAGAACCTCAAAGTTGCCAGGGTGGTATTTCAAGGATGGCTCCACGCAGACTGGCGTCCACGCTTCAAAGCCTCCCACCTATCCTACACAAGCAAATTCAAAGTCCAGTGCAAAGCTATAGTAAAGGTTCACGGGGTCTTTCCGTCTAGCCGCGGATACACTGCATCTTCACAGCGATTTCAATTTCACTGAGTCTCGGGTGGAGACAGCGCCGCCATCGTTACGCCATTCGTGCAGGTCGGAACTTACCCGACAAGGAATTTCGCTACCTTAGGACCGTTATAGTTACGGCCGCCGTTTACCGGGGCTTCGATCAAGAGCTTCGCGTTAGCTAACCCCATCAATTAACCTTCCGGCACCGGGCAGGCGTCACACCCTATACGTCCACTTTCGTGTTTGCAGAGTGCTGTGTTTTTAATAAACAGTCGCAGCGGCCTGGTATCTTCGACCGGCGTGGGCTTACGCAGCAAGTGCTTCACCCTCACCGGCGCACCTTCTCCCGAAGTTACGGTGCCATTTTGCCTAGTTCCTTCACCCGAGTTCTCTCAAGCGCCTTGGTATTCTCTACCCAACCACCTGTGTCGGTTTGGGGTACGGTTCCTGGTTACCTGAAGCTTAGAAGCTTTTCTTGGAAGCATGGCATCAACCACTTCGTCACCCAAAGGGTAACTCGTCATCAGCTCTCGGCCTTAAGATCCCGGATTTACCTAAGATCTCAGCCTACCACCTTAAACTTGGACAACCAACGCCAAGCTGGCCTAGCCTTCTCCGTCCCTCCATCGCAATAACCAGAAGTACAGGAATATTAACCTGTTTTCCATCGACTACGCTTTTCAGCCTCGCCTTAGGGACCGACTAACCCTGCGTCGATTAACGTTGCGCAGGAAACCTTGGTCTTTCGGCGTGGGTGTTTTTCACACCCATTGTCGTTACTCATGTCAGCATTCGCACTTCTGATACCTCCAGCAAGCTTCTCAACTCACCTTCACAGGCTTACAGAACGCTCCTCTACCGCATCACTTACGTGATACCCGTAGCTTCGGTGTATGGTTTGAGCCCCGTTACATCTTCCGCGCAGGCCGACTCGACTAGTGAGCTATTACGCTTTCTTTAAAGGGTGGCTGCTTCTAAGCCAACCTCCTAGCTGTCTAAGCCTTCCCACATCGTTTCCCACTTAACCATAACTTTGGGACCTTAGCTGACGGTCTGGGTTGTTTCCCTTTTCACGACGGACGTTAGCACCCGCCGTGTGTCTCCCATGCTCGGCACTTGTAGGTATTCGGAGTTTGCATCGGTTTGGTAAGTCGGGATGACCCCCTAGCCGAAACAGTGCTCTACCCCCTACAGTGATACATGAGGCGCTACCTAAATAGCTTTCGAGGAGAACCAGCTATCTCCGAGCTTGATTAGCCTTTCACTCCGATCCACAGGTCATCCGCTAACTTTTCAACGGTAGTCGGTTCGGTCCTCCAGTCAGTGTTACCTAACCTTCAACCTGCCCATGGATAGATCGCCCGGTTTCGGGTCTATTCCCAGCGACTAGACGCCCTATTAAGACTCGCTTTCGCTACGCCTCCCCTATTCGGTTAAGCTCGCCACTGAAAATAAGTCGCTGACCCATTATACAAAAGGTACGCAGTCACCCAACAAAGTGGGCTCCCACTGCTTGTACGCATACGGTTTCAGGATCTATTTCACTCCCCTCTCCGGGGTTCTTTTCGCCTTTCCCTCACGGTACTAGTTCACTATCGGTCAGTCAGTAGTATTTAGCCTTGGAGGATGGTCCCCCCATATTCAGACAAAGTTTCTCGTGCTCCGTCCTACTCGATTTCACTTCTAAGATCCTTTCGCGTACAGGGCTATCACCCACTATGGCCGCACTTTCCAGAGCGTTCCGCTAAAATCAAAGAAGCTTAAGGGCTAGTCCCCGTTCGCTCGCCACTACTAAGGGAATCTCGGTTGATTTCTTTTCCTCAGGGTACTTAGATGTTTCAGTTCCCCTGGTTCGCCTCTTGCACCTATGTATTCAGTACAAGATAACCATCTTATGATGGCTGGGTTCCCCCATTCAGACATCTCCGGATCACAGTCTGTTTGCCGACTCCCCGAAGCTTTTCGCAGGCTACCACGTCTTTCATCGCCTCTGACTGCCAAGGCATCCACCGTATGCGCTTCTTCACTTGACCATATAACCCCAAGCAATCTGGTTATACTGTGAAGACGACATTCGCCGAAAATTCGAATTTCTCAACTAAGAGAACTCACAAATTTTACCTTAGCCTGAGCCGTTACCAGTGAAAGTAACGTCCAGTCTATCTTTCTATCACATACCCAAATTTTTAAAGAACGATCTAATCAAAAGACTAGAAATCAACATTCAGGCACCGTACGGTGGAATGCTCATTTCTAAGCTTTAAACGTTGGTACCAATCTGTAATGGTGGAGCCAAGCGGGATCGAACCGCTGACCTCCTGCGTGCAAGGCAGGCGCTCTCCCAGCTGAGCTATGGCCCCGTATCGCTACAGGGGACACCATGAAATTGGTGGGTCTGGGCAGATTCGAACTGCCGACCTCACCCTTATCAGGGGTGCGCTCTAACCAACTGAGCTACAGACCCAATCGTCTTCTTCAATGAATCAAGCAATTCGTGTGGGAGCTCATGGAGCCGCTGCGGTCGTCGATTAAGGAGGTGATCCAGCCGCAGGTTCCCCTACGGCTACCTTGTTACGACTTCACCCCAGTCATGAATCACACCGTGGTAACCGTCCTCCCGAAGGTTAGACTAGCTACTTCTGGTGCAACCCACTCCCATGGTGTGACGGGCGGTGTGTACAAGGCCCGGGAACGTATTCACCGCGACATTCTGATTCGCGATTACTAGCGATTCCGACTTCACGCAGTCGAGTTGCAGACTGCGATCCGGACTACGATCGGTTTTGTGGGATTAGCTCCACCTCGCGGCTTGGCAACCCTCTGTACCGACCATTGTAGCACGTGTGTAGCCCAGGCCGTAAGGGCCATGATGACTTGACGTCATCCCCACCTTCCTCCGGTTTGTCACCGGCAGTCTCCTTAGAGTGCCCACCATAACGTGCTGGTAACTAAGGACAAGGGTTGCGCTCGTTACGGGACTTAACCCAACATCTCACGACACGAGCTGACGACAGCCATGCAGCACCTGTCTCAATGTTCCCGAAGGCACCAATCCATCTCTGGAAAGTTCATTGGATGTCAAGGCCTGGTAAGGTTCTTCGCGTTGCTTCGAATTAAACCACATGCTCCACCGCTTGTGCGGGCCCCCGTCAATTCATTTGAGTTTTAACCTTGCGGCCGTACTCCCCAGGCGGTCAACTTAATGCGTTAGCTGCGCCACTAAGAGCTCAAGGCTCCCAACGGCTAGTTGACATCGTTTACGGCGTGGACTACCAGGGTATCTAATCCTGTTTGCTCCCCACGCTTTCGCACCTCAGTGTCAGTATCAGTCCAGGTGGTCGCCTTCGCCACTGGTGTTCCTTCCTATATCTACGCATTTCACCGCTACACAGGAAATTCCACCACCCTCTACCATACTCTAGCTCGACAGTTTTGAATGCAGTTCCCAGGTTGAGCCCGGGGATTTCACATCCAACTTAACGAACCACCTACGCGCGCTTTACGCCCAGTAATTCCGATTAACGCTTGCACCCTCTGTATTACCGCGGCTGCTGGCACAGAGTTAGCCGGTGCTTATTCTGTCGGTAACGTCAAAACAATTACGTATTAGGTAACTGCCCTTCCTCCCAACTTAAAGTGCTTTACAATCCGAAGACCTTCTTCACACACGCGGCATGGCTGGATCAGGCTTTCGCCCATTGTCCAATATTCCCCACTGCTGCCTCCCGTAGGAGTCTGGACCGTGTCTCAGTTCCAGTGTGACTGATCATCCTCTCAGACCAGTTACGGATCGTCGCCTTGGTGAGCCATTACCTCACCAACTAGCTAATCCGACCTAGGCTCATCTGATAGCGCAAGGCCCGAAGGTCCCCTGCTTTCTCCCGTAGGACGTATGCGGTATTAGCGTCCGTTTCCGAGCGTTATCCCCCACTACCAGGCAGATTCCTAGGCATTACTCACCCGTCCGCCGCTCGCCACCAGGTACAAGTACCCGTGCTGCCGCTCGACTTGCATGTGTTAGGCCTGCCGCCAGCGTTCAATCTGAGCCATGATCAAACTCTTCAGTTCAAACATCTTTGGGTTTTGAGAAAACCCTAAACTTGGCTCAGCAATCGTTGGTTACATCTTTGATTTCTCGCGGAGTAACTTGTGATGCTGATAATCTGTTGACTAGCAGTCTGACCCCACAAGCACCCACACGAATTGCTTGATTCAGTTGTTAAAGAGCGGTGGGTTGAGCCTTTCGTCTCAACCGAGGCGCGCATTCTACAGCGCCCCGTGTATCTGTCAAGCGGTTATTTTAAGAAGTTTTCAAAGTTTCGCTTGGAAATCCTTAACAACTTCAACCACTTGCGCTTCCGATCTCTCGTTAGCGGGAGGCGAATTCTACAGCGTTAGTCGCTGCTGTCAACACCTCTTTTTTACCGCTTTCGATCGAGAGGATCGAACCGTCGACAGCGCCCATCAAGCCGGCCTGCCCACTCCTTCCGCGCTTCGATGACCTGAAGCCGCACACTTTCGAAACCCACTTAACTCATTGAAACTCAAGGAGTTTTCCGTTTCGACTGCGCCGGAAGCGGGGCGAATTATAGACATCCAGAATTTGCCGTCAACCATTATTTTCAGTTTTCAGCTGTATATGCACAACTGAACCCCGAGCCGTCATGTATGTAGACTGCGCCGATTGAAATGCGCACTATATTGCTCACCTTGTTTCCCTGCCCTACTTCTGGATGACACTCCGCAATGACTTCACCACATCGCAGCCTGGCAACCACCTTGTATCCGGTTGCCCTGCTACTAATAGCCATGGCATCCATCCAGTCTGGAGCCTCTCTTGCCAAAAGCATGTTCCCTGTAGTCGGTGCGCAAGGCACCACGACGCTACGGCTCATTTTCGCAAGCCTTATCATGTTGATACTGCTGCGGCCGTGGCGAGCCAAACTTACCGCCCAATCCTTGCGCACGGTGATTGTCTATGGGCTGGCGCTCGGCGGCATGAACTTTCTCTTCTATATGTCGCTTCGTACCGTTCCACTGGGCATTGCAGTGGCTCTGGAATTCACCGGCCCCTTGGCAGTCGCTATCTATGCCTCGCGCCGGGCGATTGATTTTCTCTGGATCGCCCTGGCGGTGGTTGGCTTGCTCCTGCTAATACCCACCGGAGCCACCAGCGCGGGCATCGACCTGATCGGAGCCGGCTATGCATTGGGGGCGGGGGTCTGTTGGGCCCTGTATATCCTGTTTGGCCAGAAGGCCGGGGCGGACAATGGTGTGCAGACCGCTGCGCTCGGCGTCATGATCGCAGCCTTGTTCGTAGCCCCCATCGGCATCGTGCATGCCGGGACCGCTTTGCTGACCCCGAGCCTCATCCCTGTCGCCATTGGCGTCGCCATTCTGTCAACCGCCCTGCCCTACACGTTGGAAATGATCTCACTCACCCGCATACCAGCCCGCACCTTCGGCACACTGATGAGCGTCGAGCCTGCGGTCGGCGCGCTATCGGGGCTGCTGTTTCTCCAGGAGTATCTATCCCTGGCCCAATGGGCAGCCATAACCTGCATCATCCTCGCGTCGATCGGCGCTACGTTGACCATGGGCGACTCTGCCAAGCCCGCCATTGCCGCAGATTGATAACGTTCTAACGCAGGTCTGGTATTTATCGCGCATTTAGGCCATGTTTAGCCCCGTAACCTAATGTCAGACATGGATTTTTTCGTACAGGATGTCATGAACGCTTGAAGCGAAAGCGAACGCAGCCGTACGTAGGCATAAGATCCGCGGCGGCATTAAGGACGGGAATGAAACGAATCTTGATACTGATCGCCGTACTAGCGGTTACGGGCTGCGCGGCGACGTCGAAAATCGAAGTCAAACGCGGAAAAAAAGGCCTGCATATCAACTGCTCCGGCCTGTCCTCTTCCTGGGACCAGTGCAGGGCCAGCGCCGCCAACTCATGCGCGCCCAAGGGTTACAAAATCATCGCCAAATCAGGTGACGCCGTTGAGGAGCCTGGGGACTATCCTTTCGGGCTCAATCCAGCCGGATACACCAGCCGCAGCATGATCGTCATCTGCAAATAGGCGGCGCTTCAGCTGGACTGTCGTTCGGCCAGGCGATGGCTGATCTCGTCATGGCTGGACCTGAGAACCTCCTGCTGGAGCTCAGGCGCTGCCAGCATTCGCGCAACAACCAGCGCACCCACGCATTGAGACAGGATCGCCCAAGCCAGGCTATCGCTCTCAAGTATCCGCGCCCAGCTTTCGTGCAGGCGGCAGATCCAGCTTTGCGCGGCCTCACGCACCGACATATCCGAACGCGCAATCTCAGCCCCCAGAACCGGCAAGGCGCAACCAGCCTCGGGTTGCTCCACATGGCTCATGCTCAGGTACTGCTTGAGGCAACGCTCCAGTTTCATCGAGTCCATGACGCCGTTACCACTCAAGCGCTCCAGGCTCTGGCTCAACTCGCGCTCGACGATCGCCTTGAAAAGCTCATCCTTGGATGAGAAATGGCTGTAGAACGCCCCGCCGCTAAGACCGATCGCCTTCATCAGGCCATCTACCCCGACCGTCGAAAATCCTGATTTCTTGGCCGACATGGCACTGCTGGTCAGCAGTTTCTCTCGGGTTTCCATCTTGTGATTGGCTGAATAACGCATGTGCTTGCCTCTGGATGCTCATCTTGACGCTCGGCGAATCTTAGCATAACGTCCGTTTAGCTAACGACCGTTTACCAATGAGGCCAATCATGAATAACAAGAAGGTGGTACTGGTAGTGGGAGCTGGCGATGCTACTGGTGGCGCGATAGCCCGGCGTTTCGCTCGGGAAGGCTTCGTGGCCTGCGTCACTCGCCGCAACGCTGACAAGCTCGAAGCTTTGGTCGATGAAATCCGTACCCAGGGCTGTGAAGCCCACGGTTTTGCCTGCGACGCACGCAAGGAAGATGATGTGATCGCACTGATCGAGCAAATCGAGGAGCAGGTTGGCCCGATCGAAGCCTTCGTATTCAACATCGGCGCCAACGTGCCTTGCAGCATTCTCGAAGAGACGGCTCGCAAATATTTCAAGATTTGGGAAATGGCCTGCTTTTCAGGTTTCCTCAATGCTCGAGAAGTAGCCAGGCGCATGGTCAAACGTCAGCGCGGCACGATCCTGTTTACTGGCGCCACGGCAGGCTTGCGCGGGGCATCAGGGTTCGCCGCATTTGCGGGGGCCAAGCATGGCATCCGGGCCTTGGCCCAGAGCATGGCGCGAGAATTGGGGCCGATGAATATTCATGTAGCCCATGTTGTGGTGGATGGCGCCATCGACACTGACTTCATCCGCGATAATTTCCCGGAAAAGTACGCAACCAGGGCAGAAGACGGCATCCTCGGCCCGGAGCACATCGCCGAAAACTATTGGTACTTGCATACCCAGCCGCGGGATGCCTGGACCTTCGAACTGGATCTGCGCCCCTGGAACGAACGCTGGTAAGTCTCCCTCACAACAATAAGAGAAGCGTAGCCATGAACAGATCCGTCGAGTTTTTTTTCGACCTGGGCAGCCCGACCACCTACCTGGCCTATACCCAATTGCCCGCGCTCTGCGCTGAAACCCATAGCGAGCTCATCTATCGCCCCATGCTTCTGGGCGGCGTATTCAAGGCAACGGGCAACGCGTCGCCCGTTACCGTGCCGGCCAAGGGGCCTTATCTGTTCCAGGACTTGAACCGTTTCGCCAAGCGCTACGGTGTCGACTTCAAGCTCAACCCGCATTTTCCAATAAACACATTGCTATTGATGCGCGCCGTCACGGGCATGCAACTGCGTCATCCGGATCGTTTCGAGACTTTCACGAGCTGTCTGTTCCGGGCGCTCTGGGTGAATGCCCGCAACCTCAACGACCCGGCAACAGTCGCGGCCGTGCTGGACGAAGGGGGTTTCGACCCTGCCTATGTGCTTGCCCTTACAGCCGACGAGCAGGTCAAGGAAACATTAAGGAGCACAACCGAAGAGGCCGTGCGCCGAGGTGTGTTCGGTGCGCCGAGCATGTTTGTCGGCAACGAGATGTTCTTTGGCCAGGATCGCCTGGACTTCGTCCGTGAAGCCCTCGGCTGACCCTATGCTTCAGATTGCCGCTGTCCGTGTGTTCAGCCATTGCAGCGCAGCGCCATCGAGCAGCGGACTCAAGCGACGCTGAACCTCGCCGTGGTAGGCGTTGAGCCAGTCCTTTTCGTCCTGGTTCAGCAACGACGGCTCAAGGCAGCGGGTGTCGATCGGGCACAACGTCAGGGTTTCGAATGCGAGGAATTCGCCGAACTCGCTGCTGCCCGCCTCCCGGTTCAACACCAGGTTCTCGATACGAACACCCCAGCGACCCGGGCGATAAGTACCCGGCTCGATGGACGTGATCATGCCCGGCTGCATGGCGGTCTGGGGTGCAGCGGCAGCCTGATAGGCAATCACTTGCGGGCCCTCGTGGACGTTGAGGAAATAGCCGACACCGTGGCCGGTGCCATGACCGTAATCCACCTGTTCAGCCCAGATCGGCGCCCTGGCGATGGCATCCAGCAGAGGCGACAGAATGCCCTTGGGGAATTTGGCCCTGGACAAGGCAATTACGCCTTTGAGCACGCGGGTACAGTCACGCTTCTGCTCCGACGTCGGTGTCCCGACCGGCACCATGCGGGTGATATCGGTCGTACCGCCAAGGTACTGGCCGCCCGAATCGATCAACAGCAAGCCATCTCCCTCAATGACCGCGTGCGCCTCTTCGGTGGCGTGATAGTGAGGCATCGCGCCATTGGCATTAAACGCCGCGATGGTATTGAAGCTCAAGGAGACGAACTCCGGCCGGCGCTTGCGCGCTGCGGTCAGGTGCTCATCGATGGTCAGTTCAGTGATGCGCTCATGGCCCCAGGCACTTTCCAGCCAGGCAAAAAATTCGCAGAGCGCCGCTCCGTCCTGCTCCATGGCTCGACGGATGTGCTCGGCATCGGCCGGGCTTTTGCGCGATTTGGCCAGTGTTGTGGGGTTGAGCACTTCGACGAGTTTCACGCCGCTGTCCAGATTGTCCAGCAAACCGACCGTGACCCGGGCCGGATCGACCTGCAGGCTCGCGCCGCTCGGCACTTCACGCAACGCAGTGGCCACTTCGCTGTAGTCGCGCAGCGTTACGCCGTCTTGCTCAAGAACAGAACGCAGCGCAGCGTCGACCTTGTTCAAATCCACAAACAGCGTCGCCTGTTGCTGGCTGATCAGGGCAAAGGAGACGAATACCGGATTGAATGACACATCCGCGCCGCGCAGGTTGAACAGCCAGGCGATGTCGTCCAGGGTGGCGATGAAATGCCAATCCGCAGCACGCTCCTTCAGGGCTTCGCGCAACTGGGCGATTTTCTCGACACGACCGATCGTGGCTTGCGGCGGCAAATGCGCGTAGACCGGTTGATCCGGCAGGCTCGGACGATCGGTCCAGGCTTGTGCGAGCAGATCGATGTCGGTACGCAACCGTGCGCCACGCTCTTGCAGCTTGCTGCTCAGGGTCCGCGCCGATGCCACCGCCATGACCGCACCATCGACCGCTACCGCCCCCCCTTCAGGCGTGTTTTCGGCCAGCCAGTCCAACGGCCCGGGCTTTCCGGGGATGAGTTTGACCAGCTCGATGCCGCTGCCTTCCAGTTCGCTGGTGGCTTGTTCCCAGTAACGACTGTCCGCCCAGACCCCGGCGAAATCCGCGGTCACGATCAATGTACCGACCGAGCCATGGAACCCGGACAACCATTGGCGCCCTTGCCAGTACCCAGGCAGATACTCCGAAAGATGCGGGTCGGCGGAAGGCACCAACAGCGCATGGATGTCCTCCTGGCTCATCAATTGGCGAATTCGGGCCAGGCGCTGGGGAACCTGTCCCGGGGTCGAAGGCTGGGTACTCATCATCACTCCTGCTAATCAATTTTATTGTTCGATGCCGAATGCGTTCGGCTCAGGGGGTTGCCGCCCAGAAGGCCGGCGCGGCAACACAGGCGGCCTTGATCAATCGCACCGCCTCATCAATGTCCTGTCCGCTGGTAAAGCGGCCCAGGCTCAAACGAATGGTCCGCCCGGCCGCGCGTGCATCATGCCCAAGGGCGAGCAACACGTGGGATGGAGTGTTTTGCGCCGAGTTGCAAGCCGAGGTCGCGGAGAATGCCATCGTTGCGCCCAGCGTCGCCAGGTTGAACTCACCTTCGTTGAACGTCAGGCTCACCGTATGGGGAATGCGACAGTTGGCACTGCCATTCATACACACACCGGGCAAGGCCAGCAAAGGTTCAAGCAAACGATTGCGCAGTCGGGCGATGTCGGCGAGTTCTTCCTCAAAGGCCTGCGCCGCCAGCTCGAATGCCGCGCCCATCGCGGCAATCTGATGGGTCGCCAAGGTCCCGGAGCGCAAGCCACCTTCATGACCGCCGCCATGGATCTGGGCCGACAGCCGCGGGCGCGCGCGATCACCAACATAAAGTGCGCCGATCCCCTTGGGGCCGTAGATCTTGTGTGCGGAAAACGACATCAAGTCCACCGGCCACCGGGCCAGGTCGATGCTCACTTTTCCCGCACCCTGGGCCGCGTCCATATGAAACAACGCGCCATGCGCTCGAACGATCTCGCCAATGGCGATGGCGTCATTGACCGTGCCCAACTCGTTATTGACCAGCATCAGCGACACCAGGAAAGTGTCTTCGCGGAGCGCCTCGCGAACCGCTTGCGGGTCGATCAGGCCATCAGCGCACGGCGCCAGCCAGGTTACCGCGACGCCACTTTCCTCGAGCTGCCTGACCGTATCGAGAACGGCCTTATGTTCGATCAGGCTGGTAATGACGTGGCCGCCACGCGCTTCACGCGCCTGGGCCACGCCCTTGAGGGCCAGGTTATTGGATTCGGTGGCGCCGGAAGTCCAGACGATTTGTCCGGCCTGAGCACCCACCAACCGAGCCACCTGCTGGCGCGCCAGTTCCACCGAGCGCCGGGCCTCCTGGCCGAAGGCATGAGAGCTGGAGGCCGGGTTACCGAAGTTACCGTCGAAACCCAGGCATTGGACCATGACCTGGATCACCCGCTCGTCCACCGGGGTGGTGGCGGCGTAATCAAAATACAAAGGACGCTTATTCATAAGGAAGCTCGCAGAATCTGTTCCAAGACCAGATGCCCTCGTTGGGTTCGAGACATAGCTTTAACTGATCAAGACCTTAAAAGAAGTCGGACTTCATTTAAAAGTGCGTAGGAACGCTCCTGAAACAGCGAGCTTAGCAGGCATCGCGTTGAAGCTCAGCCCTTAACTCACGCTTTCGAGCAACAACGGATACAGCGACGCGACCAACAGCAGCGCCATGCCCCAGTTGAAGACACGCAGCCACCGGCGATCCTGCAACAAGTTGCGCAGCAGGCTGCCGCAGACTACCCACAGGCTGACGCTAGGCAGGTTGATCAACGCAAACACCGCCGCGATCACCACCACATTGAAAAAGTAACCTTGCAGAGGCGTATAGGTGCTGATGGCGCCGATGGCCATGATCCAGGCCTTTGGGTTGACCCATTGGAACGCTGCTGCGCCCCAGTAGCTGATCGGCTTGTTCTCACCCGCGCCGCCGTCCGAGACAGGACCGGAGTGGGCGATTTTCCAGGCCAGGTATATCAGATATGCCGCACCGACGTAGCGCAGCACGGTGTAGAGCAGCGGATATGTCTGGAACACCGCGCCCAGCCCAAGGCCCACCGCCAGGACCAGGGAAAAGAAGCCGCAAGTGATGCCGAGCATGTGCGGGATGGTCCGGTTGAAGCCGAAATTCACACCCGAGGCCAGCAACATGGTGTTGTTGGGGCCGGGCGTTATCGAGGTCACCAGGGCAAACAGGGCGAAGCCCAGCAGCAGGTCAAGCGAGAGGGTCATGGCAGGTCAATCCGTCGGGGCAGTCAGGAGTTGACCCTACCCCACGTCCCGGCGCAAACCCATGGACAGTTAGGCAAAACTTCTGGCGGTACAGTCTCAGCTCGACCGGCCCGGTGCCTGGACTGTCTGCTCGGCGCTCATCTCGCCGCGCTCGTCGAAGCCGACGTTTTTCTGCGAAGGACCGAGCAATTCGGCTTTCTTCGCATGGTATTCATCAAACGAAAGCCCCCGCCGATTCAAGGCTTCGAGGGCCAGCTCACGGGATTCCTCGGCGGTGTAAGGACGCAGCTCCGGGGACGACGAAGCGCAACCGCTCAATACGGTGACAGTCAACAGCAACAAGACAGCAAGGATACGATTCATGGCGGGTGTCCGATGTTCAGTTGGGCGATGAACAAAGGCTACCCGCCGGCACTTGGCGGCAGAAATCAACGCTTTTGATAATGGGTATCGCCCTCTCGGATCTCCCGTTGCGCTTGGTTGACCAACGGGCAATGCAACGCATCGTCCAGGCTGCGCTCGATGTTGCGCAGCACCTGGAACGAGCCAAACGTCACCGCTTTGGCCCGATGCGCCTGGATGAACTGCCAGAAACTTTCCTCACCATTCTCAACGCTGCGGAACGCCGCTTCACCCGCCTCGCGGGTTTGCCATTGCAGGTAATTAAGCACCCGACGTCCGTCCTCGCTGACCTGGATACTGGCATTGAGGAAACCCGAATGATCACGAGCCAGGCGCTCGGTCTGCGCTGACAGGGCGTTGACCAGCGTCTGCTGCCACTGAGGCTCGATGTCGAACTCGATCAACTGCGTGAAGCTGCGATGACCACTTGGCGATTGCATGAAAAGTCCCCCGTTCAGGTAAGGCGGATCTTGCGATCCAAAGGCCTGCAGGGTAAAACCTCCAGTTAAGTCAAGGTCAAGCGGTGATTCAGGTGACGACGTCGATCAACATTCACAAGGAACTGACCGTCGGCCAGGTGGCCGCCCGCAGCGGCGTGGCGGTCACCGCGCTGCACTTCTATGAAACCAAGGGCCTGATCAAAAGCACGCGCAACCCGGGCAACCAACGTCGTTACCCCCGGGCCGTCCTGCGGCGCGTGGCGCTGATCAAAGTCGCCCAGCGCCTGGGCATACCCCTGGCGGAAATTGGCGAGGCGCTGAAAAACCTGCCGGACAACCGTGCGCCCACGGCGGCCGACTGGAAGACCCTGTCAGCGCAGTGGAGCCGGAACCTGGATGACCGGATCAATCAACTGATCGCATTGCGAGACCGGCTCAACGGTTGTATCGGCTGCGGCTGCCTGTCGATGGAAAATTGCCCGCTGCGCAACCAGGCTGATGTGCTCGGCAAACGCGGGCCAGGGGCGCATTTGCTGGAACCCTGAGACGTTCGTCGGCCTATGAGTCCTGCCGTGGTTGCGTGGAAGGTGCTTGGGGCCGCTGCGCAACCCAGCGGGAGCGAGCTCCCTCGCCACCAGAAGACCGAGCGCCTGTTCGAGAACGCGAAACATTTTCTTTCATCTTCCCTTTCAGGATTCCGGCTGCTCGTTCGTCTTAATTAGATACAGCAGGCCGCGTCGGCAAAAGCCACGGCCGGCTTTTCCAGGTTTCATGGTGTTGCGAAGCCCGCGACACGGAACCTTTCATCGAATCAAGACGCTCAATCATGTCGAAGAAGTCCCGCTCCAAACTCTGGTTCCTGGTTCACAGCTGGCTGGCGTTGCCCATCTGGTTTTTCGTTCTGATCGTTTGCGTCACCGGTACGCTGGCGGTGGTCAGCCAGGAGATCGTCTGGCTGGTCAATCCGGAAATGCGCGCCAGCAAGCCCGCCGATGATGCGCCGTTGCTCAGCTACGACCAGGTCGTTGCCGCCATCAAGCAAGCCCAGCCCCTGACTCAGGTGCAAAACATTGTGCGTCCGGACGAGTCGCACTTCGCCCTGGAGGTCAAGGTCACCTACCCCGACGGTCGCCCCGACACTGTTTACGTCAACCCCTACAGCGGCGTCATCCAGGGCTCGGCACCGGCCTTCAACTTCAGGGGGTTCACCCGTGCATTGCATGGCTGGTGGCTGGTGCCGTTCACCAACGGCTACAGTTGGGGCTGGTACCTGGTGTCCTTCCTCGGCCTGCCGATGCTCGCGTCGCTGGTGACCGGGCTGGTTGTATATAAACGTTTCTGGAAAGGTTTTTTCAGCCCGACCCTGCGTATTCGCCACGGGGCCCGCATTTTCTGGGGCGATTTCCATCGGCTCAGCGGCATCTGGTCGATTTGGTTCATTGCCGTCATTTCCATCACCGGCACCTGGTTCCTGATCGAGGCCACGCTGGCCGATAACGGCATTTCCATCTCCAGTGCTCCGGTCGTCCCCGTGGTGGCCCGGGAAAACGTTCCGCTGTCGACGGGTGGTACGCCTCCGCCGCAACTGAACCTGGACCGCGCCATTGAAATTGCCCAGCAGCGGATCCCGGGCCTGGAAGCGAGTTTCGTCAGCCTGCCCGGCAATGCCTACAGCCATCTGGAAGTCGGCGGACGCGGCTGGTATCCGCTGATGTACCAGACGGCGACCATCAATCCCTACAACGGTGATGTCGACGCTTCCCGATTGTTGTCGGACCGCACGGCGCTGGAGTTCGTGACCGAATCCATGCGCCCGCTGCACACCGGGGATTTCGGTGGCCTCTGGATCAAGCTCATCTGGTGTTTCTTCGGCCTGGTGCTAAGCATGATGGTCCTCAGCGGCCTGCTGATCTGGACCAAACGCACGGCGCTGGCGACCGCCAACGCCCTCAAGCGCAACCAGAAACCTGTGCGGCCAGCCCAAACCACGCCGCAACTGCAGCCTTCCATGCACCGTGACTCACCGGAGGGCAGCCTGTGAACCCGTCCACTACGACAACATCACCGTCACGCCTGGGCCAGTTCTGGCATAAATGGCGCTTCCATATCAACGTCCTGTTGCTGCTGATTCCCCTGGGTTTCATGCCCAAGTACTTGTCGGAGGCCGCGTTGTTCCGAGGCGACGGCGGGCTTGGCGAGCGGGAAGTCGGCGAAGTCCAGGTGGGCCCCTGGAGCTTGCGCCTGGCGGAGTTTCGCGACGAAGCGCCACGCACCCAGGGCCCCGCCGGGCCGATGAAACACTTCAACGCCGCCCTGTGCCAGCGCTGCATCAGCGAGGTTAAAGCCACCTATCTGCGCATCGGCAAGCCCCGCAGCCTGCGGGCCGCCGGGGTGATTTTCTTCGGCTCGCCCTATCGCATGGGTGCCTTGTTGCCGGTGCCGAAAAAGACCCAGCCAGACGCCGAACTGTGGATCACCCTCGAAGGCTGGGACGGCTCGATGCATCAAGCTTCCATCCCCCTGAGCCAGGCCTCCCCGGCCACCGTCGCCTGGTTGCAATCCCAAGGAGCCCGACCATGAACCTCCGCGCCTCTTTCAACAGCCTGGCGCTGCTGCTCTGCGCAGGCTTGAGCACCAGCGCCCTGGCCCACAATCCGATGTGCGAATGCAAGGCTATCGACGCTGAACAGATTCAGTGTACTGGCGGTTTTTCCGATGGCAGCGGCGCCCCCGGAGTGACGCTGGACGTGATCGGCTACGACGAAACCATCCTGGTCCCCGGCAAGCTCGGCGCCGACTCGACGTTGACCTTCAAGAAACCCAACGCCGAGTTCTACGTACTTTTTGACGCCGGCCCCGGCCACGTCGTGGAAATCGACCAAGCCGACATCGAGGCCCCATGAGCGCACCCACCACCCAGGTCATCCGCCCCGCCGGTGCCGGCCACGAAACCCTGTATGTATTGTTGCTGTGCCTGATTATCCTGCTGGGCGCCGGTTCGGTCGTGGCCTGGCATGGGGAAACCCGGGATGTTGCCCACCTGGACGCCCATCAATTGGACGCACGCCGCGACCTCAGCGCCGCCGAGCAAGGCATTTATGCCGACCTGCGGGTGACACTGGATGAGATCCGGATCCTGCGCGAGAGCGAGCAAGCCCTCCCCGGTCCGCAAGTCCTGGCCGATGAAGGCTTCGCCCCGTTCGCCCAAGACGCCAGTTCCGTCAGCCGCGGCGGCCACGCCTGGCAATTGCTGGCAGACCGAGCCTACTTCGGCGCGAGCGCCAATTCGTCCGTCGCAGGCTCCTTTCTGATGCGCATCAGCGAAGTGCCCGATGCGTCCCCGGACATCTGGCTCAACCGCGGCAATCCTCCAACCACCCCTACCACGTTGGACGACGCCGCTTTGTCCGCCGCCGGCTGGCAACAGATCGTCGCGCAATTCGACGCTGGCGTAACCCGCCAGCATCGGCATTGACCCCACGCCTTCACTCCAGAGAAGACCGCTTGCCCATGTCTATTGCACCTTCACGCCGCCCCTTGCTGCGCCTGCTGCTGATTGGCCTGCTCGCCTGCCTGTTCACTCCCATGGCCAGCGCCGAAACGGCCAAGCGCCTGCGCATCGGCATCACCCTGCACCCTTATTACAGCTACGTGGCCAACATCGTCGGCGACAAGGCCGAGGTGGTGCCGTTGATCCCAGCCGGCTTCAACCCTCACGCCTATGAACCCCGCGCCGAGGACATCAAGCGCATCGGCGGGCTCGATGTGATCGTGCTCAACGGTGTGGGTCACGACGATTTCGCCGACCGCATGATCGCCGCCAGCGAAACCCCGGACGTGAAGGTGATCGAGGCCAACGAGAACGTCCCCTTGCTCGCCGCCACCGGCACCGCGGCGCGGGGCGCGGGCAAAGTCGTCAATCCGCATACGTTCCTGTCCATCAGCGCCTCCATTGCCCAGGTCAACAACATCGCCCGGGAACTGGGCAAGCTCGACCCGGACAACGCCAAGACCTACACGCAGAACGCCCGGGCCTACGGCAAGCGCCTGCGGCAGATGCGCGCCGCCGCCCTGGCCAAGCTGACACAGGCGCCGAACGCCGAGCTGCGGGTCGCCACGGTACATGCCGCCTACGATTACCTGCTGCGCGAATTCGGCCTGGAAGTGACTGCCGTGGTCGAACCGGCCCATGGCATCGAGCCAAGCCCCAGCCAGTTGAAAAAGACTATCGACCAGCTGCGTGAGCTGGACGTGAAGGTGATCTTCTCGGAGATGGATTTTCCATCCACCTACGTCGACACCATCCAGCGTGAATCGGGAGTGAAGCTGTACCCGCTGTCGCACATTTCCTACGGCGACTACAGCGCCGAGAAATACGAAAAGGAAATGACCGGCAACCTCGACACCGTGGTCCGGGCGATCGAGGAGTCCGGCGCATGACGGCTCAGGAACCCCTCATCCAGCAACATGTCGGCCCGATGATCGAGTTCGCCGACATCAGCCTGAATCTTGGGCGCACCGCGATTCTCGACAATGTGGCCTTTCAGGTACAAGCCGGCAGCATCCATGCACTGGTCGGCCCCAACGGCGGCGGCAAGAGTTCGCTGATCAAGACCTTGCTTGGACAGATGCCGCACCAGGGGCGCTTGAGCCTGCAATGGCCGGGCGAACCCGGCGTCATCGGCTACGTGCCCCAGGCGCTGGAATTCGACCGGGGCCTGCCCATGACGGTGGACGACTTCATGGCGGCCATGTGTCAGCGGCGCCCGGCCTTCCTCGGTTTGAGCAAGCATTATGCTGGCGCCATCGGTCAGGCCCTCGAGCGGGTCGGCCTGCAGGACAAGCGCAAGCGACGCATGGGCGCGCTGTCCGGTGGCGAGCGTCAGCGGGTATTGCTGGCCCAGGGATTGATCCCGCCGCCGCAACTGCTGGTACTGGATGAACCCATGTCGGCTTTGGACGAGGCCGGCATCCAGGTATTTGAACGCTTGCTGCAGGACTGGCGCCAGGCCGGCATTACCGTGCTCTGGATCGAGCACGACCTGGAAGCCGTCGGACGCCTGGCCGATCACGTCACCGGGCTGAATCGACGGGTGTTGTTCGACGGCCCGCCGCGCCAGACCCTGACCCCGGAACGGCTGCTGACGCTGTTTTCGACCCATCCACGTGCCAACGGGAGCGCCGCCTGATGAGTTATGAAGCCTTCCGCCTGATGGTCCAGGGTTGGGCCTCCTCCGGTTACCTGCCCGAGGCGCTGGCCTATGGTTTTGTGGTCAACGCCTTGCTGGCCGGGCTGTTGATCGGCCCGGTGCTGGGCGGCCTCGGCACGCTGGTGGTGGTCAAGCGCTTTGCGTTTTTCTCCGAAGCGGTGGGCCATGCGGCGCTGACCGGCGTGGCCGTCGGCATCCTGCTCGGCGAACCCTACACCGGGCCCTACGGCAGCCTGTTCGGCTACTGCCTGCTGTTCGGCATCCTGCTCAATTACCTGCGCAACCGCACCGGCCTGGCCCCGGATACGTTGATCGGCGTCTTCCTCTCGGTGTCCCTGGCCCTGGGCGCGAGCCTGCTGCTGATCCTGGCGGGCAAGATCAATGTGCACATCCTGGAAAACGTGCTGTTCGGCTCAGTGCTGACGGTCAACGGCAATGATCTCGCGGTGCTGGCGGTGGTCGGTTCGCTGGTGATGGCGCTGGCGCTGCCGCTGTACAACCGGATCATGCTCGCCAGCTTCAACCCGCAGCTGGCGGCGGTACGCGGGGTGGCGGTCAAGACGCTGGACTATCTGTTCGTGGTCCTGGTGACGCTGATCACTGTGGCGGCGGTGAAAGTCATCGGCGCGATCCTGGTGGGTGCGTTGCTGGTGATTCCGGCCGCGGCCGCGCGTTTGCTCAGCCAATCGTTGAAAGGTTTTTTCTGGTGTTCGGTGCTTATCGCAACCGTCAGTACTTTATGCGGGATCCTGGCGCCGATCGTTTTCGACCTGCCGATCCCGTCCGGTGCCGCGATTATTCTTGTGGCCGGCATCGCCTTCGCCCTGAGCGCCATCGCCCGTGGCGTCGTCCCCCATCTGAAAGGGAATCTTGGATAAATGGTTTTTTCATTACGACAATTGGTCTGGGCTCTAGCCCTCGGCGGCGCAGTGATCACCTCGTCGATGGCCGCCGAAAAGACCCAACTGCTGGCCTCGCTGCCCGTCACCTACGGGTTGGGCGAGGCCTTGCTCAAGGGCACCGACGTCAGCCTGGCCCGGGCCGCTCCGGACAATCTTCCCGGCACCCGGCAAAGCGCCTATTTCAGTGGCCGTGGCGCCCCGGCCCTGAGCAAGCTGGCCGGCGAGGCCGACGCGGTGATCGGGCTGCGTTCGCTCTGGCCGGACGATCCGCTGTACCCCATGGCCCGCCGCAGCAATATCCGTATCGTTGAAATCGACGCTGCTCGTCCGGTGGACGGCGCCCTGCCCGGCATCGCCATACAGCCGGGCATGACCGACGGCCTGGCGAGCCAGCCGTGGATGGCCAGCCACAATCTGGGGCGGATGGCCGACGTGATCGCTGCTGATCTGGTGCGCCTCGTCCCGGCGGACAAACCGAAAATCGATGCCAACCTGGCGGCACTCAAGCAGCGCCTGCTCAAGCTCAGCGCCGACAGTGAAAAGCGCCTCGCCAGCGCTGACAACCTGAGCGTGGTCAGCCTGAGCGAGCACTTCGGTTACTTGATCAGTGGCTTGAACCTGGATGGCATCAACACCGATGCCCGCCCCGACGCCGAATGGACAGCCGAAGCCCTGAAGCAGCTGACAGCCACGCTCAAGGAGAACGATGTCGCACTGGTGCTGCATCACCGACAGCCGCCGGAAGCTGTGAAAGCGGCCATCGCCGAAGGCGGTAGCCAACTGCTGGTGCTGAGCACCGACGGTGCCGATCCGGTGGCGGAACTGGAAAACAACGTGGAGCTGGTCGTCACCGCACTGACGAAAGGCTGACAGCCATCCCCTGTGGGAGCGAGCCTGCTCGCGAAGGCGTCGACACATCCAACATCGATGCCAGCTGACACACCGCTTTCGCGAGCAGGCTCGCTCCCACATTTTTGATCGAGGGCGGACCTGGATTCCGGGCCCACTGGGCATCCCCTGTGGGAGCGAGCCTGCTCGCGAAGGCGTCGACACATCCAATATCGATGCCAGCTGACACACCGCTTTCGCGAGCAGGCTCGCTCCCACAGGTTTTGTGTTATTTCTCAAGCAACGAGTTAGAAAACATCCCCCGGCACCCGCACAAACCCTTCCATCAACACCCGCGCGCTGCGGCTCATCATGGCTTTTTTCACGGTCCATTCGCCATTGACTACGCTCGCCTCGGCGCCAACGCGCAAGGTGCCGGACGGGTGGCCGAAGCGCACCGCGTTGCGTTCGACGCCACCGGCCGCGAGGTTGACCAGGGTGCCGGAAATCGCCGCGGCGGTGCCGATGGCGACAGCGGCGGTGCCCATCATGGCGTGGTGCAGCTTGCCCATGGACAACGCCCGAACCAGCAAGTCGACGTCACCCGCCGCCACGGTTTTACCGCTGGATGAAAGGTAATCCGCCGGCGGCGCGACAAACGCCACTTTCGGCGTGTGCTGGCGCTGGGCAGCTTCGTCCAGGTGCTTGATCAGGCCCATGCGCAAAGCGCCATGGGCACGAATCGTTTCAAACATCGCCAGCGCCTTGGGATTGCCGTTGATGGCGCCCTGCAATTCGGTGCCGGTGTAACCGACATCCCGGGCGTTGATGAATATCGTCGGAATGCCTGCGTTGATCAGCGTCGCCTTGAGCTTGCCGACACCGGGCACTTCCAGGTCGTCCACCAGGTTGCCGGTAGGAAACATCGAACCACCGCCGCCCTCCTCCTCGGCCGCCGGGTCCATGAACTCCAGCTGCACTTCAGCGGCCGGAAAGGTCACGCCGTCGAGTTCGAAGTCACCGGTTTCCTGCACCGCGCCGTCGGTGATCGGTATATGGGCGATGATCGTCTTGCCGATGTTCGCCTGCCAGATCCGCACCACGGCCATACCGTCCTGCGGGATACGGCTGGCATCCACCAGACCGCTACCGATGGCAAACGCCCCCACCGCCGCCGACAGGTTGCCGCAGTTGCCGCTCCAATCCACGAACGGCTTGTCGATGGACACCTGGCCGAACAGGTAATCGACGTCGTGATCGGCCCGGGTGCTCTTGGACAGGATCACGGTCTTGCTGGTGCTGGACGTCGCACCGCCCATGCCATCGATCTGCTTTTCGTACGGATCGGGGCTACCGATCACCCGCAGCAGCAGCGCATCCCGGGCCGGGCCGGGAACGCGCGCTGCTTCGGGCAGGTCTTGCAGGCTGAAGAACACGCCTTTGCTGGTGCCGCCACGCATATAGGTCGCGGGGATCTTGATTTGAGGCGAGTGAGCCATGTGCTCCAACTCCTGAAAAAAAGGGTGGCCAGAAAACCGGCCACCCGAGCGTTTTAAACGGCAATCGCCGATTCAAGGAAATCCTGGGCGAAGCGTTGCAGCACGCCCCCGGCTTCGTAGATCGACACTTCCTCGGCGGTATCGAGGCGGCAGGTCACCGGCACTTCGACGCGTTCAGCATTTTTGCGCGTGATGACCAGGGTCAGCGTCGCCCGCGGGGTGCGCTCGCCGATCACGTCATAGACTTCGCTGCCGTCGATGCCAAGCGTCTTGCGATCCGTGCCGGGTTTGAACTCCAGCGGCAACACGCCCATACCCACCAGGTTGGTGCGGTGGATGCGCTCGAAACCTTCGGCGACGATCGCCTCGACACCGGCCAGGCGCACGCCCTTGGCCGCCCAGTCCCGGGACGAACCCTGGCCGTAGTCGGCGCCGGCGATGATGATCAACGGCTGCTTGCGTTCCATGTAGGTTTCGATGGCTTCCCACATGCGCATGACCTTGCCTTCCGGTTCGACCCGAGCCAGGGAGCCCTGCTTGACCTTGCCGTCCTCAACGACCATTTCGTTGAACAGTTTCGGGTTGGCAAAGGTGGCCCGTTGCGCGGTCAGGTGATCGCCGCGGTGGGTCGCGTAGGAGTTGAAGTCTTCTTCCGGCAGGCCCATTTTCGCCAGGTATTCACCCGCGGCACTGTCGAGCATGATGGCGTTGGACGGCGACAGGTGATCGGTGGTGATGTTGTCCGGCAGCACCGCCAGCGGACGCATGCCCTTGAGCGGCCGCGCACCGGCCAATGCGCCTTCCCAATAGGGCGGACGACGGATATAGGTGCTTTGCGGGCGCCAGTCGTACAGCGGGGTCACTTTCGGCCCGGTGTCTTCCTGGATGGCGAACATCGGGATGTACACCTGGCGGAACTGCTCGGGTTTCACCGAAGCCTTGACCACCGCGTCGATTTCCTCGTCGCTCGGCCAGATGTCCTTGAGGCGTATTTCCTGACCGTCCACCACACCCAACACATCCTTCTCGATGTCGAAACGGATGGTCCCGGCGATGGCATAAGCCACCACCAATGGCGGCGACGCCAGGAACGCCTGCTTGGCGTACGGGTGAATCCGCCCGTCGAAGTTGCGGTTACCCGACAAGACGGCGGTGGCGTACAGGTCACGGTCGATGATTTCCTGCTGGATCACCGGGTCCAGCGCGCCGGACATGCCGTTGCAGGTAGTACAGGCGAACGCGACCACGCCAAAACCCAGTTGCTCAAGTTCAGACGTCAGGCCCGCTTCATCCAGGTACAACGCGACGGTTTTCGAGCCCGGTGCGAGGGATGACTTGACCCACGGCTTGCGCGCCAGGCCCAGGCGATTGGCGTTGCGCGCCAGCAAACCGGCGGCGATCACGTTGCGCGGGTTGCTGGTGTTGGTGCAACTGGTGATCGCCGCGATGATCACCGCGCCGTCGGGCATTTGCCCGGGCACATCGTCCCACTGGCCAGAAATGCCTTTGGCAGCCAGATCGGACACCGCGACACGGGCGTGCGGGTTGCTCGGACCGGCCATGTTACGCACCACCGAGGACAGGTCGAAGGTCAGACCGCGCTCATATACCGCGCCTTCCAGGCTGTCAGCCCAGAGGCCGGTGGTCTTGGCGTAATGTTCGACCAACTGCACTTGCTGGTCTTCGCGGCCGGTGAGCTTCAGGTAATCGATCGTTTGCTGATCGATATGGAACATCGCTGCCGTGGCGCCGTATTCCGGGGCCATGTTGGAGATCGTCGCGCGATCCCCCAGGGTCAGGGCGCGGGCGCCTTCGCCGAAGAACTCCAGCCAGGCCCCGACGACTTTCTGCTTGCGCAGGAATTCGGTCAGCGCCAGCACCATGTCGGTGGCAGTGATGCCCGGTTGCAACTTGCCGGTCAGCTCGACGCCGATGATTTCCGGCAGGCGCATCCACGAGGCGCGACCGAGCATGACGCTTTCGGCTTCCAGGCCACCGACACCGATCGCGATCACACCCAGGGCATCGACGTGAGGCGTGTGGCTGTCGGTGCCTACGCAAGTGTCGGGGAACGCCACGCCGTCACGCTGCTGGATGACGGGAGACATTTTCTCCAGGTTGATCTGGTGCATGATCCCATTGCCCGGCGGGATCACGTCGACGTTCTTGAAGGCCTTCTTGGTCCAGTTGATGAAGTGGAAGCGGTCTTCGTTGCGGCGGTCTTCGATGGCGCGGTTCTTGGCGAACGCCTGCGGATCAAAACCGGCGCTCTCTACCGCCAACGAGTGGTCGACGATCAGTTGGGTCGGCACCACCGGATTGACCTGCGCCGGGTCGCCGCCTTGCAGGGCGATGGCGTCGCGCAGGCCGGCCAGGTCGACCAATGCGGTCTGGCCGAGGATGTCATGGCAGACCACGCGCGCCGGGAACCAGGGGAAATCCAGGTCGCGCTTGCGCTCGATCAGTTGCAGCAGCGATTCGCGCAGCGTCGCCGGATCGCAGCGGCGCACGAGGTTTTCCGCCAGCACGCGGGAGGTGTACGGCAGGCTATCGTAGGCGCCAGGCCGAATGCCATCCACGGCCGCGCGAACGTCGAAATAATCCAGCGATGTGCCGGGCAGCGGTTTGCGAAATTCTGTGTTCATCGTCAGGACTCGGGTCACGGTGGTTTCAGGAGGGTGGCGCAGCCATTGAACTCAACACATCCCTGTGGGAGCGAGCCTGCTCGCGAATGCGGTGTAGCAGTCGACATTGATGTTGGATGTCAGTCCGTATTCGCGAGCAGGCTCGCTCCCACAGGGTTTCGGGGTGATCCAGTGCCTGCGGCTAACCCTCCAGCTCAGCGTTGTTCGATTGGCACGAACTTGCGCTGTTCGACGCCGGTGTATTCGGCGCTCGGTCGGATGATGCGGTTGTTGGCACGTTGTTCGAACACATGGGCGGCCCAGCCGGTCAGGCGCGAGCAGACGAAGATCGGCGTGAACAGCTTGGTCGGGATGCCCATGAAGTGGTACGCCGAGGCATGGTAGAAATCGGCGTTGGGGAACAGTTTCTTCTGCTCCCACATGGTCTTGTCGATAGCTTCGGAAACCGGGAACAGCACCGTGTCGCCGACTTCATCGGCGAGCTTTTTCGACCAGCCCTTGATCACCTCGTTGCGCGGGTCGTTGTCCTTGTAGATGGCATGGCCGAAGCCCATGATCTTGTCCTTGCGCGCGAGCATGCCGAGGGTGCCCTCGATGGCTTCTTGCGGCGAGCTGAAACGCTCGATCATTTCCATCGCCGCCTCGTTGGCGCCGCCGTGCAACGGGCCACGCAGGGAGCCGATGGCAGCGGTGATGCAGGAGAACAGGTCGGACAATGTCGAAGCACAAACCCGCGCGGTAAAGGTCGAGGCGTTGAATTCGTGCTCGGCGTAAAGGATCAGCGACACGTTCATCACCTTGACGTGCAACTCGCTCGGCTTTTTGCCGTGCAGCAGATGCAGGAAGTGGCCGCCAATGGAGACTTCGTCGGTTACGCATTCGATGCGCTGGCCTTCGTGGCTGAAGCGATACCAGTAGCACATGATCGCCGGGAACGCGGCCAGCAGACGATCGGTCTTGTCGTGCTGCTGGGAGAAATCCTGCTCGGGCTCCAGGTTGCCGAGGAACGAGCAGCCCGTGCGCATCACATCCATCGGATGGGCGTCGGCGGGAATGCGTTCCAGCACTTCTTTCAAGGCTTGGGGCAGGTCGCGCAACTGGCGCAGTTTGCCCGTGTAGGCGTCCAGCTGTGCCTGGGTCGGCAGCTCGCCGTACAGCAGCAGGTAGGCCACCTCTTCGAATTGCGCGTCAGCCGCCAGGTCGCGAACGTCGTAGCCGCGATAGGTCAGCCCGGCGCCTGACTGGCCCACGGTGGACAAGGCGGTTTGTCCGGCCACCTGGCCACGGAGCCCGGCGCCACTGAGTACTTTTGCTTCGGCCATGTTGCTGTCTCCATTTTCTTGAATTTGTAGGGAGTCGCGCCTTACTTTTTCGCGGCGAACAACGCGTCGAGCTTCTGCTCGAAGGTGTGGTAGTCGATGCGATCGTAAAGCTCCATGCGGGTCTGCATGGTGTCGATGACGTTCTGCTGCGTACCATCGCGACGGATGGCGGTGTAGACATTTTCGGCGGCCTTGTTCATCGCACGGAACGCCGACAGCGGGTACAGCACCAGGGACACGTCGGCCCCGGCGAGTTGTTCGGTGGTGTAGAGCGGGGTCGCGCCGAATTCGGTAATGTTGGCCAGGATCGGCGCTTTCACACGGCTGGCGAACAGCTTGTACATTTCGAGTTCAGTGATCGCTTCCGGGAAAATCATGTCGGCACCGGCCTCGATGCAAGCGGCGGCGCGGTCCAGGGCCGACTCCAGGCCTTCCACTGCCAACGCATCGGTACGCGCCATGATCACAAAACTGTCATCGGTACGGGCGTCGACGGCAGCCTTGATGCGATCGACCATCTCTTGTTGCGAAACGATTTCCTTGTTCGGACGATGGCCGCAACGCTTGGCGCCGACCTGGTCCTCGATGTGAATCGCCGCCGCGCCGAACTTGCTCATCGACTTGACCGTGCGCGCCACGTTGAACGCCGAGGAGCCGAAGCCGGTGTCCACGTCCACCAACAACGGCAGGTCGCACACGTCGGTGATGCGGCGCACATCGGTGAGCACGTCATCCAGGCCGGTGATGCCCAGGTCCGGCACGCCGAGGGAACCGGCCGCCACGCCGCCACCCGACAGGTAGATCGCCTTGAAGCCGGCGCGCTTGGCCAGCAGCGCATGGTTGGCGTTGATGGTGCCGACCACTTGTAATGGATGCTCGGCGGCGACCGCATCGCGAAAACGCTGGCCTGGCGTGCTCTTGCTGGAACTCATGACTCACCTCGTTGAGTGGCGGCGCTGTCCTGGAAATGACGCGCAATGTTGCGTTTGGAGGCGCCGATGTGCCGGCGCATCAATAATTCGGCCAGTTCGCCGTCACGGTCGGCGATGGCGTCGAGAATCCGGTGGTGCTCGGCAAAAGCCTGGCGCGGACGGTTCGGCGTGGTGGAAAACTGGATGCGGTACATGCGCACCAGTTGATACAGCTCGCCGCAGAGCATTTGGGTGAGGGTGCGATTGCCGCTGCCCTGGATGATCCGGTAGTGGAAGTCGAAATCGCCTTCCTGCTGGTAATAACCGACGCCGGCCTGGAACGCCGCATCGCGCTCGTGGGTTTCCAGCACTCGACGCAGTTCGTCGATTTCTTCCTGGGTCATACGCTCCGCCGCAAGGCGACAGGCCATGCCCTCCAGGGATTCACGAATTTCGTAGAGTTCCAGCAGCTCGGCATGGCTCAGCGAGACCACCCGCGCGCCAACATGGGGAATGCGCACCAGCAGCCGCTGGCCTTCCAGGCGATGGATCGCCTCGCGCAGCGGCCCGCGACTGATGCCGTAGGTACGGGCCAGCTCGGGCTCGGAGATCTTGCTGCCGGGGGCAATTTCACCCTTGACGATGGCGGCCTGGATACGCCGGAAGACGTTCTCGGACAGCGTCTCGGCATCTTCCTGGACGAGGACCGGCGTTTCGAGCTGATCGAGCATATTGTCGACACCTTTAAAATCAATACGGCAAAAACTACCCTCTGACACCCTTAACGTCAAAACAAAAAATATGGATTGTCGACAATCGTCTAACAACGGTCCCAGACATAACCCCTAGTTTCGAAGTGTCGTAGCCTCCGGCCAGCGGTGGCGTCAGAAAACCACCGTGCTAGAATGCCGCCGCAATTGCCGCTCTCCCTATATAGAGAAGGCAACCTAGGGAGCTTGTGCAGTAATGCCAGGGCCTGAACCGAAAAACGGAACGCTGCGCACCAGGATCTATGACACTCAAGCCCTTATCTGCTGCCCTATGCTTTATCTGCCTGCCAGGGATTGCCGCGGCGGGTGAAAAAACCGTGTACGGCCTCAACGAATATGCAGCCCTGCAGGGCATTGACCTGGAGGTCGCGGCCAAGCTCGACACCGGTGCCAAGACCGCCTCCCTCAGCGCCCGTGACATCAAGCGCTTCAAGCGCAACGGCGAATCCTGGGTGCGTTTCTACCTGGCCATCGACGCGGCCCATTCGCACCCCATCGAACGCCCGCTGGCCCGGGTCAGCAAGATCAAGCGCCGCGCCGGTGACTACGACCCGGAAGAAGGCAAGAAATACACGGCCCGGCCGGTCATCGAACTGGATATCTGCATGGGCTCGGCCCTGCGCAGCATCGAAGTGAACCTGACCGACCGTAGCGCCTTCCAATACCCGTTGCTGATCGGCTCCGAAGCGCTCAAGCGTTTCGACGCGCTGGTCGATCCCAGTCTCAAATACGCTGCCGGCAAACCCGCCTGCGCCAATGCCGCTCATACCGCAGAGTAATTCCAATGCGCTCCCTTACCCTCCATCTGAAAATGCTGATCGCCATCTTGGTGGTGCTGGGCCTGTCAGTGACGGCCTATCAGATTTTCGTGCTCGGCATCCCGGTGACCGAAGACGCCACCGATGACCTGTGGAATATCGATGCCAAGGTCGAGTTCGTGCCCAACGCCAAGGATCCGGTGAAGATCCAGATGTTCGTGCCGCCCCTGAGCCGCGATTACGTCAGCCTCAACGAGAGCTTCATCTCCAACAACTACGGCGTAGCGGTGAACCGCGTCGACGGCAACCGCAAGGTGACGTGGTCGGCCCGGCGCGCCAAGGGCAACCAGACCCTTTATTACCGCCTGGTGCTGACCAAGCGCTACAGCGCCGAGAAAACCAAGGTCAAGGGCCCGACCTTCCGCGACAGCATCGCCGTCGAAGGGCCGGAAAAACTCGCCGCCGAAGCGCTGTTGGCACCGATTCGCCAGCATTCGGCCGACGTCGAAACGTTCATCAGCGAAGCCATCAAGCGGGTCAACAACCTCAACGACGACAACGTCAAGCTGTTGCTGGCCGGCGACCCGTCTTCGAGCAACAAGGCCAGAATCGTCGAACTGGTACTGTCCATTGCCCACGTGCCGGTCGAGAAGGTCCACACCATCCGCCTGGTGGCCGACCAGCCTCAGACGCCCGAGCTGTGGCTGCGCAGCTTCAACGGCACCGACTGGCTGTACTTCAACCCCGACACCGGCGAGCAAGGCCTGCCCACCGATCGCCTGCTGTGGTGGACCGGCGATGAAAACCTGATCACCGTCGATGGCGGCAAGAAAGCCACCGTCACGTTCAGCATGAACAACAGCGAAATGAACGCCATTCGCCTGGCCAAGCTGACGGACGAGAACACCGACGCCAACTTCCTCGAATACTCGCTCTACGGCCTGCCGCTGCAAACCCAGCAGACCTTCATGATCATGGTGATGATCCCGATCGGCGTGCTGGTGATCCTGGTGTTGCGCAACCTGATCGGCCTGCAGACCCTCGGGACGTTCACCCCGGTGCTGATCGCCCTGGCCTTCCGCGAAACCCAACTGGGCTTCGGCATCATCCTGTTCACGGTGATCACTACCCTGGGCCTGTCGCTGCGTTCCTACCTGGAACATCTCAAGCTGCAAATGCTGCCGAGGCTTTCGGTGGTGCTGACGTTCGTAGTGGTGCTGATCGCCGCCATCAGCCTGTTCAGCCATAAGCTGGGCCTGGAGCGTGGCCTGTCGGTGGCATTGTTCCCGATGGTGATCCTGACCATGACCATCGAACGCCTGTCCATCACCTGGGAAGAGCGCGGCGCCGGCCATGCGATGAAAGTCGCCATCGGCACCCTGTTCGCCGCGTCCCTGGCGCACCTGATCATGAGCGTCCCGGAGCTGGTGTACTTCGTGTTCACGTTCCCGGCGATCCTGCTGATCCTGGTGGGTTTCATGCTGGCCATGGGTCGTTATCGCGGCTACCGCCTGACCGAGCTGGTGCGGTTCAAGGCTTTCGTCAAGGCTGACTCCTGATGTTCGGCCTCTGGAAGACCTGGAAGGCCCTGGAAGCCCGGGGCATCATGGGCATCAACCGGCGTAATGCCGACTACGTGCTCAAGTACAACAAGCGCAGCCTTTACCCGATTGTCGATGACAAGATCATCACCAAGGAACGGGCCATCGCCGCCGGCATTCACGTGCCGGAGCTGTACGGGGTGATCTCCACCGAGAAGGAAATCGACAAGCTCGACGGGATCATCGGCGGACGCACCGACTTCGTCATCAAGCCGGCCCAGGGCGCCGGCGGTGACGGCATCATCGTTATTGCCGACCGCTTCGAGGGCCGCTATCGAACCGTGTCCGGGAAGATCATCAGCCACGAGGAAATTGAGCATCACATCTCCAGCATCCTCACCGGCCTGTACTCCCTCGGCGGGCACCGTGACCGGGCGCTGATCGAGTACCGCGTGACGCCGGACCAGATCTTCAAGAGCATCAGCTACGAAGGCGTACCGGATATCCGCATCATCGTGCTGATGGGCTATCCGGTGATGGCCATGCTGCGCTTGCCGACCCGCCAGTCCGGCGGCAAGGCCAACCTGCACCAGGGCGCCATCGGCGTCGGCGTCGACCTCGCCACCGGCCTGACCTTGCGCGGTACCTGGCTGAACAACATCATCACCAAGCACCCCGACACCACCAACGCGGTGGATGGCGTGCAACTGCCCTATTGGGACGGCTTCATGAAACTGGCCGCCGGTTGCTATGAACTGTGCGGGCTGGGCTACATCGGCGTCGACATGGTGCTGGACCAGGAAAAAGGCCCGTTGATCCTGGAACTGAACGCCCGCCCAGGGCTGAACATCCAGATCGCCAACGACTGCGGCCTGACCCTGCGCACCCACGCCGTGGAGGCACGCCTGGAAGAACTCAAGGCCAGGGGCGTCACCGAAACCGTGGAAGAGCGCGTGGCGTTTGCCCAGGAATTGTTCGGGCATATTCCGCCGGTTGAGGGCTAGCCCCGTCAATCTGGATATGACCACCTTGTGGCGAGGGGATTTATCCCCGCTGGGTTGCGAAGCAGCCCCCTCACAGTTGAACTCAATCTTTCTGATACACCGAGGTGCTAGGCTTCTTGGGGCTGCTCCGCAGCCCAGCGGGGATAAATCCCCTCGCCACAATTGAAGCTTCGCCAGAGATTGCCTCGATAACCACAGAAGTGTTCAATACCGACATCCCCCTAGGAGCAAATCCTACAGGGGATTACAATCGCCACCCCGCCTGAACGGCCGACCCGCCCCGCCCATGCCAACCTGCTTCGTACACCCTCTGCCCTACCGCGCCAACCCCGCCGAGTATTTCGCGGCGATCCGTCATGCCCCAGGCAGCGTGCTGCTCGACAGTGGCCGGCCGAGCGCCGAGCGCGGGCGTTATGACTTGCTCAGCGCCTGGCCGCTGAAGCAACTGGCGGTATTGCCGGAAGAGAGTGGCAGCGATTTCCTGCAACGTCTTCGGATACAGCTGACGCAACTGGGCCACGCCGAATTACCAGCCGCCGTGCAATTGCCCTTCGCCGGTGGCCTGATCGGTTATTTGAGTTACGACTTCGGCCGACGCCTCGAAGCCCTGCCGTCCTGCGCCAAGGACGATCTGCAACTGCCGGACGCGCGTTTTGGCGTGTACGACTGGGCACTGGTCACCGATCACCAGACTCGCACAAGCCAATTGGTCTTCCATCCCCATTGCGGCGAAAACCAACGCCAACGCTTGATCGAGCTGTTCCGTCAGCTAACCTCGGTGCCTCTCTCCTCGTTCAGTCTGGACGGCCCGATGGCGCCCGATCTCGACGCTGAAGCCTATCGACAGGCATTCGAGCGTATCCAGGCGTATATCCAGGCCGGCGACTGTTATCAGGTCAACTTTGCCCAACGCTTTCGCGCGCCGTGCCAGGGCGATGCGTGGGCCGCTTACCAGGCGCTGCGGGCGGCTTGCCCGACGCCGTTTTCCGGTTTCCAGAGCCTGCCGGAGGGCGGTGCGGTGCTGAGCCTGTCGCCCGAACGCTTCGTCCAGGTCAGTGAAGGTCACGTCGAAACCCGTCCGATCAAGGGCACCCGCCCTCGCGGCACGACGCCCGAAGACGACGCGGCTCACGCCGCCGAGCTGCTGGCCAGCCCCAAGGACCGTGCCGAGAACCTGATGATCGTCGACTTGCTGCGCAACGACCTGGGCCGCACCTGCCGCATCGGCTCGGTGCGGGTGCCGGAATTGTTCAGCCTGGAAAGCTACCCGAACGTCCATCATCTGGTCAGCAGCGTGACTGGCGAACTGGCGGACGACAAGGACGCCCTGGACCTGATCGCCGACAGCTTTCCCGGCGGCTCGATCACCGGCGCGCCGAAGATCCGTGCCATGCAGATCATCGACGAGCTCGAACCGACCCGACGCGGTCTGTATTGCGGCTCGTTGTTGTACCTCGATGTGCGCGGGGAGATGGACAGCTCCATCGCCATCCGCAGCTTGCTGGTCAAGGACGGGCAGGTATGTTGCTGGGGTGGCGGCGGGATCGTCGCGGATTCGGATTGGCAGGCGGAGTATCAGGAGTCGATGACCAAGGTGAGGGTCTTGCTGGAAACCTTGCAGAACCTCTGAATAAGGTCCAAGACCTGATACAGGACCTTGTGGGAGCGAGCTTGCTCGCGATTGCAATGGGTCAGCCACTTTTGAGCAAACTGATCCACCGCTATCGCGAGCAAGCTCGCTCCCACAGGGGGTTTGGTTTACAAGTTGAGATTGCGGTTCGAGGCCTTGATGAACTCCTGCTTCAACTCGGCAAACGTATGCACCGCCGGAAACTGCGGGAACTCACGGATCACGTTTTCCGGCGCGTGGAACAGAATCCCGGCATCGGCTTCGCCCAGCATCGTCGTGTCGTTGTAAGAATCCCCGGCGGCAATTACTCGGTAGTACAAACTCTTGAAGGCCAGGACCGACTGGCGCTTCGGATCTTTCTGACGCAATTGATAGCCGGTCACCCGTCCGCTGTCGTCGGTAACCAGACGATGGCAGAGCAGCGTCGGGAAGCCCAGCTGACGCATCAGCGGCTGGGAAAATTCGTAGAACGTGTCGGAAAGAATCACCACCTGGAAGCGCTCGCGCAGCCAGTCGACGAACTCGATGGCGCCGTCCAGCGGCTTGAGCGTAGCGATGACTTCCTGGATGTCGGAGAGCTTCAGGCCATGCTCATCCAGGATGCGCAACCGTTGCTTCATCAGCACGTCGTAATCGGGAATGTCCCGAGTGGTTGCCCTGAGGGAGTCAATCCCGGTTTTTTCAGCGAAGGCGATCCAGATCTCCGGGACCAGCACACCTTCCAGGTCGAGACAGGCAATTTCCACAAGACACTCCCATTTTTTGATGTTTATCGGTTGAGCGAACAAAAGGACTGCCGACTCTAGCCATTCGCCGAAGCCCGCGCAACGCACAGGAGCGCGCCAGCCCCGGCAGCTTTTGTTACCATCAGCCCCATATAGAGCGCCCAGCGCCACCGACCTGTAGGAAACCGCCCTGATGAGCCCATCGTTTGATGTCGTGGAACTCGCCACGACCTATGCCAACAAGTCCCCGCAGGACATCCTCAAGCTGGCCTTCGCCGAATTCGGCGACGACCTGTGGATATCCTTCAGTGGCGCTGAAGACGTCGTGCTGGTGGACATGGCCTGGAAGCTGAACAAGAACGTCAAGGTGTTCAGCCTCGACACCGGTCGCCTGCACCCGGAAACCTATCGTTTCATTGAACAAGTGCGCGAGCATTACAAGATCGATATCGAACTGATCTCGCCCGACCATACGAAACTGGACCCTTTCGTGAAGGAAAAAGGCCTGTTCAGCTTCTACAAGGACGGTCACGGTGAATGCTGTGGCATCCGCAAGATCGAGCCGCTGCGCCGCAAACTGACCGATGTCCGCGCTTGGGCTACCGGTCAGCGCCGCGACCAGAGCCCGGGCACCCGCAGCCAGGTGGCCGTGCTGGAAATCGACACGGCGTTCTCCACGCCGGAGCGCACGCTGTACAAATTCAACCCGTTGTCGCAGATGACCAGCGAGGAAGTCTGGGGTTATATCCGCATGCTGGAGTTGCCTTATAACAGCCTGCATGAGCGCGGTTTCATCAGCATCGGCTGTGAGCCCTGCACCCGCCCTGTCCTGCCGAACCAGCACGAGCGCGAAGGCCGCTGGTGGTGGGAAGAAGCCACGCAAAAAGAATGCGGGCTGCACGCTGGCAATATCATCGCCAAATCCAAGACCGTCTGATCCCGCCGCAGCCATGTACACAAAAATGTCACCTCAGGTGGCATTTTTGTGTGCACCTCTGGTTTTAATGCCCCTAAAAGTTACAGGCACCCTTGCGCGCTGCCTGCTTTCCTTCCCGTTGGCGCTCGACCTCTAAAATAAATACCTGTTCGAACGGTCAGTTTTAACTTCCAGCATTTCAGTGATTTATCCGTCAAACATAACAAAACGAAATTAACGACGCCAAAGCTAGACTCGTAAGTGGCATACATCTGGCTTAACTCGACAAGTGTTTTGTATACAACAATACAAAAACATACACACACTTTTCGATCCGCAAGCCTGAAGCGCCCTATCCCGTACAGGCTGCAGATGCCCCGTAACCAATGATGCTCACCGCCGCGACGAAGATCTGCCGAGCCTCGCGCTCAAGCACAGTCATCGTGGCCTGAGAGTCAGGAGCCTGCCGGAATGCGTACAAGTCTTTCCAATAACATCGCGCTGGATCTGCCCTCCCCAACCGCTGCCCTGGATGAACAACCCGCAGCCCCTCTCACCTTGAGTCCAAGGCTGCATAACAAGGACCTCGCGCCCACCAAAGCCGAAGGGCGACGCTGGGGCCGCTACAGCATCTTCGCCCTGTGGACCAACGACGTGCATAACATTGCCAATTATTCATTCGCCATCGGCCTGTATGCCTTGGGACTGGGCGGTTGGCAGATTCTACTGTCGCTGGGGATCGGCGCGGCGCTGGTGTACGGCTTCATGAATCTGTCCGGCTATATGGGGCAGAAGACCGGCGTGCCGTTTCCGGTCATCAGCCGGATCAGTTTTGGCATACACGGTGCGCAGATTCCCGCACTGATCAGGGCCGTCATCGCAATTGCCTGGTTTGGTATCCAGACTTACCTGGCGTCCGTGGTGTTTCGGGTCCTGCTGGTGGCGATTCATCCGGGCTTTGCCGATTATGATCAGAACTCGATCCTCGGGCTGTCGAGCCTGGGCTGGGTATGCTTCGTCGCCATCTGGTTCGTGCAACTGATGATCCTGGCCTATGGCATGGAAACCGTGCGGCGCTATGAAGGCTTCGCCGGCCCGGTCATCCTGGTGACCGTCGCGGCGTTGGCCGGTTGGATGTACTTTCAGGCCGGTGCGACGATTGCCTGGTCGATCCGCGAGCCGCTGGCCGGCGGTGAGATGTGGCGCAACATATTCGCCGGTGGTGCGCTGTGGCTGGCGATCTATGGCACGTTGATCCTCAACTTCTGCGATTTCGCTCGCTCTTCGCCGTGCCGGCGGACAATCGTCGTCGGAAATTTCTGGGGCCTGCCGGTGAATATTCTGGTATTTGCCGCCATCACCATCCTGTTGTGCGGTGCGCAGTTCCAGATCAATGGCCAGGTCATCGAGAGCCCGACCCAGGTCATCGCCTCGATTCCCAACACGTTTTTCCTGGTGCTTGGTTGCCTGGCGTTCCTGATCGTCACCGTGGCGGTGAATATCATGGCCAACTTTGTCGCCCCGGCCTTCGTCCTCAGCAACCTGGCGCCCAGGTACCTGAACTTCCGTCGTGCCGGACTGATCAGCGCCGCCATTGCCGTGCTGATCCTGCCGTGGAACCTCTACAACAGCCCGCTGGTGATCGTGTATTTCCTCTCCGGTCTCGGCGCCCTGCTCGGGCCGCTGTACGGCGTGATCATGGTCGACTACTGGTTGCTGCGAAAAGGCCGCATCAACGTGCCGCAACTCTACAGCGAGGACCCAAATGGTGCGTATTTCTACAGCAACGGGGTCAACCTGCGGGCGGTAGCGGCGTTCATTCCAGCGGCGCTGATCGCGATTGTCCTGGCGCTGGTGCCCGGTTTCGACAGTATTTCTCCGTTTTCCTGGCTGATTGGCGCTTCGATTGCAGGGTTGCTGTACCTGATCGTTGCCAAGCGCGAGGTGCATTACGAGGACGTCAGCGGTGAGTCCATTGCCGTGGATAACGTCAGCCATTGATTGTTCGAAAGGCCCGGGGATTCGGGCCATCTACCGTTACGCTGCAAAAAGGACTACTCATGCGAATTCTCATCGTCAACGTCAACACCACCGAGTCCATCACTCAGTCCATCGCGCGCCAGGCCCAGGCCGTTGCCGCGCCGGGAACCGAGATCGTCGGGCTGACGCCGCATTTCGGGGCAGACTCGATCGAAGGCAATTTTGAAAGCTACCTGGCCGCCATCGCCGTAATGGACCGGGTGATGTCCTACGACCAGCCGTTCGACGCGGTGATCCAGGCGGGCTACGGCGAACACGGTCGGGAAGGACTGCAGGAACTGCTCAACGTGCCAGTGGTGGACATCACCGACGCCGGCGCCAGCACGGCCATGTTTCTTGGTCATGCCTACTCGGTCGTCACCACCCTGGACCGCACGGTGCCGCTGATCGAGGACCGGCTCAAGCTTTCCGGCCTGTTCGACCGCTGCGCCTCAGTCCGGGCCAGTGGCCTGGCGGTGCTGGAACTTGAGCAAGACCCGCAGCGGGCGGTTGAAGCCATCATCCATCAGGCGGAACTCGCCGTCAGCCAGGACAAGGCCGAAGTGATCTGCCTGGGTTGCGGCGGCATGGCCGGGCTGGATGAGCAGATTCGTCAACGCACCGGAGTGCCTGTGGTCGATGGCGTGACGGCGGCGGTGACGATTGCCGAGTCGCTGGTGCGGCTGGGGTTGTCCACGTCGAAAGTGCGCACTTATGCGACGCCGCGACCGAAGACCATCATTGGCTGGCCGGGGCGGTTTGGGCGGTGAGTTTGCGGCTTTAGGCTTTAGACTGCGTTGCCCCGTTCGCGAGCAGGCTCGCTCCCACAGTGGATTTTTGCGGGGCACAAAAGGTGCGGTCACCGCCAAACCAATGTGGGAGCGAGCCTGCTCGCGAATGAGGGCGACTCGACTCCCAGCCAGGCTCAAACAGCACTGAACCGCTGCGCCAGCCCCTGCTCGGCAAACTGCTCGATGATGAAATCCACGAACGCCCGGGTCTTGCCCGGCAGCAGTTTATGCTCGGCGTAGTAGATCGAGATATTGCCGTCGTCGACGTACCAGTCCGGCAGCACCCGTTGCAGTGCGCCGCTGCTCAGGAACGGCACGGCAAACGGCATGCTCACCAGGGCAATGCCCAGCCCTTGGGCTGCGGTGATGCAGGCGGCTTCCGAGTCACTCATGGTCATTTGCGCCTTGAGTGTCAGCGGGCTGTGTTCGCGGTTACGGCTGGTCAGTTGCCAGGAACGGATACGCCCTGTCTGCGGTGAGCGGATCAGGATTCCCTGATGTTGCCCCAGATCCTGCGGCTCAACGACGGCGGCATGGTTTTGCAGGTACTGTCCGGACGCAACCAGCACCCGATGGGCCACCGTCAATTTGCGCGCCACGACGCCCTGGGGCAGCTCGAAGCCGCCGCCGATGGCGGCATCGAAACCCTGGCCGATCAGGTCCACCTGACGGTTATCGAAATGCCAGTCCGGGTTGATTGCCGGGTATCGGCGCAAAAACTCACCCAACAACGGCACGATATACAACCGGCCGAACGCCGTTCCCATGCTCACCTTCAGCGTGCCGGCTGGCTGCCCGCCGGCGCTGGCCAGGTTGGCGACGGCGTTCTGGATGGTATTAAAACTGCTGCCCACTTCCCGCAGGAACAGTTGGCCGGCCTCGGTCAAGGCCAGGCTGCGGGTGCTGCGCTGGAACAGCCGAACGCCCAGGCGCGCTTCAAGCTTGGCGACGCTTTTGCCTACCGCCGCCGGGGTCAGGCTCAAGCGGCGTGCGGCCTCGGCGAAGCTGCCGACCTCGGCACTGCGGACAAAACATTCGATACTGCTGAAAGTCTCCATGGCGCCCACTATAAACTTTTGGTTTACACAGACTATATCAATGAAGGTCTACACAGCCGATCGGCTGGTCTTGATACTCACCCCATCAACCGCGGCATCTCGCCCCGGCACCTTTGGAGAACACCCGCATGAGCACGCAAACACTGAGTGGCAAAGTCGCCTTGGTCCAAGGCGGTTCCCGTGGCATCGGCGCCGCCATTGTCAAACGCCTTGCCGCAGAAGGCGCGGCCGTGGCCTTCACCTATGTCAGCTCCGGCGCCAAGTCTGAAGAACTGCAGAACAGCATCACCGCCGCCGGCGGCAAGGCCCTGGCGATCAAGGCCGACAGCGCCGATGCCGACGCCATCCGCCATGCCGTCCAGGCCACCGTCGACGCCTTTGGCCGATTGGACATCCTGGTCAACAACGCGGGCATCCTGGCGTTGGCGCCGCTGGATGAATTCAAGCTGGAAGATTTTGACCAGACCCTCGCCATCAACGTGCGCAGCGTATTTGTCGCCACTCAGGCAGCCGCACGGCATATGAGCGAAGGGGGCCGGGTCATCAATATCGGCAGCACCAATGCCGACCGCATGCCCTTCGCTGGCGGCGCCACCTACGCCATGAGCAAATCCGCGCTGGTGGGCCTGACCAAAGGCCTGGCTCGCGACCTGGGCCCACGCGGCATTACCGTCAACAATGTTCAGCCCGGCCCGGTGGACACTGACATGAACCCGGCGGATAGCGATTTCGCCTCCAGCCTGATGGAACTCATGGCGGTAGGCCGTTATGGCACGGTGGAAGAAATCGCCAGCTTCGTCGCCTACCTCGCGGGTCCGGAAGCGGCCTATATCACCGGGGCCAGCCTGACAATCGACGGTGGTTTCGGCGCCTGACCCACGTCGCGCGGGAGCCTGCTCCCGCTGGGCTGCTTCGACGCTTTCGGGCGCAGCAGCCCTTTTTCAGGCCCATTCCAGTTCCGGCAAACCGCACAGGCCTGGCTGGAACAGCTTGAGCGAACGGATAATGGCGTCGGCATGGCTGTACTTTTCGTCGGCCATGGCCGAGTCGGGAATCGCAATAGCCGTCATGCCTGCCGCCTTCGCCGCCGTCACACCAAACGGGGAATCCTCGAAGACCAGGCAATCCGCCGGCGCGACACCCAGGCGCCGGGCGGCGGTGAGGAAGATATCCGGGGCCGGTTTCGCCGCGCCCACTTCCGGGTCATCGGCGGTGACGATGAAGTCGAACAGCGCGAACCAATCCCGGTGCAAAGTGGTTTTCAGCTCGAACGACTGACGCGACGAACTGGTTCCCACCGCTATCGGCACGTGGTGGGCTTTGAGATGCCGCACCAATTCCTCCGCGCCGGGCATCGCCAGGGCGTGGGGGAAACGTTCACGCATGAGCGGTTCACGAATCACCAGAAATTCCTCCGGGGTGATCGGCAGCTCCAGCGCCTGCACCACGTAGCGCGCCAGGTCCCCGGCGCCGCGCCCGATGATGTTCTGCTTGACGCTCCAGTCGAACGTGCGCCCGTAGCGCTCGGCGATGATGGAGGTGACCTCGGTGTAGATACCTTCGGTATCCAGCAGCAGGCCATCCATATCGAAAATCACAGCCTTGATCGGTCCAAACTTTTTCAGCGGTGCATTCATCGCATCTGATCCGTTATCAACACAACATTCCAGGGATGGCTCAGGTGCGGCCAGCGCAGCGTGTTCGCCTTAAAGGATTCAGCAGAATAACGAGCCGTGCTTGGCGCAGGCAATGGGAAATTTTCAAGGGGTGGCGAGGGATCGGCCGCGCCTTGGCCGGGCGGCAGTTGACTACGTTTCAGGGGCGCCTGGCGCCCAGCGGGAACAAGCTCCCTCGCCACGAACAGATTGGATGATCAGCAGAGGGTCATGCATTAGCCGCCGGAGCCGCCTGAGCCGGAGCCTGATCCGCCGCCGCTGGAGCTGCCACCGCTACTGCTGCTACCGGTTCCACTACTTGAGCCGGAAGAACCGCCGCCCATCGTACTGCCACCGCTGGTGGAGCCACTCCCGGTTCCCGGGCTGGTGCTGCTGCCGCTGGCGTCGCCGCCATTGCCTCCTCCCACGGAACCGGGTGGCAGAGCGTTACCGGCTTTCTCGGTGGTGGAGCCGGCGTCCATCTGGGTAGAGGGCGGCATGCCTCCCTTGTCCACGGGCGCGCTGTCGGATTGGGCGAAAGCCGCCAACGAGCTGGCCGACAGAATCCCGGCCAACGCCAGCGCGGTCATGTTTGGCTTCATCATGATAAGTCTCCTTTTCAGATAGCTACCTGATGTGTGGCAACCATCATTGACTGATGGTGCCGACAACCGGACGGACGGAACTGCTCTTCAGCTTGGCTTGCCGGAAGCATCATCACCGGCAATATCGGGATCGTCCGGCGCCGCCTCGACGTCTTCATCTTCGCTTGGCACCTGCTCAACTCCAGCATCGTCATCAGGTGGACGCTGATCGCGGCTCAATGAGTCGGTGGGCGAAGGCAACGGATATTCCGGGGTTTCATCGTCGTCGGGAACAGGCGAGTCGGCAGTCATAACAATCTCCTGGTCGTGCAGTTTGGGCTGGAAGGCTCAATCGTAGGATTCATCCTCAACTTCGGTTTCTTCATCCTCGATCAAGGGCACCTGGGCGTCATCCATCAGGGAACCGGGATCTTCGTTGCCCGGGTCGTTGACGCCTGGATCATTGATGAACGGGACGCCCGAGGGGCCTTTTTCTTCCTTGCCTTCGGTTTCCGGGGTCATGGCATACCTCACAATGCAAGTGGGTGTATCAATTCGAGGCGATAGCGAGGTAAACGTTCCGGGAAATAGCAATATGAAAAAACCCGGCACGGGGCCGGGTTTTTTTATTCATGCATTCGCTCAGCGATGCTTTCTCTTGTGCTTGTGCTTCTTGCTTTTTGAATGTCCGTCGTTATCGTTGGACAGGTTGCTGCCCAATGCGCCGCCTGCCGCCCCACCGACGCCCGCGCCGATGGTCGAGCCCGTGGACCCGCCCAGGCGATTGCCAACAATCGAACCACCGGCCGATCCCAGACCACCACCGATGGCCGCTTCCGTACGGCTGCCCTTGCGAGCCCCGACCGCACTGCCGGCTGCACCGCCGACACCGGCGCCAATCGCCGCGCCTGTGCTGCCGCCCATCTGCTGGCCGACCACGTTCCCCAGAACACCGCCCAAGCCACCGCCAACCGCAGCGGTACCGTCGCCAGCGGCCATCGCGCCCTGAGCGAACACAAGCCCAAGCACCAAGGTGGACAAAGTCAAACGCATGATAAAAACCTCAAGAATGCCGCATCGGGGAGAGATGGCCGGTGCGCGCTGGCGCGAGTGTACGCCAAACCGTGTCAGCCATGACGGTTCGACAACAAACGCAGGGGTAGTTTTATGACAGGCAAAAAAAAGCCCGCTGGGGAAACGGGCAGGTACTGCTTTCTAACGGATGAGCTCAGACTACGCGCCTGCTTGTGAAAGAAACGTGAAAGAAAACGTCAGTCGAAAAAAGATAAAAAAATATTTATACAAACGCTGGAATTCCCCGTGGCGAGGGAGCTTGCTCCCGCTGGATTGCACCGCAATCCCATCGCGCCCGAGCGCGGACATGCCCCCTGGCCACGGCGGTTATTTGCTGAGCGGGACCCTGGGCAAGAATTTGGCCTTCTCACCCCGCGGCACCTTGGCCACCCTGGTCCGGATTGACTTGATTGGCTCGTCACCAAAATCCGACCGATAGGCCGATTGCCCACACTGCAACCCTTCATTGATCGGATACGCGGCTCCGTTCTCCTCGCTGTACGGTGCTCCCATCGCATTTTTCCCCTCTCATCTAGGCCAATACCGGCAACAACTAATTGCCTGGAAATACCGACCTTCGAATTGAGACTAGCCGGTCATCAACAGACCAACGATTCAAGAGACCGCCTCGCCGACGAACGGGTAAGCGTTGTTTCAAAACCGAAACAACTCAGTCCGAGCCCAACAGCGTCTGGTTTAAAACCCGGGAAACCTGATCGGCCGAGTAAGGCTTGGACAAAAACGCGAAACCTTCATGCCCGCTGTGGGCCAGCTCCTCGCTGTAGCCGGAGGTCAGCACCACCGGCAGATCCTTGCGGCGTTGGCGCAGTTGCCTGGCCAGGGCAATGCCACTGATGCCCGGCATGACCACGTCGGAAAATATCGCGTCGAACGCCATCGCATCCGGGCCGACCATTTCCAGCGCCTGTTCGGCATTGGTCGCCCAGGCCGTTTCGTATCCGAGGTCTTGCAGGATCTGGTTGGCAAAGCGCCCTACTTCCAGGTTGTCTTCCACTACCAATACCCGGTGCCGGCCTTTTTCCAGCACCAGCAGAGAGTTTTCCTCTCCCTCGGGTTCATGCTGCTCCTCGGGCTCCACTTCCGGGAGATACAAAGTAAACACGCTGCCCTTTCCGACCACGGTAGAGACATCGACATTGCCGCCAGACTGCTTGGCAAAACCGAACACCTGGGACAATCCCAACCCCGTTCCCTTGCCCACCTCCTTGGTGGTGAAGAACGGTTCGAAGATGTGTTCAAGTGCCTCCGGGGCAATACCCGTGCCGGTGTCTTCCAGGGCAATCGCGGCAAATGCCTGCCCTGCCCCGGAATGGCCGCGGATCGGCGGCATGCCTGCACCGCAATTGAGCCGTAGCCACAGCGTTCCCTGGCCGTTCATCGCATCCCGGGCGTTCAGGGCCATGTTGATCAACGCCGTTTCGAACTGGCTCAGGTCGGCGCGGATGTAACAAGGCTGCTCGCACAGTTCGACCTTGACGTGAATACGCGCCCCGGTCACGGTCTCCAGCATGTCGCCGAGGCTCTGTACCTGCTTGCGCACGTCGATGATTTCCGGCGTCAACGGCTGGCGCCGGGCAAACGCCAGCAGTTGGCTGGTCAGCTTCGAAGCACGTTCCACCGTCTCGGAAACGGCGGTCATGTAGCGTTGCCGGCGCTCGTCGGACAGGTTGGGCATGCGCAGGAAATCGACAGAGGAGCGGATGATCGTCAGCAGGTTGTTGAAATCGTGGGCCACGCCGCCGGTGAGCTGGCCGATGGCTTCGAGTTTCTGCGACTGGTGCAGCGCCGCTTCGGTCTGCCTCAATCGTGTAGTGCGCTCCTCGACCCGTTGCTCCAGCGTTGCGTTCAGTTCGGCCAGGGCGGCGAGGCCTTCGCGCACGGCCGCGTCCGCCCGAGCACGTTCGATGTGCGCCCAGGATCGCTCGGTGACTTCCAGCAGCAGCGCCAGATCGTTGGACGACCAGATCCGGGGCGTTTTGTCGTGGATGGCCATCAGGGCGGTCAACCGTCCATTCTTGATCAACGGAACACAAATAGTCGCCGCAATACCGATCGACTGGAACGCTGCCGCCTCCTCCGGTGCCAACTCCGCGAGGTTGTCATTGATCACCAGCGGCTTGCCGGCGCCCAGGTTGGCGACCGCCAGCCGACCGAAATCCGCCAGTCGGTAGTGCCCGACGATACTCGGCGACCCGGCCCGGGCCCAATCGCCGCGAATCGTAAAGCCGTCCTCGTCTTCGTCCATGTCTGCGTATGCGCAGTTGGACAGGTTGAGGTGCGCCGCCAGGATCCGGGCGGTGGCCGCCATGATCGCCTGTGGATCGGTGGCATTCGCCACGGCGCTGCCGATTGCATCGAGCACCGCCAGGCGCTGGGTCATGAATACAGTCGCAGTGGTCTCGGTGACCGTGTCGAGCATGCCCACCACTTTGCCGAACTGGTCGCGGATAGGGCTGTAGCAGAAGGTGAAATAGGCCTGTTCAGGACCACCACCGCGCTCGATCACCAGGGGAAAGTTCTCGATAAACGTCGCCTGTCCATCGAAAGCCGCCCCCACGATAGGGCCGATCTCGCTCCAGGCCTCCCGCCAGACCTCATTGAACGGCCGCCCCAGCGCCTCGGGTTTGCTGCCGAGAATGGGCATGAACGCATCGTTGTATAACGTGATCAAGTCCGGTCCCCAGACGATGGCCTGAGGGAAATGCGAAGCCAGGCTCAGCGCCACGGTCGTCTTCAGCACATCGGGCCATTGTGCGGGCGGCCCGAGTGGCGTGCTGTCCCAGTCATGGCGGCGGACCCGTTCAGCCATTTCTCCGTAGCTCTGGAGCCAATCTGTCATTGCCTTCGATCCTTGCTCAACCGCCAATCCCAACGAGGGGGGAAACGCTTGTGACCCCAAGCTGAGCCGTATTATCCCGCGTCACGTGAGAATGCGCGATTGGATTGTCGGATGGGCCGGGCTGAAGGACCGGACACTCGGAGAATGGGGATCGGCTTAGATTCCCCGGCTGACGGCGCCGCCTGGATCAGCACCTTCACCGATAAAAAAAGCCGCCCCCTCAATGTGGTAGACCCTCGGCTCTTGCGAAAAGTATTCCTCCAAGCCCAGCATGAACAGCCGGTGGTCTTCACTCTCTTCGAAACCCGGTGTGTGATGCTCAAGCGATTGCCATCGCACGATCAGGTTGAATTGCTCGGGGGTTTCAATCCCTTGCGCCAGCAAATGGCCGCCGTAGCCCTTTGCTCGGGTGAGCAAAGGGGCGACCTCGGCAAATGCTCGTCTGAACATTTCAATGCGTTCTTTGTGAACCGGGAGCAGAGCGATCTCGTAAATCATGGCGTACCTCGAAATGATTCAAGCGGTTGAAAAAGCGCATTACGCGATGAGCGACGGCTCGACTGCGATCGCGATTTTTCCTCGAATGCCATTGTTTGGACTTTCCAGCCGGGCATGGGCGAGCCCGATGTCGGCCAGCGAATAGACGGCGCCGACATGTGGCCGCAGCAGACCTCGCGCTACCAATGCGCTCAACTCATCGAGTTTGCCGCGGTTCTGTCTGGTGAAAACGAAGTGATAACTCGCGTTCTTGCCCCAGGCCTGAACGACGTTCTGTGGCTGTGAAATGTCGACGATCGTGACGACGCGGCCAAGTTGTGCGAGCACGTCAGGGCTGCGTGACAATGTGTTGCCGCCGATGGTGTCGAACACGACATCCACACCGCGGCCACCCGTTTCTCGCATGACGGCTTCAACATAATCCTGTTTTTCGTAGTCGATGATCACATCGGCGCCCATGCTGCGTGCGAACTCGGCGTTTGCCTCGCGCACGGTGGTGAATACCTGTGCTCCCATGGCTTTTGCCAACTGGATCGCCACATGGCCGACGCCTCCCGCGCCGCCGTGTATCAGAATGCTTTCTCCCACTCTGAGCGCCGCACGCACGATCAATGCTTCCCATACCGTCCCGCCAACCAGGGTCAGGCTCGCCGCCTCAAGATGGCTCAGCGAGGCTGGCTTCTTCCCGACGATGCTCTCGGCAGCGACGTGGTACTCGGCATAACTTCCTGGCCCGTCGAATATTTGCGGGGTGTACCAGACTTCATCGCCCGGAGCGAAGTTGGTCACTCCCGGCCCAACTTCTTCGACAACGCCCGATACATCGTGGCCGGTAATGGCCGGCAGTTGCACCAGGTCGGGATAGTCGCCGCGTCGAACCTGGTAATCCAACGGATTGATGGAGGTTGCATGTACCCGGACCAGGACTTGTCCTGCCTGCGGCACAGGCTTGGGCACATCATGAAGCTCGAACGAACCCGACCCGCCAAATGACTTGAGTACCATCGCTTTCATTGCAAAATCCTCGTATCGATAAAAAGGGATATCGAGATATCTCGATATGTTGCGGCAAAAAAATTACAGTTCTGTCCCTATGATCTCCGCAAGCGCGCTGATGGCTGCTTCATTGCGCTTGTAGTAAGTCCACTGACCGATGCGCCTGACTTCGACCAACCCCACTCGTTGCAACGTCGCAAGATAACCGGACACCGTCGACTGCGACAGTCCGATACCTTCTTGAATACTGCTGACGCAGACTCCCACCGTATGAACGTCACCTTCATCCTGCGGAGGGAAGTTCTTTGCGGGATCCTTCAGACCTTTCAGGATCTGAAGGCGTGTAGGGTTCGAGAGCGCTTTGAATATTTCGATCAATTCCATGACGCCGAGGATATCGAGATTTTCAGATATGTCAATACGCAACTTCAAGCTTTTCGTCCGAGCCCATCCGACTCACACCACACTCGCCCGATGCAGGCTGCTCATATGTCCGATGCCTGCCTCCTGCAAACGGCTCACCAGATCCTCCCGCGCCGCTCGCCCACCGGAACGCACGTACTCCAGCTCCGCCGCGGTGATCAACACCACCGGCACCAATCTGACCGGTGACAGGGGCATATCCTCCACTCGGGTAGAGAAGTCCGGCTCGGGGGCTCCCAGCAGGACCCCGGTGCAATCATCATCCGTTACGAAGAGCTTGGGCAGTTGCTCGCTCATAGGGTGCGATTGACTGAACCCGGGAATCTCCAGGGACAGCGCCCCGTACTGATCAAGCTGGTGCGTGATGCCGCCCGCGTCGGCGACCGTCCTGGCAACATGCTCCACAAGTTCGAACGCCCAGCTGCGCTTGAAAGGATCGACCTCACCCACGGGGCCATAGGCGTGCTCGGGTATATCCGCAGTTTCGACGAACAGCTCCATTTCGAAACCGTTGCCCATTCCTTCCGTATCATCGAACGGATCCGACAGGCCTTCCGTGGCGAGAATGATCGTGTCGCCACGGCGAACCACGCGGTAGGCCTGGCGGGTGGAGGGCCAGTAAGGGCCACCGGAAAAGGTTGGACTGATCATATAGGCAAGGACATCCCGCTCGACGGTGCCGACAGCGCGCCAATGACGATCCAGGCACGCTTCACCCGCTTCCCGGATGGCCAGATTGGCTGCTTCTGCCTCGGTCAGGTCGCCGAGCTCGTGGACCTGCGGCGTTGGCTGCGCGTCCTGGGTTTCAGGGGCTTTTGATGAACCGAAGAGCTTCTTGAAGAAATTCATGGGTGTTCCTGTTTGAAACTTGCAGTTGCGGTAAGGTCAGGCGCCAGCCTGGATCGATTTTCCAAAGGGATACCTATAACGCTGACGGTCGAAAGCCTGGTCAGGATAGCAATGACCAACCCCATCAACGCGCAAATCACCGCGCGCCTGCCTTCGCTCGGCCTGGATCAATGCATGCTTACCGCTGGGTGCCTGTTCCAGGCCGTCTGGAATCATCAAACGCAGCAAGGGCCCCCAGCCGGATTTGTTCGTCGAGAAAGCGAGAAGTTATCAGGTCCGCTGGCCGTGGCTCAGGATCATGGAGACATGATGCAAATCTCCATGGTCCTGGTGGCGAGGGCGCTTGCTCCCGCTGGGGGGCAAAGCCGCCCCAAACGTTCTTCCAGACGAACTGCATCCACCGGTCTACGACGGCTACGCCGCCGAGCGGGAGCAAGCTCCCTCGCCACGAAGCGTGTACCTGGAAGATTATGTACGGAAGTTGCTGCCGCCTTCGCGAGCAGGCTCGCTGCCACAGAAATCGGCTCGGGGTTCAAGCACCTGCCCATTCAAGCTTGACTCATTGTCCCTGAGAAGCTTGCCTCCACCGGCCCGATCAGAAAGACCGAACCCACGCCGTCCCATTGCACCGTCACGTTTCCGCCATCACATTCAACTTCGACGGTACTGTCCAGCAGTCCACGACGGATTCCGTTGACAACCGCGCCGCACGAGCAAGAACCTGAACCCAGCGCAATGCCCGCCCCGCGCTCCCAGATGCGCAATCGGATATGCGTGCGATCAACGACCTGGACGAAATGAACATTGGTCTTGAGTGGAAATAGCGGGTGGGTTTCGATGGCTGGTCCGATAGTGGCGATATCAACGTCAGCCAGATCGTCGACAAAATATGTGCAATGCGGGTTGCCCATGCTGCACGCGGCTGGACTACCGGCAAGGGGCAAAACGGTGGAGTCCAGTTCCTGCGACAGGGGAATGTCCGACCAGCCGCAAAGTGGCACGCCCATGTCGACGCAAATGTCGCCGTTTGGCGTTCGCTCGCAGATCAACAGACCGCGGTTGGTGCGTAGCGCTACCGAAGCAACATTGGCTTCGCGCATGAGCAGGTCCGCCGCCCCGCGCGTCGCGCTGCCACACACATCCAGCGCGGAGCCATCTGCGTTCCAGAACACCACCCGCGCATCGGCATCTTCACAATCGAGCAGCACCGCGAGTTGATTGAAGCCCACGCCGCGGTTCCGATCCCCCATCCGCCGGGCTATCGCACTGGTCACCGGACTGGGCGAGTTTCGCGAATCGACGATGACAAAATCGTCGCCATTGGCGTGCATTCTTTGGAAGTTGAGATTGAGTGTCGGTTGCATGTTTTCTTCCCTGAAATCGTTAGCGTTGCGTCTGCTCGTACGCCTTGGTCATGACCTTCCAGGTCTTGGCGTCGGCAGGAATGAGATGCTCGATACGCAACGAGCTCATCGTGATGTCGAGCGGCATGCCAAAAGTGGTGAATGTTGACATGAACGTCAGCTCGCCATGGGGCGACTCGACCTGCGTCAATAACAACGGAGGCAGATCGTCAGCCAGCGCCGAAGCGCTGTGTGGAGTCGGCAGACTCTTCAGAATCCCAGCCAATGCGGGATTGTTCAAGGCTTCCCGAGATGCCCGTTGCCAGGCCACTAATCTTATTTCCTCGGCGTTGCTCAGATGGTCGCCCAAGCCGCCGGGTTGCAGCAGTGTCACCAAGAGATTGAGTCCATCCGCGGCATCCCTGGCAAGACCCACCAGATCGAACAGGACACCCGCGCTGGCGTTGGCTGCAAGGATGTCCCATTGAGCGCCCAGAACAATCGCCGGCGCGGGATTATTGGCATTAAGGATATGATCAATGGCATCACGTACCACTTCCATTGACGACGACGTGAGCGGTGTCGTTTCGTAGCGAGGGGCGTAGCCGCTGGCGAGAAAGATGCCGTTGCATTGCTCCAAAGGTACATCCAAGGCAGTCAGTAAGTTATGCAGAGTGCCAGGGCTTGGCGTGGCGCGCCCCGTCTCGATGCAGCTTAGGTGACGCTGAGATATCCCTGTTATCAGTGCGCAATCCAACTGACTCAGTCTGGCCTGTTGGCGCAAGTGACGCAGTTGCGCACCGGCTGAAGTTGGCGGCGTTGCTCGGGACATGGGTCGATTGGTCATCCATTGACTCTGGCATTGCAGGTGGGCGGCGTCGATGACCTCGGAGGTCATTGAAACCATGATGGTCAAATCACTAGCCTACCTCCCTGATCAACGAACCTGTCCCGGGAGGCAAAGTGAAGAAGCCTTATATCGCACTTGTTACGCTGCTGTTTTTTACCGTTTACACGGCGTGTACGTTGTTGCTCGCCGAGCAATCGCTCTTGGCGTTCGGCGTCAGACTCATGTCCAGCGCAGACACCGCGCAAGTAGTCATCGACCTTTATCTGCTCGCCTGCATGGCGTGCATCTGGATGTACCGGGACATACGCGCAAGAGGCAAATCGCTCGTATCGTTGCTACCTTACATCCTGATCACGGCCATCTTCGTATCAATCGGTCCGTTGCTGTACATCGTTGTTAACGGATTTGGACGTCAATCGCCGGTGACGGTTGCACCTGCTCATCCGCCGTCTTGAACCACGCTTCAGGCATTATTACCCAAACTTCCTTGCGTATTTCCTCCAGAACCCCGCTGCTGTCAAACATCCAGGGCCCAACGACGGTCGAGAAGAACGCGATGTCTACGCAGGATTTTATCGAAGGTACTCGGATTCGTTGCTATGGTTGTACTGAACCAAGGCAGTTGTTGGTCAATGGGCAGTATGTCGGAGGGCACGACTGATGATGCGGGTCCGCTCGAACCTCATCGTCGGATTGGCCCTCGCGGTAGTCGCGACGCTGAGCTGGGCGCTGAACTTCATTGCGCCCTACGTCACCGGGGCCTACACAATCTATGATTTGATGATCGTACGATTCCTGATCGCCGGAGCGCTGGGCCTGGGTGTCGTGCTGCTCTACCGGGCCCGACTTCGGCTCCTGCGCCTCGATCAGGTGCTCCTGGCCGCTGGCCTGGGTGTGATCGGCTATCTCGGCTATAGCGCATGCATCGCCGCCGGTATCATTTTTGGTGGGCCGGTGCTGACCCCGGCCTTTATTGGCATGGTGCCGGTCTTGCTGGCACTGCTGGGCAACGCCACGACCAAAACTCTCCAGTGGAGCAAACTGGCGATCCCACTGGTTTTCCTGACCGTGGGCCTGCTGCTGTCCAATCTCGGCGCTGTCCATCAACCCGTTGCAGGCCAGGGTTCCTGGCTGATGGGTTTGCTGTTTTCTATCGGTGCCGTGATCTTGTGGCTCGCGTTCAGTTGGTTGAATCAACGCGCCTTGCTGAAGCTATCGCCCAACGCCTCGGGCGTATGGACAGGCCTCATGATGGCGGGTGCGGGAATCGGCACCGTGTGCCTGTTACCGGCGATACAAGCGTTCGACCTGCTCGAACTGCCGCGCGTGGGTTTCAGTTTTTCCGTTGCAGGGCACTTGTACCTCTGGAGTTTCGTTATTGCGCTGATGTCATCCTTCGTCGGTGCCTGGGCCTGGAACGCCGCGTCCCGGCGCCTGCCCATGGTGCTTTCCGGGCAGTTGATCGCCCTGGAATCGCTGTTCGCGACACTGCTTGGCTTGTGGTTTCATGGCCGGCTGCCGACGCTACTGGAGATGTCGGGGCTTGCTGCCGTGCTTGTCGGGGTGATCATGGCGGTGCGTATCATTCTGGTTTCGCGTGGATCGACAGTGGCCCGTGTCCCTTGATCAGCGTCATTGCTACCTCTTATCCGGCTCCTTTGCAGGACCAGCCGACAAGAAAGCGCTCGGTTCCATCGCAAACCGCTCAGCCAGCGCATAAGCCATCTTGTGACTGATGGGGCGATCGCCATTGAGCACCTTGGACACCGCGGTTTTATCACCGATTTCAGGAAGGTCTGAGCCAGTGAGCCCGAGCGTCTCCATAAGGTCCTTGATCAGTTGCACCGGGGTGCAGGTTGCCTCAAAAGCAGCGTTCGATTCGCGAAACTGGTCGGAATCACGCTGGTACGCCAGGATTTCCTCTTCAAGCTCAGCGAGAATCCTTTCCTCGGTCTTGCTCAGCCCACGCCCATCGGTGAGCTCATCGAGCAAATCGGTCGCGCGCTCGTAGTCGGCCGGGGTCTTGATGCCGTGCACAAACTCACCCCGCAGGCGATCCAGTATCGCGTAAAGCTCGCCAAGCGTTGCGATCACCGTTTGAAAGTCGTTCCGGGCTGCGCTCATCGTTTTGTCCCTTTGTTTCTTGCATACCAGACGTTGGCGACGTCGTAATCGGCATGCGTGTAGACGTGTTTGACGTAGAACTTCTGCCGCGCGTAGTTAACGCCGCCTATCACCCTGAGATTATTGCCGCCTACATCAATCACAACCCAATTCATTGCGGCTCTTGGCTTGAACAAGTCGACACCGTGCGTACCGAAAAGCTTTTGCAGGTCTGCGAATTCCTTGGGGCGCGCCATTCTCAAAATGCGCAGGCAGCGCTCAAGCCCAGCCCTCTCGTTCGGGTACAGAATCGCAGCGTCGTCAAAGCGGGATGGCGTGAGTATATCCATGGGCGTCCTTGTCTTTGAGCCGATGGTACTCTGGTTGTGTTTTTTAACAACTTTTGTTTGTTGGCAAATGTAAGCTCCATTGTGGGAACCCCGCGATTCCATTCGCCAAGCGTTCCCACCTGGATACGCCTGACGCAAGCGCATCTTCCACTAATGCCTTTCTGATGCGCCCCGCTCGTCAACCCGTCACGCACCCCTGAGGGACTTTTCCAGCAAAACTGTCCACCAGGCTCGCCACCACCATTTCGCCCATTCGCGTGCGGGTCTGCAGCGTCGCGCTCGCCCTGTGCGGTTGCAGCACCACTTGCTCATTACCAAACAACGCTTCAGGCACGTTCGGCTCATCGATAAACACATCCAGCGCGGCACCGGCAATGTCACCGGTGGCAAGGGCGGCTACCAGGTCCGGCTCGTTGACCAGTTTGCCTCGGGCCACGTTGATTAGGTAACCGCCCTTGCCCAAGGCACGTAGCACCTCGGCATTAATGATCGCTTCACCTTTGTCGGCGGCGGCGAACGCAGAATGCATGCCGCACGCGATTATTTGCTCAACGGCACCCGTCCGGTGGGTGAAGTGGCGAGGTTGTGCGGCTTTGCCGATGAGGCTTATTTTTCCAGGCGCTTTCGCCAGATTCATGGACAGCCACCGGGTCAGTTCCGGCGGCAGCAACTCAACCCGGACACCCCGAAATCACCGCTGAATACCTGAGAAATCAAAGAGCGGGATAGGTGCCCCAGACGCAAGCGCTGTTTAACGGCGCGGCGAAAAGTGGGCAATCAATTTATCAGAAATAAATATCGATAAAGTTAAACGCCGGGCCGCCGACAACTTTTCAAGTCCGAGGCTTATACCGCGGATGGATATCTGTAGTACAACTCCTACATGTACACAGAGATAGGAAAACACAACAAGGATAGGTTCTAGCAAGGAATCCAAGCACGTGAAAAAATTGATCCAAGTGTCTGCCGGTATCGTCGCAGTGGCCCTGAGCCAAACTTCTTTTGGTGCAACATCCAACTGGACACAAACCCGCTTGGCGCCTAGCGTGTACGGCCCGAGCTCCGAGAATTCTAACTTTTTCTCGACTCCGCTCGATATCCCCTTGGGAGCTACGATAACATCCGTATCCTGGAATATCGGGCTCTACAAACACGGAGCCACGACTCAGCTATATAAGGTCTGCTATGCGGCCCGCTACTCTACTGTCTACGACAAGTGCACGGACTCCGTACCGATTCTTGCCAACGCAACCGAATTTTTTTATGGACTGGATGCCAAGGGAAAATTCAAGATAACAGGAATTCTGTTTGGCGGGACCTACCCTGCTTATCCGTCCCATAGCAACTCAATCACCGCACACTATCGAAGCCCACGATAAGGGATATCCTTCTCAAGGAGAGAACCATGACGACTATAAATACGTCAAATGCTACTCAGGTAACAACCGTCACCCTCAAACCCAACTCCATCAAAAGTGACGCGGACACGGCCAGCTCCGCGGCGCCGTTACCGGCGATCGAGAGCAAACCCTTCCTTTCAGACCAGGCAAAAATACTCTCGTCCTTATACACCTCTGCAAGCGATTATTTGAAGACCGAACACATGGAGCCTTTCCCCGGAATAGTGAAAGGCTACATCGCTCCTTCCGGCTATATAAACGTTGAAAAATACAACGCCTATCTGTTCGACAAGGCTGCGACCACTATGGTCGCAGCGGCCATGGATAAAGGCATCCCCTTGGACAAGGAAGAAGTCCTGGCCCAGTTGAAAGGTGATCATTCTGATATAGCCGCTATAACACTTGACGACCCGCATCGAAAAGCCAAGCTGGGGGAAAACAGTGTTTTCACCGACTTGACGCTTTCCGATCTGGGCAACATGACTGACGTCTACATCACAGCTAAAGAGAATGGGCTGGACCTTGAGGAAGTAGGAGGGCTTGCTCTGGACAGAGCGATCCAAAACCACTACGGAGAAACCTTGCAAGAAAGTGATATCTACCCTAGCGGCTGGGATTTTACAGAAACAGACCCGGATAAAATCGCTGCCGCCGTCAATTGGCTACCGGAATCATTCACCAGCGGGGCCGACGAGATAAGAAACAAGATCCAAGGTGATTTGGGGTTGGGCAGTGATTTCATAGACTTCCTGCTAAACCCCAGACTTGGACTTAGGGGAGCCACCGACGCTTCTCTTGATTTCTTATCGAAGCTGGTCGATATATACAACAAACAGAAGCAAGCTTAAATTACGTATTGAAGGGTGATTGCTAAAAAACCCTGAAGACCGGAGCCCAACTGATCCGCGAGACCGACACGGAATGCGGTGGGTCAGTTGGCCTTGAATCGGGCCAATGGGTCAGCGCCCCATCTTCAATCGAACCCCTTCCGACGCCATGGGTCTGTTTTTGTATCACTGTCGCGGAATCGATCCCATGTCCCCACACCAGAGCCTGGTGCTACTTGCCCGAGGCGGTTATGCCGCTCGTGGCGTTATTTATCTCATCGTCGGCATTCTTGCCTTGCTCGCGGCCCAGGACTCCACCAAACCGAAGGACAGTCACAAAAGCCTTGAAATGCTGCTGAGCCAGCCCTTCGGCCATGCCTTGGTCGGCCTGGTAGTAGCGGGCCTGCTTGCCTTCGCCGGCTGGCGCATCTTGCAAGCCACGCGCGACGTTGATCATCACGGTACGCAGTTCAAGGGCCTGGTGATTCGCGCCGGGTTGCTGGCGAGCGGCCTGGTCAATGGCGCGCTGGCATTCTTTGCCTTGGGCCTGCTGATCAGCGGCTTGAAAAGCTCCGGGAATTCCGGCGGTGGGCAAACCCAGGACCTGCTGGCGCGCGTCCTGTCCTGGGACCATTCGAACCTGTTAGTTTACCTCGTCGCGCTGGTGCCACTGGGCGTCGGCATTGCCCACATCATCAAAGGCTGGAAGGCCTCGTTCGAAAAATATTTCGAGGCTGACGAAGAAGTGATGCGTTATGTGCGGCCGGTATCGCGCTTCGGCCTGATCGCCCGCGGGGTGGTGTTTATCGAGATCGCCGTGCTGCTGATCATCAGCGGCTCGACCTATAAAGCCGTGGACCCGCCCGGAATGAAAGATGCCCTCGATGCGTTGCAGAATCTGCCGGCCGGAGGCTTGGTGTTGATGGTGATGGCCCTGGGGCTGATTGCCTTTTCGGTCTACAGCTTTTCCGAGGCGGCATGGCGCAAGATCAATATGGATGTGCCAGGAGTGGTGCACACATAGGTCAACTTGCGCCGTTGTTATGTCAGCTGCCCTCTACTGCGCAGGCGTTACCCGGCGCATGAGCTCATTCAACGCGTAGGTGTCGAGGAAGGCCATTGCCTGAGTGATCCGGCCATCCTTGAAGGTCAGTTGCCACAGGTAGGTATTGTTGTAGGGTTTTTGATCGAGGGCTGTCGCAGTGCCGTTCCACAGGACAACGACAATGTCGTCCTGGGCGACGATGCTCTGTAACATGGGGGAAATTGGCGTCGCCAGTCGGGCGCTGATCGGCCGCACGGCCTGTTCGATCAGCTCGGTCTTGCCGTAATACACGCCGGAAACCGGGCTCGATCCCGCGACTGTCCAGACCGCATCGGGCGCCAGCAGGTCGAAGACCGTGCCTTTGCCCTGCTGCCAGTTCGCGAATGCCTGGCGGACCAGATTCGTATTGGCCTCTTGAGTGTTTCCCGAAGCCCAGGAGGTGTTCGTGGAAAGCATTAACGCCAAGACAACAACCTGGGCACGCCAGGCCAAACTTTTCCATGTAGTCATGATGTTTACCTCACGGCAATGCAGTTGATAAAAGTTCTTTCTGAGAACCTTAACGGCATGCGCCTTGAAGCTTTTGCTCGATACTGCTGTGGGGTTGCCTGATGCTGTTCGCAGGTCGTTTGATCTATACGCAGGGATGAAGATAAGGCCGAGCGACATCTTCATAAAATGCCTGCGCAGCCAGATTCTTGTCTTTCGCCTCCAACATGATGTCGAAACGGTCCAGAAACTTGAGCGCGTATGAGTTGGTCCAGCGATTCCACATCTGGTCACTGTGACCGTACAAGTCACGTTTGGACACCACCTTCAATAACGCATCCATCTCAAGCTTTTTGCCTGCATCGAAACCCAATTCCTGCAATCGCTCCGGCGGCTGTGAATAATGCATGGTTGGCCGAACTCCACGCCAACTTTCGATGATGCGATCGACTCGCGGGGAGTCCGGTGCGATGTAATCGTTCTCGTTGATCCAACAGTGGTGGATATCCAGCACGACGGGGGCAAGGTCAGCCAGTTGCAGACAATCATCGACGCCGTAGGTCTTCTCCTCGTTTTCGAAGGTGATGCAATTGCGCGCCACCTCCGACAATCGCGGCCAGATCGAACGGATCCCCTCGCCCCCGAGGCGCCCGGCGATGTGCACGTTGCATTTGAAGTCCTGGAAGCGCCGACCGTAGCCCATCATCCGGATCATGTCGGCGTGGTACTCGAACTCGGCGATGCTGTTCTCCACCACACCCGGTTTATCCGAGCCCAACACACAATACTGGCCAGGGTGGAAGGACAGCCGGATATCCGCCGAACGCGCGAGGTTGCCAATCACAGCGAAGCGTTCTTCCAGCTGGCTTTGAATGACCGGGTCCTGATAGAAAGCACTCACCTTCGGATGACTGTAGAACGGCAACAGATCACTGCTCAGTCGGAGCATGCGCAGGGTCGGCGCAAGCTCGGCAACGTAGGCGATGAGGCGCAGTTGTGCGTCGAGATTGTGCGCCACGACTTCAAGCAGCTTGTCGCGGGCGACCTGGAGAGGGACGCCATCCATCCAGCGTAACGTCGTGGTGCGGGGGTTGTATGGCGCTTCGATGGTCTTTAATGCACTCGCTGCGAGGCCGCGATCAGGGTGCCGGTATTGGCAGGCGAAGCCGATTCGTGGGTGAGTCATGGGAGGTCCTGGCCGTCATCCGTGTTGGCGGTAGACATTCTGGAGGCTGAGTTGTCCTTTTTGATTGGCTCGATGAAAACTGTTTTCGGCGATATGTTGACCACGCTTGGCGCCGCCAAGAAAAACCGATTGCGATGCGCTCGGCATACCTTGAAACCCAAGTACATGCTGATCGGCAAGCCGCGATGAATTCAAATGGCTATACTCGGGGCAGGAAAAAACTCGCAGCCGTACCTTAAAGGCACGATATGGATCTCAGGGCAGCGCACAAAGCGCGACCCATGACCCGACAGGACGCACACATGCGGGAATTCGGTATGAGCGGCGCAGAATTGGAAAAGGTCCATGTCGAAATTGCTAAATTGATGGCTGAGACCAAAAAGCTCAACGCCGAAGCGGGCAAGATGACCCGCGAAACGTTCTGGTACCCAGTCGCGGTTGCCACCGGCCTGATCGGTACAGTGGCCACCGTCACCACGCTGCTAATCAAATTCGTCTAACCTGACAGGCCCTGCAAACGCGGGGCCTTCTTACCTTGAGCGCACATGAAAACCATAGAGCGGTACAGTCCGCCCTCCGCGGACGCATTGGCGCGCCTGAAAATCAATCTCGGCTATACCAGCCAGCAAACGGCCGAACTGGTAGGGCTGGCTCAGGGTGGGCAATGGGGCAAGTACACGGGTGGCGCGAGCTGAAGGGCAAATGCGGCAGAAAAAGCCAATGTTCCAAGATGTTCCCATGTCGCCCTTTTTTAAGGACCAAAAACCACAAACCCCCGATTTTCTCTAGGAAAATCAGGGGTTTGTGTTTGCAGAATATGGCGGTGAAGGAGAGATTCGAACTCTCGATACAGTTTCCTGTATACACACTTTCCAGGCGTGCTCCTTAAGCCACTCGGACACTTCACCGTGTCTCGGCAAACTGTTCAGTCTGTCGAGGCGCGCTAATGTAGTCGAAAGCCTTTCCGATGGCAAAGGTTTTTTTCAGAATTTTCATGCGGTTAAGGCCGGTCGGGTATTTCGGACGCGGCGAGGCAGGGCAAACCGGCCAAACTCCAGCTTCGGCTATGGGCGGCTCCACGAGGGCAAGCGCTGGCTGTTGGGCGCCTCGCGAGATTTGGGCGGGGCGGCGCTGACCGGTGAGTCAGTCACGGCGCTTTACCTGGCCTGCGGCGGTGGGTAACGTCTGCTTCACTTCTCTTACAAGGAATAGCGTCATGAGCGACCTGATTGCCTACCATCTCGAAGACGGTATCGCGACCCTGACCTTGAACAATGGCAAGGTCAATGCCATTTCGCCTGATGTGATCGTCGCATTCAACGCTGCGCTGGACCAGGCAGTGTCTGATCGCGCGGTGGTGATCATTACCGGGCAACCGGGGATTCTGTCGGGCGGTTACGATTTGAAGGTGATGACCGCCGGCCCCAAGGAGGCAGTCAGTCTGGTCGCGTCTGGCTCGACCCTAGCCCGTCGTTTGTTGTCGCACCCCTTCCCCGTCGTTGTCGCCTGCCCTGGGCATGCGGTGGCCAAGGGTGCGTTCCTGCTGCTGTCGGCGGACTACCGCATTGGTGTGGAGGGGCCGTTTACCATCGGGCTGAACGAGGTGCAGATCGGCATGACCATGCACCACGCCGGTATCGAGCTGGCCCGTGATCGCTTGCGCAAGTCTGCGTTCCACCGCTCGGTGATCAATGGCGAGATGTTCAATCCGCAGAGCGCCGTGGACGCTGGTTTCCTCGACAAGGTGGTCGCGGCTGACGAGTTGCAAGCTGCAGCACTGGAGGCAGCGCGTCAGTTGAAGAAGATCAACATGACCGCCCACAAGAATACCAAGCTCAAGGTTCGCAAGGCCTTGCTGCATGCATTGGACAGCGCGATTCTGCTGGATCAGGAATACACGGGCTGAACGTTGGCTAAAGACAATATCGCTCACCTAGAAAAATAACGTACCCGTGGCGAGGGAGCTTGCTCCCGCTGGACTGCGTAGCAGGCCCATTTTCATGAGTGCTTCGCACTCAAGCGGGAGCAAGCTGCCTCGCCACGGGACCGGTGAAGTTTCCCATGCAAGTTACTGAGGAATCGGTAACCGCTCTATCCCGCTTCTTACGCGTCGTTTAGAAACATACGCTTAAACATCGCCTATCTCCTCCCTATACAGGCGCAATTGCCGAAAACAGTGCACATCCGTACACTGCGCCACCTTTTGTCCCGATGGGGCCTGTTGATGTTGTTTGCACTGCGTATGTGTTTGATGGGCCTGCATTTTATTTTGGCGGGTGTGCTGGGCGTGATCCTGGGTCTGTGCCGGCCGTTCAATCCTGACAACAGTCGTATATGCGCCAGGTTATACGCGCTGCCTGCGATGTGGTTTCTACGCCTGCGGGTCAAGGCAGAGGTCGACACGCTGATCAACAAGACTCACGGCTGCGTGATCATCGCCAATCATCAGTCCAACTACGATCTTTTCGTGTTCGGCAACGTGGTGCCGCGTCGTACCGTGTGCATTGGCAAGAAGAGCCTGAAGTGGGTGCCGTTGTTCGGCCAACTCTTCTGGCTGGCGGGCAACGTGTTGATTGATCGCGGCAATGCGATCAAGGCGCGCAAATCGATGCTGACCACCACCCATACATTGCAGCATGAAAACACGTCCATCTGGGTGTTCCCGGAAGGGACGCGCAATTTGGGGGAAGACCTGTTGCCCTTCAAGAAAGGCGCGTTCCAGATGGCGATTGCCGCCGGGGTGCCGATTATCCCGGTGTGCGTCAGCACTTATATCAAGCATATGCGCCTGGATCGCTGGCACGCCGGTGACATTCTCATTCGTTCGCTGCCAGCCATTCCTACCGCTGGCCTGAGCATGGATGACATGCCCCGCCTCATCGCCCAATGCCGCGAACAGATGCGTGAATGCATCGAGACGATGGACCGGCAACTGCGCGTCGCGTAAACAAGAAACCCGCCTTCACGGCGGGTTTTCTTTTGCACCGAACTCGGCGCATTTTGCTGACTCTCAAAGACCATGGCGCGCTAAGCTGCACGTTGCCTGCCACTGCCAATTTCCAAGAAGAAGCGAACCATCATCATGGGTAGAGTCGTTGCTGCTGCGGTTTACAGCGCCGGTAAGAAAGTCACCAATATCACCCTCGACGAAGGCAGCGCCTGGGCTGCAAAACCAGGACATTTTGTCTGGATCGGCCTCGAAGAGCCCAGCGCGCTGGAACTGACCAACCTGCAACGCCAGTTCAACCTGCATGAACTGGCAATTGAAGACGCCATGGAGAAACATAGCCGTCCCAAGCTGGAGACGTTTGGCGATGCGCTGTTCATCGTCACTTATTCACCGGTACGCGAGAACGGCAAGCTGCAATTCATCGAGACCCATATCTTCGCCGGCAAGGGCTATATCATCACCGCTCGCAACGGCCACTCGGCGTCCTACGCACATGTCCGGCAGCGCTGTGAGGCGCGTCCCATCTTGCTGGAGCATGGGGAGGATTTTGTCCTCTACGCCATCCTCGATTTCGTCATCGAGAACTACCAGCCCGTCGGCGAAGCCATCCACACCGAGATCGATGAACTGGAGCGCAACGTACTGTGCAGCGCCTTGAACGAGCGCGATATCCAGAACCTGCACAGTCTGCGCCGCGACGTGCTACGCCTGCGTCGTTATGCGGCACCTATGGTGGAGATCAGCGAAGAGCTGCAGCGCCTGGACTTTCCGTTCATCGACAAGAACATGAGTCCATATTTCCGCGATGTGCAGATTCATGTCACCCGGCAGATGGAAGACCTGGCGACGCTGGCGGACATTGCCAGCCAGACTATCGAGATCGGCGTGTTGCTGGAAGCCTCGCGCCAGAGCGTGGTGCAGCGCAAGTTCGCAGCGTGGGCGGCGATCCTGGCGTTTCCAACGGCGGTGGCCGGGATCTACGGGATGAACTTTGAAAACATGCCGGAGTTGACCTGGCACTACGGGTATTTCCTGGTGCTCGGGTTTATCGGGGTGGGGTGTACGTCGTTGTGGGCGAGTTTCAAGCGATCGGGATGGTTGTAGGATTTGCCGGTGGGATTAGCGTGGCCGTCTTCGCGAGCAGGCTCGCCCCCACATTTGATCTGCTGATCAAGTGTGGGATGCCCGGATAATCAGCCTTGGGCGGCTTCAGCTTGGGGTTTGTGGGCGACGAAACGCATCATCCACTCCGCTACCGTCGTGCCGTGATGCTCCTGTTCAAGGCTCGCCACGCCCTGGCTGTAGATCTGCTCGCCGAGGTGTTGCTGGCGAATCTCCAGCAAGGCCCGGGAATAATCATGGATGAATTCCGGGTGGCCCTGGAAGCACAGGACCTGATCATTGATGTGATAGGCCGCGAATGGGCAGAAATCGCTTGAGGCGATGACCGTGGCATTTTCCGGCAGCTCGGTAACCTGGTCCTGATGACTGATCAACAAAGTCAGTTCCTCCATCACCGGGCTCATCCAGGGCGCCTTTGCCGCGAGTTTGTAACGATGGGTGCCAACCCCCCATCCCTGGCTGGCGCGCTCGGTCTTGCCGCCCAGCAACAAGGCCAGCAACTGATGACCAAAGCAGACGCCCAGCAGTTTGTCGCCACGCTGGTAGCGGTCCATCAGATAGGTCTTGAGGGTCTGGATCCAAGGGTCGCTGCCGAAGGAGTCGGCCTTGCTGCCGGTCACCAGATAGGCGTCGAATTGCTCGTCATCGCTGGGGTATTGCCCTTCCACCACGTTGTACACGACAAAGTCGGCCGCAATAGGCTGTTGCGAAAACAGGCGCTGGAACATCTGCCCGTAACCCTGATATTGCTCGACCAGTTCCGGACGCAGGATATCGGTTTCCAGAATGCAGATGCGTAACGACATAAAAAATACCTGACACGATGATGGGAATATTGCACACCCCAGAGCCTGCCTTGAAACACCGCTCCAAGGCAAGCCCCCTCCCCGTCAGAACGTCGCCCGGCTGGCGGCTTTTTCCAGCAACAGGGCCGGCGGTGAGAAACGTTCGCCATATTGCTCGGCCAGGTACTGGGCACGAGCGATAAATGCCGGCAAACCGTACTGGTTGATGAACTGCAACGTCCCACCTGTCCAGGCCGCGAAACCGATGCCGAATACCGAGCCGACATTGGCATCCGGCGTCGAAGTGACGACGCCTTCCTCTACGCAGCGAACAGTTTCCAAGGCCTGGATGAACAGCAGGCGATCGCGGATATCCTGCGCGGGGATTTGCCCATCGGCTTTCTCGAAACGGCTCTTGAGCTCCGGCCAGAGATGCTTCTGCCCTTGGGCTGGATAGTCATAAAAACCGGCTCCGGCCGCTTTGCCTGGTCGTTTGTACTCATCAAGCAGCAGGTCGATCACGGCGAATGCAGGATGCTCTGTCGGCGCTTTCCCTTCTGCGTGCAGGTCTTTGGCGGTTTGAGCGCGGATATGGCTCATCAAACCGAGGGAAACTTCGTCCGAAACAGCCAGGGGCCCGACCGGCATCCCGGCTTTGCGCGCTTCGGTTTCGATCATCGGCGCACTCACGCCCTCGCCGAGCATCGCAATGCCTTCGTTGATGAAGGTGCCAAACACCCGCGAAGTGAAAAAACCCCGGCTGTCGTTGACCACGATGGGCGTCTTGTCGATCTGCCGGACAAAATCGAAAGCCCGGGCCAGGGTTTCATCACTGGTCCCGACCCCCTTGATGATTTCCACCAGCGGCATTTTTTCCACCGGACTGAAGAAGTGCAGCCCGATGAATCTGCTCGCGTCCGACACCGCCTCGGCCAGGCCGGTGATGGGCAGGGTCGAGGTGTTGGAAGCGATCACCGCCTCAGGCCCCGCTGCCGCCTGGGCTGCTGACGATACCTTGGCTTTCAGGGAACGGTCTTCAAAGACGGCCTCGATGATCAGGTCGCAACCGGCCAGCTCGGCATCGTTGTCGGTAGGGTGAATCCGCGCCAGCGTGGCGTCGCGTTGTTCCTCGGTGAGTTGGCCGCGCGCGACTTTTTTGTCCAGCAACGCCGCCGAGCGTGCCTTGCCCTTCTGTGCGGCGGCCAGGTCGATGTCCTTGAGCACCACGTCGATGCCGGCCACCGCGCTGACGCAGGCGATACCGGCGCCCATCATGCCTGCACCGAGCACGCCGACTTTTTTTGTCAGATAAGGCACAACACCCTGTGGGCGGGATCTGCCGGCCTTGATTTCGTTGAGTTGAAACCAGAAGGTGCCGATCAGGTTCTTCGCCACTTGTCCCGTGGCGAGTTCGGTGAAATAGCGCGTCTCGATCAGATGCGCCGCGTCAAACGCCACCTGCGCGCCCTCTACCGCAGCGCAGAGAATCTTTTCCGGGGCCGGCAGGCAGCCCTGGGTCTTGTTGCGCAGGATCGAAGGCGCGATCGCCAGCATCTGGGCGACCTTCGGGTCGGACGGGGTCCCGCCTGGAAGCCGATACCCCTTCACATCCCAAGGTTGGATTGCATCTGGATGGGCGAGAATCCAGGCTCGGGACTTGGCCAGCAGCTCGTCGCGATCCGCCGCCAGCTCGTCGATCAAGCCGGCCTGCAACGCCTGCTGCGGGCCAAGTCGCTTGCCCTCGAGCAGATACGGCAAAGCCTTTTCCAAACCCAGCACCCGCACCATCCGCACCACACCGCCACCGCCCGGCAGCAAGCCGAGGGTGACCTCCGGCAAGCCGATCTGCACCGATGGATGGTCCAGCGCTACGCGATGATGACACGCCAGGCAGATTTCCCAGCCGCCGCCCAAGGCCGCACCATTGATCGCCGCGACGACGGGTACACCGAGGGTTTCGAGGGCGCGCAGTTGCGCTTTCAGCCCCAGGACCATCTGATAGAACGCCTGGGCCTCGGATGGGTCTATCCTGACCAGCTCGTTCAAGTCGCCACCGGCAAAAAAGGTTTTTTTGGCCGAGGTGATGATCACCCCGGCGATCGAATCTTTTTCGGCCAACAGACGCGCCACGCAGGCGGCCATCGCCTCGCGATAGGTCGCGTTCATGGTATTGCTGATCTGGCCCGGCATGTCCAGGGTCAGGAGAACGATCCGGTCCTGGCCGGTTTCGTAACGAATGGCTTCGGTCATGAAAAGTGTTCCTTGGTGTCGAGGGCTCAGAGGCGTTCGATGATGGTGGCGATGCCCATTCCGCCGCCGACACACAGCGTCGCCAGGCCGTAACGCAGGCGACGCGCCTCCAGCTCATCGAGCAAAGTGCCAAGAATTGCGCACCCGGTGGCACCCAGTGGGTGCCCCATGGCGATAGAACCGCCGTTGACATTCACCTTTGCGGGATCGATGGCCATGTCCTTGATGAATTTGAGCACCACCGAGGCGAAGGCTTCGTTGACCTCGAACAGATCGATGTCTTCCACCCGCAACCCGGCTTTCGCCAAGGCCTTGCGGGTGGCCGGGGCCGGGCCAGTGAGCATGATGGTCGGCTCGGTGCTGGTGACCGCAGTGGCGACGATTCGCGCCCGGGGCTCCAGGCCCAGCTCGCGGCCCTTTGCCTCGGTGCCGATCAGCATCAGCGCCGCGCCGTCGACGATGCCCGAGCTGTTGCCCGGGGTGTGCACATGATTGATTCGTTCGACATGGCTATAGACACGCAACGCCGTCGCGTCGAAACCCATCTGGCCCATCGCCTCGAAACTCGGCCGAAGCTTGCCCAGCCCTTCAAGGGTCGAGTCGCCACGGATGAATTCGTCGTGTTCCAGCAGCACGATGCCATTCTGTTCCCGCACCGCCACCAGGGATTTAGCAAACGATCCGTCGTCCCGAGCCCGAGCGGCCTTGCGCTGGGATTGCAGCGCGAAGGTATCGACCTCTTCGCGATTGAAGCCTTCCAGGGTAGCGATCAGGTCCGCGCCAATGCCCTGGGGGACAAAATGCCCCTGCAGGTTCGATTGTGGGTCCAGCGCCCACGCGCCTCCATCGCTGCCCATCGGTACCCGCGACATCGACTCCACGCCGCCGGCCACCACCAGGTCCTCGAAGCCGGAGCGCACTTTCATCGCCGCCAGGTTCACCGCTTCAAGGCCCGAGGCGCAGAAACGGTTGAGTTGCACGCCCGCCACGCTGACGTCCCAGCCCGCCACCAGGGCCGCCGTCTTGGCAATGTCGGCGCCTTGGTCGCCTACCGGAGTCACGCAGCCGAGCACGATGTCATCGACGTGACGGGTGTCCAGGTCCATGCGCTGGCGCAACGCGTCGAGCAGGCCGGCGACCAGGTTCACCGGCTTGACGGTATACAGGGCGCCATCGGCCTTGCCCTTGCCGCGGGGCGTGCGTAATGCATCGAAAATCAAAGCTTGGGTCATGACATCCTCGAACCATCATCGACGTAATGCGAACACCTCCAACCTTAAGCCCAGCGGCGCCGGATTCAATGACCCCAGCGCTCAACGGCATTGACAGCCACGCTCAGACGAACGGTAGCGTGCTATCGGGTTAACCGTTTCAGGTGAGCAAGCTGTCTAGCAAGAGGGCCGGCAAGTAGCTGGCAATAGGCCTCATGCCTGTTTAATAGCTATCAGCTTAAAACTCATACGAATTGGATCTAAGCCAACGCGGCTGCGGCCCCTAATGTAAACCCTGTACAAGAGAGTCGTCGGGTTTTGCCGAGGCGCTTGTCAGCTAGTTTCAAACAGGAAGTGCAACGCCAGCCGCCATGGAGCTACGCAGGCTGGCCTCAGGAAATAACAAAAAAGGCGGGTCAGCCATGTTCAAACATTCGAAAGTTCGTCAAGCCGGACTCATTCTCTTTGCCACTACGCTGCTGTTGATTTTGCCGAACATTACCAAGGTCATCGGCTGAATCCGGGGCGTAGTGCCATCGCCAGCAAATGCACGAGAGTCGTTGTTCAAGCGACGGTGGCTGTGCCACCCTTTGCGCTTCCCTCTCGACATGGAAGGCGATTCATTGAAAGCTCTCATTGCGATCGGGGCGCTGCTGCTCAGCACGCCTCTATTTGCCGCGCAACTCGTGCTTGAACTGGGCACGCAGGCACGCACCTGGCAAACCGAGGAACTGCTCAAGCATCCTGAAGCTCGGACGGTTCGGATCAATGAAGATGTTTCCTACAAGAAACCCATGAGCTATCGCGCCGTACCCCTCACGGCGTTGTTGACTGGCGTCCAGCCGGATGACCACTTGCAGGCCGTGGCGCTGGATGGCTTTGCCGCGGAAATGCCCGCTGCACCGTTGCTCAACCAGAGTGGCGCCCGTGCGTGGCTGGCGATCGAAGACCCCGCAGCCCCCTGGCCGTCGCTGGGCGAGGGCAAGCGCAGTGCCGGGCCCTTTTACTTGGTCTGGACCGATCCCCAGGCGGGACATATCAGCCCCGAACAGTGGCCATACGCGCTGGCGAGCATCAAGCGCCTGTCCGCGGTGGCCGAGCGCTTCCCTGCCCTGCTGCCCGCCCCGGGCCTGGCCAAGGACGACCCGATCAATCAGGGTTTTGCGCTGTTCCAGAAAAACTGCCTGGCCTGCCACCGCCTCAACGGTGCAGGCGATGCCCAGTTCGGCCCGGACCTGAACATTCCCTTCAATCCAACCGAGTACTTCTCGGGGGATTTTCTCAAGCGTTACATACGGGATCCGCAGAGCCTGCGGCGCTGGCCTCAAGGGAAGATGCCGGGGTTCTCGGCGGCGGTGCTGCCGGATGCGGAGCTTGATTTGCTGGTGGGATATTTGAAGCATATGGCGGGACGCAAGCAGCCGTAGATGCTGAATTGCCACAAGAGCGCTACATGAAAACGGCCGACACAAAGGGTCAGCCGTTGCTGTGCTGCAAAGAGTAAGTATCAGGCCTGCAGGCGACGGATCTCCTGCTTGACGCCCCACCCTTCAATGATGCCACCCAGTGGCTCAACCACCGCCTCGAAATTCAGTTCGAAGTCGCCGATATCGTCATAAGTGGCGTACATCACCCGGCTCAGTTCCAGTGACCAGGCTCCATCTTCCCGAGCGCTGATCTGCGCATTCAACGATTCTCCCCGAAAATGACCTGCCGCCCTGCGCGCCCGTTCCTCGTCGGGAAAAATGGCGTAGAACTCGATGGGATGGAATTGGGAGAAATCGAAACCGCCTTCTTTCATGCGGCGCAACACGCTGGTGCTGACATCTTCTTGATAGGCTGTGCTCATGAAACGTCCTCCTCAGAACCGATGGATAGACTTTCCGTCTTCCCGTGCATGCAACCAGCGGTTACAAGCGATACGGCATCAAATGACCGTCGGGACACAAGCATGTAGCTGACAAGACCGGACCTTCGCGATCCTTTCGCTGATCTCGATTGCAGAGTAGCGTCAAGTCAGTGCGACTGCCAAGCGGGACCAGACAATGAATTTCATGAAACCGGTTTAATGCTGATGATCTCAATGCTGTTCTGGGTTTTCAGGCTCTTGACCGTGGGGTCGTCGGTGCGGCCCTCCAGGTCGTTGAGGTCCAGCTCTTTCGAGAGAGGTACCAGCTTTTCCTGAATCAGTTGTGCCGCTTGTTCCATCGTGGGCTCCTGGGCGTAATCAAACTGCTCGGCGATCGTTTCGCCGTGATCGTCAACGAAGGTGATTTCCCACTTTTGCATCAATGTCTCCTTGATCGATGGAATGGCCCGACTTACCTCTATCTCGACATTGGCGGCGAAACAATCGTTCCGCTGAGTTCGTTGACGGCACATAAGAAAAAACCGCCTCAAGGGCGGTTTTTCTCGGAGTGACCAGGGCTATTTTTCGGCGCGTTCTTTCAACGCTTTCAGGGTATTGAACGGCGCATCCACCACGAACTTGTTAGCCAGCCAGGACGGAACGTCGCCCCCCGGCTCGGTATGGACCTGGTAAATCACCTCGACCTGATCCGCGCCCTTGGGAGTGAATTTCCAGAAACCGTCGACTTGTGCCACTCGCACAAAACCTTTTTCTTCAGGAGCGTAAGTAGGCACGCCCTTGAGGTTGCGGGTCAGGCTGCCATCCGCGCCTTCGACGGTGGTAACTTCCAGCACGGAGTCACGCGGCGTAACCGGCCACGGCGTGTTGAATCGAGTGTAGGTCCAGCTCTTGTCGCCCTCGTGCTTGAGCAGCTTCTGGCTCTTGCATTCATGAATCCAGGCACAGGCACCCGATACGTCCTCCTGCAAGGCGCGCAACTTCGCCATGGTGGTCTTCATCACGGTCACGCCTTGGTAGGCCTTGTACTTGGAAAGGCTGACTTCACTGAGTGAAACCTTGATGCCGTCCTTTTCCTTGGCAACCTGCCAATCCTCAGCCTGGGCGGTAGCCGTCGCCAGCAACACGGTCAAACCACACAACACAGCCATACGATGCAGCGAACCCATAATTGTTTTCCTTGTTTTCGAAGTTCCGATCTTGACGCATTACGCTGCCGTGACTTGCTCCCACCAACCGATCAGTCGAATGGCGTCTTCGCTGCTGTCGCCACAGACCTCGATGTCAGCCTCAAACGCCGAGCACACCGCAGGGCGATCGGCCCGGTCGAATATCTGGCACAGATTGTCGACCGACAACTGCACGCAACGCTCGCCCGCCGGCTTGCCTTGAGGCATCCCTGGGATGGGTGAGCTGATGGAGGGGGCGATGCAGCAGGCGCCACAGCCCTCGCGGCATTTCATGACGAAAACGTCCTCGCGGCAGGTAATGGTTGATAACAGGACAGAGAGTAACGGCTAAAACGAACGTTTTAAATTACTGGATGGGTGTTTTTTCGTTCATGACGCGATGACCGAGCAGTCAGTGACGAGTTGCAGGCGCAATGAATGCCTACTGCTTGAATTCGAACTCCAGCGCTGCGCCTTCCACTTCGTTGCGCTCCTGGTTGCGCAACGGCAGCTGCATTTCATTGCTCAGCAAACGTCCGTTGAGTTGGAACGGCCCAGGCTTATCGCCGAACATGGGCGGCAACAACGGCTCACGCTTGGGCAGCGGCACAGTTCCCGGGGGCTTCAGCTCCTCGACCATTTCATTGGGCAAGCTCAAATCGAGCTTCGCCGGTGGCAGTCGGGTCTTGGCAATTTCGCGAGCGGATTTGCTTTTGGAGGCGACGGGGGCACGTTTTTTTCTGGTATTCGCGGCTTTCTTCGCGGGGGCTTTTTTCACCGCTGCGGGTGCCTTGCCAGAATTCTTCGTGGCGCTGGCCGCGGGTTTTTCCTGTGCCGCAGCCGCCACGACGCCTCCTGAATGGAAGGCAGTCAACAGGCCAAGCAAAACCCAGACGGCAGGGACAATGGCTTTCATTGGACTCGATGGCAGTTACGACACAAGCCCCATGCTCGCCTGTTAATCGAGCGCTGACAAGCATGTCCATCCAAGCGCTTGAATTTAAAGGAGCCCGCTCGCGGTCTCCTGGCACAGCTGGGTGGCCAACAGCCCCAGCGTCATCAGGGCCCGCTCTGCCTCGCGGTTCCAGGGTGTTCCGCAGTTCAGGCGAATGCAGTGGTTGAACTGCTCGGTGTTACTGAAGATCAGCCCGGGGGCGATGCTGATGCCCTGTTGCAGCGCCCGCACGTGCAACTCCTGGGTATTGACCCGTCCCGGCAGGCTGACCCAAAGGATGAAACCCCCGGTAGGACGGCTCATTTGCGTGCCTTCGGGAAAATACTGCTGCACAGCCAGTTGAAAGGCGCTGAGGTTCTTGCGGTACTCCTGGCGAATGTAGCGCAGGTGCCGGTCGTAGCCGCCGTTTTCCAGGTACGCCGCGATGCCCATCTGCGTGACGCTGCACGCCGAATGAGTACTGAACGTTTGCAGGCGCTGGATCTCTTGCTGGAACTTGCCGGCGGTCATCCAGCCGATGCGCACACCCGGCGACAAGGTCTTGGAAAAACTCGAGCAGTAGATCACCCGATCCAGGCGGTCGTACGCCTTGAGTGCCTTGGTACGCCCCTGCTCGAACATCAGTTCGCCGTAAATGTCGTCCTCGACAATCTGAATGTCGAAATCCGACGCCAGGCGCAGCAGCTGCTTTTGCCGCTCCTCAGGCATCGTGCCGCCGAGGGGATTGCTCAGGCGCGTGGTCAGGACCAACGCCTTGATCGACCATTGGTTGGCCGCCAGCTGCAAGGCTTCAAGGCTCATACCGGTGACCGGATCGCTGGGGATCTCGATCACCTTGAGTCCCAACAGATCCGCCAACTGCAGCAAACCGTAATAGGTCGGCGACTCGGCGGCGATCAGGTCCCCCGGCCGGGTCAGCACGCGCAGCGACATTTGCAACGCATCGACGCAGCCATGGGTAATCACCACTTCGGAGGGGTCGACCACGACTCCGGCATCACGCATGCGAATCGCCACCTGGCGCCGTAACGGCTCGAAGCCGGGGCTGAACATGTAGCTGAAGGCCCGCGGACTGTGAAACCGTGTGACCTTGGCCAACTGCTGGTGCAACGCCCGCACTGGCAGATAATCGACGCTCGGTACCGCCGCGCCCAGCGGGAAGACCCCCTCACGACGCGACTCGACCAACACCTGCTGGATGATGCTGCTGCGCGTCACCAGGCCGGGGCGCTCGACCCGGGCGATGTCCGGCGTCGGCGCGGTCAGGGCCGGCGTCTGGTGCACGTAGTAACCCGACTGCGGCCGCGCCCGGATCAACCCCTGGTCTTCCAGGTTGGCATAGGCCTGCAACACAGTGGCATGGCTGACGTTGAGCTGCGAACTCATCTTGCGCACCGACGGCACGCGTTCGCCGGGCTGATATACACCGCGCCGGATATCTTCAGCCAGCTGTTGAGCAATACGTTGGTAGAGCAGGAGGTTGGTCATGACGCAGCACTCGATTTCACGGGCATTTTATTCTTGTGGGAAATATTACCGGAACAGTTTAGAAGTGTACTGGGACAGTTGCCAGATTACTTGACAGCACAGTGTAGTGACACCCCCAAACTGTACCCTTTTCTTCACGATCTCCAGGCGCAAAAAAACCCGGCGCCTTGGCAGGGGCCGGGTTTTCCAGTGACGCAACCCTCAGCGGGCGGCGCCGAGCTGGCCTTTCTCGTCGGAAAAGACGATTTCCACACGACGATTCTGGGCCCGGCCACGCTCGGAAGCGTTGACATCCACCGGGTATTGATCGCCGTAGCCTTCGACCTGAATGCGCTTTTCATCGATCCCCAGGTCCACCAGCACGTCCGCCACCGCCTGCGCGCGATCACGGGACAGCTTGAGGTTCTCCTGCTTGCCACCGGTGCTGTCGGTGTAGCCCTCGATACGCGCCACGCGCTTGGGATTGAGCTGCAGGAACTGCACGATCTTGAGCACCACGCGGTTGGCCGAGTTCTTCAGTTCCGCTTCGCCGGTGTCGAACAGCACGTCACCCAGGGTCATCACCAAGCCGCGATCAGTCTGGGTGGTGGCCATCGCCATGATCTGTTCTTCCAGCCACTTGCCTTGCTGCTGGACGCTCAGCAACTTGGATTCGCGCAAGGCCAATTGCAGGCGCTGGCGTTCCAGCTCAAGCTTCGCCGCGCGCTCTTCGTTGAGCAACTGATTGCTGTGTTCCCGCGCGATCTCGCTGTAGCGCTGGCTCAGGTAAGCGTAATGCTGGACATCCTCGCCGCTGCCCCAATAGCTGGACAGGCGATCGGCCCGGGCCAGGGATTCGCCGGCGCGGATGACATCCTTGGGCGCGGCGCGCAGGACATTGGCGTCTTCCTTGACCTTCTGGAAGCTGGCACTGGCCTGTTCCAGCGCCGCTTCGCTACGCTGCCCGGCGCAGCCATACAAACTGGCGAGGCCCGCGAGGACCAGGCTGCCACATACATGGGACGGCTTCATTGGGCATCATCCCTCAACTGTTTGCGCAAGCGCTTGATTCGAGTATCGAGCACGTTCAACTGCTCCTGGCGCTTGAGACTGAGCACCTTCGCTTCGGCCAGGCGCGCGTCCAGCTCGGCCTGCTCGGCGCGCATGCGTGCCTTCTTGTAGGATTCGTCGGCCATGTTGCTCTTGGCGCGGGCGAATTTTTCTTCGGCGAGTTTGAGTTCAGGCACGTCATCGGCGGTGGCGCCCACCGCATGGGCCTGCTCGATGGCCTGTTCAGTCAGGCGCAGCTGTTCATTCGGCGCCGGATCGGCTGCACAACCCGCCAGAGCCAGAACGGCCAGGGCAGCGAAAAGAGGTCGAATAGTCACTAATGTTCCCTACGGTTTTGGGGCACTGACAGGTGGCTGCAACTGTGTTCTCCAACACTCCAGATTGCGCTGCAACACAGCCTCCGTCAGGCCGGACGCGGCCAATTCTGTCATCTTTTGCGCCAGCTGTCCGCGCAACCATGGATCGTTGCAGGCGGAGTTATGGGAAACCGCGAGGAACAATCCCGGTTTATCCACCGGTTGCGGTGCCGCCTGCAGATCGTTGGCCATCCCCAATGTCTGCGCCATCGCCATGCCCGAGTAGCGTCCTGCCAAGACATATTCCACTTCACCCAGCAGCAATTTCTGAAAGGCCTGGGTCAGGTTGGGTGTCCGGGTCAGGGTTAGATTCTGCTCGGCAAAGACGCTGAATCCCTGGGTCATTCGGGCCTTCTCCGACAAGGCTCCGGGATGTCCATGAAGATCCTCGGGCCGGGTGATGAGCAACGTCGAGTCCTTGCGGGTCCAGACCAGGTAATCATTTTCCAGCAAGGCCGGATGCACGTAATCGAGGCTGTCCAGCCCGTTCGTGGTCAGCGGAGCATCGGTGAGCAGGTCCATGCGCCCGCTGCGCACCTCGTCCAATGCCTGGGCACGCTTGCCGGCGTAGAGCAGCTCGATCTTGATGCCCAGCGCCTTAGCCACCTCCTCCAGCAGGTCGGCGCCAGCGCCGATCAGGTGCTTGGGGTCCTGGGAGTCTTGCCAAAGATAAGGCGGCGCATCGGGGCTGCCAGTGGCGACCAGACGCTCACATTTGCCAGCGGCGACAGACAGGCCCGGCATGCAAGCCAATGCCCACAACAACGACCAACCGGCCAAATGGCGAAGATCCATGGCGCTACGCTCCCCGGAAGCAGAAATAAAAAACCCGGCCAAAGGCCGGGCTCTTTATAAGTGAAGACGCCGGATTAGACCAGCTTCTCCAGCTCGGGGATGGCTTCGAACAGATCAGCCACCAGACCATAATCGGCCACCTGGAAGATCGGCGCTTCTTCGTCCTTGTTGATCGCAACGATCACCTTGGAGTCTTTCATGCCGGCCAGGTGCTGGATCGCGCCGGAGATACCGACGGCGATGTACAGCTGTGGCGCAACGATCTTGCCGGTCTGGCCGACCTGCATGTCGTTCGGCACGAAACCGGCGTCGACCGCGGCGCGCGAAGCACCAACGGCAGCGCCCAGCTTGTCGGCCAGGGCGTACAGGTGCTTGAAGTTGTCACCGTTCTGCATGCCGCGACCGCCGGAAACGACGATCTTGGCAGCGGTCAGTTCAGGACGGTCGGACTTGGCCAGTTCTTCGTTGACGAAGCTGGAGATGCCGGCGTCGTGAGCAGCGCCTACCGCTTCAACGGCAGCCGAGCCACCTTCGGCGGCAACCGGGTCGAAACCGGTGGCGCGCACGGTGATGACCTTGATCGCAGCGGTCGATTGTACGGTGGCGATGGCGTTGCCAGCGTAGATCGGGCGCTTGAAAGTATCGGCGCTTTCCACCGAGATGATTTCGGAGATCTGGTCGACGTCCAGTGCGGCAGCCACGCGCGGCAGGATGTTCTTGCCGTTGGAGGTAGCGGCAGCCAGGATGTGGCTGTAGCCCTTGCCCAGCTCGGCCACCAGCGGAGCAACGTTTTCCGGCAGCTGATGTGCGTAGGCGGCGTTGTCGGCCGACAGTACTTTTGCCACGCCGGCAATTTTTGCAGCAGCTTCGGCAACGGCACTTGCGCCCTGCCCGGCCACCAGCACGTGCAGATCGCCACCGATTTTGGCTGCGGCAGCAACGGTGTTCAGCGTGGCCGGAGCCAGCGCCTTGTTATCGTGTTCGGCGATTACCAAGATAGTCATAGTCAGATTACCTTCGCTTCGTTTTTCAGTTTCTCGACCAGTTCAGCCACCGACTTGACCTTGATGCCCGCGCTGCGTGCAGCCGGCGCTTCGACCTTCAGGGTCTTGTTGGTGGAGGCGGTGGAAACGCCCAAAGCATCCGGAGTCAGCACTTCAAGCGGCTTCTTCTTGGCTTTCATGATGTTTGGCAGGGACGCATAACGCGGCTCGTTCAAACGCAGGTCGGTGGTGACAATGGCTGGCAGTTTCAGGGAAACCGTCTGCGCGCCGCCGTCGATCTCGCGGGTCACGGCAACGCTGTCGCCGGACACTTCGACTTTCGAAGCGAAGGTGCCCTGGCCGTAGCCGCTCAACGCAGCAAGCATCTGGCCAGTCTGGTTGTTGTCGCTGTCGATGGCCTGTTTGCCGAGGATCACCAGCTGTGGCTGTTCCTTGTCGACAACGGCTTTCAACAGTTTGGCAACGGCCAGGGAAGTCAGCTCTTCGGCGGATTCGACGAGGATGGCGCGATCGGCACCCAGCGCCAGCGCAGTGCGCAGTTGCTCCTGGGCGGTGGTCGGGCCGATGGAGACGACAACGATCTCGGTTGCCACGCCTTTCTCTTTCAGGCGTACGGCTTCTTCCACGGCGATTTCGCAGAAGGGGTTCATCGACATCTTGACGTTGGCGAGGTCGACGCCGGAGTTGTCCGCCTTGACGCGAACCTTGACGTTATAGTCGACCACTCGTTTGACAGCTACAAGAACCTTCATGGATTCCTCGTTACTCTCCGGTGAAAAGAAAGTCGCCTGGGCGAACCTGGCGGTTGATGATCATGGGCGCAAGGGCACCTCTAAAAACGCCGGCATGAACCACACATGACCTTGCTCACGGGAGTGAAGACCATTCGTCAGTGATGACCGATGAGTCATTCATTATCGCGGCGTGTAAACTGCGCGTCCGAACCGCGCACCTCGTCACTTTGTGCTGCCTTCGCCCTGTCTTTAGAGGTGCTCTTGAAACCAACAGTCAGCCTACGGCGAGCGCAAAACCGCCCGTATCTTGACCGGAACGCCTATTCCGGTCAATACGGCAAAATGGTCGGTCATAAGCCGTACGTCAGTGATTTATCTGGGCTGCGGCAATTTCAAACGAACGTTTGTATTGGACCCCAAGAGTGGTGTAGATATAATGCGCCGCTCAGAGAGAGAAGCGCGGGTCATCCATTGTCGCTTTCGTCGCTCGGCGAAGGAAATAACGGATGCAACGCCAAACCTCCAATTAGAAAAAAACTGTAGAGCCTTGAGTAGGAGATAGCCTGTGGAACGCGAATACATGGAATTCGACGTGGTCATCGTCGGTGCCGGCCCCGCTGGCCTGTCTGCCGCTTGCCGACTGAAACAGAAGGCCGCCGAAGCCGGTAAGGAAATCAGCGTCTGCGTGGTCGAAAAAGGCTCCGAGGTCGGTGCGCACATTCTCTCCGGCGCGGTGTTCGAACCGCGTGCCTTGAACGAACTGTTCCCGGACTGGAAAGAACTCGGCGCGCCGTTGAACACGCCGGTCGTGCGCGATGACATTTATGTCCTGCGAAACGCCGAGGCGGCGAGCAAAATCCCCGACTTCTTTGTGCCCAAGACCATGCACAACGAAGGCAACTATATTATTTCCCTGGGCAACCTGTGCCGCTGGCTGGCCCAGCAGGCCGAGAACCTGGGCGTGGAAATCTACCCTGGCTTCGCCGCCCAGGAAGCGCTGTTCGATGAAAACGGCGTGGTTCGCGGCATCATCACCGGCGACCTGGGTGTCGACCGTGAAGGCAACCCGAAGGAAGGCCTCTACACGCCCGGCATGGAACTGCGTGGCAAATACACGCTGTTCGCCGAAGGCTGCCGTGGTCACATCGGCAAGCAACTGATCAAGCGCTTCAACCTGGACAGCGAGGCCGACACCCAGCACTACGGCATCGGTCTGAAAGAGATCTGGGAAATCGACCCGGCCAAGCATCAGCCTGGCCTGGTGGTGCATACCGCCGGTTGGCCGCTGGACATCATGGGCACCGAAAACACCGGCGGCTCGTTCCTTTATCACTTGGAAAACAATCAGGTGGTGGTCGGTCTGATCGTCGATCTTTCCTACAGCAACACCTTTCTGTCGCCGTTCGACGAGTTCCAGCGCCTCAAGCATCACCCGGTGCTCAAGCAGTACCTGGAAGGTGGCAAGCGCGTCAGTTACGGTGCTCGCGCCATCGCCAAGGGCGGCCTGAATTCGTTGCCGAAAATGGTCTTCAAGGGCGGCGCGCTGATCGGTTGCGACCTCGGTACGTTGAACTTCGCCAAGATCAAGGGCAGCCACACCGCAATGAAGTCGGGCATGCTCGCCGCCGAAGCAGTGGCTGATCGCCTGTTCGCCGAGTCCGAAGGCGGTGACGAACTGACCGCCTATGTCGATGGCTTCAAGAGCAGCTGGCTGTACGAAGAACTTTTCGCCAGTCGCAACTTCGGCGCAGCGATCCACAAATACGGCGCGATCGTCGGCGGCGGCTTCAACTGGCTCGACCAGAACATCTTCGGCGGCAAGATTCCGTTCACCCTGCGCGATACCAAGCCGGACTATGCGTGCCTGAAACTGGCGGCCGATTGCAAGAAGATCGACTACCCGAAACCGGACGGCAAGATCAGCTTCGACAAGCTCAGTTCGGTGTTCATCTCCGGTACCAACCATGAAGAAGAACAGCCTTGCCACCTGAAGCTGACCGACCCGAGCATCCCGATCGGCAAGAACCTGCCACTGTACGACGAACCGGCCCAGCGCTACTGCCCGGCCGGCGTGTATGAAGTGATCACCAAGGAAGACGGTGAGAAGCGCTTCCAGATCAACGCCCAGAACTGCGTTCACTGCAAGACCTGCGACATCAAGGACCCTGCACAGAACATCACCTGGGTCACGCCGGAAGGCGCCGGCGGACCGACCTACCCGAACATGTAAGCCGATCCGCTGAACATCAAGGCTCCCGGATGGGGGCCTTTTTGTTGCCCGCCATCAAAAAACACCCCAGCACCATGCGTGACGGCCGTCAGACCTTGGCGCCCAGCTCCGCCGACAGCCGCGCGGTGACGCCTTTGACCAAGGGAATCAGCTCGGCCATCTTTTCCAGCGGCATGTACGGCACGGTGCTGGCGATGCTGATACCGGCGACGATACGCTTGCCGGCGTCGCGGATCGGTGCCGCCACGCAACGAATCGACGGTTCGTTGTCTTCGAGGTCGAAGGCATAGCCGCCTGCTACGTATTCCACCATTCGTTGCTGGAACTGCTCCCAGGATTGCTCCTGATGCTGGGGCCAGAACTGATTCTTCCCACCCGCCGGAAGGCTGATCTCGTACAGCCTTTTCCATTGCTCCTGGGAGTCATCGAGCATCAGTGCCTTGCCGATCCCGGTGCGCGCGAGCGGCATGCGGTGGCCCACCCGTGAGCGCATTTCCGGTCCGTTGCGGCCCGGATTTTTCAACAGGTACAGGACCTCGTCGCCCTCGCGAATCGCCAGGTGGACGGTGTCTCCGGTGAGCGCCGACAGCTCGTCCAGGTATGGCCCCGCCAGGCTCACCAACGGCAGTTCTTCCCGCGCCTGGAAACCCAGCTCGATCAGCTTCGGCCCCAGCAGATAGCCCACTTGCGGCACCACGCGCAGATAACGCTCGTCCACCAGGCAACTGGCGAGGCGATGGGTGGTGCTGCGAGTGGTGCCGATCAGCCGGGCGATTTCCTTCAAGTCACGGGCGCCGCTGGCGACCGCCTGGACGACGCCCAGGCCACGCAGCAATGTCTGGGTGCCTGTAGGCGCGGCGTCCTTGGTGATTTTTGGATCGTCTTGCTGCATATCCGGCCTTTCACAGTGAGCGGGGGAACGGGCGGCATTATGGTCGCCCGCCCCTCGGGACTACAACTCGATGCGCTCGACTTTCCCGACCAGCAGGATGTAGGACAGCGCGCCAATCAACGCCAGAACGGCGATGTAGGTGATGGCCGGGGCAAACGAATCGCCGCTGGCGAGAAAACCAATGACGATCGGCGTGGCGATGGCCGCCAGGTTGCCGATGAAATTGAACACCCCACCGGTCAATCCCAACAGCCGTGCCGGCGCCAAAGTCGATACCAGCGACCAGGTGATCGACGCCAGGCCGTTGCCGAAAAAGGCCAGGGCCAGGAATGCAATCACCAGCGGCGTCGACTCGACGAAATTGGCGCCGATGATTGCCGTGGAAATCAACAGACCACCAATAATCGGCAGCTTGCGCGCGAACCCCACCGTGGCGCCGCGACGGATCAGCCAGTCGGAAAAGAACCCGGAACACAACACGCCGACAAACGCCGCGAGGAACGGCAGCGACGCCAGCAAGCCGGATTTGATGAAATCCATGCCGCGATATTTCACCAGGTAGGTCGGAAACCACGTCAGGAAGAACCACAGCGTGGAGTTGAGGCAGAACTGGCCCAGGTAAATCCCCCAGAGCTTGCGCTGGGTCAGGACTATCCCAAGGTCGGTCCAGCTGAATTTCGCCTTGGCCTTGGCCGTCTCGGCCTGGATATCCACCAGCCCGCCCCCTTCGCGGATCAGTTCGATTTCAGCGGCGTTGGCGCCTTTGAAATCCCGCGGCTCGCGATACACCGCGTACCAGATCACCGCCCAGAGAATGCCGACGGCACCGGTCACCACGAACACCATGTGCCAGCCGAAGGCATGCTGCAGCCAGGCCAGGACCGGCGTCAGGAATGCCAGGCCGACAAATTGCCCGGACGTATAAAAACCGATTGCCGTGGCCCGTTCACGCTCGGGAAACCAAGTGGTAACCACGCGGCTGTTGATTGGATAAGCCGGCGCCTCCAGGGCGCCGACGGCCATGCGCAGGACAAACAGCGCGATGAAGCTGGCAGCGAAACCGAGCATCACCGTGGCCACCGACCACAGCAGCAACGCCACGCTGTAGAGAATGCGTGGCGGCACGCGGTCCACCAGCCAGCCACCGGGAATTTGCATGGCGGCGTAGGTCCAGCCGAACGCCGAGAAAATCAGCCCGACATGGATCGGATCGATCCCCAGTTCGCTGGTCAGTGCGGGGGCGGCAATCGAGAGGTTGCTGCGGTCCAGGTAATTGATCACCACGGTGATGAACAGCAGGACCATGATGAAAAAACGCTTGCGGCTGGGCGTCACCAACGACGCCTGCGCGCTCAGGGTGTGCGCTTGCATGTGAGGTGCCTCTTTTTATGTTTATTGAGGAAACGGGCGCATCGAAGAAGATCTCCCTGCTTGCGAAGATCAAACTGTGGGAGCGAGCCTGCTCGCGATGACGGTGTGTCAGTTGATTCATGTGCCGCAGACAAATCGCCATCGCGAGCAGGCTCGCTCCCACAAGGGGCCGGGTGAAGTCAGAACTCACTCACCACTCGGCAAAACTGCCATCGGCATGGCGCCAGATCGGGTTGCGCCAGCGGTGGCCGATGGCCGCGCGCTCGATGACGTATTCCTCGTTGATCTCGATGCCCAGGCCCGGGCCGTTGGGGATCTTCACGAAGCCTTTGTCATAGTCGAACACCTGCGGATCCTTGATGTAATCCAGCAAGTCGTTGCTCTCGTTGTAATGGATACCCAGGCTCTGCTCCTGGATGAACGCGTTGTAGCAAACCGCGTCCAGCTGCAGGCACGCCGCCAGCGCGATCGGGCCCAGCGGGCAGTGCAACGCCAGCGCCACGTCATAGGCCTCGGCCATGTTGGCGATCTTGCGGGTTTCGGTGATGCCGCCGGCGTGGGAGGCATCCGGCTGGATGATGTCCACGTAGCCTTCGCTGAGCACCCGCTTGAAGTCCCAGCGCGAGAACAACCGTTCGCCCAAGGCGATCGGCGTGCTGGTCAGGGGTGCCAGTTCCTTGAGCGCTTCGTAGTTTTCGCTGAGCACCGGCTCCTCGATGAACATCAACTTGTAAGGGTCGAGCTCCTTCATCAGCACCTTGGCCATCGGCTTGTGCACGCGGCCATGGAAGTCCACGCCGATGCCGACGTTCGGCCCGACCGCATCGCGCACCGCCGCCACGTTGGCCAGGGCCAGGTCGACTTTTTCAAACGTGTCGAGAAATTGCAGCTCCTCGGTGCCGTTCATCTTCACCGCAGTGAAGCCCCGTGCAACGGCTTCCTTCGCCGCTCGGGCGGTGTCCGCCGGGCGGTCGCCGCCGATCCACGAATACACACGGATCTTGTCGCGCACCTGGCCACCCAGCAGATCGCTGACCGACACGCCCAAGGCCTTGCCCTTGATGTCCCATAACGCCTGATCGATACCGGCCAGCGCGCTCATGTGAATGGCACCACCGCGGTAGAAACCGCCGCGATAGAGCACGGTCCAGATGTCCTCGATGTTGCGTGGGTCTTTGCCGATCAGGTAGTCGGACAATTCCTCGACGGCGGCCGCCACTGTGTGGGCACGGCCTTCGACCACCGGCTCGCCCCAACCCGTCACGCCCTCGTCGGTCTCGACCTTGAGGAAGCACCAGCGCGGCGGAACGATAAAGGTGGTCAACTTGGTGATTTTCATCTTCTTGTCTCTCTTGTCGGATGCAGCGCGCGGGGCGCTGGGAAAGTCTTCAGCTCAAAGCGTTCCATGCGGCCACGTAGGCCTTGGCGCGCACCGCCACTTCGTCCACTGTCAGGCCCGGCTTGAACAGCCCGGAACCGAGGCCGAAACCCTTGACGCCAGCCTCGATGAACACCGCCATGTTGTCCGGCGTGATCCCGCCCACCGGCACCAGCACGGTCCCGGACGGCAACACCGCAAGCCAGGCCTTCACCACTGCCGGGCCCATCTGCTCGGCCGGAAACATCTTCAACACATGAGCACCCTCGGCCAGCGCGGCGAAGGCTTCGGTGGGCGTGGCGACGCCGGGCGACAGGTACAGGCCCGCCGCTTTCGCCGCGCGCAGCACCTTTGGATCGCTGTGGGGCATGACGATCACCTGGCCGCCAGCCGCTTTCACCTGCTCGACCTGCTCCGGTGTGAGCACGGTGCCGGCACCGATCAGGCAATCGGCGGGCAACGTGCTGCGCAGGATGCGGATACTTTCGTACGGCTCAGGAGAATTGAGCGGTACTTCGATGACGCGAAATCCGGCGTCATAAAGGACTTCGCCGATAGCGGCCGCCTCTTCGGGACGTAGGCCGCGCAAGATCGCGATCAGCCCGTTTTGCGCCAGTGCTTGGGTGAGCATTTCAGGTCTCCAGTGAGGTTTAGCGCGATGCGGTGGAATCGAGCAGCCCGGCCGCCACGGCCAGTTGCCACAGCCCGCGTTCGGTGGCCTGTTCGGCCAAGGTCACGCGGGCGAACCCGCAGGCGTCGAGAGCCCGTTGATAGCGGGCACATAGTTGAGAGTTGCCGATCAGCACCACCGTTGGCAGATGCACGCTGTTGCGTCGCTGCCGCTGCACGGCGGCCAGGGCGGTCAGTTCATGGCCGATGAGCAGGCCGGAAAGATAGTCGGCCTGGGCGCTGGCACCGAGTTCGCCGGTCAAGCCCAGGCTGCGGGCGCTGAATACCGTGGACAGCGGGCCGATCTGGCCGTCTACCGACAGCGCTACCTGCACGCCACGATCAAACGCCGCGCCGTCGAACGCCACACCGCGTTGCTGGGTGCGGCCGAGAATGCTGTGGTCACTGAGCACGGCGAAGATCTCGCCAGTCATGAAGGTGTCGAAATGCACGATGCAGCCATCGGCCACTTCCACCCATTTCGAATGGCTGCCCGGCAGGCCGATCAGCACCGCTTCGTTCGGCAGGCTGGCCAACGCACCGAGCACCTGGGTTTCTTCGCCGCGCATGACATTGGGCAGCCGGGAACGTTGGATCACTCCCGGCACAATGTGCACATTGACTCCGCGAAGACTGCGGATGACCTGTAGGGAATGTCCGAGGTTGGCGACGTTTGCCGGCGTGTCGCAGTAAGGCGCTTCACGCCAGCCCTGGGCGCTGCCGACCATGCCACAAGCGATGACGGGCAAACCTGGCTGCGCATCGAGCCAGTCGCCGCAGGCTTCATCGAAGGCCAGTTCGAAACCGTTGTTGCACGCCTGGCCGGCGACCGTGCGCGGCCCGGACGGCAACTGCATGATCCCCGACGACAGCGAACGCTGTTCGAGCACCTCGCCTCCAGCGGCAAGTTTGTAAGCTCGTAATGAGGTGGTACCCCAATCGAGCGCTATCAATTGCGCCTGCATCCGCTTCACCTGTTTTGTTTATTGGCAGTGAGTGAAGCGGACTATAAACCCGGGCGCTGGAAAATCTCAATATATAAATATCACTCCCATATATTGGGATATAAAAGCGTCCCGCAAAACCATCGCTATCTGCATGAGACCCTGCTACGTTTTTTGACCGGACGCCAAACATCAGGGACAAAAAATGGAACACTCACTGAAGATCCTCGGCCGCACCTCTTCGATCAACGTCAGAAAAGTACTCTGGACCTGTCAGGAACTGGACATCCCTTACGAACGCGAAGATTGGGGTATCGGCTTTGCGTCGACCCATGACCCGGCATTCCTGGCCCTCAACCCCAACGCCCAGGTGCCGGTGATCATTGATGAGAACGGCGTGCTCTGGGAGTCGAACACTATCTGCCGCTACCTGGTGGGCAAGCATGGGCGCGACGACCTGTTACCCATAGAACCTGCCGCCCGCGCGCGCGTCGAGCAGTGGATGGACTGGCAAGCCACGGAGCTCAATCCGTCGTGGGGGGATGCATTTTATGGGTTGGTGCGCAAACATCCGGATTTCCAGGACCCGCAGCTCATCGCTGCCGGGGTTAAAGGCTGGAACGAGAAAATGGGGTTGCTCGAGCATCAGTTGAATCACACCGGCGCCTACGTGGCCGGTGCGAAATTTTCCCTGGCGGACGTGCTTATCGGCCTGTCCGCGCACCGCTGGCGCCAGACGCCCATGGAGCGTCCGGACTATCCAGCCGTGGCCGCTTATTGCAAGCGGCTCGAACAGCGTCCCGGATTTGCCGAGTACGCGTCCAGCGCCTACTCGTAAGCCTCAATTGCCGTTGGCGAAATCCCGCAGTACCTTGCCATCCATGCGGTAGCGCACCCATTCTTCCTGGGGCTGCGCGCCAAGGGATTTGTAGAACTCGATGGCCGGGGTGTTCCAATCCAGGACGCTCCACTCGAAGCGACCGCAGTCGTTGTCGCAGGCGATCTTCGCCAGATGCCGCAACAACGTCTTGCCCGCCCCGCCGCCGCGTTGTTCGGGAGTGATATAGAGGTCTTCGAGGTACAGGCAATTGCTGCCCAGCCAAGTGGAGTAACTGAAGAAAAACACTGCGAAACCGATCGGCACGCCATCGCGCAGGCACATCAACCCATGGGCGGTTGCGCCTTCGCTGAACAGGCTGCGCTCGATATCGGCAACGCTGGCGATGACTTCGTGGCGGGCTTTTTCGTAATCGGCAAGCTCAGTGATGAAGGCAAGGATTTGCGGCGCATCGCTGGGTTGCGCAGGACGGATCTCGATCGACATGAACGGGCCTTGTAGCCAAATGAAAGCACCATACTAAGCCGCTGCGCGGCGCTCGTCACATCTTCTGAAGACAACTTTCACAGTACCGTCCGTCGCCCTCAAGGCACCATCCCCGCTCCCGCGCGGCCAAAAATCAGGCAAGCATTCCTAAAATGGAGGCTACACCATGATCAGATCCAGGCTGACTGCGTTCACATTTGCCGCTTTGTTGTCCTCGGCGGCTTTCGCAGCCACGACTTCAGGGACCGGCCCGACCGATCCGGTACAGGCACCGAATTCGCCCGCCACCCAAGGCTTGCCCAAGCTGAATACCGACGGCACCGGCGGCACCTTGAACAATGGCCAGCCGCCCGCCACGGGCACCGATCCACGGGTCCAGGGTAATGACACCGGTCGCCAGGGTGGCATGAACACCCCGGACTCCACCGCTCCGGATAACGCCGACACCGGCGTGGGTTCGAAAACCACCACCGGCGGTTCCGGTTCGGAAGGTGGCGCCAACCAATAGCCTGGCTCGCAGGTGACTCTGCTCACACACCAGAGGAGGAACAGTTCATGCCTCGTGGAAGCAAAGACAAATACACCGACAAGCAAAAGCGCAAGGCCGAGCACATCGAAGAGAGTTATGAGCAAAAAGGCGTGCCGGAGGGCAAGGCCGAAGCTCGGGCCTGGGCGACCGTCAATAAGCAGTCCGGGGGTGGCGAACGCTCCGGTGGGTCCGGCAAGAAAAAACCCGCCGAGGCCAAGCAATCCGATCGCAAGGAATCGGCCCGGCGCGCCGTCAAGTCGCGTGAAGGCCATCCGCGCACCAGCAACGCCTCCCATGAGGCTCAGACGGTGGACAGCCTGATGAAGGAAGCCCGGGCGAAAAACATTCCCGGACGCTCGAAGATGCGCAAGCAGGAGTTGGTCGAGGCGTTGCGCAAGGCCGGGTAATTGTTGGCGTCAGCAAGAACGCCTTCGCGAGCAGGCTCGCTCCCACACTGATTCTGTGCTGTGCCACGGTAATGAGGCCTGGCACGCAACCTGTGGGAGCGAGCCTGCTCGCGAAAGCGGTGGGTCCGCCAAGGAAGTGTTGGATGTGCTGACGCCTTCGCGGGCAAGCCCGCTCCCACAGGGATCTGCGGCGTGCCGTTGTTTATATGCCGGGCACAAAAACCTGTGGGAGCGAGCCTGCTCGCGAAAGCGGTGGGTCCGCCAAGGAAGTGTTGGATGTGCTGACGCCTTCGCGGGCAAGCCCGCTCCCACAGGGATCTGCGGCGTGCCGTTGTTTATTTGCCGGGCACAAAAACCTGTGGGAGCGAGCCTGCTCGCGATAGCGGTGGATCAGCTGAGGAAGTGTTGGAGCTACTGATGCCTTCGCGAGCAGGCTCGCTCCCACACTGGTTCTGTGCTGTGCCACGGTAATGAGGCCTGGCACGCAACCTGTGGGAGCGAGCTTGCTCGCGATAGCGGTAGATCAGTCGCCACTGATCTTCAGCGTTGCTTCAACCGGTCAATCACCACCGCCAGCAACAGGATCGAACCACGGATGACGTACTGGTAGAAGGTGTCGATATTCTTCAGGTTCATCGCGTTCTCGATGATCGCGAGGATCAGTACACCGGCAATGACATGGCGAATCATGCCGATCCCGCCACTCAGCGAAACCCCACCCAATACACAGGCCGAGATCACCGTCAGCTCGAAGCCCTGGCCGATCATCGGCTGGCCCGAGGTCATGCGCGACGCCAGGATCACACCCGCCAGCGCGCCAATCACGCCATGCACGGCAAAGATGATGATCTTGGTGCGATCAACGTTCACCCCCGCCAGCAACGCCGCTTCCTGGTTGCCGCCGATGGCCATGGTGTTGCGCCCGTAGGTGGTGTAGTTCAACAACCAGCCGAAGAACAGGAAGCAGACGATGGTGATCAGGATCGGCACCGGCACGCCAAACAGCTGGCCGTTGCCGAACACGAAGAACGATTCCTGGGACACGCCGACCGCTTTACCGTTGGCGAAGATATACGCCAGGCCGCGAACGATCTGCATCGTCGCCAGCGTGGTGATTAACGCGTTGACCCGTAGTTTTGCAATGACGATGCCGTTGATCAGACCGACGATCAGGCCCATCACCAGCGCCGCGCTGACACCGAGGAACACGCTGTTGGTGTCGCGCATTACCACGGCAGCGACCACGCCGGCACAGGCAATCACCGAGCCCACCGACAGGTCGAAGTGCCCGGAAGCCAGGCAATAAAGCATGGTGCAGGCGGCAATGCCGGTGGTGGAAATCGCCAGGCCCAGGCCCCGCATGTTCAGCGGCGACAGGAAGTTGTCGATCATCAAGGTGCAGAGCACAAAGATGCCGATGGCCGCCAGCAGCATGACCCAGTCGTCGAGGAAGCGGCGCAGGTCGAGGGGCTTGCGTGCCGTTGGCAGTGCATTGTTTTGAATGGTCATGATTACCTCTCAGTTCGCCGCGTCGGCAACGCGTTGGCGCGGCAGCGCCAGTTGCAGCAGGTTGGATTCATTGGCCTGGTCACGCGGCAGCTCGCCGCGCATGGCCCCTTCGCACAGCACCAGGATCCGGTCGGAAATGCCCATCACTTCCATCAGGTCGCTGGACACCACGATCACGGCGATGCCATCGGCCGCCAGGTTGTGGATGATCTGGTAGATCTCGGCCTTGGCACCGATGTCGATGCCCCGTGTCGGCTCGTCCAGCAGCAGGACCTTCATCGGCATCGACAGCCAACGCCCGAGGATCGCCTTCTGCTGGTTGCCACCGGACAGGTACATGATTTTCTGGCTGGCCGCCGGGGTCTTCACTTTCAGCGACTTGATCTGCTTGTCGGCATTGCCCCGCTCCCATTCGCCGCGCAGCAGGCAGCCGAGGGTCGAATGGGACGGACGCGCGCTGATGTTGATGTTCTCGCCGACACTGCCCAACGGAATGATGCCTTCCTTCTTGCGGTCCTCCGGGCAGAGCAGCACGCCAGCGGCGATGGCGTCCCGTGGCGAACGCAGTTTCAGTTCCTTGCCGTGCAGGACAAGACTGCCCTCGCTCTGGCGCTCCAGGCCACTGAGCAAGCGAAACAGCTCGGTACGACCGGCGCCGACCAGCCCGAAGAGGCCAAGGATTTCACCCTTGTGCACCTCGAAACTCACCGGCTCGCGCAGGCCCGGCCCCAGCAGCCCCTTCACCTGCAGCGCCACATCGCCACGCTCACGCGGACGGTAGTCATAGATGTCCTGGATATCACGACCGACCATGCAGGTGACGAGTTGATCATGGGTCAGCTCGCTCATGTTTTCGAAGGTCCGGACATAACGACCGTCCTTGAACACCGTCACCGCATTACAGATTCGAAAGACTTCTTCCATGCGGTGGCTGACGTACAACACCACTTTGCCCTCGTCCCGCAGGCGGGCGATGATCGCCATCAAACGGTCGATTTCCCGCGCCGAGAGGCTGCTGGTCGGTTCGTCGAAAGCAATGACGTGGGCGCCACGGGACAAGGCCTTGGCGATTTCCACCAACTGGCGCTGGCCGAGGGACAGGCGACCGACTTTTTCCTGCGGGTCGATTTCGTCCGCCAGGCCTTTGAGCAGCGCCAACGCCTGCTGGCGCAGCACACCGCGATTGACCAGGCCGAAACGCGCCGGCAAATGGCCAAGGAACAGGTTTTCGGCGACGGTCATTTCCGGCACCAGGTGCAGCTCCTGGTGAATCACCGCCACACCGCTGGCGATACTGTCGGCGGTGCCTTTGAACGCCATCGTCTGCTCACCGATCTGCAAGTCGCCGCTGCTCGGGATATAGGCGCCGCCAAGGATCTTGAGCAACGTGGACTTGCCCGCGCCGTTTTCACCCATCAAGGCATGAACCTGTCCTGGATGGGCGACGAAACTGATATTGGCCAGGGCCTGCACGCCGGGAAAGGTCTTGCCGATCCCGTTGAATCGCAAGCTGCCGCCAGTGTTGTGTTGCCGTGTCGCTGTTTGCGCTTGCATAACCACCTCGAACTCACAGAGATCAAGCGGCCCGGTCACGCCTGTGACCAAGGCCGCTTTTGAATCAACCAGCCGTCAATTCCACAGGCCGATCTTTTCCAGTTCCTGCTTGAAGTTCTCCCGGGTGATCAGCGTCACCTCGTCCATGGCGGTGTACTTCGGCGGCTCCTTGCCGGTGGTGATCCACTCGTACATCATTTCGGCGGTCTTGTAGCCTTCGATGTGCGGGCTTGGCAGCATCGAACCGAAGAAGCCACTATTTGGTTTCTTCAGCTCGCCGATGGCGTCGGTGCCGTTGATGCCGATACCGATCACGTTGGCCGCCTTGAAGCCGGCTGCTTCGGTAGCGCGCACGCCACCCAGCACGGTGTTGTCATTCATGCCGCCGATGATCAGGTTTTTCGCGGCGCTAGGCAGCTTGACCAACGCCGAGTTGGTGGAGTCCATGCTGCCCGGCACGTCGAGGGTCTTCAGCGCTGTGAACAGGATATGGTCTTCCGGCATCCCGGCCTTCTTCAGGGCATCGACCGAACCGTCGGTGCGTTTCTTACCGGTGTCCAGCTCGTTGAAGGTGTTGATCACCGCGTAGGTGTCTTTCCAGTCCCAGTCGCGTTTTTTCGCTTCGGCAGCCATCGCGGCGCCTTGTTTCTGGCCAACCTCGAACGCGGCCATGCCCAGGTACGGCACGTCTTCCATGAATTTTCCGCTGGCGTCGACGAAACGGTCGTCCACGGCGATCACCTTGAGGTCGTTGAGCTTGGCCTTGGCCATGATGGCCGGGCCCAGGGACACGTCCGGCGGGCAGATCACAAAGCCCTTGGCACCGTTGGCGGCCAGGCTGTCGATAGCGGAGAGGGTTTTCTCGCCGTCAGGCACGGCGATCTTGATCAACTGGAAGCCTTTGTCCTTGGCCGCCTTCTCGGCGAATGCCCATTCGGTCTGGAACCAGGGCTCCTCGGCCTGCTTGACCAGGAAACCGATTTTCACCGCATCGGCCGCCAGCAGGTGGCTGCTGAGACTGAACGCGGTAACCGCCAGGGCGGCGCGACACAGGGAACGGATCCCACGACGATGTTTCATAGCTGACTCCTTGTTTTTTTTATTGAAAGCCAAACGTCCAGGGATCTGCTCCACGTTGGTGGAAATGCGCAGGCTGGCCGGTCAAATCGTGTTACTGCACAGCATAGGTCTAAATAGTCATATCGTATGATGATTGGATTACAGGCGAAGTTTCCCACTGCAATCCAGAAATATTCAGTCGTGGTACATGACCGAACGTCCACCATCAATGGTGATGCATGAAGCGTTGATGAAAGGTGCTTCGTCACTGGCCAGAAACACCGCCGTCATTGCCACTTCGATCGGCTGGCCGATACGCCGTGGCGGGTGCAGATCCAGCGCACGCTGGCGTTCGGCCCGTGGATCGGTGAAGCCATTCCAGTAATCGATATTCAGCTGGGTCTCGATGTAGCCCGGCGCAATGGCATTCACCCGCACGCCTTGGGGGGCGTATTCGATGCCCAGGGCACGGGTCAGCCCGAGCAGGCCATGCTTGGCCACCGGGTAAGGGAAACAGCCGGGAATGATGTGGGACGAATGGGTCGACGCGATATTGATGATGCTGCCCACGCCCTGCTCGATCATCTGTGGCAATACGGCCTTGCAGCCATACCAGGCACCGTCCAGGTCGATGGCGAAGCAACGGCGCCAGTCTTCCTCGGTCATTTCCAGCGGATCGCGGAACACATTGACGCCAGCGCAGTTCACCAATACGTCGATGCGACCATGCAGTTCAACCGCTCGCCGGGCCATGGCGTGCAGGTCCTGCTGGCTTGAAACATCGACCTTGAGTGCTTGTACATCCCCACCGCGCCCACGCCAATGGGCGGCGACGGCCTCGACTTTTTCAGCCTGGATGTCGCTGATGACCAGCCGCGCCTGTTGGGAAGCAAACGCAGCAACGATTGCCTCGCCAATGCCCTGGGCAGCACCCGTCAGCAGCACGACCTTGCCTTTCAACCGTTCGCCCTGCGGCGGCTCCGGCACCGGTGGCAAGCAAAGCGCTTCAGCCATGAACCTGGGCTCCCGCGGCAAGACACGAGAAAAACCGGACACCCACGGGGGACCGGTCTAGAGACTGCATAACCGACAGTAGCTGGCGAACGCCGCTGGGGCGTTCGGGGGAAATTCGATGCATCGCTTCACCTGTTTTGTTTTTTTAAGTGTGAGTGCGTATTGCTGATGCAGCCGACTATAAACCCGACCGCCAAATAATCTCAATATATATATTTACATCCCATATTTTGGGATCTAGCCAGCAAACCTCGTACAAGCCACACCCGGAACGTCCACTCGCATCGACAGCACCGCACCGTCCAGCGGATGCCCAAGCGGACTTTGCGCACTGGTGATGTACAGCGTCCGCAGGTCGTCTCCACCGAATACACAACTGGTGGGACGGCTGACCGGTAACTCGATCACCCGATCGACGTGGCCGTCCGGATGCAGCCGCAGCAGGCAACTGCCATCCCAGCGAGCATTCCAGATGTAACCTTGCGCATCCATCGCCGAACCGTCCGGCCCGCCACGGGAATGGGGGCCGAACCAGACCTCCGCGGGCGCGAGTTTGCCGTCGGGGTAGATGAAGTGCCGATAGAGCGTGCCATCGAGGCTCTCACCGAAATACACCGTCGTGCCATCGGGGCTCCATAGCAGCGTGTTTGGAATGCCCAGCCCGCGCAGCAGGGGCATCACCCGGCCATCGCCGCCGACACGGAACAGGCCGCCGGAACGTCGCTCGATGGGCAGGTCCTCGCCCTCTTCTCCGATATTGTTTTGCATGGTGCCCAGCCAAAGCTGGCCCAGCGCATCACAGCGCGCTTCGTTGGCACGATTGCCGGGCTGGGGATCGGCCATGCACAGCAACTTCAGGCGCGGCTCCAGCCCAGGCGAATCCAGGTCCAGTCGATAGACGCCACTGCTCAATGTCACCAACGCATCGCCGCTCTGGGTCGGGATGAAGGCGGAAACGTGTTCGGGCATCTGCCAGATCTGTACATTGGCGCCGATCAGCCGCAGCGCCTGCTTGCCGGCGATATCTACCCAATACAGCGCCTGGGTCGGCTCGTCCCAGAACGGTCCCTCGCCCAGTTTCGCCCGATGTTCCGTCACAGCCGTCCAGTTCATTGCAACCTCCCGTTCCCGGCTCGCCCGGTATTGTCTGTTCGACCGGCCATGACGTCGGGGTAAAAGCGCTTGATGGCCAGGTCAGCGTTGTCGATCAGGGTCATGCAGGCCCAGACGCCGCGCGCCGCGTCGCGCTCGGCGATGGCTTCGGCGATATCCTTGTGGATCGGCAAGGTGCGCCGCAATTCGTCCGGATCGGCCGCCGACACCTCGAACGAGACCGCCAGCAACGCGCCCAGGGCCGGGACCATCTGCTCGATGAATTGATTGTGGCTGGCGGCGAGAATGCATTCGTGGAAAAACTGGTCGGCAAGGTTGTAATCGGCGCCGCTGTCCACCGCCCGCTCCAGCGCATGATAAGCCAGGCGGATCGCCTGCACCTGATCAGCCGTCGCCCGTTCGCAGGCCCAGCGCACCGCCATCGGTTCGATGGTGCGCCGCAGGTCCAGCAGGTCGTCGACGAAGTTTTCCGGCAGGCCGCTGCGTGACAGCCAGCCAACCACCTGCGGGTCGAACAGGTTCCAGCGGCGCACCGGCAGTACCCGCGTGCCGACTTTCGGGCCGACTTCCAACATGCCTTTGGCCACCAGCGTCTTGATTGCCTCACGGATCACCGTGCGGCTGACGCCCAGTTGCTCGCCCAGATCTGCCTCGACCTTGATGGTTTGCCCAGGCTTGACCTGGCCGGCGGCAATCCAGCCACCCAGCCAATCGACGGTCGACGCGTGAAAACTGCTGGACATGACTACCCCGTGGGCTTTTCTTATCAGGCGCCCACGCTAATCATCATATGATTGGGTGTCAATTTGAATTTTGCATAACCACTGTGGGAGCGGGCTTGCTCGCGAAAGCGGTGGGTCTGCATAAAAAGGTGTCGACTATGCTGCCGCTTTCGCGAGCAGGCTCGCTCCCACGCAGGATTCAGGGCTCAAGGCCGATGGGGAAAAACACGCCGCCGCTCCACACGCCCAGCCAGCGCTGACCATCGATCTCGCGACTCACCGCCAGCTCCACCAGTTGATAGAACACGTTGCGATGAATCAGCGCTTCGAGATTGCTGCGCACATGCACGTACGGCGCAGGCTCCTGGGTCCGGGGGTCGATGACCACCCGCATCGGATGATCGGGGCCGGCTTCGGTGGTTTCCTCGACATTGGTAGTAAAGCGCAACAACTGCCCCTCCCCCTCCCCCTCCCCCTCGACCTCAAGGGTCACGGCCACGAACGGGGCGTCGTCGACTTTGATGCCGACTTTTTCCACAGGGGTGATCAGGAAATAATCATCGCCGTCGCGGCGAATGATGGTGGAGAACAGCTTGACCATCGGCTTGCGCCCGATCGGCGTGCCCAGGTAATACCAGGTGCCATCACGGGCGATGCGCATGTCGATGTCGCCGCAGAAGTCGGGGTTCCACAAGTGGACCGGCGGCAGGCCTTTGGTCTTCGGGATCTGTCCCAGCAGGTCATTGGCTTTTTGCGGTCCGCTCATGGTGACTCCTTGAATTTTACTGGTCGCTTATCCCCAGCAAGGTGCGGGCATATTCACGCAGTGGGGCGGCGATCAAGTCTTCTGGCTGTTTGTCGTGCAACGTCAGTAAACCGCCACGACTTTTGATACGCGCAGTATCAATCAAATACTGGGTGCTGGTCTCGATCAACATGATCTGAATGACACCGGTATCGACACCCAGTCGATCCACGGCTTCTTCGTCCAGCCATTCGTCGGTGTTGCCGATGCGGTTGTCCGCCTTGGCGAACCGGGTATACAGCAAGTAATGAGCACCGGCGGCCCGCGCTTCGCCCATCGCCTGGTCGAGGCCTTCCGGGACCCGGGCGCGACGAACCATGGGGAAATACTCGATGAAACCGTTGAACGCTTCTTCAGCCACGACATTGGGCCGCGGATAAGCGCTGCCTGGCGGAGCAAAAGCACCCTGGGCAATGTAGATGAAGGAATCCGGCTGAATGCGCAGGTTGTTCACCCGACGGCTGTCGCTATGGTCCAGCAGGCCGGCGTCGCTCATGTGATAACGAACGCCCTCCCCCATGTCGCTGACATTCATGCAGCCACCCAGCGTCAAAACGGCCAGCAGCAAAAACAGGCTACGCATCCTATCCTCCAAAAACCGGTGACGGAAAACCGGCGAATGGCCATGGGATGCAGCTTTTGCGCCAGCTCGACAAATATCCGGTTTGGAATGTCTGTGGTAGGGGGAGCTTGCTCCGTCACCACAAAAAAGCCGCTGTTCAGCCGCCGATGATTTTCATGATCGTCGCACCACCGGAGAACGCCACTTCCTGCTTGTCCCCCAAGGCCTTGACCAACAGCCGCTGGAGCGCCGGCAATGCCTGGTGACGCGGTTTGTCCAACAGATCGCCAACGTAGTGACGGTTACTCGACGACAGGCAGCCATGCAACCAGCCCGTGGAAGACAGCCGCAGCCGCGAACAGGTGCGGCAGAACGGCACGCTTTCGTTGGCAATCACACCGAAATGCCCCAACCCCGGAATCTCGTAACGCACGGCCGTGGCATCGATCGGCGCATCGGCCTGCAGATATTCGTACTGGTCGCCAATCAGGCCCAGCAACTGCTGGAGGCTGACGAACTGTTGAAGGAACGCATTGGAGTCCTTGGCCAGGTGGCCCATGCGCATCAACTCGATGAAACGCAACTCATAACCACGCTCCAGGCAGTACTGGAGCAATGGCATCACCTGGTCCAGGTTCTGCCCGCGCAACGGCACCATGTTGACCTTGATCTTCATTCCCGCCGCCCGGGCCTGCTCCATGCCGTCCAGCACAGTCGCCAGGTCACCACCACGGGCAATGCTGCGAAACGCCACGGGGTCCAGGGTGTCGAGGGAGACGTTGATACGGCGGATACCGGCGTTGACCAGCAGCGGCAGCTTCTTTGCCAGCAGTTGACCATTGGTGGTCAGACTGATGTCCTGCAGCCCCATCTGCCCCACCGCCGTCATGAAGCTTTCCAGCTTGGGGCTGACCAGTGGCTCTCCACCGGTGATGCGCAACCGCTCGATGCCGGCGGCTTCGATCAGATAGGCCACGCCCCGCGCCATGGCCTCGGCCGACAGTTCATCCTGCGCAGCCACCAGCCGCTTGCCGTCTGGCACGCAGTAGGTACAGGCATAGTTGCAGGCTGAAGTCAGGCTGATCCGCAAATTGCGAAAACGCCTGCCTTGACGGTCAACGATCATGATGACTCCGGCGAAAGAAGAATCGGGCCCGCAAAACCTGACCTAAAAATCAGATTTCTGCAAGGCCCAAGCCTGAGTATATTCCTCGGGCAATGCGCCATGTAAGCAGACATGGCGCAATCAGACAGCTGAATGCCTCAACTGCTCGGGACGTCGGTGTCGCGCTTGCGCTTGTTGCCCATGCGCACGCCAATGTCCATCAGGAACTGGAAGAAGCCTTCCTGATCTTCAAGCACATTGCTCCAGAACGGCGAGTGATACAGCGCCACGGCGCCATGCACCAGCGCCCAGGCTGCGCAGTAATGGAAATACGGCGGCACATCTTCGAGCTTGCCTTCGCTGATCCGGCCCTTGATCAGCAGGGTCAGGCGTTCGAAGTTGGAAGCGCGGATCTTGTGCAGCTCCTCGACCATTTCCGGCACCTGGTTGCCCTTGACCACCTTCTCTTCCAGACGGTCGAACAAGCGGTAACGCTGCGGGTCGCGCATGCGGAACTCGAAATAGGCCCGGGAAAGCGCTTCCTTGTCCTTGTCCACATCGGCCGAATGCAACAACTCGTTCAAATCGCGCTCGTAATCGAGCATCAGCCGCAGGTAGATCTCGGCCTTGGATTTGAAATGTTTATAAATCGTGCCTTTGCCGATACCCACGGCATCCGCAATCATCTCGACGGTGACACTGTCTTCACCCTGGTCGAGGAACAACTTGAGCGCGGTGTCGAGAATTTCCTGCTCGCGGCGACGAAACTCACGGACCTTACGGGGTTCTTTGTGCATAAGAAAAAGGTCTGAAGGGTCAAAATTCGAAGCCGGGTATTATGCCTAAATTACGCAAAAATGCACGGATCATCCATTTTCGATCAGTGTTCTGTGGGAAACCGTGCAGTCCCGACTCCTCCGTTTACCTGGCACCCTACCGTACTGGCAGGTTAAAAGGACAGTGAGAACCTATCCGAAGCGAGCGTATTCCAAATTTGTTTAAAAACCGCCGCAACCACACTGGACGCATCGCCACAGTGATCAATACTTGAACTGTCGGCGTGACATCTCCCCCAAGTGACACGCCGATAAAGGTACCAACGGACCGAGTGCCTTTGTTTACTCCTAATGGTCTTAACCCGGATTCACCCCCCAGAACCCGGGTTTTTTTTGTCCGGGATTCAGGCCCTCGGCGAACCGACATGCGCCAGGGGGAACAGGCGCTTGAAGTTTTCCGTGGTCTGCTGCGCGAACCGCTCATAGGATTCACCGCGCAACATGGCCAGGAACTCGGCCACCTCGCGCACATACTGAGGAAGGTTCGGCTTGCCGCGATAGGGTATTGGCGCCAGGTAGGGCGAATCGGTCTCCACCAGCAATCGATCTGCCGGCACTTTGCTGGCGACGTCGCGCAGGGCATCGGCATTGCGAAACGTGACAATTCCGGACAGGGAGATGTAGTAACCCATGTCCAGCGCAGCCTTGGCCATGTCCCAGTCCTCGGTGAAGCAATGCAGCACGCCCGCCTGGGGCAACGCCGCGTCGCGCAGCAGATCCAGGGTATCGGCGCGGGCACCGCGGGTGTGGATGATTACCGGCTTGCCAGTCTGACGAGCCGCTTCCAGGTGCAAGCGGAACGAAGCCTGCTGCACCTCGGCGGCCTCCGGCTCGTAGTGATAGTCGAGGCCAGTCTCGCCAATGGCCACCACCCGAGGATGGTCGAGCTCGCGCAGCAGCCAGTCCAGGGCCGGCGCGGCATCGGGCTGTACGTCCAGCGGGTGGATACCCACCGAACAATCAACATCCGCATAACGGTCGGCCAGGACCTTGACGTCGGCGGCGTTATCGGCGCTGACACCGATGCACAGGAAATGCCCGACGCCTCGTTGGCGCGCTGCATCCAGCGCGGCGTCCAGCGAACCGCCATGGGCGGCAAGGTCGAGGCGATCAAGGTGACAATGGGAATCTACAAGCATATGGGGCCAGGCTACATCGTATGGGTAGGACGGTCGGACTTGAGGGTTCCGGCCAGGTGGGTTTCGATCTGATTGCGAGCCGAGTTGTCGCCTTCGTTGAACTGCACGCCAACCCCGGCCGCCCGGTTGCCCTGGGCGCCTTTGGGGGTGAGCCAGATCACCTTGCCGGCGACCGGGATTTTCTCCGGTTCGTCCATCAGGCTCAACAGCATGAACACCTCATCGCCCAGGCGATAATTCTTGTTGGTCGGGATAAACAGGCCGCCATTCCTGATGAAGGGCATGTAGGCGGCGTAGAGCACCGACTTGTCCTTGATGGTCAGGGACAGGATGCCATTGCGTGGCCCGGGGCTGACAGGTTCGTTCATGCTGATCTCCGCTGCAATTGAGCTGAGTTTAGTGTGCCTGTCAGTTACGACCAGGCAAACTTGCCCATTGCACCAACAGCGCCTCCAGCAACAGGACGCGATTGAGGTTGGCCTTGCTCAGCACCTTCTGGCGTTGGGCAAGGATCCAGTCCTGAATGTTCAGGATTTTGTCCTGGCTGCTTTTTTGCGCCAGGTACTGGACCACCTTGCGCATGTCCGCCAGTCCCAGCCCAGCCTCGTCCTCGGTGAGCTGATAACGCAGGATCAGGCTCGACCAGTCGCAGAACCAGTCGAACAGCAGCAGCAACGGAATGGCGTTCCAGCCCTCGGCCAGTTGCGTCGGCGACTGCTGTTGCTTGAGCAGCTTCTTGACGCCGTCCACTACCAGTGCCCGCTGCTCACGCACGCCCTGGGCCTGGAGGCTGACGGCCGCCAGTGGCGAACCGGCGGCCAGGGTCAGCAGCTCGACACGCTCCTCATCGCTGCTGTCAGGCAAGGCCTGGCCCAGCCACTGCAGGCTCATGGCCTCGCTGGGCAGCGGACAAGCCTGCTGCACGCAACGGCTCTTGATGGTCGGCAACAACCGACTCGGCTGGTGGCTGACCAACAGCAGGACGGTATTCCCGGAAGGCTCTTCGAGACTCTTGAGCAAGGCATTGGCAGCGTTGATGTTCATCGACTCCACCGGTTCGATCAACACGACCTTGCGCCCGCCCATCTGCGCGGTCTGGACGACGAAACTCACAAGGTCCCGGACCTGGTCGACCTTGATCGCCTTGTCCGCCTCTTCAGGCTCCAGCACGTAATTGTCTGGATGGCTACCGGCCTTGAGCAGCAGGCAGGACTTGCATTCGCCGCAGGCGCCCGCGGCCACCGGGGCCTGGCACAACAGGCTCGCCATCAGGCGTTCGGCCAGCGCCCGCTTGCCGATCCCGGCCGGACCGTGCAGCAGGTAGGCATGGGCATGCTGGGCACGCCCGGCCAATTGCTGCCAGAGGCTGTCCTGCCACGGATAGGCTTCAGCCACGGGCACGCTCCAGCAGACGCGGCAGCAGACCATCCAGCGATTGCTGGACCTGTGCCAGCGGTTGGGCGGCGTCGATCAGCAGGTAACGCGCCGGATCAGCCTGGGCACGCTCCAGGAAGGCATTGCGCACGGCGTTGAAGAAGGCCTGCCCTTCCAGCTCGAAGCGATCAAGCCGACCCCGGGCGCTGGCGCGGGCCAGACCGATGTCCACCGGCAAGTCGAACACCAGAGTCAGGTCTGGCCGCAGGTCCGCCTGGACAAAGGTTTCCAACGCGGCGATACGCTCAAGGGACAAGCCCCGGCCGCCCCCCTGGTAGGCATAGGTCGAATCGGTGAAGCGATCACACAGCACCACCGCACCACGGGCCAGCGCCGGGCGGATCACCTCGGCCAGATGTTGCGCCCGGGCAGCGAAAACCAGCAACAGCTCGGTGTCGGGGTTCATGACCTCGTCAAGGGGTGCCAGCAGCACCTCGCGAATCCTCTCGGCCAATGGCGTGCCGCCCGGCTCACGGGTCAGCACCACCTCGATGCCTTCAGCCCGCAAACGTTCGGCGAGGTATTCGCGGTTGGTGCTCTTGCCGGCGCCTTCGGGGCCTTCCAGGGTTATAAACAAGCCAGTCACGGGCGATCCTTAATCAGAGTCATTGCGGGCTCGGCGGCTCGCTGGCATTCGGTTCGGGGGCAGGTTGCGGCGCGGGCTCCTGAGGCGGCACCTGGGGCACGGCTTCAGGCGCCGTATCAGGTGAAGCGGCGGGAATCGGCGCCACATCGTCCGGCGCAACCGGGGCCGGGCTCGAACGATAATCGGCGCGGCGCTTGAGTTGGTATTCGCGCACCGCGTTATTGTGCGTTTCCAGGTCATCGGAAAACACATGGCTGCCATCGCCCCGGGCCACGAAATAAAGGCTGTTGCCGTCCGCCGGGTTCAACGCCGCATGAATCGCCTCGCGCCCGACCATCGCGATCGGCGTCGGCGGCAGCCCTGGAACCAGATAGGTGTTGTAGGGATTCGGTTCTTTCAGATGGGCACGGGTGAGCTTGCCGGTGTAGCGCTCCCCCAGGCCATAGATTACGGTGGGATCGGTCTGCAACAACATGCCCAGGCGCAAGCGGCGCACGAACACCCCGGCGATCTGGCCACGCTCCTGGGGCACGCCGGTCTCCTTCTCGATCAGGGAAGCCATGATCAATGCTTGGTAGGGCTGGGTGTAAGGCACGTCGGCGGCTCGTTGCGCCCACTCCTTGGCGAGCACCTCTTCCAGCCGATCGTAGGCCTTCTTCAGCAGATCGGTATCCGACGTACCGCGCACGAACCGATAGGTATCCGGGAAGAACCGGCCTTCGGGAAATATCCCGGAATGACCAAGACGGTCCATCACCTGACTGTCGCTCAGGCCGGCGAGGGTCTGCTGGAGCTTCTCATCCTTGGCCAGCGCTGCGCGAACCTGACGGAAATTCCAGCCCTCCACCAGCGTGACGCTGTATTGCACCACGTCACCACGCTTCCAGACACCGATCAGGCCGTCCATCGTCATCCCTGGGACCATCCGGTATTCGCCGGAGTGCAGGGGTTGGCCGGCGAGGTTGAAGCGCCAGTACACCCGCAGCCAGAATGCATCCTTGATCAGGCCATCGGCTTCCAGGCGATTGAGCGTCCCGGTCGGCGTGGTGCCGCTGGGTACGTCAAGCAGTTCTTCCTGGGTGATGTTCAACGGCTGCTGCAGCGCCGAGTGAATTTTCCACGCCGAAGCGCCCAGCAACAGCCCTGCCAGAACCAGTCCGACTTCCAGCAGCAGCAAGAATTTACGTCTCACGAATCAAGCATCCAATAGCGCACGGGCAAGGGTCTGCAGTTTACGGGTGAGCGGGCCAACCGACCAGCGCGCCGAACCGCATCCGCGTACCGGCCACACGCCATAAACGCTGTTGCAGACAAAGACCTCGTCGGCCTGGTGCAGCTGTTCGAGGCGGATATTGGTGACCTGAGTAGCGATGCCATCAGACTCGGCTTGAAACAATAATTGCCCACGCATCACCCCGGCGACACCACAACGGCTCAGATCCGCCGTGATCAGCGCTCCGTCGTGCACCGTGAACAGATTACTGAACACGCCTTCGATCACCCGCCCGGACATATCCAGCATCAAGCCTTCGGCATGCTCGGTGTCGCTCCACTCGGCGCGGGCCAGCACTTGTTCAAGGCGATTGAGGTGTTTGAGGCCGGCGAGCAACGGTTGCTCGGACAGGCGTGTAGTGCAAGGAAACAGCTGAACGCCTTGCTCGGCATGGGCCAGTGGATAGGCCGCCGGCGGGCTGCCCTGCAAGATGCGGCGGGCCTGGGCTGAAGGATTGGCGGCATAGCCCCGCAGACTGTCGCCACGGGTCACGATCAGTTTCAGAACGCCATCGCCGAGCTGCTGCGCATAGGCTTGCAGTTCTGCATTCAATACCGCCCAATCGGCACTGATTGCCAACCGTCGGCATCCCAACGCGAGGCGTTGCAGATGCCCCTCAAGCAGAACGAGCTTACCGTCCCGCACGGCGATGGTTTCGAACAACCCATCACCGTAGGCCAGGCCGCGATCTTTCAGCGACAGAGCGTCAGCCGGCTGACCGTCGACCCAGCTTTCCATCAACCGGCGAACCGGCGAAACACCAGCGAGCCGTTGGTCCCGCCGAAGCCGAAGGAATTGGACAACACGACGTCGATGTCCATGCTGCGGGCGGTATGTGGCACGAAGTCGAGGTCGCAGCCCTCGTCCGGCTCATCAAGGTTGATGGTCGGCGGCGCCACCTGGCTGTTGATCGCCAGTACGCTGAAGATCGCTTCCACCGCACCTGCCGCGCCCAACAGGTGGCCGGTCATCGATTTGGTCGAGCTGACAGCCAGTTTGTAGGCGTGGTCGCCAAACACCGTCTTGATGGCCTGGGCTTCGGCCAGATCGCCGGCCGGGGTCGACGTACCATGGGCGTTGATGTACTGCACCTGCCCTGGATTGAGCTTGGCGTCGCGCAAGGCATTGGTGATGCAACGGGCCGCACCGGCGCCATCGGCCGGTGGCGACGTCATGTGGAACGCATCGCCGCTGGTACCGAAGCCGATCAGTTCGGCATAGATGGTCGCGCCACGAGCCTTGGCGTGCTCAAGTTCTTCGAGCACCAGCGCACCGGCACCGTCCGACAGTACGAAACCATCGCGGCCCTTGTCCCACGGGCGGCTAGCCCGGTCCGGCTCATCGTTGCGGGTCGACAGCGCACGGGACGCGCCGAAACCGCCCATGCCGAGGCCGCAGGCGGCCATTTCGGCGCCACCGGCAATCATCACGTCAGCTTCGTCGTACATGATGTTGCGCGCGGCCATGCCGATGCAGTGCGTGCCCGTGGTGCAGGCAGTAGCGATGGCGTAGTTGGGTCCCTGTGCACCAAGGTGGATGGACAGGAAACCGGAAATCATATTGATGATCGAGCCCGGCACGAAAAACGGCGAAATACGCCGCGGCCCGGAATCATGCAGCGTACGGCTGGTTTCTTCGATATTGGTCAAGCCGCCAATACCCGAACCCATGGCCACGCCGATGCGCTCACGGTTGGCGTCGGTGACTTCCAGCCCGGCATTGCGCACCGCCTGGAAACCGGCTGCCAGGCCGTATTGAATGAACAGGTCAAGCTTGCGGGCTTCCTTGACCGACAGGTATTCCTCGACATTGAAACCCTTTACCGAGCCGCCAAAACGGGTGGAATAGGCAGAAAGGTCGGTGTGTTCGATCAGACCAATGCCACTACGGCCAGCCAGAATGCCCTGCCAGCTGCTCGGCACATCCGTGCCCAGTGGCGACAACATACCCATACCGGTGACTACGACGCGTCTACGCGACACAGCACTCTCCTTTTTCAAATGACGACTTTGCATCAGGCCTAAAGAAAAAACCGCACGCCGAAATGGCAGTGCGGTTTTTCCATGACAGCTAGCGACGACTGAATACGATTACGCCTGGTGGCTGGTAACGTAGTCGATAGCAGCTTGTACAGTAGTGATCTTTTCAGCTTCTTCGTCAGGAATCTCGGTCTCGAATTCCTCTTCCAGAGCCATCACCAGCTCAACGGTGTCAAGGGAGTCGGCACCCAGGTCTTCGACGAAGGAAGCGGTGTTCACAACTTCTTCTTCTTTAACGCCCAGTTGCTCGGCAACGATTTTCTTGACGCGCTCTTCGATGGTGCTCATACCTTGTTTTCACTCCTAATGGACAAATTCAGGCAGCTGGCCGGTGGGTAAGTGTATAGAAAGACTTTTCGGTTTTTCAACCGAAAGCTTCACTCCTCGAACCCTGGGGCCCGCCGCCTATAAATAGATTGCAGCTTTATAACGGATTTTAGACAGCTCGTATGACATTTTTTTGAAGCAATCCGTCACATTTAACTCATGTACATCCCGCCGTTTACCGGGATTGTAGCCCCAGTCACGTATGCCGCACCGTCCGAAGCAAGAAAAGCGACCACGGACGCGATTTCTTGAGCTTGCCCCAGACGGCCCAGCGGAATCTGTGTCAACAAAGCTTCACGCTGTGCTTCCGGCAGTTCGCGGGTCATGTCGGTGTCGATGAAACCCGGTGCAACCGAGTTTACCGTAATCGAGCGCGAACCGACTTCCCGTGCCAGCGCACGGCTGAAACCTTCCAGGCCGGCTTTAGCCGCAGCATAGTTTACTTGGCCAGCGTTGCCCATGGCACCCACAACCGAGCCGATACTGATAATTCGGCCCCAACGGGCCTTGGTCATGCCACGCAGAACGCCCTTGGACAGCCGATACAGGCTGTTCAAGTTGGTATCGACCACATCGAACCATTCGTCATCTTTCATGCGCATCATCAGGTTATCGCGAGTGATGCCGGCATTATTGACCAGGATCGCCGGAGCGCCGAACTGCTCCTGGATGCTTGCCAGAACCGCCGCAACAGATTCGTCGCTGGTGACATTCAGCTCAAGGCCGGTGCCTTGGATGCCGTTTTCCTTCAAGGTCGCGGCGATACGCTCGGCGCCTGAAGCGGAAGTCGCGGTGCCAATGACAATGGCGCCTTGGCGACCCAATTCCAGTGCGATAGCCTGGCCGATGCCGCGGCTTGCACCGGTCACCAGTGCAACTTTACCTTGCAGACTCATGCAAGCTTCTCCTGTTCAGGCTTGCGCTGCACGAGCGGCAGCGAAAGCGTCTGGGGTGTTGAGATTGGAAGTCGACACGCCTTCGGCGCAGCGTTTGTTCAGACCTGCCAGCACCTTGCCAGGGCCGCACTCGACCAGTTCGGTCGCGCCCTTGGCTGCCAGGGTCTGTACCGATTCGACCCAGCGAACCGGCTTGTAGAGTTGTTCCAGCAGATCGCGCTTGAGGGTCTCGAGATCCGGCGCCACGTTGGCGCTGACATTCTGAACCACGGGAATCTGCGGCGCCTGCCAGTCGATGGCGGCGATGGATTCGGCAAACCGCTCGGCGGCCGGGCGCATCAGCTCGCAGTGCGACGGAACGCTGACCGGCAAGGGCATCGCGCGCTTGGCGCCACGGGCCTTGCAACCTTCGATCGCGCGCTCGACAGCCGCCTTGGCGCCGGCAATGACCACCTGGCCCGGCGAATTGAAATTCACCGCGCTGACCACATCGCCTTGCGCCGCTTCGGCACAGGCTGCCAACACATCGGCGTCTTCCAGGCCGAGGATAGCGGCCATGCCACCCTGCCCGGCCGGAACCGCTTCCTGCATCAACTGGCCACGCCGTTCCACCAGCTTGACCGCGTCGCCAAGGCTCAGGCTGCCAGCCGCCACCAGGGCGCTGTACTCACCCAGGCTGTGACCGGCGACAAACGCCGGACGCGCGCCGCCTTCAGCCAGCCACAAGCGCCACAGCGCAATGGAGGCGGTCAGGATCGCGGGTTGGGTCTTGTCGGTCTGGTTAAGTTGCTCTTCCGGCCCTTGCTGGGTCAGTGCCCACAAGTCGTAGCCGAGTGCATCGGATGCTTCTTTGAATGTTTCCAGGATCAACGGGTATTGCGCGCCCAGCTCGGCCAGCATGCCGAGGGACTGCGAGCCCTGTCCTGGAAAGACGAATGCGAGGGAAGCAGACATGAAAACAAAGCCCCTAATGATCTTGTCGTCAAAAATTGACGCCCCTGGGGGCGCTAGGAAACTGACAGTTGGATGGCGGGTTGAACCGACCGGTCACATTTAAGCATTGTCGGACGAAAACGCCTAAGTTAACAAATCTTCAAGACGGCCATGCAGGCGCTCAGGCAGGTTTTCCTCGATTTCAATCACCGCCCGGTTGATTGCACTCTGAAAGCCCTGCACCCCAGCCGAACCATGACTCTTGATCACGATGCCCTGCAGCCCGAGAAAACTCGCACCATTGTGCCGCGCCGGGGCCAGATCCGCCTGCAGACGACGCATCAGCGGCAATGCCAGCGCACCCACCGCCCTGGAAGCCAGGCTCTGCTTGAACAGGGCCTCGATGCGGCCGCCAATCATGGTCGCCAGGCCTTCGCTGGACTTGAGCAGGATATTGCCGACAAAACCGTCGCATACCACCACGTCCGCCTCGCCGCGATATAGCCCGTCACCCTCGACAAAACCGATGTAATTGATGCCCCGGGCGCTTTGCAACAATGTGGCCGCGAGCTTGACCTGCTGATTACCCTTGATGTCTTCGGTGCCGATATTCAGCAGTGCCACGCGAGGGCGAGCGATGCCGAGGGTTTCAGCCGCGACCGAGCCCATCACCGCGAACTGCAGCAAATGCTCGGCGCTGCAGTCGACATTGGCGCCCAGGTCCAATAGCTGGCAGAAACCGCGCTGGGTCGGGATCGCCGCGACCATGGCGGGCCGATCGATCCCCGGCAGGGTTTTCAGCACGTAGCGGGACAGCGCCATCAACGCCCCGGTATTACCCGCACTGACACACGCCTGGACCTTGTCGTCGCGCAACAGCTCCAATGCCACGCGCATCGAGGCGTCGGGCTTGCCGCGCAGAGCCTGGGCAGGCTTCTCGTCCATGGCGATGACTTCGGACGCCGGGGTAATCGTCAGGCGCGCGCGATCCGCAGCGGGATAGCCACTGAGCAATTCTTCCAGGAGGGAGGGTTGACCGACGAGGGTCAGGTGCAGCGAGGGCGTAGCATTCAGGCAAGCGAGGCTGGCCTGGACAATGCTGCGGGGACCGAAGTCCCCGCCCATTGCGTCAATTGCGATGACTTGAGCGGACAAGTGATTACTCGTCGGCGCCCTTGTCGATCACTTTACGGCCACGGTATACGCCTTCTGGCGATACGTGGTGACGCAGGTGAACTTCACCGGTGGTTTTTTCTACAGACAGGGTGCTAGCCTCGAGAGCGTCGTGCGAACGGCGCATGTCACGGGCAGAGCGGGATTTTTTGTTCTGCTGAACAGCCATAATTGATTAACTCCTAAACGTTTGGGTCACGCTTTAACTGCGCCAATACACTGAACGGGTTGGACCGCGTTACCTCGTCCTCGCTCGGTTCGGGCTCATCTGCTCCCGCCGGCTGCTGGCATTCTTCCGGATGATGAGCAGGCACAATGGGCAAGGCGAGCAGAAGCTCCTCCTCGATCAGTGACTGCAGATCCAATGGATCTTCGCCCAGTTCCAGCACGTCATAACCTTTCGGCAACGACTGGGTATTCGCACCCTCCTTCACCACGGCGTAACTGCATTCGCTGTGGATCGGCAGGGTGACCAGCTCAAGACAACGCTGGCAAACCATTTTGACTTCAGTGTCGATAAAGCTGTGGATCACCACAGATTTACGTTCATCTCGTTCAAAAACGAATTTGGCCTGGACCGTACCGACATCGTCGGAAAGCGGGTCGCAGAGTCTCTTCAAATCGGCCAGCAGCAATTCACCTTGAAGGGTGGTGCCACGGTCAGCCAATTTGCGCGGGTCAACGTGAGGTGGAATCGGGTCATTCAACATAGGCGCAGCATTATAGGGATGCACCGGGCCATGTCAAAGGAAATTCAGCCCTGTCCGTCACTTGCACGCCTCGCTAGAATCCTCTCCTGCCTCCTGGAGACGCCAATGCTGCCTTTATTACTTGCCTCAAGCTCGGTCTACCGTCGGGAACTGCTTGCCCGCCTGGGGCTGCCGTTCGTCTGCGACTCACCGGACATCGACGAAAGCCATCGCGCCGGCGAGGCCGCGCTCGAACTGGTGAAACGCCTGGCCCGGGAAAAAACCTTCGCCCTGGCGGACCGTTACCCGGCACACCTGATCATTGGCTCGGACCAGGTCGCCGTGATCGGAGAGCGCATCCTGGGCAAGCCCCACACCTTCGAGAACGCCCGCGAGCAACTGCTGGCCGCCAGCGGGACCAAGGTAACCTTCCTGACCGGCCTGGCACTACTCAACAGCCAGACCGGCGCCTGCCAGGTCGATTGCGTTCCGTTTACCGTAACCATGCGGACATTGGATCAGGCTCGCGTGGAGCGCTATCTGCGCACCGAGCAACCGTACGACTGCGCCGGCAGCTTCAAGGCCGAAGGCCTGGGCGTGAGCCTGTTCCAGCGCACCGAAGGGCCGGACGCCACCAGCCTGGTCGGCCTGCCGCTGATTCGTCTTGTGGACATGTTGCTAGTTGAGGGTGTGGAGGTTCCCTGAAACCCCAGACAACCCATTTGTGGCGAGGGGTTTATCCCCGCTGGGCTGCGGAGCAGCCCCCTCAATCGATCTGATGCACCGAGGCGTCAACCTTCAGGGTCGCTCCGCGCCCCAACGGGGATAAATCCCCTCGCCACAGGGGCCCCGCCAACCAGAGCGCAAGAAGCCTAGCGCAACGCCGGGCCCTGGAAGCCCATCCACATCGCCAGATGCTCGGCGATGCTTGCGCCCAGCTTCTTCGAGAAGCGGTCAAACGGCGATTCTTCGATGGTGAAGTCCACCAGGTCCTTCTGACCGATCACATCCCGAGCCACCGAACTGGCGCTGCCCAGGCCATCGATCAGGCCCAGCGGCAAAGCCTGCTCCCCGGACCAGACCAACCCGGAAAACAATTCCGGATGTTCCTTGTCCTTCAAGCGCTCGCCGCGGCCTTTCTTGACGCTGGCAATGAATTGCTTGTGAGTCGTGTCGAGTACGCCCTGCCAGAACGCGGTTTCTTCAGGCTTTTGCGGCTGGAACGGATCAAGGAACGACTTGTGCTCGCCAGAGGTATAGACCCGCCGCTCCACACCGAGCTTCTCCATGGTCCCGACAAAACCATAACCGGCCGCCGTCACGCCAATGGAGCCGACCAGGCTGGCCTTGTCGGCATAGATCTGGTCCGCAGCGCTGGCAATGTAATAGGCACCCGACGCGCCGAGATCGGCGATGACTGCATAGACCTTGGTGTTCGGGTGAAGCGCGCGCAACCGGACGATCTCGTCGTAGACGTAACCCGACTGCACCGGACTGCCGCCCGGGCTGTTGATGCGCAGCACCACGCCCTTGACCTTCGGATCTTCGAAGGCAGCCCGCAGACTGCCGACGATGTTATCCGCACTGGCTGGCTCCTTGTCGGCGATCACTCCTTCAACGTCGATCAACGCGGTATACGCCGAACCACTGACCGCACCCTTTTCGATACTCATCAACGGCGTAAACAGCAGCAGCGCAACGAAAAGATAAACAAAGGTCAGCAGCTTGAAGAAGATCCCCCAGCGACGCGACCGACGCTGCTCTTGCACACCGGCCAACAGAGTCTTTTCCAACAGCTTCCAGCTTTTTCCATCACCGCTCTCGGCATCTGCCTTGGCCGGTGCTTTCCATTCATCGGTCATGCATGCATCCCCATCAAAACGTCAACCGGCACGCTGGCTCAGCCACGCGTGCAATTCGGGAAAATGGTCAATCGCCAGGCACGGTTCAAACGCCCGAAGCGCCTCGATCGTCTGAGCGCCATAACTGACAGCGACAGAGCCCATGCCGGCATTACGCGCCATCTGCAGGTCGAACGACGAATCCCCGACCATCAGCGCCTGCTCGGGCCGCACATTACAGTGGGCCAGGATTTGCTCAAGCATCAGCGGATGCGGCTTGCTGGCGGTTTCGTCGGCGGCGCGGGTGATGTCGAAATAATCGTCCCAGCCATGGGACTTCAGCACCCGATCCAGCCCGCGTCGAGCCTTGCCGGTCGCGACAGCCAGGTGATAGCCCTCTTCCCGCAGGGCCTGGAGCGTGTCGGCCACGCCGTCGAACAGCGGCGAAGGCTCGGCCTCCAGCGCGATGTAGTGGTCGGCATAATGCTGGCGAAAAACGCTCAACTCATCATCAGCGATTTCCGGGTACAGGCTGCGAATCGCTTCCGGCAGCCCAAGACCGATAATGCCCTTCACCGCAAAATCATCCCGCCGAGCAAAACCCGTTCGGTCCGACGCGACGTGCATCGACTCGACAATCCGACCGATGGAGTTGGCCAGAGTGCCGTCCCAATCAAATATCAGCAGCTTGTAGTCAGGATGCACTCAACCGCTCCACGGTCTTGGCCCACATGTCATCCACGGGGGCCTGCAATTTCAGCTCGCCGCCGTCCGGCAACGGCACGGTCAGCATGTAGGCATGAAGGAACAGGCGCTTGCCGCCCAGGTCACGGATTTCCTTGCTGAAGTCATCGTCCCCGTACTTGCTGTCACCGGCAATGCAATGCCCGGCATGCAGGGTGTGGACGCGGATCTGGTGGGTCCGCCCAGTGACCGGCTTGGCCTCGACCATGGTGGCGAAGTCGCCGAAACGGCGCAGCACCTTGAACACGGTCAGCGCTTCCTTGCCTTCTTCGTTGACTTCCACCATGCGCTCGCCGGAGCGCAGGTTGCTCTTGAGCAGCGGCGCGCGGACCTGCTTGACGGATGTTTCCCAACGACCGCGCACCAGCGCCATGTAGCGCTTGTCGACGCCATCGCCGCGCAACTGTTCGTGCAGATGGCGCAACATGCTGCGCTTCTTGGCAATCATCAACAGCCCGGAGGTGTCCCGATCCAGACGATGGACCAGCTCCAGCTCCTTGGCATCGGGACGCAGCTGACGGAAGGCTTCGATCACGCCGAAATTCAGGCCGCTGCCGCCGTGGACCGCGATGCCCGCGGGCTTGTTGACCACGATCAGCGCCTTGTCTTCGAAGACGATGGCGGCTTCCAGGCGTTGCAACAAACCTTGCGCCAGTGGCACCGGCTCATCGCGCTCGGGCACGCGAACCGGCGGTACGCGCACGACGTCGCCCGCCTGGAGCTTGTATTCGGGCTTGATCCGACCTTTGTTCACCCGCACTTCGCCTTTGCGCAAAATGCGATAGATCAAGGTCTTGGGCACGCCTTTGAGCCGGGCAAGCAGGAAATTATCAATTCGTTGGCCGGCATATTCCGGCGAGACCTCAAGCAGTTGAACGCCTGGGGTCGAAGGGGCAGTAGTTGTCATGGCGGCGATGATAACAATTTTTTATGGAATTGAAGCACTTAATCATTGCTGCTATAGTCGCGAACGCCGCCAAAAGTGGCTGGACAGCGGACCAGCGGTCAAAAACCGGCCCTGACCAACGCAATTCACGAGGACGAGAGGCCGTCCTACGGGGCTCTTGCTACGTAACGGTAGAGTTCGCAGGTGTAACGAGCGCAGGTGACATGAGGCCTGAAATACGCCGCAAAGCAGAGTCTTGACTCGCCTTGCGCGCCACATTCACGGCCAGTTCACAAAGTGCAGTCGCCCGCAGACGACCCCGAGCGAGAGCTTCGGAAACAACGCCTAAATGAGCCATGATGCGTGACCTCCCCTTCCGGAGCTCACGGTAAATGCCAACCCGCTGCGGATTCTGCGCGCGGCAGCACCCGAATTATCAGGGATACGTGTAGGGTGGAGATGTACAACCGTCGGACTGTGTAGCACTAGGCTTATATTTAGACGCTTCATCTCGTCCACAGGCGCCGGTTGATTCCTCCTCCTGACTGAGTGCTTGAGTACCAGCAAGCAGGACGCGTCCGTCGCGACTTCGCCATCATTGGGTCGAACTCGCTGGACACTGGAATGGCCCCGCCATCGCCAGGACGCACCTGACACCGACCGTGAGAAGTCGTGTGTGCCGAACGCCGTTTCCGGCAGCCCGGAAACCGACGGTACTACATGAAAAGAATGCTGATTAACGCAACTCAACCCGAAGAGTTGCGTGTTGCACTGGTAGACGGCCAGCGCCTCTACGACCTGGATATCGAATCCGGTGCACGCGAGCAGAAGAAGGCCAACATCTATAAAGGCCGGATTACTCGCATCGAACCAAGCCTTGAGGCTGCCTTTGTCGATTTCGGCTCCGAGCGCCACGGCTTCCTGCCCCTCAAAGAAATCTCCCGCGAATACTTCAAGAAGGCCCCCGAAGGCCGCGTCAACATCAAGGACGTCCTGAGCGAAGGCCAGGAAGTCATCGTCCAGGTCGAAAAAGAAGAACGTGGCAACAAGGGCGCCGCCCTGACCACCTTCATCAGCCTCGCCGGCCGCTACCTGGTCCTGATGCCGAACAACCCACGTGCCGGCGGTATCTCCCGCCGCATCGAAGGCGAAGAGCGCAACGAACTGCGCGAAGCCCTGAACGGCCTGGTCGCACCCGCCGACATGGGCCTGATCGTGCGCACTGCCGGCCTGGGCCGCAGCAGCGAAGAAATGCAGTGGGACCTCGACTACCTGCTGCAACTCTGGACCGCGATCAAGGAAGCCTCGCTGGATCGTTCCGCACCTTTCCTGATCTACCAGGAAAGCAACGTGATCATCCGCGCCATCCGCGACTACCTGCGCCAGGACATCGGCGAAGTGCTGATCGACAGCGTCGAAGCCCAGGACGAAGCCCTGACCTTCATTCGCCAGGTGATGCCGCAGTACGCCAGCAAGATCAAGCTCTACGAAGACAGCGTTCCGCTGTTCAATCGTTTCCAGATCGAAAGCCAGATCGAGACCGCCTTCCAGCGCGTCGTCGAACTGCCGTCGGGCGGCTCCATCGTCATCGACCCGACCGAAGCCCTGGTGTCCATCGACATCAACTCGGCGCGCGCCACCAAAGGCAGCGACATCGAAGAAACCGCCCTGCAGACCAACCTTGAAGCCGCCGAAGAAATCGCCCGCCAGTTGCGCCTGCGCGACATCGGCGGCCTGATCGTCATCGACTTCATCGACATGACCCCGGCCAAGAACCAGCGCGCCGTGGAAGAAAAGGTCCGTGAATGCCTGGAAGCCGACCGTGCCCGCGTACAGGTCGGTCGTATCTCGCGCTTCGGCCTGCTGGAAATGTCCCGTCAGCGCCTGCGTCCATCCCTGGGCGAAAGCAGCGGCATCGTTTGCCCGCGCTGCAACGGCACCGGCATCATCCGTGACGTCGAGTCGTTGTCCCTGGCGATCCTTCGCCTGATCGAAGAAGAAGCCCTGAAGGACCGCACCGCTGAAGTTCGTGCCCAGGTGCCGATCCCGGTGGCCGCGTTCCTGCTCAACGAAAAACGCAACTCGATCACCAAGATCGAACTGCGCACCCGCGCCCGCATTGTGATCCTGCCGAACGACCACCTCGAGACGCCGCACTTCGAAGTGCAGCGCCTGCGTGATGACAGCCCCGAGGCCCACACCAACCAGTCCAGCTACGAAATCGCCGCGGCCGCCGCCGAAGTCGAAGACGTCCAGCCAGCTGCCGCCACCCGCACCCTGGTTCGCCAGGAGGCAGCGGTCAAGACCGCGCCGGCCCGTGCCAACGCTCCGGTCCCGACCGAAGCCGCCGCACCGGTTGCCGCCCCAGCCGCAGCCCCGGAACCTAGCCTGTTCAAAGGCTTGGTGAAGTCCCTGGTCAGCCTGTTCGCCACCAAGGAAGAGCCTGCCGCCCCGGCCGTTGTCGCCAAGCCTGCCGCTACCGAGCGTCCGGCCCGCAACGAAGAACGCCGCAACGGTCGCCAGCAGACCCGCAACCGCAACGGTCGTCGCGACGAAGAGCGCAAGCCGCGCGAAGAACGTGCTCCGCGTGAAGAGCGCGCACCCCGTGAGCCGCGTGAAGAGCGTCAACCACGCGAAGCCCGTGAGGAAGTTCCAGCGGTAGCCCGCGAAGAACGCGCACCACGTCCGCCTCGCGAAGAGCGCCAGCCACGCGCACCACGTGAAGATCGCAAGCCGCGTGGCGAGCGTGAAGAACGTGTTCGCGAATTGCGCGAGCCTCTGGACGCCGCACCGGCTGTTGCTGCGACGCCTGCGACTCCGGCAGCAGAACGCCCGGCTCGCCAGCCTCGCGAAGAGCGTGCACCGCGTCCGCCGCGTGAAGAGCGTCAGCCGCGCGCCGAGCAGGCAGCCGCCGAAGCCAGCGAAGAGGAAGTACTGAACACCGAAGAGCAGTTGCAGGAAGACGGTCAGGACAGCGCCGAGGGCGATCGTCCACGTCGTCGCTCCCGCGGCCAGCGTCGTCGCAGCAACCGTCGCGAGCGCCAACGCGATGCCAACGGCAACGTGATCGAAGGCTCGGAAGAGTCCGACGCCGGCGAGAACGCCGAAGCGCCTAGCGCTGCCGACCTGGCCGCCGGCCTGGCCGTCACCGCGGCTGTTGCCAGCAGCGCGATCAGCGCCCCAGCCGAGGCCCAGGCACACGAGCAGGCCGAACGGGCCACCGCTGCGGTGGAAGAGGCAGCGGTCGAAGCGCCAGTTGTCGAAGCGACCACTCCGGTAGAAATCACTGCTTCGCCAGAGGTGGAACTCGCACCGGTTCGTGAAGCCGAGCCGCAAGCCGAAGCCGCCGCCGAGCCTGCCCCGGTCGTCGAGCAGCCGGTGGTAGCCGCTGAAATGCCTGCCGAGGAAACCGCACCAGAGCCAGTACGCGAAGAGCAGACCGCTTTCAACTGGAACGCAGAGCCAGCCGCACCAGCGCCGGTTGCTGAACCTGAGCCGGTAGTAACCGTCGAACCGCAAGTGGTCGAGCCTGCGCCAATGGTCGAAGCGCCTGTGGTTGCCGAAGCAGTGGTTGCCGAAGCCCCAGCCCCGGTTGAAGCGCCTGCACCGGTCAGTGCCCTGACCCCTAACGGCCGCGCCCCGAACGATCCACGCGAAGTACGTCGTCGCAAGCGTGAAGCCGAGCGTCTGCAGAAAGAAGCTGAACTGGCCGCCGCAGCTGCCACTCAAGCGCCTGCCGCCGAACCGGCTCCGGTCGTGGAAGAAGTCGCCGAGGCAGCCCTTGCCCCGGTAGCTGAAGCCCCGACTGAATCGGCCCCGGTGATCGACGAACCTCAGCACGCCGCTGAAGAAGAAGTCGCTCCGCGTCACACTGAAGCCCTGGAAAAAGAGCACGAGCCTAAACCTCACGCCTGATTCCACCGCCCAGTAAAAAGCCCCGCCTGGTGATGCCAGGCGGGGCTTTTTTATGCCTTCGATTTGCAGGTCCCTATGAGAACCTGGCACGAGATTTATATCCGCTGAAAAACCCATGTGGGAGCGAGCTTGCTCGCGAAGGCGGTGGATCAGCTTGCATCACCGTTGAATATCAGACCGCTTTCGCGAGCAAGCTCGCTCCCACAGGGGAATTGCAACCACCATAAATTTTACAATCCTTCAAGAAATCTATCTGAAGATCAATGCCTCCGGCACATCAATGTCCCAGGTCACACCAGGATCGTCCACCGACACCTCGACGACTTGCGCCCCGGCGAATAACACCTTCGCACCACGGTCACCGGACAACGCCATCAACTGCGGGCCAAACCCACGACCAAATCCCACCGGATGCCCATACTCCCCGGCAAGAACCGGCACGCTGATGCCATCCTCGCGAATCCCTGCCGCCACATTTTCGATGCTCGACGGCAGGACAAACGGCATGTCGCCCAGCACGATCAGCCAGCCAGCCACCTCCGGACAGGCCCGGACGCCGGCGGCAATGCTGTCGCCCAGGCCAGGCGAATCCAGCTCGATAAAATCGCATCCGTAGGCCTGGGCCATGCGAATGGCCTGCGGACGGTCATTGCGGGTGACCAGCACGCGCTTGTCCAGCGAGGCCGGCAGATTGACCAGCACGTGTTCGATTACCGAGCGCACCGCGCCGTCACGTCCTATGCAATCAGTCAGCAGCTTGTCCTTGTCAGGCCCGGCGACCTGGCGGAAACGGCGGCCCGAGCCAGCCGCGAGGATGATCACGCCAATGGACTCAGACATACCCTTCCCTCCTGGACTACAGCGGTTTCTTTTGGCGCAATTCGACGCCATTCTTGATCGCGACGATTTCCGCCAGCAGCGACAGGGCGATTTCCGCCGGGGTGTGACTGCCGATATGCAGGCCGATAGGGCCGTGCAGCCGCTCGATGGCTTGTGCTGACAAGCCTAGCTGAGCGAGGTTGTCCCGGCGCTTCTGGCTGTTGACCCGTGAGCCGAGGGCGCCCACATAAAAAGCCCTGGAATCCAGGGCGGTGAGCAAGGCCATGTCGTCCAGGCGCGGGTCATGGGTTAGGGCAACAATCGCGGTGCGCTCATCGGTCTCGATGCTCAGCACCGCCTCGTCGGGCATGCCCGGAACAAAGCAGCCATGCTGCTCTTCCCAACCGTAGACGAATTCCTTGCGCGGGTCGCAGATCAACACCTCGAAATCCAGCAACCGGGCCATTTCCGCCACGTAACGCGACAGCTGTCCGGCGCCGATCAGCAACAGCCGCCAGCGCGGGCCATAAATCGCCCGCAGAGTTTCGCCATCGAACACCAAGGCATCGCTTTTGCTCGCTGGTGTCAGCAGCACAGCGCCGGTCGCGATGGTCAATTCCCGGGCAACTATTTCGTGGGCCTCGCACCGCGCCAGCAACTCGGCGACCCAGCCTGGATCGCCGACTCGCTCCTCCGTCAGGCGCAAGGTGCCGCCGCACGGCAAGCCGAAACGCGCCGCTTCCTCACGGGTGACACCGTAGGTGATGAGCTGCACGGGCGGGCCATCCGCCGGAATCCGGCCGTCGTGCAGCCGGGCGATCAGGTCATCCTCGACACAACCGCCCGATACCGAACCGATCACCACGCCGTCTTCGCGCAGGGCCAGCATAGCCCCCGGAGGTCTCGGCGCGGTGCCCCAGGTCTGGACCACGGTGAACAGCACCACCCGCTGCCCGGCGCGACGCCATTCCAGCACGCTGCGCAGCACGTTCAGATCAACGCTGTCCATCAGGCTTTGGCCTGCTGCCAGCCTTGCAACTGGTAACGCACAGGCAGATCACGGATGCGCTTGCCGGTGGCGGCGAAGATTGCGTTGCACAATGCCGGCGCGATCGGCGGCACGCCCGGTTCACCAACGCCCCCCAGCGGCACTTCGCCCGGCGGAGTGACCAGGTGCACGGCTACTTCCTTGGGTGCCAGGGACATGCGCGCCACTTCATACATGTGGAAATTGTCCTGCTGGACCTTGCCGTCCTTGAAGCTGATCTCCCCGACCATCGCGTTGCCCAGGCCCATCACGCAGGCGCCTTCGAACTGCGAGCGGATACGCTCGGGATTGATCTGCGGCCCACAGTCCACGGCAATGTCCGCCTTGTGCACGATTATCGTGCCGTCATCCTTGACCTCGACTTCAATTGCCGCGGCCACATAGGTGACGAAGCTGTAGTGCACCGCCAGCCCCAAGCCCCGGCCCTTGGGCAATTCACGGCCCCAGCCAGCGGCCTTCGCGGCAGTCTCCAGCACGGTGCGGATCCGCGCCGTATCGATGGGATAACGCTCGGGCGATTCGCCGTAGTTCCAGCTGTCATTCTGGCTGTTGGGGTTGATCCTGCGGTCCGGGCCCAGCAACTTCAGATGGTACTTGAGCGGGTCCTGGCCGGCCTTGTGGGCCAGTTCGTCGATGAAGCTCTGGATCGCAAAACCATGGGGAATGTTCGACACCGAGCGGTACCAGCCAACCCGGGTATGGGCCACCGCCTCGGGGTTCTCCAGGCGCAGGTTGGGAATGGCATAGGCCATGTTGGTCACGCCCATGCCCACTTCGAACGGCGCTTCGTGGGTCATGCCCGGCGCGAACAGCGCGGTGATGGTCGGGGCCACGGTGCGATGCAGCCAAGCGGAGGGCAGCCCGTCCTTGTTCAGGCCGGCCTTCAGGTATTCGGCCGATACGGTATGGAAATACGAGTGATGAATATCGTCCTCGCGGGTCCATTGCACCCGAACCGCCTGGCTGGGGAATTCCTTGGCGAGCACCGCCGCCTCGACGACGAAATCGGGTTTGGACTTGCGTCCGAAACCGCCGCCCAGCAACGTGATGTTTATCGTGACTTTGTCGAAAGGGATGCCCAGGCGTTCGGCGACGCGCTCGCGGGTGACCTGGGGTGCCTGGCTCGGTGCCCAGGCTTCGCATTGACCGTCCTTGAAGCGGGCGACCGCGACCATCGGCTCCATCGGTGACTGGGACAGGTGCGGCAGGTAGTAGGCAGCCTCCAACGTCGAATCGGCTTTGGCCAGTGCGTCGTCAAGATCGCCAGTGCTATGCAGGACTTTGCCCGGTTTCAGAGCAGCCGCTTGCAGTTCCTTGCGGTAGGCGATGGAGTCATAGCCGGCGTTCGGGCCATCGTCCCATTCGATTTTCAACGCTTCGCGGCCCTTGATCGCCGCCCAGGTGTTTTTCGCTACCACCGCCACGCCGCCCAGCGGCTGGAATTCGGAGGGCAAAGGGCGTCCTTCGATCTGCACCACCTTGATCACGCCCGGCACCTTCAACGCCGCGCTGCTGTCCACGCTCTTGACCTTGCCACCGTAGACCCGTGGGCGGGCCATGACGGCGTAAAGCATGCCGTCGAAATGCACATCGGCACCGAATACCGCTCGGCCGTTGACAATGTCCGCGCCATCGATGGCACGGCTCGCTTCCTTGCCAATGTAACGAAACTCCGACGGCTGCTTGAGGCGCAGGCTGTCGCGGGCCGGAACCGGCAAGGCCGCCGCGGCGGCGGCCAACTCGCCATAACCCAGTTCGCGCCCCGAAGGCTGATGCACCACTTTATGCAGTTGCGCACGGCATTCGCCCACCGGCACTTTCCACTGGGCAGCGGCGGCCGATTCAAGCATGGTTCGGGCGGCGGCACCGCAGCGGCGCATCGGCTCGTACCAGTGACGCATGCTGCGCGAGCCGTCGGTGTCCTGGTTGCCGAAGCGCGCCTCATCAGCCGGCGCCTGCCTGACCTTGACGAGCGCCCAGTCGGCGTCGAGTTCGTCGGCCACCACCATGCTCAGGCTGGTGCGCACCCCCTGGCCCATTTCCGAACGGTTGCAGATCACCGTGACGCTGCCGTCGGCGGCAATGCTCACGTAGACCTTGGGGTCGTCGACCGCACCATGGGGCATGCCCTCGGCGCCGAATTTCTTCTCTTCGGCAAAGGCCTCCGGCAGCCCCCAACTGGCGGCCAGCACCAGCACGCCCGTGGCGCTGGCGCCCCTGAGGAAACCCCGACGACTGAGGTTGCTCAGCACAAAATCATTCGGCAAGCGGCTCATGCCTTGGCCTCCTTCAGGTGAGTGGAGGCCTGACGGATCGCGGTCTTGATCCGGTTGTAGGTGCCGCAGCGGCAGAGGTTGCCGACCATGGCCTCTTCGATCTGTTCATCCGTCGGGTTGGGGTTGGTCTTGAGCAATGCCGTGGCGGACATGATCTGCCCGCCCTGGCAAAAACCACACTGGGCCACGGCGGTGTCCAGCCAGGCCTTCTGTACCACCTGGCCGACCGGGTCGACGTGAAGCGCGTCGATGGTGCTGATGTTCTGGCCCTTCACCGAGCCGATCGGCGTGATGCAACTGCGCGCCGGGGCGCCATCGATGTGGATCGTGCACGCGCCGCACAGGCCCATGCCGCAGCCGAACTTGGTGCCGTTGTAACCGGCCACATCGCGGATTGCCCACAGCAGCGGCATGTCCTCGGTGACATCCAGTTGATGATCTGTTCCATTGAGTTTCAGGGTAATCATGGGCACGCCCGCATTCGTTTCGAGTTATGGGGGTCGAGCAATCTGCCGTTTGGTGATCGGTTCGGTGTCGCAGACTGGCTCAGGCTGATCCGGCTCTCTTGTGCACACGTCAACAGCGTCTGCACCGGGCCTTGGGGATGCGTATGCTCGCATCGTCAGCCAATTAAATTAACCCAGGAACAAGCAAAACGCCCTGCACAATCCTGCACGAATGAGCGTGTGCAGGTCATGCAGGGCGTTTTTTTGTTCACGCAGGGCCAAGCGCCCGTCAGTACCGATTCGGCTCCATCTCCAGATCGACCTGGAAACGTTCGGCAATGTCCTTCTGGATCCGTTGAGCCAGGTCCAGCAATTGCAGGCCCGTGGCGTTGCCATAATTGACCAGCACCAGTGCCTGCAACTTGTGCACGCCAGCGTCGCCCTCGCGAAAGCCCTTCCAGCCGGCCCGTTCGATCAGCCAGCCGGCCGCGATTTTCATCTGCCCTCCAGGCTGTGGATAAGCCACCAGGTCAGGGTATTGCAGCTTGAGATGCGCCACATGACTGACCGGCACCAAGGGGTTCTTGAAGAAGCTGCCGGCGTTGCCGAGTACGGCGGGGTCCGGAAGCTTTTCGCTGCGAATGCTGCAAATCGCCCGGCTGACGTCCGAAGGCGTTGCCTGATCGATGCCTTGCTCGCTCAGGCGCTGGCGGACCGGGCCGTATTCCAGGTGCAGATGCGCGACACGACTGAGGGCAAAACGTACCCGCAGGATCAGCCAGCGTCCCGCCTGCTGCTTGAACAGGCTGTCGCGGTAGGCGAAGGCGCATTCTTCAAGAGTGAAGTCGCGCAACTCGCCGTTATGGCGATCCAGCGCGGTAAGGCCGGCGAAGACATCCTTTATCTCGACGCCGTAGGCACCGATATTCTGCATCGGTGCCGCCCCTACCGTACCGGGAATCAGGCTGAGGTTCTCCAGCCCCGACCAACCTTGCGCCAGCGTGTGCTGGACAAAAGGATGCCAGGGCTCCCCGGCCTCGGCCTCGATCACCACGCGTTCGCCGTCGTCGCTGAGCAGGCGGATCCCCCGACTGGCCATGCGCAACACCAGCGCGTCGATGTCGTCGGTCAATAGCAGGTTGCTGCCGCCGCCGATCAGCAGCAACGGCAGATCATGCCCGGCGGCATAGACCAGCGCCTCGCGGACATCGGCATCGCTGTGGGCCTCGGCGAACAACCGTGCGGCGACGTCCACGCCAAAGCTGTTGAACGGCTTGAGGCTGACACCGGCCTGGACATGCAAGGTCATAACCGCCCCTTCACTTCGATGACCAGACGATCCGTGGCCTGTTCGATCAGGTCGAGCACCTGCTCGAAACCCTGTTCGCCGTCGTAGTACGGATCTGGGACATCATCGAGCTCAGCCTCGTAGCGACGCAGGAACAGATCGAGCTCGGCCTTGCCACTGGCCGGTTGCAGTGCCTTGAGGTTGCGCAGGTTATTGCTGTCCATCGCCAGGATCAGGTCATAGGCGGCGAAATCGGCGCGGGTGACTTGCCGGGCCCGCTGGGCCGACAGATCGTAGCCACGTCGCAGGGCCGCGGCCATGCTGCGTTTATCCGGGGCCTTGCCGACGTGCCAGTCACCGGTACCGGCAGAGGCGACTTCCACTTGCCCCTCCAGCCCGGCTTCGCGCAGCTTATGGCGCAAGATGCCTTCGGCGGTGGGCGACCGGCAAATGTTGCCAAGGCAGACGAACAGAACCCGCATCAAGCCTCCAGCAGGCGACGAACGCGCTCGAGGTCTTCGGCAGTGTCTACACCGGTCGGCGGCGCGACCAGCGCATCGGCGACATGGATCCGCACGCCATGCCACAACGCTCGAAGTTGCTCGAGGGCTTCGGTGTTTTCCAGCCAGCACGGGCCCCAAGCGACGAAGTCCTGAAGGAAACCGGCGCGGTAGGCATAGATGCCGATATGGCGACGGTACGGCACGCCGTCGGGCAGCACGTCGCGGTCCTGAGCGAATGCCTCTCGGGCCCAAGGCAAGCTGGCACGACTGAACGTCAGTGCCAGGCCGTTGAGGTCGCTGACCACCTTGACCACGTTGGGATTGAACAGGGTCTGCACGTCCTCGATCGGCTCGGCCAGGGTGGACATGCGCGCCTCTGGGTGCGCCGCCAGGTTCGCGGCGACCTGATCAATTACGCTCGGCGGGATCAGCGGCTCGTCACCCTGCACGTTGACGACGATGGCGTCGGGCGCCAGACCGAGTTTCCCAGCCACTTCCGCCAGGCGGTCAGTACCGGAGTTGTGATCCTCGCGGGTCATCACCACTTCGGCGCCAAAGCCCTGGCAGGCCTCCACGATGCGCGCGTCGTCCGTTGCCACCACCACACGCTGGGCGCTGCTCTTGCAAGCCTGCTCCCAGACATGCTGGATCATCGGCTTGCCGGCGATCAGCAGCAACGGTTTACCGGGCAAGCGCGTGGAGGCAAAGCGCGACGGAATGACAACAGTAAACGCTGTATTCATTTATCCAGGCGCTCGTCGGTGGTCAGGGTACGGGCTTCGCTTTCGAGCATCACCGGGATGCCGTCGCGAATCGGATAGGCCAGGCCGGCGCCCTTGCTGATCAGCTCGGTCTTGTCGGCACTGAGCTTGAGCGGGCCTTTGCAGACCGGGCAAGCCAGGATATCGAGCAGTTTGGTGTCCATGAAATTCCCCTGGGTATAACGTTTTAAGGCAAGAGCCGATCCGGCAACAGGCGCATCAGCTGCGTATCGAACCAGGCCGCGAAGGCTGGCGAAGGCGCTGCGTCAACCGCCAGGTACCACCAGTCGGGCGCGGCGAAGGCACGGCATTTGACCGCGTCCTTTTCCGTCATGACCACTGGAAATGACGGTTCGAAATCGAAGGCCTGGGCACTGTATTCGGCATGATCGGCAAACCCGTGCGGTACAGGCCGCCAGTGTAGCGTTTCGAGGGTCTTGAAGAAACGCTGGGGATTGCCGATGCCGGCCACGGCATGCAGGGTCTGGCCGGGAGGAAAATGGTCGAGGGGGCGCCGCTCGCCGCTGGCCAGGTTGATCAGCGCGGTGGGCCGCAACTCGAACGCGAAGCCGTCCTCGCGATCAGCGCTGGCGCCGTTGAACAGCACGGCGTCGACCGAGCGCAGGCGCTCCACCGGCTCGCGCAACGGGCCGGCCGGCAGGCAACGGCAGTTGCCCAGGCCACGGGCGCTGTCGATCAATACCAGTTCGAGGTCACGGGCCAGGCGGTAATGCTGCATACCGTCGTCGGACAGGATCAGGTCCAGCGGCTCGGCGTCCAGCAGCGCCCGGACAGCGCGGCTGCGATCAGGATCGATCATCAACGGCACGCCGCTGCGCTGGACGATGAGCAGCGGTTCGTCGCCCGCGACGTCGGCGCCCTGCTCGGCCTCGACTCGCCATGGCAATTGCGGCGGCCTGGCGCCGTAACCCCGGCTGACCACGCCGACCCGCAGGCCACTGCGCTGGCAATGCTCGATCATCCAGAGGATCAACGGCGTCTTGCCGGTGCCGCCGACGGTAATGTTACCCACCACAATCAGCGGCACCGGCGGCTGGTAGATCTCGCCCTCGCCCGCCAGGAAGCGCTCGCGCTTGCCGATCACTACGCGTCGGTACAGCCATTCAAGCGGGCGCAGCAGCACCAGGGCGGGATGCCCCTTGTACCACGCGGCAAGCAATCGATCGGACATGGCCATCAAGGTGCCGGCGCCGCCTCGATCGTGGTCATGCGCAGGTGGCTGAAGCCGAGCTTGCCGGCCGCGTCCATGGCGGTGATGACCGATTGGTGAGGCGTCTTGCCGTCGGCGCTGATGGCCAGCGGCAGGTTGGTATCACCGCCGGACTCCCTCTGCAGCGCCTCGATCAGGCTCGCCAGGTCGCTCTTGGGCAGCAACTGGTTGTTCACCGAGAACGCGCCCTCGGCGCTGATGGTGACTTCCAGGTTTTTCAACTGCTGGTCCTCGGCCGGCGAGCCACTCACCGCTTGCGGCAGCTCAACCTTCAACTGGGTTTCCCGGGTGAAGGTGGTGGTCACGACGAAAAAAAGCAGCAGGATGAACACCACGTCGATCAGCGACGCCAGGTTGATCTCGATATTTTCCCGTGGTTTGCGGCGGAATTTCACTTCTTGCCCCCGGCCAGGTCCACGTCACGGTCGCCCTGCACCACCTCGACCAGCTTGATGGCTTCCTGCTCCATGCCCACCACCAGCTCGTCGACGCGGCGTTGCAGGAAGCGATGGAAGAACACCGCCGGAATACCCACCATCAGGCCCGCGGCGGTGGTGATCAGTGCCTTGGAAATACCGCCCGCCAGCACGGCGGCATTGGTCGTCATGCCGGAACCGGTGAACGCGCTGAAAATGTCGATCATGCCCAGGACCGTGCCCAACAGGCCCAGCAATGGCGACATGGCCGCGATGGTCCCAAGGGCATTGATGTAGCGTTCCAGGTCATGGATGACGCGCGCGGCGGCCTCCTCGATGCACTCCTTCATGATCTCGCGACCATGCTTGGAATTCGCCAGGCCTGCCGCGAGGATCTCCCCCAGCGGCGAGCTGGCTCGCAGTTCCTTGAGCTTGTCCTTGTTCAGCTGCTTGTCCTTGATCCAGACCCAGACCTGCCCGAGCAGATGCTCCGGGGTCACGCGGCTGGCCCGCAGGGTCCACAGGCGTTCGGCAACGATACCCAGTGCCGCGATGGAACTCAGAATGATCGGCAACATCATCCAGCCGCCGGATTTGACCAATTCCCACACAGTGACAGCCCCCTCGAAAAAGTGCGCCACTTTATCATACAGACTCGCTGTGCAGGCCCGCCCTGCCGACAACCCGGCAAGAACGCTGCGCCAGATCAATGCTCCGACGCTGGCCCGGCGGGCGGCGGATCACGCCAGTAACGGCGAATGCCCGCCTGGCCAAGCGCAGGTGTAAAGGCGCCGAGTTGCAGACGAATGGCACCTTGTTCAGCACTGTCGTAGATCACCATGCCCAAGCGTCGATAACGCTCCATCACCCACGGATGGGGATGGCCGAACGCATTGTTGCGCCCCCGGGAAATCAATACCGAATGGGGCTCGAGGCGCGCCAGCAGCGCCATCGACGATGAGCTGCGGCTGCCATGGTGCGGCGCTGCCAGCCACTGGGTCGGCATCGCCAGGGGACTGTCGAGCAAGGCCCGTTCGGCATGGGTATCGATATCTCCGGTCAGCAGCAACCGCTCGCCACCGGCCTCGACCAGCAAGACACAGGATTTCTGGTTGCTCTCGACAGCCGATGCCCAGCGCCACAGTTCGAACCTCACCCCGTCCCATTCCCAGCGTTCGCCGCTATCGCACGCCCCTGCCTGCAGATCGACGGGCAGCGCCTCGGGATCGCCGCTGACCACCCGACGGGTCGGCAATCCGTTGCGTACGGCTTGTGCACCGCCGGCGTGATCGGCATCGGCGTGACTGAGCAGCAGCATGTCCAAGGCATGCACACCGAGCCTGTGCAAGGTCGGCACCACCACGCGCTCGCCCGCATCGGCGTCGCCAAAACGCGGCCCCGCGTCATAAAGCAAGACGTGCCGCTGGGTGCGCACGAGGATCGCCAGCCCCTGGCCGACGTCCAGTTGCCAGATTTCGGCTTGCCCGTGGGGTACTTCTTCCCGTGGGGGAAAAACCATCAGCATCAGCATCGGCCAACCCAGGATCCGCAGCGGTACGCCCTTGGGCAGCAACAGCAGCGCAGTGCCGAGCGCCGCCACGCACCAGGCCCACAGCGGCACCGCGGGAGGCACCCAGGCTGGCATCTGCCCGGCTGCCAGCGCGAGCGCCTTGAACAGCAGATCGAGCAAGCCGCCGGCAATCCAGAGAAGGCTCTCGCCTATGTAAGGTATCGGTAGCAACGCGGTGCCAAGCAAGGCCGAAGGCAACACCAGCAGACTGACCCAGGGCACCGCCAGCAGATTGGCCAACGGACCGCTGAGGCTGACCGGCAGCCCGAGGATCAAGAGTAGCGGGCACAACCCGAGAGCAATCAACCACTGGGCGCGGGTCCAGGTCTGCCACCAACGCCAGGGGCCCAGGCGACCGCAGAAGGTAAACATCAGAACGGCCACCGCGGCGAACGACAACCAGAACCCCGGCCGCAGACTCGCCAGCGGATTGAGCAGCAGCACTGCCAGGAGCGCCAACAGCCAGGCTTTCCAAGGATCGGCCTGGCGAAAGCGCAAGCGCCACAGCAGCACCAGTCCGATCATCACACAGGCCCGCCGCACCGGCACTTCGAAACCGGCGAGCAGGCCGTAACCCAGCGCCGCGGTGAACGCCAGCACGCACGCCCAAGGCAGCCATGGCAACCACGCCGGCCAGACACCATGACGCGCCGCGCCGGCGACCAGCAGGTATACGAGGCCGGCGAACAGGCCGATGTGCTGCCCGGAAATGACCAGCAGATGGATCGTGCCGGTGTCTTGCAGCACCTGCCAATCTTCGCGACTCAACCCGGAGCCATCGCCAAGGACCAATGCCATCAGCGCCCCGGAACGCCCTTGGGCATCGACTTTCGCCAATGCCTGGCGCACCCCGTCGCGCCAGGCGCCCTGGGCCGGTTGCAGGCGTCGCCCTTGCTTGACGCTGCCGGTCGCGCCAATGCCGCGGCTCAACAGCCACGCCTCATAGTCGAAGCCATGGGGATTGAGCAGCCCCGCGGGTCGCTTGAGCTTTACCGCCAGGCGCCATTTCTCACCGCTGCTGACCGGCGGCCCGCCATACCAGGCCAGGCGCATCGAGGTTGGCAAGCGCGTGCGCCTTGACTGGATATCGGCCAACTCGAAACGCACCGTTCCATCGCCGTGTTGCGGCAAACCGACGACCCGCCCTTCGACCCAGCGCGTCTCGCCGTCCAGTGCGAAGGGCAACCGTCCGTCCAGTGCATGGTGTGCGGCGAGGCTCGCCCAGACCAGCCCGAAGAGGAAGCAACCCGCCGGGTACAGACGAAACGGCAGTACCATCAACGCCAGCGTCGCCATGGCTGCGATCAGCCATGGCGACGGCAGTACCGGTAGAAAAACCGGGGCCAGCAGCCCCAGTGCAAGCGCGACCATTGCCGTGCGCATAAGCCCATCCTTGAGAGTCCCTCTCCAGGCTTAGCCGGTGCGGGGCACCGTGGGCGTTAACAATTGTCACAAAGTCTGAATCTCCCGGTTGTAGAATCCGGACATACTTGCGGCCTTACTGCTTTGACCCGACCGAGAAGCCTTATGCCCCGGCGATTATTCAAACGTTACATGCCTGACCCCGCGAGCATTCGGGAACATAAATCCTTACGCTTTCTCGGCACCCTGCTGCACGATCCCAACCTCTGGCACCTCAATCGTCATTCGGTGGCGCGGGCGATGGCCGTTGGCCTGTTCGCCGCTTTTCTGCCGATACCGCTGCAAATGCTCCTGGCCGCCGCGCTGGCCGTCACGGTTCGCGGCAACATCCCGATCGCGGTAAGCCTGGTCTGGCTGACCAACCCCATCACCATGCCCGCGGTATTCTTCTGCACCTATCAGACCGGCGCCTGGCTGATGGACGTTCCAGCCCGGACGCTGCCCGACGAATTGACCTGGGAGTGGATCACCAACCAGCTGTCAACGTTGTGGCAGCCGTTTTTGCTGGGGTCGGTGGTCACTGGGTTGGTGCTTGGAGTCTTGGCTTATTTCGTCACCATGGCGTATTGGCGATGGTGGGTTGCCAGGCAGTGGCGGCGGCGCAAGCGCAGCCGGATGAGAGAAAAACTGGACTGACCGCGTTTCCCCTCCAGACACGACATTCGGGGGTAATCCGAAGTCCTTGTGGGAGCGAGCCTGCTCGCGAAGAGGCCATACATCCGACATCTGCATCGGATGATGTTCAGTCTTCGCGAGCAGGCTCGCTCCCACAGATACGACACTTCAGACACGGACAGTGTCAGGTACGCATCCCTCGCCCACTCACCAGCAACCGCGCACAGCTCACATAAAGCACCACGGTCGCCACTAGCATGAAGGTAATTGCAATACTGATGCGAATGTCCGAAACGCCAAGGATCCCGTAGCGGAAAGCATTGACCATATGCAGCACCGGGTTGGCCAGCGATACGGTCTGCCAGAACGGTGGCAGCAGGGAAATCGAGTAGAACACCCCGCCCAGATACGTCAGCGGCGTGAGCACGAACGTCGGGATAATGGAGATGTCATCGAAGTTTCGCGCGAACACCGCGTTGATGAAGCCCAGCAGCGAAAAGATCGTCGCCGTCAGGACCACCACCAGGATCGTCACCCCCAGGTGATGCACCTGCAGATCGGTGAAGAACAGCGACAGCAGCGTCACGATCAGGCCGACCGCCAGCCCGCGCAGCACGCCGCCCAGGGTGAAGCCGATCAGGATCGTATGGGGTGAAACCGGCGAAACCATCAGCTCTTCGATGGAGCGCTGGAACTTGCTGCCGAAGAAACTCGATACCACGTTGCCGTAGGAGTTGGTGATCACCGACATCATGATCAGCCCCGGCACAATGTAGTCCATGTACGTGAAGCCGCCCATGTCGCCGATCTGCCGGCCGATCAGGTTACCGAAAATCACGAAGTACAGGACCATGGTGATCGCCGGGGGCAGCAAGGTCTGCGGCCAGATCCGCATGAAGCGCCGGACTTCACGATAGACAATGGTATTGAGGGCGATGAGGTTGGGGCGCAGTTCCGAACTCATACTCATACCGCCACCTTCGCCAGGTTTTTTTCCACCAGGGACACGAACAACTCCTCAAGGCGATTGGTCTTGTTGCGCAGGCTCAGCACTTCGATGTTTTGCACGGCCAGCTGGGTGAACAGCCCGGTAATACCAGCGGACTTGTCGACCTGGACTTCCAGGGTATGGCCGTCGAGCAGGCGAGCCGGATAACCCACCAGCTGCGGCGCGGCGCTCAGGTCATGCTTGAGATCCAGCAGGAAGGTTTCCACATGCAGCTGACTCAGCAACTGCCGCATGCTGGTGTTCTCGACGATGGTGCCGTGGTCGATGATGCCGATGTTGCGGCACAGCTGCTCGGCCTCTTCCAGATAGTGCGTGGTGAGGATGATGGTGATGCCTTTCTGGTTCAGCTCGGTGAGGAAGGTCCACATCGAACGACGCAGCTCGATGTCCACGCCGGCGGTGGGTTCGTCGAGGATCAGCAGGCGCGGTTCATGCACCAGCGCGCGGGCAATCATCAGGCGTCGCTTCATGCCGCCGGACAACGAACGGGACGGCACATCGCGCTTGTCCCACAAGCCAAGCTGGGTCAGATACTGCTCGGCGCGCTCGTTGGCGATCTTCGGCGGGATGCCGTAGTAGCCGGCCTGGGTCACGACGATGTCGAAGGTCTTTTCGAACTGGTTGAAGTTGAATTCCTGGGGCACCACGCCGATGCAGCGCTTGAGCGCGGCGGGCTCGCGGTCCAGGTCATGGCCGAAGACGTTCACCGTCCCGCCGGATTTGTTCACCAGCGTGGAAAGAATGCCGATGGTGGTGGATTTGCCGGCACCGTTGGGGCCCAGCAAGGCAAAAAAATCACCTTCGGCGACATCCAGATCGATACCACTCAGGGCCTGGAAACCGTTGCCGTAGGTTTTGGTTAGCTGCCGTATGGACAGAGCGGAACTCATATCGGATTACGCACCAAGAAGGGGAGGAAGAAGAATAGATAAGGGCCGGCGGCGAGCAATACAACCACGGCGCATGAAGGCAATGGTGCGTGGCGTCGCCGCACAAGTACAGTGAAGTGTGTCGATAGTAAGTATTAAGTCAACGCGGTCATGACGGCCTTGCGATAAGCCGGACGCTGCTGGAGCCGCGCATACCAGGCCTCCAGCCGAGGCAATGCGGCGCGCTCGATGGGCATCTCGAACCAGGCATAAATGAAACTGCCCAAGGGAATGTCGCCCATTCCGATTTCCTCACCGCAGAGGTAAGGCTGTTCGCCGAGGGCTTGCTCCACCATTGCCAGCAACTGGTCGCACTCCTTGATTGCCGCATTGATGGCCGGCCAGTCCTGCTGCTCGGCCGGGGTGCGCAGCACGCCCCAGAACACCGTGCGAAACGGAGCGGCAAAGCTGGACGTGGTCCAGTCCATCCATTTTTCAGCGCTGGCGCGGGCCTGTATGTCATCGGGATACCAGGCCGAGCCTGAGGCATGGCGAGCCACCAGGTAACGCACGATGGTATTGGATTCCCAGAGCACGAAGCCGTCGTCTTCTATCATCGGAACCCGGCCGTTGGGATTCTTCGCGCGGTACTCGGGCGTATCCACCACGCCAAACGCGCCGCCCGCGTCGATGGCCTCGTAGGCCAGCCCCAGCTCTTCGGCACACCACAGCGCCTTGCGTACGTTCGACGAATTCTTCCGACCCCAGATCTTCAGCATCACGGCTTCCTCAATGGATAAATGCCGCAGCAGCATACGCCGGATCAACCGCGACTCAAATCACCCCTGCACGTCGCCGAGCAATAACGGCGTTTCAGCCAAACAATGGCGTTTTCTCACCTGACCAACGAACGATTTCCTACCGGTGTTGCCAACCAGACTGGCGCAATGCATCCAAGGTTTCCCACGAAATCAATCACATCGCGCCGACCGCCGGTTTTACAGAGGACGTCTAAGCTCTGAGGGTCGGTCTTGCCCTGGTTCACGGAGGATTATTTATGCTGTTGTTGTGGATACTGGTTCTGGTCGTCGGGATAGCCTGGCTGGCACACCGCCGCACCGCCCCGCTGCCAGCGCTGGGCATCGTTGCGGTCTACCTGTTGGCGATGGGCATCTTCAGCCATGCGCCCGGGTGGCTGCTGCTTGTCCTATGGTTGGTACTTGCCGCCGTTGCAGCCCCGCTGTTGCTACCTGACCTGCGCCGTAGATATTTCAGCGCGCCGATGTTCGACTGGTTCCAGAAAACCTTGCCACCGATGTCCGAGACCGAGCGCGATGCCATTGATGCCGGCACGGTGTGGTGGGACGGGGAATTATTCAGCGGCCGGCCGGACTGGGACATGCTGCTGGCCTACCCAAAAGTAAAACTGACTGACGAAGAGCAGGCGTTTCTCGACGGTCCAACCGAAGAACTCTGCGCGATGGTCAGCGACTGGCAGATCGGCCAGGCCATGGACCTGCCGCCCGAAGCCTGGGCCCATATCAAGGAACATGGTTTCTTCGCCCTGATCATTCCGAAGGAATACGGCGGCAAGGGATTTTCCGCCTATGCCCACTCCCAGGTGGCGATGAAACTGGCGACCCGCAGTGGCGACCTGGCGTCCACCGTGATGGTCCCCAACTCCCTCGGCCCGGCGGAACTGCTGCTGCACTACGGCACCGATGAACAACGCAACCATTATCTGCCGCGACTGGCCCGGGGTGACGATATTCCCTGCTTCGCCCTGACCGGGCCGCTGGCTGGCTCCGATGCGGGGGCGATGCCCGACACCGGGATCATTTGCAAAGGCGAATGGCAAGGCCAGGAAACCATCGGCCTGCGCTTGAACTGGGAAAAACGCTACATCACCCTCGGCCCCGTCGCCACCCTCCTCGGCCTGGCCTTCAAAGCCTACGACCCGGAGCACCTGTTGGGTGAAGAAGAGGACCTGGGGATCAGCCTGGCGCTGATCCCCACGGATACGGCCGGGGTCAATATCGGTCGCCGTCACCTGCCTCTTGGCGCCGCCTTCATGAACGGACCGAACTGGGGCAAGGACGTGTTCATCCCGCTGGACTGCCTCATCGGCGGCCAGGCCATGCTCGGCAAGGGCTGGATGATGCTGATGAATTGCCTGTCGGTCGGGCGCTCGATTTCCCTGCCAGCGGTAGGGACCGGCGCGGCGAAGTTCACCAGCCTGGTCACCGGCCAGTACGCCCAGGTAAGGGAACAATTCAACGTGCCGTTGTCCGCCTTCGAGGGCATCCAGGAAGCCATGGCACGTATCGGCGGCAATGCCTGGTTGATGGACGCCGCACGCATGCTGACCGCCAACGCGGTGGACCTCGGCGAAAAGCCTTCGGTACTGTCTGCCATCCTCAAGTACCACCTGACCGAGCGCGGCCGCGAGTGCATCAGCCACGCCATGGACGTGCACGGCGGCAAAGGCATCATCATGGGGCCGAACAACTACCTGGGCCGCAGCTGGCAAGGCGCGCCGATCTTCATCACGGTCGAAGGCGCGAATATCCTCTCGCGCAACCTGATGATCTTCGGCCAGGGGGCGATTCGCTGCCATCCGTTCGTATTGAAGGAAATGGCCCTGGCAACTCGAGAAGACAAAGACCAGGCATTGGTCGAATTCGACGAGTTGCTGCTCAAGCACATCGGTTTTGCCATCGGCAACGCCGCCAGCACCCTGGTCCTGAACCTCGGCCTGGGGCACTTCGACAACGTGCCGGGCAATGCCCTGAGCCAAGGGTATTTCCGTGCCCTCAACCGGCAGGCGGCGGCGTTCGCCTTGCTGGCGGACCTGAGCATGATGCTGCTGGGTGGCGAACTCAAACGTCGCGAACGCCTGTCGGCCCGCCTGGGGGATGTATTGAGCAACCTTTACCTGGCCTCGGCGGCGCTCAAGCGCTATCACGACCTTGACTCGCCAGACCATATGGGGCCGCTGTTTCGCTGGGCCATGGAGGAAAGCCTGGGTCAATCGGAGCGGGCACTGGACGAACTGCTGGTCAACTTCCCGAATCGGCTGCTGGGCGGCCTCTTGCGAGTGGTGGTGTTTCCTTTCGGCCGCCGTCACAAGGGACCGAGCGACAGGCTGGACGCCGAGGTGGCTGCCGTTATCGGCCGCGCCAAGGGCGATCCGACTCTGGAAGAGCTGCTCCAAGGCTGTTATCGCCCGCAGTCGGAAGAGGACCCGGTGGGCGCGCTGCAACATGCCGCCGACCTGCTGGCCGCCGCCCAGCCGCTTCACAAAAAGCTCCATGGAGCGTTCAAGCAGGGCCAACTCAACCCTGCGCCCGGCGAACCTATCATCGATGCGGCCCTGGAGGCGGGTGTCCTGCAAGCCGGTGAGGCGCAGACCCTGCGCGCAGCCGAAGCGGCACGCCGCAAGGTCATCGATGTGGATGATTTCGACAAGGAGGAACTGACGCTCGCCGAGGCCAAGGTGCGGTGATGCTGGAAGCGATCTGATCGATAGCATGTAAAAGCGGGCGCAGGAGCTTTATACTCCTGCGCCCGTTTTGCTCTTGAGGACTTATCTCGTGTCCAACGTCGTTGCCGATCACCTCGTCTTGCTTGACCACTTGCGCAGCATCCTGGTCGCCGTGGGTGAGGCCGAACAGGTTCCCGAAGAAAGCCATGCGCTGTTCCTGGAGCGTTTTGACGAATTGCGCGCGCAACTGCCAGTCGACCCGATCGAAAGCCAGTACCTTGGCCAGGACCTGCTGTGCCAGGTGATCGTGCGTTATCCACAAATCGCCCACCTGGTGCCTCGAGACCTGCTGTGGTATTTCGGCGGCGATTGCCTGCACTACATGCCCGACGAAGAGATCGCCCTGTATCAGGCCCTCGAGGAACGTCGTTTCGAAGCCGAGCAAAACGACGAGCCGTTCGACTGGAACCAGGAAAAACAATTGCTGGCCATGTCTGATCAGGACAGCAAGCACTGATCTCACGCCATCACTCGAAGGCCCGCACGGTTTAACCCTGCGGGCCTTTTTTTGGGGTGGCGGAATCTCCAGAAATTCCGAATCGCCCTGCCCCGCCAATTTCTCTCTCTGGCTCAAGACAGCAAAAAAGATATTTTATTGACACATTTTTTTGTAGCTTCTCCTTCCGTCAGATTTCAGGCGGAAACTTCATTTGCGACGTGGCGCTTTGCCATGGGTGAACTACCGTCACAACAGCAGGACTCGGGACGGCATGTCTGACCACGCCCGAGGCCACCCGATCAGGCGATCAGGTGAGATACAGAGGGGCAGCCCGGGCCTCTTAAGTGATCCGAGGCGACCGACCAGCCTGGGATGGCCTCTCTGACGAGGATCACTTCATGACCTATCGCACCGTGCCTACACTAAAACGCTTCATACATGGATTGTTCTGGATGAGCCTCGGCCTGGAAGCAGCCCACGCGGCTTCGGCCAACTGCTCGCAACTGGACAATCTGCCCGCGACCTTCGAGGTCGGCCAAGGGCTGCAGAATGAACTGCGCATCCTGGCCCCCGTGACGAAGCTGGCGGTGGGCGATCCGAAGATTGCCGACGTGCAACCCAGTGGCAGCGATGCCTTCATTCTCACCGGCCTGATGCCCGGTGCTACCAGTCTGATGGTCTGGACCGAGTGCTCGAAAATACCGCGCCAGAGCATGGTCTTCGTGACGGGCCGGGCCACCGCGGCGCTGACCAGCGCCGCGAGCGTACCGTCGGAAGACCCGATGCTGCTCGCCCAGGTCCAGACCGACATCCGCTTCGTCGAGGTCAGCCGGACCAAGCTCAAGGAGGCCTCGACTTCGATTTTCGGCAGCCGTGGCAACTTCCTGTTCGGCTCGCCCAGAACGCTGCCCACGATCGGCGGCGTAGTCCGTCCTTCCCTGCCGGTCAACAACGACATGTTCAACCTGTCCTTCGCCACCGGGCAGACGCTGCTGATGATCAACGCGCTGGAGGGCAGCGGTTTTGCCTATACCCTGGCGCGGCCGAGCCTGGTGGCGCTCAGCGGGCAAAGCGCGAGCTTCCTGGCCGGTGGCGAAGTACCGATTCCGGTGCCGAGTGCCGGGAGCGACAACGTGTCCATCGAGTACAAGGAGTTCGGGATTCGCCTGACGCTCACGCCGACCGTCATCGGCAAGAATCGCATCGTGTTGAAGGTGGCGCCCGAAGTCAGTGAACTGGATTTCACCAACGCCGTGAACATTGCCGGCACGCTCGTCCCGGCGCTGACCGTGCGCCGCACCGATACCAGCATCGCCCTGGCCGACGGTGAAAGCTTTGTCATCAGCGGTCTGATCAGCACACGCAATGCGTCTCAGGTGAACAAATTTCCGGGCCTGGGCGACGTGCCGATTCTCGGTGCATTTTTCCGTGACAACTCGATCAATCGCGAAGAGCGCGAACTGCTGATGATCGTCACGCCGCACCTGGTTCAGCCTTTGGCCGCCAACGCTCAGTTGCCGACGCTACCGGGCGAGCAACTGCGCAATTATGACCCGAACTTCTATCGCATGTATTTCCTTGAAAACGGCGAATTCGACAAGCGCAGCGGGCTTTCCCAATGAGCCGCCATCCGAAATCCGAGGCGTCACCCATCCAGCCGGTGACAAGGGGAAATTCAATGAAAACATTGACCGCTATAGCGGCGGCCCTGGTGTTGACCGGTTGCGCCAGCAACGGCACCGTGGCCTCGCACCCGGGCAGTTGCGCCAAGCCCGGATCCGATCAGGATCTGGCCCTCAACCTGGCCGATGACATGGCCAATGATGGGCGCTTGTATGCCAGCCTGGCGAACCTCGAAGGTTTACCCGAGGAGCTGGTCCAGGTTCGCCTGCGCAAGGCTCGGGTGCTGCGCCTGATGGGGCGCAACGAGGCCGAGCCGCTGTATAGGAGCCTGCTCGGGACTTGCCTGGCCGCCGACGGTGAACATGGCCTGGGGCAGTTGGCCGCCGCTCGAAATGATTACGCCAGCGCTACGGAACACCTTGAGCACGCCGCCAGGATGGCCCCCACCGAAGGCAAGATCCGCAACGACCTGGGGGTGGTCTATCTCAACCAACGCCGGATTCCCCAGGCCCGCTTCGAGTTCATGACGGCCATGGAACTTCAGCGATCAGACTCGCTGGCGGCACTTAACATGGTCACCCTGTTGATCTACCAGGACAACTGGAAGCAGGCCGCCGAGCTCGCGAACATGGCCAAGCTGAGCCCTCAGCAGATAGCTGATGCCCAGGCCCGCGCGGAAAAAATCAGGGGCTCGGCCAGTCATCCCCTGACGACACAAGCGAACCGCCTGAACGAGGTCGTCGAGGCCTCAACCGGCGCGGCCAAGTAGAGCATTCGAGGAGTCCGGACAATGAAAACCCAACAATTGATGATCGTTTGCGTGGCCTGCCTGTCTACCACCGCCTGGGCGATCGAGCCAGGTCCTTCCTCCGCGGCGCAGCAAGGCACCGAGCGCTGGATGCAACTGCAGATCCGCGGTGTCGTGGCATCGACCAATCTGCAGACCGTCTCGGCCACCGAACGTGAGCTGGCCATGCAGCGCTGGCTCAATAGTTTCACCTACCCGATCCCGGAATTTTTTGACCAGGACTCGGGGGGAGAAATCACCAGCAGCAAATAGGGCCCGTCACGACAACCCAGGATCGCAGCCTTCGGCAACCCTGCATTCGATGCAGGACTGCCGGGGGCTGCGATCTTTTGCATTGGGAGGATTTGACGGAAGCAGACCGGGGCCGCTGCGCGACCCAGCGTGAGCAAGCTCCCTCGCCACAGGGTGTGGTGCCTGAAGGTGCAGCGACATAAGCGCGGTCAGCGGATGGACACGAATAGGTGGAGCAACACAAGCACTTGTGGGAGCGAACTCGCTCGCGATAGCGCACTGACAGCCAACCTCTTCATCGACTGTTACAGCGCTTTCGCGAGCGGGCTCGCTCCCACATGAATCTATGACAGACAAGCAGTGCTACATATTCCCGAAAGCCCTGAACACACCGATCATGGCGGGGCCTATGGCGACCAGGAAGAAGCTTGGCCAGAGGCAGAAGATCAGCGGGAAGATCAGTTTGGTGCCGATCTTGGCACCCATTTCTTCGGCGGCCTGGGTCCGCCGGTCACGAAATTCGTCGGCATAGATTCGCAGGGTATCGGCCACGCTGGTGCCGAAACGGATACTTTGCGCCAACAGGCTGACCAGGCCCTGGATGTCTTCCAGACCGGTGCGCACGGCCAATTGCTTGAGCGCCTCGGTACTGGTGATGCCCGCGCGGATCTGAGCGTTGACCAAGGCCAGTTCCTCGGCCAGCTCGACCTGGCTGACCGACATTTCTTCGGCCACCCGTTCTATGGTCGTGGGCAGGGCCAGGCCTGACTCGACGCAGACGACCATCAGGTCCAGCGCATCCGGGAACGCCGCGCGCAACCGGGTTTGCCGTGCCTGCTTGCGCTTGCCGACATAGAGCGCCGGCAACAGCCAGCCGATGCCGGCAACGAGCGTCACGGCCAGCAAACCAATAGCCACTGAAACCTTGATCATCGGCAGCAACACCAGCGCAAGGCCAATCATCAGTAGCGGCAGGATCAGGCGCACAGCCCAGTACATCTGGACCGCCGAGGCGGAGCGGTAGCCAGCATGCGTCAGCAGCATCTGGGTCGCCGAAACCTGCGTCGGGTCGGCTGAGGCAAAGCGCTGGCCGACCCGCTCCAGCAGCAGTTGCAGGTTGCCGGGCGCCTCCTGCCCCGCCGTGCTGCCGGCATAGCCGCGCTTGATCAACGCCAGGCGCCGCTGGACCGGGTCCTGCAAGCCCAGCAAAAGCAGGCTGACGGCAACGGCCGCGAGCACCGTGCTGAGGCCGATCACAACGATGAACAACAGCCGGGCGAGCTCCTCGCTTCCGGTGAACCGACTGAACAACCCAAGTAAGAAATCCATGACTGCCACCTCTGGGCACAACAGTGCTTAAACCTGGATCCGGATAATTTTCTTGATCCAGAAAATTCCGATCAACATGGCGCAGAAGGCACCGATGATCAGCTTGTGACCGATGGGGTCGTTGATCAGCACAGGCATGTAGCTGGGGCTGGTGAGCACGATGGCGATCGCCAGCACGAACGGGATCGCCACCAGTACCCAGGCCGACATGCGTCCCTCCGCCGACAACGTCCTGATCTTGCGCTGGAAGCGAAAACGCCCGCGGATCAATCGGCTCAGGCGCTCGAGCACTTCGGTCAGGTTGCCGCCGGTCTCGCGGTGAATGAGGATGGAGGTCACCAGCATCATCACGGTCATGCTCGGCATGCGCTCCAGCAGACCCAGCATGGCCCTGCGCACGTCGTTGCCATAGTTGATGTCGGAGAAGGTCATGCCGAACTCCTGGGCCACCGGCCCCTTGTGCTCCTCGGCCACCAGTCGCAAGGTTTCGTTGAACGGATGCCCGGCGCGCAAGGCCCGGCACATGGCGTCCAGCGCATCCGGCAAGCCCTCCTCGAACGCAGCGAAACGCCTGTTGCGGTCGCGCATGACTTTCAGCAGCGGCAGCCACGTCACGACAAACGACGCGATCAGCGCCATCCACCAGAGCGGCGACACCAGCAGCACCGCGGCCCCGGCGGCCACCCCCAGCGCGAGGCCGAGCAGCATCACCCGATAGGCCCGGTATTCATGGCCGGATTGTTCGATCATCTGGGTCAGGCTGGCCATGAACGGCAGTTGCTCCAGCCGGGCCTCCAAGGGAGACAGGCGCGTCAGGTATTTCTGCCGCAATACCGTCCGCATGTTGGGCAAGTGGTTGGCTTTCTCCAGCACATGCAGACGGCCACGAATGCGCTTGCGCATTTTCCCCGCCTCGCCGAAGACCGGGACCACCACGCCCTGGGACAGCAGGAACACAGCCACAAAGACCATGCCGAGGAACGCCAGGATGAATTCACCAGGAATGTTATTCATGACTGCCGACCCTCCATCCACTCAGGACGGAACAGTGTCAGCGGCAGCTCGATGCCGCGCTTGGCCAGCACGTCGCGAAACGCCGGGATCATGCCGCTGGGCCGATATTCCCCGAGCACCTCACCGTGCTCGCCGAGACCGTGGCGGGCAAACGAGAAGATTTCGGTCATGGTGATGATCTCCCCTTCCATGCCATTGATCTCCTGCATGCTCACAACGCGACGCTTGCCGTCTTCTTGACGCTCCAGTTGGATCACGACATCGATGGCCGAGGCAATTTGTTGACGCATGGCCTTGATGGGAAACGTCGCCCCGGTCATCGACACCATGTTTTCGATTCGCCCCAGTGCATCGCGGGCGGTGTTGGCATGGATCGTCGTGAGGGAACCATCGTGGCCGGTGTTCATGGCGGTGAGCATGTCCATCGCTTCGGCGCCACGCACTTCGCCGATGACGATGCGGTCGGGACGCATCCGGAGGCTGTTGCGCACCAGTTCACGCTGGCTCACCTCGCCACGACCTTCGATGTTCGAGGGCCGGGTTTCCAGGCGCACCACATGGGGTTGCTGCAATTGCAACTCGGCCGAATCCTCGATGGTGACGATGCGCTCGTTATGCGGGATGAAGCTCGACAACACGTTGAGCATGGTGGTCTTGCCGCTGCCGGTCCCGCCGGAAATCAGCACGTTCAGGCGCCCGCGGACGATGGCCTTGAGCAGCAAGGCGATGGCCGGGGTCATGGTGCCCACCTGGATCAGGCTGTCGGTGTTGAGCAGGTCCACGGCAAAACGCCGGATCGACATGCTCGGGCCGTCGATGGCCAGCGGCGGAATGATCGCGTTGACGCGCGAGCCGTCCTTGAGGCGTGCGTCGACCAACGGCGAGGATTCATCGATGCGCCGGCCGAGGCTGGAAACGATGCGGTCAATGATATTCAGCAAGTGCTGGTCGTCGCGGAAACGCACGTCGGTGCGTTGCAGCTTGCCGAAGCGTTCGACATAGACCGAGGCGAAGCCGTTGACCAGGATATCGGAGACGCTGTGGTCGGCCAGCAACGGTTCCAGTGGCCCGAGCCCGAGCACTTCATCGGTGATCTGCTTGATGATCAGCTGGCGGCTGGCCGTGCTGACAGGGGCCGAATGTTCTTCCAGCAAGCGCTGGCAGATATCGCGGATCTGCCGCGCAGCCTCGGCCTGCTCCAGGGCATCGAGCAGGGACAGGTCCATGACCTTGAGCAGTTGCTGATAGATTTTTTCCCGCCACTCGGCTTCCACCGGGGTAACCTGGCTGCGGGTTTCATAGAGCACATCCGGGATGGCCTGCTCCCATGGCATCAATTCATCCATGCTATCGGGCAGGCTGTCTCTCGGCTGGGCGGCTGGAGCCGCGGCTCTGGCGGACTGTTTGCGCAAGCGGTTGCGGAAGTCGCTGATCATGGGTCATCCCCCGAAAAAACGGTTGAAGGCGCGTTTGAGCAGGCCTTTGTCTGCGGCCATCTGGTGACCGACCAGGTCCTCGGCCAAATCGCGCAGGGCGGCGGTGATAGCCGCCTTCGGCGCATGCAGCCCCAACGGCACGCCAGTGTTCTGACTCTGGCTGACCAGGTTGAAGTCATTGGGTAATTTCGACAGGTTCGCGCAACGCAGGGCCTCGCCAACATCCTTCAGACTGACGGCGGAGGTCTTGTCGTAGCGGTTGATCACGATCTGCAGTTGCTCGCCGCGAACGCCCAGGTCTTCGCGAAGGATCCGCACCAGGGCGCTGGCATCACGCAGGTGGCTGACGCTCTGCTGGACCACCACGTACACCCGGTCGACCTGTTCCAGGACTGCGCCGGTGAGGTGGTCGATCTGCCTGGGCAGGTCCACCACGACCCAGTCATAGCTGCCGCGTGCCAGTTGCAACAGCGCATCGAGCTGCTCGGGCTGGGCATCCTGGGGCAGGCACAGCTCGCCGGCCCGGCCACCCAGCACATGCAAGGTCGGGCTGAAATGGCTGCAAAAACCGCGAAGCGCCACGCTGTCCATGTCATCGACCTGCTGCAGCACTTCAAGGTGGCTGTGGGACTGCGCCACGTCCAGGTAATGGGTCACGCTGCCAAACTGCAAGTCCATGTCCAACAGCAGGGTATTGCCTGCACGAGCGCTGAGTTGCTGGGCCATGTTGCACGCCACCAGGGTCCCGCCGGAGCCGCCCTTGGCGCTGATCACTGCGATCAGCTTGCCTTCGTTGCCGTTGCCGAGACGCACTTCGGCCACCAGCCGGTTCAGCGCAGCCGCCAGCTCCGTATCGGCGAAGGGCTCGGGCAGCACGTCACGCGCACCGGCCTGCATGGCCAGGCGCATGCCCTCCTGCTCGCCCAACAGACCGCACACCAGCATCGGCGGGCGCTCATGGGCCGGACGTTGCAGCAGCGCCGACAGTTCCTCGCGCCACAGATGGCTGACCCGCAACAGCAGCAGGTCAGGCATGCGATCGAGGCCGAAGAGCGGATCGACATGCCCGTTGCTGACCAGTCGGGTGCTGACTTCAAGGCCCGGCATGCGCTGGCAGACGCATTGCAGATCACGCAGCGACGTCGCATCGCGACTGCTGACCAGTAACCGCAAGCCGGGCCTGCCGGTAGCGGTCGTAAGCGGAGTTTCCCGGGTGTTCAGCATGGTGTGATCTCCCCTGAATCGGAATGACGCCCAAGACTTTCGCGTGGCAAGGTCGCCCTGAAGGTAGGCAACGTAATCGACACGCCCAAGCCGGGGATGAACAGATTGAAATTGAAGTTCTGCACGCTCAACTGCACGTAGCGGATGGCCCGAAAACCTGCGGTGCCAGTGGTGTTGGCCGGGTTGGCGACGACAGCACCGTCGACGTCCAGGTAGGTCAGCGCCAGGTTCGTGGTGGCCAGGTTGCTGATCAGCTGGCTGGTGCCGGCGTCCGTCGCGGCGTTGAAAATGGCCCGGCGCAAGACCACCGGATCGCTGATGTTGCACACCGCCGCCAGCCGTGCCCCGCGCCGCGCCGCTTCATCCAGGGCGTTGGCAGTGAAATACAGGCGGCCCATTTCGACGACGCCGAACAGCAGGGTGAACACCAGCAGGCCGACGAAGGCGAACTCCACGACATAGGTGCCGCGCATGTGCTTGCGGTTCATCAGAGCGCCCTCATCACGGTAGTCGCGACCAGATCGATGCCCAGGCGGGTAGGAGCACCGAAGAAGCCCGGAATCACAGTGCCGATGACCGGAGAAAAGGCATGGGTGATGGTCACCCTCACGTGATTGCTGCCAACGGCCTCGACCACCACGTTGCCGACTGTCAACCCCGGCACTACCGCCGCACCGACGGTGCTGGGCACGCCATACACCGCGACGTTTTTTGTCCGGGTCCGCAGCGTGCCGTTCAAGTCGATGGCGCCAAGGGTGGTGTTCCAGGCCTGGCTGGAGACGAAGCGGCCGGCATCGCGACTGGCTTGCAGCAGCACGTTGTACTGGTAAAGCATGCGACCGAACTCGCCGAAGGCCAGCAACAGCAGCAGCAACAACGGCAGCACCAGAGTGAATTCCACCAGCGCCACCCCTTGCTGGGCGCGACGCGGTCTGAACGGGACAAGTCTCATGACGCCTCCTACGAGTCGGTGCTCGGAGTGCCGCTGCCGTTGAGGTAGGTTTTATAGAGCTGGATGATTTGCGGGCCAGCATCGCTGGACGGCGTCGGCCCGGGGACGTTGTCGCCCTCGCACTCCTGGACGAACTGACCAAAGATGACGGATTCCGAACCACCGCCGTTCACCGGCTGCACGACGAAATAGCAGCCGAAACCGAGGACCGGGATCGAGGTCGAGCCGCTGAGTTTCCCGGCGCAGTCGCCGATGACGATCTTCAGCATCCTGCGCTCGAACACCCCATTGCTTTCACAGCCGCTGCCGCCTCCCGCGACACACGCGGCAACGCTGGCGCGCCAATCGTTGTAATCCAGGATTGCCTGGCCGCCCGCCGACAGGTCGCCATTGCTCGAGGTGACAGACTGGCCTTCGTATCTGGGGCCAAGCGCATCGTCATAGGTCATTGCCGGCGTGTTGGAGGCCGTAACCAGATCGGGCGGGTAGTCGGAGGAACTGACCGGACCGTTGTAGATCCCGAAGCGGGTGTTCAGGCCCTGGGATGTCGGGCCCGCCTTGTTGCCGGGCGAGGTCTGGACGTTGTCCCCGACACTGCGGCAAATCGAACCACCACCGGCCAGGTCTTCCCGTACCGCACTGCCGCCGGAGCCGAAATCGAGCAGTTGGAAGTTGCCCGGTCCGATGGGCGAAGTATTGCCTGCCGCAGTCTTCAACACTTCCAGGTCACCAAAGCGGTAGCCCCAGAAATTGCCGGCGGCCGGGTTGTATTGAGAGGTATCGCCACAGACCATGAGCGGCGCCAGATCGCACGGAGCCGTCGGGCTGGGGCCTGCCGTGGCGATCGCCGCGACTCTTTTGTTGCCCAGGCCGTCGCTGCCCATCGTCTGGACGGCACTCCAGAAGAACCCGTTCAGTTGATAACTGGCGACCGATACCCGTACGTACTTCGCATCGGTCGGGCCAGGATAGGAGAAAGGCCCATAGACGCTGCTGGCCAACTCGACCACGGCAAACGCCCCCGGATTGCCGGCGATGGCCGTTGCGAGTTCGGCGTTGCCAGCGGCGTCGGCATTGAGCGTCAGGGTGTCCAGGGCCGCCGTGCGGGTACTGCTGGACATGTTGACGCCACCGCTCACCTGGCTCAGGGTCTTCGCGCCACCCAAGGCCGCGGCATCCACCGCGTTCTGCAGGCGCGTCTTGTTCAGCAACATGTGACCGCCATCCAGGGCCAACGCCGCCATCATGGAAATCGCCACCAGCGCAATCACCATCAATACACTCACCGCCCCTCCCTGGCGTCGAGGCAGCGTCAAGGGCTGCCGGGTACTGGAGTTCATCGTCGAGCCCTCATCTACAGCATTGAGGATCGGTATCGCCAGCCCGAGGGGGCTGGCACGGGTGCTTCATTCAGCGGATGTTGATCACAGTGCTTTCAACCCCACGGATCAACGTGACCGCACTTCCCTCAGGCTTGGCGCTGCGCTGCACCGCAGGCCGTGGCACCGGAGCTGCAGCCACCGCCATCATCGGCGCCGGAGCTGGCGGCGCAACGGCCAAGGCTCTCTTCTCCAGGTTCAACGGGTTGCGCAAGGCCAGTTGCAGCTTGCCTTCGGTCTGCGCGGTGACCAGCAATTCCGCTTCGCTGGCGGACATTTCCAGGGTCACGGCCCGCACCACTACCGGTTGGGTCTTGTCAGTACCCGCCGTCTGGTCCACCGCCAGCACTCGCAGGTTCTCCAGCAGCGTCCGGGACGTGGCGCTGTTGCTACCGGCGTTGGTGGTCTTGGTCGCCAGCACATCGACCCGATTACCTGGCAACAGGAATCCACCGACACCGACCACATCATCCACGCGTACCGATATGGCGCGTTTGTCCGGCGCGATCAGCGAGGCCAGGGTGCTGCCGCCCAAGTGCTCGCTGAGCCGGGCACCGCGCACGATGTCGCCGCGCAGGATGTCGAACGTGGCGATCTTGCCCACGGCTTTTTCACTGGCATCGAAGGCATCGTCCGGGATGGTGTCCATGGGCATGCGCACGGTCGTCACCTGCTGGGCCTCGACCATTTGCCCGAAGGGGATTTGCACCGTCGCGATGACGACGCTGCGCAGATGATCGTCGGGGGTCGCGTTGAGTCGCGCGCTCAGCCAGGAGTCAGCCATCCATGCGGCACCAAGGCCCATTACCAGGGAAACGCCTATCAGCGAAAACGTACGAGAGCTCATGTCGGTATCTCCAGATCAAAGGAAGTCGAGCTGAACGAAGTAGTTGTGCCAGGCCCACTCCAGCTCTTGGGGCGCCAGGGGCCCGGAACCGCCCAGGTAACGCTGGCGGTCGAGCGCCATGCTCAACAGGTCGCGGGGATGGCAGGGCACCAGCGGCATGCCCTCGCCCCCATACAACCGCTGCAGGACATGACGCACCAGCTGCGGGTCATGCACGATGCCCAGGCGTTCGCATTCCTGGCGCCAGATGCGCTCGTATTCCTCGGGTTTGAGGTAGCCGAACTGGACCTTGTAGCCGATGCGCCGCAAGAAGGCCTCGTCGGCCAGTTCGAGGGGATTGAGGTTGGTGGAGAACACCAGCACCAGGTCGAACGGCAGCTCGCAGTGGCGCCCGCCGCCCAGGTTGATGAAGTCGCGCTTTTCCTCCATCGGCACGATCCAGCGATTGAGCAATTCAGCCGGGGCCATGCGCTGGCGGCCCATGTCGTCGATGATGAACAGGCCGTTGCTGGCCTTGAGCTGCAAGGCCGCCTGGTATTGGCGGGTGAACGGGTCGTAGCGTACGTCCAGTTGCTCCATGCTCAATTCGCCGCCGGTGATGACGATCGGACGTTTGCAGCACAGCAGCCGGCGATCGATGCCTTCGTTGAGCATGAGGCTGTTCGTCTGGCCGCTGTCATCCAGACGCTGGTGCACCTGCGGATCGTAGATCTCGATCACCGACTCGTTGATGACGATGGCGTGGGGCACCCAGATGGCCTCGGCAAACAACCGGATCAGTCGGCTGCTGACGTAGGTTTTCCCAGTGCCAGCCGGGCCGTAGATCATGATCGCCCGCCCGGAATTCAGCGCGACGCCCAACTGGTCGAGCATCCCCTGGCTCAGCACCATGCCCGCCAGGGCGTGGTTCATATCCTTGGCGGTGATGCGGCCGTGGTGGATGGTCTGGATCTTGATCAGCGAGCGATACGTGCTGACCGGGAACGGTGCCGCGCCGATGTAGCCACTGCGGGCCAGCGCATCCCGGGCGAAACTGCGGCCGCGTTCAGTCAGGCCGTAACGCAGCGACTGCCCGCCTGCCTGGGCCAGTTGGCCCAGCACTTCGACCCGACCGTCCTTGCGCAGGAAGGCCAATACTTCCTCCAGCACCGCGCCGGTCAGGGCCAGGCGTTCCACCAGTCGCGACATGTCCAGCACGCCGGCTTCGTGCAAATGTTTGCAGACCAGTTCGCCGAGAAAGCTGTCGGTCAGGCCGGTGTCGCGTATGGAGCCAGGCTGGGGCGCCAGGCGCTGCACCGCTTCCCGTTCACTGGGGTAGGCATCGCTATCGTTGATGACGTGCATGACTAGACTCCCCAGCCGTCGGCAACCAGTTGCCAGTAAACGCTGTTCAAGGTGCCGATCAGGATTGCAATCGAATAGGGAAAAGGTTTGCCAGCCACCTCATCGACAGTGGGCGCCAGATAGGCCTGGGCCCGGACGCTCAACCAGTAACGCTGCAGGGTCTGGAGCAGTTGGCCGCGGGCCAGAACAATCAGGAAACCGCACACCCCGCCGGCGATCAGGCTGAACAGCGCCGCCCAGAGGGCGTAATGAAAGGGCAGGAAACCACCGACCATGGTCATCAACTTGACGTCGCCAGCGGCCATGCCGCCCACGGCGTACATCGGCAGGAACAGCGCGAAACAGATCAGCATGCCCAGCAGGCTGTCACCCAACCCGCTCAACCCGCCGGTATAAACCTGGCCGGCCAATCCCAGCGCAACCCCCGTCAGGACCAGCGCGTTGGGGATACGGTGGCGACGCAGATCGCCCACCACCGCCACTCCCAGCAGTCCTAGCAGCAATATTGTCGATATGAGCAATTCCATGGACATGACGTGCCTCCCTGTTGCGATTGTCGTTAGCAGGCCACGTTGCCGTTGGCGGCTTGGCACAGCGCGCGGATCTTGGTATCCACGACACCGCCCAGGAGGACGAAAGCCGCTGCCACCAACACCGTGATCAGGCCGCCCGCCACGGCGTATTCGACGATGGTCAGGCCATCTTCATCCTTGGCGAACTTGCTGATTGCAGTTTTTGCTGTTTGAAGAGTCATCTTGATTCACCCTACCTTTGAACAAAGGCTCGATGTCATGAACTTAGTTGTCGGGGACAGCACCAAGTCCATTTGTCCAAGTCGTTGTACTCACTGCAAAAGAGTCGCACGCAGCTTCCCTGGAAGTTACCGTGTCCCCATCGCGCAAGTTCGCCGTCAGCAGGCAACGTTGCCGTTGACGGCCTGGCACAACGCACGGATCTTGGTGTTGACGGCCCCGCCCAGAAGGACGAAGGCTGCGGCGACCAATACGGTGATCAGGCCACCGGCCACCGCGTATTCCACAATGGTCAGGCCATCTTCATCTTTGGCGAACTTCAGTACCGAAGCCTTGATAGTTTGAAGAGTCATTTCGCACACCTCATCGGGGTTGTTTTCAAAGAGGCAGTACTTTGCGAACTGCCTGATGCAACCCTAGTCAGCAGGTCGGTACAGTCGTTAGGAGGATTTTGCACAACGCTAGGATTATTTTGCGCGGCAGACGAAATAGCCCTGCCCATGAACGCCAACCCTGCCGGGCGTTGTACCGGCGGTGGCTGGAGCGACGCGCTAAAGGACGGGACGCTGGGGAAAATTTATTCGGCAAACTGATAGCACATTGACAATACTGCTAGCTAACGGGCGGGAAGAACCACCGAGTAGTTGTCCTATGGCGCCGAATCAGACTGGAAAGCCCAAGCTGTTGTGGTTCGATCTGACGCATGATCGGTCCACCAAGGAACTCGCCAGCCAGTTCGAGCAAACGTGCAACTGCGTCCTGGCAAAAAACACCCTGCTGCCCAATGGCGTACAGGCCGACATGATCTGCATTCATTTCGACCGGCCGGATACACAGGGACTCAGGCGGCTGCTGGACATCAAGCGCACCGTCCCGGCAATTCCCATCAGCATGTTCACGGTGCAGCACTCCGAGGAGCTGGCGGTCTGGGCCATGCGCTCGAGCGTCTGGGAATACATGGTACTTCCCCTGACAGCCGCCGAGAGGAAACGCTACCTGACCGCCGTGGTGCAATTGTGCGAATTGCGCAGGCAGGCTGGTGGCCATGGCTCGACCTCGCAGATCGACCATGCGCCAACGCTGCCGGACAGCATCCGCCTGACCTCCGGGCATCAGAAACACCAGGCCCTCACCCACATCATGCTGTACATCGACCAGCACTTTCGCGACAGCATCGATCAGCGCGACCTGGCCAAGCGTTGCGGCATGACGACGTTTCGCTTCAGCCGCGTGTTCAAGGAGACCAATGGCCTGGGGTTCACCGACTACGTGCTGAACAAGCGCATGAGTTTCGCCAAGGAATTGCTCGACAACAGCCAGATGCCCATCACCAGCATCGGCTACGAGGCCGGATTCAAGGACCCGTCCTACTTCGCGCGTGCCTTCAAGCAGTACGCCAACTGTACGCCGAGCGAATATCGCCTTGCCTATCAGATGCGTTGCGCAAGCCCGGCGCCGTTGCCATCGGATGAGGAGGCGCTGGAAAGCCTGGTACACAGCCTTGAGGGCTGAATAGACTTTTTTCACGCGCATAAAAAACACCGCTCGATGAGCGGCGTTTTTTTGAATTTGGAGCGGGAAACGAGACTCGTATCTGGTGTCCGACTCATTGAAATATAAAGTTTTTTTATCCCAATTCCTCTACGCTGATTTCACGCATGCGAAATTTCTGCACCTTGCCGCTGACGGTCATCGGAAAATCGTCAACGAACTTGAAATGGCGCGGCGCCTTGAAGTGAGCGATCCGGCCCTTGCAGTAATCGCGCAGCTCGTCGGCATCTGCCTGGTGCCCCTCATGCAACCTGACCCAAGCTACGATCTCTTCTCCGTAGACCTTGTCCGGCACACCGATGACCTGCACGTCTGCCACCGCAGGATGAGTAAAGAAGAACTCTTCGATTTCGCGCGGATAAACATTCTCGCCGCCCCGGATGATCATGTCCTTATTGCGCCCGATGATCCTCAGGTAACCCTCCTCATCCATGATTGCCAAGTCACCGGTGTGCATCCAGCCTGCGTCGTCGATGGCCTCCGCGGTCGCTTGCGGGTTGTTCCAGTAGCCGAGCATTACGCTGTAGCCTCGGGTACACAGTTCGCCGATCTGACCGCGAGCAACGATCCGGTTTTGCTCATCGACGACCTTGCTTTCCAAATGCGGCTGAGTGCGGCCGACACGGGTGACCCGGTGCTCGATATCGTCGTCCGGGCCGGTCTGGGTGGAGACCGGGCTGGTTTCGGTCATGCCGTAGGCGATCTGCATCTCCTTGAGGTGCAGGTCGTCGATCACCCGCTTCATGACTTCGATCGGGCAGGTGGAGCCGGCCATGATGCCCGTTCGCAGATGGCTCAAGTCCAATAATTGGCGCTCCGGGTGGTCGAGCATGGCAATGAACATCGTCGGCACGCCATACATGCCGGTCGCTTTCTCCTGTGCCGCGGCCCGCAGGGTCTCCAGCGGATCGAAGGCTGCGCTGGGGTAGATCATTGTCGTTCCGTGGGTGACACACCCCAGATTGCCCATGACCATGCCGAAGCAGTGATACAGCGGCACCGGTATCACTAACCTGTCGTGCGCGCTGAGCTTCAGGCTTTCACCGACCATGAAACCGTTATTCAGGATGTTGTAGTGACTGAGGGTGGCACCTTTGGGAAATCCAGTAGTACCCGAGGTGTACTGGATGTTGACGGGGTCGTCGAACTGCAGTTGCTCGCCGCATTGCCGTAGTTGTTCCGCAGACATTTGTTCCGCCAGCTCCAACAGGCCCTCCCATGACAACATACCGTCAGCCGGCGTGTCGCCGAGGCTGATCACGCCCTGCAATTCAGGCAACCGGTCGCTTTCCAGTGCGCCGACAGCGCAGCGGTGGAGTTCGGGCAGCAGATCTTGAAGCATCGCGTGGTAGTTGGAAGTTTTGAACGAGTCGGCACAAATCAGCCAGCGACACCCCGATTGCTTGAGCGTGTACTCGAGCTCGGTCAGACGGTAGGCCGGGTTGATGTTCACCAGCACCGCCCCCACCTTGGCCGATGCGAACTGGGTGATGCACCACTGCGCGCAGTTCGGCGACCAGATGCCTATCCGTTCGCCGGCCTTGAGGCCCAGCGCGAGCAACCCTCGTGCGCAACCATCCACCTCCTCGGCCAACTGTGCCCAGGTGTAGCGCAACCCTTGATGCCGCACGACCAAAGCTTCGCGATCGGTGAACCGTTCCACCGCTCGGTCGAACGCCGCGCCAATGGTCATCGCCAACAAGGGTGTGGTTTGCGGTCCAATGGTGTAACTGGGAACACTCATATCGATTCTCTCTGTACGATCCAAATGTGGGCCGGGGGTTACCTCACAGGCGCCCTTGTTGAATGGCTTGCCCTCGTTGTTTTTAACGCGTGAATATTTGCGCCGTGGTAATCGCCATGTCGCCGCCGGGCAATTTGATGTTGCCAATCTGCTTCAAACTATCGGCATCGAACACCGCTACGTCGTTGAAGGTTCCCGCCAGGTAAATCTTGCTGCCGGCCTTGTTGAACGAAATGCAGTAGTAGGAATGATCCAACGTAGCGGCCTGAAGCAGTTTTTTCTGCTTGATGTCGTACTTGGCCAGCCGGTTGAGCACGCCGAACATCAGGTTCGGGTCCTTGGGCGAGCGCATGCCACTGAAGTAGATTTCCGTCAGGGGGCCGAAGTCGGTGGTTTCGGTCTTGCCGGTTTTCAAGTCGATGCTGAACAGCCCATAGAGGTACTCGGCGGTCGCCAGGTCCTGATTCTTGTCCTTGAATTTCGCTGCGGTGTAGAGCAGCGAAAAATCATGACGGTAGGTCTGCTGGTTCCACACGTAGAGCACATCCGGTGCGCTGTAATTGGCACGTTTCCAATGGCGACTGGGAATCAGCACGTCGAACTTGCCAGTGTTCACGTTGACCTTGTAGACATCCGCTCCCGCCACATACAACGTTCCATCGTCGCCGCTTTGCATGATGGTCAGCTGCCGTGGCGCCGGGAAGCTGCGAATGGGTTTGGCGTCCATGCCGGCATCGGTGGCGTACACATCGAGCCGAGGTTGCTGCACCTCGTAACGATCGTTGAGCATCAACGTCGGATTGGCGATGGTGAACAGTTCCTTGCCGTCATGGCTGAGGGTAAAGGCGAACATCGACTTCGCTTTCTCCCCCGGTTTCTGGGTAATGCTGGCGTGGAAGACCTGCTTGCAGCTGTCCAGCTCAACGCCGTAGACATCCGCGTAGTGGTTGTTCAGCACGTAGGCGGTCTTGCGATCCGGCGACAGCTGCACGGTGCCAGGACCGAAGGCATCCGGCATTTTGCAGGTCTTGAACAGGCTGTCGGTGGCCAGGTCGATTACGTGCAGGTTGTTCGGATAATTGGTGGTCACCATGTATTCGTGACCGCTTTGGAGCGCGGTGTTTTCATCGGCCAGAACATTGAGCGATATAACGCCCAGGACACCGAACGCGGCCAAGCCGCAGGCTTTGATGCATTGCATGCTGGAATCCTTCTTCATGTCCGATCACTTGTCTTTCGGAAAGACAGTGCCGAGGTTGCGCCAGTTTTCGTTGGACGCCTGGGCATCCTTGTTCCAGTCCGGGTAGGTGCTCATCATGTCCGGCACCTGGGCCGGCCACCAGCATGGGTCGGAGCAACCATACAGATCGGCTTCCATCGGTTGGCACAGCGACGACACGCCGCCAAACGCGTCGATTTCCCAACCTGGGTCGGTGGTCGAGGCGCAGCCGGCGACGGAGCTCATCGCCACCACTTCTTCGATGCGGTTTTCCGCTGCGGCCTGATCCAACTTCAACGCTTTGTTATTGATTGCCTTAAGATGTTTCATATCAGTGAGCCTTGCGCGGAGTGATGTAGCTGCTGATAAACGCAGGGTTGTGAGCCATGATCCGGGTGTAGACCTCGATGCCGAAGTCGACCCAGTCACGCATCAGTTCGCAGTAGTGATAGGTCGGATGAGTCGGGTCGCCGTATCGGGCGTAGCTCTCGTGGTAGCAGCCGCCAGAGCAGAGATTGCGGATCTGGCAGTCTTCGCAACCGGTGTTGGTGCGGTCCAGGCGCTGGGACAGGAAATCGTTCAACTCGACCTGTTTCACCCCGCTGTGAACGTTGCCGAAGGTCGGCAACGATGAGCCGGTAAAGCGGTGGCACAGGTTCAATTCGCCCTTGTGATCCACCGCCAGCATCTTCAGGCCCGCGCCGCATGGCAGGGCTTTTTTGTGGCCTTCGTGGATGTCGGTGATCAGCTGATGCAGGTTGGAGAAACCGATATTGCGGTGCTCCAGCGCCGCTTCCAGATAACGCCGGCCGAGCTTCTTCATGTTGGCGAAAACTTCGATCAGCTCGTCGCTGGACAGGTTGAAGGTGCTGATGTCACCGGAGGTCACCGGGGCAAACCCGACTTCGGCAAAACCCAGTTCGTTGAACAGGTGGTCCCAAATGGTTTCGACGTCGGTGACGCCGGTGGTCAAGGTGACGCGGGCACCGACCGGACGACTGTTGTAGCGCGACAGCAGCATTTCAGCCTTGCGCCGAACCACATCGTAAGTGCCCTGCCCGCCCACGGTAATGCGGTTGCGGTCGTGGACGGTTTTCGGTCCGTCGATACTGACTGACAGGCCGAAACGGTGAGCGTTGAGGTAGTCCACGGTCTCTTCGGTGAGCAGCGTGGCGTTGGTGGTCATGACGAATTCGACGAACTTGCCCGCTTCGGCAAAACGCTTTTCACAATAATCGACCATGTACTCGATCAGCTTGCGATTGCTCAGCGGCTCTCCTCCGAAGAACACCACCGTGAAACGCTCTTCATCCGGGGATTCGCGCAGCAGCATTTCTACCGAAGCGACCGCTGTTTCAACGTCCATCTTCTTGCCGGCCGAGGGCTTGTCGAGGTCTTCTTTGTAGCAGTAGGTGCAGCTCAGATTGCAGCCCGTGTTGACGTTGAGCACCACGGTATTGATCGCGGTGCGCTCGACGCGTTTAGTACCGATGTCCGGGGTCAGTGGCGAGCCGTCGCTGACCAGTTCCAGGGAAATCAGCTCACGCAGGGTTTCGGTGATTTCTTCGCCGTTGAAGCGTGCGGCCAAGCGTTGGATCAGGTCGTCCGATGAACAGCCGGGACCGCGCAAGGTATCGATGATGGTGCCCGTCAGCTCATCGCTGGCGAACAGCGAGCTGCTGGGAATGTGGAACAGCATGCGGTCGGCGTCGACATGCACTTCGTGCAGATTTCGTTCGACCAGATTCAAAATAGCGCCCATTGCAAACCTCCTGTGCAAGCCTCGACTCACGAGGCCCGCGGTCATTCCGAAAAGTGTCTGAAACCGCTAACAACGGCCAACTTATGGAATGGGTGGATTGTTCCAGCGTTGCACGGTGACGATCATGTGGCCTTCGCCGGTCAAGGACCTCCCTGCGTCGTCGACGGCGGCGATCACCTTGAGATTGCCGGCATTGTTGGTGGACATCTTGCGCTGCGGGTTCGGCCCGGCATCGCCTGGGGTAAACACGCCGGTATCGGCCTGCATGGTGCCCGCAAACCTGACGTCTTCATCCTCTTTGGCGCGGTCATCGAAAGCCTCGACTGTCCATTGCGCCGGGAACACGCCGATTCGATAGGGTTTGCCGTCAGCGCCCTTGCCCCAGGCTTCAGCATCGAAACGGCCCTGGACTTTCGGCGTCGAGCCACCACCCTCGCCGATCCGCGCCACCGAGAATTCGGGCACGACTTTGACTTCAGCGATCTTGCTGTAGACCGACAGCGTCGGGCCTTTCAGCGTGCCGACCGTGACGTTGCGCAGGCCCGGTTGCGCATTGGCAGCCGCCTTGAGTTTGACCCGTAGGCGCTCGGGCGTTTGCTCCAGCACTTGGACCACTTCCACGCCTTTGCCAAAGTCAGGTTTGCCAGTGAGACCGCTGCCGACCAGGGTGACTTCAGTTTCGCTGCCCGCCCTCAGATAACCCGGCTGCACCGCCAGCAAACGATTGGAACCCTGCTTGGCGGCGACAAAGTCCAGCCCCCGCTCGTCGTGCTCGGCCTCGAACATCCGGCCCTGCATGGCATTGCCCTGGGCGGCGAATACCTGGCGCATGGTCACGCCATCGATGGACACGTTGCCGCGCCATTCGTAACCGGTGTAGAGAATCGCACTGCCCTCACCATTGAACGGGCTACCGTCGGCATACTGACCTTTGACGTTGACCTTGAACGTGTCGCTGCCATCGGCAGTCACGCTCATGACGCCAGCCAGCTCGCCTTTACCCGGCAGGTTCCCGCTGAAGCTCCAGTCGCCGACCAGCGCCTCGGCTTTCGGCGCGCTGCCCTGCCATGCTTTCCAGGCCGGGTTGTCCAGCGGATAACGCTTGGCCAGCAGCGGCACCATTTCTTTGCGGGCCAGGTCGAACCAGTCGCGGTCGCGGGACAGGGCCTGGTATTCGAGGGACGGCCACTGGCCGAGGTGGAAGTTCACCAGGCGCTCCCATTCCTGGGCGGGTCGGCGCTGCAGCGCAACCCGCGCGCCGGAGTGGCAGCGGCCGCACATCTGGCTGGTTTGGTCGTCGAATTTCTCGACGGTATTGAGCCGTCGCTCCAGCGCATAACGCACCCCATCGGTCTCGCTCGGCGCCAAGCCCTGGGTGTCGGCCAGGTATTTGACCAGGGTTCGGCGGTCGTCATCGCTGATCTGCAAACCATGCATGACCTGCATCCGGGCGATGCTCATCAGCCAGCCTTCCGGGGTTTTACGCTGGTGGCTGATACGGCTCAGGGCGTTATCGGCTTCGGGGGTGTGACAGCCCTGGCAGGTTTCCTTGAGGACAGTCTGGGCGTCGCGAGCTGCCAGGCTGTGAGGCGAATGCAGCGCCACGCAGGCCGCCGCGGTCAGCAGACTGACGCTCAGGCCTGATCGGAGTTTTCTCTTCATCAACGTCGAACCTCGCACGGTGCTTTCTTATTTTTGTGGCTTATCGTTTTTTGGGTTTCTGCCGTCGGCGACAACCCACTGACGGAGGCAAGAGAAACGTCTGCGATGAGCAATACACGGAGCGTGCCAGCTTAAGGAACATCCTTTAAATCAAATGGTTATGTGAACATCATGGCTTTTTCGCGCGTCAAAACGAAAAGGCCTGCGTCTAATATCGCGACAGCTGTTGCAGTCTGAGACAAGCATAGATGACCCCGACTGGGACACTTCATAGTCAGCGATGATGTTTCGGTAAATACGGGAATGACTCGTCGTCTCATGCATTGTCGCGATTTGCGACAAAACCCTGGGCCAAACCTTCCCGTTTCATCGCTAGAAAACCCGCCAACAAAGGGCTATCCGCCCGTTCCTGGTACTTGGCACAGCCATTGCCAACCTTGGGGAAATCCACGTCCTCACGCACAACAAGAGGTCTCATCATGCCCCTGCCTTATTTGCTCCCCGCCACCTCGGCCTTCGTCCAACGCGCCCCACGCATGCTCATCGGCGGCGACTGGGTCGAGGCCGCCGACGGTCAGACCATGCCGCTGCATAATCCGGCCACCGGCGAAGTGCTGTGCTTGGTGCCACGAGCCACCCCCGACGATGTCGACCGCGCAGTGTTGGCCGCCCGTCAGGCTTTCGACGATTCGGCCTGGACGCGCACCCGCCCTCGGGAGCGGCAGAATCTATTGTGGAAACTCGCCGACCTGATGCAGCGCGACGCCGAACTGCTGGCGCAGCTCGAATGCCTGAACAACGGCAAAAGCGCGGCGGTGGCGCAAGTGATGGACGTGCAACTGTCCATCGACTTCCTGCGCTACATGGCCGGTTGGGCCACCAAGATCGAAGGCTCCAGCGTTGACGTGTCGCTGCCGTTGATGCCCAACGATCAATTCCACAGTTTCATTCGCCGCGAAGCGGTGGGCGTGGTCGGGGCTATCGTCGCCTGGAATTTCCCGCTGCTGCTGGCTTGCTGGAAACTCGGCCCGGCACTGGCCACCGGTTGCACCGTCGTGCTCAAACCTGCCGACGAAACGCCGCTGACCGCGCTGAAGCTCGCAGAACTGATGTTGGAAGCCGGTTACCCCGAAGGCGTGTTCAACGTGGTCACCGGCACCGGTATCACGGCGGGCTCCGCCCTGACTCACAATCCGTTGGTGGACAAGCTGACGTTCACCGGCTCCACCGCCGTGGGCAAGCAGATCGGCAAGACCGCCATGGAATCCATGACCCGGGTCACTTTGGAACTGGGCGGCAAGTCGCCGACCATCGTCATGGCCGATGCCGACCTGAAGACCGCTGCCGCGGGCGCCGCCAGTGCGATTTTCTTCAACCAGGGCCAGGTCTGCTGCGCCGGTTCGCGGCTGTATGTGCAGCGCAAGTATTTCGACAATGTGGTGGCGGATATCGCCGACATCGCCAATGCAATGAAGCTCGGCAACGGACTGGACCCCAGTGTCGAAATGGGCCCGCTGATCTCCGCGCGGCAACAGGAACGGGTTTATGGCTACATCGAAAAAGGTCGGGAAAGCGGCGCGACCATCGCCTGCGGCGGTGAGCAATTTGGGCCGGGGTTCTTCGTCAAACCCACGGTGATAGTCGATGTCGACCAGCGGCATTCACTAGTACAGGAAGAAATCTTCGGCCCGGTGCTGGTGGCGATTCCGTTCGATGACGAGGCCGATGCGTTGCGCATGGCCAATGACAGCCCTTATGGCCTTGGGGCGAGCATCTGGTCGAATGATTTGGCGGCGGTGCACCGGATGATTCCGCAGATCAAGTCGGGTTCGGTGTGGGTCAACTGCCACAGCGCCCTGGACCCGGCGTTGCCGTTTGGCGGCTACAAGATGTCAGGGGTCGGGCGCGAGATGGGGTATGCGGCGATCGAGCATTACACCGAGTTGAAATCGGTGTTGATCAAGTTGTGATTGGCGGCGTTCTTTAGACCGCTATCGCGAGCAAGCTCGCTCCCATATTGGAATTGTGTTCGACGCAAAACCACTGTGGGAGCGAGCTTGCTCGCGATAGGCCAGCCCAGGCAACCCGAATGTCAGGGCTTGAACCCCTGCCCCAACAACCACCCCCGAACCATCCTTCCCTGCTCCACTGTCAACCCCGCCAAGACTCGCTCGGCCGGCTCGCTACGCAACCGTCGCACCAACGGTGCCAACTCAACCCCTTGCACATGCCAGGTCCCCAGCGGTTGATCCGCCGTGATCACCACCTCGGCCTCATCCACAAATCCATCGCGCAATACCGGCGCCAGCTCAATCCTCAGAGCGGAGAAATCCGCCTCGGCGTGGGCGACCTCAGCATCCGGCCACTGCCGCCGCGCCTGCCAGAACGGCTGGTTCGACCAACGCTGCTCATCGGCATAAAAGTCCCGGCCAATGCGCGCGAAGCGTAAAAACAACTGCTCCACCCGTTGCTGATGAAAACGCTGTGCCAGCAAACTCCGCTCAGGTTTGCGCAACAGCGTGTTGATCACCGCAGGCGCTTGCAACGCCGAAGACAACGACTGGAAGATGCCATTACCCGACAGCGGATCCACCGCCATGGCGGCGTCGCCCACACGAATCCATTGATCACCGCAGACCTGCGGACACAAGATCGCCGTACTGCTGCGGGCATGCAGGTGCAGATCGGTTTGCGGTTCACCCCCAAAAAACGCGTGGGTCAATGCCGACTGCTGGAACCGATGGCGGCAGTAATCGAGCAACAGCGCTTTGCCCGGCAACTCGGCACTGGCCACGTCCACCGTCCATTGCCAATAACACTGGCCGTCGGCCCGGCGCGCCATCCAGGCCCAGCCGTCCGCAAGGCTTTCCACAGCACTGGCGCTGCTACCCGGCGCACCTTGCCAGCGATTGAGCAAACTGACCGTCTCTGGCCCACGCAGGCCTTTGCCAAGGGCAGGTGCCTGGCGTCCGCGGGCCTCCACCAGGAAATCCGCGAGCAGTGCGTCACGCCCTTGCAGTTCGATTCGATGTCCCGAAGCGTGTGGCTGCACCGTCAGCACTCGGCCCTCGATCAACTCAACGCCGGCCAGGCGCAAATCCTCGCGCAAGCCGCGATCGAAGCGCGGGCGATCCAGTAAAAATTCAATGTTCTGAGCATGCTGCTGACCGTTCCAGGACACCTGCCGCTGGGAAGGCTGCGTCGCATCCGTCAATGCTTGATGCAGCCCCGAACCGCGCAAGGCATCCAACACCCGCACGGAAACCCCTTCCAGTGCCGCGAAGCGCCGCCATTCACTGACCAATTTCACGGGATACCCAAGCCGTCGCAACCCCAGGGCCACCGCCGCCCCCGCAGGCCCCGCGCCAAGAATCACAATCGGCTTCATGCGCCGACGCGCCGTTCAGGGCCGTGATAACGGGCGTTCTTTTGCAGCCACTCGACAACGTGTTCGTTGCTCGCCTCGGGATTTTCGATGAGGAAACCCACAATGTGCCCGCTCAATGCCGCACAGCCGAGGCTCGCACCCGACTGCCCCGGGTAGGTACCGTGAACACACGCGGCAAAATCCGCCTGGGCGCTGTTGAGCCACGACCATTGCTGCTCGGTGCAACGAGCGTCGCCGGTGGCCCGCAGCACCTGCGGATACTTTGCCGGGAACACTCCTTCGCCCTGGGCCGGGCTGGACGCACACAGCAAAATGCCCCGCGCCACCGCCGCAGCACAGGCTTCACGCAACAGGTGACGATCCTGCCGCAATCCGAGGCTCAGATTGATCAACCGCACGTCCTGCGCCACCAGCCAATCGATGGCGGTAGCGATCTGCAAGGCGCTGGTGACGCCACGCTGGTCGAACACCTGGGCTACGCAAAAAACCGCCGCCGGTGCACGCCGGCTGATGGCCTCGATCACCGCGCTACCATGGCCCAGCGGATCGTTGTGTAGATCGCTTTCGGCCAGTCCATCCTCCAGCAGCGAGAACCGTCGACCGGCAATCACCTGCGCCCGTTGCGCCGGCGAATGACCACTGTCCACCACCCCAATCCGCAGCTCAGGCCTCATGCTGCACCGTTCTTGACGTGAGCACGCCATCCAGCAGTTCAAAGCACAGATCGGCATCGGCCAGGGTCGAGGGGCGATGGCTGATCAGGATCCGAGTACGCCCGGCGAACAACCGGTCGATGGCCGCGATCACTTCGCGCTCGGTGGCTTCGTCGACCGCCGAAGTCGCTTCGTCCAGCACCAGGATCAACGGATCCTGTAGCAGCGCCCGGGCGATGGCGATGCGCTGTTTCTGTCCGCCGGACAACTGCTGGCCACGCTCGCCCAAAGGGCTGTCGAGGCCTTCGGGCAGTGACTCGATCAGGCTGTCGAGCTGCGCCAGCCGCGCCACTTCGGCAATCGCTTCGCGACTGGCGTCGGGCACCGCGTATGCCAGGTTGTCGGCGAGGCTGCCGCGAAACAGCACGATGTCCTGACTGACCACGGCTATCCGCCGACGCAGCTGGAACAGGTCCAGTTCCCGCAGATCGACCTCCCCCAGCAAGACCCGACCGGACTGCGGATCGTGGTGCCGCTGCAGCAGATCGATCAGGGTCGACTTACCGACACCAGAGCCGCCGCTCAGGGCGACTTTCAACCCATAAGGAATTCGCGCTTGAATACCACGCAAGGTGGTCGGGCGACCGGGATGGCTGAAGTGCACGTTGTCGAAACGCAGTTCGCCAGAGACCGGCATCGGCTGCGGCGCAACCGGAGTAAGGACGGTTGGCTCTTCACCGCGCAGTTCCATGACCCGCCCAAGGCTCACGGTCATCCGCTGAATCGCGACGTAGAGCCCTAGCAGGCTCTGGACCGGGCCGACAGCCATGCCCAGATAGGTGGAAAACGCGATCAACGCGCCCAATTGCCAAGTCCCTTGCACCACCCAGTACCCGCCAATCAAAAACGCACAGGCCCGCGACAACGATGTCAGCGTGCCGGGCACCGCTTGGGTGAAAAACTCAGTGACTTGCAGGCGCAAGAGCTGACTCATGTACCCTTGGCCCAACGTCTCCAGTCGCCGCGCCTCGCGCTGTTGCTGACCGGCGGACTGGATGAATTTCATCACCGGCAAGGTCTCGACCATGAACGAGGACATGTCCGCCGAACGCTCGCGCAGCTGCCGCACATCGCGCTCGACCTTACGCCGCATCCAGCGTAGCCAAAGCACGTCGAGTGGAATCAGCACCAAGGCCAGCAGCGAGAGTTGCCACGACAGGGTCACCAACATCGCCACGGCGACCACCAGGCCAATCACGCCCGACACCGCCGAGAACAGCGAATCCACGGCAAAGCGCTGGATCTCCGCGACATCGCCATCCAGACGCGACATCAGATCACCGATACGCCGCTCGCCGTAGAAACCCGGCGAGAGCGTCTGCAGATGCCGATAAAGGTCATCGCGCAGGGCAAACAGAATCCGTCCGGACAATCGCGTGTGCAGGTACCGATTGATGCCCGACAGCGCCGTGCCCAACAACCCGGCGACAATCATCAACCCGGCGATCAGCGCCAGCATCGCAAAGTTGCGCGCCAACAGGCCGTCGTCGATCAGCAGCTTGGTTAGCCAGGGTTGTACCAATACCAGCGACGAAGCGCAGACCGACAGCCCAAGCAGCCCGGCAATCGCCAACCGGTGCGGGCGCACGAAGCTGTAGAGCCAGCGCAACGCCGCTTGCAGCGCCGCGGGGTTCTGGCTGTCGACCAGCCGAACGATCAAACGCAGCATCACGAACGCAACAGTTTGAGCTTGCGATACAGGGTCGCGCGGCTGATACCCAAGGCATCGGCGGCCGCCGAGACGTTACCTTGGTGCGTGTCCAGGGACTGACGAATCAGCTCCAGTTCATGTTCACGAATACTGCCACTCTGAGGGCGTTCGCCGGCGGTCAGTTCGTCGAGCATACTGTCGGGCAGATGGTCGAGGGTGAGCACGGTGTCCCCCGGCTCACGCATGGCCAGCGCGGTGCGCAGAACCATTTCCAATTGGCGGATGTTGCCCGGCCAGTGATAGCCGCCTAGCAAGCGGATCAAATCGTCACGCAGGACCACTGTCGGCGCGTCGAGTTTGGCCAGCAAACGATCGACCAGGCCATTGAAGTCGTCGCGCTCGCGCAGGGCCGGGAGCATTACGCTGATGCCGTTGACCCGGTAAAACAGATCCTCGCGAAAGTGTTTGTCTTCCACCAGACGCTTAAGGTCGCGGTGCGTGGCGCAGATCAGCGCGATGTCGATGTCTTGCTCCTCTCCAGCGCCCAGCGGCGCGACCTTGCGGTCCTGCAGTACCCTGAGTAAACGGGCCTGCAAGGCCAGTGGCATGTCGCCGATTTCATCGAGAAACAACGTGCCGCCATGGGCCTGTTGCAGGCGCCCGACCATGCCGCCCCGGCGCGAACCGGTAAAGGCACCTTCGCGGTAGCCAAACAGCTCCGACTCGATCAGGCCTTCGGGGATGGCCGCGCAGTTCACCGCGACGAAAGGTTTGTCGCAGCGGGTTCCAGCCATATGGAGCGCTCGGGCGATGACTTCCTTTCCGGTGCCCGTTTCGCCCAGCAGCAATACTGGCAATTCATTGGCCAGACCTTGGCGGGCCATGCGCAGCGCCCTGGCGTAACGGGCATTGTTGCCGGCCAGGGATTCGAGATCGGGTTGCGGTTTAGCGGTTTTGATTGGGGTGCGCGATGGAACGCTGACGTTGATCGAGCGCTGCGGCGCGCGCAGGGTTTTGTAGAAAAATTCACCCTTGGCCGTTTGCAGACTGCCGATGCCGCCCTGATGCAGACGCGATAACAGTTGCAGGCCATCGACACCCAGGAACTCTTCACAGCCTCGGCCAACCAGCGCCGAACGCTCGGCATGGAGCAACTGACATGCCTGGGCGCTGACCGCGAGGATCTGCCCGCCGAGACTCACCGCGAGCAAACCCTGCCAGGGGGACTCGAGGTATTGGCGACGGCTGTGGAAGGCGAGGACGATCTGGTCCGGGTAACAAGCGTTGAACACGCGACTTTCGATCTGGCTGACGGCCATGGCCAGCAACGCCGTGCTGTCGTGAACGCGGCCGAGCGGGCCTTCGCGGGTCAGGTCAAGGACGCCGAGGATGTCACCCTGCGCGCAATAAATCGGCACCGAGGTGCAGGAAAAATCGGTCAGACGATCTAGGTAATGTTCACCGCAATCGATCATCGTTGGCCGGGCTTCCACCAGCGCGGTACCCAGCGCGTTGGTGCCGCGCGCCGCTTCGCTCCAGCAAGCGCCCAGCGTGATGTCTTGCAGGTTGCTACCTTTGAAACGATCGGCGCGCCCTTCGGCTGCCAGGATGGTGGCGTCGGAATTGGCGAGGATGATGAGCCCTTCCTTGCCCTGGCGCTCGGCCAGATAATCGATGGCCGGCACCGCCGCATCGATCAACAACCGATTGCTTTCCAGCAGCACTTCAAGACTGGCGTTCGACTCCAACGCCAGTTCTTGCTTGGCATTGAAATGCACGCCATGACTGAGACTGCGCCGCCACGAAGCATCGATTTCGGCGCGCAATACGCCATCGGGAACGGTGCCCTCGAGGTGCAGTTTTTCCCGGGCCAGCCGAGCTTCGCGATGAAGTTTGGGATGAGTTGTTTTTATCAGCATCATCAAGCGCTCCGGATCGGTCCGCCCTGCGCCCCCTAGGTTCAGCGCCTTGTCGCCATCTTTACGTTAACGTCAGGGCATTGGCAAGTGCCTTACGGCATTTGCGCGTCGACCGTCCGTCAACGGATAGAGAATCCAAATCTCAAAAAACCGTTTGCCCAGAGCTGGAATTAATCATGGCGACACGAAACGTTGTGCTCCCCCCTCACCAGGAACAGGTTATCCAAGACCTGGTGCAGTCCGGCCGTTATCAGAATGCCAGCGAAGTGATGCGAGAAGGTCGAGGTCGTCCGACTCCTTCATGACGCCATGGAAGTACAGTTGCATCTGCCCAACGATTGACCAAAAACCTAAAGGCTCACGCCTCAGCACATAAATTTCAGGCGAAAAAAAACCACTCATCTAAGTGGCTTTTTTCTGAATCTTGGAGCGGGGAAACGAGACCCGTATCTGGCTCAAGGCCAGATGCTCATCTCGCTACACAATCTGCTCCAGCATCAAACCGATTCGGTACGCGTCAGGATTCTGGACTCAATCCTGGACTTAAACGCACCGGATAGTGCTGGATTTCAGTGGTTACCGCTGGAACGAAAAAAGGGCCTAAAGGCCCTGATTTCAATCACTTACAGAATTCAGTCGAACTCTGTAGCGCAATATTTGGAGCGGGAAACGAGACTCGAACTCGCGACCCCGACCTTGGCAAGGTCGTGCTCTACCAACTGAGCTATTCCCGCAAATGGCGTCCCCTAGGGGACTCGAACCCCTGTTACCGCCGTGAAAGGGCGGTGTCCTAGGCCACTAGACGAAGGGGACACGCTAACTGGAACACATGGTGTGTATCCCAGTGCCCAAATCCGCATCCGAAGATGTCGGCTCTGGTTTCACTCAGCCCTGCCCGAAAGCAACGCTGTTTAAATTGGAGCGGGAAACGAGACTCGAACTCGCGACCCCGACCTTGGCAAGGTCGTGCTCTACCAACTGAGCTATTCCCGCATTGGCGTCCCCTAGGGGACTCGAACCCCTGTTACCGCCGTGAAAGGGCGGTGTCCTAGGCCACTAGACGAAGGGGACACACGTACAACATTCACTGCTTATCGCGTTTGGCTGAGTGCTTTACGCTGTAAGTGGCGCGCATTCTATGGATGGATTGGAGGGTCGTCAACCCCCGAATATAAATTTATTTAAATCAATGACTTCGCCCGGTTTGAGGAGGATTCGCGGATTTTCCCCGTCCGCTCTCTGGCGCCTATATTCTGTCGCCCGCCAAGGGGTTATAGTCGCGCCCGACAAATAGTGGCAATGTGCATCTACTCCGCTACGCGCCGCGTGAACAGTACGTCGCCCGTCTAATCGCGTCGCTCGGGCCTATGCGCTTAAAAGCCAAGCCACTACACTCATGACATGCGAACGCTAATAAAGAGGTCTTACCGGTGACACCACTCATGATCACCCTGCTCGTCGTAGCCGGGATCGCACTGTTGATCGCCATTGGCTACATGAACCATGTGGTGGAAAACAACAAGCTGGAAAAGGCCCGCACCAAAGTCGAACTCAACGACCGCTTGCGGCGTTGCGGCGAGCTCACGGAAACTTTCCCCGGCCAGTTGATGACCCCGGCCCTGAAGTTGCTGATGACGCGCCTGGAGATGAATGTCTGCCAGCGCTTGCTCAACCTTGAAAAGTCCAACGCTGCGGTCAAGGCTCGCCTGGATGAACTGTCCGCATTGGCTGCTCAGGGTGAGTCGATTCCGGTAAGCAACCCGCCGGCACCGATACAAACCGAGGCCAAGGCCAAGGATGTGCGGTTTCTGCTCGAAGCGTTGCACGGCCAGATCACCCGCGCCGCGCAGGATGGCTTCCTGCCGCCCAACGAGGCCAAGCGCTGGATCCGTGAAGTGCGGCACCTGCTGGTGCTGCTGCACATCGAGTTCTTCAACAATCTCGGTCAGCAAGCCTTGCAACAGGAGCAACCGGGGCAGGCCCGCCTGGCATTCGAGCGAGGCGTGCAATACCTGCGCAAACAGCAGGAGCCGCAGGTCTATGCCGAACAGTTGGCCTATCTGGAGAAGCTTCTGGCCCGCGCCAATGCCCAGGTCCTGGCCAGCACCCAGCCGGTCGAGGGCGAGGTTAACCAGTTGACTGAAGGGTTGAAGGAAGACGAAGCGAACGACGAGTGGAAGAAAAAGAAAGTCTACGATTGAGTTCGGACTGATAGCCCGCCCGTTTCTTGTGCAAACACATTTCTCTGTGGGAGCGAGCCTGCTCGCGAAGACGGTGGTTCAGCCAGCATGAATAGTGGCTGACACACCGCTTTCGCGAGCAGGCTCGCTCCCACGGTTTCGCGGCGTGCATTAACTCTGTGACTGATGAAGATCCAAGGTGGTAGCGAGCCTGCTCGCGAAGGCGGTCAGTGCAGCCTCACACTCACAACCTGAAATGCCCCACCATCCCCTTCAACTCGCTCCCCAGCTGTGCCAGCTCAATGCTTGAAGCGGCATTGCCCTGCATGGCCATGGACGATTGATCGGCGCTGGCACGGATACTGGTAACACTGCGGTTGATCTCTTCAGCCACCGAACTCTGTTGCTCGGCTGCCGCCGCGATCTGTTGGTTCATCTGCTGGATCAACGACACCGCCGCCGCAATGCTGCCCAATGCGCTTTCGGTCTGCAGCGCATCGCTGACGGCCATTTTGACCAATTCGCCGCTGCTCTGGATCTGTTGTACGGAGGTCTGGGCGGCCGAGCGCAGGGCGCTGACCAATCGCTCGATTTCCTCAGTGGACTGTTGCGTACGCTTGGCCAGGGCTCGCACCTCATCGGCCACCACGGCAAAACCCCTGCCCTGCTCGCCCGCCCTGGCCGCCTCGATAGCGGCGTTGAGCGCCAGCAGGTTGGTTTGTTCGGCGACGCTCTTGATCACGCTCAGCACCGTGCCGATGTTCTGTATCTCGGCGCTGAGGCTTTCGATGCTGGTGCTGGCCGACGTCGCCGAATCAGCCAGTTGTTCGATACGCACCATGCTCTGGCGCACCACCCGCTGGCCGCTTTCAACCTTGTCGTCGGCGGTCTGGGCTGCTCGCGCGGCCTCTTCGGCGTTGCGCGCCACGTCATGCACGGTGGCGGTCATCTGGTTCATGGCCGTGGCCACCTGCTCGGTTTCCTCCTTCTGGCTGCTGACTTCAAGGTTGGTCTGCTCGGTCACGGACGACAGCGACTGTGCCGAGCTGGCCAATTGCTCGATGCCGGCCTGCAAACCGCTGACGATGCTGCTCAAGCCGGCCGCCATCTGCTGCATGGCCAGCATCAACTGGCCGATCTCATCCCGACGTGTCACATCAACCTTGGCACTCAAGTCACCTGAAGCAATCTGTTGGGCGACGCGAATGACACTGCGCAGCGGCGTAACGATCAGCCGGGTGATGAGCCAGGCAGCGATCAATCCCACCAGCAGGGCCAGGGCCGACGAACCGACGATCATCAGCGAATTTTTCTTCAGCTCCGCCTGCATTGCACTGTCTTCAGCGTTGTAGGCTTGGTCGACCCGCGCCACAACCTGGTCGGCACGCTCATGCAATTGCTGGTAGACGGTTTTCTCCTTGGCCAGCAAACCGGTGTATTCGGCCAACTGCTGATTGAATCCGCCGATGTGCCCGGCCACTTCGTTGAGTACGGTCTGGTAACCCGGATCCTTGACCGCGCCCTTGAGTACTTCGGCCAGTTTCATGGCCTGCTCGGCCTGTTCGATGTTGCCTTGCCCGGCGTTCTCCTCGCTGCCTTTACGGCTCTGGTCCAGGCGAACCCGCGCTTCGTTCATGGCCTGCAGCATCAGCCGCGAGACCTCGCTGACCTGGTTGGCCTGCTCGATGAATTCCGCACCGTCCTTGCCTTCGGACTCTTTCAAGGTATAGGCGCCGTCATCGGCCAGACCCGCCTGCAACACATCCAGGTTGTTGGCGACACTGGAAACCGACCAACTGGCCATTTCCAGGGCCAGGTCCTTGCTCTGGCTCAGATCCACAAACTCATCGAATGCCTTGCGATACGCCGCCAGAGCCTGCTCCACTTCATCCATCACCGGTACATTGGCAGCCGATTGCGCCTTGAGCTCATTCGCCAGGGCAACCAATGCATCGACACCCTGGCGCAAGGCATCGGCCGTCTTGGGGTCGGAGCGCGAGGCGTATTCCTGCTCAAGCAACCGGACCTTGAGCAACCCGCTGTTGAGGGACGACATCTGTTTCAAACCATCGAAACGCTGACTGATGGTTTGCAGCGACCAGACACCGATGGCCGCCACCAACGCAGTGAGCAGCAACACCAGGAAAAACCCGATGCCCAGTTTTTTCGCCATACCGAGGTTGGCGAAACGTCCTTGCACGGCCGTAATCATTGCGCCCAGTCCTCTGCCAGTGTGTGTTGCTTGCAGATTCGCAACGAGACACCTCGCAACACAAGATGCCTGCGTCGGAATAATGGCAAAAAGCTACAGCCGCGTCGTTTTCAGGACACTTGAGGTCGATCCAGAGCCGTGGCATGGAAAAACGCCAACGCCTTGGGGTCTCGGGCATGGGCCACGTTGATCCGCAACCAGTCAGTGTCGGTGCCTGAAGGACTGAACGCCGTACGCGAGGACAGCTGGATGCCGGAGTACCTGGCCAGACACTGCAACCTGCCGTAGTCGCAAATGGGCGGGCGCGCCCAAATGAACAGCCCCCCTGCCGGTTTGCCAAAAACTTCCCAGTCGGCCTCGTCGAGCAACTGCAACGTCATGGCCATATCGGCATTCAGCCGCTGCCGCTGGCGCTGGACCAGTTTTCGGTAGGCACCGTTGGCCAACAGATTGGTCAGTACCGCTTCAGAGAATCGCGACCCGCCCATGCTGGTTATCCCCTTGACCTCGCTCAATCGCGCGATAACGCAGGGCCCGGCCACCACGAAGCCGACTCGTAACGAACTGCTGAGGGTTTTCGAGAAACTGCCGAGGTAGATCACATCGGCATCCAGAGCGGCCAGGCGGACTCGCGTCGAACCCTGGAAATCGGCATAGACATCGTCCTCGATAACCAGCATGGCGTGCTCTTTCGCCAACTCAAGCAATCGCTGGGCTACAGCCAGGGAAAGATTGCTGCCGGTTGGGTTGTGGCAGGCACTGTTGATGAACAGGGCGTTGGGGCGATGCATCGCCAACAGACATTCGAGCGCAGCGATGTCCGGGCCGTGCGGTGTTCTCGGCAGTTCGATCATGTCGATCCTGTGCAGCCTGAGCAGGTCGAACAGCTTCGAATAACCCGGGCTTTCCACCACGACGCAGCTCCCTGGTTGCAGCAGTGTGCGCACGATCAGGTCCAGCCCGTGGCTTACCCCCGTCGTGGTCAGGATCAGGTTTTCATCGGCATCGATATCGAACTGTTTCAGGCGCCTGGACAATTGCTCGCGCAAGGCCGGCAGCCCCATCGGCGTGCTGTAGTTGAACAACCCCGCCATATCGGTGCGGGTAACCTGGCGGATCGCATAACCAAGGTCGTCGCTTTCACGCCAGCTCTCGGGCAACCCGCCGCCCCCCAGTTCCAGAGCCCCTGGCGAACCGGCCCCCAACCCCGCCTGCTGGTAAGAAATGCCCGGCGGCCAAAACTGATCGACCGGCTCATGCCATGCCAAAGGGCCTGAGGCGACCAGAAAACCTGAGCCATGACGAGAGGCCAGCAGCCCCTGCGCCACCAGCCGCTGGCAGGCTTCGTGGACACTCGCCTGGCTTAGCAGGTTTTCCCGCGCGAGCCGCCGGATCGATGGCAGGCGCGCCCCTGGCGGCACCACACCCTGGCGGATCCGGCTGGCCAGCGCGTCGACAATTTGCTGCACGACAGGCACCAGGGCCTGCCGGTCGATTCTCAACTCCATGAGTAACCAAGCTCCTAAGCGAATGTTTTACGTTCGAAAGAGTTAAGCACAGGGCCGAGTCGGACGATGTAAGCCAAAGACGTGAAAACGCCTGCTTCTCATCCTTTGAAATACATTGGCCGGTCAATCGAGCGCACCTGCCTCCAAAAACGAAGCCCGCATCCAGTGCGGGCTTCGTCCTGCATGCAGGGTTGCAACCATGACGATCAGAACGCCGTGACCCCGCCGTCCACGGCCAGCGAATGCCCCGTAGTGAATGCCGCCCCGTCGCTGCACAGGTACAGCACCGCGCTGGCGATCTCCTCGACCTTGCCAATACGCCCCACGGGGTGCATCGCATTGGCGAACTCGCCTTTCTTCGGGTCCGCCTCGTAGGCGCGCCGGAACATATCGGTGTCGATGACCGCCGGGCAGACCGCGTTCACACGGATTTTCTTCTTGGCGTATTCGATGGCAGCCGACTTGGTCAGCCCGATCACCGCGTGCTTGGAGGCTGCATAGATGCTCATTTTCGGCGCGGCCCCTAGCCCGGCCACTGAGGCCGTATTGACGATAGCGCCGCCCCCTTGGGCCAGCAGCAACGGCAATTGATACTTCATGCACAGCCAGACGCCTTTGACGTTGACCCCCATGATCGCGTCGAACTCGTCCAGCGTGCCATCGGCCAGCTTGCCCTTCTCGATCTCGATGCCGGCGTTGTTGAATGCGTAATCCAGGCGACCGTAGGCACTGATCACCTCGTCCATCAGACGTTGCACATCGCTTTCCACGGTCACGTCACAGCGCACGAACACCGCCTCGCCACCGGCATCGCGAATCAACTGCACCGTACCCTCGCCGCCCGCCATGTCCAGGTCCGCCGCGACCACTTTCAGGCCTTGCGCCGCGAACGCCTGGGCGGTGGCGCGGCCAATGCCTGCCGCCGCGCCCGTCACCACGGCAACCTGTCCGGAAAACGTCATGCTCATCGTCAATGCCTCGAAGAATTACGGGAGTCACTGAATATAGTCATCGTCCGCGCTACTGCGGCAGCACTATGCAAATGCCGGTTGGATATTCATGGATGTCAGTGATAACAGCCCCAGTCTCGTCATCACCAGGTTGGATCGACGTGCATTCGCTGTGTCGGCAAACCTTGCGGTCAACCCGCCGAGGGTCTATCAACAAGGCTTCATTCATCTTGAGTCCCAGCCATGACTGCTCAGATCAATCGCCAGTTCCTGCTCGCCAAACGCCCGGTAGGCGCCGCGACCCGCGAGACATTCACTTATCAACAAGTGCCGGTCGGCGAACCGGCAGCCGGTCAGATCCTGGTGAAGAACGAATACCTGTCTCTGGACCCGGCCATGCGTGGCTGGATGAACGAGGGTAAGTCCTATATCCCGCCGGTCGGCATCGGTGAAGTCATGCGAGCCTTGGGCGTAGGCCAGGTTGTCGTGTCGAACAATCCGGGCTTCGCGGTCGGGGACTACGTCAACGGTGCATTGGGCGTGCAGGATTATTTTCTCGGCGAGCCACGAGGTTTCTACAAGGTAGATCCGAAACTGGCGCCGCTGCCGCGTTATTTGTCCGCGCTGGGCATGACCGGCATGACCGCCTATTTCGCCCTGCTGGATGTCGGCGCCCCCAAGGCCGGCGAAACCGTAGTGCTCTCGGGAGCCGCCGGGGCGGTGGGCAGCATCGCTGGGCAGATCGCCAAAATCAAAGGCTGCCGCGTGGTCGGCATTGCCGGCGGCGCCGATAAATGCCGGTTTCTCATTGATGAGCTGGGCTTTGACGGCGCCATCGACTACAAGAGCGAAGACGTCCACGCCGGCCTCAAGCGCGAATGCCCGAAAGGCGTGGATGTGTATTTCGACAACGTCGGCGGCGACATCCTCGATGCGGTGCTCAGCCGCCTGAACATGAAGGCCCGCGTGGTGATTTGCGGTGCGATCAGCCAATACAACAACAAGGAAGCGGTGAAAGGACCGGCCAACTACCTGTCGCTACTGGTCAATCGTGCGCGCATGGAAGGCTTCGTGGTCATGGACTACGCCGCGCAATTCGCCGCCGCCGGGCAGGAAATGGCCGGCTGGATGGCCAAGGGGCAGCTCAAGAGCAAGGAAGACATCGTCGAAGGGCTGGAGACCTTCCCCGAGACGCTGACCAAGCTGTTCAGCGGGGAGAACTTCGGGAAGTTGGTGTTGAAGGTCTGACAGGAAGCAACTGTGGGAGCGAGCCTGCTCGCGAAGGGGCCGTGTCAGTCAATATCAGCTTGATTGACATACCGCTTTCGCGAGCAGGCTCGCTCCCACAGATGGGGTGAGCAGATTTGAACCACAGGTGGGCGTCAGGCCAGTTCGGCCACCACCGCCGCCAAGGCCTTGGCCGGATCGGCGGCCTGGCTGATCGGACGGCCGATCACCAGATAGTCAGAACCGGCATCCAGTGCCTGGCGCGGCGTGAGGATACGACGCTGGTCGTCCTGGGCACTGCCCGCTGGACGAATCCCCGGGGTCACCAGTTGCAGCGACGGGTGGGCCGTCTTCAGGGCGCCGGCTTCCAAGGCCGAACAGACCAGACCGTCCATGCCGGCCTTCTGCGCCAGCGCCGCCAGACGCAACACCTGCTCCTGGGGCTCGATGTCCAGGCCGATTCCCGCCAGGTCCTCACGCTCCATGCTGGTCAGCACGGTCACGCCGATCAGCAGCGGTTTCGGACCGCTGCGCTGGTCCAGCACTTCCCGGCACGCCGCCATCATGCGCAGGCCACCGGAGCAGTGCACGTTAACCATCCACACGCCCATCTCCGCAGCGGCCTTGACGGCCATGGCGGTGGTGTTGGGGATGTCGTGGAATTTCAGGTCGAGGAAGACCTCGAAGCCCTTGTCCCGCAGGGTGCCGACGATCTCCGCAGCACAACTGGTGAACAGTTCCTTGCCGACTTTGACCCGGCAGAGCTTGGGGTCCAACTGGTCGGCCAGCTTCAGGGCGGCGTCACGGGTAGGGAAATCCAGGGCGACGATGATAGGCGTCTGGCAGGCGGACATGAGCGGGCTCTCAGGCAAGTCGAAATCGGCGCGCATTGTAGCGGAACCAGCGCCTGTGCGGGACCCGATGATCGGTAAATCGTCGTCAGCCCTGGGGCCCTCTGTGTCCGCGCCGATACATTCATGACACGCATGCAACACGCCGGCACGTTAATCTGCGCCGCCGCACCCGGTTATTCCGGCGCTTCACGGCCCACCGGCCGAAGCTTATGCTCTAACCACGCCTCGCCGCCTCTCTGCGGCTGGCAGTCAACCTGGCAGATGATGCACCCATGCAGAACACCCCTGTTGCAAATTCTGGCGACCCACAAGTACTCGACGACGATAAGCGTTGGAGCACCCACGCACTGATCGTCGATGACGACGTACCGATCCGAGAACTGCTGATCGACTACCTGGCCCGCTTCAGCATTCGCGCCATCGGCGTGACCGATGGCGCGGCCATGCGCCAGGCGCTGCAGGCCGGGCATTTCGATGTGGTCGTCCTGGACCTGATGTTGCCGGGCGAGGACGGCTTGCAGCTGTGCCGCTGGCTGCGGGCCGAATCGGACATTCCGATCCTGATGCTGACTGCCCGCTGCGAACCCACCGATCGCATCATCGGCCTGGAACTGGGTGCCGACGACTACATGGCCAAGCCCTTCGAACCCAGGGAGTTGGTGGCGCGAATCCAGACCATCCTGCGCCGCGTGCGTGATGATCGCACCGAGCAGCGCGCCAATATCCGCTTCGACAACTGGCGGCTCAACAGCGTACTGCGCCAACTGATTTCCGCCGACGGGCTGGTGGTGCCGCTATCCAACGCCGAGTTCCGGCTGCTATGGGTGTTCATCGAGCGTCCGCACCGAGTGCTCAGCCGTGAACAACTGCTGGACGCGGCCCGCGGTCGTTCGATCGAAGCCTTTGATCGCAGTATCGACCTGCTGGTCTCGCGCTTGCGTCAAAAGCTGGGTGACGACCCGAAGGCCCCGCAGTTGATCAAGACCGTACGCGGTGAAGGCTACCTGTTCGACGCGCGAGCCATCAGTTGATGCGCATGCGCCTGGACACCCTGTTCGGCCGGCTGTTCGGCGTGCTTTTGCTGGCGATCGTCCTGGCGCACCTGCTGGCTTTTGCCTGGTTTTTCTACTACGGCCCGCCACCGCCTCCGGGACCACCGCCCGAGTCTTCCCGGCCAATCGAAGGCGGCCAAGGCTCGGCGCCACCAACCGATCGTCCTTTGCGCCCGCGGTTCGGCGGTCCCGTGGTGCCGCTGACATTTCAGTTTGTGTTCCTGATCGTAGCCGCCTGGTACGGCGCCAAGCTGTTGACCCGGCCGATCCAGCGCCTGAGCGAGGCCGCCGAACGATTAAGCGAGAACCTCGACAGCCAGCCATTGGATGCAAGCGGCCCCAGGGAGGCACGCCAGGCGGCCCATACGTTCAACTTGATGCAGCAGCGGATCCGTGAGCAGGTACAACAGCGCTCGCGGATGCTCGGCGCGGTCTCCCACGATTTGCGAACGCCGCTGTCACGGCTAAAGTTGCGCCTGGAACAGATTGACGACCCCAAGCTGCAAAACCAGATGCGCCAGGACCTGGACGACATGATCGGCATGCTCGACGCCACGCTTTCCTACTTGCATGAACAACGCACCAGCGAAGCGTTGCAATGGATGGATGTGCAAGCCTTGGCGGAATCACTGAGCGAGAATGCCCAGGATCAGGGTGCCGATGTCCAGGTCAGTGGTGCCTGCGCCCCGCTGCTGGTGCAACCCATGGCGCTGCGCTCGTGCATCAACAACCTCATCGACAATGCCTTGCGCTACGCCGGTCATGCCTCGATCGTCCTGGAAGACCAGCGCCACCAATTGCTGATCCGAGTGATCGATCACGGCCCCGGCATCGCCGCAGACAAACGCGAAGCTGTGTTCGAGCCGTTCTTTCGCCTGGAAGGCTCGCGCAACCGCAACTCCGGCGGCGTAGGCCTGGGCATGACCATCGCCCGGGAAGCCGCCGAACGTCTGGGTGGGCAATTGAGCCTGGAGGAAACTCCCGGGGGCGGATTGACGGCGGTGATCGGCCTGCCCCGTCGTTGATTTGAGGCAATCGAAAATCCGCGGCGGTAGCGTTACCGCGCGTGGCTCTTGCTCCAATCCGTCAGCAAGCTGTACGCCACCGCCAACAGCGTCGGACCGATGAACAGGCCGATGAAACCAAAGGCGATCAACCCGCCGAAAACCCCCAGCAGCACGATGACCAGCGGCAGGTTTCCGCCGCGGCTGATCAGGTAAGGCTTGAGCACGTTATCCACGCCGCTGATGATGAAGGTGCCCCAGATACCGAGGAACACCGCCATCCCGTATTCGCCCTTCCACGCCAGCCACGCCGTGGCGGGGATCCAGACCAGCGGCGGGCCCATGGGAATCAGGCTGAGCAGGAAAGTGACAATACCAAGCACCAGTGCTCCCGGCACGCCCGCGATCAGGAAACCGATCAGCGCGAGCACGGCCTGGGCCGCCGCGGTACCGATCACGCCGTTGACCACCCGCTGCACCGTACCGGCCACCAGGTCGACGTAGTACCCGGCACGGTCACCAATCAACCGCTCCAGCAAGCCTTGGACAAAGGCCGCCAGGCGCGGGCCGTCACGGTAGAAAAAGAACACGAACACGATGCTCAACGTCAGTTCGAGAATACCGCCGCCTACTTGCGCGCTGCGGGCCAGCAACCAATTGCCGACCCTTCCGAGGTACGGCTTGATGGACACCATCATCGCCGCGCCCTGTTGGTCGATGCTGTCCCAGAGCGTCACCAGCCGCCCACCTACCAGCGGCACACCAGCCAGCCATTCCGGCGCTGCGGGCAGGCCGTCGACCTGGACATCCCTGATGAACGCCGTGGCATCGCGCACATGATCGGCCAGGTTGAATCCCAGCCACACCAGCGGCACCGCCACCAGTAACATCCAGCCGACCGTCAGCAACGCCGCGGCGAGGGATTCACGCCCGTTGACCCAGCGGGTCAGCAAGCGCATCAGCGGCCAGCTGGCGAAAGCCAGCACGGCGCCCCAGAACAGCGCCGACCAGAATGGCGCCATCACCCAGAGGCTTGCGCCGAACAACACCAACAGCAGGATCTGCACCAATAGCCGATCGTTATTGAGCATGAAAGGTCTCGAAAAATTAACGGGGCCGGTCAACGGCGTGGGGTGCATCCCTGAAACAGCTTATCGCAACAGTTCAAGGTGCAGACCCTTCGCCTCATCGCTGGCCGTCTCCATGCGCGCGGCCCGCACACCCTGGCCAATGAGGGCCTGGCGCCACACCTCGGCCTGCGGGCCGGCGATGCTGACCCGAAGGCCGGTGTCCAGGTTCAGCGCCCGGGAGAGCAAGCGCAGCCAGGCGTCGTCCGGCTCGCCGGCAAGACGCGGCAGATCCAGCACGCCGGTGTCCTTGAGCTGGCGCAGCAACGTCGCAGATGTCGGCAGCAGATCCCCCAGGGGAGCGTTCGCTTCGAACTGTTCGACGTGCAGGTAGGCCTTGCGGTTGCCGCGGGTGATGGCATACAGCGCGATCAGCGTGTTGTCCGCCGGCGGCGCCAGGCGCAACAGCAGATAGGCCTGGCCGCTGTCGGCACCATAGAGCTTGGCATTGCCAAACACCTGGTTGGCCCACAGGCTGCTCTCACCGCAATCACGCGCCTGGCACCAGAAAAGCAGCTCGGCGTCCTGCTTCTGCAGTGCTTCGCGAGCAGCGGTAAAAGCCTGGGTGGCGGTGTGCTCCGGCGGTAATTCATAGGTGACCGACGTGACGTTGCCGCGGGCGTCGACCTGCCCATCGAAGCGCAGCTGGCCGCTGATCCTGCGGATCGAGCCCATCGGGTAGATACGCTCAAGGTCGCTGGTTTGCTTGTAATCGACGATTTGCGCGTCGGGCATCCGCGGCACGCGCGCCAGGTCCTGGCTGCCGGGCACATCGGCGGCCAGGGCGGCCGGACCGAAAGCGGCCAGCGCCAGCAGGGCGAATGAATACATGGATAGTTTCATCGGATCGACTGTGCCTGGACCCGCGCGACGCGAAGGCGTCTTTTAATGCTGATGCGCAGCAAGGCGAATGTACGGTTTTCTGTCATGGTTGGCTCCCTTTCCACCCGCCAAGCCTCGACAGTTGCCCGGCGCAAGTCAAGAAACGCTGAAGAACCGATTGAAACAGTCTGCTACAAGAGCCGCACCGACCTCATCGTTCAGGTGCAAATGATGACCGCCAGGCAACCGCTCATGACTGAAGGGTAGACGTTCCAGCAACTCCGGATGCTGGGCCAGCATGCCGTCAGCTGCCACCACCAGGTGCGCTGGACAGGCGACTCGGGCCACGAACGCCATGGCCTGTTCATCGGTCAGGCGCAGTGGCGATGGCAAGGTCAGGCGGTTGTCGGTGCGCCAGGTATAGCCGCCCGACACTGGCATCAGACCGCGCTGGGCGAGCAACTCGGCGGCCTCGCGACTGACCGCCACCAGCCCTTTCATGCGCGCTTCGATGGCTCGGTCGAGGGTTGTGTAGACCGGTTTGCGCTTTTCCTGCAAATCCAGCTGCGCCTGCAGGGCCATGCCCAGCCGCTCCGCCGCATTGTCGCCCTTGGCTGTAGGCGGAATCACGCCGTCGATCAGGCCCAGGTGCGTGATCCGCTCCGGCAGGGAGCCGGCCAGCACCAGCGAAACGATGGCGCCCATGGAGTGCCCCAACAGCGCGAAACGTTTCAAGCCCAATCGCTCGGCCACTTGCAGCACATCATGGGCGTAGTCCCACAGGGCGTAGCCGGCCCCGGGCGGGCGGTGTCCGGAATGACCGTGGCCGGCCATGTCCAGGGCAATCACCCGCACACCCTCCAGCCGTGGGGCGAGCCGGGCGAAGCTGTTGGCGTTGTCCAGCCAGCCATGCAGCGCGATCACCGGCCGGCCATCCTCCGGTCCGAACAGGTGGGCGGCGAGTTCGATATGGGGCAAGCTCAGGCGAACCTCTTCGACGGCGTTCATGCGTCAGGCCCTTGCCAGCGCTGGAGCAGGTCCTTGAGCAGGTTGGCCGTGTCCTGGGGATATTCGAGGGGAAACATGTGGCCACCGGGCATGGTCAGGGATTCACCCTGCGGCATGCGCCCCACCACACGCGTGTGATGACGCATCACCACGCGACTCTGCCGGCCCCGTACTACCGCCAGCGGAACCTGGAGTGTTCCAGCCCTCGCGGGGCGGGTATGGGGCACGCCACGGTAGATGCTGATCTCCGTGGCCGGGTCGAAGCGCAGCCGCAACCGGTCACCGACAGGTTGCAAGCCATGTTGCAGATAAGCTTCAAAGCATTCCGGGTCGAAACCGCGAAACAGCGTTTTGCCGGCAAAATAGGCCCGCGCCGACGCCAGGTCGCTGAATTCCTCGCGCCGTCCCAGGGTCCGCCCGGCCGGGGTCAGGCGATCAATGAACCCCATGCGCTTGGCGGCCAGGATCAGCCATCGGTCGGCGCGGGTCAGCACCGGGGAATCGAGCATGACCACGCCGCGATACAACCGAGGGCAACGCAACGCCGCATGCAAGTGCAACACACCGCCCAGGGAATGGCCGACGCCCCACACCGGTTCCGGTTGCTGCTCCAGGTGATGAATTAGCTCGTCCACCAGGTTGTTCCAGTTGTCGTCCACCGGAAACCGTGGGTCGTGACCGTGCAGTTCGAGGTGCGCGACCTCATATTGCGGCGCCAGCGCGGCGAACAGCTTGCCGTAGGTAGCCGAGGGGAAACCATTGGCGTGGGCGAAAAACACCTGTTGCGACATGTTGGCCGATCCGTTGCGAGAACTGCCACCGATTGTCCGCAGAACCCGATAGCCCGGCAATGACCGTAACTGACAGGAATGATGACAGTCGGGGTTGGGATATGGCACTGCAAGCCGAGTGAGCAGCGAAACCTGTGGCGAGGGGATTTATCCCCGCCGGGGTGCGAAGCGCCCGCAGGTTTGCCGACTCGATTAGCCTGGTACACCGAGTTGCCTGATTTTGGGGCTGCTTCGCATCCCAGCGGGGATAAATCCCCTCACCACAAAAGCCTGCTCCAGCGTCGCGGGCAATCAACGCGCCGGCGGCTGCTCGCCCAGCGGCACCACCGCCATGGTCAGGCGCGATACACAGTTGACCTTGCCATCATCATTGACCAGGCGAATATCCCAGACCTGCGTGGTGCGGCCCAGGTGAACCACGCGAGCCGTCGCGGTGACCCGCCCGCTGCGCACACCGCGCAGGTGGTTGGCGTTGATTTCCAGGCCGACGCAATAGAACTTGCTGGTGTCCACGCACAGGTAGGCGGCCATGGACCCGACCGTTTCGGCCAGCACCACCGAAGCGCCGCCGTGCAGCAACCCGAACGGTTGGTGGGTGCGGTGATCGACCACCATGCTCGCGGTCAGGGATTCTTCATCGAAGGATTCGAAACGGATGTCCAGCACTTCGCTGATGGTATTTTTACCGGCGGCGTTCAGTTGTTCGATGTTGGGGGTGGTGCGCCAAAGACTCATCGTGCCCTTCCTTCGTGATTTTTTTGTTTTGCCCGCCCGGAAGCGGTTTCTCAGGGATGCCTGAGGCTCTTGAGTTTCATCGAGCCGGCCAGCGGCAGGTCGCCTTCCAGCTCTGCCAGACCGGCCGTTTGCACCTGTTCAGGTTGCTGCAGGTGGCCGTGCTGCAACAAGCCCAACAGGCTGCCCACCAGCGGGTTGTGGCTGACCAGCAGTACGTCGTCCTGGTCCTCCAGATGTTTCAACACATCGGCCGGCCGGGTCTCCGGGGTGAGCCAGTCGACCGTGATCAACTCTGGCTCGAACCCCAGGGCTTCACGCACCAGTTGCGCGGTCTGCTGGGCACGCACGTAGGGACTGGCATAAATGGCCCGCAACGGCTCAGCCATCAACTGCCCGGCGCTGCGCAGCACCTCTTCGCGGCCATGGACCGTCAATACCCGCTCAGGGTCCGGACGAGCCCCGTGCGGCTCTGCTTCACCGTGACGCAATACCCACAGTTTCATAGTTTCGGCTCCTCGTCACGGACCGGGTGCGGCGCTGGCGCCACGGTGTGAGGCGCTTCGCCTTCCGGTGTCCGCGGGGTCGGCCAGTCAGCGAAGGGCCAGGGTTTCTGGTCGCTGTGGAAAGTGCCGAAGCGGCCGATCTGCGCGAGGAACTGGCTCAGGCTGTCGCCAAAATTCATCAGGCTGGCGCTGGGTGCGCCGTAGATCAGTCGATAAACCAATTGCACCAGCACCACGGCGCCGAGGATGAATTGCGCCACCTGCCAGACCAGCAGATAGATCACCATCCACAGCACACGCAGCAGGATGGATTCGTATTGGGGCTGCCCTTTCGGATCGTTCATGGTTCGCTCCTGCTTGCGGTCGATACGGAATCAGTTGAAACCGCTGGTGGAAATGAAATCGACATCGGTCTTCGGTTCGCCACGCATCAACAGTTCGATGACCTGCTCCAGCGTGCGCCCTTCAAACAGAATGGCGTGCAGTCCCGCGACCAGCGGCATATACACCCCGGTCTCCTGGGACTTGGCCTTGAGGACCTTGAGGGTATTGACCCCTTCGGCCACTTCGCCCAGGCGCGACACGGCCTCGTCCAGGCTCAGGCCCTGGCCAAGGGCGAAGCCGACCTGGTAGTTGCGACTCTTGGGCGAAGAGCAGGTGACAATCAGGTCGCCCACCCCGGCCAGCCCGAGGAATGTCATCGGGTTGGCACCCTGGCTGACGGCAAAACGGGTCATCTCCGCCAGCGCCCGGGTGATCAGCATGCTCTTGGTGTTTTCGCCCATGCCCAGCGCGACCGCCATGCCGGCGATGATCGCGTAGACGTTCTTCAGCGCCCCGCCCAGCTCCACGCCGAAACGATCGGCGCTGGCATAGACCCGGAAGGTTCGGCCATGAAGGGCGGCCTGGACCCGCTGGCAAAGCTCCTCGTCTTCACTGGCGACCACGGTGGCGGTCAGCGCATGCTCGGCGATTTCCCGCGCCAGGTTCGGCCCGGAAATCACGCCGATGCGCGCCTTGGGGGCGATTTCCTCAAGAATCTCGCTCATCAGCTTGAAGGTCTGCGCCTCGATGCCTTTGGTCAGGCTCACCAGCAACTTGCCGCTCAGGCGTTCGGCGTGGGACGCCAGCACCGAGCGCAGGGCGCTGGAAGGCAAGGCAACGAAAAACAGATCGCTGCCCTCGAGCGTGGCCTGCAAATCGGTGACCGGCTCCACTTCAGGGCGAACCTTGATGCCTTTGAGGTAACGCGGATTCTCCCGGTTGAGCCGGATGGCCTCGGCCTGCTCCGGGTCACGCATCCACTGGCGCACCGCGTGGCCGTTCTCCGCCAGCAGGTTAGCCACGGCGGTGCCGAAACTCCCGCCTCCCAGGACCGCGATCGGGCGCTGTTCAGTCATATGCAATCCGCTCTTCCATACCAAGTGGCAATGCCCGGCATTATACGGAGCAGCCGAACCGCGACCAGCCCCGTCAGCAATTACCGATGGCAGTAGCAAGCTGACAATCAATTGCGAGGAAAATGCTGCCAACGTGAATGGAAAAGTCGCACGGCTCGGTTAACATGCCCGCCATCCCTCCTTCAATCAAAGGCTGTGCCGTGTTCGTTGGCCCTTCCCGTCCAGGTTCATCACTGCTGTTGGCGCTGGTCATCAGCCCCTCCGTGGTGGCCGATGATCTGTTCGTGGACCACCAGCCCCTGCCCCAGGTACTTACCGCCACGCGCCTGAAACAGTCGCCGGCGGCGGTGCCGGGCAGCATGACCGTGCTTGACAGCGAGTTGATCAAGGCCAGCGGTGCCCGGGACATCAGCGAACTGTTGCGCCTGGTGCCGGGCATGATGGTCGGCAACCTCAGCGGCAACCAGGCCACGGTGAACTACCACGGCACCAACGCCAGCGAAGCGCGACGCATGCAAGTGCTGATCGACGGCCGCTCGGTGTACCGCGCCGGCCTCGCCACGGTGGACTGGAGTGACATTCCGGTCGCCATGGAAGACATCGACCGGATCGAAGTCTTCCGCGGCCCCAACACCGTCAGCTACGGCGCCAACGCGCTGATGGCAGTCGTCAATATCATCACCCGCGCCCCGGCGGGTAGCCACGGCACCCGCTTGAAAATGACCCGGGGCCAGCGTGGCATCAGCGACTGGTACGCCAGCCAGGGCAGCGGTTGGGAAAATGGCGATATGCGCCTGTCCTTGTCCGGCCAGGAAGACGACGGTTTCGACAGTGACCGCAACGGCGCGGACTACCGCGACAGTCGGCGCCTGAATCGCATCAACCTTTCCGTCAGCCAGGCCCTGGACGAATGGCAGAGCATCGATTGGCAACTGAGCGCCAAAGAGGGCAGCAACCAGCGGCCCTATACCTATCGCCCGGTTTTCGCCGGGATAACCGCGGCCGGGGACAACTCCGATGTCATCGCCAAGGACTACGCCGGTTCGTTGCGCTGGAACCTCGACCTGGACCCCAACCACAGTCTCTACGTACAGGGCTCGATCCAGCATTGGGATCGCCAGCAGACCTGGCGCGCCTGCGATGCCGAGGTGTCCTTCAGCCCGCAATTGACCGACCTCTGGCAGCTCAACCCGAATTACGCCGAGAAGCTGGCGCGCAATATTCCAAGCTTCCTTGGCACAGGGGCACCTGCCGGCACGGCCCAGGAGCAGGCGCTGGCCAACCAGGTGATCGATCAATGGCGCAACGGTGCCTCGCGAACCCTGTGCGGCGACATCGACCAGAGCGCCCGGGAGTCACGTTACGACCTGGAAATCCAGGACACCCTGAGCCTGTCCGATAGCCTGCGCCTGGTCACCGGGGCGAATTATCGCTACGACCGGGCCGACTCCGAGACGTACTTCAACGGCACGCTGGACGACACCACCTGGCGTCTGTTCGGCCAACTCGAATGGCGCGCCAGCGAGCATTGGCTGCTGCAGGGTGGGGCGATGTTCGAGGACACCCGCCTGACCGGCAGCTCACTGACCCCGCGAGTCGCGGTCAATTACCTGATCAACCCGCGACACGGGCTTCGGGCGGTGTACTCCGAAGCGGTGCGCTCGCCAGACATGTTCGAGAACAACGTCAACTGGAGCTACCAGGTCACCAACCTGCGGCCCGCCGCGTTCGGCCAGGACAGCGCGCGCTATTTCGTCCGCACGCGCGGCCCGGGGAACCTCGAGCAGGAGCACATGCGCTCGCGAGAGCTGGGCTACAACGGTTATTTCATGGACCTGGGCCTGACGGTGGATGTGAAGCTGTTCCATGACGAAATCACCGGCATGATCAGCGAACCGCTGCGCAACAACCAGTACATCGCCAGCAATGCCAACGACTCGCAGTTCGACGGTGCCGAGACCCAGCTCGACTGGCGCCTGACCAGCGCCGATCGCCTGCGCCTGACCTATGCCTACGTCGATGCCCAGGCCAGCAATCCTCTCGACGAACAACTGACCGCCCGCAACAGCGGCTCGGCGGGATGGCTGCACGACTGGGGCCAGGGCTGGAACAGCGCGGTTTTCTATTACGGGGCCGACGATCTCAATGGCTACCGCTACGAGCGGGTCGATACCCGCGTCGCCAAGCGGATCCCCCTGGGCAAGGCCAGCCTGGAGCTGGCGGGTATCGTGCAGCAGCGCCTCGATAACCAGCCGACCACATTCGCCGACAATCGCTACGACGCCCGTCACGTCCTGTATTTCAGCGCGGAGCTGTCGTTCTAGATGTCTGCGGACCAACCGCGCAAGACGCCCCTCCGCGGCCGCCTGCCGCTACTCCTGTGCCTGGCGTTTGTCAGTCTGCTGACGACCCTCGATGCCCGGGCCGCCGAGATTCTCTTGACCGGCGCCCAGGATAGCCCCGGCGTGCAATCGTTCACCCAGGCCCTGCAAGCCCGACGCCCGCAAGACAACGTGCGGTTCGCGCCATTGGCCAGCCTGCCGTCGCCGGACCGTCTGCCCGGCGATGTGCGCCTGGTCCTGCTTGATCCGCCAAGCCTCGACTGGCGCCTGCAAAAAAACCACGGCCCGGCCACGCTGGTCCTGCGCATCAGTCGCTTGCAGGCATACGAACGCCTGGGCGAGGCAACGCCTGAGCGTCTGAGCCTGCTGTGGAGCGATCCGCCCATGGCGCGGCAACTGCAACTGATCCGCAGGGTGCTGCCGCAAGTGCGGCGGGTCGGCGTGCTGTTCGACCGGCACAGCGAATTCCTGCTCAAGGACATCCAGCAGGCAGCCAGGCCGCTGGGCCTGGAAATCGTCAGCGAACGCTGGGACGACAGCAGCGACAACCGTCCCTTGCAGAACCTGCTGGGCCGCAGCGACGTACTGCTGGGCCTCGATGACCCCGACCTCTACAACCCCAAGACCGTGAAAAACCTGCTGCTCAGTAGCTACGCCCGGCAACGCGCGCTGATCGGGCCAAGCGCCGCGTTTGTCAGGGCCGGCAGCCTGGCCAGCACCTACAGCGACCAGGACGACTGGCTGGCGATCCTCGACGAATTGCTCGACCGTCCCACCGCCAGCTGGCCGCGCACGCTGTATCCGGTCCGTTTCAAAGTCATGAGTAACCAGCAGGTCGCCCGCTCGCTGGGCATTGAACCGATTGATGCCGAAGCCGTCGCTGCGCAGTTGGCAGAAGGAGAACACCGCCCATGACCTTGCGTCGACGTTGGGATATCAATACCCGCACCCAGCTCATTGCCCTCGGCCCGGCATTGTTGCTGACCGTGCTGTTGATCAGCTTCTTTACCTTCGTGCGAATCCAGGACTTGCGCCAGGAGCTCAACCACACCGGGCAACTGATCGCCAACCAACTGGCTCCGGCTGCGGAATACGGGGTGATTTCCGGCAACAACGAGGTGCTGGAAAGTTTGCTCACCGCCACCCTGGCCACTCCTCATGTGCGCTTCCTGGAAGTCCAGGACCGCACGGAGCGGATCCTCGTGTACGTCGAGCAACCGGCGCAGACGCGCAACCACTCGCGGCAGGTGGAGGTGTTCCAGGCTCCGGTTCGCCTGCAACGCATTGCGCTGAACAATGACTTCCTGCAAGGCACCAGCCCGTCCACCGAGGCGCCCGGCGAAGACTACCTGGGCCGCGTGATCGTCGGCATGTCCAGTGATGCCTTCAGCGAGCGCCAGCAGGAGATCCTGCTCAAGGCCGCGATCCTGGCGTTGTTCGCCCTGCTCTTTACCTTCCTGGTGGCGCGCCGACTGGCCGCCAGCCTGTCACAGCCGATCCGCGACATCGGCAATGCGGTCAAGGCGATCCAGCAAGGCGACTACAGCACCCCTTTGCCGATCGTCGACGACGGCGAACTGGGCGCTCTGTCGCGGCACATCAACAATCTGGCCGACGGCCTCGAGCAGGCCAGCCGCGAACAGCAGCAAGCCATGGCGCAGTTGATCCAGACCCGCGAGGAAGCGGAAAAGGCCAACAGCGCCAAATCGGAATTCCTGGCCATGATGAGCCATGAACTGCGCACGCCCATGAATGGCGTCCTGGGCATGTTGCAGTTGCTGGAAACCACCCAGATGACCGACGAGCAGCACGAGTACACCGCGCTGGCTTCGGAATCCACCGAGCACCTGCTGAAGGTGATCAACGACATTCTCGACTTCTCGCGCATCGAACGTTCGGCCCTGGAACTTGAACATATCGCTTTCAACCTGGCGGAACTGGTCGGCAGCTGCGCCCAGTCGTTCCAGCACAGCGCCGCGCAACGCAAGCTGGGCCTGGACCTGCTGATCCCCGACGACATGCGGGCCCTGCAAGTGCAAGGCGACCCGACGCGGATCCGCCAGATCCTGGTCAACCTGATCGGCAACGCACTGAAGTTCACCGACCAGGGGCGCGTCACCGTGCAATGCCAGTGGCAGGCGCTGGATCACGAACTGCTGTGGTTCACCTGCACGGTACGCGACAGTGGGATCGGCATCCCGGCCGACAGCCTGGAGCGCATGTTCGATGCGTTCCAGCAGGCCGACAGTTCGATTTCCCGGCGCTATGGCGGCACGGGCCTGGGCCTGCCGATCGCGCGCACCCTGGCCGAACGCATGGGCGGCACACTGCGGGCCCAGAGCGTGGAAGGCCAAGGTTCGGTGTTCACCCTGGAAATCCCGCTCGCGCTGTCCCGGCAGTCCCCACCGACCCTGGCCCCGCGCGCGCCCGGTGGCGGCAATGATGGCGAGGGCCGCAACGTCTTGCTGGTGGAAGACAATCCGGTCAACCAGACCGTGATCGAAGCCATGCTGCGCAGCCTGGGCTTCACGGTCAGCGTCGCCACCGATGGCGCCCAGGCCGTGCGCAGCGCCGAAAGCCTGATTTTCGAAGTGATCCTGATGGACTGCCGGCTTCCGGTGATCGACGGCTACGAAGCCACGCGACAGATCCGTCAGTTGCCAGGCTGCGCCGAGGTGCCCATCATCGCCCTGACGGCCAACGCGTTGCAGGGCGACCGTGAAGCCTGCCTGGCCGCAGGCATGAACGATTACCTGGCCAAGCCATTCAAAAGAATTGACCTGCAGCAGATTTTGCAGCGCTGGGTACGTTGATCCGGGGCCCCGGACCATCTGTGACTGGCGTGAAAGGCGAAAGTGCGGCAGTCTTAAGCACCCGGACAAGTCTCGATCGGGAAACGAATAACAATTTCAGTGCACAGGTGTACATTCATTTTCCCGTGTGCTGTGACTTTCACTACAACGCAATAGTCTATGAGTAGGCTGCCGACTCGAGGCATGAACGCTTCGATCGGCCGGGAAGATTTGCCCCACCCTGCCGCATGGGACTATTGAGGAGCTCGCATGACCAAACAAAACGCCTTTACTCGGGAAGATCTGCTGCGCTGCAGTCGCGGTGAGCTGTTCGGCCCAGGTAACGCGCAACTGCCCGCCCCGAACATGCTGATGGTGGATCGCATCACCCATATCAGCGACGAGGGTGGCAAGTACGGCAAAGGTGAATTGGTCGCCGAGCTGGATATCACTCCGGACCTGTGGTTCTTCGCCTGCCATTTCGAAGGTGACCCGGTGATGCCGGGCTGCCTGGGCCTGGATGCCATGTGGCAACTGGTCGGCTTCTTCCTTGGCTGGCAGGGCCTGCCGGGTCGCGGTCGCGCCCTGGGTTCGGGCGAGGTGAAGTTCTTCGGTCAGGTGCTCCCGACCGCGAAGAAGATTACCTATAACATTCATATCAAACGCGTCCTCAAGGGCAAGCTGAACATGGCCATCGCCGATGGTTCGGTGGCTGTCGACGGTCGCGAGATCTACACCGCCGAAGGCCTTCGGGTCGGCGTTTTCACCTCCACTGACAACTTCTAAGGGTTATCCGCATGCGCCGCGTCGTTATCACTGGTCTGGGCATCGTTTCGTGCCTGGGCAATGACAAAGAGACCGTCTCCGCTAACCTGCGTGCAAGTCGCCCTGGCATCCGGTACAACCCGGAATACGCCGAAATGGGTCTGCGTAGCCAGGTTTCCGGCTCCATTGACCTCAATCTCGAAGAGCTGATCGATCGCAAGATCTACCGTTTCGTCGGCCACGCGGCAGCTTATGCCTACCTGGCCATGAAGGACGCCATCGCTGACTCCGGCCTGACCGACGAGCAGGTTTCCAACGTGCGCACCGGCCTGATCGCCGGTTCCGGTGGCGCGTCGACCCTGAATCAGATGGAAGCGCTGGACATCCTGCGCGAAAAAGGCGTCAAGCGTGTCGGCCCGTACCGCGTCACGCGGACCATGGGCAGCACCGTGTCGGCCTGCCTGGCCACGCCATTCAAGATCAAGGGCCTGAACTACTCGATCTCCTCCGCCTGCGCCACCAGTGCCCACTGCATTGGCACCGCGGTCGAGCAGATCCAGATGGGCAAGCAGGACATCGTCTTCGCCGGCGGCGGCGAAGAAGAACATTGGAGCCAGTCGTTCCTGTTCGACGCGATGGGCGCCTTGTCCAGCAAGCGTAACGACTCCCCGCAGACAGCTTCCCGTGCCTACGATGCCGACCGTGACGGTTTTGTCATCGCCGGCGGTGGCGGCATGGTCGTGGTCGAGGAGCTGGAACACGCCCTCGCCCGTGGCGCGAAAATCTATGCGGAAATCGTCGGCTACGGCGCCACTTCCGACGGCTACGACATGGTCGCGCCAAGCGGCGAAGGTGCCGTGCGCTGCATGCAGATGGCCATGTCCACCGTCGATACGCCAATCGACTACCTGAACACCCACGGCACCTCGACTCCGGTCGGCGACGTCGCGGAGATGAAAGGCGTACGTGAAGTGTTCGGCGACAAGGCCCCGGCCATCAGTTCCACCAAGAGCCTGTCGGGTCACTCCCTGGGCGCCGCCGGCGTTCACGAAGCGATCTACTGCATGCTGATGATGGAAGGCAACTTCATGGCCGGTTCGGCCAACATCGACGAGCTGGACCCGGAAGTGGCCGACCTGCCAATCCTGACCAAGACTCGCGAAAATGCCACCATCAACACCGTGATGAGCAACAGCTTCGGCTTCGGTGGCACCAACGCCACCCTGGTGATGAAGCGCTGGCAGGGCCAGTAAGCCCCGCTGCTACGCCGCACACAAAAACGCCCCGACTGGTTCGGGGCGTTTTTTTGTCTGCTCACAACACAAAATCTCTGATGGAGCTCCCCTGTGGGAGCGAGCTTGCTCGCGATGGCGCCAGATCAGTCAGTATCGATTTTGTTGATCCACCGCTATCGCGAGCAAGCTCGCTCCCACAAGCTGGCTTGTGGTGGATTAAATTTAGCGCACGACAAACCGCTGCTGCGTCAGCAAACGATCCCCCTGGAACACCATGAATCGCCACTCCCCCGGCACCACTTCGTGGCTTTCGGTGAATTCGTAGGCCATCACATCCTGCGGCGCGCCAGGCACCAGCTTCTGAATGACTTCGAATTTGTCATGGCGCACGCCATCGGGGGTACGGATGCCCGGGGTGAAATACAACAGGGTCAACGGCTGGTCATCCGCGACCTTGCCGGCCAACTGGTAGCGCATGCCAAATTTGGTGCCCAGCTTTGCCGGTACGCTCTCGGTCTGGCGGATCTGCTCATTGCTGCGCCGCAAGACCCGCTCGCCCGATTGCAATTCGGCTTGCGGCCCTTCGAAGACACCGTATTCCACCGGACCTTCGACACGGACTTCGGCCTGTGCCAGGCCGCAGGTCAACAACAGCGCGACCAGTGCGCTTGAACGGGTGAGATGCATAGTGCGCTCCTTGATTGAGATGAGCGCGAGGGTATGACGCGGGAGTGACAGCCTGATGACAAAGCCAATGCACTCCCATTCTCTTGTGGCGAGGGGATTTATCCCCGCTGGACTGCGCAGCAGGCCCAAAACTGACGAATATGATAGGCCTGATGCATCGGGATCCGGACCTTAGGGCCGCTTCGCGACCCAGCGGGGATAAATCCCCTCGCCACAAAAAGCGATCTCAGCGTGGGGCGGTACGGGGCAATACCGAAAGGAAGTTATCCCGCGCCACTTTCCTCGCGACATCTTCCGGCAAGGCATCAAGGAACGGGTCGAAGCTGTGCAGCTCCTTGCCCAGCTTGTTGAAGCGTCCGACCACATCAGACCCGAGCATGAAGCGCTCCGGGAAGCGCTCCACCAGTTTTACCCATTCCTCGCGGGGCTTACCCGCCTCGTCGAGCAAATAGGGCGTGAGCATGCTCCAGGACAGGTCGATGAACAGATTGGGATAAGACTCAAGCATCCGCGTCAGGGTGGGCAACAGGAAATCCAGCCGAGTCTGGTGCCGATGGATTTCCATGCTGGTGCCGGCATGGGCCCAGATGAATCGCGTATGGGGATGATTGCGCAACGGCTCTTCGACCTCCGCCAGGTACAGCGGATTTTTCTCACGCTTGGAGGTGATGTTGGAATGCAGCATCACCGGCAGGTCATTTTCCGCCGCGAGGTGATAGATCCGCGTCATCGCTTCGTTGTTGGCGCGCGGTGTGTCGCCGGAGGTCAGCGCCGTCAGGTCATCATGGCGAGTGAAGACTTCGCCGATGCCTTGCCACAGCCCCGGATACAGGTCGAGCATGCGCTGGATATGAGCGTCGGAGTTCTTGTCATTGGGATTGAAGCCGGACAGGAACGGATGGAAGTACTGCCGCTGTTCGGCGGGCAGTTTGTTTACCGCGGCGGCCACAATCACATCGGTGGCGCTGTACCAATAGGCGTCGGCATCGTCACCGGCGTAATAGCGCGGGCGCTTGGGTTCGTCTTCATGCCATTTCTTGGCCACCGGCACGCCGGAGATCATCACATGCTCGATGCGATTGTCCGCCATGGCCTTGAGCAACTTGGGCATGCCGGCCGTTTCCTGGAAGAAATCGACGTAGTGCAGGTGCGCATCACTGTAGGTGTATTCGCGAGACACAGCGCCGGTGCTCGAAACAGCCAGCAGCCAAATGAAGATCAAACGGGTCAAAGGCACAGGCAGTCTCCGAAAGCCATAAGCAGCATAGACCCATCCGTCCCGCCTGGGTTCAGCCAGCGCTGCCGTCCGCTGTAGCCTCGGGTTATGCTTTGCGCATTCGTCGTTCAACCTGGAAGACATCATGACCGCTCCCCTGATCGTTCGTCCCCGCGCAGAAGACGTGGAGGGCCAGCCGATTCTTCGCCCGCTGCCGTCCGCCAAATGCCGCAGCGTCGGGCCTTTCGTGTTTTTCGACCATATGTTGCAAACCACCTACCCGGCAGGCAAAGGCATGAACATCCGCCAGCACCCGCACATCGGGTTATCCACCCTCACCTACCTGTTCGAAGGGAAACTCCAGCACAAGGACAGCCTGGGTTCCGACCAGGTAGTGGATGCCGGGGATGTCAGCTGGATGACGGCGGGCAGCGCGATCGCCCATGTCGAGCGCACTCCGCAATCGTTGCTGGCCAGCGCTTTTGTCATGCATGGCCTGCAAGTCTGGCTGGCCTCGCCCCAGCCTCATGAGCAGGGGCCCGGGCACTACAGCCATCATCCGGCACCGACCCTGCCGGTCTCCGAGAACCTGGGCGTCAGCATCCGCATGATTGCCGGGTCAGGCTTTTGCCTGGAGTCGCCAGTACCGGTGCTCTCGCCTACGTTGTATGCCGAACTGAACCTGCAAACCGCGACGACATTGCTGATTCCCACCGAACATGAAGAGCGTGCACTGTATGTATTGAGCGGCGAGGCGCAACTGGACGGTGAGCCGCTGGAGCCTCACTCGCTGGTCATCCTGCCGGCCGGAGAAGAAATGGCCCTGTTCGCCAGCAGCGACTGCCATGCCGTGCTGTTCGGCGGGGCACCGCTGGACGGGCCACGGCGGATGAACTGGAATTTCGTCGCCAGCGACCCGGCCCGTATCGATGAAGCCCGCCGGCGCTGGGCGGCCGGGGACTGGCCGACTGTGCCGGGGGAAAGCGAGCGGATCGAATTGCCCTGATTTCAGGGGTGTCTCATATGCAGCCATCGCGAGCAGGCTCGCTCCCACACTGGATCGGCGCGGTTCGCAGGTCTCGCGTACAACTCGGTTCAATGTGGGAGCGAGCCTGCTCGCGAAAGCAATATGACAGAAGCCAGGGCAATCAGCCCTTGAACACCTCATCCAGCAAATTATGCATCGACCGGAACGCCCGCCCGGCGACCTTGGCGTTGTACATCATCTTGCCCGGCACATTGGCCTGTGGATCGGTGAAGGAATGCACCGCGCCGCCATAACTCAGCAATTGCCAGTCCACCCCGGCGGCGTTCATCTCCTCCTCGAAAGCCGGCAACTGTTCTTTCGGCACCAGCGGATCGGAAGCGCCATGCATCACCAGGACGGCGCCCTGGATATTCTGCGCATCGGCCGGGTTCGGCGTATCCAGGGTCCCGTGGAACGAGATCGCAGCCTTGAGCGGTGCGCCGCTGCGAGCCAGCTCCAGTGAACAGCAACCACCGAAGCAGAAGCCGAACGTGGCCAGTTTCGCCGTGTCGACCTGCGCTTCGCCCTGGTTCTGCAATTGCTCCAGCGCTACCTGCATGCGCTTGCGCAACAAGGCCCGGTCGTTCTTGAGCGGCATCATTGCCGCTCCCGCCTCGTCGGCGTTGCTCGGGCGCAGCGTCTGCCCGTACAGGTCGGCGATCAGCACCACGTAGCCGTTGGCGGCCACCAACCTGGCAATGTCCTCGGCCCCCGCCCCCACGCCCATCCAGTTCGGCGCCATCAGCAACCCCGGACGCGGGCCCTGCTGGTTGACGTCGAAGGCCAGGCGACCTTCATAGCTTTGCCCATCGATCTGATACACCAGTGAACGAACCGTAACCTGACTCATGACGGACTCCTCTTGATGAAACATTCAAGAAGCCCTTGTGGGAGCGAGCTTGCTCGCGATTTCGGTCCGACATTCAACAGATGCGTTGACTGGTCTACCGTCATCGCGAGCAAGCTCGCTCCCACAGGGGACTTTCTTACGTCAGATCAAGCTGACAGCTCAACCAGCAGCTTGTTCAAACGCCGGACATAGGCCGCCGGGTCCTTCAGGCTGTCGCCGGCCGCCAGGGCCGCCTGGTCGAACAGGATGTGCGAGAGGTCGCCAAAACGCTCTTCGCTCTGCTCGTTGTCGAGTTTTTCCACCAGCGGGTGAGCCGGGTTGAATTCGAAGATCGGCTTGGAATCCGGAACCTTCTGGCCGCTGGCCTCAAGGATCTGGCGCATCTGCAGGCCGAGGTCCTGCTCGCCGATGGCCAGGATGGCCGGGGAGTCGGTCAGGCGGTGCGAGACACGCACTTCGCTGACGGCATCGCCCAACGCAGTCTTGATCCGCTCGACCAGGCCTTCCTTGCTCTTGGCGACTTCTTCGGCGGCTTTCTTGTCTTCTTCCGAATCCAGGTTGCCAAGGTCGAGGTCGCCACGGGCCACATCGACGAAGCTCTTGCCGTCGAACTCGTTGAGGTAGCTCATCAGCCACTCGTCGATGCGGTCGGTCAGCAGCAGCACTTCGATGCCTTTCTTGCGGAAGACTTCCAGGTGCGGGCTGTTCTTGACCTGCGCATAAGTTTCGCCGGTCAGGTAGTAGATCTTGTCCTGGCCTTCCTTGGCGCGGGCCAGGTAATCGGCCAGGCTGACGCTCTGCTCGCCGTCGTCACTCTGGGTCGAGGCAAAACGCAGCAGGCCGGCGATCTTCTCTTTGTTAGCGAAATCTTCGGCCGGGCCTTCTTTCATCACCTGGCCGAAGTTCTTCCAGAAGCTCTTGTATTGCTCAGGCTCGCTCTTTGCCAGCTTTTCCAGCATGTCGAGGACGCGCTTGGTCAGCGCCGACTTCATGGAGTCGATGATCGGATCTTTCTGCAGGATTTCCCGCGAAACGTTCAGCGACAGGTCATTGGAGTCCACCACACCCTTGATGAAGCGCAGGTACAGCGGCAGGAACGATTCGGCCTGGTCCATCACGAACACGCGCTGCACGTACAACTTCAGCCCGCGTGGTGCTTCGCGCTGGTACAGGTCGAATGGCGCACGGGTCGGCACGTACAGCAGCGAGCTGTATTCCAGCTTGCCTTCGACCTTGTTATGGCTCCAGCTCAGCGGGTTCTCGTAGTCGTGGGCGATGTGCTTGTAGAACTCCTGGTATTCCTCGTCCTTGATCTCGGTACGAGGACGGGTCCACAGGGCACTGGCGCGGTTGACGGTTTCCCATTCCACTTCAGGTTTTTCTTCGCCTTCGGCAGCGGTGACTTCCTTCGGCAACTCGATCGGCAGCGCGATATGGTCAGAATATTTCTTGATGATGTTGCGCAGGCGCCAGCCATCGGCGAACTCTTCTTCACCGGACTTCAGGTGCAAGACGATGCGGGTACCGCGCTCAGCCTTGTCGATGGTCGCGACTTCAAATTCGCCTTCGCCCTTGGAGGACCAGTGCACGCCTTCGCTCGCTGCGAGGCCGGCACGGCGGCTGAACACTTCGACCTGATCGGCAACGATGAACGCGGAATAAAAACCGACGCCGAACTGACCGATCAGATGGGAATCCTTCTTCTGGTCGCCCGACAGGTTTTTCATGAAATCGGCGGTGCCGGACTTGGCGATGGTGCCCAGGTGCGTGATCACCTCGTCGCGGCTCATGCCGATGCCGTTGTCTTCGAGCGTGACGGTTTTCGCGTCCTTGTCGAAGCTCACACGGATTTTCAGCTCCGCGCCGCCTTCCAGCAGTTCTGGCTTGGACAGCGCTTCGAAACGTAATTTGTCGACTGCGTCAGAGGCGTTCGAGATCAGCTCGCGAAGAAAAATTTCCTTATTCGAATACAGCGAGTGAATCATCAGGTGCAGCAGCTGCTTCACCTCGGTCTGGAAGCCCAGGGTTTCCTTTTGAGTTTCCACGCTCATGGTCATCAAACTCCAAGTGGATAGTGGTGTCCGCCTCGCTGAGATTGGCGGCGGGATGTCCACAAGGTGGGGGCACCGGTGATGATTTCAAGGGGCGGTCGGCCTGGAGGGTGCAGGGATCTTGAAATGGGCCCTAGCCGTGGCAATCGGTTCGGCTTCGGATTCCTGCCAGGCGGTGATCGCCACATTGGCCACGCGCCGGCCCTGGCGCCAGACCTGACACCGGGCATAGGTGTCACGAAACTGCCCGGCGCGCAGGTAATCCAGGGAAAAATCGATGATCTTCGGCACCCCGGTCGCACGGGTCGCAATCAGCAGATGAACGGCGGCCGACAGCTCCATGAAACCGGCAATCACCCCGCCATGGATCGCGGGCAGTAAAGGGTTACCAATGTTGTCCTTGTTGGCCGGCAGGCAAAACAGCAACTCGTCGCCCTGACGAGAACATTCGACGCCGATGAGGCGCGCATAGGGGATCGAGGCCAGCAGCAGCGCGTAGTCGCCATGCTCGCAGGCCTGGCGCAGTTGTTCCTCGGTGATATCGCTCATGGCTTTTGCGCCGCAGCCGTCAGGCCACCCTTTCCCATTCCCCGAGCGCTATCGCCCAGGCGCATGAAAGTGCCCACCACATGGGCGATGGGTTGCCCGGGATCATCCTGGTAGGCAAAACCCCGGCTGAAAATCACGTCCGGCGTGACCCTATAGCACTGTGCGAAACCATAGATGGCTTTATCAGGCATGGCCGCGTGCATGTAATCGATGCGCAGATCCAGGGTCGGGCAGACCTCGAATTGCGGCAGCACGCACAAGGTCGACATGCCGCAAGCGGTATCCATCAGCGTGGTCAGCGCTCCGCCATGGACGATGCCTGTCAGCGGATTACCAACGATAGATGGGCTGTAGGGCAACATCACGGTCAAACCTTCGGAATTGGCGCTGTGCAATGTCAGACCCAGCACCTGGCAATGCCTTAGCGCGGATAAGAAGCGTGTCGCACGCTCAAAAACGGAATCCTCAGCCATTTGTGTTAATGCCCTTGTGTATGAAGAAGCCCAACAACCACCGTGGGCCATAAAGTTCCGCTGCGCTGCAAAGTTATATATCTAGAGCAAAAGAGGAACTTAACCCGAGGGGGCGCGCTCAAAAGGCCAGTAGTTATATCCATAAGGAGAAACACCCCATGCGTAAGACTTTTGCTATTGCCTTGATGTTGGCCGCCTCCCTCGGTCTCGCTGCCTGCGATAAAAAATCCGAGGACAAGGCTCAAGATGCCAACCAACACGCTGAACAAGCTCAGCAAGACATGAACAAAGCACAGGATAAAGTGAACGACGCGGCGAAAGAAAACGCCGAAGCTGCCAAAGCTCAGTCTGAATCGAACAGTGCCGCCCAGCAGGAACAAGCCCCTGCTACCGCGCCTAAAACCAACTGATACGGTTTCAGTGGTAAAAGAAAACCCGCCTGGTGCGGGTTTTCTTTTGCCTGCAATTCGAGAAAGCTGCGATCAAGCCGCTTCCTTGCCGGTTTCGGGCACCGGCGCTTCGGTAGGCGTGTAGACCATCACGTCCAGCACATCCGAATGAAACTCGCGTTGATACAACACAAACACCACGCCGGCGCTCATCAGCATGAACAGCCAGGGGCTGACGAACCATGCCAGCATGGTCATGCCGAAATAATAGGCACGCAAGCCGAAGTTGAACTGGTTGGCCGCCATCGAAATGACCCGCGCCGCCCTCGAAGCAAAGGCCTTGCGCTCCAGCTCGGACACATGCCGCTCGCCGATCATCGGCGCAGAACCTACCAGGACCGCGGCGAAGTTGTATTGGCGCATGCACCAGCTGAACGTGAAGAACGCGTAGACGAACACCAGCGCAAGACACAGCAGCTTCACTTCCGCCATGCCCTGGGAGGCCTGTTGTACCAGCGGCAGGTCCGCAAGCAGCGATACCGCGCGGTCAGACGCCCCGAGCACGGTCAGGATACCGGCCAGGATGATCAGCGTGCTGGAGGCGAAGAAGGACGCGTTGCGCTCCAGGTTGCCGATCACGCTGGCATCGGCAATGCGGTTGTCGCGCAGCAGCATGCGACGCATCCAGTCTTCGCGGTACAGGTGCATCACGCTGGCCAGGCACGCCGTGTCGCGGGCCTTCCAGGAGGCGTAACGGGTATAGCCGGCCCAGCAGATGATGAACCAGACGGCGGCGAGCAGATGGATCAGGTTGGCTTGGATGAATGACATGCAGTTCCCTGTGATGAAACAAAACCTGCGGCAATAATATCAGCGAACCCTGTGGGAGCGAGCCTGCTCGCGATAACGATATAACTTTCGCTTCTATGTCAGCAGTTCGGGCGCTTTCGCGAGCAGGCTCGCTCCCACAGGTCCACGGAAAAAGACACTGTCCCAATAAAAAATGCCCCGCATCGATTGATACGGGGCATTTCGTTTTACCGATGGGCCTGCTGGAAGCCGCTTACGCCAACGCTTCGCTGCGCTTGCCCAGCAGTCGATCGCAGACCACCGCGACCACCAGGGTCATGACCGAAGGGACCAGCCAGGCCAGGCCCTGGTCGCTCAACGGCAGGTGGGCCAACTGCGTCGGCAGCCAATCCGCCAGCCCGGCGCCCTTGAGGGCGTCGATCAAGCCGAACAGGAACGACACCAGCATGACCGGGCCGACGATCCGCCCCTGCTCATGCCAGAAGTCTTTGCAGAAGCTCAGGGCGACCAATGCGATGCAAGGTGGATAGATCGCGGTGAGGACCGGAATCGAGAAAGCGATCAGCTTGGTCAGCCCGAGGTTGGACACCAGCAGCGAAAACGCCGCCAGGATGATCACCAGCGTCTTGTAGGACAGCGGCAGGACGCGGCTGAAGTACTCGGCGCAGGCGCAGGTCAGGCCAACCGCCGTCACCAGGCACGCCAGGGAGATCAGTACCGCAAGGAAGCCGCTGCCCAGGCTGCCGAAGGTATGTTGCACGTAGGCATGCAGGACGGCCGCGCCGTTGGTCGCGCCCGCGGCGACTTCATGGCTGCCCGAACCCAGGCGGAACAGGCTGACATAGACCAGCGCCAGCCCCACCCCGGCGATAAGCCCGGCGATGATGGCGTAGCGGGTGATCAAGGCCGGAGACTCGACCCCTCGGGAACGGATGGCGTTGACGATGACGATGCCGAACACCAAGGCACCGAGGGTATCCATGGTCAGGTAGCCATTGATGAAGCCTTGGGAAAACGGCGCCGCCACGTATTCGGGAGTCGCCACGCCGATGTCGCCCGCCGGCAAGGCAAACGCGGCGATGCCCAGCACCGCCAGGGCGATGATTTTCAGCGGCGCGAGAAAGCGCCCGACGGTGTCCAGCAAGCGGCCCGGATAAAGCGAGATGAAGAACACCACCAGAAAGTACACCGCGCTGTACAGGAACAACGCCAACGGGCTCTCGCCGGTCAGCGGTGCCAGGCCGACTTCGAACGATACGGTGGCGGTTCGCGGGGTGGCGAATAGCGGGCCGACCGCCAGGTAGCACACCGCTGCCAGCAAACCACCGGCGATCTTGCCGATGGGGCTGCTCAAGGCGTCCATCGCGCCACCGACCTTGGCCAGCGCAACGACCGTGATCACCGGCAGCCCGACCGCCGTGATGAGAAAGCCCAGCGCCGCCATCCAGACATGAGGCCCGGACTGCAAACCGACGATAGGCGGAAAGATGATGTTGCCGGCCCCGACGAACAGGGCAAATGTCATGAAACCAAGCGCCAGGATGTCCTGGCCTTTCAACACTTTCATTAAGGAAACCACACTACTGAATCGGAATTTAGAGAGGGATTTCCCTTATGGGTGAGGGAAATGCTGCCGATCCGTATGAGACCGACCCGTTTAGCGCGTCGCTTCCTTGTGGGCAGCGGTCGCAAAAATGGCTGCTAGCCTAACGAATTTAGCGATAAAACGCACTGTGAAGGGGCGAACTATCCGATGCGCGACAACCTTGTGTCGCGTTTGTGCATGTAAATGGTTGGTGACTGTAATTTCGTCATCGCGAGCAAGCTCGCTCCCACAATGAAAATGCGCTCGAATGTGGGAGCGAGCTTGCTCGCGATGAGGCCCTGACTGGCACCACAGCCCCAGAAACGACAAAGGCCACCCGAAGGTGGCCTTTGTTGCTGGAACGAAGGGTCAGCCGAAGCTTACTTCTTCATTTCCCAGCCAGTCAGCTCGGCCAGGGCCTTGCCGATGTCTGCCAGCGAACGCACGGTTTTCACGCCTGCGTCTTGCAGCGCAGCGAACTTCTCGTCCGCAGTGCCTTTGCCGCCGGAGATGATTGCACCCGCATGGCCCATGCGCTTGCCCGCAGGGGCAGTCACACCAGCGATGTAGGAAACGACCGGCTTGGTCACGTTTGCCTTGATGTAGGCAGCGGCTTCTTCTTCAGCGGAACCGCCGATCTCACCGATCATGACGATCGCTTCGGTCTTCGGGTCTTCCTGGAACAGCTTCAGGATGTCGATGAAGTTGGAGCCTGGGATCGGGTCACCGCCGATGCCGACGCAAGTGGACTGACCGAAACCGGCGTCAGTGGTCTGCTTCACGGCTTCGTAGGTCAGGGTGCCGGAACGGGAAACGATACCGACCTTGCCTGGCAAGTGAATGTGACCTGGCATGATGCCGATCTTGCATTCGCCTGGAGTGATCACGCCTGGGCAGTTAGGGCCGATCAGGGTAACACCCAGTTCGTCGCACTTGACCTTGGCATCCAGCATGTCCAGGGTAGGAATGCCTTCGGTGATGCAAACGATCAGCTTGATGCCGCCGAATGCTGCTTCCAGGATGGAGTCCTTGCAGAAAGGAGCTGGAACGTAGATCACGCTGGCGGTGGCGCCAGTGGCAGCTACAGCGTCTTTCACGGTGTTGAACACTGGCAGGCCCAGGTGCTCGGTGCCGCCTTTGCCCGGCGTTACACCGCCGACCATCTGGGTGCCGTATTCGATGGCTTGCTGGGTGTGGAAGCTACCTTGCGAACCGGTAATGCCCTGGCAGATAACCTTGGTGTCTTTGTTGATCAGGACGCTCATTATTTGCCCTCCGCAGCTTTGACGACTTGTTGAGCAGCGTCGGTCAGGCTGGTAGCAGCGATGATGTTCAAACCGCTTTCTGCCAGTACTTTAGCGCCCAGTTCAGCGTTGTTGCCTTCAAGGCGCACAACAACCGGGATTTTCACGCCGACTTCTTTCACGGCGCCAATGATGCCTTCGGCAATCATGTCGCAGCGAACGATGCCGCCGAAGATGTTGACCAGTACTGCAGCGACGTTGGAGTCGGACAGGATGATCTTGAACGCTTCGGTAACGCGTTCCTTGGTAGCACCGCCGCCCACGTCGAGGAAGTTGGCTGGCTTGCCGCCATGCAGGTTGACGATGTCCATGGTACCCATGGCCAGGCCGGCACCGTTGACCATGCAGCCGATGTTGCCTTCCAGCGCTACGTAGTTCAGTTCGAACTTGGCAGCGTGCGCTTCGCGCGGATCGTCCTGCGACGGATCGTGGAAAGTCTTCAGCTTAGGCTGACGGTACATGGCGTTGGCGTCGATGTTGATCTTGGCATCGAGGCAGTGCAGATCGCCGTCGGCCTTGATCACCAGCGGGTTCACTTCCAGCAGGGCCAGATCGTGATCCTGGAACAGTTTGGCCAGACCCACGAAGATCTTGGCGAACTGGGCAACCTGCTTGCCTTCCAGGCCCAGCTGGAAAGCCAGCTCGCGACCCTGGAATGGCTGTGCGCCAACCAGTGGATCGATGGTGGCCTTGAGGATTTTCTCAGGGGTGTCGTGAGCGATTTTCTCGATGTCCACGCCACCTTCGGTGGAAGCCATGAACACGATACGACGGCTCGAACGGTCAACGACAGCGCCCAGGTACAGCTCTTTAGCGATATCAGTGCACGATTCAACCAGGATCTTGGTGACTGGCTGACCGTTGGCGTCAGTCTGGTAAGTCACCAGACGCTTGCCCAGCCACTGCTGCGCGAAGGCTTTGGCGTCTTCTTTGCTGCGAACCAGCTTGACGCCGCCCGCTTTACCGCGACCACCGGCGTGAACCTGGGCTTTGACAACCCATTCGCTGCCGCCGATCTTGTCGCAAGCTTCTGCTGCCGCTTCCGGGGTGTCTACCGCGTAACCGGTGGATACTGGCAGGCCGTACTCAGCGAACAGCTGCTTACCCTGATACTCGTGAAGATTCATGCTTATTACCGTCTTCGTTAGGTACTGCGCATTCGGTGCTGCACCGTTGTGGTGCCGCACCACCTGTGACTGCTGCTTGCGTAGCGTTCCGGTTAACCGGTGCCGCTACGCAAGACTGCGTCCAGCGGACATTCCGCGGTGAGTCTTGCACGCAAGGCTCGCGACGGGCCGCACCGCCGTGGTTTCTTATTATCCGTTAACGCTTCTTGCGGTTGGCCACGTGGATGGCGCCGCCATTCACGGCCAGGGCCGCTTCGTGCAAGGCTTCGGACAGGGTCGGATGGGAGAAGACCATCATGCCCAGGTCTTCAGCGCTGGTGCCGAATTCCATACCGATCGCGCCTTGCTGTACCAGCTCGGCAGCGCTTGGGCCAATGACGTGAACGCCCAATACGCGGTCGGTCTTGGCGTCGGCGATGACTTTCACGAAACCGCCGGTGTCGTTGGCTGCCATGGCGCGGCCGCTGGCGGCGAACGGGAAGGTGCCGACGTTAACTTCAACGCCTTCGGCTTTCAAGGCCTGCTCGGTTTTACCGACCCATGCGATTTCCGGGTGGGTGTAGATAACCGATGGGATCAGGTCGTAGTTCATCTGGGCCTTGTGGCCCTTGATGCGCTCGACAACCATGATGCCTTCTTCGGACGCCTTGTGCGCCAGCATCATGCCGCGAACCACGTCACCGATGGCGAAGACGCCCGGTACGGCGGTTGCGCAATGGTCATCGACCGCGATGAAGCCGCGCTCGTCGATTTCCACGCCGCAATCGGCGGCCAGCAGGTCAGTGGTCACCGGACGACGACCGACCGCTACGATCAGCTTGTCGAACGTGATGGTCTGTTCGCCGTTGGCGTCGGTGTAGTTGACCACGACTTCTTCGCCGTTGACCTTGGAGCCGGTCACGCGAGCGCCCAGCTTGATGTCCAGGCCTTGCTTGGTCAGGGTCTTCAGCGCTTCCTTGGAAACCGCGGTGTCGGCGGCCATCAGGAAGGTGTCGAGGGCTTCGAGCACGGTCACTTCAGCGCCCAGGCGCGACCATACCGAACCCAGTTCCAGGCCGATCACGCCAGCGCCGATCACGCCCAGGCGTTTTGGCACGGTCTGGAATTCCAGGGCACCGGTGGAGTCGACGATGACGTTCTGGTCGACCGGAGCCGGCGGGATGTCGATCGGACGCGAGCCTGGCGCCAGGATGACGTTTTCGGCTTCGATCACTTCAACCGAGCCGTCTGGCTTGGTCACTTCGACTTTCTTGCCCAGCAGCAGCTTGCCGTGGCCTTCGATGGAAGTCACGCCGTTGGCCTTGAACAGGGTGGCAACACCGCTGGTCAGGTTCTTGACGATGCCGGCCTTGCGGCCAACCATCGCGGCGACGTCCATTTTCACTTCACCGGTAGAGATACCGTGAACGTTGAAGCTTTCTTTCGCTTCCTTGTATTTCCAAGAGCTGTCCAGCAGCGCCTTGGAAGGAATGCAACCGACGTTCAGGCAAGTACCGCCCAAGGCTTGCTTGCCTTCCTTGTCGGTGTATTTCTCGATGCAGGCAGTGGTAAGGCCCAGTTGCGCAGCCTTGATGGCCGCTACGTAGCCGCCAGGGCCCGCACCAATCACTACCACGTCGAATTTCTGAGTCATGAGTCATTCCTTTTCGAATCAAACCGGACGGTCACTTGTGGTGACCGTCGAGGGACGAAACCGGTTGTTTCAGCAAGAGGCCGGTCAACAGACCGGCCCTCGCGGCGAAAATCAGATATCCAGCAGCAGACGAGCCGGATCTTCAAGCAGGTTCTTGATGGTGACCAGGAACGTCACGGCTTCTTTGCCGTCGATCAGGCGGTGATCGTAGGACAGTGCCAGGTACATCATCGGACGAATCACGACTTGACCATTGATCGCCATCGGACGCTGCAGAATGTTGTGCATGCCGAGGATAGCCGCTTGTGGCGGGTTGACGATCGGGGTCGACATCATCGAACCGAATGTACCACCGTTGGTGATGGTGAACGTACCGCCGGTCATCTCTTCGATGGACAGCTTGCCGTCACGGGCCTTCTTGCCGAAGGTGGCGATGCCGCCTTCGATTTCGGCCAGGCTCATCAGTTCGGCGTTGCGCAGTACCGGAACCACCAGGCCACGGTCGCTGGAGACCGCGACACCGATGTCGGCGTAGCCGTGGTAGACGATGTCGGAACCGTCGATCGACGCGTTGACGGCCGGGAAGCGTTTCAGCGCTTCGGTGGCAGCCTTGACGAAGAACGACATGAAGCCCAGGCGTACGCCGTTGTGGGACTTCTCGAACAGATCCTTGTACTTCGAACGCAGGGCCATGACTTCGGTCATGTCGACTTCGTTGAAAGTGGTCAGCATCGCCATGTTCGACTGGGCTTCGACCAGACGCTCGGCAACCTTGGCACGCAGGCGGGTCATCGGTACGCGCTTTTCCACGCGGTCGCCGGCAGCGAACACTGGTGCGGAAGCGGCAGGCGCGGCAGGCTTGGCTGGTGCTGCGGCCGGTGCGGCTTTCTTGGCGGCAACAGCTGCAACCACGTCTTCCTTGGTCACGCGACCACCCTTGCCGGTGCCGGCAACGGAAGCGATGTTGATACCGTTCTCTTCAGCCAGCTTGCGAGCAGCAGGGGCAGCGACTGGATCGTCTTCGCCCGATGCAGCAGGAGCAGCGGCCTGAGCGGCAGCCGGTGCAGCAGCAGCGGCTGGAGCGGCGGCGGCAGCGCCGCCCTCTTCGATCGAGCCCAGGACCTGGTTCGACAGAACGGTGGCGCCCTCTTCGGCAATGATTGCGCCCAGCACGCCGTCGGCTTCGGCCAATACTTCCAGCACGACCTTGTCGGTCTCGATGTCGACGATCAGGTCGTCACGCTTGACGGCCTCGCCTGGTTTCTTGTGCCAGGTGGCAACGGTGCCATCGGCAACCGATTCCGGGAATGACGGGGCTTTGATTTCGATAGCCATTATCTGTGGGTCCTTAAAATTCGGTTTCAGTCAGCACGAAGGCGTTAAACAGTGAAGGCATCTTGCAGCAGTTTTTCCTGCTGCTCGGCGTGCATCGACGCATAACCACACGCAGGGGCGGCAGAAGCGTCACGACCGGCGTACTCCAGGCCCAGGGCCTTGTTATGGTTGCCGATGCTGCGACGCAGGTGATGCTGGCTGCTGTACCACGCGCCCTGGTTCATCGGTTCTTCCTGACACCACACCACGTGGGTGAGGTTGGTGTAAGGCGCGATGGCCTCCATCAGGTCGTCTTCCGGGAACGGGTAGAGCTGCTCGATACGCACGATGGCAATGTCTTCGCGGCCTTCGGCACGACGTTTTTCCAGCAGATCGTAGTAGACCTTGCCGCTGCACAGGATCAGGCGAGTCACCTTTGCCGCGTCCAGGGTGTCGATTTCCGAGATAACGGTCTGGAAGGAGCCTTCGGCCAGGTCTTCGAGCGTGGAAATCGCCAGCTTGTGCCGCAACAGCGACTTGGGCGTCAGCACGATCAGCGGCTTGCGCAGCGGACGGATGACCTGGCGACGCAGCAGGTGGTAGATCTGCGCCGGGGTCGTCGGTACGCAAACCTGGACGTTGTGCTCGGCGCACAATTGCAGGTAACGCTCCAGACGTGCCGAAGAGTGCTCCGGCCCCTGCCCTTCATAACCGTGTGGCAGCAGCATGGTCAGGCCGCAGAGACGACCCCACTTGTGCTCGCCGCTGGTGATGAACTGGTCGACCACCACCTGGGCACCGTTGGCGAAGTCGCCGAACTGGGCTTCCCAGATCACCAGCGCATTCGGCTCGGTGGTGGAATAGCCATATTCGAACGCCAGGACGGCTTCCTCGGACAGCAGCGAATCGTACAGGTCGAAACGTGGCTGGCCTTTGTACAGGTGTTGCAGCGGGATGTAGGTGCTGGCGTCTTTCTGGTTGTGCAGCGCCGCGTGGCGGTGCGAGAAAGTACCGCGGCCTACGTCCTGGCCGGTGATGCGAATCGGGTGACCTTCGAACGCCAGGGTCGCGTACGCCATGGTTTCGGCGTAACCCCAGTTGATCGGCAGGCCGCCGGCTTGCATCTTCTGGCGGTCTTCGTAGATCTTCGCAACCTGGCGCTGGACCACGAAGCCTTCCGGGATTTCCAGCAGCTTGGCCGACAGTTCCTGCAAGGTCTTGAGGTCGAAGCGCGTGTCGTGACGCGCGGTCCAGGCGTGACCCAGGTAAGGACGCCAGTCCACGAACAGTTCCTTGTTCGGTTCCTTGACCAGGCTTTTTACAACGTGCAGGCCGTTATCCAGGGCGTTGCGATATTCATCGACTTTTTCCTGGATACGTGCGGCATCCAGAACACCGCTCTGGGTCAGGCGATCGGCGTACAGCTCGCGGGTGGTGCGCTGCTTGGCGATCTGCTGGTACATCAGTGGCTGGGTACCGCTTGGCTCGTCGGCCTCGTTGTGGCCGCGACGACGGTAGCAGACCAGGTCGATCACCACGTCGCGCTTGTACTGCATGCGGTAGTCGATGGCCAGCTGGGTCACGAACAGCACGGCTTCCGGGTCATCACCATTCACATGGAGAATCGGCGCCTGGATCATTTTCGCGACGTCGGTAGCGTACTCGGTGGAACGCGAGTCCAGCGGGTTGCTGATGGTGAAACCGACCTGGTTGTTGATGACGATGTGAACCGTACCGCCAGTCTTGAAGCCGCGGGTCTGCGACATCTGGAAGGTTTCCATGACCACGCCCTGACCGGCGAATGCCGCGTCACCGTGGATGGAAATCGGCAGGACCTTTTCACCGGTCGGGTCGTTGCGACGATCCTGGCGGGCACGGACCGAACCCTCGACCACCGGGGAAACGATTTCCAGGTGGGACGGGTTGAAGGCCATGGCCAGGTGGACTTCGCCACCGGTGGTCATCACGTTGGACGAGAAGCCCTGGTGGTATTTCACGTCACCGGAACCCAGCTCGACCTTCTTCTTGCCTTCGAACTCGTCGAACAGCTCGCGCGGGTTCTTGCCGAAGGTATTGACCAGTACGTTCAGGCGACCACGGTGGGCCATGCCGATGACGACTTCCTTGGTACCGTAGGAGCCGGAACGCTGGATCAGCTCGTCGAGCATCGGAATCAGGCTTTCGCCGCCTTCCAGGCCGAAACGTTTGGTGCCCGGGTATTTGGTACCCAGGTATTTCTCCAGACCTTCACCGGCGGTGACGCGCTCGAGCAAGTGGCTCTTGATGTCGGCGGAGTACGTCGGACGGCCACGAACGCTTTCCAGACGCTGCTGGAACCACTGGCGCTGCTCGGAATCGGTGATGTGCGTGAATTCAGCGCCGATGGTGCGGCAATATGTCTGCTGCAACGCTTCGTGAATTTCGCGTAGGCTCGCTTCCTCTTTGCCGATGAACAGGTCGCCGGCACGGAAGGTCGTATCAAGATCGGCATTGGTCAAGCCGTAATGAGTGATCGACAGGTCTGCAGGTGCAGGACGCTGCCACAGCCCCAGCGGGTCCAGCTGGGCTGCCTGGTGGCCGCGCATCCGGTAGGCCTGGATCAGTCGCAGTACTTCAACTTGCTTCTTCTCATGCTCGGAGCTCACGCTGCCGGCAGACACCGGTTGGGCGCGGCGCTGGTTCTTTGCCAGCAGCACGAAATGATCGCGAATCGTCGAGTGCGAAACATCGGTGGCAGAGTTACCGTCAGCCGGCAACTTCTGAAAGTAGGTGCGCCATTCTTCTGGCACAGCGTTAGGGTCGTGCAGGTAGAGCTCGTAGAGCTCTTCCACATAGGCAGCGTTACCACCGGAGAGGTGGGCACTGTTCCACATGCGCTGCATCACGCTTTCTTGCATGCTTGGTCACCCTCGATTAGGGGAACACCACCGGCGAAAACACCGAGCAAACTTGCAGAAGTCCGAGTGCAGCGACTAAAACAAGCCACTTAGGATCACGCTGATAGTCCGGGTACCAGCCCGGATGCCCCTGCTTGTCTCATTTCTTCAAAATAAGAACGGCCGCTTTGTGAGTGGCTGCTCTGGTTATAGCCAGGACGTGGGTTGAAGCCCACGCCCTCGCCTTTACGGGTACAGCGGTTCTACGGGTACAGCAGCTGAATCACACGCCGTTTTGCAGCAGCATGTTACGTACGTGACCGATGGCCTTAGTCGGGTTCAGGCCTTTCGGGCAGACGTTGACGCAGTTCATGATCCCGCGGCAGCGGAATACGCTGAACGGGTCATCCAGTGCGGCCAGACGCTCGGACGTCTTGGTGTCACGGCTGTCTGCCAGGAAGCGATACGCTTGCAGCAGGGCGGCCGGGCCCAGGAATTTGTCCGGGTTCCACCAGAACGATGGGCACGAGGTCGAGCAGCAGGCGCACAGGATGCACTCGTACAGACCGTCGAGCTTTTCACGCTCTTCAGGAGACTGCAGACGCTCGATGGCCGGAGCCGGCGTGTCGTTCTGCAGGAATGGCTTCACCTTCTCGTATTGCTTGTAGAAGATGCTCATATCGACGACCAGGTCACGGATGACCGGCAGACCTGGCAGCGGCCGAACGATCAGCTTGTTGCCCTTGACCACCGCCGACAGCGGCGTGATGCAGGCCAGGCCGTTCTTGCCGTTGATGTTCATGCCGTCGGAGCCGCAAACGCCCTCGCGGCACGAGCGACGATAGGAAAAACCTTCGTCCTGCTCTTTGATCAAGGCCAGCACGTCCAGCACCATCAGGTCTTTACCACCGGTATCGACCTGGAAGTCCTGCATGAACGGCGCGGCGTCCTGATCAGGGTTGTAGCGATACACACTGACTTGCAACATAGCGGTCACCCTTAATAAGTCCGGACTTTAGGTTCGAAAGTCGGAACAGTCTTCGGCGAGAAGTTCACGGCACGCTTGGCGACGCGTTTTTCACCCGGGAAGTACAAGGTGTGGCACAGCCAGTTTTCGTCGTCACGGTCTTCGAAGTCTTCGCGGGCATGGGCACCACGGGACTCTTTACGCACTTCAGCCGCGATGGCGGTGGCTTCGGCCACTTCCAGCAGGTTCTGCAGTTCCAGCGCTTCGATACGGGCAGTGTTGAACGCCTGCGACTTATCGTTGATCTTCACGTTGGCGATTCGTTCACGCAATTGCGCCAGCTGGGCAATACCCTTCTGCATGTATTCGCCGGTACGGAACACACCGAAGTAGTTCTGCATGCAGCTTTGCAGCTCGCGACGCAGGGTGGCGACGTCTTCGCCTTCGGTACGCTCGTTGAGACCGGCCAGACGCTTGAGGGCCACGTCGATGTCGGTGTCGCTGGCGTCGCGGTATTCGATACCGTCGGTCAGCGCTTTTTCCAGGTGCAGACCGGCAGCGCGGCCGAATACCACCAGGTCGAGCAGCGAGTTGCCACCCAGGCGGTTGGCACCGTGCACCGATACGCACGCCACTTCACCCACTGCGAACAGGCCAGGGATGATTTCGTCCACGCCTTCGGCGCTTTGGGTGATTGCCTGGCCATGAATGTTGGTGGCAACGCCGCCCATCATATAGTGGCAGGTTGGAACCACTGGAACCGGCGCAACGACTGGATCGACGTGAGCGAAGGTCTTGGACAGTTCGCAGATACCTGGCAAGCGGCTGTGCAGCACTTCTTCGCCGAGGTGGTCGAGCTTGAGCATCACGTGGTCGCCGTTCGGGCCACAGCCGTTACCGGCAATGATCTCTTTAACCATCGAACGAGCCACGACGTCACGACCGGCAAGGTCCTTGGCGTTCGGAGCATAACGCTCCATGAAACGCTCGCCGTGCTTGTTGATCAGGTAACCACCTTCACCACGGCAGCCTTCGGTGACCAGTACACCAGCGCCGGCGATGCCGGTCGGGTGGAACTGCCACATCTCGATGTCCTGCACCGGCACGCCGGCACGCAGGGCCATGCCGACGCCGTCACCGGTGTTGATCAGGGCGTTGGTGGTGGACGCGTAGATACGGCCCGCACCGCCGGTCGCCAGCACGGTGGCCTTGGCGCGGATGTAGGTGGTTTCGCCAGTTTCGATGCAGATCGCGATCACGCCGACGAAGGCGCCGTCCTGGTTCTTCACCAGGTCGACAGCGTAGTACTCGTTCAGAAACACGGTACCGGCTTTCAGGTTGCCCTGATAAAGGGTGTGCAGCAGTGCGTGACCGGTACGGTCGGACGCAGCGCAAGTGCGTGCAGCCTGGCCGCCCTTGCCGTAGTCCTTGGACTGGCCGCCGAACGGACGCTGGTAGATACGGCCCTGTTCGGTACGCGAGAACGGCATGCCCATGTGGTCCAGCTCGTAAACAGCAGCCGGGCCTTCCTGACACATGTATTCGATAGCGTCCTGGTCACCGATGTAGTCGGAACCCTTGACGGTATCGTACATGTGCCAGCGCCAGTCATCGTTCGGGTCGGCCGAAGCGATGGCGCAAGTGATGCCACCCTGGGCGGAAACAGTGTGCGAACGGGTCGGGAAAACCTTGGTGATCACGGCAGTCTTGTGACCGCCCTGTGCCAGTTGCAGCGCTGCGCGCATGCCGGCACCGCCACCACCAATGATGATGGCGTCGAAAGAAATCGTTGGAATGTTAGCCATGAATCAGATACCCCAGAGAATCTGCACACCCCAGACGAAGTAAGCGAACATCGCAACGCCGCATACCGCCTGGAAGAGGAAACGCACTACAGTCGCAGACTTGCCAAGCGCCATAGGCGTTAGATAGTCGGTCGCGACGGTCCACATCCCAACCCAGGCGTGAGCCCCTAGCGCAACAAGAGTCAGGAGGCTGAAAATACGCATCCAGTTATTTGCAAACAGCGCGTGCCACTGGTCGTAGCCAATGCCAGGATTTGCAATGAGATATCCAATCAGGAAGATGAAATAAGCCGCGAGAACGACCGCAGACACCCGCTGAGCCATCCAGTCGTACAGACCCGAACGCGAGAGGTTCGTGACATTAGTTACCATATCCATACTCCTGCCAAAACGATCAGTACCGCGGATACGGCAATAATTATCTTCGAGCCCAGCTTGCCACCCTCTAGCGTCTCGCCGATGCCCATGTCCATCATCAGATGGCGCACGCCGGCCACCATGTGATAGAGCAACGCCGAAAGCAGGGCCCAAGCTATGAACTTGGCCAAGGGGCTGGTCATGTACGCCTTCACCTCGGCAAACCCTTCGGCGGACTCCAGCGACTTGCTCAATGCATAAAGCATGATCACAAGGCCAAGAAACAGAATGATGCCGGATACACGATGAGTGAACGACGTGACGGCTGTAATGGGGATTTTGATGGTTCTAAGGTCTAGGTTTACAGGTCGTTGGCTTTTCACGGCTTTTTTTCACACTGAAGAGCCCCTAACAATCAGGGCAAAGTTGTTGGGGCGCGCACTGGTCAGGTACTCACCACCCAGGGAGTGACGACCCCCAAGAAAGCAGGCCCAAAAGCCCCTGGCGGTCGGTGGCCGAGTATAGACAGTTAGGCTACTAATGACAACGCGTTCACCTTCCCCTAATAGCGCATTGCACAAGCGCGGCAAAAGGCGTAAACGGCAGGTAATTTCGCGGAAAAAGTCCGCTTAAAGCCTTCTGGAGCAAGACTTTAGGCAAATTGACATTCGGATTTATCTCACTATAGTGGTGCGGGCCCTGCGTGGGGGGTCTGTCTGATGATTCCAAGCATTAATAGGAGGCCACATGGCTGACAAAAAAGCGCAGTTGATCATCGAGGGCGCAGCCCCCGTCGAGCTGCCCATTTTAACCGGCACCGTTGGTCCCGATGTAATCGACGTACGGGGCCTGACGGCCACGGGCCGTTTCACCTTTGACCCAGGTTTCATGTCGACCGCCTCGTGCGAGTCGAAAATCACCTATATCGACGGCGACAACGGCATCCTGCTGCACCGCGGCTACCCGATCGAGCAACTGGCTGAAAAATCGGACTACTTGGAAACCTGCTACCTGCTGCTCAACGGCGAGCTGCCAACCGCAGAGCAAAAGGCCCAGTTCGTCAGTACCGTGAAGAACCACACCATGGTTCATGAACAGTTGAAGACCTTCTTCAACGGTTTCCGTCGCGATGCCCACCCGATGGCCGTCATGTGCGGCGTTGTCGGCGCCCTTTCGGCCTTCTACCACGACTCCCTGGACATCAATAACCCCCAGCATCGCGAAATCTCCGCGATCCGCCTGGTGGCGAAGATGCCGACCCTGGCAGCCATGGTCTACAAGTACTCCATGGGCCAGCCCATGATGTATCCGCGCAACGACCTGACCTATGCAGAGAACTTCCTGCATATGATGTTCAACACCCCGTGCGAGATCAAACCGATCAGCCCGGTGCTCGCCAAGGCCATGGACCGGATCTTCATCCTCCATGCCGACCACGAGCAGAACGCCTCCACGTCCACCGTGCGCCTGGCCGGTTCGTCGGGTGCCAACCCGTTCGCCTGTATCGCCGCCGGTATCGCTGCACTCTGGGGCCCGGCCCACGGCGGTGCCAACGAAGCGGTACTGACCATGCTCGATGAAATCGGCGATGTCTCGAACATCGACAAGTTCATCGCCAAGGCCAAGGACAAGAACGATCCATTCAAGCTGATGGGCTTCGGTCATCGGGTCTACAAGAACCGCGACCCACGCGCCACCGTGATGAAGCAGACCTGCGACGAAGTGCTCAAGGAACTGGGAATCAAGAACGATCCGCAACTCGAACTGGCCATGCGCCTGGAGGAGATCGCCCTGACCGACCCGTACTTCATCGAGCGCTCGCTCTACCCGAACGTCGACTTCTACTCGGGGATCATCCTCAAGGCGATCGGCATTCCAACCAGCATGTTCACCGTGATCTTCGCCCTGGCGCGGACCGTGGGCTGGATCTCCCACTGGAAGGAAATGCTCTCCAGCCCGTACAAGATCGGCCGCCCACGCCAGTTGTACACCGGCTACGAGTCGCGTGACATTACCCGGTTGGAAGACCGCAAGTAACCGCACACAATCGAAGCGCCGATAGCTACAAAAAAACCTGCCCTTTGTGGCAGGTTTTTTATGCGGTCACGATATTAGTTCGTTTCAGTCCAGCAATCGCTACCGCTACGATAAACACGACGAGCTCACGCCATCGACGCGTACTGCGCGGCCAGCTTCTTCTTATCAATTTTGCCAACAGCCGTAAGCGGTAGGGCACTGACCATGATGACCTCATCGGGATATTTGTAGCCTGCGACGCCCTGGACCTCAAGGTAGCGACAAACCTCTTCCCTACTGAGGGTCTGCCCACGAGGCTGGATAAAAAATATAACCCGGTCACCCTCCGCTATGCGCTCCACCCCAACTACGGAACAAGCATCGATTCTGTCCCACGCGAGCAATACTCCTTCGGTATCTGCGGGCGAGTACTTTTCTCCCGCTCGATTGATCTGCTCTTTGACTCTGCCCAGCACTATCACATTGCCACCCTCATCAAGCCGAACCAAGTCTCCAGTCTTATAAAAACCTTCCGAGTCGAACCCCTCACGGTTGGCTTCTGCATTATTGAAATATCCCCGAATCGTGTAGGGGCCTCTGACATACAGCTCTCCCACCCCACCTTGTGGCAAATCCTGACCGTGTTCATCAACAACGCGCAGAAGATCGACGGCGCTCAACGGCCGTCCCTGGGTGCTGATCTTGAGTGACACCGGATCAAAACGACGGTTGAAACAGAGCAGCCCTTCCGCCATCCCATAAATATGCTGGAGCTCACAATTCAAAAAAGACCGTATCTTCTGGGCTGACGCTTCGGAAAACTTCGCCGCACCGACCTGGATCAGTGTGAGGCTGGAGAACGCCTCGACGCCCAACTCCATATACTCAACAAGCAGCTCAGCCAAAGCAGGCACCAGCGCCGTAACGGTGATCCGCTCCTGAGAGACTATTTCAGAAAAAACCAGGATATCGGGGCGCGCCAAGAGGTAAGCAAATCCGCCCATGGCCATGATGCCCAGAACGCCCGGGCAGCCAAGCGCGAAGTTATGAGCCACCGGCACTGCACACAAATAACGAGAAGAAGTGTCAAGCAGGCACTCGGTGGCCATGTGGGTGAAATTGAACACATAATCGGCATGAGTCCTAGGAATTAGCTTTGGTGTATTCGTAGTGCCTCCCGACAACAACAACAAGGCAATATCATCAGGTGCAGGAGGAACAAAGGCATCTTCTTCGTGCTCATCGATCGCCCTTGAAAAGCCGAGATCATCGAAAAAGACAACACTATTTTTATCCAGCCCCTCACCGATCAGCATCGTCGCAATGCTTTCATAGCTGAAGTGATCATGCTCGCGTTGCGCTATATAGAAACGAGCGTCAGCGACCTTATGCACGCCCCTGATCTCATGCGACCGATGCCCCGGCAGTACCAGAACCGGCAAGGCCCCCACACGAATAACAGCGAACAGTACGATAAAAAAATTGACACAGTTAGGTAACTGAACAAGCACCCGATCGTCACGCTGCAAACCACGAGATGAGAGTAAGCGGGCAAATCCTGATGCTTCCTCAAGCAACTGCCGATAAGACAGTTGCCGAAACTCATCCTTCAACGCAACACGTTCGCCAAACTCATCAGCCCAATCAACGAGCGATGAAAATAGATCGGCCTTAGGTAGCACCCCCTTCTTGAAATAATCATCGAATATGATTTCAGGCGTGCTCGACTTCATTCTTGTAGTCCTTTCGTGTATGCCTCACTGAATAAAATCAACTCGGCCTCTGGCAAATTTACCTTAACAACCAAACACCCCGGATTAGCGACCGACGGATATATTTGAACAAATCGAATAGGGTCCGAAAGAGGCAAGTCAATGTGAGACGGGCCACCACCAAAATCAAATTCCTTATAAGGCATGGCCATCAGGTTATTAAATAACAGCCCCGAGCCGTACATACTGTCATAAAGCGGCTTAAGCAAATAACGGCCTTTAGCGCTCCGCTGAGAAAAACACGCAATCTCCTGAATCTCTTCAAGCAATTCGTCACCCTTAACGACGAGATCAAAAGCCCCTTCGCGTATCAACGAGGACAGCATATCCAACTTAATAGTGGCAATGTCTGACGTCGACAGGTGGATAGAAGGGTAACATAATAAATTCCCAACATAGTTTGGTCCCACCGTGGTAAGTTGCCTTGCGTCATACACTGGATAGAGTGACACAGTATCATCAACGTCCAAAGCCAAACCTGCACTGATGTACTTCCATGCGTCCGCTATGATGTAGTCGTAACGCATAAAACCAACGCAGTCGAAGCCGCCTACGATTCGAGCCACTGACGCTTCATTCAAAACGAAAGTGGCCTCCGAAAAGAGGGGAGATTTTTCCGGGCCGGTAGGTGTATCCCATACATCAACAAGCAACGAAGTGACATCTGCCCCCCTTCCCTTGCCGATACGAGCAAAATCCGGTGTATGGCTTTCGGTCTCGAGCCCCATGTACAAACGTGACAGGAGCCGGATGAAATTAAAGAAGGTGGAGCCATCCGACAACGAGTGCCAGACACTCAAACCCAAAACGCTCGCCCCCTCAAATTCAGATAGTTTTATCTGGAACAGGGGGTGCTTGAAGCTTGAGCGTGAAAGCCTATGCCCTGCCCTGAAGTCCTTCCCACAGAGCAGGTCATACCCGTGGTAGTCGTTCTCGTAGAAGCGCGATGGTAACTCAACGTTGAACTGTTGGGTCTCCAGCAACACACCTTCATTTCCACCAGTGACAAACGTTTGAACACCATCCTTGGAATATTTCCTTCCGGAAAAATAGGGATTAATATCAAGCGCAGCCTGAAGACTCGTAACGAAGCGCTCCTTATCCAAGGTGTGCGGATACACAATTATATAATCCGCCCAAGATTCAAGCATTACATCAACACCATTCAATAATAGCGCTGGCACCTCATTTTTCCCTGCAACAATCATCTCGCCTCCCTTGCATCAAAAATATCTACCCGCCTGATGCTTCAGGCTCGCGTAAAGACGACCGATACATTCTGCCCACCAAAGCCGAATGAGTTAGAAATGACACTTTCAATATGAGCATGGTGGTGATTGGCATCAACAATCGTGACACCGTGATCCGCCATGCCACCATCATAGTTTAGCGTTGGTGTTACGACCTGATGCTTCAAACTTAAAACCGACACCACCGCCTCAATCACGCCGGCGGCATGAATGGTATGACCGATCAACGACTTAACTGACGTCACTAATGTTTCTTTTCCCAACAACTCCCCAATAATCTTGGTTTCCATCCGATCATTCTCGGGTGTACTCGTACCGTGCGCATTCACGCAACTGATCGCCGAGGGAGTCAGTCCGGCATCTTCAATCGCTTTGAGCATGCAGTTCTTGATACCGGCCCCTTGCGGATCACCTTTGGTCCGATGAACGTTATCCGTGGTATTTCCGCAGCCGCTGAGATAAGCGTAGATTCTCGCGTTTCGTTTCTTGGCTATATCTTCCCTTTCAAGCACGATACACCCACCCCCTTCACCAATTACAAACCCGTCACGACTTTGACTAAAAGGGCGACATGCCGTACTCGGCGAATCATTACGTGTTGACAACGCCGACAGGTTATTAAACTTAGTAACGGTTTCGTCATAAATCGAGCTGTCCGCGGCTGCAACTAAGACCCTTTTGGCATTCCCGCGGACAATTGCTTCGTAACCCAACTGAATTGCGCTTGCAGAGGATGCGCATGCGGTTGCGATGATTGCCGGATACTGAGCAAGGCCATACGTTTCAAAAAAAAACGCAGACAATTCCTCCTCAGAAGAAAACGTCTCAAAAGCATTGCGTACCGATTGGGGGCTTGCCGTTCGATCCGCGAGACGCTCATGCCAATAATACATGCCATTAGGAAGCGAATAATACATGCGATCAAACGTACCACCGCCGGCATCAATGCAGGCTTCCGCAACAACCTCCTTAATATACGTTTCTATAACTACCCGAGGATTTAATTCTTCTTCGAAGCGATCATCGACTGCCGCGAAAGAAGTTCGTATACTTTTCCCGCATAGCCGCTTTGAATGTTTAAAATTTGACCCACCGCTCACCATCGCCTGCCAATTTTCATTAACCCCCTGACCAACAGACGTACTCACACCCAGCCCCACCACCACAACTTTGCTTTTCATGATCTCATCCGACCTTAATTAAAGAGGCTGTATTTTTAACGTTAGGCCTCAACAAAAAACTACTTAAATTAATCCTAACGCCACACTGGTCCTCTAACGCCTTGACAAATCGAACGGCCAACAGTGAGTTGCCACCTTTTTCAAAAAAATCTGTTTCAAGGCTGGTTACAGAAATACCTAAGAGCTTTGAAAACAACTTCGCAACGACAGCCTCGTTTTCGTTGAATCCAAGCGACGTCGAGTTGATCCGAGCATCAAGCAGCGCCTCAATTGCCCTTCGATCCAGCTTACCGTTGCTCGTCACAGGAATTTTGTTGATTGCATACATCTGTTTGGGCTGCATAAAAGCAGGCAGTTTTCCGATAAAACCGGAAAAGTAGGTCGCGTCCACTTCATCGATTTCGAGCGGCCCCTCCCACGCCCTACCCGTTAACACGACGAGCCCGATTAAAACTTTCTCAACGGAGCTCTCACCCAGCTGCCTGACGACAGCAACGGCCTCTTTGACCTCCGGAATGCTCTTTAAGCCAGCCTCGACCTCACCCAACTCGACACGATATCCGTTCAACTTTATCTGTGTGTCTCGACGCCCTTTGTAAATAATCTCACCGGCCTCATTGACTTGAGCAATATCCCCGGTTCTATAAACACGTTGCGCCTTCCCGGAGGGGGTTAATATTTCAATATACTTATCATGGCTACCGGCAGCCGAATTAATATACCCCTTTGACAGGCATGCTCCGCCCACACATAGCTCACCGTCCTCCCCCATCGCGCATGGCTGAAGTAACTCATTTAGAATGTACGTCTGCACATTGCCAATCGCTTTGCCAATGGGAACGTGATAAGGCCAGCGATCAAATGGAGCATTATTACTATACGTGGTAACCACATGCGTTTCTGTCGGACCATAATGATTGATCAAGCGGCAGTCCAATCGACTTAACCATTTGATGATTTCTTTGGTCATTAGCAACTGTTCGCCAGCGGTGATCATGTGTATAAAGGCGCCAGGACCTTTCGCCTCCTGACGTTCATACTCTATCGCTAAGGTCTGCAATACAGAGTAAGGGAGAAATGCTCTTTCCAGTTCGTGGACACGAATGAACTCGAACAGCTTCGATGTATCGGCTCTAATATCGTCAGGAGCAATGACCAACTCACCACCGACCGCGAGACATGAAAGTACCTCTTGGCAAGAGACATCAAATCCAGGTGATGCAAATTGCAGCGTACGCAGGGGCCGTCTAAACAAAGCATCATTTTCCAACTGGTCGTCAATCAGATTGGCTATCGACTTGTGCGGCATTTCCACACCCTTGGGCATCCCCGTTGACCCAGACGTGTACAAAACATAGGCAATTCTATCGGGGTCGGCACTCTCTATGCCTCGTGGTCGCTTCTGCCGTCGCAGTGTAGAATCACTTTCCCCCTGCCTTGGTGTATTCATGAACAGTGTGCGTACGCCCTCTTGCATCAACGCAGAAGCGTGAACAGGATCGGTGATCACAAAAGCCAGATCACTGTCGTTGATCATATATCGACAACGTTCAAAAGGAAGCGTCACATCAATAGGAACATATACCAAGTCCGCTCTAAATATGGCCAGCATCGCGATGAAGACATCAAACTTATCATCCAGATACACACCTATTCTTCTCTGTTTCTCCGGCGTCATTTCTGTCAAGATTTCCGCAAGTGCGCGGACATCTTGTTCTAGTGTAAAATAATCGTACGAACCTTTATCGCCGGTCAGTGCCGGGGCATACGGAGTCCGCTCAGCCTGAGCGCTTAAATAAAAACTTAAACATTTTTCCATAATAACCACGCTCCTCTGCAGCCGGATTAAGTTAACGAACTCACCGACGTTAACTATAAATCAGCGCTCACCTTTATCGATTCTAAAAGCCACTCGTGCCTGTTGCAAAAAATCACGCTAGCGCATTGTCAAGATGATTGACGACCGAGGCAATCAGATGACTATTATCGTGATCCCACGGGTGAAAATCGTCACGATAAAAATCTTCTATGTATTTCATCATACCTTTCAACAACCCGTCGCCAGCATTCAAAAACTCCGTTTTCTCCAACCATTCCTTGATGACTCGAGGTTTCCCACCTTCCATCATGTACATCTGGCAAATTGTGTACGTTAGGTTTTTGCACAGCTGGCCGACGGTAAAATCCATCGTCTGATTAAGCAGGGCTTTATCGCCACATACGTTCATATAAACATCAAAGGCAACTGCTTTATGTTCAATCTCCTCCAACGAATGCCATAACCAAAAGTCTTTCACTGCTCCTTTCGCACGGCCGAGGCAACGCTCATCAGTAATTACCAAGTGCGATGTAACGGCCGTCAGGTGTTCCATGCACACTGTAGTGGCTAACAACGAAACTGGCGAAGCGTGCTCCGAAATATATTCATTGTGTTTTTTATAGGGAGCTTCTAACCGCTCCAGATCGTAGCCTCGATGTTCTGCAATCAAACGATTATAGGCAATATGCTCTTTGGTGTGAGCCGACTCTTGTTTAAAAAAAACACCGACCACCCTCTTCAACTGCGGATCACTTAATTGTTCAAGAAAATACCTGACTGATTTTATGAATAGCTTTTCACCACTGGGCAATGGAATGGAAAGCGCGTTGGCCAAAATTGTTTTAAATTGGTCATCCTGGTTCCAGTTCGCACTCAGGTCCCTTTCCAAACAGAACTCGTACCGCCGGGATACCATATCCAGATCAACATCACGAGAACTTTTATTTCTATCCATTTATCCCTCGCATAGCCGCAATCGATATTTGGAGCAGCTGAGACGGCCAGAGTAATTCCTAGTCAAGCCAGCATCAGACTTGCAATAGGTCGAGCGCTATCAATTAGCGCCTGTTGCAGACCGGATAATTTCAGACATGTTTCTTGATATTCTTGTTCTGGGTCCGAGTCGCTGACAATGCCGCATCCCGCAAAGAGCCTACAATTAACGCCTGATATTAGTGCGGATCTGAGCCCTACAATAAAATCTCCATTCCCGTCGGCATCAAGCCAACCAAGAGGAGCAGCGTACCAACCTCGATCCAGTTCTTCGTGCTTGCGAATATAATCAAGCGCCGCCTGGCGTGAATGGCCGGCAACCGCAGGCGTTGGATGCATAGCCGCGACTATATTGAGTAAGCTAACCTCCCCTTTGACTTGAGCACGAATGGCGGTATTGAGATGCTGGACTTTGGGAAGGCAGTGCAAAGTCGGCTCTTGGGAGATTTCCAGCTCGGATACCAACGGCGTCAGCGCCTCACGAATCGCCTCGACGACAAGGGCATGCTCGTGCCGCTCCTTGTTCGACTCAAAAAGCATCTCCCCTAAGCGCCGGTCTATTGCAGCGTCCTCATCCCGGCGAGTGGTTCCCGCCAATGCATGGGTGTGAAGATTTCCGTCGAGGACACAAGCCAGACGCTCAGGCGTTGCTCCAACAAAGCAACTATCACCCCGGCTAAAAGCGAACAGATGCGCTTGGCTATTGCTGCTTAAAGCTCTCACCAAAGCGCCGGGATTGATGGGCTCGTCATGTACCTGCTGGACGGACCGGGCCAGCACGACTTTGGTAAATGCCTGGCACTGTATTTTCTCGACAGCCAGTCTGGCTTTTGACTTCCATTGACCAGCGTTCGCCGGTTCGTACAACGCAAAGTTGGACGATCCGTGCGCCAGTTTCTTTTCGCGCCCGCATAAAAGTTCGATGTGTTTTTTGTAGCTAGCCACCAACAAAGCCACATCCGCATCTGGATCGACATAGCAGTGGCAAAGCAGCCAATCCCGATCTGGCGCATGGACAACCAGCGTTTTGTACAAACTCATGCAGGCGTCGGGGAAGTCCCTCCAACACGGATCCTTGTCACCATCCACATCAAATCGAAATCCGCCAACCAACCTAGGCCCTAAAGGTCCCCGGCATACCGAGTGCTCAAGAAGCGAACGCCAGAGTGCCTGCACCTCGGAAAAACGTGTTTCGCCTTGGACGTTGATTTCAACCTCCGTACCCCAGCCAAACATGCAGACCGCCGGGTCTCTAGCCTTCCAAAACGCGTAGGAATCGTGGTAGCCCTGAGCTCTTTCCAACAGCGACAGCGGATCCACCGTTGCGACAACACAAGAAAAAGCCGCGAGCACAGGGCTTGCCGTTTCAAGCGCTTTTTTATGAGCCTCTTCAATACATAGATAAAGCCCTGTGTAATCCACATCGAGAATACTCATTATGCGAGGCCTCGTTGTTGTCGCCAATAACCAACCTGCTCAGCGATATACCAATTGATAATCTGGCTAAACAGACCTTGTACAAAATCACCATCCAACCCCGCCTCTTCTGCCCATTTCCGACGCTGAGGAAGCATTTCTGCCACACGCGCAGGCGCTGGGATACTAGATTCAGAGGGTTTGAAACGAGACGCGGACCGGACATATAACATACGTTGTCCCATCGCACGGATAATGTGTTCATCCAAGCCGTCAATCGCCCTACGGATATCTGCGAGATTTTCACACTCATCCGGTTGTTTGGCGGTAAGTTCTCTAAATATTTTATCGACCGTCATCATCATGAGCGCCTCATCGCATTACTACAAAGCAGGAAGAAATACACAAAACAGATAGGATTTAGCATAAATGCCATAGTACTCAGACACTACCAACCTTGAAATGCCGCACTTCCGTCGTAAAACCCCTGGCACCATTGGCGAAACTTGGCAATCGGACCATCAACGCGACTTAATGGAGGGCGTTCTATATACTTTTTGTTCTCCCAAATATCGAAATCCTTGGCCAACTCACCAGCTAATCGAGGGGTAAGGTATTTAATCAGCATCGCATCTTTACGAGGGTCGCCCGTGTGTTTTACGGAAACGCTCATGCGGATTACAACGTTCTCATTGTCTATCGGGGAAACGTAGAGAAAACTCCTAAACCTTATCTTCCCACCATCCACATTGACTTCAACTTTATGCAACCCCAACCCATCCAATACGACGTTGGCGTGCGCCACCGAAGACTTCCCACCGATATCACTGGAGCTGATTGATGTCCAACTAGCACGTGGCCAAGTGAATGAGAGCTCTCTTAACTCGCCAATGGATTCCGCATTATGTACCGTTGTAAAGTGAGCAACATCCACTCCATTTTCCGCCACCTCTTGGACGTGCGTCTTCAATGACCAGACACTTCCCTTATCCAGTCGCGGCGAGGTCCATCCAACAGAATCCACTGGGTCCACATTCCAACCAGGCTCACTTTGCGTGCCGCCGTACCAGACTTGGAGCATGCCTGCGTGAATAATCGAGTGCCACCGTTTCAAGCCAACTTTCATGGTACCGTCATAGAATGGAATACGGCTACACTGCCCACCGCTACCAAACTCCCAGCCATGAAACGGGCACCGGATATTTTCACCGATGACCACCCCACCAAACCCCAAGTGTGCGCCTAGATGAGGGCAATGGGCATCATATACCGCAACTTCCCCTGAAGCAGTCCTAACGACAACAATGTCTTTGCCACAGAGCCGCACACTTCGGATAGTTTCATTATCAATATCGTCAGCCCATGCTACGGCATACCAGCCGCAGGGATACGAGCCAAATGGAAACCGATTAGTCACCGGGTGAATTTGATTTTGCGAGTCCATGAAAAACCCCGTTAATGCATTCCGAATGCTGTCCGACTATAAAACATCCACGAGAAATGCTTCGAAATGTGCTCTTCCTACTTGGGTTATCAGTAGTATTCGCTTGCGGCGTTGCAACTGCAGCATTGGCTTAAAATGCAACAATGAAAACAGGACTTGAGTGGGCAATGTCGATTCAAATAGACTGCCGAAATAATCGGCGATATTGACGCCTACAATCCCAACGCCTTCAGGGAACCAATATGCAGGAGGACTGATGCCGGGATGAAAACTTGCCGAAACGGCCGACACTTCATTCTCGATAATAATCTCGGCTAAGTTCTTCAGATCAAAGCGCTCAAGTCGTGAAATACCGGCTATCGCGTCGGTCGGTACCGATCCGAGTACCATACAAGTCGCTGCGCTGCCGAATACGATGGGCGTTGATCCACAATGGTTTATTGAGGCAACGTACTCATCGTGAATTTCCTGATCACCGTTGAACACGCCCCCTACGATAGAATGGTGCGCCTGCCCACTCGAGAGTTTCTCGATAGCATGCGTCACCGCTTGTACCGAAGCAGACGCTTCTCCGACGAACGTTACGCTCTCGCCTTTAGCACCAAACACTATCGAAATGTTAGCTGAATACAAATTCGGTAGTTCAGCAAGGAAATGGGTAGGCCGTAAACGGCTCAACTCGGCGTTGATGTCGAGCGTACCGATTTTAGCCCCTTGTATAATAGCGGCATCGACATCCTTATTTCGTTCACCGATTTTCGAAGCCATAAAAATGTCATAGCTTGTAAGATCGCTGCCCAGCAAGCGTGCGTCCTCCAATGCCAAGCCTGCGGCACAGACCAACATTTTTTGTCCCAAACCCATAGAGTTGATATCACGCTGTTTAGTAATATATCTACTCACCGGGAATTCAGACGCGCTGACTTTGCTCGTGCCGATAAGGAGCGGCGAAAAAGCCATCCATGGATCGCGGGCCTGTAAACATCCCAAGTTGGAGACTCCGCCGACACCCAGAATAAAGGCGCTGTTATTCATCACTCACCCCTCGCCGACTTTACCGAACTGACAACACTTTCCTTGAGAACGTCATTAGGAAAATCCATTAGTTTCAACATGAGCTCGGCGTTGGCCACCATCAACGGCGCGCTAATACTGGCTTTGAAAACCAAATAACCGTCTCCTTGATGAGTTAACTGCGACTTCACGTCAAGCACCTCACCTGGCGAGACAAACCGCTTAAACTTCGCGCTTTTGATATTTACCAGGTAAGGCATCCGCTGAAAACCCGATGACAACATATAAAGATAACCACTCGCTTGAGCCATCATCTCCACCAGCAACACGCCTGGAACGATTGGGTTACCTGGAAAATGCCCCTCAAAGAGAGGGGCCTGTGTTGGCACCGTGCTGCGACAGGTAATACGTTCCCATTCAGAAACGTCCACAACCTTATCGACCAACGCGTTAACTTCGAAATTCATGCCTCAACCAATTTCGGCACTATTAGTGCGTAAACTGCATCCACGAAATCGCACATCTTGGATTCATTTTTTTTACCGTCAGGCACATCCGCCGACCATTGCTCAAGTGGAAACTGAATTTTATAGGTATCTTCGATCTCAAAAACGATATCGAGGAAGTCAACACTGTCAACGCCTAGCTCTTGGGTCAGACTGACGTCGGGATCGATACCGGTAATACCCAGATCCGCCGCATCGCAGTACTGCAAAATGATTCGTTCAATATTGCTGTACAGCGCCTCTTTGGTCACATCAGCTTCCATTTTGCCATCTCCATTATTTATTAATGTTTATTTACGAAACAATAAAACTCTTAACTTCTTCCATTATCGTTTCACTCCTAAAAAACCCAGAGTGTCCTTGCCCATTCGTCGCTCGAAACAAGGCGCCGACCCAACGTTCCGCAAGTTGCTCGCCACCTTGTTCGAATTCAATTACCGGATCATCGCGATCGTGATAGATCAGCGCATCTAGCGTCAGGAATTGGCATAGGTTGATCGTCGAATACTCCTCCCTCCATGAACTGCCGAATGACGATGATATTTCTTGCTCCAGGTCATCCATGCAAACACCCCGGTCAGCCTGAAGCGCGAGGAACCGCTTGAAGACATATTCCTGAGTCGCAGCGGGGGACAAGCAGACCACACGTTGGACGTGTAATCCGTTCCTCATCGCCCACAGTGCCCAGCTGCACGCCATGGAATGCGCGACCACCGCATAGATTTCGCCGTATTTTTTTTGCAGGGCGAGGAGGCTGAACCCGATATTGTTGGACGGGATAAAACGACCCTGCGCATCGTGGGATGGTATATCTACCGCAATAACGCCATGACCCACTTCAGTCAACTTGGAAATCAGCTTTCCAAACTGAGCCGAATTGCCATTGGAACCGTGGAGGCATAACACAGTACGTTCGCCGGGCCAGCGATACAGCCTCACTTCGAGGTCCCCCACTAAAAGCCGGTCCTGCTCGGCTTTTTCAAATAGAGATTTATATGCCTTGGGGATTTTTGGAGCGGTGACGACCGCAATCGGACTGTGCATACTTTCCTACTCAAGCTGTGCTTCAAGCTGCAACTCGCTTGTAATGAAAGCGCTTTGCCTATTGATAGTATTCAATGCGTAAAAATTTTTGACTTCCATCTTCACACCAAATTTCTTCATACACTTTACGAAAAGACTCATGACCTTTAATGAACTGCCACCGACACTTAGAAAATCTGAGTCTTCATCGAAGCTCTGCGAGGGGAGCAACTCTCTCCATAGGTGATGTAACTCCTCTTTGACTTGAGCCGTGTTCATATCTGTAATTCTCATGGTAATTAGTCCAAAGCAAAACTCGTCTAACACGACGGCCGGCAATCAAGCGAATAGATTTTCCACATATCTTAGCCGCTGGTTTAATAAGAGCCAGCGAGAATACTCCGTGCCCCGGGATACTCAGCCGATACCAAAACCTTCATCATGCTGTTCCGCCAGCCTGGGGTTGGTATTTATGAGTTCATTTAGATTTGCTTGGCTAAGTAGAGTTTACGACTCACAGTCTTTCGAACAGGTGGCACTCGCCCGCGCTTGGATTATTAAGGCACGATCAGTTTTGCAATTGAATCGACCACTCGGAGAGGCAACGGTTCGTTGTGCCTGGCGGCGATAGGATGAAAATTTTTTAAACGATACCGCACACCCGCCATTTCCGAGCGAGTAGTTAGGTAGAGGATTATTGCGAATTTTGCATCCATTCATCGAAGCATGTCCTTATCATTCCTTGATAGAGCTTACTGCCTGAATCATCAGCATCAATCAAACCAAAAGCCTGACCTTGACAGTGTCCATTGCTGCAACGTGCCATCGAGCAGCAAAGGCTTGAGTTGCTATCTAGCCTAATCATCCAGAGATCGATTTTGCAACAAAAATTTATGGTTTCGTATTCTCCTAATGTCCCTGTTCCCTACAGCGCGGGGGCGAAAGAGCGAATTTATCCTAACGCTCCTTCGTTTTTTGTACGATCGTGCTTGAATCATACATAACCAGGAAATAGCCTTTTAAAATCAGCAGGTTATGTGTTTTTCACAAGAGCCACGACCGCTGAAATTTCCGATCCTGGGAACTCACTGTTTTTCTTGGTTTGTTTTAGGAAGGGGTGAATTTTTTCCAGCTAGAGTGTTGCGTCAAATGTCAATTTACGTCTACTCTCTGCCGCGGCCGATATGGATCACGGCCATTTTTCAGGCTTCTTTTGCATCTAAATCCGGCTGTAAGCAGAGCATCAATTATGGAGAATTGAGATGGCTGTTGATTTTTCCTGGAGTAAAATTTCCCAGTATTTCCATCCTGTTCTTGATGAAAAGAAATTGCGTAATTCACCCGTTCAGGTCGAAATTGGTGATTTCAAGATTGTGCTTTTCAGGGGGGCGGAAAACGAAATCGTAGCCATGCCTGATCGGTGCCCTCATCGATTTACTCCCCTGTCAATGGGAACTGTTTTACCCAACGGTTCGATAGAATGTCCTTACCACGGCTGGACCTTCGATAAAGACGGCAAAGGCGCCATTCCTTCCTGTCCAAAAGTAAAAACATGCACGATTCCTGTATTAAAGACGGTGCAACGCCATGGCGTCATTTGGGTAGGAGGACAGGAAGCCTCTCCTCCTCCTGAGTTTGAAGATCCTGATTACGTATTTTTGGGACAGTTCCCCGTTGTCTTCAAGTGTCCCTTACACGTTGCCCTGGATAATTTCTCTGAAGATGAGCATTTTCCGTATGTACATCAAACGTTCGGTTGGGACCGGGAAGGCGCAAAGCACGTCGAATACGAATTTGAACAGTTCGATGACAGCACCAATAACTATTACCGAGGTCCCATTCGAAAATTTCCGCTAATGTTCCTTACCGGTGTTCAGCCAGGGGATATCTCCCACAACCGGTTTATTACGTTTTTTAATCCAGTTCGCAGTACCTACGAGTCCTGGGTCACGCGTCGGGAAACCGCCGCATCTATTGGCGGGCGGATCAAAACCACCATATTCTTTGTTCCAAACAGTGCGCAGCGCACTACCCTCTACAGCTTCGTCTTTGGAAAAGCGGAGGATAAGAAATCTGCTTTCCTTCAAAAGAACCTTAAACGCTTTGTCTTGAAATTCATAAAAAAAGAATTTGAAGCAGACGGTAAATTCTCCGAGCGTCTTGCTCATCTTCCCTATGCACTGAACGGCACCAGGCTAGGAAAATATGACAAGCCTCTGGTTGTGCACAGAAAAATGCTTGAACGTATTTATTTAGGCGATCGCTAGTAACCCGGGCTCATCGAGACTGCCCTTCCTCATTAAAAATTGGCGCGAACGTTATGTGCGGTATTTTCTCATCCCTTGGTTTTGACATCGATACTCATTATGTGGAGCGTGCGCTAGACGCTTTGCACCACAGGGGTCCTGATGGACGTAGCTCCTACTTTGATCATGAGGAAAAACTCGTTCTGGGTCATACCCGACTGTCCATTATCGATCTTGATAATGGTGGTCAGCCACTGTTCAGCAAAGACGGCAACAAGGTCCTTGTTTGTAATGGCGAGATCTATGATCACGACCGGTTAAGAGCCGAGTTGATCGAAGAGGGTTATTCATTTTCCTCATGTTCGGATTCTGAAGTCATTCTTCATCTTTATGAACGTGATGGGATCGATTTTACCAGCTCCCTGCGGGGCGAATTTGCGTTCATACTATTTGACCGAACTCAACGAAAACTGCATATCTGCCGAGACCGTTTTGGTATTAAGCCGTTGTACTATCATCTGGATCAAACCTGTGGCCTGAAGATAGCCTTCGCCTCGGAAGCCAAGGCCCTTTTCGCGGCTGGCATTCTTGCTCCAAAGCTAGATGTCGTTGCTATTCGCGACATGCTCAGCTTTGTGCCAATGGACAGTATTTTTGAAAATATCAATGTGGTGAAGCCTGCTACGTTGATCACCATCGACCTTGAGCGCTCAAGTCTCGAAAGCCATGTGTACTGGGAACCAGACCTGCTACCTGATGCCTTTGATGCCAAACGGCACGATGAAGCTCAGGTATTGGCAGAACTGAAGCAAAGACTTGAGGAATCCATCTCACTAAGGCTTCGAGCGGACGTGCCCGTGGGCATTTATCTCAGCGGTGGCCTGGATTCGGCGGCGGTCGCTGCGATCGCCGCGAAAATCCTGCCGTCGCCACCCGAAGTTTTTTCCATTTCCTTCAATGAAGATGAGGACTATGACGAAGCAGCCATTGCAATGCGCATGGCCGCGAAAATTGGCGCCAACTTCCATAAAATTCAATGCAGCGAAGACGACCTGCTGGGTAACCTTGAGGATTGCCTCTGGTTCAGTGAAACCCCGGCAGTCAATTACAACGGCGTCGGCAAATACCTGTTATCCAAACTAGCAGCCCAGCATGTCACCTGCGTCCTGACGGGGGAGGGCTCAGACGAACTGTTTCTAGGCTATGCCTACTTCAAGGACCGCAACGAGGGGTTATCGAGTCACGCCTATCGGCGCGCGCCGAAGAAGCCCACAAGAGCGCAAAACCGCTCGGAACAACGGATCAATCGAACCTTCGGGTTCGTTCCTCAGGTCGAGATGATTGATCTTTTTTCTACCAGTACTCAGGCGTTTCTGCACAATCTCTTCGCCAAGTGCAAGCGGCCGATATTGCGCACTACATCGCCGATAAGCCGTTTAACACAACGTATCGACAAAGCGCAGACCGACCCGCTTGAACCGGTCAATAAGATGCAGATGTTCAGCATCAAGGGTTTGCTGTCCCCCTTCATTCTGTCCAATCTTGGGGATCGCCAGGAAATGGCTCACTCCCTTGAAGGTCGAACTCCTTTTTTGGATCATCATTTGTTCGACTGGGCGTGCAAGCTGCCGAACACGCTGAAGATCAAAGACGGTGTAGAAAAATACATTCTTCGTGAGCTGGTCAAAAATGACATTACGGATGAAGTCTATGCTCGCAAGAAGTGGCCCTACATCACGCCTCCCATTTGGGTCGACGCCGGAAGGTCAGAAAAAATGGCCAAGCTGGTCGACACCTATCTAACGCCTCAAGCGATCAAGACCAGCGGGATATTTTCAGCATTTTCCATTCGACTGATGCTCAAGCTGGTGAAAACGCGCGTGGTGCCACGACACCTTCGAGAGAGGCTCAACAACATCCTGCTTTATGTTCTGACCGTACAGATCCTTGACAACCAGTACGTTCAGAATCTCGATACGTGGTTGGAGTCAAGTAAAGCGACCAGGTCTCGTAAAGCGCAAAATGACGTCCCTGTATCGCGCCATCGAGCGCCTCCGATGATGATTCCATAAGCCCATCCGTGCGGACAAAAAAATACCCCGGCCTCTCGACCGGGGTATTTCTTTAAACACAACGCTTTAACTTGATGCCTTCAGCTTGCCGCTGCCTCAGTGATTAACCGCCCCACTCGCCCCCAGACCCGTCTGCGAACGCACGAACTGCGGGAAGAACAGCGCCCGCTCGTTAGCGCCTTCAGCCGACTTGTCGGTGATGGAGAAGAACCAGATGCCGACGAACGCAATGGCCATCGAGAACAGCGCTGGGTATTCGTACGGGAAGATCGCCTTCTCGTGACCCATGATCTGCACCCAGATGGTCGGACCGAGCACCATCAGGCCCACGGCACTGACCAGGCCCAGCCAGCCGCCGATCATCGCGCCACGGGTAGTCAGCTTCTTCCAGTACATCGAAAGCAGCAGTACCGGGAAGTTGCAGCTCGCCGCGATGGAGAACGCCAGGCCCACCATGAACGCGATGTTCTGCTTCTCGAACAGGATGCCCAGGCCGATCGCCAGCACCGCCAGACAGATGGTGGTGATTTTCGAAACCCGAATCTCATCCTTCTCGTTGGCCTTGCCTTTCTTGATCACGCTGGCGTACAGGTCATGGGACACCGCCGAGGCACCGGCCAGGGTCAGCCCCGCTACCACCGCCAGGATGGTCGCGAACGCCACCGCCGAGATGAAGCCCAGGAAGATGCTGCCGCCAACCGCGTTGGACAGATGCACCGCCGCCATGTTGTTGCCGCCCAGCAAGGCACCTGCCGCGTCCTTGAAGGCCGGGTTGGTGCTGACCAGCAGGATCGCGCCGAAGCCGATGATGAAGGTCAGGATGTAGAAGTAGCCGATGAAGCCGGTGGCATACAGCACGCTCTTGCGAGCTTCCTTGGCGTCGCTAACGGTGAAGAAGCGCATCAGGATATGTGGCAGGCCAGCGGTACCGAACATCAGCGCCAGGCCGAGGGAGAAGGCCGAGATCGGATCCTTCACCAGGCCGCCAGGGCTCATGATCGCTTCACCTTTAGGGTGAACCTTGACCGCTTCGGCAAACAGCATGTTGAAGTCGAAGTTGACGTGCTTCATCACCATCAGCGCCATGAACGAAGCACCCGACAGCAACAGCACGGCCTTGATGATTTGTACCCAGGTGGTGGCCAGCATGCCGCCGAACAGCACGTAGAGGCACATCAGGATACCGACCAGGATCACCGCAACGTGGTAGTCCAGGCCGAACAGCAGCTGGATCAGCTTGCCGGCACCGACCATTTGCGCGATCAGGTAGAACGCCACCACCACCAGCGAACCGCAAGCCGACAGGCTGCGGATCTGGGTTTGCCCGAGGCGATAGGACGCCACGTCGGCGAAGGTGTATTTACCTAGGTTGCGCAGACGCTCGGCGATCAGGAACAGAATGATCGGCCAGCCCACCAGGAAGCCGATGGAGTAGATCAGGCCGTCATAACCGGACGTGAACACCAGCGCGGAAATACCCAGGAAGGAAGCCGCCGACATGTAGTCGCCGGCAATCGCCAGGCCGTTCTGGAAGCCGGTGATCTTGCCGCCAGCCGCATAGTAGTCGGCCGCCGAGTTGTTTTTCTTGGACGCCCAGTAGGTGATGTACAGAGTCGCGCCGACGAAGGCCACGAACATCAGGATAGCCGCGACGTTGAGGGGTTGTTTCTGCACAGCCCCCGCCACGGCATCAGCCGCCCAGACGCTCGGTGCGAACGCAGCGATGCTCAAAAGAGCCAGTAGACGCCGGATCATTGCTGAGCCTCCTTGAGAATCGCATTGTTCAGGTCGTCGAACTCGCCATTGGCGCGTCGTACGTAAATGCCGGTCAGGACAAAAGCCGAGAGAATCAGGCCGATCCCGATGGGAATGCCCCAGGTGATCGTTCCCTCAGGCGTGATCTTGGCGCCGAGAATATGCGGCCCGTAGGCAATCAGAAGGATGAATCCCGAGTAAAGCCCTAGCATGATCGCCGAGAGAATCCAGGCGAACTTTTCCCTTTTACTCACCAGCTCCTTGAAGCGCGGGCTGTTTTGTATCGAGAGGTAAATGCTGTCGTTCATTGTTTTTATCCTCGCAGCACAGATTTAAGTTGGAACGAGCCTACTCTATGCGGCTCAAGGCCAGGTTCCAGACGACCTTAGTATTAGAACGACATGACGGTTTTGCCAGTTTCCCGGATATTTTCGCAAGTGCCCCTGCCCTCCTGTGGGAGCGAGCCTGCTCGCGAAAGCTGCTTGCGGGTCAAATGCAGGGTCAGCTGGCAGATCGCTTCGCGAGCAGGCTCGCTCCCACAGGGGTGCGTCGAATTGAGGAATCACGGGCACAAAAAAACCGCATGAACAACTCATGCGGTTTTTCGGAACAGTCAGACCAGGCCGATTACTTGCCGGTCCACTCCTTCACGCGGTCCGGGTGCTTGGCAACCCAATCCTTGGCGGCGGCGTCCGGCTTGGCGCCTTCCTGGATCGCCAGCATGACTTCACCGATTTCGTCTTTCGAGGCCCACTGGAACTTCTTCAGGAACGCGACCACTCCCGGCGCCTTGGCTTCCAGGCCTTTGCTGCCGATGCTGTTTACGGTTTCAGCCGCGCCGTAGACACCCTTCGGATCTTCCAGGAAGCGCAGTTTCCACTTGGCGAACATCCAGTGCGGCACCCAACCGGTGACGGCGATGGACTCTTGTTTCTTCTCGGCACGGGTCAGCTCGGCGATCATGCCGGCGCCGGAACTGGCCTTGAGTTGATAACCGGTCAGGTCGTAGTCCTTGATCGCCTGTTCGGTCTTGAGCATCACGCCTGAACCGGCGTCGATGCCGACGATGCGTTTCTTGAAGGAATCGTCGGTCTTGAGGTCTTCCAGCGACTTGGCCTTGACGTACTCTGGCACGATCAGGCCGATCTTGGCGTCCTTGAAGTTCGGGCCGTAGTCGACCACGTTGTCCTTGTTTTTCGTCCAGTAGTCACCGTGAGTCACCGGCAGCCAGGCCGAAAGCATTGCATCGAGCTTGCCGGTGGCCACGCCCTGCCACATGATCCCGGTCGCCACCGCTTGCAGCTTCACGTCATAACCGAGTTTCTGCTTGATCACTTCGGCCGCCACATGGGTGGTCGCGACGCTGTCGGACCAGCCGTCGACATAACCAATGCTCAGGGTTTTGGTTTCGGCGCTGGCCAGGGTGGAGCTGATCGCCAGTACCAGTGCGGCACCTGCGCCCAAGAGTCGTCGCATCTTCATCGTTACTTCCCCGAAAGTGCTGCGCCCGACGGATGCCGAGCAGCGTCAACGTATTGTTATGGTGCACAGCGCCCCCATCACGCTCACCTGCAAACCGGTTCGAACGCCAGTGGAGTACTGACAGGCTGATCATCAACCTGCGCCGATCTGGAACCTGCTCTGTCTGCGACGCTGAGGCAGCGAGAAACGACATCAGAAAGCCAGCAAGCCATTCCGGGCGTTTCAGACCGCGGATTTCGATCAAATCTTGCATGCCTGAACCAGGCGAGCCGCCAGGTCACTAGCGGTCACCACGCCTCACCGTGTATCGTCCCGCTACTATCGCGACCCGTCCGCGCTTGTTTTGCAGCCGTCATGGCACTTGGCTTCACTTCGGTGGTCATAGGCTGCGAACTTCATTCGGCACCTTCCTCTAAGGGATCCAGACATGCTCCGTTCCTTGCGCTTCGCTGCCTTCGCCGGCGGCCTTATCCTGAGTGCGTCCGCGCTGGCGGTGGATGTCGACGCCGCCAGCTATGGCTACCCCTTGACCAACCCGTTCGAGGCGACCATCGCCACCACGCCGCCGGACCTGCGCCCGGAGCTGCCGCTCAATGAGGACATCAACCAGTCGGACCAGAGCCTGACCCTGCGTCCGGAGCGCGAATTCATCCTGCCGGACAATTTCTGGCCGGTGAAAAGCCTCACCTACCGCATGGCCACCCAGGACAAACCCGCGCCGCTGATCTTCCTGATCGCGGGCACCGGCGCGCGGTATGACAGCACGCTCAACGAGTATTTGAAGCGCCTCTACTACAAGGCCGGCTACCACGTGGTGCAGTTGTCCTCGCCCACCAGTTTCGATTTCATGAGTGCCGCTTCGCGCTTCGCCACGCCAGGCATCACCAAGGAAGACGCCGAAGACATGTATCGCGTGATGCAGGCCGTGCGCGCGCAAAATCCGAAAGTGCCCGTCACCGAGTACTACCTGACCGGCTACAGCCTCGGCGCCCTGGACGCGGCCTTCGTTGCGCACCTGGACGAGACCCGGCGCAGTTTCAACTTCAAGAAAGTCCTGTTGCTGAACCCGCCGGTGAACCTCTACACCTCGATCACCAACCTGGACAAGCTGGTCCAGACCGAGGTCAAGGGCATCAACAGCACCACGACATTCTATGAACTGGTGCTGAACAAACTGACCCGCTACTTCCAGCAGAAAGGCTACATCGACCTCAACGACGCCCTGCTCTATGACTTCCAGCAGTCCAAGCAACACCTGACCAACGAGCAGATGGCGATGCTGATCGGCACCTCGTTCCGTTTCTCGGCGGCCGACATCGCCTTTACCTCGGACCTGATCAACCGTCGCGGCCTGATCATCCCGCCGAAGTTCCCGATCACTGAAAGCACCAGCCTGACGCCGTTCCTCAAGCGCGCGCTGCAATGCGATTTCGACTGCTACCTCACCGAGCAGGTGATCCCGATGTGGCGTGCGCGCACCGACGGCGGCAGCCTGCTGCAACTGGTTGACCAGGTGAGTCTGTACGCGTTGAAGGATTATCTGCAGGCCAGCACGAAAATCGCGGTGATGCACAACGCCGACGATGTGATTCTCGGCCCGGGCGACCTCGGCTTCCTGCGCAAGACTTTTGGCGACCGCCTGACCGTTTATCCACTGGGCGGCCATTGCGGCAACCTTAACTATCGCGTCAACAGCGACGCCATGCTGGAGTTCTTCCGTGGCTAAATACCTCCTGCTTATCGCCGCGTTAATGAGTGCGGGCATGGTCCACGCCGATAACAGCAAGGCCAATGCCCCCGTGGTGGTGGATTCGGACGGCTTCAAGGAGCCGCTGACCAAACTCAAGTTCAACCCGGGCCTGGACCAGCGCGAATTCGAACGCTCGACGCTCAACGCTTTGAACGTCTACGACCCGCTGGAATCGTGGAACCGCCGCGTCTACCACTTCAACTACCGCTTTGACGAATGGGTCTTCCTCCCTGTTGTCGACGGCTACCGCTACGTCACCCCGGCCTTCGTGCGCACCGGCGTCAGCAATTTCTTCAACAACCTGGGGGACGTGCCGAACCTGATGAACAGCCTGCTGCAATTGAAGGGCAAGCGTTCGATGGAAACCACGGCGCGCCTGCTCCTCAATACCACCGTCGGCATCGCCGGCCTCTGGGACCCGGCCACGGCCATGGGCCTGCCGCGCCAGAGCGAGGACTTTGGCCAGACCCTGGGTTTCTATGGTGTGCCCGGCGGCGCGTATTTCGTGCTGCCGATCTTCGGTCCTTCGAACCTGCGCGACACTTCGGGCCTGCTGGTGGACTACACCGCGGAATCGGCGATCAACTTCCTGAACGTCTCGGAGGTCAGCTCCAACCACCCGGAACTGCTGCTGTTGCGCGGCGTGGACAGGCGCTACCAGACCAGCTTCCGCTACGGGCAGCTGAACTCGCCGTTCGAGTATGAGAAGGTGCGGTACGTGTACACCGAGTCGCGCAAGTTGCAGATCGCCGAGTAACTTGCGAACACCATAGAACCCATTGTGGGAGCGAGCTTGCTCGCGATGGCGTCGGTTCAGCTACATTTGCATTGGCTGATACACCGCTATCGCGAGCAAGCTCGCTCCCACAGTTGTTTTGTGTTGCCGGACTCAGCCTTTCAGCGCTTTCCAGATTTTGCCCACGACGAGCACACCCGCCAACACGGCAGCACCCGCGACAATCCCCGCCACCGCATTGAGCAGCATCGGCACGATGAACCCGGCGCCGCCGGCACCAGCCGCCACGCCTTCGATCCAGTGATGCACCGCCGGTACGCCATGGGTCAGGATGCCGCCGCCCACCAGGAACATCGCCGCCGTACCGATCACCGACAGGCTTTTCATCATGTAGGGCGCGGCGCGCAGGATGGCGCCGCCGATGCTTTTGGCGGCCTGCCCTGGCTTTTTGGTCAGCCACAAGCCCAGGTCATCGAGCTTGACGATCCCCGCCACCAGGCCGTACACGCCGACAGTCATGACAATCGCAATGCCCGACAGCACGATAACCTGCTGGGTCAGCGGCGCATCGGCGACAGTGCCGAGGGTGATGGCGATGATTTCCGCCGAGAGAATGAAGTCGGTGCGAACCGCGCCTTTGATCTTGTCCTTTTCGAAGGTCACCAGGTCCACCGCCGGGTCGGCCACCGCCTCCACCAGTTGCGCATGCCCGGCCTGGTCTTCAGCCTTGCTGTGAAGGAACTTGTGGGCGAGTTTTTCGAACCCTTCGAAACACAGGTAGGCGCCACCCACCATCAACAGGGGTGTCACCAGCCAAGGCACGAAGGCACTGATTGCCAGCGCCGACGGCACCAGGATCAGCTTGTTGATGAAGGAACCCTTGGCCACCGCCCAGACCACCGGCAGCTCCCGCTCGGCCCGCACGCCGGAGACTTGCTGGGCATTGAGCGCCAGGTCGTCGCCGAGCACGCCGGCGGTTTTCTTGGCGGCCATCTTGGTCATCAGCGCCACATCGTCGAGCACGGTGGCGATGTCGTCGATCAAAACCAGCAAACTGCTTCCAGCCATGGAGGGGCTCCTTGAACAATAATGCTGCGCAGCATACCGCGAGCGGCGCCGCCTTGGGGCATTCTTGAGCGGCCCGCGAGGCCGGTGCTACCATGCGCCACCGCCAGAACCGGCAAGGAACCCCAGGGTTTATGAGCACTATCCGCGAGCGCAACAAAGAACTGATCCTGCGTGCCGCCAGCGAAGAGTTTGCCGACAAGGGCTTCGCCGCGACCAAAACCAGCGACATCGCGGCCAAGGCGGGCCTGCCCAAACCCAACGTCTACTATTACTTCAAATCCAAGGAGAACCTCTACCGCGAGGTCCTGGAAAGCATCATCGAGCCGATCCTCCAGGCCTCCACGCCCTTCAACGCCGACGGCGAGCCGGGCGAAGTATTGAGCCACTACATCCGCTCCAAGATCCGCATCTCCCGCGACCTGCCCTTCGCCTCGAAAGTCTTCGCCAGTGAAATCATGCACGGCGCCCCGCACCTCAGCGCCGACCTGGTCGAACAACTCAACGCCCAGGCCCGGCACAACATCGACTGCATCCAGACCTGGATCGACCGCGGCCAAATCGCCCCCATCGACCCCAACCACCTGATGTTCAGCATCTGGGCCGCCACCCAGACCTACGCCGATTTCGACTGGCAGATCAGCGCCGTGACCGGCAAGGCCAAGCTCGACGAAGCGGATTACGAAGCGGCGGCGCAGACGATTATCCGGTTGGTTTTGAAGGGGTGTGAGGTGGATCGCTAGGCTCTGGAGCGAGTCGCCGCTTTCGCGAGCAGGCTCGCTCCCACAGGGTTTTGCTGTGAATTCAGAATCTGCGAGCAACCTGAATCCCTTGTGGGAGCGAGCCTGCTCGCGAAGGCAACGCCTCGGTTTCAAGTCAAAGCCAGATGGCATCCCACAGCGGATAGTCGCCAAGCCGCTTCACCAGGCCTGCCCGCAGTGGGTTGGCGACGACATAGCGCGCCATAACTATCAATCCATCCTCCTGCCTCAATGCTCGTTCATGGTATCCCGGCTGCCAAAGGCTGCCTCTATAGCCGGTGGATATGTTTACTGCCCGAGCGCTCAAGGACTTGGTCTTTTGCATCAGCTCGTTCAGTGAGCTTTGTTGCAACTCAACCAGCCAATGAAAATGGTCCGGCATGACCACCCAGGCTAATGACTTTGCCCATCGTTTATCCTCAGCACATCGAAATTGTTCAACGACCAATCTGCCTAAAGCGAAATCATGGAAGACGGGCTTTCGATCAGCCGTGTTAGTGGTCAATAAATAGATTCGATTCAACTCACCGTAGCGGCCGGTTCGCAAGCGGTGTGAAGCGGGTAGGTCAGACATTCCTGCGCCTCCAATGATCAGGTCATCAAAGGCTAGGCCAGTGGATTTTGAACGCCGGACAGACTCTTCGCAGGATGTGTCGGGTAGATCGTCATCGCGAGCAAGCTCGCTCCCACATTGGATTTGCGCATTTCTTAAATTATGTGTCCAACACCCAACCCTGTGGGAGCGAGCTTGCTCGCGATGGCGCCAGTCCAGTCACTACATAATCAAACAACAACCCCCACATCCGCCCTCAACCCCGACACCTCCACCGCCCTGACCGCCACCTGCTCATCCACATCCGAAACATCCCCGCTGACACCAATCGCCCCCAGCACCTTCCCGTCCTGATCCCTGATCAACACTCCGCCCGGTGCCGGCACGATGTTGCTTTGGCCCATGCCGTTCAAAGCGGCAAAGAACGCCGGGCGCTGCTGGGCGTCCTGGGCGAGCAGGCGTGAGCCTTTGCCCAGGGCGATGGCGCCCCAGGCCTTGCCGATGGCGATTTGCGGGCGCAACAGGCTGGCGCCGTCCTCGCGCTGCAAGGCTACGAGGTGTCCGCCGCTGTCCAGGACCGCGACGGTCAAGGGGGCTGCGCTGATCTCGCGGCCTGCGGCAAGGGCTTGCCCCGCCAGGCTGACGGCGATTTTCAAGGTGAGATCGCTCATGGGTGCTGTCCTTCTTTAGTCATGGGAGAGCCTCGAGGCTTTACTTTCAGCAAAACCGAATTCAGCAAATAGAACACAACAAACATAATTTTTGTATACAATAATTTTCACTATCCGTCTTAAACGACAAAAGGCATCAGCAAAATCTGGCATCTGACGAACCAAACAGCTGCTTGAGAAAATCAATTGACCTTAGCCGTCTGCCGTGAATAAACTCCGACCCACAGCCACTTGTATACAATTACAAAACGTAAGAGGCACAAAACAATGAGCAAAATGAGAGCAATCGAAGCCGCCGTCCTGGTGATGCGCCGTGAAGGCGTGGACACCGCCTTCGGCATCCCGGGTGCCGCGATCAACCCGCTGTACTCTGCCCTGCAAAAGGTTGGCGGCATCGATCATGTCCTCGCTCGCCACGTTGAAGGCGCCTCGCACATGGCCGAGGGCTACACCCGGACCAAGGCCGGCAACATCGGCGTGTGCATCGGTACTTCGGGGCCGGCGGGCACTGACATGGTCACTGGCCTCTACAGCGCTTCGGCCGACTCGATTCCGATCCTGTGCATCACCGGACAAGCGCCCCGCGCCCGCATGCACAAGGAAGATTTCCAGGCGGTGGATATCACCAGCATCGTCAAGCCCGTGACCAAATGGGCGACTACCGTGCTGGAGCCGGGACAGGTGCCCTACGCCTTTCAGAAGGCTTTCTTCGAGATGCGCTCCGGCCGTCCGGGCCCGGTGCTGATCGACTTGCCGTTTGACGTGCAGATGGCCGAGATCGAATTCGACATCGACGCCTATCAGCCGCTGCCCCTGGCCAAGCCGGCCGCCAACCGGGTGCAGATCGAGAAGGCCTTGGCGATGCTGAACCAGGCCGAGCGCCCATTGCTGGTGGCGGGTGGCGGCATCATCAATGCCGATGCCAGCGACCTCTTGGTGGAGTTTGCCGAGCTCACCGGCATCCCGGTGATCCCGACCTTGATGGGCTGGGGCACGATCCCGGACGATCATCCGTTGATGGTCGGCATGGTCGGCCTGCAAACCTCGCACCGCTACGGCAACGCCACCTTGCTCAAGTCGGACGTCGTGCTGGGCGTCGGCAACCGTTGGGCCAACCGCCACACCGGTTCGGTGGACGTCTACACCGAAGGCCGCACATTCATTCACGTCGACATCGAACCGACCCAGATCGGCCGGGTGTTCACCCCCGACCTGGGTATCGTTTCCGACGCAGCCTCGGCCCTGACCGTGTTCATCGAAGTGGCCCGCGAATGGCAAGCCGCCGGCAAGCTGAAGAACCGCAGCACCTGGCTTCAGGATTGCCAGCAACGCAAGGCCAGCCTGCAGCGCAAGACCCATTTCGACAACGTGCCGGTGAAGCCGCAGCGCGTCTATGAGGAAATGAACCAGGTGTTCGGCAAGGACACCTGCTATGTCAGCACCATCGGTCTATCGCAGATCGCCGGGGCGCAGTTCCTCCACGTCTACAAACCACGCCACTGGATCAACTGCGGCCAGGCCGGTCCCCTGGGCTGGACCATTCCGGCCGCGCTGGGAGTGGTCAAGGCCGATCCGGATCGCAAGGTCGTGGCGCTGTCGGGCGACTATGATTTCCAGTTCATGATCGAAGAACTGGCGGTGGGCGCACAATTCAAGCTGCCCTACATCCATGTCGTGGTGAACAACTCCTACCTGGGCTTGATCCGCCAGGCTCAGCGCGGCTTCGACATGGACTACTGCGTGCAGCTGTCCTTCGACAACCTCAACGCCCCGGAGCTCAACGGTTATGGCGTGGACCACGTCGCCGTGGCCGAGGGCCTGGGTTGCAAGGCATTGCGGGTGTTCGAGCCGTCAGGTATCCAGCCAGCGCTGCGCAAGGCCCAGGAGATGATCGAAGAGTTCAGGGTGCCAGTGATCGTCGAGATCATCCTTGAGCGGGTGACCAACATTTCCATGGGCACCGAGATCAACGCCGTCAATGAATTTGAAGACCTGGCGCTGGTGGGCAACGATGCACCCACCGCGATTTCATTGCTCGACTGACCTTCTCCTGTGGAAGCGAGCCTGCTCGCGAAGGCGATCTACCCTTTATTGATGTTGAATGACATACCGCTTTCGCGAGCAGGCTCGCTCCCACAAGGGAGGCCTGCCAACTATTTACAGGAGACCACCATGCCGCGTTTCGCCGCCAACCTGTCCATGCTGTTTACCGAGCAGGATTTCCTCGCCCGTTTCGAAGCGGCCGCCAAGGCCGGTTTCAGTGGTGTCGAGTACCTGTTCCCCTACGACTACAGCTCCGCCGAACTCAAGGCCCTGCTCGACGCCTATGGCCTGACCCAAGTGCTGTTCAACCTGCCGGCCGGCGACTGGGCCAAGGGTGAGCGCGGTATCGCCTGCCTGCCGGATCGGGTCGAGGAGTTCCGCGCCGGGGTCGACCTGGCGATTGCCTATGCCAAGGTGTTGGGCAACACCCAGGTCAATTGCCTGGCCGGGATCCGTTCGCAGAAGTGCGACGAAGCGCTGGCGGAAAAAACCTTCGTCGCCAACCTGAAGTACGCCGCCGAAAAGCTCCAGGGCGCCGGCATCAAGCTGGTGATGGAAGCCATCAACACCCGCGACATCCCGGGTTTTTTCCTGAACAACACCGCCCAGGCCCTGTCGATCCGCGAACAGGTGGGCAGCGCCAACCTGTTCCTGCAATACGACATCTATCACATGCAAATCATGGAAGGCGACCTGGCCCGGACGCTGTCGGCGCACCTGGGCGAAATCAACCATGTGCAACTGGCGGACAACCCGGGCCGCAACGAGCCCGGCACCGGCGAGATCAATTATCGGTTCCTGTTCGAACACCTGGATCGCATTGGTTATCAGGGTTGGATCGGCTGTGAATACAAGCCGCTCACCACGACCGAAGCGGGACTGGGCTGGTTGAAAAGCCATAACGCGATCTGATCCAGCTCTCCCTTTGTGGGAGCGAGCTTGCTCGCGATAGCGGTGTTCCAGCCAACCTCTTCGGTGAAGGTGAAACCGTCATCGCGAGCAAGCTCGCTCCCACAGAAAAGCAGTTCTTCATCGGCTGAAGCAGCGATAACAACAAGAGGATTTTCCACATGGCTAAAATCGGATTCATCGGCACCGGCATCATGGGCCACCCCATGGCACTGAACCTGCAAAAGGCCGGTCACAGCCTGTTCCTGACCCAGCATCACGACGCTGCCCCGGCCGACCTCGTGGCAGGCGGCGCGGTGGCGCTGGCCAACCCGAAGGAAGTCGCCCAGGAGGCCGAATTCATCATCGTCATGGTCCCGGATACCCCACAGGTCGAGGACGTGCTGTTCCGCGCCGACGGCGTAGCGGCCGGCGTGGGCGCGGGCAAGGTGGTGATCGACATGAGTTCGATCTCCCCCACCGCCACCAAGGCGTTCGCGGCGAAGATCAATGAAAAAGGCGCGCAGTACCTCGACGCCCCGGTGTCCGGCGGTGAAGTCGGCGCCAAGGCCGCGACCCTGAGCATCATGGTCGGTGGCGACAGCGCCGCGTTCGAGCGTGCGCTGCCACTGTTCCAGGCGATGGGCAAGAACATCACCCTGGTGGGCGGCAACGGCGATGGCCAGACCGCCAAGGTGGCGAACCAGATCATCGTCGCGCTGAACATCCAGGCCGTGGCCGAGGCCCTGCTGTTCGCCTCGAAGAATGGCGCCGACCCGGCCAAGGTCCGTGAAGCGTTGATGGGCGGTTTCGCCTCGTCGAAGATCCTCGAAGTACACGGTGAGCGCATGATCAAGGGCACCTTCGACCCGGGCTTCCGCATCAGCCTGCACCAGAAGGACCTGAACCTGGCCCTGCAAGGCGCCAGGGAGCTGAACATCAACCTGCCCAACACCGCCAACGCCCAGCAAGTGTTCAGCACCTGCGCGGCCATGGGTGGCAGCAATTGGGACCACTCGGCGCTGATCAAGGGGCTGGAGCATATGGCCAATTTCTCGATTCGCGATAACTGACATAGCCGACACCCTGTGGGAGCGAGCCCGCTCGCGAAGGCGGTCAACCTGCCAATCAAGCGTTGACTGACACACCGCCTTCGCGAGCAGGCTCGCTCCCACAGGTAACCGAGTCGCCTCAGCCAATAATAAAAATCGGGAGCCCGCCATGTCGGTCGATCCGCAACAATTGCTGCGCGAGCTGTTTGCCACGGCCATCGACGCGGCCCATCCGCAGCACGTCCTCGAACAGTACCTGCCCGCTGACCGCAGCGGTCGGGTGATCGTCATCGGTGCCGGCAAGGCCGCCGCGGCCATGGCGCAAGTGGTCGAGCGCTGCTGGCGCGGCGAAGTCAGCGGCCTGGTGGTGACCCGCTACGGCCATGGCGCGCCCTGCGAGAAAATCGAAGTGGTCGAGGCCGCTCATCCAGTACCGGACGCCGCTGGCCTGGAAGTGGCCGGACGGGTGCTCGAACTCGTCAGCAACCTCAACGAAGACGACCGGGTGATCTTCCTGCTGTCCGGCGGGGGCTCGGCGTTGCTGGCCTTGCCGGCGGCCGGCATCACCCTGGCCGACAAGCAATCGATCAACAAGGCCCTGCTCAAGTCCGGCGCCACCATTGGCGAGATGAATTGCGTGCGCAAGCACCTCTCGGCGATCAAGGGAGGCCGACTGGGCAAGGCCTGCTGGCCGGCGACCGTCTACACCTACGCGATTTCCGATGTGCCCGGCGATCTCGCCACGGTTATCGCCTCCGGCCCCACCGTGGCCGACCCCAGCACTTCGGCCGACGCGCTGGCGATTCTCAAGCGCTACGGCATGGAGATCCCGGCCTCGGTGCGCACCTGGCTGCAAAGTCCGGAATCGGAGACCGTCAAGCCCGGCGACCCGAGCCTGACGCGCAGTCATTTCCAGCTCATCGCCCGCCCTCAGCAATCCCTCGAAGCCGCGGCGGTGAAGGCTCGCCAGGCCGGTTTCAGCCCATTGATCCTCGGTGACCTGGAAGGCGAATCCCGGGACGTGGCGAAGGTCCATGCCGGCATCGCCCGGCAAATCGCCCTCCACGGCCAGCCCTTGGCTGCGCCGTGCGTGATCCTTTCCGGCGGCGAAACCACGGTCACCGTGCGCGGCAATGGCCGTGGCGGGCGCAACGCCGAGTTCCTGCTGAGCCTGACCGACAGCCTCAAGGGCCACCCCGGCATCTATGCACTGGCGGGCGACACCGACGGCATCGACGGCTCCGAAGACAATGCCGGCGCCATCATGACCCCGGACAGCTATCGCCGCGCCACCGAGCTGGGCCTGAACGCCAGTGATGAACTGGATAACAACAACGGCTACGGCTACTTCGCCGCGCTGGACGGGTTGATCGTCACCGAGCCGACCCGCACCAATGTCAACGATTTTCGCGCCATCCTGATCCTCGAGAACCCGAAAAATGACGCCTGACAAGAAGGTCAAGATCCTCGCGACACTCGGCCCCGCCACCCGTGGGATCGATGACATCCGCGAACTGGTGCAGGCCGGAGTGAACATCTTTCGCCTGAACTTCAGCCACGGCGACCACGCCGACCACGCCCAGCGCTACCAGTGGATCCGCGAAGTCGAGCAGCAGCTCAATTACCCGCTGGGCATCCTGATGGACCTGCAAGGACCAAAACTGCGGGTCGGCAAGTTCGCCGATGGCAAGGTGCTGTTGCAGCGCGGTCAAGCCTTGCGTCTGGACCTGGACCCGACGCCAGGCGATCAGCGTCGGGTCAACCTGCCCCACCCGGAAATCATCGCCGCGCTGGAGCCGGGCATGGACTTGCTGCTCGATGACGGCAAGCTGCGCCTGCGGGTAACCGCCAGACACACCGACGCCATTGATACCGAGGTGCTCAACGGTGGCGAACTGTCGGACCGCAAGGGCGTGAACGTGCCCCAGGCCGTGCTCGACCTGAGCCCGCTGACCGCCAAGGACCGCCGCGACCTGAGTTTCGGCCTGGAGCTGGGCGTGGACTGGGTGGCGCTGTCGTTCGTGCAGCGTCCCGAGGACATTCGCGAAGCCCGCGCGCTGATCGGCGACAAGGCGTTCCTGATGGCCAAGATCGAGAAGCCCTCGGCCGTCGCGCAACTGCGGGAAATCGCCGAACTGAGCGACGCGATCATGGTTGCCCGAGGTGACCTGGGCGTCGAGGTGCCGGCCGAGAGCGTGCCGCAGATTCAGAAAAACATCATCGGCACCTGCCGCGCCCTCGGCAAACCGGTGGTGGTGGCGACACAGATGCTTGAGTCGATGCGCTTCTCCCCGGCGCCGACCCGCGCCGAAGTCACCGATGTCGCCAACGCCGTGGCCGAAGGTGCCGACGCGGTGATGCTGTCGGCGGAAACCGCCTCGGGCGACTATCCCCTCGAAGCCGTGCAGATGATGAGCAAGATCATCCGCCAGGTGGAAAACGGCCCGGACTACCAGGCACAACTCGACGTCAGCCGACCGAAAGCCGAGGCCACGGTGTCGGACGCCATCAGTTGCGCGATCCGCCGGATCAGCAACGTGCTGCCCGTGGCGGTGCTGGTCAACTACAGCGAGTCGGGCAGCTCCAGCCTGCGGGCGGCGCGGGAACGGCCGACGGTGCCGATCCTCAACCTGACGCCCAACCTGCAGGCGGCCCGTCGCCTGACCGTCGCGTGGGGCGTGCATTCGGTGGTCAACGATCGGCTGCGGCAGGTGGACGAAGTGTGTTCCACCGCGCTGGAAATCGCCCAGGCCCAGGGCATGGCCCAGCGTGGCGACACCCTGCTGATTACCGCCGGCGTGCCGTTCGGGCAGCCGGGGTCGACCAACTCGCTGCGTATCGAGACCCTCATCTAGCGCCTGTACTGGCCCCTTCGCGAGCAGGCTCGCTCCCACAGGGTTTTGTGATCGCCGCAAATCCAGTGTGGGAGCGAGCCTGCTCGCGATGAAGTCGACCCGATCCCTCTGACACACACCAACCATGCCCAACACCCACTGCCCAGACTGGGCCACCGCCCTGCTCAACGGCTTCAGCCAGATTTTCCTCCAGCGCCATCCCCTGTGCGGCCTGTTCTGCCTCTTGGCGATTCTGCTCACCGCGCCAGCGTTGTTCGGCGGCGCGCTACTGGGCGGCGTGGCCGGATTGCTGACGGCCCAACGACGTGGTTATGCCAAGGAGGATCGGCAGGCCGGGCTGTTCAGCTATAACGGCATCCTGCTGGGTTTGCTGCTGAGCCTGGCATTGCCTTGGTCAGCCCTGTTGCCGCCATTGATCATCGCCGCTGGCGGCCTCAGCGCAATGCTCACCCAACAGTGGCTCAAGCGCACCCGAGGCCCACGCTGCCTGCCCGCCTACACCGCGCCTTTCGTCGGGCTCGGCTGGTTGCTGCTGGGTCTCGCCCCGCCTGCGCCCTCGCCCGCTGCACTGGAGCAGACACTCCCCAACCTGTTGCTTGCCCCGCTTAACGGCCTCGGCCAGGTCATGTTTCTCGACCAGCCCCTGGCTGGTGTGCTGATCACCATCGGCCTGCTGATCGCCAACCGTCGCGCCGTCGGCTGGGCGCTGTTCGGTTCCGTCGCAGGCTTTGCCTTCGCCTGGCTGCACGATTGCCCGCACACCTTGTCCGGCCTGGGCGGCTACAACCCGGCCTTGGTGGCCGTGGCCCTCGGCCAACAGGCACGCGGGCCATGGCAGCCGCTGGCGGGCGTGCTGCTGGCGGTCCTTCTCGCACCGGGTTTCGCGGCGCTGGGCGTGGCGCCATTGACGGCGCCATTCATTCTCGCGTGCTGGCTGGTGCATGCCACCGCGCGGCTTTGGCACCCAGGCTGTCTCGACATCGCGCCTTGCGCTCTGCGGGGCAATCACCCTAGGCTGCGCTGATCATTGGTGCAGGCGAAGGTTATGGACAGCAATAACAACTGGCGTGAACGCCTCTACGTGATCATTTTCCAGACCGACACGGTGGCCGGCCGCCGCTTCGACAGCACGCTGCTGTTGATCATCCTTGCGAGCCTGGTGATCGTGATGCTCGACAGCATCGACAGCGTGCACAAGAACTACGCGGCCCTGCTGGCCTACATCGAGTGGGGTTTCACGTTGATTTTCATCGTTGAATACGGCCTGCGCCTGTACTGCTCGCCCAAGCCGCTGCGCTATGCGTTCAGCTTTTATGGCCTGGTGGACCTGCTGGCGATCGTGCCGGGCATCCTCGCGTTGTACTACAGCGATGCCCAGTACCTGCTGATCGTACGGATCATCCGCATGCTGCGGATTTTCCGCGTTCTCAAGCTCAGCCCCTACCTCAAGCAGGCCAACTATCTATTGGCCGCACTGCGCGGCAGCAAGCAGAAAATCATCGTGTTCCTGGTCAGCGTGTCGACCCTGGTGACGGTGTTTGGCACCCTGATGTATGTCATCGAAGGCCCCGAGCATGGTTTCACCAGCATTCCCAAGGGCATCTATTGGGCTATCGTGACATTGACCACCGTAGGCTTCGGCGACATCGTGCCGAAGACGCCGCTGGGCCAAGTGGTTTCGTCCCTGGTGATGATTACCGGCTACTCGATCATCGCCGTACCGACGGGTATCTTCACTGCGGAACTGGCCACCGCCATGCGCGGTGACCAGCTCAAGCACAATTGCCCGGTGTGCAGCAAAAACAACCACGACCATGGCGCTGCTTTCTGTTCTCGTTGCGGTAACGCACTGTTTAAGAAATTGGAATAAGCAAAGCACTTTTTAATTCTTGATGACCTATAAGCTAATCGCTAGGGTGCTGGCTTATCGCCCGCATCCCTTGCCAATAAAAAGGACCTCGCAGTGAAGAATTTCTTTGGCGCCTCCCTCCTCGCCGCCGGCCTGGCGTTCGGCAGCCTGGCCCACGCCGCCCCGACTCTGCTCAACGTTTCCTACGACGTGATGCGGGATTTCTATAAGGACTACAACGCCGCGTTCCAGAAACACTGGCAGGCCGAGCACAACGAAAGCATCACCGTGCAGATGTCCTTTGGCGGTTCGAGCAAGCAGGCGCGCTCGGTAATCGATGGGCTGCCAGCGGATGTCATCACCATGAACATGGCGACTGACATCAATGCCTTGGCCGACAACGGCAAGCTGGTTCCGGATAACTGGGTCACCCGCCTGCCGAACAACAGCGCGCCGTTCACCTCGGCCACCGTGTTTATCGTGCGCAAGGGCAATCCGAAAGCGCTGAAGGACTGGCCGGACCTGCTCAAGGACGGCGTCCAAGTGATCGTGCCCAACCCGAAAACCTCGGGCAACGGCCGCTATACCTACCTTTCGGCCTGGGGCTATGTGCTGAAGAATGGCGGCGATGAGAACAAGGCCAAGGATTTCGTCGGCAAGCTGTTCAAGCAGGCCCCTGTGCTGGACACCGGCGGTCGTGCCGCGACGACTACGTTCATGACCAACCAGATCGGCGATGTGCTGGTGACCTTTGAGAACGAAGCGGAAATGATCGCCCGTGAATTCGGTCGCGACCAGTTCGAAGTGGTCTACCCAAGCGTCTCCGCCGAAGCCGAGCCACCGGTCAGCGTTGTGGATAAAGTCGTCGAGAAGAAAGGTTCCCGCGCCGCCGCCGAGGAGTACCTCAAATACCTGTGGTCGCCCGAAGGCCAGGAAATTGCCGCCGCCAACTACCTGCGTCCTCGCGACCCGGCGGTGCTGGCCAAATACACCGACCGTTTCCCGAAAGTGGATTTCCTCTCGGTGGAAAAAACCTTCGGCGACTGGCGCACCGTGCAGAAGACCCATTTCAACGATGGTGGGATTTTTGACCAGATCTATAGCGGGCAATAAGCCCCGGCTCAGCTAACCAGTCAAAACTTGTGGGAGCGAGCTTGCTCGCGATTGCGTCTGTATACTTAGCATCACTGATACAGAAAGACCGCTATCGCGAGCAAGCTCGCTCCCACAAGAGTCTGAAGACCACCATCAATTCCGGGCATGACTGCTATCAACCCCAAGCCCTGTTCCAGTGCCCTGCAAGTCTTTAGCCTCTCGCCATCCCTTTCAATCGATCGATGAGATTGCCATGAGTGCTCATTCACCCGCCTCGCCCGCTGCCCTGACCCGAGGCATGGTCCTGCTGTTTGCCTTCTGCTGCGGCGCCATCGTTGCCAATATCTACTACGCCCAACCCATCATCGAACTGATCGCGCCCGACGTCGGCCTGTCCAGCACCATGGCCAGCCTGATCGTCTCGCTGACCCAGATCGGCTACGCCCTGGGCCTGTTTTTCCTGGTGCCGCTGGGGGATCTGCTGGAAAACCGGCGCTTGATGATTTTCACCACCGTGGTGGCAATTGCCAGCCTGCTGGGCGCGGCGTTTACCGAGCAGCCGAACGTGTTCCTGCTGGTGTCATTGCTGGTGGGGTTCAGTTCCGTCTCGGTGCAAGTGCTGATTCCGCTGGCGGCGCACCTGGCACCGGAAGAATCCCGGGGACGGGTCGTGGGCGGGATCATGGGCGGCCTGCTGTTGGGGATCCTGCTAGCGCGGCCGGTGTCCAGCCTTGTCGCCGATCACCTTGGCTGGCGGGCGATGTTCATGATCGCCGCCGCGTTGATGGCGGCAATCAGCATCGTCCTGGCATTCACCGTGCCCAAGCGCCAGCCCGAGCACCGCGCCTCCTACGCGCAACTGCTGGGCTCGCTCGGCACCCTGTTACGCCAGCAGCCGCAGTTGCGCCAGCGGGCTTTGTACCAGGCGTGCATGTTTGCCACGTTCAGCCTGTTCTGGACCGCCGTCCCCCTGGAGCTGTCGCGCAACCATGGTTTGTCCCAGACTGAAATTGCGCTGTTTGCGCTGGTCGGCGCCATCGGTGCCGTCGCCGCGCCGATTGCCGGCCGCCTGGCGGACGCCGGCCACACCCGAATTGCTTCGCTGCTGGCCATGCTGTTCGCCAGCCTGAGTTTCCTGCCGGCGTTCATCCATCCCGCTTATAGCGTGATCGGCCTTGCGGTGACCGGCGTGGTTCTGGATTTCTGCGTGCAGATGAACATGGTCCTGGGCCAGCGCACCATCTACGCCCTTGACGCAAAAAGCCGCAGCCGCCTGAACGCGCTGTACATGACCAGCATCTTTGTCGGCGGCGCTTTCGGTTCGTCCATCGCCAGTGCCGTCTACGAACATGGCGGCTGGCTGTGGGTGGTGATCATCGGTAGCGCCTTCCCGTTGCTGGCCCTGTTGCGTTTCCTGAGTGCTTCGCAGAAGGCTTCGCTGGCGACGGCCTGATACCGTCGAGCAAAAAAAACCCGACAGGCCAGGACCTGTCGGGCTTTTTTCATGGAGCGGTCAGACCCGCACGTTGCCCCGCGGCCCGGCAATCGCCCAGATGATCAGGCCCAACACCGGCAGCAGGAGAATCAGCAGCACCCACAGGACTTTCGCCCCGGTGCCCGCGCCACTCTTGAGCACATTGATGATCGCCCAGATATCGAGCGCCAGGATGATCAGGCCAATCAGGCCGTTGAAAGTGGAACCCATGGTGTCGCTCCCGAATGGTGGTATGCACACTTAGGATAGCGGGGTCCGGGCAAGGGTTCCGTTTATTGTTTCAGACGTGAACCGCGATCTTGAGCGCTTCCAGGGCGGGGGCCGCGGCGATGCCGACTTCGCCACACAACTCCAGCACACGCGGCACGTCGTTGCCGTACACCAGCACCATCTGCAATTCATCGTCGAGCAACTGGCTGAAGTTCATCAGCACGTAGCCGCCGCTCTCCTTGTTCAGGCTGCTCATCTGGATCTGGATACGATTGAGCGCGGTCAGCGCCTCGGTCTTCGCCAGTTGCTTGGGCTTGAGGTTGAACGCGACGCCAGGGCCGAACGAGGCGACGATCTGCTCGAACAGGTCGACGTAGGAGTCGGCCTGGAACAGCACGGTGTCCGGCAGACTGCCTACCACCACCCACTCCCCCAGCGGGATCGGGAAGCTGTCGTCATAGTTGATGTCCGGGTTCGCCGCCAGGAACGTCACCGGGTCGGCGTAGGCCTGGGCCGCTTCGTCGGCGATTTTCTCGATGTCCGCCTCGCCCAGGCAGCCGGAGCTGATTTTGCTGATGAGTTCGACGAGTGCGGCTTTCATGGGGCGGATCCTGTGGCTGAATTTTCTGGCGCGCAGGATAGCGCATCACCCCAGGTCAAGTCAGGAACCCTGTAGCCAGGGAGCCAGGCTTCAGCCCAACAACTTTTCCAGCTGCGCCGTGGTGTCCACCGCCCCCATGGTCCTGGCCGCGTCCAGCGCCGAGACGCCGTTGGCATCCTTGGCCTTCGGGTCGGCGCCTTTGCTGATCAGGTAATCGACTATTTCCACTCGGTTGAACATCGCCGCCATCATCAGCGCCGTGCGGCCATCGAACGAGGAGCCTTCGACTTGCGCGCCGCCATCGACGAGGGCCGAAACCACCGCCAGATCGCCCTTGAACGCCGCACCGGCAATCGGGCTCTGGCCGTTGTCGTTGCGGATTTCCGGATCGGCCTTATTCTCCAGCAGCACTTTTACCGTCTCCACGTGCCCGTGGTACGCGGCCAGCATCAGCAAGGTGTCGCCCTTGTGATTGCGCAGGTTCGGCGGCAGGCCCTTGCTCAACAGCGCGGCCATCATCGCGGCATCGCCCTGACGAGCGACGTTGAATACCTGCTCGGCAAACTCCGCAGCTTCTTCCGGGGTCATCTGGCGGCTTGTATCGGACATGGACAACTTCCTCTGGCTTTTGCAAAGCCGCTAGTTTCCCGAGGGACTCAAAGCCTGTCATCCCTTTTTTCTCTGCAAGAGCCATAGCCACAATCAATAGCGGTACTGCCCACCCTGGATCCGCGTCGCCAGTTGGCGGTCCACCCGCACGTAGGTCGAGGTGTCGGGGAGCCAGGCGTAGATCGGTTCCTCGCCCGTGAGGCAGGGGTCAAAGGCTTCGGCCTTGAGGCGGGTTTTCTGGTACTTGAACGTGCCGGTCGTTTCCATCTTCACCTTGATCCGCAGGAACAGCGGCACCGCGTAGGCCGGCAGCTTGCCTTGCAGAAATTGCAGCAGCTCGCTGAAATCCAGGGTCGCCAGGGACTCGGCCGGGGTGATCGCGGCCATCCCGGCGCGGCCGTTGGTTCCGGTGATCTCCACGCCGTAGGCCACCGCCTCGGCGATCTGTGGATGTTGCAGGAGCGCGTTTTCGACTTCGGTGGTGGAGACGTTTTCGCCTTTCCAGCGATAGGTGTCGCCGAGGCGATCAACGAACTGCCCGTGGCCGAAGCCGATATTGCGCAGCAGGTCGCCGGTGTTGAAATAACGATCGCCTGGGACGAAGACGTCTCGGCAGACGGTTTTTTCGGTCTTGGCCGGATCGGTGTAGCCATCCAGCGGCGCCTTGTCGTCGATGCGCGCCAGCAGCAGGCCCGGCTCGCCCTTGGGGACTTTCTGCATGCGCCCTTGCAGGTTGCGCAACGGCGCGCCGCTGTCATGGTCGTACTGCACCAGTTCCCAACCCATCAGGGAAAACCCGACCGTGTTATCGAAGTTCAGGATGTTGGTGAAGCCGATATTGCCGTCGCTGGCCGCATACAATTCACAGATATGGCCAATCCCGAAGCGGGTCTTGAAGGCCAGCCAGGCGCCCGGGCGCAAGCCGTTGCCGATCATCTTCCGGACCTCATGCCGCCGGTCGTCGGCGCTGGCGGGCTGCTCGATCAGGTAGCGACACAGTTCGCCGACATAACCCAACGTGGTCGCCCGGTAGCGACGCACGTCGCTCCAGAATTGGCTGGCGCTGAACTTGCGGCGGATGGCGAACCCCGAGGCACCGCAAACTGCCGCGCCCCAGCACACACACAGGCCGGTGGCGTGATACAGCGGCAGCGTGCAATAAACGACGTCATCGGGCTGCATGTCCAGGGCGATCAGGCCAAAACTGGTCGAGGTGCGCATCCAGCGTCCATGGCGGAATACGCCGGCCTTGGGTAACCCGGTGGTGCCCGAGGTGTAGAGATAAAAACAGGGATCGTTGAAAAACACCTGTCTGCCAAGCGGGTTATCGCCTGGGTAATCCTCGCTGCCGACCATCAGGTCGACGAATCCGCACGGAACCGCGCCACTGTCCTGGTCGGCAACCCACCAGGTCCGCGCATCCGCCAGCGCCGTTCGGCCGCGCACGTCGTTGAAGACAGCGACCCGTTCATCCCCGACCACCACCGCCACCGGCGCGACCAACGCCAGGCTGTGCACCAGGGCATCTCCGGTTTGCGATGTGTTGATCATCGCGCTCACCGCCCCGACCTTCGCCACCGCCAACACCGTAATCAGCAGCTGCGGGCGGTTTTCCAGAACAATCGCCACGCAGTCGCCCTTGCCAAGACCTTGCGCCAGCAAGTAATGGGCAATGCGATTGGCCTGTTCGTTGACCTGTGCATAAGACAGTACCGTGTCGCCGCAGAGCAGCGCCGGGCCGTGGGGATTGCGTTGCGTGGCCTGTTCGAAACACCAGCCAAGGCCGCAAGGCTGGGTGGGGTCCTGGACGTTGGCGAGTTTCAGGCCCTTGATGATTCGCGGAACAACTTTGGCGATGACGGGCAGTTTGCGCAGCATCATGCCCCAGGTAATAGCGTCGCTGGGTGTACGACTCATGGACGATCCTTCCCCGTTCGACCTTGTGGGCCGCGGTTCTTGTTATGGGTTGGGCGAATCTGGAGGGAAATTACGCCAGCGATTCCGGTGCTGTACATGCGGTTTTTGCAATGTTTTGTATCCGCTGCGGGGAACAGGCGAAGCGGGAGCGCCAGGATGCGGTTTGGTTCCAAAAATAATCGAGCACCCCCGCAAAATGCAGGATGCACGATGGCCGTTCATGCAAGATGCACGAATGCAAAAAACCCTGAAAATATTAACTTATTGTTTTTAAACGTATTTTTTATAATTCCAATGCTGGCATAGACACTGCAACTACCCCTCCACGGTTTGCCATACCATGGAGCAGTCAACTATGAACATGATTCAAGAGAAGTTTGCATCGCTGTTTTCCAACTACGAAGTCACCACGCAGCCTCGCCCGGACGGCGGCATTCTGCTGACCTTGCGCAACAGCGATGGCAAACTGTTCAAGCGTACGATTTCCTACGCTCAGTTGCATGCCGGGGACCAACTTTCCTGGGCGATCAGTGCCATTCGCCGCGACCTGGCTGAACAGGCCAGCGAACTGCCACCGGTCGCGATGCTGCAGAGCCAGCACCGTTTCGCGCTGCCGACCTATCACAGCGCCTGACAGCCAACAGCTTCAAGCTCTGAACAAAGACAGGCCATGGAACCCAGCGGTTCCATGGCCTGATTTTTTCAGCAGCGAGAAGGCGTTCAGAAGCGCGAAGGTTCGATCTGCGCGAAGCTTTCAACCGTCGTGTGGCCGGCCAGATCACCGCCCTCGCGGGCCAATCCACAGGTTGCCATTCCGGCATTCCTGGCCGCGTCCAGTTCCTCGACGATATCCGACAGAAACAGGATTTCCTGCGGCGCGATCCCCATCGCCTCGCTGATTCGCCGATACGACTGCGCGTCCCGCTTGGCTCCCGACGTGGTGTCGAAATAACCGCTGAACAACGGCGACAGGTCGCCAGCCTCGGAACAGCCAAAAATCAGCTTCTGTGCCTGGATCGACCCCGAGGAATAGACAAACAACCGGTAACCTTGCTGATGCCAGGCCTCGAGCGCCTGCGCCGCGTCAGGATAAACGTGCCCTTTCAACTGGCCGGCCGTGTATCCCTGCTCCCAGACCATACCCTGCAAGGCCTTGAGCGGCGTGGCCTTGCGGTCTTCGGCAATCCAGCCCAGCAGGATCGCGATGACCCGTTCGACGTCTGCGTCCGGCTCGGCACTGTCGCGGCGCACGGCGTCCAGTTGCTCCGCGACGTCGGCACGCCCGGCGTTGTGCCGGACAAAATCCGGCAGGTGTCGGGCGGCATAGGGAAACAGCACGTCGAATACAAAACTGACCGCGCTGGTGGTGCCTTCAATGTCGGTGAGGATGGCCTTGATCGTCACGGGCTCAGTCCTCCAGGCGCGGGAAACGGCTGGCGATTTCATCACCGGTGAACTTGGCGACCCAGCCTTCCGGGTTATTGAACAGCCGAATGGCGACGAAATGGGGGTGTTCGCCCATGTCGAACCAATGCGGCGTACCGGCGGGCACCGAGATCAGATCGTTCTTTTCGCACAGTACCGCGTAGACGTAGTCGTCGATGTGCAAGGTGAACAGGCCACGACCGGCGACAAAAAAGCGCACTTCGTCCTCGCCGTGACGGTGTTCATCCAGAAACTTGGCGCGCAGTTCGGCTTTTTGCGGGTGGTCGCTGTTGAGGCTGATGACATCCACCGTGACGTAGCCGCGCTCGGTCATGAGCTTGTCGATCTGGCTCCGGTAGGCGCCAATCACTTCCTCCTGGCTGGCGCCGGGCTGGATCTTCGTCGCGGCTTCCCAACGATCGAAGCGCACGCCTTTTTCGGCGAGGGTCGCGGCGATGTCTTCGAAATGGGTCAGGACCTTGTTCGGAATCTCGGGACTTGAAACGTGATAGACGGACAGGCTGCTCATGGTCATGGCTCCAGCAATTTAACGGTTCAAGAGTGTGCGAGTCTTGAGCTCGCATTCGAACAGGAACTCGAACGCCTCGATTTGCCGCAGCGCATCGTTCATGCCCGGCCCCCAGGTGTACAGGCCGTGCCCACGGATCAGATAACCGACGCAATCGGGGTGCGCGTCGAGCCAGGGCTGAACCTTGGCGGCGAGACGCACGATGTCCTGGTCGTTGTCGAAAATCGGCACGCGAACCTGGGACTCATGGGTCGTGACTCCGCTGAAGGCCTTTTGCAGCTCGTAGTCCTCGAAGTCGATGAAGGCTGCGCCGGTCAAGCGCGAGAGCACCGTGGCATTCACCGAATGGGTGTGCAGCACCGCGCCGATCTGCGGCCGCCAGCGATACAGCTGCGTGTGCAACAGGGTTTCGGCAGACGGTTTCTTGCCCGGCTCCAGGCTGTTGCCATCCAGGTCGGTGGCGAGCACATCGTCGACGCCCAGTTGCCCCTTGTGTTTGCCGGAAACGGTAAGCAGGGCCTGGTCGGAAGACAACCGGGTCGAATAATTGCTGCTGGTGGCCGGGGACCAGCCGCGACCATACAGAAAACGCCCGGCGTCGATGATTTCCCGGGTGAGTTGTTCACGGGTAAGGCTCATGGCCTGTCCTCTTGCATGCGTGTGGCAATGATAACGGCTGCAGCGAAGGCTGCGAGACTGGCGATGTTGAAAGTCCAACCGGCGCCCAGGGCATTCCAGCTGTAGCCGGAATACAACGCGCCCAGCGCCCCGCCGGTTCCGGCCAGCGCGGCGTACAGCGCCTGCCCCTGACCTTGCTGGCGTGAGCCGAAGCTACGTTGCACGAAATGGATGGCAGCGGCGTGAAAGCTGCCAAAGGTCGCTGCGTGCAGGACCTGGGCAAGCAACAGCACCCAGAGAAACTCCGCCAACGACCCCAGTAGCAACCAGCGCAGCGCCGCCAGCAGGAAGCTGGCCATCAACACCCGGCGCATGGAAAACCGCGCCAGGATCCGGCTCATCAGCAGGAAAACCAGCACTTCCGCAACCACGCCGACGGCCCAGAGCATGCCGATCAATCCGCGGCTGTAGCCCAGGCGCTCCAGGTGCAACGTCAGGAAGGTGTAATACGGCCCATGGCTCAGTTGCATCAGGCCGACGCAGGCATAAAACGCCAGCACGCCCGGATTGCGCAACTGCCGCAGGAAACCGTCCCCGGCCACCCGCGGCCCCTGAACGGGCTGGGCGTTGGGCACCCAGAAACTGCTGAGCACGATGCCACCCATGATCAACGCCAGCGCCACGGGATAGATGTCCAGGCTCAACCATTCGAACAACCGACCGAGCGCGACCACGGTGATGATGAAGCCGATGGAGCCCCACAGTCGGATCTGGCTGTAGCGCGCCGCCTGCCCGCTCAAGTGGGCCAGGGTGATGACTTCGAATTGCGGCAGTACCGCGTGCCAGAAGAACGCATGCAGCGCCATGACCATCGCCAGCCAGGCGTAGCTTTTGTCGATGAAGATCAGCGAGAAACTGAGCAGCGTACAGATCGCGCCAAACCGCACGATTGCCAGGCGCCGGCCGGTGTAGTCACCCAGCCAACCCCAGAGGTTCGGCGCGACGCAACGCATCAGCATGGGAATCGCCACCAGCTCGCCGATGCGCGCGGCGTTGAACCCGAGGTGATCGAAATACAGCGCCAGGAACGGCGCGGTCGAACCGAGCAGCGCAAAGTAAAACAGATAGAAGCTGGAAAGCCGCCAGTACGGCACTGCCGCCATGGTCGTCAGGCCACGGCGGTCGGCAGGCCAGCCATCAAAGCTGACCCAACACCGGCGTGCCGACCCGAACGTCGGCGTTCTGTCCGCGATGACGCAACAGGTGGTCCATCAGCACGATCGCCATCATCGCCTCGGCAATCGGCGTTGCGCGAATGCCCACGCAAGGGTCGTGGCGGCCCTTGGTGATGACATCCACCGGGTTGCCGTGGATGTCGATCGAGCGTCCCGGCGTGGTGATGCTGGACGTCGGCTTCAATGCCAGGTGGGCAACAATCGGCTGGCCCGAAGAGATGCCGCCAAGGATGCCGCCGGCGTTGTTGCTCAGAAATCCCTCGGGAGTCAACTCGTCGCGGTGTTCGGTGCCACGCTGGGCGACACAGGCGAAACCGGCGCCGATCTCCACGCCCTTGACTGCGTTGATGCTCATCAGCGCGTGCGCCAGTTCGGCGTCGAGACGGTCGAAGATCGGCTCGCCCAGGCCAGGCATCACGCCTTCGGCGACCACGGTGATTTTCGCGCCGACCGAATCCTGATCCCGGCGCAACTGGTCCATGTAGGCTTCAAGCTCGGGTACCTTGTCCGGGTCGGGGCTGAAAAAGGCGTTCTGCTCCACCGAATCCCAGGTCTTGAACGGGATTTCGATCGGGCCCAGCTGGCTCATGTAGCCACGGATGACGATGCCCTGGCTGGCCAGGTACTTCTTGGCAATTGCCCCGGCCGCTACGCGCATGGCGGTTTCCCGGGCCGAACTGCGACCGCCGCCACGGTAGTCGCGCTCGCCGTATTTGTGATGGTAGGTGTAGTCGGCGTGGGCCGGGCGGAACAGGTCCTTGATGGCCGAGTAGTCCTTGGACTTCTGGTCGGTGTTGCGAATCAGCAGGCCGATGGCGCAACCGGTGGTGCGACCTTCGAACACACCGGAGAGGATTTCGACTTCATCGGCTTCCTGGCGCTGGGTGGTGTGGCGGCTGGTGCCGGGCTTGCGGCGATCAAGGTCACGCTGCAGGTCCTCCAGGGAAATCTCCAGGCCCGGCGGGCAGCCGTCGACAATGGCGACCAACGCCGGGCCATGGCTTTCGCCCGCGGTGGTGACGGTGAACAGCTTGCCGTAGGTATTGCCGGACATGCAGGGTGCTCCGTGGAATCGCTGAAAAATCGAGATGGGCGCCAGTATACGCAGGCTCCCCGAGTAGTTCATCCTCGAACCTTATCGGTACGCGCCAGTCCAACCGGCACCTTCGCAACTAATGGCGTCATGATGTTAAAACTGTTTGCCTTGAGTCTCGCCCTCTTGACTGGCCTGGTTTGCGGCCAGGCCCAGGCCACCGTCCTGCAACGTCCCATCAGCCTCGACACCGGCAACGGTGAACTTTTCGGCTCGCTGCTGTTGCCCAAGTCCGACACACCGGTGCCCGTTGTCCTGATCATTTCCGGGTCAGGTCCTACGGATCGTGACGGAAACAACCCCGAGGGCGGGCGCAACGACAGCCTCAAGCGCCTGGCCTGGGTACTCGCCAGGCATAACATCGCCAGCGTGCGCTACGACAAGCGCGGTGTGGCCGCCAGCCTCGCCGCCACGCCGGACGAGCGCAACCTCAGCGTCGAGGCCTACGTCGCCGATGCCGTGGCCTGGAGCCACAAGCTCGCCGCCGATCCGCGACTGGGCCCGTTGATCCTGCTGGGCCACAGCGAAGGTGCGCTGATCGCCAGCCTCGCCGCGCCCCAGGCCAACGCTGCGGCAGTGATTTCGGTGTCCGGCAGTGCACGGCCGATCGACCAGGTGCTACGGCAACAACTGAGCAGCCGCTTGCCACCGGCGCTGATGTTGCGCAGCAACGAGTTACTCGACAGCCTCAAGGCCGGGCGCCCCGACGCGGACGTTCCTGCGCAGCTGCAGGTGATTTTCCGTCCCAGTGTGCAGCCTTACCTGATCTCCTTGTTCCGCCAGGACCCGGCCCAAGCCTTCGCGGCATTGAAGATGCCGGCGCTGATCATCCAGGGCAGCCATGACATCCAGGTCAGCGTCGAGGATGCCAGGCAGCTGAAAGCCGCCAAGCCTGACGCACAACTGGCCCTGATCGAGGGCATGAACCATGTGATGCGCATTGTGCCCAACGACGTGAAGCGGCAACTGGCGTCCTATAAAGACCCCAATCTGCCCCTGGCGGCTGAACTGGGTGTGCAGATCCTGCGCTTTATCGGCTCGATCGGTTCCCGTTGAGCGGACTTGATCGCCATACCGGCCAATTGCCCTCCAGTCCTGGCGAAAACGGCCGATAAACCGACGTCGGTCAGCGCAATGGCTGTCGACAAGCCGGCCTGGACAGGATTTTGCCGTTATGACTGAGACTCAAACTTCTCCCGACACCGTCGCCGAACCGGCCGCCGCGCCTGCGGTGGAGCAGCCTTGGGCGGATGTGCAGGCCGAGCAGCATAAAATGCTCCGGCTGGCCCCGCTCAAGACCGATCGCGCCACCGGTGTGCGGCCCTTGCGCTTTGTCGAGTTCAGCTACGCCGAGCGTCACAGCAAGGAGCGCAGTTTGCTGCGCATGAGCATCAAGTTGCCGGGCCAACGGGTGCGCAAGGAACAGAACCATCTGGACGTCTGGGCCGACCACGTCGAGAAACGTCTGTCTTTCTCCCCTGACAACTTGCAAGTCGAGCCTTTGAATCGTGGGCTCGGACGCTTTCTCGCCGCTCAGGGCATCACCTGGGCGAAGAAGCGCTGGTCGAGCTATCGGGTGGACGGCAGCGACCTGAACAACAAGGACGCGCTGAACGAAGACACGCGCCTGCGCCGCGATCACTTCCTCAAGGCCCACGGCTTCGAGGTGGTCTACGCCGACGCCCAGCATCTCAAGGGCAGCGTCAAGGCCGCCCAGGTTGGCGACCTGGTGGGCGACTGGAACACCGAGAAGCTGCAGTTCGTCGAGATTCTCGAAGCCGCGCAGATGCTGCAACAAGCCGAGCAGAACCTGGCGGAGCAGGAAGTCAAACTCAAGAAGCAGGAAGAGAAGGTCAACAAGTTCAAGCGCGAAGACACCGGCTTGCGCTTTACCATCACTTGCCTGGTGGCGTTTGCGATGTTCCAGGCGGGATTGCTGATCTGGATTGCGACGCGGCATTGAATCCAAGCGCGTGAATAACCCTGTGGGAGCGAGCTTGCTCGCGATAGCGATTGAACAGGCAACACATCTGTTGGTGACAGGCCGTCATCGCGAGCAAGCTCGCTCCCACATTGGATTTTCGACGGATACAAATTTCACGGCCCACAGGGAATCACTGTGGGAGCGAGCCTGCTCGCGAAGGGGCCGGCACATCCAATATCTTCATCGACTGACACTCCGCCTTCGCGAGCAGGCTCGCTCCCACAGTAACTGTGGCGCGACGCCACAAAGGCAGCCCAGCGTCAAACCCTTGAGGCAAACAACACCTGATGCTGGCGGCACTGTCCGGCGCTGAGCATGAACACGCCATGCCCGCCGCGTTCGAAGTCCAGCCAGGCGAAGTCGACCTCCGGGTAAAGCGCCTCGACATGCACCTGGCTGTTGCCCACCTCGACAATCAACAGGCCCTTCTCGGTCAGATGGTCGGCCGCCTCGGCCAGCATCCGGCGAACCAGGTTCAAGCCGTCATCGCCACAGGCCAGGCCCAACTCAGGTTCGTGCTGGTATTCCTGGGGCATGTCGGCGAAATCCTCCGCGTCGACGTAAGGCGGGTTCGACACGATCAGATCGAAACGTTGCCCCGGCAAGCCATCGAAACCATCGCCCTGGACTGTGAACACCCGCTCATCGACGCCATGGCGCTCGATATTCTGATTGGCCACCTCCAGCGCTTCGAACGACAGGTCGGCCAACACCACTTCGGCTTCCGGGAATTCATAGGCACAGGCGATCCCGATGCAGCCGGAACCGGTGCACAGGTCGAGGATCCGCGCAGGCTCCTGGCCCAGCCAGGGCTCGAAGCGTTTTTCAATCAGCTCGCCGATGGGCGAACGCGGGATGAGCACGCGTTCGTCGACGATGAAAGACATTCCGCAGAACCACGCTTCACCGAGCAGGTAGGCAGTCGGAATGCGCTCGGCAATACGTCGGCGCAGCAGGCGCTGTACATGCACCAGCTCTTCGTCTTCGAGACGGCAATCCAGATAGCTGTCGGCAATTTCCCAAGGCAAATGCAGCGCGCCCAACACCAGTTGGCGAGCCTCATCCCAGGCATTGTCGGTGCCATGGCCAAAGAACAGATCCTCGCCATGGAAACGGCTGACGGCCCAACGAATATGGTCGCGCAGGGTACGAAGGCGGGAAGTGATCACAGCGGCAAACTCCAGAGAAATCGACGGGCGAGTCTACCAGCCAAACCCGCACTCTCCCAAACACCCCCCGCGAGAAACGAAAAACTCCGATCCAGCCGTAGGATCTTTCCATTTTTTGCACCGCCCGTTGAATAAGATGGCGATCTTGATAAGGCTGTAGGCCAGCAACGACGGCCCTTGCGATGGAAGCGATTCACAGAACCGCTCAGCCGGAGGAGAATGTCGCAAAAGCCCCACTCGAAGGAGCCCCAGAATGTCCGTTCCAAAAACGATGTTTCAACTCAGCGGCCGCGGTTATGCAGCGGCCAACCTGAGTCAAGCGACGCTGATCATCATCGATGCCCAGAAAGAGTATCTCGCCGGCCCCCTGGCCCTCAGCGGCATGGATGCGGCGGTCGCGAACATCAAGCAACTGCTCGGCGCAGCCCGCACCGCCGGCCGGCCCATCGTGCATGTACGCCACCTCGGTACCCACGGCGGGCTGTTCGACCCACAGGGCGAACGGGGGGAATTCATTCCAGGCCTTGAGCCGCGGGACGACGAAACCATTATCGAAAAGCTCTTGCCGAGTGCTTTCCACGGCACCGAACTGAAGAAGCGCCTGGAAGATTTCGGCCCACTGGATCTGATCGTCTGCGGTTTCATGAGCCATTCCAGCGTCAGCACCACCGTGCGCGCCGCCAAGAACCTGGGCTTTCGCTGCACCCTGGTCGAAGACGCCTGCGCCACCCGTGATCTGCCGCACAAGGCCGGCGTGCTGAGCGCCGAACACGTCCACCAGACTGAAATGGCGATCATGGCGGACAACTTCGCCACCCTGGCCATGACCCGCGACTTCACCTGACAGCGCTGATGAGCGGCTGGTTGCGCCGCTCATCCGCAAAAACGTCTCATTTGCTGCAATTGTCCCGGCTTCAGGAACAACCCGAACATCTTCCGGTCGAAGGGCCGATACCCATTGAGGAAGGTCGGAATGAAGTTATCCGATGGTTTTGACGCACGTCGCTTGCGGCCCAAGGGCCCGAGCAACTGGCGATTTCGTATCGGCGCAGGGATCGCGGCGCTGCTGGCAACGCTCGGTGTGCTGCTGGCGATGGCCGGCGCCGCCAGCCTGCTCGGCCGTCCGCCCGCGCTGGGCGAGTTGAACGCCACCCCGCTCGGCTCGGCGATCATCCTGGCAATCGGTCTGTTGGTCCTGCTGTTGGGCATCTGGCTCTGGCGCCGTTGCCGCCGTCGCGCCCGCCAATCCCTGGAGCTGGCCATGGCTCCCCATCTGATGAAAAAACACGACTGATCCGCCATCCGACGTTTTGTCGCGCCCTATCCCAGCGGAGTTGGGTAAACTGGCCGGCCTTCGCGGAGGCTGACATGCAAGACGACGACTTTTCCCTGTTCAAAAGTGCGATCCAGGGCGTAAAACCGATCAAACACGATCGCGCCGAAACCGGCAAGCCAAAGGCCGATCGCGCGCAGATCGCCAAGTTGCGCCAGGCCGCCACCGTGCGCACCGATGCAACAACCGTGGATGGCCTGTCCGATCAGTTCGTCATCGACGTCGGCCCTGAAGACGAGTTGATGTGGGCGCGCGACGGGGTCCAGGAAAGCCAGATGCGCAAGCTGAAGGTCGGTCAGATCCCCTTCGAAGGCAGCCTCGACCTGCACGGTATGACTGTCGAAAAGGCCCGGGAAACCCTCTGGGCCTTCCTCGCCGAAGCCACCCGATTCGAAATCCGCTGCGTGCGCGTCACCCACGGCAAGGCGGTGCGGCTGGACGGCAAGCGACCGATGATCAAGAGCCACGTCAACACCTGGCTGCGCCAGCACCCGCAAGTGCTCGGCTTCACCTCCTGCCAGGCCAGGCACGGCGGCGCCGGGGCGGTCTACGTGATGCTCAAGCGCACCATGATGGAAGGTCGCGACGAGTAACCCTCGATTGCCGAGCTTGCAGCGCCGTGTCCGCCACCGTACCCTTGCCCTTTGCGTAAAATCCCACAGGTAGTTTCATGTCTCTGGAACAGAATTACACCGCTATGTGGGGTGGGTTCTTCTAAGACGCACGGGGCAATGAAAACGGGACTTCTGCACTCAGCATCACCTGCTTAATCACTCCAAAACACGTCCAGTGGTACGGAAATTGGTACGAGCGGTCTTCCTAGGACGGCTTGTTTGCGGCGTTCATCCACGAGCAGGGACTATAAGCTCAAATGACATCTAACAAGACATACGAAGAGCCTCGACCAGCCATCCCAGCAGACCTCCGCCGGTCTGTTGAAGTCGAATCAGGCCACTGCTGCGCTATTAAAGGCTGCAATGAGCATACCTACCTAGAAATTCACCACATTGACCAGAACCGTAACAATAACACTCTAGAAAATCTTATTCTGCTATGCGATAAGCACCATAAAATGTCTCATGCCAACGTCATTGATCGAAAGGCATTGAAACAATATAAGGATCTGCTTGCTGACTCTTTCAATAATTTGATCACTGATAAATTCGAAGAACTAAAGGCTTTAATCACCGGTGACAAACCGTCAACCCTTGCGCCAATAAACTCCACTGACCAGCCTGCCAACCATCAAGTTGAGAAGCGTGCTGCCTCCAGATCCGACATACTAAACTTTGCTCTTATCCATGTAGCTATAGCCCACTATGAAAAAGAGAATAAGCTGTACTTTGAGCATCAAGTAGAATTTCGCCAAGGGGATACTTCACTAACGCTAGACGCTCTACGCCAAGACGACGATTTACAAGAGGACATCATTCTTGATGTCCATTACTTACGTAAACCTTATCTGGATGCGCCTGTTTACGGCCCTTGGCTCGCTAAGAAAATCGAAATCTACGAGCTTCTCACTGGACGTCCCGCCAAAGGTGTGCTTATCGCAGTGGTAGGTCGCGAGCGTATGCTTGAAGGGAGTTACCTAGACCTTACTCAACAAGGCATCAAGTCATGCGAAGGTAAAGTTACACTTCAGGTTTATAGTTGCGAGCAGGTAGGCTTTCACCCCGGAACAGTAAGTGCCGCCATGTTTGCCTCGAATCTTAAGAGCTCAACTTTACCGTCGGCTTAGCAATATACCACCTAAGTCCTGTGTAAGTTTATCAGCATGCACACCTAATTGAGCCCATATCGCCATGCAGCGTAATCGAACGACCAAGGCGTGGGTATCTTCCGACTCGCTTTTATGCTGATAAGAATGGTATTCGCCTTTAAAAACATTACAAGCCGTTTGGTCGGTGTCCCTGAAGAACTTTGTTAATAGCTGATCTAACCGCGCAGGCTCATATCGGTGCCCCACGGCATTACGGAGCGCGTTTAACGATGCAACCGCTTTCCATAAATCAACATCTCCGGCAGAACCTATGATTGCCTGGGCTAGCTTGGCTGCAGTGCCGAAGGTAAATATGTCGTTCTCTTTGAAAGGGCGGCTATAAATGGCTACACCAGCCGATATCACATCATGCAGCCTTTCTTCGACCATCATGTGCCCTCGAAGTACTGCGGTGAGCAAATTAGCGGGGCCATCAAATGCCTTATGGAACAGCGCAATTTTCGCGTCTAAATCTGTAGCAAATAACTTTCTCACTATGCCCCCTCCTTAAATACCCCCTATTTATCCTGCACGCTGCTCAACGGTACGCAATTGACTATATTCAGTGACATGCTGCCTGATAAATCGACCAATCACCTCTCCCAATGTTACAGGTACGGCATTGCCAATTAACCTACCAACCTTAGCAAAGGAAACAGGCTCTCCATCGGGAAGAAACGAGTAATCACGTGGAAACCCTTGCAGCATTGCTGCTTCGCGAAGGCTTATAGCTCTGTCCTGCTCAGGGTGTCCAAAACGACCGTTTCCATAGCCAAAACATTGCGTTGTAATGGTGGGAGCTGGAGAATCCCACTCCATCCGTCCGTAAACTGAAGGGTAAGTTGCACCAGTTTCCTTTGTGTGGCACGAGGAAAGAAGTTCTTCAGGCCAGTCCCTCCAAGTACCGCCGGGAATCGAAGAGCGTATCCGCCTCATATTCAGTGCACTGAGTCGACTAGCTTTATGAAGTTTATCGTTCGGATCTCCTCCCCCCGCTACTATCTTAGGAAGACCACCAATTGTGTCCTGCACTGTTTTCTGAGGCAAATCGAAGTCAGGGATTTCGATTGGACCCAACTTCGAAGCAACAAGCACTAGTCGCTTTCTAGTTTGGGGAAGACCGATCGAATTACATTCGATAACCTTCCAATCCACCCAATAACCCTCAAGCTTTTCTAAAAAAGTTTTAAACACGTCCTGCTGCGCCAATGGAGGGACGTTCTCCATTGTCACGATATCAGGCTGCACCTCACGTATAACATTTCCGAAGTGCTCCGCAAGACGCCAATCCTCGCTTCGCCCATCACCCGCACCAACTCCATGCCTCTGTTTTGCGGCACGTGAATATGTGGAGAAAGGCTGGCACGGCGCGCAGCCGGCAAGAAGTGTAAAATCACCGCCCGACAGCGCCTTCTTAACTTCCGCGACGTCCAACGAAGCAACGTCGGCTTGCAGAAACCTAGCATTTGAATTTGCTTCAATAGCATGAGCACAGTTCGGGTCGATATCAACTCCAAGGGTCACTGAAATACCGGAGCTCTCCAACCCGTAAGTAAGACCGCCGGCCCCACAAAACAAATCGACCGCCAAAATTTTTTCTGTATTGCGCATCAAACGGCCGCCACATAATGTTTATCGTCTACAAACTTCTGAAATGCATCTACAGCATGCTCCATGTACTCAATAGTTACATCAGCAAGATCCTGTATACTCTGCAAACTCAATTCACGCGCACCGTCTTCAAACGAGCGCCTTCCATGTGCAATCGCATTTCTTCTGTCAGCCAAAAACTCCAGCGGGGTTTTATCTGCATATGTCGAGCTCTTGGCCATCTTTATCGCCAACGCCGCCGTAAACCTAAAATCCACTTTCAGTCGTTGCGAAAAAGTATAAATTACCTTATCCGACCACGTTCCAGATGGCTTTTTAAAAGTAAGCTCTCGAATTGGCTCTTTGGTTAACAGTTTTAAGGCAGCCTTGTGAACAACGTCCAGGCGGGTGTCTTCATTCCCATCCCCTCCTGAAGCCGCATAGTACCGAAGCCATTCTTTCAAAGTTTCCGTTGTCCATTCAGAAGGACGAGCGGCTTGAACTGCCTCTCCAACCTCCTGAATCGTTCGTGTCATTACTGACTCAACTATGTTATACAAATGGACTATCAGGCCTGACTTAATTGTCAGCAAGTGCCGCACTGTTACTGCCGTCTCTCCAATCGAAACCGGATCGCCGGAGATAAGTCTGCGGTCCAAAGCGTGCGCCAGGGCCATATGGACAGAAAACTCTTCTTTCCGCTCTGCCAAAGCCGCTCGTAGAGTAGTCATTCGTTAACCAACATACGTACCACAACGTCAATCCGTCCCTCTAGCTTGGAACGCACGTTCGCTCCATCGGAGACAACGACACTGTCGAAATGCTCGGTTTTCATTCGTTCTGAAATCACCTTAGAGTCAACTTCCAAATCAGGAAACTTCCTCAAGGCAAGTGCTGAGCCCACCGCTATAGCTTCAAACCTGACACGCGGCACCGTGTTCGCAGTTCCATTCTTTCTGAAGCCCAACTCAAATGTTTTTCGGACAAAATCCAACATCCGAAAAAACTCTTCACTCATCTGCTCGATAATTTCCGGATTATCCTTAGCAGCCGAGTTAGCATCTTTCAGATAATCATATATAAATTTCTTTGGACGATCTCTATAACCAGGAAACCGACCATCGGGGGTATCATTTCTATTCAGGTACGCAAAGAAACGAGTAACGAGTTCTTCACGCTCCCGTGAACTTATCGCTTTAGCAGTTAGTGGAGTCATCGCCACAAACCTGCGATCCTCTGCTAATTTGGTTATCATTTCGGTCACTGCACCTGGCAGTGATCCTCGGCGAATTTCTGCTTCGTTTGCAGTCGTTCCCATCCGATTGATACGTGCAAACATCTCCGCTCGTGTAGACGGGTCAGTATCCGTATCAAGAATAATTGTACGTATAGTTATATCTTCTAGCTTATTAACTCTGTCAGCATGAAGATCCTCAACCGAAAAACCGTTCAGCTCAGGGACCAAAACCAAGTCACGCAGACGGAGCCCTTCTTTGAGGAACGACCTCATAGCTCTCATTCTCTGAGACCCGTCCACAATTTCCATCCTACCGTCCCCTGTTTGATAAAAAAACATAAATGGGATAGGCAAACCTATTATTAACGATTCAATAAATTGCGATTTCTGCTCATCGTTCCAAGCAAGATTTCGCTGGTATGATGGAACAAAGTATCGGTCATCTATATCGTTTTTAAATCTGTCGACATACATGGAAACGGGATACTCAGCGACGTTAAACTTAACCTGACGCGCTACAACAGAAACGGCAGCCTCAGCCTCACGCTTTGACTCTTCAGTTGGCTTAACGCCCCTGCTTTTCTTGACCATTTGTATTGCAACCCCCGGGCTGAGTAACATAGCTGTTTTAAACCATCGAAAAATCAAATACTTGCTGAGCAATCAAAAGGCTCGCATGATATCACGCCTGAAATGGCCAATGCTCCTGCCCTAGCGTTGACCGGGCATTATCGACACGTAACCCGCCAAAGCTGACCCAGCTTGGTGGTGTAACTCCGGCTCATCATTTCTCTACGCATCCCCCAGTCCGGTTCTGCAGGCACCCCGGCCGTGCGTAACGTCCCTCTCCCCCACCGACTATTGATCTCATCCAGTACGGTCATTAGCTTCGTGGCGTCAGTTGGCTGGGAGAATGCGAACAGATCGTCGGTATACTCTCCCGGTTGACAGAGGTTCATCAACAACACTTCCGCCTTGCTGTACTTGAAGCCTGGCCGAAACACCCGATCAAGCGAATCCACGGCCGCCTTCGTCAGCAATCGTACATCGTCAGTCGGATATGGCAGGTCAATCAGCACCCCATTGGCATACTTCGCCTCCTCGGGATTAAACATGCCGGTGCGGATGCTCACGCGGACCTTCTTGCACAGCGACTTCTGCGCTCTGAGCTTTTCCGATGCGCGCATCATGTAGGTGGCTACCGCTTCCTTGATCGGGGCCAGCTCCGTGAGCCGCATACCAAACATCCGGCTACAGCAGATTTCTTGCTTCGGCGGGTCCGGCTCGTCCAGCTCCAGGCACGGCGTGCCGGCCAGCTCCCGGGCGGTCTTTTCGATCACCACGCTGAATTTCTTCCGTAGCGTCCACGGATCGGCCTTTGCCAGGTCCATCGCGGTCTTGATGCCCATGGTGTCCAAGTGAAGTTTCATCTTGCGACCGACTCCCCAGACTTCAGACACGTCGGTGTTGCGCAACACCCAGTCGCGCTTAAACGGGTCGCAGATGTCGACAACGCCGCCCGTTTGCGCCTGGAGCCGCTTGGCGGTGTGGTTCGCCAGTTTTGCCAGGGTTTTGGTATGAGCGATCCCTACCCCAACCGGGATGCCGGTGCAGCGCAGCACCTGGCTGCGGATCTTCCGGCCGAGGGCATCCCGGCCGTCGATGCCGGTGAGATCCGCGAAGGCTTCGTCGATGCTGTAAACCTCGACGGCCGGCACCATTGCTTCAATGAGGGTCATCACGCGCTCGCTCATGTCACCGTAGAGCGCGTAATTCGACGAGAACGGGACGATGCCGTGTTTCTGCAGCTTGTGCTTGATCTGGAAATACGGCTCGCCCATCTTCACGTAGGGCTTGGCGTCGTAGCTGCGGGCGATCACGCACCCGTCGTTGTTGCTCAGCACGACGATGGGCACGCGGACCAGGTCCGGGCGGAACACTCTTTCGCAACTGGCGTAGAAGCTGTTGCAGTCGATCAGGGCGAAAACGGGCTGGGCTTTAGACATGGCTGCGCACGCTGCAGGTGATAACGCCCCAGATGACCAGCTCGTCGCCCTCGAGCACGTACCTTGGTGGGTACTTTGGGTTCTCCGACAGGAGAATCACCTCCTTCCCACGGATGCAGAGGCGCTTGCACACGGGTTCGTTGTTCAGCAGCGCCACGACGATGTGACCATGCGCAGGTTCCATCGCACGGTCCACAACGGCTAGGTCCCCTTCAAAGATCCCAGCGCCTTGCATGCTCTCCCCGGCGATGGAAACCAGGTAGACATGCGGAGCGCGAATGTTCAGAACCTCATCCAATGAGATGTGCGCTTCGATGTGGTCCGCCGCTGGAGATGGAAACCCGGCGGGCACACGAAACGAACACAGGGGCAGCTTCAAGCCACCCTCAGCAATAGGGCCTAGAATTGAAAAGCTCATGACGCACCGATCCAAAAATACTGTACGAACATACAGTTAACTTTGTACAAGGTTCGCGGTCAATTTTGTATAGGAAAAATCTGACAGGCGGGACAGCTCATGTGCGGGAGATTCGTGCAGTACGAGGGCATGGCGGTGTTTATGGAGGAGCTTGGCCCTCAGCTGCCATTGTTCGGCGGGTACGACGCAGAGCCGATCAGCCGGTACAACGTGGCTCCGACGACCCGCGTGCAGATCCTGCACAGCACAGAGGCAGGTATCCACATCACTCCAGTGAGGTGGGGATGGGCGCCCTTTTGGGCGAAGGGAAAACGTCCGGATCCGATCAATGCCAGGATCGAGACCGTTACGACGGGAAAGTTTTTCAAACAGCTTTGGCCGGCCGGGCGCGCACTGGTGCCCAGCGAGGGTTGGTATGAGTGGGTTAAAGACCCAAATGATCCGAAGAAAAAACAACCCTATTTCATCCGGTTGAAGGATCAGAAGCCGATGTTCTTCGGGGCGCTCGCACAGGCCCGTCCAGGTCTGGACGAGCAAGACGGTGACGGTTTCGTAATCATTACCGCGTCATGCGACCAGGGCATGGTAGATATCCATGATCGCCGGCCGTTGGTGTTATCACCTGAGCAAGCGCGGGAGTGGCTGGACCCGGATCTCAGCCCAGGGCAAGCAGAGGAAATTGCAAGAGACCATTCCAGGCCTGAGGCCGATTTCGAATGGTATGCCGTGGGAAAAGAGGTGGGGAATGTCAGAAACCAGGGAGCACAGTTGTTGCTCCCCTGGAATCCGGAAGAAAACTAAGCCTGACTGCGTTGATCCAGAAGGCGGGCCGCCTCTGGGAATCCCACCCAGCGTGCGTTCTGGTCCAACCCTCGCCCAGCCAGCACCACGCCGGCCCAGTGATTCAGATCCACCTCCCCGCGTGCCACCGCCGCCAGCAGCTCGGAGGGGAAGATGTTCAAGTATTTATCAGCGGTTTCGGTTTCCATGGTCTTGGTCCTTCGTTTGTGTGACCACAGTAACGCTCCAGCGTAATCACATAGCAAGCGGATCAGATCGAGCGCGACAACCATTAAAACAGCCCTCCCAACGCTGCCGGCTCCCAGTTCATGATCACCAGTTCACCGCTGACCTCAGCCTTGCACTGACGCTGGTTCGTGTTGCTGTACCGAATGTCCAACGTCTCGAAGTGAAAGCCTTCAAACACGCGACGGATGTCCGGGTGGTCGTTGATGCTGACCATTACCTTGCCCTTGCAACGACGCATAAAGTCGGCCATCCGCTCGTAATTCTCGAACGGGAAATCCACGCCATATCCAGCGGTCTGCCAGTACGGTGGGTCCATGTAGTGGAACGTATGAGCGCGGTCGTAGCGCTCAGCACAATCAAGCCAGGGAAGGTTTTCGACGTAGGTGCCGGACAGTCGCTGCCACGCGGCCGAGAGGTTCTCCTCGATCCGCAGCAGGTTGATGGCCGGGCCAGTGGTCGCGGTGCCGAACGTCTGCCCGGTGACCTTGCCGGCGAAAGCATGGTGTTGCAGATAGAAGAACCGGGCGGCGCGCTGGATGTCGGTAAGGGTTTCGGGACGGGTCATTTTCTGCCACTCGAACAACTGGCGGGAGCTGAGCGCCCATTTGAACTGGCGCACGAATTCTTCCAGGTGGTTCTGCACAACGCGATAGAGCGTCACCAGGTCGCCGTTGATATCGTTCAGGACTTCAACGGGTGCGGCCTGGGGTCGCATAAAGTAAAGCGCGGCACCGCCGGCAAAGACTTCGACATAGCACTCGTGTGGAGGAAAAAGCGGAATGAGGCGGTCGGCTAGGCGACGTTTGCCGCCCATCCAAGGAATGATGGGTGAAGACATTTTGAGCAAGACCTTACTGTATGGATAGACAGGTGCTAGACTCGCCGCGCTTTGTGCACGGAGCAGGAGCCTTGGCTGGACTTGCAGGGGTAATCTGCGAGCGAAGCGGTCAGATTGAATGTTGTCGCATCCAATCTGACCGCTCCTTTTAGTTTTATTGACCTACCCAAGGCACGCACTTGAACCGAACTCGGCTTGCACCAATGGGTAGCGGAAACGGATCCTCATGATAATTAGGTGGCTATTACAGTTTCATAGGTCCACTGTGGGAGGCTACAGAGGACTTACACATGGACAGTCATCAACGTTTGCATGACAAAGTTATGAATTACGCGGAGACTCAAATTCACAGTATTTTGCTAGGCGTAGGAGAAGCTCAATATCATCATGACCAGCTTCTACGAATGTTAAATGGGTTTGTTCACTGCGCAATAATCTCCAATACCGAAGCGGAGCTGATACGAGGCGACGCCAAAATGGCTCTCGATAACTCTTTCCACGCAGCTACCGCGCTAAATTTATATCCTTCAGATAAGCCTGACAGGCGGCAAGTTTAATTAATCCTTGGTCGCCGTCATTGGTGATGCTGATAATTCTTTGAGCATGCGCCGGGTTAAGTCGGGCACGTGTGGTTCCATGAACCACGCCGCCGGCGCTGGTGGTGGCTGGCACCGCACCGCTGCAGGTGGTATCGGTGGCGTCGAGTAGGACTGACAGCCGGACATCAGCAGTAGCGAGGCGATCACGCAGGCGATCCTGGTCACGTTGGGCATCGGTTAGGGCTCGATAGTGGGTTTGGTCATTGGCGGCCAGCCGCTGCTCCAGGGCCAGGCGCTTGTCCTGCTCGGTGCGCTGCAGCGCGGTCGAGGCCAGGGTTATTTGGTTGAGAGTTTCGGTGTGGAGCCGGGCTTGTTTTTCCAGCTGCTGACCGTATCGCCAGCCTTGAACCGTCCAGGCGATGACCGCCGAAGCGGCAACCAGAGCGAACAACAGAAGCCCGGCGGCCAGCACGCGGTACTGCAGCGGGATCATGTCGACGAGACGCATAACACCGCCCTCGCCCGCTCCCACAGCTGCAGGCGTTCCTGCAGACCATTGAGCCCGCCATTGATTTTCCGGGTGATCGTTTCGAACTCACCCCGATCAGCCAACACGTTCAACTCCCTGACCCACCAGAACCATGCAGCCGACTCGGCCGCCCATAGGGGCAGCTCCAGTAGTTCAGGCGTACGCAACAGGCGCTCGTCCCCGAACAGCGCCAAGCTGCAGCGCAGGTAATTGTGGGCACCGGTAATCTGGATTAAGCCGCGACCACGATAGCGCTGGCCATCACCGTCAGGCTCGGGCGTGTTGCCGAGTTTCGAAGCCAGCGAACCGGTGTCGTATTTACTGAGGTACTGATCGCCGCCCAGCTCCCGCACGTACTGCAGTTGGCCGGACTCATGCCCAACCTGGGCCAGGAATGCCGCCTGCCGCTTGGGCGTATCGATCTGTCGGTGTGCCATGGCGGCGTTCAGGGCCGATACAAAAACGCCCGCTTGGCGGCGGGCGTTGGGCATGATGCGCTGTAGTTGCTGCTCAGTGAGTGGCATGGGGACTCCAAAAAAAGCCCGCTCGATGGCGGGTTACGGTTGTGTTTGAGGGCAGTGCTTGGCGCATCTAAAGCTGGACGACCTTGACCGGCTTGGCTTCCTTCTTCTTTTTCTTACCTTTGGCATTGGCCTTGCCCTTCTTGCCGCCGTTGCACTCGACGGTGGTGGTCCAGCCACTGGAGGTGAACAGTTGCTCCACCGCCTCAGCCAGGTATTCACCATCAAGCCCGGGCTTGATCCCCTGGACGATGATCGACCGCTCGGCAAATACATCGGTGCGCCCGGCCATTTCCAGGCGAACCCCGGCGCTGCTGCGATTGAACGCAGCCAAGCGCGCCTTGGCGGCCTGCTCGGCGGCTGACTTGTTGGGGTAGATATGCCGGTCGGTATGGACCGCTGGCAGGCCGTTCGGCAGGTCGTCGTTGTCCAGCTCGACTACCTTCAGGGCTCCTGACTTTTTGTCCTGGTGCTTGGTGCGTACCGCCTTTTGCGTATTGCGATCGCCGAGACGGAATTGATAACGGCTCAGATCAGAGCGCCTCAGAACCACAGGGCTCAGGTTCTTGCCGCTCGCGGTCTGGCCGCCCTGCCGAGGCATGACCAACAGCTTGCCGTCGGCCAGCTTGGCCGTGCAGTCATACTGTTTGGCAAGGCGGGTGATGAAGTTGTAGTCCGACTCGTTGAGCTGGTCGACGCGGGGCACTTTGGTTTGCACTGGGCACACTGGCTGCCAACCATTGCGGGCTGCCACGTCGCGGACAATCTGCTGCAGGGGCACGTTTTCCCAGGACCCGCTGCGCACGGTCTTGCCGCTGCCACGCATGTCACTGGCTTTACCCCGGATCACCATCGTGTCAGGCGGCCCCGACAACTCGATCTCGTCGACGGTGTAGCGCCCCAAGCGGGTCAGGGCCTGGCCGGTATATCCCAGGTAAACCTCGACACCCGCCCCACGTGTGGGCAGCGCAACCGCTTGATCACGATCATCGATCCGCAACTCGAAGTCGTCCGAGTCCATGCCCGGCTTATCCGAGGTGCGCAGACTCAATAACCGGTCATTGATCAACGCGGTGATGTCTTTGCCGTCCGCAACGATGCGATAGGTCGGCTTCATGGTGATACTCCAGAAAAGAGAAACCCCGCACGGGGCGGGGCTGGTGACTTGCGACGGTGCTGGTTAATCCCACAGCTGGATATCCTCCAGCGTCTGCGCTGGCAGATCCGGCAGCAGGATAATCACACCAGCGCGAAACGGTTGAGGCTCATCGGCCAGGCCTTGATTGGCGGCAAGCACGGCCTCCACCGTGCCATTCAAATGGCCGTAGTAGTGATGACATACGGTGTCCAACAGATCCCCATCAGACGTTCTGCAGATCGTCGCCATAGCTCACAAACTCCAGTGAAAAGGATTGCTTACGCGGAATGCCACCCGCGAGCAGGTTGCTTTGATCTTCCTCGATGTTGAGCAGGCACCAGGTGCCGAGCACTTCGCCGTAGCCGGTGGTCAGGTTCACCGGCTGCAGACGTCGCCCGATGGTGCGCAGGGTGTCCAGCTGTTTGAGCCCACCTTTGAAGCCCGGAAAAATCGCGCCCTTTAGGCTGATCTTGTCCTCTCCTTGGCCGACCGCCTGCTGGGCGATGCTGCGTGTCAGCCGTTCCTGGCCTGCCCAACGAAACGACGTCTGCCGACGTAGTTCCTCGAAAGCCGCCGTATCCAGGTTGAAGTAGTACGGCTGCGCGTTCGGCACCAGGGGCTGCATGATCAGCAGGTGCGGGAACGGCTTCACCGCCTCGGCAGCTGGTGTCAGTTGGGGGGCAAATGAACCCGTGGGCATGATGTTGCTCAGCGATGGGCTCACCTGGCCGGCGATGCGATTAATCGCTGCACCCGCTTTGCCAGCCTGTTCTTTGAGCGAACCCAGCCGCTTCTGGACTTGGCCGGCTGCGGTGACGGATTGGTTGTACTTGGCCGCCACCTGGCCCACGGTGGACTGCGCCGCGTTGATTGCCCGCATGGTCCGTTGCACCTTGGCGCCGATGGCAGGCCCAATGAAGGGCACACCCTCCAGCTCCGAGGCTGCGCCCGTCATGTCGCTGACGGCGCCGTTGAGCGGGCCCAGCATGCCGTCGAGACTGGTACGGCCAGACTCCCCCGCTGCAAGCAGCGATTTCAGCGCCGATTGCATTTGCTCCATGTAGGCCATGGCACCTCCTTAAACGTGGGGAGCATCGAACAACTGGCTCGACGACTGTCGAGCAAGCGTCTCCCGAGAGAAAGCCTCCATGAGCTGACGCAAATGCGGCTCCAGCTCCCGAGCCAGCTGCGCAGGATCTTTAACATCGCCCTGAACAGTGATGGAGACATTCGGCGCAAAGCTGAAAGCTTGCTCAACCTTTGGCGGCACGGGCGGTGTGGGGTCAGCTGGCTTGGCGACCTCGGCAGGCTTGGCCTCTTCCGCCTTGGCCTCACTGCCAAACCAGGACTTACCCAAGAAGCTGCCGATGCTTTCGCCACCCAGGCCGCCCAGCGCGGCACCGATTGCGCCGCCGATGGCCGTACCGATGATCGGCACCACCGAACCGATAGCGGCACCTGCTGCACCGCCGGCCAGGGCGCCCGCGAAACCACCCGCAGCACCGCCGTATCCCTCGGCTTTTTCGTCTTGGGTCTTGGCGTTAAGCGCGGTATCGATAACTCCCACCCCGGCATCTAATACCGAACCGCCGGGGAGACGCTTGGTGGCTCGGGTGACGCCCCTAATCGACTGAACCGCACGGCCGAGCGAGCTATCGGGCACCGCCTCCGCCGCAGCGGCAATAGGCGCAGCAGCCAACAGGCCAACCTTTGGCATCATAGAAACGGCGGCAGGAGCCGATACGGACGGGATATTCGACGCCCGGCCGGGCAATCGGCGACGTGGGAGGTTTCCGATGCCGGAACGGCGACCGCGTCGCCCACGCTGACGTCTGCCTGCAGCGTCGGGGCCTGAGCTTGGACCAGAGCCTGCTCGGCCTATCGCATCAGCGTTGACGACGAACACGCGTTGCGGCTCAGTGCTCAGCCCCCCACCGGAATCATTGCCCGCTCCCATCAGCTTACCGAGTACGCCGAGCCCCTTATCCACCGTCTTGATACCGGTTTTAGGAGCCTTGGCAGCGGCGTTACCGAGGGCGCCCACGCCTCGCTCCATCGCCCGACCACGCGATATGTTGTACAGCCCCTTGCCAATCTTCACCGCGCTGGCAGCCGTCTTGAGGGCCAACAGGCCGGTGGTGATAGCAGCAATGCCAAGCACCACCGGTTGCGAGCCATCCGAAAGCTTCGTCAACCCACGCACAATTGAGGTCAGGCCCTGGGCGACCGCATCGGTCGCCGGGCGGATGGCGTCACCCACGCTGCGCATGCCATCGCTAACCGCCTGGCCCAGCTCGTCCCACATCTGTTTCGACGTTTCGCGCCGCTCGGCCAGGTTCTTATCGAGGATCCCGCCAGAAGACTGCGAATCCTTTTTCAACTGCTCGTACAGCGACTTGTTTTGCGAGTAGGCAGTGAGCGCTGCCTTGACCTGCATGTCGGCGAACAGGTCACCGGTACGCAGGGATTTTTCCAGCGCATCGAGCGCCGCCTTGGCCTTCTCCGGGTCCGTCTCCTTGCTGATCTTGGCCTGGGCCTCGGCCATCTTCGCGGCCTTCGCCGGGTCGGTGGCCTGGATGTATTTCATCGCCAGGGCGAAACTGGATTCCAGGGTCGACATGCCCTTCTGAATGCCAGTGTTCAGGGAGCCTTGATAGTCAATGCCGGCGTCCTTGTACGCCTTGACCACGTCGCCCGAACCGATTTTCTCCATCCAGTTTTTCAGGTTGTTGGCCGCTTCGTCCGAGCCGCCGGCCGTTTTCATCTGGACTTGAAGCATCGCGCCCAAGGAGCTGACCGCCTCCATGCCGGTGCTGCCGTTCTTCTCCATGCTGGCCAGCAGTTGCGGGAACCACCGGGCCATGTCGCTGGCCTCGAAGCTCCCCGCCTGTCCTTGGTAGGCGATGGCCTCCAGGGCCTGTTGCATTACCTTGGGGTCGGTGATCTTGGCGTTTTGCTGCAGCGCCATGATCATGCTGGCCGTGTCGACGCCGGAGGCGCCCTGGCCGATGGCAAACTTCGCCGCCGTCGGCGCGTAGGCCATAGCCTGCTTGAGGTCCATACCGGCACCAACCAGCTGGTTTACCAGGTCCGCCACGTCGTTACGGGCCATGCCCGTATCGCGGGAGGTCTGGATTACTGTCTGGCTAAGCTGTGTTTCTTGCGGCTTGTTGACCACATCCGCCTTGATCGCAATGTCGCGGATGATCGCCTGATAATCCGCGCTGACCTTGGTCGGAATCGCTGCAAGGCCGGTGGCGACAACACCTTGACCAATGCTCGACGTGAGTCCTTTCTTGCCGGCATCGAGCTGCTGGTGACCTTTAAGCTGCAGATCGGCGGCTTTGGCTGCCCGGCCGAGGCGCTGGTACTCCTGCCCCAGCCTGCCCACCTCCACGCCCTGTTTACGCAGGGCGTCAAGGTTGCCGTTGAGCTTGCGCAACAGACCATCCGCCGAAGCAGCACCGCTGTCGTGCGCCCGCTTCCATTCATCGCGCAGGCGAATGGTTTCGCCAATGGTGCTCTTGAGCACCTTGGCCTTGCTGCCTTTTTCCTCCAGCTTTTTGATGTGGCCATCAACCGTGCGGAAGGCAGACGCCATCGTCGAACTGACGGCGCCGCCAATCACCAGCGATAACGCCAGTTTGCTAGCCATCGTCTACCCCTTGTTTCAGTCTGACAGCCACCAGACCATGTCGGAGAACGGCATGGCGAGGATTTCAGCGGCGGAAAAGTTCAGTTCGGTGGCAAGACGCTTAGCCAGTTGCTTCTGCACCTTGGGGTTGAAATTCATCTTCTCGCACCAGGCGAAAATAGCCGGCCTGTATGCGGTTGAAGTCCTTCAGCGTCAAGCCATCCAGATCCTTGGTCCCGACTTCGGCCAGGGAGGCGAACAAGTTCAGATCTTGTTGCTCCTCATCATTGGGCGCTGTCTGGCGGGCAATCCGAAGGTCACGCACGGTCGGTGTTCGGAGGCTCAGCGTATCGACACGCACGCCGTTGGCTTCTGATGGCACAGTCAGTTTCACGGTGACGCGGTCAACGGTCAGGGTCATCCAGCTTGGAGTTGCGGTACTGCTCATAGAGATGTGTCCTTAAAAAGAGGAACCGCCGCCCGGGCGAATCGCCAGGCGGGGTATCAAGAGGAGTTAAAGGCCCAATGCGGAACGCTGGGCGGCCAGTTGATCAACGCCATTAATCACGCGGCGCATGCCGATGGGGTCGATCTCGTAGACGGTTCGGCCGTCCACTTCGAGCTTGTAGTACGTCAGCCCGATGGAGTGTTTGATCTCGGCCTTGTCGCCCGGCTTCCAGTCGCCCATGTCGACTTCTTTCAACGTGCCGCGCAGGGTGACGATGACCGGCGTGACTTTGCCCTTGAGCCCTTTATAGGCCCCTCGGAACGTACCGTTGAACGCCGTGCCGTCGGCCAAGCCGAAGAACTTCAACGACTCACGGCGTACGCCAGTGGTAGTAAAGTTCGCTTCCTGTTTTTCCATGCCCATGTCCAGCTCGACCGGCGCATCCATACCGCCGCCGCGATGCTCTTCCATCTTGAGCGTGAGCTTGGGCAGCGTCAGGCTCGGCACATCGCCCTGGAAGCTGACGCCGTCGGCGAACAAGTTCAGGTTCGCCAGGGTTTCGGGAATCATTGCCATTGAGGTCGCTCCTTAAGCGGCGGTGTCGAGCACTTCGGTCAGCCATTGGTTGGTGACCTCTACGCGGAAGTTGGGGTTTTCTGCCGGCGGAACGTCGGTGAAGCGGATGTTCCAATACACCTTGCCCTGCTCCAGCTGGCTGGCCGTGTTCAACTCCGGGTCGGCATACACCTCGAAGTTGATGATTGCGCCTTGGGCTTTCAGGTCGCGCATGAACGCCTGCAGACCTTCAGTCACGTCCTTGATGTAAGTCGCTGTGATGGAGCGGTCGACCGCCCATTTGTGGCCGTAGAGGATCGCGTCCATGACGATGTCCATCGTCCGTACGCGAGTGACGAACGCCCACTTCGGATCGCTCGAAAGGGTGCGGTTGCCCCACAGGCGGAAGCCGTCATCACGGATGATCGTGGTGATGTTGGCGTTGTTGAGCAGGTTGGCCCGGCAGGTTTCGTCACCGTCCAGGAACTCAATCGGCCGCGTAGTGCCAGTGATACCAACAAACTCCTTGTTCGAAGGCGAAGCCCAAAAGCCGTATTCGCTGTCGGTCCAGGCGAACAAGCCCGCCACCCAGGCCGAGCCCGGCGCGTCGACCGTGGCGTCCGCCGTGGTGTCCCAATACTGCACACCCGGATCAACCAGGTACGCCCGCTTGGCGCCGAAGTTCTCGGCGTAGGCCATCACCGCCTCATCGGTGGTGTTTGGACCGTCGAGAATGGCGAGCCCTCGCAACTTGTCGGCCACTGCCACCAGGGCGGTACCGACAGCCTGTGTCGCGCTGTGCTTGGGAGTGACCAACAGCCGCGGCTGCGCGTTGAACCGGCTCTTGCCGTCCAGCAGCGCCTGCAGACCGGTACGCTTACCGTCAGCCTGAACGCCGCCGATGATCGCCGAGGTCTGTGCAGCCGGATCGGCCAACTGGGCCACACCACAGGCGACGATCACCGCCTTGGCTCGGGTATAGATGGCCTTGCAGGCTTTGGTCATTGCCGAGTCGGGGCCGAAGGCGGCCACCGCTTCGCGTTCGTTGGTGATCACCACCAGGTCGTTCGGCTGCGCGCTGTAGGCCGGCGCCGGTACAAAGGTGTCAACCAGTCCAATGATCGAGGACGAAGGCAACGCAACGACACGAGCGCCGGTGTCGACGTTCGTGGTGGTAACGCCGTGAAAGAAGCTCATAGATTCTCCAGATACGAAAAAGCCCCGCAGTGCGAGGCCTTGTTTTTGGTGAGGCGGAAAAGAAAACGCCCCGTCAATGCGGGGCGTTTAATGGGTATGTTCGGCGAGCCAGCCCGGGGCAATGGGGCGATGTTCTGCCAGTGGAAACTGGCCCGCTTGTGGCCAGTCTCGCAACTGGCGCCGATAGGCCTGCAATGCAACGTATTGTTCAGCAGCAAGTGTGGTAGTCATACCGCTTTCTGATTCGTCCCGGTGGCGCGCAACCACACCGTCAGTCGCAGACAATTGCGACGCACGCCAGCTGCGTTCGATCTCGGTCAACTGTTCCAACGACAACGGTGGTCGCTCGAGGAGAGATGGCGGCTCGGTATCGAAGTTGATAGCCAAGCCCCGCGTCTGCCCGTCCAATAAGTGTTGGCGCAACTCAAACGATATTTCGGTTGCGTCTGCCGGCAGATCCGCGCCCCAGTCCGAGTCATAGAAGAGATTTGTTGTTTTGCTGGAATAAATCATCAAGCCCCCTTAATAACCGAACGCAAGTACCCGGACAGCCGACTGACTGGCGGTGTAGTTGGATTGCAAAAGAACCTGACCCAGTCCGTTGGGCATTCCAGCCACGAAGGGCTGACCGGTACTGTCGTAAATGGCGCTGTCCGTCAGACTGACGCTGCACCCGAAAAACTGGTTAGGGAAAGCAGCTGGCAGATTGAAGACGACCCCCTTAAACGCCGAAGCAAAGTTTGCAGTCATCCACTGCATCAACAAGCCAGACGGCAATCGCTGGTAACCATTCGGGGCCAGCAGAGCGCCGAACTGACGGGTTTTCCCAGCGACCCCTGTACCCATCAACATCCAAACTCCGGATCCGATGTATATGCAATCTACGTAAGTGTCCGGCGGAATCGACCGGGTAGCCGCAGAAGAGGTGGTGTCATTGTTTTCCTGCGCTTTGTCTGCGCCTTGCACGGCGAGCGCCAGGTTTGAAACGGACCAGTTGTGAAGCCGTATTACCGCGCCTGGGAGTATGTTGTTCGCGGTGGAGTCGGGCAGGCTGTAGGAGGGAAAGCCCGCGCCGGTAAAATGCACAATCCCACCGATATGCGAAACGTTACCTGGCACTGCGCCGCCGAGAGAAACAAAGCCGGAATATTGAAGGCCTCGGGCCTGTACCGCTGCCGCCGTCATCACCTGATCACTGACATCGAAACGCGGCGCTTTGGGCGCCGTCGGCGTTCCTCTGAGTACAGGACTGATGAAATCAGATTGCTGAAGGTAAATATTCGAGCCGTCACCGAACAGGAGCGACGACTGGCCCTGACTGATACCGACGCCGGTCCCCGCCGCAGTTTTTACTGTAAGCGTGAAGTTTCCGGTCGTGGCGTTCCAGAACTGATAACGCCCGATCACTGTAGGAACAATTACCACCCTGTTGCCAGTCAAAGCACCGGTTAACACAATCAACCCGGCCCCTAGTTGCGAGGCGGTCAACACGATATTCCCCGAGCCTGCAACGTTGAGAACGCTGCCGCCGTTCAATGCCTGCTGAACGTAAGCGGTGGTCGCTAGGGAGGTGTCGCTATCCCCAGGCGCCGGGGTAGGCGCTCGTGGCTCGCCAGTGAAAACCGGACCGTTGAGCGGCGCTTTCGTGGCTAAAGCGTTGGTGACCGTGGTGGCAAAGTTTGGGTCGTCGCCCAGCGCGGCAGCCAGCTCGTTGAGCGTATCCAACGTGCCTGGCGACGAGTCCACCAGTGCCGCTATGGCGGCCTGAATAAATGCCGTCGTTGCCAACTGGTTGGTATTGGTCCCCACCGGCGCCGTCGGGGCAGTAGGCGTACCGGTAAATGCAGGGGAACTGATGGGTGCCAAGCCATGATTGACGTTCTGGAAAACCAACGGCGTTGTACCCAGGACGATTGCCCCATCCGTCACTAGCTGCCAGCGTGTATCCGCCTGCGAAGCGCCCTGCTCAACCGAGACCAACAGCGCAGAGGTCACTTCAACGCTGCTGTCAGCATCAAGTGAGCGCGACCACGCTCCCGTGGCTGCGACATAAAGGCCATTGTCCTTAGCAGCAGCCTGGTTTTTTACCAGCACACGGTCGCCGTCGAGCAAGACTACCGAATCAATCGTCTGCAACCCCGCCAGCGTGATGTTCGCCGTGGTGGCAACCCGCACCGATTGTTTGGTGTCCAGCTTGCACAATTCTTCAAAGATTCTTGTATCGACGTACTCACGTGTGGCCAGCACCACTGCAGGGTCTATTTTGAGCGAGATGTTGGCGGTGCTGGAAACGATCAAATTCATCCGCACCACTTGCGTACGGCCCGATCCCTGCGACAGCACCGGCTTGAAGCTCGGCGCGCAATTCGCCACCGCCACCAGATCCCCGTCCGCGTCATACAGACCGATTTCGCGAATCCACTTGCCACCCTCATCAGCCGGGATGATCTGCTCGGCAATGATGACCGCCGGGTTGACAGGATCAACTTTAAGTTGATTCAGTGGCCTACGGCGCCATTCGTTGATGAGTTTGGTTTGAGCTGCATTGGGGATAGGGTCAGTACCATTGGCATCCCCCACCCCCATTTCAGTGATTTTCCAGGGAATACCGAGGGCGTCGGCGTTCGCTTGTTTTGCCATACCCACGTTCGTGAGGATCGCGAAAAATTGCGAGTTCACATCAATCATAATAAACGTCCAAGGTGTCTATGGAGTGTTCGCGTCCCACCACACCAAAACGGCCCGTAACTTCAATGTCACGCATGACCGGCGGGTACACGTCGATTTCGTCGCCTTCATACAAGGCAACGCCGATGTTCAAATGGCCTGTGGTTTCGAGGCTGATCGCCAGCCCTGTCATGTGGCGACTGACCGGCCGAGCGTCATCGATCAACCACGTCAGTTCCTGATAGGTTTCTTCGCTGATGCCTCCATCGGAAACACCGATCTTCAACGCGAACGTTCCCGGCACGCCCTTGGGCTCTGTCTGGAACCACTCGACGACCTCGATCAGATAACCGAACGGTTCCACCACCCGGCGCAGGGCGCCAATGGTTCCCTTATGGGCATGAACGTAGAACGAAGAGCGAATCACCGAACGCTTGATCTCTTCGGGCCATGCCTCGTCCCAGCGGTCCACGGACCAGGCCCAAGCCAGTTGGTAAAGCAGGTGCGCCGGGCAGGTGTCCGGGTTGTATAAGGTTCGAAGCGGTATCTCTGTTGTTTCGTCGATAGCCGCTTCAATTGCCCGTTCGAGCTGCGTGCTGTTGAGGGGAAGCAGACTTTTCATTTGCTACCCCGCGTTATGGTGAACCCCGTGCACCACGCCGCTTGGGCTTTGGTTGGGCGGATGTCCATCCATCCAGGGATCTCGACCCGGGCCACGCCACTGACGTGGATTTGTGCATCAATCGCCGAACGGGCCACCTCAACGCCTAAGCGGCGCCGGGGGTTGATCCAGGCCTGCAATCGCGCATTGCATTCGGCCAGCGCTGCCTCGTTTTCCGGGCCATTACCGGCCATGTACACCACGGCATCGATTCGATAAGGCAGGATCTCGGCGCCCTGCACCGTCAGCCGATCAGCAACAGGCCGCCGATCTTCGTCGTTGAGGTGAGTGGCCACCTCGGCCAACAACTCGGGGCTGGCCGTACCATCGCCCTCCAGGGACAGTACCGTCACGACCACCTCGGCCGGCGCCGGGCTTTCGGCCGTGGCGTCTGCCACCAGGCCCGAGGCGTTACGGGCGTGCAGGATGTAACTGTTCCGAGGCCCAGCAGTGGTCAGCCCTTCGTACCTCAATTGGATGCGCTCGCGCAGTGCGTCGTAGCTTTCCAGCACCGCCGACACCGGCGGCACGGCGGACAGGTCCTCGGCCTGAATGACCAGCCGTTCAAGGTTCACGTTCGCGGCCAACTGCACCAGGTCAGCACCAGTGGCATGAGCCAGAAACAGTGCCTTGGCCGCGTCGTTGACCCTCGCCCGATTCTGCATGCGTCGATAGGCGCCCAGCTCCAGCAGCTTGGTCACCGGATCGCTTTCAAGGAAAGCGGTCCAGTTATCGCCCATGTAGTCGCGGAACGTCGCCAGCTCGCCCTGATACAACTCTTCAAAATCCAGACTCTCCAGCACCTGTGGTGCCGGCAACGCCGAAAGGTCGATAGTGCTCATGCGTTCACCTCCAGCACCACGCCATCGCCAATGTAAGAGCCCGTCAGTTGCAAGGTGATTTGTCCATCCACCACCGCAATGACCCGGACACGTTCAAGTTTCAAACGGGGCTCCCAGCGCCCGAGGGCACGAGCGACTTCAGCCTGTACCGCGCTTTTCCAGCCCTCATTAACTGGCAGGTCGACATAGCGACGCATTTGGCTGCCGTACTCTGGCCGCATGCGGCGGCTGCCGACAGGCGTGCTCAGAATGTCCTCAATAGACTGCCGCAAATGCGCCTGCCCGGACAGCGGCTGCCCCGTGCGACGGTCCACTCCGATCATGGAATTACTCCGTCAGCTGTTGCATATCCGGGTGGGCCTTGAGAAAGGCGTATTGATCATCGCCGCAGGCTGTGACCTGGCCGGCGATGATCGGCAAGCTGCTGCCGTCCGGCATGATCAGCGTGCGTGAGGTGTATCGGGTGTCACGAAACACTCGTGCCGCTCCGATGGGGGCCGACGACTCGGTTTGGAAGGGCTCAGGCACCGCCGCGACGGCAGTTGGCCGCTCGGTGTCTGTTCGCGTTTTGCTCATTTGGGTAGCTCCAGAAATGCGAAAGCCCGCACGTGGCGGGCTGTGGATAATGTCGGAGTCAGTGTTTGTGGTTCGGCGTGTTGCCACCGGTATCGATGATTTTTCCGCCGCCGTTGATATCGCCCGTGACCTGCAACGGGCCGTTGATCAGCACATTGCCCGTCAGGGTGATATCGCCTGCCGTGGCGTTGATCTCGCTGTCCGTTACGACCACTTCGGTTCCGCCGACTTTGATCGTCACGGTACCGCTTGGCACGGTGATGGTGTAGGTGCCGGCCTGCCAGTCATAGACCAGCGAGCCCCCATCCTCGAAACGCCATACCTCGACGTGGTCGCGGTTGTCCGGCGGTGCCCCGGCATCGCCATAGAGGCCGGGGATAAATGTGCCCTGCGCCACATCGCCGCTGGCACTTACCAGAGTTCCCTGCTCGCCCATGCTGGGGGCTCGCCAATGACGGGCTTTGCCGGCGGCGATGCTGTGCCAACGCACCCAGGCACTGACCCAGTCCCCATCCGACACCCGACATGCGGGTGGCGAAGCGGTCAGATCCAGCGCGACCACATAACAATCCTTGACCAGGCCGGCCAGCATGCGGTCATGCTGCGCACTGGGGTAGCTCATGCCATATCCTCCGGTGTCTGATAGTTACCTTCGCTACCAGGTCCCGTGTCAGGGCTGAAACCCCAGAGCAAGGAACCCGGCGGTTGATTCGGCCACGGCCACTCCTCCTGACCGAGGTAAATTGTCTGCGTCCATTCAACGACCCAGACCGCGTAACCATCCAACTCGGGGCGGGTCCAGTCTTGGGCTGCCCGAACAAACTCGGCGGGCTCGACCTCCAGCCCCCATGTCTGGATACGCAACAGCACGGCCATTTGTGCGGCGGCGAATGCCGCTTTCTGTTGGCACTCGGCATCCTCACCGCCAACGATGAAGCGCACCTCCAAACGCGCAACCAGCGCCGTCTCCCCTGTTCCGGGATCTCGGCCGGGCTCCAGCTCGACCAACTCAATCACCGCAGCAGGCAAGTCGATGTGATCGGCCATATAGGGCATGGTCCGCACGCAGGCCAATCCTGGGATCGCTTGGTCGATATGAGCCTCAACGGCCTGATACAAAAGTTCAAGACTGAAGTCAGACACGGGCCGATCCTCGCAGATACTTCTGCAGTTCAAAGTTCAGCTCCTGCTCCAGGATCTCAAGCAGGCGCTGGTGAGCCCGATTGGTCCAGGACTCGAAGTGCGGCCGGACGTCTTCCAGGGATATCTTGGCCTTGGCGAGCGGAAAGCGGCTATCGTTCTCCGAGACCCAGCCTGAGCTTGCCCCACCACCGCCAGACACCTCACTGTCGGGGTAGTCGCTGGCCTTGAAGTGCTTGCTCGCGGTTCGGATCCAGATATCGGGCCGACTGCCGTAGACCTTCTTGAAAAACGCTCCCCCATATCGACGGCCTGCTACCGAAACACCCGACCGTGATTGTCGAGGTCGACCCGCACGGCTGGCCTCAATCGCATTGATACCGAACCACAGCTTGCCCTGACCGTTTCCAGAAAGCGGGTAGGCCCTCAGGCGCTGCCGTACCGCAGCCACTGCAATGCGCTCCTGCCGGCTGACGGTGCGGGCAATGTGAGTTCGCAGCCACCGCAACGTTTTGTTGATGGCCCGGCGCTGTGCAGCTAAGGAAGCCTTGGGTACCAGCGCAGCGAAGTCCGCAAACGCTTTCAGATCCGACCGATCAGCCTGCAACGTGATCATGCCGCTGCTGGCTGACTGCTTGACATAGCTGCCGACACTCATGGGGATTTCCTCAACACCAGAGTTACCAAGCCATCGCCGCCGGGCTCCAGCCTGACGACGATGTAGTTGCCACCGCCGTCATGCACCGGCAGGTCGACCACGACCTGGTGCCGCTCACTGATCCCTTCAGCGTCCGCCACGCGGATGACCAGGTGCGGCTCGCGAAGGCCGGTGTTAATCCGGCCGAGTTTGGGTTGCAACCAGGGAGCGGAGAACATGCCCAGGACTGGTCGGCCTTCGATCAGCACCGAGTCGCCGAGGACATCAAATACCGTGTGGTCCAGGTCACCGACCAGCTCGCGAAAGCTCATGGTTAGAGTTCCAGCAGGATCTGCGCACGGGGCCGTGAGCACAGGTGCAGCGGGTTGGATTGCGCTTCGCCGGCCACCCCCTTGTTGAACGGCAACGGCTCCAGCTTGCTGTAGTACGGAATGCCCTGGGTATTAACCGTTTCCATGTAATCCGCTGGAGCGAACACCGAGATGTACAGGTCCGGCACGCCTTCAGGGACCAGCAGCGCCTTGTCATCATGGACGAAGGCCACACCGGCCACCTTGCCACGGTAGCGCTCCCAGACGATGCCGCCGAACTCGAAACTCTCCCGAGCGTCACCGCGCAATGCCGCCGCTTGCTGCGTGGCGATGTAGGTTTCCTTGACCGACTTGTGAACGATCAGCTTGTTCCAGAAATTCTTGCCACAGAAGGCGCGGGAGCCGGTGCTGGTGACGCTACCCAGCGCGTCCTCCTGCATGTCCAGCGCCTCCCCGCACATAACGCGCAGTTCGGTACTCGGGTCATTCAGCCCCATGGACAGTTTTTGTCGAGACACTCCGAAGGCGGCGTAGAGATCGAGCAGTGGTGTCTTACCGTCGGCATCCAGCACCAAGCCGTTGAGTGCGCCCATGCGTTGAAACTCGTGCGTCGCGTCCAACTGGCGGCGCGCTTTTGCCAGCCGGGTATTCACGACGTCCTGTACCGCTTGCAACTCGGTGCGGGTGCCGAACGCCCGGATGCCCTGGATCTCGTCGGCCTTGATGGTGAAACGTTCCGGCAGGTGCACGGTGTTGAAAGGGATCATCTTGCGTTTGCTGGCACCGACGACCAGACCTGAAGTTCCGCGCTCACCTGCAGGCACAAGGGCCAGGGTGTCGCCATCCTTCTCGATTTGCACTGTCAGGGTAGCAACGCCCTCTTCTTGAAACAGGCCGAGGCTGCTGATACGGCCCGGCAGATAGGGTTGTTCGTTGATTGCGGCGGTGAGCGCCGGTACGGCAAACGCTTCGTCGTCAAAAATGGCGATATCGGCCATGGGTACACTCCAGAAATGAAAAAACCCGCCGGAGCGGGTTCAAAAAGATTGTTTGTAGACCTATCCCTGACGCAGGACTCGAATTGCATTGCCAATCCCATCGGCATTGAGGTCCAGTGTTTCTAAGGCAGTCGTGACGTTGTCCGCAACGTCCGATGAGCCTCGCTCAGCGACCCACTTGGAAAGTTCTTCAACAGCAGCGCCGATGGCGTTCTGATTGATCAGCAACAGCTCCAGGGCGCTGGCTAGGGCTTCGTTGTGGTCTGGCATAGAAATCGTCCTTGGTGGAGTTTCTCTCATGCTAGTTCAACCACTTTAACGAACGATCAGAAAATGCGCGGCGAGGGCTTTTTCCGCGTCGGGGTCGAGTCCGGTCAGATGGACTTCGCTCACCTCCGCAAGACGCACCACGGCGCGGGCTCGACGTACCACGTCGGATTCGCCAAGCGGGCCGAAGAGGATCGCCACGGCGGTTTGCGTGCCGTCTTCAGCTGTCGGGTCGTAAGGGGCGAACTCGCCAGTGGCAGTGATCAGCCCGAGTACTTGCCCTGGATTCAAGGCTGGGCCTGCCGCGACATTGATCGCTTCACGCGAGATGTTCCCGGCCCCCTCGGACAGGAGGAATTCTCCGGCGTGCATCGGTTCCAGTTTGATGGTCATGGTCTTGCTCCTTTCGAGGTATTAGCGGTACCTGACTGCGCCGCCTGACGGGCTGCCCAGATAGAGGTGGGGTCGGGTTGTTTGGCCTGAACCTTCGGGGCCGGATCTGCATTGAGCGGTAGGCTGTTATCGATCTCGAAGCCTTTGCCGCTGCCCACCAGTTTGTCGAACAGACGCGCTCGAACCGAGGCGGCATCCAAACCGGCCGCGACGTATTCGGCGCTGAACTCAGGCAGTCGTGCGGCAACGCAGAGATCGTTTACGGCTTTGGCACGGGCCAAGCCTGCCAGGACGATGGCCTCGCTTTCCAGCTTGGTCGAGTTGAGCAGCGGCTCAATCAGGTTGCTGATGCCGTCCGCCGTACAACGCTGGGTGATCATCAGGGCCAGCTTGGCCGAGTTCGCCACAGGAGGATCCTGGAGCGGATCAGTAGGTTCAGGCTCCTGCTCGATATCCGGTTCAGGTGGCTCGTCCAGTTGGGCAAGCAATTCAGCCGGGGCATGCTGGTAACGCTGCAGCACGGCGCCCTGCCCCAGACACGCCTTGACCTTCACCCCGTCGCCCACCTCATCGGCCAGCCCCAGGGCCACCGCTTCGTTGGCGGTCAGCCAGGTTTCAGCCGCCACCAGACGCCGAAGCTCGGCTTCGTCGATATCCGGCGCCTTGGCCTTATAGGCCGCGATAATGGCCTCCATGGTTTGATCCAGGACGTCGGCTACCTTGCGAAAGTCTTCGGCGTCCCCCGCCGCGTAGGTCCACGGGTTGTGGATCATCAGCATCGCGTTGGAGGCGATGACCACACGGTGCGCCCCGCATACCGCGACACTGGCCGCGCTGGCTGCCAGCGCATCGACACGGCCGGTGCAACGCTCGCCCAGGCGAGACAGCGCGTTGTGCATCGCCAGCCCGTCGAACAGGTCGCCGCCGATGCTGTTGAATGCCGCGATAACCGGCGATACGCCGTCATCCATGGCGCGCAGATCCTGCACGAACTGATTGGCGGTGATGCCCCAGGTGCCGATCTCGCCGTAGACGAACACCTCGATAACCCGCTCTTCGGCATCGCCGCTCTCTTGCATGGCGTACCAGGTCTTGTCCTGGACCTTCACCCGCTGGCCGGCTCTGTTGTAAATGCGCGGAAGCGCTGGTTTGCTCATGGTTGCTCCTTGTCGTCAGTAACCTCGACGGCTTCGTGCGTGTTGTAGTTGAGGCCCAGCGCTTGGGCCCTTGCGTTGTCGGCAGCGTTTTCCGCGTCGACGGTTTCGGCGTCATAACCGGTACGGGTGACCATTTCGCTGCGTGAGGCGAAGCCAGCTTGCACTTCCATGCGGCGGGCCTGCACGTCCTGAACAGGCTGGATGTAGGCCCAGCCTTGCGGCACCCAGCGTGTGCGCAGGTATTCGCGGCGCCGTTTGGCGTAGTCGTCCAACACCAAGGCACCGGACAGGACCGCCATGTCCATCCAGGCAGCACGGATCGGGCGGCAGAGCTGATGCACATACACGCCGAATTGCAGTTGTTCCAAACGGCGCCGGAACTCGTTCAACACGACGCGCAACGCCCGGTCATTCACTTCGCGCATATCACCGGTGAGGATCTCGTATGGCGTGCCGGTACCCGCAGCTGCGGCCATCAGTTGTTGGCGCATGAAGTCGGGGTAGTTGTTGCCGGCGTCCGGCGGTTTGGAGAACTCAACCTCCTCACCCGGCCCCAACTCCTGCATGGTGCCGGGCTCCAGCGCGACCATGGGCGTGAATCCGTCACGGTCAAAGCTCAGCGGCTCACCGGTGACGGGATCCCTTGGCACGGGGCCAGAGTCCGGCGCCGGGCGGCTGATGAAGCCGGCGAAGAGGTTTGCTACTTCCTGCCTGAACAGCACCGCGTCGTCATAGTTATCCAGGCTACGCAGGCGCTTGAGTACGGGAGACAGGCGCGGTACACCGCGCAATTGCCCCGGCTCTACCGGTTCGAAGACATGCAGCACCTGCGATGCCGGTACCCGCACCAACTGGTTATAACCCGCGTTCAGCGATACGCCGTCGCGGGGGTGCGACAGGTACATCCAGTAGGCCACCCGCTTGCCCTCCGGATTGAACTCAATGCCAGCACGAATGGCGTTGCCGGTGCGCGTGGTCTCGAATTTATCGTGGGGTACGAACTCCGGCGCGAGGATCTGCACCTGGAGTGGTACCGCCAGCCCCTCATCCAGGCGGCGTGGTCGTAAGCGGACAAAGCATTCGCCGGAAGTCTCGACGGTGCGAGCGACCAGCGCCTGCTGCCCATAGAAGTCGGTGTGCTCATCGGCGTCCGACTCGTCCACCCAGTCATCCCATAGCAGCTGCAGCAGCTTGCGAAGCGCGTTGTCTTCGGTGTTCGGCCTGGGCGTGATGCCCGTGCCGATCAAGTTGCTGACGCGTTTGTCGATGACGTTGAAGGCATACGGGTCGTTGCGTACCGCTGCCCGCGACCGGCCGCGCAGGTTGCGCAGTGCCGGTGTGTTGATGCTGTTGATTCCGTTGTCGGGCGCATCCCAGCCAGTGGATCGGCGACCCTCTCCGGCGCCTTCGTAACTGGCCTTGATGTTCGACGGCAACAAGAATCCGCTACGGCTGAGCGTCGGATAGTGTCGGGCCATCAGACTCCTTTGCCTCCATGATAAAGTCGGACTACGCGGGAGCGCGGCCCGGCCGAGTTGACCAGAGAGGTGCGGATCTCGTCGCGGGCCTTGATCAGCTCGTCGACGGTGCGGTACTCCACGGTGCGGTCGGTGTAGCGCACGACTTTCTCACCGCGAGCGATGGCCGCCTCAACCGCGTCGAGGTGCTTTTGTGTAAAGGACATATCAGCGTCTCTTCAGATAGCCGCTAGTGGAACTGCGGCGTTGAGGGGGTGGCGTAGCGGATCGTGGTTGAGCCGCTTGGGCGACGGGTTGCGGTGTTGGTTGTGACAAGGCCGCCGGAACCGGCTGAGTGACTCGTTCGCCCTGCACGGGCTTGATGCCCAACGCGTCATCGAACAACCCAGACTGCGCCAAGGCCTGACGGACCCGCTCCCAGTCGTGCTCCTTGTAGCGGTTGATGCCCAGGTAATGCGCCATGGCAAGGCAGTACACCATCAGGTCGAGGGCCTCGTTGCGCTCAGCCTTGCCCTTGACCCATTCGATGCGTTTGTGACCACGCACATATCGGGCGACCTTACGTTCGGCCACGCACTGCGCGAAGAAGTCGTCCGGCAAGTCGCTGGCAAAGTGCAACGCGCCCGGGCCGGACTCGAATGGGTAGCGGTTGTAGATCCAGTCTTTCGCCGTGTCGGTACCGACAAACCACAGCTCGGCGCCGTTGCGTTCTGTCTGGCCTTTCCAGGTCACATCCACCATGGACGGCCGCTGGGCAATCACCGGCTTGCCGGGCTTGCTCGCGCCCTTGATGGCGAACACGTTTCGCCAGCGGCGCACGCGGCAGAACTGATAAACCTCGTCGGTGTGATGACCGCCGGAGTCGACAGCCGTTGCCAGGATGCCCAGGCCAACACCGCATGGATGCCGATACTTGGCCTTGAGCAACTCGTCCAGCGCCGCCCAGGTGCGGTCGTCAGCCGGGTCGCCCGCGACGATCTGGTAGTCAATGACCCAGCGCTCCATGCCGACGCCCCAGCCCATCGCCATGAACTCTAGGCGGTTGGCCTGGACGTCAACGGCGCCGGTGACCATGAGCACGCCGGCCGGCATCGAGCCGAGGGTGAAGTTTTCCAGGCGTGCCCGGTGCTTCAGGGTATCGGCCTTGGTTTGCTCCTGGGCGCTGTCCCACACCTTCGCCAAACGGGTGTTATAGAACACCTGCATCGGTTCAAGGTCGCCCTTGGCCTGGGCTTTTTTAGCCTTTTCGAACTGCTTGGCGAGGGATTTCCAGTCCATCCAGCCGAGCGGTGAATACAAGGCGTTGAGGGTAAACCCTACCGTCTCGCCGTCACCCTCGGCATGGGCGCGCCATTCGCCTTTGGCGAGCATCTCGGCCTTGTGGTACTCCTCGATCAGCACGTCACAATCAGGGCCTGCGCACTGGTAGTGCACCACGCTGAAGTCCCGCGAGTAGTGCAAGCTTTCCCATTCCAGAGTCTGCATGTGGCCGCAGGTGGGGCACGGCACGTAGTAGTGACGCTGGTCGCTGCCCTCGAACAGGTCGGAGATCCGCGAGGCACCTTTGATGGTTGGCGAACTGGAGAAGTAGAACTTCGCATTGCGACCGAACGTACTACCCCGCGTTTCCGCCAGCTCGATGGGGTCACCCTCCTCGCCGATGTCCACTTCCCAGCGGTCGATCTCGTCGCCGTAGACGTAGCGCGCCGATAACTCCGAAAGGTTGGCCGCCGAGCCGGCTGTGGTGACGTACAGCGAACCGCCTTCGAACTCCTTGGTGTCCATGGTGTTGCGTGAGTCTCGCGAGCGGCTGGACGCCACCCGTTCACGCAGTACCGGCGTAGCCTTGATGGTCTTGCCAATCCGCGAGGAGACCCGCTTCGCCAAGCCCAGGCTCGGCAGCAACGTCAGAATGTTCGACGGCGCCATGTGGATCAGGCCGCCGATCCAGTTCAAGGCGATCTGGGTTTTCATCAACTGCGAGGCGACCATGGTCACCACGCGTTTGCAGGGGTGAGCCGGTGACAAGCAACGCATGGGTTCGCGGGCATACGGCGTGCGCGAAGTGCGGTACTGGCCGGGCTCGGCGGCACCGGTGTCACGCGGGATGCGCATGTATTCGTCGGCCCATACATCGATCCAGACATCCGGGTCGGGACGCAGCCCACGGAAATACGCCTCGCGGTACACCTCTGCACCGTCAGGAATTTCCGTGGGCATAGGCTCAACTCGTGTTCAGGGCGTGTTCAAGGTCCGCCGAGGACAAGCGCTCCGCGTCCTCCAGCGTGCGGCGCAAGGCCGCCGTCAGGTGCTTTTCGATTTCCCAGGGGTCAGTCATGACCGCCAGCTCCGGCGCCAGCTGTGGCGGCATGCCGAACAGCTGATCGCGCAGGAGGCGGCCAGCGTTGTAGGCACCCAATTTCACAGCGGGTAATGCGACTAGCGATCCCTTGGCTTTGTGCAGCTCGATTTCCGCGAGCTGGGCCAAGTTGTGCTCGCGCAGAGCGCGGGCTTTCTGGAAATCGGGGAGCTGCCCCGCAGGGGTGTTCGCGGGCGGCGGCGCAGCCGTGCAAGTCGGCTCAACCGAGGTTGAAAGCTGGCCGTACACGTCACGCTGAATCCGGTCCTGCTGGTGACGCTCGGCGACGGCGGCTTTGCTCGGGTCGGCAGTGTCGCGAATCAACGCTTCGCTGGCCTGAACATCAACTTGTTTGCCGTCGGCACTGAGCACCAGCCGGTTGTTGTTTTTCAACCAGGTGATGTAACTCGGCGCCCTGCCGATCCGGGCCGCGAAGGCGCTCTTCGACAGGTACTGTGGTTCTGTCATGAGCCCTCCTTTCAACGGCTTTTCAATGCAGACCTTTCAATTTCAATGGCTTGAATTTCAGTAAGCTGGCAACCCTGCCGCTAACGCTTTCCCGCGGGTTTGCGACCCCGTACCCCAGGGAAAACGGCAGGGTCCCCGGCGTCAAAATCATCCCTGCCCGCCACCGGCCGGCGGTGCCTCTGCTACACCCAGCCGCTTGGCGGCCCAGCGTTCGTAAAGGCCGATGGCGACATCGGCGCCGGCCATCGCGGTGATGCTGCCCAGGCTGCCCGCTGTCCAGAGCGACATGCCGGCGGCGATCATCAACATCATCGCCGACACCCCGCAGACAACGCAGGCACCGGACCGCAGTGCCAGGCGCCTCAACAACGCCCAGCCCCGCGCCCCATCCTTGTCGGCCCGCCACATCTCCCCCGATACGCCGCCGACCAAGGCCAAAAGAATTACTAACCAGATCGGCATTTCTGCCAGTGCTTGCTGCTCGTTCGTCATTGCCCCGCCCCTTAAACGCAAAAACCCGGCGCAAGGGCCGGGTTTGGTGTGTGGTGCCTGCCGCTTTATGCGGTCGCACCTATCGAAGATGAGTACTTTTTACAGGTCGATTCCGGTGGCAGCAAGGCCGTTTTAATGCCACCCGGTGAATGTCTGGTGAACGCCTAGGCAATGTCGGCGAATATCTTTATTTCGGCTTCCAGCGCCTGGGGCGCTGTCCTTCCTGTCCCACTATCTCGGATCGAAGTAGGACAGCTACAGGCGCCTAGAATCGGGGCCTGCCCCACTGTCCTACTTTATTTTCTCTTCTCTCCCGTAAAGAGAAAAAGCTAAGAGCACGCGTCCGCGCCATGGGCGCGTATGCGCTCCCGCTACGCTCACACATGGGCGGGACGTGCCGGAAGGTTGGACAGTAGGACAGCTCAACAACAGCGCGGCCCGCACTTGTCCAACTGCATCAAACAGCAGTGGGACAAGGCGAGCCGGTAGGACAGCCACGGACGCAAACGAGGTCAAGCAGCAACTCCCATCAGCAGCCAATAGATGCACAGGTGCGCGTCATGCAGACGCTGGTAGTAGGTGTCGCGCCCGCAGCCGCAGTGGGCATACTTCAAGCGCATGTCGCTGTCCTGGTTGCAGTAGTGCTCTCGCACGATTTGCACATGCAGAGGATCGAGATGTTTGGTCACGATCAGCTCGATATCAAGCGAACCTTCCAGCGGCGCACGGAACGCCCGCCGGCCTCGAATCAGCTGTCCATTGCTCTCCATCATCATGGCAACCATGTTCCCACCGGCGAGCCCGCCGGCACTAAGGTCGCTATGCAGCTCCTCGGCCCATTTGCGCAGCCGCGCGTCGATCTCCTTAATCATCGAAACATGGCTCCTCAACCGGCTGCTGCTCAAGGTTCGATGACCTGCCCCAGTTTTCTGGCTTCTTGTAAGCCCAAGGCCTGATGCCGCTCTTACGCAGAGCAGGTTGCCGGACCTTGCGCCAACCCAACCGGTGCATGATTGCCCCGACCCGCATCTGTTCTGGTTTGCCCCAGTGACCGAAGTCCAGCTTCAAAGCCCCCAGAAGAATGTCGGTGCCGGTCGCGGTTTCGCCAATCTGAGACTCTTCGAGCCAGGCCAGAATCGGGCCTTCCCATTCATCCACCACAAAGCGCTCTTCCTGCGCCTCGGCGAACAGCGGCGCCTCCTCCCGGTTGACCCACCAGATATCGCCGGACTGATAGCAAAACATCGCCTCGGCCCACAGCTGGTCGCGGATCTCGCGCAACTTATCAAGGTCCACCTTGGTACAAGCCACCGGCCAATACCGACGGTTCCCTGTGGCATCCTTCAGGTACTCATCCTGGTTCGTCGTACCCACGAAAACACACTGGCGTGGCACGTCCATCGTTCTACGGCCATAGCTCTCGCGGTAAGTGTCCGTCGAGGCCGAGAAGAACTGCTTTGCCTTGGTGGACTCGGCCTTGTTGAAACTGTCCAGCTCTCCCAGCTCAACGATCCACTTTCCGCGAATGGCCTGGAACCCATCCTTGTCGCCCAAGGCGAAAGGAGTGTCCATAAACCAAGCGCCGCCCAAGACCGACATGGCGGTGGACTTACCGGCACCTTGCGCGCCTTCGAGAATCATCACCGAGTCAGCCTTGCAGCCCGGCTGCATCACCCGGCCGACCGCCGACACCATCCAGCGCTTACCGACCTTGGAGCTGTAATCCGTCGGGGCTACGCCCATGATGTCTGTCAACCAGGTGTCGAGCCGAGGTACCCGATCCCACTCCAAGCCATTGAGATAATCGCGTACCGGGTGAAAGGCATGGTCATGTGCAACAACACTGACAGCTTCAATAACGCTGCTCGCCTTGACCCGCAGGTTGTACTGTTGCGCGAGCCACTTCATGACCAGCATGTCATCAATGTCGGCCCAATCGCCGACACCGCCGCCATACGGGGCAGCACGCAGCTTGACGATCTTGGAGCTGAACGCACTGAAGCCAATCACACCGGCCCAACGTTCGTCGTTGCCCAGGATCAGCTCTACGTTTTGCATGTGCGCGATCAACATGCCGTTTTCAGTGCGGGCCAGCTGGTCTTTCCAGCCACCCGCTGCAGGTGGCTTGACCACCGCCAGTACCTGGCGGCGCACCGCCTCCAATCCTTCAGCACAGTGCAGGTCGTTGAAGTCGGTCCACTTGTCCTCTCGCTCCCCCGAAAAGATCGGACCTACTACCTGACCGCCTACAACCGTTGCCGCGTTGTTGGCTTTCTCTTCACCTGGGTTCCAGGGCTCGCCATTCGGGCGCTTGGTTTTCCAGTCATCATCCCGGCAGATGATTAGTGGACGCCCCGGGAACCGCTCGCGCATTGCCTTGGCGACCGTCATGAGGTTGCCCGCATCAAAGGCAATGGCGACCGTCAACGAGGTCGCCATGTGCAGGCTTGCACCGGTGGCGTAGCCCTCACACACCAGCACTGGCTCACCCGGCTCAGGGTGCGGACCAATGAGGTGGAAGGCGCCTTCCTTCGCCATCCCATAGGGCCAATAAGACTTGTCGCGGCCGGTGTCCTCTTGCTTCTCGGGGAATATCACTTGTAACCCGACGATCTGGTCCCGAGCGTTTTGCATGGGCACCAAAACCGCGCCGGAGCGCGGAGCATAACGAACGCCGAGGCCCACGATCTGCTTTCGGTCCAAGTAGGCGCTACGGCCCTTCTCGGGCATCCGCTTGAATAAACCAGCAGCACGGTTAGCCGCTCGACGGGCAGCGTTGGCAGCCTTCTCGGCGGCCTTGCGCTTGGCTTCCTCCTGACGAGCGCGCATGACTTCACGCTCTTCAGGCGTCATCCGGCCAGGCTTCACCTTGATCTTTTGCGTTTCCCCTGTACGCCAGTCGCCGAACGCACCGAAGATCAAAGTTTCGCCTTTCTCGGTGTGGTGCTCGTGTAGAACGTACCAACCGTTTTTCTCTTTGCCCTTATCCAGGACGGTCTTGCATCGAGTCAGCTTGCCGTAAAGCAGTGGCTGCGCGGGCTCCAGACCGAAGTCCGCAAACTGATTCAGCACGTCATCGAGCATGGCGAGCCTCTCGCATCTCATCGATGGACTGGCAATTCACACACTGCGTGCAGCCCTGCTGGACCAGTCGCCGCGCCTCGGGGATCGGATCGTCACAGCTTTCACAGAACAACAACGAATGCCCAGGCAACGCCGGCTTGAACGCACTGCGAGCAGCAAGCGCCTGATCGATTCGCTCCTGCACCAGATCATTGGCGAAATCAGCAATATCAGCCACGGCCATCACCCCGCGTTGTCTGGTTGACGTACGTGGCGCGGTTGAACAAGCCCAGCAGCCCCTGGATACCTCGAAACACCTGCAGGCGGATCGCGGCCAGCTCTTGATCGCTGACCACCCCATCACCAATGCTCTTGGCCCAGGTGTCGGCCAGATCTGCCACCTGCCGAAAGTACTCAGCAAGGCCGACGGTCAGGGTTTCCGGCATGTCAGTGGTGTACACCTCAGACAGCTCGTGCCAGATCGTATCGCCGACCAAGGCATGCACCGCATCCAGGATGCGCCTGTCCTTCGTCAGTTCGAGGATCTCGCCAAACTCTTGAATGTTTACCGAATGGCTGGGGTGCGTGGGGGACAGCTTGTGCTGCAGCGTGGTGGGGTTTCGGCCGGTGGTGGCGGCAATTGCAGCGGCGCCGCCAGGGTAGTCCCGAGCGGCATGGTAAAGCGCCAGATCGAGCGGCAGGACTTCCCGCTGTGCTCGTTCGACGCAACTCAGAGCGATTCGGCTCATGGCATTAATCCTTATAAGTTGCCAGTGCCGCGCGACATGCAGTGGTGATACATTTGCCGCGTGGCTTGAAAGGGCCCAAACGCCGGCTAGATCTTAGGGATCGATACCGGCACCGTGCCGGGGCGAACAATCCGTTGTTCACCCCTGGCGCAACAGCTGCCCAATCTGTGGTGGAGAAGGCAGCAACACCAAGGCTTCCGAGCCTTGGAAAAGCGCGATAAAGGAAGGTGGTTTGCATGTGGTGTGCCCGCCTACCTGTATCGCGACCGGACAGCGCTGTGGTGGTGCGTGTCGGGAGGAACTGGGCGGCCTTAGGGTCGCCTTTTTTCTAGCTAAGCAGCTTTGGATACAATCGTTTCGGTAATACCAAAATGCTCTAGCACTTCGGCAAGGGAGACGCAGCCTTCGCTTTCGCGGGTCAATGACTTGATCAGCGAGACGCTGGGATCTTTGCTCGCGTACTTGACGTGTAGCCTTAGATAGCTAACCGCTATGCTGCAACGCGCTGCATAAGCCATGAGCTCCTCGGGACCCAAATTGTTGATGTAATCGCGCAGATTCATGTGTGGTACCTCCTGGCGCAAATTTAACCATCTAGGTTAATTTTTTCAACACCTTTTTGGATATTCACCGTAAAGGTTAAAAAAGTCAAACTCCCGGCATGAAGATTTCAGACACGCGCCTGCAGAATTTCCGAAGAGTCTTGGCTGAGAAAAAACTCCGCTTGACCGACATCGCTGACCTTTTGGGCAAAGCACCGGCTCAAGTGAGCGCGTTCGGTGGGAAGAATCCCACGAAAGGTATTGGTGATCAGATTGCCCGGGAAATAGAGCAGGCATTAAGTCTTCACACCGGTTATCTAGACATGCCTTTTGGAATAGGCGAATTCAATAATGCGACCGTATTGAGTCACACAGGACGTAAATTGCCTGTTATTGGATCTATCGCCGCCGGGGCATGGTGTGAGTCGGATATAGTTTTCGATCCGCGTGATGCGGAGGAATGGATCGATGCCCCCGGACCTGTCGGGCCTCGGGCTTTCATACTTCGCGTCGAAGGAATGAGCATGGAGCCGAAATTCGTCGAGGGCGATAAAATAGTCATCGATCCCTCTCTAGAAGCTCTACCTGGTCATTTTGTTGCCGCAAAAAGAACCAGAGATCAAGCGGCAACACTCAAGCAATTGAAGCAAGAAGGGAATGAGCAGTATCTCTATGCGCTAAACCCTGACTGGCCGGAAAGAATTATAAGAATGACCGAAGAATGGACCATCTGTGGAAGAGCAAGATGGAAAATATCAGACCTATAGATATCTGAGCCCAGATCAAAAAATCTGAACTCAGAATGATAGTTCTATGCCGCATCCGGAGACTGGTCTTCTAGGTCATCTCCTATCTGCTCAGGGTCATTAACATACTCTTCCAGACCTACTTCAATCAAAACAGCATTCAACTCCCCAAGCTCAACTTGCTTATTATCCTTCAAAGCAGATATTACAGCACCCACTACAAAGCTGTATTTGATTTGATCATTTGTTCCACACGCTCGAATTAAGTCAAGGACTTGTTGCTTGGTAAAATGGTTCGCGAACCTGATAACCGTGTGACCAAAGTCATTTGCCATAGCAAAAGAAGGCGAGATAGCGAATAGCTCGGCCACCCTCTCCCCGACGACGTCATTGTATAAGGTTGTTTTTGAGCGATTAATTTCCGAACGATTAGCTTTCATAACTCGGTTTTTCGCAGGTACCTCTAAGCCTTCAAGTGCCAACAGGGGGATTAACTGGTCAAAATTATCGGTAGGCAGCTCTTCAACGTAGGCAGAAATTCTCTGCTGCTGATCTTCATCAAGCATAACCCATGCGTCGTCTAACAAGGTAAGTAGGGTGAGAACGTTATCGAGATCCTCTGCGTCTAAAGCACGAACAACTGGAGAAAGCTTTTCCGCCATTGTTTGGTCATATACGACTTTATGCATCGTTTCAATCGCTTTAAGCGCAGTTGAAACTTGCAGCTCTTCTTTAAGCGTTAAACCCGAGAAAAATTTCTTTAAAAGAACCACAATGAAACTGGTCACGAGAGCCGAACGCGCCTTAAGCAAAGGGCCGTTTCTAAACGCAACGACTGCCTTCTCTGTATCGGCGGGAAAATAGCCCGAGTCAACCTCCTTGAGCAACAAGCCAAGCGCGTACTTTCCTTGAGCAGGTGGGTACTGGAGTAAATACTCAACTGCCGATCTCATATGTACCCTTGCGAGTTCGGCAGGAGGGTTGAAAATTTCACTATCTACGGTCATTGATGGATGAGCGCATCTATTACGGTCCTGTTGTAGCCGATCTAAATCTGTAAACTCAACGTGCGATATCAGTTGAAATTTGTCTCGAGCATTAGTTAGCAGCTCTCGTTCAAACTTCAAAGAGGCAGAGATATCATTCGCCACTCGCGCCGCTTCGAAGGCATGTATTACTCCCTCGGCTTGCTTATCACCTGCCAAGGATAACTCCTTGTATTTATCGATGATATCAAAAGCCACGGCAATCCAAGTCGAAACAATCGATGAGCGAAATGCACCAGATTTATAGCATGCTACAGCCTCGCGAATATAGCTCTTGGCCTTTTCGTCCCGGCATTTCAAAACCAGTTCATCTAAATCGGAAAGAGGCGACGCCATCAGAAAACTCCCTGTACGTGGACGCTGGAAAGCTTAGGGTAAAGCTATTGCTTTGCCACCATTCTGTCCATCAGAAAAGTCGAGATGGGTATCGCCCAGGGTAAAAAATTACCTAGAAGGTAAAAATATTTTTGACAGATTAACCTTTGTGGTTAACTATCGACTCACTCTTCCACCACAGAGCGAGGCAAAACCATGCACACCACAGCATCCATTCACATCCATCCGGCAGTTGCCGACCTAACCCGCATCTTCGAAGTAAGGCGTCTGGCCCGCATCTACGGCTGCGCATTCATCCCGTCTAAACCCAAGCAACAGGCCCGTAGCGCACCGGCGTCCTTCGATCCAAACGACGGAGGACGGGCGGCATGAGCAAATTCAAGATCGACAACCGCGCACTGACGTTGCTTAGCGCCCAGGTAAACCTCAGCGGGACTATCAACCACACCCTACGGTCAACGCCTCGACGCGATGTGCTGGCGTTTCGGTTGAAGGTTGAACGCAACAAGGCGGACAGCACCTTCACCATTGAGCTGGGCTCAGAGCGCCACACGTTGACTTTGCCCAACACCAAGAAAACTCACCTGAAGCTGGCCGACTTCATTGAGGAGATCGTCAACGGCCCTTTTGACCAGACTGGCGAACAGCATCCGGTACGACATGCTGAGCGCGAGTACGGCGCTTTCAGCGCCCAGCAGCGCGAACAAGTTTACAGGCTGGTTTGCACGGGCGGATTTATCGACCTGGACCTGGGCTTTGAACTGCCGATCCGACTCGCCGTGCACCGCACACGTACACGCTCGGGCATCACCGTAGTCATGAGCATCGGCATTAAAAGCCCGCGTACCAAGTGCTTCACCGCGTACGGCACCGACGCCGAGATGTACGAGCAGGTTTGCGAATCCATCAACCACCTGGCTGCGCTGGCAACACCCGCCGCGCACGCAGCATAGGAGGTATGCCATGGAGCGCAATCTCGAAAAGACCGCCAAGCACTTTGGCCTGACCCGCCCCACCCTGATCAAGCTCATGCGTGAGAAGGGTCTGCTCACCGACCGCAACCTGCCGGCGTTCCCCGTCCGCGACCGTGAATACCTTCGGGTCAAGGACAGCAACTGGTACCACGACACGCTGGGCATGCAGTACAGCCAATCGACACGCGTCCGGCAGGCCGGCATCCCCTGGCTAGCAGAACAACTGGGCCTCGACCTTCCTGCCATCCCGGCAGACAACCGTGACGTGGCCTAGGGAATACGCCCGCCAGATCATTGCCCTACGCACCCGAGAGGAGCGCAACGCCGCGCTCCTTGAGGTGCCGGAGCATCTGCGCGAGCTGACCAAACGCCATTGCCTCAATGCCTGGAATCACCCGGCCCGAAACAAACGCATGGAGAGCCCAAAGCCTCATGACTAGCCAGCCTCAAAACCCGCTGCGCCTGATGCCAGCACCGGAGACGGCCACCGTCGAGCTGCTGTATCGCACCTTCGGCGACGTTCTTATCCCCCTCGAAAAGCTGCGCGTGCAGTACTTCCGCAACCTTAACGAGCAGTCATTTGCAGCCGAAATCACCAGCGGCCGCATTCAACTGCCCGTGACCACGCTGGACAGCAGCCGCAAGGCACCGAAATACGCGCACATCCGCCACGTCGCTGCACTGATCGACATCCAGGCCTACAAGGCCGACGAAGTCCACGCGAAGGCCCACGCCGACGCAACGGAAGAAGTCCAACCGTAACGGCTGCCACCACCAGCCACCAACACCACCAGGAGCACACCACATGACTGCAATTCAAATATGCGCGTTGATCGGCCTGATAGTCGGCGCGGCCCTTATCTACTGGACCGGCTACCGAGGCGGGCTGCTCGACGGACGTGCTGCGGGACAGATTGAAGGAATTGAGGAAGGCAAAGCAATACAGAGATCCGACTCATCAGGGACGATCCGGGATCTGAACTTACTACTCAATCAGTCGAGAGCGAGCAGAAAGGAACTATATGCTCAATACGAGCGCGCCCTTGCCGCCTCGAAGCTCGGTAAAAAAGACCGCGATACCCTATTAGCCGTTGCTCAGCAGCTGCAATTGGCAGCCGAAACGTTCAAGGCACTGAAGTCTACCGAGCAAGAAATCCGCACCCATCGACTGCGCACAAAGACTCTGGAGATTGCAGCTCTACTGGATCAGGTCAAAGTGGAGGACGCAGCATGAGCCGCCACAGCCCGATGCTACGCCTCTCACCTCAAGATGCCGGCGTGCTGCACCAGCAACACGCCAAAGCCACCGCCGAACTGCGCGAAGTGACTCGATTCCGCAAGGAGTTCGACCGGCAACTGTCGCTGCTGATCGGCTACGACGCCCTGCGCAAGTTGCACAAGGACACCCAGAACGCCCTGCTACTCGCCGACCTGGTCAAGGAGGCAGCATGAATTGGATCCTCACGCATACCGGCAAACGCTTTGACCTGTTCGAACCGGACGCCGACATGATCGACCCACGAGACATTGCGCACTCGCTCGCTCATTTGTGCCGCTTCAACGGGCACACCCACGAGTTCTACAGCGTGGCCCAGCATAGTTGCTTGGTTGCGGATCTGGTGCCGGCCGAGCACAAGCTCTCCGCCCTGCTCCACGACGCCACCGAGGCTTACCTGGGCGACATGACCCGGCCGCTCAAAGAGTGGATGCCTTACTACCGTGGATTCGAGGACGTCATATGGGGGCGTATTTGCGAGCGCTTTGGCTTGGAGATCGACCTCCCCGCAAGCGTGCACCAAGCCGACCTGATCGCCTTGACCACCGAACGGCGCGACCTGATGCCGCCCGATCCGGACCCATGGGATTTCCTTGTCGGTATCGAACCCGCGCCCGAACGCATCCGGCCATGGTCACCCACCGAAGCCCGGCTCACGTACCACCAGCGACTGATGGACCAACTCGCTATTGAACACCGGAGGAAAGCGGCATGAAGCAGGAACAGAACGCCCCGCAAACCCAGTCCGCTTTGCTCCGTAGCGCCAGTTGGGTCGACGCGCCTGTAAACAACAGCCTCTGCTGCGCAGCAGCAGGCATTACTGCTTCTTTCCAAGCCACTGCCGAGGCACTTATACCCCACGAAAGGCTGCGCCAGGCAGCAGCATCTGAAGCCACGCTGATAGCTCAGCACCGCCCGTCCGCGCAGCCTGCCTTGGGGTATACGCACTTCGACACCACAACAGAGCCGCCACCGCTGCAGTTCCAAGTGGACAAGATTCCCGAGGACAAAATGGCCGAACTGGTCGGTACGACCCGCCGAGCACTGCAGGGCAAACGTGCCAGAGGGGTCATCCCTAAAGGCGTCTGGAACACCATCGACAACCGCATCTATTACAGCATCAGGAGATATGAGGCATGGCTCGAAAGCCAATGGGATTGCCCACCGGAGTTGAATTTGTCGGCCAGTCCGTCAGGATTCGCTTCACATGGAACGGGCAACGCCGTTGCGAAACCCTCCCCTATCCCCAGACACCGAAAGGCATTAAAGCGGCATCCGATCTACGCGCTAACGTAACCAGCCTGATCAAGCATGGCGTGCTCGATGACCAACGCTATGCCGAGCTGTTTCCCAACTCCACTTATGCCACCTACTCGGCTACTCCCCGCTTCGGGGAGTATGCTCAGGAGTGGTTAAACAGTCGGGAGGTCGTAGCAGGCACACGCAAGAACTACCGGGCATCCCTCAATCTGTACTGGATGCCTCACCTCGCCTTGCTACCCGTCGATAGCATCACCTCGGTGCTGCTGCGCAAAATCGTAGCCAATACTGAATGGAAATCGCCGGGCGTTAAGCGTTCGGCAATCCAGCGACTCACTACAGTGTTCAGTACTGCCGTCAAAGATGGGCTGATCAATCGCAACCCGGTCGAGTCCATCGAGCTTCCCGTGAAAACGAAAAAGCCCATCGACCCCTTCACGGTGGCGGAAGCCAACGCCATCATTGAACACCTCTATAAGACGCTGACCCATTCGATGCGGATCTACGCGGCTTACTTCGAGTTCGCCTTCTATACCGGTATGCGCCCTAGCGAGATAGCAGCCCTTCGCTGGGGCGAGATAGACAAGGACAAGCGCCTAGCCAACGTGTGTCGGATCGTCGCGGACTATAAGATCGAGGAGCGCACCAAAACCCGCAATGAACGGCAAGTCATGCTCAACAGCCGTGCCCTGCACGCCCTTCAGGTGGCGGAGCACATCGCCGAGCAGCGTGCGAAACAGAGCCGCAGGAAGCAGCCGAAATCGCCCTATGTGTTCCCACCCACAAAAAATTTCGAGTTCATCCAGCAATCCAGCGTCACCGACAAACACTTCCAGGCGGCGCTGACCGAATTGGAGATTCGCGCCCGCCGGCAATACAACTGCCGACACACATACGCTACCATGTGCCTCATGGCGGGTATGAACCCTGCGTTTATTGCCACTCAGCTGGGTCACAGCGTTCAGATGTTGCTCTCGACCTATGCCCGATGGATCAACTCCAGCACCGACTGGGGCGAACTCGGGAAACTCGAAAACAGCTTGATTGGTACAAAATTGGTACAGACAGAACAAGTACCCTCCTGAAACCCTTATGGAATCAGCCTCTGTGACACTGGAACAGAATTACACCGCGATCCTCGGGCAACTCGGCGAGGACGTTTCCCGCGAGGGCCTGCTCGACACGCCCAAGCGCGCTGCCAAGGCCATGCAGTACCTTTGCCGCGGTTATGAACAGACCCTGGAAGAAGTCACCAACGGTGCCTTGTTCAGCTCCGACAACAGCGAAATGGTGCTGGTCAAGGACATCGAGTTGTACTCGCTGTGCGAGCACCACCTGTTGCCTTTCATCGGCAAGGCCCATGTGGCCTATATTCCGAGTGGCAAGGTGCTGGGCCTGTCGAAAGTCGCGCGTATCGTCGATATGTATGCGCGTCGCCTGCAGATCCAGGAAAACCTCAGCCGCCAGATCGCCGATGCGGTCCAGCAGGTGACGGGGGCCATGGGCGTGGCAGTGGTGATCGAAGCCAAGCACATGTGCATGATGATGCGCGGTGTGGAAAAACAGAATTCTTCGATGATCACGTCGGTGATGCTCGGTGAATTCCGTGAAAACGCGGCGACCCGCATGGAATTTCTCAGCCTGATCAAGTAAAGCGACGCATCAAGAAAACCGGCATTGATCGCCGGTTTTTTTTCGCCTGGCAAAAATCAGGTAAGCTGCGCGCCCTCTTCTTCCCTGCTTCGAGGCTTGCACCGTGATCGTCAAAGCGCTTCGAGTTGGTCTGGGCCAGCTCATCATCTTCATCGATTTCATTACTCGCCCCGGCAAGAAAAAGCGCTCGGCCGAAGCCCAGGCGCAAGTCGACCAGGCGGCCCGCAGCCTGACGCTTTATCAGTTCCATGCCTGCCCGTTCTGCGTGAAGACCCGCCGCGCCCTGCACCGCCTCAACGTGCCCGTGGCGCTGCGCGATGCGAAAAACAACGAGCAGGATCGCCAGACTCTGCTGGAACAGGGTGGCCGGATCAAGGTGCCTTGCCTGCGCATTGAAGAGAATGGCGAGACCACCTGGATGTATGAATCCAATGTGATCATTGATTATCTGGATAAGCGGTTTTCGGCGGTCTGAGGGTTTGTGCTGGGGTTGATGGCCCTTTCGCGAGCAGGCTCGCTCCCACAGGAGGCCGGTGTTGATTACAAGTTTGCAATCACCCAGAGATCCGTGTGGGAGCGAGCCTGCTCGCGAAGAGGCCGGTCGATCCAACCCAAGCCTCAAGCCGCCTCGGCAGCCAAAGCCCCCCGCACCACCCCCGCCAGTCGCCTGAGCCCTTCATCCAGCCGCGCCGGATCGATATAGCTGAAATTCAACCGCAAGTGCCCGGGATGCTTGTCCGGCTCGGGAAAAAACGGTTCTCCTGGCATGAACGCCACGTCCTCCTCCAGGGCTGCGGCAAGCAAGGTCCGGGTATCCAGCGGTTGCTTGAGGGTCAGCCAGAAAAACAGCCCGCCCTGGGGCACGTTCCAGTCGGCGATGTCGGCGAAATGCTTTTGCAGCGCGGCCTGGAACCTGTCGCGGCGATCCCGGTAGAAATCCCTCAATTCACTCAAATGGCTGCGGTACTGCTCGGTGCCGATCCATTGCAACGCCTGCCACTGGCCGATGCGATTGGTGTGCAGGTCCGCTGACTGCTTGAGCCGTAGCAAATGCGGGAACAGGTCCGGGCTGGCAATCAGGTAACCCACACGCAACCCAGGCAGCAGCGTCTTCGACACCGTGCCGGTGTAGATCCAGCTGGCCTTTTTCAAACGGCCGGCAATTGGCGTGGCGCTGCCACCATCGAAGGTCAGTTCGCGATAGGGCTCGTCCTCCACCAGCGTCACGCCGAACTCGTCCAGCAGTGCCGCGACCGCATCGCGCTTGGCCTCGCTGTAGCGTACCGCCGAAGGGTTCTGGAACGTTGGGATCAGGTAGATGAACGCCGGTCGATGCTGCTGCAGCCGGGCCCGCAATTGCTCAAGGTCCGGGCCATCCGCTTCAAGGGGCACGGTGATGCAATTGGCGCCGAACAAATGGAAAATCTGTAGAGCCGCAAGGTAGGTCGGCGCTTCGAGCAGGATCTCGGTGCCGACGTCAATGTGCAGCTTTGCCGCCAGATCGAGGGTTTGCTGGGAACCGCTCACGACCAATACCTGACCGGCCTCACAAGCCAGGCCCAACGATCGCGCCTGCGCTGCCAGCGCTTCACGCAAGGCCGGCTCACCTTCGCTCATGCCGTATTGGCCCATGGACAGCGGCATGTCCTCCCACTGCACCTTCGGCAGCATGGCTTCGGCCGGCAGGCCGCCGGCAAACGACATCACTTCCGGGCGCTGCGCCGCGGCGAGAATTTCCCGGATCAAAGAACTTTTGAGGCGCGAGACACGTTCGGAAAAAGCCATGGGGTCACCTGTAGCAAGGCGTCGGAAAAATGAGTCAAACTGTTTGACCGAAATTACCGCGCCGCCTCTGGAAACGTCAATATGCTTGACCTTAAAAATCCGACCTCCCAACAAATGGCCATGGAAGCGTTCTTCTTCGGTTATCAGGCGTTCACCGCCAAAGCCGATGAAATGCTTGAGCGCCGGGGCTTGAGCCGCGTGCATCAGCGCATCGTTTTTTTCATCGCCCGTTATCCATCATTGAGTGTGAAGGAGCTGCTGGCGCTGCTTGGCGTGAGCAAACAGGCATTGAACATGCCGCTGCGGCAATTGATGGAAATGCATTTGGTGAACAGCGTTGCCTCCGAGGCCGACAAGCGCAAGCGGCTGCTGGAACTGACCGCCGAGGGCGCGCGCTTTGAACAGGCGTTACGGCGCGAGCAGGTGAAATTGCTTGAACGGGTGTTTGCCGAGGCGGGGGAAGCGGCGGTGGATGGGTGGCTGGCGGTGAATCTGGGGTTGGGGAAATCCAGCGACTAGCGAACTCGTTTAGCCATGCGGCCCCTTCGCGAGCAGGCTCGTTCCTACAGTGATCTCGTTGAACATGGCATTTGTGTTCGACAAGGCTCCTCATGTGGGAGCGAGCCTGCTCGCGAAGGCGTCTTCAAGAACGATATATCCCTATGCACAGATTTTTCGTCAACAAAACAGAAAACATTATTTGCTTTATTTGTATACAAAAGCATAATTCGCTTCGTGCGAGTTCCTGACCAAAAGGTCAACTACTTCGCCAGCCTTACCGCCTCAATGCCTCGCAGCCCTCCTCAGGGAGCACGCGGTGCTGAAATAACAATAAGACTCTTGAGGAGTACTCGCTGTGGAAAGCCGCAAACCCGAAGCCCAGACCCTGGACCTTTCGCCGCCACTACGCAGTGGCTGGCTGGAGCGAATCTTCAAACTCAGCTTGCACGGCACCACGGTGAAGACCGAGCTGATCGCCGGCCTGACGACCTTCATCACCATGGCCTACATCATCTTCGTCAACCCCAACATCATGGCCGACGCGGGCATTGATCACGGCGCTGCGTTCGTCGCTACGTGCATTGCCGCCGCCCTGGGTTGCCTGTTGATGGGCCTGTATGCCAATTGGCCGGTAGGCCTGGCGCCGGGCATGGGCCTGAACGCTTTTTTTACCTACACGGTCGTCGGGACCATGGGCTACAACTGGGAAACCGCGCTGGGCGCGGTGTTCGTTTCCGGGGTGTTGTTCATGTTCCTGACCCTGTCGCGGGTGCGTGAGTGGTTGCTCAACAGCATTCCGGTGAGCCTGCGCTACGCCATGGGCGCGGGGGTCGGACTTTTCCTCGGGCTGATCGGCCTGAAGACCGCCGGTATCATCGTCGACAGCCCGGCGACGCTGATCAAGCTGGGTTCCTTGCATGAGCCAGGACCGCTGCTGGCCGCCGTGTGTTTCCTGATGATCGCCGTGCTGAGCTATCACCGCGTGTTCGGCGCGATCCTGATCAGCATCATTGCCGTGACCCTGGCCGGTTGGGGCCTGGGACTGGTGCAATACAACGGCGTGATGTCGACGCCGCCGAGCCTGGCTCCGACCTGGATGGCGATGGACGTCGCCGGCGTGTTCAACGTCAGCATGATCAGTGTGGTGCTGGCCTTCCTGTTCGTGCATATGTTCGACACCGCCGGCACCTTGATGGGCGTCGCCCAGCGCGCTGGCCTGGTAAAGCCCGACGGCAAGATCGAAAACCTGTCCAAGGCCCTCAAGGCCGACAGCGCCTCCAGCGTATTCGGCGCGATGGTCGGTGTTCCGCCAGTGACCAGCTATGTGGAAAGCGCGGCCGGCGTCGCAGCCGGCGGCCGCACGGGGCTTACGGCGGTGACGGTCGGTGTGCTATTTATTGCCGCCATGTTCTTTGCCCCGCTGGCCGGGATGATTCCTGCCTATGCAACGGCCGGCGCCTTGATTTATGTGGCCATGCTGATGATGGGCGGCATGGCCCACATCGAGTGGGACGAAGCGACCGACAGTATTCCAGCCATCGTCACCGCCATCATGATGCCGCTGACCTTCTCGGTCGCCGATGGCATCGCGCTGGGTTTCATCACCTACGTGGTACTCAAGGCCGGCACCGGTAAACACAAGGAAATATCCGTCAGCCTGTGGGTGCTCTGCGCGATCTTTATCGCCAAGTTCATCTTCTTGTAAGCGGGCCCCGTCTGTATCCGCCTCACCCCGTCGGGTGAGGCTTTTGTGCATCAGGAGCAAAGCAATGAATCTGGAAACCTGGTTGTTGTTCAGTGGCGCCGCCTTGGTGGTGATCCTCATCCCCGGCCCGCTGTCGCTGCTGATGATCAGCAACAGCCTCAACTACGGTCTGCGCCGTTCTTATCCGGCATTCCTCGGTGGGGTGGTCGCCTCGATCTGCCTGTTGAGCGCCTCAGCGCTGGGGCTCGGGGCGCTGTTGCTGGCTTCGGAACAATTGTTCAGCGCCCTGAAAATTGTCGGCGCGCTGTATCTGTTCTACCTCGCCTGGCAGAGCTGGCAGCAATCGCACCAGCCATCCCAGGGCGCCGAAGTGCCCCAGGCTACCGCCACTCCAAGGTTTCGCGCGCTGTTCGGCCGGGCATTCGTGCTGGGCGCGAGCAACCCGAAAGACATCCTCTTCTTCGCGGCGTTCCTGCCGCAATTCCTGAGCGCCGAGCAGCCATTCCTGCCGCAACTGCTGATCATGATCGCCACCTGGACCGTGCTCGACCTGCTGTGCAAGCTGGCCTATGGCCTGGGTGCCCACGGCGCCGCCCGGTATCTGCGTACCGGCAAGGGTCAGAGCTGGTTCAACCGGGTCAGTGCGGGGTTGTTCAGTGGGGCGGGGGCGGCTTCTTTGTTGAGCCGCTGAAAAGCAAAAGCTTCGCGAGCAGGCTCGCTCCCACACTGGATTACTGGTGTTCACGAAACCTTGTGGGAGCGAGCGAAGGCGGCCTCGAAGACAAGCTCTTTTTCAAGGCCAAAAAAAGCCCGCAGTGTGAGCGGGCTAAAAACCATAGAAGCTCTATGCGCAGTCGCTTCCAGGGCAAGGCAGCTGCTTGGGGGCTCAGCTGCCTCGATAGGTTGAATAGGCGTAAGGCGAAATCAGCAGGGGCACATGGTAATGCTCCTGCTCCTGCGAAATACCGAAGCGCAGCACCACCACATCAAGGAACGCCGGCTCGGCCAATTGCACGCCACGGGCGCGGTAGTAGTCGCCGGCGTGGAATTGAATCTGGTAGACCCCGCTGCGGTAGTCATCCCCTTGCAGAAGCGGTGCGTCGCAACGGCCATCGCTGTTGGTCAATGCGCTGGCGACCAGCTGCATTTGCGAACCTTCGACGCGGTACAGCTCGATCCTGATCAAGCTGCCCGGACAACCGTGTGCAGCATCCAAAACGTGTGTAGTCAGACGTCCCATTGATTGTGCGTGCCTTGCCGCAAGGCGACCAGGCACGGCGCCTCCTGAGTCAGTTGAAAGACAGGCCGCACCATTGTGAAGCATTAACGCTGCGGCAATTTTCGAATTAAGACACTTTAAACATAAATTGTACACAATAAAAAATGAATTTTTCTCTTGCACGGCGCCTGACGATGGTTCCGCCCGACTCCCGGTCCGCCCCTGCTTCGACAAAGGCTTGTGAAGGGTAAATTGACCAAGTGGGCAGATTTCTTGCAGTGTAGACAAACCGACGGTCGCGGTGAAAAATGCAAAAAACAGGCTTACAAGTAGAATATAAAGTTGTATACAATCAGCCCATCATCGTGACGCCAGCCTGTGATCCACCCCCAAGGCGCCACCTACATGGTTCGAAGAAGAAGGAAGACTGCAGTGAGCGCTGACTACCCACGCGACCTGATCGGTTACGGCAGTAACCCTCCCCACCCGCAATGGCCGGGCAATGCCCGAATCGCCCTGTCTTTCGTACTCAACTATGAGGAAGGCGGCGAGCGCAACATCCTGCATGGCGATCGTGAGTCCGAAGCGTTCCTCTCGGAAATGGTTTCGGCGCAACCGTTGCTGGGCGAGCGCAACATGAGCATGGAGTCGCTGTACGAGTATGGCAGCCGTGCCGGCGTCTGGCGGATCCTCAAGCTGTTCAAGCAATTCGATATCCCGCTGACTATCTTCGCCGTGGCCATGGCCGCTCAGCGCCATCCGGACGTGATCCGCGCCATGGTCGCCGCCGGCCATGAAATATGCAGCCACGGCTATCGCTGGATCGACTACCAGTACATGGATGAAGCGCAGGAGCGCGAACACATGCTCGAAGCGATCCGCATCCTCACCGAACTTACCGGCGAGCGGCCGTTGGGCTGGTACACCGGACGCACCGGCCCCAATACCCGGCGATTGGTAATGGAAGAAGGCGGCTTTCTCTATGACAGCGACACCTACGACGACGACCTGCCGTACTGGGAGCCGAATAACCCCACCGGCAAGCCGCACCTGGTAATCCCTTACACACTCGACACCAATGACATGCGCTTCACCCAGGTGCAGGGTTTCAACAAGGGCGACGACTTCTTCCAGTACCTCAAGGATGCCTTCGACGTACTGTATGCCGAAGGCGCCGAAGCACCGAAGATGTTGTCCATCGGCCTGCATTGCCGCCTGATCGGCCGCCCTGCCCGCCTCGCCTCCCTCAAGCGTTTCCTGGAATACGTCAAGGGCCACGAACAGGTGTGGTTCAGCCGCCGGGTCGACATTGCACGCCACTGGCAGCAGACCCACCCGTATCCGGGAGTTTCGAAATGACTGCCTTCCAGACCCTCAAGCCTTCCCGCCTGAGCCGCGAAGCGTTCGTCGAAGCCTTCGCCGACATCTACGAACATTCGCCATGGGTGGCCGAAAAGGCCTTCGACCTAGGCCAGGATCCCTCGATCGACCAGATCGAAACCCTGCACCAGCGCATGAGCGACATCCTGTTGAGTGCCGACCACGCCAGCCAGCTGGCGCTGATCAACGCTCACCCGGACCTGGCCGGCAAAGCCGCCGTCCAGGGCCAACTGACCGAAGCCAGCACCAACGAACAGGCTGGCGCCGGTATTCACCAATGCACGGCCGAAGAGTTCCAGCGCTTCACCGAGCTGAACGAGGCCTACAAGGCCAAGTTCAAGTTTCCCTTCATCATGGCGGTAAAAGGCAGCAACCGGCACCAGATCCTTGCCGCGTTCGAAACGCGCATTCACCACTCGGCGGATGCCGAATTCAAATGCGCATTGGCAGAGATCAACAAGATCGCGTTGTTCCGATTACTGACCCTTTAGCGAGCAGCACCTCAAGACCAGGTCCTGCAAGCATCCCCAGCCAACTTATCAAAGGCAGACAAGAAGAATGAAAGCTTACGCCGTACCGTTCGAGAAATTCGTCAACCTGGCCGACGCCCGCCTGGGCACCAGGATCATTTCGGTGACCGATGACTGGTTCGCCGATGCCAACCGCCTGTTCCAGCCGACCCCGGCCGTGTGGAAGGAGGGTGTGTTCGACGATAACGGCAAATGGATGGACGGCTGGGAGTCGCGCCGCAAGCGTTTCGAAGGCTACGACAGCGCGGTGATCCGCCTGGGCGTGCCGGGCTCGATCAAGGGCGTGGATATCGACACCTCGTTCTTCACCGGTAATTACCCACCGTCGGCCTCCCTGGAAGCCTGTTTCCTGGCTGAAGGCGAGCCGGATGAAAACACCCAGTGGACCGAAGTGCTGTCGGCCGTCGAGCTGAAGGGCGACAGCCACCACTACCACGAAATCAGCAATGACCAGGCGTTCAGCCATCTGCGCTTCAACATCTATCCGGACGGCGGCGTGGCCCGCCTGCGCGTCTACGGCATTCCGTACCGCGACTGGTCCGCGGTCGGCGACAACGAACAGATCGACCTGGCCGCCGCCCTCAACGGTGGCCGTGCCCTGGCCTGCTCCGATGAACACTTCGGCCGCATGAGCAACATCCTCAACCCGGGCCGTGGCGTGAACATGGGCGACGGCTGGGAAACCGCCCGTCGGCGCACCCCCGGCAATGACTGGGTGATCGTCGCCCTGGGCCATGCCGGCATTGTTGAGAAAGTCGTCGTCGATACCCTGCACTTCAAGGGCAACTACCCGGACAGCTGCTCGATCCAGGGCGCGTTCGTCAAAGGCGGCACCGACAGCCAGATCGAAACCCAGTCGCTGTTCTGGCGCGAACTGCTGCCGAGCCAGAAGCTGGAAATGCACGCCGAACACACCTTCGCCGAGCAGATCAAGGCGCTGGGGCCGATCACGCACATCCGCCTGAACGTGTTCCCGGACGGTGGCGTGAGCCGCCTGCGGGTATTGGGCAAGGTCGCTAAATAGCAGTGAAGCCAATCGCGAGCAGGCTCGCTCCCACAGGGGTATGCGGTCAAATGTGGGAGCGAGCCTGCTCGCGATAGCAATAGAACAGACAACAACGAATTCAAGGTTAAGAAGACCAGCATGCGCACACTCAAGATCGAGCCATTGACCAAAGAAGCCTTCGCCCCGTTCGGTGACGTGATCGAAACCGACGGCAGCGATCACTTCATGATCAACAACGGTTCGACCATGCGCTTCCACCGCCTGGCGACGGTCGAGACCGCCACGCCGGACGACCACGCGATCATCAGCATCTTCCGCGCCGACGCGCTGCAGATGCCGTTGACCGTGCGCATGCTGGAGCGCCATCCGCTGGGCAGCCAGGCCTTCATTCCGCTGCTCGGCAACCCCTTTCTGATCGTGGTCGCGCCACTTGGCGATGCACCTGTATCAGGCTTGGTCCGCGCCTTCGTCACCAACGGCAGGCAGGGCATCAATTACCATCGCGGCGTCTGGCACCACCCGGTGCTGACGATCGAAAAGCGGGATGACTTCCTGGTGGTTGATCGCAGTGGCACAGGCAACAACTGCGATGAGCATTTTTTTCAAGAGGATGAGTACTTGATCCTCGCCCCCCACCAATAAGAGAAGGTCCGATCACCCGAAGACAAGGGTGACGGGCGAGAGGTAAAGACTGTGGAAGCACATATGCTGGAATGGCTGAACCTGAGCGTGCGCTGGGTTCACATGATCACTGGCGTGGCCTGGATCGGCGCGTCGTTCTACTTCGTCTGGCTGGAAAACAACCTCAATCGCGTCAATCCCCGGAGCGGCCTGGCCGGTGATTTATGGGCCATCCACGGTGGCGGCATCTACCACCTGGAAAAATACAAACTCGCGCCGCCGTCCATGCCGGACAACCTGCACTGGTTCAAATGGGAAGCCTATTTCACCTGGATGTCGGGCATCGCCCTGCTGTGCCTGGTGTTCTATTGGAACCCGACCGTCTACCTGCTGGCTCCCGGCAGCAGCCTGAGCGGCGCCGAGGGTGTTGCCCTGGGCATCGGTTCACTGTTCGTTGGCTGGTTCGTCTATTCGGCACTCTGCGACTCGGCACTCGGCAAGCGCCCCGCCCTGCTCGGCCTGATTCTGTTCGTGCTGTTGATCGCCGCGGCCTACGGCTTCAGCAAGGTGTTCAGCGGTCGCGGCGCCTACCTGCATGTCGGCGCCGTCATCGGTACGATCATGGTCGGCAACGTGTTCCGCATCATCATGCCGGCACAGCGCGCCTTGGTGGCGGCCATCGCCGAGAACCGCACGCCTGACCCGGCGTTGCCGGCCAAGGGCCTGTTGCGTTCGCGCCACAACAACTACTTCACCCTGCCGGTGCTGTTCATCATGATCAGCAACCACTTCCCGAGCACCTACGGCAGCCAGTACAACTGGCTGATCCTGGCCGGGATCGCCGTGGCGGCCGTGTTGGTGCGTCATTACTTCAACACTCGCCATGACAGCAACCGGTTCGCCTGGACGCTGCCGGTCGGCGCCCTGGCGATGATCTGCCTGGCTTACGTCACCGGGCCCAAGCCAATGCCAACGGCACCGGAAGTCGCCAAGGCTCCTGGCGTGATCGAGTATCAACCGTTGCCGGAAACGGCGGTGGGCGGCGGGGCCAAACCGGCCGCGGCGCCAGCCGCTCCGGCAACGGCGCCCGCCCAGGCGTCCACTGCGCAGGGCCCGTTATTTGAAAAGGTCCACAGCGTGATCCAGGAGCGCTGCTCGGTCTGTCATTCGGCCAAGCCCACCAGTCCGCTGTTCAGCGCCGCGCCAGGCGGGGTGATCTTCGATACGCCGCAGCAGATCCAGCAACAGGCCGCACGCATCCAGGCCCAGGCCGTGACCACCCAGATCATGCCCTTGGGCAACATCACCCAGATGACCCAGCAGGAACGTGACCTGATCGGCGCCTGGATCACCCAGGGCGCACGCACCAACTAGTCCGGCCAGACACACCCCGCTCCACCCGCAATACCGCAGACAGGCAGGCCGGCACACGACCGGTCGCCCGTCAGCGGCCGCCTGCGCATCAACAATAAGAACAAGAGGAAAGCTTTATGCATGCGCTCCATCGTCACGCCTCCAGATGCGCCGTCGCAGCGCACTTGAGTCGCTCCAGGCAAGTCCGTATCCTGCGCGGCCGTTCAAACCCGGACACCTCAAAATAATCATCAGGTCCTGAGCGACCCACCGACTTTCAGCCACTGCCACAAACAAAAAGCTGACCGAACGGATGTTTTGTCCGTGGAGAAAGGCGCCACACCAGAGCGCTGACGACAACAACGCGGTACCACTTACCTTTGGGAGCAAACCGAATGAAACGTACGTGCACCAGCCTGATACTCGCAGGATCGTTGCTCGCCGGCAGCCAAGCCATGGCCGGCGATCTGTTGCAGTGGCAGAACAACAGCCTGAGTTACCTCTACGGCAAGGATTTCCAGATCAATCCGCGTATCCAGCAGACCGTGACGTTCGAACACGCCGATGCCTGGGCCTACGGCGACAACTTCTTCTTCCTCGACCGGATCTTCTACAACGGCGAGGACGACAGCAATTCCGGCCCGAACACCTACTACGGCGAGTTCAGTCCGCGCCTGTCGTTCGGCAAGATCTTTGATCAAAAGCTCGAACTGGGCCCGGTCAAGGACGTGCTGCTGGCGATGACCTATGAGTTTGGCGAAGGTGACAACGAGTCCTACCTGATCGGCCCGGGTTTCGACCTGGCGATTCCCGGCTTCGATTACTTCCAGCTGAACTTCTACAACCGCCAGACCGAAGGCTCGCGGGCGGGCGACAACGTCTGGCAGATCACCCCGGTCTGGGCCGTCACCGTCCCGGTGGGTTCATCCGACATTCTGTTCGATGGGTTCATCGACTGGGTCGTCGACAACGACAGCAACGCCAAGGGCACGTACCACGCCAACCTGCATATCGTCCCGCAGATCAAATATGACCTGGGCAAGGCGTTGAAGCTCGGCGCCAAGCAGCTGTACGTGGGCGTGGAATACGACTACTGGAAGAACAAGTACGCCATCGAGGACAGCGAAAGCTTCAAGACCAACCAGAGCAATACCAGCCTGCTGGTCAAATATCATTTCTGACCCGGCGGCATGAAATGAAAAAGCCGGACACAAGGTCCGGCTTTTCATTTGCGGGCTTATTCAGCCGCTGGCGCCTCGGGCTTGCGGCGTTTGAGCGGGGCCATGCCGTCCTTGCTGACCAGCGATGGCGCGTCGCTCTTCGGGCGGTTGGCGGTCTTGCGCTTGGTCGGAGCCTTGGCGCCGGTTTTCTTCTTGTCGCCCTTGGCGTCGACCTTTTTCTTCTTCACGCCAACGGCCTTGCCCGACGCCTTGACCTTTTTCGGTCCGCCGTAGGTGCCTTTGACTTCCTTGATGGTGCGGCGCTCGAAGCTCTGCTTGAGGTAGCGCTCGACGCTCGACATCAGGTTCCAGTCGCCGTGGCAGATCAGCGAGATCGCCAGGCCATCGTTGCCGGCGCGACCGGTGCGGCCGATGCGGTGCACGTACTCGTCGCCGCTGCGGGGCATGTCGAAGTTGATGACCATGTCCAGGCCTTCGACGTCCAGGCCACGGGCCGCGACGTCGGTGGCAACCAGGATTTTCACACCGCCCTGCTTGAGGCGGTCGATGGCCAGCTTGCGGTCCTTCTGGTCTTTCTCGCCGTGCAGCACGAACGCCTTGTATTCCTGGGCGACGAGACGACCGTAGATGCGGTCGGCCATGGCCCGGGTGTTGGTGAACACGATGGCTTTTTCGTAGGTCTCGTTGGCCAGCAACCAGTTCACAATCTGCTCTTTGTGCTGGTTGTGGTCAGCGGTGATGATCTGCTGGCGAGTCGTGGAGTTCAGCTGGCTGACCGCGTTGAGCTGCAAGTGCTCAGGGTTGTTCAGGACCTTGGCGATCATCTCGCGCAGGCCCGAACCGCCAGTGGTGGCGGAGAACAGCATGGTCTGCTGGCGATTGACGCATTCATCCACCAGGCGCTGCACATCTTCGGCAAAACCCATGTCCAGCATGCGGTCGGCTTCGTCCAGCACCAGCACTTCGACTTCCTTGAGGTCGAGGTTGCCGGCGTTCAGTTGCTCGATCATCCGCCCCGGCGTGCCGATCAGGATATCCGGCACCTTGCGCAGCATGGCGGCCTGGACCTTGAAATCTTCCCCGCCGGTGATCAGGCCGGACTTGATGAAGGTGAACTGCGCGAAGCGTTCCACTTCCTTCAAGGTCTGCTGGGCCAGCTCGCGGGTCGGCAGCAGGATCAGGGTCTTGATGCTGACGCGGACCTTGGCCGGGCCGATCAGGCGATTGAGGATCGGCAGCACGAACGCAGCGGTCTTGCCGCTGCCGGTCTGCGCCGTCACCCGCAGGTCACGCCCCTGGAGCGCGAGCGGAATAGCCGCTGCCTGCACCGGCGTTGGCTCGACAAATTTAAGCTCGGCCACGGCTTTGAGCAGGCGTTCGTGCAGGGCGAATTGGGAAAACACGGGTGCTACCTCGAAGAAATGCAAAAAAACAGCTGCATAGGTTACCGGTTTCGAGCGCGCAGGCCGAGTTTCTTTATACAAACGGCTGCAAATCAGTGTGTTTTCAAGACCGGATTTGTCATCAACGGTCACTTCGCCACGCTTAAATGCTCTAATTCGCCCATCGCGCTCATTAGAAGATCGTCTCGTCCATGGATATCAAACAATTCTGGCTCAACCTTCAGGATTTCTGGGGGGCCCTGGATCAGCACCCGCTCCTGCATTCCGGTCTCGCCCTGGCCCTGCTGCTGGCGATCGCGCTGGTGCTCGGACGCGTGGCGCGTTACCTGATCCTGCACGGCGCCAAGCTGATCGGCCGCCAACCGGCCCTACACTGGGTCAACGACCTGCGCCAGAACAAAGTCTTCCATCGCCTGGCGCAGACGACGCCGTCGCTGATCATCCAGTTCGGCCTGCACCTGGTGCCGGGGCTGAGCAAGACCAGCATGGTCTTCCTCGGCAATGTCGCGCTGGCCTTCACCATCCTGTTCATGCTGCTGGCCGTCAGTGCCCTGCTCAGTGCGCTATTGGACGTCTATGCGCGCACCGAACACGCCCGCACCCGCTCGATCAAGGGCTACGTGCAGCTGACAAAAATGGTCCTCTACGTGTTCGGCGCGATCATCATCGTCGCCACGCTGATCGACCGCTCGCCGCTGTTGCTGCTGTCGGGCCTGGGTGCGATGTCGGCGGTGATCCTCCTGGTCTACAAAGACACGCTGCTGTCGTTTGTCGCCAGCGTGCAGTTGACCAGCAACGACATGCTGCGGGTCGGCGACTGGATCGAAATGCCCCAGGTCGGCGCCGACGGTGATGTGGTGGACATCACGTTGCACACGGTGAAGGTGCAGAATTTCGACAAGACCATCGTCTCGATCCCCACCTGGCGCCTGATGTCCGAATCGTTCAAGAACTGGCGCGGCATGCAGCAATCCGGCGGACGGCGGATCAAGCGCAGCCTGTTCATCGATGCCAGCGGCGTGCGCTTCCTGCACGACGAGGAAGAACAGCGCTTGACGCAGGTGCGCCTGCTGACCGATTACATCGGCCGCAAGCAGGCCGAGCTCAAGGCCTGGAACGAAGCCCAGGGCAACGTCGCGGCGATGTCGGCCAACCGCCGGCGGATGACCAACCTGGGCACTTTCCGCGCCTATGCCCTGGCCTATCTGAAAAGCCACCCGGAGATCCAGCCGAACATGACCTGCATGGTCCGCCAGCTGCAGACCACTGCCCAGGGTATCCCGCTGGAAATCTACTGCTTCACCGGCACCACCGTGTGGGCCGACTACGAGCGCATCCAGGGGGATATCTTCGATTACCTGCTGGCGGTGATGCCAGAGTTCGGGCTGGGCTTGTACCAACAGCCGAGCGGTACGGATCTGCGGGCGGGGTTGCTGCCGGCGGTGCTGGGGGCAAGCCATATTCCGGAGCCGGAAAAGCAGGTGGTCTGAAGCCAACCCGATTCCCCTGTGGGAGCGAGCTTGCTCGCGATAGCGGTGTATCAGAAACATAGATGTTGACTGATAGTGCGCCATCGCGAGCAAGCTCGCTCCCACAGGGTTCAGGGTGAAGGTTCAGCGTGAAGGCTGGGGCTGGCGTATCCCTAACCGACTGATCCACACCGCCGCGAGTATCACCGACCCACCCAGCAGCAACCGACCCAACGCCTCATGCTGGTTCCAGATCAGCAGGTTCACCAGCAACCCCACCGGCACGTGCAGGTTGTTCATTACCGCCAATGTCCCGCCGTTCACCAGGCACCCGCCCTTGTTCCACCAATACAGCCCCAGCGCGGTGGAGACCAGGCCGAGGAATACCAGCACGCCCCATTGCAACGGCGCTTCAGGCCAGAAATCGTCCTTGCCGAACAGCAGGAAGGCCGGCAGCGCGACCATCAGCGCGCCTAGGTAGAAATAGCCGAAACGCCGATAGTGCGGCAGGTCGCTCGGGTGCCGTGCCACCAGGTGCTTGTACAACACTTGCCCGGCCGCGTAGGTGAAGTTCGCCAGTTGCAGCAGCAAAAAGCCCATGAAGAAATCCGGGTTGATCCGGTCATAACGAATCACCGCCGCGCCGGCCACCGCCACCAGCGCCGCAATCAAGGCCCAGGGGTTGAAACGTCGATTGAGTGCATCTTCGATCAAAGTCACGTGCAGCGGGGTGAGGATGGTGAACAACAGCACTTCCGGCACCGTCAGTACGCGGAAACTCAGGTAGAGGCAGACGTAGGTCACGCCGAACTGCAGGGCGCCGATCAACAGCATGCCGCGCATGAACGACGGCTCAACCTGGCGCCAGCGGGTCAGTGGAATGAACACCAGCCCCGCCAACACTACGCGCACCAGCACCGCGAAATAACTGTCGACATGCCCGGCCAGGTATTCGCCGATCAGGCTGAAGGAAAACGCCTGGATCAAGGTCACAAAAAGTAGATAGCCCATACCGCCCCTCGTTTCGAATGGCGGCGAAGATAGCGGTTTTTCAGGATCGCCGCTAACCGCAATAACCAGCCCAGACACTAAACCCTGTGGGAGCGAGCTTGCTCGCGATGGCTGCCTGACAGTCGAGAGAGATGTCGGCTGACATTCCGCTATCGCGAGCAAGCTCGCTCCCACAGGGGAAATTCAGTGAATGGGAGGTGGCAGGCAAAAAAAAGCCCGATCTCGCTTCAGCGTTCAATCGGGCGGCTGCACTCAGGAGCAATAAGTGCCAAGGGAGGTTCGATGCGCAAAACGGTTTGAAGGGAAGCGCCAAGTCACTAGAACACCTGGCGATTACCCGAGGATTAACGCTCAGGCTACTTGGGATAGCTTGGCGTTGGCCTGGTTCAGGCCCTTCTCCTGGAAGTCGCCGCCCAGGTTCATGCCTTCGGCATGGATGAAGGTCACGTCGTGGATACCGATGAAGCCCATGACCTGGCGCAGGTACGGTTCCTGGTGATCGGTGCTGCCACCGGCGTGAATGCCGCCGCGGGCGGTGAGCACGAAAGCGCGCTTGCCGGTCAATAGCCCCTGGGGACCGGTGGGGGTGTACTTGAAGGTCACGCCGGCGCGCAGCACGTGGTCGAGCCAGGCTTTCAAGGTGCTCGGGATGGCGAAGTTGTACATCGGCGCGGCCATCACCAGAACATCGGCGGCGAGCAGCTCATCGGTCAGCTGGTTGGAGCGCTCCAGGGAGGCGTTCTCGAGGTCGTTGCGCTGCTCGGTCGGTTTCATCCAGCCCCCCAGCAGATGGGCGTCCAGGTGCGGAACAGGGTTGACTGCCAGGTCGCGAACGCTGATCTCATCGGCCGGATGCGCGGCTTTCCACTGGCTGATGAAGGTCTGGGTCAGTTGACGGGAAACCGAGTCTTGCTGGCGGGCACTGCTTTCGATGATCAGAACGCGGGACATGGCTTGTAGGCTCCATCTGAGAATGTTGTAAGTCGATGGAGTGAAGGTTAAGCGCGATCATATCGATGAAAAAGCGCAAATAATTGCTGCAAAACATCGATTATTTCGTTTATAAGCGGAGCACGCCTTGTGACGCTGCCCCGCCGCTGGTTATTTCGGCTTGCAGGTCAGCTCGATGCGCAGCTTGATGATGTTGCGGTTGAACTTGGCGGTGGCGTTCTTGAACTTGCCGGCGGCGACTTCGATCTTGCGGGTTCGCGGCGCTTCGGGGCCGTTGCGAAACACCACGCTGCACGCCGCGTCGGTGCTGCCGTAGTTGTTGACCTGGATCGAGCCGATGTCGGCATCGGTGTCGTAGGCGGTGTAGTCGATGCTCAAGCCGTTGAGGTGTTTTTCCACGTCGATCGGGTAGGCAAAGGCACTCAGCGGCAGCAGGGTCAGCAGCGCACAACAGATTTTTTTCATTCGGCAGTCTCCACGAGGGGACCGCCAGCTTAGGACAAGAGGAGCTCAATATGAAAGCGCCCCGCGTGACCCTTGATCAATGGCGAACGTTGCAGGCGGTGGTGGACCATGGTGGTTTCGCCCAGGCCGCCGAAGTACTGCACCGCTCTCAGTCATCGGTGAGCTACACCGTGGCCCGCATGCAGGATCAGCTCGGCGTGCCGTTGCTGCGTATCGACGGGCGCAAGGCCGTGCTGACCGAAGCCGGCGGCGTGCTGCTGCGCCGCTCCCGGCAACTGGTGAAACAGGCCAGCCAGCTGGAAGACCTGGCCCACCACATGGAGCAGGGTTGGGAAGCTGAAGTGCGCCTGGTGGTCGACGCGGCCTACCCCACTGCCCGCCTCGTCCGCGCCCTGACCGCATTCATGCCGCAGAGCCGGGGCTGCCGGGTAAGGCTGCGCGAAGAAGTCTTGTCCGGTGTCGAAGAGGTACTGCTCGAAGGCGTCGCCGACCTGGCCATCAGCGGCTTCAGCATTCCCGGTTACCTGGGCGCGGAACTGAGCGATGTCGAATTCGTCGCGGTGGCCCATCCCGAGCACGCCCTGCACCGACTCAACCGCGAGCTGACGTTCCAGGACCTGGAGAGCCAGCTGCAAGTGGTGATCCGCGACTCCGGTCGCCAGCAGCCGCGCGATGTCGGCTGGCTCGGCGCCGAACAGCGCTGGACCGTCGGAAGCCTGGCCACCGCTGCGACATTCGTCGGCAGCGGCCTGGGCTTTGCCTGGCTGCCCCGGCACATGATCGAGCGAGAACTCAGGGAGGGCACGCTCAAACGTCTACCCTTGGATCAGGGCGCCAGCCGCAACCCGAGCTTCTACCTGTATTCGAACAAGGAAAAGCCCCTGGGACCGGCCACGCAGATTCTCATCGAGCTGCTGCGCACCTTCGATACCGCGCCGCTGGATGCGCCGTTCGCTGCCCCTGAACAAGCCTGACAAGGATCTCGCCGATGGCCTTTTTCGAACATGAAGGTTGCAGCCTGCACTATGAGGAATATGGCCACGGCACACCGCTAGTGCTGGTCCACGGGTTGGGCTCCAGCACGCGCGACTGGGAAAAGCAGATTCCCGTGTTGTCGCGCCACTACCGCCTGATCGTGATGGATGTGCGCGGCCACGGCCGCTCCGACAAGCCGCGCGAGCACTACAGCATCGCGGGCTTCAGCGCCGACCTGGGCGCCCTGATCGAGCGCCTCGATCTCGGCCCGGTGCACCTTGTGGGCTGGTCCATGGGCGGCATGATCTGTTTCCAGCTGGCCGTGGACGAACCCGCACGGGTCAGGAGCCTGTGCATCGTCAACAGTGCCCCTGAAGTCAAAGTCCGTACGCCCGACGATTGCTGGCAATGGTTCAAGCGCTGGAGCCTGATGCGCCTGCTGAGCCTGGAAACCATCGGCAAGGCCCTCGGCGAGAAGTTGTTCCCCAAGCCCGAACAAACCGAACTGCGCCTGGAGATGGCCCGGCGTTGGGCAGAGAACGACAAACGTGCCTATCTCGCCAGTTTCGACGCCATTGTCGGCTGGGGCGTGCAGGAACGCCTGGCGCAAATTGCCTGTCCAACCCTCATTATCTGCGCCGACCACGACTACACCCCGGTGGCGCTGAAAGAGGCCTATGTAAAACTGCTGCCTGACGCACGACTGGCAGTCATCGCCGATTCACGGCACGCTACGCCCCTGGATCAACCCGAACGCTTCAACCAGACCCTGCTCGAATTCTTGACCGCAACCGACTTCACTACCCAGGATCACTGAACCCATGCTGAAAAAAATCGCCCTCGCCGCCGGCACCGTACTGTTTGCTGCCAACCTGATGGCCGCCACGCCGGCCAAGGCACCACACGTCCTGCTGGACACCACCAACGGCCAGATCGAAATCGAACTGGACCCGGTCAAGGCGCCCATCAGTACCAAGAATTTCCTTGAGTACGTCGACAGCGGCTTCTACAACAACACGATTTTCCATCGCGTCATTCCGGGCTTCATGGCTCAGGGCGGCGGTTTCACCCAGCAGATGCAGCAGAAAGACACCAAGCCACCGATCAAGAACGAAGCCAGCAATGGCCTGCATAACGTTCGCGGCACCTTGTCGATGGCCCGTACATCCAACCCGGATTCGGCCACCAGCCAGTTCTTCATCAACGTGGCCGACAACGCCTTCCTCGACCCGGGCCGCGACGCCGGCTACGCGGTATTCGCCAAGGTGGTCAAGGGCATGGACGTGGTGGACATCATCGTCAACTCCCAGACCACCACCAAATCAGGCATGCAAAACGTGCCGGTCGATCCTGTGATCATCAAGTCGGCCAAGCGCATCGACTGAACCCACAGGGCAAGCCTGAGCGGCGCCGGCTACCCCGCGCCGCCCACCGCAAAAAAGGAGAGCCCCCGCCCGGGCTATGTACCCCATGGTTTACCGCCGTTTTGAAAAACTGATCGACATCTTCCGCAACGCCCCGACCTCGGCCCCGCCGAACCGCGTCCTGCCCTTCTACACGTATTACCTGAAACAGGTCTGGCCCAGCTTCGCCGCACTGCTGGTGGTCGGCCTGATCGGCGCGCTGATCGAAGTGGCGCTGTTCAGCTACCTGAGCCGCATCATCGACCTGACCCAGGCCACGCCCAACACCGACTTCTTCAAGCTGCACGGCCTCGAGCTGGCCTGGATGGCGGTGGTCGCACTGGTGTTCCGGCCGATCTTCGTGGCCCTGCATGACCTGCTGGTGCACCAGACCCTGAGCCCGAGCATGACCAGCCTGATCCGCTGGCAAAACCACAGCTACGTGCTCAAGCAGAGCCTGAATTTCTTCCAGAACGACTTCGCCGGGCGCATTGCCCAGCGCATCATGCAGACCGGCAACTCCCTGCGCGACTCGGCGGTACAGGCCGTGGATGCGTTGTGGCACGTGCTGATCTACGCCATCAGCTCACTGGTGCTGTTCGCCGAAGCCGACTGGCGCCTGATGATCCCGCTGCTGGCCTGGATCGCTGCCTACATCGGCGCGCTCTGCTACTTCGTGCCACGGGTCAAGGAACGCTCCGTGGTGTCCTCCGATGCGCGCTCCAAGCTCATGGGCCGGATCGTCGACGGCTACACCAACATCACCACCCTGAAGCTGTTCGCCCACACCAACTTCGAACAGCAATACGCTCGCGAAGCCATCGAGGAACAGACCGAGAAAGCCCAGTTGGCCGGCCGCGTGGTGACGAGCATGGACGTGGTCATCACCAGCATGAACGGGCTGCTGATCGTCGGCACCACGGCCCTGGCGCTGTGGTTGTGGACCCAGTCGCTCATCAGCGTCGGCGCCATTGCCCTGGCCACCGGCCTGGTGATCCGCATCGTCAACATGTCCGGCTGGATCATGTGGGTGGTCACCGGCATTTTCGAAAACATCGGCATGGTCCAGGACGGCTTGCAGTCTATCTCCCAGCCGGTCAGCGTCACCGACCGCGAGCAGGCCAAGCCGCTCGCGGTAGCCCGTGGCGAGGTGCGTTTCGAGCATGTGGATTTCCACTACGGCAAGAAAAGCGGCGTCATCAGCGACCTGAACCTGACCATCAGGCCCGGCGAAAAAATCGGCTTGATCGGGCCGTCCGGCGCGGGTAAATCCACGCTGGTGAACCTGCTGCTACGCCTCTATGACGTGCAGGGCGGACGCATCCTAATCGACGGCCAGGACATTGCCCATGTCGGGCAGGAAAGCCTGCGCGAACGCATCGGCATGATCACCCAGGACACCTCGCTGCTGCACCGCTCGATCCGCGACAACCTGCTTTACGGCAAGCCCGACGCCACCGACGCGCAACTCTGGGAAGCGGTGCACAAGGCCCGTGCCGATCAGTTCATCCCGTTGCTGTCGGACGCCGAAGGCCGCAGCGGTTTCGATGCGCATGTCGGTGAGCGCGGCGTGAAGCTCTCCGGTGGCCAGCGCCAACGCATCGCCATCGCCCGGGTATTGCTCAAGGATGCGCCGATCCTGATCATGGACGAAGCGACCTCCGCGCTGGATTCGGAAGTCGAAGCGGCGATCCAGGAAAGTCTCGAGACGCTGATGCAAGGCAAGACCGTGATCGCCATCGCCCACCGCCTCTCGACGATCGCCCGGATGGACCGGCTGGTGGTGCTGGAAAACGGCCACATCGCCGAGACCGGCAGTCATGCCGAGCTGTTGGCCCATGGCGGGCTGTATGCGCGGCTCTGGCAGCATCAGACGGGTGGATTTGTCGGGATTGATTGATGTCAATGGCAGGCACCCAACTGTGGCGAGGGGATTTATCCCCGCTGGGCTGCGAAGCAGTCCCAAACCATTCACTGCGGTGTGTCAGTAGACCAAATGCAATCTCTGGGGGCTGCTGCGCAGCCCAGCGGGGATAAATCCCCTCGCCACAACAAGCTCCTCTCGCAACATTCGATGTGTCAGTAGCCTCAGCATTGCCGATACGGCAGTGCTGTCCTGGCCTCTTCGGCATACGCCAGCACGCCCTCATGCTCACGCACGAGGAAATCCGCCACCGCCGCCTTCAGGCCCGGATGGCGCAAGTAATGCCACGAGCGGGTAATCACCGGCTCGAACCCACGAATCAATTTATGCTCGCCCTGGGCTCCGGCGTCAAAGCGCTGCAGGCCGTTGGCGATCGCATAGTCCATGCCCTGGTAGAAACACGTCTCGAAGTGCAGGCGATCGAACTCCGCGAGACAGCCCCAGTAACGGCCGTAAAAACTGTCGCCACCGACCAGGCTGAATGCCATCGCCACCGGCCGCGAACCTTGCTTGGCCAGGACCACGCGAATGGCTTCGGGCATGCGCTCGGCCAGCAGGCTGAAGAATGTCCGGGTCAGATAAGGTGCTTGCCGACGCACCGCATAGGTATTGGCGTAACAGGCGTAGACAAAATCCCATTGCGCCTCGTCCAGTTGATGGCCTTCGAGCCACTCGAACTCGATGCCCTGCCCTGCCACTTGCTCGCGCTCCTTGCGCATCTGCTTGCGCTTGCGGGAACTGAGCGCATCAAGGAAATCCTGGAAATCCCGATAGCCGCGATTCTGCCAGTGATACTGGCAACCGATCCGCTGCAGCCAACCGTCCTGACCGGCCAGCGCCGCATCGGTAAAGGCATCGGTGAAGTTGATGTGAGCGCTGGAAAGCCCTTCGATTTCCAGATAACCCGGCAGGCTGCCGAGCAATTCCAGACCGTCCTCCAATGACGCCGCCAGCAGCCGCGGCCCGCTGACCGGACTGAACGGCACCGCTGTCAACAGCTTGGGGTAATAGTCGATGCCCGCCCGGGCACAGGCGTCGGCCCAACCATGATCGAACACGTACTCGCCGTAGGAATGCCACTTGCGGTAACTGGGCAGGGCCGCCAGCAGCCGTCCGTCTTCCATGTGCAACAGGTGCTCGGGCTGCCAACCGGAATGCGCACCCAGGCTGGCGCTGTCTTCAAGTGTGCTTAAAAAAGCGTGGCGCAGGAACGGTTGATTGGCGGGCACCATCGCGTCCCACTCGGGTGACGCGATGGCGGACAGGTTGTCCAGGACGTGAAGCGGCATGCGGTTCCTCGATATCCAGGCGGCGGATTACCCGAGTATCGCCGATTCAGGCCGGTCGGGCATAAAAAAACCCCGCCAGAGGCGGGGTTCAAAGGAGCGTAACGGATGAAAGTGGAGCGGTGTATCAGGTCAAAGCGATTTAGAACACGTACTGGGCACGCACGACCACACCTTTGCCGTCGTCGTCGCCGTTGACGTTGGTCACGTTGTCGGTCTTGGCCTTGACGTAAGCGGCAGAGATCTTCACCGCTTCGTTGGCGTACCAGTTGACGCCCAGGTTGTGCACCTTGGCTTCGGCGTCGCCCACATCACGGGTCGCGGTGGCGGTGGTGATGTTGTCGTCTTCGACCGTCATGCTGTCGTAGCGATAGAACAGTTCCCAGGCGCCGATGGATTTGTTGGCAGGCTTGATCGAATCGAATTTGCCGATTTTGTAACCGCGCGCCTCGCCGGTGAGGGTGTAGGCGCCCTGCACGTAGAAACCATGGCCCTTGAGGTCTTCGAAGGCGCTGTCGTCAGCCTTGGTCTTGCGGGTGATGTATTCACCCTGGATCGACGCAGGCCCCATGGCGAACGCGGCTTCCAGGCCGAAAGCGGTGTCGGTGTCGTAGGAGCCGGCCGGCGAGTTGTTCGCGCCACCCAGTACCGGACGGTTGCCGTTAGGACCGGCATCGTTGCCGCCCAGGGTCTCGACACCACGCATGCCCAGACGGGAGCGATAACGCGCGTCGAACGCGGTGTCCGAAACGTCACGCGAGGCCACGTTCACACCGAAGTGCAGCACGTTGCCGGCGTCGTGCATCGGAGCGAATACGAAACGACCGTTGGCTTGCTTGATGCTGTTGCCGTCGGTGTCGTCGGTATCTTTGCTGAACACGCCAGCCGAGGCATAGAACGAGTCGGCGAAGACGCCGGAGGCTTGCAGGCCCAGGCCGTTCTGGTGGCCGTTGGCCCAGTCGATCAGGTCGTAGGCGGCGTTACGCTCAGGCGCGGTGACCCACTTGGAGCTGGTGGCTTTTTCCAGGCCGAAGTCCGGGTCGAAACGACCAACCTTGATCGACACCGGCTTGAAGCCGTTGTAGGCCAGGGAGGCTTCGTCGAAGTAGCCGTTGTCGGAATCGCCGCTGTTGTGGGAGAAATCGTAGTTGATGGTGTAGGCCCAGTCCGTGTACAGCACACCGGACAGCTCCAGGAAGCCGCGGCGGATGTAAGCGGCATCAGCCTTGTCGCCGTTGTCGGTGTAGATCCCGTCGAACTGGCTGTAGTCAGCCTGCAAACGACCGCCGAGCTTGAAGCTGAACTCTTTGTCAGTGGTAGCGACCTCCAGGCCGCCCTTGGTCTTGACCACGATATCGGCGCCGTCGGTGGTTACGGTGCCGGCGAAAGCCTGGGCGGTTACTGCCATTGCCAGAGCGCTGGCGGCAAAACCTGCGAAGTGCTTACGGATCATCGAAGAATTCCCCTAGTTGGTAGTCTATGCGTTAGAAAACACGCGGAACTGGGCCCGCTGGTGTTGGGAGGGGATCTTGGCGATGGGTTGTGTCAGGCGAGTTGCTATCACATAAAGATTTTATGACAGCGGAACTTTTTACTTCGAAAGGGAATAACAGATTTTCTGCAAAACCTGTGGGAGCGAGCCTGCTCGCGAAAGCGGTAAGTCAGTCAACGTTGCATTGACTGGTCCGCCGCCTTCGCGAGCAGGCTCGCTCCCACAGGAACAGCGCTAGTGCTCTGAACGAGGGATCAGCGCTTGCGCAGGATCACGCTGCCGATCGAGTAGCCAGCGCCAAACGAGCTGAGCACCGCGACCGAGCCGCTGGGCAGGTCGTCCTGGTACAGGTGAAAGGAAATCACCGAACCCGCCGAGCTGGTGTTGGCGTAGCGGTCGAGAATCACCGGAGCTTCTTCCTCGCTGGCTTCGCGCCCCAGCAGCTTGCGCACGATCAGCTGGTTCATGCTCAGGTTGGCCTGATGCAGCCAGAAACGCTTCACTTCGCCGACGTTCAGCTGGTTTTCCTGCAAGTGAGCGCCAATCAATTCGGCGACCATCGGGCAGACGTCGCGGAACACCTTGCGGCCTTCCTGGACGAACAGTTTGTCCCGCGTGCCGATGCCCTCTTCCGCCGCGCGGTTGAGGAAGCCGAAGTTGTTGCGGATGTTGTTGGAGAACTTGGTGAGCAGCTTGGTGCTGACCACGTCGAACTGGTACGGCGATGTCGCCTGGTCCGCCCGCTCGATGATCACCGCCGTGGCTGCGTCGCCGAAGATGAAATGGCTGTCGCGGTCACGGAAATTCAAGTGGCCGGTGCACACTTCCGGGTTGACCATCAGGATCGCCCGGGCCTGGCCCAGCTGTACGCTGTTGGCGGCGGCCTGGATGCCGAAGGTCGCCGAAGAACAGGCCACGTTCATGTCGAAACCGAACCCTTCGATACCCAAAGCTTCCTGGACTTCGATGGCAATGGCCGGATAGGGACGCTGCAGGTTGGAACAGGCAACGATCACGCCGTCGATGTCAGCGGCGCTGCGACCGGCGCGCTCAAGCGCCTGTTTCGCGGCGCCGACGGCCATTTCGCAAAGCACCGACCATTCTTCGTTGGAGCGCTCCGGCAGGCGCGGCGTCATGCGCTTGGGATCGAGAATACCGTCCTTGTCCATCACGAAACGACTCTTGATGCCTGAAGCCTTTTCGATGAAGGCCGCATTGGACTCGGTCAATGCCTCGACTTCGCCGCGCTCGATGGCGTCGGCGTTGTCGGCGTTGAACTGCGCGACATAGGTATTGAAAGACTGCACCAGCTCTTCATTGGAGATGCTGTTGGCCGGGGTGTACAGGCCGGTGCCGCTGATGACGACGTTATGCATGGTCGTGTCTCTGATCTGTTCAGGCAGAAAGTATTGGCACCGACGTACCAACACGCAAAGGGTCTTTCCCATCCCGTGGGAGCAGACCTGGCATCGCTTTATTCCGATCCGCCCGTGGCATTGAAGCCAAAACCACGGGACCGGCATTTATAGGCGCGAAGTTTGCCATAAACGCTGGCGTTTGGCCCATTCTCCCTTTCACCAGGCATGAAACCTGTGGGAGCGAGCTTGCTCGCGATAGCGGTGGTTCAGCTTGCATGTATGTTGACTGATACGCCGCCATCGCGAGCAAGCTCGCTCCCACAGGGTTATGCGGCGTTACTCCATCAGCCCTCCACCAACCCCCACTGCTTGCTCAGGCGTTTGTCGGAAATCGGCACCTTGGTGCCCAGTTGCTGGGCGAACAGCGATACGCGGTATTCCTCCAGCCACCAGCGGTACAGTTCCAGCTGCGGATCGCGCTTGCCTTCCTGGGCATGCTTGCTGGCGCGGGCCTGGTATTGCGCCCAGAGGTTGGACAGCTCGCCGCTCCAGACCCGGTCCTTCTGTACCTGGCTGCCGAGCTTCTCGAAGCGTTGCTCGATAGCCTTGAGGTAGCGCGGCAGTTCCTTGAGCCATTGATGCGGGGTTTCACGCACAAAGCCCGGGTACACCAGGTGGCTGAGCTGCTGCTTGATGTCGTTCAGCGCCACGGCCTGGGCCAGGTCGATCTTGCCCTTGAAGCGTTTTTGCAGGCCGTGCCAGAGTTTCAGGATATCCAGGGTCAGCCTGGCCAGGCGTTCGGCATGCTCGGTCCAGCCGCCACGCTTGCGTTCGGCCAGGGCCGCCAGCGCGGCGCCGTCGCGTGGCAGGCTCGGCTCGCCTTCGAGGACGCAACTGTCGAGGCTTGCCAGCAGGATGTCTTCCACCAGACCGTCGATGCGCCCAAGTTCGCGATACAGCAGGCCCAGTTCGGTCAGGCCCGGCAGCTTGCCGCGAAGGAATTTCGCCGTTTCGGCCAGTTGCTGCATGAGCAAGCGTTGCAAGGCGCGGCGATGCTGGAACTCGGCTTCGGCCGGGGTCGGGAAACGCCCTTCCTTGACGACGCCGCCCTCTTCCACCAGCGCCGGGTACACCGTCATCGACAGCCCGGCGATCTTCTGTTGGGTTTTTTCCGCCACCGGCGCGAAGACTTTCGCCTCCACCGGTTCCTGGCTCTTCGCCGTTTGTGGCACGGCCAGGGCCGCCTGGCTGGCTTCGGCAAAACGCGCGGTCAGCTCAGCAACATCGCGGCCTTCGCCAAGGAACTTGCCTTGGCCGTCGACGATCTCCAGATTCATGCGCAAATGGCTTTCCACCTGCTGCGCCGCCTCCGCCCAGGCTTCGTCGCTGACCCGCGCGCCGGTCATGCGCAGCAGCTCCCGCCCCAGGGATTGCGGCAGCGAGCCGTCGGCGAAAGTGATGCGCTGCAGCGCCGCCTTGACGAAGTCCGGCACCGGCACGAAGTTCTTGCGCAGAGCCTTGGGCAGGTTGCGCACCAGGGCGATGCACTTGGCCTCGATCATCCCCGGCACCAGCCATTCCAGGCGCTCCGGCGGCAACATAGGCAACAGCGGCGCCGGTACCCGCAGCGTCACGCCATCGCGCGGGTGGTTGGGCTCGAAGTGATAGCTCAACGGCAAGGTCAGGTCGCCGACGCGCAAGGTGTCGGGATACAGATTGGCCGTCACCTCGCTGGCCTCGCGAGCGAGCACGTCTTCTTCGCGCATGATCAGCAGCTGCGGGTCTTTCTGGCTGTTGATCCGGTACCAGCTATCGAACGTCGCGGTCTGGTGGATCTCGGCGGGCAGGCGTGCATCGTAGAAGGCGAAGAGGGTTTCCTCGTCTGCCAGGATGTCGCGGCGACGAGCCTTGGCCTCGAGCTCGTCAAGCTGCTCCAGCAATCGGGTGTTGGCGCTCAGGCACTTGGCCCGGGACTGGATTTCGCCACGCACCAGCGCCTCGCGGATGAACAGTTCGCGGGACACCACCGGGTCCACCGGCCCGTAGTGCACCGGCCGGCGACCGACCACGATCAGCCCGAACAAGGTGATCTGCTCGTAAGCCACCACCTGCCCGCGCTTCTTCTCCCAATGGGGTTCGAAGTGGTTTTTCTTGATCAGGTGCCCGGCCAGCGGTTCGATCCAGTCCGGTTCGATCTTCGCCACCATGCGCGCATACAACTTGGTGGTTTCCACCAGCTCGGCGGTCATCAGCCACTGCGGGCGCTTCTTGCCCAGCCCGGACGAGGGATGGACCCAAAAGCGTCGCTGCCGCGCACCGAGGTAATCGCCGTCCTCGGTTTTCTGGCCGATCTGGCTCAACAGGCCCGAGAGCACCGCCTTGTGCAGTTTCGGATAATCGGCCGGTTCCTTATTGAGGCTCAACTGCATGTCGCGGCAGATCAGGCTCAACTGGCGATGGGAATCGCGCCATTCGCGTAGGCGCAAGTAATTCAGGAAGTTCTTGCGGCACCAGTTACGCAGGGGGCTGGCGGTCAGGGCCTGGCGCTGCTCTTCAAAGCCGCGCCACAGATTGACCAGCCCGGCGAAGTCCGAGTCCGCGTCCTTCCATTGCGCGTGGGCCTGGTCGGCGGCCTGCTGGCGCTCGGGCGGGCGTTCGCGCGGATCCTGGATCGACATGGCACTGGCAACGATCAGGACTTCCTGGAGGCTGCCCAGTTTCGCCGCTTCCAGCAACATGCGGCCCATGCGCGGGTCCACCGGCAAGCGCGCCAACTGGCGCCCCAACGGCGTCAGCTGGCTGTTGCGGTCCACCGCCGAGAGTTCTTGCAGGAGGTTGAAACCGTCGCTGATGGCCTTGCCATCCGGCGGCTCGATAAATGGAAAGTCAGTGATCTCGCCGAGACGCAGATGCAGCATCTGCAGGATCACCGCCGCCAGGTTGGTGCGCAGGATCTCCGGATCGGTAAACTCGGGCCGGCCAAGGAAATCCTCTTCGCTGTACAAGCGCACGCAAATCCCCGGCTCGACTCGTCCGCAGCGGCCCTTGCGCTGGTTGGCGCTGGCCTGGGAAATGGCTTCGATGGGCAGGCGCTGGACCTTGGCGCGGTAGCTGTAGCGGCTGATGCGCGCGGTGCCGCTGTCGATCACGTAGCGGATGCCCGGCACGGTCAGCGACGTTTCGGCGACGTTGGTCGCCAGCACCACGCGCCGGCCCGGGTGGGACTGGAAGATACGCTGTTGTTCGGCCGGCGACAGTCGCGCGTACAACGGCAGGATTTCGGTGTGCTTGAGCTGGGCCTTGCGCAGCATCTCCGCCGCGTCGCGAATCTCCCGCTCGCCCGGCAGGAACACCAGCACATCGCCGGGGCTGCGCCGCTCGCTGCGTTCATGGGCGGCAATTTCATCGAGGGTGGCGAGGATCGCCTGGTCGACGGTCAAGTCGTCCTCGACCCGATTGCCCTCCTCGTCCTGCTCCAGCGTCAACGGGCGATACCAGGTCTCCACTGGAAAGGTACGGCCCGAGACTTCGACGATCGGCGCGTCATCGAAGTGCTTGGAGAAGCGTTCCAGGTCGATGGTCGCCGAAGTGATGATCACCTTCAGGTCCGGACGGCGCGGCAACAGGGTCTTGAGGTAGCCGAGCAGGAAATCGATGTTGAGGCTGCGTTCGTGGGCCTCGTCGACGATGATCGTGTCGTAGCGTTCGAGGTACCGGTCATTCTGGGTCTCGGCCAGCAGAATGCCGTCGGTCATCAGCTTGATGAGGGTGTTGGCGTCGCTCTGGTCCTCGAAGCGCACCTGATAACCCACCAACGCCCCCAGCGGCGTGCCGAGTTCTTCGGCGACACGGCTTGCCACGCTGCGAGCGGCGATCCGGCGTGGCTGGGTGTGGCCGATCAAGCCATGCTGGCCGCGACCGATTTCCAGGCAGATTTTCGGTAACTGTGTGGTTTTACCCGAGCCGGTTTCGCCGGCGATGATCAACACCTGATGCTTGAGCAGCGCCTCTTTGATCTCGTCGCGCTTGGCCGCGATCGGCAAGTTGTCATCGTAGCGAATCGACGGCACGCTCGCCTTGCGCGCCAGCACCTGGTCGCACGATGCCTGCATGCGCGTCACCCACTGGGCCAGCTTGGCCTCGTCGGGTTTCTTGCGCAGCTCGAGCAACTGCCGCCGCAACCGGTGACGGTCGGCGAGCATGGCGTGATCGAGGTTCTTCAGCAGTTTGTCGATAGCGGGGGCTTGGTCAGTCATCAGGTACGCAGGGGTCGTCGGTGTGAGCAAGGGGGCGATTGTCGCAGATTTGCGGCTATTGCGCCGAGCACACAAAGCAGCCCCACCACTCGCCCCTTGTGGGAGCGAGCTTGCTCGCGATAGCAGTGGATCAGCCAGCGTTGATGTTAACTGACACACCGTCATCGCGAGCAAGCTCGCTCCCACAGGGGATTTGCGTCAAGGAATGCGGTTGTGGCGAGGGAGCCACAAGTCACAGGGGCTTGTTTGCCGGGCGATTATTCGCTGTCCAGGTCCTTGCGCCGATACGGAAACACATCGATCACCTTCCCCGCCCGAATCGCCTCTTGCAGGCCCTTCCAGTAATCGGCGTTGTACAGCTCGCCATGCAACTGGTCGAAGAGCTTGCGCTGCCCGGCATCGGCGAACAGGAAGGGCGGGAATTCTTCGGGGAAGACGTCTAGCGGCCCGATGGAATACCAGGGCTCGGAGGCCATCTCGTCTTCCGGTGTACGCGGCTGCGGGATGTGGCGAAAATTGGCTTCGGTCAGGAAGCAGATTTCATCGTAGTCGTAGAACACCACGCGACCATGGCGAGTGACGCCGAAGTTCTTCAGCAGCATGTCGCCGGGGAAGATATTGGCCGCCGCCAGCTGCTTGATCGCCAGGCCATAATCCTCCAGCGCCTCGCGTACCTGGGCCTCGTTGGCGTTTTCCAGATAGAGGTTCAGCGGCGTCATCCGGCGTTCGGTCCAGCAGTGGCGAATCAGCACCGTGTCGCCTTCCACCGACACCGTGGACGGCGCCACTTCCAGCAATTCTTCCAGGCAGGCCGGTTCGAATTTACTCAAGGGAAAACGGAAGTCGGCGAACTCCTGGGTGTCGGCCATGCGCCCGACCCGGTCGACGCTTTTCACCAGTCGATACTTCTCGATCACTGTGGCCCGGTCGACGTTTTTCGACGGCGAGAAGCGGTCCTTGATGATTTTGAAGACCGTGTTGAAGCCCGGCAGGGTAAACACGCTCATGACCATGCCGCGCACGCCCGGGGCCATGATGAACTGGTCGTCGGTATTCGCCAGGTGGTTGATCAGCGCCCGGTAGAACTCCGATTTGCCGTGCTTGTAGAAACCGATGGACGTGTACAACTCGGCGATGTGCTTGCCCGGCAGGATGCGCTTGAGGAAACCGATGAATTCCGCCGGCACCGGCACATCGACCATGAAATACGAACGCGTGAACGAGAAAATGATCGACACCTGCGCCTCGTCGGTAATCAGCGCGTCGATCTGGATGCCGCGCCCCTCGCGATGCAGCAGCGGGATCACCAGCGGCCATTGGTCGTCACGGGTGTAGATGCGCCCCACCAGGTAGGCGCCCTTGTTGCGGTAGAGCACCGAGGAGAACAACTCGACCGTCAACTCCGGATCCTTGCAGACCCAATCCGGCAGGTTCTCGCGCAGTTGGCTTTCGAGGCGTTGCAGGTCGCCGGGCAGGTCGGCGTAGTCCTCGCTGAAGCGATAGTCGGCGAAAATCGCCGCCAGCATCCTGTCCAGTTGCCCCTGGGGTTTGTAGGTCCGAGTCTGGGCCGCACGGGCACGGCGCAGGCTCGGCCGGGTGGTGTGGATGAACATGGTGCCGTCGCTGATCAGGTCATGGCTGAACAGGCCGCAGAAGATCGAGTTGTACCAGGTTTCCGACAGCTCATCGTCAAAACGCAGGTCGATCAGGCTGATATAGGCGCTTTTCACCAGCGGCCAGCAACCGACATCCATCAAGGCCTCGGCATCGAAGGTGTTGCGCAGCCTGGCCACGGTTTCGAAGACTTTTTCTTCATACAAGTTGATGCGCGCCGCCGACGCCGCTTGCGCCTCCTGCCACTGCGCCTGCTCGAACCGGGCACGGGCGCCATCGGTGATGTGCCGGAATTGCTCACGGTAATCATCGAAGCCGTCGAGAATCGAACGGGCGATATCGGTGGCGGGCCATGGCTGCGACATAGGGAAAACCTCGGCGGGTCATGCTTGTTATTGGCGACTGAGCTTAGAGGCCAACCGAGCGGCAACGCAACCATTGCCATCGGTGTTTGGCGGGGCGACACTTGCGGCCCGATCAACGAAGGACGCATCTCGTGAATCTCGTCGACACCCTGCGCTTGCTGTCGCTGGCCGCCATCTGGGGGGCCAGCTTCCTGTTCATGCGCATCATCGCCCCGGTGATTGGCACGATTCCTACGGCTTTTTTCCGCGTTTCCATTGCCTTCGTCGGCCTGCTGGTCATTCTTGCGCTGATGCGTATCGACTGGAATTTTCGCGGCAAGCTGAAAGCGGTGATGGTGCTGGGCCTGATCAACTCGGGCATTCCGGCAACGTTCTATTCCCTTGCCGCCCAGGTGTTGCCGGCCGGTTATTCGGCAATCTTCAACGCCACCACACCGTTGATGGGCGTGCTGATTGGCGGGTTGTTTTTCAGCGAGCAACTCACCGTGGCCAAGGTCAGCGGGGTGTTCCTCGGCCTGTTCGGCGTTGGCATCCTGACCGGTGCCGGCCCGGTGGCATTCGACCACCAGTTACTGATGGGTGCCCTCGCCTGTCTGCTCGCCACCACTTGCTATGGTTTTGCCGGCTTCCTCACCCGTCGTTGGCTCGACCATCAAGGTGGGCTGGACAGCCGCCTCTCCGCCTTGGGCAGTATGTTCGGCGCCACGGTTTTCCTGTTGCCGTTGTTCGGTTACAGCGTCATCAGCCAACCGCCGGCCAGTTGGGGCGGCTGGAGCGTCTGGCTATCGTTGCTGGGGCTGGGCCTGGTGTGTACCGCGCTGGCGTACATCCTGTATTTCCGCTTGCTCAGCTCTATCGGTCCGGTCAAATCCATGACAACGACCTTTTTGATCCCGCCGTTCGGCGTGCTGTGGGGCGCGTTGTTGCTGGATGAGCCGTTGGGGATGGCGCATTTGTATGGCGGGGTGTTGATTGCGGCGGCGTTGTGGCTGGTGTTGAAGCCTGGGGCGTCTAGCCGGTAATTCATCGGTGTGGCCAAAAAAGCTTCGCGAGCAGGCTCGCTCCCACAGGTCAATTGCAATCCTTGTGGGAGCGAGCCTGCTCGCGAAAGCAGTGGCGCAATCAATAGATATCTATCGGCTAGCGGCTCTTACGGAACACAAACACCAACCCGACGATGATCAGCACCATGCCCAGCAGGCTCAATAACGCCAGCCGGTTGCCGAACACCAGGTAGTCCATGATCGCCGTCACTGCCGGCACCAGGTAGAACAGGCTGGTGACGTTGACGAGGTTGCCCCGGGCGATCAAGCGGTAAAGCAACAAGGTCGCCAACACCGACACCACCAGCCCCATCCACAACACCGGCACGATGAACCCCGCATTGTGCTCGAAGTGAAACGGTTGAAACGGCACGAACACCACGCACAGCAAGAGCCCGGCCAGGTACTGCACCGGCAATGTACCGAGGGGATTGTCGGTGATGCGCTTCTGCATGATCGAACCTGCCGTCATGCTCACCAGCGCCAGCAACCCGCACAGCATGCCCGTCAACGACATGCCGGCCAGGCCAATGCCTTGGTACACCACCATGATCAAGCCCACCAGGCCCAGCGCCAGGCCGAACATCCGTTGCCAGGAACGCTGGCGCTCCATGAGCACCACGGTGAGGATCGGTTGTACGCCCATCAACGTGGCCATCACACCGGGCGTAACGTTCAATTGCAGCGCCAGCAGATAGAAAATCTGATAGGCACCCAACAACACCAGGCCGGTCGCCGCCGCGTACAGCATCGGCTTGCCAGCCTTCGGCAGCTTGAACTTCAACAGCGGGATCAACAGCACCAGCGCGCACAGCGCAAGCGCAAAACGGATCAGCAGGAAAGCGAAGGGTGACGCGTGGGCCAGGCCCAGTTTGGAAAAGATCGCTCCGCTGCTCCACAACAAAACGAACAGGCTCGTGGAAGCCGTCGCCAATAAGGCGTTCTTGGAAAAGGAAAACATGAAAACCACCTGTAGTCAGGCAAAAGCCAACTCAGCCGAAGCTGAAATCCAGTCGTTTTTTCCAGGCAGGCACAGGGGACGGCAACCGTTGCCGATCAGCCCCGAACGCCAACACCCGGCGGTGATACGCAGGCGTATACCGGTGAGCGACTGACAGGTGGAGGGTATTGACCGATCTGCTCAGGCTGCGGATTCCCGCACGGCACGACGCCAGCGACGAACGCTGGAACCACAACCGCGGTGAATAGGAATGCAGGCATGAGCCGATCTCTTGAGGGATGGGTCCGAAGACCGAGCGCCGACTATAACCAGCGCCCGATGTGTAATGCAATGTTTAAACGAACAACCAGTAGCCCAGCGCCGTCAACACAGCCACCGCCAACACCGGTCGCATCACCCGATAGGCCTTGGGATGCCGGCGCTTGAATTGCTTGACCCGGCCGCTGATGCCGTCGCTGAACGTCTTGCTCCAGGCATAGGCGCGGTTGATGCCGCCGACGCGCTCGTCATCCAGGTTCTGCGGCGCGGTGGCGCGGCCGAGGAAGGCACTGATGGCGCGATTGAAACGAGTCATCAATGGGTTTTTGAGGGGACGCTCGATATCGCAGAACAGGATCACGCGCGTCTGGTCTGTTTCATTGCGGACCCAGTGCACATACGTTTCATCGAACATCACATCTTCGCCGTCGCGCCAGGCGTAGACCTGCCCGTCGACGAAGATCCGGCAATCATCGGAGTTGGGCGTGGACAGCCCCAGGTGATAGCGCAGCGAACCGGCGAACGGGTCACGATGGGGATTGAGATGGCTGCCCCCCGGCAACAGGGCAAACATCGCGCCCCGCACGTTGGGAATCCGATTGACCAGCTCGACGGTCTGGGGGCACAACAACTCCGCCGATGGCAGCGGCTTGTCGTACCACTTGAGATAGAAGCGCTTCCAGCCTTTCTTGAAGAACGAACCAAAACCGGCGTCGTTGTTTTTCTCGGCGGCGCGGATATAACCCTCGTCGAAAAGATGCATGGCTTCGTCGCGGATCACTTGCCAGTTTTCCTTGAGCACATCCAATTCCGGAAATTCGCGGCGATCCAGGTAGGGTTTGGAGGGCACCTTGGAAAACAAGTACATCAAGGCGTTGTAAGGGGCAAACAACGCCGAGTGGTTGACGAACTGGCGCAACACCGGCAGACGCGCCTTGCCACGCAAATGCACAAAAAGCGTACTGCCCACAAACAGCAGCAACACCGAGGCCTTGGCGACAAACGAAACGCTCATTTCTTTCAACTCCTTGTTTGAATTGCGCAGCGCCATCAGCCCGACGCGGCGGCTGGCCATGTTAGATATCCTCGTGCAGATGAAACATTGTCAGACGTGACATTCACTGTTGAGGATTACGCGACAAAGCCCTTGTTAACATGCGTCAGCTGAACCTTGGCTGACGCATCGAACGATCTTCCACCTGCCCTCCAGAGGGCGAGATCTTTTTGTGGCGAGGGAGCTTGCTCCCGCTGGCGTGCGAAGCGCGCCCCTGCAATCGGCGGCATGGCGCCTGCTTCGCAGTCGAGCGGGAGCAAGCTCCCTCGCCACAAGAGCCTTCCCCCGCTAAATCCAGCGTTCAGTTACTGCTGAGTCTCCTGCTCGGTAAACAGGTCACTGAACAACATGCTCGACAGGTACCGTTCGCCCGAATCAGGCAGGATCACCACGATCGTCTTGCCCAGCATTTCCGGTTTTTCCGCCAGGCGCACCGCCACGGCCATGGCCGCGCCGCAGGAAATGCCGCAGAGGATGCCCTCTTCCTGCATCAGGCGCAGGGCCATGGCCTTGGACTCCTCATCGGTGACGCGCTCGACCTGATCGACAATCGACAGATCGAGGTTCTTCGGTACAAAACCCGCACCGATCCCCTGGATCTTGTGCGGGCTCGGCTTGATTTCCTGCCCCGCCATCGCCTGGGTAATCACCGGCGACGCCTCGGGCTCCACCGCCACCGACAGGATCGGTTTGCCACAGGTGTTCTTGATATACCGCGAGACCCCGGTAATGGTTCCACCCGTGCCCACGCCCGCGACCAGCACATCCACCGCGCCATCGGTATCGTTCCAGATTTCCGGACCGGTGGTTTTTTCGTGGATCGCCGGGTTCGCCGGATTATCGAACTGCTGCGGCATGAAATATTTCGACGGGTCGCTGGCGAGGATCTCGGCGGCCTTCTCGATGGCGCCCTTCATGCCCTTGGCCGGCTCGGTGAGCACCAGCTCCGCGCCCAGCGCCTTGAGCACCTTGCGCCGCTCGATGCTCATGGACGCCGGCATGGTCAGCATCAGCTTGTAGCCACGGGCGGCGGCCACGAACGCCAGGCCAATGCCGGTATTGCCCGAGGTTGGCTCGACGATGGTCATCCCGGGCTTGAGACGACCTGAGCTTTCAGCGTCCCAGATCATGTTTGCGCCGATCCGGCACTTGACCGAATAACCCGGGTTGCGCCCTTCGATCTTCGCCAGGATGGTCACGCCGCGCGGGGCGATGCGGTTGATCTGCACCAGTGGCGTATTGCCGATGGAATGGGCGTTGTCAGCGTATATACGACTCATGACCGGGTCCTTAATGCAGAGGGAATTTAGCGCTTAAAGGTAAGCCTGTTGCCAAAGGGCGTCCAGTTGCAGCGAACGTTCCAGTTGTTACGAGAGTCAATGGCTTTAACAACGGAGACTACTGACATGAAGCGTCGATACAGTTGGCCACTGTGGGCCTTCGTCGCCATCGTTGCACTGCTGGTGGCCGTGCATTTCGCGCTGCCTTATCTGGTGCGCGACTACCTGAACGATAAATTGGCGGACATGGGCGACTACCGTGGCCAGGTCAGCGATGTCGACCTCGCGCTCTGGCGCGGCGCCTACCGGATCAATGGCCTGAAAATCGTCAAGGTCGATGGCAAGATCCCGGTGCCATTCGTCGACGCGCCGCTGGTCGACCTGTCCGTGAGCTGGCACTCGCTCTGGTATGACCATGCGGTGGTCGCCGCCGTGGAGTTCACCCATCCCGAGGTCAACTTCGTTGACGGCGGGCCCAACCGGCAGAACTCCCAGACCGGCCGTGGCACCAATTGGCGTGAACAATTGAGCAAACTGATGCCCATCACCCTGAACGAGGTGCGGATCAGCGACGGCAAGGCCACGTTTCGCAACTTCAACTCCAAACCACCGGTCAATCTGCGAGCTACCAACGTCAACGCCAGCTTTTATAACCTGACCAATGTGGTCGACACCGAAGGCAAGCGCGACGCCCGTTTCGAAGGCAAGGCCCTGGTGGCCGAGCATGCGCCACTGGAAGTCCAGGCAACCTTCGACCCATTGAGCGACTTCGAGGATTTCGATTTCCGCCTGCGCGCCACCAACATCGAGCTCAAGCGCCTGAACGACTTTGCCGCGGCCTATGGCAAGTTCGACTTCAACGCCGGCCACGGCGACCTTGTAGTCGAGGCCGAAGCCGACAACGCCCGGCTCAGCGGTTACATCAAGCCACTGCTTCGCGATGTGGACGTGTTCGACTGGCAACAGGACGTCGAAAACAAGAACAAGAACATCTTCCGTTCGGTCTGGGAAGCCTTGGTCGGCACGGGCGAAACCGCCCTGAAAAACCAGAGCAAGAACCAGTTCGCCACTCGCGTGGAGCTCAGCGGCAACGTGCACCAGCAGAACATCAGCGCCTTCGAAGCCTTCCTGCAAATTCTGCGCAACGGTTTCGTCCAGGCCTTCAATGCCCGTTATGAACAGCCGCCGCCCTCCAAAGACTAGGTCTTGGGAGTGACAACGTAGCGACCTTTTTGCTCCGCCACCGCCCGGCCCGTACCGCGCTGCAGAGAGTCCCAGCCCAGGCATGCAAGAGCCAGCGATCGTGGTACCGCCTCACGGCCGCTACTGTAGCGAGTGATACTGCGAGGACTGACCCCCAGCGCTTCGGCCGCCTTGTTCAATGGCAACCCGGTTCGGGCGCGCCAATCGATGAAAATACGGGTGTTTTCATCCGCGGCGTTCTGGGCCAATGCGTTGAAATACAAGGTGTCGGCGCCGATCTGGATATCCAGGTCCGGCCACTCCACACTCCAGCCGTCGTCGCCCAGGGCTGCGCCACCAAACGCACCGTCTTCAAGCAATGGCTGCAAGCCCGGATAACTTTGCACATCGGCGCTCAAGTCCAGCCTCAGTTGCTGACCGTCGATGAATGTCAGTTCGAGACTGAACGGCAATAAAGGCTGCACGGCCATTAGCCGCGGCCGTTTCATGGGTAGCATCGTTGCCAATCCTCCAGCAGTTGCGCCTGATGGGCCCGGACCCAGTCCAGCGCTTCCTTGATAATCAATGGCGGAGCGCGGCCCATCATGACTTCAACGGTTTCCAGACTCAGGACGACATCCACTCCGCCACCGGTGAGGTGGACATGGGGAGGTGGATGATCCCTTTCCCGCAATTGGATGCGATAGGTATCTCTGAATCGATATTTAGTAGACATGCCATCGAATGTATCGCCGATTTGGCGATAGGCAATACTGGCAAGACGCCGAGACTGAGTCAACATGTGACGCCCCATTCAGAGACTGAATACAGCGTCTGCGTTCACAGTCGGCGGGGCCGCGCGTTATAGTCGGGCACGACATTTATTTCGCGCGCCCCGCCTCGCCGGGCCGGCGACACCGTTCGAGGATTTGCAGATGAAGTTCGAAGGCACCCGCGCCTACGTGGCCACCGATGACCTGAAACTGGCGGTGAACGCCGCCATCACCCTGGAACGGCCGTTGCTGGTCAAGGGCGAACCGGGCACCGGCAAGACCATGCTGGCCGAACAACTGGCGGAGTCCTTCGGCGCGCGCCTGATCACATGGCACATCAAGTCCACGACCAAGGCCCACCAGGGCCTGTACGAATACGATGCGGTCAGCCGCCTGCGGGATTCACAGCTGGGCGTGGACAAGGTCCACGACGTGCGCAACTACTTGAAGAAGGGCAAGCTCTGGGAAGCGTTCGAGTCCGAAGAGCGGGTCATCCTGCTGATCGACGAAATCGACAAGGCCGACATCGAGTTCCCCAACGACTTGCTGCAGGAACTCGACAAGATGGAGTTCTACGTCTACGAGACGGACGAAACCATCAAGGCCAAGCAGCGCCCGATCATCATCATTACCTCCAACAACGAAAAGGAACTGCCGGACGCCTTCCTGCGCCGCTGCTTCTTCCATTACATCGCCTTCCCCGACCGCGCCACCCTGCAGAAAATCGTCGACGTGCACTACCCGGACATCAAGAAAGACCTGGTCAGCGAAGCGCTGGACGTGTTCTTCGACGTGCGCAAGGTACCGGGCCTGAAGAAAAAACCTTCCACCTCCGAGCTGGTGGACTGGCTCAAGCTGCTGATGGCCGACAACATCGGCGAAGCGGTGCTGCGCGAGCGTGATCCGACCAAGGCTATCCCGCCGCTGGCCGGCGCCCTGGTCAAGAACGAACAGGACGTGCAATTGCTCGAGCGCCTGGCGTTCATGAGCCGTCGCGGCACTCGCTGATCCTCTTCGTCCAACAAGAGCGAGGGCGATTGCCATGCTGCTTAACCTGTTCAATGAGATGCGCGCCGCCAAGGTGCCGGTGTCGGTGCGCGAACTGCTGGACCTGATCAACGCGCTGAAACAGCGGGTGATCTTCGCCGACATGGACGAGTTCTATTACCTGTCCCGGGCCATCCTGGTGAAGGACGAACGGCACTTCGACAAGTTCGACCGGGCGTTCGGCGCTTACTTCAATGGCCTGGAAAAACTTGATGATCATCTGCAGGCGTTGATTCCCGAGGACTGGTTGCGCAAGGAGTTCGAGCGCTCCCTGACCGATGAGGAACGGGCACAGATCCAGTCCCTGGGCGGTCTGGACAAGCTGATCGAAGAGTTCAAGAAGCGTCTGGAAGAACAGAAGGAACGCCACGCCGGCGGCAACAAGTGGATCGGCACTGGCGGCACCAGCCCGTTCGGTTCCGGTGGCTTCAACCCCGAAGGTATACGGGTCGGCGACGCTGGCAAGCGCCAGGGCAAGGCCGTGAAAGTCTGGGACCAGCGCGAGTACAAGAACCTCGACGACCAGGTGGAACTGGGCACCCGCAATATCAAGATCGCCCTGCGCCGCCTGCGCAAGTTTGCCCGCCAGGGCGCGGCCGAAGAGCTGGACATCGACGGCACCATCGATCACACCGCCCGGGACGCTGGCCTCTTGAACATCCAGATGCGCCCGGAGCGACGCAACACCGTCAAGCTCCTGCTGCTGTTCGACATCGGCGGCTCGATGGACGCCCATGTGAAGATCTGCGAGGAGCTGTTCTCGGCCTGCAAGACCGAGTTCAAGCACCTGGAGTATTTCTACTTCCACAACTTCGTCTACGAATCGGTGTGGAAGAACAACCTGCGTCGCACCTCGGAGCGCACGTCGACCCAGGACCTGCTGCACAAATACGGCGCCGACTACAAAGTGATCTTCATCGGCGACGCGGCCATGGCCCCTTACGAGATCACCCAGGCCGGCGGCAGCGTCGAGCACTGGAACGAAGAAGCCGGTTACGTGTGGATGCAGCGCTTCATGGAGAAGTACAAGAAGCTCATCTGGATCAATCCGTACCCGAAAGACACCTGGGGTTACACCGCCTCGACCAATATCGTCCGTGAGTTGGTGGAGGACCGGATGTATCCGCTGACGTTGCGAGGGTTGGAGGAAGGGATGCGGTTTCTTTCCAAATAAGATTTTTGGTGCCTTTCAGGGCCTCTTCGCGAGCAGGCTCGCTCCCACACTTGATCTTCGCCACACATAAGATCCCCTGTGGGAGCGAGCCTGCTCGCGAAGCTTTTAGCGGCCGAGAAAACTGCGCATACACTCCACCTGCTGCCGATGCGCAACGGCCTGCACCACCGGCCGCAACCGCAGCTGCGTCCCTGGCAGGCATTGCGCCAACCGGGCCAGGGACAGCGGCGTCAAGGCGCCCAGGCGCGGATAACCGCCGATGGTCTGCCGATCATTGAGCAGCACGATCGGTTGGCCGTCCGGCGGCACCTGCACGGCGCCGAGCGGAATGCCTTCGGAAATCATCGCTGGGCCCTGGTATTCCAGCGCCGGACCGAGCAAGCGCATGCCCATGCGATCGGCGCGACTGTCCAGCGTCCATGGTGTATTGAAGGCATCGAACAGGCTGCGTCCGCTGAACGCGCCATTTTGCGCACCGAGGATCAGGTCCAGCGGCTGCAGCTGCTGAAAATCCGGAATCCGCCTGTGGGGCATCGGCCGAGGCGTTGCCGAGCCTGAATAACTCAGCTGCTCACCGCGACTCAGCGCCCGCCCCCGCCCATCCAGGCCACCGAGTTCTTCGCGCACCACCGTCGCCCGGCTGCCCAGCACCGCAGGCGCATCAAAACCACCGGGAGCCGCCAGGTAGGCGCGGGCACCGAGCACCGGCTGAGTGAACGCCAACACCTGGCCTTGGCGCAGGCTGAAGAATCGCCACGACGCCACGCCCTGCCCGTCTATCCGCGCGCCCAGGTCCGCACCGGCCAGCGCCAGCACGCAATCCTCCTCGGCCACCACGGTAAAACCGCCGAGGGTGATTTCCACCACTGCGGCATCCGGGGCGTTGCCCAGCATCCAGTTGGCCCAGCTCATCGACAGCCAGTCCGCCGCGCCGCCCTGGGTCACGCCCAGGTGCCTGACGCCGAAGCGGCCATTATCCTGCAACAGGCACAGCGCTGTGCTGGCCTCGATCAACAGACGGCTCATGCCTGTGCCTCCAACGGTGTGTCATCGCCGCCCAGGGCAATGAACTCAGCGTGATCGACAGCGGCAAAACGCACCGTGTCGCCGGGTTGCATCAGGCTGTAGCCATCGCGCTCGCGATCGAACAATTTGGCCGGGGTGCGGCCGATCAGGTTCCAGCCGCCAGGCGATACCACCGGATACGCGGCGGTCTGGCGCTCGGCGATTCCGACGCTGCCCGCCGCGACCCGTTTGCGTGGGGTGTCGAGTCGCGGTGCGGCCAGTTCCTCGTCCACCAGCCCCATGAAAGCGAATCCCGGCGCGAAGCCCAGGGCGAACACCTGATATTCCCGCTCACTGTGACGCTGGATGACTTGCGTCACCGTCAACCCGCTGCGGCTCGCCAGCAGGTCCAGCTCCGGCCCGACACTTGGGTCGTACCACACCGGCAGCACATGGCATTGCCCGGCGGACCGGGCATCCGGCGAGAGGTTGTTCAGCGCTTCGCCGATCAACTCGCGGGCCTGGTTCGGAGTCAGGGCGAGCAAATCGTAATGCACCATCAGGGTGGTGTAGGACGGCACCAGATCAATCAGATCATCGGCGAAAACCGCGCGCAGGCGCGCGCTGGCAGCGAGCATCCACGGCATGTTGGCCTCGGCGATTTCGTCGAACAGGCGCACCATCAGGCAGTCCACCGCCACCACTTCCACGCGTGGTTTCATGGCGCGCTCTGCCGGTCGAGGGCCTCGCGGATACGCTGCACGGCCGCCACGGAGCTGGCGTTGTCGCCGTGCACGCACAACGTATCGGCGTGCAGATTCAACGCGCTGCCGTCGCTGGCCGTCAGCGCGTCGCCGCGGGCAATGGTCAGCGCCTGCCCGATGATCACCTCGGAATCGTGATGCACCGCCCCCGGCAACTGCCGCGAGACCAGGCGACCGGCGCTGTCATAGGCCCGGTCGGCGAAGGCTTCGAACCACAGGGTCACACCGTATTCGTCGCCCAGGGCCTGGGCGGCGCTGTTGTCCCGGGTCGCCAGCAGCATCAGCGGCAACTGCCGGTCATACGCGGCGATGGCCTCGATAACAGCACGCAGTTGCGCCGGGTTGGCCATCATGTCGTTGTACATCGCACCGTGAGGTTTGACGTAGCTGACCTGTCCACCCTGGGCCCGGCAGATACCGTCCAGGGCGCCGATCTGGTAGTGCAGCAGGTCTTGCAGCTCCTGGGCGCCATAGGCCATGGAGCGGCGGCCGAAGCCCGCCAGGTCCTGATAGGCCGGGTGCGCGCCGATCCGTACGCCGTGGCTCAGGGCGAGGCTGACGGTCTTGCGCATGATGCTCGGGTCGCCGGCATGAAAGCCGCAGGCGATGTTGGCGCAATCGATAAAGGGCATCACCTCGGCGTCCAGACCCATGGTCCAGTTGCCGAAGCTTTCGCCAATGTCGCAGTTCAGTAGCAGGCGGTTCACGGTGAACGCTCCTGTGGATTCTTTGTTATGGACCATGGGGATCGCGCCCCCACAGGTTATCAATCAGTCGGCTTCCAACTGCTTGCCCTGAGTCTCCGGCAGGCTCAGGGCCGCCAGGATCACCACGCCATAGGACACCGCCGCGAAGGCTCCGATGCCGACGCTCAGCGGCACCTTCTGGCTCAGGATACCGATCAACAGCGGAAACAGCGCCGCCACCGCGCGGCCAATGTTGTAGCAGAAGCCCTGCCCCGATCCGCGGATGCGCGTGGGGAACAGTTCGGTGAGGAACGACCCCATGCCGCTGAACATGCCCGAAGCGAAGAAGCCCAAGGGGAAGCCCAGCCACAGCATCACGTTGTTGCTCACCGGCACCTGGGTATACAGCAGCACGATAGTGAAGGAACCGACGGCAAACAGGACGAAATTCTTCTTGCGCCCGAGGATGTCGGACAGATAGGCGCTGATGACGTAACCCACATACGAGCCGACGATCACCATCGCCAGGTAGCCGCCGGTACTCAGGACGCTCAAGCCGCGCTCGTTTTTCAGGAAGGTCGGCAGCCAGGAGGTGATGGCGTAGTAGCCACCCAGCGCGCCAGTGGTCAGCAGCGAGGCTCGAATCGTCGTGAACAGAATGCCAGGGGCAAAAATCTCGTAGAACTTCGCCGGGTTCTCGGGCGTCAGCCGGGCCTTGGCCTGGTTATAGACTTCCGGATCCTTGACCAGCCGGCGAACGAAGATCACGAACACCGCCGGCACGATGCCGAGGATGAACAATGCGCGCCAGGCGTCTTCCGGCGGCAGCACCGAGAACAGCAGCGCATACAGAATCGCCGTCATGCCCCAGCCCAGGGCCCAGCCCGATTGCACCATGCCGACCGCCTTGCCACGGTCCTTGGCGCGAATCACTTCGCCCATCAACACGGCGCCGGCGGTCCACTCGCCGCCGAAGCCGAAGCCCATCAGCGTGCGGGCGATCAACAGTTGTTCGTAGTTCTGGGCGAAACCGCAGAGGAAGGTGAAGAAGGCGAACCACAATACCGTCAATTGCAACGTGCGCACCCGACCGATGCGGTCCGAGAGAATGCCCGCCACCCAGCCGCCGATGGCCGAAGCGATCAAGGTGCTGGTGTGAATCAGCCCCGCTTCACCCGTGCTGATGCCCCACATCGCGATGAGCGTCGGCACCACGAAGCTGAGCATCTGGGTGTCCATGCCGTCCAGGGCGTAACCGATCTTGCAGCTCCAGAAGGTACGCCGTTCCTGCTGGTTGATGTTGCGATACCAATCGAACGGTCCGGAGCGGGCCTGGGGTTGGGGGACGCCGAGCGTGTCGGGTGCACTCATGGTGGTTCTCCACGGGTTTTATTGTTGTGAGTCTCGACGACGCTGACGTGGAGACCGTTGCCCCGATTCTTGAGCCCACGGTCGATCGCGTCCAACGAATAAAACCTTGGCCGGGTCATAAGAAAAAGTTGATTGGGTAGGTTGGGCACGCGCCGTTGTGGCGAGGGGATTTATCCCCGCTGGGCTGCAAAGCAGCCCCATCAGTAACCCTGTCTGATACTGCATGCGGCCTTGTTGGGGCCGCTTCGCGACCCAGCGGGGATAAATCCCCTCGCCACAGGAGCCCAGCGCGGCGCTACAGTCCGCGCAGGTCACGCTCTTCGATCGGCCGGCTCTGGCGCAGGCGCTTGCCACCCAGCACCACCCAGTCGATCAGGCGGAACAGGCATTCCAGGCCGAACGACAGCAACATCGCGCCGCTGATGCCCCAGATCATCGCCTCGGGGGTCAGCAGGATCTGGTAGCTGTAGCCGTTCCAGGTTTCCTTGCGGATGTCCGGATCGGCGGCCAGGGCCACCTGCAGCAGGCGGATGTACCACGGGCCCTGCATTGCCTGGAACTGTTTGTCCAAAGCCTGCTGGCGCACGAGCAAGGTGTTCAGGCTGTCGGCATCGCTGCGAAAGATCGGGTCTTCACTGGCGCGGTAATGCGCCACCAGGGCCTGCATGTCACCCTTGAAGAACTGGTTGGCGGTGCCCTGGAACCCCTGCAGGCCAGTCTGCGCCTCGATCAGGTGGGCCTCGACCCGCTTGGCGTAATCATTGACGAAGCCCGGCACCTGGACCCCGACCAGCAGGCCCACCGCGAACAACACCAACCGTAGATAACTGAGCAACATAACGTGACGTCCTTATTCGGTCCGGCCGTGGCTGACGCATTCGCCGCGTCGCCACAGGCTCCATTGGCCCGGTTCGTAGCGGGTCCAGGTTTCGTTTTCGGTCAAGGGTTCGGTGGCAATCACCGTGACCACGTCGTTGGGCGTGGTTTCGGCCTGGAAGTCGACAATCACGTCCACATCCTTGAGCCGCGCCGGGCCGAACGGTGCGCGCCGGGTGATCTGCGCCAGTTTGGTCGAGCAATAGCAGAACAGCCAGTCGCCGTCGCTGAGCAGGCAGTTGAACACGCCCTTGCTGCGGTATTCGCCGCACGCCTCGATCAAGGCCGGCAGCAACTGCTCGACCTCCACCGGCTCAGGATAAGCCTGGCGCACGCGGTTGAGCAGGTCGCAGAACGCCGCCTCGCTGTCGGTATCGCCCACTGGGCGGTAGAAGCTCACGCCCGGCTGGAAATCGGCGAGCTGGCCGTTGTGGGCGAAACACCAGTTGCGCCCCCACAACTCCCGCACGAACGGGTGGGTGTTGGACAGGCAGACCTTGCCGACGTTGGCCTGGCGGATGTGACCGATGACCACTTCGCTCTTGATCGGATAGCGTTGCACCAGGTTCGCCACTTCCGACTCGCTGCTGGCGGCCGGGTCCTGGAACAGGCGCAGGCCACGGCCTTCATAAAAAGCGATGCCCCAGCCGTCGCGGTGCGGCCCGGTCTTGCCGCCGCGCTGCATCAGCCCGGTGAAGCTGAAGACGATATCGGTCGGCACATTGGCGCTCATGCCCAATAACTCACACATGCTCGAACCCTCGTTTGATTGGGCAGCCCGGTTACAGGCGCGGTTCGATACGCGAACGCTGGGGATTGCTCGGCACGGGTGGGCGACCATAACGGTCGTCACCGGCCACGCCGAACGCAGGCTCGTCGTCAGGCTCGGCAGCGGCGGCCGCTTTGGCTGCGGCGGCCCGCTCCTGGCGAGCCTTGGCCGCGCGTTCGACAGGAATACGGATCAGCACCAGGACCAGATAGAGGCCGAAGGCGATCATGGCGTACATGAGCAGGTCGGACGCTGCGCGCCAGACGTTGTTGCCAACCTTGAAGAGCAAGTCCAGGGCGGCAATGGCCAGCGCCGGGGCGACCTTTTCCTTCACCGGGTCGACGATGGTCGGGCTGAACAGCAACACCGCCATCAGCAGCCGCAGCGGCTCGCGCAACCAGCGCCACATGAAGCGGGTCATGCGCATCCACACCAGGAGGCAGCCGAGGGCGGCGAAGGCGTAGAGACCCCAGGCAATCAGATAATCGTTCTCGGTCATGGTGTCCATGGCAAGGCAGGCAAAGAGGCGCTTATAGTAACGGCTTTTCGCTCGTCAGGCTGCCCCGGCATCTGCCGGGTGCCCGGCGGGGTGAGTTTTTCGGTCCGGCTACCGAACTGACCCCGTCGGCCACTTGTCCCTGTTCGTATCATGCTTGAGAGTTTTTCCATGCCCCTATCCGCCCACGTTCCCGACGCCCCGATTGCCCGCAAGGCCCCCGGTGTTGACCCCTACGCCTGGCTGCAGGAGCGCGACACCGACGCCGTGCTCGAATACCTGAAGGCTGAAAACAGCTACCAGCAAGCCCGGCTCGCCGATCAGGCCGAACTGCGCGAAACGCTGTTCCAGGAAATCAAGGGACGAATCCTCGAAACCGACCTCTCCCTGCCCTCGCCCTGGGGTCCTTACCTGTATTACACCCGCACCACGGCGGGTGATGAATACGCTCGCCATTACCGTTGCCCGCGTCCGGCCGATGACAGCCTGACGGTCGATGAAAGTCGTGAACAGCTGTTGCTGGACCCGAACGCGCTGGCAGGCGGCGGTTTCTTTTCCCTCGGCGCGTTCAGCATCAGCCCCGACCATCAGCGTCTGGCCTACAGCCTGGACACCAGCGGCGATGAGATCTATACGCTGTTCGTCAAGGAGCTGTCCAACGACAAGGTCAGCGAACTGTCCTTCGAAAACTGCGACGGCAGCATGACCTGGGCCAACGACAGCCTGACGCTGTTCTTCGGCGAACTCGACGATACCCATCGCCCGCACAAGCTGTTGCGCTATCGCCTGGACGGCACCGCCGCCGAAGAAGTGTTCAATGAACCGGACGGGCGTTTTTTCCTGCATTGCTACCGTTCAAGCTCCGAGCGGCAGTTGATCCTGTCCCTGGGCAGCAAGACCACCAGCGAAGTCTGGGTGCTGGACGCGGCGCAACCACAACAACCGTTTACCTGCGTCGCGCCACGGGTAGAGAACCACGAATACGATGTCGACCATGGCCTGCTCGAAGGGCAATGGACCTGGTTCATCCGCAGCAACCGCGACGGCATCAATTTCGCCCTGTACCAGGCGCCCGATATGGGCGAAGCGCCGGCCGAAGCCGACTGGCAGAACCTGATCCCCCACAGTGACACGGTGATGATCGACGGCCTGAGCCTGAACGCCAGCGCCATGACATTGAGCCTGCGCGAGGGCGGCCTGCCGATCATCGAAGTCCACCCACAAGGTTTACCGGCCTATCGGGTGCAATTGCCGGACGCGGCCTACAGCCTGCACGTGCAGAACAGCCTGGAGTTTGTCAGCGAGCGCATTCGCCTGCGCTACGAAGCGCTGAATCGTCCGGCGCAGATCCGCCAGCTGGACCTGGCCAGCGGTGTTCAGGTCGTACTCAAGCAAACCCCGGTGCTGGGTCCGTTTGATGCCGATGCGTATGTCAGCCAACGGCTTTGGGCGACGGCACCGGACGGTACGCAAGTGCCCATCAGCCTGGTGGTCAAGCGCGAGGCCTTGGGCAAGCCCGTGCCGCTGTACTTGTACGGCTACGGCGCCTATGGCGAAAGCCTCGACCCATGGTTCTCCCATTCGCGCTTGAGCCTGCTGGACCGTGGTGTAGCGTTTGCCATCGCCCATGTGCGCGGCGGCGGCGAACTGGGCGAGGCCTGGTATCGCGCTGGCAAGCAGGAGCACAAGCACAACACTTTCAGTGATTTCATCGCTTGCGCCGAACACCTGATCGCCCAGGGCTTCACCTCGGCCGATCAGTTGGCGATCAGCGGCGGCAGCGCCGGTGGCCTGCTGATCGGCGCAGTCCTCAACCAACGCCCGGAGCTGTTCAAGGTGGCGATCGCCGAAGTGCCGTTCGTCGACGTGCTCAACACCATGCTCGACCCCGAACTGCCACTGACCGTGACCGAATACGACGAATGGGGCAACCCCGAGGAGCCGGACGTTTATGATCGGATTCGGGCCTACGCGCCGTACGAAAACGTCCGCGCCCAGGCGTATCCGGCAATGCTGGTGATCGCCGGCTACAACGACAGCCGCGTGCAGTACTGGGAAGCGGCCAAGTGGGTGGCGAAACTGCGCGCGACCAAGACCGACGAAAACCCGCTGCTACTCAAGACCGAACTGGGCGCTGGCCATGGCGGCATGAGCGGCCGCTACCAGGGATTGCGTGACGTAGCGCTCGAATACGCATTTGTCTTGAAGGTTTTGGGCGTGGCTTGAGGAACTCTGTGGGATGGCCGGGTCTTAGCTCCATACGCCGGGCCCAGATAAAACACAGTCCAATGTGGGAGCGAGCTTGCTCGCGATAGCGTCGGATCAGTCAATTTCAATTCGACTGACACGCCGTCATCGCGAGCAGGCTCGCTCCCACAGGGAATCGCCTTACATTCAAGACAATCCAAAACCGCAGAACACGATAAGAAAAGACCGTGACGACATGTCAGAACCGACCTTACTGAACAACCAAATTCGCGACTGGCTGATGGACTGTGGTCTGTTCGACCAACTGCTGCCCGTCGACTTTGCCGCGGCATCGGGCTATTTCAGCATCAGTACCGTCGCCCAGGGCGAAGCGATTTTTCGCGAGGGCGATGCCGGCAGTTTCATGTGCATCCTTCACACCGGCCAGGTGGCCGTGCAGAAAACCGGCCCCGACGGCCAGCCCGTGACCATCGCCACGCTGCGCAGCGGCCGCGCCTTCGGCGAAATGGCCGTGCTCGACGGCGAACGACGCTCGGCCAGTTGCATCGCCGCCACCGAATGTCAGTTGTTGAACCTGGGCAAGGACTCCCTGGAAAAAATGCTCAACGACGCACCGAAGATCGCCGCCAAGATCATCCGCGCCCTCGCCGTCTCCCTGTCCAAGCGCCTGCGCATGGCCGACGGGCAGTTGCTGTCGCAGCAGGTGTAGCTGAACCATTGGACCTTGCACGAGCCCCTGTGGGAGCGAGCTTGCTCGCGATAGCGGTGTGTCAGTCGACTTTAATTCTGACCGATCCGCCGCCATCGCGAGCAAGCTCGCTCCCACAGGTTATGGCGTCGAGTTAAAAATCTAACCCCCCGGCGACTTCGCCTTCGCCGGCTTCGGTTCCATGCCCGGGATCGGCTGGTCCTTCGGCGGCCTGGGCATTTCGATCGGCGGCAACAGCGGCGGGCCGCCACCCGGTGGGGCAGCCTTGGGCACGCCGTTGGGCGTGACCGGCGGATACGGCATGGGCGTGGCGGTGCCCGGCGCCCCGGGAATGCTCGGCGGGTTGACGGGAATCGTCGGTTGCTGGGCCTGGGCGCAACTTATCGAGAGCGCCGCCACGGCAATGGCCGTTAGAATGGTGCACTTCATCAATGGCTCCGTGGCTATTGTCTGCTTTCAGGCTAGTCCCAACCGGGCCGGTCTGCCCCATTCCCATGAGATTTCCATGAAACGTTTCGTTCTTCTCGACACCACGCCCATTCCCGACAACGGCGGTGCCTTGTGCCTTTTCGAGTATGGCGAAGATTTCGTCATCAAGATCCAGGGCGGTGACGGCGGACAGTTGATGAATACCCGCATGCACGGTTCCGAAGATGCCCTGGCCGAGATTCCCTGTCGCAAGGTCGCCGGCCGTCCCGGCTCGCGGGTGCTGATCGGTGGTCTCGGCATGGGCTTCACCCTCGCCTCCGCCCTGAAACACCTGGGCAAGAGCGCCGAAGTGGTAGTGGCCGAGCTGGTCCCGGGTGTGGTCGAGTGGAACCGCGGCCCCCTCGGCGAAAAGGCCGGGCGACCGCTGTCGGACCCGCGCACCGTGGTCCGCATGGAAGACGTCGCCAAGGTCCTGCAAGCCGAGCCGCAAGGGTTCGACGCGATCATGCTGGATGTCGACAACGGCCCGGAAGGCCTGACCCAGAAAGCCAACAGTTGGCTGTATTCGGCCGGCGGCCTGGCCGCGTGCGCCAAGGCCCTGCGCCCCAAGGGCGTGCTGGCGGTATGGTCGGCCAGCGCTGACCGGCAGTTTTCCGACAAGCTGAAAAAGGCCGGCTTCAAGGCCGAAGAGGTGCAAGTGTTCGCCCATGGCAACAAAGGCACCCGCCACACCATCTGGATTGCCGAGAAGCTCAAGGGCTGAGCTAAACTCTGTCCAACCGTCATCAGTCTTTTTACAAAGGTGAACCCATGAGTTCGTCCACCCCACCGTCCAACACCGCCAAGCTCGACCGCATCCTCGCCGACGCCCAGCGCGACCGGGAAATGGGCTACCGCGACAAAGCCCTGAAAATGTACCCCCACGTCTGCGGTCGCTGCGCCCGTGAGTTTTCCGGCAAGCGCCTGAGCGAACTGACCGTCCATCACCGTGACCACAACCACGACAACAACCCGCAGGACGGTTCCAACTGGGAACTGCTGTGCCTGTACTGCCACGACAACGAGCACTCGCGCTACACCGACCAGCAATACTTCGGCGACGGCTCCCTGAGCACGCCGAAGATCGCCAAGGCGACGCATAACCCCTTCGCCGCGCTGGCCGGGCTGATGAAAAAAGACGAGTAGTCGTCATTACCCGAAAATGTTGCAGGCAGTAAGGCCGCCATCGCGAGCAAGCTCGCTCCCACAGGTTTTGTGGACGCCGAAAATCCAGTGTGGGAGCGAGCTTGCTCGCGATGGCAATCTAACAAACACCACTGATCTCGAACCTGACCACCCTCCCCCATTCCCGTATAATCGCGCCTTTTCCCAAAGGCACCTCCGTCCGTGGCCAACAAACGCTACAGCTGCATCGGTCTGTTCAACCCCAAGTCGCCGGAAAACGTCGGTTCGGTCATGCGTGCCGCCGGCTGTTACGGCGTCGCGTCGGTGTTCTATACCGGCAAGCGCTACGAACGCGCTGCCGACTTCGTTACCGACACCAAAAAAGTCCACTACGACATCCCGCTGATCGGCATCGACGACCTGAAAAAGATCCTGCCCCTGGGCTGCGTGCCGGTGGCCGTGGAACTGGTGGACGGCGCCCGTCCCTTGCCCGAATACACCCATCCGGACCGGGCCCTGTACATCTTCGGTCCGGAAGACGGTTCTCTGGACAAGGACATCCGCGACTGGTGCGAAGATGTGATCTACATCCCCACCAACGGCTGCATGAACCTGGCCGCTACAGTCAACGTCGTGCTCTACGACCGCATGGCCAAAGGCAACAACACCCGCTCGGGGCCGCAATTTCGCTGACCGGCGGGAAATTCCATGGAACGACGGATTCGCTCTGGCAGTCAGCTTTATACACATCCCCACACTGGAGACAGATCATGAGCGACAACAATCCGTTCGGGCCGGTTGAGACCACCCCTTTCCAAACCCGCAGCCCGCAGAACGTGCACGGCTGGGAGCGCATTGGGTCACTGGCCGGTGGGGTGCTGATGATGGGCAAGGGATTGCGCCGCGGCGGTGTGATCGGCCTGGCCCAACTGGCAATCGGCGGCATGGCCCTGGCCCGCGGCATCACCGGACATTGTTCGGCCAAGACCCTGCTGGAAAAAAATCGTCAGCACCTGCACGACGCCCGCGCCCGGATCGAGCAGGCCGGCGATGAACTGAGCCGCATGAAAACCAATGCCGAGGCGGCGACCGGCACCGCTACGGTAACGGGGAATGATTCGTTGGTTTCGCCGAAGGCTGGGCTCTGATCGGACAGATGCGTAGAGGCTGATGGCCCCTTCGTCGGAACGCCGCCCGGAGCAGGCTCGCTCCCACAGGGAGTTGGTTGATTACAAAGGGTAAGTCAACCGAAGATCCAGTGTGGGAGCGAGCCTGCTCGCGAAAGCGGTGTTACTGAAGTAACCGCGTATCCAGAACGCTGGAGCCCCCGCCCAGGATGCTCTCGCTGAGCTGCACAAACTCCTCGGTGTCGACGGTTTCCAAGCGCATCGCCCCTTGCAGCACATCATCCAGCGAACGCTTGTTGCGGGTTTTCAGGCGGATTTCCCGGTCCAGCTCCTGCAACAGCAGCACCGCCTTGGACACCATCGCCGGGCTCACCTGTTCACCACGCAACATCGTGACGCCCTTGCTGTCCCGGGCGAGTCGATCATTCAATGCCTGATAACGCTCGTCGCTCATGCCGCCGGCACGGCGCAGCAATTCGATGGCGTAATACTCGTTGAGCCCTTCGCTGATCCAGTCGCTGCGATCATGATCGTTGATGCGCGCCAGCACCTGGATCAACTCCCGCAATAACGGGCTGCTGCCCCGTTCGCTGACCAGCGCCGGACGGCTGTGCAGGTAAATCGATTCATGGCCGCCCTGGGCGCCACGCCACATCGGATCGCCCGCGCCAACGATCAACAGCTTGGCCGGATGGCGCGGCACGATTGCCTGCACCTGCGGCCAGACGAAGGTCAGCAGCGTCAGCACGTCCATCCGCCGCATGCCCTGGCCTCGCGGCGAAGCCACGGTCACTTCGGTCTCGCCCAGGCGCGTGCGGCGGCTGCCGAGTTTGCCGGCCAGCATCCAGCCCGTCGGCCGGTCGAACAGGCGCGAAGGGTTGTCGATGCGAAAACGCTGCTTGCCGATACGCGGCCAGGGCGTCTCGATGCTTTGCCAGCCACCCGGCAATTCGAATTCCAGGCGTGACACCAGCTCGGTGCCGTCCTGCTGATCCAGCCTGGCTGGCGGTACCAGATCATCACCGCGCAGGAGCGCCCATCCGGGGGTCATGCGGGTCTCAAAGGAGCCGTTTTTGCGCGACTCGCTGAGGCGGACGCGATAAGTCAGGCTCGCCTTGTCGGCGGCTGGGCGCCAGACGCCCCGAGCTTCGTGACCGGGGGTCAGTTGCCACTGGCCATCGGCTTTGAAATCACTGTAGCGACCATCGCTTCCAAGATCGAAATCCAGGCTGCGCACCGCCGAGCCCCGCGCCAGCGTCAGGCGCACTTCGGCCTGGTCGCTCTGCGGCAACAGGTGGACGTGATAATCCAGATCGACTTTCTGCGCGGCCCACAGCGGTCCGCTCACCGCCAGCAGCCCGGCCGCCAGCATCCGTTTCAATCCTGCAGCCATGGGTTCTCCCGGGGTGCGATGGCGGATGTTTCAGCCGGCGCGGAAAATCAGGTGATCTTCCCAATCCTCTTCAGCCACGCTGCCTTCGGCGAGCATGCGCCCGGATTGGGAAATGCGTTCGTGGTGCACCGCGTCACGGTCGCCGCAGACCAGATGGTGCCAAAGCGGCAGGTCCTTGCCCTCGCTGACCAGGCGATAGCCGCAGGTTGGCGGCAACCATTTGAACTCATCGGCCTTGCCCGGCGTGAGCTGGATGCAATCAGGAACAAAGTCGCGACGATTGGGGTAATCGGTGCACTGACACGTCTTCAGGTCGAGCAACTTGCAGGCGATGCGCGTGTAGTAGACGCTGTTGTCGTCTTCGTCTTCGAGCTTTTGCAGGCAGCACAGGCCACAGCCGTCACACAGCGATTCCCACTCCTGTGAATCGAGCTGATCGAGGGTTTTGCGTATCCAGAACGGTTCGACTTTGGCGGCCATGGCTCAAGCATCAACATCACGTGGTGAAAAGGCCGACAGTCTAGTGCCGGGGCCTCTTGAGGCCAAGCATTGGCGACTGTCGGTACAAGGGGGCTTGTCAGCCCGGATGTCTGGACGTAGGTTGCTTCATCACGTTCCCGATCCCAGCCAAGGTAAGCCCATGAGTGCCAATCCCCGCATCGCCGAATACGCCATCCACCCCCAGTTCATCGAACGCTGGTCGCCCCGCGCTTTCACCGCTGAAAGCATTTCCCAAGAAACCCTGCTGAGCTTCTTCGAAGCCGCGCGCTGGGCGCCTTCGGCCTATAACTCGCAGCCGTGGCGTTTCCTGTATGCCCGTCGCGACACGCCGAACTGGGAGCGTTACCTGGGCCTGCTCAACGAATTCAACCGTGGCTGGGCCCAACACGCCTCGGCGCTGGTGATCATCGCCTCGAAAACCACCTTCGCGGTGCCCGGCGCCACCGAGGAAACCCCGGCCCAGTGCCACACCTTCGACACGGGCGCGGCCTGGGGCCACCTGGCGTTGCAAGCGAGCCTCAGCGGCTGGCACACCCACGGCATGGCCGGCTTCGACCAGGACCTGACCCGCAAGGAACTGAAGATCCCCGACGGCTACGCCCTGCACGCGGCCGTGGCGATTGGCAAGCTGGGAGACAAATCGACGCTGGCCGACTACCTCCAGGCCCGCGAAGTGCCGAGCCCGCGCCGGCCGTTGAGCGAGCTGGTGGCCGAGGGTGATTTCACCCTCTGATCTCGACACAATCCCTGTGGGAGCGCATTGAATGCCGGATCAGTAGCCCCGACTGAAATCCACTTCCCCGCGCAACGCTTCGCCGGCCTCATAGGCGCGCAGGTTCTCCAGGAACAACTGCACCATCATCGGCGGCGACGTCGGTGCGGAGCTGTGGCCGGTCAGCAACAATCCCCAGGCGGTCCAGAACGGATGGCGCTGTGGCAACGGCTCCTGGCGGCACACGTCGATTACCGCACCGGCCAGGTGCCCGTCCTGCAACGCTTGCACCAGGTCCGCATCGACCACGGCCACGCCACGGCCGACATTGATGAACAGCCCGGTGGGTTTGAATTGCTTGAACAACGCCGCGTCGTAGATATCGTGAGTGTCCGGTGTATTCGGCAACAGGTTGATCACGTAGTCCACCTCGCCCACCAGACGGGGCAAGTCCTGCAACGCGCCAACTTCAATAAACGGCACCAATTCCCGAGCTTCACTGGCGATGCCGTACAACTGCACGCCAAATGGCACCAGGAACTCAGCCACGCGGCGACCGATATCGCCGGTCCCGACGATCAATACCTTGCGGCCCGCCAGGCTCTGGCTCTGGCGATTATCCCATTTGCGCTCCACCTGGCTGACCAGGCGCGCCAGGACTTCGCGCTCATGCCCGAGCATGTAGGTGAGCACATATTCGGCCATGACCTGGCCAAAAATGCCCACCGCGCGGGTCAGACGGTAGTCACGGGTCAGGCCCTCGGCCAGCAGCGGCGTGATCCCCGCCCAGGTCGATTGCAACCAACGGGGCTTGTGGCCCTGACGCAACAAGGTCGCCAGCAAGTCCGGCTGGCCGAGCCAGACCGGGCAATCGGCGGCCAGGCGTGACAGTTCAGCGGAGTCGCCGCTGGTCAGGATTTCGATATCGGCTGCAGCCTGGCGCAGGAGCTGGGCATACATCGCGTGGTCGTGTTCGGCAATCAGAACGCGCATGAATCAAACCTTTCAAAAACAGTGCAAACGACCGCCGACAGAGTGTTGCTCCATCTTCGCGGCCATCCCGATAATCATTCCAGTGTTTCGAGAGCCCCCAGGACGGACGCCCAAGGCAATCAGACCGGGTCGTTGCGGCGCAACAACTCTTCGGGCAGATGCTCGATGTACTCGTCTTCCGCCGGTGGCATCTGCAGGTGATAACCCTGGGTATCGAGGTTCTCAAGCACCTTGTTGATGTCTTCGCGGGACAATTGCCGCTCCGGGCTCAGAACCAGGTCGAAGGCATGGATCGCCTTGCCGAAGGCCGCCATCAATGGCTCAGGCACACGCTTCAAGGCGTCGCTCTTGAGCACATACAGGTACATCTCGTTTTTTTTCGAGCTTCGGTAGATGGAGCAGATACGTTTCAAGGCTGTTCTCCGGCGGTGGCCAGGCTGTCGAGCAGCGCCTGGCCCATCAACTCGCGGCGCCAGCCACGCAGCGAATCGGGCAGTTGGTAAGGTCCCTCGGGATAGCCGCTCTTGATCAGGGCTTCGAGGGTTTTCTTGCGAAGCATCAATTCAGGAGCAATGCCCAGGCGCTCGGCTTCAGCCTGGCCCAGCGCCTTGAGGCGCTTGATCAGCGCCGCGGCCTCGATGGGCAGCGGCTCGGCCACGGCGGGCGGCCATTGTTCGGGCGGCACGCTGCCGGCACGCTTGATCAGGTCCAGCAGGAATTCGCCGTCCTGACGCACCGTGCGCGGGTGCATGTCTTCTATTTTTGCCAGCGCGCCGAGGTTATCCGGTTGCGTGCGGGCCAGGGGCCACAGCGAATGCTCGCGGAGGATGCGGTTACGTGGCAGGTCACGGGCTCGCGCCTCGCGTTCGCGCCAAGCGTAAAGCTCACGCAGCACGGCCAGTTGCGCACGGGAGAGTTTCCAGGCCAGCTTGGCGTCGCGGTAGACCTCATACGGGTCGACTTCACGTCGCAGGTTGGCCACCAGCTCGGCGCCATCCTCCAGCACCCAGGCGTATTTTTCGCCGGAAAGCTTCGGGCGCAACTCGACGAAAACTTCCGCCAGGTGCACGGCATCCTCGGCGGCGTAGCTGATCTGCGTCTCGGAAAGGGGCCGCTGCAACCAGTCGGAACGGGTCTCGCCCTTGGGCAACTCGATACCCAGCACTTCCTGCACCAGCCGCGAGTAACCCATCGAAAAGCCCAGGTTCAGGTAAGCGGCGGCCAGCTGGGTGTCGAACAGCGGCGCGGGCAGGCTGCCCGTCAGGCGCAGCAAGACTTCCAGATCCTCGCTGCAGGCATGCAACACCTTGAGCACAGCCGGGTTCTCCAGCAGCGCAGCCAAGGGTTGCCAGTCATCAATGGTCAATGGGTCGATCAGGTAGGCGCTTTTACCGTCACCGATCTGCAGCAAGCCGGCAATGGGATAAAAGGTGTCGACCCGCATGAATTCGGTGTCGAGGGCGACGAATGGCAACTGTTGCCATTCGGCGCAAAACCGACCGAGGCTATCGTTGTCGCGAATCCAGTGAATATCGATGGCCACACGGCTCTCCCTTGAAGAATGGCGCGCAGTATATATCGCCGTCGGCGATTGCGAGCATCTACGGAGCAAGAGCTTTAGAGAAATCGCCTGCGCAAACGCAAGAATAGTCCTACATCAGCGGTTAACTGGTCTTACGTAATACATAAACTCGCTTCAAGGCGAAACCGGGCAGGAAATCCTGATACCACTGCACGCTGAAACCGGCCTCGATAAACTCGGCTTCGACCCGGGCCCGGTCGACCAGGCGCCTGGGTGGCGGCTGGCCGGTTCTCAGCCGGCCCTCGATCTGGACCGACACGATCACTGTGTCGCGGCTGACCCGATGGAATTCGCGCAGCAACGCCAGGCGATGCTCGCTGGCCTGGATATGCAGAAACAGTTGCAGACAAAAAATACAGTCCACCGCGTTCGCGGATAGCCCGAGGGTGAACGCGGAACTCGGGAAGGTCCTGACCCGCTCAAGCAACGCTTGCTCGTGGTGGGCGAGCGCGTGATCAAGCATTTGCGGCGACGGGTCCGCCGCCAGGATCACCCGGTTGGCATGTTCGGCCAGCACCGGCCAGAAGCGCCCCGCCCCGCACGCCACATCCAGCACCAGGCCGGGCTCGCCGGCGGCCTTCAGAGCGTTGCGCACCAACTGCTCGTCACGCCAGAACACCAGGCGCAACCGCCGAGGCGCCGGTTGATGGCAGGTTTGCGCATGCTCCTGCTCGTGCTGTCGGGTGAATTCAAGCTCGACGGTGGATGGGGATTGCCCGGGCATACTCACAGCTCAGTAAAAATAAGTGAGCAACAGCTTAAACAGTGCCGCGTGAAAAAAAGGTGTAGGAAACTTCTACTCACGGGCCAGCACGCCGTCGATGACTGCGCCGCGACAACCGGCAAACATGTCCAGCTCCTGGTTGTAGACCTTGCTGTTGACCTCCAGCAGCCCGAGCATCGAATGAAACAGGTTGTCCTGACTGAGGGGTTTTTCCCGACTCAGTTGCAGGCAATGCGTGTCGACCGAGAAGGCTTGCTGATAACCGTCGGAGAACCAGGCCAGCATCGCCACATGTTTCTGTTGCTCCGGAGCGAGCATATAAGGCGTGCCATGGAGGAACAGGTTGTATTCGCCAAGCGACTCGCCATGGTCCGACAGGTACAGCATGGCCGTGTCGACCTTGTCCTGATTCGCCCGCAGCAGGTCGATCAGCGTCGACAGCACATGATCGGTGTATACCAATGTATTGTCGTAGCCGTTGACGATGCTTTCGCGGCTGCAATTATTCAACGCGTTGCTTTCACACACCGGGGTGAAATGCTCGTACTCCTTGGGATAACGCTTGAAGTATTCCGGTCCGTGGCTGCCCATCTGGTGCAACACCAGCACCGTGTCCTTGTCGAGGGTATCGATGAACTGCTGCAGGCCCTGGAGCAGGATTTCATCGCGGCATTCACTGTTGGCACACAGGGCCGGGTCCTTGAGATTACTCACGTCCTGCACCGCAACCCGATCACAGGTGCCTTTGCAGCCGGACTGGTTGTCGCGCCAGATCACTTCCAGTCCGGCGCGCTTGAGCACATCCAGCAGGCCCTCTTCGTTCTTGGCCTTGCTCGCGTCGTAGTTCTTGCGGCCCATGTTGGAAAACATGCACGGCACCGACACGGCGGTCTCGGTGCCGCAGGAATGCACGTCGGTAAAGGCAATCAGGCCGGCCTCTTTATCCAACTGCGGCGTGGTATCGCGGTGATAGCCGAGAATGCCAAAGTTCTCTGCACGCGCGCTCTCGCCCACCACCAGCACCGTCAGGGATTTGCGCCCTTGGGTTTGCCAGGCCGGGTTGCGCTGCGCATCCTCGCCCAATGTAATGAACGGCTGCTTGGCCGAGGCGACCTGCTCGCGCAAGTAGCCGATCGAGGCGCCGATGTAGTTGCTCGGCACCACCATCAGATGCAACTCGTGATGATTGCGAAACAGCGAAGACAACCCTTGGTAATTGATCAAGGCAACCCCGCCCAACAGCGCAGCCGAGACGACGCCGACGAGCAACTTGCTTAACAACTCCCTGGGCCAGCGACGATAACTTATCGGGGTCTTGAACAGTAACCATGCAGGCAGTACACCTAACAGTAAAAGGTAGCCAAACAACTTTAACGACAACAGGTCACGCACTTCCGTGGCATTGGTTTCGGCAAAGTTACGCAACATGCCGGCATCAATCAAAACACCGTATTGGGCCATGAAATAAGCGACCCCGGCGCTGATCATGAACAACAGCATCAACAACGGCTTGAGCAGCGGACGGAACGCCACCAGTGTCAGCACCAGGTTGAACGCGCAGAACACCATCACGGCAAACGCGATGCACAGCAACACACCGTGTCCGTCCGCCGCCGTGATGGCGAGCAGGTGTTGCCACAGAATGGCATTGAAGGCCACTAACAAAAAGGCACTGGCGACCAGCGTCACCCACTCGGGGCGCACGGCTTTAATAGTCAGCATGAGGGTTGGAGACTTCCTGAAAGTTGCTCTTTAAAAAGACCTGCCGTAGGCAAATGTGAAAAATTCATTTGCTACGGCAACACAAACTTTAGGCAGTCCACCATCAATTTTTCGTGAAAAAGTTGCTGTTAAATAATTTTTCAACAGCCACTTCAAAACACTTCAGGCCTGGTTCAGGTACCAACGCCAATCCTGCTCGCCGACCTCGCCCATGAACTGGCGATATTCGGCGCGCTTGACCGCCAGGTAGACGCCAAGGAATTCATCCCCCAACGCGTCCCGCGCCCATGTCGAAGATTCAAGGGCACGTAAGGTGGTCAGCCAGTCGGTGGGCAACAATTGGCTCGCCTGGGCGTATCCGTTGCCCTCGACAGGCGCTCCGGGATCGCGCTGTTCGCATATGCCAAGATGGATACCGGCCAGGATCGCCGCTGCGGCCAGGTACGGATTGGCATCGGCACCACAGATACGGTGTTCGATGTGCCGAGAAAAGGCCGGGCCACCCGGGACTCTCAGGCTGACGGTGCGGTTGTCCACGCCCCAGGTCGCAGCCAGCGGCGCGTAGCTGTGGCTTTGGAAACGGCGGTAGGAATTGGCATTAGGGCAAAACAACAGCAGCGAATCGAGCAAAGTCGCGAGCATCCCGCCCACCGCATGACGCAGCAACGGCGTGCCGTCGGCGGCTTCGCTGGCAAACAGGTTATTGCCCTCCCGGTCGGCGAGACTCACATGCATGTGCATGCCGGAACCCGCCAGGTGATCGAACGGTTTGGCCATAAAACAGGCAGCCATGCCGTGCTGGTGCGCCACGCCCTTGACCAGCCGTTTGTAGCGCACTGCGTCATCCATGGCTTGCAGGGCATCGGTGCGGTGTTCAAGGGTGATCTCGACCTGCCCCGGCGCGTATTCGGAAATGGCCGTACGGGCCGGGATACCCTGCAGCTTGCAGGCCGCATAAAGATCAGCAAGGAAGGGCTCGATCTGTTCCAGCTCACGCAAACCATAGACCTGGGTGGAACGCGGCCTGCTCCCATCTGCGTCCCGCGCCGGTTGCGGCCGCCCCTCGCTGTCCCGTTGCGCATCCAGCAGGTAGAACTCCAGCTCCGCCGCCATCACCGGGTAATAACCCTGCGCCTGCAAGGCTTCGATCACCCGACTGAGCAGATAGCGCGGATCGGCGATGGCCGCCGGCATGCCCTCCCGGGGATGCATGCCGACTTGCACGGCGGCGGTAGGAATCCGCCGCCACGGCATGCGCTGCAAGCTGCCGCTGATGGGGTAGGCACGACAATCGATATCACCGACGTCCCAGACCAGGCCAGAGTTCTCAACATCGTCGCCATTGAGCGTCAGTCCGAGGATCGTGCTCGGCAGTGGCCGGCCACTCTGGTAGACCGCGAGCAGCTCGTCCCGATGCAGCCACTTGCCCCGAGGCACACCGTTGTTATCCACGATAAACAATTCGAACAGCTCGATATCCGGATTCTGTGCCAGGAACGCCTGGGCTTGCTGCACGGAGGCAAAAGAAGATTCGACAAGACTCATGGGAACGCTCGTATTTTCGTGTCGGACGGGCGATCAGGCACCGTCATCCTGTGCTCGCTATCAACGAGCACGGTTCAAGGAATCAACAGGAAATACGGCCATCCGGAGGACGTGCGTGGCGACAATGCCAGAGGGCCCAGAACGCCAGTTCGCAGGGCAGCGCAAAGGATGCTGGAGGCACGGCAGGCGGTTGGGCGCCGACCAGGACGATGGCGGCGCACGGCGGGTATTGAAATGCGACAGGCCAACCATCCATAGGAGCATCACGGAAAAACATTCGACAAGAGCCTCCCATGACGCCAGGAGCCGTTAAACCAGGATTTGATGGAGTCTGCGTTGGCGTCGGCTAAACAATCGTCTTCGCCATGCCGGCTGAACACCGTCTTGCCAGCGGGAAAAGCAGCGGTCGGCATTCTCTGCACACGCTCGTTCCGTTAGGATCAAAACCTGTTTGCGCACGCCCCGCGCAAGGAGCACAGCGAGAGACAGAACGGATGCTGAACAGCAACACCCTCAGAAAGCTCGACATGCAGGACCTCATGGTGTTCAGCGCCGTATTCGAGCAAGGCAGCGTCACCGGTGTGGCGGAAATCCTCTGCGTCAGCCAGTCAACGGTCAGCTACAGCCTGAAAAAGTTGCGGGCCTGCTTTGACGACGAACTGTTCATCAACACCCGGACCGGCATGCGCCCCACCTTCAAGGCCGAAGGCATGCACGAGCATGTGCGCAGCATCTTGCAAAGCATCAACCTCTGCCATGCCGGCACGCCGGCCTTCGATCCGACCCGGCAGGCCGTGACCTTCGAGATTTGCGCACCGGAATACTTTGAACAGCTGCTCCTGCCACAACTGCTGCAAGGCTTCGATCATGCAGACCTGCCCGTCGTGGTGAACGTGCACAAGCTCGGAGCCGATATTCCCGTTGATGACTTGCGTGACGGCAGCCTGGACCTGGTGATCTGTTTCGGCCCCCATTTCCACAGCAGCCATGCCGATCTCAAGACCCAACGCCTGCTGGAAGAAGAACTGGTCTGCGTGACAGACAAACGGTCGGCTCCGCTGGAATCGCCGTTGAGCATCGAAGCGTTCGTACAGCGTCGACACGTTTTCCCCACGCCTTGGGCGTCGCCCACCAACATGGTCGACGGCTGGCTGACGCGGCAGGCTCGGCAACGGCAGATCGCCGCACGTGCCAACAGTTACGGCGCGGCGTTGAAGATGATCACCGGTACCGATTTCCTCCTGACCCTGCCCCGTCGCATCCAGCAATTGCTGGCCAGCGCAGCGACATTCCAGCACTGCCGGGCGCCGGCGGGCTTGCCGGGATTTACCCTGGACATGCAATGGAGCCTTGCGGCCGATCAGGACAGCGCCAACGCCTGGCTGCGTGAACAGATCGTCAAGGCCTGTCCCGGGCAAGACCTCGCTTGAACCTCAAAGACCGATGGCGGCCTTGGCGTAGGGGCCGCGGTCGATATCGAGGACTTCCACGCACAGTTGCACGCTCACACCGGCGGGCCATGGGCCAAGATCCTGGATCACCGCCAGCAGGCTATCGGCCAGCTGCTTCTTGATTTCCGGCGAACGGCCGCTCAGCAAAGCCAGCTTCACATGCACGAACCCACGCTCCCCCATGCCGGTGCCGACGCGAAACGTATCGATTTTCACGGCCCGGCTCTTGATGTCGAACTCGGCGGCGAACTGACCGGATGCCACCAGTGCGTTGTTCATGCGCAACAGCGCGACGTCGGCGTTCAGCTCGGTCAGGTTCGCGGTGTACTCCATGTGCAGGTGAGGCATGTGTTCGACTCCGTTTCGAAAAGATGATGTTGGGATGACAGTCGGCGCAACCATACCTCGACTTTGCAGTTTCAGGCAGGTTTTGTTTCGTCCAGCAAGCCGGCACGCTCGCTCATGAAAGCCTCCAGGCGGGACCGCAACCAGCGTTCGGCCGGGTCATTGTCGACATGGCTCAGCCAGACCATGGAGAGGTCCAGGGTCGGCGTCTGGAAGGGAAAGGGTTCGCAGAACACCTGGCCGGAAGCGGCCATGGCGGTGGCGGTGTAGTCCGGCAGGCTGGCGATCAGGTCGGTGCCAGCCAGCAACGCCGGTAGCGCGCTGTACTGCGGCACCGACAGCACTACCTGGCGCTTGCGACCGATCTCGGCCAGCCATTCGTCAGCAAACCCGGCAATGTTGGCGGTATGGGAAACCAGCACGTGGGGCCGCGAACAGTATTCATCCAGGGTCAGCGGGGTATCCGAGGCATCGGCGCGCAACACGCAGGGCTGGATATGTCGCAACAGCTTGCGCTTGGCATTGGCCGGCAGCCCACGGGTCTGGCTGATGCCGACAGTGATATCGCCCGAGGCCAGCAAATCGGGGATACGCCAGTAATCGACATGCTGGACCACGAACACGATCTGCGGCGCCTCTTGCCGCAAGCTGCGCAACAGCGGCGGCAAGAGGCCAAACTCGACATCGTCGGACAGCCCGATGCGAAACGTCATGGCACTGCTGGAGGGGTCGAAATCATGGGTCAAGCTCAAGGCAACCGACAGCGAATCCAGTGCCGGCGACAGGTGCTGGATGATTTCCTCGGCCCGCGCGGTGGGCTCCATGCGATGCCCGACCCGAATGAACAACGGATCATTGAACAGCGTGCGCAAGCGATTCAGGGCCGAGCTGATGGTTGGCTGGCCGAGGAACAGCTTTTCCGCCGCCCGTGTCACGTTACGCTCAAGCATCAGCGTTTCGAAAACCACCATCAGGTTGATATCGGCCTTGCGCAATTCGTTGCGGTTCATCCATTGCTCCTGGTTCCGGTCGGATAAAGCAAGCGCTGCAATGTGCGGAAATATCTCACAATCATTGGAAACGTATTCCCATTGGCGAAAAATTCCAGCTTGGCTAGGCTTGCCAGGACATGTTCAGCATGTCCTGAATCCGTTAATCGCATGGAGCGAACCGATGTACTTTGAAATCTACCGACAAACCCGAGGGACCCCGAACACAGGACAAGGCCAATGGCGCTGGCGCCTGCGAGCCGGCAATCACGAAACCATCGCCAGCGGTGAATCCTACGTGAACAAGGCAGACTGCCTTCACGTCATCGGATTGATCAAAACCGCCCAATGCGAGACGCCTGTAAAGGAAATCTGAAGCCGTCCATTCGTATCACTCGAAGCTGCTCGATGAGCAGCTTTCCCTTAACTACAAGCCGCCGCTGGGATCGGTCGCACCGGACAGGTATCGTGTGCAGACAAAAGCGAGAGCCGACCTCCCATGACTCAACCCGGTAACCGTCGCGACTGGCTGCTGCGCGCGCCTGAATCGAAGAAGCTGGAGCGCATCGAAGCCTACTTCAGTGGGCACGGCTATAGCGCCCACCGGCATGACACCTATGCCATAGGGTTCACGCTCGCCGGGGTCCAGAGCTTCAACTACCGGCAGAGCAAACGTCATAGCCAGCCCGGCGGAACCATCGTCCTGCACCCGGACGAAGTCCATGACGGCGAGGCGGGGACAAGCGATGGTTTTCATTATCGAATGTCCTACATCGAACCGTCATTGATCCAGCAGGTATTGGGGGGCCGGCCATTGCCTTTCATCGAAGGCGGGTTGTCGAACGATCCCCGGCTCAACGTTGCGACTCGCAGGCTCTTGGGCAGTCTCGGGCATCACCTCGACCCGCTGGAGGAAGACGACGCCCTCTACGACGTGGCCCAGGCACTGGCTGACGCGGCAGGTAACCAGCGCGGACGCCGACTGCTTGACTACCCCGCAGCGGAGCGCGCGCGCCTGTTCATTCATGATGCCCTTGACCAGGCCATTACCCTGGATGACCTCGTGCAGGCCAGTGGCCGGGACCGATGGAGCCTGTCCCGGGACTTTCGCGCCCTGTACGGCACCAGCCCCTATCGCTACATCACCCAGCGTCGATTGAATGAAGCCCGTCGCCTCGTGCTGCATGGCATGCCGCTGAGCGAAGCCGCACTGGCCTGCGGCTTTTTCGACCAGAGCCACATGACCCGGCTGCACACCCAGGCCTTTGGCATTTCACCGGCACGCTGGCTGAAAATGCTGCGCTAGCGGCACGCACGGCATAACGCGAAAAGCTGCACGATCCTCCAATACCCACGCAGTTTCCAGCGCTAAGGTGATGCTCATCAACCACAGAGGAGCACGCCAGGATGACTCGATATTCGCCCATCAACTTCGCGCAGAAGTACACGCTGTTCCATGATCAGTGGGCACCGAAAGTCGTGGCTGAAATGAATGACTACCAGTTCAAGATCGTCCGCCTGGAAGGCGATTTCATCTGGCACACCCACGCCGACACGGATGAAACCTTCATCGTGCTGGACGGCGAACTTCGTATCGACTTTCGCGATGGCGCGGTGCTGATCGGTCCGGGCGAGATGTATGTCGTCAAGCAAGGCGTCGAGCACAAGCCCAGTGCCGCGCAGGAAGTGAAACTGTTGCTGATCGAACCGCGGGGAGTCATCAACACCGGCGAACAAGTGAATGCGCGAACCGCGATCAATGACGTCTGGATCTGACCGAGCCAGGCTCAATCGTATTCCGCCTCCTGATGGTCACCCAACAGCCGCCGTTGGCGAGGTGTCGCGGCGGCCAGCACCGCGGGATTGAACTGCCAGTGCAGGTAAGGTGAAAACTTCTGCGCGACCATCCGCCGGCCATAGTGCACCTGGAGCATGTAGCGGGTGCGGTCGGCGGTCCGGTTGTCACTGCCGGCGTGCCACAACTCGCTGCGCAATATCAGCACATCACCCGCCTGGCACAGCACCGGTTTAGCCGCACGGCCCTGCCACTGGGTTTCGCCGGCCATGGGCGCCCGCCCCGCCTTGTGGCTGCCGGTAATGACCCGCGTCGGGCTCAAGTCGGCGTCGATGTCATCAAGGTAGAACTGTGCGGTGAAAACCTGCATCGGCAGTTCAAAAGAAGGCTCGGCCAACAGGCTGGGGGGCAGCTGCATCGGCAGGTAATCCAGGTGCAGCGCAGCGCCGACAAAACCGGGATGGCAGCGCCAGGCGGTCTGCCCGATGATGTGGCAATCCTCGCCCAACGCCGCCTCGGCCAGCTCGATCACCCCGCTCACCTCCAGATACGGCAGCCAGAACGGGTCTCGATTGAAGACGCATTTGTAATGATCGATGACGCCGCTGTAGTCCCAGTGGTGGGGTTTCAGTTGGTCGATGGCCTGGCGTATTTCGGTGATTTGCGTGGCGGTCAACACACCGGGCATCAGGACAAAACCGTCCTGATGCAATGCGTGCAAAAGATCAGCGGTGGACACGGTCGCAACCTGCTCAGGTGCGGAAACGGCCGGTCAGCTCCGCCAGGTTCCTGGACAGGTTCGACAGCTGCTGGCTGGCGTGCATGCTTTGGGCGGAGTTCGCTGCCGCTTCGTTGGACAGGTCACGAATATCGGAAATGTTGCGGGCAATCTCCTCGGTCACGCTGCTCTGCTCTTCACAGGCATTGGCGATCTGCGCGGCCATGTCATTGATCCGCTGGATCGACCCGCCAGTACCACTGAGCACCTGGTCGACACCGGCGGCGCGCTCGACGCTGTCCCGCGCCTTGCTGCTGCCGACCTGCATGGCCTGCACGGCCTTGGCGACACCGCTCTGCAAGCGCTCGATGCGGACCTGGATATCCTTGGTCGAATCCTGGGTACGCGCCGCCAGCGCCCTGACCTCATCGGCCACCACCGCAAAACCACGACCCTGTTCGCCAGCTCGCGCTGCCTCGATGGCGGCGTTCAGCGCCAGCAGGTTGGTCTGCTCGGCGATGCCACGGATCACCTCCAGCACCGCACCGATACTGGACGTTTCCTGGGCCAATGCCTCGATCGTGCCCGAGGCACTTTCCACTTCGTGGGCCAGTTGGCGGATCGACTCGATCGTGCTGCTGACCACCTCGGCGCCGTCGCGGGATTGGCTGGTGGCCTGTTGCGCGGCGTCCGAGGCGCTCACGGCGTTATGAGCAACCTCATGCACAGCGGCGCTCATCTGCGTCGCGGCGGTGCTGACTTGGTCGAGCGCCGCGTGCTCGCTGCTGATCAGCCGGTCATTCGTCGCAGCCATAGCAGCCATGGCCCGGGCTGCCGAGTCCACTTCCCCGGTTACCCGTCCGACCTCGGCAATCAGCGGCTGCAACTTGTCCAGGAACCGGTTGAACGCGCTGCCAAGCTGCCCGAGCTCATCAGCCGAACGCACTTCAAGGCGCCCCTTGAGATCGCCGCCGCCCTCTGCAATCTGCTCGACGCGGTGCAACAAACGGCGCATCGGGCTCAGCACCACGAGCGGCAAGGCAACCAGAACCAGGATGCAACCGAGCAGGCCAACCAGCAGAATAACGCCCTGCTGCACGCCGACCGCCTCGCCATTGGCGATGGCCGCATCGCCCTCGCGATGGGACGCCGCATCTTCCAGATCACCCAGCTTGTCGATTGAATCACGCATGGTTTCGAACAGGCGCTCGCTGTCACCAAAGCTCAGCGCGCTGGCGCCCTGCGGATCGCCTACCGACTGCTCGACGACCCGCCGCGAAACCTGCATCCATTTCCCGAAACTGTCATTGAACTGGCTGACCAAGGCCTGAGCCTCTGCGCCGGGCTGCATCGCGGCATATTTCTGCACACGGTCATAGGCCTGCTTGGCATTCTCGCCATGACTGGCACTCAGCGCTTGAATATGCTCATCCGCATGACCATCCAGCAGACTGCGCTCGGCCACAAAGGCCTGATAAAGATCGCGGTCGGCATTGAGCAACAGGCTGATGGCCGGCAGATAGCGCTTGGTCAACTGCGTACTGGACTCGGTCACCTGACCGATGCCGCGCATGCCCGTCCACCCCATCAGCACCAGCAGCACCGCCAGGAACGCAATCGGCAGAGTGATTTTCCAACGAAAGCCAAGGTCGGCGAAAAACCGTAGCATGGTGTCACTCCTTACATGGGGGATAACCTGCCTATCGGCAGCCATGCCTTGAGCTATAGACCATTAGTCTAATTGTTACAAAGATTGGCGGTCTCGAAATGCGCACCCTACTCAGCCGTGTTTCATCGAACTGGACAATTCGCGAGCTGCCATTGAGATGGATAGCCGCATGAAAACCGTCCCGAGCATGATCCATTTCGGAAAGCAGCAGGACCAAGTGCTGAACGGGTGCGCGCCAACCAATGTTTCATCGCAGGTGATGGATTGCCGCCTATAAAACCTATAGCGATAAAGCGCCAATTTTTAGGACTTGGAGAATGAAATACGTAATGAGCTGAAGGACCTATTGGCGGTCTACACCCAATGATTTTAGCGTTCGATCCGTTCCATTCATACAAAAGCACGGGGTACAAGCGCGGCATTACCTGTAGCCGCGCTTGCGTAGCGCTCGACTAATTTAGCGACCACCTAGCCTTAATTTTCCATTTATGTTTTCCAGTTTAGAAATATCCTCCAAGCTATATGTACCGCTGTTAGGATATGAGTTCGTACTTATATTTGTCCCGCAGTAAGTGCGAACTCGGCACTGCCCATCTCCCTTATCAATATATTCCGCCCTTGCCTCAGGCGACGACCCCGACCCGCAACTTCTAGAAGCTGAGCTTTTACGCCAAGCATCCTCGCACTGGTCCGCGAGCACAATTTGATGAATCCCCAAGAACATCACTGACAGGGACAGGGCAATTACTTTATTTAAGTTATTCATCCAATAAATCCTCATAACATGAAGTGGCAACTTCATAGTAGGCATTATCATTGCCAGGAACACTGTTATAAATGACAGTTTTTCAATCATTTTTTGAATCAGGATTTAGTTTTATAACTCTTTTAGCACTATCAGGCGTCCGGCTGCCGATCCAGTGCCTTGCACTTGCCCTTTCGCTATTGATCAGTTGAGGAATTTCCATTGCTCCGCCGAATTATGCTCTCTTGCTTGGCTCTGCCAAGGCCCGCCCAACTGGCCACGACGCAACGTCACTGCACTGAGCGGTAATGAAGCAAGGCTCTCCGTCCTGAAAACGCCTCAAAACCAAACGCCAGAAACGACTAAGCCCCTGAAATGTTCAACCATTTCAGGGGCTCAGTCGTATTCAATAATGGCGGAGAGATAGGGATTTGAACCCTAGGTACTGTCGCCAGTACAACGGATTTCGAATCCGTCCCGTTCGGCCACTCCGGCATCTCTCCAGTGGCGCGCATCATACCAGCACATTTGCCGGAAGCGAACCCCCGAGCGAAATTTTTTCCGTGCTATCAGACGCTTGCGTCGATTACAGCGGGACACCCAGGCGTTGGGCGACTTCTTCGTAGGCTTCGATCACGTCACCGAGGCCTTGGCGGAAGCGGTCCTTGTCCATCTTCTTCTTGGTGTCCTTGTCCCAGAGGCGGCAGCCGTCCGGGCTGAATTCGTCACCCAGGACGATGGAGCCGTCGCTGAACACGCCGAATTCGAGTTTGAAGTCGACCAGCAGCAGACCGGCGTCGTCGAACAGTTTGGTCAGCACTTCGTTGACCTTGAGCGACAGTTCCTTCATGCGCGCCAGTTGCTCGGCGGTGCCCCAACCGAATGCCACGACGTGGGATTCGTTGATGAACGGGTCGCCCTTGGCGTCGTCCTTCAGGAACAGCTCGAACGTGTAAGGGTTGAGCTTCATGCCCTCTTCCACGCCCAGGCGCTTGACCAGGCTGCCGGCGGCGTAGTTACGCACGACGCATTCGACCGGGATCATGTCCAGCTTCTTGACCAGGCATTCGTTGTCGCCCAGCAGCTTGTCGAACTGCGTCGGCACGCCGGCGGCTTCGAGCTTTTGCATGATGAAGGCGTTGAACTTGTTGTTCACCATGCCCTTGCGGTCCAGCTGTTCGATGCGCTTGCCGTCGAACGCCGAGGTGTCGTTGCGAAACAGCAGGATCAAGCGGTCAGCGTCATCGGTCTTGTAAACCGACTTGGCTTTGCCGCGGTAGAGTTCTTCACGTTTTTCCATGATGGGCTCCGCTTGCTAAGTAGATGGGCTAGGCGATATGTCGCCAGTCGAGCCCTGAATCTTGATCGGCCAGTTGCAGCCAGTCCGGGTCGCACCCGAGGGTGTCGACGAAACATTGCCGGGCCAGCTGCGGCAGGTTGTTCTTGCTGCTCAGATGGGCCAGGACCAGGTGTTGCAGGCCTTGCCAGCCCAACTCGGCCACCAGGAATGCCGCCTGGTGGTTGTTCAGATGTCCGTGTTCCCCGCCTACCCGTTGCTTCAGGAAGTAGGGATAGTACCCTCGCGCCAACATGTCGCGGCAGTGGTTGGACTCGATCATCAATGCGTCGAGGTCCCGATAACTGTCCATCACCCTGTCGCAGTACGAGCCCAGGTCGGTGAGCAATCCGAAACGCCGCTCGCCATCACTGAACACATACTGCGTCGGCTCGCGGGCATCGTGCGCCACGCTGACCACGCTGATGTCCAGGGCACCGATACGCAACTGCTCGCCACCGGCCACGAAGCCAGCCGGCTCGATGGGCTTGCGCAGGCCACCGAACGTCCCGCGACTGAGGTAGACCGGCAGATTGTAGCGCCGAGACAGCAAACCCACGCCATGCACGTGGTCGGCATGTTCGTGGGTCACGAGTATCGCGCTCAGTTGCGCCGGGTGCACACCCAGGCGCAACAGGCGCTTCTCGGTTTCCCGCAGGGAGAAACCGCAATCGACCAGCACGTAGGTGCCAGCACTGGCTATCAGCGTGCCGTTCCCCTGGCTACCGCTGCCGAGAACGGCAAAACGCATCGGATCAGCCCAGGTTGTCCTGAATCACACCCAATACCTTGCGAGCCACATCGGCTGGCGCCACGGTATTGATGTTTTTCTCGACGGTGACCTGGACGTTGTCGCCGACCTTGCTCAGGCGAACCTGGTAACGCTCGGCGCGGGCTTCGACTTCTTCCTTGTCCGGCGCACTGCCGAACAAGCTACTGAAGAAGCCAGGCTTCTCGTCTTTCTTCTCGGCTTTTTCAGCGAGGTTGATGTAGTAGAGGCCCAGGCTGCGGTTGATGTCTTCAACCCGCCATTCGCCCTGCTCCAGCGCGCGGCCAACGCTCGACCAGGCGCGATCGAGGTCGGAGCCGACGTTGAGCACCGGGTTGCCGCTGCCGTCTTCGCTCAGGCTGACCCGGCTCGGCGTGTCGTAGTCACGGGTCGCGAGCATCGAGACCGAACCGCCCTGCTCGGCGTTACGGCTCATGCTGGCGAGCATGTCGTCGACCAGCGCGGCGTCGAGACTGCCATTGACCGAGCGATTGGTGAAAGCCACGTCGGCAGTGCTGCCGGCGGGACGCTCGGCGCTGACCACGTAGATTTCACTGGTGTTGCGCTGCACGCCCGGCTCGATGCGCACGCGCACGCGGGTTTCGCTGTCGGCTGCGACACCGGCGGCGCTCAGGCGCTTGGCCATGGCCGCGGACAGTTCATCGGAGCGCTGCCAGGTGGTGGTGAATTCGCCGGTCTGCGGGCGCTGTTCGTCCAGGCGGAAACCGTTGTCCTGGAAGAACTGGATAGCCACGGGCCAGACTTCGGCCGGTGGATGCTGGCCCATGACCCAGCTCGAATCACCGCTCTTCTGCAGCGTGTAGTCGCTGGCATCGGCCACGGCCGACAGCGGCTGTGGACGCGGGACAACGTATTCGCCCTTGACGCTGTCGTCGGCGACGTTGCGCGGGATCGGCAGCAGCGGATCCAGGCGCTTGGCAACGCTGACATCAGGTGGCAGTTGCATCGGTGCAGTCTGTTGCGCTTCGAGGTAATCGCTACCACGGTCGCGGAAATAACCATCCGGGCCCCAGATCCATCCACAGCCACTGGTGCTGGAGATAATCAAGGCAAGTGCGGAAAGGCCGGCCATTCGCTTCATGCGGTGTAGTTCCTCAATTAAACCAGGACGCCGGACTGGCGCATGGCCTGCCGCAGCTGTTCGTGACAGGTAGTGCTCAACCAGGTGAGCGGCAGGCGGATGCCTTCGTGCATCAGGCCCATTTCGACCAGGGCGAATTTCACCGGGATCGGGTTGGCTTCGATGAACAGGTCCTTGTGCAGCGGCATCAGTTTTTCGTTGATTGCCCGTGCGGTCTCGGCGTCGCCCTTGAGCGCGGCCTCGCACAGGTCGGCCATGGCGCGTGGCGCGACGTTGGCGGTGACGGAAATGTTGCCCTTGCCGCCCATCAGGATCAGCTCGACAGCGGTCGGATCATCGCCGGACATGACGATGAAGTCCTCGCTCACGCCATCGAGGATGGCCTTGGCACGCGTCAGGTCGCCAGTGGCTTCCTTGATGCCGATGATGTTCGGCACGGTGGACAGGCGGATCACGGTCTCGGCCTGCATGTCGCAGGAGGTGCGGCCGGGAACGTTATAGAGGATCTGCGGGATGTCGACGGCTTCGGCAATGTGCTTGAAGTGCTGGTACAGGCCTTCCTGGGTCGGCCTGTTGTAGTACGGAACGACCAGCAGGCAGGCATCGGCCCCGGCTTCCTTGGCGTTACGGGTCAGCTCGACGGCTTCGCGGGTCGAATTGGCGCCGGTGCCGGCGATTACCGGAATGCGGCCATTGACCTGCTTGACCACCGCGCGGATGACTTCGATGTGCTCGTTGACGTCAAGGGTGGCCGACTCGCCGGTGGTACCGACGGCGACGATCGCGTGGGTGCCGTTCTCAAGGTGGAAGTCCACGAGTTTGCTGAGGCTGGCCCAGTCAAGACGCCCTTGTGCATCCATGGGTGTGACCAGTGCCACCATACTGCCCGCAATCATGAAACCGCTCCTGCCGGAAAAAGAGAGCGGTAATGGTACTGGCGCCAAGATGCTTGTACAAGCGAACTCCCATTCCCCTTGGCGATGGTTTTCGCTACCCTTCAGGCTTTGATCGGTACCGATAAGCTCACACGCCGGTTCCCAGCCTCCGTTTTCGTCGCTACAAGCCCCGATCCTGCGTTTGTCCTGAAGCATTGGCTGATCCCGCAATGCAGCAGAAACCCGGGCAGAGGGCTTGAACCGTTCGCTTTCGCAGGGCTGCTACCGTGCCGCGCGGCACAAAGGTACCGACCGCTCATCGCTTTAGGAATGCTGCATGTCCACCCCCACAGTCCGCGAACAATTCCTTGTTATCAGTGCCCTTGGCGCAAACCCCATGGAGCTGACTAACGTCCTGTGCCGCGCCAGCCATGAAAATCGCTGCGCCGTCGTGACCTCACGCCTGACCCGTCATGGCGAATGCAGCGCCCTCGTGCTGGAGATTTCCGGCAGCTGGGACGCCCTGGCGCGCCTGGAGGGCAGCCTGCCGGTGCTGGCCAAGAAGCACGCCTTCACCGTCAACGTGGTGCGCAGCGCCGCGCTGGAAAATCGTCCCCAGGCCTTGCCGTATGTAGCTTATGTGAGTTCGGCCTACCGCCCGGACATCATCAACGAACTGTGCCAGTTCTTCATGGACCATCACGTCGAGCTGGAAAACCTGACCTGCGATACCTATCAGGCCCCGCAGACTGGCGGCACCATGCTCAACGCCACGTTCACCGTGACATTGCCGGCCGGCACCCAGATCAGCTGGCTGCGCGATCAGTTCCTGGATTTCGCCGACGCGATGAACCTGGACGCACTGATCGAACCGTGGCGCCCACAAAACCCAATGTAAGGAAGCGTTCATGGCCGTTGCCATCGACCAGCCGGTTACCGATTTCCAGGCGCCCGCCACCAGCGGGCAGACCATCAGCCTCGCCGCCCTGAAAGGCAAACAGGTGGTCATTTATTTCTACCCGAAAGACAGCACCCCCGGTTGCACCACCGAAGGCCAGGGTTTTCGCGACCACTACGCGCAATTCCAGGCCGCCAACACCGAAATATTCGGTGTGTCGCGGGACAGCCTCAAGTCCCACGAGAACTTCAAGTGCAAGCAGGAGTTCCCCTTCGAGCTGATCAGCGACAAGGACGAAACGGTCTGCCAACTGTTCGACGTGATCAAGCTGAAGAAGCTGTACGGCAAGGAATATCTGGGCGTTGATCGCAGCACCTTTTTGATCGACAAGGATGGCGTGCTGCGCCAGGAGTGGCGTGGTGTGAAAGTGCCGGGGCATGTGGATGCGGTGCTGGCGGCGGCTCAGGCGCTCAACCAAGCCTGAAGATCTTTGTTGTCTGCACTGGCCTCATTCGCGAGCAGGCTCGCTCCCACACTGGATTTGTGGCGTTAATCAATCCCCTGTGGGAGCGAGCCTGCTCGCGAAGGGGCCATCAGCCTCCCGACCAGTCAGATTGACTTCTACAACAACGGCGCCACCACCGGCTCCTTGCTCGGCCACGCATCCAGCACCGCCTTGAACAACGTCGCCAGGGGAATCGCAAAGAACACCCCCCAGAAGCCCCACAGCCCGCCAAACAACAACACCGCGCAGATAATCGCCACCGGATGCAGGTTCACCGCCTCGGAGAACAGCAGCGGCACCAGCACATTGCCGTCCAGCGTCTGGATGATCCCGTACACCGCCATCAGATAGATGAACTGGTCGCTCCAACCCCACTGAAACAGCGCGATCAGCGCCACCGGCACGGTCACGACCACAGTGCCGACGTAAGGCACCACCACCGAAATGCCCACCAGCAACGCGAGCAACGCAGCATAGTTGAGCCCCAGCGCCACAAAACCGATGTACGTGACGCCGCCACAGATGAAAATCTCGATGACTTTCCCACGGATGTAGTTGGCAATCTGCCGGTTCATCTCCTGGGCCACACGGGTGATCAATGCCCGCTCGCGCGGCAGGTAGCCTCGGACCCAGCGTCCGATCATTTCCCGATCCTTGAGAAAGAAAAACACCAGAATCGGCACCAGCACCAGATAGATCATGATGTTCACCAGCAACGGCAGGCTGGACAGCGAAAACGTCAGCGCCCACTGGCCGAACTTGCCGATCTCGCCACGCACCACTTCGATGGTCTGCAGCACTTGCTCGTCCGAGACCAGGTGCGGGTAGCGTTCCGGCAGCAGCAACAACAGCGATTGCCATTTGGCGAGCATTCCCGGCAGTTCATTGAACAGGGTCACCAATTGATGCCAGAGCAACGGCACGATGACCACGAGGAACACCACCAGCAGCCCCATGAACAGCGCGAACACCAGCCCTACCGCCACGGAGCCAGGCAAACGCAGGCGTTCCAAGGCTGTGACCAGCCCCTGCATCAGATACGCCAGCACCATTCCCGCCAGCACCGGCGCGAGCATCCCGCCCAGCGTCAGGACCGCCGTAAACGCCAGGAACAGCAGCACTGCCAGGACCACCGCTTCCTCATCGGAGAAGTAGCGCTGAATCCAGTCGCGTAACACTTTGAACATTAAAAATCCTTAGGAGACGCTGTCGGTTTTCAGGCTTTTTTCAGCCAGTAACGGTAGACGCCGTTATCGTCTTCTTCGCGCAGCAGCGTATGACCGGCCAAGCGGGCAAAGGTGCGAAAGTCGCGCTGGGAGCCCGCATCCGTGGCCGTCACTTTGAGCACGGCGCCACTGGCCAGGCGATTGAGTTCCAGCTTGGCCTTGAGCAACGGCAGCGGACAGTTCAGTCCACTGGCGTCCAGCTCGGCATCGTGGGCTACAGCATCGGTCATTGTTTCACTCCGCAACAGGTCGTCGAGCGGCCTAGAATATCTGGTCCCGGACCCGCTGTCCGGCTACAGTAAGGTCTTTGTCGACTAAGGCTTCGTGCATGACATTTCTGCGCCCCACCCTGCTGACGCTCGCTTGCCTGCTCGCCTCACCGGGCTTCGCCGACGACCTGCCGTCACTTGGCGATGCCAGTTCTGCCATCGTCTCGCCGGAACAGGAGCATCAGCTGGGCCGCGCCTGGCTGGCCTTGTTGCGCAGCCAGGTCTCGCAACTCAACGATCCGCAGCTCAAGGACTATGTCGAAACCAGCGTCTACAAGCTGGTGGAGACCAGCCAGGTCAACGACCGGCGCCTGGAATTCATCCTGATCAACAGCCCCCAGCTCAACGCTTTCGCCGCGCCCGGCGGGATCGTCGGGGTCAACGGCGGCCTGTTCCTCAACGCCCAGACCGAAGGCGAATATGCTTCGGTCATGGCCCACGAGCTGGCGCACTTGTCGCAACGCCATTTTGCCCGCGGCGTCGAAGCCCAACAGCGCATGCAGGTGCCGATGATGGCGGCGCTGCTGGCCGGCATCGTGATTGCCGCCGCCGGTGGCGGTGACGCCGGGATCGCCGCCATTGCCGGGACCCAGGCCGCCGCCATCCAGGAGCAACGGCGTTTCTCGCGGCAAAACGAACAGGAAGCCGACCGCATCGGCATCCAGAATCTGGAGAAGGCCGGTTACGATCCGCGGTCGATGCCGACGATGTTCGAGCGTCTGATGCGCCAGTACCGGTTTGACGCCAAGCCCCCGGAATTCCTGCTGACTCACCCGGTCACCGAATCGCGCATCGCCGACACCCGCAACCGCGCCGAACAGGCCAAGCCGGGCGGAATCGAGGACAGCATGCGTTACCAACTGATCCGCGCGCGGGTCCAGTTGACCTATGAAGAAACCCCCGGCCTGGGGGCCAAGCGCTTCCGCGCACAGCTGGACGAGAACCCGAAGAGTGACGTGGCCCGCTACGGACTGGCGATCGCCCAGATCAAGGGTGGCCAACTGAATGAAGCCCGGGAGAACCTCAAGCCATTGCTGGCCAAAGCGCCCAACGAGATCATCTACAACCTCGCCCAGGTAGACCTGGACATCACCAGCAACAAGCTGGCGGACGCTCAATCTCGCGTGGATCGACTGCTGAGCCAATATCCGGGCAACTACCCGCTCAATCAGGTGCGCGTCGATCTGTTGCTCAAGCAGAATCGCCCCGCCGATGCGGAAAAGGCCCTGGAAACCCTGCTCAAGAGCCGCCCGGACGATCCGGACATCTGGTACATGGTGGCCGAGACGCGTGGCCTGTCAGGCAATATCATTGGCTTGCACCAGGCACGCGCCGAATACTTCGCGTTGGTTGGCGACTATCGTCAGGCGATCCAGCAACTGGACTTCGCCAAACGACGCGCCGGGAGCAATTTTCCTTTGTCATCGCGCATCGACGCCCGCCAGCGCGAACTCATGGAACAGGAGCGCATGGTCAAGGACATGATGGGCTGAGCATTGACCAGGCATAAAAAAACCGCCTCGATATCGAGGCGGTTTTTTTCAGCTCAATGCCGACTTATTCAGCCAGCTTGAAGGTAATGAAGCTTGCACGCCCCTGGCGCAGGACGCGCATCGACACCGAGCGATTCTTCGGCAACGCCTTGGCGATGTCGGTGAACTCCTTGGCCGAGCCGATGGCCTGGTTGTTCAGGTGAGTAATGATGTCGCCAGGTTGCAGGCCGATCAACGCAGCGGGACCGTCCTGTACTTCCTTGATCACCACACCACCCTGCAATTCCAGGGTTCGCTTCTGCTCATCGGTCAGCTCGACCACCGCGACACCCAGGCGATTGCTGCTGCGCTCGACGCCGGACTTGGGCAGCGAATCCAGTTCCTTGCCTTCTTCCGGGATCGCGCCGACAGTCAACTCGACATTCTTGCGCTTGCCTTCGCGAATCACTTCCAGGTTGGCCTTGGCCCCGGCCTTGAGGGCGCCCACCAGATGCGGCAAGTCGGCGGACATGACGATCGGCTGCCCATTGAGGCTGAGAATCACATCGCCCACTTGCAAGCCGCCCTTGGCGGCCGGACCACCTTCCTGGATCTGCGCCACCAGCGCGCCGGCAGGTTTCTCCAGGCCAAACGACTCGGCCAGGTCCTTGTTCACTTCCTGGATGACCACGCCCAGCCAGCCACGGCTGACCTTGCCCTCGCTTTTAAGCTGGTTGGATACATCCAGGGCCACGTCGATCGGAATAGCGAAGGACACCCCCATGAAACCGCCCGAACGGGTGTAGATCTGAGAGTTGATACCCACCACTTCGCCGTCGAGGTTGAACAGCGGCCCACCGGAGTTGCCCGGGTTGATCGGCACGTCGGTCTGGATGAATGGCACGTAGTTTTCGTTTGGCAGGCTACGCCCAATGGCGCTGACGATGCCCTGGGTCACGGTATGGTCGAAGCCGAACGGCGAACCGATTGCCACCACCCACTGGCCGGCTTTCAGGTTCTGCGATTTGCCGAGCTTGAGCACCGGCAGGTCCTTGCCTTCGATTTTCAGCAAGGCCACGTCCGAACGCGGGTCGGTGCCGATCAGCTTGGCCTTCAGTTCACTGCGATCTGCCAGGCGCACGAGGATCTCATCGGCGTCGGCAATCACATGGTTGTTGGTCAGGATGTAGCCGTCTGGCGAGATGATGAAGCCCGAGCCCAAGGACTGCGCTTCACGCTGACGACCACCGCCAGGCGAACGCGGCTGTGGCATCCCTCGCTCGAAGAACTCGCGCAGCATGGGCGGCAGGCCTTCCAGGTCCGGCATCTGCGGGTCCATCACCCGACGCTCCGGCAGCTTCTGCGTGGTACTGATGTTCACCACGGCAGGCGAAGCCTGTTCGACCAGTTGAGTGAAGTCCGGCAACTCGACCGCCACAGCGGGAACGGCCTGACCGAGCACCAGCACGGTGGCAAAAATGGAGAGATAGGTTTTCAAGCGTGGTATCGACATACGGCTCCCGTTACGACGAGCATGGTTAAGCGATATGGAGCAGAAATACCTGGGAACGATACGCCAGTATTTTTGTTCCGCAAACAGACAAGGCCAGAGCCGAGCGGCTCTGACCTAATAGAAAAAAACTGGTTATTTTGCAAATGAAAATGCTGACAGGAAGTTTCAGCATTTTGCTCAAGCACGCTTGCCGGCCTCTTGCGCAATCGAGCCACCCGGGCAGCGTGTTATTGGGCTGCCGCGACGTCGGAACGCATGGACAATGCGATCCGTTCCGCCGTACCGATAGGTATTTCGCCAACTACCGTCACCATCATCTCGCCTTGGGGTGTAGTAAGCCGACGCGATACCGCTGCGGTCGGGCCAAGCTGCGTGCGGGTGTCGGTGGCAGTTGCACCGTTCAGCGGCTCCAGGAACACCGAGAAACGGGCCAGGCCATCGTCATACATCAAGCTACTGACCTGGATCTTGGTGTCCGGGTCCTTGTGCGCAGCGCTACTGGTCAATTCAAAGCCGGGCGGAAGCCAGTCGGAATGCCAGGCGGTTTTCACCGTGGCGGCCTTACCGGGCCCCTGCGCAACAGCCTTGCATTCGACACTGGCCTGCAGATCAGCGTCTGAAGGCTCACCGATGTTCAAGCGAGTGAATTGGAAACGTTCGAGCAACTGGCCTTTGTCACTGAGCAACAGGGACTTGAGCGGCAAGCCGGTCTCTCTGTCGAGATGCAGCTCAAAGCCATAGCGATGCTGATCCTTGGGGGTCAGGGCGACAATGACAGCCTGACGCCCAGCCACGCGCGACTTGCCAATAACGGCAAGGTCATACCAATTCTTGAGTTTCTGCGGATCGAGCGCACGTGCGGTGCCATCTGGCGTATTGCCCAGCCCGGCGATCAAGGTGCCGCTGACGCATTGAGTCTTTCCGTCAATGCGCATGACCTCCTGTGCCGAACCATCGAGCTGGAGCAGCCGCTCGCGGACTTTGCCATCCTGGACGCGATGCCAGATGTTATGGGTAGAAAAACTACCGTTACGCTCGTAAACGAAAGTGCCTTGGAAGCTTTGCTGCTGCTCGGCTTGACTCAGACGATTGAGCCAGTCCTGAGCTTCACCGGCATAGGCTGGAACAACGCACCAGCCACCTACCAGAAGCGAGAAAAGAGGTATGGCGCGCATGGTCCTCCTTAACGGTTTTCCAGACTGGCCGCACGAGCGTATGGCAGCGCGCTTTCAGTACCTTTCAGCGCAGCCTGCTGGGCATGCTGACGCAGGTAATTAGGCAAACGCTGATCATGCCAGCCTGGCTGGCCTTGCAGTACACCGTTGGTCATCGGACCGGCAGCTTCCGAACCTTCGCTGTAGCCGGCCAGTACCGCCGGACCCTTGACCTGTGGTGCTGCCAGGCCAGGCTGATTGGACTGCTGCGCCATTTGCACGCCGGCAATCTCATCCTGGTTGTACAGACGCACACCTGCCAATACAGCTACGGTAACCGAGGCAGCAACTGCCAGGCGACCCAGGCTGCGCCATGGTCCGCGAGAGGCTTTTGCCGGCACGGCTTCGTCAGCCAGCGCAGCAGAAACGGCCGCAGCGATATCCAGGCGTGGAAGCAACAAGTCCTTGTGCATCACCGCCCGGGCAATCTGGTAGCGAGCCCAGGTCTCACGGGTTTCAACATCGTCAAAGGCATTTAATACCCGACGCAATTCCAATTCGTCCGCTTCGTTATCCATCACTGCGGACAGCGATTCCTGCAGGGCTTCACGACTCATGGCGTTCCTCTCTTGGCTGTCGCCGCTGTCTCAGTTTTCCTGCAACAATGGTTGCAGGGCTTTATCGATGGCCTCCCGAGCGCGGAAGATCCGGGAGCGCACGGTACCCACCGGACATTGCATGACGCTGGCAATGTCCTCGTAACTCAGACCGTCGAATTCACGTAAAGTTAACGCCGTACGCAAATCTTCAGGCAGTTGCTGAATGGTTCGATGGACAGTGCCTTCGATCTCATCCCGCAGCAATGCACGTTCCGGTGATTCGAGATCCTTGAGGCCGTGATCGCCGTCATAGAACTCTGCATCCTCGGAGCTAACATCGCTATCCGGCGGCCGGCGGCCGCGTGAAACCAGATAGTTTTTCGCCGTGTTGATGGCGATGCGGTAAAGCCACGTATAAAACGCGCTATCCCCGCGAAAATTACCAAGTGCCCTGTACGCCTTGATGAAAGCTTCCTGGGCAACATCCTGGGCTTCATGGGTGTCGTGCACAAAACGCACGATCAACCCGAGAATTTTGTGCTGGTATTTCAGCACTAGCAGATCGAAAGCTCGCTTGTCGCCGCGTTGAACGCGCTCGACCAGCTGCTGATCCTCTTCCTGGGTTAGCATGAACACTCCTCGATAAGCTCGAAGGAGGCTTGCATTACTAATCGTCCAAGCTTGCAACCATAGACTCGGGCTTTTCGCAAAAGTTCTCCCCCTTCCAAGCAAGTTTCCGGCGTGCTCTGATCCGGCACGCACGAAAAACGCAGCACGGGATTGCCCGGCCGCGCGAATAATCTGTCGTCGGGCCTGTCGGATGGGACTCGAATCGAAGTCCTGCACCAACCCGACGCTGTTCCCTTTTGCAGACAACCGTCTATTGAACCTAGGCGCTTGGCAAAAGTTCCCACCATTTGTAGCTCTTCGAAACGAAAATTTAGCAACCGTGACGAGATAAACAGCGTTCTGTCCTCGAAAAGGCTGCGTTGTCGCCGTTTCAGCAAAACCTTGATCCGACGAAGCGCGTCGCTTCCCTGTCGCACTGGTTCCATATTGCCATGAACGCCCGGCTATTGTGCCGATCCCCCCCTCTATATACTAGTGGGCTGCACGGTCGCCTGCCCCCATTGAACCGGATGCCTGGCCCCCACCCCGACCCGGGTCGCTTTGAGCGGAAACCATTCGAATGAGCCAACAGTTTCAACATGATGTTCTGGTAATCGGCAGCGGCGCCGCCGGATTGAGCCTTGCGCTGACATTGCCAGCGAACCTGCGCATAGCAGTGCTGAGCAAAGGCGACCTGGCCAACGGCTCGACGTTCTGGGCCCAGGGCGGCGTCGCCGCCGTGCTGGATGACACGGACACTATCCAATCCCATGTCGACGACACGCTTAACGCCGGCGGCGGGTTGTGCAATCGCGAAGCCGTGCGTTTTACCGTCGAGCACAGCAGGGAAGCCATCCAATGGCTGATCGACCAGGGCGTGCCTTTCACCCGTGACGAGCAATCGGGCACCGAAGATGGCGGCTTTGAATTCCATCTGACACGCGAAGGCGGCCACAGCCACCGGCGGATCATCCATGCAGCCGATGCGACCGGCGCGGCAATTTTCAAGACCCTGCTGGCCCAGGCCCGGCAACGGCCGAACATCGAATTACTGGAACAGCGAGTCGCGATCGACCTGATCACCGAGAAACGCCTCGGCCTGGAAGGCGACCGCTGCCTGGGGGCCTATGTGCTCAATCGTGGCACCGGCGAAGTCGACACCTACGGGGCGCGCTTCGTGATCCTCGCCTCCGGCGGCGCGGCCAAGGTCTATCTCTATACCAGCAACCCCGATGGTGCCTGCGGTGACGGCATTGCCATGGCCTGGCGTTCAGGCTGCCGAGTGGCGAACCTGGAATTCAACCAGTTCCACCCCACTTGCCTGTATCACCCCTTGGCCAAGAGCTTCCTGGTGACCGAGGCACTGCGCGGCGAAGGCGCTCATCTGAAGCTCCCCAACGGCGAACGCTTCATGCAGCGCTTCGATCCTCGCGCCGAACTGGCCCCACGGGACATCGTTGCGCGGGCCATCGACCATGAAATGAAGCGCCTGGGCATCGACTGCGTGTACCTGGACATCAGCCACAAACCCGAAGCCTTCATCAAAAGTCATTTCCCCACGGTGTATGAGCGCTGCCTGGAATTTTCCATCGACATCACCAAGCAGCCGATCCCGGTGGTGCCAGCGGCGCATTACACCTGCGGCGGGGTGATGGTCGACCAGCACGGCCGCACCGATGTACCCGGCCTGTATGCGATTGGCGAAACCAGCTTCACCGGATTGCACGGAGCCAATCGCATGGCCAGCAATTCGCTGCTGGAATGTTTCGTCTATGCCCGCTCGGCGGCGGCGGACATCCTCGATCAGTTGCCGCAGGTTGCCATCCCGACCACCCTGCCTACCTGGGATGCCAGCCAGGTGACCGACTCGGACGAAGACGTGATCATCGCCCACAACTGGGACGAACTGCGGCGCTTCATGTGGGACTACGTCGGCATCGTACGCACCAACAAGCGCCTGCAACGGGCCCAGCATCGGGTGCGTTTGCTGCTCGATGAGATCGATGAGTTCTACAGCAACTATAAAGTCAGCCGCGACCTGATCGAGTTGCGCAACCTGGCGCAGGTGGCGGAACTGATGATTCGCTCAGCCATGGAGCGCAAGGAAAGCCGAGGACTGCACTACACCCTCGACTACCCGGACCTGCTGCCCGAGGCATTGGACACTATCCTGGTGCCGCCCACCTACGCCGGCTGAACCTGAGCCGGACCCGCAGGCGCCGATGGACATCCGGCGCCAGCGCGTCGCGGGGCACGCACAACGAGCGGACCCACCACTCGCCCCGCAAGCGAAAGCGCAGCACCACAATCATCGGCAATGCCAGGCTGTCCGGCCGCAACTGCACCGCCTGCCAGCCGCCGCCCTCGCTCCAGAGCTGCCAGCCGTCGGCATCGCGACGCAAACCACGAAAAGCCTGGCGATGGCTCAGCAACAGATATCGCGGTAGCACCCAGGCGCCGTGGCCCAGGCACAACATCGAAGCAACGACTGCGAGCCAGGGAGGAATCGAGCACAGAAACAACGAGCCCAAGGCAAACACCTGGGCCAGGAGATAGGCCGCCAGCAGCTGCCGGGAGGCGCGCCAGCGGCACTCGAAGCGGCTACTTGGGCTGGACACGGTCCAGGATCATCCGGACCATGCGCTGCAGTTCCGGATCCTCGGATTCACTGCGTTCCATGAACCAGCCGAACATGTCCTGATCCTCGCATTCGAGCAAACGGACGTAACACGCACGGTCGACTTCATCAAGGTGTGGGTAGACCTCCTTCACGAACGGCACCAGCAGCACGTCAAGCTCAAGCATGCCGCGGCGGCTGTGCCAGTAGAGGCGATTCAGTTCAACATCTTCGACCATGGAGCACTCCTCAAATAGAGCGCAAGTATACAGGCCCGGCCGTAGCGGAACAGACGGCTTTGGTCGGGCGCCTCCGATCCTTTGTGAACTACCCATTTCAAGGGCGTCCCCTTATGATGTCTGCCAGACCTTTTACCCTGCGATGACCCATGGCTGATTCCGCTTTTTTCTGCACCCTGTCCCACGAAGGCGTTCTCGCGGTCCGTGGCGTGGACGCAAGCAAATTCCTGCAAGGCCAATTGACCTGCAACCTCAACTACCTGAGCGACAGCCGGGCCAGCCTCGGCGCACGTTGCACCCAGAAGGGCCGGATGCAATCGAGCTTCAGGATCCTGCTTGAAGGCGACGGCGTGCTCCTGACAATGGCCAGCGAATTGCTCGAACCGCAACTGGCGGACCTGAAAAAATACGCAGTGTTCTCCAAATCCAAGCTCACCGACGAGAGCGCCGCATGGGTTCGTTTCGGACTGGAAGGCGCCGATGCCACGCTCACCGACCTGGGCCTGGAACTGCCGGTCGATACCGACAGCGTGGTTCGCCATGAATCCTTGATCGCCATCCGCGTCTCTCCAGGCCGCGCCGAACTCTGGGCTCGCGCCGAACAGGCCGATACGCTGCGCACTCGCCTGAGCGCGAAACTGGCCGAAGGCGATCTCAACCGCTGGCTGCTGGGCCAGGTTCGCGCGGGCATTGGCCAGGTCATGCCGGCTACTCGCGAGCTGTTCATTCCGCAGATGCTCAACCTGCAGGCCGTAGGGGGCGTGAGTTTCAAGAAAGGCTGCTATACCGGCCAGGAAATCGTCGCGCGCATGCAGTACCTCGGCAAGCTCAAGCGCCGGCTGTATCGCCTGCAGCTGGAGGCAGGCGAGCTGCCAGAGCCGGGCACTCCACTATTCTCCCCCACTCACGGCAGTTCCATCGGCGAAGTGGTCATTGCTGCCCGCGCCGAACAAAACATTGAACTGCTGGCGGTGTTGCAGGCCGAAGCAGCGGAAGATGGCAATTTGCACCTCGGAGCTTTGGAAGGACCCGCGCTACAATTGCTGGACTTGCCTTACGAACTGGACCGCGACCGCGAAATCCAGCGTTGATCGCAACATTTTGTCGCAACACCCTAGAGAACCGAAATGAGCGATTTGGCGGATAAGGTCCAGCGGGATTTGGTGGCGGCCATCGATAATGATGACCTGGTCCTGCCAACATTACCGGAAGTGGCCATGCAGATTCGCCGGGCCGCCGAAGACCCGGAAATCAGCGTCAGCAACCTGAGTAAAGTGATTGGTCGTGACACCGCCCTCTCGGCGCGCCTGATAAAAGTAGTCAACAGCCCCCTGCTGCGTGCCACCCAGGAAGTAACGGACCTGCACACGGCCATCACGCGGTTGGGGGTCAACTACAGCAGCAACCTGGCGATCGGGCTGGTCATGGAGCAGATATTCCATGCTCGCTCCGAAGTGGTTGAGCAAAAGATGCGGGAAGTCTGGCGCAAGAGCCTGGAGATCGCCGGCGTCAGCTATGCGTTATGTCGCAGCTACACGCATCTCAAGCCCGATCAGGCGGCGCTGGGTGGACTGGTCCATCAGATCGGCGTGCTGCCGATCCTGACGTACGCCGAGGACAACAATGAACTGCTGTCGGACCCGGTCAGCCTCAATCACGTCATCGAGACGATCCATCCCGTGCTGGGGGACAAGCTGCTCAGCGTCTGGGAGTTTCCGGAGCGGTTGGTGAAGTTGCCGGGGCTGTACCTGGATTTCACCCGAGACTCGAAGCAACTCGATTATGTCGACCTGGTGCAGGTTGCCGCGCTGTACTGCTACAAGGATGCCGACCACCCGCTGAGCAGGATTGACGCGTTCGGGGTTCCGGCGATCAGGAAGCTGGGCATCGACCTGGACAACAAGGACCGCTGCGCGGATATCGAAGAAGCTCGGTCGATGTTTTATTAAGCAGGCCGGGCAATGAATGTGTGTTGGTCACAATCTGTGGCATTCGGCTCGGGCTCATTCTGAGCCAGGAGCAAAACTCACTCGCACCTTCAACCCGCCCTCCTGCCCATCATGCAGGGTGATCTGCGCCAGATGCGCACGGCAGATTTCTCCGACAATTGCCAACCCCAATCCCGAGCCGGCCACTTGCTGGTTGCGCCGATAGAAGCGCTCGAATACCCGTTCCCGCTCAGTCTCGGGAATGCCCGGGCCGTCATCCTCGACTTCCAGTACCGCCGGCGCGGTGACCCGCAGGATCACGTTACCGCCCGAAGGAGTATGGGCCAGGGCATTGTCCACCAGGTTGCTCAACAGCTCGTTGAGCAAAGTCGGCTCGCCCCGTAACCAGACGGGTTCATCGGCTTCCAGGGCCAACGCAACCCCACGGGCATGGGCCAGTGGCGCCATGGCCATGCCCAGTTCTCGGGCGAGCTGGCTCAGGTCGAGCAACTGTGCACCGCCTTCGGCAATTGCCCGCGCGCCGTTCTCCACCCGCGCCAGCGACAGCAGTTGATTCGCCAGATGGGTCAAGCGATCAGTGCCCTGGGCGGCGGTTTCCAGGGTTTCGCGCCAGGTCGACGGTTCGCTGGCGCGCAAGCCCAGCTCCAGGCGAGCCTTGAGCGCCGCGAGTGGCGTGCGCAGCTCATGGGCGGCATCGGCAATGAATTGCGCCTGGCGTTCGAACTGGCCGCGCAGCCGTTCGGTGAAATGATTGAGGGCACGTACCAACGGCCACAATTCGTGCTGGACTTCCACCAGCGGCAACGGCCGCAGATCGTCCGGCTGGCGTTCCTCCACCGCCGTGCGCAAGCGTTCCAGCGGGCGCAACGCCGCGCTGACCGCGAACCACACCAGCAACAGCGCGCCCACCGCCAGCATGCCCAGCCGCAACAAGGTATCGGCCATCAAGCCGCGGGCCATGCTGACCCGAGCTTCTTCGGTTTCCGCCACGCGGATTTCCGCCATGCCGTTCATTTCGGGTTCGCTCACGGCCTTGAGCAGGCTCACCACGCGCACATTCTGCCCTTGGTAACTGGCGTTGTAGAAACGTGCCAGCGCCGGGTAATCGTCGGTGCGCGGCGTACCGGGCGGCGGCCCGGGAAGATTCTCGTAGCCGGAGATCAGCTTCTGGTGGATGTCGTTGACTTGATAATAGATACGTCCGGCACTGTCATAGGCGAAGGTGTCCAGAGCGACATAAGGTACGTCCGCGCTGAGGGTACCGTCGCGCTGCGAAAGACCGGCGGCGATGGTTCTGGCCGACGCCAGGAGCGTCCGGTCGTAGGCCGTATCGGCGGCTTCACGACCATTCCAGTAGGCGCTCAGGCCACTGGCGAGCATCAGTACCACGAGCAACGAAGCGAGGTTGCGAAGTAGCCGCCAGCGCAGGCTGTCGGGCTTATGCATCGCGGTTTTCCAACAGATAGCCCAGTCCGCGGAATGTCACGATTGCCACCGCATGGCCGTCGAGCTTCTTGCGCAGGCGATGGACATAGATTTCGATGGCGTCGGGACTGGCCTCTTCATCCAGGCCGAACACCTGGGCTGCCAGTTGTTCTTTGCTCATCACCCGCCCGGGCCGGGCGATCAACGCTTCCAGGACAGCCTGCTCGCGAGAGGTCAGGGTCATCAGTTCCTCGTCGAGGGTAAAGCGCCGGGTGTCCAGGTCGTAGACCAGCCCACCACAGCGCTGCTGCCGCTCGCCACCCAGTACGCTACGGCGCAGCAGTGCCTTTACCCGCGCCTCAAGCTCGGTGAGTTCGAAAGGTTTGGCCAGGTAATCGTCGGCGCCGAGGTTCAGGCCATGGACCCGATCCTTGACGTCGCTGCGAGCGGTCAGCATCAGCACCGGCAGCGTCTTGCCCCGCGCCCGCAAGCGCGCCAGCACCTCGAAGCCGTCCATGCGCGGCAGCCCGACATCAAGGACCGCCACCGCGTATTCCTCGCTGCTCAGGGCCAGATCGGCGGCCACCCCGTCGTGCAGCACATCCACCGTCAACCCTGTGCTCTTGAGGGCCTGGGCGACACTTTCGGCGAGCTGCAGATGGTCTTCGACGAGCAGGACACGCATGGGATTTTCCTCGATTCAGGGATGGTCGGGGCCATTCTTTGGCGCGGAGTTTACAGCCGCATCCGCCACTGTGAAGCTCAAAATCATCCTGACAGCTTTTGAAAGGTTAGCGAAAGGTTGGGCCGCTAGAGTCGCTCCACGGACAGTTTCGACTGCCGGTCGCGAAACACATCGCGAAACGAAAAACGCCTCGAAGCGTTTTCGCCGAATAAAAACAATAAGCGGAGTATTCATCATGCTGTCCGTACAGCTTCTGGCTTCAACGCCCACCCGCCATTCCTGCCCCAACCAGACTACCCTTGCCTGTGCCGCTGCGCAGACCGAACTGCCGCGTCTTTGAAACGCGTTTGCGGATCTGCACCGTACATGTTCTGCGAAGCCTGACTTGAAACACACAACAACAACTCCTGTGGAGACAAAAATGAACCTATCACTGCGCAAAGTAGCCTTGGCCGCCGGATGCCTGATGTTCGCCGGGCAATTGCTCGCCGCGGACCCATCCAAAGAGCCGAAGCGCCCGGAATGCATCGCACCCGCTGCCCCTGGCGGCGGTTTCGACCTGACCTGCAAACTGGCGCAGAGCGCGCTGGTCAACGAAAAACTGCTGACCAAGCCGATGCGCGTCACTTACATGCCCGGCGGTGTCGGCGCGGTGGCCTACAACGCAGTCGTCGCACAACGCCCTGCCGACGCCGGCACGCTGGTGGCCTGGTCCAGTGGCTCGTTGCTGAACCTGGCGCAAGGCAAGTTTGGCCGTTTTGATGAAACCAATGTGCGCTGGCTCGCTGCCGTCGGCACCAGCTATGGCGCCATCGCCGTGAAAAGCGATTCGCCCTACAAAAACCTCGACGATCTGGTACAGGCCCTGAAGAAAGATCCGGGCTCGGTGGTGATCGGTTCCGGCGGTACCGTCGGCAGCCAGGACTGGATGCAGACCGCTTTGATTGCCAAGGCCGCCGGCATCGACCCGCGCAAACTGCGCTACGTGGCCCTTGAAGGCGGCGGTGAAATCGCGACCGCCCTGCTCGGTGGCCATATCCAGGTGGGCAGTACCGACATCTCCGACTCCATGCCACACATCCAGAGCGGCGACATGCGTTTGCTGGCGGTGTTCTCTGATAAACGCCTGGACGAGCCGGAGATGAAAGACATCCCGACCGCCGTGGAACAAGGCTACGACATCCGTTGGCCGGTAGTCCGTGGCTTCTACCTGGGCCCGAAGGTCACCGATGCAGAATACGAATGGTGGAAAAACGCCTTTGACAAGCTGCTGGCCTCCGAAGAGTTCGCCAAGCTGCGCGACCAACGGGAACTGTTCCCGTTCGCCATGACCGGTCCGGAGCTGGACGCCTACGTGAAGAAGCAAGTGGCCGACTACAAGATGCTGGCCAAAGAATTCGGCCTGATTCAGTAATCGCCTCTGTTCTCGCGGCGGCACCGGCACACTCGGCGCCGCCCAGGAGTTAGTCATGCTCGTCATCCAACGTATTATTGCCGCGGTGCTGCTGCTGGCCTGCATCGGCCTGGCACTGATGGCCTGGCCCTATCAGGCTGCCTTTTCCTATGAACCGGTTGGCCCGCGTGCCTTTCCCCTGCTGATACTCGGGCTGATGGGGCTGGCGCTGCTGTACATGCTGTTTCGTCCCACGCCCGTCGTGCACAGCGAAGACGATCCGCACCTGGACCGTGAAACCCTGCAGAAGATCGGTATCTGCGTGGCGCTGTTGCTGGTATTCGCCGGGACCTTCGAGCCCTTGGGATTCATCCTCGCCAGCATTCTGATCGGCGTGCCGATGGCACGTCTGTACGGCGGCCGCTGGGTGCCGAGCGTGGTGATCATCAGCCTCATGGCCATTGGTCTTTATCTGTTGTTCGACAAGCTGATGGACGTGCCGCTGCCCCTGGGCCTGCTCGGCGTCCTGGAGAATTGATATGGATACCCTGAATTATCTCGGCCAGGGTTTTGGCGTTGCACTGACGCCGTACAACCTCGTCACCGCGTTGAGCGGCACGCTGATCGGTACCGTGGTCGGCCTGCTGCCGGGCCTGGGCCCGATCAACGGCGTGGCGCTGCTGATACCGATTGCCTTCGCCCTGGGCCTGCCGCCGGAATCGGCGCTGATCCTGTTGGCGGCGGTGTACCTGGGCTGCGAATACGGCGGACGTATCAGCTCGATCCTGCTGAACATCCCCGGTGAAGCCTCCACCGTGATGACCACCCTGGACGGCTACCCGATGGCCCGCCAAGGCCTGGCCGGGGTGGCGTTGTCGCTGTCGGCGTGGAGTTCGTTCATCGGCGCGTTCATTGCCACCTGCGGCATGGTGTTGTTTGCGCCACTGCTGGCCAAATGGGCGATCGCCTTCGGACCAGCGGAATATTTCGTCCTGATGGTGTTTGCCATTGTCTGCCTCGGCGGCATGGCCGGCGACCGACCGCTCAAGACTTTCATCGCTGCGCTGATCGGGCTGTTCCTGTCTTGCGTCGGCATCGATGCGAACAGCGGCGTGTACCGTTTTACGGGTGACAACATCCATTTGACCGATGGCATCCAGTTCGTCGTGCTGGTGCTGGGCCTGTTCTCCATCAGCGAGATTCTGTTGCTGCTGGAAAAAACCCATCGCGGCCAGGAAGCGGTGAAAGCCACCGGGCGGATGATGTTCAACTTCAAGGAAGCGGCCTCGGTGTTCTGGGTGAACATCCGCTGCGGCGTGCTCGGTTTCATCATGGGCGTATTGCCTGGCGCGGGCGCGACCCTGGCCAGTGCCGTGGCCTACATGACCGAAAAACGCATGGCTGGAGCCAGTGGGACGTTCGGCCAGGGCGACAAGCGTGGCCTCGCGGCGCCGGAAACCGCCATCGGCGGCGCGGCCTGCGGCGCGCTGGTGCCGATGCTGACCCTCGGCGTCCCAGGTTCCGGCACCACGGCGGTGATGATCGGCGCGCTGTCGCTCTATAACATCACGCCCGGCCCGCTGCTGTTCCAGCAACAGCCGGACATCGTCTGGGGCCTGATCGCTTCGTTGTTCGTCGCCAACGTCATGCTGGTGATCCTCAACATCCCGATGATTCGTATCTTCACCCGCATCCTGGCCGTGCCGAACTGGGCGCTGGTGCCGGTCATCGCGATCATCACCGGGATCGGCGTTTACGCGGTGCACGCGACCACATTCGACCTGTTCCTGATGATCGGCATCGGCATCTTCGGTTACATCCTGCGCAAGCTGGATTTCCCGCTGTCGCCCGTGCTGCTGGGCTTCATCCTTGGCGGTCTGATGGAGCAGAACCTGCGTCGTGCATTGTCGATTTCCAATGGCGCGTTGGAAATCCTCTGGTCCAGCCCGATCACCTTCGGCTGCTGGGTCCTGACGGCAATCATGCTGTTCCTGCCGCTGCTGCGCATCTGGCGTCGTCGCAGTGCCCAGCGTCGTGCCCTGGCCAATGTCTGAGGCGACAACTTTCAGACAATGGTGGGGAACACCGCTGGTCGGTCTGGCCGGCGGTTATCTGGCCAGCCTGATCGGCTGGCCCTTGCCCTGGATGGTCGGCTCGCTGTTGGCGATCATCCTGGTGCGCTGTCTAACTCCCTGGCAACTGATGGAAATCCCCGGCGGCCGCAAATGCGGCCAATGGGTGGTGGGCATCGGTATCGGCCTGCACTTCACGCCGGTGGTGATGGAACAGGTCCTCAGCCACTTCGGCCTGATCTTCTTCGGCGCGCTGATCACCAGCGTGTCCAGCATCGTGAGTGTCTGGCTGATGCGCCGCACCGGCGAAGACCGCGCCACGGCCTTTTTCTCCAGCATGCCGGGCGGTTCCGGCGAGATGGTCAACCTCGGCGCCCGCAATGGCGCGATGCTCAGCCATGTTGCCGCGGGCCAGAGCCTGCGCGTGCTGGTGGTGGTGTTGTGCGTGCCGGCTGCCTTCAAATATCTGCTCGGTGACGGCACGCCGGTGCAACACGCCACGGCGGTGGATTGGTTGTGGCTGGCGGTTCTGTTTCCGGCGGGTGCCCTGCTCGCCTGGATCTGGGAGCGCTTGCGCCAACCCAATCCATGGCTGTTCGGGCCCTTGTTGGTCAGCGCGGCGGTGAGCATCGGCTGGGACCTGCACATCGGCCTGCCCGACGGCGGCAGCCAGATCGGCCAATGGCTGATCGGCAGCGGCCTGGGCTGTCATTTCAACCGGCAGTTCTTCCGCCGCGCACCGTCGTTCATGGGTCGTACCTTGATTGGCACGGTGCTGACCATGCTGATCGCCACGCTTGCGGCCCTGGGCCTGAGCACCTGGACCCACCTGGACTTGCGCTCGCTGACCCTGGGCATGATGCCCGGCGGCATCGCCGAAATGAGCCTGACGGCGGAGACCCTGCAACTGTCGGTGCCGTTGGTGACGGCGCTGCAGGTGATGCGGTTGCTGTTCGTGCTGTTTCTGGCGGAGCCGTTGTTCAGGTATTGGGTTCGCAGGCCGGATCCGGACTTGTAGACCGGGGTTGCCCTCTTCGCGAGCAGGCTCGCTCCCACATGGGATTTGTGTTTGTCCTCAAACCCCTGTGGGAGCGAGCCTGCTCGCGAAGGGGCCCTTATTGCCGACCACTAAACCGGCGGCAACCGCCAATCGATCGGCTGCTCGCCATGCTGCTGGAGAAACTTGTTGGTCCGGCTGAAATGCCCGCAGCCGATAAAGCCCCGATGGGCTGACAGCGGTGACGGGTGGACCGAGGTCAACACCAGATGCTTGGTCGCATCGATCAGCTTCTGCTTGCTCTGGGCATGAGCCCCCCACAGCAGGAAAACCAGGTGCGGCTGGTGTTCGCTGACCACTTCGATGACCTTGTCGGTAAAGTGCTGCCAGCCTTTTTTAGCGTGGGCATTGGCATTGGCGCGCTCCACGGTCAAGGTCGTGTTGAGCAACAACACACCCTGGTCGGCCCAGCTCTGCAGATAGCCATGGTTGGGGATATCGATGTTCAGGTCGCGCTTCAATTCCTTGTAGATGTTCACCAGCGACGGCGGCGTCGGCACGCCCGGCTGCACCGAAAAGCACAAGCCATGGGCCTGGCCCGGGCCGTGGTACGGGTCCTGGCCGAGGATCACCACCTTGACCTTGTCCAGCGGCGTGGAATTGAGTGCATTAAAAATCAGCGGGGCCGGCGGATAGATTTCCTTGCCGGCGGCGTATTCACTGCGCAGGAACTCGCGCAACTCCGCCATGTACGGCTGGTCGAACTCGGCACGCAGTGCCTGCTTCCAGCTGGGTTCGAGTTTGATACGGTCGTCAGCGGTCATGGTTGCACCCGGTAGAAACAATGGGCGCACCCTAGGAAAGCCTACAGGGCTTGTCAATTGATCTGACGTCAATCCGGCACTTTCCCCCACAGCAGTCATACTGATCATTCAATTTTCCGATCGAGGTCACGATGAATCTGCACTTCGAAGAACTGACCGGCATCAACGGGGCGCGCCTGGGCGTCGCCACCCTGGATGCCGAAAGATCCTTGAACGCCCTTTCCCTGCCGATGATCAACGCCCTGCGCGATCGCCTCGACGCCTGGGCCCGGGAATCGCAGATTGTCTGTGTGCTGTTGCGCGGCAATGGTGCCAAGGCCTTCTGCGCCGGTGGCGAGGTGCGCAGCCTGGTCGAAGCGTGTCGCGCCCACCCCGGCGAAGTGCCGCCGCTGGCTGCGCAGTTTTTCGCTGCCGAATACCGGTTGGACTTCAATCTGCACACGTATCCGAAACCGTTGATCTGCTGGGGGCATGGCTATGTACTCGGCGGCGGCATGGGCCTGCTGCAAGGCGCCAGCACGCGAATCGTCACGCCGAGCAGTCGACTGGCGATGCCGGAAATCAGCATCGGCTTGTATCCGGACGTCGGCGCCAGTTGGTTCCTGTCGCGCCTGCCGGGCAAGCTTGGCCTGTTCCTCGGCCTTACCGGCGCCCACATGAACGCCAGGGATGCCATCGACCTGGGCCTGGCCGATCGCTTTCTGCTCGATGAGCAGCAGGATGACCTGATCGAAGGCTTGTTGCAGCTTAACTGGCAAGAACAGACCGAGATGCAGCTCAACAGCCTGCTCAAGGCTCTACAGCAAGAAGCACTGCCGCAACAACCCGAAGCCCAATGGTTGCCGCGTCGGCAGCAAATCGATGAGTGGCTGGATGTCAGCGACGTGCGCTGCGCCTGGAAAGCCCTCAGCCTGCTGGTGGATCATCCGGACCCATTGATCGCCCGGGCAGCCAGGACCATGACCGAAGGCTCGCCGCTGACGGCGCACCTGGTCTGGGAGCAGATCAGCCGCGCCCGCCCTTTGTCATTGGCCGGTGTGTTCCGCATGGAATACACCTTGAGCCTCAACTGCTGCCGCCATCCGGAATTCAGCGAAGGCGTGCGGGCGCGGTTGATCGACAAGGACCACAAGCCGCGCTGGCATTGGCCGGATATCAATCATGTGCCGCAAGCGGCGGTCGAGGCGCATTTCCATAAGGTATGGGAGGGGCGGCATCCGTTGGCGGATTTGTCCAATGAGTAACGGACCTGCTTTTGGTGGGCATACCTTTGGTGAAACCCGCCTCCTTGTGGGAGCGAGCCTGCTCGCGATGGCGTCGGCCCTGACAGTAATGCTGTGTCGGGGATACCGCCTTCGCGAGCAGGCTCGCTCCCACAGGGTTTAGAGGGTTAGCTTTACGCAGGCACAAAAAAAGCGGCGCTCAATGCGCCGCTTTTTGCTGCCGATCCGTCAGCGGTGACCGCCCCGTCCGTCATGACCACGTCCATCATGGCCACGTCCCCGATGATCATGCCCACGGTCACGTCCGCCCCGGCCGCGACGGTCGTCATTCCAGCCGCCCCGGTCCCGGCCGTCCCAACCGCCCCGATGCGGATAGGGGCGATACGCCGCTCGCGGTGGCGAGTAATAGCGTGGGCCATGCTGGTAGTAGCGTGGAGCCGAGTAATAACGCGGCGCCGGCTGGTAGTACCGTGGTGGTGCGTAATAGCCACGCGGTGCCGAGTAGTAACTTCCACCGCCGCTGTAATAGACCGGCGCCGGTGAGGTGTAGACCTCGGAACGGTAGTAGCTGGAGCCTCCGTCGGAGTAAGGCACGCAGGCCGAAAGAGTCAAACCGAGAAACGCAATGAGCAGCAGTCGTCGATACATGGCGGCCTCCTGGACCGCGGATGGGCCACATCAGCGACGCTGACGGGCGGCAGTCATCTATTGGGTGACTGACGATTAATCTGACAGCGAAATCGGAATCTGGTGCGACGTTGCAATAACTCGAAACATGTAGCCTTTTGCTTCATTGCGGTGCGCCACGGCACCACAACAACGCATGAATCCGTTTGAGGTACGCGCCTTCCTGGCATGCGGTCGCTCTGGGCCGGGGCTTGCGCGTACTTGGCACGGCTCTCGCTTTAACGAACTTGTGCAGGAGTCATCACAGGTTCGCGGCACCACAATTTGCAATGGCTGACTAGGGTTCCGGCTCGCCTCTGGCGAGTGGCTGGTCCGAGAGTTGGCGACCTCCAGTTGAGGTTACACGGCGGGACAAAAGCCCGGGAGACAAGCCACCGTTCGCGGTGCCGCGTTGCTCCTGTCCGCCCTTGATCAACTGGAGAACCACCATGCTCAAGCTTCGTCTGTCCTCACTGCTCCTCGCCGCGCTTGCGGCCTTCGCGAGCATCCCATCCCACGCCGCGCCCAAGGACCATTTCAACGTCTGCTGGACCATCTATGCCGGCTGGATGCCCTGGGAATACGCCGGCAGCCAGGGCATCGTTGACAAATGGGCGAAGAAATACGGCATCACCATCGATGTCGTGCAGCTCAACGATTACGTCGAGTCCATCAACCAGTACACCGCCGGTCAGTTCGATGGCTGCACCATGACCAACATGGATGCCCTGACCATTCCCGCCGCCGGCGGCGTGGACAGCACCGCACTGATCGTCAGTGACTTCTCCAACGGCAACGACGGCATCGTCCTCAAGGGCGAGGGCAAGAAAGTCGCCGACCTCAAGGGCATGGACGTCAATCTGGTGGAACTGTCGGTGTCCCACTACCTCTTGGCTCGGGCCCTGGATTCGGTCGGCCTCGCCGAGAAAGACCTGAAAGTCGTCAACACCTCCGACGCCGATATTTCTGCCGCCTTCAACACCGACTCGGTCAAGGCCGTCACGACATGGAACCCGATGCTCTCGGACATCAAGGCCCAGCCGGGTGTCAGCGAAGTATTCAACTCCAGCCAGATCCCAGGCGAAATCATGGACATGATGGTGGTCAACACTCAGACCCTCAAAGACAACCCGGCCCTGGGCAAGGCACTGACCGGCGCCTGGTTCGAAGTGGTGGCGCTGATGAACGCCAGGAACGCAGCCGCCAATGCCGCGCTGGAACACATGGCCAAGGCGTCGGGTACTGATCTCAAAGGTTTCCAGGCGCAACTGGACACTACCAAGCTGTTCGCCACCCCCAAGGAAGCCCTCGCCTTCGCCACCAGCGAACAACTGCCCGCCACCCTGCGCAAGGTCGCCGAGTTCTCGTTCCGCCACGGTCTGCTGGGTGAAGGCGCCAAGGATGCCGACGCAGTGGGCATGGCGTTCGCCAATGGCGTGACCCTGGGCGACAAAACCAACCTCAAGCTGCGCTTCGATCCCACCTACGTGCAACTGGCCGCCGACGCCAAGTTGTAGGACCGGAGGACTGGCATGCGCCTGATCAACCGCTACCCCGATCGCCCCAGCCGCTTGTTGCTGGTGATCCTGCCATTTGCGCTGGTGCTGTTTGCCTACTTCATGGGCTCGGCGGAACGGCTGACGGACAACCCCAACGACAAGCTGCTGCCCAGCGCTGTGCAGATGGCCGATGCAGTCAAACGCCTGGCGTTCACCGCCGACGCTCGCAGCGGCGATTACCTGCTCTGGCAGGACACCGCTTCGAGTCTGCGCCGGTTGGCGATCGGCCTGGGCATCAGCGCCCTGGCCGGGCTGTGCCTGGGCATCGCCGCCGGCACGCTGCCGCTGTTCGGCGCGCCGTTGTCGCCGCTACTCACCGTGGTGTCGATGGTGCCGCCATTGGCGATCCTGCCGATCCTGTTCATCGTCTTCGGCCTGGGGGAGTTGTCCAAGGTGATGCTGATCGTCATCGGCATCACCCCGTGCCTGGCCCGCGACCTGGAGCAGCGTGCCCGGGAAATTCCGCCTGAGCTATTGATCAAGGCCCAGACGCTGGGTGCCTCGACCTGGACCCTGATGTTGCGGGTGGTCCTGCCGCAATTGCTGCCGCGCCTGTTGATTTCCCTGCGGCTGATGCTGGGTTCGGCCTGGCTGTTCCTGATCGCTGCCGAAGCCATCGCTTCCACCGATGGCCTGGGCTATCGGATTTTCCTCGTGCGTCGTTACCTGGCGATGGATGTGATCCTGCCCTACGTGGTGTGGATCACCCTGCTCGCCTGGCTGATGGACTGGGGCCTCAAGCGCCTGACCCGCCGAGCATTTCCCTGGTACGAGGGGGCGAAGGCATGAGCTTCATTACCGTGAACAACGTCTGGCAGCAGTATGCCGATCAAGTGGTGCTCGAGCGCTTGAACCTGAGCGTTGCCGAGGGTGAGTTCTGCACCCTGGTGGGTGCCTCGGGTTGCGGCAAGTCGACTTTCCTGCGGCTGCTGCTGGGCCAGGAACGCGCCAGTCGCGGACAGATCCTGCTGGACGGCGAGCCGTTGGCGGGCGAGCCGGATGCCAGCCGTGGAGTAGTGTTCCAGCGTTACTCGGTATTCCCGCACCTGACGGTACTGGACAACGTCGCCCTCGGCCTGGAATTGCCGCGCTCGCCGTTGCTGGGGCGTCTGTTCGGCGGCGCCAAACGCCAGGCCCGCGAAGACGCCGCACAACTGCTGGACAAAGTCGGCCTCGGCCACGCGCTGGACAAATACCCTGCGCAGCTCTCCGGCGGCATGCAGCAACGGCTGGCCATCGCCCAGGCGCTGATCATGAAGCCGCGGGTGTTGTTGCTCGACGAACCCTTCGGCGCCCTCGACCCCGGCATTCGCAAAGACATGCATGCCCTGCTGCTGGAACTCTGGCGGGAAACCCGGCTGACCGTGTTCATGGTGACCCATGACCTGTCCGAAGGTTTCAGCCTTGGCACCCGCCTGCTGGTGTTCGACAAGGTTCGTGTCGATCCCCATGCCCCCGGCGCCTATGGCGCACGCATCACCTACGACATCCCACTGAACAGCGACCGCCGCACCGCCCGTGCCGCCGTCGACGCCCTGCCTGCCGAACTGGCCGGCACGTTGCGTATCGCTTGAAAGGAGAAATTCGATGACCGATTCGATCCAGCTGTTTCCCCCCTTCGCCGAAGAATTGCTGCCCGGTGGCGGCCATCGCTCGTTCGTCCTCAAGCGAGGCCAGTTGCTGCGCCTGACCGATGTGCGTGGCGGTGCCAACGTGAGCCTTACCTTGCTCAATGCCAACGAAAAAACCGAGCGCCTGAACCTGCCGGACAGTCTGAAATGCCAACACACCGCCAAGCTCACCGCCGGTCATTGCCTGTATTCGGACATGGGCCGGGTATTGGCGGCAATCACTGCGGATACCTGTGGCTGGAGCGATAGTTTTGGCGGCGTGCTCTGCGCCGAGGAAGTCGCTGAAAAGTATGGTCAGGGCCGTTACCAGGAACTGCGCAACGGCTTCTTCCGCAACGGCACCGACAACCTGTTGGTAGAACTGGGCAAATGGGGGTTGGGTCTGTCCGACCTGCTGATGACCCTCAACCTGTTCAGCCGGGTCGATGTCGACGAGGCCGGCCACTTCCATTTCGTGGAGGGCAACTCCAAGGCCGGTGACTACATCGAGCTGTACGCACCGATGGACACCCTGGTGGTGCTGACCGCGCTGCAACATCCGATGGACCCGAACCCGCTATACGCGCCGCAGCCGCTCAAACTCAGCTGGATGAACGCCAACCCCAGCGTCGCCGAACACTGCCGCCAATCGCGCCCGGAAAACCAGCGCGGCTTCATCAACACCGACCGCCTGTTCGCCTGAGGATCGTCGCCATGTCACTCGCCATCGCCACTGCACACAAGCAACCCGAGACCGCCGTATACCGTTCCACGATTCCCGCCGGCGAACCCTGGCTGACCGAGGTCAAGGCCGGCCAGACCCTGCGCATCCTCGACCTGGAAGGCAACCAGGCGGTCGATACGTTGTTCTACAGCCTGGCCAACCCCAAGGAACGCTACGACGTGCAACGCACACTGCGCCGGCAGAACAGCGTCTACCTGAGCACCGGCAGCGTGCTGTATTCCAACCTTGGCCGCCCGATGCTGACCATCGTCGAGGACACCTGCGGGCGCCACGACACCCTCGGCGGCGCCTGCGCGCAGGAAAGCAACACCGTGCGCTACGCCCTGGAAAAACGCTACATGCACAGCTGCCGCGACAATTACCTGCGGGCCTGCGCCCACGACGGTCGACTGGGCAAGGGTGACATCGGACCGAACATCAATTTTTTCATGAACGTGCCGGTGACCGCCGACGGCGGCCTGACTTTCGAAGACGGGATCTCGGCGCCGGGCAAATACGTCGACCTGCGGGCCGAGATCGATGTGATCGTGTTGATCTCCAACTGCCCGCAACTGAACAACCCGTGCAACGCCTACAACCCTACCCCTGCGGAGCTGCTGATATGGAACTGAAACTCATGCGCCTGCGCCACTGGCTATTCGCGCTGTGCCAGAGCCGGTCGGGGCAGTGCATCAAATAACGCCTTGGTCTCCTGTGGGAGCGAGCCTGCTCGCGAAGGCGTCGGATCAGTCAGCCTTCATGCGGTTGATGTACCGTTTTCGCGAGCAGGCTCGCTCCCACACAGAGGTTGTGTGGTGTTCGAAGGTATCCGCCCACGGGGACGACCCCGTCGGCCATCGAAAACTGCGGGACGGCCCGCATCCCGATTCAGGCTGGCATTGCGGCCTGAGGGGTAAATGCCATGTTCGAAAAAATCCTGATTGCCAACCGTGGCGCCATTGCCTGCCGCATCCTGCGGACCCTGCGCGAGCTGGACGTCAAAGCCGTCGCCGTTTACTCCCAGGCCGACGAAGCCAGCCTGCACATCCTTCAGGCCGACGAAGCCCACTGCCTGGGCGAAGGCGCGGCGGCGGGCACCTACCTGGCGGTGGACAAGCTCCTGGCGATCGCCCGGGACAGCGGCGCGACCGCGATCCATCCCGGCTACGGTTTTCTCTCGGAAAACGCCGCTTTCGCACAAGCTTGCGAGGCCGCCAACATTGCCTTCATCGGCCCGACACCGGAGCAGTTGCGAGTGTTCGGCCTCAAGCACACCGCACGCGCCCTGGCTCGCCAGCACGGCGTGCCCCTGCTCGAAGGCACGGAGCTGCTCGACAGCCTGGATGCCGCGCTACTGGCCGGCGCGCAGGTCGGCTACCCGGTCATGCTGAAAAGCACGGCGGGCGGCGGCGGAATCGGCATGCGCGTATGCCGCAGCGCCGCTGAATTGAGCGAGTCCTTCGAAGCGGTCAAGCGCCTCGGGCAGAACAATTTCAGCGACGCCGGCGTGTTCATCGAGAAGTACATCGAACGGGCGCGGCACCTTGAGGTTCAAGTGTTCGGCGACGGCCAGGGCCAGGTGATCGCTCTGGGCGTGCGCGACTGCTCGGTGCAGCGGCGCAACCAGAAAGTCATCGAAGAAACCCCGGCGCCCAACCTGCCCGAGGGCATGGCCGACGCGCTTTGCGCTGCCGCGATCAAGCTGGCCCGGGCGGTCGACTACCGCAGCGTCGGCACCGTGGAGTTTGTCTATGACAGTGACACCGGGCGCTTCTATTTCTTGGAAGTGAACACACGCCTGCAAGTGGAGCATGGCGTCACCGAGCAGGTGTGGGGCGTGGACCTGGTGCGCTGGATGGTGCAATTGGCCGCCGGAGAACTGCCGCCACTGAGCGAACTGAGCCAAGGGCTGAAAGCCGAGGGCCACGCGATCCAGGCGCGCCTGTATGCCGAGGACCCAGGCCGGGATTTCCAGCCGAGCCCAGGGCTGCTGACTGCGGTGGAATTTGCGCAGGCCAACGGCAAGGAACTGCGCATCGACACCTGGGTCGAGGCCGGTTGCCAGATCCCGCCGTACTTCGATCCGATGATCGCCAAAGTCATTCGCTGGGCGCCGACCCGCGAGCAGGCACGCCTGGGCCTGCATCAAGCGCTGGACGAAAGCCTGCTCTATGGCGTGGAAACCAACCGTGTCTACCTGCAACAGATCCTGCTCGACGCGCCCTTCGCCGATGGCCAGCCCTGGACCCGCTGCCTGGAGACCCTGGCCTACCGCGCCAACACCGTCGAAGTGCTCAGCCCCGGCACTCAGACCAGCGTTCAGGATTACCCCGGTCGCCTCGGTTATTGGGCGGTGGGCGTGCCGCCGTCGGGACCGATGGACAGCCGTTCGTTGCGCCTGGGCAATCGCCTGCTGGGCAACGAGGAAGGTGTGGCGGCCTTGGAAATCACCATGAGCGGGCCGCTGCTGCGCTTCAACTGCGCTGCGCGAGTGGCGGTGACCGGCGCAGAAATCGCCCTGACGCTGGACGGCGAAACGGTGCCGATGGACACCCCGCTGTCGATCGGTGCAGGGTCCACCCTCGCCATCGGCACGATTACTGGCGCCGGGGCGCGGAGTTATCTGTGTGTACATGGCGGCTTGCAGGTACCGGATTACCTGGGCAGCAAAAGCACCTTCACCCTCGGCCAGTTCGGCGGCCACGGCGGGCGAGCATTGTGCACCGGCGACGTGCTGCACCTGGCTGCGTTGGATGAGCACGTCGTGGTGCCGTCGATCGAAGAGCCGCCCCTGGTGTTGCCAGCCGTGCGGCAGATCCGTGTGATCTACGGTCCCCACGGCGCGCCGGAATATTTCACCGAGCGCTACATCCAGACGTTCTTCGACACCGCCTGGGAAGTGCATTTCAACTCCAGCCGAACCGGCGTGCGGCTGATCGGGCCGAAGCCGGAATGGGTACGTGCCGACGGCGGCGAAGCAGGCCTGCATCCGTCCAATATCCATGACAACCCGTACGCCATCGGCGCGGTGGACTTCACCGGCGACATGCCGGTCATCCTCGGCCCCGACGGCCCGAGCCTGGGTGGCTTCGTCTGCCCCGTGACGGTGATCGAGGCGGACCTGTGGCAACTGGGACAGCTCAAGGCGGGGGACAAGGTGCGGTTTGTGCCGGTGGACCTGAAGACTGCCCGCTCACTGGCCTTGAAATGGGATCAATGTGGGAGCGAGCCTGCTCGCGAAGGGGCCAGATCAGACACCGCATTGACTGCTTCGCGAGCAGGCTCGCTCCCACAGGGGGTTGAGTCGCCTGTGGTTTTGGACATCGGCCAGGACGACACCCGCCTGGTCGCGCGGCTGTCCGGCGACACCCATCTGCTGCTTGAAATCGGCGCTCCGGAACTGGACCTGGTGCTGCGTTTTCGCGCTCACGCCTTGATGCAGGCCCTGGAGCAAAAACACCTGCAAGGGGTGATCGACCTGACGCCGGGTATTCGCTCGCTGCAAGTGCATTACCAGCCCGAACAATTACCCCTGGCCGATCTGCTGGCCATCGTCGCCGGCGAGTGGGACGCCGTGTGCGCCGCGCAAGATTTGCAGGTGCCGTCGCGCATCGTCCATCTGCCGCTGTCCTGGGACGATCCGGCCTGCCAGCTGGCGATCGAAAAGTACATGACCACCGTGCGCAAGGACGCGCCCTGGTGCCCGAGCAACCTGGAGTTCATCCGGCGCATCAACGACCTGCCCAACCTCGACGAAGTACAACGCACAGTGTTCGATGCCAGCTATCTGGTGATGGGCCTCGGCGATGTCTACCTCGGCGCGCCGGTCGCCACGCCGCTGGACCCGCGGCACCGGCTGGTGACCACCAAATACAACCCGGCCCGCACCTGGACCGCGGAAAATTCGGTGGGCATCGGCGGCGCCTATCTGTGCGTGTACGGCATGGAGGGCCCCGGCGGCTATCAGTTCGTCGGCCGCACGTTGCAGATGTGGAATCGTTATCGGGACGTCGCCGCATTTGACGGCAAGCCCTGGCTGCTGCGCTTCTTCGACCAGATCCGCTTCTACCCGGTCAGCGCCGATGAACTGCTGCGCATCCGTCGGGATTTCCCGTTGGGCCGCTTCGAACTGGCGATCGAACACAGCCAACTCAACCTCGCTGATTACCAGCGCTTCCTGGCCCGGGAAGCGGACAGCATCGACGCGTTCCGCGAGCAGCAACAAGGCGCCTTCCGTGCCGAGCGCGAGCGCTGGATCGCCAGTGGCCAGGCGCATTTCGACAGCGAGGAACCAGCAACCGCGCCGAGCGAAGATTCAGTGCTGGACGAGGGCCAACTGAGCGTCGACAGCCACATCGCCGGCAACCTCTGGCAGGTCCAGGTGGAGGTGGGCGCGCGGGTCATCGCGGGTGACGTGCTGGTGATTCTGGAGTCCATGAAAATGGAAATCCCGGTGCTTGCGCCCATCGCCGGCGTGGTCCGAGAAGTGCGCGTCCAGCCCGGTTCAGCGGTGCGCGCCGGGCAACGCGTGGTGGTGCTGGAACGTGACTGAACTCAATCAAAGGATTAACGCCATGACCTTCTCTCTGCGCCTGGACAACCTGCGCGACGCCTACCGCAAGGGTGAAACGACACCGCGCCAGCTGCTGTTGGCCCTGCGGGAAAAAGCCGCTGCGCTCAACCCGGACTATCACCTGTTCATCCACCTGCTCTCGCCCGAAGAACTCGAACCTTACCTTTCGGCACTGGAAAACCGCGACCTGGAAAGCCTGCCGTTGTATGGCGTGCCATTCGCGATCAAGGACAACATCGACCTGGCTGGCATTCCCACCACCGCCGCCTGCCCGGCCTTTGCCTACGTGCCGCAACGTTCGGCGAGCATCGTCGAGCAATTGCTGGCGCTGGGTGCGGTTCCTGTTGGCAAGACCAACCTCGACCAGTTCGCCACTGGCCTCAACGGTACCCGCACGCCCTACGGAGCTTGCCGCAACAGCGTGCTGGCCGACTACCCGGCGGGCGGCTCCAGCGCGGGCTCGCCGCTGGCGGTGGCCCTGGGCGTGGCCAGCTTTGCCCTGGGCACCGACACCGCCGGCTCCGGTCGCGTGCCTGCGGCGCTGAACAACCTGGTGGGGTTGAAAGCCACCAAGGGCCTTATCTCCACCGCTGGCGTGGTGCCGGCCTGCCGTACGCTGGACTGCGTGACCACATTCACCGCGACGGCGCGCGAAGCCAGCCAGCTGTTGGCATTGACTGCGCGTCTCGACCCGCGCGACGAATACAGCCGCCCCAACCCGCAATGGAACGACGGCTCGGCGTTCGGCGCACCACGACGTTTTCGCTTCGGCGTGCCCCGCCGGCAAGACCTGGAATTTTTCGACTTCGACGAAGGCCCACGGCTGTTCGCCGATGCCATCGAGCGCCTCGAACACCTGGGCGGCGAAGCTGTCGAGTTGGACTTGTCACCCTTCCTCGAAGCGGCACGCCTGCTCTATGAGGGGCCGTGGGTTGCCGAACGCTACAGCGTGGCCGGGGAACTGATGGAGCGCGAACCCGACGCGGTACTGCCGGTGATCCGCGCCGTGCTGGCGCAAGCGCCGACGGTGACCGGCGTGGAAACCTTCCGTGCCCAGTACCGTTTGCAGGCGCTCAAGGCCCAATGCGACCGCGCGATGGAAGCGCTCGATTGCGTCCTCACCCCGACCATCGGGCGCCCGGTGACGCTCGCCGAACTCGCCGCCGAACCGCTCCTGCGCAATTCGCAACTGGGTTACTACACCAACTTCATGAATCTGCTGGACTACGCCGCCGTGGCCGTTCCCAGCGCATTCATGGCCAACGGTTTGCCTTGGGGCGTGACGCTGTTCGGCCGCGCCTTCACCGATCAGTACCTGCTGAGCGTGGCCGACGCCTTGCAGCGTCAGCAAGCGCCTGATCTGCCAGTGCCTGCCAACCCGGCGCGCCATGATCGGGCACGGTTGGTCGTGTGCGGCGCGCACCTGGATGGGCTGGCTTTGAACTGGCAGCTCAAGCAACGTGGCGCCCGCCTGATCGAGGCGACCCGAAGCTCAGCGAATTATCGCCTCTACGCCTTGGCCGGCGGCCCGCCCCTGCGCCCTGGCATGCTTCGGGTCGGCGAGGGAGGCGTGGCGATCGAAGTGGAAGTCTGGGAATTGCCAAGCAGCGAGCTGGGTTCGTTCCTCACCGGTATCCCCGCACCGCTGGGGCTGGGTAAGGTGCAACTGGCCGACGGACGCTGGGAAAGCGGCTTCATTTGCGAGCCGTATGGTCTGGACGGCGCGCAGGACATCAGTCATCTGGGCGGATGGCGGGCTTATCTGAGTACCCGTCAGTAAACAGCACCCTGTGGCGAGGGGATTTATCCCCGCTGGGCGGCGCGACGTTTCGCTAAATCCCCTCGCCACGATCTTGCAAAGCTGTAAATCCGAATGTCTTTTCTTACAGGGCCACTAAACTGATTCCATCGGGTCACTCCAAGGGAATCGCCATGTCGCTTCGTTCGCCGTTGTATTCCCAGCGCTCGCCGGTGCTCATCCTGGCCATTTTGCTCGGCGCCGGCTTCCTGGTGACGTCGCTGCTGGGGTACTACGCCGCCAACACGTCGCTGCGGGACAACGTGCTCAAGACGCTGTATTTCAATCTGCTGATCGGCCTGCTGGTGACAGTGGCCGCGCTCGTGGTGCTGCATCGGCTGATGGTCAGCTATCAGCGGCGGATCGACGCCCAAGCGATTCTTGACGGCCTGACCGAGCTGCCCAATCGGCGGGGCTTCGACCTCCTGGCGGTGCAGGCCCTGCACGAAGCCCAACGCGAGCCCAGGCCATTGGGGGCGCTGTTGCTGGAGGTGGATGACTTCAAGCGACTGGACGCCAACCATGGCCACATCGCCAGTGATCAATTGCTCACTGGTTTCGCTCGCGACCTGACCGATACACTGCGCCATTCAGACATTGTCTGCCGCTGGAGCGCCGATGCCTTCGTCCTGCTGCTCAAGGACACCGATGGACAGAACGCTCTGAAAATCGCCGAGAAAATTCGCCAGCGCATCGAGCAACAGCGCTACTTTTGCAGCGGCAAGCAATTGCGGATCACCATCAGCATCGGCCTGACCACGTTGCAGGATAAAGACACCTTGCACAGCCTGCTGTCCCGGGCCGATCATGCGCTGCAACGCGCCCGACAGACCGGAAGCAACCGAACCTGCGTGGAAATGCCTCATTCCAGTTATGAATAAACCCGATCTCTGCCCGGCGTGCGGCGCCACCAACGACTGCACCCTGGCCAATCCGAAAACCGTTGATCGTGCCTGCTGGTGCTATGGCGTGAGCATCGACCCGGCGGTGCTGGAAAATTTGCCGGCCGAGCTGCGCAACCAATCCTGCCTGTGCCCGCGATGCGCCCGGGTCGATGACCAGTTGCGCGCCAAGCACCAACCGATCGCGTAAGATGCCCGCCCCCAGCTCCTCTGCCCGAACTGCTCATGCGCGTTGACCGTTTCCTCAGTAACCTGCCGCGTTTCAACCGCCAACAGGTCCGCCTGCTGCTGGTGGAACGGCGCGTACGGATCGACGACCAGACCGTCATCGATCCACAGGCACAGGTGCGTGAATTCAGCCGCGTCGAGGTGGATGACGAAGTGCTGCAAGCAGGCCGACCGGCGCGCTATTTCATGCTGCACAAGCCGCCCGGCTGCGTGAGTGCCACCCGCGATCCGCAGCACCGCACCGTCCTCGATCTGCTGGACGAACCGGACAAGGACGACTTGCACATCGCCGGTCGCCTGGACTTCAACACCACCGGGCTGATGCTGATCACCAACGACGGCAGCTGGTCGCGGCGCCTGACCCAGCCGCAGACCAAACTGCCGAAGGTCTACTACGTCGAGACCGAGCAAACCATTACCGCCGAGTACGCCTTCACGTTTGCCCAAGGCCTGTACTTTGCGTTCGAAGACCTCACCACCCAACCGGCGCAATTGACCCAACTGGGGCCGACATCCGCGCGCTTGAGCATCGTTGAAGGCCGTTATCATCAGGTCAAGCGCATGTTTGGTCACTTCAACAACAAGGTGCTGCGCCTGCACCGTGAAAGCATGGGCCCGCTGCTGCTGGACGCTGATCTCGCACCGGGCCAATACCGCGCCTTGAGCCCAGAAGAAGTTGGCCTGATCTGAGCCAGACGACCGCTGGGCAGAAGTGTCGGACAATTTTCAAAGAGCACTTGCGCAACGGCCTCCCCCCTGCTTGAATCAAACCGTCGGCCGAAATGTGACCGACGAGTCACCCCATACCTCTAAGAAACTTTTTGCCGGCTGGAACCCTCAGGTTCCGCCTCGTTCGCCGGCAAATTGCCCGCCATAACAACACCCGTCGACCGGCTTGCGTGGATCGACATGGGCCTTATCTTCCAGGCGTATGCCTACCTGTCACATTGCCCGTGCAATCTCATTGCGCGCATACCCGCTTGCCAGGAGTCTTATGACATGAGGCCAGAAATCGCTGTGCTGGATATACAGGGTCAGTATCGGGTTTACACGGAGTTCTATCGCGCAGACGCCGCGCAAAAGACCATCATCCTGGTCAACGGCTCGATGGCCACCACCGCGTCGTTTGCACAGACCACCAAAAACCTCTACCCGCAATTCAATGTCGTGCTGTACGACCAGCCCTACGCGGGCAAGTCCAAGGCTCACAACCGCCACGAGAAAATGCTGACGAAGGAAATCGAAGGCCAGATCCTGCTGGAGCTGATCGACCACTTCGCCGCCGATCACGTATTGTCGTTTTCCTGGGGCGGAGCCGCCACCCTGACCGCCTTGGCCCAGCGCCCGCGGCGCATCGAAAAAGCCGTGATCAGTTCTTTCTCACCGGTGCTCAACGCACCGATGCGCGACTACCTGGAACGTGGCGTGGACTATTTGAGCAGCCTGGACGGCGATCGTGTCGGACACCTGGTCAACAGCACGATTGGCAAGCACCTGCCACCGCTGTTCAAGCGCTTCAACTATCGCCACGTCAGCAACCTGGCCGAGCATGAATACGGACAGATGCACTTTCACATCAACGATGTGCTCCACAGCGACCAGCAGTGCTATGTCAACGCGGCGAAAAAGATCAACGTGCCGGTGCTGTTCCTGAATGGCGAATGGGACGAATACACCGCGGCCACCGACGCCAGGCTCTTCGCCAACCATGTCCAGCACAGCAGCTTCACCACGCTGCAAGCCACCGGGCACTTCCTCGACATGGAACACAAGGCCGCCTGCCGCGACAGCCGCGAGGCGTTGCTGGGTTTCCTCAAGCCAACCCACCACGCCAGCCGACCGCGCTACAGCTATGTACAGGACTACCATGCAGTGGCCATCTGAAAAAAGTCATCGCGGGCAAGCCTCCAGCAATGGCGCTTGCTCGCGAATGACCGCTCTGGTTTGAGTCTTGCGTAGACGGATGACCTCGCCGTCCGGAAAGAAAAACTTCAAATCCCAGGCCACATCTGGTACAAAGTCAGCCGCTCTGAGCGGGTGTCGTATAATGGCATTACTCCAGCTTCCCAAGCTGATAACGAGGGTTCGATTCCCTTCACCCGCTCCAATCGAATTCTGGTCCCGCGTCGTGATGGTTTTGACGGGGGACAAAAAAACCGGCTCCTGGTGGCCGGTTTTTTTTGGTCTGGGGTTTGTGACGGGGCACTCGCTCCGCGATTGTCTTTTTCTCTAAGGAGCCAGGTGAAAATCTTTGCCCGGTTCAAGCAGTACCGGGCAAAGGGCGACACACTAAAGACTATTACGAAAGCATATGCATTTTCCTGCCGTCACCAATATGTAGCGGCAGGAACGCTGCCTTGGCTGTCAGGAAAACATATCATTGGCAAATGTGTTGATGCCCACCAGACTGATGAGCTGCATATCAGCTGTCTGGATCTGTTCGATGGTGTCGTAACCTGCATACCAATCCTTCAGGCGCACACCTTCTTGCGGTGCCTGTCCCGGAGTGAAACTTGATCGGTGCAGATAGAGGTCATCACCGATGCGATCAGCCAACAGTTCAGAGCTATCGATGTAGGACAAAACCAATTTGTCACCGCTGCTGATACCGTCGTCCTGAATCGTCACTAACTTTGGAGTATCGATGGTGTAGATATCCTCACCCTCACCGCCGTTAGCAAAACCGCCGGTCTGCAATATCAGCCTGTCATCCCCCTGACCTCCTGACAGTGAAAAGCCCACGCCTCTACCGGTCAGCAGGTCGTTGCCTTCCCCACCGTCAGCCATGCCATGTATCACAGTGATAGTGTCATTTCCGGCCTCACCGTAGGCTTGAGTCCCCTCGTCGCTCGCAGTCGTGACGATGGTGTCGTTACCGCCGCCACCGTACAGGATGTCTGCCTGCGGCCCGTTCGCCGAGCTATCGACGCTGAAAGGTCCTATCCAAGAAGTCAGCCCACCATAGAGGAAATCATTGCCGTCACCGCCGTCGATGACGTCGTTGCCCAATCCACCCTCCAGATAATTAACACCCGTGTCTCCAACCAGGACATCGTTGAAATGACTGCCCAACACATGTTCGATGTTAAGCAATACATCACCTTCGGCATCGCCACCTTGATTGATTTGCGTCTGCAAGTTGATCGAGATGCCTGTTGTACTTGTAATGTAAAAAGCACTGTCCAGACCTACCCGGCCATCGATTACATCTGCCCCGGCTCCACCAATGAAGATATCCTTCAGACCCGAGCCCGATAGCGTGTCGTCAAAATTGCTGCCTTGAAACATTTCAATGTTGGCGTAGGTCTGACCAGCAGCCGCCCCTATGTTCGTGCCGTTCGTCAGGTCGATCGTCACCGCGCTGTCAGACTGTTCATAAGTGACCAGATCGATGCCAGCCGCGCCATCGTGCGCCACGGGCGAACTACCACCGTAGAAAATGTCGTTGAAATTCGATCCTCTGATCGCCTCGATACCGGTGTAGGTATCACCCGCCGCGATCCCGGAATGCACGCCCGTCTTGAGGTTGATGGCCATGGCTGCTTTGCTGTCGAGATAGCTCGCTATGTCATAGCCAGCACCGCCTATGAGCTGATCCGCTCCCGCGCCACCGTACAGTGTGTCGTTACCCGAACCGCCGGTAATGATGTTGTCGCTGTCGTTGCCATAACCGGTAAATGCACCAGTGCCGACGTAGGTCAGGCGCTCGACGTTGGCCGCCAGGACCGTGCCGTTGGCATTGATCACCGACACGCGGACTTCATCATTGCCGCCACCGGCCTGTTCGATGATGTAGGGGGTCAGCCCCAGATTGATGTTGTATATATCGTCGCCAGCTCCCCCTTCCAGCTGTACCGTTGGGATTACGGTGTATGGGCCAGCGGAGAGCACGTCGTTGAAGGCAGAGCCTATGACGGTTTCGATATTCCCTAAAATGATGCCTTCGGCATCTCCGCCCGTGCCTGCGGTTCCCCACCCATTACGGATATCGACGTTTACCCCGGCAGTAGAGCCCGAGTAGTCGACCGTATCGATCCCGGCACCGCCGTCGAGTTGCATACCGCTGCCATCGCCAACGAACGTGTCGTTGAAATTCGATCCCCTGATCACCTCGATACCGGTGTAGGTATCGCCTGCCGCGATCGCGGAATGCACATCCGTCTTGAGATTGATGGTCACAGCTTCATTGCTGTCGGTATAACCCGCTACGTCAGTGCCAGCACCACCGATGAACTGATCCGCGCCCGCGCCTCCGTATAATGTGTCGTTACCCGAACCGCCGATTAACTGATCTACTCCCCCACCACCGTACAGTGTGTCGTTACCCGAACCACCGGTAATGACGTTGTCGCTGTCGTTGCCGTAACCGGTAAATGCACCAGTGCCGACGTAGGTCAGGCGTTCGACGTTCGCCGCCAGGACCGTGCCGTTGGCATTGATTACCGACACGCGGACTTCATCGTTGCCACCACCGGCCTGTTCGATGATGTAGGGGGTCAGCCCCAGATTGATGTTGTAGATATCGTCGCCAGCCCCCCCTTCCAGCTGTACCGTTGGGATTACGGTGTACGGGCCAGCGGAGAGCACGTCGTTGAAGGCAGAGCCTATGACGGTTTCGATATTCCCTAAAATGATGCCTTCGGCATCTCCGCCCGTGCCTGCGGTTCCCCACCCATTACGGATATCGACGTTTACCCCGGCAGTCGAGCCCGAGTAGTCGACCGTATCGATCCCGGCACCGCCGTCGAGTTGCATACCGCTGCCATCGCCAACGAACGTGTCGTTGAAATTCGATCCCCTGATCACCTCGATACCGGTGTACGTATCGCCTGCCGCGATCGCTGAATGCACACCCGTCTTGAGATTGATGGTCACGGCTTGCTTGCTGTCGGTATATCCCGCTATGTCATAGCCGGCACCACCGATGAACTGGTCCGCTCCCGCACCACCGAACAAGGTGTCGTTACCCGAACCGCCGGTAATGACGTTGTCGCTATCGTTGCCGTAACCGGTGAATGCGCCGGTGCCGACGTAGGTCAAGCGCTCGACGTTCGCCGCCAGGACCGTGCCGTTGGCATTGATCACCGACACGCGGACTTCATCGTTGCCGCCACCGGCCTGTTCGATGATGTAGGGGGTCAGCCCCAGATTGATGTTGTAGATGTCGTCGCCAGCCCCCCCTTCCAGCCGTACCGTGGGGATTACGGTGTACGGGCCAGCGGAGAGCACGTCGTTGAAGGCAGAGCCTATGACGGTTTCGATATTCGCCAAAATGATGCCTTCGGCATCTCCGCCCGTGCCTGCGGTTCCCCACCCATTACGGATATCGACGTTTACCCCGGCAGTCGAGCCCGAGTAATCGATCACGTCGATCCCGGCGCCGCCGTCGAGTCGTATACCGCTGCCATCGCCAACGAACGTGTCGTTGAAATTCGATCCTCTGATCACCTCGATACCGGTGTAGGTATCACCTGCCGCGATCCCGGAATGCACGCCCGTCTTGAGATTGATGTTCACAGCTTGCTTGCTGTCGGTATAACCCGCTATGTCATAGCCGGCACCGCCGATGAACTGGTCCGCTCCCGCGCCACCGAACAAGGTGTCGTTACCCGAACCGCCGGTAATGACGTTGTCGCTGTCGTTGCCGTAACCGGTGAATGCGCCGGTGCCGACGTAGGTCAGGCGCTCGACGTTCGCCGCCAGGACCGTGCCGTTGGCATTGATCACCGACACGCGGACTTCATCGTTGCCGCCACCGGCCTGTTCGATGATGTAGGGGGTCAGCCCCAGATTGATGTTGTAGATATCGTCGCCAGCTCCCCCTTCCAGCTGTACCGTTGGGATTACGGTGTACGGACCAGAGGAAAGCACGTCATTGAAGGCAGAGCCTATGACAGTTTCGATACCAATGAGCGTATCTCCCTCTGCATCGCCACCTCGTCCAACAAGTCCAGTGCCCTGACGCAAATCTATACTGATACCTTCAGTAGATGCCGAATAGTCGACAGTATCTAAACCCGCACCGCCATCGATTTTGTCTGCGCCAGCAGTCCCCTTGATGACATCGTTGCCACCCAGAGCGTTGATCTCATCGTCCCCTGCGGTGCCAATCAGTGCATCTGCGCCAGCTGTTCCATTAATGACTGCCATTTTTCTTCCTTGCTTTAAGGATGGTAGAGGAGGTTTTCGTAAATCAGTGTGTGTTCACAAAACTGAAGCATGAATCCCGGCGGTGTTTTTCGGCTGCGGCCAGTGAAGCTTGAGCGGAGATTCGTCTGGAGAATGAGCAATTAAAGTTTCATCTATTAAATTTCAGGCACGACAAAACCGCCCGATCTGAAACAACGGGATATGTTCGATTTTTTACGGTCCATTGCGCAGCCGATCCATGCTGAGTTCCATCCAGGGCCCTTCCCCCTATTGGGAAGTTGATTGGCACCAAGTTTCCTTGCGTGATAGCACGATAATCAGTATCTACTCAAGCATCTGGCAAATGCCCCAACGGCAGCGCACCCGGAGCCTTCACCGTGTTGATCGCAAAATTACTGCGAATGTCACTCACCCCCGGCAGCTTCAACAGCTTGCCCGTGACAAATCGGTCATAGGCCCGCAAGTCCGGCACCACCACTTGTAGCAGGAAATCCGACTCGCCTGACACCAGGAATGCCGAGATCACTTCGGGTAGCGCGGTCACCGCCAGGCGAAATGCCTCGGCTCGTTCATCGGTGTGCCGTTCGACCTTGATGCCGACAAAGATCGTCATACCGAGGCCCACTTCATCGCGATCCAGGATGGCTTGATAGCCGCGGATCACTCCCGCTTCCTCGAGCATCCGCACGCGGCGCAGGCATGGCGAGGGGGACAGGCCGATTTCTTCGGCCAGTTGTACGTTGCTCAGCCGGCCGTCCCGCTGCAGTGCAGCGAGAATTTTGCGGTCGAAGGCATCAAGTTTCATGATTTGGCACTTTTCGATTGAATGGATCGATCACTTGGCAGGTTATGCCAATTCTTAGAGCTTTAGAAGCTGATTACGCAAGCACCTGCCCTACCCTTCGGCCATAGACTGGCATCTCCAATCCACTGATTGCGGAGGGCATGCAATGACAGAGCTCTGGTTGTTTTTCATGGCGTTGACGGTGGCGTATCTGTTGCCCGGGCCGGACATGATCCTGGTGCTGCAAACCGGTGCCCGTCAGGGCAAGGCTGCGGCGCTGGCAACGGCGGTAGGCTTGGGGATTGCCCGGGCATGTCATGTCGCGCTGGCGGCAATGGGGCTATCGGTATTGTTCAAGGCAGCGCCCTGGACCTTTGATGTGGTGCGCCTGGCCGGGGCTGCGTATCTGGCGTGGATCGGGTTTCAGTGTTTGCGGACCACGTTGTTGCCAAGCTTTGGAGGAGCTGACGCCGAGGTCGGAAAGCGACAGTGGTACCAAGCGATACAACGCGGTCTGCTGACCAACCTGCTCAACCCCAAGGCGCTGCTGTTTTGCTCAGTGTTGCTGCCGCAGTTCATCGACCCACAGGGCGGGCCGGTGCTGGGGCAATTCGCGATGCTCGGTTTGGTGCTGGTCGGCGTCGGCCTGCTGTTTGACAGCGCCTACGCACTGGTGGGCGTAGCGCTCGGACGCTGGATTCAGCGATCGCCCTCGGCCCAACGTGTGCAGCAGTGGGTGTTTGGCAGCGTGCTGATTGGGTTTGCGGTACGGCTGACGTTTGTGCAGCAGTCGTAGGTCCTGTGGATATGTCTGCGAATCGCTGAAACCGGGGCTGCTTCGCAGCCCAGCGGGAGCAAGCTCCCTCGCCACGGGTTGCGATCCTCCAAATGTTCCTTGCGTCTCACATCTGGAAATAGACCCAATTCGACTCTCCGTCGCCTTGTCCTGCGCCGCTTCTAGACTTCAGACGTAGATCCCACTCGATCCCGTTCGTCGCTTGTGGTGGTTATAGTGTTGATCATTCCTTTTCGGTAGGTATAGTACCTACCACACACACCACACGGAGGTGTTGTGAACAGCCGATTCCTGATAAGCCAGATTGTTGCGGATGGTTGGTACCTGGTACGGATCCGAGGCAGTCACCACCATTTCAAGCACCCGACCAAACCGGGACTGGTTACGGTTCCTCATCCCAAGAAGGATCTGCTCAAGAAAACGGCCATCAGTATTTTGCAACAGGCCCTGCTCCAGACGGCCAGTTGCCCAGCTTCCCCGGAGGACGATTGAATGCTTTACCCGATTGCGATTTCCATGGGCGATGAGCACCACGCCTGGGGCGTTGAAGTGCCGGATATCCCTGGTTGTTTTTCCGCAGGCGATGATCTGGACGATGCGATGGCCATGGCGCGCGAGGCCATCGAAGGGCACTTTGAAATTCTTGCCGAAGATGGGTCGCCCATTCCGCCGGCCAACACCGTGACGCTGCACGCGGCCAATCCGAAATATGCCGGGTGCGCGTGGGCATTGGTGGACATTGATGTGACCAGATATCTGGGCAAGGCGCAGAAACTCAACATCACCCTGCCCGGCTATCTGCTCAACCGTATCGATGAATATGTGCTGCATCATCCGGAGGAAAAGAGCCGGTCAGGCTTCCTGGCATCGGCGGCACTCAAGGTTTTGCAACAAGGACGTTGAGCAATACCTGCCGAAACACAAGAACCTGTGGGAGCGAGCCTGCTCGCGAAGGCGGTGGAACAGTCAATTTCCAAGTTGCTGACCTGACGCCTTCGCGAGCAGGCTCGCTCCCACAGTTTTGTACATAGCCCGGCCTGGGCTATGTGATTTATTTGCTCTCCGACTTGGACTCCTGCATCTGCACCGAAGACTTGGTGCCGTCGGTGTTGTCCTTGGTCTCGTTATCCGAATTGTCAAAGCAGCCCTGTAGTGCGAACAGGCAGCAGGCGAGGCAAAAGGTGCGGGTGAGGTTCATGGTGTACTCCGTCGATGAAGGCTTTAAGGAGTGACCATCAGGCAGAGCAAATGGTTGCGCCAGTCTTCGTCCCGGACGATGAACGTCGACGGAGGTTCGGATTGAAATGTAAGTAGAATTTTCGCCGCTTCGTTGGTGTCACACCAGACAGGTGCATCCACTGAGGAAACACGGCAATGACGTTCGCAAAGATTGCTCAAAAACTGGCCCTGTGGGCAGGAAGTCCCAAGACCTTTCTCGGAGCTATTGTGTTGTTGGCGCTCTGGGCCGCCAGCGGACCGTTCTTCGGTTTCAACGACACCTGGCAACTGATCATCAATACCTCGACCACGATCATCACCTTCCTCATGGTTTTCCTGATCCAGAACACGCAAAACCGCGATACCGATATCCTGCACTTGAAAGTCGATGAATTGTTGCGCGCGACCAAGGACGCGCAGAACGCAATGCTCGGTCTCGAGTCGCTGGACCTCAAGCAGCTGGAAGCGTTGCGCAAGCGCTACCAGGACATGGGCAAAGACGAGGCCAAGAGCCTTGATGGTGTAGAAGAAGAGAAGAAAGTCGACTTGAACCAGTGCTGAAAGCAGATGCGCGAGCGTTGTTGCAACGCTCGCGCATCCGAATGCCGCGCATCAGGGCAACGGATTCCCTCCCGTCACGCCGAATACTTCCCCGGTGATATAACTCGACTCCTGCGAGGCCAGCAGCACGTACAGCGGCGCACATTCCGCTGGCTGCCCCGGACGCTTCATCGGAACCTGGGAGCCGAATGTAGGGATCTTCTCCCTAGGCTGTCCGCCGCTGGGTTGCAGCACCGTCCAGATCGGCCCCGGGGCCACGGCATTGACCCGGATTCCCTTGCTGATGACCTGTCCCGCCAACGCCTTGGTAAACGCCACGATCGCCGCTTTGGTGGTGGCGTAATCGAGCAGCGTCGCGGACGGATCGTAGGATTGGATCGACGCGGTATTGATGATCGTCGCCCCGGCCGGCATCAGCGGTACCGCGGCCTTGCAGATCCAGAACATCGCGTAGATGTTGGTTTTCATGGTGTCATCGAATTGCGCGGTGGTGATGTCGGCAATGTCCTTTTGCGCTTCCTGCTTACCAGCGACGTTGACCAGGATATCCAGGCCATCGAGCTCCTGCTGCGCCATCTTCACCATCTGGACGCAGAACGCTTCGTCCTTGAGATCTCCCGGAATCGCAATGGCCTTGCGGCCTTCGGCCTTGATCAGCTCGATGACTTGCTGCGCGTCGCGTTCTTCGCTGGGCAGATAGTTGATAGCTACATCGGCGCCTTCGCGGGCATAGGCAATGGCCGCCGCGCGACCGATCCCCGAATCGCCGCCCGTGATCAGCGCCTTGCGCCCCTCCAGGCGACCGAAGCCTTGATAGGTTTTTTCGCCGTGATCGGGCTGTGGTTCCATGTCCTGGTCAATGCCAGGGGGTGATTGCGGCTGGTCGGGGAATTCCGGACGAGGGTATTGGGTCAGTGGATTCTGCATCGCGTATTGGTTGGGTTCTCGGCGTGTGGACATCGAGGTTCTCCTTTTCGGCGGGCAAAACAAGCCGGGACGCTGGCGTCCCGGTCCTGAGGTAAAAACAGGTGCGGCAAATCAGCGACTGGCCTGCAGCGCCCTGGCCATCTCAAGATGCGTCTGCAATTTGGGCAGGGTTTCGTCGGCGAACGCCTTGATCTCCGGCACGTTGGTGGTCTGGGCCTGTTGCTGGATCTGCTCGATGGCTTCCTCAGTGGCCTTGACCTGGCTGGCGGCATATGCCGCCTCGAACGACTCGCCCTCGGCCACTTGCGGCATCAAGGTCTTGGCCTTGTCCGCGACTTCTTCCCGGGGCGCGACGGGCAAGTCGAGCTTCTTGGCGATTTTCGCCAGGTGTTGGTTGGCGGTGGTGCGGTCGTTGATCACCATGATGGTGTAGTCCTTGACCTCCCTTGATTCCGCCTTCGAATGTGCGGCACGGCTGGCTTCGATATCAGCCATGCCTTTGGCGGATGCATCGTTGATGAATTCGGCGGGTGACTGGGCCCAGGCACTGCTGGCACCCAGGCCCATCAGCACGACAATACTGGTGGTGCGTAAAAAGGTGGCCATCCGGCTCATGGTCACGCCCTCCTCTGATAGAAAATTGCGACAGGGTTTCCCCCGCCGCTGAATCAGAACCACCGTTGAATATTCAGCGAGTCGTGCGATCCGGCTTGCGGCCGATCTCAGCCTTCAGCGGACTTTTATCGACACTCGCGGTGGTGGTTCTCCCACTTTTGCGACCCGCTTCAGACACCTTCGTTCGATCATGAGCAGTGTTTCCCGGATAAATGTTGCCTGACCCGCGCATGCTCGAGCCCTCCGTATTGCATGAATGATGGGCATGCCTGCCCCGTATTTCATTTGAAATGAGTCGGCATTCAAGGTTTGGAAAAAGCGCTGGCGCGACGACGAACGGTGAGGTGGTCAGATGCCGAAGGCCCGGTGATTGTGGCGTTTGGCTGCGTACATCGCCTCGTCGGCGTGGCGGAACAAGGTGATGTCTTCCGTGCCGTGTTCGGGGAAACACGCCACGCCAATGCTCGGTTCGATGCTCAGGCAATGACCGTCCAGCCGCAGCGGCTGGGCCAGCGCGTGACGAATCTGCTCCTGCACCCGGTCGGCGTCTGCCACGCTCTGGATGCTATGGAGCAGTACCACGAATTCATCGCCCCCGATGCGGGCGACAGTGTCGGTGTCACGTATGCAACCCTTGAGTCGGCTGGCCACCGCTTGCAGCAGCATGTCGCCAACGGCATGACCGTAGGTGTCGTTGATCTGCTTGAAGCGATCCAGATCGATGTAGAGCAATGCCATCCGCCCCGATGCAACACGGGCCGTGGTCAATGCGGCCTTGAAGCGGTCACGCAGCAACTCACGATTGGGTACCTGAGTGAGCTGATCGTACTGGGCCATGTGCTGCAACCGGGTATGCAGTTGCTGGCGCTCGATGGCAATCGCAATCTGCGCGCAAACATACTGCAGCAATTCCTTGTCCTGCTCGGTGTAGCGCTCGTTATCCGCCGCGCTCTTGACGATCAACGCGCCAATCGTGCCGCTCTGCGAATTCAGTGGCACACCCAGCCAGCACGGCGCGTCCGGTTTCGCCACGAGGTCGTGCAGCTCCACGGGCAACGAGCTGGAGCCGGGCGTCAGCAGGATCGGCTGACCGCTGCGTATGACTTCGGCACACAAACGCCCAATGGTCGTACCCGGCAGTTCCGGCTGTCGCTCCCGGTCGTCGACGTGATAGGGAAAGTTGAGCTGGGCACATTGCTCGTCATACAACGCCACCGAAAAATTCAGTGCCGGCAGCCACTCGCCGATTATCGAATGGATACGTTTGAACAACGCCAGCAGGTCGGCGGCAGCATGGGCGGCCTCGGAAATCGCGTACAACGCGGCCTGCCGGGACTCCGCCTGCTTGCGCTCGGTGATGTCCCGCGCCACGGCGATCCGCAATTGGTCAGGCTCGGACCAGCGCGCCGACCAGAGGATATGGACGACCCCACCGTCCTTGCGCAGATAGCGGTTCTCGAAATTGAGCTTGGGTTCTCCGCGCATGACTTCGCGCGCCGCATCAAGGGTCCGCTGGCGGTCGGCAGGGTGGACCATATCGATCATCGAACGGCCGATCAGCTCCTTCGGCGTGTAGCCGAAGATCCGCTCGCTGGCGGCACTGACAAACACGAAACGCCCCAGGGCGTCGACGGCGCACACGGCATCCATCAGCAGATCAAGGTAACCGGCCAGCGGCGTGGAGTTTCGAATATCCATGGCACAGAAGCCATCCGGGAATGCAGCAATGAACGAACCGGGAAATCGCCAGGCCAGCGCGCGCCCTGAATACCGGTGAGGATAGCCCAGGCGCCCGGTCCGCCGCAGTAAACCGCTCGGTCAGAACGCCTGAAAGGTTATCGGCCGGTCACGACGTATCTTGATCTGGCTCAGGACTGGGTCGTGATAAAGTCGCGTCCTGCCTTTGCCACGTTTTGAGATGACTTTCGCAATGACCGATTTCCAGGAATACGACGCCCGGCTCGAAAATTGGGAGACGTTGCGCACCGACACCGCTTTCAGCGGCCTGCTGGTGGGCAATGGCGCGAGCCGCGCCGTGTGGGACGATTTCGGCTATGACTCGTTGTTCGAGAACGCCCGCACCGTCGAGGAAAAACCACTGAGCCCTTCGGAACTGAGCGTCTTCGACGCCCTGCAGACCCGCAGTTTCGAGCAGGTACTGGGCGCGTTGAAAACCACCAGCCGGGTCAACAAGGCCCTGGCCGTCAGCTCCGCCGCCCCGCGCAATCGCTATTACGCGATCAAGGAAGCCTTGATCAACACCGTGCACGCGGTGCATATCCCCTGGCGACTGGTGCAACCCTCGACCCTGGGAAGTCTCAATCAGGAGCTGGGCCGCTACCGCACAGTGTTCACCACCAACTACGATCTGCTCAGCTATTGGGCGATCCAGCATACGCCCGAGAACCTCACCGATCTGTTCCTGGGTGCCGATCACAGCTTCGATCCGAGTCGGACCAGTACAGACAAGCCGCGCCTGTTGTATCTGCACGGCGGCCTGCATTTGGTGCGCGACCAGGACGGCACGGCACGCAAGCTCGCTTCCACCGAAGGCACGCTGTTGGGCAGTTTTGCCATCAACAACACCCTCAAGACCCTCGACGACGTGCCGCTTTTTGTCAGCGAAGGGCCGAGCCAGGACAAACTCAAGACCATCCGCAGCAGCGATTACCTGTCGTTCTGCTACGACCAGTTGTTGCACCACGACGACAATCTGTGTCTGTTCGGCCACGCCTTGGGCGAGCAGGACAGCCATATCGTCCATGCCCTGCGCCAAGCGGCGCCGAGGACCGTGGCCATCTCGATTTACCCGCGCAGCCAGGCGTTCATCCAGCATCAGAAGCGGCATTACGCCAAATTGTTCGAGGGCCTGGACACGCAATTGCGCTTCTTCGATGCCAAGACCCACCCACTGGGCGATCCGAAGCTGGCGGTGCCGGTGGAGGTTTAGATCAGACGGGCAGCGCAGAACCGTGGCGAGGGAGCTTGCTCCCGCTCGACTGCGAAGCGGTCGCCATTTACGCGATGGGACCGCTTCGCGCTCCAGCGGGAGCAAGCTCCCTCGCCACAAGAGCTCACTCTATCGGACGAGTGCGGCGCGTAGCCCCTGGCTTCTACAAGGTGATGGCCGTGCCCAGCAGCGTCAGGAACCCCGCCAGCCAGTTCGGATGGGCGGGCCACGCCGGTGCGGTGGCCAGGTTGCCTTGGACATGGGCTTCGGTCACTGGAATATCGATGAACGTCCCGCCGGCCAGGCGCACCTCCGGAGCACATGCTGGATAGGCGCTGCATTCGCGCCCTTCCAGGATGCCTGCCGCCGCCAGCAATTGCGCCCCATGGCACACCGCGGCGATCGGCTTGCCCGCCAAATCGAAATCGCGCACCAGTTGCAGGACGCTTTCATTCAGGCGCAGGTATTCCGGCGCACGACCGCCCGGCACCAGCAGCGCGTCATAGTCGCTGGCCTGGACGCTGGCGAAATCATGGTTGAGGGCAAACAGATGCCCAGGCTTCTCGCTGTAGGTCTGGTCGCCTTCGAAATCATGGATCGCGGTGCGCACCGTCTGTCCGGTGGTTTTGTCCGGGCACACCGCGTGCACTGTGTGGCCGATCATCTGCAAGGCCTGAAAAGGCACCATCACTTCATAATCTTCGACGTAATCGCCGACCAGCATGAGGATTTTCTTCGCGGCCATGGCATGGGCTCCTTTGGGATGCGTGGGGGAACGCATTAAAGGTAGTCCGCAGTAGCGATCTCCCGAGATTAACTGACGGATTGCACCTTCAGGAATGGCGAATGAACCTGTGGGAGCGAGCCTGCTCGCGAAAACGGTGTGTCAGCTCAGTAACTACCGGCTGAAATAATGCTTTCGCGAGCAGGCTCGCTCCCACAGGGTTCGGGGCAGGCGAACTGTCAGGCGAGGTAGCCGTCAGCCCGCAGCAGCGTTTCCAGGCAATGTTCGGTGATGCGGTAAAACGCCTTCAGCTCTTCGATCCTGGCGAGGAGTTCGATGGCATCCACCGGTTCCGGGCGCTTGACCGCCAGGATCATCTTGTTCTTGTTGGTGTGGTCCAGGGAGATGAACTCGAATACCTTGGTCTCGTAGCCACAGGCTTCGAGGTACAGCGCCCGCAGACTGTCGGTGACCATTTCCGCCTGTTGGCCCAGGTGCAGGCCATATTGGAGCATCGGCTTGAGCAGCGCCGGGCTCTGGATCTGCAGGCGGATCTGCTTGTGACAGCACGGTGAACACATGATGATCGAGGCTCCCGAGCGGATGCCCATGTGGATCGCGTAGTCGGTGGCAATGTCGCAGGCATGCAGGGCGATCATCACGTCCACTTCACGCGGCGCGACGCTGCGCACGTCCCCGTGCTGGAACTCCAGGCCCGGATGCTCAAGCCGCGCGGCGGCTTCGTTGCACAGCTTGACCATGTCCTCGCGCAATTCGACGCCTGTCACCAGCCCCTCGGCCTGCAAGGTGTTGCGCAAGTAATCATGGATGGCGAACGTCAGGTAGCCCTTGCCCGAGCCGAAATCCGCGACCCGCACCGGTTTGTCCAGCGCCAGCGGCGAAGACGTCAACGCGTGGCTGAAGACTTCGATGAACTTGTTGATCTGCTTCCACTTGCGCGACATCGCCGGAATCAGCTCGTGCTTGTGGTTGGTCACGCCCAGGTCGGCGAGGAACGGCCGGCTCAGATCGAGGAAGCGGTTTTTTTCACGGTTGTGCCCCGCGGACGGCACTTCCCGCAGTTGCTGGGGCTTGCTCTTGAACAACGAGCTCTTGCCCTTCTTGCTGTATTCCAGCTGCGCCTCGTCAGTGATTGCCAGCAGATGTGCGTTCTTGAACGAGGCCGGCAACAGCGCGGCGACCGTCTCAACGCCTTCGGCCAGCGGGAAGTTCTTGGTGATGTCGCGCGTCTTGTAGCGGTAGACGAAGGACAGGCACGGCTGATCCTTGACCGTCAGTTGCTTGATGATCAGCCGCTGCAGATCGGCTTCGTCACCGACGTATTTGGCCAGTACGAGCTTGATGAAGGCGTTCTGCCCAAGGCTGGCCTGCAACAGCTCGATGAACTGGGCGTGGTGATCCGGCGCGGGACGGGCGGAAGTTGCAGTGACGGACATGGAAAAGCGGCCTCGGGGCGGGCGGATCGGGAATGGCGGGTATTTTAGGGGGGATGGGAAGCCAGGGCACGGGGAATTTCCCCAACGGTGCAAAAGTGATAGTCCATCTTCATAGGTCAACAGGCTTCTGTGGCGAGGGAGCTTGCTCCCGCTCGGCTGCGAAGCAGTCGCCCGATTTGAGGCCTGACTCAACCCTTCAGACCGATGGGGAGCGCTTCGCACTCCAGCGGGAGCAAGCTCCCTCGCCAAAATGGCGCTCCCGCCACAACGGTGTCCGACAGAAAATAGTGTCAGCCGAGCACCACCAACCGATTCGGCAACTCATTGCGCGCATGGGTCACCGGCACATGCGCCTTGAGCAGTTCGCCGCAGGCTTCAATGCACGTCACAAAGCCTTGCAACGTCTGGCCCTGGCGAACCTGCTGGGTAAATGCCGCGACAATCGCCTCCCAATGCTTATTGTCGAGTCGCTTGGAAATGCCCTCGTCCACCAGGATTTCCACATACCGCTCGGCCTCGCAAACGAAGATCAGCATGCCTGTGCCGTCCACCGTATGGTGCAGGTTCTGCTCGAGAAATTGCCGGCGCGCCAGGTTCGACGCTCGCCAGTGACGTACTGAGCGAGGGATCAGGTACGTGGTGATAGCAGGCAGGCGAAACAGCAGGCACAACCCGATGAAACTGCCCCACTGCACCAACAGCAAGCTGTGCGTGGTCAGCCAGCCCGTCAGGTAATGCACCACGCCGGGGGCCACCAGGGCCAGCAAGCTGGCCCAGAGCAGCGGGATGTAGGCGTAGTCGTCGGCGCGAGCAGCAAGCACCGTTACCAGTTCGGCATCGGTGTCGCGCTCGACCCGGGCAATGGCCTCGGCCACCTTGCGTTGTTCGTGTTCAGTCAGTAATGCCATGTCAAAAATGCCTGCTCATTATTATGCTCACCAGCCGCCCGACGAACCGCCGCCACCAAAACTGCCTCCGCCACCGCTGAAGCCTCCGCCACCGCCGCCGCCGAAACCGCCACCGCCGCTTCTGGAGCTGCCACCGCCGGAACCGCCACTGCTCGGCAGGATACCAAGCACCTGGCAAACGCCTATCGTCAGGATGAACAGCATCGCCAGGAAGATTATCAGCCCCGCATGCCGGTCGATGAAGTCGCCCTCACCCTGCCCTCCCGCGTCATACGCAGGGGCTGGCTCATCCAGCGGACTGCCGCCCAACACCACGAGCATCGCCGCGACGCCGTCGCTGATGCCCTTGTTGAAATTTCCCGTCTTGAATGCCGGAGTGATGACCTGATTGATGATGACGGAGCTCTGGGCATCGGTCAGCCGATCTTCCAGGCCATACCCCACTTCGATCCGCAGTTTACGGTCATCGCGGGCGACGATCAGCAGCGCGCCGTTGTTTTTATCCTTCTGCCCGATGCCCCAGTGGCGGCCTAATTGGTAACCGAAGTCTTCGATGCTGGTGCCCTGCAGGTCCGGCAGGGTGACGACAACCACCTGCTCACTGGTCGCCTGCTCATGGGCCTTGAGTTGCGCATCGAGTTGCGTGCGCACCGACGGGTCGAGTAGTTGGGCGGAGTCCACCACCCGCCCCGTCAATGCCGGAAATTTCAACTCGGCCTGGGCCGTGATGGCAAAGACCCAGAGCAACAGCACCAGGCCAAATTTCAACACTCGCATCAGAACTCCTGTGTGGGAGCGAGCTTGCTCGCGATAGCGGTGGATCAGTTTGCATCAATGCTGGATGTTTGGCCGCCATCGCGAGCAAGCTCGCTCCCACAGTTTTTTCAGAACTTCACTTCAGGCGCTTTTTCGGCATTCGGGCTGGTCGCCTCGAAGGTTTCGCGGATCGGCAAGTCGCTGTACATCACGCTGTGCCACAGGCGGCCGGGGAACGTACGGATTTCGGTGTTGTACTTCTGCACCGCCAGGATGAAGTCGCGACGCGCCACGGCAATGCGGTTCTCGGTGCCTTCGAGTTGCGATTGCAACGCCAGGAAGTTCTGGTTGGCCTTCAGGTCCGGGTAGCGCTCGGACACCACCATCAAGCGGCTCAACGCCCCGCTCAACTGGTCCTGGGCTTGTTGGAACTGCTTGAGTTTTTCCGGATTGTCCAAGGTATTGGCATCGACCTGGATCGAGGTGGCCTTGGCCCGCGCTTCGATTACTGCGGTCAGGGTTTCCTGTTCGTGCCGGGCATAACCCTTGACGGTTTCCACCAGGTTGGGAATGAGGTCGGCGCGGCGTTGGTATTGGTTCTGCACCTGACCCCAGGCCGCCTTGGCCTGCTCGTCCAGCGTCGGGATGTTGTTGATGCCACAACCGGCCAGCAATGTTGTGAAGAGCATCAGGGCCAGCATTTGCAGGCCGCGAAGGTGGTTCAGTCGTGGATTCATCAGGTCAAGCGCTCCCTTGCATTGCATTAAAAAAACACCGCCACCTATCTTACCGGCGTCTGGGGCATAATCGCCGCCGCACTGGATCGAATCGGGTTGATGGGCTAAAAGATGCCCGGTGCGAAACTAAGTTCATCGGCACAAGCTCGAAAGTGTGCTGCATTTAACTGGAAACACCCGAACAACAATAGCCGCTCCTCACATTTAGGCTGACCGGCGTGTCCTGATCACCGCCCTTTAGGCTTGCGAGAAAACAATTCATGAAGAAGCTGTGTTTGCTGGGCCTGTTTGTCACCCTGGCCAGTCAATCCGTATTAGCCGACAACCTGCCAGCCCCCATGGAGAACAAGGACGCTTTCATCAGCAGCCTGATGAAGCAGATGACCCTCGAGGAAAAGATCGGCCAACTGCGCCTGATCAGCATCGGCCCGGAAATGCCCCGGGAGATGATCCGCAAGGAAATTGCCGCGGGCAACATCGGTGGTACGTTCAACTCCATCACCCGCGACGAAAACCGTCCGATGCAGGACGCGGCCATGCGCAGCCGGTTGAAGATCCCGATGTTCTTCGCCTATGACGTGATCCATGGCCACCGGACCATTTTCCCGATTCCCCTGGCCCTGGCTTCGAGCTGGGACATGGACGCCATCTACCGCTCCGGTCGTATCGCGGCCAAGGAAGCGGCGGCCGACAGCCTGGACATCACCTTTGCGCCGATGGTCGATATCTCCCGCGACCCGCGCTGGGGCCGGACCTCCGAAGGTTTCGGCGAGGACACTTACCTGGTGTCGCGCATTGCCGGGGTGATGGTCAAGGCATTCCAGGGCAGCGGCGCCAACGCCGCCGACAGCATCATGGCCAGCGTCAAGCACTTCGCCCTGTATGGCGCGGTGGAAGGCGGCCGGGACTACAACACCGTGGACATGAGCCCGGTGAAAATGTACCAGGACTACCTGCCGCCCTACCGCGCTGCCATCGACGCCGGTGCAGGCGGGGTGATGGTCGCGCTGAACTCCATCAACGGCGTGCCGGCCACCGCCAACACCTGGCTGATGCACGACCTGTTGCGCAAGGAATGGGGCTTCAAGGGCCTGGCCGTCAGCGACCACGGGGCGATTTTCGAGTTGATCAAGCATGGCGTCGCCCGGGACGGTCGCGAAGCGGCAAAACTGGCGATCAAGGCCGGCATCGACATGAGCATGAACGACTCGCTCTACGGCAAAGAGCTGCCAGGACTGCTCAAGGCTGGCGAAATCGAGCAGAGCGACCTTGATAACGCGGTGCGTGAAGTGCTGGCCGCCAAGTACGACATGGGCCTGTTCAAGGACCCGTACCTGCGCATCGGCAAGGCCGAGGATGACCCGGCCGACGTCTATGCCGACAGCCGCATGCATCGCGCCGATGCCCGTGACGTGGCGCGCCGCAGCCTGGTACTGCTGGAAAACCGCAACCAGACCCTGCCTCTGGAGAAGACCGCGAAGGTCGCCCTGGTCGGTCCGCTGGCCAAGGCGCCGATCGACATGATGGGCAGCTGGGCCGCCGCCGGTCGCCCGGCGATGTCGGTCACCGTGTACGACGGCATGGCCCGTGCGCTGGGCGGCGAGTCGAAGCTGATCTACGCCCGTGGCGCCAATATCACCGGCGACAAGAAGGTGCTCGACTACCTCAACTTCCTCAATTTCGACGCACCGGAAGTGGTGGATGACCCGCGCCCGGCCCAGGTGCTGATCGATGAAGCGGTGAAAGCCGCCAAGGAAGCCGACGTGGTCGTGGCCGCCGTGGGCGAGTCCCGTGGCATGTCCCACGAGTCCTCGAGCCGCACCGAGTTGAACATCCCGGCCAGCCAGCGCGAGCTGATCAAAGCCCTGAAAGCCACCGGCAAACCCTTGGTGCTGGTGCTGATGAACGGCCGTCCGCTGTCGCTGCTGGAGGAACAACAGCAAGCCGATGCGATCCTGGAAACCTGGTTCAGCGGCACCGAAGGCGGCAACGCCATTGCTGACGTGCTGTTCGGCGACTACAACCCGTCGGGCAAGCTGCCGATCACCTTCCCACGCTCGGTCGGGCAGATTCCTACCTACTACAATCACCTGAGCATCGGCCGGCCGTTCACGCCGGGCAAGCCGGGCAACTACACCTCGCAATATTTCGACGACACCACCGGCCCGCTCTACCCGTTCGGCTATGGCTTGAGCTACACGACGTTCAACCTGTCGGACATGGCCTTGTCGTCCACCACGCTGAACAAGACCGGCAAGCTCGACGCCAGCATCACCCTGGAAAACACCGGCGAGCGTGACGGTGAAACCGTGGTGCAGCTGTACATCCAGGATGTGACCGGGTCGATCATCCGCCCGGTCAAGGAGCTGAAGAACTTCCGCAAGGTGATGCTCAAGGCCGGCGAGAAGAAAGTCATCCACTTCACCATCACCGAAGACGACCTGAAGTTCTTCAACGCCCAGCTCAAGTACGCCGCTGAACCGGGCAAGTTCAACGTGCAGATCGGCCTGGATTCCCAGGACGTGAAGCAGCAGAGTTTCGAGTTGCTCTGAGCCAGCCGCACCGCAATCCCCCTGTGGGAGCGAGCCTGCTCGCGAAGGCGATCTTTCAGTCACTGCATCATTGACTGTCGGACCGCTTTCGCGAGCAGGCTCGCTCCCACTGTTGTATCTGTGGTGTCTGGACTAACCCCGTCGATCCAGCAGATTCACCACCAGCCGGTCCACCCATCCCCACAACCGTTGCTTGACGCGCTTCCACAGCGGCCGGCGCTGCCAGGCGTCGAGGCTCACTTGCAGGCTTTGGTCGAAATCGCGCTCAAAACTGATCGCCACGGCCTTGCTCAGTCCTGAGTCCAATGCTTCCAGATTGGCCTCCAGGTTGAAGCGCAGGTTCCAGTGATCGAAATTGCACGAGCCGATGCTGACCCAATCGTCCACCAGAACCATTTTCAAATGCAGGAAACATGGCTGGTATTCATAGATCTTCACACCGGCCTTGAGCAGGCGCGGGTAATAACGATGGCCGGCGTAGCGCACGGAGGGGTGATCGGTGCGCGGGCCGGTCAGCAGCAGGCGCACATCGACGCCCCGGGCGGCGGCCTTGCGCAAGGAGCGGCGCACGTTCCAGGTCGGCAGGAAATACGGCGTGGCCATCCAGATACGTTTCTGACCGCTGTTTAACGCCCGGGACAGTGATTGCAGGATGTCGCGGTGCTGGCGGGCGTCGGCATAGGCCACCCGGCCCATGCCCTCGCCTACCGGCGGAACACGGGGCAAGCGCGGCAAGCCGAAATTGGAAGCCGGTTTCCAGGCCCGACGATGGCGGTTGGCGAGCCACTGGCGGTCGAACAGAAGCTGCCAGTCGAGCACCAGCGGGCCGACGATTTCCACCATCACCTCGTGCCAGTCGCTTTGGTCTTCCAAAGGGTTCCAGAATTCGTCGGTGACCCCGGTGCCGCCGACCACCGCCAGGCGCTGATCGACCAGCAGCAGCTTGCGATGGTCGCGGTAAAGATTGCGCACCCAGCGACGCCAGCTCAGGCGATTGTAGAACCGCAGCTCCACACCTGCCTCGACCAGGCGATTGCGCAGGCCCAGGGTAAACGCCAGGCTGCCGTAGTCGTCGAACAGGCAGCGCACGCGAACACCCCGCTCGGCGGCCTGGACGAGCGCCTGGACCATCGCCTCGGCGCAAGCGCCCGCCTCCACCAGATACAGCTCCAGTTCCACCTGCTCCTGGGCGCGGGCGATTTCCACCAGCATGCGCGGAAAGAACTGCGGACCGTCGATCAACAACTCGAAGCGATTGCCTTCGCGCCAGGGAAATACCGGACCGCTCATGTCAGCGCGCCGTGAAAATCAGCACCGCATTCACCGGCACCGACAGGCTGATGGTCGACAATCCGGCCAGTGCGCGCAGCTTTTCCAGGCCCGGCGTCAGGCCGAAATCCGCCGCGTTGAGCACCACCGGCTCCAGGGTCACGACCTGGAAACGTCGCTCATCCAGGCGCGTCGCCAGCAGTTGGGCGTTGTATTCGTGCTGCTTGCCATGCAGGTCCACCGTTACCGGCAGGCGCAACTCCAACTGTGCGCCGTTGGCCAGGTCCTGGATCGGCATCAGGTCAAGCTGCGCGGTGATAGTGGCTTCGGCAAACTGCTTGATCTCGAACAGCTCGGCGCGCATGCGTTCGTCCCGCAGCGGGACGCCGCTGTTGATGGACTCCAGCTCGACCTCCAGCCGCGCCAGGCCCTTGGGCTGGACCTGGCCATGAAGCACGAGAAAGCGCTGGACCTCGGACACATTGCCGTTTTTGCTGCTGATAAACGAAAGCCGCGACGATTCGCCGTCCAGGTACCAGTCGGCCTGGGCCGGCAACGCGGCGCAGGCCAGCAGCAACGTGATGACAGCGTGGGGGAGAAACCGCTTGAACATACAGACTCGGAGGGCAGAGAAACCTGTGGCGAACCTTAACCGGGACGGGGGCGATTGCAAACTGTCGGTTTCGACAACTGCAGGAACACTGCGAATCTTGTGGCGAGGGGATTTATCCCCGCTGGGTTGCGTAGCAACCCCAAAACAGACGAAGTGATTCGTCAATTGGAAACTCATTCAGCTATAGGACTGCTACGCAGCCCAACGGGGATAAATCCCCTCGCCACAGGGTCCGCTTCGTTTATGGATTTACTCCAACCGACACCCCTGCCGCTCGCCGATCCAGCGCGCACTGTGGCTACGCCCCAACCCGCTGACCGTGACGCGTCTGGCTTCAACACTCTCGAAAAAATCACTGACGGGAACCGACTGCTTCACATACCCGCGGCAATACTCGGCTGGCTGCCGCATCACATAGCGGCACGAGCAATACTCCTTGGCGGTGTACGCGCTGATGATGTCGGGGAAGGCCTGCAGGGCTACCCGCTCCAACCAGACCCAACCGAACAGGGCAATGAGCAGCACCGACGCCAGGCTGAGCAACACGTTGCGTCTCATGGTCGCACCGCCCCGGCGAAGGCCGCCATGGCGCGCTTGAGCAATTCGTTGTGGCGGTAGCTGCCGTCGCGGTCATCGCCGTAGCGCACAATCACCAGCCTGGCGCTGGGAATGATATACAGCGCCTGGCCCCAGTGACCGAGCGCGGCGAACGTATCCGGCGGTGCGTCAGGCCATGGGCGGAGGGTGGAGTCGGCACCGCGATTGAGCCACCAATGCCCGCCAGGCACGGCTTCATCCTGGCCCGCCTGGAATCCGGCGAAAGGCTCGCGATTGAATGCTATCCAGTCTTTGGACACCAATTGTCGGTCGCCCCAGCGGCCATCGCGCTGCATCAACAAGCCGACACGCGCCAGGTCCTGCGCCGTCAGGTAGGTATAGGACGACCCGACAAACGTGCCGCTGGCGTCGGTTTCCCAGGTCGCGTGGCGGATGCCCAGCGGTTCGAACAGGGCCGTCCAGGGGTAATCGGCATAGCGCGCCGGGCCGACGATGGTTTTCAGCGCCGCCGCCAGCAGGTTGCTGTCGCCACTGGAGTAACGGAACACTTGCCCGGGCGGGCCGAAGCTTGCGTGCGCGGCAGTGAACGCCGCCATGTCGTGGCGCCCCCGCGTGTAGAGCATCGCCACCACCGAGGAATTGAGTGGCGCGTATTCGTAGTCTTCCTGCCAGTCCAGGCCGGAAGTCCAATGAAACAGATCGGCCAGGGTCATGTCCGGGTGCCGCTGCAGCGGCGGGTAGTACTTGGCAGCGGGATCATCCAGGGCGAACAGCCTTTCGCCGTAGGCCACGCCGAAGATTGTCGCCAGCAGGCTTTTACTGATGGACCAGGTCAGGTGCGGAGTCTGGGCGGTCGTGGGTCCGGCGTAGCGTTCATAGACCAGTCGGCCGTCCTGGATGATCAGGAGCGCGTCGGTGCGGATGCCCTCGCGGGTGCTGTCATCCCTTTGGGTAAAGGCGTATTGCTCCAGCGCTTCAAGGGCCGGCCCGGTGGGCGTCGGGCCGGTTGGCCATTGTTCTGAGGGCCAGTCTTCAGCGCCGGCTGTGAGGGTCAACAGCAACAGCGGAAGCAACAGCCAGCGTCTGGGCATGCGTGGGGCTCGCAGGGTTGAACCTGCAGAGCCTAGCCGGGCTTGATGACAGTTTGAGTGTGTGGGGCGCCCGGTGGGAGCGAGCCTGCTCGCGAAAGCGCCGGATCTGTGGCGTGGATGCAGGCTGACACTCCGCTATTCGCGAGCAGGCTCGCTCCCACATAGATCCCGTCGCTCCAAAGGCTAGCCCAACGCCTTGGCCAACCGCTTGGCCCGCGCGCCCGCCGCGATATCCATGACTCCTTTGTCGCGCCCCCACATTTCTCGCCACGACGCCGGCCCAGCAGCCAGTGCCTCGTTCAATTCAACATCAAGCCCCTTGAACTGCGCGAACAGCCCACCCAGCAGCACATGCCCGGCCGCACTGGACGGATTTTGCCGACTTACCTCCGCGCACCCCGCCAGCAGAGCCAACAGGCGCAGTTGCAAGGCCTGCGGCCAATCACACTCCTGGCCCACACCATAGAGCCAGGCAGCCATTGCACTGAGCACATAAAGGTCTTCCAGGGTACGGAACGGTTTGACGTAGGCATCCCAGCCGTCCCCTGGCAGCACTTCGCACAACGCGCCATCGAGCAATACCCGAGCATGGCCGATGTCCGGCATCAAGGGGATGGCGGGGAGTTTTTCCAGGTTTACACCGGGTTCTCCGCCATAGACCACCGCCAGCTTCAGCCGCGGTGCTTCGCCGGCCGCTTCGCTTCGGGCCGCGATCAGCAGCCATTCGGCGGCATCGCCCGCGGTGACGAAATCCTTGCGTCCATTCACCCGCAAGTCGCTGAGACGGGTCTGCATATCCGCCGGGCGCAGGCTGCGCTGCTCGGTGGCGCACAAGGCGCCGAGGCTCTGCGGCGCGCTTGGCCAGAGCGCCCGCAGGGCCGCCTGGTAGCCCACCAGGAACGCGAGCCCCGGCGTGGCCATCAACTTGGCGCCGGCCACGGCCAGCTCGAATGGCGTGACCGGCCCCAGCCGTTGCAACAAGCCCGCGTAACCTTCCGCCAGATCCACAAAGGCAGGCAACCGCTCGCCGCGTTCGATCAGGGTTTGCCAAGGCATGGGGGTTCCTCGTGGGCTGTCATATAAGCATCACCAAAGCTTCATGGCGATGACACCGGGGCTACATAGCCTGACTTTGCACAACATGGCTGCATAAAGAAAGTCGATTGGCTCACCCCAAGACGGGTGTAAAGCCCGCACGGAGATTCGCTATGACTCAGATCGCCCGCATCAGCGACACCGGCAATGAACGCCGCCTGCAAGCCGAACGCCTGATTGGCGCCAAGGCCTTGCACGAAGCACAGGCCCTGCGCTTCAACGTCTTCAGCGGCGAATTCAACGCCAAGCTCAAGGGCGCGGAACTGGGTCTGGACATGGATGACTATGATGTTCACTGCGCCCACATCGGCGTACGCGACCTGAACACCGGCCGCCTCGTGGCCACCACCCGCCTGCTCGACCACCAGGCCGCCAGCAGCCTGGGCCGGTTCTACAGCGAAGAAGAATTCAGCCTGCACGGGCTGGTCCATCTCCAGGGTCCGATCCTGGAAATCGGCCGCACCTGCGTCGACCCGGCCTACCGCAACGGCGGCACCATCGCGGTGCTCTGGGGCGAACTGGCCGAAGTCCTCAATGAAGGCGGCTACAGCTACCTGATGGGTTGCGCGAGCATTCCGATGCAAGACGGCGGCATCCAGGCCCAGGCAATCATGCAACGCCTGCGCGAACGCTACCTGTGCACCGAACACCTGCAAGCCGTGCCGAAAAAACCCTTGCCGGCACTGGACGTTCCGTCCAACGTCATCGCCGAGATGCCACCGCTGCTCAAGGCGTATATGCGCCTGGGCGCGAAGATTTGCGGCGAGCCGTGCTGGGACGAGGATTTCCAGGTCGCCGACGTGTTCATCCTGCTCAAGCGCGACGAACTCTGCCCGCGTTATGCCCGTCACTTCAAGGCGGCGGTGTGATGAGCCGGCTGCGGGTGTACGCGCGAATCGCGCGCGTGTTGCTGGTCGTCGCGCTGGGCCTGGCCATGGCCAGTGTGTTCGGGCTGCTGGAACGCCTGGGGCTGGCCCATTCGATGGTGCGCCGCCAGCGCTGGTCGAGGTTTTTCATGGCGCGACTGAGCAATGCCCTGCCCTTTCGCGTCACCGTTCATGGACACCTGCCAAAACAGCCGATGCTGTGGGTCAGCAACCATGTGTCCTGGACTGACATTCCGCTGCTGGGCATGCTCACGCCGCTGTCATTCCTGTCCAAGGCCGAAGTGCGCACCTGGCCGGTGGCTGGATGGCTGGCGGCCAAGGCCGGCAGCCTGTTCATCCGGCGCGGCTCGGGCGACAGCCAATTGATTCGTAAACAGATGAGCCGCCATCTGGAGCAAGCGCATCCGCTGCTCATGTTCCCTGAGGGCACGACCACCGACGGACGTTCGCTGCGCACGTTCCATGGTCGCCTGCTGTCGGCGGCCATCGATGCCGACGTGGCCTTGCAACCGGTGGCGATCCGTTACCTGCGTAACGGCAAACCCGACTTGCTGGCTCCCTTCATTGGCGATGATGACCTGCTGTCGCACCTGATGCGCCTGTTTGCCAATGACCTGGGCGACGTGGAAATCCACTTGCTGAAGCCCATCGCCTGCCACGGCCAGGAACGCGCGGCCCTGGCGTTCCAGGCGCAACAGGCGGTGCACAAGGCGCTGTTCGGAACGATTCCAGAGAAACAGCAAGCGCCGGTACGGCCTGCGGCGATTGCGGCTTGATCCGAATCCGCATGAGCCCCCTGTGGGAGCGAGCCTGCTCGCGAAGACGGTGTGTCAGCCAATATTTTTATCGACTGATGCACTGTCTTCGCGAGCACGCTCGCTCCCACAATATCAATTTTGCGGTGTGATCTGATTCTGCGCAAAATCCTGCAACTGTGGATAGAACAACCGAAAATCCTCGCTCAACGGCTCATACAGCCTGACCAACTCCTCCATCGCCCCGGCCAGTTCCTCGGGCCGCGACAGGCGCCGGGAAATACCGCGCAGCACCTGCCCGAGCACGTCGAATTCCCTATAGGAACCCAACCAGTCATCCGCTGCCATGAACGGCGCGATCTGCGCCAGGCGCCCGGGCAGTTGCGCTTCGGCGGCGAGCACCTGGTAGACCCGGGAAGTGAAATCCAGCAGCGGCCCTTCGCCGTACTGCGCCCAGTCGCGGGCCAGGCAATGGTCGAAAAACACATCCAGCACGATCCCGGCATAACGCCGGCGGACCGTGGAGAAGCGCGACAAGGCGATATCCACCAACGGATGGCGATCGGTGTACATGTCGATGCGTCGATGCAGGGCGATCGCCGCTTCGATCTGCGGAGTGAACTGCCCCTGCAGCGGCCCTTTGACGAAATCGCCGTAGAGGCTGCCGAGCAGTTGTTCCCGGCCAGGGCCGCCGAGGTGCAGGTGTGCGAGATAGTTCATGGCGGGCAGCTTACCATCGCCACGCCTATATCGTTATAACCCGATATAGCGATTTGTTCGTCCCTCAGATCAAATACATATTGGTATATCGCGAAGCAACGATTTAAGGTTCGCCTCATCGCGATATAGCGTTATACATAAGAGCTGCCCCAATGACCCTCGACCTCGACGAAATAATAAAAGCCCTGGCGCACCCAGTACGGCGAGACATCCTCAACTGGCTCAAGGACCCCAAAGTCCAGTTCCCCGAACAGTTGCACAACCATGAATTCGGTATTTGCGCCGGCCAGATCGATCAGCGCTGCGGCCTTTCGCAGTCCACGGTTTCGGCGCATCTGGCGGTGCTGCAGCGGGCGGGGTTGATCACCAGCCAGAAGGTCGGTCAATGGCACTTCTTCAAACGCAACGAGGACGTGATCCAGCAATTCCTCAAGCAAATGAGCCAAGAGCTCTGACCTGACAAGGATTCGAAATGCCCCTTTCACTCTTGATTCTGGCGCTCAGCGCCTTCGCCATCGGCACGACGGAATTCGTCATCATGGGCCTGTTGCCCGATGTGGCGGCGGACCTCGGCGTATCGATTCCCGGCGCCGGCTGGCTGGTGACCGGCTATGCGCTGGGCGTGGCCATCGGTGCGCCGTTCATGGCAATGGCCACCGCGCGGCTGCCGCGCAAGGCTGCGCTGGTGGCGCTGATGGGGATTTTCATAGTCGGCAACCTGCTCTGCGCCGTCGCCAGCGACTACAACGTACTGATGTTCGCCCGGGTCGTTACTGCCCTGTGTCACGGTGCGTTCTTCGGCATCGGCTCGGTGGTGGCGGCCGGCCTGGTGGCGCCGAACAAGCGCGCTTCGGCCGTGGCCCTGATGTTCACTGGCCTGACCCTGGCCAACGTGCTCGGCGTACCGCTGGGCACCGCACTGGGCCAGCAGGCCGGCTGGCGCTCGACTTTCTGGGCCGTGACGGTCATCGGTGTGATCGCGCTGATCGGCCTGATCCGCTTCCTGCCGGCCAAGCGCGACGAGGAAAAACTCGACATGCGTGCCGAGCTGGTGGCGCTCAAGGGCGCAGGCCTGTGGCTGTCGCTGAGCATGACTGCGTTGTTCTCCGCCTCGGTGTTCACGCTGTTTACCTACGTCGCCCCCCTGCTCGGCGAAGTCACCGGCGTTTCGCCCCGTGGCGTGACCTGGACCCTGGTCCTGATCGGCCTCGGCCTGACGCTTGGCAACATCATCGGCGGCAAGCTGGCGGACAAGAGCCTGGCGAACACGCTGATGGGCGTCTTTTTGACCATGGCGCTGGTATCCACCGTACTGAGCTGGACCAGCGTGGCGCTGATCCCGACTGAAATCACCCTGTTCCTCTGGGCCACCGCCTGCTTTGCCGCCGTGCCGGCCTTGCAAGTCAACGTGGTGACCTTCGGCAAAGCCGCGCCAAACCTGGTGTCCACCCTGAACATCGGTGCCTTCAACATCGGCAATGCCTTGGGTGCCTGGGTCGGCGGCAGTGTCATCGACCATGGCCTGGGCCTGACAGCCGTGCCCCTGGCCGCCGGCGCGCTGGCCGTGCTGGCGCTGCTGGTAACCCTGATCACTTTTCGCCAGGGCGGCAATGCCGACCTGGCCCCTGCCACTCACTGACTTTTAACCCTTCACTTGCGAGGTTGCATTTCATGGCGACAATTTTCGACCCCATCAAACTCGGTGACATCGAGCTGAAAAACCGCATCATCATGGCCCCGCTCACCCGCTGCCGCGCTGACGCAGGCCGAGTCCCCAACGCGCTGATGGCCGAGTATTACGTGCAACGCGCCTCCGCCGGGCTGATCCTCAGCGAAGCCACTTCGGTGACGCCGATGGGCGTGGGCTACCCCGATACCCCAGGCATCTGGTCCAACGACCAGGTACGCGGCTGGGCCAACGTGACCAAAGCCATCCACGGCGCCGGCGGCAAGATTTTCCTGCAGCTCTGGCACGTCGGCCGGATTTCCCACCCGTCCTACCTGGACGGTGAGCTTCCGGTGGCTCCGAGCGCCATCCAGCCCAAGGGGCATGTGAGCCTGGTACGTCCGCTGGCCGACTACCCGACGCCGCGCGCATTGGAAACCGCGGAAATCGCCGACATCGTCGATGCCTACCGCGTGGGTGCCGAAAACGCCAAGGCCGCCGGGTTTGATGGCGTGGAAATTCATGGCGCCAACGGCTACCTGCTCGACCAGTTCCTGCAAAGCAGCACCAACCAGCGCACCGACAACTACGGCGGCTCCCTGGAAAACCGTGCTCGCCTGCTGCTGGAAGTGACTGATGCGGCGATCGAAGTCTGGGGCCCCGGCCGCGTGGGCGTCCACCTGGCGCCGCGCGCCGACTCCCATGACATGGGCGACGAAAACCGCCTGGAAACCTTCAGCTATGTGGCCCGCGAACTGGGCAAGCGTGGCATCGCCTTCATCTGCTCGCGCGAGAAAGAAGGCGCGGACAGCATCGGCCCGCAACTGAAGCAAGCGTTCGGCGGCCCGTACATTGCCAATGAGCGCTTCACCAAAGAGAGTGCCAATGCCTGGCTGGCGGAAGGCAAGGCTGACGCCGTGGCGTTCGGCGTGCCGTTCATTGCCAACCCGGACCTGCCGGCACGCTTGAAAGCCGATGCACCGCTGAACGAACCTCACCCGGAAACCTTCTATGGCAAAGGACCGGTGGGGTATATCGACTATCCAGTCATGTAATTAACCCGCCGCAAACAAAAAGCCCCGCCTTTGCACAGCGGGGCTTTTTGTTTAAACATTTCGTCGACATCTAAAAGTTCTAAATAAAACTTCAATCATTCATATTGCCTCTGGTCGTCACGAGTAAATTAGCGACGACCAAACATCAACTATCTCAAGCAAAGAGAGCAATATGAATAACTTTCCAGAAAACCCAGCAGATACAAAACCAAACGATTCCGCTGAAGAAAAAGCGTACCACGAACACTACGACAGGCAGATCCAGGCGTTGGAATCTGCCAAGGCGCCCGCCCACTCAACACGATTCATCATGAAAGTCGTCAACAATACCGAGCACGACCTTGATGCCAATAAAAACACGCTTGGCCTGAGCGCCGACAACCTCGCCACCTTGCAACTTCCCTCGGGAGGTATCAGCGTCTATGGTCAAGACTTCCGCTACGTTCGAAACCCAGGCTCTCGCAGCAAGGACATATACCACCACTGTATTCAATTCGGCGGAATGACGGTGGGAGCTTTCGTTGAGTTTGGTTTGCGCGTTGACACTTCGTTCGGGCTTTTCGCGCCGACAGTGACGCCAGTTCGGATATGTAAAATCATGTCTATCGGCACCACCCCAATCAACTGTACTGCCCGTATTACTCGTGCATTAAGCACAGACCCTTATAGCTTTACCATGGAGGTGACGCTGGGCTGAACACTTGTTACCCGAGCGCCTGGAAATCTGCCTGTTGCGCCGGCATTACGCCCTGACGGGGCTCGCTTGCCGGACCAAACACAATTTTCCTACAAAGTAACGCGTGTGCTGACTGTCAACGAATCAGCACTACGTATATAAAGTGCCCCGAACCCGGAACCATTCCGTCAGGGCCGTCCGAATGAGCTATTGACATAAACCGACTCAATTACGCATTTTGTTTCATTTGCGCAGGTTAGGGCTCAGGCGCAGCATGTCCAACCCGATATCCACCCAGCGCTCGGCCTCACCGGCCAGGGCGAAGCTGTCCGGCGCCAGCAGCCACTGATACAGGATCCCGTCGATATAGGCATGGATAGCCACCGCAGCTCTCTCGGGATCCAGGTCATCCGGCATCTGACCGCGTTTCATTGCATTGCGCAGGGACAGCGCGATTCGCACGTTACAGTCGAGGCTGACCTCGCGCCGCTGCTGGCGCAAGTCGCACATTTCATCGGTGAATTCGCACTTATGGAACAGAATCTCATTAATGCGGCGGGTTTTCGGGTCCAGGGCCACCTGCTGGAACAACCTCACCAGCAGCTTGCGCACGCACCCCAGCGGGTCGAGTTCCTCCTCGCTTTCGCTGGCGCGGGCCAACTCATCGAGCGGCTCATGCAAGGTATCGAGCATGGCCTGGAGCAAATCCGCCTTGTTGCTGAAATGCCAGTAGATCGCACCACGCGTCACACCGGCCAGCGTCGCGATGTCGGCCAGCGTCGTTCGCGCCACGCCGCGCTCGAAGAAGGCCTTTTCGGCCGCTTCAAGGATCTGGCTGCGAGTCTCCAGGGCTTCTTCTTTGGTACGACGTACCATGGCAGTAAACACCTCAATCAGGATGCGTAAGCAATGCGTAAGGATCGGTTGGATAACCTATGAGGCAGCGCCTGTCGGAACGCGTCCCCGGACTGCATCGGCCTTTGTCAGGCTTTTGTAAATACGGATGGTACGCAATTTGGCTGTTTACAAACAACCATGTACGTAAGTATATTTCTTAGCAACCTATTAATTGAATAATGCTCATTTTTTAACCTTCCACTTTTCGAGTGCGCCTGTTGCGCGCCTGGACCCGAGGATTTCCATGCAATTCAAGCCAGCTGTTACCGCTCTGGTCACTGCCATCGCCCTGGCATCGCTGCTCAGCGGATGCAACAAGGAAGAGGCTGCCCCTGCCCCTCCCCCTCCTCAGGTCGGCGTCGTAACCCTCAAGACTCAGCCTTTTACCCTGACCTCCGAATTGCCGGGCCGCACCAGTGCGTTCCGCGTCGCCGAAGTGCGTCCGCAGGTCAACGGCATCATCCTCAAGCGCCTGTTCAAGGAAGGCGCCGACGTCAAGGCCGGCCAGCAGCTGTACCAGATCGACCCGGCCGTCTATGAAGCGAACCTCAAGAGCGCCGAGGCCAACCTGCGATCCACCAAGTCGATCGCCGATCGCTACAAGCAATTGGTCGACGAGCAGGCCGTCAGCCGCCAGGAGTACGACACCGCCGTGGCCAACCGCCTGGAGTCGGAAGCGAACCTGCAGACGGCCCAGATCAACGTGCGCTACACCAAAGTCTACGCGCCGATTTCCGGTCGCATCGGGCGCTCCTCGGTCACCGAGGGTGCGCTGGTGAGCAATGGCCAGACCGACGCCCTGGCGACCATCCAGCAACTCGATCCGATCTACGTCGACGTGACGCAGAGTTCCGTCGAGCTGCTGAACCTGCGCCGTGAGCTGGAAAGCGGTCGCTTGCAGAAGGCTGGCGATAATGCCGCCATGGTCAAGCTGACGCTGGAAGACGGCAGCCAGTATCCCCATGAAGGCAAGCTGGAGTTCTCTGAAGTCTCGGTCGACCCGACCACTGGTTCCGTGACCTTGCGCGCCGTGTTCCCCAACCCTGAGCACACGCTGCTGCCGGGCATGTTTGTCCACGCGCAGCTGCAGGCCGGCGTGAACAGCGCCGCAATCCTGGCGCCGCAGCAAGGCGTGACCCGCGACCTCAAGGGTACGCCGACTGCGCTGGTCGTGGGCGCGGACAACAAGGTCGAGCTGCGTCAGCTCAAGGCCAGCCGTACCGTCGGCAGCCAGTGGCTGATCGAAGACGGCCTCAAGGCCGGTGATCGCCTGATCACCGAAGGGTTGCAGTACGTACGGCCAGGGGTGGAAGTCAAAGCCACCGAAGCCACCAACGTCGACGCAAAGAACCCGGCCCCCGCTCAGGCAGCTGACAAAGCCGCCGGCGGCAAAGGGGAGTAAACCATGTCGAAATTCTTTATCGACCGTCCAATCTTCGCCTGGGTGATTGCCCTGGTGATCATGCTGGTCGGGGCCCTATCGATCCTCAAGTTGCCGATCAACCAGTACCCGAGCATCGCGCCGCCGGCCATTGCGATCCAGGTGACCTACCCGGGTGCATCCGCACAAACCGTGCAGGACACCGTGGTGCAGGTCATCGAGCAACAGCTCAACGGTATCGACAACCTGCGTTATGTGTCGTCGGAAAGTAACTCCGACGGCAGCATGACCATCACCGCAACCTTCGAGCAAGGCACCAACTCCGATACCGCGCAGGTCCAGGTGCAGAACAAGCTGAACCTGGCCACTCCGCTGTTGCCGCAGGAAGTGCAGCAACAAGGCATCCGCGTGACCAAGTCGGTGAGAAACTTCCTGATGGTGATCGGCGTGGTCTCGCGCGATGGCAGCATGACTCGTGAGGACCTGTCCAACTACATCGTGTCGAACATGCAGGACCCGATCTCGCGCACCAAGGGCGTCGGCGACTTCCAGGTCTTCGGTGCCCAGTACGCCATGCGGATCTGGCTCGACCCGGCCAAGTTGAACAAATTCAACCTGACCCCGGTGGATGTGAGCAACGCGGTTTCCGCGCAGAACGTCCAGGTCGCGTCCGGCCAGCTCGGCGGCCTGCCTGCCCTGCCCGGCCAGCAATTGAACGCCACCATCATCGGCAAGACCCGCCTGCAGACCGCCGAGCAGTTCAAGGCGATCCTGCTCAAGGTCAACCCGGACGGCTCGCAAGTGCGCGTCGGCGATGTCGCCGATGTGGCCCTGGGCGGCGAAAACTACAGTATCAACGCTCAGTTCAACGGCTTGCCGGCCTCCGGCCTGGCGGTGCGACTGGCGACCGGTGCCAACGCCCTTGACACGGCCAAGGCCCTGCGCCAGACCGTCGATGATCTCAAACCATTCTTCCCGCAAGGCCTGGAAGTGGTATTCCCGTACGACACCACGCCAGTGGTGAGCGAATCGATCAAGGGCGTGATTGAAACCCTGATCGAAGCGGTCGCGCTGGTGTTCCTGGTAATGTTCCTGTTCCTGCAGAACTTCCGCGCCACCATCATCACCACGATGACGGTGCCGGTGGTACTGCTGGGTACTTTCGGGATCCTCGCCGCGTTCGGTTTCAGCATCAACACCCTGACCATGTTCGGCATGGTGTTGGCCATCGGCTTGCTGGTGGACGATGCCATCGTGGTGGTGGAAAACGTCGAACGGGTGATGAGCGAAGAAGGCCTGTCGCCCAAGGAAGCGACCAAGAAATCCATGGGCCAGATCCAGGGCGCCCTGGTGGGCATCGCCCTGGTGCTGTCGGCGGTACTCCTGCCGATGGCGTTCTTCGGCGGCTCCACCGGCGTGATCTACAAGCAGTTCTCCATCACCATCGTCTCGGCCATGGCCCTGTCGGTGCTGGTGGCCCTGATCTTCACCCCGGCCCTGTGCGCCACCATGCTCAAGCCAATCCCCAAGGGCGAGCACGGCACGCCGAAACGCGGTTTCTTCGGCTGGTTCAACCGCAACTTCGACCGTGGCGTCCGCAGCTACGAGCGTGGCGTGGGCAACATGCTCAAGCACAAGGCTCCGTACCTGTTGGCCTACGTGATCATCTTGGTCGGCATGGTCTGGCTGTTCACCCGCATCCCCACCGCGTTCCTGCCGGAAGAAGACCAGGGCGTGTTGTTCGCCCAGGTGCAGACACCGGCCGGCTCCAGTGCCGAGCGCACCCAGGTGGTCGTGGACAAGATGCGTGAGTTCCTGCTGCGTCCGAGCAAGGACGGCGGTGAAGGGGATGGCGTGGCCTCGGTGTTTACCGTGACCGGCTTCAACTTCGCCGGTCGTGGCCAGAGCTCCGGCATGGCATTCATCATGCTCAAGCCGTGGGAAGAGCGAAACGCCGACAACACCGTATTCAAGATCGCCGGCCGCGCCCAGCAGCACTTCTTCACGTTCCGCGACGCGATGGTGTTTGCCTTTGCTCCGCCCGCGGTGATGGAACTGGGTAACGCCACCGGTTTCGACGTGTTCCTGCAGGACCGCGCCGGCATCGGTCACGAAAAACTGATGGAGGCTCGCAACCAGTTCCTGGGAATGGCTTCGCAGAGCAAGGTCCTGACCCAGGTGCGTCCGAACGGTCTCAACGACGAGCCCCAGTACCAGTTGGACATCGATGACGAGAAGGCCAGTGCCCTGGGCATCACCCTTTCGGACATCAACAATACGCTGTCGATTGCCCTCGGCAGTAACTATGTCAATGACTTCATCGACCGTGGTCGGGTGAAGCGCGTCTACGTTCAAGGCCGACCGGACGCGCGCATGAGCCCGGAGGACCTGAACAAATGGTACGTGCGCAACAGCGCCGGGACCATGGTGCCGTTCAGCGCCTTCGCCAAGGGCGAGTGGACCTACGGATCGCCGAAACTGGCCCGTTACAACGGCGTGGAAGCGATGGAAGTCCTCGGTGCTCCGGCGCCAGGTTACTCCACGGGTGAAGCGATGGCCGAAGTCGAGGCCATTGCGCAGAAGCTGCCGGCGGGTGTCGGCATCTCCTGGACAGGCCTGTCGTACGAGGAACGCCTGTCGGGTTCCCAGGCGCCGGCTCTGTACGCGCTCTCGCTGCTGATGGTATTCCTCTGCCTGGCGGCGCTGTATGAAAGCTGGTCGATTCCGATCGCGGTCATGCTCGTGGTGCCGCTGGGGATCATCGGTGCCCTGCTGGCCACCAGCCTGCGCGGCCTGTCCAACGACGTGTACTTCCAGGTGGGTCTGTTGACGACCATCGGCCTGGCGGCGAAAAACGCCATCCTGATCGTCGAGTTCGCCAAGGAGCTCCATGAACAGGGCCGGACTCTGGTGGAGGCCGCGATCGAAGCCTGCAGGATGCGTCTGCGGCCGATCATCATGACGTCCTTGGCATTCGTCCTCGGCGTGGTCCCGCTGGCCATTTCCACCGGCGCCGGCTCGGGCAGCCAGCACGCCATCGGTACCGGCGTGATTGGCGGTATGCTCACCGCGACCATCCTGGCAATCTTCTGGGTGCCATTGTTCTTCGTGACGGTGTCGTCAATCGGTCGACGTAAAAATATCGACCAGGACCACACTCCTGAAACTTCTAAAGAGGCTGGCCAATGAGCAAGTCGCTACTCTCCCTGACCATCGCCGCCGTCGTGCTCAGCGGATGCTCGCTGATTCCCGACTATCAGCGGCCCGAAGCACCGGTCGCGGCGCAGTACCCGCAAGGGCCGGCCTACGAGCCGGCCAAAGCACCCGGCCAGGCCGCCGCCGAGCAGGGCTGGAAACAGTTCTTCCACGATCCGGCACTGCAACAGCTGATCCAGGTCGCCCTGGAAAACAACCGCGACCTGCGCGTCGCGGCGCTGAACATCGACGCCTACGCCGCGCAGTACCGCATCCAGCGCGCCGACCTGTTCCCGGCGGTCTCGGCCACCGGCTCCGGCAACCGCCAGCGGGTGCCGGCACGCGCCTCGCAAACCGGTGAAGCGGCAATCAGCAGCTCCTACTCGGCGACGCTGGGGATCAGCGCCTACGAACTGGACCTGTTCGGTCGTGTCCGCAGCCTGAGCGAGCAAGCGTTGCAAAGCTACTTCGCCACCGAAGAAGCCCGCCGCAGCACCCAGATCAGCCTGGTGGCCAACGTCGCCAACGCTTACCTGACCTGGCAGGCCGACAAGGAACTGCTCAAATTGACCCAGGATACCCTCGGCACCTATGAGCAAAGCCTGAAGCTGACCTCGCGCAGCGCCGAAGTCGGCGTGGCCTCGGCCCTGGACTTGAGCCAAGCCCGTACGGCGGTGGAAAACGCCCGCGTGCAACTGGCCCGCTACACCCGCCAGGTGGCCCAGGACGAAAACAGCCTGACCCTGCTGCTGGGCACCGGCCTGCCGGCCAACCTGCAGACACAACCGCTGAGCGCCGACCTGCTCAGCGAAGTGCCACCCGGCTTGCCCTCGGACCTGCTGCAACGGCGCCCGGACATCCTCCAGGCCGAACGCAACCTGCTCGCCGCCAACGCCAATATCGGCGCCGCGCGGGCCGCGTTCTTCCCAAGCATCAGCCTGACGGCCAATGCCGGCACCCTCAGCCCGGACCTGTCCGGCCTGTTCAAGGGCGGCTCGGGCACCTGGACCTTCGCTCCGCAGATCAACCTGCCGATCTTCAACGCCGGCAGCCTGCGGGCAAGCCTGGATTACGCGAAGATCCAGAAAGACATCAACGTCGCGCAGTATGAGCAGTCGATCCAGACCGCGTTCCAGGAAGTCTCCGACGGCCTGGCCGCGCGTCAGACCTACAACGAACAGTTGCAGGCACAGACCGACTTCGTCGCCGCCAACCAGGACTACTACCGCCTGGCCGAGCGTCGCTACCGTATCGGCGTCGACAGCAACCTGACTTTCCTCGACGCCCAGCGCCAGTTGTTCAGCGCGCAGCAATCGCTGATCACCGATCGCCTTGCGCAACTGACCAGCGAGGTCAATTTGTACAAGGCCCTGGGCGGCGGCTGGAATGCCGAGACGGGCAAGCGCGAACCGATCGCGGAGAAAGCGCCGGAGACGAAGTTGTTTTGATGGATGCTTGAACGCTGAACACGAAGCCCACCGAAAGGTGGGCTTTTTGTTTGCGCCGATTCCCTGCCCAACACAAATTCCAATGTGGGAGCGAGCTTGCTCGCGATAGCGTTGGGTCAGCTTGCAGGGATATTGAGTGTGCCGACGCCATCGCGAGCAAGCTCGCTCCCACAGGGAATTGCGTTTGTTTTGCCGTTCGATAATAGCCCGAAACCCGCAAATCGCAATTGAACCGATCCCGGGCGGCCCTTCACCATCGCTCGCACAAAACCAATAACAACAGGTTCGACGCCATGCTCCTACGCCCTGCACCGTCCGGCTGATCCTCAGCCACTTTAACCGTCCAGCCCCACCGTACCGCCTGCAACCCAAGGGTTGCGGCAACGACTCGCTTCGTCCACAGAAAAACAAGAGACACGCCCATGAAACCCACACAGCAAGTTTTCCCCAGCCTCCTTGCCGTCGCGCTGTCCGGCGTAGCATTGCCAGTGTTGTCAGCGGAGTCGGGGTTCGTCGAGGACGCCAAGGCCACGCTGAACCTGCGTAACTTCTATTTCAACCGCAACTTCACCAATGACGCCGCCGCCCAAGGCAAGGCCGAGGAATGGACTCAAAGCTTCATCCTCGACGCCAAGTCCGGTTTCACCCAGGGCACGGTCGGTTTCGGCGTGGACGTGCTCGGCCTGTACTCGGTCAAGCTCGACGGCGGTCGCGGCACCGCCGGTACCCAGTTGCTGCCGGTGCACGACGACGGTCGTCCGGCCGATGACTTCGGCCGTTTGGGCGTGGCCCTCAAGGCCAAAGTCTCGAAGACTGAATTGAAAGTCGGCGAGTGGATGCCGGTGCTGCCGATCCTGCGTTCCGACGACGGCCGCTCCCTGCCGCAAACCTTCCAGGGCGGCCAGGTCACTTCCACCGAGATCAACGGCCTGAGCCTCTATGGCGGTCAGTTCCGTGGCAACAGCCCGCGCAACGACGCGAGCATGGAAGACATGTCGATGAACGGCCGCGGTGCCTTCACTTCGGACCGTTTCAACTTCGGCGGCGGCGAATACGCCTTCAACGAAAAACGCACCCAGGTCGGCGTCTGGTACGCGGAACTGTCCGACATCTACCAGCAGCAATATTTCAACCTGACCCACAGCCAACCCATGGGCGACTGGACCCTGGGCGCCAACCTGGGCTACTTCACCGGCAAGGAAGACGGCAGCGCCCTGGCCGGCGATCTCGACAACAAGACCGCGTTCGCCATGCTCTCGGCCAAGTACGGTGGCAACACCTTCTACGTCGGCCTGCAGAAAGTCGGCGGCGATGATGCCTGGATGCGCGTCAACGGCACCAGCGGCGGGACCCTGGCGAACGACAGCTACAACTCCAGCTACGACAACGCCAAGGAAAAATCCTGGCAACTGCGTCATGACTTCAACTTCGCCGCTGTTGGCGTGCCGGGCCTGACCCTGATGAACCGCTACATCAGCGGTGACAACGTGCACACCGCCACCGTCGATGACGGCAAGGAGTGGGGCCGCGAGACTGAGCTGGCTTATACCGTGCAGAGCGGTGCGCTGAAGAGTCTCAACGTGAAGTGGCGCAACTCGACGATGCGCCGGGACTTCAATACCAATGAGTTCGATGAGAACCGGTTGATTGTCAGCTATCCGATCAGCTTGTTGTAAAAAGCCAAACATGGACGGCGGCTGTACCACCGCCATCGCGAGCAAGCTCGCTCCCACAGGGGATCAGTGCCGAGCAAAAAACTTGTGTTCACCGAAGATCCAATGTGGGAGCGAGCTTGCTCGCGAAGGCGTGGGTACATCCAACATGAGTGCTGGCTGAACCACCGCCTTCGCGAGCAAGCCCGCTCCCCCAGGGATGAAGTCATCCCTCAAGTTCGTGATTCGATGCCCAGTTCATCCCAGACGGATTCGGCCAGGTGGAAGGTGGCGTTGGCCGCCGGGATGCCGCAGTAGATGGCGCTCTGCATGATTACTTCCTTGATCTCGCTGCGGCTCACGCCGTTGTTGGCGGCGGCGCGCAGGTGCAGCTTGAGTTCTTCGTTGCGGTTCATGCCGATCAGCATGGCGATGGTGATCAGGCTGCGGGTATGGCGCGGCAGGCCCGGGCGGGTCCAGATGTCGCCCCAGGCGTGGCGGGTGATCATCTCCTGGAATTCGCTGTTGAATTCGGTCAATGCATTGAGGCTGCGGTCGACGTGGGCATCGCCCAGCACTGCGCGGCGTACTTGCATGCCTTCGTCGTAACGTTGTTTCTCGTCCACAAAAAACTCCTCAGGCGCGGCCAGTATCAAGCAGGAAATCCAGTACCCGCGCGCTGAACGCGGCGCCGGCCTGGACGTTGGACAAGTGCGCGGCATGAAACTCGGCGTATTCGGCACCCTCGACCCGCTCTTGGATAAAACGTCCGCCCGCTGGCGGCGTCACGGCATCTTCGGTGCCAGCGATCACCAGCAGTGGCACACGGATCAGCGATAGCTGCTCACGAAAATCGGCGTCGCGTACTGCGGCGCAGTTGGCCGCATAGCCTTGGGGCGAGGTCGCCGCCAGCATGTCGGTAATTTTTTCCGCCGTCGCCGGATGGGCCTTGGCGAAATCCGGCGTGAACCAGCGGGCAATCGACGCATCACGCAACGCCACCATCGCCGCCTTGCCATCACGCAGCACGGTTTCGATGCGCGGGTTCCACATCGAAGGGTCGCCAATCTTCGCGGCGGTATTGCACACCACCAGTTTGTGCAGGCGCTCGCCGGCGTTGATTCCCAGCCACTGGCCGATCAGGCCACCCATTGAAAGGCCGCAGAAATGCACCTTGTCGATATCCAGCGCATCAAGCATCGCCAGCACGTCGCGGCCCAGCTGTTCGATGCTGTAGGGGCCCTCGGTGACCAGCGACCGGCCGTGACCACGGGTGTCGAAACGCAAGACCCGAAAGTGTTCACTGAACGCCGCGACCTGCTCGTCCCACATATGCAAATCGGTACCCAAAGAGTTGGAGAGCACCAGCACCGGGGCGGCCTGCGGCCCGTCCAATCGCCGCTCATCAAAACAATAGCTCAGATCGCCCTCGGCGAGTTTGACCAATCCCACAACAATCTCCTTTCAGGCATTCAAGGCAAGGTGTTCGGCCACCGCTCGGGCAACCCAGGCCTGGGCTTGTCCGAGGTAGTGGGCCGGGTCGAGCAGATGATCAAGCTCGGTCGCGGATAACTGCGCGGTGACCTGGGGTTCTTCCCCCAGCACCTCGCGCAAATGCCGTTGTTCGGCCACCGCGCGCTTGCAGCATTGCTCCAGCAGATGATGCGCGGTGTCGCGACCAACCCGCTGGGCCAGGACGATGCTGACGGCTTCGGCCAGCACCAACCCTTGGGTCAGTTCCAGGTTACGGGCCATGCGCGCCGTATCCACTTCCAACCCTTCGGCCAGCAGTCGCGCCTGTTGCAGCGCGCCGGACACCAGGCAGCAGATGTCCGGCAGGGTTTCCCATTCGGCGTGCCACAGGCCGAGGCTGCGCTCATGTTCCTGAGGCATGGCGCTGAACAGCGTCGACAACAAACCGGGCACCCGCGTCGCAGCGCCGATCAGCACCGCCGCGCCCACCGGGTTGCGCTTGTGGGGCATGGTCGACGAACCGCCCTTGCCCGGTGCCGAAGGTTCGAACGCCTCGCCTGCCTCGGTCTGCATCAACAGGCTGACGTCGCGCCCCAGTTTGCCCAGGCTGCCGGCGATCAAGCCCAGCACCGCGCCGAACTCCACCAAACGATCGCGCTGGGTGTGCCAAGGCTGCTCCGGCAGGTTCAGTTGCAGCTCGGCGGCCAAGGCTTCGGCCACCGGCAGCGCCTGCTCACCCAAAGCGGCGAGGGTCCCGGAGGCGCCTCCAAATTGCAGTACCAACAGGCGCGGCTTGAGTTCCCGCAAGCGCTGGCGACTGCGCGTGACGGCCCCCAGCCAGCCGGCGATTTTCATCCCCAGGGTGACCGGCGTGGCATGTTGCAGCCAGGTGCGCCCGGCCAGCGGCGCGGCGGCGTAACGTTCGGCTTGTCGAGCCAGGGTGACAGCCAGTTGCGCCAGCTCACCTTCGATCAGTCCGAGCGCCTGGCGCAGTTGCAGCACCAAGCCACTGTCCATCACGTCCTGGCTGGTTGCGCCCAAGTGCACGTAGCGTTCGGCCTCGGCGCTCTCGGCAGCGATGCGCTTGCCCAACGCCTTGACCAGAGGGATCGCAGAATTGCCGGCACTGGCAATCGCTTCGCTCAACGCTGAAAAGTCGTACAGCTGGGCGCGACAGGCATTCCCGATCGGCGCCACCGCCTCCTGGGGAATCAGCCCAACCCGCGCCTCGGCCCGGGCCAGCGCCGCCTCAAAGTCGAGCATCGCCTGCACACGCCCCGCATCACAGAACACTTCGCGCATGTCGCGGGCGGTGAAGTAGGCATCGAACAGCTGATTGCCCGGTCGTTCGCTCATAAACAGTCCTTCGAAAAATGGATGCCTTTATGGCCAGATATTCCTATGGCGAGGGGATTTATCCCCGCTGGGCTGCACAGCAGCCCCAAACAGCCGACTCGATCTGCCTGACACACCGAGTTGCGGATCAGGGGCGCTGCGCACCCCAACGGGGATAAATCCCCTCGCCACAATGAATCAACCAAGCCTTTAAAGATCGTGGTGCAAATACGCTGGCTGTTTTGGCAGGCGCAAGCTGAACAGGAACGCAACGACCATCATCACCGTGACATACCAATAAAAAGCGTTTTCCATGCCCTGGGCTTTCAGGCTCAAGGCAACGTACTCGGCCGAACCGCCAAAAATCGCGTTTGCCACCGCATAGGCCAACCCTACTCCCAGCGCCCGCACTTCTGGTGGAAACATTTCGGCTTTCACCAGACCGCTGATGGAGGTGTAGAAGCTGACGATCGCCAAGGCAAAAGTGATCAGGACAAACGCCAGGAACGGGTTGCTGGTGCCCTTGAGCGTCAGCAGGATCGGCACGGTGCACAACGCCCCCAGGCCGCCGAACCAGAGCATGGAGTTACGCCGGCCGATCTTGTCTGCGAGCATGCCGAACAGCGGTTGCATGCACATGTAGAGAAACAGCGCGCCGGTCATGATGTAACTGGCGGTCTTGGCATGCAGGCCGGCGGTGTTCACCAGGTACTTCTGCATGTAAGTGGTGAAGGTGTAGAAAATCAGCGAACCGCCGGCGGTGTAGCCCAGCACGGTGATGAACGCAGCCTTGTGGTCGCGAAACAACGCGGCGATGCTGCCAGCGTCTTTGTTTTCGCGCATTTCCTTGCTGGTGGTTTCCTTCAAGGACCGGCGCAGGAACAGGGAAATCAACGCCGCGGCGGCGCCCACCACGAACGGGATTCGCCAACCGTAAGCGCGCAGTTCGTCTTCGCTGAGAAACTGCTGCAGGATCACCACCAGCGACACCGCCAAAAGTTGCCCGCCGATCAGCGTCACGTACTGGAACGAGGCAAAAAAGCCGCGATGCCCCTTGAGGGCGACTTCGCTCATGTAGGTCGCGGTCGTGCCGTACTCGCCACCCACCGACAGGCCTTGCAGCAGGCGAGCGAACAGCAGCAGCACCGGCGCCCAGACGCCGATGTCCTTGTAGGTGGGCAGGCAGGCGATGAGCAACGAGCCGAAGCACATCATCATCACCGAGATCATCATCGAATTCTTGCGCCCGTGACGGTCCGCTACCCGGCCGAAAATCCAGCCGCCAATGGGCCGCATCAGGAACCCGGCGGCGAATACCCCCGCCGTGTTAACCAGTTGCACCGTCGGATTGTCCGATGGGAAAAACGCCGGGGCGAAATAAATCGCGCAGAACGCATAGACGTAGAAGTCGAACCATTCGACCAGGTTGCCGGAAGAGGCACCGACGATGGCGAAGATGCGCTTGCTGCGTTCTTCGCCGGTGTAATGGCTGATTGGGGTGGTCATGGGTTAATCACTCGTTGGGGACTGACGAAGTCTAGACATACTTCGTAACACTCCCGTTCCACAGTCTTGCCACCTGTGGCGAGGGAGCTTGCTCCCGCTCGGCTGCGCAGCAGTCGCAAAACCAGGCCCGGCGCTGTTTTGGATGCACCGCGTCGCCTGCCATGGGCTTGCTGCGCAAGCCAGCGGGAGCAAGCTCCCTCGCCACAGAGGTTTTCACTCAGTAATCGAAGAACACTGTCTCGGCATCCGTGCCCTGGAGAATCACGTTCCACTGGTAAACACCCGACGCATCGGGCCTGGCCACGATGGTGTCGCGACGCTCCTCGGGTACGCAGGCCAGCAGTTGATCAGCTTCGTTGGCGGGTTCGTCGGCGAAATAGATGCGCGTCAACAGATGCTTGACCAACCCGCGGGCGAACACCAGTACAACGAGATGCGGCGCCTGGGTCGTACCGCCCAACCCCGGCACGGTGCCCGGCTTGATGGTGGTAAAGCGGAACCGCCCTTCGGCATCCACCGGCACCCGGCCGAAACCGTCGAAATGCGGGTCCAGCGGTTTGTCCTGATCGTCTTCCGGGTGAGCGTATTTACCGGCGGCGTTGGCCTGCCAGACTTCCAGCATGGCGTCGTTGACGAACTGGCCGTTGCCGTCGATCACTTGCCCGGTGATCGCCACGCGCTGGCCGAGCGTCTGGGCGTCGGTCAGGTCTTCGCGGTTCAGCCACGTCAGGCCGATGTGGTAGTAAGGGCCGACGGTGTGGGACGTAGTGGCGTTGAGCGTCATCTTATTTCTCCATCGGCGTGGCTTCGCGGCCGCGCAAGACGATGTCCCAGCGATAACCGAGGGCGTAGTGAGGAATGGTTTTTTCCAGGTCGAAACTGGCGATCAAGCGTTCCTTGGCACGGCTGTCCGGCACGCAGTTGTAGATCGGATCGTATTCCAGCAACGGATCACCGGGGAAATACATCTGCGTGACCAGGCGCGTCAGGATGCTCGGCCCGAACAATGAAAAATGGATATGCGCCGGGCGCCAGGCGTTGTGGTGGTTGCCCCACGGATAGGCGCCGGGCTTGATGGTCTGGAACTGATACCCGCCATCGGCATCGGTCACGGTGCGACCGGTGCCGGTGAAGTTCGGGTCCAGCGGCGCATCGTGGTTGTCACGGTCGTGGTTGTAGCGACCGGCGGCGTTGGCCTGCCAGATCTCGATCAGGATGCCCGGTACCGGCTCGCCGTGCTCATCGAGCACGCGCCCGTGAATGATGATCCGTTCACCGAGCGGCTCACCGGCATGCTGGGCGGTCAGGTCATGGTCCTTCTCCTGAAGACGATCAGCACCTACGGTCGGCCCGGTGATTTCCGACAATGAATGGGGCAGGTACACCAACGGCTTGGACGGCGAGCGCAGGTTGGTGGACTGGTACGGCGGGTGCAGATACTCCGGCTGAGTGCCCACTTGAGGGCGACGGTAACCAGGCTTGTCAGTCATGCAGCATTCCTCGGTTTCTTATTGGTAGGACGACCGTCAGACGCGTTCGATAGCCAGTGCCAGACCTTGGCCGACGCCAACGCACATGGTCGCCAGGCCTTTCTTGCCGCCGGTCTTTTCCAGATGATGCAGCGCTGTCATCACCAGCCGCGCCCCGCTCATGCCCAGTGGATGGCCCAAGGCAATGGCGCCACCGTTCGGATTGACGTGCGGAGCATCGTCCGCCAGCCCAAGATCGCGCAACACCGCCAGGCCCTGGCTGGCAAAGGCTTCGTTGAGCTCGATCACGTCAAAATCGGCGGCCGCCAGGCCCAGGCGCTCAGTCAGTTTGCGCACCGCTGGCACCGGGCCGATGCCCATCACCCGTGGCGCGACGCCGGCGCTGGCCATGCCCAGCACTCTGGCTCTGGGGGTCAGGCCGTGTTTCTTCACCGCTTCGGCGGACGCGAGGATCAGCGCCGCCGCCCCGTCATTCACGCCCGAGGCGTTGCCGGCGGTCACGGTCTTGTCCGGGCCGTTGACCGGTTTGAGTCGGCCCAAGGTTTCCAACGTGGTGTCGGCGCGTGGATGCTCGTCCTGCTCGACCACCGTTTCGCCCTTTTTGTGGGCGATGCGAACCGGCACGATTTCTTCGGCAAAAAATCCCGCCGCCTGGGCCGCCGCCGCACGCTGCTGGCTGCGCACGGCAAAGGCGTCTTGATCTGCGCGGGACACCGCGTAGTCATCCGCCACGTTATCAGCGGTCTGCGGCATTGCATCAACGCCGTACTGGGCTTTCATCAGCGGGTTGATGAAGCGCCAACCAATGGTCGTGTCCTCCAGCTTCATGTTGCGTGAGAACGCCGCATCGGCCTTGCCCATCACGAACGGCGCGCGGGACATCGATTCGACGCCGCCGGCGATGGCCAGCTCCATTTCGCCGCTGGCAATGGCACGAAACGCCGTGCCGATAGCGTCCATGCCCGAGGCGCAGAGGCGGTTGACCGTCACGCCGGGGATGCTCTCCGGCAGACCGGCCAGCAACAAGGCCATGCGCGCTACGTTGCGGTTGTCTTCACCGGCCTGGTTGGCGCAGCCGAGGAACACTTCGTCCACCGCGCGCCAGTCCACCGATGGGTTGCGTTCCATCAGCGCCTTGATCGGCACGGCCGCCAGGTCATCGGCACGCACCGCGGACAGGCTGCCGCCGAACCGGCCGATGGGGGTTCGAATCGCATCACAGATAAAAACGTCGCGCATTCAGGCTTCTCCTGGAGTCTGGCCGTGGGCCGCAGCGGTACGGGCCTCAAGGTCGCGCAATGCGCGCAACTCGACCTCGGTCGGTTCGGCGGTGGTCTGCACCTGGTCGGCGAAACGGATCGCCCAGCCGGTGGCGGCAATCACTTGCTCACGGGTCACCCCGGGGTGCAGCGAAGTGACCACGAACTCATGGCTGCCGGCTTCCGGTTCCATGATGCACAGGTCAGTGATGATCCCTACGGGGCCAGCGCCCGGCAGGCCGAGGCGCTTGCGCGAATCACCGCCTTCGCCGTGACCGACCGAGGTGATGAAGTCCAGCTTGTCGACAAACGAACGCGCCGATTGCTTGAGGATGATCAACACACTTTTCGCCGAGCCGGCGATTTCCGGCGCGCCACCGGCCCCCGGCAAACGGACTTTCGGCTGATGATAATCGCCGACCACGGTGGTGTTGATGTTGCCGAAACGGTCCACCTGGGCCGCGCCGAGGAAGCCGACGTCGATGCGCCCGCCCTGCAGCCAATAGCGAAAAATCTCACCGGTGGGTACGACGGTGTCCGCGGTTTCCGCCAGTTCACCGTCGCCGATGGACAGCGGCAATACGCTGGGCTTGGCGCCGATCGGACCGGATTCGTAGATCAGGACAACATCAGGCGACGAAGTCAGCCGCGCCAGGTTGGCCGCTTTCGACGGCAGGCCGATGCCAACGAAACACACGGCGTTGTTCTTCAGCCGACGGGCCGCGGCGACGGTCATCATCTCATTGGTGGAATAGGTCATGGTTTCACCTGCGAAGCGGCCGCCAGCCGGGCCTGGAATTCACTGAAGTCCCTGGTGCCATGGATGTACTCGTCAATCCATGCGGTAAATGTCTCACGGTCCCGGGCGATAGGATCCCACGCCTGGTAGAAACGATTGTCACGCTCGGTGTAGCCGTGGGCGTAGGACGGATGCGCGCCACCCGGTACATGACATACCGCGCTCAAGGCCCAGGTTGGCAGCACGCAGGCATTCATCGGCGCGTTCAGGTCGTCAACGACTTCTTCCACGGTGACGATGCAACGCTTGGCCGCCAGGGCCGCTTCTTTCTGCACACCGAGGATGCCCCACAGCAACACGTTGCCCTTGCGGTCGGCCTTCTGTGCGTGGATCACGGTAATGTCCGGCCGCACCGAAGGGACGGCGGCCAGTACCTCCCCGGTGAAGGGGCAGGTGACGCTCTTGATCAGCGGATTGACCTTCGGCAGGTCGGAGCCGGCGTAGGCCCGAAGCACCGCAAACGGCAGGCCGGAGGCGCCGGCAACGTAGGCATTTGCCAGGTCGGCGTGGCTGTGCTCCTCGATCTCCAGCGGATGCGGCCATTGCTTTTCGACCGCATCGCGCAGCCGGTGCAAGGAACCCACTCCAGGATTGCCGCCCCAGGAAAAAATCAGCTTGCGAGCACAGCCGGCGCCGATCAACTGGTCGTAGATCAGGTCAGGCGTCATGCGCACCAGGGCCAGGTTCTTCTTGCCCTGACGAATGATTTCATGACCCGCCGCCGTCGGGATCAGGTGCGTGAAGCCTTCGAGCGCGACGGTATCGCCGTCGTTGACGAACTGCTTCACCGCGTCGTGCAGCGAAAGGATTTCAGCCATGGGGCAGGCTCCCGTTATCCAGTAGACCGACATGAAAAAGAGGCGCGAGGTCCAGCGCCTGGGTGACTGAAGATTAAGCCGGGGAAAAACGTCAAACAATCCGATAATCGACAGAGTGTTCGTTTATCGAACAGATTGTTGCGTAGCTATCGATTTACTCTGTCCTGAAACAACGCAGGGCCTGTGGCGAGGGAGCTTGCTCCCGCTGGGCTGCAAAGCAGCCCCCAAAAAACAGGGCCGCTTCGCGCCCCGGCGGGGGCAAGCTCCCTCGCCACAGGTGCAGATTCTGCTTCAGAGAAAAAGTCAGGTCGCATCCGCATGGCTGACCATGCCTTTGATAACGACCGCCGCGGTCGCCAATGCCGCTGGAATCACCAGCGCGGTCAGGACCTGTTCGAAGTTCCAGCCCAACCCCAACAACGTCGCGCCCATCCACGCGCCAAGAATTGCGCCGAACCGGCCGATGCCCAGCATCCACGACACCCCGGTGGCCCGGCCCTGGGTTGGGTAGAAGCGCGCCGCCAGGGACGGCATCGCCGATTGCGCGCCGTTGACGCACATGCCGGCCACCAGCACCAGGGTAGCGAGCAAGGTAATGTTGCCCAGACTCTGCCCCACTGCGTAGGCAAATATCCCGGCCATCAGGTAGAAAATGCCGATGACCTTGTGCGGATTGAAGCGGTCCATCGCCCAACCCACCCCGACGGCACTCAATACGCCGCCAAACTGAAACAGCGCGCCGATGAACGCCGCCTGCTCCATGCTCGCGCCGCTGTCGCGCATCAGCGTCGGCAGCCAACTGGTCAGCAGATAGACGATCACCAGCCCCATGAAATACGTCAGCCACAACAACAAGGTGCCGGCGCTGTAGGTACCGGAAAAGATCACCGCCAGCACGTTGCGCGCTTTTACGGTCTTTTGTTCGGGCACGCTGAAGCTGGCCGCCTGGGCGATGGTCGGCGGGTCGATCGGCGCCAGGGTCTTGCGCACCTTGTCGGTGCCACGGTTACGCACCACCAGGTAACGCGCCGACTCCGGCAGCCAGAACACCAGCACCACCGCCAGGATCAACGGCAGCACGCCGCCGATCAGCAGCAAGCTGTGCCAGCCGAACGCCGGTATCAGCTTGGCAGAGATGAAACCGCCACCGGCCATACCCAGGTTGAAGCCGCAGAACATGCTGGTGACCAGCAGGGACTTCTTGCGTTCCGGCGTGTATTCCGAGAGCAGGGTCGTGGCATTCGGCATCCCGGCCCCCAATCCCAGGCCGGTCAGGAAACGCAGCACCAGCAGTTGGTCGACGTTGGTACAGAAGGCCGAGGCCAGGCTGAAAGCACCGAACAACACGACCGCCCCCACCAATACGATTTTTCGTCCGAAACGGTCAGCCAATGGGCCGGAACCCAGTGCGCCGAATACCATGCCGATCAGCGCTGCGCTCATCACCGGGCCAAGGCTGGCCCGGTTGATGCCCCAATCCTGGGAAAGCGCCGGGGCGATGAATCCCATGGCCGCGGTGTCGAGGCCATCGAGGAAAACGATCAGGAAACAGAGAATGACCACTCGCCATTGGTAACGAGAAATGGGCTGGGCATTGATGAAGGACTGCACATCGAGGCAGGTGCCTACGGAGGTCTGGGGCTGGTTCATTTTATTTTTATTCCACGCAAGAAACGCCAGATGACGCTGCGCGACATTAATGAGCCCGGACAAATACCGTCAATTCACCGAAGCGGAGTGTGTGCGTTTATCGAACAGCTTAAGTGAACAGTTGCGCGCTCAGGTCCCGGCTGGCCCCGAGCAGGCCAGGCAAAAAGCGCTGCTCCAGCTCGTTGCGGCTGACCCGTCCGGCATGGGTGCTGACGTTCAGGGCCGCCACCACCTGGCCCGAAGCATCGTATACCGGCACGGCAATCGAGCGCAGGCCCTGTTCCAGTTCCTGATCGACAATGCACCAACCCTGCTGCCGGACCTGTTGCAGGCATTCGAGCAGCGCCTCGGGCGTGTGCAGGGTGCGGCTGGTCTTGGCCTGCAGGTCGGCATGCTCGAGATAATCACGCAGCGACGCGTCATCCAGTGCCGCCAGCAAAATCCGGCCCATTGACGTGCAATAGGCTGGCAGGCGGCCACCGACGGACAGGTCCACCGAAATCAGCCTTTGAGTCGTGGCCGACCGGGCGATGTAAAGGATGTCATCGCCTTCCAGCGTCGCCATGTTGCAGGCCTCGTGCAGCTGTTCGCTCATGCGGTCCAGGTAGGGTTGGGCAGAAACCGCCAGCGGTGTCGATGACAGATAGGCATGGCCCAGGGTCAGCACTTTGGGCAACAGCGAATAAGTCCGTCCGTCCGTGGTGGCGTAGCCGAGCTTGATCAACGTGTGCAGGCAGCGCCTCACCGCCGCGCGGGGAATTTCGGTGCGGTGGCTGATCTGGGCGATGGTCAGGTGCCGCTTGCGCTCCTGGAATGCCTGGACCACCGCCAGTCCACGGGCCAGCGAGGTCATGAAGTCCGGGTCACCGGTCAGGGCCTGGATCCGCTTGGCCGGCGAAGCGACGATCGGCGGCGCTACTGAAGTGAAGGCGTTGCGCAATTGGTCGTTCATCTCTGGTTCTCCCGGAATGACGGCTATTACAAGCGGCTGCCCGTCGGACAGACAAGTGTCGACCCATCAACACCGTGCGATTATCGAACCGGCGGTCGATAATCGCAATCAGCACGCACCTGCCAGTCTTGCCGTTTTTTGCGTTTTTCCAGCAAGCACCTTGGACGACGAACTTGAACAGCGACAAAGAATAATGAACTTGTCATATGAAAATGACGTCAGGATATCGACACTTGTGATACGTGCCGCACAACTAGCAACACTTATGCAATATTGATTCACACCGGTAACCCGGTACTTTAACTTTGCTAGTGTTATTGCGGCGGACCGCTATAATGCGGGTCAGTGGCGGATCGGCCAATGGCTTCCGCGGGCACAATGGTTTTGTTGTGTCAGTACCCTGGCCGCGTCTCCCGTATCGGCAATATGCGAAACCCTGATGCTACGTCAGCTATCAGCTCTGGTGCCGTGGCCGTCTGCATCGCGTACATGCAGTGCGTATCACCAGATCAATTTCAATTCATTAGGTAATCATGTGACGAAAGACGAACTGCGCGCGGAACTTGAGCGCCAGGAACAACGTTACAAGGAAGTTTACGGCGGAGAAATCACCACCTACGCCGCGCAACCTGAACCGGAACGCAAACCCTGGCGCAAACGCGCCACTGTTCAGGACCAGGCGTTCAGCCAGGAACTGCAAAAGATGGAAAAAGAACTCAAGGCCGAGGAAGAATGATTCTCCGGGCTTGAGTTCCGTAGCGTGTCCGGCCACACCCTGGTCGGACGCCGATAGCGAGGGCCCGCCAAAAGCGGGCCGTCATTCTCTGCACCATCGGTCGGCGGACATTCACCGCTGATTTTCTTTTTTCAGATTTTCAGGCGCCCGCCCCAGCCCCCTCGCGCCCTGCGCAGAACCTTGCCAGCCGGCATTTTCATCCCGAAATCAAAGGGTTGCGCAGCCTATTCAAAACCCAGGCCTGCACGGCTTCCTGCCGGTTATTTCGTTGAAGAATGTTACCGATGAGCAGTCGATGCATCGATTAGCGAGGTTTTCTGGCATAATCGCGCCCCCTTATGACCGGGTCAGAAAACCTTCATGATCGATTTATTCAGCGGACTGGATGCTTGGGTGCTCGTGAGCCTCTTGCTCGCCCTGGCTTTTGTCCTCGCCTTCGAGTTCATCAACGGCTTTCATGACACCGCTAACGCGGTTGCCACTGTTATCTACACCAAAGCCATGCCGCCTCACCTGGCGGTGTTCTTTTCCGGTGTGTTCAATTTCCTCGGCGTACTGCTGGGTGGCGTGGGGGTGGCGTACGCCATCGTTCACCTGTTGCCCGTGGAGCTGCTGATCAATGTGAACACCGGACACGGCTTGGCCATGGTGTTCTCGCTGCTCGCGGCGGCCATCACCTGGAACCTCGGCACGTGGTACTTCGGTATCCCGGCGTCCAGCTCCCATACGCTGATCGGCTCGATCCTCGGCGTGGGCCTGGCCAATGCGCTGATCAACGATATCCCGTTGGCCGACGGGGTGAACTGGCAGAAAGCGATCGATATCGGCGCCTCCCTGGTGTTCTCGCCGATGGCCGGCTTCCTGATCGCGGCCCTGGTGTTGCTCAGCCTGAAATGGTGGCGCCCGCTGTCGAAGATGCACAAGACGCCGGAACAGCGCCGCAAGATCGACGACAAGAAACATCCGCCGTTCTGGAATCGCCTGGTACTGGTGATTTCCGCCATGGCCGTCAGCTTCGTCCACGGCTCAAACGATGGCCAGAAAGGCATCGGCCTGATCATGCTGGTGTTGATCGGTATCGTACCCGCACAGTTCGTACTCGACCTGAACAGCACTACCTACCAGATCGAGCGCACCCGCGACGCGACGTTGCACCTTAGCCAGTTCTACAAGCGCAACAACGAGTCGCTGGGTGAGTTCCTGGCCTTGGGCAAGAGCGTCGAAGGCGACCTGCCGGAGAAATTCCGCTGCAACCCGCAGCAGACCGAACCGACCATCAATGCGCTGCTCGACACCCTCAAAGGCGTGGCGGATTACCACTCGCTGCCGTCGGAAAGCCGCATCGAAGTGCGCCGCTACCTGCTTTGCCTGGACGACACGGCGAAAAAGGTCGGCAAGTTGCCTGGCTTGGCAGCCCGTGAAAAAGACGACCTGAACAAGCTGCGCAAGGACCTGACCGCGACCACCGAATACGCCCCGTTCTGGGTAATCCTGGCGGTTGCCCTGGCCCTCGGCCTGGGCACCATGGTCGGCTGGAAGCGCGTGGTACTGACCATTGGCGAGAAGATCGGCAAGCAAGGCATGACCTACGCCCAAGGCATGTCGGCGCAGATCACCACGGCCTGCATGATCGGTGCAGCGAATATCTTCAGCCTGCCGGTTTCCACCACCCACGTGCTGTCTTCCGGCGTGGCGGGCACGATGGTGGCCAACAAGAGCGGCCTGCAGGGCGGCACGGTCCAGACCATCCTGCTGGCCTGGGTGCTGACCCTGCCAGCGACGGTGGGCCTGTCGGCGGCACTGTTCTGGCTGGCGTCGAAGGCCATCGGCAGCTGAGTTTCAGCGGCTCGTGAAAAAGGTGCGTTCCTTGCGGTTCGCACCTTTTTTTATGCCCGATACCTTTCCGCTGTGGGAGCGAGCTTGCTCGCGATAGCGGCGGATCAGCCACCGCTACAGTGCCTGACGCACCGCCATCGCGAGCAAGCTCGCTCCCACAAGGTTTTGTATGGACCTGAAAGTTCGCGCAAAAAAAGGGCGACCGAAGTCGCCCAAATGCCTTGCGTGCTCGTTGTAGCCGGAAAGACCTACGGCTTTTTGCGCTTGTGTGCGTCTTTCCAGATGAATAATCCAAACCCTGCGAAAAACACGAACATGAGGCCGACCGTCAACACACCGGCAAACACCACATTATCGATAAACATGACTGGCCTCCTGGTCTTGCCCCTGTTGCGATGGGATCAAGTTAACCGATCAGGCCTGGAGGAAAATTGACCGGGGTCAATAACGCTCGCGACGGAGCGCAAAGGAAGGGTGATAACTGATCCATATCAATGGATCGAGGGGGTTCAGCGCTTTTTCGGTTTGTTTTTCGATTTTTTCTTCGGCTTGCCCAAGGGCATGGCCTGCTCGAAGGCCTGGCGGACTTCATTGAGACGTTTTTCGTTGAGGTCGTGAACGCGCTTTGCGCGCTCTGCACCGAGATCAATCAGTTTGTCTTCTTGGCTCATGCTGTGTCGACATCGTACGGTGAGTGGCGGATGCGCCCATGATGCGGGTTACCGGTTGCGTTGACCAGCCAGCGACGTCGACGAGACCTCAGATCTGGATATCCACCCATAGGCCCTGGCGCTCTTCGCCCTCGACGAGCGGAACGACCGGCACGGTGTTGTCGGCGTTCAGTTCCGTGCCCGGAACAGCCAGATGCTCCTCGGGATCCTCGTCGGCTTCGCGGCGGCGCCGGTTGCGCTCCTGCTGGCGACGCTGCTCTTCGCGCAGCAACAGAGCGGCCTCCTCCGGGTCACCCTTTTGCAGGTCGATGGTGCTTTCGTTGGAGCTTTGTTGTACCGGGACCACGGGAGGAATATCCGGTCGCGGGCGGATCGGATCCTGCTGAGCGGTGATGGGTACGGCGCTCAAGGGGAGCATGGGTGGCAACATAAAGGTCTCCTGTCTTCAGGTTGTCGGCGGCGGCGAGGACAGCTTGAACCGCTGGTCTGAAACTTGTGAGCTGGTTGGCATTACGCGGGGCGAGGACACAAGCTTGTTTGATCGCAGAACACGCTTAAGTTCCGTTGGGCCGGTTGATGGGCAAGCCGTCACGAGCGCTGGTTACGTGCGTAAATCCTTTGGTCTGACGCGTCATTCCGTTAAGATAGCCGGCTTTTTCACGGCGGGAGTCAGGCAGCATGGCGCAGCAGTATCAACCGGGGCAACGCTGGATCAGTGACAGCGAAGCCGAGCTGGGTTTGGGCACCGTTCTGGCACAGGACGGCCGCTTGTTGACCGTGCTCTACCCGGCCACTGGCGACACTCGCCAGTACGCGCTACGGAATGCGCCCCTCACCCGCGTGCGGTTTTCGCCGGGCGACGTGATCACTCACTTCGAAGGCTGGAAAATGACCGTGCGCGAAGTCGATGACGTCGACGGGCTGTTGGTCTACCACGGCCTCAACGGGCAGAACGAAGTCGTCACGCTGCCGGAAACCCAACTGTCGAACTTCATCCAGTTCCGCCTGGCCAGCGATCGCCTGTTCGCCGGGCAGATCGATCCGCTGGCCTGGTTCTCCCTGCGCTACCACACGCTGGAACACACCAGCCGCCAACTGCAGTCACCGCTCTGGGGCCTGGGTGGCGTGCGTGCCCAACCGATCGCTCACCAGTTGCATATTGCCCGTGAAGTCGCCGACCGCATTGCGCCACGGGTATTGCTGGCGGACGAAGTGGGCCTGGGCAAGACCATCGAAGCCGGCTTGATCATCCATCGGCAACTGCTTTCCGGCCGCGCCAGTCGCATCCTGATCCTGGTCCCGGAAAACCTGCAGCACCAGTGGCTGGTGGAGATGCGTCGGCGCTTCAACCTGCAGGTCGCGCTGTTCGACGAAGAACGCTTTATCGAAAGTGATGCCAGCAACCCGTTCGAGGACACCCAACTGGCGCTGGTCGCGCTGGAATGGCTGGTAGAGGACGAAAAGGCCCAGGACGCGCTGTTCGCCGCCGGCTGGGACCTGATGGTGGTCGACGAAGCGCACCACCTGGTGTGGCACGAAGACCAGGTCAGCCCGCAATACGCGCTCGTCGAACAATTGGCCGAGACCATCCCTGGCGTGCTGCTGCTGACCGCCACCCCGGAACAACTGGGCCAGGACAGCCACTTCGCTCGCCTGCGCCTGCTGGACCCGAACCGCTTCCACGATCTGCAAGCCTTCCGTGCCGAAAGCGAGAACTATCGCCCGGTGGCCGAAGCCGTCCAGGAGCTGCTGGACAAGGGACGCTTGTCGCCCGAGGCCCACCAGACCATCCATGGTTTCCTGGGCAATGAAGGCGAAGCGCTGCTGACCGCCGTCAACGATGGCGATATCGAAGCCAGCGCCCGCCTGGTTCGCGAACTGCTGGACCGCCACGGCACCGGCCGCGTGCTGTTCCGTAACACCCGCGCTGCCGTCCAGGGTTTCCCCGAGCGCAAGCTGCACGCCTATCCGCTGCCGTGCCCTGACGAATACCTGGAACTGCCGCTGGGCGAACACGCCGAGCTGTATCCGGAAGTCAGCTTCCAGGCTCAGCCTGAAGCCGGCGAAGAAGAACGCTGGTGGAAATTCGACCCGCGCGTCGAATGGCTGATCGATCAGTTGAAGATGCTCAAGCGCACCAAGGTCCTGGTGATCTGCGCCCACGCCGAAACCGCGATGGACCTGGAAGACGCCCTGCGCGTGCGTTCCGGCATTCCGGCCACGGTGTTCCATGAAGGCATGAACATCCTTGAGCGCGACCGCGCGGCGGCCTACTTTGCCGACGAAGAGTTCGGTGCCCAGGTGCTGATCTGCTCGGAAATCGGCAGTGAGGGTCGCAACTTCCAATTCGCCCATCACCTGGTGCTGTTCGACCTGCCGGCGCACCCGGACCTGCTGGAACAGCGGATCGGCCGTCTGGACCGGATCGGCCAGAAACACACTATCGAGTTGCATGTGCCGTACCTGGAAACCAGCCCGCAGGCGCGGCTGTTCCAGTGGTATCACGAGGCGCTGAATGCTTTCCTCAACACCTGCCCGACCGGCAACGCCTTGCAACATCAGTTCGGCCCGCGCCTGCTGCCGTTGCTGGAAGAAGCCGACGACGGCGAGTGGCAAGCATTGATCGACGAGGCGCGCGCCGAACGCGAACGCCTGGAGGCCGAGCTGCACACCGGTCGCGACCGTCTGCTGGAGCTCAATTCCGGCGGTGCGGGCGAAGGCGACGCTTTGGTGGAGGCCATCCTTGAACAGGATGACCAGTTCGCCCTGCCGATCTACATGGAAACCCTGTTCGACGCCTTCGGTATCGACAGCGAGGACCACTCCGATAACGCACTGATCCTCAAGCCGAGCGAAAAAATGCTCGACGCCAGTTTCCCCCTGGGCGACGACGAAGGCGTGACCATCACCTATGACCGCAACCAGGCGCTGTCTCGTGAAGACATGCAATTCATCACCTGGGAGCACCCGATGGTGCAAGGCGGCATGGACCTGGTGCTGTCTGGCTCCATGGGCAACACCGCCGTGGCGCTGATCAAGAACAAGGCGCTCAAGCCTGGCACCGTGTTGCTGGAACTGCTCTATGTCAGCGAAGTGGTCGCCCCGCGCTCGCTGCAATTGGGCCGTTACCTGCCACCGGCCGCCCTGCGCTGCCTGCTGGATGCCAACGGCAACGACCTGGCGGGCCGGGTGTCGTTCGAAACCCTTAACGACCAGCTCGAAAGCGTTCCCCGCGCCAGCGCCAACAAGTTCATCCAGGCCCAGCGCGACCAGCTCTCGCCACGGATCAACGCCGGCGAAGAGAAGATCGCCCCGCGTCACGCCGAACGCGTGGCCGAGGCGCAACGCCGTCTGGCGGCCGACACCGAAGAGGAACTGGCCCGTTTGACCGCTTTGCAAGCGGTGAACCCTACCGTGCGCGACAGCGAACTGGAGGCTCTGCGCCAGCAGCGTGAGCAAGGGTTGGCGATGCTGGAGAAGGCTGCGTTGCGGCTGGAGGCGATTCGGGTGTTGGTGGCGGGGTGATTCCTACTGCTTTGATCGTGTGTATATCCGTTGCTGCGGTAACGGATATACATCCAAAATCCAGAAACCCATAAATCAAGGACTGTAATACCCCACAGCCACCAACAAATGCCCAGCCTTCTTCAAATAGGCATGCTTGTTCTCGACCTTCCCCGTGACCGGATTCTTCCAGCGATACTCATATTCCCCCGCATCCTGCTTGCCCATCATTGCCAGGATCGGCTCACCCACCGGTTTGCCAGCCGGATCCTTGACCTTCGCAAAATCGGTATTGATCAAACGCAGATTGGTGCCATGACCGACATAACGGCGGGTATCGAGATCAACGACAAAGACGTACAGGTCATCCTGAAGGTAACCGCCCTTGAGGGAATTGATCGCCGTCAGCGTGGCTTTCTCACTCTTCAGCAGGTCCGCCGAAGCCTTGTCCAGTAGCGCCCTGGCCTGTTCGGCAGAAGCCCTTGGCAAGTAATAGCCAACCGCGAGGATATGCTCGCCGACCCGCTGGAAATACACACGCTTGCGCTCGACCTTGCCGTCCGCCCAGTTCTGCCAGCGATACTCGGCCTGCTGGATGCCGCTGGCTTCCGGGGTCTTCAACGCATCCTTGAACGCCTTGCGCAGATCCGGCCCCAATACCTCGGACACGTCTCGCCCGATCAGCGCTGACGATGGGCCGCCGCTGGCAAGCATTACTCCCTGGGTGTCGACCACGAACACGTAGCGGTCCTTGTCGACGAATTCGCCTTGGCGGCTGAAGGCGGCGAACGCATAGTCGCCGTAATCGTGATAGTAGGCCAACGCCCTTTCCAACAGCGCCCGAGCCGCCTGGCCTTCATCCGGCGTAGCGGCCTGTGCGTGGTTCAGCCCCAGCGCCAGCATTGCGGCCAGCCAGGCCAGCCTTCGAATAAACCCCATGGGCACGCCCCTCGTTCTTGTTGGTGTTCCAAGAGCGTAGACGGGGTGGGGTGATGTTGGAGTATTCAGGAGATGGTTGCAGGCGAACTGCAATACCTGTGGGAGCGAGCAGACTCGCTCCCACAGGGCCCGTTACTGGGCCCGATTGCTCAGTTGCTGTTGCAGGTACTGGATCTGCGATTGCAGGGTATTGATGTTGCGCGTGACCTGGCCGCGGAAGGCATCGAACTCGGCGTTATTGCCGCCCGAGCGGTTCTCCTGCTGACTCTTGAGCACAATCATGTCCTGCTCCAGGCGCTCGATGGCCGAGTTCGAGTTGGCTCTTTTCAAGGCCGTGATGTCGGCACCGATGCTCTTGAGCTGGGCATCCAGCGCGCCGCCCTCGCCTTGGTTCTTCAAGGTTGCAACCTCGGCCGCCAACGCCTTGACCTGGGCCTGGAGCTGGGTATTGGCCGCTTGCAACTGGGTGTAGGCGTTCTGCTGTTCGGAATCCTGGGCGATCATCTGGGCCAATTGCTTGTCCAGGTCGGCGGACGGTCCGAACGCGCCTTGCAGCTGCTTGTACTGCTCCATCAACTTGCCGTCGAATTGCCGGCCCTGCTCCTGCAGCTTGCTGTCCAACTGCTTGATCTGCAATTTCAAGGCTTCACTGTCGCTCATCACGTTGGACTGCCCGGCAACCACTTTGCCGGAGATGTCCTGCAGGCGGCCCGCGGCATCCTCACTGATCCGTGCGAAGCTCTCCTGGGTGGCCACCAGCTGCTGCTCCATCAGGGAAATCTGCTGGAAACTCCACCACGCGAGAAACGCCAAGGCGCACAGCAAGGCACCGACCAATGCCCACAACGGCCCGGTGCTTGGTGCCTTGACCCTGGCCGCCGCAACAGGTGCCGGACGCGCTTGCACGTGGGGCTGGCGGTTGGTCAGGAAGTCATCGTCATCGGGAATGTCCGCCCGCATCCGCAGGCTCGGTACATCGTCGAAGTCGTCGTTGGCATCGTTACGCGTGGGCATGGGTTCAACCTTTGGGAAATCGGTAGTGACTCGATGCGGCGAGTATAACCCCCTCGCCCACCGCAGCCATTGACCCCGAACCGGGCACTCGGTTCATGACGGGGCGATCAGCGGGCATATTGGACGCGCCACCAGGCGCAAAATTCATCGAGCGCGGCCCACAGGCTGACTTGCGGATCGTAATCGAGATAATGCCGGGCCCGACCGATGTCCAGGGTGAAATTCCTGTTCATCACCTGCATGCCAAGGCGCGACAACGTCGGCTCCGGGCGACCCGGCCATAATGCGCAGAACCCTTCGTTCATGGCCGCAACGCTGTAAGCCAGCCCGTAGGAGCGGTAACGCCTGACCTGTGGGACTTCCATCTGCCGCATCACATAATTGACTACGTCCCACAACGGAACGGGCGCCCCGTTACTGATGTTGTAAGCCTTGCCCAGGGCCGAACCGGTGGCCAGCAGGCTGCTGAGCAGTGCTTCGTTGAGGTTCTGCATGCTGGTGAAATCGACCTTGTTCAAGCCGTTGCCGATAATCGCCAGTCGTCCCTTGCGCTGCATCTTGAGCAAGCGCGGAAAAATGCTCATGTCACCGGCACCAGTGACGAAGCGCGGCCGCAGCGCCAACACCTCCAGGCCGAACTCCTGGGCGCCGAAGACCTTCTGTTCGGCCAGGTACTTGGTGGCGGCGTAGGGATGCTTGAAACGTTTGGGCACCTGCTCTTCGGTCAGTCCCAAGTGGTCACGGCCATCAAAATAGATCGACGGTGAGGAGAGGTGCACCAATCGCCGGACCTTTTGCTTGAGGCACGCCTCGACGATGTTTTCGGTGAGCTGGACGTTGCCCTGGTGAAAGTCCTGATAGCGCCCCCACAGCCCCACCGAGCCGGCACAATGCACCACGGCATCGATATCGCGACACAGGTCGAGGGCCAGCATCGGCTCGCTGAGGTCGCCCTGGATGAACTCGGCGCCACGCCGCACCAGATGCTCGACGCTTTCGGCCCGGCGGCCATTGACCCGTACATCCAGGCCCTGCTCAAGGGCGAAACGCGCGAAGCGTCCGCCGATGAAGCCGCTTGCGCCGGTGACCAGAATCTTCATGTAGTGCTCCGATTGCTAGGGTTTTGCATACTTCGTCTTATCCTGACGCTGTCAGTCAGGCCAACGGCACCAGCCACTGCCGGGACGCCTGAATCAGTTGCTCGGTCAACAGACCGAGCAAGTGTCCGCCATTGCGCCAATGATGCCAGTACAGCGGCACATCAATCGGCTTGTCAGGCAACAACTCCACCAGCACGCCCCGCGCCAGTTGCTCGCGCACTTGCAGTTCCGGCACCAGTCCCCAGCCAAGCCCCGCTTCAGCGAGACGGATGAAACCTTCGGACGACGGGCACAAATGGTGCTCGAAACCGCCCTCGATACCGAGGGAAGCCAGGTAACGGTGTTGCAGGAAATCATCCGGGCCGAATACCAGGGCCGGCGTGCGAGCCAACTGATCGGCGCGCACCCCGCCGGGGAAGTGCCGGGCGATGAACGCAGGGCTGGCAAGCGCCCGGTAGCGCATCGCCCCCAGCAATACGCTGCGGGCACCGGCCACCGGCCGTTCGCTGGCGCAGACGCAGGCCGCCACTTCCCCGGCGCGCATGCGCTTGAGGCCGACGTTCTGGTCTTCCACCACCAGGTCCAACAAGAGCTGCCGCTCGGCACAGAACGCCCCCACCGCACCGGCCCACCAGGTAGCCAGGCTGTCGGCGTTCAGGGCAATTCGCAGGCGCTCCGGTAACCCGGCCTCATCCAGCGCCGGCACCAGGCTTTGCAGGTCGCGTTCAAGCAAACGAACCTGTTGCACATGGTTGAGCAGGCGTCGGCCGATTTCAGTGGGCACCGGCGGTGTGACACGCACCAGCACGGGCTGGCCGACACGCGCTTCCAGAAGCTTGATCCGCTGGGAGATGGCCGACTGCGACAGTCCCAACACCTGGGCGGCACGCTCGAATCCGGCCTGCTCGACAATGGCCGCCAGGGCAGACAGCAGTTTGTAATCGAACATCAGAATTCCTAATGAGCAATCAGCAAGATTGGTTTTTCTTATACCGCGCCGGACCGGAGAATGGCCAGCATTGCAAATCCAGCTGGAGAATTGATGTCATGTGGCAAAGTTATGTGAACGGGCTGCTGGTCGCCCTCGGATTGATCATGGCCATTGGCACGCAGAACGCCTTCGTGCTCGCCCAGAGCTTGCGCCGCGAGCACCATTTGCCGGTGGCTGCCCTGTGCATCATCTGCGATGCGTTGCTGGTCGCCGCCGGCGTGTTCGGCCTGGCGACGCTATTGGCGCAAAGCCCGTTGCTGCTTTCAATCGCACGCTGGGGCGGCGCCGCGTTTCTGCTCTGGTACGGTACCCAGGCGCTGCGCCGCGCCTGCTCGAAACAGAGCCTGCAGCGCGATGAAAAACAGGCCGCGCGCTCACTGGGAACAGTCCTGCTGAGCGCACTCGCGGTCACGCTGCTCAACCCCCACGTCTATCTCGACACCGTGTTGCTGATCGGCTCCCTCGGCGCCCAGCAGAGCATGCCCGGCGCCTACGTCATGGGGGCGGCCAGTGCCTCGCTGCTGTGGTTTTCGACCCTGGCCATCGGCGCCGCATGGCTGGCTCCCTGGCTGGCCCGACCCAGTACCTGGCGGATCCTGGACCTGCTGGTGGCGCTGATGATGTTCACCGTGGCGCTGCAACTGATCGTCTCGGGCTGATATTCCAAACCGCTCTGGAACCTCTATTCCACACAGTTGTTGCGTGGTTATGCCGCACCCCCGGTGCTATGATCCGACTCCTGCGCCGCAAAGAGTACAAACTCCCCGGCGCTAGTCTGGCCGCCCGTGATCGGCCTTGCGCTCACCGCAACTGACCTGATTAGGAGAATCACCATGGCTTTCGAATTGCCGCCGCTGCCCTATCCTCACGATGCACTGCAGCCGCACATCTCCAAAGAAACTCTGGAGTACCACCACGACAAGCACCACAACACCTATGTCGTGAACCTGAACAACCTGGTGCCTGGCACCGAGTTCGAAGGCAAGACCCTGGAAGAAATCGTCAAGACTTCCTCGGGCGGTATCTTCAACAACGCCGCTCAGGTCTGGAACCACACTTTCTACTGGAACTGCCTGGCGCCAAATGCTGGCGGTCAACCAACCGGCGCCCTGGCTGAAGCCATCAATGCAGCCTTCGGTTCGTTCGACAAGTTCAAGGAAGAATTCAGCAAGACTTCCATCGGCACCTTCGGTTCCGGCTGGGGCTGGCTGGTTAAAAAGGCCGACGGCTCCCTGGCCCTGGCCAGCACCATCGGCGCCGGCAACCCGCTGACCAGCGGCGACACTCCGCTGTTGACCTGCGACGTTTGGGAACACGCCTACTACATCGACTACCGCAACGTTCGTCCGAAGTACGTCGAAGCGTTCTGGAACCTGGTCAACTGGAAGTTCGTGGCTGAGCAGTTCGAAGGCAAGACCTTTACTGCGTAAGTTGTGATGCCAATGAAAACGGCGCTTTTCCGGAGACGGGAGAGCGCTTTTTTTTCGGTTTGACTTTTGTGGGAGCGAGCTTGCTCGCGATAGCGGTGGTTCAGACACTGAGATGTTGACGGTACCTTCCTCATCGCGAGCAAGCTCGCTCCCACAATAGCTTCGCAACGTGCAAATGACCTCGCGTCTGAAATCCGATAAATAATCCCGCCAGGCCTCAAGTTGCGGCCCTCCTCAACCGAAACAATGGTCGTAGAGCAAAGACTCTGCAAACACCGTATAACGGCCAGGTTTCAGGCGAAAAGCCTTGTGTTGGATTGTCCCTTTGACTGACATCACAGGATTGCCAATACTCATGGCAACTTGACGCTACCCGCACGGAACAAGGAATCCCTCTTTGAAGCTGGAACTCAAGAACAGCTTGTCTGTGAAGTTGCTCCGGGTCGTGCTCCTTTCGGCATTGATCGTTGGCGTGGTCTTGAGCTGCGCCCAGATCGTTTTCGATGCCTACAAAACCAATCGGGCCGTCGCCGACGACGCCCAGCGCATCCTCGATATGTTCCGCGACCCTTCCACCCAGGCGGTCTACAGCCTCGACCGGGAAATGGGCATGCAGGTCATCGAAGGCCTGTTCCAGGATGAGGCCGTGCGCATGGCCTCCATCGGCCACCCCCACGAAACGATGCTCGCCGAGAAGACCCGGCCCCTCCAGCATTCCGAAAGCCGCTGGCTGACCGACCTGATCCTGGGCCAGGAGCGCACCTTCACCACGCAACTGGTGGGACGCGGGCCCTACAGTGAATACTACGGCGACCTGAGCATCACCCTCGACACCGCCACCTATGGCCAGGGCTTCATTGTCAGCTCGGTGATCATTTTCATTTCCGGAATGCTCCGGGCCCTGGCCATGGGCCTGGTGCTGTACCTGGTCTATCACTGGCTGCTGACCAAACCGTTGTCGCGGATCATCCAGCACCTGACCGAAATCAACCCCGATCGCCCCAGCGCGCACAAGATTCCGCAGCTACGGGGCCACGAGCAAAACGAACTCGGCCTGTGGATCAACACCGCGAACCAGTTGCTCGAATCCATCGAGCGCAACACGCACTTGCGCCACGAAGCGGAAAACAGCCTGCTGCGCATGGCCCAGTACGACTTCCTCACCGGCCTGCCCAATCGCCAGCAGCTGCAACAACAACTGGACAAGATCCTGGTGGACGCCGGGCGCCTGCAACGTCGCGTGGCCGTGTTGTGTGTGGGACTGGACGACTTCAAGGGCATCAACGAGCAGTTCAGCTATCAGACTGGCGACCAGTTGCTGCTGGCCTTGGCCGATCGGCTGCGCGCCCACAGTGGGCGCCTCGGCGCCCTGGCGCGGCTGGGCGGCGACCAGTTCGCCCTGGTGCAAGCCGATATCGAGCAGCCTTACGAGGCCGCCGAACTGGCCCAGAGCATCCTCGACGATCTGGAAGCGCCATTCATCCTCGACGACCAGGGGATCCGCCTGCGAGCCACCATCGGTATCACGCTGTTCCCCGAAGACGGCGACAGCACCGAGAAGCTCCTGCAAAAAGCCGAGCAGACCATGACCCTGGCCAAGACGCGCTCGCGCAATCGTTACCAGTTCTATATCGCCAGCGTCGACAGTGAAATGCGCCGTCGGCGTGAACTGGAAAAAGACCTGCGCGAGGCGTTGGCTCGCGACCAGTTCACCCTGGTCTACCAGCCGCAGGTCAGCTACCGCGACCTTCGGGTGGTCGGCACCGAAGCGCTGATCCGCTGGCATCACCCCGAGCACGGCCTCGTGCCGCCTGACCTGTTCATTCCCTTGGCGGAACAGAACGGCACCATTATCGCCATCGGCGAATGGGTGCTGGACCAGGCCTGCAAACAGTTGCGCGAATGGCACGATCAGGGTTTTGTCGACCTGCGCATGGCCGTCAACCTGTCGACGGTGCAACTGCACCACGCCGAACTGCCCCGGGTGGTGAGCAATTTCCTGCAGATGTACCGCTTGCCCCCGCGCAGCCTGGAGCTGGAGGTCACTGAAACCGGCCTGATGGAAGACATCACCACGGCCGCCCAGCATCTGTTGAGCCTGCGCCGTTCCGGCGCGCTGATTGCCATCGACGACTTCGGCACCGGCTATTCGTCCTTGAGTTATCTCAAGAGCCTGCCGCTGGACAAGATCAAGATCGACAAGAGTTTCGTCCAGGACCTGCTCGATGACGAAGACGATGCGACCATCGTTCGCGCCATCATCCAGCTCGGCAAGAGCCTGGGCATGCAGGTGATCGCCGAAGGCGTCGAAACGATCGAGCAGGAAGCCTACATCATTGCCGAGGGCTGCCATGAAGGTCAGGGCTACTACTACAGCAAACCGTTGCCGGCACGGGAGCTGGGTAACTATCTGAAGCAAGCCGAGCGCATCAACGCCTCGATCATCTGACTGTTTCCCCCCTTCTCCGCGGGCTGCCTGCGCTAGAAATATTACCGCCGCAGCTCTTTACATATAATGCAAATCTTTCGCATTATGTCGCAGTTTTGCGCGCCCTCGCGCCTGTCCCATTCATCACCGAAGCAGGATGTTCGCCATGATTCGTATGCCTCTGGCTACCGCCAGTCTGTTGGCCATCGCTATTTCCCTCGCCGGTTGCGGCGAAGGCAAAGACAAGGCGGCCGCGCCGCAAGCGCCAACGCCGGCCGCCAGCACTGCGGCTCCGGCTGCCCCCGCTGCCGCTGGCAAGATCGACGAAGCCGCTGGCAAGGCCGTTGTCGCGCACTACGCCGACATCGTCTACGCCGTCTACAGCGATGCCGAATCCACCGCGAAAACCCTGCAGACCGCCGTCGACGCCTTCCTCGCCAAGCCGAACGCAGATACCCTGAAAGCCGCCAAGGCTGCCTGGGTTGCCGCGCGCGTGCCTTACCTGCAGAGCGAAGTGTTCCGCTTCGGCAACACCATCATCGACGACTGGGAAGGCCAAGTGAACGCATGGCCCCTGGACGAAGGCCTGATCGACTACGTCGACAAATCCTACGAGCACGCCCTGGGTAACCCGGGCGCTACCGCCAACATCATCGCCAACACCGAAGTGCAGGTCGGCGAAGACAAGGTCGACGTCAAAGACATCACCCCGGAAAAACTCGCCAGCCTGAACGAGCTGGGTGGTTCCGAGGCCAACGTTGCCACCGGCTACCACGCCATCGAATTCCTGCTGTGGGGCCAGGACCTCAACGGCACCGGCCCGGGTGCCGGCAATCGTCCGGCTTCGGACTACCTGGAAGGCGCCGGCGCCACTGGCGGCCACAACGACCGTCGGCGTGCCTACCTCAAGTCCGTGACCCAGCTGCTGGTGAACGACTTGCAGGAAATGGTCGGCAACTGGAAACCGAACGTCGCCGACAACTACCGCGCCACGCTGGAAGCCGAACCGGCTGAAACCGGTCTGCGCAAGATGCTGTTCGGCATGGGCAGCCTGTCCCTGGGTGAACTGGCGGGCGAGCGCATGAAGGTCTCCCTGGAAGCCAACTCGCCAGAAGACGAACAGGATTGCTTCAGCGACAACACCCACTACTCGCATTTCTACGATGCCAAGGGTGTGCGTAACGTCTACCTCGGCGAATACACCCGCGTCGACGGCACCAAGATGACCGGCGCGAGCCTGTCCTCCCTGGTGGCCAAGGCCGACCCGGCCGCCGACACCACGCTCAAGGCCGAGCTGGCCGACACCGAAGCCAAGATCCAGGTCATGGTCGATCACGCCAACAAGGGTGAGCACTATGACCAGCTGATCGCCGCCGGTAACACCGCGGGCAACCAGATCGTGCGTGACGCCATCGCCGCCCTGGTCAAGCAGACCGGCTCGATCGAACAGGCTGCGGGCAAGCTGGGTATCAGCGACCTGAACCCGGACAACGCTGATCACGAGTTCTGATCAACGCCAGACTAGCCATCGATGCACCTGTGGGAGCGAGCTTGCTCGCGATAGGGTCTACCAGCCGACAGCAATAGTGGCTGATACACCGCTATCGCGAGCAAGCTCGCTCCCACATTGGTTTGTGGTGTTTCGATAATGTGAGGTCATTCCTGTGGGAGCGAGCCTGCTCGCGAAGACGGTGGATAAAGCAACAGCGGATGTCGATTATGCTGACGCTTTCGCGAGCAGGCTCGCTCCCACAGGGGGCGTCGTCTGGTTGATTATCAGTCCAATCCCGCAAGCCTGGCTTCAATGAACCGCCGCTCCGGCAGTTGCTGCGTCAATTCAAGCGCCCGTCGATAGGCGGCCCTCGCCTCCTCCACTCGCCCCAACTGCCGGCAGAACTCAGCCCGCGCCGAATGGGCCAGGTGATAGTCAAGCAGCTCGCCCCTGCCGAGTATCCCGTCAACCAGGCGTAGCCCCTCCTGCGGCCCATCGCGCTTGGCCAGGGCGGCCGCGCGGTTGAGTTCGATCACTGGCGACGGCACGGCCCGCAACAGCACATCGTAGAGGCCGACGATCTGCGGCCAATCGGTCTCCCGGGCGGTCGGCGCTTCGGCGTGCACCGCAGCAATCGCGGCTTGCAGGCAATACGGTCCGAACCGCCGGGTGTTGAGCGCGGCCTCGACCATCGCGCAACCTTCGGCAATCATTGCCGGGTCCCATAGCGACCGGTCCTGCTCATCGAGCAAGACCAGATCGCCGGCCATCGACATTCGCGCAGGCCGCCGCGACTCGTGCAGCAGCATCAGCGCCAGCAAGCCCATCACTTCAGCTTCGGGCAGCAACTCCAGCAGCAGGCGTGCGAGGCGTATGGCTTCACGGGTCAGGTCATCGCGGGTCAACTCGGCCCCCATCGAGGCTGAATAGCCCTCGTTGAACACCAGGTAGATCACCCGCAGCACGCTGTCGAGTCGTTCAGGCAGCTCCGTGCGGGACGGCACCTGATAGGGAATCTTCGCATCGCGAATCTTCGCCTTGGCCCGCACGATGCGCTGGGCGATGGCTGCCGGCGCGGCAAGAAACGCACGAGCAATTTCCTCGGTGGTCAGGTCGCAGACTTCCCGCAGCGTCAACGGTACCTGGGCATCAGCGGCCAGAGCCGGGTGGCAACAGGTGAAAATCAGCCGCAGGCGGTCATCTTCCACGTCCTCATCACTCCACTCGGCCTGTTCAAGCGCTTCGAGTTGCGCGATCAGCATCGGCTGGGACGCCGCGAAGCGCGCCCGCCGACGCAGGCTGTCAATCGCCTTGAAACGCCCGGCCGACACCAGCCAGGCCCGGGGATTGTCCGGCACGCCGTCGCGCTGCCAGCGCTCGACCGCGACGAAGAACGCCTCGTGCAAGGCTTCCTCGGCGAGATCGAAATCACCCAGCAGGCGAATCAGCGTCGCCAGGATTCGCCGCGAATCCTGGCGATAAACCTGCTCGACCCGCGCCTTGACCGCTTCGGCCGACATCAGCCGGGAAGGCCTTGGGTGGTCGGACTGATGGACAACAAAGCAGGTTCACGGCTCATGGAAATCATCCCGTTGTGATTGTCGTTCAGGGATTCAGCTGGCGTACCGGCCGGACTTCGACGCAGCCGACCCGGGCCGCCGGGATGTGCCCGGCGACCTGGATGGCTTCGTTCAAGTCCTTGGCGTCGATCAGGTAGAAGCCCGCCAGTTGCTCCTTGGTTTCGGCGAACGGGCCGTCGGTAATCGACAGTTTGCCGCCGCGCATACGCACCGTGGTGGCGGTCTGCACCGACTCCAGGGCTTCAGCGGCGAGCATGCGGCCGCTGCCCTGGACCGATTCGGCGTAAGCCATGCATTCGGCGTCCTGCGGGCTCTCGGGCGAGTCGTGCAGGACCTGTTCATTGCTGTACACCAGGCATAGATACTTCATGGAAAGCTCCGCAATCGGACGGGTCGACAAGGAAGACAGAACGAAACCGTAGCCGATCAGGGCTGCAAGTCGAATATCGCCGTACCCGCCATCGGGTCGAATGGCGCCGACCAATGTTCATGGACGATCTTCCACGCGCCGGCCGTACGCTTGTAGCAAGCTGTCACACGCATCCAGCATGCCTGTTCCTCGCCTTTGTCGTTGGTGCCGCCGCAATAGGCCAGCCAATGGGCGAAGGCGATGTTCTCGGCCGGCGTGATCTGGACCTGATGGAAATCGAACTTGTGCGGGCCAGGGCACATTTCCATGCAGGCTTCCCAGTGCGCGCGGTAGGCGGTCTTGCCCTTGAATTGCAGGGCCTGGATGGCATCGAACGAGACGATATCGTCGTCATAGAGCGCCATGACTTTTTCCACATCCTTGGCCATGACGGCCTGGCGATAGGTGTCGATCAACGCTTGGATTTCGGTTTCGGTATTCATGGTGGTTCTCCGCAGTTTTTTGTTAGAGACAGCCTTAGTCGTCTGGAGAAACAGTGAATCGACAGCCAAACAAAAATAATCCAAAGAAAAAATTTCGCTAGAATCCAGGCCTCATTCTGCCGGCAACAATGGACGTTTTCGTGACTGCTCAGCTCGTATCCTATGAAGACCTGACCGCGCTGCAACGGCAACAGGTCGAAGCCATCGAAATCCACCCCGAACAGATCAGGTTTTCCGGCGATATCCATGGTGCGCTGCATACGCTGCTGTCCAGGCCCGCCCCTGGGGTAAAGGGTTTTGCGCTGCTGGCCGACGAAGTGCCCGTCGCGTTCCTGCTGCTCAAGCGGCCACCCGTACTGCCCGCCTGGGCCAACGAACACAGCGCCACCCTGCACGCCTTGCAGGTAGACCGCCGGGCTCAAGGCAAAGGCTACGGCAAGGCCTGCCTGCAAGCGCTACCCACCGTCGCCCGAGCGGCATGGCCAGAGATAAAGGGGCTTGAGCTTTCGGTGGATGCAGACAACGACGCGGCCATCAGCCTGTACACCCGCCTGGGCTGGGTCGACAGCGGCGAGGCCTACAAGGGCCGTATCGGTTATGAGCGGCGGATGGGGTTGGTCTTTGAATAACAGGCTCGCGACGATCAACTCGGCTTGAGGGGTATCCAGATCTCCAGGCTGCCTTCCCCCGTCCGCGGGTTGAAGTCTTCGCTGTAGCGCTCGAACTCAGGCTCATCAGCTGCCTGGTGGCCGGACTGCGGCAACCATTCCTTCCAGATGTAGTGGAAGGTGTCCGGCAGGTTCTTCAATGGCCCTTTGTGCTCGAATACGGCGTAGGGCCCGGGCTGGATTTCGATCCAGCGGTATTGTTCCGGAAGGTCGTCAAGCCGGCTGATTTCCACGCCGGCAATGTATTCAAAGCCGCCTGTGCCGTCCGGGTTGCAACACACGCCGTAAGTCACTTCGTCTTTCTGCCCCGGCACTTTGCCAAGCCAGGGCAGAAACTTTTCCCAGAGCAGCGGGATGTCCTGGGCGGTGTCCTGGGTAAAACGCGCGCCGAAACCGGCGATGAGCTGAAAGCGTCCTTGCTCGAAGCGCGGCTCGGATGCATTAACGCGTTTTTGCGATTCCATTGCTTCGACACTCCGGAAAACTTGAAGTCGGGTTTGGCAGTATAGAACCCAAACGGTGATTGCCGGGCCGTTTCGCTTGTCAGAGTCCAGGCGGGACAGCCGAGGCGGTTGTTCCGACAAACTCGTTGTAGCCAGAAACGATCACGTAGACGGCGAAATAGCAGAAAATCGCCGCCGATGCCCAATAGGAATAACGCAGCAACTTATCCCCCAACAATTTTCCGCCCTGGGTTGCCGCCAGGCACAGGCCGGCGCTCCAGAGCAGCCCGGCGCAGAGGAATCCGCTCAGAAACAGCGCCGAACTGACTACCGTGCCACCCCCTGAGCGGGCAATGAGCGTACCCCCCACCGCCGCGAACCAGAGGATGGCGCTGGGGGATGACATCGCCAGGAAAATCCCGCGAAAAAACTCCTGCCGAGACGAGTTGCCCCGGACCTCGCCGGCCTCGGCCAGCACCGCACTGTGAAAGATCGCCGAATGAACCATCTTCGCGGCGAAATACAGCAACAGCACCGAACCGCCGATCCACAGCACCCACCGCACCGTTTCGTATTGCAGCAGGACAGTCATTCCGGCCAGCGCCAGGACCGCATAGACCAGGTCGCCTACGCAGGTGCCCAGGCCCAGGGCAAAGCCCTGGAAATAGCCGCGCTGCATCGCCAGGGTGATCATCGCGATATTGGCCACGCCGATGTCCAGGCACAAGGAAAGGCTCAGCAGGAAGCCGCTGGAAAATTCCATTATTCATTCCATTACAATTGGGTAAGACAGGTTCGACAAGCCGCTACGGCCACCGCTGGTGGCGCAGCCAGGGCGACAGTGTCGTCGAAAATAGTTCGGCGCGGCTACTGGACAATCCGCCATTGGCCCGATTATCTTGCGCCGCAGGCCAACGCATTGGCCGACGTCGCTCGGACGGTTCCGGGCGCTCACGTATCTCGAGGCAACAATGGCCGAACAAGGTTCGCCGCGCCGCTTTGCGCGCATCGATCGACTCCCCCCGTACGTATTTAATATCACTGCCGAGCTGAAGATGGCTGCGCGTCGGCGCGGCGAAGACATCATCGACTTGAGCATGGGTAACCCCGACGGCGCCACGCCCCCGCATATTGTCGAGAAGCTGGTCACCGTCGCCCAGCGCGAAGATACCCACGGCTACTCCACTTCCAAAGGCATCCCACGCCTGCGCCGAGCCATTTCGCGCTGGTACAAGGACCGCTACGAAGTGGACATCGACCCGGAAAGCGAAGCCATCGTCACCATCGGCTCCAAGGAAGGCCTCGCACACCTGATGCTGGCCACCCTGGACCAGGGCGACACGGTGCTGGTGCCCAACCCCAGCTATCCGATCCACATCTACGGCGCGGTGATCGCCGGCGCCCAGGTGCGTTCGGTGCCGCTGGTGCCCGGCGTGGATTTCTTCGATGAACTGGAGCGGGCCATTCGCGGTTCGATCCCCAAGCCGAAGATGATGATCCTCGGTTTCCCGTCCAACCCGACCGCGCAATGCGTGGAGCTCGACTTCTTCGAGCGGGTCATCGCCCTCGCCAAGCAATACGACGTACTGGTCATCCACGACCTGGCCTACGCCGACATCGTCTATGACGGCTGGAAAGCCCCGTCGATCATGCAGGTGCCAGGCGCGAAAGACATCGCGGTGGAGTTCTTCACCCTGTCCAAGAGCTACAACATGGCCGGCTGGCGCATCGGTTTCATGGTGGGTAACCCGGAACTGGTCAGCGCCCTGGCGCGGATCAAGAGTTACCACGACTACGGCACCTTCACCCCGCTGCAAGTGGCCGCCATCGCCGCCCTCGAAGGCGATCAGCAATGCGTGCGCGACATCGCCGAGCAGTACCGCCAGCGCCGCAACGTACTGGTCAAGGGCCTGCATGAACTGGGCTGGATGGTGGAGAATCCCAAGGCATCGATGTATGTCTGGGCGAAGATACCCGAGGCCTATGCGCACCTGGGCTCACTGGAGTTTGCCAAGAAGCTCCTGGCCGAAGCCAAGGTCTGCGTCTCGCCGGGGGTGGGGTTCGGGGAATACGGGGACGATCATGTGCGCTTTGCGCTGATCGAGAACCAGGACCGGATTCGCCAGGCGGTACGCGGGATCCGCGGGATGTTCCGGGCGGATGGGTTGATCAAAAAACCTGAGGCCTGACCCAAAACCAATGTGGGAGCGAGCCTGCTCGCGAAGACGATGTAACAGTCAACACAGATGTTGAATGTCATATCGCTTCGCGAGCAGGCTCGCTCCCACAGTAGGTATTGCCTCAGATTCAGATCACCAGCGACAACAGCAGGATAAAGATCAGTCCCACCACCGACAGGATGGTTTCCATCGCGGTCCAGGTCTTGAAGGTTTCCGCCACGGTCATGTTGAAGTACTGCTTGACCAGCCAGAAGCCCGCATCGTTGACGTGAGACAGGATCAGCGAGCCGGCGCCAGTCGCCAGTACCAGCAGCTCACGGTTCACCCCTGGCATCATCCCCACCACCGGCACCACGATCCCGGCACCGGTAATGGTCGCCACGGTCGCCGAACCGGTCGCAATCCGGATCACCGCCGCCACCAGCCAGGCCAGCAGGATCGGCGAAATCTGTGCGCTCACGGCCATGTGGCCAATCACGTCACCCACGCCGCTGGTCACCAGCATCTGCTTGAAGCCACCGCCGGCACCGATGATCAGGATGATCGCCGCCGTCGGCGCCAGGCTCGCGTCCAGCCACTTCAGCATCTGGCTGGAACCGATGCCCTGCTTGTAGCCGAAGGTGTACAGCGAGAGCAGCAACGCCAGCAGCAAGGCCGAGATCGGGTGGCCGATCATGTCCATCCAGACACGGAACAGGTTGCCGTCCGGCAGCGCCACATCCGCGAAGGTCTTGAGCAGCATCAGGAATACCGGCGACAGCACGGTGATCAGGGTGATGCTGAAGCTTGGCAGTTCGGCGGCGTTCGTCTCGCGGGCCAGTTGGTCCACCAGCTCCTGATTCGGATGACCGGGAATGTGCTTGGCGATGAACGTACCGAAGATCGGTCCGGCAATGATGGCGGTCGGCAGCGCTACGATCAGGCCGTAGAGAATGGTCTTGCCGATGTCAGCGCCAAAGATGCCGATCGCCAGCAGCGGACCCGGGTGCGGTGGCACCAGGCCGTGGACGGCGGAAAGACCGGCGAGCAGCGGGATACCGATCTTGATGATCGACACGCCGGTGCGGCGCGCGACGATGAACACCAGCGGGATCAGCAGCACGAAGCCGATTTCGAAGAACAGCGGGATGCCCACCAGGAACGCGGCGAACATCATGGCCCACTGCACCTTCTCCTTGCCGAAGGCACGGATCAGGGTCTGGGCGATCTGATCGGCACCGCCCGACTCGGCCATCATTTTGCCGAGCATCGTGCCCAGCGCCAGGATGATGCCGACAAAACCGAGCACGCCACCAAAGCCGTCCTGGAACGCCTTGATGATGGTGCCGGTCGGCATGCCCGACGTCAGGCCGAGAAACGCGGCGGCGATGGTCAGTGCAATGAACGGGTGGAATTTGAACTTGGTGATGAGGACGATGAGTCCGATCACCGTAACCACTGCATCTAGCAGCAGGAACGTCTCGTGGGACATGCCGAACATGGGAGGTGTCTCCTGATTTGTTGTTGTTATTGAAGCAGTTATTTTCAAGCCGTCGGGACAGCGCTATCTTTCTGACGCAAATTGTTCACGCTTCAGCTCGCGAGCTTCAGGCCGTGGGCCAGCCACCAGACGTAAGCCTGGCGGGCCAGTTCATCAACGCTGTGGCTGGACGCATCCAGAGCCAGGGTCAGGGGCTCGCCGACAGGAGATTCAAGGGTGGCAAACTGGCTGTCGATCAGGGTCGACGGCATGAAATGGCCCGGGCGATGGGACACGCGATCAGCGGCCACTTCCGGGGTCAGTTCAAGAAATACGAAGCCCAGGCCCGGCAAGGCGCTGCGCAGGCGCTCGCGATAACTGTGCTTGAGGGCCGAGCAGGTCAGCACCGGGCGCGCACCCACGGCGTCGACACGGCGCAACTCGTCGCACAGGCTGTCGAGCCAGCCGGCACGGTCGTCGTCGTTCAGGGGGATACCGGCGCTCATCTTCTGGATGTTGGCCGCGGGGTGGAAAGTGTCGCCTTCAATGGCGGTGGCGCCGCTCAGTTGGCACAGGGCCTGGCTGACGCAGGTTTTGCCGCAACCGGCAACGCCCATGATGACCAGGGCGGTGATTGGATTATTCATGTAACACCTCAGCGCGCAGACAGCGCTACCTTTGCCAGTTATGACACCGCAGCAAAAGCAGAAGTTGCCGACGCCTTCTTGTCATTTTTGTGGTTGCAGCATGTACGTCCACGACGCCAGCGGACAGGGGATCAGGCAAACCCTGCTCACGCATTTGCAGCCGCGCCGAGACAGCGCTACCTTAGTGCCTTGATTTTTGTTTGGCAAGCCGCCCTGATGACCGCCCCTAAAAACGATAAGAATACTCGCACCACCGGTCGCCCCACGCTCAACGAAGTCGCACGCCTGGCCGGGGTCAGCCCGATCACCGCCTCCCGTGCGCTACGCGGCGTCAGCACCGTGGCCGTCGAACTGGTGGACAAGGTCCGCCAGGCCGCCCTGGAACTCAACTACGTCGTCAACCCCGCCGCCCGCGCCCTGGCTTCGGCCCAGAGCCATTCGGTGGTGGTGCTGGTGCCATCGTTGTCGAACCTGTTGTTCATCGACACTCTCGAAGCCATTCATCGCGTGCTGCGGCCCAAGGGCTTCGAAGTGGTGATCGGCAATTACCATTATTCCCGGGATGAAGAAGAGGACCTGCTGCGCAACTACATGGCCTATCAGCCGCGAGGACTGTTGCTCACCGGGTTCGACCGCACCGAAAGCGCTCGACGGATGATCGAGGCCAGCAACATTCCCTGCGTGTACATGATGGAACTGGACCCGGGCGCCGGCCTCAACTGTGTGGGCTTCTCCCAGCTCAAGGCCGGCGAAACCGCTGCCGAACACCTGGTTTCCCGAGGCCGCAAGCGCCTGGCCTACATCGGCGCGCAACTGGACCAGCGCACGCTGTTGCGCGGCGAAGGTTTCCGGCGCGCATTGCAGGAGGCCGGGCTCTACGACCCGGACCTGGAAATACTCACGCCGCGTCCGTCATCGGTGGGCCTGGGCGGCGAGTTGTTCCTGCAGTTGCTCGCCAGCCATCCGGACGTCGATGCGATCTTCTTCGGTAACGACGACCTGGCCCACGGCGCCCTGCTCGAAGCGTTGCGCAGCGGTATCAGGATCCCCGAGCAGGTTTCGATCCTCGGTTTCAACGACCTGCCCGCCTCGGCCCACATGGTGCCGCGCTTGAGCAGCATCAGCACCCCACGGGAAGCCATCGGCCGCCGTGCCGCTGAACAGATGCTCACCTTGATGGCTGGCAACCGCATCGCCCAGCCGGCGGTGGACCTGGGGTTCGAACTCAAGGTCCGCGAAAGCACCTGAGCGGCCCGGCAGGATGCGGCCGAGCCATGCCGACGAACCATGCCGACGAACGGCAAGGATTGGCCGCACTACCCCATATCTCTCGCCTGCAGCCTCTTGATTCCAGGGATCTGGCACGACGGCATGGGAATTGCTCCCTCCCTCGCTCAGCCACTTTCTACAGGTACGTATCATGTTGGTCAGTGCAAATCAGCAAGCAATGATCCTGCCGCTCAAGCGCCCCGGCGAAGACCCGACAGCCGAAGCCGCCAGCGGCCTGCAAAGCGCCGCGCTGCAGGCGTTGCGAGATAACGTCCAGACCCAGGCCGGCCAGGCCAGCGCCCAAGTCCAGGACTCCGCCACTCGACACGCCACGCAACAGGTGAGCGCCGCCACCGCCGTCAGCGACAAGGTCGACGAAGCCTTCGCCAAGACCCGTGTGCAATTGCAGACGGTTGGCTCGCCAGCCTTCGCAGAGACCAGCTCTGCCATGGCGCAGTTCAAGGACTACATGAGCAAGACGCCTGAACAACGCTTGCGGGACAGCATCCTCAAGGAAATGGGCATCACCGAAGAAGAGTACGCCGCAATGCCGCCGGAGAAACAATTGGCGGTCGGCGAGGAAATTGCCCAGCGCATGCAGGACAAGTCGGCCATGGCGCAAATGGAAAAAGATCAGCAGAGCGAGAAAAACCCTGCCAAGAGCACTGTCATCGCCACCCTCTGAGTCTGGCAGCGCCTCGGTATCACCTCAGCGGGTTTGGGCGGAGCGTTGCAACCTCCGCCTCAAACCTGCGACCAGCCGGGCCGACAGCGCTTCAATGACCGAACAGATTGACCTTCTTGGCTTTTTTGTCAGCGCGTTTTTCATCGGCGCTCTTCGCTGGTTTTTTCTTTGCCGCTTTTTTTGAATCCATGCCTTTGGCCATGATACGCACTCCACTCATACGGGATGTACCTCAGGTATACACCTATCCCTGCAGCCGCGTTCTTTTATAATCGCCTCCCCCTCTTCGCCATGACCCAGCCATGTCCGAAATCCGTTATGCAGCGCTCGAAGAATCGTTCTGGCCGTTGATGAACAAATTTTATCGTGCCCACCAATCCTCGATGAAAGCCGTGCGCGACGCGCAACTCTGGGTGGCGCGGCGCGATGGAATCGTCGCGGCCCTGTGCCTGCGACCGGTGTCCGGTGGGCATTGGTTGACGGGGTTGTTCGTCGACCCGGCGTTCCGCGCGCAAGGCATCGCGGCGCGGTTGATAGAAGAGGCAGTGAAAGGCGTGGAGGCGCCGGTGTGGCTGTTCTGCCACCCTGACCTGCGCAGCTTCTATGAGCGACGCGGGTTCGCCTTCGATCCGGAACTGCCTTATGCAATGGCTGAACGGCTGAGCCGGTACGCACGGAGCAAGCCGATGATTGCGATGGGGTTGGTGCCTGCAAGACCCTGAAGACCCATCAGTCCAGTGTGGGAGCGAGCTTGCTCGCGATGGCGTCAGGTCAGCTGCATCAATTTGGATGACACACCGCAATCGCGAGCAAGCTCGCTCCCACAGGATTTTGGGTAGGACTCAGCTAATCGTCGGCGGTGGGATCCAGCTCCGGAAACATCACCTCGGTGAACCCGAACTTGCTGAAGTCGGTGATGCGCGATGGGTACAAGCGGCCGATCAGGTGATCACATTCATGCTGGACTACCCGCGCGTGGAAGCCTGAGGCGGTGCGCACGATCGGCTCGCCCTTCGGGTCGAAACCTTCATAGCGGACGTGCTGGTAGCGATCCACCGCACCGCGCAGGCCCGGCACCGACAGGCAGCCCTCGAAGCCCTCTTCCATCAGCGGGCTCAGCGGCGTGATCAACGGGTTGATCAGGATGGTCTGCGGCACCGCCTCGGCATCCGGGTAACGCTCGCTGTGCTCGAAGCCGAAGATCACCAGTTGCAGGTCGACGCCGATCTGCGGCGCCGCCAGGCCGACACCGCCGACACTTTCCATGGTCTGGAACATGTCATCGATCAGTTGCCACAACTCGGGACTGTCGAACATTTCTGGCGGCACCGGCGGTGCGATGCGCAGCAGGCGTTCGTCGCCCATCTTCAGGATTTCGCGGATCATGGTCGGGCTTCGTCAGTGTGATCGTGAGGAATGGAATGGTCGCGCCCAAGGCCCGACACATGCTGTTTTTCATGCTCGCCGGGGCTCTTTTCGCCATGGTCCTTGCCTTCGGCGGACATGTGCTCGATCACCGCGTTCATCTCAGCGCCGAGCAACAGTACCGCCGCCGAGATATAGAAGTACAGCAACAGCACGATGATCGCGCCGATACTGCCATACATGGCGTTGTAGTCGGCGAAGGTCTTGACGTAGAACGCGAAGCCCAGGGACGCGATGATCCAGACCACCACCGCCAATACCGAGCCCGGCGTGATGAAGCGAAACTCCTGTTTGACGTCGGGCATCACGTAATAGATCAGCGCCACCGCGACCATCAGCAAAAACACGATGACCGGCCAGCGCGCGAGCGTCCAGACGGTGACAATGAATTCCTCCAGCCCGATCTGGGCGGCAATCCAGCCCATCACCTGCGGCCCCAGCACCATCAGCGCCGCGGCCGCCAGGAGCATGCCGGCAATGCCGACGGTGTACAGGATCGACAGCGGAAAACGCTTCCAGGCCGGACGCCCTTCGACCACGTCATAAGCGGCATTCATGGCGCTCATCATCAGCCGAACGCCGGCCGACGCGGTCCACAACGCAATCACGATACCGACCGACAGCAGCCCCCCTTTGGACTGCTGGAGCTGGTCGATCACCGGGTTGACCTGCTCCAGCGCCTGTGGCGGCAGCACCAGTTCCGATTGCAGGCGCAGCCAGGAGAAAAAATCCGGCAGGTGCAGAAAACCGATCAGGGCTATCAGGAAAAGAATGAAGGGGAACAGCGAAAACAACATCTGGTAAGCCAGTGCGGAGGCGTACGTCGACATCTCGTCGTCGAGAAATTCGGTCACCGTGCGCATCATCACGCGGTGCAGGGGCAAGCCTTTCAAGGCCGGGAACATCATGTGCGTCTCCTTTCGCCGCAAAAAAGGAAGGTCGCCTGGCGACTCATCGGGTTATGCCAAGACAAAGTAACCTGTTGGCGACTTTGGAACAATTTCCCCCGGTGCAAGTTCGAGTCGACATGAAAACGGCCACCCGCAGATGACCGTTCCGATCACGTTTCAACTGATCGGTTACGCCTGGTCGACGCCTTTCTTGACGGCATCCTTGGCCTTGCCCACGTTTTGCTGGGCTTCACCCTTTTTCTCCTGGACCACGCCCTCGGCGCGCATGCGGTCGTTATCGGTGGCCTTGCCGACGCCTTGCTTGATGTTGCCGACGGCTTCGTTGGCAACGCCCTTCACTTTATCGCTCGTGCTACTCATGGTGTCTCTCCTGTGAATAACTGTAAGAAAAGTCATTACACAAGGGTTGACTGGGGCCGTTTGCGGGGAGTTTCATTTTTTCTGCGGCTGATTTCGTCGGCGACTGCAGGTTGCGCTTTATGTTTGCCGATCAACCCCCGAGAATGCCCCACGTATCCAGGCTGCGACCTGAAGCTCCAATCCCGTAGGAACGTTATGAAACTCGATAAAAAGCAGGCCATCGCCCGCAGGAACCAGCAACTGGGCGGCGCCGTCCTGGGCGTTAACAATTGCCATTTCAGCGAACTGAACCGCAATCGCAACATCTTCTGGTTCGACATTCCGGTGGCCCGGCTGGCCATTGGTCAATACGAATGGATTCACCTGCTGCTGCACACCCCCGCCACCGATGAACTGCTGCACCTGAAAGTACCGACGGTGTTCCTGCGGGAAAAACTGGAAGGCCTGGAAGTACGCAACCAGGGCAAACGCAAGGCGGCCCTGAGCCTGGAACTGAGTGCCGACAAGGATTCCTACCTGCAAGACATGCGGCCGGGTGGCACCAACCTGGATTTTGCGCAGTTTCGGTTGTAGCCCGATCGCCAGGATCACCGGTTCCCCTGTGGCGAGGGAGCTTGCTCCCGCTGGACGCGAAGCGGCCCCTGCGGTGTATCAGTCGGACCGGATGGGGCTGCTGCGCAGCCCAGCGGGAGCAAGCTCCCTCGCCACAACGGCCGCCCCGCGCGAGGCCATAGCCTTGTAACAAAAAGCCCCGCATCAGCGGGGCTTTTCATTGGCGGCGGGTTTACTTCTTCAGCCCCAGCTTCTTCAGTTCTTCATCGCGCAACTCGCGCCGCAGGATCTTGCCCACGTTGGTGGTCGGCAATGCATCGCGGAACTCCACGGCCTTGGGCACTTTGTAGCCAGTGACGTTGGCGCGCATGTGCTCCATCACCTGTTCCTTGGTGAGCGTGGCCCCTGGACGTACGACGATGAAAATCTTGATCGCCTCGCCGGACTTTTCATCCGGTACGCCAATCGCCGCGCACTGCAGCACACCCGGCAGGGTGGCCAGTACGTCTTCCAGTTCGTTGGGGTAAACGTTGAAGCCGGAGATCAGGATCATGTCCTTCTTGCGATCGACGATGCGCATGTAGCCGTCCGGCTGGATCAGCGCGATATCACCGGTCTTGAGCCAGCCTTCACCGTCGAGGATCTCGTCGGTGGCCTCCTGGCGCTGCCAGTAGCCCTTCATCACTTGCGGACCTTTCACACATAATTCACCGATTTCACCGAGTGGCAATTCGACGCCCGCGTCATTGATGACCTTGCACAGCGTCGATGGCACCGGAATGCCGATGGTGCCGACCTGGATGTGCTGGATCGGGTTGACGGTAGCCACCGGGCTGGTCTCGGTCATGCCGTAGCCTTCGCAGATCGGGCAGCCGGTGACCGCCTTCCAGCGCTCGGCCGCTGCCAGTTGCAGCGCCATGCCACCGGACAAGGTCACCTTCAGTGCGGAGAAGTCCAGCTTGCGGAAGGCTTCGTTATTGCACAGGGCCACGAATAACGTGTTGAGGCCGACAAAACCGCTGAACTTCCACTTCGACAGTTCCTTGACCATCGCCGACAAGTCGCGCGGGTTGCTGATCAGGATGTTGTGGTTGCCGATCAGCATCATCGCCATGCAATGAAAGGTGAACGCATAGATGTGGTACAGCGGCAGCGGCGTGATCAACACTTCGCAGCCTTCATTGAGGTTGGAGCCCATCAATGCCTTGCACTGCAACATGTTCGCCACCAGGTTGCGGTGGGTCAGCATCGCGCCCTTGGCCACGCCGGTGGTGCCACCGGTGTATTGCAGAACGGCCACATCATCGCTGGTGGGGTTGGCTTCGTTCACCGGCTGGCCGTGGCCCTTGCTCAACACGTCGTTGAACTTGATGGCCTTGGGCAAATGGTAAGCCGGGACCATCTTCTTGACGTACTTGATCACACTGTTGATCAGCAGGCGCTTGAGCGGCGGCAGCAGGTCGGCCACTTCGGTGACAATGACGTGCTTGACGCTGGTCCTGGGCACCACGTTCTCGGCCAGGTGCGCCATGTTGGCCAGGCACACCAGCGCCTTGGCGCCGGAGTCGTTGAACTGGTGTTCCATCTCCCGCGCGGTGTACAGCGGGTTGGTGTTGACCACGATGAGCCCGGCGCGGATCGCGCCGAAAACGGCCACCGGATACTGGAGAACGTTGGGCAGCTGCACGGCGATTCGATCGCCCGGCTGCAAATCGGTATGCTGTTGCAGGTACGCGGCAAAGGCACCGGACAATTCGTAGAGTTCACCGTAGGTGATCGTCTTGCCGAGGTTGCTGAATGCCGGCTTGTCGGCGAAGCGTTGGCAGGACTGCTTCAACACCGCCTGAATATTCGGATACTCGTCTGGATTGATGTCGGCAGCAATCCCAGCTGGGTACTTATCCTTCCAAAAGTCTTCAATCATGGAAGCCCACTCCTCAGCAACGCGAATTCTTCACCGCATTTGATGCGATTATTATTGGTGTGTGTTTTGTTGGTGAATCTGGCTTGAATCAAGGCCGAGAAGTCACAAAAGCGCGCCGAGAGTAGCAGCTTTGCCGAGGGTCGACTAGAGCCAAAAATGGGCTCTGCAGTCACAAATTTTACTCAAGAAAATCCAATGGTCACTTTTAGAGTAAAGATTCTAAGGCCGCGTAATTTCACCCCATGCATAAAAAACTGTGGGAGCGAGCCTGCTCGCGATAGCGGCGTATCAGCCGACATCTCTGTCACTGATCGACTGCTATCGCGAGCAGGCTCGCTCCCACAGGTTTTCCATTGAGGCAAGCGCCTCAGGCGATATCGCGCAGCTCCCGCCGCAGGATCTTGCCCACCGGCGTCATCGGCAGCGAGTCACGCAATACGATGTGCTTGGGGATCTTGTAGCCGGTGAAGTTCTCCTTGCAGTAGGCCTTGAGTTCTTCAAGGCTGACGCCCGCCTCACGGGCCACCACGAACAGTTTCACCGCCTCCCCCGAACGCTCGTCCGGCACGCCGATGACCGCGCAACTGGCGACTTTCGGGTGAGCCATGACCACGTCCTCGATCTCGTTGGGATACACATTGAAACCCGAGACAATGATCATGTCTTTCTTGCGGTCGACGATGCGCACAAACCCGTCGGGATCGATCACCGCGATATCGCCGGACTTGAACCAGCCTTCGCTGTCCAGCACTTCGGCGGTCGCCTCGGGCTTGTTCCAGTAGCCCTTCATGATCTGCGGGCCCTTGATGCACAGCTCGCCGCGCTCGCCCAGGGGCAGCTCGACGCCGTCGTCGTTGATGACCTTCATCAGCGTACCCGGCACTGGCAGCCCCACCGTACCCAGGCGCGACTTGCCGCCGTAAGGGTTGGCACTGGCCACCGGCGAGGTTTCCGTCAGGCCGTAGCCCTCGGTGATGCCACAGCCGGTGAGCTGCTTCCAGCGTTCGGCCGTGGCCTTGACCAGCGCGGTGCCGCCTGAGTTGGTGACCTTGAGGTTGGAAAAATCCAGCGTCTTGAAATCAGGATGGTCCATCAGCGCCACGAACAGCGTGTTGAGCCCCAGCAACAGCGAGAACCGCCAGTTCTTCAGTTCCTTGATGAAGCCACCGATGTCCCGGGGATTGGTGATCAACACGTTGTGGTTGCCCGTGACCATCATGCACATGCAGTTCGCCGTGAACGCGTAGATATGGTACAGCGGCAACGGCGCGATCATGACTTCCTGGCCCTCGCGCAACAGCGGCTGGCCGTCATCGCCGATCTGCCCCAGGCACGCCCGGGCCTGCTGCATGTTGGCGACCAGGTTGCCGTGGGTCAGCATCGCGCCTTTTGCCAGCCCCGTGGTGCCGCCGGTGTATTGCAGCACGGCGATGTCATCGAGGCTGACGTTGAGGGGCTTGATGCCCTGGCCGCGCCCAAGGCGCAAGGCGCTCTTGAAGGAAATGGCCTGGGGCAGCGAATAGGCCGGCACCATTTTCTTGACCTTGCTGACCAGCGTATTCACCAGCCAGCCTTTGGCGGTAGGCATCAAGTCGCCCATCTTCGCTTCGATCAGGTATTGCAGGTCGGTGTCGGGCAGCACTTCCTGGACCTTCAGCCCGAACAGGTTCATGTACACCAGCGCCCGGGCACCGGAGTCCTTGAACTGATGACGCATTTCCCGCGGGGTGTACAGCGGGTTGGTATTGACCACGACCAGGCCGGCGCGCAGGGCACCGAAGACGGCGATCGGGTATTGCAGGACGTTGGGCATCTGCACGGCGATGCGATCGCCCGGCGCCAGGTCGGTATTGGCTTGCAGGTAACCGGCAAAGGCCGCGCTGTAGCGCTCCAGCTCGGCGTAGGTGAGGGTCACCCCCATGTTGCTGTAGGCCGGACGGTCGGCAAATTTCTTGCAGGAACGCTCGAACACCTCGACAACCGACTTGTAGGCACCCAGGTCGATGTCCGAGGGCACGCCGGTCGGGCGTTTGTCATTCCAGAAATCAGGCTGCATTGTTTTTGTCCTCTTTACCTGAACGTATCCGGGACCGCTTGCGTGTCGCTTGCACAGGCGGAGCTCCTCGGACACTAGCAGCTATGGCCAATCAGGCAAATATGGCAACTTGCGTCATAGATCGTGTGAATCTTCCTCCCTTGCCGTGACCTGATCAGGCGAGACGCGACGGATGCGCTATACAATGCAGCGACGCTGCGTCTGACTTTGTGCAAAGGAACCGCCATGATCCACCAAACGTTCTGGCTGACCGCGACCGATCACAGGCGCATCCTCGTCAACCAATGGTTGCCCGAAACCGCCCCGCAGGCCGTGCTCATGCTGGCCCACGGCATGGCCGAACACAGCGCTCGTTATGGGCGCCTGGCCCAGGCCTTGTGCGATGAAGGTTATGGCGTCTACGCACCGGACCTGCGCGGCCATGGCAAGACCGGCGAGGAAACAGTCCTGGGGCATTTTGCCGACGAGGACGGCTGGGCCAAGGTGGTCGGCGATCTCGCGAGCCTCAATCAGCACATCGGCCAGCAACATCCAGAAATACCAATTCTCCTGCTGGGCCATAGCATGGGCAGCTATATCGCCCAGGGTTACCTGCTGCACCACAGCGCCAGCCTGCACGGGGCGATTCTCAGCGGCTCGAATTTCCAGCCCGTGGCGCTGTACCGCGCGGCACGCCTGATCGCCCGCCTCGAACGTCGACGCCAGGGAGCCACGGGGCGTAGCGCGCTCATCGAGTGGCTGTCATTCGGCAGTTTCAACAAAAAATTCAAACCGGTGCGCACGCCCTTCGACTGGCTCAGTCGCGACCCGACCGAAGTGGACAAATACGTCCAGGACCCGCTGTGCGGCTTTCGTTGTACCAATCAGCTGTGGATCGACCTCCTCGGCGGCTTGCAGCAGATCAGCAAAGCGTCCAATCTCGCGCAGATCGATCCGGGCCTGCCGTTGCTGGTGATTGGCGGCGAATGTGATCCGGTGAGCGAAGGCAAGCGTCTGAAAGATCTGGCCGATGCCCTGCGCGACGCCGGCAATCAACATCTGCAATTGACGATCTACCCGCAGGCCCGGCACGAACTGTTCAATGAAATCAACCGCGATGAAGTGACGGCCGACGTGCTGGCCTGGATTGCCCAGGCGCTGAGCCACCAGCGGCCGCCACGTAGCGAGTAGGTTTGCAGCGTTTTTCCTTTACCTGTTACAGGATCCAGACATGACCCAGGTTACCAACATCCCTTACGAAGCCCTCGAAGTCGGCCAGACCGCCAGCTACAGCAAGACCGTCGAAGAGCGCGATATCCAGCTGTTCGCCGCCATGTCCGGCGACCACAACCCGGTGCACCTGGACGCCGAATTCGCCGCCGCCAGCATGTTCAAGGAACGCATCGCCCATGGCATGTTCAGCGGTGCGCTGATCAGCGCGGCGGTGGCGTGCGAGCTGCCTGGGCCGGGCACCATCTATATCGGCCAGCAGATGAGCTTTCAGAAACCGGTGAAGATTGGCGACACCCTGACCGTGCGCCTGGAAATCCTCGAGAAACTGCCGAAGTTCCGCGTGCGCATCGCCACGCGCGTGTTCAATCAGCGCGATGAACTGGTGGTGGACGGCGAGGCCGAGATCCTGGCTCCGCGCAAGCAGCAGACTGTTACGTTGCCGACGTTGCCGGCGATCAGCATCGGCTGACTACCGCGATCTATGGGAGTGAAATGTGGCGAGGGGATTTATCCCCGCTGGGGCGCGAAGCGCCCCCGATACCTCAAGACCACTGTGGTGTGTCAGCCTGGGCACAGGGGGCTGCTGCGCAGCCCAGCGGGGATAAATCCCCTCGCCACAAATCACTGCAGTGTTGCGGTTATTGCAGCCGCTCTTGCACCTGCACACTCGCCGTCATCCCCGCGCTCAGGCTCACCCCTTCCGGCACCTTGTCGAGCTTGATCCGCACCGGGATCCGCTGGGCCAGGCGCACCCAGTTGAAGGTCGGTTCGACCTCTGCCAGCAATTGCGCATCGGGGTTGGTGTTGCGGTCGGTGATACCGCGGCTGATGCTTTCCACATGGCCGTCCAGCGCATGGTCGGCGCTCATCAACCAGACCTTGACCGGATCGCCCACGCGGATCCTCGGCAGTTTGGTTTCCTCGAAATAGGCCTGCACGTAGAAAGTCGAATCATCGATCAGCGCCATCACCGGTTGCCCGGCGTTGACGTAGTTGCCTTCGGCCAGGCGCAGATTGGTGATATGACCACTGCGTGGGGCCAGGACCTGGCTGCGGGCCAGGTTCAGCTCGGCGACCTTGGCCTGCGCCTGGGCCTCGCGCAGTTCGCCACGGGCAATGCCGGCGTTGATCTGGGCATTTTCCCGCAGCTCGGCGCTGATCGCCTGAGGCCCCAGGGCGGCGCGGCGGCTGGCTTCGTGTTCACGCAGGCTCAGCTGCTGCTGACGGGTCTGGACCACCGCGCGAGCCTTTTCCAGCGCGGCCTCGAAGCGTTCGCGGTCGATGCTCAACAACAGGTCGCCAGCCTTGACCTGCTGGTTGTCCACGGCCTTGAGTTCGCGCACCCAACCGGATACGTCAGGGGCGACCACCACCACGTCGGCACGGATTCGCGCATCCCGGGTCCAGGGCGTGAGCATGTAGTACTGCCACAGATGAAACCCGGCGAAGATCGCCACGGCCACCACGCCCAGCGTGACGGCGACACGTACGGGTGTACGCATGTTCAGCTCCTTATAACGGTCCGAGGACCAGGGTAATGACAGTCAGGACACAGACGTACAGGGCGCAGTCGAACAAGGCTTCATGCCAGATCCAGCGCCCGACCGGCAACAGGCCGAGCAACAGGCGCAGCGCCCCGGTTGCCAGCAAGGCCAGGACCACATAAATCAGGAACGGGCTGAGCAGCACGCCGCCAATCGACCATTCACGCAAGCCCATGGCTATGTTTCCCTTCTTCAAATTCGTGCTGGCGGCACCAGGCGCGCCAGCTGTTCTGCAATTGCACCACCGCGCCTTGGGCGAGCTTCAGCGCATCGCTGGACGGTTGCTGCGACAGCACCCGCAGATATTCGTCGCTTGCCTGGGCCAAAGCCTCGGCCTGATCGCCGCCGGGGCCGTGTTCCAGCGCCTGCTCCAGGGTTTCGAAATATTCGCGCTGGGCCGGGCTGTCGGGTATCTGGGCAACGGCCAGACTCAGGCGCAGATGCAGCAACTCGTCACCGACGTCCAGGCCCAGCAAGCCGTCGTCCCAACGGCTGCGCGCCGGCACCGGCAGCTCGGGATAATGCCGCGCCAGTTGCAGCAGCCGGTCAGCCATGCGGCCACCGAACCAGCTTTCAGCACCACGCAGATTGCGATGGGTCAGCCTGACCAGATCGTCCAGCGTCGCGGCCAGCAGCCGACGGCTATGCCAGGCCGGGTTGCGCAGGATCAGCAGCTTGAACGCCAGCACCGCCGCGCCGACGCCGATCATCATTGCCTGGGCGTTGTTGAAGAATGCCGAAACGTCGTACTTCATCGCATTGAGCGGCGAGACCAGCACCACAAAGTGCAGGCAGAACGAGGTGGCCGTGGCGTAGAGCGGCGGCTTGGCCATGCACAGCGCCCCCAGGAACAACGGCACGCCCATGGCCATGCACAGCATGGCGAAACTGCTCCATTGCGGCAGGAAAATCTCGCCAATGACAAACGCCGTCGGCACTGCGAGGAAAATACCCCGCAGGAAACTCATGCCGATCTGCGCACCGTTTTCGCGGCTGGCAAACAGGCTGCACACCACGCAGGTGAGCAACAGCGCACCGGATGCGGCGGGCCAGGCGGTCGCCAGCCAGAAACAGGCTACCGCCAGGAATGCCAGGGCGCTGCGGGCGCCGAATACCATGGCCAGGGACAGATCACGATGCGGCGCCAGCGTGCGCGGCGGATCGGCGGCGGCCCTGCCCTCCTGCACGGCCGCGAGCGCGGCACAGGCAGCCAGGGCGGTATCGAGCAACAAGGCGAAACGAGCCAGGCAGTAACTTTGCGCCGAGCTGATCCGCAGGTCATGAGAAGCATCCAGAACCCGAGGCCGCAGGGCCTGCAGCGTCGCGCTGTCTGCAGCGAGCGCCTGCTGCACCTCGTCCATCCACGGCTGGAGCGCTTCGGCTTCCTGAGGTTCGAGTTGTTTCCACTGCCGACGCACCGAACGGGAAATACGCAACAACATCAGCAGTTTCTGGCTCAAGCCGCTGATGGCCCGGGCGCGCTGGCGGCCCAGGCTGCCTTCGAACCAGGCGTGTTCGCGCTGGGCATCCACCGCAACGATCTTGCCGAGGATTTCGAGCAAGCCTTTGCGCGCCTGGGCATCGCCGGCCAACGTTGCACGCGCCGCCTGCATGCCGCTCTGCCAGGCGGCACGGGCCTGATCCGCCAGTTGTCGTTCGACCCGCAACGGCCAGAGCAAGGCACTGGCCGCCGTGGCGCAGGTAATGCCCAGGCTGATCTCGGTGCACCGCGCCACGGCCTGATCGAAGACCCCAAGTGGATGGGAAAGGGCCGGCAAGGCAATGATCGCCACCGTGTAGCCAGCCAGCACGAAAGAATACGACCAGGCGCTGCGCAACAGCGTCGAACAGCCCGTGCACACACCCAGCCACAGCGCCAGCGCCAGCAAGAACAACCACGGTGCCTGGGCGAACAATCCCATGAACACCACCGACATGATCGTCCCCACCAAAGTACCGACCAAACGCGCCAGGCCCTTCTGTACCACCATGCCGGACAGCGGCTGGGCGACGATGAACGCCGTCATCAATGCCCACGACGGCTGCTCCAGGCCCCAGCGCAACGCCAGCCACAACGCCAGGCCGCCGCCGAGCACGGTTTTGATGGCGAACTGCACGGCGAGGCGGTCAGGGGCGAACAAGGCCTGGAAGGTAATGGGCACGCGGAAAACTCTTCTGGGACCGAAGTAACGAACGTAGTAACGATAGATCGCGCAATAGGCAGCGCAATTATTAGCTAGCTACCTATTCGAGTCCAGAGCAGATTATTGACGGATCTGACAAACACTCTTGCGGTTTCGAGCCCATAAAAAAACGCCAGCAGGCTGGCGTTTTTTTGCGTCACAGGCATGTGTCAGCTGGCACGCGCCTGGTTACGCAGCGCCTTGACCTGGTCGTGGTTGCGTTGCACGCCGTGGTACTGACGCTCAACCAGGTCACGAATACCTACCAGGTTGTGCTTGTTGATCTTCTCGATGGCTTCCTTGTACGCCTTGAGTGCATGGTCTTCGCCGCGTTCGGCTTCGTTGAGGACCGCTTCTTCATCCTTGCCGGTAAACATCGATTTTACGTCTACCCAACGACGGTGCAGGTCGCCAGCGACGCTGGTGGAGGTTTCCGGATCGCCGCCCAACGAACGCACAGCGGCTTGCAGCTCGGCCGCGGCAGTTGCGCAATCGGCCGCGCGTTTAACGAACAGGGCCTTGAGTTCTGGATGCTTGATGTCTTCAGCGCAGGTCTTGAATCCTTCCTGGCCATCCTTGCTGGTCTCGATCAGGTCGTTCAAGACAGAGATGGATTCTTTATTGATGTCAGTCATTTTTCAGTTCCTTTGCTTGGTGAATAAAAACCTGCAAGGAATATTGCATTGGCCGTGCCAGCCAAAAAAAACAATAAAAATACTTTAAATTCAAGAAGTTACAAAATACACAAAAATCTGTATCCGCGTTATTTGCATGATCTGTCATTTGGCCTGCATGCAGAATGCCTGTATTTTGCCGATGGTTCCTATCAAGACAAATCGCCATGAATCCGCAAAAGCTTGAACTGCTGGTGACGCGCCAGATGCCCTTCGGCAAATACAAGGGCCGAATCCTTGCCGACCTGCCGGGCCAGTACCTGAACTGGTTTGCCCGGGAGGGTTTTCCCCACGGAGAACTGGGCGCTTTGCTGGCGCTGATGCAGGAGATCGACCACAACGGTCTGTCGGACCTGCTGGATCCGCTGCGCGCCAAACACGGCCTGCCCAAACCACGCCATTGACCGACTGAATCCGCCCATGCCCGAAAACACCCTGCGCGCCCATGATGAAGCTTTCTGGCAGACCTTCGGCGACCGCTACGACGTCGAGCCCGAGGGCCCGCTCAACCTGGAAAACGGCTACTTCGGGCGGATGTCGCGTACCGTGGTCGAGGAGTACCAGCGCAACATCGAATTCGTCAATCGCGGCAACTCGGTGTACGTACGTCAGCATTTCGACCGGGAACATGGCGAAGCGATTCGCCGCCAAGTGGCGCAACTGATTCACGTCCCCTCCTCTGCCGTGGCGCTGGCCACCAGCGCGGTGGACGCCCTGCAGACGCTGATTCGCAATTACAACGGCCTCAAGCCTGGCGATCAGGTGCTGATAAGCGACGTCGAGTACGAGTCAGTCAAAAGCGCGATGCGCTGGCTGGCTCGCCAGCGAGGGGCGAAGATCATCGAACTGGTCCACCCGCATCCCGCCAGTTTCGAAAGCCTAGTGGGCACCTATCGGGAAACCTTCATTCGTTACCCGCGCCTGAAGCTGATGGCGCTGACTTACGTCAACCACCTGACCGGCCTCGTCATGCCGGTGAAGGCGATTGCCGAGGCGGCGCGGGAGTTCGATGTCGACATCATTCTCGACGGCGCGCACGCCCTGGGTCAGATCGAGTTCAACCTGAAGAAGCTGGGTATCCAGTTCGCCGGTTTCAACTTGCAGAAGTGGATTGGCGGCCCGCTGGCCCTGGGCTTTCTCTATATCGCTCCAGAGCGGCTGGTCGACATCGATCCGGACATGGACGAAGCCAATTACCCCGCCACCGATGTGCGCTCACGCACACCCCACAGCACGCCCAACATCCCTGCCCTGCTGACGCTGCCATTGGTCTTTGAAGAACACCGCACCCTGGGCGGCGCGTCGGCCAAAGGTGCCCGACTCTGCTACTTGCGGGACCTTTGGGTGAACGCGGTACGTGATGTGCCCGGCATTGAAGTCATGACTCCGGACGATCGGCGGCTCTATTGCGGCATCACCTCGATGCGCTTCACCGCCCAGCCCGATCAGCAAGTCATGGCCGATCGGCTGCTCAAGGAATATGAAATCTTTACCGTGGTGCGCAAGACCAGCGTCGGCCCGTGCATCCGCATCACGCCTGGGTTGATTACCTTGGCGCGGGATATCGAGCGGTTGACCCAGGCGCTTATCCACCTGAGCAACACATAACAACAGGCAAAAAAAAACGGTGCGCCGACCAAGCGCACCGTAAAGCCGTAGAACACCCAACGAAGTTCGGTAAGACAATCAGTCCAGCAGCGCCAGGGCCTCGGCGGTGCATTCCTGGATGCGGGCCCAGTCGCCGTTCTTGATCCACTCCGGATCCAGCATCCAGCTGCCGCCCACGCACATCACGTTCTTCAACGCCATGTAGCTCTTGATATTGGCCGGACTGACGCCGCCAGTCGGGCAGAATTTCACTTCGCCGAAGGGACCGCCCAGGGCCTTGATGGCAGCCACGCCACCGCTGACTTCCGCCGGGAACAACTTGAAGCGGCGATAACCCAGCCCGTAGCCTTCCATGATGCCCGAGGCATTGCTGATTCCCGGCAACAACGGAATCGGGCTCTGGACGCTAGCCTCCAGCAAGTCGCGGGTAATACCCGGGGTCACGATGAATTGCGAACCGGCGGCCTCGGCGGCGGCCAGCATATGGCGATCGAGCACCGTGCCGGCGCCGGTCACCAGTTCCGGACGCTGCTCGCGCAGCACCTGGATGGCCTTGAGGCCGTACTGCGAGCGCAAGGTCACTTCCAGCGCCGTCAGGCCACCGGCGGCCAGGGCATCGGCCAGCGGCAGGATGTCCTGCTCACGGGCAATAGTGATCACCGGCAAGATCCGCGCCTTGGCGCAGAGGCTGTCGATCAGCGTTACTTTATCCGCCATGGAAACGGTCGGGGATGGGTTTGTCATAGCGGCTGATCCTTGGTTCATGGGCACCAGTAAATCTCTAACGTAGGTTGCAAAAACGCGCGGATCGGCATTTCGGCGACGTTGTCATCGGCCGCCGCGGCGTTCAGGGTGGTCAACTTCGATTGACCGGAAATCGACAGCACCTTGTGCCTCGCCGAGGCCAGCAATGCGCGGCTCATGGTCAGGCGCTGGTGCGGGACGGTTGGCGCGAGCATCGGCCAGCAACGGCGAGCGCCCTTTTCATCCAGGGCCTCGGCCAGGTTCGGGCTGTCGGGAAACAGCGAGGCGGTATGCCCATCGTCCCCCATGCCCAGTACCAGCACATCAATCGGCGGCAGCTCGGCCAACAGACGATCCGCCTGTTCAGCCGCGGCCTCCAGGTTGGCGCTGGCGCTGTACAGGCTCAGGAACTGCGCCTTGGCCGCCGCGCCCTGAAGCAGGTAACGCTTGAGCAGACCGGCATTGCTGTCGGCATGTTCAACCGGCACCCAGCGCTCATCGGCCAGGCTCACCACCACCTTCGACCAGTCCAGCGTCTGCTTGGACAGGTTCTGGAAAAATGCCACCGGGCTGCGACCGCCAGACACCACCAGAGTCGCCGCACCGCGAGCATCGATCGCCGCGCGCAACTGCTGCGCCACGTTCAGCGCGAGGTTTTCCGCCAGCAGCACCGGGCTCTTGAACTCAAGGGCCGTGACGCCCTCGGGCAGTTTCAATTCAGATATCGCCATACCATGACCTCCCGTCCCGCGTGATCAGTGCGATGGAGCTCATCGGCCCCCATGACCCGGCGGCATACGGCTTGGGCGCATCGCCGGACTTCTTCCAGCCGGCAATCAGCTGGTCGCACCACGTCCACGCGGCTTCGATTTCATCTTTACGGACAAACAGGTTCTGATTGCCATTCATGACTTCCAGCAACAACCGCTCGTAGGCATCGGGAATCCGCGCGCTGCGATAGGTGTCGGAGAAGTTCAGTTGCAGCGGACCGCTGCGCAATTGCATGCCCTTGTCCAGGCCTTGCTCCTTGGTCATCACCCGCAAGGAAATGCCTTCGTCCGGTTGCAGCCGGATGATCAGTTTGTTGCTGATCTGCAAACGCTGCTCGGGGGCGAAGATGTAGTGGGACGGTTCCTTGAAGTGAATCACGATCTGCGACAGCTTCTGCGGCATGCGCTTGCCGGTACGCAGGTAGAACGGAACACCGGCCCAGCGCCAGTTGCGAATGTCGGCACGCAGGGCGACGAACGTCTCGGTGTCGCTCTGGGTATTGGAATTGGGTTCTTCCAGGTAGCCGGGAACGGCCTTGCCTTCACTGTGGCCGGCGATGTACTGGCCGCGCACCACTTGTGTGGTCAAGCCTTCCGGGCTGATCGGTGCGAGGGCCTTGAGCACCTTGACCTTCTCGTCACGGATGCTGTCGGCCGACAGGTCGGCCGGCGGGTCCATGGCGATCAGGCACAGCAACTGGAGCAAGTGGTTCTGGATCATGTCGCGCAGTTGGCCGGCCTTGTCGAAATAGCCCCAGCGGCCTTCGATGCCGACCTTCTCGGCCACGGTGATTTCCACGTGGGAGATGTAATTCTGGTTCCACTGGGTTTCGAACAGGCTGTTGGCGAAACGCAACGCGATCAGGTTCTGGACTGTTTCCTTGCCCAGGTAATGGTCGATGCGGTAGGTGCGGTTCTCCGGGAAGAACTGCGCCACGGCGTCATTGACCTTGCGCGACGATTCCAGGTCCGAGCCGATGGGTTTTTCCAATACGACGCGGGTGTTCTCGCTCAAGCCGACTTTCGCCAGGTTCTCGCAGATCGCGCCGTAGACCGCCGCCGGCGTGGCGAAATAGGCGATGACTTGCTGCTGGGCCTGGCCGACCTGCTCGGCAAGCGCGACGTAATCGTCAGCCTTGAGAAAATCCACATGCAGATACGTCAGCCGCGCCAGGAAGCGCTCGATCACGGTTTCGTCGAGGTCTTTTTCGCCCACATAGCGACGCAGCTCGGTCGCGATGAACGTCAGGTGCTGCTGTTCGCTACCAGGTTCGCGGGCCAGCGCGAAAATTCGCGTGTCCTCATGCAACAGGCCGGCACCATCGAGCTGATAAAGGGCAGGAAACAGCTTGCGCAACGCCAGGTCGCCCAACGCGCCGAACAAGGCAAAGGTGCACGGTTCAACCGTAATCGAATGCATGATGTTTGTTCTTTTATCAAGTTAAACTACAAATACCTTTTTTCAAGGTATCACTCAAGGAAAAATGTAGTAATAACTACAACATTTTTCGAAAATACCGATTCCGAGTGGTGGTCCGTCGGAGCCATCAGTAGGATAGGCCACCGCCAAGGGTCGTATCAAAGACCCGTTTCTCTAGGAATCTTGTATGGACCGCGTGCGAAATCTACTGGAGCAGATCCAGAGTCGCCTGGAAGACCTGAACAAGGCCGAGCGCAAGGTGGCCGAGGTGATCCTGCTCAACCCGCAGCAGGCGACCCGCTTCAGCATCGCCGCCCTCGCCCAGGCCGCTTCGGTCAGCGAACCGACCGTCAACCGCTTCTGCCGCTCGTTCGGCGTCAGCGGCTATCCGGAACTCAAGCTGCAACTGGCCCAAAGCCTGGCCAGCGGCGCGGCCTATGTCAGCCGTGCGGTCGAGGCCGATGACAATCCGGAAGCCTATACCCGCAAAATCTTTGGCAGTGCCATCGCTTCATTGGACAGCGCCTGCCAGGCCCTTGATCCAAATTTGATCAGTCGCGCCGTGGATCTGCTGATCCAGGCCCGCCAGATCCACTTCTTCGGCCTAGGCGCCTCGGCCCCCGTGGCGCTGGATGCCCAGCACAAGTTTTTCCGCTTCAATCTGGCGGTGACCGCCCATGCCGATGTGCTGATGCAGCGCATGATCGCGTCGGTGGCCCATACCGGCGAGCTGTTCGTGATCATCTCCTACACCGGGCGTACCCGCGAACTGGTGGAAGTGGCGCGCATCGCCCGGGAAAACGGCGCATCGGTGCTCGGCCTGACCACCGAAGGCTCGCCGCTGGCCAAGGCGAGCACCTTGAGCCTGAACATCCCTTTGCCGGAAGACACCGACATCTACATGCCGATGACATCGCGGATCATCCAGCTCACCGTGCTCGATGTGCTCGCCACCGGCATGACCCTGCGCCGGGGCGTGGATTTCCAACCGCATTTGCGCAAGATCAAGGAAAGCCTGAATGCCAGCCGGTATCCGGTTGGGGATGAGTTCAACTGATTCGGTCCAGAGCCTTCGGTGTCTGATAGTCAGCCATCGCGAGCAAGCTCGCTCCCACAGGTTTTTTGTGAACACCAAAGGTCTAGTGTGGGAGCGAGCTTGCTCGCGATGGGGCCAGCCACCACACCCGAGATCCACCGCTAAACCCCCACCCGCGCCTGCAAACTCAAATGCGCCCGCTCACCCGGCGCCAGGCACAGGCTCCCGGTACCGCCGCTGGCCGCTTCGACGCAGACGAATTCATTCACTTCATCCCAGCTCACACCCAACAGTGGCCGTGCGCCGGGATGCCACACCACCGTATCGGCGCTGTCGCCGGTGTCGATGCGCAGCTCGCGTTGCCAGGCGTGATCCTTGAGCTGCAATTCGCCCTCATGCTGGAACACTCGCTGGCAGCCACCCTCCACTCGCAACTCGCCCTCCTGCTGGCAAACCGCCCGGTTCAACTGGTCGTAACCCTGGGCGCCGTCGAGGCCAGACAGCGCTACCTCGCCAACGTCACCAATACGCCAATAGGCGTGCAAGGCCTGGCTCAACTGGCAGGGCAGGCTGTCCTGATGTTCGGTGCTCAAGCGCAGTTCCATGCGCTCACCCAGGTCGGCATGCAGGTCCACCTGCCAGTCACACAATTGCAACTGCCAATGCAGGTGGACGCCCTCTTCGTCGCTGCTGCTCTCGAGCAATTTCCAGTCGATCAATCGCGCCCAACCATGGGAGGGCCAGGCGTTTTCACTTGGATGACGGCCATACCATGGCCAACACACCGGCACCCCGCCGCGAATCGCCCCGACTTGCGGCCACCTGGCTGCGCACCACAACCACGGCTTCTGCCCGCGCGGCTGGAAGTGCAGCAACTGCGCGCCCTGGCGACTGAACACCGCCTGGCACAACGGGTGGTCGATCACCAACACATCGCGCTGCTGATAGCGCTCCCACGCAAACACCGGACGCTCGCGCAAGGATCTGAAAAAGCGTTGTAGTGGATGCTCATGCATGGGTCGCGGTCCTGGAAATCATTGAGTTACCGATCTGTCTGCGACACTGATTGTGGCGAGGGGATTTATCCCCGCTGGACTGCGAAGCAGTCCCAAATCAATGACTGAAACACTGAGGCGCCTGTTTTAGGGCCGCTGCGCGGCCCAGCGGGGCGGTGTGACGTTTCGCTAAATCCCCTCGCCACAAGTTCAATGCCAGCCACCTCGCAAAAAAAAGCGGACAGCCTTGGCCGTCCGCAAATATGCGCACATAGAGAGGAGCTTATCGCAACAGCGTTAGAACACCGACTGAATTTTCAGGCCGGCCACCAGCGCGTTGTCGACTTCATCGACACCACCCGGGTGAGTGACGTATTGCAGGTTTGGACGCACGGTCAGCCAGTTGGTGACATGGAAGCCGTAGTTGATTTCGTAGTTGTACTCGGTGCTACGCAAAGGCGCGAACAGTGGATCGTCGTAGTCGCTGACGCCATTGGCGGCGTTGGTCAACTCGGCGTTTTTCTTGACGTCCTCGTTGACATGGATACGGGCGAAACCGATACCAACGTCGTCCTTCGGACGCGCATCGAACGGCCCCTTGTACACGAACATCAGCGACTGGTAGTTGTCGACGACGTTGGTGTCCTTGTCGTGGACGGTAGCGTTGGCCGCGATGTTCAGGCCGCGGGTAGCATCGCCATTGTGAGTGGTGAGCTGCTGCTGCACGACGAGCCAGTAGCCATGTTTGCTGCTGTGGCTACGATAGGCGTTGCCAGTAGTCGCGGCGTCATCGCCGTTGATGTCTTCACGAACATCGTCAGCCTTGGCCGTGCTCTTGTAGTAACCGACGCGGTATTCGCCCGGCAGGTTGTTGAGCTTCGGCGACCAGACCAACTCGATCGGAATCAGAGTGCCCTTGGTGCCACTGCCGCTGAGCTTGTAGCGGTTGTTGTTTTCCAGTTGCGAAGGGTTCTGGTTGTAGGCACCGATTTGCGCATAGAGCTCAGGCGTGAGGTTGTATTTAACCCGGATCGCCGCCTGCATGATCGGCCAGTTGTACCAGATGCCGGTCGCCCAGTTACCCGCTTGCGAACCGCAGAACGCCAGGTTCTGGAACTCGCACGGGAAGGTGTTGAAGTCTTCGCCTTCACCGAAGTAACCGGCTTTGACATCCAGCTTGCTGTCGAAGTACTTCTGCTTGATCCACAACTGGGTCAGACGGGTAGTCTGGCCACGGCCCCAGACTTCCTGGGAGGAACTGAGGGTGCCGGCACGTGGATCACCGATACGGTCGTTGGAGATGTTGCGACCGTCCCGGCGAGTGAATTGAATCTTGGCTTCGGTATCGTTCCAGCCTGCCAGTTTCTCCAGGTCAAGAGCTACGCCAAGGCCAAACTGCTGGGACCAGCGCGCGGTCTTGTCATCGTTGTAGCCGCCGTCGAGGTTGGCACCCATCTCACCGACGAAATCCGCCTTGATATCGATACCTTGCTCGATCAGCTTGGTCCGTTCACCGCCCCAGTCGCCCGTCATCCACTTCGAGTCGGCGCTGAACGCGTCGGCTGCGTGTGCGCTACCGGCCAGCATCATCGCCGCAACGGCTGACAACTGGCAGATAAGCTGGGCATTGTTCTTCTTCTTCATCCCTACATCCTCGTCTTTATTGTTATTAACTGTTTTTATCTAACGCGGTTTACAACGATTGCGATGAATGTCCCCACTCATCGCATACTCCTTTTGTGTGGAAGCAGGCTTGCTGCCCCCACCTTTGTTCATCAGCGGCCTTTGAACTGCGCCACGTTGTCGGCTCGGGCTTCCATCGAGGGTTGCGCGGCCACGCCCAGGCGCTCGCCGGACTTGGCATCGAACAGCAGCACTTTCGATGGATCGAATTGCAGCGTCAGGGTCTCTCCCGGCGACGGCGCCACGTCCGGTGCCAGTCGGCAGCAGACCTTGGTGTCGTTGAGATTGACGAACACCAGGGTGTCCGGACCGGTAGGCTCGGTGACCTGGACTTCGGCGCGGATGGTCGGCAGGCCGTTCGGCTCGTTGCCCGCCAGCACGATCTGTTCCGGACGCAGACCAAGGATCACTTCGCGATCCTCCAGGCCGGCGTCCTGCATGCCCAGCGGCAACTCGCAACGGGCCTGGCCGCTGTCGAGCAGGGCCAACAGGCGACCGTCCTTGCGTTGCAGGCGCAGCGGGATGAAGTTCATCGGCGGCGAACCGATGAAGCTCGCCACGAACAGGTTGGCCGGGTTGTTGTAGATGTCCTTCGGCGTACCGAACTGCTGGATGATCCCATCCTTCATCACGGCGACTTTATCGCCCAGGGTCATGGCCTCGATCTGGTCGTGGGTCACGTAGACCGTGGTGGTCTTCAGGCGCTGGTGCATCAGTTTCATTTCGGTGCGCATCTCGACGCGCAGCTTGGCGTCGAGGTTGGACAGCGGCTCGTCGAACAGGTAGATCTTCGGCCGCCGCGCCAGGGCCCGGCCCATCGCGACGCGCTGTTGCTGCCCGCCGGAGAGCTGGCCGGGCTTGCGGTTGAGCAAGTGCTCGATCTGCAATAGCTTGGCCACCCGCGCCACTTCTTCGTTGATGTCCGCCTGTTTCATTTTGCGGATCTTCAGGCCGAACTCGATGTTCTCGCGCACGCTCATGGTCGGGTACAGCGCATAGGACTGGAACACCATGGCGATGTCGCGATCCTTGGGACTCATGCCGCTGACGTCCTGGTCGCCGATCATGATCGCGCCACCGGTGATGGTCTCGAGGCCGGCGATGCAGTTCATCAGGGTCGATTTGCCGCAGCCCGAAGGACCGACCAGGATCAGGAATTCACCTTCCTTGATCGACAGCTGGATGTCCTTCAAGGTGTCGGGCAGGCCCGCGCCGTAGGTCTTGTTTACATTGCGAAGTTCAAGCGTAGCCATGATTACCCCTTGACCGCGCCAGCCGTGAGGCCGCGCACGAAATACTTGCCTGCGATCACATAGACCAGCAGGGTCGGCAGCCCGGCGATCATCGCCGCCGCCATGTCCACGTTATATTCCTTGGCCCCGGTGCTGGTGTTGACCAGGTTGTTCAGCGCCACCGTGATGGGCTGGGAGTCGCCGCTGGAGAACACCACGCCAAAGAGGAAGTCGTTCCAGATCTGGGTGAACTGCCAGATCAGGCAGACCATGATGATCGGCGTCGACATCGGCAGGATGATCCGCCGGAAGATCGTGAAGAACCCGGCACCGTCGAGGCGCGCGGCCTTCACCAGCGCGTCGGGGATGCTCACGTAGTAATTGCGGAAGAACAGCGTGGTGAACGCCAGGCCGTAGACGACATGGACAAACACCAGGCCGGTGGTGGTGCTGGCCAGGCCCATCTTGCCGAGGGTGAACGAGGCCGGCAGCAGCACGGTCTGGAACGGCAGGAAGCAGCCGAACAGCAACAGGCCGAAGAACAACTGCGAGCCACGGAAGCGCCACATCGACAGCACATAGCCGTTCAACGCGCCGATGGCGGTGGAGATCAGCACGGCCGGCACGGTGATCTTGATCGAGTTCCAGAAGTACCCGTTGACCGTGGCCCAGGCCTTGACCCAGCCGATGCCGCTGACCACGGTCGGCCAGCTCAACAGGTTACCGGTACTGATGTCTTCCGGCGTCTTGAAGCTGGTCAACAGCATGACCACCAACGGCACCAGGTAAAGCAACACGGCAAGGATCAGCACCGCATAGATCGCGATACGGCTCAGGCTGATGGCAGGTTTCGCAGCGAGACTAGTCATGACGCTTGGCCCTCAGCTCGGAATACAGGTAAGGCACGATGATCGCGAGGATCGCACCGAGCATCAGGATTGCACTGGCCGAGCCCATGCCCATCTGGCCGCGACTGAACGTAAAGGAGTACATGAACATGGCAGGCAGGTCGGAGGAATACCCCGGACCACCAGCTGTCATCGCCGCCACCAGGTCGAAACTCTTGATCGCGATATGCGCCAGGATCATCACGGCACTGAAGAACACTGGACGCAGGCTTGGCAGCACCACTTTCCAGTAGATGCGCGGCATGCTCGCGCCATCGATCTGCGCGGCACGGATGATCGATTGATCAACGCCCCGCAGGCCGGCCAGGAACATCGCCATGATGAAACCCGAGGCCTGCCAGACCGCAGCGATCACCAGGCAGTACACTACGCGATCGGGGTCGATCAGCCAGTCCAGGCGGAAGCCTTCCCAGCCCCAGTCACGCAACAATTTATCCAGGCCCATGCCCGGGTTGAGCAGCCATTTCCAGGCGGTACCGGTGACGATCATCGAGAGCGCCATCGGGTACAGGTAAATGGTGCGGATGAAACCTTCGCGGCGAATACGCTGGTCGAGGAACACCGCCAGCAGCACGCCGATCACCAGGGTGATACCAATGAACATGCCACCAAAGACTGCCAGGTTCTTGCTCGCCACCCACCAGCGGTCGTTGTCCCAAAGCCGTGCGTATTGCGCCAGGCCGGCCCACTTATAGGTAGGCAGGAAGGTCGATGTGGTGAACGACAGGACGAACGTCCACAAGATATAGCCATAGAAGCCCACCAGGACGATGAACATGCTCGGCGCCAGCACCAGTTTTGGTAGCCAGCGCTGCAATGCATCGAACGGCGAGGCCTTGCTGAACACAGCAACAGAACTCATGGGGAAATCCAAAAACTAGGTTACAAGGGCCTCCCTTTGTGGGAGCGAGCTTGCTCGCGATGGCAGTGTGTCAGTTCACTTATTTGCTGCCTGACACTCCGCTATCGCGAGCAAGCTCGCTCCCACAAGGGACCGCGGCGCTAATTACTTCGCAGACTGAACCGCTGCGCCAAGCTTCTTGGCAGCATCGGCCGGGTCGGCTTTCGGGTCGTTGATGTAGTTGGTCACGACATCGAAGAACGCGCCCTGTACCGCCAGCGTGGTCGCCATGTTGTGCGCCATGCTTGGTTGCAGGCCGCCGCTCTTGGCGTCTGCCAGGAAGTCCTTGGCGGCGGTCTGGGCGCACGAGTCGAAACCGTACTTGGCCATGTCGCCCAGCATGTCGTTACGCACCGGGATCGAGCCTTTGTTGATGCTGAAGACTTTCTGGAAGTTCTCGCCCAGCACGACCTTGGCGATATCCTGCTGACCCGCCGCCGTGCCCTTGTCTTTCTGCTTGAACACCGCCAAAGAATCGATGTTGTAGGTGAAGGCCTTGTCGGTGCCTGGGAAGGCTACGCACTCGTAGTCCTTGCCGGCGACCTTCTTGGCCGCGGTCCACTCGCTCTTGGCCCAGTCACCCATGATCTGCATGCCGGCCTTGCCGTTGATGACCTTGGCCGCTTCCAGGTTCCAGTCCTGGCCCTTGCCGTCGGCGTCCATGTAGGTCGCGACTTTCTTCAGCTCGGTCAATGCCTTGACCATTTCCGGACCGGTTAGCGCCTTGTTATCCAGGTCGACCAGGGCTTTCTTGTAGCCATCAGCGCCCATGACCGAGAGCACCACCGCTTCGAACACGGTGCTGTCCTGCCATGGCTGGCCGCCGTGGGCCAGGGGAATGAAGCCCGCGGCCTTGAGCTTGTCACCGGCGGCGTAGAATTCTTCGAGGGTGGTCGGGTTCTTGGTGATGCCGGCTTTCTTGAAGACTTCCGGGTTGATCCACAGCCAGTTGACGCGGTGAATGTTCACCGGCACGGCGACGTAGTCACCTTCGTACTTCACGGTGTCGGAGACTTTCTTGTCGAGCAGGCTGTCCCATTTCTCCGCTTTGGCAACGTCTTCCAGGATGTCGGTATCGAGCAGGCCGGTGGACGCCCATTCCTGGATGTCCGGACCTTTGATCTGGGCTACGCCCGGTGGGTTACCGGCCACGGCGCGGCTCTTGAGCACGGTCATGGCGGTGGAACCGCCGCCGCCGGCGACAGCGCCGTCCTTCCAGGTAAAGCCGTCTTTTTCTACCTGGGCCTTGAGCACATCGACCGCGGCTTTTTCACCACCCGACGTCCACCAGTGGACGACTTCCACGGAACCTTTCGATTCGGCGGCCAGGGCGCTGACGGGGAATGCTGCGACGGGAAGCAAGGAAGCAAGAGAAATGACAGTAGCGAGGCGAGAAATCGCATTCATCTAGAAGTACCTTTCTTGTTGTTATGCATGCAAGTCTGGTGCTTGCGCTGCATGGATTCTAATCAGGGGCAATCCCTTCGCAGGTAACGAAGGGACGCGTGTATGTCACGACATGGTTACACAGGTGCAGGATCGGATAATCGCGCCAAGGCCGACGCCATGCTCGGCGCCAATGGCAAGCGTGGTATCAGCACCGCTTGCCAGGCGTGATAAAGATCCGGTTTGCCCGGCCAGATGTCGGCGCTGGGGCGGTTCTGCGGATCCAGCTCGTGATGCCAGCTGCCGTTGCAGCGGTCGATGAAATGTTTGTCACAAAATTCCCAGAAACGCCGGTACCAGACTTCGTATTGGGCCTCGTCGGTACGTTTGAGCAAGGCACTGGCCGCCGCTGCCGCTTCGGCGTGCACCCAGTGCAGGCGATGGCGAACCACGGCGCGATTACCCCAGTCCAGCGTGTAGACGATTCCCGGCGCGCCATCGATGTCCCAGCCATGGCGGCAATTCTGATCGAAAAGTTTCTGCGCATCCTGGGCCAGCCAGCCCGGTGTCAGCATGCCGATCTGCACGCGCGCGGCTTCCAGATGCAGCAGCAGCCGCGCCCATTCGAAACCATGACCGGGCGTGGTGCCGTAGGGACGGAAGCCATCGGCGGGATTGTCCTGGTTGTACTCGCGCAGCGGTTGCCAGTCGCGGTCGAAATGCTCCACCACCATGTAGTCGTTGGCGGCCGCATGACCATGGATGACCCGCTCGACGATACGCAGCGCGCGGGCCAACCAGCGCGGGTCGTCCGTGGCGTCGGCCAGGGCCAGGAAGGCTTCGGTGGCGTGCATGTTGCTGTTGGCGCCGCGATAGGCTTCCTCCTCGCTCCAGTCGCGGTTGAAGGACTCGCGCAGGGCGCCCTCTTCTTCACACCAGAAATGCTCGTCGATAACCCGCACCGCTTCCTTGAGCAATGCCTCGGCGCCGGGGCGTTGGGCAACTACCGCGGAGCTGGCGGCCAAGGCCACGAAAGCATGCAGGTAAGCGGCCTTGCCGGTGTCGCTGGCATCGGGATCGGCCATGGCGAACCAGCCGCCATGTTCGGCATCGCGCAGCGGGCCGCCGAGGGCCTGGACGCCATGATCCACCAGCTCGGCGAACCCCGGCAGGCCCTGGATGTGGGCCATGGCGAAGCTGTGGGTCATGCGTGCGGTGTTCATGGTCTCGGCCCGCGCACCGGCCGGCAGGCGACCCAGCTCGTCCAGGTTGCCGAAACCGTCCGGCAGCTTCGAAGCCTTGGCGAACGCCAGCAGCCGCAAACCTTCGGCAGCGAGCCATTGCCGATGGGCAGGCGCATTCAGCCAACTGCTGAACGCCGGTTGGAAGGTGTCCATCGAGGTACCTTTTTTGTTGTTTTGACGCAGGGAGTCTAAACAAGGCGGGATGGGTGGCAGGTAACGAAAGGGGCGAGTTATGTCACCGGCTTGTGACATTCAGCTGAGAGAAGTATCGAGACGACTGACGCCATCGCGAGCAAGCTCGCTCCCACAGGGGATTTGTGAACGCCGAAGATCCAGTGTGGGAGCGAGCCTGCTCGCGATGAACGATAACGCGGTCTAATCAATCCACACTGCGAGGCAACTGCAGCGTCACCCGCAACCCGCCCTCGCGCAGGTTCTGCAGGCTCACCTCGCCGCCATGGCTGTGGGCAATGTTGCGCGCGATGCCCAGCCCCAGGCCATATCCCTGCTGCTGCCCGGCCAGGCGAAAGTGCGGTTCGAAGACCTGTTCGAGGCGTTGTTCCGGTACGCCCGGGCCTTCATCGTCAACGTGCAGGATGAAAGCGTTTTCATCATCGTCGATGTGCAAGTGGGCCCTCTGCCCGTATTTCAAGGCGTTGTCGATCAGGTTGCCGATGCAGCGCTTGAGGGCCAGCGGTTTGCCCGGGTACGGTGCCAACGCCCGGCCATCCTGGGTCACCCGGCCGTTGCCGTGGGGCGCCAGGTAAGGCTCCACCAGGCAATCGAGCACATGATTGAGGTCCACCGGCTCGATGTTCTCGTGGATATCGGTGTCCTTGACGCATTGCAGCGCGCCTTTGACCAGCAGCTCCAGCTCGTCGAGGTCGCGGCCGAACTTGGCCTGCAGATTTTCATCCTCCAGCAACTCGACCCGCAGCCGCAGGCGGGTGATCGGCGTGCGCAGGTCGTGGGAAATCGCGCTGAACAACTGGCTGCGCTCGGTCAGGTAGCGGCTGATACGCTCACGCATGGCATTGAACGCACGCCCCACCTCCACCACTTCGCTGCCGCCGCCCTCGGCCACGGGCTGCACTTCTGCGCCCAGGGACATGTCCCGCGCCGCGCGGGCCAAACGCTTGAGCGGACGACTCTGCCAATGCACCAGCAAGCCGATGAACAACAGCAACAGGCTACTGGTGAGCACGATGAAGCCCACCTGCTGCTTGGGCAGGTCCTGCTCTTCAAGACTGGTATAGGGTTCGGGCAGCAGCGAGGCGATGTACAGCCATTCGCCCGGCGCCATCTGGATCTGCGTGACCAGTACCGGCGGGTTCACTGGCTCGAGCGTCAGGGCGTAGTGGGCCCACGAACGGGGCAGCTCATCAAGCTTGAGCCCGCCGTTGAAGATCCGCAGATCCTCCGGGCTGACAAACTTGACGGAGATGTCGGCGTTATTGCCCAGGGAGCGGCGCAGCACATCGTCCACGGCCTTGAGCACCGCCAGTTTGCGCGGCGTGACCGGCAGCACATCCATGCCCAGCGGCTTGTCATTGAGCGTAACGACAAACCGCGTGCCGCCCATGCTGCGCAACTGGTCCAGCACCAACGGCCGGTAGGCCACCGGCAGCGAACGCAGGTAGGTCACGGTGGCGGTCATCGAGTGAGCCAAACTGCGGGCGCTGGTGACCAGGCCTTCGAGCTGCGTGGCGCGCAGTTGCGAAACCCAGATCAGGCTGGACAGCGTCTGGGCGAACAGCACCACCAGCAGCGTCAGCAGCAGCATCCGTCCGAGCAACGAGCGCGGCACGGGCACCCGTCGGGCAATCTTGCGGATTCCCTCAATGACCATTGCTGGCAACCACACTGGCCGCCAGTTGATAACCGCTGCCGCGCACCGTGCGGATCAATCGCGGCGGCTTGTCGGTATCGCGCAGGCGCTGGCGCAAGCGACTCACCGCCATGTCGACGATCCGGTCCAGCGGCATCAATTCACGCCCCCGGGTGGCGTTGCCGATGGTGTCGCGGTCGAGGATTTCCTGTGGATGATCGAGGAACAGCTTGAGCAAGGCAAAATCGGCACCCGACAGGATCACCTCTTCGCCATCGGCATGGAACAGGCGGTGGCTGACCATGTCCAGCCGCCACTCATCGAAGGCCAGCACTTCGCCGCCGGATCGCTCCTGGCCGAACTGCGCCCGTCGCAGCAAGGCCTTGATGCGCGCCTGCAATTCGCGAGGACTGAACGGCTTGCCCAGGTAATCATCCGCCCCCAGCTCCAGGCCGATGACCCGATCGGCCTCGTCGGAACTGGCGGTGAGCATGATGATCGGCACATGGGCCTGGCGCGGATGCTGGCGAACCCAGCGGCAAAGGCTGAAGCCGTCCTCGTCGGGCAACATCACGTCGAGGATCACCAGGTCGCTCGGCGCCTCGTTGAGGGCCTGGCGAAACCCGGCGCCATCGGGGGTGGTACGCACCTGGAAACCCGCGCGACTGAGGTAAGTGTCCAGCAGTTCGCGAATCTCCTGGTCGTCGTCGACCAGCAAAATCGATTTGTTCACTGAACTCACGGGGCCTCGTCCTTGTTGTTTGAATTGGGGGCGATTATGCCTGATGGACGGGATCTGCAAACACCATGGCCCCTTGTGGGAGCGAGCAGGCTCGCTCCCACAAGGGCACATCTCAAATTGCGGAGGACTGCTCTAACGCCACGCCCGCACCCATCAGGCCGGAATACGGCGCCGTCACCAGCCAGACCGGAATGCCTTTGAAATAATCGCTCATGCAGCCCTTGTCGGCGAAGCATCTGGCGAAGCCGCTCTCGACAAAAAAATCGGCAAAGCGCGGGACCACGCCACCGACGATGTACACGCCGCCACGCCCGCCCACGGTGAGCACATTGTTGCCCGCCACGCGCCCCAGCCAACGGCAGAATTGTTCGAGTACCTCCAGGGCGACCGGGTCGCCGGCCAGGCCGGCGGCGGTGATCGACTCGGGGGTATCAAGCACCGGCTCATGGCCGTCCACCGCGCAGATCGCCCGGTACACACGAGGCAGACCGCTGCCGCTCAGCGCCGTTTCGGCGCTGACGTGGCCGATCTCGTTGTAGATGTGCTGCCAGAGCTGGGTCTCGCGCGGACTGCTCATCGGCAGGTCGACATGCCCGCCCTCCCCCGGCAACGCCGCGAAACGGCCCTCGCCCAGGTCCAGCAGCGTACCGACGCCCAGCCCCGTGCCCGGGCCGATCACCACCGCCGGGCGCATCGGCTCCGGCGTGCCCGCGCAGACGACCCGGTATTCATCGGGACGCAAGCAGGTCATGCCCAGCGCCATGGCGGAGAAATCGTTGACCAGCAGCAGCTTCTCCACCTGCAAAGTCTTGCAGAACGCCAGGTTGCTCAAGCGCCAGTGATTGTTGGTGAAGCGAAACTCATCGCCACTCACCGGACCGGCCACCGACAGGCACACCGAGCCGATGGAACCCGGCGTCATGCCCATGCCGCTCAGGTAAACCTTGATGGCATCTTCCGGGCAGGCGTAATCCGCCGTCGCCAGCACCTGGATGTTTTCCAGGTTGTGGTTCTTCCACAACGCGAAACGTGCGTTGGTCCCACCGATATCACCGACCAAAGCCAGTTTCAATTAAGCGTCTCCAGGGCAGAAGTGAAGGCGCTGGCGCCCTGCTCTGCCGAGCTGAAGGCCATGCGCATGAAACCGAACAGCTCGCGACCGGTGCCGATGTTGTTGCCCAACAGGCCCTTGGCCGGTTCACGCGCGGCGAATTCCTCGGCGTCCACCTTCAATTCCAAGGTGCCTTTGACGCCATCGACACGGATGATATCGCCCTCGCGCACCCGAGCCAACGCGCCGCCGACATAGGCTTCGGGACTGACATGGATGGCCGCCGGGATTTTCCCCGATGCGCCGGACATGCGCCCGTCGGTGACCAGCGCTACCTTGAACCCGCGATCCTGCAGCACGCCGAGAAAGGGCGTCATCTTGTGCAGCTCCGGCATGCCGTTGGAGCGCGGGCCCTGGAAGCGCATCACCGCGACAAAATCCTTCTCCAGCAGACCAGCCTTGAACGCATCGGCCAGGTCCTGCTGGTCCTGGAACACCATGGCCGGGGCTTCGACGAACTGGTTTTCCAGGGCCACGGCCGAGACCTTCATCACGCCCCGGCCCAGGTTGCCTTCCATCACCCGCAACCCGCCTTCCGGCGAGAAAGCCCGGGCTACCGGACGCAGGATGCTTTCGTCGAGACTTTCGGTCGGGCCATCGCGCCAGACCAGTTCGCCGTCCTCCAGGAACGGTTCCTGGGTGTAACGGCTCAGGCCGTGGCCCATCACGGTGTTGACGTTTTCGTGGAGCAGGCCGGCTTCCAGCAGTTCGCGAATCAGGAACGACATGCCGCCCGCCGCCTGGAAGTGGTTGATATCGGCCTTGCCGTTCGGGTAGACGTGGCTCAGGGTCGGCACCACTTCGGAGAGGTCGGCCATGTCCTGCCAGGTCAGCTGGATGCCCGCCGCCATGGCGATGGCCGGCATGTGCAGGGTGTGGTTGGTGGAGCCACCGGTGGCGTGCAGCGCAACGATGGAGTTGACCAGCGAACGCTCGTCGACGATTTCGCCGATGGGCATGAAGTTGCCGCTCTGCATGGTCAGGCGCGTCACCTGGAACGCCGCTTCGCGGGTCAGGGCATCGCGCAGCGGCGTGTTCGGGTTGACGAACGAGGCGCCCGGCAAGTGCAGGCCCATCACTTCCATCAGCAACTGGTTGGTGTTGGCGGTACCGTAGAACGTGCAGGTACCTGGGCTGTGGTAGGACTTCATCTCCGATTCCAGCAGCTCTTCGCGGGTCGCCTTGCCTTCGGCATAGCGCTGACGCACATCGGCCTTTTCCTTGTTGGAAATGCCCGAGACCATCGGCCCGCCAGGCACGAAGATCGTCGGCAGATGACCGAAGCGCAGCGCGCCCATCATCAGGCCCGGGACGATCTTGTCGCAGATGCCCAGCATCAAGGCACCGTCGAACATGTTGTGGGACAACGCCACCGCCGTGGACAACGCGATCACTTCGCGGCTCGGCAGGCTCAGCTCCATCCCCGCCTCGCCCTGGGTCACACCATCGCACATGGCTGGCGTACCGCCGGCGAACTGGCCGACCGAGCCGATCTCGCGCAGGGCTTTCTTGATTTGTTCCGGGAAGGTTTCGTACGGCTGGTGGGCCGAGAGCATGTCGTTATAGGACGACACGATGGCGATGTTGGCGGCGTTCATCATCCGCAGGTGATGCTTGTCTTCAGTGCCGCAACCGGCGACGCCATGGGCGAAGTTGGCGCATTGCAGCTTGCCGCGCATCGGACCGTCGCTGGCTGCACCGCGGATCAATGCAAGGTAAGCCTCGCGTGTAGCGCGACTGCGGGCGATAAGCCGTTCGGTGACCTCAAGTACGCGGGGATGCATGTGTAGAACTCCAGGCTAACGGATGTGGCGACCTGATTGTCTATGCTGGTCAGAAGCCCGTTGCACACCGCGGCAAAGACAGGGCGACAGACGGTTTCTGACCAATCGGACCAGTTGATTCAGGTCACTCGTTGTAGATAAAACAAAATATTGCCACTAAAAAGGCTTGTTTTCTATTTTTATGCGAATAATCTTGTAATTCCAACAACAAATCGACGGCGGCGCAGTTAATGACTCTTCGAATCGCAATCAATGGTTTTGGCCGCATCGGCCGCAACGTCCTCCGTGCACTGTATACCCAAGGCTATCGTCGCGACTTGCAGATCGTCGCTATCAACGACCTGGGTGACAGCGCGATCAATGCTCACCTGCTCAAGTTCGACACCGTCCACGGCACCTTTGATGCCGACGTGCAGCACGATCACGAGAGCCTGACGGTCAATGGCGACCGCATCGCGGTCAGTGCCATCCGCAACCCGGCCGAACTGCCCTGGGCCGCCGAAAAGATCGACGTCGTGTTCGAATGCACCGGCCTGTTCACCGACCGTGCCAAGGCCGCCGCGCACATCAGCGCCGGCGCCCGCAAGGTGATCATCTCGGCCCCGGCCAAGGGCGCCGACGCGACCGTGGTGTATGGCGTGAACCATGACATCCTGCGCCAGTCCCACCAGATCATTTCCAACGCTTCGTGCACCACCAACTGCCTGGCCCCGGTGGCCCAGGTGCTGCACCGCGAGCTGGGTATCGAAAGCGGCCTGATGACCACCATCCATGCCTACACCAACGACCAGAACCTGACCGACGTCTATCACAGCGACCCGTACCGCGCCCGTTCGGCCACCCAGAACATGATCCCGAGCAAGACCGGCGCCGCCGAAGCGGTAGGCCTGGTGCTGCCGGAGCTGGCGGGCAAGCTGACCGGCATGGCCGTGCGCGTGCCGGTGATCAACGTGTCGCTGGTGGACCTGACCGTGCAGCTCAAGCGCGAAGCTTCGGCCGATGAGGTCAACGCGCTGCTCAAGCAGGCCAGCCAGCATTCGAAGATCCTTGGCTACAACACCCTGCCGCTGGTCTCCAGCGACTTCAACCACAACCCGCTGTCGTCGATCTTCGATGCCAACCACACCAAGGCCAGCGGCAAGCTGCTCAAGGTACTGGCCTGGTATGACAACGAATGGGGTTTCTCCAACCGCATGCTGGATAACTGCCTGGCGCTGTGCAACGCCGAATAATCCCCGATAGCTGCGTGTGCCTCGACTATTGTTCCCTTGGGGGCGATAGTCGAAAAAGGCCGTCGACCGCCACGCGGTTGAAGCATCTGCCTCGAACCAAACGATAATTCCTCTTATTCAAACTCCCCCACCCTGTTAGACTTTGCGCCCGCGTTTCACTCGTCCCGCAGGATTTCCAATGCTGTCGTTGCCTCTTCGCTTGTGCGCTCTGTTCATGGCCCTGGGCCTGACGGCCTGCGATGACGCCCCGCGTTTTACCCAGGCCGAGCCCGGCGAAGCCAGATCCGGCGGCAGCGCGACAGTACGCAAGGCCGACCAGAACGCCTTCTCGCTGCCCTCGGCCAATCTGCCGCCGTCGCGGCGCGTGGACTTCAGCGTCGGCAACAGTTTTTTCCGCAGTCCCTGGGTAATCGCGCCCTCGACTACCACCGCCCGGGACGGCCTCGGCCCCCTGTTCAACACCAACGCCTGCCAGAACTGCCACATCAAGGACGGTCGCGGCCATCCGCCGGCGCCGGATGCCAGCAGCGCGGTGTCGATGCTGGTACGCCTGTCGATCCCCGATGCGCCGCCCTACGCCAAGCTCATCGAACAACTCGGCGTCGTACCGGAGCCGGTCTATGGCGGGCAATTGCAGGACATGTCGGTGCCGGGCGTCGCGCCGGAAGGCAAGGTCAGGGTCGATTACTCTCCCGTCCCGGTGCGCTTCAAGGACGGCACCGTCGTCGAACTGCGCAAGCCGAGCCTGCAGATCACCCAGCTGGGCTATGGCCCGATGCACCCCGACACACGATTTTCGGCCCGTGTCGCACCGCCGATGATCGGCCTGGGTCTGCTCGAGGCCATCCCCGATGCAGCCATCCTGGCCAATGCCGAGTCACAGGCGCGGGAAAACAACGGCATCGCCGGTCGCCCGAACATGGTCTGGGACGACGTCCAGCAAAAAACCGTGCCGGGGCGCTTCGGCTGGAAGGCCGGACAACCGAACCTCAATCAACAGAACGTCCATGCGTTCTCCGGCGACATGGGCCTGACGACCAGCCTGCGGCCCTTCGACGACTGCACCCAGGCCCAGCTCGATTGCCAGCGCGCGCCCAACGGCAACGGCCCTGAGGGCGAACCGGAAGTCAGCGACAATATTCTGCGGCTGGTGCTGTTCTACAGCCGCAACCTTGCCGTGCCGGCCCGCCGCGACGTGGATTCGCCCCAGGTACTGGCGGGCAAGAACCTGTTTTTCCAGGCCGGTTGCCAGTCCTGCCACACTCCCAAGTACACGACGTCTGCCAACGCCGCCGAACCCGAGCTGGCGAACCAGGTCATCCGTCCCTATACCGACCTGCTGTTGCACGACATGGGCGAAGGCCTGGCGGACAACCGCAGCGAATTCAAGGCCAGCGGCCGCGACTGGCGGACCCCGCCGCTGTGGGGCATCGGCCTGACCGAAACCGTCAACGGCCACACCCAGTTTCTCCACGACGGTCGCGCCCGCAACCTGCTCGAAGCCGTGCTCTGGCATGGCGGCGAAGCCCAGGCGGCGCAGCGACAGGTTCTAGCATTCAACGCCGAGCAGCGCGCTGCGCTGTTGGCTTTCCTGAACTCTCTTTAAACGCACTTTCCGAAAACGGGAGCCCGACATGTTCCGTCCCAAGCTGTTGTTCACCAGCCTCGCCGCCATCGCCCTGGGTGCCTGCTCGCCCCAGGACCCGCAAGCGGTCACCTCGGCCGCCATCGCCAAGCAGGTGATCCTGCCGACCTACAGTCGCTGGGTCGAGGCCGACCGCCAACTGGCGACCAGCGCCCTGGCGTTCTGCCAGGGCAAGGAAAACCTGGAAACCGCCCGCGCCGATTTCCTCAAGGCACAAAAAGCCTGGGCTGAACTCCAGCCGCTGCTGATCGGGCCGCTGGCGGAGGGCAACCGCGCCTGGCAGGTACAGTTCTGGCCGGACAAGAAAAACCTTGTGGGCCGCCAGGTCGAGCAACTGGTCAACAGCCAGCCGCAGATCGACGCCGCCGGCCTGGCCAAGTCCAGCGTCGTCGTGCAGGGGCTCTCGGCCTACGAATACCTGCTGTTCGACGCAAAGATCGACATGGCCGACAGCGCCCAGAAAGCCAAGTACTGCCCGCTGCTGATCGCCATCGGCGAACGCCAGAAGCAACTGGCCGAAGAGATCCTGTCGCGGTGGAACACCAACGACGGCATGCTCGCCCAGATGAGCAAGTTCCCGAACCAGCGCTATGCCGATTCCCATGAAGCGATCGCCGACCTGCTGCGGGTCCAGGTGACCGCCCTGGACACCTTGAAGAAAAAACTCGGCACGCCGATGGGCCGCCAGAGCAAGGGCGTGCCGCAACCGTTCCAGGCCGATGCGTGGCGCAGCCAGTCGTCGCTGCAAGGGCTTGAGGCCAGCCTGAGCGCCGCCCGGACCGTGTGGGTTGGCGTCGACAACAAAGGCTTGCGAGGTTTGTTGCCAAGCGAGCAGAAGCCGCTGGCCGACAAGATCGACGCTGCCTACGACGCCTCGTTGAAACTGTTCGCCAGCAGCCAGCGCTCACTGACCGAAATGCTCGGTGACGACGCCGGGCGCCAGCAACTCAACGATTTGTACGACAGCCTCAACGTCGTCCATCGCCTGCATGAAGGCGAACTGGCCAAGGCGCTGGGCATTCAACTGGGCTTCAACGCCAACGACGGTGACTGATCATGTTTCGACGTCAGGCTCTGACGCTGGGCAGCTTGCTGCTCGGCGCCATCACCCTGGGCGGCTGGACGCTGTTCAAGCAAAAGGACAAGAGTCCATTACTGCTGTCGGCACGGGACGATGCCGACGGCAAGCACTACGCGGTCGGCTATCGACTGGACGGCACACGGGTGTTCGCCACCCAGGTTGGCCAGCGCTGCCATGACATCATCAATCACCCTGCGCTGCCGATCGCCCTGTTCGTCGCCCGCCGCCCGGGCACCGAAAGCTATCTGGTCGACCTGCGCGACGGCACGCTGCTGCAGACCATCACCTCGCTGCCGAACCGGCATTTCTACGGTCATGCGGTGATCCACAAGAGCGGCGAATGGCTGTACGCCACAGAAAACGATACCAGCGATCCGGGACGCGGCCTGCTCGGCGTGTACCGTTTCGAAGGCGAACGGCTGGTGCACAGTGGCGAACTGTCTACCCACGGCATCGGCCCTCACCAGGTGTCGTGGCTGCCCGACGGTGAGACGCTGGTGGTGGCCAACGGCGGCATCCGCACCGAGGCCGAGAGCCGGGTCGAAATGAACCTCGACGCCATGGAGCCGAGCCTGGTGCTGATGCACCGCGATGGCACGCTGTTGAGCAAGGAAACCCTCGCCCAGCAGATGAACAGCGTGCGCCATATGGGCATCGCCAGCGATGGCACCATCGTCACCGGCCAGCAGTTCATGGGAGCGGCCCACGAATCGTCCGAATTGCTCGCGATCAAGCGTCCGGGCCAACCGTTCAAGGCGTTCCCGGTACCTGAATACCAGCTGCAAGCCATGGGGCATTACACCGCCAGCGTCGCCGTGCACAGCGACCTGCGCCTGGTAGCCCTGACGGCGCCACGGGGCAACCGTTTTTTCATCTGGGACCTGGACAGCGGCGAGGTTCGCCTCGACGCGCCCCTGCCGGACTGCGCCGGGGTCGGCGCGGTAGCCGACGGGTTTGTCGTGACGTCGGGCCAGGGACGATGCCGCTACTACGATTGTCGGCAGCCACAATTGGTTGCAAAGCCGCTGGATCTGCCGGCGGGGCTCTGGGACAACCATCTGCATCTGGTCTGAGCTGCAAGCGCGGAGGGCGCAGGGAAAACCTTACACATTGCCGACAAACACCGATTGGAATCCTCCGGGCACTCAAGGTAATGTGCCCGCCTGTCTGTATTTCTCTCGGCTATTTTCCAAGGAAGTGGAACATGCTGCGACGCCGCATGCTGATCATGTTGGGTGTTGTCCTGCTGGTGGTACTGGCGCTGGCGGGCTACAAGGCCTATTCCATCTATCAGCAGATCCAGATGTTCTCTGCGCCCAAACCTGCGGTCAGCGTCGCCGTGGCCAAGGCCGTCGAACAGCCGTGGCAAGCCCGCCTGCCCACTGTTGGCAGCCTCAAGGCGTTGCAAGGCGTCGACCTGAGCCTGGAAATCGCCGGCACCGTGCAAAAGGTCCAGTTCGAATCCGGCCAGAAGGTCAAGGCCGGGCAACCGATCCTGCAACTGGACAGCGAAGTCGAAAGCGCCCTGCTGGAAACTGCGCAGGCCGACCTTGGCCTGTCGCAACTGGATTTCGGCCGTGGCCGACAACTGGTGGGCAGCCAGGCGATTTCCAAGGGCGAGTTCGACCGGCTTTCGGCCCAGTTGAAGAAGAACCAGGCCACGGTCAACCAGCTCAAGGCTTCGCTGGCGAAAAAACACATCGTCGCGCCGTTCAGCGGCACCATCGGCATCCGCCAGGTGGATGTCGGCGACTACCTTGCCAGCGGCACGGTGATCGCGACACTGCAGGACCTCAGCAGCCTGTACGTCGACTTCTACGTTCCTGAACAGACGGTGCCTCGGCTGGCGGTTGCCCAGCCAGTCAACGTCAGCGTCTCGGCCTATCCCGGCCAGACCTTCGTTGGCACCATCAGCGCAATCAACCCCAAGGTCGAGGACAGCACCCGTAACGTGCTCGTGCGCGCCACGCTCGCCAACCCCGACGGCAAGCTGTTGCCCGGCATGTTCGCCAACCTGAACGTCATCCTGCCGGACCTCGCCGTCGGGATCGTCGTGCCGGAGAGCGCCGTGACCTACACCCTCTATGGCAACTCCATGTACGTGGTCACTCCGAAGAAAACCGCCGATGGCAGTGTCGAGAAGGATGACAAGGGCCAGCCGATCCTGATTGCCGAACGGCGCTTTGTCGAAACCGGTGAGCGCCGTGACGGGCAGGTCCTGGTGACCAAGGGCGTGCAGCGCGGCGAAGAAGTAGTGATTGCCGGCCAGATCAAGCTCGACAACGGTACGCCCATCGCCATCAGCGACGACAAGACCCTGACCGAACAGAACAGCCCACCGCGCGCGGACTGATCAAGGAACCCCCATGGCCTTTACCGATCCGTTCATCCGCCGCCCGGTGCTCGCCACCGTGGTCAGCCTGTTGATCGTGCTACTGGGCTTCCAGGCCTGGAGCAAGCTGCCCCTGCGCCAGTATCCACAGATGGAAAATGCCCTGATCACGGTGACCACCGCCTACCCCGGGGCCAACGCCGAGACCATCCAGGGTTACATCACCCAGCCGATGCAGCAGAGCCTGGCCAGTGCCGAGGGCATCGACTACATGACTTCGGTCAGCCGCCAGAATTTCTCGGTCATATCGGTCTACGCGCGCATCGGTTCCAACAGCGACCGGCTCTTTACCGAACTGCTGGCCAAGGCCAACGAGGTGAAGAACCAACTGCCCCAGGACGCCGAGGACCCGGTCCTCAGCCGCGAGGCAGCCGATGCCTCGGCGCTGATGTACATCAGTTTCTTCAGCAAGGAGCTGAACAACCCACAGATCACCGATTATCTGTCGCGCGTCATCCAGCCAAAACTGGCGACGCTGCCGGGCATGGCTGAAGCGGAGATCCTCGGTAACCAGGTATTCGCCATGCGCCTGTGGCTGGACCCGGTCAAGCTCGCAGGCTTCGGCCTGACCGCCGCCGACGTGACCAACGCCGTGCGCCAGCACAACTTTCTCTCCGCTGCTGGTGAAGTGAAAGGCGAGTACGTGGTCACCAGCATCAACGCCAACACCGAACTCAAATCCGCCGAGGCATTCGCCGGTATCCCGCTCAAGACTGACGGTGACAGCCGCGTGTTGCTGCGGGACGTTGCGCGGGTGGAGATGGGCGCCGAAAACTACGACACCATCAGCTCTTTCGGTGGCACCCCTTCGGTGTACATCGGGATCAAGGCAACCCCTGGCGCCAACCCCCTCGATGTCATCAAGGAAGTGCGCAAGATCATGCCGGAGATGGAGGCCCAGCTGCCGTCCAACCTCAAGGCCGAGATCGCCTACGATGCCACGCTGTTCATCCAGGCCTCCATCGACGAAGTGGTGAAGACCCTGTTCGAGGCGGTGCTGATCGTCATCGTCGTGGTGTTCCTGTTCCTCGGCGCCCTGCGCTCGGTGCTCATTCCGGTAGTGACCATTCCGCTGTCGATGATCGGCGTGATGTTCTTCATGCAGTTGATGGGCTACTCCATGAACCTGCTGACACTGCTGGCCATGGTGTTAGCCATCGGCCTGGTGGTGGACGACGCCATCGTGGTGGTGGAAAACATCCACCGGCACATCGAGGAGGGCAAGACACCGTTCGACGCCGCGATTGAAGGCGCGCGGGAAATCGCCATGCCGGTGGTCTCGATGACCATCACGCTGGCGGCGGTCTATGCACCGATCGGCCTGCTCGAAGGCCTGACGGGGGCGCTGTTCAAGGAGTTCGCCCTGACCCTCGCCGGCGCGGTGGTGATCTCTGGAGTCGTCGCCCTGACCCTCTCGCCAATGATGTGCGCGATGCTGCTGCGTCATGACCAGAACCCCTCGGGGCTGGCCCATCGGCTGGACGTGATCTTCGAGCGCCTGAAGGCCCGTTACCAGCGCATGCTTCACGGCACGCTCAATACCCGGCCGGTGGTGCTGGTGTTTGCCCTGCTCGTGCTGTTGCTGATCCCGGTGCTGATCATGTTCACCAAGTCCGAACTGGCGCCTGACGAGGACCAGGGCATCATCTTCATGATGGCCAACGCCCCGAAGACCACCAACCTGGACTACCTGAACGCCTATACCGATCACTTCATCACGATCTTCAAGGAATTCCCCGAGTACTATTCTTCGTTCCAGATCAACGGCTACAACGGCGTACAGTCGGGCATCGGCGGCTTCCTGCTCAAGCCCTGGAACGAACGCAGCCGCACCCAGATGGAAATCCTCCCGGAAGTCCAGGCCAGGCTCGAAAGCGTGCCCGGCCTGCAGATCTTCGGCTTCAACCTGCCCTCGCTGCCCGGCACGGGCGAAGGCTTGCCCTTCGAATTCGTCATCAACTCGCCGAAGGACTACACGACGCTCCTGCAGATTGCCGAACGGGTCAAGAAGCGTGCGCTGGAGTCCGGCAAGTTCGCCTTCATGGACATCGACCTTGCGTTCGACAAGCCTGAAGTCGTGGTGGACATCGATCGCGCCAAAGCCGCCCAGATGGGCGTCTCGATGCAAGACCTCGGCGGCACGCTGGCGACCCTGCTGGGCGAGGCGGAGATCAACCGCTTCACGCTGGAGGGGCGTAGCTACAAGGTCATCGCCCAGGTCGAGCGGCCATTCCGGGACAATCCGGACTGGCTGAACAACTATTACGTAAAGAACGCCCAGGGCGAGTCGCTTCCGTTGTCGACGCTGATCAAGGTCAGCGACCAGGCACGACCGCGGCAACTGAACCAGTTCCAGCAGCTCAATGCCGTCACGATCTCGGGCTTTCCCACGGTAAGCATGGGCGAGGCCATCGAGACGGTTCGCCAGATAGCCCTTGAGGAAGCGCCGACAGGATTCGCCTTCGATTACGCCGGAGCTTCGCGTCAGTTCGTCCAGGAAGGCAGCGCGTTATGGGTCACCTTTGGCCTGGCCCTGGCAATCATTTTCCTGGTGCTGGCGGCGCAGTTCGAGAGCTTCCGCGACCCGCTGGTGATCCTGGTGACGGTGCCGTTGTCCATTTGCGGCGCACTGATTCCGCTGTTCCTCGGCTGGTCGAGCATGAACATCTATACCCAGGTGGGGCTGGTGACCCTGATCGGCCTGATCAGCAAGCACGGCATCCTGATCGTCGAATTCGCCAACCAGCTGCGCAAGGAGCAAGGCTTGAGTCCGCGTGACGCAGTGGAACAGGCCGCATCGATTCGCCTGCGTCCGGTGCTGATGACCACTGCCGCCATGGTGTTTGGCATGGTGCCGTTGATCCTGGCCACCGGTGCCGGCGCAGTGAGCCGCTTCGACATCGGCACGGTCATCGCCACGGGCATGTCGATCGGCACCTTGTTCACGTTGTTCGTGCTGCCGTGTGTCTACACCTTGCTGGCCAAGCCGGACAAAGCCTGAGGCATGCAGATATCGGGGCCGTGTTTGGGCTTCCTGACGCTCAACTCTGCGGTCGCATGCCCTGGGACAGACTGAACATGAACAGCAACAGGTCGTCGTCCGGCTGGATCGCCTCGCTGGCCTTGGCCACCCGAGGCACCGGGCAATGTGCGCCGACAGTGGAGGCACTGAGGATCTGCGAGCGCGGCTGCTCCCACACCACCAGCGCCAGGGATGCAACTGCCAGGGCTCCGACTAAAAACAAACCTCTAGCAATTTCTAGTTTCATCGGGATAAACCTTTGATAGCGCTGCCAAACGCCGCCTCGTAAAAATAGACGAGTTTTCCCCAGTCGCAATCCTGGAACGACGAGTGGCGCCGCAGCTGGCTCATGTCATGGAACGCCGCGCCGCGTGCGGTCAGCCGTTGGCGACATTTCTCAAGATCGAGCAACGCCACTTCGGCCTTGGTCGACTCGCCCTCTCCGGTTACTCGCACGAATACATGCTTGATGTAGAGGCAACTGTGCTGCCAGCGCCCCTTGTGCATGCGGGCGAGATTCTCGGCCAGGGCCTGAAGGAGACGATCATGGACCGCCTCGCCATGACGCTCGCGGCCGCCTGCGGCATACCAACGCCCGATTTCCTCGAAGCCGTCCAGAGCGCGGGTGACCAGCAGCGCCCGCCACTTGTGCACCGGGTCTCTCTGCGCGCCGCAAAAGACCACTTGGGGTACCGTGACGCCGAGTTCCGCCAGGGCCAGCAGCGCTCGCTCTTCACGCAACACGGTCGGACGGCCGAACGGGTGCAGTAGGCTACGGTAAATGTGTCCGGTCTGGCGCTTGGAATAAAACAGCTCGCCATCATGGCTGATCCGCTGCACACCGCTTTCGCCGCCACGCCGGGTATTGGGGGCTTCCACCCACTCGCCACGCTGATTCCAGATCTGGTCAAAGCAACTACGAGAAGCCGCCTGGGCTCCTGCTACCTGTACAACCATGCCTGCTACCCCTTGCGTAATACATAAACTCGCCACATGGCATAGAGCGGCAGGAAATCCAACTGTTCCTCAATGCGAAACCCGGCCTGCCGAAACTCTTCTTCAACTGTAGCGACCGGTAACACAAATCGGTTCTGGTAGTCTTTCTGCCCACGGGTGCGCTCCAGGCGCTTGCGTTTCCAGGCCTTGAAATTGCCGTCGACCCACAATGAAACGATCACGCTGTCACGGGTGACACGCTCGAATTCCCGCAATATCGCCAGTCGGTGCGCGGGTTCGCCGATGTGGTGCAAGAGGCGCATGCAAAAAATGCTGTCGACGGCGTTATCAGGCAAGGCGATGTCGAACGCAGATGTGTGCAAAGGTTGTACCCGTTTTACGACATCGGCCGGTTGTGCCTTCAATGCCGTCTGGAGCATGGCGGTGGAATTGTCCGCGCCGACGATCACCCGGCCGGGTTTCTCCGCCAGCAGCGGCCAGAAACGCCCGGCTCCGCACGGCAGGTCCAGGACCAGGCCCGGGTCGCCCGCGAGCATCAAGGCGCGCCGGGCCAGTTGTTCGTCCCGACGGTGGGAAAGACGGCGGCTCAGCCCCGTCTTGTGTTTGCGCAGGTACTGCTGGGCATGTCGCTCGTCGTACTTGGCGGAAAAAGCTAGCTTGATGGGATTGGACATCGATGGCGCCTCCAGAGTTGATGGCGCCACCTTAGGGATCGGCTTGTAGCGGACAGGTCATCCCTTTGTGAAAACTTCGTCATGTAAACGGCTGAATGTTTTCAAGATTTTTCGCCGCCGATCTCAGGACTTCGGGTTCAACTCCACCTCGAAACGGCATCCGTTGGGTTCCATCGTGCTGAGGCTCACGGTCCAGCCCTGGTCCTCGCAGATCCGCTGCACCAGTGACAGCCCCAGCCCCAGTCCCTCGCCACGCTTTTCGTTACCGCGCACGAAGGGCTCGAACATCGCCTCGCGCTTCTCCTCGGGAATGCCTACGCCGCTGTCCTCGACGACAAATCCCGTGGCGGTCAGCGAGACGCGGATAAAACCCTGGTCGGTGTAATGCAAGGCGTTACGCAGCAGATTTCCCATGACGGCAGTCAGGAACGTGGCGTTGTACTGCGTATCGGTGGTTTGCCCTGGTTCGAAGATCAAGGTCAGGCCCTTGGATTCGATCGGCGCACGCCAGACCCCAAGGAGGTTTTCCGCGACCTGCCCCAGCGTCGAGCGAGGCGACATGCCGTTATCCTCGCGTTGGGCCCGGGCAAGCATCAGGAAGGTCTGCACCAGTTCGCGCATTTCTTCGCTGGCGCGGTTGATGCGCTCGACCTGGGTGCGACCACGCTGGTCCAGCGCCGGATTCTCCAGCAGCAATTCGCAGGAGGTGGCGAGGATCATCAACGGCGTGCGCAGTTCGTGACTCACGTCGCTGGTGAACAACCGTTCCCGGGTCAGGGCCTGGCGCAACCGGCCCAGCGTGGCATCGAACGCCACGGCCAGCTCGCCCACCTCATCAGCGGCATAATCCGGCGCCAATGGCGGAGCGAGCCCGAGCAACTGGTCGCGATGCCGTACCTGCCGGGCCAGACGTACCACCGGCGCCATCACCCGGCGTGCCAGGACCCAGCCCAGGAACACCGCGAGCGCCAGACTGAGCACGAAGCCCACCAGCACCACGGCAAACAGCACCCGCTCGCGCTCCTCGAAATCGCTCTGGTCCTGCAACAGCACGTAATGCCGACCGTCAACGATCTCTACCATCGCGTGATAGGACAGCTGTTCGCGAAAGACTTCGTGAAAGCCACGTTGCAGGTGACGCAGGTCCCTGGGCAACTCGAAGTCTCCCGGGCCGCCGCTGAAATAGAACAGCTGGTCGGGTTCCGGGCGATGACTCCAGTCGGAAACGCTGTCCATCAACAGCAGGCGTTGCAGGTCGCCTCCGAGCCCGGCGGAAATCAGCTTTTCCTCCACCAGATGGACCGTTGCCACGATGCCCAGTGCAAACGCTCCCGCCACCAATGCGCTCATCAGCGCAAAAGCGATGATGATCCGTTGCGCAAGGCTTTGCTTAAACTCCATCTCGGCCCTCGGCCAACCGATAGCCGACGCCGTGCACAGTGTGCAGCAACGGTTTTTCAAACGGTTTGTCGATCACCTGGCGCAATTGGTGGACATGGCTGCGCAGGCTGTCGCTATCCGGGCAATCATCGCCCCACAGGGCTTCCTCAAGGATCTCGCGCCGCAGCACGTGGGGGCTTTTCTGCATCAGTACCGCCAGCAACTTGAGGCCCACGGGGTTGAGCTTGAGCAGTTTGCCTTCCCGGGTCACTTCCAACGTATCGAGGTCGTAGCTCAGGTCGCCAACTTGCAACGCGCGTCGGCCACCGCCCTGGGCACGCCGCATGACCGCTTCGATCCGCGCCGCCAGCTCCGACAAGGCAAAAGGCTTGACCAGGTAATCATCCGCCCCGGATTTGAAACCCTGCAAACGATCATCCAACTGGTCCCGCGCGGTGAGCATGATCACCGGTGTATCGCGCCGGGCGTCTTCGCGCAGGCGCTTGCACAGCGTATAGCCGTCGATGCCCGGCAGCATGATATCCAGCACAATCAAGTCGTAGTGTTCGGTCGCGGCCAGGTGCAGCCCTGACAAACCGTCCTGTGCGCAATCGACCGTGTAGCCCTTGAGGCCCAGGTAGTCGGCCAGGTTGGCCAGGATGTCACGGTTGTCTTCAACCAACAGAATTCGCATGGGCATCTCCTCTGCGCACGGGGCAATCGTCGTGGCCCGCGCAGCTTAAGGCCAAGCGTGGCTTACGGCTAGGGTTGTATACGCAGTGCGAGTCACTGTGGGAGCGAGCCTGCTCGCGAAGGCGGTGGAACAGCCGCCATCCGGGTTGAATGTCCCGCCCCTTCGCGAGCAGGCTCGCTCCACAAAGGTCAAGAGCCCTCAGCAGCGGGGCTGCGCGGGTGTTGACGAGTTTTTCACCCAACCTTCACACCACCCGAACGCAACGCAGACCAGACTGTGCAACGCGCTGATCACGAAAACTCCCATCAAAGGTACTGCCATGGTTTCCACTGCCATCCGCCCCGCTTCCAGGCCCCTGAATCTATGGGTCGCCCTGGGCCTGCCCGCCGTGGTCGCAGCCATTCTGGTGTTGCTGGAACTGACCAGCCTGGACATGAACGTGGCCAAGCTGTTTTACGATCCGACGGCGGGTGGGTTTATCGGTCGACACAGTTTTTTCCTGGAAGACATCCTGCATGACCGGGCCAAACAGCTGGTCATCGGGTTTTCCGTGCTGGCGGTCGTGGGGTTTGTCGCCTCGTTTTTTATCGCTCGGCTCAAGCCGTACAAACGTGAGCTGGGTTGCCTGGTCCTGTCGCTGGCATTGGCGACTGCGTTTGTCACGCCTTTGAAGGCAGTGACGGCAGTGCAATGCCCATGGAGTCTCAAGGAGTTCGGTGGCAAGGAAACCTACAGTGAGCTACTGAGCCCACGCCCGGCTACCGACAAGCCCGGCCGATGCTGGCCCGGCGGGCATGCCGCCACCGGCTTCACGCTGTTCGCGTTGTTTTTCGTACTGCGTGACCGTCGCCCACGCCTCGCACGCCAGGCGCTGGTGTTCGCCTTTGCCCTGGGCACGGTGTTTTCCGTGGGACGCATGATGCAAGGGGCGCACTTTTTCTCCCACAACGTCTGGACGGCGGTGTTCTGCTGGCTGATTTGCCTCGGGTGTTATTACTGCGTTCTGTACCGACCAGTTTCCACACCTGAACGTATGATCGTCACCCGCTCCGTCAATGCCTGAACATAATTTCAATGTGGGAGCGAGCCTGCTCGCGATAGCGTCGGATCAGCAACATCAATGTTGATTGTTATGCCGCTTTCGCGAGCAGGCTCGCTCCCACAGAGTTTGGTGCCGTTATTCAGGGCAATAAAAAACCCCGCCTGCTTTCACAGACGGGGTTTTTCGCTACAGGGGTAAGGCTGGCTTACATCATGCCGCCCATGCCACCCATGCCGCCCATGTCTGGCATGCCGCCGCCAGCTGGAGCGTCGTCCTTGATTTCAGCGATCATCGCCTCGGTGGTGATCATCAGGCTGGCAATCGACGAAGCCGCTTGCAGAGCCGAACGAGTCACTTTGGCCGGGTCCAGGATACCCATTTCGATCATGTCGCCGTATTCGCCGGTGGCAGCGTTGTAACCGTAGTTACCCGAACCCTGCTTGACCTTGTCGACCACTACGCTTGGCTCGTCGCCGGAGTTGGCAACGATCTGGCGCAGAGGTGCTTCAACAGCGCGACGCAGCAACTGGATGCCAACGTTCTGGTCATCGTTGTCGCCTTTCAGCTCGCTGATGGCTTGCAGGGCACGAACCAGTGCCACGCCGCCGCCAGGTACCACGCCTTCTTCGACGGCTGCGCGGGTTGCGTGCAGGGCGTCTTCAACGCGGGCTTTCTTCTCTTTCATTTCAACTTCGGAACCGGCGCCAACCTTGATCACCGCAACACCGCCGGACAGCTTGGCCAGGCGCTCTTGCAGTTTTTCGCGGTCGTAGTCGGACGAAGTCTCGGCCACTTGTGCGCGGATCTGGGTGACACGAGCCTGGATATCGGCATCGTTGCCAGCACCGTCGATCACGGTGGTGTTTTCCTTGGACAGGATCACGCGCTTGGCGTTACCCAGGTGCTCCAGGGTGGTGCTTTCCAGGCTCAGGCCGATCTCTTCGGAGATAACGGTACCGCCGGTCAGTACGGCGATGTCCTGCAGCATGGCCTTGCGACGGTCGCCGAAGCCTGGAGCCTTGACGGCTGCAACCTTGACGATGCCACGCATGTTGTTCACGACCAGGGTCGCCAGGGCTTCGCCTTCGACATCTTCAGCCACGATCAGCAGAGGGCGGCCGGCTTTGGCAACGGCTTCCAGCACTGGCAACATTTCGCGGATGTTGGAGATCTTCTTGTCGACCAGCAGGATCAGCGGGCTGTCCAGCTCGGCAACCATGGTGTCCGGCTTGTTGACGAAGTATGGCGACAGGTAGCCACGGTCGAACTGCATGCCTTCTACAACCGACAGTTCGTTTTCCAGGCCCGAGCCTTCTTCAACGGTGATCACGCCTTCTTTGCCGACTTTTTCCATGGCTTCGGCAATGATGTCGCCGATGGAGTTGTCGGAGTTGGCGGAGATGGTACCTACCTGGGCGATTGCCTTGGAGTCAGCGCAAGGCTTGGCCAGACCTTTCAGTTCCTTGACGATGGCGATGGTCGCCTTGTCGATGCCGCGCTTGAGGTCCATCGGGTTCATGCCGGCAGCGACGGCTTTCAGGCCTTCGTTGACGATCGACTGAGCCAATACGGTCGCGGTGGTGGTACCGTCGCCGGCGTCATCGTTGGCACGGGACGCAACGTCCTTGACCAGCTGCGCACCCATGTTTTCGAAGCGATCTTTCAGCTCGATTTCCTTGGCTACGGAAACGCCGTCCTTGGTGATGGTCGGAGCGCCGAAGCTCTTCTCGATGATCACGTTACGGCCTTTCGGGCCGAGGGTCGCTTTTACTGCGTCAGCCAGGACGTTGACACCGGCGAGCATTTTCTTGCGGGCGGAATCGCCGAATTTAACTTCTTTAGCAGCCATGATCGATATTCCTTAAATACTTTGTAGTAGTAGCGGGAAAATGAGCGGGAAAATCAGCCTTCGAGAACGGCGAGGATTTCGTTCTCGCTCATTACCAACAGGTCTTCGCCGTCGACTTTCACAGTGTTGCTGCCGGAGTAAGGGCCGAACACAACCTTGTCACCCACTTTCACGGCCAGCGCACGTACTTCACCGTTTTCCAGAGCCTTGCCCGGACCTACAGCGAGAACTTCACCGTGGTTGGCTTTTTCAGCAGCCGAACCTGGCAGGACGATACCGCCAGCGGTTTTCTTCTCTTCTTCGCTGCGACGGATGACGACGCGGTCATGCAGAGGACGAAGCTTCATTGTCGATCTCTCCTAATTTTGGTTTTCATCGGCCGGTGTAGTCCCGGCGGGTTTAACAAAAGCCGGCGGAGCCGGGGTGCGGTTCGTCAAGCGAACCGCGGAAGTCTGTCCGGTGTCGCCACCGGAAACCTTGCGGTGACCCATACATAAGGGCGTGCAAGTCGATTACAAGGGTCGGGGGTGAAATTTTTTACTGAACGAGCGCTAAAACGAACACGGCACCCGAAGGTGCCGTGTCGCTGGCTAACGTGTCACTGAAAGCTACTTGGGATCGCGGTGTTCGAATTCGCCTTCGATCACGTTGGGCTCGCGGCCTACCGGTTCGCGCGGCGTCGGACCGCCACGGGGCTGGAGGTCATCGGCGAAAGCCCGCTGGCGCATCGCCTGTTCTTCGGCGCGCTGGCGCATCTTGTTGGCCAGCAACCGGCGCGTGAAGGGCAGCAGCAAGACCAGGCCCAGCACGTCGCTGATGAAGCCAGGCAGGATCAACAGACCACCACCCAGCGCGAGCATCAGGCCTTCGAGCATGGTCTGGGCGGGCAGTTCGCCACGGGTCAGGCTTTCACGGGCACGCAGTGCCGTGGCCAGGCCGGCGATGCGCAGCACGAACACGCCGAGCATCGAGCCGAGAATGACCAGCAGCAACGCCGGGAAGAACCCGATCGCACCGCTGACCTTGACGAATACGAACAGCTCCAACACCGGGAACAGCAGAAAGAGCAATAAAAAAGGGCGCATCAAATGGTTCCTCAACGCAAGAATGCCTTGCTATGAAAACCTAAATGACGTCGCCCTTTCGTGAATTCAAGCATCAACCTCGGCATTTTTTGGCCATTGCTCGGCGTGAGCCAGGTAAACCAAGGCTTCGCGCACTTGTGTCGGCGTGTTGCAAGGCGCCGCAAACGGCAACCAGTGCAGGCCTTGCCCAATGCGCAAGTGCATGCCTTCGCTGTCGATACCGACCAATTGCGCGGGTTGGTTTTTTGGCAGGCCACTCAATTCGACGTAGTGGGCGATGGCTTTGGCATGATCGGCATTCATGTGTTCGATCATGCCCGCCTCGGCTTTGCCGGCAAAGGGATTGGCCAGGGTGATCTGGTCGATCCAGTGAATCGCGCCGAAGCCGCCGATATAACGATGGCGCACCGGGTGGAGAACCCAGAAATCGAAGTCGTGGGCCTTATGGTAGTTCTGCGACTCGGGGAAATAGCGGTAGTAACGCTCGGCGGCGGCCTCGATGGCGGCGCTGTCCTCCAGCTTCTGCGCCTCGGCCAGATAGGTCAGGCGCCCGACGGCCTGAACATCCTCGGCGCCCCGCTCTCCCACCAGCATTGAGCATTTAGGGTCTTTTTGCAGATTGTGGGTGTGCTGGGCGATGCGGCTGATGAGTATCAGCGGCAGGCCTTGCGCGTCCAGGCAATACGGCACAACGGAGCCGAACGGAAAACCGGGCATCGATTTGGAATGGGTGGAGAGCATGCCCCGATATTCCTTGAGCAGCAATTCGCGGGCATGCTTGGCAGCTTCAACGCTCAATTTATGACTCCTTTAATAAAATTCGTCTAGAAAACGGTCGGTTGAGTGGAGTAATGTTCTGACGCACCTTCGGGCCGGTTTGCTCGTGCAGCCGCGCTACGCCGCTGCAAATCGAGACGCGCCCAACCCCTCCACCGCTGCGCCACCTGGACATGAGAATGCAACTCACTGACAAAGTAATCATTATCACCGGCGGTTGCCAGGGCCTGGGTCGCTCCATGGCCGAGTATTTCGCCGGCAAGGGTGCAAAGCTCGCGCTGGTGGACCTCAATCAGGAAAAGCTCGACCAGGCGGTCGCCGCCTGCGCCGCCAAGGGCGTCGAGGCGCGTGCGTACCTGTGCAACGTGGCCAACGAAGATCAGGTGATCGACATGGTTGCCCGGGTGGCCGCTGACTTCGGCGCGATCCACGGGTTGATCAACAACGCCGGGATCCTGCGCGACGGCCTGCTGCTCAAGGTCAAGGACGGTGAAATGACCAGGATGAGCCTGGCCCAGTGGCAGGCGGTGATCGACGTCAACCTCACCGGCGTATTCCTCTGCACCCGCGAAGTGGCGGCGAAAATGGTCGAGCTGAAGAACAACGGCGCGATCATCAATATTTCCTCGATCTCCCGGGCCGGCAACGTCGGCCAGACCAACTATTCGGCGGCCAAGGCCGGCGTCGCGGCCGCTACCGTGACCTGGGCCAAGGAACTGGCGCGCTACGGCATCCGCGTGGCGGGGATTGCTCCGGGTTTCATCGAAACCGAAATGACCCTCGGCATGAAACCCGAAGCCCTTGAGAAAATGACCTCCGGGATTCCGCTCAAGCGCATGGGCAAGCCCGAGGAGATTGCGCACTCGGCGGCGTATATCTTCGAGAACGATTACTACACCGGGCGGATCCTGGAAATGGATGGCGGGCTGCGGATCTAAACCCCATCGCATAACAAAATGGACTGACCCAAAAATGTGGGAGCGAGCTTGCTCGCGATGGCGTCGGGTCAGTTTGCATCAATGTTGAATGTAAGACCGCTATCGTCGGATCGCCGCCCGGAGCAAGCTCGCTCCCACAATGGGATGTGTTACCGCTTATTCAATCATCGCTGATAGTAATGTTCGGCATCGCCGGCGACGCAGCCTCCTGCAACACGATCCGCGCGCCCACGTGGCGGGCCAACTCCTGGTAGACCATGGCGATCTGGCTGTCCGGCTCGGCGATGACGGTCGGCTTGCCGCCGTCGGCCTGCTCGCGGATCACCATCGACAGCGGCAACGAAGCCAGCAGCTCGACACCGTACTGGGTCGCCAGTTTTTCACCGCCGCCTTCACCGAACAGATGCTCGGCATGCCCACAGTTCGAGCAGATGTGCACGGCCATGTTTTCCACCACGCCCAGTACCGGGATGTTCACCTTGCGGAACATCTCCACACCCTTGCGCGCATCCAGCAGGGCCAAGTCCTGGGGCGTGGTAACGATCACCGCGCCGGCCACCGGGACTTTCTGCGCGAGGGTCAGCTGGATGTCGCCAGTTCCCGGCGGCATGTCGATCACCAGATAATCCAGGTCGCCCCACGCGGTTTGCGTGACCAGTTGCAGCAAGGCACCGGAGACCATCGGCCCGCGCCAGACCATCGGTGTGTTGTCATCGGTGAGGAAGGCCATGGACATGACCTCCACGCCATGGGATTGCAGCGGTACGAACCACTTCTGGTCCTTGACCTGCGGCCGGGTGCCTTCGGCGATGCCGAACATGATGCCTTGGCTCGGACCGTAGATATCCGCGTCGAGGATGCCGACCTTCGCCCCTTCGCGAGCCAGGGCCAGCGCCAGGTTGGCGGCGGTGGTGGACTTGCCTACGCCGCCCTTGCCCGAGGCCACGGCGATGACGTTCTTGACGTTCGCCAACCCCGGCACCTGGGCTTGGGCCTTGTGGGCGGAAATCACGCTGGTAACCTGGACTTTGGCGCTCGCCACGCCGTCCAGGCCTTCGATCGCCATCTGCAGCATCTGCGCCCAACCGTTCTTGAACAGATCGGCGGCATAACCGATCTCCAGTTCGACGCTGACGCGATCGCCCTGGATATCGATGGCTCGCACGCATCCGGCGCTGACCGGATCCTGGCTCAGGTAGGGGTCGGTGTACTGGCGAAGGACGGCTTCCACCGCTGCGCGATTGACGGCGCTCATGGGCAACTCCGATAACGAGACTTGAAAACAGGCCGCTATCCTACGCCGCACGCTCTCGCGTGGCGACCCGATTACCGCACGAGTGAACAGCTTTGTGGTGAGGGGATTTATCCCCGCTGGACTGCGAAGCAGTCCCAAAACATCCGAACCTGACCAGTCTGATTCACCGAGGCGTCAGGTTTTGGGGGCGCTTCGCACCCCAGCGGGGATAAATCCCCTCGCCACAGTTGTGTCTGGCCGTTACATGGTGGAGCACTCGGAAACAGCCCCGAAAGGTGAAAAAAAGCCGCCGGCGCTTTATAGTGGCCGACCTCCGTTTCATCAAGTAGCCGAGCCCCATGTCCGAGCCACGCAAGATTCTCGTCACCAGCGCCCTGCCCTATGCCAATGGTTCGATTCACCTTGGCCATATGCTGGAATACATCCAGACCGATATGTGGACGCGCTTTCAGAAACATCGCGGCAACCAGTGCATCTACGTCTGCGCCGACGACGCCCACGGTTCGGCCATCATGTTGCGCGCGGAAAAGGAAGGTATCACCCCGGAACAACTGATCGCCAATGTCCAGGCTGAACACAGCGCCGACTTTGCCGAGTTCCTGGTGGACTTCGACAACTTCCACTCCACTCACGCCGAAGAAAACCGTGAGCTGTCGAGCCAGATCTACCTGAAGCTGCGTGACGCCGGGCATATCGCCACCCGTTCGGTCACCCAATATTTCGACCCGGAAAAGAAAATGTTCCTGGCCGACCGCTTCATCAAGGGCACCTGCCCGAAATGCGGCACCGAAGACCAATACGGCGACAACTGCGAAAAATGCGGCGCCACCTACGCACCGACCGACCTGAAAGACCCGAAATCGGCGATTTCCGGCGCGACGCCGGTACTCAGGGATTCCCAGCACTTCTTCTTCAAGCTGCCGGACTTCCAGGAAATGCTGCAGACCTGGACCCGCAGCGGCACGCTGCACGACGCGGTGGCCAACAAGCTCGCCGAATGGCTCGACTCCGGTTTGCAGGAATGGGACATCTCCCGCGATGCGCCGTATTTCGGCTTCGAAATTCCTGGCGAGCCCGGCAAATACTTCTATGTATGGCTGGACGCGCCCATCGGCTACATGGCGAGCTTCAAGAACCTTTGCGATCGTACCCCGGAGCTGGATTTCGACGCGTTCTGGGCCAAGGATTCTACGGCCGAGGTGTATCACTTCATCGGCAAGGACATCGTCAACTTCCACGCGCTGTTCTGGCCCGCCATGCTCGAAGGCGCCGGTTTCCGCAAGCCGACCGGCATCAACGTCCACGGCTACCTGACCGTCAACGGCCAGAAGATGTCCAAGTCCCGCGGCACCTTCATCAAGGCGCGGACGTACCTGGATCACCTGTCGCCTGAATACCTGCGCTACTACTACGCGGCCAAGCTCGGCCGTGGCGTCGACGACCTCGACCTGAACCTCGAGGACTTCGTGCAGAAGGTCAACTCCGACCTGGTGGGCAAGGTCGTCAACATCGCCAGTCGTTGCGCCGGGTTCATCCACAAGGGCAACGCCGGCGTGCTGGTGGCGGGTAACGCCGCGCCGGAACTCACCGACGCGTTCCTGGCTGCCGCACCAAGCATCGCCGAGGCCTACGAGAGCCGCGACTTTGCCCGCGCCATGCGTGAGATCATGGCCCTGGCCGACCGCGCCAACGCCTGGATCGCCGACAAGGCCCCATGGTCGCTGGCCAAGCAGGACGGCAAGCAGGACGAAGTCCAGGCCATCTGCGCCCTAGGCATCAACCTGTTCCGCCAACTGGTGATTTTCCTCAAGCCGGTGCTGCCGTTGCTGGCCGCCGATGCCGAGGCGTTCCTGAACGTTGCGCCGCTGACCTGGAACGACCACCAGACCCTGCTGAGCAACCATCAACTGAACGCGTTCAAACCGTTGATGACCCGCATCGACCCGGCCAAGGTCCAGGCCATGATCGACGCGTCCAAGGAAGACCTCGCCGCCAGCCAGACCGACACCGGTGCCCCTGCTGGCAACGGCGAGCTGACCAAGGACCCGCTGTCGCCGGAAATCGATTTCGATGCCTTCGCCGCCATCGACCTGCGCGTGGCGCTGATCGTCAAGGCTGAAGCCGTGGAAGGCGCCGACAAACTGTTGCGCCTGACCCTGGACATCGGCGATGAACAGCGCAACGTGTTCTCCGGGATCAAGAGCGCCTACCCGGATCCGGCCAAGCTCGAGGGCCGGCTGACGATGATGATCGCCAACCTCAAGCCACGCAAAATGCGCTTCGGCATATCCGAAGGCATGGTCATGGCGGCCGGTCCTGGCGGCGAGGAAATCTACCTGCTGAGCCCCGACAGCGGCGCCAAGCCGGGTCAGCGGATCAAATAACGCGACTGCGCGCTGCACCGATCCCACAGTCGCTGTCGAGCGGCTGTGGGATTTTCATATCTGGCCCGCCCTCGCGGCGTGCCGGATAATGCCTGATCTTTCAACCGGCTCCCCTGTTGCCCCATGCCCATGACTGACATTCTTCTCTCGCTGTTCAGCGCTGCCCTGATCAACAACCTCGTGTTGCATTGGCCGCTGGGCGTCGATCCGCTGCTGGCAGTCAGGGAGCGGAGCCGGGTACATGCACTGGGCCTGGCGACAGCCTGCCTGATGCTGGTTGTCGGGACCCTCGGTTATCTGGCCGACCGCTGGCTGCTGGTTCCGGCGCAGCTGACATCGCTACGGTTGTTCGTATGGCTGCCCCTGAGCGTGCTGCTGATCAGCCCGTTGCTGCGCCTGCTGACGCATTGGCTGCCGTCGCAGCCGTTCGATGGCTTGTGGCCGCTGCTGCTCGGCAATGCCGGCGTACTGGGCGTCACGCTGCTCAACAGCCGGAACGACCAGGGCCTGGGCCAGGCCATGGCCTTCAGCCTGGGCGCCGGGCTGGGTTTCTGGCTGGTCTTAAGCCTGTTCGAGGACTTGCGCCAGCGAGTCCAGGATAACGATATTCCCTTGCCTTTTCGGGGCCTGCCAATCCAGTTGATCAGCGTCGGATTGATGGCGGTGGCATTTCTCGGATTGCGCGGGTTGGTCAAGACATGAACCTGATTCAACGTATCGATGCCCTGCTGCCGCAAACCCAATGCGGCAAGTGCGGCCATCCCGGCTGCAAGCCTTACGCCGAAGGCATCGCCCAGGGTGAACCGATCAACAAATGCCCACCCGGCGGACGCGAAACCATCGCGGCCCTGGCCGAGCTGATGACCGTGCCGGTACTCGAACTGGACGCCAGCCGTGGCTCGGCCCCGGCGCAGATCGCATACATTCGCGAAGCCGAATGCATCGGTTGCACCAAGTGCATCCAGGCGTGCCCGGTGGACGCGATTGTTGGCGCGGCCAAGCTGATGCACACCGTCCTCATCGATGAGTGCACCGGCTGCGACCTCTGCGTGGCGCCTTGTCCGGTGGATTGCATCGAGATGCGCCCACTGCCGATGGCAACCGTAACGCCGGTTGTCGGTGGCCTGGCCTCCAGCATCGAAGAACAGCAGGCGCGGACCGCCAAGCGCAATCACGCCCGCCGCCGCTTCGAGCTGCGCAATGCGCGCCTGCGCCGCGAAGAAGAGCAGCGCCTGGCCGAGCGCCTGGCCCGAACCCAGCGCAACGCTCAACCAGCCCAGGCCCAGCCACTTGATCCGGTGCAGGCTGCGCTGGAACGAGTGCGCGCGCAAAAAGCCGCCAGCGCCGACGCCGCCCTGAAAAAAGCCAAGGTCGACCTGGCCATGAGCCGGGCACAGCTGAATAAATCCTTGAAAGCGTTTGGCCATCCACCGACCTTCGAACAACAATCACAATTGATCGTGCTGCAACGCCAATTCGAAGCGGCAGAGCGGGCCCTGGCCAGACTGGAAGGCAGCGCGGCGCTCGCCGCCCCGGCACCGTCGCAAAGTGCTGAATTGAAGCGGGCCAAGATCCAGCTGGCGATGCGTCGCGCCGACCTCGGCAAGGCCCGTGCTGCCGCGGCTTCCGCAGAACAGCTACAAGCACTGGAACAAGCGGTGGAAGACGCCCAACGGCAGGTGGACGCCCATGCTACGCCCTGATCCGGTGGACGAGCGGCTGCGGCAAGCGATGCGACGGGTGTTGCTGGCGATGCTGCCCGGCGTGCTGGCGATGGTCTGGTTTTATGGCTGGGGCGTGGCGCTGAACCTGCTGCTGTCGGCCCTCGCCGCTCTGGCTGTCGAGGCGCTGGCGTTGCGTCTGCGACGACGCCCTCTCAAGCCCGGCCTGAGCGACGGCAGCGCACTGGTCAGCGCCGCGCTGCTGGCCATGGCCTTGCCGGCGTATTGCCCATGGTGGCTGACCGTCACGGCCGCTGCCTGCGCCTTGCTGTTCGGCAAGCACTTATGGGGCGGGCTCGGCAGCAATCCCTTCAATCCGGCGATGCTCGGGTATGCCCTGGTGCTGGTGGCGTTTCCCCAGCACCTGAGCCAATGGCCCGTGCCCCATGACATGGACTTTCTCGAAGGTCTGCGACAAGTCGCCGGCATTGCCCAGGCGCCCGACGGCTGGGCCGGCGCCACGGCCCTGGACAGTCTGCGAATCAATACAAGCCTGACCGTCGACGAACTGTTCGCCAGCAATCCTGCGTTCGGTCGTTGGGGTGGGCGCGGTGTCGAGTGGGTCAACCTGGCCTTCCTCGCCGGCGGCCTGTTCCTGCTGCAACAGCGCGTGTTCAGTTGGCACGCGCCGGTGGGCATGCTTGCCAGCCTGTTCACCTTGAGCCTGCTGTGCTGGAACGGCTCGGGCTCGGACTCCCATGGCTCGCCGCTGTTTCATCTGTTGACCGGGGCAACCATGCTGGGCGCATTTTTCATCGTCACCGAACCGGTGTCAGGCGCCAAGGCCCCGCTCGCCCGACTGTTGTTCGGGGCCGGCGTGGGCGCGCTGGTCTACCTGATTCGTACCTGGGGCGGCTACCCGGACGGCGTGGCGTTTGCCGTGTTGCTGATGAACCTCGGTGTGCCTGCGCTGGATCGTCTCGCCGAGGCACGACAAAGGCGAGCGCTGACATGAAAAGACCCGGCGGCGTGCTGATCCTGATCGTCCTGGCCGGCCTCGGCATCGGCGCCACGTACCTCATGCAGATCAATCTGGCCGGACGCATCGAAGCCCAACGGCAAGCCTTGACCGGCAGGACCTTGCTCGAGGTATTGCCCTCCGAGCGTTATGACAACCAGCCGCTGGCGCAACCGGTCATGACGAACCCGGTTGAGTTGAGCCACAGCCGGTTGCTGGGCGGTTACCTGGCGACCCGCAACGGCCAGCCCAGCGCGGTGCTGTTGCGCAGCCAGGCGTTGGGCTATGAGGGCAGCATCGAATTGATGATCGCCATTGATCCCAGCGGCCGCCTGCTTGGCGTTAAAACCCTGCGCCAGTCGGAAACACCCGGCCTGGGCGCGGTAATCGCCGACTGGCCGAATACCTGGCTGCAGACATTCACCGGAAAGTCGCGCCAGGCGCCGACCGATGACGGCTGGGCCTTGAAAAAGGACCAGGGCCAGTTCGATCAATTGGCCGGCGCGACGGTGACCTCGCGCGCGGTGCTCCAGGCGATCCACGATGCGCTGCGTTATTTCGATGAGCACCAGGCCCACCTGACCGGAGCGAGTGTCAATGAATAAGCCGGTATTGAGCCGTGGCCTGCTGCTCGTGCCCTTGGTGGGTGCAAGCAGCTCGCTGACGAATGCACTGGGGGTGTGGCTGGCCTGGGTTTTGATCAGCTTCGGCCATGGCTGGGCCATGACGCTGGCCGGGCCACGCTGCACGACTTATCAGCGGCTGGTTGCAGGTATCCTGCTGGCCGCAGCCTTGAGTGCTTGCGCAAGCCTGGTCGCGCAGGCCTGGCTGCCCGAGTGGTATGCATCGTCAGGCCTTTACCTCGGCTGGATCGCCTTGAGCTGCGTAGCGCTGGATCAAGCGCCAGTGGACGAATCCCGGGTAGCTGACCGCCTCAGGCTGGCGGGCCAGTCTGGCCTCCTGATGGCCATTCTGAGCGCCCTGCGCGAATTGGTCGGCAATGGCGTCCCACTGGCCCTGCTCGCTCCCGGCGGGTTCATCCTGCTCGGCCTGCTGCTGGCGGCCCACCAGGCCTGGACGGCCAGCAAACCCCATCCACCCCTAGAGGAAACGCCGCGCCCATGAACGCCGCAAAACGCCTGGAAATATTCCGTCGCTTTCATGAAGACAACCCGGAGCCAAAAACCGAACTGGCCTATTCCTCACCCTTCGAGCTGCTGATCGCGGTAATTCTGTCGGCCCAATCCACCGACGTCGGCGTCAACAAGGCCACCGCCAAGCTGTTTCCCGTGGCCAATACGCCGCAAGCGATCCACGCCTTGGGGGTCGAAGGGCTGTCGGAATACATCAAGACCATCGGGCTGTTCAACAGCAAGGCCAAGAACGTCATCGAGACCTGCCGCCTGCTGATGGAGCGTCATGGCGGCGAGATCCCGCAGACCCGCGAAGAGCTGGAAGCCCTTCCAGGCGTCGGCCGCAAGACCGCCAACGTGGTGCTCAACACCGCGTTTCGTCAGCTGACGATGGCAGTCGACACGCACATTTTCCGCGTCAGCAACCGTACCGGCATTGCTCCGGGCAAAAATGTCGTGGAAGTGGAAAAGAAACTGATGAAATTTGTCCCCAAGGAATACCTCCTGGATTCCCACCACTGGCTCATCCTCCATGGGCGTTACGTCTGCCTGGCGAGAAAGCCCCGTTGCGGCAGTTGCCGAATCGAAGACCTGTGCGAATACAAGCACAAGACATCTGACGATTGACGCGCTATTGCTTTCGTTGATCGAGCGATTGAAAAAATCTTTTTTACCCGCCGCAGGTTTATCGCTATAAGGAGCGCCAATGGCAGTCTTAGCCTGGAGTCGAACCCATGAGCGCTGGCAAAGAACAACTGGATGTAGAAGACGATTTCATCGCCGTCGAGGCTGACGATGCGGAACCTGTGGTCGTGGAAGTGGCGAAAACCAACCTGAGCAAACGTCGCACCATCGATAACCTGCTGGAAGAGCGTCGCTTGCAGAAACAATTGGCCGACTATGATTTTGACCTCTGACTCGTAAAAGCCTCCCTGTCGGAGGCCTTTTACCGAGCACCTGGGGCTGTGGACTCACACCAATCCGTTACGCTGTGCCAGCTCGATCAGGTCGACCAGTGAGCGGGCATTGAGCTTCAACAACAGTCGGGTCTTGTAGGTACTCACTGTCTTGTTGCTCAGGAACATCCCGTCGGCAATCTCCTTGTTGGTCCTCCCACGGGCCAGCTGCTGCAGGACCATCATCTCTCGTCCGGACAAACGATCGACCATATCCGACTCGCTGGCGTTGCCCAGGCTCGAACGCACGGTATGCAACGCCTGGTTGGGAAAATAACTGTAGCCCGAGAGCACCGCTTTTATTGCACTCAACAACTCGGTCAGGTCCTGTTGCTTGCACACATAACCGGCCGCTCCCATCTGCATGCATCGCATCGAGAAATGCCCTGGCGACTGAGAGGTGAGCACCAGCACTTTGAGCGGCGAAGGATTGGTGGTCAGGCGCGCGATAACCTCCAGTCCGTCCAACTTCGGGATCCCGATATCGAGAACAACGATGTCGGGCATTTTATCGCGCGCCAGCTGTAACGCATCGACGCCATTGTCTGTTTCCGCGATGACTTCATATCCATGGCGCTCCATTAACAAACGTACAGCAAGACGAATGACGGGGTGATCATCCACGATCAGCACTTTATTCATGGGCAAATCCAACTTAGCTGTTCGAATTTTTAGAGCACGCACAATAGCGTAGTCATTTCACCCGTGGGATGCCGCTGTAGCAAGCCGTTCGCACCGAAAGACATAACTTACAAGCAATGCAGAAAAATCCTACAAATAATCCGTGAAATAACGCGCCATGATTTTTTCCGTCGCAGCGATGGAGTGATTCTGACGCGCCACAGCTCCCCGAGAACAGCTCGATTTCGGCAAAAAACACACCTGACCTGTTATTAGACGTGGGACTTTTCTCACACAAAGTAATTGATTTATTCATGCACAAACGCTTGCCTCCTCCAGAAAAAACTTCCATGGAAGAGAACGCAGTTCAATAACGTTATTTCCGAAGTATATTTGCGCTTACTCAATTCAACTGTTGTTATAAACCAGCAAAAGCGATCAATGATATTCCCCGGCAATACATTATTCAGGACGAGACATGCGCAAAAAAAAGGCCTGCGCAGGGCAGGCCTTTTTTTGAGCAGCCGGGTCAGAACAGCTTGCGACCCTTGTTCGCCGCGATGCGCATGCGCAGGGCGTTGAGCTTGATGAAGCCGGCCGCGTCGGCCTGGTTGTAGGCGCCACCGTCTTCTTCGAAGGTCGCGATGTTTGCATCGAATAGCGACTCGTCGGACTTGCGCCCGGTCACGATCACGTTGCCCTTGTACAGCTTCAGGCGCACGACGCCGTTCACGTGGGCCTGGGAAGCATCGATCATCTGTTGCAGCATCAGACGCTCCGGGCTCCACCAGTAGCCGGTGTAGATCAGGCTGGCGTACTTGGGCATCAACTCGTCTTTCAGGTGAGCCACTTCGCGGTCCAGGGTGATCGACTCGATCGCCCGGTGAGCACGCAGCATGATGGTGCCGCCGGGGGTTTCGTAGCAGCCACGGGATTTCATGCCGACATAGCGGTTTTCAACGATGTCCAGGCGACCGATGCCGTGTTCGCCGCCGATACGGTTCAGCGTCGCGAGGACGGTGGCCGGGCTCATTTCCACGCCGTCGAGGGCAACGATATCGCCGTTGCGATAGGTCAGCTCAAGGTATTGCGGGGTATCGGGAGCCTTCTCCGGGGAGACGGTCCAACGCCACATGTCTTCTTCGTGCTCGGTCCAGGTGTCTTCCAGCACGCCGCCTTCGTAGGAGATGTGCAGCAGGTTGGCATCCATCGAATACGGGGATTTTTTCTTGCCGTGACGCTCGATCGGGATCGCATGCTTCTCGGCGTAGTCCATCAGTTTTTCACGGGACAGCAGGTCCCACTCGCGCCACGGGGCGATGACTTTGACGCCCGGCTTGAGGGCATAGGCGCCCAGCTCGAAACGTACCTGGTCGTTGCCCTTGCCGGTAGCACCGTGGGAAATGGCGTCGGCGCCGGTTTCGTTGGCGATTTCGATCAGGCGCTTGGCGATCAGCGGACGGGCGATTGAGGTACCCAGCAGGTATTCGCCTTCGTAAACAGTGTTGGCGCGGAACATCGGAAACACGAAGTCGCGGACGAATTCTTCGCGCAGGTCATCGATGTAGATCTCCTTGACGCCCATGGCCTGAGCCTTGGCGCGGGCAGGCTCAACTTCTTCGCCCTGCCCCAGGTCAGCGGTGAACGTCACCACTTCACAGTTATAAGTGTCCTGCAGCCACTTGAGGATCACCGAAGTGTCCAGGCCGCCGGAATACGCCAGAACGACCTTGTTTACGTCCGCCATGCCATCACTCCACGGGTTGTACGGAAAGCCGGGAAGTCTAACGTCCAGCGCGGATAATTTACAGAGGCGCGACAGCTTATGACGACGAAGCGACAGATTATGTCGATGGCGCGACGATCAGAATGGCTTCAGGAAGTTCGAGCAGTTGCCGCTGCGGGGGCCACGACCTTGGTGGGGGCGACCGGCGCCGGAGCCTTGCCGGGTGCTGCAGCGGGCGTCGCCGCAGGTACAGCTGGCGTTGCTGGCGTTGCTGGCGGGGTTGGCGTGGTGGGCTGGGCCGCTGGCGCCTGAGTGGCCGCCACTCGATCCAGTTGCACCACCACACGCCGGTTCTTGGCGCGATGGGCGGCGTTGTTATTAGGCACGAGCGGATAACGCTCACCGTGGAAACGCACAGTGAACTGCGACTCCTGGAAGCCATTGGCCTTGAAGAAATCCATGACCGCCAGCGCACGGCGGCGCGACAGCTCACGATTGGTCAAGCGGTTGCCGCTGTTGTCGGAATGCCCATCGAGTTCGACATGGTTGACGCTCGGGTCAGCCTTGATGAAGTCGAGCATGACCTGCAATTGAGCCTTGGCCTGGGCGTCGAGCTCAACCCCCTCGCCGGGAAAGCCGATCTGGGTCTGCTTGATCTGCTCGAAATTCTTCGGCAACAGTTTCGCCACACAGCCCTGGTAGTCGCTGAAGGCCTTGTTGAAGCGCACAGGCAACAGGCGAACTTCCGACACCCGGCCATCCTCGGCATTACGCCGGACCACGGGGCTGCGCCCTTCCATCAACCCACTGATCAGGCGTCCCGCCTGGACTTGGGAGCTGTTGAACAACACGTCGCCGCTGCCGATCCTGACCGACCCCAGGTTGATGTCGCCCCGCCCCGGTTGCCACGGCGCAGCGGCCGCCAGCAGCGTCGCGGAACCGCCACCCAGCACCGGGTTGTAGGCCTTGAGTCGGAACGTGGCCTGCTCGCCCGCCCGGCGGACGAACTCGCCGCTACCAAAATCGGCGATCGGCTGGCTCAGCCGGCACTCGAACTTGTCGCCTTCGACCGTCCACTCGATGCTCTCCAGACGAGTCTGGAAAGTGAGCGCCATCGCAGGAAGGCTGGCAAACACACTGAGCAAGGCTAGATAACGCTGGCGCACGGGAGGCTCCACTGGCTTTTTACTTACGGAAATCGAAAAACACCGGGCATGACGCCTGTACGAGACACCGCACGGATTCGTGGCACACCTGAAGGGGCTATCGGTAACTTGTGGCAAAACTTGATAGCGGGTGCCCGCATCGGTCTTTTCCGGTAGCATTCCCCCAGAGTTTGACCCGCCTGGAAGCCCCTCAATGTCCGACCGCCTGACCCTGCTGCGTCCCGACGACTGGCATATTCATCTTCGCGATGGTGCTGTGTTGACCCATACCGTCGCCGATGTCGCGCGCACCTTCGGGCGCGCAATCATCATGCCTAACCTGGTTCCGCCTGTCCGCAACGCCGTCGAGGCCGATGGCTATCGCCAGCGCATCCTGGCCGCACGCCCGGCCGGCAGCCGCTTCGAACCGCTGATGGTGCTTTACCTCACCGACCGCACCCAGCCCGAGGAAATTCGCGAGGCCAAGGCCAGTGGCTTCGTCCACGCGGCCAAGTTGTACCCGGCCGGCGCCACCACCAATTCGGACTCCGGCGTCACCAGCATCGACAAGATCTTCCCGGCGCTTGAAGCGATGGCCGAAGTCGGGATGCCGTTGCTGATCCATGGCGAAGTCACCCGGGGCGATGTCGACGTGTTCGACCGCGAGAAAATCTTCATCGACGAGCACATGCGCCGCGTCGTGGAGCGTTTCCCGACGCTCAAGGTGGTGTTCGAACACATCACCACCGGCGATGCCGTGCAGTTCGTCAACGAGGCCTCGGCCAACGTCGGCGCGACCATTACCGCGCATCACCTGCTTTACAACCGCAACCACATGCTGGTGGGCGGGATCCGGCCGCACTTCTATTGCCTGCCGATCCTCAAGCGCAACACCCACCAGGAAGCCTTGCTCGACGCCGCGACCAGCGGCAGCGCGAAGTTTTTCCTCGGCACGGACTCGGCGCCCCATGCCCGCCATGCCAAGGAAGCCGCCTGCGGTTGCGCCGGTTGCTACACCGCCTATGCCGCCATCGAGATGTACGCCGAAGCGTTCGAGCAGCGCAACGCGCTGGACAAGCTCGAAGGTTTTGCCAGCCTGCACGGTCCGCGTTTCTATGGCCTGCCGGTGAACACCGATAGCATTACCCTGGTCCGCGACGAGTGGACTGCCCCCGCCAGCCTGCCGTTTGGCGAACAGACTGTCATCCCGCTGCGCGCCGGTGAAAAACTGCGCTGGCGCCTGCTGGAGGAAAACGCGTGAGTGAAGATCATTTCGACGACGAACTGGACGGCAACGGTGGTTCCGGCGGCGCTCGCCACCCCATGGCAGCCCGTTTCCGGGGTTACCTGCCGGTCGTGGTCGACGTAGAAACCGGCGGTTTCAACTCGGCCACCGATGCGTTGCTGGAAATCGCCGCGACGACCATCGGCATGGACGAAAAAGGCTTTGTGTTCCCGGACCACACTTATTTCTTCCGCGTTGAACCGTTCGAAGGCGCCAACATCGAAGCAGCCGCGCTGGAATTCACCGGGATCAAGCTCGACCACCCGCTGCGCATGGCGGTCAGCGAGGAAACGGCACTGACCGACATCTTCCGTGGCGTGCGCAAGGCCCTGAAGGCCAACGGTTGCAAGCGCGCGATCCTGGTCGGTCACAACAGCAGCTTCGACCTGGGCTTCCTTAACGCCGCCGTTGCGCGACTGGACATGAAGCGCAACCCATTCCACCCGTTTTCCAGCTTCGATACGGCGACCCTGGCCGGCCTGGCGTACGGCCAGACCGTATTGGCCAAGGCCTGCCAGGCCGCCGACATCGATTTCGACGGCCGCGAAGCCCACTCGGCCCGCTATGACACCGAGAAGACTGCCGAGCTGTTCTGCGGCATCGTCAATCGCTGGAAGGAAATGGGCGGCTGGCAGGATTTCGACGACTGATATCGGCACTGACTCCAGTGCTCTTGTGGCGAGGGGATTTATCCCCGCTGGGTCGCGAAGCGGCCCCAAACCTGCCAACTGGGTGTGGCGGACTCACCTTTTCGGGACTGCTGCGCAGTCCAGCGGGGATAAATCCCCTCGCCACAGTATGTAGTCAGCCACCCATAAAAAAACCGGCCCATCAAGGGCCGGTTTTTTTATGCCTGAGTGCGCTTACAGCTTGTCGCTGTGTTCGCCCAGGTAAGCCGCTACACCTTCAGGCGATGCGGTCATGCCCTTGTCGCCTTTTTTCCAGTTGGCCGGGCAGACTTCGCCGTGCTCTTCGTGGAATTGCAGAGCGTCGACCAGACGGATCAGCTCTTCCATGTTACGGCCCAGCGGCAGGTCGTTGATGATCTGCGAACGGACCACGCCTTTGTCGTCGATCAGGAACGCGCCACGGAAGGCCACGCCGCCTTCGGACTCAACGTCGTAGGCCTTGGCGATTTCGTGCTTCATGTCAGCGGCCATGGTGTACTTCACCGGGCCGATCCCGCCGTTGTTGATCGGGGTGTTGCGCCAGGCGTTGTGGGTGAAGTGCGAGTCGATCGAAACCGCGACCACTTCAACGTTGCGCGCCTTGAAGTCGTCCATGCGGTGATCCAGTGCGATCAGCTCGGACGGGCAGACGAAAGTGAAGTCCAGCGGGTAGAAGAACACCAGGCCGTATTTGCCTTTGATGGCCGAGGACAGGGTGAAGCTGTCGACGATTTCACCGTTGCCGAGTACGGCTGGAACGGTGAAGTCAGGGGCTTGTTTGCCTACGAGTACGCTCATTGGATATCTCCTGGTGTAGTAACGTGAAAACCGGGTCCGCGCCAGCCTGCCACCCTCAGGCGACAGCCCTGTGACACGAACCCGCTTTGCAAGGACCGACCATCATACACCGCGCGTTTGGACTGTCCTCAACGGTTTTTCGGGGATCACGGAAATCCGCGACGTCTCATGGCCCACCGGGAAAAAACCGTTCGTCAGACCAAGGCATCTCAAGCCAGGGACTATCAGAAACCACTTTGACAATCATTCTCGTTAACATTAAGATCCGTCTCAATTGAGTCACAACCAGCGACGGTTCTCACTTATGTATGTATGCCTCTGCACTGGCGTCACCGACGGACAGATCCGCGAAGCGATCTATGAAGGTTGCTGCAGTTATCGGGAAGTCCGCCAGGCCACCGGCGTAGCCAGCCAATGCGGTAAATGTGCCTGCCTTGCCAAGGAAGTGGTGCGTGAAACCCTCGCCAAAGTGCAGACTGCCCAGGCCTCGATCCCTTATCCGGTAGAATTTACTGCCGCATAAATCCAGCTTTTTGAAGAACCGGACTCAATGTCCGGTTTTTTTATGCCGGTAAATCAAGTGCTTAGCCTCCAGACGCGGAACACAAACATTCTTATTCCGATTAATTTTCATTTATTATTCAATAACTTAGGTTTGACACTGGTAATTGCGCGGCTCAAACTCTCCCGTATACACAGCTATTACAGGGCAGGCCCTCACCATGAAAGGCGACATTACAGTCATCCAGCATCTCAACAAGATCCTCGCCAATGAGCTGGTCGCGATCAATCAATACTTCCTGCATGCGCGCATGTATGAGGATTGGGGCCTGAACAAGCTGGGCAAGCACGAGTACCACGAATCCATCGACGAGATGAAACACGCGGACAAGCTGATCAAGCGCATCCTGTTCCTCGAAGGCCTGCCGAACGTCCAGGACCTGGGCAAGCTGCACATTGGCGAACACACCCGGGAAATGCTCGAATGCGATCTGCGCATCGAACGCACCGGCCACGCCGACCTGAAAGCCGCCATCGCCCATTGCGAAACCGTCGGTGACTTCGGCAGTCGCGAGTTGCTCAAGGATATCCTCGAGTCCGAAGAAGAGCACATCGACTGGCTGGAAACCCAGTTGGGCCTGATCGACAAGATCGGTCTGGAGAACTACCTGCAGTCGCAGATGGGCGAAGAATAAGCTTCCCCGACAGCGAGCCACAAAAAAGCCCCGCCCTCTTTCGAGAGGCGGGGCTTTTTATTGCCTGGATTCCAGGCTCACCTAGATTCCTTGTGGGAGCGAGCCTGCTCGCGATAGCGGTGTGTCAGTCACCATCAAATTGACTGACACGCCCTCATCGCGAGCAGGCTCGCTCCCACATTGGTTTGGGGTGAATCAGGCTTCGGTCTTGTTCGCCGCCGCTGCTTCCACAGCTGCCTTGATGGTGGCCTGCAGAGAGCCATCAGCGGCCATCTCGGTCATGATGTCGCTGCCGCCGATCAGTTCACCGCCAACCCACAACTGTGGAAAGGTTGGCCAGTTGGCGTACTTGGGAAGATTGGCGCGGATTTCCGGGTTCTGCAGGATGTCCACGTAAGCGAACTTCTCGCCACACGCCATTACCGCCTGAGCAGCCTTGGCCGAGAAGCCGCACTGAGGGGCATTCGGCGAGCCTTTCATGTAAAGCAGGATAGTGTTGTTGGCAATCTGGTCTTTGATCGTTTCGATGATATCCACGGAGCACCTCGGCTTGAACTTTGCGACTACAGATGTCGACACGGTGGCGCATTGTAACGGAAAGCCGAGCACCCTGCTCGGTCCGGCCCAAGGACAATTCTACGCAGCCGCCACTTTCACCGGAACCCCATTAAGCGCCGCATTGCCGGACAACTCATCGAGCTGACATTCATCGGTCAGGTCGTTGGCGCTGGAACCAGGCTGGCTGCTGGCGATGGTCATCTGCACGCCTGGTCGGGCGTGGCCCCAGCCATGGGGAAGGCTGACCACGCCTTTCATCATGTCCAGGCTGCCTTGCACCTCCACTTCGATCACGCCTACCCGTGAACTGACCTGCACGCGCTGGCCATCGACTAAACCGCGACTGGCGAGGTCTTCAGGATGCATCAGCAACTGGTGGCGCGGCTTGCCCTTCACCAGCCGATGAAAGTTATGCATCCAGGAATTGTTGCTGCGCACATGCCGACGGCCAATCATCAGCAGCTCGTCCGATGCCGGCGCTCGCAGCGCGGCAAAGCGCGCCAGATCCGCGAGGATCACCGCCGGCGCGGCCTGCACGCGGCCATTTTCGGTTTTCAAGCGCGTCGTCAGATTGGGCTTGAGCGCACCGAGGTCGATGCCGTGGGGATGATCGAACAGCGTCGCCAGCGACAATTTGTGTGGCGAGGCATCCCCATACCTTCCCGCGCGCAGGCCAAAATCAATCATTTGCGCGGGCGGCATGGTCGGCTTGAGTTCCTTGCCAGTCCGCGCGGCGAAGGCCTTGGCCAGGCCGACAAAAATCTCCCAATCGTGCAGCGCCCCTTCGAGCTTGGGCAGGATCGCCCGATTGAAACGGCTGACGTTACGCACCGCGAACAGGTTGAACGTGGTGTCGTAGTGATCGTTTTCCAAAGCCGAGGTCGATGGCAGGATCAGATCGGCATAACGAGTGGTCTCGTTGATGTACAAATCGATGCTGACCATGAACTCCAGCCCATCCAGCGCCTGTTCGAGCTGCCGCCCGTTGGGCGTGGACAGCACCGGGTTGCCGGCCACGGTGACCAGCGCACGAATCTGCCCGTCGCCCTCGGTCAGCATTTCTTCGGCCAAGGTCGACACGGGCAGCTCGCCGGCGTATTCGGGACGCCCGGACACCCGGCTCTGCCAACGGTTGAAATGGCCACCCGAAGTGGTCGCCACCAGGTCCACCGCCGGCTCGGTGCACAATGCACCGCCCACCCGATCGAGGTTGCCGGTGACCAGATTGATCACTTGGATCAGCCAGTGGCATAACGTGCCGAACGCCTGGGTGGACACGCCCATTCTGCCGTAGCAGACCGCTGAGGGCGCAGCGGCAAAGTCGCGGGCCAACTGCCGGATCTGCGGCGCTGGCACCGCACAGAGGGGGCTCATCACCTCGGCGGTAAACCCTGCCACGGCCTGGCGCACCTCTTCGAGGCCGTCCACGGGCAAATGGCTGTCGCGGCTCAGGCCTTCGCTGAACAGCGTATTGAGCAGGCCAAACAGCAGCGCGGCATCGCCACCGGGACGCACGAAAACATGCTGGTCGGCAATCGCCGCCGTTTCGCTGCGCCGTGGATCGACGACCACGACTTTGCCGCCACGGGCCTGGATCGCCTTGAGGCGCTTCTCGACGTCCGGCACGGTCATGATGCTGCCGTTGGAAGCCAGGGGATTACCGCCCAGGATCAGCATGAAATCGGTATGGTCGATGTCCGGTATCGGCAGCAGCAGGCCGTGACCGTACATCAGGTGACTGGTCAGGTGATGGGGCAGTTGGTCCACCGACGTCGCCGAGAAGCGACTGCGTGTCTTCAGCAGGCCGAGGAAATAGTTGCTGTGGGTCATCAACCCATAGTTATGCACGCTGGGGTTGCCCTGGTAGACACCCACCGCGTTCTGGCCGTGGCGCTCCTGGATTGCCGCCAGGCGTTCGGCGACCAGGGCGAAAGCGTCATCCCAGGCAATCGGCTGCCACTCGCCGCCGACTCGCTGCATGGGTTGGCGCAGCCGGTCCGGGTCATTCTGGATATCTTGCAGGGCGACGGCCTTGGGACAGATGTGCCCACGGCTGAAACTGTCCAGCGGATCGCCCTTGATCGAGGTGATCGCCAGGCCTTGGCCTTCAGTTTCGGTGGTTTCGAGCGTCAGGCCACAGATGGCCTCACATAGATGGCACGCACGGTGATGAAGAGTCTTGGTCATGGCCAGTCTCTGTTTTATTCGTAGCGGGCACTTTCGGCCGCGGGAACAAAACTATGGCGCGGGATCCTCCACCGCGCCAGCGACGTTCGTCCTGTGAATCGCCGGGCATCAGGCCAACCAATTTCAGGGGTGCTCGGGAGGCGGCGCCAGCAGCTGGATTTCCTCGACGGTTTCCACTTGTTCCTGAGCGATGGGCACTCCGGTCAACTCGCCGATCAATCGCCAATGTTCGTCGAGGCCGCTGCTGATGGTAGCCATGCGGTCGATCATACGGCGGCCGGCAGCCTTGGTCACTTCGTCTTCGCTGCGCAACAATTCGAATGACATGGAGGTCACCGAAGCGGTCAGGTGCGTCAGGGAGCGTGCCGTCAGCCCCAGCAGTTCCATCAGTTGTTGCTCTTTCGAATCCATTTCGGGGCTCCTGCGTCTAAGGGTTCATTTATAACCCAGGCCCTTGCATTAAGAAATCTCACATCCGATGACAGACACACGAAATCAATTGCACGCTGGCCAATAAAACGCCGTTTGTCCTCCGGCGCCCGTCCGGCTTGTTTGCCAAGCGCCGCAGCGCCAGTGTACAAATGGGGTCGCTGCTGTCAGGAAACCGGCTTCAAACATGTCATCGCAGTCCTGCCATGACCTCGTTGAAATCCCCTAAAACCGTAGCCCTATTGGTAAGACGCGACATTTAATGTCAATATCGCGCCTTCCCCTAATTTCGTCGCCCCGTGCGGCTTTTGCCGCAGGTCTCGCCCGTTTTTCCATTAAACAAGGCTTTGAGCATCTGCGGTCAGTTACAAAAAGGTAGTCAATCATGAGCGCAAGGCACTTTCTCTCCCTGATGGATTTCACGCCCGAAGAGTTGCTCGGCGTGATCCGTCGAGGCGTGGAGCTCAAGGACCTGCGTAAGCGCGGCGTACTGTTCGAGCCCTTGAAAAACCGTGTGCTGGGGATGATCTTCGAGAAATCTTCCACGCGCACGCGCATTTCTTTCGAAGCCGGCATGATCCAGCTCGGCGGCCAGGCGATTTTCCTGTCGCCCCGTGACACCCAGCTGGGCCGTGGCGAACCCATTGGCGATTGCGCCATCGTCATGTCGAGCATGCTCGATGCGGTGATGATCCGGACCTTTGCCCATAGCACGCTGACCCAGTTCGCGGCGCATTCGCGCGTGCCGGTGATCAATGGCCTGTCCGACGATCTGCACCCGTGCCAGTTGCTCGCCGACATGCAGACCTTCCTCGAACATCGCGGCCCGATCCAGGGCAAGACCGTGGCCTGGATCGGCGATGGCAACAACATGTGCAACAGCTATATAGAAGCGGCGATCCAGTTCGACTTCCAGTTGCGCATCGCCTGCCCTGAAGGCTACGAACCCAACCCGCAATTCGTCGCCAGGGCCGGCGACCGGGTGACAATCCTGCGCGATCCGAAACAGGCCGTCGCCGGCGCGCACCTGGTGAGCACCGACGTCTGGACGTCCATGGGCCAGGAAGAAGAAACCGCCAAGCGCCTGGAGTTGTTTGCGCCCTTCCAGGTCAATCGGGCACTGCTCGACCTGGCGGATGCCGAGGTGCTGTTCATGCATTGCCTGCCAGCCCACCGTGGCGAAGAAATCAGCCTCGACCTGCTCGACGATCCCCGCTCGGTGGCGTGGGACCAGGCAGAAAACCGTCTCCATGCACAGAAGGCCCTGCTTGAATTCCTCGTCGAGCCGGCGTACCACCACGCATGAGTGCTCCATTGTTATTGAATCTGCACAATCTGGCCTGCGGTTATCAGGACCAGCGGGTCGTCCAGAACCTCAACCTGCACCTCAATGCTGGTGACATCGGTTGCCTGCTCGGCTCGTCCGGGTGTGGCAAGACCACCACCCTACGGGCCATCGCCGGTTTCGAACCGGTGCATGAAGGCGAGATCCAGTTGGCTGGGGAAACCATTTCCCGCGCGGGGTTTACCCTCGCCCCGGAAAAACGCCGCATCGGCATGGTGTTCCAGGACTACGCGCTGTTCCCGCATTTGAGCGTCGCCGAAAATATCGCGTTCGGCATCCGCAAACATCCGGACAAGGATCGCGTGGTCGAAGAACTGTTGGAGCTGGTCAACCTGAAAAGCCTGGGCAAGCGTTTTCCCCACGAGCTGTCGGGAGGCCAGCAACAGCGCGTGGCGCTGGCCCGCGCACTGGCACCGGAACCCCAACTGCTGTTACTCGACGAGCCGTTCTCCAACCTCGACGGCGAGCTGCGACGCAAGCTCAGCCATGAGGTGCGGGACATTCTCAAGGCCCGCGGCACCAGCGCAATCCTGGTCACCCATGACCAGGAAGAAGCCTTTGCGGTGAGTGACCATGTTGGCGTGTTCAGAGAGGGTCGCCTGGAACAGTGGGATACGCCCTACAACCTGTATCACGAACCTCTGACGCCCTATGTCGCCAGTTTCATCGGCCAGGGTTACTTCATCCGCGGTCAGCTCGACAGCCCGGAATCGGTGCAGACCGAACTGGGCATGCTACGCGGCAACCGGGCGTACACCTGGCCCATCGGCAGTGCCGTAGACGTCCTGCTGCGCCCGGACGACATCGTCCACGCGCCGGACAGTCCGCTCACGGCGACTATCGTTGGCAAGACGTTCCTCGGTGCTTCAACCTTGTATCGCCTGCAACTGCCGACCGGCGCACAACTGGAGTCGATTTTTCCAAGCCATGCCGACCATCAGGTCGGGGCTACGGTCGGTATCCGCGTGGCGGCTGAACACCTGGTGCTGTTCCAGGCGTCGGGAAGCACGGCGGCGCATCTGCCGATCGGGGAAAGTGGTGTGCGGCGGTATGGCACGTCTGATTGATGCTGCAAGGGCCTTCGTGGCGAGGGAGCTTGCTCCCGCTCGGCTGCGAAGCAGTCGCATGGGCCCTGGAAGCTGACGCGCCTGGATGGGGCCGCTTCGCGGCCCAGCGGGAGCAAGCTCCCTCGCCACGGGTTAGCCGAGCACTAGCGTACCGCTAGCCACCAACGTCGCATCCCCGCCAATCTTCACCCGCTCACCTTCCAATCGGCAAAACAATGCCCCGCCCCTCGCCGAGCATTGATAGGCCGTCAGGCCATGTTTGTTCAGGCGTTTGGACCAATATGGAATCAAGCTGCAATGAGTCGATCCGGTTACCGGATCCTCGTTGATGCCGATCGCCGGGGCAAAATAGCGCGAGACAAAATCGTGCTTGCTTCCCGGTGCGGTAACGATCGCGCCCGGCCACGGCAGCTTCGCCAGGGCCGCCATGTCCGGCTTGCAATCGAGCACTGCCTGCTCCGACTCCAGCACCACGAACAATTCGTTGCAACTGAGCACATCCACCGCCTCGACACCCAAGGCGCTCTGGACCGCCAGGGAGGCGCCCAACTCAGTCGGCACGATGGCCGGGAAATCCAACCACAACCGATCGCCTTCACGAGAGACACTCAACGCTCCGGACCTGCAGATGAAGTCGAGTCGCTCGGCCGGTTCGCGGTAAACCTCGAACAGCACATGAGCGCTGGCTAACGTCGCGTGCCCACACAGCGGCACTTCGGTGGTGGGCGTGAACCAGCGAATGTGCCAACGCTGGTTCTCACGTACCAGAAAAGCGGTCTCGGCCAGGTTGTGTTCGGCGGCAATTTTCTGCATCAGTTCATCGGCAAGCCAGGCATCGAGCCGATAGACCATCGCCGGGTTACCGCCAAACGGCCGGTCACTGAACGCATCGACTTGATGAAACGCGAGCTGCATGGCACTTCTCCTTTTTTATGGATGCGCGAGCATGAGCTGCCCGGACATCGTTTAGCCAGTGACAGATCAGCAGAATTTTCACCCTACAGCGCACATGAAATCTGACGCCCAATCGATCTTGAAGATTCAAATCATTGTGGCGAGGGAGCCTGCTCCCGCTTGGGCGCAGCGGCCACCAACTGGCTCAGGCACGCCCGATATCAGCAAAGATCGCTCCGGTATGCTCCGCCAGTACCGCAGGCGCCAGTTCCACTTCCAGCCCGCGCCTCCCCGCGCTGACGAACATGCTGGCCAACGGCTGCGCAGAGTTGTCGATAAACGTGCGAAGACGCTTTTTCTGACCCAGCGGGCTGATCCCGCCGAGCAAATAGCCGGTCGAACGCTGCGCGGCGGCCGGATCGGCCATCTCGACTTTTTTCACTCCGGCCGCATGAGCCAGGCCTTTCAGATCCAGGCTCCCGGCCACCGGCACCACGGCCACCAGCAATTCGCCTTTTTCGCTGGCCGCCAACAGGGTCTTGAACACCTGCGCCGGATCCAGACCGAGCTTCTCAGCCGCCTCCAGCCCATAGGAGGCAGCCTTCGGGTCATGTTCGTAACTGTGGATGCGATGTTCGGCGCGCACTTTTTTAAGCAGGTCCAATGCGGGGGTCATGACGGCTCCTGACAAGGAAAAAGCAAAAGAGTGGCGCGGATTCTAAGCCATCGGCAATGAAAAGGCGTCGTGAGCCTACTGGGATGATCTCCCTGAAGGGTGCACAGCGAGACATTCACGTGACGAATAATCCAAATGTGACCGATGGTTCACTTTCGACCTTTGACACCAGCGTTTCTTGTCTATATTTTTTCGAAACTGAAAGCCGATTTACCTGTCTCAAGCAGCACCCGAGACCTGGATGGGGATCCTGGTCTCGGCGAAGAACTTGTCTTCAAGGTTTATCGAAGGCACCAGACAAGAACAAAAACACCGAGGTTTGCATGACTACCGCTTTACAACAGCCCACCCTTTCCAGCCAATGCCTGGCCGAATTCCTCGGTACCGCCCTGCTGATTTTTTTCGGTACCGGTTGCGTCGCGGCGCTCAAGGTCGCGGGCGCGAGTTTCGGGTTGTGGGAAATCAGCATCATCTGGGGTGTCGGCGTCAGCATGGCCATCTACCTCAGCGCGGGTATTTCCGGCGCCCACCTCAACCCCGCCGTCAGCATCGCCCTGTGTATTTTTACCGATTTCGAAAAACGCAAACTGCCGTTCTATATTGTCTGCCAGGTGGCGGGGGCATTCTGTGGCGCGCTCTTGGTCTACACGCTGTACAGCAATCTTTTCTTCGATTTCGAACAGTCCCGACAGATGATTCGTGGCACCCAAGCCAGCCTCGAACTGGCTTCGGTATTCTCCACCTACCCGCACCCGGCGCTCTCCACCGGCCAAGCCTTTCTGGTGGAGGTGATCATCACTGCAATCCTGATGGGCGTGATCATGTCCCTGACCGACGACAACAATGGCCTGCCTCGTGGTGCGCTCGCGCCGCTGCTGATCGGTCTTCTGATCGCCGTGATCGGCAGCTCGATGGGACCGCTGACAGGCTTCGCGATGAACCCGGCGCGGGACTTCGGTCCAAAATTGATGACTTTCTTCGCTGGCTGGGGTGAAATTTCCCTCACGGGCGGGCGTGACATCCCTTACTTCCTGGTTCCGATTTTCGCGCCGATAGTGGGTGCGTGCCTGGGCGCTGCCGCGTATCGCGGATTGATTGCCCGACACCTGCCGGGTGCCAAGGCTGCTACAAAGGATGCAGAACCGGCCATTGACGGCAAGCCAAGAACTTCCTGAAACAATGGGCGCATGCCACTGCCCTTCAAGCATGCGCCATGGCTTCATCCCAAACACACGTCCCAAGGCAATCGACATGACTGACTCAGAGAACAAAAACTACATCATTGCCCTCGACCAGGGTACGACCAGCTCACGCGCCATTATTTTCGACCGTGACGCCAACGTGGTCTGCACCGCCCAACGGGAATTCGTCCAGCACTATCCGCAACCGGGCTGGGTCGAGCATGACCCCATGGAAATCTTTGCCACGCAAAGCGCGGTGATGGTGGAAGCCTTGGCTCAAGCGGGTTTGCATCACGACCAGGTCGCCGCAATCGGCATCACCAACCAGCGCGAAACCACCGTGGTCTGGGACAAGTCCACCGGCCGCCCCATTTACAACGCGGTAGTCTGGCAATGTCGACGCAGCACCGAAATCTGCCAGCAACTCAAGCGCGATGGCCACGAGCAGTACATCAGTGAAGCCACTGGCCTGGTGACCGACCCCTACTTTTCCGGTACCAAGCTCAAGTGGATCCTCGACAACGTCGAAGGCAGCCGCGAGCGCGCGCGCAACGGTGAATTGCTGTTCGGCACCGTGGACAGCTGGTTGATCTGGAAATTTACCGGCGGCAAGGTCCACGTCACCGACTACACCAACGCCTCTCGCACCATGCTCTTCAACATCCACACGCTGGAGTGGGACGCGAAGATGCTCGACATCCTCAACATCCCTCGCGAGATGCTGCCGGAAGTCAAATCATCCTCGGAAATCTACGGCCGGACCAAAAGCGGCATCGCTATTGGCGGCATCGCCGGCGACCAGCAGGCCGCCCTCTTCGGCCAGATGTGCGTGGAACCGGGCCAGGCGAAAAATACCTATGGCACCGGCTGCTTCCTGCTGATGAACACCGGTAACAAAGCCGTCAAATCCAACCACGGCATGCTGACCACCATCGCCTGCGGTCCTCGCGGCGAAGTGGCCTACGCCCTGGAAGGCGCCGTGTTCAACGGTGGCTCTACCGTCCAGTGGCTGCGCGATGAACTGAAAATCATCAACGACGCCCTCGACACCGAATACTTCGCCAACAAGGTCAAGGACAGCAACGGCGTTTACCTGGTGCCAGCCTTCACCGGCCTCGGCGCACCGTACTGGGACCCCTACGCCCGTGGCGCGCTGTTCGGCCTGACCCGTGGCGTGCGGGTCGATCACATCATCCGGGCCGCGCTGGAATCCATCGCCTACCAGACCCGCGACGTACTCGACGCCATGCAACAGGATGCCGGCGAACGCCTCAAGTCCTTGCGCGTGGACGGTGGCGCCGTGGCCAACAATTTCCTCATGCAATTTCAGGCCGACATTCTTGGCACGCAGGTCGAACGCCCGAAAATGCGCGAAACCACCGCCCTCGGCGCGGCATACCTGGCTGGCCTGGCATGCGGCTTCTGGGGCAGCCTGGAAGAGTTGCGTGGCAAAGCGGTCATCGAGCGCGAGTTCGAACCGCAGCTGGATGAGCAAGCCAAGGAAAAACTCTACGCAGGATGGAAAAAAGCCGTCAGCCGCACGCGCGATTGGGAACCCCACGAAGACGCTGAATGACAGCTGAGCCGAGGATGATGAGGATCTGAAACTGGTCGGGAAAGGATTCCTGCGGCATCATGGGCAAATTTTGTACGGCAGCCAAAGGAAGCCCCATGAATCTGCCTCCCCGCCAGCAGCAAATCCTTGAACTGGTCCGCGAACGCGGCTATGTCAGCATCGAGGAAATGGCGCAGCTATTTGTCGTCACCCCGCAGACCATCCGCCGCGACATCAATCAACTGGCGGAAGTGAACCTGCTGCGCCGCTACCATGGCGGCGCCGCTTACGATTCCAGCGTGGAAAACACCGCCTACGCCATGCGCGCCGATCAGATGCGCGATGAGAAGCAACGCATCGCCGAAGCGATCGCTGCGCAGATTCCCGACCACGCCTCGCTGTTCATCAATATCGGTACCACCACCGAATCCATCGCCCGGGCGCTGCTCAATCACAACCATTTGAAAGTCATCACCAACAACCTGCACGTGGCATCGATCCTCAGTGCCAAGGATGATTTCGAAGTCCTGATCGCCGGCGGCAACGTGCGCCGTGACGGCGGCGTGGTCGGTCAGGCCAGCGTCGATTTCATCAGTCAGTTCAAAGTCGACTTCGCCCTGGTGGGCATCAGCGGGATCGACGAGGACGGCAGCCTGCTGGATTTTGACTACCAGGAGGTCCGGGTCTCCCAAGCCATCATCGCCAACGCCCGGCAGGTATTGCTGGCGGCGGATTCCAGCAAGTTCGGCCGCAACGCCATGGTCCGCCTGGGCCCGATCAGCCTGATCGATTGCCTGGTGACCGACCAACAACCGGTGCCGGCCCTGGCGCAGTTGTTGAGCCAGCACAAGATTCGCCTGGAAGTGGTCTGACTTCACCCCCGATCCCCTGTGGCGAGGGAGCTTGCTCCCGCTCGGCGGCGTAGCCGTCGTAAATCGGCCTAATGGGGCTAGCCTGAAGAAAAACGCCGGCCTGCTTGGGACGGCTTCGCCATCCAGCGGGAGCAAGCTCCCTCGCCACAGAAGCCCTTCTCAACTCCTTTTTGTTCGAAAATTTTCCTTTCAGCGTACTTCGATCAGTATTTTCAATCGGATTCGACTGGCTGTTGCTGTGCTTATGGGCTAGTATTTTCGCAAATGAACATTTATGTTCGAATTCAAATATTTCGAAAAAAGAACCCGAGGCCAGCCGATGCCCAATTCCACCTTGCCTATGCCCCCTCTCGCTGAAATCTATGACGTCGCCGTCATCGGTGGCGGTATCAATGGTGTAGGGATCGCCGCGGATGCTGCTGGTCGCGGTCTTTCGGTGTTCCTTTGCGAAAAGGACGATTTGGCCAGCCACACCTCTTCGGCCAGCAGCAAGCTGATCCATGGCGGCCTGCGTTATCTCGAACATTACGAATTTCGCCTGGTGCGTGAAGCACTCGCCGAACGCGAAGTGCTGCTGACCAAGGCTCCGCATATCGTCAAGCAGATGCGCTTCGTGTTGCCCCATCGCCCGCACCTGCGTCCGGCCTGGATGATCCGCGCCGGCCTGTTCCTTTATGATCACCTGGGCAAGCGCGAGCAACTCGCCGGCTCCCGGAGCCTGAAATTCGGCGCCGACAGCGCATTAAAAAGCGAGATCACCAAAGGCTTCGAATACTCGGATTGCTGGGTCGATGACGCCCGGCTGGTGGTGCTCAATGCCATGGCGGCGCGAGAAAAAGGCGCGCATATCCACACCCGCACCCGTTGCGTCAGCGCTCGGCGCAGTAAAGGCCTGTGGCAATTGAACCTGGAACGTTCCGACGGCAGCCTGTTTTCAATCCTGGCCAAATCGCTGGTAAACGCCGCCGGCCCATGGGTCGCCAAGTTCATTCGTGATGACCTGAAAATGGAATCGCCCTACGGCATCCGTCTGATCCAGGGCAGCCATCTGATCGTGCCAAAACTCTACGAAGGCGAGCATGCGCACATTCTTCAAAACGAAGACCAGCGCATCGTCTTCACCATCCCGTATCTGAATCAATTCACCCTGATAGGCACGACCGACCGCGAATACACCGGTGATCCGGCCAAAGTGGCAATTACCGAGGGTGAAACGGACTACCTGCTGAAGGTCGTCAATGCGCACTTCAAGAAGCAGATCAGCCGCGAAGACATCCTGCACAGCTACTCCGGGGTTCGGCCTTTGTGCAACGACGAATCCGACAACCCTTCCGCCGTGACCCGGGACTACACCCTGGCGCTGTCGGGCGGTGGCCAGGAGGCTCCGTTGTTGTCGGTGTTCGGCGGCAAACTGACCACGTACCGCAAGCTTGCCGAGTCGGCGATGGCCCAGCTGGCTCCGTATTTCACCCAGATGCGCCCGAGCTGGACGGCCCTGGAGACCTTGCCCGGCGGCGAGAACATGACCACGCCACAGGCTTTGTGCTCGGCAATCCGCGACAAGTTCGACTGGCTGCCCACCGATATCGCCCGCCGCTGGGCCACTACCTATGGCAGCCGCACCTGGCGCATGCTCGAAGGCGTGCACAGCCTTGCCGACCTGGGCGAGCACATCGGCGCGGGCCTTTATACCCGGGAGGTCGACTATCTGTGCAGCGACGAGTGGGCCATCGACGCCGAGGATATTCTCTGGCGTCGCAGCAAGCTGGGCTTGTTCACAACCGCCGCTGAACAGGAGAAGCTTCGCACGTACCTGGACAAGGTCGAGCACAACCGGCGCAAGATCGAAGCGGCCTGAGCAGTATCTCGCTAGCCAAACGAAAAGCCCCTGAATTCAGGGGCTTTTTGTTATCCGGATCCGCCACGGATCCCTGTGGGAGCGAGCCTGCTCGCGAAGAGGCCATCCACTTCCCAACTGATGGAACTGAGAGGCCGCCTTCGCGAGCAGGCTCGCTCCCACAGGAGTCGATGGGCTCTCAGGTCATTCGGTTTTCCGAACACGACCCAACAGTCAGTTCGGCAAACCGGATAAACAACCGGCCAAAAACCTGAAACAAAACATTAATTTCTTTTAAAAACATAGTGTTAACCAATCGCCACTGGCCTGGCACGAGTCATGCTCTACACTCGTGGAGACGAACGCCTGTACGCCAACACAACAGGAGCTGCCAGGCATTCGAAGCACTCAGGGCCGGTGAACCGGCCGAATACAAAAAAAACAATGTCGAGGAAACATCGATGCGCATCGTTCCCCATCTCCTGGGCGCAGCCGTTGCTGCCGCTCTCATCAGCACTCCGGTCTTCGCCGCCGAACTGACCGGCACACTGAAAAAGATCAAAGAGTCCGGCGTCGTTACGCTCGGCCACCGCGACGCCTCCATTCCGTTTTCCTACATCGCGGACGCTTCCGGCAAACCGGTCGGCTACTCCCACGACATCCAGCTGAAAGTCGTCGAAGCTCTGAAAAAAGAGCTGGATGTGCCGAACCTGCAGGTCAAGTACAACCTGGTCACCTCGCAAACCCGTATCCCGCTGGTACAGAACGGCACTGTGGACCTGGAGTGCGGCTCCACCACCAACAACGTCGAGCGCCAGCAACAAGTCGCCTTCTCCGTTGGCATCTTCGAGATCGGCACCAAGCTGCTGTCCAAGAAAGACTCCAAGTACAAGGATTTCGACGACCTCAAGGGCAAGAACGTCGTGACCACAGCCGGCACCACGTCCGAGCGCCTGCTCAAGGCCATGAACGCCGACAAGCAGATGGGCATGAACGTCATCTCCGCCAAGGACCACGGCGAATCCTTCCAGATGCTGGAATCGGGTCGTGCCGTCGCGTTCATGATGGACGACGCGCTGCTGGCCGGCGAAGCCGCCAAGGCCAAGAAGGCCGATGACTGGGCCGTCACCGGTACTCCGCAATCCTACGAAATCTACGGCTGCATGGTGCGCAAGGGCGACGAGCCGTTCAAAAAGGTTGTCGATGACGCCATCAAGGCCACCTACGCGTCGGGCGAGATCAACAAGATCTACGAAAAATGGTTCATGCAACCGATCCCGCCAAAAGGCCTGAACCTCAATTTCCCGATGAGCGACGAACTCAAGGCACTGATCGCCACGCCGACCGATAAAGCGGCTGACGACAAGAAATCCTGATTTCTGACTAACCTTACCTCCTGGAAGGGCCTGCCCTTCCAGGAGTGTGTCATTCCCTGCTGGCATCCAAGGAACCACTCGAACGGTGCGGTCGAGCCGTCGGTGTGTGCCCGATTCTCAAGATTGGGCGGGAAAGGACTTCCCCCTGCAGATATTTGTACATCGATCGATCTGAGGGGAGACCCTGATGAATTACAACTGGGACTGGGGCGTGTTCTTCAAGTCCACCGGCGTGGGCAGCGAGATCTATCTCGACTGGTACGTGGCCGGCCTGGGCTGGACCATAGCCATCGCCGTCGTCGCCTGGATCATCGCCCTGCTGCTGGGCTCGATCCTGGGTGTGATGCGCACCGTGCCGAACCGGCTGGTGTCGGGCATCGCGACTTGCTACGTGGAACTCTTTCGTAATGTGCCGCTGCTGGTGCAGCTGTTCATCTGGTACTTCCTGGTGCCGGACCTGCTGCCCGCCGACATGCAGGAATGGTACAAGCAGGACCTCAACCCGACCACCTCGGCCTACCTGAGCGTCGTCGTCTGCCTGGGCCTGTTCACTGCCGCACGGGTTTGCGAGCAGGTGCGCACCGGCATCCAGGCGCTGCCACGCGGCCAGGAAGCCGCCGCCCGCGCCATGGGCTTCAAGCTGCCGCAGATCTACTGGAACGTGCTGTTGCCCCAGGCCTACCGGATCATCATTCCGCCGCTTACCTCGGAATTTCTCAACGTCTTCAAGAACTCCTCCGTGGCCTCGCTGATCGGCCTGATGGAGCTGCTCGCGCAGACCAAGCAGACCGCCGAATTCTCGGCCAACCTGTTCGAAGCCTTTACCCTGGCGACGCTGATCTACTTTACCCTGAACATGAGCCTGATGCTGCTCATGCGCATGGTCGAGAAGAAAGTCGCGGTGCCCGGCCTGATCTCCGTGGGGGGTAAATAATGGAATTCGACTTCACAGGCATCATCCCGGCCATTCCCGGTTTGTGGAACGGCATGGTGATGACCCTCAAGCTGATGGCCCTGGGTGTCGTTGGCGGGATCATCCTGGGGACGATCCTGGCGCTGATGCGCCTGTCCCACAACAAGCTGGTCTCCAACATCGCTGGCGCCTACGTCAACTATTTCCGCTCGATCCCGTTGCTGCTGGTCATCACCTGGTTCTACCTGGCGGTGCCGTTCGTGCTGCGCTGGATCACCGGTGAAGACACGCCGATCGGCGCGTTCGGCTCTTGCGTCGTGGCGTTCATGATGTTCGAGGCGGCTTACTTCTGCGAAATCGTCCGGGCCGGCGTGCAGTCGATCCCCAAGGGCCAGATGGGCGCGGCACAGGCACTGGGCATGAACTATGGCCAGGTCATGCGCCTGATCATCCTGCCCCAGGCGTTTCGCAAGATGACCCCGCTGTTGCTGCAACAGAGCATCATCCTGTTTCAGGACACCTCGCTGGTCTACACCGTCGGCCTGGTGGACTTCCTCAATGCTTCGCGGGCCAATGGCGACATCATCGGCCGCTCCAATGAGTTCCTGATCATCGCAGGTCTCGTGTACTTCACAATCAGCTTTGCCGCCTCGCTGCTGGTCAAGCGTCTGCAAAAAAGGTTCGCCGTATGATCTCTATCAAGAACATCAACAAGTGGTATGGGGACTTCCAGGTACTGACCAATTGCAGCACCGAGGTCAGCAAGGGTGAGGTTGTGGTGGTGTGCGGGCCGTCGGGTTCGGGCAAGTCCACGCTGATCAAGTGCGTCAACGCGCTGGAGCCGTTCCAGAAAGGCGACATCGTGGTCGATGGCACCTCCATCGCCGACCCGAAGACCAACCTGCCGAAACTGCGTTCGCGGGTGGGCATGGTGTTCCAGCACTTCGAATTGTTCCCGCACCTGACCATCACCGAAAACCTGACCATCGCGCAGATCAAGGTGCTGGGCCGCAGCAAGGAAGAAGCCACCAAAAAAGGCCTGCAACTGCTTGAGCGCGTCGGCCTGTCCGCCCACGCCCACAAGCACCCGGGCCAGCTTTCCGGCGGCCAGCAACAGCGCGTGGCGATTGCCCGTGCGCTGGCGATGGACCCGGTGGTGATGCTGTTCGACGAACCGACCTCGGCCCTCGACCCGGAAATGGTCAACGAAGTGCTGGACGTGATGGTGCAACTGGCCCACGAAGGCATGACCATGATGTGCGTGACCCACGAAATGGGCTTCGCCCGCAAAGTGGCGAACCGGGTGATCTTCATGGACCAGGGCCAGATCATCGAGGATTGCGAGAAGGAAGAGTTCTTCGGCGACATCAGCGCCCGCTCCGAACGCGCGCAGCATTTCCTTGAGAAAATCCTGCAGCATTAAGCGTCGCCTTCTTTAGACGCGCTTGCCCTTGTGGCGAGGGAGCTTGCTCCCGCTGGGTCGCGTAGCGGCCCCAAATCCGGCAAATGCGATGTATCAGGCATACCGCATTAGCCGTTTTGCGACTGCTTCGCAGCCGAGCGGGAGCAAGCTCCCTCGCCACGGGACCGCGTTTGAAGGGCAATCGCCGCCTCACTGGTTGACCCAAGGCTTCTGTGATGAAATGCGACCCCACCCTCTATCGCGCCGCGCCGCCATCACTTGCCGTGAAACCCCGCCTGATCCGCCACCTGTTCCTGCCGCCGCTGGTCATTGCGCTGATGATCGGCCTGGGTTACCTCGGCTTCTGGATCAGCGAGCACTACGGCATTCGCGGCCTGGCCGAGAATGGCGAACGCCAGCTGGAACTGCATGCCCGTGCGGTGGAAAGCGAGATCAGCAAATACACCTATCTGCCCAGCCTGCTGGAACTTGAATCCAGCGTCTCGAAACTGCTCGACGACCCGACACCCGAGCACCGCAAGACCGTCAATGAATACCTCGAAGGCCTGAATCGGCGCAGCCGTAGCCGGGCCATCTATGTCATGGACACCACCGGCCGGGTGATGGCCACCAGCAACTGGCGCGACGTCGACAGTTACCTGGGCGAAGACCTGTCATTTCGCGCCTACTTCCAGAACGCCGTTCGCGGCCAGCCGGGACGCTTCTACGGCATCGGCAGCACCAACGGCGAGCCGGGCTACTACCTGGCCCATGGGCTGGAAGAAAGGGGCAAGATCATCGGCGTGGCCGTGGTCAAGGTGCGTCTCGAAGCCATGGAGGAACGCTGGCAGCGAGCACGCCTGGAAGCCTTCGTCAGCGACGAGAACGGCATCATCATCCTCTCCAGCGATCCGGCGCGACGGCTCAAGTCCGTACGGCCGCTGAGCGACGAAACCAAGGAACGCCTGGCCCGCAGCCTGCAATATTACTGGTTCCCGCTGAACGAACTGATCCCCTTGGCCCGCGAGCAACTGGCCGAAGGCATGGAGAAGCTGACCTTCCCCGCCAATACCGAAATCGCCGCCGACCAGCAGGCCACCAGCTACCTCTCGCAAACCCGGCCGTTGAGCGACACGCCGTGGAATTTCACCTTGCTCACCCCGCTTGAAGACCTGCGCCGCCAAGCGATCAACCAGGGCATCCTGGTGGCCGTGGCGTTTGCCCTGGTGGCCTTCCTGCTGATCGCCTGGAACGAGCGGCGCAAGGTGATTGCCACCCGCCTCGCCGCCCGCGAAGCGTTGCAGGAAGCCAACAACCAGCTCGAACGTCGGATTACCGAACGCACCACCGACCTGCGGGCCAGCAACGAGCGGCTCAAAGGCCAGATCCGCGAACGCCGGCAAGCGGAAGAGACCCTGCGCCGCGCCCAGGACGAACTGGTACAGGCCGGCAAGTTGGCGGCCATCGGCCAGATGTCCACCAGCATCGCTCATGAACTCAACCAGCCGCTGGCTGCGTTGCGCACGTTGTCCGGCAACACGGTGCGCTTCCTGGAGCGCGGCCAACTGGACATTGCCAGCGCCAACCTCAGGACCATCAACGACCTGATCGATCGCATGGGCCGGATCACCGCCAGCCTGCGTGCCTTTGCCCGGCGCGGTGACGACAAAGGCCGGGCCAGCCTGGGCAAGGCCGTCGAGGCCGCGCTGCAATTGCTCGGGGCGCGTCTGGAAAAACTTGGCGTCCAGACACAGACAGCTTTCGAAGACGTCCAGCTGCAAATCGACCAGACACGCTTGGAGCAGATTCTGGTGAATCTGATTGGCAACGCCCTGGACGCGATGCAAGTCCAACCCGAGCCAAGACTGTGGCTCGCCGGTGAGATGAGCGATGGCAAATACCGCCTGCGGGTGCGCGATAACGGCCACGGCATCGATCCGCAGGCACGCAAGCATCTGTTCGAACCTTTCTTCACCACCAAGCCCGGCGAACAAGGCCTGGGCCTCGGCCTGACGCTTTCGGCGAGCCTGTGCGCCGCCGCGGGCGGGCACCTGGGCGTCGAGCACCCGGACGATGGTGGCACCACGTTTGTCCTCAGTTTACCGTTGGTAAGCCTTCCACCTGCCGAGCCGCTATGAACAACGACCTGAGCGTTCTGATCGTCGAAGACGACCCCCATGTCCTGTTGGGCTGCCAACAGGCCCTGACCCTGGAAGACATTCCCTGCGTGGGCGTGGGCAGCGCCGAAGAGGCCCTGGAACGGGTTGGCGATGATTTTGCAGGTATCGTCATCAGTGACATCCGGCTGCCGGGCATCGATGGGCTGGAACTGCTGACCCGGCTCAAGGCCCGCGACCGCAGCCTGCCAGTGGTGTTGATCACCGGCCACGGCGACATCTCCATGGCCGTCGGCGCCATGCAGAAAGGCGCCTACGATTTCATGGAAAAACCCTTCTCTCCCGAACGCCTGGTGGACGTCGCCCGCCGCGCCCTGGAGCAACGCAGCCTGGCCCGGGAAGTTTCAACGCTGCGCAGGAAACTGGCCGAACGCGATTCGCTGGAAGGCCGGATCATTGGCCGTTCGCCGGCCATGCAGCATTTGCGAGCACTGATCGCCAATGTCGCCGATACCTCGGCCAACGTACTGATCGAGGGCGAAACCGGCACCGGCAAGGAGCTGGTCGCCCGCTGCCTGCATGATTTCAGCCGACGCCACGACAAACAGTTCGTCGCGCTGAACTGCGGGGGGCTGCCGGAAAACCTGTTCGAAAGCGAGATTTTCGGTCACGAGGCCAACGCCTTCACCGGTGCGGGCAAACGTCGGATCGGCAAGATCGAGCACGCCGATGGCGGCACGCTGTTTCTCGATGAAGTGGAAAGCATGCCCCTGCCCTTGCAGATCAAGCTGCTGCGGGTATTGCAGGAACGCACCCTGGAGCGCCTGGGTTCGAACCAGAGCGTGGCCGTGGATTGTCGCGTGATCGCCGCCACCAAGTCCGACCTCGACGAAATGGGCCGGGCCGGGCAGTTCCGCAGCGACCTGTATTACCGCCTCAACGTGGTCACCCTGGAACTGCCGCCCCTGCGCGAACGGCGCGAGGACATCCTGCAACTGTTCGAGCATTTCCTCCAGCAATCGTCCCTGCGCTTCGACCGCACGGTGCCGGAGCTGGACAACCAGACCCTGTCGAACCTGATGAGCCATGACTGGCCGGGCAACGTACGTGAACTGCGCAACGTCGCCGAGCGTTATGCCCTTGGCCTGCCCGCTTTCAAGAAGTCCGGCGCCAGCGCGGGCAGCCAGGGCCTGGCTTTCGCCGAAGCGGTGGAAGCCTTCGAGCGCAACCTGTTGGTGGACGCATTGCAACGCAGCGGCGGCAACCTGACCCAGGCCAGCCAGGAACTGGGCATGGCCAAGACCACGCTGTTCGACAAAGTCAAAAAATATGGCTTGAGCCACTGACCGGGGACGCGAACCTGTGGATCTGATTTTCAAGGCGGCGCTCGGCGCGGCCGTAGTGGTCATCCTGGCGATGCTCGCCAAGACCAGGAATTATTACATCGCCGGGCTGGTGCCGCTGTTTCCGACGTTCGCCCTGATCGCCCACTACATCGTCGGCAAGGGCCGCTCGGTGGACGACCTGAAGACCACCATCGTGTTCGGCATGTGGTCGATCATTCCGTACTTCGTCTATCTTGCGACGCTGTACTTGATGGTCGACCGCATGCGCCTCGAAGCTTCATTGGCCGTAGCAGCCGTCGCCTGGCTGATGGCGGCGACGGTGCTGGTCAGCGTCTGGGTGCGGCTTCACGGCTGATCCCCGCGATCAATAGCCGACGGTAAACCGCGTCCGTGAAAACTGCGGCGTTTCGATTTCATCGATCATCGCAATGGCGTAGTCGGCAAAGCTGATCCAACTGCGTCCGGCCTGGTCGAACAACAAGTGATCCTTGCCGACACGGAACTGCCCGGTGCGCTCGGTTTCGACGAACTCCGCCGAGGGCGAGAGGAAGGTCCAATCCAGGTCCTGTTCCTTGCGCAACACGTCGAGGAACATTGCACCGGCGCTGGCTTCGGCCAGGTATTCCTCCGGGAAGCCCTCGCTGTCGATCACACGGCTGTCATCCGGCAGCAACAACGAACCGGCACCGCCCACCACCAGCAGGCGCTTGACCCCGGCGGCTTTCACCGGTGCGATGACCTTATCGGCCGGCACAGTGGCAAAGTGCGCGGCGCTGATTACCACGTCATGGCCGGCGACTGCTGCGGCCAACGCCTCGCTGTCCAGTACGTCCAGTTGCTTGCTGACCACGCCGACCCGCTCGCCGATCTTGGTCGTATTGCGGGCAATGGCCGTCACGCTGTGGCCGCGTCGCAGGGCCTCTTCCAACAGCTGGCTGCCGGCCCGGCCGGTGGCGCCGATGATTGCGATTTTGCTCATGGTGTTCTCCAGTGGTTAGCAACGTTGAAATACATGCTCTTGTGGCGAGGGGATTTATCCCCGCTGGGCTGCGAAGCAGTCCCCATGCCCCCACCCCGCATAAACCTGATGCATCCCGGTCTGTCTTTTTGGGGCCGCTTCGCAGCCCAGCGGGGATAAATCCCCTCGCCACAACGGCGCCCCGATCAAAGATTGTTTGTCACCACTTCATCTCGCCCTTCGCGACCTTGGCGCTGAGCTCCAGGGAGCTGTCCTCCCCCAGGTTGGGATAGCGTAGTTTCATCGCGGCGATCAGCGCAGCGGAATCCTTGGCCTTGGCGGTCTCCTCGTCGAAGGCCTTGATGTAGTCGGCGGTGAAGCGCACCGGCTTCAGGGAGCGGGCACTTTCACCCAGGTAATGGCCGGGGATCACCGTGGCCGGTTGCAGTTTTTCAATGCCCGCCAGCGTCGCCAGCCAGTCCTTGTGGGATTGCGGCGTCTGGGTATCAGCCATCCAGACGTGAATGTTTTCCGCCACCACCACGCCGCCAACCACTGCCTTGATCGATGGAATCCAGACAAAGCTGCGGTCCGGTTGCGGGCCGTCGAGGCCGATGATCTGCAAGCGCTTGCCCTCCAGCGTCAGGCTGTCGCCCTTGAGTACCTGGGGCACGAGCGTCTTGGCCGGTGCATCGGCCTTCAGGATCGGCCCCCAGTATTTCAACTTGCCGTCGGCGGTGTGCTGGATGTGCTCGACGGTCGCTGCCGACGCGAGCACCTTGGCTTCAGGGAACGCTGAGGTCAGGGTCTCGAGGCCGAAATAGTAGTCCGGATCGCCGTGGCTGATGTAAATCGTGGTCAGCCGTTTGCCGCTGGCGCGGATTTTCTCCACGACCTGCTCGGCCTGGGCCTTGCCGAACTGGGCGTCCACCAGGATTGCCTCCTTGTCGCCGCTGACCAGAACCGAAGTCACCGGAAAAATCGCCGCGGCGCCGGGGTTATAGACATCGAGCGTCAAGTCGGCCGCCCAGGCCTGGGCGGTGAAGGCCAAGGCGGCGGTCGCCAGCAGCAGGCGTTTGATTGGGGTGAATCCGGTCATGTTGTGCTCCGTCGTCCAAGGGTCCGCAAGGGAATGGACAGAGCTTAGTTGCCTGACTCGATACAAAAAATGCGATGCTGGAACATAGTTTGTTTCTAAAAGCGGGCAGATCATGGATCGTCTACAAGCAATGCGGGTGTTCGTAACCGTGGTGGACCTGGGCAGCCAATCGGCGGCGGCCGAACATCTTGACCTGTCGCGACCGGTGGTGTCGCGGTACCTGGCGGAGCTGGAAGACTGGGTCGGTGCTCGGCTCATGCACCGCACCACGCGCAAACTGAGCCTGACGGCCGCCGGCTCGGAGATCCTACCGCGCTGCCGACAGATGCTCGAACTGTCCGGCGACATCCAAGCCGCCGTCAGCACGCCGGAAGACGCGCCCCGGGGCATGCTGCGCATCACCGCCAGCCCGTCGTTCGGCCAGTCCCAGCTGGCGTCAGCCATGGCCGAGTTCGTCAAGCGCTACCCGGGGGTAAGCGTCGACCTGCAGATGCTCGATCGCACGGTGAACCTGGTGGATGAGCGCATAGACCTGGCGATCCGCATGAGCAACGATCTCGATCCCAACCTGATCGCCCGGCGCCTCACGGTGTGCCGCTCGGTGATCTGCGCCTCGCCCCGTTACCTGCGCGAGCAGCCGACACCGCAACGGGTGGAGGATTTGAGCCGGCACAACTGCCTGACCCATTCCTACGTCGGCAAGAGCTTGTGGCATTTCGAGCAGGACGGCGAACAGATCGCGGTGCCGGTGCAGGGCAACATCAGCGCCAACGAAGCCAGCACGCTGCTCCAGGCAACGATCGCCGGGGCTGGCGTGGCGATGCTGCCCAGCTACCAGGCCGGCCCTTATCTGCGCAGTGGTGAACTGGTGCGCCTGCTGGCCCACGCCGAACCGCGGCTGATGAACATGTATGCGGTGTATGCATCGCGCAAGCACATGCCCTCGGCGCTGCGTTGCCTGGTGGATTTTCTGGTGCTGAAGTTTCCCGAGACGCCTGAGTGGGATGACGGGCTATAAGCCCTGTGGGGAGCCTGTGGGAGCGAGCCTGCTCGCGAAAGCGGTGTCTCAGCCAACATCAATGCTGGCTGACATACTGCTTTCGCGAGCGGGCTCGCTCCCACAATGGAAATCGACACATGACCGGGATTTCACCAAAACCCCGGCCCAAGGCATACTTGCCACCCTTCGTAATCCAGAACCCGAAACCGCCCCATGCGCATCCACGTCAGTTTCATCGACCGCGTCGGCATCACCCAGGAAGTCCTGGCCTTGCTCGGTGGGCGCAATTTGAACCTGGATGCGGTGGAGATGGTGCCGCCCAACGTCTACATCGATGCCCCGACCCTCAGCCCGCAGGTGCTCGACGAACTGCGCGAGGCACTGTTCAGCGTGCGCGGCGTGCAGGCGGTCACCGTGGTGGACATTCTGCCGGGGCAACGCCGACACTTGCAGCTCGATGCCTTGCTCGCCGCCATGACCGACCCGGTGCTGGCCCTCGACAGCGCCGGCAAGGTGCTGCTCGCCAACCCCGCGCTGATCGCCTTGTACGGTCGGGAACCGGCCGGGGAAAGCGTGGCCGAGCTGTTCGGCGACACGGCGCTGCTGGACGCGCTGCTGGAAAACGGCTTTCGCCTGCCGCTGCGGGAAATCACCCTCAACGGCCAGACCTTGTTGCTGGACGCCACGCCCATCACCGATGCCGGGGCGCTGCTGACGCTTTATCAGCCAAACCGCATCGGCGAACGCCTGTCGGCGCTGCATCACGACCACGCCGAGGGTTTCGATGCGCTGCTGGGCGAATCCCCGGCGATCCGCACGCTCAAGGCCCGGGCCCAGCGCGTCGCGGCCCTGGATGCGCCGCTGCTGATCCAGGGTGAGACCGGTACCGGCAAGGAACTGGTGGCCCGCGCTTGCCACGCCATCAGCGCCCGCCACGGCGCGCCATTCCTGGCCCTGAACTGCGCCGCGTTGCCGGAGAACCTCGCCGAAAGCGAACTGTTCGGCTATGCCCCCGGCGCCTTCACCGGCGCCCAGCGCGGCGGCAAGCCGGGGCTGATGGAACTGGCGAACCAGGGCACGGTGTTTCTCGATGAAATCGGCGAGATGTCGCCGTACCTGCAAGCCAAGCTGCTGCGTTTCCTCAATGACGGCAGCTTTCGCCGTGTGGGTGGCGATCGGGAGATCAAGGTCAATGTGCGGATCCTCAGCGCCACCCACCGCAACCTGGAGAAAATGGTCAGCGAAGGCTCGTTTCGCGAAGACTTGTTCTACCGCCTGAACGTGCTCAACGTCGAAGTCCCGCCGCTGCGTGAGCGCGGCCAGGACATCCTGCTGCTGGCGCGTTATTTCATGCAGCAGGCCTGCGCGCAGATCCAGCGCCCGGTCTGTCGGTTGGCCCCCGGCACCTATCCGGCATTGCTGGGCAATCGCTGGCCGGGCAATGTGCGGCAACTGCAGAACGTGATCTTCCGCGCCGCCGCCATCTGCGAAAGCAGCCTGGTGGACATCGGCGACCTCGACATCGCCGGCACCTCCGTGGCGCGCCAGGGCGATGTGGAAGTCGAAAGCCTGGAGCAAGCCGTCGAAGCGTTCGAGAAGCAATTGCTCGAATCGCTGTATGCCAACTACCCCTCTACTCGCCAACTGGCCAGTCGCTTGCAGACCTCCCATACCGCGATTGCCCATCGGTTGCGCAAGTACGGTATTTCCAACAAACCATAAGCCCAGCGCACCACATCCCCTTGTGGGAGCGAGCCTGCTCGCGAATACGGTGCATCAACCGGCATTGATGTTGACTGACACACCGCTTTCGCGAGCAGGCTCGCTCCCACAGAGGTTCTGTGGTCGAGAATCGCATCAAAAACGACCTCTACCTGTACTGAAAGCGCTACAGCGGAACGATATCGATACACCTCGCGCTAACCTGCACTGTGCAACGCTTTGATCCCACAACAATTTTTTCCAGGCGCCACGCTGTAGCGATTTCGCTACAGCACAACCTGCCGAGCATGTTGTAAAACCCGCCAGTCCATTGATAAACAAAGACTTTTAAACATTGGCCGCATTCTTGCTATGGGTATAACCATTCGGCCGGGCCAAGCCCCGCGCCTTTCTTCGCGTCCACCAGACGAAATCTGGCCCCAGGAGTTTCCATGAGCGAGTTGCGTTTTACTGAAGATCACGAATGGCTGCGCACCGAAGCAGACGGCAGCGTCACCGTAGGCATTACCGCCTTCGCGCAGAACGCATTGGGCGACGTGGTTTTTGTGCAACTGCCTGAATTGCACTCCTACGCCAAGGGCGACGAAGCCTCCACGGTTGAATCGGTAAAAGCCGCCAGCGGTGTGTACATGCCGCTGGACGGTGAAGTGCTTGAAGTGAACGACAAGCTCGACGGCAGCCCGGAACTGGTCAATGAAGATCCGCTGGGCGAAGGCTGGTTCTTCCGCTTTAAACCGACCGACGCCGACGCAGTGGCTAAGCTGTTGGATCAAGACGCCTACGATCGCCTGATCAAAGCCAACGCCGAAGCCTGAGGAGCCACGACATGACCGTAAATCTCGGCACCGCCAACGAATTCATCGCCCGTCATATCGGCCCTCGGGCCAGCGACGAGCAAGCCATGCTCGAGCGCCTGGGTTTCGACTCCCTGGAAGCCCTGAGCGCCAGCGTCATCCCGGAAAGCATCAAGGGCACCAGCGTGCTGGACATGGGCGACGGCCAGAGCGAAGCCGATGCACTGGCCTCGATCAAGGCCATCGCCGGCAAGAACCAACTGTTCAAGACCTACATCGGCCAGGGTTACTACAACTGCCACACCCCAGCGCCGATCCTGCGCAACCTCCTGGAAAACCCGGCCTGGTACACCGCCTACACGCCGTACCAGCCGGAAATTTCCCAGGGCCGTCTTGAAGCGCTGCTGAATTTCCAGACCTTGATCAGCGACCTCACCGGCCTGCCGATCGCCAACGCCTCGCTGCTCGACGAAGCCACCGCCGCTGCCGAAGCCATGACCTTCTGCAAACGCCTGAGCAAGAACAAGGGCAGCAATGCTTTCTTCGCCTCCCGCCATTGCCACCCGCAGACCCTCGACGTGCTGCGCACCCGTGCCGAGCCCCTGGGTATCGACGTGGTGGTCGGTGATGAACGCGAACTGAGCGACGTCAGCGGCTTTTTTGGCGCACTGTTGCAATACCCGGCCAGCAACGGTGACCTGTTCGACTACAGCGAGCTGACCGAACGCTTCCACGCCGCCAATGCCCTGGTGGCCGTCGCGGCTGACCTGCTGGCCCTGACACTGCTGACCGCCCCCGGCGAATTCGGTGCAGACGTGGCCATCGGCAGCGCCCAGCGCTTCGGCGTGCCACTGGGTTTCGGCGGCCCGCACGCGGCGTATTTCTCCACCAAGGATGCGTTCAAGCGCGACATGCCGGGCCGTCTGGTCGGCGTGTCCGTAGACCGTTTCGGGAAGCCGGCCCTGCGCCTGGCGATGCAGACCCGCGAGCAACACATCCGCCGCGAGAAAGCCACCAGCAACATCTGCACCGCCCAGGTGCTGCTTGCCAACATCGCCAGCATGTACGCGGTGTATCACGGCCCCAAAGGCCTGGTGCAGATTGCCAACCGCATCCACCACCTGACCGCGATCCTCGCCAAGGGCCTGGGCGCGCTGGGCCTGAGCGTCGAGCAAGAGAGCTTCTTCGACACCCTGACCCTGCACACCGGCGCACAGACTGCCGCCCTGCACGACAAGGCCCACGCTCAACGCATCAACCTGCGCGTGGTGGATGCAGAACGCCTGGGCCTGTCCCTGGACGAGACCACCAGCCAGGCTGATATCGAGGCATTGTGGAGCCTGTTGGCCGACGGCAAGGCCCTGCCGGACTTCGCCTCCCTCGCCGCCAGCGTGCAAAGCCGCATCCCGGCCGAACTGGTGCGCCAATCGGCGATCCTCAGCCACCCGGTGTTCAACCGCTACCATTCCGAAACCGAGCTGATGCGTTATCTGCGCAAGCTCGCCGACAAGGACCTGGCCCTGGATCGCACCATGATCCCGCTGGGTTCCTGCACCATGAAACTCAACGCCGCCAGCGAAATGATCCCGGTGACCTGGGCCGAATTCGGCGCCCTGCACCCGTTCGCCCCGGCCGAGCAGAGCGCCGGCTACCAGCAATTGACCGACGAGCTGGAAGCGATGCTCTGCGCCGCCACCGGCTATGACGCGGTGTCGCTGCAACCCAACGCCGGTTCCCAAGGTGAGTACGCTGGCCTGCTGGCAATCCGCGCCTACCACCAGAGCCGTGGCGAAGACCGTCGCGACATCTGCCTGATCCCGTCCTCCGCCCACGGCACCAACCCGGCCACCGCCAACATGGCCGGCATGCGCGTGGTCGTGACCGCGTGCGATGCCCGTGGCAACGTCGACATCGAAGACCTGCGCGCCAAGGCCATCGAACACCGCGAACACCTCGCCGCGCTGATGATCACCTACCCGTCCACCCACGGCGTGTTCGAAGAAGGCATCCGCGAAATCTGCGGCATCATTCATGACAACGGCGGCCAGGTGTACATCGACGGCGCCAACATGAACGCCATGGTCGGCCTTTGCGCCCCAGGCAAGTTCGGCGGCGACGTGTCGCACCTGAACCTGCACAAGACCTTCTGCATCCCTCACGGCGGTGGCGGCCCGGGCGTCGGCCCGATCGGCGTCAAGTCGCACCTGGCACCGTTCCTGCCCGGCCATGCGAACATGGAGCGCAAGGAAGGCGCGGTGTGCGCGGCGCCGTTCGGCAGTGCGAGCATTTTGCCGATCACCTGGATGTACATCCGCATGATGGGCGGCGCCGGCCTCAAGCGCGCCTCGCAACTGGCGATCCTCAACGCCAACTACATCGCCCGTCGCCTGGAAGAGCACTACCCGGTGCTCTACTCCGGCAGCAACGGCCTGGTGGCCCACGAATGCATCCTCGATTTGCGTCCGCTCAAGGACAGCAGCGGCATCAGCGTCGATGACGTCGCCAAGCGCCTGATCGACTTCGGCTTCCACGCGCCGACCATGTCGTTCCCGGTGGCCGGCACATTGATGATCGAGCCGACCGAAAGCGAATCCAAGGAAGAACTGGACCGCTTCTGCGACGCCATGATCTGCATCCGTGAAGAAATCCGCGCGGTGGAGAACGGCAGCCTCGACAAAGACGACAACCCACTGAAAAACGCCCCGCACACCGCGGCGGAACTCGTCGGCGAGTGGACTCACCCCTACAGCCGCGAACAGGCCGTGTACCCGGTGGCGTCGTTGATCGAAGGCAAGTACTGGCCGCCCGTGGGCCGGGTCGACAACGTGTTCGGCGACCGCAACCTGGTCTGCGCCTGCCCGTCGATCGAAAGCTACGCTTGATCTGTGAAGGGGGACGGTCCATCCGTCCTCCGAACTTCCCTTGTGGGAGCGAGCCTGCTCGCGAAGGCGATGTGTCAGCCAAATGGATGTCGACTGACAAGCCGCCTTCGCGAGCAGGCTCGCTCCCACAGGGAATCAGTTTTGAAACCTTGTAACCGTCGATCCCATAAAAAGAAACCGGAGAAACACCATGTCGTTAAGCGTGTTCGACCTGTTCAAGATCGGCATCGGCCCTTCCAGCTCCCACACGGTTGGCCCGATGCGTGCCGCGGCCCGGTTCGTCGAAGGGCTGCGCCGTGATGACCTGCTCAAGACCACTGCCAGCGTCAAAGTCGAGCTGTATGGCTCCCTCGGTGCCACCGGCAAGGGCCATGGCAGTGACAAGGCCGTGCTGCTGGGCCTGGAAGGCGAGCACCCGGACACCGTGGACACCGAAACGGTATCCGCCCGGCTCCAGGAGATTCGCAGCAGCGGTCGCCTGAACCTGCTCGGCGAACACCCCATCGAATTCAACGAAAAACTGCACCTGGCGATGATCCGCAAACCGTTGGCCTTCCACCCCAACGGCATGATCTTCCGCGCCTTCGACGCCGCCGGGCTGCAAGTGCGCAGCCGCGAGTACTACTCGGTGGGTGGCGGTTTTGTGGTCGACGAAGGCGCCGCCGGTGCCGACCGTATCGTCGAGGATGCAACGCCCCTGACCTTCCCGTTCAAAAGCGCCAAGGACCTGCTCGCCCATTGCACCACTTACGGCCTGTCCATCAGCCAGGTGATGCTGACCAACGAAAGTGCCTGGCGCCCCGAAGCCGAAACCCGCGCCGGCCTGCTGAAGATCTGGCAGGTCATGCAGGATTGCGTGGCGGCCGGCTGTCGCAATGAAGGGATCCTGCCGGGCGGGCTGAAGGTCAAGCGACGGGCCGCCGCGCTGCATCGCCAGCTGTGCAAGAACCCCGAAGCGGCATTGCGTGATCCGTTGTCCGTGCTCGACTGGGTCAACCTGTATGCCTTGGCCGTCAACGAAGAAAACGCCTACGGCGGACGCGTTGTCACCGCGCCGACCAATGGCGCGGCAGGCATCGTTCCGGCCGTGCTGCATTACTACATGCGCTTCATTCCCGGGGCCAACGAGGATGGCGTGGTGCGGTTCCTGCTGACGGCCGCCGCCATTGGCATCCTCTACAAGGAAAACGCTTCCATTTCCGGCGCCGAGGTCGGCTGCCAGGGCGAAGTCGGCGTGGCCTGTTCCATGGCGGCCGGCGCTCTGTGCGAAGTCTTGGGCGGCACCGTGCAACAAGTGGAAAACGCCGCCGAAATCGGCATGGAACACAACCTCGGCCTGACCTGCGACCCCATTGGCGGCCTCGTCCAGGTGCCCTGCATCGAGCGCAACGCCATGGGCTCGGTGAAAGCCATCAACGCGGTGCGCATGGCCATGCGCGGCGACGGGCATCACTTCGTCTCCCTCGACAAAGTCATCCGCACCATGCGCCAGACCGGCGCCGACATGAAAAGCAAATACAAGGAGACCGCCCGCGGCGGTCTGGCGGTCAACATCATCGAATGCTGATACGCGCCACTTTCATTTTCCAGGAGCTGATATGTCCACCGAACAATTGATGAAAACCCCGCTGCACGCGCTGCACCTTGAGCTGGGCGCGCGCATGGTGCCATTTGCCGGCTACGACATGCCCGTGCAATACCCGCTGGGCGTCATGAAAGAACACCAGCACACCCGTGATCAGGCCGGGCTGTTCGATGTGTCCCACATGGGCCAGATCCGCCTGACCGGCGCCGATGCCGCCAAAGCCCTGGAGACACTGGTGCCGGTGGACATCATCGACCTGCCGGTGGGCATGCAGCGCTACGCCATGTTCACCAACGATAACGGCGGCATCCTTGACGACCTGATGGTCGCCAACCTGGGCAATGACGAACTGATCCTGGTGGTCAACGCCGCCTGCAAGCATCAGGACCTGGCCCACCTGCAAGCGAAAATCGGCGACCGGTGCAGCATCGAACCGCTGTTCGAAGCCCGCGCCCTGCTCGCCCTGCAAGGCCCGGCCGCCGTCAGCGTACTCTCGCGCCTGGCGCCGGACGTGGCGAAAATGACCTTCATGCAGTTCCAGCGCGTCACGCTGCTGGGCGTGGATTGTTTTGTCAGCCGTTCGGGCTACACCGGCGAAGACGGTTTCGAGATTTCCGTGCCAGCCGCCGACGCGGAAAAACTCGCCCGCGCCCTGCTGGCCGAACCGGAAGTCGCGGCCATTGGCCTCGGTGCCCGCGACTCCCTGCGCCTGGAAGCCGGCCTGTGCCTTTATGGCCACGACATGAACACCGAAACCACGCCGATCGAAGCCAGCCTGCTCTGGGCCATTTCCAAAGTGCGCCGTGCCGACGGTGCCCGCGCCGGTGGGTTCCCCGGGGCTGAGACCATCTTCGCCCAACAACAGAGCGGCGTCAGCCGCAAACGCGTCGGCCTGCTGCCCCAGGAACGCACACCGGTGCGCGAGGGCGCGGAGATCGTCAACGAAGCTGGCGAGAACATCGGCACCGTATGCAGCGGCGGTTTTGGCCCGACGCTGGGCGGTCCGTTGGCCATGGGCTATCTGGACAGCGCCTACGTGGCAATGGATACACCGGTCTGGGCCATTGTGCGTGGGAAAAAGGTGCCCATGCTTGTAAGCAAAATGCCATTTGTCGCACAGCGCTACTACCGTGGTTGATTGGCTGTTTCTATAAGTAACGCGGTTGCGTTAAACGTGCACTAATGTGTAACGCAACCGCCATAAAAAGGTGCATGTTTGATATTCAACCGGGCTTATAACGTCGCGGAACTATTGGACTAGCCTTTCGAATAAGCCTTCCCCAGCGAAACATCTAAATCGCCAGCAAGCTGAGCAAATCCGGGCCCTTGAGGGGGGTTGTTTTTTCATTGGAAGTTGGCGTAGAGTTTCGTCACTGTGTTTGCATGGGTCGCTTGGATCGTGACCTGGGCAGTAGCCTACGAAGTTAGCTACATCCCGTTCGACGTCATCTTACTTTCCTGCAACCCAGCCCCAGTACTCTTTCGCGTTGAAAGAGGCTGTCATTAATTTAGCGTCAAGGAAATTAAGAAAATGTCTACTCGTCAGAGCGGTACCGTCAAGTGGTTCAACGACGAAAAAGGTTTTGGTTTCATCACCCCTGAAAGCGGTCCGGACCTGTTCGTGCACTTCCGCGCCATCCAGGGCAACGGCTTCAAGAGCCTGAAAGAAGGCCAGAAAGTCACTTTCGTCGCTGTGCAGGGCCAGAAAGGCATGCAGGCTGACGAGGTTCAAGCCGAGGCCTGAGGCTTTCGCAAACTAAAAAGCCCCTGATTGATATCAGGGGCTTTTTTATGGGCGCAAATCCGTAAAATGGCTTCTTTTTTCAGCCGAGGCCGTCATGCCGAAACACCTGCTCACTCCCCAGGGCGATTTCCCCCCCGTCGGCCTGGGCCGTCGCCTGGCAGCGATGTTTTATGACTTCCTGCTGTGCACGGCACTGCTGATCGTGACCGGCGGCGTCTACAAGATGATCCAGATGGCGATCATCGGCGAAGAAAAGATGCGCGCCCTCACTGACGCCGGAGCATTGGACGGTGACCCGCTGCTGTCCACCGTATTGCTCTTCGTGCTGTTCGGTTTCTTCGCCAAGTTCTGGTCCCACAACGGCCAGACCCTGGGCATGCAAGTCTGGTGTATTCGCGTGCAGAACGCCGATGGCACGGCCATCAGCCTGTGGCAGGCGCTGTTGCGGTTCGTGGTGTCGATTGCGTCGTTGCTGCTGCTGGGGCTGGGTTTCATCTGGGCGCTGTTCGACAAGCGCAAGCGCGGCTGGCATGACATCTACTCGGATACGCAACTGGTGCGGATTCCCAAGAAAACCAAATAGACTACTAATGAATGGTTGGAATAAAGTGTGGTGAGGGGATTTATCCCCGCTGGGTCGCGAAGCGGCCCCCATCCGTTCATTCTGGCACTCCGTGGTGTCAGGTTTTAGGGCCGCTTCGCAGCCCAGCGGGGATAAATCCCCTCACCACAGAAAGCCTCACAAGCTTCTTCAGCTTCAAGCATTCCCCGCCAACTTCATCCGCGCTGCCTGGGTGAAGTCCAGCATGCGCTTGAGCGGGCGGATCGCCTGGGGGATCAAGGCCGGGTCGACGAAGATCTCGTTGCTGCCGTCCTTCAGCGCCTGGAGTGTGCGCTCCAGGGTGTTCATCGCCATCCACGGGCAATGCGCGCAACTGCGGCACGCCGCGCCGTTGCCGGCCGTGGGAGCTTCGATGAAAACTTTGTCGGGGCACAGCTGCTGCATCTTGTAGAAGATGCCGCGGTCGGTGGCGACGATCAGCGTCTTGTTCGGCAAGCTTTGCGCCGCAGCGATCAACTGACTGGTGGAGCCCACGGCATCCGCCAGCTCGATCACCGAGGTCGGCGACTCCGGGTGCACCAGGATCGCGGCGTCCGGGTACAGCGCCTTCATGTCTTCCAATTGCTTGGACTTGAACTCCTCGTGGACGATGCAGGCACCGTCCCAGAGCAGCATGTCGGCGCCGGTCTTGCGCTGGATGTAGGTCCCCAGGTGCTTGTCCGGGCCCCAGATGATCGTCTCGCCGTTGTCCATCAGGCTCTCGACGATCTCCAGTGCGCAGCTGGACGTCACGACCCAGTCGGCCCGGGCCTTTACCGCCGCCGAAGTGTTGGCGTAGACCACCACGGTGCGCTCCGGATGCTGGTCGCAGAACGCCGAGAACTCATCCACCGGGCAGCCCAGGTCCAGGGAGCAGGTGGCTTCCAGGGTCGGCATCAGCACGCGTTTTTCAGGGTTGAGGATCTTCGCGGTCTCGCCCATGAACTTGACCCCGGCCACCACCACGGTCTTGGCCGGATGGGCGTTGCCGAAGCGGGCCATTTCCAGGGAGTCGGAAACACAGCCCCCGGTCTCCTCGGCCAGGGCCTGGATGATCGGGTCACAGTAGAAATGCGCAACCAGCACCGCGTCCTGAGCCTTGAGCTCGGCGGCGATGGCGGCGCGGTACCAGGCTTCTTGCTCGGCCGTCAGCGGCTTGGGCTGCTTGGCATCGAGGTGGGCCTGGACCAGAAGGCGTTCGGAAATCTGCGTCATGTTCGCAAGACCTATGGGCGCGTTTTGCGCGAAAGTCGAGTATACACCCGGCTCCGGACCACTCGGGTACCGCCGGGAAAGTGGGTATCAATCAGGCACGGGACAGCATGCAGCCGGCAAGGCTACAGAATATCCCGCCGTTGCAAAAGATCATTCTGACCTGTGCCCGGCCACTGCAACGCACCCGTTCCCTCGTGGTGCCAAGCTGACTGAAATGTAATCACCCGCCGCGTCCGGCTGTGTCATCTTCTTTTCAACCCGCACAGGGGCCAGCTCCTGTGCCTGCTTTGAATCGAGCGATGGATTTTCAAACGTCATGCAATCGAAAACTTCCCGGCGAACCTTCGTCAAGGGCCTGACTGCCGGCGGCATCCTTGGTGGCCTGGGCTTGTGGCGCTCGCCCGTCTGGGCGATTGCCAGCCCGGGCCAGCCCAACGTATTGAGCGGCACCGAGTTCGACCTGTCCATCGGCGAAAGCCCGGTCAATTTCACCGGCAACCCGCGCACCGCCCAGACCATCAACGGCGGCATTCCCGGGCCGTTGCTGCGCTGGCGTGAGGGCGACACCGTGACCTTGCGCGTACGCAATCGCCTGCAAGACAGCACTTCGATCCATTGGCACGGCATCCTCCTGCCGGCCAACATGGACGGCGTCCCCGGGCTGAGCTTCAAAGGCATCGAGCCCGGCGGCCTGTATGTCTACCAGTTCAAGGTCCGGCAGAACGGCACCTACTGGTACCACAGCCATTCCGGCTTCCAGGAGCAATCCGGGGTCTATGGCCCGCTGGTCATAGACGCCAGGGAACCCGAGCCTTTCCAGTATGAGCGGGACTACGTGGTCATGCTCACCGACTGGAGCGATGAGGACCCCACCCAAATCATTCGCAAGCTGAAGAAACAATCGGACTACTACAACTACAACAAACGCACGGTCGGCGACTTCATCGACGATGTCGGCAAGAACGGCTGGGCCGCCACCGTGGCCGATCGCAAGATGTGGGCCGAGATGAAGATGAATCCCACCGACCTTGCCGACGTCAGTGGCGCCACCTATACCTATCTCATGAACGGCCAGGCACCGGACACGAACTGGACCGGCCTGTTCAAGCCGGGTGAACGCATCCGCTTGCGTTTCATCAATGGCTCGTCGATGACCTATTTCGATGTGCGTATCCCCGGCCTGAAAATGACCGTCGTGGCCTCTGATGGCCAGTACGTCAAACCGGTGAGTGTCGATGAGTTCCGAATCGCCGTGGCGGAAACCTACGACGTCATCATCGAGCCGACGCAGCAAGCCTACACCCTGTTCGCCCAGGCCATGGACCGCACCGGCTACGCCCGCGGCACCCTCGCGACCCGGGCCGGATTGGCGGCGCCGGTACCGCCCCTGGACCCACGGCCGCTGGTGACCATGGACGACATGGGCATGGCCGGCATGGATCACGGATCAATGCGGGACATGGACCATAGCCAGATGCAGGGCATGGATGACATGACCGGCATGGACCACGGCACCATGCCAGGTATGGGCGGGATGCAAACCCATCCCGAAACGGAGAACGACAATCCGTTGGTGGACATGCAGGCCATGAGCGTCAAACCCAAGCTCGACGACCCAGGCATGGGCCTGCGCAACAATGGCCGCAAAGTGCTGACCTACGCGGACCTGCGCAGCACCTTTGCCGACCCCGACGGCCGCGAGCCGGGCCGCACGATCGAGCTGCACCTGACCGGGCACATGGAAAAATTCGTCTGGTCGTTCAACGGCGTGAAGTTCAGCGACGCCGCGCCGCTGCTGCTCAAGTACGGCGAGCGCCTGCGCATCGTGTTGATCAACGACACCATGATGACCCACCCCATCCACCTGCACGGCATGTGGAGCGACCTGGAAGACGAAAACGGCCAGTTCATGGTGCGCAAGCACACCATCGACGTACCGCCCGGTTCCAGGCGCAGCTATCGAGTGACCGCCGACGCGCTTGGCCGCTGGGCCTATCACTGCCACCTGCTGTTTCATATGGAAATGGGCATGTTCCGCGAAGTCCGGGTGCAGGAATGAGGAGCCGACCATGATCAGCCTGTTTAAATCCCCCACCCTGCCCGTGGCTGTGCTTGCCCTCGGCACCAGCCTGTCAGCCTGGGCAGCAAGCGACACGATGCACGGCATGGATCACAGCCAGATGCCGGCAATGGACCACAGCCAGATGCAAGGCATGGACTCGATGCAGGGCATGGATTCCATGCAAGCCGCGCCCACCAGCAGCCGCACACCGATCCCCGAACTGACCGCCGCTGACCGCGCCGCCGTCTATGAAGACCATGGTGGCCACGCGGTGCATGACAGCGCCATCAACTCATTCTTCCTGATCGACCAGCTGGAGTGGCAAGACGCCGATGACGGCAGCGCCCTTAGCTGGGATGCCTCCGGCTGGATCGGCGGCGACATCGACCGTTTGTGGCTGCGCTCCGAAGGCGAGCGCACCCATGGCAAGACCGAAAAAGCCGAACTCCAGGCCCTCTGGGGCCATGCCATCAGCCCTTGGTGGGATGTGGTGGCCGGCGTGCGCCAGGACTTCAAACCAGGCGACTCACAGACCTGGGCAGCATTCGGCGTACAAGGCATGGCGCTGTACAACTTCGAAGCCGAGGCCACCGCCTTCATCGGTGAAGATGGCCAGAGCGCGGCGCGCCTGGAGGGCGACTACGACATTCTGCTGACCAATCGGCTGTTTCTGCAGCCCACCGCCGAAGCCAACTTCTACGGCAAGAATGACCCTGATCGGGGCGTCGGCTCGGGGTTGTCCGACACCGAAGTGGGGCTGCGGCTGCGCTACGAAATCCGCCGTGAGTTCGCCCCGTACGTTGGCGTGACCTGGAACCGCGTCTACGGCAACACCGCCGACTACGCCCGGGACGAAGGTGAAGACCGCAGCGAGGCACGCCTGGTAGTGGGTGTGCGCCTGTGGTTCTGAGGCATTGGCCCTGCTCCATCAATCACTGAAAAACAAGCTGTAGGAGTCCTTGCATGTCATTCATCAAAACCGCTGTCATGGCCGCCGCGCTGTCCACCGGCCTGTTGGCCAGTGGCCTGGCCCAGGCCCATCCGAAACTGCTGTCCTCCAGCCCCGCCGAAGGCGCTGACGGGGCATCGCCAGCGAAGATCGAGCTGCACTTTTCCGAAAATCTCGTGACCCAATTTTCCGGCGCCAAGCTGATGATGACCGGGATGCCCGGCATGTCGGCGCACGCACCAATGCCCGTGCCAGCCAAGGTTTCCGGCAGCGATGATCCGAAAACCATGGTCATTACTCCCCATGCGCCTCTCACCGCCGGCACCTACCAGGTGCAGTGGCGCGCGGTATCGTCAGACACGCACCCGATCACCGGCAATATCACGTTCAAGGTGAAGTGAGTTGACGAGCGACTCGATCAACATCGCGCTGCGCTTTGCCCTCTACCTGGATCTGATGTTGCTGTTCGGCCTGGCTGCGTTTGGCCTTTACAGCCTGCGAGGTCGGGAGCGGGCGTCAGGCGCGGTGTTGCCTTTCGCGTCGTTGCTGGCGACCACGGCCGTGCTTGGGATGTTGCTCTCCCTGGGCGCCATGGCGTGCATGACCTGGGCCATGAGCGGAGCTTCGGAGTGGGCGGAGCTGTGGCCGCACTTCGAAATGATGGTGCTGGAAACCGATGTCGGTCTGAGCTGGACGCTGCGCATGGCGGCGTTGTTGCTGGCCGGTTTCGCCGTGACGCTTGATAGCCGCTCGCCAACCGTCAGCCTGGTCCTGGCCATGCTGGGCGGAGCCGTGGCTCTGGCGACGCTGGCCTGGGCAGGGCACGGCGCCATGGACGAAGGCGCACGCCGGAGTTGGCATTTCATCAGCGACTTCCTGCATCTGTGGGCAGCGGGTGGCTGGGTCGGAGCCTTGGCCGCGTTTGCCCTGCTGCTTCGGCAGGCCGAACCTCAGATGGCGGTACTGGCCCGGACCTTGAGCGGATTTGCCACGGCCGGTGCGGTAATTGTGGCAGTCATCGCTGTGACAGGAGTCGCCAATTATCTGTTCATCGTCGGCACGAACTTCGCGGGGTTACTCGACAGCACCTATGGTCAGCTGCTGATGCTGAAACTCGGCCTGTTCCTGGCCATGCTGGGGTTCGCCGCGCTGAACCGTTTTCACCTGGGCCCGCTGCTGGAACAGGCCCGACAGACCGGCGAGCACCGAGCCGCGGTGAGGGCCCTGCGGCGCAGCATGCTGCTGGAGCTTGGTGTGGCGGTGATCATCCTGGGACTGGTGGCCTGGTTGGGGACGTTAAGCCCGGGGATGGAATAAGCTGGATACTCGCCACAAATGCGCCGCACCTTCATCGATTTGATATCGCATTTAATTTTCCAATAGCCCCTGCCATTTTTCAGTTTGCCCATCGCAAGGCGCCCTGGCCTAAATGGAGCCTTATCCAGCCAAGGCCCTGTCATGGAAAACATCCAAACCTCTGGCACCCGCGCCGTCTGGCTGATGGTCAGTATCGTGCTGGTAGCGCTGAACCTGCGGCCCTCGATGGCCGCGGTCGGGCCGCTGCTGTCAGCCATTCGCGACGAGGTGCCCCTGAGGTTCAGCAGCGCTTCACTGCTGACCATGCTGCCAGTCATGGCGATGGGCGTGGCCATGTTCCTGGGCATGCGCATCGCCCTGCGCATCGGTGAACACCGTACCGTCGTCCTGTCGCTGCTGATCATTGGTATCGCCACGGCATCGCGCTTGTATCTGGACAGCGCCGCCGGGTTGGTCACCAGCGCGGTGGTGGCCGGGCTCGGAATCGCCTTGATCCAGGCCGTGATGCCAGCACTGATCAAGGCGCGCTTCGCCGACAGCGTCTCGCTGCTGATGGGCTTGTATGTCACCTCAATCATGGGCGGCGCGGCGCTTGCCGCCTCGTTTTCACCCTTTGTCCTGGCGCAGACCGGCAGTTGGCGCATCGGCCTGGCGATCTGGGCCTTGCTGGCGCTGGTCGCCTTGGGCTGCTGGTGGGTCCAACGCTGGAGCGTCACGCCCCTGCCCCAAGCCGCATCCCAGCGCCACCAAGCGTTTTTCGGCAACGCCCGGGCCTGGCTGCTGGCGATTTTTTTTGGCTTGGGCACCGCCTCCTATACCTGCGTACTGGCCTGGCTGGCACCGTATTACGTGGAAAAAGGCTGGAGCGAACAGCACGCCGGCCTGCTGCTGGGATTTCTCACGACGATGGAGGTGTTGTCCGGCCTCATCACTCCGGCGATCGCCAACCGCAGGCAGGACAAACGTAAAATCCTGGTCGTTCTACTGGTCATGATCATGGCCGGCTTCTGCGGCCTGATTCTCAATCCGGAGCGCCTCAGCCTGTTATGGCCGAGCCTGTTGGGGCTGGGTATCGGCGGGCTGTTCCCCATGAGCCTGATCGTGTCCCTCGATCACCTGGACAACCCACGCCGCGCCGGGGGGCTCACTGCATTCGTGCAGGGCATCGGCTACCTCATCGCCGGGCTGTCGCCGCTGATTGCCGGGATGATCCGCGACCGGCTGGGGAGTTTCGAATGGGCTTGGTGGTCGCTCGTGGCGGTCATCGCGCTGATGATGGTTATGGTATTGCGCCTGGACCCGAAACATTACGCAAAGCACATCCGCTAACGATTTCAGGTAGGAGATTTACAGGTTGAAGCTTTAGCTCTCGCTTCCTGGCGCTACTATACCTGCCAGGAATTTTACCTTGTAAGGGAGCTACGCCTTGTCCGTCAGACCTGACAGAACCTTCGCAGAAGTACTCAAGCACACCGTCAGACGCATTCTTTCCTATTGGACCCAGATCACAGTCACCTTGGGCCTGCTCGCAACAGGGCTAGGGTTCATCACACTGTATCTCTATACCCGCACGATTGGACGAATCGATCTGTTCATGCCGTCCATCGATGTGAAGTCCGCACTGTTGGTCTGGGTCGTACTGGTTTTACTGCTGATGCTTTCGTACCTGTTCATCCTCGGAGCAACAACCTGGATGTTCGGCTGCTCGGTTTCGCTGTTTTCAAACCTGAAGGATAACCAGCCGAAGATCGTTTTTTATCTGGCGTTCCCCACTGTCGTTGGATTTAGCGCATTCATCCTGACCACTTTCTTCCTGCCCGCATTAAACGCATGGGCGACATTCGCGGCGTTACTGGTGGTCGTCTTCGTTGCGTGCTTTCTCATGTACGCCTTCACGCCGTTCAAAAAAGTCATCAGGAAAAGCATCCTTGTCCAAGCCAGGCTGGATCGAGCCCGCCTGAAACGCCTGGCGCAGTATCAGCAGATAAAGCAAAAAAAACAAAAGCCGCAGAAGGCAGCCCGCGCCCCGAAGGTCCGGCTGCCAAAACGGCTTACTGATTCGTGGCAGGCACTCAAAAACAGGACGACGCCAACGTGGCTACGGATGACAGGAGAATGCCAGCGGCTATGGTCATGGGTATGGGCTCGCAAAGGATTCTGGCTCGTCTCCCTGCTCTCGCTCTCCATATTTGTCACTGTGATCTTCGCCGCTTTTCCAATCCTGTTGACGATACGTTCGTATATGGAGAGGGAAACGCCGGACACCGTCCCCTACGTGGCGGGTCTGTCTTGGTTGACACTCATCTTCACCCTGCTGCCAGTCATCATCTTTTATTGTTTCAAGGGGGACATCTACAGGCGTACCTTCAGTGGCCTGATGGCAATGATCCTCGCCTTCTGCGCCTTCACAATGCTTTCACCAGGCAGTTTGAGCCACATTACCTATATCGCGGCAGAAGGCTTGTCAGTCCGGCAAAAAACGGCAGAACGATATGCGTTGCCAGAAGACATGGAGCTGCAGGACCTGAGCGCCACCCTGTGGAAAACACGTCAGGTGGCCGCGAAAAAAATAGAAGTCGAGGCGTTCCAGTTGTATTCCTTTGGGGACGTACTGCTGCTGTGCCCAAAAGACATGCTGTCGCTTGAACTCAAGGAGCTGAAAAACTACTCGAAGTTCTGTGTCAGCACGCTCAATAGCAAAGTCGTACGAAAACCTCTGTTGCCGGCATTCGCCAGGAAGGCGCCAAATGAATGGTCCTGCCGGGTACCATCATGGCAAATCCACGCAGGACGTTGGCTAGGTTGGGAAGTGCTGGTTCCAGGTATCCATCGCTCCGCTTGGGGCGAGAAGAAAGCGCCAGACCAGGTCAGGTCATAGCGTATAGCTCGCGCTACTCGTCGCAGAGCTGGCATGCGTCCGCTCTGCGACCGTCCAGCCGCAGCACCTGGCTCCTCGCTTCTGCGCGGGGAGATACTTTATTCCAGGCAAAAAAAAATCCGGAAATCCTCACTTACGTGGGCCTTCCAGACTTTTAAAACTACAGAAAATGGTGGGTCGTGTGGGATTCGAACCTACGACCAATTGGTTAAAAGCCAACTGCTCTACCAACTGAGCTAACGACCCTCTGTGTGGTGGCGCGTATAATACTGATTTCTAAGGACTATTCAACACTTAATTTGAAATAAATCAAAAATAGGGGGTTGGATCGCTCACGCCGGCTGCCGCGAAGCCTTCAGCACGCAGACGGCAGCTGTCGCACTTGCCACAAGCACGCCCTTGATCATCGGCCTGATAGCACGAGACGGTAAGGCCGTAGTCCACGCCCAGCTTCACCCCCGCCTTGACGATGTCAGCCTTGCTGAGATTTTGCAGCGGCGCCTGGATACGAAAGCCTTGCCCTTCTACACCAGCCTTGGTCGCCAGGTTGGCCATACGCTCGAAGGCTTCGACGAACTCCGGGCGGCAATCCGGATAACCGGAATAATCCACGGCATTGACACCAATGAAAATCTCACGCGCCCCCAGTACTTCGGCCCAGCCCAACGCCAGGGACAGGAACACGGTATTGCGCGCCGGCACGTAGGTCACCGGAATCCCCTCGCTCGGTGCTTCGGGCACGTCGATGGAACTGTCGGTCAACGCCGAACCGCCGATGCCGTTGAGGTTCAGGCCGATCACCTTGTGTTCGATCACACCCAGGTCTCGTGCCACTCGCTCGGCAGCATGCAGTTCGGCACGGTGGCGCTGGCCATAATCGAAGCTCATGGTGTAGCAGCGATAACCTTCGGCACGGGCCATCGCCACGACAGTCGCCGAGTCCAGGCCACCGGACAGCAGGATGACGGCACGCTTTTCAGAAGTGGTTGATTGTTCAGTCATGTCAGCGCCCCGGCTCGTCGTTCCAAAGATATTTATGCAGCTGCAATTGCAGGCGCACCGGCAAGTTGTCCGCTACCACCCAGTCGGCCAGATCCCGGGCGTTCAGGTCGTGGTGACTCGGCGAGAACAATACCTCGCCGGCGCGCTGATCGAGTCCGTACTGGATCAGCTTGGATACCGCCCAGTCGTAATCTTCCCGCGAACAGATAACAAATTTGACCTGGTCGTTGGACGTCAACAGCTCCATGTTCTCGTAGCGGTTACGATGCGCCTCCTTCGAACCCGGGGTCTTCAGGTCCACGACACGACTGACGCGCGGATCGACAGCCGAGATATCCAAGGCGCCGCTGGTCTCCAGCGAGACCTCATAGCCGGCATCGCACAGTCGCTTGAGTAAAGGGATGGCATTGGGTTGTGCCAATGGCTCACCGCCAGTGACGCAAACATAGCGCGGACGAAAACCTGCGACTTGTTCAACGAGGTCATCGAGGGTGCGCAAGGTACCGCCGCTGAAGGCGTAGGCGCTGTCACAGTATTGGCAACGCAGCGGGCAACCGGTGAGGCGCACAAAAACAGTGGGCAACCCGGCCGTCCGCGTTTCACCCTGCAACGAGTAAAAAACTTCGGTAATTCTCAATGTGTCTTGCATAGTCGCCACGGGCGTAACAGCTAAACAGGCTGTCCGCCTCCGTCAGGCACTTCAAGCAACCCCGCCAACGCGTAGATCCCAGGAAGCGTGTTTCAGAAAAAGGGCGTGAATTCTAACGAAAAAACCCGCGACAGGCGCGGGTTTCTTCAAAACGGGTCAAACGGCCTTACATGCGTTGCAGATCGCGCTGGGCCAACTGAGCGGCGGAGGTACCCGGATATTGGGCCACCACCTGCTGCAGAATGCCTTTTACCTTGTCGGTATGACCGAGGCGGCGCTCGACATCGGCGAGCTTGTACAGCGAATCCGGCACCTTGGCATGCTTGGGATACAGCTGCGAGACCTTGGCGAACGCCTGGCCGGCGCCTTGCAGGTCGCCCTTGGCCAGGTTCACTTCGCCCAGCCAGTATTGGGCATTACCCGAATACTGACTGTTGGGGTATTTACGCAGAAAAGCGCCGAAGGCCTGGCTGGCCTTGTCGAAATCCTTGGCTTTGATCAGGTCGAAGGCCGCATCGTAATAGAGCTTTTCCTTCGCCGGGTCAGCCGGCTCGCCACCGGCGGCAGGTGCTGCCGGAGCACTCGCCCCGGCGCCTGCGGCTGCACCGGGGGCGTTCAAGTCGCCACCGGCTGGAGAATTCTCAGGAGTCGCGGCAGGTGCAACGCCGGTTCCTATGCGCCGATCAAGATCCTGGTATCGCTCCAGGTTTTCCTGCTTCATGCGCGATACTTCGTTTTGCAGAACTTCAATCGCGCCTTGCTGGCGTGACAGTTGATCCTGCATTTGCTGCAGTTGGTTGAACAGCTCGCCCTGTGCCGAGACAGGGGCCGAAACCCCTCCCCCGGCATAGGCGCCGTTCGTACCGTAACCTGCAGGCGGATAACTGCTCCCGCTATTGTTATAGCCGGCATCGTTATCGACCACAGGAACCGCAGCCCACGCCGCAAGCGGCGCGAGGCTGAGAGCCAGAACAGTTACAGCACGACGGCACGTTCGCATGACGAATTACTTACGCAGTTCGACGCGACGGTTTTGAGCCCAGGACTGCTCGTCGTTGCCGGTAGCAACTGGACGCTCTTCGCCGTAGGAAACCAGTTCCAGCTGAGCTGGGGAAACACCTTGCAGTACCAGGTAGCGCTGAACGGCTTTCGCACGACGCTCGCCCAGTGCCATGTTGTACTCACGAGTACCACGTTCGTCGGTGTTGCCTTCCAGAACAACGCGAGCGCCGTTTGCTTTCAGGTCTTTGGCGTGAACGTCCAGAGCGCGCATGGCTTCTGGCTTCAGGTCCGAGCTGTCGTATTCGAAGTAGAAGGTGGTGATTGCGCGCAGAGCAGCTTCTTCGCTCAGGGAGCCATCAACTGCACCAGTGTTAGCGCCGTAACCAGCGTTTGGATCAACAGCGCCTTCACCGGCGTTGTCGCCGCCTTTGGACGAGCAACCTACAGCTACAGCCATGGCCAGAGCCAGCGCAGCAAATTTACCAAACTTCAGCATTTCCATCGTGAAACTCCTAATGAACCCCAGTGTGTTAAGTAAAACGTATTGCGCCGCGTCAGTTCAGGTAAGGGGACCAGGACGGTTCTCTGACTTCGCCTTGAGCGGTAGGAAGCGGGAGCCTCACGCGTCCATTAATGGACACGAGCATCAAGACTCCCCGGCCCTGCTGGCGGGTGGCGTAGATTACCATGGTGCCGTTGGGCGCAACAGTAGGTGACTCGTCCAGAGTGCTATCAGTGAGGATTTTTACGCTACCGCGCTGCAAATCCTGGGCCGCCACCTTGAAATTGGTGAAACCGTCCTGGCGATGAATCATCACCAGAGTCTTTTCGTCCGCCGAAAGTTTAGGGTTGGCGTTGTAGTTACCGACGAACGTCACGCGCTCGGCACCACCGCCACCGGCGCTGGTCTTGTAGATCTGCGGCTTGCCGCCACGGTCCGAGGTGAAGTAGATAGTCGAGCCATCCTTGCCCCAGAACGGTTCGGTGTTGATGCCCGGGCCGTTGGTCACGCGGGAGATCGAGCGTGAAGCCAGGTTCATCACGTAGATGTCCGGATTGCCATCCTTGGACAGCACGAACGCCAGCCGCGTACCGTCGGGCGACCAGGCAGGCGCGCCGTTCAGGCCTTCGAAGTTGGTGATCTGCTCGCGGCGACCGGTGTCGATGTGTTGGACGAAAATGCGCGGGCGCTTCTGTTCGAACGACACATAGGCGATGCGCTTGCCATCTGGGGCGAAACGCGGCGACAGGATCGGCTCGCGCGATTGCAGCAGGGTCACCGCGCGGGCGCCGTCATAGTCGGAGCGCTGCAGGGTGTAGCGGGTATTTTTCTCGGAGAAGCGTTCGGCGGTCACGTAGAGCATGCGGGTCGAGAACGCGCCCTTGATGCCGGTAAGTTTCTCGAACGACTGATCGGCGATGTAGTGGGACATGTCACGCAACTGGTCAACGCTGCCCGACACGCTGCCGGTCAGCACTTGCTGCTCGGTGGCGACGTTGAACAGGGCGTACTGCACCTGCAGGCGGCCACCGGCCGGAACGATGCTGCCGACCATGATGTACTGGGCGCCAAGAGCCTTCCAGTCGCGGTAGATGACTTCGCTGGCCTGGGTCGGCAGGCTGATCATGTTCTGCTTGGGAATCGGCGCGTAGTAGCCAGAGTTGCGCAGGTCGTTGCCGATGATTTCCGCCATGTCGTCCGGCAGGACGCTGCCGCCCTGCCAACCGAACGGAACGACGGCGATCGGGGTCGCACGGTCGCTGCCGCTGGTGACCAGGATGTTCTTTTCCTCTGCTACCGCTATCCCTGCCAGGCAGCAGATAACGACAAGCATTGATCGAAGAAGGTTTCTCACAAGGCTAGATCCTCAGGTGTGAATGTCATCTTGAACGAACGATAGGGAGCAAAATCGCTCGGCTTCATTCCTTGCATTTCCGTCAATCGCCCAATGTTCTTGACCGCCGCGACCGCCGAAGCGTCGAACGGACCATCGCCACTGGACTTGGCCACGCTGACCGAGGTAACCGTACCGTCGGGCAACATGCCGATTTGTAATACTACCGTCATGCCTTTGCGCGCCGAAGGAGGACGAGCCCAGCCTTCCGCCGCTCGGGCGCGAATCAGATCGTCGAAGCTGCCGGCGACTTCATCGCCCTGCTCGTCGGCCAAGGCCTGCTGACGCTCCGGCGTGTCGGAAAGCAAATCTGCCAGGGCCTGGGCCTTTTTCTCTTCGGCGGATTTACGCGCTGCGTCCTGGGCCTTCTTCTTGGCGGCGTCGGCGGCGGCTTTCTTCTTCGCGTCTTCGGCGACTTTCTTTTTCGCCTCTTCAGCTTCAGCTTTCTTCTTGGCGTCTTCGGCCGCTTTTTTCTTCGCGTCCTCGACAATCTTTTTCTTCGCTTCTTCAGCGGCCGCTTTCTTGGCCTCTTCTTCAGCGGCTTTCTTGGCTTCTTCTTCGGCTTTCTTCTTGGCTATATCAGCCAATTGTTTCTCTTCTGCCTTTTTCGCTTCGGCGGTTTTCTTCGCCTCGTCGGCTTTCTTGGCTTCGTCGGCCTTTTTGGCCTCGTCCGCTTTTTTCGCCTCATCGGCCTTCTTGGCTTCTTCGGCCTTTTGAGCAGCTTCCTCTTTCTTTTGTTCCGCTGCTCTCACCGCTTCCTGCTCGACCTTCTTCTGCTCCATCTGCTCGACTTCGGTCTGGCGCGCGGCGGACTTCTTCGCCTCGCCGGCAAGCTTCTGGTTGGTCTGCGTGGTGGCCTGGCTTTTCGATTTGAGCTGGTACAGGGTCGCCTGCACGATCGGCTTGGCCGGCGGCAGCTCCGGTGTCATGGCAAAACTGACGAACAGCATGCCGAATACCAGCACATGCAGGCCGATTGCCAGGACACTAGGCCAGAAGTAGCTTTCCGAGGCGGACGGCTCTCGCTGTTGCTGCATCAGGGCGCCTCGGTGATCAAGCCAACATTACCGACCCCGGCTTTCTGCAGGCCGCCCATGGCGCCCATCACGGCACCGTAGTCGACGGTCTTGTCGCCGCGAATGAAGACCTGGGTGCGCTTGCCGTTGCTGTTGCCGGCATTGATGATCTTGGTCACCGCATCGGTCATCTGCGGCAGGGTCATGGCCCGGTCCTGCTGCTTCTCGGTGTCGACTTCGCTGCCAAGGTTCCAGTAATAGGTCTTGTCGGCCTTGATCGAAATGGTCAGGACCTGGGTGTTGTTGTCCTGCGGCAAGGCTTCGCTGGAAACCTTGGGCAGATCGACCTTCACGCCCTGATTGAGCATCGGCGCGGTCACCATGAAGATGACCAGCAGCACCAACATCACGTCGATGTAGGGCACCACGTTCATCTCGGCAACCGGCTTGCGCTTGTTTCGGGCTCGAGCGATTAAAGCCATCGGGAAATACCTGCTTATTCTTCGCTGGTGTGCACTTTGCGGTGCAGGATCGCCTGGAATTCATCGGCGAAGGTGTAGTAACGGCTGGTCAGCGTTTCGCTGCGAGCCGCGAAGCGGTTGTAGGCGATCACGGCCGGAATCGCCGCGAACAGGCCGATGGCGGTGGCGATCAGCGCCTCGGCGATACCCGGGGCTACGGTGGCCAGCGTCGCCTGCTGGGCGGAAGCCAAGCCACGGAACGAGTTCATGATCCCCCACACGGTACCGAACAGGCCGATGTACGGGCTGACCGAACCGACGGTAGCCAGGTACGGCAGGCCCTGTTCGAGTTTTTCTTCCTCGCGGGATATGGCGACGCGCATGGCGCGGGCCACACCTTCCATCACCGCTTCAGGGTCTACGCCCGGCTGCTGGCGCAGACGGGAGAATTCCTTGAAGCCGGCACGGAAGATCTGCTCGACGCCGGAATCCGGGTCCGGATTGCTGCCGGCCTGGCGATAGAGTTTGGACAGGTCGATGCCGGACCAGAAGCGCTCTTCGAAGCTCTCCAGGGCACGGCGACCGGCACGCAGCATGTTGCTGCGCTGAAAAATCATGATCCATGAGGTCACCGATGCGGCTACCAGGATCAGCATTACCAGTTGCACCACGACGCTGGCATTGCTGACCAGGCTCCACATGGAGGAATGGTCGACGACGTTAGCTTCCACGCTTTATCTCCTGCTCTGAGTGTGTACCCGCGCCGCTCACGCCGGCAAAGGCCGCGCGTAAAGCTTCGGGAATGGCCCGGGGTTTCAAACTATGGGTGCGCACACAGGCCACCAAAAACTGCCCTTCGCAGAGCAGCACATTATCCGCAGCCCGCCTGACCTGCTGTTTGAAGCGCAGGCTGACGCGGTTCAATTCGATGACATCGGCAGTCACCACCAGCTCGTCGTCCAGTCGCGCCGGCGCGTGGTAGCGCGCTTCGCTGGAATGCACGACGAATAACAGGTCCTCCCCTGCCAGCGCGGATTGGGCAAAACCCAGTTCCCGCAGCCGTTCGGTTCGAGCCCGTTCCATAAACTTGAGGTAATTGACGTAGTAAACGATGCCGCCGGCATCGGTGTCCTCGTAATAAACGCGACAGCGATGTGCGAACGACTCAAGCCCGTTTTGCGCGCGCATACTCTAGTGCTTACTCCTCGGGTTGCCAATCCGGCCAGGCAACTGTTTTTTCATTCTTGAACGCATTGACGCTCCAGGCGTGGTCTGGGACAGCACGAAGCGGAAAAAAGTCGGGATACAGAGTGGGCTCAATCGTCCACCGCATCGAGAAATTCGTCTACCACCGGCATCTCACCCATTCGTGTCGGGATGTTTAAGCCGAAGTGCAGATAAGCATGACGGGTCACCACGCGTCCGCGGGGCGTGCGCATGATATAGCCCTGCTGGATCAGGTACGGTTCCAGCACGTCCTCGATGGTGTGGCGCTCTTCGCTGATGGCGGCCGCCAGGCTGTCCACGCCCACCGGGCCACCGTCGAATTTCTCGATCATGGTCAGCAGCAGGCGCCGGTCCTGGTGGTCGAAGCCGCGCTCGTCGATGTCCAGCAGGTTCAAGGCCAGGTCGGCGATCGGCTTGGTAATGTGCCCCTTGGCCCGCACTTCGGCAAAGTCGCGGACCCGACGCAGGAGGCGGTTGGCGATCCGCGGCGTCCCCCGCGCCCGACGAGCGATCTCATAGGCGCCGTCAGGGTCCAGGGGCAGCCCGAGGATGCCCGCCGAGCGGCTGACAATCGTCGCCAGGTCGGCGTTGTTGTAGAACTCCAGGCGCTGGACGATACCGAACCGGTCGCGCAGCGGGTTGGTCAACATCCCGGCGCGGGTGGTGGCGCCCACCAGGGTAAAGGGTGGCAGGTCCAGCTTGATGGAGCGCGCCGCCGGCCCTTCGCCGATCATGATGTCGAGCTGGAAATCCTCCATGGCCGGGTACAACACTTCCTCGACGATCGGCGACAGCCGATGGATTTCGTCGATGAACAGCACATCATGCGGCTCAAGATTGGTCAGCAGCGCCGCCAGGTCGCCCGGCCGTTCGAGAACCGGGCCGGACGTGCTCTTGATCGACACGCCCATTTCCTGGGCAATGATGTTGGCCAGGGTGGTCTTGCCCAGGCCCGGCGGCCCGAAGATAAGTGTATGGTCCAGCGACTCGCTGCGCCCGCGGGCCGCCTGGATGAACAGCTCCATCTGCTCGCGCACGGTCGGCTGGCCAATGTAATCGGCGAGGCTGACGGGACGAATCGCACGGTCCTGGATTTCCTCGCGGTCACGGGGCGCGCCCGTGGCGGCGATCAGACGATCGGCTTCAATCACTTAAATCATTCCCTTCAGGGCGCGGCGAATCATGTCTTCGGTACTCAAGCCTTTTTCCTTGATCGCGGAGATCGCCTTGCTGGCTTCCTGCGGCTTGTAGCCCAGGGAAATCAGCGCGGTGACCGCATCGTTTTCAGCGCTGACCGCCGGCATCGGCGCATCCGGCTGGTTCGGCACCAGGGCGAACATTGCCGGCACCGTTTCCCAGGCCTTGAAGCGATCCTTGAGCTCGACCAACAGGCGCTCGGCGGTTTTCTTGCCGACTCCCGGCACCTTGGTCAGCGCCGAGGTGTCCTGGGACTGCACGCAACGAATCAGTTCATCGACTTCCAGGCTGGACATCAAGGCCAGCGCCAGCTTCGGGCCGACGCCATTGAGCCGGATCAGCTCGCGAAAGAAATCCCGCTCGCGCTTGGTGAAGAAACCATAGAGTAACTGGGCATCTTCACGCACGACCAGATGAGTGTGCAGCGTCAGCGGCTCACCGACCGACGGCAAGCGATACAGGGTGGTCATGGGCACTTCCAGCTCATAACCGAGGCCGTTTACATCCAGAATCAGGTGCGGCGGCTGTTTTTCAGCCAGGGTGCCGCGCAAGCGTCCAATCACGTTTCAGATCCTTGGGCGTTGGCCAGCCCGCTGGCTGGCGAATAACAGCCCAGGCAGGAAGGCCGACGACACAGGCGCAACTTGCATGGGCTGATGAATGAATGCGCTGATGCTATCAGAGACGCAGGCGCCCGCCACGACTGCGTGCGCTTCCCAGACCATGAGGCAGCAGGCTGGAACGGGTATGCGCATGGCAAATGGCGATGGCCAGGGCGTCGGAGGCGTCGATCTGCGGCTTGCTGACCAGTTTCAACAGGTGCATCACCATCATCTGCACCTGTTCCTTGTTTGCCGCGCCGGTGCCTACCACGGCCTGCTTGACCTGGGTCGCGGTGTATTCGGCGATCTCCAGGTTTTCCTCGGCGCCGGCCACAATGGCCGCGCCGCGGGCCTGCCCCAGCTTCAGGGCGGAATCGGCGTTGCGGGCCATGAAGACCTTTTCGATGCCCATGGTCACCGGGCCGTAGGTCTGGATGACTTCGCGCACGCCGCGATAAACGATCTGCAAGCGCTCGTGCAACTCGCCCGCACCGGTGCGGATACAGCCGGAAGCAACGTACACGCAGCCACGCCCGGTATCGCGAACCACGCCGTAGCCGGTGATGCGCGAACCGGGGTCGATACCAAGGATTAAAGTCATAACGCCTGCGGCTTGAAGGAGGTTACCTGGAACGGTGGGAGCGAGCCTGCTCGCGAAGAGGCCGTCATATCCGACATCAAGGTCGGCCGACACAGCGCATTCGCGAGCGGGCTCGCTCCCACCCTGGCACTCATGCTATTGGATAAAAACCATCAGCCCAGTTGCTCAGCCACCGACTCCGGAATATCGGCGTTGGAATAAACGTTCTGCACATCGTCCAGGTCTTCAAGCATGTCGATCAGCTTGAGCACCTTCTCGGCGCCTTCCAGGTCGAGTTCGGCACTGGTGGTCGGCTGCATGACGATTTCCGCGTCGACCGGTTTGAAACCGGCAGCTTCAAGGGCATTACGCACGGCATAGAAGCTGGCGAACGAGGTGAACACGTCGAACGAACCGTCTTCGTGGCTGACCACGTCATCGGCATCGGCTTCCAGCGCCGCTTCGGTCAGCGCATCTTCATCGATGCCTGGCGCGAAGCTGATCTGCCCCTTGCGCTCGAACAGATAAGCCACCGAACCGTCGGTCCCCAGGTTGCCACCGCATTTGCTGAACGCATGGCGCACGGCCGCAGCGGTGCGGTTGCGGTTGTCGGTCATGCACTCGACCATGACCGCCACGCCGCCCGGGCCGTAGCCTTCATAGGTCAGCTCCTCGACGTTGTCGGCCTCGGTGGCGCCCGCGCCACGGGCAATGGCCCGGTCGATGATGTCGCGGCTCATGTTTGCGCCCAGCGCCTTGTCCAGCGCGAGGCGCAAGCGCGGATTGGAACCCGGATCGCCGCCACCCTGGCGGGCCGCGACCGTCAGCTCACGGATCCACTTGGTAAAGATCTTGCCCCTCTTGGCATCCTGACGTTCTTTGCGGTGCTTGATGTTCGCCCACTTGGAATGACCTGCCATAACTCGCTCCGGTTTTTCTTTGAAACATTGCCCGCCCCGCTTGCGCGGCAGCCAGCAATCGGAAATATCGACCCCAATGAAAAGGCGCATCCGAAGATGCGCCCTCAGGTGCCGGCCTTACTCAGCCTTTGGCTGTTCGCGCAAACGGATATGCAACTCGCGCAGCGCCTTGGCATCCACCACGCCCGGAGCCTGGGTCATGACATCGGCCGCGCTCTGGGTTTTCGGGAATGCGATCACTTCGCGGATCGACTGGGCGCCGGTCATCAGCATCACCAGGCGATCCAGGCCGAAGGCCAGGCCACCGTGGGGCGGCGCACCGTACTTCAAAGCGTCCAGCAGGAAGCCGAACTTCTCTTCCTGCTCGGCTTCGCTGATACCCAGCAGACGGAACACTGCCTGTTGCATTTCCTTGCGATGGATACGGATCGAACCGCCGCCCAGCTCGGTGCCGTTGAGGACCATGTCGTAGGCACGGGACAATGCGCCGGCCGGGTTGGCCTCCAACTCTTCAGGCGAGCACTTCGGCGCGGTGAACGGGTGGTGCAAGGCAGAGAAGCTGCCGTCGTCGTTTTCCTCGAACATCGGGAAGTCGACGACCCACATCGGCGCCCACTCGCAACTCAGCAGTTTCAGGTCGTGACCCAGCTTGATGCGCAGCGCGCCCAGGGCTTCGCTGACGATCTTGGCTTTGTCGGCGCCAAAGAACACGATGTCGCCATCGACCGCGCCCACGCGATCGAGGATCACGTTGAGGTTGGCTTCCGGGATGTTCTTGACGATCGGCGACTGCAGGCCGTCGATACCGGCGGCGCGCTCGTTGACCTTGATGTACGCCAGGCCCTTGGCACCGTAGATGCCGACGAACTTGGTGTAATCGTCGATCTGCTTGCGCGGCATGCTGGCGCCGCCTGGAACACGCAGGGCGGCGATACGGCATTTCGGATCGTTGGCCGGACCACTGAAGACCTTGAATTCGACTTCCTTGAGCTGGTCCGCGACGTCCACCAATTCCAGCGGGTTGCGCAGGTCAGGCTTGTCGGAACCGTAGCGACGCATGGCCTCTTCGAAGGTCATGTGCGGGAATTCGCCGAACTCAAGACCCAGCACTTCCCGGAACAGGTTGCGGATCATGCCCTCGGTCAGGCCCATGATGTCTTTTTCGTCGAGGAAGCTGGTCTCGATGTCGATCTGGGTGAATTCAGGCTGCCGGTCGGCACGCAGGTCTTCATCGCGGAAGCACTTGGCAATCTGGTAGTAGCGGTCGAACCCGGCCACCATCAGCAACTGCTTGAACAATTGTGGCGATTGCGGCAAGGCGAAGAAACTGCCGGGGTGGGTACGGCTCGGCACCAGGTAGTCGCGGGCGCCTTCCGGCGTGGCACGGGTCAGGATCGGCGTCTCGACGTCGAGGAAGCCGTTCTCGTCCAGGTAGTGACGGATGCTGGTGGTCATGCGCGAACGCAGGCGCAGCTTCTCGGCCATTTCCGGGCGACGCAGGTCGATGAAACGATAGCGCAGGCGGGTTTCCTCGCCTACGTCGGAATATTCGTTGAGTGGGAACGGCGGGGTTTCCGCTTCGTTCAGCACTTCCAGCTCGTAGCCCAGCACTTCGATCATGCCGGACGCCATGTTGGCGTTGCCGGCGCCGGCCGGACGCAGGCGCACCTTGCCGGTGATCTTGACCACGTATTCGCTGCGTACGCGGTCGGCGGTGGCGAAGGTTTCCGCGCGGTCGGGGTCGAACACTACCTGGGCCAGGCCTTCACGATCACGGATATCGAGGAAAATCACCCCGCCATGGTCACGGCGACGATGAACCCATCCGCAAAGAGTAACTTCCTGACCTTCCAGGCTTTCGTTCAGTTGGCCGCAATAATGGCTGCGCATCATGGTAGTGGTTTCACTTCTCGTAATTCGAAATTCGGTTGGAGGCCCTGCCGTGCAAGAACCCGCGCGTGTTCAACTCAGTCAGCCTTGTCGCCACCGGCCAGGTTCTTCTTGGCACCGGTCTTGAAGTCGGTTTCATACCAGCCGGTGCCGCCGAGGCGGAAACCTGGCATGGACAGCATCTTTTTCAGCTCCGGCGCCTGGCAGGCAGGGCAATCGACCAGCGGTGCCGCGCTGATTTTTTGAATGGCTTCCATCTGATGACCACAGGAAGCACATTGATAGTCGTACATCGGCATGGGGGTTGTCTCGGCAATCAGGTTATTCACGCAAAACCCGGGCTTTGCGGCAAAGAGCGGGATTATATCCATTAAATGCGGCCTGTGCAGCCGTAAGACCGCACAGGCGGTGAGAGGGCTAGGCCTCGCGATGATCGGTGCCCATATCCTTCAGGCTGTGCACCACGCAGACAACACGCACCAGCCCGCTGAAATTGCGCACGCCGCCGTGACGCAACTGCACCTCCCGATCCACATGGGAGAGCAAGGTACTGACGGAGCAACTGTTGAGCTGGGCCATATCGCCGAGAATATCCCAATAGACTTGCTCAAGGCGTAAACAGGTGGCGAACCCGTTAAGCCGGATGGAGCGGGCCAGGGGCCGGGCCAGTTGCATATCGAACCCACTGACGAACGGGTCGATGCTGACGGACTTGAGGCGCCCGCCTGCACCGCCCCTGGGTGCTTTTCCTTGAATCATACCGTTGACACTCCTTTGCCATACGAGCCTCAGTCAGGCCAAGCGGCCTGTGGCTCTATGGAAGCTCAACTCGAGCGCAAGCTCCAGATGACTTTTTGCCCATCAGCGTAGGAGATGACAACAGTAGCCCGAGGACGAATGACTCCGTCCTACCCCGGACCGCAGGCGATGATGCCAATGGCGGCACCATCACCCAATTGCGGATTACCGCTCGTCCAGCAGCGAACGCAGCATCCAGGCGGTTTTTTCATGAACCTGCATGCGCTGGGTCAGCAGGTCGGCGGTCGGCTCGTCGCTGACCTTGTCCAATAAAGGAAAGATGCCTCGGGCCGTACGTGTCACCGCCTCCTGGCCTTCGACCAGTTGCCGGATCATGTCCTCGGCGCCAGGCACGCCTTCCTCCTCCTTGATGGAAGACAGGCGCGCATACACCGAGTAGGCACCCGGCGCCGGAAAGCCCAGGGCACGGATCCGCTCGGCGATCAGGTCCACCGCCAGCGCCAGCTCGTTGTACTGCTCCTCGAACATCAAGTGCAGGGTCCGGAACATCGGCCCGGTGACGTTCCAATGGAAATTATGGGTCTTGAGGTAAAGCACGTAGGTGTCCGACAACAGGCGCGAAAGCCCGTCGACGATGGACTTGCGATCTTCTTCGCTGATACCGATATCAATTGCCATGTGTTTGATCTCCTGACGGTGATGAATTCGACAGCGGCCATTGCACCCTAGCGGGTGTCGCCATCTGTAGCCTGCGACTAATCGCCAGCCCTCCTGAACCGACAAGCCGGGATGGCGGAGGGTTCCGGCGCAGCGGAAAATTCAAGCTCCTTTGCCGACCATCTTCAAGCGCCCCGCCGGCGCTTTTCGGCCGACGAACAGCGTGTCACGGGCCCGTAACGAGTTTGAGAAGGCCGGGGCTTTGCTGTTAAATAGGCAGTGTGTCGCTACGCCTATTTTTCCGGGCGTCGCGCATAGGCTGATTCGGGTACGTGTTCCTACGCCTCTCATTGTTCTGAAGCGAACCGCCCCCGACCAGCTCTTCCTTGTGATCTGTCTTAACCGTGAGCCAATCAAAATGTTGAAAATCGTCCACTTGCTAATGGGCGCAGCTGCTCTGCTGCTGTCCTTCATCCCTAGCCTGGGTTCCGAAGCCACACCTTACCTGCAACATCCCGACGCGCTGTACCTGGCCTTTTTCGGCCTGCTCAACCTGACCCTGGCACCCGTCATCCCTTACTGGAACAAAGGTCCACGTCATCAACTGCAAAACCTTGTCAGCGCCCTGCTGGTGCTGGCCGTCGCCCTGCAAACACTGACCCTGCTGGCGCCCATGCCGGAAATCGGCGGCCAACCCGCCATTCTTTCCAGCCTGGCCGCCGCGTTGCTCGCTGTGTTGCTGCACCTGGCCGTCAGCTTCTACAAGAAGTCGTCGCCGGCCGCCGCGCCGCAGAACTACGACATGTCCAACCGTGATACCGGTACCGTGAAGTGGTTCAACACCTCCAAGGGGTTCGGCTTCATCTCCCGCGACTCCGGCGATGACATTTTTGTGCATTTCCGGGCCATTCGTGGCGAAGGCCATCGCGTCCTGGTCGAAGGCCAGCGCGTGGAGTTTTCCGTCATGCACCGTGACAAAGGCTTGCAGGCCGAAGATGTGATCGCCGCGCTGCCGCGCCGCTGATCCAGGCGTAAAAAAACCGCGATGCAGCCAGGCTGCTCGCGGTTTTTTATTGCCTGCCGTTCGGCCCCGGTCAGTAATGCGGTGGCGGCGCTTCTTCTTCAAAGGATTCGAACTGGCCGGCCATTTCCTCCTGACGCTTGAGCAACGCCGCCATCTGCAGCTGCAGACGTTCGACAACTCGCTGCTGCTCCACCAGCACGTCGTTTAATGCCTGGATGGTATCGTCCTGAAACGCCAGGCGGCTTTCAAGGTCGGTTACACGCTCTTCAAGGTTCATGGTTCAGCCCTCCAGGAACTTGAAATCATCGGTCAGGACCGCTCGCAAGCGTTCACGAATGACGCTGACCTGCTCGGCATCATAAGGCTGTGCCGGATGCTTGCCCCACACCGGCGCAGGCCATGCGGCATCCTCTCGCTTGCGCACGATCACATGCATGTGCAATTGACTGACAACGTTACCCAAGGTTGCAACATTCAATTTGTCGGCATCGAACGAGTCCTTGAGGGTTTCAGCCAGTGCCGTGGTTTCTTTCCACAACTGTTGTTGATCGGCGTCATCCAATTGAAACAATTCACTGATATTTTCCCGGCGCGGCACGAGAATGAACCACGGGTAATTGGAATCATTGGACAACAGCAAACGGCACAGCGGGAAATCGCCGATAGGCAATGTGTCTTGTTGCAGTCGTGGATCTAGGGCAAACACCGCGCGTACTCCTCGCTCATTGATCGATTGCGATCGAGCTGGCAGCCCGCAGGCCCGCCCGAGCACAGGAGGCCAGCATACCTGTGAATGCCGGAACGTTCACTGCGCACCGTCTTTGCGCACCAATACCGCGCACCGGTACTTTAACGGCGCACCTTGAGCTGAGCAGACACAAGCCCTGTGCGGTTTTCGTACAGCTGGAAGATTTTTTGCACCAAAACAGCACAATGCGTCTACGCTCTGTGCACGAAGCATCCGCGTTTTACCCACCGAAGGGGTGAACCGGTAACGTTTTTGGTTGTCCGGCGCGGTTTACCCGCTTCAAACATGGCAGCTGCCCAGCAGTCAACCCCATTTAAAACAAGGCCTTTGGAGCCCGGTTTCATGAGGTTTCACCGCAACCGCAGCTAAAATGTGAAAAAAATGTAAAAGAAAACCGGATTTGTGCATGCTTGTTGCATTCATCCCAACATCGTCTACAGGGTATCGCCGGAAGCGAAACCTGCAGGCTCGAAAATTAAAGTGGCAAGGCTGCCCTCAGGAGCATCAAGCGTAGCAACCAGGGACTCTTTACACCGATGGCGAACCCAATAGAACAACTCTGAAGTTGTCAGTTCGGACGCCTCGGTTCAGCTGAAATGCGACATGGATCGAGCCATTGGCGACATGGTCGTAAAGAAGCTGAAAGGTTGAATGGGCAAGTGTCGCCAAAGAATGTCGGCGTGATATAAGTTTGCGCCGACACAAAAAGAAAGAGCCGCCCAGATAAAAAAACAGGTGGGACGGCAGTACTCTTAAAACCAAAGGAGCAAATCACGATGCGCGTGATGAAGTGGAGCATGATCGCACTGGCCGTTGCTGCAGCAGCCAGTACTCAAATGGCTACGGCCGCACCTTTCGTAAGTGACCAGTCTGAAGCCAAAGGCTTTGTTGAAGACGCCAAGTTCGATTTGCTGCTGCGCAACTATTACTTCAACCGTGATAGGAAAGATGGCGCTACCGATCAGAAAGACTGGACCCAAGGCATCTGGGGCAACCTCAGCTCCGGCTACACCCAAGGCACAGTAGGCGTCGGCGTAGATGCATTCGGCTACCTGGCTTTGAAACTGGACGGCGGTGACGGCACTGGCGGCACCGGCAACATGAGCCGCGACGCCGATGGCGAAGTCAACGACAGCCAGGGCAAAGCCGGCGCAGCCATCAAGTTCCGCGTCTCCAAGACCGAGCTGAAAATCGGCGACATGCAGCCAAGCACCGCTCCAGTGTTTGCGGTTGGCGGCTCCCGTGTCCTGCCTCAGACTGCCAGCGGTTTCCAACTGCAGAGCAGCGAAGTCAAAGACCTTGACCTCGAAGCCGGTCACTTCTACTCGGGTACCAGCCAGGACCGTAACGCACGTGATGGCGGCCTGTGGGCTACCTACGCTGGCGTGGAAGCCAGCTCGATCGACTACGCAGGCGGCAAATATGCCATCAGCGAAAACCTGAGCGCATCGGTCTACGGCGCCCAGCTGGAAGATATCTGGAACCAGTACTACGGCAACCTGAACTACACCATCCCAATGGGTGGCGATCAGTCGCTGAATCTGGACGGTAACATCTACCGTACCTCCGACACTGGCAGCGCCAAGGCCGGTGACATCAGCAACACCACCTTCTCCCTGGCTGCGGCGTTCTCGTTCCTGAAAGCGCACACCGTTACTGTTGCCTTCCAGAAGGTCAACGGCGACACCCCGTTCGACTACATCGGTGTAGGTACCAACAACCGTGGTGGCGACTCGATCTTCCTCGCCAACTCCATCCAATACTCCGACTTCAACGCGCCTAACGAGAAATCTGCCCAGATCCGTTACGACATCAAGATGGCTGAGTACGGTGTTCCTGGTCTGAGCTTCATGACCCGTTACGTCAAAGGTTGGGACATCGACGGTACCAACACTCCTGCAGGCAGCCCTTACGCTGGTCTGTACGGTGAAGACGGCAAGCACAACGAAACCAACTTCGAAGCCAAGTACGTTGTTCAGTCTGGCCCGGCAAAAGATCTTTCCTTCCGTGTTCGTCAAGCCTGGCACTACGCTAACGCTGACGAAGGTGAAGGCGACATCAAAGAGTTCCGCCTGATCGTCGACTACCCGATTTCGGTTCTGTAATTGCCGAAAGTCAGTTTGCGGTAATCAAAAAAAGGCCCATCTTCGGATGGGCCTTTTTTATTGCGCTGAAGCTTGACCGGAAAATCAAATCGGTCAGACCGATGCAGATTCCTGAACCACTCGGATCACACGCTGTGGAAACGGAATATCGATACCGGCATCTTTCAAGCGGTCACGCGCCTGTTCATTGAGCATGAACATCACGTTCCAGTAGTCCGCCGTCTTCACCCAGATGCGCAGCGAAACAGTGATCGAGCTGTCGCCCAAGGTGGAGATCACCGCCTCAGGTGCAGGATCGGTCAACACCCGTTCATCCTTGGCCAACTCCAGTAACACTTCCCGGGCCTTTTGCAGGTCAGCCTGGTAATCCACGCCCACGTCGAACACCACTTTGCGGGTCGGCTGGCGATTGGTGTTGGTAATGATGCCGTTCGACAGATTGCCGTTGGGCACGATGACCGTCTTGTTGTCACCGGTACGCAGGACCGTGTGGAAGATCTGGATGCTGTCGACCGTTCCGGCTACGCCTTGGGCCTCGATCCAGTCACCGATGCGAAACGGACGAAAGAGCAGGATCAGCACGCCGCCGGCGAAGTTCGCCAGGCTGCCTTGCAAGGCCAGGCCAATCGCCAGGCCTGCCGCACCGATGGCCGCGACGAAGGACGTGGTTTCCACACCAATCATCGAGGCGACGCTGACGATCAGCAGGATCTTCAGAATGATGTTTGCCAGGGTACTGATAAAGCCTTGCAGCGCGAGGTCGGCGTTACGCAGGGCCAGCAGCGCCCCGAGCTTCTGGGTGACCTTGTTGATCAGCCACCAGCCGATGGCCAGGGTGACAATTGCCAGCAACACGCGGCTGCCGTACTCCATGATCATCGGTATCCAGGCCTGGGAGGCCTTGACCAGGTGGTCTACTTCAGCGTTCAAGTCCATCTAATTCTCCTTTGTTCCTGTTGCACGCGGTTGTGGCTAGGGGGCTTGCTCCCGCTTGGGGGCGCAGCACCCACCAAAGGGGCCGCTACGCAGCCCAGCGGGAGCAAGCTCCCTCGCCACAGTGGTTCCCTATAACCGAGGGGTCAATCGCGGAAGTTGTTGAACTGCAGCGGCATGCCGAATTCCTTGCCCCGCAGCGCGGCGATGGCTTCTTGCAGGTCGTCACGTTTCTTGCCAGTGACACGCACCTGCTCGCCCTGGATGGCGGCCTGGACCTTGAGCTTGGCGTCCTTGATATGAGCGACGATTTTCTTGGCCAGTTCCTTGTCGATGCCTTCCTTGAGCACGGCTTCCTGCTTCATCAGCTTGCCGGAGGCGTAGGCATCCTTGACCTCAAGGCATTGCACGTCGATCTTGCGCTTGACCAGCGCCAGCTTGAGGATCTCGATCATCGCCTCGAGCTGGAAATCGGCCTCGGCGGTCAGGTTGACGGTCAGGTCCTTTTCCTTGAACTCGAAACTGCCCTTGCCCTTGAGGTCATACCGACGGTCGAGTTCCTTGACGGCGTTTTCAACGGCGTTGGTGACTTCGTGCTTGTCCAGTTCGGATACCACGTCGAATGACGGCATGTAGTGTTCTCCAAATAAAAAGGCGCGCTCATGACAAAGGCGCGCACTTGGCTTGTGGTTGAAATCGGGCTCATTATAACGGGTCTTTTCCCGTCGTTACCGCGAGCGCCTCAGATGCCTGCGCCAAACCGAGTAAAAAACTGATGTCCACCACCTGGCACGTCCTGGGCGCCGGCAGCCTCGGCACCTTGTGGGCGACGCGCCTGGCCCGGGCCGGCCTGCCGGTGCGGCTGGTGTTGCGCAATGAACAGCGGCTGCAGGCTTACCGGGAGGCCGGAGGGTTGACGCTGGTGGAACAAGGCCAGGCGCAGTGTTACCCGGTGCCAGGCGAAACCGCGCAGGGCCTCGAACCGATAAAACGCTTGCTGCTGGCCTGCAAGGCTTATGACGCGGAGGCGGCTGTGGCTTCGGTCGCCCATCGCCTGGATGGCGAGAGCGAACTGATCCTGCTGCAGAACGGCCTCGGCAGCCAGGACGCCGTGGCGAACCGCGTCCCCCAGGCCCGCTGTATCAGCGCCTCCAGCACCGAAGGCGCGTTTCGCGACGGTGACTGGCGCGTGGTGTTCGCCGGCCACGGCTACACCTGGCTGGGCGACCCCGCCCAGCCGGTGGCGCCGGTCTGGCTGGATGACCTGGGCATGGCCGGCATTCCCCACCAGTGGAGCGCCGACATCCTCACCCGCCTGTGGCGCAAACTGGCGCTCAACTGCGCAATCAACCCACTGACGGTACTGCATCAATGCAAGAACGGTGGCTTGCAGGAACACCGCTGCGAAGTGGCAACCCTTTGTGCGGAGCTCGCCGATCTGCTCGAACGCTGCGGCCAGCCGGCGGCGGCCGAGGATTTACAGTCGGAGGTGGAACGGGTGATCCAGGCCACAGCCGCCAACTATTCCTCCATGTACCAGGACGTTGCCAACCGGCGACGTACCGAAATCGGCTATCTGCTCGGCCATGCCTGCGCCGTCGCGCGGCGCCATGACGTGGCGGTGCCGCATCTTGAACAGATGCGCCAGCGCCTGATTGCCCACTTGGACAACCTCGGATTGCCCAGCGACTGAGCAGCGGCTACGCTGGCCCTCGTGTTCCCTTTCAGCGACGAGTCAGATGCCATTGCGCCAGCGCCTTGAAAATCTCCCGGTCGGCCAGAAACTGCTGGCGGCCCTGTTGGTATTGTTGACCACGGTTCTGCTGGTGGCCAACCTGACCTTCATCAGCGCGGCCTATTACATTTCCCAGGAAAGCATGGCGCCTCAGGCCTTGCAGACCATCGGCCGACTGGTAGCCAACCCGAGCCTGATCTCCGACGCGTTGCAATCGCCGCAAAGCGCCAAGCGTCTGCTCGATGAACTCAACAGCTATGCGCCGCTGCGGGCAGCGGCACTGTATGACGGTGACGGCGTACGCCTGGCCCAGTTGCAACAGGGCGAGAAACTCAAGTTGCCGGACCATTTCCGTCATGTGCAGGCGTGGCAGGCCGGGGAGTTTCGCAGCAACCAGGTCATTACCCTGCCCCGCCCCGGCACGGCGCCCGGCCATCTCCTGCTGGTGGCTAGCAGCGAACTGCCCACCGCGTTCTACACCGGCACCCTGACGGCCAGCCTGGGCATCCTGATTTTCAGCGTGCTGTTGTGGCTGGTCATTGCCCAGCAGATCAAGCGGCTGATCACCCAGCCGATCCATCAGCTCGAAGAGTTGTCGCGCCAGGTCACCCGCGAAGAAAACTATTCCCTGCGCGCCGCCCGGGGCAACCACGACGAAATCGGCAGCCTGGCCGAGGCGTTCAACACCATGCTCTCGCGGATCGAAGCCCGGGAACAGCAGCTCAAGCGCGCGCGGGACGATTCCCAGGCCGCCTACGACCAGGCCCAGGGCCTGGCGGAAGAAACCCGTCACACCAACCGCAAGCTGGAGCTGGAAGTCCAGGTCCGCAGCAAGATCGAGAAAAAACTCACCGGCTTCCAGAACTACCTCAACAGCATCATCGACTCCATGCCGTCGGCGCTGATTGCCCTCGACGAACAGCTCTATGTCACGCAATGGAACCAGGAGGCCAGCGCCCTTTCCGGCACCCGGCTGGATGAGGCGCTGAACCAGCCGATTTTCCTCGCCTTCGAGCCGCTCAAGCCGTACCTGCCGCAGCTCAAGCAGACGGTGGAACAGCACACAGTGGCCAAGATCGAGCGCGTCACCTGGACCAAGGACGATGAAGCCCGGCATTACGCCCTGACTTTCTATCCTTTGATGGGCGGTGCCGGGCGCGGCGTGGTGATCCGCATCGATGACATCACCCAGCGCCTGTCGCTGGAGGAAATGATGGTGCAATCGGAAAAAATGCTCTCGGTAGGCGGCCTCGCGGCGGGCATGGCCCATGAGATCAATAATCCGCTGGGGGCGATCCTGCACAACGTGCAGAATATTCGCCGACGCCTGTCTGCGGAATTGCCGAAGAACCTTGAGCAGGCCGAGCAGTTGGGGATCGATTTACCGGTGGTCAACCGCTACCTGGAAAGCCGGGAGATCCCGCAATTGCTCGATGGCATCCAGCAGGCCGGCGCCCGGGCAGCGAAAATCGTCACCCACATGCTCAGCTTCAGCCGCCGCAGCACAAGGCAGATGGCGCCTTGCGACCTGCCGGCACTCATCGACCAGGCCGTGGAAATTGCCGGTAACGACTTCGACCTGGCGATCGGTTTCGACTTCAAGGGCCAGGCGATCATCCGCCAGTTTGACCCGAACCTCGGCCCGGTGCCCGGCACCGCCAACGAACTGGAGCAGGTATTGCTCAACCTGCTGAAAAACGCCGCCCAGGCCATCCATCAACGCCAGGACGACAGCGAGCCCGGCCGTATCATCCTGCGTACACGGCTGAATCCGCCGTGGGCGGAAATCCAGGTCGAGGACAACGGCATCGGCATGAGCGAGAACGTGCGCAAGCGTACCTTCGAGCCGTTCTTCACCACCAAGGAGATCGGCCAGGGCACCGGGCTCGGATTGTCGGTGTCGTATTTCATCATCACCAACAACCACAAGGGCCAGATGGAAGTGCAATCAGCGCCGGGCCAAGGCACTTGCTTCACCCTGCGCCTGCCACTGGCGGGCACTTCGATGGTGGCGCAAGAACACAAGCAAGTGGAGCGCTGAACATGGGTTTTCGTCTGTCGAAGATTTACACCCGTACCGGGGACAAAGGTGAAACCGGACTGGGGGATGGTCGCCGGGTGGCGAAGGATCATCCGCGGATCGAGGCCATCGGCGAAGTGGATACGCTGAACAGCCAACTGGGCTTGTTGCTGGCCGGGCTTGCCGCCGAAACGGAACGGTGCCCGGCGTTAAAGGAAGTAACCGAGATACTGACGCCTTGTCAGCATCGGCTGTTCGACCTGGGCGGCGAGCTGGCGATGCCGGCCTATCAGGCCCTGAACGATGCAGAAGTGGCGCGCCTGGAAGCGGCCATCGATGTATGGAATGAAGAGTTGGGGCCGCTGGAGAATTTCATCCTGCCCGGCGGCTCGACCCTGATCGCCCAGGCCCATGTGTGCCGCAGTCTGGCCCGTAGCGCCGAGCGCCGTTGCCAACAGTTGAACGCAGTGGAACCACTGGCCGGGCCGGGGCTGGCGTATATCAATCGGTTGTCGGACCTGCTGTTCGTGGCGGCGCGGGTCATCGCCCGGCGCCAGGGTGTGGCGGAAGTGCTTTGGGAGGCGGCGGCAAAGCCTGGGAGTTGAAGCATAGGCGCCTGTCAGGGCCTCTTCGCGAGCAGGCTCGCTCCCACAGAGGTTTTGTGAACGCCGAAATCCAGTGTGGGAGCGAGCCTGCTCGCGAAGCGGCCACCAGACACACCCACAGAATCAAGCGTCAGGCCAGAACGCCCGAATCCCTGCCACCCCTTGCGCCCCGGCTTCCCAGGCTTTCTGCCGCTGATCGGGGCCTACCCCGCCCAACAGATACACCGGCCTGTCGAACCCCTCGATCAGTCGCGCAGCCTCTTCCCACCCCAATGGCTGCGCATCGGGATGGGTCTGGGTCGGTTGCACGGGGGACAACGTCACGAAATCCACGCCCATCTGCTGAGCCAGGGAGAGTTCCTCGGCGTTGTGGCACGAGGCCGCCAGCCAGCGGTCGGTGCCGAACGGTCGCCCCGCCGCCGCATGCTTGCGCAGTTGCGCGGCGGTGATATGCCAGCCGGCAGACGGAAAGTCACCCAGCCATTCGAACGGGCCCTTGAGCATCAATTGCGCCTTGCCGGCACACAGCCCCACCGCGTCCACCGCCAGGTCACGGTATTGCGGGTCGTAACCGTTGGGCGCGCGCAGTTGCAGCAGCTTGATCCCGCCAGCAACAGCCTTTTGAATGCCACGCAGCAAGGCGGGCGTTTCAAGGCCTTCAGGGGTGATCAGGTACTCGCCCGGCAAACGGGCCGCCGCGACGATCGGCTGATTGGCCGCTGGAAACTCGTAGTTGGTCAATTCACGGGCCGTCACCCAGGCAAGCGGCTGGCCTTCGGCGCCATGGGGCTCGCCGCTGAACGCCGAGACTTCCCAGACATCCAGCAACACCTGCTTGTCCGGATAATCGTGGCGCACCTTGATCAGTGGCCGGGCAGCGCTGACGACAATGCCCAACTCTTCGAGAAGCTCCCGGGCCAGGGCCGTTTCGACCGACTCATCAGCCTCGACCTTGCCCCCCGGAAACTCCCACAGGCCGCCCTGGTGCTGGGAATCGGCCCGGCGGGCAATCAGGATTCTGCCGGCGGCGTCGCGAATGACTGCCGCCGCTACATGTACGCGTTTCACCGGGCGATTTCCTCCAGGCCAGCTTGCTGCCATGCTTTGAAGGCCGGCCATTGATAAAGGGTTTCAACGTAGGCCGCGTCGACTTCCGGCAGTTTCACCTGGTAGGTGCGCAAGCGCACGGCAATCGGCGCAAAAAATACGTCAGCCAGGCTCAGGGTACCAAACAGGTAGGGACCGGCTTCGGTAGCCGCCGCGCGGCACTCTGCCCACAACGCCAGCATCCGCTGGATTTCCGCCTGCACATCCGCCGGAATCGGTGACAACGGCGCATCGCGGCCCAGGTCGAACGGCATGTGGGTGCGGATGGCAAAAAAACCACTGTGCATCTGTGCACAGGCCGAACGAGCCTGGGCCCGTGCCGCTACATCCTTGGGCCAGAGACCGGCCTCGGGAAACTGCTCGGCCAAGTACTCGGCAATGGCCAGGGAGTCGGCGATCACGCCGAACTCGGTCTTGAGCAGCGGGACCTTGGCCGTGGCCGAATACTTCAGCAGTTTTTCGCGGGTGTCGGGCTGGCCGAGCCTGACCAGTTCTTCGGTGTACTTCGCGCCGGTCAACGACAGGGCCAGCGCGCCCCGCAGGGACCAGGATGAAGCTCGTTTATCGCCGATGATCAGGTGCAGGCTCATTTGGATTCCTTTCTTGTGGTTCTGGGGGTGTTTGTACTGCCGCCTTCGCGAGCAGGCTCGCTCCCACACTGAATCTGCGGCGTCACAGAATCCCTGTGGGAGCGAGCCTGCTCCCGAATGGAACGACTCGGTTTTAAGTCCGATACTCAGCGTTGATCTTGACGTACTCGTGGGACAGATCGGTGGTCCAGATCGTTTCGCTGCAATCGCCACGCCCCAGCTCGATGCGGATGGTGATTTCCTCCTGCTGCATCACCGCCGCGCCCTGCGCCTCGGTGTAGGTCGTCGCCCGGGCGCCCTGGCTGGCGATGCAGACATCACCGAGGAAGACGTCGATCTTGCTCACGTCCAGCTCAGGCACCCCGGCGCGGCCGACAGCGGCGAGAATACGACCCCAATTCGGGTCGGAAGCAAACAGTGCGGTCTTGATCAGCGGCGAATGCGCCACGGTATAACCGACGTCCAGGCATTCCTGGTGATTACCACCACCGTTGACCTGTACGGTGACGAACTTGGTCGCGCCTTCGCCGTCACGGACGATGGCCTGGGCCACTTCCATGCACACCTCGAACACCGCCTGTTTCAGCGCCGCGAACAGCGGACCGCTGGCTTCGGTGATCTCCGGCAGGTTGGCCTTGCCGGTGGCGATCAGCATGCAGCAGTCGTTGGTCGAAGTGTCGCCGTCGATGGTGATGCGGTTGAAGGACTTGTTGGCGCCGTCGAGCATCAGGTCCTGCAACACCTGGCGGGAGACCTTGGCGTCGGTGGCGATGTAACCGAGCATGGTCGCCATGTTCGGGCGGATCATGCCGGCGCCTTTGCTGATGCCGGTCACGGTCACGGTTACACCGTCGTGCTGGAACTGGCGGCTCGCGCCCTTGGGCAGGGTGTCGGTGGTCATGATGCCGGTGGCGGCCGCGGCCCAGTTGTTTTCCGAGAGGCCATCAAGGGCGGCTTGCAGCGCGCCTTCGATTTTTTCGACCGGCAGCGGTTCGCCGATCACACCCGTGGAGTACGGCAGCACCTGGCTGGCGTCGACACCGGTCAGTTCAGCCAGCCTGGCGCAGGTGCGCTCGGCGGCGGCCAGGCCTGGCGCGCCGGTGCCGGCGTTGGCGTTACCGGTGTTGGTCAGCAGGTAACGCACCGGCCCTTGCACGCGTTGCTTGGCCAGGATCACCGGCGCGGCACAAAACGCATTGAGCGTGAACACGCCGGCGACCGTCGAGCCCTCGGCGCAACGCATGACCACCACATCCTTGCGCCCGGGACGCTTGATGCCCGCCGAGGCGATACCAAGTTCAAAACCGGCAACCGGGTGCAACGTTGGCAACGGACCAAGACCAACAGCCATGAATGCGCTCCTTATAAAATTATTTCAGCACCGCCTTCATCAAGACGGCGAATCAAATGGCAAAACGCCGCGACAAGAGACTCTTGTCGCGGCGCGGGTCGCTCAGCGTTGAAACGGGTTTATTGGATCTGCCCGTGGCAATGCTTGTATTTCTTGCCCGAGCCGCAATAGCACAGCTCGTTTCGGCCCAGTTTCTGCTCGTTGCGTACCGGTGCGGTGGCCAGTGCCACGTCCACATCGACGCCCTCTTCCATCGCCTGGACCACTTCCAGGCCCGGAGCTTCGGCGTGCTCGAACTGCATGCGCGCGGCCAGGGCTTCGGCCTCCTGGCGCAGGCGGGCTTCTTCTTCGACCGGATCTTCGCGGCGAACCTGAACGTGGGACAGGACCCGGATCGAGTCGCGCTTGATCGAATCCAGCAGCTCGGAGAACAGCGTGTAGGACTCGCGCTTGTATTCCTGCTTCGGATTCTTCTGCGCGTAGCCACGCAAGTGGATACCGTGGCGCAGGTGATCCATGGTCGACAGATGGTCTTTCCACAGGTCGTCCAGCACCCGCAGCACGATTTGCTTCTCGAACGAGCGCAGCGCTTCGGCGCCGGCCTGGTCTTCTTTCTCGTTGTACGCGGCGATCAGTTCGGTCAGAAGTTTCTCGCGCAGCGTTTCTTCGTAGAGGTGATCGTCCTCGTCGAGCCACTGCTGGATCGGCAACGACACGCCGAAATCACTGCGCAGGGAGGCTTCCAGACCAGCAACGTCCCACTGCTCCGGAAGCGACTGCGGCGGAATGTGTGCGCTGACAGTGGCGTCGAGCACTTCGCGGCGGAAATCGGCGATGGTTTCGCCAATGTCGTCTGCGGCCAACAGGCTGTTGCGCATGTGATAGATCACTTTGCGCTGCTCGTTGTTGACGTCGTCGAATTCAAGCAACTGCTTGCGGATGTCGAAGTTGCGGCCCTCGACCTTGCGCTGCGCCTTCTCGATGGCGTTGGTCACCATGCGGTGCTCGATCGCCTCGCCCGGCTGCATGCCCAGGGCCTTCATGAAATTCTTCACCCGATCAGAGGCGAAGATGCGCATCAGGCTGTCTTCCAGGGACAGGTAGAAGCGGCTGGAGCCGGCGTCGCCCTGGCGACCGGCACGGCCACGCAGCTGGTTGTCGATACGGCGCGATTCGTGACGCTCGGACGCGATCACCTGCAAGCCACCGGATTCGAGCACCTGCTGGTGACGCTTCTGCCAGTCGGCCTTGATCTGCGCGATCTGCTCGGGGGTCGGGTTTTCCAGCGAAGCCACTTCGACTTCCCAGTTGCCGCCCAGCAGGATGTCGGTACCACGGCCGGCCATGTTGGTGGCGATGGTCAACGCACCCGGGCGACCGGCCTGGGCGATGATCTCGGCTTCCTTCTCGTGGAACTTGGCGTTGAGGACCTTGTGCTCGATACCTTCCTTGGCGAGCAAGGCGGACATGTGCTCGGAGGTCTCGATGGTCGCGGTACCCACCAGGATCGGACGGCCCTGGGCCATGCCTTCCTTGATGTCGTTGATGATCGCCGCGTATTTCTCTTCGGCGGTCAGGAACACCAGATCGTTGTAGTCCTTGCGCGCCAGCGGCTTGTTCGGCGGAATCACCACCACTTGCAGGCCGTAGATCTGGTGGAATTCGAACGCTTCGGTGTCGGCGGTACCGGTCATGCCGGACAGTTTGTTGTACAGGCGGAAGTAGTTCTGGAACGTGGTCGAGGCCAGGGTCTGGCTCTCGGCCTGGATGTTCAGGCCTTCCTTCGCTTCGATGGCCTGGTGCAGGCCTTCGGACAGGCGACGGCCCGGCATGGTGCGGCCGGTGTGTTCGTCAACCAGTACGACCTGGCCGTCCTGGACGATGTATTCGACGTTGCGATGGAACAGCTTGTGGGCACGCAGGCCGGCGTAGACGTGGGTCAGCAGGCCCAGGTTATGGGCCGAGTAGAGGCTTTCGCCTTCAGCCAGCAGGCCGACGCGGGTCAGCATCTCTTCGATGAACTGGTGGCCGGATTCGTTGAGCTCGACCTGGCGGGTCTTCTCGTCGACGGTGTAGTGGCCGGGCTGGGTCACTTCGCCTTCGACTTCTTCGACGTGCAGCTGGAGCTGCGGGATCAGCTTGTTGATCTCGATGTACAGCTTGGAGCTGTCTTCGGCCTGGCCGGAAATGATCAGCGGCGTACGGGCTTCGTCGATGAGGATGGAGTCGACTTCGTCGATCACGGCAAAGTTGAGTTCGCGCTGGAATTTTTCTTCCATGCTGAACGCCATGTTGTCGCGCAGGTAGTCGAAACCGAATTCGTTGTTGGTGCCGTAGGTGATGTCCGAGGCGTAGGCCGCGCGCTTCTCTTCCGGCGGCTGGAACGGCGTGACCACGCCGACCGTCAGGCCGAGGAATTCATAGAGCGGGCGCATCCAGTTGGCGTCGCGGCGGGCCAGGTAGTCGTTGACCGTCACCACGTGCACGCCGTTGCCGGACAGTGCGTTGAGATATACCGCCAGGGTCGCCACCAGGGTCTTGCCCTCACCGGTGCGCATTTCGGCGATCTTGCCTTCGTGCAAGGTCATGCCGCCGATCAACTGGACGTCGAAGTGGCGCATGCCCATGACCCGCTTGCCGGCTTCACGGCAGACCGCGAAAGCTTCGGGCAGGATCTGGTCAAGGGTCTCGCCCTTGGCGATGCGGTCCTTGAATTCGGCGGTCTTGGCGCGTAACTGATCGTCCGAAAGGGCCACCATTTGCTCTTCGAAGGCATTGACGATCTGTACCGTCTTGAGCATGCGTTTGACTTCACGCTCGTTCTTGCTTCCAAAAAGTTTCTTTAACAAAGGCGCAAACATATCGGCAGGATCTTCCACACTAAAGGGATGGAGGGCGGCCCCATGAGTCGCCCGTGCAGCCCTCATGGCCGCATGCGAACGAGCATTCTACCCGGAAACGATGGAGAGGAAAGTGGCGTTATTCCACGATGCTGGCACAGCGCTGTGACGGGGCCTCCCTAAAATAAGGGCTTTTGCGCGAACTTCAACCCACAAAACGCAGAAGTTACTCATTGATTATGCGAGTAAAAGCCACCGGGCGGCAGGGCTCGGGCGTATCTGGCGCTTTCTGCTACCATGGCGCCTTTGTCACTTGCGGTAATCAACCATGGCCTTTCGCCCTCTTCCAGCCAAGGCGCCCGCCGTTCTGCTGCGCGAAGCCAAGCCGCTGAAAGCCATCTTCGGCCACGCCAGACGCCTGGGGCACCTGCAGCGCCTGCTCGACAGCCAGCTACAGCCCGCTGCGCGCGAGCATTGTCACGTAGCGTCCTGGCGGGAAGGCAGTTTGTTGCTGATCGTCACCGACGGTCACTGGGCCACGCGCCTGCGCTACCAGCAAAAGCGCCTGCTGCGCCAATTGCAGGCATTCGAGGAGTTCGCCAACCTGACGCGAATCCTGTTCAAGGTCCAGCCGCCCACGGTGCAAGTCGGCGCCAAGGGTCATACGCTGGATCTGTCCACCGACGCTGCTGCCACCATCCAGGCCACGGCCGATGGCATCAGCGACCCCAACCTGCGGGCAGCCCTGGAGCGATTGGCGGCCCATGCGCGGCCCAAGGATTGAGATTTTTTTCGGCTGTTGAATAGCCTTCGCGGGCAAGCCCGCTCCCACAATGGATCTGCATGAGGCACAAGATTTGCGCGCGCAGGAGATCTCCTGTGGGAGCGAGCCTGCTCGCGAAGGGAGCGATTCGGTTTCTGCCTACCGCCGCTTGCTGCCCCCCAGCAACGACCCCATCAACCCACGCACCAACTGCCGGCCCAACTGATTGGCCGCCTGGCGCATCGCCGATTTCAGCGCCTGGCCGGCCGCGGTGCCGAGGAATTCCCCGGCCTTTTCGGTGAAGCTCGGTTCCTCGGTCGCCGGTTTGCCTGGCGCGGCTTCGGCCTGCGGCTCCAGCCCCTTGCGCCCCATCAGCACTTCATAGGCCGACTCGCGGTCGATGGGTTTGTCATAACGGCCCTGCAACGGTGAGCTGGCGATCAGCCCGGCACGCTCGGCCGCGGTCAACGGCCCGATGCGCGACTGCGGCGGCGCCACCAGCACACGCTGGACCATTTCCGGCGTGCCTTTTTCCTGCAAGGTGCCGACCAACGCTTCACCGATGCCCAGCTCGGTCAGCACCGCCAGGGCATCGAATTGCGGATTTGGTCGAAAACCGTCAGCCACCGCCCGCAGGGATTTCTGTTCCTTGGCGGTGAACGCCCGCAGACCATGCTGGATGCGCAACCCCAGCTGCGCGAGCACGTCGTCCGGCAGATCGCCCGGCGACTGGGTGACAAAATACACCCCGACGCCCTTGGAGCGGATCAGCCGCACCACTTGTTCCAGGCGCTCTTGCAATGCCTTGGGCGTGCCGGCGAACAACAAATGTGCCTCATCGAAAAACAACGCCAGCAAGGGTTTGTCCGCATCGCCGCGCTCGGGCAGTTGCTCGAACAGCTCGGCCAGCAGCCACAGCAGGAATGTCGCGTAGACTTTCGGCGCTTCATGGACCAGGCGACTGGCGTCCAGCAGATGAATGCGGCCACGGCCGTCACTGGCCGGTTGCAGGATGTCTTCAAGCTGCAACGCCGGTTCGCCGAACAAGGCGTCCGCGCCCTGCTGTTCCAGGGTGGACAGTCGGCGCATCAAGGCCTGGCTGGAACCGGTGGTCATCAGGGCCGCGTCGTCCCCGAGCAATTCAGGGTTGTCCTTGAGGTGATTGAGCAGCGCCTTCAGGTCCTTGAGGTCGAGCAGCAACAGGCCCTCGCGGTCGGCGACCTTGAACGCCGCATACAACGCCGCTTGCTGGCTGTCCGTCAGTTCCAGCAGGCTGCCGAGCAACAACGGGCCCATTTCACTCAACGTCGTGCGCAGCGGATGACCGGACTGGCCGTGGATATCCCACAAGGTCACCGGATAGGCCTGGGGCTCATGGCCGAGCCAGGGCATGCCGGCGATGCGCTCGGCGATCTTGCCTTGGGGATTGCCGGCGGCGCCGAGGCCGCACAGGTCACCCTTGATGTCCGCCGCGAACACCGCCACGCCGGCATCGCTGAACATCTCGGCCAGGCGCTGCAAGGTGACGGTCTTGCCGGTGCCGGTGGCGCCCGCCACCAGCCCATGACGATTGGCCAGGCGCATGGCCTGGGCGACAGGTTGGCCGGCCAGGTCGGCCCCGATAACGAGTTGCGATGAATCAGGCATTTGGTCACCTGTGGGTTTGCGGTATGACGCCATTTTGCGCGCTTATATAAAAGCATGCCCAGTGCAATAAGGCCCGAGCGGCAGAATAATAGCCTGCAACCAGCACTGGCCCCTTCGCGAGCAGGCTCGCTCCCACAATTTGGGCCTATGTTGAACACAGAACCCTGTGGGAGCGAGCCTGCTCGCGAAGAGTCCCCGACAACGCATTCCTTTACTGCACCCAACCCCAACCGAACATCTATTCTTACCCAAGGTCAACAAGGGGAGAACACAGACCGGAGGGATGTTCATCGTGCATATAGCGGACATAACCATGTTCTACGCCCCCGCCAGCGGAGGTGTACGCACTTATCTGGATGCCAAGCACCGGCGCCTGGGCAATCGGCCGGGTATTCGCCACAGCCTTCTGATCCCCGGCGCGCATTTGAGCGAGCAGGATGGGATCTACAAGGTCCCGGCCCCTCCGCTGCCCTTTGGCAAGGGCTACCGCTTCCCGCTGCGCCTGGCCCCTTGGCGTAACGTCCTGCGCGACTTGCAGCCCGACCTGATCGAGGTCGGCGACCCTTACCTGACCGCCTGGGCGGCACTGGATGCCCGGCGACAGCTGGACGTGCCCGTGATCGGCTTTTATCACTCCGACCTGCCGTTGTTGGTAAGCAACCGCATGGGCAACTGGTTCACGCCCAATATCGAAGCCTATGTCAGCAAACTGTACGGCAACTTCGACCGGGTGCTCGCGCCGAGCCAGGTCATGGCCGACAAACTCACCGGGCTTGGGGTCAAAAATGTTTACGTGCAGCCGTTGGGGGTAGACCTGCAGACCTTCAATCCCGCCGCTCGCGACCCGGAACTGCGGGCCGAACTCGGCATCGCCGAAGACGCGCGCCTGCTGATTTTCGCCGGTCGCGGCTCCAAGGAAAAAAACCTGCCGGTGCTGCTCAAATGCATGCAACGCCTGGGCGAACGCTATCACCTGCTGCTGGTGGGCTCTTCGATGCCAGCCGTGGTGCCGGACAACGTCACGGTGATCGACGAATTCTGCCCGGCTGCGCAAGTCGCCCGGCTGATGGCCAGCGCCGACGCCCTGCTGCACGCAGGCGACCAGGAAACCTTCGGCCTGGTAATCCTCGAAGCGATGGCCAGCGGCATCCCGGTGGTAGCGGTCGCGGCAGGCGCCTTCAATGAAATCGTCCACGAGGACTGTGGCCTGCTGTGCGCGCCCGACAATCCACAGGCGATGGCCAATGCCGTTCGGCAACTGTTCGCCGAAGGCTGCCAGCAGCGCGGCGCAAAAGCACGCCGACATGTAGAACGGCATTACGCCTGGGATTCGGTGGTCAATAGTCTGTTGGGCCACTATTACAGCGTGCTCGGCGCAGAAATGCCCCTGCTGGCCAATGGTTGAGTCGAGGCCCATGTCGATGACCGCTCAATCCAGCCTGCTGCTGGTGCTGCACGATGTCGCACCGCAAACCTGGCCCGACTACCAGCCCTTCGTCGAAGCCGTCGACGCCCTCGGCCAGGTGCCGATGACCTGGCTGGTGGTGCCGGACTTCCCACGTCCACCACGCCAACGCGCTCGACGGACATCCCGGCTTCCGGCGCATGCTCGACAGCCGGGTCGAACGCGGCGATGAACTGGTGCTGCACGGTTATTACCACTGTGATGACGGTCCGCCGGCGCTTCATCCCAAGGACTGGTTCATGCGCCGGGTCTATACCCATGAAGGGGAGTTCTACGGTCTGTCCGAGGAAGCGGCCCTCGCCCGCCTTCGCGCCGGCATCGAAATCTTTCAGCGCTACCAGTGGCCGCTGGAAGGCTTCGTCGCGCCGGCCTGGCTGATGAGCGAGGGCACGCGCCAGGCCTTGCGCCAGTTGCCGTTGAGTTATACCAGCGACACCCAGCACCTCTACCGCTTGCCGGAGTTCACCCCGATCGATGCCCCGGGGCTGGTTTGGAGCGCCCGCAGCGCCTGGCGTCGAGGCCTGTCAAAAGTCATCAGCGACCGGCGTGAACAGCGCTGGCGCCAGGCACCGGTCATTCGCCTGGGCCTGCACCCGGTAGACATGCGCCACGGATTTTCCCGCAACTACTGGCTGCGAACCCTGGAGCGCCTGCTTGAGGACGGGCGCGTGCCGATGACCAAGATCGACTGGCTGGCGTCACTGCGCCAGCCAGTCAGCAGTGCCGCATGAAACGGCTGGTCTGGTTAGGCGCCGCCCTGTTGATTGCGGTATTGGTCCCGATGCTCGTGGGCGGCGGGGAAATGTGGTCGCGGCTGCAGCGCTTTCCGCTGTCCTTGCTGCTGGTCATGCTTGGCATGATCGTACTCTGCTGGGGCCTCAACTCGGTGCGCCTGCGCTTGCTGCTGGGTGAACACCGTGGGCGCATAGGCGGGTTGAAAAGCATTGGCGTGGTGATGTCCACCGAGTTCGCGATGTGCGCGACACCCGGCGGCAGTGGCGGGCCGCTGACGCTGATGGCGCTGCTCGCGCGCAACGGCGTGCGCCCCGCCCATGGCAGCGCGGTGTTCGCCATGGATCAGTTGAGCGACCTGCTGTTTTTTCTCTGCGCCTTGTTGGGCATCCTGTTTTATGCACTTTTCCAGAATCTCAGCCAGCGCATGGAATGGATGCTGGGGCTGAGCGCGGTTTCATTGTTCGGCGGGCTCTTTTGCTGCGCGCTGGTGGCCCGCTACCATCGCAGGCTGATTCTCCTGGGTGCACGGCTGTTGCGGCATTTGCGAGTGAAGCCGGTGACCCGTCGACGCTGGGGACGCAAGATCCTGAATTTCCTCGCGGCATTTACCGACACTCTGAAATTGCCACGCCAGACGCTGTTCCAGGTGTTCGTCTTGACCTGCCTGCACTGGGTCCTGCGCTACAGCGTGCTGTACCTGGCATTAAAAGGACTCGGGGCGGATCTGCAATGGGCCTGGAGTTTCCTGATCCAGATGCTATCCCTCAGCGCTGGGCAGTTCAGCCTGTTGCCGGGCGGCGCCGGAGCGGCGGAGTTGACCTCGGCGGCGTTGCTGGCACCGATGGTGGGCAAATCCACCGCGGCGGCAGCGATCCTGATCTGGCGGGCGGTGACGTATTACTTCTATCTGCTGGCAGGAGGACCGGTGTTCTTCATGATGGTCGGGCGACCTTTGATCAAGAAGCTGATGAAGCTGCGGCAAGCCTGAGAGGTCAGTCCTTGGACTCGGGATCGTCCTGGGGCTGCTCGTGCAGCTCTTCCCACAGCTGGGCGGCGTCGGGAAATTCGGTGCCGTCTTCCGGGCCCAGCGCTTCGGGATCGTAGCGACTCAGGCAACCCTCGCCCACGGTTGCCGGCGCTCTGGCGGTGGCTTTGTCCAAGGGATCGGTCATGGGATTCACGCCTCGAGGTTCGTGGCAAGGGAGAGAGCTCCCTTGCCACATAGAGTCAGAAGACTACAGATCAGAAGACCACGGTCTTGTTCCCGTGCACCAGTACGCGGTCTTCCAAGTGATAGCGCAAGCCGCGCGCCAGGACCATTTTTTCCACGTCGCGGCCGAAGCGCACCATGTCTTCAATGCTGTCGCTGTGGCTGACACGGACGACGTCCTGCTCGATGATCGGGCCGGCGTCCAGCTCTTCGGTCACGTAGTGGCACGTGGCGCCGATCAGCTTCACACCGCGCATCGAGGCCTGGTGGTAAGGCTTGGCACCGACGAACGACGGCAGGAAACTGTGATGGATGTTGATGACTTTATGCGCGTATTCGCTGCACAGCGACGGCGGCAGGATCTGCATGTAGCGGGCCAGTACCACCACCTCGGCGTCGTGCTGCTTGACCAGCCGCGAGACCTCGGCGAACGCCGGGTGCTTGTCCTGCGGGTTGACCGGTACGTGGTAGTACGGGATGCCGTGCCATTCCACCATGCTGCGTAAGTCGTCATGGTTGGAAATGACACAGGCGATGTCGCAATCGAGCTCATCGCTGTGCCAGCGGTGCAACAGATCAGCCAGGCAGTGGGACTCACGACTGGCCATCAGCACTACGCGCTTTTTCTGCGCGGTATCGGTGATACGCCAGTCCATCGAAAACTCTTCGGCAATCGGGGCGAATGCCGCGCGGAAGGCTTCGATGCCGAAGGGCAGCGAGTCGGCGCGTATCTCGTGACGCATGAAAAACCAACCACTCTGATTGTCCGAATGGTGGCTTGCTTCAGTGATCCAGCCGTTATGGGACGCCAGAAAGTTACTGACTTTAGCAACGATACCGACGCGGTCCGGGCAAGCGATCACCAGCCGAAAAGTGCGCATTAGGGGAACTCCAGAACTTCGCAAAGGCGGCCATTCTAGCCATTGCGCGGCAAAACTGCAGTATCGATCACACATCGCGCCCAGCAGTGGCTGACCGGGACTGCCAATGCCCGCGTGGCAAGCTTTATCGTGAACAGATGTGAAGACTGCATCACATTATTTATTTCACGGCGCTCACTCTGTGCTAGCGCACTATTAATTAAATAAACGCTGCTTAAATGTTTACTTGATGAAACTGTCTGATTACTATTACCCCACTGTCTCCTTGTCACCAGCGTCCTACATAAGGTAGTCCCCATGTCCCTGATCACCGAATACAACGCTACAAAACAAGCCATTGAAGAACTGCAACAACGTCTGGCCGACCTGTCCAAAGACGACAAACTGCAAAAAGAACTGGAATTCGAAGGCAAACTGCGCACGCTGATGGGTGAATACTCCAAGTCCCTGCGCGATATCATTGCCCTGTTGGATCCAGAGTCCAAGTCGAGCAAAGCCCCGCGTGGCGCTGTGAAAACTACCGGCACCAAGCGCGCTCGCAAAGTTAAGCAATACAAGAACCCGCACAACGGTGAAGTCATCGAAACCAAAGGTGGCAACCACAAGACTCTGAAAGAGTGGAAAGCCAAGTGGGGCGGCGACGTGGTTGAAGGCTGGGCGACCCTGCTGGGCTAAGCTCCGGCGGTTCGAAGCGTTCTCGACGCAGAAAAAAACGCCAGCGATTGCTGGCGTTTTTTGTTGCCTGTCCACTTCCGATTTATTTCCTTACATGGCAGCGCGGCGACTCAAAGGCTTAAACGTTTGCGCAATTGCTGGCTATAGCCCTGCCATTGAGTCAGCACCTCTTGCTGCATTGGGCTGGAAAGCGCCAGCCACTGCGTCATCGCCTCATCAAAACTTGCCAGGGTATTAGGCGCCCCCCACTCCGGTGATTTCAGTCGCTGCTGGCAAAATAGTTTCCAGCGTGCCTGCTCTTCGCTGCTCAAGGTGTCGGGGAAGTTACGGGCCCGGTATCGGAATAATAATTCCGGCAGGCGCTCATCATCGAAATGCCAACGTTCCCCCGCCAACTGGTCGGGATCTGCCTGGCGCACTTGTTCGCACAAACGCCGATCACGATCACCCATGAATCCAGCGTACAACTGTTGTTCGGGGTCCTCGCTCGCAGTGAAATCCTCGCGACCATAAATCGCTTGGAGTTTATCGTGCCAGACTTGCTGTGCGTCACTTAGCCGCAGCGCCCGCTGGCGATAACCCTCCATGTCCAGTTGCAGGCGTTGCTGGTCCTCGTCGCGCAGGACTGACAGCGGCGCGACCACCGGGCACTTGTTGATATGAATAAGCTTGAGGGGTACGGGCAATTCTCCTTCCAACAACTCTTCACGGCGGGTATACAAGCGTTGGCGCAGGATTTCGGCGTCATGGTCCAGCAGCCCTTGAGGATCCAGATGCAGATCGCAGACGATCAGGGCGTTGCGGTTCTTCGGATGCCAGGCCAGCGGCAGGACCACGCCGATGTAGTTTCGCGCCGCCGAGAAGCGCCCGGAGATGTGCACCATGGGCTGTAGCAGGCGGACCTGGTCCATCACTTTCTGTTTAGTGCGCAACTGGAACAGCCAGTCGTAAAGCCGGGGTTGTTTCTGACGGATCAACCGGGCCAGGGCAATCGTTGCACGTACATCCGACAGCGCATCATGGGCCTGGCCATGGTCGATGCCGTTGGCGGCGGTCAGGCGTTCGAGCTTGAGGGTGACGCGCCCCTCCTCCTGCGGCCAGACAATCCCATCGGGGCGCAACGCATAGGCGGCCCGCACCAGGTCAATCAGGTCCCAGCGACTGTTGCCCCCCTGCCATTCCCGAGCGTACGGGTCGAAGAAATTCCGATAAAGGCTGTAGCGGGTCATCTCGTCATCGAAGCGCAGCGTGTTGTAGCCGGCGCCACAGGTCCCGGGCGCGGCCAGTTGCGCATGGACGCGGGTCATGAAATCGGCCTCGCTCAAGCCTTTTTCCGCCAGGCAGGCCGGTGTGATCCCGGTGATCGCGCATGCGGCCGGATGGGGCAGGATGTCATCGCTGGGCCGGCAGTACAGGTTCACCGGTTCATCGATTTCATTGAGTTCGAAATCGGTACGTATCCCGGCCACCTGCAAGGGGCGGTCGCAACGCGGATTGATGCCGGTGGTTTCGTAGTCGTACCAGAAAATGGAGGTCACGGGTGGTTCCTGTGCTGAGGACTGGCGAAGTCTAGGCGCTGCAACCGGCCGGCGGCCAGCGCTGCTGTAACTTTTGAATACCCGGGAGGCGCAAGCCTGCGCCCTCCCGCAAGATCCCTGTTGTTTACATGAAGCGTGAAATGACCCACAGAGTTGTATCGTGCGCCTGCACGAAGACTGCTAGCATCTGGGCCGAGATCGAACGTTCGAACCGCCCCCTCACAGGTTGCCCATGCTCGAGACACCAGCATTGCAAAGGAACGCGCCGCTGCCCGCGCCACTGGACACGCGTTACCAGGTCGAGACGCCCGAGGGCATCGACCTGCCGCTGCGCCCGGCGGGGTTGATGCCTCGCGCCCTGGCCTTTGCCATCGACCTCGGCATACGGGGGCTGGCCTTGGGCCTGCTGTTCCTGATCCTGGCGTTTTTTGGCGAACTGGGCGTCGGCCTGGGCTCGATCCTGCTGTTTGTCATCAGCTGGTGGTACATGGTGCTGTTCGAGGTGCTGAACCAAGGGCGTTCCCCCGGCAAGCAGATCATGGGTTTACGCGTCGTGCAGGATGACGGCCGGCCTGTCGACTGGTCGGCCTCGCTGATCCGCAACCTGCTGCGCTTCGTCGACATGCTGCCCTTCGGCTATGCGTTCGGGGCGATTACCTGCCTGCAGCATCCAGCGTTCAAGCGCCTGGGCGACCTGGCGGCCGGGACCCTGGTGGTTTATCGCGAACAAGCGATCAAACGCCCCATCCTGCCATCGGCCCGACCGATACGGCCACCTTTTGTCCTCGACCTCAACGAGCAGCGTGCCGTGCTGGGCTTCGCCGAGCGCCAGGCAGAACTGTCCGGTGCCAGGGTCACCGAACTGGCGACGATCCTCGCCGCGCCGCTGAAGGTTCACCCTTCCGGCGCCGTGGCCGAACTCAATGGCATCGCCCGCGGCCTGCTGGGGCCGACATGAAACAAAGCCTTTTCGAAAAACGTCATCAAGAGGAATGGGACCGTCTGTCCCAACAGCTCGACCAATTGGAGCGCAGCCGCAACGTCGCGCAGAGCAGCGATTTCCCCAATGCCTATCGACGCCTCTGCCACCACCTGACGCTGGCCCAGGCCAGGGGCTACAGCAGCCTCTTAATAGACGCGTTGCAGCAATTGGCCCTGCGTGGTCACCAGCAACTCTACCGGGACCGCGGCCGGTTCTCGGCCAGCCTGTCAACCTTCATTCTGGCCGGTTTCCCCCGACTGGTTCGTGAGCAATGGCGTTTCGTGCTGGCGGCGGCCTTGATGTTCCTTGGTAGCCTGGTCGGCATCGGGCTGCTGGTCTACCTGTTCCCCGAACTGGTCTACAGCGTGTTGAGCGTCGAAGAAGCCAGCCAGATACGCGGCATGTACGACCCTGCCGCCGGCCACCTGGGGCGCTCGATCGAGCGGGCCGCCAGCGAAGACTGGGTCATGTTCGGCTATTACATCATGCACAACATCGGTATTGCCTTTCAGACGTTCGCCAGCGGCTTGCTGTTTGGCCTGGGCAGCGCATTCTTCCTGTTCTTCAACGGCCTGACCATTGGCGCGGTGGCCGGGCACCTGACCCAGATCGGTTCGGGATCGACGTTCTGGTCATTCGTGATCGGTCACGGCGCCTTCGAACTCACTGCCATCGTCCTGGCCGGCGCGGCGGGCCTGTTGCTCGGTTGGGCACTGATCGCGCCGGGGCGTCTCACCCGAGGCGAAGCGTTACGGCTCGCCGCCGGCAAAAGCGTGCTGATCATCGGCGGCGTGGTGCTGTTGCTGCTCATCGCCGCGTTCGTCGAGGCCTACTGGTCCTCCAGCGCGGTGACACCCACCACCAAATACATCGTCGGCGCCTTGTTGTGGCTGCTGGTGCTCGGGTATCTGCTGTTTGCCGGACGAGGCCACCATGCGCCTGAGTGACGCCAGCGTTGTCATCCGCCCCCGCACCACCTGGGAAGCCATGGACCTCGGCGTGCTGATGAGCCAGCAGCACCGACGGCTGCTGATGACCAGTTGGGCCATCGTCACGCTACCGGTGTATGCGCTGCTGACCCTGTTGCTGTGGGACTCGCCGTCGCTGGTAGTCATTGTGTTCTGGTGGCTGAAACCGGCCTTCGACCGCCTGCCCCTGTTCATTTTGTCCAAGGCCCTGTTTGGCGAGCCGCCTACGCTGAAGCAGGCGTTGCGCCAATGGCTCGCGCTGCTCAAGCCGCAATTGCTGGCCAGCCTGACCTGGCGACGGCTGAGCCTGAACCGCAGCTTCCTGATGCCGGTGGTGCAACTCGAAGGCCTGACCGGCGAGGCGCGCGAGCAACGTTTGCGCGTCCTGCTGCAGCGCAACGGCGGCGCGGCGCAGTGGCTGACCATCATCGGCGTGCACCTGGAAACCGCGCTGTGGTTCGGCCTGATGGCGCTGTTCTATCTGTTCATACCGCAACAGGTCGAGCTGGAATGGGACTGGCAGACCCTGATCGCCGTGGCTGAGCACGACTGGCTGTGGCTCGAACACCTGGTCAACTTCCTGTATCCACTGTTGCTGATCTTCTGGGAACCGGTTTACGTCGCCTGTGGCTTCAGCCTCTACCTGAACCGCCGCACGATTCTCGAGGCCTGGGACATCGAACTGGTATTCCGGCGCCTGCGCCAGCGCCTGGCCGGCACGGCCCCGGCGCTGTTGCTGCTGGCAATGACGCTGCTGCCGTTGGCGCCACCTGCCTGGGCCGCGCAGGACGACAACGGTCCCGACAGCCCGCGCTTGCTCCACCAGCCGCTGACCAGCGAGGCCTCTCGGGAAAGCATTGAAGCGATTCTCGAAGCGCCGCCATTCAAGAATCCGGAAACGATCACCCGCTATCGTTTCGGCGAAGAAGCCGAAAAACCAGCCGAATCAGCCGAACCAGCTGAAACCGATGGAGCGCCGGGCTGGCTCAAATCGCTGTTCGAATGGCTGTCGAAAAAACGCTTCGAGGGTATTGCCGCGCTGATCCAGGTGCTGCTCTGGGCGGCCCTGTTGACGGCCATCGCCTGGCTGGCCTGGCATTACCGCCATAGTCTCAAGACCCTGGCGAACCGTAGGCCAGCACAGCGCATGCATTCGAAACCCGCTGCGCCGGTGCAGATGTTCGGCCTGGATATTCGCGAAGAGAGCCTGCCGGAAGATGTGGCGAGCCGCGCCGAGCAGTTATGGTCCACCGCGCCTCGCGAGGCGTTGGGTTTGCTCTATCGAGCCTTGCTCAGCCGATTGCACCATGAATTCGCCATCCCCCTGAAACCCGCGGACACGGAAGGCCAGGTGTTGCAGCGCGTCGAACGACTCCAGCAGCCGGACCTGCTGGTCTTCAGCAAAAACCTGACCCAGCACTGGCAAAACATCGCCTACGGGCACCGTCCACCAGCGCCGCATCTGCAACGAGAGCTGTGCGATGGCTGGCGCGGCCTGTTCGGTCCGGGAGTTTCCCGATGAGCCGCCGCGCCGGATGGCTGGTCGCGGCGCTGGTTGCGGCGTTGGTCTGTGCAGTAGGCGTCTACTTGTCCACGAAAGCCGTGCCCTACCAGGAAACCATTGATCACGGCCCATCCCCCGAAGCCCAGGCCAATCCCTACCTGGCGGCGGAACATTTCCTGCGTCGGCATGGGGTAGAAGTCGATCACGCCAACAGCCTGGACGTCCTGCCCGGCCTCGAACCCCACCAGCGTAGCCTGCTGTTGCTGGGCGAGCGGAGCGACATGACGCCACGAGAGGCCGACCAGTTGATGAACTGGACCCGGGCCGGCGGACGGCTGCTGTTCGTCGCCGAGGCCTTGTGGGATGACAGCACCAGCAGCAGCGGCGACTTGTTGCTGGACCGCGTGGGTCTGCGCCAACTCCTCAGCAAGGACCTCGAGGAATCCGACGCCGAACTCATCAAGGATCGCTACCCGGAACTGACCAAGCTTTATCTGGAAGATGAAGAAGCGCCGGCCTATGTCGGCTTCGACACCGACTTCCATCTCGAAGACCCGCAGAACCTCGCCCAGGCCTGGGCCAACAGCGCACAGGCAACTCACATGATGCAACTGAACCACGGCCTGGGCACCATCACTGTGCTCACTGACGCCGAGCTTTGGAAGAACGACCAGATCGACCAATACGACAACGCCTGGCTGCTCTGGTACCTGAGTGCCGACACGAATGTGACGCTGCTGTTCGACATCGAGCACGACAACCTGCTGACCCTGCTACTGCGCTATTTCCCCCAGGCCCTGGTGGCGCTGCTGGTCCTGATCGGGCTGTGGTTCTGGCGCTCGGCGGTGCGGCATGGCCCGTTGCAACAACCCGCCCCCAAGGCGCGACGGCAGTTACTGGAACACCTGCAGGCCAGCGCCGCGTTCCAGCTGCGCCACCACGGCCGGCAACACCTGTTGCAAGGTTTGCAGCATGACGTGTTGCGCCGGGCGCGCCAGCTTCATCCAGGTTACGAACGGCTGGTCGTCGCCGAACAATGGCAAGTGCTTGCACGCCTGACCCGCCAACCCACGCGAACCATCAGCCAGGCCCTCAGCCCCCGGCCGGCGCAGCGCATGTCCAGCACTGAGTTCTGCCGCCAGGTTGCCCTTTTGCAAACTCTCAGGAATGCCTTATAGATTCCGAAAAAAATCCGCAAAAAAACTCTATATAACCTATCGTACCCTGTCACTAACCATAGCAACTGCGGGCATTATCGCCATTTTACTTTCCGCAGGAATTTCCGCAAAGTTGCCATAACAAACAGCCGTTTCCGTTCGCTGGAAGCAAAACGATGATTACCTCGAAAACGTACCTGGATCCAGTACTGCCGGAAAATCTTCCCGCCTCGATCATTCAGGCCGCGGATCAGTTGCCGCGCAAAGCAGAGTTTCTTGCCGGGCGGCTCGCCGATGAGACATCGAAGCAACTGGCGAGCCTGTTGCGCATCACCAATACCTACTATTCGAATCTGATCGAGGGGCATCGAACCGAGATCGCTGATCTCCAGGTCGCTCGCACCACGCCGAAACGCCAGCGAAAGGAGCTCAAAGAGCTTGCCGTGCAACACATGACACAGCAGGAGGTGATGGAGCGACTGCTTCGCATGCGCTCGACGGACAGTTTCTCTGCCTTGTTCGACCCCCAGTTGATCGCGACCATTCACCGTCGACTGTTCAAAGACGCTTCAACGCAGGAGCTGATCCTGAGCGACGGTCGGATGATGGAACCAGGAAAGCTGCGGGCCGAAGCGAATGAACAGGTCCAGGTCGGCGCACATGTCGCCCCAGCTGCTACTGCGGTATTGCCCATGCTTGAGCATCTGCAACTGCACTACGGACGTATAAACGACCCCCGACGCCAATTGATCGCCGCCCTGGCGAGTCATCACCGTGTGGCGCTTGTCCACCCCTTCCTTGATGGCAACGGTCGAGTGATCCGGATGCTCACCCACCTGCAGCTTGTCCACCTCGGGCTAAAACCGTTTCTCTGGTCACTGTCGCGTGGCTTGGCCCGAAGGCAGGATGAATACTATCGTTTCCTGGCTTTGGCTGATCGAACTCGAGAAGGCGACTGTGACGGACGAGGTCAACTCTCACAGCGCCATTACTTCAACTTCATCGAGTTCATGCTCGATGTCTGTCGCGACCAGATTGAATACATGACAACCTCACTCAACCCAGCCAGGCTACGCGAGCAGATCTTTCATGTGTTTTCGACGGATGCTGGCCTTCGCCGTGCGGGGATCAGACCCGCCAGTGCCGGTGCTGTGTTGGCGCTTCTCACCCAAGGCGCGATGCCGCGTGCGGAATTCAAGGTATTTACAGGATTGAAGGATCGACTCGCAACGGAAGAACTGAGCCACTTGATCGAAGCGGGAATAGTGGTCAGTAGTACGCCCAGGTCTCGAACGGTGGCAGCGGGCTTGCCCGCACGCTTCGCCGGACTGATCTTTCCGAACCTGCATATCCAGATGGGCTGAGTCATGCCGACGACTCGGCTGTCAGGTGGGAGGGGGGTTGCCGTGGTATGCAAGCGTGACTGTTTTCACCTGCGCAAGTTATCCAGCGCTAATAAACTCAACAGTTAAGAGAACGCCAGAATTGACGACTGAACAGAACGAACCTGTCGACGGCCAGGCCCATGCCGCCCAACAGCGCCAGCGCGCCAGCCAGTTGGCCCAGGCGATCCGTACCGAACTGCACAAGGCGGTGGTCGGCCAGGCTGCGGTGGTCGACGATGTGCTCACGGCGTTGATCGCTGGCGGGCATGTGCTGCTCGAAGGCGTTCCAGGGTTGGGCAAGACGCTGCTGGTGCGCGCGCTCGCGCGCTGTTTCAGTGGCGAGTTCGCGCGCATCCAGTTCACGCCCGACCTGATGCCCAGTGACGTCACCGGCCATGCGGTGTACGACTTGCAGACCGAGCAGTTCAAGTTGCGCAAGGGTCCGGTTTTCACCAACCTTCTGCTGGCCGACGAGATCAACCGCGCGCCGGCAAAAACCCAGGCGGCGCTGCTCGAGGCCATGCAGGAACGCCAGGTCACCCTGGAAGGCCGCGCCCTGCCGATCGCCCAACCATTCATGGTGCTGGCGACCCAGAACCCCATCGAACAGGAAGGCACTTACCCGCTGCCGGAAGCCGAGCTCGACCGCTTCATGCTCAAGGTCCGCATGGACTATCCCGATGCCGACCAGGAACTGGACATGGTCCGCCAGGTCAGCCGCTCGACCCGGGGCGACATGCTTGACGTGCAACCGTTGCGCACGGTGCTGCAAGCCAAGGATGTGCAGGCCTTGCAGCGCATCGCCAGTGACCTGCCGATGGACGATCAGGTCCTCGACTACGCCGTCCGCCTGGCCCGCGCCACTCGCAGCTGGCCGGGGCTGACGCTGGGCGCCGGGCCGCGCGCCTCGATCGCGTTGGTACGCTGCGCAAGGGCCCGGGCGCTGCTGCGCGGTGGCGAATTCGTGGTCCCGGACGACATCAAGGGCTGCGCCCTGGCCGTGCTGCGCCATCGCGTAAGGCTGGCGCCGGAGCTGGACATCGAGGGGCTCTCGGTGGATCAGGTGCTGGGGCAGTTGCTCGATCAAGTCTCGGCGCCGCGGCTGTGAAAAATCGCGCGGCAAGGATGCGCCCATGAAACCCTCGCGTCTGTTGCTCATCTGGCTCGCGATCCTGCTGGCCGTCGGCATCGTGCTGGGCACGTTGCGAGCGCTGGGCATCGCGGTGCCGTCGACACTCCTGTCGATCAACTGGGGGATGCTGCTGGCCTTGCTGGCCTTGGCGCTGCTCGATGCCGTGCGGCTGCGGCGCCTGCCCTCGCCCCGCGTACAACGACACATGCCGGGCAGCCTGGCACTGGGCCGATGGGGCGAAGTGCGCCTGCAGATCAGCCATGATTTTGCCCAGCCAATGCCGATCCAGGTGTTCGATCACGTACCCGATGGCCTCGACTTCGACGACCTGCCCTTGTCGGTCGAACTTCAACCCGGCCAACGCAGCCAGCTCGGCTACCGCTTGCGCCCGCTCAAGCGCGGTCATTTCATTTTCAGCTACTGCGAGATCAGCCTGCCCAGCCCGCTGGGATTGTGGTCCGGCAAACGCCTGCTGGAGGCGCTCGACAACACTCGCGTCTACCCGGATTTCGCCAGGCTCTATGACGGCCAGCTATTGGCCGTCGACAACTGGCTGAGCCAGCTCGGCATACGCCAGCGGCAGCGCCGTGGCCAGGGCCAGGAATTCCATCAGTTGCGCGAGTTTCGCGAGGGCGACAGCCTGCGCCAGATCGACTGGAAGGCCACCGCCCGCCACCGTACGCCGATCGCCCGTGAGTACGAAGACGAACGCGACCAACAGATTATCTTCATGCTCGACTGCGGCCGGCGCATGCGCAGCCAGGACGACGAGCTGGCGCACTTCGATCACGCTCTCAATGCCTGCCTGTTGCTCAGCTATACCGCGTTGCGCCAGGGCGACGCCGTCGGCCTGTACACCTTCGCCAGTGAGCGACCGCGCTACCTCGCGCCAGTCAAAGGCAGCGGCCAGCTCAACGTCTTGCTCAACGCCGTCTATGACCTGGACAGCAGCCAGCATCCCGCCGATTACCAGGTCGCGGTCAATCAACTGCTGGCCCGGCAAAAACGCCGGGCCCTGGTGGTGTTGGTGACCAACCTGCGGGATGAGGACGACGAGGAACTGCTGGCTGCCGTCAAGCGCCTGGGGCAGCAGCATCGGGTGCTGGTGGCCAGCCTGCGCGAAGAGGCACTCGACCGGTTGCGCCAGGCGCCGGTACAAACCCAGCCCGAAGCCTTGGCCTATTGCGGGACGGTGGACTACATGAACACCCGCGCCGGACTCCATCTGCAGTTGGCGGCCCATGGCATCCCGACCCTGGATTCGCGCCCCGGCGAGCTAGGGGCGGATCTGGTGAGCCAATACCTGGCATGGAAAAAGGCCGGAACCGCTTAGGCCCTGCGCAGGAGTCGGTTACTCAAGCCGAGGCGGGCAACGGATAAAAACAGAAATACTGCTGCAACGCGCTGACCAGCGCCCCGTACTCCGGCGGCGCCCATTGCAGGCTGAAACCGGCATCGAAATGCTGCGGCGTCACGTCTTCATGACACCACAGGCACTTGGCCTTCAACCGGATCTCTTGCTGTGATCCGTCGTCGGTGGGGATTTTCAGATAAAGATCAAAGCTTGCGCCAATCATCAACGGCAACTGACTGATCAACATCAGGCCACTTTCAGAGACGTTGCCCAGAAAACCGATCGGTTTCTCGTTGAGGCCGTTGAACACCTCAAGAAAACAAGCCAACTGATGTCGTTCAATGCGGCGCTCTTTGTACATGTCCTGTATCGCTTTTTTAATGGCCGCTCACCGGCCAACCGAACACTTCGGAACGAACCCTGGCGAGCCCGCTCTCCCTGATCCCCGTGCCAGACGCCAGCAAGCGTCCTGGATCATCGGCTACAGGCGTCACATGGCTATTAGAGCTCAAGCTCTAATAGCCATGTGTACAACTATAGCGCAGGTTCCGGTGACGGCCAGTCCGGATGCGATCCCCATCATAATGCCGCGACGGCGCCTGGCCGAGGGCCTGGATCCGGCGTCGTTCAGAACGCCGTCGGGCGGATGGCCGAGGTGCTACGGGTCGGGTAATGCCCAAGGCTCTGCAAGGTTTCGAGCCGGGCGCGGGCACGATAGGCGTACTCGCTGTTGGGGTATTGCGTAAGAATGAACTGGTACGTCTGCGCCGCATCGACGAACAGCTTTTGCCGCTCCAGGCATTGACCACGCATCATCGAGACTTCCGGCTGCATATAACGACGGGCACGGCTGGCGCGGTCGACCTTGGACAGTTCAAGCATTACTTGCTCGCAATTGCCGCGCTCGTAGGCCTTGTAGGCCAGGTTCATGTGGTGGTTCATCGACCAACGGGTGCAGCCCGTGATGCTCAGGGCCAAGGCAATAAAAAGCACGAATCGCATGGGGAGGTTCTCCTGTCTTGAGCTCTTTATCGACCTGGATGGGAAAATCTTCAACCCTGAAAAAGGGTCCACAAAAACCATCACGACATGTCATCACTGTTAAAAGCGCTATCACCTTCGTCACAGGCGCAGAAATTTTCAGGAATGTTCATTTCGAAAAAGAAACGAATAAGTAGTGCACATGAACAATGACTACACCCAAAGACCATAGTAGCCTTCGCTGGCGCTTGAACTTGAGGAGTCCTGCATGTCCGTCCGTCGCACCAAAATCGTCGCTACCCTTGGCCCGGCCAGTAACTCGCCGGAAGTTCTCGAACAGCTGATTCTGGCTGGCCTGGACGTTGCCCGCCTGAACTTCTCCCACGGCACCCCCGACGAGCACAAGGCTCGTGCCAAGCTGGTGCGCGACCTGGCCGCCAAGCATGGCCGCTTCGTCGCCCTGCTGGGTGACCTGCAAGGCCCGAAGATCCGCATTGCCAAATTCGCCAACAAGCGCATCGAGCTGAAGATCGGTGACAAGTTCACCTTTTCCACCAGCCATCCATTGACCGAGGGTAACCAGCAAGTCGTCGGTATCGACTACCCGGATCTGGTCAAGGATTGCGGCGTGGGCGACGAGCTGCTGCTCGACGACGGCCGCGTGGTGATGCGCGTCGAGACCGCCACCGCCACCGAACTGAACTGCGTCGTGACCATTGGCGGCCCGCTGTCGGACCACAAGGGTATCAACCGTCGCGGCGGCGGCCTGACTGCTCCGGCCCTGACCGACAAAGACAAAGCCGATATCAAGCTGGCCGCGGAAATGGAAGTCGACTACCTGGCGGTGTCCTTCCCGCGCGACGCGGCGGACATGGAATATGCCCGTCAATTGCGCGACGAGGCCGGCGGTACCGCCTGGCTGGTGGCCAAGATCGAACGCGCCGAAGCCGTGGCCGACGATGAAACCCTCGATGGCCTGATCAAGGCGTCCGACGCCGTGATGGTGGCCCGTGGCGACCTCGGCGTGGAAATCGGCGACGCCGAGCTGGTGGGCATCCAGAAGAAGATCATCCTGCACGCACGCCGCCACAACAAAGCGGTGATCGTTGCGACCCAGATGATGGAGTCGATGATCCAGAACCCGATGCCGACCCGCGCCGAAGTGTCCGACGTAGCCAACGCCGTGCTCGACTACACCGACGCCGTGATGCTCTCGGCCGAAAGCGCCGCCGGCCTCTACCCGCTCGAAGCGGTGCAGGCCATGGCACGTATCTGCATCGGCGCTGAAAAGCACCCGACCGGCAAGACGTCCAGCCACCGCATCGGCAAGACCTTCGAGCGCTGCGACGAGAGCATTGCCTTGGCGAGCATGTATACCGCTAACCACTTCCCGGGCGTAAAGGCGATCATCGCCCTGACCGAAAGTGGCTACACGCCGTTGATCATGTCGCGCATCCGCTCCTCCGTGCCGATCTATGCGTTCTCCCCGCACCGCGAAACCCAGGCCCGTGCCGCCATGTTCCGTGGCGTCTACACCGTGCCGTTCGACCCGGCCGCCCTGCAACCGGGCGAAGTCAGCCAGGCGGCGGTGGATGAACTGGTCAAGCGTGGCGTGGTGCAGACCGGCGACTGGGTCATCCTGACCAAGGGCGACAGCTACCACACCATCGGCGGCACCAACGGGATGAAGATCCTGCACGTCGGCGACCCGATGGTTTGATGACCGGTTGCTGAAAACAAAAGCCCCGCCATGTGAATGGCGGGGCTTTTTGGTTTATGGCTTTGGGGATGTGATGCCTGGGCTGAGGCCTTCGCGAGCAGGCTCGCTCCCACACTGGATTTGCGCCGCCCTCTGTGGGAGCGAGCCTGCTCGCGAAGGCGGTCTGTCAGCCGTCACTGTCCTCGCGGGTCAGAAACACATCCGCCAGCAACTGATTACGCGGCAGCCCCGCCAGGTACAAACGCTTGGCAAACGCCTCGACCCGGTCCGGATGACCGCACACCAGGGCCTGGGTCTGGCGCGAAGCCAGGCGCAGTTGCGCGAGCGCCGCTGGCGCCTCGGCTGCGGTCAGTAGCTCGACGTTCAGGTTGGGGTGTTTGGCCGCCAGTGCCTTCAGAGGTTTATCCAGGTAATGCCCGGCCTCATCATGGGCCAGGTGAATCAGCCGAATCGTGCCTTGGTGCTGCTGGCGCAGCGCTTCACGGAGGATGCCGAACAGCGGTGCCAGGCCGGTGCCAGCGGCCAGCAGCCAGAGCGGCCGATCGTGCCAGTCGGCGTCGTAATGCAGCGCGCCGCCGCGCAGTTCGCCGAGGCGGATCGGGTCTCCGGTGCTCAGTTGTCGCGCCGCATCGACGAATTGACCGGGCTCGCGACAATCGAGGTGAAACTCCAGGAATCGGTCTTCTTCGGGCAGGCTCGCCAGGGAGTACGGCCGGGCCACGTCACCGGCCCATAACACCAGATGTTGCCCGGCTCGATAACGCAGTGGTCGCTGCGGGCTGATGCGCAGGCGTAGCACGTCAGCCCCCAGCCAATCCACCGCGTCCACAGCGGCGGCCTGGCCGTCGCGCTGCGGATCAAAGGTGTGGATCTGCACGTCTTCGACCACCTGGCACTGGCATGCCAGGCGCCAACCGTTATCTCGCTGCGCCGGGCTCAGGGCGTCGGGACGGCTGTCACGCACATCCCCCTTCACACATTGCACCAGGCAGGCATGGCAACTGCCGGCACGGCAGCTATAGGGCACCGGCACGCCGCCGTGGTTAAGCGCGTCCAGCAGATTGCCGCCAGCCGCCACCGTCCATTGCCGGTCGGCGACTTTCAGTTCAGGCATCGACGTTCTCCCAGGCGGCGGCGCAACGGTTGCGACCGTCCCGCTTGGCACGGTACAAGGCCTGGTCGGCGCGCTGCAAGGCGCTGTCCAGGTCATCGCCGATTTCCAGCATCGTCATCCCCACCGACAAACTGAGGTTGCCCACCGGCAGATCGACCAATCGAACCTCGGTGAACGCCAGCCGCAATCGCTCGCAACAGGCCGTCAGGCGCGCGGGATCGCAAGCGGGGAGCAGCATGACAAACTCCTCGCCACCGTAACGGGCCAGCACATCGCCCTCGCGCAGGCACGCCGTGGCGACAGCGGCGAATGCCTGCAATACCTGGTCGCCCGCGGCATGGCCATGCAGGTCGTTGATGCGTTTGAAATGGTCGAGGTCGATCAAGGCCAGGCCATGGGCGACGCCGGGCCTGAGGGTATTGAGCTCGCGGCCGGCCAGGCGCAGGAAGTGCCGGCGGTTGAACAGGCCGGTCAGTTCATCGGTGGCCACCAGGTCTTCGAGCTGGCGCATCATGCCGCGCAATGTGTCCTGGTGCGCCTGCAAGGCAAATCGACGCTGGCGCATGCGTTGACGCGAGGTCTGGACGTAGCGGGCGTACAACACCAGCCACACCAACACGATGAACAGTACGCAGACCTGCAGACCGGCCAGCGTCGGATCGGGCAGGCGAAAGAAATAACCGTCCCAGAGCGTGATCCCGGTGAAGCTGATGAACACCAGCGTCGCGCAACGCACGAAGGCCCGGCGGGACAGGTGAAACAGCCCGAACAGCAGGATCAGCACATAGAACACCAGGAACACGCCCCGGGCCTGGTCCAGGTGCGCCATCATCCAGGTCTGCCAGCCCAGGCCGATCCAGACCTGTATTTCCGTGAGGCTGGGGTCGGCGAATCGCAGGTTGCGGTCGGTGATGAACAGCGTGAACAGACCAGCCTGGCACAGCACGACCAACAGGCTGCCAACAATGACGCCACGCAATGTGTCGAGGTAATGACCACTGAAAAACGCCAGCCACAACAATACCAGTGCCAGCGCATAAGTCGTGGCTGCGAGGGCAAAGCGTTTAAGCAAAAGACGTTGGATGGCGTTATGGGTCAATCGGTGACTCACCATGGGAAAGGAGACTGACAGAGGCGTCCTACGCTACAGGCCAGACGCCACTTTAGTGGCGTGTTCGGCAAATGACCATTCAATTCTGGCGCAGAAAAATGGCGTCAAAGCAATGGCCCAGATTGACGCATCTGCTGGCTCCGACGCGGTCCCCGTGGCGAGGGAGCTTGCTCCCGCTCGGCCGGGCTGGTGCTCCAGTGCGCAGCGACCGCAAAATCCTGGGGCCGCTGCGCAGCCCAGCGGGAGCAAGCTCCCTCGCCAAGGGTTTGGTGACGCTGCCTTCAGGCCGCAGGTCGCCATCGCGAGCAAGCTCGCTCCCACAGGCTGCGTGCCTGCGATATACTGCCGCGCCTTTTTAGCGTCGCGCCAGCATGCCCGGCGTGCCTTATAGAGGTGCCGCCCGTCGACCGATGCACCCAAGCGGCCGGCACCTTATTGAATGTTCCCGTCTTTAGAGAGGAGCGCGACTCATGACCGTGATCAAGCAAGATGACCTGATACAGAGCGTCGCCGACGCCTTGCAGTTCATTTCCTATTACCACCCCGTGGATTTCATCCAGGCGATGCACGAGGCCTACCTGCGCGAAGAATCGCCGGCGGCCCGTGATTCCATGGCGCAGATCCTGATCAACTCGCGCATGTGCGCCACCGGCCATCGGCCGATCTGCCAGGACACCGGTATCGTGACCGTGTTCGTGCGCGTGGGCATGGACGTGCGTTGGGATGGCGCGACCATGGGCCTGGACGACATGATCAACGAGGGCGTGCGTCGCGCCTACAACCTGCCGGAAAACGTCCTGCGCGCATCGATCCTCGCCGACCCGGCAGGCGCGCGCAAGAACACCAAGGACAACACGCCGGCGGTCATCCACTACTCCATCGTCCCGGGCAACACCGTGGAAGTGGACGTGGCGGCCAAAGGCGGCGGCTCCGAGAACAAGTCGAAGATGGCCATGCTCAACCCGTCCGACTCCATCGTCGACTGGGTACTCAAGACCGTTCCGACCATGGGCGCCGGCTGGTGCCCACCGGGCATGCTCGGTATCGGCATCGGCGGCACCGCCGAGAAAGCCGCGGTGATGGCCAAGGAAGTGTTGATGGAATCCATCGACATCCACGAGCTCAAGGCCCGCGGCCCGCAGAACCGTATCGAAGAGATGCGCCTGGAGCTGTTCGAGAAGGTCAACCAACTGGGCATCGGCGCCCAGGGCCTGGGCGGCCTGACCACCGTGCTCGACGTGAAGATCATGGACTACCCGACCCACGCCGCCTCCCTGCCGGTGTGCATGATCCCCAACTGTGCCGCCACCCGTCATGCCCACTTCGTGCTCGACGGCAGCGGCCCGGCCTCGCTGGAAGCGCCACCGCTGGACGCCTACCCGGAAATCGTCTGGGAAGCCGGTCCGTCGGCGCGTCGCGTGAACCTCGACACCCTGACCCCGGAAGAAGTGCAGAGCTGGAAGCCGGGCGAAACGGTATTGCTCAACGGCAAGATGCTCACCGGTCGCGACGCGGCGCACAAGCGCATGGTCGAGATGCTGAACAAAGGTGAAACCCTGCCGGTGGACCTCAAGGGCCGCTTCATCTACTACGTTGGCCCGGTCGACCCGGTCGGCGACGAAGTGGTTGGCCCGGCCGGCCCGACCACCGCCACGCGGATGGACAAGTTCACCCGCCAGATCCTCGAGCAGACCGGCCTGTTGGGCATGATCGGCAAATCCGAGCGCGGCCCGACCGCCATCGAAGCGATCAAGGACAACAAGGCGGTCTACCTGATGGCCGTCGGCGGTGCCGCTTACCTGGTGGCCCAGGCGATCAAGAAATCCAAGGTCCTGGCGTTCGCCGAACTGGGGATGGAAGCGATCTACGAGTTCGAGGTCAAGGACATGCCGGTGACCGTTGCGGTCGACAGCAAGGGCGAGTCGGTGCACATCACCGGTCCGGCGATCTGGCAGCAGAAGATCAGCGAAAGCCTGGCGGTAGAGGTGCAGTAACAAGCGTTCCAGCCGCTGTGAGGAAGGCCGGTGAGCGACAAGCCCACCGGCTTTTTTTTACGTTAGGTGCTGGCCAGGGAGCTTGCTCCCGCTGAGTTGCGAAGCGGCCCTGAGATGCAGCCGTTGATCGCAATTTCTGCCCTACCTGTAAGATCTGACAGGTTACACCTTCGCCCTCTCTTGGCATTCTCACCCTGGTCGGGATTCAACCCTGGCGCGGTCAAAGGGATGAACGTCAATGGCAGAGCAAGCGCCCCTCCAAATCATCACACCCACCATCGCCGGTAGCGCGTCAATCGCCGCCATTGGCAACGGCCTCGGCCCCGTTGGCACACGAGGGGCCGCATCCATTGAGTTGCCGCTGCCCGTGTCCAGCGCCCGGCACCTGACGCCCACCATGGCGCTGCACTACAACAGCCAGAGCGGCAACGGCACGTTCGGCATCGGCATGCAGTTGTCTATCCCCAGCATTACGCGCAAAACTCTCAAGGGCGTACCGCATTACAAGGATGACGATGTCATGGTCGGCCCCGACGGGGTAGATCGTTGGCCTGACCTTGAGGGGCGGACCAGCCGCAGGGTGGGCGACCGTACGTTCGAGGTGGTGCGCTATTACCCCAGGATCGAGAGCACCTTCGACATTTATGAACTCTGGACCTCCGATAGCCTACCGTTCTGGCGCGTACAGGGCAGCAACGGCAAGTTGTATTGCTACGGTAAAAGACCAGAGTCGCGCATTGCCGACCCGCAAGCCCCTTTGCGCATCGCCGAGTGGCTATTGCTGGAGGAAGTCAGCCCGTTGGGCGAGCACATCTACTATGAGTATGCGAGCGATCCCGCTGAGTCCGATGACCCGCATGACTACGGCGCCCAACGCTACCTGGTCCGGGTCTGCTACGGCAACGCGACGGCCAGCGACACCTTCTACTGCTTCGAAGAAGCAGACCCGGCAACGCTGGACTGGCACTTTCATTTGGTACTGGACTACGGACAACGCTCCCTCGATCTTGAGGAAAAGCCTGCCTGGGCGCCTCCTCCCGAGGATGACTGGCTACTGCGCAGCGATCCGGTCCATGCCTACCGGTACGGTTTCGAAGTCGGCACTCGGCGCCTTTGCCACCAGGCGTTGATGTTCCACCGTTTCCCCGCCGACGCCGAACCTGCACTGGTGCGGCGACTGTTGCTGGAATATACCTCCACCGACCTGGACTACAGCCTGCTGACTGCCGCCCATTATCAAGCATGGGACGCAGAAAGCAGGGTGCAGAACGCTCCGCCCGTTGAATTGGACTACAGCGTTTTCGACCTGAACCACGACCCCAAACCGTTCTTCGCTCTCCAGACCATGCCCGCCCTGGAAGACGGCTTGCACTACCAATGTGTCGACCTGTACGGCGAAGGCATTCCTGGCTTCTTGTGCCGCTACAGCAACGGTTGGTATTACCGCGAACCTGAGCGCCCAACTGGCGATAGAAGCGATGAGATCGGCTATGGCCCATGGTCGCTCTTGCCCAGCATCCCGGTCGCCGCCGACAACTCGGCGGTAATGCAAGTGCTCACCGACCTGACCGGTAGCGGTCGCCTCAATTGGGTCATCGCCCGGCCGGGCATGAGCGGCTTTTATACCCTCAACCCGGACCGCAGTTGGTCAGCCTTCACGAACTTCAAGCGTTTCCCCACGGAGTTCTTGCACCCCGCCGCGCAGTTGGGCGACCTGGTCGGCGACGGACTGCGTTCGCTGGCCATGATCGGCCCCAAAAGCGTGCGGCTGTACGCCAATCTTCGTGAACAGGGGTTCGCCCCGGGTGTGGACATTGCACATGAGCCGGACAGCGTCCTACCCTTGTTCAGCAATGCGCGCAGCGAGCTGGTGCTGTTCGGCAATATGCTGGGCAGCGACAGCTCCGACCTGTGCCGTATTCGCTGCGATGAAATCAAGTGTTGGCCGAACCTGGGCCATGGGCGTTTCGGCAAGGGCTTTGTGATGAGTGCCCTGCCTTTTACCTACCTCGAGTTCGATGCCGAGCGGGTTCGGATCGCCGATCTGGATGGCTCCGGGGCGCCGGCACTGATCTACCTGCGCAGCGATTGTTTTGAGATCTACTTCAACCACGGCGGCAATGGCCTGGAGCAAATACCGACGCAGGTAGCCTGGCCCGACGGTGTGCGCTATGACAACCTCTGCCAGGTTACCTTGGCCGATCTGCAAGGCTTGGGCTGCGCCAGCCTGGTCCTGAGCGTGCCCCATCACACCCCGGGCTTGAAACCCCGGCATTGGCGCTATGACTTTGTTGCGACGCGGCCCTATCTGCTCAGCCTCACCAATAACAACATGGGCTGCAAAAGCACCTTGGCCTATCGCAGCAGTGCGCAGTTCTGGCTGGACGAAAAAGCCCAAAGGGTGGCTTCGAACGAACCACTGGATTGCTACCTTCCCATGGCCCTGCCGCTGGTGGCGCGCCAACAACAGCTGGACGAAATCACCGGAAATTGCCTGACTCAGCGCTTCACCTATCTCGAGGGCGATTACGACAGCTATCACCGTGAGTTCCGAGGTTTTGGCCGGTTGTATCAGTTCGACAGCGAGCAACCCGAGGGCCCCGCGACGGCCGACTTCACCGCGCCGGTGCTGGCCAAGACGTGGTTCCACACCGGTCGCACCGTCGACCAGCCCCTCAAGGATTGTTTCAAAGCTGACCTCGACGCACCGCCTCTTGGCCTGACGTTGCTGACTCGGCTTCATGAGTCGGACGGAGCCGACGAGATCATCGCTGCCGACCCGGACACCGCAAGGGAAATGGCCTACGCCCTGGGCGGCCAAGTACTGCGTACCGAGACCCATCATGCCGAATCAATCGACATGCTCGAACCCTACACCGTGACGCAACAACGTTACCTGTTGCGCCAACCCCACAGCGGGCACAAGAGCCTGCTGGTGCTGGCGGTGGAATCGGTCAGCCATCAATACGACGGGTTTATCAACGACCCGCAAGCCCGGCACAGCATCAATCTGGCCTGGGACATCTACGGCCATACGACCCATGGTTTCACCGTTCATTACGCCCGCCGCCTGGGGCCGGAGAACGAACCCCCCTTCGCGGATGAATACGAAAAGACCTGGTGGCGCGATGCCCATGATGAGCAACAGCAGGTATTCCACATCGTCGAGAGTCGGGCTGAATATCATCACCTCACCGCTGACCAGGCTCGTCAGCGTCTAGGCCTGCCGTGGCGCGCCCGAACCAACGGGCTGCAACTTCCTAAAGGTGAGCTGCCCACAGGGTTGGCCCCGCGTCAGGTCAGCTACGAACAGTTCCTGGAGCACCAGGATTCAGAGCAATGGAACACTGCCAGAGTGCTGATGGCCCTTGAGAAGCAAACCTACGAGCAGGATGAATCGGGCGCTTCCCTGTTCCAGGCCTTGCGCGGCCCGCTGGAAGTCGCCGAGTTCGACGAGCAGGCGCTGGAAGCCTACGTTGCCGTGCCCCCACCCTTCGACATTCGCACAGAGCTGCGCACGATTGGTTTCGAGCCCATGGCGCTGTTCATGCCGGAATATCCCGACGAAGACGCGAACGAGAACCTCTGGTCGAAGAAGGTCGGCTTCGCCACCTACAGCGACCTCGCCGGTTTTTTCCAGGTCACCGCCCTGCAAGAGACGCAAAGCCATGGCCTCACGACCGTCACCTACGATGCCTATCATTTGCTGACAACGAGCGTCACCCTGCCGGACGGCTGCACGACCCTCGTCAACTACGACTACCACTCGCTGTTGCCGCGGAAAATCACCGATGCCAACGGCAATATTCAGCAAGCGCTCTACGGCCCGGACGGGGTTCCTCTGGGCGTCACCTTCCATGGCACCGAAGGTGGTGTCGCAGCGGGCTTCGACGCCATTGAAAATTATCAGCCGCCCGAAGACCTCACGCTGGGTCACGCCGTAGAAGACCCGGCGGGCACCTTGGGAAGAATCGCCAGCGCCGTGCGTATCGAGGATAGGAGCTGGATGGGTGCGCTGGAGCTGTCGGAGATACGCGACGAGTGGATCAGCGCCTGCTACCTGCTGCCCAGTGGTCACATCCGCGCCTCGGCACGCGCTCGCCTGGCCCAACTCGAAACGCGTACCCCTGACGAAGAATCGCTCTGGGCACTGATCCAGGCAGCGGCCCGAGAACCGGCCCACAGCGTCGTGCTGAGCGCCGACCGCTATCCGGATGATCCATTGCGACAGATCCGCATCGCCCTCAGCGCAGTCGACGGTTTCGGCCGCCCCTTGCAAAGCAAGCAATTGGTCGAGCCTGGACAAGCCTATGCCGTGGCCAAGGACGGCTTGCTGCGTTTGGACGACGAAGAGCGACCGATCCAGCATGAGGCCAACCCTCGGTGGCGTGTCAGCGAACGGGTCGAGTACAACAACAAAGGTTTGGTAACGCGGGTCTACCGACCTTATTTTGCCGATGCCTGGCGCTACATCAATGGTGCCTCTTTGCGCGAACACGGCCATCACGACCAGCAGTTCTATGACCCGCCGGGGCGGTTGGTCAAGATCGTCAATGCCAAGGGGCATGAAGCCTGGCATGTCTACCATCCGTGGTACCAGTGCGATCACGATTACAACGATACAGAGCCGACGGCTGCCAAGTGAACACGGAAGCTCATCGCAAGACTCCGGCCGTGGCGGTGTTCGACGGGCGGGCAGGACCGGTTCGGCGGGTGGATTACCTGCGCGGTACGGCCCGCGACGAAACCCAAACGTTAGTCACCGCCCAGGCGTATGACGTCGCCGGGCGCATCGTCGACCAATGGGACCCTCGCTTTCACGGCACGGAAACCGTCAGCCTGCACAGCATTTACAGCCTGTCGGGCACACCGCTGCGCACTGAAAACATCGATGCGGGACTTCGTTGCGAGTTGCCTGGCCTGGCCGGCCAGCGCCTGCACAGCTGGGATCCCCGTGGCAGTGAGCAACAGACCGAATACGACTCGCAGTTACGGCCCACGCGGATCCGCGAACGCGACCACGACGAGGCCTGGGCCACGGTTGGCCTCCTGCGCTACGCCAGTCGTTCGACCGAAGACGCCCTGCACAATCGATGCGGCCAACTGGTGGAGCACTACGACACGGCCGGGCTTGTCACCGTTGACGACTTTTCGCTGGCAGGCTTGCCGCTGGATCAAGGACAACGCTTCCTGGACACGCTGATGCTACCCGACTGGGCGGACGATGAAGCTGGACGCGAGGATTTGCTGGAGCCTGCCCGCTACGACACACGCTGGCGCTACGACGCCGTGGGGGATGCCTTGGGCCAGACGGATGCCAAGGGGCACAACCAACACATCGAACTCGATGTGGCAGGACAACCCAAGAGCGTACATTTGCAATGGAGCGACAGCCCGACGGCCGAGCTGATCGCCCATGAGTTCCAATACTCCGCCGCAGGCCAGCGCCAGGCATACACCGCCGGTAACGGCATCATTACGACCTTTTTCTATGACCCGGCCGACGGACGCCTGACTGAGCTCAAGGCCACGAAAGGCAGCGATATCCACCAACACTTGAGTTACCTCTACGACCTCGTCGGCAATGTCACGTCCATTACCGACCACACCCATGTCGTGCGGTACCACGCCAACCAGCGCAGCGAAGGCGCTCGGACCTTTTTGTATGACACCCTCTATCGCCTGGAAAGCGCCACGGGACTGGAAATGTCCGGGGCAGGCACGCATCCGGGATTGCCGGGGCTCGTCCCGCCCTCCGATCTGACCCTGAGAACCCCGTACACCCAACGCTACGAGTATGACCACGGTGGCAATCTGCAGAAATTGATCCACAGCAGCGCGGCCCCTGGCCAGGCGCACACACTGCGCCTGACCATGGACCCGTCAAGCAACCGCTGCCGACAATGGCAAAAGGGCGAAGCCTCTCACGGCGACAATCTGGACTTCGATGCCGGCGGCAATCAACTGAGTCTGCCCTTCTCCGGGCATCACTTGACTTGGAACCGGCGCAGTCAATTGCAGAAAGTGACCCAGGTTCAACGCGAAAATGCCGAAGACGACGCCGAGCACTACACCTACGACGCCCAGGGCAGTCGCATGCGCAAACGGCAAAACACTCAGGCCGCATCCGTCGTCCATGTGCGAGACGTGCGTTATTTGCCGGGTTTGCAAATCCGTACCCTGGACGACAGTGAAGAACTGCACGTCTGCACGATGCAAGGCCCGGCGTCCAACGTACGCGGATTGTATTGGGTCAAACGCCGCCCGGCTGAAATCGATCAAGGCCAGCTGCGCTACAGCCTTGAAGATCATCTGGGTTCGTTGGTCAAGGAACTGGACCAGAACGCCCTGCTCATCAGTCACGAAGGTTATTACCCCTTTGGCGGCACAGCGTGGTGGGCGGCAGATTTACAAGTGCAGGCCAGTTACAAGACGGTTCGTTACTCCGGCAAGGAGCGTGATGCCAGTGGGCTTTATTACTACGGGTTTCGTTATTACGCACCCTGGATGATGCGCTGGATCAACCCGGACCCGGCGGGGCCGGTGGATGGGTTGAATTTGTATGCGATGGTGGGGAATAACCCCATTCGCTATAGCGACAACCTGGGGCTGATTAAAATAAAAGGAGAGCAGCTCATGAACAAGATGAGCCCCCGCACTCAGCACATAATAGGAGGAGGAGATGCCCCGTTTAATGAGAGCCAGATCAAGGGTTCAAACGCCAAAAAACTCAAGGCACGGGAGGAGCATTACGAAAAACATCCAGAGGCGCAGTTATTCAGTAAATCCGGTAGAGACGTACTGAGTGCGCATGCAGGTTTTGAGATCCCTAGTAGCGACCCTGAGGAGCCCCATTATTTGACGGACCTCTACAACATTCCGCTACCCGGCTCACTGGAACTTATGTCCGAGGGCGTTCAGGTGTCCCGTGGTCCAGTTCAGAATTCCCAGGAAGATTTCCTGACTTCGGGGGGCATATTCCAGTTTGGAGATGTCACCCGTTATGAAGCTTTTGTGGAGAACAAGCTCATTGAGACGTTCAATGACGCTAAACGCCCTATGAAACTCTACAAGGGATCAAACTCAGCGCCGACAAACTTGACGGGGATTGAACACGAGGCGCCGGTGTTGCATCCCCTGGTCAAACAGCGGCTCGAAAATCACATCAGTGCGGGCAACAACTACCTTCCCAAGGCTGCGGGACTTCCCGGACTGCATGCTGAAAGCATCGGCGCGAACGTCGCGCTGAATATCCAGCAGAGCATGACCGGGGTGGCGGACCCGTCGCAAATACTTGTCATCACTCAAAAGATTGCCGGCAGCAAGAACGGACTGGGTCGAGGCTTTCCCGCCTGCTTCAACTGCACCAATATCCTTAGAGGACCCTCGGACGCTGCAGACGATCTACCGAAATTTGACATCGTGACCGAATGGGTGCCGACAACTCATTCACAGTGGAATGACCTGGCCAGACCGTACATCAACTAGGCCCTGCCATTGCATCTAATGTCAGTTGCCGTAACAAGGCCTTACGTTTGTCCTGGTGACGATAAAGGCCGTTGGCTTGTGGCCAGCCCCGCCGGGAGCCGTCGCGCCAGGCCTGTTTGGTGCTCGCAAGCAACATGCTATGGTTCGCCCCCCGACTTCTACCGGTTTGCGCCTGCATGCTGCCGACTCCTCGTACCTTGCGCCTGCTCCTGTCCATCGCTTTGATTCTAATCGGCGCAGCGTTGGCCGCCACCCTGGCCGTACGCCACGCCGAACGCGAGGCTCTGAAGGAAGACGCCAGCCGTGCCAGCCAACAATTGGCGTTGTACGCCAATTCCTTGCACACCCTGATCGAACGCTACCGCGCCCTGCCCTCCGTGCTGGCGCTGGACCCACAACTGCGCGATGCCCTGAAGGGCCCGGTCAGTGCGGCGCAACAGGATGAACTGAATCGCAAGCTGGAAAAGATCAACGGCGCCGCGCAGTCCTCCACCCTGGAATTGCTGGACCATACCGGCCTGGCCGTAGCGGCCAGCAACTGGCGGCTGCCGAGCAGCTATGTCGGCCACAACTATGGTTTTCGTCCCTACTTCCTCCAGACCCGCACCCAAGGCACCGGGCGGTTTTATGCCGTGGGCGTGACCAGTGGTATCCCTGGCTATTTCCTGTCCAGCGCGGTGACCGGCGACAACGGCGAGTTCCTCGGCGCCATGGTGGTGAAGCTGGAGTTTCCGGAGCTCGAACGCGAGTGGCGCCAGGGCAGCGACACGCTGTTGGTCAGCGATGCGCGCGGCATCATTTTCATCGCCAACCGGCCGGGCTGGCGTTATCGCCACCTGCGCCCACTGGCCGACAGCGACCGCGCCGAACTCAAGGCTACCCGTCAATACGACAAGCAACCGTTGCAGCCCCTGGCCTTCGATCCGCTGCGACGCTTCGACGACAACAGCCATCTGGCCCGGGTCGAAGCGCCCGATGGCACGGCGGACTATCTCTGGGAATCCCTGCCGTTGACCGGCGAAGGCTGGACCTTGCATTTGTTGCGCAGGCCGCAGATCGCCTTTGAAGACCTGCGCAACGCCGGGCTCGCCGCCGCCGGGTTGTGGCTGGCGCTGGTGTTCCTGTTGCTGTTTCTCAACCAGCGCTGGCGCCTGGCAAGACTGCGTCAACGCAGCCGCGAGGAACTCGAACGGCTGGTGGAGGAACGCACGCGTGAACTGCGCACTGCCCAGGACGGCCTGGTGCAATCGGCCAAGCTCGCGGCCCTGGGGCAGATGTCGGCGGCACTGGCCCACGAGATCAACCAGCCGCTGACCGCCCAGCGCATGCAGCTGGCGACCCTGCGCCTGTTGCTTGACCATGGCCGGATCGATGACGCCTACAAGGCGCTCAAACCGGTGGATGACATGCTCACACGCATGGCCGCCCTCACCGGCCACCTCAAAACCTTTGCCCGCAAAAGCCCGAGCGGCCTGCGAGAGCGCCTGGACCTGGCAGCGGTGGTCGACCAGGCCCTGCAATTGCTGGAGACACGCCTGCGCGATGAACACGTCAGCACGGTGTTGCACCTGGCCCGCCCGGCCTGGGTTCGCGGCGACGCGATCCGCCTCGAACAGGTGCTGATCAACCTGCTGCGCAACGCTCTCGACGCGATGGTCGACCAACCGATCAAGCGCCTGGAAGTGCGCCTGCAGGCCGATGAGCAGTTGTGGTGCCTGACGGTGAAAGACAGCGGCGGCGGAATTGCCGAAGAGCACCTGGCCCAGGTGTTCGACCCCTTTTTCACCACCAAGGCCGTCGGCGATGGCCTGGGCCTGGGCCTGGCGGTGTCGTTTGCGATCATTCATGAATCCGGCGGGCGGCTGACAGCGGGCAATCACGAAAACGGCGCGGTATTCTGCGTCACCTTGCCCATCGATCCGGAGGCGCCGCTGCATGCTTGATTCGGTCATAGTCGTCGATGACGAGAGCAGTATCCGCAGTGCCGTGGAGCAGTGGCTGAGCCTGTCCGGATTCCGCGTGCAATTGTTCAGCCGCGCCGAAGACTGCCTGGTGCAGTTGCCGGAGAATTTTGCCGGGGTGATCCTGAGTGACGTGCGCATGCCTGGGCTCAGCGGCCTGGAACTGTTGGCCGAAGTACGCAAGCGCGACCCCGACCTGCCGGTGATCCTGTTGACCGGTCACGGCGATGTACCGATGGCGGTGGAAGCCATGCGCGACGGGGCCTACGACTTCCTGGAAAAACCCTTCAGCCCTGAAGCCCTGCTGGGCAGCCTGCATCGCGCCCTCGATAAACGTTTCCTGGTGCTGGAGAACCGCCGGCTGCACGAGCAGGCCGACGCCAGGGCCCGGCTGGACACCACGCTGCTGGGCGTCTCCCGGCCTTTGCAGAACCTGCGCCGCCAGGTGCTGGACCTGGCGACCCTGCCGGTCAACGTGTTGATTCGCGGCGAAACCGGCAGTGGCAAGGAACTGGTCGCCCGCTGCCTGCATGATTTCGGCCCAAGGGCGAGCAAGCCTTTCGTGGCGCTGAACTGCGCGGCCATTCCCGAGCCGCTGTTCGAGGCCGAACTGTTCGGCCATGAAAGCGGCGCGTTCACCGGCGCCCAGGGCAAGCGCATCGGCAAGCTCGAATATGCCGATGGCGGCACACTGTTTCTTGATGAAATCGAAAGCATGCCCCTGGCGCAACAGGCCAAGTTGCTGCGGGTTCTGCAGGAAAAGAAACTCGAGCGCCTGGGCTCCAACCAGAGCATCCCGGTGGACCTGCGCATCATTGCCGCGACCAAACCGGACCTGTTGGACGAAGCCCGTGCCGGGCGCTTTCGCGAAGACCTGGCCTATCGCTTGAACATTGCCGAACTGCGCCTGCCGCCGCTGCGTGAACGGCGCGAGGACATTCCGCTGCTGTTCGAACATTTCGCCCACAGCGCCGCCGAACGCCTGGGCCGCCCGGCAACGCCGCTGAGCGGCCCGCAACTGAGCCATTTGCTCAGCCATGACTGGCCAGGCAATGTCCGCGAACTGGCCAACGTCGCCGAACGCCAGGTGCTGGGCCTGGATCAACTGCCCGTCGAGGACGCGGCGCCCGGCCAATCCCTGGCGGCCCGGCAGGAAGCCTTCGAAGCGCAATGCCTGCGCGCCGCCCTCACGCGGCACAAGGGCGACGTGAAAGCCGTGCTCGAAGAACTGCAACTGCCGCGCCGTACCTTCAATGAAAAGATGCAGCGGCATGGGTTGAATCGGGAGATGTTTTTGCAGGAGCGCTGATTTTTGCGCTGCCTGCTCTGCCCTCTTCGCGAGCAGGCTCGCTCCCACAGGGACCTGCGAATACTGAACCCATGTGGGAGCGAGCCTGCTCGCGAAGAGGCCGCCCGACACATCACTTGATAAGCGGATTTCCGCCCAACCCCTTAGCCACAATAAGCGGATTTCCGCTTATATGCTGCCATCAACCCGTCTAAACCGGCCCTCCGCCACCTGGCACAGCTCCTGCTATAGCCCTGGCAGGCTGCGTTCACACGCGCTCCACAAAAACAATTAAACGAAGGATCCTTCAATGGATAACTCCAACGCCCTGCCCATTGGGTCGGCTGCCGTGCCCGCCCGTGAAAGAACCACCGCCAGCCGGATCAAATCGATCTTCAGCGGCTCGGTCGGCAACATGGTCGAGTGGTACGACTGGTACGTCTACGCTGCTTTCTCGTTGTACTTCGCCAAAGCCTTCTTCCCCAAGGGTGACACCACCGCCCAACTGCTCAACACCGCCGCGATCTTCGCCGTCGGCTTCCTGATGCGCCCGATCGGCGGCTGGCTGATGGGCCTGTACGCCGACCGCGCCGGCCGTAAACGCGCGTTGATGGCCTCGGTGTACCTGATGTGCTTCGGCTCGCTGATCATCGCCCTGAGCCCGAGCTACGAAACCATCGGCGTCGGCGCGCCGATCCTGCTGGTCTTCGCCCGCTTGCTCCAAGGCTTGTCGGTGGGTGGCGAATACGGCACGTCGGCCACCTACCTGAGCGAGATGGCGACCAAGGAACGACGTGGTTTCTTCTCCAGCTTCCAGTACGTGACCCTGATCTCCGGCCAGCTCATCGCCCTCGGCGTGCTGATCGTGCTGCAGCAGGTCCTCACCACCGAGCAACTCTACGCCTGGGGCTGGCGCATCCCGTTCGCCATCGGCGCGCTGTGCGCAGTCGTGGCGCTGTACCTGCGTCGCGGCATGGAAGAAACCGAGTCGTTCACCAAGAAGGAAAAAGCCAAGGAAAGCGCGATGCGCACCTTGATGCGTCATCCCAAGGAACTGCTGACCGTGGTCGGCCTGACCATGGGCGGTACGCTGGCGTTCTACACCTACACCACCTACATGCAGAAGTACCTGGTTAATACCGTCGGCATGAGCATCTCCGACTCCACCACCATTTCCGCCGCCACGCTGTTCCTGTTCATGTGCCTGCAACCGATCATCGGTGGGCTGTCGGACAAGATCGGTCGCCGGCCGATCCTGATTGCCTTCGGCATCCTGGGGACGTTGTTCACGGTGCCGATCCTCACCACCCTGCACACCATCCAGACCTGGTGGGGCGCGTTCTTCCTGATCATGGCCGCGCTGATCATCGTCAGCGGCTACACCTCGATCAACGCGGTGGTGAAAGCCGAGCTGTTCCCTACCGAGATCCGCGCCCTCGGCGTCGGCCTGCCGTATGCCCTGACCGTATCGATCTTCGGCGGCACCGCCGAATACATCGCGCTGTGGTTCAAGAGCATCGGCATGGAAACTGGCTACTACTGGTACGTGACAGGCTGCATCGCGGTATCGCTGCTGGTCTACATCACCATGAAAGACACCCGCAAGCACTCGCGGATCGTGACGGACTGATAGTCAAGGCGTAGCAACAGAAGGGGCTGACCTCGCCGGGTTGGCCCCTTTTTCGTTCCAGGTTTTCGAGATTAATTCTCACTTAATGACCGCACTTCATTCTCATCTCCATCAAAACATTGATTGGAGCATGACCATGAAAACCCAACTCATTTTCGCCCTGACCCTCTCCGTATTGGCCACCAGCGCTTTTGCCGACGACGGCTTCGACCGCACCGGCACCGCCGCTTTTATCGCCGGCACCCATGACCGTAGCGGCTCGGCCGCTGTTGCCAGACAAGATGAAAATCACGCCACCGAGCCGACCGTCGCAACACAGGGCGCCGACCGCGCCGATGCGGCGTCCACCAACTGATTCCAGCCATCACCCGACACTGTGGGAGCGAGCCTGCTCGCGAAGACAATGGCACAGTCGGCATCCCACGCTTTCGCGAGCAGGCTCGCTCCCACACGGGTTCTGGGTTGCTGACAAAACCGGTCGGCGCCTGCACTATCCTCGGATACCGTTCAAACCGATCCCAGGACCTACGCCTTCATGCCCGATGACATCCATTACTACGAACCCGCCAACGGTCACGGCCTGCCACACGATCCGTTCAACGCGATCATCGGTCCACGGCCCATTGGCTGGATTTCTTCCCAGGACGGCGAAGGACGCCTGAACCTGGCGCCTTACAGTTTCTTCAACGCCTTTAACTACGTTCCGCCGATCATCGGTTTCTCAAGTGTCGGGCGCAAAGACAGCCTGAACAATATCGAGCAGACCGGGGAGTTCGCCTGGAACCTCGCCACCCGCCCGCTGGCCGAGCAGATGAACCAGAGCTGCGCAATGGTCGCGCCAGAGGTCGATGAGTTCGAACTGGCAGGTTTGACAACCGCCCCGTCGCGGGTGATCCAGGTGCCGCGCGTGGCAGAGAGCCCGGTATCCTTCGAATGCAAAGTCACGCAGATCATCCAACTGCAACGTGCCGACAAGGCACTTGTACCGAGCTGGCTGATCCTCGGCGAAGTCGTCGCCGTGCACATCGCCAAGTGGCTGTTGAAGGATGGGGTATACGACACCGCCGCCGCCGAGCCGATTTTGCGTGGTGGCGGGCCGGCGGATTATTTCCAGCTGGGGCCGGAGGCGTTGTTCAGGATGCATCGCCCGAAGTAAATGTGGCGAGGGGATTTATCCCCGCTGGGCTGCGTAGCAGCCCCCAAAGCGGAACATCTGATACGCCAAGGCGGCTGGTCTCAGGGCCGCTACGCGCCCCAGCGGGGATAAATCCCCTCGCCACGAAAACAACCTAGAAATGCGATTACCAGATCAGGCCGCCTTCGCCATCGACACCCTGCAGGTGAGTCAACTGCTGGGCAGCCGCTTCATCGGCTTTGAAAGCAGTCTCGAACGTCTGCTCTTCGAGCACTTTGTTGAAGCGAGGCTTGTCGGGACTGCCGATGGCCTTGGTGGCGATGGCTGCGTAATAGCCGCCACCCTCCTTGGGAACAACAGCGGAAACAGCTTCAAAAGTTTCAAAGGCTTTGCGTGCCATAATGCGCATCCTGGCGGTTGGAATGACCGTCATTAAACCTTCAACCGGCCAGTTTGTGTACCTTCGCCATGCACCCTTCGGTCGCCTTGGCGGCAGACACTTCGCGAAAGGTATGGAAATCCAGGCTGCTCACCACCAGGTCCTGCACCAGCTCGGCGAAGATCGCCATCGCCGGGGAATTGAAGTAGGCCTCCATCGCCTGCTGGTGGGTCCACAGCCCGGACACCAGCCACAAGTCGGCGTCGCATTGCGATTGCTGCAAGGCGAAGTGCAGGCAACCGGGAGCTTGCCGCGACGGGGTGATCAAGGTACTCAGGCGCGCACCCAATTGCTGGCTGCGGCCGGCTCGTGCCCGCACGAAAGCCATGTGACTGACGGGGATCTGTGTAGTCATGTTCAACCCTCCCAGGTGATCCGTTGTGCAGCCGGGGACGGGCTGCGACAGGATCAAAGGTTAAGCGCCCCGACACCAGCTTCGTTAGTCGATTCCTGCCGACACATTGCACGATCCTGCCCGCAGATGCCGCCGACCTGGCTTGGAACCGACACAAACAGCGCAACTTGAAACAAAAGGTTTCAAGCAAGTTTCGAGCAGGTTGCACCGTCCCGATCCGACAGGCCGTGCAGGATCAGGCAAGCTTTCAACAGGATGTTGCTACCGCTGCGCCTTGCACAAATTTAAGCTGCGTCCATCGCATCCCTATCATCCGAGGATTTCGGCATGTCGCCACTCGATCACGCCCACGTCCCGCTGGACACTTACCTGGAACAACAGCGCGCCGAGCTGGCATCGATCATCGAACGCAATACCAGCGAGGACGGCAGCTACGCCACCGCCATCGGCTCGCTGCACCTGTCGCGCCACAGCCAGCCGCATAAATTTGCCCCGGTGCTGGCCCAACCGGCGCTGTGCATCATGGCCCAGGGCAGCAAGCAGGTGCGCCTGGCAGACGAACTGTTCAACTACGACCCGTTGCACTACCTGGTGGTCTCGGTCTCGATGCCATTGAGCGGGTGCATCGCCGACGTCTCGCCCGAACAGCCGATCCTGGCGCTGCGCCTGGACATCGACCCGGCGGAAATCACCGCGCTGATCGCCGACGCCGGTCCCTTGGGCGTACCGACCCGCCCCGCTGGCCGCGGCCTGTATGTCGAACGCCTGGACACGCCGATGCTCGATGCCGTGCTGCGCCTGGCACGGTTGCTGGACAGCCCGAAAGACATCGCCATGCTCGCGCCACTGGTGCGCCGGGAAATCCTCTATCGCCTGCTGCGCAGCCCGCAAGGCTACCGGCTGTATGAAATCGCCATTGCCAACAGCCAGAGCCATCGCATCAGCCAGGCGATCAAATGGCTCAACGGCCATTTCGAACAGCCGCTGCGCATCGACGACCTGGCCCGGGAAGTCAACCTCAGCGTCTCGACTCTGCACCATCGTTTCAAGGCAATGACCGCCATGAGCCCGTTGCAGTACCAGAAGCAATTGCGCCTGCAGGAAGCCCGTCGCCTGATGCTGGCCGAAGGGCTGGAAGCCTCGGCGGCAGGGTATCGCGTGGGTTATGAAAGCCCGTCGCAGTTCAGCCGCGAATACAGCCGGCTGTTCGGCGCGCCGCCGCTGAGGGATCTGGCGCGGTTGCGGATGACCGTTTGATCTGTACTTTGTGCTGACTGGGCCGGCCTCATCGCGAGCAAGCTCGCTCCCACAGGGATCGGCGGTGAACGCAACATTTATAGCCAACAGAGATTCCCATGTGGGAGCGAGCTTGCTCGCGATGGGGCCAGTAAAGGCACCTCAATACTTCGCCGCCCAAAGGTCCTGATCAATCTCGATCAACGTCGGCCCCCGCCGCTCACGTGCAGCAAGCAACGCCACCCGCAATGACGGCACATCCTCAACCGCCTCGGCATCACAGCCCAACGCCTTGGCGACGCCGATGAAATCCGGCGTGTAGATGTCCACGCCCACCGGTTCGATGGCACGGTTGACCATGTACTTCCTGATCTCTTCGTAGCCTTGGTTATTCCACAGCAATACGATCACCGGTACCCGCGCTTCCACGGCGCTGGCCAGTTCCGGCAGGCTGAATTGCAGGCCGCCATCGCCGATCAGGCACACCACCGGCGGGCGTCCATGGGCGTTATCGACACCGCCAAGCCAGGCGCCGATCGCCGCCGGCAATGCGTAGCCGAGGGTGCCGTAGCCGGTCGAGGAGTTGAACCAGCGGCGCGGCTGTTCGAGATTGAAAGTGAGGTTGCCGGTGTACACCGGCTGGGTGGAGTCGCCGACAAAGACCGCCTCGGGCAGCGTCTGTAAAACGCTGTCGAGAAACACGGTCTGGGCGCGAGTCGGTGCGTCCCATTGCCGGTCGAGTTCAGCCCACAGCCGCGCCACACGCGCCACTCCCCAGTCGTCCTGGCGTGCGGCGGGCGCTTGCAGGCTCGGCGCGTCGAGCAAGGCGCGAGCAGCACTTCGCGCATCGGCCACCAGCGCCAGTTTCGGTGGGTAATTGCGCACGGTCTGGTCGGGGTCGATGTCGACGCGCAGCAGCGCACCGGGAATCTCGAAGCCGCCGGCGAAGGTCACGTCATAGTCGGTCTCGGCCAGTTCGGTGCCGATGGCCAGCACCACATCGGCCTCGGCCACCAACGCACGGGTCGCGACCAGGCTCTGGGTAGAGCCGATCAGCAACGGGTGCCAGGACGCCAGCAAGCCCTTGGCATTGATGGTCAACGCCACCGGTGCACCGAGGCGTTCGGCCAGTTCGGTCAATTCGGCTGCTGCATCGATGGCGCCCCCGCCGGCAAGAATCAGTGGCCGTCTGGCCGTCGCCAGCAATGCCGCCATCTGCTCCACGGCGTCTGGCGCAGCCCCGGCGCGGCTGACGTGCACCGGTGCGCTGCACAACAGCGCATCGGCGTCCTCGACCAGCACGTCCAGCGGGATTTCGATGTGCACCGGCCGTGGGCGCCCGGCCTGGAACACGGCAAAGGCGCGGGCCAACACGCCGGGCAACTCGGCAGCCGACATCAACGTATGGGAAAACGCCGCCACGCCGCCCACCAGCGCACTCTGGTTCGGCAGCTCATGCAGCTTGCCGCGCCCGCCGCCCAACTGGCTGCGCGACTGCACGCTGGAGATCACCAGCATCGGGATCGAGTCGGCATAAGCCTGGCCCATGGCGGTGGCGATGTTGGTCATGCCCGGCCCGGTGATGATGAAACACACCCCCGGCTTACCGCTGACCCGCGCATAACCGTCGGCCATGAACCCGGCGCCTTGCTCGTGACGCGGCGTCACATGACGGATGCTCGAACTGGCCAGCCCGCGATACAACTCGACGGTGTGCACGCCAGGAATGCCAAACACCTGCTCCACACCATAAGCTTCGAGTAACTTGACCAATACTTCGCCGCACGTCGCCATTGCCATCGCCTTTTTCTTCGGGAATGGCGTTATTGGAACGGTCGGGCCATAGCGACAACAATCGATAAAAAGTCATACTAGCCATGTCTTCAAGTCATGGCTTGGCCTCAATGAAACGACTTCCTCCGCTGCCGGCGCTGCACACCTTCCTGATCACCGCCCAATGTTGCAATTTCACCCGCGCGGCGGAACTGCTGCATATCACTCAAGGTGCGGTGAGCCGACAAATTGCCGGACTGGAAGCGCACCTGGGTTACGCGCTGTTTCACCGCCAGGCGCGTGGCCTGAGCCTGACCGCCGAAGGCCAGGCGTGGCTGCCGCGGGTGCAGCAGGTGTTCGGCCTGATCGGCGAGGCGCTGGAGCAGATCGGCGAGAAACGCCAGGCCCTGCAACTCAAGGCGCCGACCTGCGTGATGCGCTGGTTGCTGCCGCGCCTGTTGCAATGGCAAAAGGAGCGGCCAGACGTGCCGGTGGAGCTGACCACCACGGTCCGGCACGGCGTGAATTTCCAACAGGAAACCTTCGACGCGGCGGTCGTCTACGGCCCGCCGCCCGATGCCTCGTTGGCCCGCCTGCACCTGTTCGATGAACAACTGACGCCGGTCTGCTCCCCGCCGCTGGTGGAAGGCCCCGCACCGTTGCGCTCGCCCGCCGACCTGCAACAGCACTTGCTGCTGCACCCCACCACCGACGAGCGCGACTGGAACGCCTGGCTCGCCGAGGCCGGCGTCCACCTGAACAACGTCAGCAAGGGCCAGCATTTCGAAACCCTGGACCTGGCGATGTCCATGGCGTCTCAAGGCACAGGCGTGGCAATTGGCGACTGGTCGCTGATCGGCGACGACCTCAGCGCCGGCAGGCTGGTGGCGCCGTTCGAATTGAAGGTCAGGACCGGGCTGGGTTATCACCTGGTTCATCCGCGCAAAGCCCAGGTGTCTGGCCAGTTGCAGGAACTGATGGAATGGCTGGTGGAGGAAGCTCACCGACGCTAGCCGCCCTGAAGCCCCCCCTTGTGGCGAGGGGATTCATCCCCGCTGGACTGCGCAGCAGGCCCTAGCATTGCGATGGGGTCTGCCTGACACACCTGGGCGCCAAGCTTTAGGGTCGCTGCGCAACCCAGCGGGGATAAATCCCCTCGCCACAAAAGCGCCTCGGCATGAGTTAAAGCAGATTAGGTGCCTGCGCCGGCTCGATCTGCGCCCAGTGCGAGGTGTCTTCGCGGTGCTGCTGCAAGTAGGGCAACACCGCGCCCAGCAAGGGTTCCTTGAAGGCCTCTTGAAAGCGATGGGCCAGGCCTGGGATCAGTTTCAACTGGCTGCCGCGAATATGCGCCGCCAGATGCACACCATGCATCACCGGCAGCAACGGATCGGCGGTGCCATGGACCACCAGGGTCGGCACCTGCAATTGATTGAGCAGCGCCACCCGACTCGGCTCGGCCAGGATTGCCATGATCTGACGCTTCACACCTTCGGGGTTGAAGGCCCGGTCGTAAGCCACGGCGGCTTGATGCAGCAAGGCCTGCCGGTCATCGACCACCATCGGGCTGCCCAGCGCGGCGAGCAGGTCGGCCTGTTGCTCAAGCGCCACTTCACGATTCGGCGCGCTGCGTCGTGACAGCAACTGCACCAGCGTTTCACTGGGCGCCGGCAAGCCTGCGGCGCCGGAACTGGTCATGATCAGGGTCAGGCTCTCGACCCGTTGCGGCGCCATCGCCGCCATGTGCTGGGCGATCATCCCGCCCATGCTTACGCCCAGTACATGGAAGCTTTGCACCTGCAAGGCATCCATCAAGCCCAGGCCATCGGCGGCCATGTCGGTCAAGGTATAAGGCGCGGCCACCGGCAAGCCAAGCTTGTAGCGCAAGGCTTCGAAGGTCAGGTTGGCAGTGCCTGGGGCCTGGCGCCAGGCGGACAGGCCCACATCCCGGTTGTCGTAGCGAATCACCCGGAAACCCTGTTCGCACAGCGCCACCACCACTTCGTCCGGCCAATGGATCAACTGACCGCCCAGCCCCATCACCAGCAGCAGCGCGGGATCCGAAGCACGGCCGATGCTCTGGTACGCCAGGCTTACCTGGTCCAGGTCGACCCGTTGGGTCGCGACATTGACATCACAACGAGAAGCCGCCAACGACGGCAGGCCGCACAACAATGCGGCCAGAAAAATGAATACACGCATGAACAAACACCAGAACGCAGAACCCCAATAGAGCGCAAGTCTGATGAAGTTTGTTCAAGCGCGCTGCCACAGTTGCGTGACAGTTTGATGAAGATTGCCGAGTGGTTATCTGAAGCCCTGAGCACACGTGGCGAGGGTACTGACCCAAAGGTTCTCGCCGAAGCGTTCCCGGGCCGGTCGCAATTGTGCCAGCGCCTGTTCCAGTTCACAGCGCCAGGCGTTGCGGCCATTGACCAGGCCCACCGACAGGATCTTGTAGGTCGGCAGGCGATCGAGCACCTGGCCGAGTTGTTCCGGCGCACGCACGGCGTCGACGTGCAGCCCATCCACCGGGAGGCCCGCCGCCAGGCCGAGGTTGTCTTGCAGGCCACTGAAACAGGTCGCCAGCAATTTTTTCAGCGGTGAATACTGGAGGATGTGGTAGGCCCGCTCGAAGGCGCTTCGCCAGGCCAGCGGCAGGTCGAGGGTGAGGATCGGTTCATCGATCTGCACCCACTCCACGCCCTGGGCCTTGAGGCGATTGAAGATTTCGCCGTAAACCGGCAACAGGCTTTCCAGCAGGTCGAGTTTGTCGAAGTCACCGCCCTTGGCCTTGCCCAGCCACAAGTACGTCAGCGGGCCGATGATCGCCGGCTTGACTCGATGCCCCAGCGCATGGGCTTCGTCGACCTCGTCGAACAGGTGCTCCCAGCTCAGCGCGAAGGTCTGCCCGGCGGTAAACTCCGGAACCCGGTTGTGGGCTTGCCGCACGGGGCGGCGATCGGCGCCGATGCGAAGAAAACCGAGGGTATGGGCCAGGGCCATGGTGAATGTCCTTCTGTAAAAGATGGCGTCATTGTCGACAGCCGGACCCACATGAGACAAACTCAATCTTTTCGTGTTGATCACAAGTTTTACTCATGGAGCCACACCGGTGCTTGAACTCCGTCACCTGAAGACCCTGCACGCCCTGCGCGAAGCCGACAGCCTGGTGGAGGCCGCCGAACGCCTGCATCTGACCCAGTCCGCGCTGTCCCACCAGTTCAAGGAACTGGAGGAGCGCCTGGGCATGCAGCTGTTCGTGCGCAAGACCAAACCGGTCCGGTTCACCAGCGCCGGCTTACGCCTGTTGCAACTGGCGGATGCCGCCCTGCCATTGCTGCGCAGCGCCGAGCGGGACATCGCGCGGCTGGCCGGCGGCACCGCCGGGCGTCTGCACATGGCCATCGAGTGCCACAGCTGCTTCCAATGGCTGATGCCGACCATCGACCAGTTCCGCGATGCCTGGCCGGAAGTCGAGCTGGACCTGGCCTCGGGCTTCGCCTTCGCCCCGCTGCCGGCCCTGGCCCGGGGCGACCTCGACCTGGTGGTCACTTCCGATCCGCTGGAGCTGGCGGGCATCACCTATGTGCCGCTGTTCACCTACGAGGCGATGCTCGCGGTGGCGAACCAGCATCGACTGGCGGGCAAACCGTACATCGTGCCCGAAGACCTGGTCAGCGAAACCCTGATCACCTACCCGGTGGAGCGTGATCGGCTGGACATCTTCACCCGTTTCCTGGAGCCGGCCGACATCGAACCGGCCCAGGTTCGCACCTCCGAGCTGACGGTAATGATGATGCAACTGGTTGCCAGCGGCCGGGGCGTCTGCGGCATGCCTCACTGGGCACTGCATGAATACAGCTCACGGGGCTACGTGAAGGCCAAGCGGCTGGGGGAGAAGGGTCTGTTCGCCACGCTCTACGCGGCGGTGCGCACCGACATGCTCGACGCGCCGTACATGCGCGATTTTTTGCTGACGGCCAAGGACACATCATTCTCGACACTCGACGGCGTCAGTGCCGTGCGCTGACAAGGGCCTTTGTGGCGAGGGGATTTATCCCCTCGCCACAAAGCGCAACGGTCATGGTCGCTCGGTTCAGAGTTCAAGCCACATGTGGATCTTGTCGAAATACTCATCGCCCACGCGAATCGCCATCGGTTCGAGCCCGTACAAAACGAAGCCGCTGCGCTGGTAGAGTTTGACGGCCGGGTCGTTGCCGGCGGTGACGGTCAGTTGCACCAGCCGCAGAAAGGCGTGACGACGGGCTTCGTCGAGGGCCGCCTGGACCAGTTGCTGGCCAAGCCCCCCTTGGCGATGGGCGGCGGCGACGTACATGCCGAACAGGGTCGCCTTGTGCCTGGCCTTCAACCGATGCTCCAGGGACAGGCCGACGATACCAACCGGTTCGTCCACCACGAACGCCCCGAGGATCACATCGAGCCGGCTGGTCAGGCGTGACTCCCACCAGTTGATGGGCAGCGTCGCCCGTTCACTGGCACTGGAGGTGAAAGCCTCTGGATGCAACTCATAGGCCTGGAGCATCAACTCCCGATAGCCCTGGGCATCAGCCACCTTCAGCCGTCGGATGTTCATGCCGAACGCCGTTGCTCAAGCATCAGTCGCAGCGCCAGTGCGCCGAGTACAAACCCCATGAAATAGCGCTGCGCCGCCAGCCAGGTCGGGTTGTGGACAAACCACGAGGCGATGCCGGCGGCGAACAGCGCGATCAGCAGGTTGACGCTGAAGCTCACGCTGATCTGAGTCAGCCCGAGGATGATGCTCTGGGTGAACAGCGAGCCGTGCTCCGGGCTGATGAACTGCGGAAACACCGAGAGGTAGAACACCGCGATCTTCGGGTTCAGGGCGCTGGTGAGAAAACCCATGGTGATCAGCTTGCGGGTCGAGTCCGCCGGCAACTGCTGGGCCTGAAAAGGCGAGCGAGCCCCCGGTTTCACCGCTTGCCAGGCCAGCCAGAGCAGATACAGCGCGCCGGCCCACTTGAGGATTTCATAAGCCATCGGCACTGCCAGGAACACCGCCGTCAGCCCCGCCGCCGCGGCGAACATGTGCACGAAGAAGCCCGCCACCACGCCAAGCAAGGAGGTGACGCCGGCCTTGCGGCCCTGGCAGATCGAACGGGAAATCAGGTAGATCATGTTCGGGCCGGGCGTGAGCACCATCAACAACGCGGCGGCGGCGAAAATCAGCAGGTCCGGCAATGGAATCATGGCGTCAGTCCTTGAGTATTGAATCAGCAAGTCGCGAGACAAGTGGCTCGATAAAACGGCAGGATCACCTCGCCTGTCAACGGCGCCAGCAACAAATCGCCGGTACCGGCCGGATCGATCCAACACACTTCCTCGATCTCGGCGGCGGGAGAAACCCGAGCATCGATGTCCAGCAAAAACACTTCGGCCTGCACGGTAAAACCCGGCTCGTTGGCGGCCGGCGCGCTGAACTGTCCAAGGTGACGAGCATGCGCCGGGTCGATCCTCAGGCCGAGTTCCTCCTCCAGCTCCCGAGCCAGGGCCTGGACCGGTTGTTCATCGGCTTCGATCTTGCCACCCGGTTGCATGAAGGCCTGGGTGCCGCGCTTGCGTACCAGCAGGGTCCGGCCGTCAGGGCCGATGAGCAGGGCGGCGGCGATACGGATAAGAGCAATGGTCATGGTCAAAAAGGCCTCGGGCAGAAAATGCCGGGGCAGATTACAGGGGCCGGCGGTGGGAGCAAAGCCTGGCCCAGATCCCCAACCCGACAAAGCCCCATTGTGGGAGCGAGCTTGCTCGCGATGGCAGTGGATCAGTTGAAAATATTTGACTGACACTCCGCTATCGCGAGCAAGCTCGCTCCCACAGGGAACCCATCGTCCGGCAGATTTTCATCACCCCAAAATCGGCTTCGGCACCGAAGGATCCGCTTCCTCCTCGGGGATCTTGACGAACACGCTGTACCGCGCCCCTTCCATCGCCTCGAAGGCGATGAGTTTTTCAATCAGCGGAGCACTCATGACCTTGCCGGCATTGAGCAACAGCATGCCGTTGTCGGCATTGAGATTGCGCGCCAGGACCATGCCGGCCGCCAGCTCGCGGGTAGTCACGACCTTCACCGTCGGGTCGGACAGGGTCACGTCTTCCAGGTATTCGCCGCAGGCCTTGATGAAGTCCTCGACCATGTTCGGGTCGTACAGCTTGCCGGCGTATTTGCGGATGTAGACCAGCGCTTCATCGCTGTTCATCTGCCGCTCCAGGATCAACCCACGCTGCAATTCGATGAAATCCACCGCCAGTTTCAACAGCCGCGAACCGAACGGAATCGCCTCGCCCTTGAGGTGATCGGGGAAACCGCTGCCGTCCCAGCGCTCCTGGTGATGGAGGATGATGCGCGCCGCGTCCTTCATCGGGTCGAGGGTCATCAGCAGCGATTCACTCTGCTTCGGATAGGCCCGGTACAGTTCCAGTTCGCTGTGGTGCAGCATGTCGGCGGGCGTGACCATCATGTTATCGGTCCAGCTCAGCTTGCCGATGTTGTAGAGGGCGGCGGCCATGGTCAGGTCGCGGTCGGTGGACTCGTCGAGAAAGTTGAGCCGGCTGTAGACCCGGATCAACTCGATGATCTGCCGGTTGGTCTGCTTGGCCTTGGGCAGGCGCAGGTTGGCGATCAGCGAGAACACTTCGGTGCCAGTCACGTAGCTGCGCTTGAGCTCTTCGTAGGCCAGGTCGAGCATATCGGCGGTCTGCTGCAGCTCGGCGGTGCGCGACGCCACGCGTTTTTCCAGCGTGGCGTTGAGGGTCTTGAGTTGCTGGTTCTGCTCGCGGTTCAACGCTTCGAGGCGCTGACGCTCGCTTTCCGAATGCTGGTGGGCCAAGGCCTGGCGCAGGGCCTGCACCAGTTCCTCGTCATTCCAGGGTTTGCTGAGGTAGCGATAGAGCTGCCCCTCGTTGATGGCCTTGGTCATCATGTCCACGTCGGCGTAGCCGGTGAGCAGGATGCGCAAGGTCGATGGATACAGCTTGCGGATTTCCGCCAGCAGCGTGGCGCCGTCCATGTTCGGCATCCGGGCGTCGGTCATCACCAGGTCGACCGGCCGCTCCTTGAGGATTTCCAAGGCCTTCGCACCGCTGTCGGCCAGCAGGATTTCATACGGCTGGCTGCGCAACAGCCGACGCAGGCTGTTGAGAATCGACTCTTCGTCATCCACCAGCAACACCGTCGGCTTCGCAGCAGGAACGTTCGACGACTGATCTTCCATTGGCACCCCCTCCTATTGACGATCACCGTTCTACCTTACCCCTGACAGACAGGCTAGTAGATAGCGGACATTTAGACACAATTCGCCACCATGCACCGCGCGGTTTCCTTGAGCCGACTATGCTGTACCTCATGAAGGGCCAAGTACAGGCCGAATACTCATGCCAGCGAAAGGGATATCAGATGTTCCCACGGTTCCATAGTCAGCATCTCGACGGTGCACGGCCATGAGCCTGCCGATGGATAGATCCAACCGGCGGATCCTGATCGTCGACGACACGCCAACGATTCATGAGGATTTTCGAAAGATCCTCGCCCCCCACGTGATCCCCGAAGACAGCCTGAGCAGCGCCGAAGAAGCCTTGTTCGGCGCACCGGTGGTGATCGCCGCCCAGAGTTTCGAGCTGGAGTCGGCATTCCAGGGCATGGAGGCCTTGAGCAAGGTAGAAACGGCCCTGGCCCGGGGTAAACCCTTCGCCATGGCGTTTATCGACATGCGCATGCCGCCAGGCTGGGACGGTCTTGAAACCATCGAGCGGCTGTGGCGCGTCGATCCCAAGCTGCAAGTGGCGCTGTGCACCGCTTATTCGGATTACTCCTGGGAGGACATCGCCGATCGCCTGGAATTGGGTGATCGCCTGCTGATCCTGAAGAAACCCTTCGACGCCATCGAGATCCGCCAGATGGCAAGCACCCTCACCGTCAAATGGCAGATGACCGAAGACGCGGCGCTGAAAATGGACATGCTCGAACGGGCGGTGGAGGAACGCACCCGGGAACTGGCCGACGCCAACATCATCGTGCAGAACAGCCCGACCATCCTTTACCGCCTGCGTGGCGAGCCGCCGTTCCCGTTGATGTACATCTCGCACAACATCACCAAGTTCGGCCATGTCGCGGCGCAACTGATCAGTTCGCCGGACTGGGCGCAAACCCTTATCCACCCCGATGATCAGGGCAAGGTCCAGGAGGCCATGGTCCGCGTCCTGGACCGCGACACGGTCGGGGCGTCCATCGAGTTTCGCATGCGCACCGGAGACGACACCTTTCGCTGGGTGGAGAACCGCTACATTCCTGTGCGCAACGAGCAAGGCCTGTTGCTGGAAGTCGAGGGCATCATCCTCGACATCACCGAGCGCAAAGTGGCCGAGGAAAAGATCGCCCTGCTCGCCCGCACCGATGGCCTGACCGGGCTCGCCAACCGCGCCACCATGATCGAACGCCTGCACCAGGCCTTCGCCGCCGCGCGCCGGGGAGCTGCGCCGTTTGCGATGTTCTACCTGGACCTGGACCACTTCAAGCGCATCAACGACACCCTCGGGCACCCCATCGGCGACCTGCTGTTGCAGGAAGTTGCGGCGCGCCTCAAGGGCTGTACCCGGGAAAACGACGTGGTGGCGCGCCTGGGCGGCGATGAATTCGCCATCCTGCAACTAGATGTCCACGAAGCGACGCACTGCGCCGCGCTGGCCGGCAAAATCCGTGACGCGCTGGTGGCGCCCTATTTCCTGGACGGCAACGATGTGCGCATCTCGGTGAGCATCGGCATCAGCCTGTACACGCCACAAAGCCTGAGCGCCGACAGCCTGATGGCGCAGTCCGACATGGCCCTGTACCGCTCGAAAGAGAAGGGCCGCAACCAATATCACTTCCACAACGAAGAGATCAATCAGGAAGTCACCGACCGGGTCGCCCTGGCCAATGACCTGCGCCAGGCCATCGAGAACAACGAACTGCATTTGCACTACCTGCCGGAAGTCGACCTCGGCACCGGCAAGATCCTCGGCATGGGCGTGCAGGTGCGCTGGAACCACCCCGAACGCGGCTGGCTGGAGCCGGCGGCGTTCATGCCTGCCGCCGAGAAAACCGGGATCATCATCGGCCTCGGTCACTGGGTCCTGGACCAGGCCTGCCAGCAGATGCGCCAATGGCGCGACCAGGGCATGGCGCCGCCGGTGATCGCCATCGACTTGTCCCTGACCCAGCTCAAGACCGGCCCGGAACTGATCTACGACGTGCTGCGCACCACCGCGCGCTGGGAGCTGGCGCCCTGGGACCTGCGCTTCGATGTCACCGAAGCGACCCTGGCCCAGACCAAATGGACCCACAACGACGTGCTGCCCCGCCTGTGCGAACTCGGCGTGCAGGTGGCCATCGATGATTTCGGCACCGAGTATTCCTCGTTCGATTATCTGAAGACCTACCGCGTCAACCATCTCAAGCTCGCCCAGCGATTCCTCGACAGCGCCAACGCCGATCCAGAAAACGCCACGACCCTGCGGGCGATCATCAACTTTGCCCGGGACGTCGGCATCGGCATCATTGCCGAAGGCGTCGAGACCCAGGAACAACGCACCACCCTGATGTCCAGCGGCGGCTCGATGCAGGCCCAGGGGCATTACTTCAGTACCGTGGTCGACAGCGACCAGGCGGCCGCACTGCTCAAGGCCGGTACCATCGTGCCGGTGGCGGACCACTGGACCCGGCCGGCCAGCCAGCTATCGGAGAGCAACCCATGAACCCCATGTCGGTACCTGCCAACCGGCGAATCCTGGTGGTGGACGACACGCCCGCCATCCACCAGGATTTTCGCAAGATCCTCAGCCCCAGCGCCGGCAATGACGATTCGCTGGACGACACCGAGAGCCTGCTGTTCGGAACACCGCAGGTCAATCGATTGCAATTCCAGATCGACTCGGCCTATCAGGGCGAGGAAGCGCTGGAGCTGGTCAAGCGCGCCCAGGCCGAGGGCCAGCCGTATGCGCTGGTATTCGCCGACATGCGCATGCCGCCGGGCTGGGACGGCCTGCAAACCATCGAACAGCTGTGGAAAGCCGACCCGCGACTGCAAATTGCCCTGTGCACGGCGTATTCGGACTATTCCTGGGAAACCATGTCCGAGCGCATCGAATTCGACGACCAGTTGCTGATTCTCAAGAAACCGTTCGACACCCTGGAAATCCGCCAGATGGCCAGCGCCATGACCTGGAAATGGCAACTGGCGCAAGACGCAGCGCGGAAGATGCGCAGCCTGGAGCGCACGATCGAAGAGCGGGTCCAGGAACTGCTCAAGGTCTCTCACCTGCTGCAATACGACGTCCTCACCGAACTGCCCAACAGCATGCTGCTAGGCGACCGCCTGACCCAGGCCCTGGCCCAGTGCCGTCGGCATGACCGGCAGCTGGCGGTGATGTTCATCGGCCTGGACCGTTTCAAGCGCATCAACAATGCGCTGGGCCATCCGGTGGGCGATGAGATGCTCAAGCGGGTGGCACGCACCCTGGCCACCGTGGTGCGTGAATCCGACTCGGTGTTTCGCTACGGCTCCGATGAGTTCGTGGTGATCCTCGGCGACGTCGCCGATCCGCAATTGATCAAGGGCGTGGCGGAAAAACTGCTCGCGGCGATCAACTCTCCACACCCCATCGACGGCCATGACCTGACGGTGACGGCAAGCCTGGGCATCAGCGTGTACCCGACTGACGGTTTCGACGCCGTGGCGCTGATCAAGAAAGCCGAGACGGCAATGCGCAACGTCAAGGAAACCGGCCCCAACGACTACCGTTTTTTCACCGAGGACATGAACCGCCGGGCACGGCAGCAGCAGACCATCGAATCAGGTTTGCGCCTGGCGCTGCAACGCAAGGAATTCGTGCTGCATTACCAACCCAAGCTCGATCTGACGAGCGGCGCGGTGGTCGGTGTCGAGGCGCTGGTGCGCTGGAACCGGCCCGACCAGGGGCTCGTCTTTCCGTCGGATTTCATTCCGGTGGCCGAAGACAGCGGGCTGATCGTACCGCTGAGCCAGTGGGTGCTCCAGGAAGCCTGCCAACAGGCCTGTCGCTGGCAAGCCGAGGGCATGCGACCGCTATACCTGTCGGTGAATGTCTCGGCGATCGATTTTCGCCAGCGCGGTTTCGTCGAAGGCATTGCGCGCACCCTCAAGGAAACCGGCCTGGACCCGACACAGTTGGAACTGGAGATTACCGAAAGCGTGCTCATGCAGAACATCGATACCACCGTCGCCACCCTCAAGGCCATCAAGCAGTTGGGGGTACGACTGGCCATCGATGACTTCGGCACCGGCTATTCGAGCCTGAGTTACCTGCAGAAATTTCCGGTGGACGTGTTGAAGATCGACCAGTCGTTCGTCGGCGACCTGAGCATCGACAGCAACGACGCGAAACTGGTGAGCACCATCATCAGCCTGGGCAAGAGCTTGAACCTGCACATCATTGCCGAGGGTGTGGAAACCCGCGAGCAACTGGCGTTCCTCAAGGCGCACCAGTGCGAGGAAGCCCAGGGCTATTACTTCAGCAAGGCCGTGGAGCCGCAGGCCTTTGCCCAGTGGATGGCGGCATGGGAAAAAAAACCGAATCCGTTTTCATGAGCAATTGAGTCCATAAACCGAAGTTTCAAGGAAAGCATCCCATGGCGTCACACGGACTGATTCTGGCTCTCTGCCTGCTTCTGGGATACAGCGTGACCACTCACGCAGAACCATTGGACGAACCGCTCAAACCCCTGCCCGCCGCGCCGGCCCTGGACCCCAAGCGGGTCCAGTTGGGCCAGCGGCTGTTCAACGACCCACGGCTGTCGGTCAACAACACGCTGTCCTGCGCCAGCTGCCATCGCCTGGACAAGGGCGGCGCCGATGACAAGCAGTTTTCCCTGGGCTTCGACGGCAAGCCGGTGGAGGTCAATACCCCTACCGTGTTCAACGCCAGCCTGAACTTCCATCAGTTCTGGGACGGTCGCGTCGATACCCTGGAAGAACAGGTGCACATCGTCGTGACCAGCCCCGGGGAAATGGGCAGCGACTGGAAAACGGTGGTCAAGCGCATCGCCGACGATCCGGGCTACGCCAGGGATTTTTCCGACGCCTACCCCGGCGGCGTGACCCAGCCCAACATCCAGGGCGCTCTCGCCGATTACGAGCGCACCCTGCTGACGCCGAATTCGCGCTTTGACCAATACCTGCTGGGCAACACTGACATTCTCACCCCCCGGGAAAAATTCGGTTACCAGCGCTTCAAGGAATACGGCTGCATCGCCTGCCATCAGGGCGTGAACATCGGCGGCAACATGTTTCAGAAGTTCGGCGTGATGGGCGACTACATCCAGGACCGGGGCAACCCCACCCGGGCCGACAACGGCCGCTTCAACATCACCGGCGACGAAGCCGACCGCCAGGTGTTCAAGGTGCCGAGCCTGCGCAACGTGGCCGTCACCGCGCCGTATTTCCATGGCGGCTCCGCGCCGACCCTGGAGCGCGCGGTGGAAGTCATGTTCAAGTACCAGCTGGGCCGTGAGCCGCTGAAAAACGATACCGAACTGATCGTCGAGTTCCTCAAGACCCTCACTGGCGAATGGGAGGGCAAGCCGCTATGAACAGTCTCTCCCGCCGCCTCGGCCTGGCTTTCATCGGCGTCTTGCTGGCCTCAGTCCTGTTGTTCATGTATATCGAATCAGGCGCCCAGCAAGCCGCCTCGCACATCGAATCGCGCGACTTGATCCGCCTGCTCAAGCAGCAGGACGGGATCTGGGACAACGAAGTGCTCAAGTCGCGAATCGCCCTGAGCCACAACTACGACCCGCTGGTATCGCCGCTCAATGAAATGACGCGCCTGTGGCAGCGCCTCGATGCCATCGAGGCGGAGCCGGGCCGCCATGCGCCCGAGCTCTGGTCGACCCAGCGCGACGAGTACCTCAAGGCACTCAAGGAAAAAACCCGCCTGGTGGAACAGTTCAAGTCCCATAACGCGGTGCTGCGCAACTCCCTGGCTTTCCTGCCCACCGCCGAAGACGATATCCAGCGCCAGTTCTCCCTGCTGTCCGATAACGACAAGCTTCGGCTGCAGAGCGCCACCATCGACACCTACGACCTGCTGCTCGCCACGCTGGAGTTCGCGCAGATCACCACCCAGGACCAGGCTGCCGAAATCCTGATGGGCCTCAACCAGCTGGATATCAACAAGGAGCGCTTGCCGGACGGGCTCGTCAGCTCCGTGGAAATCCTGCGCAGGCACATTGCGCTGATCCTGCGTGAGCAACCCTTGGTCAACCAGCTACTGCGCGATTTCGAGGCCGTCCCCCTGGCCGCCCGCCTGGACACCATCACCAGTCTGCTGGAAAAGGATCAGGAAAAAGCCGCCGCCAAGCATCAGCGCAACCACATTATGTTGCTGGTGTTCGCTACCCTCCTGGTGCTGATCCTGATCTGGCTGGCGGTTCGGCTGGTACGCAGTTTCGGCGAGATCAAGCGGGTCAACAGTGCGCTGCAAACCGCCAACGACGAACTCGAACAACGGGTCGAAGAGCGCACCCGCCAGCTCAAGGACACCCAGAGCGAACTGATGGACACCGCCCGCCAGGCCGGCATGGCGGAGATCGCCACCAACGTATTGCACAACGTCGGCAACGTGCTCAACAGCGTGAACATCTCCGCCGACCTGGTCAGCCGCAAGCTGCGCAGCAGCAAGGCCCTGGGGCTGGGCAAGGCGATGAACCTGATCAACGAACACAACCACGACCTGGGGCATTTCCTCACCGAGGACGAAAAAGGCAAGCTGCTGCCCGGCTACCTCAACCAGTTGGTGGAAGCCATCGCGGTGGAACAACAAGGCCTGACCGATGAACTGGCGCAACTGAGCAAGAGCGTGGACCACATCAAGGACATCGTTTCCACGCAGCAGTCCTACGCCGGCGCCAACAGCCTGATGGAACCCCTGGTGGTCAGCGAACTGCTCGAAGACGCCCTGCGCATGAACTCCGGAGCCCTGACCCGCCACCATGTAACGGTCATCAAGGACTACGGCGAAGTGCCGCGGATCATGGGCGACAAACACCGCTTGTTGCTGATCCTGATCAACCTGATCAGCAATGCCAAATACGCCATGGCCGGGGTTTCCAACCATGCGCGAAACATGACGCTCAAGGCCACCGTCGTAGATGATGAGACCCTGCAGATCAGCGTGAAGGACGAAGGCGAAGGCATCCCGGAGGAGAACATGACACGCATCTTCGCCCATGGTTTTACCACCCGTAAGGACGGCCACGGGTTCGGCCTGCACAGTTGCGCACTGGCAGCGATTGAAATGAACGGCCACCTCACCGCACACAGCGAGGGGCCTGGTACCGGGGCGACGTTTGTATTGCAGCTGCCCCTGAAACTCGCAGAAGGTGAGCCATGAACAGCCTGAGCAACCGGCGCATCCTCTTGATTGATGACACGCCCGCCATCCACGAAGATTTCCGCAAGATCCTGACCCCGGAGGACGAAAGCGACAGCGACTTGCAGGACATGGAAAGCGCGCTGTTCGGCGAGGCCCCGAAACCCGCCGCCACCGTGTTCGAACTCGACTCGGCCTACGGTGGCCAGGAAGGCTTGGCCAAATTGCAAGGGGCATTGGCCAAGGAGCTTCCCTATGCCCTGGCCTTCGTCGACATGCGCATGCCCGAAGGCTGGGACGGCGCCAAGACCATCGAAGAGCTGTGGAAAGTCGACCCGCAATTGCAGGTGGTGGTCTGCACCGCGTATTCGGATTATTCCTGGGACGAATTGCTCGACCGCCTGAACGGCCACGACCGTCTGCTCATATTGAAAAAGCCCTTCGACAACATCGAAGTCCAGCAGATGGCCAATACCCTGACCACCAAATGGGAAATGACTTCCCGTGCCCGTTTGAAAATGAACAAGCTCGAAGACCTGGTGGAGCAACGCACCCTGGCGTTCAAGCAGGCCAGCGAATTGCTGCAGATGGAAATCGACGAACGCAAGATGCTTGAAAGCCAGCTCGTGCAGTCGGAAAAGCTCGCTTCGCTCGGTCAGCTGGCGGCTGGTGTGGCCCACGAAATCAACAACCCGATCGGCTTCATTTCTTCCAACCTCGGCGCCTTGGGCGGTTACTTCAGCAAACTCGAGGAAATGCTCCAGGCCTACGGCAGCGCCGAACAGGCCATCGCCTCGCCAGAGCTGGCGATGAATTTGAAAAGCCTGCGCGAACAGGTGGAACTGGATTTCCTGGTGGAGGACATTCCAATACTGATCAAGGAATCCAAGGACGGCATCGCTCGCGTCGGGCAGATCGTCAAGGACCTCAAGGACTTCTCCCGCGTCGACTCCAGCCAGGAATGGCAGATGGCAAATCTGCAGCAGGGCATGGATTCGACATTGAACATCGTCGCCAACGAAATCAAATACAAGGCCGACGTGGTCAAGCAATACAGCCCTCTGCCGGAAGTCGAATGCCTGCCGTCGCAGATCAACCAGGTGATCATGAACCTGATCGTCAACGCCGCCCAGGCCATCGGCCCCGAGCGCGGCACCATCACCCTGCGCAACGGGGTCGAGGGCGACAACGTCTGGATCGAAGTCGCCGACAACGGCTCGGGCATCCCACCGGAAACCCTGCAGAAAATCTTCGACCCGTTCTTCACCACCAAACCCATCGGCCAGGGCACGGGGCTCGGGCTGTCGCTGTCCTACGGCATCGTGAAGAAACACCACGGCGAGATTACCGTGCGCAGCGAAGTCGGCGTCGGGACCACCTTTCGCGTGGAGCTGCCGGTACGGCAGATGAAGTTGGCGGGGTGACCTGTGGCGAGGGGATTTATCCCCGCTGGGCTGCGCAGCAGCCCCCTGAAAGCAATTCAATTTACCTGGCCCACCGGGTCGTCGGTTTGGGGCTGCTTCGCAGCCCAGCGGGGATAAATCCCCTCGCCACAGGGTTTCTGTTGCCTGCCGTTTCACCGCAAGCGCAAAATCTCTGCGCCCCCATCGCCCCTCCCCAAGGAACCCGCATGAGCCTATCGTTGCTGAGCCGCTACGCCTTCTTCGCCGGCTGTGTGATCTTTACCCTCGCCAGCCTGCCGTTCCTGCGACACGACTGGCTCTGGCCGATCGTGCTGTTGACCGGGCTGCTGAGCCTGCTGGGGGTGTTCGACCTGCTGCAAAGCCGTCACGCGGTACGCCGTAACTATCCGATCCTGGGCAACATCCGCTACCTGGTCGAAGGCATCCGCCCGGAGATCCGCCAGTACCTGCTCGAATCCGACAGCGATGCCCTGCCCTTTTCCCGCGCCCAGCGCTCGCTGGTGTACTCGCGGGCCAAGAACGAAAGCGCCGACAAACCGTTCGGCACCTTGATCGACGTCTACCAGACCGGCTTCGAATTCATCGGCCACTCCATGCGCCCGGCCCCGTTGAGCGACCCCAGCGGCTTTCGCGTCACGGTCGGCGGCCCGCAATGCACCCAGCCGTACTCGGCGTCGGTGTTCAACATCTCGGCGATGAGCTTCGGCTCCCTGAGTGCCAACGCCATCCGGGCGTTGAACCAGGGCGCGAAGCTCGGCAATTTCGCCCATGACACCGGCGAAGGCAGCATCAGCCCTTACCACCGCGAACACGGCGGCGACCTGACCTGGGAATTGGGCAGCGGTTACTTCGGTTGCCGCACCTCCGACGGGCGCTTCGACCCGGAGCGCTTCGCAATCCAGGCGCAGAACCCACAGGTGCGGATGATCGAAATCAAGATGAGTCAAGGCGCCAAGCCGGGTCACGGCGGGATCCTGCCCAAGCACAAGGTCACTCGGGAAATTGCCGAGACCCGGGGCATACTCATGGGCGAGGATTGTATTTCGCCGTCTTGCCACAGCGCGTTTTCCACGCCTATCGAACTGATGCAGTTCGTCCAGCAACTGCGCGAACTGTCCGGCGGCAAACCGGTGGGCTTCAAGTTCTGCCTGGGGCATCCGTGGGAATTCATGGGCATCGCCAAGGCCATGCTGGAAACCGGAATCCTGCCCGACTTCATCGTGGTCGACGGCAAGGAAGGCGGCACCGGCGCCGCGCCGGTGGAGTTCACCGACCACATCGGCGTGCCGCTTCGCGAAGGCCTGCTGTTTGTGCACAACACCTTGGTGGGCCTGAACCTGCGGGACAAGATCAAGCTCGGCGCCAGCGGCAAGATTGTCAGCGCCTTCGACATCGCCAGTGTCCTGGCCATCGGCGCCGACTGGGCCAACGCCGCACGCGGCTTCATGTTCGCCATCGGCTGCATCCAGTCACAAAGCTGCCACACCAACAAGTGCCCCACCGGCGTCGCCACCCAGGACACCCTGCGCCAGCGCGCCCTGGTCGTCCCGGACAAAGCCCAGCGGGTCTACAACTTCCACCGCAACACCCTCAAGGCCCTGGCCGAAATGCTCGCCGCCGCCGGCCTCGACCATCCTTCGCAACTGCAACCCAAGCATCTGGTGCGGCGCATGTCGGCTACGGAGATCAAGCTGTTCTCCCAACTGCATGTTTTCCTCAAACCAGGGGAGCTGCTGACTGGTGAGGTCAATGGCGAGTTCTATTCGCGGATGTGGCAGTTGGCACGGGCGGACAGTTTTGAGCCTCAGGAAATAGCGGCTGCTTAGAAGCGGAATTGCAGATGCGCACAAACACCTGTGGCGAGGGGATTCATCCCCGCTGGGCTGCGCAGCAGCCCCAAGGCAGCCGCCGCGGACGTTCAGCGACACCGCTCGATATCAACCATCAAACACAACTTGGGCGCCATATCAGGATCACCCTGCGGTTTTTTCATGAAGATATAGCCGCTGTCATTGATGACAAACAGGTCATAAAACCCTGTAGACACCACCGGCAGGAAATCCCCGCGCCGGATCGATTCAACCACTTCTGCATCCTTGGCGAGATACACGTTGGTGATGCCCGCTCGCGGCAAGCTTTCCGGCAGTAATACGTAACCCACGCCCAGCACATACCGTTGAGCCGGCATCGCCGCGAACAATCCACTGGCCGCCGGGAGCCAGTTGGCTTTCAGTTCGGGGACCATGTAGAGACGGCTTTTATCGCGCAGCGGCGAATGGTTGATGTCATAAGCCAGCGAAGCCAGCACCACGGCTTCCTGTTCCTTTTGCAGCGACAGGGCACGGCCGTGTCCGAAGGAGAATGACAACATCGCCAACAACGGAATCAACAAGACCAGTCCCAGTCCTGCATGGACACGGGTGAGTATTTGCAGGCTCAGAAAGAACGTCAGCAATAACAACGCCGAAAAAGCCACCAGCGTCCTGGCACCGTAGTTGAACTCGGCAAATAACAGCGTGATGCCAGGGATGCAGAACAGGAGCACTGGAAGGGCCAGTAGATAAACGAGCAACAGCAGTGCTTTTCGCCAAAGCAGGTCTGGACGACGGAACAACCCGATGCCTGCCCATGCGAACCCGACCAGCATGAGCAACGCGCCGCTCCAGATCCAAGGTCGGGCCCCTTCAACCAGCAGATGCGCAAGAAAAAAAAGCCGGTCGCCCATTTCCATCAGACTGCTGGCTTGCAGCGGCAACAACGCCTGACGCGCTCCGGTCATCAGTTGATAAGCCGTGACGTAATAGACCAATACGCCGCCGACAATGACCAGAAGCTTGCGCGTAATGAACCGCAGTAGTTGCTCCGACGGCTCGCCCTCCCACACCCGTCTGATCACATCGACACAACACATGGCGATAAAAAAACCGATGAGCACTTGATAGATCGCGAGGGCCACGGCCAGTAACAATGCCGGTATCCATACGTCTCGCCAGGCCCTGCCGTTGGACCAGATTGCGGCGTAAACAAGCGCCACCAGTCCCAATGCCATCGCCGGCCCGTCGTAGTGGTAGGACAGGTTCTGCAAGAAGAACGGGTTGTACCAGATCGGCAGGACGACCAGGCAATGAACAAACGTCGGCCGTTTGAAATAAAAAAACGTCAGCGACCTCAGCGCAAACGAGATGCCCGCGGTGGCGACGAACAATGGCAAAGGAAACAGATCTGGCGCTTTCGAACCAAACGAAAGGGCGTTGTAGAACAGCTCGATGACAACCCGCCCTTCCTCGCGCCAGCCCTCGCCCGCCACCAGCGCCCGCCAGTTATCGTCGTTATAGAAATAATCAGCCTGAACCAGGGGAAAGATATGAAGAAAACTGGCCGCCAGGAAAAACAGCAGCACTTCCCGTGGCGTCATTACCCTGGCCCACAGGGACTGGCTCACGGTTCATCTCGCATTTTGGGTCGTCCGCCCTGGATCATTTCCTTGATGACATACCGAGGCCGATGTTTCGTCTCCAGGTAAATGCGCCCGATGTATTCACCCAACACGCCAATCCCGATCAGTTGCACGCCGCCCAGGAACAGGATCGCGGTCATCAGCGATGGATAACCGGGCAGATCGTTCCCGAAGATCCACTTGTCCAGAATCAGGTAGGCGGCATACAGCAACGAAACCAACGAAATGCAACTGCCGACGTAAGTCCACAACCGTAAAGGCACGGTGCTGAACGAAGTGATGCCTTCGAGTGCCAGGTTCCACAACTTCCAGCCGTTGAACTTGCTGTTGCCAGCGGCGCGGCCGGCGCGGTCGTATTCGATGATGACGGTGTTGAAACCGGCCCACGACAGAACGCCTTTCATGAACAACTGATATTCGGGAAGGGTCTTGATGACCTCCACGACCTTGCGGTCCATCAGGCGAAAGTCGCCCACGTTCTGTTCAATGTGCGGGTAGGCAATCCGATTGAGCAGGCGGTAGAACAACGCCGCCCCGCGCCGCTTCAGGTAACTGTCGGATGAACGATTGCGACGCTTGGCCAGCACCACTTCGGCGCCTTTGTGCCATTGCTCGATCATCCGGGGGATGACGTCGATGGGATCTTGCAGGTCCACGTCCATCGGGATCACCACATCACCGCTGGCATGTTCGATCCCGGCAAACAAGGCCGGCTCCTTGCCAAAATTACGCGAGAAGTCGATCAACACAACCTGGCTGTCCGCCAACGCTATCTCACGCGCCAGTGCGGCAGTCTGGTCGCTGCTGCCATCGTTGATGAAAACAATCTCGACGCTATGTTCCTGGAGCTGCGGATGCTCGCGGACACTTTGGTAGAACAGGCCGATCGCCTGCTCTTCGTTGTACACCGGAACGATCAGCGAAATTTTCATGGACAAGGTCCGCGAAACACGACAAACCGGGAAAACAGAAAACCGAGAACCAGGCTTAACAGCGAGAACGCCGCGACGGTCAGCAGGCCATGCAACTGCCAGCGATCCCCGAGATGCCCGACGATGAAACTAAGGGCGCCCATGACACACAGGAACAGCATATAACCCGGCACCGAGAGCTTGGCCTCGAAGGTATAAAGCGCATTGGCATAAAAGGAAAATGTCGCGGCGAGGCAAAAAGCGATGAAGTTACTCGTCGACTGATCGAAGTCGAACGCCACGCGCAGCACAAAGAACACCTGCCAGTGGATCAGCGTGTTGGCCAATCCGACGAGCGAATAGCTGAAAAAACCATTCCATATCGCTTTCATGCTCCCTCCAACGGTCAGTGCCGCCGGACATGACGTCCAGCGCCTTAAACACGCGGTCTTGCGTTAGAAATAACAGGAGCGAGACAGTTCAGGAAAACGCTTCGGCAATTGCCGCGAGGCGGGGGTCAGGTTTCTTCGAGCCCATGAAAAAGCCCCGGTCATTCGGCCGGGGCTTTCTTCGACAGTGCCGGGCTTACGATGCGGAACGCATCGAACCCTGCACCTGTTCCTTCGGCTGCAACTTGAACGTGTAGAACAACACTGTCAGCAGCACCAGGAACGCCGGGCCGATATACAGCGCCACACGCGTGTCGGGGAAGTACGCCATCAGGCCCACCACCAGCACCAGGAATGCCAGCGCCAGGTACGAGCTGACCGGGTACAACCACATGCGGTACTTCAACGCCGCACGCTCGGACGCGCTCAGGCCTCTGCGGAATTTCAGCTGGGCCAGCAGGATCATCACCCAGGTCCAGATCGCGCCGAAGGTGGCGATGGAAGTGACCCAGACGAAGACTTTCTCCGGTACCAGGTAATTGAGCAGCACGCCCAGCAGCAGCGCGGCGATCGATAACAGCAACGCCCGGCGCGGCACGCCGTTGCTCGAGGTCTTGGCGAAACCGGCCGGGGCCTGGCCGTTCTGCGCCAGGCTGTAGAGCATGCGACCGGTGCTGAAGATCCCGCCGTTGCAGGACGACAAGGCGGCGGTGATGACCACGAAGTTGATGATGCCAGCGGCGGTCTTGATGCCCAGGCGCTCGAAGGTCATCACGAACGGGCTGCCCTGAGTGCCGATTTCGTTCCACGGGTAGATCGACAGGATCACGAACAACGCACCAACGTAGAACAGCAGGATCCGCCAGAACACCGAACCGATGGCGTTGGGGATGGTTTTCTGCGGGTTGCGCGCTTCACCGGCGGTCAGGCCGATCATCTCGACGCCCAGGTAGGCGAACATCACCATTTGCAGAGACATCAACACGCCGGACACGCCGTTGGGCATGAAGCCGCCGTGGGTCCACAGGTTGGAAATGCCCAGGGCCACGCCATCGTTGCCGAACCCGAAGGCGATGATGCCGACGCCGCCGATGACCATGGCGATGATCGTCACGATCTTGATCAGGGCGAACCAGAACTCGAACTCACCGAAGGCCTTGACCGCGATCAGGTTGATCGAGCCCATGCTGACCAGTGCGGCCAACGCCCAGATCCAGCGGGGCACATCGGGGAACCAGATGCCCATGTACACCGCCACCGCGGTGATCTCCGCCACACAGGTCACCAGCCAGAGGAACCAGTAGTTCCAACCGGTCAGGAAGCCTGCCAGCGGGCCGAGGTAATCCTGGGCATAACGGCTGAACGAACCGGCCACCGGGTTATGCACGGCCATCTCGCCGAGGGCGCGCATGATCACCAGGATCGCCAGGCCACCAATGATGTAGGACAGCATGATCGCCGGGCCGGCCATTTCGATGGCCTTGGCCGAACCGAGGAACAGCCCGACACCGATGCAGGCGCCGAGCGCCATCAAGCGGATATGCCGCTCGCCGAGCTCACGTTTGAGCGGACCACCCTGAGCGGTCTCGCCATGGGGCAGAGGATTGCCGACTGGCATAGGGATACAACCTCGTCTTGTTATTGGATTAACCACCGAGTCTCCAAGGCCACAGGCGGATAAGCCTGCAACCTTGCCGAAACCGGGCCTGCCTCGTGGGCAGACCGTCCTGTAGGACAAGGCCTCAAGATCAGCGGGTCGTGCAGTATAAAAAGCAGAGAACAGAGAGTTTCACTATAAAACCCGGAAAATTCAGGGATATGCCGCAGTAAAAACCGTCTTTAAGGAGAGGCATTATCTGCAGTTACAGCGGTTCAGGGAACGCCGCAAGTATTGCACAGTGATGGTGCAGGGTCATGCGCTGGTAGAGGTCGATGGCTCTAATACAAGACTTTCAGGCTGTGCTCCCTTGAGAAGGAATACTTGTGGCGAGGGGATTTATCCCCGCTGGACTGCGTAGTAGTCCCCCTAACCGCAACTCGGTATAACTGTAAAAAGAGTCGTAGGCATTGGGGCTGCTTCGCAGCCCAACGGGGATAAATCCCCTCGCCACAGATAAATCCCCTCGCCACAGATAATCTACTCGCCATAGGTTCTTCTCAAAGCCATGCAGCGTCCCACAGCGGGTGATCGCCAATTCGACTCACCAGCCCAGCACGAAGCGGATTCGCAATGATGTAGCGAGCTAACGGCAACAACTCCACGTCATCTCGAATCGCACGATCATGAAAGCCGCTTTGCCACAGCGGTCCAGTGGCTCCGATCGTGTTATTGACACTGTGGGTGCATCGAGCCTTGGTAGCGCCGATGATACGACTTAGCTGACTATCCATGACTTGCAGCAGCCAATGGAAATGGTCCGGCATCACCACCCAGGCCAAAGAGTTCACCTGGCCGGAATCATGAGCATGCTTGAATTCGGCAACCAACAGGCGTCCAAGCCTCCAATCGGAAAAAACCGGCTGGCGTTTGTGAACCACAGCAGTCACCAGATAAGCACGCCCAAGCTCTGAATAACGACCTCTGCGCAAGCGATGTGAGTTGGGGTGCGGATGCATTCCTTGCTTCCTTTTGAAGGGTTTGAATCCAGCGTAGCCACGCCGCTGCTTTGTCGCCCCGGCAAAGTTCGAGCGAATATTCCGATACTTGCGTAGGACTTGTGGCGAGGGGATTTATCCCCGCTGGACTGCGAAGCAGTCCCCCCAACTGCAACTCGGTACGCCTGTACAACAGCGTTGTTGGCATTGGGGCTGCTTCGCAGCCCAACGGGGATAAATCCCCTCGCCACGGACATGACCGTTGCAATAATTACAAACCTCATAGGGGAGGCTTCACCTACGGATGCCCACAATTTCCCTCCCCCCACGCCAACCACCGTCTAAGCTTCAAGCAAGTCCGATCAATCTGCGTGAATGGATCAGTCGACTATGGGCGCTTTGTGGCAAACCGATTCGAATAAACCTGTGGTCCCGACTGAACGTATGGAAGAAGCGCCTTTACCCCCGAAAAAACGCCGCGCACGGCATGGCTGGCGGGCGTTCTGGTTGTTGTTGCTGATTATCGTCGTGGTGGTCGGCTTTGCCGTGGCCAAGGAGATGCGCACGTCCCGGTTCCAGGCCCGGGAGATCAGCAAGTACGCCGCGTCCTTGACCTATTCGGTGCAACCGGGGCCCAGCGACGCCATCGTCTACCCTGGCGCGGGTCCGTTCGACCGGCGATTGGGCTACAGCTCGCTGGGGGAGTTCCTGCCACGACTGATCAAGCGCGACTATGTGATCCAGGCCCAGGCCCGTTTCTCCCCAGAGCTGACGGACTATGTCGATAAAGGCCTGTTCGTGCCCTACGCGGAAAAGATCCAGGCCGGACTGACCATCACCGATTGCCGCGCCGCGCCGGTGTATCAGTTCAAATACCCGCAACAGCTGTACGCCAGTTTCGACGCCATCCCGCCGCTCGTGGTGCAGAGCCTGCTGTTCATCGAGAACCGCTTCCTGCTCGATCCCAAGCAGCCGCTGGCTAACCCGGCGGTGGACTGGCCGCGTTTCGGCATGGCGGCCTGGTCGCAAGTGGCCAAGTTGCTGAGCTTGCCCGGCCAGTCGGCGGGCGGCAGCACATTGGCGACGCAGTTGGAGAAATACCGGCACTCCCCCGAGGGCCTGACCGTGTCGGGGGCGGAGAAGATCCGCCAGATGATTTCCGCCAGCGTGCGCGCCTACCAGGCCGGCCCGCAAACCCTCGAGGCCCGCCAGCGGGTCATCCGCGACTACCTCAACAGCGTGCCGCTTTCCGCGGTTCCAGGTCATGGCGAAGTCCATGGCATGGCGGAAGGACTGAGGGTCTGGTACGGCGCCGATTTCAACAAGGCCAACGAGCGCCTGTTCAGCACCGCCACCGACCCCGAGAGCCTGGCGCAAAAAGGCCTGGCCCTGCGGGAAATGCTCTCGCTGATGATCGCCCAGCGGCGGCCTTCCCATTACCTATCGAAGGGTCACGATGAACTCGCTCGCCTGACTGACAGCCACATCCGGCTGCTGGCGCAGAACGGCGTGATCGATGCGGCCCTGGCCGAGGCCGCCCTGGCGAGCAAAGTCAGTTATCGCGACTGGGTGCAGCAGCCGACGATCCAGCCCAACGAAACCAACAAGGGCATCAGCGCCGCCCGCAGTCGTCTCGCCACGCTGCTCAATCGTCCGCTGTACGACCTTGATCGCCTCGACCTGTCGGCCACCAGCACCTTGCAAAGCGAATTGCAGGCCCAGGCCACCGAGTACCTCAAGCGATTGGCCGACCCGGCGTTCGCCGCCGAGATCGGCCTGATGGGAGAGCGCCTGCTGACCCCCACCAGCACCACGCAGGTGCGCTACAGCTTTACCCTGCTGGAACTGACGCCGGACGGTTCGCGTGTGCGGGTACAGACCGACAGCACCGACCAGCCCTTCGACATCAACGAGGGCAGCAAGCTGGAACTGGGCTCCACCGCCAAATTGCGGGTGCTGACCACCTACCTGCAGATCATCGCCGAATTGCACGAGCGCTACGCCCAACAGACCCCGGCACAACTGAAGAAAACCGAGATCGCCGACCAGGACCGCCTCTCGCGCTGGGCGGTGGACTACCTGATTGAAAACACCGACCGCAGCCTGCCGAAAATGCTCGAAGCGGCACTCGACCGCACCTACTCCGCCAGCCCGGGCGAGGCATTTTTCACCGGTGGCGGACTGCACACCTTTCACAACTTTCGCAGGGAAGACGACGGTCGCCTGCCGACCCTGCGCGACGCCCTGCGCGAATCGATCAACTTGCCGTTCATTCGCCTGATGCGCGACCTGGTGCGCTACGCCACCTATGCCGGTCCCAACAACAGCTCCGAACTGCTCAAGGATGACAAGGACCCGCGCCGCCAGGAATACCTGGCCCAGTTCGCCGATCGCGAAGGCACCTCGTTCCTGCTCAGGTTCTGGAAGAAATACCAGAAAAAGGACACCGCCCAGCGCCTCGAAACCTTCCTCGACGGCATGCGTCCCACCGCGATCCGCCTCGCCGCCGTGCACCGCTATTTCTTTCCCAACGACAGCCAGGAGAGTTTCAACCGCTTCGTACGCGCCCATCTGAAAAACGCCAAGAGCGCCGAAAAGCTCACCGACGAGCGTCTGCAGCGGCTCTACCAAAGCTACGGCCCCGGCGCCTATGACCTGCCGGACCAAGGCTTCATCGCCAAGGTCCATCCACTGGACCTGTGGTTGGTGGGCTACCTGCTCAACAACCCCGACGCCAAGTTCAGCCAGATCGTCAAGGCCAGCCAGTTCGAGCGCCAGGAGGTCTACAGCTGGCTGTTCAAGAGCCGGCACAAGAGCGCCCGCGACAGCCGCATCCGCACCATGCTGGAGGTCGAAGCCTTCCTGGATATCCATCAGCGCTGGCAGCAAGTCGGCTATCCGTTCGACCACCTGGTGCCGTCGCTCGCCACTGCGATCGGCAGCTCCGGCGACCGCCCCGCCGCCCTCGCGGAACTGGTAGGGACCATTCTCAACGACGGCATCCGCCAACCGGCGCTGCGTGTCGACAGCCTGCAGTTTGCCGTCGACACGCCCTACGAAACGCGGCTGGTCAGCGATCCGGACAACGGCAAGCGGGTGATGCCGGTGGAAGTGGCCCGGGCCTTGCGCGGCGCCCTGTCGCAAGTGGTGGACGCCGGCACCGCGAAACGTGTCGCGGGCAGTTTCAAACTGGCCGACGGCACGCCGCTGGCCATGGGCGGCAAGACCGGCACTGGCGACAACCGCATCGAAGCCGTCGGCTCAGGCGGACGGGTGATCAGTTCCAAATCGATAAACCGCACCGCCACGTTCGTGTTCTACATCGGCGACAGCCATTTCGGCACCCTGACCGCCTTCGTCCCGGGCGCCTCGGCACAGAACTTCAAGTTCACCTCGGCCTTGCCGGTACAGGTGCTCAAGGGCATGGCGCCGTTTCTCTCGGCCTATTTGCAACCGGGCAGCCACACCCAATGTCAGCCATTGGTGACGAGCCGCTGAGCAACCGCCATTTCAGCTTCTGATAACCCATCGCGCTCAACGCTGCGCCGTCGGGCGAATCCGGCTGCTCGTCGGATTTATAAAAAACATGCGTGCATCGCCTAAAGATATATCTTAAGTTCTATCTTAAGAATTTCTGAGGACAGACCGATGAGAGACCCGCATTCCCACCCTCACCGCGAACATGTCGCTCACGACGGCTTCGACAAACGTGCGGCAAGCCGTGAGCGCGGCGGTCGCGGGCCGCGTGTTTTCGCCGCGGGCGACCTGAAACTGCTGTTGTTGGCACTGATTGCAGAACAACCCTGCCACGGCTATGACCTGATCCGCCGGATCGAAAGCATGTTCGATGGCGCCTACAGCCCCAGTCCCGGCGTGATCTATCCGACCCTGACCTTCCTCGAAGAAAGCGAAATGATCAGCGGCGATGCCGATGGCGGAAAAAAACGCTACAGCGTGACCGATGCCGGACGTCTATCCCTTGAAGACCAGGCCGTGGCGCTGGACGGCGTACGGATGCGCATCGAAGTCAGCAAGCGTTCGCTGCGCGGCCAGGATCGGCCGCCGGAAATCCACGAGGCGGTCCACAACCTGCGCCATGCCTTGCAGATGCACCATGGTCGCTGGAGCCCGGAAGAGATCCTGCGGGTACGCGACCTGCTCAACGACACCGCCAAAGCCATTGTCGACGGCCCTCGCCGTCCAACCGTTTCGGAGTAAAAGCATGACTGAAGTCGATCCAGACACCATCCACCGCGTCAGCCACGAAATCAAACGCCGTCGCCTGCAAGTGCTGCGGGTGCAAGACCTGACACCACGCATGCGCCGCATCACCGTCGGCGGACCGGAACTGGCCGGGTTCGTCAGCCTCGGCACGGACGATCACGTGAAGTTGCTGTTCCCGCAGAACGCCGAAGAACACGCCGCCCTGGAAAACTTCAACCCCGGCGCCGGCAAGGCCCAGGGCCCGATGCCCGAGATGCGCGACTACACCCCGCGCCGCTACGACCTGGATGCCCTGGAGCTGGAGATCGATTTCGTCCTCCACGGCGACGGCCCTGCTTCAACCTGGGCGGCCCAGGCGGCGCCCGGGCAGTACCTGAACATCGCCGGGCCACGGGGCTCGATGATCGTGCCGGATATTTTCGACAGCTACTTGCTGATCGGCGACGAAACCGCCCTGCCCGCCATCGCCCGACGCCTCGAAGGCCTGGCACCCAACCGGCGGGCACTGGTGGTGGTGGAAGTGGAAAACGGCGCCGAACAGCAGATCCTTCACAGCCCGGCCCAGGTGCAAGTGATCTGGGTACTGCGCGAAGGCCACCGCGACAGCCTGCTTCGCACCGTCCAGCAGTTGGAAATGCCCGGTGGCAAGCTGTACGCCTGGGTCGCGACCGAGAGCAAAGTGTCGCGGCAGATTCGCAAAGTGTTGCTGGAGGAGAAAGGGCTGGACCAGGATTTCATCAAGGCGGCGGGGTATTGGAAGCTTGATGACAATGAGGAAGATTGAGGGTCTGGTGGTGCTGAAGTAACCTCCCTGCACCGACTGGACACAACCTCTGTGGCGAGGGGATTTATCCCCGCTGGGGTGCGAAGCGGCCCTGGAACCTAACAACCCGCTTGATCAGATAGATTGAATGATTGATTCGGGGGGCTGCTTCGCAGCCCAACGGGGATAAATCCCCTCGCCACGATTAAAACTTCTCGCCGCCCTTTCTCGACAATAACCGGATACCCCCATGCTTTTCCTGATCGCCTACATCGGCAGCGTCGTGCTGATCAACTTCGCGTTCTCCGCCGCGCCGCACCTGGACATCATCTGGTCGGCCTGGGGTGGCCTGGTGTTCGTCCTGCGCGACATGGTGCAGACCCGCTTCGGCCATGGTGCCATTGCGGCGATGCTGGTGGCGCTGGTGCTGTCCTACGTCACCTCCGATCCGACCATTGCCCTGGCCAGCGCCACGGCATTCGCAGTGTCCGAATGCATCGACTGGCTGGTGTTCACCATCACCCGGCGCCCATTGCACGACCGATTGTGGATCAGCTCGGCCCTGAGTATTCCGCTGGATACCTTCATCTTTTTCGGCCTGATCGACGCCCTCACGCCAGGCGTGGTCGTCACCGCCCTGCTGTCGAAATTCGCCGGGGTCACGGCCGTCTGGCTGATCATGGCCTGGCGTCTGCGCAAACAGGCCGTCGCCGGCTGACGCGGTTCATGTAAAATGCCGCGCTTTCTCCCCATGGGAAGCTCGCCCGGCGCGCGCCCCGATGATCCGCTCCTGTTTGAGGACCTTCAGATGACCCGTATCGGAACCCCATTGTCGCCCACCGCGACCCGCGTTTTGTTGTGTGGCAGCGGTGAGCTGGGCAAGGAAGTGGTAATCGAACTGCAGCGCCTGGGCGTTGAAGTGATTGCCGTGGATCGCTACGCCAACGCGCCGGCCATGCAAGTGGCCCACCGCAGCCACGTGATCAACATGCTCGACGGCGCGGCCCTGCGCGCAGTGATCGAGGCCGAGAAGCCGCACTACATCGTGCCGGAAATCGAAGCCATCGCCACCGCGACCCTGGTGGAACTGGAAGCCGAAGGCTTCACCGTGATCCCTACCGCCCGCGCCGCGCAACTGACCATGAACCGCGAAGGCATCCGCCGCCTGGCCGCCGAAGAACTCGGCCTGCCGACCTCGCCGTACTTCTTCGCCGACACCGTGGAAGACTACCGCAAGGCCGTCGAGACCCTGGGTTTCCCATGCGTGGTCAAGCCGGTGATGAGTTCCTCGGGCAAGGGCCAGAGCCTGCTGCGCAGTGCCGATGACGTGCAGAAAGCCTGGGACTACGCACAGGAAGGCGGCCGCGCCGGCAAGGGCCGGGTGATCATCGAAGGCTTCATCGACTTCGACTACGAAATCACCCTGCTTACCGTGCGCCACGTCGGCGGCACCACGTTCTGCGCACCGGTCGGTCACCGTCAGGAAAAGGGCGACTATCAGGAATCCTGGCAGCCACAGGCCATGAGCCCGGTGGCCCTGGCCGAATCCGAGCGCGTCGCCAAGGCAGTGACCGAGGCCTTGGGTGGTCGTGGACTGTTTGGCGTCGAACTGTTCATCAAGGGTGACCAGGTGTGGTTCAGCGAAGTCTCGCCGCGCCCGCACGACACCGGCCTGGTGACGCTGATCTCCCAGGACCTGTCGCAATTCGCCCTGCACGCCCGCGCCATTCTGGGTCTGCCAATTCCGCTGATCCGCCAGTTCGGCCCATCGGCTTCGGCGGTGATTCTGGTGGAAGGCCAGTCGACGCAGACCGCCTTCGCCAACCTCGGCGCCGCCCTGAGCGAACCGGACACCGCCCTGCGCCTGTTCGGCAAGCCGGAAGTCAACGGCCAACGCCGCCTGGGCGTGGCCCTGGCCCGCGACGAATCCATCGAAGCCGCCCGCGCCAAGGCAACCCGGGCTTCGCAGGCGGTCAAGATCGAACTCTAAAAGCCCAAGGCTAAGCACAATCCTTGTGGCTAGAAGACTCATCTGTGGCGAGGGGATTTATCCCCGCTGGGCTGCGCAGCAGCCCTAAAACCAGACAACTCGTTGGATCAGACAGATTGGGGTGACTGTTCTGAGGGGCTGCTTCGCAGCCCAGCGGGGATAAATCCCCTCGCCACAAAAGCGTGTGTGAGATCGAAGTATTAAAAAAGGCGACACCCGCAAGGGTGTCGCCTTTTTCTTGGGCGCGGTTCTGCTTAATCCGGCAGCTTGTAGGCGATCACATAATCACCCTGCTTGGTCCCCAGCGAGCCATGGCCGCCGGCTACGACCAGCACGTATTGCTTGCCGTCCTTGCCGGTATAGGTCATCGGCGTGGTCTGGGCGCCGGCGGGCAGGCGGCCTTCCCACAGCTGTTTGCCGTTCTTCACGTCATAGGCGCGCAGGTACTGGTCAAGCGTGCCGCTCAGGAACGCCAGGCCACTGGCGGTGGTGAACGTGCCGCCCAGGCTCGGAACGCCCATGCTCAGCGGGATCGGAACCGGCGAGCTGTCGCGCACGGTGCCGTTCTTGTGCTTCCACAGGGTCTTGTTGTTGGTCAGGTCGACGGCCGCCACATAACCCCAGGCCGGCGCCTGGCAAGGCAGGCCCATTGGCGAAAGCAGCGCCTCGAGGATTACGCCGTACGGCGCGCCCTTGTTCGGCTGCACGCCTTCGGTTTCGCTCTTGCGACCCGGACCACCCGCGACTTCCGCCGCCGGCACCAGTTTCGACTTGAACGCCATGTAGCTCGGGTTGACGAAAGCGATCTGGCGCACCGGATCCACCGAGATACCGCCCCAGTCGAACACACCGAAGTTGCCTGGATAGACGATCGAGCCCTGCAACGACGGCGGTGTGAACATGCCCTCATAGCGCAGCGACTTGAAGTCGATCCGGCACAGCATCTGGTCGAACGGGGTCACGCCCCACATGTCGCGTTCCTTAAGGACCGGCGGCACGAAGTTCAGGTCGGACATAGGTTGGGTCGGTGAAGTGAAGTCGCCTTCCACCGCGCCTTGCGGCACCGGGATCTCCTTGATCGGCACGATCGGCTGGCCGTTGCTGCGGTCCAGCACATAGATGCTGCCCTGCTTGGTCGAAGCCAGCACGGCCGGTTTCACGCCATCAGCAGTCTTGAGGTCCATCAGGGTCGGCTGGCCGCCGACGTCCATGTCCCACAGGTCGTGGTGGGTGAACTGGAAGTACCAGCGCACCTTGCCGGTGGCGATGTCCAGCGCGGTCAGGCCGGCAGCGTATTTTTCCGACTCGGGCGTGCGGAAACCACCGAACTGGTCGGGCGTCTGGTTGCCCATCGGCAGGTAGAGCATGCCGAGTTTTTCGTCGACGCTGAACATCGACCACATGTTTGGCGAGTTGCGGGTGTAAGTCTGGCCTTCGGCAATCGGCGTGGTGTCGTCCGGGTTGCCGCTGTCCCAGTTCCACACCAGTTTGCCGGTGTGCACGTCGTAGGCACGGATTACACCGCTTGGCTCGTCAGTGGAAACGTTATCGGTGACGTGGCCGCCGATCACGACCAGGTTCTGGGTGACCGCCGGCGGCGAGGTGGAGTAGTAACCGCCGGCGGTGAAACCACCGATGTTGGCGGTCAGGTCGACCTGGCCCTTGTCGCCGAAGTCTTCGCACATCTTGCCGGTGTCGGCGTTGAGGGCGATCAGGCGGGTGTCGGCGGTTGGCAGGAAGATCCGTCGTGGGCACACGGTGCTGGCGGGCGTGGTGCTGGCGGCGCCGGTCGGGCTCTGCTCGGCCGAGGCGTACACGGCGTCATCGTGATAGCTCACACCGCGGCAGGTCATGTGGGCCCAACCCTTGAAGTTTTCCGCATTCTGCGTGGAAAGCTTCGGATCGAAACGCCAGATTTCCTTGCCGGTTTCAGGCTCCAGCGCAATCACCTGGCTGTGCGGCGTGCACACGTAGAGCATGCCGTTGGCCTTGAGCGGGGTGTTTTCAGCGGTAGTCTCGCCCGGGTCGTTCGGCCCTGGCAGGTCACCGGTGCGGAACGTCCAGGCTTCCTTCAACTGGCCGACGTTCTGCGGGGTGATCTGCGCCAGCGGCGAATAACGGTCGCCGTGGGCGCTGCGGCCGTAGGAGTTCCAGTCCCCGTCCGGCATCGCCGGTGCGGTGTTGGCCATGCCGGGCACGCTGTCGCGGTCCAGTTGGCCCTTGATTTCACCCGGGTTGGTGAACTGGCTGGCGAGCGCGGCGATACCCGCGATGATCACCGCAGCGCCCAATGCGCGGGTGCCCATCGGCGACGCATCGGCAGTCAGCAACGGGCGGCGGAACCATGGCAGCAGCAAGACGATGCCCAGGGCAAACAGCATCGCCAGGCGCGGCACCAGTTGCCACCAGTCCAGGCCCACTTCCCACAGGGCCCAAACGGTACTGGCGAACAGCACCAGCGCGTACAGCCCCAACGCCGCACGGCGGGCCAGGATCAGCAGGACGCCGGTGAGCGCCAGGCCGATACCGGCAAGCAGGTAATACAGCGAGCCGCCGAGCGTGCTCAGCTTGATTCCCCCGGCCAACAGGGCCAGGCCCATCAACAGAAGCAGAATGCCGAGCAGGCTCGGTAGCAGACGGCTTCGACTCAAAGCACCCTCAGTGCTCATAGTGTGTATCTCCGTGACGTTTTAAAGAGTCCCGCGCAAGCAGTCACTTTAGATGACGATCTCGCGCAGGCATGGTTCAGTAAAAAAGTGATCGGTCGACGCGCTGCCGCTGGGCTTGCGTTGGCCATCAGAACGACGACTGGATCCCGCCAATCGGCGTGTCGTCCGCCTGTCAGCGAAGCCGGACAGCGCTGTCTGGCAGAGTCTGAACATCAAACATAAAGAGGGATTTCTTGATCTTTTTTAAGGATTGAACAAACGCAAAGGCTCTGGCGCGGCAGGAGAAGCGTTTCAGCTGGCTGCGCAAGGATAATGTTCTGTTACAAATAGAGAAAGCGCTTTTACCAACATGGATCCTTTCGGATTCGGTAACAGTCAAACGGGCTTCAACGACGCGGCCACTGCTTTCAAAGCGCGGCGCTTCCACCCGAACGGCACCTCGGCTAAGGTGCGCGGCATATCACTTACCTGGCGTACAGGCTTCATGACCGAACACAACGACAACCCACTGCACGGCGTGACGCTGGAGCAGATCCTCAATGCCCTGGTGCAGCACTACGAGTGGTCGGGCCTGGCCGAACGCATCGATATCCGCTGTTTCAAGAGCGACCCCAGCATCAAGTCGAGCCTGACCTTCCTGCGCAAGACGCCGTGGGCGCGGGAAAAAGTCGAGCGCCTGTACATCAAGCTGATGCGCACGAAACGGCCGGTCTGAGTCGTGGGCGTTGGAATTCCCCTGCGGCGCGGTTTCGTGTCGATGGCGGCACTGCTTGGCTGGGCGGGACTGAGCATCCAGTTGTATCTGATCTTGCTCGGGCGTTGGGAGCTGGGCGCGAGCCTGCTGGGCGGGCTGGTGAATTGCTTCAGTTTTTTCACGGTGCTGACCAACACGCTGGTGGCCGTGGTGCTGAGCTTCGAACTGACCCACCGCGATTCAGCGGCGCGGCGCTGGTTCCTCGGGCCAGCGGTATGCAGCGGCATCGCCGTGAGCATTGCCCTGGTCGGCCTGGCCTACAGCCTGCTGCTGCGCCATCTCTGGCAACCCGAAGGCTGGCAGTTTATCGCCGACGAACTGCTGCACGACGTGATGCCCGTGCTGTTCATCGGCTACTGGTGGTTCTGCGTGCCCAAGGGCAGCTTGCGCCTGCGCCACATCGGGCTGTGGATGCTTTATCCCTTGGTGTACTTCGGTTATATCCTGCTGCGTGGCAATCTGCTGGCGGCTTACCCCTACCCTTTCATCGATGTTGCGACTCTGGGTTATCCACAGGTACTGATCAATGCCGGGGGGATATTGGCGGGGTTTGTCGGGATCGCGCTGGGGGTGGTGGGATTGGATTGGTGGCTGGGGCGGCGGCCCCACTAAGAATCACCGTGATTATCTGTGGCGAGGGGATTTATCCCCGCTGGACTGCGTAGCAGCCCCTTTAAAAGGCTATGCGTTTTTTCCTGACACTACCTGGAGCTTGATTTGGGGCCGCTGCGCAGCCCAGCGGGGATAAATCCCCTCGCCACAGTGAATACATCAAGGTTTTGCCGGCAACATCCACACCAACCCACTGGCCTTGGCCCGTTCGTGACACAACGCCAGAACGCCGCGCCGCTCTTCATTGTCCATCCGGCTCCAGCGGGTGATTTCCGCCACCGTGCGCTGGCAGCCGGTGCAGATGTCGTCATCATCCAGCGCGCAGATGTTCACGCAGGGCGAGGGAACCGGACGTTCAGCCGGGTTCATTGTTCTTGCTCGACCAAGTCGCGGGCATAACGCTGCGAGTTGTGCACATAGTGCGCCGCGCTGGCTTCGAGCATCTTCTTCTGGGCCTCGGTCAGCTCGCGCACGACCTTGCCCGGCGAGCCCATCACCAGCGAACCATCGGGAATCTCCTTGCCTTCGCCGATCAGCGAGTTGGCGCCGATGATGCAATTCCTGCCGATCTTCGCGCCGTTGAGGATCACCGCGTTGATGCCGATCAGGCTGTAGTCCCCCACCGTGCAGCCGTGGAGCATCGCGTTGTGGCCGATGGTCACGCCGGTGCCGATGGTCAGCGGAAAGCCCATGTCGGTGTGCATCACCGTGCCGTCCTGCACGTTGCTGTTCCTGCCGATCAGGATCAGTTCGTTGTCGCCGCGCAGCACGGCGTTGAACCAGACGTTGGCGCCTTCTTCGAGGCGGACCTTGCCCACCAGCGTGGCGTTGGGCGCAACCCAGCTCTGTGGGTGGGTTTCGACACGGGCATCGCCCAGGCGGTATTTCATGGAAGTCCTCGGGGCGTCAGGTATTGATGAAACTGTTGGGCGGTGTGTGCAGGTCGATACCGGCGTCGTACAGCAGGTTGACCAGCTCGACGATCATGATCGCCGTCAGGCCCCAGATCTTGTATTCGCCGAAGCGATAACTGGGCACGTACCAGCTGCGCCCCTGGTAATCGATGCGGTGGGTGTGTTCGCGCGGGTCCTTGCGGAAAAACTCCAGCGGCACGCTGAAGACCGCGGCGATCTCGGCATCGTTGGCCTGGTACTCGACGTAATCGGGAATCACCCCGACATAGGGGGTGACCTTGATGCCGTGTAGGGAAATCAGCGGGCTGAGAGGGCCGATCACTTCCACCAGGCCAGGCGGCAGGCCGATTTCCTCTTCGGCTTCGCGCAGGGCAGTGAAGATCAGGTCCGGGTCTTCCGGGTCGCGGCGCCCGCCGGGGAAAGCCACTTCGCCGCCGTGGGTCGAGAGCCCACTGGCGCGCAAAGTCAGGACCAGTTCCGGCTCGTCGCTGCGGGTGATCGGCACCAGCACCGCCGCTTCAGGGAAACGCCGATCGGTCTCCAGATCACGCGGCGTATGGTTGCTTACTCGATGCAGTAGCTCGTCCAGCATGAGACTTCTCGATTTATTCGCTGCCTAGCATCATGCACCAATCAGCCAAGCGGCCCAAGCCCCGGGACCACGTCATGTCGCGAAACGACAACTTGCCGATACCCGCCCGCACACGCCAAGATAGGCGCAGCCTCCAGGAATCCAAGCATGAAATTCTGCAGCCAGTGCGGTAACCCGGTGACCCAGCGCATACCCGAGGGCGACTCGCGCCTGCGCTTCGTCTGCGACACCTGCCACACCATCCATTACCAGAACCCCAATATCGTTGCCGGATGTGTACCGACCTGGGGTAGCAAAGTCCTTTTATGCCGCCGCGCCATCGAACCGCGCCGCGGTTATTGGACGTTGCCGGCGGGCTTCATGGAAAACGGCGAGACCGTCGAGCAGGCCGCCGTCCGTGAAACCGCCGAGGAAGCCTGCGCCCGGGTGCGAAACCTGAGCATCTATACGCTGATCGACGTACCGCACATCAGCCAGGTGCATGTATTCTTCCGCGCAGAGCTGGTCGACATTGATTTTGCCGCCGGGCCCGAGAGCCTGGAAGTGCAGCTGTTCGAAGAAACCGAGATTCCGTGGGACGAGCTGGCTTTCCGCACGGTGGGCCGTACCCTGGAATACTTTTACGCGGACCGACGGGCCGAGGATTTCCCGGTGCGATCCGAGTCGATACCGCCGCTGGCCCAGCCTGCCAATACCTGAACATCAATATAGTCGCGACACCTCTAGGGATATCGTTTTAATGCGCTGGTTGCTTGTCCTGTTTTGCCTGTCGTTCACCGCTGTGTCCCAAGCCGCCGCCGTGGGAACCTATAACGGCAAGGTCATTGAAAAAGTCCTGGTGCTGAAGTCCGCCCATCAATTGCAATTGATCAACGACGGCAAGCCGCTGAAGACCTATCGCATCTCCCTGGGCAAGGGCGCCAAGAAAGGCCCCAAGCTGATCGAAGGCGACAAGCGCACCCCCGAGGGTTTCTACTGGCTGGACTGGCGCAAGACCAGCGAGCGCTTCTATCTGTCGATGCACATTTCCTACCCCAACATCAGCGACGCCGCCCGCGCCCGCCGCGAAGGCGTGGAGCCGGGGGGAATGATCATGATCCATGGCACGCCGGATTCGGAGGAGAACCCGGAGCAGTTGTTCCATACGCTGGACTGGACCGATGGCTGTATCGCCATGCGCAATGTGGACATGCGTGAGGTGTGGAACCTGGTGCCGGATGGGACGATGATCGAGATTCGCCCGTAACTGCGCAAGGAGCCTTTGGTGGCGAGGGAGCTTGCTCCCGCTGGGCTGCGCAGCAGCCCCAAGACCCGACAGCGCGGTGTATCAGGCAGATTGAGTTGCTGGCCTTGGGGTCGCTTCGCAACCCAGCGGGAGCAAGCTCCCTCGCCACAGGGGGCCTGGCGTTCCCGCATCGTGCTAGGGATGAGGCCATTACTTATGGCATCAAATCCGAAGCTCGACCCGATCCAAGGCCTTGTTTGTCAGCAATTCCCCGAGCTCAATCATCTGCACCACTCCCAATGCTACGTGCCGTCGTGAGCCTTCGAGACTGAATGCCAGGTCGCTGAGCATTGCATTGGCCGAGGCCAGGGTTTCGCTGAGGTTGGCTAGCAGGGTTTCGGTGTCGATGCAGTCCGTCACGTTGAACAGTTGGGTCGAGGGTTGGGGTTCTGAGTCGCTGTCGTCCGGCTTGGGATTCTGGTCCATAGCGCGGTCGGCGGGGTTTGGCGGGTTTGGGGTTTCTTTGATCATGGTCTTGCTCCTAGAGATGGAGCTACCACCGAGTCTTCTCACGGACTGGAGGGTGGCAGCCGTACGCGGGGTGAGAATCCGGACTCTAGGAACCCGGCCACGCAGAAGCGTGCCCGCGCACAGCCGCCATAACATGATGCATAGGCGAAATGCGCCTGCACTTTATATGGTGGGCGCCTGTGCGCCTAGAGATGCTCGGATTCTCACGTCCGGTCGCTGAATTGGCAGCGACGCCCAAAGACTAGAACTGCTGCGGTCACGGCCGGTAATGGTTCCGCTTTTACAGCGGGTCACTTTTGGAAAGAGCGCCAAAAGTAACCAAAAACGCTCTGCCCCACCACTCGGCACCTCGCCAAGGCTCGGTGTCCCCTCACTCCGGCATTGCTCCGTGGGCCCGCCGCGAAGGGCCGTCCCTGGCCCAGCGCGGCTATCCCGGCATCCATGCCGGGATGCCCACTCCACAATGCCTGCGTTCGGCCAGCGTGGTTAACGGGGCGCCGAAATCAACGTCCGCCACGAGGCGGCCTGAAGCCGACCTGGTTTTGGTGGGACCGCACTCCTCCTGTGGGAGCGAGCCTGCTCGCGAAGAGGCCGGTACCGCCAACATCTTCATCGGCTGTGACATCGCCTTCGCGAGCAGGCTCGCTCCCACATTGGGTCTTCAGCAACTACAAAATTTGCGTAGGCCACAGCCCCTGTGGAGCGAGCCTGCTCGCGAAGAGGCCGGCACATCCAGCCTCTTCATCGACTGACATTCCGCCTTCGCGAGCAAGCTCGCTCCCACATTGGATCTTCAGCAGCTACAAAATTTGCGTACGCCACAACCCCTGTGGGAGCGAGCTTGCTCGCGAAGAGGCTGGTACAGCCAACATCTTCATTAACTGAAAGTCCGCTTTCGCGAGCAGGCTCGCTCCCACATTGGATCTTCAGCAGCTACAAAATTTGCGTACGCCACAGCCCCTGTGGGAGCGAGCTTGCTCGCGATGAGGCCGGCACATCCAGCCTCTTCATCGACTGACATTCCGCCTTCGCGAGCAGGCTCGCTCCCACAGATGGATCGAAGTACCACCGCCAAAGACAGGCCGGCTCTTGCTCTTGCCGTGCTTTTGACTTTGATCTCAGCGCCCCGTTAACCACGATGGCCGAACGCAGGTATTGTGGAGTGGGCATCCCGGCATGGATGCCGGGATAGCCGCGCTGGGCCAGGGACGGCCCTTCGCGGCGGGCCCACGGAGCAATGCCGGAGTGAGGGCACACCGAGCCCAGGCGAGGTGCCGAGTGGTGGGGCAAAGCGCTTTTGGTTACTTTTGGCGCTCTTCCAAAAGTGACCCGCTGTAAAAGCGGAACCATAAGTAGCCATCACCGCAGCAACGGATATACACGCCGCCCCCTCCGGTCGCAAAAAAAATAAATATCAAATCCCCTAATTTACAACCCATGCATACCACTGCCCTCCTGAAACCACCACCCAACGCCGTACGCTCACGAACCCTCCTCCGCCCGGCAATACCACTTAAAGCCAACCCCCTCGAAACACCCCATAAACGCCCAAAAACCAACCAGATCCCACGTTGACATGGTATTCAAGTGGTATTAGTTTCCACCCCACTTACCGAGCGACAACGCCCACAAAAACCGCATCGGACACCCCCATGAACGACATCCAGACCCTGCGCCCTGACGATACCCAACCCACCCCGCTCTACCTGCAACTGGCCCGCAACCTGGAAGCCGCCATCCACGCCGGCCAATGGAAAGCCGAGCAGGCAATGCCGTCCGAGCGCAGCTTGAGCGAACAACTCGGCATCTCCCGGGTCACCGCCCGCAAAGCGCTGGAAGTGCTGTTCGAACAAGGCCTGATCCGCCGTAACCAGGGTTCGGGCACGTTCATCACCCCGCGCCTGGAACAACCGCTGTCACGCCTCAGCGGCTTCAGCGAAATGCTCCGGCTCAAGGGCTTCGTGCCCGGTTCGCAATGGCTGGAGCGCGAGATCACCCCGCCGACCCACGAAGAACTGATCCGCCTGGGCCTGTCGCCCACCGACAAAGTCGCGCGGCTCAAGCGCCTGCGCAAGGCCGATGACACGGTCATGGCGATTGAAATGAGCACGCTGCCGGCATCGATCATTCCCAAGCCACAGGCGGTGGGCGATTCGCTGTACGAGTTCCTCGATGGCATTGGCAAACCGGTCGTTCGCGCGCTGCAGCACATCCAGGCGATCAACGCTTCCGATGAATTCGCCGCCCTGGTGGGCATCGCCCCCGGCACCGCGATGTTGCTGATGACGCGGGTCGGCTACCTGGAAGACAACACGCCCATCGAAGTCACCGACACCTATTGTCGCAACGACTACTACGACTTTGTCGCCGAGCTGCGGCGCTAGAGACCAGAGAATTCCCATGTCCGAAGACAACATCCTCACCGCCAACGGCTGGATACGCGGCCGCCTGGTCCACGAACACGGCAAGGTCGCGGCCATCGAAGGCCAGCCCTGCGACCCGGCGAGCAACGACCTGCCCTATCTGCTGCCCGGCTTCATCGACCTGCATGTGCACGGCGGTGGCGGCAAGGACATCATGGAGGGCGCGACGGCGTTCGAGACGATCGCCCGAACCCACGTGCGCTTCGGCACCACGTCGCTGCTCGCCACCACCATGACGGCACCGAGCGAAGAAATCGCCGGGGTGCTCAAGGCCCTCGGCGAATACTGCGAACAGCGGCCCGGCGGCAGCGCGCGGGTGCTCGGCGTGCATCTGGAAGGGCCTTATATCAACCCCGGAAAACTCGGCGCCCAACCGAATTTCGCCCACACCGCGTTGATGGCGGAAGTGGAGGCTTATCTCGCCCTGGCGCCGATCCGGGTGATCACCATTGCGCCGGAAATCGCCGGGCACGATGCCTTGATCCGCGCCCTCAGCGCCCGCGGCGTGCGCATGCAGATCGGCCATACCCTCGGCAGCTACGAAGAAGGCGTCGCGGCGCTGGCCGCCGGGGCCAGCAGTTTTACCCATTTGTATAACGCCATGAGCCCGCTGCATCACCGCGAACCGGGCATCGTCGGCGCGGCGCTGGCCCATGCGCAATATGCCGAATTGATCCCGGATCTGCTGCACGTTCACCCCGGGGCCATGCGCGTGGCCTTGCGTTCGATCCCGTGCCTGTATTGCGTCACCGACTCGACGGCCGCCGCCGGGATGCCCGACGGCGAATACAAGCTGGGCAGCCACACCGTGACCAAATGCCTGGGCGGCGTGCGGCTGGCCGACGGCACGCTGGCCGGCAGCACCCTGACCATGGACCAGGCCCTGCGCAACCTGGTGAAGATCGGCCTGCCCATCGCCGAAGCCTCGCAACGCCTGTCGCAATTTCCCGCCGATTATCTCGGCCTGCCCGAACGCGGACGCCTGCGCCCCGGCGCCTGGGCCGACTGTGTGCGCCTTGACCGTTCCCTGAACCTGACCGACGTGATGGTCGAAGGAGAAGCCATTGTCTTCCAGAATGCTTGAAGAGGCCCTCGCCTCGTCCGATGCCGTCGAGCGCCAGTTGCAGCGACTGGATCCGGCCCTGCAGGAAATCGCCGGACGCCTGCGCCGCCAGCCGCCGCAAGTGGCGATGACCGTCGCCCGGGGCAGCTCCGATCATGCCGCCAGTTACTTCGCCTACCTGACCATGCAGCACCTGGGCTTGCCGGTGGCGTCGTTGCCCATGTCGGTGGTAACCCTGCAACAGGCGCCGCTCAAGGTCAGCGGCCAGGTGGCCTTTGCCTTTTCCCAATCCGGGCAGAGCCCCGACCTGGTGAACAGCCTGCGTCTGTTGCGCAAGCGTGGCGCGCTGAGCGTGGCGATGGTCAACGCCGAGGATTCGCCGCTGGAGGCTGCCTGTGAATTCAGCGTGCCGCTGTGCGCCGGCGTCGAAAACAGCGTCGCCGCGACCAAGAGTTTCATCGCCACCCTCAGCGCCAGCACGCGGCTGGTGGCGCACTGGAAGGACGATTCCGAGTTACTGGAGGCTGGCCGCGCGTTGCCCGAAGGCTTGCGCGACGCCGCGCGCCAGGATTGGAGCCCGGCCGTCGAGGCCCTGCGCGACTGTACCCGGTTGATGGTGATCGGCCGTGGCGCCGGGTTCGCCATCGCCCAGGAAGCGGCGCTCAAATTCAAGGAAACCTCGGCGATTCAAGCCGAGGCCTTCAGCAGCGCCGAAGTCCGTCACGGGCCGATGGCGCTGATCGACGAACACTATCCGCTGCTGGTCTTCGCTCCGCGGGGAGCCGAGCAGGCCGGCGTGTTGAGCCTGGCCGCCGACATGCGCCAACGCGGCGCGCGGGTATTGCTGGCGGCCCCCGATGACATTGCCGAACGCGACCTGACGCTGTCCCGCGCCGAACACCCGGCCCTGGACCCGATCCTGGCGATCCAGAGCTTTTATGGCATGGCCGCCCGGCTGGCCGTGGCCCGAGGCCTGGATCCGGACCAGCCACGGCACTTGAGCAAGGTCACCCGAACCCACTGAGCCGACGGCGTCTTTTAACGCAAGGCCAACCCGATTTCAAAGAGAGCGAGCCCATGCCCAATAACAATAAAGAGCTGACCCTCAGCGCCCCGCTCAGCGGTCCGCTGCTCACCCTCGCCAACGTCCCGGACGCGGTGTTCGCCAGCGGCGCGATGGGCGACGGGATTGCCATCGACCCGCTGAACGACACGCTCTACGCACCCTGTGACGGTGAGGTGATCCACGTCGCTCGGACCGGCCACGCCGTGACACTGCGGGCCGACAACGGCGCCGAACTGCTGCTGCACCTGGGGCTGGACACCGTCGAGTTGCAGGGCGACGGGTTCTCGATGCTGGTCAAGCAAGGCGCCCGGGTCAGCAACGGGCAGGCGTTGCTGCGCTATGACCTGGACCGCGTGGCACTGCGCTGCAAAAGCCTGGTGAGCCTGCTGGTCATCACCAATGGCGAGCGCTTCCAGGCACGGCCCATCACCCTCAAAGCGGTCAAGGTCGGCGAGCCGTTGCTGCATATCGTCGCCCGGGCGGCGGGCGAAACCCGCAGCGATGAACCGCAGGTCGGCATCGAAGTGTCCGGCCAGATCCGCATCGTCCATCGAGGTGGCCTGCACGCCCGCCCCGCCGCCCTGGTTCGTCAGACGGCGCAACGCTTCAAGAGCCGCTCGCACCTGCATTTCGGCGACCGCTCGGCGCCGTGTGACAGCGTGATGGGCATGATGGGCCTGGCAATCACCGAGCAGGCCGAAGTCCATGTCAGTTGCCGCGGCAGCGATGCCGAAGCGGCGTTGCAAGCGTTGTTGAAGACATTATCCACAGCCTTGGCCGAAGAGGTTCACGCCGACACGCCACGGGTCCAGGCGCCGAACCATGCCGCCGAGGATGGCGTGCTGCAGGGTGTCTGCGCCGCACCCGGCCTGGTCACCGGCCCGCTGGTTCGATTGGAGGGCATTCAATTGCCCGAGGACCCCGGTGGTCACGACGTTGAAGAACAACGACAACGGCTGCGCCAAGCCCTGGAGCAGGTCAGCCGCGACATCGGTGTTACGTTGGAAAACGCCAAGGCCCGGCACCACGCGGATGAGCAGGCGATTTTCAGCGCTCATCTGGCGCTGCTGGAAGACCCGGTCCTGCTGGACGCCGCTTACCTTTCCATTGATCAGGGTTGCGCGGCGGCCCACGCCTGGAGCCGCTCCATCGACGTGCAGTGCCAGGTGCTGCGGCAATTGGGCAGCACGTTGTTGGCCGAGCGCGCCAATGATCTGCGCGACTTGCGTCAGCGGGTCTTGCGGGTGTTGCTTGGTGAAGCGTGGCAATTCGACGTGCCGGTGGGCGCGATTGTCGCCGCGCAGGAGCTGACCCCCTCGGACCTGCTGCAACTCGGCGCCCAGGGCGTGGCCGGCGTATGCATGGCCGAAGGCGGCGCGACGTCCCACGTAGCGATCCTGGCCCGGGGCAAAGGCCTGCCCTGCCTGGTGGCGTTGGGCGAGGCGCTGCTCGAACAGGCGCCGGGGCGAACGGTGGTGCTGGACGCTGACAATGACCGCCTCGAACTCACGCCCAGCGCCGAGCGCCTGACGCAGGTCCGCCAAGCCCAAGCCCAACGCGCCGCCCTGCGCACCTGGCATCAGTCCCTGGCCCACACGCCGGCGCGAACCGTTGATGGGGTCGATGTCGAAATCGCCGCCAACGTCGCTTCCAGCGCCGAAGCGGGCGAGGCCTTCGCCAACGGTGCCGATGGCGTCGGTTTGTTGCGCACCGAATTTCTTTTTGTCGACCGTCACACGGCCCCCGACGAAAGCGAGCAACGCCAGGCCTATCAAGCCGTGCTCGATGCCATGGGCGACAGGCCGGTGATCATCCGCACCATTGATGTCGGCGGCGACAAGCAGCTGGATTACCTGCCGCTGCCGGCCGAAGCCAACCCGGTGCTCGGCCTGCGCGGCATACGCCTGGCCCAGGTACGCCCGGAATTGCTCGATCAACAGTTGCGCGCCCTGCTGCAGACCCGTCCGTTGAATCGCTGCCGAATCCTGTTGCCAATGGTCACCGAAGTCGACGAACTGCTGCACGTCCGCCAGCGCCTTGATGCCTTGGGCACCGAGCTGGGCCTGGGCGAGCGTCCGCATCTGGGGGTGATGATCGAAGTGCCGGCCGCCGCCCTGCTCGCCGAGCAACTGGCCGAGCACGCGGACTTCCTGTCCATCGGCACAAACGACCTGTCCCAGTACACCCTCGCCATGGATCGCGACCACGCCGGCCTCGCCGCCCGGGTCGATGCCCTGCACCCGTCGCTGTTGCGGCTGATCGCCCAGACCTGCGCCGGCGCGGCCAGGCATGGACGCTGGGTCGGCGTGTGTGGCGCCCTGGCTTCCGATCCCCTGGCGACACCGGTGTTGATCGGGCTGGGTGTACGGGAGCTATCGGTCAGCCCGCCACAGATTGGTGAAATCAAGGACCGCGTGCGCCACCTCGACGCTGCCCAATGCCGCCGCATCAGTACCGATTTGCTGAATCTGCCGAGCGCCGCCGCTGTGCGCCAGGCCTGTCACCAACACTGGCCTCTGGGCTGAGCCACGTCGAACAACAACAAAAAGGAGAGACGCCATGTACCAGCATTTCATCGAAGGGCTGCAACGCCTCGGCCGGGCGCTGATGCTGCCCATCGCGATCCTGCCGATTGCCGGCCTGCTGTTGCGCCTGGGTGACACGGACCTGTTGAATATCGCCATCATTCACGACGCCGGCCAGGCGATCTTCGCCAACCTGGCACTGATTTTCGCCATCGGCATTGCCGTGGGCTTCGCCCGGGACAACAACGGCACCGCCGGGCTGGCCGGGGCGATCGGCTACCTGGTCATGATCGCGACGCTGAAGGTACTCGACGCGACCATCAACATGGGCATGCTCGCCGGGATCATCAGTGGCCTGCTGGCCGGCGCGCTGTACAACCGTTTCAAGGACATCCGGTTGCCGGAGTACCTGGCGTTTTTTGGCGGCCGGCGTTTCGTGCCGATTGTCACCGGTTTCAGTGCCGTGGGCCTGGGCGTCGTGTTCGGTCTGATCTGGCCGCCGATCCAGCATGGCATCAACGGCTTCGGCGAACTGCTGATGGCCAGCGGCAGCTTCGGCGCGTTCGTGTTCGGCGTGTTCAATCGGCTGCTGATCGTCACCGGCCTGCACCACATCCTCAACAACATGGCCTGGTTCATCTTCGGCAGCTTCACCGACCCGGCGACCGGCGCGGTGGTCACCGGTGACCTGACCCGCTATTTCGCCGGCGACCCCAAAGGCGGCCAGTTCATGACCGGCATGTTCCCGGTGATGCTCTTCGGCCTGCCCGCCGCGTGCCTGGCGATGTATCGCAACGCCCTGCCCCAGCGGCGCAAAGTGATGGGCGGGATCCTGCTGTCGATGGCGCTGACCTCGTTCCTGACCGGCGTCACCGAGCCGATCGAATTCGCCTTCATGTTCCTTGCGCCGCTGTTGTACCTGGTCCACGCGCTGCTCACCGGTCTGTCGATGGCGGTGACCAACCTGTTGGACATTCACCTGGGCTTCACCTTTTCGGGTGGTTTCATCGACATGGTGCTGGGCTGGGGCAAATCCACCAACGGCTGGCTGGTCGTCCCGGTGGGCCTGGCGTACGCGCTGATCTATTACCTGGTGTTCGACTTCTGCATCCGCCGCTTCGATCTCAAGACCCCGGGGCGTGAAGAGATGCCGGCGGGCGACAAACCGGTCATCACCGAAAACCAGCGAGCCGCAGCCTACATCCAGGCGCTGGGCGGCGCCGACAACCTGATCACTGTCGGCGCCTGCACCACTCGCCTGCGCCTGGACATGGTGGACCGCAACAAGGCGTCCGACGCCCAGCTCAAGGCCCTCGGCGCCATGGCCGTGGTTCGCCCGGGCTATGGCGGTAGCTTGCAGGTGGTGGTCGGGCCGATGGCGGACAGCATCGCCGATGAAATCCGCCTGGCATTGCCCTCCTCCGAACAGACGGCCCCTGTCGCTGTACTGGATAGCGTTGAACCGTCACCACAGGTCGGCGCTGTCGAAGCACAGAAATGGCTGGATGCCTTGGGCGGCAATCACAACGTGGTGCAACTGGATTGCGTGGCGATGAGCCGGTTGCGGGTGCAATTGGCCGATGGCAAGGGATTGTCGGAAAGCCAGCTAAAGGCGCTTGGCTGCCAGGGGGTCAGCGCGCTGGAGGATGGCGTGTGGCATTTGTTGCTGGGGGAAAAAGCGCCCGGGGTGTGGCGGGCGTTGGAGGCGGTGGTGGTGAGTCGTAAGGCGGATGTCAAAGCCTGATCTTTCATTGCCTGGAAGTACGCCATCGCGAGCAAGCTCGCTCCCACAATGGATTTTTTTGATGTGCAGATATTTGTGATTCACACCCTACCCTGTGGGAGCGAGCTTGCTCGCGATGGGGCCGGCACAAGCAACATCAAATATCCGATACACACAATCCCCGTGGCGAGGGAGCTTGCTCCCGCTGGGTCGCGCAGCGGCCCCGGTTTTTTGCGACTGCTACGCAGCCGAGCGGGAGCAAGCTCCCTCGCCACGGGATTTGCGTACACCGAATCGCAGCCAATAAAAAACCCGCTGAATCAATCAGCGGGTTTTTCATTTCGGCCTGAGGAGGATCAGAAATCCTCCAAGCGCCACACTTCATACGCCGGTGTCTCGTAGGGGTGGCTCTGCTTCAGCGCCTCCACCACAGGCCGGATCAACCCGTCGGCCACTACCAGCTCCACCTTCCATTCCTCGACCTGCTCGACGTGCCCCGCCTCGCCAATGAACGGCTGGCTGCCGTCCAAGGGGCGAAACTGGCCCAGGCCCAGCACTTGCCAGGCGCAGTGGTCATACGCGCCGATCCGTCCGCCACCGGCGGCGAATACAGCGCTTTTGACCACCTCCACATGGCTGGCCGGGACGAAAAAGCAGAGTTTGTACACCGCCTCAGTTCACCCAGACGCGCGCGTTGCGGAACATGCGCATCCATGGCGCGTCTTCGTTCCAGTCGTCCGAACGCCACGAGTTCTGCACCGCGCGGAATACCCGCTCCGGGTGCGGCATCATGATCGTGACGCGGCCGTCGCGGCTGGTCAGGCCGGTGATCCCGCGTGGCGAGCCGTTCGGGTTGGCCGGGTAGGTCTCGGTGACCTTGCCATGGTTGTCGACAAAACGCAGCGACACACAACCGGACAGATCGGCTTCAAGCAATGCTTCTTCGCTTTCGAATTCCGCATGACCTTCGCCGTGGGCAATGGCGATCGGCATGCGCGAACCGGCCATGCCCTGCAGGAAGATCGAGTTCGACTCCTGCACCTGGACCATCGCCACGCGCGCTTCGAACTGCTCGGAGCGGTTGCGCACGAAGTGCGGCCAGAACTCGCTGCCCGGGATCAGCTCGTGCAGGTTGGACATCATCTGGCAACCGTTGCACACGCCGAGGGTGAAGCTGTCGGTGCGCTCGAAGAAGCCCTGGAACGCGTCGCGGGCGCGGCTGTTGAACAGCGCCGACTTGGCCCAGCCTTCACCGGCACCCAGCACGTCGCCGTAGGAGAAGCCGCCGCAAGCGACCATGCCCTTGAAGTCGTTCAGGTCGACACGGCCGGCGAGGATGTCGCTCATGTGCACGTCGATCGCGTTGAAGCCGGCGCGGTCGAACGCCGCAGCCATTTCCACCTGGCCGTTGACGCCCTGCTCGCGCAGGACCGCCACTTGCGGACGAATGCCTTTCTTGATGTAAGGCGCGGCCACGTTGTCGTTGACGTCGTAGCTGAGCTTGGCGCTCAGGCCCGGGTTGTCTTCTTCCAGGATTGCGTCGAATTCCTGCTCGGCGCAGTCGGCGTTGTCGCGCAGGCGCTGGATCTGGTAGCTGGTCTCGGCCCACTGGCGCTGCAACAGGCGGCGCTGGCCTTCGAAGACGGTGTCGCCGTTGAAGGTGATGTTGATGTGGGCGTTGTTGATCGGCTGGCCGATCACCGAGACGCACTCGGCCAGGCCGGCGGCGCTGAATTGGGCGAGGATATCCGGGGTGGCGTCCTGGCGAACCTGGATCACCGCACCGAGTTCTTCGTTGAACAGGATGGCCGGGATTTCGCTGGCCGATTCGGCCACGCTGTCCAGGGTCAGGTTCAGGCCGCAGTGGCCGGCGAAGGCCATTTCCATCACGGTGGTCAGCAAGCCGCCATCGGAACGGTCATGGTAGGCCAGCAGATGACCGTCGGCGTTGAGGCCCTGGATCACGGCGAAGAACGCCTTCAGGTCTTCGGCATCGTCGACGTCCGGCGCTTGCGAGCCGAGCTTGCCATGCACCTGGGCCAGGATCGAGGCGCCCATGCGGTTCTGGCCACGGCCCAGGTCGATCAGGATCAGATCGGTGGTGCCCTTGTCCATGCGCAGTTGCGGGGTCAGGGTCTGGCGGATGTCGGTGACCGGGGCAAAACCGGTCACGATCAGCGACAGCGGCGAGGTCACGCTCTTGTCCACGCCTTCATCGTTCCAACGGGTGGCCATGGACATGGAGTCCTTGCCCACCGGAATGGTGATGCCCAACTCAGGGCACAGCTCCATGCCGACAGCCTTGACGGTGTCGTACAGGCGGGCGTCTTCACCAGGATGGCCGGCGGCGGACATCCAGTTGGCCGACAGCTTGATGTCGGAGATCCTGCCGATGCGCGAGGCCGCGATGTTGGTCAGGGTCTCGCCGATCGCCATGCGGCCCGACGCCGGGGCGTCCAGCAGCGCCAGCGGGGTACGTTCGCCCATGGCCATGGCTTCGCCAGTGTAAACGTCGAAGCTGGTGGCGGTCACGGCCACGTCGGCCACCGGCACCTGCCATGGGCCGACCATCTGGTCGCGCGCCACGAGGCCGGTGATGCTGCGGTCGCCAATGGTGATCAGGAAGCTCTTGCTCGCCACGGCCGGGTGATGCAGGACGCGCTCGATGGAGTCGGCGATGTCGAGGGTGGACGGATCGAAATCATCCCCCAGCTCGGCTTCGCGGACGGCCGAACGGTGCATGCGCGGGGCTTTGCCCAGCAGCACTTCCAGCGGCATGTCCACCGGGCTGTTGCCGAAATGACTGTCGGTGACGGTCAGTTGCGGCTCGGCGGTGGCTTCGCCGACGACCGCGAACGGGCAGCGCTCACGCTCGCAGATCGCCTTGAAGCGCTCGAAGTCGGCCGGGCCGACCGCCAGGACGTAACGTTCCTGGGATTCGTTGCTCCAGATTTCGTGCGGGGCCATGCCCGGCTCGTCGTTCGGAATGTTGCGCAATTCGAAGCGACCACCACGACCGCCGTCGTTGACCAGCTCCGGGAAGGCATTGGACAGGCCGCCCGCGCCGACGTCATGGATGAAGCTGATGGGGTTCTGCTCGCCCAGCTGCCAGCAACGGTCGATGACTTCCTGGCAGCGGCGTTCCATTTCCGGGTTTTCGCGCTGGACCGAGGCGAAGTCCAGGTCCGCCGAGCTGGTGCCGGTGGCCATGGAGGAAGCGGCGCCGCCACCCAAGCCGATCAGCATGGCCGGGCCGCCGAGGACGATCAGCTTGGAGCCGACCAGGATCTCGCCCTTCTGTACGTGTTCGGCGCGGATGTTGCCCATGCCGCCGGCGAGCATGATCGGCTTGTGATAGCCACGAACCTCTTCACCGCGCGGGGTGTTGATGGACTGCTCGAAAGTACGGAAGTAACCGGTCAGGGCCGGACGGCCGAATTCGTTGTTGAATGCCGCGCCGCCGAGCGGGCCTTCGATCATGATGTCGAGGGCGTTGACGATGCGCTCAGGCTTGCCGTAAGGCTTTTCCCACGGCTGTTCAAAGCCCGGGATCTGCAGGTTCGACACGGTGAAGCCGGTCAGGCCGGCCTTGGGCTTGGCGCCACGGCCGGTAGCGCCTTCGTCGCGGATCTCGCCACCGGAACCGGTGGACGCGCCCGGGAACGGGGCGATGGCGGTTGGGTGGTTGTGGGTTTCGACCTTCATCAGGATGTGCACCGGCTCCTGGACCGCACCGTACTGGCGGGTCTCAGGGTTCGGGTAGAAGCGACCGGCAACGTTGCCGACGATCACCGCCGCGTTGTCCTTGTAGGCCGACAGCACACCTTCGTTGTGCATCTGGTAGGTGTTCTTGATCATGCCGAACAGGCTTTTTTCCTGGCTCTGACCGTCAATGTCCCAACTGGCGTTGAAGATCTTGTGGCGGCAGTGCTCGGAGTTGGCCTGGGCGAACATCATCAGTTCGATGTCGTGCGGGTTGCGCTGCAAGCCCTGGAAGGCGTCGACCAGGTAATCGATCTCGTCTTCGGCCAGGGCCAGGCCCAGCTCGGCGTTGGCTTTTTCCAGCGCGGCGCGGCCACCGCCCAGCACGTCGATAGCGGTCAGCGGCTTGGGTTCGGCATGGCTGAACAGGCCGGCGGCCTGCTCCAGGTTGCCCAGAACGACCTGGGTCATGCGGTCATGCAGGCCATCGGCAATCAGTTGGGCCTCGGCCTCGCTGAACTCACCGGCGACATAAAAGGCAATGCCGCGCTCCAGACGCTGGATTTTCGCCAGGCCGCAATTGCGCGCAATATCACTGGCCTTGCTCGACCACGGCGAAATGGTGCCGAAACGCGGCAATACCAGGAACAGACGACCGGTCGGTTCCTGGACGGGAACGCTGGGGCCGTACTTCAGAAGGCGCGCGAGCACCTGCTGTTCGTCGCCGGTCAAACCGCCGGTGACTTCGGCGAAGTGAGCGAATTCAGCATACAAGCCACTGACAGCCGGAACGCATCGGCTCAGTTGCTCAAGGAGTTTGCTGTGGCGAAAGGCAGAAAGGGCAGGAGCGCCGCGCAGGATCAACATCTTCGGGACAGCCTCGGGAAGGGGGTGTGCTTTGAGGCCGTGCATTCTAGCCTAAACCGCTGGCAACGGCACCCGAAACGCTACGTGCGATGCCAGCCGGACGTCGGTCATCCCTTGGACGGCTGCAGCCAGGCGTCATTGGGATAATTCAGCGGAGTTATTTTTTTCCGGCGCAACCGCCGCCGCACGCCGGCCCGCCTGTGTTGCGGACACGTTTTGCAACCTCTAGCAGACTGGCCTTTTGCTGTCGATATATGGCGGTCGAGGCCGTTTGCGTATACTGCGCAGATGTTTTCCCCAACGGCTTTGCGTCCGCGGTACGCCAGATGGCTGATCGCAACCGGACTCTTCCTGGTGCTCAGTGGTTGTGTTGAGAAACCCAACACACTGGAGCGCGTAAAGGAGGATGGCGTGCTGCGGGTGGTTACCCGGAACAGCCCCGCCACCTACTTCCAGGATCGCAATGGTGAGACCGGCTTCGAATACGAGCTGGTGAAGCGCTTCGCCGAGGATTTGGGGGTCGAGCTGAAGATCGAGACCGCTGACAACCTTGACGACCTGTTCAGCCAGGTCGGCAAGCCCAATGGCCCGGTGCTGGCCGCGGCGGGCCTGGTCAGCAGCGAACAGCGCAAGAAACAGGTACGGTTCTCCCACGCCTACCTGGAGGTTACCCCGCAGGTCATCTACCGCAACGGCCAGTCCCGCCCCACCGATGCGGCCGCCCTGGCGGGCAAGAAGATCATGGTGCTCAAGGGCAGCTCCCACGCGGAGCAGCTCGCGCAGTTGAAACAGCAGTATCCGGGAATCGAATACGAGGAATCCGACGCGGTTGAAGTCGTCGACCTGCTGCGCATGGTCGATGAAGGCCAGATCGACCTGACGCTGGTGGATTCCAACGAAGTGGCGATGAACCAGGTGTACTTCCCTAACGTGCGCGTGGCGTTCGACCTCGGCGATGCCCGCAGCCAGAGCTGGGCGGTGGGCCCCGGCGAAGACAACAGCCTGCTCAACGAAATCAACGCCTACCTCGACAAGGTGCAGAAGAACGGCACGCTGCAACGCCTCAAGGACCGCTATTACGGGCACGTCGACGTCCTCGGCTACATGGGCGCGACCACCTTCGCCCAGCATCTGCAGCAACGCCTGCCCAAATACGAGCAACACTTCAAGACCTACGCCAAGAAGGAAAAGGTCGACTGGCGCCTGCTGGCTGCCATCGGCTACCAGGAATCGCTTTGGCAACCGACGGTCACCTCCAAGACCGGCGTGCGCGGCCTGATGATGCTGACCCAGAACACCGCCCAGGCCATGGGTGTGTCCAACCGCCTCGATCCGAAGCAGAGCATCATGGGCGGCGCCAAGTACCTGGCCTATATGAAGGAGCAACTGGACGAGAGCATCGAGGAGCCGGACCGCACCTGGTTCGCCCTCGCCGCCTACAACGTGGGCAGTGGTCACCTGGACGACGCGCGCAAGCTCGCCGCCAAGGAAGGGCTGAACCCGAACAAGTGGCTCGACGTGAAGAAGATCCTGCCGCGCCTGTCCCAGAAACAGTGGTACAGCAAGACCCGCTACGGCTACGCCCGGGGCGGCGAACCGGTGCATTTCGTGGCGAACATCCGTCGCTACTACGACATCCTCACCTGGGTGACGCAGCCACAGCTCGAAGGCGACCAGGTAGCCGAGGGCAACCTGCATGTACCGGGCGTGGACAAGAGCAAGCCTAACCAGGAATCTCCACAGCTCTAAACAGCTGCCTTCCCCACAGTCTTGCTTGGTTTATCCACAAGTTTTATGTCCATCCAGCGCCCCTGTGGGAGCGAGCTTGCTCGCGATAGCGGTCTGTCAGTCAACATTCATGTTGAATATCAGGCCCTCATCGCGAGCAAGCTCGCTCCCACAGTTTTGATTGGGGCGCTTACTCGGTGGGATCAGGGTCGGGCAGCCGCCAGGATCAACGCTTTCATCTCCGCCACAGCCGACTTGAACCCGACAAACAACGCATGGGCCACCAGCGCGTGGCCGATGTTCAGCTCGTTGATGCCCTTGATGGCCGCGACGGCTTCAACGTTGTGGTAATGCAGACCATGGCCGGCATTGACGATCAGCCCCTGGGCCAGGCCGAAGCTGACGCCGTCGGCGACCCGCTGCAGCTCATCGGCCACGTCCTTAGGTGTCTCGGCGTCGGCGTAACGGCCGGTGTGCAGCTCGATGGCCGGCGCACCGACACGCTTGGAGGCTTCGATCTGCCGTTCATCGGCATCGATGAACAGCGAGACCTCGGCACCGATCTTCGACAGGCGCTCCACCGCCAGGCTGATCCGCGACTCCTGCCCCGCTACATCCAGGCCGCCTTCGGTGGTCAGTTCCTGGCGCGTCTCCGGAACCAGGCAGATGTGCGCCGGACGGATGCGTTCGGCGAACGCCATCATTTCCTCGGTCACGCCCATTTCAAAATTCATGCGAGTCTGCAGCACATCCTTGAGCAGCAGCACGTCGCGTTCCTGGATGTGTCGACGGTCTTCGCGCAAGTGCACGGTGATGCCATCGGCGCCCGCCTCTTCGGCGTCCAGCGCGGCCTTGACCGGGTCCGGGTAACGCGTACCACGGGCCTGGCGCAGAGTGGCGACATGGTCGATGTTGACGCCGAGAAGAATGCGATTGCTGGTACTCACGAAAAGCGCTCCTGAATGGACAGAGATTCGGCCCACAGCATACGGGGAGATCAGGGCTTGCGAAACAACTCGCGACTGACCAGCGGCCGGCCGCCCAGATGAACCGCCAGGGCCTGGCGCATCAGCCGCTTGGCCGCCGCCAGCGCGCCAGGCGCTGTCCAGTCGGCTTGCGCCATGGCCAGCAACTCGACGCCGTTGAACAGTCCCGGTTGCAGCAGGTAGACCCGCTCCAGGCCTGCATCCACTTGCAGGCGATACAGACCGTCGGCCGCAATAGGATCGCCGTGCAGGTCGGCGTCCAGGGCAAAACCGTAGCCCAGGTCATCCAGCAGGCGCCATTCGAAAGAGCGCAGCAATGGCTCCAAGGGTCGACCCTCGGCCAGGGCCAGCAACGTGGCGGTGTAATGGTCGAACACGGCGGGATGGGGATCTTCGGCGGGCAGCAGGCGGATCAGCAATTCGTTGAGGTACAGGCCACTGAACAGCGCTTCGCCATTGAGCCAGGAGGCGACGCCATTGCTTTCCATGCGCCCGACATTCTTCAACTCACCCCGGCCGCGAAACTCGACTTCCAGCGGCACGAACGGCCGCGCCAGGGTCCCGGCCTTGCCCCGAGCCCCCCGCAACACCGCCCGCAGCCGCCCTTGAGGCGTGAGGAAGTCCACCAGGGCGCTGCTTTCGCGGTAGGCGCGGCTGTGGAGGACGTAGGCGGATTGAGCGGTGGGTTGAGACATCGAAGTCACAGTTCTCGATGAGCGAGCACAATTTTATAAACACCCCGAAACCAATGTGGGAGCGAGCTTGCTCGCGATAGCGGTCTGTCAGTCAACACAGATGTTGAATATCAGCCCCTCATCGCGAGCAAGCTCGCTCCCACAATGGTTCTCGGTATATCCAGTCAGATAATCAGAGGTCGCCGTAACCCAGCGAGCGCAACGCCCGCTCGTCATCGGACCAGCCACCCTTCACCTTGACCCACAGGTTGAGCATGATCTTGGAGTCGAACAGCAGCTCCATGTCCTTGCGCGCCTCGGTGCCGATGCGCTTGATGCGCTCGCCCTTGTCGCCAATGATGATTTTTTTCTGGCCGTCACGCTCGACGAGGATCAAGGCATGGATGTGCAGGGTCTTGCCCTGCTGCTTGAACTCTTCGATTTCCACCGTGATCTGGTACGGCAGCTCGGCACCCATCTGGCGCATGATTTTCTCGCGGACCAGTTCGGCGGCGAGAAAACGGCTGCTGCGGTCGGTGATCTGGTCTTCGGGGAAGAAGTGATCGTTTTCCGGCAGGTGCTCGGCGATTACCCGCTCCAGCGCGTCGAGGTTGTGACCGTGCTGGGCAGAGATCGGGATGATCTGGGCATTCGGCAACTGCTCTTGCAACCAGCTCAGGTGCGGCATCAGCTCGGCCTTGTCTTCGATGCGGTCGGTCTTGTTCAGCGCAACGATCAAGGGACCGGTCACGTACTGGACACGCTCGAGGACCATCTGGTCTTCTTCGGTCCACTTGGTGCGGTCGACCACGAAGATGACCACGTCAACGTCCTTCAACGCCGCCGAGGCCGTCTTGTTCATGTAGCGGTTCAGGGCCTTCTCGCCGCCCTTGTGCATGCCGGGCGTGTCGACGTAGATCGCCTGTACGGCGCCTTCGGTCTTGATGCCGAGCATGTTGTGGCGAGTGGTTTGCGGCTTGCGCGACGTGATCGCCAGCTTCTGGCCGAGAATGTGGTTGAGCAATGTCGACTTGCCCACGTTCGGCCGGCCAACGATGGCGACATAGCCGCAGCGGGTGACGGTTGTATCAGTCATTGCCATTCTCCACGCCCAGGGCGATCAGTGCTGCAGCGGCCGCTACCTGTTCGGCAATACGACGGCTGACGCCCTGGCCTCGGCTTTTTTCATTCAATAGGACCACTTCGCATTCGACGAAGAAGGTTCGGCAATGCGGCTCACCCTGGATATCCACCACTTCGTAGCGCGGCAGTTCGCAGCTGCGCGACTGCAGGAATTCCTGCAAGCGCGTCTTGGGATCCTTGTTGGTGTCCACCAGCGTCAGGCTGTCGATCTCGGAAGTCAGCCAGGCCAGCACCCGCTCGCGGGCCATTTCCATGCCGGAATCCAGATAGATCGCGCCAATCAGCGCTTCCAGGGCATCGGCCAGGATCGATTCGCGACGAAAACCGCCACTTTTCAACTCGCCGGAGCCCAGGCGCAGGTAATCGCCCAGGTCAAAACCACGGGCCAGTACCGCCAGGGTCTCACCTTTTACCAACCGTGCACGCAAACGCGACAACTGGCCTTCCCGCGCCAGGGGGAAGCGTTCGAACAACGCCTCGCCGGCCACGAAGTTGAGGATGGCATCGCCGAGGAATTCCAGGCGTTCGTTGTTGCGCCCGGCAAAACTGCGGTGAGTCAGGGCCAGGAGCATCAGCTCCTGATCCTTGAAAGTGTAGCCGAGCTGACGCTCGAGACGGCTTAGAGAAACGCTCACGGTTTACCCACGCTGAGTTCGTGGCTGGATTCCACCGCCACGGCGACTGAGTGCCGTTGGCTTGGGACAATTAACGCTGTGTTCAAAAATGACGTCCTGACTATCGTTGGCTTCATGCCTTCGGGCAACCTTGTGCAGGCTCCAGAAATGCATTCGGCGCTGTGTTCAACAGCGCCGTGTGTGATTACTTGATCAGGCCAACCCGCGAGAAATTCGGCAGGTGACTGAGTTTGGGTTCCGGCCAGCTCATCCAGACCGCAAAGGCCTTGCCGACGATGTTGCGGTCGGGGACCATGCCCAGCATGTCCCTGGGAATGTTCGGATCATCCCAGTAGCGGCTGTCGTTGGAGTTGTCGCGGTTGTCGCCCATCATGAAATAGTGCCCGGCCGGCACGGTCCATGAATGGTCCGGCGTGGCGCGGTAGCGGCTCATTTCCTTGCGGATCAGGTGTTCCGCCTCGCCGAGTTTTTCCTTGTAGAGCTCGGCACTGCCCAGCGTGCCCGGCTCGGAGCCGATCAACTGCTCGGCCACCAGTTCGCCGTTGACGAACAGACGCTTGTCGGCGGTGTAGCGAATCCTGTCGCCCGGCAGGCCGACCACACGCTTGATGTAGTTGACGTTCGGGTCGCTCGGGAAGCGGAACACCATCACATCACCCCGTTGCGGGTCGCCGATCTCGATGACTTTCCTGTCGATCACCGGCAGCCGGATCCCGTAGGAAAACTTGTTCACCAGGATGAAGTCGCCCACGTCCAGGGTCGGCTTCATCGAGCCGGACGGGATCTGGAACGGCTCCACCAGGAACGAGCGCAGCACCAGGACGATGAACAGCACCGGGAAGAACGACTTGCCGTATTCGACCAGCAGCGGTTCCTTGTTGAGCTTTTCGATGACCACGCCATCAGGCTGGCTGACGCTGCCCTGATATGAGGCAATGGCGGCCCGACGCCGAGGCGCCAGGAACAACAGATCAAGCAACGCCAACAGGCCGCAGACGAACACGGCGATCACCAGCAACAGCGGGAAATTTAGCGACATAGGACCTAACTATCCAACCTGAGCACCGCAAGGAAGGCTTCCTGTGGAATTTCCACGTTACCGACCTGCTTCATGCGTTTTTTACCGGCCTTCTGCTTTTCCAACAGCTTGCGCTTACGGCTGACGTCGCCGCCGTAGCATTTGGCCAATACGTTCTTTCTGAGTGCCTTGACGGTTGTGCGCGCCACAATCTGCCCGCCAATGGCGGCCTGGATTGCCACGTCGAACATCTGCCGCGGAATCAGCTCCTTCATCTTCTCGGTCAACGCACGACCTTTGTAGTGCGCGTTGTCACGGTGCACGATCAATGCCAGGGCATCGACTTTTTCGCCGTTGATCAGCACATCCAGCTTCACCAGATTAGCCGATTGGTAACGATCGAAATGATAGTCCAGCGAAGCATAGCCGCGGCTGGTGGATTTCAGGCGGTCGAAGAAGTCCAGCACCACTTCGTTCATCGGCAAGTCGTAGGTCACCTGGACCTGCGTGCCGAGGAACAGCATGTCGTGTTGCACGCCGCGCTTCTCGATGCACAGGGTAATGACGTTGCCCAGGTGTTCCTGAGGCACAAGGATATTCGCCCGCACGATTGGCTCGCGCATGTCCTCGATGGCCGACAGGTCCGGCAGCTTGGACGGGTTGTCGACGTAGATGGTCTCGCCGTTCTTGAGCAGCAGCTCGAAGATTACCGTCGGCGCCGTGGTGATCAGGTCCAGGTCGTATTCGCGCTCCAGGCGCTCCTGGATGATTTCCATGTGCAGCATGCCGAGGAACCCGCAGCGGAAACCGAAGCCCAGGGCGTCGGAGCTTTCCGGGGTGTACTGCAGGGACGAGTCGTTCAGGGTCAGCTTCTGCAGTGCTTCGCGGAAATCCTCGAAGTCGTCGGAGCTGACCGGAAACAGGCCGGCATAGACCTGCGGCTGAATGCGTTTGAAGCCCGGCAGCACGTCGACGTCGGGGGTCGAGCTCAAGGTCAGGGTGTCGCCGACCGGCGCACCGTGGATGTCCTTGATACCGGCAATGATGAAGCCGACTTCGCCAGCCTTCAGGTCGACGGTGGCGGTGTGTTTCGGATTGAACACACCAACACTGTCCACCAGGTGGATCTTGCCAGTGGACTTGACCAGGATCTTGTCGCCCTTCTTCACGCGGCCATGGCGCACGCGAACCAGGGAGACCACGCCCAGGTAGTTGTCGAACCACGAGTCGATGATCAACGCCTGCAGCGGATCTTCGATATTGCCGGTCGGCGCCGGAATGGTAGTGACCAGGCGCTCGAGCACTTCATCCACGCCCAGGCCGGTCTTGGCGCTGCAAGTGACCGCGTCGGTGGCGTCGATGCCGATGATTTTCTCGATTTCTTCTTTCACGCGGTCCGGATCGGCCTGGGGCAGGTCGATCTTGTTCAATACCGGCATGACTTCCAGGCCTTGCTCGATGGCCGTGTAGCAGTTGGCGACCGACTGGGCCTCGACGCCCTGGCCGGCATCGACAACCAGCAGCGCGCCTTCACAGGCCGCCAGCGACCGGCTGACTTCATAGGTGAAGTCGACGTGGCCGGGGGTGTCGATGAAGTTGAGCTGGTAGGTGACGCCGTCGCGAGCCTTGTAATAGAGGGTAACGCTGTGGGCCTTGATGGTGATCCCGCGCTCACGCTCGAGGTCCATGGAGTCCAGGACCTGGGCTTCCATTTCACGCTCGGCCAGACCGCCGCACATCTGGATGAAGCGATCAGCCAGCGTCGACTTGCCATGGTCAATGTGGGCGATGATGGAGAAATTGCGGATATGACTCAAATCACTCACGGATCAACACTCAAAAAGGCTGCAGGCATGGCCCGCCGAAAAATAGCCGGGAATTGTACCTGATCCATCGTGCAAGCGTCACGTTCGCCTGTCGATGGCTGTCCGTGGAATGAATCAGGGGCCGCTTGTTACATCATTGTGGCGAGGGGATTTATCCCCTCGCCACAAAAGCCCCCCCGCCACAAGGGCGCCGATCAACCCGCCCGGCGCAGCAGCCAGAGCCCGGCCAGCGCGCAGATCGTGGCCGGCACCAGCACGGCGAACAGCGGCGAGAAACCGAACACCAGGCTCGATGGCCCCAGCAAGTCCTGGGCGATGCGGAAGGTGAAGCCGACCAGTACGCCGGTGAAGACGCGCTGGCCGAGGGTCACCGAGCGCAGCGGACCAAAGATGAAGGAAATCGCCATCAACACCAGGGCGGCAGTAACCAGCGGCTGCAATACCTTGACCCAAAATGCCAGCCAGTAGCGGCCATTGTTCAGGCCCTGGTCCGCCAGATAGTGGATGTAACCCCACAAACCGGTGATCGAAAGCGACTCCGGCGCCATCACGACGGTGCTGAGCAACTGCGGGCTGATCTGCACGTCCCAACGTTCCTGTGGAGCGGCGACCACCTCGGTGCGCTTGTCATGGAACAAGGTGGTGGTGACGTCGGTCAGTTGCCAGTGATCCTCGGCGAAATTGGCGCGTTTGGCGAAGCTCGACGACAACAGGTGCCGCTCGTCGTCGAAGCGATACCGGGTCACGCCGTACAGCGTGCCGTTAGGCTGGACCGAGTTGATGTGGATGAACTCGTCACCCTGGCGGTGCCACAAGCCATGCTTGGCGCTTTGGGCATCACCGCCGCCCTGGGCCAGGGAGCGATTGGCCTGGGCGGTGTTCTCGGTGGCCGGCGCGACGTACTCGCCGACCAGCAGCCCGACCAGCATCAGCACCAGCATCGGTTTCATCACCGCCCACACGATGCGGCCGATGGACACGCCGGCGGCGCGCATGATGGTCAGTTCGCTGTTGCTCGCCAGGCTCCCCAGGCCGATCAGGCAACCGATCAGCGCAGCCATCGGCAACATGTCGTACAGGCGCCTTGGCGCCGTCAGCAACACGTAGCTCGCCACGTCCAGCAATGTATAGGTATCGCTGACATCGCCCATCTCGTCGATGAACGCGAACAGGGTCGCCAGGCCAAGAATGATTCCCAGCACCGCGAGGATCGCCATGAACACGCTGCTGCCGATATAGCGGTCGAGTTTAACCACGGGCCACCTCCAGCGCGCTGCGACGACTGGCCAGCTTCAAGCGCAACGGCTCCCAATAGAGCAAGCCCAGGCCAATGACCAGGAAGATCGAATGCACCCACCACAGGCCCAGGGCCGGCGGGATCTTGCCTTTCTCCAGGGCACTGCGGGCGGAAATCAGGATGGTCAGGTAGGCCATATACAAAAGAATCGCCGGCAGCAGCTTGAGGAAACGACCCTGGCGCGGATTGACCCGCGACAGCGGGACCGCCATGAGGGTCACAATGAACACCAGCAACGGCAGCGACAGGCGCCATTGCAGTTCGGTGCGGGCGCGGATGTCATCACTGCCCAGCAGGCTGGCGGTAGGCATCGCATCGCGGTCGGTGACTTCATCGCTGACATCGGGCTTGGGCAGCAGCACACCGTAGGTGTCGTACTTGATCGCCCGGTAATCGGCCTGTCCCGGGGTGCCATCGTAGCGATAGCCGTTCTCCAGGATCAGGTAGCGGTTGCCGTCGGGGTTGATTTCCTGGCGGCCTTTCTCAGCCACCAGCACGGAAATGCCGCGGTCCTTCTTGGTGTCCGAAGAGACGTTTTTCTGGGTGATAAAGACGCCGCCGAGGTTGACCCGGTCGTCCGACAGTTGTTCGGTGTAGGTGACACGCGTCCCGTCGCGCAGGGCCTGGAAGCGCCCCGGTACCAGGGTGTCGAATTCGGTCATGGCGTCCTGCTGGTTGATCAACAGCTGGAACTGGTTGGCGCCCTGGGGCGACAGGCTCAGGCTCAGCCAGGCCACCACCAGCGCCACCAATGTGGCCGGGAACAGAGTGATGCGAAACAGACGCTGCTGACTCATGCCGGTGGCCGACAGCACGGTCATTTCACTGTCCAGGTAGAGGCGACCGTAGGCCAGCAGGATCCCGAGGAACAATCCCAGCGGCAGGATCAGTTGCAGGAAGCCCGGCAGGCGGAACCCCATGATCAGGAACAGCGAGCCCGGATCGAGGGCGCCCGAAGCCGCCTGGGCAAGGTACTTGATGAAGCGCCCGCTCATGATGATGACCAGCAGCACGGCACTGACCGCGCTCAGGGTCAGCAGGACTTCGCGGGATAGATAACGGAAGACGATCAAACCAGACACTCCACGATTGTCAGGCTAGGCGGCCAAACAAGAAACGTATCGAGCCGACGCATACTGCGAGCAGCCGAAAAAAGAGCCGCATTATCCTGTGATTGGAGGCGCCTGTCACTGCGCATGCTTTAAGCAGACGCTCCCCAGCCAAAAAAGTTAACCGCTGCGAGGGTTGTCAGCTTCGGGCGCCGGGGTTCAAACTGCGGCCTTTGTCGCCGGCAAGCTCCGGCGCTTCTTTTATATAGAAGACAGCTGTTCAGCGCGCCACTGTCGTCGCGGCGCCTGGCCTCTTGACCATTGACTCAAGGATCCGGACATGGAACTGGTTGTAAAAAGCGTCAGCCCAGAAACGTTGAAGACCGCCACGCTGGTGGTTGCCGTTGGTGAGAACCGCCAGCTCGGCGTCGTCGCCACCCAGCTCGACGCCTTGAGCGGCGGCGCCATCAGCGCTGTACTCAAGCGCGGCGACCTGGCCGGCAAGGTCGGCCAGAGCCTGCTGCTGCACAGCCTCCCCAACCTCAAGGCCGAGCGTGTGTTGCTGGTGGGCGTTGGCAAGGACGCTGAACTGGGCGACCGTCCGTTCCGCAAGATCATTGCCGGCGTCTTGGGCACCCTGAAAAACCTGGGCGGTGGCGACGCCGTGCTGGCCTTGGACGAACTGGTTGTAAAAGGCCGCGACAGCTACGGCAAGAATCGCCTGCTGGCCGAGACCCTGGTGGATGGCGAATACCAGTTCGACCAGTTCAAGAGCCAGAAAGCCGAACCCCGTGCGCTGAAAAAAATCACCCTGCTGACCATCAAGGCCGCCCAGGCCGAAGTCCAGCGCGCCGTGACCCACGCCACCGCGATCGCCAACGGCATGGCCTTCACCCGCGACCTGGGCAACCTGCCGCCGAACATCTGCCACCCGACCTTCATGGGTGAACAGGCCAAGGCACTGGGCAAGGAATTCAAGGGTCTGAAGGTCGAGGTCTTCGACGAGAAGAAAATCAAGGACCTGGGCATGGGTTCGTTCTATGCCGTCGGCCAGGGCAGCGCCCAGCCGCCACGCCTGATCGTGATGCAATACAACGGCGGCAAGAAATCCGAGAAGCCGTACGCCCTGGTGGGCAAGGGCATCACTTTCGACACCGGCGGCATCAGCCTCAAGCCCGGCGCCGGCATGGATGAAATGAAATACGACATGGGCGGCGCCGCCAGCGTGTTCGGCACCCTGCGCGCCGTGCTCGAGCTGCAATTGCCGATCAACCTGGTCTGCATCCTCGCCTGCGCCGAGAACATGCCCAGCGGCACGGCTTCGCGCCCGGGCGACATCGTCACCACCATGAGCGGCCAGACCGTGGAAATCCTCAACACCGATGCCGAAGGCCGTCTGGTGCTGTGCGACGCCCTCACCTATTCCGAACGCTTCAAGCCGCAAGCGGTGATCGACATCGCCACGCTGACTGGCGCCTGCGTCGTCGCCCTGGGCGCCCATACCTCGGGCCTGCTGGGCAACAATGACGAGCTGATCGGCCAACTGCTCAGCGCCGGCCAGCAGGCCGACGATCGCGCTTGGCAATTGCCGCTGTTCGATGAGTACCAGGAACAGCTGGACAGCCCGTTCGCCGACATCGCCAACATCGGTGGCCCGAAAGCCGGGACCATCACCGCAGCGTGCTTCCTGTCGCGCTTCACCAAGAACCTGAACTGGGCCCACCTGGACATCGCCGGCACGGCCTGGACCAGCGGCGGCAAGGACAAGGGCGCCACCGGCCGTCCGGTACCCCTGCTGACCCAGTACCTGCTGGACCGCGCCAAGGCCTGACACCGATGATCGCCGGTGCGTCGCCCTCGGGTGACGCCTCGGCGATTCAAGGAACGCAATGACCAAAGTCGACTTCTACATCCTGCCCAGCGCCGATCCCTCGGCGCGACTGGATTTCGCCTGCAAGCTCACCGAGAAAGCCTGGCGCATGGGCCATCGCATCTATCTGCATTGCAGCGATGCCGCTCAGCGCGAAGACCTGGACGCGCGCCTGTGGGCGTTCAAGGGCGAGAGTTTCGTGCCCCACGGTCCGGCCGAAAGCGAACCCGAAGGGCTGATCGTGCTGGGGCTGGGGGAAGACTGCGGTCAGCATCAGGACCTGCTGGTCAATCTCGACCTGAAAGTGCCGGCGTTTGCCCAGCGTTTCGCCCGCGTGGCGGAAGTCGTGGTCGAAGACCCGGCCATCCGCCAAGCCGCGCGGGAGAGTTTCCGTTTCTACCGCGAACAGGGCTATGCTCTGCAAGACCACCGTTTACAGCGACTCTGAGCCTACGATGGACACTCCAAAACCGCCGCAAAAACCTGCTCACCTGCTGGATGACCTCGAGTCGATCCGCCAACTGCTCGGTGACGATACCTTGCAGCCACCGCTGTTGACCGACACGGTGGAACACGAAGCCGTGCATGACGAGCAGATTCCGCTGCTGTTCGAACCGATCAACGGCCAGCCCGAACCCAAGCCAGCCCCCAATGCCGAACCAAAAGGCCCCGACGCCCTGTTGCATCTGGACCAGGAATTGCGCGCCGCCGCCCAACTGATCCTGCAAGACGTGATCGACGATTTCGCCCCGCACATCGAAACCGAGATCAAGCGCCGGTTGGATGCGCGTATGGAGCGGTTGTTGAGCCAGTACGAATAGATAACAGACCTACTGATCTTCCTCTGTGGGAGCGAGCTTGCTCGCGATGGGGCCGGCACATCCAATATAAGTGCAGGCTGAACCACCGCCATCGCGAGCAAGCTCGCTCCCACAGGGTTCACTGCCCCTATATATACCCGACGTGCCGCTCCCAGCCTGTGGCTTGCACTCGCCCCGCCCGCTATACTTCCCGGCTTTTCCTGAATAAATGCCAATAGGGTCCCGCCGCGCATGGATAAGACCTACCAGCCGCACGCCATTGAAACTTCCTGGTACAACACCTGGGAGTCCGAGAATTATTTCGCTCCGCAAGGCGCGGGCGATTCCTACACCATCATGATCCCGCCGCCGAACGTCACCGGCAGCCTGCACATGGGCCACGGTTTCAACAACGCGATCATGGACGCCCTGATCCGTTTCCGTCGCATGCAAGGCCGCAACACCTTGTGGCAGCCGGGCACCGACCACGCCGGTATCGCCACGCAAATGCTGGTGGAACGTCGCCTCGAAGCCCAGGGCCAGAATCGCCATGACCTGGGTCGCGAGAAATTCCTCGAGAAAGTCTGGGAATGGAAAGACGAATCCGGCGGCAACATCAGCCGTCAGATCCGTCGCCTCGGCTCGTCCGTGGACTGGAGCCGCGAGCGCTTCACCATGGACGACGGCCTGTCCGAAGCGGTCAAGGAAGCCTTCGTGCGCCTGCATGAAGACGGGCTGATCTATCGCGGCAAGCGCCTGGTCAACTGGGACACCAAGTTGCACACGGCGATTTCCGACCTCGAAGTGGAGAACCACGACGAGAAAGGTTTCCTGTGGAACCTGAAGTACCCGCTGGCCGACGGCGCCAAGACCGCCGAAGGCAAGGATTACCTGATTGTCGCCACCACGCGTCCGGAAACCATGCTGGGCGACTCAGCCGTAGCGGTGAACCCGAACGACGAGCGCTACCAGGCGCTGATCGGCCAGTTCGTCGAGCTGCCGCTGGTTGGCCGTCGTATCCCGATCATCGGCGACGACTACTGCGACCCCGAATTCGGCACCGGCTGCGTGAAAATCACCCCGGCTCACGATTTCAACGACTATGAAGTCGGCAAGCGCCACAACCTGCCGCTGCTGAACATCTTCGACAAGAACGCCAATGTCTTGCCGGCCGCCCAGGCATTCAACCTCGACGGCACCCTGAACGAAAGCGTCGACGGCCAGATCCCGGCCGAATACGCCGGCCTGGATCGCTTCGAAGCGCGCAAGCAGATCGTTGCTGCGTTCGAGGCCGCCGGCCTGCTGGTCAGCGTCGACGACCATGCCCTGAAAGTCCCGAAAGGCGATCGCTCTGGCACCATCATCGAGCCGTGGCTGACCGACCAGTGGTACGTGTCGACCAAGCCGCTGGCCGAGCCGGCGATTGCCGCCGTGGAAGACGGCCGCATCCAGTTCGTGCCCAAGCAATACGAAAACATGTACTTCTCGTGGATGCGCGACATCCAGGATTGGTGCATCAGCCGCCAGCTGTGGTGGGGCCACCGCATCCCGGCCTGGTACGACGAGTCGGGCAAGGTCTACGTCGGTCGCGATGAAGCCGAAGTCCGCGCCAAGCACAACCTTGGCCCGGACGTAGCGCTGGCGCAGGACAACGACGTTCTCGACACCTGGTTCAGTTCGGGCCTGTGGACGTTCTCGACCCTGGGCTGGCCGCAACAGACCGAGTTCCTGAAGAAATTCCACTCCACCGACGTGCTCGTCACCGGCTTCGACATCATTTTCTTCTGGGTCGCCCGGATGATCATGCTGACCATGCACTTGGTGAAGAACGAGGACGGCACGCCGCAAGTGCCGTTCAAGACTGTCTACGTCCATGGCCTGGTGCGCGACGGCCAGGGCCAGAAGATGTCCAAGTCCAAGGGCAACGTCCTCGACCCGCTGGACATCATCGACGGCATTGACCTGGAAACCCTGGTGCAGAAACGCACCTCGGGCCTGATGCAGCCGAAACTGGCGAAGAAGATCGAGAAGGCCACCCGCGAAGAATTTGCCGAGGGCATCGCCAGCTACGGCACCGACGCTCTGCGGTTTACCTTCTGCTCGCTGGCATCCACCGGTCGCGACATCAAGTTCGACATGGGCCGCGTCGAAGGCTATCGCAACTTCTGCAACAAGATCTGGAACGCCGCGCGCTACGTGCTGGACAAGGGCGAAGACTGCGGCCAGAACGGCGAAACCTACGAGCTGAGCCTGGCTGACCGCTGGATCATTTCGCAACTGCAACGCACCGAAGCCGAAGTGACCCGCCAGCTCGACCAGTTTCGTTTCGACCTGGCCGCACAAGCGCTGTATGAGTTCATCTGGAACCAGTATTGCGACTGGTACCTGGAACTGTCCAAGCCGGTACTGTGGGACGAAAACGCACCGGTCGAGCGCCAGCGCGGCACCCGTCGCACCCTGGTTCGCGTATTGGAAGTGGCCCTGCGCCTGGCGCATCCGTTCATGCCGTTCATCACCGAGGAAATCTGGCAGCGCGTCGCACCGCTGGCCGGTGCCCAGGGCAAGACGATCATGCTGCAACCGTGGCCGGTGGCCAACGAAAGCCGCATCGATCCGGCAGCCGAAGACGACATCGAGTGGCTGAAGACCTTCATGCTCGGCCTGCGCAACATCCGCGCCGAAATGAACATCGGCCCAGGCAAACCGCTGACCCTGTTCCTGAAAAACGCCAACGCCGAAGACCTGCGCCGTCTCAACGAGAACGAAGCGCTGCTCAAGAAGCTGGCGAAACTGGAATCGGTGACGGTACTGGCTGTGGGCGAAGAAGCACCGCTGTCGGCCACCGCCCTGGTTGGCGAGATGGAAGTGCTGGTGCCAATGGCCGGCCTGATCGACAAGGCCGCCGAACTGGCGCGCCTGGACAAGGAGATCCTGCGTCTGAAGGGCGAAGTCCAGCGCGTCGGCGGCAAGCTGTCGAACGCCGGCTTCGTCGACAAGGCACCGGCCGAAGTCATCGAGAAGGAGCGGGCCAAACTGGCCGAGGCCGAACAGGCCCTGGGCAAGCTGGCCGAGCAGCACGCGCGGATTGCCAGCCTGTAACGGTGGTTCGTGATTGAAAAGGGAGGCCCAGGTGGCCTCCTTTTTTTCTGCCTGTCCTTTCCCAAAGCAAGCGCCTCCCCCTGTGGGAGCGAGCCTGCTCGCGATGACGGTGGCAAAATTCAACATCCATGCAAGCTGATCCACCGCTTTCGCGAGCAGGCTCGCTCCCACACAGGTTCCCCCCGCTCATTTGAATAGCGCAGTCATCAAGACCGCGCCGAATGTGGGACAATGCCCGCCACTTTTTGAGCCAGCCCTGAATCGACCCGCCATGACCGCTCCTCGCCCTCCCCGCCCTCCCCGCCAGAAGCCCAAGCCCGTCGCCGAGACCAAAGCGCCGCGGGAGAAGGCCAGCCTGCATCCGCGCAATCGCCATCAGGGCCACTATGACTTCCCGGCGCTGATCAAGAGCACACCGGAACTGGCGAAGTTCGTGATCATCAATCCCTACGGCAAGGAAAGCATCGACTTTGCCAGCCCCGAGGCGGTGCGAGTGTTCAACCGGGCGCTGCTCAAGTCCTTTTATGGCATCGCCTATTGGGACATTCCGGCTGACTACCTGTGCCCTCCCGTGCCGGGGCGCGCCGACTACGTGCATTTTCTCGCCGACCTGCTCGCCAGCCACAATGAAGGCGAAATTCCTCGCGGCGCGGCGGTCAAGGTGCTGGACGTTGGCACCGGCGCCAACTGCGTTTATCCGCTGATCGGCTACAGCGATTACCGCTGGCACTTCCTGGGCTCGGAAATCGACCCGACGGCAATCGCGTCGGCCAAGGCCATCGTCCAGTCCAACGGCCTGAACAAAGCCATCCAGCTGCGCCAGCAACCCAACCGCAAGCACATCCTGTCAGGGCTTCTGGAAAGTACCGAACGGTTCGACCTGACGATGTGCAACCCGCCGTTCCACGCCTCCCTGGAGGAAGCCACCAAGGGCAGCCAGCGAAAATGGCGGGCACTGGGCAAGGCGGATCCGAAGCGCAAGTTGCCGGTCTTGAATTTCGGCGGCCAGGCGGCGGAGCTGTGGTGCGAGGGTGGCGAGGCGCGCTTCGTCACGCAGTTGATCAGTGAGAGCGCCCAGATCGCCGGGCAAGTGCTGTGGTTCAGCACGCTGGTATCGAAGGCCTCGAACCTGCCGGCGATTCAAGCCGCGCTGAAAAAGGCCGGAACGCTGCACAGCCAGGTGGTGGAAATGTCCCAGGGGCAGAAGCAGAGTCGGTTCGTGGCTTGGACCTTCCAGGACCAGGCGCAGCAACAAGCCTGGCGCCAGGCGCGCTGGGCTCGCAAGGACTGAACCTCCCTCAACACAGCCTGATGCGGTTCACTTAAGGTATCGGCATTCCCGTGGCGAGGGAGCTTGCTCCCGCTGGGCTGCGTAGCGGCCCCAAAACCTGCCGAATACGCAGCATCAAACACACCGTACCCGCCGGAATACGACTGCTTCGCAGCCGAGCGGGAGCAAGCTCCCTCGCCACAGGCACGTCGTTTTTCTTGAGTGATCAGCATTACTCACCACTGGCCACTTTTTCAAGGCAACAAAAAACCGTGCCCGGATCGCTCCGCGGCACGGTTTTTCATAAAACGATCTTACTTGTTGACCGCGTCGGTCAGGCCTTTGGCCACAACCAGCTTGATCACTTTCTTGGCCGGGATTTCGATGGCTGCGCCAGTCGAAGGGTTGCGACCGGTACGGGCAGGACGCTCGGTGACTTTCAGCTTGCCAACACCTGGCAAGGTCAGTTCGCCGCCGTTTTCCAGCTGATCGGCAACCACTTGGCCCAGTTGGTCCAGCAGCGCACGCACGGTAGCTTTTGGTGCGTCTACAGATTCAGCCAAATCAGCGATCAGTTGGTCTTTAGTAAGAGCCATGTAGTGTTCCTTCCCTATCAAATTCATATGGATTGCAGAGTGCAGTGTCAGCCATCGAGCCGATCTATCTGATCAGCCGCCCTCGGTCATCACCACGACGGATCGGGGTAATAGATGCCGAAATCCGGGTTTGGTTCGACCTGACAAATGCTGAATGCACGCTTAACGCAGTGACTTCGCGTAAGACCGGGCAAAACTAGCACAACGCCTGTGAAATATCCGCCTCTACCTACCCATTTGGTCAGCTTTATTGCGCTAAATTGGTAAAAAAATGCTCACCGGGTGTCAGACCGGTCTGAAAGGGCCTTCACCACGTTCCAAAACCAGTGATTGCGGTACACTGGGCCCTTTTTCGGGGAGCGCGCCCTCCCCTCTTTCATCAGCCGAGAAATCCATGCCGATCCGTCATTGCATCGTCCACCTGATCGACAAAAAACCCGACGGCACGCCCGCTGTGCTCCATGCCCGCGACTCCGAACTGGCGGAGTCCACGGCCATCGAGAACATGCTCGCCGACCTCAACGAGAGCTACAACGCCAAGCAAGGCAAGGCCTGGGGCTTCTTCCATGCCGAATCCGGGGCGCATCCGTTCAGTGGCTGGTTGAAGGAATACCTCGACGGCGGCAAGGACTTCACTGCGTTCAGTCGCGTGGCGGTGGAACACCTGCAAAAGCTGATGGAAGAATCCAACCTGTCGGTTGGCGGCCACGTGCTGTTCGCTCATTACCAGCAAGGCATGACCGACTACCTGGCGATCGCCCTGCTGCACCACAGCGAAGGCGTGGCCGTGACTGACGAGCTGGACGTGACCCCGTCGCGCCACCTGGACCTGGGCCAGTTGCACCTGGCGGCGCGGATCAACGTGTCGGAATGGCAGAACAACAAACAGTCCAGACAGTACATCTCGTTCATCAAGGGCAAGAACGGCAAGAAGGTTTCGGAGTACTTTCGCGACTTCATCGGTTGCCAGGAAGGCGTCGACGGCCCCGGCGAAACCCGCACCCTGCTCAAGGCTTTCAGCGACTTCGTCGAAAGCGAAGACCTGCCCGAAGACGACGCCCGGGAGAAAACCAAGACCCTGGTGGACTACGCCAGCAGCCAGGCCAAGCTCGGCGAGCCGATGGGCCTGGAAGAGCTCTCGGAGCTGATCGACGAAGAGCGCCCGAAAGCGTTCTACGACCACATCCGCAACAAGGACTACGGCCTGTCGCCGGAAATTCCGGCGGATAAACGCACCCTCAATCAGTTCCGCCGCTTCACCGGCCGCGCCGAAGGCTTGTCCATCAGCTTCGAAGCGCATCTGCTGGGCTCGAAGATCGAATACGACGAAGAGGCCGGCACGCTGATCATCAAGGGTTTACCGACCTCGCTGACCGATCAGCTCAAGCGGCGTAACTGATGCTCACCGGGGTACTGAAGAAGTGCCTGCTGGTTCTGCTGGTGGTGGTCGCGTACCAGAACTGGGGCAAAATCGAGCGGGTGCTCAATCCGTCGCAAATGGTTTCGAAACAGGTTCGCAGCAACGCCCGCGTCGTGCTGTACGCCACCGACTGGTGCGGATACTGCAAGGCAACCCGACGATTCCTGGACGAGAAAGGCGTGCCGTTTCGCGAGTTCGATATTGAAAAGGACGCCGAAGCGCGCAAGACCTACGAGGCGCTGGGCGGCCGGGGGATTCCGATCCTGGATGTGAACGGCACGTTGATTCGTGGGTATGAGCCGGAGAATATTCTCAAGGCATTAGCCGCGATATAAATCCACCGGGCCAGCAGTGATGTCGGCCCCGCCCCCCTTTCGCGAGCAGGCTCGCTCCCACAGTGATTGCGGCAAACACAAATCCTGGGCCCACCCCCGGCCAAATGTGGGAGCGAGCCTGCTCGCGAAAGCGGAAGCCCAGTCACCACCTCAGCAAAAATCAGACCGCCTCGAGGCGAAACCCGAACCGCGGAAAGTGCACATGCACCACCCCGCCACGCTCGTCCTGACGACGCAGAATCAATTCTTCGCTACCGGCAAACAACAACTCCCCAACCACCGGATCGACACCGTAATCAGTCGCCGCGATGCTCACCCGCTGCCCCGCCACAAATCCGTTCGGCTCCTTGAATGACTCATCCGGCAGCGCTGCCGGCGTCGCATCGCGAGACACCTCCAGGGCCTCTTCGGAACTCATCTGGCTCGACGCACCGTGGCCGAAACCCAACACCCGCGCCAGCCACGCCGATACCGCAGGGTGAGCATCCACCAAAGGTGAAGTGACAGGCGTGCCCTTGAGGAACCACAGCGGATGCGCCATGGCAAAGTCGGCAATCGACGGATCACCTAGCAGGAAGTCGCCGTCTTCACGCTGCAACTGCTGCTCCAGGCGCGCCATGATCACAGGCCATTGATGCTTGGCCTGCTCGGCGGACAGACGCGTGGCCGTGCCGCCACTGAACAGCCCGGCACGGTCGCTGATGAACGCCTTGATCGCCTCGGGCGGCAACTTGGCAAAACGCACCGCCACCGATTCCGGCTGGAACACCAGGCTTACCGCATGCTGAAACACCACCGAATCCGCCCATGCCGCAAAGGACGCAGCGATCATTTCCCGGCCCTCGGGAAACAGCGCCGGGGAGGCTTTCTGTTGCTCCAGTCGCCGGGCTATCAACGCCGTGTCGCAGTAGATGTCAGCGCCGATCTGCAACACCGGCGTCTTGCGGTAACCACCGGTCAAGGCCGTCAGGTCCGGCTTGGGCATCATCGGCGGTATACCTACCGAACGCCAGGACAAGCCCTTGAAACCCAGCAGCAGGCGGGCTTTCTCTGCGAATGGGGAGGTTGGGTAATGATGGAGGATCAGTTCAGACATGAGAATCGCCACTGCTGGGATGAAGTCTTGCAGCTTAGCGCGCCTGACCGGACCAGCCTACCGGCCTGATGAAGGCCTATCAGCCTGGCTGATGAAGCGACAGCGCACTGGCCACCAAGCATTCCTTGGCGCTTTTCTTGAGCTTCTTGATCAACCGCTCCTGCCGCAACGCCTCGCCCTTGTCACGGCAGGCCTCGGTATAGACCAGCGCGACCGCCGGGCTGGAGAGAAAGAAACGCGCGCCCTTGCCGCTCTGATGCTTGGCGAAACGCCGCACCGGGTCATCGCTGATGCCGCAGTACAGCGAGCCGTTGGCGGCGCGCACCAGGTAGACGAACCAGGGCTTGGCCGGTTCGGGTGTGGCGGGGGCAGCGAGGTCGGGGGGTGATTCAACGGTGGTCACGGAAATATTCAACAGCCGCGATGGAAACAAGCCGCGATCTTATCAGCGACTGGCCTGGAACGCCCGCAGCCCCTTGAGCGCCTGGGCGCGGACGGCGTTGCGCACCAGCGGTGTCCAGCCCAACAGCAGGCCTTTGGTGCCCAAGGCCTGGCGCGACCAGCGCCACAGGTCGAAATGATCGTGGTGCTCGCAGATCTTGCCGTCACGAAAAACGAAGCGCGCCTGGATGTCGTTTACCACTGTATTGCCGGTCTGGCTGAACAGATAAGTCGCCACCCAATGGGCGCCGCCGGAACGTTCGTCGCTGCGCACGTTATCGAACGTCAGGGAAAAATCCTTGGCCCGCGTGGTGAGCATGCGCCACATGTCGCCGGCATCGCGCCCACGCAGTTCGCCGAAGGCCGGATCACTGAACACCACGTCATCGGTGTAGCAGGCACTCATGGCCTCGGCATCGAGGCGCTGGAATGCCTGGTAAAACCGGGTGATCAGGGCTGTGTGGGCATCGCTCATGGACGGACTCCGGAGATCGTTTCAGTAGGCCTGCACGATAATCTGCCACCGCGTGGAACACTATCGTCATTCGCTATGAAAAATGACATTAGCGAAGCTCGCCGACTCTTTCGCTGACGACACCGACATACAACGCCCGGCCGGCGCCGAGGCCGGCGATGATCGCGCCCAGGCCAACCAGGCCAAAGATCCAGCCCAGGGCATTCCAGCCGCCGGTCAAGTCATGTACCACGCCGACCGCGAACGGCCCCAGTGACGCCAGCGTATAACCAAAACCCTGGGCCATGCCGGAGAGGTTGGCGGCCACATGGGCGTCGCGCGAGCGCAGCACGATCAGCGTCAGAGCCAGGGCGAACGTCGCGCCCTGCCCCAGGCCCAACAGGACCGCCCAGCCCCACAGCCCTTCGATGGGCGCGTAGAGGCAGCCGAACAACCCGCCGAGCACCATCAGCATGACGATCACGATGGCCAGGCGCTGGTCTTTGCCGCGCGTTGCCAGCCAGGGCGCCGCGAGGGAGCTGACCAGTTGCACGATTACCGAGCCGGACAGCACCAGCCCCGCCTGGGTCGGGGTCAGCCCGCGACCGATGAGGATCGACGGCAGCCAGCCGAACACGATGTAGGCCAGGGACGATTGCAGCCCCATGTACAAGGTCACCTGCCAGGCCAGGGGATCACGCAGCAACCCGCGGACACGATACGCCGCTTGATGCGCCCCGTGTTTCTGGCCCACTTGCGGCAGCCAGAACACGGCGGCCAGCAGGGCCGGCAGCATCCAGAAGCCCAGGCCGAGGGCCCAGTCATGGCCCAGATGTTCGCTCAATGGCACCGTCGCGCCGGCCGCCATCGCCGCACCCAGGCACAGCGCCATGGTGTAGACACCGGTCATGGTGCCGGCCTGCTTGGCGAAGTCGCGCTTGACGATGCCCGGCAGCAACACGCCGATCACACCGATGCTGGCGCCAGCGAGGATGCTGCCCGCGAACAGGCCGAACTGGCCGAACGAGCTGCGCAGGATGATGCCGCCAGCCAGCGTGAGCAGGATCCCGAGCACCACTCGTTCAGCGCCGAAGCGGCGTGCCAGCACTGGCGCCAATGGCGCGAACAGGCCCAGGCAGAGCACTGGCAAGGTTGTCAGCAGACCGGCCTGGGCAGCCGACAGGCCAAGGCTTTTCGACACGTCGCTGAGCAGCGGTGCCATGCTCGACAAGGCCGGGCGCAGGTTCAACGCGACCAGGATCAGGCCTAGCAGCAGCAACCAGGGCCGGCGCACCAGCGGGTGGCTCTGCTGGGCCTGCTCGTCGTCCGCCTCGGCGTCGATCAGCAATTCTTCGAGTTCGGCGCCGCGTTTGTTCGGCGTTGCGGTAGTGCGGTCAAGCGGATCGCGGGACATGGAAAGCTCGGGTTCAGGGTTCATTGATCAACTGCCGGCAGAGGGCCTTGGCCCGCTCCGGATCCTGGCGTTCAACGGCTTCGAGGATTTCGATGTGCAGGTCGAACACGTGTTGATGGCGCGGAATAATACTGAGGCTCTGACGCAACTGAGCGCCGATCACGCTGGAGAAATAGCGATACAGCTCGCTCAGGGCCGGGTTGTGCGCGGCGTCCACGAGCAGGCGATGGAACACCAGGTCGCAGGCGATGTAGTGCTCCAGGTCGCCGTGATAATGCTCGCCGCTGGTTTTCAGCGCCTGGCGCAAGGCAACTAAATCATCCTCGGTGCGCCGTAGCGCCGCCAGGCCGATGGCCTCGACTTCAAGGATGTGCCGGGTTTCCCGGGCCTGCTCCAACGAACAACGGGATAGCGCCTTGAGCGTGTCCAGCGGGTCGACGACCGCACGCACGTAGCTGCCGTCGCCCTGACGAATCTCGATCAATCCGGAAAACGCCAGTACGCGCATGGCTTCGCGCACCGTGTTGCGGCTGATGCCTAGCTCGGCGACCAATTCCGGCTCGGTAGGCAGGCGCTGGCCGACAGCCCACACGCCGTCGCTGATGCGTTGGCGCAGTTGCTCCAAGGCTTGATCGACCAGGGAGCGCTTTATTAGCGGGGACATTTCTGACATGGGGCTCGCCTTTTCATCCAATCATGGGATGAATTTTCTGACATGTTAGTCAGCTTCACGTAGGACGGCAACCGCCTACGTTTTATTGGAGGCAAAGAATCCGAATTTTCGATTAGTCAGATTTACCCTTTATGGGTGATCATTGAGACAAGGCAAACGGCTTCTTATGGAAAAGAGCACACCCCATTACGACCTGACAGTGGTCAAGGCCGAGGTTCACAGGTTGCGAAGCAAGGCGTTCACATTGAACGCCCGCGAAGGCGGACGAAGGATGATGTTGAGTCTCGCCCGGATGCTGCGGATCGTTCACCTGTTGGAATACAGGATGCTGCATAAATCGATGACCACGTATGCCGATCACCGAATCTGGCAAGACGTCTATCACACAACATTTCAGGATCGGGAGATTTACATCAAGGTGACTTACCGCCCCGGCGGTGGGCATCCGGTGGTCTCCTTCAAGGAGAAAAACCAATGAAACCCCAGCAATGTGTCAGCTGCGGCAGCATCGACGCGATGCATCATTTCAAAGGCCGTAGCTTTACGGTCGACTACAGGCAGGTGACTCGGCAAGTACACGATATTGCCGGATGGGAATGCCGGATCTGCGGTGAAATCGAATTCGATCACGACACTGACAGCGCCGAACGTTACTCCAGGGCCAGCGACCAATTGCTGGAAGATTACGCGCTGGCGACAGGTGCGGAAATCAAACGCATCCGCCGCAAACTGCACCTCACGCAAAAAGACGCGGTGAAGCTGCTATCCGGAGGCGGGCATAACGCGTTTTCCCGTTATGAACGCGGCGAAGTTACCCCGGCCCAGTCGTTATTCGTGCTGATGCGCCTGCTTGATCGGCATCCGCACCTGATGGCTGAAGTCCACTCGCTGAACGACGAAGCCCATTTGCAGCAACTGTTGTCGGGTCGCCATCCGGAACATGACACGGCGGATCTCTGACCCGAAAAAAAAAACAAACCCGGACAAGTCCGGGTCTATTTCACTGCCTGAGATCGGATCAGTGCAGGATCTGGCTCAGGAACAACTTCGTACGGTCATTCTGCGGGTTGTCGAAGAAGTCATTCGGCGCAGCCTGTTCAACGATTTCGCCTTTGTCCATGAAGATCACGCGGTTGGCCACGGTGCGGGCGAAGCCCATCTCGTGGGTCACGCACAGCATGGTCATGCCGTCTTCGGCCAGGCCGATCATGGTGTCCAGAACCTCTTTCACCATTTCCGGGTCGAGGGCCGAGGTCGGTTCGTCGAAGAGCATGATTTTCGGTTTCATGCACAGGGCACGGGCGATCGCCACGCGCTGTTGCTGACCGCCGGAGAGCTGGCCCGGGTACTTGTGCGCCTGCTCTGGAATGCGTACGCGTTCCAGGTAATGCATGGCGATTTCCTCGGCCTTGCGCTTGGGCATCTTGCGCACCCACATCGGCGCCAGGGTGCAGTTCTGCAGGATGGTCAGGTGCGGGAACAGGTTGAAGTGCTGGAACACCATGCCGACTTCGCGACGGATCGCTTCGATCTGCTTGAGGTCGTTGGTCAGTTCCACGCCATCGACCACGATGCGACCCTGCTGGTGCTCTTCCAGGCGATTGAGGCAGCGGATGGTGGTGGATTTGCCGGAACCCGACGGGCCGCACAGCACGATACGCTCGCCCTGCTTGACGTTCAGGTTGATGTCTTTCAACACGTGGAACTGGCCGTACCACTTGTTCACGCCCTGCATCTGAATAATGCCTTCAGGGCTCACAGGCTGTTTGATCGCTTCACTCATGAGTCAACTCCTAACGCTTGTGGCCAGTGTCCAGCTTGCGTTCCAAATGCATGGAATAGCGGGACATACCAAAACAGAAAATCCAGAACACCAGGGCGGCAAACACATAGCCTTCAGTGGCCATGCCCAGCCATTTCGGGTCGGCGGCAGCTTGTTTCACGCTGTTGAGCAGGTCGAACAGGCCGATGATGATCACCAGGCTGGTGTCCTTGAACAGCGCAATGAAGGTGTTGACGATCCCCGGGATCACCATCTTCAGCGCCTGCGGAAGGATAACCAGGCCCATGCTGCGCCAGTAGCCCAGGCCCATCGCCGCGGCCGCTTCGTATTGCCCCTTGGGAATCGCTTGCAGACCGCCACGCACCACTTCGGCCACGTAGGCCGACTGGAACAGGATCACGCCGATCAATGCCCGCAGCAGCTTGTCGAAGTTCATGCCCTCAGGCAGAAACAACGGCAGCATCACCGAGGACATGAACAGCACCGTGATCAACGGCACGCCGCGCCAGAACTCGATGAAGGTCACGCAGACCACGCGAATCGCCGGCATGTTCGAGCGCCGGCCCAGGGCCAGGACGATGCCCAGCGGCAGAGCACCGACGATACCGACGGTGGCGATCACCAACGTCAGCATCAGGCCGCCCCACTGGCTGGTCGCCACGGTATCCAGACCGAAAACGCCACCGTGCAGCAGGCACCAGGCAATGATCGGGTACAGCACCAGGAAGCTGAGGCCGTAGATCGCCTTGCGCGGGAAGCGCGAGATGAACAGCGGCGCCACGCCAAGCACTGCCGCCCACACCGTCAGGTCTACGCGCCAGCGCAGGCCTGTCGGGTAATAGCCGTACATGAACTGGCCGAAACGCTGTTGGATGAACACCCAGCAGGCGCCTTCCTTGGTGCAGTCGGCCTGGGTGGTGCCGACCCAGTTGGCATCGAGGATAGCCCAACCGAGGATCGGTGGAACTATCAGGTAGATCAGGTAGAACGCGAACAACGTCAGCAGCGTGTTGAGCCAGCTGGAGAACATGTTCGCGCGCATCCATGCCACCGGCCCGAACACTTTGCTCGGTGGCGGCATATCAGGTTTGAAAGTATGGGATGTCATGCGCTTTTCCTCACCGCTCGATCAGCGCAATGCGCTTGTTGTACCAGTTCATCAGCAAGGAAATGCTGATACTGATCGCCAGGTACACGCTCATGGTGATCGCGATCACCTCGATGGCCTGACCGGTCTGGTTCAACACCGTGCCGGCAAACAGCGAAACCATTTCCGGATAACCGATACCGGCCGCCAGCGAAGAGTTCTTCGCCAGGTTCAAGTATTGGCTGGTCAGCGGCGGGATGATCACGCGCAGGGCTTGCGGGATGATCACCTTGCGCAGGGTCGGACCGTTGCGCAGGCCCAGCGAGTGAGCCGCCTCGGTCTGGCCATGGCTGACCGACTTGATGCCAGAACGCACGATCTCGGCGATGAACGCCGCGGTGTACACCGTCAGCGCCAGGGTCAAGGCCAGCAGTTCCGGGATGAGAACCCAGCCACCAACGAAGTTGAAACCCTTGAGCTGCGGCATTTCCCAATGCACGGGCGCGCCGAAGATCAGTGCGCACAACGCCGGGATCACCAGGAACAGCGCCAGGCCGACCCAGAATTTATGGAACGGCTCGCCCGTTGCTTCGAAACGCTTGTTGGCCCAGCGGGTCATCAGCACGATGGCGACGATCGCCAGCACGACACTGGCCACGAACGGCCAGAACCCTTCCGCCACCAGCGCCGCCGGCATGTTCAGGCCACGGCTGCTGACGAAGAAGGTGTCGCCGAAGTTGTGGGCAGCCCGTGGTCCCGGCATCGTCAGGAATACCGCGAAGTACCAGAACAGGATCTGCAACAGCGGTGGGATGTTACGAAAGACCTCCACGTAGACGGTCGCCAGCTTGGAGATTATCCAGTTCTTCGACAAGCGTGCGACGCCGATGATGAACCCCAGGATGGTCGCCAGAATCACGCCAATGAAGGTCACCAGGAGGGTGTTGAGCAAACCGATGACAAAGACGCGGGCATAACTGTCCGCTTCGGTGTAGTCGATCAGGTGTTGGGCGATGCCGAAACCGGCACTGCGCTCCAGAAAGCCGAAACCGGACGTGATGCCCCGGTGTTCCAGGTTGGTCTGTGTGTTATCGAACAGAAACCAGCCCAGCGAAATAACCGCCACGATGGTGACGATCTGAAATACCCACGCACGCACTCGTGGATCGCTGAGGCTGAGCCTCTGCTTAGGTGCGCCGATTGAATTTTGCATGAAGTGCCCCGCAAAGAATGGAACAGAACATCACCCGGTGGTTGGCCCACCGGGTGATAGAACCATCAGCGCACTGGTGGTGCGTATTGGATGCCGCCTGCGTTCCACAGAGCGTTCAGACCGCGATCGATCTGCAGCGGGGTGTCCTTGCCGAGGTTGCGCTCGAACATTTCACCGTAGTTGCCGACTTGCTTGACGATCTGCACGACCCAGTCTTTCGGCAGCTTCAGGTCTTTACCGTATTCACCGTCAGCGCCCAGCATACGAGCGACGTCCGGGTTCTTGGTGGACTTGGCTTCAGCTTCGACGTTCTTCGAGGTCACGCCTGCTTCTTCGGCATTGAGCATGGCGAAGCCAGTCCAACGCACGATGGCCAGCCACTCGTCGTCGCCGTTACGCACGACCGGGCCCAGTGGCTCCTTGGAGATGGTTTCCGGCAGGACCACGTAGTCCTTCGGCGAAGCCAGCTTGCTGCGCTGGGCGAACAGTTGGGACTTGTCGGAGGTCAGCACGTCGCAACGACCGGATTCCAGCGACTTGGCGCTTTCATCGGAGGTGTCGAAAGTGATCGGGGTGTACTTCAGGCCGTTGGCGCGGAAGTAGTCGGACACGTTCAGCTCGGTGGTGGTACCGGCCTGGATGCAGATGGTTGCACCGTCCAGTTCCTTGGCGCTCTTGACGCCCAATTTGCTGTTGGCCAGGAAGCCGATGCCGTCGTAGTAGGTAATGAAGCCCGGGAATTTCAAGCCCATGCCCGCATCACGGGAGCTGGTCATGGTGGAGTTGCGCGACAGCACGTCGATTTCGCCGGATTGCAGCGCGGTGAAGCGCTCCTTGGCGTTCAACTGGCTGAACTTGACCTTGGTCGCATCGCCAAACACCGCAGCGGCCACGGCACGGCAGAAGTCAGCGTCGATACCCACGATCTTGCCGGTGGAATCAGGCACCGAGAAACCCGGCAGGCCATCACTTACACCACATTGCACAAAACCTTTCTTCTGCACGGCATCCAGGGTTGCACCCGCCTGAGCGAACCCGCTGACACCGAGGACTGCTGCTGCAGTCACGACTGCCAGGGTGGATTTCAGTAACTTCATTCAAACCTCCAGTTTTGCTCTTGTTGTGTCGGAGCTGGGACCCTGTCGCACCCTTTTGAGGCATTGCCGACCCTTGTTGGCTTTTTTTAGGGTCAACCGACGTCTGGGCCTTCGCTATGAGTCTAATAATGAGAGCGGCTATAAACGGCGCCTTACTCACTTCTCACCAATCGGCCGAACGGGCTGTAGCCCTTCACGTTCGCGAAGCCCGTAGCGGCTATTGGCGAACATCCATCACCGGATTTCTGATATCCCATGCGTCGCGTCGAGCTGATAGTGTTACCGCGCTGCGTAAGAATCATCATTCGGCTAAACCAATAGCAAAGCCCGTACCACACCGCTGCGCTTGTCCGTTACTGGCGACGTCAAGACAAAAACTTGTAGCATTGCGACATCTAATTAACTGAGGCACCAGGCGCGCACCGCAATCAGGCACTGATTGAGCGCACCCGCACATTTTTGGAGCACACCATGACCGACCCCTTGATTCTCGAGCCCTCCAGCACCGCCGATGCGTGCGTTATCTGGCTCCACGGCCTGGGCGCCGATCGCTACGACTTCATGCCGGTCGCCGAAATGCTGCAGCAAAGCCTGCTGACTACGCGCTTCGTATTGCCCCAGGCGCCGACGCAACCGGTGACCATCAATGGTGGCTACGCCATGCCCAGCTGGTATGACATTCGGGCCTTGAGCCCGGCGCGGGCGATCGACGAGCAACAACTGGACGCCTCGGCGCAACGGGTCATCGACCTGATGGAAACCCAGCGAGCCAGCGGAATAGACGCCTCGCGGATTTTCCTGGCAGGTTTTTCCCAAGGCGGAGCAGTGGTTTATCACACGGCATTCGTCAAGTGGCAGGGGCCGCTGGGTGGCGTGATTGCGCTGTCCACTTATGCGCCAACTTTCGGCGAAGAACTGCAGTTGTCAGCCAGCCAGCAACGCGTTCCGGTACTGGCGCTGCACGGACAGTACGACGAAGTGGTACTCAACCCGATGGGCCGGACCGCCAAAGAGTATCTGAAGCAGCATGGTGTCACCGTGACATGGCAAGAATACCCAATGGGCCACGAAGTGTTACCCGAGGAGATTCGCGACATCGGTACCTGGCTGGCGGAACGCTTGCGCTAAGAGGCAGATAGCCACGCCAGCGCTTTGATGATCACACTACGCCGCGCCCGTTTCTTGCATTACACTGGCCGGCGTACATTCCTTAACCAACCGATGAGATGACCGTGCTCAAAGCACTCAAGAAGATGTTCGGTAAAAGCGAGGCCGAGCAACTCGCGCCTGAAGCCAGCGCCCCCGTCCACGGCGCGAGCCGCACCGATGCGCACCAACCACGTCGGACCGCCCCCGTTGCGGACGCAAAACTATCGCCGTCGACCGCATCCGTTGCGCAACCTGTGGCGGCATCCGAGCCGGAAAAACCACGCAGCGAAGCCCCCAAGCCACGTCGCGAGCGCGCACCCAAACCGCCGGTCGTTGCCTGGAAGCTCGAAGACTTCGTCGTAGAACCTCAGGAAGGCAAGACCCGCTTCCACGATTTCAAGCTCGCCCCCGAGCTGATGCATGCCATCCAGGACCTGGGCTTCCCGTACTGCACGCCGATCCAGGCGCAAGTGCTGGGCTATACCCTCGCCGGCAAGGACGCTATCGGTCGTGCCCAGACCGGCACCGGCAAGACCGCCGCGTTCCTGATTTCGATCATCACCCAGTTGCTCCAGACCCCGCCCCCCAAGGAACGCTACATGGGCGAGCCGCGGGCGCTGATCATCGCGCCAACCCGTGAGCTGGTGGTGCAGATCGCCAAGGATGCCGCCGACCTGACCAAGTACACCGGCCTGAACGTGATGACGTTCGTCGGCGGCATGGATTTCGACAAGCAGCTCAAGCACCTCGAGGCCCGCCACTGCGACATCCTCGTGGCGACGCCGGGCCGCCTGCTGGACTTCAACCAGCGCGGCGACGTGCACCTGGACATGGTCGAAGTGATGGTGCTCGACGAGGCCGACCGAATGCTCGACATGGGCTTCATCCCCCAGGTACGCCAGATCATTCGCCAGACCCCGCCGAAAAACGAACGCCAGACATTGCTGTTTTCCGCCACCTTCACCGAAGACGTGATGAACCTGGCCAAGCAATGGACCACCGATCCTGCAATCGTCGAGATCGAAGCCGAAAACGTCGCCAGTGAAAATGTCGAACAGCACATCTATGCGGTCGCCGGTGCCGACAAGTACAAACTGCTCTACAACCTGGTCAACGACAACGGTTGGGAGCGGGTGATGGTCTTCGCCAACCGCAAGGACGAAGTGCGCCGCATCGAAGAACGCCTGGTGCGCGATGGCGTCAACGCCGCGCAACTGTCGGGCGACGTGCCGCAGCACAAGCGCATCAAGACACTCGAAGGTTTCCGCGAAGGCAAGATCCGCGTGCTGGTCGCCACCGACGTGGCCGGTCGCGGCATTCACATCGACGGCATCAGCCACGTGATCAACTTCACCCTGCCGGAAGTGCCGGACGACTACGTGCACCGTATCGGCCGCACCGGTCGTGCCGGGGCCGCCGGGGTTTCGATCAGCTTCGCCGGCGAGGATGATTCCTACCAGTTACCCTCGATCGAGGCACTGCTGGGCCGCAAGATCAGTTGCGAGATGCCGCCGACTCATCTGTTGCGGCCGGTCGAGCGCAAGCGACCTTAACCGTCTTCGCAGTACCGAAAGCGCAGCCCAACCAGGCTGCGCTTTTTTCGTCTTGGATACCTGGCAGTTTCTACAGGTTGCCTACCGCTTCCAGCGATCCGCCGCCGCATGATCACTGTCCCGCCCCTCGACCCAACGCGGGCCGTCGGCGGTATTTTCCTTTTTCCAGAACGGTGCGCGGGTCTTCAGGTAGTCCATGACAAAGGCGCAGGCCTCAAAGGCCGCCTGGCGATGGGCGCTGGCGGCGCCGACAAAAACGATCGGCTCACCCGGTTCCAGGGCGCCGATGCGGTGCAATACCTCAAGCTTGAGCAGCGGCCAGCGCTGCTCGGCCTCGGTGGCGATCTTGCCCAGGGCTTTTTCGGTCATGCCCGGATAATGCTCGAGGAACATCCCGGACACATCGAGGCCGTCATTGAAGTCGCGCACGTAGCCGACAAAACTCACCACGGCGCCGACGCCGACATTTGCTGCCTGCATCGCATTGACCTCGGCCCCCGGGTCGAACGGCTCGGCCTGCACCCGAATCGCCATGGCTCAGCCTCCGGTCACGGTGGGGAAGAAGGCCACTTCGTCGCCGTCCGCCAGCGGTTCATCGAGCTGGCACAGGTCTTCGTTGCGGGCGCACATCAGGTTCTGCTCTCGCAGCACTTCGGCTCCGTCACGCTGAGCGAGCAATGCGCGCACATCGTCAACCGTGGCGAAAACGCCCTCCACTTTCAGCGAATCCACGCCGAGCGCTTCGCGATAACGGGCAAAGAACTTCACGGTGATGTTCATGACGCATCCGCCTGGAAGTGGCCGCTCTTGCCGCCGAGTTTTTCCAGCACACGCACGCCCTCGATGGTCATGCCCCGGTCCACGGCCTTGCACATGTCGTAGATGGTGAGCGCGGCGACGCTGGCGGCGGTGAGCGCCTCCATTTCGACACCGGTCTGTCCCGAGAGCTTGCAGCGGGCCACGATGCGCACGCGATCCTCGCCTTCGGCGGTCAGTTCGACCTTGACGCTGGTGAGCATGAGCGGATGGCAGAGCGGGATCAGGTCACTGGTTTTTTTTGCCGCCTGGATACCGGCAATGCGCGCGACGGCGAACACATCGCCCTTGGGATGGCCGCCGCTGACGATCATTTGCAGAGTATCGGGCAGCATGCGCACAAAGGCTTCGGCGGTGGCTTCGCGGAACGTCACGGCCTTGTCGGTCACGTCGACCATGTTGGCGCGACCTTGGGAATCGAGATGGGTCAGCACAGGGTAACTCCTGATCAGGAGCGTCGATTGTAAACCTGTGAGTCAAATTCCGGCAGGGTTGATTGTCGTACCTGCTTGGATCTATTACCGCAAATCCCTTGTGGGAGCGAGCTTGCTCGCGATGGCGGCGTGTCAGACACCTATTTTTATCTGACACTCCGTCATCGCGAGCAAGCTCGCTCCCACAGGGTTTTCGTCCAGTCATAAAGAACCGGGCGACCTTGATGGCCGCCCGGTTCGGCTGGGGTTACAGATGAGATTCGGCGTATTCGGCCAGGATCGAGCGTGGTACGCCCTGCAGGGTGATGTGGACGCCGTTGGGGAAGTCCTTGAAGCGTTCGGTCAGGTAGGTCAGCCCGGAGCTGGTCGCGGACAGGTAAGGGGTGTCGATCTGCGCCAGGTTACCCAGGCACACCACTTTGGAACCGGCGCCGGCACGGGTAATGATGGTTTTCATCTGGTGCGGGGTCAGGTTCTGGCATTCGTCGATCAGGATCAGGCTCTGCTGGAAGCTGCGGCCTCGGATGTAGTTGAGGGATTTGAACTGCAACGGCACTTTGCTGAGGATGTAGTCGACGCTGCCATGGGTGCTCTCGTCATCCATGTGCAAGGCTTCGAGGTTGTCGGTAATTGCACCCAGCCACGGCTCCATTTTTTCCGCTTCGGTACCGGGCAGGAAGCCGATTTCCTGGTCCAGGCCCTGCACGCTGCGAGTGGCGATGATGCGCCGGTAGCGCTTGCTGACCATGGTCTGTTCGATGGCGGCGGCGAGGGCCAGGATGGTCTTGCCGGAACCGGCGGCGCCGGACAGGTTGACCAGGTGGATGTCCGGGTCGAGCAAGGCGAACAGCGCCAGGCTCTGGTAGATGTCGCGAGGCTTGAGGCCCCACGCCTCCTGATGCAGCAGGGGTTCCTGGTGCAGGTCGAGGATCAGCAGCTTGTCGACCTGGATTTCCTTGATCCAGCCGACGAATCCTTGTTCATCGATAATGAATTCGTTGATGTGCACCGCCGGCAGGTTGTCGATCAGTTGCACCTGGTGCCAGGTGCGCCCATGGTCCTGGCGGGTCTCGACCTTGCTCACGCGGTCCCAGAAGGAGCCGGTCATGGTGTGGTAGCCGTTAGGCAACAGCGATACGTCGTCGACCAGTTGGTCAGTGCTGTAGTCTTCCGCCGCGATCCCGCAGGCGCGGGCCTTGAGGCGCATGTTGATGTCTTTGGTCACCAGCACCACGGCTTGTTCCTTGTTGCGCGCGTGCAGGTCGATCAGCTGGTTGATGATGATGTTGTCGTTCAGGTGTTCAGGCAGCACCAGGTTGGGTTCGGTGCGCTTGCTCATCAGGATCGAGAGCAGGCCCTTGGGGCCGCTCTTGCCGCGCTGGATTGGCACCCCCAGTTCAACGTCTTCTGGAGAGGCATCGCCCAGGGTCTTGTCGATCAGGCGGATCGCCTGCCGGCATTCAGCCGCCACGCTATGATGGCCGCTCTTGAGCTTATCCAGCTCCTCGAGCACGGTCATCGGGATGGCGACGTGGTGTTCTTCGAAATTCAGCAGCGCGTTTGGATCGTGGATCAATACGTTGGTATCGAGTACATACAGGATTGGCTGGTTGGAGGAAGGGCTACGTCCGTGGTCATCCATACTCGGTCACCTTTGTGGGGGCCATTCGACGCAATACCGTGACAGTGCTGCGCCTCGAGGTAGCCACCGAATTCACTCGCGAGGATTTCGGGTGAACTGCACACAATCTGGGTCTTGGAAGACGCCACCTGTGTTGCAGGTTTCGGCGGTCTGACTTCTTGATACTCCAAAAACGATGACAGGAAAAAGCACTTTGACGCTTTTTTGAAGTTTATTTTTCAGAGTGACGAATAACCCTTGGCGTAGTGCCCCGGCGCCGTTAAAGTCGGAAGTCCGGTCGCCCTGAATGCGCGCCCCGATTCCCGCCCCGCCCAATGTTTACGGGACTTTTGCCTTTTTTCAGCGAAACGCGTCCTGACACTCTTCCCAGCCGATCCCGCTTTGCGCCGTTTGCGTAACGAGCCAGGGCAGCGCCGTTTTCACCGCGTCCTGCTTGGCGTTGAAGTTGATGACCCCGTGGCGCCACAACAGCATCAGCGTCAGCGCGCGCTGGGCACTCTGCTCGGGCTTGAGGCGGTTGGTGCTGTCCTGGGGATCGATATCCCATAGCGCCACTTGCAGTCCCTGGTTCCTGAAGAATGCCTGGGCATCGCCTCGACGCTGGCCCTGTGGCGGACGGAACAAGGGCACGTAATTCTCCGGCAGCCGGCCCTTGACCAGGTCAACGCTGCGCCGTACCGAGTCCTGCCAATCCTGCCAATGGCTGTGGGAGCGGAACTCCCAGCCCTGCACCCCGACGCATTGCCCAGCAAACAGAGTCTGGAGATCATTTGCCGAGCCGTCTGTCAGGCGCGCCTGGATGTCCTTGCCCAACACAAAAAAAGTGCCGTTCATGTTCGACTTGCGCAGGTACTCGGTCAGCCAGGGCGTGTGGTCCGGTGCGACGTTGGCAGCGCTGTCGAAGGTCAGCAAGAACAGTCGGTCATTCATCTGCTCACCGTTGCGCTCATAATCGCCGAAACGCTCGACTTCGCTGCTGACCTGGGGAAACAGCGCAGCCTTGCGCAGCAGCTCGTCGCGGTATTGCGTATGAAAGATCCGGCTCGGCTCGGCCCACTTGATGTAATAGGAATTGTCATCGAGCTTGAACCGGCCCGCCTCCTCGCGCAGGGTCGCCATGTCCTCGACCAGGTAGCAGAAGGAGGCATCCAGCGTGCAACTGCGCTGGGCGAAGTTGTAGCTCGAAAGCAGGCGCTGCCACAGCCGCGCGCGCAAGGCGTTCACCGCGACCATATTGACCGAGCGCAGCCCCAGGTATTGCTTGAGGGCTATTTCGTCCATGGCATCGGCATCCAGCAATACCCGGGCGAACATCAGGACCTCGGCCCGCGAAGCCACATCGAACAGCGTCGGGCTGGTGAGCTGTTCAGGCCAGGTGCTGCGGTCCAGGGTAGCGACGTCGTTGGGCGCAGCGAAAGCGCCGAGGCTCAACAACCAGGCCGACAGTAAAAGGACGATACGCAAAAGGGATGCTCCATAACGAAACCCGCGCGGGATGATAGCTGATCCAGAAGCAGTCCCCTATGGCGCACGAAGCTTTGTGGCGAGGGGATTTATCCCCGTTGGGGTGCGAAGCAGCCCTGAGAAATCTGCAGCCTGGAACATCTTTTTGGACTGCTGCGCAGTCCAGCGGGGATAAATCCCCTCGCCACAATGTGCACCCGACGAAAGTGTGACGGTTCGCATCGCCACCCATCCCCTATCACCTCAATAGCTGGAGTCCACCCGGACAACCCCCTAGAATCGCCGCACCCTTAAAGGAGACGTTTGCATGCTGATGGTGATTTCCCCCGCCAAGACCCTCGATTACGAAACACCGCCGGCCACCGAGCGTTTTACCCAGCCGCAGTACCTGGATCACTCCCAAGAGCTGATTGAACAATTGCGCGAATTCTCGCCAGCGCAGATCAGCGAGTTGATGCACGTCTCCGACAAGATCGGCGGCCTCAATGCCGCGCGATTCGGCAGCTGGAACCCGGCGTTTACCCCGGCCAATGCCAAACAGGCGTTGCTGGCGTTCAAGGGCGATGTGTACACCGGCCTCGACGCGCAAAGCCTCGGTGAAGCCGATTTCGACTACGCCCAACAGCACCTGCGCATGCTCTCCGGTCTCTACGGTCTGCTGCGTCCGCTGGACTTGATGCAGCCTTATCGCCTGGAGATGGGCACGAAGCTGGCCAATGCCCGGGGCAAGGACCTTTATGCATTCTGGGGCACCCGCATCAGCGAATGGCTGAACGAAGCCTTGGCCGATCAGGGCGACGACGTACTGTTGAACCTGGCTTCCAATGAATATTTCTCGGCGGTCAAGCGCAGTGCACTGAAAGCCCGCGTCATCGATGCCGAGTTCAAGGATCTGAAGAACGGCCAATACAAGATCATCAGTTTCTACGCCAAGAAAGCCCGGGGCTTGATGAGCCGGTTTGTCATCGAGCAGCGCATCAACGATCCCGTGCAACTCAGACACTTCGATGTACAGGGCTATCGTTACAACGCCGAACAATCCTCCCCGAACAAGTTGGTCTTTTTGCGCGACCACGCCCCGCAATAACGCAACACCTGTTTCGGGCCCCGATAAGGGGCCTCGATCATCCCGCTATATGTCATCTCACTTCCCCACCGCACTTGACACTTTCTTGGCGTCAACAAAACAAACACCCCCTGCTCTAACTTTTCTTTCACTCGACAAATGTCAGATTTTTCCGTAGTGGCACGGAAATTTTTCATCAGTAGTGGCATAAAACTATCTACCCCCGCCAACTCCCCGAAACTAAAGGCCAAAAGCGCGCGTGCTATCAATTTGAAAGCAGTGCCATCTAGGCAAATATTTCGAAAAATTTCGAAAATGGCGATGAGCGGATCGGAACTATGTGAAATTGCACGGCTCATACCACCCGTAACGATTCTCGCCGAGCGTGTACGAGATAACTTACGTGGCACGTCGTCCGAAGTAACCGAGTTGTCACGACAATTTAGCGAAACGGTCGTCTAATTGGATCCACCCTTAAAAGGACGGGAGATAAAGCACCATTTGTATCCCCTACAAGGCCAAGGCTGCGCCCCTATAACGTGCTCACCCGAGCACACAAGCTTCTGATTTTGTGGGCTTTTTGCCAGAAATCGGAAAGTGAACGACCGTTGCACGAACGTCCCGCCAACGAGGACTGGCTGCATAACAGGGCAGGTCATAACAACTAGGCCGCTTTGCGCACAACTTGAGTGCATTTATTTAGACACTCGGAACTTAGTATGCCTGCACACGGCACTGTGGCGCCTGCATTCCACACTTCCGAGTGCGCGATGACCGCTGAACACTTATTAACTCCGGCCATTTGATGGCGTGAAAACAGAGGTAAATGCGATGCGCATTAGCATATTTGGTTTGGGTTACGTCGGTGCAGTATGTGCCGGTTGCCTGTCTGCACGGGGCCATGATGTAGTTGGCGTAGATGTCGCCAAAGACAAGATCGACATGATCAACGCCGGTAAATCACCGATCGTTGAACCGGGCCTGGGCGAGCTATTGGCGCAAGGCATTCAAACAGGTCGCCTGCGCGGTACTACCAACTTCGCCGAAGCTATTCGTGATACTGACCTGTCGATGATTTGCGTCGGTACACCGAGCAAAAAGAACGGCGACCTGGAACTGAACTACATCGAAGCCGTGTGCCGCGAGATCGGTTTTGTCCTGCGTGACAAGACCACCCGTCACACCATCGTGGTTCGCAGTACCGTACTGCCGGGCACCGTGGCCAATGTGGTCATCCCGATCCTCGAAGACTGCTCCGGCAAGAAAGCCGGCGTCGATTTCGGCGTCGCGGTCAACCCTGAGTTCCTGCGTGAAAGCACCGCGATCAAGGACTACGACCAGCCGCCAATGACCGTCATCGGCGAGTTCGACAAAGCGTCGGGCGACGTCCTGCAATCGCTGTACGAAGAACTCGACGCACCGGTCATCCGCAAGGACATCGCTGTCGCCGAGATGATCAAGTACACCTGCAACGTCTGGCACGCCACCAAGGTGACCTTCGCCAACGAGATCGGCAACATCGCCAAGGCCGTCGGCGTCGATGGTCGTGAAGTGATGGACGTAGTCTGCCAGGACAAGGTCCTGAACCTGTCCCAGTACTACATGCGTCCAGGCTTCGCTTTCGGCGGCTCGTGCCTGCCAAAAGACGTGCGCGCCCTGACCTACCGTGCAGGCTCGCTGGACGTGGAAGCGCCGCTGCTCAACTCGCTGATGCGCAGCAACGAATCCCAGGTGCAGAACGCCTTCGACATCGTCTCCAGCCACGACAAGCGCAAAGTCGCCCTGCTGGGCCTGAGCTTCAAGGCCGGCACCGACGACCTGCGTGAAAGCCCACTGGTGGAACTGGCGGAAATGCTGATCGGCAAGGGTTTCGACCTGAAGATCTACGACAGCAACGTCGAATACGCACGCGTCCACGGTGCGAACAAGGATTACATCGAGTCGAAGATTCCTCACGTCTCGTCCTTGCTCAATTCCGACTTCGACGCGGTGATCGACAACTCCGACATCATCATCCTCGGTAACCGCGACGAGAAGTTCCGCGCGCTGACCGAGAACGTACCGGAAGGCAAGCAGGTCATCGACCTGGTTGGCTTCATGTCCAAGGCCACCTCCCCGAGTGGCCGGACCGAAGGCATCTGCTGGTAAGTCTGTTAGCCGGCCGGGGCTTGCCCCGGCCGGCCTTTCGCCTGCCTTAACCCATCGGGCCGCCCACAAGGCCCGCCCGAGATAGAGACGGATGCAGATTATGCACAGGCTAAAGCACGGCCTGCTTCAGGCCGCCGGTTGGCTGTTTTACTTGAGTTTATTGATGGGCATCGCCACGGCGCTGCCCACGTCCACGTTCGACTCCGAATCGAAGGATTTCATCTTTCTGATCGGCGCCGTGGGCATCTGGCGTTATTCCATGGGCGCGACGCATTTCGTGCGCGGCATGATTTTCCTGTACATCGTCTACCCACACCTGCGCCGCAAAGTGCGCAAGCTGGGCAAGGCGGCGGATCCGTCCCACGTTTACCTGATGGTCACCAGCTTCCGCATCGATGCGCTGACCACCGCCCAGGTCTACAGCTCGGTCATCCGCGAAGCCATCGACTGCGGGCTGCCGACCACCGTGGTCTGCTCCATCGTGGAAATGTCCGACGAACTACTGGTCAAGAGCCTCTGGGCCCGCATGAACCCGCCAGAGCACGTCAAGCTGGACTTCGTGCGCATTCCCGGTACCGGCAAGCGTGACGGCCTGGCCTTCGGTTTCCGTGCCATCTCCCGTCACCTGCCGGACGACCGCGCCGTCGTGGCCGTGATCGACGGCGATACCGTCCTGGCCGAAGGCGTCGTGCGCAAGACCGTGCCGTGGTTCCAGCTGTTCGGCAACGTCGGCGGCCTGACCACCAACGAGTTCTGCGAAGTGCGCGGCGGCTACATCATGAGCGAGTGGCACAAGCTGCGTTTCGCCCAGCGTCACATCAACATGTGCTCCATGGCCCTGTCCAAGCGCGTATTGACCATGACCGGGCGCATGTCGGTGTTCCGCGCCACCGTCGTGACCAACCCGGACTTCATCGCCGACGTCGAAAGCGACTCGCTGCAACACTGGCGCCTGGGCCGCTTCAAGTTCCTCACCGGCGATGACAAGTCGAGCTGGTTCAGCCTGATGCGCCTGGGCTACGACACGTTCTACGTGCCGGACGCCGCCATCAACACGGTTGAGCACCCGCCGGAAAAAAGCTTCATCAAGGCGAGCCGCAAACTGATGTTCCGCTGGTACGGGAACAACCTGCGGCAGAACTCCCGGGCATTGGGCCTGGGCATGAAACGTCTGGGCCTGTTCACCTCGGTCGTGCTGTTCGATCAGCGCGTGTCGATGTGGACCTCGCTGCTGGGCCTGACCGTAGCGATCATCGCCAGTGTCAAGTACGGCACCGCGTTCATCCTGGTGTACCTGCTGTGGATCGGTATCACGCGGTTGCTCCTGACGCTGCTGCTGTCGTGCTCCGGACACCGGATCGGTCCGGCCTACCCGGCGATTCTCTATTACAACCAGATCGTCGGCGCGCTGGTGAAGATCTACGTGTTCTTCCGCCTCGATCAACAATCCTGGACTCGCCAGCCCACCCACCTGACCCGTGATCTCGCCAGCTTTCAACGTTGGTTCAACACTTGGTCGTCTCGGACCATGACCTTCTCCGCCGGCAGCATCTTTGTCGCCGTGCTGCTGACGATGGTCTGACCGGACTTGAATGAATTAACTAGGAAATCGCCCCTATGAACACCGCCGTGAATGTCAACGTAGTGCATGAATCCGAAGCCCAACGCCAACACGCCCGGGTCAAAATCCCGGCCAAGTTGCGCTTCTTCGGCCCCGACCGTACGCCGATGGAAGTCAAGGTCCTCGACCTGTCCGCCGGTGGGTTGTGCTTCAACGCCGGCCAACTGCCGCTCAAGGTTGGCGAGACCTACAAGGCGCGCCTGCAGTTCGTGATCGACAACCTCGGCCTGGCCATGGACGTCGAATTGCAGATCCGTTCCTACGACCGCCAGACCGGCCGCGCCGGTTGCCAGTTCCAGAACCTGGAGCCGCGGGACATCTCGACACTGCGCCACATCATCACCTCGCACCTGGCCGGCGACATCGTCGGCGTCGGTGATGTGCTGGCGACCCTGCAACGCGACAACTTCACCAAGGCTCGCAAGCAGAAAGATGAAAACGGTGGCATGAGCGCCTTCGGTCGCCTGCGCGCCGTGACCTTCAGCCTGGGCATCTTCATTGTCGGCCTGGCGGCATTCGGCTTCATCTTCAAGTCGGTGTACGGCATGTACTTCGTCAGCCACGCCCAGGCCGGCATCGTCAACGTACCGGGCATGGCCATCACCATGCCGCGCGACGGCACCGTGCAAAGCCTGGTCAAGGCCGACGGCCTGGCCGCCAAAGGCGCTCCGCTGGCGACCTTCAGCACCAGCATGCTCGACGTGCTCAAGGGTCACCTGGACGACAACCAGCTGCAGCCAGCCAAGGTCGAGGAACTGTTCGGCAAGCAAATGACCGGCACCCTGACCTCGCCATGCGATTGCATCGTGGCCCAGCAACTGGTTTCCAACGGCCAGTACGCCAGCAAGGGTGACGTGATCTTCCAACTGGTTCCTCGCGGCGCCGAAGCCAACGTCGAGGCACGTTTCTCCTATCGCCAGTTCGGCGACGTGCGTCCAGGCACCCCGGTCAGCTTCCAGGTAGCCGGCGAAGACGCCACCCGCACCGGCAAGATCGTCAGCAGCACCAGCCTGAAAAGCGCCGACCTGTCTTCCGATATCCGTGTGCTGATCCAGCCTGACGAAGCCCTGGACAGCGCGCTGGCCGGCCGTCCGGTGGAAGTCGTCAGCGACCGTGGCCCGAACTTGAACTGGCTGATCGACAAAGCCATGGCCGTCGGTCTTTAAGTCGAGGAAATGCCCGTGATCACTCCACAAAACAACAATGCACCGCATTCCCTGTGGGAGCGAGCTTGCTCGCGATGGGATCGACGCGGTCTGTCTGGTACACCGAGCGGCCTGCATCGCGAGCAAGCTCGCTCCCACACAGGATATGCGTTGTGTGCTCTGGCGCTGGCAGTCAGTCTTAGCGGTTGCGCCGGCCTGCCCGACCAGCGCCTGGCCAACGAAGCCCTCAAGCGCGGCGACACGGCGTTGGCGCAGCAGAACTATCAGCAACTGGCAGACCTGGGCTACAGCGAGGCCCAGGTGGGCCTGGCCGATATCCAGGTAGACAGCCGCGACCCCGAGCAGATGAGAAAGGCCGAGGCGACCTACCGCGCCGCCGCCGACATCTCGCCGCGCGCCCAGGCTCGCCTGGGTCGCCTGCTGGTGGCCAAGCCCGGCTCCACCGAAGCTGAAAAGCACGAAGCCGAAGGCCTGTTGAAAAAAGCCTTTGCCAACGGTGAGGGCAACACGCTGATCCCGCTGGCGATGCTGTACCTGCAATATCCCCACAGCTTCCCGAACGTCAACGCGCAGCAACAGATCAGCCAATGGCGCAGCGCCGGTTATCCGGAAACGGGCCTGGCGCAGATCCTGCTCTATCGCACCCAGGGTACGTACGACCAGCATCTGGACGAAGTGGAAAGAGTCTGCAAGGCCGCCTTGGCGACCACCGACATCTGCTACGTCGAACTGGCCACGGTCTATCAGAAACGCGGCCAGCCGGAACAGCAGGCCGAGCTGATCAAGCAGATGCAGGCCGGTCACGCTCGTGGTGTGGTCTCGGCCCAGCGCGTGGACAGTGTCGCGCGTGTCCTGGCCGATTCCAGCCTGGGCAAGACCGACGAGAAAACCGCTCAGTCGCTGCTCGAAGGCATCGCGCCCGGCAACCCTGCTTCCTGGGTCAGCCTGGCGCAGCTGCTCTACGATTTCCCTGAGTTGGGCGACGTCGACAAGATGATGCAGTACCTGGAAAACGGCCGCGCCGCCGACCAGCCGCGCGCCGAGCTGTTGCTGGGCAAGCTGTACTACGAAGGCAAGTGGGTACCCGCCGACGCCAAGGTCGCCGAGGCGCATTTCCAGAAAGCCGTGGGCCGTGAAGTGGCCGCCGATTACTACCTCGGCCAGATCTATCGTCGCGGCTACCTGGGCCAGGTGTACTCGCAAAAGGCCCTGGATCACCTGCTCAAGGCCGCCCGCAACGGCCAGAACAGCGCCGACTACGCCATTGCCCAGCTGTTTTCCCAAGGCAAGGGCACCAAGCCCAACCCGGTCAACGCTTATGTGTTCAGCCAGTTGGCCAAGGCGCAAAACACCCCGCAAGCCATCGAGCTTGCCCAGACCCTCGAAGAACAATTACCGCCGGAACAACTTGCACAAGCGCAACGCCTGCTACAACAAGAGCAGGCCATTCGCGGCGCCATGAGCCCCGATACGCTGGAACTGCAAGCCCTAAAAGAAGATGACGGCGAGGAACCTCTATGAAGCTTTTGAAGCTCAATCCTTTTGTACAGGCTGGTATTGGCCTGTCGTTTGCCCTGCTGTGGTCCTGCCCGACCCTGGCGGCCCTGACCGATAGCAAGAATTTCGGCCTGGAAGTGAAGATCACCGGCCAGTCCGAAGATGACCGCGACCTCGGCACCCAGCGTGGTGGCGACGTCAACGGCATCGGCCTCGACCTGCGCCCTTGGGTCTACGGCGAAAGCGGTGCGTGGAGTGCCTATGCCATGGCCCAGGCCGTGACGTCCACCGACATCATCGAGACCGACACCCTGCAACAGTCGGACGACGCGACCCAGCAAACCGACAGCGGCGACCGCGAGGCCAAGAAAAGCTACCTGGCCATGCGCGAATTCTGGATTGGCTACCGGGGCCTGACCCCTTATCCGGGCGAGCAGTTGAAGTTCGGCCGCCAACGCCTGCGCAATGACGACGGGCAATGGCGCGACACCAACATCGAAGCCCTGAACTGGACCTTCGACACCACGCTGCTGCGCGCCAACCTGGGCGTCGCCGAGCGGTTCAGCGAATACCGCACCGACCTCAAGGAGCTGTCGCCCCAGGACAAGGACCGTATGCATGTCTACGGTGATGTCGGCTATCAGTGGATGCCAGGCCAATGGGCCGGGATCCGTGCCCACCACAGCCATGACAGCGGCAGCCTCGACTATCCGGTCCCGGGCCAGGCCACCGACACCCTGGACAAGACCCAGAACGGTGATCTGACCTGGCTCGGCCTGGAAGCCAACAGCGACGCCTACAACTGGCGCAACACCAATACCGTCAACTATTGGGCAAGCGTCACCGGCATGACCGGCGACCGCGACACCGTCAACCCGCTGAACGCCGACGGCACCCGCCCCGCGCAGCTCAAGCGCAGCGACGACGTCGACGGCTGGGCCACCGACCTGGGTATCCGCCTGCGCCTCGACCCGCAATGGCAAGTCGGTGCGGCCTATGCCCGCGCCAGCGAGGACTACGAACAGAACGGCCTGCAAAGCAACCGCTCGAACTTCACCGGCACCCGCTCGCGCGTGCATCGTTTCGGCGAAGCGTTCCGTGGCGAGATGGCCAACACCCAGAGCGCCAGCCTGTTCGGTTCCTGGCAGTTGCGTGACGAATACGACGCCAGCCTGGTGTACCACAAGTTCTGGCGCGTGGACGGCAACAAGGCAGTGGGCAGCAACGGCATCAACGCCGTGGAAAACAACACCGATGACGTGACCGGCGCGATCCTGTCCACCTCGTCCCTGCCGCTGCGCGACGGCGACAAGGACCTGGGCCAGGAAGTCGACCTGGTCGTCACCAAGTACTTCAAGCAAGGCCTGCTGCCGGCTGCGCTGAGTCAATCGATTGATGAGCCGTCGGCGCTGGTGCGCTTTCGTGGCGGCGTGTTCAAGCCAGGCGACGCCTACGGCAAAGAGGTCGATTCGTACATGCATCGCGCCTTTGTCGACGTGATCTGGCGCTTCTGATGCGAACGGCCATGGGAGTGCCCGATATGAACCACTACCTCAGGAACAGCCAGGCGATGAAAGGTTCGATCAGCCTGTTGGCCGCAGCCATGCTGCTGGCCGGCTCGTCGGCGTTCGCCAACGTTGAACCGGTGGTCAAGCCGGGCAACGTGGTCAAGGAACTGCAGCAAGCCAAGACCTACACCGTCAGCAGCGCGCCAACCGCACCGCTGGAACTGGCCGCACCGACCCTGCCCGACCTCTCCGGCTACACCGCCGAAGCGGTCGCGGCGAAGATCGTGCGCAGCAAGCCCGGCAAGGTCAGCGTGCGGCGGATGATGCAGGAAAACGCCTTGAAGGACTTCATCGGCGGCGACAACAAGATGGCCGAGTGGGTGGTGCGCCAGCACGGCATCCCGCAGGCCATCTTCATCGACGACGGCTACATGAACCTCAAGGATCTGGTCAAGAAGGTGCCCAAGCAGTACCTCAAGGAAACTTCGCCAGGCGTCTTCCTGGCGCGGATTCCGATTGTCGTGGGCGAAAAAGGCATCCTGGAGATCGACAAGCAGACCCAGGAACTGCGCCTGTCCCAAGAGGGAGGCTCGTTCCTGGTCAACGATGGCCGGATGTTCATCCGCGACACCAAGGTCACCGGCTGGCGTGAAAAGGACAACGGCCCCGCGACGTTTCGTTCGGCCAACGAGTTCCGGCCGTTCCTGCTGTCCTGGGGCGGCACCGAGACCTACATCGTCAACACCAAGATGGCCAGCTTCGGCTACGCCAACAGTAAGTCGTACGGCGTCAGTATTTCCCAGTACACGCCGAACATGGCCAAGGTCCTCAAGCGTCCGGAACCGACCGGCTGGATCATCGGTTCCGAGTTCTCGGACATGTGGTACGGCTTCTACTGCTACGAAACCAACGATTTCGTGGTCAAGAGCAACACCTACAAAGACAACATCGTCTACGGCATCGACCCCCACGACCGTTCCCATCGGCTGATCATTGCCGACAACACCGTCTACGGGACCAAGAAAAAGCACGGAATCATTATTTCCCGTGAGGTCAACGACAGCTTCATTTTCAACAACCGCAGCTACGACAACAAACTCTCGGGCCTGGTGATCGACCGTAACAGCGTGAACAACGTGATCGCCTACAACGAGATCTACAAGAACCACACCGACGGCATCACGCTTTATGAGAGTGGTGACAACCTGTTGTGGGGCAACAAGGTGATCAGCAACCAGCGCCACGGCATTCGGATTCGTAACAGCGTGAACATCCGCTTGTACGAAAACCTGTCCATGGCCAACGGCCTGACCGGTCTTTATGGCCACATCAAGGACCTTTCCGACACTGACCGGGACATCAAGCTCGACCCGTTCGACGCCCAAGTCTCCTTGATCGTGGTCGGCGGCGAACTGGCCGGCAATGGCAGCGGCCCGTTGTCCATCGACTCGCCATTGAGTGTCGAGCTGTACCGCGTGTCCATGCTCGCGCCGACCAAATCCAGCGGCATCAGCTTCACGGGGATCCTTGGCGAACGCCAGGACGAAATCCTCGACCTGCTGGTGCGCCAGCAAAAAGCCGTGCTGATCGACCCTGTCGAACGCCAGACCGAAATGCGGGACTGAGGAATGACCTTTATGAACCCACAGATGATCAAACTTCTGGGCCTGTCCGCCCTGACTGCCGGCATTCTCGCCGCCGCAAGCGGCGCGCGCGCCGATGAAGTCAAAGCACCGACCTTTACCGCCGAACCCTGCTGCAACCTGTGCCCGGCTGCCCATGACGCGAAGAACTACACCACGCGCTACCAGCAGAACTTCACCACGCTGGTGCAGGCCCAGGGCGACTGGCTGTTCCGTACCCAGGAAGACCTGCGTACCGAGTTCAATACCACACCGGCCGGTTACAAGCGCATGCAGCAACTGCACGATGCGTTCAAGAAAAAAGGCGTCGAGCTGGTAATCGTCTACCAGCCGACCCGTGGCTTGGTGAACCGCAACAAGCTCAACCCGCAGGAGAAGGCTTCCTTCGACTACGAAAAGGCCCTGGCCAATTACAAAACCATGCTCGGCCGTTTCGCGCAGATGGGTTACGTGGTGCCGGACCTGTCGCCACTGACCAACGAAAACCTGCCCGAAACCCTGCCGGCCCACGACTTCTACTTCCGTGGCGACCAGCACTGGACCCCGTACGGCGCCCAGCGCACGGCGAAGATCGTGGCCGAGAAGGTCAAGCAGATCCCGGCCTTCGCTGACATTCCCAAGCAGGAATTCGAGACCAAGAAGTCTGGCCGCATGGGCAAGACCGGCACCCTGCACAACATGGCCGGGCAACTCTGCGGCACCAGCTACGCGATTCAGTACATGGACCAGTTCACCACCGAGCCCAAGGGCGAGGCTGGCGACGGCGACCTGTTCGGTGATTCCGGCAATCCGCAGATCACCCTCGTGGGCACCAGCCACAGCGGCAAGAACTACAACTTCGCCGGTTTCCTGCAAGAAGCCATCGGCGCCGACATCCTCAACGTGGCCTTCCCGGGCGGCGGTTTCGAGGGCGCGATGATCCAGTACCTGGGCAGCGAAGAGTTCCAGAAGAATCCGCCGAAGATTCTCATCTGGGAATTCTCGCCGCTGTATCGCCTGGACCAGGAAACCATCTATCGCCAGATGATGGCGCTGCTCGACAACAACGGTTGCGAAGGCAAGCCGGCGCTGATGAGCAGCAAGGCCAAGCTAAAGCCGGGCAAGAACGAATTGATGGTCAACAGCAAGAATATGGACCTGCGTAACGGCAGTCACCAGATCGACATCCGCTTCACCGACACCTCGGTGAAAACCTTGCAAGCCACCCTCTGGTACATGAATGGGCGCCACGAGGACATCAAGATCGAAAAACCGAACACCTCCGAAACCGACGGGCGTTTCGCCTTCCAATTGCGCACCGACGAAGACTGGGCCTCGCAGAACCTCCTGGCTCTAGAAGTCCAGGGTCCTGAAGCCGGTAAAGAGCCACTGCAAGTGGAAGCGAAAGTCTGCAAACGCAATGCATCTCCGCAAGCCGAGCAACAAACGGCTCAAATCGGACAATGAGGTCTCGTCTCATGACCAGAACCATGCGCACCCGAACGTTGAAAACGCTGTTGGCGCCATCGCTGCTGACCCTGGCGATATTCGCCGGGGCCACGCAGGCCGCGGCGCCACTGCGCCCGCCGCAGGGCTACTTCGCACCGATTGAAAAGGTCAAGGAAGGCTCCGGCGGCCAGGGCTGCGAAGCCGTGCCGACGCCTTACACCGGCTCGCTGCAGTTTCGCAGCAAGTACGAGGGCTCCGACAAGGCTCGCGCAACGCTGAACGTGCAGTCGGAAAAAGCCTTCCGCGACAGCACTGCCGACATCACCAAGATCGAGCGCGGCATCAGCAAGCAGGTCATGCAGTTCATGCGCGACGGTCGCCCCGAGCAACTGGAATGCACCCTGAACTGGCTGACCGCCTGGGCCAAGGCCGATGCGTTGATGTCCAAGGATTTCAACCACACCGGCAAGTCCATGCGCAAATGGGCGCTGGGCAGCATGGCTTCGGCCTATGTGCGCCTGAAGTTCTCCGAGTCGCGCCCGCTGGCGAATCACCAGGAACAGGCGCAACTGATCGAGAGCTGGTTCAGCAAGATGGCCGACCAGGTCGTCAGCGACTGGGACAACCTGCCGCTGGACAAGACCAACAACCACTCGTACTGGGCCGCCTGGTCAGTGATGGCGACCGCCGTGGCGACCAACCGTCGTGACCTGTTCGACTGGGCCGTCAAGGAATACAAGGTCGGCGTCAACCAGGTAGACGCCGAAGGCTTCTTGCCCAACGAGCTCAAGCGCAAGCAACGCGCCCTGTCCTACCACAACTATGCCCTGCCGCCGCTGGCGATGATCGCCAGTTTCGCCCAGGTCAACGGCGTGGACCTGCGCCAGGAAAACAATGGCGCCCTCAAGCGACTGGGCGACCGGGTGCTGGCCGGGGTGGAAGACCCGGACATCTTCGAAGAGAAGAACGGCGACGAGCAGGACATGAAGGATCTGAAGATCGATTCGAAATTCGCCTGGCTCGAACCGTTCTGCAGCCTCTACACCTGCTCCGAGGACGTGCTGGAACGCAAGCATGAAATGCAACCGTTCAAGACCTTCCGCCTCGGCGGCGACCTGACCCGCGTGTATGACCCTTCGCGGGAGAAAGGCGAGAAAGGTAGTTAAGACTCAACACATTTCCTGTGGCGAGGGAGCTTGCTCCCGCTGGGGTGCGTAGCGCCCCCAAGCCTGACGATGCGACTGCTTCGCAGCCGAGCGGGAGCAAGCTCCCTCGCCACAGGTAAGCAAGTGTTCGAAATGTAATAGCCCCCCGGTTTTCATGGGGGGGTTTGGGGGGGCTCTGGCCCTTGACTGTTGATTCAACATGGAGAGATCGGGATGGTATTTTCATCCAATGTGTTCCTGTTCCTGTTCCTGCCGATCTTTCTCGGCTTGTACTACCTGAGCGGGCAACGCTATCGCAACCTGCTGCTGCTGATCGCCAGCTACGTGTTCTATGCCTGGTGGCGGGTGGACTTCCTCGCCCTGTTCGCCGGCGTCACCCTGTGGAACTACTGGATCGGCCTGAAAGTCGGTGCCGCCGGCGTGCGCACCAAGCCGGCCCAGCGTTGGCTGCTGCTCGGCGTGGGCGTGGACCTGGCCATCCTGGGCTATTTCAAGTACGCCAATTTCGGTGTCGACAGCCTCAACGCGATCATCACCGGCTTCGGGCTGAACCCGTTCATCCTGACCCACGTACTGTTGCCGATCGGTATCTCGTTCTACATCTTCGAGTCCATCAGCTACATCATCGACGTGTATCGCGGTGACACACCGGCCACTCGCAACCTGATCGACTTCGCGGCATTCGTGGCGATCTTCCCGCACCTGATCGCCGGCCCCGTGCTGCGTTTCCGTGACCTGGCCGACCAGTTCAACAACCGCACCCACACGCTGGACAAGTTCTCCGAAGGCTGCACGCGCTTCATGCAGGGCTTCATCAAGAAAGTGTTCATCGCCGATACCCTGGCGGTGGTGGCCGACCATTGCTTCGCCTTGGAGAACCCGACCACGGGCGATGCCTGGCTCGGCGCCCTGGCGTACACCGCGCAGCTGTACTTCGACTTCTCCGGCTACAGCGACATGGCCATCGGCCTGGGCCTGATGATGGGTTTCCGTTTCATGGAAAACTTCAAGCAGCCCTACATCAGCCAGTCGATCACCGAGTTCTGGCGGCGCTGGCACATCAGCCTGTCGACCTGGCTGCGCGACTACCTCTACATCACCCTGGGCGGTAACCGCAAAGGCACGCTGATGACCTATCGCAACCTGTTCCTGACCATGCTGCTCGGTGGTCTGTGGCACGGTGCGAACATCACCTACGTGATCTGGGGTGCCTGGCACGGCATGTGGCTGGCCATCGAAAAAGCGGTGGGCATCGACACCAACCCACGCAGCATCAACCCGATCCGCTGGGCATTGACCTTCCTGCTGGTGGTGATGGGCTGGGTGATCTTCCGTGCCGAAAACCTGCACGTCGCCGGTCGCATGTACAGCGCGATGTTCAGCTTTGGTGACTGGTCGCTGTCGGAACTGACCCGCGCCAACCTCACCGGCCTGCAGATCGCTACGTTGGCGGTGGCCTACATCACCCTCGCCTTCTTCGGCCTGCGCGACTTCTACACCAATCGTCCGCCGGTCAAGGCCAAGCCTGAAGAGAGCACCGAAGCCAATGGGCCTGCCACTGCGCAACCGGGACTGATCAAAGCCGTACCGGGTGACAACCCGTCGACCATCCATGAACCAGGCTACACCGTCGGCGTCGAAGCCCAGGTGCAACCGGCCTACTGGACCGTGGACTGGTCGCGCTACGTGATGCGCACCCTGGTATTGGTGTTGTTCATCGCCTCGATTCTCAAACTGTCGGCGCAAAGCTTCTCGCCGTTCCTTTACTTCCAGTTCTGAGGGATCCGGACATGACCCGCTCATTACGCATCTTCTACGTCGCACTGTTCATGCTGATACTGACAGCGCTGGGTATCTGGTCGATGCGCAGCTTCCTCGGCTTCAGCACCAACCCCGATGCGACCGTGCTCAACGGTCGCTGGGCCAAGGCCGTGGAAACGCATTACGACGAAGAATTCCCGATCAAACGCCTGGGCACCAACATCTGGGCGGCGCTGGACTACAAGCTGTTCAACGAGGGCCGCAAAGGCGTGGTCCTGGGCCGCGATCAGTGGCTGTTCAGCGATGAGGAATTCAACCCGATCGTCAACGAAGACCAGAACCTGCAAGGCAACTACGCGCTGATCGAAGGCGTGCGCCAGAAGCTCAAGGAGCAAGGCATTACCCTGGTCATGGCCATCGTGCCGGCCAAGGCGCGGCTGTATCCGGAGCACCTGGGTGAAGTGAAGCCTTCGAGCATTCACGCCAACCTGTACCAGGATTTCCACGCCCGTGTCGCGGCGGACAAGATCCTTGCCCCTGACTTGCTCGCCCCGCTGCAACAGGCCAAGCAAAGCGGTCAGCAAGTGTTCCTGCGCACCGACACCCACTGGACTCCGGAAGGCGCGCAAATCGCTGCGGAACATCTGGCCAAAGCGATTGCCGAACGCACACCACTGAACGGTGAGCCACAGCGTTTCGTCACAGAGCCTGCGGAAAAAATCATCCACAAGGGCGACCTGCGTCAGTTCCTGCCGCTGGACCCGCTGTTCGAAAACCTGATGCCAGCCCAGGAACCGCTGGTCAAGCGCAACACCCGCGAAGCCGACGACCAGCCGGCCAGCGAAGACGCACTGTTCGCCGATGCCCAGGTGCCCGTGGCTCTGATCGGTACCAGCTACAGCGCCAACCCGAACTGGAACTTCGTCGGTGCACTCAAGCAAGCCCTGCACAGCGACGTCGTCAACTACGCCGAAGACGGCCATGGCCCGATTCTGCCGATGCTCAGCTACCTCAAGAGCGACGCCTTCAAGAACAGCCCGCCACAAGTGCTGATCTGGGAGTTTCCTGAACGTTATCTGCCCGTGAACAACGAGATCGGCGACGCCGATCCGCAATGGGTCGCCGAGCTCAAACAAGCCGGCGCCCGCCAACAGAACGTAGCTGCAAACACACAATCCGAGACGCCCGACCGGGCGCAAAACTGAAAGAGAGGTCCACCATGACTTTCAACACTACTCCTCGCCGTCTCGCTGCTCGCTCCTTCAAGGCCGTTGCCCTGGTCGCCAGCATGAGTGCCCTGTCCTTCTCAGCGTTTGCCGGTGACTCGGCCCTGTACGGCCCGGTCGCGCCAAAAGGTTCGAGCTTCGTGCGGATCTACAACGCCAGCAACGCCGAAGTCAGCGCCACCGTCGGCAGCACCAATATCAGCGACGTGGCCCCACTGGCCAGCAGCGACTTCAGCTTCATGCCTGGCGGCGACTACAGCGCGAAGGTGGGCAGCCAGACCGTACCGGTTAAACTGGCCTCCGATCACTATTACACCCTGGTCAATAACGCCAGCGGCCAGCCACAACTGATCGAAGAGCCACCGTTCAAGAACAAGCAGAAATCCCTGGTCCGCATGCAGAACCTCAGCGACAAGCCGCTGACCCTCAAGACCGCTGATGGCAAGACCGAAGTGGTTCCGAACGTAGCGGCCAAGGGCCGTGGCGAACGTGAAATCAACCCGGTGAAAGTGAGCCTGGCACTGTACGAAGGCGACAAGAAAGTCGGCGACGTCAAGCCTGTTGCCCTGGAGCGTGGCGAAGCGGCCGTGCTGTACGTAACCGGCTCCGGCAGCAGCCTGTCGCCAGTCTGGGTGAAACGCCCGGTGTCGACCCGCTGATGAGTTTTCCTGACTGACGCCCTGCCTGTGGGAGCCAACCTGCTCCCACTTTGAACCGAGGCGTCATTCAGGCACGGAACAACAACAAGAGAGTGAAACGACAGAACGCAGTAGCTCTGAAACCATTTCGATTTTGTAGGAGTAACACACATGATTCCGGTGATCTTGTCAGGTGGTAGCGGCTCACGTCTTTGGCCGCTTTCGCGCAAGCAATTCCCTAAACAGTTCCTGGCCTTGACCGGCGAACATACCCTGTTCCAGCAGACCCTCGAGCGCCTGGTGTTCGAAGGCATGGACACGCCGATCGTGGTCTGCAACAAGGACCACCGCTTCATCGTCAACGAGCAGCTGTCGGCCCGCAACCTGGAAGCCCAGCGCATCCTGATGGAACCGTTCGGTCGCAACACGGCACCTGCCGTGGCCCTGACTGCGATGATGCTGGTCAATGAAGGCCGCGACGAACTGATGCTGGTGCTGCCGGCCGACCACGTCGTCGAGGACCAGAAGGCCCTGCAACGCGCCCTGGCGCTGGCCACCGTGGCCGCCGAGCGTGGCGAAATGGTGCTGTTCGGCGTACCGGCGACCAAGCCGGAAACCGGTTATGGCTACATCAAGTCGACCAACGATGCCCTGCTGCCTGAAGGCGTCAGCCGCGTTTCGCACTTCGTCGAAAAACCCGACGTCAAGCGCGCCACTGAGTTCGTCGATGCCGGCGGTTACTTCTGGAACAGCGGCATGTTCCTCTTCCGCGCCAGCCGCTTCCTCGAAGAGCTGAAAAAGCACGATCCGGACATCTACGACACCTGCCTGCTGACTCTGGAGCGCAGCGAGCAGACCGCCGACACCATCACTTTTGACGAAGCCACTTTCGCCTGCTGCCCGGACAACTCCATCGACTACGCCGTGATGGAAAAAACCCAACGCGCCTGCGTAGTGCCGCTGTCGGCCGGCTGGAGCGATGTCGGCTGCTGGTCGTCGCTGTGGGAAGTCAATCCGAAGGACGCCAACGGCAACGTCACCAAGGGCGACGTCGTGGTCCAGGACAGCCGCAACTGCATGATCCACGGCAACGGCAAGCTGGTATCGGTGATCGGCCTGGACAACATCGTCGTGGTCGAAACCAAGGACGCCATGATGATCGCCCACAAGGACAAGGTCCAAGGCGTGAAGCAGATGGTCAACACCCTCAATGCCCAGGGCCGCACCGAAACCCAGAACCACTGCGAAGTCTATCGTCCATGGGGTTCCTACGACTCGGTGGACATGGGCGGTCGTTTCCAGGTCAAGCACATCTCGGTCAAGCCGGGCGCGTGCCTGTCGCTGCAGATGCACCACCACCGCGCCGAACACTGGATCGTGGTCAGCGGCACCGCCGAAGTGACCTGCGACGAGAATGTGTTCCTGCTCTGCGAAAACCAGTCGACCTACATCCCGATCGCGTCGGTCCACCGCCTGCGCAACCCGGGCAAGATCCCGCTGGAAATCATCGAAGTGCAGTCCGGTAGCTACCTGGGCGAAGACGACATCGAGCGCTTCGAAGACATCTACGGTCGCTCCACCCCGATCGAACGCGGCGTGTCGGTGAAGACCATCGCGCAGTAAGAACTAGTAGCAACGATCAGTAGTAACGATCGGCAACAAAAGATCAGTCGTACAAGAAGCCCCCGTCCAACCCACTGCGTCCCCTATCCGCAGCGGGTTGGGCGGGGGCTTTTTCCTGGGCGTTCGGTGACCCATCCAGGGAGCAATACCCATGGCCCGCCCCCTTCGGTAGGATGTGCCGACGGTCACGGAGGCTTCAACCATGTTTATCGGCGTCTTGCTGGTCATCACCTGGCTCATCCTGCTGTTGCGCTACCCGGCCAAGGCATTGCCGGTGTCCCTGGCGGCGTTTGTCGGGTTGGGGCTGGTGGCGGCATGGGTACTCTGGGAAGAGAACCGGGAAACCCGGCAACTGGCACGTCTGGACCTGCGCGTCACGTTCGCTCCTGACCAGTGCCCCGCCGATCGCCCACTGCTGCTGAAAATGCGCAATGGCAACGACGTGCCTCTGACCGAACTGCGCTGGCGAATCGCAGCCTATGCCCCCGGCGATACCATCAACCTGGCGGACAACCAGTACAGCTCACCGCGCTACAGCGGCCCCGGCGAATTGCAACCCGGCGCCAACTGGCAGGACTGCCTGCCGATACCGCCACTGCGCCCCGGCTACCGCCCGCAAACCCTGGAGTTTCGTGCCGAGCGACTGCAAGGTAGTTTCTCCAACTGACCCTCCCATTTTTTGCACAAGGAAAGCCTCATGCCCGTCGCGCTGATCACCGGATGTTCCAGCGGCATCGGCCGCGCCCTCGCCGATGCCTTCAAGACCGCCGGTTACCAGGTCTGGGCCAGCGCGCGCAAGGATGACGACGTGGCGCAGTTGCGCGCCGCCGGGTTCACCGCCGTGCAGCTGGATGTCAATGACGCTCAGGCGCTGGAACAGCTCGGCGAGCGAATCAACCAGGAACATGGCGGCCTCGATGTGCTGGTCAACAACGCCGGTTATGGCGCCATGGGCCCGTTGCTGGATGGCGGCGTGCCGGCCATGCAGCGTCAGTTCGAAACCAACGTGTTCGCCATCGTCGGCGTGACCCGCGCGCTCTTTCCGGTGCTGCGCCGGGCGAAGGGGCTGGTGGTGAACATCGGCAGTGTTTCCGGTGTGCTGGTCACGCCATTTGCCGGGGCGTACTGCGCCTCCAAGGCTGCCGTGCATGCCTTGAGTGATGCGCTGCGCATGGAACTGGCGCCGTTCGGGATCCGCGTGATGGAGGTCCAGCCCGGTGCCATTGCCTCCAGCTTCGCGAAAAATGCCGGGCATGAAGCCGAGCAGTTGATCAGCGAACAATCGCCCTGGTGGCCCCTGCGTGACGGTATCCGCGCCCGCGCCAAGGCCTCCCAGGACAACCCCACCCCCACCAGCGAATTCGCCGCCGCGCTGCTCAAAGCCGTGCAACAACCCAAACCACCGCGCTTGTTGCGTCTGGGCAATGGCAGCCGGGCGTTGCCGTTGATGGCCGGTCTGTTGCCCAAGGGGTTGCTGGAGAAAGGCTTGATGAAGCGGTTCGGGTTGGGTCGGTCGCTTTAAATCATCGGGCTCTGCTTTTGCTGTTGTGCCAAGAATCCTTTGGGATAACCGGAACATGTGGGAGCGAGCCTGCTCGCGAATACGGTCTCACATTCAACATTGATGTTGGCTGAACCACCGCTATCGCGAGCAAGCTCGCTCCCACAGGGGACTTTGGGTGAGCACAACATTCATGCCCGTCGAAGATCCAGTGTGGGAGCGAGCCTGCTCGCGATGACGGCGTGTAAGTCACCGTCCATGCAGCTGAACCACCGCTATCGCGAGCAGGCTCGCTCCCACAGGGGACTTTGGCTGAACACATCACTCGTGCCCGCCGAAGATCCAGTGTGGGAGCGAGCTTGCTCGCGATAACGGCGTGTCAGTCACCGTCCATGCAGCTGAACCACCGCTATCGCGAGCAAGCTCGCTCCCACAGGGGACTTTGGGTGAGCACAACATTCATGCCCGTCGAAGATCCAGTGTGGGAGCGAGCCTGCTCGCGATGACGGCGTGTAAGTCATCGTCCATGCAGCTGAACCACCGCTATCGCGAGCAGGCTCGCTCCCACAGGGGACTTTGGGTGAACACAACATTCATGCCCGCCGAAGATCCAGTGTGGGAGCGAGCCTGCTCGCGAATACGGTCTCACATTCGACATTGATGTTGGCTGAACCACCGCTTCCGCGAGCAGGCTCGCTCCCACAGGGGCTCAGCGCTTGTCGTGGGGTTCTACCACCACCGTGCACGTCATCCCCGCCGCCAGCAGCACGCCATCCGGTACTTCATCCAGATGTATACGCACCGGCACCCGCTGGGCCAGGCGCACCCAGTTGAAGGTCGGGTTCACGTCGGCAATCAGTTCCCGGCTCTCGGGGTTGTCGCGGTCGTAGATGCCCCGGGAGATACTTTCCACGTGCCCCTTGAGCAGTTCGCCACTCATCAACTGCAACTGCGCGGCATCGCCGACCCGCACCTTGGGCAACTTGGTTTCCTCGAAGAAGCCATAGACCCAGAACGAATTCATGTCCACCACGGCCATCTTCGCCTCGCCGATGCGTGCATAGTCACCACGGTGCACATTGAGGTTGGTGACGTAGCCGTCCACCGCCGCACGGACCTCGGTGCGAGCCAGGTTCAGCTCGGCCGCCTCCAGCTGCGCCTGGGCGTGCTGGTAATCAGCCAGGGCCGAGTCGGCGATATTGCTGGCGTCGTCACGGTTTTCCCGGGAAATCACCAGGCTGTCCAGGTCGGCGCGCCGATGAGCGTTGACCTTGCGCATCTCCCAAGTGGCCTTGCGGGACGCCACCAGGGAACGCGCCTGCTTGAGCGCAATGCGGTAATGCTCGGGGTCGATGCGCATCAGCAAGTCGCCCTTCTTGACCAACTGGTTATCACGCACCGGCACCTCGATCACTTCGCCGCTGACGTCGGCGGCGACGTTGATGATGTCGGCCCGGACCCGGCCATCGCGGGTCCATGGGGTGTTCATGTAATGCACCCACAACGTCCGGCCGATCCACAGCGCAAGCGCCAGCACCAACAGCGTCGCCAGCAGGCTGAAAAATTTCTTCATCGCATCGATCTCAACGGTAGACCGTCAGCGCCAGCGCGCCGAACAGGCAAGTGAACAGGCTCAGGCGCAGCAGCGCCGGATGCCAGAAAAAACGGTACAGATCCAGCCCCGAGAGGAAACGATCCAACGCCCAGGCGAGGCCGGCGGCGATGAAAAACATCAGGGTCATGGTCGGCATGTATACGCCGTGGAAGGCGATCTCACGGAGCATGTTCAGGTTCCTGGGGCAGCGACGCGGCATAAGCCGCCAAGGGTGATTGCGGGTCCAGCAGAGAGGTGCGGATGAAGTGCAGGTAGCTCTTTACCCGGCGCAGGGCGGAGGTGTCGAAATGCGGGGCGAAAGGTTCGTCGGTGGACTGGACCCGGCTGATGGCCTGGTCCACCGCGACCAGGGCGCGCTCCAGATTTTTCTGGCCAGGCTGGCGGAACAGCCGCACCAGCGCCCGCCCCATCACCCGGATCGCCTGGCGCCATGGCTGGCTTTCGGCATAGGCCGGATGCACCGGCAGCGTCGCCTGTTCCTTGCGCAACTGGATGATCGCGTGGCCGACTTCCAGCACCACGAACATCCAGCGCAGCAAGTCCCGTTGCACCCGGGGCTGTCCCGCCGCCAGCCCGTAGGCCTGGTGCAGCAGATCGCGGGTACGGCTCTCGAATCCCGACGCGAGGCCCTTGAGCTTGCCACTGATGGCGAACACCACTTGTTCGCGCAAGTCCTGTTCCAGCCGGCGCCACATCCAGCGGCTGTTGGGCGGCAGGATGATCGCCCCGGCAGCCGCACACACCAGCATGCCGAGGATCATCGCGAGGTAGTCGTTGATGAAGGCGTAGGGGTTGTAGACCGTCAGGTTGTCCGGCACCGAGCCGGTGCTGAAAAAAATCAGCAGGCCCAGCCCGACCCCGGCGTATTGCGCACGTGAGCTGAGAAACGCGCCCAGCATGATCACGGGCGCCAACATCACGCAGAGCAAGGGGAAGCCGTCGATCAACGGGAAGATGAAGAACATCTCGACAAACCCGATCAACGCCCCGAACAACGTGCCGCAGGCCATCTGGAACGCCATGCGCTTGGGGTTCGGCGTGGCGGCCGACAAGCCCACGGTGGCGGCGGCGATCATCGTCATGGTCGCACCGCTCGGCCAGGCCGTGGCGACCCAATAGCTGCCCAGCACCACCAGGATGAAGGCGGCACGAAAACCGGCAGCCGCGGCGGCCAGGCCATTGGTCTGCGACACGAAGGGTTCGTCCCAGCGCTCACGTTCGTGGCGGTGATCGGCCAGTGACGCGTGGGTCTGGGCGTAGCCATGCAGGTCTTCGACGAAGCGATAGAGCAATTCGTATGCAGTATGGAAATCCAGCTGCTGCGCCTCACTGGGATCCGTCTCTTCAAATTGTCCCCGCAGTTGGCGCACCCGGGCTGGCAAGTCGGCCTTGTAGGCCGCCAGCGCCGCCGCCAGACGCGTCGCATCGGCGTCGGTCAAGGCCCGCGCGCTGAAGCCGTCGAGCAATTCGGCGAGGGTTTGCAAGCCGGGTTTGATCGCGTCCACCACCGCATCGGCCGCGCCATTGCGCAAGCGTTCAAGCAACTGATGCAAGGCGTTGAAGCGCGTGGTAACGCCCATGAATTCGCTGTTCAGGCGACTCAGTCGGCCGTTGCGCCGGCGCATGTGCGGGTCTTCGAACACGGTCACGCTGCGCAGGCTTTCCAGGCCCACCGCCTCGGCGATGAAAGCGACGTTGCGTGCCTCGAATGCCTCGGGCTGGCTGCGTCCGCGCAAGCCATCGGTGACGAACAGGGCGAACACGCCGAAGCGCTGGTAGAGCGCGTTGCGCATGGCCGCGCTCGCGGTTTGCGGCAGGATTGCAGCGCTCACCGCGGTGGCGCAGAGAATCCCCAGGGCAATCTCCAGCACCCGCCATACCGCCGCCATGAAAGCCCCTTCCGGATGAGCCAGGGCCGGCAGGCCGATCATCGCCGCGGTGTACCCGGCCAACACAAAACCGTAGGCGCGAAAGTTGCGATAACGCGCTGCTCCGGCCGAACAGATGCCGACCCATATCGCCAGGCAGCCGAGAAACAACTCGGTGTTCTGGGCGAACAGGGCGATCAGCGCCACCATCACCGTCGAGCCGGCCAAGGTACCGAGCAGGCGATAAAAACTCTTGGCGAAGACCTGGCCACTCTGCGGCTGCATGACGATGAACACGGTGATCATCGCCGTACGCGGTTGCGGCAACTCCAGGCGCATCGCCAGCCACAGGGTCAGGAACACGGCGAGCAATACCTTGAAGATGTAGACCCAGGTCACCCCATCGCTGCGGGCCCAGTCGAAAAAGCCACGGCGCCATTCGAGGCGATGAAGCCGAAGTAAATACGTCACGGAAGGCCTGCTCAGCATCGTGGCGAGGGAGCTTGCTCCCGCTCGGGTGCGCAGCACCCATCTGAAGAACCTGGGGCTGCTTCGCAGCCCAGCGGGAGCAAGCTCCCTCGCCACAGGGGAGCGCCTGCCACAGGCATGTCGCTGCCGGCCTCCAGCCCGCCGCCCAATGCGGTGACCAAATCGGCATGGGCGCTCAGCCGCGCTGCCTCTACCTGCTGTTGCACCTGTTGTTGCTTGAACAGCAGGCTCTGGGCGTTGAGCACGTTGAGGTAGTCGGTGAGCCCACGCTGGAACGCAACCAGCGCGATGTCGTAGGTGCGCTGGGCGGCGGCCACCGATCCGGCGGCGAAGGCCTGTTGCTTGTCCATCGACTCACGGCGAATCAACCGGTCGGAAATGCTCTTGAGGGCATTCACCAGCGTCTGGTTGTAGCGCGCCACGGCGATGTCATAACCCGCCGCAGCCTCGCCCAACTCGCCACGCAGGCGTCCGCCATCGAAAATCGGCAGCGAAATCGCCGGGCCGACGTTGTAGGTGAGCTTCTTGCCTGTCAGGAACTCCAGCGCCCCACCGCCAGTAGCCATGTAACCCAGGCTACCGACCAAGTCGACGTTGGGGTAAAAACCCGCGCGCGCCACCTCGACTCCACGGGCCTGGGCCGCCACCTGCCAGCGCGCGGCAACCACATCCGGGCGCTGGCCGAGCAGTTCGGCGGGCAACGCCGATGGCAGTTTCAACGGAGCCCCCAGCGCCAGGCTCGGCCGTTGCAGGCGCGCGCCGTCGCCCGGGCCCTTGCCGGCCAGCGCCGCCAATTGATTGCGGCTCAGGGCAATGGCTTCGTCGAGGGCATCGAGCTGACGATGGGTTTCCGGCAATGGCGCCTGGGCCTGGCTGACTTCGAAATGGGTGCCGATGCCACCGTCCAGACGCTTTTGCGCCAGTTCGAGGATCTGCTCTTGCTGATGGAGGGTCGCGGCGATGATGTCGTGCTGGGCGTAATGCAGCGAAAACTGGATGTAGGCGCGCACGATATTGTCCTGCAATTCCAGCTGCGCCTGCCGCGCCTCGGCGACGCTGACATGGGCCAGGTCGACGGCCCGCTCGCTGGCGCTGCGCTCGCGGCCCCACAGGTCCAACGCATAGCTCAGGCCCAGGGCGGCGTTGTTGTCCCAAGTGGTGGTGTTGGCCAGTTCGCCGGGGCCATAAAACTGATCGGTGGGCCAGTTGTGGCGCTTGAGGGCCGACTCGCCATTGATCTGCAGCGACTCGGCGGCCTCGGCGACACCCGCCATGGCCTTGGCCTGGCGCACCCGGGCGACGGCCATGGCCAGGCTCGGGCTGTCTCGCACGGCCAGGTCAATCCAGCCGTCCAGTTGCGGGTCACCATAGGCTTTCCACCACTGGCGGGTCGGCCAGTGAGCATCGCGGGCGGCCTCGCGTATCGCCGCATCGGTCGCCAACTGGTTGGCCAACAAGAGCTCGCCTTGCGGCGCGATCCCTCCCGTCCCGATACAACCGCTGAGGGTCAGCGTCAAAACCCAAACACTGAGAGTCTTCAGCTCTCTGCTGATGCAACGCGGCACGGGCGCAATATTCCTGAGGTGGAGAGGCAAGAAGAGATGATGAGAATTTCGCCCTGACACACCTGTGGGAGCGAGCCTGCTCGCGAAAGCGGCCGGGCAGACACACCGAGGACAATTGGAGTGCCTGTTTCGCGAGCGGGCTCGCTCCCACAGGATCCAGGACTGGCGGCAATTCTAGGCATCACCCCCAACGGCGATAAGCCGACCTTTCTGCGAATCTTTGTTACCGTTATCGTGATAATCCATTAGTCGGGGTCCCGCATCTCTGTAACTTCATGTCACAATTTGGCACCTCCCAAGAGAGCCCTCCATGGACACTTTGCAAAACATGCGTGCGTTCAGCTGTGTTGCCGAAGCCGGCAGCTTCACCGCCGCCGCCGCGCAACTCGACACCACCACGGCCAACGTCTCGCGTGCGGTTTCCAACCTGGAAGCGCATCTGCAAACCCGTCTGCTCAACCGCACCACTCGCCGCATCGCCCTGACCGAAGCCGGCAAACGCTACCTGCTGCGGTGCGAGCAGATCCTGGCGTATGTCGAAGAGGCGGAAGCCGAGGCCAGCGATGCCCATGCGCGCCCGGCCGGACAATTGAAAGTCCACACCATGACCGGCATCGGCCAGCACTTCGTCATCGATGCCATCGCCCGTTATCGCAAGACGCACCCGGACGTGACCTTCGACCTGACCCTGGCCAACCGGGTGCCGGACATCCTCGACGAGGGCTACGACGTCTCGATCGTACTCGCCAGCGAGTTGCCGGACTCCGGCTTCGTGTCCCAGCGCCTGGGAATCACCTACAGCATCGTCTGCGCGTCGCCCGCCTACGTGAAGGCCAGCGGCTGCCCGCAGAAACCCAGCGACTTGCTGAACCACGCCTGCCTGCGCCTGGTCAGCCCGGTCATTCCGCTGGAGAAATGGGTGTTCGACGGCCCGGAGGGCCAGGAGATGGTCACCATCAACAGCTCACCGTTCCTGGTGAATTCCGCCGATGCGATGAAGACCGCGATCACCAGCGGCATGGGCGTGGGCGTGCTGCCGGTGTACGCCGCCATCGAAGGCTTGCGCAACGGCACGCTGGTGCGGGTCATGCCCAACTACCGCTCGCAGGAACTGAACCTTTACGCCATCTACCCTTCGCGCCAGTACCTGGATGCGAAGATCAAGACGTGGGTCGAATACCTGCGAGGCTCGTTGCCGGAAATCCTCGCGGCGCACCAGGCCGAACTGACGGCCTATGAATTGAGTGGAAGCCTGACGGGAGCACGGGTCGCGAACTGAATCCGCGACCGCGCGCCGAGGGGAAAGATCAGCGTTTGCCCATCGAACGGCGCGTGCCGGGAGGCGCGGCGCCGGGGGTCTTGGTATGGCCATTCTTCGCGCCGTTCTTGTACCACGGTTGTTGGCCGGCACCTTTGGCCGCCGCCAGGTCGCCTGGTTTGAATGGAAACTTGAAGGCCGGGATCGGCGCCTTGTCGTCGGCGGCGCTGGAAACATCGCTGTCGGTCTGGCCGGACGGTTCACCGTTCGGGTGCTCGTCCACAGGCGATGGTGTTGGGGAAGTCATGTAAGGCTCCGGGCGGGTATGCCGGGCTCGGTAAGTGAGCCGCGAAACGCAGCAGTATACCTGCGCAAAATCGCGGTGCACGGGGTAGATTCAATGGCTAAGTTCCGTCTGACGGGAAACCAAGACAAAACTGACAGCCCTGACAGCTAGCCGTCACCTTCCTGACGGGCTCACAACGCTATATAAGAAAGCCAGGAATTCCTCCGTCCCGAACCGGCGTTTCACGTTCATGCCTATCCAGAAAAAAACCGTCCTGCTCGTCGCGTTACTGATCGCCCTGGCCGCCCTCGCCCTCTGGTTCATCATGAAGCCCGTCGCCAGCAAACCCAGTGCTTCCACCGCCGTGCCAGTGAAGGTGATAAGCGTTGTCGAGCAGGATGTGCCGCGCTTTGCCAGTGGCATCGGCACGGTACTGTCGCTGCACAGCGTGGTGATCCGTCCGCAGATCGACGGCATCCTCACCAGGCTGCTGGTCAAGGAAGGGCAACTGGTCAAGAAGGGGGACCTGCTGGCGACCATCGATGATCGTTCGATCCGCGCCAGCCTCGACCAGGCCCGCGCCCAGCTCAGCGAGAGCCAGGCGCAACTGGCCGTGGCCCAGGTCAACCTCAAGCGCTACAAGCTGCTGAGCGTCGATGACGGCGTATCGAAGCAGACCTACGACCAGCAACAGGCGCTGGTCAACCAGCTCAAGGCCACTGCCCAGGGCAACCAGGCGGCCATCGATTCGGCGCAGGTGCAGCTGTCCTACACGCAGATCCGCTCGCCGGTGAGCGGTCGCGTCGGCATTCGCAATGTGGATGAAGGCAATTTCCTGCGCACCAGCGACACCGAAGGCCTGTTCACGGTGACCCAGATCGACCCGATCGCCGTGGAGTTCTCCTTGCCCCAGCAAATGCTGCCGACCCTGCAGCGATTGATCGCCGCCCCGGACCAGGCCCTGGTCAAGGCCTACATCGGGGCCGACGGCGTGACCGGGGAATTGCTCGGCGAGGGGCGGCTCAGCCTCATCGACAACCAGATCAACACCAATACCGGAACCCTGCGGGCAAAGGCCGAATTCAATAACGCCGCGCAACGGCTGTGGCCGGGGCAACTGGTGACGCTGAAAATCCAGACCGCTATCGACAAGGGTGCCCTGGTAGTGCCGCCCACCGTGGTCCAACGCGGGCTGGAGCAACACTTCGTCTATCGGGTCAAAGGTGACAAGGTCGAAAGCGTGCCGGTGCAAATGGTTTATCAGGACAGCGACAGGCACATCATCAAAGGCGTGAACGCCGGCGACCAACTGGTGAGCGACGGCCAGTCACGCCTCAAGCCCGGCGCCAGTGTCCAGGTGCTCAGCGATCCGCCTGCCCTCGCCAAGACCGGGCAGGCGCAGCCATGAAGGGCCGCGGCTCGATATCGGCGTGGTGCATCGACCACCCCATCGCCACGGTGCTACTGACGTTCGCCCTGGTATTGCTGGGGTTGATCGCCTTTCCCCGCCTGCCCGTCGCGCCTTTGCCCGAGGCGGAATTCCCGACCATCCAGGTCAACGCCCAACTGCCCGGCGCCAGTCCCGAAACCATGGCATCGTCCGTGGCGACCCCACTGGAGGTGCAATTCAGCGCCATTCCCGGCATTACCCAGATGACCTCAAGCAGTGCGTTGGGCTCGACCAACCTGACCCTGCAATTCAGTCTCGACAAGAGCATCGACACCGCCGCCCAGGAAGTGCAGGCGGCGATCAACACCGCCGCCGGCAAGCTGCCCAATGACATGCCGAACCTGCCGACCTGGCGCAAGGTCAACCCGGCCGACAGCCCGGTGCTGATTCTCAGCATCAGCTCCGACCTGATGCCAGGCACCGAACTGAGTGATTACGTCGAGACGCTGCTCGCCCGGCAGATCAGCCAGATCGACGGTGTTGGACAGATCTATATCACCGGCCAGCAGCGGCCGGCGATCCGGGTCCAGGCCTCGGCCGACCGGCTTGCCGCCATCGGCCTGACCCTCGCCGATATTCGCCAGTCCTTGCAGCAGGCCAGCCTCAACCTGGCCAAGGGCGCGCTGTATGGCGAGTCGAGTATTTCCACCTTGTCCACCAACGACCAGCTGTTCAAGCCGGAGGAATACGGCGAGCTGATCGTTTCCTACCGGGACGGCGCACCGGTCCATCTCAAGGACATCGCCAAAGTCGTCAACGGTTCGGAAAACGCCTACGTGCAGGCCTGGTCCGACGATCAGCCCGGCGTCAACCTGGTGATCTTCCGCCAGCCGGGGGCGAACATCGTCGAGACGGTCGACCGCATCCAGGCGGCGCTGCCGACCCTGGAAGCCATGCTGCCGGCCGCCATACAGGTCAAGGTGATGATCGATCGCACCCAGACCATTCGCGCTTCGCTGCATGAAGTGGAAATCACCCTGCTGATCGCGGTGCTGCTGGTGGTGGCGGTGATGGCGCTGTTCCTGCGCCAGCTCTCGGCGACGCTGATTGTCTCGGCCGTGCTCGGGGTGTCGCTGACCGCCAGTTTCGCGCTGATGTATGTGATGGGTTTCAGCCTCAACAATCTGACCCTGGTGGCGATCGTCATCTCGGTGGGATTCGTGGTGGACGACGCGATCGTGGTGGTGGAGAACATCCACCGGCACCTGGAAGCCGGCGATGGCATGCGCGAGGCGGCGATCAAGGGCGCCGGGGAAATCGGCTTCACGGTGGTGTCCATCAGCTTCTCGCTGGTGGCGGCGTTCATTCCGCTGCTGTTCATGGGCGGCGTGGTCGGGCGGCTGTTCAAGGAGTTTGCCCTGACCGCCACTTCGACCATCCTGATTTCCGTCGTGGTGTCCCTGACCCTGGCGCCGACCCTGGCTGCCTTGTTCATGCGCGCCCCGAAACATCACGCCCATGCCAGGCCGGGTTTCGGCGAGCGCCTGCTCGGCTGGTACGAACGCGGCCTGCGCCGGGCCCTGGCCCACCAGAAACTGATGATCGGCATGTTCGGCCTGACCCTCGCCCTCGCGGTCGTGGGCTACGTGTTCATCCCCAAGGGCTTCTTCCCGGTCCAGGACACCGGCCTGGTGCTGGGCACCAGCGAAGCGGCGGCCGATATCTCGTTCCCGGACATGGTGGCCAAGCACAAGGCCCTGGCCGAGATCGTCGCCGCCGACCCGGCAGTGCAGACCTTCTCGCACTCCGTCGGCGTCTCGGGCAACAACCAGACCATCGCCAACGGCCGCTTCTGGATCGCCCTCAAGCCTCGGGGCGAGCGCGATGTATCGGCCAGTGGCTTCATCGACCGGATCCGCCCCAAGTTGCTGAAGATTCCCGGCGTTGTGCTGTACCTGCGGGCCGGACAGGACATCAACCTCAGCTCCGGCCCGAGCCGCGCCCAGTATCAATACGTGCTCAAGAGCAACGACGGGCCGACCCTCAACGCCTGGACGCAGAAACTCACCGACAAGCTGCGCAGCATTCCGGCATTCCGCGACATTTCCAACGACTTGCAACTGGGCGGCAGCATCACCCACATCAACATCGACCGCAGCGCGGCGGCACGTTTCGGCCTCACCGCCAGCGATGTCGACCAGGCGCTCTACGACGCTTTCGGCCAGCGGCAGATCAATGAATTCCAGACCGAGACCAACCAGTACAACGTCATCCTGGAACTCGACACCCAGCAACGCGGCAAGGCCGAAAGCCTGGCGTATTTCTATCTGCGCTCGCCGCTGAGCGGGGAAATGGTCCCGCTCTCGGCCCTCGCCCGCTTCGACGCACCGACCAACGGCCCGCTGTCGATTGCCCACGACGGCATGTTCCCGGCCGCCAACCTGTCGTTCAACCTCGCGCCGGGCGTGGCGCTGGGGGATGCCGTGCGCCTGCTCGACCAGGCCAAGAACGAGATCGGCATGCCCGCCGCCATCACCGGCAGCTTCCAGGGCGCGGCCCAGGCGTTCCAGAGCTCGCTGAAAAGCCAGCCGTGGCTGATCCTCGCCGCGTTGGTGGCGGTGTACATCATCCTCGGCGTGCTCTACGAGAGTTTCGTCCATCCGTTGACGATTATTTCCACGTTGCCCTCGGCCGGCCTCGGCGCGTTGATCATGCTCTGGCTGTTGGGCCAGGACTTCTCGATCATGGCGCTGATCGGCCTGGTGCTGCTGATCGGCATCGTCAAGAAGAACGGCATCCTGATGATCGACTTCGCCCTCGATGCCCAGCGCAACGGCGGGATGGCGGCGCAGGAAGCGATTTTCCAGGCCTGCCTGACGAGGTTCCGTCCGATCATGATGACGACCCTGGCCGCCCTGCTCGGCGCCCTGCCACTGATGCTCGGCTACGGCCCCGGCGCGGAGTTGCGCCAACCCTTGGGCATCGCGGTGGTCGGTGGCCTGCTGGTGAGCCAGGCACTGACGCTGTTCACCACGCCAGTCATATACTTGTGGCTGGAGCGATTGTTCCATCGGCCCGCGCCTCGACCCGGTTCTGCGCCGACGGCGGCGCTGGCAAATGCAGACTGAGGCCGGGCCATGCGCGTTCTGATCATCGAAGACGAAGAAAAAACCGCCGACTACCTGCACCGCGGCCTGACCGAACAGGGTTACATCGTGGATGTGGCAGGGGATGGCGTCGAAGGGCTGCACCTGGCCCTGGAAAGCGATTATGCGGTGATCGTGCTCGACGTCATGCTGCCGGGCCTCGACGGCTTTGGCGTGCTGCGGGCCCTGCGCGCCCGCAAGCAGACGCCGGTCATCATGCTCACCGCCCGCGAACGGGTCGAAGATCGCATCAAGGGCCTGCGCGATGGCGCCGATGATTATCTGGGCAAGCCGTTTTCGTTCCTGGAGCTGGTGGCCCGCCTGCAAGCCCTGACCCGCCGCAGCAGCGGCCATGAACCGGTGCAGGTGAGCATCGCCGACCTGTGGATCGACCTGATCAGCCGCAAGGCCAGCCGCGCCGGGCAGCGTCTGGACCTGACCGCCAAGGAGTTTTCGCTGCTCAGCGTGCTGGCTCGCCGCCAAGGCGAGATCCTTTCGAAAACCGCGATTGCCGAAATGGTCTGGGACATCAATTTCGACAGCGACGCCAACGTCGTCGAAGTGGCGATCAAACGCCTGCGGGCCAAGCTCGACGGGCCTTTCGAGCACAAGCTTCTGCATACCATCCGAGGGATGGGTTATGTGTTGGAGAACCGCGGTGAGTAACAGCATCGCCCTGCGCCTGAGCGGCATGTTCACGCTGGTGGCGGCGCTGGTGTTCCTGCTGATTGGCGGCGGCTTGTACCAGCAGGTCGAAAAAGGTCTCGGCCTGTTACCAGAGGCGGAGCTCGATGCCCGCTACAGCGTGCTGGAGTCCACCGTCGGCCGCTATGGCACGCCGGAGCACTGGGTCAAGATCAACAACAAATTGCGCTTGCTCGGCGAGGAGGATAAACGCATCCACTTCTGGATCGTCAGCGATGACCCGCGCTTTGAATACGGTAACCCCGATGCACAGATCCGTGCCTTCGCCGCAGGTCCATTGGGCAAACGTGACCTGAAGCTGGCGACGCAGCATTACCCGATGAAAGTGCTGGTGAGCCAGTTCCCGGCCAAGGACCAGCGACCGCCGCTACGGTTCATGATCGGTATCGACACCGAGACCTTCTACCAGACTCAGCATCGTTTGCTGGTCGCGCTGGTGAGCCTGGCGATCGTCGGCGTGCTGCTGGCCTCGTTGCTGGGCTACTGGGTGGCGCGCATCGGTCTCAAGCCACTCATCAAGTTGTCGGACGAAGCCCGGCGCCTGGCCCCGCCCCGGCTCACCGGGCGCTTGCAATTGTCACCGCTGCCACCGGAACTCAACCAGTTCGTCAGTTCCTTCAACGCAACCCTGGACCGGGTCGAGCAGGCGTATTCAAGGCTGGAGTCATTCAATGCCGACGTTGCCCATGAACTGCGCTCGCCGCTGACCAACCTGATCGGCCAGACGCAGGTGGCGCTGACCCGCGGGCGCTCGGCAGAGCATTACTTCGAAGTGCTGCAATCGAACCTCGAAGAGCTGGAGCGACTGCGCTCGATCATCAACGACATGTTGTTCCTGGCCAGCGCCGACCAGGGTAGCAAGGCCACCAAGCTGACCACGACGTCCCTGGCCGATGAGGTGGCAACCACCCTCGATTATCTGGACTTCATCCTGGAAGACGCCCAGGTCCAGGTTCGCGTCAGCGGCGATGCCCAGGCCAGTATCGAGATCGCCCACCTGCGCCGGGCCTTGATCAATCTGCTCAGCAACGCCGTCCAGCACACCGCGCCCGGCCAGGTGATCGACGTGGACATCGAAGCCACCGGCGACCAGGTCATCCTGGGCGTCACCAATCCCGGCGAGCCTATCGCCGGCGAACACCTGCCGCGCCTGTTCGAGCGCTTCTACCGGGTCGACGTCTCCCGCAGCAACAGCGGCGCCAACCACGGCTTGGGCCTGGCCATCGTCAAGGCGATTGCGCTCATGCACGGCGGCGATGTATTCGTGCGCAGCGACCGTGGTGCCAACACCTTCGGGATCCGCTTGCCGGCCTGAGGAGCAAGCCCGCCCCCACGAAACTCCTGTGGCATACGCCCACCCAAGGACAACACTGTGGGAGCGAGCCTGCTCGCGAAGGCGGCAGTCCATCCAATCTCGATTTCCATGCAATAAGCCACGATGTGGATTGCTCAATTCCAGTGTCACAAGCACAATCTTGCAAAAGGCCAGCATTGTCTGATGCCAGTCATCCGCTGTTAAAGATGAGCAGCCTATGGGAAGGATCCCAGCCACATGACAATGCAGATCGGAATCATGAGCGCGAGCAGTGCAACACCCGGCAACATCCCGCTTTCGATACGTTCGGAACGGGTACTCGTTTTGGCCAGCTCGCTGGTTGTCATCGCCATCGTAGCTATCGTGACGTTCCTGCTGATCCGTGAACACGCCAGCGCGCAGCAGGCAGCGACACGCGCGGCGAGCAACATTGTGCAGTTGATCGACGCCGACGTACTGCGCAATGTCGAACTCTACGATCTTTCGCTGCAAGGCCTGATTGCCGCAGCGAAACGCCAGGACCTCCAGGACGTTTCGCCAACGATCCGCCACCTCGCCCTGTTCGATCGCGCCACCGCAGCCCCTTATAAAGGCGACATATTGCTGCTCGACAAGCGCGGCGACGTGGTCGCCGATTCCGCTTCGATCGAACCGCGCAAGGGCAATTACGCCGATGGGGAATATTTCCAGTCCCATCTGCAGGAACCGGGCCCGGGCATGAAGATCAGCCGTCCGTTCCGGGCCCGGAGCAGTCCGCATGACTGGCGCATCAGCTTCAGCTACCGCTTGAACGACGACCGGGGCGGGTTCATGGGCGTGGCCGAGGCTGCAATGCGCCTGGGCTACTTCAGCCAGCTCTTCAAGAGCTTGAACATCGGCCATGGCGGCACGGTCAACCTGGTCAGCCGCGACGGGATCCTGTTGGCTCAGGAGCCGCCTCTGGCCGAAGACATGATCGGCAAGGATTTCAGCAGCCGACCGAACTTCGTGCGGATCCTGCGCGAAGGCGATGGCAGTTTTACCAGCGTGTCCAGCGTGGATCAGAAGCAGCGGCTGTACACCTTTTCCCAGGTAGGTAATCTGCCGCTGATCGTCGTGGTCGCGCTCTCTTCCCAAGAAGTTTTCGCGTCATGGCAACGCACGGCGCTGCTGGTCAGTGGCGCCACGGGCGCGCTGTGCTTCAGCTTGCTCTGGCTCACCTGGCTGCTGCGTCGGGAATTGAGACGCCGGCACACCGCTGAACGGGAACTGGCCCTGCTGGCATCCGTCGACCCCCTGACAGGCCTGGCCAACCGCCGGACGCTGGACCAGACGCTGCAACTGGAGTGGCTGCGCGCCCAGCGCTCCGGTCAATCGTTGTCGATCCTGATGATCGATGCCGACCACTTCAAGGCGCTCAATGATCGCCTGGGCCACCAACGCGGTGACGAGGCGTTACGAACCCTGGCGCAACTGATCGGCGGGTACGTGCGCCGACCGGCCGACCTGGCGGCGCGTTATGGCGGTGAAGAGTTCTCGGTGGTGCTGCCGGAGACGACGACCGCAGGAGCGTTCACCATGGCGCAAAACATTCGCGAAGCCGTTGAGCAACTGCCCGGTGAATTGACCATGACCGTCAGTATCGGCATCGCAACCTGGGCCCAAGGGCCTTATGACGAACTCGATCAATTGTTGCTCGCCGCTGACAAGGCGCTTTACCAGGCCAAGGCCAGTGGGCGTAATCGGGTGGTTTGCGCGATGTAAGGCAACCCCAGAAGCTCTTGCCTCCAACAGCCAGCCATAAAAAAAGGCCACCCGAAGGCAGCCCTTAAAAAACTAGAGAGGTTTTTTGCTTACACGGCCGCTACAGGGCGCATGTAAGAGATTGGTGCGGTGCTGGCGTCTTCGAACGTCACGACTTCCCAAGCGTCTTTCTGCTCAATCAACTTGCGCAGCAGCTGGTTGTTCAGTGCGTGGCCGGACTTGAAGCCCTTGAACTCACCAATCAGGCTGTTGCCCAGCAGGTAGAGGTCGCCGATTGCATCGAGGATCTTGTGTTTGACGAATTCGTCTTCATAACGAAGGCCGTCTTCGTTCAACACGCCATCGGAATCGACCACGATCGCGTTTTCCACACTGCCACCGAGTGCGAGGTTGTGCTTGCGCAGGTACTCGATATCACTCATGAAACCAAAGGTACGCGCGCGGCTGACTTCTTTGACGAACGAAGTGCTGGAAAAATCCACGCTTGCACTCTGGGTGCGGTCACGGAAAACCGGGTGATCGAAATCGATCTCGAAGCTCACCTTGAAACCTTCGAAAGGGACGAAAGTGGCGCGCTTGTCGCCGTCTTCCACTGTCACTTCCCGCAGGATGCGGATGAACTTCTTGGCCGCGTCCTGCTCTTCCAGGCCAGCCGATTGAATCAGGAATACGAAAGGTCCGGCGCTGCCATCCATGATCGGGACTTCGGACGCGGAGAGCTCGACGTAGGCGTTATCGATGCCCAGGCCAGCCATGGCCGAGAGCAAATGCTCCACCGTGTCCACTTTGGTGTCACCGTTGACCAGCGTGGTCGACATAGTGGTTTCACCAACGTTTTCCGCGCGAGCAGGAATCTGCACCACAGGGTCGAGGTCGGCACGACAAAACACAATGCCGGTGTCGACAGGCGCGGGCTTGAGGGTCAGATAGACCTTCTCGCCGGAGTGCAGGCCGACACCTGTGGCACGGATAATATTCTTCAGGGTGCGTTGTTTAATCATGGCATGGGCCGCTTCAGCGCAAATTGCGAACTGGTATCAACAAAGGCTGGCGATGATAGCAGACCAGACCTTTGCTGAACACCAATCACCCGTATACCCCTGATACATTCCATCAATCGGCCTGACGACGCAGGAATGCCGGGATGTCCAGGTAATCCAGATCGTCTTGCGGATTCATCTTCGCGGCAGTCGCAGCACCGGCCTGGGCCTGGTTGCGCATGACGGTCGGACGGTCCAGGTCACGGTAGTTCACCGCGGGAGCTTCCTGACGAGCGGCAGCTTGCTGCTGGGGCTGCGAAGCCATGGCGGTCTGCACGGTGTTGTCGATCACCTTCATCGGCTTCTCGATTTTCGCGCCCAGGCCAGTGGCAACCACGGTCACGTGCAGTTCGTCACGCATGTCCGGATCGATCACGGTGCCGACCTTGACCATTGCGTGGTCGGAAGCGAACGCCTCGATGATGCTACCCACGTCGGAGTACTCGCCCAGGGACAAGTCCGGACCGGCGGTGATGTTCACCAGGATGCCGCGGGCGCCCTGCAGGTTCACATCTTCGAGCAGCGGGTTGCGGATGGCCGCTTCGGTGGCTTCGCGTGCACGGTTCGGACCGCTGGCGCAGCCGGTGCCCATCATCGCCATGCCCATTTCGGACATCACGGTGCGTACGTCGGCAAAGTCGACGTTGATCATGCCCGGACGCTTGATGATGTCGGAGATACCGCGAACGGCACCGGCCAGTACGTCATCGGCCTTGGCGAAAGCCGACAGCAGGCTGGCGTCCTTACCGAGGATGGTCAGCAGCTTCTCGTTGGGGATGGTGATCAACGAGTCGACGCTTTCGCTCAGCGCGCGGATGCCTTCATCGGCGATCTGCATGCGCTTGCGGCCTTCGAACGGGAACGGACGGGTCACCACCGCAACGGTGAGGATGCCCATTTCCTTGGCCACTTCGGCAATGATCGGCGCTGCACCGGTACCGGTACCGCCGCCCATGCCAGTGGTGATGAACACCATGTTGGTGCCAGCCAGGACTTCAGCGATGCGCTCGCGATCTTCCAGGGCAGCCTGACGGCCAACCTCGGGATTCGCGCCGGCACCCAGGCCCTTGGTCACGCCGGTACCGAGTTGGAGGATGGTCCGCGCGCCGATGTTTTTCAGCGCCTGAGCATCGGTGTTGGCGCAGATGAACTCAACGCCTTCGATGTTGCTCTTGACCATGTGGTTGACAGCGTTGCCGCCGCCACCGCCGACACCGATTACCTTGATAACCGGGCTGGCGGGGATGTTGTCTACGAGTTCGAACATTTTCCCTCTCCTTTCATTCTCTAGTTTTTTCGCCTACTGCGTTTGTTGCCGTCTTGCAACGCCGGGCCTGAAACCCGACGCCTGAATCTGAAATCGCTTAGAAATTGCCCTTCACCCAAGCCTGGAGCCGCTCGAACAGCGGTGCCTTGGGCTCTTCGCTGCTGTAGCTGTCACGGCTGCCGATGCCCGAGAACGAGATCCCGTCGGATTGCTTTTGCAGGCCGTACATCAACAGGCCCACGCCAGTCGAATAGATCGGGTTGCGCACCACGTCATCCAGGCCCTTGACGCCATGGGGCACGCCCAGGCGCACCGGCATGTGGAAAATCTCTTCGGCCAGCTCGACCGCGCCCTCCATCTTCGACGTACCGCCGGTCAGCACGATGCCGGCCGGGATCAGGTCTTCGTAGCCGCTGCGGCGCAGTTCGGCCTGGATCAGCGTGAACAGTTCGTCGTAGCGCGGCTCGACCACTTCGGCCAGGGCCTGGCGCGACAATTCGCGCGGCGGACGGTCGCCGACGCTCGGCACCTTGATGGTTTCACCGGCACCGGCCAGCTTGGCCAGGGCGCAGGCGTAACGGATCTTGATTTCCTCGGCGTACTGGGTCGGGGTGCGCAGCGCCATGGCGATGTCGTTGGTCACCTGGTCGCCGGCAATCGGGATCACTGCCGTGTGGCGGATGGCGCCTTCGGTGAAGATCGCGATGTCGGTGGTGCCGCCGCCGATATCGACCAGGCACACGCCGAGTTCTTTCTCGTCGTCGGTCAGCACCGAGTAGGCCGAAGCCAGTTGCTCGAGGATGATGTCGTCGATTTCCAGGCCGCAGCGACGCACGCACTTCTCGATGTTCTGCGCGGCGTTCACGGCGCAGGTGACCACGTGGACCTTGGCTTCCAGGCGTACCCCGGACATACCCAGGGGCTCGCGTACGCCTTCCTGGTTATCGATCACGTAATCCTGCGGCAGGGTGTGCAGCACCCGCTGGTCGGCCGGAATCGCCACGGCCTGGGCCGCGTCGAGTACGCGCTCAAGGTCGGCGGAGCTGACTTCACGGTCCCGAATCGCCACGATGCCGTGGGAGTTCAGGCTGCGGATGTGATTGCCCGCGACACCGACGAACGCCGAGTGGATCCGGCAACCGGCCATCAGCTGCGCTTCTTCGATGGCGCGCTGGATCGATTGGACGGTGGACTCGATGTTCACCACCACGCCTTTCTTCAAGCCACGGGACGGGTGTGTACCGATCCCGACGATGACCAGCGTGCCGTCGTCCGCGACCTCGCCTACCAGCGCTACCACCTTGGAAGTGCCGATATCCAGACCGACGATCATTTTTCCGCTTTGCACGTTTGCCATGGGTCCTGCCTCTTCTTAATTCTTCGCGACGGCGGGTTCGGCCGTCGTCGGCGCTACAGGTTCCCGCCAGCCAACAGCGAGGCCGTTGGCGTAGCGCAGATCGATGCGCGCAATGTTCGTAATCTGTTCTTTGAGCGTCTTGTCATAGATGGCAATGAAGCGGCGCATCTTTTCCACCAGGTTGCCGCGCCCGAGCAACAGCTCGATGCCCGGCCCCGAGCTGCCCGCGCCAGTGGTCAGGAACCAGCTGCCGCGCTCACGCAATTCCAGGCGCGCGATGGAGAAGCCCAGTGGCCGCAACATCTGACTCAACACCTGGTATTGCTGCATCACTTGCTGCTGGGCCCGCTGTGGACCGAACAGTTGTGGCAAATGTTCATAATTGGCCAGTTCCCGTGGCGTAAACGCCTGGCCCTGGTTGTTCAACAGCGACTCGTCGCCCCAACGGGCCACCGGCAACTGCTCTTCCAGACGAATCGACACCTGGTCCGGCCATACCCGCCGCACTTCGGCGTGGGCGATCCAGGGCATCTGCTCCAGCTCGGTGCGCATGCCCGCCAGGTCGATGGTGAAGAAGCTCGACGCGACGAACGGAGCGATCCGCTGCTGCACCGCCTGCTGGCTGATGTAGCTCAGGTCACCCTGGACGTTGATCCGGGCGATTGGCCGATCGGCATAAGGCAGCAGCCGCTGCGCGCCTTCATACGTGCCGAACCCCAATACCACCAGCATCACCGGCCAGAACAAGCTCTTGAGAAAGCCGAAATTGGCTTTCGGCAAGCGCGCCGACATCGGCTCTTTGGCCACCATTCGGCTGGCACCCCGCGGCACCGGCTTGCGACCGGGTGCGGATGGCTGATGACGAAGCGATGCGCCTTGCATGGCTTAACCCCTGGACTCTTGGTTGCCGACACTGGCGGCCAGGATCGACAGCACCAGTTGCTGGAAATCCAGGCCGGCAGCACGAGCCGCCATCGGAACCAGGCTGTGGTCGGTCATGCCGGGCGCGGTGTTGACTTCCAGGAACCAGAACTGCCCATCGGCGTCCTGCATCACGTCCGCCCGCGCCCAACCGGCGATACCCAGCGCCTCACAGGCCTTGGCCGTGAGGTCCATCAATTGTTTTTCCTTGGCAGCGTCCAGCCCGCAGGGAATGCGGTACTGGGTGTCATTAGCGATGTACTTGGCGTCGTAGTCGTAGAACGTGTGGGGCGTGCCCAGCGCAATCGGGGGCAACACCTGGTCACGCAGGGTGGCGATGGTGAACTCGGGACCGGTGATCCATTGCTCGACCAACACTTGCGAATCGTAGGAACTGGCGTCCTTCCAGGCTGCGGTCAACTCAGGCAGCGAATTCACTTTCGCCATGCCGATACTTGAACCTTCATGGGCCGGTTTGACGATCAAAGGGAAGCCCAGTTCCGTCGCCGCCGAAATACAATCGGCCTCGGACGCCAGCACGGCGTGACGCGGCGTCGGGATGCCGAGGCTGTGCCAGACCTGTTTGGTGCGCAACTTGTCCATCGCCAGGGCGGAAGCCAGGATGCCACTGCCGGTGTAGGGAATGCCCAGGCATTCGAGCAAGCCCTGCATGCTGCCGTCTTCGCCGCCACGGCCATGAAGAATGATGAAGGCGCGATCGATCTTTTCGCTCAGCAGGCGCTGCAGGAAGTCGTCGCCCACGTCGATGCCGAATGCGTCGACGCCGGCGCTTTGCAGGGCTTGCAGCACGGCGTTGCCGGACTTGAGAGAGACCTCGCGCTCGGCGCTCTTGCCACCGAACAGCACGGCCACGCGGCCGAAGGCTTTCGGATCAAGGGTCGAGACCAGGTTGGCGTAGGCAGCAGTCATTTCAGTTTCCCCTCGCTGGAGGCCACGGTGGCTCCGGCGAATAACGGACTTTTCAACAGTTTCGGGGCCAGGCCACCGATATCACCGGCGCCCTGGCAGAGCAGGATGTCGCCGGCGCGCAGCAGCGGCTTGACCAGCGGCGCGAGGTCCACGCCGCGGTCGATGTAGATCGGGTCCAACTGGCCGCGCTGGCGGATGCTGTGGCACAGCTGGCGGCTGTCGGCGCCCGGGATCGGCTCTTCGCCGGCCGGGTAGACTTCCATCAACAGCAGCACGTTGGCGTCGGCCAGCACCTGGACGAAATCGTCGTACAGGTCGCGGGTGCGGCTGTAGCGGTGCGGCTGGTAGACCATCACCAGCCGGCGCTCCGGCCAGCCACCGCGCACGGCCTTGATCACCGCCGCGACTTCGGTCGGGTGATGGCCGTAGTCATCCACCAGCATCACGTTGCCGCCGTCCACCGGCAGCTCGCCATAGACCTGGAAGCGTCGACCTACGCCCTGGAACCCGGACAGGCCCTGGACGATGGCTTCATCGCTGACGCCTTCGTCGGTGGCGATGCAAATTGTCGCCAGCGAGTTGAGCACGTTGTGGTTGCCGGGCATGTTCACCGACACGTCCAACGGCTCGCGATCAGGACGCAGCACGGTGAAGAACGTCTGCATGCCCTGCTGGCGCACGTTGATCGCGCGCACGTCGGCGTCTTCGCCAAAGCCGTAGGTCACGGTCGGACGCTTGATCAGCGGGAGGATTTCGCGCACCACCGGATCGTCCAGGCACACCACCGCCAGACCGTAGAACGGCAGGTTGTGGAGGAACTCGACGAAGGTTTTCTTCAGTTTGTTGAAGTCACCGTCGTAGGTCGCCATGTGGTCGGCGTCGATGTTGGTCACCACGGCCACCAGCGGTTGCAGGTGCAGGAAACTTGCATCGCTCTCGTCGGCTTCGGCGATCAGGTAGCGGCTGGTGCCCAGTTGGGCGTTGGTGCCCGCGGCGTTCAGGCGCCCACCGATCACGAACGTCGGGTCCAGGCCACCGGCAGCGAACACCGAGGCGATCAGGCTGGTGGTGGTGGTCTTGCCGTGAGTACCGGCGACGGCGATGCCGTGGCGATAGCGCATCAGCTCGGCGAGCATCTCGGCGCGCGGCACCACGGGAATGCGACGTTCCAGGGCGGTGGCGACTTCCGGGTTGGAAGTGTTCACGGCGCTGGAGACCACCAGCACATCGGCGTTGGCGGCGTTCTCGGCACGATGGCCGATGAAAATCTGTGCACCGAAGGATTCCAGGCGCTCAGTGACCGGCGAAGCCTTCAGGTCGGAACCCGAGACCTGGTAACCCAGGTTCAGCAACACCTCGGCGATCCCGCACATGCCCACGCCGCCGATCCCGACGAAGTGGATGCGGCGGATGCGGCGCATTTCCGGCTGCGGCATGGCTTTGCGATTCTCAACCATGGGCCACCTCCAGGCAGGTATCGACCACTTGGGCGGTGGCATCGGGTTTGGCCAGGCGGCGTGCGGCGCGGGCCATGTCTTCGAGTGTTTGCGGCTGCATCAAGACCTCTGTCAGGCGCGCAGCGAGATCCGCGGCGCCAGTCGTTCTTTGTGGCATCAGGAAGGCAGCGCCTTCGCGGGCCAAATAATCGGCGTTGCGGGTCTGGTGATCGTCGATGGCGTGGGGCAAAGGCACCAGCATCGAGGGCAGACCGGCGGCAGCCAGTTCACTGACGGTCAGCGCGCCTGCGCGGCAGACCACCAGGTCGGCCCAGCCATAGGCTTGGGCCATGTCTTTGATGAAAGGCTGCACTTGCGCCTCGACGCCAACGGCGCGATAGCGCTCGGCGGTCACTTCATCGTGGTTTTTGCCAGCCTGGTGAAACACTTCAGGGCGCAGTTCGGGGGCGACCTGGGACAAGGCTTCGGGCAGCAGTTTGTTCAACGGTTCCGCTCCCAGGCTTCCGCCCAGGATCAGCAAACGCGCCTTGCGTCCGGCCAGGGCCGGGCGCGGTGTATCGAGGAACAGCTCCGTGCGCACCGGGTTACCGGTGGTGCGACGGCTGCCCGACAGGGTAAAGGTGTCGGGGAAGGCTTCACACACTCGAGCGGCCAACGGCACCAGTAACCGATTGGCGGTACCAGCGACCGCGTTCTGCTCATGAACGATCACCGGCACACCGGCCAGTTTTGCCGCGACGCCGCCAGGACCGGTCACATAACCGCCGAAGCCGACGACACACACCGGCCGCAGCCGACGGATGACCGCCCGCGCCTGCCAGATCGACTTGAGCAGCATCAGCGGTGCCTTGAGCAGCGACAGCTTGCCTTTGCCCCGCAGGCCACTGGCGTTGATCCGATGCAGCTCGAGGCCGGCGGCGGGTACCAGTTCATTCTCGATGCCACGCGGCGTGCCGAGCCAGTGCACGGTGTAGCCGCGCGCCTGGAACTCCCGGGCGCAGGCCAGCGCCGGGAATACATGCCCGCCGGTTCCGCCCGCCATGATCAGCACGTTAGCGCCCATGAGTCGGCTCCTCGGCGAAGTCGCTTTCATGGAATTCCATTTCTTCGCTGCCCAGGTGGGTTCGACTTTCCCACTCGATGCGCAGCAACAAGCCGAGGCAGGCACAGCAGATCACCAGGGAGCTGCCGCCATAACTGAGGAACGGCAGCGTCAGGCCCTTGGTCGGCAGCAGGCCGACGTTCACCCCGATGTTGATCAGGAACTGGCCGATCCACAGGAACGACAGGCCGTACGCCACGTACGCGGCAAAGAACTGCTTGGCCTTCTCGGCCCACAAGCCGATGTACATGCCGCGCACACAAACGAAGACGAACAGCGCGACGGTGCACAGGGAACCCACTACCCCCAGCTCCTCGGCGAGAACCGAGAACACGAAGTCGGTGTGAGCTTCCGGCAGGTAGAACTGCTTTTGCACACTGTTGCCCAGGCCCACGCCCAGCCACTCGCCGCGACCGAAGGCGATCAACGCCTGGGTCAACTGGTAGCCGGAACCGAACTGGTCGGCCCACGGATCGGTAAAGGTGATCAGGCGCGCCATCCGGTACGGCTGGGCCTGCACCAGGACGGTCACTGCCGCGAACGCCAGCGCTACCATCAGGGTGAAGCGGAACAGCCCGACACCGCCGAGGAACAGCATTGCCGCCGCCGCGCCCATCATCACCACCGTTGCGCCGAAGTCCGGCTCCATCAGCAGCAGGCCGGCCATCGGCAGCAGCACGATGAACGGCTTGAAGAAGCCCATCCAGCTCTCGCGCACTTCTTTCTGACGACGCACCAGGTACCCGGCGAGGTAGATCACCACAAAGACCTTGGCGATTTCCGAGGGCTGCACGTTGAAGAAGCTGAAGCCGATCCAGCGCATGGAGCCGTTGACCTCGCGGCCGATACCCGGCACCAGCACCATCACCAGCAGGCCGAAGGCACCCAGCAACATCAGCCAGCCCAGGCGTTGCCAGGTGGCGATCGGCACCATCATGGTGACAATGCACGCGCCCAGGCCGATCACCAGGTAAATCAGGTGGCGGATCATGTGGTAGAGGGTGTTGCCCGATTGCACGGCGGCCACTTCCGACGAGGCGGAGGTGATCATCACCAGGCCCAGGCCGAGCAGCGCCAGGCAGCCGGCGAGCATCGGGAAATCCAGGTCGATACCGCGACCGGTAATCAGCGGCGACGGGTACGGCTTGATGATGTTCATCAGGCTCATGCCAAGTCCTCCGCAGCCCGGGCGAACAGTTGCCCGCGCTCTTCGTAATTCTTGAACATGTCGAAACTGGCGCAGGCCGGCGACAACAGCACGGCATCGCCCGGTTGCGCGAGGGCACGGCATTGCTGCACGGCTTCGTCCAGCGAAGCGACGCGAACCTGCGGCACGGCATCGCCGAGGGCCTGGGCGATCAGTTCACGATCGCGGCCCATCAGCACCACGGCACGACAGTTGGCCGCCACCGGATCGCGCAGGTCTTTAAAATCGGCACCCTTGCCGTCGCCACCGGCAATCAGCACGAGCTTGCCCTGGATGTCCGCGCCGAGGCCTTCGATGGCAGCCAGGGCGGCGCCAACATTGGTGGCCTTGGAATCGTTGTACCAGGCCACGCCATCCAGGTCGCGCACCCACTGGCAGCGGTGCTCGAGCCCGGCAAAGCTGCGCAGCGCCGAAAGCATGGCGTCGAACGGCAGCCCGACGGCATGCCCGAGGGCGAGCGCGGCCAAGGCATTGGCCTGGTTATGGGCGCCGCGAATCTTCAGTTCGCGCACCGGCATCAGGTTCTGGAACTCGAAGGCCAGATATTTCTCGCCGTTCTCTTCGCGCAAACCGAAGCCTTTGAAATCTGGAGCGCCGAGGCCGAAAGTCCAGCACGGCAGCCCTTCGCTCATCAGCGGACGCGTCAAGGCATCCTGGCGGTTGAACACCACTTGCCGGGCACCACGGAAAATCCGGTGCTTGGCCAGGTGATAGGCCGGCAGGCCGCTGTAGCGGTCCATGTGGTCTTCGCTGATGTTCAGCACAGTGGCCACTTCAGCGCCAAGGTGATCGGTGGTCTCGAGCTGGAAGCTCGACAACTCCATGACGTACAGCTCGACCTCGTCGCTGAGCAGATCCAGCGCCGGGGTGCCGAGGTTGCCGCCCACGGCGACACGCTTGCCGGCGGCCGCGGCCATTTCACCGACCAGCGTGGTGACGGTGCTTTTCGCATTGGAACCGCTGATGGCGATAATCGGCGCCTTGGCGTTGCGCGCGAACAGCTCGATATCGCCGGACAATTTCACGCCACGGGCGGCGGCAGCCTGCAGGGCCGGGGTCGCCAGGGCCAGGCCAGGGCTCACGTAGAGCTCGTCGGCGCGGCACAGGAACTCGACGTCCAGCTCGCCACAACGCACATCCACCTGGGGATAGTCACGACGCAGCGTGGCCAGCTCAGGCGGATTTTCCCGCGTATCGGCGACGGCAAACGACACACCCCGGTTCGCCAGGAAGCGAACCAGGGACATGCCGCTCTTGCCGAGGCCGACAACGATGCGGAAGTGGTCAGAAGCGATCAGGGACACTCGTTCTACCTCAGCTTCAGGGTGGCAAGGCCGACCAACACGAGAATCACGGTGATAATCCAGAAACGGACGATCACACGCGGCTCGGGCCAGCCCTTGAGTTCAAAATGGTGGTGTATCGGCGCCATGCGAAATACCCGGCGGCCGGTCAATTTAAAGGAAGCAACCTGAATGACGACTGACAGGGTCTCCATCACAAACACGCCGCCCATGATGAACAGGACGATTTCCTGGCGAACGATGACGGCGATGGTGCCCAGGGCCGCGCCCAGCGCCAGCGCGCCGACGTCGCCCATGAAGACTTGCGCCGGGTAGGTGTTGAACCAAAGAAAGCCCAAGCCGGCACCGATCAGCGCGCCGCAGAATACGATCAGCTCGCCCGCCCCCGGTACATAAGGAATCAGCAGGTATTCAGCGAATTTCACGTTACCCGACAGGTAGCAGAAGATCCCCAGCGCACCACCGACCATCACCGTCGGCATGATCGCCAGGCCGTCGAGGCCGTCGGTGAGGTTGACCGCATTGCTCGAACCGACGATCACCAGGTAGGTCAGCACGATGAAACCTGCGCCCAGCGGGATGCTGTAGTCCTTGAGCATCGGCAGGATCAGGGTGGTTTCCACCGGCGAGGCGGCGGTCATATAAAGGAAGATCGCCGCGCCGAGGCCGAACACCGACTGCCAGAAATATTTCCAGCGGCTTGGCAGCCCACGGGAGTTCTTCTCGATGACCTTGCGGTAGTCGTCGACCCAGCCAATGGCGCCGAAAAACAGCGTCACCAGCAGCACGACCCAGACGTAACGGTTCGCCAGGTCGGCCCAGAGCAAGGTGCTGATACCGATGGACGACAGGATCAGCGCGCCGCCCATGGTCGGGGTGCCGGATTTGGACAGATGCGACTGCGGGCCGTCGTTACGAACCGACTGACCGATCTGCAGGCTCTGCAGGGTGCGGATCATCCACGGGCCCAGGAACAGCGACAACGACAACGCGGTCAGCACACCCAGGATCCCGCGCAGGGTCAGGTACTGGAAGACCGCGAAGCCTTTGTGGAACTGTTGCAGGTACTCCGCTAGCAGCAGCAGCATTAATGTTTCTCCATACGGGTGCCGCACAAAGCCGCAACGATGTTTTCCATCGCCGCACTGCGTGAGCCCTTGATCAATAGGGTGGTGTTCGGGTCTTGCTCGGCGCCCAGGGCCTGTATCAGCTCGGCCTGCGTGGTGAAATGCTGTGCGTGCTCGCCAAACGCCGCCACGGCGTGGGCCATCATCGGGCCGACGGCATACAGCGCATCGACCTTGCCGCGCGCGTAGGCACCGACATCGTGATGGCCTTGCTGCGCCCACTCGCCCAGTTCACCGATATCCCCCAGCACCAGCACGGTGCGACCGGAGAAACCGGCAAGGATATCCACAGCGGCGCACATGGACGTCGGGTTGGCGTTGTAGGTGTCGTCGATAACGCGCATGCCGTTGCTCGCCAACTGCGCGACGCTGCGTCCCCTGACCGGTTGTACGGCGGTAAGCCCGGCAACGATGCCCGGCAACGACACACCCAGCGCATGGGCGGCGGCCGCGGCGGCCAGGGCATTGGCAACGTTATGCGTGCCAAGCAGGTTCAACTGCACGCGCTCCGCGCCATCAGGGCTGTGCAGGTTGAAAGCCGGGCAACCACGGGCGTCGCGATCCAGGTCGCTGGCGTAGAAATTCGCCGCCAGGTTGCTCAGGGCGAAGCTCAGCACCTTGCGCTCCCCGGCCCGGGTCTTCCAGATTTCGAAGGCTTTATCGTCGAGATTGAGCACGGCGATGCCATCGTTAGCCAGCCCTTCGATGATCTCGCCCTTGGCCTCGACAATTTTCTCGGGGCCGCCGAACTCGCCGACATGGGCGGTCCCGGCGTTGTTGAGCACCGCCACGTGAGGCTTGGTCATGCCGACCGTGTAGGCAATCTCGCCGAGCCGTGAAGCGCCGAGTTCGATGACCGCGGCGCTGTGCTCCGGCGCCAGTTCGAGCAGGGTCAAAGGCACGCCGAGGTCATTGTTCAGGTTGCCACGGGTCGCCAGGACCGGACCGCGTGTGCGCAGGATGCTCGCGAGCATTTCCTTGACCGTGGTCTTGCCGCTGGAACCGGTGATGGCCGCGACCGGATTGGCAAACGCCGCGCGATTCAGCGCACCGAGCTGGCCCAGGGCCTGGCGAGTGTCGCTGACCAGCAACTGCGGCAGCGTGCTGTTGCTTACTTCCCGCTCGACCAGTGCCGCGACCGCGCCTTTGGCTGCCACCTCGTTGAGGTAATCGTGACCGTCGAAACGTGGTCCGGCCAGAGCGACGAACAACTGCCCCGGCGCGATCGCACGGCTGTCGATGCTGACGCCGTCGAACGAGGCGTCCGCGGCGATCAGGCGCGCATTCAAAGCGTTGCTCAGCTCGCTGAGCTTCAAGGCCTTAAGCATGGGCCACCTCCCACGCGGTCAGGGCGTGATCGGCTTCCACCAGATCGGAAAAGGCCTGGCGCACGCCGTTTATTTCCTGGTAGTCCTCGTGCCCCTTGCCGGCCAGGACGATGACGTCGTCCGCCGAAGCGCTGGCGATCAATTGGGCAATGGCCTGGCCACGCCCGGCCACGAAGGTGACGTTATCGACCTCCGAGAAACCGGCGCGGATGTCGTCGAAAATGCGCGCTGGATCTTCACTGCGCGGATTGTCATCGGTGACCAGCACGCCATCGGCCAGTCGTTCCACGACCTCGGCCATCAATGGGCGCTTGCCGCGATCACGATCGCCGCCGCAGCCGAACAGACAAAGCAACTTGCCCTTCGCGTGCGGGCGCAGGGCCGTGAGGACTTTTTCCAGTGCATCGGGGGTGTGGGCATAGTCGACCACCACCAGCGGCTGGGTTCCGCCGCCCAGGCGCTGCATGCGACCGGCCGGACCTTCGAGTTTCGGCAGCACCTTGAGAATTTCGTCCAGGGCATAGTCCAGCCCGAGCAAGGCGCCAATGGCGGCCAACACGTTGCTCAGGTTGAAACGCCCCAGCAAGGTGCTGCGCAAGTGGTGCTCGCCCTGGGGTGTGACCAGCGTGGCGCGCACGCCTTCGTCATCGAACTGCGCCTGACGGATATAAAGGTAGGCGCTGGGGTCTTCCTGGCTGTAGGTGATCAACCGGGACTCGCGCTGCTCGGCGGCCAGTTGGCGGCCGAACTCGTCATCAATGTTGATGACCCGGCACTTCAGATCGTTCCAGGCGAACAGCCTGGCCTTGGCTTCGCCGTAGGCTTGCATGGAGCCGTGGTAGTCCAGGTGATCCCGGGACAGGTTGGTCAGCACCGCGACGTCGAACGCCAGTGCAGTGACGCGACCCTGATCGAGGCCATGGGAAGAGACTTCCATCGCCACGGCCTTGGCGCCGGCCTTCTTCAGGTCGGCCAGGGTCGCCTGCACGGCAATCGGGTTCGGCGTGGTGTGCAGGCCGCTTTGCAGCGCGCCATGGAAACCGTTGCCCAGCGTTCCGACGATGCCGCAATGCTGGCCGAGCAGATCCAGCGCCTGCGCCACCAACTGGGTAACGCTGGTCTTGCCGTTCGTGCCGGTCACGCCGATCAGGTTCAGGTGACGGCTCGGTTCGCCATAAAAACGCCCGGCGATGTCCGACAACTGCGCCGCCAGTCCCTTGACCGGGATCAGCGGAACATCAGTGATCGGCAGCACGGTTGCGCCGTTCACTTCATAAGCCACCGCCGCCGCGCCGCGCTTCAAGGCGTCGGCAATGTGGTCCCGACCATCGAAACGGGCACCCGGCACCGCCAGGAACAGGTCTCCGGCGCGCACGTCGCGGCTGTCGAGGGCCAGCTCGCGAATCAGCAGGTCATGCCCGGCGTGGGCAAAAATCTTGTTCAGGCTCAGGGACATCAGCCACGCCCTCCGTCGGCTTTCAGGGGGACGACCGGGGCGGTACTCGCCTGCTGGGTCGGCGGCAGGTTATCCGGGGTGATGTTCATCAGGCGCAGGGTGCCGGACATCACTTTGCTGAACACCGGCGCCGATACCAGGCCGCCGAAATAACCGGCCTTGCTCGGTTCGTCGATGACCACCACGATGGCATAGCGCGGATCGCTCATCGGCCCGAAGCCGGCGAACAGCGAACGATAGGAATTCTCGGCATAACCCTTGGTGCCCACGGAAGTCTTGCGCGCCGTACCGGACTTGCCGGCAACGTGATAGGCCGGAACCTGAGCGCGATAGACACCGCGCGGCGCCTCGATCACCTGTTGCAGCATGCCCTGCATGGTCTTGGCGACGTCCTCAGGGATTACCTGGGTGGTTTGCGGCGCCTTGTCGGTCTTGATCAGCGTCAGCGGGGCAATACGGCCATTGTTAGCCAGCGCGGAAAACGCGTGGACGAGCTGGATCGCCGTCACGGAAACACCGTAGCCGTAGGACAAAGTGGCTGTTTCCGCCTTGCGCCATTCACGATAGTTGGGCAGGTTGCCGACGCGCTCGCCTGGGAAGCCCAGGCCCGTGTCCTGGCCGAGGCCGATCTTCTGGGCCAGGCGATAAATCGCCTCGCCACCGATATCGAAGGCGATCTTGCTCATGCCGACGTTACTGGAATTGATCAGGATGCCGGTCAGGTCGAGCACCGGTCCTTCGGTCTTGGATACGTCACGAATGGTGTACTTGCCGATCTGCAACGTTCCCGGATAGACCTCGACGGTGTCGCTCGGCTTCCAGCGCCCGGTTTCCAGGGCGGCGGCCATGGACACGGCCTTCATCGTCGAACCGGGTTCGAACACGTCGATCATCGCGCGGTTGCGCATCATCGCCGGCTGCAGGTTGCGACGGTTGTTCGGGTTGTAGGTCGGCTGGTTGACCATGGCGAGGATCTCGCCGGTCTTCACGTCCATGATCACCAGGCTGCCGGCCTTGGCACCGTTCTCGACGATGGCGTTGCGCAGCTCGCGGTTGGCCAGATATTGCAGGCGCAGGTCAATGGACAACGCCAAGGGCTTGCCGGCCTTGGCGTTTTTGGTGACCTGGACATCCTTGATCAGCCTGCCGCGCCGATCCTTGATGACCTGGCGCTTGCCGGCGACACCGGCGAGCCATTCGTCGTAGGCCAGCTCGACCCCTTCCCGTCCCCGGTCATCGATGTCGGTAAACCCGACCATATGGGCGGTGACCTCACCGGCCGGATAAAAACGCCGAAACTCTTCGATGCCGTAGACCCCCGGCACTTTCAGGTCGAGCACGCTCTGGCCTTGCTCGGGCGTCAGCCCGCGCACCAGATAGATGAATTCCTTGTTGGCCTGGGCTTCGAGGCGTTCGGTCAGAGCCTTGGGGTCCTGGCCGAGGGCGGCAGCCAGCGCCGGCCACTTCTCCTTGGCCTGCTGCATTTCCTTGGCGTTCGCCCACAAGGTGGTCACTGGTGTGCTGACAGCCAGCGGCTCGCCATTGCGGTCGGTGATCAGGCCACGGTGAGCCGGGATCGGGATATGACGCACGCTACGGGCGTCGCCCTGCTCCTTGAGGAAGTCACGGTCGACCACCTGCAAGTCGATGATGCGCCACGAGATGGCCGCGACCATGATCCCGAGCAAACCCAGGACCAGGCGGAACCGCCACGGGAACAGCGCCCCTTCGAGCTTCATCATGGCGCCACCATCTGCACTTCAGCCGCACCGGGGATGCGCATCTTCAGCTGTTCGGTCGCCAGGACTTCGATACGGCTGTGGGCGGTCCAGGTACTTTGCTCCAGGATCAACCGACCCCACTCGGCCTGCGCCTTGTCGCGCACGCTGAGCTCGTTGTAAAGGGTGTTGAGCAACTGCCGGTTCCAATGCGCGCTGTAGGACACGGCAATGGCCGAAACGAGCACGCCAATAAACAGCAGCAGCATGAAAAAGCTGCCGCCTGGCAGGGGCTTGGCGAAGAGCTTGCTCACCGCAACTTCTCCGCGACACGCATGACGGCGCTACGGGCGCGAGGGTTGGCCTTGAGCTCGGCCTCGGAGGCGAACTGCGCTTTGCCATGAATCTTGATTTTCGGTACGAACGCCTCGAAACGCACCGGCAGATTGCGCGGCAGGTTATCGGCTTCGCCTTTGGTGAGCTTGCGCATGAACAACTTGACGATACGGTCTTCCAGGGAATGGAAGCTGATCACCACCAGGCGCCCACCGATTTCCAGTGCCTCGAGAGCGGCTTCGAGACCGGCCTCAAGATCGCCCAATTCGTTGTTGACGTGGATACGCAGCCCTTGGAAAGCCCGGGTCGCCGGGTTCTTGCCTTTTTCCCAGGCAGGGTTGGCAACCTTCAGCACTTCGGCCAGATCACCGGTACGCTCGAACGGCTTGATGTCGCGACGCTCGACCACCGCGCGCGCCATGCGCCCGGAAAAACGTTCCTCGCCGTACTCCTTGAACACGCGGGCGATTTCTTCTACGGACGCGGTATTGACGAATTCAGCCGCGCTGATGCCACGGGACGGATCCATGCGCATGTCCAGCGGACCGTCGTTGAGAAAACTGAAGCCGCGTTCCGGGTCGTCCAGCTGCGGCGAAGACACGCCCAGGTCAAGCAACACGCCGCTGACCTTGCCTGCCAGGCCGCGTTGGGCGACTTCCGAACCGAGCTCCGCAAAGCTGCGCTGCACAACGACAAAGCGGCCGTCTTCGGCCGCTAGCGCTTGCCCGGTGGCAATCGCTTGAGGATCCTTGTCGAACCCCAGCAGCCGACCGTCCGGACCGAGCTGGCTGAGAATCAGCCGGCTATGCCCGCCACGCCCGAACGTGCCGTCCAGATAGCAGCCATCAGGACGTACGGCGAGAGCCTCGACGGCTTCGTCAAGCAGTACGGTGATGTGGTTAAAGCCGCTATCAGTAGTCACAGGATCAAATCACGCAGTTCATCAGGCATGGCGCCCGGTTGTTGAATAGCAGCAAGGTCGGCGGCAGAAACCGCATTCCAGGCATCTTCGTCCCACAGCTGGAACTTGTTCAGTTGGCCCACCAGCATCGCGCGCTTGTCCAGCTTGGCGTACTCGCGCAGACGCGGCGGCACCAGGAAACGACCGCTGCCGTCGAGTTCGAGGTCGACGGCATTACCGATCAGCAGGCGTTGCAGGCGACGGTTCTCTTCCCGCAGCGAAGGCAGTGCGCGCAGTTTGGTTTCGATGATTTCCCACTCATCGAGAGGGTAAACGCATAAACATGGATCAACGGCGTCGATCGTGACGATTAACTGTCCTGAACTTCGCGAAACGAGCTCGTCACGATACCGGCTCGGCATGGCGAGACGGCCTTTTGCATCGAGACTGATAGCGTTAGCTCCGCGAAACACGTCAGCGTTTCTCCACTTTTTGGCGTTTTACCTTCAAAAAAACCCACTTCATGCCACTTTCCGCCACTTGCGCACACTATAGGAATGCGCCCACCGCACCGTCAAGGCACGGAATGAAGGAAAAGCCTTATAGATCGGAGATTTAGGAGCGTTTCAGGAGGGGCAACAAGAAACTGACGTAGGAAAATTCGCTTTAACTCGAAGGCACACAGGGGACTGCACGCTGAAGTTAAAGTGATTTATTAAGAGTAAGATTTTTTTGATCTTAGGAACTGCTTCTGCCATTGATTCCGGCAGGGAGGGAAAAGGTGGAGAGTCGATCTGTAAGCCGGGTTCTGTCTTGAACAGTCATTCGTCTACGATGGCCATCACTGGACATCTTTAGCAACCTACCCGGTCCCAGCGCGGGCCACGCCTTGGGACCCTATTTGGTCTTGCTCCAAGTGGGGTTTACCTAGCCACGAACTGTTGCCAGTCGTGCGGTGCGCTCTTACCGCACCTTTTCACCCTTACCGGCGCCGAAGCGCTTAGGCGGTTATTTTCTGTGGCACTTTCCGTAGGCTCGCGCCTCCCAGGCATTACCTGGCACTTCGCCCTATGGAGCCCGGACTTTCCTCCCCCCCCTAATTTTCATAGAGGGCAGCGACTGTCCGATCGACTCTCCGCCGCGAAGGTTAACGGTAGCGCGCCCGAAGAACAAGCGCTAAAAGCCCTTGGCCAGCTTGGCGCGCCGGTTTCATTGGGCCTTCTGTTTATCCAGCGCAGCCTGATACAGCACATTCTTGCGCTCGCCGGTGATCTGCGCGGCGAGGGCCGCCGCTCGCTTGAGGGGCATTTCCTCCAGCAACAGATCAAGGATGCGCATCGCTTCGCTACTGACGGCGTCTTCGTCCTGGGGCGGTGTCCAGCCCGCGACCAGCACCACACACTCGCCACGCTGCTGATTGCTGTCGCTTTCAACAAACGCACGCAACTGCGCCAGAGGCAGCCCCTTCAAGGTCTCGAAGGTTTTCGTCAGTTCCCGAGCCAGCAATGCCTGGCGCTCGGGACCGAACACCAGCTCCATGTCCTGGAGACATTCGAGGATACGGTGCGGCGCCTCATAAAAGATCAGCGTTCGAGGTTCCTCCTTTATAGCTTCCAGGCGCCCTCGCCGCCCCACCGCCTTGGCCGGCAGGAAACCTTCGAAGATAAACCGGTCCGATGGCAAGCCGGCCGCCGACAACGCCGCGATCAATGCGCAGGCACCTGGCACCGGCACTACATTGATACCGGCAGCGCGGGCCTGGCGCACCAGGTGGTAACCCGGATCGGAAATCAGCGGCGTGCCGGCATCGGAAATCAGCGCCACATTGTCGCCGGCCAGCAGACGGGTAATGAAACGACTGCCTTCGTCCCGTTCGTTATGTTCATGGCAAGCTGCCAATGGCGTGGAAATACCGAAGTGCTGCAGCAGACGCTGGGAGTGACGCGTGTCTTCGGCGGCGATAAGGGCGACCTCGCCAAGGATCTTCAGCGCGCGGGCGCTGATATCGTCCAGGTTGCCGATGGGCGTCGCCACCACGTAAAGCGAGCCGGCAGCGGAATTCAAAGCACCTGGAGCAGTCAAAGCGCACACCTCATGATCATGAAAGTGGGCATTGTAGCGTGTGCCGCCATTCTCAGCCGCTCACATTAACCCTTGTGGCGAGGGAGCTTGCTCCCTCCCACGGGGTCAGACATTCGAGTGAGCAGCATCTTTGTGCTGCAATGCACGCTTTGAAATACCTAAATTGATCGATTCACACCACTAACATCGCGCCCCGGCCAGTGCTTGGGTACAATTCGACGCTAATTTGATCTCGTATCAGGAACACTTACATGATCGCTTGCCTGCGGCTGCTCTCCGCCCTCTGCCTCGCTGCCCTCCTGGCGGCTTGCGTCAGCTCGCCCTCGTCCAGCCTTGGCGAACTTCCACGGACCCCGGACGCCAGTATCGAGCAATTGCTCGAACAGGCCGCCCAGAGTAAAAACCCGGAACAAGCCGCCCTGCTGCGCTTGAGCGCCGCCGACCTGGCCTACCGCCAGGGCAATGCTGGCCAGTCCGCACAGATCCTGCAACAAGTGCCGATGGAGCAGCTCAAGCCCGGCCAGCAGATTTTCGCCAACACGTTGTCAGCCGAACTGGCGATGACGCGCAACCAGCCCAAGGCCGCGCTGACTTCGCTGAGCCATCCGAGCCTGCAGCACCTGAGCGAAATGCCCGTGGAGCAGCAAGTCCGCACCGGTACCGTCCGCGCTCGCGCCCTGGAGGCCGATGGCCAGACCCTGGCCGCCGCCCGCGAGCGGATCTTCATTGCTCCGCTGTTGGAAAACGAAGCGCAGGCAAAAAATCACGAAGCCATCTGGACACTGATCGCCTCGCTGCCCACCGATCAACTGCAACCGACCACTACCGACGATCTCGGTGGCTGGCTGAGCCTGGCCAAAGCCGTGAAAACCGCCGGCACCCTGGAGCAGCAGCAAGCCGCCATCGACAGCTGGCGCGAACAGAACCCGAAACACCCTGCCGCACTCCAGTTGCCGACGCCGCTGGTCAAGCTCAAGGAGCTGGCAAGCCAGCCACTGGGCAAGATCGCCGTGTTGCTACCGCAGAATGGCCCGCTGGCCGCGGTCGCAAAAGCACTGCGCGAGGGCTTCATGGCCGCGCATTACCAGGCCCAACAGGCCGGGCAGAAGCCGCCGAGCATCCAGTTCTATGACAGCGCCAGCCTGACCTCGATGGACGAGTTCTATCGCAAGGCCCAGGCCGACGGCGTACAGCTGGTGGTCGGCCCGTTGGAAAAACCATTGGTCAAGCAGATCAGCACCCGCCCGCAATTGCCGATCACCACCCTGGCGCTGAACTACAGCGAAGGCGAACAAGGCCCGCCGCAACTGTTCCAGTTCGGCCTGGCGCCTGAAGACGAAGCCCGCGAAGTCTCCCGGCGCGCCCGCGCCGACGGCCTGCATCGTGCAGCCGTGATGGTGCCGAAAGGCGAATGGGGCGATCGCGTCTTGAAAGCCTTCAGCCAGGATTGGCAGGCCAATGGCGGGACCATCATGGCAATCGAGCGTGTCGACCAGCCGGTGCAACTGGCCCAGCAGATCGCCGACATGTTCCAGCTGCGCCAGAGCGAAGGTCGCGCCAAGAGCCTGCAAAGTACGGTAGGCACCGCGGTCGCGGCGCAGCCATCGCGTCGCCAGGACATCGAGTTCATTTTCCTCGCGTCGACCCCGCAGCAGGCCCAGCAGATCAAGCCGACCCTGAACTTCCAGTACGCCGGCGACGTGCCGGTCTACGCGACCTCCTCGGTGTTCAGCGTCAGCGGCGACCAGAACCAGTACAACGACATGAACGGCGTTCGCTTCTGCGAAACCCCATGGCTGCTCGACGCGAACGATCCGCTGCGCCAGCAGGTCACCGCGCAGTGGCCCCAGGCGGCCGGCAGCCTGGGCCGGCTGTACGCGATGGGCGCTGACGCCTATCGCCTGGCTCCACGCCTCGGCCAGCTCAAGGCCCTGCCGGACAGCCGCATCGAAGGCCTGTCGGGTAGCCTGGCTGTCTCCCCGACCCAGCGCGTGCAACGTCAACTCCCTTGGGCGCAGTTCGTCAACGGCCAGGTCCAGCGCCTGCCGGACACTCCGCGCTGATGCCCGACCGATCGCGCCAGCAAAGCGGCAGGGATGCCGAGGGCCTCGCCCTCGCGCATCTTGAGCAACACGGCCTGCGACTGCTGGCGCAAAACTGGCTGTGCAAACGCGGCGAGCTGGATCTGGTCATGCTTGACGGCGATACAGTAGTATTCGTCGAAGTCCGCTACAGAAAAAATACCCAATGGGGTGGCGCGCTCGACAGCATTGACCAGCGCAAGCGCCAGAAGCTGGTTTTCGCCGCGCAGTATTTCCTGCAACGCGAGTCTCGCTGGGCCGATCATCCTTGTCGCTTCGACGTGGTTGCCATCGATAGCAACGTCGACCAACTGAATTGGCTGCAAAACGCCTTCGACAGTTGAGCGCAGCCGAGCCGGACACCTTCACTCAACTTTTTTGCTCTTTGCTTTGCGCGCCGCACATTTGTGCCGATAAGTCGCGCTACTTAAGGTCACACAGATGGACATGCAATCGCGAATCCGCCAGCTTTTTCAGGCCAGCATCGACACCAAGCAACAGGCGATGGACGTACTTGCACCGCACATCGAGCAAGCCAGCCAAGTGATGGTCAATGCCTTGCTCAACGAGGGCAAGATGCTTTCGTGCGGCAATGGCGGTTCGGCCGGCGACGCCCAGCACTTCTCTTCGGAACTGCTCAACCGCTTCGAGCGCGAACGTCCGAGCCTGCCGGCCATCGCACTGACGACCGATAGCTCGACGATTACCTCGATCGCCAACGACTACAGCTACAACGAAGTGTTCTCCAAACAGATCCGCGCCCTCGGCCAGCCTGGCGATGTGCTCCTGGCGATCTCCACCAGTGGCAATTCGGCGAATATTATTCAAGCGATCCAGGCCGCACATGATCGCGAAATGATTGTCGTAGCATTGACCGGTCGCGACGGCGGCGGCATGGCTTCACTGCTGTTGCCTGAAGACGTCGAGATCCGCGTACCGGCCAATGTCACCGCACGTATTCAGGAAGTCCACCTGCTGGCGATCCACTGCCTTTGCGACTTGATCGACAGCCAACTGTTCGGGAGTGAAGAATGACCCCTAATCGCCTAGGCCTTTTGGCCCTGACCCTGTGCCTCGGCATCAGCGGCTGCACATCGGTGGTTAACGCCAGCCGGGAAAAGCCGATTGAAGACGACCGCGGCACCCGCACCTTCGGCAGCAAGATCGACGACTCGTTGATCGAAACCAAAGTGGGCGTGAACATTGCCAAGGCCGACCCGGACCTGGACAACAATTCGCACATCGTCGTCACCAGCTTCAACGGCGTTGTGCTGCTGGCCGGCCAGACGCCCCGCGCCGACCTCAAGGCCAAGGCCGAACAGGAAGCCAGCGCCGTGCAGAGGGTCAAGACCGTGCACAACGAACTGCAGGTCCTCCAGCCCTCTTCGCTGCTGGCTCGCCAGAACGACGCCTGGCTGACCACCAAGATCAAGACCCAGATGCTCACCGACGCCAGCATTCCTGGTTCGCGCATCAAGGTTGTGACAGAGAACGGGATTGTCTATCTGCTGGGGTTGCTGACCAAGCAGGAGGCCGCGCAGGCGACCAATCTTGTTCAGGGTGTGTCTGGGGTGCAGAAGATTGTGAAGTTGTTTGAGTACATCGACTGATATCAAGCGCTCATTCGCTCAAGAAAAACGGCGTCTGCTCCGCGATGGAGAGGCGCCGTTTTTTTACGGGATATTCCTTAAAGCCGACCTGGTTTCGGTGGGTTTTGCATTTTCTCTGTGGGAGCGAGCCCGCTCGCGAAGGCAAAGTATCAGCCGATCAAAATGTCGGATGTGGTGGCCTCTTCGCGAGCAGGCTCGCTCCCACGGGATATCTGTGATGCACATGGGTACCGATTGGTGGGGCACTCAAAAAAATGCCCGCATCTCACGACACGGGCATTTTCTCAACCAAATAACCAGGCTTTCACACAGACCCGATCACTTCACCACTTTCAAACTAGGCCGCCCGCTAGGACGCGGCGGCTCATCGTCGGGCGGCAGATCCTCATCCGCCTCGAACTCTTCCTCACCGTCCAACGGCACTTCCAGCTCGAATACCATTCCCTGGCCATTCTCCCGGGCATAGATCCCCAGGATGGAGGCAATCGGCACGTACAGCGTATGCGGCACCCCACCGAAGCGCCCCTCGAAACTGACCGCATCGTTGTCCATGTGCAAATGACGCACAGCGGCCGGCGATACGTTCAAGACAATTTGCCCGTCATTGGCAAAACCCTGCGGCACCTGTACCGACGGATACTCGGCATTGACCAGCATGTGCGGGGTGCAATCGTTGTCCACAATCCACTCGTAGAGCGCGCGGACCAGATAAGGTCGACTGGAGTTCATAGCGGCTCCCTAAGCCTTAGCGCATGTCACGTTCGACACCAGACAGACTCGCCTGGAAAGCCTCACGCGCAAATTGGCGCTCCATATAATCAAGCAACGGCTTGGCGGGCCGTGGCAGTTCGATACCCAGGATCGGCAAACGCCAGAGTATGGGCAATAGGCAGCAATCCACCAGACTTTGTTCCTCACTGAGGAAAAACGGCTTGTCGACAAACAGCGGCGACACGCCTGTCAGGCTTTCGCGCAATTCCTTGCGCGCCACGACACGCGCCGGCTCCTTGGTCCTGGAATCCAGGATCAGGTCCACCAACCCGCACCAGTCACGCTGGATGCGATGGATCAGCAAACGACTGTTGGCACGCGCGACCGGGTACACCGGCAGCAACGGCGGATGCGGATAACGCTCATCCAGGTACTCCATCACCACGGTCGACTCCCACAGTGCCAGGTCACGATCGACCAGCGTGGGCAGGCTGCCGTAAGGGTTCACCTCGATCAGCTTCGGCGGCTGACGGCCCGCTTCGACGTAAATGATCTCGGCGCTGACACCCTTCTCGGCCAGTACGATACGTACCCGGTGGGAATAGTGGTCGGCGGGGTCGGAGTAACAGGCCAACCGATTGGTCACGCCCATGGCGATCCTCCTCGCTTGTTGAAATTATCGAAAAACGGAAAAACGAGCGCGCCCAGAGGGCGTCTCCCGTAACCACCTGGCCGACCAGGCTCGTTACACCTTCAGAGACGCCCTTGGGCGCGCACGATTAACAGCAACGGCTTACAGCTTTATCAATGCACGTCTTTCCAGTATTCACGCTTGAGCAGATAAGCGAATACGAAGAAGAACGCCAGGTACAGCAATACATACGTACCGATGCGCTGATGTTCCAGCTTCACCGGGTTGGCCGAGTAGGCCAGGAAGGTCACCAGGTTCTTGACCTTCTCGTCGAACTGCTCCGGGGTCAGGCTGCCGGAGTTCGGCACGATGGTCAGCTGGTCGCAGGCTTCATGGGTCAAAGCGGTGCCGGTCAGCGGATCATATTGCTTCTTGCCGTCCTCGACGATCTGAACCTGCTTGCAGCCTATCACCTGACGACCCTGCAGGCCGACCAGAACGTTCGGCATGCCGACGTTCGGGAAGACCTTGTTGTTCACGCCCCAAGGGCGCGCCGGGTCTTCATAGAACGAACGCAGATAGCCATAGAGCCAGTCGGTACCACGCACGCGCGCCACCAGGGTCAGGTCGGGCGGCGCCGCGCCGAACCAGGTCTTGGCATCCGCCGGCTGCATGCCGATGTTCATGTGGTCGCCCAGCTTGGCGCCGGTGAACACCAGCTTTTCAAGCATCAACTCATGGGGAATACCCAGGTCATCGGCCACGCGCTCGTAGCGCTGGAACTTGGCGCTGTGGCAGCCCATGCAATAGTTGGCGAAAGTACGGGCGCCGTCCTGCATGGCCGCTTTGTCGGAAACGTCGATGTCGACTTTTTCCAGCTCCGGACCACTCGATGTGGACGCAAAGGACAGAACAGGCAAAGCAGCAAGAATCAGTACAGAAAATAGCTTTTTCATCAGCCAGCCACCCTTTCCGGAACCGGTTTGGTCTTCTCGAGCCTGGTGTAGAACGGCATCAGAATGAAGTAGGCGAAGTACAGGAAGGTGCAGACCTGCGACAGCAGCGTCCGGCCCGGTGTCGGTGCCAGCACACCCAGCACGCCGAGGATCACGAACGAGATGCAGAACACCCAGAGCCAGATCTTGCTCAGCCAGCCCTTGTAGCGCATCGACTTGACGGGGCTGCGGTCCAGCCAGGGCAGGACGAACAGCACGGCAATCGCGGCGCCCATGGCAATTACGCCCAGCAGCTTGTCGGGAACCGCCCGCAGGATCGCGTAGAACGGGGTGAAGTACCAGACAGGGGCAATATGCTCAGGGGTCTTGAAGGCGTTGGCCTGTTCGAAGTTCGGCTTCTCGAGGAAGTAGCCGCCCATTTCCGGGAAGAAGAACACGATCGAACAGAAGATGAACAGGAAGACCACCACGCCGACGATGTCTTTCACGGTGTAGTACGGGTGGAAGGCGATGCCATCCAGCGGCACGCCGTTCTCGTCCTTGTGTTTCTTGATGTCCACGCCATCGGGGTTGTTCGAACCGACTTCGTGCAACGCCAGGATGTGCAGCACCACCAGGCCGAGGATCACGATCGGCAAGGCCACGACGTGCAAGGCGAAGAAGCGGTTCAGGGTAATGCCCGAGATCAGGTAGTCACCGCGGATCCACTGGGTCAGGTCATCGCCGATGACCGGGATAGCACCGAACAGCGAGATGATCACCTGGGCGCCCCAGTAGGACATCTGGCCCCACGGCAGCAGATAACCCATGAAGGCTTCGGCCATCAGCGCCAGGTAGATCAGCATGCCGAACACCCACACCAGCTCACGCGGCTTCTGGTACGAACCGTAGAGCAGGCCACGGAACATGTGCAGATAGACCACGATGAAAAACGCCGAGGCGCCGGTGGAGTGCAGCAGACGCAGAATCGAGCCGTACTCGACATCACGCATGATGTACTCGACGGAGGCAAACGCTTCCTCCGCCGACGGGGTGTAGCTCATGGTCAGCCAGACACCGGTAACGATCTGGTTGACCAGGACGAGCAAGGCCAGGGAGCCAAAAAAGTAGAAGAAGTTGAAATTCTTCGGCGCGTAATACTTGCTGAGATGGTCTTCCCACATTTTGGTCGCGGGAAAGCGCGCATCAAACCAGTCCATTAATTTGCTCATCACGCTTTCTCCGTATCGACGCCAACGACAATGATGTCGTCCGACTCATAGGAATGCGGGGGAACTGGCAGGTTCAGAGGTGCAGGCTGCGATTTGTAGACGCGACCGGCCAGGTCATAGTGGGAGCCGTGGCATGGGCAGAAATAACCACCGACCCAGTCTTTGCCCAGGTCGGCAGGCGCCACTTCGGGACGGAACGTTGGCGAGCAACCCAGGTGAGTGCAGATCCCGATCAGCAGCAGCACTTCCGGCTTGATCGAACGGGTTTCAGGGTTGACGTACTCCGGTTGGACCGAGTTCTTGGAAGAGGGATCGGACAGCTGGCCCTCGATCTTTTTCAGATTCCCCAGGATCTCCTCTGTACGGCGGACGATGAATACCGGCTGGCCGCGCCACTCAGCAATCATCTGCTGGCCTGGCTCGATCTTGCTGACATTCACTTTCACCGGTGCGCCTGCGGCTTTCGCCTTGGCACTGGGAAACCATGACCCCACGAACGGGACCGCAGCCCCCACCGCTCCTGCAGCACCCACCACGGATGTGGCTGCTACCAGGAAGCGACGCCGGCCTGCATTCACGCCGTCATTGCTCATTCAGTCCTCTCCCATCAGCTTTGTGGCCTGTTAAATCAGGCGTCTACTAAGTAAAAATCTGAACTTATAAAAATTTTGCCGAATGGTAATGAAAACCCCCAATTCTGACAAGGTAATTACCCAGCGGCGAAACCGCCAGGCCTTGTAGTATAGGGGCTCTACGAATGTGGCAAGTTGTCACAGAGCAATTATTTCGCGCATAAAAAAAACGCCCAGCTCCGTGAGGAACTGGGCGCCTTTTGAACGCGGAAGCGAAATTAACGCTTCGAGTACTGCGGACGCTTACGCGCTTTACGCAGACCGACTTTCTTACGTTCTACTTCGCGAGCATCGCGAGTTACGAAGCCAGCTTTACGCAGGGCGCTGCGCAGAGTTTCGTCGTAATCCATCAGGGCGCGAGTGATGCCGTGGCGGATTGCGCCAGCCTGGCCACTTACACCACCACCGATAACGGTGACGTAGATGTCGAACTTCTCGACGGTCTCGGTCAGTTCCAGCGGCTGACGAACTACCATGCGGGCAGTTTCGCGGCCGAAGAAGTTATCCAGGGAGCGGTTGTTGATGGAGATGTTGCCAGTACCCGGACGCAGGAAAACGCGTGCGGTTGCAGTCTTGCGACGGCCAGTGCCGTAATTTTGAGTCGCCGACATAATGAACTATTCCGTTAAAACTTCAGTTCTTGGGGCTGCTGAGCAGTATGAGGGTGAGCAGCGCCCGCATAAACCTTCAGCTTACGATACATGTCGCGACCCAGTGGGTTTTTAGGCAGCATGCCTTTAACCGCGGTCTCGATCACGCGCTCAGGGGCTTTGGCGATCAGCTTTTCGAAGTTGATCGACTTGATGCCGCCAGGAAAACCGGAGTGGGAGTAGTACATTTTGTCAGTGGTTTTAGCGCCAGTAACACGTACTTGCTCGGCATTGATCACGACGATGTAGTCACCGGTGTCAACGTGAGGGGTGTACTCAGGCTTGTGCTTGCCACGCAGACGGCTCGCGATTTCGGTGGCCAGACGACCCAGGGTCTGACCAGCAGCGTCGACGACAAACCAGTCGCGCTTTACTGTTTCCGGTTTAGCAGTAAAAGTTTTCATTCTTTATAGCCTCAGGGGCCGCCCTGTAAATTAGACGGCGGATCTTACTGAATAGTGCGTACTTTGACAAGTCAAAGGCAGCCGGATACAGACGCTTTCGGGGGCTCGGGTCGGCGCGTCCGTTCAACGGCAAGATTCTTCGGCGGCGGCGCATCACTTCCACTGCAGAAAGAGGTGCGCAATTATGCAGATTGCGAAAAATATTTCAACCTGCTTTTATGATTGTTTTGCCCAAGGAGTCCCTGATGGACTATCGCAAGCTAGGCCGTACCGATCTGAATGTCAGCGCCTTGTGTCTCGGAACCATGACCTGGGGCGAGCAGAACAGCGAGGCAGAGGCGTTCGCCCAGATTGAACGCGCCAAGGGTGCCGGGATCAATTTCCTCGACACCGCCGAGATGTACCCCGTGCCGCCGAAGGCCGAGACCTACGCCACCACCGAGCGTTATATCGGCAACTATTTCAAGAGCCGTGGCGACCGCGCCGACTGGATCCTGGCCAGCAAGATCGCCGGCCCGGGCAATACCATCGACTATATCCGCGACAAGAATCTCAAGCACAACCGCCGCCACATCGTCGAAGCGCTGGACGCCAGCCTCAAGCGCCTGCAGACCGACTGGATCGACCTGTACCAACTGCACTGGCCGGAGCGCAGCACCAATTTCTTTGGCCAATTGGGCTACACGCACAAGGCCGACGAGGATTTCACTCCTCTGGAGGAAACCCTCGAAGCTCTGGACGAACAGGTCCGCGCCGGCAAGATCCGCCATATAGGCCTGTCCAACGAGACGCCGTGGGGCACCATGAAATTCCTCGCCCTGGCCGAAGCCCGCGGTTGGCCTCGCGCGGTGTCGATTCAAAACCCGTACAACCTGCTCAATCGCAGCTTCGAAATCGGCTTGGCGGAAATCGCCATTCGCGAGCAATGCGGCCTGCTGGCCTATTCGCCCCTGGCGTTCGGTTTCCTGTCGGGCAAATACGAAAACGGCGCACGGCCCGCCAAGGGCCGCCTGACGCTGTACAGCCGCTTCATGCGTTACTTCAACCCGCAATCGGAAGCCGCCTGCAGCCGCTATGTGGCACTGGCCCGCGAACACGGCCTGGACCCGGCGCAGATGGCCCTGGCATTTGTTACCCAGCAGCCGTTCGTGACCAGCAACATCATCGGCGCCACCACGCTGGAGCAACTGGACAGCAACATCGCCAGCTTCGACCTCAAGCTGTCGGATGAAGTGCTGGCGGGAATCGAGGCGATTCACAAGGACCAGCCGAATCCGGCGCCTTGATCCATAGGCCCCATCGCGAGCAAGCTCGCTCCCACAAGGGTTCTTTGTCGATCACAAAATAATGATCAGACACAAACCCTGTGGGAGCGAGCTTGCTCGCGATAGCGGTCTAACTGTCCTAATGCATCAAAGCGACCGCGCAATAATCTCCTTCATGATTTCGTTGGTCCCCGCATAGATCCGCTGCACCCGCGCATCAGCCCACGCCCGGGCGACCGGATATTCCCACATGAAACCGTAGCCGCCATGCAGCTGCACGCATTCGTCGAGCACCTTGCATTGCAGGTCGGTGCCCCAGTACTTGGCCATCGCCGCCGTCGGTACATCGAGCTTGCCCTGCAGATGAAGCTCCAGGCAGCGGTCGACAAAGACCCGGCCGATCTGGATCTCGGTGGCCATTTCAGCCAGTTTGAAGCGGGTGTTCTGGAAATCCGCGATGGATTTGCCGAACGCCTTGCGGTCACGGGTGTAATCCAGCGTCCATTGCAGCGCCGCTTCGGCCGAGGCCAGGCCACCGATGGCGACGGTCAGGCGCTCCTGAGGCAGTTCCTGCATCAGGTAGGCGAAGCCCATTCCGGCCTGGCCCAGCAGATTTTCCTTCGGCACGCGGACATCCTGGAAGAACAGCTCCGACGTGTCCTGGGCCTTCATTCCGACTTTCTCCAGGCGCTTGCCTTTTTCAAAGCCCGGCGTGCCCGCCTCCACCAGGAACAGGCTGGTACCTTTGGCCCCCGCCTTCGGGTCGGTCTTGGCGACGACAATAACCAGGTCGGCCAGGAAGCCATTGGTAATGAACGTCTTGGAGCCGTTGATCACGTATTCATCGCCGTCGAGCACTGCTGTGGTCTTCACGCCTTGCAGGTCGGAACCGGCGCCCGGCTCGGTCATGGCGATGGCCGTGACCATTTCGCCGGACACCAGTTTCGGCAGGTATTTATGCTTCAACGCTTCGCTGCCGTAATGCAGGATGTAAGGCGCAACGATATCGGAATGCAACGAGAAACCGATCCCGGTCAGCCCCAGGCGGCCGATTTCCTCGATCACCACCGTGCTGTAGAGAAAATCCGCTTCCAGCCCGCCGTAGGCCTCCGGCAGATGCGAGCACAACATCCCCGCCTCCCCAGCCTTGTTCCAGAGTTGGCGATCGATGTGCCCCTGTTTTTCCCACTGGCTGTGGTACGGCACGGCTTCTTTTTCAAGGAAGGTTCGTACGGTGTCGCGAAACAACTCGTGCTCGGGACTGAACAGGGTTCTGGGGATCATGGCGCACCTTTGGTTATTGTTGGGTGTGGTTATCCGACAGAGCCTAAGCCTGCGGCGTATGAGAGGACACTGGACACATCCGACAAAAAATAAGACGATCCAGCCGTCTGGTGACCACTTTCCCCTATAAAAATAAAGATGAGTTATGTCCATGCACGCCTCCACGCCCTTGCGGCGCGTCAGCATCCTGGCAGTCGACCGGGTTTTCGCTTCCACCCTCATGCAGGCCAAGGATTTTTTCCACCTGGCCAGCCTGCGCTACGGCAAACAGCTTGGCCACGGCCTGACCCCAGCGTTCGAAACCCGGCTGGTCAGCCCTGACGGCAAGCCAGTCAACAGCTTCAGCGATGTGCTCATGCCGGTGGACGGTGGCCTCGAAAATACCGATGTGATCATCCTGCCGGCGTTCTGGGATGACTTTGCCACGCTCTGCCAACATTATCCCCAGGTCCTGCCCTGGCTGCGCGAACAACACGCTCGCGGTGCGGTGCTCTGCGGCGAAGCCACCGGAGTATTCTGGCTGGCCGAGGCCGGGCTGCTCGACGGCAAGGAAGCCACCACCTACTGGCGCTTCTTCAATGCCTTCAAGGAGCGTTTCCCTCAGGTGCACCTGAACCAGGACAAGCACCTGACCGACGCCGACAATCTGTTCTGCGCCGGCGGCACCACGTCGGCCTGCGACCTTTACATCTACTTGATCGAACGCTTCTGCGGCGCCAACGTCGCCCAGGCCGTGGCGCGGGACATCCTGTATGAAGTGCAACGCAACTATTCGCCGGGACGCATCGGCTTTGGCGGGCAGAAACTGCATCAGGACGTGATCATCCTGCAGATCCAGCAATGGCTGGAGGAGCATTTCGCCGACAAGTTCCGCTTCGAGGACGTCGCCCGGGAGCACGGCATGAGCATCCGCAATTTCATGCGCCGCTTCCAGACCGCCACCGGCGACAAGCCCTTGCACTACCTGCAACGCCTGCGGATAGAAACCGCCAAGGGCCTGCTGTCCGGGAGCCGCAAGAGCATCAAGACGATCAGCTATGAAGTCGGCTACGACGACGCGAGCTTTTTCGCACGACTGTTCCGGCAGCACACCGACCTGTCACCGAACCAGTACCGGCAGCAATTCCAGCAGGCGGCGTGAGCACGTCGCTGAACGCAAATTCCATTGTGGGAGCGAGCCTGCTCGCGAAGGCGGTGTGTCAGCTTGCAGGGTTGCTGAACAGGCTCGCCTCTTCGCGAGCAGGCTCGCTCCTACTTTTGATTTCCGCTCATTCATCTTGGGAGATGCCCTACAAACCACACGGAAACGGCTGACTTACGCTCCACGCCCGTTTCGCCTCTTATAAACACGCCATTAAACAGCGTGAATAAAAATAAAAAGAGGTTTCTTGAATGAGCGAGCCAACCAGTCCTGTCCGCGTAGCGGTTGTGCAATTCGACCCTCAGGTCGGCGTAAGGAATCATGAGCAGAACCTGCATCACAGCCTTGCGCTGGCGTTGGAGGCGGTAAACGGCGGAGCGAATCTCATCGTTCTGCCCGAGCTGTCAAATACCGGTTATTTTTTCAGCAACCGACAGGATGCGTTCGAACACTCCGAATTGGTCCCTAACGGGCCGAGCGTGCAGGCCTGGAAGGACTTCGCCCGCCAGCACAAGATTTACCTGGTGGCCGGCTTGACAGAGCGCGAGGGCATGCGGCTTTTCAACACCGGTGTTCTGTTGGGGCCAGACGGTTTTATTGGCAAGTACCGAAAAGCCCATTTGTGGAACCTGGAGAAACTCTGGTTCACACCAGGGGACCTGGGTTTTCCAGTGTTCGAAACCCCGATAGGCCGCATCGGAATGCTGATCTGCTGGGACATCTGGTTTCCGGAAGTGCCGCGAATCCTGACCCAGCAAGGCGCGGACATCATCTGCAGCCTGAATAACTGGGTCTGGACGCCCCCACCGCTGTTTGATGACGCAGGCAAGTGCATGGCGTCATATCTGACCATGACGGCGGCACACGTCAATAACGTGTTCATTGCAGCGGCAAGCCGCATCGGCGAAGAACGCGGTGCCCGCTATCTTGGCTGCTCGCTGATCGCGGGTACTAACGGTTGGCCGATTGGCGCGGTGGCCTCCGCCGACCAGCAGGAAGTGCTGTTCGCCGACATCGACCTGACCAGTTCCCGTAGCGCCGCCATCTGGAACAACCTGAACGACCTGCACCGTGATCGGCGTTCGGATCTCTACGATCCGATGCTTGGTTATACCCAGCACCCTCTCCTGCCGCGCTGAGGGGGCTTATGCAATGGAATCCACAAACGAAAAACGCCAACGCCGGCATACCGCTCGTTCATCGCTGGATCTTGCAGTGATCCTGTTGGTGCTCGGCGCGCTGTCGCTGGTCTTCTGGCTTTCTTTCATGAGCCTCGCCTCCTGGCCCGACTACGGCCACATGGTGTCGAATTTGCCACAGCCAACCTCATGGCTACGCTGGGTGGTGGGAGACATCAGCGAAGTCGCCTTTTATAAGCATGAATTTGCTTCCATCGGACTGCTGGCGGGGGCATACCTGGCATACCGGGCCAATGAAACGGGAAAGGCCTGGCAAGGCTTTCCCATCTGCTACGGCAGCGGCCTGTGGCCGTGGGTCGTCGCCAGCTCACTGCTTGGGCTCCTGCTCAGCAACCTGTTATGGGGCTGGACCGTTACGGCCACCGCCTGGCAACCGACCTTTGCCGCATTCGTTTCATTGCCGGCGGCGATGGTGCTGATGTTTGGCGGTGGCTGGAAAGTGGCGATCAATGGCGCAGTCATGGGTGCATTGCTGGTCACCCCGGCGTGCTTGTTGCTGGTCAATTACGTCTGCAATCCACTGGGTTTGCCGGCAGTGATCGGCAACGTCTCGGGGATGGCTGTCGCCAGCGTCATGGCATTCCTGCTCTGTCGTTATGTGCCAAGCCTGGTGAGCTCGCAGGCCTCAATGAAACCATCCGAAACGCCATCAAGGCCCACGCCCAGCCGTGCACCCGACTACGGTGTCGTCTGGAGCCTGCGCCGAGTCTTGGCGGATTTCTCCGAAGCGCCGTTCTTCGGCAATGAGTGGGCCAGCCTTGGGCTCATATCGGGCGCCTTGCTGGCCTATGCCTTGAACCCGATGAGCCCGGTCTACGGCTCGGGCTTGCTGCCGCAACTGATCGGTGCGCAAGCGCTGACCTCGGCCTTGGGCGTGATGATCTGGCGTCGACAGTGGAGGTTGCGAGGCTGGTATCCCACCTATATCCCGCTGGTATCGGTCGTGCCTGCCGCGGTTCTGACCTACGGCGGCAGTTGGCCGGTGATTGTCTCCAGCGCCTTGCTAGGTGCACTTGTGGCGCCGCCACTGGCGTGTGCGATTGCCAAAAGGCTACCCACCGACATGCACGGATTTATTGCGAATGTCCTGTCCATGGCCATCAGTACCTTGCTCATCATTCCGCTTATCGGACGCCTGATAACCAACTGAGCCGCCCCCTTCCACGGCTGCATCTCGACCGGTAGGCGGTTGCAGCCATTTTTTGCAAGCACGCGAGGTATCACATGGACTTGCCCAACCTGAGCATCGCTTCACTCGGCGGCACCGTGAGCATGCAGGCCCGGGTCTTCGGAGAAGGAGTGGTCCCGACCGTCAGCGGCGCAACCCTGCTGGCTTCGGTACCCGAATTGAGAGCCCTGGCCCGCGTCACCGTCGAAACGCTCCAACTGTTGCCCAGCGCCTCATTGAGTTTCGAGCATTTATTGAGTGTCCTGCGCTGGGCGAACACTCAGATCGAGCTAGGTGCGGTGGCGGTTGTCCTCACTCAGGGCACCGACACGCTGGAGGAATCCGCCGCATTTTTCGATCTCCTGTGGGACCACGACGAACCTCTGGTGCTTACTGGAGCGATGCGTTCCGCAGCCCAGACAGGCGCCGACGGACCGGGCAATCTGCTGGATGCCTGCCAGGTGGGCCTGGCCGAGAGCAGTTGGCGACGAGGTGTTCAGGTGGTCATGAACGGGCAGATTCATTCGGCGCAGGCGGTTCGCAAAACCGATTCGATGGCACTGCAGGCTTTTTCTTCGCCCGTCGTAGGCCCGGCAGGCCTGTTACTGGAGGGTGACGTTCACTATTTCCATCCACCACGCCAACGTCACACCTTGCCGTTGCCACAGCGCTCGACGCACAAGGTTGCGTTATTACAAGCGTCGCTGTCTGCCGACAGCCTGTTGCTGGAGAACGTTCTCGCGCTGGGTTACGACGGGCTGGTGATCGCCGGTTTCGGCGCAGGGCACGTTTCTGAAACCTGGGCTGGAAAAATTGACGCCATTGCCAGAAAAATCCCGGTCATTGTTGCGACTCGCTGCGATTGCGGCTCAACGGCTCGCTCGACTTACGGCTTCAAGGGCGGCGAGATGGATCTGGTTAAAAGAGGTGCTTCGATGGCTGGTTTTGTCTGCCCACGAAAATCGAGGATTCTCTTGTGGCTGCTGCTCGGTTGCCAGCGACAAGATGACCTGGCTCGCTATCTGAGGCTTTTGCAGTATTGAGGGTTGCCTAGACGGATCGGCGGGGGCTGCTGCGCAGCCCAGCGGGAGCAAGCTCCCTCGCCACGGGTTTGTGCTGCAGTTGTATTACGGTTTATGCGCCCGCGACAGGAATTCGTGGGATTGCATCTCCAACAGGCGACTGAGGGTCCGCTGGAATTCGAAGTTCAGGCGACCGCCGGTATAGAGGTCCTTGAGCTCGACTTCAGCCGAGATGATCAGCTTCACGTTGCGGTCGTAGAATTCGTCGACCATGTTGATGAAACGGCGGGCGATGTCATCGGTGGTGACGCTCATCTGCTCGACGCCGCTGAGCAGCACGGCATGGAAGATCTTGCCCAGCTCGATGTAGTCGTTCTGGCTGCGGGGGCCGTCGCACAGTTCACGGAAGTCGAACCAGGCCACGTCGTCGCAGGTGCGGATCGCACGGATTTCGCGGTTCTCGATGATCAATACATCGTTTTCAACCGCCTGGGTGCATTCCGGCGTCAGGGCGCGGAAGCTCTTGCGCAGGCTTTCTTCAGCGGCGGCATCCAGCGGGAAATGGAACAACTCCGCTTGTTCGAGGTGACGCAGGCGATAGTCCACGCCGCTGTCGACATTGACGATTTCGGTGTGCTCCTTGATCAGCTTGATCGCCGGCAGGAAGCGCGCCCGTTGCAGACCGTCCTTGTAAAGGCCGTCGGGGACGATGTTCGAGGTGGCGACCAGGGTCACGCCGTTCTTGAACAGTTCTTCCATCAGCGTGCCAAGGATCATGGCGTCGGTGATGTCGGAAACGAAAAACTCATCGAAGCAGATCACCCGCGTCTCGGCGGCGAAGCGCTTGGCGATGAGGGTCAGCGGGTTCTTTTCGCCACCCAGGGTCTTCATTTCCTCGTGCACGCGCTTCATGAAGCGGTGAAAGTGCGTCCGGGTCTTTTCCTTGAAGGGCAACGCTTCGAAGAAGGTGTCCACCAGGTAAGTCTTGCCACGGCCGACGCCACCCCAGAAGTACAGGCCCTTGACCGGTGTCTGGTCCTTTTTGCCGAACAGTTTGCCCAACAAGCCCGGCTTGTTGTTCGACGCGGCAACCAGGTCGTCGTACAGGCGCTGCAAATGCCGCACGGCCGTTTCCTGGGCTGCGTCGTGGAAGAATTCCGGGCGTTTCAGATCAGCTTGATATCGTTCTAGGGGCGTCATATTCGTTAGCAAGGCAACAAAAACGGGCCGTCACTGTAGCGATGGCCCAGAGGAATGGCAATCGGCCCTTATTCGGGCCGATGGTCGGGAACGCCTTCAATCAATCCTGGGCAGGCGTCAGTGCCACGCGCAACGCATCGATGGCCGCGTCTCGGGCGCTACGGTCGGCAAAGGCCGGGCTGTGGGCCACGCATTCGCCGTCGAGCCAGACGCTGAAACTCAGTTCATCGCTGCGCACGTCCAAGGGCTGGCCGGATTGCAACTGCTTGGTCACCTGGCCAGCGGTCTTGCCGTCGGCGAAGTTGTTCGAAAGCAACAACTGCTCGCCATCGGCAGAAAGCAGGCGGAAGCGGAAACTGCCGTCATCGTCGCGGAAGCTGACGAAGCGCGCAGCCTTGGCCGCTTTCTTTTTGGTCTGCGTTGCCACTTGCACCTGGCTGACGAAGGACCGCAGGCCAACTGCCTCGCGCAGTTCATTGAGAAACGGCGTTGCTACGGCCCGGGCTTTTTTCGCGCCCAGTTGCAGGATGTCTTCAAGGTCCGCCGGGCGTTCGATCAACTGGTGGTACCGCTCGCGCGCTTCACCCAACTGGTCGTCGAGCAGTTGGAACAGACGACTCTTCGCCTCGCCCCAACCCAGGCCTTGCAGCAGTTCGCTACGGAACGCGGCGGACTGCTCGGCAGTGGCGAAGGCCTGGAACAGCGTGAACAGGTGCGAGTTGTCCGGGTCCTTGGCTTCGCCCGGCGCGCGCGAGTCGGTGACGATCCGCGAGATCGCGTCCTTCATGTCCTTGGCGCTGCTGAACAACGGAATGGTGTTGTCGTAGCTCTTGGACATCTTGCGGCCATCGAGGCCCGGCAGCGTGGCGACGCTTTCCTCGATCAGCGCCTCGGGCATGGTGAAGAACTCCTTGCCCTTGCCGAACAGGTGGTTGAAGCGCTGACCGATGTCCCGCGCCATTTCCACGTGCTGGATCTGGTCACGACCGACCGGCACCTTGTGGGCGTTGAACATCAGGATGTCGGCCGCCATGAGGATCGGGTAACTGTAGAGGCCCATGGTGACGCCGGCGTCAGGGTCTTCGCCGGTCTCGACGTTCTTGTCCACCGACGCCTTGTAGGCGTGGGCACGGTTGAGCAGGCCCTTGGCGGCGACGCACGTCAGCAGCCAGGTCAGTTCCGGGATTTCAGGGATATCGGACTGGCGATAGAACGTCACGCGGTCCACATCCAGGCCACCGGCCAGCCAGGTCGCGGCGATTTCCAGGCGCGAGCGCTGGATGCGCAGCGGGTCATCACATTTGATCAGGGCGTGGTAATCGGCCAGGAAATAGAACGAATCGGCATTGCTTTCGCGGCTGGCGAGGATCGCCGGACGGATGGCGCCGGCGTAGTTGCCCAGGTGCGGGGTGCCGGTGGTGGTGATGCCGGTCAGGATACGGGTACGAGTCGTCATGGGTTATCGCTTGTCAGACTGCTGTCAATTCGAGAGGCGCGGCAGGAGCAGATCCTTGAGATCAGTCAGCTTGCCATGAAAAAAGTGTCCGCATTCTGCCACTTTCAGCAGCTCATGGGGGCGCTGGAGCGCGTCGGACCATGTGTAGACAAGTTGGGGATCGACCACTTCGTCGGTTTCCGGCTGGATCACGGTCAATTCGCCACTGGTCGGCAGGGGCGCTTGTGCATCCAGGCGCATTACCGCCGGAGCAACCATGAACAGGTGCTTGAGCGCCTGGCCTTGGGCTTCCAGGCGTCCGCCAAGGGTGGCGGCGACGAAGCCGCCGAAGGAAAAACCAAACAGGGTCAGGGGCAGCTGCGGGTATTTTTCCAGCAACCAGGCGGCCGCGGCCTGGGCATCGTCCACTTCGCCGGTGCCCATGTCATGGCTGCCGGCACTGGCGCCGACGCCGCGATAATTGAAACGCAACGTAACCAGGCCAGCGTCGCGGGCGGTGCGCTGCAGGGTCGAGACCACTTTGTTGAGCATGGTCCCGCCCTGTACCGGGTTGGGGTGGCAGATCAGCGCCAGGCCACGGGGCGCTTCGCTGTCCAGGTACAAGGCTTCCAGTTGGCCGACCGGGCCATCGATGACTACAGGGGTTTCGCGCATAAGCAAGGGAAAGAACTCCGTGACCCCGAATAGGGTCGACTCGTCTAGCTAAAAGTCTGTGCCTGGCATGATTGCGATGTTCTTCGCGGTATACAGCGCAGGTCCGAGCCGTTAACGTAAAGCAAAGCCGTTTATAGAGGAAGGACTCGTGGAACACTCGCTCTTAGTTTGGCTGTTGCCGACTCTTGCCCTGGTTGCCGGTGTCGCCATTGGTTTCCTGATTGCCCGACTGCTGCCTAACGCGGTGCCCAACAGCACCCAACGTCAGCTCGACGACATCCAGGAACGTTTCGACAGTTACCAGAATGAAGTGGTAACCCACTTCAACAGCACCGCTTCCCTGGTGAAAAAGCTCACCCAGAGCTACCAGGAAGTCCAGGATCATCTGTCCGAGGGCGCCAACCGCCTGGCCCTGGACGAGCAGACGCGCCAGCGCCTGCTGGCCGCCCTGCAAGCCGACACGGCGCAGACGCCACGGGAGCGCCTGACCCCGCCCAAAGGGATCCAGGAACCGCCACGGGACTACGCCCCCAAGGCCCCGAACTCCCCAGGGATGCTGGATGAGCATTACGGTTTGAAGAAGTAATTTCCAGCAACACCAAAAAGCCCGCCCGATCGCATGATCGGGCGGGCTTTTTATTGGCTCTAATTCCACTCACTTCGATGTCTGATCCCTTGTGGCGAGGGAGTCGTCGACGCTGCGCTGTCGCGCTGTGAACTTGGTTCTGTGGCGAGGGGATTTATCCCCGTTGGGCTGCGCAGCGGCCCCCAAACCAGCCAACTCGGTGTCAGAAAGATTGAGTTCACTGCTTTAGGGCTGCTGCGCAGCCCAGCGGGGATAAATCCCCTCGCCACAGGTATTGTGTCCTGAAGTATTGTGTACTCAGCTCAAGCCAACACTTCCTCCGCCACCTGGTCGATGGCCCCTTTGGTGATGTCGACGATCAGGTCGGCGTCTTCGCGGGTCAGGATCAGCGGCGGAGCGAAGCCCAGGATGTCGCCGTGGGGCATGGCGCGGGCGATCATTCCGCGTTCCAGGCAGGCGGCCGAGACCTTGGGTCCGACCTTGAGTGCCGGGTCGAACGCCGTACGCTGTTCACGATCGGCCATGAACTCCACCGCCGCCAGCATGCCGTCACCGCGCACTTCGCCCACCAGCGGATGGCCTTCGAGGGTTTCGCGTAAACGCCGGTTGAGGTAACCACCGACGTCTTCGGCGTTGGCCATGAGGTTTTCCCTTTCGAGGATATCCAGGTTGGCCAGGGCCGCCGCCGCGCAGATCGGGTGTCCGGAGTAAGTCCAGCCATGGCCCATCGCACCTTCGGCCTGGGAGGCTTTTTCGATCACGCTCCAGACCTTTTCACCGATGATCACCGCCGACAACGGCGCGTAGGCGCTGGTCAGTCCCTTGGCCGTGGTGATCAGGTCCGGCTGCATGCCATAGCGCTGGCTGCCCATCTTCGAACCCAGGCGACCAAACGCGCAGACCACCTCATCGGCGATCAACAGCACGTCGTATCTGTTCAGCACGGCCTGGATCGCAGCCCAATAACCGGCGGGCGGAACGATGATGCCACCAGTGCCCATCACCGGTTCGCCGATGAACGCCGCCACCGTGTCCGGGCCCTCGGCGAGGATCATTTTTTCCAGTTCATCGGCGCAATAACGCACGAACGTTGCTTCGTCCATGCCCGCCCGGGCCTTGCGATACCAGTGCGGACACACGGTGTGCTTGACCCCTTCGGCCGGCAGGTCGAAATGCTGATGGAACGCCGGCAGCCCGGTCAGGCTGCCGGTCATGATGCCCGAGCCATGGTAGCCACGATCACGGGAGATGATTTTTTTCTTCTGCGGCCGGCCGAGTACGTTGTTGTAGTAACGCACCAGTTTGATCTGGGTTTCGTTGGCATCGGAGCCGGACAGCCCGTAATAGACCTTCTTCATCCCCGTCGGCGCCCAGTCCATGATGCGGCTGGACAGTTCGATGATCGCCTCGCTCGAATGACCGACATAGGTGTGGTAGTAGGCCAGTTCCTTGGCCTGTTTGTAGATGGCATCGGCCACTTCGGTACGGCCATAACCAATGTTCACGCAATAGAGCCCGGCGAAAGCGTCGATGAAGTCACGCCCCTCGTGATCGCGTATGCGAATGCCCGACGCGCTCTTGATGATGCGCCCCTTGAGCGCCCCGCTGGCGTGGTCGTGGGCGTGGGTCGAGGGGTGCATGAAATGCGCACGGTCTTGTTCGAACAACGTGTTGAGTTCTTGGCTCATGCGGGCTCTCCTGGGAATTGGCCTTGATGGTGCAGGCAAAAGTATTTGGTTTCGACGAAGGGCTCGAAGCCCTCGGTGCCGCCCTCGCGGCCGAGGCCCGAGGCTTTCATGCCGCCGAAGGGAATCGGATGACCGGTGAACTTGACGCCGTTGACGGCGACCATGGCGTGGTCGAGACGACGGATCAGTGGATAAATGACATCCAGGCGATTGGAGCAAATATACGCGGCCAGTCCGTATTCGGTGTCGTTGGCCAGTTCGATGGCTTCGTCCAGGGTGTCGAACGGCATCACCCCGGCGATGGGCGCGAAGTTCTCTTCACGGTAGATGCGCATTTTTGGCGTGACGTCGGCCAGCACGGTCGGTTGGTAGAACAACCCGCCCAGAGCATGGGCCTCGCCACCGGCCAGGCGTTGGGCGCCAAGGGCCAGCGCATCGGCGACGCGGTCGGCGGTCGCATCGAGCGCCGCCTGATGCATCAACGGCCCGACATCCACCGCCTGCTCCTGTTGATCAACCATCGCCGGCCCGACCCGCAAGGCGCGCACCGCGGCGGCGAAACGACTGAGAAACGCCTGATACGCCGGGCGCTGCACCAGGATCCGGTTGGCCGCGCAGCAATCCTGACCCGAGGTCTGGAATTTCGCCTCGACAGCGACTTTGACTGCCAAGGCCAGATCGGCATCGGCGCAGACAATGAACGGCGCATTGCCGCCCAGCTCCAGCGCGACCTTTTTCACGTCATGGGCCGCTGCTTGCAGCACCAGTTTGCCGACCCGGGTCGAGCCGGTGAAACTCACCGAACGCACGCGGCGGTCCTTGACCAGGGTCTCCATGGTCATCTGCGGCTCGCCCAATACCACGTTGAAGACGCCGGCAGGAAAGCCCGCTTCCTCGGCCAGTTGCGCCAGGGCCAACGCCGAGTAAGGCGTTTCATGGGCCGGCTTGACCACCACGGTGCATCCGGCCGCCAGCGCGGCAGCGGCCTTGCGGGTGATCATCGCCGAGGGGAAGTTCCAGGGTGTGAGCAGCGCGCAGACGCCCACTGGTTCCTTGACCGTGCCCAAATGAGCGTTCGGGATATGACTGGGAATGTTCTGGCCGTAGAGGCGCCGGGCCTCCTCGGCGAACCACGGGATGAAACTTGCGGCATAGGCGATTTCGCCACGGGACTCGGCCAGCGGCTTGCCCTGCTCCAGGCTGAGAATTCGCGCGAGGTCTTCGCTGTGCTCGCTGATCAACGCCGCCCAGCGCCGCAGCATCGCGCCGCGAATCTCCAGGCTCTGCTCGCGCCATGCGGGGAACGCGCGATGCGCCGCGTCCACCGCCGCGACGATCTGAGGTTGATCGAGCATCGGCACATGGCCGATAACCGTGCGGGTTGCTGGGTTCTGCACCGCGATGCTCTGGCCGCTGTCGCTGTGGACCCAATGGCCATCGATGTAGCAAAGCGCTTTGAACAGCAGCGGGTGTTGATAAGGCATGACGTTCACTCCAGACCGTTAGCGTGAATCCATGCTAGGGCTGCTGCGCTTTTGTTATCGGCTGTTTGCACCGGCCCGGACCTTGGTTTTTTTCTGGAAATACCCTGCCGGAAAATGTTTTCTGCGGTGTTCAGGATGACGGTGTGAGCTCCGCCGGCAAGGCGCCGACGGTCTTGATGGTCTTGGTGACGATGTAGGTGAAGTAGCGTTCGATGCCGAGGTCTTCAAGCAACAGTTGATCGACGAAACGCTGATACGAATCGACGTCCGGCGCCTGGATCATCGCCAGGTAATCCACACCGCCGCCGGTGGCGTAGCAGAACACCACTTCGGGCGCGGCGAGCAGGCGTTGCTCGAAACGGCGCATGTCCTGGGCGGTGTGCCGGGCCAGGGTGATTTCCACCAGTACCTGCTGGCGCTTGAACACCGCGCCCCAGTCGATCTGCGCCCGGTAGCCGATGATCAGCCCCGCCGCCTCGAGTTTGCGCACCCGCTCCCAGGCCGGGGTCACTGAAAGGTTGATCGCCTCGGCGAGGCTCGACTTGGTGATCCGCCCGTCCTCGGCGAGGATCTGCAGGATTTTCAGGTCGTAGCGATCGAGCTTGTGCATGGGCCGGGCTCTCCAGAGAATTCAGACGTCATACCGCCCCCGTGGGAGGGTAAATCTACCGTCACCGCAAATCCCTGTGGGAGCGAGCTTGCTCGCGATGAGGCCATCAAATTCAACATCATCGTCTCAGACACACCGCTATCGCGAGCAAGCTCGCTCCCACAGGGAATTTGTGGTTGGCTGTTATCAAGCCAACACATCCGCAATCACCACCAGCGTATCGCCACACTGCACCAGCCCGGGAAAGTGCCGCGCCGCCAGCAGGCCGCTGCGGGCGGCGCGGTATTCAACCGGGGCGACGCCGCTGCGGGTTGCGTCGTGGATGCGCGCCACCACTTCTCCCTGGTTCACGCTTTCGCCGAGGTCGCGACACATTTCCAACAAGCCGTCATGCTCGCTGGCAACGAAGCAACTGGCGTCCGGCATGTCGAGCATCACCGACGGCTGCAACTCGATCGCACCCCGCAGGATGCCGGCGTGGATCAACAGGTTGCGCACCCCGCGCTCGGCAATCGCCACGCTGCGGGCGGTGGACGAACCGCCGCCGCCCAGCTCGGTAGTAACAAACACCTTGCCCTGGGACTCCGCCGCCGTGTCGTACATCGACCCGGCATCCAGCTCCAGCATGCGCATGCAATACGGCGCGTTGAACGCCAGCATCGCGGCCTCGCAACGCGCCTGTTGCTGTTTGTCCGGCAATACGTGGCAGGCGGCGAATGGCAGGAAATCCAGGGTTCGCCCCCCGGAATGAATGTCCAGCACAAGGTCAGCCAACGGCAGCAGGGTGCGGTTGAAATAGTCGGCGATTTTCTCGGTGACGGTGCCGTCCGGCTTGCCGGGAAAACTGCGGTTCAGGTTGCCTTTGTCGATGGGCGAAGTCCGGCGTCCGGCACGGAACGCCGGGGTGTTCATGAACGGCACGATGATGATCCGCCCGCTGACGTCTTCGGCGCTCAACTGCTGGGCCAGTTTGCTCAGGGCCACCGGGCCTTCGTATTCGTCGCCGTGGTTGCCACCGCTGAGCAGCGCGGTCGGACCGCTGCCGCGCTGGATCACGGTGATGGGGATCATTACCGCGCCCCATGCCGAATCGTCCCGCGAATACGGCAACTTGAGAAAACCGTGCTGCACACCCTCGCGGCTGAAGTCGACCGTGGCGCTGATGGGATTGCTGGGCAATTCGCGCATGGCTCAATCCTTCACGAACAGTTGACGGGGCACGTTGCACAGCGTCTCGACGCCGGTCTCGGTGATCAGGATGCTCTCGGTGATTTCCAGGCCCCAATCGTCCATCCACAGCCCCGGCATGAAGTGGAAGGTCATGCCCGGCTGCAACACGCTGTTGTCGCCGGGGCGCAGGCTCATGGTGCGCTCGCCCCAATCCGGCGGATAACTGATGCCGATGGGGTAGCCGCAACGGCTGTCCTTGTGGATGCCGAACTTTTCCAGCACCTTGAAAAACGCCACGGCAATGTCGCCGGTGGTGTTGCCCGGCTTGGCCGCGTCCAGGCCAGCGGCGATGCCCTCGACCACGGCTTTTTCGCCGTCGAGGAAATGCTGCGGCGGCTTGCCCAGGTAAATGGTGCGCGACAGCGGGCAGTGGTAACGCTTGTAGCAGCCGGCGATTTCAAAGAAGGTGCCAGCGCCTTTTTCGAACGGCGAATCATCCCAGGTCAGGTGCGGTGCGCTGGCGTCGGCACCGGTGGGCAGCAGCGGCACGATGGCCGGGTAATCGCCGCCATGGCCGTCGGCACCGAGGATGCCGCTGCTGTAGATCTCAGCCACCAGTTCGTTCTTGCGCATGCCCGGCTCGATGCGTTCGAGGATCCGGCTGTGCATGTTCTCGACGATGCGTGCGGCGATGCGCATGTAGGCGATTTCCTGCGGCGACTTGACCGCACGCTGCCAGTTCACCAGGCCCACCGCGTCCACCAGCTTCGCCTCGGGCAGGTGCTTTTGCAGCGACAGGTACGCGGCGGCGCTGAAGTAGTAGTTGTCCATTTCCACGCCGATGCTCAGCGCGCCCCAACCACGGGCAATGATCACCTCGCGGGACAGGTAGTCCATGGGATGACGCTCGCGGGACTGCACGTAAATGTCCGGGTAGCCGACGATGTTATCGGCCTGCATGAACACCGTGCGCTTCGCCCCGTTGGCATCCTGGCCACGCCCGAACCACACCGGCTCGCCGTCCAGCGCCAGCAGCACGCACTGGTGCACATAGAACGACCAACCGTCATAGCCGGTGAGCCAGGCCATGTTCGACGGATCGGTGACCAGCAACAGCTCCAGGCCCTGGACCTGCATCGCCGCGCGAACCTTTGCCAGGCGCTGGGCGTATTCCTCCCGCTGGAACGGAAGATTGACGACTATCTCTGACATCCACCTGCCCTCTGTTCAATGACACGAATAAACAAATCGATTCAACGACCGAACGCGAAACCCTTGCCTGCCGCCCTCGCCCGCTCGAACGCCAGATTGGCGATGGCGGTGTCCTGGGCGCCGGTGCCGGTCAGGTCGCAAAGCGTTACCTGCGTTGCATCGGAGCGCCCGGGCTGCTGGCCCGCCAGCACTTGCCCGAGTTCCATCAAATCGTCACGGACAAAGCCGGCCGCCAAGGCATGGTGCAGTTCGCCGAGCACGCGGGTCTGGCTGAGGCGATCGGCGACATAGCAGTCGACGGCTGCCAGGGCCTGTGGGGAAATTTCGTTCTTGTGCTCCGCGTCCGAGCCCATCGCGGTGATGTGCAGGCCAGGGTGCAAGTGGCGGGGCTCGATCAGCGGCTCGCGGCTGGGCGTGCAGGTGATCGCGATATCCACGCCCTCCAGGGCAGCGTCAATGGAGCTGCAGGGCGTGACGGCAAGTCCGCTGTCACGGGCCAGTCCATCACTGAACGCCTTGGCCTTTTGCGCATCCCGCGCCCAGACCCGCACCTCGTCGATCGGCCGCACCAGGCGCAGCGCCTGAAGCTGCAACGCCGCCTGCTCGCCGGCCCCGATCAACGCCACGCTGCGGCTTTGCTCGCGAGACAGGCAACGCGCCGCCACCGCCCCGGCCGCGGCGGTGCGCACGGCGGTGAGGTAGCCATTGTCGAGCAGCAGCGCCTCCAACAGACCGGTACGCGCCGAGAGCAGCATCATCATGCCGTTGAGGCTGGGCAGGCCGAGCTTGGGGTTGTCGAAGAAACCCGGACTGACCTTGATGGCGAAGCGCTCCAGGCCCGGCAGGTAAGCGGTCTTCACATCCACTTCGCCGTTGTGCTCGGGAATGTCCAGCCGCAGGATCGGCGGCATCGCCACGGCCGCGGTGGCCAGCATCACGAAGGCCTGCTCGATGGCGTCGATGCTGGCCAGGTCGAGGGCCACGCAACTGCGCAGGTCGGCCTCGCTCAATAGGGTGACTTCACTCATGACAGGCTCCGTTAACGGGTTATCAGGCGTTGGCGCCGGCGATCACGCGGGCATGTTGTTCGGTGTCGACGTTGCGCCCGCTGACCACCACCACGATCGGTCCGCGCGGTTCGACCAGGCCGTCGAGCAACGCCGCGATGCCCACCACGGCGGCACCTTCGAGCACCAGGCGTTCGTGGTGATAGGCGTGGCGCAGGGCATTGGCGATCGAAGCTTCCGAGAGCAGGTGCACGTCATCGGCCAACTGCCGGGTCATGGCGAAGGTGTAGCGGTTGTCCAGGCCGATGCCGCCGCCAAGAGAGTCCGCCAGGGTCGGCAGCTCTTCGACTTCCAGCGGCTGGCCGGCGGCGAGGCTGGTGTGCATCGCGGCGCCTCGCGCCATGCTGATGCAGTGGACTTGAATGGCTGGATTGGCGCTTTTCAGGGCCAGGCCCACACCGGCGAACAGGCCGCCGCCGGACAATGGCACCAGCACCTGGGCCACATCCGCTTGCTGTTCGAGGATCTCCAGGCCAAGGGTGCCCTGGCCGGCGATGATTGCGGGATGATCGAACGGCGGCAGGAAGGTCGCGCCCTGCTCGCGGGCGATGCGCTCGGCCTCGCGCTGGGCGTCGTCCTGGGACTGGCCGACAATGCACACCTCGGCGCCCAGATCGCGGATCGCCTGCACTTTGTTGGCCGGCACGAGGTTCGACAGGCAGACAATCGCCTTGACCCCTTGTTGCGATGCGGCATGGGCCAGTGCCCGACCATGGTTACCGGTCGAGGCCGTCACCACGCCTGACACCTTCTGCTCCGGGCTGAGTTGCGCCACGGCATTGCTGGCGCCACGCAGCTTGAAGCTGCCGGTGATTTGCAGGGATTCCAACTTGAGGTATACGGGCACGCCGATCAATCGCGACAGGCTGGCGGAGTACTCCATGGGCGTGCGCCGCACCAGCGACTCGATGCGCTGGCGAGCGAGGTAGATGTCCTGAAGCTGCAACCCTGTCATGACCGCGTCCCGAGCCGATGTGTTGGGCGCAGTCTAAGAGGGCCGGATTGTGCTGACGAATGTACTAGGGCAATTTAGTGATGAAGTTCCAAAGTCACTACAAATCCCTGTGGGAGCGAGCCTGCTCGCGAAAGCGGTCTACCCGTCACATCAATGCTGGATGTGCTGCCGCCTTCGCGAGCAGGCTCGCTCCCACAGGATTTTTGTTCGCGTTATCAAAAATCATGAATCTGCGGATACTGGTTGAAGATCTGCCGCATGCCGATCAATGCATGGCGCATTTCTTCATCGCTGCATTCGGCGCCAACGCAGACCCGCACCGCCCGTGGCCGCGGTGTGCCGCGCACGGTGAACGGGTCGGGGGACGTGACGGCGATGTGCTTGTGGCGCAGCGCCCGCACCAGGCTGTCGACTTCCCAGTGGGGCGGGATGCCGATCCAGGCATTCAAGGCATGGGGATGCTGGGCCAAGACGTGCTCGCCCATGTACTCGGTGACCATCGCCTGGCGCCCGGCCAACAGGCGCCGTTGTAAATGCAACAACGAGTCGGCGCGCCCGTCGCGGATCCAGCGAGCGGCGATCTCCGAGACCATCGGGGTGGCCATCCAACTGTTCACCCGCAGGATGCTCTCGGTGCGCAGCGCCAGGCGCTTGGGCACCACCAGATAACCGATGCGCAAGCCCGTGAGCACTGACTTGGTCATGCTCGTGCAGTAGAACGACAGCTCCGGCAGGTAATGGCTGATGGGCGGCGCCCGGCGCTCGTCCAGCAACGGACCGTAGACATCGTCTTCGATGATGTGCACGCCGAAGCGCCGGGCAATCTCGGCGATTTCCCGGCGGCGGGTGTCGGGCATCAGGCTGGTGGTGGGGTTATTGAGGTTGGGTGTACACACCAGCGCGGTGATGCGCTCGTTGCTGCACATGTCCTCGAAATGCTCGGGATCAATGCCGTGGCGGTCGGTGTCCAGGCCCTTGAGGGTGAAACCCAGCACCTGGGAATTGCCGATCACACCGTGGTCGGTCAGCCCTTCGCAGAGCACTACATCGTCGGGACCGGCCAGGGAAGCCAGGGCGAGGAAGATGCCATGAGCCGCGCCGTTGGTGATCAAGACGTCGTTGCGATCGACCTTCAGCCCCTGCCGGCCGATCCATTGCGCCGCCGCTTCGCGATGGGATTCAAACCCCGCAATCGGACGAAACGCATGAATCCATGGCTGGTCTTCTTCGGTGCTCAGCTCGGCGCAGGTGTCGCGCCAGAACTGATCATGCTCGCGAGTGTGCAGGATCCGCGTGATGGAAAAATCCACCAGCGCCCGCTCGGGGCTGTCGAGTATGTAAGTGGCGACCCGGTCGCTCATGCGCCGCGAAACGAAACTGCCGCGCCCTACTTCGCAACGCACCAGCCCCTGGCGCTCCAGTTCCTTGTAGGCGTTGGTGACGGTCTGCACGCTGATGCCCATGGCGTCGGCCACTTGTCGTTGCGGCGGCAGGCGCTGGTCGTTGGCGAGGATGCCCTGTTCGATGTCGTCGGCGATCGCCTGGACCAGAATCTTGTATTTGGATTCACCGCTGCGGGCGACGTCCAAGGCTGATTTCCACTTATCCATAACGCTGCGACCCGCCTGTGTACTGGTGCGCCCAGCATTGCTCGGGCTTCGCGGCAAAGCAATTGTCCTAGTGCAATACAATCGGCGCCGGGGCTTTTGTATGCTCGGTCCAAGGTCGTCATCCAGGCGGGCACACTGCCCCCGACAAAAAGCCGGATCGACCTGTACCGGCGCTGTTACCGACTCAGGCCCCGCCCGGATCCGCCGCTGTACGCTTTGCTCTTGCCACACTGCCTCCTAACACAGAACCGTCTAGCGACGGATCCACAAGAAACAGGAGATTTTATCGATGAGCAATTTTCCAACCAGCAGCTGCACGCCCCTGCGCCGCCTCTTGTTGACGTGTGCCGCGCTTGGCCTGGCCGGCAGCGTTCAAGCGGCCACCCTGGACACCGTCAAAAGCAACAGCAGTATCCGCATCGGCTACGCCAACGAAACGCCGTTTGCGTTCACCGAAACCGACGGCAGCGTGACCGGCGAATCGCCGGAGATCGCCAAGATCATCTTCGCCAGGATGGGCATCAAGCAGGTCAATGGGGTGCTCACCGAATGGGGCTCGCTGATTCCGGGCCTGCGCGCCGGGCGTTTCGACGTGATTGCCGCCGGCATGTACATCACCCCGGCGCGGTGCAAGCAAGTGTTGTTCACCGACCCACAGTACCAGTTGCCCGACGCGCTGCTCGTGGCCAAGGGCAACCCGAAAAAGCTCCACAGCTACGAAGACATCGCCAAGCAACCGGACGTGAAGCTGGCGATCATGGCCGGTACGGTCAACCTCGCTTACGCCCGCGACTCGGGGGTCAAGGACGAACAGATCCTCCAGGTTCCCGACACCACGGCGCAACTGCAAGCGGTGCGCGCCGGTCGCGCCGATGCCGCCGTCGGCACACAACTGACCATGAAAGGCCTGGCCAGCAAGGGCGGCGACAAAGTCGAGGCGATGACCGAGTTCAAGGACGACCCGTCCCACATTGGCTACGGCGCCCTGGCCTTCCGGCCCGAGGACAAGGACCTGCGCGACGCGGTCAACGCCGAGTTGAAAAAGTGGCTGGGCTCGGAGGAACATCTCAAGGCCGTCGCGCCATTCGGTTTCGACAAGTCCAACGTCACCAGCAAGACCGCGGCCGAGCTCTGCGCTCAGCCGTAATCGACACTGGCGTGCCGAAACGGGCATGACGCGTACGCGTGATGCCTGTTCCCAGCTTCATCGGATACGGGTTGAACCATGGGCGAATTACTTCCGTTATTGATTCAAGGGGCCTGGGTCACGCTCCAGGTGACATTCTTTGGCTCGTTGCTGGCGATTGTCGCCGCGGTGCTGGCGGCACTCGGACGGCTCTCGCCGTGGCGCGCGTTGCGCTGGTTTTCCATCACCTACATCGAGGTGTTTCGCGGCACCTCGCTGCTGGTGCAGCTGTTCTGGCTATTCTTCGTGCTGCCACTTCCTCCGTTCAACATCGAGCTGAGTCCCTACGCCGTGGCGATTGTCGGCCTGGGGCTGCACATCGGCGCCTACGGGGCCGAGGTGATGCGTGGCGCGATCAGCTCGGTCGCCAAGGGGCAATACGAAGCCTGCACGGCGCTGAACTTCAGCAGCTATACGCGCTTCAAGCGAATCATCCTGCCCCAGGCCTTGCTGGCGGCCATTCCACCGGGCACAAACCTGCTGATCGAGTTGTTGAAGAATACCTCGCTGGTGTCGTTGATCACTTTGTCCGACCTGAGTTTCCGGGCACGCCAACTGGACCAGGCGACGTTCCAGACCCTGGAAATCTTCAGCCTGGCGCTGGTGATGTATTTCATCCTCGCCCAGGCCATCAACCTGGGCATGCGCCACGTCGAGCGGCGGCTGAGCCGGGGCCGGATGCGCGGAGGTCTGTCATGACGCTGTTCGATTGGTCCTACGCCGCACAAATCCTCCCGGACCTGCTGCGCGCGTCGCTCAACACCGTGGGCATTACCCTGATCGGTTTCCTGATCGCGATCGTGCTGGGGCTGTTCCTGGCGATTGGCCGGCGCAGCCGCAAGTTCTGGCTGTCGTGGCCGGCCACGGCGGTGATCGAGTTCATCCGCAGCACACCGTTGCTGATCCAGGTGTACTTCCTTTACTACGTGCTGCCCAACTACGGCCTGAGCCTGACGGCCATGCAAGTCGGCGTCCTCGGCATCGGCCTGCATTACGCCTGCTACATCGCCGAGGTCTACCGCAGTGGCCTCGACGCCGTGCCACGGGCGCAGTGGGAGGCGGTGACCGCGCTGAACATCGCGCCGTACGACGCCTACCGCAACATCATCCTGCCCCAGGCGCTGCGGCCGATCGTGCCGCCGCTGGGCAACTACCTGGTGGCGATGCTCAAGGACACGCCAGTGCTGTCGGCGATCACCGTGGTGGAAATCATGCAACAGGCCAAGAACATCGGCTCCGAGCATTTCCGCTACCTGGAACCGATCACCCTGGTCGGCCTGTTCTTCCTTGCCCTGAGCCTTGTCCTGGCTTGGCTGGTACGGCGCCTTGAAACGCGCATGGAGCTACGCTAATGACTTTACCCCTGTCCACGTCCACCGATTTGTCCCGGCGCAGCACGCTGGCATCGCAGCAGGAGGCCCCGGCCATGCAGATTCCGACACCGTCCCGGCCGATTGTGAGTTTCCAGGACGTGACCAAAAGCTATGGCAGTTTCACCGTGCTCGATCATTTGAACCTGGATGTCGCGCCCGGTGAAAAGGTCGCGATCATCGGCCCCAGCGGCTCGGGCAAGTCGACGCTGCTGCGGGTGCTGATGACGCTCGAAGGCATCGATCAGGGCCAGATCCGCATCGAGGACGATTCCCTGACCCACATGCCCAACCGCAACGGCGTGCTGGTTCCGGCCAATGACCGGCACATCCGCCGGGTGCGTGGCAAGATCGGCATGGTGTTCCAGAGCTTCAACCTGTTTCCCCACATGACCGCGCTGCAAAATGTGATCGAAGCGCCAGTGCAGGTGCTGGGCATGAACCCCAAGGAAGCCCGCGAGCGCGCCGCCGACCTGCTGGAGCTGGTGGGCCTGGGCAACAAGCTCGACCATTACCCGTCGCAGTTGTCCGGCGGCCAGCAGCAGCGGGTGGCAATTGCCCGGGCGCTGGCGATGCGCCCCAAGGTGATGCTGTTCGATGAAGTGACCTCGGCGCTTGATCCGGAATTGTGCGGCGAGGTGCTGAGCGTGATCCGCAAGCTGGGCGCCGAGCACAACCTGACGATGTTGATGGTGACTCACCAGATGGGCTTTGCCCGGGAATTCGCCGACCGGGTGTGCTTTTTCTACAAGGGGCAGATTCACGAACAAGGCACCCCGGCGCAGATTTTCGAGCACCCGCAGCAGGAGCGGACGTGCGCATTCTTGAGTGCGGTGAAAGAAGCTAACTAAAACCTACCCATTAGAGTGAACTCTGTTGTGGCGAGGGGATTTATCCCCGCTGGGCTGCGCAGCAGCCCCCCAATCAAGCAACTCGGAGTGTCAGGCTGAGTGGGTTGACTGTTTTGGGGCTGCTTCGCAACCCAGCGGGGATAAATCCCCTCGCCACAAAGGGTCAAACGACAGCCGTAAAAAAGGGGGCCATGTTTCCATGGCCCCCTTTCAGTTAACGTCCAGCGGTTATGGATATTGCTGGTAAGTCTGCCCCTGCTGCTGCGGCGCCTGGTACTGCTGGCCAGGAATGGCCTTGAGGTTGACCTCGACGCGACGGTTTTGCGCACGGCCGTTGACGTCGGCGTTGCTTGCCACCGGGTTGTCCGGGCCGGCGCCACGGGCCGAGAGGTTGGCGCCGCTGACACCTTGGGACGTCAGGTAGGTCGCCACGCTCTGCGCGCGACGCTGGGACAGGTCCATGTTGTGCTGGCGGCTGCCGGTGCTGTCGGTATAGCCGACAATCTCGATCTGGTTCTGGTTGAATTCCTTGAGGGAGTTGGCCAGGTTGTTCAGCGGCTGGTAGAAGCTCGATGCGATGTTCGCCGAGTCGGTGGCGAAGGTGATGTTGCCTGGCATGATCAGCTTGATCTGGTCGCCCTGGCGCTGCACCTCAACGCCGGTATTGGCCATGCTGGCGCGCAATTTCTTTTCCTGCTGGTCGGCGTAGTAACCGTAGCCGGCCGCGGAGGCCCCCACCACCGCCGCGCCGATCAACGCACCCTTGCCCCGATTATCGTGGCCGATGGCCGCACCGGCCAATGCCCCGGCCAGGGCGCCGAGGCCGCCATACTTGGCGGTTTTGCTCATGCCCGAAGATTCGGTAGAGGCCTGGCCCTGGTTGTCATAGGGGTTGGGCGACGCACAGCCGGACAACAGGGCCACGGCAGTAGCGACAACGATCAAGCGACGCGAGGTGAACATGAAGATGCTCCTGGGTTTTCAGTCTGAGTGCAAAAGTGTAGGCAATCGACTCTGGCTGGCGTTGGAACGCGACAATCGTCAAAAATTCCGTCCCGTCGCGCTGCGCTTCGCCTGGACCGATCACCATGAGTCATCGGCCCGGACAAGGTAGCCTCACGCCTGCCCCAGGCAGCGGCTCACCCCTCTGACGATCATCTCGACTTCCCGCCCGTCGATCGTCAACGGCGGCAACAGGCGAATGGTCTTGCCCCGGGTGACGTTGATCAGCAAACCATGATCCCGGGCGGCACAGAGGGTCAGGTCGCGCACCGGTTGCTTTAGCTCGATGCCGATCATCAAGCCTTGGCCCCGAATCTCCAGGACATTCGGGTTGTCCGCCAACTCAGCCCGCAACCGGCTTAGCAATTGCTCGCCCTGACGTCTGGCGTTCTCCAGCAGGCCTTGCTCCTCGATGATGTCCAGCACGGTGCAGCCGACCCGACAAGCCAGAGGATTTCCGCCGAACGTGCTGCCGTGGCTGCCGGGGGTGAACAGTCCGGCGGCCTTGCCGCGCGCCAGGCAGGCACCGATGGGCACGCCGTTGCCGAGGCCTTTGGCGAGGGTCATCACGTCCGGGACGATGCCCTCGTGCTGGAACGCGAACCACTGCCCGGTGCGGCCGATGCCGGTCTGGATCTCGTCGAGCATCAACAACCAGGCGCGCCGGCTGCACAAATCCCGCAGAGCGTTCAGGTAACCCGGTGGCGCGAGTTGTACGCCACTTTCGCCCTGGATCGGCTCTACCAGGATCGCAACGATGCGCTCGCCGTGGGCTTGCTGGACTTTTTCCAATGCGCCGAGATCGCCGAACGGCACCTTGATGAAGTCCCCCGGCAACCGATTGAAACCCAGCCGCACCGAGGGCCCGTCGCTGGCGGACAGCGTGCCCAGGGTGCGCCCGTGGAAAGCATTGTCCATCACCACGACCAACGGCTGTTCGACGCCTTTGTGCCAGCCATACAGGCGGGCCAGCTTCAATGCGGTTTCATTCGCCTCGGCGCCGGAGTTGTTGAAAAACGCCCGTTCCATCCCCGAGAGCTGGGTGAGTCTGTGGGCCAACCGCTGCTGCCAGTCAATGCTGTACAGGTTGGACGTGTGCAGCAGCAGGCCGGCCTGTTCACTGATGGCTGCCACCAACCGCGGATGGGAATGGCCCACGTTGGTCACTGCCACGCCCGCCACCGCATCAAGGTATTCGCGACCATCCTGATCCCACAGGCGCGTACCCAAGCCATGGGTGAAGTTCAGCGCCAAGGGTTGGTAAGTGCTCATCAGGCAGGCGGCAGTCATGACATCTAGCTCCATCGGGTGGTTTTTTCCAGTATGGTTAGCCACTCTCGATGGATAAACCTCGCTTTACTTCATTCATTTAAAAGCAGAGCTTGATAATGGACCTGTTCCAGGCAATGACCGTTTACGTGAAAGTGGTGGAAACCGGCAGCCTGACCGCAGCGGCCCAGGCGTGCGAAATGTCCACGACCATGGTCGGCAATCACCTTCGGGCGCTGGAGCAACGCCTGGGTGTGCGCCTGATCAACCGTACGACGCGTCGTCAGCGCTTGACCGAATTCGGCTCGGCCTACTATCAACGCTGCCTGGAAGTGATCGGGCTGGTTGACGATTCCGAACGCCTGGCCGAGCAGACCCAAGGCGACCCCAGCGGCACCTTGCGCATCACCGCGCCGCTGACCTTCGGCACGGAGCGCCTCGCCCCGGCGCTGGCCGAATACAGCCAGCGTTATCCCCAGGTCAAGCTCGACGTTGTCTTGACCAACCAGCGTCTGGACCTGCTCGACCACGGCTTCGACGTCGCCATTCGCCTGGGCAGTCCCGACCCGAAGCTGATCGTTCGTCCCCTGATGGACTACACACTGACCGTCTGCGCCTCCAAGGCCTACCTGGCACGGCGCGGCACGCCGCAGAAACCTGAAGACCTGCAACAGCATGACTGCCTGTCGTTTGCCTATTCCGCCGGAGACGAATGGCGTTTCGCCCAGGAGCACTGGCCCATCAACGGGCCGGACGGGGAGATCAAAGTGCCGGTGCGCGGGCCGATGCTGATCAACAGCTCGTCGGGTCTGCACCGCGCCGCCCTGGCCGGCATGGGCGTGGTGATGCTGCCGGACGCGCTGGTGGCGCAGGATCTGGAGGATGGACACTTGGTGGCGCTGTTGCAGGACTATCAACTGCCCCACCGGCCAATGAGCCTGATGTACGCCCAGGATCGCTATCGTTTGCCGAAGCTGCGCAGTTTCGTCGAGTTTGCGCTGCAAAAGTGGAGCAAACCCTGAAGTAATAAATCCTCTCGTGGCGAGGAGCTTGCTCCCGCTAGTGGCGCCCCGCCCCATCGGCTACTCTTAACCCCTGGAAAGCATTTTGATATCAGGGCTGATTGAGGGAACGATATGGACGACGCCTCGAAGATCGATTTGCTGCGGTTCGATTTGTCCGATCTGGACGAAAACGTGCTGCACACCATCATGGAACTGGTCAGCGATGGCATCTGGGACTGGAACGCCAACACCGGCTTCGTCTATCGAAATCCCGGCTGGTACACGATGCTCGGCTACACGCCTCACTCCCTGAGCAATACCGTGCTGACCTGGGAGAGTGTGATCCACCCGGAAGATTATCCCTACGTAATGGCGTTATTCGACGATTACCTCGAACAACGCGCCCCTAAGTACCAGGCCGAATACCGCTGCCGCGCCTATGACGGCTCCTATATCTGGATCGAAGACCGCGGCTACGTGATCGCCCGCAATCCCGATGGCAGCGTCGCCCGCATGATCGGTGCCCATCGCAGCATCGATGACAAGAAGCGTCTGTTCGAACAACTTGAACGGCGTAACAAGTCCCTCGAAGCCATCATCGAAGAACGCACCCGCGAACTGTCCCGGGTCAACGAGCAGTTGCAAATCCAGCTCGAGGAAAACCGCAGGCTCGCCGAAACCGACGCCCTCACGCTGGTCGCCAACCGCTATCGCCTGGAACAGGCGCTACCATTGGCCTGTGAACGCGCGCAGCGCTTTCGCGAGCCGTTGTCGCTGATTGCCATGGATGTCGACGATTTCAAGGACATCAACGATCGCTACGGCCATGCTTTCGGCGACGCGGCGCTGGTGCAAGTGGTACAGGCGGTCAAGCGCTGCGAGCGCGACGGCGACCTGCTGGTACGCTGGGGCGGCGATGAATTCATCATGATCTTGCCCAACACGTCCAAGGCCGATGCAGTCCTGTTGGCCGAAACCATTCGCCGAGGCTTGTCCGACCTGCTGCCGGTGGGCGATTTCCAGATCACCATGAGTTTTGGCGTGGTGCAACGCCACGAAGACGAACCGCAAGCAGCGCTACTGGATCGGGCTGACCAGGCACTGTATCGCTCCAAGATGGCCGGCAAGAATGTGATTTGTGATTGAACGGGCAATGTCCGACTGGATCCTCAGGCCGCTACGGTGGTCATAGGCTGTAACTCTTGCAATCAGGTCCTCGCCATTGCCGACTCGACCCCTCTCCTCTTCGCCCGTGTTGGTGGGCTGCGCGGGCTGGTCATTGCCAAAGGAGCAATGGCCCGCTTTTCCCTTTGAGGGCACCCATTTGCAGCGCTACAGTGCCCGCTTCCCGGCGGTGGAAATCAACAGTTCGTTCTACCGCCCGCACCGTCCCGCCACCTATGCAAAATGGGCCGACAGTGTGCCGGCGGGTTTTCGCTTCTCAGTCAAGATGCCCAAGCAGATCACCCATGAGCGGCGCTTGCATGATTGCGAGGGGCTGGTGGATGAGTTCCTCGGGCAATGCTCGCAACTGAGGGAGAAACTTGGTTGCCTGTTGATCCAGTTGCCGCCGTCGCTGGCCTTCGATAACACCCAGGCCGAGGACTTTTTCAAAGCCTTGCGTGACCGTTACCAGCGCCACGCGGTACTCGAACCCCGGCACCCGAGCTGGCTCGCGCCACAGGCCATGGCATTGCTTGAGAAAGAGCGCATCGCCCGCGTCGCCGCCGACCCGTCGCCTGTGCCGGGCGGCGATCAACCGGCGGGCTGGGCGGGCGTGCGTTATTACCGGCTGCATGGCTCGCCGCGCATTTATTACTCCGCCTACGAAGACGCCTGGCTGCAGCGACTGGCAGACCTACTGAAGGCTGCCCCGGACACGCCGACCTGGTGCATCTTCGACAACACCGCCAGCGGCGCCGCGACGCCCGATGCGTTGCGATTGCTGCAGCTGCTGGGCGATTGAAATAGTCACCGGTGGCCGGTCCGACCGTGACAACACCGCTCGGGTCCAATAGATTAGGCGACCGAAAAAAGCCCCGTGCGTTTTCTCGCCATATCCCGCTAACAGAAGTAGTGAAATTTCAATGTCCGATTCCAATACCGCTGAATCTGTAGTCTCCCTGTCGTCCAAAGCGGAATACGAAAACTCCATCAATCTTTCACAGCATCTGCCCCAGGCCAAAAGCATCAGCGAAATGGTCCTCGATGCCTTCCAGTCGAACCGCGAAAGCGACCAGATCCGCGAACTGCGCACCGCCATTCGCCAGGCTCACGATGCGTTCGACGATGACAAGGCCTACGCACTGATGGGCCAGCTCAAGCAACTCAAGGACGCCGAAGCCGCCGACTTCGCTGCGCTGGAAGACCTCAGCAGCCGCTTCCCGATCAGCCGTATCCTTTCCAGCTACAAGGATGACCCGGCCTTCCAGGAACTGGTCTACGGCCTGGCCCTGAAGGTGCTGAACCAGACCCATCAGGCCATCAGCAACCCGAGCGGCGGCAAGGGCAAGGCCGCGCGCGCCAAGAAGGAAGCCGAGGTGTTTGTCATCAGCAAGGACGGCATCAGCGTCACCCTGCCCTTGCGCACACCACGCTCCAAGCCGAACGTCGACCGCGAGGCCTTCGAATTCCTCGGCTTCAACTTCATCGGCGAAGGCGACGAAGCCGAGCTGGAAAGCGAAACCTTCCTGGACAACGACGGCACCGAACAGCCGGTCACCCGCAAAAGCATCGTCACCGCCTTGCAGCAGCAAAAAGCCTTCGACGGCTACAGCATCGCCCAGCAATAACCCCCGAATCCGCTCCCACAGGAAGGTCAACAACGCCCTGAATATTACCTATGAAAAAGCCCCGCATTTCTCTCGAAGGCGGGGCTTTTCATAGCTATCAGCTTTTCAAACAGCGCCAAGCCGTTCGACCATGTCCGGAAACTTCTCGACCAGCTTGATCAACAAAGCCGCCTGGGCGTTTTATCTGGCGAAGGGTAATCTTGCCCTCGCGGTGAGCGGCCATCTCTTCGACGCCTTGCATCATCTCGGCAAACAGATCGCGTTTTTTCATAAGGTACCTCGTACTTTCAACTCTGCTTCCATGGCTCGCTTGAGCGTCTTCTATTGCTCGGAGGTCAGGTTTTCCAAGTCGTCCTTGCTCGTCATAAATCGCTATTATCAAATTGACCAGCATTCATAGAGCATTAACGAGCACTCCGCAATCCTTGTGGGAGCGAGCTTGCTCGCGATGACGTCGGCACATACAGCATCCAGACAAGCTGACCCACCGCTATCGCGAGCAAGCTCGCTCCCACAGGGTCCGGAGTTCCGCCTATGAAAAAGCCCCGCGCTTCTCTCGAAGGCGGGGCTTTTTGTGCAGCGTCTGAAGCTTAAGGCGCGTACGTCAGCAGCAGCTCACTCGGCACTTTGAAGTCCAGGGACATCATGACGCTCAGGGCGGTGATGGTGAAGATCGAGAACACGAACAGCTTGCGTGCCCAGACCGTGTCATCCACCGCCTTGTAACCGGTCCAGGCCATGTACAGCCAGTACATGCCCATGGCGGCGGCGACGGCGAGGTAGCTCATACCGGCGTAACCGCTGAACGTCAGCATCAAGGTCGCCACGAGGAAGGCCAGGATGTAGAGCAGGATGTGCTTCTTGGCCACCTGGATGCCCCGCTTGACCGGCAGCACCGGAATCGAAGCCGCCAGGTAGTCGTTGAAGCGGAAGATCGCGATGGCATAGGAATGCGGCATCTGCCACAGGCTGAACATCACCAGCAGCGTCAGCGCAGCCATGTCGAAGCTGTTGCTGACCGCGACATAACCGATCACCGGCGGCATCGCCCCCGACAGGCTGCCCACCAGCGTGCCGTGGACCGACTTGCGCTTGAGGTACAGGCTGTAGAGACCGACGTAGATGACAAAACCGATCACCGCGAACAACGCCGCCAACGGATTGGCCACCCAATACAGCAGCGCCACGCCGGCCACGCCCAGCACCGTGGCGAATGCCAGGGCCAGTTGCACTGGAATCAGGCCTTGGACCAGCGCCCGGTTCTTGGTGCGTTCCATCTTGATGTCGATGTCGCGGTCGATGCAGTTGTTGAACACGCAACCGGACGCCACCACCAGGGAAGTGCCGATCATCGCCGCCAGGAAGATGGCCAGATCGACATGCCCTTTCGAGGCCAGGAAAAACCCGCCCGCCACAGAAAGCACGTTACCGAAAATGATCCCCGGCTTGGTGATTTGGATAAAGTGCTTCAGTGACATCCGGACTTTCCTCAGTGCGCCATCATGTTGGAGTGGATGCTGAACATGATCCACAACGACAAGCCGACCAGCAGTACGATCACCAGCGCAGCGAAGACAAACGCAATGACGTTGTTACGCTGGGCGGCCGAGCGGTCCAGGTGCAGGAAGTACACCAGGTGGACCAATACTTGGACCACGGCGAAGATCAGAATGATCCAGAGCGTCAGGCTCTTCGGCAGCGTTGGATACATCACCAGGCCGAACGGAATGACGGTCAGGATCACCGACAGGATGAAACCGATCGCGTAGGACTTGACGCTGCCGTGGCCGGCGTCGTGGCCATCATGGGAATGAGCGTTAGCCATTTACAGGGTCCCCATCAGATAAACAACGGTGAATACGCAGATCCACACCACGTCCAGGAAGTGCCAGAACAGGCTCAGGCAGCTCAGGCGCGTCTTGTTGGTGGCGGTCAGGCCATTTTTCTGGACCTGGTACATCATGATCGCCATCCAGATCAGACCGCTGGTCACGTGCAGACCGTGGGTGCCGACCAGGGTGAAGAACCCGGACAGGAAGCCGCTGCGGCTAGGGCCGTAGCCTTCGGCGATCAGGATGTGGAACTCGTTGATCTCCATGGCGATAAAGCCGGCGCCCAGCAGGAAGGTCATTGCCAACCAGCCCAGTACCTGGGTTTTCTTGCCCTTGAACAACGCCAGCATGGCGAAGCCGTAGGTGATCGAACTGAACAGCAGCAGCGCGGTTTCGCCCAGTACATAAGGCAGTTCGAAGATGTCGTGGCCCGACGGGCCACCGGCGACGTTGTTAACCAGCACCGCGTATACCGCGAAGATCGACGCAAACAGAATGCAGTCGGTCATCAGGTAGAGCCAGAAACCGAATACGGTCATCTCGCCCGAGTCGTGGTGATGGTCATCGTGCCCATGGTCATGACCATGGGCGTGTCCAACATTGGTCACTAAGTTCGACATGGTTTAAGCCTGTTCCAACGAGGTTTCAACACGGGTGGCGGAGGCTGGGACTTTCCCGGCCGCGACCAGACGCTTGTGCTGCTCGGCTTCGATGCGCTCGATGACATCCACCGGCACCATGTAGCCCTGATCATCACGGGCGGCATGGATGGCGAAATACACCACGGTGCCGACCAGGCTGGCGATGGCCAGCCACCAGATGTGCCAGATCATCGCGAAACCGAACACGGTCAACAGAGCCCCCATGACCACACCGGTAGCGGTGTTGTTGGGCATGTGGATCGGCGCGTACCTGGCCGGAGTCTGGTACGCGGTACCGTTTTCCTTGGCTTCGGTGAACGGGTCGATGGTTTCCGCTTTCGGCAGCACGGCAAAGTTGTAGAACGGTGGTGGCGAAGAAGTCGACCATTCCAGGGTATGGGCATTCCACGGGTCACCGTGTTCGCACATGTTTTCCGGCTTCTTGCGGTCACGCACACTGACGTACAGCTGGATCAGCTGGCAGGCGATACCGACAGCGATCATCACCGCACCGAACATGGCGACGTACAGGTACGGCACCCACTCAGGGTTGGTGGTGGCGTTCAGGCGACGGGTCATGCCCATGAAGCCCAGTGCATAGAGCGGCATGAACGCGACGAAGAAGCCCGAGATCCAGAACCAGAACGCTGCCTTGCCCCAACCTTCGTGCAGCTTGAAGCCGAACGCTTTCGGGAAGTAGAACGCAAAGCCCGCGATGTAGCCGAACACGGCGCCGCCGATGATCACGTTATGGAAGTGCGCGATCACGAACAGGCTGTTGTGCAGCACGAAGTCCGCACCCGGGATGGCCAGCAGTACGCCGGTCATGCCGCCGATGGCGAAGGTCACCATGAAGCCCAGGGTCCACAGCACATGGCTGGTGAAACGCAGGCGGCCCTGGTAGATGGTGAACAGCCAGTTGAACAGCTTCACACCCGTCGGAATCGAGATCAGCATCGTCGCCAGGCCGAAGAAGGCGTTGACGCTGGCACCCGAACCCATGGTGAAGAAGTGGTGCAGCCAGACCATGAAGCCCAGTACCGAGATCGCGCCGGAAGCGTAGATCATCGAGTGGTGGCCAAACAGTTTCTTGCCGGAGAAGGTCGAGATGACTTCGGAGAAAATACCGAACGCCGGCAGGATAAGGATGTACACCTCAGGGTGACCCCAGGCCCAGAACAGGTTGACGTACATCATCGGATTTCCACCCAGTTCATTGGTGAAAATGTGGAAATCCATGTAGCGGTCAAGCGTCAGCAGAGCGAGTGTAGCGGTCAGGATCGGGAACGAAGCGACGATCAGCACGTTGGCCCAGGTGCAGGTCCAGGTGAAGATCGGCATGTCCATCAGCTTCATGCCAGGGGTACGCATTTTCAGCACGGTGGCCAGGAAGTTGACCCCCGTCAGCGTTGTCCCGAGCCCGGATAGCTGTAGCGCCCAGATGTAGTAATCCACCCCGACGCCCGGACTGTATTGCAGCCCCGACAGCGGCGGATAGGCAACCCAACCGGTCTTGGCGAATTCGCCGACACCCAGGGAAAGGTTGATCAGCACCACGCCGGACACCAGCAGCCAGAAGCTCAGGGAGTTCAGGAATGGATAGGCAACGTCACGCGCGCCGATCTGCAGCGGCACTGCAAGGTTCATCAGGCCGGTGAAGAATGGCATCGCCATGAAGATGATCATGATCACACCGTGGGCGGTGAAGATCTGGTCATAGTGTTCAGGCGGCAGGTAGCCGGGCGAGCCCTCGGTGGCCATGGCCAACTGGGTACGCATCATGATCGCGTCGGCAAAACCGCGCAGCAGCATGACCATGGCGACGATGATGTACATCACGCCGATCTTCTTGTGGTCGACCGAGGTCAACCATTCAGTCCACAGATAAGTCCACTTCTTGAAATAAGTGATACCCGCGAACAACGCCAGACCACCGAGCGCGATGATGGCGAGGGTCACCATGACAATCGGCTCGTGGAACGGGATCGCTTCCCAACTTAATTTACCAAACATCGTTTACTCCTCTGCCCCGGCAGCTGAATGCGAGCTCATGTCCATCCCTTCCATGTTGTGGGCCACTTCCTTGTCTTTCTTCTCGTGATGCATCGGCTTGCCCGGATTCATCCCTTCATACTTATCGATGATGGTCTGGAACAGGTTCGGCGTGACCGACGAGTAGAGTTCGACAGGGTTGTTCTGGCTCGGCTTGGAAAGGGCTTCGTATTCAGCTTTTTCAAGCTGTTTAGGTGCCTTCTTCACTTCGTTTACCCAGGCGTCGAACTCTTCCTGGGTGGTGGCGGTCGCTTTGAACTTCATGCCGGTGAAACCCGCGCCGCTGTAGTTGGCGGAGATACCTTCAAGTTCGGTGTTCTGGTTGGCGATCAGGTGCAGCTTGGTCTGCATGCCGGCCATCGCGTAGATCTGGCCGCCCAGGCCCGGGATGAAGAACGAGTTCATCACGGTGTCGGAGGTGACCTTGAAGTTGATCGGCGTGTGGGCCGGGAACACGATCTTGTTGACCGTGGCAATGCCTTGTTCCGGATAGATGAACAGCCACTTCCAGTCCATCGAGACCACTTCGATGGTGATCGGCTTGACGTCGGAATCCAGCGGACGGTACGGGTCCAGGGCGTGGGTCGACTTGTAGGTGATGTAACCCAGGGCAATGATGATCAGTACCGGAATGGTCCACACCGCGATTTCGATCTTGGTCGAGTGGGACCATTTCGGCGTGTAGGTGGCACTGGTGTTGGACGCGCGATATTTCCAGGCGAACAGGAACGTCATGACGATAACCGGCACGACGACCAGCAACATCAGCAGCGTGGCGGTGATGATCAGGTTTCGCTCATCCAGGCCGACCTGGCCCTTGGGATCGAGCAGGGTCATGTTGCAGCCTCCCAGCAGCAACGTGCCGAGCAGCGGCAACAAGCCTAGTAATCGGGGGTACCTGTTTTTACTCATCTCACGACCTCTAAAGCAGCTTGCGCAATGCAGTTGGGTTTTGATCGCCAACACTTCACCCTGCCAAGGGTTGGCATTTTCTTGGATTGAATAAGGGCTGCCCGTCGAACGTCAGACGCTGTTCGACACATCCTGGGCCAGCAGTGAGTTCTTATTCGTTGGTCAAAGGCCTGTTCAAGCCCAATTCCGTTTGGTGCGGGTAGTTGGAGGCACCGACACCTGGGGTCGCATGGGGCGCTGGCGCCCTTCGACCACTCTCGTGCTCAAGCCTGAGCCGGGTCGGAAAATCGGTGCGGGCGATTGTAGTGAGCTGCGGCGTTCGAGACCATGTCTTAACCCGAAATAATTTTTCTCCGATCCGGCAATAATCTGCCGCCGATATTGCAACGGGCCAGCATGTTATCGAAATTAATTCTCAACAAGAACCCCAAAAAACGTAAGGCTACTACGCCCGATTTAGACAGCTCCAGCAATTTAAGGCGAGCTTCTATCCGCTTTAGGCGCCCATTTTACGGGGCCTTGAAGGCAACCCGCTGCGCTGTTAAAAATGCCTGCTCCAGAGCGACTCCCAATTGAAAACGAAGGGTGGTCAGGCGGTTTTTTTGTTGCAGAATGAGGCGGCAATTCGGCCCCGGGACGGCTGCGAGACAGCAGATATGTGACAACATGTCGCACACTGTCGCAGGGTGTTCCTGCCGCTGATCAAGACGGTGCCTCATCGACCCTGAAACGTAAAACGCCCCGGTTCCGAAGAAGAGCCGGGGCGTTTTTCCACGATACTTCAGCGCAGCGTCTTGCGATTGCGCGACACCAGCAATGGCACCAGCACGACGGTGAGGACGAACGCCACCAGTGCCCATTGCGCCAGCGACAGGCCGAGGATCGGCGGGTACGGGGTGGAACAGAAACCATCGACCTGGAAGCCCAGCGGGAAGATCTTCGCCAGCGGCAGGCTATCGACAATCGGCTGCAACACATCCACACCGCAACTGACCGCGGGGAAAAACTGGGTGTACACATGGTGCCCGGCCACCCCCGCCCCCGCCAGCGCGCAAAGCACGACAAGGCCTTCGAAGACCGTCAGGCTGCGGCGCGTGCGCATGGCCGCGCCGATGAAGGCGAAGATGGCGATCAGCAACAACGCATAGCGCTGCAGGATGCACAGCGGGCATGGCGCTTCACCAAGCACTACCTGCATATATAAAGCACCGCCGATCAGTCCCAGGCAGATCAACCCCAGCAGCACCAGATAGCGCCGCTCACGGCCCAGCCGCAGCATTTCCTCACTCATTGCTTTTCCCTTTGATAGGCATGGATCGACGCGCGGCCTTGCGGCGACCGGCGCGCTTTCGGATGGCCGAAGTCTACACGCAGATCGTGAACGAGCGCAGTCGGCAATGTGGAGGGAATAGACAGCAAAGAGGTTAAGCGGGGATTAATTTCAGGACAGCGCCGGTCATGCCGCCGCTTTCGCGAGCAGGCTCGCTCCCACAGGTCACGCGTCGTGCATGAGTGTTCCGGATACGCAGATCCTCTGTGGGAGCGAGCCTGCTCGCGAAGAAGGCAACCCGGTCACCCGGATTGCCCTGGCATTTATTCCAAAGCAGCCGCCGGCCCGAAGAATTCATAACGGCTTTGTCCCGGCGGTACGCCTAAGGCCTTGAGATGACGCTTGATGGCCGCCATGAAGCCCTTCGGCCCAAGGAAGTACGCGTCCAGGTCTCGCTGCTCCGGCAACCACTGCGCCAGTTGCTCCTCACTCAACAGCCCTACCTTGTCAGCCGCCGGCCCAGCGCCGTCGTGCTCGTCATAACAGTAGAAACGCTTGAGTTGCGGGTGCCGCTTGGCCAGGTCGTCGATCCACTCGCGAAAGGCATGGACCTGGCCATTGCGTGCGCAGTGAATGAAATGCACCGGGCGCTCGGTTTGCAGCGCCGCTTGCAACATCGCCAGGGTCGGAGTGATGCCGACGCCGCCACTGATCAGCACCAGCGGCTTGTCGCTGGCGGTGAGGTAAAAATCTCCCGACGGCGGAAACAGCTGGATGCTATTGCCGACCTGGAAATGGTCGTGCAGGTAATTGGACACCCGTCCGCCCGCCTCGCGCTTGACGCTGATGCGGTACTGGCCATTGTTCGCCAAGGCCGACAACGAATAGTTGCGGCGCACTTCTTCACCGTCCAGCACCAGCTTCATACCGATGTACTGGCCGGGCTCGGCCTGCAGGATCGGCCCCTTGTCCGCCGGTTCGAAGTAGAACGAAGTGATTTCCGCGCTTTCCTGCACTTTGGCCGTCAGGATGAACTCACGTTCACCGCGCCAGCCGCCGGGTGCCGCGGCTTTGCGGTCATACAAGCTGGTTTCGGCGCCGATCAGGATATCGGCCAACTGGTTATAGGCAGCGCCCCACGCCGAAATCACTTCAGGTGTAGCGATCTCTTCGCCCAGTACCTCGGCGATTGCCCGCAGCAAGCAGGAGCCGACGATCGGGTAATGCTGTGGCTGGATCTGCAAGGCCACGTGCTTGTTGACGATCTTCGCCACCAGGTCGCCCAACTGGTCGAGCTGATCGATGTGCCGCGCATACATCAGTACACCGTTGGCCAGCGCACGCGGCTGATCGCCGCTGGCCTGGTGAGCCTGGTTGAACAGCGGGCGCACTTGCGGGTATTCCGACAGCATCATGCGGTAGAAGTGAGTGATCAGCGCTTCCCCACCGCTTTCAAGCAAGGGGACAGTGGAACGGATGATGGCGCGTTGTTCTCGACTCAGCATGGGTGACTCCTCGCGTGGTACAACTAACAGTTACCTATGCCTATCAGTTTTCATGCCACAAATTTTGGCCTTGTATTTCAGTCAGTTGAAGACGATGTAGTCATATCGACAAGACAGCGCTTATAGTCCATATGACTAGATGGAGTCATTATGACCGCAACTTCCTTGCTGACCTCGCTATTGCCGCTGGTGGCCGACCTGTCCCGCGAACTGCCTGAAGGCGAGCGCTATCGGCGCCTGCTCGGAGCCCTGCGCAGCCTGTTGCCTTGCGACGCCGCTGCACTGTTGCGCCTGGACGGCGACTGCCTCGTCCCGCTGGCCGTGGATGGCTTGAGCACCGACACCCTGGGCCGGCGATTCCGGGTCAGTGAGCATCCGCGTTTCGAAGCTTTGCTGGCCAATCCGCAGCCCACTCGCTTCGCCACCGACAGTGACCTGCCCGATCCGTACGATGGATTGGTGGAAGGGCTGGATGAACATCTGGAGGTTCACGATTGCATGGGTTGCCCGCTGTTTGTCGATGAGCAGCCCTGGGGCTTGCTGACCCTGGACTCGCTGGACCCGGAACGCTTCGAACCTATTGACCTGAGCGCCCTGCAAGCCTTCGCCAGCCTCGCCGCCGCCACCGTCAGCGCCGCCGAACGCATCGAGCGCCTGGCGTTGAGGGCCGAGGACGAGCATCGCCGCGCCGAAGTCTACCGTCAGGCCAGCGGCCAGCAGCAGCGCGACATGGTCGGCCAGAGCAAGCCCCATAAACGCCTGGTGGAAGAGATCAAGCTGGTCGGGGGCAGTGACCTGACGGTACTGATCACTGGCGAAACCGGCGTCGGCAAGGAATTGGTCGCCCAGGCCATTCATGCCGCCTCCCACCGTGCCGACCAGCCGCTGATCAGCCTCAATTGCGCGGCGCTGCCTGACACTCTGGTGGAAAGTGAACTCTTCGGCCATGTTCGAGGCGCATTCACCGGTGCCACCCAGGACCGGCGCGGCAAATTCGAGCTGGCGGATGGCGGCACGCTGTTCCTCGACGAGGTGGGCGAACTGTCCCTGACCGTCCAGGCCAAATTGCTTCGCGTGTTGCAAAGCGGCCAGCTGCAACGCCTGGGCTCGGACAAGGAGCACCGCGTCGATGTACGCCTGATTGCGGCGACCAACCGCGACCTCGCCGAGGAAGTGCGCAATGGCCGTTATCGGGCCGACTTCTACCACCGGTTGAGTGTCTACCCGCTGCAAGTGCCCGCGCTGCGTGATCGCGGGCGCGATGTACTGCTGCTCGCCGGCTTTTTCCTGGAACAGAACCGCTCGCGCATGGGCCTTGGCAGCCTGCGCCTGACCAGCGACGCCCAGGCTGCGTTGCTGGCCTACGATTGGCCGGGCAACGTGCGCGAACTGGAACACCTGATCGGTCGCAGCGCGTTGAAGGCATTGGGCAAGCATCCGGTTCGGCCGAAGATTCTAAGCTTGAGCGCCGATGATCTGGATCTGCATCACGTAGTCCCGGAAAATGCTCCGACCAACAGCCTCGCGCCAGCCTCCACGGTGAAGGTTTCCGGTGACTTGCGCCAGGCCACGGAAAATTATCAACGGCAAATGATCAGCGCCTGCCTGGAACGCCATCAACACAACTGGGCCAGCGCTGCCCGGGAACTGGGCCTGGATCGGGCCAACCTGGGGCGGATGGCCAGGCGGCTGGGCCTCAAATAGTTTGCCGAGGGGACTTTTGTGGACCGCGCTATCGTGATCCTCGCCATTGACAGTTTTTCGCCCTAAAGCCTGCCCCCGACAAGTCGATAACCCGTTATCAAAAGCTGTCTTGGCGATCTTCATGCTCGCCCCACCTTTTTCCACAGAAGGTTTTTATGTCTTCCAACAAAGCCCGCGCAGATTCCCTTTCGCTTCTGCTGTTTACCTTGCGCAGCGGCAAGCTGATGGCAATCAACCTGCTCAAGGTCAGCGAAATCATTCCCTGCCCGCCGCTGACCAAACTGCCGGAGTCGCACCCACACGTAAAAGGCATCGCCACGTTGCGCGGAACGTCGTTGTCGGTGATCGACCTCAGCCGCGCCATTGGCGAGCGGCCGCTGGAAGACCCGGACGGCGGGTGCCTGATCGTCACCGACGTCAGTCGCTCCAAGCAGGGCCTGCACGTGCAGGCGGTGAGCAAGATCGTGCATTGCCTGACTACCGACATCAAGCCGCCGCCCTACGGCTCCGGCGGCGTGCGTGCGTTCATCACTGGCGTGACCTCGGTGGACGGCACGCTGGTGCAGGTGCTGGACATCGAAAAAGTCATCCACGGCATCGCCCCGGCGCAGATCGAGACGGCGCCCACCGAACTGAGCATGGAAGACGCCGAAGTCCTCGGCAACGCCCGGATCCTGGTGGTCGATGACAGCCAGGTGGCGCTCCAGCAATCGGTGCATACCCTGCGCAACCTGGGCCTGCAATGCCACACCGCCCGCAGCGCCAAGGAAGCCATTGACTGCCTGCTTGAGCTGCAAGGCACGGCGCAGGAAATAAACCTGATCGTTTCCGACATCGAAATGTCCGAGATGGACGGTTACGCCCTCACCCGGACCCTGCGCGAAACACCCGACTTCGCTCACCTCTACGTGTTGTTGCACACCTCGCTCGACAGCGCGATGAACAGTGAGAAAGCGCGGCTGGCGGGCGCCAACGGGGTGCTGACCAAGTTCTCCTCGCCGGAACTGACCAAATGCCTGATCACGGCGGCCAAGGCCGTCGCCGAACAAGGTCGCTGAACCCGCCCGCGTTCCGATGGTGCGCCGAATGCACGAGGCTGCGAGTTCGCGGCCTCGATACCGTCCCAACCTCAGGCATACTCCTGCGCTGGCCTCCCAGAACAAGGATCTTGCCGATGAAAGTACCCTGCCTGATTTTCTTCGCCCTCAGCGCCCTGGCTGCACAGGCCCATGCCTCCAGCTCCGATGCCTGGGCTGCCTATGACAAGAAAGTCCTCGCCAGTTGCATCAAGGCCAGCGGTTTGAAAAATGCCGAACCGGTCGGCAGCCCCGCGCAATTCGACGACCGGGTGGGCTACACCGCGCTGTTGCTGCAAGGCCAATATCCGCAAAAGCACATGAAAGGCGCGACCGGCACCGAGCTGTGCCTCTACCGCAAGAAAACCAAGAGCGCGTTCGTGACCGAATGGGACTCGATCCGCCCGACCGAAACCTCCCGATGAGTGGCGCATAAATTGCTTCGCATGGCTTATCCCGGCGTTTTTCTGTCGCCGCTTTAGCCAATTGCCTTCGGTCAATCAATGAACACAACGTTTTCCTGCGTAGGGTGCGGTAAATGCTGCACGGGCCATCACGTTCCCCTGACGCTCGATGAAGCCAGGATGTGGGCGAATGATGGCGGCCAGGTGATTGTCCTGGTCGAGGCCTTCCTGCCCAATGGCCTCGGCCTGCCGGTGGCGCAACGCGAGCACGCCGAACGGCGCTCGGCAGTAGTGCGCAGCGGCGTCAGCGAGGCCCGCGTGGCGATCACCTTCGCCGCCTATAATCCCGGTCCTTGCCATAATCTGGACGCCGATAACCTGTGCCGCATCTATGAGCGTCGCCCCCTGGTGTGCCGCATCTATCCCATGGAAATCAACCCGCATATTCCTCTCGATACCGCCGCCAAGGATTGCCCGCCGGAGTCGTGGGAAACGGGGCCGCAGCTGATCGTCGGCGGTCAGTTGGTAGACCAGGAACTGGCCCGGTTGATCGAGCGCTCCCGCCAGGCCGACCGTGAAGAGATCGCCATCAAGGAACGCATCTGCGTGTCCCTGGGCATCCACACCACCGCACTGAAGGGCGACGGATTTACCGCGTACCTGCCGAACATGGCGGCGTTTGCCGCCGCCATCGATCAGGCTCGCGCGCAGCCGATGGGCCAAGAGGCAGGTGAATGGCAGTTCCACTTGTCCGGTGATGACATTGCTCGCCAGGTCACCGACAGCGGCGCAAGTGTTGTCACCGAGGAGCCGGTCAACTACGCGTTTATTTCGCTGCGGGCCGCCTGACTGTGTAGAAAGGCCCCTGTGGAAGAAAGGTCCCTGTGGGAGCGAGCCTGCTCGCGATGGCGATTTATCTGCCGGCCTATCCGGTGACTGACACACCGCGATCGCGAGCAGGCTCGCTCCCACATAAGCTCACTCCCAAAAGGAAAAGTGTGGCGCTGGGATGCACCGTCCCTCTCGCCTAACCCGCGCCAGGAATGTTAGCGTGCTTGGTATTCTCCGCAGATGAGCCTTGCACGATGAAAAAAACCGTACTCGCCTTCAGCCGTATCACGCCCCCCATGATCGAGCGCCTGCGCCAGGACTTCGACGTGATCGTGCCCAACCCGTCGAACGGCGACATCAATGCGCAGTTCAACGAAGCCTTGCCCCATGTCCATGGGCTGATTGGCGTTGGCCGCAAGCTCGGCCGCGAGCAACTGCAGCACGCCACGAAGCTGCAAGTAGTCTCCAGCGTGTCGGTGGGCTATGACAATTACGACCTGGCGTACTTCAATGAACGCGGGATCATGCTCACCAACACTCCCGACGTGCTCACCGAAAGCACCGCCGACCTGGCGTTCGCCCTGGTGATGAGCAGTGCCCGGCGCGTCGCCGAACTGGACGCCTGGACCAAGGCCGGACAGTGGCAGGCATCTGTCGGGCCACAGCTGTTCGGCAGCGATGTACATGGCAAGACCCTGGGCATCGTCGGCATGGGCAATATCGGCGCGGCTGTTGCCCGACGTGGTCGGCTGGGGTTCAACATGCCGATCCTCTACAGCGGCAACAGTCGCAAGCCCGAACTGGAGAACCAGTTGGGCGCACAGTTCCGCGAACTGGACCAGTTGCTGGCCGAAGCGGACTTCGTCTGCCTGGTGGTGCCGTTGAGCGAGAAAACCCGCCACCTGATCGGCCAGCGCGAGCTGTCCCTGATGAAACCGAGCGCCATCCTGGTGAACATTTCCCGCGGTCCGGTGGTGGATGAGCCGGCGTTGATCGAAGCCTTGCAGAACAACCGCATCCGCGGCGCCGGGCTGGATGTCTACGAAAAGGAACCGCTGGCCGAGTCGCCGCTGTTCCAGTTGAAAAACGCCGTCACCTTGCCGCATATCGGTTCGGCTACCCATGAAACCCGTGAGGCCATGGCCAATCTGGCCGTGGAAAACCTGCGCAGCGCCTTGCTGGGCGAACGACCGAAGAACCTGGTCAACCCGCAAGTCTGGAAATAAGCGGGCCGAGTACTCACCGTGGCGAGGGAGCTTGCTCCCTCGCCACGGGATTCATACCGGACGTTGTGGCTTAACGAGCCAGCACGACTTTCGCGGTCACGGGTCGCGGCTTGCGAAACACCAACACGTTGCCCAGCATCACCAGCACCAGTCCGACCAGCGCCGGTGCCGTCCACTGATAACCCTCGACAACAGCCGAGACATTCAAGGCCACTACCGGGAACAGCACGGTGCAATACGCCGCCCGCTCCGGCCCCATGCGTCCTACCAGCGTCAGGTACGCGGTAAAGCCGATGACCGAACCCGGGACCACCAGGTACAACAGCGAGCCGACGTAGCGCGTATTCCATTCCATCTCGAACGGAATGCCCTGGAACAAGCACCACACCGACAGCATCGCGGCCCCGTAGGCCATGCCCCAGGCGTTGGTGGTCAACGGCTTGAGGCCGGCCTTCTGTTGCAGGCTCGACAGCATGTTGCCCGCCGAGAAACACAAGGTGCCCAACAGCGCCAGCGCCAACCCGAGCAGCGTTTGCGGACTTGCGCGGTGCCCGGCCAGCTCCGGCCAGAACAACAACGCCAGCCCGAGCAGCCCAAGGGCACCGCCGAGCAAGACGTTTCGGGCGATCCGCTGACCGAAGAACACCCGCGCATTCAAGGCGTTCCAGAGCGTAGCGGTGGAAAACACCACGGCGATCAGGCCGCTGGGAATCCATTGGCTGGCGGTCAGGAAACACATGAAGTTGATGCAGAACAGGCACAGGCCCTGGGCGACGCAGATCAAATGACCGCGCCGGTTCATGACCTGAAGGCGGCGGCTGAGCAGGAGCATCACGAACAGGATCAGCGCGGCGAGGCCGAAGCGATAGACAATCGACACCGGAATGGCGACGACGCCCAACTGCAGTTTCAGGGCGATCCAGGTGGTCCCCCAGATGAGCACGGTGAGCAGGTACAACGAAAGGTTCATGGCGACGACTCCTGGCAATGACGGCCAGTCTCACGCCGATACGTGCCCGACGCTTGCGTAAACTTGCGGTTTTTATCAGGGACAGGCTGGCATGGGCGCCTCGAGGGAGTAGGATTCATGCTGGAGAAACCGATCATGACCAGTCTGCAAACCCTGCAAGTCTTCCAAGCCCTCAACAGCTCGCCCAATGCTCGCCTGGAGCACAGCGCCGAGCTCGGTGACGGCATGGCGGCGGCTTTGTGGAGCAACCATCACGACGCCCGTGACTACGAGGCGCCAACCCACCATACGCTGTCGTGCTACATCGCCGGCGGCACCGGCACTTTTCGCCGCGAGCGTCCCGACACCACGGGGGCGCCCGGCAAACTCTGCGTGTTGCCGGCCGGACATGAATCGGCCTGGGTCATCAACGGCGACATTCGCCTCGCCCACCTGTATTTCAGCCCCGAGCAATTCGCCCTGGGTTGCGTCACGCTGCTGGATCGCGAACCGCGGCAAGTGCAATTGCACGAGGCAACCTTTCTCGATGACCCGCGGCAGGCACAGCGCTTTCGACAGTTGATCGAGCTGGACTGGGCCGAGCCGGCTGAACGCCTGCTCGGCACCAGCCTCGCCCATGAACTGCTCAGCCACCTTCTGCTCAACCAGGTTGGCCAACGCCAGGGCCTGCGCCTGAAGGGTGGGCTGGCCGCGCACCAGCGACGCTTGCTGGTGGATTACATCGACGCTCAATTGGCCGAAGCCATCAGCCTTGGTCAACTCGCTGCGCTGTGTGCCCTGTCCGAATACCATTTCGCCCGGATGTTCCGCGAAACCTTCGGCCTGCCACCGCACCAGTACGTCCTGGCGCGGCGTCTCACCCGGGCGCGGCACTTACTGCGCCATACCCTACAACCGTTGGGCGAGGTAGCTCTGGCCTGCGGATTTGCCAGCGCCAGCCATTTCACCAACCGTTTTCGCCAGGCCCTGGGGGCAGCTCCCGGGGAGTATCGGCAGGCATTTTTGCGCTAGCGCGTCCATGTGCGAGCGAGCCTGCTCGCGAAAGCCCGATCCGGTCCATAACCGAAACGAAACACTCATCCCGATTGCCGTTTCCCTCTGCGCGCCTCTACAATGCGAACAATTCTTGTTCTCTAGCACAGCTTACCGCTGTCGGGATGTTCCTCGTTGCCGCCTGCACACACCGTCGAAGTGCTCTACAACGCCCACCACAGTTGGCTCAACGGCTGGTTGCGAAGAAAACTCGGGTGTCCCGACAGTGCCGCCGATCTGGCCCAGGACACGTTCATGCGCGTGCTGACCGCGCGCGATCCGCAGCCGGTCCTGGAGCCCCGTGCATTTCTCACCACCATCGCCAAGCGCGTATTGTTCAACCATTACCGACGCCAGGATCTCGAACGCGCCTACCTCGACACCCTCGCCCAGATGCCGGAGCAAGTGGCGCCGTCGGAAGAGGAGCGAGCGATCATCCTGCAGACCCTGCTGGAACTGGACCAACTGCTCGATGGACTGCCACGTGCGGTCAAAAAGGCGTTCCTGCTGGCGCAGATCGATGGCCTGACCTACAACGAAATCGCCCATGAACTGGGTATTTCCCTGCCGACGGTCAAGCGCCACCTGAACAGGGCAGCGATGCGCTGCTACTTCGCCCTGTGAACCCGCCGATGCCCAGCGCGCCGAACGTCAGCGCGCAAGTCGCCGAGCAGGCGGTGCATTGGCTGCTGGAAATGCAGCAAGGGCCACTCGATGCGCGCCAGCAGCAAGCCTGGGAACAGTGGCTCAATGCACACAGCGAACATCGCCGCGCCTGGGAGCATATCCAGCGGGTCAACCAGCGGCTGCGCAATGTGTCTTCTCCGTTGGCCCATGCGACGCTCAACACACCGAAGTCGGCAACGCGGCGCCGGACCCTCAAGATGTTGCTGCTGCTGGGTGCCGGCTCGGCCGCGACCTGGGGCCTGCGTGAACGCCAGTTGTTGCCGCCATTGCTCGCCGATTACCGCAGCCCGGTGGGCGAGCGGCGTCGCCTGGCGCTGGATGACGGCAGCCAGCTGCAGCTCAACAGCGGCAGCGCGGTCGATATTCGCTTCGACGCTCAGCGCCGCCTGATCCGCCTGCTGGAAGGCGAACTGCTATTGACCGCAGCCCAGGACCCACGCCCCCTGCAGGTGCTGACCGCCCATGGCCTGCTGGAAAGCCACGACGCCCGTTTCAACGTGCGTGAGTATGCAGACCACACCCAAGTCGCAGTGTTTGCCGGCCAGGTGGACATTCGCGGCAGGCACGGCACGGCTTTTCTGCTGGGGGCTTCCCGACAAGCGTCCCTTGGCATCAACGGCACCGGTCCCGCCACGGCGCTTGACGCCAACAGCGGTGCCTGGACGGAGGGCATGCTGGTCGCCGCGCACATGCGCCTGGCGGATTTCCTTGAGGAACTGGGCCGCTACCGACGCGGCCAGCTGCACTGCGACGAGGCGGTCGCCAACCTTCTGGTCTCCGGAACTTATCCGCTGGACAACGGCGAGCGAATCCTTGATCTGCTGGAAATCAGCCTGCCGGTAAAAGTGCGGCGTTTCACCCGCTATTGGGTCACGGTCGAAGCTCGCGCTTGAGCCCATGGCGGCCCACCCAAAAAAAATGATTTGCTAGTGAGCCGTTTTCCACACCTCGGGTGACAGAGAAGGAAAGCCACTTCGATATAACCTTCTCGGGATTCCCATCCATGCCGCAGCAACCCACCCGTCTCACCCCGCTCGCTCGCGCCGCGCGTCAACTGTTGCTGGGGGCCAGCTTGAGTTTCGTTGCACTGCCCGCCGTGCTGGCTGCAGAGGCCAAGGCCTATCACATTGCGCCGTCATCGCTGGAAAACGCCCTTAATCAATTCGGCCGCGAAGCCGGCGTGTTGATTTCCTTCGGCTCGCAACTGACCGGCGGCCTGCAGAGTCGCGGCCTGGAAGGCAGCTACAGCCCCGAGCAAGGCTTGAACGCGCTGCTTGAAGGCACAGGCCTGCAAGCTCGGCCCGAGGGGGACAATGCTTTCAGCCTGCAACCGGTCAGCAGCACTGCACTGGACATCGGCACCACGACCGTGGTCGGTGACTGGCTCGGCGACGCAGCGCCGACCAACGTCTTCGAACACCCGGGCGCTCGGGACGTTATCCGCCGCGATGAGTTCGAACGCCAGGGCGCGACGCAGGCCCGGGACGTGCTCAATCGCATTCCCGGCGTCAACGCACCGGAAAACAACGGCACCGGCAGTCATGACATGGCGCTGAATTTCGGTATACGTGGCCTCAATCCGCGCCTGGCTTCCCGCTCGACGGTACTGATGGATGGCATTCCAGTGCCTTTCGCGCCGTATGGCCAACCGCAGCTGTCCTTTGCTCCCGTGAGCATGGGCAACATGGACGCGGTGGATGTCGTGCGCGGGGGCGGCGCGGTGCGCTACGGCCCGCAAAACGTCGGCGGCGTGGTCAACTTCGTGACCCGGGCAATACCCGATGCACCGACCGTCAAAGGCGGTTTCCAGACCGAGGCGAGCCCGTCCTCCAGCCACGATGGCTTCAAGACGTCCGCCAATCTGCTGGCCGGCGGCACCGCCGATAACGGCCTGGGCGGCGCCCTGTTATATTCCGGCACCCGCGGCGGCGACTGGCGTGAGCACAGCGACACGCAGATCGACGACCTGATCCTCAAGGGCAACTATCAACTGGACGAGGCCAACAGCTTCAACGCCATGGCCCAGTACTACGAAGGCGAGGCCGACATGCCCGGCGGCCTGAACGTGGCCGACTACAACGCCGACCCGTACCAGTCCACTCGTCAGAAGGACCGATTCTGGGGCCGTCGTACCCTGGTCAATTTCGGCTATCGCTACCAGCAGGACCGGCGAGAATTCACCGCCAACACGTTTTTCACCAAGACCTTGCGCAGCGGCTATCTGGACCAGGGCTCCTTCCTGTCCCTGTCGCCTCGTGAATATTGGGTACGCGGCCTGGAAACCCGTTTTGCCCAAGGCTTCGACCTCGGCCCGACCAGCCACGAGGTCGGCGTCGGCTATCGCTATATCAACGAAGCCGGTCATGAACTGCGTTATCGCACACCGATCGCCAGCAACGAGCTGCCGACCACCTCCAGCCGCAACGACCGCGATACCCGCGGCGGAACCGAAGCCAATGCATTTTTCATCGATGACCGGATCGATATCGGCAAATGGACGATCACGCCCGGCATTCGCTACGAAATGATCGAGTCGCAGCAAACCAACAACCTGACCAATGTGAAGTACAAGGGCGACTACAACACCGCCCTGCCAGCGCTGAATGTGCTGTACCACCTGACCGACGAATGGAATCTGTATGCCAACACCGAAGGCTCGTTCGGCAGCGTGCAGTACAGCCAGATGCCCAACCGCGTCAGCAGCGGTGAAGTGAAACCGGAGAAGGCTCGCACCTGGGAGCTTGGCACCCGCTATGACAATGGCAACCTGCGGGCAGAGATCGGCGCCTTCCTGATCAACTTCGACAACCAGTACGAAAGCAACCAGACCAACGATTCGGTGATCGCCCGGGGCGAGACCCGCCACCAGGGCATCGAAACCAGCGTCAACTATGCCCTCGAAGGCCTGAGCCCGGCGCTGGCCGGTTTTGACGTGTACGCCACTTACGCCTACGTCGACGCCACCATCCGCGAAGACGGGCCGAACAAGGGCAACCGCGTGCCCTTCTCCTCCAGGCACAAAGGTACGCTGGGCGTAGGTTACACGGATGGGCCGTGGAAGCTGAACCTGGACAGCACCTACCAGAGCGCGCAGTTTGCCGACAACGCCAATACCCGCGCGGAAAGCGCCGATGGCAGCACCGGCAATATCCCTGGCTACATGCTGTTCAGCAGCCGCGCCGCTTATGATTTCGGCCCGCAACTGTCGGACCTGAACGTCGCGGTGGGCGTGAAGAACATCTTCAATACCCAATACTTCACCCGCTCGTTTGATGACAACAATCGGGGCAAATACGTAGGGGAACCGCGCACGTTGTATGTGCAGACGTCCGTGGCGTTCTGATTCGGGGCCACGGTGAATAGCTGAAACAAGACGGGCCTGCAATTGCAGGCCCGTCTGTTTGGTGGGTAATTTCAGTGACCGGGTTCAGCCGTTAAGCGCAGCCCGTTCGTTCTCGAGGAATTCTTCTTCCAGCATGGCATCAGCCAGTGCAATCGACTCGGTCTGGCCGTTGGTGGCGGCGCGCTTGCCGCGCAGTTTGCCGAACAGATGCTCCAGTTTATGTTCCAGCTTGGTGGCTGCGCCTTCGATCGCAAGTTCCAGCGACTCGGCCTTGTGCGTTACGGAAATTGGCTGGTGGCCTTTTGGCCGAGCCTCAAGTTGGCAACGCAAATCGTGGGGACCGGGCTTGTCGCCGTTCTCATCCCCCAAATGAACCTCGATCCGTGTCAGGTCTTCTTCGTAACGTTCGAGCGTGCTTTCAATGGTAGTACGTACCCACTCCTCCAGTCGGATGCTGCTTTGAATATGGTTATCGCTGTTGACTTGGATTTGCATAGTTCATCCCTTATTTCGGCTAGCTCGCCAGGGGCCAATCGACGTTAGCGCAACGGCCCCTTGAGTACAGAGTCGGGCTGGCGGGAGAACAATTCAACCCCCGAAAAAAGATAAATATTCATTTGTAAATAAAGCCGGACAACGAGCAACAGCGCTGTTAATGTCGGGAGTTGTCTCGCCCCGCTTGTTCATTCCAATCCGCCTGCGTGCCCTGCACCGTCAGCGAACATCGGCCCGCCAGTGCCCCGAAACGGGCTGCCGCCATAACCGCATTCCAGAGCATTGCGCGTCCAGGCGCCGTGATCATTGTCCGACAGTTTTTCCGGCATGCCCCTTGCTAACTCCCTTACAGGAGGCGCCGCGGGCTGCGATCAATGGGTCAGCCGCCTGCCCGCCCCGGGAATCTGGCGATGGATACGATCATGGAATGGCCGGTGGTCCGGTGTTGCGAACTAATCCCGATCATGGCCGGTCAACAACTGCACGTTCAATCAGGCGGTGACGCATCATGGACAACCCTTTTCAGATCATTACGGACGCCTTCGCGCCGCAATACCAGATCAACCTGAGCATCCAAGGCCTGGACGGCAGCATCATGCTGACCCTGTCCAAGGCCGGGCGCGTCGTTGCCAAGCGCATGATCAGCGCGCAGCAACGCAACGACCCGGAACGGCTCAAGCGCCTGGTGCAGAGTATTCAATTCGGCATTGCCATCGAGCAGGGCCACAGCGCCGTGGCCATCCTCGAAGCCATGACCGGCGGCGACAACATCAAGGTGCCGCCACCGCAGGTACAGGGCCAGGCGTCCAGCGCCGCCGGTCTCTAGATTTCGCCCTTCTCCACTTCGGCATGCTCGCTCGAACCCGCGCCGACCTTACGGTGCGGGTGTTCGATCTTCACCGAGGGAAACTGCGACGAGGCGTAGCGCACCACCAGGATCGCGAACGCCAGCAGCAGGATGCCGCCGCACAAGTAGATGATGCCCAGGTCCGGCGGGCTGTGATGCGAGACGTTGGAAATCAGCAGGCGCGTCAACGCGGTGATCGCCACGTAGATGAGAAATCGCACCGGCATGTGATTGGTCTTGAAGTAAATCCCGACCATCGCCCCCAACTCCAGGTAGATGAACAGCAGGAGGATGTCGTCGATCTTGATATGACCCTCCTCGATCATCTGCAGGAACTCCATCACGGCAGCCCATGCCGTCACCGCCCCGATGGCGAACAGCGCCAGGTAGTGGAAGGTCTCGACGAACAGGTTGCCCAGGGATTCGGCCAGCTGGTGGACATTCTGGCGCAGGTTCTCGGCCCAGTTGATTTTCACGATGTAGTTTCCTTAGGTCGACTCGACCGGATGATGCGGGTTGGACGTGACGGTTGTTCTGCATGCAGAAAAAAGGCCAGCGACCGCAATGAGATGGCACCGGGCTGGCATTCGACACGTTGGCGACATCAGCGGTCCCGTCGCGGGCACGTTTGTCTTGGGCGACAAACCTCGAAACCGGTCTACATTAAAAAGCCACTATTCAAAGCGTCAGGATTCGCTTATCCTTTGGCCTGTATATAAATACAGTAGTCACAGACAAAACCAATGTGAAGGCATGTGAGGTGGTGAATGGCCGTCGAAGTGGTATACCGCAGCAGCCGAGATCTGGAGCGATTGTTCATGGATAAAGCCGAAGCTGACCGTCATGACAAAATGCTGGAACTCGCTGAATTGCTCGCCGAAGTGTTGCAAAAAGCCGTTCCATCGCTGAGCGAACAACAGGTGGAGGAAGCCGGCATCTACATGGCGAAGAATCGCGATGTGTTCGCCAAGGCATTCAAGAGCCAGCCAGACGCGTTGTCCGAACTGCTCAATCCGTCAGACGAATGATCAAAAAGATCGCAGCCTTCGGCAGCTCCTACACGGTGTAGGTGCTGCCGAAGGCTGCGATCTTTTTTTATCGGTACAACAAACGCTCCGCGAGCTCGTCAGCCACCCTGGCCGGTGAGCGTTTTTCGGCCTGGGCGTGGGCGAAGACTTCCGTGAGCCGGGCACCGATCTTGGCGAGATGCGCCGTGATGGTCGGCAGCTCTTCGCCGCGGTGTTTCAAGGCAACATAGATCAGGCCGCCGGAATTGATCACGTAGTCCGGTGCATAGAGGATCCCACGTCTTTCCAACTGGTCGGCGACTTGCAGGTTGCTCAACTGATTATGCGCCGAGCCGGCAACGGCCGAGCAGCGCAGTTGCGCCACGCTCTGGCTGTTGAGTACCCCGCCGAGGCCGCAGGGAGCCAGGATGTCGCAGGGGGTACTGAGCAGTGCGTCGTTGGCGATGGGATGGGCGCCCAGTTGCTCCATCGCCAGCTGCACTTTACCGGGGTCGATATCGCTGACCAGCAGTTCGGCGCCCGCCGCATGCAGTTGCTCGGCCAGCGCATAACCGACATTGCCCAAGCCTTGGATGGCCACCCGCAGGCTTTCCAGGTTGTCGCTACCCAGGCGAGCCATGGCCGTGGCGCGGATCCCGGCGAACACCCCCATTGCCGCATGGGGCGCCGGGTCTCCCGCGGCAGTGGTGCTGGTGACATGACGAGTCTGCTGGGCGATACAGTCCATGTCCGCCACCGATGTGCCGCTGTCGATGGCGGTAATGTAGCGACCGTCCAGCTGCTCGATGCAGCGGCCGAAGGCTTCGAACAATGCCGCACGGCTCTCGACGTGTGCCGGACGCATGATGACCGCCACGCCCCCGCCCACGGGCAGGCCGGCCAGCGCAGCCTTGTAGCTCATGCCCTGGGCCAGGCGCACGGCGTCGGCCACGGCACTTTCGTCGTCGGGGTAGGAAAGATAACGACAGCCACCCAGTGCAGGCCCAGGACGGCTGCAATGAATGGCAATCACCGCCTTCAACCCGGTTGCCGGGTCTACGCTCAAGTGCAGCGATTCAAGGCGGGAGCTTTGCATGAGAGCAAACATCGACAGGCTCCCGAATCACTTTTTTGTCTGTCTCGCCAGTATAGGCGCGCAATCGAAATTTGCAGGAGCACGCCGGAATAACGCCGCATGATCGTCAGTCTTTTCGGCATAACCGGCTACCCCCTCTTTGCGAGACTGGACGAAACCTCGCGGCAGAGCTAAAACGAGGCATAGTCCGGAGACTGTGATGAAACCGCGCCAAGCCTTTTTTGACTGTCTGCACCGCTCGCCACCCGCACTGCTCGAAGCAGCCCTGTGGATCGCAGCCGAGCATGATCGTGAAGTGGACGTGCCAGCGTTATTGAAGGATTTCAGGGAGCTGCAGCAGAAAGTCAGCCACGGCCTGCCGATGCTGCCTGTCAGCGAATTGGGCCAGCCCCTGCTTCGGCGCCTGAATGATCTGGGTTTCGCCCAGGACGACGCTACGCCGCTACGGCCTGGCGCGGCGCTGCTGGACAAGGTCCTGGTCCGCAAGCGAGGGCAACCGCTGGCCTTGGGCCTGATAGCCCTGGAACTGGCCAAGGGCCTGGAAATCCCGATGACCGGCGTCAATTTCCCCGGCCATTTCCTGCTGCGCGTACCTGGCGCGGACCACCTGCTCGACCCCTGCGGCGGTCGCCGCTTGTACCCCAATGACTGCCGGGACTTGCTGCATCGCCAATACGGCGCCAACCTGCCGCTCAAGGCCGAGCACATGGTCTGCGCCGAGCCGATGCAGATGCTCCAGCGGCTGTCGCGTAATCTCAGGCAATTACATCTGGCCAACGACGACTACATCGCCGCGCTGGTCGATGCCGAACGGGTGCTGGAACTGGGTAACGCCAGCGCCGCCGACTACCTGGCCCGCGCCAGCCTCTACCAGCGACTCGATTGCCCCAACGCCGAACGTTTCGATCTCGAACATGCATTGATGCTCAGTGATGACCCGATCCAGCGGATCCGGCTGACCGAGCGGCTGGGGCATCTGCCGCCAAATACGATTGTGCATTGAGCCCCGGCGGCCCATTACACACCCTGTGGGAGCGAGCCTGCTCGCGATGAAGCAGGCGGCCTCACTATCAGAGCGTCTGGCCCACCGCCTTCGCGAGCAGGCTCGCTCCCACAGGGGCGACTCAGGGAGTATCAGGCTGACTCGCCGGATGCGCTTGCTGGAACGCCGCATGGGCTGCCGCCAACGCTGCCACCCGGCGGATTCGTGGATACCCCTGCAACGACACATTGAAGCGCTCGGCCGCATACAGCTGCGGGATCAGGTAAACGTCCGCCAGGCCTGGCGCCGCGCCGAAACAATAGCCGTCTTCGCCAATCAGCTGCTCCACCGCTGCCAGCCCTTGGCTGATCCAGTGCCCGATCCACTCCGTCACCTGTGCTTCGTCGTGGCCCCACTGCCTGAGCTTGTTGAGCACGCTGACATTGTGCAGTGGATGGATGTCGCAGCCGATCAGTGCGGCCACGCCACGCTCATGTGCGCGAAGCACGGGGTCACGGCTGAGCAACGGCACCTGTGGATAACGTTCCTCCAGGTATTCGATGATCGCCGGAGACTGGACCAGCAAAGCGCCCTCATCGGTACGCAGCGCGGGTACCCGCCCCTGGGGATTGATCCCCAGGTAGGCCGGCTGGCGATGTTCGCCCCCGGGCGGCGCGATCAGGTTGACCGGCAGGGCCCGGTAATCCAGGCCCTTGAGCGCCAGCGCGATGCGCACCCGGTAAGACGACGTGGAACGGTAATAGGTGTAAAGCTCCATGCCGCCCCCTCAATGCGCCGGCAAGACTTTGCCGCGGCATTCGCCGAAACCGATGGAGGCGGCACCTTCGCGGCCGCAACGGGCGCGCAGGATGATTTCGTCACCGTCTTCGAGAAATTTGCGGATTTCGCCGGACGCCAGTTCGATCGGCTTTTTACCGCCCTCGGTGATTTCCAGCAGGCTGCCGAACTGACCATTTTCAGGTCCTGACAATGTGCCCGAGCCAAACAGATCGCCGGCCTGTAATTGGCAACCGTTGACGCTGTGGTGCGCGACCATCTGCGCCACGGTCCAATACATGTACCGGGTATTGCTCAAGGTCAGGCGATGAGGCGCCAGGCCCTGCTCGCGCATGGATTCGGTCAGCAGCAGGACTTCCAGTTCGATATCAAAGGCTCCGCCAGCCTGGTCACGCTTGTCCAGCAGATACGGCAGTGGCTGGGGGTCGCCTTCCGGGCGCGCCGGCTGCGGGCGACGGAACGGCTCAAGAGCCTCGGCCGTCACCACCCACGGCGATACGCTGGTGAGGAAACTTTTCGACAGGAAAGGCCCCAGCGGCTGGTACTCCCAAGCCTGGATATCCCGGGCCGACCAATCGTTGAGCAAGCAGAAACCGCCGATGTGCTCGGCCGCATCGCCGATGGCAATGGGCTCGCCCAGGGCGTTGCCCTTGCCGATCCAGATACCCAGCTCCAGTTCATAATCCAGCCGCGCGCACGGGCCGAAGATCGGCTCGGCCTGGCCGGGCGGCAGCGTCTGGCCTTGCGGACGGCGCACATCGGTACCGGAGGGGCGAACCGTCGAAGCGCGACCGTGATAACCGATGGGAACGTACTTGTAGTTGGGGAGCAGCGGATTGTCCGGCCGAAACAGCTTGCCGACATTCTGCGCGTGCTCGATGCCTACGTAGAAATCGGTGTAGTCATTGATTTTCGCTGGCAAGTGCATCTGGCAGTCCGCCGCCAGTGGCAGCAACCGCGCGCCCTGGGCCTGGATCGCGTCCCGCTGGGGGCTGTCCTCGCGCAACAGTTCGAGCAATCTTTCGCGCAGGGCAACCCGGGCCTCGCGCCCCAGGTCGAAGAAGGCGTTCAACTGGCCGCCCTGCATGGCCTCGACGGCTTCAGCCGCCTTGCCGTCAAACAGGCCCGCCTGCAACGCGGCCTGCAGATCGAAGATCCGCTCACCAATCGCCACGCCGCTACGGGGAGCTTCGCCAGCGACACTGAAGATGCCCAGCGGCAGGTTCTGCAGCGGGAAGTCGGGATGACTATTAGCGCAAACAACCCAGCTGAGGGTAGGGGAAACTTGGGTCATGGGTTATCTCCGGGTCGGGTCGAAAGTGACCGGCAGCGAGGCCCAGCAGGCGTCGTAGTCAGTTTGCAATTGTGCGCAGTCCAGGGCGAAACGGCTGGGACGCAGCACTTGGCTGGTCTCGAACATGAAGGCCATGGTGTTATCGATTTTTGTTGGCTTGAGCTCGGCATTGATCGCCTTGGTGCAGGTCTCGCCATCCGGGCCGTGGGCGCTCATGCAGCTGTGCAGCGACGCGCCGCCCGGCAGGAAGCCCTCGGCCTTGGCATCGTAGGCGCCCTGGATCAGGCCCATGAATTCATTCATCAGGTTGCGATGGAACCACGGCGGACGGAAGGTGTTTTCCGCCACCATCCAGCGCGGCGGGAAAATTACGAAATCGAGATTCGCCAGGCCATGGACACTGGTCGGCGACGTCAACACGGTGAAAATCGACGGATCGGGGTGGTCGAAGCTGACCGTGCCGATCGTGTTGAATCGTCGCAGATCGTATTTGTACGGCACGTTGTTGCCGTGCCAGGCCACCACGTCGAACGGCGAATGGTCCAGCTCGCAGGCCCACAGTTCACCGAGGAACTTCTGTACCAGCGTGGTCGGTTGCACGAGGTTTTCGTAATGGGCGACGGGGGCCAGGAAATCCCTTGGATTGGCCAGGCCATTGCTGCCGATCGGCCCGAGGTCTGGCAGGCGCAACGGCGCCCCGTGGTTCTCGGCGATGTAGCCGCGAGCTTGCGCGTCGAGCAGTTCGACGCGAAATTTCAGCCCTCGAGGCAGCACGGCGATTTCCAGCGGAGCCACTTCCAGCACACCCAGCTCGGTGGCGATGCGCAGCCGCCCCAGTTGCGGCACGATCAGCCACTCACCATCGGCGTTGAAGAACACCCGCTCCATGGAGCGGGTGGCGCAGTAGTGATAGATGCTGATACCGGCGGGTTTGTCCGCACCGGCATTGGCCGCCATGCGCACCAGGCCGTCGATCAGATCGGTGGGCTCCGCAGGGATCTGCAACGGGCTCCAGCGCAGGCGATTGGGTGTCACCTCGCCCAGCGGGCCTGCGGCCAATTGCCGTTCCAACCTGGCGAAGGCCGGATGGTTGGCCGAAGGACGGATGCGGTACATCCAGGTTCGCCGCGCTTCGCTGCGGGCCATGGTGAAGGCGGTGCCGGAAAACAGTTCGGCGTACAGGCCGTACGGGGCTTTCTGCGGAGAGTTCTGGCCAACGGGCAGTGCGCCGGGCAGCGCCTCGCTGGCGAATTCGTTACCGAAGCCAGACTGGTAAGCCAGGTCCGACGCCGTGGAATCGAGGTTCATGGAGCCTCCTGAATACAGGACTGGATGCGTCCCGTCGCTCTGTGGAGCAGCCTGGGCGCACCGGGTTGTTTTTATCGTAATTCGATTACGCATAACGTAATTTGCTCGACGACCACCGTCAAGCTATAAAGACGCCCATTCGCTTCCGGACCATAACCTCCATGGAAAACCCGCCTAGCAACGGTAAACAGAAAGTCCGCTCCGCTGAGGTCGGCACCGACATCCTCAAGGCCTTGGCCGAGTTGTCCCCTTCCACCTCGCTGTCACGCCTGGCCGAACATGTGCAGATGCCGGCCAGCAAGGTTCATCGTTACCTGCAAGCCCTGATCGCGAGTGGCTTCGCCGAACAGAACAGCGCAACCAACCACTACGGTTTGGGCCGCGAAGCCTTGCGCGTAGGGCTGGCGGCGCTCAACGGCATGGATGTGCTGCAAGTGGCCGCCCTGCCCTTGGCCGAACTGCGCGACGACTTGAACGAAACCTGTTTTCTCGCGGTGTGGGGCAATCACGGCGCGACCGTGGTGCGGATCGAACCCGCCGTGCGGGCCGTGACCGTGGTGACGCAATTGGGCTCGGTCCTGCCGTTGCTCAGCTCATCCACGGGATTGGTTTTCAGTGCCTACCTGCCGGAGCGCGAGACCATCGAGCTGCGCGAACAGGAGGTGCGCGACGCCACCGACCACGCCTTGGCCGATGACAATGTCTATGCCGCCTTGCAGGGGCAGATCCGCAGTCGCGGCCTGCACCATGTGCATGGCTTGTTGATGCCCGGCATTGATGCCTTGTCCGCGCCGGTTTTCAACGCCATGGGCCAGGTGGCGGCAGTCATGACCATTGTGGGTCCGACATCGCTGTTCCACGCCGACGAAAACGGCCCGGCGGCGCAGCGCCTGTTGACCGCGACCCGGGCCGTGAGCCGGCGAATGGGGTATGACTCAGGGTCATCAGCCCAGCAGGATATTGGCTAACTCATCACGCCCATGTTTTTCGCTTTTGCGACCGCTTGTGTCCGCCGCTGTACGCCCAGCTTGCTATGGATCCGCCGCGCATGGGTTTTCACCGTATGCAGCGAGATGAACAGGCGCTCGGCGATCTGCTGGTTTGAATGGCCCTGGGCAATGAGTTCCAGTACTTCCAGTTCGCGCTGGCTGAGCAGCGTTTCTTCCGCCGCGCGTCCCGGCAGCTCGATCCGCTCCTGAGATTGCATCCAGTGCACCAGTTCAGGCTGGCGCATACGCAGCTCACCCAAGGCTTGCTGCGCCCGCCAACAGGCCACTTGCTTGAGCGCCTCCGGCGCGATCAATCCAAGAGAAGTGCGATCGACGGACAACCAGACGACCTCGGCCAGCGCCAACTGCAACTCCGTTTCCAATGCGTGCATTTCGCGCTGCCGTGCCTGGGCGATCATCGCCTGCAGGCGAGCCTGCGGCTCATGCGCCCGATGCAGGTAGACCTCGGCCAGCACCAGCAGATACTCAAGACGCGGAATCAGCTCCAGGGTCGCTGGCGGCGCCTGCTTGGCCTGCGGCCCGTGGAAATGCCGCAAGACCCGGGTCAAGACTTCATGAGCAAGCTCCGGGCGCCCCTGCTGCAACCAGAATTGACAGCTGGTTTGCAGCAGCACGCCGCGATAGACCGTGTCGGGGATGTGTCGCTGCTGCATGATCCGCTCGGCGTCGCGCAGTTGCATGAAGGCTTCGCCATAGTCACCCCGGTTGGCCGCCAGGCAAGCCTTGCCGAGAAAGCCGTAGAGCACTTGTTTGTCCTGGCTGCGCAGGCCCGCCTCCAGGCCGGCTTGAAAGTGTTCGGCGGCCTGCTCGTCAGATCCCATGCGTAACGCCAGGCGCCCACGTCGCAGGGCGATACGTCCCAGCAGCGCGGAAAAATCCTGGCCGGGCTTGTCGAGCAGCACCTGGACGGCGCTCAACAAATGATCCGCCCGATGGGGCGCGCCGCGTTGCTCAAGTACCTGGGCGTGATCCAGTTCCAGCAATCCTTCGAACACCAGCGAGCCATGAGCCCGGGCCAGGCACAGCGCCTGACGGTTGATCCATTGCGCGGACGCCAGCTCACCTTTGAGCAGTGCCTGCTGCGTCTGGCCGATCAGGCACAGCACCTTGAGAGCCCAGGCGTGCGGTTCGAGGCCGGCTTCGGCCTGGAGGAAATGCTCAAGCGCCGGTTCGCCCTCACCGTCCAGATGCAGCAGCCAACCACGCAAGACCTGCCAGCGGGCAATCAGTTCTCGCTGCCGGCAGGCCAGCGGTTGTGGCGCGAACCGGCCCAATTGCTCGATGCACCGCTCGGCCTCGGCGAAACGTCCGGCGCACAGCAAGGCTGCGGTAACCAGCCCCACCGATTGCGGCGTACCGAGGGACAACGCCTCGTCCTGCTGGTCATGCAGGCTCAATAACAGCTGGACGTTGTTGCCCTGCAAGACATGCTCGAAATTCAGATGCTGGAGGACACTCACGGCGGTCTCGAACTCCCCCGCTTGCATGGCCTGTTCGAATGCCATCGGCCAATCCTGCTCGGCGGCGAACCATTGGCAGGCCCGCCGGTGCCAGGAGCGCGCCTGGGGCCAGGGCTCGTCACGCACCAGGCGGGCCAGCGGAGGGAAAATCTGCATCCATTCCGAAGACTGCGCCCACGGTTCGATGAAGCATCCCAGGTCCAGCAGCAAGGGAAGGCATTCGGCCCCCACCGTATCGCCGAACAGATGCTCGCAAAGCCGGGCATTGAAGCGCGGCAAATGCGCCAGCACGCGCCAGGCCTGCGCCAGTTCCGGGGACAGGGCGCCAAACAATTCATATTCGAGGTAGTCGGGCAAAGTCCCGGCACGCCCCGACGAAGCGTTGCTCCGCGCCCACTCGCAACGTTCGAGCAAGGCGAAGCGCACCCCGGCACACCAGCCACCACTGCGCTGAACCACCTCGCGGGCGGTGCGTGCTGCCAGTGGGCCGGGCAAATGCCCGAGCAATTGCTGAACGTCCTCGGCGGTAAAAACCAGGGCTTGCGCGTCGAACTCGTGCAGCTCGTCGTCCAGCAACAGGCGCGGCCAATTGCAGTGCGGGCGGCGACGGCCATTGAGCCACAGATGCAGCGCCGGACTGCTGGTGTTGAGCAAGCGGTCGAGCAATTGGTCGAGTGCCGGATTGGGCACCCGGCAATAATCATCCAGGAACAACCATGTCGGGGTTTGCAACCGTGCCAGGTGAGCCAGCAGGCTCGCCTCATCGACCACCGGCAATCCGAGGGCCTGGGCCAGGCACTCACAGAATTGCGCGACATCCATCGCCGCGCCCCCCAGCGGCAGCCAATGCAGCCGGCAGCCCGGGGGCGCTTGCAGGAAGCACTCAGCGAACAACGCGCTCTTGCCACTGCCCGCCGGTGCGTAAAGCAGCTTTACCCGCGCCTCGGAAGCCAGCAACGACTCGCTCAAGGACCGGCGTGGCACATGCGTCGAAGACAGGCGCGGCAGCAGCCCGGGACGGTCCGGACACGGGGTCATGGCGGTCATTGTGCAAGGTCCCTTTTATTGTTGTTCCATCACCCTAGACCTGTGTCGAGCACCTTAGGAGAAATATTCAGCGCGCTGATTGCGGCTCATAAAAAAATGACCGGCAGCTCAGCTGTCGGTCATTGGTTTTGCTCAGGGTCTGGAGGGCTTTGGGGCCGCTTCGCGGCCCAGCGGGAGCAAGCTCCCTCGCCACGGGCATTTTGCCAAGACGATCTAGCGAACCCCGCTCGACCGCAACGCTGCCGGCGTGTAGTCGGCTGCCCGAGCCTCGAACCCATAGACGTAGGCGTGCTTCTCTTCGTTTTTCATCCCCAGGGCAATATAGCGGCCAGCGATGATGTCGTAGAGCGCTTCGAGTGTGTAGCCCGGGTTCTGATGGTCGTAATAGAACTGGGCATGCCCTTCGGCCACGCGCCACAACTGGCCGCGCCCGTCATAGTGGTCCACCAGTGCCGCTTGCCAGCTGTCCTCATCGATGTACATGTGACGCTTGGCGTAGATATGCCGCTCGCTGGGCTTGACCGTACCCACTACTTCCCAGACCCGGTGCAGCTCGTAGCGCGTCAGGTCCTGGTTGATGTGCCCGGCCTTGATCACGTCATCGTATTTGAGACTCGGTGAATCAAGTTTGTAGCTGTTGTACGGGATGTACATTTCCTTCTTGCCCACCAGCTTCCAGTCGTAGCGATCCGGGGCGCCGGAAAACAGGTCGAAGTTGTCGGAAGTACGCAAGCCGTCGGCAGCGGTGCCCGGGCCGTCATAGGCAACTTGTGGGGCACGACGCACACGACGCTGGCCGGCGTTGTAGATCCATGCCAGACGCGGCTCCGTCACCTGGTCGAGCGTTTCATGCACCAGCAACACGTTACCGGCCAGGCGCGCCGGGGCCGTCACCTCTTGCTTGAAATAAGTGAGTACGTTGCTGGCTTTTTCCGGGTCGGCGTCCTTGATCAGAAACGGCACGGCGATCTCTTCTTCGAAGCGGATCGGCGTGAAGCTGCCGTTGGTCTGCGGTGTGGCCTGGATGATGACGCGCCGCAGGTTGCCGCCGTGGTAGCGGGTGACGTGGTTCCACAGCACCTCCACGCCGGTCTTGGGAATCGGGAACGCGTAGTAGCGGTTGCCAGTGAAGTTGGCCAGGCCGTTACCGTCGTTGATGGCGTTCACGTTCAGTGCGCTACGTTTGGCCGCCTCATAGATCTCCGGCGGCAGGCCAACGCTGCGGTGGGTCGGGTAGACCGGAATCCGGTAGGTTTCCGGGTAGCGCTTGAACATCGCGACCTGGCCTTCGGAGAGTTTGTCCTTGTACTTGTCCACGGTCGCGGCGGTGATGGTGAACAGCGGTTTTTCACTGGCGAACGGGTCGGCGAGGAAGCCTTTGCTGTCCACGGCACCGGCATTCTTCGGAATACCGCCGGTCCAGGCCGGGATCGAGCCATCAGCGTTGCCGGCCTTTTCCGCGCCCAGCGGGGTGAGGCTGGTGCCCAGTTTGTTGGCTTCCTCCGGCGAGACTGCCGCCATCACGTTCGCGGCCAGCAGGCTCAGGGCCAGGGCACCGCATTGCAGGATCATCTTGCGCATTGGGTTTTCCTTGTCAGCCAGATCAGAAGTTCACGCCGAAGCTCAGCGCGAGGAAGTCGCGGTCTTCGAGAACGTTGTAATCGCCGCCGAAGAAATCGGTGTAGCTCAGGCTGGCGGTGTAAGTGTTGCGGTAATCGGCATCGACACCCACGCTGACCGCCTTGGCGCCTTCGTTGAACAGACCGTTGGGCCCATAGCCGGCCACGTCATGGGACCAGGACAGGTTGGGCTTGAAGTTCACCCCGCCGATAACGTTGGAATAGTCAAGAATCGCCCGGGCGCGATAACCCCAGGAGGTCGAGGTGACAAAACCGTCGGTGTCGCCGTTGAAGCCGTACTGGCCGTAGACCGAATCGCGTCCATAACGCAGCTCGTCCTTCGATTCGAGACCGCCGACATGCACGACCGCGGCCTCACCGACCACGGTCAGGCGATCGGCGCCCAGCACCTGGTCGAAGAAGTGCGTCAGGGTGCTCTGCACCTGGGTCACTTCCTTGCGGCGGTAACCGGTGTTGTCCGCGCCCGGCGAAGTGGCGATCGGTGACGCGGCGCCTCCGGCGATCGGGTTCACCAAGGCCAGGGTCAGGTCGTTGGTGTTGACCTGTACCGGTGCATTGGGGCGGTAACTGATTTCGCCGGTCCACGCCGTGCCAGTCGGCAACGTGGTGGAGAAACTGGCGCCGTACAGGCGGATGTCTTCAGGGTATTCGAGGTAATACCCACCGCGCCCCAACATCACGCTTTGCGCCAGGCCCGCGCCGCTGCCAGGGGCGATGGCGTTTGCAGTCGCGACCATCCCCGGCAGCGCAGCCAGCGTAGAGAGCCCCGCCGTAGTGGTGCCCACAGTCGGCGTGCGGCTGTGGTAATTCATGAAGTACAGGCCGTACTCGGTGTCATCGCCGAGCCAGCGCAACGCCGTGCCCCACTGGCCGGAGTCCCGCGCATCGCGGTCACCGCCACGGGGAATGACCACGCCTTCGCTGGTCACCTGGATGCCCTGGCCGAACGCGGTGGTCAACGGCACGAACGGCGCAATCGCCGGGCTGCCTACGGTATAGCCATCGGTGCAACCATCGGCGACCACATCGTTACCGAAGAAGGTGCCGCAGTTGTCCACAACCGTCTGGTCCCACTCCAGTTGGTAGAAACCTTCGACGGTAAGCTTGTCGGTCAAGCCCTGGGAGGCGAACAGCATGTTGACCGGGATCAGGCCTTCCTTGATCTCCGCACCCGGGCGACGGAACGCGGACACATCCACCGGGTTGATGCTGTTGATGGAGTTGCCGATGAAGGTACTTTCGCCCCAACTGACCACCTGCTTGCCGGCGCGCACCGTGCCCGGCAGATCGGCGATGGAATAATTGTGATAGACGAAGGCATCGAGGATCTGCGCCCCCGACGACTTGGCGCCCTCCTTGCGGTTACTGTCGCTGATGTCCTTGAACTCGCGGTTTTCGTCCTTGAGCTCGAAGTCGTACCAATACTTGCCACGGACAAACACGCCGGTGTCGCCGTACTTGAGTTCGAGGTCGTGGAGGCCCTTGAAGATTTTCGAGAAGGTCTCGCCTTTCCTGAAATTCAATCGGCCGTCGTCACCGGTGGAAGACTGGCCCGTACCGCCATTGACGGTGCCGACCAGATCCCTGTCGGCATCGCGCATGCCCCAGCTCGCGCCAACCGACAGCGAGGAATCGAACTGCCCCTCGATTTCGCCAATGTTGAATGAAACGGCCTGCGCCTGGGCACAGCAACCCAAGGCCACCGCGACGGCCAGCGCCTGCGGCTTGAAGATGGCGCGCATTGTTATTGTTGTCATGCGTCTTCCCCGGTGAGTGACAGAGCCTCCACCCTACTGCCCCACGTCATGGGCGATAAGCGCACCAAGGGGGTATTCGCGATGTACCTCCAAAGGATGACAGCCCATGCGGGCCGGGCCTTTGCGTGGTGCATGAACGGACTGGATGAGAGGTTATCAACGGCGTGCATTTTCATCGCTGCGCCTGCACTGTTACATGCACTGCAACAGTGCATGTCCGGATCCGGGCTGTTTCCGAAAACGTCCCATCCCTATGCTGGCCGGGCTTGCGGGACAACGGGCCTGCAAGCGCAAGCCGCCAGGCGTCCCTCGCGCCTGGCGCACCGTCATTCGGATGGATTGCGCATCAATCCATCGTCCCCGTGTCCACTGACGTTGATTTGTAGCTCCTTTACAACGTCACGTTTAGGCCGCTGCGTTTTGCAGCGGCCTTTTTTATTTCCGGGTTATTTCCGCGAGGGAACTTCTTGTTTCCTGGATAACTCGAGCACTATTCAGAATATTCTCAAACGCTACCCGGAAATCGGTCCGGTAAACGTGCTCGGGCATTCGGACATCGCCGCGGGCGCAAGAGGTTATCCAGGCCCGATGTTTGCGAGGCATGCGTTGTATCTCAAGGGTATCGGCGCCTGGTTCGAGCCTTCCAGCTGCATTTTCGCCCGGCGAAACATGACGGTGTGATAGACAGGGAGACCGCTGCGAATCTCGCGGCCCTGGTGCAGAAGTACTTCCCCTGAGCGCGGTGCCGCGCCTGGCGACAACGTGCCCAGGGACGCGATTCAAATGGCGTGACGCTGCAGGTTCGCCATCATCTCTTTCAAAGCTTCCAGGTTGTCGTTCGGGTGGACTGCGTTTTCGAAGTCGCAAATCTGCTGCCAGTGAGCGGCGACGTCCTCGGGTGAGAACCCCTCGCGCGGATCGAAGCCGGCACCGAGGCTGCGCTCCCAGCGCACCTTGCCCATCCAGCCGCCGCCTACTTCGAACAATCCGGAAGTTTCCTGACAGGCTTCGCTGGCCAGGTACACGACCAGCGGGCTGACCAGCTCGGGCTTGAGCTGCTCGAATACCTGCGGCGGGATCAGGCCTTCGGTCATCCGCGTGCCGCCGGTGGGGGCGATGGCGTTGACGAGGATGTTGTTCTTGCGACCTTCGATAGCCAGGGTGCGAGTGAGGCCGTACAGGCCAAGCTTGGCCATGCCGTAGTTGGACTGGCCGAAGTTGCCATAGATGCCGGACGTGGAGGCGGTGAAGATCACTCGTCCGTAGTTCTGCTCGCGCAGGTGCGGCCAGGCGGCGCGGGTGACTTTATAGGCACCTTCGACATGGACACGGTAAACCAGGTCCCAGTCGGCATCGTCCATCTTATGGAAGGTCTTGTCGCGCAGGATACCGGCATTATTGACGACCACGTCCACCCTGCCGAAGGCGTCGAGGGCGTTTTGCACAAGCTTGTCGCCATCGGTGACCGAGTCATGATTGGCCTCGGCAATACCACCGGCGGCACGGATTTCAGCCACCACCCGATCCGCTGCCGAGGCGTTGGCGCCCTCCCCCTGCGCCGACCCGCCGAGATCGTTCACCAGCACGCGTGCGCCCTGCCGGGCAAACAGCAACGCATGAGCGCGGCCAAGGCCGCCGCCGGCTCCCGTGACGATCACGACTTTATCTTCGAAGCGCACAGATTCACTCATGGGCAGAACTCCAGCAGGCCGATAGGACATTGGCCCGAGTGTCCGGCACAAGTCGGCAGGCCACAATCAACTGGGCTCAGAGTGAATGGTGGGCGATAAGGTGAGGGGATGATGCGAGGCAATCGGTCATGAACAGGCCATTTGCCTGATCGGCGCCGCGATGATTTCGCGAAATGCCAGGTAATGCTTGAGTACCTGAACAGGTGCCTCGGTGTGTGGATAGTGGCCAATGTCAGGCAACAGCACCGTGTCGGCGTTCGGAATCAAGGCGCGGTAACGCGCCACCATATGCGCACCGGAAATCGGATCGATTGCCCCGTCGATGACCCGCAACGGCACTTCGCCGCGCTGCATCGCCTGCACCCAACGGTCGCGTTGCACCCGTCGTTCGGGAATATAGGCGATGAGTTTGTGCATGATCCGCGGCCCGTGATGGGTTTCGACGAGGCTCCAGTAATCATCCATCTCGCTTTCGGTCGGGCAGGTCCTGGGGCCGAAAATCCGTTGGAAACTCTTCACCAGCCCGTCCCTGGAGAAGGCCCGGCCTATCAGCCACCCCAAGGGGCTGAGCAGCAACTTCTGCATCAGCACCGGACGATGGGTCTCGGGAAACAGTCCACCATTGAGAAAGACACAACTGGCGACGTCGGCGCGCGCCTCGCTGTGCCGGGCAATCAACTCTTGGGCCACGCTGTCGCCATAATCGTGGGCCAGCACATGAACTCCCTGTGTCACATTCAAATGCGTCAGCAACGCTTGCTGCAGATCGGCCTGCTCCAACAGGCTATAGGTGTGATCCACAGGTTTATCGGAGTCACCGAAACCGAGCATGTCGCAGGCGATCACCCGGTAACGCTGTGCCAGCGGCTGCCACAGGTAATGCCAGTCCCAACTGGCGGTAGGGAACCCGTGGATCAACAGCAGAGGCTCGCCGTGGCCCGCCACCCAATAGCGGATAGCGTGACCCCGAAACATGAAGGTCTGTCCGCGCTGGCGCCAGATACGCAGCGGAATCTGGACCATGGGCATCAGCTTTTATAACCCGGATCTTGCTGGTCGAGTTTGCGCAGCAAGGCCGGCCAGGCCAGCGCGCCCCCCATGCCTTGGGCGCTTCGGGTCACCCCGGCAACCATCGCCCGGGCACCGGCCAGCACCTGGGGCTCGATGGCGATCAACTCGGCGCCGCCGGTCTGCGCCAGAACCTGGATGTCACAGGCTCGCTGGAAAATGAACATCATCAGGAAGGTATCGGCGATGGTGCCGCCACAAGTCAGCAGACCGTGGTTGTGAAGCATCAGGAAATTACTGTCGCCCAGGTCCGCTTGCAGGCGGGCCTTCTCTTCAGGATTGAGGGCGACCCCTTCGTAAGGGTGATACGCCAGGCTCGACAGCACGAACAGCGATTGCTGGCTGATCGGCAGGACGCCCTGTTTTTGCGCCGATACCGCGACACCGGCGGCCGTGTGGGTGTGCAACACACACATCACATCGTGCCGCACCTCGTGCACCGCACTGTGAATGGTGTAACCCGCCGGGTTTATCTCATAGGGGCTGGGCATCAGCTTGTTGCCGGCCTGGTCGACCTTGACCAGGCTCGACGCGGTGATTTCATGGAACATCAAACCGAACGGGTTGATCAGGAAATCTTCGGTGCCGGGGACCTTGGCGGAGATATGGGTAAAGATCAGATCGTCCCAGCCGTGCAGCGCGACCAGTCTGTAACAGGCGGCAAGATCGACGCGGGTCTGCCATTCCGCGGCGCTGACCTGGTCCTTGATGCCGGGTGTCGATTGAATGGGCGTCACGCTCACGGTTATGACCTCTGGCTTCTTGTTATGGTGGAGGCGTATCCAACCTCCATGAACAGAAAACCAGTCTAGTCAGCTCCGCCAGGGCCGGTAGTTGCATTGGCAGCCAGCTTACTGACCGAGCGGGTCATCAGGCGAACATCCGCGATCAGTGCCGGCCGCTCCTCCATCAATGGCGCAATGCAGCGATCAATTCGCCCAGCCAGGGCTCGGCATCGCTTTCCGGCGTCACACTCTCGCTGGCATCCAGGCGTAACATGGCCAGCACCTCGTGCACGCCCAGCTCGGCGAACAATTCGCGCATCTGCTCGCCACCACCGCAGAACGTATCGCCATAGCTGGCATCCCCGAGGCCGATCACCGCACCGGGCAGGCCGCGAAACGACGCGGGCAATTGGTCGCGAATCGTCGAATACAATGGCATCAGGTTGTCCGGCAGCTCGCCCATGCCGGTAGTGGACGTTATGGCCAGCAACGCCTGCGGGCCAAACGCCTGGATATCCGCCAGGGTTGCCCGCGGATTGTGGAATGTCTGGAAACCGGCGTCATCAAGCAATTTGGCGGCATGCCGGGCGACTTCTTCGGCGGTGCCGTATACGGAGCCGGAAAGGATGGCGACTTTCATCAATCTGATCCTGAAGCGGAATTAAAGAGCCGCAATGGTAGCAGGCTGAACAGTGATGCCGGGATTGATTCTCAACAACCGATAATGGCAAGTAGACATCCCCCAGGGTTCTTCTAGAATGCAGCGCACGCAGGGATGACGATGGCTGGAGGCCTCATGATTAATGCTCACTTGATGCAGTTGGTGATCAGCGCTTCGAACGACGGGATCGTCATCGCCGAAAAGGAAGGCGACGAAGACAATATCCTGATTTATGTAAACCCGGCGTTTGAACGGCTGACCGGCTACAGCCGCGACGAGATCCTCTACCAGGACTGCCGTTTCCTGCAGTCCGGCGATCGCGATCAACCGGCCCTGGAGCATATCCGCATGGCCTTGAAGCAAGGCGGATCATGCCGACAGGTCCTTCGCAACTATCGCAAGGACGGCACGCCGTTCTGGAATGAGCTGTCGTTGTCGACCGTGAAAAACCAGGCTGACGGGCACACTTATTTCGTCGGTGTGCAGAAGGACGTGACAATCCAGGTGAAAGCTCAACAGCGAATCGCCCAGCTTGAAAAGGAGTTGGCTGAAGCACGGGAGACCATTGCGCGCCTGGATGCGACGAACGGCGCAAACAAAACGGCGAATTAATGGTCAGTCACTACAATCACCCGTGAACTCGCACATATTTTTCGAGCACTGTATGCAGCGCGACGCCCTTCTTACCCAAGATGAGCTGGATTTCATCCGGACCATGCAGCACAGCCCGCAGTTGAACGAGCGGGATGTCACGTCGAGCTTGCTGGTAAACGGTGGGTCGCAGATCCGTGACCTTTTGACGCGCCTGGCAGCAAACGAGCAGGTCACGTTACAAGCCAATTTCGAAAACCAACAGATGACCTTTCCGTTGCATCTGGTGGAAGACGAATTCCATGCCATGCACCTGCGCCTGGGTGTGCCGAGCATCTATGAGGATGGACCAAAGGTGCGCCCATGGCGCCTGACGCTCGAGGCACCGGTTGCGCTGGAAAATGCCAAGGGTCAGCCAGGTCCTTTATGGGTGCACGAGGTATCTTGCAAGGGCGTTCTGCTGGAAATTCGCAACCGCACCAAACCGCCAAAACAGTTCGCGTTGTGGTTCAGCCCTTCAGGCTACGAGAGAATTTCGCTTCGCGGTACGTTCGAACGGGAAACCGATCAGGGCCTGTACGCCTACCATCTGAATCAGCATGACCAGGACGAAACCGAGCGCCTGCGTCAATACATCCTCCAGCAACATCGTCTGACCCATCCGGCGATGCACCTCTAGGCTTTGTACGAAAAGTGCCTGCGCGACGATCGGCGACTTTTCGTACAAATCCTAGCAAGCCATTCAAGTGTCCAGGTTACCCGCCAGAAATTGACGCAAGCGTTGGCGCATCAGCATGCCTTCATTTCCCAGGCAAGCGATGGAAGAGCCCGCCAGGCTTTCCTGCGCCAGGTCGGACGCATCGCCGGCGAGCATGACCGGGCAATCGAGGCTCATCGCCAGCCTGTTCAGCCGCTTGGGCAGCTCCGCGGCCGGCGCATGATTGGAAACCAGCACGAGCGCCAATGGCTTGATCTTCTGGCAAATCAGGGTCAATTCGTCAAAGGGTTGGCCGACAGCCATGACCCTGACATCCACCTCCGCCCTGGAGATGAATAGCGTCGTGACCAGCAACTCCAATTCCCGGCATTGGCCAGCTATGGCGCTGACCAGGACCCGGCGCGACGAAGTTTCGCGCTTCAGCAAGAGTCGTTGCATGACACGCGAGCGCAAGAAACCGTCGAAAAACAGCCACTCACTGGTCTGCCCGAACTCATGCTGGCGTTGGAGCAATGCTCGCCAGAGCGGCATCAGGATGTCCTGGAAGACGACCGGTGCCGTATAGCTGGAAAAAATCTGTCCATAGACCCGATCCAGCTCCACATCGTCAAAGTTGCCGACTGCTTCAGCCACGAGCTGTTGCCACTGGGCGTAATCAGCGCGCACCAGATCGGGCGAAATGAACCTGGAGGCTGGCTGAACCGACTCGGTCCTGGCGAGAATTTTCCCCACCTTGCTCACCGCTACCCCGCGTTCGATCCAGGCGAGAATGCTGCGAACCTTCTCGATGTCGCCCAATGAATACAGGCGGTGCCCGCTTTCGGTGCGTGTGGGCTGGATGAGGCCGTAGCGCCGCTCCCACGCGCGCAAGGTCACCGGATTCACGCCAGTCACCCGCGCCACTTCGCGGATGGGAAACAAATCCTCGCCTTTCAAAGCCACGGAGGCCTGAAACGCAAGGTTCTCTTCGATGATCACGCTCATTCCGAAGGCTTACCCGGCTCGAATTGGATCCCAGTTTACTCCTCACCGGGGATGTCTTTACAAGGTAGATAGCGGGCGATATTCGAATTTGTAGTTTTTTATCCTACAAGGAATAATCCTTGCTTGCCTTCAGGCATCGAACGTCGCCCCCTTACCCTGGGGCCGTTCTTCAAGCGAATCTCCTACCCGGAGTGCCGCAGCCGTAACATGGAGATACAAAATGTCTGCCTCACCCGTCACGTTGATGGTTGCCCGCCGCGTCGCCAATGGCCGCTATCAGGACTTGATCGCCTGGTTGCGCGAAGGCGAGCAACTGGCGACCGACTTCCCCGGCTACCTGGGCTCAGGCGTACTTGCGCCGCCGCCCGAAGACGACGAATTCCAGATCATCTTCCGTTTCGCCGATGAGCAGACCCTGCATGCGTGGGAACATTCGGCCTCGCGCACGGCTTGGCTGGGACGCGGCAGCGAGCTGTTTGCCCATCCCTCCGAACACCGAGTGCGCGGCATCGACGGCTGGTTCGGCGCCGTCAACCAGCGCCCGCCGCGCTGGAAACAGGCGGTGGCTATCTGGCTGGCGTTTTTTCCGGTTTCGTTGTTGTTCAATTTCCTGCTGGGGCCATTACTGGTTGAACTGGGCATGTTGAGCCGGGTGCTGATCAGCACGCTCATCCTGACGCCGCTGATGGTTTATCTGTTTATCCCGTTATCGACCCACTTGCTGGCGAACTGGCTCGCCGGCGCACCGCAACGACCAGTGCCGGCGACGCAGAACCATTAATGCAGCAGGACTTCGTGTGGGAGCGAGCCTGCTCGCGAAAGCGGCCTGCCAGCCAGATTGAATCCAGCTGGACCAACGCCTTCGCGAGCAGGCTCGCTCCCACAGTGAAATTGGCAATGCATTCACTGGATCGGTCGCCAATAGGTACACGGTATCCGGCGCTGTTATAGTTTTGCTTCCGCCGCAAACCGAGCCGCCCCATGCCTACCGCTCCGATCCTCATCACCGGCGCAGCCCAGCGTGTCGGCCTGCACTGCGCCCGTCGGTTGCTGGAAGACGGGCAACCGGTCATCGCCACCTATCGCACCGAACGCCCGGGCGTGCAGACGCTACGGGACTCAGGGGCCACGATGCTGTTTGCCGACTTTTCCAGTGAAGCGGGAATCCTCGCCTTCATCGAACAACTCAAGCAGCACACCGACCAGCTACGCGCCATTGTGCATAACGCCTCGGCCTGGCTGGCCGAAACCCCAGGCGATGAGGCGGCCGCCTTCGGCGCGATGTTTGGCGTGCACATGCTCGCGCCTTACCTGATCAACCTGCAGTGCGCCGAGCTGCTGCAACGCTCGGTGCCGGCCGATATCGTGCACATCAGTGATGACGTGACCCGCAAGGGCAGCAGCCGGCACATCGCCTATTGCGCCACCAAGGCCGGGCTCGAGAGCCTGACCTTGTCGTTTGCGGCAAAGTACGCACCCGCCATCAAGGTCAACGGTATCGCCCCGGCCCTGCTACTGTTCAATCCCGACGACGATGCGGCCTATCGGGCCAAGGCCCTGGCCAAATCCGCGCTGGGTTTCGAGCCGGGCAGTGAAGTGATCTACCAGAGCCTGCGTTATCTGCTGGACAACCCCTACGTCACCGGCACGACCCTGACCGTCAACGGTGGGCGGCACATTAAATAATCCTGTTCCGAGGAAGCGCAATGGCCCTGTCGCCCGAGCATTACCGCGAGATCCTGATCGGCCTGGGCGAAGACCCGGAACGCGAAGGCCTGCTTGATACACCGGTGCGGGCCGCGAAGGCCATGCAGTACCTTTGCCATGGCTATGAACAGAGCATCGAACAGATCGTCAACGGCGCCCTGTTCGCCTCCGACAGCGATGAAATGGTGATCGTTGCCGACATCGAACTCTATTCATTGTGCGAACATCACCTGCTGCCCTTCATCGGCAAGGCCCATGTGGCTTATATTCCTACGGGCAAGGTCCTGGGGCTGTCGAAGATCGCCCGGCTGGTGGATATGTTCGCCCGTCGCCTGCAGATCCAGGAAAACCTCACCCGGCAAATCGCTGACGCGGTGCAGCAGGTCACCCAGGCCGCCGGCGTTGCGGTGGTGATAGAAGCCCAGCACATGTGCATGATGATGCGCGGTGTCGAAAAACAGAACTCGACGATGAACACCTCGGTGATGCTCGGCGCCTTTCGCGAGTCCAGCACCACGCGCCAGGAGTTCCTGCAATTGATTCGACGGAGCCAATAAATGCCACAACTTCAGCCCGCCATGGCGCGCATCAAGGTCAAGGACCTGCGCCTGCGTACGTTCATTGGCATCAACGAGGACGAGATCCTCAACAAGCAGGATGTGTTGATCAACCTGACCATCCTCTACGCGGCCCAAGAGGCAGTGCGCGATAACGACATCGACCACGCCCTGAACTACCGCACCATCACCAAGACAATCATCGCCCATGTGGAGGGCAACCGATTCGCCTTGCTCGAACGCCTGACCCAGGAGTTGCTGGACCTGGTCATGGCCAACGAGTCGGTGCTGTACGCCGAGGTCGAAGTCGACAAGCCGCACGCCTTGCGCTTCGCCGAGTCAGTGTCGATTACCCTCGCGGCAAGCCGTGCTGCTTCGTAGCAGCCAAAAGTTTCAAGCGGTAAGCTTCAAGCCTGAACACCGCAAACCCACTTGCAGCTTGAAGCTCGCCGCTTGAAGCTGTCTCGCAGAGACTCCCATGAACGATCAACAACGCCTCGAACTCGAAGCCGCCGCTTTCCGCCAGCTGGTTGCCCATCTGGACAGCCGCAAGGATGTGCAAAACATCGACCTGATGAACCTCGCCGGTTTCTGCCGCAACTGCCTGTCGAAGTGGTACAAGGCTGCCGCCGACGAGCGTCAGGTCGAGGTCAGCCTCGACGATGCCCGCGAAGTCGTCTACGGCATGCCCTATGCCGAGTGGAAAGCTCAATACCAGAAAGAAGCCAGCGCCGAACAGCAAGCGGCGTTCGCCAAAGGAACTCCCGATGCCTGACCTGAACACCTTCCGCGCCAGCCTCAAGAGTGGCGAACATGTTTTCGCCGATACCCTGGCCTTTGTCGCCGATGGCTACGATTACCAGCCCCAGGCTTTCAACAACGGTGGCGTCGAGAACGCCGCCGGGCAGAACGAAGGTTCGTGCAAGACCCTGGGCCTGGCGTTGCTTGAAGGCTTGAGCGATGAAGAAGCACTCCTGGCGTTTGGCGAGCATTACCGTTCGGTGCTGGCCACGCCCGAGGGCAGCGATCACGGCAATATCCGCGCGTTGATGGTCCATGGTCTCGCCGGCGTGAAGTTCGAGGCGCAGCCGCTGCAACGGCGCTGACCGTCCCGCTCTTGTGGCGAGGGAGCTTGCCCCCTCGCCACAAGAGCCGCTTGCGCAAGATTCACAGTTATCCACATCCCGACTTTTATGATTGACCCGGCAACTTTATTTCGTTTGCCGGGCGCCTCTCCCCGCGGCTTAGATAAAGGCAATATTTCTTCCTTCGAGCCGTCATCCATGAGCCGCGAAAGCATCAGCCAATCGATTTCCTTCGTTCACCCCGTCAGCCTCGACCATGGAAGAAACGCCGAAGTCTGGGACACGGATGGCAAGCGCTACATTGATTTTGTCGGCGGCATCGGCGTGCTGAATCTCGGCCACTGTCATCCGCGTGTCGTCGAGGCGATTCGCGAGCAAGCCACCCGGTTGACCCACTATGCGTTCAACGCCGCGCCGCACCGGCCTTATCTCGAATTGATGGAGCGCCTGGCAAGATTCATCCCGGTGGACTATCCGGTTAGCGGCATGCTTACCAACAGCGGCGCCGAGGCAGCGGAGAACGCCTTGAAAATCGTCCGCGGCGCCACGGGGCGCACCGCCGTGATCGCGTTTGATGGCGGCTTCCACGGCCGGACCCTGGCCACCCTCAACCTCAACGGCAAGGTTGCGCCCTACAAACAGAAAGTAGGTGTCCTGCCCGGACCGGTCTATCACCTGCCCTATCCCAGCCAGGACAACGGCGTGACCTGTGCCGAAGCCTTGAAAGCCATGGACCGGTTGTTCAGCGTCGAGATCGATGTAAACGACGTAGCCTGTTTCATCGTCGAGCCGGTGCAGGGCGAAGCCGGTTTCCTGGCGATGGACATAGCCTTCGCCCAGGCGCTGCGCCAGTTCTGTGACGACAAGGGCATCGTGTTGGTCATCGATGAGATCCAGTCCGGTTTCGGCCGTACCGGCCAACGTTTTGCGTTTTCGCGGCTGGGCATCGAACCGGACCTGATCCTGCTGGGCAAGAGCATCGCCGGCGGTGTCCCGCTGGGGGCGGTGATGGGACGCAAAGCCCTGATGGACAACCTGCCCAAGGGCGGCCTCGGCGGCACCTACTCGGGCAACCCTATCGCCTGCGCCGCCGCGCTGGCGACCCTGGACGAGATGACCGACACGAACCTGCGGGCCTGGGGCGCACGCCAGGAGGAGGCCATAGTTAGCCGCTACGAATCCTGGCGCCGTCGCGGGTTGTCCCCCTATCTGGGGCGGTTGACCGGAGTCGGCGTCATGCGCGGCATCGAACTGGCCCACGCCGATGGCACCCCGGCGTCGGCTCAATTGACGCAATTGTTGGCGGCGGCACGGGACTCGGGCTTGCTGCTGATGCCCAGCGGCAAATCCCGGCACATCATTCGGCTACTGGCGCCGTTGACGACCGAGCCGGCGGTGCTGGAAGAGGGATTGGACATCTTGGAAGCGTGCCTGGCGGAACTGGCCTGAATACGGTCCCCTTGTCCACACAGCCCTTGTGGGAGCGAGCTTGCTCGCGATAGCGTCAGGTCAGCCAACATCTATGTTGACTGACACACCGTCATCGCGAGCAAGCTCGCTCCCACAAGGGCTCGGCATCCACCCGTTGGTCATGTGACAGGCATAAAAAAACCGGCCGAAGCCGGTTTTTTATTGCCCGATGGATCAGAACGAAACGTTCTGCAAGCCATCCAGGTAACGCTCGGTGTCCAGGGCCGCCATGCAACCGGCGCCGGCCGAGGTGATCGCCTGGCGGTAGACGTGGTCGGCCACGTCGCCGGCCGCGAAGATACCTTCGACGCTGGTGGCCGTGGCGTTGCCGTCGCGACCGCCCTTGACCACCAGGTAGCCGTCCTTGAGCTCCAGCTGGCCTTCGAACAACGAGGTGTTCGGCGTGTGGCCGATGGCGATGAAGACGCCGTCGACCTTGATCTCGTCAAAGCTGCCGTCGTTGTTCTTCAGGCGGGCACCGGTCACGCCCATGTTGTCGCCCAGCACTTCGTCCAGGGTCGCGTTGAGCTTGAGGATGATCTTGCCTTCGGCGACGCGGGCGTTGAGCTTGTCGATCAGGATTTTCTCGGCGCGGAAGGTTTCGCGACGGTGGATCAGCGTGACCGTGCTGGCGATGTTGGCCAGGTACAGCGCTTCCTCGACTGCGGTGTTGCCGCCACCGACCACGGCGACCGGCTTGTTGCGGTAGAAGAAACCATCGCAGGTGGCGCAGGCGGACACGCCTTTGCCCATGAAAGCTTCCTCCGATGGCAGGCCCAGGTAGCGGGCGCTGGCGCCGGTGGCGATGATCAGGGCATCACAGGTGTAGGTCGCGCTGTCGCCGGTCAGGGTGTAGGGCTTGGCGGCGAAATCCACGGCGTTGATGTGGTCGAAAACGATCTCGGTCTCGAAGCGCTCGGCGTGTTCCTTCATGCGTTCCATCAAGGCCGGACCGGTCAGGCCATGGACATCACCCGGCCAGTTGTCGACTTCAGTGGTGGTGGTCAACTGACCGCCGGCCTGCATGCCGGTGATCAGCAACGGCTTGAGGTTGGCACGTGCCGCATAGACCGCGGCGCTGTAACCGGCAGGGCCGGAACCGAGGATAATCACTCGCGAATGACGGACTTCAGACATGACTTGCTCCTGTTGACCGGACCCTGCGGCCCGGAACGCCGGCTATGCGGCGGGAATAAAAAAGGACTGTGGATGCACTTGGGGAAGGCTTGGGTTCGACAGTCCTGAAAAAGATTGGGTGCAGCGTATCGAGGGAGCGAAGATTAAGGAAATACGGTTTAACAATCCAGCTCATAGGTGAGCTCTATCCGCGGCAGCGCTCCCGATAGCTGCGATCCTGCGCTAAACCTTTGTTACACACAGTGTCGTGGCTTTCGCGCACCGAGCAAAGCCGGTAAGGTCGGCGCGTCCACCTACCCTCGGAGCCACCTATGCCCGCCGCCCCTGTCCTGTCCGGCCCGCAATATTTGCGAGAAGGACTCAAACTGGTCCTGAGCCCCAGCCTGCGCCTGTTTGTCTTGTTGCCGCTGGCGATCAATCTGGTGTTGTTCGTCGGGCTGATCTACCTCGCCGGTCACCAGTTCAGCCTGTGGGTCGACACGCTGATGCCGTCGTTGCCGGATTGGCTGAGCTTTCTCAGTTACGTGCTCTGGCCATTGTTCGTCGTCCTTGTCGTACTGATGGTGTTTTTCAGCTTCACCATGCTCGCCAATATCATTGCGGCGCCCTTCAATGGCTTTCTCGCCGAGAAAGTCGAGGTAGTGGTTCGCGGCACCGATGATTTCCCCGCGTTCAGTTGGGGCGAGCTGGTTGCGATGATCCCGCGTACCTTGGCCCGGGAGGCGCGCAAGCTCGGCTATTTTCTGCCCCGGGCCCTGGGGCTGTTCGTGCTGTCATTCATCCCGGTGATCAATATCGTCGCCGCACCGCTGTGGCTGCTGTTCGGCATCTGGATGATGGCGATCCAGTACATCGACTACCCGGCGGACAACCACAAACTGGGCTGGAAAGAGATGCTCGCCTGGCTGCGGGAAAAACGCTGGCAGAGCCTGGGCTTCGGCGGCAGCGTTTACCTGGTGTTGCTGATCCCCTTCGTGAACATTTTGATGATGCCGGCGGCGGTGGCCGGGGCGACGCTGTTCTGGGTGCGCGAACAAGGTGCCGAGACCGCTTTGGCCCGTCAGGGCTGAGCCGTCACAAATCCATCATCCTGGCGTCACAATGACGAAATGGCCCCGGTCGACACTGGGGTCATGACCACACTCCTGCACGTTACCCTCGTCACCGAAACCTTTGCGCCGGAAATCAATGGCGTAGCCAACACCCTGGGTCGTCTCTACGACGGCTTGCGTGCCCGCGGGCACCGGGTGGAACTGATCCGCCCACGCCAGGCCGGGGACCACGGCCTGGCCAGTGACGAGCAGTTGCTGCTATGCCGGGGCTGGCCTTTGCCCGGGTATCCGGGGCTGCAATGGGGGCAGGCGTCGATGCACAAGTTGCTCAGGCGCTGGAAACGTCATCGCCCGGACGTGCTGTATATCGCCACGGAAGGCCCGCTGGGCTTGTCCGCGCTACGAGCAGCGCGGCGCCTGGGGATTTCGGTGGTCAGCGGCTTCCATACCAATTTCCAGCAATACACCCAGCAATATGGCCTCGGCTTGCTAAGTCGCGGGCTGACCCATTACCTGCGCTGGTTCCACAACCGCTCCAGCCTGACACTGGTGCCCAGCCTCAGCCAGCGTCTGGAACTGGAACGCCGGCATTTCGAACGCGTGGCGTTGCTGTCCCGCGGCGTGGACAGCCAACTGTTCCATCCAGCCAAACGCTCCACAGACCTTCGTGAAACGTGGGGCCTGGGCGAGGACGACATTGCCGTCATCCATGTCGGACGCCTGGCGCCGGAGAAAAACCTCGGGCTGCTCAAGCGCAGTTTCGACACGCTGAGCAGCGCCTTCCCGGCACGGCGAATCAGACTGGTGATAGTCGGTGACGGCCCGCAGCGGCCCGCCCTCGAACAGCAATTGCCCGAGGCGATCTTTTGCGGCGCACAGCGTGGCGAAGCGCTGGCTGCGCATTATGCGTCCGGGGACGTGTTTGTCTTTCCGAGCCTGACCGAAACCTTTGGCAACGTCGTGCTCGAAGCACTTGCCTCGGGGCTGGGCGTGGTGGCCTACGATCAGGCTGCGGCGGCGCAGCACATCCGTCACGGCTATAACGGCGTGCTGGCGATGCCAGGGGATGAAGAGGCTTTTTGCGACGCGGCCCGCTGGCTGCTGGAAGAGCGCGAGGCCTTGCGTTGTGTGCGGCTCAATGCGCGCCAGCATGCCAGTCGCCAGGGCTGGGCATCGGTGATCGAGCAGTTCGAGGCGCAGTTACGCGGGGTTTGTGTGGGTGAGCAGGTGCTGCCTGCGGCGCCGACGGTGCGTTGATTGTCGCTGATGCTGAGGGCGCCATCGCGAGCAAGCTCGCTTGTATGTTTAGACTTGAAGGGGTGGGCGGGACTAAAAGCTCGATTCCGACTCTAGCCAGTACGGACCGTGGGAGACTTCTCGTCCCGCCCTTTCTACCTAAAGCGCCGATAAGGAATTCATCGGTAAACCGACGATAGAAGCAAGCCAGCGCTACGGTAGACCCCGACAAGCATCTAAATCCTAGCTCCGAGGATTCGAGATGACAATCCTTACCTCCCCAGCGGTTATCGGTATTGATGTCGCCAAGGCTGAAATCGTGGCTTATCGCGAAGATCTAAAAAGCATTCAGATTGTTGATAACGACCGTAAGGCCCTTGTTCGTTGGCTCGAAACGTTGCCAGCGCAAAGTTTGATTGCACTGGAAGCCACCAGCTTTTATCACCTGGACACGGCTGAACTGGCTCATGGGATGGGGCACAGGGTTTACGTTGTGGATGCCTATCGGGTGGCCCACTACCGCGAAAGCATTGGACAGCGGGCCAAAACCGATCCTTGCGATGCACGTTTGCTGGCGCGCTATCTGACAAACGAACAGCAACGGCTACGCGTCTGGACCCCACCTCCGCAGGCCTACAAAGTATTAAAGAGCCTGCTACGCAAGCGCGCAGAACTCATCAAAGCGCGCGTCAGCCTCATGCTGAGTTGGTCGGGCGAACCGCTTCTGAAGGATATCCTGACCGAGCAACTGGAGGCCTTCAAGCAAAGCGATCGGGCCATCCAGAAGCTATTGCGCGAGGCCAGCCAAGAGGCGGGAATTACTGAAAACATCAACCGCTGCAAAGCCATTGAGGGCGTGGGTGAACTGACGGCAACAGGTCTGGCGACAGCCTTCATGCGAGGTGACTTCGCCAGCGGCGATGCGTTTATTGCCTTTTTAGGGATGGACCTGAGGCCAAAGGATTCCGGAAAAAAACACAGCCCCAGGCACCTAAGCAAAAAAGGAGATGGCGAACTGCGACGCTTGGCGCACACCGCGGCGATGGCGGCTAGCCGGTCTCCTGTCTGGAAACCTTACTACGAATCCTGCTTGGCAAGAGGTTTCGCCAGAACCCAAGCCTTGGTGATCCTCGCCCGGAAATTGTGCCGGGTGGCATTCGCCCTGATGAAAAACCAGAGCGAATATCGCCCTAAATTCTATGCTGCAGGGTTCCCCTGCAACATAGAATCTCCCACATTGAATCTTCGGCGGAATATATATCTGCTGTTCTACCGAAATCCCCTGTGGGAGCGAGCTTGCTCGCGATAGCGTCAGCTCAGACGATGCTTAAACCAAGGTCATCAACGCCTCGCGGCTGAACGGCAGGATCTCCTGTTCGCGCCCTTCCCGCACTTTCTGCGCCCAGTCCGGATCCACCAGCAGCGCGCGCCCCACCGCCACCAGATCGAATTCCTCCTTGTTCAGGCGCTCGAGCAGATTCTCCAGGCTGGCCGGTTGCGCAACCTTGTCGGTGTTCACCATAAATTGCAGGAACTCACCATCAAGGCCGACGCTGCCGACGGTAATGGTGGGCTTGCCCGTGAGCTTGCGGGTCCAGCCGGCCAGGTTCAGGTCCGAGCCTTCGAATTCCGGCTCCCAGAAGCGACGCGTAGAACAGTGGAAGATATCCACGCCGGCATCCGCCAGGGGCTTGAGAAATTCTCCCAGCGCTTCGGGCGTCTGCACCAGGCGCGCGGTGTAGTCCTGCTGTTTCCATTGGGAGAAACGGAAAATGATCGGGAAGCCCTCACCTACCGCAGCCCGCACCGCGCGAATCAGCTCGATCGCAAAGCGCGAACGGTTGGCCAGGCTGCCACCATAACCATCGGTGCGCTGATTACTGCCTTCCCAGAAAAACTGGTCCACCAGGTAGCCGTGGGCACCGTGGATTTCCACCCCGTCCATGCCGATGCTCTGGGCATCTTTTGCCGCTTGGGCGAATGCCGCAATGACCTCGTCGATGTCCGTCTGGCTCATGCCATGGACCACGACTTGGCCATCCTTGAGCTTTTCAGTCGGGCCGTAGCCCGGCACGGCGCCATCCGGCTCGGTGCCGAGGCGCCGCACGTTGCCCACATGCCACAGTTGCGGAACAATCTTGCCGCCTTCGGCGTGCACGGCATCGACCACTTTTTTCCAGCCGGCCAGCGCGGCGTCGCCGTAGAAGTGCGGTACGTTCGGATAGCCATTGGACGCCCGGTGGCCGACCGTGGTGCCCTCGGTGATGATCAGGCCGACCCCGGCCGCCGCGCGACGACGGTAATACTCGATCACCTTGGAGTTCGGCACGCCGCCAGGCGAAAAGGAGCGCGTCATCGGCGCCATCACGACCCGGGTCGGCAGTTCCAGCGCGCCGAGATGAAAGGGTTTGAACAGGGCTCTTACAGGCATGGGGCACTCCATGAAAACGAGGTCGCATCGGATATGACGACGATAATATGGGACATGCACAGCGCTGGGTAGCACTATTGATTGGAGTGATTAAGGATCAGAAGGCCGCGAAGATCGACATTGGAGAGGCTCAACCTGATGCAAGCCGAGCGCATAACCTGTGGCGAAGGGATTTATCCCCGCTGGGCTGCGCAGCAGCCCCAAGAGCAAGCGACTTGATAAAGCTGACACACCGAGGCATCAGATTTTAGGGCTGCTCCGCAGCCCAACGGGGATAAATCCCCTCGCCACAAAAGTTCAGCGGATGGTTTAGCTCAGCGCTTTTTCAATCGCCTGGATCACCGAAGGATCATCCGGCGACGTGCGCGGCGAGAAACGCGCCAGCACCCGGCCGTCCTTGCCGAGCAGGAATTTTTCGAAGTTCCAGGTGATGTCCCCGGGAAACTCGGCACCTTCACCCGCCAACAGACGGTACAGCTGGTGACGGTCGTGGCCGTTCACTTCCAGCTTGCTCGACAGCGGAAACGTCACGCCGTAATTGAGGCTGCAGAATTCCTGGATCTCCTGCTCGGTCCCAGGCTCCTGGCCGGCGAACTGATTACAGGGCAGGCCCAGCACGCTGAACCCCTGGTCCTTGTATTGCTGATAAAGATTTTCCAGCGCCGCGTACTGAGGCGTCAGGCCACATTTGGAGGCGACGTTGACCACCAGCACGACTTGGCCCTTGAATGGCGCGAGGGGAAGCTCCTGACCATCCAGGGCTTGCAGTTTAAGGTCGTGGAAAGCACTCATGACGAACTCCAGGGTTTGCGGATCTTTTCGAAACAGCCATGGGCGATGCTAACAGCAAGCGACTAAAAAGGCGCCATAGGGCGCCTCTCCAGTCAACTTGAGCGTAGCGCAGAAATCAGTGCTGATGGCCGCCTTCACCATGGACGTGGCCATGGGCGATTTCTTCCTGGCTGGCATCACGGATGTCGACGATCTTGACCTGGAAGTTCAAGCGCTGACCGGCCAACGGGTGGTTGCCGTCGACAGTCACGTCGTCGCCGTCGAGGTCACGGATAGTGACGATTTGCATCTGGCCATCAGGCGCCGAAGCGTGGAACTGCATGCCCACTTCCAGCTCATCCACGCCTTCGAACATGCTGCGGCTCAGGGTGCTGACCAGCTCGGCGGAATATTCGCCATAAGCGTCTTCCGGCTCAACGGCCACTTTCAGCTCGTCACCGGTGGTTTTGCCTTCCAGGGCTTTTTCCAGGCCCGGGATGATGTTGCCTGCGCCATGCAGGTAGACCAGCGGAGCGCCGCCGGCGGAGCTGTCGATGACCTCACCAGCGTCGTTGGTCAGGGTATAGTCGATGGAGACAGCCTTATTGGCGGCGATCAGCATGGGGCGAGACCTTTTGCATAAGAATGAAGAACGGACAAGTCTAAACAAGGATTTGCCCGAAAGCGAACGGAACCCGGACAAACGGGCTAGCTCGAACAGACCAACGGTCACCGGTTTCCATCAGGATGAGGACGGGCACTGGGTGGCCGAGCTGTCCTGCGGCCACACCCAGCACCTGCGCCACCAGCCACCGTGGCAATCCCGGGCCTGGGTGCTGGACCCGGCGCAACGTATTGAAAAAATAGGCCAGCCCTTTGATTGCGGCTGGTGCGCTCAAGGCCCGGTTAGCGCTAACCTTGGCGACTGAATTGACGGTAGACAGCCAGTCATAGGCTGCAGCCTTGCCATGCCCCTCTAGAGAATCCGCATGCAGACTTTTTTTATCGCGCCCACCGACTTTGGTGTGGGTCTGACCTCCATCAGCCTCGGGCTGGTGCGTACCCTCGAACGGGCCGGGCTGAAAGTCGGCTTTTTCAAACCCATCGCCCAGCCCCACCCTGGCGATACCGGCCCGGAACGCTCCACCGAACTGGTGGCCCGTACCCACGGCCTCAAGCCACCGCAACCACTGGGCCTGGCCCATGTGGAGCGCATGCTCGGCGATGGCCAGCTCGATGAATTGCTGGAAGAAATCATCACCCTCTATCAACAGGCCGCGATCGGCAAGGACGTGCTGGTCGTCGAGGGCATGGTCCCGACCCGCAGCGCCAGCTACGCCGCCCGGGTCAACCTGCACCTGGCCAAGAGCCTGGACGCCGAGGTGATCCTGGTGTCGGCGCCGGAAAACGAAGTGCTGACCGAACTGTCCGGTCGTGTCGAGTTGCAGGCGCAACTGTTCGGCGGGCCGAAAGATCCGAAGGTCCTCGGCGTGATCCTCAACAAGGTGCGCACCGACGAAAGCATGGAAGCGTTTTCAGCACGGCTCAAGGAGCACTCGCCCCTGCTGCGCAGCGGCGACTTCCGCCTGCTCGGCTGCATCCCTTTTCGCCCCGAACTCAACGCCCCGCGCACCCGCGACGTGGCCGACCTGATGGGCGCGCAGGTACTCAACGCCGGCGACTACGAAACCCGGCGCATGAGCAACATCATCATCTGCGCCCGCACCATGCGCAACACGGTGGAGCTGCTCAAGCCCGGCGTATTGGTGGTCACCCCGGGCGATCGCGATGACATCATCCTGGCCGTGAGCCTGGCGGCGATCAACGGCGTGCCGCTGGCCGGCCTGCTGCTGACCAGCGACACCCTGCCCGACCCGCGCATCATGGACTTGTGCCGAGGCGCCTTGCAGGCGGGGTTGCCGGTGCTGTCGGTGAGCACCGGTTCCTACGACACCGCCAACCTGCTCAACAGCCTGAACAAGGAAATCCCCATCGATGACCGCGAACGCGCGGAGATCATCACCGATTTTGTTGCCAGTCACCTCGACGCCAACTGGCTGCACCAACGCTGCGGCACGCCCCGGGAAATGCGCCTGTCGCCGGCGGTGTTCCGCTACCAACTGATCCAGCGCGCCCAAGCGGCCAACAAGCGTATCGTCTTGCCCGAAGGCAGCGAACCGCTGACCGTACAGGCGGCGGCGATTTGCCAGGCCCGAGGCATCGCCCGTTGCGTGCTGCTGGCCAAGCCGGCCGACGTCGAAGCGGTGGCCCGCGCCCAAGGCATCGAACTGCCGCCTGGGTTGGAGATTCTCGACCCGGATACGATCCGCGAGCGCTACGTGGAACCCATGGTGCGGCTGCGCAAAAGCAAGAGCCTGAACGCACCGATGGCCGAGCAGCAACTGGAAGACACCGTGGTGATCGGCACCATGATGCTGGCGCTGGATGAAGTCGACGGGCTTGTCTCGGGGGTCATCCACTCCACCGCCAATACCATTCGCCCGGCGTTGCAACTGATCAAGACCGCACCCGGCTGTTCGCTGGTGTCCTCGGTATTTTTCATGCTGTTTCCCGAGGAAGTGCTGGTCTACGGCGACTGCGTGATGAACCCGCACCCCAGTGCAGCGGAGCTGGCCGAAATCGCCCTGCAAAGCGCCGATTCAGCCGCAGCGTTCGGCATCACGCCACGGGTGGCGATGCTCAGCTATTCCAGCGGCGAATCGGCCAGCGGTGAAGAAGTGGAGAAGGTCCGCGAAGCCACCCTGCTGGCCCACGAGGCACAACATGGCTTGCTGATCGACGGGCCGTTGCAATACGACGCCGCCGCCAACGAGGCCGTGGCCCGGCAATTGGCGCCCAACAGCCAGGTAGCCGGCCGCGCCACGGTGTTCATTTTCCCGGACCTGAACACCGGCAACACCACCCACAAGGCCGTGCAGCGCAGCGCCGACTGCGTCAGCCTCGGGCCGATGCTGCAAGGCCTGCGCAAACCGGTGAACGACCTGCCGCGCGGCGCCCAGGTCGATGACATCGTGTACACCATCGCCCTGACAGCGATCCAAGCCGCCAACCGACCTCTGGACATTTAAATGCTGGATTTCCTGCCTGCCCCCGTGCGCGGCGTCATTGCCTCGCTGCTGTTGGCGCTGAACACCATCGCCTGCTGTACGCCGCTGTTCGTCGTGGCGATCTTCAAGCTGTTGCTGCCCTTCCCCGCCGCCCAGCGTTTCACCGACTGGCTGATGAGCCACATCCACGAAGCCTGGATCAGTAACAACAAGGCCTGGATGAACCTGGTGCGCCCTACCCGCTGGCGCCTCAGCGGCCTGGAAGGCCTGGACTACCAGCACTCGTACCTGATCACCAGCAACCACCAGAGCTGGGTCGACATCATGGTGCTGCAATACGTGCTGAACCGACGCATCCGTCCATTGAAGTTCTTTCTCAAGCAGGAGCTGATCTGGGTGCCGGTGATCGGCCTGGCCTGGTGGGCGCTGGGGTTTCCGTTCATGAAGCGTTACTCCAAGACGTACCTGGAAAAGCATCCGGAGAAGAAAGGCAAGGACCTGGAAACCACCCGCAAGACCTGCGCGAAGTTTCGCAACAACCCCGTGGGCATCTTCAATTTCGTCGAAGGCACGCGCTTCACCGAGGGTAAGCATGCCCAGCAACAATCACCGTTTCGCTACCTGCTCAAGCCCAAGGCCGGCGGCATCGCGTTTGTGCTTGATGCGATGGGCGAGCAACTGGAGTCGATCATCAACGTGACGATCCATTATCCGGGCGGCCGTCCGGGCTATTGGGATTTGCTCTGCGGCAACGTTGGCGAGGTGGTGGTGCATTTCCAGGAGTTGAAGATCCCGCCGCAGTTCATCGGCAAAAGCTACGACCAGGATGGGGAGTATCGCCTGGAATTCCAGGGTTGGATCAATCAGTTGTGGCAAGACAAGGATGCGCTGCTTGAGCAGATGCATCGCGAGTATCCCGCCAAGTCTTGAGGTGACTGTACAGGCCTCATCGCGAGAAAGCTGGCTCCCACAATGGTCAGCGCTGAGACAAATACCTGTGGGAGCGAGCTTGCTCGCGATGGCGTCCCTCCAGACAACAAAAAAGCCCGCCGATGATCATTCATCGGCGGGCTTTTACTTGCCGCTTGAAGCTAGAAGCTTGTAGCTGCTTCCCTTAGATCGCCCCACGCTTGCGCAGCAGATCCAGCACCTGCTTGACGCTCTCTTCCAGGGTCAGCGACTGGGTGTCGATCACCAGGTCGGCATCCAGCGGCACGTCGTACGGGAAGGACTCGCCCGGGATGTTGTCGCCGGCGGCGGCATACAGCCCTTGCGGATCACGCTGGGCGCACACCGTTGGCGAGGCCTGGACATAGACCGTCAGCAGGCGCTCGCGGCCGATCAGGTCCTTGGCCTGCTCACGCCCTTCGGCACTCGGTGCAACGAAGGCGGCCAGGGTCAACAGGCCCGCTTCGTTGAACTGACGGGCGACGTGAGCCGCACGACGCCAGTTCTCGGTGCGTCCGGCACGGTCCTGCGGCAAGCCTTTGTTCAAGTCGTGGCGCAGGTTTTGACCATCGAGCACGAACACCGCGCGGCCCATGTCGAACAGCTTGCGCTCTACAGCATAGGCCAGCGTGCTCTTGCCCGCGCCCGACAGGCCGCTGAACAGCACGGTGGCCGGCTGCTGGCCGAAACGCTGGGTGCGTTCTTCCACCGACACGTGGGCCAGTTTGCCGTGGTGCGTGCTGCTGCCGTGGGCCAGCGGCTGGGCGACGATCATGCCGGCACCGACGGTGCCGTTGGTCAGGCGGTCGATGATAATGAAGGCGCCGGTGGTGCGGTTGCTCTCGTAGCCGTCCAGGGCGATCGGCGCGTCCAGAGCAATCTTCACCTTGCCGATTTCGTTGAGCTGCAACGCGCTGGCCGGACCTTCTTGAAGGGTGTTCACATCGACCTTGTTGACGATGCTGGCAATCGAGCCGGGCACGTAACTGGTGGCGCGCTTGATGTCGTACTTCTTGCCCGGCAGCATCGGCTCTTCGGCCATCCACACCAGCATCGCTTCGAAGCTGTCGGTCACCGGCGGAACGTTGTCGGCGTGTACCAGCAGGTCGCCACGGGAGATATCGATCTCGTCTTCCATGGTCAACGTCACAGCCTGGCCTGGGCCGGCGTGTTCCAGCTCGCCCTCGAAGGTGACGATGGATTTCACGCGGCTGCTCTTGCCCGACGGCAGCACCACGACTTCGTCGCCCTTGTGCACGATGCCGCTGGCAAGGGTGCCGGCGAAACCGCGAAAGTTCAGGTTCGGACGGTTGACGTACTGCACCGGGAAACGCAGGTCGGTGAAGTTGCGGTCGCCCGCCACTTCCACGGTCTCGAGAATTTCCATCAGCGACTGGCCGGTGTACCACGGCGAACGCTCGGACCTGTTCACCACGTTGTCGCCCTTGAGCGCCGACATCGGCACGAAGTGCATGCTGGTGGGCTTCATCTTCAAGCCTTCGGCGAACTTCAGGTAGTCGGCCTTGATCGACTCGAATACGCCCTGGTCGAAGTCCTTGAGGTCCATCTTGTTGATGGCCACGACGATGTGCTTGATGCCCAGCAACGAGGCGATGAAGCTGTGGCGACGGGTCTGGGTCTGCACGCCGTAGCGGGCATCCACGAGGATGATCGCCAGGTCACAGGTGGAGGCACCGGTGGCCATGTTGCGGGTGTACTGCTCATGGCCGGGCGTGTCGGCGATGATGAATTTACGCTTGGCGGTGGAGAAATAGCGGTAGGCGACATCGATGGTGATGCCTTGCTCGCGCTCGGCCTGCAGGCCGTCGACCAGCAGCGCCAGGTCGATGTCGTCACCGGTGGTGCCGACTTTCTTCGAATCGCGAGTGATCGCTTCCAGATGATCTTCGTAGATCATCTTCGAGTCGTGCAGCAGGCGCCCGATCAGGGTGCTCTTGCCGTCGTCGACGTTACCGCAGGTCAAAAAGCGCAGCAGCTCTTTACGTTCGTGCTGGCCCAGGTAGGCGAGGATGTCCTCGCTGATCAAATCAGATACGTGCGACATGACAACCCCTTAGAAATAACCCTGACGTTTCTTGTCTTCCATCGAGCCTGCGCCATCGTGGTCGATGACCCGGCCCTGGCGCTCGGAAGTTCGCGTCAGGAGCATTTCCTGAATGATGTCCGTCAGGCTTTCGGCCTCGGACTCCACCGCGCCCGTCAACGGGTAGCAGCCAAGGGTACGGAAACGCACTTTCTTCTTGACGATGCGCGCCTTGTCTTCGTCGGACAGGTGCTCGAGGATGCGCTCGTCGTCGATCATGATCAGCGTGCCGTTCTTCTCGATCACTTCACGCTCGGCGGCGAAGTACAACGGCACGATCGGGATGCCTTCGAGGTAGATGTACTGCCAGATGTCCAGCTCGGTCCAGTTCGACAGCGGGAAGACGCGGATCGACTCGCCCTTGTTGACCTTGCCGTTATAGACGTTCCACAGTTCGGGGCGCTGGTTCTTCGGGTCCCAGCGGTGCTTGCTGTCGCGGAACGAGTAGACGCGCTCCTTGGCGCGGGACTTCTCTTCATCGCGACGGGCGCCGCCGAATGCAGCGTCGAAACCATGCTTGTCGAGCGCCTGCTTCAGGCCCTCGGTCTTCATGATGTCGGTGTGCTTGGCGCTACCGTGGGTGAACGGGTTGATGTTCTGCGCGACGCCGTCCGGGTTGATGTGGGTGATCAGGTCCAGGCCCAGTTCTTCGACCATCTTGTCGCGGAACTTGTACATCTCCTGGAATTTCCAGCGGGTGTCGACGTGCATCACCGGAAACGGCAGCTTGCCGGGGAAAAACGCCTTGCGTGCCAGGTGCAGCATCACGGCGGAGTCTTTACCGATGGAGTACAGCATCACCGGGTTATCGAACTCGGCGGCCACCTCGCGGATGATGTGGATGCTTTCCGCCTCCAGCTGTTTCAGATGCGTCAGTTTGTCGACCATGGCTACTCACGAAAGCTTTCTTATGAACGGCCAGCGGGCCGTGTTCGAGCGGGGAATCCTAGCACAGCGACCTCTTCTAATCAGGGCGCCAACTAGATCGAAACAGCATATGGATATGCCTGTGGGTTCGGGCGCGTTCAGGTATCAATGTGGGAGCGAGCCTGCTCGCGAAAGCGGTGCGTCAGTCAATACCCATGTGTCTGTTATAACGCTTTCGCGAGCAGGCTCGCTCCCACAGGGGTGACCAGCAGTCAGATAGGATTCGGGCAATCGATGAAGATATGCTCCAGCGCGAAGCGTCGCGCCAGATAGTCACCCAGCGCCTGGACGCCGTAGCGCTCGGTCGCATGATGCCCGGCAGCAATGAAGCTGATGCCGTTCTCCCGGGCGCTGTGGAAGGTCTGCTCCGACGCTTCGCCGCTGAGATACAGGTCAACCCCGGCGAGTACCGCCTGATCGATGTAGCCCTGGCCACCGCCGGTGCACCAGCCCACCCGGCGGATCATCTGCTCGCCTTCGATCAACAACGGCTCGCGCCCCATCACTTCCTGGACCTTGCGAGCGAAATCCCGGGGCGTCATCGGCTCGGACAAGGAGCCGACCAGGCCGACGATTTTCGGATTGTCCGGGTCCAGCGGCCCCTCCACGGTGATGTCCAACTGCCGGGCGAGTTGCACGTTATTGCCCACCTCGGGGTGCAGATCCAGCGGCAAGTGGTAAGCCAAGAGACTGATGTCGTGCTTGAGCAGCGTTTTCAGGCGCCGCTGCTTCATGCCGGTGATGCACGGGTTCTCACCCTTCCAGAAATAACCATGATGCACCAGCACCAGGTCGGCGCTGGCCTCCACGGCGGCGTCGAGCAGCGCCTGGCTGGCGGTCACGCCGCTGACGATGCGCATCACCTGCGGCGCGCCCTCGACCTGCAAGCCATTGGGGCAGTAATCGGCGACCCGGCTGCTTGCCAGGTATCGGTCCGCTTCTTCAACCAGGGTGCTCAGGGCTACGGCCATAAAAAGACTCCTAAATATCCCGTTCAGAGGCGTGCGCGGCCTCGTATAATGCGCGACATTATGGGCGGTCCCATTCCGCCTGCAACCTCTGTAGGACGTGCTTAATGCTCAAGGCGCTGCGTTTTTCCGGCTGGCCGCTGTTGGCCGGCGTACTTGTCGCACTACTGATTATCCAGCGCTACCCGGAATGGGTCGGCTTGCCAAGCCTCGACGTCAACCTGCAACAGGCACCGCAGGCCAAGGCTCCGCAGCAGGGCCCCGTGTCCTATGCGGATGCGGTGACCCTCGCCGCGCCGGCGGTGGTCAACCTGTACACCACCAAGGTCGTCAACAAGTCCGGTCACCCACTGTTCGAGGACCCGCAATTCCGACGCTTCTTTGGTGACAATTCCCCCAAGCAGAAGCGCATGGAATCAAGCCTGGGCTCGGGCGTCATCATGAGCCCGGAAGGCTACATCCTGACCAACAACCACGTCACCAGTGGTGCCGACCAGATCGTGGTGGCACTCAAGGACGGTCGTGAAACCCTGGCGCGGGTGATCGGCAGCGACCCGGAAACCGATCTGGCCGTGCTGAAGATCGATTTGAAGAACCTGCCGGCGATCACCATCGGCCGCTCCGACAGCATCCGTATCGGCGACGTGGCCCTGGCGATCGGCAACCCGTTCGGCGTCGGCCAGACCGTGACCATGGGCATCATCAGCGCCACCGGTCGCAACCAGTTGGGCCTGAACAACTACGAGGATTTCATCCAGACCGACGCCGCGATCAACCCCGGCAACTCCGGCGGTGCGCTGGTGGATGCCAATGGCAATCTCACCGGGATCAATACGGCGATCTTCTCCAAGTCCGGCGGCAGCCAGGGCATTGGCTTCGCCATTCCGGTGAAGCTGGCCATGGAGGTGATGAAGTCGATCATCGAGCACGGCCAGGTGATTCGCGGCTGGCTGGGCATTGAAGTCCAGCCGCTGACCCAGGAGCTGGCGGAATCCTTTGGCTTGTCCGGGCGCCCCGGCATCGTCGTGGCGGGGATTTTCCGCGACGGTCCGGCCCAGAAAGCCGGCCTGCAATTGGGTGACGTGATCCTCAGCATCGACGGCGAACCGGCCGGCGACGGCCGCCGCTCGATGAACCAGGTGGCGCGGATCAAGCCCACCGACAAGGTCACCATCCAGGTGATGCGCAACGGCAAGGAGCTCAAGCTCACCGCCGAGATCGGCCTGCGTCCACCGCCGGCACCGGTGGTGCTCAAGGAAGAAGAGTAACCGCGGCGCCTTGATCAGAACACTTGTGGCGAGGGGATTTATCCCCGCTGGGCTGCGAAGCAGCCCCAAGAGCAAGCGACTCGACCAGACTGACACACCGCGGCAGCCAAGTAAGGACTGCTGCGCAGCCCAGCGGGGATAAATCCCCTCGCCACATGTACTCCTCGTTCTGCGGCGACCATAGCTGCACCTGAAATTACAGATAGCATAAATTCTCATTAGTAGTGTTATATTGTTTCAATACTAAAATTGGAACAACATAACATGTCATCCTTCAAACGGATTTCCGCTGCCAGTCTCGCCCTGGGCCTGCTCGGTGATCCCGCCTTCGCCGAAGAAATCCAGCCCCTGGAACTGGACGCCATCAACGTCACGTCCGAGTACGAATCCCCCACCGGCCCCGTTTCAGGTTATCGCGCCACCCGCTCCGCCAGCGCGACCAAAACCGACACCGCCCTGCGCGACGTCCCGCAATCCATCAGCGTGATTACCGCCAGCGTGCTCAAGGACCTGGGCAGTACCAGCGTCGAACGGGCGCTGGAATATGCCGGTGGCGTATCGAAGCAGAACAATTTCGGCGGCCTGACGCTTTATGAATACAGCGTGCGCGGCTTTACCACGTCGGAGTTCTACAAGGACGGCTTCAGCGCCAACCGCGGTTACCCAAGCACCCCGGACGCCGCCAATATCGAACGCATCGAAGTTTTGAAGGGCCCGGCGGCCAGCCTTTATGGTCGGGGAGACCCTGGCGGGACGGTGAACATTGTCACCAAGAAACCCCAACCCGAAGCCTTCACCACACTGCAGACCAGCGCCGGCAGTTGGGACCGATATCGCACAGCGCTGGACGTCAATACGCCACTGGACGCCGAAGGCAACCTGCTGTCGCGAGTAAACCTGGCGGTGGAGGACAACCACAGTTTCCGTGATCACGTCGACAGCAAGCGCGTCTTCGTGGCCCCGTCCATCAGTTGGCAACTGAGCCCGGACACTCGACTGCTGGTGGAAAGCGAAATCGTGCGCCACAGCTCGACGTTCGATCGCGGCATCGTCGCTCCGAATAATCGCTGGGGTGGCGTCTCCCGCTCGACTTTCCTCGGCGAACCCAACGACGGCGACATCGACAATCACAACAATATGCTCCAGGCCGCCCTTGAGCATCAGCTCAACGATACCTGGCAACTGCGTCTGGCCAGCCATTACAAGCAGGGTGAACTCTGGGGCTTCGCCTCAGAGGCGCGCGCCCTGAACGCCGACGGCCACACCGTGAACCGCCGCTACCGCGAGCGCGACAATGATTGGCACGACAGCATCACCCAGTTGGAACTGCGCGGCCAGTTCGACCTCGGCCCCTGGCGGCATGAACTGCTGATCGGCACGGAATACGAGGACTATCGCAAGAACGAACGCGTGACGACCATCGCCGGCAGCGCTTATCCCATCGACATTTACAACCCGATCTACGGCCAGCCGAAACCCAACGGTACGCGCTCCGGCACGGACTTCTTCGAGCATGTCGAAAGCAGGGCCCTGAACCTGCAGGACCAGATCGTCTTCACCGACAAACTACGCGGCCTGCTTGGCGTGCGCTATGAGCACTTCGAGCAAAGCATCGACAATCATGTCAACGACGTCACCAGCCGTCAGCGCCATGACGCCCTGACGCAACGCGCGGGGCTGCTGTATCAACTGACGCCTGAAGTCGGGCTGTTCGCCAACGCCTCCACTTCGTTCAAGCCCAATAACGGCCTGGATGCCGGCGGCAAGACCTTCGACCCGGAGGAAGGTGTCGGTTATGAACTCGGAATCAAGAGCGAGCTGTTCGACGATCGCCTGAGCACCACCCTGGCGGCTTTTCATATAGAGAAGGAAAACGTCCTGACCCAAGTCGCCGGAACCGACTTCAGCCGCGCCGTGGGCAAGGCCCGCAGCCAGGGCATCGACCTCCAGGTCACCGGCCAGGTGACCGACGCCGTGCGGGTAATTGGCGCCTTCGCCTACATCGATGCCGAAGTGACCAAGGGCGACGAGCAGATTCCCGACGGCAGCCGGATCCTCGGCGTTGCCAAGCGCAGCGGCAGCCTGCTTGGGGTCTACGAATTCCAGGACGGCCACCTGCGCGGCTCGGACGTTGGCGCGGCATTCACTTATGTCGGCGATCGCTCGGGCGAGGCCGGCAAGGACTTCGAACTGCCGGCCTACCACACCGTGGATCTGCTGGCCCATTACAAGGCCAGTGACAACGTCACCGTCGGCCTGAACCTGAACAACGTCCTCGACGAAAAATACTACGAACGCTCCTACAGCAATTACTGGGTCACCCCCGGCGATCCGCGCAACTTCACTGTCAGCCTCACCCTCGATCTATAAAAAGGAAAATCAGCATGAAATACCCCAAGACCTTTGCCCTGCTCGGCATGCTCCTGGCTATCGACGCCTCGGCCCATGGCCTGTGGACCGAACAACGCCGCGGCAATATCGAGGTGATCTACGGCCACGGCGCCGAAGACAACGCCTTCAAGGCGCAGAAAATCAGTGGCGCCTGGGCCTACGACCTCGGCGGCAAGATGATCCCGGTCACGGTGGAGCGTTTGTCGGACCACGCGCGCCTGCAGCCGCTCAAGCCGCCGGCCGTGCTGGCGGTCGCCCTGGACAACGGCATGTGGTCGCAGACCGCCGACAAGAAATGGATCAACGAAGGCCGCAGCAAAGTGCCTGGGGCGATTGAATCAACCCAGACCTTCAAGTACAGCCTGGCGATCTACGAGCCGGGCGCCAAGCTGCCGAAGCTCGAACCGATCAAGTTCGTGATCCTGCCGGAAGTCGACCCGCTGACCGTCGGCCCCGGCCAATCGCTGCCGGTGCGGGTGCTGCTCGATGGCAAACCGGCCGCCGGTGTGAAGCTGGTGGGCGACTACCGCAGCGCACCGAACACCGTGAGCACTGAAACCGACGCCGAAGGCCGGGCCAAGGTGCTGGTGCGCAATGAAGGTTTGAACGTGATCGCCGCAAGCATGGAAATCCCGCTCAAGGACAACAAGGACGTGGCGACGCGCGGGGTGTTTACTTCGCTGACATTCCTCGGTGAGCCGCATCACGAGTGAAGTCGAAAACTGCGGGAGCTGAGCCGACGCCTTCGCGAGCAGGCTCGCTCCCACAGGGGATTTACAAGTTTGCCGACCTTTTGGACACCCTGAAACGCATGTGGGAGCGAGCCTGCTCGCGAAAGCGTCGGTTCAGCCACCCTTGAGGTGACAAACACTCAGCCATCGCGAGCAAGCTCGCTCCCACAGGGCCGTGCTGAAGGTTAGAGCTCGCCCATAGCCTCGATCAGTGCCTGGTTCTGCTCCGGCGTGCCGATGCTGATCCTCAGGAACTGGGCGATGCGCGCCTGCTTGAAGTGCCGCACGATCACGCCCTGCTCGCGCAGTTTCGCCGCCAGCCCCGCCGCGTCATGTCGGGGGTGACGGGCGAAGATGAAGTTGGCCGCCGACGGCAGTACTTCAAAACCCTTGGCTTCAAGCTGCCCAACTACCCATTCGCGGTGCTCGATGACCGACCGGCAGGTCTGGTCAAAATACTCGCGATCATCGAACGCTGCCGCGCCGCCGACATTCGCCAGGCGATCCAGCGGGTAGGAGTTGAAGCTGTTCTTGATCCGCTCCAACGCTTCGATCAAGTCCGGATGGCCCACCGCCAGGCCCACGCGCAGCCCCGCCAGCGAGCGTGACTTGGACAGGGTTTGTGTCACCAGCAGGTTCGGATAACGATCCACCAGGCTGATGGCCGTTTCGCCGCCGAAATCGATATAGGCCTCATCGACCACTACCACTGAATCCGGGCTGGCCCTGAGGATCTGTTCCACCGCGTCCAGCGCCAGCAGGCAACCGGTCGGCGCATTCGGGTTGGGGAAAATGATCCCGCCATTGGGCTTGGCGTAGTCTGCCGGGTCGATCCGGAATTGTTCATCCAGCGGCACCGCATCGAACTGGATACCGTACAGCCCGCAATAAACCGGATAGAAACTGTAGCTGATGTCCGGGAACAACAACGGCTGATCGTGCTGCAACAAGCCGTGGAAAATGTGCGCCAGCACTTCATCCGAACCGTTGCCCAGGAACACCTGGTTGGTCTGCACTGCGTAATATCGGGCCACGGCGCTTTTCAGCAAATCACTGTTGGGGTCCGGATACAGGCGCAGGTTGTCGTTCAGCTCGGTCTGCATCGCGGCCAGGGCCTTGGGCGATGGGCCGTAGGGATTTTCGTTGGTGTTGAGCTTGACCAGCCGGGTCAGCTTCGGCTGTTCGCCCGGCACGTAGGGCACCAGGTTCTTGACGAACGGGCTCCAGAATTTACTCATTTCAGTTCCCCTGCCCTTCAATGGATGGCTCGTCAAGAATGCGGTACTCGGCGCTACGAGCGTGGGCGCTCAGCGATTCGCCGCGGGCCAGCACCGAAGCGGTCTTGCCCAGTTCGGACGCGCCCTGCTCGGAGCAGAAAATGATCGACGAACGTTTCTGGAAATCGTAAACGCCCAGCGGCGACGAGAAACGCGCGGTGCCGGAAGTCGGCAGCACGTGGTTGGGGCCCGCGCAATAATCACCCAATGCCTCGGACGTGTGACGGCCCATGAAGATCGCACCGGCATGGCGAATCTTCGGCAGCCAGGCTTGCGGGTCGGCCACCGACAACTCCAGGTGTTCCGGCGCGATGCGGTTGGCGACCTCGATGGCCTGCTCCATGTCTTCGACCTTGATCAGCGCTCCACGGCCATTGATCGAGGTGTTGATGATCTCGGCGCGGTCCATGGTCGGCAGCAGCTTGGCGATACTGGCAGCGACCTTGTCGAGGAACCCTGCATCCGGACTGACCAGGATGGCCTGGGCATCTTCGTCGTGCTCGGCCTGGGAAAACAGGTCCATGGCGATCCAGTCCGGGTCGGTCTGGCCGTCGCAGACCACGAGGATCTCCGAAGGGCCGGCGATCATGTCGATGCCGACCTGGCCAAATACGTGGCGCTTGGCGGTGGCAACATAGATATTGCCCGGCCCGACCACCTTGTCGACCCGCGGCACGCTTTCGGTGCCATAGGCCAACGCAGCCACGGCCTGCGCACCGCCGATGGTGAACACTCGGTCGACGCCGGCGATGCAGGCGGCCGCCAACACCAGTTCGTTGATGTCCCCGCGCGGAGTCGGGACGACCATGACCACTTCGGTCACGCCAGCCACCTTGGCCGGAATCGCATTCATCAACACCGAAGACGGATAGGAGGCCTTGCCACCCGGCACATACAGGCCGGCGCGGTCCAGCGGCGTGACCTTCTGGCCAAGCACCGTGCCATCGGCTTCGGTGTAGCTCCAGGAATCCTGCTTCTGTCTTTCGTGATAGCTGCGCACGCGGGACGCAGCTTTTTCCAAGGCTTCGCGCTGGGGCACGGTGATTCGGGTCAGGGCCAGCTCCAGGCGCTCGCGCGGCAGGATCAGGTCGGCCATCGAGGCGACTTGGAGGCCGTCGAACTTCTGGGTGAACTCCACCAGTGCGGCATCACCACGCTCGCGCACGGCTTTGATAATGTCGAGCACACGCTGATTGACCGAGTCGTCGGACACACTCTCCCAGCTCAGCAGATGATCCAGATGATGTGCGAAATCCGGGTCGGCAGCGTTGAGTCGGCGAATCGAGGTGGGAGCGGTCATGGCGAGGGCCTCATTAATGGCAAATGCTCAGGCGCCCTAAGCTACCAGTCCATTCGCGTGGGCACCTGAGAAAATTGGCTATGACGCGGATAGACGGGCGCGACGCAGAAGTCGCGCAGGTGAATCAGCCGCGGTGTCGCGATTCCACTGCCTTGCGCAGGGTATCGATCAAGGCCTGGATGCGGGCGTGCTGCATTTTCATCGAAGCCTTGTTGACGACCAGCCGGGAGGTGACGTCGGCGATGAAATCCTGCGGCTCAAGACCATTGGCCCGCAACGTATTGCCGGTGTCGACGACGTCAATGATCTTGTCCGCCAGGCCGATCAGCGGCGCCAGCTCCATCGAGCCGTAGAGCTTGATGATGTCGACCTGACGGCCTTGTTCGGCGTAGTAACGCTTGGCAACGTTGACGAACTTGGTCGCCACCCGCAGGCGGCCCTTGGGCTCGGGGGCGCCGACCTTGCCGGCGGTCATCAGCTTGCAGCGGGCGATCCGCAGGTCCAGCGGCTCGTAAAGGCCCTGGCCGCCATACTCCATCAGCACGTCCTTGCCGGCTACGCCCAGATCGGCGGCGCCATGTTCCACATAGGTCGGCACATCGGTGGCGCGCACGATCAACAAGCGCACGTCGGCCTGGGTCGTGGGAATGATCAGCTTGCGGCTCTTGTCCGGATTCTCGGTCGGCACGATGCCCGCTTCGGCCAGAAGCGGCAGGGTGTCGTCAAGGATGCGGCCCTTGGACAGTGCGATGGTCAACATGGGAAGCGTCAGTCCTTATCAAGGTACTCATGCCTGGTCGCAAGCGGCGCCAGACAGACATCGAGGGTGCAACCACCCTCGATGTGAAACGAAATCAGAGGGCACTTCCGTGTGCCCGTTCAGCCGGTACTAGCCCGGTACGCGACGGATCTTGGCGCCGAGCATCTGCAGCTTCTCTTCGATGCACTCGTAGCCACGGTCGATGTGGTAGATGCGGTCGATCAGCGTGTCGCCTTCGGCAACCAGTGCAGAGATGACCAGGCTGGCCGAAGCCCTCAGGTCGGTCGCCATGACAGGCGCGCCTTTCAGTTTTTCGGTCCCGGTGACGATGGCCGTGTTGCCTTCGACCTGGATCCTGGCGCCCATGCGGTGCAGCTCGTAGACGTGCATGAAACGGTTTTCGAAGATCGTCTCGATCACCGCGCCCGTGCCTTCGGCAATGGCGTTGAGGGAGATGAACTGCGCCTGCATGTCAGTCGGGAACGCCGGGTATGGAGCGGTCCGCACGTTGACGGCTTTCGGCCGCTTGCCGTGCATGTTCACTTCGATCCAGTCTGCACCGCAGGTGACTTCGGCACCGGCTTCCTTGAGTTTCTCCAGGACGGCTTCGAGGATGGTCGGATCGGTGTCCTTGACCTTGACGCGACCACCGGTGACGGCGGCGGCTACCAGGTAGGTGCCGGTTTCGATACGGTCCGGCATCACTTTATAGGTGGCCGAGTGCAGGCGCTCGACGCCATCGATGGTGATGGTGTCGGTGCCGGCGCCGCTGATCTTGGCGCCCATGGCGATCAGGAAGTTCGCCAGGTCGACGACTTCAGGCTCGCGGGCAGCGTTTTGCAGCACGCTGCGGCCCTTGGCAAGGGCGGCGGCCATCATGATGTTTTCGGTACCGGTCACGCTGACGGTGTCGAAGAAGAAATGCGCGCCACGCAGGCCGCCTTCAGGCGCCTTGGCCTTGATGTAGCCGCCTTCGACGTCGATCACCGCGCCCATGGCTTCGAGGCCACGGATGTGCAGGTCCACCGGACGCGAACCGATGGCGCAACCGCCAGGCAAGGCGACTTCGGCTTCACCGAAACGAGCGACCATCGGGCCGAGTACCAGGATCGACGCACGCATGGTCTTCACCAGTTCGTACGGCGCGATCAGGGTCTTGATGGTGCGCGGGTCGATTTCGACGCTGAGCTTCTCGTCGATCACAGGCTCGATGCCCATGCGACCGAACAGCTCGATCATCGTGGTGATGTCGTGCAGGTGCGGCAGGTTGGCCACGGTCACCGGGCCATCGCACAGCAGCGTCGCGGCCAGGATCGGCAGGGCGGAGTTCTTTGCCCCGGAAATACGGATTTCGCCATCAAGACGAACGCCGCCGGTAATAATCAGTTTATCCATAAGAATCTCGAGGCCCTTGGGCTCAGGTGCGCTCGGCCCAGGCCGCGCTGCTGAAAAATTTCATCGTGACCGCGTGGATGCTGCCGTCGGCGATCCATGGGTTCAAATGGGCATAGATGCTCTGCTGACGCTTCACTGGGCTCAACGCCGCCAGTTCATCGCTGATCACGTTCAACTGAAAGTTGCAGCCTTCGCCTTCAACTTCCACCTGCGTACCAGGCAGCTTTCCTTCAAGGAAGCTCTTCACTTCTACAGCCTGCATGCTCAACCTCAATCGGCGCCCTGTGCGCACGGGTCGCACATCATACAAAAAAGCCCCGCGCCTGCGAACCCCGCGAAGCAGGACTCTGACAGGGGGCGCTTCCAGCGATGTGGGTCAGGGATGCGCCAACAGCTCGGTCAATTCGCTGACCTGGGCTATTTCGCGCATGTCTTCGGGCATCCCGCGGATGCTCCACGTCTTGCCGGCGGCCCTGGCGTCGCGCATGAAGCACAGCAGCAGCGACAGGCCGACGCTGCTGGACTTCTGCACGCCCGAACAGTCGATAACCAGCTCCGCAGCCTTCGCGGACTCGATCAGCGCCTGGCCCTGCTTGCGCAATCCAGGGCCGGTACGGTAATCCAGCACGCCGCTGAGCAGCAGCTCGCCGGCCTCGCCCAGGCGAACGGCCGATTCACTCACCGGCTCATTCATTGTTGCTGCTTCTCTTGGGCGTCTTCGGCAACTTCCTTGGCCTTGGCGACTTCACCGGCCCAACCGTTGATGGTCTTGTCCAGGTCATTGCCATTGCGCTGCATCGCATCGGCGAACTGATCACGGAACAACTTGCCGATGTTGATGCCGTTGATGATCACGTTGCGGACTTTCCACTCGCCGTTGATTTTCTCGAGTGTGTAGGACACCGGGTACACGGCGCCATTGTTGCCCTTGACCGTCATGCCGACGCTGGTGCGCTCGCCTGACTCATCCTTGGCCGGGTCGACCGTTATCCCCTGATTGTTGTACTCGAGCAAGGCGTTGCCATAGAACTGGAACAGGCTGCGCTTGAAGTTTTCCTGGAAGCGGGTCATCTGCGCGGGCGTAGCCTTGCGCGAATACTTGACGGTCATGATGCTCTTGGAAATACCGTCGGCATCCACCACCGGCCCGACGATACGATTCAAGGACTCGTAGAATGCGCCCGGGTCCTGCTTGTACTTTTCCTTGTTCGCCGACAGATCGGCCAACAGTTGGTCGGTGGTCGTCTTGATGATGTCGTGCGCCGAAGGGGCCGCCACGGCGTTGCCCATCAGCGGCAGCGCCGCCAGCAGGACCAGCAGGCTGCGTCGCAGGATAGAGATCATTCAAAAGCTCCTCATTTGGCGTCTTTGCTAACGGTATTGAGCAGGAATTTACCGATCAGGTCCTCAAGCACCAGCGACGACTGCGTGTCGTGAATGGTCCCGCCATCCTTGAGCAGGGAGTCTTCCCCGCCCACGCTGATACCGATGTATTTCTCACCCAACAGCCCAGCCGTGAGGATAGATGCAGTGGAGTCAGTCGGCAGGTTGTCCACGCGCTTTTCCAGCTGCAGCGTCACCCGACCGGTGAAACTGTCGCGATCCAGATCGATTGCCGTGACCTTGCCGATGGTCACACCGGCCATGGTCACCTTGGCTCTGACAGTCAAACCGGCGATATTGTCAAAATAAGCATAAAGTTTATAAGTATCGGTGCTTGCGGTCGGCGCCAGTCCACTGACCCGCAGGGCCAGCAACAGCAAAGCCAGGATGCCAGCCAGCAGGAAAAGGCCGACACCGATTTCCAGGGTGCGGTTTTGCATCAGAAATCTCCAAACATCAAGGCGGTCAGAATAAAGTCAAGGCCCAGGACGGCCAACGAGGCGTATACCACGGTCTTGGTTGTGGCACGGCTGATCCCCTCTGACGTGGGCTCACAGTCATAACCTTGAAACACGGCGATCCAGGTCACCACGAAAGCGAATACGGCACTCTTGATCACACCGTTGAGCACATCGTCGAGAAAATCGACGCTGTTCTGCATATTGGCCCAGTAGGAGCCTTCATAGACCCCCAGCCAATCGACGGCAACCCATGAGCCGCCCCAGATCCCTACGACACTGAAGATCATTGCCAGCACCGGCAGGGAAATGAACCCGGCCCACAAGCGCGGGGCAATGATGTACTTGAGCGGGTCGACCCCGATCATTTCCAGGCTGGACAGCTGTTCGGTGGACTTCATGTTACCGATCTCGGCCGTCAACGCCGAACCGGCGCGCCCGGCAAAAAGCAGCGCAGTGACCACCGGGCCGAGCTCACGCAGCAAGGTCAGCGCAACCATCTGCCCGACCGCCTGCTCGGAACCGTAGCTGGACAATATGCTGAAGCCCTGGAGCGCCAGGACCATGCCGATGAAAATCCCCGAGACGACGATGATCACCAGGGACATCACTCCCACCGAATGCAGCTGCTTGACCAGCAGGCCAAAACCGCCGCCGGTCGAACTGCGACCGAGCAAGGCATGCATCAGGAACAGCGAGGAACGCCCCAGCACTGCCACCACGTCGATGCCCGAGCGACCGAACAGGCGGACTCTTTCTATCAATGACTTCTTGCGCATCAGCGCTTCCCCAGCAGATCGGTACGGTAATCCGTGGCCGGAAAATGGAACGCCACCGGGCCGTCCGGATCACCTTTCATGAATTGGCGAATACGCGGGTTTTCCGAATCCTTCAGCTCCTCGGGCGTGCCCTGCCCCAACACCTGGCCATCGCCGACCACATAGATGTAGTCGGCAATGCTCGCGGTTTCGGCCAGGTCGTGGGACACCACGATACTGGTGATGCCCAACGCATCGTTGAGCAAGCGGATCAGGCGCACCAGCACGCCCATGGCGATAGGGTCCTGCCCGACAAAGGGCTCGTCGTACATGAGGATCTGCGGATCGAGGGCAATCGCCCGAGCCAACGCGACCCGACGCTTCATGCCACCGGACAGTTCGTCCGGCATCAGCTCCAGGGCGCCGCGCAGCCCGACGGCCTGCAATTTGAGCAGGACAATATCGCGGATCATCTCTTCCGGCAGCTCCGTATGGACCCGCAGGGGAAACGCCACGTTTTCGAATACGTCGAGATCGGTAAACAGCGCACCGCTCTGGAACAGCACGCCCATATGCTTGCGCGCATCGAACAGATCGCTGCGCGACAGTTCTGGAAGATTCTGGCCATTGACCCAGACTTCGCCGGCACTGGGGCGCAATTGTGCTCCCATCAGGCGCAGCAGCGTGGTCTTGCCGCAGCCGGAAGGCCCCATGATGCCGGTCACCTTGCCGCGCGGGATACGAATATCGATGTCATTAAAAATGCTGCGCGTCCCTCGCTTGAAGGACAGCCCCTTCAGCTCGACCGCGTAGGCGTTGTCGGCACTCATCTAAACTCCTTGCGATGCAGCCTCATATTCGGATGTCCCGGCCAGCCGACAAACGCCGGTAACGCCGGGCACACGAACCGGCGGCGAACTATATCACTGCAACGACCAAGCGCCCAAGGCCGACGCCCGCCCGTTGAGCCTTGCTCGAGGTAAAACGTCACATTTCATGTCAAGCGTTGGGGCTGCCTGAACAAAGCATGACGAACTAACGTGAGGGAATCGTTCATTGCCGGTATAATCGCCGCCTTTTCATCGGGCTATACGATTTCTGACATGAGCCAATCCAGCGAACTGATTCAATCGGCACAACGTACCCTCCGCCTCGAACTCGAAGCCGTGCAAGGTTTGCTGGCCCATATCGATGCTGATTTCGTACGCGCGTGCGAGATGATTCTGTCCAGCAAGGGCCGCGTGGTCGTGGTGGGCATGGGCAAATCCGGGCACATCGGCAACAAGATTGCCGCGACCCTGGCCAGCACCGGCACCCCGGCGTTTTTTGTCCACCCCGCCGAAGCCAGCCATGGCGACATGGGCATGATCACTCGGGATGACATCATCCTGGCGCTGTCGAACTCCGGCTCCACCAATGAAATCGTCACCCTGCTGCCGCTGATCAAGCGCCTGGGCATCCAGTTGATCAGCCTCACCGGCAATCCTGACTCGCCGCTGGCCAAGGCCGCCGAGGTGAACCTCAACGTGCATGTCGAACACGAAGCCTGCCCGCTGAATCTGGCACCCACCTCTTCCACCACGGCGGCGCTGGTCATGGGCGACGCCCTGGCCGTGGCCTTGCTGGAAGCCAGGGGCTTCACCGCCGAAGATTTCGCTTTCTCCCACCCCGGTGGCGCCCTGGGCCGCCGGCTGCTGCTCAAGGTCGAAAACGTGATGCACGCGGGAGACGCATTGCCGCAGATACAGCGTGGCACGCTGCTCAAGGACGCCCTCATGGAGATGACCCGCAAGGGCCTGGGCATGACCGTTATTCTAGAAACGGACGGCAAGCTCGCCGGGATCTTCACCGACGGCGACCTGCGTCGTACCCTGGATCGCACCATCGATATCCACAGCACGACCATCGATGAGGTCATGACCCCCCACGGCAAGACAGCCCGGGCCGAAATGCTTGCCGCCGAAGCCTTGAAGATCATGGAAGACCACAAGATCAGCGCCCTGGTGGTGGTCGACGACGAAGACCGCCCGGTGGGCGCCCTGAATATGCACGACTTGCTGCGTGCGGGAGTCATGTAAATGAGCACAGACCTGTTGCAACGCGGCAAAGCAATCAAACTGGCAGTGTTCGACGTGGATGGTGTGCTGACCGATGGCCGCCTGTACTTCCTCGAAGACGGCAGCGAATTCAAGACGTTCAACACCCTTGATGGCCAGGGCATCAAGATGCTGATGGCCACCGGCGTGCAGACCGCCATCATCAGTGGCCGCAAGACCCCAGTGGTCGAACGGCGCGCGAAGAACCTCGGCATCCCGCACCTTTATCAGGGCCGCGAAGACAAATTGGTGGTGCTGGACGAACTCCTCGGCCAACTCAATCTAAGCTATGAGCAGGTCGCCTACCTCGGTGACGATCTGCCAGACCTTCCGGTGATCCGCCGTGTCGGCCTGGGCATGGCAGTGGCCAACGCGGCTGCCTTCGTACGCGAGCACGCCCATGGCGTCACCACGGCGAGGGGCGGCGAAGGCGCGGCCCGCGAATTCTGTGAACTGATCCTGCGTGCCCAGGGCCACCTCGAAGCGGCCAACGCCGCGTACCTGTGAGCCACCTATGCTAAGCAAGAAAATTCGCACCATCCTGGTGTTCGGCTGTATCGCCGCGATCTTCGCGGCGGTGGGCTACTGGAACATCAGCCCGGAACGCTTCCTCGACCAGCCTGCGGTCCAGGCGCCGGAAAACGATATCGACTGGTACGCGACCAACACGCACACCTTGCAGTACCTGCCTGACGGCAAGCTGCAGTATGAGATGACGTCGGACAAGGTCGATCACGTGAAGGCCAGCGACATGACGCTGGTCACCAAGCCGGACCTGAACATGTTCCGCGGCACGGAGTTCCCGTGGCACGTACAAAGCGAGCGCGCCGAGGTCAATCCCGGCGGCACCGAGGTGGAACTGATCGACTCGGTACGCGTGGCCCGGACCGATGAGAAGAACCGTACGACCATCATTACCAGTACCCGTATGACAGTCTTCCCGCAGCGCCAATATGCGCAGACCGAGCAACCCGTTAGAATCGACGGCGCCGGCGGCGTGTCGACCGGCACGGGAATGAAGGCCTATTTGAAGGAAAGCAGGATACACCTGCTATCGAACGTAAGAGGACAGTATGAAGCTCGCTAAAACCCTCCCTATTTTGCTCAGTCTGGGCGCAGCACTGGGAAGCGCGAGCGCCTGGGCCCTCCCCACCGACCGCGACCAGCCTATCCGCATCCAGGCCGACGACGCGCAACTGGACGACAAGAACGGCGTCGCCACTTATAAAGGCGACGTGATCATCACCCAGGGTTCGATGAAGGTCACCGGCAATACCGTGACCATCACCCGCACCCAGTCCGGCGACATCGACGTGGTGACCTCGGTGGGCAACCTGGCCTACTTCGAGCAGATGCAGACCGCGGGCGACACCAAGCCGGTCCAGGGCTATGGCGTCACCATCCAGTATCACGCGTCCCAGGACCGCGTCGTGCTGATCGACCGCGCCAAGGTTGTCGACAAGGACAATAACGTGACCCAGGGCGAGAAAATCGTCTATGACACCAACAAGAAACTGGCCAGCGCCGGTCGCGCCACTGGCAGCAAGGTCACCGAATCGCGCCCACGCATCGACATGGTGATCCAGCCGAAAAAGAAAACCGACGAGCAGAAGGCCCAGTAATGGCAACTCTGAAAGCTCAGCATCTGGCCAAGAGCTACAAGAACCGCCAAGTCGTGCGTGATGTCAGCCTGTCCATCGAAAGCGGCCAGATCGTAGGCTTGCTCGGCCCCAATGGCGCGGGCAAGACCACCTGTTTCTACATGATTGTCGGCCTGGTGCAGGCCGACCAGGGTCGCGTACTGATCGATGACCTGGACGTCAGCCACCGGCCGATGCATGGCCGGGCAAAGGCTGGCATTGGCTACCTACCACAAGAGGCGTCGATCTTTCGCAAGTTGTCGGTAGCCGACAACATCATGGCGATCCTGGAAACCCGCCAGGAGCTCGACAAGGCCGGCCGTCGCCAGGAGCTGGAAAGCCTGCTGCAGGAGTTCCATATCAGCCACATTCGCGACAATCTGGGCATGAGCCTTTCCGGTGGCGAACGTCGCCGCGTGGAGATCGCCCGTGCCCTGGCCACCGCGCCGAAATTCATTCTGCTGGATGAGCCGTTTGCCGGCGTGGACCCGATTTCGGTGGGCGACATCAAGCAGATCATCCATCACCTCAAGGCCAAGGGAATCGGCGTGCTGATCACCGACCACAACGTACGCGAGACGCTGGATATCTGTGAAACCGCCTACATCGTCAACGATGGCCAGCTGATCGCCGAGGGCGACTCCGCCACCATCCTGGCCAACGAACTGGTCAAGGAAGTATACCTGGGCCATGAGTTCCGCCTTTAAGCCAAAGGTGGCCTGGCGGATGCCCGGGCGCCCTCAATTAATTGAGATAGCCCCCTAGGCAAACACTTCAGTTTCAGGCATATAATTTGCTTAAGTTTGGCGCTTCGGCGCCCTGTAGTGGATGGCGCATGTGCGCCGGCGAATAAGGTGTTAAGCCCCAGCCATGAAACCATCGCTAGTCTTGAGAATGGGCCAGCAGCTGACGATGACACCGCAGCTGCAACAGGCTATCCGCCTACTCCAATTGTCGACCCTGGACCTGCAACAGGAAATCCAGGAGGCCCTGGAGTCCAATCCGATGCTCGAACGCCAGGAAGAAGGCGACGACTTCGACAATACCGACCCACTGGCCGACAACGTCGAGCAGAAAACCACCCCGGAGGTCCCGGAACCGTCCTATCAGGAAGCCGCCCCGACGGTGGATAACCTCGACGATGGCGAATGGAGCGAACGCATTCCCAATGACCTGCCCGTGGACACGGCATGGGAAGACGTCTACCAGACCAGCGCCAGCAGCCTGCCAGGCGGTGACGACGACGAGTGGGACTTCACCACTCGCACCTCTGCTGGCGAAAGCCTGCAAAGCCATCTGCTGTGGCAACTGAACCTGGCGCCGATGTCGGACACCGATCGCCTGATCGCGGTGACGTTGATCGATTGCATCAACAACCAGGGCTACCTGGACGAGACCCTCGAAGAAATCCTCGAAGCCTTTGACCCGGAGCTCGATATCGAGCTGGACGAGATCGAAGCCGTCCTGCATCGCATCCAGCAATTCGAACCCGCCGGCATTGGCGCTCGCAACCTAGGCGAATGCCTGCTGCTGCAATTGCGCCAGCTGCCCGCCAAGACGCCATGGCTGGCCGAAGCCAAGCGCCTGGTAACCGATTACATCGACCTGTTGGGCGGCCGCGACTACAGCCAGTTGATGCGCCGGATGAAGCTCAAGGAAGATGAGTTGCGCCAGGTCATCGAACTGGTGCAAAGCCTGAATCCGCGCCCCGGCTCGCAAATCGAATCCACCGAGCCCGAGTATGTCGTCCCCGATGTGATCGTGCGCAAACACAACGATCGCTGGCTGGTGGAGCTGAACCAGGAATCGGTACCCAAGCTGCGGGTCAATGCCCAATACGCCGGTTTCGTGAAGCGTGCCGACACCAGCGCCGACAATACCTTCATGCGCAATCAGTTGCAGGAGGCGCGCTGGTTCATCAAGAGCCTGCAAAGCCGCAACGAAACCCTGATGAAAGTCGCCACCCAGATCGTCGAGCATCAGCGCGGCTTCCTGGAGTACGGTGACGAAGCGATGAAACCGTTGGTCTTGCATGACATCGCCGAGGCGGTAGGCATGCACGAGTCGACGATTTCGAGGGTGACAACCCAGAAATTCATGCATACCCCAAGGGGCATCTATGAATTGAAATACTTTTTCTCCAGCCACGTCAGTACCTCCGAAGGCGGTGAATGCTCGTCCACGGCCATCCGCGCGATCATTAAAAAACTGGTCGCTGCGGAAAATCAGAAAAAGCCGTTGAGTGACAGCAAGATCGCTGGTTTACTGGAGGCACAAGGCATTCAGGTGGCCCGCCGTACCGTCGCCAAATACCGCGAATCCCTGGGAATCGCGCCTTCGAGCGAACGCAAGCGGTTGATGTAACAGGCCACGCCACAGCGTTCCAGTGGCAGGTATTTCTACCTGCCGCTTTATGCACTGGCAACGAAGGAGAAGCTGTATGCAAGTCAACATCAGTGGACACCAACTGGAAGTGACCGAACCCCTGCGCACCTACATCGGCGAAAAGCTCGACCGATTGGAAAGGCATTTCGACAAGATCACCAACGTGCAAGTCACGATGAACGTCGAGAAGCTGCTGCAGAAAATCGAAGCCACGCTGCATATCCCCGGCGGAGAAGTGGTTGCCAACGCAGAGCATTCAGACATGTATGCCGCGATTGACCTGCTGACCGACAAGCTGGATCGCCAACTCAAAAAGCATAAGGAAAAGACCCAGAGCCTCCTCCAGGGCGCAACCGGTCGTTAACCCCCCCAATCCATGATCCGACTAGAATCCATCCTGACCCCCGGCCGTTCACAGGTGAACGCGCCGGGTGGCAGTAAAAAGAAAGCCCTCGAACAAATCGCCAACCTGATCCACCGCGAAGTACCGGATCTGGAAATGCAGGACGTTTTCGAGGCGCTGGTTGCCCGTGAGAAACTCGGCTCCACCGGTTTTGGCAACGGCATCGCCATTCCCCATTGCCGCCTCAAGGGTTGTTCCGCGCCGATCAGTGCGCTGCTACACCTTGAAGCCCCCATCGATTTCGACGCCATCGACGGCGCCCCGGTCGACCTGCTGTTCGTATTGCTGGTCCCGGAAGCGGCGACCGATGCGCACCTCGAGCTGCTGCGCCAGATCGCCAGCATGCTCGACCGCAAGGAAGTACGCGAAAAACTGCGCAGCGCCCCGAGCAACGAAGCCTTGTATCAGGTAGTCCTGGACGAGCAGAACGGTCATTAAACATGCGTATGATCATCGTCAGTGGCCGCTCCGGCTCCGGCAAAAGCACGGCCCTCAACGTTCTTGAGGACAGTGGCTACTATTGCATCGACAATTTGCCGGCCGGCCTGCTCCCACAACTGGCCGAGCGCGCCTTGATCCACACCGAGCTGGCGCAACCGCTGGTCGCCGTCTCGATCGACGCGCGTAACCTGCCGAGCCATTTGTCGCGGTTTCCGGCATTGCTTGAAGAAGTGCGCAGCCGGCACATCCAATGCGACGTGTTGTACCTCGACGCTGACGAAGAAACCCTGCTCAAGCGCTTCTCGGAAACCCGTCGACGCCACCCGTTGAGCAACGCCAGCCGCTCCCTGGCTGAAGCGATCCATGACGAGAGCCAACTGCTGGGGCCGATTGCCGACCTGGCGGACCTGAAGGTCAACACCACCAACCTGAACCTGTACCAGTTGCGCGACACCATCAAGTTGCGCCTGCTGAACCAGCCGGAACCGGGTACGGCGTTCCTGGTGGAGTCGTTCGGCTTCAAGCGTGGCATGCCGGTGGATGCCGACCTGGTGTTTGATGTCCGCTGCCTGCCCAACCCTTACTGGAAACCCGAACTGCGCGAGCAGTCCGGGCTTGACCAGTCGGTGATCGACTACCTGGCTGCCCAGCCGGATGTCGAGGAAATGTACCAGGATATCTCCAGCTACCTGCTCAAGTGGCTACCGCGTTTTGCCGCCAGCAATCGTGCCTATGTCACGATTGCCATCGGCTGCACCGGCGGTCATCACCGCTCCGTGTACCTGACCGAACGCCTGGGTCAGCTCCTGCAAAAATCCCTGAAGAATGTCCAGGTTCGCCACCGCGACCTCAGCTAAAGGATTCACATCGCGATGCCTGCTCGGGAAATTGAAATCATCAACAAGCTGGGTTTGCATGCCCGTGCATCGGCGAAATTCGTAGGTGTCGCCGGCAAGTTTCCAGAAACCACGATCAGGGTCGGGCGCACGCCGGAGGCAACAGTCGACGGTAAGAGCATCATGGCGATGATGATGCTGGCTGCGGGTAAAGGCACCAAGATCCACCTGAGTACCGAAGGTGAACAGGCGCAGGAAGCCATGGATGCGCTGGTGGCACTGATCAACAACTATTTCGACGAAGGCGAGTAATCAGGCACTGCTGACTTGCCGGTGGTGAGGGAGCAAGCTCCCTCACCACAAAAGCTCATCCACTTGCAGATTTGCATCACCCCAACGCCGTATCCATCACCATCATCAAGCAGAACCCAAGCAAGAGCCCCAGGCTCGCCAGTTTTTCATGCCCATTGCGACGCGACTCGGGGATGACCTCATGGGTCACCACCAACAGCATCGCTCCAGCGGCCAGCGCCAGCCCCAACGGCAACAGCACCTCGGCCAACGTCACCAGCCAGGCACAGAGCAATGCGAACACCGGCTCGACCAGCCCTGACGCTGCGCCAATCAGGAACGCCTTGACCCGCGACATCCCCGCCGCGGCCAGCACCAGCGCAATCACCAGCCCTTCCGGCACATCCTGCAAAGCGATGCCCATCGCCAGGCTATCGGCATCCGCCATGCCGCCGCCCGCCGAAACGCCCACCGCCATGCCTTCCGGGATGTTGTGGGCGATGATGGCGAACACGAACAACCAGATCCGCGGCGCAATAACCGGTCGTCCTGGGGTCGCAACCAGTCGTTCAGGGCTGGCAGAGACCTTGCGGTCCACCAGGTACAGTCCGAACGCCCCCGACAGGATGCCGAAACAGATGAGCCCGCTGGCCGCCCAAGGCGTGAAGCCCAACTGCTCGGCTGCGGCAATGCCCGGCACGATGAGCGAAAACGCGGTGGCGGCGAGCATCACCCCGGCCCCGAAGCCCAGCAGCGAGTCGCTCATGGCCTGAGGCATGCGCCGTATCACCAGCACCGGCACCGCGCCCAACGCCGTACCCAAGGCGCAAAGCCCACCGCCCTGGAGCGCACGCAACATTTTTGGCTCAAGCTCCAGCCACGCCAGCCCTTGGGCCACCAATAATGTCATGCCAGCCAACAGCAACAGCGAGCCCAAGGCATAGCGGAACATTCGCCCGCCGCCTATCGCCAGAGTTTCAGTGTCCATAGTCAGCCTTGGGTTGTTTATAAGAACTCAAGCAAGCGCAGCCTGGTAGCGCCGGGCGACTTCTGGCCAATTGATCACGTTGTAGAACGCGTTGATGTATTCCGGACGGCGGTTTTGATACAGCAGGTAATAGGCATGCTCCCAGACGTCCAGGCCCAGGATCGGCGTGTTGCCGCCCATCAGCGGGCTGTCCTGGTTGCCGCTGCTTTCCACCACCAGAGTCTTTTGCGGGGTCACACTCAACCAGGCCCAGCCGCTGCCGAAGCGGGTCAGTGCCGCTTTCGTGAAGGCTTCCTTGAACTGATCGAGACCGCCCAACTGCGCGTCTATCGCCGCTGCCAGCGCACCGTCCGGCTGGCCGCCACCGTGGGGCGTCATCACTTCCCAGAACAGCGAGTGGTTCGCATGACCACCGCCCTGGTTGATCACCGCGGCTCGTAGCGCCTGCGGTAATTGCTCCACGCTGGCCACCAGTTTTTCGATGGGCCAATCGGCATATTCAGTGCCATCCACCGCCGCGTTGAGGTTGTTGATGTAAGTCTGGTGATGCTTGGTGTAGTGGATCTCCATGGTCTGCGCATCGATGTGCGGTTCCAAGGCGTCGTAGGCGTAAGGCAATGCAGGCAAGGTGAAAGCCATCTCAGTGGACTCCGTAATGATGAGGGACGTGGCTGTGCCGGGACGAAACGGCAGCGTTGTGCAGCAGGCGCTGAGTGCGTGGGTACTCGCCATGCTCGCTGATGAAATTCAGCAGTTCGACGTAGGTCCTGTGGCTTTGGCGCATCGCGGCGGCACGCAGGGCCGGCGCCAGGCGTTCGTCCTGCATGGTCTGCAATAACCGTTGGTGAATCGCGCAGAGGTACTCGGCGCTCTCCTCCGGCTGGTTCAGGCGCAAGTGCAGGTCCGCCAGGTTGTGATGCGACACGACACAGGCGGCCACGGCTTCGTCGGCATCCGCCCAACGCTCGAACAACACCTGCGCCAGGGCCAGGGCCTGCAGGTAGGCTTCGCGGGCATCCACCCACTCGCCCTGCAGGAAATGGTGATTGGCCCGTTCGATCGTACGTTTCCAATGCTCCATGATGAGTCCTCCACACAAGTGTCGGGGTTACACACCACCGGCGGTGAGCTTTTCCGGGTCCAGCAGGATCTCCAGTTCGGCGCGCGACAGGTCGGTGTGTTCCAAGGCGACATCGATCACCGGGCGACCTTGCTGATAAGCCTTCTTGGCTATTTCAGCGGCCTTCTGGTAACCAATGATCGGATTCAGTGCCGTGACCAGGATAGGATTGCGCGACAGCGCTTCCTTGAGCCTGGCTTCGTTGACCTTGAACGTGGCGATGGCCTTGTCCGCCAGCAATTGGCTGGCGGTGGACATCAGGGCGATGCTGCTCAGCAGGTTCTGGGCGATGATCGGCAGCATCACGTTGAGTTCGAAATTGCCCGACTGGCCGGCGATGGTAATCACCGTGTCGTTGCCGATGACCTGGGCTGCGACCATGGCGGTGGCTTCGGGAATGACCGGGTTGACCTTGCCGGGCATGATCGAAGAGCCCGGCTGCAGGCCTTCCAGCTCGATTTCGCCCAGGCCGGCCAGCGGCCCTGAGTTCATCCAGCGCAGGTCGTTGGCGATTTTCATCAGCGACACGGCAGTAGTCTTGAGCTGCCCGGAAACCGCCACGGCAGTGTCTTGGGAGCCGATCAGCGCGAACAGGTTCTTGCCCGGGGTGAATTGCACCTGGGTCAGTTGCGTCAGCTGCTGGCTGAACAATTCGGCGAAGCGTGGATGGGCATTAACGCCGGTGCCAACCGCCGTACCGCCCTGGGCCAGGGACTGCAGGCTCGGCAACAGATCCTGCAAGTGGCCGATGTTAGCCTTGAGCTGTTGCGCCCAACCGTCGAGCACCTGGCTCAAGCGCACCGGCATGGCATCCATCAGGTGGGTGCGGCCAGTCTTTATGAAGGGGTGGACTTCTTCGGCCTTGCGTTCGATCACCTGGACCAGGTGCAACAGCGCCGGCAGCAATTGCTCGTGCAGGGCCAGCGCGGCGCTGACATGAATACTGGTGGGGATGATGTCGTTGCTGCTCTGGCCACAATTGACGTGGTCATTCGGGTTGACCACCTCTCCCAGCAAGCGGCTGGCAAGCGTGGCAATCACTTCGTTGGCGTTCATGTTGGAACTGGTGCCGGAGCCGGTCTGGAAGATATCCACCGGGAAATGCGCCATGAAGTCGCCTTCGAGCAGGCCCTGGGCCGCATCGACGATGGCTTTGCCCTGGGCGACGCTGATTTGCTCCAACTCGACATTGGCTCGTGCGGCGGCGGCCTTGGCCAGGATCAGGGCACGAATGAACTGCGCCGGCATGCGCTGGCCGCTGACCGGAAAATTATCCACCGCGCGCTGGGTCTGCGCGCCATAGAGTGCGTCCACGGGGACCTGAAGTTCACCCATGCTGTCGCGTTCGATACGGGTATTACTCATCGGGAAATCCTTGCTCCAGTTCAATAAGAGAAATCGACGGCTCCAGCGCGCAGGTAGCCAGCGCCCAGGCATGGCTTTGCCAGCGCTTGAGGCGGCAGCGGCAAAGCGCCTGCCGCTCAAGTTCACGCAACGGGCGCCAGGCTTGATCCAGGCAGAGGTTGCGCCAGTGCCAGGGCAGCGCGACATCCGAAGCGGTGTCGAGCAACAGCCGGAAGGCAGTTTCGCCAATCATCCACGGCGACGTGGCGGTGCAGCAGGCCAGGTAGCGCCCCTCGGCCAGGTAGTGTTCGATCAGCCGCGGCTCGTCCGGGCTCATCGCGCAGCGGATCTGGCGACTCATCCAGCGCCAGTTTTCAAGGTAGGGTTGTTCGTGCAGGGCAAGACTCATGACCGGGGCTCAATCGGCGAATGAGATTCATTATTAGATGATAATAAGAAGCAACACAAGCCCGATGGAGGTCACATTGTGGCGAGGGGATTTATCCCCGCTGGGGTGCGAAGCAGCCCCCAGCAATCTTTCAGGCACACCGCAGTGTCGGTTTTTTTGGGGGCGCTTCGCACCCCAACGGGGATAAATCCCCTCGCCACAAAGGAATGTTCGGGTACAAAAAAGGCGCGTCATCCCAACGGATGACGCGCCTTTTTTGATGCGATGAGTTTCAGCTACCCGCCACCATCATTCGCTCGATCAGCACCGAGCCGGTGCGGATGTTGCTGCGCAGCTCCAAGTCGCTGCCCACCGCCACGATCTGCTTGAACATATCGCGCATGTTGCCAGCAATGGTGACTTCCTGGACCGGGAACTGGATCTCGCCATTTTCGACCCAGAACCCCGCCGCGCCACGGGAATAATCGCCGGTCACCATGTTCAAGCCATGCCCCATCAGCTCGGTGACCAACAACCCACGCCCCATGCGCCGCAGCAGCGCTGCCTGGTCTTCCTCGCCATGAGTGACGAACAGGTTGTGCACGCCACCGGCGTTAGCGGTGCTCGGCATGCCCAATTTGCGACCCGAATAGGTGCCGAGGATGTACGAAACCAGCTCGCCGTTTTCCACGAACGGCTTGGCATAGGTGGCCAGGCCATCCCCGTCGAAAGCCGAACTGCCCATGGCCTGCATCAGGTGCGGACGCTCGTCGATGGTCATCCATTCCGGAAACAGTTTCTGGCCCAGCGCGCCTTCGAGGAACGAGGATTTGCGGTACAGGTTGCCGCCGGACACCGCCGACAGGAAGCTGCCGAACAAGCCACCGGCCAACTCGGCGGAGAACAGCACCGGCACCTCACAGGTTGGCACAGGCCGCGCGCCCAGGCGACTGGCGGCCCGTTGCGCGGCCTTCTGGCCGATGCTCACCGGGTCCGCCAGCAATGTGCCCTGGCGACTCACGTCGTACCAGTAGTCGCGCTGCATCTGCCCGTCGGCCTCGGCGATCATCACGCAGCTGAGGCTGTGGCGGGTCGATGCGTAACCGCCGATGAACCCATGACTGTTGCCATAGACGCGGCAACCCTGGTGGGTGTTGAGCGTAGTGCCGTCGGCATTCTTGATCCGGCTGTCGGCGTCGAATGCCGCCGCTTCGCAGCGCAGTGCCTGCTCGATGGCCTGCTCGGGCGTGATGTCCCAGGCGTGGAACAGATCGAAGTCCTTGAGCTCCTTGCACATCAGCGCGGCATCGGCCAGGCCGGAGGCTTCGTCTTCGGACGTATGCTGGGCAATCGCCAATGCAGCGGCGACTGTTTCGCGAATGGCGTCAGGGCCGCTGGCCGAGGTGCTGGCCGAGCCCTTGCGCTGCCCCACGTAGAGGGTGATGCCAAAGCCCTGGTCGCGATTGAATTCGACGGTTTCCACTTCGCGTTGGCGCACCGACGTCGACAGCCCCTGCTCCAGCGACACCGCCACTTCGCACGCGCTGGCGCCCTGTCGCCTGGCTTCGGCGAGGATCTGCTCGACCTGTTCCTGCAGTGCCGGCAATGCTTGCGGGCCGACGCTTTGAACTGCACTCATGGTGTTCTCCACTCAAATTCTGCTTTCGGTAATGGCCATCGAGCGACCGGGCCGGACAAGCGGCCCCCGACTGGTTATCATGGCGGCGTTTCTTTGCGGACTGCCACCATGGTTGATTCTTACGACGACTCCCTCTACGAGGGTGAAAAAAGCAAATCCCAGGTCAAACGCGAGCTGCATGCTCTGGTTGACCTCGGCGAGCGCCTGACAACACTCAAGCCTGACTTGCTGGCCAAACTGCCCTTGACCGACGCCTTGCGCCGAGCCCTGGCCGATGCGCCCAAGCACACCGCGAATATCGCGCGTAAACGGCACCTGCAATTCATCGGCAAGCTGATGCGCGACCAGGACACTGACGCCATCCTGGTTCTGCTCGACCAGCTCGATGCCTCCACCCGGCAGTACAACGAGCGTTTCCACAACCTGGAACGCTGGCGTGATCGCCTGATCGCAGGCGATGACGGCACTCTGGAAAAATTCGTCATCGACTACCCGGACGCCGATCGCCAGCAACTGCGCTCGCTGATCCGTCAGGCCCAGCACGAACTGGCGCAAAACAAGCCGCCGGCGTCGAGCCGTAAAATCTTCAAGTACATCCGTGAGCTGGACGAGACTCAACGCGGCCTGCGCTGATCGTAACAGCTTGACTCCTCTGCAAGAGGCGGCAGTTACCGTGGCGAGGGAGCTTGCTCCCGCTCGGTTGCGTAGCAACCGCATTGGGGCTACTGCGTAGCCCGGCGGGAGCAAGCTCCCTCGCCACGATGACGTGCGCACATCCTTGAATATTTTTATGCGCCCGTGCCACCCACGGTAATCGCATCGATCTTCAGTGTCGGCTGACCGACGCCTACCGGCACCGACTGACCGTCCTTGCCACACGTGCCCACGCCGCTGTCCAGCGCCAGGTCGTTACCGACCATCGACACCTTGCTCATCGCCTCCGGCCCGTTGCCGATCAACGTCGCGCCCTTGACCGGTGCGGTGATCTTGCCGTCTTCGATCAGGTAGGCCTCGCTGGTGGAAAACACGAACTTGCCGCTGGTGATGTCCACCTGGCCGCCGCCGAGATTGGCGCAGTAGATGCCCTTCTTCACCGACGCGATGATTTCCGCCGGATCACTCTGGCCGCCGAGCATGTAGGTGTTGGTCATGCGCGGCATGGGCAGGTGCGCGTAAGACTCGCGGCGACCGTTGCCGGTGCGGGCCACGCCCATGAGGCGGGCATTGAGCTTGTCCTGCATGTAACCCTTGAGCACGCCGTTCTCGATCAGCGTGGTGCATTCGGTCGGGGTGCCTTCGTCGTCGACGCTCAGCGAACCACGACGCCCGGCGAGCGTGCCGTCATCGACGATGGTGCAGAGTTTCGAGGCGACCATCTCGCCCATGCGACCGCTGTAGGCCGAACTGCCCTTGCGGTTGAAATCGCCTTCCAGGCCGTGGCCCACGGCTTCGTGCAGCAGCACGCCGGACCAGCCGGAGCCGAGCACCACTGGCAACGTGCCGGCCGGGGCCGGGATGGCCTCAAGGTTCACCAGCGCCTGGCGCAGCGCTTCGCGGGCGTAACCCATGGCGCGGTCTTCGCTGAGGAAATAACGATAGTCGGTACGACCACCCCCACCGTGGCCACCGCGCTCACGGCGACCGTTCTGCTCGACGATCACGCTGACGTTGAAACGCACCAGCGGCCGCACATCCGCCGCCAGGCCACCGTCGGTGGAGGCCACCAGAATCCGCTCCCAGACCCCGGCCATGCTCACCGATACCTGCTGGATACGCGGGTCGAGGGCACGTGTGGCGACGTCAATGCGCTTGAGCAGCTCGACCTTTTCGGCGCGACTCATGACTTCCAGTGGGTTGTCCGGCGCATACAGCTGGGCCACGTCCTGGCTGCTGAACGCCTGGACCGTGCCATTCTGCCCGGCCCGGGAAATCGAGCGAGCCGCACGAGCCGCGGCGCCGAGGGCCTCAAGGGTGATGGCGTTGCTGTAGGCAAACCCGGTCTTTTCGCCGGATTGGGCACGCACGCCCACACCCTGGTCGAGGTTGAAACTGCCTTCCTTGACGATGCCGTCTTCCAGCGACCAGGACTCGGAAATCTGTCCCTGGAAATACAGGTCGGCCGCATCGATGCCCGGACCGGCCAGGTCGCCCAGCACGCCTTGCAGGCTTTCGAGGGTCACGCCGCCGGGGGCTAAAAGGTGTTCACTGACTGAGGACAACAACCCGCTCATATGTTTTACGCCTTGAATTCGTCGTCTTGGACAGGTCGCTGTCGAGCGCCCTGCGAGAAAAAGCGCCGGTGGCTCGCCACCGGCATGCGCGCCCGGATGGACGCCTGTTCACTGTCGTCGCGCTCGGCCAGCAGCACGGCCTCGCCTTGATCCTGTTGCGCCAGCACACGCCCCCACGGGTCGACTATCGCGGCATGGCCAAAGGTTTCCCGGGGCCCCGGATGCAACCCACCCTGGGCGGCCGCCAGCACGTAGCACTGGGTTTCGATGGCCCGGGCGCGAATCAGTACGTCCCAATGCGCAGCGCCGGTCACCGCGGTAAACGCCGAAGGCGCGGTAATCAGCTCGGCCCCGGCCGCCCGCAACTCGCTGTAGAGCTCGGGGAAGCGCAAGTCGTAGCAGACCGTCAGGCCAACCCGGCCCACCGGTGTGTCGGCAACCACCACGTTGCCGCCATAAGCATAGTCATCGGATTCGCGGTAACGACCGCGATTGTCCGCCACGTCCACGTCGAACAGGTGCAGCTTGTCATAACGCGCGACGATCTCGCCCTGGTCGTCCACCAGCAACGAACATGCATGGGCCTTGGCCTCGGGCTGGCCCACCGGGGGCAACGGCAACGTGCCGGCCACAATCCATAACCTGAGGTCGCGCGCGACCTGTTTCAACCACGGCAGGATCGGACCCTGACCAAAGGCTTCGGCCCGCGCGATATCGGCAACGTCCCGCCGGCCCATGGCCGCGAAGTTTTCCGGCAGCACCGCGAGCCGTGCGCCACCCGCCGCGGCCTGCTCCAGCAACACCCGGGCACGGGCCAGGTTGGCAAGCACATCGCTCTGGCTGACCATTTGAATCACGGCGACTGGCATGGTGCCTCCTTATTTTTCTTATGCCTCATTGCCCCTGTGGGAGCGAGCTTGCTCGCGATAGCGGTGCATCAGTCACCTCTTCCTTTGCTGACCCGGCGCTATCGCGAGCAAGCTCGCTCCCACAAGGGGGCTTCGCATTTTCTGTCAAAACGGCTTGTCGAAAGTGATCTTCGGCTCTTTCCACGGCCCCTTGACGTCGTATCTTACGCTGGCAAAACGCGCGACGCGGTCGCCGATCAGCTTGTCGATCAGAAACAGCGCCCCACCCACCGCCGGTGCGCCGACGATCAACGCGGCGATCGGCAGGTTATTGGTGACGGGCAGGGTTACCAGCAGCTTGGCATCGACCCGGTCAGCCACCATGTCCAGCGTTCCGTTGAGTTCCAGGTTGCTCGAAGGTCCGGTCAGGGTAATCGGCTCACGAGTCACGTATACACCACTGCTCGCCACCAGCAGGCCCTTGACCCGATCGTAGCTCAGCCCCTTGCCGAACAGATCGGAGAAATCCAGGCGCAAGCGCCGGCCGATGGAGTTGAAGTTCAACAGGCCGAAAACCCGCAAGGCCTGCGCGCTGCCTTCGACTTCGACGAACTGACCCTTGTTGAGTGACGCATCGAGGCTGCCGGAGAAACGCTTGGTGGCGACCCATGCAGGCGAACCGGGCCAGCGTCCGTCGACGTCCAGATGGAATTCCTGGCTTGTCACGCTAGGCGCAAACCCCCAGCCCTTGAGCACATCGGCGAGGTTCTTGCCCTTGATCCGGCCCTTGTACCAACTGCTGGTGGAACCGGGCAGGCCCTCCCAGGCGCCATTGCCATGCAGGACCATGCCCTTGAGCCCCATGTCCAGATCATTCAGCGCGATGCCCTTGCCCGTCGGCCGGACTTTCAGCGACCAGGCACCAATGAGATCCGGCCCCTGGAACAACTGGTCGATGGCGATATCCATCGCCGGGATTTGGCTCGGATCGACCGAGGCCAGCGGGTCCGGGGCGTTTTCGTCGGCCTGGACCGTCGGGTCCGCGGCCGGCAGGCGCACATAGTCGAGCCGGATCCCGATCGGCGCGGCCTTCGCATCCGGCAGGTTGACGCTGCCCTTGGCCTGCTGGCTATCGAGCCGCAGGGCCCAGGCATCAGCCTTACGGTCCAACTGTACCGAGGCCTGGTCAAGCGTCGTGCCCATCGCGGTGAGCTTGCCAACCTTGAGATCGGCACTGCTGAGCACCTGCCGGGCACTGCCGCCCGGGTCCTTGCCGGCATATTTGCCCAACAGATCCTGCCAGGGGCTCACGTCCAGCTCCGACAATGTGCCGCGCAGCCGCAGCCCCTTGGCGCCAGGCAGAACCGCCTCGCCGGCGCCCAGCAGCAATTCGCCACGCCCGTCAGCGACTTTTCCGCTCGGCGCGGCGTAAGTGAAGCTGGCCAGGTCGCCATAATCGACCCAGTAGCGACGCTCCGCCCCTTGCAACGTCATACGGAACACCGTGTCGCGCCCGACATCCGCAGCCATGCCGAAGGGCGCCGGCAGATCCACCGCCACGCCCTTGAGATCGGAGCTGACCGACAATTGGCTGTCGGCACCGTTGAGCGTCACTTGCAACTGATAGGGAACCACGCCGGAGATGGGCAACGGCTGGGTCACGCTCAACCAGTCCGTAAGCTTCTTGACCTCGACCCGCCCGGACGCCACCACCCGTGTGTCGAGCGCACCGGCACGGCCCTCGGCAAAAATCTGCGCGCTTACCGGCCGGTCGAATGCCCGGGCCGCGATGTTCTTGCCACTGAGCCCCTTGTTGCTGTCGAAACGGAAGTCGCCCTTGAGCTGGGTCAGCTCCAGCGCCGGCTCACTGAGCTTGAGCCGGGCCTTGTCGGTACTGAAATCCACCAGGATCTTCGGCTGTTCACCTTTGGCCAGCGGGATATCCAGGTTCACCTTACCTTGCAGGTCGCCCTCGCCTTCCCAACCGGCGAAGGTCTCGGCCGTGCCGATGGGTGCGGTCTGGAGGATTTTCAGCCCGTCGCCCAATACCCCGGCAAAGCCGCCGTCCAACAACAGATGGACATTCTGCCCGGCCGGCGCATGGGGAATGGTTACCGCAACATCCTTGACCTGGGTGTCCAGCAGTTGCCCCTGGCTGGCATAGATACGTACGCCGCTGTCCTCGACAAAGACGTCGCCGCTGACCTTGCTGACCGAAGGCCAGCCCGGCTGGAACGCCAGCTCGGCGTCATGCACCTTGAAAAACAGGCTGATGCTGCGAGACGCGTCCTCGGCACCTTTGTTCAGCGAGCCCTGGTACTGGAAAAAACCCTCGTCCACCGCGCCCTTGACGATGGCGGTGCGCAACCATTCATCCAGCGCCGGACTGAGGACGGCCGGCAGGTACTTGGCGGTGTAGCGCCCGTCACCGTCCACCAGGCCGACCCGCAGGTCCATGTAGTCTTCCTGGCTGTGGTCGAAATGCAGGCGGATCAGGAAGTCGCCGGCAATCCGCCCTTCCTCTCCCAGCACCTTCAAGTACGGTGCGATCAGGGTGAACCCCTGCTTGTCGAGCTTCCAAGTCAGCCGGGCATTGGCCTGCAAGTATTGCCAGGGCTTGGCGAAAATCGGGTCCAGGTGCAGGGAAAAATCCTTGCTGTCCATGCGCAGCTCACCGCCGCCGAGGTCACCGCTGAGGCTGCCTGAGACGTTGCGCGCCGCCGGGGCGCCGCGATAGGCGTCAAACCCGACCGTGTCCAGATTGGTGGCGAAGCTGATTTTCTGATCACCGGTGTTCTGTGGCCGGTAATCCAGCAACACGTTGCGCAGGCCACCGGTCACCTTGAGCCGGTCGATCGCCGTGGCGACACCTTCGGGCAATGGCGCCAGGGCATTGAGCAACGGCGTGAGCGGCGTCAGGTCAAGGCGATCGGCCTGCACGTGCCAACGCTCCTCGACCTTCTCGGTGGCGCTGTTCTGTTGCAACTGCAGGCGTGTTTCCCAGCGCGTCTCACCCAGGTTCATCGCCAGCGAGTCGAAGGTCGCGGTGAACCCCTGGCTGCTGCGCTGGAAATATCCGTTGAGGGCCAGGTTGTGGATTTGCACGGGCCTGCGATCGGCATAGGCGCCCTGGATCTGTGGCGCGTTCAACCGCACGGCGGCACTTTGCACCGTGCCCTCTCCCCAACTGAGCCAGAATTCCCCACCGGCCTTGATCTCGGCAAAATTCCACTGCCGGGTCAGGCGTTTCGGCAGCCATTTCGACCAGTCGCTTTGCGGCAGGCTCAGGTAGGCGTCGGCCTCGCCATTTCGCCAATCGCTGGCGCGGATACGGGTGCGCAGGTTGAGCGCCACGGGCTGGCCGTCAGGCAGGGTAATACGTGCGTCCAGGCGCTGGCGAGCCGGACCGGTGCGCAAGCTCAGACCAACATAGGTCAGGCTCAGCGGCGGATGGTCCAGCGGTTGCAAGGTGACCTGACTGTCGAGCACCGACAGTTTTGAAATCATCTGCATGCGTTCAAGCAATTGCTGCGGATCGAGCGGCTGATCGTCCTTCACCGGCAGGCCTTCAAGGGACCATTTGCCGTCAGCGCCCTCTTTCAGGCTGACCTTCAGGCCGCTGACTTCCAGATGAGCGATGCGCACCTGGCGAGCCAGCAGGCTGTCCCACACCGCAGGCACGGCACGTACCTGATCCAGGTGCAAGGCGTTGGGCCCCTCGCCGACTACCACGTCGCGCGCCGCCAGGACGGGCGCCAGGGCGCTCCAACTGCCTTCGAGGCTACCAACGTGCACGGGAATGCCCAACGCTTCGCCGGCCCGGCTCTCGGCTTCACCGCGATACTCGGCCACCAGCGGGATCAACTCCCGGCCGAGGCTGACATACAGGGCCAGCAGTATCAGCAGCAGCGCACACAGGCCCAGCCCCCAGCGAGTCAGCGTCCCCATAAGGCGTGTCAGACGCTCCATGTCAGCGGGCTCCCCTGGCAAAGGCATTCATATTCGCGGCCCTGGCGCTGCGCGCGCCGCTTCAGAGCAACACCACGTCGTACTGTTCCTGGGAATACATGGTTTCCACCTGGAAGCGAATCGTGCGCCCGATAAAGGCCTCCAGTTCCGCGACGTTGCCGGACTCCTCATCCAGCAGGCGATCCACCACCTTCTGGTTCGCCAACACTCTATAGCCGGTGGCCTGGTAGGCGCGCGCCTCCCGGAGGATTTCCCGGAAGATTTCGTAACACACGGTTTCCGGAGTCTTCAGCTTGCCCCGGCCCTGGCAACTGCTGCACGGCTCGCACAGCACCTGCTCAAGGCTCTCGCGGGTGCGCTTGCGGGTCATCTGCACCAGGCCCAGTTCGGTAATGCCGATGATGTTGGTCTTGGCGTGGTCGCGTTCGAGCTGTTTTTCCAGGGTCCGCAGCACCTGGCGCTGGTGCTCTTCGTCTTCCATGTCGATGAAGTCGATGATGATGATCCCGCCCAGGTTACGCAGGCGCAGTTGCCGGGCGATGGCCGTGGCCGCTTCAAGATTGGTCTTGAAGATGGTTTCCTCAAGGTTGCGATGGCCGACGAATGCACCGGTATTGACGTCGATGGTGCTCATCGCCTCGGCCGGATCGACCACCAGGTAACCGCCGGATTTGAGCGGCACCTTGCGTTCAAGGGCTCGCTGGATTTCATCTTCGACGCCGTACAGATCGAAAATCGGCCGCTCGCCAGGGTAGTGCTCCAGGCGGTCGGCGATTTCCGGCATCAGCTCGGCGACGAATTGCGTGGTTTTCTGGAAGGTTTCCCGGGAATCGATACGGATTTTCTCGATCTTCGGGCTGACCAGGTCCCGCAGGGTCCGCAGCGCCAGGCCCAGGTCCTCGTAGATCACACTCGGCGTGGCGATGGTCTTGATCTGCTCGGCGATCTGGTCCCAGAGCCTGCGCAGGTAGCGGATATCCATGAGGATTTCATCGGCCCCGGCGCCCTCGGCGGCCGTGCGCAGGATGAAACCGCCGGCCTCCTTGATGCCTTCTTTCTCAACGCAGTCGCTGACAACCTTCTTCAGACGCTCGCGTTCGGCTTCGTCCTCGATCTTCAGGGAGATGCCAACGTGGGCGGTGCGCGGCATGTACACAAGATAGCGCGACGGAATCGACAACTGGGTGGTCAGGCGCGCGCCCTTCGAACCGATGGGGTCCTTGGTGACCTGCACCACCAGGCTCTGGCCTTCATGGACCAAGGCGCTGATGCTCTCTACCGCCGGCCCTTCGCGCATCGAAATTTCCGAGGCGTGGATGAACGCCGCGCGGTCCAGGCCGATATCGACGAAGGCCGCCTGCATGCCCGGCAGCACCCGTACCACCTTGCCCTTGTAGATATTGCCGACGATGCCGCGTTTTTGCGTACGCTCGACATGGACCTCTTGCAGGACGCCGTTTTCAACCACCGCCACGCGCGATTCCATCGGCGTGATGTTGATCAGGATCTCTTCACTCATGGCAGGGTCTCGTTCAGGCATATTCACGATTTATGGCCGCATCTGGTCAGACGGCGCTCAGCGCGCGCTCAAGGTTTGCCAACAGGGTATGCCGAAATGGCCGAGCAGTTCTGCGGTTTCGCATAGTGGCAGGCCGACCACGGCCGAATAACTGCCTTCGAGGTCGGCGATGAACACCGCGCCCAGCCCTTGGATACCATAGCCGCCCGCCTTGTCCCGGGGTTCGCCGCTGGCCCAATAGGCAATCGCTTCCTGCTCCGTGACCGGGCGAAAGCGCACCCGACTGCGAACCACCCGGGATTCGCAACGCTGGCCATCGAGCACGGCAATCGCGGTCAATACCTCATGGTCGCGACCGGACAGGCTCAGCAGCATCGACTTGGCATCGGCCTCGTCCTGAGGCTTGCCGAGAATCCGGCCATCCAGTACCACCGCGGTATCGGCACCCAGCACACAGCAATCGGTGCCGTTCTGCAACGAGTGCAGCCCGGCCTCGGCCTTGCCCCGCGCCAGGCGCTCGACATAGGCCGATGGGGTTTCGTGGTCGAGGGGAGTTTCGTCGATGTCCGCGCCGATCGCGGTAAAGGGAACGCCGATCTGCGTGAGCAATTCACGCCGACGCGGCGAGCCCGAGGCAAGGTAAAGCGGTTTCATCAAGACATCTCCCTTGTACGCGCCGGCTTTTGTGGCGAGGTAGCTTGCTCCCGCTCGGTTGTGCAGCAACCGTAAAAATGGGGCCGCTACGCAGCCCAGCGGGAGCAAGCTCCCTCGCCACTGGGATGTAGGTATTCAAAAAAGTCTAGAGATCCCGACCGCATCAGTTGATCTTGAAACGCAGGCGCAAGCCACGCAAACCGAAGCTGACCCAAGGCCAGAGCAACGCACTGACCAGGGCCGGCAACACCAGCGCCAGCGTCGGCTGACGATTGCCGGTCAGTGCGCTGAGCCACAATTGCACCAGTTGCGCCAGGCCAAAGATCACTAGGATCACCAGGCTCTGCTGCCACATGGGAAACATCCGCAGGCGCTGTTGCAGCGAGAGCACCAGGAAAGTGATCAAGGTCAGGATAAGCGCGTTCTGCCCCAGCAACGTGCCATAAAGCACATCTTCGGTCAGGCCCAGGCACCAGGCGGTGACCATGCCGACCTTGTGCGGCAAGGCCAGCGCCCAGAAGGCCAGCAGCAAGGCCAGCCACAACGGACGCAGGATCTCCATGAACTGCGGCAGCGGCGACACACTGAGCAACAGGCCGATGGCGAAGGTCAGCCAGACCATCCAGCCGTTACCGGATCGAGTACTGCTCATTCTTCTCGTGCTCCCCTGGTCGCCGGTGTAGCGGCGGGTGTCGAGGCCGGTGGCTTGGCCGCGGGCCGTGCAGGTTGGGATGTCGTCGCATGGGCGGCCGGCCGGGCGGGCGTCGCAGCGGGTGCGGCCGGCGGGGTGGTTGCCGTGACGGGCGCCGCCACTTGGGGTTTTGGCACCGTGGCCGGGACCGACGCGGGTGCAGGTGCGGGCGCAGGCGCAGCAGGCGCCGTCGACTCGCCACCCTGCCGATCCTGGACTTCCTGGGCCACGGCGGCGTCATTGGCGCGCTCTTCAGGCGTGCGGTTGTCGCTGAACACCAGCAGCAGGTAACGGCTACGGTTCAGCGCGGCCGTGGGCACCGCCCGGACAATGGCGAATGGCTGACCGGAATCGTGGATGACTTCCTTGACCGTCGCCACCGGATACCCCGCCGGGAATCGCTGGCCAAGACCCGAGCTGACCAGCAGGTCGCCTTCCTTGATGTCGGCGGTGTCGGCCACATGCCGCAGCTCCAGGCGCTCAGGATTACCGGCGCCGCTGGCAATCGCCCGCAAGCCGTTGCGATTGACCTGCACCGGAATGCTGTGGGTGGTATCGGTCAACAGCAGCACGCGGGAGGTATAGGGCATCAGCTCGACCACCTGCCCCATCAGGCCACGGGCATCGAGCACCGGCTGGCCGAGGACCACGCCGTCGCGCTCACCCTTGTTGATGATGATCCGGTGCGTGAAGGGATTGGGGTCCATGCCGATCAACTCGGCGACCTCGACCTTCTCATTGACCAGCGCCGAGGAGTTGAGCAACTCGCGCAGCCGCACGTTCTGCTCGGTGAGGGCCGCGAGCTTCTGCATGCGCCCCTGCAACAGCAGGTTTTCGGTCTTGAGTTTTTCGTTTTCGGCGACCAGTTCGGTGCGGCTGCCGAACTGGCTGGCCACACCCTGCCACAGCCGCTGCGGCAGGTCGGTGATCCAGTAGGACTCCATCAACACCAGCGACATCTGGCTGCGCACCGGCTTGAGCAGCGTGAAGCGGGCATCGACCACCATCAGCGCGACCGATAGCACGGCCAACACCAGCAGGCGTACGCCCAATGAGGGGCCTTTGGCAAAAAGCGGTTTAATAGGCCGCTCCTCCCAGGCAAATGTTGTCTTTATTCATACGGCATCAACCGGCCTGGATACGAATGACAGAAGATAAACGCCAACGGGCAGCACTGCAAAGTGCTGCCCGGAAGCGAACAACATAGACGATCCCGCCAGCTTATTCGCTGGAAAGCAGGTCCATGGTGTGCTTGTCCATCATTTCCAGCGCACGGCCACCGCCGCGGGCAACGCACGTCAGCGGGTCTTCGGCGACGATCACCGGCAGGCCGGTTTCCTGGGCCAGCAGCTTGTCGAGGTCACGCAGCAGCGCACCACCACCGGTCAGCACCAGGCCGCGCTCGGCGATGTCCGACGCCAGCTCCGGCGGCGACTGCTCCAGGGCGCTCTTGACCGCCTGCACGATAGTCGCCAGCGACTCTTGCAGCGCCTCGAGCACTTCGTTGGAGTTGAGGGTGAAGGCGCGAGGAACGCCTTCGGCCAGGTTACGGCCGCGCACGTCGACTTCACGCACTTCGCCGCCCGGGTAGGCGGTGCCGATTTCCTGCTTGATGCGCTCGGCGGTGGATTCGCCGATCAGGCTGCCGTAGTTGCGGCGCACGTAGGTGATGATCGCTTCGTCGAAACGGTCGCCGCCGACACGCACGGACTCGGCATAGACCACGCCATTCAGGGAGATCAAGGCGATTTCAGTGGTACCGCCACCGATATCGACGACCATCGAACCGCGGGCTTCTTCCACCGGCAGGCCGGCACCGATGGCAGCGGCCATCGGCTCTTCGATCAGGAATACTTCACGGGCACCGGCACCGAGGGCCGATTCGCGGATGGCGCGACGCTCCACCTGGGTGGATTTGCAGGGCACGCAGATCAGCACGCGAGGGCTGGGCTGCAGGAAACTGTTTTCGTGAACCTTGTTGATGAAATACTGCAGCATCTTTTCGCAGACGCTGAAGTCGGCGATCACGCCATCCTTCATCGGGCGAATGGCTGCAATGTTGCCCGGTGTGCGGCCCAGCATGCGCTTGGCTTCAGTACCGACAGCCACGACACTTTTCTGGTTACCGTGGGTGCGGATGGCCACGACCGAGGGTTCATTCAGGACGATACCGCGCTCGCGCACGTAAATAAGGGTGTTGGCAGTGCCCAGGTCGATGGAAAGATCGCTGGAAAACATGCCACGCAGTTTCTTGAACATGGGAAAGGGACCCTAGGCAACGCGTGGGTAAAAAAGTGCGGCAAACTCTAACAACGACAGGGATTTTGGGCAAGGCGCCAATATGTTAAATTGGCCGCTTTTCTGTGCACCAAACCCCGAGATCGCGGCCGTAGGGCCGTAGAAATGCGGTAGTGTTCCGACAATCTAACACACGGACAGACTGCGTCCGTTTTGTTTTCCACTGGAGAATCCCATGGCGCTTGAACGCTCCGACGTGGAAAAAATCGCTCATCTGGCCTGTCTGGGCCTCAATGAAGCCGATCTTCCACACATTACTTCTGCCCTGAACAGCATTCTAGGGCTGGTCGACGAGATGCAGGCGGTCGACACCGACGGTATCGAGCCGCTGGCCCACCCACTGGAAGCCAGCCAGCGCCTGCGCGCCGACGTCGTCACCGAGTCCGATAACCGCGAGGCCTACCAGGCCATCGCACCGGCGGTCGAAAACGGCCTGTACCTGGTTCCGAAAGTCATCGACTAAAGGGAAAGAGCCTCTCATGCATCACATGACCCTGGCCGAGATCGCCCGCGGACTCGCCGACAAGAAATTTTCCTCCGAAGAGCTGACCAAGGCCCTGCTGGCGCGCATTGCCCAGCTCGACCCGCAGCTCAACAGCTTCATCAGCCTCACCGAAGAACTGGCCCTGAGCCAGGCCAAGGCCGCCGACGCCCGTCGCGCCAACGGTGAGAGCGGCGCCCTGCTCGGCGCGCCGATCGCCCACAAGGACCTGTTCTGCACCAAGGGCATCCGCACCAGTTGCGGCTCGAAGATGCTCGACAACTTCAAGGCCCCGTACGACGCCACCGTGGTCGCCAAGCTGGCCGCCGCTGGCGCCGTGACGCTGGGCAAGACCAACATGGACGAATTCGCCATGGGTTCGGCCAACGAATCCAGCTACTACGGCGCGGTGAAAAACCCCTGGAACCTGGAACACGTACCGGGCGGTTCGTCCGGTGGTTCCGCTGCCGCCGTGGCTGCGCGCCTGTTGCCGGCGGCCACCGCCACCGACACCGGCGGCTCGATTCGCCAGCCGGCGGCGTTCACCAACCTCACCGGCCTCAAGCCGACCTACGGCCGCGTCTCGCGCTGGGGCATGATCGCCTACGCCTCCAGCCTCGACCAGGGTGGCCCGCTGGCACGCACCGCCGAAGACTGCGCAATCCTGCTGCAAGGCATGGCCGGGTTCGACCCGAACGATTCCACCAGCATCGATGAACCGGTGCCGGACTACAGCGCCAGCCTCAACGGCTCGCTGCAAGGCCTGCGGATCGGCGTGCCGAAGGAATACTTCGGTGCCGGCCTCGATCCGCGCATCGCCGAACTGGTTCACAACAGCGTCAAGGCGCTGGAAAAGCTCGGCGCGGTGATCAAGGAAATCAGCCTGCCGAACATGCAGCACGCGATTCCGGCGTATTACGTGATCGCCCCGGCGGAAGCCTCCTCGAACCTGTCGCGCTTCGACGGCGTGCGCTTCGGCTATCGCTGCGAAAACCCGCAGAACCTGGTCGACCTGTACAAGCGTTCCCGTGGCGAAGGCTTCGGCGCCGAAGTGCAGCGCCGGATCATGGTCGGCGCCTACGCGTTGTCCGCCGGCTACTACGACGCCTACTACCTCAAGGCGCAGAAAATCCGCCGCCTGGTGAAAAACGACTTCATGGCCGCCTTCAACGAGGTCGACATCATCCTCGGCCCGACCACGCCGAACCCGGCCTGGAAGCTCGGCGCCAAGAACAGCGACCCGGTCGCCGAGTACCTGGAAGACGTCTACACCATCACCGCCAACCTCGCCGGCTTGCCGGGCCTGTCCATGCCGGCCGGCTTCGTCGATGGCCTGCCGGTGGGCGTGCAGCTGCTCGCGCCGTATTTCCAGGAAGGCCGCCTGCTCAACGTGGCGCACCAGTATCAGTTGAACAGCGACTGGCACACCCGCACCCCAACCGGCTTCTGAGGAGAAACACATGCAATGGGAAGTCGTGATCGGGCTGGAGATTCATACCCAGCTCACCACCCGATCGAAAATCTTTTCCGGTAGCTCGACCACGTTCGGTTCCGAGCCCAACACCCAGGCCAGCCTGGTAGACCTGGGCATGCCCGGCGTATTGCCGGTGCTCAACGCCGAAGCGGTGCGCATGGCGGTGATGTTCGGCCTGGCGATCGACGCCGAGATCGGCCAGCACAACGTGTTCGCCCGCAAGAACTACTTCTACCCGGACCTGCCCAAGGGCTACCAGATCAGCCAGATGGAACTGCCGATCGTCGGCAAGGGCCACCTGGACATCGCCCTGGAAGACGGCACGGTCAAGCGCGTCGGCATCACCCGTGCGCACCTGGAAGAAGACGCCGGCAAGAGCCTGCACGAAGAATTCAACGGCGCCACCGGCATCGACCTGAACCGTGCCGGCACGCCGCTGCTGGAAATCGTCTCCGAGCCGGACATGCGCAGCGCCAAGGAAGCCGTGGCCTACGTCAAGGCGATCCACGCATTGGTGCGCTACCTGGGCATCTGCGACGGCAACATGGCCGAAGGCTCGCTGCGCTGCGACTGCAACGTGTCGATCCGGCCCAAGGGCCAGACCGAGTTCGGCACCCGCTGCGAGATCAAGAACGTCAACTCGTTCCGCTTCATCGAGAAGGCGATCAACAGCGAGATCCAGCGCCAGATCGAACTGATCGAGGACGGCGGCAAGGTCATCCAGCAGACGCGCCTGTACGATCCGAACAAGGACGAGACCCGTCCGATGCGCAGCAAGGAGGAAGCCAACGACTACCGTTACTTCCCCGATCCGGACCTGCTGCCGGTGGTCATCGAGAACTCCTTCCTCGACGAAGTGCGCGCCACCCTGCCGGAACTGCCGCCGCAAAAGCGCGAGCGCTTCCAGGCGCAGTTCGGGCTGTCGAGCTATGACGCGAACGTCCTGGCCACCAGCCGCGAACAGGCCGATTACTTCGAGAAAGTCGTGAGCATCGGCGGCGACGCCAAGCTGGCGGCCAACTGGGTGATGGTCGAACTGGGCAGCCTGTTGAACAAGCAGGGCCTGGAAATCGACGAGTCGCCGGTCTCGGCCGAGCAACTGGGCAGCATGCTGTTGCGGATCAAGGACAACACCATTTCCGGCAAGATCGCCAAGATGGTCTTCGAAGCCATGGCCAATGGCGAAGGCAGCGCCGACGAGATCATCGAGAAGCGCGGCTTGAAACAGGTCACCGACACCGGTGCGATCAGCGCCGTGCTTGATGAAATGCTCGCGGCCAATGCCGAGCAGGTCGAACAGTACCGCGCGGCGGACGAAGCCAAGCGCGGCAAGATGTTCGGCTTCTTCGTCGGCCAGGCCATGAAAGCCTCCAAGGGCAAGGCCAACCCGCAACAGGTCAACGAACTGCTAAAAAGCAAGCTCGAGGGCTGATGGCCATGGAGCCAGTCTTCCAATCTGGCTCACCCCCCTGTGGCGAGGGAGCTTGCTCCCGCTGGGTCGCGAAGCGGCCCCCAACAATCTGCTGCCAGATTCAGGGGGCTGCTGCGCAGCCCAGCGGGAGCAAGCTCCCTCGCCACAACAACTTTCACAACCACACTGATGTGGAACCCCCCTACATGAAGCGTCTCCTCGGCGCCTGCGCGCTGCTGTCCCTGCTGGCCGGCTGTGCCAGCCAGAGCGGGACGGTCGATCCAAACGGCTACGACCAGACCGGCGTCGCCTCCTATTACGGTTCCCGGCACCACGGCAAACGCACCGCCAGCGGCGAACGTTTTGACCAGCACGGCCTGACCGCCGCTCATCGCCAGTTGCCGTTCGGCACCCGGGTGAAAATCACCAACCTGAAAAACAACGACAGCGTCGTGGTCCGCATCAACGACCGTGGTCCGTATTCACGCGGCCGACTGATCGATGTATCGCGCGCCGCTGCCGAACAGTTGGGCATGCTGCGTAGCGGTACCGCGCGGGTGCGCGTACAAGCCCTCGACGACTGACAGACGGAGTCCGGCCATTTCCCTGATCAACGCTTTATCCCTGCTCAGCCTGATCGAATTGCTCGGCGCCTTGCTGTTGCTGATCGCCGGCGCCGAGCTGCTGGTGCGTGCCGCTGTCGGCCTGGCGGCGCGCTTGCAGGTGCGTCCGCTGATCATCGGCCTGACCGTCGTCGCCTTCGGCAGCAGCGCGCCACAGATGGCCGTCAGCCTGCAGGCGACCCTGGCGCAAAACGCCGACATCGCCGTGGGCAGCGTCATCGGCAGCACGATTTTCAACCTCCTCGTGACTCTGGGCCTGTCGGCGCTGATCATTCCGTTGCGCGTCTCGCGACAACTGGTGCGCCTGGACATCCCGCTGATGATCGGCGCGTGCCTGCTGGTTTTCGTACTGGCCTGGAACGAAGAGCTGAGCCGACTGGACGGAGCGCTGCTGCTGATAGCCCTGGCGGTGTACCTGGCGCTGCTGCTGCGCCAGTCCCGGCATTCGGGACGACCGCATCCGCTGGGCGAAGTGGTCGACATGGCCTGGCCCAAAAGCCTGGTGATGATCGCGTCGGGCCTGGCCATGCTGGTTTTCGCCGGGCACCTGTTACTGGGCGCCGCAGTGGAAGTGGCGACGGACCTGGGACTGTCGGAGCGCATCATCGGCCTGACCATCGTCGCCGTCAGCACCTCGCTGCCGGAACTCGCCACCTCACTGATCGCCGCACTGCGCGGCCAGCGGGACATTGCGGTAGGCAACGTGATCGGCAGCAACCTGTTCAACCTGCTGGGCGTACTCGGCGTGACCGCCCTCGCCGCCCCTTCGCCGCTCTCGGTCTCGCCCAATGCCCTGGACTTCGACCTGCCGGTAATGCTCGGCGTGGCGGTGCTGTGCCTGCCGGTATTCTATTCCGGCTACCGCGTCACCCGCGCCGAAGGGCTGCTGTTGCTGGGCTTGTACCTGGCCTACGGGCTGCACGTGGTGTCGTTCACCACCGGCATGCCCCTGGCCGGCCAACTGGAACGGCTGATGCTGTTCTACGTGCTGCCGGCGCTGCTGGCGTTCTTGCTGTTCACTTCCGTGCGCGCCTGGCGCCGCCAACACCACAAGAGGGATTTGCCATGACCAACACCCCGAAGACCGGCCTCGACATGCGTCGCCAGGTGATGGGCGACGCCTTCGTCGATCGCGCCCTGGGCAACGCCACCGAATTTACCCAGCCACTGCAGGATTTCGTCAACGAGCACGCCTGGGGCAGCGTCTGGAGCCGCGAAGGCCTGCCGCTGAAAACCCGCAGCCTGATCACCCTCGCCGCCCTCACCGCCCTCAAATGCCCGCAGGAACTCAAAGGCCACGTGCGCGGCGCCTTGAACAACGGCTGCACGGTAGAGGAGATTCGTGAGGCACTCCTGCATTGCGCGGTGTACGCGGGCGTGCCGGCGGCGATCGATGCGTTTCGGGCGGCGCAGGAAGTGATTGATAGTTACCAGAAGCCTGAGTGACCGTTAGATCGCTATCGTCGGATCGCCGCCCGGAGCAAGCTCGCTCCCACAAGGGCCAGAGGGTATCGCAGTCACCTGTGGGAGCGAGCCTGCTCGCGAATGGATCGAAAGGGCGCTGCAAATCCGAGGCTTAGATCCACCCACCCCACTGCAGCACAAAAATCCCCACGTTGGTGGTAATCGCCGCCATCAGCGTAGTGATGACGATGATTGCCGCCGCCAACTCATGGTTGCCATTTGCGGCGCGGGCCATGACGAAGCTGGCGGCGGCGGTGGGGCTGCCGAAGTACAGGAACAGGATCCCCAACTCGGCGCCGCGAAAGCCCCACAGCCAGGCGCCCAACGTAGTCACCAGGGGCAGGCCGACCATTTTCACCAGGCTCGAACTCAGGGCCATCTTGCCGCTCTTGCGCAAGGCCGCCAGCGACAGTGTGCCGCCGATGCAGATCAACGCCAGGGGCAAGGTCATTTGCGACAAGTACCTGGCCGAGGTCTCGAACCAGTTCGGCAGGCCGATTTGCCAATAGGCGAACGGCGCGGCGGCGAGCACGCTGATGATCAGCGGGTTGCTGATCACGCTTTTGCAGATGCTCCATGGGTCGGACTTGATCACCGGGCTGTAGACCGCCAACACGATGGTCGACAAGGTGTTGTAGAACAGGATCACCAGCGCCGCGAGAATCGCGCCCAGGGAAATCCCGTAGTCACCGTACATGCTTGCCGCCAGCGCCAGGCCGATTACCCCGTTGTTGCCACGAAACGCGCCCTGAGTGTAGATACCGCGATCTTCACGCGGGCAACGCCAGATCGCCCAGCCCCAGGCCATGGCAAAACTCGCCAGGGTGGCGATCGAGAAATAGATCAGCAGGTCCGGCTGCAACGCCGCATGCAGATCGGCATGCAGAATGCCGAGGAACAACAGCGCCGGCATGGTGACGTTGAACACCAGCGACGAGGCGATGTAGATGAAGTTGTCGTTGATCCAATTGATACGCTTGAGCAGCGTCCCCAGAAACAGCATGGCAAACACCGGCGCGGTGATGTTCAGGGTTTCGAGGAAAATTGCCAGCATGCCGGGGGACCTTGAGAAGGAGTGTCGTTAGGTGGCTAATGATAGCCACTCACGGCGTTGGCGTCTGGTGAAGCCTCTTCGCGAGCAGGCTCGCTCCCACCTTTATTCCGCGATGAACACAAAATCCAAATGCACCACCTACCCCTGTGGGAGCGAGCTTGCTCGCGAAGAGGCCGGCACATCCAGCATCAATGCAAGCTGACCCACCGCCTTCGCGGGCAAGCCCGTTCCCACATTTGCTCTGCGATAAACACAGAATCCAGATGCACCACATCCCACTGTGGGAGCGAGCCTGCTCGCGAAGAGGCCGGCACACCCAGCATCAATGCAAGCTGACCCACCGCCTTCGCGGGCAAGCCCGTTCCCACATTTGCTCTGCGATAAACACAGAATCCAGATGCACCACATCCCACTGTGGGAGCGAGCTTGCTCGCGAAGAGGCCGGCACATCCAGCATCAATGCAAGCTGACCCACCGCCTTCGCGAGCAGGCTCGCTCCCACACTGGATCCCAACCGGTCACGAAATCATCAGGTAATCGGCGCGGGGTTGAACAGCGTGATGTCGTTGTACAGCTTGTGCCGCTCGGCCCAGGTCTGTTTCTTGCCGCTGGCCACATCCAGGTAGTAGTGGAACAGCTCCCAGCCCAGCTCTTCGATGCTTGCACGCCCGGTGGCGATCCGGCCGGCGTCGATGTCGATCAGGTCCGGCCAGCGTTGGGCCAGTTCGGTGCGGGTCGAGACCTTCACCACCGGCGCCATCGCTAAACCGTACGGCGTACCGCGTCCGGTGGTGAACACATGCAGGTTCATCCCCGCTGCCAGTTGCAGCGTACCGCAGACAAAATCGCTGGCCGGCGTGGCGCAGAAGATCAAGCCCTTCTGCTTGAAGCGCTCGCCCGGGCCGAGCACGCCGTTGATCGCGCTGCTGCCGGACTTGACGATCGAGCCCAGGGATTTCTCGACGATGTTCGACAGCCCGCCCTTCTTGTTGCCCGGCGTGGTGTTGGCGCTGCGATCGGCTTCGCCCTTGGCCAGATAGCGGTCGTACCAGTCCATCTCGCGCACCAGCTCCTCGGCGACTTCACGGGTTTGCGCCCGGGACGTCAGCAGGTAGATCGCATCGCGCACTTCGGTGACTTCGGAGAACATCACCGTCGCACCGGCCCGCAGCAGCAAATCCGAGGCGTAGCCCAGGGCCGGGTTCGCGGTGATGCCGGAAAACGCATCGCTGCCGCCGCATTGCATGCCCAGGATCAGCTCCGAGGCCGGCACGGTTTCGCGACGGCGCTGGTCGAGTTTCTTCAGACGGGTCTCGGCCAGTTCCATGATCTGCTCGATCATTTCGGTGAAACCGTGGCTGGAGTCCTGCAAGCGATACAACCATGGCTCGCTGAGATCCACCGAACTGTCGCCCTCGTGCATGACCTGCCCGGCCTGCAATTTCTCGCAGCCCAGGCTGATCACCAGCGCCTCGCCGCCCAGGTTCGGGTTGCGCGCCAGGTTGCGCACGGTGCGAATCGGGATATAGGCATCGGTGGCGGTGATCGCCACGCCACAGCCGTAGCTGTGGGTCAGCGCCACCACGTCATCGACGTTCGGGTACTTGGGCAGCAGCTCATCCTTGATGCGCTTGACCGCATGGTCCAGCACGCCGGTCACACACTGCACCGTGGTGGTGATACCCAGGATGTTGCGCGTGCCGACGGTACCGTCGGCATTGCGATAACCTTCGAAGGTGTAGCCCTCAAGCGGCGCATCGGCGGCCGGCACATCGGTGGACAGCGGCAGGCTGTCCAGCGGTGGCGCGGTAGGCATGCGCAACTGGTCTTCCTTGACCCAGCTGCCACGCGGGATCGGCTGCAGCGCGTAGCCAATGACCTGGCCGTAGCGAATCACCTCGCCGCCCTCGGGAATATCCTCCAGGGTGACTTTGTGGCTTTGCGGCACGAAGTCGACGGTAACCAGGCCGTCCGGGAATTCAGTCCCGGCCGGTACGCCTTGGTCGTTGACGACGATCACTACGTTGTCCCGCTCATGCAGGCGGATGTAACGGGGCGAATCGGCATGTTCAATCAGATTCATCGACGCCGCTCCTCAGGATTTGGCTTCAGACAGGCTGGAAAGATCGGCTTCTTTGGCCGCTGGTTCCTTGAGCACGACACGCTTGATCGGGCCCACGATGACCAGGTAGCTGAACACCGCCATCAGCGCGTTGCAACCGACAAACACCAGCGCCCACTTGAACGAACCGGTGGAGCTGATGATGTAGCCGATGACGATTGGCGTGGTAATCGACGCCAGGTTGCCGAAGGTGTTGAACAGGCCACCGCTCAAGCCGGCGATCTGTTTTGGCGAAGTGTCGGAGACCACGGCCCAGCCCAATGCACCGACGCCTTTACCGAAGAAGGCCAGGGCCATGAAGCCCACCACCATCCATTCGATGTCCACGTAGTTGCACGCCACGATGCTGCTGGACACCAGCAGGCCGGCAATGATCGGCGCCTTGCGGGCGAAGGTCAGCGAGTGGCCCTTGCGCAGCAGGTAGTCGGAAATCACCCCGCCAAGCACGCCGCCGATAAAGCCGCAGATGGCTGGCAAGGACGCGATGAAACCGGCCTTGAGGATGGTCATGCCGCGTTCCTGCACCAGGTACACCGGGAACCAGGTGAGGAAGAAGTAGGTGATGCCGTTGATGCAGTATTGGCCCAGGTACACGCCGAGCATCATGCGGTTGGTCAGCAACTGGCGGATGTAATCCCACTTCGGACCATCGGCTTTCTTTTCCTTGCCCTTGTCTTGGTCCATGTCGACCATCGCGCCGTTGGACGCGATGTGATTGAACTCGGCCTCGTTGATCATCGGGTGCTGGCGCGGGCTGTAGATCACTTTCAGCCAGACCAGCGAGAACACGATACCGATCACGCCCATCACGATGAACACGTGCTGCCAGCCGAAGCGGTAGACGATCCAGCCCATCAGCGGTGCGAACAGTACGGTGGCGAAATACTGCGCCGAGTTGAAGATCGCCGAGGCGGTGCCGCGTTCCGCGGTGGGGAACCAGGCCGCGACGATACGGGCGTTGCCCGGGAAGGAAGGCGCTTCGGCCAGCCCGACCAGAAAGCGCAGCATGAACAGCGCAACCACGGCCGTGGACATGCCGAATTCACCGACATAGCCTTGCAGCACGGTGAACAACGACCAGGTGAAAATGCTCAGGGCATAGATTTTTTTCGAACCGAAACGGTCGAGCAGCCACCCGCCAGGAATCTGCCCGGCTACGTAGGCCCAGCCGAAGGCGGAGAAGATATAACCGAGGGTGACGGCATCGATGCCGAGGTCTTTTTGCAGGCTGGAACCAGCGATGGCGATGGTGGCACGGTCGGCATAGTTGATCGTCGTCACCAAAAACAGCATGAGCAGGATCAAATAGCGGACGTGCGTCGGCTTGGTCTCTTGCATGTAATCTACTTCCACTATTTATTTTTATGCGGGAAATCAAATTGTACGGTCGGCGCCGGAGCCCGGCGCCGTCCGGTGTTGCGTATTACGAGCCGATGTAGGAGGTCTTCACCACGGTGTAGAATTCTTGTGCGTAGCGGCCTTGCTCGCGCGAACCATAGGACGAACCTTTGCGCCCGCCGAACGGCACGTGATAATCCACGCCGGCGGTTGGCAGGTTGACCATCACCATGCCCGCCTGGGAATGGCGCTTGAAGTGGTTGGCGTACTTCAACGAGGTGGTAGCGATACCGGCCGACAGGCCGAACTCGGTGTCGTTGGCCATCGCCAGCGCCGCCTCGTAGTCAGCCACGCGCACGACGTTGGCGACCGGGCCGAAGATTTCTTCACGGCTGATGCGCATCGAGGCTTCACTGTCGGCGAACAGCGTCGGCGCCAGGAAATAACCTTCGGTGTCGCAGGTCACCACACCACCACCGCTGACCAACCGCGCACCTTCGCTCTGGCCGATGTCGATGTACTTCAAGTCCTGGTTGAGCTGGGCCTCGGAGACCACAGGGCCGATATCGGTGCCGGCTTTCAAGGCATGACCGACCTTGATCGACTGCATGCGCTCGGCCATCGCCGCGACGAACTGGTCGTGGATACCGGCGGTGACGATCAGGCGGCTCGACGCGGTGCAACGCTGGCCGGTGGAGTAGAACGCGCTCTGCACCGCCAGCTCGACGGCCTGCTTGAGATCGGCGTCGTCGAGGATGATCTGCGGGTTCTTGCCGCCCATTTCCAACTGCACCTTGGCCTGGCGCGACACGCAGTTGACCGCGATCTGCCGGCCCACGCCCACGGAACCGGTGAAGCTGATGCCGTCGACTTTGGGGCTGTTGACCAGGACTTCACCGACCACGCGGCCGCTGCCCATGACCAGGTTGAACGCACCGGCCGGGAAACCGGCGCGGGAAATGATTTCGGCCAAGGCCCAGGCACAGCCCGGCACCAGCTCGGCGGGCTTGATCACCACGCAGTTGCCGTAGGCCAGGGCCGGGGCGATTTTCCACGCGGGAATAGCGATCGGGAAGTTCCACGGGGTGATCAGACCGACCACACCAAGGGCTTCACGAGTGACTTCAACGTTGACGCCCGGACGCACCGACGGCACGTAATCGCCCGACAGGCGCAGGCACTCGCCGGCGAAGAATTTGAAAATATTGCCGGCGCGAGTCACTTCGCCGATGGCTTCGGGCAGGGTCTTGCCCTCTTCCCGGGCCAGCAACTGGCCGAGTTCTTCGCGGCGGGCGAGAATTTCGCTGCCAACTTTATCCAACGCGTCGTGGCGGGCCTGGATACCCGAGGTCGACCAGGCCGGGAACGCAGCACGAGCAGCGTCGATGGCGGCATTGACTTGAGCGGCGTCAGCCTTGGCGTATTCACCGATGACATCGGACAAGTCAGACGGGTTGATGTTGGTGCAATAGTCGGCACCGGCTACCCACTGACCGTTGATGTAGTTATCGAAACGCTTTGAATCTGCCACGGAGCTTCTCCTATTACAAAACCTGTCTAGGAACGCTGGGCGTCCCTGTACGCAAAAAGCCGCTGATTGCTCAGCGGCTTTGTCGGGTCTGTTACTGCTTGCCTTGCTTGTCGATCAGCGCGGCCAGGGCTTCGTATTCTTCTGGCAGCAGGTCGGTCAGCGGCGTGCGCACAGGGCCCGCGTCGTAGCCGACGATTTTCGCACCGGCCTTGACGATGCTCACCGCGTAACCGGCCTTGCGGTTGCGGATGTCCAGGTACGGCAGGAAGAAATCGTCGATGATCTTGCCAACGGTTTCGTGATCTTCGCGGGCAATGGCGTGGTAGAAGTCCATCGCGGTTTTCGGGATGAAGTTGAACACCGCCGAGGAGTAGACCGGTACGCCCAGCGCCTTGTAGGCAGCGGCGTAGACTTCGGCGGTCGGCAGGCCGCCCAGGTAGCTGAAACGATCGCCGAGGCGACGACGGATCGACACCATCAATTCGATATCGCCCAGCCCGTCCTTGTAGCCGATCAGGTTCGGGCAACGCTCAGCCAACTGCTCCAGCTGGGTGGCGTTCAGGCGGCAGACGTTACGGTTGTAGACCACCACGCCGATCTTCACCGATTTGCACACGGCTTCAACGTGGGCGGCAACGCCGTCCTGGCTGGCTTCAGTCAGGTAGTGTGGCAGCAGCAGCAAGCCCTTGGCACCCAAACGCTCGGCTTCCTGAGCGTATTCGATGGCCTGGCGGGTCGCACCGCCAACACCGGCGAGGATTGGCACGCTGGTGGCGCAGGTATCGACGGCAGTCTTGATGACTTGCGAATACTCACTGGCGGCCAGGGAGAAGAATTCACCGGTGCCGCCCGCTGCGAACAACGCAGAGGCGCCATACGGGGCCAGCCACTCGAGGCGCTTGATGTAGCTGTCGCGATTGAAATCGCCATTGGCAGTGAAATCGGTGACCGGGAACGACAGCAGGCCAGACGAGAGGATGGACTTCAGTTCTTGTGGATTCATTATTCGAACACCCTGGACGCAAATGTTGTGTTGTAGGAAAGCGGTTCAGCTTCGTGAGAAGTTGTAGGTCATCGTACAACTTAAAATCTGAACGTCAACTGAATTTCGTCGGTGGGTAGGTGTTGTGGCCGAGCGCGACCTCTTCCGCCGGGGAGGCCAGGGCAGCGCGCGGCATACCCGAGCGCTCATTACCACTAGCAGATCTGACAGTTGTGCCTTCTCGGCAGTGCTGAGAGGGTGTTACTGCGAACCCAAACAATCTTTGACATGAGCCGCCCGCAAAACAGCCGCGGCCAAGACTACATGGAGTTAGATCATGGCTATGTTCGACCCACCCATCCTGTCGATCAGTTTGTCGGCTTTGGGAAATACCCTGAATGTCTTGATCCCTGATGCCGACGGGATTTCCGCCGACTGGTGGGTTTTTCCGACGCTTCGCGCCGATAACATTCCCGATTGGGAAGGAGAACAAGTGCCCGCGGGCCGATGGGACGACCCCGACCAAGGGCCGATTAAATTGACGGGATTACGGGTGATCGTGCCCGAGAAAGAGCTGAGAAGGTATATCGGAAAGGAAGTTGAATTGCAGTACCGGTTTTCCAACGAGTCCAGCCAGGACATCCATTCAGCCCCGGTGAAGTTGAAGATCGAGAAGTAACCGTCCTCCCCGTAAGGTGGGTTATCTGCTGAATCAGAAGCCAACACAGGGACCTCCGTGGCGAGGGAGCTTGCTCCCGCTTGAGTGCGAAGCACTCATATAGAGAGGGGCTGCTGCGCAGCCCAGCGGGAGCAAGCTCCCTCGCCACGAAAAGCAGCGAAGGTCAGCCTTGTGCTTGCGCCTCTTCATGGGCCTGGCGCAGCCGCTCGCGGCTGTTGGTCAGGTGCAGGCGCATGGCCGCGCGGGCCGCATCGGAGTCCCTGCGGGCGATGGCTTCGTAGATTTCTTCGTGCTCGCGGCTCAGGCGATCCATGTAGTGCTGCTGGTCATCATGGGCCAGGCGCGCCGAGTTCAGCCGGGTGCGCGGGATGATGCTGGTGCCCAGGTGGGTCATGATGTCGGTGAAATAGCGGTTGCCGGTGGACAAGGCGATTTCCAGATGGAAAGCGAAGTCCGAGGCCACCGCGTCGCTGGCGTGGGCCGCGCTTTCATTCAGGGCGTCGAGCGCCGCGCGCATCGCTGCCAATTGTTCGTCGCTACGCCGCTGCGCCGCCAGCCCGGCCGATTCCACCTCCAGGCTGATGCGCAATTCCAGGATCGCCAGCACGTCACGCAAGGTGACCACCGTCGCCGGGTCGATGCGAAAGCCGCTCGGGCTCGGCGTGTCGAGCACGAATGTACCGATGCCGTGGCGGGTTTCCACTTGCCCTGCCGCCTGCAAACGGGAAATCGCCTCGCGCACCACGGTACGGCTGACGCCATGGGCCTCCATGATCGCCGACTCGGTGGGCAATTTATCGCCACGCTTGAGCAGACCGTCGCGAATCTGCTCGGACAGCACCGTCACCAGCTCCTGCGCCAGGCTGCGGCGCTTGCGGGGAAGACGTGGGACGTTGAGCGGGTTTTCCATGGTGTATCTCTATTTTGACAAGCGGCTGAATACGCATCATAGCGCAACGTGGTTGTACGATCACCGTTGGTGCAGAAACCGAGTCGCTTTCATTGCGAGCAGGCTTCCACGGGGACCGGCTGTAGACATAAACCTGCGATTCGCCAGCACCCCTTGTGGGAGCGAGCCTGCTCGCGAAGACGGTGGGTCAGACTTCAACCGCAACTGACACAAGGCCTTCGCGAGCAGGCTCGCTCCCACATCAGGTTTGGGGGTTTCAGGCGGTTACGGCCTGCTCCACCAGTTGGCCATTCTCGATGCGCACATGTCGCCCATGGAAACGTTTCAAACTGCTTCGATGGCCGACGCTGATGATGCTCAGGCCTGGCAGCTGGTCGAGCAACGCCTGGTACAGCGTTGCCTCGTCTTCTTCATCCATCGCCGACGTTGCTTCATCCATATACAGCCATAGCGGCGCATACAGCAACGCACGGGCGAAGGCCAGGCGCTGCTGTTCGCCCGGCGAGAGCATGCGTTGCCAATGGTTGCTTTCGTCCAGCCGCGAAATCAGGTGCGGCAGGCGACAGGTTTCCAGCACCTGTGCATAACGTTCGTTGGGGTAGATATCGCCCGCTTGTGGATAACTCAACACCTCGCGCAGGCTGCCAATCGGCAGGTAAGGCTTTTGCGGCAGGAACAGATAACGCGCCGAAGGCAACAGGATGCTGCCGTGCCCGGCGGGCCACAAATGCCCCATCGCCCGCAGCAAGGTGGACTTGCCGCTGCCGGAACGCCCGCTGAGCATCACCCGCTCACCCGGTTCGACACTCAGTTCAGCGCGGGTCAGCAAATGACGACCGTCGCTCAGGTCCAGCCCGAGGTTGCGGACTTTCAGTTCGTTGCCCTGGTTCTGCACATCGATGGCCGGCACCCGGTCTTCGTTGTCGCTCATGGCCTGGCGGAAACTCAGCAGACGGTCACAAGTGGCGCGCCAGGCGGCGAGCGAGGCGTAAGCATCGATGAACCAGCTGAAATTCTCCTGCACATTGCCGAACGCCGAGTTGATCTGCATCAGCTCGCCCAGCTGGATCTTCCCGGAAAAATAACGCGGCGCAGCGACGATAAACGGGAAGATGATCGCGATCTGCCCATACCCAGAGGTAAAGAACGTCAGGCGCTTGGACACGCGCATGATGTCCCAGAAGTTGTGCCACACCAGGCCGAAACGCTCGCTCAGGCGGCGGTTCTCGTTGGGTTCGCCGTTGTACAGCGCAATGCTCTCGGCGTTTTCCCGCACCCGCACCATGGAAAAACGCAGGTCGGCTTCGAAGCGCTGCTGGTTGTTGTTGAGGCCGATCAGGCGACGACCGATCAAATGCGTCAGCCAACTGCCCACCGCCGCATACAGCAGCGCACACCAGAACATATAGCCAGGGATCGAGTAGCCGAACACTTCGATGCTGCCCGACACGCCCCACAGAATGATCGAGAACGACACCAGGCTGACCACGGTACGCAGCAGCCCCAAGCCCAGGCTCAACGTCGTGGAAGTGAAGCTGTTGAGGTCTTCGGAAATCCGCTGGTCAGGGTTGTCGGTGTAGCCGCCCTGCTCCAGCCGGTAATAATTCTTGTCGTTCAGCCAACGGGCAAAATGCTGCTCGGTGAGCCAGGCCCGCCAGCGAATCGTGAGCATCTGGGTGAGGTACAGACGATACACGGCGCCGAGGATCGCCACCGTGGCGATGCCGCCGAAATACAGGATCAACTTCCAGAACGCCTCGCTGTTCTTTTCCTGCAGGGCGTTATAAAAATCCTTGTACCAATTGTTCAGCCACACCGAAATCGCCACGCTGAACAGCGACAGCGCAATCACGGCGATCAACAGCGTCCAGGCCTTGCCCTTCTCCTCACTGCGCCAGTATGGCGTGGTCATTTGCCAGACACGGCGGAAAAACTGGCCGCGCACCGCGTCATTGACCGCGGAATATTCAGCGTTCTGATTCATGGTTAAGGCTCGATAAGGGGAAAACTCGGGCCGATCATAAAGCAACGGCCCGATGTGTCGCGAGGGTGGACAGCATTCGTTCAGCGCAGGTTCAGCGACGTACCGGACGCTTCTGCAATTTGCGCTGCAAGGTCCGCCGGTGCATGCCCAGGGCGCGGGCGGTGGCGGAGATGTTGCCTTCGTGCTCGGTCAGCACCCGCTGGATGTGTTCCCACTGCAACCGGTCCACCGACATCGGGTTTTCCGGCACCAGCGTGTCCAGGTCGGCATGTTCGGACAACAACGCGGCCAGCACATCGTCGGCGTCGGCCGGTTTGCACAGGTAATTGCAGGCGCCGCGCTTGATCGCCTCGACCGCCGTGGCGATGCTCGAATAACCGGTGAGAATCACCACGCGCATTTCCGGGTCGAGTTCCAGCAGCTTGGGCAGCAGCACCAGCCCAGAGTCGCCATCCATCTTCAGGTCGAGGGCGGCGTAGTCCGGCAGGTCGGCCTGGGCGATGGTCAGGCCCTCTTCGGCGGAGCCGGCGGTGCTGACGCGAAAACCGCGTCGGGACATGGCCCGGGCCATGACGCGGGTGAAGGTGGCATCGTCGTCCACCAGCAAAAGGTGCGGCAGTTCTTCGCCGTCGACTTGGATCTCGTCACTCATATTCGTCTCCTCGGTCGGCATGGGGCAGGCGCAGCTCGGTGAGCGTGCCGCCCTCCTCATGGGGGTAGAGTTTCACCGAGCCGCCGGCGCGTGTCACGCTGGCCTTGCTCAAAAACAGGCCGAGGCCGAAACCCTTGCCCTTGGTGGTGTAAAACGGTTTGCCGATCTGCTCGGCAATCGCCAGCGGCACACCGGCGCCGTGGTCGCGAATGCAGATCGTCAGTTCATGGGCGTTCCAGTCCAGCACCACTTCCAGGCCTTCGGGACAGGCATCGGCGGCATTGTTCAGCAGGTTCAGCAAGGCCTGGGTCAGGTCCGGCGGCGGCGCCATGCGCGGCACCGTGCCCTGGCCCAGGCACTGGAAGCGATAACTGGCTTCGGGGCGCATCAGGTGCCAGCGATTCAGGGCCTCGTCGAGCCAGTCGGTGACGTCCTGCATTTCGATGGCCAGCCGGCGGTTCGCCTCGGCGGCACGCACCAGGTATTGCAGGGTTTCCTTGCACAGCTGGACCTGGTCCTGCAGCACGCTGAGGTCTTCCTGCAACGCCGGGTCGTGATGATCCTGGCGCATTTCCTTGAGCAGCACGCTCATGGTCGCCAGCGGCGTGCCCAATTCATGGGCGGCGCCGGCGGCCTGGGTCGCCACGGCCAGCAGTTGCTCGTCGCGCAGGCCCTCTTCGCGGCGAATCGCCCTCAGCTCTTCCTGGCGACGCAGCTCTTCGGCCATGCGCGCGGCAAAAAACGTGATGACCGCGGCGGCCAAGGCAAAACTCAGCCACATGCCGTAGATCTGCAGGTTTTCCCGGGCAATGGGAAAGGTTTCAAGCGGATAGAACCGCGCCAGCAACAAGGTGTACAGCGCCAGGGCGATGCCGGACAGGATCAGCGAAAAACGCCACGGCAGCGTGACCGCAGCAATCGTCAGCGGCACCAGGTAATACGACACGAAGGGATTGGTCGACCCGCCGGAGAAATACAGCAGCGCACTGTGGATAAACAGGTCGCAGGCCAGTTGCACGGCGTATTCGAGCTCGGTCACTGGCCAGGAAGTGCGCAGGCGAATCGCCGTCAATGCGCAGAGTACGCTGGAGCACGCCAGGGTAATCGCCAGTTGCAGCCAGGGCAGCGGCAGCAGGTCGAACCAATAGGCAAGCCCCACGGAGCCGGCCTGGGCCGCGAGGACCAGAATGCGGATGAACGTCAGACGCCAGAGGTTCTGGCGCGAAGCGGAAGTCATTTGCAAAGGGGCGAGCATGAGCTCTCCTGATGAGCGCTCCAGGCGGATCGCACGGAGTATAACCAAGGCGCGGCAGGCAGAGGCGAAGATGCGGCAAAGCGCCACAGCTTCCAGCCTTGCCGCAGCCTCCTGTGGCGAGGGGATTTATCCCCGCTGGACTGCGCAGCAGTCCCGATAGTGTCATGACCTGATTCAGTGTGATGGCTGATCTTTTGGGGGCGCTTCGCGCCCAGACGGGGATAAATCCCCTCACCACAGAAAGCCCTTCGCCGGGCATCATCTGTATAGAAGTTGTAACTGTGCGAACCCGCCCATAAAAGCTAGAGTCTTATCGTTCACGCAGGCTCGGAACCTACCCCTGCGCATCATCCCAAGGAGCTTTCATGCACACGTTCAGTCGCCCCGCCGCCCTGCTCGCCCTCAGCCTCGGCGCCGTCGCCAGCCTGCCGGCCCTGGCCGCCGATGAGCTGCACTACAACCAGATTTCCCTGCACGCCGAAGCCAGCCAGGAAGTGGCCCGCGACCTGATGATCGTCACCCTCTACACCGAGGAACAGAACACCGACCCGGCCAAACTCGCCGCCGCCGTCAGCACCACGCTGAACAAAGCCATCGGCCAGGCCAAGCAAGTCAAGGACATCAACCTGCGCCAGGGCAGCCGCAACAGCTACCCGGTCTATGACAACAAAGGCGGGAAAATCACCGGCTGGCGCGAACGCGCCGAGCTGCGCCTGGAAAGCGCCGACTTCGCCGCCCTGTCCAAACTCACCGGCGAACTGCTGGGCGACATGAAAATGGCCGGCATGGACTTCGCCATCGCCACCGCCACCCGCCAGACCAGCGAAGACGCCTTGCTCAAGGACGCCGTCAACGCCTTCAAGGCCCGCGCCCAACTCGCCACCGAAGCCTTGGGCGGCAAGGGCTACAAGATCGTCAACCTGAACTTCAACACCAACGGTTACCCACAACCGTACATGCGCCCGCAAATGATGATGAAAGCGGCATCCATGGACGCTGAGTCGGTCACGCCTGAGGTTGAAGCCGGCACCAGCAAAGTGACCATGACCGCGGATGGGGTGGTTGAGGTGTTGATGCAGTAATGATTGGCGGTGGCCAGTCAGTATCCACCGACCGACCACCGCGTCCCCCGTGGCGAGGGAGCTTGCTCCCGCTGGACTGCGCAGCAGTCCCAAAACCGGACACCTCGTTGTGTCAGATGTACAGAGTCGCTGTTATTGGGCCGCTTCGCGGCCCAGCGGGAGCAAGCTCCCTCGCCACGGGGGAAGTGGTTGGCCAGCGATTCATGGCGGCCTTTAGAACGCCTTCGCGAGCAGGCTCGCTCCCGCAATGGGGTTGGAATACCAGCGCAGAAACAGGTGGGATGTCGAGCCGGCTCTTCCAAGCGCTATACCCAAACCCAACGGTCACCCTCACTTTTAGATATTTCCTACGCGCCCGCCCCACCCGCTACCCTTCAGAAAAACCGTCATCAAGATCTAAGGGATTTCATGGACAGAACCACCTTCAAACCCCTCTTGCTTACGCTTGCCCTGCTGAGCGGCGCCCCACTGGCCCAGGCCGCGACCACCCTGGTCTATTGCTCCGAAGCCAGCCCCGCCGGCTTCGATCCCAGCCAATACACCAGCGGCACCGACTTCGATGCCTCGGCCGAAACCGTCTTCAACCGCCTCACCCAGTTCAAGCGCGGCGGCACCGAAGTCGAGCCCGGGTTGGCGTCAAGCTGGGACGTATCCGCCGATGGCCTGGCCTACACCTTCCACCTGCGCGAGGGTGTGAAGTTTCATACCACCGACTATTTCACCCCGAGCCGCGACTTCAACGCCGACGACGTGCTGTTCACGTTCCAGCGCCTGCTCGATCCGCAACATCCGTTCCGTCAGGCCTACCCCACCGAGTCGCCGTACTTCACCGACATGGGCCTGAACACCACGATCAAAAGCGTCGAAAAAATCGACGAGCACACCGTGCGCTTCAGCCTGAACAACGTCGACGCCGCATTCGTGCAGAACCTGGCGATGAGTTTTGCCTCGGTGCAGTCCGCCGAGTACGCAGCGCAGCTATTGAAGGAAGGCAAGGCCGGCGACCTCAACCAGAAGCCCATCGGCACCGGGCCGTTTGTGTTCAAGCGCTATCAGAAGGATTCGCAGATCCGCTACGCCGCCAACACGGCGTACTGGAAACCCGAGGACGTGAAGCTCGACAACCTGATTTTTTCCATTACCCCGGACGCTGCCGTGCGCCTGCAAAAGCTCAAGCGCGGCGAATGCCAGGTCAGCGGTTATCCGCGTCCGGCCGACATCGAAGTGATGGAGCAGGACCCGAACCTGCGCGTGCTCAGGCAGCCCGGTTTCAACCTGGGTTTCCTCGCCTATAACGTGACGCATCCGCCGCTGGACCAGCTCAAGGTCCGTCAGGCGCTGGACATGGCCATCGACAAGCCGGCGATCATCAAGGCCGTGTATCAGGGCGCCGGGCAGTTGGCGCAGAACGCCTTGCCCCCGGCTCAATGGTCGTTCGACCCGGCGATCCAGGACGCGCCCCATGACGTGACCAAGGCCAAGGCGCTCCTCAAGGAAGCCGGGGTTGCGCCCGGTACAACCATTGATTTATGGGCAATGACGGTGCAGCGCGCCTCCAACCCCAATGCGCGAATGTCTGCGCAAATGATCCAGCAGGACTGGGCCAAAGTTGGCATCAAGGCCAACATCGTCAGCTACGAATGGGGGGAGTACATCAAGCGCGCCAAGAATGGCGACCACGACGCGATGATCTACGGCTGGACCGGCGACAACGGCGATCCAGACAACTGGCTCGGCGTGCTGTACAGCTGCGCGGCGGTCAAGGGCAGCAACTACGCCAAGTGGTGCGACCCAGCCTACGACCGGCTGGTCCAGCAGGCCAAGGTCTCGACCGACCGCCAGCAACGCATCGACCTGTACCGCCAGGCGCAGAAAATCCTCAAGCAGCAGGTGCCCATCACGCCCATCGCCAACTCGACGGTGTTCCAGCCGATACGCAAGGAAGTGGTCGATTTCAAGCTCAGCCCGTTCGGGCTTACACCCTTCTACGGCGTGGGTTTGAACAAGTAAAACCCGCCCCAGGCCGGTGCATTGCAGCCTCACAACGCACCGGCACGGAGCGCCCCTCGCCCCAAAAAAACCGGCGCAAACGTTCAAATGCGTCAAAAGTTATAAAGATGCGACATTAAGGTACGTACGTGCCACTGTTTCAGACTTGAAACCGCTCTGGATCTTGCATTGGGTATGGGGCCTGCATAAGTATCCGCAGGACGACTCACGAGGTCGCCCTCAAATCCAAAAATGACAACAAATCATGAGGCCAACATGCTTAAACACGCGGTCATTCCGTTTTTAGTCGGCGCAGGCTTGTTAGCCAGCGCTCCTTTCGCTTCCGCCGCGACTAACCTGGTGTTCTGCTCCGAAGGCAGCCCGGCCGGTTTTGACCCTGGTCAGTACACCACCGGAACCGACTTCGATGCCTCTGCAGAAACCATGTTCAACCGCCTGACCCAGTTTGAGCGCGGCGGTACCGCCGTGATTCCTGGCCTGGCCACCAAGTGGGACATTTCCGAAGACGGCCTGACCTACACGTTCCATCTGCGTGAAGGCGTCAAGTTCCACACCACCCCGTATTTCAAGCCGACCCGTGAATTTAATGCCGATGACGTGCTCTTCACGTTCAACCGCATGATCAACAAGGACGATCCCTTCCGTAAGGCGTACCCAACCGAATTCCCGTACTTCACCGACATGGGGATGGACACCAACATCACCAAGGTCGATAAAGTCGACGACCACACCGTCAAGTTCACTCTCAAGGATGTCGACGCCGCGTTCATCCAGAACCTGGCCATGAGCTTCGCCTCGATCCAGTCCGCCGAGTACGCCGCCCAGCTGCTCAAGGACGGCAAGCCTGCCGACATCAACCAGAAGCCGATCGGCACCGGCCCGTTCGTGTTCAAGAGCTACCAGAAAGACTCCAACATCCGTTACACCGGCAACAAGGACTACTGGAAGCCTGAAGACGTGAAGATCGACAACCTGATCTTCGCCATCACCACCGACCCGTCGGTGCGTATCCAGAAGCTGAAGAAGAACGAGTGCCAGATCACCCTCTTCCCACGCCCGGCCGACCTCAAGGCCCTCAAGGACGACAAAGCGCTGAAGATGCCTGACCAGGCGGGTTTCAACCTGGGCTATGTAGCTTACAACGTGATGGAAAAAGTCAAAGGCGACGACAAGCCCAACCCGTTGGCTGACCTGCGCGTTCGTCAAGCCCTGGACATGGCTGTAAACAAGCAACAGATCATCGACTCGGTGTACCAAGGTGCGGGACAACTGGCGGTCAACGCCATGCCTCCGACCCAATGGTCCTACGACACCACCATCAAAGATGCCAAATACGACCCTGAAAAAGCCAAGGCTCTGCTCAAGGAAGCCGGCGTCAAGGAAGGCACGGAGATCGTTCTGTGGGCCATGCCGGTTCAGCGTCCGTACAACCCGAACGCCAAACTGATGGCGGAAATGCTGCAGAATGACTGGTCCAAGATCGGCCTGAAGGTCAAGATCACCAGCTATGAGTGGGGCGAGTACATCAAGCGCTCCAAGGGCGGCGAGAACCAGGCCATGATCATCGGCTGGAGCGGTGATAACGGTGACCCGGACAACTGGCTCAACGTGTTGTTTGGCTGCGACTCGCTGCAAGGCAACAACTTCTCCAAATGGTGTGACAAGAAGTTCGACGGCCTCGTCAAGGAAGCCAAGCGCACCACCGACCAGGCCAAGCGCACCGACCTCTACAAACAGGCGCAACACGTCCTCAAGGACGCCGTGCCGATGACACCTATCGCTCACTCGACGGTGTATCAACCCATGCGCGCCAACGTGCAGGACTTCAAGATCAGCCCCTTTGGCTTGAACTCCTTCTACGGCGTCAGCGTCAGCAAATAAAGGTAATCAACGGCGGCGTTTCCAACGTCGCCGTTGCTTTATCTGCCGAGACAAAGACTTGGAAATTGCCTACATCCAAAAGCACTGCGAACCACAGCAGTTGGTTTAGGACGTGTCGCCTTTTCCCACAAGTCTTTCAGGCATTGCGCATATACCGCCTGGCACACGACTCATACCGTCGGGGCTGGAGGTTTTGCCAATCCTGCGGCAGCGCTGTTCACGCATTGGAATGAGCCCATGCCCCGGCCCCGTCCCTGGAAGGACACCGGTTCACTGTCAAACACCCCGAACGAGAGAGGGAGCGTCATGCGCCATACCTTGGTTTTATCCGCATTGCTGGGCACCGGCCTGCTGGCCGCTACATCCGCGGCCCAGGCCGCCGGCGGCAGCCTGGTGTTCTGTTCCGAAGGCAGCCCCGCCGGTTTCGACACTGCGCAATACACCACCGCGACCGACAACGATGCCGCCGAACCGCTGTACAACCGCCTGGCCGAATTTGAAAAAGGCGCGACCAATGTCGTGCCGGGCCTGGCGACGAGCTGGGACATTTCCGAAGACGGCCTGAAATACACCTTCCATCTGCGCGCAGGGGTGAAGTTCCACACCACCGACTACTTCACGCCGACCCGGGATTTCAACGCCGACGATGTACTGTTCACCTTCAACCGCATGCTCGATCCGCAGCATCCGTTCCGCAAGGCCTACCCCACCGAGTTCCCGTACTTCAACGGCATGAGCCTGAACAAGAACATCGCCAAGGTCGAAGCGACAGGACCGTTGACGGTGGTCATGACGCTCAACAGCGTGGACGCCGCGTTCATCCAGAACATCGCCATGAGCTTCGCCTCGATCCTTTCGGCCGAGTACGCTGACAAGCTGCTCACTAGCGGCAAGCCGAGCGACATCAACCAGAAGCCGATCGGCACCGGGGCTTTCGAGTTCAAGAGCTACCAGAAAGACTCCAACATCCGCTACGTCGCCAACAAGCAGTACTGGGCGCCTGAGCGGGTCAAGCTGGACAACCTGATCTTCTCGATCAACACCGATGCGTCGGTGCGGGTGCAGAAGCTCAAGGCCAACGAATGCCAGATCACCCTGCATCCACGCCCGGCCGATGTGCCGGCGCTGAAGAACGATCCCAAGCTGCAACTGATCGAGAAACCCGGCTTCAACCTCGGCTACATCGCCTATAACACCCGCCACAAACCCTTCGACCAGGTCGAAGTGCGCCGGGCGCTGGACATGGCGGTGAACAAGCAGGGCATTCTCAACGCCGTTTACCAGGGCGCGGGGCAGTTGGCGCAAAACTCCATGCCGCCAACTCAATGGTCCTACGACGACACGATCAAGGACGCTCCCTACGACCCGGAAAAAGCCAAGGAGCTGCTCAAGGCCGCCGGGGTCAAGGAAGGCACCGAAATCACCCTCTGGGCCATGCCCGTGCAACGCCCGTACAACCCCAACGCCAAGCTGATGGCCGAAATGCTCCAGTCCGACTGGGCGAAAATCGGCTTGAAGGTGAAGATCGTCACCTACGAATGGGGCGAATACATCAAGCGCACCAAGAACGGCGAGCACGACATCAACCTGATCGGCTGGACCGGCGACAACGGGGACCCGGACAATTGGATGGGCACGCTGTACAGCTGCGACGCCATTGGCGGCAACAACTACTCCCAATGGTGTGACCAGGACTACGACAAGCTGATCAAGCAGGCCAAGATCGTCACCGACCGCGAGCAGCGCACCGTGCTCTATAAACAGGCCCAGCAGTTGCTCAAGCAGCAAGTGCCGATCACGCCTATCGCCCACTCGACGGTCAACCAGCCGCTGAGTGCCAAAGTCGAAGGGTTCAAGGTCAGCCCCTTCGGTCGCAACGTCTTCTCGGGCGTCAGCCTGAACCCATAACCGTTTAGCCATGCAGCGAGGGCTTCCTTTGGAAGCCCTCCGCTAGCGTTTTGCCTTAATTCGCCGATCAGGCAGCTGGCAAACGTTTGCAAGCTGCAAATGAGTTGTAAACCAATAGCCGTATCACCGAAAAAGAACGGCATAAAAAAGAAAGAAAAAGGAGCGTTACCCATGAAACTGAGCAGCACCGCGATACTGGCCCTGGCCATCAGCAGCATCACCGCGACGGCCTATGCCGAGTCTCAAAGTCAGGCGGTCACGCCCGTGGCTCTCAAGACCACCAGCGAGCAAAGCGAAGCCAAGGGTTTCATCGAAGGCCAGTCCATCAGTGGCACCACGCGCAACTGGTACGCCAACGAGCAATTCAAGCGGGGCACAAAGCTCACCTATCGCAAGAACGGCGAAGCGCGCGAGACCGACCGCCGTATCAACTGGGTTCAGGGCACCATCGTCAAATACAACTCGGGGTTCACCGAAGGCACCGTGGGTTTCAGCACCGAACTGGCCGCCTATAACGCTATCGCCCTTGACCAGGATCGCAAGGATCTGGCGTCCAACAATGGCGGAGCGCCGACCACCCGTCCGGGCGCCGGCAACAACCGTACCCTGACGCGCGAAGGCGGCGACGCCGTGGGCCAGTGGAGCAAACTGGGTCTGGCCAACCTCAAGGCCCGTGTTTCCAACACCACTCTGACCGCCGGCCGCCAGAACTTCAGCAGCCCGATGGTCGATGTCATCGGCAACCGTGCGCTGCCTTCCAGCTTCCAGGGTGTGAGCCTGCACAGTGAAGAATTCGAAAACCTGGCGTTCGATATAGCCACCTTCGACCGTAACTCTCCTCGCATGGAACAAAGCCAGCGCAAGTTTCGCTCCGAGTATGGCGACAGCAGCGTCGAGACCGATCACGTCAACACCGCCGGTATCAGTTACCAGCCACTGGCCAGCCTGAAGACCAGCCTCTGGGCGACCGAGGCCGAGGACATGTGGAACCAGTACTATTTCGGTGCCACCCATGAACTGGGCGACAGCTCGGTGCTGAGCCTGACTACCGGCCTGAACTACTACAAGACCGTGGACTCGGGTAAAAGCAAGCTGGGCGAAATCGACAACGACACCTATTCCCTGTCGTTCGGCTTGACGCACCAGGCCCACAGCCTGACGTTCTCTTACCAGCAAGTGAACGGCAACGAATACTTCGACTACCTGCACGAAACCAACGGCATCTACCTGGCCAACTCCCTGTTGTCGGACTTCAACGGCCCGAACGAGAAATCCTTCCAGGTCGCCTATGGCCTGAACATGGCCGAATACGGCGTTCCGGGCCTGAAATTCAACATTTATCAGGCTCGCGGCTGGGGCATCGACGGTACGCATTACAACAGCACCGGTTATGACGTCGCCGCGATGGACGGCGAGCATCACTACGAATACGGTATCGGTGCCTCCTATGCCGTCCAGAGCGGCCCGCTGAAAGCCACCGCGGTCCGTGCGACCTACACCGCACACCGAGCCAGCGAAAACCAGGCCGACGGCAGTCTCAACGAATTCCGCCTGGTTACCACCATCCCGTTCAACATTCTCTAACCTTTCCACCGACGGTCGACCCACAAGGTTGACCGTTCGGTTTTTTGCCGTTCAACCGATTGCAGAGGATTGACGATGAACATGAACCCCCTACGCGCCGCCATTGCCGCCGCACTGCTGAGTGTTGCCGTTGGCGCCACGGCCAAACCCCTGGTGGTTTGCACAGAAGCCAGCCCGGAAGGCTTCGACATGGTCCAGTACACGACTGCAGTCACCGCCGACGCCGTGGCCGAAACGATCTTCAACCGCCTGGCCGACTTCAAGCCCGGCACCACCGAAGTGATTCCTGCCCTGGCCGAGTCCTGGGACATCAGCGACGACGGCTTGACGTATACCTTCCACCTGCGCAAAGGCGTCAAGTTCCACACCACCGATTACTTCAAGCCGACCCGCGACATGAACGCCGACGACGTGGTCTGGAGCTTCCAGCGCCAGCTGGACCCGAATCATCCGTGGCACAAACTGTCGAGCGTGGGTTTCCCGTACTTTGAAAGCATGGGCTTCAAGGAACTGCTCAAGAACGTCGAAAAAGTCGACGAGCACACGGTCAAGTTCACCCTGACCCGCCGCGAAGCACCGTTCCTGGCCGACATCGCCATGGCGTTCTCCTCGATCTACCCGGCCGAATACGCCGACCAGTTGCTCAAGGCAGGCAAGGCCGCCGAGCTGAACAACAAGCCGATCGGCACCGGGCCGTTCATCTTCCAGCGCTACAACAAAGACGCCCAGGTTCGCTTCAAGGCCAACCCGGACTACTTCCGGGGCAAGCCGCCGGCCGATGCGCTGGTGCTGGCGATCGCCACCGATAACAATGTGCGCATGCAGAAACTCAAGACCAATGAGTGCCAGATTGCGCTGTACCCGAAACCGGACGATATCCCCAGCATCAAGAAAGACCCGAACCTGAAGGTCACCGAGCTGGATGCGATGACCGTTTCCTACACCGCCCTGAACACCAGCCACAAATACATGAGCGATGTGCGGGTGCGCAAAGCCATCGACCTGGCCTTCGACAAGGAAGCCTACGTCAACGCGCTGTTTGGCAAAGGTAACGCCACCGCCGCGGTCAATCCGTACCCGCCGACGCTGCTGGGTTACAACCACGACCTGAAGAACCCGACCCGCGACCTCGACAAGGCGCGCCAGTTGCTCAAGGAAGCCGGCGTGCCGGAAGGCACCGTGTTTACCCTGTTCACCCGCAACGGCGGCGGTCCGACCAACCCCAACCCGATGCTCGGCGCGCAAATGATGCAGGCCGACCTGACGAAAGTCGGGATCAAGGTCGATATCCGCGTCATGGAATGGGGCGAAATGCTCAAACGCGCGAAAAACGGCGAGCACGACATGGTTTCCGCCGGATGGGCGGGCGATAACGGCGACCCGGATAATTTCCTGACGCCTATGCTCAGTTGCGAAGCCGCCAAGAACGGCGAAAACTACGCGCGCTGGTGCAACGAAAAATTCCAGGCGCTGCTCGACCAGGCACGCGCCACAGTGAACCCCGAGGAGCGCGCCAGGCTCTATGAGCAGGCCCAGGTGATTTTCAACCAGGACCAGCCATGGATCAGCATGGCCCACACCCGCATGTTCACGGCAATGCGCAAGAACGTAGAGGGCTATGTGATTAGCCCGCTCACCACCAACAACTTCGCCACCACCCAGGTGAAGTAGATAAGAAAACGCCCGGCAACCTTCACCAAAGGATTGCCGGGCACGCCTAACCGGCTGATGAGGTACACCTGAAGATGTTTAGTTTTATTGCCCGCCGACTGGGATTACTGATTCCCACGTTCTTCGGCATCACCTTGCTGACCTTCGCGTTGATTCGCATGATTCCCGGCGACCCCGTGGAAGTGATGATGGGCGAACGTCGGGTCGATCCCGAAATGCATGCTCAGGCAATGGAACGCCTTGGCCTGAACAAACCGCTGTATGCCCAGTACCTGGACTACATCGGCAAACTGGCCCAGGGCGATCTTGGCGAATCGCTGCGCACCCGTGAAAGCGTATGGAGCGAGTTCAGCTCGCTGTTTCCCGCGACCCTGGAACTGTCCCTGGCCGCGCTGCTGTTCGCCGGTATCCTCGGCCTGCTGGCCGGGGTGATCGCGGCGCTCAAGCGAGGATCCCTGTTCGACCATGGGGTGATGGGCATCTCCCTGGCGGGATATTCGATGCCGATCTTCTGGTGGGGCCTGATCCTGATCATGTTCTTCTCGGTGTCCCTGGGCTGGACACCGGTGTCGGGACGGATCGACCTGCTCTACGACATCGAGCCGAAAACCGGCTTCATGCTGATCGATACGCTGCTGGCCGATGAGCCGGGCGCGTTCCTCGACGCACTGCATCACCTGATCCTGCCGGCTATCGTGCTGGGCACCATTCCGCTGGCGGTGATCGCCCGCATGACCCGCTCCTCGATGCTCGAAGTGCTGCGCGAGGACTACATCCGCACCGCCAAGGCCAAGGGCCTGTCGCCGTCGCGCGTGGTGTTCGTGCACGGCCTGCGCAACGCGCTGATCCCGGTGTTGACCGTGGTCGGCCTGCAAGTCGGCACGCTGCTGGCCGGCGCGGTCCTGACCGAAACGATCTTCTCCTGGCCGGGCATCGGCAAGTGGCTGATCGAAGCCATCGGCGCCCGGGACTATCCCGTGGTGCAGAACGGCATCCTGTTAATCGCCTGCCTGGTGATTCTGGTCAACTTCGTCGTGGACATTCTCTACGGCTTTGCCAACCCACGTATCCGTCACCAGCGCTGAGATCAAGACCATGAGTACTCCAACTACCGCGGTAGCAGTCGATCAAAGCCTGCTGTACCCGTCCCCGTACAAAGAATTCTGGCAAGCGTTTTCCCGCAACAAGGGCGCCGTCGCCGGGCTGCTGTTCATGATCCTGATCGTGTTCTGCGCACTCTTCGCCCCGTGGGTCGCGCCGCACGACCCGAGCGAGCAATACCGCGACTTCCTGCTGACGCCGCCGGCGTGGCTCGAAGGTGGGCAGATGCAGTTCCTGCTGGGCACCGACGAACTGGGCCGTGATTTGCTCTCGCGCCTGATCCAGGGTTCGCGGCTGTCGCTGCTGATCGGCTTGTCGTCGGTGGTGATGTCGCTGATCCCGGGCATCCTGCTGGGGCTGTTCGCCGGGTTCTTCCCGCGCATCCTCGGCCCGACCATCATGCGCCTGATGGACATCATGCTCGCCCTGCCCTCGCTGCTGCTGGCCGTGGCGATCGTCGCCATCCTCGGCCCAGGCCTGATCAACACTGTGATCGCCATCGCCATCGTCTCGCTGCCGTCCTACGTGCGCCTGACCCGCGCCGCCGTGATGGGCGAGCTGAACCGCGACTACGTGACCGCCGCCCGCCTGGCCGGTGCCGGCCTGCCGCGCCTGATGTTCATCACCGTGCTGCCCAACTGCATGGCACCGCTGATCGTCCAGGCGACCCTGAGCTTCTCCTCGGCGATCCTCGACGCCGCCGCCCTGGGCTTCCTCGGCCTCGGCGTGCAACCGCCGACCCCTGAGTGGGGCACCATGCTGGCCTCGGCCCGCGACTACATCGAACGCGCCTGGTGGGTCGTGAGCCTGCCTGGCCTGACCATTTTGCTCAGCGTGCTGGCAATCAACCTGATGGGCGACGGTCTGCGCGATGCGCTGGACCCGAAACTCAAGAATGCCGCCTGAGGAGATTCCCATGTCACTGCTAGAAATCAAGAATCTCAACGTCCGCTTCGGCGACGCCACCGCCGTGCCGGTGGTCGACGGCCTGGACCTGAGCGTGGATAAAGGCGAGGTGCTGGCGATCGTCGGCGAATCGGGCTCGGGTAAATCCGTGACCATGATGGCGCTGATGGGCCTGATCGAGCACCCCGGCATCGTCACCGCCGATGCGCTGAACTTCGACGGCAAGAACATGCTCAAGCTGAGCAACCGCCAGCGCCGGCAGATCGTCGGCAAGGACCTGGCGATGGTTTTCCAGGACCCGATGACCGCGCTCAACCCCAGCTACACCGTGGGTTTCCAGATCGAAGAAGTACTGCGCCTGCATCTGAAGCTGTCCGGCAAGGCCGCCCGCAAGCGCGCCATCGAACTGCTGGAAAAAGTCGAGATCCCGGGCGCCGCCAGTCGCATGGATGCCTACCCGCATCAACTGTCCGGCGGCATGAGCCAGCGTGTGGCGATTGCCATGGCGATTGCCGGCGAGCCGAAACTGCTGATCGCCGACGAACCGACCACCGCTCTGGACGTGACCATCCAGGCGCAGATCATGGACCTGCTGCTGGCCCTGCAGAAAGAGCAGGACATGGGCCTGGTGCTGATCACCCATGACCTCGCCGTCGTGGCTGAAACCGCGCAGCGCGTGTGCGTGATGTACGCCGGCCAGGCCGTGGAAGTGGGCAAGGTGCCGCAGCTGTTCGACATCCCGGCCCACCCGTATAGCGAAGCACTGCTGGCGGCGATTCCGGAGCACAGCATGGGCGCCGAGCGCCTGGCGACGTTGCCGGGCATCGTGCCCGGTCGCTACGACCGCCCGCAAGGCTGCCTGCTGTCGCCGCGCTGCCCGTACGTGCGTGACAACTGCCGCCAGGAGCGCCCTGCGCTCGATCCGAAATCCAACAGCCTCGCCCGCTGCTTCTACCCGTTGAACCAGGAGGTGGCGTGATGGCCGTCGTACTTACCGCCCGTGACCTGACCCGTCATTACGAAGTGTCCCGTGGCATGTTCAAGGGCCATGCGACCGTACGCGCCCTCAACGGTGTGTCGTTCGAACTGGAAGCCGGCAAGACCCTGGCCGTGGTGGGTGAATCCGGTTGCGGCAAATCCACCCTCGCCCGGGCCCTGACGCTGATCGAAGAGCCGTCCGCCGGTTCCTTGAAAATCGCCGGCCAGGAAGTGGCCGGCGCCAACAAGGCCGAGCGCAAGCAACTGCGCAAAGACGTGCAGATGGTCTTCCAGAGTCCTTATGCGTCCCTCAACCCGCGGCAGAAAATCGGTGATCAACTGGCCGAGCCGTTGCTCATCAACACCAACCTCTCGGCCACCGAGCGTCGCGACAAAGTCCAGGCGATGATGAAGCAGGTGGGCCTGCGCCCCGAGCACTACCAGCGCTATCCGCATATGTTCTCCGGCGGCCAGCGCCAGCGCATCGCCCTGGCCCGCGCGATGATGCTGCAACCCAAGGTGCTGGTGGCGGACGAACCGACCTCGGCGCTGGACGTGTCGATCCAGGCCCAGGTGCTGAACCTGTTCATGGACCTGCAACAGGAGTTCAACACCGCCTACGTGTTCATCTCCCATAACCTGGCGGTGGTGCAGCATGTCGCCGACGACGTGATGGTGATGTACCTCGGCCGCCCGGTAGAAATGGGCCCCAACGAGTCCATCTACAGCCGCCCGCTACACCCCTACACCCAGGCGCTGCTGTCGGCCACCCCGACCATCCATCCGGACCCGAACAAGCCGAAGATCAAAATCGTCGGCGAACTGCCCAACCCGCTCAACCCACCGTCCGGCTGCGCCTTCCACAAGCGCTGCCCGTACGCGACCGAGCGTTGCAAGACTGAAGAACCGGCGTTGCGGCCACTCGATAACCGGTTGGTGGCGTGTCACTACGCGGAGCGGTTCCTTGACGGCGCGGCGTAAGGCTAAAAAGCAGCAAAACACTTAAGGCAAGAAAAGCCTTTGTGGCGAGGGAGCAAGCTCCCTCGCCACAGGAAATAAAAAAACCCTCCAGACCAACTCGGACTGGAGGGTTTTTTATGCAGGGCATCTACGTCTGGCTATCGCCCTCTTCATCCTCATCGCCATCCGGTGTGTCGATTGGCGAACCATCGTCATCCTCGCCATCGTCCGGATCGCCTGCGTCCGCATCGGTCGCGGCAAGCATCAACTCGCCTTGAACCACCGAGCCATTCGACGCGTGCTTCTCGTGCTCATCGCATTCGGCCCACGCAGCGGTGGAACCGAGGGACAGCATCACCAACACCTTTAGAAAAAACATCATGCGCAGCAGCTTATTCATAGCCAATTCCTTCTTTACCGGATAAAGCCGGGGCCGACGGTGCTCAGGAAATACTGTTCCGAACAGACCGGTTCATCAGATAGGACGCCACGGAACAGCCAGAAATGCCGCTCTTCTAAAGATTGGTTTCGAATAAGATTTATTCCCAAACCAACTAACACCAAAAGGTCCAATGTGGGAGCGAGCCTGCTCGCGAAGAGGCCCGCACATCCAGCATCCAGGCAGGCTGACCCACCGCTTTCGCGAGCAAGCTCGCTCCCACAGGGGTTGTGGATGACTGGGAGATTGGCGACCTGCATAGGACCAATGTGGGAGCGAGCTTGCTCGCGATGACGGCGGCACATCCAAAAATGGATATGGCTGACACTCCGCTTTCGCGAGCAGGCTCGCTCCCACAGGTTTTCGGTTTAGACGCTTGGGGCTTAGTGATGCTCGCGCGTCGCGCGGAATTTCACATCTGGCCAGCGCTCTTCCATCAGCGCGAGATTGACCCGTGTTGGCGCCAGGTAGGTCAGGTGGCCGCCGCCGTCCAGCGCGAGGTTTTCCACGGCCTTGTTGGAAAATTCCTCAAGTTTTTTCTTGTCGGCGCATTCAATCCAGCGGGCGGAATACACGGTGATCGGCTCGTAGGAGCACTCGACTTTGTATTCCTCTTTCAGGCGACTGGCGACGACGTCGAACTGCAGCACACCGACGGCGCCGAGGATGATGTCGTTGCTGCGCTCCGGGAAGAACACCTGGGTGGCGCCCTCTTCGGCCAACTGCTGGAGGCCCTGGCGCAGTTGCTTGGACTTGAGCGGATCCTTCAGCCGTACCCGGCGGAACAGTTCCGGGGCGAAATGCGGGATGCCGGTAAAACCCAGGGCTTCGCCTTCGGTGAAGGTGTCGCCGATCTGGATGGTGCCGTGGTTGTGCAACCCGATGATGTCACCGGCGAAGGCCTCTTCCAGTTGCTCGCGTTCCGAGGAGAAGAAGGTCAAGGCGTCGCCGATGCGCACGTCCTTGCCGGTGCGCACGTGGCGCATCTTCATGCCTTTTTCGTATTTGCCGGAGCAGATGCGCATGAAGGCGATACGGTCGCGGTGCTTGGGGTCCATGTTCGCCTGGATCTTGAACACGAAGCCTGCGAACTTCTCTTCCACCGGTTCCACGGTGCGCTCGTTGGCAACGCGTGGCAGCGGGCGCGGAGCCCAGTCGACAACGGCGTCGAGCACATGGTCGACGCCGAAGTTGCCCAGGGCGGTCCCGAAGAACACCGGGGTCAGTTGGCCATCGAGGAATTCCTGCTGGTTGAATTCATGGCAGGCGCCCTGCACCAGCTCCAGCTGCTCGACAAAACGGTCGTATTCGTCGCCCAGGTGCGCGCGGGCCTCGTCGGAGTCGAGCTTCTCGATGATCTTGGTTTCGGTGCGCTCATGACCGTGGCCGGCGGTGTAGACGATGATGTAGTCGTCGGCCAGGTGGTAAACGCCCTTGAAGTCGCGGTAGCAACCGATCGGCCAGGTGATCGGCGCTGCCTTGATCTTCAGGACCGCTTCGATTTCGTCGAGCAGTTCGATCGGGTCGCGAATGTCGCGGTCGAGCTTGTTGATGAAGCTGACGATCGGCGTGTCCCGCAGACGGCAGACGTCCATCAGCGCGATAGTCCGTGGCTCGACGCCCTTGCCGCCGTCGAGGACCATCAAGGCCGAGTCCACCGCGGTCAGCGTGCGGTAGGTGTCTTCGGAGAAGTCTTCGTGGCCCGGGGTGTCGAGCAGGTTGATCATGTGCTCGCGATACGGGAACTGCATGACCGACGTGGTAATGGAAATACCCCGCTGCTTTTCCATCTCCATCCAGTCGGAGGTGGCATGGCGGTCGGACTTGCGGGATTTCACCGTGCCGGCCACCGCAATCGCCTTGCCCATCAGCAAGAGCTTTTCGGTGATGGTGGTCTTACCGGCATCGGGGTGGGAAATGATGGCGAAAGTGCGGCGTTTCGCGACTTCGGCGGCCTGTTTGGTCATGGGAAATCGCCTGGCAGGTGATTCAAAAAAGGGCGGCGATTATAGCTCAACTTGTGCCAGGAACCGAACCGTTGAGCACATCAAGGGTGGCCAGATGCTGCCGCACATGGGAACCTTTTGCCACGTGGAGGCGTCCACCACCCTGATACGAGCAACCGTCAGGGGCTGAAAAATCAGCAAGTTAGCCTGACGAGGCTGCGCTCATGGCTCGCTTCGACAGCCGTTTTGACGGCATCGAAAAGAGCTGCTTCTCGCGAACGTTTTCCCGGCAACCAATGAGGGTCCGCCGCTCGGGAAAGCGTGCGCCGACAAAAAAGACAAAGGAGTCCGCCTGTGGCTATCCGCTATGGCAAAGGGCTTATCGGGGGGGCGGTCGTCGTCGCCCTCCTGGCCCTGTTGGTCCACTGGATCGGCATCGATACGATCCACCGTTACCGCGACGACCTGCTGTTCTACCTGCAAGCGCACCTGATGCTTGTACTGGCTTCCATGTTGGCGGCCCTGATCGTCGGCATTCCCGCCGGCATCGCCCTCAGCCGCCCCGGCATGGTCGGGCGCGCCGAACGCTTCATGCAAGTGTTCAACATCGGCAATACCGTGCCGCCCCTGGCCGTGCTGGCCATTGCCCTGGGTATCCTGGGCATCGGCAGCGGGCCGGCGATCTTCGCCCTGTTCCTCGCCTCGCTGTTGCCCATCGTGCGCAACACCTATGAAGGCTTGAAAAATGTCCAGGGCTCGCTCAAGGAAGCTGCCGTCGGCATCGGCATGACCCCGCGCCAGGTGTTGTGGAAAGTCGAACTGCCCAACGCCGTGCCGATCATCGTCGGTGGCGTGCGCGTAGCCCTGGCGATCAACGTCGGCACCGCACCGCTGGCGTTCCTGATCGGCGCCAACAGCCTTGGCAGCCTGATCTTCCCCGGCATCGCCTTGAACAATCAGCCGCAATTGCTGCTCGGCGCGGCCTGCACCGCCTTGCTGGCGCTGCTGCTCGACGGCCTGGTAACCCTGGCCAGCCGCCTCTGGCTGGAACGCGGTCTGCGACCGTCCTGAGCCTGGCTGGATAAAGGAATCATTATGAAGAAGTTGAGCTTGATCCTGGGCTGCCTGCTGTTGTTCGCGGGGTTCGCCCAAGCCGCTGAAAAACCGCTGATCCGCCTCGGTGCCCGGGTGTTCACCGAGCAGACCCTGCTGGCCGAGATCACCGCGCAATACCTGCGCGACAAGGGCTACGACGCACAGATCACTGGCGGGCTGGGCAGCAACCTGGCCCGCAGCGCCCATGAAACCGGGCAGCTGGATTTACTCTGGGAATACACCGGCGTGTCGCTGGTTTCCTACAACCATGTCACGGAAAAACTCGACAGCGCCCAGTCCTACGCCCGGGTGAAAGAACTCGACGCGAAAAAAGGCCTGGTCTGGCTCGCGCCGTCGAAATTCAGCAACACCTACGCCTTGGCCCTGCCGGAGAAAGTCGCGAAGAAGTACCCGCAGATCAATTCCATCAGCCAATTGAATACGGTGCTGCAGACCGAGGCCGAGGAAAATCACCTGGTCGCGCTTGACACCGAGTTCGCCAACCGTTCCGACGGCCTGGCCGGCATGGTCGAGCGCTACGGCATGAACCTGACCCGCAAGAATATCCGGCAGATGGACGCCGGCCTGGTCTACACCGCCCTGCGCAACAGCCAGGTGTTCGCCGGACTGGTGTACACCACCGACGGCCGACTGAACGCGTTCAAGCTGAAGCTGCTGGAAGACGACAAGCACTATTTCCCCGACTACACCGCCGCGCCGGTGGTGCGCCAGGCCTTCCTTGACGCCCATCCGCAACTGGCCGCGCAGCTCAAGCCACTGGCCGAACTGTTCGACGACGAAACCATGCGCCAGCTCAACGCCCGTGTGGATGTCGATCATGAAAGCCCTTCCGCCGTTGCCGCCGATTTCCTGCGCCAGCATTCCCTGCTCTCAACCCAATGACCTGGAGGAAAAGCCATGGATTTTCTTGACGCCTTTTCCCATCTGGACTGGCCGCTGGTGCTGCACCTGACCTGGCAGCACATCACCCTGGTGGGCATCGCCGTGACCCTGGCGATAATCGTCGGTGTGCCGCTGGGCATTTTCATGACCCGCTTCCCGGCGCTCGCCGGCCCGTTGCAAGCCAGCGCCACGGTACTGTTGACCATTCCGTCGATTGCCCTGTTCGGCCTGCTGCTGCCGTTCTATTCCAAGTTCGGCCAGGGCCTCGGTCCGATGCCAGCGATCACCGCGGTGTTCCTTTATTCGCTGCTGCCGATCATGCGCAACACGTACCTGGCCTTGACCGGCGTCGAACCGGGCATTCGTGAAGCCGCCCGCGGCATCGGCATGACCTTCGGCCAGCGCCTGCGCATGGTCGAACTGCCGATTGCCGTGCCGGTGATCCTCGCCGGCGTACGCACCGCCGTGGTCATGAACATCGGCGTCATGACCATCGCCGCCACCATCGGCGCCGGTGGCCTGGGCGTGCTCATCCTCGCTTCCATCAGCCGCAGCGACATGTCGATGCTGATCGTCGGCGCCGTGCTGGTCAGCCTCCTGGCCCTCTTCGCCGACCTGCTTCTGCAATGGCTGCAACGCTCGCTGACCCCGAAAGGACTATTAAAATGATCGAACTTCAAAACCTCAGCAAAACCTTCAAGAGCAACGGCAAGGATGTAAAAGCCGTGGACTCGGTGAACCTGACCGTCAACGAAGGCGAGATCTGCGTGTTCCTCGGGCCGTCGGGCTGTGGCAAAAGCACCACGCTGAAGATGATCAACCGCTTGATCCCGCCGACCTCGGGCAAGGTCTTGATCAACGGCGAAGACACCACCGGCCTCGACGAGGTGACCCTGCGCCGCAACATCGGCTACGTGATCCAGCAGATCGGCCTGTTCCCGAACATGACCATCGAGGAGAACATCACCGTGGTGCCGCGCCTGCTCGGCTGGGACAAGCAGAAATGCCACGACCGCGCCCGCGAGTTGATGAGCATGATCAAGCTCGAACCCAAGCAGTACCTGCATCGCTACCCCCGTGAACTGTCGGGCGGCCAGCAGCAGCGGATCGGCGTGATCCGCGCCCTGGCCGCCGATGCGCCGTTGCTGCTGATGGACGAACCTTTCGGCGCGGTCGATCCGATCAACCGCGAGATGATCCAGAACGAGTTCTTCGAGATGCAACGGGCGCTGAACAAAACCGTGATCATGGTCAGCCACGACATCGACGAAGCCATCAAGCTGGGCGACAAGATCGCGATCTTCCGCGCCGGCAAGCTGGTCCAGTGCGATCACCCGGACACGCTCCTCGCCCATCCGGCCGATGAATTCGTCAGCAACTTTGTCGGCCAGGACAGCACCCTCAAGCGCCTGTTGCTGGTCAAGGCCGAAGACGCGGCGGACAACGCCCCGTCGGTCAGCCCCGAAACACCGGTGGCCGAGGCGCTGGAGTTGATGGACGAACACGACCGTCGCTACGTGGTGGTCACCTGCGCCGAGAACAAGGCGCTGGGGTATGTGCGCCGGCGCGACCTGTACCGCCAGACCGGCACCTGCGGGCAGTTCCTGCGGGAATTCAACGCCACCGCGGCCTACGACGAACATCTGCGGATTCTGTTGTCGCGTATGTATGAGTTCAACCGTTCGTGGCTGCCGGTGATGGATGCCGAGCGGGTCTTTCTTGGGGAAGTGACCCAGGAATCGATTGCCGAATACCTGAGCTCCGGCAAGTCCCGTGGCGGCAAGACCAGTATCGTCTCGCCGGCCGAGACCGCGTCTACCTGACCATCGGTGAAGCACAATTCCTTTGTAGTGAGGGGGCAATTTGTGGCGAGGGGATTTATCCCCGTTGGGCTGCGAAGCAGACCCATACTCTGGCACCACGCTTATTCAGATAGGGCAAATCAACCGGATGGGGCTGCTGCGCAGCCCAGCGGGGATAAATCCCCTCGCCACAAAATCAAAAGGCACATTGCGCAAGGTTGAAAACCGATCCGAGGGAACATCAACCTGTCACACCGGTCGGTTACATCATGAACTGTCGCGCACTGCACGACGGAGACGTGCAAAAACGCGACATTTTTAGTTGATCTCAGGCCCCTCACGCCCTAAAGTTCGCGCCGAACGTCCATGCTGGAAACGATCCATCCGGCTCAAGTACTGACGACGAGACAGCAAGGCCAAGGGACTCAAGCGTCCCATGGCCTTTTTGCTTTCGGCGACATGCCTTGGGAAGTAGGCGAACCAAAGTGGGGATACGGAGGACGTTCGCGAGGGTTGCTGCCCTCAAACCCATTGATCCTGATGTTTGCCAGTAGGAGTCCCAAGTATGTCGATCCAGGTCGAAGATTATTTCGCGCGCGAAACCTTTCAGAAAATGAAGGCGTTCGCCGACAAGCAGGAAACCCCGTTCGTGGTGATCGACACCGCGATGATCGCCAAGGCCTATGACGACCTGCGCGCCGGTTTCGAATTCGCCAAGGTCTACTACGCCGTCAAGGCCAACCCGGCGGTGGAAATCATCGACCTGCTCAAGGATAAAGGCTCGAACTTCGACATCGCCTCGATCTATGAACTGGACAAGGTGATGAGCCGCGGCGTCGGCCCGGACCAGATCAGCTACGGCAACACCATCAAGAAATCCAAGGACATCCGCTACTTCTACGAGAAGGGCGTGCGCCTCTACGCCACTGACTCCGAAGCCGACCTGCGCAACATCGCCAAGGCCGCGCCGGGTTCGAAAGTCTATGTGCGCATCCTCACCGAAGGTTCGACCACGGCTGACTGGCCCCTGTCGCGCAAGTTCGGCTGCCAGACCGACATGGCCATGGACCTGCTGATCCTCGCCCGCGACCTGGGCCTGGTGCCGTACGGCATCTCGTTCCACGTCGGCTCGCAACAGCGCGACATCAGCGTCTGGGACGCGGCCATCGCCAAGGTCAAGGTGATTTTCGAGCGTCTGAAAGAAGAAGACGGCATCGTCTTGAAGCTGATCAACATGGGCGGTGGCTTCCCGGCCAACTACATCACCCGCACCAACAGCCTGGAAACCTACGCCGAGGAAATCATCCGCTTCCTCAAGGAAGACTTCGGCGACGAACTGCCGGAAATCATCCTGGAGCCGGGCCGTTCGTTGATCGCAAACGCCGGCATCCTGGTCAGCGAAGTGGTACTGGTGGCGCGCAAGTCGCGTACCGCCGTCGAGCGTTGGGTGTACACCGACGTGGGCAAATTCTCCGGCCTGATCGAAACCATGGACGAAGCCATCAAGTTCCCGATCTGGACCGAGAAGAAAGGCGAGATGGAAGAAGTGGTCATCGCCGGCCCGACCTGCGACAGCGCTGACATCATGTACGAGAACTACAAATACGGTTTGCCGCTGAACCTGGCGATTGGCGATCGTTTGTACTGGCTGTCGACGGGTGCCTACACCACCAGCTACAGCGCTGTGGAGTTCAATGGCTTTCCGCCGCTGAAGTCGTTCTACGTGTAAAAACGCGCTTGCCTGACCCAAAAGCCCGTGACTCGCTCACGGGCTTTTTTGCATCTGCTGGATTCGCGCCTGATAGGCCTCGATCAGTGGAGACAACGCAGTCAGCCGCGCCGTCTGCAAGGTTTGCACGGCGACACGAAGAAAATTCAGATTCCCTCCGGCCAACGCCCGGCGCAACCACACCAAGCCCTCTTCGATACGGGCATCGGCAATCAATACGCAGCCATGGCTGAACTGCCCCCGAAAATCCCCGCCTTCGGCCGAACGTCGATACCACCGGGCCGCCGCCACCGGGTCCGCCGGGCAGAAACGCCCCTCTTCCAGATAACGCCCCAACAGATTCATTGATTTGGCGTGCCCCAGCTCGGCCGCGCGCCAATAAAGGACCAATGCCTGCGGCTGATTCTCAGCAACGCCGCGCCCAGTCGCCAGCAGGTTGGCCAGGTTGTACATCGCCCAATCCAGTCCTGCCTCGGCTGCCTGACGATAATGTCCGGCCGCGACCGAAGGATCGGCGACACAGCCCCAGCCATGCTCATGGCAACGCCCCAACATGTTGCGCGCCATCAGGTGCCCACGTTGGGCGGCGATCTCGAACCAGCGCCGGGCCAGGGTTTTGTCCTGTTCGATACCGCGCCCGTCGAGCAGGATCTGCCCGAGCAGCGCCTGGGCCTCCAGCAGCCCTTCGCCCGCTGCGATCAGAATCGCCTGGGCCGCCCGCGCCGGGCTGTCCTCGAGCATGGCCTTGAGGGCCTCGCCGTCGAGCACTTCCTCGCGGCGCAGACGAAAATCCGCCACCTACACCTCGACCCAGCGACGCAACAGGTTGTGGTAGGTGCCGGTCAGGCGAATCAACGACGGATGCTCGGGCACGTCCCGGGTCAGTTCCCGGATCGCACCGTCCATCTCGAACAGCAGCGCACGCTGGCTGTCTTCGCGCACCAGGCTCTGGGTCCAGAAGAACGAGGCATAGCGTGTACCACGGGTAACCGCGTTGACCTTGTGCAGGCTGGTGCCCGGATACAACACCATGTCCCCGGCCGGCAATTTGACCCGTTGGGTGCCGTAGGTGTCCTGGATTTCCAGCTCGCCGCCGTCGTAGTCCTCCGGGTCGCTGAAGAACAGCGTGGCCGACAGGTCGGTGCGCACCCGCTCGGCACTGCCCTTGGGCTGGCGTACGGCATTGTCGATATGGAAATCGAAACTGCCGCCGGCGGTGTAGCAGTTCACCAGCGGCGGGAAGACTTTGTGTGGAAGCGCCGCCGACATGAACAAGGGGTTTTTCCACAACCGATCCAGCATAGCCGCGCCGATTTCCTTGGCCAGGGGATGCCCCTCGGGCAGTTGCAGGTTGTGCTTGGCCTTGGCCGATTGATAACCGGCCGTGACCTTGCCATCTGCCCATTCGGCCTGCTCCAGCGCCTCGCGGATACGCTGCACTTCTTCAGGAGAAAATACACCGGGAACGTGCAGCAACATGGCATTCAAGACCTGTGGATAACGCGGGGCGCCAATGGTAGTGATTCTTATTGACTGTGTACAACCCCCGCCAACGCGCCATTGGGCAGAAACCGTAAAGGCAAAATGTAAAGAATGTAAATTCCTCCCAAATAGCAATGTTTCGCAATTGATACATAAAAGTGTTTACCCTATATTCCGCCGCCTCAACCTTGGGGAAGGCACTGTTCATGTCGCGTCAACAATCACAATTACCGGTTAATTCACCTCGTCTGCTGGCCTCCGCCATCGGCGTCGCCCTCGGTGCGACGTCAATCGCACAGATGGCCCAAGCGGCGGAAAAGATCGACGAAAAAGCCCCGCGCAACGCCATCTCCCTGGACGCTACCAGCATTACGGGCGAGGCCCAGGACACGACGTCCTACCAGGTCGAAAAAGCCTCGTCCTCGAAATACACCGCGCCGCTGGTCGACACGCCGCGCTCGGTGACGGTCATCCCCCAGCAGGTGCTCAAGGACACCGGCGCCCTCAACATGCAGGATGCCCTGCGTACCGTGCCGGGCATCACTTTTGGCGCCGGCGAAGGCGGCAACCCCCAGGGCGACCGTCCATTCATCCGTGGCTTCGATGCCCAGGGCGACACCTACCTGGATAACGTGCGTGATACCGGTTCGCAAAGCCGGGAGATCTTTGCGGTGGAGTCCATCGAGGTCAGCAAGGGCCCGAACTCGGCCATCGGCGGCCGCGGCGCCGCCGGCGGCACCATCAACCTGGTGAGCAAGAAAGCCCACTTGGGCGACTCGTTCGACGGCGGCTTCACCTGGGGTTCGGACCAGACCCAGCGCTACACCCTCGACGGCAATTACCAGTTCAGCGACAGCGCCGCCGGCCGGCTCAACCTGATGAGCCACGAAAGCAATGTCGCCGGTCGTGACCAGGTCAACTACGATCGCTGGGGCGTCGCGCCGTCGCTGGCGTTCGGCCTGGGCACCGACACCCGGATCAACCTCGACTACTACCACCTGGAAAGCAACGATCTGCCGGATTCGGGCATTCCCTACAGCGTTCCCGCCTCGGGCCGCACCGCCGATCGCACCAAAGCCAACCCGGACAAGCCCGATGCCGGCGGCGACAGCAGCAACTTCTATGGCCTCACCGACCGCGACTTCCGCAAGACCCGCGTCGACACCGCGACCATCGCCATCGAGCATGACCTGAGCGATGCACTGACCGTCAAGAACACCCTGCGCCACGGCTCCAGCATGCAGGACTACATTCTCACCCAACCCGACGACAGCAAGGGCAACGTCAACAACGGTACGGTCTGGCGGCGCGTCAACAGCCGCGTCAGCAACGTCGACACCACCACCAACCAGACTGATCTGTTCGGTGATTTTTATGTGGCCGGCTTCAAGAACAGTTTCTCCACCGGCATCGAGCTGAGCCGCGAGACCGGCGAGAAAACTTCGTACAACGTCAACACCGACACCGTACCGGGCACCACCGCCGCGAACACCAACTGCACGCCGGCCCTGGTGGGCGCGCCGAGCGGCTACAACTGCACGTCGCTGTCCAATCCGAACCCGAACGATCCCTGGAACGGCGCGATTTCCCGCAACTATGCCGGCACCGACACCACCAGCGTCACCCGCGCGCTCTACGTGTTCGACACGCTGGAACTGTCACCGCAGTGGCTGGTGAACATGGGCTTGCGCTACGACCACTTCGACACGAAATACAAGACTTACGACGCCGCCGGTACCACCACGTCCAAGGGTGACGACACCAGCGAGTTCGTCACCGGCCAGTTCGGCCTGGTCTGGAAACCAGCCGACAACGGCAGCATCTATGCGTCCTACGCGACCTCGGCCACGCCGCCCGGCAGCATGGTTGGCGAAGGCATCGAGGGCAATCCGCTCGGTGGGACGCCAGACCGCAGTGGCAACCTGCTCGCCAGTGACATGGAGCCGGAAACCACCAAGAACTACGAGATCGGCACCAAGTGGGACTTGCTCGACAGCCGGCTTTCGCTGACCGCGGCGATTTTCCGCACCGAGAAGGAAAACGCCCGGGTGCAGGTCGACACCACGACCTATGAAAACGCCGGCAAGACTCGCGTCGACGGCCTGGAGCTGTCGGCCAGCGGCAAGCTCACCGAGAAATGGCAGGTGTTCGCCGGCTACAGCTATCTGGACAGTGAGCAGGTCGATGGCGGGCCAATGAGCACCAGCGATGGCAACGAGTTGCCGAACACGCCGAAAAACAGCGCCAGCGTCTGGACCACCTACGCACTCACGCCAAAGCTGACCATCGGTGGCGGGGCCTTCTATGTGGATGATGTGTTCGGCAGCGTGGCGAACACCACCATGGTCGACTCTTATGTGCGTTATGACGCCATGGCCAGCTACAAGGTCAGCAAGCACCTGGACCTGCAACTCAACGTGCAGAACCTGACCGACGAGACTTACTACGACAAGGCATTCTCGACCCACTTCGCCAACCAGGCGGCCGGGCGCACGGCGTTGTTGAGTACCAATTTCCACTTCTGACCGGTTGAAAGAACCCGACGCCGATGGCCAGGCAATGAACCTGTGGGAGCGAGCCTGCTCGCGAAAGCGGAGTGTCAGTTGATGAATGCGTGACTGACACGACGTCTTCGCGAGCAGGCTCGCTCCCACAGGATCTGGCCACCACCCATTACTGACCGGCACCGGGCAAAGCCCCGTTCATGCAAATGAATGGGGCTTTTATGTGTGTTTATGAATGCTTCTCGATAACACACGGCATAATGCACGCCGTGACAAACAGTATTGAATGAACAAGGCGGGCGACGTGTTGAAGAAAACCCTGTTCCAGTTGCACTGGTTTTTCGGCATCAGTGCCGGGCTGGTCCTGGCATTGATGGGCGTTACCGGTGCGGTGGTGTCTTTCCAGGACGAGATCCTGCGGGCATTGAACCCCGAGGTGCTGACGGTTGAAAAACAACCGGCCGGCGTCCTGCCTCCCGCCGAACTGGTGGAACAGATCGAAGCCGCCTCCGGCAAGACCGTCGCCATGCTCTGGGTCGAGACCGACAGTGGCAACGCCGCGCGGGCGATCTTCACCGCCCCGCCGGGAGAGAAACGCGGGCCGATGCGTTACTTCAATCCTTACAACGCGCAGTTTCTCGGCGATGTGGTGGGCCAGGATTTCTTCGGCCTGATGCTCAGGCTGCACCGCGTCCTGACCCTGGACGACGTGGGCCGGCAGATTACCGGCGCCTGCACGCTGATCCTGGTGTTCTTCTGCTTGTCCGGCCTCTACCTGCGCTGGCCACGCCAGTGGAAAAACTGGCGCGCCTGGCTGACCCTCGACTGGGCGAAAAAGGGCCGCAGCTTCAATTGGGACCTGCACTCCGTCGCGGGCACCTGGTGCCTGCTGTTCTATCTGTTGGCCGCCCTGACCGGGTTGACCTGGTCCTATGAGTGGTACAACAAAGGCCTGACCCGCCTGCTTTCCGATTCGCCCAAGGATGAGCGCGTGCGCACCCGTGGCCCGGCACCGAGCGGCCCGGCGCCGATCGCCGATTACCGGGCCATGTGGAGCAGCATCTACAGCGCCGCCGGCCCCGGCCTGTCCGCCTACAACGTGCGCATGCCACCGGTGGCCGGGCAACCGGCGACGGTGTTCTACCTACTCAAGGACGCCCCCCATGACCGCGCCCTGAACCAACTCATGCTCGACCCGAGCACCGGCGTCATCAGCCGTCACAGCCGCTACACCGACAAGAGCCTCAAGGCGCAATTGCTCACCAGCATCTATGCCCTGCATGTCGGCAGTTACTTCGGCCTGGTCGGGCGGATCCTGGTGACCGCCGCCGCATTGGCGATGCCGCTGTTTTTCATCACCGGCTGGCTGCTCTACCTGGACCGCCGACGCAAAAAACGTCAGGTCCGCCAGGCTCGCCAGGCGCTTGCCGGCAACCCTGGCGATGCCCCGGCGTGGCTGATCGGCTTTGCCAGCCAGAGCGGTTTTGCCGAGCAACTGGCCTGGCAGACCGCCGGCCAGCTCCAGGCCGCCGGGCTACCGGTGAAGGTCCAGCCGTTGGCCGGCGTCAGCGAAAAGGATTTGAACAGCGCCACCCGCGCCTTGTTTGTCGTCAGCACCTTTGGCGACGGTGAAGGACCGGACAGCGCTCGCGGTTTCGAGCGCAAGGTGCTCGGCCGGGCGATGAGCCTGGAAAGCCTGCAATACTCGGTCCTCGGCCTCGGTGACCGGCAATATGACAATTTCTGCGGTTTCGCCCGCCGTCTGCACGCCTGGCTCGCGGAGCACGGCGGCAAGACGCTGTTCGCACCGGTGGAAGTGGATAGCGGCGACCCGTACGCCTTGCGGCACTGGCAACAGCAATTGGCCGAGCTGACCGGCCAGCCTCCGGCGGATGCGTGGCAAGCGCCGAGTTTTGAACACTGGACCTTGAGCCAACGCACCCTGCTCAACCCCGACAGCAGCGGTTCGGGCGTGTACCTGCTCGGCCTCGGCGCCCCCGGCCCGAGCAGCTGGCTGGCCGGTGACCTGGTGGAAATCCTGCCGCGCAATGACCCGTGGGCTATCGAACACTTCCTCGATGGCCTGGGTATCGCCGGTATCGCTCGGGTGCAGGTCGATGGCTTGCAGCAGACGCTCGAACAAGCCCTCGCCACGCGTCAACTGCCGGAAAACCGCGCACACCTGGTGGGTCTGCACGCCCAGGCGCTGGTGGAGGCGTTGGCACCGCTGGGAATACGTGAATATTCCATCGCCTCGATCCCCGCCGACGGTGTACTGGAACTGATCGTACGCCAGGAACGTCACGCCGATGGCAGCCTGGGCATCGGTTCCGGCTGGCTGACCGAGCATGCGCCGCTGGGCAGCCCCATCAGCCTGCGCGTCCGTCGCAACAGCAGTTTCCATCTGCCGCCCCAGGGCGTGCCGATGATTCTGCTGGGCAACGGCACCGGCCTGGCCGGCTTGCGCAGTTTGCTCAAGGCCCGTGTTGCCCAGGGCATGCAGCGCAACTGGCTGCTGTTTGGCGAGCGCAACCGCGAGCATGATTTCCATTGCCGCGACGAACTGCAGGAATGGGTGACCTCCGGCGACCTGGAACGCCTGGACCTGGCGTTCTCCCGGGATCAGGAAAAGAAAATCTACGTCCAGGACCGCCTGCTGGAATCGGCCGCGTTGCTCAAGCAATGGCTGGCCGACGGCGCGGTGATCTATGTCTGCGGCAGCTTGCAGGGGATGGCGTCAGGCGTGGACCACGTGCTCAATCTGGTGCTGGGCCGCGAGGAAGTGGAAAAGCTGATCGAGCAGGGCCGGTATCGGCGGGATGTTTACTGACGAACGCTTATTTTGAATCCACCCTAAAACCCTGTGGGAGCGAGCTTGCTCGCGATAGCGGATTGTCAGTCAGCATTTTATTGACAGACATACCGCCATCGCGAGCAAGCTCGCTCCCACATTGGTTTTGTGGTGAGCCTTGGATTCAAACCGGCTGCAACTTCTTCTCGAACACCGCCACCCCTTCAAGATCGCGCAACACCACGCTCATCTCGCCGCTCTGTCCGTCGATGTTCACCTCGCCAAAGAATTGATACCCGGCAAACGGCGAAGTGTTCTGCACGGGGGGCGCTTTCTGGAATACCACTTCCGGACCGAAGGTCTTGTCCAGGGTATTGGGCCCGAAGCTGCCGGCGTTCAGCGGCCCGGCGACAAACTCCCAGAACGGTTCGAAATCCTGGAACGCGGCCTGTTCAGGATGGTAATGGTGGGCGGCGCAATAGTGCACATCGGCAGTCAGCCAGACGTAGTTGCGCACCTGATGCTTGCGCAGATAACCGAGCAGTTCGGCAATTTCCACTTCACGCCCCTGAGCCTCGCCCGGGTCACCGTTGGCGACCGCTTCCCAGCGCGGCACACCGGGACTGACTTCGCCGTCGGGTACGCCGAGGCCAATGGGCATGTCGGCGGCAATGACTTTCCACTGCGCCCGGGATTGCTTCAGCTCGCGCTTGAGCCAGTTCAGTTGCTCACGCCCCAGGAACGGTTTCGCCGCGCCGAGGTTGGCGTCATTGGCTTCGCGGTAGCTGCGCATGTCCAGCACGAACACATCGAGCATCGGCCCGTAGCCGAGCTTGCGATAGATCCGTCCACCATGGTCGGCCTTCTGCAGGCGCATCGGCGCATATTCCAGCCAGGCCTGTCGCGCACGGCCTACCAGGCTGTGGATATCCTTGGTCTGGTAGCGCTCGTCCAGTTGCTTGCCCGGCGACCAGTTGTTGACCACCTCGTGGTCGTCCCATTGCCAGATCTGCGGCACCTCGGCGTTGAAACGACGGACATTTTCATCCATCAGGTTGTAGCGGTAGTTGCCGCGATATTCGTCCATGGTCTCGGCAACCTTGCTCTTGGCTTCGGTGGTCAGGTTGCGCCAGATGCGGCCGCCCTCGGTGGTGACCTGCGCCGGCACCGGGCCGTCGGCGTAGATGGTGTCGCCGCTGTGGATAAAAAAGTCCGGCAGGCGCAGGCGCATGGCTTCGTAGATGCGCATGCCACCAATGTCCGGGTTGATGCCGAAGCCCTGGCCTACGGTGTCGCCGCTCCAGACAAACCGGATGTTGCGCTTGAACTGCGGCACGCTGCGCAAATGGCCGAGCCAGGGCTCGCTGGCGACACCGCTGCGGGCGTCTTCGAAATGCACGCGGTAGAAAATCGCCTGGTCGGGCGGCAGGCCGGTGAGTTCGACCCGGGCGGTGAAATCGCTGCGGCTGTCGGCCAGCGCCGAGACAAAGCGCCGAGGGTTGGAGAACTGACTGCGGGTGTCCCACTCCACCACCATTCGCGCCGGGCGGTCGCTGCGACTCCAGATCATCGCCCGGTCGCCCTGCAAGTCGCCCGATTGCACGCCTTCGGTCAGCACCGGCCGATCCTTGACCGAAGCAATCACCGCCGGCGCCAGCCCCGGCAGTAACAAACCGGCACCAACGGCTTGCATTACACGGCGACGGCCCAGGTCGAATTCGCTCATGGTGTTCTCCCTTGAAATGGGGAAACTTAAGCATGGCTGTGTGAAGTGGGTGTGACAGAGACTCAGGACGCCCCAAGATCAACTGTGGGAGCGAGCTTGCTCGCGATGGCAGGGTGTCAGGCAACTAAAATGTCGACTGATACACCGCTATCGCGAGCAAGCTCGCTCCCACAGGAAACAACAGGGTTGGGTCAGGCCTTAGCCGGCTCCAGCGCCATCTCTACCGCCTCCGGCCGCTTGAGCAGCGCATAGGTCACCGCCGTCAGCAGGCTGCCCGCGACGATTGCCAGCAGGTACAGCAACGCATGATTGATGGCGTTGGGGATCAGCATCACGAACAGGCCGCCGTGAGGCGCCATGAGTTTGCAGCCGAAATACATCGACAGCGCACCGGTCAGCGCACCACCGGCAACACTTGACGGGATCACCCGCAGCGGATCCTTGGCCGCGAACGGAATCGCGCCTTCGGAAATGAAGCACAGCCCCAGCACCAATGCCGCTTTACCGGCCTCGCGCTCGGTCTTGGCGAATTTGCGCCGGGCGATGAACGTAGCGATGCCCAGGCCAATCGGCGGGACCATGCCGGCGGCCATGGTCGCGGCCATGGGTGCATAACTCTGCGAAGCCAGCAGCCCCACCGAAAACGCATAGGCGGCCTTGTTGATCGGCCCACCGAGGTCGACGCACATCATCGCCCCCAGCAGCACGCCCAGCAGCAGCGCATTGGTGGTGCCCATGCTGTCGAGGAAATGCGTCAGGCCTTCGAGCATGCCCGCCACTGGTTTGCCGACGATGTAGATCATCACCAGGCCGGTGAACAGGCTCGCCAACAGCGGAATGATCAGGATCGGCTTGAGCGCTTCCAGGCTCTGGGGCAGCCGCGCGTAGCGGTTGATCGCCTTGGCGGCATAGCCGGCCAGGAAGCCGGCAATGATCCCGCCGATGAACCCGGCGCCCAAGGTGCTCGCCAGCATCCCGCCGATCATGCCTGGCGCCAGGCCCGGCCGGTCGGCGATGGAATAGGCGATGTAGCCCGCCAGCAGCGGCACCATCAATTTGAATGCGGTATCGCCGCCGATCTGCATCAGTGCCGCCGCCAGGGTGCCAGGCTCCTTGAAGGCCTCGATGCCGAACACGAACGACAAGGCAATCATCAAGCCACCCGCCACCACCATCGGCAGCATGAACGAAACACCGGTCAGCAAGTGTTTGTAGACGCCGCTTTTTTCCGCTTTCGCCGGACCGCCGGAAGTGTCGCTGGCAGCGCTTTCCTGCCGACCTTCGGCCAAAGCCTTGTTCAGCGTGGCTTCGGCCTGCTTCAACGCGATGCCGGTGCCGCAGCGGTAGATTTTCTTGCCGGCGAAACGCTCGGTGGCGACTTCAATGTCCGTCGCCAGCAGCACCACGTCGGCCTCGGCAATCGCTTCGGGACTCAGCGGATTACGCGCGCCCACCGAGCCCTGGGTTTCGATCTGCAAGTCGTAGCCCAAGCGCGCCGCTGCCTGCTGCAAGGCTTCGGCGGCCATGAAGGTGTGGGCAACGCCGGTCGGGCACGCGGTGATGGCCACCAGGCGCGGGGCGCGCTCGGTGGAGGCCTGTGGTGCTTCGGCGAGCACGTCGGCCTCGGCCATTACCTCGGCTTCTTCGGCGCCACGCCGCAGCACCGTATCAACGTCTTGCAGGGCCTGGGCCGGGGTGCTGCGAAATACCCGCTTGCCGACAAATCGCGACAGGTCCACCGGGCCGCTGGCAACCAGTAGCACCCACTCGGCCGCCTCAAGCGTGGCGGCCGACAACTGGCGCTCGGGGTGCGCCGGGTCATGCACTTCGACGCTGGTGCTCCAGCCCTGGCGCTGGGCCGCCGCGTCCAGCAGACGGGCGCACAACACACTGGTGACCATGCCGTTCGGGCAGGCCGTCACAATGGCTAATTTCATCTTGCGAACCCTCTTATTGTTCTGTCAGGGGGCGCACGCGCACGCCCTGTTCAAGCGACGCCAGCAACGCGGTGTCGTGGATGCCAAAACCGATCTGCGTGACCGCCATGGCGGCGATGGCCGTGGCGCTGCGCAGGGTCTGCTCCGGCGTGTGCCCACCGAGCAAGCCGTGCAGCATGCCGGCCAGCAGCGAATCACCGGCACCCACGGTACTCGCAACCGTCACCTTGGGCGGCGAAGCATGCAGCGCCGAACCGACGCTGAACCAGTTCACGCCGTCGGCGCCATGGGAAATCACCACGTGCTCGATACCCTCGGCATGCAGGCGCTGCGCCGCTTGCGCCTGGGCCAATTCGCTGACCACGGCGCAGCCCAGCGCATCGGCCAGCTCCTCGGTGTTCGGCTTGATCAGCCACGGCCCCGCCGCCAGGGCGACGCGCAAGGCTTCGCCGCTGGTGTCGAGGGCCACGTTCAGGCCAAGTTGTTTCAGGCGCGTGATCAGCGCCTGCAGCCATTGCGCACTGACGCCACGGGGCAAGCTGCCCGCCACGACCACCACATCATGGCCTGGGGCGATTTGCTCAAGGCGCGCCAGCAACGCCTGCTGAGCGGCTTCGTCGACCATTGGGCCCGGGCCGTTGAGATCGGTGATGCGGCCGTCCTGCTCGGCCAGCTTGATGTTGCTGCGGGTTTCGCCCGGAACGCGGATGAATGCGTCGACGAAGCCACGCTGGGCGAACAACGTCTCGAACACCTGGGCGTTGTCCTCGCCGAGAAATCCACTGACCGTCAGCGTATGGCCGAGATCGGCCAACACCTGGGCGACGTTCACGCCTTTACCGGCGGCGTGGGCGTGCATGGCATCGCTGCGGTTGACCTGGCCCGGTTCCAGGCGCGCCAACTCCACCGTGAGGTCGAGCGCCGGGTTGAGGGTCAGGGTAAGAATCTTCGCCATTACAGCGCCTCCACTAATGCGCGCACGTCGTCGGCGCTGCCCACGGCCAAGGCCTCTTGGGCCAGGGTTTGTACTTGCGCCAGGCTCAATTCGCGAACCCGCGCCTTGACCTCGGCAATGCTGCGGGCCGAAACGCTCAATTCGTCGACACCCAGGCCCACCAGCACCGGCACCGCCAGCGGATCAGCCGCCAGCTCGCCGCACACGCCGACCCATTTGCCATGGGCATGGGCCGCGCGCACGGTGATGTCGATCAGCTGCAATACCGCTGGATGCAGGCCGTCGGCCTGGGCCGACAGAGTCGGGTGGCCCCGGTCGATCGCCAGGGTGTATTGGGTCAGGTCATTGGTGCCGACGCTGAAGAAGTCGACCTCCTTGGCGAGCACCGGCGCCAGCAGCGCGGCGGACGGCACTTCGATCATGATCCCCAGTTGCAGGTCCGCCACCGGGATTTCCCGGCGCAGGCGCTCGGTCATGTCGCGGGCCTGGCGCCACTCGTCGACGCTGCCAACCATGGGGAACATGATCCGCAGCGGACGGTTGTCCGCCGAGCGCAACAAGGCGCGCAACTGCGCTTCCATCACCTGCGGACGCTGCAAGGTCAGGCGGATGCCGCGCACCCCGAGGAAGGGGTTTTCTTCCTTCGCGATCGGCCAGTACGGCAGCGGTTTGTCGCCGCCCACATCAAGGGTGCGCACCACCAGCGGCCGACCGGCCAGGCCATCGAGCACCTTGCGGTATTCGGCTTCCTGGGTCGCTTCGTCCGGGGCCTCGTTGTGAGCCATGAAAATCAATTCGGTGCGCAGCAGGCCGATGCCTTCCGCGCCCTGCTCCACCGCGCTGGTGACGCCGGCGCTTTCGCCGATGTTGGCGAACACTTCCACGGCGTGACCGTCGCGGGTCTGCGCCGGTTGGTGACGCTGCTCGGCGGCGGCCTTGAGGCGCTGCTCGCGGGTGTCGCGTTCTTCGGCGGCGCGTTGCAGCGTGGCGGCGTCCGGGTCGACATGCAGCCGACCGCGCTGGCCGTCCAGCAGCAAGGAGGTGCCCGGCGCCAGCAGCAATACCGCTGCCCCCGCACCGACCAGGGCGGGAATGCCCAGGGCACGGGCAACAATCGCGCTGTGGGCGGTGGCGCCGCCCCGGGCGGTCAGGATCCCCGCCACCCGAGCCGGATCCAGGCGGGCGACGTCGGAGGGGCCGACTTCGTCCATCACCAGAATGTACGGTTGATCCGGCTCTGCCGGCGTTTCCACGCCACACAGCTGCGCCAGCACCCGCCGGCCGACGTCCCGCAAGTCGGCGGCACGTTCGGCAAGCAAGGCATCCTGCAGGGCTTCCTGTTCTTTCGCGGCGGCTTCGATCACGCCCATCCACGCCGCTTGCGCGCTCTCGCCCAGCTTCAAGCGGGTGTCGACCTCGTCGGTCAGCTCCGGATCGTCGAGCATTTCCTGGTGAGTGATGAAAATCTCGCGGATGGCCTTGGCCTTCGCGCGCTCGATCAAGCCTTCGATGTCGCGGCGCACCTGGCTCAGGGCTTTTTGCAGGCGCTCGCGCTCGATGGCCGGTGACTCGCCGCGCAACGGATAGTCGATGTCTTGCAGCACTTGAATATGCGCCGGGCCGATGGCGATGCCCGGTGCGGCGGCGACCGCCTGGAGCAGGCTGCCGGATTCGGGCGCCAGCATCACGCTGGCGACTTCGGCGATGGTGGTTTCCCGTGGCGCGCTCGGTGGCGGCAGCGGTTCGACCTCTTCGCCGAGCCCCTCTTCGACGGCGGCCAGCAAGGCCGGCAGCGCATCGGCGGCAATGCTCGGCTCGGCGATGAACTCCAGGACCTGGCCGCGACGGGCGCCCAGGCTCAACAGTTTGCTCAGGCTCTTGGCCGACACGGCGCTGTCCTGGCCGTCGACGATGCGCACGCGGATCTCGCCTTCGAAGTTTTTCGCCAATTGCGCGAGGATTTTCGCCGGACGTGCATGCAGGCCGTGGGCATTGGCCAGGCCGATACGGGCGCTGGGCCAGTCGGCGGGCAGCTCGCCGCCCAGCACTTCGAGGACCTTGCGACTGCTGGTGGCGCGGCCCAGTTCGTGGCCGCGACCTTCGATCAGCAGCGCGCAGAGTCTTTCCAGCAAGGCCTGATGGGCCTCGCCGAGGCTGGCCAGGCAGAACAGTCCGCTCAGGGGCTGGCCGAGGTAACGGATGGGCTTGTCCGGCGTGACGAAAGCCAGGCCAGGGCGCTTGACAGTCTGTTCACTGTGCAGCCACCACAGGCCGTCGCCCAACGGCAGCGCCTCGACCTGCTGCAACACACCGGCGAAGCCGTTGCTCACGCAGTCGGCCTGGCGCAACAGACGAGCGCCGCGCCACACCAGTTCTTCGAAATCGTCGGCCGACACGCCGAGGCCGATCATCTGCGCATCCAGCGCCAGTTCCTGCGGCGCGCCTTGCAGCAGTTTCAACAGCGCCTCGGCAGACCCGGCGCGGCGCAGGGCCTGACCCAGGTCCGTCTCGCCGAGGGCGCGGGTCAGCAGTTGCAACAGGCGCAGGTGCTCGTCGGATTTGGCCGCGATGCCAATCGCCAGGTAGACGATCTGGCCATCGCCCCAATCCACGCCGTCCGGGAATTGCAGCAGGCGCACGCCGGTGGCATACACCAGGTCGCGGGTCTGCGGGGTACCGTGGGGAATGGCAATACCTTGGCCAAGAAATGTCGAGCCCTGGGCCTCGCGGGCCTGTAAACCGGCGAGGTAACCTTCGGCGACCAGGCCATCGGCCACCAGTTTGTCGGCGAGCAATTGCAGCGCGGCGTCTTTATCCACAGCCACCTGGGCCATGGATATCTGCTCTAGAGTGAGCTCGAGCATGCTTTCTCCTTTTTGGCGTCCGGTGGGCGCCAGGTATTGTTTTGAATGAATCAGCTTAGCGTGTGGGACAGCTTCCGGCGGTATCGCGGCAGTGCGGCCAGAAAATCCCGAGAGCCTGAAAATACGCTTGCTGAAACGTTTAATCTAGAAAGATTGGCACGTTACTCGATAATCTCTCATCCTTGAAGTGCAACTTGTCGAAAGCGCCTCGGGGGTGACCATCGTGCCGAATCGGGTAGGATGGGCCTTCAATGTCGCGGCACACTCGAAAAACAAGGAAAACCGGGTTGAAACTCAGTGATATCGCCCAGCTTGCCGGTGTGTCCGTCACCACCGCCAGCTACGTCATCAACGGCAAGGCCGAACAGCAACGCATCAGCAACGCGACCGTCGAACGGGTGCGGGCGGTGGTCGAAGAACATGGCTTCACGCCTAACCCCCAGGCCGCCGGGCTGCGCAGCCGGCACACGCGGACGTTGGGTTTCATCCTGCCGGACCTGGAAAACCCCAGCTATGCCCGTATTGCCAAACTCCTGGAACAAGGCGCCCGCGCCCGGGGCTATCAACTGTTGATAGCCAGTTCCGACGACGCGCCTGACAGCGAGCGGCAATTGCTGCAACTGTTCCGCGCCCGGCGCTGCGATGCGCTGATCGTCGCCAGTTGCCTGCCGGCCGAGGATGACAGTTACCGTCAGCTCCAGGCCAAGGGTATTCCGATCATCGCCATCGACCGGGTGATGGAACCGGCGCACTTCTGCTCGGTGATCAGCGATGACCGCCAGGCCAGCCTGCAACTGACCCGTAGCCTGCTGGGCACCCACCCGCGGCAGATCGCGCTGATCAGTGCCCGTCCCGAACTGAGCATCAGCCAGGAGCGGGCGGCGGGGTTTCGCGAGGCGCTGGCCGGGTTCGACGGCCAGGTGTTGATCGAACACGGCGAGTCGTTCAGCCGTGAATGCGGTCGCCAACTGATGGACGAGATGCTCGCGCGCCTGGGGCATTTGCCCGATGCGCTGATCACCACGTCCTATGTACTGCTGCAAGGTGTGTTCGACGCCCTGCATGATTTTCCGCTCAAGTCGCGGCCGCTGCGCCTGGGCACGTTTGGTGACACGCAACTGCTGGATTTCCTGCCGCTGCCGGTCAATGCCATGTCCCAACAGCATCAACTGATCGCCGCCAAGGCGCTGGAACTGGCGCTGGCAGCCATCGAGAACGATGACTACCAGCCTGGTGTCCAGGCGATTGCCCGCACGTTCAAACAGCGTATCCACCAAGGCTGAGGATTTTCCCGGATCGAACCATGGAGCTGATCGACACCCACACCCACCTGGACTTCCCGGATTTCGACGCGGATCGCTCGGCGCTGCTTGCCGAAAGCCGCGCCCTGGGCGTTCGGCAAATGGTCTTGCTGGGGGTATCTCGGGACAACTGGCAACGGGTCTGGGACCTCGTGCAAAGCGACCCCGACCTGCATGCCGCGCTGGGCCTGCACCCGGTGTACCTCGATCAGCATCGTGGCGAAGATCTTGAGCATTTACGTGACTGGCTGGCCCGCCTGGCCGGGCATCGGCAGTTGTGTGCGGTGGGGGAAATCGGCCTGGACTATTACATCGAGACCCTGGACCGTGATCGCCAGCAGGCATTGTTCGAGGCACAACTGGGCCTGGCCGTGGAGTTCGAACTGCCGGCACTGATCCATGTGCGCCGCAGCCACGCCGCGGTGATCGCGACCCTGAAGCGTATCCGCCCCACCCGCACCGGCATCATCCACGCCTTCGCCGGCAGCTTCGAAGAGGCCCGCGAATACATCAGGCTCGGTTACAAGCTCGGCCTCGGCGGCGCTGCGACATGGCCGCAGGCTTTGCGCATGCACCGGGTGCTGCCAAAACTGCCGCTGGACGCGGTGGTGCTGGAGACCGATTCACCGGACATGGCCCCGGCGATGTTCCCCGGCCAGCGCAACAGCCCGGCGCATTTGCCGGCGATTTGCGCGGCGTTAGCGCAGATCATCGGGATCAGCCCGGAGCGACTGGCCGAGGCCAGCACGGCCAACGCCCGCCAACTGTTCAATTGGTGACAACCTGTGGGAGCGAGCCTGCTCGCGAATGCGGTGTACCAGACACCCTGTCTGCGAGTGATATGCCGCTTTCGCGAGCAGGCTCGCTCCCACATTGGAACTGTGTGGACACAGGAATCAAACCCGAAACGCATTGATTAATTGCTTGAGCTGCACCACCTGCGCGGACAGCTCGCGGCTGGCGTCTTCGGTCTGGTGCGCGCCCTCGGCGGTGCGCTCGCCGGCGCGGTTGATCTCGACGATGTTCTGGTCGATGTCATGGGCTACCGCCGTCTGTTGCTCTGCGGCAGCGGCGATCTGCTGGTTCTGGTCGACGATCATGCCAACGGCGCCGAGGATATTTTCCAGGGCCTGCTGAACCCTTTCCGATTGGCCGACGGTGCCGCTGGCCATCTCATGACTGCTGCCCATGGCCTTGACGGCGGCGCCCACGCCGCTGTGCAGCCGGCTGATCATCGCTTCGATTTCCTCGGTCGATTGCTGGGTTCGCTTGGCGAGGGTACGGACCTCATCGGCCACCACCGCGAACCCACGCCCCTGCTCGCCGGCCCGGGCCGCTTCGATCGCGGCATTGAGCGCCAGCAGGTTGGTCTGCTCGGCGATGCTCTTGATCACGTCCAGTACACGGCTGATGGCCTGGCTGTCGGTGGCCAGTTGATTGATCACTTGCACCGACTGATCGATTTCACTGGCCAGCCGGGCGATGCTGCTTTGCTGTGACTCAACCAGGCCGCGCCCGCTGAGGGTTTCATCGTTCACGCTATGGGCGCTGCTGACCGCCGCGGCGGCACTGCTGGCGACTTCCTGGGCGGTGGCCGACATCTGGTTCATCGCCGTGGCGACCAGCTCGATCTGGCTGCGCTGCCCGGCCACGGCCTGGTTGCTCTGGGCAGACACGGCTTGCACCTGACCGGCCTGGCGCTCGACCTCGGCAACCGTGCGACCGACCTGCTCGATCAGGTCATGGATTTTCGCCACGGTGCCGTTGAACACTTCACCCAGCTCCCCCAACTCATCCTTGCTGCGCGCCACGAAATTGACCGTCATGTCGCCGGCCGCAACCTTGTCCATCATTGCGCCCAAATGCTTGAGCGTGGTGCGAGTCGAGGCATAAAAACCGGCGTACAGGTAAAAAATCAACAGGAACACCACCGCCAGTGCCACCGCTTGCAGCACCATGTGGCTGCGGTTCTGCTCCAGGCGGTGCTGCAACTGGACACCGAGAAAGCCCAGTGTCACTTCGTTCAGCCGATAGGTCTGTTCCATCAGGCCGCTGACCTGCTGGTAAAACGCCGACCAGGGGGCGTCGAGCGTATCAGCCATCACCACCTGTTCCTCGATCAGTTCGGCGGCCTGCTTGAGAGAACTCCTGCTGGCGCCAGCCTGCTCGGCAAGCGCTTGTCCGGCCGCCTTGCTGGAGCCAAGGGCGTCCTGCAATTTAAGATCATATTCGCCCTGGAGTTTTTCGACCTGTACCAGCAACTCGTCAAACCGGGTGCTCGAAGCAGAATTGAGGAACCCCAAGCCCAACGACGAAGCCCCCAGCGCACGCCCTTCGCCCAGGATCTGGGTGACCTTGGGAGTCACGCCGACCATCAGGTCGCTGAGTTGGCGGATGTCGCCCTGGTTGTCGCGGCTCAGGCCCGCCTGGCTGGCGATGACCTGGCCAAATATTTGCGCATTGTTGAGCAACCTGCCGATCAACGCGCTTTTGCTTTGCAGTGAGCTTTCGGCCTGCTGGGCCTTGAAGGCGGCAATCATTTCGTCGCGCTTGGCATCGAAGGCGCTGACGTGCTCGGGCTCTGCGGCCATCGCCTGCATGCCCTGGAGGCGCGCGAGAATCTGTTGCTCCAGGGTGCTGATCCGGCTTTCCACGTCGCCCGCCTTGCCGGACTGGCCCAGGCTGGCATTGATCTGCACCAGGTTGTTCAAGGTCTCCAGGTCGCGGCGCAGAGTCAGGCTGCTGCCCAGCAAGTCGAGGCTTTGCAACTCGACTTGGGTGCCCTGAAACTCCCGGTAGGAGTCACGTACCAGAAAGAAGTTGGTCACCAGCATCGGCAGCAGGAACAACACGCTGATCAGGCTGAACTTCATGCCGAAGCTCAGGCGGTTCATCAGGGCGACGGCGGGCCAGAGCAAACTCTTCACAAGGAAGTCTCCCGATAATTTTTATTTTTATAGGCGCGCGGGCAGGCAGCAGAAGGCCACTATGCGGACGCTGCTTCTGTATAGCCTAAATCGGCGAGGAGATTTGTAACTTAAGGTTAACGAGAGGAATGACCCGGCTCAGTCGTGGCGAGGGGATTTATCCCCGTTGGGCTGCGAAGCAGCCCCTGGTATCTGGCTTCCAAAAGCGAGGGGGCCGCTTCGCGCCCCAGCGGGGATAAATCCCCTCGCCACAACCGACTCGCTTGCCTAGGCCAACACCGTCCACAACGCAAACCCGGCATACCAGAGTACTGCCGCGCGCAACAGCAGTTCCCACAGCCGATCCAGGCTGTTGATGCCGTCCGGCCCGGCGACGGGAGTCGGGATCTCGCCGGCCACCAGGCCGACCTTGTTGATCAGGTCGGCCGCGCTGATGTTCCAGTTCAGCAGTTCGTGCAGCATCACCCGGCTGACCGCCACGAAGTTGCCCACCAGGGCGAAGCTCGCCGCCAACAACCGCACCGGTACCCAATCAAACGCGTGGCGCAGCTGCGCCGCACGCTCGGCCACGCCGGGGTTGTGGCTGTGTTCGGCGGCAAGGGCGAGCAATCGATAGCTCAGGGCAGCCACCGGGCCCAGCAGGAAATACCAAAAGATGACCGCAAAAAAACTCTGGTACGCCTGCCACAGCAAGTGCCCCTGGACCCGCTCCAGCAACTGCTCGCGCTTGGCCACATGATTCGCTGCCTGCAGATCTTCACGGCGCCAAGCGTCGCGAAACGGGCCGAGTTCAGCCAACAGATCGCCGCGCCCCAGGCTGTAGATCACCACCAACAGGTGCACCGGCAGTGCCAGCAGACCATAGGCCACCGGCTCCAGCACCCACAGCAGCAACGCCAACAGCGCCACCGGCAACAGCACCATCACCATCAGCACCAGCCAGGGCCGATTGACCCAGCGTGGGCTCGCTTCGAGCTTGTTCAGCTCGCCCAGCCAACCGCCGTCACGCTGGACCCGCTGGCGCAGGGCCGAGAATTTCTCGATCCAGACTGCCAGCAGCAACACCAGAAAACTCATTGTCCTTCCCCTTCTGTCAGGGCCGCGCGATAGCGCGCCCAGTCGAATGCCGGTCCCGGATCGGTCTTGCGCCCCGGAGCAATGTCGCTGTGCCCACAGATGCGCTGCACCGTGATCGCCGTAAACGCCGCGCGAAGCTGCCGGGTCAGGTCCACCAACGCGACATATTGCGCGTCGGTGAACGGCAGATCATCGGTGCCTTCAAGCTCGATGCCTATGGAAAAATCGTTACACGTCTCCCGCCCTTCGAAGCACGAAACCCCCGCATGCCACGCACGCTCCAGACAAGAGACAAACTGCGTCACGGCGCCGTCACGTTCGATCAGAAAATGCGCAGAGACACGCAGGTCGGCAATACCGGCAAAGTAGGGATGTTCCGTGACATCCAGACGATTCTGGAAAAATTCCTGCACCTTGCCAGTCGCGAACTGTGCCGGCGGCAGGCTGATGTTGTGGATCACCAGCAGGGAGATCTCGCCTTCGGGGCGCGCATTGAAATTGGGCGAAGGGCAATGACGCACGCCATCGCACCAACCGCTCACGGGGTCCAGCTGCATACGGGTTCCTTCGATGACGACGGTGAGTGCCGCCAGTATGCCGCGATCTACGTCGGCTGCGCGATCACTTGCCGCGATTGAGCTGGCGCAGGTTGCCGAGAACAGACTCCAATGCCCGGTCGAACAGCAGGGTGTCGTCCAGCAGACGTGCCGCTCCCCGGCGGAACTCCAGGGCGAGGCTGGTGCGGCTGTGCTCCAGGACCTTGAGGCCGGTGCGGTTGACGAAAACGAACTTGCCGGTGGCCTGGATGATTGCCGCCAGCTTGCAACGCAGGCTGTTGTCTTCGTCTTCCTGGAACTCTACCCAGCATCCCAGGCGCAATTGATCGACCTGAAGCAGGCCTGCATCATCAGCCGGCAAACGCACGGTCGGCTCCTGCGCGGGCGTCTGTGGCGCAGTGCGAAGGACGATGGGTTCCGCCACTTCGACCATGACCGGCAGATCCACCGGCTCGCCAGCCTCCGTTGCCTGGCCCAGCCGCTGCAGGGCCTGGACATGAAGCAGTTCCAGCTCGCTGAAGAATTCGCTGGTGGCGAACGGATCGAACGCCGAGCGACTCAGCCCCTCGCGCAGGGCCTTGAGCAGCTCCGGCACCATCGCCAGCAAACGCAGGCCCGCATCGGACTCTTCGTGATGCTGGACACTCCAGACCAATTGTTCCAGGGTCAGCACGTCGGCCCGCCATTCGGCTGAATGCTCGCCATGCTTGAAGCCGGTCAGCAGCAGCACCTGGCTCCAGGCCTGCTGTACAAAATCTACTACGGCCTGGGGCAGGACTTTGCCCAGCATGACCTGGTTCAGTGCCCCTTCGACCCGCTGTCGAGCCAGGTCGGCCTTTGCCCTTCCCTCTTCGGCGTCACGGATGCGCTGCTCAAGCAATTCACAGCGGCGGCGCTCGTCGCTGGTGAACGCCAGGAAATCGGCCAGCACTTCGGAAAATATCGCCGGATCGTCGACGAAGTCGTTCAACAGACGCTGCACCACCTGCTCGATGCGCAGGTAGAGGCTGTCGCGCTGATGATCATCGCAATCACCCCAACCCATCGCCGCCGCTGCGATTTCATTGAGCAACCGGCGCGCCGGATGATTATTGCGACTGAAAAAACTCTTGTCCTGCACCGCGACCTTGAGCATCGGGATCTGCAGCCGGCCGATCAAGGCCTTGAGGGAGTCCGGCAGGTTACGGTCATCAAGGATGAATTCGAACATCATCGCGATCAGGTTGATCACATCTTCGTCGGCGCCTTCGACCACGCGGGATTTGCCGCTCTTGACGCTGACCCGGGTCAACAGCTGTTCAAGCTGGCTGCGCAGGTCGAAGTCATCCTGAACCGAGGGGGCCGGCACGTATTGCTGCAAATGAGACAACAAGCGCAAAAGGTCACGGGTCGTGATTGGCTGGGCCGGTGCACTGGGCTCAAGGGTAGGCGCGACACTGCCGCGCACCTGGACCAACAACTTCTGCAAAGCGGCGAAGACTTCGTGCACGCTGTCATCGACATCGTCGACCCTTGGCCTGGCAGGCCCGGCAGTGCTGGGCCGAACAGGCTCTTCGACACGGTCCGAGGCCCGCCGCGACGGAGAAACCTTCAGATCCGGCAAGATCCCGGTTGCCGCCAATAGCTGATTGGCCTCGGAATAAAGGTTGTCGCATTCGCTGAGCACATACCGCTCGAAGAGCTTGAGCAGGATCAGTTTGACCTTGATGCCTACGCCCAGGTTACGCCCGGCCTGGAGAAAATTCTCACACAGCAGGGCCGGGCTCAAGGGGTTGTGCTGGTTCGCCAGGGGCCGCGACAGTAACGCGCCGAGGCGCGCCGTGAGTTGATCGAGAGACAGGCCATCGCGACTGAGCACCCGGGTGACCATGGTTTCCACCGCCAGCCGGCGTTCGAGGTCATCATGGTTTCGCTGGGCCGGTATGGCGCCCAATACGGGCGCGAGGGTGGCCTGGGTCAGATCGTACTGGGCAAGATTGACGAACGCCTCGAAAAACTGCTCGAGGAATTCACGTTCGATGCTCTTGCGTTTCAGCCGCAGGTCTCGCATGGCTTCGAAGTAGAGGTTCTGCTCCACATCGTTCCGCGCCCGATCGGCCATTTCGAACAAGGTATCGTCAGCATTATCGAACAATTCCTGCAAGCCAAGGCGCAACTGCTGCGCAGCCTTGTCGCGAACCTGAAGCAGAATCACAGGCAGGCGGGCGAGCGGCGAGCGACTCGCCTGATCGGTAGACGCCTTGTGCAAAGGCACTACATTCCCGTCGTTGTGCATCCTGGCCTCCTGAAAGGGCATTCTTCGGTTCGCGACGTCAAAGTCATGGCGTCAATCGAAAGGCGGATTATCGGGTAAAAGAACCCTGTCGCACCAGTGGACACTTGTGAACCAGCTCGAAATACTCGGAACAACTGACAGGACAATCGGGAAAATGTTGCGGGCATGCGACCAAATGCAGGTTTCATCCGGCAGCGCGCAAGTGGCGCCTTGGGTTCGCCTGCGGCCTGGCCCTATAATCCGGCCACTTTGTTTGTGGAGCCCGTCATGCCGAATCTACGCCTCGCCGATCTGACCGCCGAAATCGAAGCCAACGTGCGCCGTGCGTTGCTCGAAGACATCGGCAGCGGCGACATCACCGCACAACTGATCCCCGCCGAACGCCTGGCCAAGGCCACCATCATCACCCGGGAAGCCGCGACCATCAGCGGCACGGCCTGGGTCGATGCGGTGTTCAGACAACTGGATCCCCGCGTCGCGGTGCATTGGCAAGTGCGCGACGGCGACCGGGCAAGCCCCGACCAGGCCCTGTTCCACCTCGAAGGCCCGGCCCGCTCACTGCTGACGGGCGAACGCAGCGCGCTGAACTTCCTGCAGATGCTCTCGGGCGTTGCCACCCGGGCCCGCTATTTGGCGGACTTTGTTGCCGACACCCAGGTCAAGCTGCTGGATACCCGCAAGACCCTGCCCGGGCTGCGCCTGGCCCAGAAGTACGCGGTCACCTGCGGCGGCTGCCATAACCATCGCATCGGCCTTTACGATGCCTTTCTGATCAAGGAAAACCATATCGCCGCCTGCGGTGGCATTGCCCAGGCCATCAGCGCCGCCCACAAGATCGCACCGGGCAAGCTGGTGGAGATCGAAGTGGAAAGCCTGGCGGAATTGAAAGAAGCGCTGGCGGCCGATGCCGACATCATCATGCTCGACGAGCTGAGCCTGGACGACATGCGCGAAGCCGTGCGCCTGAACGGCGGCAAGGCGAAACTGGAAGCCAGCGGCGGCATCAACGAAAGCACGTTGCGCCCGATTGCCGAGACCGGCGTGGACTATATCTCCATCGGTGCGATGACCAAGGACGTCAAAGCCGTGGACCTGTCGATGCGCTTGAGCCTCTGACAAAAAAAAACGCCAGCCTTTAAGAGGCTGGCGTTTTTTTCAGACCACCAGATTATTCATCTCGCAGTACTCATCCCAATCCACACCCAACACCTCGGCCGCCTCCTTGTGCAAGACAAGGCGCTGCGCCTCGAACTCTTCCGGCGTACTGGTGTACTTGAGCGTCAGCTCCCAAGGCTGCAGGCCCTGGGCTTCGGCCTCATCCTCGAACGCCCACTGGACCTGGTCTTTCTGGTCATCGGCGGACAAGTCCTTGATCTCATCGCGCAACTGCGGCGTTTCTTCGAGGTACTTTTCCAGGGCTTCTTCGTGCCTGGCTTCTTGGGACAATTCTTTAGCGGTCATGGCGTTCTCGCTGATCTGGGAATGGAAGATGGATCTGGATCATCAAGGATCTCTCTGACGCAGGAAGCCGTTGGAAGCTCGGTTTTCCTGGCCTTCAGAACCATTCGTGGATCATCTGAAAACTGCTGGGCGATGCTCATGCAGGTGACGAATATAGGATGTTTTGGCAACGATTTACACGGCTCTTTACATCCACCGCAGAAAAAATTTCATGCCTGACGGCAAGGTGCCCACGAACATTTGTCATGGCAACCAGTCGTAGCGATGTGCCATATCGGCACTTCTTCAGGAACCCAATGATGCGCAGTCTTGCGAAACGCTCGTCGACCCGGTTTGCTACCACGTCCCTCCTGCTCGGCAGCCTGAGCTTGATCGGTGCCGTTCAAGCGGCTGTCGAAGTTTCCTCCGGCCCCCCTCTGCCGTCTGACACGATCCCGCTGCTTCGCAACTCATTCGACAAGGATGTTCTGATCAAGACCAATATCAACGTGGGTGACCTGGAAAAATTACCAGAAGCAGTCAAGGACAACACCGCCGAGCTGGACAGTCAGAAGCGCACCCTTGGCGAGCAGGCCCGACAAATCGAAGAACTCAAACGCAACAGTGGCTCCAGCTCCACCTCCAGCAGCAAGGAGATAGACGATCTCAAGCGCATCATCAAGGAACAGGAACGCGATCTGAACGACCTTGGCAAGCAAGTGGAAGAACTCAAGCGCAACAGCGGTTCCAGCTCAAGTTCGAGCAGCAGCGAAATTTCGTCCCTGAAACGGGAGCTCAGCGATCAGGACAACGAGCTGACACAGCTCAAACGCACGGTCGAGGAACTGAGCAGGAAGGTGAAATAACCAGGGGGGATTGGTGCCCGAGACAGGAATCGAACCTGCGACCTTCGCGTTACGAGTGCGCTGCTCTACCGACTGAGCTACACGGGCGGTGGCTAAACCTAGCATCGTCCCCGGGGGACAGGCAACCTGCCCTGAAGGGATTTTCAGCACACAGCAAAACGCCCCGAACCAGTCGGGGCGTTTGCTTGTTCAGCGGTCAAGCGAGGGAGTGATTAAACGCCCGACGCCTTGGCTGCTGCAACGTCCTTGATGGACAGCTTGATACGGCCGCGGTTGTCCACGTCCAGTACCAGCACTTCCACTTCCTGGCCTTCTTTCAGGATGTCGGTCACTTTCTCGACGCGAGCATCGCTCAGCATGGAGATGTGAACCAGACCGTCCTTGCCAGGCAGGATGTTGACGAACGCACCGAAGTCGACGATGCGTTCAACCTTGCCGACGTAGATCTTGCCGATCTCGGCCTCTGCGGTGATGCCCAGGACGCGCTGGCGTGCTGCTTCTGCCGCTTCCTTGGTTTCGCCGAAGATCTTGATCGAACCGTCGTCTTCGATGTCGATCGAAGCCTTGGTTTCTTCACAGATCGCACGGATAGTCGCGCCGCCTTTACCGATGACATCACGGATTTTGTCGGTGTCGATTTTCATCGCGATCATGGTCGGAGCATTTTCCGACAGTTCGGTACGGGACTGACCGATGATCTGGTTCATCTGACCGAGGATGTTCAGGCGCGCTTCCAGGGCTTGGCCCAGGGCGATTTCCATGATCTCTTCGGTGATGCCCTTGATCTTGATGTCCATCTGCAGTGCGGTGACGCCCTTGGCGGTACCGGCCACTTTGAAGTCCATGTCGCCCAGGTGGTCTTCGTCACCCAGGATGTCGGTCAGGACGGCGAATTTCTCGCCTTCCTTGACCAGACCCATGGCGATACCGGCCACCGGCGCCTTCATCGGCACACCAGCGTCCATCAGGGCCAGGGAAGCGCCGCAGACCGAAGCCATCGAGCTCGAACCGTTGGACTCGGTGATTTCCGATACCACGCGAATGGTGTACGGGAACACGTCAGCGGCCGGCAGCATGGCCTGGACCGAACGACGGGCCAGACGGCCGTGACCGATTTCGCGACGACCGGCGCCACCCATGCGACCACACTCGCCCACCGAGAACGGAGGGAAGTTGTAGTGCAGCATGAACGGGTCTTTCTTTTCGCCTTCCAGGGTGTCGAGCAGTTGCGCGTCACGGGCGGTGCCCAGTGTCGCAACGACCAGCGCCTGGGTTTCACCACGGGTGAACAGCGCCGAACCGTGGGTCTTTGGCAGAACGCCGACTTCGATGTTCAGCGGACGCACGGTGCGAGTGTCGCGACCGTCGATACGCGGCTTGCCGTTGACGATGTTTTCGCGAACGGTGCGGTATTCGATTTCACCGAAAGCCGCCTTGACGTCGCTGGCCGATGGCTGGCCTTCTTCGCCGGAGAACTTGGCAACGACCTGGTCACGCAGCTCGCCCAGACGCGCATAGCGGTCGGCCTTGATGGTGATGGTGTAGGCCTGGGAGATCGCTTCGCCGAACTCGGCACGGATCGCGCCAAGCAGCTCGGTGGCTTCTGGCTGAGGAGCCCAGGTCCAGGTTGGCTTGGCGGCTTCGGCAGCCAGTTCCTTGACGGCGTTGATGACCACCTGGAACTCGTCGTGGGCGAACAGCACGGCGCCCAGCATCTGGTCTTCGGTCAGTTCCTTGGCTTCGGATTCAACCATCAGCACGGCTTCGGAAGTACCGGCCACGACCATGTCCAGGCTCGATGCCTTCTGTTGCTCGTAGGTCGGGTTCAGCAGGTAGCCGGTGCTTTCGTGGAACGCAACGCGGGCAGCGCCGATCGGGCCATCGAAAGGAATGCCGGAGATCGCCAGCGCAGCCGAGGTACCGATCATCGCAGCGATGTCCGGATCGGTCTTCTTGCTGGTGGAAACGACGGTGCAGACAACCTGCACTTCGTTCATGAAACCTTCAGGGAAAAGCGGACGGATCGGACGGTCGATCAGTCGGGAAGTCAGGGTTTCTTTCTCGGAAGGACGGCCTTCACGCTTGAAGAAACCGCCAGGGATCTTGCCCGCGGCGTAGGTCTTTTCCTGGTAGTGCACAGACAGAGGGAAGAAACCCTTGCCTGGATCGGCCTGCTTGGCACCGACGACGGTCACCAATACGCTGACGTCGTCGTCAACGGTGACCAGCACTGCGCCGGAGGCCTGACGGGCGATACGGCCAGTCTCGAGGGTAACGGTCGACTGACCGAACTGGAATTTTTTGATTACCGGGTTCACGGTGTCCTACCTTCTTTGTGGCTCTTGGGGAACTTGTCTTCTTGCGAAATTCTTGGGCAATGACGGGAATCGGCCCGACGCCTGTCCAGGGTAAAACGTGTATCCAGATAAAACTTGAGGCTGGGAGCCTGCCACGCGCCAGCGGGAAACCCACTGACGTACGACAGACCACCAACCTCTAGCGCAATCGCTGATTAGCGACGCAGACCCAGGCGAGCGATCAGAGCGCTGTAACGGCTCACGTCCTTGCCTTTCAGGTAGTCCAGCAGCTTGCGACGCTGGTTTACCATGCGGATCAGACCACGACGGGAGTGGTGATCCTTACCGTTGGCCTTGAAGTGACCTTGCAGTTTGTTGATGTTGGCGGTCAGCAGTGCAACTTGCACTTCTGGCGAACCAGTGTCACCAACAGCTTGCTGGTAGTCAGCTACGATTTGAGCTTTTTCTTGAACGTCGAGAGCCATGAGGCAATCCTTTTAGTCAGGAAACTGTTCCGAGGAAACAGCTTCAACAGGCCAGGGACAAATCCCTGTATCTATAAATGAGTAGTGACCGTGCCTGTTAACAGCCACACTCGCCAGCCTGTTGTTACACAGGCTGGTTCCGGTCATTCCGACCGAATTAATCGACGCGGCGCGATACGCCCGTCTTCGCTCACTTCACCGATACCGATGAAGCGACCATTGTGATCCTGCACCCGGACCATGCCGAACTTCGGCGCATCCGGAGCGCGCACCGGCTGGCCGTTGAGCCAGTAGAACGCACTGTGTTCGGAGAACTGCAGCAGCGGCCAATCGAGCAAACCGCTGTCCGAAGGCATGAGGAAACGGTCGACCGCTTCGTTGCCGCCTTCGGCGTGTACCGCTTCGAGCTCTTCCAGCGTGACCGTCTGGGCCAGGGTGAAAGGCCCGGCCTGGGTCCGTCGCAATTCCGCCACGTACGCGCCACAGCCGAGCTGCTCGCCGATATCCTCCACCAGGGTACGGATATAGGTGCCTTTGCTGCAATCCACGGCGAGCCGTGCAGTATTACCGCCAAAGGCCAGCAATTCCAAGCGCGCAATAGTAACAGAACGCGGTTCGCGCTCCACTACTTCGCCTGCACGGGCCAGTTTGTACAACGGCTGTCCATCACGCTTGAGCGCGGAGTACATCGGCGGTATCTGACTGATTTGCCCACGAAATTTCGGCAACACCGCCTCGATATCCGCCTGACCAACGGTCACCGGACGCTCCAGCAAAACCTCACCTTCGGCATCCGCCGTGGTGGTGGTCTTGCCCAGTTGCGCCAGGGTTTCATAACCCTTGTCGGAATCGAGCAGGTATTGGGAAAACTTGGTCGCCTCGCCGAAGCACAGCGGCAGCACGCCGGTAGCCAGTGGATCGAGGCTGCCGGTGTGCCCGGCCTTTTCAGCATTGAGCAGCCAGCGAACCTTCTGCAACGCCGCGTTGGAGGTAAATCCCAACGGCTTGTCGAGCAGGATGATGCCGCTGACGTTACGACGGATACGTTTGACCTGAGCCACCGATTACTCCTTGGTGTCTTCGGGTTCAGCGGCAGCCGGATGCTGACTGTCTTCAGCCACGGCACGCTCGATCAGCGCCGACAGATGCGCGCCCCGCACGACGCTTTCGTCGTAGTGGAAGTGCAGCTGTGGAACGCTGCGCAGCTTCATTTCCCGCGCCAGTTGCATGCGCAGGAAACCGGCTGCCGAGTTGAGCACCTTGATGCTCTGGGCAATTTCTTCGGCGCTGTCCTGCCCCATCACCGTGATGAAGATCTTGGCGTGACCGACGTCACGGCTGACTTCAACAGCGGTGATGGTCACCAGGCCGACGCGCGGGTCTTTGACTTCGCGACGGATCAGTTGGGCCAGCTCGCGCTGCATCTGATCGCCGATTCGTTGGGTACGGCTATATTCTTTTGCCATGTCTTGTTACCTGTTACTGCCCCACGGTCAAACCCGTGAGGTCTGAAAGCGGCAAACGCCCGGCCTGGCAAAAGCCAGACCGGGCGTTGCGTTTAGAGTCCGCCAGCCAGGCAGCGCATATTCATGCGACTGCCCGGTACGGCTCTTGAAGTACGCGAGTCAGAGGCTGCGAGCAACCTGGACCTTCTCGAAGACTTCGATCTTGTCGCCGACCTTGACGTCGTTATAGCTCTTGACGCCGATACCGCATTCCATGCCGGCACGTACTTCGGAAGCGTCATCCTTGAAGCGGCGCAGGGATTCCAGCTCGCCTTCGAAGATCACGATGTCTTCACGCAATACGCGGATCGGACGGTTACGGTGAACGACACCTTCGATCACCATGCAACCGGCGATCGCGCCGAACTTCGGCGAACGGAACACATCGCGCACTTCGGCCACGCCCAGGATGTTCTCGCGAACGTCGCTGCCGAGCATACCGGTCAAGGCTTTCTTGACGTCTTCGATGATGTCGTAGATCACGTTGTAGTAACGCATATCCAGGCCTTCCTGCTCGACGATCTTGCGCGCGCCGGCATCGGCACGCACGTTGAAGCCGAACAGTACAGCGTTGGAAGCGAGTGCCAGGTTGGCGTCGGATTCGGTGATACCACCGACACCACCACCGACAACGCGCACTTGCACTTCGTCGTTACCCAGGCCATTCAAGGCGCCGTTCAACGCTTCGAGCGAACCACGGACGTCGGATTTGAGGACGATGTTGAGCGTCTTCTTCTCTTCCTGGCCCATGTTCTCGAAGATGTTTTCCAGCTTGCCGGCGTGAGCGCGAGCCAGTTTGACTTCGCGGAACTTGCCTTGACGGAACAGAGCCACTTCACGGGCCTTCTTCTCGTCAGCCACAACGCTCATCTCGTCGCCAGCATCCGGGGTACCGTCCAGACCGAGGATCTCGACCGGGATAGCCGGACCGGCTTCCTTGATTGGCTTGCCGTTCTCGTCGAGCATGGCGCGCACGCGGCCATAGTTCGAACCGACCAGCACCATGTCGCCCTGACGCAGGGTACCGTCTTGAACCAGGACGGTCGCGACCGGACCACGGCCCTTGTCGAGACGCGATTCAACGACCACGCCACGGCCAGGAGCCGAAGGTGTAGCGGTCAACTCCAGAACTTCGGCTTGCAACAGAACGGCTTCGAGCAGTTCGTCAACGCCGGTACCCATCTTCGCCGAGACCGGAACGAAAGGAGTGTCGCCACCCCACTCTTCGGAGGTCACGCCGTGGACCGACAGTTCGCTGCGGATGCGATCGAGATCGGCGCCCGGCTTGTCGATCTTGTTCACCGCAACCACCAGCGGCACGCCAGCAGCCTTGGCATGCTGAACGGCTTCGATGGTTTGCGGCATCACGCCGTCGTCCGCTGCAACCACCAGGATCACGATGTCGGTTGCCTTGGCACCACGGGCACGCATCGCGGTAAACGCGGCGTGGCCCGGGGTATCGAGGAACGTCACCATGCCGCGGTCGGTTTCAACGTGGTACGCGCCGATGTGCTGGGTGATACCACCGGCTTCGCCAGCGGCTACCTTGGCACGACGGATGTAGTCGAGCAGCGAGGTTTTACCGTGGTCAACGTGACCCATGACGGTCACGACCGGCGCACGGGAAACAGCTTCACCTTCAAACTTCAGGGACTCGGCCAGGGAATCTTCCAGGGCGGTGTCGCTGACCAGGGTCACTTTGTGGCCCAGCTCTTCGGCGACCAGTTGGGCAGTTTCCTGGTCCAGTACCTGGTTGATGGTGGCTGGCGTGCCCAGCTTGAACATGAACTTGATGATTTCAGCAGCCTTGACCGACATCTGCTGGGCCAGATCGCCCACAGTGATGGTCTCGCCGATCTTCACTTCACGCACGACAGGGCCGGTAGGGCTCTGGAAACCGTGGGCGTTGCGTTTCTTCAGCTTGGCCTTGCCGCGACCGCCGCGACGGAAGCCATCGCTTTCTTCGTCGGTGGTACGTGGCGCAACACGCGGCGCAGGCGCCTTCTCCTTGACCGAAGCACGATGAGGAGCGTTTTTGCGCTCGCCATCGCCACTGCCACGACGGTTATCGTCGGCACGTGGTTTGTCCGGACGACGCTGTTCGTCGCGCTTGCGGGTGTCCGCCGGCGCCGGAGCAGCTGCCAGGACAGGTGCGCTTTCACGCACTGGCTCAGCTGCCGCCGCAGGTGTCTCGACCACTTCGGCTGGAGCAGATTGCGCAGCAGCAGGCTGGCGACGCGCTTCTTCTTCGGCGCGACGCTTGGCTTCTTCTTCAGCCTTCTGACGTGCAGCATTTTCTGCCGCGCGACGTTCTTCCAGTTCGCGTTTGCGCTCGGCTTCGATTTCTTCCGGGCTGCGCTGTACGAAGACTTTCTTCTTGCGTACTTCAACGCTGATGCTTTTGCTACCGGCAACACGCAGGGTGCTGGTGGTTTTACGCTGCAGAGTGATCTTGCGCGGTTCTTCCACTTTCGCCTTGTGACTGCTCTTCAAGTGAGTGAGCAGGGACTGCTTCTCACTGTCGGTCACATGTTCCTCGGCGGCGGTGTGCGGCAGACCTGCCTCACGCATCTGCTGCAACAGGCGCTCTACCGGTGTTTTGACCTCATCGGCCAGTTGTTTCACCGTGACTTGCGTCATGCACTTCTCTCCTCAGGCCGCGCCTAATTACTCGAACCAGTGGGCTCGGGCGGCCATGATCAACTTGCCGGCACGATCATCGTCAATGCCGTCGATGTCGAGCAGATCGTCAATAGACTGCTCGGCCAGGTCTTCGCGGGTAATTACGCCGCGCACCGCCAGTTCCATCGCCAAATCCTTGTCCATGCCCTCAAGCGAGAGCAGGTCTTCGGCCGGATGGGCGTCTGCCAGCTTTTCCTCAGTAGCGATGGCTTTGGTCAACAAGCGATCCTTGGCACGAGCGCGAAGCTCGTTGACGATGTCCTCGTCAAAGCCGTCGATGTTGAGCATTTCCTCCACCGGTACGTAGGCAATCTCTTCCAGGCTGGTAAAGCCTTCATCCACCAGCACCTGCGCCAGCTCTTCATCGACTTCAAGCTCTTCGATGAAGTTGCGCAGGATGTCGCCGGTTTCAGCTTGCTGCTTGGCCTGGATGTCCGATTCGGTCATCACGTTCAGGGTCCAGCCAGTCAATTGGCTAGCCAGACGCACGTTCTGACCACCGCGACCGATGGCCTGAGCGAGATTGTCTGCGCCAACGGCGATGTCCATGGCATGGGCATCCTCGTCGACGATAATTGCCGCCACTTCAGCGGGCGACATGGCATTGATCACGAACTGAGCCGGGTTGTCGTCCCACAGGACGATATCCACACGCTCGCCGCCCAACTCGCCGGATACGGCCTGGACGCGCGAACCACGCATGCCGATGCAGGCACCTTGCGGGTCGATGCGCTTGTCCTTGGAGCGGACCGCGATCTTGGCCCGCGAACCCGGATCACGGGAGGCGGCCATTACTTCGATCAGGCCTTCAGCAATTTCCGGCACTTCGATGCGGAACAACTCGATCAGCATTTCCGGCGCGGTACGCGACAGGATCAGCTGCGGGCCGCGGTTCTCGGTGCGGATTTCCTTGAGCAGCGCACGCAACCGCACGCCAACACGGAAAGTTTCGCGAGAAATGATGTCTTCACGGGCCAGCAATGCTTCGGCATTGTTGCCCAGATCAACGATCACGTTGTCGCGGGTGACTTTTTTAACGGTGCCGGAGATGATCTCTCCCAGGCGCTCGCGATAGGCATCGACGACTTGCGCGCGCTCGGCTTCGCGAACTTTCTGCACAATGACCTGCTTGGCAGTCTGTGCAGCAATGCGGCCAAACTCGATGGACTCGATTTTTTCTTCGACGACATCACCCACCTTGGCGGCAGGATGCGTTTCTGCAACCTTGCTCGGCCAGGTTTCGATAGCCGGATCATCCAGGTCGGCCTCCTCGACTACCGTCCAGCGACGGAAAGTCTCGTAGGCACCGGTGTGGCGATTGATCTCCACACGCAAATCAACTTCGTCTTCGAAGCGCTTCTTGGTAGCAGTGGCCAGGGCCAGCTCCAGTGCTTCAAAAATAACGTTAGCCGGTACGCCCTTTTCATTGGATACCGACTCAACAACCAGCAGTACTTCTTTGCTCATCGTACGCCTCGCCTTTCGCAAGCCATTGGATCCGCGGGATCCGCAGTATCTGGCACGTATCAGTCAAAACTGGGAATAATGTTGGCCTTGTCGATCATATCGATCGGCAACAGAAACTCATGGTCATCTACCTGCACCACGACATCCTGTTCTTCCACACCGCGCAGAAGGCCTTGGAAGTTGCGTCGGCCTTCAAAGGGCGAGCGCAGCTTGATCTTCACTTGTTCACCGGCAAACAAAGCGAACTGTTCAAGAGTGAACAGAGGGCGTTCCATGCCAGGCGAGGAAACTTCAAGGGTGTATTCGGAGGTGATGGGATCTTCAACATCCAGCACACCACTGATCTGACGGCTGACGATGGCGCAATCATCCACCAACACGCCGCCTTCCTTATCGATATAAACGCGCAACAGTGAGTGGCGACCTTGAGCCGAAAACTCAATACCCCAGCATTCATAGCCAAGGGCCACGACCACCGGGGCCAACAAGGCCTGCAACTGTTCTAGCTTGCTCGACACCTGAACCCCCTCGTGCATGTATGTGCATGCCATGCAAATAAAAAAAAATGGGCGAATCGCCCATCCCTGAAACGCCGTCGAACAGCGGCGTTGTAAATGTCCAGCTAACAAAAAGCCCCTTGGAAGGGGCCCTGAAACTGGTTGCGGGAGCCGGATTTGAACCGACGACCTTCGGGTTATGAGCCCGACGAGCTACCAGGCTGCTCCATCCCGCGACAAAGCTGGGGCGGAAGTATACGACCGATCCTTTACAGGGTCAATGTAACGCTTCCACCTACAAGAAAGCCCGCAATTGCGGGCTCTCCTGATAATTGGTACCGAGAAGGGGACTCGAACCCCTACACCCTATGGGCACAACCACCTCAAGGTTGCGTGTCTACCAATTCCACCACCTCGGCAATACAGCGTTTGAAACCTTCTTACTTCTGCTCTTGAGCTGGAGGTACGTCAGTCGCCGGATTGGCCGACTTTTGCTCTTGAAGCACCGGGACATCATCAGAAGCCGGTTGTTGCTTTGGCGCTTCCAACACCGCTGGGTTTGGCAAACCTACCTGAGTCAGCTCATGAGCCTTCTCTTTAGCAAAGTAACCTAACCCCAAGCTGGTTATGAAGAAACCGGCGGCGAGTATAGCAGTAAACTTACTAAGAAAGGTAGAGGAACCTTGGCTTCCGAATACAGTATTTGAAGCACCTGCACCGAAAGACGCACCAGCATCCGCACCTTTACCCTGCTGCAGCAATACGAGAGCAACTACACCCAGTGCGCCCAGCAGATGAAAAACGACTACGACTGTTTCCAGCATTTTTTCAGTTTCCCGCGGCGCGACAGATCGCACCGAACTCATCTGCATTCAGGGACGCTCCACCAATGAGCCCCCCATCGATATCCGGCATGCCGAACAGTTCGACCGCATTGGCCGCCTTCACGCTGCCGCCGTATAGAAGCCGCACACCTCGTGCCACTTCAGAATTTTCTTGCGCCAACTGCGCGCGGATGGCGGCGTGCACATCCTGCGCTTGTTGAGGCGAAGCAGTCAGCCCGGTGCCAATGGCCCAGACCGGCTCGTAAGCGATGACTGCCTTTGCAAACGCACCGACACCCAGGTCCTCGATGATGCTGCCCAACTGGCGAGCGACAACTTCGAGAGTCTTGCCTGCCTCACGCTGTTCGAGGGTCTCCCCTACGCACAACACCGGAATCAGACCACAAGCCTGTGCCGCGGCAAATTTGCGAATCAGGGTCTTGTCCTGCTCGCCCATGATCAGGCGACGCTCGGAATGACCGACCAGGACCAGTGAACACCCTGCGTCCACCAGCTGACTCGGCGCGATTTCACCGGTCAACGCACCCTGCATGGATTCCACTGCAGAGTTTTGTGCACCGACCGAAATCGACTTGCCTTTCAAGCCATCAACCACTTGGTTGATATACAGGCAAGGCGGGAACACCGCCACATCAACACCGCTTGGCAAGGCCAGGTTACGAAGGCCCTTGATCAGCTCAGCGACGCTGGCGCGGGTACCGTGCATCTTCCAGTTACCAGCTACCATAGGGCGACGCATGCTGTACCTCGTCGGTCAAAGTGGGCGCAGATGTTACCCAACGGATTCATGACTGGCAAGCCGAATTCAGGCAGAAACTTCAGTAACCAGCTTCGCCAGCTCTTCGGCATAACCGCGGACCTGTACTTCATCCTCGCCTTCGACCATGACGCGCACCAAAGGCTCCGTGCCAGACTTGCGCAACAACACCCGTCCACGCCCGGCCATTGCCTGTGTTATGCGCTCGCTGGCCTGCTTGACCGTCGCATGTTCAAGAGGACTGACACCTCCACCAAAACGCACATTGATCAATACTTGCGGACATTTGCGCAGCGCCTGGCGCGACTGCGCCAGCCCTTCGTTACGGGCCTTGAGCGCCATCAGCACTTGCAGCGCAGCGATGATCGCATCACCGGTGGTGGTATGGTCGAAGCAGACGATGTGGCCGGAATTCTCGCCTCCGATCACCCAGTTGCGCTCCAGCAATTCCGAGATCACGTAGCGGTCGCCGACATTAGCCCGGACGAATGGGATATCTAGATCCGCCAAGGCCAATTCAAGCCCGAGGTTGCTCATCAACGTACCAACCACGCCGCCCTGCAGCTTGCCGCGACCATGCAGATCGCGCGCGATGATGAACAGCAACTCATCACCATCAACGACCGTACCGGTATGGTCGACCATCAACACCCGGTCACCGTCACCGTCGAAAGCGATCCCGAGATCGGCATGTTCGGCCAGGACCGCAGCCTGCAATGCCTCGGTATGGGTCGAGCCGCAATTGTGGTTGATGTTCAGCCCGTTGGGCTGGGCAGAGAGCACCACCACCTCGGCGCCCAATTCGCGAAAAACGCTGGGCGCGACCTTATAGGTTGCGCCATGCGCGCAATCGACAACGATTTTCAGACCGGAAAAGCTCGTACCGGTTGGAACACTGCCTTTGCAGAACTCGATATAACGGCCCGATGCATCGTTGATCCGCGACACCTTGCCGATCTTGCTCGACTCGACCACCGTCATCGGCGCATCCAGCAGCTCTTCGATCATCAGCTCGATTTCATCCGGCAGCTTGGTGCCCTTGCCAGAGAAAAACTTGATGCCGTTGTCGTCATGAGGATTGTGCGAAGCACTGATCACAATACCCGCCTGGGCCTGGAATGTACGGGTCAGGTAGGCAATGGCCGGCGTCGGCATCGGGCCCAGCAACATCACATCGGCACCCGCCGACGTAAGGCCGGCCTCGAGAGCCGATTCGAACATGTAGCCGGAAATCCGCGTGTCCTTGCCGACCAGCACCTTGCATGCGCCCATCTTGCGGAACGCCATGCCGGCGGCCCAGCCGAGCTTGAGCATGAAATCGGGGGTAATAGGGTATTCGCCGACCCGACCACGAATACCGTCGGTGCCAAAATATTTCTTGCTCATAAGTGCTCCGTCATTCTTATTCGGCTGAATCCACTGCGTCGATCATCCGCACGACATCCATCGTTTCGGCTACATCATGCACGCGCAAAATGCGCGCACCTTTGGTAAGGGCCAAGGCAGCCAGGGCGAGACCACCATACAAGCGCTCACCCACCGGTCGGCCCAAGGCATTGCCTATCATGCTCTTTCGCGAGACGCCAACCAACAGGGGCCGCCCCAGCGCATGCAAGGCTTCCATATGCTTGAACAGGCTCAGGTTGTGAGCCAGGGTCTTGGCAAAGCCGAACCCGGGATCAAGGATGACCCGCTCGGCAGGGATGCCCACGGCAGCACACTGGTCCAGGCGCTCCGCGAGGAACCCGGCCACTTCCCTGGTCACATCATCATAGTGCGGATCGTCCTGCATGGTCCCCGGCTCGCCGAGCATATGCATCAGACACACCGGCAAGCCGGTTGCCGCCGCGGCGTCCAGCGCGCCGTCGCGCCGCAAGGACCGGACATCATTGATCAGCCCCGCCCCCAGCCGCGCTGCCTCGCGCATGACCGCTGGCGTAGAGGTATCAACCGAAATGATGACATCAAGCTCGCGGTGTATACGCTCGACAATCGGCGCCACTCGCTCCAGCTCCTCGGTAGGTGATACTGCCCGCGCACCGGGACGGGTCGATTCACCGCCGACATCGATCAGCGTTGCGCCCGCTGCCACCATGGCCTCGGCATGCCGCAATGCAGCGTCGAGCTGGCAGAATCTTCCACCATCGGAAAAGGAATCGGGAGTGACATTAAGAATGCCCATGACGTGCGCACGGGCCAAATCAAGAAACCGGTTGCCGCAAGGCAACCGGTTAGAGGACTGAACAGAAGTCATTTCAAGCCTTAGACGTCGGCGGCCGGACCACCGATGGGCGTCTCGGGACGCTCACCCTGTACCGCTGGCGGCGTACCGGAGGTACCCGTGCCACCACCGGACCAGTCACGAGGCTCACGAGGTGTGCGGCCGGCCATGATGTCGTCGATCTGCTCAGCATCGATGGTTTCATATTTCATCAGTGCGTCAGCCATCGCGTCCAGTTTGTCGCGGTTGTCCGTAAGGATCTGCTTGGCCGTGCCGTAGCACTGGTCAATGATGCTGCGAACTTCCGAGTCGATCAGCTTGGCCGTCTCACCAGAGAAGCTTGCATGCTGGCCACCGCCGCCGCGACCCAGGAACACTTCGCCCTCTTCCTCGGCATACATCAACGGACCAAGCTTTTCGGACAAGCCCCACTTGGTAACCATGTTCCGGGCAATCTGGCTTGCGCGCATGATGTCGTTGGAGGCACCTGTCGTCACGCCGTCAAAGCCCAACGTCATTTCCTCGGCGATACGGCCACCGTACAGCGAACAGATCTGGCTGATCAGCGCGCGCTTGGACAGGCTGTAACGGTCCTCTTCCGGCAGGAACATCGTCACACCCAGCGCACGACCGCGCGGAATGATCGAAACCTTGTACACCGGATCATGCTCAGGCACGACACGACCGACGATGGCATGTCCTGCCTCGTGGTAAGCGGTGTTCTGCTTTTCCTTTTCCGACATGACCATGGATTTGCGCTCGGCGCCCATCATGATCTTGTCCTTGGCGAGTTCGAACTCCTTCATTTCCACGACACGCTTGCCGGAACGAGCAGCAAACAGCGACGCTTCGTTTACCAGGTTCGCCAGGTCAGCACCGGAGAAACCCGGTGTGCCGCGAGCGATGACGGCCGGAGCAACGTCATCCCCCATTGGCACCTTGCGCATGTGAACCTTCAGGATCTGCTCGCGACCACGAATGTCCGGCAGCCCCACCACGACCTGACGGTCAAAACGACCTGGACGCAGCAGCGCAGGGTCGAGCACGTCAGGACGGTTGGTGGCGGCGATCACGATGATGCCGTCATTCATCTCGAAACCGTCCATCTCGACCAGCAATTGGTTGAGGGTCTGCTCGCGCTCATCGTGACCGCCGCCCATGCCGGCACCACGGTGGCGACCAACGGCGTCGATCTCGTCGATGAAGATGATGCATGGCGCGTGCTTTTTCGCCTGTTCGAACATGTCGCGAACACGGCTGGCACCGACGCCGACAAACATCTCGACGAAATCGGAACCGGAAATGGTGAAGAACGGAACCTTGGCTTCGCCGGCGATTGCCTTGGCGAGCAAGGTTTTACCGGTACCAGGTGGCCCCACCATCAGTACGCCGCGGGGAATGCGTCCGCCCAGGCGCTGGAACTTGCCCGGATCACGCAGGAATTCAACCAGCTCGCCGACCTCTTCCTTGGCTTCATCGCAACCGGCGACGTCAGCCAGGGTGGTCTTGACCTGATCTTCGGACAATAGTCGGGCCTTGCTCTTGCCGAAACTCATCGGCCCGCCCTTCCCTCCAGCCCCGCCCTGCATCTGGCGCATGAAGAACATGAACACCGCGATGATCACCAGGATCGGGAAGCTCGCGACCAGGAGCTGGGTCCAGATACTTTGCTGCTCAGGCTGCTTGCCTTCGATCACGACGTGATTGTCCACCAGGTCGCCGATCAGACCATTGTCCTGGATCGCCGGACGAATGGTCTTGAAGCTGTCGCCATCGCTGCGCTTGCCGGTAATCACATAACCATCAACGGCTACGCGCTCGACCTTGCCTTCCTTGACCTGCTGGAGGAAATCGGAATAGTTGAGGGTCTGCGGCTCGTTAGGGCTGGAGAAGTTGTTCATCACGGTCACAAGGACAGCGGCGATGATCAACCACAGGATCAGATTCTTTGCCATATCGTTCAATTAACTACCCTCTGAAGCAAGCTCCGCTACTGGCGCGCGCTTCGCATGATATTCACCGGCCTAACTTACTACATTACCTGCGACTCTGGCAGGCGCCGTCTGTAACCCTTTGTGAAACTTTGACTCGCGCAATTTTCGTTACGCGACGCCCGCAATGCGATACAAAAAAAACTATCGGCCTGTTTCAAAGCCGCTCATCACTGGAAGCGCCTTCGATTCCGCGAAACCCTCGCGCCAGCAGATACTGCTCGCGAGAGCGGTCGCGGGACGACAAAGGCTTGCGCATCTGCACCTTGTCGAACAATTTGCGCATGCCCTTGTGGTATTCATCGAAGCCTTCACCCTGGAAGACTTTGATCAGGAAATCACCACCCGGACGCAGAACCCGCCCCGCCAGATCAAGGGCCAGCTCGCTGAGGAACATTGCACGAGGCATGTCGACAGCCGCCAATCCACTCATATTGGGGGCCATATCGGAAATCACAAGGTCGACTTGCGTATTTCCGACGGCCTCGAGGATTTGCGCCAATACGGCGTCCTCGGTGAAATCACCCTGAATAAAGGTCACGTCAGGGATGCTGTCCATTTCCAGGATGTCTGAAGCGATCAATCGCCCCTGGCCGCCAATCAGACGACTGGTCACCTGCGACCAGCCACCCGGCGCCGCACCGAGGTCGATCACGGTCATGCCAGGACGAATCAGGCGATCCTTCTCCTGGATCTCCAGCAATTTATAGCTGGCGCGCGAGCGATAACCGTCTTTTTGCGCCATTTTGACGTACGGATCGTTGAAATGCTCTCTGAGCCAGTTCTGGCTAGTCTTGGAACGGGCCACGGGCCACCTCTGAAAAATAAATCGGGTCGTGATTAAGTGGGCGGTCCCGGACTCGCTCGGGTAAACTGGCCGCCGCTTTTTACAAGATCAGACGCAGGGGTCAGATTATGCCGCTCACTCAAGAGCAGAAGAAACAATACAAATCCATCGGCCACCATCTGAAACCGGTTTTGACTGTGGCTGACAACGGTTTGACTGAAGGTGTCCTCGCTGAACTGGAACGCGCCCTCGGCGATCACGAGCTGATCAAGATCAAGCTCAACATCCTCGACCGCGAAGCCCGCCTGGCTGCCGTTGCCGAGCTGTGCAAGGTCGGCAAGGCTGACCTGGTCCAGGTCATCGGCAAGATGGCGCTGATTTATCGCAAGAATTTCAGCGTCAACAAGCAACTGTCGAACGTTCACCGCTTCAAATGATGCAAACGGTCAAGGGTGTGCTTCGCGCACCCTGCCGCTCCATCCGGGAACCGGCTGCAACACCAGCACCAGGCCGGAAAAACCCAGCACCAGATAGCTGAATACCTGCCATTGGCTCGCCTCCGGCCAGCCGAGACGCACCGCCAGGAACATCCCGCAAGCGTACAAGGCCATGAGCAGCAATTGCCCACGAATGTCGCGCCATAGACTGCCAAGACCCTCGGCCTGAACCAGCACCAAAGCCTGGAATATCACGCACACTGCTGAAAAGCCCACCAGCAGCGCCGTCAGCATACCCGCGATTTCATTGATGAGCAGCGGTGCCAGGCCAATCCGACCCAGCACCGGCAGCAGACCGATATGCAACAACCAGACGCCGCCCACCCATAACATCTGGGTGAGCTGCCAGATCATGGCACCCGCACGCAGCGGGTGCCTTCGTTCAGATATGACGGACTTCGACAATCTCGTACTCAATGACACCGCCAGGTGTCTTCACGGCAACCACATCACCCTCTTCCTTGGCAATCAAGGCGCGGGCGATAGGCGAGCCGACTGAAATCTTGCCGAGCTTGATGTCCGCCTCGTCCTCGCCAACGATCTGGTAAGTGACGCTTTCATCAGTCTCGACGTTGGCGATTTCCACGGTAGTGCCGAAAATCACTTTGCCAGTGTGCGGAATCGTCGTGACGTCGATGATCACCGCATTCTGCATGCGGCCTTCGATGTCACGGACACGCGCCTCGACCATGCCCTGCTCCTCTCGGGCAGCGTGGTATTCGGCGTTTTCCTTCAGGTCGCCCAGTTCACGGGCTTCACCGATCGCCTGGCTCAAGCGCGGGCGCTCGACCTTGGTCAGGAAAGCGTGCTCTTCCTCCAGGGCCTTCGCGCCCTGAACAGTCATCGGGTACTTGGTTATGCTCATGCCTTCAATCCTGCATGTAGATCCTGCAAGCGACGTACGGTCTTCTCGGGTCCGAACTTGAGCGCTTCGCAGATCGCTTCGCCGGCAGCAATAGTCGTGGTGCAGTAGATCTTATGCTGCAGCGCATTGCGACGAATGGAATAGGAATCGGCGATCGATTGACGGCCTTCGGTGGTGTTGATGATCAGCGTGACTTCGTCATTCTTGATCATGTCGACCACGTGCGGACGACCCTCGGTCACCTTGTTCACGCGGCGCACTTTCAGGCCCGCCGCCTCGATCAGCTTGGCGGTACCGGCAGTGGCGACCACTTCGAAACCCAAGTTGATCAGATCACGGGCCACGCCCGCAACCAGTGGCTTGTCGTCATCACGCACGCTGATGAACGCCGTGCCGCCCGTTGGCAGGACTTCGCTGGCGCCCATCTGGGCCTTGGCAAAGGCCTCGCCGAAGGTGTCGCCAACGCCCATCACTTCACCGGTGGATTTCATTTCCGGGCCGAGGATCGGGTCAACGCCAGGGAATTTGGCGAATGGGAACACCGCCTCTTTCACACTGTAGAAGTTCGGGATGATTTCCTTGGTAAAGTTCAGCTCCGCCAAGGTTTTACCGGCCATCACGCGAGCAGCGATCATCGCAAGGGAAACACCGATGCACTTGGACACGAACGGTACGGTCCGGGAGGCGCGCGGGTTGACTTCGATGACATAGATGTCTTCGCCCTGAAGCGCCAGCTGCACGTTCATCAGGCCGACAACCCCGAGCTCCAGGGCCATTTTCTTGACCTGTTCACGCATCTCGTCCTGGATGTGAGCCGGCAACGAATACGGCGGCAGCGAACAGGCGGAGTCACCGGAGTGAACGCCTGCCTGCTCGATGTGCTGCATGATTGCGCCGATCACGACATCCTTGCCGTCGCAGACCGCGTCCACGTCCATTTCGATGGCGCAGTTGAGGAAGTGGTCGAGCAGAACCGGGCTGTCATTGGACACCTGGACCGCTTCGCGCAGGTAGCGCTTGAGTTCGTCTTCCTGGTAAACGATTTCCATCGCACGACCGCCCAGTACGTAGGACGGGCGCACCACCAGTGGATAACCGATCTTCGCCGCTGCACGAATCGCTTCGTCTTCGCTGCGCACGGTGGCGTTTGGTGGCTGGCGCAGGTTCAGGCGCTCGACCATCTGCTGGAAGCGCTCGCGGTCTTCGGCGCGGTCGATGGCATCCGGGCTGGTGCCGATGATCGGCACGCCGGCGGCTTCGAGGGCGCGGGCCAGTTTCAGAGGGGTCTGCCCGCCGTACTGGACGATCACGCCTTTTGGCTTCTCGACACGGACGATTTCCAGCACGTCCTCCAGGGTCACTGGCTCGAAGTACAGGCGATCAGAGGTGTCGTAGTCGGTGGAAACGGTCTCTGGGTTGCAGTTGACCATGATGGTTTCGTAACCATCGTCGCGCAGCGCCAGTGCCGCGTGGACGCAGCAGTAGTCGAACTCGATGCCCTGGCCGATCCGGTTCGGACCGCCGCCCAGGATCATGATCTTGTCCCGGGTCGAAGGCGCGGCTTCGCACTCTTCTTCGTACGTGGAGTACAGGTAGGCAGTGTCGGTGGCGAACTCGGCCGCGCAGGTGTCGACACGCTTGTAGACCGGGAAGACTTCCAGCTTGTGGCGGTGAGTGCGCAGGCTCTTTTCGGTGACACCCAGCAGCTTGGCCAGGCGCATGTCGGAGAAGCCCTTGCGCTTGAGACCCAGCATCGTGTTGCGATCGATGCTGGACATGCCCATGGTCTTGACCTTCTCTTCTTCCTTGATCAGATCTTCGATCTGCACCAGGAACCAAGGGTCGATCATGTTCATGTCGAAAATCTGCTCGACAGTCATGCCGGCGCGGAAGGCATCCGCCACGTACCAGATACGCTCGGCGCCCGGCACGGTCAGCTCGCGCTTGAGCTCGCTCATGCTTTCCGGCTTGCTCAGGTCCAGCTTCGGATCGAGGCCGCAGACACCCACTTCCAGGCCACGAAGGGCTTTTTGCAGGGATTCCTGGAAAGTCCGGCCGATGGCCATGACTTCACCCACCGATTTCATCTGGGTGGTCAGGCGCGCGTCAGCCTTGGCGAATTTTTCGAAGGCGAAACGCGGCAGCTTGGTCACCACGTAGTCGATGGACGGCTCGAAGGACGCCGGAGTCTTGCCGCCGGTGATGTCGTTCGACAGTTCGTCCAGGGTGTAGCCGACGGCCAGCTTGGCGGCGACCTTGGCGATCGGGAAACCGGTGGCCTTCGAGGCCAGGGCCGACGAACGGGATACGCGCGGGTTCATCTCGATGACCACCATGCGGCCAGTGTTCGGGCAGATGCCGAACTGGACGTTGGAGCCACCGGTTTCCACGCCGATCTCGCGCAGTACCGCCAGGGAGGCGTTACGCAGGATCTGATATTCCTTGTCGGTCAGGGTCTGGGCCGGCGCAACGGTGATCGAGTCGCCGGTGTGCACGCCCATCGGGTCGAAGTTTTCGATGGAGCAAACGATGATGCAGTTGTCCTTTTTGTCCCGGACAACTTCCATTTCGTATTCTTTCCAACCGATCAGGGACTCGTCGATCAGCAGTTCCTTGGTTGGCGACAGGTCCAGGCCACGGGCGCAGATTTCTTCAAATTCTTCACGGTTGTAGGCGATGCCACCACCCGTGCCGCCCATGGTGAAGGAAGGACGGATGATGCAAGGGAAGCCGAGGCGTTCCAGCACGGCGTTGGCTTCTTCCATGCTGTGGGCGATGCCCGAACGTGGGCAGTCCAGGCCGATGGATTTCATCGCCTTGTCGAAGCGCGAACGATCTTCGGCCTTGTCGATGGTGTCGGCATTGGCGCCGATCATTTCCACACCGAACTTCTCCAGGACGCCTTCGCGCTCCAGGTCCAGAGCGCAGTTCAGTGCGGTCTGGCCACCCATGGTCGGCAGCAATGCGTCCGGGCGCTCCTTCTCGATGATCTTGGCAACGGTCTGCCATTTGATCGGTTCGATGTAGGTGGCGTCGGCCATCGACGGGTCGGTCATGATGGTGGCCGGGTTGGAGTTCACCAGGATGACGCGATAACCCTCCTCGCGCAGGGCCTTGCAAGCCTGGGCGCCGGAGTAGTCGAATTCGCAGGCCTGGCCGATCACGATCGGGCCAGCGCCGAGAATCAGGATGCTTTTTATGTCTGTACGTTTTGGCATGGGTTTGTCACTCAAATCCGCAGGTCAGTCGGCTAGGCCGTCGAACAATCTTTGAAGCGCCCGAAGGGGCCGCCGTTTTCGGGGCCGCCCTCGGGTTTCACGCGGTCAGCGTCGCTTGGCCATCTCATTGATGAAGCGATCGAACAGCGGCGCCACATCGTTCGGGCCCGGGCTCGCCTCAGGGTGGCCCTGGAAGCTGAACGCGCTCTTGTCGGTACGCTCGATGCCTTGCAGCGTGCCGTCGAACAGCGACTTGTGGATGGCCCGTACGTTGGCCGGCAGGGTCGCCTCGTCAACCGCAAAACCGTGGTTCTGGCTGGTGATCATGACGACACCGGTATCCAGGTCCTGGACCGGGTGGTTGGCACCGTGGTGGCCGTGGCCCATTTTCAGGGTCTTGGCGCCCGAAGCCAGGGCCAGCAACTGGTGCCCCAGGCAGATACCGAATACCGGGATCTCGGTTTCCAGCACGTCCTTGATCGCCTGGATCGCGTAGTCGCATGGCTCCGGGTCACCCGGACCGTTGGACAGGAACACGCCGTCGGGCTTGAGGGCCAGGACGTCAGCCGCCGGGGTCTGGGCCGGCACTACGGTGACGCGGCAACCGCGCGCGACCAGCATGCGCAAGATGTTCAGCTTGACGCCGTAATCGTAGGCGACCACGTGATACGGCAGTTCGGAAGCCTCGATCGTCGCGTGGCTATCGGTTTTCAAGTCCCAGACCGAGGAGCGCCACTCGTACTGTTTCTTGGTGCTGACGACTTTCGCCAGGTCCATGCCCTTGAGGCCTGGGAAACCCTGGGCAGCGGCAATGGCGGCCTCGTCGGAAATATTGTCACCGGCCATGATGCAGCCGTTCTGCGCGCCTTTTTCCCGCAGGATGCGGGTCAGGCGGCGGGTGTCGATACCGGCGATCGCCACGACGTTGTTGGCTTTCAGGTAGTCGGACAGGGACATCTTGTTACGCCAGTTGCTCGCTACCAGCGGCAGGTCGCGGATGACCAGGCCAGCGGACCAGACACGATCGGACTCGGCATCTTCCGGCGTGGTGCCGGTATTGCCAATGTGCGGGTAAGTCAGGGTAACGATTTGCTGGGCGTAGGAAGGATCGGTAAGAATTTCCTGATAGCCGGTCATTGCGGTGTTAAACACCACCTCACCAACGGTCTGACCGTCGGCTCCAATGGCTTCGCCGCGAAAAATGCTGCCATCAGCAAGGGCGAGTATGGCTGGCTTAGTCAAGAAGACCTCCCGTAAATAAAGCCTGAAAGGGCGATCGCAGGTTGTAAAAAAGCGGAGTGACGTATGGACACGTCACCCCGCTTGTTCACTGAATTATTCTGCGCGCTTTTAGTGGACACACTAAAGCTGTAGCTTACAGAAAAAGGCTTTTTTGGTCCACCGCTAATGAGCCTTAAAGGCAGGGGAATGCGACAGGCCGTCGCGAAGCGGTGTAAAACGGGGCTCAGTGTAACCTGAACCCCGCCTTGAAGGCATCAACGCAGGTCGAGAACGTCCTGCATGTCGTACAAGCCGGGCTCGCGACCATCCAGCCACAGCGCGGCACGCACGGCGCCCTTGGCGAAAGTCATCCGACTCGATGCCTTGTGCGTAATCTCCAGGCGCTCACCCTCGGTGGCGAACAGCACCGTGTGATCACCTACCACGTCGCCACCACGCACGGTCGCGAAACCGATGGTGTCTCGCTCACGCGCACCGGTGTGCCCCTGGCGCCCATACACGGCCACTTCCTGCAGGTCACGACCCAGCGCATCGGCAATCACTTCCCCCATGCGCAAGGCTGTTCCCGAAGGCGCATCGATCTTGTGACGGTGATGCGCCTCGATGATTTCGATATCCGCATCATCACCCAACACCCGCGCCGTCAGGTCCAGCAGCTTGAGCGAGAGATTCACGCCCACGCTGAAGTTCGCCGCGAACACGATCGGTATGTCCTTGCCGGCATCGGCCAACAATTGCTTCTGCGCGGCGTCCAGGCCGGTCGTGCCGATGACCATGGCCTTGCCGGCCTTGCGGCAGGTGGCGAGGTTTTTCAGCATGACTTCCGGCAGGGTGAAGTCGATCAGGACGTCAAATTCATCGAGTACCTTTTCCAGCCCACCGGACATTGGCACGCCGATACGTCCGATCGAGGCCAGCTCGCCAGCATCGGCGCCCACCAGCGTACTGTCGGGCCGGACGATGGCGGCCGTCAGGCCAGAGAGCGGCGAGCGGTGCTGCACCGCCTCGACCAGCGCCTTGCCCATACGCCCCGCGGCGCCCATCACAGCTATACGTCGCATGCCCACTCCTTACAGATCGCCGAAGAAGCGCTTCACACCTTCGAACCAACCGGTGGTTTTCGGCGAGTGGCTGTTGTCATCCGCCAGGGAACTGCGGAACTCTTCCAACAGCTCCCGCTGGCGCCGGCTCAGGTTGACCGGTGTCTCTACCGCGACGCGGCACATCAGGTCGCCCGCACCGCCGCCACGCACTGGAGCCACGCCCTTGCCGCGAATGCGGAACTGCTTGCCGGTTTGAGTTCCCTCGGGAATCTTCAGCTTGACGCGACCATCAAGGGTCGGGATTTCAAGCTCACCGCCCAAGGCCGCATCAACAAAACTGATCGGCACTTCGCAGAACAGATGCTTGCCATCACGCTGGAAGATCGCGTGCTCGCGCACGTTGATTACTACATACAGATCGCCGGTCGGGCCGCCCTGGGCACCCGCCTCGCCTTCGCCGGACAGACGAATGCGGTCGCCGGTATCGACACCGGCCGGCACTTTGACCGACAGCGTCTTGTACTCTTCGACACGCCCTTCGCCGTGGCAGGAGTCGCACGGATCGGAAATGATCTTGCCCTGGCCATGGCAACGCGGGCAGGTCTGCTGGACCGAGAAGAAGCCCTGCTGCATGCGAACCTGGCCGATGCCGCCGCAAGTCGGGCAGGTGACCGGCGAGGAGCCCTTCTTGGCGCCCGAACCGTCGCACGGCTTGCAATTGACCAGCGTCGGCACCCGGATATTCACGGTAGTACCACGCACCGCTTCTTCCAGGTTCAGCTCCAGCGTGTAGCGCAAATCGCTGCCACGCTGGGCACCACCACGGGCGCCGCCGCGACCGCCGCCAAAAAAATCACTGAACACATCACCGAAGATATCGGAGAAGTTCTGGCCGCCGAAACCGGCACCGCCACCACCCATGCTCGGGTCGACACCGGCATGCCCGTATTGGTCGTAGGCCGCGCGCTTGCTGGAATCGGACAGAACTTCGTAAGCCTCGTTGGCTTCCTTGAACATCTCTTCCGACGCTTTATCGCCGGGATTACGGTCTGGGTGGTGCTTCATCGCCAGGCGACGGTAAGCCTTTTTCAGCTCTGCCTCGCTGGCTCCCCGCTCGACACCCAATACTTCGTAAAAATCACGCTTCGCCATTAGTCTTTGCACTCTTATAGGACGTCCGGCAAACCTCTCCTGAACCTTGCCAAACTCGTTGAGCCCCAATACAGGCCCGGACCCAACTCACGTCGATTCAACGATCCTGGTCTCGGCGCATATCGCCCGGAAAGCAGGAGCATTCCCGAACACACCGCCAGCACCCGAACGCTGTCGCATGCTGTAAAAATTCACTGACTCCAGACACGCCAACGCGGGAGCAAGCTCCCGCGCGGCGACATCCTACCAGCCACCGCACAAACGCAGTCAACCGGCCGACCAACAAGCGATTACTTGTTGTCTTTCACTTCTTCGAACTCAGCGTCGACCACGTCATCGGCTTTCTCGGCCGATTCGCCTTGCTGCGCAGCACCTTCAGCTGGCTGGGCCTGCTCGGCATACATCTTCTGGGCCACTGGCGCGGAGACTTTCGACAGCTCTTCGATCTTCGCTTCGATGGCAGCCTTGTCGTCGCCTTTGACGGCAGCTTCAAGGGCAACCACGGCGGCTTCGATCGCGGTCTTCTCTTCAGCGGTCACTTTGTCACCGGCATCGGCAACCATCTTGCGGGTCGAGTGAACCAAGGCGTCGCCCTGGTTACGAGCGCTGGCCAGCTCTTCGAACTTGCGGTCTTCCTCGGCGTTGACTTCAGCGTCGCGAACCATCTGCTGAATTTCTTCCTCGGACAGACCGGAGTTGGCCTTGATCACGATTGACTGGGTCTTGCCGGTGGCCTTGTCTTTCGCGCCGACGTGCAGGATGCCGTTGGCGTCGATGTCGAAGGTCACTTCGATTTGTGGCACACCGCGTGGCGCCGGTGGAATCTCGGCCAGGTCGAACTTGCCCAGGGACTTGTTCTGGGCCGCTTGCTTACGCTCACCTTGCAGCACGTGGATGGTCACGGCGCTCTGGTTGTCGTCGGCCGTCGAGAACACCTGGGATTTCTTGGTAGGAATCGTGGTGTTTTTCTCGATCAGCGCGGTCATCACGCCACCCATGGTTTCGATACCCAGGGTCAGCGGGCTGACGTCGAGCAGCAGAACGTCTTTCACGTCGCCGGCCAGAACGGCACCCTGGATGGCAGCACCCATGGCAACGGCTTCGTCCGGGTTCACGTCCTTGCGTGCTTCTTTACCGAAGAAATCGGTTACCAGCTTCTGGACCAGCGGCATACGGGTCTGGCCGCCGACCAGGATCACGTCGTTGATCGAGCCAACGTCGATACCGGCATCCTTCATCGCAATGCGGCAAGGTTCGATGGTGCGCTGAACCAGGTCTTCCACCAGCGCTTCGAGCTTGGCGCGGGAGATTTTCACGTTCAGGTGCTTCGGACCGGTAGCGTCTGCGGTGATGTACGGCAGGTTCACGTCGGTCGACTGGCTCGAGGACAGTTCGATCTTGGCTTTCTCAGCGGCCTCCTTCAGACGCTGCATGGCCAGCGGGTCACCCTTGAGGTTCATGCCGCTTTCTTTCTTGAACTCATCGACGAGGTAGTCGATCAGGCGGATGTCGAAGTCTTCACCACCCAGGAATGTATCGCCGTTGGTTGCCAATACTTCGAACTGGTGCTCGCCATCGACTTCGGCGATTTCGATCACGGAAACGTCGAAAGTACCGCCACCCAGGTCATAAACGATCACGGTGTGATCGCCCTTGGCCTTGTCCATACCGTAGGCCAGAGCGGCTGCGGTTGGTTCGTTGATGATACGTTTCACGTCCAGGCCAGCGATGCGGCCGGCGTCTTTGGTCGCCTGGCGCTGGCTGTCGTTGAAGTACGCAGGAACGGTAATGACCGCTTCAGTCACTGGCTCGCCGAGGTAGTCTTCGGCGGTTTTCTTCATTTTCTTCAGGATTTCAGCCGAGATCTGTGGCGGCGCCATTTTCTGGCCGTTCACTTCAACCCATGCGTCGCCGTTGTCAGCCTTGGCGATTTTGTACGGCACCATCTTGATGTCTTTCTGCACGACTTCTTCGTCGAACTTGCGGCCGATCAGACGCTTCACCGCGTACAGGGTGTTATGCGGATTGGTCACAGCCTGACGCTTGGCGGACTGGCCCACCAGGATCTCGCCATCGTTGGCGTAAGCGATGATCGACGGCGTGGTACGCGCGCCTTCAGCATTCTCGATGACTTTGGCCTTGCCGTTTTCCAGCACGGAGACGCACGAGTTGGTGGTCCCCAGGTCGATACCGATAATCTTGCCCATGTTAACTCTCCCGGAACTTGAATTTTTTTGCCGCAGCAGTGGTGGCTAACTGCGGTAGTACTTAAACGCTTGACTTCTTAATGGGGCCGTTGCGCCCGATTTCAAGCCTGCTCATCGATAGAAGGCGAAACCGGCGCTGGCGCCTTGCTGACCACAACCATGGCCGGGCGCAGCAAGCGGCCGTTGAGCAGGTAGCCCTTCTGGAATACTTTCAGCACGCTGTTCGGCTCGACGTCGGCACTTTCCTGCATCGCCATGGCCTGGTGGTGCTCGGCGTTGAAGGGTTCACCGTGGGGATCGATCGCTTCGAGCTGATAACGCTTGAGGGTGTCCTGGAACATTTTCAGCGTCAGCTCGATGCCTTCACGCATCGGACGGATGTTCTCGTCGTCCGGGTTGGACAGCTCCAGGCCGCGCTCCAGGCTGTCGATGATCGGCAGCAGGTCGCCGGCGAAACGCTCCAGGGCGAATTTGTGGGCCTTTTCCACGTCTTGCTCGGCGCGGCGGCGGACATTCTGCAGGTCGGCTGCTACGCGCAACGCCTGATCCTGAGCACCGGCCAGTTGCTCTTCGAGCACTTGTACACGAGCCGACAGGTCTTCGCCCGAATCCTGGGGAGCCTGATGGGCGTCTAGATTTTGCGTATCCTGCGTCTGTTCGTCAGCCATAGATTTCTCCTTTCAACTTCGTCCGCGAGCTCGACTCGCGCTTCTGCCCCGGTATATGGGGCCACGTTTTTCAGCTTCAAGGGCCGCGCGACGAATTAACCTTACAAAAAACAGCTGCATATCATTCCCGGCAGCGCTAAAAAATCATGCGATCAAAGCAAATCGAGCTAAGCCCAGGCATTGTCAGTTCGCGACAAAACACTGTATAAATAACCAGACCTAAAGCCTGGGAGCGGCCTTATGCTGGTGCACCTGTCCGTACACAACTACGCCATCGTCGAACATCTCGACCTCGAACTCGACCGGGGCATGAGCGTGATTACCGGTGAAACCGGCGCTGGCAAATCGATCATGCTCGATGCCCTCGGGCTGACCCTGGGTGATCGTGCCGACAGCGGCGTGGTGCGCCCCGGCGCAGACAAGGCCGACATCCTGGCAACTTTCGACCTGGTCGACATTCCTGAAGCCAGTGCGTGGCTGGCCGAACGGGACCTGGACACCGACGGCCTATGCATCCTGCGCAGGGTCATCACCGCCGAAGGCCGCTCCCGCGGCTATATCAATGGCGCCCCGTGCCCGCTGGGTGATCTGAAAGCACTCGGCGAACTGCTGATCGATATTCACAGCCAGCATGAACACCAGTCCCTGCTCAAGACCGATACCCATCGCCGCCTGCTCGACGAATACGCCGGAGCCACCGACCTGGCCCGTCAGGTTCACCTGGCAGCCCAACGCTGGCGCCAGACCCGGCAGGAGCTGGACCGACTCGCCAATTCCGGCGACGAGCAACGCGCCCGCCACCAACTCTTGAGCTACCAGCTCGAAGAGCTGGAGAACCTGGCCCTGGGTGAAAACGAACTGGAGGAGCTGGAACAGGAACACAAGAACCTGACCAACGCCGAAGCACTGCTGGGCGTCTGCCGCCAGGTAGTCGAACAATGCAGCGAAAGCGACTCGGGCAATGTGCTCAGCGCATTGACGGCGAGCCTGAACCGGCTCTCCAGCGTCAGCAATTCGGTAGGCGCCCTGAGCGAGGCCAGCAACCTGCTGACCAGCGCACAGATCCAGGTCGAGGAAGCCGTCGGGGAACTGAACCGGTTCCTGGATCATTTCGATGCCGACCCCGCGCGCCTGCAATACCTGGAAGAACGCCTGGACACTATCTATACGCTTGCACGCAAGCACCGCGTCCAGCCAACCGAAGTCGTCGAACTGCAGCAACGCCTGCTGGAAGAACTGGAAACCCTGAACGCCAACGACGAATCCATCGAGCGACTCGCAGATGAGCTGGCTTCCTACGCGCGGCATTACCAGGAAAAGGCCAGGGAACTCAGCGAGCTGCGCCGCAAGGCCGCCACCGGCCTGGCCGGTGCCGTGGAGCAGGAAATCCAGCGCCTTGGCATGCCAGGCGGCCGATTTACCATCGAACTGCGCCCCAACGCCGGCGACGAGCTTCAGCCCAATGGCTTGGAACAAGTGGAGCTACTGGTCAGTGCCAACCCCGGGCAACCGCTCAAGGCCCTGGCAAAAGTGGCGTCCGGCGGTGAGTTGTCGCGCATCAGCCTGGCCATCCAGGTCATCACGGCGCAGACATCCCGTGTACCGACATTGGTCTTCGACGAAGTCGACGTGGGCATTGGCGGCCCGACAGCGGAGATCGTCGGTCAATTGCTGCGCAGGCTGGGTGAGCGCGGGCAGGTATTGACGGTGACTCACCTGCCTCAGGTCGCAGCCCAAGGCCATCAGCATTTGTTCGTGCACAAGGTGCGTGGCGAAGACGCGACTCGCACCGCCGTCTCCAAGCTCGACAAGAACGAGCGCGTGGAAGAAGTGGCACGGATGCTGGGAGGCATCGACCTGACCAAGGAATCCCTGGCTCATGCCAAAAAAATGGTGGTTGCGGCAAAAAGCTGAAAGCGCTGTAAAGCAAGAAGGCGACCCGAGGGTCGCCTTCTTTCGTTTTGCGGGCTTTCGCCTACGTGACGAACTTACTTGCGCTTGCGGACATGCAAGACGAGATGGTGATCGATCAAATCGAAGCCATACTCGTCAGCAATCGCCTTTTGCAGCTTCTCGATTTCAGGACTGACGAACTCGATTACCTCGCGAGTCTCTACATCCACCATGTGGTCATGGTGCTCCCCGTCCGCCAATTCGAAGACAGCATGACCGCCATCAAAATTATGACGAGCCACCAGTCCCGCCGCCTCGAATTGGGTCAATACACGGTAAACCGTGGCCAGACCGACGTCCTCGCCAGCTTCCATGAGCGCCTTGTAGACGTCTTCGGCACTCATGTGGCGTTGCTCGGCGGAATCGAGCATTTGCAGAATCTTGACCCTTGGCAGGGTCACTTTGAGGCCGGCTTTGCGTAGTTCGCTATTTTCAACCATGGTCAGCTTTCTCGCGATGCTGCTTCGCAGCTTCTCTTAATGCGGGTATGATCGGCGTTTACGTTGTCCCAGCCAAGATAGTGGAAGTCGCCCACCGATGCAAAACACCAAGCTCTTGCTAACCAGTTTCACCTTCGTGGGACTGCTCGCACTCGCCGGTTGTTCATTCCCCGGGGTTTACAAAATCGACATCCAGCAGGGCAATGTCGTCACGCAGGACATGATAGACCAGTTACGCCCGGGAATGACCCGTCGGCAAGTACGGTTTATCATGGGCAACCCCCTGCTGACCGACACGTTCCATGCCGATCGCTGGGATTACCTGTACAGCCTGCAGCCAGGCGGTGGTGAACGGCAACAGGAACGCATCAGCGTTATCTTCAATGCCAATGACCAACTTGTCAGCCTGTCGGGTGATTTCATGCCTGGTGTGAGCCGCGATGAGGCCATCATGGGCAAGGACAGCGGTACGACTGTCACCGACCCGACCCAGAATGCCGAACAGCCGAAACCGGAAAAACCGGCCAAGCCAGGTTCGTTGCTGGATCAGATCCAGAAGGATGTGGACAACGTCGAGACCGTACCTGTCCCGACGCCCGAGCCTCTGGACACCTCGCCGCAATAAATTGCGACAACAAAAAAACCCGGCATGCCGGGTTTTTTATTGCCTGCAATTAGGCGCTGCTTACTGATCCGCCTGACGCGCCTGGGCAGCCTTGGCCGCTCGCAGACGACGAATTTCTTTCGGATCAGCCAGCAGCGGTCGATAAATTTCGAGCCGATCACAAGCTTGCACCGCTTGCTGATCCGGATCGGCGACGACCTTGCCAAAAATACCGATCGGACACGCGCTCAAGTCCAGCTCCGGAAAATCCTCGGCAATACCCGACGCCAACAGCGCAGCGCGAACGCTGGTACCTTCGGGCACTGAACATGTGCGCAAGACCTGGCGGTCGATGCTGGCATGCACCACTTCAATTTCGATCAACGCTTGAGCTCGGCGTTCTGTTTCGCGCGTTGGCAGAACGCATCGACCAGCGTATTGGCCGCCTGGTTGAACAGCGGCCCCAAGGTCGCCCGCACGATTGGCCCCGCGTAGTCGAACGACAGATCCAGGCTGATCTTGCAGGCCTTTTCCCCGAGCGGCTTGAACACCCAGACACCATGGAGCTGATTGAACGGTCCCTCTTCGAGGTTCATTTCGATCGACTGCCCCGGCACCAAGGTGTTACGCGTGACAAAGTGCTGGCTCAATCCGCCTTTGGCCACATTGAGACTGGCGCGCATGTGGGTTTCGGAGCTTTCAAGTACCTCGGCGGACGAGCACCACGGCAAGAACTCCGGATAACTCGCCACATCGTTGACCAGGTCGTACAGCGCCTGCGCCGGGTAGGGCAACAAGGCCGAGCGTTGAATATGTGTCGTCATGTAAGCGTCACTTCCACAGCTGGGCGGCAAACACTACCAGGATGCCGATGGGCGCCACATAGCGCATCAAGAACAGACTCAAGGCGAACACCACCGGGCTGCGCAGCGACAGTTCATCACGCACCGCGTCACGCCCCATGATCCACCCTGCAAACACCACGAAACACAATCCGCCCAAAGGCAGCATGATCCGCGACGTGAAGAAATCAATCACTCCGAAGAAATCCAGCCCTCCGGTCGCTCCCCACTGATAGAGGTGGAACAGACCGCCTTCGTTCACGAAAAACTTTGCCTGCTTCCATATATTGAAGGAAAACACCGTGCCCAATCCTACGAACCAGCAGGTGAAGGCCAGCCAGAAAGTGACCCAGGCGCGGCTCAGGCGGGTTCGTTCAACCAGGTAAGCGACCATCGGCTCGAGCAAGGAAATGGCCGAGCTCCAGGCAGCGACTGCCACCAGGACAAAAAACACCACGCCCATTACCTGGCCGAACGGCATGCTGCCGAAGGCGAAAGGCAGGCTGACGAACATCAGCCCCGGCCCTTCACTGGGATTCAGGCCAGCAGCGAATACAATCGGGAACAATGCCACCCCCGCCAGCAGCGACACGAAGGTATCCAGCAACGCAACGCCGAAGACAGTCCTGGTCAGCGAGGCGTTCTTGGGCATGTAGGCGCCGTAGATCATGATCGAGCCGACCCCAACGCTGAGGGAGAAAAACGCATGCCCCATGGCCGGCAGCAGCCCTTCCATGACTTTCTCCGGCTGGAAGTCGAACATGAAATGCACGCCCTCCATGAAATGTCCGGTGGTCATGCTGTAGCCCAGCAGCACCAGGATCATCACGAACAGCAGCGGCATCATGATCCGCAAGCTGCGCTCAAGCCCGGCGACCACGCCTCGGGCGATCACTACGGCAGAGAGCACCATGAAAAGCGTGTGCCAAAGTGTCAGCCTCCAAGGGTCGGCGATCACGTTGCCGAAGTAGGCGCCGACCTGATCGGGCGTCGCCCCCTGGAAATCTCCCCGGCCCATATCGATGATGTAATCCAGGGACCAGCCGCCAACCACACTGTAGAAAGAAAGAATCAACAGTGCCGTGACCATTCCGGCGAACGCCCCCCACGACCACCTGGCCGAATGGCCCGCCTCCGTCGCCAGCACCTTCAAGGCATTGGCCGGGCTTTGCCGGGCACGACGACCGATCAGTGTTTCGGCCAACATGACCGGCGCACCGATCAGGGCGATGCATGCCAGGAACATCAATACGAAGGCACCGCCGCCGTAGACGCCGACCATGTACGGAAACTTCCAGATACTACCCAGCCCCACGGCCGAACCGGTCGCAGCGAATATGAAGACCCAGCGGCTAGCCCAACTGCCGTGGACAGAAACCTTGTCTGTCGACATCGTGATCACGCCCAAGCGTTCAAAAAAGAGGCCGCATTGTCCGGGATTCATTCAACCTGCTCAAGCATGCTGCTTCACCGTAGCCGACACGCACGCAACTGCCTATAATGCCGCCCCTATGGCTAAACAGAAGAAACACCCCACAGGGACCATCGCGCAAAACAAAAAGGCGCGACACGATTACTTCATCGAACAGCGTTTCGAGGCTGGCATGGTCCTGGCCGGCTGGGAAGTAAAAAGCTTGCGTGCCGGCAAGGCGCAACTGGTCGACAGTTACGTCCTGCTCAAGGACGGCGAAGCCTGGCTGCTGGGCAGCCACATCACGCCGCTGACCACCGCCAGCACCCACGTCATTGCCGATCCTGTGCGCTCGCGCAAACTGCTGCTCAACAAGCGGGAGCTGGAGAAGCTCTTCGCCTCCGTGCAGCAGAAGGGTTATGCCTGCGTCTGTACCTCGCTGTACTGGAGCAAGCATTTGATCAAGTGCGAAATTGCACTGGGCAAGGGCAAGAAGGAATATGACAAGCGCGACACCGAGCGCGAACGCGATGCCGGGCGCGAGTTGCAGCGCGCGGTGCGTAACAAGGGCAAGGAAGACTAGCCCGACCGCGAGCCACTGTGGGAGCGAGCTTGCTCGCGATGGCATCGGCATATCTTGCATTGATGTGTCAGACAGACCGCCATCGCGAGCAAGCTCGCTCCCACACGATCCGCAACAGGGCTACATCCCCTTGCGCCGCTCCGCCCGGGCAACCCGCTGCACTTCCTGACGCACCTCTTCCAGCACCTCCTGCACATACAGGATATGTCGGCTGGAAACCTCCCGCGCCAACTCGGCGTGACCATCCATGATGGCTTGATACAACTCCCGATGCTGACTGATCAGCATGTCGCGGGTCTCGCTGCGCTGTTTGTACATGCCGCCGATATTGGTCACCACGTTGCGCTTGAGCAGGTCGAACAAGCCGCGAATGGTGTGCAGCAAAACCGCGTTATGACTGGCCTCGGCGATCGCCAGGTGAAAGCGCGCATCCGCCGCGCCCTCCTCCGCCCGACTCACCTGTTCGTGACGCGAGTAACAATCCTGCAACTCATCGAACGCCGCTGTCAGCCGCTCGCGATCGACCTCGGTAGCCCGCAATGCTGCGTAATAAGCGCAGGACGCCTCCAAGGTATGCCGGAACTCCAATAGATCACGCTGTGCTTCGGGATTGCTTTCCAGGAGCTGAAGCAGCGGATCACTGAACGTCGAGCCCAGCGACTCCACCACATAGTTGCCGCCGCCCTGACGACTGATCAGCAAACCCTTGGCCGTCAGCTTCTGGATCGCCTCACGCAACGAAGGGCGTGACACACCGAACTGCTCGGCCAGGGTCCGTTCGGCCGGCAATCGCTCGCCGGACTTCAACGTGCCCTCGAGGATCATGCCTTCCAGCCGCTCGACAATATCGTCAGACAAACGGCGCTGACGAATCTGATCAAACCCCATAACTCGATTCTCCACGGTCCCGACGGCTCGCCGGGCTCTCTATTCTGGCCCATCCGGGCCTCGTCCACACCCAACAAAAAATATTAATGCCAGCAGATCAGATGTCATCTGCACCGCTTATTCGACGAAAGTTTCAAAGCGGCAAATTGACACACGACGACCAAGGCTTTTACCCTAGCCGACAGCGCTTGTAAATTGGTATTACCAATTACCCAAAACCGCTGACCAGTGCCTGACCAACAACAATTAGGGGCTCACCCAATATGCAAACCTGGCAACAGCTTTACAGCCCGCTCGGCAGCCTAGGCTTGTCCGCACTCGCGGCCGTCATTCCCATCGTGTTTTTCTTCCTCGCCCTGGCGGTGTTTCGCCTCAAGGGGCACGTGGCGGGCAGCATCACCCTGGCCTTGGCGATTGCCGTCGCGATCTTCGCTTTCCAGATGCCGGCCGACATGGCGTTTGCCGCCGCCGGCTATGGCTTTGCCTATGGTCTTTGGCCGATTGCCTGGATCATCGTCGCCGCCGTGTTTCTCTACAAACTGACCGTCAAGAGCGGCCAGTTCGAAATCATCCGCAGCTCGGTGCTGTCGATTACCGATGACCAACGCCTGCAAGTGTTGCTGATCGGCTTCTGCTTCGGCGCATTCCTGGAAGGTGCCGCCGGTTTCGGCGCTCCCGTCGCGATTACCGCCGCGCTGCTGGTCGGCCTGGGTTTCAACCCGCTCTACGCCGCCGGCCTGTGCCTGATCGCCAACACCGCTCCGGTAGCCTTCGGCGCACTGGGTATTCCGATTATCGTTGCGGGCCAGGTCACCGGGATCGACGCTTTCAAGATCGGCGCCATGACCGGTCGCCAGCTGCCGTTGCTGTCGCTGTTCGTGCCGTTCTGGCTGGTGTTCATGATGGATGGGCTGCGCGGTGTGCGGGAAACCTGGCCGGCCGCCCTGGTAGCGGGCTTGAGTTTCGCCATCACCCAGTACTTCACTTCGAACTTCATCGGCCCGGAACTGCCGGACATCACGTCGGCCCTGGCCAGCCTGGTATCCCTGACGCTGTTCCTGAAAATCTGGCAGCCCAAGCGTACCGCCGGCGCCCAGATTGCCGGTGCAACCTCCAGCGCAGCGATCACCGCCAGCGTCGGCGGTTTCGGCCAGCCGCGCAGCACCGTGGCTTCGCCCTACAGCCTGGGGGAAATCATCAAGGCCTGGTCACCGTTCCTGATCCTGACCGTGCTGGTGACCCTCTGGACCCTGAAGCCCTTCAAGGCGATGTTCGCCGCCGGTGGCTCGATGTATGGCTGGGTGTTCAACTTCGCGATCCCGCACCTGGATCAACTGGTCATCAAGGTCGCCCCTATCGTGATCAACCCCACGGCGATTCCGGCGGTGTTCAAGCTCGATCCGATTTCGGCCACCGGCACGGCGATTTTCTTCTCGGCACTCATCTCGATGATCGTCTTGAAGATCAACTTCAGAACTGGTCTTACCACTTTGAAGGAGACCTTCTACGAACTGCGCTGGCCTATTCTGTCCATCGGCATGGTGCTGGCATTCGCCTTCGTCACCAACTTCTCGGGCATGTCATCAACCATGGCCCTGGTATTGGCCGGAACTGGCGCAGCGTTCCCGTTCTTCTCGCCATTCCTCGGCTGGCTGGGCGTATTCCTGACCGGCTCCGATACTTCCTCCAATGCGCTGTTCGGCTCGCTGCAAGCGACGACCGCGCACCAGATCGGTGTCAACGACACATTGCTCGTGGCAGCCAATACCAGTGGCGGCGTCACCGGCAAAATGATTTCGCCGCAATCGATCGCCGTAGCCTGCGCGGCAACCGGCTTGGTGGGCAAGGAATCGGATCTGTTCCGTTTCACCCTGAAACACAGCCTATTCTTTGCAACGATCGTCGGCTTGATCACGTTGGCCCAGGCCTACTGGTTCACCGGCATGCTGGTTCACTGAGTACTACACGAAACATTAAAAAACCCGACGCTGAAACGTGATTCGGCGTCCGCTATTCACCACCGGGTCTGCAAGGCTGCTGAAAGATTTCCTCTCTATATTCAGCAGCCTCAGCAGACGGATAACCGGGACCACCCGGAGACACGCCTGATGAGCGAGCTTTTTTACAACGCCGTGCCGAACGCGACCCGAGTCGCCCCGCCATTGCCTGAGCCGCGCCAGTATCCCAGCGAGAAACCCCGACGGGTCTATCTGTTCGGAACCTGCGTGGTGGATCTGTTCTACCCCGAAGCCGGGATGGACGCGATTCATCTGCTTGAGCGCGAAGGCATCCAAGTCGACTACCCGCAAGGCCAGACATGCTGCGGGCAACCGGCCTACACCTCGGGATATACCGAGCAGGCGCGGACGGTGGCGCGGGCGCAACTGGCCCTGTTTGCCGGGGATTATCCGGTGGTCGTGCCGTCGGGCTCGTGTGCCGGCATGCTGCGTGAACATTACGCCGACCTGTTCAAGGACGAACCGCAAATGCTCAAACAGGTCCAGGCCCTGGCGGCCAGGACCTATGAGCTGGCCGAGTTCCTGCTGTTCGTGTGCAAGGTGCAATTGAACGACGATGGCGCGCCGGTAAAGGTCGCGCTGCATACGTCCTGCTCGGCACGACGGGAAATGAATACGCACCTACATGGCCGTGAGTTGTTGGCACAGCTGCGCAACGTGGAACGGGTCGACCACAGTCACGAAAGTGAATGCTGCGGTTTTGGTGGGACGTTCAGCGTTCGCATGCCGGATATTTCCGGCGCGATGGTGGCCGACAAGACCCGCGCGCTGAAGGAATCCGGCGCGCATCAGGTGGTCAGCGCCGACTGCGGTTGCCTGATGAACATCAACGGCGCGCTGGAAAAACAGCGCGAAGCGCTACGCGGCCAGCATCTGGCGAGCTTCCTCTGGAAGCGTACCGGAGGTGTCGCATGAGTACGCCGACGCTGATTCCGACCGTTGCAGTGCAGGAAGATTTTCGCGCCCGCGCCCACAAGGCGTTGGACGACACGCAACTGCGAAACAACTTTCGCACTGCGATGGATTCACTGATGACAAAACGGGCAGCGTCCTTCAGCGATGCCCACGAAAGAGAACACCTGCGGGTGCTGGGCAATGCTGTCCGCGCCCGCGCGTTATCCAGGCTGCCCGACCTGCTCGAGCAACTTGAAGCCAACCTGACCCGCAACGGTGTGAACGTGCACTGGGCGGAAACGGTGGACGAGGCCAATGGCATCGTCCTGTCGATCATCCGCGCTCACGAGGCGCGGCAAGTGATCAAGGGCAAATCGATGGTCAGCGAAGAGATGGAGATGAACCATTTCCTCGAGGCTCGGGACATTGAATGTCTCGAATCCGATATGGGGGAATACATCGTCCAGCTCGACCACGAGAAGCCTTCACACATAATCATGCCGGCAATCCACAAGAATGCCGGTCAGGTCGCGTCCTTGTTCCACGACAAACTTGGCGTGGAGTACACCAAGGACGTCGACCAACTCATTCAGATCGGTCGCAAGGTCTTGCGGCAGAAATTCTTCGAAGCCGACGTCGGCGTTTCCGGTGTCAACTTCGCCGTCGCCGAAACCGGCACGCTGCTGCTGGTGGAAAACGAAGGCAACGGGCGGATGTCGACCACGGTGCCGCCGGTGCACATTGCCGTGACCGGCATTGAAAAAGTCGTGGAGAACCTGCGGGACGTCGTGCCGCTGCTCTCGCTGCTGACCCGCTCGGCGCTGGGCCAGCCGATCACCACCTACGTCAACATGATCTCCGGCCCGCGCAAGGCAAACGAACTGGACGGGCCGCAGGAAGTTCACCTGGTCCTGCTCGACAACGGTCGCAGCCAGGCATTTGCCGACAGTGAGCTGCGCCAGACCCTGAACTGCATTCGCTGCGGCGCCTGTATGAATCATTGCCCGGTCTACACGCGAATTGGTGGTCATGCCTACGGCGAGGTTTACCCGGGACCTATCGGAAAAATCATCACGCCGCACATGGTCGGCCTGGCCAAGGTGCCGGATCACCCGAGCGCGTCTTCGCTGTGCGGTGCCTGCGGCGAAGTGTGCCCGGTGAAGATTCCGATCCCGGCACTGCTACGACGGCTGCGAGAAGAAAACGTCAAGGCGCCGGACAGCCCCAACCCGGTCATGCGCGGCCAGGGCAGCAAGTATTCGGCCAAGGAGCGCTTCATCTGGAATGCCTGGGCCCGGCTCAACAGCTCGCCACCGCTGTACCGGCTGTTCGCTTTCCTCGCCACGCGCCTGCGCGGCCTGACACCGCAGAACGTCGGCCCCTGGACCCAGAACCACAGCGCCCCGAAACCCGCCGCCCGCTCGTTGCATGACCTGGCCCGCGACCACCTGACCCCGCAGGGAGACCGCCGATGAGCGCCAAGGAAAATATCCTCGCCAAGCTGCGTAAAAGCCTGACCGGCACCACGCCCGTTGCCGACAACTACGACGTCGAACTGGTGACACAGACCTACCGCTACGCGCCCGAGGAACGCATTCCACAACTGCGCAAGCTGATGGAAGCGGTACACACCGAAATTCACCTGACGTCCGGCGAAGCCTGGCCGACGCTGCTGGCGCAATTGCTGCGCGACCGGCAACTGCCGAGCCTGCTGATCGCACCGACAACGCCCCATGGGCAAAAAATCGTACAGTTCTGGGCGAACAATCCGGGCCTTCCTGCGCTCAAGGCCTACGATCGGCCGGTGGAGGAATGGAAAGCCGAACTGTTCAACGATACGCCTGCCAGCCTGACCGGCACCCTCGGAGCCATCGCCGCAACCGGTAGCCTGATTCTCTGGCCGACGCGGGAAGAACCGCGCCTGATGAGCCTCGTCCCGCCGGTGCACTTCGCCTTGCTCAAGGCCAGCGAAATCCGTGACAACTTCTATGAAGTGCAGCAGGAATTCGAATGGGCCCAAGGCATGCCGACCAACGCCCTGTTGGTGTCGGGCCCGTCAAAGACCGCCGACATCGAGCAGGTCCTGGCCTACGGCGCCCATGGACCAAAGGATCTGGTGGTGCTGATTCTGGAGGACCAATGACGCTTCCGGCCCCTTTCCTGCGCGACGTATACCAACTGATCCCGGAGAAACGACGCTTCGACGACCCGTTGTCGACCCTGGCCTTCGGCACCGATGCGAGCTTTTATCGGCTGATTCCGAAACTGGTGGTACGCGTCGAAAGCGAAGACGAAGTCATCGCCCTGCTGCAACTGGCCCAGCGCGACCGGGTTCCGGTGACCTTCCGTGCGGCGGGCACCAGCCTGTCCGGCCAGGCCATCAGCGACTCAGTGCTGATTGTGCTCGGGGACAACTGGAACGGCCGGGAAATTCGCGAGCAAGGCACACAGATCCGTTTGCAACCCGGCGTGATCGGCGCCCAGGCCAACGCCTGGCTGGCCCCGTTCGGGCGCAAGATCGGCCCGGATCCGGCGTCGATCAACGCCTGCAAGATTGGCGGCATCGTCGCCAACAACGCCAGCGGCATGTGCTGCGGCACGGCGCAGAATACCTATCACACCCTGGCCGGCATTCGCCTGGTACTCGCCGATGGCACGCGCCTGGACACCGAAGACGCCGCCAGCGTGGCGGCATTCAGGGCGAGCCACGGCGAACTGCTGGAGCGGCTGGCAACCCTTGGCCGTGAGACACGCGCCAACACGGAGCTCGCCGCCCGAATTCGCCACAAATACCGTCTGAAAAATACCACCGGCCTGTCGCTCAATGCCCTGGTGGATTTCGACGAGCCGGTGGATATCCTCAGCCACCTGCTGGTGGGCTCTGAAGGCACGCTGGGATTCATCAGCGCGGTGACCTACAACACCGTTATCGACCACCCGAACAAAGCCTCGGCACTGATCGTGTTTCCGGATGTGGAGACCTGCTGCAACGCCGTGACCGTACTGAAAAGCCAGCCGGTCTCCGCCGTTGAGCTGCTGGACCGCCGCAGCCTGCGCTCAGTGCAGGACAAGCCGGGCATGCCGGATTTCGTACAGCACCTGTCGAACAATGCCTGCGCGCTGCTGATCGAATCCCGCGCCGCTTCGTCATCGTTACTACAGGAACAACTGACCCGGATCATGGCTTCTCTGGCGGCTTTCCCGGTGGAAAGGCAAGTCGACTTCACCGAGGACCCGCGAGAAAACGCCCGCCTGTGGGCCATCCGCAAAGACACCTTCCCCGCCGTAGGCGCGGTGCGCAAGACCGGAACCACGGTCATCATCGAAGACGTGACCTTCCCGGTCGAGCAACTGGCCGCTGGCGTGAATCGCCTGATCGCCCTGTTCGACAAACATCACTACGACGAAGCGATCCTTTTCGGACACGCACTGGAAGGCAATCTGCACTTTGTCTTCACCCAAGGCTTCAACAGCACTGAAGAAGTCGCACGCTACCAGGCGTTCATGGATGACGTAGCGCAACTGGTGGCGGTGGAATTCGGCGGCTCGCTGAAAGCCGAACACGGCACCGGCCGCAACATGGCACCGTTCGTTGAGTTGGAATGGGGCACTGATGCCTATCAATTGATGTGGCAGCTCAAGCGCTTGCTCGACCCCAACGGCATCCTCAACCCGGACGTCGTGCTCAGCGAGGACCCGCAGATCCACCTCAAGCACCTCAAGCCATTGCCGGCAGCTGATGAGATTGTCGACAAGTGCATCGAGTGCGGCTTCTGCGAGCCGGTGTGTCCCTCCAAGGACCTGACCTTGAGCCCGCGCCAGCGCATCGTGATCTGGCGCGACATTCAAGCGAAAAAGCGCGCCGGTATCGATACCTCCGAGCTGGAAACGGCCTATCAATACCAGGGCATCGATACCTGTGCCGCCACGGGCCTTTGCGCCCAACGCTGTCCTGTAGGCATCAACACCGGCGAACTGGTGAAAAAACTCCGCAGCCGCACTGCGACGCGTACGAAAACCGCCGATTGGCTTGCGGGTAATTTCGCCACTGCGCTGCAAGGGGCGCGCTTTACCCTGCACGTCGCCAACGGTGCGCGAATGATGTTGGGAGCGCCGCGCCTGGCACGGTTGTCCGCCGGGCTGACGCGGCTGTCCAAAGGACAGGTTCCGCAGTGGACCAACGCCATGCCGCAACCGGAAAGGGCGATTCGGTTCAGCCCCAGCGTGGCGGACGAACGCCCGAGGGTGGTTTATCTGGCGGCCTGCGTGTCGCGGGTCATGGGCCCGGCGGCGGAGGACAAAGAACAGATGTCGTTGCACGACAAGACCCGCGGGCTGCTGGAAAAAGCCGGTTACCAAGTCGTTTTCCCGGACAACGTAGACAGCCTCTGCTGCGGCCAACCCTTTGCATCCAAAGGCTACGCCGAACAGGCCGAGCACAAGCGCCAGGAACTGATCGGCGCGCTGCTGCACGCCAGCCGCGGCGGGCTCGACCCGATCTATTGCGACACCAGCCCATGCACCCTGCGCCTGGTTCAAGACTTGGGTGAAGTACGTCTGGACCTGTACGACCCGGTGCGTTTCATTCGCACGCACCTGATGGATCGCCTCGACTTCACGCCTCAAGAGGCCCCCATTGCGGTGCACGTCACCTGCAGCACGCAGCACCTTGGCGAGAGCCAGGCGTTGATCGATCTGGCGCGCAGGTGCAGCAAAAACGTGGTCATTCCGGAAGGCATCCATTGCTGCGGATTTGCCGGGGACAAAGGCTTCACCACGCCCGAACTGAACGCCCACTCGTTGCGCACGCTGAAGGGCGCGGTAGAGCACTGCAGCGAAGGAATCTCCACCAGCCGGACCTGTGAGATCGGTCTTACGCAACACGGTGCGATTGATTACCACGGGCTGGTTTATCTGGTTGACCGAGTGACACGGGCCAGGGCGATGTGAAAAAAATAGAACCCTGACGAACAACGGCAGTCCATTGATCAGGTCCCGCAAACGCGGGACTTCCTCAACAGGTAGCCGCCCTGATGGCCAGCAAATGCTGCCCTTGGGTCAAGGAGAGACATATGAAACGCTCTGTGCTGTTAGGTCTGTTTGTCACTGCTTCGATGCTGGCATCACCCTCGTTTGCTGCCGGCGATTCGGACAGTCTCTGCGCCACCAACATCAAAACCATTGAGAATGCCAAGACCCAGTACCAAGGCTCGGATTCGCAAAGCCAGATCGAGGCGAGCCTTCAGCAAGCGAAGGCCCATCAAGCCTTGAAAACCAAGGAAGGCACCGAGAAATGCATCTCTGAAACCACCCAGACCATCCAAGAGATGCAGAAGACCAACAAAGACGGTAAAAACTCCTGAATGCAGTGGGCCAACCTTCGGGTTGGCCCCTGATGCGTTTTGGCGTACACTACGCAGGCCTGTCGCTCTACAGATTCACAGAGCGCCAGGTTCGGGGCCGTTTAGGATTCGACGCCGGTTGCGAAACTTTAGGTGCATGCCGAGTTGGTAACAGAACTCGTAAATCCACTGTTGCAACTTCCTATAGTTGCCAATGACGAAACCTACGGGGAATACGCTCTCGCTGCGTAAGCAGCCTTAGCCCTTCCCTTCTGGTACCTTCGGGTCCAGCAATCACCAGGGGATGTCCGTAAACCCAAAGTGATTGTCATATAGAACGGAATCGCCGTGCAGTACGTTGTGGACGAAGCGGCTAAAACTTACACAACTCGCCCAAAGCACCCTGCCCGTCGGGTCGCTGAGGGTTAACTTAATAGACACGGCTACGCATGTAGTACCGACAGCGGAGTACTGGCGGACGGGGGTTCAAATCCCCCCGGCTCCACCATTCCATCATCTAAAGACGTCCACGGACGTCTTTTTTTGTGCCTGAAATCCAGTAAACACGGGGCCTTAAGCACCACCAGCGTCCACGGACGTCCAGGAACAGCCACGCTTTATGGCATTCCAAATGGCATTCCAAGCCCAATAGTGCTAATTTTTGGAATGCCAACTCCATCCTGGAATGCCAATGTGCGCACAAGCGGTTCGCCTCTCTGAACTCAAAATCAAATCTGCCAAGCCTGCTGAAAAGGACTACGTACTGTTCGATGGCGGCGGACTTCAAATGCGAGTGAGAAGTAATGGCTCAAAGCTATGGAACTTCAACTATCGACACCCCGTGACGAAGAAGCGGATCAACATGGGCCTCGGTACCTTCCCTGAAGTCTCACTAGCGCTAGCACGAAAAGGCTCCATTGCAGCCCGGGAAATACTTGCCAAAGGCCTCGATCCCAAAGAACAACGGGATGCAGTGCTGCAAGCAAAGCAAGCTGAAACCGAGCACACATTCCAGAATGTCGCGACGTCCTGGTATGAACTGAAGAAGGATGCGGTGACACCTGCTTATGCCGAGGACATCTGGCGTTCGTTGACGCTGCACGTTTTTCCAGACTTGGCCTCCACACAGATTTCAGCAATCAGTGCACCACAAGTCATCAACCTTCTTCGACCACTCGAAACCAAAGGTAGCCTTGAAACCGTTAAACGGCTGTCACAGCGACTCAACGAGATCATGACTTACGGGGTCAACTCAGGACTGATACACGCAAACCCACTCAGCGGGATTCGCTCCGTCTTCAAGAAGCCGAAAAAGAAAAACATGGCGGCACTTGCTCCAGATGAGCTGAAAGAGCTCATGGTGGCAATTGCCAATGCCAGCATAAAAAGAACTACGCGCTGTCTGATTGAATGGCAGCTCAATACCATGACTCGCCCAGCGGAGGCTGCAACCACGCGCTGGGTCGACATCGACTTCGAGAAGAAGATCTGGACGATTCCTGCTGAGCGCATGAAGAAACGCCGAGTACATATCGTGCCGCTCACAGATCAAGCATTGGCACTGCTGGAGGCAATCAAACCCTACAGCGGACACCGAGAGTATGTATTTCCTGCAGACCGGGACCCTCGGACCCATTGCAACAGCCAGACCGCCAACATGGCACTAAAGCGCATGGGCTTCGAAGGTCGGTTGGTGAGCCATGGCATGCGATCAATGGCCAGCACTACTCTCAACGAACACGGCTGGGATCCTGAGTTGATTGAGGTAGCGCTTGCACACGTCGATAAAGACGAGGTCCGCAGCGCCTATAACCGAGCGGACTACATCGAGCGCAGGCGTCCAATGATGAAGTGGTGGAGCGAGCACATCCAAAAAGCAGCTACCGGCAATCTTTCGATCTCGGCAATCCAGAACACCCGAGACACGAAGGTCGTCTCAATACGCTAACGAAGTAGCTTCAACAGGTGATAAGTAATCTCTAAATCATGACCGTCGCCTGTCTGGGCTGTACATCAGGCTTGCCTCCATCTCTCAGCGTGCACCTCAAGCAGCCGACTCACGCGATACAGCCATCTACAGATACTCTTTCATCTGACGCTGGTAGGAAAGGACACACGTAAATGATGAAGGAGGTCTTTCGGTAGCATTGCGGGGAGCTTCGCAGTGCCGTTATTGGACAATTGGATGACCACTGTCTTGTGAAGGCCAGCGAATTTCACTTGGACTTTTTCCAGCACATGTTTACGCCCGGCTAGTAGAACATCAGTGGCTTCACGCACATCTCTTAGCCCTTTGAGCAATATTTTCCCCGTCACACCTTGGTCTATTTCGACGCCCGAGACCTGAAGCGAATCGACAGTGATTTCCTGATCCACGGCAAGCTGCAGCGCCGATACCCACTCAATCAGGTTAACCGTAATAGGCGTAACTACTAGGTTGAAACTGCAAGCTTCGAGCAGCCGACTGATAAATCCTTTGATACTGCGCTGATAATTTCTTAGCTCAATGTGGGGCGACGAATCAAAGAGAGTGAACTCTGTTGTCCGGTACCCAACCCGATCAAACACCTCTTCAGTACCAAAAGGAGTCGAGATCACTTCTTGGTAATTGTACTTTTCGATGTAACGCCCCTCGACGAAGTCGTCTCGAATTCGTTCTATAGCGAAGCCATCCATTCTCTCATCCGTAAATGGCGTCTCAACGAGCTTCTTCCCAACTGCTCGAATTGGTAAGGGCCATTGGGCATAAAGCCATCTAACCCTGTTCATGTTGGTTCTCCTTGCGGCTCAGCGCTCGCTTGAGCTTTTGCTCTCAGTTCCCTGATAACTTTCGCCGCGGTTTCTTCAATAACACCCAGATAGATTTCTTTGTCTTCGGCACTGACCGGTCGAATCGTCTTGGTGTACTCAAGCTCAACGATACGATAGGCGCCTCGGACAAAGTACTTGAACCCCTTTCCTTGCATCGGATCCTCAAAAGCAGCCTCAAACTCCACCATGGGTTGTGGTGCTTTATTCAGCACCGAGCGCCATATGATCGACGTGATGAAAAAGCCTTTCCGGGTCAAACTCTGGTACTCCTCAGACGCCAGAAGTGTCTCACCTTTCAGTGCGACATTCTTGACCAGAGCCAAGGCCTCCTCTTTGGCCACCTCAGCTTCCTGGTCATCGTCCAGATCAAGCTCGTCTTCCTCAGGTTCCTGGGGCAAGCGCTCAACTTTCACACTAGTGACGTTCTTCAGCGAGAACCCCGTTAGATCTCTGATGAGAGAAGTAAAGAACTCTGTGCGCAATGCTGATGATTGAAACTCGCCGAGTTCGATGCGGATAGCGGGGATTTCAGCCTTGGCCCTGGTATCCAGCTTGCCCTTGAGCTTCGAGTAGATAGCCTTGACACGATCATTGGCAGGCATCCGAATGACCGTCTTGTCCGCCGATACGTGGAACTCGATCAAGGCTTCTTTGGGTGTGCGCTGAACGAGCCGCGTTTTGCCATAGTCAACGTCGGAGTACTTAATGTTGGCGACCACTTGGTTGCCGTCCTTAATCTGCTGAGTGACCTTCTCGTCCTCCGGGGACTCCTCAATGTACTCTCTAATAATCTCCCGGATTCCTTCCACGGTCAGCGCGGTTGGTAGCGTTACCGACGTGAGCTTTTCCTGCCGGCCAGAATGCTCACGCTGTTCCAGCAGGGTATTAAGATCGTGATAGTCATGTGGAAGGAGCGAAATGGCGCTGACCAAATCATCCCGGCTGTCCTTGGCAGAAAAGAAAATCCCCCTGTCCTTCGCAAGCTCTAGCAGAATTTTTTCGTTGATTTTCTGCTTAGCAGACATCAAGGCGTCGTAAATTTCCTTATCCGTAGCACAATACTGAAGCGCGTTTTTGCTCATTGCCGAGACAACTCCAGGTCACAGAAAGTGGTACGGACGTGCTCAAGTTTGCCGAAGTCAATGGAGTCTAGGATCTGCCTAAGGTCTCCACCGCCTTGATAGTCAGCGACGTACTGGTCTTTTGCTTTGGCAAAATTGGCTGAAGCATTCTGATGCGGGTCGACCATGCGGATAGTGACCTCCGTTTCGGCCTTAATTACCTGGTAGTGCATCAGATACTCGATGAGATACAGAAACTCATCTGTTGTGAATCCCCGCTTACGCATGAAGATCACGAAACCCTGCTTACTTCCATTCTTGGGGTTTACATGGGACAGGATGATCCAAGGTGCGGTCAGCATGTCCAGCGTGGCTGCCTTAGCGTGCTCCAATTGGACATTCTTTCTGCGAACCAGATGGGGGTAGTAAAACTTGCAGTAATCCCGTTCCGGTAGGAGACCTGCACCTCCGCGAAGGTGGATAATTTCGTGGTGAACGTTGTTCAGCCAGTAGATATCGTCAGGCCCCATCACAACGATTTTAGAACCTTTGGGTATGTCCAATTCATCGCACTTTACCTTTTCTAGGATTTTGGCGAAGTCCTTGTCATACTCACTATCGTGGTTGTAGACGAAAAGCAGTCCCTGGATATTTGCCGATACATCCGGATGGATGTAAGTTTCGCTAAACTCTCGGCTGATCTCGGCGCATCGCAGACTCTTGGCAAGACTCTCGATTGCCTCCCGGATAGCCTTCGTTTTAATGGTGCCCTTCGCGTAGCTCTTGAGATCGCAGTTCACATATGTGCGGGACTGAGAATAGGGCTCATTGTACCAAAAAACGACATCTGAGGGATGGGTCTTGACCTCATGTAAGTCCTGGTTCTCGCACGGCCAATTGATATTGGTGTGCTCCATACGCCCCCAGAGAAACTCGTTGAAAATGCCTTTCGACAGCTTCTCTGCCATCTTTGCGATGTTTATCGTCTCGGCCATGATTCCGTGGGCTCTTTATGTAGTAAAAGCAACACTAGCACCATCACGGCGCTAATGCCGGCACAGTAAACACGTTAGTCCAGCTACAAGGTGATCCGTTATCCGCTGGGCACGAATACCATAATCCTTGATTCTGAGGAAACTGTCTGAACAGTTACGACTGACTGGAACCAATCGCTAGATATCCTTCCTGAAAGCTACCCGCATCAGCTTCGGTTAACACCCGTCAGCTCTTTGCATTCCTGTAATGCAACATTTCTGACCTCCATCTTCTTCGCTGCTATGCCGAGTCCAGTACCAGTTCACCGAATAGAACTTGCCGCACCTGGCCGGACGAGAAAGAGTAAAGTCTATTTCTCCGAACTGCGCTCAACTAGCCTGCGAAGACATGCTTGATCAAAAAGGCTTCCAGCCCGTCGTCCAAGACACGCACAATGCCGCCATTCGGTGTAGCCCAAACCAGAATTTTCCGTGCCTGGTTGTCGTACAGGTAGTACTGACCATCACCAATCTCCAGCAGTGGCACAGTATTTTTCGGGTAGGTCGGGTCACGGCCAAGGTCCGAGAATGCGGCAAACACATTCAGGTAATAGTCGTCAGGCACGCCTAGGCCATACGTTTCGTAGGCGTCAAAGACAATGACTCCAAAAGCCGACAGGTAGCGCTTGTATTCGTCAGACAGTGCGAATCCCAGTTTCTGCTCAAGATTCTGGATGCTGGCGGTATCTACTGGCCGGGTGTTGGCCTGATGGAGATCAACGAGTTGTTCAAGTTTTTTCATAAGATTCGCCCTCAGCGCTGATTCTCAATCTGTTCGGCTCGCGCCTTCCAGTAGTCTTTTCGCTCTTTATCGAAGTCCTCGCGATTGATCTCGGACTCCTTCTGCTTGTTGTGCAACACGTTATCGTTTCCGTTGCCACGGTGCTCAGCGCTGGTCAATTCTGCCAATGGTGAGTCCTGTTTCTGGCCGATGTGATGTAACTCGATCGGCTTTCCATTGGCATCGAGCGGGGCCCTTCCCGACTTCATCCGATCCAGGTTAGTGGTGCCCATGGCATCTTTTTGATCGTAATCGATGTCGGTACGAATCAGTGCATCCTTGCCGTTGACCTCGGATGGTTCAAGATTGGCATTTTCATAGATCTTCGCTTCGGCCTCACTACCTATTGCATCCAGAACCTCTTTAGGAACGCCCAGCAGCTCAAGCCGCTCACGGGTTTCCGGCGACATTTGCGGTAGCTCCAGGCGGGTTTCCTGGGTGAGCACGATAGGACGATCGAGCTCGACAACGATAAGGCAGCGGTCTGGCATTTCACGGGCCAATAACGCCAGGCTGGTCGGAACCTCGGATTTTTCAGCAAAGAAATTTTCAAAGTTCACAGAACACTCCCTGTTTCGAGGCGCGCACGCCATGCGGAATAGATATCGAGATGGCTCTCGTGCTGCAGGCTGTAGTCCTTCATCAGGCACTGCTGAGTAGCCAGGGTCAGCTCAGCGCTCAAGCCAGTGGCTCTCTCGTGGAGTAACAGGTCAAGTTGATTGCTTAGATGCCCGTAGTCGGTCGCCATTTGAATGATCTGCTGGACCTGCTGCCGGCAACCGAGCACATCGACCACCAATTGTGCGACGTAGGCAAATGCCTCGGGCTTGCACAGCGCCGACGGTTTCTCTTCTTTGTGAGCATTGAGCGCCTCGAACAGCGCGATTTTGCTGCGAGCCAGCAACGGCAATTCACACAAGCCGTTTTCCAGCAACGCTAAATCCAAGGCGACTGGCGTGCGGATACGGTTGCTCAGCAGCAGGTTGAGTACCTGCAGGTTGAAATCCTGGCTACGCACGGCGCGATTGTCATTGGCGGTATACACATAAGGGGTTTCGTGCCCGGCGAATTTCTTCACCTGACACAGCACCGGCTCCAGCCAGTCATTTTGATAAACGATGGCGACGCCTTTGGGTAACTTGGCGATCTCTTCAAGCTGATCATCACGCAACGCAACCGACTTACCGATTAAACGACGGTCCATTTCATCCGGCAGACGCATGATGATTTTGGTGTTGGTGTTGCGAATCGCGGCGATATCAACCGCATGGGGCGACTGGTCGGCAATGATGAAACCTTCACCGTAGGTGCGCATTTCGGCGATAGCGTTGGTTAGCATCTCCACTGACTTGCCGACCACATTTGCCCCTTCAGCACCGCCTTCGGACGGGCTGCGCTTGAGGATGTTATGCGCTTCTTCAAGGACCGTGACGTGGCGCAGCGGCTGGTTCATGCCACCACCGGCCATTCGGTGCTCACTCAGGCGCATCACCAGGATCCCCATGATCAGGGCTTTGGTCTCGGACGAGCCGATGCGGCTCAGGTCAACGATTGCGCTCTGATCAAACAGTACGGCGCTGTCGATTTCGTTAGCGGTAAAAATCTGCCCATTCAAACCATTGGTCAGGGATTTGATCCGCGTGGACAGCGAACCGATGTAGTTACCTTTGAGCTCCTGGGAGTACGCGGACGCCTCGATCACGCTTTGCAGGGTACTGAGCAGATCACTGAACGTCGGAAATAATTCATCGCTGTAACGGTTGGTCGACGCGTCCAAGTCCCAACCACATTGCTGATACGCCTGCAGGATCGCCTCTTTGAGTACGGCAGGCATTGCGGCATACATCGGCCAGCAGACGTTGAAGATTTCCACGAGCCGATCAACGTGCTCCAGCACATGAATGGCCAACGGGAAGCGGAACGGGTTGATGCGCAACAATTCACTGTGGGCCGGATGCGTACCAAATACATTGACGTCATCGCGATGACCGAAGACGTGTTTGTACTCGCCCTTGGCCGGTTCAATCACCAGGAATGGCACGCCGACGGCGCTGATTTGGCTGAGCATTTCATACAGCGTGTTGCTTTTACCGGCACCGGTCGAACCACTGACAAACACATGGCTGGCCAACTGATCGAGACTCAACTCGATCTTTTGCGGCAGGTTTTCCCACAAGTGGCGGATGTTGCCCAAGGTCAGTGTCTTGCCCTTGCCTGGCTCACTGCTGTGACCATCCAGGCGTTGCACCTTACGACCGAACGCCTGGGTTTCCAGCACGGCCACCGTGGAAGTGGAGCGTCGGGGCAGGCTCAACTGGATCGCCATCTCCTTACCCGACACCAGCGTGGCCGGAGTGAGGTAACTGATCGGGATCTTTTTGGAAAATGCCGGTTTCAATTGTGGATGGCTGAACGCGCTGAGCCAGTCCAGCACGGCTGACTTGTTGGCGGATTTCCAGGTGGTCAGGGCGAAGTCTTCATGACTGGACTTGCTGCCGCGTACCAGCCCAAGAAAGATACTCGCCAACGATTCGGACGACGCAGTGCTGTCACCGATGAAATACGCCGCCGAGTTCCAGCCGCCGTATGTCTTGGCTTCGTCGATACGTTCGAGGTGGTGATCGATTTTGCTGAGCAACTGCTCGATGGTCTTATCCACGGTCTCAATCGAAATCTGCCGATTAGAGCCCAGGGTTTTGTTCAACGAATGAGTATCGGTGGTGCTGGTGGTATGTGTGGTCGACGTAGTCTTCGACGCGGCCTCACTGAAGGAGGTGCCGTGGCTTTCATTGCGACCGGTGGACGTCGACTGGCTGGTGCCGGTGGTGCGTTGTTCGTTGAGCAGCGCAGCAGCGGCCGAACCGATCTGGCTACCGAGCATCGCGCCGAATGGCCCCAATGTCGCGCCACCTACCATACCCAGCACATTGGCACCGATAGCGACCGTTTTGGATGTCAGGGTCTGTGCACTGAACGACTCGCTGGTACCGGTTGTGTCGGTGATTGATGTGCCGAGCGTCGTCGACGTGCCCTTGGTTTCGGTCAGCCCAAGGCTGTGTCCAAGGGAGTCACTCAAGCCCTGGCTGATGCTGAGCCCAACGGAATCACTGTCTTGTTCGCCGAACGACAATTGCTGTTTGAGCAATGGCGAAAGTTGCGTGGCGACCTGCTCGTATCCGGCGCGGATCAAGTCAAGGTTCTGCGACGAAACCGGCTCGGCAAGAATGATCGCGTGGTACACCCGGCGCTCAGCCGCATCGATAAAACGCTCGAGCCCTTGCATGAAGTGCTCGCGGTTCTCTGTCGACAACGCAGGCACACCCGTGACCGCCGTGATGCTTGCCGAAGGGTTGGCCTTCTCGGCCTGCAAAGCGCCCAGCAAGGCATCTGCATGCTGTTGCGGCAGCGGCACTAACGAACTGCCCGAGAAGTGCCCCTTGAAGGTCTCCCGCAGCAGCTCGCCAGAACTGTGCCCGAGGGTTTTACCGGGCTCACCCCGGGTACCGATATAGAGGTCGGTTTCGATACCGTTGGAGCGCAATATCAGAAAAACCGAGTAACCCGCAGCACCCAGTGCGGTGTAAGCGGCCGTGGTGCTCTCGAGTACAGATTGTTTGTTGTCCTGGACGATGCGCTCAATGCGAAAAATCCGCACGTCACTGGCAGCATTGAACCGCAGCCCCTTCTCGGCAAAGGCATGGACCGGATACCGCTCCAGCTCCGACAGGTAGCTGCGATTGATCAGCGCACGCCCAGCTTCAAGGGTCAGGCCGGCGTTTTCACGGATATCCTGCACGGCAGTGCGGGTCAGTATTGGAGAGGTCATCAGGTCACCGTACCAGTGCAATGAGGAACACCACCACGGCCGCAATGGCGCCGCCGATCAGCAGTGCGGCCTTGAAGGCTGGATTACGCTCTGATGCACCATCGTAAATGGGCTGGCGGGAGTGGGGGCGTGATGCTTGAGCTACAGGGGAGGCTGAATGTGCGGTGGAGGCTTTTGTCTTGGTCGAAGCAAAGCCCTCAACAGCGCTGTTGCGCAAATGCTCGCGAACGTCGATCAGGTGCAAAAAGCGCTTTTCCGAGAAGTTGGTTTTCAGGTAAGTGACCTGTAGATCGTAATAATCTTCGGTCCATTTGTTCTGATCTGCCACAAGCTCACGCGCAAATGCGCCTTCTGAAAAAACCTCGAATATCCCGGAAACACTATCTTTGATCCACCCCAGCGCAGCGCGCAATTCGGCGCCATCCAGACGACGGTCGTTGAGCTCCAGGCGCAGTGCGGTGCGGGTCGTCAACAAGTCACCTTCTTCGACAAACTTCTTGAGGTTGCTGGAAGGTTGGTAATCGGAGGACGCACTGCTCATCGGATCTTTTCTCACATGTGAAGCGGCAACAGTTGGTGTGAATCCCTTTTCGTTTCGTTGACGAAACACGTCGCGGACCTGGATCAAATGCTCCAGCCGCTCCTTGGAAAAGTTGCGGGCAGCGAAAACCTTTTGCCGACTGAAATAGTCCGGATTCCAACTCACAGGGTCCACATCAATGGCGCGAGTGACAGCATCGACCTTATGAGCCTCCATCACCCCTGGGGTCTGTTGCACGGCGTCCATTATCTTCTGCAACACATCGGTGTCGCACTGTGTGTCATCGAGCGCCGTCAGAAACTGCTTACGAGCTTTTTCAATCATTATGGCGTCAGTCGTCATAGAAACTCCGAAGTCAAACGGCGAGGGTTTCGTCGAGTTTTTCTTTGAATTGATTGATCCACGCTTGCAACTCACGAGCCTCTTCAAGGGCTCGCTCACGCAGGTCGCGGTCCGTCATTTTTTCTTTGAGCGAGTCGATCAACTCATTGAACTTGGTGTCGAATTCGCGCCCCATAAACGCCACGAACTGATCAATCAGGACGGTCTTGCCATTGTCGATTTCGCTACGCGCGGCCACTACCAAGCGAGCAAACTCGGTGTCAACACGCGTGCTACGCTCCTTCCAGAGTGCTCTAAGATCGACGGTTTTCTCTTCGCCATATTTGTAAACCGTGCGAGTGGACCCCCACGAGAAGGGGTTGTACCAAGTGCTGTCACTGACTTCGTAACGGTCAATCACCACTCGCTTGGTCTGCACCTCATCACTCTTGATAGTAAGATTGAAGGAAATATCAGCCGTAGCTTTTTGGAGGCTTTCCAGAATAGGCAACTTCAAATGTTGGCAGTCGTTGAAAAGAGCCACGATGTAGCGCTGATATTCAGCCTGAAGGTCTTCACTAATAACTCGCTGACTTGTGATGAACACCGCTTCATATGCATTGATGAGTTTGCGGTACTGGAACTGGAGTTCCTCTTCAACTTCCTTGACTCGCATTTCGGCGATGTGTGGTTCGACCGTTTCGGTGAAACGCTCACTGACCGACCTCAGATACTTGCCAGCAGAAGTCTCCAGCTCCGCGAGAGCATCCTCAGTAACCCGCGGCAACACCTTACCTTCACGCTTTATCTTGTCCTTGTAAGCCTGCGTATCGAACCCTTTCTCCTGCCGACACTCCAGTGCCTGGATCTCTTCATTTATATGCGCCAGCATCTTCTCGTCCTGATCCAATTGCTCGATCAGTTGCGTTTCGTTGAGACCAACAGCAATGGCTTTGGTCATCGCGTCATAGGCACGCTTGACCCGATGCGGGAAGTTGTACTTGTCGATGTACTCGTCAATCATCGCTTCTACCGCCGGCAAGCCACTGCTCAGCACGATCTCGGGGAGTTTCTTCTCTTGCAAACTACGTTTGACCCGCTCGGTAATCGGCATGTATTGCAGCAAATTCATGCTCGGCTCTTCACCGAACATGTCCATCATGGAGTTCAACTCACCGCGTTCCTTGCGTGAATGCAAGTGCTGGGGCTTGCGCAGCAGCCGCGTCAGGTTGGCCGACACCGGGTAGATCAGCGGATTGAAAATACCGTTTTCAACCAGGTAGTTTTTGACGCGGGCCAGCACGGATGGCAGGTCCTCGCCTTTCTCAGGGTCGAATACATCCATCTTGTTGATGACAAAAATGAACCGATCCTTGCTCTGCTTGCCGCCCTTGCGCATGGTTTCGGCGACCAGTCCCAACAGGTTTTTGTCGTCGTTGGTACCCAACTGGCTGGCATTAAGCACATACAGAATCAGCGGGTTGCGCTGCGAGTCCTGAATGAAACTCATGGTTTTGAGCTGGTGTTTTTCATCCTGGCTGTTGTTCGGCCCTGGTGTGTCGGTCAATACCAGGCGTACGCTGTCACGATCTTGGATTGCGTGAATTTTGCCCTCGATATCGATGCGCATCGTGTCCGGCAGGCTGTTCCATGCCTGCAGCACTTCCAGGTTCACGTCATCGCTGTTTTCCGCAACACGGTGATCATTGGTTACGCGTTGGGCGGCGAAGCGCTGGCCCATCGATGCGTTGTCGGTGATGCGGGCAATGGTCGCGGTCGTGGCTTCGTTGGCCGCGGGCAGCAGGTCCTGGCCAAGCATGGCGTTAATCAGTGTCGACTTGCCCGAGGACATGGTCGCCACCACATACACGTCGAAATCCTTATTGAACGCTTCTTCAAAGGACTGGCTGACATCGGCATTGTCACGAATGAAATGCTCAAATTCAGGATGAAGCTTGGCCTCTTCCATCAACTCACGAATGCGGGTCAGCCGCTCCTCCGCTGGGTCGGCCTCGATAAACTGCAGAGTGACCTGCATGCCCTTGCCCGTCGCGACTTTTGCCGCCTCAACCACGTCAAGGTAGTCCGACTCGACCCCTCTGAAAGTGACATCAAAGTTATTGTCACCATTGAACAACTGACTCAACTCATCAAACAGCTTCTCGATCCACACTTGCAGCCGCGATTCTTTATAGCTCGACAGCTTGCAGCCTTCGGCCGGCGGTTGGCCACTGATCAGGAACTGAGTCTCGACGATGAATGGGTTATGGATGATTTCAATAGTATTCATGGTTGCTCATCTAATCGGCGTTGATGATGGATAAGGGCTTCAACGGTTTTGAGCCCACTGATTGTGACCAACTGTTGCAATTGGTTTTTATCGTAGGCACGGGTATCGAGTGCCTTGGTTCGCTGTCTGCGTTCCAGGTTGTTGAGTGATGTGAAGACTCGGCGCTTGACCACTTCTGGCACGACGGTGGCATTGAGCAAATCGCGCTTGTTCACTTCCAGATCATCGAGTACCTGACGCAATTTGGAGCGTTGCGCGCGCGTCAGTGTTTCGGCACTCAGGGCCTTGCGCGCGTACAGCGCTGCACTGGCCATTGTCGGAATGATGATCGGCTGCTCAAAACCGATATCGCGCAAATAGCGCTGGGCGTTGTGCACATAGCCTTGAATGCTTTCGCCCTTCTCGGGATCGAGCAAATCCACTTTGTTGAGGATGAAATAAATCGGCTGGGCAGGCTTGGCGGCGAGTTCTTCGCGCAGCTGTTCGAGCAGCAACCGGTCGTCACAAGTCCCCAGTTGGCTGGCGTTGAGCACATAGCAAAGCGCATTGAACGACACCGTGCGGATAGCCTCCAGCATCAGTCTGGCGTGGTTTTCATCCTGGCTGTTGTTAGGCCCTGGCGTGTCGTGAAATACCAGCCCGGGCGCTGGGCGCGGCTGCACTTTGAAGGTTCCAGCCAAGCTGATGCGCTTGACCTCGGCATTGGCGTTCCAGTCCTTTAGCAAGGCTACCGACGGGGAATGCAGGGAGGCCAACTCGGTGTCGTTGTAGCAATAACAGGCGCCACTGAATCGACGGGCGCCCTGGCGATGCTCGACACGGGTCACGCAGGCAGTGGTGGCTTCATTGGCGGTATACAGCAGTTCCTGGCCAATCAGCGCGTTGATGAACGACGTTTTGCCTGCGCTCATTGTGGCCAACACCAACACATCGAACGTGGTGGTAACAAAAGGCTCCGCCCTCCTGGCCTTTCTAGGTTTTGCAGGCGTAGCGGTGGAGCCCGTCATCAGCTTCTGTCCCTATTGCCGGGTGCCTTGGGCACCAAACACGTGTTAATCCATTGGAGGTTGATCAGCCGCAGTCTTGCACGGCAGTGCGACAGTTCATGTCGCGCAATCAGTCGACGCGTAGAGGTTTTGCATACTGTTCAATCTGGCGCTGATCTCATCGACCCAAACCTGCGGCCCATGCACGCGGATGTTGTCGTTCAGGCCAAAGATCCACCACAGCGTTTCACGATCCAGCGGAACTTGGGCGTGCAGACGCTTCCAGGTATTCGAGGGAATATCGCTCAAGGTCTGCTCATGACTCAGCGGGGTTTCGCCGAGCAGGACGGCAATCTGCGGATGAACATCTGCGATCAGTTCCACGTGAGTGTTGGTTTGGCGTTGACTGAATATGCCGCTCGCAATGTAATCGTTCACATCAAAGTTGGCGTGCAGCACGGACGGCTCATCAAGTACGCGAACGTGCTGAATGCGATGCAGAGCAAACTGGCGCAAATCACCATAGCCATCCACGGAGGCCAGCAAGTAGCTGATGGCATGCCGCGATACCAGGCCCGCAGGATGCAGGCGAAACTGTTTGAGTTCGCCCTTGCTCCGACTCCGATAGGTCACTTGCAATTGCCTGCGCTCCAGCAAAACGGCAGACACTTGCCCCCAGACTTCAGGGTTGATCGCAGCTGGCAGCAAGGTTTTCCCATTAGGAATCGCACGCACTCGTCGCGCCCAATCGGCCAATCCGTTATGACCGAGATCGCCCAGGAAGTTACGTGCACGTCGAAATTGCGGACCAAGCTGATCCAGAACCGTCTGCGGCAGCAAGGTAACCAGATGGCTTTCCGACAGATACAAAGCCAGTGCTGTGGAAGCATCCATATCTTCCAGCTTCAATGGAGCATCCCGAGTGAAACTCCAGCGGAAAGGGGTCTCGCTATCATCGCATTGCAACGAAAAAGGTATCGATAACCGATTCAAATCACGCTGAACCGAGCGAAGTGTCACGGAAAAACCTCTATCGCGAAGCTTTTCGAGCAGGGTCGGGGTTGCAATACGCTGCGGCTCGGTGGGAATCAGGCGCAGTAATGCGAATAGCCTGAGCAGCGTATCCTTCGCTTGAGACATGGTGACTACCTTGTTTGCAGTTCAACTGATAGCCCGCAGGCTGATGCCAATTTGGCATTGATGCTACTGACTAAAATGGCTTATTGCCATCTATTGTGGTCAACATGAGACTTTAGTCTTTCGACAGCGGCGCGCCAAACTTGAGATTCTGCTTTCCTCTCAGCCGGGAGAAGACTGGCGCCCTGCCTTGTCACGCTTCAGTTCGCTGTACTCGCAATACAGTTCATAGCTTTTCTTCAGCACCACACAAAAACCGATGACGGCAAACAGATTTTTCATGATCGTAATCTCCTAGGTTTTTTGGTCATTTTCCAAGGTAGAGCGACAAGGTGCGTCGCGACTTTGAAGCGTCAATCGTTGAGGCTAAGAAATTGATCCAAGCGGGTTCTGAGGATTTCATGACGATTGGCTTCTCGCCCCTCCAGCGAAGGGGTATGACATTCAGGACAAAGGATGAACGCTGCTTGGCCGAGCGATGCCAAATCGTTGTGAGGTAGAACTGTTTCTTTCCAAGAACAGTAAGCGCACACAAAGGTGAACGGACGCGGGGAGATTGCCATAGCGGTGTCCTAAGCTGTCGGATGGCGCTAGCTTGGGGTACAGGTACGACAATGTGTGTCGCCTCGTTTAACAGACAAAACTCATCATAATTGCGGTCGAATACAAGCGGATGAGTGTGTTCGCTGCCCTAGCGACCAAATCACGTGCCCATAGGCGTACTAATTCGATTCAAAAAAATCTCAACTCTACATAACAGCAATGACACCATTATCAGGAAGGTTCATCCCATGTCATTGCAGTGTCCTCGTTGTAACTCCCCTAAAGTCGCTTCATTCCATCACGCCATGAAAGTCGGCGCGGCCATCGGCACCTTGGGTGGTGCCGCGCGCGGCGTCAGTACTGCTTTGGCTGGAGGCCAAGCGGGCGCGCTTATTGGCGCTATCGCCGGCCCTGTCGGTATCACACTCGGTTCGGTATCGGGTGCCATCCTCGGTGGGCTGGCCGGCGGTGTCGGTGGCTGTGCCCTCGGCGCCCAGTTGGGTGAGTCGCTCGATCGCCACGTCCTGGCCCATAACCTCTGCTTGCTATGCGGCCATCGATTCAACCTCCCGACATAACCAAGTCAACTTCCCCTCTATTTATTACGTCCGGACGGTGCTGCGCTCTGCGTGGCGCTGTATGCCGGCTTATGCCCAAAGGAATCACAATCATGGCTCATCTCATCGAAACTATGGCTTACGCACCACAGCAACACCAACCACCGTGCGAGTGGTGTGCAACAACACCCTGACCATCGCCCTGGACGGCACCAGCCGCGCGATCAAGGTGCCGCACAACACCCGCTTCGACCCGAAAGCAGTGAAGAAGCAGCTCGGCATCGCCGTCTCGCAGTGGGATGAGTTTATGTACCGCATGCGGGACTTGTCTGAGCGCAAGGTGCAGTGGCATGAGGCGCTGGGGTTCTTCATGACCGTGTTGTGTGAGACGAGTCCAACCGGCGCACTGCCGGAGGTACTGCCAAACGAACGCGCTCTGCGCAAGGTTCAGGAGCTGTACGAAGGTCGTGGTCGGGGCAGTCAGCTCGACTCGGCACGCGGCACCGCCTGAGGCCTGCTCAACTCCGTGACCGAGTTTGTCGACCACGAACGGTGGGCACGTAGCAACGAGTACCGCATGGACTCGGCCTGGTTCGGCCAGGGGGCGCAGATTAAACAACGTGCCCTGGAAACCGCCCTGCAACTGGTCGCTTGCCTGCCCACTGGCCAAAGGCGGTGCCTGCAAACCGTACGGCCGGCTGAATGTGCTGATTGGGGATGATGATCCGCTAGGCAGCTTCGTGTTCCGCACCACCGGCTTCAACAGCATCCGCACCCTAGCGGCTCGCCTGCAGTACTTCAAAGCTATTTCCGGTAATCGATTGGCTTGACTGCCGCTGGAGTTGCGCCTGCGTGGCAAGTCAACGCGGCAAAGCCATGGAACACCAATTTTCTACGTCGATCTCACAGTGCGCAGCGGTATGGACATGGCCGAAGCGCTGCAATCTGTGAGTGAGCTAGATGTGCAACGACAGGCGGCTGGCTTTGATCAGACAGCGCTGGATGAAGCCGCGCGCCGTGGCTTTGGCAATGGTGCCTTTGAGGACAGCGAAGAAGACGCCGGTGCAGTGATTGAAGAGTTTTACCCCACCGAAGAAATCCCACTCTCAACCACAAGCATTTTCCCGCCCTCTACGAAACCCAGCCTATTCGAGAAGCTGGACACGCAAGCCCAGCGCCACACCTCACCGACAGATAACCATCAAGGAACTTCACATGCGTCTACACAAGCTGAAGGCCAGTGAATCTACTGGTACCTACCAAATCGAGTCACCGATCAGTGAAGCCGACATTCTGCTAATGGCCCGGCAATTGGCAAATCTACGCCTGCGCCGAGGACGGGCATTAACTTCGCCGAAGGACGTGTTCAGCCACCTGCAAGCATTGTTGGGCGATTACGAACATGAGGTATTCGCCTTGCTTCTACTCGATAACCGGCACCGAGTAATCGTCTTTCACGAACTGTTCCGGGGCACCCTGGACAGTGCAAACGTCTATCCCCGCGAAGTCGTCAAGACCGCCCTAGAGCACAACGCTGCAGCGACTGTATTAGTACACAACCACCCTTCCGGTGATCCAGAACCTAGCCAAGCAGACCTCACCCTGACCCACAAACTACAGGAGGCCTTGAACCTGGTTGGGGTGCGAACACTGGACCATATCGTGGTAGGTCACGAGGGCTGCGTATCGCTGGCGGAGCAGGGCTATCTATAAGGAGAACACGACGATGAAGCTACTACGCATGTTTGCGGCTGTACTCATGCTCACCGGCATTCTTGCGGGCTGCTTGGCCACTCTATTGTTGGTGCTTTTGATGGTGCGGTTCCCACCACTGCTGATCGCCGTACTGCTGGCGTGTTGGATGTTCTGCCGTCTCTTAAAGGCATTGGCACCCAAGCCAGCAGCGGCAGATGCCACCACGGCAGCACCGAAATAACCCTACGTCTGAGGAGCGTCAGGCATGCACTAGCGCCTCAATAGGAAACATAACGATGAACAGACAGTGTTTGATCTGCGACTCCAGCGCCGTGCTGACACGTGACGCCGCCAAAGGGCTGACCTTGCTGATCGGGTTGTTTAATGGCGCAATCGAGGGTGCTCAACGTCCGCATGAAAGGAGCGGCCAGTTCGCTCTTCTCAGCGGGCTGGCCGCAGTTGTGTCTGCTTATCCAGCGGCCAGAAAAGAGGCAGATGAGGTTGTGCGGTTCCACTTCGCCGGCTTTGACTCTCTCTGCCTACGCTGTGGTGCTTTGTTCAACGAGGCAGCCGAAATCAAGGAGCGGCTTAACCCCGGCTGAGGCGCGCCACCAAACTCTCCACAAACTCCAACACCAGCGTACGGTCACCTGAGTCCAGCACGGATAACAGCCCCTGCAGTCGACGTGCCTGATCCTCCTGACGCGTGCTGCCCTCAGTTAGCAGGTCAGCAGTCTCGCAGCCGAAGACCGTCGCCAGCTCAATTAAGCGTTCGATGTTAGGCATCACAACGCCACGCTCAATACGGGATACGGCCTCGCTTCCAATCCCGAGCTTTTCCGCAACCTGCTCCTGACTCAACTTGCTGCGAATGCGCTGGCGCGCAATGGCTTGCCCAACAAACTCCGCTAGCTGCTTCGATTTGGTTTTTGACATTTCACCCTCCAGGACAACCCGGATGGTTGAGCATCAACCCATTGAAATGAAGGACTCGTCAAACCGAGACCCAACCTATTAGGTTGATATTTGACTTTTATTTAGCCCGCTATTGCATACAAGGAGCTCAGAAAAACCATGATCGTTGTAACCGGCCTAAACGAAGCACAGATTGAAGGTCTCGTGAAAAGCAAAGCGACCTTCGAGATCCATGGTCTCAGGGGAAATTTCATGGCAGGCATCAAACTGGTCGAAACCAAGATTGAAAGCCAGGGGCTGAAGTGTCGAGTCAAAAGCGATGTGAAAAGTGCAGTGGTACAAGGCGGCGCGCTGGGTGCCGTATTCAGCGTCCTGACAACACCCGCCACATTGACCATCGCGACATTAACGGCCGCAGCAGGAGTAGGTCATACGCTCGTTACCTACAACCCCGATTACGAAATCATCAAGGACTACGTCAACAAGCAGCTCAAGGTTGTTTACAAGCAATAGCAGCCTGTTCAAGACCTCTTTCTCTCTCACCTTCATAGTAAGAAACAGACCATGAAACGTATTTTTAGCATTCTCCTTCTCGCGCTCTGCGCCCAAGCCAACGCTGAAATCTCCGCGTACCAAGGTACAGCGGCTTTCTTTCCCGACGAAAAATCGACGCACAACCTCCCGGAGGCAATTCCATGCGTCACCCGCCCAGCTGCAACGGGTCAACCGATGCTCTTTTGTACTTGGCTCACCAGCACGCGCTACGTAGATATCTGGGACGCTCAGCGCCAGCAAAACGTTCGTATCACCAATAAGGTCAATGGCATGTGTCAGCGAGGCAATTGTCGAATGCAAGGTGCGGAGGTAGGTCACTGGAAGGAGAACACTCCGTTCCAACTCTCTATTTGGTATCGCATAGGCAGTAGCACCGATGGCAAGCCAGTTGCCTACCGCACCGACACGACTCGGCAAGTATCGTACGTTGAAGCTGGCAGTCTCTTGATGAAGTTCTATCTGGATTCAGGCGTCCCCGACAATGAACTCGTTTCGACCTTCGATAAGCGCTACATCGGTGGCTGGGTCGCGTGGAATCAGGAGAAAAACGGAACTGCATCAACAACGACGAAGACCCCAGCCGCTCCTCAGTCCGAATGGCCAGAAGTCAAAACCGCCTGGTGCAACCCGCGAGCTGATGACGACTGCTATATCAACAACAAGAAGGTACCAGTCGCTGAGCTAGGTAAATGGTTACCCGATATCAGCGAATCAAATGCCGATCAGCTAGGCGGTCACTGTGAAACCATCCTCTGCTTCGACAAAGATGACCAGCCGATGGGTTATCTGCTGCAATAATGATCCTGAGTACTGTCGGACCAGTGAAAAGCACAGTCGGCTTGGTAAACCTGACAATAGGGGGCATACGCCCCTTATTGGTTTAACTTCAATATTTTTTTGGCCAAGTGCATAGCTGAGCAGATATTCACCTTGCGCCTATGATGGGGATGCTCTTTTTTCGTCAGTCGGGCAAAATCTACGCCTCATTGAGCTTGCATCCGAAACCTATGAAACTGCTTAACACCTACGACGACCGCGACGAAGCTGAAGAGGCTGCGGAAAGGCTAACAGGCCAGAAGCGTCTGGCCAGCGAACGCGACGCCAGCGTGGTCATCTACAACCTGTTCGGTATTCCCAACTGGGGAAATTTCCATCGGCTAGGAATGTACAATCTGAGCGTACTGAAAAACCTACTTGACTGCCGTGCTACATGGAATGAAACCAACAGAACCCAACATGGCGAGATCATCACGACGTTAAAAACAGTGTCTAAAAACTACGGAATAGAAGTACCTGAACATTGGCTATGAAAGCAAAAATCAGTGGTTCTCAATTTACTCACGAAAAACATCCACCTTGGTTTCAAGGCATTTTCGCAAGCTCAAGTCATTCGCACCCACCTCAAACCAGCCACCCGGCTTTTGGTAAAAATCCAAGCCTCGCCCGACTTTGATGACCCAGCCGTTGTCCAAGCGGATTTCCCGATCGTGCAAGTTCGGGTTGAGTTTGACCTCTAGCTCCACATCCATCTCGAGCAAGCTCTGCTTCAACTCTTCCAGCTTCTCTGCAATATCGGCCAGCTGCGTGTTGTCGTCGTAACCGGTAATGAGGTTGATCTTTTTCACCGTTCCGGCCTTTAAGACGCACTCACAAAAGCGAACGAAATTCTGGATCTGATGCTGAAGGCGAATGTAAGGGTCTTCAATGACTACCGTCTTTGCTCCTCGCAGGTAGGGGCCAATGATCGATTCGTAGCTGTGGCCGACGTCACCGTACATAATCGTGAAGTGCTTCTCCACCAACTCTTCTGGAACAACAGGGGTGACGACAGGGGGAGTTGCTTCGACTTTGATAGCAGGCTCGGGCACCCGCGGCTCTTGCGTAGCCTCTGTTGCAACGTCACGCTCAGGTGAAAGTTTGTCGTTGAGCTGCCGTCTAAACGGTTGCTGCGTAGCTGCAGCATCCTTCGATTCGGGACAATAGACAACAACTTCTTGCCCCAGCGCATTAAGGAATGAGAGATCGATGCGCGCAAACTCATCATCGGGTTTGCGTTTATTCATCTGTTCCTTCACACGTCGACGGCACTCAACTGCGTAGGCTACATATTCTTCGAACTCCTCATCGGTCGGAGAACCGGTAGGGTGAAGAATCTTCAGGAAGGCACAGACGGTCTTCTTGATGCCTTTTTCATCACGGCCCTCAACACTCTTGCCAAGTCGGATGCGTTTGCTGACTTCTTCGTACCGATTGGTGTGCTTGAACTGGTAGTGGAATGCTTCCGCCAGGTAGTCAGTAATGAACCCGTAGCTACTGGTTAGAAATTCACTGCTGTTCTTGGGCATTTCCCAGCCAGGTATGTAGGCTGCGAATCGATCCATGATCGCCAAGTCAAACTCAGCGGGCAATGGTTGGAAAAGATCATGCTCAACCGAGTTAACTACTTGGCTGATGGAGAGATCGAAATTGCCAACAAAGCTAAGGCTGGCATCAGCGATCACTTCAGCGCCACGCGAAAAGCGACCATTCGCCATGAAATCCTTCATGATTTGAATGGTGTCCGGATCTTTGACTTTGATGCCGCCTACTTCGTCGAAAGCCACGGTATCCCAAAACCCAACCAGACCAACCTTACGGCGTGCGTTGTTGTAGAACAGCGCCGATTTGGTCGCCTGTCCGCCTGAAATCAATGTGGCGTAGGGCGAAAATTCACTGAAGAAATACGACTTCCCCGTGCCGCGTGGCCCAAGCTCAATGTAGTTGTAATTGGGTTCGACGAGAGCAGCCAAGCGCGCAATAAAGTGCATGCACACGCGCTTTGATAGCTTTGTTGGCTCCAAGCCAACGGTGCGCAAAATCGCCGCAATCCACTCGTCACGGGTGAACTGAGTACGACCATCACAGTAGCGGTCAAAATCAAAGCGGCTGATCTGGATGGGGCGCAGGTCTTCAATATAAAACGCGTAGTCGTCTTCTTCGATCGCGTTATGTGCCAACGTCACCTCAGCCCAAATTCCGCCCTCCAGTAGGCGGTCATTGTCTCGATAGAACTTCTCGCCAATAGCGATACGCTGTGAATTGAAGTTCTCCAATGAGGCCCAGTGGCGCTTTTCCTTCTCGACATACCGAACATGGACCTTGTCGATAAAGCGATGCTTGCCTTTGGTTGCCACCTTTGACTGCGCGGCATTGGCCTCGTCAGGCTTTACATAGTTGTCTTGTAGGCTGGCGAGCACCGCCTCCATGCCCGCATCCATTTCAGCCTGATCATCACTCGCACAAAAGCGCGCAAGCAAAAACTCCAGCACGAAGGTAGGGACGTTGGTTCCCTTCTTAATCCGATGGAGTAAATCTTTGCGCAGTACCTTGCCATCAAAGGTGGCGGTAAGCTTTTGATCGAGCTCATTCATCGTTTTTACACCGCATAGTCGGTTGCCAGGTCAAGTTGGCAGTACACCGTATAAGTCGTTGGATGCAAAGCCTTGATCTTGAATTTCCCCTCGAAATCCATTTGCATCTTGATCGTGACTTGAACCTTATCACCTGGCTTCAACGACAATGTTCCTGTTGCAGGATTCACTGCACCTCCGGCCTTCGCTTCACCCACCACTTCGCCCTTGCTGTCGTGTGCCTCCAGCAAAATCTCGAACTCGTTTTCAGTCGAGAATATGTCTGCCGTTTCAACTGCAAGGTCAATCACGGGCATACGTGTAGTGATCGCCTTGGCGCCGTTCTTGTAGCTCATCGCCACAGATGCTTTATGCAGTGTCGGTTGATTGGAGGTTTTCAACTGCATCGTTATCACCGGCACCACGCATTCCTGCAAAGAAATGCCACCGTGATAATAGAGCAAACCACTGCGATAGGCCGCCAACGAATGTGGCGCAGTGAACTTGGCAAAGTCACCGCGAATGCCCATTTTCTCGGCTGAGACCACTAGGTGATTGCTGTCGCCAGCACCATCACCCAGCGCGCACCGGTCATGAATGCCAATCCAGTTGCCAGCGGGCTTGCTGCAGACATCGCCCGCACCAGCGTGGGTGTTCATGAAAAAGCCGTGATCGGTCGCGATCACCACCTCATGAAAGCCACGCTCTTTCAGCTTATGAATTGCGACTCGAATGCGTTTGAGTGCATTGGTAATCTCTGCAGGGGCGGTGTCAGGATGGTTCTCAAAGTGGCTATCTATCTCTACAGCGCGCAACACCAACAAATCGGTTTCAGGCGAGAAATCGAAACGCCCGCGAACAAAGTCTTCCAGACGCCCCTCTTCAAAGCGCTGGCCGTATTTCCTCCGAAACACATCCATGCGCTGCGCAACAGTTTCCACCACCTGGTCACCCAGCATTGGCACCAGACTCTGTTCGTCATTCTTGATACGAAGCTGCTGGCCAGCCCCGGGCAACAAGCTGGCCATACCTACTGGCGTGATGCTTGGTAGCTGCGCCATGGCAGCCTGCACCTCAACTTGTCCGTCTTCCGTCAACTGTCGTTCCAGCGCCACGCCCAATTCGTAGCGAAGCGCATCAATCATGAAGTACGCCACCTTGTGGCCGTTCTTTTGCAGCTTGGGCGCAACAATGCGGTCAAACACATCGGTATTCGATAGCTGCCCAGCCAACGGCCAGCCACTTTGCTGCACGTGACGAGTGAAGATCAACTGCACCTTCTCGACCAGTTTGCCGTACTGCTTACGAACCTGCTGCTTGACTGGCGTCATTACACCTTGCGCGTCTTGCCAGTCGTAATCGCTAACTGCCTGTTCGAACTCGCGATGCAAGCGATCAGCTTCACGCAGACTGCTCACATAAAAGGTCAACAGCACATCAAGATTGCGTGCGTTGTCCGAAAGCTGCCGCTCCATGTCGTCGCAGGTTTGAAGCAACTCAGTAGCCGATCGAATCAAATCCCACTGGGCACGGCTCTCGCCTTTGCCCGTCCACACCGATTGCTGATGGCGCTCCGAGATGCTCCTCACCCGGTCGATGTCATCACGTAGGATGCCTTCGATCGCCCGACTCAAAAACGTACGTTCCTCAAACGGGAAGGTGTCCCGGTCGCCCAAATCAGACCAGCTACCAAATTGGCTGACCAGGTTGAGATCCCTCTCAATTTCTTCTGCGCGGTCGATATAGACACTCTGCGTGCGGCGATCATTGCGCAGCAAATCGCACAGGTATTCAATCAACGGCTTCGCCTGCGTTTCGGCTCGCGGTACATCGTTCAAACTGGCAGGCAATGCACCAGGCAGATCAAAAACAAACTCGCTGAACAAAACAAAACGCCAAAGTTCGTTGGCAACCGAGTCCCATGTCTTTCCCCTAGTCTTCAATGACAGGCCCATGCTGTTGCGGAGCAAATCACGCGCCTCTGTCACCCAGCTATCGCTGCCTTTCAATGCCACTTGCTGCGCATCGTTTGGCACAAGCAGCGAGAACAGAATGTCTCGGGCGGACTCGACTGCCAGTAGCGCACGCAAGTTGGGCCAGCCCAAGCCGCCGCCAATAGCATCCACCACCGCAAAACTAGGCGAAGCATCCTGCTCAAAGATGGCCCGAATGGCCATGGTCTGATCTGGTTTCGCCTTCAGGCATAGGCTCTCAAAGCTATCACCATCCCCTTCGGGAAAAATCGACCCTGCTGCGGCAATGGGCGCGAAGGGATCAGCCTGCCTTTCTTCATCGCTCTCGGGCGCTTTTGCAGGCACATAGACCAGTATTCCAGCGAGCTGCCGATCAATCACATCACGCAAGCCCTGCATCGCAGCTATCCGACTCTCAATGCTGCTCTTTGAAGCATCCACAACCAGCAGTTTTTCGTCGGCCAACCCTTTGCAAACATCTTGGTAATGCCCGGCAGGGTCATACACCACGAGACTGCCTGTCTTCTGCAATCGAGGACGAAGAATTTTGTTCTGAATGAATTCGGCAATGCTCATGAGCTGCTCCTTAGGCTCAGGATGGACTTCACCTCCTTGAGCATCTTGTCTGTTCGTGCCGTCATCGCGGCCTCATTCCATTCGGTGCGAGTGGCCAAATCAGCGTTCAGATAAAGCCCATTGCGATACCCGATGAAATCGTCCTTGTCGTTCTGGCGATCTCGCTTCTTGATGAATTCCATCGTGCCGAGTTTGGAGTTGTACCCACTCAGGGTTAAGTTGCCGAGTTGGTGGGCGCAGCGCTGGCGTATGGCATCAGCAGTGTCCTTGCTGTTGAGCTCCAGCATGGCCACCCAGCCTGGACCAAGGTTTTCTGTCTTGGGCAAGATGTGCTCAACCGTGAAAACGGGGCGATCGTTTGCGTCGTGTGCCCACAAATCGCGCGTGTTCTCGCGAGTCTGGTGTACTTCTTCCAGCTTGCACAACATGAAACGTGTGGCCTCGTAGTTATCGAGGTAAACATCGCCCTTCAGGCGCGCATCACACACATCCTCTGGTGCCGCACGAGCCACCAACCAATCACTGGCCTGCGCCACAAACTCTTCGAGCTTGCTAATCGAGCCATTGCGAATCTGCTTCAGCAGCTCGCCTATCAATTGCACAAACATCGGGTCTAGCTCACGGGTTGGCGGCGTGTCGGTAAGATTCCGCCAAAAAAACCATTTAGTGAGCAAAGAGGCTATTTGGCCTAGTGCCAGGCCTTCATCCCAACTCCGACTTCTAGCGACCTGACTCACCCACAGTAAAAATGCATAGGCAGGTGCTGTACCGAGGTGCTGTAAATCCAACAGTCGATTTTTTGTATCTTCAGACCAAACACAATCATCACTATCCGGATAATGAAGTAAGGAATAGGTCTTTCCTTTTTCTAATAGCTGCCCGATAAACCACACCGGATGACGCCGCAAAATAGCGTCATAAATGGTGATCAGATTTGATCTCGTCGCCCTTGGACATCCTTTAACTTCTACGCGCCTCAAATACTTGAATATATTGTATAAATGCCGCAGGAACCGCTCCTGTAGCGCTGGCTCATCGAGCCAGTAAATCAGCTCTTTCCACTTATCAAACGCTCGGTCAATGCCGTAGTCAGGACGTTTGTCGAGTTCTGCCAGCAAATTGTTCTTGATGATGTCGATGGCCGATAGCGGAATGCCCCGGTTGTTGATCGACTCGAACAACATAAACGCGTCTGAGTGGCTTTGAACCTCAATCTTGACCAGGATCGCCGACTTGAGTTTTTCCAACAGTTCCATGGCCTGAGCAATGGTCAATGGCATAAGGCGTTCGCGGAAATACTTGTAGGCCTTCGCGATACGGCGATTCCCAAAGTTGGCCAGCCCTTTCGGTGCAGTGACAAGTTTTGGAAAAAGCTCACTCAGAATCCGCTGAAAGTCTGTTTTGTTCTGCATCTGCTCGCTGGGCTCAAACCGCCACTGGCTGTTTGCCTTGATGAAGATGCGGTTCTTCAGGTTCACGATCTCGACGTTGAAGTCGTCATCCGGCTCAGGGTTCGTCTTCAGCTTCTCGTACAGCGCACAGAACAGCAGGCTAATGGTAGTAAAGCGCTGCTGGCCATCGATCAACTCCAGCCTGCTTCCTGCCATAGAGTCCGTCTGCCCGTTGACACAAATGATCGACCCCAAGAAGTGGCCAGAAGGTGACTCATTCAAATCGTTGAACAGCGCATCCCAGTTCGACCACCCCCAAACGTACTCACGTTGGTATTTTGGGATGAAGAACGAGGTCGCCCCATCCGGGTTGAAGTAAAAACTGACGGGGAATGCTTTGACGTCCTGGATCATTCCTCACCCCCAGCCTTCTTTTTTCCGCGCGTTTTCTTGGGAGCGGCCTCTGGCTCCACGTACAGCTCTTCAAGCCCATGCGCGATGGCGAGGGATTTGTCGTTCTTGCACTTCTCGCGCACTCGTTCGGGCCAGTAGGCCGTGGCCAGGCGCGCCCAGTCGTAATCACCTTTTTCCAGCTTGCCCCAGGTGTCTTTCAACACCTTTTGCCAGGGCTTGTGGCGGAACAGCGGCCAAAGCGGCGCGGCGGTGATTTGCACACCGTCGTCGTGGTTGGGCTGGAAGGTCGGCGCGATCTTGAGCAAGTTGTCGCGCAGATCGGTCAACTCTTGCTCGAAGGTTTGCAACGTTTCGTACTGCTTTTCCTCATCACGAGAACGGCCGCTGCCCGTAATGCGCAACTCTGCGCACTCACGGCTGACTTGCGTCAGCTTCCCGTTGGGGCCGTCGAGGAAATCATTCACCGCTGAGAACAGCGTTTGATTACTCAAGGATGGATAATAGACCCACAACGTGTAACTACCCGATGCAGTAGAAAGCGGCCAATAGACTGGGGCTGATCGCCTTCCTTTTGAATACCTATCCCGATGATCCGCGAAGAACCCATTTGGTCTTACCAAATACGAACGAAGACTCTCCTCACCAATATGCTCCAATATAGCGGACTCGATGACATCAGCATCTTCATTCCATATCTTTCTCAAATATGATCGTATCAACCCAGATGCATCAAGCGGCGCACCCGGGTCATCAACAAGAACCACATTGCGAGCATCAACATCTAAAAAATGGTAGTTAATCTTCTCGAAAGGATTTCCAGCGCATAAATTTTCAAGATCAGAATCAAACTCGCCAACTGACCAACGTCCTACAGCGCAGCCAAAAAGGTACGAAACAAGTTCTCGCGCCCAGTCATATGACGTACAAAATTTCTCAACAAACGCTCTTGGCCGGTCATCTCCAGATGAGGAAAAACTTGAAATATTCGTAGCCTTCGCCGCACACTTATCAACCAACCGGTCTATCTCAGCAATCTTTTTAAAATATATGTCAACCCAACCGCTTAGTAGTTTATTTACTTCCCACGGCTTCGCTATTTTGCTAAATGGCGAATTATATATTTCTGACTGTTCAGAAGTGCGAGAAATTTTCGACGCTGCTTCCCAACATTCTTTAGCCGCATCTCCAGCCAGTCGCAACTCTTCAGAATTAAGCGGCGGGCAAGGCAGGTTGGAGACGTAGCCTGCCAATTTGTGCTGCCCACAAAATAGATTGAGCAGCTGCTGACCTAGTGATGAGTTTAAATAAGCCAATAAAGGCCAAAGATACACATCATCAGTAGGAAATGCGCAATGTCCTTCATGGGAAAATATACTTCCGGCCGGCAAAGGGTAAGCATACATATAGTCGGTTCTTTTGCCCCAACCAATTCCCGGCTTTCCGAACCATTGCTCAGATTCAAGTCTGAACCCAGAAAGCGGGCGGTATTGAGACCAGCCGTCATCACGATAACCAACCAAAAGCCCATCAGTAATTATTGGTGAATATGCCCCCCCGTTGTTCAAGGTCCACCACTTTTGTGCCCCCAAGTCCGAGCTCACCTCCCACCACAATCTAAAAAACCTAAATGTGTCGCCTGGAGTGTACCCACGACGGGTCTTACAGAACGATGGATCTATACCAGGCCACAAAGTGAACAACGAAACAAATGCGGGCGGAGCTTCATGGGCGATAGCCTTTCCTGGGAAATTGTCGAAAAACCTTCTATCTACTGAATTGATCTGCGGGGCAGAGGGATGTTCTTTCAAAGAAAAAGGATTGGAGAACTGACTAACTACAGTGCGTAGCAAGTCTCCTTTCTCATCTAATGGCGATTCTTGCAAGTCGAGCGTATTCACGATGTCGGTGCTCAACGCACTTAATGTGAATGCGCAAGCAGCAACATTCGCATCATCAAGCACTCCCCAACCTAGATCAACTAAATTAGCCAATTGCAGATCGCCATCCAGTACCAACTCCCGAAGGTCTTCGTAATCAGTCTTCTTCAGCCATGTATTGTCAGTTATAGCGCCGACAAAGCCTAGTTTAGACAGCGAAATCGCTCGTGCAATGAAAGTACAAAAAAGATTATTTGCATGTTTTCCATATCGGTTGCTTAAGTAGCCAGACCATTCAGTGGAACCATCACCAAAAGGGGGATTCATAACCACTACATCGAACACCTCACTACATAGATCTATCAGCCGTAATCCCTGAAGGGCATCCTGCGCAAATAGACGCCCTTGATAAGTTGAATGGGAAGCCTGGGTAAACTCGGTCAGCGCCGCACGCAAGCGAGCCTCGGCATTCAGCCAGCTCTCCTGTTCCTGCTCGGCAAACAGGCCAGTGCCCTTGCCCACATAAACCTGACGGATCAGGCTCGGCAACTCGTGTTCAACTTGGAGCAGCACTCCCAGCTCTGGCAGGCCCTTGAGCAATTGCAGGGTCTTCTCGAACAGTTCGGCGTCACGCTGATCCAGATTAGCTGCAAACTGATGGCGCAATTCACGTTCTGCTGGCGGCGCAACGGCCGCCACTACGTGGCCCTGCCCTATACGTGGACGGTCTTTGGCTTTGACACCTGCTTCATGCCAGGCACGCTGCGCCCTCAACCATAGCGCCAAGGAAGCGATCTGGGCGGCACGCGGATCAATGTCCACACCGTAGATGTTGTGCTCGATGATCAAACGAGGTAAATCGCGCGTAAAAGCAGCTTCGTCTTCGTAGGTACGGCAGAGTGGCTTGAGCGCGGCTTGGGGTTGCGTGGAAACATCCAACGAGCCCGGGCCGTTTTGCTGCTCCCAAGCCCAGGTTTCTCGGTAAATCTCCAGAAAGAGATCGAAGGCATACAGGCCAAAGTGCATAGAGCCGCAAGCCGGATCCAGCAGCTTAAGTGTGCGCGGGTCGCGCACTTTACTTGAAGCCTGCGGTTGCTCATCAGGTTTTACCAGCAAGTATTGGCAACGGTCGCGCAGTTCGGTTTGCCCACCTGTGTCGTTGAACCATAGGCGGCCCAGGGTGTTGTCCACCAAAAACTCCACCACATAGCGCGGCGTGAAGAACTGGTTGCGAACGGCCAGCTCGCGGCTATTGCGTGGTGCTTGACTGGCATCGCGCATGGCCTTGCGCTCTTCTTTGGAATTGAAGTATTGGTAGATCCAACCAATGGTTTCGTCTTCGGCCCAAAGTGGCTCAACTTCAAAGTGGTTGAGCTCGCCCAGCACCGCCCGTAGGGCGGTCTCGCGCGGGAATAGCAAACCATTGGCGGCATAGCGATCAAATAGGGCGGGCAGCTCTTGTGTCAGCTCATCAAACACGCTGAACAGATAAACCTGGTACGCCTGGCCGGTTTCACCCAGGGCGTTACCGGCGATCTTACTGTAGAGCTGGTAGCCACGCGATTGGTAGCCTTTGCTGACCGATTCAATTAGTTGTCCACGCGCTTCCATCATTAGCAGTGCTGCCAAACGGTTGAGCACGGTAAAAGCCTGCTCGCGCACCACACGGTCGAGCACTGCGATGCGGTGATCGGTGTCGTCGGCATCCGCGCCCAGGTAGTGCGCCAGAGTTTGGCGCAGCACTTGAGCCGTGTGGCGCTGGCGATCGTCCAGATGGATAAGCCGCGCCATGGGCGTGACATCACCGGTCTTGGGGTCTAGGCCATAGGCCTGCTGAAGCTGGATGCTAAACTCCTCGGACAACAGACTACGACAAGTGTTAACCAGCTTTTGCAGGCGGCCTCGTGTGGATTGATCGAAAGCCATTTATTCGTCCTGCAGTTCGAGGTTGACGGCGAAGGCATGTGCATACTTCAGCTCGCCACGCAGTTGTTGCAGCTGCGTGATCAGCGCATCCAGATCATCCATGGTGGTGATCTTGGTGCGCGCTTTGATACTGCGCGCGATGGCTGGTTTCGGTTCATTTACAGCACTTGGTACAGGAATCTCAGCTTCAAGCTCCTCCTTAATCCGCTTCGTGCCAAGGCGCTCAATGCTGTGTTTCAAACCTTGCACTTCATCCTGCAGTTCAGAGAGCTTGTTTGTAATGGAATTGAGTCCCAACAAATCAGGCGTCACTTCCACAATCAAACGCTCTAGGCTACCCAACAGTTCAGTCTGCTCTTGCTGGGTGAGCTTGATCCACTCCGGCACCCGTTTGAGGTCAACCTCGGCCTCTTTGATGCGTGTTTTGAGCAGATCTTGCATCGCAATCACCGTATCGCGAATGCGAGCGCGAATGGTGGTGAGGCTGGTGCTGAAATCAGCCGCAAAACGATAGAAGTCGGCCTGCTGCAGGCGCTCGTCGATAAGGCTGAGAGCCTCAGCCAACTCTTCTTTTAGTGTGGCCAGCAAAGCCACATTCGGCAGATTGGCAATGGCCGAGCAGTGCTGGCGAAGATCGCGTAGCGTTTGCTCCAGGCCTTGCTCCAACTTGAGTTTGACTTCGGCAGCCCATTTGAGATTTTCAAACAGCTCTGATTGCTCGTTGCCCAAGCGTCGCGGCGCATCCGAAGCGTCGGTGAGCAGCACATCGTTAATCTCGTGAGTGAGGTTTTGCAGGCGGTCTACACCTGGCAAGTTCAGGCTGCGCAGTTTTTCAGTGAGAGGGCCGTATTGGTGCTGCAGTTGCGGAAAGAGCTTGGTGGTGACTTTGCTGATGTCGTCTTCCAGCGGCACGACGGTATCGCCAGTCAATTCAGTTAACCGGGTTGCAGCGCGTGCCAGTACGTCGTTGGTCGGACGGTCGCCGCCGCGAAGCGAAATGCCAATGATCTTGAACGTATTGTTGGTTTTGATGGCGTCGATAGCTTGTTGGCCATTGACGGTAACCTCACGTCCAGCCACCTTGAGCTTGATCTCACCTGCCAGCAGCATGGCCGCCACCAGATAGCGCAGGGTGTCAGCGGACCAACCGAAGGGCGCATCAGCAAAGGCATCAGTCAGGCGTTTGCCGTCGACTGTGCCGTTGCGATCGATGTAGTCACGGATGCTCACCATCGCCAAGTGGTCAGTGCGAATGCTGTGCCGCCCGCCTTGGGTTTGCACAAGGTTCAGAGGATCGAGAGCGCTGGTGATGCCCGACAAATTGCCGACCCGGAGGAATTTTTCAGCGAGTTCGGTTCCGGCGCGCACCGGGGCCTCAACATAGCGATCGAACACTTGCTCGGCCACTTCGCTCAAGTGTTTGCGAGCGGCATCCAGCAGCTCCGCCGCCAGCGTATCTACTGCGACAACCTGGCCACGGAAGATGAACGAACCTTGCAACAGGCTGCGCTGGATCTGTGCCCGCAGTTTGATGCTAAGGTGTTCAGCCCGGTCGGCCTGGCCGTTGCAATATTCGCGAATTTCCTGATCTGGATCGCTGCGGTAGCGGTTGGCGATCTCACGGCAGCGGTGGATGTCAGCCGTCAGTTCGTCCATTTCCGGCGTCGTGCGGCCCACTAGGTAGATGTTGAACTTGGATGAGTTGTGACGCGACTCGTCAGTGACTCGAGTGCGTGTGCTGTCGATTTCTTTGGGGTCGACCAATTCAACAATGGTTTGGATCTGGTTACGCTCACCCGCCAACGATGCGGGCACATTGCCTGCCGATTGCGCCTTAAGTCCGGTGGATACGGCATAGGAGCCGTGCAATTGGGTGGAGGGCAACGGCGCATAGACACTGGTCAACGCTTCGTTAACGATGCGACGCAGCTCAACGCCGCGCAGTGCAACTTGGCTGCGTTCCTGTTCAATGTCGTTCAGCTTTTCACTGAAGAAGCAAAGGTTGCCGTCTTGCTCGCCAAATGGAACGATGGGGTCGTTGATCAGGTCTTCGACCGCCTTCGCCACAGCCTCTCCTTGAGACGCCCCGGCGATGCTGGCGTGCATCAGGCTGGTGACGTTTTGACGAGTGATCGGCAGGTTGCCAAGGATTTGCAGAACGGCGACCGTTTTGGCGATGTTTTGATGCAACTCGGAATGCGAGAAGCGGATCTTTGTGACTTTCTCGACCGATGCGTGCAAAGAGGCGAAGGCGCGCTTGATGTCTTTATCCAGAGCATCAAACAGCGTGACGGTGGTGGCGAGCCAGCCAACGGCTTGCTCTGCAACGGCAGGTTTGCCTTCAGAGCCGTCAATCAGAATATCTTGCACCACCTTGATCGCCGAGCGCAGGCCGATGCCACCCGTGGACTTGGCCAGTGCGCCTAGCAAGTGCAGCAGGATGTCGAAATGCGCGGGAAGGAACGGGTAGAGATCGACAAAGGTCTTGCGGTCAAAATCGACACCATAGACGCGCGCATCAACAAGCTTGGTGTTCTGGCGCAGCTGCTGGCCATATTGATCAAACAATCCGCCCAATTCGGCTTCCGCTGGTGACGACTTGCCCAGCAGACGTGTGTAGCAAATTTCCTTGATATCGTTGGATTCAAGGGCGATCTGAATCGGGAAGCGGTCATTAAGCTTGAACAGTTCTGGCGAGTTGAGGGCGGCCTTCGCGTCGTCCGCCGTGAGCGTTTGTTGCGCCGTTCCGACGATCCAAACCTTGCCGTCGCCGATGTTTTTCAGGTTCTTCGCCAATCCATCGAGGTTCAGGATCAGATTGGGCCGTGGGCCAACGTACTGACCGACTTCATCGATGATGAAGATGATGTATTCCTTGCCCGATGCCTCGCGGGCAATCTCCAGCATTTCACGCACGCGGTCGTTTTCGAAAACGACGATTTCACTTGATTCGGTCGTGAACGAACTGGATGTCTTGAAAAGGGTCGGGTAAAGCTTGTGCGCAATCTCAGGAATGAGGCTGTCGACCACCAACTCGTCGTTACGGTAGTTGCTCCAGTCTTCACCGCCCGCCGCCTCTTTGAATGCATCCAGGAATTCGTTGTAACGACCTTCCTTCTTAAGCCTGCGTTCCAGCGCAGCAACCTTGAGATTGCGCGAATAACCTGCCCACTGCAGAACCTTGTAGAACAGGACCGTCGACACCTCTTCCATGGTTGCACCTGCGACCTGTTCGCTGGCTAAGTCCAACATCAGCACTGCGGCAGGAAAGCGCTTGGCTACGTTCGAAAGCAAGGACTTGGTTTGCTGACGCTTGAGGCGATCTTGGAGGTGCTGGATGAATGGAACGCCATCAATGGTGATGCGATCGTCAAATGCCAAGCCCAAATATTTGGTGAACGAGCTCTTACCCGAGCCATAGAAGCCCGACACCCAGACGCCGACTTCGTTTTCGCCACCAATGTCCATGGCGGCTTCCATCTTGAGCAGGAGATTCTCAAACTGCTGGTCGATGCTGTCGGTAACTACGTATTCCGAGATTTCCGATTTCAGGCGCGCCTCTTGTGACACGCCATAAGTGATGACCTTTTCAATGCTGCGATTGATGCTCTTGCTGGGGTCGAAGAGTTTTTTGATCGTCATGTTTTACCTCAATGATTAGCCGCCGACGTGGACAGAGCGGTAGTTGCCATCGTCGGGGTAGAACCCCAGGAATTTGAGTCGTGTCTTGCCGGTGCGCACACCAGGGTAAAAGAACACCGTGGGTACATGGAATTTGCCTTGCAACTTGCCTTCGATGACACCGATGCGTGTGTAGGGATGCAACGCCTCAAGATCGGTGACCAGCAAAATGGCCTTAGGCTTGCCTTCAAGTTCGGCCAGCTTGGCTTCAATGCGTGCCTGCAACGCGCCATTACTGATGGCATTAGCGAGCGACGCATTGGTCTTGCCCCATGCCAGGGGGGCTTTCTGATCGGCCGCGAGCCAGATCTTGCGAAGCGGTGCCTTCTCGATAATGTCTGCAACATGCTCGGCGATCGAAAAGGTTTCGACTTCCCAGCCTTCGTTACGCAGTCGGTGCACCCACGCAGGTGTTTCGCGCTTCACATTGAGGATCTGATTTGGCGGAAAAACCAAATAGAAAATGGGCTCGAAGCTGGCATGGCCAAACTCGCGCCCCTGCTTAATTCGCTCCATCAACTCATTGAAATCAGCTTTGAGCGATGACATCGATCAGTTCCTCCATGTTTTTATAGGTCCAACCGATATGCACGACATCGGAAGCGGCCTGAAATATGAGCAGGCCTTGTAATGACAAACGTTTCAATTGGTCTCGGACGTCGGTACGTTCCAGTCCAAAGAGATCCCAGTCGGAGCTTGAAACAATTTGGTTGTCACCAAGACCACTGAACTTCAAGTCGTAGGCCAAGTAGGCGGCGACCTTTGGCAAGATGCGATAAGCAGCAATCGAGCGCTGGTTACGGCCTGTGGTTGTCAGCAGTCCATAGTCGGCGCAGCAGCCCATCAAATACGATGAGATGCGCTTGATCGTGGTCTCAGACCATGGCTTTTGCGTTTTTCCTTCGCGCACGCTGTTAGCAACAAAGGTGCGTGCGTCCTCCAGCTGGAGGTCATTTCGCCCTGCTGAATAGCGCGCCCAGTAAACTTCTCGAACGAAGTCTGCCAATACAAGATTGGCTCGCGCGGTATAGATAAAGAGCAGTTGATTGAGCTCGGCGGTCGTAAAACGATCAACCAGGGACTTGAGGCGCGCGGCAACGCAGGGGTCGCGCATGTAGCGTGGGGCAAAGCACTCGGCAACAATATTGCGTAGGCGCCTTGCCGTTACCAAAGGGAAACGACCCGATGCCAGCGCGGCCTCATAAAGCTGGGACGCACTCATGCTAGATTGATAAACCTGGAGCAGTTGCCTTGTTTCTTCTAAGAGCCCAAGCCCGGCTTGTAGCTGAGTGGTGTAGTAGCGCTGCTGACTCACTCAACCTCCCGAACGTAGGGGAACGTCTGAATTCCAGAGGTTAGGGCTGCACAATAAAAGCCCGCAGCACGTTCTAGCTCGGTTTGTAGATCTTGACTCATCTGGCCCAGCGAAATGGGGCCTGGCGATGCGGACTCTGGTTTTTCCGCCAATTCAGCCAGGCGCACCATCGCCAGCTCACGACTTGCCAATCTGCCTTGCAAGATTTGCACGAAAGCGGTGTCGTTGAGCGCATCAGCAGATGCTTGCTCGAGCCCGATCGGCAAACGAAATAGGTGATAGATACGGCCAACACCAATGACCTCGTCGTGAACCTTAGCTGCCGCCGCAGTTGCCCCCTGGTATTGGGCAAGAAATAGAGATCGGTTGAATATTGGAGCCAAAAAAGCAGACGCTGTAGCGCCAAAGAACTCGCTGCCCCACCAATTAGCCTGGCCCTTTTCCCCCAGGTAACCAATCAGTATCCGGAGCTCTGCGATTGTTTTTGCGATGGTATTCATAAAAGTCCTAAATCTTTTTTCCAGTTGGGCAGCTAGGCATACAGTTAGTAATTTGGCTTCGCCTCGTCCAGACGGGGTTCTTTGTAGCCTGGAGCCAAAACAGCATTCTTGACACCGTATAGCGCCAACTGGTCCTTCAGCCAAAGCCGGTACTCATGCCCACGCAGACTATGGTCTGGCGAGCAGTCCACGCTCCATTGCCTTAGGATGTATCCGGCAGTGGCGGCACGCAGCTTCATGCGTAGTGCCCCTCCATCCATCCCGTAGTCCATTTCGGTTATTTCTGGACGCGGCTGGCTCGGATGCGGCACCAGCTCTAACTCGACGATTCGGGTCCACTGAATGTCTTGATCGCTCATCTCCTGAGGAGCCACGGGCTGACCATTAAGCACCACTGGGCGCCTTATCCGAGTAATGACGAAGTCACGGAATTCTTTTGACTTTCGATCGAACGCGCGAACGTGCCAGCGAAAACCTGTATCGATCAAAGCAAAAGGCACGATCTCGCGTTTCGACTTGCCACTGGAAATCGAGTGGTATTCAACGACCAAGGGACAGCAGTGATGGATGGCGCGCGTCACACTCGCCAGCACATCCAAATCAGGGTTCGTCAGCCTAGAAGGAATTTCACTAGGCACCCAAGTTTTGAACTTAAGCGGCTCGCCATCACCGAAGGCCTGTGTCAGCCACGACATAACTCTTTCTGCTGGGTAATCGAACAGCGAACGGAAGTCAGCTCCAAGGACATAGGTCTTGGCTTTGGAGTCATAGTCGATATTGCCGGAGGCTAGCTCCCTATACAGCGCAAGATCCCGGGTCGCCGCAGCGGACTGGATGGCAAAGCGATCCACCAGATCCTGCCTCCGAATCTCCCCGACGAAACGTATACGCAGCTCGATAAAGGCTAGGCGGTCACGCTGTGGCTGAGCGAGTTCTGCAAGAGAGCTTATGGGCGTCATATGAATTAGCGGCACGTAATTTGACTAGTTAACGGATATTATTGTACGCCTTAGACGCACGTCCATATTTGTATTTTACAAATATGATGGTACTCATTTTGATTACCTAATCACCCGTATATTAGAACATGCACGCCGCGCCTGCTCGCGACGATTCGGTATTTTAGAGATGCCGCCCAGACACTGCACATCGAGCCCTGGCGGTGTCCTGCTAGAATCCGACCTGCCAGCAACCACTCACAAACGAAGGTATTGCTCAGCCAAGTCGGGCATGTCGGTACCCACTCTTCTCCTTGTAAGGCCAGATATCTGATTTATCCCCTGCTGGTGCCGAATCCACGCTGACGATCCCCGTAGGACTTCGTAGCCTCCTTGCATAGGTAGCTGGCTCTCCGGAACAACTCTGGCAGCTCATCAATCTTGCCGTCGGGGACGTCCCGGTAGATTCGATATGTGGCATTGTCAGTGATATGCACCAGCCCACGTACCTGATCGACTGATAGCTGCAAAGCACTAGCCCAAGCTTCCTGCAGGCGCGTCACGAGATTTCGATTCGTAGATTGCAACCGGCCTGGCCTGTGATAGGCATCATGATTGAGCAGAAACACCAAGTGGTAGTGCGGCTGTCCTCTCTGTCCGACCTCCCTCGCCCAGGCATAGCGAACCTTGCAACCACGAGCATCCTGCTTTTGCTCACGCAGCTGGCTGCGGTGGTAGTCAATCTTGGCGCAGAAGGACTCGATAAACCTGCTGATGTTCTTGTTGGTGTTAGCGGACAGATCTATCTCCCTCGGCAGATGAAGGTCCACCCGGAATGCCATGACCCTAGGATATTGAGTCAGAGCCCGCTGGATAACGCTCAGGAGACTGAATAGGTACTCCTCTACATACGGCCCCTTGTCGACCATCAAGGGCAGGCCGCCGTAGGTAGGCCCGTACTGCAGATGGAGGTTGGTGTTGCCTGGATGACGACGCGGACGGTGGCTCGTGTTATCGGAATGACGAAGCATGGGTATGATTCCTGGTTGAGTCTCATACCGATGTTCATCAGGTGTATTTTTTTACACTCGACTGGCTGCCTAACGCTCTCCGACTGGATGTCCTGGTTAGTGCTTGCAGCTCATACCTAAGCAACCCTGCGAACCCTATGGGTAGGAGAAGCTATTAAAAGCATAATACTCGTGCCGCAAATGATGCTCTCGACTGCATGGTGATCGCGGGAGGTTTTTTCACGGCCACTCCGTGAATTTCTTCAGGGCATCTACTCCGGAAATAAACCATCGCTTTGCTCGGCCTTCCGGGGCGTCCAACGTGCGACTCCAGCCTACCCAGCATAAGCGCCATGACCAGCCATAACTGGTCATGGCGCTTATGCTGGTTTCTAACTGGCCATGCTTAGGTGACCGGTGGACCGCACTGCAGAGCTCTCGGTCAGATCACGCTCTTCAATCCTTGCCAAGATCCAATCGTGCACCTCGCTCTCGACCCAGCCAACGCAGCGGTCGCCCAGAGATACCGGTTTCGGGAAGGTGCCCTCCGCGATGTATTTGTAGATGGTCGACCGGGCAAGTCCTGTCGAGTCGATGACTTCTTTCAGACGGATGATTCGCATGAGCAGGCTCCTCTGTGGCTCAGAGGATGTGCAGGGGACGTATAAAAAAACCGCGCAAAGACCGCGATTCAGTCCGCGCCCCAATAGAGCTGGGGAAATACATGCCCCACCTCATGTCCGTTAAAATCAAATAAAGAAGTAATTTAAATAGTCTGCTATTTTCGCTACTTGCTAGCAGAAATAGCGGGTAAAAATGATCAATACACATAAAGACAAATCTGAATCCATTGGCAGTGAACCAATTACCTACCAGAACGGCTGGCCCTGTTTCCGCGAGCACAGCTTGGTAGAGGCCGCTGTAACTGAGGCAGCCCGAGAGCTGCAGATTTCCCGTGAAATGGCAATGATGTGCGCCTTCGGGGCCATGGCCACCGCTTGCCAGAAACTTATTGATATACGAATGCCAACCGGACACCAAGTGCCAACCTCACTGATGCTGCTGACCATCGCGGACTCCGGTGAACGCAAGACCACTACACAGAACAATTTTTTCGAGGCGATCAACGACCTGAATGATGCAGCGCATCGCGCCAACGAGGTCGCCTTAGTGGAGCATCGGGTCGAACAGCAACTATGGAGCACGCGCAAGAGACACCTGGAGCGTATGTACAGCAAATACGCAGCCCAAGACGACGCCGCCGCCACGCACGCAGCCCTGAAGACTGTCGCTGAGCATGTCAGAGCTGAACCGCAACCCGCCCGCTCGGGCAAGTTCCTCTATGAAGACACCACCCCGCAGGCCCTAGTGCAGATGCTTTACGAACACACGCCCAGCGGCTGTCTGCTGACTAGCGAAGCCAACAGTATTTTCAGCGGCAAGGCCTTGGGTGAGCTCGACAAACTCAATACTCTCTGGGATGGCAGCAGCGTTATCGTCGATCGCATTTCCAGAGAAGGCTTCATTCTCCAAAATGCCCGTCTCACCTTGTCACTAATGGCACAACCGAGCGTGATCGCCCGCTTCATGGGCAGGCGCGGCGAGGAGGCTCGCGGCACGGGCTTTCTCGCCCGCTTCCTAGTCGCCAAGCCCCGCTCAATGGCTGGCCAGCGTACCGATCAAAAGCTATCTGAACTGCCTCGCCTACAGGCCTTCAATGCCCGCATCCGCGAGTGCTTGGCCCCCTCCGTTTCGCCTGATCGCCAAGTACTACGTTTCTCGGAGCCGGCCGCAAATCTCTGGTACCAGTACAGTCGGCATCTCGAACAACAAATGCAGGAAAACGGCCTATACCACTACGCTAAGGATCACGCTTCCAAGCTGCTGGAAAACGCGAGTCGTCTGGCGGCCATCCTGCATACGTTCGAGCGCACCTCAGACAGCAATACCGAGATCGACTACCTCACGCTGGAGTTCTGCTGGAAGTTCGCTCAGAACTGCTCAAAGCACTTCATCGAGCACTTGGCCAACGAGCCGCAGCTCGTGACGGATGCGAACCAACTGGCACACTACCTACTGAAAACCGCCCACAAAGAAAACCCTCTCACAGACAGACCTACAAACAGGAACAGAAACGACTCCTCACCCAACACGCGCCTCTCATCGACGCCACCTGACGATTTGATGACCGGGCAACGAACCACTTTCACACTAACCCAGGTGAAACAGTACGGCCCCAGCAGTCTCAGGGGACGGGCCAATACCGAGCGTTTGGAGGCAGCCATCGAGCTGCTGACCAAGCTGGGGCATATCGCCAAGGAAGGAGGCCGCTACCGGTTCCAAGAATCGATCCTCCTCAAAAGAGGAGAGCCCGAACTGAAGAACGGCGAAACGCTCACGATCAAAGAGCTTCCTCTGTTCAGCGAACATGAGTATTGGAAGCCTGAGGTAAGGAATGGGTTTGGGCCTCAGCCGAGCTACCTCATCAAAGTCCGCGATTAACGGGTAAGCTGTAGCTGCAAAACATCCCCCTCGCTGAGCGCAAGAGAACCAGAACACAGACTGGGAGCTCCATGCGCAAGCCGGCACAACAATGGGAAATCGCGCGCGATTGTCACGGTTATGCACGGGATCAAAAAAATCAAAACTATAAGTTATGTTATAACATATAAATAATGACAGGCTTGGCGAAAACGGATCTGGCCTTCAGATAGCACTTTGCATCAAATAGGGGCCGCCCCTATGAAAAATGGCTACCGGGTCCGACTCGAGCGGCGGAAAGAGTAAGCGCCGACCTCAGCGGAAGCCGCACGCCCTGAGGAAGATATTTACGCGAGAAGAAATGCCGACGCTAACCCACGACGAAGATGCTAATGCAGCTACGCTAAATGTGGTCGATCCAGAAGGTCATTGATACCGTCGTAGAGAAGCATTATGAGTCCAAGGTCTATCCAGGCCAGTCAGCCCCAGCGGTCTGACCGGAAGGAATACAGCTGCAAGTCACCGAGAAATTAAATGACAAAATCTCGGAGGGCTACTTACCTGCTCGGCCTCAGCGCTTCACTTCGGCTAACGCCTGATAAGTAGCAGAGATGCGGTATAGCAATCGCACCCTATCAAGACGCCCCAAGGTACCAAGCAAATGTCATTGGCATTCCAAATGGCATTCCAGATAAAAAAACAAACCAGGTATTTTATTTAAAATCAACAACTTAATTTATCTGTTCAGATTACCCCGGCTCTAAAAACGTCCATGGACGTCTTTTTTTTGTGCCTGAAACCCAGCGAAATCAAGAGTCTCAGCGATTCCGAGGTGTTTTGGCATCCGCCGAGTTCTGACTGTTCAGGTATTCCAAGCCCGCCGGGACTAATCTCTGGAATACCAAACAGCGCCTGAGGTAGATCTCATCCCTGCTCCAGCCCTGCGACGATCCGACCGACAACTGAAGGGAGCCAAACCGGAGTCCAAGGATTACGTCCTCACAGATGACGACGGGTTGCAGCTCCGCGTACGCAGCAACGGCCCAGCAATCATCCATTTCCATTCGAAATCAGACCATAATCAGGAAACGCTGAAGTCCTCTTAGTTGTAGCGAGCCAGATAGCCGTCCAATGCAACCACCTGATCTTTCGTGAAGACCCCTGCCAGATAGCCATCCGGCCTGACCAACACGGCGGAGCCTTCAGCGAGGCCGTAAAACTGGGCGAATTGACCCAGGTAATCTTCGATTTCCGAGCCGGGCCCGATGCCGTGGATATGCAAGCCCGCGCTTGGCGCGAAGTTCGAGGGACCATTGGCTAACAAGGTCCAATGTGTGCCCTTGAACAGGTTGAACAAGCGCGTTGGGCTGCCGCCTGCGCCTCGCACGACGGCATCAGGTGCACGATCGCCTGGCGCGAGCCCGCTGTCAGTGGCCTGCGACGGGAGCGATAGCGGCGAGTGGGGATAACCGATATCCAGCTGCTGGACCTCACGGGTCCGCCTGTTGTCCCCGGTCTTGAAGCTTGCAAGCAGGCGCGTGGACAGCCCGAGCACGTCTGCGGCCACCGGGCGGCGCTCAGCTTCGTAGGTGTCCAGTAGAGCCTCTGGTGCGCCGGCCAATACGGCCGCCAGCTTCCAGCCCAGGTTGTAAGCGTCCTGGACGCTGGTGTTGAGGCCTTGTCCACCGGTAGGCGGATGGACATGCGCCGCATCGCCGACCAGGAACACCGGGCCATCCCGGTAACGATCGGCAAGCCTGGCATTCATGCTGTAGATGGATGACCAGGCGACCGAATGGACCATGATGTCCGTGCGCCCCGTGTGCAGGGCAACGCGTTCGGTCAGCGCAGCCGCGCAGAGATCTATATCGCCCTCCAAGGGAACAGGGGCCTGGATCTGGAACAGGTCTGTGCCCGCCAACGGGCAGATAGCCAATGGGCCTGAGCCCCCACCATCAAACTGGTGCCACACGTCGCGCGGCAGTCCATCCAATATGACATCGGCCACGATTGCCCGTACGCCCAGGGTCTTGCCCGGAAAGCCAATCCCCAAGGTGTTGCGCACGAAGCTGCGCCCGCCATCGGCACCCACCAGGTATCGGGTATGGAGGGTCTGTTCTCCATCCGGGGTTGCGAGTACGGCTTTGACTCCGTCGGCGCTGACCAGCGTCCCGGTTAGCTCGACACCAAACTCTGGCGCATGCCCCAGTTCGATCAAGCGCTCGCGCAAGACTGCTTCGGTCTTGAATTGAGGAATCATCAAAGGCAGGCAATAGGGCTCGGCAGGTGTGGGCTCGGCAACGTTCGTCACGTCTTGGTCCACGTGACTACCATCGGGCGCGTATTTGCGAATAGTCGGGTAGATACCGCCTGCGGCCATGATCCGGTCCAGGATCCCGAGATCTTCGAAGACCTCCTGGGTGCGGGGCTGAATGCCTTTGCCGCGCGAGCCCAAGAAGGGCGAGGAAAGCTTTTCGATGAGGGCAAAGCGCACCCCTCGCCGCGCCAGGTCAATCGCTAAGGTAAGGCCCGCGGCACCGGCACCACAAATCAGGACGTCAACGGGCTTACGCATATCACCTCTCCCAAGAATGTGTAAGATGCACATATCAGGAGAGCAGCTTATGACCGTCGAAAATAAAGTGCAAGATACACATATATCGGCGCAGATGAAGGATCTGCATCGGTCCTTGATCTCGATCGTGAGCGTGATGAACCGGCCTAGGAACGACGAGCGACTCATCGCGGAAGCTGGTGTACACCTGGACCAGGCGCTCTTTCGCCTGCTGGTGGTAATCGAGCGGGTGGGGCCGATTGGTGTCGTGGATCTGGCAGGTCGCCTAGGCAGGGACTATACGACCATCAGCCGTCAGGTCTCCAAGCTTGAACACATGGAGTTAGTGATCCGGCATGAGAACTCGGAAGATCGACGGATGCGCGAGGCGGTGGTGTCCGCGAAGGGCAAGGCGATCACCGACCAGATAGACCAAGCGCGCGAGCGCCTGGCACGAGGAATCTTTCAGGACTGGGCTGCCGAGGACATCACCGACCTGGTGCGTCTGATGCGTAAATTTGCCAAGGCCCTGGAACAGGGCACAGGGGCTGGTTAGCTCGGCAACTTTCGCGGGATCAGCCACCATGGAGCGGCCACAATAACCACCCTACCCCTAATGCGAAGAAACATACCCCGACGCCGCCACCCCCTCCGGCAACGCATAAATCGCCCTCATCCATTCCACCTCGGCCTGTGGCGTCCGGCCAAACATCCGCTTGAACTCGCGGCTGAATTGCGAGGCGCTTTCATAGCCGACACTGAACGCCGCCGTCGAGGCGTTCATGGTGTTGCGCAGCATCAATAATCGCGCCTGGTGCAGGCGGGTCGATTTCAGGTACTGCATGGGTGATGCGCCCGTCACGTTGCGAAAATGCAGGTGAAAGTTGGGGACGCTCATGCCGGCTTCCTGGGCCAGGGTTTCGACGTACAGATGCTCGTGATAGCAACTGTGGATCTTGCGTATCGCCCGGGTGATCTTGCCGAAATGTCCCCGCCGACTGAGGGCGGCGCGCATCGAGCCGCCCTGTTCGCCGGTCAGGATTCGATAGTAGATTTCCCTCATCAGAGAAGGGCCCAATATTTGCGCCTCGCCCGGACGCCCATCGCCTCCAGGAAGCGCAGCGTCGAGGCGCGCAGCGGCTCATCCATGGGCGAGGCGTACATGCCTTTGGGCTGGGCGTCGCTGGGGCCGTGGGTTTCGTCCACTTGCAACATGAGTTCGCTGGCCAGTTGCAAGTCGAGGCGCATGTAGACCGCCAGCATGGGTTCCGAGGCGCTGGCGGCGGTCTCCATGGTGAATGGAACGGGGACAGAGACCATCAGGTAATGCTGGGCGTCATAGACATAGACGTCATCGCCCAGATAACCGCGCTTGCGCCCCTGGCAGAGGATCACGATGCCGGGTTCATACAGCACCGGCGTGCGCGTCAGGGGGCGGTTCGAACGCAGGAAGCGGACGTCGTCCAGCGCGCTGAGGTTGTAGCCTTCCACCGGTGCGAGCTGTTCCATCAACTGCACCATGCGCGCAGCGGCCTGAGTCATCGACGTCCCCTTTTGCGGGCCGTTCAACTGTCAGTCGAACGGGTCAGCGCTTCCCATTGATCAATCTCACTGGCGGCACGACTCAGCTTCTCCCGCACCAGCTTCAGCGCATCACTGCCCAACAGCAAATGCGCGGGTGGCGTCGGGCTGGCAATGATCTGCAGCATGGCCTGCGCCGCTTTCCGCGGGTCGCCCAGTTGTTTGCCGCTTTTCTCCACGCGCGCTTTACGTATCGGATCGAAACTGGCGTCGTAGTCGGCAATGCTCCGCGCCGTGCGCTGCATCGAACGGCCGGCCCAGTCGGTGCGAAACGAGCCGGGCGCGACGGCCGTCACGAAGATGTTGAACGGTAGCAGCTCCTTGCTCAGCGTATCGGAGAGACCTTCGAGGGCAAACTTGCTCGCGCAGTAATAGGAGATGCCCGGCATGGTAATCGTGCCGCCCATGGAAGTGATATTGAGGATATGACCGGCACGGCGCTGGCGAAAATACGGCACGAAGGCCTTGGTCACCGCCACCGCGCCAAACACGTTGACGTCGAATTGACGACGCATTTCCTCCAGTGGCGACTCTTCGAAGACGCCTTCGTGGCCATAACCGGCATTATTGACCAGCACATCGACCGGGCCGTGGGCGGCCTCCGTCGCCGCCACAACGCTGTCGATCCGGTCGAACTCGGTGACGTCCAGGATGACGCCATGGGCACGCTCCGTCGACAGCGACTCGAAGGCCTGCAAGGCCGCCTCATTGCGCACGGTGCCGATGACACGGTGGCCTGCTGCAATTGCCTCTTGCGCGAGTGCGCTACCCAAGCCGCTGCTCACGCCGGTGATGAATAGGGTTTTGCGACTGGGCATGGTGAACTCCAATGGATGAACAGGTAGCCATGGTAGCGAGCGAAAAATGCCCCTCCTATGCCGGTTTGCCTTGGGGCATTGCCTATTCCTATCAGCGCGTCAGAGGCATCGCCGCCAGCGCCCTACCCTAGACTCACATGCCTCAGCCGAGGCTCCCGCGGGTATACTGGGCCCGCTTCACAAGCCCTGAAATCTCCCATTCAGTTCATGGATCGAATGAAAACATATCTTGCTGTTCCATTAGCAGTGACTCTCGCTTTTGCAATGACCGGTTGTGGCAGCCGCCAAGCGAGCGTTCAACCCTCTTCCATGCCAGTAGTTCCACTGGCGGCGGATGAGCATCATGCAAGCCTTACCTTCCGCACCCTCGGCGGCGCGGGTGATCACCCCGTCAGCTATTCGCTGGGTCCTGCCAACGCGGTCGAGTACGCCATGTCTTCCGCTGGCGAGCCCGTCTACGATGCAGGCTACTTCAAGCGCATACCGGGTTACCTGAAGAAAATGGCAGGTGGCACGGACAGCATCGATACGCTGGTAGAGGCCGAAAAGCCCCTGAAAGTGAGTGCGTCGGTGAAAAGGCAGATCGCTACCCTCAATGGCATACCCATGCATACGTTGTTCGGCTACGGCATAACACCACAGCCTGCTCCGCTGGTATTCACACCACGACCGCAAAAGAACTATCTCATTGAAACGGTGATCGCGGATTACTACATCATGAAGGTGTATGAAATTTCCGCGACGGGTGAGCGCAGAGAGGTCAGCGTGCCTGTGGGTACGAATTGAAATCTGACCCGAAAAAAAAGATACATAGGATAACGAAGACACATCCTGTCTTATCGAAGAAGCCGTTGCCTCTTACTCATAAAACCTGGTCTGTACTAACTTTTTGTAAAGGATAAATGTGATGTTTCCACGATATTTCCGCTGGATTTCAGCATTGGGTGTTCTCGCTGCCCTGGCGGCATTCATATTTTTCGGCCTTGGGGTGTTTACCGGTCAGGCGCCAGCGACGGATCTGATCAGACCCGTCATTGCCGTTATCGTGTTTGCTTGGGCTTTCACTCAGTCGACCAAGGCCTGAAAAAGCGGCAGACCACGTTTTTTATCGCAGAAATTGGGCAGGAGCGTGGTCTGCCTCTCACTCAAGCCTATTCAAGATGTTTCGACGCTTAGTTATCTGCGCGCCAGTCGACTAGACCTTAACGTGCTTGAGTTCATCCAACGTGAAACTAGAAAAAACCGCCCGGCAACATTTCAACGCTATCCTTTCTTTGGCGGATATGTTGAAAGCACGGATCCGAGCCTCCGGGGTATACCTAAACTATCCTCTAAGTGCCGTTTACGCTACCCCACCTCCTTCTCTATGTCTCCAACAAAGTCTTCAATAATTCGCCTATCTGAGTCATTTTTTGCAGAACGACGTAACACGGGGACTAGATAATAGAGTAACAATTCGCGCCTAGCAGCATCTTCCGGTAAAGCTTTCTTAACACAGCCGACCATAGAAGCTACAGACATGATAGATGCGAACGCCTCGTATCCTCGATAACCTGAAAAAGGCAGCTTTTTAAAGAAATGATTCGCCAAACGCTGCTGTTCAGATTTTTTCCATGATCGATGGGGTAGAAGCAAAATGGCCTCCCCCCATTCATCAGAGTCTATTGGATATGTATCAATCAACCAGTCGGCAGCTTGATCGGAGCTCATTCTTGAAAGCTGTTTACACAGTTCCGCCTGTCGTGCGTCCATACCAAACCTATTTAGGGTTAAAGAAATTTTGGGGCAGACCAGAGTTATCTTTCAACGAAGCAGGCGGCTTGTAATGCCCTGAGCTGTTATCCCACTTCGTTATAGTGCCTCGCTCTGGTCCTTGGTTGTTCCCGAAGCGAATAGAGCCCGCGTATTTAACGTCTTTACCACCACTAAGCCCAAGATGGGTTGAAAACCCTTCGTTGATATTCGGCCTACTAACTTTAATAGTCCCATCCGGCAACGTAACAAAATCATATGAGCCTGAGGGAGTAATTCTGCCGCCTGCTTGCCCTTGGAGCCAATACCGCCCTGACTCGTCCTGAACCAGAGTTCTTATTGGTCGCTGTGCGATAGCTGGATCAGACGGAAAAACGTTAGTAAGTGTGCCACGCTCAGTAAGATTCGGAACAGTCTGCACCTGTGGTTTACCGCCAGCGGCACCACGTCAGTTCAGGAGAGGGAAAACTTTCTGCGTAAAAAAGAGACGCATCTCACAGGACGCGTCCGAATGGCTTGGTTGATTCGCGCTATCCGCAATTTCCAGGCCTGCCGTTCAGACGGAGGAAGGCGCGTTGCCCAACGCCTGCACGACGGGCGGCACCGTGCGCTGTCGATTCGACAGCGGCTGCTCCAAGGCGCCTCGCCCATAAAACACCAGCGCCATCAACCAGCAGCTCAACCAGACAAAGATTCCCGCCCAGAAGGTATGGGACATGTAGTGCCAACCCTGCAGGACCCGCGTCGTGCCATAGACGAACCCCAAGGCCAACGCCCCATACATCACCGCTTTGGAATGACGCCAGCGATAACGACGGGCGACGAAGTACAGCGCCAGCAGGGTGAAGCCGCCGGACGCATGGCCACCCGGCCAGCAGCGCCCCTCACCGGCCACTTTCAGCAGGTCGAAATTCCGGAACCATTCCTTGTGCTCGATCTTGCCGGCGTATTGGCTGGTTTCCACCGGGCAGTACACGCTGGTATGGCCCTTGAGGTAATGGATAACCCCGGTACTGAGCGAAAAGGCGAAGACAACGTAGAGGAAATCGCGCCGGTGTTTGTAGGCAAAACGTAGCGGTTTCGCCAGCCGGGTTCTGTCCAGTACGCGAAGTAGCCCAGGGCGCTTTTCCGGTTTCAACAGCGGCCAGAAAAACGACAGCACGGCGCCGATTATGGCCGCCTCCCCCGTCCAGTTCGGAATGGCCCTGGCCCATTTGTGCGTGATTTGCTCGAACAGCCGCACATGCCCCAACGGAAAGACCTGGTGCAACGGGTCATAGAAAAGATTGCTGATGGCGATGTCGATACGGGTCAGATCGAAAAGCAGGAACACCATGGCGGCAACGGCCAAGGGAATTCCGAGGTTGAGCCCGTAGAAACGGGCGCGGGCAGACGTCAGCATGAGCGGTCCTGGTCGTGGGAAGAATTACTGGAATGTCACCGAGCGCCAGTCAGGGGCTTCGATAAAACCGAGCACTCGTGGCGCTTGTGGCTGAGCGCTGGAAACGAACAACGAAGCCCCATAGCCGAACGAGGAAGTCGGGCGCAGAAGCGCGGTTTCCATCGCCTGCATGCATTCGCTGTGGGTAACCAGGATCAGGTTGCGACCGGCCACTTTGTGGGCCAGGGCATTGCGCAGCAGGTCATGTCGGCAGTCGAACAGCCAATCGTCACCGGCGCTCACCTTGTTGAACATGTAGCCCGCCGTCTGCGCGGTGCGCACCCGTGGGCTGTTGTAAAGGTCGACGTGGTCCAGGCCCAGTTGTTCGAACCGAGCCCCGAGCCCCACCGCAACGGCACGGGCGCGGTCGGTGATGCCTTCGCGGTCACCCAGGCAAGCAGCCTTGGAGTGGTCGCAGCGCTCGACATGGCGCACCAGCACGATCATTTCGCCCTTGGCCCAGCCATCGGCCAGGGCCCGGGCGCCGGCGACGTTGCCATGGGCCAGGTCCGGCACCGCTGCCGGGCCGAGTAGCCACAGGACCAACGGGACAGCCAGCAGCGCCGAGGCGAGCACGACCACGGTGTTTTGGTAACGGGCAAAACGGCGCCTATCGATCGAGCGCGTCAGGCCGAAAAGACTCAGTCTCAGTTCCACATCAAGCCGCCCCGACGGCATCCACCCAGTGATTCGATGGCGCGACAGTAGAGAGGCCGACGTAGGCAGGCAGTGAAAGCGATGTGAAAAAAAACTTCGGATTCAACGATCGCGCCGCTCACAGCGCTCGATCAGTTACCTCCCCATCCACCAGCCGCCGAATCCCTAGCGGATTGCCGTTCTGCAATGCCTGGGGCAACAACGCATCCGGGTAATTCTGGAAACACACCGGCCGCAGGAAACGATCGATGGCCAACGTGCCCACCGACGTTCCCCGTGAATCGGATGTTGCCGGATACGGTCCGCCGTGCACCATCGCCTCGCACACCTCCACCCCGGTCGGATAACCGTTGAGCAGGATCCGCCCGACTTTTTCCTGCAGTACTTCTGTCAGCCAACGGTACTCCAGTAATTCATCAGCCTCACCGATCAACGTCGCCGTCAACTGTCCGCGCAGGCCGTGCAGCGCCGCCGCCAACTGTGTCCGATTCTCCACTTCGATGACGATGGTGGTCGGCCCGAACACTTCTTCCTGAAGCAACGCATCGCCCTTGAGCAACAGGCTGACATCGGCCTTGAACACCTGCGGCTGCGCCTGGTTGCCCTGTTGCGTTTTGCCCGCCAGGTGCGTCAGGCCCGGATGCTCGTACAGCTCACCGAGGCTGCGGCTGTAACTGGCCAAGGTGCCCGGGTTGAGCATGGTTTGTGGCGGTTGCTGGTTCATGCTCGCGCAGAAGCTTTCCAGGAACAGGCTGAACTGCGGCGAGCGCAGGCCAATGACCAAACCCGGATTCGTACAGAACTGACCGCACCCCAACGTCACCGAACCGGCCAACTGCGCCGCGATCTGCTCGCCGCGTACCGCCAACGCTTCGGGCAGCAGGAACACCGGATTGATGCTCGACATTTCGGCGAACACCGGAATCGGCTGTGGCCGGGTGGCGGCCATGTGGCTCAAGGCGTTGCCACCCTTAAGCGAACCGGTGAAGCCCACCGCCTGAATGGCCGGATGCTTGACCAGCCATTCACCGACACCCCCGCCATAAATCATGTTGAACACGCCGGCCGGCATTTCAGTCCGTTCAGCGGCACGGATGACCGCGTCCGCCACCCACTCGGCAGTCGCCATGTGGCCACTGTGGGCCTTGAACACCACCGGGCACCCCGCTGCCAGCGCCGAAGCGGTGTCACCGCCGGCCGTGGAAAAGGCCAGCGGAAAGTTGCTGGCGCCAAACACCGCCACCGGCCCCAGGGCGATGCGGTATTGACGCAGATCCGGACGTGGCAGTGGCTGGCGATCGGGCAATGCGCGGTCAATCCGCGCACCGTAGAAGTCGCCACGACGCAGCACGCTTGCAAACAGACGCAACTGGCTGCTGGTGCGACCGCGCTCCCCTTGAATGCGCCCGGCAGGCAATGCGGTTTCGCGGCACACGGTAGCGATGAAGTCATCGCCCAGCGCGTCGATTTCCTCGGCGATTGCATCGAGAAACGAAGCGCGTTTTTCCGCGCTCAGGTTGCGGTAAACCGGGTAAACCGCAGCAGCGGCCTTGGCGGCGGCATCCACTTCGGCTTCGGATGCCTGGAAGAAGGTGCCGGGCAAGGGCTCGCCGGTGCTCGCATCGAAGCTTTGCAGTTGCAGGGTGCCGTTGGCGCTGCGACGGCCGCCGATGTAGTTGTATCCCTGTGGCAATGTCATGAGGGCATTTTCCTGTTGAAGGCTTAGAGCGCACGCACCTGGCCGATGGGCAGCGGCTGGGCACTCTCGCCGATACCGTTCACCAGCGGCGCACCGAACTCATCGAGGCTGATCCGAAAGCGATCCCCCGGCTGTGTCTTCACACCGTCGGCGAACGACAGGGTAGCGGTGCCGAAGTAATGCACATGGACATCACCCGGCCGCAAGAACTGCGCGTACTTGAAATGGTGAAATTCCAGGTTGGCCAGGCTGTGGCACATGTTGTCCTCGCCGCTGAGAAAAGCCTTCTCCCAGAGGGTTTCGCCATTGCGCTCGATGCGACTGGTGCCGACCAGATGCCTGGGCAACTCACCGACGCGCAGCTCCGGGCCGTAGGAGCAACTGCGCAGTTTCGAGTGGGCGAGGTACAGGTAATTGCGCCGCTCCATGACGTGGTCGGAGAACTCATTGCCCAAGGCATAACCGATGCGATACGGCAGGCCATCGTCGCCAATCACATAGAGACCGGTCAGCTCCGGCTCTTCACCGGCATCTTCGGCAAACGGAGGCACCGGGAAGTCCGCGCCGGGGTGCACGACGATGCTGCCGTCACCCTTGTAGAACCATTCCGGTTGCGCACCGACCTGCCCCGGCGCCGGCTTTCCGCCCTCGATCCCCCATTTGAAAATGCGCATGGTGTCGGTCATGCCGGCCTCGACCTCACCGTCATGCTGGTGCATCTTGTCCCGCGCCGAGGCGCTGCCCAGATGTGTCAGGCCGGTGCCGCTGATCAGGCAGTGGGCCGGATCTTCGTGATCCAGCGGCGGCAGGACTTTGCCTTGGTGCAACAGCGCTGCGTAATCCGGGCCCGGCTCGGTGCCGCGCGAAGCGACTTCTTCATGCAGGCTGCGATTGCCACGGATCGCTGCAAGCGCCAGTTCCCGGGTATTGCGGGTTCCTTTGAGCACTTGAACAAGTGCCCCATCGACGACGCCGACCTGGCGCTCTCCGGCGGAGTTTTCAAATTGAATCAGGCGCATGGTGGCCTCCAGATAGTCAGGGTAGGCGCCGCTCATTTGCGGCGCGTCCAGGTCACTCGATGATGTTGAAGTCGCTCAGGTATTCGTCGGAGATTTCCAGGCCCAGGCCCGGAGTGTTGTCGTCGAGCTGGATGTACCCGTTGACCGGTTGCGGCTCGCCCTTGAACACGTAGTAGAAGAGTTCGTTGCCAACCTCGACGTCGAACACCGGGAAAAACTCGGCCATCGGCGAGGCGGTGGTGGACATCGTCAAGTGGTAGTTGTGCATCTGCCCGGCGTGGGGAATGACCGGCACCGACCAGGCTTCGGCCATGGCGTTGATCTTGCGCGCGGCAGTGATGCCGCCGACGCGGTTGGTGTCGTACTGGATGACGTCGACGGCGCGGCGTTCCAACAGGTCTTTGAAGCCGTAGGAGGTGAACTCGTGCTCGCCTCCTGAGATCGGCATGATCCCCATCTTCTTCAGTTCGATGTAGCCTTCGATGTCGTCGGCGATCACCGGTTCTTCCAGCCAGCGCGGTTCGAACTCGGCCAGTTTCGGCAACATGCGCCTCGCGTATTCCAGGGTCCAGCCCATGTAGCATTCGAGCATGATATCGACGTCAGGGCCGGCCAATTCCCGCAGGGCGCGCACTTGTTCGATGTTGCGGCGCATCCCCGCCGGACCGTCTTTCGGACCGTAGCCAAAGCGCATCTTCAGCGCGGTGAAACCCTGGTTGAGATAGCCCTGGGCCTCTTCGAGAAACAGATCGAGGTTGTCGTTGGCGTAGAGCTTGGAAGCGTAGGTCCAGATCTTTTCCTTGGTGCGACCGCCGAGCAACTTGAACACCGGCTTGTTGACGGCCTTGCCCATGATGTCCCAGATCGCGATGTCGATCGCCGAGATCGCCGCCATGCCGATGCCTTTTCGGCCCCAGGCGTGACTCTGACGGTACATTTTCTGCCAGATGTATTCGTTGTCGAAAGGGTCTTCGCCAATGGCGATCGGTGCCAGGTAGGTGTCGATGATTTCCTTGGCCACACGCGGTGCCAGGGCGCAGTTACCGATACCGACGAGGCCGTTGTCGGTCTCGACTTCCACCACCAGCCAGCCGTGGAAACGGAAGGAGCCCATCGCGTCGCCGCGCTCGAACAGGATGTCGCTGGCGTTGGTGCAGAAGTGCGCCTGGGGCGGGACGACTTTGCCCTTCCACTCGAAAACGCGGGTACGGATCGCTTTGATTTTCATGAAATACAGTTCCTTGGGCTGCGGCTTCTTGTCATTGTCGGTCGTGTGCGCAGAGCCTTTTCAGGAAGGGGCTCCGGCATCCGATGGGCCGACTTTAGCCAGCGTCCGAGGACTGCGGATAATCACTTATGCGTATCCGGCGATAGCCTGAGGTGATAGCAAATCCGAGTAAGAGAGCAGATCGGGTTATCAGCCATACACAAACAAATGTGGGAGCGAGCCTGCTCGCGAAAACGGTGTATCAGCCACTGGAAATGTGGCTGTACTACCGTGATCGCGAGCAGGCTCGCTCCCACAACGGACCGCATTGATTTCAGGATCAGTGCCGGTTGCGTCCCATCCGGCATGCGATTTCGAAGGCCTGGCGCGTAGCACCGACGTTGGCCTTGCCCTGCCCCGCGATATCAAAAGCGGTGCCGTGGGCCGGGGTGGTGATCGGAATCGGCAAGCCGCCCTGCACCGTCACGCCACGGGAGAAACCCATCAACTTGATCGCGATCTGGCCTTGGTCGTGATACATGGTCACGACAGCATCGAAGGCATTGGCATCGCCCTGGACCTTGAGAAAGATCGTGTCTGCCGGATACGGCCCTTGTGCCGCGATGCCCAGCGCCTGCGCCGAGCGTACGGCCGGACCGATGATGTCCAGCTCCTCGCGACCGAACGAACCGTTGTCGCCGTTGTGCGGGTTCAAGCCGCAAACACCGATTCGCGGTTGCTCCAGGCCATTGCGCTTGAGGGCGGTGTCGATCAGTTGAATCGCTTCCACCACCCGCTGCTCACTGAGCAGGCCCGGCACTGCGGACAGGGCCACATGGGAGGTCACGCGTGAAGTCCAAAGGTTGTCGAGCACGTTGAATTCGCAGAACGGTCCGTGGAAATCCAGCAGCTCGGCAAACCAGTGCAATTCATCGCTGTGGGCCATGCCCGCCATGTGCAGCGAGGTCTTGTTCAGCGGCCCGAACAGGACCGCGTCGGTGGTCCCGGCTTCGGTCAGGCGCAGGGCCTTTTCCAGGGTGTCGAGGCTGTAGCGACCGCCAATCACGCTGGCCTCGCTACGGGGGAACTCGCCGACCGTGTCGCCGCGAAAGTCATGGAACAGCGGCGTGTCATCGACGAACTCCAACACGTCCAGTGTCTCCACCCGGCGATAAGGAAACTCGCTGCCGGCGATGCGCATGCCGCGACGCATTTCCGCTTCGTCGGCAATCAGAATGATGTTGGCCTTGCTGCGTATCTCGGGCTCGGCGAGCAAGCGTGCAATCAATTCCGGGCCAATGCCAGCCGGGTCACCCAGGACCATGGCGATAGCGGTTTTTTTCATGCTTCACTCCTCAAGGGTCCCATGCCACGCCCGGTCATGACGCAAAGCTCTCGTCCTGAGCCATGACACGTACCCCGTTTGTTATTGTTGTGAAATGCCGTCGGCCTGAAGACGTTGCCGAGCACTATCGGAGGCCTGGCGATAACCGTCTAATCAAAACTTGAAATCAGGTGATAGCTTCGGGTTATGGCACCGCGCGCTTTCAGCCTTCGGGTTCTATTTCGGCTTGTTTCAAAAAAGCCCCAGCCCTCGACATCTGGACGATGTCCACCCGCTCCTTTTTGCGAGCTATAACCTCAGGCTATCGGTGTATGTATTGTTTTGACTAGACGCGGCGCCGGCACCTTTCCACACTCAGGCCAGGCTTGCGGCTTCATCGCGCAGACAAGTCACTCATAACAACGACAAAAACGAGGCCCATCATGCGAAATGCATTCGTCCGTCGCACATCGCGTCTTCTTCTAGGCGGCGCCCTGATTGCCGTCGGCGTCCTTCCCGCCCTTGCCCACGCCGCCTGGCAACCGGACAAGAATGTCGAAATCGTCGTCGCCGGCGGCCCGGGTGGCGGAACCGACCAGCTCGGTCGCCTGATCCAGTCGATCATCACCACCCATAAGCTGCTCGACGTCAACACCATTGTCCTCAACAAGGGTGGCGGCAACGGTGCCGAGGCCTTCCTCGACATGAAGATGAACAAGGGCGATGCAGAGAAACTGGTGATTGCCACCAATAACGTTTACCTGTTGCCGCTGGTTTCCAAGCTCGGCTACCAATGGCAGGAACTGACCCCGATTGCCGCCGTGGCCGAAGATGACTTTATCCTCTGGAGCTACAAGGGCGCGCCGTGGAAAGACGCGAAAGGTTTCTACGAAGCGGCCAAGACCGACCCGGCGAAGCTGCGCATGGGGGGCAGCCAGTCCAAGGACGTCGACCAGACCCTCACCCTGCTGCTCAACCAGACCAACAACAGCAAACTGGTGTACATCCCGTTCAAGAGCGGCAGTGAAGCCGCGACCCAACTGGCCGGCAAACACATCGCGGCCAACGTCAACAACCCCAGTGAAAGCATCAGCCAATGGCGCGGTGATCAAGTCGAACCGCTCTGCGTATTCAGCAAGGAGCGCATGAGCTACACCGAGAAAGTCGCCGGAAACAAAGCCTGGGCCGATGTTCCAACCTGCCACGAACAGGGCCTGGGCATCGATCAGTACCGCTTCCCGCGTACGGTGTTCATGCCCGGCGATGTCAGTGCCGAACAACGGGCCTTTTATGTCGAACTGATGCGCAAAGTCACGCAGACCGATGAGTTCAAGGCCTACGTCAAACAGAACGCGCTGGTGCCGACGTTCCTTGAAGGCGAGCCCCTGACCGCCTACATCGAAAAGGACGTCGCCCGCGTCACCCCGGTGTTCAAGGAAGCCGGCTGGCTGAAAAACTGAAGTTGCCAGGGCCGCTCGCCCCAGGGCGGTCGTCACCTACTGGAGGTGTTTGATGTCCCATTCTTCGGATTCACCGGCGCTGGTCGGTACCCGTTGGGTCGAGCTCGGCCTGACGCTGTTTACTACCCTGCTCGGTGCCGTGGTGATGTTCGGCAGTGTCGAACAAGGCATCGGCTGGGGCGATGCCGGCCCTGAACCGGGTTACTTCCCGTTCTATATCGGCCTGATACTGAGTGCGGCGAGCGTCGCCAACGGCGTGCTGACGGTGGTGCGCTGGCAGGCCCTGAGCGTTGCATTCCTCACCCGTAGTGCGTTCAAGCAAGTGCTATCGGTTTTCCTGCCCATTGCCCTGTTCGTCGGTGCGATGCCCTTCACCGGCATCTACCTCGCGTCGGCCTGCTTCATTGCCTGGTTCATGTGGCGCGACAAGGTCCGCGCCAAGCCTTACGGCAAGTGGATGATCGGTGCGGTTGCCCTCGGTGCGGCGCTCGCCAGCTACCTGATTTTCGCGCTGTGGTTCAAGGTCCCGCTGGATGCCGGCCCAATAGGCGACTGGATTGCCCTGGCCGGGAGAACCTTCAAATGAGCGAGTTCGATTCCCTGTTGCAGGGCATGAACCTGATCCTGACCCCGGGCCACATCGGTCTGATGGTGATCGGCGTTCTGCTGGGCATCCTGGTCGGTGTGCTGCCCGGTCTCGGCGCGCCCAATGGCGTGGCGCTGTTGCTGCCCTTGACCTTCACCATGTCGCCGGTGTCGGCGATCATCCTGCTGTCGTGCATGTACTGGGGCGCGCTGTTTGGCGGCTCGATCACCTCGATCCTGTTCAACATTCCTGGCGAGCCTTCATCGGTGGCGACCACCTTCGACGGTTATCCGATGGCCCGCGAAGGCCGGGCTGCCGAGGCGTTGACCGCCGCGTTCAGCTCGGCGCTGATCGGTGCGTTGTGCGGGGTGTTGTTGCTGACGTTCCTGTCGACAAAAATCGCAGCGTTCGCCATGTCCTTCAGCTCGCCGGAGTTCTTCGCGGTGTACCTGTTGGCGTTCTGCACCTTCATCGGCATGAGCAAGAACCCGCCATTAAAAACCGTGGTCGCGATGATGATCGGCTTCGCCATGGCGGCAGTCGGCATGGACACGGTTTCCGGCAACCTGCGCCTGACGTTCGACCAGCCGATCCTGATGACCGGGATCAGTTTTGAAGTGGCGGTGATCGGCCTGTTCGGCATCGGAGAAATTCTCTGCACAGTCGAGGAAGGCCTGGTGTTTCGTGGCGAACATGCGCGCATCACACCGATGGTGATTTTGCGCACCTGGGCCAGGTTGCCGCGTTATTGGTGGACGATTGTGCGCAGCACACTGGTCGGTTGCTGGATGGGCATCACCCCCGGCGGCCCGACGGCGGCATCGTTCATGAGCTACAGCCTGGCGCGACGTTTCTCGAAAAACCGCGACAACTTCGGCAAAGGCGAGATCGAAGGGGTGATCGCCCCGGAAACCGCCGACCACGCTGCCGGCACCAGCGCGCTGCTGCCGATGCTGACGCTGGGCATTCCGGGTTCCGCCACGGCAGCGGTGATGCTCGGTGGCTTGATGATCTGGGGCCTGCACCCTGGGCCGACGCTGTTCGTCGAGCAACACGACTTTGTCTGGGGCCTGATCGCCAGCATGTACCTGGGCAACGTGGTCAGCCTGATCGTGGTGTTGGCCACCGTGCCGTTGTTTGCTTCGATCCTGCGCATTCCGTTCTCGATCATCGCGCCGATCATCATCATGGTCTGCGCCATCGGTGCGTACTCGGTGCACAACTCGTTCTTCGACGTGGTACTGATGCTGGGCTTCGGTGCGCTGGGTTACCTGTTCAAGAAACTCGGCTATCCGATTGCGCCGCTGGTGCTGGCAGCCGTCCTGGGGGACAAGGCCGAAGACGCATTCCGTCAGTCGATGCTGTTTTCTGACGGACAGCTGGGAATTTTCTGGTCCAACCCATTGGTGGGCAGCCTGACCACCGCCGCGCTGCTGATGCTGTTCTGGCCGCTGATCTCCAAGGCACTGGGCCTGCTGGTGGGCTTGCGCAAACCCCACGTCGCCGAGGCGAAATCATTGCTGTGACTCGGCACTGCTGGTAACGCCTGGCATTTATTGTCAGGCTTGCCACGGACTTTCCAGCGAGTACCGCCCATGACCCGAATTCCTGTTGCCAATGTCATCCATAGTCGACTGCGTCTGCGCCAACTGCGGCTGATGCTGGCATTGCAGGAATTAGGTTCTCTGCGCCGCGCAGCCGACCACATCGGCATGACCCAACCGGCTGCCACCAAAATGCTGCACGAAGCCGAGGACTTGCTCGGCGTCGAGCTGTTCGAACGCCTGCCCCGTGGCATGCGCTCCACCCCATTCGGGGAAACCGTCATTTACTACGCGCGTATGGTCTTCGCCGAGCTCAGCGGCATGCGCGAAGAACTGGTGGCACTCGAATCCGGCAACCTCGGCCGGGTGGCAGTCGGCGCCATTCCGGCACTGGCTTCGGGACTGCTGACGCGCACCATCGCGACCTTGAAACAAAGCCATCCCCGCTTGTCCATGAGCATCCAGGTCGACACCAGCGACGTGCTGGTACAAGCGCTGTTGCAGGATCAACTGGACATTGTCCTCGGCCGTATTCCCGCCGGTGCCCGCGCCGAAGAGTTGCTCTTCGACAGCCTCGGGGAAGAGGCGCTGTGTGTCATTTGTGGCGCGCAGAATCCGTTGGCGCAGGCGAGCCGACTGGGCTGGGCCGAGCTACAGAGCATGACCTGGGTGTTGCAACAACACCCAAGCCCGATGCGCGCAATCATCAACCAGGTGTTTCACAACGCCCGGGTCGATATCCCCAGCAGCATCGTCGAAACCACCTCGATCATGACCTTGCTCTCATTGGTCCAGCAGACCGACATGCTCGGCGTCACCCCGATATCGGTCGTCGAGGATTATCCAGGTCGTGACTTGCTCGCCGTGTTGCCGATCAAGTTCGAAGCCCGGTTGCCACCGTACGGATTGATCACCCGCCGCCATCGCATTCAGTCATCGGCGATGCAGGCGTTCATGAATTCGGTACGTGCCGAGCATGCGTTATTGAACTGAAAGGCCCGCGTCGGACGGCCGATCAGCCAATCGACGAGGCCAGCCCCTGCATGAACTTTTCTTCACCCCACATCCTCGCGGGATTCGCTAACATCGCCTCGCTCATTCAAGAAACTAAGGTTTTAGCCCGCTCTCCCGCGGGCTTTTTTTTGCCTGCATTTCAGGCCGAGTCGCCCGCTGTGCCCCCTGCCTTTCCCGATGTAGAAAAAAATCTTACAGATCCCTCCGTTTCCGCCGATAAAGCTCCGTTACACGTTTTTGCTGGCTCTTAACAACAACAATCTTCCAGCCAACCGACGATAAGCAGCACAACGTTCCTGGAGGAATTTGATGAATAGCTGGTTTGGCAACATTAGCGTCAACATGAAATTGGGCCTGGGCTTCGGCCTGGTGCTGGTCCTGACCTGCCTGCTGGCCCTGACCAGCTGGACCAGCCTTGGCGGCCTGATCGACCGCAGCAACTGGATGAGCGACATCACCCAGCTCAACGCCGGCCTGACCAAACTGCGCGTGACTCGCCTGCAATACATGCTGGCCAACGGTGACGAAACCGCTGCACAGAATGTGCAAACCACCCTCGACGGTTTCGTCGCGCAACAGAACGCGCTGCTCAACAGCTTCAAGAGCCCGGAAAACGTCAAGCTGCTCAGAGAGCAGAGCGCGACCATCAGCGCCTATCAGGTATCACTGAACAAAATGCGCAGCGCCTACCGCACCGGTAACAGCGCTCGTGATGTCATGGGGGCGAACGCCGAAACGGCCTACAAGCTGATCGAGGCCATCGACGCCGACGTGAAGCAAATGGCCCTCAACGATGAACGCTTCGCCCAGTTCCAGGCCATCACTGAAGCCAAGCAGGCGTTCATGCTCGCTCGTTATGAAGTGCGCGGCTACACCGCCAACCCCAACGCCGATACCGAACGCAAGGCCTTCGCCCAACTGGACGCGGCGATTGCTTCGCTCAAGCCGCTGAACGAATATTTTGCCAGCGTCCATCAGGACGAACTGCGTCAGCTGGAAACCACCCTGGTGCAATACCGCAGCGCCGTGCAGGCCTTCAAATCGGCCACGGCCGACGTGGTGCAGGCGCGCAAGGAAATGACCGACCAGGGCGCGACCATCGTTTCCCTGAGCGAACAGCTGTACCAGATCCAACTCGACCGTCGCGACGCCGAAAGCGCCCAGGCGCGTACGTTGCAACTGGTCAGTACATTGCTGGCGTTGTTGGTCGGCATCATTGCTGCCGTCATCATCACCCGCCAGATCACCCGTCCGCTGCGCGAAACCCTGACCGTGGTCGAACGCATCGCCAGTGGCGACCTGTCGCAGGATGTGATCGTCACCCGTCGCGATGAGCTGGGCGTACTGCAACAGGGCATCGCGCGCATGGGCGTGACCCTGCGCGACCTCATCAGCGGCATCCGTGATGGCGTGACTCAGATCGCCAGCGCCGCCGAAGAATTGTCGGCGGTCACCGAACAGACCAGTGCCGGGGTCAACAGCCAGAAAGTCGAGACCGACCAGGTCGCAACCGCCATGCACGAAATGACCGCCACGGTGCAGGAAGTTGCCCGCAACGCCGAAGAAGCCTCCCAGGCAGCGGCCGCCGCCGACGGCGAAGCCCGTGCCGGCGACCAGGTGGTCAGCGAAGCCATTGCCCAGATCGAACGCCTGGCCAGTGAAGTGGTGCGCTCCACCGACGCCATGAGCGTGCTGCAACAGGAGAGCGACAAGATTGGCGCAGTGATGGATGTGATCAAGGCCGTGGCCGAACAGACCAACCTGCTGGCACTCAACGCCGCCATCGAAGCCGCCCGCGCCGGTGAAGCCGGTCGTGGCTTTGCGGTCGTCGCCGACGAAGTCCGTGGCCTGGCCCAACGCACCCAGAAATCCACCGAGGAAATCGAAGGCCTGGTGGCCGGCCTGCAGAACGGCACCCAGCAAGTGGCCGCCGTGATGAACAACAGCCGCAACCTCACCGACAGCAGCGTGGCCCTCACCCGCAAGGCCGGCGTATCACTGGAGAACATCACCCGTACGGTGTCGAACATCCAGTCGATGAACCAGCAGATCGCCGCCGCCGCCGAGCAGCAAAGCGCCGTGGCCGAAGAGATCAGCCGCAGCATCATCAACGTGCGCGACGTGTCCGAACAGACCGCCGCCGCCAGCGAAGAAACCGCAGCGTCCAGCGTTGAACTGGCGCGGCTTGGCAGTCAATTGCAGCAGATGGTCAGTCATTTCAGGGTTTGATTACAAAAGCGCCCGCTTCCAACAGAAAGCGGGCGCTTTACGTAGCGATGCGGCTCATGCGCACCACGGATTGATTACCTCGACTCCTGGAAACTCGAAATCTCTTATATTGCGCGTAGCAACCGCAGCACCGTGAGCTCGGCAAATCGCTGCGATTTGCGCATCGGCCATGCCAACCGCCTTACCCTTGGCCTCGCATGAAGCGACAAGAGTTGCGTACTCAACAGCCGCATGGGCATCAAAAGACAGGATCCTGCCGGCAAAATCCTCTTCGAAGATGGCCATGGCATGGGATTCGAGCTTCTGCTTTCGCTTGCCGAAAGGCAGCCGAGCTATGCCATGAAGAATTTCCGCTACCGTGACAGCGCAGATAACCAGATCCATTGCGGGCTGCAAATCGACCCAAGTTAGAACCTTCGTGTCCGGCTCAGCGCGCATGAATTCGGAGATAACATTGGTATCGAGCAATATCATTCAGAGAAATCCACCGCCTTGGCTTTTTCGTCACGGGACGGTAGATCCAGCTCAACGCCCCCCAAAGCACTGAACCTGTTTCGAATACGGCTCCCAAGTCCTCCCGCAGGGCTTACCGTCGCTAGCGCGCGCCCCAAAATAAGACGAGCCTCTTCCTCCATGGAATGACCGTTATGAGCTGCGGCAATACGCAGCTGTTCTTTGATTTGATCATCAAGATTTCGAATCGTAATACTGGCCATAACGTCCCTGCAATCAATGAAATCATTGATTGCAGGCTAGTCGAAGACTCATCAAGTTGTCCAGCCACCGTTACACACTGATCGCATTGGTAAACACCAACCGATTCCCGAACGGATCACTGATGGTCATGTCCTGGCTACCCCATGGCATGGCCTGGATTTGCGGGTGGGCGTAGCGGTATTGCTTGGCCATCAACTGTTGCTGGAATGCTTCCAGCTCATCGGTCTCGATCCGCAGCGCCGAGCCCGGTGTGCAATCGCCGTGGTGTTCGGACAGGTGCAGCACGCAATCACCGCGCGATACTTGCAGGTACAGCGGATAGTCGTCACCAAAGCGATGTTGCCAGTCGACGGTAAAGCCCAGGAAATCGACATAGAACGCCAAGGCCTTGGTTTCATCGAAAATCCGCAGGATCGGGGTGGTCTTACCGAAGCTCATGGGTTGCTCCCTGGCTGAAATGACCCAGTTTAGATGGGTTGACCCCAATGCTTCGGCCTGTAAGCCGGCTTCTTTAGTGTCGTAGTGCCATTATTGTGGCGTCAATTAACGTTATATCAGCCGCTTACACACCTTTAAAAGTCCGAAATCCCTGGCGAAGATTGCCTTCCCGCGCCAGGAATCGGCCTTCCCGGCGGCCGTTCGCCTGGCCATCGCGATAACTCAGGACGCCGTTGATCCATACGCCATCGATGCCCTCGGCAGCCCGTTGCGGCTGGTTGAAATCGGCGACGTCGCGGACGGTTTGCGGATTGAACAACACCAGGTCGGCCCAATATCCTTCATGGATTTCACCCCGCTCCTTCAGGCCAAAGCGTGCAGCCGAAAGGCCGGTCATCTTGTGCACGGCGGTGTGTAACGGAAACAGCCCGATGTCTCGACTGAAATGTCCCAGCACCCGTGGGAAAGCGCCCCACAACCGAGGATGGGGAAAAGGGTCCTCGGGCAAGCCGTCGGAGCCGACCATCGACAATGGGTGTGCGAGGATGCGTCTTACGTCGCTTTCGTCCATGCCGTAGTACACCGCGCCGGCCGGCTGCAAGCAGCGCGCGGCTTCCAGCAGTGGCATGCCCCATTCGGCGGCGATGTCGATCAAGTCCCGTCCGCTCATGTGCGGGTGCGGCGTCGACCAGGTGATGGTGATGCGATGGGCATCGGTCACTTGCTTGAGGTCCAGCGTCGAAGAGCTCGCCGCGTAGGGATAACAGTCGCAACCGACGGGATGGCTTCTGGCGGCAGTTTCCAACGCCGCGAGCACCTGTGGACTACGCCCCCAATTACCGGCCCCCGCACATTTGAGGTGGGAAATGATTACCGGGCTCCGGGCATGACGGCCGATCTGGAAGGCCTCGTCCATCGCTTCCAGCACCGGTTCGAATTCGCTGCGCAAGTGGGTGGTGTAGACCGCGCCGAACGCTGCCAACTCTTCGCTCAGTTGCATGACTTCATCGGTCGACGCACAGAACGCGTTGGCGTAGGCCAGGCCGGTGGATAAACCCAGCGCACCGTCCTCCAGGCTTTCGCGCAGTTGCTGACGCATGGCGGCGATTTCTCCGGCGCTGGCGGTGCGCAGCAGATCGTCCAGGTGGTTGCTGCGCAGCGCCGTGTGCCCGACCAGTGCCGCGACATTGACCGCCGGCGTGGCGGCTTCCACCGCCGCACGATAATCAGCGAAGCGTGGGTAGGCGAACGCCTGGGCAGCACCGAGCAGGTTCATCGGGTCCGGTGGATCGCCCCGCAGGCTGACGGGCGCAGCGCTGATGCCGCAATTGCCGACGATGACCGTGGTGACGCCCTGACTGAGTTTGGGCAGCATCTGCGGTTGGCGTATGACTACCGTGTCGTCGTGGGTATGCACGTCGATGAATCCCGGCGCCAGCACCCGGCCGGCGGCGTCGACTTCTTCAGTCGCCCGGGCGGCGCCGAGGTCGCCGATGTGCTCGATACGACCGGCGCGTATCGCCACGTCGGCGCTGTAGCCAGGCTTGTCGCTGCCGTCGATGATCAGCGCGTTGCGAATAAGCGTGTCGTAGTGCATGTCAGTCTCCCAGCGGCAGGTCGTCCTCGCCGCCTCGGTAATCGTCCAGGGCGAGCTTGACCCGCCGCAGGCGCTCTTGATTGTCTTGCGGATGGGCCAGCGCCAACTCGGTGGCGAGCACATCGATCGCCAACAGCATGCCGTAGCGCGCCGCCGTGGGTTTGAAGATGAACGAGGTTTCGGCACCTTGCAGGGGCAGTACCACATCCGCCAGGTGGGCCAGCGGCGAGTCGGTGCGGGTAATCGCCAGGATCGCTGCACCGTAGCTGCGCGCCAGTTCGACCGCGCCGAGCAGCTCCGGGGTGATACCAGTCAACGAACAGGCAATCACCAGATGCTGATCGCTCAGCGAAGTGGCCGTGATACGCATCATCAGCGGGTCGCGGCAGGCGGCGATCGGGTAGCCGAAACGCACCAGCCGCACCTGCAACTCTTCGCCGCACAGCGCCGACCACCCGCCGAGCCCGAACGCATGGATCATCCGCGCCTTGCCGATCATCCGTACCGCGTCGGCGAAGCGTGACTCGTCAAATGCCGACAAGTGCTGGCGCAGCGTCGACTCGATATCGCCGACGATCTGCCCATAAAACGCCGACTGCTCGGGCGCGCCCGTGGGGTCGAGGAAACGGCTGCCAACGCCACTGGCCTGGGCCAGTTGCAGGCGCAGATCGCGCAAATCGCGACAGCCGACAGTCCGGGCAAACCGCGACAGCGTGGCACTGCTGACTTCGGCGCGTTGGGCCAGTTCATCCAGGCTGGCGGAAGCGGCAAATCCTACGTCGTCGAGCATCAGTCGGGCGATTCTTCCTTCGCCTGCACTGAAGAAATCCTGACGGGAGCGGATCTGGTAAAGGATGTCCATGACGGCACCTCTGTTGGAGCGCGATCAGAGCACGCGCGCAAGCCCGAGGGTCAGGCCGAACGCGACCAGGGAGATCAACGTTTCGAGCACGGTCCAGGTCTTGAAGGTTTGGGTGACAGTCATATTGAAGTATTCCTTGATCAACCAGAAGCCGCCGTCGTTGACGTGGGAAAAGATCACCGACCCGGCGCCAGTCGCCAGCACCAACAGTTCAGGATGGGGATAACCGAGGCCGATCGCCACGGGCGCGACAATGCCCGAGGCCGTAGTCATCGCCACCGTCGCCGAACCGGTGGCGACGCGCATCAACGCGGCGAACAGCCAGCCCATGACCAACGGCGACAACTGGAACTCCTGGGCCAGCCCGACGATTTGCTGGGTCACGCCCGCGTCCACCAGAATCCGGTTCAAACCACCGCCGGCGCCCACCAACAGGGTAATGCTGGCCGTAGGCGCCAGGCACTCGTTGGTGAATTTGAGGATCGATTCGCGGTTGAAGCCTTGGGCCAGGCCGAGGGTCCAGAAGCTGAGAATGGTCGCCAGGAGCAAGGCGATCACCGAGTTGCCGATAAACAACAGAAACTGGTTGAAACCGCTTCCCGGTGTGGAAATCAGGTTGGCCCAGCCACCGATCAACATCAGGACCACCGGCAACAGGATCGTCCCCAAGGTGATACCGAAGCCCGGCAGATTTGCACGTGGCTCGCGGTCGAGAAATTGCCGCTCCAATGGGTTCTCGGCCGGCAGCTGAATGCGGGGCACGATGAATCTGGCGTACAGGGGACCGGCGATGATTGCGGTGGGAATGCCGATCAGGATGGCATACAGCAGGGTCTGCCCCACCGAAGCCTGGAATGCCTGCACCGCCAGCATCGCCGCCGGATGCGGTGGCACCAGGGCGTGGACCACCGACAGCCCGGCCACCATTGGCAGGCCGACCATCAGGATCGACACGCCGACACGCCGGGCAATCGTGAATGCGATAGGCACCAGCAGCACAAAGCCGACCTCGAAAAACAACGGCAACCCCACCAGGAACGCAATGCACACCATCGCCCAGTGAGCGTTGCGCTCGCCGAAGCGCTCGATCAGCGTCTGCGCCATCCGCTCCGCGCCACCGGACTCGGCCATCATCTTGCCGAGCATCGTGCCCAAGGCCACCACCAGCGCAATGTGCCCCAGGGTTTTTCCCACGCCCGCCTCGTAGGCGCCGACGACGCTGGAGGGTGGCATCCCGGCCAGCAGCGCCAGGCCGATGGAAACCAGGGTAATCACGATGAACGGGTTGAGACGGTAGCGCGCGATCAGGACAATCAGCGCAATGATCGCGATCGCCGCGTAGACCAACAGCCAATAACCGAAATCAGGGGCCATGCGTTACTCCTCGAATGGGGTCACGTCGTTGTTTATGAAACTCATAAATCATTTCGAGAAGAAATCCACAAACCCGCTGAAAGTAATTTTCGCCCACGGACAAAAAATGTCGCGCAGGGACATCGAGACAAGGCGCCGATGAAAATCCACAGCCGAATTTTCATCGCCAAACAGGCCCTTCGTCGCGAGGGAGCTTGCTCCCGCTGGCCTGCAAAGCAGGCCCCCGGAAAAGCCAATCACTGGCCCCAAGGTCGTCGATTCCGTACCATTCCCCTCCTGCTTTTCGCACCACTTCTTCGGCAGCCGACTCTTCACCGGCGCCCAATCAGGTAAACCATGAAACCAGCTCGTCTTCGCGCCGACGCCCTCGCCGGCCTCACCACCTCTTTCGCCTTGCTCCCGGAATGCATTGCCTTCGCCCTGGTTGCGCATCTGAATCCGCTGATGGGTCTGTATGGCGCCTTCATCATCTGCACGTTGACAGCCCTGTTCGGCGGGCGGCCGGGCATGGTGTCGGGGGCGGCGGGATCGATGGCGGTGGTGATCGTCGCGCTGGTGGTGCAACACGGCGTGCAGTACCTGCTGGCCACGGTGCTGCTGGGCGGATTGATCATGATGGCGTTCGGGCTGCTGCGGCTGGGCAAGCTGGTGCGGATGGTGCCGCACCCGGTGATGCTCGGTTTCGTCAACGGCCTGGCGATCGTCATCGCGTTGGCGCAACTGGAGCACTTCAAGAGCGACGGAACCTGGCTGAGCGGCGCCCCGCTGTACCTGATGGCCGCCCTCGTGGCGTTGACCATGGCCATCGTCTATCTGCTGCCGCGCCTGACCCGTAGCGTACCGCCGGCCTTGGTGGCAATCCTCGGGATTGGCCTGGCGGTCTATTTGCTTGGCCTGCCGACCCGGACGCTGGGCGACATGGCGCACATCGCCGGTGGCTTGCCGGTCCTTACCCTGCCAGATATCCCCTGGAACCTGGAAACCCTGCTGATAATCGCGCCCTATGCGGTGGTCATGGCGATGGTCGGCCTGCTGGAAACGCTGCTGACCCTTAACCTCACCGACGAAATCACTGAGAGTCGTGGTTATCCGGACCGTGAGTGCGTGGCATTGGGCGCGGCAAACATGGCGTCCGGCCTGTTAGGCGGCATGGGCGGTTGCGCCATGATCGGCCAGACGGTGATCAACCTAAGCTCTGGCGGGCGCGGCCGGTTGTCCGGGGTGGTGGCTGGGGTGATGGTGTTGCTGTTCGTGCTGTTCCTTTCGCCCCTGATCGAGCGCATTCCGCTGGCCGCGCTGGTGGGCGTGATGTTCGTGGTCGCTCAGCAGACCTTTGCCTGGGCCTCGTTGCGGGTCATCAACAAGGTGCCGACCAATGATGTACTGGTGATCATCGCGGTCACCGTCATCACCGTGTTTACCGACCTGGCCGTCGCGGTCCTTTGCGGGATTATCATCGCGGCGCTCAACTTCGCCTGGCAACAGGCCCGGGAATTGTACGCCGACACGCACCTGGAAGCCGATGGCAGCAAGCTTTATCGGCTGCACGGCACGTTGTTCTTCGCCTCGACTACGCCGTTCCTCAACCAGTTCGACACGGCCAACGACCCCGACCTGGTGACCCTGGACTGCCGCCACTTGAGCTTCGTCGACTACTCGGCCATCGCCGCGCTGATGACCCTGCGCGAGCGCTACAGCAAGGCGGGCAAGCATCTGCGGGTGTTTCATCTGTCCGAGCGTTGCAAACAGATGCTCAAGCGCGCGGGCGTGCATCACGACTAAAGATAGGCCAACACAAAACCCTGTGGGAGCGAGCCTGCTCGCGAAGGCGGAAGACCAGGCAACATGTGCTTCGACTGACAGACCGCCTTCGCGAGCAGGCTCGCTCCCAAAAGGGTGTTTACTCTTACGGCTCGAACGGCGTAACTCACACCATCTCATCAAGAGTCCAAGCCACCACCGACGTGCGCTTCGGCGTCCACCCCAACAGCTCGCGGGCATTCTTGCCGCGCACGCGGCTGTTGGAGCCCAGGCCGTAATTGGCCATTTCATAACCCCACTCGGCTTCGGCATCCGCCAGCGGCCAATCCTGCGGTTCGCCCAGGTTCAGCGCCTGAGCCATCGCGGTGGTCATTTCAATGAACGAAGCTTCACCGCTTTCGACGAAGTAGAACGTGCCAGGCTGGTTGCGGGTCAGGGCCAGCGTGTACAACTCGACCACGTCCTCGATGTGCACATTGGACCAGATGTTCTGCCCCGGTCCGACATGCCGCACCACGCCGCTTTTGCGTGCCTGCTTGAGGAGGCGCGGCAGTTGCACGCTGTCACGCTTGACGCCCAGGCTGTGACCGTAGATCAGCGTGTTGCAGATCACCGCCGAGTTCACGCCATGCTTTGCCGAGCCGAGAATCAGGTTGTCGATCGCGACACGGGGCGCCTTGTCGGCGGTAGGTTGCGGCAGGGAGTCTTCGTAGTAGATGTCATCGCTGGCACGACCGCCCGATGCGTCGCCGACGATGCTCGAACCGCTGGTATGCAGCAACACCTTGTTCGAGCCCTTGAGCGCCTCGACCAACGCTTCGGCCGCGCCACGATGATCGCTGCTGGCGGCGTTGATCACCGCATCAGCAGCTCGTGCCTGTTTGATCAGCAGCGCGCTGTCTTCAAGGGTGCCGATAACCGGCGTGATGCTCAGCGCGCTCAACTCGTCGGCTTGTTCGGCGTTGCGCACCAGGCCAGTGACCTGATGGCCGGCCCGCACGAGACCGGTAGCAATGGAACCGCCGATGAAGCCGGCAGCGCCGGTAACAAATACTTTCATGGAGTAACTCCTTGGCAAAATAAGTGATGGGACGAGTATCGAGGAGCGTTCCTTGCCGAAACAGTCCACGTTGCCCAAATCACTCTTGCCTTGAAGTCACGAATCAGCCGTTGAATTCCCGCGATGCGTACCCGGCGAGCTTGCCTTGGATGAAGTCCAGGAAGCACTGGATCCTCAGCGCCAGTTGAGAGTTGCGGTAGTACACCGCGTTGATCGGCTGGCGGTAGCCGCTGTTGGCATCGGCCAGCAGCACCTTGAGGCGGCCGGCGCTGATATCGTCGCGCGTCATGAAATCCGACAGGCAAGCGATGCCCTGCCCTTGCAGCGCCAGGTGACGCACCGTTTCGCCGCTGGACGCGCTGATGGCCGGCTGGATCGGCCAGCGATCACCGTGGATGTGGCGCAGCGGCCATTGGTTGAGCCCGTCGTTCTGGGCAAAACCCAGCAGCGAATGCTCCGCCAGCTCGGCAACGCTGGAAGGTGTGCCATGCCGCTTGAGATAGGCCGGGCTGGCGAGGATGTGCAACGGACTGCATCCCAGCGACCGTGCGTGAAGCGTCGAGTCGGTCAGGGTGCCGATGCGGATGGCGACGTCTGTGCTTTGCTCGAGCAGATCGATGATCAAGTCGTTGCTGTTGAGTTCGAGCTGAATGTCGGGGTAGAGCGTGCGGAATTCTTCGATATGAGGAACGATCGCGTGCAGCATGAACGGCGATGCGGCATTGATCCGCAAGCGCCCGGCGGGGTTCTTCTGGCGGGAAGACAAGCGCTCTTCCAGCTCGTCCATCTGGTCGAGAATGCCCTTGGCCTGCTCGAAGAAATACTTGCCCTCTTCAGTCAGGTCCATGCGCCGCGTGGTGCGGTTGATCAGCGTGGTGTCGAGCTTGGCCTCCAGGCGCGACAACGTACGGCTGACCGCCGACGGCGTCTGCCCGACCTGCTCGGCGGCGGCGGAAATCGATCCGCATTCGATCACGCAGACAAAAATCTGCAACTCGTCGGATCTGGCTTTCACGTATCCCTTCCTTATCGACTGATCGCTCTTGTGGCGAGGGGATTTATCCCCGCTGGGCCGCGAAGCGGACCTGAACCAATGACGAAATATAATGGGATAAATGCATCGTCAGCCTCGGCGTCTGCTTCGCAGACGAGCGGGGATGAATCCCCTCGCCACAGGATAGTAGCGGGATACGTGGCAAAAAATGCCTATGCGTTTAGACCGAACACCTCAATCAAATGCCGCTCATACCGCGCCACATCTTCTTCGATGTTCGGACGCTTCATCACGTCCACGCAGAGAAACGTTGGCAGACCGGTCATGCCCAGGAACTGGTTGGCCTTGTGGAACGGGAAATACACCGCGTCCACGCCCTTGGCTTCGAAGAAATCAGTCGGGTCGTCGAAGGCTTGCTGCGGGGCGTTCCAGGTCAGCGACAGCATGTACTGCTTGCCCTGCACCAGGCCACCGCTGCCATATTTCTGCGAAGCATCGGAACGGGTACGGCCGTCGCTGGCATAGAGGCTGCCGTGGCCTTCGGTGAAGACCTCGTCGATGTATTTTTTTACCGTCCAGGGAGCACCCATCCACCAGCCGGGCATCTGGTAAATGATCACGTCGGCCCAAAGGAATTTCGCGACTTCTTCCTTGATGTCGTAGCCGCCGTCGATGAACGTGGTTTTTACATCCAGGCCGCCACGGTCGAGCACGCTGAGCGCAGTGTCGTGCAGGGTTGCGTTATAGCGACCGTCGGAGTGAGCGAATTGTTTACCGCCATTGAGCAACAGGATTTTTTTCATCGGAGCCTCATTGGTTCCACGGCGTAGACCGCTGGACGGACGCCGATGGGAAAGATTGAAAATGATGGCGGCAGAGTACCGATGAGCTTCGCGCGGAATAAGCAGCGAAACGACAAAACTGTTTTGATCTATACGCACGAATCGCAACTGGATTGTTGCCGTAAAATTCACCGGACCTTTTGACCAGGAGCCCACCTGATGAGTGAATTGCACGGTTTCATCCTGCACGCCAAGACCCGCCCGGAAAAAGCCGAAGCCTTCGAAACGCTGTTTCGCGCCTACGTCGAACCGAGTCGTGCCGAGCCTGGCTGCATCGAATATCACATGCTGCGCGACCAGCAGGACCCGACGTTGTTCATCTTCTATGAGATCTGGGCATCCCAGGCTGACCTGGAAGTGCATTCGAGCCTGCCGCACATGAAGCAGTTCTTCGAGCAGCGCATGGACTATCTGGAACGCGACTTCGAGATTCGCCGCGTCGACATGCTCAGTCGATCCTCGGCTAGCCGCTGATCAACAGATGGCCGCCGAGCACACCAAGGCCAATAAAAAACACCCGCTTGAACAACACGGCGCTGATCCGCTGGCGCAGCCATTGCCCCAGCCACATCCCCAGCAGCGCCGGCACCAGCGCCAGCAGCGAAGCGCTCAGTTCACCGCCCCCCAGCGCACCGTGCCACAGCAGGCCGGCCGCCAAGGCCAGTGTCGAGACGGTGAATGACAGGCCGAGGGCCTGCACCAACTCATCCTTGCTCAAGCCCAGCGCTTGCAGATAAGGCACCGCCGGGATGACAAACACGCCAGTGGCCGAGGTGATCACACCGGTCAGCACGCCACAGAGTGGCGCAAGCCAGTATTCGTTCCGGGCGCTCACTCGCAACGTCGGCATCAACAACCCGCTCAGCGCATACAACACCAGCGCCGCGCCGAGCGCCCGTACTGCCCAGGCGCCACCCACCATGCCGATCCACAACGTGCCAAGGCCGGTGCCGATGAAAATCGCCAGCAGCAGCGGCCACAAGCGCCGGATCAATGCTTGCAGATGCCCGCCAGATGCCAGTTGCCAGACGTTGGTCAGCGTGGCTGGAATCAGCAACAACGCAGCAGCCTGCGTCGGTGCCATAGCCAGGCCGAGCAGCCCCATCGAGATGGTCGGCAGGCCTACGCCAATCACGCCCTTTATGGTACCGGCCAGCAGAAAGGTGCCGATGACCAGCAAGGAAAGGGCCAGGCCGAGGTTTTGATAGAAGTCGAGGAGTGTGTTCATGGGGTTATCCTGAGGTCCGCGCCCGGGTTTGAAAATCTGCCATATACTGAGGGTGCCTCTTGTCTGGCGATAGGCAAAAAAATTTACATCGCCGCTTTCGCGAGCAGGCTCGCTCCCACAGTCGAAACACAGAACCCTGTGGGAGCGAGCCTGCTCGCGAAAGCGATAAACCAGACACCGCAGCCCCCGAGAGCAGCCCATGCACTTCGATCTCACCGACCTGCGCCTCTACCTGAACATCCTCGACACCGGCAACATCACCGCCGGCGCCGCTCGCAGCCATCTTTCCCTGGCAGCGGCAAGCGCCCGGGTGCGTGCCATGGAGGCGTCCCTGGGCATCGACCTGCTCGAACGCGGGCGGCGCGGCGTCACTCCGACGCCGGCCGGCAAAGCCTTGGCCCAGCACGCCCGGGTCTTGCTGCAGCACGCCGAACATCTGCAACAGGACCTGGCCGAATACGCCAAAGGCGTCAAAGGCCAGGTGCGGCTGCTGTGCAACACCAGCGCGATGACCGAATACCTGCCCGAATTACTCGCCAGTTTCCTCAATAGCCACCCCAACCTGGACATCGACCAGCAGGAATTGCCCAGCTCACGGATCACCCATGCGTTGCGCCAAGGCGCCGCAGACCTGGGTATCGTTTCCGACGCGGTGGACACCGCTGGCCTTCAGACCTGGCCTTTTCGTGACGATCCGCTGGTCCTGATCCTACCTTCGGGACATCCCTTGGCTGACGGCCGCACGCCGAGTTTCAGCGAGACCCTCAACCACGACTATGTCGGCCTGAACGCCACCAGCGCGCTGGCGATTTACCTGGAGGAACAGGCGCTGCACACCGGAATGCGCATGCAGATCCGCATTCGCGCCGAGGGCTTTGACGGGGTGATCCGCATGGTGGCCCATGGCGCGGGTATTGCCGTCGTGCCGAAAGCCGCTATCGAACGCCGTCCATCCCAATCCTCATATCACTACGTGCCGCTGCAGGAGGCCTGGGCACACCGGGCCCTGTTGCTTTGCGCACGGAATTTCGAACGGCTTCCGGCCTACGCCAAGGCCCTGGCCCGGCATCTGGCCGAATGATGCGCGCTTCTGGGCAGCCCGGTGTCGAGTTCAGGCATCTGCCTGGTACTTCTCCACGCTAGGGTGCAGGTTCTTTTCTGCCCCTTCGGAGCTCACATGACCGCCCCCATCACCGTCCTGCGCGATACCCATCCGCTGCCCGTACTCGATGCCTGCAAATGGGAAAAACTCGAAGGCGACCCGCACACCGTCAACCTCAACGCTTATACCAGCGAGGACGGCAGCAAGATCATGGGGACCTGGATCTGCACGCCCGGCAAGTGGCGGGTGGACTACGTGAAGTGGGAATACTGCCATTTCCAGGAAGGCTACTGCGTGATCACCCCGGACGGCATGGCACCGATTCATCTGCGCGCCGGTGATATTTTTGTCGTCGAACCAGGCATGAAAGGCACTTGGGAAGTGGTCGAGACCGTGCGTAAATATTTCGTGTTTGCCTGAAACAAAAAAGCCGAGGGACCACCCGACATGGTCGCTCGGCAAACAACTTTCAAATCTGAATGGTGCCCTTTGTGGCGAGGGGATTTATCCCCGTTGGGTCGCGAAGCGGCCCTGAAAACTGGCGCCTCGATGCACCAGATAATTGAACCAACTATTTTCGGGTCGCTACGCAACCCAGCGGGGATAAATCCCCTCGCCACAAAAGCCTCTCGATATCACAGGTTCACTGCGGCTTGCGATAGCTGTTCACAATCGCCGAGAAATCCTTGCCGCCCTCGCCCCGCTGGCTCATCGCCTGGTACAACTGCTGCGCCACTGCCCCCAGTATCACCGGCTGGCGGGCCTGCCGCGCGGCTTCGGTGGCCAGGCCCAAATCCTTGAGCATCAGGTCCGCGCCAAACCCGCCGGTATATCCACGCGCCGCCGGGGCCGTTTCGATCACGCCGGGCCATGGGTTGTAGGTATCGGAACTCCAGCATCGGCCGGTCGAACTGTTGATGATGCCGGCCAGCACCTGAGTGTCGATTCCCAGGGCATCGCCCAAAGCCATGGCCTCGCTGACGCCGACCATGGAAATCCCCAAGAGCAGGTTGTTGCAGATCTTGGCGATCTGCCCGGTGCCGACTTCGCCGCAATGCACGATGTTGCGGCCCATTTGCGCTAGTACCAGTTGCAGGGTGGCGAACAGCTCAGGCGTGGCGCCGACCATGAAGGTCAGGGTGCCCGCCGCCGCGCCGCCGGTGCCGCCCGAGACAGGCGCATCGGCCATTGCCACTCCCTGCCTGGCAGCGGCAGCCGCCACGTCACGGGCGGTTTGTGGATCGATGGTGCTGCAATCCACCGCCGGCGTGCCGGCGGCGATACCTGCCAGCACGCCGTCTTCGCCCAGCCAGACACTGCGCACATGGGCAGCGGCCGGCAGCATGGTGATCACCAGCGCCGCGCCCTGGGCCGCATCGCGAGGCGAGGCGCTGATGGTGCCGCCGAGCGCCGCCAGTTCGGCCAGCACCGTCTGGTTCAGGTCGAACAGGTTCAGCGAATGGCCGGCTTTGAGCAGATTGCGCGCCATCGGGGCGCCCATGTTGCCGAGGCCGATAAATGCGATGTTCATGTCCGGCTCCTTAACGCAAGTTGATGGTGGTGTTCACACCGTCGTTGACGCTGTCATCGTCGAACCAGCGCGCGGTGACGGTCTTGGTCTGAGTGTAGAACTGCACCACTTGTTTGCCGTAAGGGCCGAGGTCGCCGAGTTTCGAGCCGCGGGAGCCAGTGAAGCTGAAAAACGGCACCGGCACCGGGATCGGGATGTTGATACCGACCTGGCCGACGTCGATTTCGCTCTGGAATTTGCGCGCCGCCGCACCGCTCTGGGTGAACAGGCCAGTGCCGTTGCCAAACGGATTGGCGTTGACCAGGGCGATCGCTTGATCGAGGGTATCGACCTCCAGCACCACCAGCACCGGGCCGAAAATTTCCTCGGTGTAGATGCGCATGTCGGTGGTTACGCCGGAAAACAGGGTCGGACCGACGAAGTTGCCCTGCTCGAAGCCCGGCACGCTGATGTCGCGGCCATCCAGTTCAAGTTTTGCGCCTTGCTGCACGCCGCTCTCGATCAGTTCAAGGATGCGCGCCTTGGCTCGCTTGGAAATCACCGGGCCGACATCCGTGCCCGGCTCGCTGCCGGCATTGACCTTGAGTTTCTGCGCCAGCGCCTTCAGCTCCGGCAACCATTGCCTGGCCGCGCCCACCATCACCACCACCGAAGTCGCCATGCAACGCTGGCCCGCCGCGCCGAAACCGGCACCGACCAGGGCGTTCAGGGTTTGCTCGCGATTGGCGTCGGGCAGCACCACGGCGTGGTTCTTGGCGCCCATCATCGATTGCACGCGTTTGCCATGGCGACCCGCCAGGTCATACACATGGGTGCCGACCGCCGTTGAGCCGACGAAGGAAACGGCCTTGATGTCCTTGTGAGTGCAAAGCGCATCCACCACATCCTTGCCGCCGTGCACCACGTTCAACACGCCCGGCGGCACACCGGCCTCGATGGCCAGCTCCACCAGCAGCATGGTCGACAGCGGATCCTGCTCCGACGGCTTGAGGACGAACGTATTGCCGCAGGCGATGGCCATCGGGAACATCCACAGCGGGATCATCGCCGGAAAATTGAACGGGGTAATACCCGCGCACACACCAATCGGCTGGCGCAAGGTATAGGTATCCACCCCACCGGCGACATTCTCGGCAAACTCGCCCATTTGCAGGGTGCCGATGGAACAGGCGTGCTCGACCACTTCCAGGCCGCGGAAAATATCGCCTTCGGCGTCGGCGATGGTCTTGCCCTGTTCGGCACTGAGCACCGCGGCGATGCGCTTGGAATGCTCGCGGATCAGCGCCTGGAGCTTGAGCATGATGCGCATCCGCGCACCAATCGGTGTCAGCTTCCAGGTCTGGAAAGCACGCTGGGCAGCAGCGATGGCGGCATCGACTTCCGACGCGGTGGCAAACGGTACCTTCGCCAGCACTTGTTGGGTGGCCGGGTTGACGATGTCGTGCCATTCGCTGGATTGGGACTCGACCCACTCGCCATCGATCAGCAATCTGACGGTTTGCAGGGCTGTGTCGCTGGGCGTAAGGGAAACGTTCATGCTGGCCTCCGGGATTGTTCTTATAAGGGCGCGCTGGTTCAGCAACGACCAAGGTGAAGAGTCACCTTGGTGATGAGACGGTTTTTGGAGTATAGATGTGCAAACTTCTAATAAGAACGCACATAAAAACCGGTCCATCATGCAAAAAAACATCACCTCCTTAGGGTCGCTGAATTGGGACGACCTCAAGTTTTTCCTCGAAGTGGCCCGCACCCGCAAGGCCAGCACGGCCGCCAAGCGTCTGGCCGTCGACTACACCACGGTGTCGCGACGCATCAGCTCGCTGGAAGCTTCCTTGGGTACGCTGCTGTTCGAAAAATCCCGGACCAACGGTTTTGTCCTGACGGCTGAAGGCCAACGTTTACTGGGCTATGCCGAGTCGATCGAAAGCACGCTGCACATGGCTTGCGAACAAGTTTCAGGCTCAGGCGTCGCGCTGTCCGGTCATGTACGCATGGGCTGTACGGAAGGCTTCGGCAGCTTTTTCATCACCCCGCAGTTGAGCCATTTCGTCGACGCCTACCCGGCGATCTCGGTGGACATCCTGCCGCTGCCGCACTTCATCAGCCTCTCCAAGCGCGAAGCCGATATCGTCATCGCCCTCGAGCGCCCCGAACATGGGCCGTATGTGTGCTGCAAACTCTGCGACTACCGATTGCAGCTTTATGCAACCCGGCAATACCTGGACAACCACCCACCCATCCACCGCCCGGCAGACCTGAACAAGCATTCGTTCATCAGCTATGTGGATGACCTGGCGTTCAGTTCCGAGCTGCTCTACCTGGCCAACGTATTGCCCGGCGCCCACGCTCATCTGCGCAGCACCAGCGTGATCGCCCAATTCGTGGCGGCGCAACAAGGCCGGTCACTGGCGATCCTGCCGTGCTTTTTGGCCGCCCAAGACCCACGCCTGCTGCCGGTGCTGCCGGAGGAAATCACGGTCACCCGGCAATTCTGGATGTACTGCCGGGAGGATCTGCGCAAGCTCAAGCGGATTACGTTGTTGTGGGATTACATCCGCGAAGTCACCGAACAGAACCAGCCACTACTCATGGGCGACAGCCGGGAGATGGTGTTTGCCGATTAGTCGGCGATGACCACGATGGCCACGCGACGATTTTCGGTGCGCCCGCTGGCGGTGTCGTTGGGGGCGACGGGTTGGCTGCTGCCAAGGCCGCGCAACTGGACGTTCTCTTCGCGCATGCCCACGCCTCTCAAGACTTTGCCAACGCTTTCGGCCCGACGTATCGACAGTTGTTCGTTATAGGCCTGGGAGCCCGATGCATCGGTGTGACCGTCGATACGTACCCGCTCGATTCCCGCACCCAGCAGTGCCTTGCCGATCCGCTCGACGATCTCGGTACTGGCCGGGTTGAGGCTTTCCACGTCACTGCCAAACAGCACTTTGCCCGAAAGTCCGAAGGCCCAGCCGTCGTCTGTCAGTTTGAACCCCTGCTCCTTGAGAACAGCGATCTGCGCTGGGCTCAGTCCTTTTTGCGGCGTCGTCTGGCATCCGCTGAGGGCAAAAATGGCGATGAACAAAAATGCTGCATAACGCAGCAGAGAAAAACGCGAATTGGAAAACATGCAAATCAGCTCCTGGTTTGAAGATCCGCGACCGGGTGCTCCGACCCCGCCGTGTGTTGGCCGCCTCGGGCGAGGCGTTTGGCCTGGTACATCGCCGCATCAGCGGCGCTGAGCAAGGCGCCGGGCGTGGCGCCATGATCGGGGTAAACGGCGATGCCGATGCTGAGGGACGTCAGGACCGAGGCATTGCCGGGCAATTGAATCGGCATCTCCATGCTGGCGATGATTTTTTCAGCGATCCGTTCGGCATCCTCGGTCTTGTGCAACGGCGCCAGCAGCACGGCAAACTCGTCACCGCCCAGACGCGCGACCAAGTCATCCTCACGCAACTGCGCCCGGACCCGGGTCGCCACGGCGGTCAACACCGCGTCACCGGCGGCATGACCAAAGTTGTCGTTGATGCCCTTGAAGCGATCGCTGTCCAGGTAGAGGACGGCCACTTGCTCGTCGAGCTTGTTGGCATTGCGCAAGGCACGGATCAGCCGACCTTCGAAAAAGGCCCGGTTCGGCAGCCCGGTCAGGCTGTCGTGGCTGGCCTGGTGAGCCAGGGTCTCGTTTTCACTTTGCAGATGGGTCTGCCAGGATTCCAGCTCGGCAAGCAGTGCGTTGAAGTCGTTGCCCAGATTATCCAGTTCGGCGATATCGGCCGGTGGCACTCGGCGGTCCAGGGCGCGCTCGCAACGGGCGGCGTGGGCTACTTCAGCCAGGCTACGCAAAGGTCCGGTAATCGCCCGCAGCTGACGGCGCGCCAGATACAGGGCGACCCAGGCACTGACCGCCGTGCACAGGATGATCCCGGCCAGGCCGCTGAGCAGAAAACGCAACAGGCTACCGCCGTGTCCTGCCAGCAGGATCCTGCCGATGTTCTGTTCCTGGTGGATGATTGGCAGGCTGATGGGCTTTTCCAGGAATGCCTTGGCGATGTGCATTTCCAGCTCCGACAGAAGACCGGTTTCCGGTCGCCGCCAATGCGCCAACAGGCGGCCACTTTCATTGAAGACCTGGGCATCGGCGACTTCTTCAGTGGAAGCAATAAGGGCCAGCGCTTCGGTGGCCGCCGCAGCGTCATCGAAGACCACGGCCGCCTCCACGGTGTAGCTGATCGAACGGGCAATCAGATGCAAGTTGTGATCGGCATAGACCCGTAAGGCAAGCACGCCCAACAAGGTCAGGGAGACGCTGGCCATGGTGATCGCCACCAGCGCAACGATCAGGTGACCGCGACCGATGACCGAGCCCAACGTGGGACGAATTCGTGATCTGGACGAATTCATGGCGCGGCGGGCCTACGGCGTGACAGCTGGAGGACGCTCGGATGGATGCGTACACCGCTGCGTGCCACCGAGTCGAGGTTGACCTCGAACGACACCTGTTCATCTCCGACCCGCAGGCAGAACAGGCTGCCCACGGTGCATTGGTCGCCGCCTTCGCTGATGCTCAACACCGGTTTGCCGATCAGGGACGCAAACAATCGGGAACGTTCGTCGTTGGTCAGCCGGCCGATGTAGACGGCATTGCAATCGTTCGCAATGCCGGGATGATCGGCCAGCAAGCGCTGTACCGTCACAGGCCTGCCGGTGGCCTGGGCGGTGCCTTTGACCAGGTCGTCCGTGTATTGCGTCGGACCGACGATGCACAGCTGCAATTGCGTCGGTTCAACAGGCCAGCGAGCGTAGCTGAGGATCCCCAACACGACCTGGGTGACCGCTTCGGCCCGCTGTTCGGCCCGAGTGGTAGAGGTCGGCTCCTGGGCGGCAATTGCAGGCGACAGCAAGCACAGCAGACCGGCGAGCGCATAATGCCTCCGGCCGTTTCCGCGCGCCGCCCCCCGAACCGCCGCTTCCATGGAGAATCTCTTGGTGTGGATAAGTGCGAAACGATAGCACAGTGTCAAAAAGCCAGCGAGACAGAGTCCTACGCAAATTTCCGTCAGAAAACAGACTAATCACAACCTTTGAACGAACAGGCAAACCCGAGCTTCAGTCGTTTCCATCCAATTCGAGCATCAACCCGCTCAAACGCCTGACCTTGCGCCGAACCGCTTCTTCGAATATTCCCGTGCGCGGCTCTATCAGGCTGAACCACTGCTTGCCTCGGGTAATGGCGGTATACACCAGTTCCTTGGTCAAAACGGGGTTCAAGGCATCCGGAAGAATCAGGGCCGTGTGGGTGAATTCCGACCCCTGGGACTTGTGCACCGTCATGGCGTAAACGGTTTCCACGTCATTCAGGCGGCTGGGCAGGACGAAACGCACACCACCCCGGCCATCGTTACGAGGAAAGGCGACCCGCAGGACCTGCTTGCCAGCGTCAGGACCGTCACGCTCGGGCAACTTGAGAGCGATCCCGATATCGCCGTTCATCAATCCCAGCCCGTAGTCGTTGCGAGTCATCAGTACCGGACGCCCCTCGTACCACTGGTGATCGCTATCGATCAGGCGAGCCTTGAGCAGCGCGGCGGTGATTCTCGGGTTCAGGCCCTCGACGCCCCACGGCCCCTTGCGTACGGCACAGAGCAATTGGAACTCGTCAAAGGCCGACAAGACCTCACGCGCCCAATCAGTCCAGCAACTGTCCTCCAGCGGGCGAGAAATGTCCGGACGTCGCTGTCGCAGCAGGCTCAGATAATGCCGATAGCCCTGCGGACCACCGGGTCGACCATCGAGCAACCAGCGCTCGAGCGTCCCGTCGTGCTGGCTCTTCAGCGCCAGGGAGAACAGGTCGGCATATTGGCCCTCCTCTAGCAACTGACGAGCTTCTTCAGGCTGCTGGCGATTGACCCGTCGGGCCAGTTGGCCGATACCGCTGCCTTCGCCAAAGCGTCGGGAATGCCTGAGCATCACCACTTGCTGCGCGAGGGGATGAGTGTCGTCGAGGTCCTGTTTCAGATCGCTCGCCGCCAGGCTCTCGCCACTGACGGACTCGAGCCAGGCGCGCGTCTGTGGGCTATACCAGCCGTCCTCGGCGTCCCGACACAGATCCCCCAATACCGCGCCGGCCTCCACGGAAGCCAGCTGGTCCTTGTCGCCCAACAAAATCAACCGCGCATGGGACGGCAGCGCGTCCAGCAGATTGGCCATCATTTCCAGATCGATCATGGACGCCTCATCGACCACTAGCACATCCAACGGCAATCGATTGCCACGATGGTGGCGAAAATGTCGGGTGCTGGGACGACTGCCGAGCAGGCGATGCACCGTGGTGACGTCGCAGGGAATTCGCTCGCGTACGGAGTCGATCACATCCAGCGTCCGAACTTGCTGGCTGATCGACTCGGTCAGCCGCGCAGCGGCTTTGCCGGTGGGTGCGGCCAGGCGAATCCGCAGCGGTTTCCCCGCCTCGACGGCAGGTGCCTGCAACAAGGCAAGCAAGCGCACGACCGTGGTGGTCTTACCCGTGCCCGGGCCGCCGGTAACGATGCTGAACGCGCTCCGCGTCGCCAGCGCGCAAGCCAGCTTCTGCCAGTCGATCGGGCCGGTAGTGCTGGCCGGCCCGAACAGTCCGTCCAGCCGCTCGCGCAGGTCATCAGGGGCGCTTTCCTGTTCGGCCAGGCGTTGACGCAACGCCGCGTCGATCCGTCGTTCATAGCCCCAGTAACGACGCAGGTAAAGCCGTTTGCCGGACAATACCAGTGGCCGCTGCTGCGCCTCTTCGCTGTCATCGACCGCCAGGGCCACGAGGCGGCTGGACGCCAGGACCTTGCACCAATGGGCACCGTCCAGCGTTCTCAGGATCTGCGAAGGCAACAGCATCACGCCCGTCTGCAGGTCGCCCTCGGGGGGCAGTGACAGGGCGAAATCAGGTTCCTTGAGTGTCTCGAACAGGTCCAGGCAAACATGCCCATGGCCCAGTTGGTGGCTGGTCAGCGCAGCCGCCAGCAATACCAGCGGATCATCGCCAGGCGACAATTCATGGAGGAACACCACGAATGCCTTGTCCAAGGCCCGCAACCAGCCACGTTCAACCCAGCGCGTGAGCAACAGCAGCAGGTCCTCTGCACGACTCAGGGGCGCCAGGTCGACCAGCCCTTCGTCGTCGAGCGATTTAGGCAGCAGGTCGGCAAAGGAGCGACTCATAACAATTCTCCTTGTACCCATGCCGGCTCGGCCTTGGGCGCGGGTGCTCCCTGGAACAGGCGGTCAAGCTGTTCGATCAGTGCCCGAGGGGGCTTGGTGAAAAACACGCCCTGGCTGGCTGCACGTGTGCCGCGCAGGAAAAGATACAACGCGCCACCGACATGCCGGTCGTAGTCATAGTCTGGCAGGCGCGCCTTGAGCTGGCGATGCAGGGCCAACAGGTACAGCGTGTATTGCAGGTCGTAACGATTATCCAGAATCGATTGCTCCATGGCTTGAGCGGTGTAGGCCATGTCATCGGCGCCCAGCCAGTTGGATTTGTAGTCAGCCACGTAATACCGGCCGTCATGCTCGAAGGTCAGGTCGATGAAGCCCTTGAACATTCCGTTGAGCAGTGCCGGTTCTGCGGCGACACGAGCCACGCCACCGTGGGTTGACTGGCAAACCAGCTCATCAAGCTTGAGCACATCAACCTTGTGACTGGAGAACCAGAACTCCATCTCGACCTGAAATTGGCTCAACTGAGCCAGTACCACCGGAGACTGTCCGCCACCGATCTGCAAGGGCGTCGTGACCAGGTGCTGCAACCAGTCTCCAAGGGTGCTGATCCAGCCTTTCCAGCCGCGGCGGTTGCAACGTCGCGCGATGGCATCTTCGAGGGCCATTGGCGAGGCGGTAAATCCCTCTCCGGCAGCCCATTCCAAGAGACCATGGAGAAACGTACCGGGGTTGGGACCGCGGGGGAAACGATGGATATCACCGCCGACGGCGATGACTTCCCTGGGAGCGTCAGGATCAAGCCGTTCGTCGTCGAACATTTTCTGCGCCTGTGGGTTTTCCGGCGCGGAATCGGTGCCGGCGCTGAGACTTTCTCCAAAGCGCAGCGCGCTGTACGAAGCGATCCACCAGTTCTCGCTGGCTTTACGTACCGGAAGCAAGGGTTCAAGCAACACCGCATCATTACGTGGGGGTCGATAGTGCTGATCGTTGGCCTCCGGCATATCCTGGCAGCTCACCGCGTCGCTCCCCTGCTGCAGATCTTCCAGCCAACGTCTCAACGCCACCGACTCGGTCAACGGCGCACCACCGCCCAACAGATACCCCAGCGCAGACAGATGCAGGATCGAGCGGCTGTTACTGCCTCGCTTGAGATCGGCCACACCTAACCAGCAGGCATGCTGCGCACGGGTAAGCGCCACGTATAGAAGCCGAAGATCCTCGGCCAGGCGCTCGTCGTCGGCCTTGGCGATCAACTCGGGGCTGGGCGTAAGACTGATCTGCGCATGACCGGCTTCATCGTGGTAATGCAACGGCAATCGGGTGCCGTCCACCGGTTTCGTCGAGCATATGAACGGCAGGAAAACCAACGGATACTCAAGCCCCTTGGATTTATGGATCGTGACCACCTTGACCAGTTGCTCGTCGCTTTCCAGGCGCAGGATCTGTTCCTCTCCCGCCTGCCCGGTCAATGCAAGGTGTTCGGACAGATAGCGAATCAAGGCCTGCTCGCCATCCAGCTCGACGGCGGCCTGCTGTAACAGCTCGCATAGATGCAACAGGTTGGTCAGCACCCGCTCGCCATCGCCACGCATCATCAAGGCCTGGGGCAGCTTGAAGTCATGCAGCAGGCGCCTCAGCATGGGCAGCACGCCCTGGGTGCGCCAGACCACCCGATAGCTACGGAACTGCATGACTCGACGTTCCCAGGCCAACTCGTCCTGGTTGAGGCGCTCCAGTTCTGCAAGCGGCAGATTCAGGGTGACGCTGGCCAGCGCAGCTCGCAGCGGCCGCTCGACGTCCGGCTCGGCGCAAGCCTTGAGCCAGGCCAGCAAATCCCTTGCCTCCTGCGAGGCGAAGACCGAGTCCTTATCGGATAGATAAACGCTGCGCACACCCCGTGCCGACAACTCGTTTCGCACGGCCTGCGCTTCCTTGCCATCACGCACCAGGATGGCGATATCCGCCGGTCGAAGCCCCCGTAACATTTCCCCATCACCAACGAAGCCATCGTGCCCTGACTGGCCGCCATTGAGCAGCGCCGTGATTTCACTGGCGCAGGCCACGGCCATTTGCTGTCGGTACACCGCTCCGGAGAGCGGCTGGTCCGAGGCCAGATGCCAGATATTCAAGGCCGCGACCGTCCGCCCCGCAAGCTGCAAGGACTCCTTGCGGCCCTGGGAGTCGACCGGCAGGAATGGCACCGGATTCTCACCCGATGGCTCGCGGAACAGAAAAGCCCCGCGCCCATTCAGCCGCGATTCGGCGTATTGAAAAATATGGTTCACAGCGCCGACCATGGCATGGCTGGAACGGAAATTGGTCCCCAGCGTATGCAACCTGCCGGCAGTGGCTTCGCGGGCGCGCAGATAGGTGTAGATGTCGGCGCCGCGAAACGCATAAATGGCCTGTTTCGGATCCCCGATCAGGAACAGCCCCGTTTCAGGATCGTTGTCGCCAATGCGATAGATGCTCTCGAAGATGCGGTACTGGACCGGGTCGGTGTCCTGGAACTCGTCAATCAGCGCAACCGGAAACTGCTCGCGAATCAGGCTCGCCAGGCGCTCCCCACCTTCAGCCTGCAAAGCTGCGTCCAGGCGCAGCAGCATGTCGTCGAATCCCATTTCCGCCCGGCGCCGCTTCTCCGCCTCGAAGCGCGCCCCGACCCACTGCGCAGCATGCTGCAGCACCGCAGCGTCGGGCGTGGGCAAGGCATCCAGGCCGGCCTTCAGGCCCGCCATGGCGTCCAGCCCTGGGTGGCTGGGCACGTCGCCCTTCCAGGCCTCGGCCATGCCTTCGGGCGTCAAGCGCGTGAAGCCGGTGCCGATGTCGAGCAACTCCAGGCTCTCGTCTTCAACCCATGCAGATAGCTTCTGAAACCATGGCTCGAAGTAACGAGCCTGCATCTTGCGCCCGTCGACGGTTTTATTGGCTACGCCTTGCTGGCAGATCTCCAGCAACTCCACCGCCCACTGCCGCCAGGGAGCCTTGAGATCGAGCAAGGCTGCGCTGCGCTCGCGCAGGGACGCGGTGATGAGTTCCGTCGGTTCAAGCCCATCGTCACCACCTCGCGAGTTGGCAAACAACCCCCTCACCCGTGGCAACAACGCAGCAGGACCGCCCCAGTGCGCTCGCACCCAATCCAGTGCCTCACCCTCCATCGAGTAGCAGAACAATCGCCAATAATCGCGCAGCACCTCGCCGAGCAATTCGCTGTGGTCGGTTTCCAGGGTCTGGGTGAACAGGCTGCCACTGTCAAAGGCATGCTCACGAAGCATCCGCTGGCACCAGCTGTGGATCGTCGAAACGGCGGCTTCATCCATCCATTGCGCGGCGATATCCAGCCGATTCGCACAGCCAGGCCATTGCCCTTTATCAAACTCATCACGCAGTGCGTTTATCAACGCGTCGGGAGCGGGAATCTCGTCACGAAAAAAACGCGCCGCTTCCGCGAGGCGGGTGCGGATGCGTTCGCGCAATTCCTTCGTGGCAGCGTCGGTGAAAGTCACCACCAGTATCTGCGGAGGAAGCAGCTCACGGCCAAAGCCGGCCGTCGAGCCGCCATGGCCCAGCACCAGGCGCAAGTACAACGCCGAGATGGTAAAGGTCTTGCCAGTTCCTGCGCTGGCTTCGATCAATTGACTGCCGCGTAGTGGGAAAGCCAGCGCCAAGGGTGTTTGTCGACTCATGAATGCGCTTCCTCACCCGCCAACGAACGCCACGGTGCTTCCAGAAGCGGTCGATAGAGCGCGTCACACCAGTCGGGGAATGTTTCGTCAGCGATAAGCGCATCGAAGTCGGCATATTGCCGAGCCAGAGCGGGGCTTTCGCGCCGCTCGCCTTCAGACGTCAGCCCATCGCCTTCGTAGGCTTTTCGAGCGGCCGCTTCGGCTTTGTCCGGATCACTCTGGCCGAGCCAGGCGAAGGCGGTCTTCACTGCGATTGGCAGCGGTTGGCGCATGCCAGCCTGCCAGGCTTGCAACAAGTCGCCGAGCAGCTTGCGGGCTACCGACTCGTCAAAAGGATTCAGCAGCAAGCTGTCATCGCTGGCGACCAATGCCGTCGTCATCGACAGACCGTTGGCGCAAGCCACGAGATGGTTCACCCAGGGTCGTATCAAGCGGTGCCATTTCCGGGTCCTGGTAGAACCGATACTGTTGGGAATGGCAGTGATGGCGAGGACCGCACCATCGGAGCGCTGGTGCAGGCCGCTGAGCCAACCTTCAATGTTCACACCGTGTAATTGCAGGCTGACGGGCACGGCACTGGTCAGCGGAGTCGGCCATAGCGCCAGAAGTTGCTGGTAGCGTTGCAGTAGATCAGGCAGCGGCTCGATCAATTCACGCTGCATACATTGGCCAAAGCCAGCCATGGGTAACAGGCCGCTGTTCTGAAGCCTCTTGGCGTGAGCCTCCAATGCAAGGTCCGCTTGGTCAAGGCGAACAAGGGCAGCCTCGAGCAGGCTGTCGCTCAGGCTATAGCGCTGCAGGGCATCCAGGATGAAAGGTTCGTCGTCCGCCAATGGGGCTTCGAGAGGCTCGAAGAACACCTTGAGTCGCTGGCTGAAAAAGTGCCGGACAGGATTACGCAGGAAGTCCTGCAACTGACCAAGCCCCAGGGGTTCCTCCTGAACGTAGGGCTCCAGGGCCCCAGGCTTGCCAGCGTGCTCATGATCCTCATGAAGTCCTCGCCATTCGCTGGCATAGCTGAACAGCTCATCGCCCTGGTAGAAATAACGAGCGCTGAACGGTTGCAGGGGGTGCTCCTGGGTCAGCGCTTCAAGAAGGTCGCCATGGACATCCGCCGACTGCCAGCCACTTGCGAGATGATCGCGCAACTGTCCGACCAGGACTGAGGCAGGCCGCTCGCTGTTGTCGCGTATGCTGCGCCCGACCCAACTGATGTAGAGTTTTTCCCGCGCAGAAAGCAGCGCCTCCAACAGCAGGTAGCGATCGTCCTCTCGTCGAGAGCGATCTCCCGGCCGATAATCACTGCCCATGAGATCGAAATCCAATGGCGGTTGGGCCCGCGGGTAATCACCATCGTTCATGCCCAACAGGCAGACCAGCTTGAAGGGGATCGCCCGCATCGGCATCAAGGTACAAAAATTGACCGCTCCGGCGAGGAAGCGCTGGGACAGTCGCCCTTGATCCAGCCCCGCCAGCCAGGCCTCTCTGACAACCGTCAACGGCAGCTCGTCGTGCAGGCCGACCGACTCGCAGGTTTCCAACCAGTTTTCACGCAAGTCCTCGAGCTGGGCCAGCAAATAATCGTCATGCTCGTTGCTCGCCAGAAAGAACAACTGCATCAGATCATGCAGGCGTGTCCCCCAGTCCTGAGGTGAGGCGGGTTGACTGAGCGCCTGGTAAGCAACCTCCAGGGCATCGAGCAATGCAACCAACGGACCGATCAATGCGGCATCCAGACCGCCGATTTCGTCATAGGGTTCTATGCCTTCATAGGCTTGCGAATCACCAACGGCATACCCCAACAACATGCGACGCAGGCCGAAACGCCAACTGTTCTGCTCCAACTCCGCGGGCAAGCCCAACCCGGCTCGGTGCTCGGCGCTTATCCCCCAACGGATGCCTGCGCCCTCGATCCAACGGTGCAGTGTCGGTAAATCGGCCTCATCAATGCCAAATCGCTCACGCAATGCCGGGACGTCCAGCAAATCAAGGATTTCGCTGACGGGGAAACGGCTATCGGGAAGTTTCAGCAAATGCTCGACGGCAATCAGCAGCGGATCGCGTCCACGCTGACCTTGGTCCGTCAGTGTGAATGGGATGAAACGCGGATCGACCCGGTCGAGTTGGCCGAACACCGCGCGAATATGCGGCGCATAACTGTCGATGTCCGGGACCATGACGATGATATCCCGAGGGCGTAAAGCCGGGTCATTGCTGAAATGGGCAAGCAACTGATCGTGAAGAATCTCGACTTCACGCTGGGCGCTGTGGGCGATATGAAAACGGATCGATCCGTCTCGCGAGGTATCGACCGCGGGCCACTTTTCCCGGGTTTCGCTCAGTGGCCGCAGCTCAAGAATGTCATCCTGCAACTGGCTGAGGAGCGTAGTGGGATTGCCTTCGCTGAACAGGTCGATCCGCCCTTCGCGAAATACCGAGCGATAGGTGTTTGGCTCGTCATAGCTGTCGAGCAAGTTGATATAGTCGCGCCCCTGCTTCCCCCAGGCAGCCAGCAATGGATGAGCATGCTGATGCAAGGTTTGCGGGTCCAGGACGTCCGGCATGCCGCTCTTGCGTGCCTGCCGCTTGTATTGGTGGCGAAGCAGATCCTTGTCGGCCACGATATCTGCCCAATGGTGACGGCATGGGTTATGGACGCACAGCAGAACCTGACTGAACCGTGACAGACCGGCCAGGGCTTCGAGCGCTTGGGCGGGCAGTGAGGAAATACCGAAGACTATTACCCGTGCAGGCAGACCTTTTGGAGCGGCTTCCAGACTATTGATGCGCTCGATGTAGCGCTGATGAACACCCGCACGGCTTTGAGCCATGCCTTGCTCTCCCACATCCAGCAATAACGCCCGCCACAATTCCGCTTGCCAGCAATTCGCCGGCGCGAGCGGCTTGATTTCACCCCGGACGTTGCGGGTCTGATGGCGCCCTTGGGCCCAGTCTTCGAGCCAGTCGGCTCGGTACACCTGATATTGGTCGAACAAATCTGCAAGGCGCTCGGACAACTGGTACCGCTTGCGCAAGTCCGTGTCATGGGTCAAAAAACGCCGCAGGGGCTCGAAATGGGGCTGTTCAATCAATTGCGGCAGGAGGCGCATCAGGCGCCACGTAAGCGGGGCCTTGTCCAGCAAGGACTTGGCTGGAATCTCGTCACGCCCGAGCACCGTTCGATAGAGCTGCCACATGAAACTGCCGGGCAACTGCACATCAATCGCAGCCGCGATGCCGCAGCCGCCCATGTCGTCGTCAAGGGGATCCTCAGCCAGTGCCAGCTTCAGCCATTGGGCAATGCCGTTGCTTTGTACGAGCGCGATTTCATTTTCAAGAGGGGCCAGCGGATAGCGCCGCATGAGGCTTATCACCAGGCTGCGCAGCTCATCAAGGCGGTTCCCGTGGACCACCATGAAAGCAGGGCTGAGGGACTTAGCGTCCGGCATAAAGGCGTCCTTGAAAAATGCAAAAGCCAGGGCGGAACCTTAGCATTGTCGGGGGGCCGTGACAGCCGGGAGCTTTCTGCACTTGTCGTAAGAATTTTCTTGCGGGCAAAACAAAACCCCTACCTGCGTCAGCAGATAGGGGTTTCGGAATTTAATCTTGACGATGACCTACTCTCACATGGGGAAACCCCACACTACCATCGGCGATGCATCGTTTCACTTCTGAGTTCGGGATGGGATCAGGTGGTTCCAATGCTCTATGGTCGTCAAGAAATTCGGTAGCCAGCGCGTGCCTTACGGTCACGTTCCAGCGAATGGGTATGCGATAGTTTGTGGGTTTTGACTCGAACTTTCGGTTCATTTCGTCTTCACACACCGCAATCTGGCGCCTTTCTCCGTTTCCAGAGCAGGATCAGCAAATTGCTTGGGTGTTATATGGTCAAGCCTCACGGGCAATTAGTACAGGTTAGCTCAACGCCTCACAGCGCTTACACACCCTGCCTATCAACGTCGTAGTCTTCGACGGCCCTTCAGGGGACTCAAGGTCCCAGTGAGATCTCATCTTGAGGCAAGTTTCCCGCTTAGATGCTTTCAGCGGTTATCTTTTCCGAACATAGCTACCCGGCAATGCCACTGGCGTGACAACCGGAACACCAGAGGTTCGTCCACTCCGGTCCTCTCGTACTAGGAGCAGCCCCTCTCAAATCTCAAACGTCCACGGCAGATAGGGACCGAACTGTCTCACGACGTTCTAAACCCAGCTCGCGTACCACTTTAAATGGCGAACAGCCATACCCTTGGGACCGGCTTCAGCCCCAGGATGTGATGAGCCGACATCGAGGTGCCAAACACCGCCGTCGATATGAACTCTTGGGCGGTATCAGCCTGTTATCCCCGGAGTACCTTTTATCCGTTGAGCGATGGCCCTTCCATACAGAACCACCGGATCACTAAGACCTACTTTCGTACCTGCTCGACGTGTCTGTCTCGCAGTCAAGCGCGCTTTTGCCTTTATACTCTACGACCGATTTCCGACCGGTCTGAGCGCACCTTCGTACTCCTCCGTTACTCTTTAGGAGGAGACCGCCCCAGTCAAACTACCCACCATACACTGTCCTCGATCCGGATAACGGACCTGAGTTAGAACCTCAAAGTTGCCAGGGTGGTATTTCAAGGATGGCTCCACGCAGACTGGCGTCCACGCTTCAAAGCCTCCCACCTATCCTACACAAGCAAATTCAAAGTCCAGTGCAAAGCTATAGTAAAGGTTCACGGGGTCTTTCCGTCTAGCCGCGGATACACTGCATCTTCACAGCGATTTCAATTTCACTGAGTCTCGGGTGGAGACAGCGCCGCCATCGTTACGCCATTCGTGCAGGTCGGAACTTACCCGACAAGGAATTTCGCTACCTTAGGACCGTTATAGTTACGGCCGCCGTTTACCGGGGCTTCGATCAAGAGCTTCGCGTTAGCTAACCCCATCAATTAACCTTCCGGCACCGGGCAGGCGTCACACCCTATACGTCCACTTTCGTGTTTGCAGAGTGCTGTGTTTTTAATAAACAGTCGCAGCGGCCTGGTATCTTCGACCGGCGTGGGCTTACGCAGCAAGTGCTTCACCCTCACCGGCGCACCTTCTCCCGAAGTTACGGTGCCATTTTGCCTAGTTCCTTCACCCGAGTTCTCTCAAGCGCCTTGGTATTCTCTACCCAACCACCTGTGTCGGTTTGGGGTACGGTTCCTGGTTACCTGAAGCTTAGAAGCTTTTCTTGGAAGCATGGCATCAACCACTTCGTCACCCAAAGGGTAACTCGTCATCAGCTCTCGGCCTTAAGATCCCGGATTTACCTAAGATCTCAGCCTACCACCTTAAACTTGGACAACCAACGCCAAGCTGGCCTAGCCTTCTCCGTCCCTCCATCGCAATAACCAGAAGTACAGGAATATTAACCTGTTTTCCATCGACTACGCTTTTCAGCCTCGCCTTAGGGACCGACTAACCCTGCGTCGATTAACGTTGCGCAGGAAACCTTGGTCTTTCGGCGTGGGTGTTTTTCACACCCATTGTCGTTACTCATGTCAGCATTCGCACTTCTGATACCTCCAGCAAGCTTCTCAACTCACCTTCACAGGCTTACAGAACGCTCCTCTACCGCATCACTTGCGTGATACCCGTAGCTTCGGTGTATGGTTTGAGCCCCGTTACATCTTCCGCGCAGGCCGACTCGACTAGTGAGCTATTACGCTTTCTTTAAAGGGTGGCTGCTTCTAAGCCAACCTCCTAGCTGTCTAAGCCTTCCCACATCGTTTCCCACTTAACCATAACTTTGGGACCTTAGCTGACGGTCTGGGTTGTTTCCCTTTTCACGACGGACGTTAGCACCCGCCGTGTGTCTCCCATGCTCGGCACTTGTAGGTATTCGGAGTTTGCATCGGTTTGGTAAGTCGGGATGACCCCCTAGCCGAAACAGTGCTCTACCCCCTACAGTGATACATGAGGCGCTACCTAAATAGCTTTCGAGGAGAACCAGCTATCTCCGAGCTTGATTAGCCTTTCACTCCGATCCACAGGTCATCCGCTAACTTTTCAACGGTAGTCGGTTCGGTCCTCCAGTCAGTGTTACCTAACCTTCAACCTGCCCATGGATAGATCGCCCGGTTTCGGGTCTATTCCCAGCGACTAGACGCCCTATTAAGACTCGCTTTCGCTACGCCTCCCCTATTCGGTTAAGCTCGCCACTGAAAATAAGTCGCTGACCCATTATACAAAAGGTACGCAGTCACCCAACAAAGTGGGCTCCCACTGCTTGTACGCATACGGTTTCAGGATCTATTTCACTCCCCTCTCCGGGGTTCTTTTCGCCTTTCCCTCACGGTACTAGTTCACTATCGGTCAGTCAGTAGTATTTAGCCTTGGAGGATGGTCCCCCCATATTCAGACAAAGTTTCTCGTGCTCCGTCCTACTCGATTTCACTTCTAAGATCCTTTCGCGTACAGGGCTATCACCCACTATGGCCGCACTTTCCAGAGCGTTCCGCTAAAATCAAAGAAGCTTAAGGGCTAGTCCCCGTTCGCTCGCCACTACTAAGGGAATCTCGGTTGATTTCTTTTCCTCAGGGTACTTAGATGTTTCAGTTCCCCTGGTTCGCCTCTTGCACCTATGTATTCAGTACAAGATAACCATCTTATGATGGCTGGGTTCCCCCATTCAGACATCTCCGGATCACAGTCTGTTTGCCGACTCCCCGAAGCTTTTCGCAGGCTACCACGTCTTTCATCGCCTCTGACTGCCAAGGCATCCACCGTATGCGCTTCTTCACTTGACCATATAACCCCAAGCAATCTGGTTATACTGTGAAGACGACATTCGCCGAAAATTCGAATTTCTCAACTAAGAGAACTCACAAATTTTACCTTAGCCTGAGCCGTTACCAGTGAAAGTAACGTCCAGTCTATCTTTCTATCACATACCCAAATTTTTAAAGAACGATCTAATCAAAAGACTAGAAATCAACATTCAGGCACCGTACGGTGGAATGCTCATTTCTAAGCTTTAAACGTTGGTGCCAATCTGTAATGGTGGAGCCAAGCGGGATCGAACCGCTGACCTCCTGCGTGCAAGGCAGGCGCTCTCCCAGCTGAGCTATGGCCCCGTATCGCTACAGGGGACACCATGAAATTGGTGGGTCTGGGCAGATTCGAACTGCCGACCTCACCCTTATCAGGGGTGCGCTCTAACCAACTGAGCTACAGACCCAATCGTCTTCTTCAATGAATCAAGCAATTCGTGTGGGAGCTCATGGAGCCGCTGCGGTCGTCGATTAAGGAGGTGATCCAGCCGCAGGTTCCCCTACGGCTACCTTGTTACGACTTCACCCCAGTCATGAATCACACCGTGGTAACCGTCCTCCCGAAGGTTAGACTAGCTACTTCTGGTGCAACCCACTCCCATGGTGTGACGGGCGGTGTGTACAAGGCCCGGGAACGTATTCACCGCGACATTCTGATTCGCGATTACTAGCGATTCCGACTTCACGCAGTCGAGTTGCAGACTGCGATCCGGACTACGATCGGTTTTGTGGGATTAGCTCCACCTCGCGGCTTGGCAACCCTCTGTACCGACCATTGTAGCACGTGTGTAGCCCAGGCCGTAAGGGCCATGATGACTTGACGTCATCCCCACCTTCCTCCGGTTTGTCACCGGCAGTCTCCTTAGAGTGCCCACCATAACGTGCTGGTAACTAAGGACAAGGGTTGCGCTCGTTACGGGACTTAACCCAACATCTCACGACACGAGCTGACGACAGCCATGCAGCACCTGTCTCAATGTTCCCGAAGGCACCAATCCATCTCTGGAAAGTTCATTGGATGTCAAGGCCTGGTAAGGTTCTTCGCGTTGCTTCGAATTAAACCACATGCTCCACCGCTTGTGCGGGCCCCCGTCAATTCATTTGAGTTTTAACCTTGCGGCCGTACTCCCCAGGCGGTCAACTTAATGCGTTAGCTGCGCCACTAAGAGCTCAAGGCTCCCAACGGCTAGTTGACATCGTTTACGGCGTGGACTACCAGGGTATCTAATCCTGTTTGCTCCCCACGCTTTCGCACCTCAGTGTCAGTATCAGTCCAGGTGGTCGCCTTCGCCACTGGTGTTCCTTCCTATATCTACGCATTTCACCGCTACACAGGAAATTCCACCACCCTCTACCATACTCTAGCTCGACAGTTTTGAATGCAGTTCCCAGGTTGAGCCCGGGGATTTCACATCCAACTTAACGAACCACCTACGCGCGCTTTACGCCCAGTAATTCCGATTAACGCTTGCACCCTCTGTATTACCGCGGCTGCTGGCACAGAGTTAGCCGGTGCTTATTCTGTCGGTAACGTCAAAACAATTACGTATTAGGTAACTGCCCTTCCTCCCAACTTAAAGTGCTTTACAATCCGAAGACCTTCTTCACACACGCGGCATGGCTGGATCAGGCTTTCGCCCATTGTCCAATATTCCCCACTGCTGCCTCCCGTAGGAGTCTGGACCGTGTCTCAGTTCCAGTGTGACTGATCATCCTCTCAGACCAGTTACGGATCGTCGCCTTGGTGAGCCATTACCTCACCAACTAGCTAATCCGACCTAGGCTCATCTGATAGCGCAAGGCCCGAAGGTCCCCTGCTTTCTCCCGTAGGACGTATGCGGTATTAGCGTCCGTTTCCGAGCGTTATCCCCCACTACCAGGCAGATTCCTAGGCATTACTCACCCGTCCGCCGCTCGCCACCAGGTACAAGTACCCGTGCTGCCGCTCGACTTGCATGTGTTAGGCCTGCCGCCAGCGTTCAATCTGAGCCATGATCAAACTCTTCAGTTCAAACATCTTTGGGTTTTGAGAAAACCCTAAACTTGGCTCAGCAATCGTTGGTTACATCTTTGATTTCTCGCGGAGTAACTTGTGATGCTGATAATCTGTTGACTAGCAGTCTGACTCCACAAGCACCCACACGAATTGCTTGATTCAGTTGTTAAAGAGCGGTGGGTTGAGCCTTTCGTCTCAACCGAGGCGCGCATTCTACAGCGCCCCGCGTATCTGTCAAGCGGTTATTTTAAGAAGTTTTCAAAGTTTCGCTTGGAAATCCTTAACAACTTCAACCACTTGCGCTTCCGATCTCTCGTTAGCGGGAGGCGAATTTTACAGCGTTAGTCGCTGCTGTCAACACCTCTTTTTTACCGCTTTCGATCGAGAGGATCGAACCGTCGACAGCGCCCATCAACCCGGCCTGCCCACTCCTTCCGCGCTTCGATGACCTGAAGCCGCACACTTTCGAAACCTACTCAACTCATTGAAACTCAAGGAGTTTTCCGTTTCGACTGCGCCGGAAGTGGGGCGAATTATAGACATCCAGAATTTGCCGTCAACCGTTATTTTCACAATTCTGTCATATCGGTCAAAAAACCCTGTAATACAAAGGCCGGTGGCCCAAGGGCACCGGCCTTTGTATTACGCCGATTAAAGGCTGGGGAATGCGAACTGCGAAGCCTCGTGGCTGGCACGCTGCGGCCAGCGCTGGGTAATGGCCTTGCGACGGGTATAAAAACGCACCCCGTCCGGACCGTAGGCATGCAGGTCGCCAAACAATGAACGCTTCCAACCGCCAAAGCTGTGATAGGCAACAGGCACTGGCAATGGAACGTTTACACCGACCATCCCGACTTCGATCTCATCGCAGAACAACCGTGCCGCCTCCCCGTCCCGGGTAAAGATACAAGTACCGTTGCCATACTCGTGATCATTGATCAGTTGCATCGCCTCTTCCAGGCTGTTGACCCGGACGATACACAGCACCGGTCCGAAGATTTCTTCCTTATAGATACGCATCTCGGGCATTACGCGATCAAACAGGCAACCGCCCAGGAAAAACCCGTCTTCATGCCCAGACACACTCAAGCCGCGACCATCGACAATCAGCGAGGCGCCTGCCGCCACACCCTCTTCTATATAGCCGCTGACTTTGTCCCGATGCTGGCCGGTCACCAACGGCCCCATGTCCAGACCGCAAGACGTACCGGCACCGATCTTCAGTGCCTGGATCTGCGGCACCAACTTGGCCACCAGCGCATCCGCCACCTGATCGCCGACACACACCGCCACCGAAATCGCCATGCAACGCTCACCGCATGAACCGTAAGCCGCGCCCATCAGCGCGCTGACGGCATTGTCCAGGTCGGCATCCGGCATCAACACCGCATGGTTCTTGGCACCGCCTAGCGCCTGAACGCGTTTGCCGCGACGAGTACCTTCGGCATAGATGTACTCGGCAATCGGCGTCGAGCCAACAAAACTCAGCGCCTTCACTTCCGGCGCTTCGATCAGTGCATCCACGGCTGCCTTGTCGCCATGGACCACACTCAACACCCCCTTTGGCAGACCGGCTTCCAGCAGCAACTGGGCGATCAGCAGGGTCGAACTCGGGTCACGCTCGGATGGCTTGAGGATGAAGCAGTTGCCGCAGACGATCGCCAGCGGATACATCCACAGCGGCACCATCGCCGGGAAATTGAACGGTGTGATGCCTGCCACCACGCCCAACGGTTGAAAGTCTGACCAGGCGTCGATGTTCGGTCCTACGTTACGGCTGTATTCGCCCTTCAGTATTTCCGGGGCCGCACAGGCAAACTCGACGTTCTCGATACCGCGTTTGAGCTCACCGGCGGCGTCTTCGAGGGTCTTGCCATGTTCTTCGCTGATCAACTGGGCAATGCGCGACTCGTTCTGCTCCAGCAACTGCTTGAAACGAAACATCACCTGGGCACGCTTGGCCGCCGGCGTATTGCGCCAGGCCGGGAAAGCCGCCTTGGCGGCATCGATGGCCTGCTGAACAGTTGCGCGATCCGCCAGCGGGACCTTGTGGATTGCTTGCCCGGTGGATGGGTTGAACACGTCGGCCGTGCGTGCGCTGTCGCTCAGCAATTCGCCATTGATCAGATGCGGGATGAGGCTCATGGGGACTCCAGACAATTCGCTCGCCAGGCGCTCTTGATCGAGCGCCTCTATATAAGAAATAAATCAGTCGATTCTATTCAGCACGTCACCGACCGCATCGAACAGACGATCCAGGTCCTGCGGCTTGCTGTTGAACGTTGGCCCGAACTGTAGGGTGTCGCCGCCGAATCGCACATAGAACCCGGCTTTCCACAGGGCCATCCCGGCCTCGAACGGACGCACGATGGCGTCGCCGTCGCGCGGGGCAATCTGGATCGCCCCGGCCAGGCCGAAGTTGCGAATGTCGAGGACGTTCTTCGAGCCTTTCAAACCATGCAAGGCATTCTCGAAATGCGGCGCGACCTCGGCCACGCTTTGCACCAGGTTTTCCTTCTGCAACAAATCCAGTGCCGCCAGGCCAGCCGCACAGGCCACCGGGTGCGCCGAATAGGTATAGCCGTGGGGAAACTCCACCGCATATTCGGGCGTCGGCTGGTTCATGAACGTCTGGTAGATTTCCGAACTGGCAATCACCGCCCCCATGGGGATGGCGCCGTTGGTGACCTGCTTGGCGATGCACATCAGGTCCGGAACCACGCCAAAGCTATCAGCGCCAAACATCGAACCGGTGCGACCGAAACCGGTAATGACTTCGTCAAACACCAGCAGGATGTTGTGCTGGTCGCAGATCTGCCGCAGACGCTTGAGATATCCCTCAGGCGGGACCAGGACCCCGGCGGATCCGGCCATCGGCTCGACAAATACGGCCGCAATGTTGGAAGCGTCGTGCAGCTCGATCAATTTCAGCAGCTCATCGGCCAGAGCGATGCCACCTTCCTTCGGCATGCCACGGGAATAGGCATTGCTGGCCAGCAAGGTGTGGGGCAGATGATCAACGTCCATCATGGCCTGGCCGAACAATTTACGGTTGCCACTGACACCGCCCAGGCTGGTGCCGGCGATGTTCACGCCGTGATAACCACGGGCACGGCCGATCATCTTGGTCTTGGTGGCCTGCCCCTTGAGGCGCCAGTAGGCACGGACCATCTTCACTGCGGTATCGGCGCACTCGGAACCGGAGTCGGTGAAGAACACATGGTTGAGTTTGCCCGGGGTCAGGCTGGTGATCTTTTCCGCCAGCTGGAACGACAGCGGATGGCCGTACTGGAATCCCGGGGAATAATCGAGGGTGCCCAATTGCCTGGCGACCGCCTCCTGGATTTCCTTGCGGGTGTGCCCGGCGCCACAGGTCCACAAGCCCGACAACGAATCGTAGACCTTGCGCCCCTTGTCATCCGTCAGCCAGCTACCCTCGGCGGCGACGATCAAGCGGGGATCGCGTTGGAAATTACGATTGGCCGTGTAGGGCATCCAGTGGGCATCCAGCTTGAGCTGGCTGGCCAGGGAACCGACAGCGTGTTCGGGCATGTTCATCGACAAAACCTCGCAGGGTATGGGCGGCATGAAGCCAAGGCGTTCTTGCGGCTACGTTGCCACGACGATAAAGTCGGTGAAATCCAGCTTTTCTAACCTTCAGTCAGCGGATCACTAAACTATGAGCGCTCGTCGTCCCGATCCACTGGCCCAAGTCAGCGACTTCGATATCCGCTTGCTGCGCATTTTCCGCAGCGTGGTGGAATGCGGCGGGTTTTCGGCAGCGGAAACCGTGCTTGGCATCGGCCGCTCTGCCATCAGCCAGCAGATGAACGATCTGGAGCAGCGTCTTGGCCTGCGTCTATGCCAGCGTGGGCGCGCGGGCTTTTCACTGACGGAGGAAGGGCGGGAAGTCTATCAATCGGCATTGCAGTTATTGAGCGCGCTGGAGAGCTTTCGCACCGAGGTCAACGGCCTGCACCAGCATTTGCGCGGTGAATTGACCATCGGCCTGACGGACAATCTTGTCACCCTGCCCCACATGCGGATCACTCACGCCTTGGCCCAGTTGAAAGAACGCGGGCCGGACGTGCAGATCCAGATTCGCATGATCGCTCCCAACGAAGTCGAACAAGGCGTGCTCGACGGGCGCCTGCATGTCGGCGTAGTGCCCCAGGCCAGCGCCCTTTCCGGACTCGAATATCAACCGCTCTACAGTGAGCGCTCGCTGCTCTATTGCGCAGTAGGCCATCCGCTGTTTTATGTGGACGACCAACAGCTTGAAGATGCTCGGCTCAACAGCCAGGACGCCATCGCGCCAACCTTTCGCCTGCCCGCCGAGATCCAGGCTCACTACCAGGCACTCAACTGCACCGCCAGCGCCTCGGATCGCGAAGGCATGGCGTTCCTGATCCTCACCGGACGTTACATTGGTTATCTGCCGGATCACTACGCCAATCTATGGGTTCAGCAAGGACGGCTGCGAGCCCTCAAGCCCTTGGCACGTTTTTATGATCTGAGCCTGGCGTCGGTCACACGCAAGGGTCGCCGCCCGCACCTGGTGCTGGAAAGTTTTCTCGAAAACCTGGCGGCAACCCGCTGACATTTTTGCAGTACACGGCTTTTATGGCAGCAGCACTTGTCGGATCCGCGCCGGTGCGCTATGAACGCACTTGCCCGCCCCCACAGACCCAGCCCGGAAACGTCCATGACCTTTGAAGTTCCTGCCCATGGTGGCAAGCCTACCGGCCGTATTCGTCAGAAAAACGAGGAAACCATCCTCAGGGCCGCCGAGGATGAGTTCGCCCGCCACGGCTTCAAGGGCACCAGCATGAACGCCATCGCCTTGAAGGCCGGATTGCCCAAGGCGAACCTGCATTACTATTTCACCAACAAGCTCGGCCTTTACGTCGCCGTGCTGAGCAACATCATCGAGTTGTGGGACAGCACTTTCAACTCCCTGACCGCCGAGGACGATCCAGCGCAGGCATTGACCCGCTACATCCGCGCCAAGATGGAATTCTCACGGCGCCAGCCCCAGGCATCGCGAATTTTCGCCATGGAAGTGATCAGCGGCGGCGAATGCCTGAGCGAGTATTTCAACCAGGACTATCGCGCCTGGTTCAAGGGCCGCGCGGCCGTGTTCCAGGCCTGGATCGATGCGGGCAAAATGGACCCGGTCGATCCGGTTCACCTGATTTTTCTGCTGTGGGGCAGCACCCAGCATTACGCCGATTTTGCCACCCAGATCTGCCGCGTGACCGGGCGTAGCAAATTGACCAGGCAAGACATGATCGACGCCGGCGACAATCTCATCCGCATCATTCTCAAAGGCTGCGGCCTGACACCAGACCTCTAGGACTCCATGCCTTATACCCTTGCCGGCTTTTGCGAATACCGTGAAGAAATCCGCAAAAGCCGTTTCATCACCTTCGCCGCCCCCATCACCAGCCCCGCCGAGGCCCAGGCCTTTATAGAGCGGCACAGCGACCTGGACGCCACGCATAATTGCTGGGCATGGAAACTGGGCGACCAATATCGCAGCAGCGACGATGGCGAGCCGGGCGGCACCGCCGGGCGCCCGATCCTCGCGGCCATCCAGGCCCAGGATTGCGATCAGGTGGTGGTGCTGGTCATACGCTGGTACGGCGGAATCCAGCTGGGTACCGGCGGTTTGGCCCGCGCCTATGGCGGCGGTGCGAACAAATGCCTGCAAACCGCCGAGAAGGTCGAATTGATCAGCCGCGTAGCGCTGCGTTGCCTGTGCGGTTTCGCCGAGCTGGCCCTGGTGAAACTGCGGATAGCTGAATGCGGCGGTCTGGTCCTCGCCGAGGATTTCACCGCCAACGGCGTGGAACTTCAATTGGCAGTCGGTGAAGAACACATCGAGAGCCTGCAGACGCGACTGGCCGATTTGAGTCGCGGACAGATACGACTTGAGCGCCCGGCAGCCTCATGAAAAAGCACAGGTTTGCCCACATGCGCTGTGCACCTGCCTGTGGATAACCTGGGCGCATCCAGCTGTAACCCTTCTGTCATGCGGGTTTTCGAGCATTGTTCGTTTTTCATACAAAAATTCGCCGATCCGGCGAATACGTCAAAAAACAAATGGTTGCGATGGTTTATCACTTTTAGAAGAAAGCCGCACAGGGCTTATGCCCGACTTTCAGGCTTGCGCACAATAACTGTGGAGCAACCTGTGGATAACCCGTTCATGGCTCCAGCGGCCCCAAGAACAGCATGGCTTGCAGCCGCCTGATCATTTTTTAACCAGACATTATAAGGACCTGAACCTGATCGAAACCGCATGACCGCTCCCGACGCGTTGTGCCGCAAGCTGAAACAACCGCCCGGGCAATGTTGTCCATTAACTCCGTGACTTTTCTTTCAAGGAAGCATTCATGAATTCGGCAAAAACCGCATTGATCATCGGCGCCTCTCGGGGACTGGGCCTCGGCTTGGTGAAGACGCTTCTGGGTGATGGCTGGAACGTGACCGCCACGGTACGTAACCCACAGAACGCCGAGGCCTTGAAGGCGCTGGGCCCGGTTCGAATCGAAAAGCTCGACATGGACGACCAGCAAGCCGTCATCGCCTTGAGCCAGCAGCTCAGGGACCAGACCTTCGACCTGTTGTTCGTCAATGCCGGCGTCAAAGGCCCCGACAACCAGAGCCCAGGCGGCGCAACGCTGGCTGAGGTCGGTCAGCTGTTCTTAACCAATGCCGTGGCACCGATCAACCTCGCCCAACGCTTCGTCGGGCAGATCCGCGACGGCAGCGGCGTGCTGGCCTTCATGAGCTCGGTGCTGGGCAGCGTGACCATGCCCGACGCCCCCGAACTTGCGCTGTACAAGGCCAGCAAAGCCGCGCTCAACTCCATGACCAACAGTTTTGTCAGTCAGCTGGGCGAGCAAGCATTGACCGTCCTGTCGCTGCACCCGGGCTGGGTAAAAACCGACATGGGCGGCGAAGGCGCGGCCATCGATGTCGAGACCAGCACCCGTGGGCTGATCGATCAGGTCAATGCCTTTGCCGGCAAGGGTGGACATCACTTCGTCAATTACAAAGGCGAGACGATTCCCTGGTAATCACCCCGATACCCCTGGAGCATCCAATCCTGCAGCACTTTTGTCGGGCACTGGAAATGTGTCCGGCAACCTGAGTACACTCCGAACCGCGCCCTCCAAGGCGCCCCTGGATCAGCAGACAGGGCATCACTGAGCTGGCTAACCTGAACCCACTTTCAGAGGAGCCGGCCACCATGCCTGCGACCCGTACCTGGTTAAAAAATCCCCTCGCCATTTTCACGGCCAACGGCCTCGATGCCCGTGGCGGTCTCGTCCTGCAGGACGGTGTGATCGTTGAGCTGCTCAACGCCGGGCAACAGCCCGCACAGCCTTGTGACACCGTGTTCGATGCTCGAGAACATGTGATCCTGCCGGGGCTGATCAACACCCATCATCACTTCTACCAGACCCTGACCCGCGCCTGGGCACCCGTCGTAAGCGAGCCGTTGTTCCCATGGCTGAAGACTCTCTATCCGGTGTGGGCGCGGCTGACTCCGGAAAAACTCGCGCTGGCGAGCAAAGTCGCGTTGGCCGAACTGCTGTTGTCGGGTTGCACCACGGCGGCCGATCACCACTACCTTTTTCCCGAAGGCCTGGAAAACGCCATCGATGTGCAGGTGCAATGCGTCGGTGAGCTGGGCATGCGCGCAATGCTGACCCGTGGTTCCATGAGCCTGGGCGAGGCCGACGGTGGCTTGCCGCCGCAGCAGACCGTGCAGCAGGGCCAGGTGATTCTCGACGACAGCCAGCGACTGATCGCTCGATACCATGAGCGCGGTGCCGGCGCGAAAATCCAGATTGCCCTGGCGCCCTGCTCGCCGTTTTCGGTCACGCCCGAGATCATGCGCGCCAGCGCCGAGCTCGCGGAAAAGCTCGACGTACGCTTGCATACCCACCTGGCCGAAACCCTCGACGAGGAGGACTTCTGCCGGCAGCGCTTCGGCCTGCGCACCGTGGATTACCTCGACAGCGTCGGCTGGCTGGGCCCACGTACCTGGCTGGCCCACGGCATTCATTTCAATCCTGACGAAATAACCCGTCTCGGCGCCGCCGGAACCGGAATCTGCCATTGCCCCAGTTCGAACATGCGCCTGGCCTCGGGCATTTGTCCGACGCTTGAACTGACCGCCGCCGGCGCCCCATTGGGCCTTGGGGTGGACGGCTCGGCGTCCAACGATGCGTCGAACATGCTGCTGGAAACCCGTCAGGCGCTATACATCCAGCGCTTGCGCTATGGCGCGCAAGCGATCACGCCGGAGAAGGTGCTGGGCTGGGCGACCCGAGGCTCGGCCCAATTGCTGGGACGCAGCGACATCGGCGAACTGGCAGAGGGCAAACAAGCCGACCTGGCGATGTTCAAGCTTGATGAGTTGCGCTTTTCCGGCAGCCACGATCCGATCTCGGCCCTGCTGCTGTGCGGTGCTGATCGGGCGGACCGGGTGATGGTCGCGGGTCAGTGGAGAGTGATCGATGGACAGGTCGAAGGGCTGGACCTGAAGGGCTTGATTGCCGACCACAGCCAGGCGGCGCGAGAGCTGATCGCGGGTACCTGACCCAACCAGAAAACCTGTGGGAGCGAGCCTGCTCGCGATAGCGGTTTCATATCCGGCACTGATATTGACTGACCTGGCCCAATCGCGAGCAGCTCGCTCCCACAGAGACTGTGACAGGTTCAAAGACCGAGCAACGACAACATGATAAACGTGGCAAACAGCACAAAGTGGGTCATGCCCTCGATGGCGTTGGTTTCGCCATCATTGAGGTTGATGGCGCTGACGATCAGGGTGATGAAGATCATCACCGTTTGCACCGGGGTCATCGCCATCTGGAAAGGCTGGCCGGTGTAGAGGGCCATGGCTTCCATCACCGGCACCGTCAGGATCACGGTGGACAGCGACGCGCCCAAGGCGATGTTCACCACCGACTGCATGCGATTGGCCAAGGCTGCGCGCAGGGCGGTGAGAATTTCCGGCGCAGCGGAGATGACCGCCACCAGAATTGCCGTGACCACCGGCGGCGCGCCGGAGCCTTCCAGCCCGAGGTCGATAGCCTTGGACATGACTTCGGCCAGCGCACCGATGACCACCACGCCGAACACCAGTGCGCCGATGGAAAACGCCAGGCTGATGGGTTTCGGCTCGGCTTCCACCGGTTCCTTCCTGCGGCGTTTTTCCGGGTAGCTGTAGCTGAAGAAATAGCTGTGTGGCCCCACCTGCATGCGCAAGAACAACGTATACAAGACGATCATCGCGCCGATGGTGAATGCCGAATAATGCTTCCAGTTTTCCTGCGGAATAAACTCCGGCACCACCATCGACACGCCCATGGCGGTGAGGATCATCACGCTGTAGGTACGCGCCGAATCGTCGTTATAGACCTGCTCGCCGTGCTTGAGCCCACCCATCAGCGCCGCCAGTCCGAGAATGCCGTTGATATCGAGCATCACCGCCGAATAGATCGTGTCCCGTACCAGGGTCGGCGACGCCTCGTTACTCATCATGATCGCCAGGATCACCACTTCCACCAGCACCGCCGACAAAGTCAGGATCATCGTGCCGTAAGGATCGCCGACCTTTTCCGCCAGCAACTCGGCGTGATGGGCCACGCGCATGGAGGCCGCGACGATGAAACCGATCAGCACCAGGCCGCCAACCAACGCCACGACCTGCCCGCTGCCCAGCAGCCAATGCTCCAGCGGGTAGGCGACAAAAGCGGCAAGCAGGGCCAGCAGCAGCAATTTTTCTTGCTTGATCAACGTCAGCATCGTGGGCCTATCGCCATGGACGGGTCATGAGCTACTAGACTGTGACGTGACGGGAACGTTTCCTTCGGATGTGCCGTAGCCGTCGTTCAGGCTTGCGCGGTTAGTGGATCAGCCGGTCAGGTTTTACCAGACATCGGCGTCCACCCCTGTAGAATGCCGCCATTGATTCGCTGATGAGAAAAAACCATGTACGACTGGCTTAACGCCTTGCCCAAGGCTGAACTGCACTTGCACCTGGAAGGCTCGCTGGAGCCCGAGCTGCTGTTTGCCCTGGCCGAACGCAACAAGATTGCCCTGCCGTGGAGCGACGTGGACACCCTGCGCCAGGCCTATGCCTTCAACAATCTGCAGGAGTTTCTCGACCTGTATTACCAGGGCGCCGACGTGCTGCGCACTTCCCAGGATTTCTACGACCTGACCTGGGCCTACCTGCTGCGCTGCAAGGCACAGAACGTGATTCACACCGAACCGTTCTTCGATCCGCAGACCCACACCGACCGGGGCATTCCATTCGAAGTGGTGCTCAACGGTATTGCCGCCGCCCTCAAGGACGGTGAGCAACAACTGGGCATCACCAGCGGCCTGATCCTGAGCTTCCTGCGTCACCTGAGCGAAGAGCAGGCGGAAAAAACCCTCGACCAGGCGCTGCCCTTCCGCGACGCGTTCGTGGCCGTCGGCCTGGACAGCTCGGAGATGGGCCACCCGCCGAGCAAGTTCCAGCGGGTGTTCGACAGGGCGCGCAATGAAGGCTTCCTGACCGTCGCCCACGCCGGCGAAGAAGGCCCCCCCGAGTACATCTGGGAAGCCTTGGATCTGCTGAAAATCCAGCGCATCGACCACGGCGTGCGAGCCATCGAAGACGAGCGGTTGATGCAGCGGATCATCGACGAACAGATCCCCTTGACGGTTTGCCCGTTGTCCAACACCAAGCTATGCGTGTTCGATGATATGTCGCAGCACAACATCCTCGACATGCTCGAACGCGGCGTGAAGGTGACGGTGAACTCCGATGACCCGGCGTACTTCGGCGGCTACGTCACCGAGAACTTCCACGCGTTGCACACGCATCTGGGCATGACCCAGGACCAGGCCAGGCGGTTGGCGCAGAACAGCCTCGATGCGCGGTTGGTGAAACCTTAATACTGGCGTTCAGCCCCTGTGGGAGCGAGCTTGCTCGCGATGGCGGTCTATCCGTTGACATCAATGTTGAATGTCGGACCGCTATCGCGAGCAAGCTCGCTCCCACAGGGGATTGTGTTTAGTCAGCGACCGTCGCCTCACTCAATTCCTCCAGCGTCTTGCCCCGCGTCTCCATTCCAAACAACCAGACCACGCCCGCCGCCACGGCAAAACACAGGGCGCCAAGGGCGAACACTCCGCCCTGCCCGGTGATCGGAAAGACCAAGCCGGTCACCAGCGGTCCAAGCAGCGAACCGATGCGACCGACCGCCGAGGCAAAGCCCGACCCCGTGGCTCGCGCCGAGGTGGGATACAGTTCCGGGGTGTAGGTGTAGAGCACTGCCCACATGCCGAACAGGAAAAACTGCATCAGCAGCCCGGAGCTGATCAGCAGCGTGACGTTCCCGCCAAACACCGCGCTCTGGCCATAAAGAAATGCCATGATCCCGCCGCCCAGCAGCGTGATGACACACACCGGTTTACGCCCCCACCGCTCCACCAGCCAGGCCGCCATCAGGAAACCGGGAATCCCGCCGAGGGAAATCAGCACCGTGTAATAAACCGACTGGGTCACCGCAAACCCCGACTGCTGCAGCAGCGCGCTGAGCCAGGACGTCAGCCCGTAGAAGCCGAGCAAGGCAAAAAACCAGACGCTCCAGATCATCATCGTGCGCTGGCGGTACAGCGGTGACCAGATCTGCGCCAGAGCCGAAAAGAAATTGCCGGGCGCCGTCGCCAGTGTCGGCAGGCTAATCGGTTCGGGCAGGTCCTGGCGACCCAGCGAGGCCCGGACCTTGTCTTCGATCCGCTTGAGTACGGCGTCCGCGTCGGCGCCCCGCCCCGCCTGCTCCAGCCAACGTGGCGACTCGGGGATGAAGAAGCGAATCACCAGGACGAACACTGCCGGCACCGCCAACACCAGGAAAATGTCCCGCCAGCCGATCAGCGGCAGCAGGAAATACGACAGCACCCCCGCCGCCACGAAGCCCAGCGGCCAGAAGCCATCCATCAAGGCGATGTAGCGTCCGCGCTGCCTCGCCGGGATCAGCTCCGAGAGCATCGACTGGGCAATCGGAAACTCCATGCCCATGCCGACGCCCAACAGGATGCGAAACAGCGTCAGCATCTCCACGTCCTGGGCGGTGGAACACAGGTAACTGGCGAGCCCCCACAAGACGATGCTCCACTGGAACACCGGTTTGCGTCCGAAGCGATCGGCAAGCAGCCCCGACAACGAGGCGCCCAGCACCATGCCGAAAAAGCTTGAACTGGCCAACAAACCGGCCTGGGCGGCGCTCAAGCCGAACTCGGTTCTGATCGAGCCCAGCAGGAACGTCATCATGGCCAGATCCATGGAATCAAAGAAAAAAGCCAGCGCGATAATAATGAAGATGACCCGGTGATAGCCGCTCATGGGCAACCGCTCAAGACGTTCCGCTGCACTGTAAACGTGAGTGTCCACTATTGCGTTCCCCCAATCCGATAGAACCCCGGACCGAGTGTGCGCGAACCTCACGGGCGGCTATTGCTGATAACGACCTGTGTACCGCTCTAGAGCGCCATTTCCAGAACCTCTTGCCTGGCGAATCGATGGATTTTCTGTTGACCGAGCGCGGTTACCTGCAACGCCCTGGAGTCGCTGGGCAGGCTGAGCCAGCCGGACTGCATGAACAATTGCAGCAATGCCGCCCCCAGCGCCCCTCCCAGATGTGGACGAAGTTCGCTCCAGTCGGGGCAGGCGCAGGCCATACGCGTCTCGCGATGAGCCAGTGCCTGGATGAACAGACCTCGCCCAGCCAGTTGGCTGGCACCTTTATGCGTGACGACCACCCGATGCTCAAGCTGTTCGAGCCATCCGGCTTCCAACAGCCGCTGATACAGGTCCGCCGCCAGTGTGCCTCCCAGGTGGTCATCGCAAAGCCTGGCCCGCATCAACGAAGCGGGTGCCGTCGGCGTCCTGTTAGGCATGAGGCTGCGCTTGAAGACTTCCGGAACCTGTCGCGGCGTGCTGGCCAGGGTTGCGCTCGCCAATGCATCGACGGCAGCGCCGATCTCGGGTGCCGCCAGGCGAAAAAACCGCTTGCGGCCACGGATTTCGACCTTCACCAGGCCACCGGCAGACAGACGTCCCAGATGGGCATTGGCCGAGGATGGCGAAAGCCCGGCCAGCAAGGCCAACTCTTCAGCTTGCCGGGCCGTACCGTCCATCAACGCCCACATCATTGCGCTGCGCTTGGGGTCGGCCAGCAGCGTGGCGATCTGGCTGATGCAAGGTGCATGTTCCATGTATTCACTCCCTGTTGAATCGTTCGTCTACTGCTCTGGGCGTACTGAGCCGTAATGAGGTGCCGGCCGGTTCCTGGCCGGTTGCAGCCGTGCTCGATGCCATGCCGATACACTCGGCCGCTAGTATAAGCGCGCGGATCACGGTTGCCTGTCCTCCGGAAACCTTTGGAGGCGATTGTTCGTGAGGGAAAAGTCTCTATTTATCCGCGACTATGGCCATTATCAAAAAATCATTGAAAGAGCCTGTCGCTCCAGCTGCTTTAATCTCGCGCCTGAATAGCCAAACATGGGCTTCATCGACCCCCCTTACGGAGCTGCTGTATGAAAGCCATCGCGTATTACCAATCGCTGCCTATCACCCACCCGCAGTCGCTGCAGGACATCGAACTGCCCGAACCGGTTGCGGGTCCCCGAGACCTGCTGGTGGAGGTCAAGGCCATTTCAGTCAACCCCGTCGACACCAAGGTCCGCCAGAACGTCCAGCCCGAAGCAGGCGCGGCCAAGGTGCTGGGTTGGGACGTGGCCGGCGTGGTCAAGGCCGTAGGCAGCGAAGTCACGCTGTTCAAGGCCGGAGACAAGGTGTTCTACGCCGGTTCGATCGCCCGGGCCGGAGGCAACAGCGAGTTGCACGTTGTCGACGAGCGCATCGTCGGTCATATGCCGCAGACCCTCGGTTTCGCCGAAGCGGCCGCACTGCCGTTGACCGCTATCACCGCCTGGGAATTGCTCTTTGATCGATTGCAGATCAAGGAAGGCCAGAGCGATCTGGGCCAGAGCCTGCTGATCGTCGGCGCCGCCGGGGGTGTGGGTTCGATCCTGACGCAATTGGCCCGCCAACTCACCGGACTGAACGTCATCGGCAGCGCTTCCCGGCCGCAGACCCAGGAATGGGTGCGAGACCTGGGCGCCCACCTCGTCGTGGATCACAGCCAACCGCTGAGCGATGCACTGAAGGAGGCGGGCCAGGCCCAAGTGACCCACGTTGCCAGCCTGACGCAGACCGATCAGCACCTCGACCAACTGGTCGAAGCCCTGGCGCCCCAAGGCAAACTGGCACTGATCGATGATCCCAAATCGCTGGACGTGACCAAGCTCAAGCGCAAGAGCCTGTCGTTGCATTGGGAGTTCATGTACACCCGTTCACTGTTCGAGACCGTCGACATGCTTGAACAACACAAGCTGCTCAACCGTGTGGCCCGACTGATCGATGCCGGCACGTTGAAGACCACGGTGGGCGAACACTTTGGCACCATCAATGCCGAGAACCTGCGCCGGGCTCACGCGTTGCTGGAAAGCGGCAAGTCCAAGGGCAAGATCGTGCTAGAGGGCTTCTGACTGCAGCGGGCAGTTGCCCTGCAAACAATCCTGCTGGGGGCAACTGCACCGTTAGTCCGACAATTGACCGTCGTCACAACTGCGCTGGCATTCGGGTCTACACTCGAGGCCTTTGCAACGCAATCTTTTACGTGAGGAGGTCAGCAATGAAGATCCTGATAAAAGAGGTGGCAAAATCCCAATGGCAAGTGCGTCTTGACCAGCACGTCGTGACCTTTCGCTCAGAAGCCGAAGCCCAGGCTTTCGCCGCGACCTTGCAAGCGCGCATCCATGCGCCGCATCAATTTCCCGAACATCAGCAACGTGCCGCCAGCTGACTCAGCTCTGCTGGCCCGCCTGAGCGAGCGCCCGGGCGTTCTGCAGCCGACGGGTCAGCATCGCGGCACCCACCACCAATAGTCCGCACAGGCTGATTACCATCGCCATCGGCACTGCCGTGCCGTCATGCAGCGCCGCCACCAGTGCGGCGGCCCCGGCGGCTACGGAAAACTGCAGGCACCCCAGCATCGCCGAAGCGCTACCGGCCCGGGCCCCCTGCCCGTTCATGGCGCAGGCCGATGCATTGGGAAGGATGCAGCCAAGGCTGGCGATGCAGATGAACAATGGGATCAGTAACGGCCACAAACGCTCCGGCTGCAAGGCGCTGACAGCCAGTAAACTGAGCCCGGCTATCCAGTAGACCCAGACGGCGCGAGCCAGCAAAAATGCCGGGCCTCGCCTGGACAACAAGCGGGCATTGACCTGGGCCACCAGGATGAAACCCGCCGCGTTGGTACCGAACAGCCAGCCGAAGTGTTCGGCCGGTACGCCGTAAAGCTTGATGAAGACAAATGGCGAACCGGCGATATAGGCAAACATCCCGGCAATCGCGATGCCGCCCGTCAGGGCGTGCCCTAGGAAAACCGAGTCTGTGAGAAGCCGACCGTACTGACGCAACGCGCCGGATAACGGTTGCCGAGGTACGTGGGCCGGCAAGCTCTCCGGGAGCCACAACGCGACGGCCGTCGCCGCGAGCGCGCTGAACAAGGTCAGGCCGATGAAAATTGATTGCCAACCGTACAGGTTCACCAGCAAGCCGCCGAGCATCGGCGCCAGGATCGGCGCCAGGCCCATCACCAGCATCAGTTGCGAGAACACCTTGGCCGAGCCCACCGCGTCGCATTTGTCGCTGACTACCGCCCGGGAGATCACCATCCCGGCACAGCCGCCCAACGCCTGGACGAAACGAGCGCCAATCAGCCATTCGAGACTGGGCGCATAGGCACAGGCCAGCGATGCCACGGTGAACAAGCCGACGCCTGTCAGCAACGGGATACGCCGTCCAAAGCGATCCGCCACCGGCCCGTAGGCCAGTTGCCCGAGGGACAGCCCGAGGAAGTAGGCGGCCAGGGTCAGCTGGACATGGTTTTCATCGGTGCCAAAGGCGATCGCCATTGCCGGGAAGGCCGGCAGATAGAAATCGATCGCCAAGGGACCAAAAGCGCTCAAGGCGCCAAGAATCAGAATGGTACGGAGGTTCATCGGGCGTCCAGCTCAGGCGTCAGTCGGCAGCCCGACAGTCTAGCCGGGCTGGGCGCTCTTGAACATTCCGATAGGTCGCTAACGATTGAAAAGTTTCAAGCAGGACTGGCTTCGTAACCCTCTTCCCTGATTGCCTCGATTACGGTATCGGACGACAACTTGCTTTGGACCTCAACAGTCTTGGCGCCCAGATCGACCTTTACCTCGGCGTCCGGGTCTTTGGCTTGAAGAGCCAGAGTGACTGCCTTTACACAATGACCGCAGGACATGCCTTGAACATTGAAGATCTGCATGAAAATGACTCCTTGGTTTGAGGTTGTGCGCAGTTTCAAGCTTGCCATCATGGCAAGGTCAAGTTCTGACGGAAACTGCCGGGCTGGCATTCGGCTGCGCGCTCGGCCAAGCTGCACACATCAAGGATTTAATACCGGAGGTTCAGCCATGCGCTGGTCAGCGTTCAGCCTGTTTTGCATGCTCGGTTTTTCTGCATTGGTGCCCCAGGCATCGGCCGCCGGCGAAGATTTCGGTGTGCTGATCATTTCCCGCGAGCGCCTGGAAGTGTCGACCAACTGCGAAATCGGCATCTACATTCAGGACCAGCTCGCGGCCAGGCTGTTCCAGGAGCAGAGCACTTCATTCAATTTGCCGCCGGGGCAGTTCTCCTTGCGCCTGAAATTGCTGCCAGGCCAGGCGCCGGGTTGCAACCCAGGCATGCTTGCCCCCGGTTCGCAGAACATCACGCTCAAGGCCGGCGACATCCTGAAGTACCGCATCGCCATGACGCATGAGGGCATGTACCTCAAGCAGGCTGATCTCGGTTACTGACCTCGCGAGTCCTTGTGGGAGCGAGCCTGCTCGCGAAAGCGGTGCGATAGCCGATGAAGAGATTGGCCTTACCGGCCTTCGCGAGCAGGCTCGCTCCCACGAGGGTCGCAAGCTTTTGAACTGGTGCTTGACCTTGCCCGCGTGGCAAGGTTGATCCTGTAGTCACTCACTACAGGGAGCCTGTCCGATGTCCGAGTCCACCACCTTCGATTTGCCGATTTCCGGCATGACCTGCGCAAGCTGTGCCGGGCGAGTCGAGCGAGCCTTGAGCAAGGTCGCCGGCGCCAGCGCCGTCAGCGTCAACCTGGCAACGGAACAGGCGCGGATCCAGGCCCCGCAGGGAAGCCTGCCGGCATTGATGCAGGCGGTCGAGCAGGCAGGTTACAGCGTTCCCGTCCAGACCCTGGAGTTGAGTATCGAGGGCATGACCTGCGCCTCTTGCGTGGGCCGGGTCGAACGGGCGTTGGGGAAAGTTGCCGGGGTGAACCGGGCCAGTGTCAATCTCGCCAATGAGCGAGCACACCTCGAATTGCTCGGGCAGGTTGATCCGCAAAGCCTGATCGATGCAGTCAAGCGCGCCGGTTACGACGCCAGTGTCTGGCAAGTCGAACAGCCTCGAAAAACCCAAGCCGATCAGCTGAGCCGCGAGCGCGTGGCCCTGGTGCTGGCGATTCTGCTGTCGATCCCGCTGGTATTGCCGATGCTGTTGCAGCCGTTCGGCGTGCATTGGATGCTGCCGGCCTGGGCGCAATTCGCGCTGGCGACGCCGGTGCAATTCATCTTCGGTGCGCGGTTTTACGTCGCGGCGTTCAAAGCCGTCCGCGCCGGCGCCGGAAACATGGACCTGCTCGTTGCCCTGGGCACCAGCGCCGGCTATGGCTTGAGCCTCTATGAGTGGGCGATGGCCCGACCGGGGAGCATGCCGCACCTGTATTTCGAGGCATCGGCCGTGGTGATTGCCCTGGTGCTGCTGGGCAAGTACCTGGAAAGCCGCGCCAAACGACAGACCGCCAGCGCCATCCGCGCCCTCGAAGCCTTGCGACCGGAGCGGGCGATTCAAGTGGTTGACGGTCAGGAACGGGACGTCGCTATCAGTGCCCTGCGCTTGAATGACCTGGTGCTGGTCAAGCCCGGCGAGCGCTTCCCGGTGGACGGTGAAGTGCTCGAGGGCCAGAGTCACGCCGACGAGGCGTTGATCAGCGGCGAAAGCCTGCCCGTGCCGAAGCAGCCCGGTGATCAGGTCACTGGCGGCGCGATCAATGGCGAAGGGCGCCTGTTGGTGCGCACCCGGGCCCTGGGGGCCGAGACCGTGCTGGCACGCATCATTCGCCTGGTGGAAGACGCCCAGGCCGCCAAGGCGCCGATTCAGAAGCTGGTGGACAAAGTCAGCCAGGTTTTCGTGCCGGTCGTATTGATCCTGGCACTCGCAACGTTGCTTGGCTGGTGGCTCTACGGTGCGCCGCTGGAGACGGCGCTGATCAATGCCGTCGCCGTGCTGGTGATCGCCTGCCCCTGTGCCCTGGGCCTGGCGACGCCGACGGCAATCATGGCCGGCACTGGCGTGGCCGCCCGCCACGGCATTCTGATCAAGGACGCCGAGGCGCTGGAACGTGCCCATGAAGTCGGCACGGTGGTGTTCGACAAGACCGGCACCCTGACGTCCGGCACGCCACGCATCGCCCATCTGGTGGCGCTTGACGGTGATGAAGACGCACTGCTGAACATGGCCGGCGCCTTGCAACGCGGCAGCGAACACCCGCTGGCCAAAGCGGTGCTCGACGCTTGCGCCGAACGCGGCCTGAGCGTAGCGGATGCCAGCGATAGCCAGTCCCTGACCGGACGCGGCATCGCCGGTAGCCTCGACGGGCGCCGCCTGGCCTTGGGAAATCGTCGTCTGCTGGAAGAGCTGGGCCTGAACCCCGGTTCGCTGGCCGAGTCGGCGCAAGCCTGGGAAACCGAAGGCCGAACCCTGTCCTGGCTCGTCGAGCAAGGCGCAACGCCTCGGGTCCTGGGCCTGCTCGCCTTCGGCGATACCCTCAAGCCCGGCGCTCTGGCGGCGGTCGAGGCCTTGAAGCAACGTCACATCGCCAGCCACCTGCTCACGGGCGACAACCGGGGCAGCGCTCGGGTCGTTGCCCAGGCATTGGGAATCGCCAACGTCCACGCCGAAGTGTTGCCGGGCGACAAGTCCGCCATCGTTCAACAACTGAAAACCCACTCGGTGGTGGCGATGGTCGGCGATGGCATCAACGACGCTCCGGCCCTGGCCGCCGCGGACATCGGCATTGCCATGGGCGGCGGCACCGACGTGGCGATGCAGGCCGCCGGCATCACCCTGATGCGCGGCGATCCGCGCCTGGTACCGGCGGCGCTGGACATCAGCCGCAAGACCTACGCGAAAATCCGTCAGAATCTGTTCTGGGCGTTCGTCTATAACCTGATCGGCATTCCGCTGGCGGCGTTCGGTTTGCTCAACCCGGTGTTGGCCGGCGCAGCCATGGCGCTGTCGAGCGTCAGCGTGGTGAGCAATGCATTGTTGTTGAAATTCTGGACACCCGCGCATCTGGAGGACAAGCGATGAACATTGGCCAGGCAGCCCGCCAGAGCGGCCTCAGCGCAAAGATGATCAGGTACTACGAATCCATCGGCCTGCTCAGGGCAGCCCATCGCACGGAGAGTGGCTATCGGATCTATGGCGCCGATGACTTGCATACGTTGGCATTCATCAAGCGCTCCCGGGATCTGGGGTTTTCCCTGGAAGAGGTCGGCAAGTTGCTGACTTTGTGGCAGGACCGTCAGCGTGCCAGCGCCGACGTAAAGGCTCTGGCCCGGCAACATATCGACGAACTGAACCAGAAAATTCGCGAACTGGCCGAACTGCGCGACACGCTCCAGGATCTGGTGGAGCACTGCCAGGGCGATCATCGCCCGGATTGCCCGATCCTCAGGAAACTGGCGTCGGGGTGATGTAGACCTATTACCACCTGTGGGAGCGAGCCTGCTCGCGAAGACGGCGGCCAATGCATTGATGCAAGCTGATCCACCGCTTTCGCGAGCAGGCTCGCTCCCACAAAAGCGTTTCTGAAGCACGCTAAAAACCCGGCCATGGCCGGGTTTCAGGTCAACCGATCACTGCATCCACGGCGGAGGCGGCTCTTCGGTCTTGCCGGGTGGCGCATCGTCAGCGGCGCGTACGGCCTGGCGGCGCTCTTCATCCAGGCGCGCGGCCTCGATTTCGCGCATGATCCCGCCGACATCCGCCAGTTCTTCCGGCTCGTCGAACTCACCGGTCAGCACGCTCGCCGGGTGCAGGGTGCCTGCTTCATACAGGGCCCACATTTCCTTGGCGTATTTGGTGCGTTTCAGCTCCGGGGCAAACCGACCGAAGTAGGACGCCATGTTGCCGACGTCCCGCTCCAGCATGCTGAAGGCGTGGTTGTTCCCGGCAGCGTCCACCGCTTGCGGCAGGTCAATGATGACCGGCCCCGTCGGCGTCAGCAGCACGTTGAACTCCGACAGGTCGCCGTGCACCAGACCGGTACACAGCATCAACACGATCTGGGAAATCAGAAAAGCGTGATATTCGCGGGCCTGATCCGGCTCCAGCACCACGTCGTTGAGACGCGGCGCCGCATCGCCGTATTCGTCGGCCACCAGTTCCATCAGCAGCACGCCCTCGAGGAAGTCATACGGCTTCGGAACCCGCACGCCGGCGCTGGCCAGCCGGAACAGCGCGGCCACTTCGGCGTTCTGCCAGGCGTCTTCGGTTTCCTTGCGGCCAAACTTCGAGCCTTTAGCCATGGCCCGGGCCTGACGGCTGTTGCGCACCTTGCGGCCTTCCTGGTATTCGGCCGCCTGGCGAAAACTTCGCTTGTTCGCCTCCTTGTAGACTTTGGCGCAACGTAGCTCGTTGCCGCAGCGCACCACATAAACAGCTGCTTCTTTACCACTCATGAGTGGGCGCAGCACCTCGTCGACCAGACCGTCCTCGATCAGGGGTTCAATGCGTTTTGGAGTCTTCATCAGCTTTTATTCTGGGTCCTTTATTACCAAACACGCGAATGACAGGTCGTTATACGGCAATCCTCCCTCCACGGGGAGGGGGTCCGACCTATGAACCCTGAATGCACACACTGTGCCGGGTCGGACAACCGAGCCAAATCATAGTCGAGACCGGGCGTGGGGTTGCTCAGTGAATGGCAAGCGGTTGCGACAAAAGCCAAACGAGTCAGCGTTTGAACAGTTCCCCCGGCGTAAAACCGAACAGTCCCTTGAATGCCGCAATGAAAGCGGACGTCGAATCATACCCACAGGATAAGGCCGCGCTGGTCACGCTATCGCCCTGTTCCAGCGATTCCAGGGAAGACAACAGGCGCATGCGCTGGCGCCACGCACGGAAGCTCAAGCCGGTTTCACGCTGGAACAGGCGCATCAAGGTTTTTTCCGACGTGCCCAGGCGCTCGGCCCAGGCTTGCAGGGTCACGTGGCCTTCGGGTTGCTCGATCAATTCGTTGCACAGTTCCAACAAACGAGCATGACGGGGCAATGGCAGGGAAAAGCCCACCTCCGGCAGCGCCGCCAATTGGTCCAGCAGCACTTGGACCAAGCGTGTTTCCTGGGTCTCGCCCTGTGGGTAAGTGGCGGGAAACTGGCAGAACACTTTGATCAGCTCCCGCGCCAGCGGTGTAACTTCCAGCACCCGGCAACGATCTTCGGACCACGGGCACGCCTGGCGATGGACGTAAAGACTGCGCATTTCCGCGCGCATGGACGTCACGACCTGGTGCTCCAGGTCGGCCGGGATCCAGATGCCCCACTGCGGTGGCGCGAAGAAGCTGCCTTCGGCCGTATGGACGCCGAGCACGCCACTGATCGCGTAGGAGAATTGCACCCAATCGTGGCGATGAGCCTGGGTCCACGAACCGGCATTCAGACTTTCGACCCGGGCATAAAGCGGCCGAGGCAGCTCCGTCAGGTCCGGAATGCGTCTTTCGAGCTGTTGGTGTCCGTTAGTCGGCATTGATTGGCCTTATGTCGCAAGACGACTGGGTAGACCGACGTTAGGCTAAGACGACTCTTCTTACAATCCGCGGTGCCCTATGCACATCCTCAGACACCTCAAGCGCATGGCGACCGACTGGTTCCTGTGCGGCATGTTGCTCGCCACGCTGCTGGCGTATTTCTTCCCACGCTTCGGCGCTACCGGCGGCGCCATGCATGCCGAATGGGTGGTCAACATTGGCATCTTCGTGGTGTTTTTCCTCCACGGCGTCAATCTGTCCGGCGAGCAGATCCGCCATGGCCTGAAAAACATCCGGCTGCACCTGATGGTGCAAGGCTTCACCTTTGGGGTATTTCCATTGATCTGGCTACTCGGCAACTGGACACTGGGCAGCCATGTGCCGTCCTTGTTGATGCTGGGGTTCTTTTACCTGTGCGCGTTGCCTTCGACCATTTCGTCCTCGGTGGCCCTGACCGGCAGCGCCGGCGGCAACGTACCCGCGGCGATTCTCAACGCTAGCTTGTCCAGCGTGCTGGGGGTTCTCCTGACGCCGCTGCTGGTCAGCCTGGTGGTCGGCAACGGTGCCGGCGGCATCGACCTGGGCTCGACGCTGCTCGACCTGTGCATGATGTTGCTGTTGCCGCTGGTGCTCGGGCAGTTTTTGCGGCGCTGGCTGGCCGGTTTTTTCGCGCGCTACAAGCGCTATACCAGCATCATCGACAAACTGGTCATCCTGCTGCTGGTTTACGCCGCATTCTGCAATTCGATGATTTCCGGGATCTGGCAACAACAAGGTCATGGCGTGCTGCTCAGCGCCGTGCTGGGCAGTGCGGTGTTGCTGGCTGTCATCCTGTGGATGACCACCCGCACCGCTCGCGCCCTGCGTTTCAACAACGCCGATGAAGTCGCCGCGGTATTTTGCGCGAGCAAGAAATCCCTCGCCGCCGGAGTGCCGATGGCGGCGCTGATTTTCGGCAACAACCCCGGCCTCGGGCTGATCCTGCTGCCGATCATGATCTATCACCCGCTGCAATTGATCGTCTGCTCGATCCTCGCCGAACGCTATGCAAGCCGGCAACGGGCGCAGGCATCGCAAAAGAGCGAGGCCATCGTCAGCGCTCGATGATAGCCGTCACCCCTTGGCCGGCGGCTGCGCAGATAGAAATCAGCCCCCGGCCCTTCCCTGCCGCGTCCAGCAACTTGGCCAGGTTGGCGACAATGCGCCCGCCGGTTGCGGCAAACGGATGCCCGGCGGCCAGTGAGCTGCCCTTCACGTTCAGCCGGCTGCGGTCGAGAGTACCCAGCGGCGCATCAAGGCCCAGGCGGGTCTTGCAGTAATCCGCGTCTTCCCAGGCTTTCAACGTGCACAGCACCTGGGCGGCGAACGCCTCGTGAATCTCGTAATAGTCGAAGTCCTGCAAGGTCAGGCCGTTGCGCGCCAACAGCCGCGGCACGGCATAGACCGGCGCCATCAGCAGGCCTTCGGCGCCGTTGACGAAGTCCACTGCCGCCGTTTCGCCGTCACGCAGGTAAGCCAGGATCGGCAGCCCACGGGCGTTGGCCCACTCCTCGCTCGCCAACAATACCAGCGAGGCGCCATCGGTCAGTGGGGTGGAGTTGCCCGCCGTCAGCGTGCCCTTGGCGGTTTTTTCGAAGGCTGGCTTGAGGGAAGCGAGTTTCTCCAGGGTCAGGTCCGGGCGCAGGTTGTTGTCGCGGGTCAGGCCGAGAAACGGCGTCATCAGGTCGTTGTGCCAGCCTTCGGCGTAAGCGGCGGCCATTTTTTGATGACTCTCCAAGGCCAACTGATCCTGCTCTGGCCGGGGGATCTGCCAGGTTTGCGCCATCAACTCGCAGTGCTCGCCCATGCTCAGGCCAGTGCGCGGCTCGTTGATGCGCGGCAGGTCAGGTACCAGGTGCCCGGGGCGCAATTGCAAAAACGTCTTGATTTTATCGGCGGTGGTTCTCGCGCGATTGGCTTGCAGCAGGATCCTGCGCAGCCCTTCATTGACGCCGATCGGTGCGTCGGAGGTGGTGTCCACGCCGCCGGCAATGGCGCTGTCGATCTGCCCGAGGGCGATTTTGTTGGCCACCAGCAGCACCGTCTCAAGCCCCGTGCCGCAGGCCTGCTGCACATCATAGGCGGGTGTGCTGGGCGACAGCCGCGAGCCGAGCACGCACTCGCGGGTCAGGTTCATGTCCCGGGACAACTTCAGCACCGCCCCCGCGGCCATCTCCCCGATATGCACGCCGTGCAGGTTGTAGCGCTCGATCAAGCCTTCAAGCGCAGCGGTCAGCATCGCCTGGTTGCTGGCGGTGGCATAGGGCCCGTTGGAGCGGGCGAAAGGAATGCGGTTACCGCCGATGATCGCGACGCGGCGTAGCTGTGCCATGTAGAACTCCCCTTTGTATGTCCAAATGTGCCGTCAGCGTTGACCCATCACCCATGGGAGCAGGCTTGTTCCCATGTGAAGGCGGTGCTCTGGAACACAGCTTAGGCTTTATCCCGCCGATCGAACGACTGATTGCCAAACATGGTCCACACTTGGAACCTCATCAGCCGGAGTGTGTTCCATGTCAGACCGTTACATAGACTTTGCCAATTCGCCCATTGGCCTGCGTCTGGTTGGCGCTCTCGGCTTGCCATCGCCGGTACGCCTGGAGCGTTGGCAAGCCGGGCGCCTGCGGCCAATCGAGGGTGCCTTGCTGCTGGGCGGCGGGCCGCTGACCGAACAGGTCGGCACATTCGCCAAGCGCCTGACCGACGCCATTTTCATCTACGGTGGCGAACCGACGCTCGCCACCGAATGGATCCCCGGGCACGGCCCGAAAATCAAGGCTGTGGTGTACGACGCCAGCCACCTGGCGCAGGTCGACCAGCTCAAGCAGTTGCGCGAGTTTTTCCAGCCGCTGATGAAAAATCTCGACCACAGCGCTCATGTCGTCATCCTCGGCCGCGCTCCGGAAAACCTCGACGACCCGTTCGCCGCCAGCGCCCAGCGGGCTTTGGAGGGTTTCAGCCGATCCCTGGCCAAAGAGCTGCGCCATGGCGGGACGCTGCAGTTGCTGTACGTCGGCGAAGGCGCCGAAACCCAGCTGGAAGGTGCGCTGCGGTTTTTCCTGTCGCCCAAGAGTGCCTACGTTTCCGGGCAAGTGATTCGTCTCAAGGCCTGTGCGACCCAGGTCCAGGACTGGACCCGTCCGTTGACGGGGCTCAAGGCATTGGTTACCGGCGCTGCCCGTGGCATCGGCGCCGCCATTGCCGAAACACTGGCCCGCGATGGCGCCGATGTGATCCTGCTGGACGTACCGCCAGCCAAGGCCGACCTCGATGCCTTGGCCGCACGCCTGAGCGGGCGCAGCCTGACGCTGGACATCTGCGCAGAAGACGCAGCCACGCAGTTGATTGAACACCTGCCCGACGGCGTCGACATCGTTGTACATAACGCTGGCATCACCCGGGACAAGACCCTCGCCAACATGACCCCGGAATTCTGGGACGCGGTGCTGGCAGTCAACCTCAATGCGCCGCAAGTGCTGACCAAGGCCCTGCTCGACAGCGGCACCCTGCGCGACAACGGCCGGGTCATCCTGCTGGCATCCATCAGTGGCATCGCCGGCAATCGCGGCCAGACCAACTACGCCGCGAGCAAGGCCGGGCTGATCGGCCTGGCTCAAGCCTGGGCGCCAACCCTGCAGGCCCGAGGCATCAGCATCAACGCCGTGGCGCCAGGCTTCATCGAAACCCGCATGACCGCAGATATTCCTTTCGCCCTGCGCGAAGCCGGGCGCCGCATGAGCTCGCTGGGCCAGGGCGGCCTGCCCCAGGATGTCGCCGAAGCCGTGGCCTGGCTCGCGCAACCGGGCACCGGTGCCGTGACCGGACAGGCGCTGCGCGTGTGTGGGCAAAGCCTGCTGGGGGCCTGATCATGACGATCCATTGGCATGAGATACACGCCGCGCAGTCGATGTCCGGGCTGTACGCCAAGGCCGCGACACGCCGCAAGATCACCGGCACTACCTTGCCGGACGTTGGGCTGCGCCAAGTGATCCAGGTTGATCAGCAACGCCTGGCGGCCTATCGCAAGGTCTGCGGTTTTACCGAAAACGGTCTGCTGCCACCGACCTATCCCCATGTGCTGGCGTTCGCCCTGCAAATGCAGCTACTGACGGATCGGGATTTTCCGTTCCCGCTGCTGGGGTTGATCCACCTCAGCAACCGCATCCGCATACTGCGGCCCATGGGCGGGGTCAGCCAGGTGCGCGCCAGCGTCAATGTCGAGAATCTCCAGCCGCACGCCAAGGGCGCGGTGTTCGATCTCGTGACCCGCATTGAAGATCAGTTGGGACCGCTGTGGCAGGCCGAAAGCCAGATGCTGTGCAAAGGCGTCCAGCTTGATGGGGCGCTGGTGGAGGAACCGGCGATTGCCGCCCTTGAGTTGACGGAAGTGGCACATTGGACAGCACCTGCGGACATTGGCCGGCAATACGCCAAGGTGTCCGGCGACTACAATCCGATCCACCTGAGCGCTGCCAGCGCTCGGCTGTTCGGCTTCCCCACCGCCATCGCCCACGGCCTGTGGAACAAGGCCCGGACGTTAGCGGCGCTGGACGACCATTTGCCCGAGGCCAACATCGAGATCGAAGTGAACTTCAGGAAACCGGTGCGCCTGCCCAGCGAGGTGACGCTGCTGGCGAGCGCCGCGGGCTCCAGTGGAAAACTGCGGCTGGTGGGGGCTGGAGAGTTGGAACACATGCTCGGCAGTTGGCAGCCGGTTGCCTGAATAAAAAACGCCGTCCCCTGTGGGAACGAGCCTGCTCGCGAAGGTGATGGTCCTGCCTACGCCGCTGCTGCTGAATGGGACGGCCTCTTCGCGAGCAGGCTCGCTCCCACAAGGGCCATCCGTCAACGCGGTGGATAATTCGACAGGATCCGCCCCACCGTCTCGCGCACCTTCGTGCTGCGCTCCGTAGGGTTGGGCGACTCGCTGAGCAGTTGCTCATCGCTACCGCGCCACACCAGCTTGCCGTCCTTGCCGTCGAGCAGGTCGATCTGCACCGTGGCGACTTTGTAGCTGACGTTGCGGGTTTCGTTATACATCGGCCCGCCCCAATAGCCATTCCAGGGGCCGCCCCAGCCGCCGCCGTAGTTTGTCGTCACCTGTTGCTGACGGTCCTCAACGATCAGGTAGGCCTGGACCTGCACATCGCTGCGGGTACCGGACGGAGCCGGGCGCAAGCCGCGCTGATCAAGCTGATCGGCAATGGCCTGGCGGATCCGCTGTTCGGTCAGGTCGCTCTTGATGCGCGGGTCATCCGGACGGTACTGCAGCGCCGGCTCTTTCCAGCTCCAGCTGCGGTAGGCCGCGAAATCGCGGGTGGTGTCGAAGTCATGATTGACCTGATTGGAAGTGCAGGCGCCAAGCAACAAGGCCAGGGCAAATGGGGCGATACGGCGGAACATGGTTTTTCTCCGTTGCGTAATCAACTGGGAGGATAAGCCGAAAGAGCCTTTTCCACTGCCTCACGAATGGCATCGCTACGTTCGCTCTGACTGCCTCGCTGGCTGGTCTCGGCGCTGGCACTCCACACCGGCTGGTTGTTGCGGGCATCGAACAGATCAACCCGAACCACCACGACCTGCTCCCGGTAAGTGCGTACCACGGGGACGCTGTTATACATGCCATAACCCGGCCCGTATCGGTTGTAACCACCGTAGTAGCCCGAATCATAATCATCGCGAACCTGGCGTACGCGGGTCTCCAGGCGCAGGTCGGCACTGACGAAGAGGTCCGCCGGCCGATTGTCATGCAGCGGGCGCAGGCCGCGCTGGTCCAGGGCATTGCTCACCGCTTCGGCCACCTGCGCCGAGTCCGCCCAGGCCGTGCCCGGTGGCAGTCGGCCGTTGAGCCAGGACCAGCTGCGATAGCGCCCGTAATCCCGGGGCGGCGCGGGATAGGCGCTGCGATCGAATACCGTGGCGGCCTCGGGTGGTGCTGGCGGCAGCGGCCTGGATGTCGCGACATAAGGGTTGCTGCCCTGACAGGCCGCCAGCCCCAGGCACAACACCATTAACCCTGAACGACCTTTCATTTCGCTCTCCGATTGCTTTGCGGATCAGAGGGGACGGCAAACCCAGTGCAAATAACGTCCCAAGCCGGCAAAGGCCGGATGGCGACGGTGGGCCAGTTCCATCTCCAGCAGTTGCGCAAGCTCTGCACGGCCCTGGAACTCCACCGGCATGTAGTCGTGAAAAACCCGCACCCCACTCTGGGTTTCGACCTGCCACAGGCCTTCAAGTTGCGCCGCCAATTCTCGTGGATCAAGCGGTTGCTGAGGGGTCAGGCTCTGTTTCTCGCCGGCCATGTCGTTTTTACGCAGTTTACGAAAGTGCCCCTTGAGCAGGTTGCGATAGACCAGCGCATCGCGGTTGTAGAACGCCAGGGACAACCAGCCGCCAGGCACCGTCAACTGATGCAGCACCGGCAGGATCGCATGGGGCTCGGCCAGCCATTCGAGCACCGCGTGGCACAGCACCAGATCGTAAGGTTCGGTGAGCTGGCCGAGCAGATCCTGCCACGGCGCCTGGATGAACGTTGCGGCCTGGCCCGCCTCGGCAAAGCGTTGGCGAGCGCCTTCGAGCATCGGCTCGGCCGGTTCGGCCAGGGTGACCTGATGCCCGCGCTCGGCCAGCCACAGAGACATGTGGCCCAGCCCCGCGCCAATATCCAGCACTCGCAAGGGGCGATCCGGCAACGCTTCAAGGAGATCGGCCTGAAGCACGGCCAGCCGAATCGCCCCCTTGGCTCCTCCATAGATTTTTTCGGCAAAACGCGTGGCGAGTTGATCGAAATGGCGATCGCTCATTGGCCGAACCGCCGTTCGCTGTCGGCCAACTTGCTGCGCACCACGGCGTCCATGTCCAGGCCCAGCTCGCTGCACAACAGCAACAGGTACAAGACGATGTCACCGATTTCCTGCCCGGCGTGGGCAAGTTTTTCCGCGGGCAACTGGCGTGACTGCTCCTCGGTCAACCACTGGAAAATCTCCACCAATTCAGCCATTTCGACGCTGGCGGCCATGGCCAGGTTTTTCGGGCTGTGAAATTGCCGCCAATCGTTACGATCACGGATGGCATGCAGGCGTTCGGTCAGTTCAACAAGGTTCATCGGGCTCTCCTGGATGCGCATAGCTTCGAGGGGATGACGAGGTAAGGCAAGAGTCTCGATACAAAGCGCCGGTTTGCCCCATAATCGAACGATCCCGGCCCGGACCGCTCCTACATTCAGGAGCAAAAGGCTCAACGTGGATTCCCTCTCATCAGGACGCACACATGCAGGTAGAAAGCTTTTTCGAATGGCTCGGTCAGGCGCTCGGTTCGGTGATCCGTTTTATCGTCGATCTGCTCAGTGGCCTGTTCAACACCCTGGCCAATGCCGGCGGCAACTTTGTCGAAGGCCTGTCCCGGACGCTGGGAATGGATACTTCAATCATCAGCATCATTGCGCTGATCCTCGGGCTGATGCTGCTGTACTCGGCGATCCGCGCCTTCATGCGGGCGTCGATCGTCATGGGCATCATCTGGCTGGTGCTGGGGTTGTGGCTGTTGAGCTGGATTATTCACTGAGGCGTTCACCGCCGAATACCTGTGGCGAGGGGATTTATCCCCGTTCGGCTGCGTAGCAGTCGCAGACCGGGCGGAACGGTTCAACTGGCGTACCGCAGTGTTCGGTTTTGGGGCCGCTGCGCAGCCCAGCGGGGATAAATCCCCTCGCCACGATGAATCCGAACGCTGAGGGAACGATTATCAGGAACCCGCTACAATCGCGCTCCTTCAAGGAGCCCGCATGCCCAAGCTGATTACCGACTGGCGCGACCGCCTTACTCATCGCCGGGTCTGGGCGCTGGCTGCGCCGATGATTCTCTCGAACATTTCCGTACCGCTGGTGGCGCTGGTAGACAGCACCGTCATCGGCCATTTGCCCCATGCCCATCAGTTAGGCGCAGTAGCGGTCGGAGCGAGTCTGTATACGGTGCTGGCATGGGCCATGGGTTTCCTGCGCATGGGCACCACCGGGTTCGCCGCCCAGGCGGCCGGGCGTGCCGACGGCGCGGCGTTGCGCCAGGTGTTGTTGCAGGGCCTGCTGCTGGCGATGGGGCTGGCGGTGCTGCTCGGTGCCGTCGGCATTCCCTTGAGCGACGTGGCGCTGCACTTCATGCAACCGTCCGCCGAACTCAACCAGTTGACCCGCGATTTCTTCCACACTCGCCTTTTCGGCTTGCCTGCGGCGCTGGCCAGCTATGCGCTGGTCGGCTGGTTCCTCGGCGCCCAGAACGCCCGCGCGCCGCTGGCGATCCTGCTGGTGACCAACCTGGTGAACATCGCGTTGAACCTCTGGTTCGTGATCGGCCTGGACTGGGGCGTGACCGGTTCGGCCCGGGCGTCGGTCATCGCCGAATGGACGGGCGCGCTGGTAGGCCTGGCCCTGGCGCGCAACACCCTGCGCAACTGGCCTGGGCAGATAGCCTGGGCGGCGCTGGGCTTGTGGCAGAGCTGGCGACCGTTGCTGGCGGTGAACCGGGACATTTTCATCCGCAGCCTGGTGCTGCAATCGGTGTTTTTCCTGATCACGGTGCAAGGCGCGCGTCTGGGCGATGCGACCGTGGCCGCCAATGCCCTGCTGCTCAACGGCCTGCTGCTGACGGCCCACGCCCTGGACGGCCTGGCCCACGCCGTGGAAGCACTGTGCGGCCACGCTATTGGGGCTCGCGACCGCCTGGCCCTGCGCCGTGCGCTGGTCGTTGCCAGCGGCTGGTCACTGATTGCCAGCCTCGGGTTTGCCCTGCTGTTCCTGCTTGCTGGGCATTTGTTCATCGACATGCAGACCGACATCGCCGAAGTGCGGAACACCGCTTACCACTACTTGCCTTATCTGGCGGCGTTACCGTTGATTGCGGTATCGAGCTACCTGCTCGATGGCCTGTTCATCGGCGCCACCCGCGCCCGGGAAATGCGCAACGGCATGCTCCTGACCCTGCTACTGACGTTGCCGTTCGCCTGGGTCCTGCAAGGATTGGGAAATCACGGCCTGTGGATCACTTTCCTGCTGTTCATGGCCTTGCGCAGCCTGACGCTCGGTACCTTCGCCTGGCGTTTGCAACGAGACGACAGCTGGCTCGGTGGCAATGCCCGGTGAGGCCTTCAATCCTGGTTGCCTTGCCATAGCCGCCGCAACTGCTCCAGACGCTCGTGTTGCGAGCCGCCAGCCAGCTCCGGCGCTGGCTGAGCATCAGGGTATTGCAAGCGTAGCCACAACCAGCCGTCGAGGGCGCTCTGTTCGCTGAACCCCAGCGCCAACCCTTGCTGCATATATTCCCAGAGCGACCAGTAGTCATGCCCAATGGAGCAGGACCAACGCCAGACATGACGCTCCAATACACACGCCTGCAACTGGCTTTGTTGCCTGTCACTGAGGCCCGGCTCGTTCTCCAGAGCCGGCACCGACAAGCCAGGATTGGCGAGCTGTTGCCAGCCCTCCGAGCCCATGGTCCGATCAGCCCAGGTGCCTCCGAACCAGCGCAGAATGCTGATCGGCCCCAGCCAGCAACTGAGTTCCCGAGGGTCGCAACCATCAAAAAAATAACTCGCGGTGTGCGGGTTGTAATAGCTCAACAAAGCCTTGTAGTGCAGGCCCAGCGTGACCGTCAGCATGCGCCGCAAATGCGTCAGCAATACTTCGGCAGGCGCCGCGCTCACTATCAGTAGCCCCGGCCAGGATTGACTATCCAGCTGGCACAGACTGGCCAGCGCTGGCGATCGCTGCAGATCAACCAATAGCGGGCCATCGTCCCTCAGTTCGTGAAGATCGGTGTTTTCGAACAGAAGAAAGCGCCGTGCCTCGGCAAATTGCTCCCGCAGGCGCTGCGCGGCTCCGCGGCCGTTCGGCGCGTCGAGCAGCAGCCATTGCGGCGTGGCCCCAGGCATGGCGGCAGCGTTCATGGCGCTGCGCCCGTACCACGTTGCGTCACCAGGCGGCAGATGCACACCGCCCGGGCGCAGGGGTTGAACGCCCCTGCGCCGGGCAGCAGGCACAGCAGGAACAGCGGCTCGCCACCGCGCACTGCAGACAACAGGTGGTCATCGACTTCAGGCGTCCCGGGTGTTTCTGACAAACTCGCACTGGCTGGCGCTGGCTGTGTGCCCATGAGGGGCGGTGGGCCGAGAAAGGCACAGATAAGCGGGCGATCCGGGTCACCCTCGATAAAGCTCACCAGGACCTCGGTGCCCTCACGAATCCGATCGCCTGCGCAGGCCGCCAGCTCAGGCGCCAACGGCAGCCAGCAATGGCTGGCGCTGGCCCCTTCCCCTTGATAGACCCAGTCGAACTGCACCGCCACTCGCCCAGGCACCTGGTCTGCAGGCTCATCCACGTCTACCACCCATCCGCGTTGCCGGCTCACCATGACCGGCTTCGCAGGCACCTTTTCTGCCACAAACGACAGCCCGAAGGGAATGGCTCGGAACCGGTTGGCATATCCACCTGACTGGCCACGATGCTCGACCCTGGTCAATAACCAGCGCCGGTTCCAGTCCTTGAAAGGGTGAGCGGTCAGGGTCAGGGTCTGGCCGCTGTGCAAGTGCATCAGATCGCTCTGGCCCTCGGCGGCCAGTATGCCGATACCCTCGGAGCCAGCCTGAACGCTGAAGGCGTGCACGGCGTCAGTCTGGCCGTCACCGTCGTAGATAACCTCGCCAGCGGAAAAGACACTGCCCGGCGCATCGGAGAAAACCAGGCAGTGCCCATCCCGGGCATGCTCAAAATGGAACCGGATACCAGACTCGGCGCATATCCTCTGCAGAAACTGCAGGTCGGACTCCCGGTATTGGCTACAGACATCCCGCGTCGCAAAATCACCGTTCAAGTCCAGGCACAGCCCGCGCCCGCCGATGCCGTGCCCGCTTAAGACCTGGCGAATGATCTGCGGTACCGAGCGGCCACTGAACACCCGCTGGCTGAAGCGCTGCGCCAGGTATGCAAGCTTCGGCTCGATGCGCACATCGCAATTACCTCCATGACGGTGCTGCACAACTTCGTGGAGCTGTCCGTGAATGCCCCGGCCGCAGCTCCCGAAACTCAACCAGACGCTGCGGTACAGCAGGCCCGCCAGGTCCAGCGGCGTGTCACTGGTCACCAGTTCCACCTCGAACAGGAAAGGTTCGCTGATGTTTTCATTGCCGGTGAAGGCCACGACAACAAAGGATTCGGGCAGACCGGCTATCTCCAGACGAAATGATGACTCGCGGGCTGGACATGACATCGGCGTTTCTCTACAGGAGGGGGCGACCGGGCATTCTGGCCGAGAGCCCGGGTCGAGTAGAGGGGCCAAGTACAAGTAAGGAACGGGACTACACGAAATAAGGACCTTTCCGATTAGCTGCCCCCGTGTGAGGAAATTTCCACAGCGCAAATCAAAACGCCCTCCGGAACTGTCCGAAAATACCCGCGGCATGCGACGTATTTTCTGACAGCCCCGGAGGGCGTTGCGCTTGGCGCTATTGCCCTGTCAGGAAGACAGGTAGGAGGAACGAGTCAACCCGAGACGCAGGGCATCCAGGAACTGGGTGCGTTCGGCCGCCGTGATCCGGGCGCTGGCGCACTTGTCACGGTAGTGAGTCATCAGCTCCTCCGGCGACAGGTGCACGTAGCGCAACATGTCCTCGATGGTGTCGTGGGTTTCGATACCGGCGTGGTACACGCTGCCGTCGGCGTTCTGGTAGATGTTCACCGAATCGGTGTCACCAAACAGGTTGTGCATGTCACCGAGGATTTCCTGGTAGGCACCCACCAGGAAAATGCCCAGCAGATAGTCTTCGCCCGGATTGAGCGAATGGACCGGCAGGCTGGTCTCGATGCTCTGCTCATCGACGTATTGCTTGATCTTGCCGTCGGAATCGCAGGTCAGGTCTTGCAGAACGGCGCGGCGCAGTGGCTCTTCATCGAGACGATGCAACGGCAGGATCGGCAACACCTGGCCGATCGCCCAGGTGTCCGGCAAACTCTGGAACACCGAGAAGTTGCAGATGTACTTGTCGGCCAGCTTGTCGTTGAGCTCATCGAGCACTTGACGGTGCGAGCGCTGACGGGCCTTCAGCGAGTTGTGCAGACGACGGCACACGGCGAAGTAGCACTGCTCGGCCAGGGCTTTTTCCGCCAGGGTCAGCTTGCCATCGGCGTACTGCGCAGCCACGTCGCTCATGTAATGGGTGGCACGCCAGTAGGTCTCGGTGACCATCTCGATATCGGTCGGGCCCAGCAGGTCCACCAGCCATTGCACGGTTTCCGGCAGGCTTTCCTTGTTTTCGATCACCGGCACATCGTCATGGTGCTTCTCGACGTCGGTGACCTGGACCACCAGCATCGCATGGTGGGCGGTCAACGAGCGGCCGCTCTCGGAAAAGATGTGCGGGTGCGGCAGGCTCTGCGCATCGCAGAACTCCTTGAGCATCCCCACCACGACCCCGGCGTAATCGTCCATGTCGTAGTTGATCGAGCTGGCGTTGCGCGAGTGCGTACCGTCGTAGTCGACGCCCAGACCGCCGCCGACATCGATGTGATCCACCGGCAGGCCGAGGTTGCGCAGCTCACCGTAGTAACGAATCGCTTCCTTGAAACCATGCTGGTAGTCCGCCAGGTTGGCGATCTGCGAGCCCATGTGGAAGTGCAGCAGGCGGATGCCCTGGTCGAGGCCGGCGCCGCGGAAGCGCTCGACCACCGACAACAACTGCGCGGCGGACAAGCCGAACTTGGATTTTTCGCCACCGGTATCGGCCCATTTGCTCGATGCCAGGGACGACAGGCGCACCCGCAGACCGACCTGCGGCTTGACCTTGAGCGACGCAGCCTCTTCGATCACCAAGCCGACTTCGGACTCTTTCTCGATCACGATGAAGACATTGTGGCCCAGCTTCTGGCCCATCAGCGCCAGGCGGATGAACTCGCGGTCCTTGTAGCCATTGCAGACGATGGTCCCGCCCTTTGGCGCCAGGGCCAGCACTGCCAGCAACTCGGGCTTGGAACCGGCTTCCAGGCCGATGGAGACATTCTGGGTGGCGATGATGTTTTCGATCACCGCCTCCTGCTGGTTTACCTTGATCGGGTAAAGCGCGGTGTACTGGCTCTGGTATTCCAGGCGTGCAATGTTGCTGTCGAACGCGCCGGTGAGCTGACGCACCCGATCTTGCAGGATATCGGGGAAGCGCACCAACAACGGCAACGAAAGGCCACTCTGGCGCAACTGGTCGACTTGCTCGTACAAATCGATCGGCGAACTGTCGGGGCCGTTCGGACGGACTTCGACGCGACCGGCTTCATTGATCGCGAAATACCCGGCCCCCCAATGGCGGATCCCATAAACGCTGCGGCTGTCCGCAACTGTCCATTGGCTGCCATCGTCTTTTCGTGTGCGTCGTACGGACATCGAAGTCCCCTATAAAGAAGTCAAAATGCACCATCCGGTCGGAGGCTGGCGCAGTCTAGAGAATGGAAATGACGATTTGCCTGTAAGCAGGTAGACCCTGCCCGCAGCGCTGAGTTTAGAACCCCGTTCAGAACAGGCTCTGTGAAAACCATGTGGGCGATCGCAAACCGAGGTCCGGATCAAGCCAGGGTGGGTTTCACAGAAGCTGCTAGCCGCCGGACTTCTTTGCCTTGAAACCGTGTCGGGTGAGTTCCGCCAGCAAGAGCTCGACGTGATCGCCCTGGATCTCGATGACGCCATCCTTCAACGCGCCGCCGGTACCACAGCGCTTTTTCAGCGTCGTTGCCAGTTCCTTGAGCGCGTCCTCGGCCAGCGGCACGCCGGTGACCGTGGTCACCGTCTTGCCACCTCGGCCTTTGCTTTCGCGGCGTACGCGAGCGATGCCGTCTCCGGCGGGTATGGCGGTCTGTTTGCAGATGCAGGCATCCACCGGCTGGCGGCAATCAGGGCAATGACGACCGGCGTCGGTAGAAAATACCAGGCCGCCCAGGGCGGCGAAGGATGCGGCTTTTTTGGCCACCGGCAATCCTCTTCGGAGGACAAAGACTGGTCGAGGGGCGAAAGTGCCTCGACCGCGAAGCCCCACTCAGGCAGGGGCAGCGCAGCTGGACCGAACGAAGTCGGCCAAGCTTGAAAAGTCGCGCAGTGTAACGACAAAAAGCCCACTTGCTAAGGGCCAATCAGCGCCAATTTACAGCTTCTTTGCGACACCGCGCTCACGGGCGCGCAAATAGCGCCCAAGCGCCGCCAGGGAGTCCGGGCAATACGGTTTGTGGCGTATTTCATCGAGCACCTGCTCGACGGGCAGAAAGCGCGCTTCCAGGACTTCTTCCGGTTGCAGGACCAACGGCCCGTCCCACACGGCGGAAAACGCCGCGCACCACAGGCGACTGCCGGCGTCCTCGAAATAGAAATGATCGTGGGCGACCAATTCGACGCCGCTCACGCCTAATTCTTCGGCCAGCTCGCGCGCCGCCGACTCGGCGTACGTCTCGTGGGCCTGAACCATTCCCCCTGCCGCGACATCCCAATAGCCGGGGTAGATAGCCTTGCTCAAAGTCCTTCGATGAACGCACAGCTCGCCCGCCGAATTGAACAGCATGATGTAGGTGCCGCGTCCGATCAGGCCTCGCTCGCGCAGATCCGAGCGCACCAGGCTGCCGAGCAGATTGTCGTCTTCGTCGACCCAAGCGATCAGCTCGGCATCCGAGGCCACTCGATGAGCGTCCTCCCGGGTGCTTTCGTCCATCCTTCAGCCCTGGTTGAGCAATTGCCGCAGGTCAATCACCGCCGCATTGGCGCGAGAAATATAGTTGGCCATGACCAGCGAGTGGTTCGCCAACACCCCGAAGCCGCTGCCGTTGAGAATCATCGGGCTCCAGATCGGCTCCTGTGAAGCCTCCAGTTCGCGAATGATCTGCCGCACGCTGACCGTCGCGTTCTTCTTCGCCAGCACGTCTGCGAAATCCACCTCGATGGCGCGCAACAAGTGAGACAGCGCCCAGGCTTGACCACGAGCCTCGTAGAACACGTTGTCGATTTGCAGCCAAGGTGTCTCGACCACCTCTTCGTCAACCTGCGGCACCTGGCCTGGCGCCGGGACCTCGGTCTTCAGCGAGGTGTTGAGCTTGACCCGGCCGACGCTGGCAGACAGGCGCTGGGACAGCGACCCCAGGCGCGTACCGACATCCCCCAGCCAGTTGTTCAGGTTGTCGGCGCGGGCGTAGAACAACGCGCTTTTCTGACTTGGATCGGACAGGCGCGCCTGATAACGGCTCAAGGAATTGATGCCTTCCTGGTATTCCGATTCGCTGGACGGCAGCACCCAACTGCGGTTGTCGAAGTTGAAGCGCGGCTCGGCCTTGGCCAGGTCGGCGTCTTCGGCGGACTGCGACTGGGAACGGGCGAAGTCCTTGCGCAGGGCACGGCTCAGGTCGCGGACCTGCACCAGCACGCCGTATTCCCAACTGGGCATGTTGTCCATCCACAGGCCTGGCGGGAAGCGGTCGTTGGAAATGTAGCCGCCCTGCTTGGTCAGCAAGGTTCCGGCGACGGTCTTGAGGGTTTCCACGGTGGTGTAGCCGACCACCATCTGCCGGCCATCCTTCTCGGCCGCTGCCTGGGCGTTCTGCTGTACCGGAAACAACTCGGGCTCCTGGCTCCAATACCAGCCGACTGCAATAGTCACCAGCAGGTACAGGCCAATGAGCGTGGCCAGCGCCCGACTGAAAAACAGCCCACCCAGATAGCTGCGGGTGTCCGATTTCGGTTCGGCGGCGCGTTCAGGCGCGCTGCCCGCGCGGTTCTTCCAGTCCAGCATGGCGATGTCCCTTCAATCACTTGAGTTCACGGTTCGACCACAACCTTACATCAACGTGCCTTGGCCGGCATCCGTCGTTGGGCTTATCGGAGAATTACCGCCACGAGACAAAGACCCGCCTAGGGGAATCCCTGAACCTCATCCGCTGGAAAATTGAAGAAACAACGTCGGAGAAAAGCGCAAGCAACATCCCGAAGCCGCGTCGTTGTGCCGTACCAGATAGCTTGGATCAGCTATTGGAAACCCCTGAAGACCTTTATTTATAGGGCCGTCACCACGTCCGCAAAGACAATTCCAGACCGACAGGTCAGAAACTGAATGGCGCCTCCTGGCAGATTATTGATGTAGAACACTCATGTAAGGGAAAAGAGGTGCTAGCATAGAGCCACCAGTCGATCTCAGCATGCCCCCTAACTAGTAGTCAGGATATGACCGAGCCAGAAGACCCCAGCCGCGAGCGCCTCAAGCACCACTTTGCCCAGCGGGTAATTCATCAGGCTCGCCAGATCCTGGAGATATGGCAGCGCCTGCAACGCAGCGAATGGTCCAGTACCGACCTGTCGGAGCTCAGTGAAGCCAATCTGCGCCTGCTGCGCTTTGCCGAGCGTTTCGAGCAACCTGAGCATTGCCAGCTTGCCCAAGGTATCGGCCAGTCGTTGCAAGCGGTAGATGCCAATCGCGGGCGCCTGAGCAGCCAGCTGATCACCGAGATCAACCGCTTGATGCAACGCCTGTCCCGCACCGGCTTGCGCCATGGCGACCAGCTCGAGCAGACCTTCCTGCCACCGCTGCGCAAGCCCATCTACATATTGCTGCAAGACCATGACCGTGCCGAACGGCTGGCCAAGCAACTGGAATTCTTCGGCCTCAGCGCCCAGTCCCTGGACAGCGTCGCGGCATTCCGGGCCGCGATGGTCGAGCGCCTGCCTGCGGCCATTGTCATGGACGTGGATTTCAGCGGCCCGGGCGTGGGCCTGAAGCTGGCTGCCCAAGCCCAGGAAGGCCTGGATCAACCACTGCCGCTATTGTTTTTCAGTTTGCTGGAAACCGATACACCAACGCGGCTGGCCGCCGTGCGCGCCGGCGGGCAGGAGTTTCTCACCGGCACGCTGGAGGCCTCGAGCCTGCTGGAAAAAATCGAAGTGCTGACCTGCGTCGCCCAGTACGAACCCTACAAAGTGTTGATCATCGATGACTCCCGCGCCCAGGCCCTGCACACCGAACGCCTGCTCAACAGCGCCGGCATTGTCACGCGCACGCTGATCGAGCCGATCCAGGCCATGGCCGAGCTGGCGGACTTCCAGCCCGACCTGATCATCCTCGACATGTACATGCCCGCCTGCACCGGTACGGAACTGGCCAAGGTGATCCGCCACAACGACCGCTACGTCAGCGTGCCGATCATTTACCTGTCCGCCGAAGACGACCTGGACAAACAGCTCGACGCCATGAGCGAGGGCGGTGATGACTTCCTGACCAAACCGATCAAGCCCAGGCACCTGATCACCACCGTGCGCAACCGTGCAGCACGGGCCCGCAATCTCAAGGCGCGGATGGTGCGCGACAGCCTCACCGGCCTGTACAACCACACCCATATCCTGCAATTGCTCGAAGACTGCAGCTTCCGCGCCCGCCGTGAGGGCAAGCCCTTGAGCTTCGCCATGCTCGATATCGACCATTTCAAACGGGTCAATGACAGCCACGGCCACCCCATGGGCGACCGGGTGATCAAGAGCCTGGCGCTGTTTCTCAAGCAACGCTTGCGCAAGACCGATTTCATCGGCCGGTACGGCGGCGAAGAGTTCGCTATCGTCATGCCCGACACCGACATTGATGCTGCCTGCACAGTGCTGGACGAAATCCGCCAGCGCTTTGCCGAGATTCACTACCCCGCCCAACCCCAGGACTTGTGGTGCACTTTCAGCGCCGGGGTGGTGGAGATGAGCGAAGAGTCCGACAGCCTGATGATGGCCAGCCAGGCCGACGAGGCGCTGTACCGTGCCAAGCACGCCGGGCGCAATCGGGTGCAGAGCGCCAGGCAATCAAAGCAAAGTGCCACTTTTTCATCGGAATCGACTGATTCGGTCATAAACGTGTAACGCAAACGCAATAACTTCAGGCACTTACGATTCTGCCCCCGGTAGACCCTTGATGCGCCTGAAGCTGCTGACCAACCTCAACACTGTTCTTTTAGTTGCCGTATGCCTTGGCCTCGGCGCCACCCTGTGGTGGTCGCAGATTGCCTTGGAGCGTCCTTATCTGCTGATGGAACGCTACCTGGGCCTGTCGCGGCAGTTCCAGGGCGAAGTGGCGCGCAACATCGAAGATTACCTGGCCAGCGGCGACGCCTTGCGCCTCAGCGCAGCCACCCAGGCCCTGGAAACCCTGCAAAAAGATCTGGACCAGTTCCCGCCGGACCTGGCCAGGACGCTAAGCCCGAGCCTGTCGAACCTTGACGGTTTCAGCAAGACCGACCTGCTGGCCGCCGGCAAACTGGCGGCTGATCCACAGGCCCTGTTGTTGCAGGCTGAACGTGAGCTGAGCGCCAGCCTGGACCAACTTGCCCAGTACGCCAACGGCGCGCCGGCTTATCTGCCGCCGCTGTTTGCTGCCTCACAGCATTTGGGCCGGTTATCACTCGCCCGGGACAAACTGGTCAGCAGCGGCCGCAGTGAACTGGCCGCCGATGTCGAACGGGAACTGGCCAACGTCCGCACCCAGGCCCAGCAACTGAACAGTCTGCCGCTGCTCGGCGTCACCGCCAGCAACGAATCGGGCAGCGATGACTTCGCCGCGCTGATGGGTCTGGAAACCGAGGAAAAGGCCGCCGCCGAAGACGCCGGGATTGCCCTCAAGCGCGAACTCAACAGCCTGCTCGGGCGTTATCCCGCGGAACTGGCGCGCACGCGCGAACTGATCCAGAAACGCACCGAGCTGGCCGATGCCACGCACTTGAAAACCACCGATGTGCAACAGGCAATCGACGCCATGGAGCCTGCGGTCCGTGCCCAACATGGGCAGATCCAGGGCGAAGTACGGGTCATCCAAGGGGTGATGATCGGCCTGATTCTGCTGATCGCCCTTCTTATCGATACCTTGCAGCGACGCCTGGCCCGGACCTTGACCCGCCTGGCGCCGGCCCTTTCCACTTGGGCCGAAGGCGATTTCAGTGGCGATATCCGTGTCGGCGCCAGCAACCGTGAATTGCAGGACATCGAAGCCTCGCTCAATCGCCTGCGCGCCTATCTGGTGGATCTGGTCGGTACCATCCGCCTGAACGCCGAACAGGTGGCCGGCAGCAGCCGGACCCTGGCCGAGCTCAGTGGCGAATTGCATAGCGGTGCCGAAGACCAGGCCGGTGACACGGCATTGATCCGCGACTCCCTCAGTGAGCTCGAAGCGACCATCCAGCAAGTGGCCGGCGATGCCAGCCAGGCCGCGGATGCCAGTCGCAGTGCGGGCCATGCCGTGGAGCAAGGCCAGAAAGTGATCGGCATGAGCCTCGCCGGCTTGCACTCGCTCGTCGGCGAAGTGCAGGGCAATGCGCAAATGATCGAACAGCTGGCTGAGGAGTCGGCGACCATCGGCGGCGTGCTGACCGTCATCCGCTCGATTGCCGACCAGACCAACCTGTTGGCCCTCAACGCCGCCATCGAAGCCGCCCGCGCCGGGGAAATGGGCCGCGGCTTTGCGGTTGTGGCCGAGGAGGTCCGCTCCCTGGCTCAACGCACCGCAGGCGCCACGGCCGAGATCCAGGCGCTGATTGCCCGTTTGCAGCAGGCTGCACGCCAGTCCGTGGAAGGCATGCGCGCCCAGGTCGAACACGCCGAAGCCACCGCCAGCCAGGCCCAGGCGGCCGATGGTGCACTGGATAAAATCGTCGAGGCGATCCAGACCATCGCCGATACCGCGGTGCGCATCGCCGATGTCACCGCCCAGCAAAGCGGCGCCGTCAGCGAAATCCGCGATCACAGCGAGCGGATCCACCAACTGGGCGGGGATAACCTGCAGCGCATCGGCCAAGGCCGGGAACAGGGCGACAACCTGCTGCTCCTGGGCGGGCGCTTGCACACGGCGGTGCAGGCGTTCCGGGTGTGATTTCAGAAGCCCACTGAACCTGTGGCGAGGGAGCTTGCTCCCGCTGGGTCGCGCATCTGCCGTAGAACCCGCCAGCGTTTCTTTCGATGCGCCATGTTGAAAGTCACAGGGCTCCTTGGGCGGGCCCTGATAGGTGTTGTCGCATGAAAAAGGTTACGGATTTTTTAACAGCCCCCCTCATGCTAGGCTCCCGGCCCTTCAAGAAATTGCAAAAGGAACATGCAATGAGGGTACCTTCGTCGCCACTCTGTTTCTGTCGAAGAAAACATGGCCGTGGCACACCATAAGAAAAATGTTCTGAAAGCCGGATCGGCTTTTATCTACTCTTGGTTTTATACCCAAGTAAGAAATCGTGGCCCTTGGGACTACAAGAAACTATCCGCGGAATATGAAGCCTTTGGAAATTTCAACTACGGCGCCACCGGAACCGCAGCAGGCTTCAGCGAAGACGTTCTTTTACGGGCAGCAGGCTTGGCCCAAAGTCGAGCAGGAACGACCACGGCGGAATTCGGGACATGGTGGGGGCAAGCCCCCTTCGGCGACGATCCGGGAGATCAGCGATGGATCAAGGAAGGGGTAAAATATGCCAAATTCAGAAACTACTAAAAAACCTGCCCTTCTCGCTGTCTTGTGCACAGTGCTTGCCCTCGCGCTGGCTTACACCAGTTGGACGTGTTTTTTCCGTCCAAATACGCCTGAGTTGACAGAGGTCGTATTACGAAAACCTTTGTCTCAGGATGCATTTATCTACGGCGTAAAGGATGAGCGTGGCGGAGCGACGGTTCCTTTCAGTTACCGCTACTACGTCTATCGGACCCTGGCAGCGGACGGTGACATACTTTCCGAACTGAAAACCGCGACGCCATTTCTTGTCACTCGGGATGATTCGGTAACCATAGACACTCAGGAACAGACGATTACGGTATTGGTTGACAAGGAGATCTACGCCTACCACAGCAATACCCTCTACCGAAACGCCGATGGCGAAGACTACACGGCGGTGAGTATTTATTTGCATTCTGGTCCAGCTGAGTAAAGGGAGCGAGCCAGCTCGCTCCCACAGGTGTGGCGCAGTATTCCGATCGTGAGTGACCGAATCCAGATACATGGTCACAAACTTCGCGCAAACATCGGTCAACGTGCCGGCTATTGCCGGGAACTGGACAGTCACAAAGACTTTGCGTCATAGTCTCCGGGTTCTGACACCTGCTCACAGACAACAAGGAACAGCAGATGGCGACCCTTCTGGTCCTGCACGGACCCAACCTGAACCTGCTGGGCACCCGTGAACCGGGCGTCTATGGCGCCGTGACACTGGCCCAGATCAACCAGGACCTGGAGCAACAGGCTCGTAGCGCCGGCCATCATTTGCTCTACCTGCAAAGCAATGCCGAATATGAATTGATCGACCGCATCCATGCCGCGCGCGGCGAAGGCGTGGATTTCATTCTGATCAATCCCGCGGCTTTTACACATACGAGCGTCGCATTACGTGACGCGCTGCTGGCAGTGAGCATCCCATTCATCGAAGTGCATTTGTCCAACGTGCACAAACGCGAACCTTTCCGCCATCACTCCTACTTCTCCGATGTAGCAGTAGGCGTGATCTGCGGCCTTGGCGCCAGCGGTTACCGACTGGCCCTGGAGGCCGCTCTAGAGCAGCTTGAAAAACAGGCAACAGCTTGAACAACAAGCGTTAAACGCCCCTGACCGACCCTTGGGAGTTGATGATTCATGGATATCCGTAAAGTTAAGAAACTGATCGAATTGCTGGAAGAGTCCGGCATCGACGAGCTCGAGATCAAGGAAGGCGAAGAGTCCGTACGCATCAGCCGCCACAGCAAGACCCCGGCCCAGCAGTTCTATGCACCGGCACCGATGCAAGCGCCAGCCGCTGCACCTGCTCCGGCAGCTGCGCCAGTTGCCGCCGCGGCACCTGCCGCACCGGCCGCGCCGACGCTGAACGGCACTGTTGCTCGCTCGCCGATGGTGGGCACGTTCTATCGCAAGTCTTCCCCGAGCTCGCCGTCCTTCGTTGAAGTTGGCCAGACCGTGAAGAAAGGCGACACCCTGTGCATCGTCGAAGCCATGAAGATGATGAACCACATCGAAGCTGAAACCAGCGGTGTGATCGAGTCCATCCTCGTCGAAGACGGCCAGCCGGTTGAGTACGACCAACCGCTGTTCACCATCGTTTGAACCGCGGAGAGCCTTTGATGACTGCGAAGTTGGAAAAAGTTCTGATCGCTAACCGCGGTGAGATCGCCCTGCGGATTCTGCGTGCCTGCAAAGAGATGGGCATCAAGACCGTCGCCGTTTACTCCAAGGCCGACAAAGAACTGATGCACCTGGGCCTGGCGGATGAATCCGTCTGCATCGGTCCGGCGTCGGCTGCGCACTCCTACCTGCACATCCCGGCGATCATCGCCGCCGCCGAAGTGACCGGCGCTACCGCCATTCACCCTGGCTACGGTTTCCTCGCGGAAAACGCCGACTTCGCCGAACAGGTGGAAAACTCCGGTTTTGCCTTCATCGGCCCAAAAGCCGAAACCATTCGCCTGATGGGCGACAAGGTCTCGGCCAAGCACGCCATGATCGCTGCCGGCGTGCCAACCGTTCCGGGCTCCGACGGCCCGCTGCCTGAAGACGAAGAAACCGCTCTGCGCATCGGTCGCGAAGTCGGCTATCCGGTGATCATCAAGGCCGCTGGCGGCGGTGGTGGTCGCGGCATGCGTGTGGTGCACAAGGAAGAAGACCTGATTTCCTCGGCAAAACTGACCCGCTCCGAAGCAGGCGCGGCGTTCGGCAACCCGATGGTCTATCTGGAAAAATTCCTCACCAACCCACGTCACGTCGAGGTCCAGGTACTGTCCGACGGCCAAGGCCAGGCGATTCATCTCGGCGACCGCGATTGCTCGCTGCAGCGTCGTCACCAGAAGGTCCTCGAAGAAGCGCCGGCACCAGGCATCGACGAGCAGGCTCGCCAGGAAGTCCTGGCCCGCTGCGTCAAGGCCTGCATCGATATCGGTTACCGCGGCGCGGGTACTTTCGAGTTCCTGTATGAGAACGGTCGTTTCTACTTCATCGAAATGAACACCCGCGTTCAGGTGGAGCATCCGGTTTCGGAAATGGTCACCGGCATCGACATCGTCAAGGAGATGCTCAGCATCGCCGCTGGCAACAAGCTGTCGTTCACTCAGGATGACGTGGTCATCCGCGGTCACGCGCTGGAATGCCGGATCAATGCCGAAGACCCGAAAACCTTCATGCCAAGCCCTGGCACGGTCAAGCATTTCCATGCCCCGGGCGGCAACGGCGTTCGCGTCGATTCGCACCTGTACAGCGGTTATGCCGTTCCGCCGAACTACGACTCGTTGATCGGCAAACTGATCACTTACGGGGCAACCCGCGACGAAGCCATGGCGCGCATGCGCAATGCGCTGGACGAGATCGTGGTGGACGGGATCAAGACCAACATCCCGCTGCACCGCGACCTCACCCGCGACGAAGGCTTCTGCAAAGGGGGCGTGAACATTCACTACCTCGAGCACAAGCTGGCTGGCGAGAAGCACTAAGCTTCAACCCGCACCAGACAAAGCCGCCTTCGGGCGGCTTTGTCGTTTCTGCAGGTTTCGCAAACCCTCCCACAAAAGCTTTGCGCTCGCGTAAACTTGCGCGCTTCGCTGGCCGCTAGGCTGCAATCATCATTTTCCAAAGGTGCCCGCCATGCCTTGGCTGCAAGTACGTCTGGCCATCAGCCCGGAACAAGCCGAAACCTATGAAGACGCCTTTCTTGAAGTTGGCGCCGTTTCGGTCACCTTCATGGATGCCGAGGACCAGCCGATCTTCGAGCCGGAACTCAACACTACCCCGCTGTGGTCTCACACCCACCTGCTGGCCCTGTTCGAGGGTGGCACCGAAGCCACCAGCGTGCTTGCTCACCTGGAGCTGCTGACCGGCGGCCCGCTACCCGAGCACCACAGCGAAGTGATCGAGGACCAGGATTGGGAACGCAGCTGGATGGACAACTTCCAGCCGATGCGCTTCGGCCAGCGCTTGTGGATCGTGCCGAGCTGGCATGCCGCACCGGAGCCGGACGCGGTCAACCTGCTGCTGGACCCGGGCCTGGCGTTCGGCACCGGCACCCACCCGACTACCGCGCTGTGCCTGGAGTGGCTCGACGGCCAGGACCTGAAGGACTGCCACGTACTGGACTTCGGCTGCGGTTCGGGGATCCTGGCTATTGCCGCGCTGCTGCTGGGCGCCAAGGAAGCGGTCGGCACCGACATCGATGTCCAGGCCCTGGAAGCGTCCCGCGACAACGCCGGACGCAACAACATTGCCGAAGCACTTTTCCCGCTGTATCTGCCCCAAGACCTGCCCCAAGTACAGGCCGACGTACTGGTAGCCAACATCCTCGCCGGCCCGCTGGTGTCGCTGGCACCGCAGCTGTCCAGCCTGGTCAAGCCGGGCGGACGCCTGGCGCTGTCGGGCATCCTGGCGGAACAGGGCGAAGAAGTCGCCGCCGCCTACGCCGGGGATTTCGACCTGGACCCGATTGCCAATCGCGATGGCTGGGTGCGCATCACTGGACGTCGGCGCTAGAATGGCCGCCTGTATCGACCGGATTGCCGCATGACCGACAGCTTCGTCACCCAGTGCCCGCATTGCCACACCAGTTTTCGTGTCAGCCATGCTCAATTGAGCGTGGCACGCGGGGTGGTTCGCTGCGGCTCGTGCCTGCAGGTGTTCAACGCCGCGCGACAATTGCTCGAGCAGCGCACGGCCAAGACCGTTGCGCCCCCACTCGCGCCGCTCGCCGCACCAGCCGTCGATACACCGCCGCCCCGCGCCATCAGCCAGAAACAATGGAGCGCCGCCGAGCTCGACCTCGATGACCTGGACAAGGAGCTGGCGCGTCTGGAGCGCCTCGAAAAGCGCGCCCCGGACAGCTTTGGCCGGCGTCGCGAAGACAACCTGAGCGCCCAGCGCGAGCAGCTTCCGCAGGAGCAGGAAGCCTGGTCCGACAGCCTCTACAGCGAAGCCCCCGACGAGCGCGCCGAAGGCGCTCTGCAAATGCCGGTCGAGCCGTTCGAGCCTCATGAGCCCGCCCGGCCGCCACGGACCGAACCTTCCTTGTCCCTGGCCCTTGAGCCCCTGGAGCCGGACGACGAACCCGTCGCCCCGCTCAGCCTCACGCCGGACGACGAGCCGCACGAACACCTTGAGCGCCTGTCCGCCACCGACGACCTGGATGACGAGCCGGAGCCTGCGGCAACGCCGCGCAAGAAGCGCGAGCGCCATGAGCCGGGGATACGCGCCGAAGCCCTGCAGGACCTGGACGATGATCCATTGCAACTGGACTGGCGCAAACGCCGCTCGCCCTGGGGCCGTCGCCTGCTCTGGAGCCTGTTGATATTGCTCGGCGCGGCAGCGCTGGCCGGCCAGTACATCGCCTACCATTTCGAAGAACTGGCCCGCCAGGACCAGTACCGTCCGTGGTTCCTGCAAATCTGCCCGGTCATTGGCTGCGATGTCCCGTCCAAGGTCGACATCGCCAAGATCAAGAGCAGCAACCTGGTGGTGCGCAGCCATCCGGAATTCAGCGGCGCCCTGGTGGTGGATGCGATCATCTACAATCGCGCGCCCTTCTCCCAGCCGTTCCCGCTGCTGGAGCTGCGTTTTGCCGACCTCAACGGTCACCTGATCGCCAGCCGTCGCTTCAAGCCAGGCGAGTACCTGGGCGGCGATCTCGAAGGCCGGGGGGAAATGCCGCCGCAGACGCCGATCCATATCGCCTTGGATATCCTCGATCCGGGGCCGAAAGCGGTGAACTACAGCCTGAGCTTTCATTCACCCGAATGAAGCCGCCAGGGCCGATTGATTGACGGCAGCTTTCTGACTCGACCCACCCAGACCAAACCGCTGGCGATAACAGAATAGCTGTTCAGATTTTATCCAATTCGACCTTTATCCAGTCATCGAGAGCGGGTATCATGCCAACCCTTTTTCGAAGTCTCATGATCCGGCCCCACTTCAGGGAAGTCCTATGTCGGCGGTACGCATCGGCCCATATACATTGCAGAACGGTCTGGTCCTCGCCCCGATGGCGGGCGTTACCGATCAGCCCTTTCGTCAGTTGTGCAAACGATTGGGCGCCGGTCTCGTGGTCTCGGAAATGGTCACCAGCGACATGAGTCTGTGGAACACCCGCAAATCGCGTCTGCGCATGATCCACGAAGGCGATCCCGAGCCCCGCTCGGTACAGATCGCCGGTGGCGACGCACAGATGCTGGCGGAGGCGGCCCGGGCGAATGTCGAGCTGGGGGCGCAGATCATTGACATCAACATGGGCTGCCCGGCGAAGAAGGTCTGTAACAAGGCCGCAGGCTCGGCGCTGTTGAAGGATGAAGCACTGGTCACCGAGATCCTGCAGGCAGTTGTCGCCGCAGTCGATGTGCCGGTGACCCTGAAGATCCGCACCGGCTGGGACCGGGACAACAAGAACGGCCTGACGGTGGCGAAGATCGCCGAACAGGCAGGTATCACGGCGCTGGCGGTGCATGGCCGCACCCGTGCCGACCTGTACACCGGCGAAGCCGAGTACGACACCATTGCCGCGATCAAGCAGGCGGTGTCCATTCCGGTGTTTGCCAACGGCGATGTCGATTCGCCCGAAAAGGCCCGGTACGTGCTGGACGCGACCGGTGCCGACGGCCTGTTGATCGGCCGGGCCGCCCAGGGGCGGCCATGGATTTTTCGTGAGATCGAACATTTCCTGCGCACCGGCGAAAAGCTCGCTGCGCCGCAATTGTCCGAGGTGGAACGTATTCTGCTAGAGCATCTGGCCGCGCTGCACGCCTTCTATGGCGAAGTCATGGGCGTACGCATCGCTCGCAAGCATGTGGGCTGGTATCTCGCAACCCTGCCGGGCGCCAGGGAGTTTCGCGCCCGTTTCAATCGTTTGGATGGTACGCAAGCACAATGCGCCGACGTTCAGGCGTTTTTCGCCGAACGTTACAAGAGCCTGACAGGGGACGAAGGGGTGGCCGCATGACGATGATGACCGAGACTTTAGTGAGTGGAATAACACCCGTGAGCGACAACGTGAATTTGAAACAGCACCTCAACACGCCCAGCGAAGAAGGCCAGACCCTTCGCGGGAGCGTCGAGAAGGCGCTGCACAATTATTTCGCCCACCTTGAGGGCGCTGCCGTCACGGATGTGTACAACCTGGTGCTTTCCGAAGTCGAGGCACCGCTGCTCGAGAGCGTGATGAACTACGTCAAGGGCAACCAGACCAAGGCCAGTGAGCTGCTGGGCCTGAACCGCGGCACCCTGCGCAAGAAACTCAAGCAGTACGATCTGCTGTAAGCATTCAATCAAACCAGAAAGGCGCCCGCGTAAAAAACGGTCGCCTTTTTTGCTGACTTCCCTTGCTTTTGATGGAAATTGAAATGACCGACCAGACCATCCGCCTGCCGATCCGCCGCGCCTTGATCAGCGTCTCCGACAAGACCGGGATCCTTGAATTCGCCCGCGAGCTGCAACAGCTGGGCGTCGAGATTCTCTCGACCGGCGGGACCTTCAAGTTGCTGCAGGACAACGGCGTCGCCGCGGTGGAAGTTGCGGACTACACCGGCTTCGCGGAAATGATGGACGGTCGGGTCAAGACCTTGCACCCGAAGATCCACGGAGGGATCCTCGGTCGTCGCGGCATCGATGACGCCATCATGAACGAACACGGCATCAAGCCGATCGATCTGGTGGCGGTCAACCTTTACCCGTTCGAAGCAACCATCAACAAGCCCGGCTGCGACCTGCCGACCGCCATCGAGAACATCGACATCGGTGGCCCGACCATGGTCCGCTCGGCGGCCAAGAACCATAAGGACGTGGCCATTGTCGTCAATGCCAGCGACTACGCCGGCGTCCTGGAAAACCTCAAGGCCGGTGGTTTGACGTACGCCCAGCGCTTCGATCTGATGCTCAAGGCCTTCGAACACACCGCCGCCTACGATGGCATGATCGCCAACTACATGGGCACCGTGAACCAGGCGGCCGAGACCCTGAGCACCGAAGGCCGCAGCGAATTCCCGCGCACCTTCAACACCCAGTTCGTCAAGGCCCAGGAAATGCGCTACGGCGAGAACCCGCACCAGAGCGCGGCGTTCTACGTGGAAGCCAAGCCAGCCGAAGTCGGCATCGCCACCGCGACCCAATTGCAGGGCAAGGAACTGTCGTTCAACAACGTGGCCGACACCGACGCCGCGCTGGAATGCGTGAAAAGCTTCGTCAAGCCAGCCTGCGTGATCGTCAAGCACGCCAACCCATGCGGCGTCGCGGTAAGCCCGGACGCCGAGGGCGGCATCCGCCAGGCCTACGAACTGGCCTACGCCACCGATACCGAGTCGGCCTTCGGCGGCATCATCGCCTTCAACCGCGAGCTGGACGCCGAGACCGCCAAGGCCATCGTCGAGCGCCAGTTCGTCGAAGTGATCATTGCCCCTTCCGTCAGCGAAGAAGCCCGCGCCATTGTTGCCGCCAAGGCCAACGTTCGCCTGCTGGCCTGTGGTCAGTGGTCGGCCGACCGCGCGCCGGCCTGGGACTACAAGCGCGTCAATGGCGGCCTGCTGGTCCAGAGCCGCGATATCGGCATGATCGGCAGCGAGGACCTCAAGGTCGTGACCCAGCGCGCGCCGAGCGAGCAGGAAATCAACGACCTTATCTTCGCCTGGAAAGTCGCCAAGTACGTCAAGTCCAACGCCATCGTCTACGCCAAGAACCGCCAGACCATCGGTGTCGGCGCCGGCCAGATGAGCCGCGTCAACTCGGCCCGCATCGCTGCGATCAAGGCTGAGCACGCCGGTTTGCAGGTTCAGGGCGCCGTCATGGCCTCCGATGCGTTCTTCCCGTTTCGCGATGGCATCGACAACGCGGCCAAGGTCGGCATCACGGCGGTGATCCAGCCGGGTGGTTCGATGCGTGACGCTGAAGTGATTGCCGCGGCTGATGAAGCCGGGATCGCGATGGTCTTCACGGGCATGCGCCACTTCCGTCACTAACAAGACAACGGCCGCACTGAAGCCGATATCTGCTGCGTTGGAGCCGACCTCGATGATGCTCATTGCCAAAAGGCAACTCCGCTCATCGAAGTCGACTCCGCCTTGCATCTACCGACTTCATTGCGACCTCCTACGGCGCAAAATGCCTTAGGTTCCGAACAGAATCAGCGTCATCCGAGGTTTTTGAAATGAATGTTTTGATCATTGGCAGCGGTGGCCGTGAACACGCCCTGGCCTGGAAAGTGGCTCAGGATCCGCGCGTGCAGAAGGTCTTTGTCGCACCGGGCAATGCCGGCACCGCCATCGAAGCCAAGTGCGAAAACGTTGCCATCGACGTGCTGGCCCTGGAGCAACTGGCCGACTTCGCCGAGAAGAACGTCTCGCTGACTATCGTCGGCCCGGAAGTGCCGCTGGTCGCTGGCGTGGTCGACCAGTTCCGCTCTCGCGGCCTGGACTGCTTCGGCCCGACCGCCGGGGCCGCGCAGCTGGAAGGTTCGAAAGCGTTTACCAAGGATTTCCTGGCGCGTCACAAGATCCCCACCGCCGACTACCAGAACTTCACCGAAATCGAACCGGCACTGGCTTACCTGCGCGAAAAAGGCGCACCGATCGTGATCAAGGCCGACGGCCTGGCCGCCGGCAAAGGCGTGATCGTTGCCATGACCCTGGCCGAAGCCGAAGATGCCGTGCGTGACATGCTCGCCGGCAACGCCTTTGGTGACGCCGGATCGCGGGTTGTCATCGAAGAATTCCTCGATGGCGAGGAAGCCAGTTTCATCGTCATGGTCGACGGCAAGAATGTCTTGCCGATGGCCACCAGCCAGGACCACAAACGTGTCGGCGACGGCGACAGCGGCCCGAACACCGGCGGCATGGGCGCCTACTCCCCCGCCCCGGTAGTCACCGCCGAGGTACACCAGCGCGTGATGGACCAGGTGATCTGGCCGACCGTGCGCGGCATGGCCAAGGAAGGCAACGTCTACACCGGTTTCCTTTACGCTGGCCTGATGATCGACAAGGCAGGCAACCCGAAAGTCATCGAATTCAACTGCCGTTTCGGCGATCCTGAGACCCAGCCGGTGATGCTGCGCCTGCAATCGAGCCTGGTGCTGCTGGTCGAAGCGGCCCTGGCCCAGGCGCTGGACAAGGTTGAAGCCCAATGGGATCCGCGTCCAAGCGTTGGCGTGGTGTTGGCGGCGGGTGGATATCCAGGCGACTATGCCAAGGGCAGCGCCATCAAAGGCCTGGACGCCGCCGCGCAATTGGAAGGCAAGGTGTTCCACGCTGGCACGGCACTGAAGGATGGACAGGTGGTCACCGCCGGTGGTCGCGTGCTTTGCGCCACGGCCATGGGCGCCAGTGTCGATGCGGCCCAGCAGCAGGCCTACCGGCTTGCCGCGCAGATTGATTGGGAAGGTTGCTTCTACCGCAACGACATTGGCTACCGAGCCATTGCCCGTGAGAGTGGCGAAAACCAGGAATAACCCGGCCGTTCAGCCAGGCAGAGGGCCATGGCCCTTGCCTGGCTGCCGGGGCGCCGCGCATAGTTATAATCTGGCATCAACCTATGAAGGGATTTCGCCGTGCGCTGGCTCAGGATTGCCATAGGCTTCACCGTTACCCTGCTGACATTGCTCTGCATGTTCCCGGCCCAGGCCGCGCCAGGCAGTGGTTGGGCGATATTGCTCGACGAACAGGGTAACCTGAAGCTCAGCGACATCCGCTCTGCCCGCTACACCAATCAATTCAGCCCGATAGACCTGGACCACCTCAAGGCGGCCGAACCCGGCGGAGCGTTATGGCTGCGTTTCCGGCTGGCGCCTGACCGGCATGAACAGATTCTGCGCATCTTTGCCCCAGACCTGTCGCGCCTGAATCTTTATGTGCTGGACGGCGATACGCTGATTGATCAACAGATCAGTGGCAATGCCTCGCCAGATACCGGACAGTCCGCTCCCAGCAGTGATCTCATGCTGGCACTGCCGCGCAGCGACAAGCCCCTCGACGTCTACCTGCGATTGGCCTCCCGGTACGAACTGCGCCCCTACGTCACGCTGCAACCGGCCATCATGGCGGCGGCCAACCAGAACCAGACGCTGATCTACGGCCTGCTGTTCGGCTGCATCGCCATGTTGATCCTGCACAACCTCACCCGTTACGCCTATACCCGCTCGCGCAGTTGCCTGTGGCTGGCAGCCTGTGAAGGGTTGCTGATGCTCAGCCTGATCCTGTTGCTGAACCTGGCCGGGGCCTGGCTGCCTGACTGGCCGGCGATCCAGACGCCGGGAGCGTACCTGGCGCTGTTGCTGACTGCGCCCTGCGGCTTGATGTTCGCTTTTCGTTTCTTCGCGCCGCTGGGCGAGCATCCGCTGAACCGGCTGCTGGTGGGGGAAATCGTCTTCATCGTGCTATGCAGCCTGCTGCTGTTGTTCGTCAACACGCTGCCGCTCAACATCATCACCTATGCACTGGTGGCGCTGGCCGGGCTGAGCATGTTGTTCGTCAGCGCCTGGCACTGGCAGAAAGGCTACCGCCCGGCACGCCTGTTCGTCGCCGCCATGGTGGTGTTCAACCTCGGCACGCTGATCATCCTCCCGGCCTTGCAAGGGCTGACGGAAGTCGCACCGCAAGGCCTGATCGTCACGCTGCTGGTCTTCATCTGCATCAGCGGCCTGTTGATGAGCGTCGCGCTGGGCGAACGCCAGCGGTCGATCAACGAGAGCCGCTTCAGCATCAGCCGCGACCTGGCGGCAAGCAACGCCGAAATCAACGCCAAGGCCGAGTTCCTGGCCAAGATCAGTCATGAAATCCGCACCCCCATGAACGGCGTGCTGGGCATGACCGAGTTGCTGCTGGGCACGCCATTGTCGGTCAAGCAGCGTGACTACGTGCAGACGATCCACAGCGCCGGCAACGAACTGCTCACACTGATCAACGAAATTCTCGATATATCCCGTCTCGAATCGGGCCAGATCGAGCTGGACGATGTGCAATTCGACCTGAATGCGCTGATCGAGGATTGCTTGAGTATCTTCCGCGCCAAGGCTGAACAGCAGAATGTCGAGCTGATCAGTTTTATCCAGCCCCAGGTGCCGCGCGTCATCAGTGGTGATCCGACGCGGCTGCGCCAGGCCCTGCTGAGCCTGCTGGAAAATGCCTTGAAGAAAACCGACGAGGGCGAAGTGCTGATCGTCGTCGCCCTTGATGAACGCAGCAACCAGCCACGCCTGCGTATCGCGGTGCAGGACAGCGGTTCGCCCATGGACGCCGAGGAGCGCGACACGCTGATGCACGCCGAGCTGCACAGCAAGAATTTTCTCTCCGCCACGCGGCTGGGGGGCAACCTGGGCCTGGTCATCGCCCGCCAGTTGATCATGCTGATGCATGGCGAGTTCGGCATCAAGAGTGGAAGCAGCCAGGGCAGCACCTTGTGGCTGACCTTGCCACTGGACCCTGACCGCCTCGAACACCCGACTTCCGATCTCGACAGCCCGCTGCAAGGGGCGCGGGTATTGGTCGTCGACGACAACGACACCTGCCGCAAGGTGTTGGTCCAGCAATGCAGCGCCTGGGGCCTGAACGTCAGCGCGGTGCCATCGGGCAAGGAAGCCCTGGCGCTGCTGCGCACCAAGGCGCACCTGCGTGATTATTTCGACGTGGTGCTGCTGGACCAGAACATGCCCGGCATGACCGGCATGCAATTGGCGGCCAAGATCAAGGAAGACCCGAGCCTGAACCACGACATCCTGTTGATCATGCTCACCGGCATCAGCAACGCGCCGAGCAAGATCGTGGCGCGCAACAGCGGCGTCAAGCGCATCCTCGCCAAACCGGTGGCCGGTTATACGCTCAAGACCACCCTGGCGGACGAGCTCAACCAGCGCAATAAAGGCCAGGCCCCGATTGCCCCGGTGAATGCCGGCCCTCTCCTGCCGGTGAAAGTGCCCAGCGACTTTCGCATCCTGGTAGCCGAAGACAACAGCATTTCCACCAAAGTCATCCGCGGCATGCTCGGCAAGCTCAACCTGCAACCCGACACCGCCAGCAACGGCGAAGAAGCCCTCAAGGCCATGAAGGAGCAGCGCTACGACCTGGTCCTGATGGATTGCGAAATGCCGATACTCGACGGCTTCTCCGCCACCCAGCAATTACGCGCCTGGGAAGTCGGCAACCAACGGACGCGCACCCCGGTGGTCGCGCTGACGGCGCACATCCTGGCCGAACACAAGGAGCGTGCGCGCCAGGCCGGGATGGACGGACATATGGCCAAGCCGGTGGAGCTGTCGCAGTTGCGCGAGCTGATCGAGCATTGGGTGGCCCAGCGCGACCAACAGAACCGTACGGCGCAGACGTCCTGAGCCGACAGGCACCAAAACCCCTGATAGACTCCCGTCGTCCTCCTCCGCCTTGAGCCTCTACCATGCTCCATGTGCTGTTCAGCGTTTACCTGAAAATGCTGGTGCTTTATAGCCCGTTCTTCGTGCTGTCGTGTTTTATCAGCCTGACCCGCGGCTATTCGCGTAAGGAGCAACGTCGGCTGGCCTGGAAGGTCGCGACCGCGACGCTGGTATCCAGCGTATTGCTCTATCTGTTCGGGCGGGTCATCTTCAGCGTGTTTGGCATCACCGTGGATGCATTCCGTATCGGCGCCGGCAGCGTGCTGTTCATTTCGGCGCTGGGCATGGCCCAGGGCAAATCGGCGGTACAGACCGACAATGTCCAGCAGGACGTGACTATCGTCCCGCTGACCATTCCGTTGACTGTCGGCCCCGGCACCATCGGTGCCCTGCTGGTGATGGGCGTAAGCCAGCCGCACTGGGACGACAAGCTCATGGCGATCATCAGCATCGCCCTGGCCAGCTTCACCGTTGGCGTCGTGCTTTACCTGTCCAGCCGCATCGAACGGATCCTCGGCGACCAAGGCCTGCAGATCGTCAGCCGCCTGATGGGGCTGTTTGTCTGCGCGCTGGCGGCGCAGATCATTTTTACTGGAGTAAAAGGGTATCTGGCCCCGTAGCCATTTACCCGCGCTTGCGACGGCTGAACCTTTTGCTCAATGCTTCTTTGCGATACTCACCCAAGTATTTCTCGATTTCCTGCCTGAACGTTTCATAACGGGCCGGGTTGAAGGTCACGAACGATTTACCACGGAAAAATTCCCGCGCCGAGGCCCGCCAGTTTACGAATAGAACACCGCCTTCATTCGAAGAGCCGGAGTGTTTTATCGACGCGGCAGAAGCAATCAGGAGACCGTTGGAAAGCTGCTCACAAGGGATGACTGACAAGCGCGCGCCATCAAAAGTCTTCGCCTGGCTGTGGAAGAGGTTGATGGTCTTGTCGTCCTGCTTCAAACCATCGATCGTGGTATCCACCACGGCCCCAAGCACCGTCGCTGCCGGGAAACCGGCCTTCACTCCATCAATGATTCCTTTGACGATATCCTTGATCACCAGGTCCAGGTCTACCCGCACGGAACTTTCGGAATAACGGGTATAGCCACTGTCGGGCACGAAACACCCTAGAGACTCCAGGCACTGTATGAACTCCTCATACCACTCACGCGTATTCCTGCCATCGGGGAAGCTGGCGTTTGCTTCGAGGATCGCCATGCTCATCAGGTTTTCCATGATTGTCATATTTTCGAGGGTCATGTTATTGCCATAACCCACCAGCGCGTCGCCCAGCATCAGCGCATCGAGTTCCTTGGTCGGGTTGACCTGCGACTGCACAACGGATCTGCGTACACGCCGCCCGGCCGGAACCGATGACTTGCGCCTGTCGATACGCGCATTAATAAACTCGATAGTTTCTGCGACGCTGATTTTACTTTCAGACAGTTCCATACAATCTTCCTTGGTTATTTGAGTGACCGCTCCTGCGGACAGTGTCGAATCTAGTGACTTTTCAAACCAACAACAAACGCCAAACAATTACAACATGTTCGGGGCGCCTACCAGCCCCCCCCTGAAAACATCCGGTTTCCAAACAACAAGCCCCGCCACTTGAAGTTCACACGCGTTGTTGTATTTATGAATACATCACTCAACTTTACGGATAAAAAGGAATGACCAATAAAACACTCACCGGCCTCATAACGGGCCCCAGCCTTTTTTCATACATCGAGACACTCTCCCTGTCAGAGCATGACGATATTGCCGATTGCAATAACTTCGCCATCCTCATTGCTGACGAAAAACACAACCGTTATTACGATCCGGAGCGTTGGCTTGAACAGTATGTCGGTGTGTTGAAGGCTCTCGGCTGGTCAATCTATCAGGACGCAATATTTACTAGAACACAACATATCCTCACAGGCTCTGTGGCGGACTTTCTGGTCGAGAGCGCAAACGGGATGAGCGATAGCCGGCAAGGCAATGCCATGATCGACACGCTCGACAGCTTGAAAACCAACAGCCCGGCGCTGTTGTCCTTTGACCGGGAAAGCGGTTCAGGGGACAGCTTCCAAGTAGTTCCAGCCCGCTACGACGCGCGAGGCCTTCTCAATATCGCCGTTTTCAAACTTGAGCTGAACGCCTACATGAAGAGAACCAACTTCCTGTTCTGGACTTGGGAAAAACGCTCAGCCAGGATAGTCCAGCGAAAAGCCTACCTGAGGTTGAACAAGACGATACTCGACGGGCAGCGAGTATTGATAAACAGGCGATTGGAAAAAAAACGCATGGAGCGATTCGACCTCAGCCAGAACCGCCCCATGGACAATTAAATCACCTGACACCCTGACGCTACTTCATGCCCCGGGCTTATCGCCGTACCAACGCGGCGTATACACCCAGTCGCCACCTTCGACGCGCGGAAATACGCAGGTGGTCGAGGAGCCGATTAGCACCATGGTGCGCATGTCCACCTGGTCCGGGGTCAGTTGCCCGAGGGTGGTGACGCGCAGGGTCTGGCCCGGTCGGCCGATGTCACGTCCCAGCACTACTGGAGTATCAGCCGCGCGGTGTTGTGCGACGATTTTCAGCGCTCGTCCCAGTTGCCAAGGACGGGAGCGGGAGATCGGGTTGTAGAACGCCAGGGCCAGGTCCGCCTCGGCCGCCAGGTCCAGGCGTTTCTCGATGATCGACCACGGCTTGAGATTATCCGACAAGGACATCACGCAGAAATCATGACCCAGCGGCGCGCCGGCCTGGGCCGCCGTGGCCAGGGAGGCCGAGACGCCTGGCAGGATTTGCAGGTCGACATTATGCCAGTCGGCATCAGTCGACTCATGCAGCGCTTCCAGTACAGCGGCAGCCATGGCGAATACGCCAGGGTCACCGGATGACACCACCACCACCGACCGGCCCTGAGCCGCCAGTTCGAAGGCATGTCGGGCACGCTGCATTTCTTCGCGGTTATCGGTGCAATGCTGCACCTGGTCGGCCCGCAAAGGCCCGGCCATGCGCACGTAAGTCTCATAGCCGAGCACATCGTTGGCGCGGTCGAGTTCGGCACGCACGGCCGGGACCATCAACTCTGCCGCTCCAGGGCCAAGGCCGATCACCGCCAGACGTCCGCGCGCACGGCCAAGCTGCAGCGGGTCGACGGGCCGCTCAGCCACGGCGATGGCCACGCCGCCCATTGGTTGCAACGAAACCGGCAGGCCCAACGCATCACCCAACCATTGCTCGATGTCATCGCTGGCCCGCGCGAAGCGCAGCGGCACACCCAGCGCCAGCGCAGCGTGGTGCAACTCGGCGCGGGCCATGTCGCTGTCCGCCGCCAGCAGGCACGCCAGCGATTGCACGGCGAGGCCGGTTCGGTGCAGCGCGTCGCTGACCGCAGTCGACACGTCCGGCGTGCCGGCACTCACCGCGACCACCACGTTGCGCGGATAGATCCGCAATTCGTCCGGCGCGGGTACACCCGCGGCGCTGTCGATGCGTATCGCCAACCGTGCCTGCGCATCCTGGGGCAATTGCGCCTGGTCCAGCCACGGCGCCGCACCTTCGACCCGCACCGGCTCGCCGGCGAGCAGGTCGGACACGAAGCGCTTGCCCTGTTCCAGGTCGCCGAGGCTGTAGCCGCTCGGTGGATTGAGCAGGCAGGTGCCAAAACGCAACTCGCCGCTGGTGGTGATCGCCGGGGCGACTTGCAGCGCTGTCGCGATTTCCCGGGCCATGACATTCACGCCGCCCAGACCGCCCAGCAGCGGCACCACGGCGCTGCCATCCTCGGCCACCGCCAGCACCGGCGGCTCGACGCCTTTTTCCAGCAACAGCGGCGCGAGGGTGCGAATGACGATGCCCGCCGCGCACAGCGCAATGATCGGCGTGTCCTGTTGATAGAGTTCGCGCAACGTGGTGCCGAACTCAAGGTATTGCCGATCGCCGTCGACCCGCCCGACGAGGCCATGGATCAGCGCATCGGGATAGCACTGCTGGATTCGTCGGGCCGTCGCGAGACTGCCCGGGCCGAGGATGACAATTGCCGCCGGTTTCCTCATCCCTGCCACCGCTCGCCCGGGACGATGATCAGCGAGAAGTACGGCGAAGACATCGGCTCGACTTCATCCAGCGGCACGATTTTCTGGTTGGCCATGGTCGCGCGCTCGACGTACAGCGCCCGCCCGTCCATGCCCAATTCCTCAAGCACCTGCCGAACCTTGGGAAAATTGCGCCCCAGCTTCATGATCACCGCCGCATCGGCATCGGCCAGCCGACGCTTGAGATCGTCGTGGGGCAGGACGCCGGAGAGCACCGACAGGCTCTGGTTGCGATAAACCAGCGGGGCTCCCAGCACCGAGGCACCACCGAGCATCGAACACACGCCGGGAATGACCTCGGCCTCGTAGCGCTCGGCCAGGCGGTCGTGCAAGTACATATAGGAGCCGTAGAAAAACGGATCGCCCTCGCAGATCACCGCCACGTCGCGACCGGCATCCAGGTGCACGGCGAGTTGCTCGGCGGCGGTGTCATAGAAGTCGGCGATTACCTCTTCGTAGGACAACGGCGCCGGCAGCACTTCGGTGGTGACCGGGTAGACCAGTGGCAGCAAGGTTTGCGCGTCCTGCAGATGGGCCTCGATGATGCCGAAGGCGTTGCCTTTCTTGCCCTTGGCGACGAAGTACGCCACCACCGGCGATTCCCGCAGCAGGCGCAGTGCCTTGACCGTGATCAGTTCCGGGTCACCCGGCCCTACGCCGAGGCCGATCAAGCGTCCAGGCTGCTGCATCATTCAACCTCCGTGGCGAGGGCATTGACGGCGGCGGCGGCCATGGCGCTGCCGCCCAGGCGGCCTTGCATGATCACGAACGGCACGCCACGGCTGTCAGCCGCCAGCGCCGCCTTGGACTCGGCGGCGCCGACAAAACCCACCGGGAAGCCAAGGATCAGGGCCGGTTTCGGCGCGCCGGCATCGAGCATTTCCAGCAGATAGAACAGCGCGGTCGGTGCGTTGCCGATGACCACGACGCTACCTTCCAGGTGTGGACGCCACAGCTCCAGCGCGGCCGCCGAGCGAGTGTTGCCCAGCTCGCGGGCCAACGCTGGCACGCTGTCGTCGCGCAAGGTGCAAATCACCGGATTGTTGGCCGGCAGGCGCGCCCGGGTCACGCCCTCGGACACCATCCGCGCATCACACAGGATCGGCGCACCGGCCGCCAGTGCCTGGCGCCCCGCCGCGCCTGCGCCTGCGGAAAACTGCAGGCCATCGACCGCCTCGACCATGCCGCAGGCGTGGATCACCCGCACCGCTAGTTTTTCCAGATCGGCAGGAATGCGCGCCAGATTGGCCTCGGCGCGGATGATCGCGAAGGAGTTGCGATAGATCTCCTGACCGTCGCGGATGTAATCAAGCATCAAGGGGGCTCCGGGGATGAGCGTCGAGCCAGTGGCCGAGCGCTTCGATTGTCAGATTGTGTGCTTGCAGCGCGCCGAAACCCGGCAACGCGGCATCACGAAAATAGAGGTCATAACGATCGGGGGCGACCGCCAGCAACGTCGCCGGGGCGATGTGGGCCGCCGCGCACGATCGCTGGCAGCCGGACAGATGAATGCTCAAAGCCTGGCCCCGACGTTGCAGCAGATCCGCCAACTGGCGGGCATCGCCCTTGGTGTCGGCCAGGCCTTTGCCACAGCCACTGGAGCCGGTGCAGGCGATGAGTTGCGCCAGGGAGTGATCGAGCGAACACAACAGGCCCAGCGCGTCGAGCTGGGTCAACACGGCATCCGCATTTTCGCGGCGCACGTTGGGCAGCAACAGGCTTTGCCAGGGAGTGAAGCGAAGATTGCCGTCGCCCTTCTCCCGCGCCAACTGCGCCGCGCCGCGCAGCATGACCGTATCAAGCCGGCCGAGGGGCGCCGCCGCGCCGACATAGACCCGTTCGTCGTGCTGGGAATGAATACCGATGTGCAGGCCGCCGGGCGACGCACTCCGCCGCCAGTCAAGGCAAGGTTGCAGCGGCACGCGGCCGGCTAACCGGGTCATGAATTCATCCACGGCATATTCAGCCAGCAGTTGGCGCATGCGGTTCTGGTCCGGGCGGGCCAGTTCGAGAAACAGCTCCAGCACCGCTACCACCAGGGCATGCCCTTGGGCCAGGGGCACCTTGCCCGCCGGCGTGTCCAATGGCGAACCGGCCAGGCCAAAGGCAAGCCAGGGCTCGCCGTGCTGGACAAGCGCCGATAGCCACAGGTCATGGTGATGCTCGAGCATCGCCAAGGCTTCGCCACCGTCCAACTGCACGGCGAACTTGGCCGAGAGTTCGTGGAAGCGTTCATGGGTTTGCAGGGTGAAGAGGATCTGCGCGGCCAGCGGACGGGTGTCGAACAGCATCTGCCGGTCGAGCCCCGCCGAGGGGCTGAGCATCAGGTTGCGCACGTCATCGCCGGCCGCCTTGCGCGGGCCAAGCCCGGCGGCCAGCAACGGCTCGATCAACGCATCCGGCTCAGGGCCGATACCGCGGATCTGCAAGTTGCCGCGGTTGGTGGCCTCGATCACGCCCCCGGCGAACTGCTCGGCCACCCACGCGACGGTTTCGGCCTGATCCGCGTGGATGACGCCGCCATCGAGCTTGATTCGGCAGATTCCTCCGTCCAGTGCCTGGACAACACGCAGCAACCCCGGACAAACCGAGGGGCGAATGACGTTGGAAGAGGGACGTTCGTTCAAGGCAGAACCGGTAAATAGGAAACGCCGCAGCGGCGAGGGCCGCCATTATGCCTGCTTTGCCTGCGGTCATGAAAAGCTTGCCGGTCGGATTGCTGATGGTGGGCACATAAATCCCATGCTCACCGCAAATCCCCTGTGGGAGCGAGCTTGCTCGCGATAGCGGTCTGTCTGAAAAGATAATGTTGAATGTAACGCCGTCATCGCGAGCAAGCTCGCTCCCACAAGGGATGGTTCACGTCAGATCCGTCGAGGCACGGTATGATGGCGACCCGGTTCGCGGCGGCAACAAGCCTGGCGATCAACCCATTTATTCGAGGAACAGAGATGACCCCCTGGCTGACCGTAGTGGGCATCGGTGAAGAGGGCTTCAAGGGCCTGGGCCGAACGGCTCGCCATGCATTGCTGCGGGCGTCGCGGATACTGGGCAGCGCCCGTCAATTGGAACTGCTGCCGCTGTGTATCCGCGGCGAGCGGAAGCTGTGGCCAAGCCCGTTCTCCCTGGAACCGCTGCTGGCTCGACGGGGCGAGCCGGTGTGCGTGCTGGCCAGTGGTGATCCGATGTTCTATGGCGTCGGCGCCAGCCTGGCGAAACAGCTGCCGGCCGAGGAAATGCAGGTCATCCCCGCGCCGTCCTCCTGCTCACTGGCGGCGGCGCGCATGGGCTGGCCGTTGCAGGACGCGGTCACGCTGTCGCTGGTGGCCCGCCCCCTGGCAGCGCTCAATGCGCACTTGTCCAGTGGCGTCAGGCTGTTGCTGCTGAGTAACGACCGCCACAGCCCCAGCGCCGTGGCGATGCTGCTGCGCGAGCGCGGATTCGGCCCGAGCGCCATGACCGTGCTGGAGCATTTGGGCGGTGCGGCAGAACGACGGATCGACGGTTGCGCTGCGCACTGGTCCGATGAGGCGGTCGCCGATCTGAACCTGATCGCCATCGAATGCCGGGCCGATCCGTCGACGCAGTGCCTGTCACGCCTGGCCGGCCTGCCGGACAGCGCTTTCGAGCATGACGGCCAGCTGACCAAGCGCGACGTGCGTGCCGTCACCCTGGCTCGCCTCGCCCCAACTCCCGGCGAGTTGCTCTGGGACGTCGGCGCCGGCAGCGGCTCGATCGGCATCGAATGGATGCGCGCCCACCCCAGTTGTCGAGCCCTGGCCATCGAAGCCGACGAAGGCCGCCAAGCCTTGATCGAACGCAACCGCGACACCCTTGGCGTGCCCGGCCTCCAATTGATTCGCGGCAGCGCCCCGCAGGCGCTGGAGAACCTGGAGCGTCCGGACGCGGTGTTCATCGGTGGCGGCGTCACCCGCGAAGGCGTGCTTGATGCCTGTTGGGCCCGGCTCAAGCCTGGCGGTCGGCTCGTCGCCAATGCCGTGGCCCTGCAAAGCGAGATGACACTGATGAGCTGGCGCGAACGCCACGGCGGTGAGCTGACCCGCATCCATGTCGCCCAGGCCCAGCCTTTGGGCGCATTCGATACCTGGCGCCAAGCCTTGCCCATCACCTTGCTGGACCTGACGAAACCTCTCGATGCGTGACGAAACCGCCGAGCAACCCGCCCCCCTGCGCAGCGGCCTGACCACCGGCAGCTGCGCCACGGCCACCAGCCTGGCGGCGGCGCGACTGCTGCTGTGCGGCACCGAGGCCGATGCCGTGGAGATCGTCCTGCCCAAGGGCAAGCAGGTGCAGATGCGCCTGGAGTTCTGCCGGCTGACCGAACAAGGTGCCGAGGCCGGAACGATCAAGGACGCTGGTGATGACCCGGACGTGACTCATGGCGCGCTGTTGTTTTCCCAGGTGCGCCTGATTGCCGAACCTGGCGTGCGTTTTGTTGCCGGTCGTGGCGTCGGCACGGTGACGCGACCGGGACTAGTCTTGGCTGTCGGTGAGCCAGCGATCAACCCGGTGCCGCGCAAAATGATCAACGATCACCTGGGTCGCCTGGCCGAGGAAAGCGGTTATGCCGGGGGGTTCGAAGTCACAGTCAATGTCGAGGGCGGCGAAGCCCTGGCGCTGAAAACCATGAACCCGCGACTGGGGATCCTCGGCGGTCTGTCGATCCTCGGCACCAGCGGCATCGTCCGGCCGTTTTCCTGCGCAGCCTACATAGCGTCGATCCACCAGGGCATCGACGTGGCGAAAACCAACGGCTACCTGCACATCGCCGCGTGCACCGGCAATGCCAGCGAAGACACCATGCGCCGGGTCTACAACCTGCCGGAAATCGCGCTGATCGAAATGGGCGACTTTGTCGGCGCCGTGCTCAAGCATGTGCGCAAGGTGCCGGTGGAAAAGCTCAGTCTTTGCGGCGGCTTCGGCAAGATCAGCAAACTCGCCGCCGGGCATATGGACCTGCACAGCCGCCACTCAAGCATCGACCTGCCACAACTGGCCAAATGGGCGACGGCAATCGGTGCCGATGAGAAGTTGCAGCACGACATTCGTCAAGCCAACACCAGCCAGCAAGCCCTCGCGATGGCCAGCGCCGTCGGCATCGCCCTCGGTGATGCCGTGTGCGAGCACGCCCTGGCCTTCGCTCGCAGCGTGGTCCCGGCCCAGGTCCAGGTCGAAGTCTTCGCCATCGACCGTCAGGGCGCAATCGTCGGCCACGCTGGAGCCTTTAAATGAAACGCATCCTGCTCCTCGGTGGCGTCACCGAGGCCCTGGCCATCGCTCGCACGCTCGGCCCCGAGCACATCTACAGCTTGGCGGGCATCGGTCGCGTCCCCACCGACCTGACCTGCCAGGTACGTGTCGGCGGCTACGGCGGCGCCGAAGGCCTGGCGCAATTCATCCGCGCCGAGGGCATCGACCTGCTATTGGACGCAACCCACCCCTACGCCGCGCAAATCAGCTACAACGCCGCCCGTGCCGCCCGCGCCTGCGCCATCCCCTGCTGGGCCCTGCGCCGTCCGGCCTGGCACCCACGGGCCGGCGATGACTGGCGCGAAGTGGCCGACTGGGCCGAACTGATCCAGGCCTTGCAGCCTTTCCGCCGCCCCTTGTTCACGCTCGGCCGGGAGCCGCTGCAGCATCTGCATGAAATTCCCACCGAACAGTTCTGGACCCTGCGAGCACTGGACGTTTACCCCGGCAACGAACGCTGCGAAGTCATCGGCGCCCGTGGGCCGTTTCACATTGACGGTGAACGCGAACTGTTCGAACGGCGACGAATCGATGTGCTGGTCAGCAAGAACAGCGGCAGCACGGCCACCGAGCCGAAGCTGGAGGTGGCCCGGGAACGGGGGGTGCCGGTGCTGGTGTTGAAGCGGCCGGTGTTGGCGGGGGTGGATCGGGAGTTCGCAGCGGTCAATGACGTGCTGGATGCTTTATCCGTACCCAACGGCTTTTGAACTCAGCAGATCAGCGAGACATTTCTGACAAGCTTTCCAGACGCAGCCGGCTGTTTCGTCCAAGACGTTCAATTCTATAGTTCCGCTCCTTGATACCCACCGCAGCGTCTGGCAGTCATCAAGCATGAGCGATCCGTCTCGCGCCTGGAAATGCGCTGCTTGCCACAGCGTATCCCAAGGAATACGATCCAATGATCGAATTTGTACAGTCCCGGATCTTCTCAAGCTGGCTTGACGGTTTGAGAGACGTCACAGGGAAAGCTCGCGTTATTGCCAGGATTCGATCTGCCGAACATGGCAATCTTGGTGATTGCGAACCAGTCGGCAACGCAGTGTATGAGATGCGCATTCACTCGGGCCCAGGCTACCGAGTGTATTTTGCCCGTCGAGATTCCGTGCTTTACCTGCTGCTTGCGGGAGGTGATAAATCAACTCAGAAACGGGACATCAAACGCGCTGTTCAAATAGCGCAAGCCATGGGTGATGAGGAGTGAATCATGACCGCAGAATTCACACGTTTCGATGCAGCCAGCTACCTCAAGACGCCGGAGGAGATGGCCGCTTATCTGGATGCCTGTTTTGAAGAAGATAGCGGTGACGGCGCACTGGTTCGCGCAGCTCTCAACGATATCGCCAGGGCAAAAGGCATGACGCAGATCGCCCGTGATGCCGGGCTCGGGCGAGAGAGTCTTTATAAAGCCCTGGGCAGTGCGGGCAATCCAGAATTCACAACTATCATCAAAGTCATGAAAGCTCTGGGCTTGAAGTTACGTGCAACGACCATTTGAAAATCCATTGCTACTGTTAACACCAGCCCTGCGACCCTACACCGCACGTGGCTTTTTTACTTCTGGACACCGATCAGGCTAAATACCGCCACCTGATCGCCCAACCGAGCGGATTGCCCCATGTCCCGACAACGGCTTGCATTTGCCTGGATCGCCTGCTTCGCAGTGCTGTTCAACATGCTTGCCATGCCGCTTTCCAATAGCGCCGGTGCAGCCGCCAGTACGCCAGCGGAACAAATGCTGTGGGGCAGTTTCTGCTCATCCAGCGGCACGAAGATGCTGGCGGTTTCCCTCGGCAAGCTGGAACAAGGCGCGCCACAGAAAGACAATCACTCGACGATTCAGCATTGCTGGTGCTGCTCAGGCCCGGCACCGCTGATGGCGCTCGCCGGGCACGCCCCGCAGTTGTATCTGGACGCACAACGGGCCGATCGCGGTACGGCCCACGCAAAGCTCGACAGCCCGACCCCGCGCCAGCAATGGCCCAGCCTCAACCCCCGTGCTTCGCCTCTGGCCTGATTCTTCCCGCATGAAACTGCGTCCTGAATCGTTCCGGAGAATTGCCATGTTGAACCGACTCATCCTGCTGGCCGCCCTGCTGCTCCCGGTTGGCTTCGCCCAGGCCCACCAGTACAAGGCCGCCGAGCTTGAGATCGCCCATCCGTGGTCCCAGGAGTTGCCGCCCAACGCGCCAACCGTGGCCGCGTACTTCGTGATTCACAACCGCGGCGCCACCGCCGACAAACTGCTCGGCGTCGACTCGCCGATTGCCGGCAAGGCCGAGCTCCATGAACATGTGATGCAAAACGACCTGATGAAAATGCAAGCGGTGCCCGTCGTCGCCATCGCCCCCGGTGCGACCGTCACCTTCGCGCCGATGGCCTATCACGTGATGTTGCTGGACCTGAAGGACCGCAGCTTGCTCAGCGACGGCAAACGTTTCCCCATGACCCTGCATTTCGAAAAGGCCGGGGACGTGACGGTGGATGTCGCGGTGCAGAAAAAAGCACCCGACGGCACCAAGACACACCAGCACGCCCAGTAGACGTAGCCGCCCATGCAACCTCGTCGCGCCAGCCCGTCCAGGCACCGCCGTCAGCCCATGAGCCTGACACGCGGCAGTTGGATCAGCCTGTTCGCCATGCTGATGATCTTTATCGGACCACTGGTTTCCCAGTCGATGCCGATGGATCAGCGCATGTCCATGCCTGTGTCCATGAGCATGGATATGGAGATGAGCATGGACATGCCGGTGCACGAGCACTGCGCGCCCCAGAACGAACACCACGCGTTATGGGAAAAATGCGGTTATTGCAGCCTGCTGTTCAACTGCCCGGCGCTGCCTGGCGGCCACACATTCGCCGTCTTCGGCACCCCTCCCAGCCACACCTACACCAGCCCTTCCCCGCGCCTGGGTCATGCCCGGACGGCGTTCTTTCCGGGCGCCCGCACCCGCGCACCGCCACTCGACGCGTAAGCCCGCACCTGCTCACCCGGTCGCAAAGGACAGCCCAACGCTGCCTTAAACACGGATGAGTGCCTGACATCTGGGCCGAAGCAAACATAAAACCCGTGGGAGCGAGCCTGCTCGCGAAAGCTTTCGCGAGCAGGCTCGCTCCCACAGAGGTTGCATCGCTCAGCCGATATTTGAAGAACCGAATTTGCCCTGCGGAGCGCTTTGCAATGAGCCAACCGAAACCCAATTTCTACAACCTGGCCTGGCGCTGGCATTTTTATGCCGGGCTGTTCGTGGCGCCGTTCATGGTGATGCTGGCCCTGACCGGGATCATCTACCTGTTCAAGCCGCAACTCGATCCATTGATGTACGGCAACCTGCTGAACGTACCGGCCGGGCATCACAGCCTGGCGGCGGACGACCTGCTCAAGCAGGTCCGCCAGGCCTACCCCGAAGGCCAGGTCAAACAGTACCTGCCGCCGATCAACGCCGAGCGCAGCGCGCAATTCGTGGTGATCGACAAGGGTCGGGAGCTGAATGTGTTCATCGACCCGTACCACGGCGACGTGCTCGGCGAGCAGGACGCGAAAGACAACCTGCAAGCCATGGCCCGGGCGATTCACGGTGAATTGCTGATCGGCACCGTCGGTGACCGGCTGGTGGAAATGGCTGCCGGTTGGGGCGTGGTGCTGGTGGTTTCCGGACTGTACCTGTGGTGGCCGCGCGGGCAATCCTCGGCCGGTGTGCTGTGGCCGCGCTGGAGCGCTCGCGGTCGGGTGTTCTGGCGCGACTTGCACATCGTTGTCGGTTTCTGGGGCGCGGCGTTCCTGTTGGTGATGCTGCTCAGCGGCATGACCTGGACCGGCTTCTGGGGCAAGCAGTACGCGGACCTGTGGAACCGCTTTCCGGCGGCGATGTGGAACGACGTACCGAAGTCCGACATCGAGGCCGGCAGCCTCAACAATGCCCATCGCCAGACCGTGCCCTGGGCGGTAGAGAACACGCCAATGCCGATGTCCGGCGACCACGCCGAACACATGGCCCACGGCGGCATGCACGAAGGCCCCGCCGCGCCGACCGTCAGTTTGCAAGCGGTGCAGGACATCGCCACCGAGCGCAAGGTCGAGCCCGGCTACAGCATCACCCTGCCAACGACCGCCTCGGGCGTATTCACCATCGCCGTGTTTGCCGATGACCCGCGCAACGACGCGACCTTGCACGTGGACCAGTACACCGGAAAAGTCCTGGCCGACGTGCGCTGGGAGCACTACAACCTCGTTGCCCGCGCCACTGAAACCGGGGTGATGCTGCACGAAGGCAAGATGTTCGGTCCGGTGAACCAGATCATCGTCCTGCTGATCTGCCTGATGATCCTGCTCAGCGCCGTGAGCGGAATGGTGATCTGGTGGAAACGCCGGCCCCAGGGCAAGTTCGGCGTGCCGCCACTGCGCCACGACCTGCCGACGTGGAAGACCGGTGTGTTCATCATGTTGGCCCTGGCGGTGGTGTTCCCGTTGGTGGGGGCGTCGCTGGTGGTGGTGTGGCTGTTGGACCGGCTTGTTACCCGGTTCAATCGCCAGCCTGAGGCCGCTTCATCTTCAAGCTGAGAATTGCGCGTTAACGGAAAGCGGCGCGAAAGCTCTACAATCGCGCCCGCCTTCCAAACCTAAACACCATCCCTGTGGGAGCGAGCTTGCTCGCGATGGCGGCAGTACTTCAACAATGATGCAAGCTGAACCACCGCTATCGCGAGCAAGCTCGCTCCCACAAGGGACCCGCGCGCCGCCCATGATTCGAGTAAATGCATGACCTCGCTAACCCTCTCCCACCTCGCCTGGACCCCGCTGGGCCATGGCCACTGCCATCACCAGTTCCAACTGCGTGATGCCACGTTGCAGGTGGCGGCCGGGGAGTTTGTCGGGTTGATCGGGCCCAACGGCAGCGGCAAGACCAGCCTGTTGCGCTGCGCCTACCGCTTCAGCCGGCCAGAAAGCGGCGAGGTCAGACTCGAACACCACAACGTCTGGAAACAGCCCTCGCGCTGGTGCGCCCAACGCATCGCCGTGGTGCTGCAAGAGTTTCCCGACGCCTTCGGCCTGACGGTGGATGAGGTGGTCGCGATGGGGCGCACGCCGCACAAGGGTCTGTTCGATGGTGACAATCAGGAAGATCGCCGACTGATGCTCCAGGCATTGGAGTCGGCCGGGCTTGCAGGCTTTGGCGACCATGCATTCGCCACGCTCTCGGGCGGTGAGAAGCAACGGGTGATCCTCGCACGCGCCCTGGCCCAGCAGCCGCAGTTGCTGATCCTCGACGAACCGACCAATCACCTCGACCCGCGCTATCAATTGCAGTTGCTGCAACTGATCAAGGACCTGGGCATCGGCACCCTCGCCAGCATTCATGACCTGAACCTTGCCGCCGCGTTCTGCGACCGCCTGTACGTGATCGAACACGGGCGCATCGTCGCCAGCGGCACGCCCAGGGACGTCCTCACTGTCGACCTGTTGCGCGAAGTGTTCGGCGTCGCGGCCCTGGTGGACGAACACCCGCTGGCCGGCTACCCGCGAATCACCTGGATAACCCAACCATGATCCTGCGTCCCCTGCTGTTGCTTCCGTTATTGCTGGCAAGCTTGCATGTCCAGGCCGAGGCCAGCCGCTACCCGCTGACGATCCAGAGCTGCAACCGCCAAGTGGTGTTCAACGAGGCCCCTCGGCACGCCCTCAGCCATGACATCAACATGACCCAGATGATGCTGGCCCTGGGGCTAAAGCCACGCATGGTTGGCTACAGCGGCATCAGCGGCTGGAAATCGGTCACGCCGGACATGGCCAAGATCCTCGATGGCCTGCCGGAACTGGCCGCCAAATATCCCTCGGTGGAAACCCTGCTGGACGCCAACGTCGATTTCTTCTTCGCCGGTTGGGACTACGGCATGCGCGTCGGCGGCGACCTGACTCCGCAGACCCTGCAACCGCTGGGCATCAACGTCTACGAACTGACCGAGTCCTGCGCGTTCGTGATGAAACGTCCGGCGGCCTCGCTGGAGGACACCTACAACGACCTGCGCAACCTTGGGAAAATCTTCGACGTGCAGGATCGCGCCAACGCGCTGATCGCCACGATGCAGGCCCAGGTGGCCGAAGTGCGCAAGCACCTGCCAACCCGACAACCGCGGGTGTTCCTGTATGACAGCGGCGAAGACCGGGCCATGACCTCCGGCCGCTTGGGCATGCCCCAGGCCCTGATCGACGCGGCCGGCGGGCGCAACATTCTGGATGACGTGGACGCCAGTTGGACCCGCGTCAACTGGGAGAACGTGGTGGAGCGCAATCCCCAGGTCATCGTGATCGTCGATTACGGCGAAGTCAGTGCCGAGCAGAAACAGCAATTCCTGCTAAGCAACCCGGCCCTGCAATCAGTCGATGCGATCAAGCACCGGCGCTTCGTCGTGATCCCTTACGTACAGGCCACGCCAGGTATCGATAACGTGCTGGCGGTGCAAACCCTGGCGCAGAGTTTCCACGGCCAATGAACGATCGTCGCTATGGTGCACTGCTGCTACTGCTCGGCGCGCTGCTGCTGGTGTCGTGCGTGGTGTCGCTGGGTTTCGGGCCGGCGCGGGTACCGGTGGCCGTGGTCTGGGATCTGCTGCTGCACAAGGCCTTCGGTGTCGGCGAGGTGCATTGGACAGCCGGCCAGGAGCATATCGTCTGGCTGATCCGCGTCCCGCGCCTGCTGCTCGGGGCGCTGGTAGGCGCAGGGTTGGCGTTGATCGGCGCGGTGCTGCAAGCGGTGACACGCAACCCGCTGGCCGATCCGCACCTGCTTGGCGTCACCTCCGGCGCCACCCTCGGGGCGGTCATCGTGGTGTTGCATGTCGGCGAGATCATCGGCCTGCTGACCCTGCCGCTGGCCGCCTTCATCGGCGCGCTGTCGAGTATGTTGCTGGTGCTGGCCATCGCTGCCCGCCAGGGCCGCCTGGAGAGCGATCGCCTGCTGCTCTGCGGCGTAGCGGTGTCGTTCGTGATGATGGCGGCGGCCAACCTGCTGCTGTTCCTCGGTGACCATCGCGCCAGTTCGGCGGTGATGTTCTGGATGCTCGGCGGCCTGGGCCTGGCACGCTGGGAACTGCTCGCGGTGCCAGCCGCCAGTGTATTGCTGGGGCTGGTGTTGCTGCTGGGCATGGCCCGGCCGTTGAACGCGCTGATGGCCGGGGAGCAGACCGCCGTGACCCTGGGGCTGAACGCGGCAAAGGTGCGATTATGGATCTTCCTGATTGCGTCGCTGATGACCGGCGTACTGGTGTCCATCAGCGGCTCGATCGGTTTTGTCGGGCTGATGGTGCCCCACATCGCGCGACACCTGGTGGGCGCCGAGCATCGTCGGCTGCTGCCGGCCTGCGTGCTGCTGGGCAGCCTGTTCCTGGTATGGGTGGACGTGGCGGCTCGCACGCTGATCGCGCCGGAGGATTTGCCGATCGGGGTCGCTACAGCCGCTATCGGTGGGCTGTTCTTTATTGGTCTGATGCGCCGTCGCTGAAAAGATGCTTCTTCTTGTACACGCCGAATAGCTCGGTACCAAGGCCGCCATTTCGATAATGCTCCAGCTCCGCTCGAACCATATCAATGACCAACGCCCGGTCCTCGGCCTTTGCAAGATTAAAATTTCCACTGTAGGCGAGATTGACCATTCGCCAGAGGAAGCAGTTGGTACGGTAAACATCTACCGGCTTGAGCCAACGTTCGAGGAGCGCGGTAATTTCCTCACTTCGAATACCCTCGAAGCACCCGATCGAGTGGTCCTTGTCTGGAATGACAGCATCGACAACCTGGGTATCGGCGTTCAGCCGGTAGCGTGCCGGCAATGCCGAGAACGCGGCATCAGCCGCAATTATTGCCTCAGGCCACAAGCGATTGCCATTGCGCCCCACGGCCTCACCCACACTCCAGAACTCGCCATCGTTTTTCAAACTATGGGAGATAAAGAGCATCACTTTTTCCAGCTCGATCAAATGGTGCAATGCCGAGACGCAGATAATAACGTCCCACTGCTCACCGGTAGGCACCAGGTTATTCGCATCGGCCACGATCAGATCGAGGCCGACCCCTGAAGAAAACTGCTTCGCCGCGATGTGAAGCAGGTCTTCATTGATATCCAGCAGTGACCATTCCACGCCTTCCGGAACAGCGGCCGACAGACCTGCTTCTATCCGCGCGGCACCACTGCAGATCGACAGGACTTTTATTGCACCGTGATCCCTGACTTTCCGACGTAGCCTTGCTTGAAAGTCGGGCGGCGTTTGCGGGACGTTCGCCCTCAGCATACGAGTGGCATAGGAGTAGGCGACCTCTCCTTCAAACGGCTCCAGAATCACCATCTCGGACTGGGCACCCTGCCCTTGCGCTGGAGCCAGTCCATTCAATCGGCGAACGTTGCGAGCTACGCCCATGGCCGCTTCACTCTGTCGCTCCTGAACGCTCGAGTAAAACTCGTTCCGGTAGACGCTACTGAAGTGTGCTATCTCGTTTTTCACGCGCATCTGATGGTGTGTTTTCGCCAGGAGAAGCTTCATCACTCCTTCCCTGGCAACGCACAAGTCAGCTATCGCCAACCAGTCGGCTGTAGGGTCATTTTTGGCCCCTGGCCCGCACGTTACCAAGAGACGGCCACGTTTCCCCGCCAACCAAGCCAGATCCAGATCGACCGACCGCCATTCCGACGGCGTAGATCCTCCGCAAATATGAAAGATCCCGAGTGGGAATTTGGTTTGACCTGGATCATCGACAAAAACAACTGAACACGTGAGCCCGTCGACACTGATGCCTGGCAGCGCTGCCGAAAAACGAATGTAGAGTCTGGAATCGGAAAATACATCCAGCTGGCTACTTCGCAGATGTTCCCCGGCGGTGAGAATCAGCGAATATCTCGCTTCTCGCAAATGCGTCACGTGCATCCATTGCGGATGCCCGGCCGGTTTGACTTCAGGCAACACGGCGAATGCTGCCGTCTCGTCGAGAAGGAAATAACTTGCAGCGCCAGAGTCAGTATTCAAACGGCTTTCCTTACTTCGCAATGGCAGAAGAGTCAGCATAGTCGGGCGGGCGATAATTTCACCTTGGGTCAACCTCATCCGCGCCCCAATGCGGAGCGCCATCCTGCACCAGCACCAGCGATGTGGTCGCTGATGGTGCATCGTCACTTCCCTCTCTCGCCGTCGACCCCGCATTTCAAAGCTTTTCCCCGACCGGGCACACCCCTTGCAAAAGCGCTTTCAGCGTTTGCATCTGCCATCCAGAAAAACATAAAGACCACGGAGATCGCACAATGAAGCGTCGTAGCTTGATCAAGGCTTTTACACTCTCGGCAAGCATTGCCGCGATGGGCATGGCCTGGTCCGTCCAGGCCGCCGAGACCATCAAGGTCGGCATCCTGCATTCGTTGTCCGGGACCATGGCGATCTCCGAAACGTCCCTCAAGGACATGGCGTTGATGACCATTGACGAGATCAACGCCAAGGGTGGCGTGAACGGCAAGAAGCTTGAAGCGGTGGTCGTGGACCCGGCATCGAACTGGCCGCTGTTTGCTGAAAAGGGCCGCCAGTTGCTGACCCAGGACAAGGTCGCCGTGGTGTTCGGCTGCTGGACCTCGGTGTCGCGCAAATCCGTGTTGCCGGTGTTCGAAGAACTCAACGGCCTGCTGTTCTATCCGGTGCAGTACGAAGGCGAAGAGATGTCGCCGAACGTGTTCTACACCGGCGCGGCGCCAAACCAGCAGGCGATTCCGGCGGTGGAGTACCTGATGAGCGAAGAAGGCGGCAGCGCCAAGCGCTACTTCCTGCTGGGCACCGACTACGTCTACCCGCGCACCACCAACAAGATCCTGCGTTCGTTCCTGCATTCCAAAGGCGTGGCGGACAAGGATATCGAAGAGGTCTACACCCCGTTCGGCCACAGCGATTACCAGACCATCGTCGCCAACATCAAGAAATTCTCTGCCGGCGGCAAGACAGCCGTCATCTCCACGGTCAATGGCGATTCCAACGTACCGTTTTATAAAGAGCTGGCGAACCAGGGCTTGAAAGCCACCGATGTACCGGTCGTGGCCTTCTCGGTGGGCGAAGAGGAACTGCGCGGCATCGACACCAAACCGCTGGTGGGTAACCTGGCGGCATGGAACTACTTCGAATCCGTGGATAACCCGGCGAACAAGAAGTTCGTCGATTCGTGGAAAGCCTACGCCAAGGCCAAGAACCTGCCGGGCGCCGACAAAGCGGTAACCAACGATCCGATGGAAGCCACCTACGTCGGCATCCACATGTGGGCGCAAGCGGTGGAAAAAGCCAAGTCCACCGATGTCGACAAAGTCCGCGAAGCCCTGGCCGGCCAGACCTTCGCCGCGCCGTCGGGCTACACCCTGACCATGGACAAGACCAACCACCACCTGCACAAGCCGGTGATGATCGGCGAGATCCAGGCCGACGGTCAGTTCAACGTGGTCTGGCAGACCGAAGGGCCGATCCGCGCGCAACCGTGGAGCCCGTTCATCGCCGGCAACGACAAGAAGCCTGACTATGCGGTGAAGAGCAACTGAGCCCATGGGTGTCGGCCTGAATCTAGGGGTCAACACCCATCCCTTGTGGGAGCGAGCCTTCTCGCGAATACGGTGGGTCAGCCAGCACTCATGTCGCTGATACACCGCATTCGTCGGATCGCCGCCCGGAGCAGGCTCGCTCCCACAGAGAAAGAAGTTCGCGCAAGGCCTAGCATATGCCCACCGTCCTCCACCGCTTGATCCTCGCCATCGCACTGTTACTGCCGATGGCCTCATACGCCGGCGAAGCCGAAGACTTCGTCGCCGCCAACCCGACCCAGCAGGCCAAGCTCCTGGAAGCCTGGGCCGCGCAGCCCGACCCGGCACGCGTCGAATTGATCAATGCCCTGCAGCAAGGCCAATTGACCATCGACGGCCAGCCAAAGACCCTGCGCCTGAACAACCGTTTGCGAGGGCTGATCGAAACCGCTCTCGCCAGCCACCAGCTACTCGCCGTGGACGCCCGTGTGCGCCTGGCCGCCGCGCAGCAATTGCAAAAAAGTGCCCGCCCCGCGCAACTGGCGTTCCTTGATCGGCAACTGGCCGGCGAGCAGGACGAAGACGTGCATGCCGCCCTGAGCCTGGCCCTGGCGAACCTGCAACTGGTGGATGCCAATCCTGCCGTGCGCCTGGCCGCCGTCCGCCTGTTGGGGGAAACCGGCGACCCGCTGGCCCGCACCCGCCTGGAAGCCCTGCTCGAACCCGGCGTCGAAACCGATGCCGCCGTGCGCACCGCCGCCGAAACCAGCCTCGGCCAGGTCAAGCGCAAACTGCTTATCGGCGAGTTGCTGGGCCAGGCCTTCAGCGGCATGTCCCTGGGCTCGATCCTGCTGCTCGCCGCCCTCGGCCTGGCAATCACCTTCGGCCTGCTCGGGGTGATCAACATGGCCCACGGCGAGATGCTGATGCTCGGCGCCTACTCCACGTATGTGGTGCAGATGCTGTTCCAGCGCTTCGCCCCGAACGCCATCGAGTTCTACCCGCTGATCGCCCTGCCGGTGGCGTTTTTCATCACCGCGGCCATCGGCATGGCCCTGGAGCGCACGGTGATCCGCCACCTCTACGGGCGCCCGCTGGAAACCCTGCTCGCTACCTGGGGCATCAGCCTGATGCTGATTCAGCTGGTGCGCCTGGTGTTCGGCGCGCAGAACGTCGAAGTCGCCAACCCGGCCTGGCTCTCGGGTGGGATCCAGGTGCTGCCGAACCTGGTGCTGCCGTACAACCGCATCGTGATCATCGCCTTCGCGCTGTTCGTGGTGGTCCTGACCTGGCTGTTGCTGAACAAGACGCGCCTGGGCCTGAACGTGCGCGCCGTGACCCAGAACCGCAACATGGCCGCCTGCTGCGGCGTGCCCACCGGGCGGGTCGACATGCTCGCTTTCGGCCTCGGCTCGGGCATCGCCGGGCTCGGCGGCGTGGCTTTGAGCCAGATCGGCAACGTCGGCCCGGACCTGGGCCAGAGCTACATCATCGACTCGTTCCTGGTGGTTGTACTCGGCGGCGTCGGCCAACTGGCCGGCAGCGTGTTCGCCGCGTTCGGCCTGGGCATCGCCAACAAGATCCTCGAACCGCAGATCGGCGCCGTGCTCGGCAAGATCCTAATCCTTGCGCTGATCATTCTGTTCATCCAGAAGCGTCCGCAAGGTCTCTTCGCGCTTAAAGGACGGGTAATCGACTGATGAACCAGCCCCTGATGCTCACGGCCACACAAAAGGCCGGTCCCAAACTCACCGTTGCCGTCGGCGCGCTGATCCTCGCCGTGCTGCTGAGCCTGCCGTTGCTGTCGTTGCTGGCGGCGGACAATCCGCTGCACATCTCGGCCTACACGCTGACCCTGGTGGGCAAGATCCTCTGCTATGCCATCGTCGCCCTGGCGCTGGACCTGGTCTGGGGCTACGCCGGCCTGCTCTCCCTCGGCCACGGCCTGTTCTTCGCCCTGGGCGGCTACGCCATGGGCATGTACCTGATGCGCCAGGCCGCCGGTGACGGCCTTCCGGCATTCATGACGTTTTTGTCGTGGACCGAACTGCCCTGGTACTGGGCCGGCACCGACAGTTTCCTCTGGGCGCTGTGCCTGGTGGTGTTGGCACCGGGTTTGCTGGCACTGGTTTTCGGCTTCTTCGCGTTCCGCTCGCGGATCAAGGGCGTGTATTTCTCGATCATGACCCAGGCCCTTACCTTCGCCGGGATGCTGCTGTTTTTCCGCAACGAGACGGGTTTTGGCGGCAATAACGGCTTCACCAATTTCCGTTCGATCCTGGGCTTTGGCATCACCGAGCCGGGCACCCGCGCGGTGCTGTTTTTTGCCACGGTGCTGTTGCTGGTGGCGAGCCTGTTCATCGGTTGGCGCCTGGCCCGCAGCAAGTTCGGACGGGTGCTGACGGCCCTGCGCGATGCGGAAAACCGCCTGATGTTCTGCGGCTACGATCCCCGTGGTTTCAAGCTGTTCGTCTGGGTGTTGAGCGCAGTGTTGTGCGGCCTGGCGGGGGCGCTGTACGTGCCGCAGGTGGGCATCATCAACCCCAGCGAAATGTCGCCAACCAACTCAATCGAAGCTGCCGTGTGGGTGGCCCTTGGCGGGCGCGGCACGCTGATCGGACCGCTGCTGGGCGCTGGCGTGGTCAATGGCATGAAGAGCTGGTTCACCGTGGCGTTTCCTGAGTACTGGCTGTTCTTCCTCGGCGCGTTGTTCATTGTCGTGACGCTGTATCTGCCCAAGGGCGTGATCGGCTTGCTGAAGAAAAGGGGCGAATGATGCGAATCACACCCACGGCGGACTTCATGCTCGAACCGATTATCGAGCCCCCTGTCGATGCCAATCGGGACCAAGGCAGCAGCCGCGATGCGATCGGCCTCGGCCAAGCCGCTGGCGTGGGCCTGGACACCCGCCACGGCACCATCCTGACCCTGGAAGACATCAGCGTCAGCTTCGACGGCTTCAAGGCGCTCAACGATCTGAACCTGTACATCGGCGTCGGCGAATTGCGCTGCATCATCGGCCCCAACGGTGCCGGCAAGACCACCTTGATGGACGTCATTACCGGCAAGACCCGACCCAGCCACGGCAAGGCCTGGTTTGGCGAAACCCTGGACCTGACCAGCATGAGCGAAGTGCAGATTGCCCAGGCCGGTATCGGCCGCAAGTTCCAGAAGCCGACGGTGTTCGAAGCCCTGAGCGTGTTCGAAAATCTGGAGCTGGCGCTCAAGACCGACAAATCGGTATGGGCCAGCCTGCGGGCGAAACTGACCGGCGAGCAACATGACCGTATCGGCGAAGTGCTCGAAACCATCCGCCTCACCGCCTCGGTCAATCGCGCCGCCGGGTTGCTGTCTCACGGGCAGAAGCAATTTCTCGAGATCGGCATGCTGCTGGTCCAGGACCCGCAACTGCTGCTGCTCGACGAACCGGTGGCGGGCATGACCGACGCCGAAACCGACTTCACCGCCGAGCTGTTCAAGTCCCTGGCCGGCAAACATTCGCTGATGGTGGTGGAACACGACATGGGCTTCGTCGGCGCGATCGCTGATCACGTCACCGTGCTGCACCAGGGCAGTGTGCTGGCCGAAGGGTCGCTGGAGCAGGTGCAGGCCGATGAGCGGGTGATCGAGGTGTATCTCGGTCGCTAGAACGACACATGCTGTTTCCTGTGGGAGCGAGCTTGCTCGCGATAGCGGTAGTTCAGCCTGCACATGTGTTGAATGTGCCGCAGTCATCGCGAGCAAGCTCGCTCCCACAGGGGACTTGAGGAGAGTCTAAAACATGCTGCAAGTCGACAAGCTGCACCAGTACTACGGCGGTAGCCACATCCTGCGGGGCCTGTCGTTCGACGTGAAGGTCGGCGAGGTGACGTGCCTGCTGGGCCGCAACGGTGTGGGCAAGACCACCCTGCTCAAATGCCTGATGGGCCTGCTGCAGGCCAAGGAAGGCGTGGTGAACTGGGAAGGCAAGGCCATCACCACCTTCAAGCCGCACCAGCGGGTGCATGCCGGCATCGCTTACGTGCCCCAGGGCCGGGAGATTTTCGCTCGGCTGACGGTGGAAGAAAACCTGCTGATGGGCCTGTCGCGTTTTCCCGGTTCCGAAGCCAAGGAGGTGCCGGCCTTTATCTACGAACTGTTCCCGGTGCTGCTGCAGATGAAACAGCGCCGCGGCGGTGACCTGTCTGGTGGCCAGCAACAGCAGCTCGCCATTGGCCGGGCCCTGGCCAGCCGTCCGCGCCTGCTGATTCTCGACGAGCCCACCGAAGGCATCCAGCCGTCGGTGATCAAGGAGATTGGCGCGGTGATCAGGAAACTCGCGGCCCGGGGCGACATGGCGATCTTGCTGGTGGAGCAGTTCTACGACTTCGCCGCCGAGCTGGCCGATCAGTACCTGGTGATGTCCCGGGGCGAAATTGTCCAGCAGGGTCGCGGCGAAAATATGGAGGCAGAGGGTGTGCGCGGGCTGGTAACGATCTAGGCTTTGTACGAAAAGTGCCTGCGCGACGATCATGCTGCGTTGAAAACAGGCTCGGAATGCTCATTGACAACCAGTCAACTCCGCTTCCTCGCCTGTTTTCGCCTTGCCTGATCGCCGCTCGGCGACTTTTCGTTCAAACCCTAGTCTTGGCATCCCGACGATAATCAGAAAATCATGAATCTACCTGTATCGCCCTCCGCCCTGTTCACCCCCAGCTGGCATGCCGAGCTGGACTTGGGCTATGCCCGATTCGGCGACTGCACGCGTCCGGTCCAGCGTCGCCACAAAGGTCCACTGCGGGTGCAGAAACACCTGTACGCCGAAGGTCCCGAAGTCTGCCAGCACATCATCGTCCACCCGCCCGGCGGGATTGCCGGCGGTGATCGGCTGGACATCTCGGCTCACGTCGGCCCCGGTGCCTGGGCGCAACTGACCAGCCCCGGCGCGGCCAAGTGGTACCGCGCGGCCGGCCCGGCGTACCAGCAACTGAAACTGAGCGTGGCTGGCGGTGCGACCCTGGAATGGCTGCCTCAGGAAACCATCGTGTTCAGCGCGGCCCAGGCCGAACTCAGCACCTGCATCGATCTGCAGGGCGACGCCCGGCTGTTCTACTGGGACATGGTTGCCCTCGGCCGACCGGCCAGCGGCGAACGCTTCGACCTCGGCCACTTTCAATCGCGGCTGGACATTCGCCGCGACGGCCAGTTGTTGTGGCATGAACGCCAGCGCATTGTCGGCGGTGACGGCTTGCTCGATTCCCCCATCGGGCTGGGCGGTGATCCGGTGTTTGCGACGTTGCTGGTAACCGGCGAGATCGACAGCGGGCTGCTGGAGCGCTGCCGATCCCTCGGCCATGCCGTGCGCGGCGACCTGACCCAGTTGCCCGGCCTGGTCGTGGCCCGCTGCCTGGCGAGCGAGGCATTACTGGCGCGCGGGTGGTTGATTGAATTGTGGCGCTTGCTCAGGCCCGCATTGCTCGGACGAGAAGCCATGCCACCGAGAATCTGGAGTACCTGAATTTGCCTTTACCTGTGGGAGCGAGCTTGCTCGCGATAGCGGTGTATCAGCCAACCATTATGTTGAATGTTCGATTGCCATCGCGAGCAAGCTCGCTCCCACAAGGGATCGGTGTTTACTGCGAAAAAAATTATCTGCCCTTACTGGACTGCACATGGACCTGACCCCACGCGAAAAAGACAAGCTGCTGATCTTCACCGCCGGCCTCGTCGCCGAGCGGCGCCTGGCTCGTGGCCTGAAGCTCAACTATCCGGAAGCCATGGCCTACATTTCCGCCGCGCTGCTGGAAGGCGCTCGTGACGGCCAGACCGTGGCCGAGCTGATGCACTACGGCACAACGCTGCTGAGCCGCGAGCAGGTGATGGAAGGCATTCCGGAAATGATCCCCGAGATCCAGGTCGAGGCGACATTTCCCGACGGCACCAAACTGGTCACCGTCCACCAGCCCATCGCCTGAGGTCGCGGCATGACTTATCAGATTCGTGACGCCCGCCCTGCCGACCTGCCGGCGATCCGTGACATCTACAACGATGCGGTCCTCAACACCACGGCGATCTGGAACGAACAGGCTGTGGACCTGGGCAATCGCCAGGCCTGGTTCAGCGCCCGGCAAATCCAGGGTTATCCGGTGCTGGTGATCAGCGACGCCGAAGATGACGTGCTCGGCTACGCTTCATTCGGCGACTGGCGGCCGTTCGACGGTTTCCGCCACACCGTGGAGCATTCGGTGTACGTACGCAGCGATCAACGTGGCAATGGGCTCGGCCCGTTGCTGATGGGTGCGCTGATCGAGCGCGCCAGGGCCTGCGGCAAACACGTGATGGTTGCGGCCATCGAGAGCGGCAATGCGGCGTCGATTCGCCTGCACGAGCGGGCCGGTTTTGCCATCACCGGGCAGATGCCCCAGGTGGGCACCAAGTTTGGTCGCTGGCTGGACCTGACCTTCATGCAGTTGGTCCTCAATCCCGGGGCGCCACCGCCCACCATCGACAAGGAGTGATACCGATGAATGCCGCGCAGTTGCGCCGAGTCCACGCTGAAAGCTTCGCGCATTACCGCCAGGGCTTGATTGATCTGCTGCTCGACGCCGTGGGCTATGGCGCCAGCGTGGGGTTCATGGCTGACCTAGATGCCGTCCAGGCCCGCGCCTATTTCGACGAGGTCCAGGCCAGCCTCAACCAGGGCCATCTGCTGCTGTGGGTGGTGGTCAAGGACGAGCAGGTGCAAGCCAGCGTCCAGCTCGCGCTGTGCCAGAAGCCCAACGGCCTCAACCGCGCCGAAGTGCAAAAGCTGCTGGTGCGCGGCGATGCCCGCCGCCGCGGCCTCGGCCAGCAGTTGATGAATGCCTTGGAGCTCGGTGCGCGCCAGCACCAGCGCGGCTTGCTGTACCTCGACACCGAGGCCGGTTCCGAGGCCGAGGCGTTCTACCGCGCCATGGGCTACACCCGCGTCGGCGAACTGCCCGACTACTGCCAGAGCCCGGACGGGACCTACAGCCCGACCGCCATTTACTACAAGACTTTGGGGCAACCGCAATGATTCCAGGCCAGTACCAGGTCCAGCCCGGCGACATCGAGCTCAACGTCGGCCGCCGTACCCTCAAGCTGAACGTCGCCAACAGCGGCGATCGGCCGATCCAGGTCGGCTCGCACTTTCATTTTTTCGAAACCAACGACGCCCTGGCCTTCGACCGCGCCGCCAGCCGAGGCATGCGCCTGAACATCCCGGCCGGCACGGCGGTGCGCTTCGAACCGGGTCAGAGCCGCGAGGTGGAACTGGTGGACCTGGCCGGGCATCGGCGGGTGTTCGGGTTTGCCGGGCGGGTCATGGGCGATCTGTAAGTCATAGGGTGCCTGCACTGGCCTCATCGCGAGCAAGCTCGCTCCCACAGGGAAACGCGATCAAATGTGGGAGCGAGCTTGCTCCGGGCGGCGTTCCGACGATGAGTGAGCGCAGCGAACGGTTCCAATATTCAATTGAATCTCAAGGCAAGCACATGAAAATCTCCCGCCAAGCCTACGCCGACATGTTCGGCCCCACCGTCGGCGACAAGGTTCGCCTGGCCGATACCGAGTTGTGGATCGAAGTGGAAAAGGACTTCACCACCTACGGCGAAGAAGTGAAGTTCGGCGGCGGTAAGGTGATTCGCGATGGCATGGGCCAGAGCCAACTGCTGGCCGCCGAGGTGGTCGACACGTTGATCACCAACGCACTGATCATTGACCACTGGGGCATCGTCAAGGCCGATGTCGGCCTCAAGGACGGGCGCATCGCGGCGATTGGCAAGGCCGGCAACCCGGACATCCAGCCCGACGTGACCATCGCCATCGGCGCGAGCACCGAAGTGATCGCCGGCGAAGGCATGATCCTCACCGCCGGCGGCATCGACACCCACATCCACTTCATCTGCCCGCAACAGATCGAAGAAGCCCTGATGAGCGGTGTCACCACCATGATCGGCGGCGGCACGGGCCCGGCTACCGGGACCAACGCCACCACCTGCACCTCCGGGCCGTGGCACCTGGCGCGCATGCTCCAGGCCGCCGACGCGTTCCCGATGAACATCGGTTTCACCGGCAAGGGCAACGCCAGCCTGCCGGAGCCGCTGGTCGAGCAGGTCAAGGCCGGGGCCATCGGCCTGAAGCTGCATGAAGACTGGGGCACCACGCCGGCGGCCATCGACAACTGCCTGAGCGTGGCCGACCAGTACGATGTGCAGGTGGCGATCCACACCGACACCCTCAACGAATCCGGCTTCGTCGAAACCACCCTGGCGGCGTTCAAGGGCCGCACCATCCACACCTACCACACCGAAGGTGCCGGTGGCGGTCATGCGCCGGACATCATCAAGGCCTGCGGTTTTCCTAACGTGTTGCCCAGCTCCACCAACCCGACCCGGCCATTCACCCGCAACACCATCGACGAGCATCTCGACATGCTGATGGTCTGCCACCACCTGGACCCGAGCATCGCCGAAGACGTGGCCTTCGCCGAAAGCCGCATCCGCCGTGAAACCATCGCTGCCGAAGACATTCTCCATGACCTCGGCGCGTTCTCGATGATCAGCTCCGACAGCCAGGCCATGGGCCGCGTCGGCGAGGTCATCACCCGCACCTGGCAAACCGCCGACAAGATGAAAAAGCAGCGCGGCGCCCTGCCCGGCGATGGCGCCGGTAACGACAATTTCCGCATCAAGCGCTACATCGCCAAGTACACCATCAACCCGGCGATCACCCATGGCATCAGCCATGAGGTGGGCTCCATCGAAGTCGGCAAATGGGCCGACCTGGTGTTGTGGCGCCCGGCGTTCTTCGGCGTCAAACCGACCTTGATTCTCAAGGGCGGGGCGATTGCCGCCAGCCTGATGGGCGATGCCAACGCCTCGATTCCAACACCGCAACCGGTGCACTACCGGCCGATGTTCGCCAGCTACGGCGGCTCACGACACGCCACCAGCCTGACCTTCATCAGCCAGGCCGCCGCCGAGGCGGGCCTGCCGGAGCAATTGGGCTTGAAGAAACGGATCGCCGTGGTGAAAGGTTGCCGCGATGTGCAGAAGACCGACCTGATCCACAACGACTACCTGCCGAGCATCGACGTCGACCCGCAAACCTATCAGGTCAAGGCCGATGGCGTGCTGTTGTGGTGTGAACCGGCGGACGTCCTGCCGATGGCGCAGCGGTATTTTCTGTTTTGAGTGGATAACTGGCCGAACGCAAACTCCGTGGCGAGGGAGCTTGCTCCCGCTGGGGTGCGAAGCAGCCCTCGCTTTTTGGCGGTTGCTGCGCAACCGAGCGGGAGCAAGCTCCCTCGCCACAAGGTTTTATGTCCGGGCCTGCCTCATTCGACCAACCGCCCCAGCCGCTGCTTGAGCATGCGGTTTTCGCTGCGCAGCTGCTGCACCTCTTCCAGCAGGTCCAGCGCCAGGGCGACGCCTTCCCATTCCAGCTCCAACTCGCGGCGCAGCTTCGCTGCACGCCGGGCCAGGACCAGTTCGTAATCAGTGAAACGCCAGTCCGTGGGGGCCGTGCCGTGAGGTTCGAGAATGCCGTGTTCGACGATTTCAATCACATGGACATCGGCCAACGCAGCAGCCTCACAGAATTCCATCAGGTTCAGTTCAATGATCGGGTTGTTCATGGTCTGCTTCTCCCAATGCTTCAACTGTCGAGTCTAGCCATGATCCTCGGTTCAGAAGTTCTCCCGTGGATCAAATGCGGCTTTCTTCGCCAGCTCCGCCCACAGCGCCTTGACCGATTCGTCGCTGGCCTTGGGCATCACGGCCTTGAGCTGCACGAACAGGTAACCGCGCTCGCCGGCCTTGTTGCGCAGGCCGTGGCCCTTGGCGCGCATGCGCTGGCCGTTCTGGCTGCCGGCCGGCACCTTGAGGTTGATCTTGCCGGTGAGGGTCGGCACCGCCACCTCGGTGCCCAACGCCAGTTCCCACGGCGCCAGGGGCAAAGTGATGATCAGGTCCTGGCCTTCGACATCGAACTTGGGGTGCGGGGCGAAACGAATGGTCAGGTACAAGTCGCCATTGGCGCCGCCACCGATGCCGGGCGCGCCCTGGCCCTTGAGGCGGATGCGCTCGCCATCGGTCACTCCCAGCGGGATCTTCACGTTCAGGCTTCTGCTGGTATTGCTCACATGCTGGCCCGCGGCGTTGTACTGCGGCACCTGGAAGCTGACCTTCTTCGATTCGTTCGACAGGGTCTCTTCCAGGAAGATCGGTAATTCCATTTCCACGTCTTGCCCCCGACGGCCGGCGCTGCGACCCGATTGTCCGCCACCGAAACCCGGCCCGCGATTGCCAAAGATCGAACTGAAGAAATCCGAGAAATCGCCAGTGTCCTGCCCGCCAAAACCACCACGGCTCTGCCACCCCGGCGGTCCCTGGAACGGCTGGCCGTGCTGGCCATAGCGGCGCAAGTCATCGTACTCGGCGCGTTTGTCCGCACTCTTCAGCGCTTCATACGCCTCGGAGACGTCCTTGAACTTGGTCTCCGCGTCTTTCTCTTTGCTTACATCCGGGTGGTATTTACGCGCCAGTTTGCGATAGGCGGCCTTGATCGTGGCGTCGTCGGCCGTCGGCTCCACACCCAGGATCTTGTAATAGTCTTTGAAATCCATCTAAGCATCACCATCCGTTATCGATGTCGCACCGCCACGCACGGCATGCCCGGATGACCGGACAGCGGGTTGACCGGCCTCAAGATTGTGACCGGACGGTGCATCAGAAGTTTATCGGCAGCTGGCGGCGGATCTTGTACCGCCCTGTGCCACCAGACCCATGCCAGCAAGTTTGGGGGGCCGACGCGGTCTTTCAAGGCCGGGGTTTGCGAATTAGTGGACAACCGGCCTTCGAATCCGCGTCGCACTGGCATACACTGCGCGGCCGTTTTTACGACCGGAACTGAAAGACATGAAAAACCCATCCCCGGCGCGTGCCTGCGGTATCGACTTCGGCACGTCCAACTCCACCGTCGGCTGGCTGCGCCCCGGCATGGAAACGTTGATCGCGCTGGAGGACGACAAGATCACCTTGCCCTCGGTGGTCTTTTTCAATCTTGAGGAACGTCGCCCGGTCTACGGTCGCCTGGCACTGCACGAATACCTGGAAGGCTACGAAGGCCGGCTGATGCGCTCGCTCAAGAGCCTGCTGGGCTCCAAGCTGATCAAGCACGATACCAGCGTGCTCGGCACGGCGATGCCGTTCAAGGATCTGCTGGGGTTGTTCATCGGTCAGTTGAAGAAGCGTGCCGAAGCCACCGCCGGGCGGGAATTCGAAGAAGTGGTGCTGGGGCGTCCGGTGTTTTTCGTTGATGACGATGAAATGGCCGACCAGGAAGCCGAGAACACTTTGGTGGACGTGGCGCGGGCCATCGGTTTCAAGGAAGTCTCCTTCCAGTACGAACCCATTGCGGCGGCATTCGATTATGAATCGACCATCGAAAAAGAAGAGCTGGTGCTGATCGTCGACATCGGCGGCGGTACTTCGGACTTCTCCCTGGTGCGCCTGTCTCCCGAGCGCCGCATGCACGACAACCGTCACGCCGACATCCTCGCCACAGGCGGCGTGCACATCGGCGGCACCGATTTCGACAAGCAGCTCAGCCTGCAAGGCCTGATGCCGCTGTTCGGCTACGGCAGCCGGATGAAAAGCGGCGCCTACATGCCCACCAGCCATCACATGAACCTGGCGACCTGGCACACCATCAACGCGGTGTATTCGCAAAAGTCCACGCTGGCCCTGGGCAGCATGCGCTACGACATCGAAGACACCGGCGGTATCGACCGGCTGTTCAAGCTGATCGAACAGCGTGCCGGGCATTGGCTGGCGATGGAAGTGGAGGAAACCAAGATTCAGCTGACCCACGCCGACCAGCGCCACGTGGCCCTGGACCGGATCGAGCCGGGCCTGAGCGTGGACCTGAGCCGCGCCTTGTTCGAATCGGCGATCGACGGCCTGCTGGAGCGAGTGCGCAACAGCGTCACGCAACTGCTCAACGATGCCAACGTGCGGGTTGATCAAGTCGACACGGTGTTCTTCACCGGCGGCTCCAGCGGCATTCCGGCGCTGCGCAACAGCGTCGCGGCGATGCTGCCCCAGGCGCGCCATGTAGAAGGTAATATTTTCGGCAGTATTGGCAGCGGGTTGGCGATCGAGGCGATGAAGCGGTATGGCAGCCAGGTCTGATCTGAGACCGAGGCGCCTGAATCGCGAGCAAGCTCGCTCCCACACTTGACCGCATCCTCCTGAAAAAACCCGGTTAACTGTGGGAGCGAGCTTGCTCGCGATGGCGCCAGATCAGACAGCACATCCTTTGGATCAAACCATCCCCACCTGCTTCAACTCGCTCTTGAGATACGCATAGTAGATCGGCCCCGCCACCACACCCGGCAGGCCGAACGCGGCTTCGAACACCAGCATTGCCATGAGCAGTTCCCACGACTTGGCACTGATCTGCCCGCCGACGATGCGGGCGTTGAGGAAGTATTCGAGCTTGTGGATCACGATCAGATAACCCAGCGCCGCCACGGCCACCCAGATCGACAGCGACAATGCGACGATGGTGATCAGGGTGTTCGACATCAGGTTGCCGATCACCGGCAACAGCCCCAGCAGGAACGTCATCACGATCAGGGTCTTGGTCAACGGCAGTTGAATGCCGAACAGCGGCAGCACCACCGCTAGGAAAATCCCGGTGAAGAAGGTGTTGAGCAGGGAAATCTTGATCTGGGCAAAAACGATGTTGCGAAACGCCTTCACCAGCAGGTTCAGGCGGTCGAACAGCGCGGCGGCCAGGGGCTTGCGCTTGGTCAGGTCGGGGATGCGCTGCAAGGCGATGATGGCGCCCAGCACCATGCCGATCAGCAACGTCACGAACATGTGCGCCGCGTCCTTGCCCACCAGCTGCAGGTCGCTCAGGTGCTTGCTCACCCAGTCGCCGATCGCCACCCGGAACTCGGCGGCGCTGGCCGGCAGGTAGGCGTCGATGAACGGCGGCAATTGCCCACGGGCGCGGTCGACCACGCCCATGAATTTATCCAGGGATGCGCCCGGGTTTTCCGCTTCGTGCAGCAGGAAACTGAAGGCCCCGGCGAAAATCAGGCTCAGCACACTGACCACCAGCGTGCCCAACAATGCTACCGCCAGCCAGCGGGCACGCCGGCCTTCGATCAGTCGTTGCAACTGCGGGGTGAGCATGTTGACCAGCTCGAACACCAGCAGCCCGGCCAACAGGCTCGGCAACAGGCGCAGCGGCAACACCAGCAACAACCCACCAAAAATGATCACCCAACTGATCACCAACAACACATGACGCTGAGAAAACGTTGGCATACAGCCCCAGGACAAAAACGGCATGAAAGGATCGGCAGTCTGCCAGCGTTCCGCTGGCAGCACTAGGGATTGTATCGGCCGATCCTGGCCGGGGTTCAGACGTTTTTTGGTTTCTTGCTCCGGCCTCATCGCGAGCAGGCTCGCTCCCACATCGGATTGGCGTTGGCTGGGTCCAATGTGGGAGCGAGCCTGCTCGCGATGGGGCCCTGGAGGGGTTAGAAAAATCCCGGTGCTTACTTTTTCTTCAGGCAATCACTCATGAACGCCTTGCGCGCATCGCCCTTCAAGGCCTGGGTCGTCGCCGTGGCGTTGCAGGTCTTCATGCGTTCCTGCGGTGTACTGGGTTCAGCGGTGGCCGGAGTGGCCTTCAGGCAGTTGCTCATGAAAGCCTTGCGTTCGTCACCCTTGAGGGCCTTGGCGGTGGCGTCGGCGTTGCAGGTGGTCATCTTGGTCTGTTGGGCGGTGGCGGCGAAGCCCTGGGAACACAGCAGCAGGCCGATCATCAACAAAGGGACACGCAGCATCTTCATGGTGTTTCTCCTGGTTGCCGCCCGAGAAGGACGGCGATGAAGTGCAGTGTAGACAAAGCCTGTTACACCTTCATCGCCAGATCTTCATTGCTTGATCTACCGCTTTCGCGAGCAGGCTCGCTCCCACAAGGGGCACGGCGCAGAGCCACTGTGGGAGCGAGCCTGCTCGCGAAGAACGATAACGCGGTCGTGCTGATGTGCTACACCCCGGCATCCTTCAACCGCTGCGCATGCTCGACAAACAGCCGGATCGGCTCCGCTCCCCTGCCCACCAGTCCCAGCGACTGATTGACGATGTCGAAATGGTCCAGCGGATAATCATCACGAATCACCGTGCCCAGGTGCGAGCTGTAGCGCCCGACCATGCCGTCGCACTGCCCGGCTTCGCGCACGAAGGTGCGCGCGAACAGCCGGCAGCTGCGATTGGTGCCGTCGAACAGGTTGCGGCCCCTGTCGGTCTTGCCCGGCTGCAGAGTCCCGGACCACGAGTAATAACGCACCCCATTGACTTCTTCCGGCCCCTGCCCGCCCCAGGTCTGCGGCAGGCCTTGTGGATAACGCTCGTTGAACAACGCCACGCCGGCAGTCGTCAGCGAGGCGTGGGAGGCGCGGATGTCTACCGGCAATTTCGGTCCGTGGTAGCCGGTGTCGAGCAGGCTCATCAACGCGTTGATCAGCCGCAGAAAAGCGCTGAGCAACCGCCCTTTGGCGCTGTCGGCCGGATAATGGTCTTGCAGGTAATCGGCCAGTTCGGACCCGTGGTTGGTGCCGGCCACCGATGTGACCGAGGCGACCAGATCCGGGCGCAGCGCGGCTGCATAGCGGGCAGTGAGGGCGCCCTGACTGTGGCCGATCAGGTTGACCTTTTGCGCGCCGGTTTCCCTGAGAATCTCCTCGATCCGTGCCAGCAATTGCTCGCCGCGAACTTCGGACGAATGCAATGGCGAAACCTTCACCGCGACCACCACGGCTCCACCCCGGCGCAACGCCTCGACGATGCCATACCAATACGGATACAACACCAGGCGAATGAACCCAAGCATGCCCGGGACCAGCACCAGCGGGTAGCGAGTGGCGCAGCGTTGCGACATGGCGACGTCCTTGTGATCAAGAGGTGGTCAGCATCGGTATCGATGATGACCAGTCTATGACACACCCGCCACTTCGGCCCGCGTCGTCAGTCGAAGGCGTCGACGCCAGCCCCGTTGTAGCGATCGAGCCCGTTCAGAATGTTCGCGCCAGCGCCAGCAAGCGCCGCTCGGCCTCGGCGTAGGACCGCGCGAAGCTGTGCTCGGCCGACTCCTCTCCTTCAGCGGCCACCACCGTCACGTCGCTGATGCCGATAAACTCCAGGACCGTGCGCAGCAGCGTATCGGCGTGGTTCATGGATTCCAGCGAGCCTCCGGGGCCGAAGCCGAAATCGCCACGGCTGGTCACGATCAGGGCCTTCTTGCCCAGCACCAACGGCTCATATTGCGAGACGCCGTTATCCAGGCTGTGGTTGAACGTCACGCCAATGCGCACGATCTGGTCGATCCAGGCCTTCACGCCGCTGGGCACGCCGAAATTATGCATGGGTGCGGAAATCACCAGCCGGTCATGGGCCTGCAGCTCCGCCACCAACGCATCGCTCAAGGCCAGGTCGGCCTGCATGGTCAATGGCCTTCCCTGAGGCTCGGGGTGGAACGCCGCGGCGATGAAGGCTTCGTTGACCGGAGGAATAACGGTCCGGCCGACCTCGCGGCGGGTCGGTTGGGTATGTGGATTGGCAGCCTGCCAAGCCGCTATGAAAGCCTCCGTCAGACGCCGGGAATGGGAACGCTCGCCGCGAGGGCTGCCGTGTACCACAAGAATATTGCTCATCTGAAACTCCTGGACTGTGACTACACTGGGAACCACGCATGGCTCTCAGACTGAAGCCAAAGCCTGCATCAGCTCAAATGAGCGTTAGTTGACCGGGATGAGCTGCTCTCATCCATTGGAGTTTCCAGATGTTTGCTGCCCTGCCACTCAACGCGTTGCGTGCCTTCGAATCCGCTGCACGATTGCTCAGTTTCAAGGCCGCGGCGGCTGAGCTGTCGGTAACGCCCACGGCGATTTCCCATCAGATCCGCTCACTGGAAACCTGGCTGGGTGTGCAACTCTTTGAGCGCCTGCCTCGCCAGGTGCGGCTGACCGAAGGTGGCCAACGCTTGTTCCACAGCCTGCACGGTGCCTTGCTGGAAGTGGCGCAAAGCGTCGATACCCTGCGCCCGCAACGCAGTACCGCGCACCTGACGATTTCCACCACCGCCGCGTTCGCGGCGCTTTGGCTGGTGCCGCGCCTGGGTCGGTTCTACGCGCGCCATCCCACCATCAATGTCCGCCTGGACACGCACTGCGAAGTGATCGACCTGCACCAGGACGCCAGCGTGGACATGGTGGTGCGCTATAGCCTGGAGAACTACCCGAACCTGTATGGCATGTGCCTGTTCGATGAGTACTTCGGTGTATACGGGTCACCTGAGCAAATAGCCGCTCTGGCGACCCGACAACCGACGACGTTGATCAGTGTGCGGTGGCACAACACCAAGCTTTATGCCCATGGCTGGGACGCCTGGTGCGCGCGGGCGGGAGAAACCTGGCTGACCCGTCAGCCCTGCATACGCGAATACGACGAGGAGCATTACGCCCTGCAAGCGGCAATTGCCGGGCAAGGCCTGGTCCTGGCGAGCAACGTGCTGGCATCCGAAAGCGTCGCCAGCGGCCTACTGGTCGCTTACCACCCGCACGTCCAGGTCAACGGCGCGGGCTACAGCGCCTTATGCGTTCCGGGCCGGGAACGCCACCCGCCAGTACGAGCGTTCTTCAAATGGCTGGAGGAAGAAGCGCGGCAGTCCGGGCACGCACTGACGAGTTCGATGAAACTGTTCCAGGACCGTGTCAGCCAGAACCAGAGCAATCATGCTGGCAAAACATGAGGCTCCGGAATGCTCGCTGGAGGAAGCTCGACAATCAATGAGTTCGCGGCGGCCGGCAGGCCGCGCCGCACCTTTTGTTCAATACCGTTTCTTTCGTAACGGGCTGAACTGAGTTGCCTTGTGGAAACATTCACACTGACCTGTCCCGCTACATGCTTGCCCGTGAAACGCTGCTTGAAAAAAAGCTCATCAACACATCGCGAGGTCCGAAACCTCATAGATACATCCATGACTGCTTATTACCACCATCCAAGCGGCCGCATGCAACCCTGTCCGATTCGTTAAAAACCAAGACGGCGTTACAATTCGACCAATAACACTAACCAAGTCAGAAACTAATAGAACAGACAGCCCATTAACTTTCTGCTACCCAGCAAACATCCGCCCACTTCGCAAACGCGATCAGTCCTTTACCGTCTTCGGCGCCTTGCCGGCCTTCATCTGTTCGAGCAACGGTGCACATTGGTTGGGCTCACCGCCGCTGGGAGCGACCAACGCGAGCAACCCCGCCGCCGGCGCGGCGATGACACCCAGCGCGACCATTCCGGCCCCACGCAACATCAGCGGCACGGCCTTCACCCCGGCGGCGGGCTTGGCGAAGGTGCCTCGTACGTACAGCGGCGAACGCAGGGAAATCAATCGCCAGCCCTTGGACTCCGGGGTAACAGTCAGGTCCAGTTGTTCAGTGGCCATATTCGCCGTGCCATCGATATAGATGATCGCGTTCTCGGTATCGAATACAAACAGGCGAGTGGTCGCCAGGCCGGTCTTGATGCCGAAATCAGCCGCCGCGCAATTGATCTTCACTTCCTTGTCGCCGAAGATTTTTCCTACCACATAGTTGCCAACGTTCAACCCTGCCAGTTCCATCAACTCCCGACTGATAGCGCCGTCGTTGATGAGCATCTTCAAGTTGCCATTGGCGGTGCCCAGCAACGCTGCTACCGAATTACCTCGGCCGGACAGATCGGCATCGCCATTGAGCTCGCCGAAACTGGTTTTCATCGGTTCGAAACCCGGGAAAAGCTGCTTGAGCTTGAAGCCTCGCGCGGTCAGTTTCGCCTGGCCTTCGAGGGGCCGAGTCTGTCCATTGAGGCGAATCTGCGCATCGAGACGGCCACCGGCCACGCCAAAGCGCAAGGGTTCAAGGCTCAACTGGCCATTGTTCAGCAGCAAATGAGTGTAGAGGTCGGTGAAGGGCAATTGCTCGCTATGGACGATGCGCTTGCCGGTGAACTCCACGTCGGCATCCATTACGCTCCAGCGCTCAGTGCGGAACTCTTCCACCGGCAAGACCTTGTCGGACGGTTGTTTGCTGGCACCGCCGCGCGCCTTCTGTTGCGTGTTGGAGTCGGCGCCGATAAGCGGCGCCAGGTCGCTGAACAACAGCTGATCGGATACCAGCGCGCCAGTGAGTTTCGGTCTCGGCTGGCTGGAAACATAAGCCAGGTCGCCGTGAATATCGCTTTCGCCAATCTTGCCGTTGAACGCCTCGTAGCGGAACTGCGCCCCCTCCGGTTCGTGGAGCTTGGCGATCAGGCGACCATCAGTGGCATAGGGCGGCGAATCCGGCAGCGTCACGCCAGTCAACGGGTAAAGATTGGCCAGGCTTTTACCGGCCAGTTTCAGACGCAGGTCCAGGGCGCCAAGGTTCTTCGGGTCGGTAAGGGTGCCGGCCAGCTCGATGCGGGTGTCGGCAATCTTCGCCTGGGCCTGCAGGGGAAAGGGTTGCGATGCATCCTGCAAGGCCAGCAAGCCACCGACCTTGCCGGAACCGCTCAGGTTCTGTCCTTGATACTGCCCGTCAGCCTTGAAAGCAAAGGCGTAGTCCTGTGGTGCCGCACCTTGTTCCCGGGCTTTGTTCGCAGTCTTTTCACCGACGATATCGCTGAACGGAATGGGTTTGCCCAACGGGTCGATCAACACCTCGAGCCTGGTCTTGAGCGTCTGGTCATCCAGCGTGACATGCCCCTTGTCAAAGCCGATGGCACCGATATCGACCGACCAACTGGACGGTTCGGCGTCCGGGTCCTTCGGATCGAACTGGAAGGTCCAGTTGGCGCGGCCATCAGCCAGGCGCTGCAGGCTGGCGTTGGGTTCGGTCAGGTCGATGCGCGGGATCGCCACCCGCCGGGCCAACAGGGCCAAGGGCGAAATACGTAGCTCGACGCGCTTTAGCGTGACCATTTGCGGGGTTTTCGACCAGTCCGGGTTTCCCAGGCTCAAATCTTCGGCCACGACATGGGGCCACGGCACAAAGGCGCGCCAGCCGCCTTCCTGCGGTTCGCGCTGCCAGATCACCGCCAGGTTGCCATTGATTGCGAATGGACGATGCAACTCCTCGGAAACCTTCGCGTTGAGCGTGGGCTTGAGGCGGTTCCAGTCGAAGAAAGCGATGACCAGCACAAGCGCGGCCAGCAATGCGATGAGGCAGGCAAAGCCCCAGGCGAAAATTTTTGAGGTGCGCGTCATGCACAAGGCTCCTGACAAATTTGGCGTGCGGACCGCGACGCCTGAGGCAAGGCGAACCGCTACTGGCTCACTGCCGATAAACGATTGGACTGCCGAAACGGCCGACAGGTTTACCACCAAGCGCGACGACCGGCACGAAAAAACGCCTCGGAACCTGACCGTTTCGACAGCTACCTGTTACCGCGCCCGCACTTTTGCGGGGCGCGAGTGGGTACAAACTACCCACTCCAGGGCAAAACCGCCCCTCTGAAAGGCCCGTTCTAGAGCCTTCCCGCAGAACAATCAATTCCGTTGATTATTACCATTGTGTTTATGAACTTTTATATCGACTTATCGAGAGTAGCATTGCCCTCGTACCCACTTTTCAGCCCTCTCGAGGAGCAACGATCATGAAACGCCAACTACTGATGAGTCTTTCCCTTTCCCTGCTGGCCTCTACCGCTTTCGCCTTGCCAGCTTCCGAACAGGCCACGCCGCAAGTCAAGGACAGCCATTCTGTCTATAGCCAGACCGTAGCCGAAGGTGGCCGTGACCGCCTGGAAGAGAAAGGCCTGGTCGAAGGTGGTTCCGACCGCACTCCACAGGGCCAGACCCTGGCGGCTGACGGTTCCGACCGCACTCCACAGGGCCAGACCCTGGCGGCTGACGGTTCCGACCGCACTCCACAAGGCCAGACCCTGGCGGCTGACGGTTCCGACCGCACTCCACAAGGCCAGACCCTGGCGGCTGACGGCTCCGACCGCACCCCACTGGGCGAAACCCTGGCTGCTGACGGTTCCGACCGCACCCCACTGGGCGAAACCCTGGCCGCTGAAGGTTCCGATCGCACTCCACAAGGCCAGACCCTTGCCGAAGGCGGTGGTGACCGCGTAATCGAACGCAACAGTGCAGTGAGCTGAGCCCATGGTGGCCCGTAAAAAAGCCCGATTCCCTGAATCGGGCTTTTGACTTTTCAAGCCCCTCGTTTTCCCGACTGATCCGTCCCTACCGTTCGACGCCGCCAAAGACGATTTGCTAAAGTGCATCGCTCCCATGACCTGGAAGTCAGCCCTGCAATGCTTCCCCGCGCCGAACAGAAACAACAGACCCGAAATGCCCTGATGGATGCAGCGCGCCATTTGATGGAGTGCGGCAGGGGATTCGGCAGCCTGAGCCTGCGCGAAGTCGCCAAGACAGCCGGCATCGTACCCACCGGGTTCTATCGACATTTCGACGACATGGACCAGCTTGGCCTGGCGCTCGTCAGCGAAGTCGGGCAGACGTTTCGCGAAACCATCCGGCTGGTGCGCCACAACGAATTTGTCATGGGCGGCATCATCGATGCGTCTGTGCGGATTTTTCTCGACGTGGTGCATGCCAACCGATCGCAGTTTCTGTTCCTGGCCCGCGAGCAGTACGGCGGCTCCCTGCCGGTACGCCAGGCCATCGCGAAGCTGCGCGAAGACATCAGCTCGGACCTCGCCGCCGACCTGGCATTGATGCCCAAGTTGCAACACCTGGACCTTGCGGGACTGAGCGTGATGGCCGACCTCGTCGTCAAGAGTGTCTTCGCCACCCTGCCGGATATCATCGACCCGCCCGCCAAAGCGCTCCCCGAACATCTCACCCCCCAGGCGAAGATTACCCAGCAACTACGGTTCATCTTCATCGGCCTCAAGCATTGGCACGGGTTGGGTAGCACCGAGTAACTGCCTGCCCCCCAACCCTCCATGTGGGAGCGAGCCTGCTCGCGAAAGCGCCGGGTCAGCCAGCATTGATTTTCCTTATGCACCGCTTCGCGAGCAGGCTCGCTCCCACAATGTCTCGCGTGCGATTCAAAGTGGTGCAAGTTTTCCCGAAGCGCACCATAACGGCACGAAGCCCGCCCCATCCAGGGACGCCATCCCCCGCCATTTCCTACATCCCCTTCGATTGGCAAGCCCCTTGCTCTAAACACAGCACCGTTCATTGCTGGAAGCACTCCGATGCTGGTTATCCACCGCAGAATCGACACTCAACCGCGCTGGGACGCCGAGCTGCACCTGATCTTTGACGCCCGCAGCAAAAGCCGTCTGCGCTGTTTCAGTGCCGAGGGTGAAGACGTGGGATTGTTCTTGGAGCGAGGCCAGCCGCCGCTGTACGACGGTGAATGCCTTCAGGCCGAAGATGGGCGCATCGTGCGTGTCTGCGCCCGCCCTGAACAATTGCTCCACGTTACCTGCGCCAATGCGTTCGAACTGACCCGTGCTGCCTACCACTTGGGCAATCGCCACGTTGCCCTGCAGGTGGGCGATGGCTGGTTGCGCCTGCTGGATGATTACGTGCTCAAGGCGATGCTTGAGCAACTGGGCGCCAGCGCCGAATCCATTGAAGCGCCGTTCCAGCCGGAACACGGCGCCTACGGCGGCGGCCATCATCATTCCCGGCACGGCGACGAAGATTTCAATTACGCACCGCGCCTGCACCAGTTCGGCGTGCGTTCATGAACCCGGCCTGGGCACTGCTGCGCCTGGCCAGTCCGCAACTGCCGATTGGCGGCTACAGCTACTCCCAGGGCCTGGAAATGGCTGTGGACAAAGGCTTGGTCAAAACGCCCGACGACGCACGCCGCTGGATCAGCGATCAGATGCTACTGAACCTGGCGCGTTTCGAAGCGCCCTTGCTGCTGGCTCATTGCAGGGCGGCCGCTGCCGACGATTGGCACGCGCTGCTGGAGCTTTGTGAACAACACCGTGCCAGCCGGGAAACCCGCGAGCTGTACCAGGAGAGCCGGCAGATGGGCTACTCGCTGCAACAATTGCTGGCGGGCCTGCCGGAGCTCGACAGCGCCGCCCGCAGCTTCCTTGAACAGCGTAGCGAACCGCACCTGGCGCTGGGCTGGGCCCTGGCGGCCCGTGCCTGGGATATCAAGCCAGAGGATGCCCTCGCCGCCTGGTTGTGGAGCTGGCTGGAAAACCAACTGGCGGTGCTGATGAAAACCCTGCCCTTGGGCCAGCAAGCCGCGCAGAGGTTGACCAGCGAGCTGCTGCCATTGCTGCAACAGGCCCAGCAGATCGCCTCGAACCTCGACCCCGACCATTACGGCAGCGCCGCGTTTGGCCTGTCCCTGGCGTGCATGGCCCATGAGCGCCAGTACAGCCGCCTGTTCCGTTCCTAGGAGAGACACATGAATACACAACCTTTGCGCGTCGGTATTGGCGGCCCGGTAGGCTCCGGCAAGACCGCACTGACCCTGGCTCTCTGCCTGGCCTTGCGCGAGCGCTACAACCTGGCCGTGGTCACCAACGATATCTACACCCGTGAAGACGCTGATTTCCTGGTGCGCAACGAAGCCCTGGCGCCGGAGCGGATCATCGGCGTGGAAACCGGTGGGTGCCCGCACACGGCGATTCGCGAAGACGCCTCGATCAACCTTGAAGCGGTGGACCAGTTGAACCGGCGGTTCCCGGGCCTCGACCTGATCCTGGTCGAGTCCGGTGGCGACAACCTGTCCGCGACCTTCAGCCCCGAGCTGTCGGACCTGACCATCTACGTGATCGACGTATCGGCTGGCGACAAGCTGCCGCGCAAGGGCGGGCCGGGCATCTGCAAATCCGACCTGCTGGTGATCAACAAGATTGACCTGGCGCCACTGGTGGGTGCCTCCCTGGAACTGATGAACAGCGATACCCAGCGGATGCGCAACGGCAAGCCCTTCGTGTTCAGCAACCAGAAGACCGGCCAGGGCCTGGACGACATCATCGCCTTCATCGAGCGCCAGGGCCTGCTGAGCGCGGCGTGACTTTCCCCATTCGAACAAGGAAGCTTATCCATGACATTCAAACGTATCCTCGGAACCCTCGCCTTGCTGCTGACCCCAGCTCTGGCCTTTGCCCACCCCGGTCACGGCGATAACGGCCTGATCGCCGGCCTGGGCCACCCCATCGGCGGGCTCGACCATCTGCTCGCGATGTTGGCGGTCGGCTTGTGGGCGGCCCAACAACAAGGCGCCGCGCGCTGGGCACTGCCATGCACTTTCGTTGGGACGATGCTGCTCGGTGGTTTGCTGGGCTTCGAAGGCCTGGACCTGCCTGCGCTGGAAAGCGGCATCGCCGCCTCGGTGCTGGCCCTGGGCCTGGCGGTGGCGCTGGCGGTGCGTCCGCCGCTAAGCCTGGCAGTCGGTGCGACCGCGCTATTTGCGCTATTCCATGGCGTCGCCCATGGCTTGGAGCTGCCGGACATGTCGAGTCCGTGGGCCTATGCGGTGGGGTTCGTCGCCGCAACGGCGGCGCTGCACGGCGCGGGCTTTGCGCTGGTTCGTGTGTTGCCACGCGCGGCGGCGCCGGTGATCAGGTTGGCCGGGGCTGCTTCGGCGGCGGCTGGGGTCTGGTTGTTGGCCAGCTGACCTTTTCTGTTTTATTCAAAACCTCTTCGCGAGCAGGCTCGCTCCCACATGGATTGGCGTCCACCGTCCATGTGGGAGCGAGCCTGCTCGCGAAAGCGGCCTGACAGGCACCGCATCGCCAAGACCTGCCACTCTGCTACCATGTCGCGCAAACGCCCCCGCCGTGACGACGTCCGCCAATGCCTGAAGCCTCCCGCTCCGCCCTTCTACCCGAATTGACCACGCTGTTCGCCAAGGTGCATCAGCAGCTTCACGATGTAATCGTGCCGATGTGGCAAGGTCCGGGCTGGAATGCCGAGCTGGCGTTGCCCTACGAGTCCCTGGATACCCAGCACAAGCCGCTGCCGCCCCAGCGTTATCGCGCCATGGCCTGTGCGCGGCAGTTGTATGTGTTCGCCAGCCTGATCGGCGAAGTGCCGCAGGCCGAGGAACGGGCCGCCGCGCTATTTCGCTCGCTGCAACGGCACTTCCACGATGCCGAACATGGCGGCTGGTTCTACAGCATCGACCCGCAGGGGATACCGCTGGATACCGGCAAGGATCTGTACACCCACGCCTTCATCCTGTTCGCCTGCGCCCATTACTGGGGCAAGGTTCGCGAACCGCTGGTGGAGTCGGTGCTCAACGCGGCCCTGGAAATCATCGCGCGACGCTTCGCCACTGGCGACGGTCTCTACGAAGCCAGCCTCGGCCGCGACTGGTCGACAGCCGAGACCGGCCCGCTGCAGAACCCGCTGATGCATCTGGCAGAAGCTTTTCTCGCGACCCTGGCGGTTCGCGACGATGCCGCTGTTCGCCAAGCGTTGCTGAGCCTGTGCGAGGGGATGTTCAAGTGCTTCGTTGATCCGCAACGACAAGTCATGATGGAGAAACCGCTCAAGGCTGTGGATAACTGGTTCGAGCCGGGGCATCAGTTCGAGTGGTATTTCCTGCTGGCCTCATCGCCCTTGTTGCGTGACGGCAAACTGCACCTGGCCCTGGAACGCAGCTTCGGCGATACCGAACAACAAGGCGTCGATCCGGATACCGCTGGCGTTTGCGCCATGCTGGCCCTGGAACCGCAGACGGCTCCGCGCGATGCAACCCCACGCATCTGGGCCCAGGCGGAATACCTACGGGCACTCACGTTGCGCCCTGGCAGCGAAGGGACGTTGCTGCGCCAGCTACGGGCGTTGCAGCAATGTTTCCTGCATCCCCTAGGCTGGAACGAATGCCTTGATGCCAACGGCAATGTCAGCCGCCGGGACATGCCGTCCACTACGCCCTACCACCTGCTGACCTGCTATCGCGGGCTGGCCGAATATCTGGCCTGACACACCTTTGTGGTGAGGGAGCAACTCCCACACCACAAAAAGCTCATCTCGAAGACCCCGTCAGGCCTTGTTGCGCTCGATGGCGAAGCCGGCCCAGGTCTGGCTCACCGGCATCAGCTCCAGGCTGTTGATGTTGATGTGCGCCGGGGTGTTGAGCACCCAGAAGATGGTGTCGGCGATGTCCTGCGGCTGGATCGGCTCGGCGCCGGCGTAAGTCGCGTTGTAGCGCTCCTGGTCACCACCGAAGCGCACCAGGGAAAATTCGCTCTCGCACAGCCCCGGCTCGATATTGCTCACCCGCACGCCGGTGCCCTGCAGGTCACAGCGCAGGTTCAGCGAGAACTGTTTGACGAACGCCTTGCTCGCGCCATACACGTGGCTGCCCGGATACGGATAGTTGCCGGCGATGGAGCCCAGGTTGACGATCCCGGCGCCGCGCCCATGGGCAATCAGCCGCGGCAACAGCAGGCGGGTGCTGTAGATCAGGCCCTTCACATTGGTGTCGACCATGGTGTCCCAGTCATCGAGGTCGCACTTGGGCGCCGGGTCGACGCCCAGGGCCAGGCCGGCGTTATTGATCAGGCCGCGCAATTTGGCGAACGAAGGCGGCAGGCTGGCGATGGCCTCTTCCATGGCCTTGCGATCACGCACGTCCAGAACCAGGCCATGGACCTCGGTCTGCTTCGATAACTCGGCACAGAGGGCGCTGAGGCGCTCTTCACGACGACCGGTCAGCACCAGTTTCCAACCGGCCTCGGCAAAACGACGGGCACAGGCTTCACCAAAACCGGACGTAGCGCCGGTGATAAACAGGGTGTCGGACATCGTGTTCTCCTTGCTTGGGCTTCAAACCATTAATGGAAATCGGTCCACAGCATGCCCGCCCTGACACGCCGTGGGCAAGGCTTGAGGACGCGTTTTTGCCTGCACGGCTGCTCATAAAACAACCAATCGAGCCCAGGCCTTGCCAAACAAGGGCTGCAGAGGGTTGCGCGCATCTTATCCACAGGCACGTCCACAATAATCGGGGGCAAGTACAAACACTGGAAGCCGCTGTGTATAAGGCTTTGCGGGACATTTGGAAATTTTTTTCGCTTGACCCACCAAGTGAGGTTGTGCAGCAGAAGTTATCTGCTATAAGCCGAGGCCAGATAGACGATGGCGCCAAGCCAGCAACGACGCTGCTCCGCGCGGTCTTTCCAGAGTTTAGTCACAGACTTATCCACAGGCTTGCTCACCGTTTTCCGAACGCCAATGACGCTCAGAAAACTGTTGACAACTGCCACATCCGAATGACCAAAACCGCCTGATCAAAAAACGCTCACCACGCTGAAAGCCACGCAATCAAAGGGTTCCAGCCAAGTACACCCACGTTACCCACAGCCAGTTCCACAGCAAACGGGGACAAGTCAAAACCGTGACAAAACAACTGTTTGCGGCGACTTTATGTCGCGGTTTCGCAGGGCTTCGAGATTGTTGTCCACAATTCTGAAAACGCTATATATCCCTGTGGGAGCGAGCCTGCTCGCGAAGGCGGCGCATCAAATACATGGACGGCAATCGATCCGCCGCATTCGCGAGCAGGCTCGCTCCCACAGGGGGACGATGGTGGTTTGGAGAGATAAAAAAACCGGCAATCACTCGCCGGTTTTTTTCATTGCAGCTGCCGCCTCAATGCCCGCCAAGATACGCGTTGCGCACCTCTTCGTTGGCGAGTAGTTCCTTGCCGCTGCCGGTCAGGCGGATTTCTCCGTTGACCATCACATAGGCCCGGTCTGACAGCTTGAGCGCGTGGTTGGCGTTCTGCTCCACCAGGAAGATAGTCATGCCGGTGGACGCCAGTTCCCGCAGGGTGGCGAAGATCTGCTTCACCACGATCGGCGCCAGCCCCAGGCTCGGCTCGTCGAGCAGCAACAACTTCGGCCGGCTCATCAAGGCCCGGGCGATGGCGAGCATTTGCTGCTCGCCGCCGGACATGGTCATGGCTCGCTGGTTGCGGCGCTCCTTGAGCCGCGGAAACAGCTCGAACATGCGCTGCATGTCTTCGCTGGCGTATTTGTCACCGATAGGAATGGTGCCCATCAGCAGGTTTTCCTCAACGGTCATGTCGGGGAACACCCGGCGCCCTTCCGGCGATTGAGCGATGCCGTTGGAGGCGATGTAGTGCGACGACTTGTGGGTGATGTCCACGCCCTGGTAGATGATCTGCCCACCCGCAGCGCGGGGCTGGCCGAAGATCGACATCAGCAGCGTGGACTTGCCGGCACCGTTGGAGCCGATCAGGCTCACGGTTTCGCCTTCGCCGATGTGCATCGAGACTTTCTTCAGGGCCTGGATCGGCCCGTAGAACACGTCCAGCTCCTTGAGTTCGAGGATAGGCCCACTCATACCAATTCCTCTTCATCGGCGCCCAGGTAAGCCGCGATCACCTTCGGATCGTTGCGAATCGCCTCGGGACCGCCCTCGGCAATCACGTTGCCGTGATCCAGCACTACGATGTGATCGGAAATACTCATCACCATGCCCATGTCGTGTTCGATCAGCACCACGGTCAGATCGTGCTCGTCGCGCAGCAGCCGGATCATCGCGCTCAGCGCTTCGGTTTCCTGAGGGTTGAGGCCGGCGGCCGGTTCGTCGAGGCAGATGATCTGCGGACGCGTGCACATCGCCCGGGCGATTTCCAGGCGGCGCTGCTGGCCGTAGGAAAGCTCACCAGCCAGGCGGTTGGCACAGTCCACCAGGTCCACAACTTCCAGCCAGTAGAAAGCGTGGTCCAGGGCATCGCTTTCCGCCTGACGATAACCCTTGGTGTTGAGGATGCCCGCCACCAGGCTGCGATTGACCCACATGTGCTGGGCCACCAGCAGGTTCTCCAGCACCGACATTTCCTTGAACAGGCGAATGTTCTGGAACGTTCGCGCCAGGCCGGCGCGGTTTACCAGGTGGGTGCCGCCGAACATCTTGTAGTACAGCCGGCTGGCGAAAGACTTTGGCGAGACAAAGTCCGTCGGGCGGAACGCTTCGCCCAACAACTTGATCACGTTGGTCTGCTCGCCACGCACGTTGAGTTCGATCTTGCCGCCCGAAGCCTTGTAGAAACCGGTCAGGCAGTTGAACACCGTGGTCTTGCCCGCGCCGTTGGGGCCGATCAGGGCGAAGATCGAGTTGCGCTTGACTTGCAGGCTGACGTCGCTGAGGGCCTTGATGCCACCGAACTGCATCATCAGGTTTTCGACTTTGAGTACGACTTCGCTCATGGCGCTACCCCCTTGCGCGGCGTCACACCGGTACGGCTGATGCGGATCAGGCCGCGTGGGCGCCAGATCATCATCAATACCATCAGTACGCCGAATAGCAGCACGCGGTATTCCGAGAAACTGCGCAGCAGCTCCGGCGCCACGGTGAGCACGAATGCCGCGATCACCACGCCAACCGTCGAGCCCATGCCACCCAGCACGACGATCGCCAGGATCAACGCCGACTCGAAGAAGGTGAAAGAGGACGGATTGACGAAACCCTGGTAACTGGCAAAAAACACTCCCGCCAGGCCAGCGGTGGAAGCACCGATGGTGAACGCAGAAAGCTTGACCAGCACATGGTTCAAGCCCATGGAGCGACAGGCGATTTCGTCCTCGCGCAGGGCCTCCCAGGCGCGGCCGACCGGCATGCGGGTCAGGCGATGCTTGACGTAGAGCACCAGCAATACGGTGATGAACAACACGATGTAGATGAACAGGAATTTGATGTTGGGGTTGTAGTCGATGCCGAAGAACTCATGGAACGGCACCCCGCCGTCCTTCGCTCGCCTGCCGAACTCCAGGCCCAGGAAGGTTGGTGCAGGAACCGGCATGCCATTCGGCCCGCCAGTGAACGACAACCAGTTGTTCAGCACCAGCCGGATGATCTCGCCGAAGCCCAGGGTCACGATGGCCAGGTAGTCACCGTGCATTCGCAACACGGGGAATCCTAAAATACACCCGGCCATCGCCGCTGCGATGGCCGCCAGCGGCAGCACAGTCCAGAAACCCAGCCCCAGGTATTGGTAACCCAGCGCCAGGCCGTAGGCGCCGATGGCATAGAACGCCACGTAACCCAGATCGAGCAACCCGGCCAGGCCGACCACAATATTCAGGCCCAGGCCCAGCAGCACGTAGATCAGCCCGAGGATGACTACGGTAAGCACGTACTTGTTGGCGAAGAACGGGAACACGATGGCAATCACGATCAGGGCCGGGATGATCCAGCGCAGCCGCGATTTGTAGTCGGGTGGCAGCACATGCACGCCGGAGCCAGTGCTCTCGAACCCCTGGAGGATCTTCAGCCCCTTCGGGGTTTGCAGGAACAGGCTCAGGGCAAAGCGCCCGACCATCACGATCGCCACCAGCCAGCCGACGCGGGCCGGTTGCAGGTTGAAGCTGTAGCCGTCGAGCACTACGCCGACGATCGGCCCGAATACGATCAGCGAGATCAGGCCGGCCAGGATCGCGTCGATGACGCTCTTTTTGATATCAAGCGGTTTATTGGCAGCAGACATACTTATACCTTCGCCACGAGTGGGCGACCCAACAGGCCTTGGGGACGGAAAATCAGAATCAGCACCAGCAGCGAGAAACTGAACACGTCTTTGTAGTCGGAGTTGATCAGACCGGCGAACAGCGACTCGGAGATCCCGAGGATGATCCCGCCGAGCATTGCCCCAGGCAGGGAGCCGATGCCGCCGAGTACCGCCGCGGTGAACGCCTTGATGCCGATGATGAAGCCGGCATAGAAGTCGAAGGTGCCGTAGTTCATGGTAATCAGCACACCGGCCAGGGCCGCCATGGCCGCACCGATGATGAACACGTAGGAAATCACCCGGTCGGTGTTGATGCCAAGGATGGAGGCCATCTTGCGGTCTTGCTGGGTGGCACGGCACATGCGGCCGAGCTTGGTGTATTTGATGATGTAGGTCAGCAGCGCCATGCCGGCGAATGCGGCAATCAGGATGAATATCTTGGTGTAGGTGAGCTGCACGAAGCCGGTACCGATGTCGACGCGCATGGCGCCTTCGAGCAGTGTCGGCACACCCTGTTGGCGGGCGCCCTGGCTGATCTGCGCGTAGTTCTGCAGGATCAGCGAGATGCCGATGGCGCTGATCAGCGGTGCCAGTCGGGTGGAGTTGCGCAGGGGTTTGTAGGCGACGCGTTCGATGACCCAGCCGTATACCCCGGTGACCACGATCGTGAACACCAGAGTGCCAAGGATCATCAGCGGAAAGGATTCGATACCGAAGTAAGCCAGCAGAGCCAGACTGATTGCCGCGAGGTAAGCGGAAATCATGTAAACCTCGCCGTGGGCGAAGTTGATCATGCCGATGATGCCATAGACCATTGTGTAGCCGATGGCGATCAGACCATAGACCGACCCGAGGGTCAGGCCGTTGATCAGTTGCTGCAGGAAAATACCATCCATAACGCAATCTCACGCAGTGAGAACCTGCACACCCAAGGTGTGCGGTTCTTCTAAGGAAAATACAGATTTACGTCGGAGCAATGTCAGGCGCGACCAGCACGCACCTTCTGGAAACCGGAGCTTGGCCGGCTTCCAGAAGGGCCTGGACGGTCGCTTCAGCCCTTACTTCTGTTTTTCCAACTGGTGGTATTTGCCATCCTTGTCCCACTGGTAGACCACGTAATCGGAGACTTTCAGGTCGCCTTTGGTGTCCCAGGCTTTTTCGCCCATGACGGTTTTCACCGGGTTGGCTTTCAGCCACTTGGCGGCGTCTTCGCCCTTGTTGGACTTGGCACCATTGAAACCGGCGGCCAGCGCCTGGACCGAGGCATAGGCGTACAGAGTGTAGCCCTCAGGCTCGACGCCCTGGGCACGGAAAGCGTCCACCACGGCCTTGCTGTCCGGCAGCAGGCGCGGGTCGGCGCCGAAGGTCATGTACACGCCATCGACGTATTGCGCGCCACCAGCGGTAGTGACCAGTTCATCGGTGACGATGCCATCGTCGGACATGAACTTGACGTCCTTGAGTCCTTGCTCACGCAGCTGGCGAACCAGCGGGCCGGCTTCCGGGTGCAGGCCGCCGAAGTAGACCACGTCGGCACCGGCCGAACGGATCTTGGTCACCACGGCGCTGAAGTCTTTTTCGCCACGGGTCAGGCCTTCGTACAAGACAGGGGTCACGCCACGCTTGGCCAGTTGTGCCTTGGTAGCATCCGCCAGGCCTTGGCCGTAGGTGTCCTTGTCGTGCAGGACGACGACTTTCTTGCCCTTGAGCACGTCGACGATGTAGTCGCCAGCCACGATGCCTTGCTGGTCGTCACGACCACACATGCGGAACATCGCGCTCAGGCCACGTTCGGTAACGGCCGGGTTGGTCGAGCCTGGGGTGATGGCAATGATGCCTGCTTCGTCATAGACCTCGGAGGCCGGGATGGTGTTGGACGAGCAGAAGTGCCCGACCACGCCGATCACTTTGTCCTGGTCAACCAGTCGGTTGGCCACGGCCACGGCCTGCTTCGGTTCGCAGGCGTCGTCACCGGCGACCAGGACGATTTTTTCGCCATTGACGCCACCTGCCTTGTTGATGACATCGGCCGCGGCCTGCGCACCTTTCATGTACTGCTCGCCAAACGCGGCGTTGGCGCCGGTCATCGGCCCCGCCACACCAAATTTCACATCAGCCTGGGCAAACGCAGAAACACCCAGCGCAGCTGCCACTGCGAGGGCCAGAAAGCCTTTCTTGTAAAACGTCTGGGACATGAGGTGGTGCTCCAAGGTTTTTTTTAGTTGGCACTGCGACTTCACTTCACTGAAAAGCTAAGAGCAAGGGCCGTGCCATCGGTTTTTTATTCTTAAAAAAGTCGCTGCTTTATTGTTATTTCGACTGTTTCGGGCCCTTTTTCACAGGGCGTGCAACCGTCTAAACCGGACGAGGTGCAACCGTTTTTACAAGTAGGTGAAACCCTCCATGAGCCATCATTGCAACCGCCATACGAAACGGCGTGCAACCACTGTGTAACAACCTGCGTCACCTAACTGCACACTACCAGTGCGCGGCTGCTACAGCCCGCACCATAACAGGCTAGCCGCTGTGTTGAAAAACGCCGCTGCTCGTAACACTTTTCAACAATCAGATGACGATCCGCAGGCACTGGCCCGCGTGATACAGGGAAAAGCCCGCCTCATACAGGCAACTGCGCAGGCCCACGCCGGCCAAGGGTTGCATGGGCGCGAAAGGGATGGGCAATGCCTTGGCATCGCCGTGGCACAGATAGTCGGCGAATGCCTTGCCGACCACGGTGCCGGTGGTCACGCCTCGACCGTTGTAGCCGGTGACTGCCACCAGGCCTGGCGCCGGCTCGAACAGGCGCATCAGATGATCGGGCGTGAACGCAATGCAACCGGTCCAGGTGCACTCCCACTCCACAGGCTTGAGGTAAGGGAAATAATGCTGCTGGACGCGGTCCGCCCAGGCCTTGAGAAACCAGGTTGGCTTACGGTTGCCATTGCCCAGGCTGCCGAGCAGCAAGCGACCGTCCTTGTCCCGGCGGATGCTGCTCAATACCTGGCGAGTATCCCAGGAACCTTGCCCACCCGGCAGAATTCGGTGGGCGGCCGCGTCGGTCAGTGGGACCGAAGCGACCTGATAGTAATATCCGGGAAAGAAATTGCGCCGCAGTTCGGTCCAGTCGCCTTCGGTATAGGCGTTGGACGCGATCACGACTTGCTCGGCCAGCACCGAGCCCTGGGCAGTCTGCACTGACCAGCGCTGGCCTTGGCGTTCCAGGCGCGTGACCGGCGAATGATCGAACAACTGGCCGCCAAGGTCCTTGGCCGCCTTGGCCAGCCCGCTGGTGTAGGCCATCGGGTTGAGCGTGCCGGCGCGGCGATCGAGCAATGCCGCGGCGATCCTGTCGGTGCCGGTAGCCTCGGCACAGGCTTGGCCGGTCAGCAGTTCCACCGGCGCGCCACGGCGTTTCCATTGTTCTTCGCGGCTGCGCAGGTCCGCCTCGCCCCGGGCGTTGTGGGCCATATGCAGGGTGCCTTCGCGGCGCAGCTGGCAATCGATGTTGTATTTGTCGACGAGGCTGAACACCAAGGCCGGCGCGGCCCCGAGCATGCGGTTGAGCTGGCTGCCCACCGCCTCGCCAAAACCGGCCTCGATATCATCCGGCGGGATCCACAGGCCGGCGTTCACCAGCCCGACGTTACGCCCCGAGCCGCCATGTCCGGCCCGATGGGCTTCCAGCACTGCCACGCGTTTGCCCTGCTCGAGCAAGTGCACCGCCGCTGACAGACCGGTGAAACCGGCGCCGATGACGCAGACATCCACCGTCACCTCGCCTGTGAGCACGGTGTTTTCGGGCCGTTGTGGCGTCAGCTTTTCCCACAGACATTCTTCGCGTAACGGCATTGCCAGACTCCAACAGAAACCTAACAAACACAGAATTCAATGTGGGAGCGAGCCTGCTCGCGAAGCGGTTCATCTGCAACCTTCATATTGGCTGATCCGGCGCTTTCGCAAGCAGGCTCGCTCCCACAGGGGACTATTTCCACAGAGAGCTTTCGCTGACCGGTTCTCAGTCGAAAGTAATCCCCTGGGCCAAAGGCAGTTCCAGCGAATAATTCACAGTATTGGTCTGACGACGCATATAGCCGCGCCATGCATCGGAGCCGGACTCGCGACCGCCGCCGGTTTCCTTTTCGCCACCAAAGGCACCGCCGATCTCCGCGCCGCTCGGGCCGATGTTGACGTTGGCGATGCCGCAATCGCTGCCCACCGCCGACATGAACTGCTCGGCCTCACGCACATCAGTGGTGAAGATGCACGACGACAGGCCTTGGGGCACGGAATTGTTCAAATCCAGTGCTTCAGCAAAATCCTTGTAACCGACCACGTAGAGGATCGGCGCGAACGTTTCGTGACGCACCACGTCGCTTTGCTCCGGCATTTCGACGATGGCCGGCGAAACGTAGTAGGCGTTCGGGAACTGCTCTTCGAGCTGGCGCTTGCCACCAAACACCCGGCCGCCTTCGCTGAGGGCCTGCTCCAGCGCATCCTGCATGTTGTCGAAGCTCTGCTTGTCGATCAGCGGCCCTACCAGGTTGCCTTCCAGCGGATGACCGATGCGCACTTTCGAGTAGGCGGCCTTGAGGCGGGTGACGATCTCCTCCTTCACCGATTCATGGGCGATCAAACGGCGCAGGGTGGTGCAGCGCTGGCCGGCGGTGCCGACGGCGCTGAACAGGATCGCCCGCACTGCCATGTCCAGGTCGGCGCTCGGGGCCAGGATCATGGCGTTGTTGCCACCCAGTTCGAGGATACTGCGGGCAAAACGCGCCGCGACTTTTGGTGCGACTTCGCGCCCCATCCGGGTGCTGCCGGTGGCGCTGATCAACGCCACGCGCGGGTCATCCACCAGGGCTTCGCCGGCATCGCGACCACCGATGATCACTTGGCTCAGGTACGGCGGCGCATCACTGAAATTCTCCAGTACGCGCTCGAACAATGCCTGGCAGGCCAGGGCGGTCAGCGGGGTTTTCTCCGACGGTTTCCAGATCACCGAATTGCCGCACACCAGGGCCAGCGTGGTGTTCCAGGCCCACACCGCCACCGGGAAGTTGAAGGCGCTGATCACCCCGACCACCCCCAGCGGGTGCCAGGTTTCCCGCATGTGATGGCCCGGTCGCTCGGAGGCGATGGTCAGGCCATACAACTGGCGGGATAGACCGACGGCGAAATCACAGATGTCGATCATCTCCTGCACTTCACCCAGGCCTTCCTGAGTGATCTTGCCGGCTTCCCACGACACCAGTTCGCCGAGGTCGGCCTTGTATTCACGCAGCAGGTCGCCAAACTGACGCACCAGCTCGCCGCGACGGGGCGCCGGCACCTTGCGCCACAAATCGAAGGCATGTTCGGCACGGCTGACCTGTTGCTCGACTTCGGCGGCGCCTTCCCAGTTCACCGCGCCGATGCGGCTGCCGTCGATGGGCGAATGCACGGGCTGTTTGCCGTTCTGGTACAGGGCCGGGTTGACGCCCAGACGATCAAGCAATGCAGCAACCATGGGTAATTCCTCATGCGAAAGACAAAGATGTGGCAGCCGGGCAATCACGGCTGATCAGACCTGTAGTTGTAGCTGGCCCGAGACTTGCCAACAAACGACCTTTAAGCGAGATATCATTCCGTTTATTCATGCTGCCACTCAAGCAGACTCTTCAGCATAAAAGCAGAGCGACAAAAATAAGGCTCCATCATGCTCAATAAGCGCTATTTGCCGTCTATCACCGCGCTGCAGTGCTTCGAAGCGGTGACCCGTCACCTGAGCTTCACCCGCGCCGCCGAAGAATTGAACCTGACCCAGAGCGCCGTCAGCAAACAGGTCGCGCAGCTTGAAGAGTTGCTGCAACACCTGCTGTTTCGCCGCGTTCGCCGACGCTTGCAGCTGACGCCCGCCGGGGATCTGTATCTGGGGGAGGTGCGAAAAATCCTTTCCCAGGTAGAGATGTCGACCCATTACCTGCGTTCCTACGGTGGCGACACCGAAGTCCTGCGAGTCTCTACGCCTCCGACCTTCGGCGCCCGCTGGCTGGTCCCGCGGCTCAAGGGCTGGCGCCTGCGCCATCCCAGCATTCATCTGGACCTGTGCAGCGAGCAGGAGGCCGACGACCTGCAGCAGGGACGCAGTGACCTGGCGTTCTATTTTGGCCAGGGATCGCGGCCGGGCACCGAATCCCTGAAGCTGTTCGGCGAAGAACTGGTGCCGGTCTGCGCCCCGGGCAGCTTGCCGGACGAGCCTTTTACCGACCCCACGCAACTGACCGGGCTGGTGCTGCTGCAGAACGCCTCCCGGCCCCAGGCATGGCATGACTGGTTCGACCATCAGGGTTATCACACCGAACACAGCTACCACGGGCCACGCTTCGAGACGTTTTACATGTGCATCCGCGCCGCCCAGGTCGGCTGTGGCGTGGCCCTGTTGCCAAGATTCCTGGTGGAGGAAGAACTGGCTGACGGCAAGCTGGTCATCCCTTGGCAACATCCGATGCCCAGTACCAATGCCTACTACCTGGCGTACCCGGAACATTCGGCGGAAGTGCCCAAGGTGCGGTTGTTCGTGGAATGGATGCTGGAGCAGATCGAAGGTACTGGCACAGCCCCCTAGCAGCTGCGATGTAACCTTGTGGCGAGGGGATTTATCCCCGCTGGACGCGTAGCGTCCCCATCTTTTTTAGGACTGCTGCGCAGCCCAGCGGGGATAAATCCCCTCGCCACAGAGAGCTTCGCGACCAAAAAAACACTGGCAATATCCACCTGTGTTATGCGCCACTAGACCTTTCAACACGACTGCCGCACGCCGCAGCACCCGTCTGGAGATTCCCATTATGAGCGAGAGCGTGTTTGCCGATCGCATCGTGCAGAACCTGCTCGACACCGACTTCTACAAGCTGACGATGATGCAGGCGGTGCTGCACAACTACCCCAACGTCGAAGTGGAATGGGAGTTTCGTTGCCGCAACAGCGAAGACCTGCGCCCTTACCTCGCGGAAATTCGTTTCCAGATCGAACGCCTCGCCGAGTTGAGCCTGAGCGCCGACCAGCTGGGTTTCCTTGAGCGCATCAGCTTCCTCAAGCCGGATTTCCTGCGCTTCCTGGGCTTGTTTCGCTTCAACCTGCGCTATGTGCACACCGGCATCGATAACGGCGAGCTGTTTATCCGTCTGCGCGGGCCCTGGCTGCACGTCATCCTGTTCGAAGTACCGCTGCTGGCCATCGTCAGCGAGGTGCGCAACCGTTATCGCTACCGTGAAGTCGTCCTGGAACAGGCGCGAGAGCAGCTTTATCGCAAGTTCGACTGGCTGACGGCCAACGCCAGTGCCGACGAATTGTCCGAACTGCAAGTGGCCGACTTCGGTACTCGCCGCCGGTTTTCCTACCGTGTCCAGGAAGAAGTGGTGAACGTGCTCAAGCACGACTTCCCCGGCCGCTTCGTCGGCACCAGCAATGTGCACCTGTCCCGAGAGCTGGACATGAAGCCCTTGGGCACCATGGCCCACGAATGGATCATGGCCCACCAGCAGCTGGGTCCGCGACTGATCGACAGCCAGATCGCCGCGCTCGATTGCTGGGTTCGTGAATACCGAGGCCTGCTGGGCATCGCGCTGACCGACTGCATCACCATGGATGCGTTCCTCAAGGACTTCGATCTGTTCTTCGCCAAGCTGTTCGACGGTTTGCGCCATGATTCGGGGGATCCGGTCATCTGGGCTGAAAAGGCCATTGCCCACTACCACAAACTGGGCATCGACCCGATGAGCAAGACCCTGGTGTTCTCCGACAGCCTGACATTGCCCAAATGCCTGGATATTTTCCGCGCCTTGCGTGGTCGCATTAATGTGAGCTTCGGTATCGGGACCAACCTGACTTGCGACATTCCAGGCGTGGAGCCGATGAGCATCGTGCTTAAAATGATCAGCTGTGACGGGCAACCCGTGGCCAAGATTTCCGACGAGCCCGGCAAGACCCACTGCAAGGACCCGAATTTCGTCGCCTATATGCGACATGTTTTCCAAGTACCTGCCGCCCTTTCCGGCACATCAAGCAAGGAGTGAATTCATGCAAGCCGTACAGCGTGAGATTGCTGAACAGCTCAAGGTCCAGCCACCGTTCGCCGATGACGCCGCCCTCAAGGCCGAAATCGCGCGCCGGGTGAGCTTCATTCAGGACTGCCTCGTCAACTCGGGTCTCAAAAGCCTGGTGCTGGGAATCAGCGGTGGGGTCGACTCGTTGACCGCCGGCCTGCTGGCCCAACGTGCCGTGCGCGAGCTGCGGGAAAAAACCGGCAATTCGGCGTACCGGTTCATCGCCGTGCGCCTGCCGTACGAAACCCAGTTCGATGAGCACGAAGCCCAGGCCTGCGTCGATTTCATCGAGCCGGACGAGCGCCATACCGTCAACATCGGTCCGGCGGTCAAGGCATTGGCGAAGGAAGTCCTGGCATTCGAAGGCAAGGCGCCGGGTTCGCGGGATTTCGTGTTGGGCAATACCAAGGCGCGGATGCGCATGGTGGCGCAATACACCATCGCCGGCGCGGAGCAAGGTCTGGTGATCGGGACCGATCACGCGGCCGAAGCGGTCATGGGTTTCTTCACCAAGTTCGGTGATGGCGCCTGTGACCTGGCCCCGCTGAGCGGCCTGGTGAAAAACCAGGTCCGGGCCATCGCCCGGGATTTCGGCGCGCCGGAGTCGCTGGTGGAAAAAGTCCCCACCGCTGATCTGGAAGACCTGTCGCCGGGCAAGCCGGATGAAGCCGCCCATGGCGTGACCTACGGCGAGATCGACGCCTTCCTGCATGGCCAACCGATTCGCGAAGAGGCGGCCAGGATCATTTGCGAAACCTACCGCAAGACCGAGCACAAGCGAGTGATGCCGTACGCTCCGTGATCACCGCGGTGGTCTGATATCACCTGTGGGAGCGAGCCTGCTCGCGAAGGCGTCGCATCAGCTACATCAATGCTGGCTGACACACCGCCTTCGCGAGCAGGCTCGCTCCCACAGGGGTCGGGTATTTACCAGGTATAAAAAAAGCGCCCTGCTTGGGGCGCTTTTTTTGTGTCTGAAATTGATTATTTCAGGGTAACCGTGCCTTTCATCATCGAGATGTGGCCCGGGAACGAGCAGAAGAAACCGTACTTCTCGGAAGCACTCAATTTCGAAACATCAAAGGTCACCGAGTCGGTTTCCTTGGCGCCGATGATTTTGGTGTGGGCGATGATGCGAGCATCACCTTCCTTCAGGTAATCCTTGTCAATGCCAGCGGCCAGACCGTCGGTGGCGATCGGCTGCATGTCAGCCTCTTTGCTCAGCACCCAGTTATGACCCATGACGTTTTTTGGCAGGTTGCCGGAATGAGTCAGCTCAACGGTGAAGGTTTTGCAGCTCTTGTCGATTTCGATGGCCTTGGCATTGAAGGACATCTGGTCGGTGGAATCGATGGTGGTCTTGCACTCCGCTGCCATCAGTTGGCTGCTGGCCAGCGTCAACAGGGATACTGCTACAAGTTTGGCGAACATCATGAATCTCCAAGGCATGGTTAACAAAAATCCGTCAAAGGGGAAGACTGCCTGATTTTCCAGCAAGTTCCTATGACCTGTGTCAAAGATTGTATACAACTTAAGACTATCAGCCTGATGGACAGAATCAACCAGCCACAAGTATGACTCGCCCGTTACGATCGGCTCCATCACCTCTCTGGAGCAACCGTCATGAACCTCAACAGCCTGTTATGCAGCCTGCTCGCCGCCTACGCCTGCGGCGCCAGCGGCACCTACGAAAAACCCCGGCGCGAGGTTTAATTCTTTGCGCAACGAGGGGCAGGCTTTACTCTGGACCGGTTAGCGATCACGGAGTAAAGCATGTCCATAGCGTCTGTTTGTGTATTTTGCGGCGCCAGCGCCGGCAGCCATCCCGCCTATCGCGAAGCGGCTCAGGCCCTGGGGCAGGCACTGGCGGAGCGAAAACTGACCCTGGTCTACGGCGGCGGCGCGGTCGGCCTGATGGGAATCGTCGCTGATGCAGCCCTCGCGGCTGGCGGCGAAGTGATTGGCATCATCCCGCAAAGCCTGAAAGACAAAGAAATCGGCCACAGCGGCCTGACACGCCTGGAAGTGGTGGACGGCATGCATGCGCGCAAGGCCCGCATGGCTGAACTCAGCGACGCCTTCATCGCCCTTCCCGGCGGCCTCGGCACCCTGGAAGAACTTTTCGAAGTGTGGACCTGGGGCCAGCTCGGCTACCACGCTAAACCGATGGGGCTGCTGGAAGTGAACGGTTTCTACAGCAAACTCACCGGTTTTCTCGATCACATCGTCGGTGAAGGCTTCGTCCGGGCGCCGCATCGTGACATGCTGCAAGTGAGCGACTCGGCCCATGACCTGCTCGATGCGCTGGATGAATGGCAACCCTCGGTGCCGCCGAAATGGGCCGAGCAAAAACCCAGCTAACGGCTCGACCCCGATACAGGGCAGAATACGCGCCGCTCAACCTCACCTTCGACCCCAGAGGATCGCCCATGGCCAAACCCAATTATTCCTTCGCCAAACGTCAGAGAGACCTGGCCAAGGAGCAGAAGAAAGAGGAAAAGCTCCAGCGCAAGAAAGCCACCGCCGATGAAGCAGCACTGAACCCCGATGCTGAAGGTGAAGTGGCGGCAGACGATGATACAGATGCACCGAAAGACCAGGCCCCCGACGCCTGACTCCTCCAGGGCCCGATGATCCGATCCGGCCCCACGGTTTTGTGTCCAGGGCCGACAGCCTCGCTGCCGGCCCTCACAACCCCAGCGCGTTGATAATCGACAAGCGATAACCAGCCGGCAGGTTCGCTGGCAACTGGCTTGGCTCGAACAGCCCGATCTCCTTGTGCTCATGACTGATCGTCGGCACGAAACCGCCCAGCAACTGGCAGCGGTAAGTGGAGATGAACACGTGTTTGCCGGGAATCACCTCGAACAGATACGAATCCAGCGGTTCGCCCACGCTGACCTCGACCGCCAGCTCCTCGGCGATTTCCCGTGCCAGGCACTGCGGCGGCGTTTCGCCCAGCTCGATCCGCCCACCGGGCAGCTCCCATTCGTCACGCTCGTTGAGCATCAGCACGACCAGGCCGTCGGGAGATTGCAGTACGCCTTTGATGGAAACCGGGAACATGCATTTTCCTCTCAATTCAATACATACCCTGTGGGAGCGAGCTTGCTCGCGATAGCGGTGTATCAGTCACATCAAGGCTGACTGAACCTGCGCTATCGCGAGCAAGCTCGCTCCCGCATTGGTCCCACTGCACTCACGACTCCAACGGCATCACCGTCACCCGTACCTCCGGGTCATGGGTACCGCCCCCCAGGATCACCCCGCGCAAAGGCGACACATCGGAAAAGTCCCGGCCCCAGGCCAGGGTGATGTGCTCCAGGGACGGTTGCACGTTGTTGGTCGGATCGAAATCCACCCATCCCAGCACCGGGCAAAACACCGAAATCCAGGCGTGAGACGCATCGGCACCAATCAATCGAGCCTGGCCGGGGGGTGGCTGGGTCAACAGATAGCCGCTGACGTAACGCGCCGCCAATCCGCGAGAACGTACGCAGGCCAGCATCAGGTGGGCAAAATCCTGGCAGACGCCCCGGCGTCGCTCCAGCACTTCCACCAGCGGTGTCGCGACCTGGGTGGCCTCCGCGTCGAAAGTGAATTCCTCGAAGATTTTTTCCATCAGCGCCTGGACGCCGAGCATCAACGGACGACCAACCGGGAAACAACTTTCGGAAAACTCGACGAAGCTGCGCTTGAGGTGCACATAGGGTGACTCGAAACGATAGCGGCATGCATCCAGCAACTGCGCCGTCAGCGGCCGGCCGCTGTAGGTCAATGCATGACGAGTGGATTCCCAGGCGGGCGATGAACCGAAATCCAGTGGCGGGCGCGCCAGCACCTCGACGCTCAGGCGGGCATTGACCAGCAGCTCATCATGGGGCCGCTCGAAGGCCAGGCGGGTCAGCGGATTGCCGAACACATCCTCTTCATCGCGACGGGTCGTGGGCTCCGGGCTGATGGTCAGTTGTCGTTCGGTACAGCGCTGCCATTCACAGGGCCGCGGCCATAGATGCGCCAGTTGCTGGGCGAGGGACACCGGGCTGTCGTAATGATAGTGGGTGTCGTGAAGGATCTGGTAACGGGCATTCATCAGACGGATACCGTGCGCTGGCTGACGTCGTCAACATGGGCGAAATGGCGCAAGGCCAGGCGATCGGACACCTGCCCGCTGACATCGGCGACTTCCTGCAGCAGATCGGCCAGCCCGTCGAGCGCCGCGCGCAGGCTGGCTTCGCCAAACAAAAGACTCTCCAGGCAGCGCAGGTCAAAGCGCGACAGTCGCGCCACCAGTTCCGGCAGGGCGGTTTCTCTCGGCGCGCCAAAATCGTCGTTCAGACGCTTGACGGTGCGCGCCACCAGTTTCAACTGGAAGAGCACTGCGTGAGGGTTCTGTTCGTCCAGCAACAGAAGATCGAGCACCGGGATCAGCTGCGCCACCGCCAGGTATCGCGAACGGTAGGTGATGCTGCTATTGCCCAACTCCAGCAACCATTCCAGCCCGGCCTGATCGAAAACCGCCTCGCCGCGCAGGAATGCCGCCAGGCTGCTGCTGAGAAATTGCAGACGCTCCAGGCGCCGGCCGATCATCAGGAAACGCCAGCCCTCGTCGCGGGTCATGTCGTCCAGGGCGAACCCGGACAACGCGGCCAGGGACATCACCAGTCGATTGAGAAAATCCAGCAACTCACCGAAGTCCGGCTCGCTGGTTTCCAGTTCCACGGCTTCGCGTTGCAGTTCCACCAGTGCCTGCCAGTTCTCCCGGGACAGCTTGCCACGGACCTGGGAGGCCGCCCACTGCAAGCGCTGCAGATTGGAGCGCAGGCTGAACGACCAGTCATCCCCGAGCATGGCCGCCAGCAGGCGTTCGGGCAACTCGCCCTCCTCCGGCAACAACATCAGGCTCTCGCCCAGGGCGACCGCCGATTGCAAGGCCTGCGGATCATCGCCATCGACATAGCGCGCCAGCATGATCCGCAGCAGACGGGCGCTGTCGTCGCAACGTTCGCAGTAGCGGCCAAACCAGAACAGGTTTTCCACCACACGAGACGGCAGATAGGGATCGCGGCGCACCAGATCATGCACGCCCACGGTTCGCTGGGCCTTCCATTGCTCACCGCCGGGCGCCTGCTCGCCAAGTACCCAGGTGTCCTTGCTCGCGCCTCCGCGCTGCATCGACACCACTTCGGCATCAGCCTCGGCGGCCACGCGGGTCAGGCCTCCCGGCAGCACTCGATAATCGTCTTTGCCGGACACCGCATAAACCCGCATGCCAATGGCTCGAGGCTGGATCTGGCCGTCTTCAGCCTGCCATACCGGCGCCTGGGACAGTTGCGCCAGTTCCTGAGCAACATAGGCATAGGGCCGCGCCTGCATGCGTGCGGCCAATCGAGCGCGCTGGTCTTCGTCCAGGTCACGACCGAATACCGGCGTGAAGCTCTGGGACGGAAACGCCGGCTTGATCAACAACTGCGGCAGTTTCTCCAGGGCCTGGGCCAGCACCGGCGGCTCTCCGCACCACCAGGTGGCGATGGAGGGCAGCATCAGCTCTTCACCGAAAAGAAACTGACTTATTTTCGGCAGGAATCCCAAGAGCCCGGGAGACTCCAGGACTCCGCTACCCAGTGCATTGGCCACCAGCACCCGCCCCTGACGCACCGCCTCCAGCAATCCGGGCACGCCCAGGGCCGAATCGGTGCGCAACTCCAGCGGGTCGCAGAAATCATCATCGAGCCGACGCATGATCGCGTGCACCCGACGCAGCCCGCTAAGCGTCTTCAGATAGACCGTGGCGTCGCGGACGGTCAGGTCGCCGCCTTCCACCAGCGGATAGCCGAGTTGCCGCGCCAGGTAGAGGTGTTCGAAGTAGCTTTCGTTGAACCGACCGGGCGTCAGCAGTACCACCAGCGGCGGCTCGCCGTTGCTGGGAGCCTGTCGCGCCAGGGTTTCTTGCAACGTGCGGAAGAAACCGGACAGGTGTTGCACCTTGAGGTCGCGATAAAGGTCGGGAAAGGCTCGCGACACGATCGTGCGATTTTCCAACGCATAACCGGCGCCCGAGGGCGCCTGGGTCCGATCCGCAGTCACCCACCAGCGGCCGTCGGGCGCGCGCGCCAGATCCACGGCATACAAGTGCAGGAAGTTGCCGTCTGGCGGCGTGATGCCCTGGCAGGGCCAAAGGAAATTGTTGTGCCCGAACACCAGCTCTGCCGGCAAGAGCCCCTCGCTGATCAACCGCTGCGGCCCGTACAGGTCGGCCAGAACGGCATTGAGCAAGCGTGCCCGCTGGGCAATGCCGGCCGACAGTTGCGTCCATTCCCGAGCGTCGATGACATGGGGCAGCAGGTCCAGCTCCCAAGGCCGATCAGCTCCCTTGGGGTCTGCATAGACGTTATAGGTGACGCCATTTTCCTGGATCTGCCGGGCGAGCAATGCCTGGCGCTGGATCAACTGAGCCGGCGTGCTGCGCTGCAATTGGTCGAACAGCCGCCGCCAATGCGCACGCACCGCACCGCTGTCATCCAGCAATTCGTGATAGGTGCCCGTCGTCAACGGGTAACGGTCAAGCAGGTCAGGCATGGAAAGCTCGGCAGGACGGCAATGAAAGGTGAGACTAGCGCAGGCAGATGACACCCGGATAGGTATGTTTGAGCTGAATCCGGCAAGAGGCTTCAGGGGCAATCATCGTGGCGAGGGAGCTTGCTCCCGCTCGGTTGCGCAGCGACCGTAAAATCCTGGGGCTGCTGCGCAGCCCAGCGGGAGCAAGCTCCCTCGCCACAGGGTAAATCTATCGCTTCAATGCCCCTTGGAAGCGTCGCAGATCGAGAGTGAAGGGAAATTCGTCATCCGTTGCCAGGTTCGGTATCGGAAGTTTCCCAGGCGTGTGTCCGATCCTAAAGAAACGCGCCATCCGCCGGCTCTCCGCCTCGTTGGCGTTGACCGGCAGGCTGTCATAGTTGCGCCCGCCCGGATGCGCCACGTGGTACTGACAGCCGCCCAGCGAACGTTGCATCCAGGTGTCGAGCACATCGAATACCAGCGGCGCATGGACCGGGATGGTCGGTTGCAGGCAGTTGGCCGGTTGCCAGGCGCGGAAACGTACCCCGGCGACGAACTCACCGACTCGACCGGTGGGTTGCAAGGGTACCGGTACGCCGTTGCAAGTCAGCAGATAACGTTGTGGCGCCAGGCCGCTGAGCTTGACCTGCAAGCGCTCCAGGGACGAGTCCACGTAGCGTACGGTGCCCCCCGCCGTGCCCTCCTCTCCCAGCACATGCCAGGGTTCCAGCGCCTGACGCAACTGCAGCTCGATACCATTGACCGCGTAATCGCCGACCTTGGGAAAGCGGAACTCCAGGTGCGCGGCGAACCACTCGGCCCGCAGCGGATAACCGGCGACATTGAGATCGTCGATGACATCGGCAAAATCCTGCTCGATGAAATGCGGCAGCAAGAAGCGATCATGCAGCTCGGTGCCCCAGCGCGCCAGTTTCGCCGGCGCGTAGGGTTCACGCCAGAACCGCGCCACCAGCGCCCGCAGCAGCAATTGCTGGGCCAGGCTCATGCGGGCGTGGGGCGGCATTTCGAAAGCGCGCAGCTCCAGCAAGCCGAGACGCCCGGTGGCGCCGTCCGGTGAATAGAGCTTGTCGATGCAGAACTCGGCGCGGTGGGTATTACCGGTCACGTCGATCAACAGGTTGCGCAGCAATCGGTCCACCAGCCAGGGCGGACACGCTTCGCCAGGCTCGGGCATTTGCGCGAAGGCGATCTCCAGCTCATATAACGCATCGTTGCGCGCTTCGTCCACGCGGGGCGCCTGGGACGTCGGGCCGATGAACAGTCCGGAAAACAGGTAGGACAACGACGGGTGGTTATGCCAGTAGCTGATCAAACTGCGCAGCAAGTCGGGACGACGCAGGAAGGGCGAGTCAGCCGGCGTCGCGCCGCCCAGGACGAAATGGTTACCGCCACCGGTGCCGGTGTGTCGACCGTCGATCATGAATTTTTCGGTGGTCAGCCGGTTCAGCCGCGCCTGCTCGTAAAGAAACTCGGTGCGCTCGACCAGCTCATCCCAGGTCGCCGACGGTTGCACGTTGACCTCGATGACGCCCGGGTCAGGCGTGATGCGAAAATTGCTCAGGCGCGGATCGCTCGGCGGCTCGTAGCCTTCCAGCAGCACAGGGCAGCCCAGTTCTTCGGCTGTCGCCTCGATGGCGCTGACCAGTTCCAGGTAATCCTCGACCCGCTCCAGCGGCGGCATGAACAGATAGAGCCGCCCGTCCCTGGCCTCGGCACAGAACGCGGTGCGCGTCAGCCAATCGGCCGATTCGTCGACCTTCGGCGCGCGCTCCTGTTCCAGGGCCGGCTCGCCGTGATGGGTGAGCTGCTCGGTGCCGGGCAACTCGGGCAAGTCCTGGTTCGGGTCGGTGGGATGGATGAAGGGATACTCGGCTGCCGTCACCCATGGCTGCGCCGCCAGCGGCAAGCGATAGCCCAGCGGCGAATCGCCCGGCACCAGCCGACAATGGCTGTCGCGCAAATACCAGCGGCCGCTTTGCCATTGATCGCCCTTGGCGGTGCGCGCCAGCGGCAAGACCTGGCCGACCACTTTGTCCAGGCCCTGGCTGAACACCTTGCGCAACCGCGCCCGCTCCAGGGGATCCTCGAGCCTAGGGTCCTCGGCTGTCACGTTCGAAGGCAAATTACCCTCGCGCCAGAGGTAATGGAAATTATCTTCGTAGGCCGCGAAGACGAACCGCGCAGGAATATTCAGGCGTTCGGCGACACTCGCCAGGAAGCGCCCGGCCAGTTCGCCATCGGCGCCGTAGTCCTGCTGTTCATCGGCGATCAGCGCGTTGTCGCGCCAGATCGGCACGCCGTCACGCCGCCAATAACAGTTGAGCGACCACCGCGGCAGTTGCTCGCCGGGGTACCACTTGCCCTGACCGAAGTGCACCAACCCCTCGGGCGCGTAGTGCTTGCGCATGCGCTGGAACAACTCGGCGGAGAGGCGACGCTTGTCCGGGCCGAGCGCTGCGGTATTCCACTCGGCGCCGTCCGGATCGTCGATGGAAACGAAGGTCGGCTCGCCGCCCATGGTCAAGCGCACGTCGCCCTCCAGCAGGTCGCTGTCGATCTGCCGGCCCAACGCCTGGATCGCCTGCCATTGCTCTTCGGTGTATGGCTTGGTGACCCGTGGCGCCTCCCAGATTCGCTCGACGGACATTTCGTGGCTGAACTGGCACTCGCAAGGTTCCACCAGGCCGCTGATCGGCGCTGCCGAGGACGGATCGGGACTACATGCCAAGGGGATATGCCCTTCACCGGCGAACAACCCGGACGTGGCGTCCAGGCCGATCCAGCCAGCGCCGGGCAGGTACACCTCGCACCAGGCATGCAGGTCGGTGAAGTCCACTTCCGTACCGGACGGGCCGTCGAGGCTTTTCACATCGGCGGTCAACTGGATCAGGTAACCGGAGACAAACCGCGCCGCCAGGCCCAGATGACGCAACAGTTGCACCAGCAGCCAGGCCGAATCCCGGCAGGAACCGGACGCATGCTCCAGGGTGTGCTCCGGCGTCTGCACGCCGGGCTCCATGCGGATCAGGTAACCGATGTCTTCGCTCAAGCGCTGGTTCAACCCCACCAGGAAGTCCACCGCCGGCAGCGGCGTGCGGTCGATGCCGTCCAGATAAGCCTTGAACTTCGGCGTCAGCGGCAGCTTTTCCAGATAGGGCATCAGCTCGTGTTTTTCGTCGGCCGCATACGTAAACGGAATTTTCTCGGCGTAGGGCTCGAGGAAAAAATCGAATGGATTGAACACCGCCATCTCGGCGACCAGATCGACCTCGACCCGCAGCTCATCGGTCTTTTCCGGGAACACCAGCCGCGCCAGGTAATTGCCCTGAGGGTCTTGTTGCCAGTTGATGAAGTGCTGATCAGGCGAGACTTTCAGCGCATATGAAAGAATGCGTGTACGGCTGTGGGCGGCCGGGCGCAGGCGCACGATCTGCGGACCGAGTTCGACAGCGCGCTCGTAGCGATAATGTGTGACATGGTGCAAAGCGACATGGATCGACACGGCGTGCCTCCTGCGGAGCCTGGGCGTTATCGAAAGCGGCGCAAGACTTATGCCATGCAGGCAGGTCGGACACTTTCTACGTCTACTCAGGGCAGTAGAGCACTAAAACCGCGCGATGCCTGTATTGATCTGCAACGGCCGCACATAAATGCGGCGCGGGCGGTAGCGAATCGACTCAACGGCGCGGGCGCGAGGCCTTGGCGGATTGGATGATGCGTTCGCGCTGGTGGCGGATCTCGACGAGCTTGCGGCGCATTTCCCGGTGGCGTTTGCTGTTGATCAGGAGCAGTCCCAGTAGGGGTAACAGCACAGCGAAGATGTACACGCCCTGGTGCGGCCCGTAAGCAAACGTCGGCACCGCCGCCGCCAGACAGGCTAGGAAATAACCCGCCACACCCCAGATTGCCCAAGCGCGCCCGCGTGCAATCAGCAGGTTGCCCAAGACTAGAACCATCACCAGGGCCAACGTGCCGAAACCGACATAGTCGGTCCTGATCGAGGGCTCCAAGGCGCGCCAATAAGTGGCTCCGGCCAGAACGAGCAGCGTGGAACCGGAAAAACAGCCGAGCAGGATGGTGCCCATGAAAATCGGAAAATAGCGGGCCAGGAATGGCTTCAGTGATCCGCCGCCGATCATTCCGTGAACTCTTCGTACAGGCCGACGGCAACGGTTTTCACATGGCCACCACCGGTATAACTGCCGATGACGCCCAGGGCGCCGCCCAGCGAGTCCTTGATCTGAGTCAGGGTCGCATGCCGGATCTCAGCGGACGAGTAACGCTTGGGCAAAGCCCCTGCCCGTTGCTGCAACTTGAGCAACTTAGCGGTCAGGCTTGGGTCCTTCAGCGTCAGAAGTTCCTTGGTCAACTTACTGCGCTCTTGGCGATTCAGGCCCTTGAGCAACTGGTACCAGCTCTTGCCGGTGCCGGCCGCCTTGTTGGCCTTGAGCAATCGAACAGTCGTCAGCGCCGAGCCACCGACGCCCACCAGGGAAACACCGTCAAGAATCGGCGACACGATGTTGTACCAGTCAGCATCGTTCATCTCATCGTTGCCAGTAGGGTTGCTCAACTCGTTCGCCACCCGCATTCCGCCAATGACGCACTGCGCGGTACTGGCCGTAGCGGCAGCGGCGCCCAAGGCGACCACAAAAGCGCTGGCACCAGCCGTAAAGGGCACGGCAACGCTGCCACTGAATACCACCACCCAACCAATCACCGCGGCGACACAGGACAAGCCGGCATTGGTCGCCTCAATCCCGAGCTTCGACTCGCGTGGACTGCTTTTCACCTGTTCTATGAATTGCTGCGGAGCAATGTACTTTTTCGCCTCGCGCAAAATGATGCGTTTGGGCGCGATGCTGCAGATCGGCTTGAACTCCCGCAGCGTCACCACGTTGTAGTCGGAATCGACATACACCACCCCCGCACCGGCGATGTTGGGGTCGGCGTCGATCGCGGCAAACAGGCGCGGCAGGTTGATCTGGCTTTCGATGCGTTGACGGGCCATGAACTGGGAAAAGCTCAAGTCCATGCCGATGCCCGTTGAAGCGCTGCTCATATGAATCGTCCTTGAGAATCGATGGATTTAATTTCTTTCCACACGGAACCCCGTGGCGAGGGGATTTATCCCCGCTGGGTTGCGGAGCAGCCCTAAAAGGCTTAACGCAATCGACCTGCCCCACCGAGGTGGAAGGTTCTAGGACTGCTGCGCAGCCCAACGGGGATAAATCCCCTCGCCACAAGGACCTCGTATTCACCTCGGCGCCATAACGCGGCGCCACGATAACAAACGGCCAGCACTGCCGCTAGAAAGCAAAACGCCAGCACTCAGGCTGGCGTCTTGCGATTGGGCGGGGCGATCAGCGCGGCACAACCGGCTTGCGCGCAGGCTTCGGTCCCTTGCCCTTGGCCGCATCCTTGCGCTCCTTGGCAGCCTGCTGATTACGGGCGAACGCAGCGGCCTTGGCTTGCTCGCGTTTATCCCAGGCATTGCCGCCGTCACTGGCCCGCGGCGGCAGGCCGGTGTGCTGGGTCAGGATCTTGGTGGTCTCCTTACCGACCTTATGGCTGCCAGCCGGGGTCGAGTTCTTGCGACGGGCACTCTGGTAGCTGTCGGTGGCAGGCTGGTGCAACGGAATCAACTGGTTCTTGCCCGGCCCGATCAGGTCGGCGCGGCCCATGCGGGTCAGCGCTTCGCGCAGCATCGGCCAGCCTTTCGGATCGTGATAACGCAGGAACGCCTTGTGCAGGCGGCGCTGCTCTTCGCTCTTGACGATGGTCACCGCGTCGCTCTTGTAGGTGACCTTGCGCAGCGGGTTCTTGCCCGAGTGGTACATCGCGGTGGCCGTAGCCATCGGCGACGGATAGAACGCCTGCACCTGGTCGGCCCGGAAGCCGTTGCCCTTGAGCCACAGCGCCAGGTTCATCATGTCTTCGTCGGTAGTGCCCGGGTGAGCCGCGATGAAGTACGGAATCAGGTACTGCTCTTTCCCGGCTTCCTTGGTGTACTTCTCGAACATCCGCTTGAATTTGTCATAGCTGCCGATGCCCGGCTTCATCATCTGGTTGAGCGGACCTTCCTCGGTGTGCTCCGGGGCGATCTTCAGGTAACCGCCGACGTGGTGGGTCACCAGCTCCTTGACGTACTCCGGCGACTCGACCGCCAGGTCGTAACGCAGGCCGGAGGCAATGAGGATCTTCTTCACCCCAGGCAACGCACGAGCGCTGCGGTACAGCTGGATCAGCGACGAGTGGTCGGTATTGAGGTTCGGGCAGATGCCGGGGAACACGCAGGACGGCTTGCGGCACGCGGATTCGATTTCCGGGCTCTTGCAGGCGATGCGGTACATGTTCGCGGTCGGGCCGCCGAGGTCGGAAATGACCCCGGTGAAACCAGGCACCTTGTCGCGGATCTCTTCGATCTCGCGAATGATCGACTCTTCCGAGCGGTTCTGGATGATCCGGCCTTCGTGCTCGGTGATCGAGCAGAAGGTGCAGCCACCGAAGCAGCCACGCATGATGTTTACCGAGAAGCGGATCATCTCGTAAGCGGGGATTTTTTCCTTGCCATACGCCGGATGCGGGACACGCGCGTAAGGCATGCCAAACACGTAGTCCATTTCCTCAGTTGTCATCGGAATGGGCGGCGGGTTGAACCAGACGTCGACTTCGCCGTGCTTCTGCACCAGCGCACGGGCGTTGCCCGGGTTGGTTTCCAGGTGCAACACGCGGTTGGCGTGGGCATACAGCACCGCGTCGTTGCGCACCTTCTCTACCGATGGCAGGCGAATCACGGTCTTGTCGCGGGTCATCCTCGGGCTCGCCAGGATCTGTACGACCTTGGCTTCGCTCGGGTCCTCGACCGGACCCTTTTCCTGCTCAATGGCGCAGGCAGCGGTGTCCTGGGTATTCACGTACGGGTTGATGATCTTGTCGACCTTGCCCGGACGGTCGATGCGCGTGGAATCGACTTCGTACCAGCCTTGCGGCGTGTCGCGGCGAATGAATGCGGTGCCGCGCACGTCGGTGATGTCTTCGATCTTGTGGCCGTAGGACAGGCGCTGGGCCACTTCGACAATCGCCCGCTCGGCGTTGCCGTAGAGCAGGATGTCGGCGCAGGCGTCGATCAGGATCGAGTTGCGCACCCGGTCCTGCCAGTAGTCGTAGTGGGCGATGCGGCGCAGGGACGCTTCGATACCGCCGAGGACGATCGGCACGTGTTTGTAGGCTTCCTTGCAACGCTGGCTATAGACCAGGCTCGCACGGTCCGGCCGCTTGCCCGCCAAACCGCCCGGCGTGTAGGCGTCATCGGAACGGATTTTCTTGTCGGCGGTGTAGCGGTTGATCATCGAGTCCATGTTGCCGGCCGCGACACCGAAGAACAGGTTGGGCTCGCCGAGCTTCATGAAGTCGTCTTTGGACTGCCAGTTCGGCTGGGCAATGATGCCAACGCGAAAGCCCTGGGCTTCCAGCAGACGGCCAATGATCGCCATGCCGAACGACGGATGATCGACGTAGGCATCACCGGTCACGATGATGATGTCGCACGAATCCCAGCCGAGCTGATCCATCTCCTCCCTGCTCATCGGCAGGAACGGCGCCGGTCCGAAACATTCGGCCCAGTACTTGGGATAATCGAATAATGGCTTGGCTGCTTGCATGTCGATGACCGGTATAGAAGATGAAAAATCGCGGGCGCGGAATATAGCACAAAAAATAACCAATTGTGGCGAGGGAGCTTGCTCCCGCCCGGCTGCACAGCAGCCGGATCCCCCGCACACCTGGATTACATGTGCAAACTGGGGGCTGCTACGCAGCCCAGCGGGAGCAAGCTCCCTCGCCACAAAGGCGGGTCAAGCGAACAGATTTACTCGTCATCATCAAAATTGTAGCTACCCGGCGCCAGGTTTTCGAAGCGCGTGTATTTGCCGATAAACGCCAGGCGGATGAAGCCGATCGGGCCGTTCCGTTGCTTGCCGATGATGATTTCGGCAATGCCCTTGTGTTCCGTCTCGGGGTGATACACCTCGTCACGGTAAACGAACATGATGACGTCGGCGTCCTGCTCGATCGCTCCGGATTCCCGCAAGTCCGAGTTCACCGGACGCTTGTTGGGGCGCTGTTCCAGGGAACGGTTCAACTGCGAAAGGGCAACGACTGGGCAGTTGAATTCCTTGGCCAGGGCCTTGAGGGAACGGGAGATCTCGGAAATCTCGTTGGTCCGGTTGTCGCCGCTAGAGCCGGGGATCTGCATCAACTGCAGGTAGTCGATCATGATCAGCCCGACCTCGCCGTGCTCACGCACCAGGCGGCGGGTTCGGGCGCGCATCTCCGACGGGCTGATACCTGCGGTATCGTCGATGAACAGCTTGCGGTCGTTGAGCAGGTTCACCGCCGAGGTGAGGCGCGGCCAATCGTCGTCTTCCAGCTGGCCGGAACGGACCTTGGTCTGGTCGATACGCCCGAGGGACGAAAGCATACGCATGATCAGCGATTCGCCTGGCATCTCGAGGGAGTACACCAACACAGCCTTTTCACTGCGTAGCACGGCGTTTTCCACCAGGTTCATCGCAAAGGTGGTCTTACCCATGGACGGACGGCCGGCGACGATGATCAAGTCGGACGGCTGCAGGCCGCTGGTCTTCTCGTCGAGGTCGGTGTAGCCGGTGGACAGGCCGGTAATGGCGTTGTCGGTGTTGAACAAGGTGTCGATGCGGTCGATGGCCTTGGTCAGCAGGTCGTTGACGCTCACCGGGCCACCGGTTTTCGGCCGCGCCTCGGCGATCTGGAAGATCTGCCGCTCGGCTTCGTCGAGAATCTCAGCGGCGGTGCGACCTTCCGGGTTGAACGCACTGTCGGCAATCTCAGTGCTGATGCCGATCAACTGGCGCAAGGTCGCCCGCTCGCGAACGATCTGGGCGTAAGCCTTGATGTTGGCGACCGACGGCGTGTTTTTCGCCAGTTCGCCGAGGTAACCGAGGCCGCCGACCTGGGATGTCTGACCTTCCTTGTCCAATTGCTCGGCCAGGGTCACGACGTCGATCGGCATGTTCTGATCGGCCAACTTGGCGATCGCGCGGAAAATCAGGCGGTGGTCATGCCGATAGAAATCGCCGTCGGAGACTTGATCAAGCACGCGTTCCCAGGCGTTGTTGTCCAGCATCAGACCACCGAGCACGGCCTGTTCGGCCTCGATGGAATGCGGAGGCACCTTCAAGGCAGCGGTTTGCAGATCGTATTGCTCGGGGGCGGTGATTTCGTTCATGGCCACGTCAGGTTATGAAAATCAGGAATTGCAGAAAGACAAAGGGCACGACCTGTAGACAGGATCGTGCCCGATGTTACCGGTTGGCGCCCGAGGGTGCCAACCGACAGGTGTTGCTTAGGCTGCTACCACGACAACGCGTACGGTGGCTTCAACTTCGGCGTGCAGGTGCACGGCTACGTCGAATTCACCTACGTTGCGGATGGTGCCGTTCGGCAGACGAACTTCGCTTTTCGCAACTTCAACGCCGGAGGCGGTCAGTGCGTCAGCGATGTCGTGAGTACCGATCGAACCGAACAGCTTGCCTTCGTCGCCAGCGGTGGCAGTGATGGTCACTTCCAGCTCGGCCAGTTGGGCAGCACGGCTTTCAGCCGATGCCTTACGGTCTGCGGCGGCTTTTTCCAGCTCAGCGCGACGCTCTTCGAACGCAGCCAGGTTGGCAGCGGTCGCAGCGGTGGCTTTGCCGAAAGGCAGCAGGTAGTTACGGCCGTAACCGGCCTTAACGTTTACTTTGTCGCCCAGGTTGCCCAGGTTGGCGATTTTTTCCAGAAGGATCAGTTGCATGTGAAAATCCTCTAACTTTTAACCTTCACCGTTCGCGTTGTCGGCGTCTTTCGGCGCCATACGACCGCGAAAATCAATCAGGCTGTCGACGATGGCCAGGACCACCAGCAACGGATAGATCAGCTGCATGAACAGCAACAACGTGACGTACAACCCGACCAGCCAGAACCTGGCCAGTCGCTTTTGCGCCACAAGCCCGTGAATCAGGGCCAGGGCGGCAAACACCAGCGGTACACTGCACAACGGCGTGAGCATGGCCATCTGCGGACCGAAATTCGGCCCCAGGAGCATGCCCGCCAGCAGTAACATCGCCAGCCCGAGCGGGAAACGAATGGCGCGAAATTCGCGACCAAAACCACCCGGGTTGTACAACAACGCTTGCCAGTAGCGCCCGATAATCAGGCTCAGCACACTGACGATTTGCAACAAGGCCGCAATCAGGCCGGTCAGGACCGGTGCGATCAGGGACGCGAAACGCGCCTGCTCCTCTGCCGACATCTGTTGGTAGAGATCACCGAGGGCCTCGGGCAGGATTTTTATCAAAGCCTGCGAGAGCATCTCGATCTGGGGTGCGAAAGCCACCCCGAGCACCACTGAAAACACCACTCCCATCGCTATGCTGACCAGCAGCACGCGGTTCCAGGATTCGCTGGCGCGCAACACCAACGCCAGCGCCGAAGACCCCAGCAGCACCATCAGTGCCCGCGGGTCAGCGGAATACAACCACCAGAGCAAGGCCGGCAGCAGTCCCAGAGCAAGAACGCCAAGGGCGTCCCTCAATCCGCGCCGCAGGAGTACGAGACTCACCGCGGCAGCACCCAACCAATACAACAACGGCAATGCCGCGCATCCAGCCACTACGAGAGTGGCCTGCATACGACCGCGCATGATGAACTCAGCTAAGGCGCGCATGCATTCAATCCTTTGCTACGTATCGACTGCCCGGTCTCAGCGGCCGTGGCTGTCGGTGTAGGCCAGCAGGGCCAGGAAGCGGGCGCGCTTGATAGCGGTGGCCAGCTGACGCTGATAACGTGCTTTGGTACCGGTGATACGGCTTGGAACGATTTTGCCGGTCTCGGATACGTAGGCTTTCAGAGTGTTGAGATCTTTGTAATCGATCTCTTTCACGTCTTCAGCGGTGAAGCGGCAGAATTTACGACGACGGAAGAAACGTGCCATGTGATTGGCTCCTTAAAAGGTCCGTGGATTACTCGTCAGCGTTATCGCTGTTGTCGCTGTCGCTATCGCTGTCATCGCCATCGGCGCTGTCAGAGTGCTCAGGACGGTCGCGACGCTCACGGCGCTCACTGCGGTTTTCTTCAGCCTTGAGCATCTCGGATTGGCCGGTGACGGCTTCTTCGCGACGGATGACCAGGTTACGGATCACTGCATCGTTGTAGCGGAAGTTGTCTTCCAGCTCGGCCAGGGCCTTGCCGGTGCACTCAACGTTCAGCATCACGTAGTGAGCCTTGTGAACATTGTTGATTGCGTAGGCCAGTTGACGACGGCCCCAATCTTCCAGACGGTGGATTTTGCCGCCGTCTTCTTCGATCAGCTTGGTGTAACGCTCAACCATGCCGCCGACTTGCTCGCTTTGATCCGGGTGGACCAAAAAGATGATTTCGTAATGACGCATGAATGCTCCTTACGGGTTGTAGCCTGCCGCTCAAAAACGGTCAGACAAGGAGTGAATGACACTTATGGACTTGAGGACGCTAGACACATAAGTGCCTGCCATCACAGCAAGGGGCGCAATTGTAGAGAAGGGTCGAGGGCGGCGCAAGGCAATTGGCGATTATTTGAACAACCACCACTTTCAGTTACACACAGACCAATGTGGGAGCGAGCCTGCTCGCGAAAGAGGTGCGTCATTCAACATAGTTATCGAATGTCAGTCCGCTTTCGCGAGCAGGCTCGCTCCCACAAGGTTGTACTGCGATCAGGGCTTTTTGGCGGCTGCCTTGGCCCCACGCTGGCGCTGGGCTTCGAACAGGCACACGCCGGTGGCAACCGAGACGTTGAGACTGCTGACACTGCCGGCCATCGGCAGCTTGACCAGGTAGTCGCAATGCTCGCGGGTCAGGCGGCGCATGCCCTTGCCTTCGGCGCCCATGATCAGGATGGTCGGGCCGGTCAGGTCCTGGTCATAGATGCTGACCTCGGCCTCGCCCGCCGTGCCGACGACCCATAAGCCGCGCTGCTGGAGTTTCTCCAGGGTGCGCGCCAGATTGGTCACGGCCACCAGCGGGATCACTTCCGCCGCACCGCAGGCGACTTTACGCACGACCGGGGTCAAGGTGGCCGACTTGTCTTTTGGCACGATCACCGCCAACGCCCCGGCGGCATCCGCCGAACGCAGGCAGGCGCCGAGGTTGTGCGGGTCGGTCACGCCGTCCAGCACCAGCAGCAACGGCGCGCCCTCGGTGCGATCGAGCAACTCGTCGAGCATCGCCTCGCCCCAGACCTGACTCGGGCTGACTTCGGCGACGACGCCTTGGTGCACGCCTTCAACCCAGGCGTCCATCTCACGCCGCTCGGCCTGGCCGACCGCCACGCGATTTTCGCCCGCCAGCTCGATCAACGTCTGGACACGCGGATCGCTGCGCCCTTCCGCCAACCAGATCTGCTTGACCCGCTTGGGGTGGTGACGCAACAGCGCCTCCACGGCATGCACGCCGTAGATTTTTTCCAGCTGACTCATGACTTGCCCTTGGGTTTACGCGCCCCGCCACTTTTGGCTGGGGACGAGCCCGCTTTCGGCGGACCTTTACGGTGCTTGCTCGGCTTGCTGGTCGCCTTGTCCGGGATCGACCTTCCGGTCTTTCCCCCAGACGCCGCTTTACCACCGTTCTTGGCTTCGGCCAGCAACGCCTGTTTCATTTCACGGCTTTTGCGCAACTCGGCATTTTTCGCCGCCGCATCGCTCGGGCGATAGGCCTCGACAGCCTTCTCCTTGGCCGAACCGCGACGCCCCGACTTGGCCGGAGCAGGCTCGGCGGCGGTCTTGGTTGCTGGCGCAGCCGTTTCGGTGCCGCGCTTCTTGCGACCGATCGGCGCGCTGATGGTTTTTTCGGCCATCTCGAAGTCGATCTTGCGCTCGTCCAGGTCGACGCGCATCACCCGCACTTCAACGGTATCGCCAAGACGGAAGCTGCGACCGGTGCGCTCGCCCGCCAGGCGGTGATGCACAGGATCGAAGTGGTAGTAGTCGCCAGGCAGCGCGGTGACATGCACCAGGCCTTCGACGTAGATGTCGGTCAGCTCGACGAACAGGCCGAAACCGGTCACGGCGGTGATCACGCCCGGGAAAGACTCACCCACGCGATCCTTCATGTACTCGCACTTGAGCCAGTTCACCACGTCGCGGGTCGCTTCGTCGGCACGTCGCTCGCTCATCGAGCATTGCTCGCCGAGCTGCTCCAGGGCCGCCTCGTCGTACGGGTAGATACGCGCCTTGGGGATGGTCATCGCGCCGGCACGCTTGACGTGCGGGGTGTCCATCTTCGAGTGGATCACGCTGCGAATCGCCCGGTGCGTGAGCAGGTCGGGGTAGCGACGGATCGGCGAAGTGAAGTGGGTGTAGGCTTCGTAATTCAGGCCGAAGTGGCCCTGGTTGTCGGCGCTGTACACCGCCTGGCTCAGCGAACGCAGCATCACGGTCTGGATCAGGTGGAAATCCGGACGATCCTTGATGCTTGCCAGCAAGGCCTGGTAATCCTTCGGCGACGGACCTTCCTTGCCCTTGTGCAACGACAGGCCAAGCTCGCCCAGGAATGCCCGCAATTTTTCCAGACGCTCTGGCGGCGGACCGTCGTGGACGCGGTACAGCGCAGGAATTTCATGCTTCTTCAGGAACTCGGCCGTGGCCACGTTGGCCGCCAGCATGCATTCCTCGATCAGCTTGTGGGCGTCGTTGCGAATCGTCGGACGGATCTCGGCGATCTTGCGCTCGGTACCGAAGATGATCCGGGTTTCCTGGGTTTCGAAATCGATCGCGCCCCGCACGTGACGCGCCGCCAGCAATACCTTGTACAGCGCGTAGAGCTGCTTGAGGTGCGGCACCACGTCGGTGTACTCGCCGCGCAGCTTGCGCGATTCGGCGAGTTTCGGCGTTTCCAGCATCGCACTGACCTTGTTGTAGGTCAGGCGGGCATGGGAATGGATCACCGCTTCATAGAAGCAGTAGTTCGTCATCTCGCCGGATTTGGAGATATCCATCTCGCAAACCATGGCCAGGCGATCGACCTGGGGGTTGAGCGAACACAGGCCGTTGGACAACTGCTCGGGCAGCATCGGCACGACGCGCTCGGGGAAATACACCGAGTTGCCGCGCACCTGGGCCTCGGCATCCAATGCAGAGCCGAGCTTTACGTAGCTGGAGACGTCGGCAATCGCCACGTACAACTTCCAGCCGCCGGAGAACAAGCGCAACTTGCCTGGCTTGGCTTCGCAGTAGACCGCGTCGTCGAAGTCACGGGCGTCTTCGCCGTCAATGGTGACGAACGGCAGATGGCGCAGATCGATGCGCTTCTCTTTGTCCTTCTCTTCGACTTCCGGCTTGAGCTTGGCAGCTTCCTTGAGCACCGCCTCAGGCCAGACGTGGGGGATGTCATAAGTGCGCAGGGCAACGTCGATTTCCATGCCCGGAGCCATGTAGTTGCCGACCACTTCCACCACGTCGCCTTGCGGCTGGAAGCGCGGGGTTGGCCAGTGGGTGATTTTCACCTCGACGAACTGACCGACCTGGGCGTTGGCGTTGCGGCCCGGCGTCACCAGCACTTCCTGCTGGATCTTTGGGTTGTCGGCGACGACAAAACCGATGCCGCCCTCTTCGAAATAACGACCGACAATGGTCTCGTGGGCACGGGACACCACTTCGACGATCACACCCTCACGACGCCCACGGCGATCCAGGCCGGAAACACGGGCCAGGGCGCGGTCGCCGTCGAACACCAGGCGCATCTGCGCCGGGCTCATGAACAGGTCGTCACTGCCGTCATCCGGAATCAGGAAGCCGAAGCCGTCGCGGTGCCCGGCAATACGACCCAGGATCAGATCGAGCTTGTCGACCGGCGCATAAGTGCCACGGCGGGTATAGATGAGTTGAGCGTCGCGCTCCATGGCGCGCAGACGGCGGCGCAGGGCCTCGAGCTGGTCCTCGGTGGTCAGACCGAATTCTTCGACCAACTGCTCACGGCTAGCAGGCGAACCCCGATCGGCGAGATGCGCCAGGATCAGTTCGCGGCTAGGAATAGGGTTTTCATATTTTTCCGCTTCACGAGCGGCCTCGGGATCGAGGGACTGCCAATCGGCCATTAGAGAGTTTTCACCTTGTCTATATGCGGGTTAGTTTGGCATAGGCGTAATGAAACGGGAAATTTCAAGCGTCAGATGCCTTTTCTAAAGCCTTTTGACACGCCTTTAAAGCCTGTGATTGCACCGCTCGTGAAATTTAGCTTTTTTTTTGCACCGAGGGGTTTACAGTTAAAAACACGCTCCGTATAGTGCGCGCCATCGACGACGCACACACGCTGTCGATATTGCCCAGATGGTGAAATTGGTAGACACGCCAGCTTCAGGTGCTGGTGACCGCAAGGTCGTGGAAGTTCGAGTCTTCTTCTGGGCACCAATTTCAAGCAGCAGATAATGTCTGCGAGCTTTTACAGAAACCCGCGAAAGCGGGTTTTTGCATTTTTGCCCCCGTCGTTTCGTTTTGGCAATTACCAAAACAAAAACAGGGGTTTACAGATCAAAACGCGCTCCGTATAGTGCGCGACATCAACAGCGGCAACGCTGAAGATGCTGCCCAGATGGTGAAATTGGTAGACACGCCAGCTTCAGGTGCTGGTGACCGCAAGGTCGTGGAAGTTCGAGTCTTCTTCTGGGCACCAATTCAAGCTTCAAGGTTTACGTACCTTGAACCTCACAAAAACCCGCGAAAGCGGGTTTTTGCGTTTTCGGGATCCGAAAATTCCCTCTGTGGCGAGGGGATTTATCCCCGCTGGGCTGCGTAGCAGCCCCAAAAGCAACGATCTCAATCTTACTGGCACCGAGTTGTCTGGCCGGGGGCCGCTGGGCAGCCCAACGGGGATAAATCCCCTCGCCACAACGCACATGAGAAACAATATCGTTTATCATTGTTACAAGTTTTTGCTACACGACAGTGAGGAACCCCCGCGAATGATGTTTCGAACCACCCTGCGCCGCGCCCTGACCTGCACCCTGCTCGGCCTGACCCTCGCAACGCCCCTCACCCAAGCCGCCGACAAGGTGGAACTGACTCTCTACAACGGCCAGCACAAAGAAGTTGGCGATGAACTGGCCAAGGCCTTCGAGGCCAAGACCGGCATCCACGTCAACGTGCGCAAGGGCAGCAGCAACCAGCTCGCCAGCCAGGTTGTCGAAGAAGGCGAGCGCTCCCCTGCCGACGTGATCTACACCGAAGAGTCGCCGCCCTTGAACAAGCTCGGCGAGCAAGGGCTGCTGGCGAAGATCGACGACGCCACGCTCAACGTACTACCCAAGGATTATGTTGCGAGCAATGGCACCTGGATGGGCGTGACCGCCCGCGTGCGTGTGGTTGCCTACAACCCCAAACTGATCGACGAGAAAGATCTGCCGAAAACCGTCCTCGATTTCGCCCAGCCGCAATGGCAGGGCAAGGTCGGCTTTGTACCAACCAGCGGCGCGTTCCAGGAGCAAGCCGTCGCCATCATCAAGTTGCACGGGATGGACGCCGCCGAGGAATGGCTCACCGGGCTGCGCGCGTTCGGCAAGGTCTACAGCAACAACATGGTTGCCCTCAAGGCCGTGGAAAACGGCGAAGTCGCGACGGTCCTGGTGAATAATTACTACTGGTTCGCGCTGCAGCGAGAGAAAGGCCAGCTCGACTCCAGGCTGCACTATTTCACCGGAGGCGATGCCGGTGGCCTGGTGACCGTGTCCAGCGCCGCTGCGCTGAAATCCAGCAAGCACCCCAAGGAAGCCCAACAACTGCTCGCCTACATGGCCAGTGAAGAAGGCCAGCGCGTGATTACCCAGACGTCCGCCGAGTACCCCCTCCACAAAGGCATGGTGTCGGACCGTGGCCTCAAGCCGTTCACTGAACTTGAACCGCCAAAAGTCACTCCGGCCGACCTCGGCAATGCTGAAGAAGCCCTGGAGCTGGAACGTGAAGTCGGCCTGAACTGATGACACCGTCGCTGAACGCTCCCTCTGCCGCGAGGAGCTATATTCCCCGGCGCAAGCGCCCGTCGATCGGTCTGCTGCTCCCGGTTCTGCTGCTGGTGCTGCTGAGCGCGTTGCCGCTCCTGTATGTCATCGCGAAGGCCTGGCAGGCCGGTTGGACAGAAGCATTGCACTTGCTCTGGCGGCCTTATGTATTCGGCCTGCTGCGCAACACCTTGGCGCTGATGATCGGTGTCACGCTGGCCTGTGGCGTGATCGGCCTGTCGCTGGCCTGGCTTTTGGAGCGCAGCGATCTGCCGGGACGCAGGGTCTGGGGCGTGATCCTCTGCCTGCCATTCGCAGTGCCGGCGTTTGTCAGCAGCTTCACCTGGGTATCGCTCAGCGCGCAATTCGAAGGACTGGGCGGGGCCATCCTGGTCATGACGCTGTCCAAATATCCGCTGATTTTCCTGCCGGTGGCGGCAACGCTACGCAATCTCGATCCCTCTCTTGAGGAATCCGCACGAACCCTGGGGCAAAATCGCTGGGGCGTGTTTTTTCGCGTCACCCTGCCATTGCTCTGGCCCTCGCTGCTGGCCGGCTCACTGTTGATTGCCTTGCACATGCTGGTGGAGTTCGGCGCGCTGTCGATCATCGGACTGCAAACGTTTACCACCGCGATCTATCAACAATTCGAGCTGGAGTTCAGCAACGCCAATGCCGCCATGCTGTCAGCGGTGCTGTTGGTGCTTTGCCTGGCACTGTTGTGGCTGGAATTGCGCGTGCGCGGCAAGGGCCGCCACGTACGCACCGGACAAGGCGCGGCACGCCGCGCGGAACAGGTACGGCTCGGCCCCTGGGCGTTCCTCGGCCAGCTGTATTGCGCGGCACTGACGGTCATTGGCAGCGGTATTCCGCTGGGGATGCTGGTGTATTGGCTGGCGGTGGGCACTTCCGCCGCCTTCCCGGTGGGCGAGATCGGCGAAGCCCTGCTGTCATCCCTGGCGCTGTCACTGGGCGGCGCCGCGCTGTGCCTTGTACTCGCGGTGCCGGTCGGCCTGCTGGTGGTGCGTCACAAGGGGCGCCTGGCGCTATGGGCAGAACGCCTGCCGTATTTGCTGCATGCACTGCCAGGCCTGGTGATTGCCCTGAGCCTGGTGTATTTCGCGCTGCACTATGTGCCGGCGCTCTATCAGACCTCGGGTTTGCTGCTGATTGCCTACGCGCTGCTGTTCCTGCCGCTGGCCCAGGCGCCGGTGCGCACGGCGCTGAACAAGGCCGCGCCGCAGCTGGAAGAAGCGGCTCGCACGCTGGGGGCTTCTCCTTTCAGTGCGTTTTGCCGGGTGACCTTGCCGATTATCTTCCCGGCGCTGGGGGCGGCATTTGCGCTGGTGTTCCTGGACGCGATGAAAGAACTGACTGCTACTTTGCTGCTCAGCCCGACCGGGCTCAACACCCTGGCGACAGCGGTCTGGGCACATACCTCGAACATCGAGTTTGCGGCAGCGGCGCCTTACGCGGCGCTGCTTATCCTGGTGTCGGGGTTACCGGTCTATTTGCTGACGACGCGGATGTATCTGAGCCGCTGAAATCGCTTTCGCGAGCAGGCTCGCTCCTACAGGGGGTTGTTGCGCATGTGGATGCAATGAACACTGGAGATCAGCGTGAGAGCGAGCCTGCTCGCGAAAGCGGTGGGTCAGCTTGCATCAGCGTTGAATGTGCCGCCTTCGCGAGCAGGCTCGCTCCCACAATGGGATTGGAATACAACCGAAGAGCCAGGTCGGCTGTCAGGCCGCCTCGCCGTGGATGTTGATCTCGGCGCCCCGTTAACCACGCTGGCCGAACGCAGGCATTGCGCAGTGGGCATCCCGGCATGGATGCCGGGATAGCCGCGCTGGGCCAGGGACGGCCCTTCGCGGCGGGCCCACGGAGCAATGCCGGAGTGAGGGCATGCCGAGCCCAAGCGAGGCACCGAGTGGTGGGGCAAAAGCGTTTTGCTTACTTTTGCGCTTCATAAAAGTGAGCCGCCGTCAGGGCGGAACCCTAAGCAGCCGTTACTACAGCAACGGATATGTACCCGGTCAAACTGTCAGTCCGTCATCGCCTCCACCTGATCAGGCCCTGAACTGCCCCAGGCTCGCCTTCAACTGCGCCGCCAGACTGTCCAACACCTTGCCGCTGGCAGTGGTCTCGACCACCGCCTGGGCGGCTTTTTCGGCCTGGGCGTGGATGGTTTCCACCCGTCCGCGCACCGCTTGGGCGCCCTGGGCCTGATGCGCCGCTGCCTGGGTCGCCAGGCCGATGGCCGCGTGGACCTGCTCGACCGAAGCCTGCACTGATTGCTGCAGCCGCGCGCTGTCTCGCAGCACCGCCAGACCCTCGTTCGCTTGTCGTCCAGCCTGGCCAATCGCAGCCACCGCTTCGCGCGCACCTTGTTGCAAGGCGACGATATGCGCCTGGATGTCGCCGGTCGAACTCTGGGTCTTGCTCGCCAGTGCCCGCACCTCGTCCGCCACCACTGCAAATCCGCGCCCGGTTTCGCCTGCCCGCGCCGCTTCGATGGCCGCGTTCAACGCCAGCAGGTTGGTTTGCTCGGCGATGCCATGGATAACCGTCAGGACCACTTCGATCTGCTCGCTCTGCTGCGCCAGCCGCTCGATGACCTTCGCCCCGGTGTCGACCTGTCCGGCCAGCGCTTCGATCAAGCCGCCGACCTTGGCCGCGGTGCGGGTCGTTTCATCGGTGGCCTGGCGGATCTCCACTACCTGCTGCAAGGCCGCCTGCATCGCCTGGCTTTCCGACTGCGCCTCATCAGCCATCTGCGACAGGGCCCGCAGGCTCTCGGCCACTTCGTCGCGCTGCATGCCGGCCGCCGCGTCGGCGCCGGAGTTGCGCAGGGTCATTGCACCGATTTCCTGGCCGGTGCGCTGGGCCACGTCACCCGCTTCACGCACGATAGGTTGCAATTTGTCGACAAAACGATTGACCGCCGAAGCCATGTCGCCAATTTCATCCTTGCTGCTGATCTGTACACGCTTGGTCAGATCGCCCTCGCCCGCCGCCAGGTCGTTCATCGCTGCAATCAACAGCTTCAAGCGATTGACCACTCGCCGCCCCAGCACCACGGCCAGCAATGCCAGCACGCCGAACCCAACCAGCGCCAGGCCCAGGCCGATGCGCCAGCGCAACGTTCCCGCAGCCTCCTGCACGGTGGCGGCGGTATTGGTCTGCATTTGCGTGGCGGTTGCCTGCGCCGAGCCCAGGCGGCCACGCATGGCGGTGGCGCTGTCCGCGGCTGCGCCCTTGAGGCTGTCACCGACCAATTGGTCACTGCTGGCGATCAATGCGGAGAAGCGCTGGTCCAGCGCTTTCAGATCGGTTTCCACCGAGGCGGTAGAAACGCCCATCAGCACTTTGCCAATTTCCACACCGTTGGGGTTGATCGACGCTTCGAGGTAATAGACCGACGGGTCGTTCTTCGCCGCGTCCAGCACCTTGTCCAGTGCTCGCTCGCCCTTGCCTTTTTCCAGCAGGGCCTTGTTGATCGGGTTTTCACGGTTCAGATAACGAGTCAGGTGTTCGCCGGCAGCGTCGTCATAGATGACGAACAACACGTTGGGATTGCGCTGGGCGCGGCGGGCGAATTCGGAAAGGGTCGGCACGTCGCTGTCCCACATGGCGCGAGGCGCGACCGAGGCCAAAAGCTGCGCCATATCATTGGCGGAATCCCTCAGGTCTTTTTCCAGAGTCGCACGCAGATGGGCCTGTTCCTCCTTCAGCCGCGAGGACAAACCGGCGTTCAACCGTTGGCGGGTGCTGGCGGAAAGGCTATCGAGGCTGGAGGTGACTTCACGCCCGGCCTGCTCCAGCTCACCGGAGAGTTTCTGGCTGTCAGCCCCAAGGCGCGCGTTCAGGTCGGCCTCCAGCGCAGTGACCGTGCTTCGGGTCAGCGCAACGGCGACCAGTACCTGCACCAAAAGGGCGATACCGAGCGTAACGAAAACAGGCCGCAGCAAACGGCTTTGTAACAGTGAGAGAACGGCCGACACAGGGGAATCCCTCTACTAACGCCAGTAAATTGATGGCACTTCACAAGAAGTACTTATTATCAAGGGTGCGTAGCAAAGGTCGTGCCGTCTGACAGACAGAGACGACAAAGGACCCAAACGAGGGTCCTTTGTGTGTTACATCAACGACTTATCAGGCGAAAGGGTGACGCAGAACGATGGTTTCGTTGCGGTCCGGCCCCGTCGAAATAATGTCGATCGGCGCACCGACCAGCTCTTCGACGCGCTTGATGTAGTTGCGGGCCGCCACGGGCAGCTCTTCCAGGGTCTTGGCGCCCACGGTCGATTCGGTCCAGCCTGGCATCTGCTCGTACACCGGCTCCAGGCCAATGTAGCTGTCTGCATCGGTCGGTGCGTCGATGACGGCGCCGTCCTGGTTCTTGTAGCCCACGCAGATGTTGATGGTCTCCAGGCCGTCCAGCACGTCCAGCTTGGTCAGGCACAGGCCCGAGATGCTGTTGACGTCGATGGCGCGACGCAGGATGACGGCATCGAACCAGCCGCAACGACGGGCACGGCCGGTGGTGGCACCGAACTCGTGGCCGCGCTTGGCCAGGAAGGCACCGACGTCGTCGAACAGCTCGGTCGGGAACGGGCCCGAACCGACGCGGGTGGTGTAGGCCTTGGTGATGCCGAGGATGTAGTCCAGGTACATCGGGCCAAAACCCGAACCGGTGGCGATGCCGCCAGCGGTGGTGTTGGAGCTGGTGACGTACGGGTAGGTGCCGTGGTCGATATCCAGCAGCGAACCCTGGGCGCCTTCGAACATGATGTCCTTGCCGGCACGGCGCAGCTCGTGCAGCTCGGCGGTAACGTCGAGCATCATCGGCTTGAGCAGCTCGGCGTATTCCATGCACTCGTCCAGGGTCTTCTGGAAGTCGATGGCCGGCTCTTTGTAGTAATTGACCAGGACAAAGTTGTGGTAGTCCAGCAACTCACCCAGCTTGGCGGCGAAACGTTCGCGGTGGAACAGGTCGCCGATGCGCAGGCCGCGACGGGCGACCTTGTCTTCATAGGCCGGGCCGATGCCGCGACCGGTGGTGCCGATCTTCAGCTCGCCACGGGCCTTTTCACGGGCCTGGTCCAGCGCAACGTGATAGGACAGGATCAGCGGGCAGGACGGGCTGATGCGCAGGCGCTCGCGCACCGGTACACCCTTCTCTTCCAGCTTGATGATTTCCCGCAGCAGGGCGTCGGGGGCAACCACCACGCCATTGCCGATCAGGCACTGCACGCCTTCGCGCAGCACGCCCGAGGGGATCAGGTGCAGAACGGTTTTCTCACCGTCGATCACCAAGGTGTGACCTGCGTTGTGGCCACCCTGGTAGCGCACTACGGCGGCAGCATGTTCGGTCAGCAGATCAACGATCTTGCCTTTGCCCTCATCACCCCACTGGGTGCCCAGGACTACGACATTCTTACCCATAACACTTGTCCTCATTCGCGCAAACTTGGTGCCGGCGATGGCCGGCAGGAAAACTCAAGAAGCCAGCGGCAATACTTGCCAAAGCCCGTTCTGCTGAATCAATTGCCGGTCGCAGTCCGCTTCACGGGCGGCGGCCAAAGGTTGCCCAGGCAATGCCTGGACGACACGCTGACCCTCACCGCGCAACTGGCAGACCATCTGCCAGAGTGCCGCATCCGTACTGTCAGGCATCCAGATACCGCCAGACGGTAACTCGATCTCAGCACGCCCCAGGGTCACCAGGGTTTTCAAATCGGTAGAGAAGCCGGTCGCCGGACGGGCACGACCGAAATCGGCACCGATGTCGTCGTAGCGACCGCCTTGGGCGATGGACTGGCCAACGCCCGGTACGAACACCGCGAACACCACGCCGGTGTGGTAGTGATAACCGCGCAGTTCACCCAGGTCGAAATACAACGGCAGCTCCGGGAAACGCACCGACAGACGCTCGGCAATCGCCAACAAGTCATCAAGGGCCGCCAGCACAGGGGCCGGCGCACCGGCCAGACGCTCGCGAGCGGCGCCCAGCACCTCACGGCCGCCACACAGATCCACCAATGCCCGCAGCATGCCGGACAATTGTGTCGGCAGGCCTTCGGTCAGGCTGATGACTTCGTCGATGGCCTTGCGCTGCAACGCATCGAACAACTGCTGTTCCACTTCGCCGGACAGGCCGGCCGCACGTGCCAGGCCGCGGTAGATGCCGACATGGCCCAGGTCCATGTGGACATCCGGCACGTCAGCCAGTTGCAGCATGGCCAGCATCAGGCTGATGACTTCCACGTCGCTGCTCGGGCTCGCGTCGCCGTACAGCTCGGCGCCCAGCTGGATCGGGCTGCGCGAAGACGACAAGGCACGCGGCAAGGCATGCAGGACACTGCCGGCGTAGCACAGGCGGCTCGGACCTTCACGACGCAGGGTGTGGGCATCGATGCGCGCCACTTGTGGCGTGATGTCGGCCCGAAAACCCATCTGCCGACCCGACTGCGGATCGATGACCTTGAAGGTGCGCAGATCCAGGTCCTGGCCCGCGCCGGTCAGCAGGGATTCCAGGTACTCGATATGCGGGGTCACGACAAATTCGTAACCCCAGCTCTGGAACAGATCCAACACCTGCCGACGCGCTACTTCGATACGCGCGGCCTCCGGTGGCAGTACTTCTTCGATGCCATCTGGCAGCAGCCAGCGGTCTACCGTTGCCATTACGCCATTCCCCTATGATCCGGGCGGCCAACTTTCGGGCTGGCCTTGAGTGAAGCAGAAAATGCCCGCGCCATGCGAAAAACCGCAAACCACGCGCAAGGGCGACGTGACGAATGGCCTTGAATCGGCCTCGCCAAGCACTTTCCTCGAAAAACCTGTCGGGTCATTTCACCCGACGCCTGCAACCAACACCACAATCGAACGTGCAGACGCAAAAAAGCCGGGAATTTCCCGGCTGCCGCATCATACACACGTTTTCCCAAAGGATCACCCCGCCCGACGTTTTAGCCGCCGGGCGGAGTGCTTCAGGTCAACGTCGCATCAAGGCTTGGCCTTTTCCAGGTAGTGGAAAAAGTCGCTGCTTGGGTCCAGGACCAGAACGTCGGACTTGTTCGCGAAGCTTTCACGGTAGGCGCGCAGGCTACGATAGAACGCGTAGAACTCCTGATCCTGGCCGTAGGCCTTGGCGTAGATCGCTGCGGCCTGGGCATCGCCATCACCACGGACTTCTTCCGACTCGCGATAGGCTTCGGCCAGCAGCACACGGCGTTGGCGATCGGCGTCGGCACGGATGCCTTCAGCCAGCTCGTTACCCTTGGCACGGTGCTCGCGGGCTTCACGCTCACGCTCGGTGCTCATGCGCTCGAACACGCTGCGGTTCACTTCCTTCGGCAGGTCGATGGCCTTGACGCGGACATCGACCACTTCGATACCCAGCTCTTTTTCCGCCATCGTGTTCAGCGAACGGGTGATGTCGGACATGAGCGCATCGCGCTCACCGGAGACCACTTCATGCAGGGTACGCTTACCGAACTGGTCACGCAGACCCGATTCCAGGCGACGGGACAGACGTTCGTCAGCGATCTGCTTGAGGCCGGACGTCGCGGTGTAGAAGCGCTCGGCATCCTTCACGCGCCACTTGGCATAGGCATCGACCATCACGGCTTTCTTTTCCAGCGTCAGGAAGCGCTGCGTCGGCGCGTCCAGCGTCATCAGGCGGGCGTCGAACTTGCGCACCTTGTTGACGTACGGCACTTTCACATGCAGCCCCGGCTGGACATCAGCCTGGACCACGCGACCGAACTGCAGCAACACCGCACGCTCGGTCTGAGCCACGATGTAGAAGCAGTTCCAGGCAGCGATCGCCACGACGACACCGACAATAAGGGCGATCAGCGATTTATTGCTCATCAGCGACTCTCCCTGGTACGTGCTTGCTGTTGCTGCAGGTCCGCCGCCGCGCGGGCATTGGCTTCATTGCTGGCGGCTGCCGCCGCGCCGGTTGACGGCGTGCCGGTGTTGCGACCGCTCTCGACCATCTTGTCCAGCGGCAGGTACAGCAGATTGCTCTGGCCGTTCTTGTTGCCGGTCACGAGGACCTTGCTGGTATTACTGAAGACTTCCTGCATGGTGTCCAGGTACAGACGCTGGCGGGTCACTTCAGGAGCCTTGCGATACTCGGCCACCAGCTTGGTGAAGCGATCAGCCTCACCCTTGGCGCGGGAAACCACTTCGTCGCGATAACCGTTGGCATCCTCGATGATGCGCTGGGCCTGGCCACGGGCTTCCGGCACGACGCCGTTGGCGTAGGTTTCGGCCTGGTTGCGCGAACGCTGCTCGTCTTCACGGGCACGGATCACGTCGTCGAAGGCTTCCTGGACTTCACGCGGTGCCGCTGCGCTCTGCACGTTGACCTGGGTGACAGTGATACCGGTGCGATAGGTGTCGAGGAAGCGTTGCAGACGCTCCTTGATTTCGCTGGCCATCAGCTCGCGACCTTCGGTCAGCACCTGGTCCATGGCGGTGGAGCCCACCACATGGCGCAAGGCACTCTCAGTCGCGTGTTGCAGGCTGATTTCCGGCTGGTCGACGTTCAGCACGAAGTCCTGCAGGTTGGTGATCTTGTATTGCACGGTCAGCGGCACTTCGACGATGTTCTCGTCCTCGGTGAGCATCTGGCCCTGCTTGGTGTAGGCACGCTCACGCGTGACGTTCTCCATGTACTTCTGGTCGATCGGCGGGAAATAGATGTTCAGGCCCGGGCCGACGGTTTCGTAGTACTTGCCGAAGCGCAGCACCACGGCTTGCTCCTGCTCGTCCACGACATACACCGCGCTGTACAGCCAGACAGCCGCAAGCACGACAAGACCGATGCCGAGCAGGCCGAAGCCACCGCCTCTGCCCGGACGGCCGCCGCCATCGTCACCGCGTTTCTTACCACCACCGAACAAACCGTTCAGGCTTTCCTGCAGCTTGCGGAAGGCCTCGTCGAGATCCGGTGGTCCCTTGCGGTCGCCGTTGTTACGACGCTTGCCGCCCCAGGGATCCTGGTTGTTCGAGTTGCCACCCGGCTCATTCCAAGCCATAGCGCTCTCCATCTGATAAAGCAAAGACGCACCCACGGCGCGCCGGCCAATGCTACAGAATGCCTGACACAGCTTTCTCAGGCTTTTATTGCAAAGTGTGTTGCTCGATGAATTCCATCGGTTGCAGCCCTTCACGACTGACCAGCCGGTTCAGTTCCGACCGAGGCAGGCGAACGGCCAGCAGGCAGACACCGTCTTCGTCGTGTTCTTCTTTCTGCACCGCCCCCAGCTCGAAGAACTGGGCACGCAGCCGGGCAAAACGCTGTGGCAGCTTCAGGGTGCCGACAAACAGGTCGTCGCCCAGCAGCTCCGCCACGGCCTGCTTGAGCAGGTCCAGGCCGCTGCCATCACGCGCCGACAGCCAGACCCGCTGCGGCTTGCCGTCGGCATCACGCTGGATCTGCGGTTCCACGCCCTCGAGCAAATCGAGTTTGTTGTATACCTCGAGGATCGGCAAGTCCTGCGCCCCGATCTCGCCCAGCACCACCATGACCTGCTCGATCTGCAGCATCCGGTCCGGCTCGGCAGCATCGATCACATGCAGCAGCAGGTCGGAGTTGCTCGACTCTTCGAGCGTAGCCCGGAAAGCCTCGACCAGTTTATGCGGCAGGTGCCGGATGAAGCCCACGGTGTCGGCCAGTACGATCGGCCCGAGGTCGTCCAGGTCGAGCCGGCGCAGGGTCGGGTCGAGCGTGGCGAACAACTGGTCGGCCGCGTAGACGTCGGACTGGGTAACGTGATTGAACAGCGTCGATTTGCCGGCGTTGGTATACCCCACCAGTGAAACCGTCGGGATGTCCGCCCGCTTGCGGCCGCGTCGCGACTGCTCGCGCTGGCTGCGGACCTTCTCCAGTCGCCCCTTGATCTGGCGCAGGCGAACCCGCAGCAGGCGCCGGTCGGTTTCCAGCTGGGTTTCACCCGGGCCACGCAGGCCGATACCGCCTTTCTGGCGCTCAAGGTGAGTCCAGCCGCGAACCAGCCGTGTGCTCATGTGCTCAAGCTGGGCCAGTTCGACCTGGAGCTTGCCTTCATGGGTACGCGCGCGTTGGGCAAAGATATCGAGAATCAGCCCGGTGCGGTCGATCACGCGACACTCGAAGACACGTTCGAGGTTACGTTCCTGACTGGGCGTAAGGATGTGATTGAAAATCACCAGATCGATGTGCTCGGCCTTGACCAGGTCGCGCAACTCCTCGACCTTGCCACTGCCGATCAGGAACTTGGCGGTTGGCCGATGACGCGGCACGTTGACAAACGCGACGGTCTCGGCGCCGGCCGAAATTGCCAATTCCTGAAACTCCTGCGGATCTTCGCGCGCCTCAGGGTCCTGTCCTTCCAAGTGAACGAGAATAGTCCGTTCACCACCACCGTGGCGCTCAAAGAACAAAGGAGGCTCCTATCAAGCGTTACCCGGCTCAGCGTCAGCGCCTTCGGATTCGGTTGCGCTAGGCAGACGAATTGGACGAACCGGCACTACCGTCGAGATAGCGTGTTTGTAGACCATCTGGCTGACGGTGTTTTTCAGCAGGATGACGAACTGGTCGAAAGACTCGATCGTGCCTTGCAGTTTGATCCCGTTGACCAGATAGATGGACACCCCAACTTTTTCTTTACGTAAAGTGTTCAAGTAAGGGTCTTGTAGCGAATGCCCTTTTGACATGTGCCGCACTCCTTTAAGGATCAATTATAAAAATCGGAATCAGATGGCTTGGGCCGTCACACCCCCAAGGATAGACGGCAATTGCAAGGACTCAGCTCAATATGGAGATGGTCCCAAGGTATTTCAAGGCGCGTGGCAGATTGTCGCAATCAAGGCTGTCGAGCCAATGCAAGTCAGTCCAGCTGCGCAACCAGGTGAACTGGCGCTTCGCCAATTGGCGCGTGGCGATAATCCCACGCTCGCGCATCTCGGCTGACGTCAGCTTGCCGTCCAGGTAATCCCAGACTTGTCGATAACCTACCGCACGTATAGACGGCAACCCGGCATGCAGGTCACTTCGCTCACGCAGGGCTACGACCTCGTCTATGAACCCCTGTTCCAACATCAATGTGAATCTTTGTTCAATACGCTGATGCAACACTTGCCGGTTCGCCGGAGCGATGGCCAGATTCGCGACAGTATAGGGCAATTGTTGCAGTCCCGAAGCGGCTGCTTCAGTACTTTGCGCAGATTGTCGCTGGCGCAGGGCCGTCATGCTCTGGCCGCTGACCCGATAAACCTCCAGCGCTCGGCTGAGCCGCTGCGGGTCGTTGGGGTGAATACGCGCCGCCGACTCGGGATCGATCAGCGCCAATTGCTCGTGAAGCGCTTGCCAGCCAAGGCGCGCAGCCTCTTCTTCGATCTGCGCGCGCACCTCGGGATCGGCCGCCGGCATGTCCGCCAGCCCGTCGACCAAGGCCTTGTAATAGAGCATGGTGCCGCCCACCAGCAGCGGAATCTTGCCCCGCGCGGTGATCTCGGCCATGGCCTGGAGCGCATCACGCCGGAAATCGGCTGCCGAGTAAGCGTCGGCCGGGTCGAGGATATCGATCAGGCGGTGCGGATATTCAGCCAGCAGTTCCTTCGATGGCTTGGCGGTGCCGATGTCCATGCCCCGATAGACCAAGGCCGAGTCGACGCTGATCAACTCGCAGGGCAGCACCTTGGTCAGTTCGATGGCCAGGTCGGTCTTGCCGGCGGCCGTCGGCCCCATCAGGAAGATCGCCGGAGGGAGCTGGTTCATCAGCGACCGCGCAGGAACAGTTTGTCCAGGTCGTCCAGGCCCAATTGGGTCCAGGTCGGCCGGCCATGGTTGCATTGACCGCTGCGCTCGGTGTTTTCCATGTCCCGCAGCAGACCGTTCATTTCCGGCAGGGCCAGGCGCCGGTTGGCGCGGATTGCGCCGTGGCAGGCCATGGTGCCGAGCAGTTCGTTCAGATGCGCCTGGATCCGGTCACTGGTGCCGTACTCCATCAGGTCCGCCAGCACGTCGCTGACCAGGCGATTGGCCTCGGCCTGTTTCAGCAAGGCCGGGATCTGCCGGATCGCCAGGGTCTCCGGGCCCAGGCGCTGCAACTCGAAGCCCAGGCGCTGGAACCAGCTCACATGCTCATCGGCGCAATCGGCTTCGCGCTGACTGACAGCCAGGGACTCGGGCACCAGCAGCGGTTGCCCGCTCAAGCCTTCGCTGGCCATGGCGATCTTCAGCCGCTCGTACATGATCCGCTCATGGGCGGCATGCATGTCCACCAGGACCAGGCCCTGGGCGTTTTCGGAAAGAATGTAGATGCCTTTGAGCTGCGCCAGGGCATAGCCTAGCGGCGGGATATCGCCCTGGCCATCGGGCAATGCCGCCGCACCAGCCTCCTGCAACGGCTTGAAAAATTCGCGATAGGCAGCCTGGGCCTCCGCCGCCGGCACATTCGACTGAGGACGCGGTGTGTATTGGTATTGATAGCCGCTGCCGGCACCGCTGCCGGCCGTGTTATAGACCGGCTGGGGCTGGGGTTGCTCAAGCAGCGCGTTGGCCGCAAGGCGCATTTCGCCTTGGGGACCGAATTCGCCAGCTTCCAATCCGCTTGGCCGGACCATGCCGGCCACCGCCGCCGGGGCCGCCAATTGATCTTCAGGACGCACGTCGCCCAGGGCGCGATGCAAAGTGCCGTAAAGGAAGTCATGGACCATGCGCCCGTCACGGAACCGCACTTCATGCTTGGTCGGGTGCACGTTGACGTCCACCACCGAAGGGTCGACCTCGAAAAACAGCACGAAGGTCGGATGCCGACCGTTGAACAGCACATCGCGATAAGCCTGGCGCACCGCGTGGGCCACGAGCTTGTCGCGCACCGCGCGGCCATTCACATAGAAATACTGCAAGTCCGCCTGGCTGCGAGAGAACGTCGGCAAGCCGACCCAGCCCCACAGGTGCAGGCCATTGCGCTCCACCTCGATGGGCAATGCCTGCTCGAGGAAACCCGCACCGCACACCGCGCCCACGCGCCGGGCGCGGGCCGCATCATCGTGGGCCTCGTGCAGGCTGAGGATGGTCTTGCCGTTGTGGCGCAAATGGAAAGCCACGTCAAAACGCGCCAGGGCCAGGCGCTTGATGACTTCCTGCAAATGATCGAACTCGGTTTTCTCGGCCTTGAGGAACTTGCGCCGGGCCGGGGTATTGAAGAACAGGTCGCGCACTTCCACCGAGGTGCCCACCGGATGGGCGGCGGGCTGGACGCGAGAAGCCATGTCGCGGCCTTCGGTCTCGACCTGCCAGGCCTGGTCGGCATCGCGGGTGCGGGACGTCAGCGTCAGGCGCGACACCGAGCTGATGGACGCCAGCGCCTCGCCACGAAACCCCAGGCTCATGACCCGCTCAAGGTCTTCCAGGTCGCGAATCTTGCTGGTGGCGTGGCGAGCCAGCGCCAGCGGCAGGTCGTCGGCGGGAATGCCGCGACCGTCATCGCGCACCCGCAGCAGCTTGACGCCACCTTGCTCGACATCGACGTCGATGCGCTTGGCACCGGAGTCGAGGCTGTTTTCCAGCAGTTCCTTGATCACCGACGCCGGGCGCTCGACCACCTCACCGGCGGCGATCTGGTTCGCCAACCGCGGGCTGAGCAGTTCGATGCGAGCGTTGCCGCCAATCACTTCATCCGTCATTGCTTGACCGCCACTTCGTTGCCGGGAATGGTCAGGGTCTGTCCGATCTTCAGCTCGTCACTCTGCAGGTTATTGGCGCTGCGCAAGGTAGCGGGCGACACCTGGTAGCGCACCGCGATCATCGCCAGGGTTTCGCCAGGACTGACGCGATGATCCCGCGGTCCCTGGGCAATCTTGCCCGAATCGCGCAGCCAGGCGATGTAGGTACCCGGCGGCGGGTTCTGCTGGAAGAACTGCCGCACACCGCTGCTGATGGAACGGGCCAGGGCCTGCTGGTGGCTCGCGGAGGACAGTTTCGAGGCTTCGTTGGCGTTGGAGATAAACCCGGTTTCCACGAGGATCGACGGGATGTCCGGCGACTTGAGCACCATGAATCCGGCCTGTTCGACGCGTTGCTTGTGCAGCGGGGTAACGCGGCCGATGTTGCTCAGGACCTTCTGCCCAACGTTGAGGCTTGACGTCAACGAGGCGGTCATCGACAGATCCAGCAACACGCCGGCAAGCATCCGGTCCTTGTCGTCGAGGCTGACATTGCCGGCACCGCCGATCAGGTCGGAACGGTTTTCACTGTCGGCCAGCCAGCGCGCCGTCTCGGAAGTGGCGCCACGATCGGACAGGGCAAATACCGAGGCGCCGAACGCAGCCTTCGAAGGCGCGGCGTCGGCGTGGATCGAGACGAACAGGTCCGCACCTTTCTTGCGGGCGATCTCGGTGCGGCCACGCAACGGAATGAAGTAGTCGCCAGTGCGGGTCAGCTCGGCGCGAAAGCCTTTCATGCCGTTGACCTGGCGCTGCAACTCCCGGGCGATGGCCAGCACCACGTCTTTCTCACGCTGACCGCGCGAGCCCGAGGCGCCCGGGTCTTCGCCACCGTGGCCGGCATCGATGACCACGATGATGTCGCGTTTGCCGGCTGGCGCCGGTGGCAGCTTGAGCGCAGGCTCGGTGGGTGTGACCGGCACGGCAGGCACCGTCGCGACCTTGGTCGGGGGCGGTGGCGCAGGCGCGGCGTCGGCCGGGTTATCGAACAGATCCACCACCAACCGGTTACCGTACTGGGCATTGGGTGCGAGGGTGAAACTCTTCGGGGTCACGGCCTGTTTCAGGTCGATGACCACTCGCAGGTCGGTGGGCGTGCGCTGGGCCGAACGCATCGCGGTAATCGGCGTGTTGGCCGTGGGCACGTTCAGCGGCGCGCCCAGGGATGCACCGTTGATGTCGATCACCAGGCGATCCGGGGCCGCGAGGGTGAACACGCTGTGCTGCACCGGGCCTGTCAGGTCGAACACCAGCCGGGTGTTGTCCGGCGCCCGCCAGAGGCGAACACTGTTGACCTTTGTCTCAGCCACAGCATCGACGGCCAGTGCCGTAAGCAACAGTCCTACGACAGCAACCACCGCGCGAAAGCGCATACCAAACCCCATCATCAATTAGTTTTCCAGTGCCAGAGCGGCACACCACGACTCGCCACGCGAGCCTTGCGGCGTCAGTTTCAGCGAACGCCCGCCGTTCTGCGCGCCAATGGTAATGGTCAGGTCGGGCTTTGGCAAAAAGCCTGCACCCTTCTGAGGCCATTCGATCAGGCACAAGGCGTCATCTTCGAAATAATCACGGATCCCGAGAAACTCCAGCTCCTCAGGATCGACCAGTCGATACAGGTCGAAATGGAAGGCGCGGGTATCACCGATCTCGTAGGGCTCGACCAACGTGAACGTGGGGCTCTTGACCGAGCCGACATGCCCGAGGCCGCGAATGATGCCACGGGACAGGGTGGTTTTCCCCGCGCCAAGGTCGCCTTCGAGAAAAATCAGACCATGGCCTGCGGTGGTCTGCGCGATGCGGGCGCCAAATTGTGTCATGGCTTGTTCGTCCGCCACGTACAGGGTTACTTCAGACACGGTGAGTGCTCCTCCAACAACTGACGAATGGCCGGAATCAGATCGGTCGCGGCCAATCCGCGGCCCGAGCGACCGACCTGCACCCCGGCATTGGCATGCAGCCAGACGGCCAGGCACGCGGCTTCGAATCCTTCCATTCCCTGGGCCAGCAAAGCGCCGGCCACGCCAGCGAGGACATCCCCCAGGCCAGCGGTGGCCATCGCCGGATGACCCTGACCGCAAACCGCCAGGCGCCCGTCCGGGCTGGCGATCAGGCTACCGGCGCCTTTGAGAATCACGCTGGCTCGGTATTTTTTGCTCAATGCGTGGGCCGCCGCTGGACGATCGGCCTGCACCTGCACGGTGGAAATCCCCAGCAGTCGCGCGGCCTCGCCCGGATGCGGGGTGATGAGGCACTGCTCCGGCAGACTGACCATGCCATGGCTCAACAAATTCAGCGCATCGGCATCCCACACCTGCGGCAGCGACGCATTGGCCGCCGCCGACAACAGGCTGCGCCCCCAAGCGGCCTGGCCAAGGCCCGGCCCCACCACCAGCACGCTGGCCTGCTTGAGCAACCCCATCAACTGGTTAGCCGAATGGGTGCCTTGCACCATCACCTCGGGCAAACGCACCAGCGCGGCGGCCACGTGCTCGCTGCGGGTCGCCATCGAAACCATCCCCGCACCGCTGCGCAAGGCGCTTTCGGCGCTCATCTGGATGGCGCCGCCAAAACCGCGGTCGCCGCCAATCAACAGCACATGACCAAACTTGCCCTTGTGGGCTGAAGGCGCACGGGGCGGCAGACGCGGCAGGTTATGCGGCAAGAGCAATCGAGCGCTGGCCGGCGCCGCGTCAACGAAGTCCGGGTCCGCGTGCAGGTCGTTGAATACCAACTCTCCCACCCGATCCGCCGCATCGCCGGTGAACAGACCGAGCTTCAGGCCAATGAAGGTCACGGTCAGGTCCGCCGTCACTGCGGTACCCAGCACCCGACCGGTGTCGGCACACAACCCGGAAGGGATATCCACCGCAGCGACCGGTAACCCGCTGACATTGATGGTGTCGATTGCCCGAACATACGGTTCGCGAACGTCACCGCTCGCCCCGGTGCCGAGCAACGCGTCGAGCAGGACACCGCGCAATTCGCAATCATCCGCCCAAGGTTCCACCGGCACACCAACCGCCACGGCTTCGGCATGGGCATTGGCGGCATCACCCAGCAACCGCCGGGGCTCGCCTACCGCCAGTACCCGGACCGCCCAGCCGGCACGCCGGGCCAGAGTCGCCACCAGGTAGCCATCGCCGGCGTTGTTGCCATGGCCGGCGAATACGGTCAACTCGCCGGCTTCAGGCCAGCGCCGAACGATCGCTCGCCAGGTGGCGCGGGCGGCGCGCTGCATCAATTCGAAGCCGCTGGTGCCCGCCACGATCAGTTGTGCGTCGAGGGCCCGGACTTGCGCGGCACTGTACAGCGCGTCGGGAAATTCATCTTTAGTCTGCGGCATGCGTCTTCGGGCTCCGATGTCTGGCAGAATTATACGCATCTCAGCTCCGGTTTCTCTCGCCTCATGCCTGCCATTCCCACAGACCTCCCCGCCCTCGCCCAATCCATCAAGGACTGGGGCCGCGAGCTGGGCTTCCAGCAAGTCGGCATCAGCGGCCTGGACCTTGGCGAGCATGAGCAGCACTTGCAACGCTGGCTCGAAGCCGGCTACCACGGCGAAATGGATTACATGGGCGCCCACGGCAGCAAACGCTCGCACCCGGAAGAACTGGTGCCCGGCACATTGCGGGTGGTGTCCCTGCGCATGGACTACCTGCCGGGCGACACCCGAATGGCGCAATTGCTTGGCGAACCGGAAAAAGCCTACGTCTCGCGTTATGCGTTGGGCCGCGATTACCACAAATTGATCCGTAAACGCGTGCAGCAATTAGCAGAAAAAATCCAGGCAGCCATCGGCCCCTTCGGCTATCGCGCGTTCGTCGACAGCGCACCGGTGCTGGAAAAAGCCATAGCCGAACAGGCAGGGCTGGGCTGGATCGGCAAAAATACGCTGGTGTTGAACCGCAAGGCCGGGAGCTATTTCTTCCTCAGCGAGCTGTTCGTCGACCTGCCGCTGCCGGTGGACCCGCCCCACGGCACCGAGCATTGCGGAAAATGCACCGCCTGCCTGGACATCTGTCCGACCAACGCCTTCGTTGGTCCCTACGTATTGGATGCCCGGCGTTGCATCTCCTACCTCACGATCGAACTGAAAAACGCTATCCCCGAGGAGCTGCGGCCGCTGATCGGCAATCGGGTGTTCGGTTGCGATGACTGCCAGATCGTCTGCCCGTGGAATCGCTTCGCCCGGCCCTCTGCGGAAGGCGACTTCAAGCCACGCCACAACCTGGACAATGCCGAACTGGCCGAGCTGTTCATGTGGGATGAGGACAGGTTTCTCAGCAGCACCGAAGGTTCGCCATTACGCCGCGCCGGTTATGAGCGCTGGCTGCGTAACCTGGCGGTGGGGCTTGGCAATGCGCCGACGACAATTCCCGTGCTGGAGGCGTTGAAGGCTCGACAGGATTATCCGTCAGCCCTGGTGCAGGAACATGTGCAATGGGCGCTGCGCCAACATGCCGAGCGTCAGACTTCGTCGTTATAGACGAACTTGGGCATTTCCCAGTGAAACCGGATCGCCAGGAGCCGCAGCAGGAAACCACCAAACAGGGTGATCAGAATCGCCTGCTCGCTGGGCAATTGCAGGTAGACACACAGCAGGTAGCACCACGCAGCGGCGAACGAGACGCTGGCATAGAGTTCGCGACGGAAAATCAACGGGATGTCGTTACAGAAGATATCCCGGAGAATGCCGCCAAAAACCCCGGTAATCACCCCACTGACCGAGGCCACCAACATGCCATGGCCCATTTCCAGCGCGGTCATGCAGCCGATCAAGGTAAACGCCACCAGCCCGACGGCATCGAGCACCAGGAACAGCGAGCGCAGGTGACGCATCCAGCGCGCGAGGAATACCGTCAACATGGCCGCCGCGGTCGTCAGCACCAGGTATTCCGGATGCTTGACCCAGGTCAGCGGGTAATGCCCCAGCAGCACGTCGCGCACCGAGCCGCCACCCAGCGCCGTGATACAGGCGATCAGCACCACGCCGAACCAGTCCATGCCACGCCGCCCGGCAGACAAGGCGCCGGTCATGGCTTCGGCGGTAATGGCGATCAGATACAGCATCAGCAGCATGGTGGCAGTCCTTGCGGGAAGGCGCGCAGTCTAGCCAGTTTGGGCAGGCACCAAAAGGGGGCAGCTACGACCTGCCCAATACAATACCCGTGGCGAGGGGATTTATCCCCGCTGGGCTGCGCAGCAGCCCCTGATACGCCTGACACCAAGCAACCTGACACAGCGGGGCATCAGGTTTTGGGGCTGCTACGCAGCCCAACGGGGATAAATCCCCTCGCCACAAGAGCGCTCGGCGCTTGAATCAGAACTTGATGAAGTGCTTGCGATAATGCTGCAACTCGGCGATGGATTCGCGGATGTCGTCCAGGGCCAGGTGGGTGCTGCCCTTCTGGAAACTGTCACGCACTTCTGGCGCCCAGCGAGCGGCCAGCTCCTTGAGTGTGGAGACATCCAGGTTGCGGTAATGGAAATAGCTTTCGAGGGATTTCATGTGGGTATAAAGGAAGCGACGGTCCTGGCAGATGCTGTTGCCACAGATCGGCGACTTGCCCCTTGGCACCCATTGTTCCAGGAAGGCGATGGTCTGGGCTTCGGCCTCGGCCATGCTGATCCTGCTCTCGCGCACCCGTTGGGTCAGTCCCGAGCCGCCGTGCTGGCGGGTGTTCCACTCGTCCATGCCGGCCAGCACCTCATCACTGTGGTGGATCGCAATCACCGGACCCTCGGCCAGGGTGTTGAGATCGCTGTCGGTGACGATGGTGGCCATTTCGATGATGACGTCGGTGTCAGGGTTCAGACCGGTCATTTCCAGGTCGATCCAGATCAGGTTCTGCGGGTTTTGCATGGGGGAGCTCCTCGGCTTAGCTGCGCAGTTTAGCCTAGGCAACCGGTCGGGCGTGCTAAACTCGCCGCCGTTTTACCCTATTCGCTGCATTTCTTCATACGGAACACCCATGGCCAAACGCCAACTCAATCGTCGTCAGAACTGGCGCATCGAAAAGATCCAGGGCGAGCGCGCCGCCCGCGCAGCCAAACGTGAATCCAGTGCCGTCGAGGCCCTGGAGGGCGGAGACCTGGGCCCTGAGCAGACCGGACTGGTGATCGCGCATTTCGGCGTCCAGGTCGAGGTCGAGGCCCAGGAAGGCGAGTTGGCCGGCCAGGTATTCCGTTGCCATTTGCGGGCCAACCTGCCGGCGCTGGTGACCGGCGACCAGGTGGTCTGGCGGGCCGGCAACCAGGGCATCGGCGTGATCGTCGCGCAACTGCCGCGCCACACCGAGCTGTGCCGCCCGGACAGCCGGGGCCAGCTCAAGCCGGTGGCGGCCAACGTCGACATGATCGTGATTGTCTTCGCCCCGCTGCCTGAGCCCCACGCCAACCTGATCGACCGTTACCTGGTGGCGGCCGAACACGCCGGCATCCGCCCGTTGCTGTTGCTCAACAAGTTCGACCTGATCGACGAACACAACGCCCCGGCGCTGAACGCCCTGCTGTCGGTCTATCGGGATCTGGGTTACCCGGTGCTGGAAGTCTCGGCCCACCACGGCAACGGCATGGAGCAATTGCAGCAGCAACTCGACGGGCGCATCAGCGTGTTCGTCGGCCAGTCCGGCGTCGGCAAGTCTTCATTGGTCAACAGCCTGCTGCCGGAAGTCGAGACCCGCGTCGGGCCGTTGTCCGAGCTGTCCGGCCAGGGCACCCACACCACCACCACCGCGCGGCTGTTCCACTTTCCCGGCGGCGGTGAGCTGATCGACTCGCCGGGCATCCGCGAGTTTGGCCTGGGCCACGTCAGCCGGGCGGATGTCGAAGCCGGGTTCATCGAGTTCAACGACCTGATCGGCACCTGCCGCTTCCGCGACTGCAAGCACGACCGCGAACCCGGCTGCGCCTTGCTCAAGGCGCTGGAAGAAGGCCGCGTGCATCAACAACGGATGAACAGCTACCGCTCGATCATCGCGAGCTTGCCGGAAAGCAGTTACTGATTGTGGCGAGGGGATTTATCCCCGCTGGGGTGCGAAGCGCCCCCCTTTCCATGTAGATGAACAACAGGGCTGCTACGCAGCCCAGCGGGGATAAATCCCCTCGCCACAGATAAATCCCCTCGCCACAGGTTTGCGATCGCCAGTCAGATCACTGCGCTGGCGGCTCCGCCGGTTTCGGCGCGGCGTCGTCGAACAGGTTCAGGCGCTCGCGCAACTCATGGGCCGGCACTGGTTGCTGGTCCGCCGGCAGCGCGTTCGGATCGGCGGCCGCGCCAGGCGTGGCGGGCGATGCAGGCACTTCGCCCGGCGCGCCCTCGCCCGGGGCCGGGTCTGGCGCCGGATCGTCGGTTTGCGAACCTTCGATGGCTTTCTGGGCTTTCTTGGTCAACACCACGATGTCGATGCGGCGGTTGACCGGGTTGAACGGATCCTTGCGATCGAACAGTGCCGAAGACGCATAACCGACGACCCGCGCCACCTGCTCATCCGGATAGCTGCCCGCCACCAGGGCACGCCGTGCCGCGTTGGCCCGGTTGGCCGACAGTTCCCAGTTACCGAAGTCGCCTTTGCCGACGTAAGGCTTGGCATCGGTGTGGCCACTGATGCTGATCTTGTTCGGCACCGCTTTGATGGTATCGGCCATGGCCAGCAGGATGTCTTCGAAATACGGCTTCAGGCGCGCACTGCCAGAGTCGAACATCGGACGGTTATCGGCGTCCATGATCTGGATGCGCAGGCCGTTCGGTGTGATCTCGAAAAGGATCTGGTCCTTGAATTTCTGCAGTTCCGGGTTCTCTTCAACCTTGTTCTGCAATTCCTGCAGGAGCAATTCCAGGCGTTCGCGCTCGACCTGCTCGGCCATGCCTTCGGCCTCATTGGCGTCGACCGTCGCCTTGTCAGGCTGAGGCTGGGATTTGACCTCGGGGTTGAGGGTATTTTCCGGCGCCAGGACCGGCGAGCCGCCCAGGTCGATGATGTAGGGCGTGCCGCTCTCGGAAAAACCGATCGGATCCTTGAAGTAACCGGCGATGGCGATTTTCTGTTCCGGGGTCGCGGTGGACAGCAGCCACAGCACCAGGAAGAACGCCATCATCGCCGTGGCGAAGTCGGCGAAGGCAATTTTCCAGGCGCCCCCGTGGTGCCCGCCGGCAATGCGCTTGACGCGCTTGACTATAATGGGCTGGTTATTTTCCATAACTTAACGACCGCGAACCGCTTGTTCCAGCTCGGCGAAGCTTGGACGGTGCGCCGGGTACAGGACCTTGCGACCGAACTCCACCGCCAGGGACGGCGGCATGCCCGAGGCCGAAGCCACCAGGGAAGCCTTGATGGCCTCATAGACGTTGAGCTCTTCCTTGGCGTCATGCGCCAGGGAATGGGCCAGCGGGCCGAAGAAACCGTACGCCGCCAGAATACCGAAGAAAGTACCCACCAATGCCGCGCCCACGTGCAGGCCGATCGACGCCTGATCGCCTTCACCCAGGGATGCCATGGTCACCACGATGCCCAATACCGCCGCAACGATACCGAAGCCGGGCATGCCGTCGGCGATGCCGTTGACTGCATGAGACGGGTGCTCGAGGTCTTCCTTGAGGCTGTACAGCTCCATGTCGAACAAACCTTCAAGCTCATGGGGGGCCATGTTGCCGGACGACATGATGCGCAGGTAGTCACAGATGAACGCCGTCATGCGCTCGTCTTTCAGCACCGAGGGGTACTTGGCGAAGATCGGGCTGGCGGCGGCGTCTTCGATGTCACCCTCGATCGCCATCATGCCTTCGCGGCGGCTTTTGTTGAGGATCTCGTAGACCAGCCCCAGCACCTCGAGATAGAAGGTGTGGCTGAAACGCGAGCCGAACATGCTCAAGGATTTCTTGAGCACATGCATTGTCATATAGCCAGGGTTGGCCTGCAGGAATGCACCAAGGGCTGCACCGCCGATGATCAACACCTCGAAAGGCTGGACCAGCGCGGCAATCTTGCCATGGGAGAGCACGTATCCGCCGAGCACGCTCGCGAACACGACGATGATGCCGATAATTTTAGCCATAGATAGAAAGTACTTATTTAAGTCGGGTTCAAGGTCATATTCGGAAGCTGAAAAATCTCTTCTTCTACTTATCGGCAAAACTGCGCCAGACTATAGCCAGTTCCGGCGAAAAGCCAATTTTGCCCCGTTCCGGGCGTAGATACCCCATGCGATGATCACGTCCAACCATGGCTAACGAAACGAACGTCCCAACTCCAAGACCGACCACCCTCGAAGGCTGGGTAAAGCTGCTCGAGGGCGTGCACCTGCCGGTGCCCCAGGCCAGCCACGACCTGGTCTGCAAGGCGATTGGCGACAGTCGCCGCTCGCTGCGTGACATCGCCGAATTGATGCAGGACAGCCCCGCGCTGGCCCTGAGTGTCATTCGCGAAGCCAACCACCACACGCACGGTACCCTGGCGGAACCGGCGGAAAACCTTGAGGTGGCCATCAACCGCCTCGGCCTCAAGCGCACCGAAGAACTGCTTGCTCGCCTGCCCTCACTGCCGGGGCAGCAGATTCCCTTGGCCCTGCGCCAGTTGCAATTGATCAGCCAGCACGCCACGCAACAGGCCAACGGTTTTTTTGCCAGCCGCCTGGCGCGGCTGTGGCAAGACATCCATTGGGGCAGCCTGCTGTTCCTGTCACCGCTCTGGCCGCTGGCCCTGACTCATCCACGACTGCTCGGGGAATGGGAGCTGCGCGTCGTTCATAAAGGCCAGCCAGCCGGCGAAGTGGAGCGTGAACTGTTCGGCGTCAGCCTGCTGAAAATCTGCCTGGCATTGGTGGAGACCTGGCGCCTGCCGATCTGGGTAGCGCAGGGCTATCGCCTGCTGCTCAACGAGCGTCGCGAACTGGTCAAAGTGCTGCGCATTGCGCGCGACAGTGAGCATCCACTGCGCCAACAGAATCGCCTGGACGACGACCCGACCCTGCGGCGCTGGCTCAATCAGCCAGCCAACACCGTGCTGCTGGCCAACGGCCTGGCACTTTCGGCACAGCAGGCGTGGGACAGCCCGCACAGTGCCCGCTGGCAATACCTCACCAGCCTGTATCTGCAGATGCCGATGGACGACATTCAGCAACAGCTTCACCAACAGGCCGCCAACAGCGCGCGTCAGCACGCCATGCCGGACCTCTGGCATCCCGCCGTGGCGCTGATCTGGCCGCCGGGCAGCAAGCGGGTCCACCCAGGTTTGCTGCCCGCCGCCCCGCCCAGCGCCCAGGACCTGAGCCAATGGCGCAAACAATGCGCCGCGTTGCTGGTGGAGCCGAGCCCGTTCCGCAACGCCATGCACCTGACCACCTCGGCACGGGATGCGCTAGCGGCATGTGGCATGCGCCGGGTCATGATCTTGATGGCCGACCGCAGCCAGACCAGCGTGCGCGTGCATCAGATTGCCGGTTTGCCCAAGGAAGCGGCGGCCATGAGCTTCTCCATCAGCCAAAGCAAAATCCTGCAACGATTACTTGCCCAGCAGGCCCAGGTTCGCCTGACCCCGCAAAACAACGCCCAATATTCGGCATTGCTGCCAGCGGGCCTGCGCAGCCTGTTTCGCGGCGAACACTTGCTGCTGCGCTCTCTGACCTGTAACGGTCGAGTGATTATGCTGGTGGTGGTAGACCAGGGCGGCGGACCGTTTTCGGATGTGACGGTACAAGCTTTCGGTAAAACCGTACAGTGCATCGAGCGCGCCCTGCACAGCTTCACCAACCGCGGCCGCTGAACTTGCTACAATCCTTTCCCTTTGCGCCCCAGGAGGCCTCACATGCCTGACTTCTCTGGCTTGCCGCTGGTAATCGAACCGAGCGAACTGCGGCCGCGCCTCGATGCTCCCGAGCTGATTCTGGTGGACCTCACCAGCGCGGCCCGCTACAGCAACGGGCACATCCCCGGCGCGCGTTTCGTCGATCCCAAGCGCACGCAACTGGGTCAGCCTCCGGCCCCAGGCCTGTTGCCGGCAAAAGCCGACCTTGAGGTGCTGTTCGGCGAACTCGGACACAACCCCAACGCCGTCTACGTGGTGTATGACGATGAAGGCGGTGGTTGGGCCGGGCGCTTCATCTGGCTGTTGGACGTGATCGGTCATTCGAATTATCACTACCTCGACGGTGGCTTGCTGTCCTGGCTGGATGAGGGCCTGCCGGTGTCCACTGAAATGCCCGCGCCCGGCGCAGGCCCGGTGAGCCTTGTGCTGCACGACGAACCCACTGCCACCCGCGAATACCTGCAAGGCCGTCTCGGCGCTGCCGACCTGGCCATCTGGGATGCACGCGGCCCGCTGGAGTACTCCGGCGAAAAAGTCGTCGCGGCCAGGGGCGGCCATATTCCCGGCGCGGTGAACTTCGAATGGACCGCCGGCATGGACCCGACGCGCAACCTGCGCATTCGCAAGGACATGCCCGAGATCCTCGAACAGTTGGGTATTACACCCGACAAGGAAATCGTTACCCACTGCCAGACTCATCACCGCTCTGGCTTCACCTATCTGGTGGCCAAGGCGCTCGGTTATCCGCGAGTCAAAGGCTATGCCGGTTCCTGGGGCGAATGGGGCAACCACCCTGACACCCCGATCGAGCTTTGAAGATTCCTAAGGACATTTAATGAAGAACCGCTTGTTCATCCTTTCCCAATACCTGCTGCCGCACCACTTGCTGTCGCGCCTCGCCGGCTGCATTGCCGAATGCCGCGTGCGCTGGTTCAAGAACGCCTTTACGGCCTGGTTCGCCAAGCGCTACCAGGTGGATATGTCCCAGGCCCTGGTGGAAGACCTGAGCGCCTACGAGCACTTCAACGCCTTCTTCACCCGCGCGCTGAAAGACGGTGCCCGCCCTCTGGATCAAACCCCAGGCGCGATTCTGAGCCCCGCCGACGGCGCCGTCAGCCAGCTCGGCCCGATCGAGCATGGCCGCGTGTTCCAGGCCAAGGGCCACAGCTTCAGCGTGCTGGAACTGCTCGGCGGCGATGCGGCCAACGCAGCGCCATTCATGGGCGGCGACTTCGCAACGATTTACCTGTCGCCCAAGGATTACCACCGCGTGCACATGCCGTTGGCCGGCACGCTGCGGGAAATGGTCTACATCCCGGGGCGCATTTTCTCGGTCAACCAGACCACTGCCGAGAACGTTCCGGAGCTGTTCGCCCGCAACGAACGCGTAGCGTGCATTTTCGACACCGAACGCGGGCCGATGGCCGTGGTGCTGGTGGGTGCAATGATCGTGGCGTCCATCGAGACGGTCTGGGCCGGCCTGGTGACACCGCCCAAGCGCGAACTCAAGACCTTCCGTTATGACGAAGCCGCCCGTGCGCCGATTCACCTGGAGAAGGGTGCCGAGCTGGGCCGTTTCAAACTGGGTTCGACCGCTATCGTGCTGTTCGGGCCGGATCAAGTGAAGTGGACCGAAGACCTGGTAGCCGGCTCGCCGGTGCAGATGGGTCAAGGACTGGCATTACCCAAGGCTTGATCACCGAGGCAGCGACGTGAGTCGCTGCCATCGCCGGCGGTCTTCCCCCACGCCTTGGAAACCTCAGCCCTGGCTCCCATTCACTGCCCCTGGAATAGGTATGACACGTTCGGTTTTTACCAGATACACCGTGCTAGTTCTGATGATCGGATTCACCGTACACCTGACAGGGCTACTCTTCATCACTGACGGCAGTAGCTACACGACGATTTCCAACCTGAGCCTGTTCCTGCCTGCATTGCTCTTGTGCATTGTCGACGCACGCCTGCGCCAAAGCCTGATGCAGAAACGCTATTGGCCGGTCCTGCTGATGCTGGCCTTCTCATTGCTGATCGCATTCCTGAACCCCGGCTCATCGACATCCGCCTTCTCGCAGTTCAAAACCGTGCTCTACGTGACCTTGTATCTCGGCACTGTGCATATACTGGCTCGAGAGGGGCTGCTTGAAAAAAGCCTCACGTTTGCCTTCGCCGTGGCAGGACTCTTTGCAATCGCAGGCCTGCTGATTCATTTCGTACAGCAAGACCAGAACATCTTTTTCATGGGCGGACGCTTGTTCAACCTGGGATATGGCGACTACGCGAATTTCAAGAACCCGATCATCGCTGCGCTGTACTACGGTTTTTTTGGCATCTACGGGTTCCACCTCCTGCTGACCAAACCCTGCGGGCCATGGCTCAGGGTCTTCTACATGGCGTGCGTGGCAGGTCTGTCGCTGTACCTGTTCTGCACCCTTTCAAGGGCCGTCTGGCTTGGGTATGGCCTGGCCATCTGCACCAGCGTGGTGTTCCAACACACACCACGAACAAGAAAATGGCTGTACCTCACAGGTGCTCTTTTTCTTGTGGCAGTTGCATGGTTATGGCCAGTCATCGTCGATCAGCAAAGTCGTGGATTCAGCCTTCGCGACCTGATCTGGGCTGGCTGGCTGAGCCGCATCGAAGAGTTCTGGCTATTCGGGGCCGGCGCGGGGAGCAATTTTGACATCTGCGTTTTGGAAACCCAATGCTACAACCAGGTGCACAACCTGTTCCTGCAGTTCTTTTATGAGTTCGGGGTCGTCGGGGCGGCGCTGCTGCTACTGGCCGTTTTCCATGTTTTCATCTGCGCCGTTGACAGAAAAACCTGGATAAACCCTATAGGCTCGGCGGGTTTTCCTCTGCTTATCTTCGCAATAGTGACGGCCATGTTCGACTACCACACGGTATTCAACAGGCCCGGGGTCTATTGGATCGTCTTCTGGCTTCCTGTCGGGATCATTCTTTCCCAGCGTTTTTTACCAGGCCCTGCGTCTTGCAAAGAGGCTGTCGATGCTCATTGATATTTTCCGATCAGCCAAACGCTACTGGCATATCGAAATTCTTGGTGGCCTGGACAAACCGTTCAGATGGCGCCGGCTTTACCAGAAGTGCCAGCGCATCAACCGGTACCGCTATCTGTTCTGGTTTCGCCTGGCCTACGCCATGCATCAGCAGGACAGCAAGTTCTGGAGACGGCGCGGCAAACTGCTGAACGAGCGAATCAGTCGCCAGTTCAATGTGGAGATCATGCTCGGCGCCACCATTGGAGAAGGGCTTTGGATCGCGCACCCGAATGGAATCGTTATCACCTCGCACGCCGTTATCGGCAAAGACTTCAAGATCTGGCAGAACTGCACGCTGGGCATCAAGGGCCAAAGCGAGGCTGCGCTCTTGCGTATCGGTGACGGCGTCAGGGTACACGCCCATGCCTGCATCATTTCAGACGATTTGGAGCTGGGCGACAACGTGATCGTCGGCGCTGGCGCCTTCGTCAACAAAAGTATCCCGGCCAACCACTTGTATATCACCCGCAGCGTCGGCGAAATGAAAGCCTACGATCCCCAGTCAATGGGCCGTCTGCAAAGCTAGCGTGGCCGACCGGCGCTGCGGCGGTCGTGGACGCCGCGGGCGCCAGGTGTCGCCGCAGCATGATCTTTTGCCCACACCTGCTAGAGTTGGAAACATTCCCTTCATTTCCCGCCGGAGCCCATCCACGGCATGAATGAGACCAGCCCTCTCCAGTTACTGCGCGTCTCGACACCGACCCAGTCGCGCCTGTCCTTCTGCGATGCCACGCCACGCGACCTCAAGCGCTGGATCGGCAACCTGCCCAAGGCCAACATCGGTGAAACCGCGCGCCTGCTGTACCAGGTCCTCGGTGAACTGAACCAGTTGCTCACCCCGAGTGAAAACCGCCTGCAACTGCTCGAACTGTTGCGGCCCGAGGTTTATTACGTCTGCAAGCACCTGGAGCGACATTTCCTGCAACAGGCCATCGTGCTGGACGAGCGCTCGCGCAAGATCGTCAACCTGAGCCAGGCCCTGCAGACTCATTTGGCGATGGGATACAAACAAATCGTCGCGCGCATCTCGCCAAAATTCACCAAGGACCGGGCGCGCCTGCTGGCGACAGCGCTGCAACGGGCGATACATGCCCTCGACGGCACGCTGTTGCGAGCCAGCCAGCTATACAGCCCCGTGCCTGAAGGTTTATGGCTCGATTTGCACCAGCTGTACCGGATCGCCTGCCAGCACCGATTGCAGCACCTCAGCGTTGGCGATGAGCTGGCCAGCCAGGTCCCTCAATTGAATGCCGAGCAGACCTACGTCGTCGCCCTGCTGCTGGGCGCTTCGCGCAGCAACCAGTTACGCCAGAGCCAGATCGCCCGGCTGGCCGAAGTGCTGGAGCCGTGGAGTCAGAGCGTCAAGCTCGACCCGGCCGTCACCGCCGCTAGCCTGTTTGCGGTCGCACCGCAACTGGATGTAGGGCCGCGCTATCGCTCCAAATTTCGCGCCGAACAGCAACCGAGCCTGCAGGGGTTCGATCCCCAGCCCCTGGTGCGTGCCATCAGCGCTCACCTGGCGCAACCTGGCGACTCGTCCCTGGCGGTACCTGCCGGCATGAGTGCCGATACCTTGCATCATCTGCAAGCGGCCTGGGGCGAAGCCGCCGAACGCAGCTTCCAACGCACCGAAGGCAACGGCACGCTGACCCTGTGCGTGGGCATGAGCGCGCTGCACTATTACCTTGGGGGCGAACGTTCCTTCAGCGAAATCCTGAAGAACCCGGCCATGCGCAAGGCCCGATTCGAGGCCTCGCCGACCAAAACCAACGACACCTGGAACCAGGCGTTCGACGCCGCGCCAGCTGGCGACAGCGACCTCTTGCCCTACGAGGAAATCGAGTATCCGGTCAACCCGGCCGATGACGACGGCGCCAGTTCCGACAACCAGCATCATTTCCCGACCTTTGAGCTGCCGATCATCAATCACAGCCCGGGTGGGTACTGCCTAGGCTGGCCGAAGGAAGTGCCGGAGCAATTGCAGGCCGGGGAGATGGTCGGGATTCGTGACACCAGCGACCAGGCCTGGAGTATCGCCGTGGTCCGCTGGATCCGGCAGGTGCGCAACGGTGCGATGCAAATGGGCATTGAACTGGTAGCTCCCCATGCCCAGCCTTGCGGCGTGCAATTGGCGCGCGAGCAGAACGAGCAAGGCCACTACTTGCGGGGGTTGCTGCTGCCGGAAATCAGCGCGATCGACCTGCCGCCCACGATGATCGCTCCGCGCCTGCCCTTCCAGGAAGGCCAGCGAGTGTTGATCAATACCAACGGACAGGAAAGACGAGCCTCGCTGGATCGGCGCGTGACCAGCACCCACAGCTTCAATCAGTTTGCTTATCACCCCGAAGACTCAGGCACCGGCGGGGATGGCAGTGACAAGGAAGGCGATTTTGATTCGCTGTGGAAGTCACTCTAGGGTGATGCGAGCCTTTGGTGGCGAGGAGATTTATCCCCGCTGGGCTGCGTAGCAGCCCGATTGCAGTCACCCCGATCAACCAATACATCGCAGTGCCTGATCTAGGGTTGCTGCGCAACCCAGCGGGGATAAATCCCCTCGCCACAGGGCTTATTGCAAACTAAACCTGCCCGTCGCGATCCCTGAAGCCCAGCAAATACAGCACCCCATCCAGCCCCAGGGTCGAGATGGCCTGCCTGGCTGATTGCTTGACCAGCGGTTTGGCCCGGAACGCCACGCCCAGCCCGGCGATCGCAAGCATCGGCAAGTCGTTGGCGCCGTCACCGACCGCGATGGTCTGCTCCAGTCGAAGGCCTTCTTTCGCGGCCAGCTCACGCAGCAAGTCCGCCTTGCGCTGGGCATCGACGATCGGCTCGACAGCCACGCCGGTGACCTTGCCATCCACCACTTCCAGTTCGTTGGCGAACACGTAGTCGATGCCGAGTCTGGCCTGCAGCTGTTTGGCAAAATAAGTGAAGCCGCCGGACAGGATGGCGGTCTTGTAACCCAGGCGCTTGAGCTCGGCGAACAAGGTTTCGGCGCCTTCGGTCAGGCGCAACGAGGCACCGATCGAGTCGAGCACATTGACATCCAGGCCTTTGAGCAACGCCAGGCGCTCCTTGAAGCTGGCGCGGAAATCCAGCTCGCCGGCCATCGCCCGCTCGGTAATCGCCGACACCTTGTCGCCGACGCCGGCAGCCTTGGCCAACTCATCGATGACCTCGGCTTCGATCAACGTCGAGTCCATGTCGAACACCGCCAGGCGACGGTTGCGGCGAAACAGCGAATCCTCCTGGAAGGCGATGTCAACGTTCAGCTCTTGCGCCACGCTGAGGAACTCGGCGCGCAAAGCCTGGGGATCGGCGGGTTCGCCGCGCACGGAAAACTCGATGCAGCCCTTGCCTTGATCGGCCGGAGTATCCAGCGGCATGCGCCCGGACAGTCGGTCGATATGGTCGATGTTCAAGCCGTATTGGGCAGTGATCGAACTGACACGCTGCAATTGCTCGGCGGTCACCTTGCGGGTCAACAGCGTCACGATATGGCGTTTCTTGCCCTGGCCAGCCACCCACTGTTGGTAATCTTCCTCGGAAACCGGGGTGAAACGCACCTGCTGATCAAGCTTGTATGCGGTGAACAAGATGTCCTTGAGCACCGATTTGCTGTGTTCGGCGTCCGGGATTTCAACCAGGATGCCAAACGACAGCGTGTCGTGGATCACCGCCTGACCGATATCGAGAATGTTCACACCACCCTGGGCCAGAACGCCGGTAATGGCCGCAGTCAGACCCGGACGGTCGCTGCCAGTGATGTTTATCAGGACGATTTCACGCAAGGCGCACCCCCGCAGGTGGAAAAAAACCGCATTCTACCCACATTCAGTGACCATCGGGCACCGCCAGTGCTTTGCCGGTCATGGGGCTGTCGCTATACTGCGCGTCAATTTCACGGACAAAGAGCCGAGCTCAGTGAACCGGCCCACGCCAGTCAAAACCGACAATTTCTTCCTGCTGATCTTCCGAGCATTGCGCCATCGCCGCGTGCCGATCGCATTGCGCATTGCCAGCCATAACGTGATCCTGGTCGCCTTGGCCCTGGTCATCTATGCCTGCGTGATGGGCCTGCAATTCAAGCAGGCCATGCACGAGCAGGCGGATGCCCTGGGCGAGAGCCTGACCACCCAGACCGCCACGTCCGCCACCGAGCTGCTGGTGTCCAACGACATCCTCAGTCTCAATGTGCTGCTCAACAACCTGACCAAGAACAAGCTGGTGGCCCACGCCGCCATCTACAGCGTGGACAACCGCATCCTCGCCGAGGCCGGCCAGCGTCCCAAGCCAGGCTTGCTCGGCGAAACCGGCGGCATGTACCAGAGCAAGATCACCTTCCAGGACGTGACCGCCGGCCAACTACGCATCAGCCTGGACATGGACCAGTTCCAGCAACCCATGACCATCAGCCTGCAAAGCATGGGCATCCTCAGCGCGATCCTGCTGGCATTGGCCCTGGCGTTGAGCTTGCGCCTGGGGCGGCATATATCCACGCCGCTGTTGCAGTTGCGCGTCTGGCTGCGAGACATCGACGAACACACGCCAGCCACCCAGCGCCAGGATGAAATCGGCGACCTGGCCCGGCAGCTGCACGCCAGCTTCGCGCCGGAGCCGGAACCCGTGCCGGAACCTGAAGACATCGACTACGTTGACGAGGACGATGCGGAGCCGGGCTTCGAAGTGCGCAACCCGCGCGACCCGGGGTTCGACGAAAGCGCGCCGCTGCCCGCTGCCCGCCCCGCGCCGCGACATGTGGTGCGCACTGTCGAAGACGACGATGACGACGAGGCCTTTGCCGATTTGCGCGACGATTCGATCGGCGCCGAACCACAACCGCTTGCCCGCCCTGTCGCCTCGAACCAGCCCCAGCACAGCGCCGTACTGGCCGTGCAACTGGGTGCCCAGGACCAACTGCGGCGCCTGCCCCAGGCTCGCCTGAAAGAACTGCTCGAACGCTATCGCGACTGCCTCGACCAGGCCGCATCGCTTTATCAGGGCGAACTGCACACCCTGAACGACGGCAGCACGCTGATGCTGTTCCACACCGAGGACAGCGGCGACGACTACCTGACCAACGCCATCTGCTGCGGCGAATTGCTGCGGGCGCTGGGTCATCAATTGCAGATCGAAGTCGCCGACAGCGGCATCACTCTGCAATTGCAACTGGGCCTGACCTTGGGCGATGGCTTGTTCGGCCTGAGCCAGATCGACCTGCTGCTGACCGAAACCGCCCAGGACGCCCTGGCCCTTTCCCAACACAGCCGCAACCTGCTGCTGGTGGAACGCAAGATAAATGACGACGCGCTGATCCGCCAACGCGCACGCATCCGTCCGATCGCCAGCCCCGAGGGCGCCTGCTGTGTGGAACGACTGATGGAGCCTTATCCGTCGATGCTGGAACGGCAACTGGCGCGGATGCATGAGCGCCAGGCCTGAGTTCCGTTGCCAGGCATAAACGAAGCCCGCAGATGAGTGATTGTCTGCGGGCTTTTTTATTGGCTTCGATGGCCTCTTCGCGAGCAGGCTCGCTCCCACAGTGGATCTGTGGCTTGCCGCCCTCCCCTGTGGGAGCGAGCTTGCTCGCGATGAGGCCGGCCCAGGCACCGGAATTCCAGCAGACAGACATGAAAAAGCCCGCATCAACGCGGGCTTTGTCTTGCATCCATACCAACCGTCAGAACCGGAACACTTCCATGTCCGTCCGAATCGGCAGGGCCATCGGAATCTTGTCCTTTTCCTTTCCTGCCGGCTTGGCCGGGGCGGGAGCGGGCTTGCGTGGAACTTCAGCGATAGGAGGCTGGTTGGCCAGCGGCTTGAGCGAGACGGACAACTGTTCGGCCAGTCGTTGCAGCAGCACACCCTGGGCCTGAACCTGCGCCGCCGTGGTGCCGGCGTGTTGCTCTTGCAGATGAACGATGCGGTTCTCACGCACCTTGCCGCGACGGTCAATCAACCGCCATTGGGCATCGAGTACCGCCGGTTGTGATTCACCCGAGTCCAGGCGGGTAATCGACAGCAGGACCTGCACATCCGGGGTGAAGCCTTGGGTAGCCGGCGCCAGCACCACGCGCTGACTGTCCAGGTGACCGGCGACCTGGCGCAGCAGCAGCTGGTCGATGTCCGAGGACAGGCTGCCGGCCCAACGACCGTCCGTGGCGGCTTGCAAGCTGCCGTCCGGTTGGCGTTGCAGGAGAGTTTCGCGTTGCAGGTAGTCGGCAATCAATACAGGGCCCAGCAAAACCGCCATGCCTGTGCTTTGCGCAGGCTGGGCCGGGGTACCGCTGTCCAACTGATACAGCGACACCGGCTGGTGCATGCTGCAACCCGCCAGGCCAAGCAGGCCGGCGAGCCACAAAATAGGTAGGCGCAGAGCAGTCATCGTCCCGTCCAGGTGGCAGCCACAAGGCTTACCACAGTGAAAATACTCGGTCATTATGAAGAACGCTCGGCCACGCCGGCGCTTGAAAGGGCCTATCATCCGTGAATATGCGTTCCGACTCCAGCGCCAAAGTTCCGATCTGCGGCTTTTAATCGCAGACCGAGCCCTCTAGCACGGTCAATTGAGGTTTTCGACGAGCAGTGCATCCACCCGTTGAAAACCCCTTGGAAGCTTGTTGCCCCGCCGACCGCGTTCACCTTTGTAATGCTCAAGATCGTCCGCTTTCAGTGAAAGCGTACGCTTTCCAGCCTGCAGCACAAGCGTGGCACCTTCAGGTAACACTGCAATATCCGTGACAAATTCCTCGCGACTCGCCACCCGTTCGCCAGGAATCCCGATGATCTTGTTGCCTTTGCCTTTCCCAAGCTGTGGCAGGTCGCTGATCTTGAAGACCAGCAACCGACCTTCGGTCGTCACCGAAGCCAGCCAGTTGTTATCGCGATCGCTGACCGGGCGCGGGGCAATGACCTTGGCGTTGTTCGGCAGGCTCAACAACGCCTTGCCCGCCTTGTTCTTGGCTTGCAGGTCTTCACCCTTGACGACGAACCCGTAGCCGGCGTCCGACGCGATAACGTACAGCCCGTCATCATCAGGCATCAGCACACATTCAAAAGTTGCACCCGGCGGAGGTGTTAATCGTCCGGTCAGCGGTTCACCCTGGCCACGCGCCGATGGCAAGGTGTGGGCCGGCACCGAATAGCTGCGCCCGGTAGAGTCGATGAACACTGCGAACTGGTTCGAGCGCCCCGGCGCCAAGGCCTTGAAGCCGTCCCCGGCCTTGTAGGAAAGCCCGGCAGCGTCGATGTCATGGCCCTTGGCGGAGCGCACCCAGCCTTTTTCCGACAGTACAACGGTGACTTTCTCGTTCGGCAACAGGTCGTGCTCGCTCAAGGCCTTGGCCTCGGCACGCTCGACAATCGGCGAACGACGGTCATCGCCGTAGGTTTCGGCGTCCTTGAGCAACTCGGTGCGTACCAGTTTCTTCAGTTTGGCTTCGCTGCCCAGCAAGGCTTGCAGCTTGGCCTGTTCCTTGAGCAATTCATCCTGCTCGGCACGCAGCTTCATTTCTTCCAGGCGTGCCAGTTGGCGCAGGCGCGTGTCGAGGATGTAGTCGGCCTGGATTTCACTGAGGGCGAAGCGCTCGATCAGGCTGGCCTTGGGATGCTCCTCGGTGCGGATGATGTGGATCACTTCATCGAGGTTGAGGTAGGCAATCAGCAAGCCGTCCAACAGATGCAGGCGACGCTCGACCTTGTCCAGGCGAAATTGCAGGCGCCGACGCACCGTCTTGACCCGGAATTCGAGCCACTCCACGAGCAATGCCCGCAGGTTTTTCAGCTGCGGCTTGCCGTCCAGGCCGATGATGTTGATGTTCACCCGATAGCTGGATTCCAGATCGGTGCTGGCGAACAAGTGCTGCATCAGCGCGTCGTGATCGACCCGGCTGTTCACCGGAATGATCACGATGCGGCAGGGATTCTCGTGGTCGGATTCGTCGCGCAAGTCAGCAACCTGCGGCGCTTTCGACGGTTTTGCCTGCATCATCGCAGCAATCTGCTCAAGGACTTTTGCCCCGGAAACCTGATGCGGCAGCGCGGTGACGATAATGTCACCGTCTTCAACGTGATAGACGGCGCGCATGCGCACCGAACCGCGACCGGTCTCATAGATTTTCAGCAGATCGGCACGCGGCGTGATGATTTCCGCTTCGGTCGGATAGTCCGGGCCCTGGATATGTTCGCAGAGCTGTTCCACCGTGGCTTTCGGCTCGTCCAACAAGCGCACGCACGCTGTGGCGACTTCCCGCAGGTTGTGCGGCGGCACGTCGGTGGCCATGCCCACGGCAATGCCGGTGGTGCCATTGAGCAGGATGTTCGGCAAACGTGCCGGCAACACCAGGGGTTCATCGAGGGTGCCGTCAAAGTTCGGCCCCCAGTCCGCGGTGCCTTGGCCCAGCTCGCTGAGCAGCACTTCGGAATAGCGTGACAGGCGCGCCTCGGTGTACCGCATGGCCGCGAAGGACTTGGGATCGTCCGGCGCACCCCAGTTACCCTGCCCGTCCACCAGCGTGTAGCGATAGCTGAACGGCTGGGCCATCAGCACCATGGCTTCATAGCAGGCCGAGTCGCCGTGGGGGTGAAACTTGCCGAGCACGTCACCGACGGTACGCGCCGACTTCTTGTGCTTGGAATCGGCGTCCAGCCCCAACTCACTCATGGCATAGATGATCCGCCGTTGGACCGGCTTCAGACCGTCGCCTATATGCGGCAAGGCGCGGTCCATGATCACGTACATGGAGTAATTGAGGTAGGCATTTTCGGTGAAGTCAGCCAGCGATCGGCGTTCTACGCCGTCCAAGCTGTCTGCAAGAATGTCGCTCATGCGGGCCTCATCAGTTCGTTGTCTGGCGCAGCAGCATGGTGCCGTCGCGCTGGGTAAATTCAAGTTTGTTCAGGGCGCTCATGCCCAGCAGCACTTGCGTGCCTTCCAGGCCTGGCGCCACCAGGGCACGGACATCACGCAACACGATGTCACCCAATTGCAGCCGGTCGATACGGGTGCGGTAGCCTTCGCTCAAACCATTGGCGGTGCTCAACCTCACGCCAAGACCTTTTTCCAGCTTGAGGCGCTCGGCCAATTCCTGCGGGATCGCCACGTCGGTGGCCCCGGTATCGAGCATGAAATCCACCGGCTGGCCGTTGATCTGGCCGCTGGCGACAAAATGTCCCTGCCGGTTGCCGATCAGCTTTACTTCGATAAAACCTTCGCCCTTCTGCGAATGCACCTCGGCATTGGGGTTGAGCTCTCGCTGCTCCCACTGGGCAAAAAACCGCGTTGCCAGAAACAGTGCCGCGCACCAGGCCAGGATCATCAGTACCCGGCCGGCGCGCTTGCCCGGTGGTTGCTGGCTCATGGCGCGGCACCCCAGCCACCCTCGGGCGCGGCGAAGCGCCAGATAACCGGCCGCTGCTCGCCGTCAGCCCGCGCACCGTCGTTGTTGTCCACGCCGATCCAGGCGCCGTCGGCGTCGACGATGAGCGCTTCGACCAGGCCGAAGGGCTGTGGATAACGGCGATTTTCCTGCAACGCCTCCCCCGCAAACGACCAGCAGCGCTCGACCTTGGCGGTCTGCGGGTCACGCCGGCAGATCTGATAGGCGTTTCGCTCCAGGGTAAACAGCTTGCCGTTGAACAATGACAGATCGGCGAAGTCCCGGGAAACCGCCTTGGCCTCGGGAAACTGCGCCGGCTGCATCTCCTGCCCCGCTTCGCTCAACAATACGCAATTGCCGTCGCAGTCCCACACCGTTTGCTGGCGCTTGAGCAACACCAGCCCACGACGCTCCCGTTCGGCGGCCAGCCATAGCTGATCGCCAGCCGGGTTGACCGCCACACCTTCGAACAGGGCATTAAAATGCAGCAGCATGCCGCTGCCCCGGGCCTGGCGGAGCATGGTCGGGGTGATTTTCAGCCAGGCTGCTTCGCCTGCCGGCGATATTCTCAGCACGGCGGCGTGGGACTCACTGACCACATAACGCTGACCGGCGCTGTCGCAACTGATGCCTTCGTAGTCCAGTTCGCCACCGCGCACGAACGATGCCGCCCAGGTCCGCGACTGCAGGCCCCAAGGCAAATCATTCTCCGGCACGGCAGGCACCTCGATACCGACAGCTTCGGCCTGCCAGGCCCGGGCATCGGAGGGTTGAAGCCGGTAAATCCGGTCATCGTCGCGATCGGATACCGTCCACATCTCGTTGCCACACAGGGCCAGCCCGGACAGATTGCCGCCGCGCATGCCATCGACGACATGCTCGGACAGCAACTTCAGTTCCGGCACTGGCGCTGCGACTACCACCCCCGCCCACAGCAACAACGCCAGGGCGAAACCGTTGCGCATCAGGCCAGGACCTCGGCCAGATCACCCTTGGATTCAAGCCAGTTCTTGCGGTCGCCGGCGCGTTTTTTCGCCAGCAACATGTCCATCATTTCCGACGTCGCTTCGAAATCATCCAGGGTCAACTGCACCAGCCGACGGGTGTTCGGGTCCATGGTGGTTTCGCGCAACTGCGGCGGGTTCATCTCGCCCAGGCCTTTGAATCGGGTGACCTGCGGCTTGCCGCGTTTTTTCTCGGCCACCAGCCGATCAAGGATGCCGTCGCGCTCGGCTTCATCCAGGGCGTAGTAGATCTCCTTGCCCAGGTCGATACGGTACAACGGCGGCATCGCCACGTAGACGTGACCGGCATCCACCAGCGGGCGGAAATGCTGGACGAACAAGGCGCAGAGCAAGGTGGCGATGTGCAAGCCGTCGGAGTCGGCGTCGGCGAGGATGCAGATCTTGCCGTAACGCAACTGGCTCATGTCCTCGGCGCCCGGATCGACGCCGATGGCCACCGCGATGTTATGCACTTCCTGACTGGCCAGCACTTCGCTGCCGTCGACTTCCCAAGTGTTGAGGATCTTGCCCCGCAGCGGCAGGATCGCCTGGAACTCCTTGTCCCGCGCCTGCTTGGCCGAGCCGCCGGCGGAGTCACCTTCCACCAGGAACAGCTCGGAGCGCATCGGGTCCTGCCCGGCACAATCGGCGAGCTTGCCCGGCAGTGCCGGGCCCTGGGTGATGCGCTTGCGCTCGACCTTCTTGCTTGCCTTGAGGCGACGGCCGGCGTTGTTGATCGCCAGTTCGGCGAGGGCCAGGCCGGTTTCCGGATTGGCATTGAGCCACAGGCTGAACGCATCCTTGACCACCCCGGAGACAAACGCAGCCGCCTCGCGGGACGACAGGCGCTCCTTGGTCTGGCCGGAGAATTGCGGCTCCTGCATCTTCATCGACAATACGAAGGCGATGCGCTCCCAGACGTCTTCCGGCGCCAGCTTGACGCCACGAGGCAGCAGGTTACGGAATTCGCAGAACTCGCGCATCGCATCGAGCAAACCCTGGCGCAAGCCGTTGACGTGGGTGCCGCCTTGGGCGGTGGGGATCAGGTTGACGTAGCTCTCCTGGACGCTTTCGCCGCCCTCGGGCAGCCATAGCAGCGCCCAATCCACGGCTTCCTTGTTCCCGGCCAGGCTGCCGCAGAACGGCTCGTTGGGCAGGCGCTCGAAACCGTTGACCGCATCGACCAGGTACGAGCGCAGGCCGTCCTCGTAGTGCCATTCGACCTTCTCGCCGGTGGCCTTGTCCTCGAAACTCACCAGCAGCCCCGGGCACAACACCGCCTTGGCCTTGAGGACGTGCTTGAGGCGCGTGACGGAAAACTTCGGTGAATCGAAATACTTCGGGTCCGGCGCGAAATACACGCTGGTGCCGGTGTTGCGCTTGCCGACGGTGCCGACCACTTCCAGCTCGGTGGCCTTGTAGCCGTCAGCAAAGGTCATCTGGTATTCGTTGCCGTCACGCTTGACCCGCACCCGCACCTGGGTCGACAAGGCGTTGACCACGGAGATACCCACCCCGTGCAGGCCGCCGGAGAACTGGTAGTTCTTGTTGGAAAACTTGCCGCCGGCGTGGAGCTTGGTGAGGATCAGCTCGACGCCCGACACACCCTCTTCAGGGTGAATGTCCACTGGCATGCCGCGGCCGTCATCGCTGACTTCCAATGAATGATCGGCGTGCAGGATGACCTGCACCGACTTTGCGTGCCCGGCCAAGGCTTCGTCGACGCTGTTGTCAATGACTTCCTGGGCAAGGTGATTCGGCCGACTGGTGTCGGTGTACATGCCGGGGCGCTTGCGCACCGGGTCGAGGCCCGAGAGGACTTCGATGGCGTCTGCGTTATAGGAGCTAGCGCTGGGAGTGGCCATGGGGTCTCGTCGTCAGTGTTCAGTGAAATAGAGGCAATGGTTCACAGTGAGGTGAAGTCGATCGCCTGGTACAAATCGGCGCCAATGCCGGCAAAACTCAATAACGCCGGCAACTGCTGGGCAAACCCTTGGAAACTGTGGTCGCCGCCGGCCTGGATACGCAACGCGCAGGCACGGTAATACTGCTGGGCGTGGCGATAATCCAGCGTTTCGTCACCGGTTTGCAACCATACCTGAAACCGCTGCGGATCCCGGGGCGCCGGCACTTCCAGCTCGGCCAGGGCCGTCACGTGGTCGTGGGTCAATTCCCAGGTCTCGTCGGTGTACAAATTCTTCTGCGTGCCCAGATAACCGTCGAACATCCGATGCGGGCTGACCGCCGGATTGACCAACAGGGCCTTGAGGCCGTGGCGCTCGGCCAAGTGAGTCGCATAGTAGCCGCCGAGCGAGCTGCCGACCAGCAGCGGCCGCCCCAGTTCTGTGATCGCCTGCTCCAACTGAGCAATCGCCTCGCGCGGATGGTGATGCAAGGCCGGCACCCGCAACTGGTCCCCCAGCCCGAGGCGCGTCATCACTTCGGTCAGTTGACAGGCCTTGGTCGACGCCGGGGCACTGTTGAAGCCATGGATATAAAGGATCGAACCCGACATGGGCAACTCCCTGGGTGCTGGGCAAAGGCCGGAGTTTACAGGGAGTTTGTGGAAGTTTGGGCGGTTTCGAATACCCCTCCGTCTTCGTGGCGAAGGAGCTTGCTCCCGCTGGGCTACGCCGTAGCCCCTTGAGCAGCAACGCCCGTTCCGACTGATAGAACACGGTGCCTGGTCTTGGGCCTGCTTCGCAGGCCAGCGGGAGCAAGCTCCCTCGCCACGGGGGGCTTTGTCAGCCGTTAAAACTTCATTGTCTCGGCTCAACGATTGTTTCTGGGGGGTTGGGCGTGGCTTTGAACATGGTGCAGTTCCTTTTTCCGTAGGGGAACCGCCATCTCCCGTTTCCAGGCGAGAGGGTGGCAGCTATGCGCGGGCTGGAAAACCGGAGTAAAGGAGCAAAACCCGGCAGACTCGAAAGTCTCCCGTGCATAGCCGCCATAACGCAGAACTGCACACGCAAAAAAAGCGCTGCAGTATCTCATGTGGCGCGCTGAAGCATCCTTACTATCGGGTTTCCAGGCCCGGCCGCTGAATTTTGCAGCGACGGGAAAAGACTAGCGACGCCCCTTCCCACCCGGCAACCGCCAGCACTCGCCGGAAAAATCCGCTTGCGTCAGAAAGGTCTTCCGCCCCTTCCCACAACCCTGGCTGACTACCGCCGCCATCGCGAGCAAGCCCGCTCCCACACAAATCCGTGGTCATTAGATTTTTCCGGCACAGCAAAAATCCCCCTGTGGGAGCGAGCCTGCTCGCGAAAGCGGTGGGTCAGCCTGCATCAGCATTGAATGTGCCGCCGCCTTCGCGAGCAGGCTCGCTCCCACATTAAAACCGGCGTACCCCCGCGAGAATAAGGCCGGCTGCCAGGCCGCCTCGCTTTAGACCTTGATCTTGATCTGGGGCGCCCCGTTAACCACGCTGGCCGAACGCAGGCATTGCGCAGTGGGCATCCCGGCATGGATGCCGGGATAGCCGCGCTGGGCCAGGGACGGCCCTTCGCGGCGGGCCCACGGAGCAATGCCGGAGTGAGGGCATGCCGAGCCTTGGCGAGGCACCGAGTGGTGGGGCAAAGCGCTTTTGCTTACTTTTGGCGCTCTCCAAAAGTGAGCCGCCGTAAGGGCGGAACCCTAAGCAGCCGTTACCGCAGCAATGGATATGTACCCGGTCAACAAAGCCCTGGTCGACTGTCAGGCCGCCATCGCGAGCAAGCTCGCTCCCACAATAGAATCGGAATACGACCGGTAAAGATATGCCGGTTGTAAAGCCGCCTTCGCGAGCAAGCCCGCTCCCACAGTTTGGGGTCAGTCCAGCTTGATCGAACTCAATAGCCGTTGGATCCGTAGTCAGGCGTAAACGCAAACCCAACCACCCGCTCAACTCCTGTCTCCAACCGCCCATCCGGCAACAACCGCAACCACCGATACCCTGGCGCCTGCGAGCCCACCGCAAAATCCTCACTCCCAGGCTCAAACTGAATACAGGTCGAAGGCGAAGCCAACAAACGAACCCCCTCGCGCACCCGGTCTATTTCCTGATGCACATGCCCCCACAACACCGCCCGCACCTGCGGAAACCGATCCAACACCGCAAACAGCGCCTCTGGATTGCGCAACCCGATCGGCTCCATCCACGCACAACCAATCGACACCGGATGATGATGCAGACACACCAGATGATGCCGCTCCGGCGCCTCGCTCAAGGCATTGGCCAACAGAATCAACTGCTCCTCGGCCAAAAAACCCGGCACCGAACCTGGCACGGCTGAATCCAACAGAGTGACTCGCCAGTTGCCGATGTCCACCACCGGATCGAGCAACATGCTCTGCACCGCCGCCTCAAGCATCACCTGCGGCTCATCATGATTGCCCGGAATCCACCGCGCCGGCGCATCGATACGCGCAGTCAGGTGCCGAAATGCCTCGTAGGATTGCAGCGTACCGTCCTGGGACAAATCGCCCGTGGCGAGCATCAGGTCGATATCCGGGTGCTGCCGGAGTACGAGGTCAACCACCGCCCGCAAGCTGTCACGGGTGTTCATACCCAGCAACGAAGCATCGGCCTCGGCGAACAAATGGCTGTCAGACAGTTGGACCAGCAGCGCCGCGTCGGCAGTGGTCAAGCTGGATACGCTCGGCAAATCGCTTTCTCCCAGGCGCAATCACGCCGTTGCATGAGCGGCAATTATGCTGGGGGATGATCGAAAGGGGAAACCCGCGAACCGGAACCGGTTCACAACTACCGTACGACTTCGAACTCGTGGCCCAGCGCCAGGCAATGACTCAGCCACTCGCCCAGGAAAAGGTTCAACTGGGCCTTTTCGTCCGGCTGGTGCATTGACGCATTGGGGTAAGGATAGATGCCGCGAAAGCGTCGTGCATGTTCGGCGCTGACCACTTCGGCCATGCGTGCATCGTGATAGACCTGCACTTCCAGCTGCGGCACCGGCAGCCAGGGCAGGCTGTGCTCCTGGCGCACCTGCAATGTGGTGGTGTATGGACAGGTCTGCAGCACTTCCAGGGCCAGCACGCCGAGCATCTGGTCGCCGTGGGTCACGGCGATGCGGCGCGGTGCCGGGTCGTTGCGCATGTCCGGCAACAAGCGCATCAGGCGGGCATAGTTGGCCTCGCAGGCGGCCTGCAACCCCACCAGGTCGACGCGATAACGATCGCGCAGCTTGTTCAGGACCATAGCCCCCTCACTTCATCTCGATTCAAGGCCAGCCATTGCAAGGCAATGATGCTGGCCGCGTTGCAGATACGTCCGTCGCGCACCGCTTGCAGGGCGTCTTCGAATGCCCAGGTCTTTACGCGGATATCTTCAGCCTCTTCCAGCAGGCCATGCAGGCCGCCGGCCCCCGTACTGTCGCAACGCCCCAGGTAAAGATGCACGAACTCATTGCTGCCGCCCGGCGACGGGAAATACTTGGTCATCGGCCAGAGCGCAGCGAAGACCAGCCCAGCTTCCTCCTGCGCTTCGCGATGAGCAACTTCTTCCGGTTGCTCGTCCTTGTCGATCAGACCAGCCACCAGTTCAACCAACCAGGGATTGGCGGCCTTGCCAATGGCACCCACGCGAAACTGCTCTATCAATACCACTTCGTCGCGCTGCGGATCGTAGGGCAGCACACACACCGCATCATGACGTACAAACAGTTCACGACTGATCTCACGGCTCATGCCACCGGCAAACAGCTCGTGGCGCAAGACGAGGCGGTCGAGCTTATAGAAACCCTTGAAGCAGGTTTCACGCTTGACGATGTCCACGTTGCTCGGTGTGGCGTTGGCGAAATCGGTCATGACAATCCTCGTGTGCAGTGGAACGATGCGGGGTTCCAACCTCGGCTTCGCGCCATCCTAACGCGCCCGTACCGTTTGATGCAGCCCCTTTCCACTGATCGGGATGGACGGCAGAAGGTGAAAGAACTCTAATGAGCTTAGTGGCGAACTGATTGCCCTGCCGACAGTCGAAGCGGGTAACTTTTTGCCTTTCCCTGTTTCACGAAGGACGCCCATGTCGCTTTTCAAGATTGCTTCGCTGGCCGCCATTGCCCTGATCCTGGGCGCTTGCCAGAGCCTGTTCCAACCCAATTACCGCGCCCCGCTGGAGACCACTCGCGATGCGTCGGAGCAATTGCAGCCTGGCTGCGCCAGCGCCGACTGCCCGCTGGTCAACATTGACACACTGCATTTCCCCACCGAGCCCGCGCTGGACGGAATCATCGAAAAACGTCTGCTGCAAATGACCCGCACGACCCCGGACGCCCCGGTGGCGCCGACCCTGGCCGCCTATCGCGAGCAGTTTCTGCGCAGCGCAGAGCCGCGCAACAGCAGCTATCTGCAGGCCAAGGTACGTGAGCAACATGACGGCCTGGTGATCATCGAACTGTCCAGCTACTTGGACACTGGCGGCGCTCACGGCACCCCTGGTCGCGGTTTCATCAATTATTCGCGCCAGCAGCAAAAAGTGCTGACGCTGTCGGACATGCTGCTGCCGGGCCAGGAAGAAGCCTTCTGGAAAGCCGCGCAAGTGGCCCACAACAGCTGGCTGATCAGCACCAAGCTGGATCAGGAACCGGAATTCCTGAAGCAGTGGTCCTTCCAGAAAACCCCGCACATCGCGCTGACCTACGGCGGGGTGATCCTCAAATACGAAGTGAGCACCATCGCGCCGTACGCCCTGGGCCACATCGAATTGAAGATCGCCTACCCCCGCCTCAACGGCATCCTCAAGCCCGAGCTGTTTCCCGGCCGTAGCTGAAAGCCCGGCCCAGCAACAATTGCAGCACCCCTGCCAGGATCAGCGACGGCAGGGTAGCGCCGATGTCCGGATAGAAGTTGGCTAGCAGGTGGTAGGTACTCACCCCGCCCAGCCAGGCCAACAACGCCGGCCAGCGCAACGCGACCGAGCGCACCTGGCTGCTGCGCTTGCGCAGGATGAAGTGATCCACCAGCACCACGCCGAACAGCGGCGCGAACACCGAGCCGATCAGCAACAGGAAGTTCTGGTACTGAGCCAGCGGCGCGAAGCAGGCGATCACGGTGCAGATGACACCAATCGCCAAGGCCAGGTGCTCGACCTTCAGCCCCGACAACATGCTCGTCGACACCGCCGCCGAATGAATGTCGGCGAAGGCGTTTTCCGACTCGTCCAGAAGAATCAGCAACAGCGGGATGCCCAACCCGGCACCAGCCAGGGCCAGCAGCAACGCATTGACTTCGCCGCTCGGCGCGAACGCCAGGGTGTAGGCCACGCCCAGGCTCATCAGCCAGACGTTACCGATGAAGAACCCCACGGCCGTGCCGCCGAAGACGTTTCTGGCGCGTTTGCCGAAACGCGAGTAGTCGGCGATCAGCGGCAACCAGGACAGCGGCATGGCGATGGCGATGTCAAAACCCACCGCCAGCGACATCGAACCGTCGCCGGACTGGGCCCACAGCGCCGGCAGATCGGCCTTGGCGAACAGGTTCCAGGTCAACCAGATGCACGCCGCCAGCAGCAACCAGATGCCCCATTTGCGCAGGATTTTGCGTACGAAGGTCAGCGGCCCGCTCACCGCGAGCAGGGTCGCCAACGCGCCGAAGAACAGCGTCCACAGCAATGGATTCGAGCCCAGGCTGCCTTCGCTGAAGGCCCGCGCGCCGAGCAGGCTGGCGGCATCGCGCATGACGATGATTTCGAACGAGCCCCAGCCGATCAACTGCAACAGGTTCAACAGCGCCGGCACGCTCGCGCCCTTGCCACCGAGGCTGAGCTTGAGCGCGGCCATGGCCGACAGGCCGGTGTCGCTGCCAATCACCCCGACCGCCGCCAATAGCAGGACGCCCACCAGCGTGCCGAGGAAAATCGCCAGCAGCGAACCGCTCAAGCCCAGGCCCGGCGCAAGCAAGGCGCCGACCTGCAAGACCATCAGGCCGATGCCCAGGGAGAACCACAGGGAAAACAGATCGCGGGCGCCGAAGACGCGTTTGTCCAGGGGCACGGCGGTGTCTGGGGAATAGGTGCTGGGTTGGATGTTCAAGGGTTGTTTTCTCAGAGAGATAATTGTTGTTCTGGTGATGACTTTCGCGAGCAGGCTCGCTCCCACAGTGGAACTCGGTGGTTCACAAATCTTGTGTTCACCGCAGATCCATTGTGGGAGCGAGCCTGCTCGCGAAGGCGGCGGCAAGATCAGCACCGCCCTCAGCGCAGATCACACTTTCTTGTAAAGCTGACTGCCTTCCTTCTTGAACCGCTCCGCCTGCTCCGCCAGGCCTTGGGCGACCTCGACATCCACCGCTTCAATGCGCTGGTTGGCCGCGTACTCACGCACTTCCTGGGTAATTTTCATCGAGCAGAATTTTGGCCCGCACATCGAACAGAAATGCGCGACCTTGGCCGAATCCTTCGGCAGGGTTTCGTCGTGGTACGAGCGGGCGGTGTCCGGGTCGAGGCCGAGGTTGAACTGGTCTTCCCAGCGGAACTCGAACCGCGCCTTGCTCAAGGCGTTGTCACGGATCTGCGCGCCCGGATGCCCTTTGGCCAGATCGGCCGCATGGGCGGCGATTTTGTAAGTGATGATTCCCGTCTTGACGTCATCCTTGTTCGGCAGGCCGAGGTGTTCCTTCGGCGTGACATAGCAGAGCATCGCGCACCCGAACCAGCCGATCATCGCCGCGCCGATGCCGGAAGTGATGTGATCGTAGCCCGGCGCGATGTCGGTGGTCAGCGGGCCGAGGGTGTAGAACGGCGCCTCGTCGCAGCACTCGAGCTGCTTGTCCATGTTCTCCTTGATCAACTGCATCGGCACGTGGCCGGGGCCTTCGATCATGCACTGCACGTCGTGCTTCCAGGCGATCTTGGTCAGCTCGCCGAGGGTTTCCAGCTCGCCGAACTGCGCTTCGTCGTTGGCGTCGGCAATCGAGCCCGGACGCAGGCCGTCGCCCAGCGAGAAGCTGACGTCGTAGGCCTTCATGATTTCGCAGATGTCTTCGAAGTGGGTGTAGAGGAAATTTTCCTTGTGGTGCGCCAAGCACCACTTGGCCATGATCGAACCGCCACGGCTGACGATACCGGTGACGCGCTTGGCGGTCATCGGCACATAACGCAGCAACACGCCGGCATGGATGGTGAAGTAGTCGACACCCTGCTCGGCCTGTTCGATCAGCGTGTCGCGAAACAACTCCCAAGTCAGGTCTTCGGCCGCGCCGCCGACTTTTTCCAGGGCCTGGTAGATCGGCACGGTGCCGATCGGCACCGGCGAGTTGCGGATGATCCACTCGCGGGTTTCGTGGATGTGCTTGCCGGTGGACAGGTCCATGACCGTGTCCGAACCCCAGCGGATGCCCCATGTCAGCTTCGCCACTTCTTCTTCGATGGACGAACCCAGCGCGCTGTTGCCGATGTTGCCGTTGATCTTCACCAGGAAGTTACGGCCGATGATCATCGGTTCCAGTTCGGTGTGGTTGATGTTGGCCGGAATGATCGCGCGGCCACGGGCGATTTCGTCACGCACGAATTCCGGGGTGATGACTTTCGGCACGCTGGCGCCGAAGCTGTGACCGGCGTGTTGCTGGTCCAGCAGGCCGGCGGCGCGGGCCACTTCCAGCTTCATGTTTTCGCGGATGGCGACGTATTCCATCTCGGCGGTGATGATGCCTTTGCGCGCGTAGTGCATCTGGCTGACGTTGGCGCCCGGCTTGGCGCGACGCGGGTTGTTTACATGGGCGAAGCGCAGCTTGGTCAGCTCGGGATCGGCCAGGCGTTCCTGGCCGAAATTGGAACTCAGGCCGGCGAGACGCTCGGTGTCGCCACGAGCTTCGATCCACGGCGAGCGCACATCGGCCAGGCCCTTGCGCACATCAATGGACACGTTCGGGTCGGTGTAGGGCCCCGAGGTGTCATACACCACTACTGGCGCGTTGATTTCGCCGCCGAAGTCGGTGGGGGTCACGTCGAGGCTGATTTCGCGCATCGGCACGCGGATATCCGGGCGACTGCCCTGGACGTAGATTTTTTGCGAGCGGGTAAACGGTTGGACCGATTGCTGATCGACCTGGGCCGATTCACTGAGGTTGGTCGCGTTTTTTGATTTTGTCGTCATCACGGGCTCTCCAGACACACATCCAGGCAGTGGATTTTTGTCGGAGCGAACCTGTGGCGAATGGACGCGTCCCTGCACGAAAGTGCGAACGCTGTGCTTGCTGCTCGAGCCTGTTCGAAGATCGAAAGTCGATTGTCGAACAACATCCCGGACGAAGCACAAGAGGACTCGCCGGGTGACGAGAAATCTTGTTCCCTACGCAGGCGCTAACCTGATCAGGTTCAACGGGATCCGAAATTATTCGATCTCAGCCTCATAGCAAGGCACCCCGACAAGAACCCGGCCAGTCTAGACACAACCGGCGCAGAACGCCATCGCCAGGGCAAAAGCCGTGATGAATGGCGCATATACAGGATTGTTGCCGTGCGTAGGCGCAACTACACTCGCTACGCCGCGCGCCTGTTATGCGCATTCAATCTTGAACGTAGGGATCGCCTCATGCTGCGCAAACTCTCACTGGCCCTTGCCGTGTCTTGTGCGACCAATGGAATGGCCTGGGCCGCCGAAGCCCCGTTATCCACCAGAACCGACCTGGTCAGCGTGTACCAGGAAGCGGTGGACAACAACGCCGACCTGGCCGCCGCCCGCGCCCAATACGGCGCCCAGAAAGAAGTGGTGCCCCAGGCCCGCGCCGGGCTGTTGCCCAATCTTTCGGCCGGAGCCGACCTGAACAACACCCGCACCGAGCTCGACCAGCCGGCGATGACCGCCACCCGCAGCTCGACGGTGTACCAGGCCACCTTGTCCCAGCCGATTTTCCGCGCCGACCGCTGGTTCCAGTTGCAGGCCGCCAAATCGGTCAACGAACAAGCGTCGCTGCAGTTGTCGGCCACCGAGCAGAACCTGATCCTGCAAAGCGCCGAAGCCTATTTCAATGTGCTGCGCAGCCAGGACAACCTGGCCTCGACCAAGGCCGAGGAAGCCGCGTTCAAGCGCCAGCTCGACCAGTCCAACGAACGCTTCGACGTCGGTCTTTCGGACAAGACCGACGTGCTGCAGTCCCAGGCCAGCTACGATACCGCGCGGGCCAACCGGATCATCGCGCAGCGCCAGGTCGAAGATGCCTTTGAAGCGCTGATCACCCTGACCAACCGCCAATACAATGCGATCCAGGGCGTCGTCCACACCCTGCCGATCCTGCCGCCGGCGCCCAACGACGCCAAGGCCTGGGTCGACACCGCTGCCCGGCAAAACCTCAATCTGTTGGCCAGCAACTATGCCGTCACCGCCGCCGAAGACACCCTGCGCCAGCGCAAGGCCGGCCACGCGCCAACCCTCGACGCCATCGCGCAATACCGCAAAGGTGACAACGACGGCCTCGGTTTTACCAACCCGAACCCCACCGGCCAGCGCTACGGTGGCGACGCCGAGCAACGGACCATCGGCCTGCAATTGAGCATTCCGATCTACAGCGGCGGGCTGACCAGCTCCCAGGTGCGCGAGTCCTACTCGCAACTCACCCAGACCGAGCAGCAGCGCGAAGGCCTGCGCCGCCAGGTGGTGGAAAACACCCGCAACCTGCACCGCGCGGTGAACACCGATGTGGAGCAGGTCCAGGCCCGGCGCCAGTCGATCATTTCCAACCAGAGCGCGGTGGACGCCACGGAAATCGGCTATCAGGTGGGCACCCGCAACATCGTCGATGTGCTCGACGCCCAGCGCCAGCTGTACACTTCGGTGCGCGATTACAACAACGCCCGGTACGACTACATACTCGACAATTTGCGCCTCAAACAGGCCGCCGGGACGTTGAGCCCGGAAGACCTGCAGGCCCTGTCACGCTACCTCAAGCCCGACTACAACCCGGACAAGGACTTCCTGCCGCCGGACCTGGCACAGGCCGCCGCGCAGCAACTGCGCGCTCGGCCGGCGCAGTAGCACACCGGTCGCCTGTGGCGAGGGGATTTATCCCCGCTGGGCTGCGAAGCAGCCCCAAAACCTGCTAGCAAGGTGTGTCTGGCAGTCTGAAGGGGGGCGCTTCGCACCCCAGCGGGGATAAATCCCCTCGCCACAACGGCGCCCGCATGTGCGATCAGCGGCCGTCGAGCAACCGCCCCAACCCGTCCAGCAATCGCTGCAACGCGCCCTGGTTGCTGCGCATCACCTTCAACCCCGCCTCGGCCATGCGCTGGGCATCGCGGGGCAGTTCGAACAGGCGCTGTACCGCCAGGGCCAGGCTTTCGGCATCTTCGACTTCCTGCAACGCACCGGCCGCGCGCAGTTGCGCGGCGATTTCGAGGAAATTGAACAGGTGTGGGCCACTGAGGACCGGTTTTGCCAGCGCCGCCGGTTCGAGCAGGTTGTGCCCGCCGTTGGGCACCAGGCTGCCGCCAACAAAAGCGCTGTCGGCCAGCGCGTAGAGAAACAGCAGCTCGCCCATGGTGTCGCCCAGCAGCACCGATGCCTGTGCAGTGACCGGTTGCGCACTGGAACGCCGGACCGTGGCGAAACCTTCACGCTCACACAACTGCGCCACCGAATCGAAGCGTTCCGGATGCCGCGGCACCAGGATCAACAACGCATCGGGATAACTGGCGAGCAGCCGTTGGTGGGCTGCCAGCACCACTTCATCCTCACCCTCATGGGTGCTGGCGGCGATCCACACCGGGCGGTCCACGGCTTGCCATTGGCGGCGCAGGGCGCTGGCGCTTTCGAGCAGTTGCGGGTCGATGGTCAGGTCGAACTTGATCGAGCCCGTCACCTCGACGGTTCCGGCTCGGGCACCGAGTTGGCGAAACCGCTCGGCCTCGGCTTCGGTCTGCACGGCGAACAGGCTCATTTCCCCGAGCATCGGTCGGGTGAGCCTAGGGAAGCGCGCATAACCGCGCGCCGAACGCTCCGAGAGCCGGGCATTGGCCAACGCCACCGGGATACCGCGCCTGGCGCATTGATGGATGTGGTTGGGCCACAGCTCGGTTTCCATGATCACCGCCAGTTTCGGCCGGACCTGATCGAGAAAACGCTTGGCCGCGCAAGGCAGGTCATAAGGCAGATAGCAGTGCTGGACGCGCGGCTCCTCGGCGAACAACGCCTTGATCCGCTCCGAACCGGTGGGCGTCATGCACGTCACCGTGATCGGCAGCTGTGGATAACGTTGCAGCAAGGCGCGGATCATCGGCGCGGCGGCAATGCTCTCGCCCACCGACACCGCATGGACCCAGATGCCGCCCGGAACCAGTGCTGGCAAGCCCCACGCAAACCGCTCGCCGATGCGGCGGGCATAGGCCGGCGCCTTGCGTGCCCGCAACCACAGCCGAATCGCCACCAGCGGCAGCCCCAGATAAAACAATGCGCTATAGAGAGTTCTGTTCATGGCGGCGGAGTTTATCGGTTTTTCAGCCAATCGCCTGCAACTGCACGGCAAAACGTTCCGCCAGCCAGCGCGCGGCCGGGCCCAGCGGTTCATCGCGACGCCAGACCAGCTCCACCACCAGGGCCGGCGGGGTCCATTCGCTGCTCAGCTCGACCATCTCTCCCAGATAGGCCGGGTATTGCACAACGTGGCGAGGGAGCCAGGCCCAGCCCAGGCCACTTCTGAGCCATTCGGCGAGCACATAGAAGCTGTCGGCGCGCCAGACCTGCGGGCTGGCCTGCTCGCTGCCGGGGTAGACGCTGGTCTGGGTCGCCATCAGCAACTGCCGGTGCCGGGCCATTTCCCGGCACGACACATAGCCATGGTGCGCCAGTGGATGGCCCCGGCCACACACCGTGACCATCTCGACGCTGCCCAGCACCCGCCGCTCCAGCGCCTCTGGGATCTGATCGTGATAGAACAGCAAGCCAAGATCGGCGCGACGTTCCACCAGTTTGCGCGCCACGTCGCCCTGGGCGGCGCTGGCAAGCTGCACTTCGAGCGTTGGAAACTGCTCGGCCAGCGCCACCAGGCTGTCGATTACCGGTTGATAGGGCATGGCTTCATCCTGGGCCAGGCGCAGCGAAGCCTCCTGCCCGCGCATCAAGGCCAGGGCTCGACCGTTGAGCCGCTCGCATTGGCGCAACACTTCCCGCGCCTCTTCCAGCAGCGTCTCGCCCGCATCGGTGAGCCGGGGTTGGCGACCGCTGCTGCGCTCGAAAAGGTTCACGCCAAGGTCGGCTTCGAGCAGGGCAATCGCGCTGCTGATGGCCGACTGCGCCTTGCGCTGGTCCCGAGCCACGGCGGAAAACGAGCGTTTCTCGGCCACACCGACAAACAGCCGCAACTGCTCCAGATTCCATTGAACATTCATGGCGCAACCTATCTCCATTACAGATAGGTAATGACTTTACCGCATCTGCTCGTTCTCTAGAATGGCCCCATCGAAACACGCAACCGTCAATGAGGATCTGCCCATGAACGCCTATTACTACCTGGCCATCGCCATCTGCGCCGAAGTGATCGCCACCGTTTCGATGAAAGCGGTCAAAGGCTTGAGCACACCGCTGCCCCTGCTGCTGGTCGTCGCCGGTTACGGCATTGCGTTCTGGATGCTGACGCTGGTGGTGCGCACCGTACCGGTAGGCGTGGCCTACGCGGTCTGGGCCGGGATGGGCATCGTCATGGTCAGCGTGGCGGCGCTGTTCATCTACGGCCAGAAACTCGACGTACCGGCGATGCTGGGGATGGCGTTGATCGTGCTGGGGGTGGTGGTGATTCAGTTGTTTTCCAAGACGGCGGGGCACTAAAGCAGCGCAAGCTCCAAGCTTTAAGCTGCAAGCGGAAGCGATACCCTCTCGCTTGTAACTTGCAGCTTGAAGCTTGAAACTTGCCGCTTCATTTCCTCCGAGGTCGCTGCATGCCATCCGTTATTTCCACCGACATCCTGATTGTCGGCGCCGGAGTCGCCGGCCTCTGGCTGAACGCGCGCTTGCGCCGCCAGGGGTTTTCAACCGTGCTGGTGGAAAGCGCCAGCCTCGGTGGCGGGCAGAGTGTCAAATCCCAGGGCATCATTCATGGGGGCGCCAAATACGCGCTGCACGGAGCCCTGACCGGCGCCTCGGAAGCCATCGCCGATATGCCGCGACGCTGGCGCGAAGCCCTGAAGGGCGACGGTGAGTTGGATCTGTCCGGCGTACGCATGTTGTCCGACGCTCATTACCTCTGGTCTCCCGGCACCCTGGCCGGCAACCTGACCAGTTTCTTCGCCAGCAAGGCCGTGCGCGGTCGCGTCGACCAGGTCAAAGGCGAGCAACTGCCGCCGGCCCTGCAGGACAAGCGCTTCAAGGGCAAGGTCTACCGCCTCGCCGAGCTGGTGGTGGACGTTCCCAGCCTGATTGCCCGCCTGGCGGACCTGGCCGGCGACAGCCTGCTGGCCGGGCAGCGCATCGAACCCTTGCACGAACAGGGCGAGCTGGTCGGACTGAAGGTCGACGACCGCGAGATCCGCGCCCAACGCATTGTCCTCAGTGCTGGCGGAGGCACTGCCGACTTGCTCAAGGCCCTTGGCCTGGATCAGCCGGCCATGCAGACCCGGCCGCTGCACATGGTGCTGGTCAAGGGGCCGAGCCTCAAGCCGTTGTATGCGCACTGCCTGGGCGGCGGACCGAAGCCACGCGTCACCGTAACCACGCACCCGGCAGCCGACGGCCAGTGGGTCTGGTACTTGGGTGGCGACCTCGCCGAGGGCGATGCCGTCGCTCGCGAACCCGCCGCGCAGATTGCCATCGCCCAGAAAGAAATCAGCCAGTTGTTGCCGTGGATCGACCTCAGTACGGCGCAATGGGCCACGCTGCGGGTCGCGCGCGCCGAACCGCTGCAATCGGGCCTGACCCGTCCGGACAATGCTTTTGTCGCCGAGCAAGGACGCCTGCTGGTGGGTTGGCCGACCAAGCTGGCGCTGGCCCCGGACTTTTCCGACCGGGTCATCACCGCGCTGCAACGCGACGGCATCCAGCCCAGCCACCCCGCCCCGCTGCCGGCCCTGCCGAAACCGCCCATGGGCGTCCCCGCCTGGGAGCAATTGTTGCCATGAGCCTACCGACCCTGCACGACCTGCATCGCCCGCTGGGCCATAACGGCCCGCTGGTTTCTCCCCTGGGCCTGGGCACGGTCAAGCTTGGCCGCGACCAGGGCGTCAAGTACCCCAACGGTTTTCGCATCCCGGATGACAGCGAAGCGCGCATGCTGCTCAAGCTGGCCCGCGAGCTGGGCATCAACCTGATCGACACCGCACCGGCTTATGGGCACAGCGAAGAACGCCTCGGCCCACTACTGCGCGGCCAGCGTCACGACTGGGTGATCGTCAGCAAGGTCGGTGAGGAGTTCAACGATGGCCAGTCGCGCCACGACTTCAGCGCCGCCCATACGCGGTTTTCGGTGGAGCGCAGTCTCAAACGCCTGGAAACCGAGTATATCGACCTGGTACTGGTGCACTCGGACGGCAACGACCTGGCGATCCTCAACGACAGCGAGGTCTACCCGACCCTGGCGGCCCTCAAGCGCGAGGGCAAGATCGGTGGCTTCGGTTTCTCCGGCAAGACCGTCGACGGCGGCTTGAAAGCCCTGGAGCAAGGTGATTGTGCGATGGTCACCTACAATCTGAACGAACGAAGCGAAAAGGCGGTCATTGACTACGCAAGCGAGCACGGCAAGGCGATCCTGGTAAAAAAAGCCCTGGCCAGCGGTCACGTCTGCCTGAGCCCCGGCGAAGACCCGGTTCGCACCAGCTTCGAACTGTTGTTTGAGCATCCCGGGGTTGCCAGTGCTATTGTCGGCACCATCAATCCGCTGCACCTCGCCCATAACGTCGCGACCGTAGCCAAGGTCCTGCGTAAAAACTGACGCCGCCTACGCGGTCTTAAGCAAGGAGCCGACATGCCGCGTACGCTCATCAGAAAAAACCCGAGCAACTTCAAGACCCTGCCCCTCGCTGTCGAAGCAACGCCCGAAGGCCTGACATACCAGAGCGTGGGCATGCCGCTGAATTTCGCCCAGACTTTGCAGCGGCGCCGCCCCGTGACAGTCGACGATGCCGAGCGTTTTTCCGTGGAACTGGCGAACCTGGGCGTCTCGGTACGCCTGACGCTGCATTGGCAGAACCGCGATTATTGGGTGCTCGTGCGTCAACGCCGACAGGATCGCGGCGATGTAGTGCTCAAGCTGATTTCCGGCTACGTCCCGGCCCATGAACTGAACCTGCCGCTGCTCACCGCGATCAACGAAATAGCCGAAGAATGCCTGCTGGAAACCCCTGAAGGCTGGCTTGGCGGACGTTTCAACGACACGTGGTTGCCGGCGCCCTATTCAAGCGCCCTGCATTACCGTGAGGCCCTGCCGTTTCGACTGGCCCCGCTATCGGGCTCGGCTCGCCCGGTGCGCTGCGCCAACCTGCAACTGATCGAACGCCCAAGGGCCTACGTCCATTTGCCCACGGCATCGCTGCAGTTGATCTACGATTTGCGCCTGGATGTGCCCAAGGAAGCCAAGTCCCTGAGCCTTTTCCATGTCGATGAACGGCTGGAGGGCGACCAACTGGTCGCGCGCCTGGATCGCAAGCGGCCCGATCTCTACCTGATGCCGCTGCAGGACGGGCAACCCTTGCCCGAGCTGTATACGTTGAAGAAAGACCAGTTATACCCGGCCAGCACCCGAGGGTTGTATCTGGCGGAGAGCTTCGCCCGACAGGACGGCTGGCTGGTGCGCGAGGAGCGGATTCGCTGGAAGGACTGGCTGCGCCAGCAAGGGCTGACGCCGCCAGGAAAAGAATCCGGGCTGACCCGATTGAAGGGCAAGGCCCGGCAGTTGCTCAAGAAGATCGTGCCACGCAAGGTGGTGCGTTAGTCGAGGCAGCGCTAACAATGGTCGATTGCAGGACCTGTGGCGAGGGGATTTATCCCCGCTCGGTTGCGCAGCAACCGCAAAAAACGGGGCCGCTTCGCAGCCCAGCGGGGATAAATCCCCTCGCCACAAGAGCCCTCGCTCACAACTGCGTTAGCTTGAGCCGGCTCAGTTATTGCGGATCTTCTCCACAATCGCCGTCGTCGAGCTGTTCTCCACCAGCCCCAGCACCTTCACGGTGCCGCCATAAGCCGCGACGATATCGGCGCCGACGACCTGGTCGATGCCATAGTCGCCACCCTTGACCAGCACGTCCGGCTTGACTTGACGCAGCAGGTTTTCCGGCGTGCCTTCACTGAAGCTGATCACCCAGTCCACCGCGCCAAGGCCGGCCAGCACCGCCATGCGGCGGTCAACGCTGTTGATTGGCCGGCCCGGCCCTTTGAGACGGCTCACGGAGGCATCGTCGTTGACCGCGACGATCAGACGATCGCCTTGGGCTCTGGCCTGTTCGAGGTACGTCACATGGCCGGCATGGAGGATGTCAAAGCAACCGTTGGTGAACACGATTGTTTCGTTGTGCGCGCGGGCGTCGTCGACGGCCAGCAGCAACTGCTCCAGCCCGAGCACGCCACGCTCGGAACCCTCTTCACGCTGGATGGCGCGACGCAGCTCCGGAGCGCTGATGGCCGCCGTACCCAGTTTGCCAACCACGATACCCGCCGCCAGGTTCGCCAGGGCCACCGCATGAGGCAGTTCCTCGCCAGCGGCGATGGCCGCCGCCAGTGTGGAAATCACCGTATCGCCGGCACCCGTCACGTCGAATACCTCACGGGCACGGGCCGGCAGGTGCAGCGCCGGATGATCGGGACGCAACAAGGTCATGCCATGTTCGCCCCGGGTGACCAGCAGCGCACCGAGCTCCAGGTCGTGCATCAGCTGTGCGCCTTTGCTCACCAGCTCGTGCTCGTCGGCGCAGCCACCGACGATGGTCTCGAATTCGCTGAGGTTCGGGGTGATCAGGCTCGCGCCACGGTAGATGGAAAAATCCTTGCCCTTGGGGTCGGCCAACACCGGAATGCCCCGGGCACGAGCCGCCTGGATAAGCGTCTGGTGATTTTTCAAGGCGCCCTTGCCGTAGTCCGACAACACCAGCACCTTGATACCTTCGAGCAGTTGATCGACCTCGGCGCCAAGGGCCAGGGGATCGGTGGCGAACGGTTCTTCGAAGTCGATCCGCAACAGTTGTTGATGGCGGCTGATGACCCGCAACTTGACGATCGTCGGCTGGTGCGCAATGCGCTGGAATATCGCCCGCACGCCCGCGCCCTTGAGGCTGTTGGCCAGGCTGTCGGCGGCTTCGTCGTCGCCGGTCACGCCGACCAGGGACGCCGGTGCGCCGAGCGCGGCAATGTTCAGGGCGACGTTGGCGGCGCCACCTGGCCGATCCTCGATATGCTCGACCCTGACCACCGGCACCGGAGCCTCGGGGGAAATCCGTGATGTACCGCCATGCCAATAGCGGTCGAGCATGACATCGCCGACCACCAATACAGGGGCTTGATCGAATCGCGGCATGGACAACTTCATGGAGCATCCCACATACAAAATGAACAGGGGCGCGATATTAGCACAGGGTTGGGGAAGGCTCGTCCATGGCGGTTATCGGATGAGATGCACGGGCTGGCCGAGGCACCTCGACGGTTCAAGGTCGACGGGCCTGGTCGTCCTCCGGCGGCGTCCCATTCAGCCGCCGGACCCAGAAAAGCTCGTGGCGCCGAACCGCCTTGCGGAAAAATTCGTCTTCTCCGGTGCTGGGCCAGCGGCGCCCGGCCAGCAGTCGCTGGATGATACGGCGCAGCCGTCGCTTGAATGGAGGTCGGCCCTGCAAGTCATGCTGCATGCCAAGGGCCATGGCCTTGTCCATGCGGGTGGAGGCGTCCAGCGACGGGCTCCACAACCCATCGGCCGGCAACGGTTCGATGGCCGGCGGCAGCGCAATGCCATAGCCTGCCGGGCCCATCGGCCAGCGGTCGTTGTCGTGCAGGTGATTGGCATAGAGCAGCAATGTCTGTGGCCGCCAGGTGCTGAGTTCGATCGCCTCCATCAGCGCCCGGGTACTGGCGACATGATCGCTGTGGGGGTCCAGCTCGGGGTGCGGCGTCAGCACCACCTCGGGCCGGTGATGTTCGAGCAGCCGCGCAAGGTCAGCCACCAGGTTGCGCCACGTCGGCAGGCCATCCGCGTCACCCGGCAGGTTCAAGGCATTGAACCGACGAACCTGGCGGATATCGCTCTCGCCCGACTCCCGCGAGCCAAAGCCCTGGTCCGGCGTCTTGGCCATGGCCTCCAATTGCAGGCAGTAGTAACCCAGCTGCACGCACTGCTGTTGCGCCACGCCCCCCCACAATGGCACGGCCAAGCTGTCCCAACTGCGCAGGCGACCCTTGAGACGAGCGGCCTCGGCGGGATCCAGGCCCATGTCGCGATAACGCTCGGCCTCGATCTCACCCTGGGTCAGCGTAACGATCGCAACCTCGCTGGCACGACTGTACAGCCCGAACGCCGCCAGTTCGGCGTCATCGGCATGGGGCGCGACGATCAGCAGGCGCTGCCGGGCGAAATCCGGGTTGCTCAGCACATGCAACATAGCCTGGGGAGCCAGGCTGCAAAAACGCCCGCGCAAGGCCAGGGTCCCGGTAGTCAGCGCGGCTCCTTGCCCGGACAGATTGAGGAAGCGCTCGCCACAGACGCCCCGCTCAAGATCCTGGCGATCCTCACCGATCCACACCTGTGGGTCGAGGAACCGCCCCAGCCAACGACTTTTTACCCGTACCTGCAGGATCAGCGTCTGCCGGGCATCGAACTGACCCGTGACCTGCAGGCGTCCGCCGCTCAGCGTGACGGGAAATTGCGGGGTATCTGGCGGAAAGTCATAGCGATAATCATCGCTCGGAGCATAGAACAGATGGTCGGAGAACCAGGCTTCATGAGCCACCCAGCCCAACAGGAGAAACACCGGCAACGACCACCACGAGACCGTGAAGCCGAGCACCAGCGCCGCCAGCAGCGCGCCGGCCAGAACCAGGCGCTTGCGTTGACGGTGGCGTTTGAGCAGTTGCTGCTTGCGTGCGCTCACGGTGCTGTTCCCTCGTTCATCAGCTGCGTGTCCTCGCTCAAACCTGGTAGACCGGAACCCGGTTGCACCAGCGATCCTTGTATTCGCGATCGGCGCGGCCGAACGAGTAGCGCAACGGTTTGCCCGCCGCCCGGGCGTGCTCCCATTGTGCCTGGGTGTTGACGAAGCTAAGCACGCTGCCCGGGCTGAAATCTCGGCTCTGCGGGTCAACCCCGCCATTGATATATTCCAGGCTGAACCAGCCGGGCGCCTCGACCCGATACAGAATCTGGATCGCCACCGGTTCGTCATTCAGATAGATCAGCGAGCCGGTCATGAATTCGCGCATCAGGCTGAACACCTCGGCCAGATGGGTCTTGCCGGGGGCTTCGAAATTCCAGCGACGCTGGAACAGGTCGGCATACACCGCAGCCTGCTCGCCGGGGCTCAGGTCGAGCATTGGCCGGATACTGCCACCGGCGTCTTCCAGCAGGCGCTGCTCGCGACGCTGGTTGTAGCGAAACTTCTTGCTGTAGTCCTCGGGCTCACGCGCCAGCGCCAGGCCTTCGGGTTGTTCGGCGAGACCGATGATGTGCGGTGCATTCAGTTCGGACACATACCGCATGCGGTGCCGCAGGCGAACCTGGGCGCCTTGGCTGACGGGCAGGATGACCTCGGCATTGCCGAGGTCGAGCATGCCACGCTTGCCTTCACGCTTGAGCACATCCTTGGACAGCGCCACATGCCGGCCCCAGGTAGGCATGGCGGCACACAGCTGGCCGTCAACGAGCCAGCCCAGGTAGCGCACCGGAATGCCCACCAGCCCGGCCAGGCGCTCGACCACATCAGGGTGTGTCGCCACGCTGCCACCGAATTGATGCCAGGCCTGGGCGTATGCCACGGCGTCTATGGGGGTCCAACCGTTCTCGCGCCAGGCCCGCCAGTAACTCAGGATCAAACGAAGGTCTCCTTCGCCACCTCGTCGGTAGCCTCGACGAAGTCCTTCTCGTGCAAGCGTGCGTAGAAGCCATTCAGCGCCAGCAACTCGGCGTGGGTACCGCGCTCGACGATACGGCCCTTGTCCATCAGCAGGATGAGATCGGCTTTCTCGATCGTCGACAACCGGTGGGCGATGACCAACGTGGTGCGCCCTTTCATCACCTGGTCGAGGGCTGCCTGGATGTGCCGCTCGGACTCGGTGTCCAGCGCCGACGTGGCTTCATCGAGGATCAGCAGCGGAGCGTTCTTGAGCAACGCCCGGGCAATCGCCAGGCGCTGGCGCTGGCCGCCGGACAGCAGCACGCCGTTCTCGCCCACCAGGGTGTCGTAACCCTGGGGCATCTGCTCGATGAACTCAGCCGCGTAGGCATCTTCGGCAGCCCTGCGGACGTCTTCAAACGGTGCGCCGGCAAGATCGCCATAGGCGATGTTGTTGGTGACACTGTCGTTGAACAGCGTGACCTGCTGGTTCACCAGGGCAATGTGGCGACGCAGGTTGGTCAACCGGTACTGCTCGACATCCACGCCGTCGAGCAATATCTGGCCCTTGTCGTGGTGATAGAACCGCGGGATGAGGTTGGCAAGGGTCGACTTGCCGCTGCCCGAGCGCCCTACGAGGGCGATCATCTGGCCCTCTTCGGCGGTGAAGGAGATATCGTCGAGTACCAGCTTTTCCGTACCCGGGTATTGGAAGCTCAGGTTGCGCACTTCCAGGCGACCATTGACCCGGACCATTTCCTGGGTGCCGGTATCGATTTCGGGCTCTTCGTCGAGCTGCTCGAAAATGCTTTCCGCCGCGGCCAGTCCTTTCTGGATCGTGGCGCTGACTTCCGACAACTGGCGGATAGGTTTGGGTAGCAGACCGGCGGCGGTGATGTAGGCGACCAGTTCCCCTGCCGACGCATCGCCACGCAGGTAAAGCACCAGGTACATCAACACGGCCATGCCGATATAGATCACCAGTTGCAGCATCGGCGTGTAGATCGACTGGGTCCGCGTCATGCCCAGGCTGCGGTTCATGTTGTCGGCGCTGGCCTTGTGAAACCGCTCGATTTCGTAGTGTTCGCCGCCGAAGCTGCGTACCACGCGGTAGCCCTGGATGGTTTCCGACGCCACGTGGGTCACATCGCCCATCGCCACCTGGATCTTCTTGCTCTGCTTACGGAATTTCTTGCTGGCGCTACTCACCAGCACGGCAATGACCGGCAGGATCGCCAGCAATACCAGGGTCATTTTCCAGTTACTGTAAAGCAGGTAGCCGAACAGGAACACCACGGTCAGGCCTTCCCGGATGACAACCTTGATGGCATCGGTGGCGGCGCCGGTGACCATGGTCACGTTGTAGGTGATACGGGAAATCAGGTGGCCGGAGTTATGGTTGTCGAAATAACGGTTGGGCAAGGTCAGCAGGTTGTCGAACAGCGCGCAACGCAAGTCATGGACGACGCCCCGGGCGACCTTGGCCAGGTAGTAGTTGCCCAGGAACGAACCGATCCCCTGGTAAACCGCGATCAGCACGATCAGCAGCGGCACCCCGAGCACCAGCGAGACCCCCATGAAGCGGGTGTCATTGGGCTTTTGCAGCGCGTCGAGAAAATGCTTGAGCATGTCCGCCAGCATCGGCTGGCTGGATGCAAACAACACGAAGCCAACGATACTGACGGCGAAAGCGCCCCAATACGGGAGAACGTATTTCAGCAATCGCAAGTAAATCTTCATGCTCGATTGCTGGTCGGAATTGGCCATTCGGTGCGCCTCGCACGTTTGAAAAGACAGACAAGCTGCGGATTGTAACAGCGAACCAATTACATCGGTTCAGTCAGGAGGAAGTCCCTGCGGCGCGACCTCGGGCAGCCAGCACGATGCTCAACGCAATGGGCAGCCAGATGGCCATCCAGTCCGCATTGGGTTTGAGCCACAAGCCAATGCCGTCGGTCATCAAGGAAACCGATGCGAAGACCCAGAGCGCCAACAACACCTGGCCCAGCGATTGCGCGCGGCACATCCAGCCTCTCCAGCCTGCAACCAGCCACAGCCCGCCAAACAGCAGCAGGCCAGGCACGCCAAGGCGCACACCGGTATCCAGGAACAGATTGTGCGGATGCTTGAAAGCCTGGCCAATTTCAGGGACGGGAATCAGGTAGGAATGGAACCCCACGCCCATCGCCCAGTGATCGAGCATCAATTGAACACCGCCCCGCCACAGCTGGGGACGATAAGACAGGCCCCGCTGCAGGAGGATTTCCGGCTCGAATGCGGCAACCATGGCCACCCCCACCACGACCAGGGCTACCAGCGCGCCGCCCAGGCGTGAAGGTCGCGCCATCGCCATCACCAGCAGACAGGCGCCCAGCCCGATCCACACCCCACGGGTCTGGTTGGAACCCAGAAATAACAGATAGCCCAGCGCCGCGATCATCAGCAGCGCCATCAAAGCCGGTTTCAGATGCCTGGATCGCCAGGTGAAAGCGCCCATGATCGCCAGGCTCCCCACCGCATGGGCAGCCATGATCGGCGTATCCCACAGGCCGATGGCAATCAACCGGTCGCTCAAAGGCCGGGCACTGAGCCCGTAGAAATACACCCAGGACGCGGCTGCGAATAACCCGCCGAGAATCGACGCCCCCAGCACCATGGACTCCAGCCGCCAGTGGCGATTCTGCGCAGCCAGCAGCACGCCTGCCAGGGTCAGCGTCACGTAGAGAACCACCTTGCTCTTGCCCAAGGCGTTATCGCCGCCCTCGACCATCAGCACTGCCAGCGTCCAGGCCACTAGCACGGCGAAAAGTACGCATTCGGGCAGCTTGAGCATCGAGCGGAAATCCCGATGCAGCAGTCCCAACAACGCGGGCAACCACAACAGGAAAATCAGCAATTGGTGGTACAGCTTGTTGCTGGGCAACACCCATGCTCCACACAACAGCACAAGGAAGCCGATGGATGCCCATATCGTCAGATTGTTTCTATCGACCAGCCGCCTCAGGCAGATGGGCATTGGTCTTTACCCAACAGCCTGTCGGCGACCCGTTGCAACTGAGCCTGATCGGCATTCTTCCAGCCACCCTTGATGCAATAGCACTCGGAAAGGTAATGGAAGAAGTTGCGGCGCAAGCGCTCATCAAGCGGCCATTGCGGGAATGCACGGGCCAATGATACGACCTGATCGGCATCGTCGGCGTGCATCACCAGCCCCTCGATATTAAAAAACGCCTGGCCCAGGGTCAGCACCGGCTTGCCCAACAACAAGCTTTCCAGGCCCACGGTCGAATTGATCGTGATCACGAACTGACTGGCCTCGATCAACTGCTGCGTGGCATTGCCGTTGGCGAAGAGCAGGCGCTCATGGGTCCGTTCGTGCAGCTCGGGGTACGTCTCGCGGCTGGACGGGTGCTCCTTGAACACCACCGTCAGGCCCGTCTCCTCGGCGAGTCGCTCGCCCAAGGCAAACATCTCGCACATGTTCCTGATCCAGGGCGAGAATAGCCGGACCTGGCTGTCACGATCGTCCTGGAACGGAATGAACACGAATTGCGCCGGCAGCTCGATCGGCGCCGGGCCGGCGCTGCGTGGCGCACGCGGAATCAGCACCGGTGCAGCCTGGTTTTCCGGCACCGGATACGGGTAGTCGAGGTAGAAACCGGCATCGCGAGGAACCGCGTTCAGGTAGTTCACGCCGCGCGGGTCCACGGTGGTGGTGTCGGGCAACAGGCCGTTCTCGAAAAAGAACGTCTTGCAGCCACTCGGTGCCAGCGCCGTGAGCAACCGGCAATAACGATGGGAACCGTTCCAGAACGCCAACGCATCGGGGCGTTCCCGATCAAGCAAGGCCTGGGCGCGCAGGGCCATCCAGAGAAGTTCGAGGCGCAGCAACAGGCGATACAGCGCGCCATTGTTCTTGTTCTTGACCCGACGTTCCGCGCACTTTTCCTCGATCAGACTCGGCCAATCGATGCGCGAAACAACCTTGGAGATCCGTCGGAACCCGGGCCAAGGCATTTGTTGAGGAGAAACGACTTTACCCTGCAGCTCGGTTTCGTTGAGCAAGCGGTTGAAATAAAGGCCTTGGTGCTTGGCCAGGGAAATGAACAGCGTTTTTGTCATGGAATGTCCAGAAAGACGGCGCCAGGCAGCCCCGCAAACAGGGCGAACACCCTGGGAAAATTGACGCGACTATACCACAGCGGTTTTTGCCGCCTGCACACTGCGCTAACATACCCGGCTGCCCCTCCCAGCGGGCCAAGCCTTGGAGCCTTGATGCAAACGCTCGACCCTACTGTTTACCTCAGCCTGCGCGAAGGTGCCGATGTCCTTGAGGCCGATCGCCAAGGGGATAAGGTGCTGCGCCTGGCCGATGGCTCGATGCTCAAGCTGTTTCGCCGCAAACGCCTGCTGACCTCCGCGCTCTGGTCACCGTATGCCAAGCGCTTTGCCGACAACTGCCAGACCTTGCAGGCGCGCGGCATCGAATGCCCGCGCATTCGCCAGGTCTACCGCATTCCCGCCATCGAGCGTGATGCCGTGCATTACGACCCGCTGCCCGGCAGCACCCTTCGTCAACTGCTCGGCGCGGACACCTCTATCGACCTTCGGTCACGACTGGGTGAGTTCATCGCTCGCCTGCATCAGAACGGTATCTATTTTCGCTCCGCGCACCTGGGCAACGTGGTGCTGACGCCTGAAAACACCTTGGGACTGATCGATGTCGCCGACCTGAAGGCCTATCGCAAGCCGCTACGCAAAGGGCTGCGCCTGCGCAATTTCAAACACATGTTGCGCTATCGACAGGACCGCGAATGGCTGCTCCAGGACAACCAGTTCCTGGAGCATTATCTCAGTCATCAGAAGGTGTGCAACGAGCGGGAGCTGAAGCTCGCGCTCGGCATTTGAGCGGCAGGCTGCGACGTCAGCCGACGGCAGGCAGCCTGAAGGTTTCGAATTTTTCTGCTGGGTCTCTGCCGCGCAGCAAGTCATCGACCAGCTCGACGGTTTTTGCCAACCCTCTGGAGCCGTGCACCAGATGGTAGTCGGCGAAGCCCCGAGCCTTGGCCACGCATTGCGGATAGTCCTGCTCAAGCGCGTGCAACTGCTGGGAAAACGCCCGTTCATCGCGCACTTGCGGCCCGAAGAACAACGCGTGGGAAAAGATATCCACATCGCGGCCGGCATTCACGTGAACTACCGGACGCCCCGCCAGCCCTGCCTCGATGCCGGCATTGGACATGATATTGATGACCACGCTGGCCTGGGCGAGCGCCTGTGCCAGCGAGCACTCCACATCCAGCAACTCGATGTTGGCGAACCGCGTCGCCGCGTCGCGCCAGAACTGCGCCTTGCTGCGCGGATGGCGCTTGAACAGCACGCGATAATCCGGGTTGCGCCCGGCCCAATCGCGCAGCAACTGATAAGTGTCTTGGTAACCGGCTTCTTTCTCCCGATCAGGCCCTACCCCCAACACCAGCAGCGTTTTGATAGTTGGATCAGCGACGGGCAGGTCATAGGTTTCGTCGGCGAGGTAGGAACCGACCAGCACCACCGTCGACTCACCGAACCGCAGCGTCCGCTCTTGCAGTGCTTCCAGCGAACTGCGGCCGAAGACGCCGTAATAATCGTAGTCGTTCATTCCCAGCCGGCGGGACGACTCCAATGTCGTGGCATGCGCCAGGTGCAGCAGGCGGGCCCCACGCGCAGCCAGCGCCAGGCGCAGGAACGGCGCGTGCAGACTGCCATTGCGTTCGTTGATCAGTACTTTGGGCTGATAGGTCATCACCAGCCATTGGGCGTGGGCGGCATAGACCAGGTAACGCAGCGGCACGGACTGTGGCGGCGGTGCCAGCATGCGCTGGGCACAGGCATCCGCGGGAGCGCGCAGCGCAGCTTCCGTCAGTTGATGACCGCGCTTGCGCAGGGCATCGATCAGGATGTTCTTGCGCTGCAGCGCCATGGACTTGGGCGCTGAATGCAGCAGCAGCACTTCGCAAGGTACCGTGTCGGTCGAATGCTTCAAGCACGCCTTGGCGCGCAAACCAATCGTTACATCCACCAGCACGTCACGAACCAGGCGCAACAGGCTGCCCAGGCGACCGTGGCGCTCGCGCAGCAGTTTCCAGCGGTAGCGGTCCAGTTCACGAGCCTTTCGAGCCCAGCTTCCGTCGGCCTGGAACATGCTGTCGTCAGACCTTGCGGCGTTCACTTGAACAACAACCGGATAGCCTTGCGCGTATAGGACCAGCGCGTGATCGAGCGAACATCGGTACGCACGGCCTGGGCATAAAAAGCCTTGGCATTGGCATAGTCACCGGCGCTGTAGCAATCGCGGAACAACGACAGGCAACGCTGGGCCATGAAGGCCTTGCGCAAATCTTGCAACGACTGCGGCATGCGCGCCGGGGAAAACACCTCGTCGACCATGCCCACGCCCGCCGCCAGGCTTTGCCTGAGGTCATGCCGCATGCTGTCGCCATGCTTGTAGATCAGCGCCAGCGGCTGATCGAGCACGGTGCATGGAAAGCGCGCCAGTACCTGGGCAAACACCGGAATGTCTTCGACGTTACGCAGATGCTCGGGATAGTTACCCGGCCCGAACACCTCGCGGTGCATGGCACAGGCGCCGTTGGACAGGGTCACCGTCTTGTCCAGCAGGTAGCCCCGAACGCGCCCACGCGGCGTGGCCGGCAGCGGCTTTACCGCATGCTGGACGCGACGCCCGTCCGTGAACACCGACCAGTGGCCGCCGATGACCAGGCGAGTTTCGGGATGACTGGCAACATGCCGGGTCACGGCGGCAAGCGCGCCCGGCGCCATCTCATCGTCGGCATCCAGGAAGATCAGGTATTGCCCCCGAGCCTCCTCGATTCCGCGATTGCGTACCGACGACAAACCACCATTGGGTTTGCGCAGGGCCCGGAAGAGCCCGGCATGTTCGGCCTGCAATTGCTCCAGGACCTGCGGCGTTGCATCAGTGGAACCATCGTCGATCACCAACAGCTCGGCCTGGGCTTCGCCCAACTGCGCAATGACCGAGTTCACCGCGCGCGGCAAGGTCTCGGCGTAGTTGTAGGCCGGGATGACGACACTGATCAGCACCTCAGTCATAAGCGTCCACACCGTCCTTGACGACCAGAATGTCTTCCATGATCAGGTACTGCAGGTCGGAGCCGAAGAACATGTTCAGCGCATCGGTCGGCGAGCAGATCATCGGCTCGCCACGACGGTTGAGCGAAGTGTTCAGCGACACGCCATTGCCGGTCAGGACTTCCAGCGCCTTCATCATGTCGTAGTAGCGCGGATTGTATTCACGCTTGAGCACCTGGGCCCGGGAAGTGCCGTCTTCGTGAACCACTTCCGGCACGCGGGTCTTCCATTCCTCGGCCACTTCGAAGGTAAAGGTCATGAATGGCGCCGGGTGATCGACCTTGATCATCTGTGGGGCAACGGTGTCGAGCATCGACGGGCAGAAAGGCCTCCAGCGCTCGCGGAACTTGATCTGCTCGTTGATGCGATTGGCCACGCCGCTGGCGCTCGGGCAACCGATGATCGAACGACCGCCCAAGGCACGCGGGCCGAACTCCATGCGCCCCTGGAACCAGGCCACCGGGTTGCCGTCGACCATGATCCTGGCGATGCGCTCGGGGGTGTTGTCGATCTTGCGCCATACCGGCTTGCTCGGATGACGGGCGCACGCGGCGATCACGTCTTCGTTGCTGTAGGCCGGGCCGAGGTAGACGTGTTCCATCTTCTCCACCGGCACGCCACGGGCATGGGACACATAAGCCGCCGCGCCTACCGCGGTGCCGGCGTCGCCGGAGGCCGGCTGCACGAACAGCTCCTTGACGTCGTCACGGGCGATGATTTTCTGGTTGAGCTTGACGTTCAGTGCGCAGCCGCCGGCGAAGGCCAGCTTGCCGGTTTCCTTGAGCACGTCGCCCAGGTAGTGGTCGATCATCTGCAGCGCGAGCTTCTCGAACAGCGCCTGCATGCTGGCGGCGTAATGGATGTACGGCTCGTCGGCGATGTCGCCTTCACGCTTCGGACCGAGCCATTCGATCAGCTTTGGCGAGAAGTAGAAGCCCTTGCCTTTCTCTTTATAGCGACGCAGGCCGATCACGTTGGCGTAGTCGGTGTTGATCACCAGTTCGCCGTTTTCGAACGAGGCCAGGCGCGAGAAATCGTACTTGCTGGCATCGCCATACGGCGCCATGCCCATGACCTTGAATTCGCCGTCGAGCATTTCAAAGCCGAGGAACTCGGTGATCGCGCCATACAGACCACCCAGGGAGTCCGGATCGTAGAATTCCTTGATCTTGTGGATCTTGCCGTTTTCGCCGTAGCCAAAGAACGTCGTGGCGTATTCACCCTTGCCATCGATACCGAGGATCGCGGTTTTTTCCTGGAAACCCGAGCAGTGGTAGGCGCTGGAGGCATGAGCCAGGTGGTGCTCGACCGGTTCGATCTTGATTTTTTTCGGATCGAAGCCCAGTTGCTCCAGGCACCAGACGATCTTGCGGCGATAACGCTTGTAGCGACGGTTGCCCATCAGGATCGCATCAAGGGCGCGATCCGGGGCGTACCAGTAACGCTTGGCGTAGTGCCAGCGCGCTTCGCCGAACAGGCTGATCGGGGCGAACGGGATCGCCACCACATCAACATCGGATGGCTTGATGCCGGCCTGCTCCAGGCAGAACTTCGCCGACTCGTAGGGCATGCGGTTCTTTGCATGTTTATCGCGTACGAAGCGCTCTTCCTCGGCCGCCGCGATCAGCTTGCCGTCAATGTACAGCGCTGCGGAAGGATCATGGCTAAGGGCGCCGGACAGGCCAAGAATCGTCAATGCCACAGGGGTCTAGCCTCTTATGTCTGCATACGGGCGACAAGCGCCGCGAAGAATTGATGTGCCGCGCGCCAAGGGCGCTGGGCAGCTAAAGGGCGGGATTATAGCTTAAAAGCGCCGGCAAACCTCTAGCGCCGAGCAAGTGACGAAGCTTACCTGAAGGACCTGAACACCCGTGGGAGCGAGCCTGCTCGCGAAGGCGGCAACGAATCTACACCTAACCCCAGGATTTACCCGATCCGTGGCGAGGGAGCTTGCTCCCGCTCGACTGCGCAGCAGTCGTAAACCCAACAACTATTTTTCCTGGCACACCGCGCTGAATGGCTTTGGGGCCGCTGCGCAGCCCAGCGGGAGCAAGCTCCCTCGCAACGGTGATCGGTCACAAGGCCGAGAGGGTGTTTTCGACATCCTTTGGCAAGCGCTCATCAATCACCCGATACAGCGCGCTATCCTGCGGCCAGTTGCGCATGAACCGCGCGCGATCCCGGGCGTAGGCCTGGGCGAAGCTCGCCTGGGTGCGGTGTTGGCACATGGAGTCGAGGTCGATCAACGCCCAGCGGTCGTGTTGCCAGAACAGGTTGTGGCCCTTGAAGTCGCCATGGCTGATCCGTTCGCGGATGAGGTCGGCGAACAAGCGATCCAGCGCCAGCAATTCTGTTTCGGGCGCCTCACCGGTCTCCACGTATGGGGCGAAGCGTTCGATGATGTCCGGGCCCGGCAAGTACTCGGTGACCAGATACGCACCACGGCGCAGCCACAGGAAACGCTTTTCCAGCAGCGCCAGCGGCTTGGGCGTGGCAATGCCGAGGAAGGCCAGGCGATGACCTTCGCGCCAGGCATGCCAGGCACGGCTCGGACGCCAGAAGCGCTTGAGCCAATGGGCGAAGCCCTTGATGTTGTAGCGCTTGATGATCAGCGTACGGCCGTCCGCCACCACCCTGCCGACACTCGCCGCGCCGCCGGTCTTGAACAGATGTCCCTGGTCAAGCAGGGCATCGGCCTGCTCAAGCACGGGCGCTATCGCGGCCTCTTCATCACGGCGGATAACCCGCAGGCCGAAGGCCCCACGCTTGACGCTGAACAGGCTGCATTCTCGCCCGACCTTTTCGAGGAAATCCTTCAGGCGCCAGGAATGCACCTTGTCGATCTGTTTTTGCAACGCCTCCATCGGCAACGCATGTTCGGCATTGCCAAGCAGATAATGCACCAGCAACTCCTCGGTGAACGGCGCCAGGGACTTGGGCAACTGGGCGAAAAACACACCGAGATTCTCCAGCACTTTTTGCCGCGACAACGGCTGCCCTGCGGTTTCGACCCGAATACCGGCGCCATCGATCAGGTAGAGTTTCCCATCGTGGCGCAGCAGGTTGTCCAGGTGCAGATCCTCTTGCCACAGGCCCTTGGCGTGCAGTTGTGCAATGGCACCCAGGGCCTCCGCCAGCACTGCGGCCTGCTCATCGGCCAACGGCGGCAATTGCTCGACTTGCCTCCAGGCGTCGCCCAGGCTTTGGGCCCCTTCGAGCAATTCGAACAGCAGCCAGCCACCCTCGCCGTCCTTCAAGCCGTCCACTAGCAACAGCGGTGTGGTCAGGCCCTGTTCCGCCAGCAGACGCACGCCTTGCAGCTCACGCTGGAAGTGACGAGCCGCCTTGGCGCCAACCAACAATTTCGCCAGTACCGGGCGACCGCGCCAGACACCCGCGCCCACGTAACGCTGCCCCGGCAATACGCGCAGAAGCGTCAGCAATTGCAATTGCGCCGGTCCGGCGGCGTCCGCCAGCTCCAGGCTCAAGGGCAGGCCAGGGCTGCGGCCGGCATTTTTCAGTTCGGACAAAATCATCAACGCGCCTCCTTGTCGGTACGGCGGGCGGCCACGCGTGTCATCCAGCTGTCGACCAGAGCGCTGTCCAGCGGCTGCTCCAGATAAGTAGCCAGCAACTGGCGCACATCGTCACCCTTCCAGGCACCTGCCCGGCGCAACAGCGGTTCCAGGTCCTTGATCCGGTCACGTTGGCCGAACAGCAGCGGCCGGGTCTTCTCCAGGTCGATCAACTGCGCTTGGTAGCCGCTGTCGCCGGCTTGCAGAAAAATGTGCTTGGGATAAAAACAACCATGCATCTGATGCGCATCGTGCAGGCGCCGCGCCAGGTGCCCGCAGGCCTGCAGGATGCCCGTGCGCTGCGCGCCACTCAGCGTCGACCAGCGCTGCAGCAATGAATCGAGGTCATCCCAGCCGTCCAGCGCACGCGTCAGCAGAACCGCACGAGCCTCGCCGTTCACCTTGCGCTGGCCATAGAACACGGCCTGCAGCGCGGGGATGCGCAGTTGCCGATAACGGCTGATATTACGGAATTCCCGGGAAAAACTCGGCTCGCCGAACGGATGCGACAAGGTTCGGGTCAGGTAATTGCTCTGACGCTTGAGGTAGTACCCCTGCCCTTCCAGTTCCAGGCGGAACACGCTGCTCCAGCCTTCCCCCGAGGTGTTGGGTTCGTCCACCGCTTCCAGTTGTCGTGCCCACAAGGCCTCGAAGCTGTCCAGGCCATGGCGTTGCAGCAACGCGCGGTCTTCATCGGCCAGAAAATCAGTCATTCACGCCCCTCGAAAAATTTCACCACGTGCCGGATACGCTTCTTGTCCAGGGCATCCAGCCGGTCGCGCTGCCGGTATTGCAGGTAAAAACGCAGGCGCTGAGTGGCCGACAGGTGATATTTGGCGACCTTGTCCAGGCACGCCAGGTCCTTGATGATCCGGTACTTGAGCCAGAAGCCGCGCCAGAAATCACCGTTCGGACAATCGATCAGGAACAACCGCGACTGATCGTCGATCAGCAGGTTGCGCCACTTCAAATCGTTATGGGTAAAGCGCTGCTCGTGCATGGTCCGCGTGTAACCCGCCAACTGCCGGCTCACACCGTCGACCCAGGCGCGATCCGCCAGCCTGCGGTCGCGACGTTCGGCCAGGGCCGAGAGGTCTTCGGTGCGAGGCAATTCGCGGGTGATCATCGCACCACGGGCGAACGCCGCGCCGTTTCGCTCCAGTCCCCAGGCAATGATTTGCGCGGTCGGGATCCCCCATTTGGCGAAGCGCTTGAGGTTCTGCCATTCGGACTTGACCCGCGGCCTGCCCAGGTAACGCCGCAAGCCCTTGCCGGCGCCGGTGTAGCGCTTGACGTAATAATTGACGCCGTTGCGCTGTACACGAATCACCTCCGACAGCGGGTCGCGCGTCAGGCGCTCGCCCTGGAGGGCGAACACCGCGTCCAGGCTACCGAAATCCGCCGCCAGTTCGGCGTAGGCCGGTTCCAGTGTCCAGCCTGACATCAGAGCGCGTCCCCATACCGCTGCTTGCGCGCATACAGCTTGTTGGCCTTGCCTTCGAGCCAGGCCAGCAGCGACGCTTCTTCAGCCAGTACCTGGCGCAACGGCTGCTGGAAATAGCCTTTGAGGAAACGCAGCTTGTCGCGGCGCGTCAGGCCGATGTCCAGCGCCGAAAAATACAGCGCGGCCAGGTCTTTGTTGCGCCAGCGCGTGGTGATGGCCGGGCGGGTCTGGGCGCGGTGCAGGTCGATCACCGAGAGCTTGAAACCGTCGGCCGTCACCGGTGTGTCGGTATGCAGCAGGAAATGGCAGATGTAGCAGTCGCGATGGTTGACCCCGGCGCGGTGCATCATGCCGGTCATGCGCGCCACTTCAGCGATCAGTGCCCGCTTGAGCCTGGGCTGCGGCGGCTGCCTGACCCAGTCGATGCTGTAATCTTCAAGGCTGATGGTGGGCGCCAGTTCTTCGGTGACGATGAACGAATGCTGGTCGGCCGGGTTGCTGCCCTTCTCGCCATACGCGACGGCCGTCATGGTCGGCACGCCGACTTCCTGCAGACGCTGGATGGCTTTCCATTCCTGTCCCGCGCCAAGTACCGGCAGCTTGGCGGTCAGCAGGTTCTTGAAAATCTCGCCCCAACCGATGCCACGGTGGATCTTCACGAAAAAGCCGCGACCGTCCACCTCGGTGCGCAAGGTGCGCCGGGCTTCGAGTTCACGGTAGACCTCGCCCTTGAGCGCCTCGACCTCGGTGAACGCATCGCGTCCAGCCCAAAGGCTCTTGAACGGTTCGGCCAGCATCAATTTCATCAAGCGTGCTCCGCCAATATCACATCGGCCGCGTGCTGCGGCATGCTGTAGAGGTCGGCCGTCTCGGCGAAGGCCAGACCGTTGCGGCTCCAGGCCGCTCTTGCCTCGGAATCACCGAGCATCCGCCCCAGGTATTCGGTCAGTTGCGTCTGCTCGAACGGCTCATCCAGCACCAGGCCGCTGTCGGCCTCGGCGATGTAATGGGCGTACCCGCACACCGCGCTGACCAGCACCGGCAACCCGGCCACCAGCGCTTCGAGCAGTACCGTGCCGGTGTTTTCGTTGTAGGCCGGGTGGATCAACAGGTCGGCGCCAAGCAGGAAACGCGGGATATCGCTGCGGCCCTTGAGGAACCGCACATTGTCGCCCAGACCCAGCGCGGCACTCTGCAGTTGGAATACCTTGGGGTCGTCCTGGCCGATTACAAACAGCCGGGTGCGTTTTCTCAATTCGGCCGGCAGCGCGGCCAGGGCCTTGAGGCTGCGATCCACACCCTTGGTCTTGAAGCCGGAGCCGATCTGCACCAGTAGCAGGTCATCGTCGGCCAGCTGGAATTCGGCCCGGAACGCGGCACGGATCTCGTCGGCGTCGGCGGGCCGGCGACGGTCCTGGGCGATGCCGGGCGGCAGCAGATGGAAGCGTTCCAGCGGCGTGTCGTAGTGCTTGATGAACAGCGGCTGCTGGACTTCGGAAATCATCAGGACTTCGGTCTTGGCATCCTTGGCGAACACCGCCCGCTCGTATTCGGCGAAATGCCGGTAGCGGCCCCAGCGCCGGTACAGCGAATTGCGCAGGTTCTGTGCCTTGTCTTCGAAGCAGCCGTCGGCGGCGTAATAGACGTCCAGGCCAGGCATTTTGTTGAAACCGATCAGACGATCCACCGGGCGCTGTGCCAGGTCGGCCTCCATCCAGGCGCTGAGCTTCTCATTGCGACGGTGGTTGAACAGCGCCTTGACCGGCGCCACCAGCACCTCGAAGCCGGGCGGCACGTCGCCCTCCCAGATCAGCGTGTAGACGCGGATCTGGTGGCCACGCCGCTGGCATTCCAGGGCGATGCGCATGAAGTCACGCTGCAGGCCACCGAAAGGAAAATATTTGTAAAGGACAAAAGCCAATTGCATCAGCGCGGCTCCTCAGCCAATAACGTGCTCAAGTGGCTGGCAACACGCTCGGGGTTTACACGCGTGAAGCACAGGGGCTGCTCGCGCTTAAGGTCAAACCGACGGGCATCTTCGGCAGTCGGTGGATAAGTACACTGTTTCTGCATGCAGGGCGCGCAGGGGAAATCACTGGCGAGGTGAATCTGGCCCTTGCCGTAGGCACCGGTCAGCACCGGGTTGGTCGGGCCGAGCAGCGAAACGGTCGGCACGTCCAGGGCCGCAGCCAGGTGACCGAGGCCAGTGTCCACGGCTACGCAGGCCTGTGCACCGGCGAGCACCTTGCCCATGCCGCCAAGGTTCAGTTTCGGCAGTACCAGGGCGTTGCGCAGCCCGCTGGCGATGCGCTCGGCGCGGGCCTTTTCGACAGGGTTGCCCCACGGCAGTTTTACCACCACGCCGTACTGGCCCATGCGCTCGGTGAGCTGGCGCCAGTAAAGCTCGGGCCAGTGCTTGGAGTCCCAGGTCGTGCCATGCAGGAAAACCACATAGGGATAGGGGCGCGGCAGTTCCACCAGGCGGTCGATGTCGAGGCCATAGTTGCCCTGGGTCTGCGGCAAGTCGTAGCCCAGCGCCACGGCAAACAGCTGGCGCACGCGCTCGACCGCATGCTGACCACGGGCCACCGCCAGGCGCCGGGAGTAAAACCGCGCCGCCAGGGGTTCGCGCGCCGAATCCTTATCCAGGCCAGCCACCGGGGCCTTGACGTAGCGAGTCAGCCAGGCGCTTTTCAGCAAGCCTTGGGCGTCAATCACCAAGTCATACTTCTCGGCCCGCATGCTTTGCTTGAACCGCCGCCACTCGCCGCTCTTGATGGTTTGCCAGATATTCTTGCGCCAGCGCCGGATCGCCACCGGGATGACTTTGCCCACCGCGGGGTGCCACGTAGGGATTTCGGCGAACCCCTCTTCCACCACCCAATCGAAGCGGATGCCGGGAATCGCCCGCGCCGCATCGGTCAGCGCCGGCAGGGTGTGGACCACATCCCCCAGGGAGGAGGTCTTGATCAGCAATACCCGCAAGTTACCGGACCTCCACGGGTGAGCCCTGCAATCGCTCCAGGGCCTCGTTCACCGACGGCGGCATGAGCTGGCGCAGGCAATTGTAGTGGCCGAAGCGGCAGGTGCGATCGAAGCACGGGCTGCATTCGATGCCCAGGCGCACGACTTCGACTTTGTCGGCCAACGGCGGCGTGAAGCCCGGCGAGGTGGAACCGTAGACCGCCACCAGAGGGCGGTTCAACGCCGCCGCGACGTGCATCAGGCCGGAGTCGTTGGACACCACGGAATCGGCACAGGACAACAGATCAATGGCCTCGGCCAGGGACGTGTCGCCGCTCAGATTGGTCGACTCCTCCCGCAGGCCCGGGATCAGCCGCGAGCGGATCTCCTCGCCCACGGAGTGATCGTTTTTCGAACCGAACAGCCAGACTTGCCAGCCTTCGCGGATCTTCGCCTCGGCCACCTGGGCGTAATGCTCGGCCGGCCAGCGTTTGGACTCACCAAATTCGGCACCCGGGCACAGCGCCAATACCGGCCGGTCCAGGGTCAGGCCGAACTTGGCCAGGGCCGTTTCGCGCGTGACCGGGTCGATCTGCAGGCTCGGTCGCGGATAAGGCTTGGGCAACTCGGCGCCCGGCTCGTAGGCCAGGGCCATGAAGCGCTCGATCATCAGCGGATAACGATCTTTATCCAGCGTGCGCACATCGTTGAGCAAGCCATAGCGAAATTCGCCACGCCAGCCAGTGCGCTTGGGGATGCTGGCGAAGAACGGCACCAACGCCGATTTCAGCGAATTGGGCAGCAGGATCGCCTGGTCGTACTGACCGGCCAGGGATTTGCCGATGCGCCGGCGGGTAGCCAGCTCAAGCACGCCATGACCGAGCGGGAAGCTCAAGGCCTTGCGCACCTGCGGCATGCGCTCAAGAATCGGCCGGCTCCACTCGGGGGCCAGGACATCGATTTCGCATTGCGGATGACGCTGTTTGAGGCACTGGAACAGTGTCTGCGCCATCACCATGTCACCGACCCAACTGGGTCCAACGATCAGAATATTCATGAGCTTTCCAAAAACGCTACGGGGAGGCCTACGCCTCCCCGCCTCGAGAATCACTGTGGCTTAGGTCGCTGCCTGTTGCCCTAATCTACAACACACCACCGATCTGTTGTGGGAGCGAGCCTGCTCGCGAAGAGGCCGGCACATCCAGCATCCACGGCGCCCGGCACTCCGCCTTCGCGAGCAGGCTCGCTCCCACAGGGTCCTGCACAAGTTTCAATTACTGCGCAGCACCACAAATCCAGTGTGGGAGCGAGCCTGCTCGCGAAGAGGCCGGCACATCCAATATCCATGGCGCCTGATACTCCGCCTTCGCGAGCAGGCTCGCTCCCACAGGGTCCTGCACAAGTTTCAAGTACTGCGCAGCACCACAAATCCAGTGTGGGAGCGAGCCTGCTCGCGAAGAGGCCGGCACATCCAGCATCCATGGCGCCTGGCACTCCGCCTTCGCGAGCAGGCTCGCTCCCACAGGGTCCTGCACAAGTTTCAAGTACTGCGCAGCACCACAAATCCAATGTGGGAGCGAGCTTGCTCGCGAAGCGGCCGGCACATCCAGCATCCATGTTGCCTGATACTCCGCCTTCGCGAGCAGGCTCGCTCCCACAGGGTCCTGCACAAGTTTCAAGTACTGCGCAGCACCACAAATCCAATGTGGGAGCGAGCTTGCTCGCGAAGCGGCCGGCACATCCAGCATCCATGTTGCCTGATACTTCGCCTTCGCGAGCAGGCTCGCTCCCACATTTATATCTTCAGCTCATATACCTTCAGCTGAGCCCCAACTCCCGCCAGATTCGCATCACCTGTCGACGCTCCTCGACGAACTGATCGCCTGCGATCACCCCGGCGTCTTTCTGCAGAGCCTGGCGGTGGGCGGCTGAGCGGTAGGCCTTGTAGGCTTCGCGCAACAGCGTGGCGTCCTCGGCGGGCAGCAACCCGACCTCCTGCAACCCGTCCAGGATGCGGATGTTGTCGGTATAGCGGACCAGCGATGGATGTTCCTCGGACCACGCCAGGGCCGCGTATTGCACCATAAATTCAATATCGACGATACCTCCGGCGTCCTGCTTGAGGTCGAAGGGTGCCGTGGCTTCGAAGGCATTTGGCGCGGTTCCGGCAGCGGTGGCCTTGCTGCCGAGATTATCGCGCATCTTGGCGCGCATCTCGCTGACCTCCTGGCGCAAAGTCGGCAAGTCACGCGAGCGTCCCAGTACCTGAACGCGGACTTTTTCGAACGCCTGGCCCACATCCTGGCTGCCCACCAGCACCCGGGCACGTACCAGCGCCTGATGCTCCCAGGTCCAGGCTTCGTTTTCCTGGTAACGGGCAAACGCCCCCAGAGAACTGACCAGCAAGCCCGACGCCCCGGAAGGTCGCAGGCGCATGTCCACCTCATACAGCTGCCCAGAGTTGGTCTGGGCCGTCAGCAAATGAATGATTCGCTGACCAAGCCGGGTGAAAAACTGTGCGCCATCGATGGGTTTCGGACCGTCGGTTTCGGCCTGCGGGTCACCGTCGTGGATAAACACCAGATCCAGGTCGGAACCATGCCCCAGTTCCAGCCCCCCGACTTTTCCATAACCGACAATAATGAAGCCCGGATCACACAGGCTGCCGTCGGTGCGCAGTGGCACCCCATGCTTGGCCGTCGTCTGGCGCCAGGCCAGGGCCAGCACCTGTTCGAGAATCGCTTCGGCCAGCCAGGTCAGGTAATCGCTGACTTTCATCAGCGGCAGGCTGCCGGCGATTTCCGAGGCGGCCACCCGCAAGCGGTGCGCCAGTTTGAAATGCCGCAAGGCTTCCATCTGCTGCTCAAGATCGTCCTCGGGAATCCGTGTCAGACGCTCACGCAACTCCGCCGCGAGCTCAGGCGCCAGGGGCGGCTTGAACAAACGGCCTTCATTGAGCAATTCATCGAGCAACAGCGGGAACCGGGTGATCTGCTCGGCGATCCACGGACTCGCCGCGCACAGCGTCAACAAACGCCGCAGGGCGCCGGGGTTCTCGGTCAACAGCACCAGATAGGCCGAACGGCGGGCGACGGCCTCTACCAGCGGCAATACCCGTTCGAGCACCAGGTCCGGGTCGGCATGTTCCACCGCCTGGGCGAGCAGGCGCGGAATGAACGCGTCCAGGCGCTCGCGCCCCAGGCGCTGCATGGCGCGCAGCTGCGGGCTGGCACGCAGGACAGCGAGGGCCTTGAGCGCTTTGGGTGCATCGGCAAAACCGGCCTCCTCCAACTGACGACACGCCGCCTCCTCGTCCTGACTGTCTTCCCACAATGGCAACCATTCGCCGCCAACCACCACTTCGCCTTCGCCGCCCTCGTCCTCATCCGGGTCAGCGATGACCTGGCCAAAATGCCACGCCACCCGACCGCGCCAGTACATCAACTGCTCGTGGAACGCCGCCCAATCGACGAAGCCCAGCATGAACGCAATGCGCGCCTGGTCTTGCGGGTTATCCGGCAGCATCTGGGTCTGGCGATCGGCAATGGCCTGGATCGCGTGCTCGGTGTATCGCAGGAATTCATACCCCTGGCGCAATTCATCGATGACCTTGGCCGGCAGATAGCCCTGGCCTTCCAGGGTACCCAACACCTTCAACAACGGCCGTTGCTGCAAGCTCAGGTCACGACCGCCATGGATCAGCTGGAACGCCTGGGCAATGAACTCCACCTCGCGAATGCCGCCCGAGCCCAGCTTGATGTTGTCGGCCATGCCTTTGCGCCGCACCTCCTGCTGGATCAGCTGCTTCATGGTGCGCAGCGCTTCGATGGCAGAGAAATCCAGGTAACGGCGATAGACGAACGGGCGCAGCATGTCGAGCAATTGCGCGCCGGCCACCTGGTCGCCGGCCACCACCCGCGCCTTGATCATGGCGTAGCGTTCCCAGTCGCGCCCCTGATCCTGGTAATACTGTTCCAGGGCATTGAAGCTCAATACCAGGGCACCGGCCGAGCCGTAGGGGCGCAAGCGCATGTCGACGCGGAACACGAACCCGTCGACGGTCATCGGGTCGAGGGCCTTGATCAGCCGCTGGCCGACGCGGATGAAAAACTCCTGGTTATCCAGCGGCCGCTTCGCGCCAACGGTTTCGCCGCCTTCGGGGTAGGCAAAGATCAGGTCGATGTCCGACGACAGGTTCAGTTCCACCGCTCCCAGCTTGCCCATGCCCAGGATGACCATCTGCTGCGGCTCGCCACTGCGCCGGCCGGTGGGGGTGCCGAATTGCTGGCTCAGGCGCTGGTACAACCACTGATACGCCTGATCGATGCAGGTGTCGGCCATGTCCGAGAGATCACGGCAGGTCTGTACCAGATCGGCCTGGCGGGTCAGGTCGCGCCAGATGATCCGTACTTGCTGACGGGTGCGCTGGCGACGCAGTACGCGACCCAGTTCATCCTCGCTCTCGGCGGCTCGTACGGCAGCGGCGATCTGCCCGCACATTTCACCCGCCGCCAGGCTGCGGTCCAGCTCACCGCTGCGCACCAGTTCCAGCAGCATCGCAGGATCCCGTACACTTTGTTCGATGACAAAGTCACTGGCAGCGGCGACGCGGTTGAACTCGGCCCAACGCTGCGGCGTCCAGGCGGACAGCCCGTGATCGTCGTCCAGCGAAGCGACCGCCGCGCGGAACGACTGCTCGGCGCGACTGACCAATGACTGGAGAATTGCCGGAATTTCGGCAAGCGAGGGCAGGCTCATGGTCTATCCTTGATCGGCGCGGGAAAGGCTGGATGTAGTGTTTCTTGCAAAGCCACTACCTGATCGACTGTCGAACAAAGATGATAAATAGCTGATTTTCTGATTTTATTGGCAGCCGGCATCAAGTTTTTACCTGTTCGAGTTGGCTAAAGACCAACAGTAACGATTATTCTCACAACGAAACGAGGGGCCATAAGCCGCTCATGTGTAGTTTTACTACTCGTCTATACATTCGAAAGGCTGAAACGGCCAACGATTTGTAGTAAAACTACACGCCGCCGAAACAACCTTCGGCAATCCAAGAATTTATATCGTCTGCCCACAAGGCCAGTCGCAAACTCAGGCAACCGATTCTGGTAGCCTTTCCGCCCTGGAGCAAGCCATGCAAGACCTCGATCCCGTCGAAACCCAGGAATGGCTGGACGCCCTGGAATCGGTTCTCGACAAAGAAGGCGAAGACCGTGCTCATTACCTGATGACCCGTATGGGCGAACTCGCAACCCGCAGCGGTTCGCAACTGCCCTACGCCATCACCACGCCGTACCGCAACACAATCCCCGTCACCCACGAAGCACGCATGCCTGGCGACCTGTTCATGGAACGCCGCATTCGCTCGCTGGTGCGTTGGAACGCGTTGGCCATGGTCGTGCGGACCAACCTGAAAGATTCTGACCTGGGCGGTCACATCTCCAGCTTCGCCTCCAGCGCGACGCTGTATGACATCGGCTTCAACTACTTCTTCCAGGCCCCGACCGACGAACACGGCGGCGACCTGATCTACTTCCAGGGTCACGCATCGCCAGGCGTCTACGCCCGTGCGTTCATGGAAGGCCGCATCACCGAAGACCAGATGAACAATTTCCGCCAGGAAGTGGACGGCAACGGCCTGTCCTCGTACCCACACCCTTGGCTGATGCCCGATTTCTGGCAGTTCCCGACCGTATCCATGGGCCTGGGCCCGATCCAGGCCATCTACCAGGCACGCTTCATGAAGTACCTGGAAGCCCGTGGCTTCATCCCGGCCGGCAAGCAGAAAGTCTGGTGCTTCATGGGTGACGGCGAGTGCGACGAGCCGGAATCCCTGGGCGCAATCTCCCTGGCCGGCCGCGAGAAGCTCGACAACCTGATCTTCGTCATCAACTGCAACCTGCAGCGCCTCGACGGCCCGGTTCGCGGCAACGCCAAGATCATCCAGGAACTCGAAGGCGTGTTCCGTGGCGCCCAGTGGAACGTCAACAAAGTCATCTGGGGCCGTTTCTGGGACCCACTGCTGGCCAAGGACGTCGACGGCATCCTGCAACGTCGCATGGACGAAGTCATCGACGGCGAGTACCAGAACTACAAGGCCAAGGACGGCGCGTTCGTCCGCGAGCACTTCTTCAACTCGCCTGAACTCAAGGCGATGGTCGCCGACCTGTCCGACGACGAGATCTGGAAGCTCAACCGTGGCGGCCATGACCCGTACAAGGTCTATGCGGCTTACCACCAGGCGGTCAACCACAAAGAGCAGCCGACCGTCATCCTGGCCAAGACCATCAAGGGTTATGGCACCGGTGCCGGCGAAGCGAAGAACACCGCGCACAACACCAAGAAGGTCGATGTCGACAGCCTGAAGCTGTTCCGCGATCGCTTCGACATTCCGGTCAAGGACAGCGAGCTGGAAAACCTGCCGTTCTTCAAGCCGGAAGAAGGCAGCGCCGAGGCCCGTTACCTGGCCGAGCGGCGCGCCGCCCTGGGTGGTTTCGTGCCGCAGCGCCGCGCCAAGAGCTTCAGTATCCCGACCCCACCACTGGAAACCCTCAAGGCGATCCTGGACGGCTCGGGCGACCGTGAAATCTCCACCACCATGGCCTTCGTGCGGATCCTCGCGCAACTGGTCAAGGACAAGGAGATTGGCCAGCGCATCGTTCCGATCATCCCGGACGAAGCCCGTACCTTCGGTATGGAAGGCATGTTCCGCCAGCTGGGCATCTACTCGTCCGTCGGCCAGCTCTACGAGCCAGTCGATAAAGACCAGGTGATGTTCTACCGCGAGGACAAGAAGGGCCAGATCCTCGAAGAAGGCATCAACGAAGCGGGCGCCATGAGCTCGTTCATTGCCGCCGGTACTTCGTACTCCAGCCACAACCAGCCGATGCTGCCGTTCTACATCTTCTATTCGATGTTCGGCTTCCAGCGTATCGGCGACCTGGCCTGGGCCGCTGGCGACAGCCGTACCCGTGGCTTCCTGATCGGCGGTACCGCCGGCCGGACCACGCTGAACGGCGAAGGCCTGCAGCACGAAGATGGCCACAGCCACATGCTGGCCGGGACCATCCCGAACTGCCGCACCTATGATCCGACCTACGGCTACGAGCTGGCGGTGATCATCCAGGACGGCATGAAAAAGATGATCGAAGAGCAACAGGACGTCTTCTACTACATCACCGTGATGAACGAGTCCTACCAGCAGCCAGCCATGCCGGCCGGCGTCGAGGCAGGTATCGTCAAGGGTATGTACCTGCTCGAGGAAGACACCCGCGAAGCGGCGCACCACGTCCAGCTGATGGGCTCCGGCACCATCCTGCGCGAAGTGCGTGAAGCGGCGAAGATCCTGCGCGAAGAATTCAACGTCGGCGCCGACGTCTGGAGCGTCACCAGCTTCAACGAATTGCGTCGCGACGGCCTCGCTGTAGAGCGCAGCAACCGCCTGCACCCTGGCCAGAAGCCGAAACTGAGCTACGTCGAAGAATGCCTGAACGGTCGCAAAGGGCCGGTCATCGCCTCTACCGACTACATGAAGCTGTTCGCCGAGCAGATCCGCCAGTGGGTTCCTTCCAAGGAGTTCAAGGTGCTGGGCACCGACGGTTTCGGCCGTAGCGACAGCCGCAAGAAGCTGCGTCACTTCTTCGAAGTCGACCGTAAGTTCGTTGTGTTGGCAGCCCTGGAAGCACTGGCTGACCGCGGCGATATCGAACCCAAGGTGGTGGCCGAGGCCATCGTCAAGTTCGGCATCGATCCGGAAAAACGCAACCCACTGGACTGCTGAGGAGAATTTTCGTGAGCGAACTCATTCGCGTACCTGACATCGGCAGCGGTGAAGGTGAAGTAATTGAACTGTTTGTGAAGGTCGGCGACCGCATCGAAGCCGACCAGAGCATCCTGACGCTTGAATCGGACAAGGCCAGCATGGAAGTGCCCGCGCCGAAGGCCGGTGTCATCAAGAGCCTGAAAGTGAAGCTGGGCGATCGCCTGAAAGAGGGCGACGAGCTGTTGGAACTGGAAGTCGAAGGCGCCGCTGCGGCACCTGAAGCGCCAGCGCCCGCTGCGGCCCCGGCGGCGGCTGAAAAGCCTGCCGCCGCACCGGCTGCAGAAGCCGCTCCGGCGGCTGCGGCTGCACCTGCGGCGGCCTCTGTCCAGGACATTCATGTCCCGGACATCGGTTCGTCGGGCAAGGCCAAGATCATCGAAGTACTGGTCAAGGCCGGCGACACCGTCGAAGCCGACCAGTCGCTGATCACCCTGGAATCCGACAAGGCCAGCATGGAGATCCCTTCGCCGGCTGCCGGCGTGGTGGAAAGCGTCGAGGTCAAGCTGGACGACGAAGTCGGCACCGGTGACTTGATCCTGAAGCTGAAAGTAGCCGGTGCCTCGGCACCTGCCGTGCCAGCCCCGGCTGCTGCGCCTGCTGCCAAGGCTGAGTCGGCCCCGGCTCCGGCTCCAGCCGCCGCGCCTGCCGCCAAGGCCGAAGCGGCTCCTGCCCCTGTCGCCGCTGCGCCTGCGCCAAGCGGTGCCAAGGTGCACGCCGGCCCAGCCGTGCGTCAGCTGGCCCGTGAGTTCGGCGTCGAGCTGTCGGCCGTCGGTCCAAGCGGTCCTCACGGCCGCGTGCTGAAGGAAGACGTGCAGGCCTACGTCAAGGCCATGATGCAGAAGGCCAAGAACGCACCGGCCGAAGGCGCCACTGGCGGCGCGGGTATCCCGCCGATTCCGGCGGTGGACTTCAGCCGCTTCGGTGAAACCGAAGAAGTCGCGATGACCCGCCTGATGCAGATCGGCGCGTCGAGCCTGCATCGCAGCTGGCTGAACATTCCACACGTGACTCAGTTCGACCAGGCTGACATCACCGAACTGGAAGCCTTCCGCGTCGCACAGAAAGCCGTGGCCGAAAAGGCCGGCGTGAAGCTGACCGTGTTGCCGCTGCTGCTCAAGGCTTGCGCGCACCTGCTCAAGGAATTGCCGGACTTCAACAGCTCCCTGGCCCCAAGCGGCAAGGCTGTGATCCGCAAGAAGTACGTGCACATCGGCTTTGCCGTCGACACCCCGGAAGGCCTGCTGGTACCGGTCATCCGTAACGTCGACCAGAAGAGCCTGCTGCAACTGGCTGGCGAAGCCGCTGCCCTGGCCGAAAAAGCCCGGAACAAGAAGCTCACCGCCGACGACATGCAGGGCGCCTGCTTCACCATCTCCAGCCTCGGTCACATTGGCGGCACCGGCTTCACGCCGATCGTCAACGCGCCGGAAGTGGCGATCCTGGGTGTCTCCAAGGCCACCATCCAGCCAGTCTGGGACGGTAAAGCCTTCCAGCCCAAGCTGATGCTGCCGCTGTCGCTGTCCTACGATCACCGTGTGATCAATGGTGCGGCCGCTGCACGCTTCACCAAGCGCTTGAGCGACCTGCTGGGCGACATCCGCACCATCCTGCTGTGACACCGAAGGGCCCTCCTCACAGAGGGCCCTTTGGGATTCGTTTTCCGAGCGCCACGCTCGTACCTCAACCCCGCCCGTCTGGCGGGGCTTTTTTTGTCTGCAATTCAAGTCAGGTACATCGGTGCAGGATGTGCCGACCTCATCGCGAGCAAGCTCGCTCCCACAATGGATTTGCGGCGCCGCCCAGCATTTGAAACTGATGAAGACCCCTGTGGGAGCGAGCCTGCTCGCGATAGCGGCAGGTCAGGCGACGCGGTAATTCCCTACTGCGCAAGATTCAAATAACTACACCCCCTGTAGTCATTGCCTACAACGTGCGCCCCCTTCCCTATGGATATTTACGACACGCCAAGCCTTAGCATCGAAGCGCCAAGGCATCTTGATGCGTGCCCCATTAAAACTTCGAATGGATTCGAATATGTTCAAACCTACCGTCGGCCCCATCGTCGGCCACACCACGACCCACCATGCGCGGATATTCCTGCGCGGCGACCACGCCAGCAACAGGGTCTTCGCCGGGATTCGCCACAGGCGCCAAGGTGACACCGGCTGGTCGCAAGGCCAATTCGTGCAATTGAAGGCTTACCGCGACATGACCGCTGTCATCGTGCTCAAGGGTCTTCGCGCCGATACCGCCTACGAATACCAGGCGGGCTGGTTCAGCCCCATGCGCCCGACCCATACCGCGGCGACCGTGGGTCAACTGCTATTGCCATGGCCAGGGGAGGTTTACCACTTGCGCACGCCGTCCGGCACCGACAACGCTACTCGCAGTTATATCCTAGGCTCCTGTCGCTATTTGCAGATCGTCGGCGACATGCCGTTGCTGCCCGGGCTCGGTGATCGGATCTTCGCGAGCATCAACCGCCTCGTGAAACAGGCTGATCCGCCGATCAGTGCCGTATTGATGACCGGTGACCAGGTCTACCTCGATGACCTGAACAGGGTCGCCCCGGACCGCAGCGCCCGGGACATTCTGTTCAAGTACCGCTCGGCCTTCTCCCAGCCGCACATCAGGCGCTTGATGTCCAGCGTACCGACCTACATGATCCTCGATGACCATGAAATAGAGGACAACTGGCCCGCCAATAAAGAACCGGACGATGAGCGTCTATACGCCAACGCCCTGGATGCCTACGCGCTGTATCAGGCCAGCCATGGCCCGGCTGGCGAAGACCTGGACGACGCAAGCCCAGGCCGACCGCCGCGACGATACTGGTACCTGTTCGCTCACGGCGATATCCAATGGTTCGTCACCGACAGCCGGACCCGACGCAACCTGTCGGCGGCTGACCGGCGCATCCTTGATCAAGAACAGGAGCAGGCGCTGCTCGAATGGCTCATCGGCAGCACTGCCCGGGTCAAGCTTGTCGTAACCAGCGTCATGTTCTATCCCGATCGCAAACTGGATGACGGAGACGCCTGGCAAGCCTTCCCGAACCAACGCCTGCGCCTGATCGAAGCCATCCGCACGCACCGGATCAAAAACGTGATTTTTGTGTCCGGCGACGTGCACGGCTCCCTGACCAGCCGCCTGGTTCATAACCAGGATCCTGATTTCGCAGTCCACACCATCGTTTCCTCGCCGCTGTGCAACAGCCTGCTGCTGCCCTACGCCACAGCCTCGAGTTTCATCATCGGCGAGCCCATGGCCAAGGCAGCGGGCGGCGAGTATCGATATGAACTGACCAGCAAGGTCATCAGCCAGGACAATTTCGCTCAGCTGCGAGTAACGACCCAGAGCATTCAAGTGACCTTTCATGACCGTGACGGCGGCCCCTTGGAGGTCGTCGATATACCGTTGCGCTGACCTGCGGTGGCACCACGAATGCCTCTGATCGGCCGGCCACTGGAGAAATCCGCTGATCGGCCGATAAAAGGTTTATAGCACTTGGCCTTCATGTCTCTTGTCAGCTAGTGCCGCAATGATGCAACCTTGCGGCAATCCGTAATAACGAGGGCGTCAGCCCGGCGCGATCAGCATCTTCGAAGCGAGTTTCCCTCATGAAAAGCCAACCCGATGCCGCCAGCCGTATGGCGGCCGAGGTAGTGACGCAGTTACCGGTGCCCTCGCGGCTCGGTATGCTGCGTTTCGAACGGCTGAATGAAGCAAGCTGGGCGCTACTGTTTCTCGATCCCAACTGCGAACGTTACTTTGGCCTGCCGGCCGTCGAGCTGTGCTCGCTGGTGAGCTCACCCTACGCCAGCCTCATGGAGCCGGAAGCACGCTATCAGCTGCACGACGCGATCCAGCAGCAGTTGACCCAGGCCCCTCATTACCAGATCCGCTACACGCTGCACACCGCCAGGGGACCGTTGAACCTCCTGGAAACGGGTGAAACCTACAAACAGCACAACCGCCATTTGCTGCGCGGCTATCTGCTGGTGGTGGACAGCCTGCTGCCGACCGAGCCCTCCGTGCCGGCGCTCGATCTGGAAACCCAGAACTCGCGCCTGCAGATCGCCCTGGAACTGAACCAGCGCGCCCAGCAGGAGCAGCTCCAGCACCTTGACCGGGTGCGCGCCCAACAAGACCTGATTCTGCTGCTGACCCGCCAGCGCTATAGCGCCAACAATTCGTTGCAGGAAGCCGCCGAGCTGATTACCCGTAGCGCCTGCGATATCTACCAGATCGACAGCGCCAGCATCTGGAATCTGGAGGACGGCAAACTGCTGCCGATCTCGGCCTATAACCGCGCCTCCCAGGGATATTTCCTTCCAGGGGTAATCAACGCCAGCGACTTCCCAACCTACATGGAAGCGTTGCAGACCTGCCGCGCCATTGATGCCCACAATGCGATGCGCGACCCGCGCACCCGCGAGATGGCCGAGAACCTGCGCATCCGCGACGTCAACGCAATTCTCGACGCCAGTATCCGTATCGACGGCCAGGTGGTAGGCGTCCTGTGCCTGGAGCAAGTGGGCGCCACCCGCGCCTGGCAATCGGATGAAATCGCCTTTGCCGGCGAACTGGCGGACCAGTTCGCCCAGGTCATCAACAACCACAACCGGCGCACCGCCACCAGCGCCCTGCACTTGTTCCAGCGCGCGGTGGAACAGAGCGCCAACGCGTTCCTGCTGGTCAACTGCGACGGCGTGGTGGAATACGTCAACCCGAGCTTCACCGCCATCACTCAGTACACCACTGAAGAAGTCCACGGTCAGCGCCTGTCCGAGCTGCCGGCTCTGGAGAATCTCAGCGAACTGCTCTTCGACGCACCGTCGGCCCTGGCCCAGAGCAACAGCTGGCAGGGCGAATTCAAGAGCCGACGCAAAAACCTCGAGCCCTACTGGGGCCAGCTGTCGATTTCCAAGGTCTATGGCGACAACCGCGAACTGACCCACTACATCGGCATCTACGAAGACATCACCCAGACCAAACTGGCGCAGCAGCGCATCGAACGCCTGGCCTACACCGACAACCTGACCAACCTGGGCAACCGCCCGGCGTTCATTCGCAATCTCGATGAACGCTTCGCCCGGGACAGTGACTCGCCCATCAGCCTGTTGCTGGTGGACATCGACAACTTCAAGCGCATCAACGACAGCCTCGGCCACCAGACCGGCGACAAGCTGCTGATCAGCCTGGCCCGACGCCTGCGCAACAGCCTGAGCCCAAGCGGCAGCCTGGCGCGGTTCGCCAGTAACGAGTTCGCCGTACTGCTGGATGACACCGGCCTGGAAGCCGGCCAGCAGATCGCCAGCCAATTGCTGATGACGCTCGACAAGCCGATGTTCGTCGATAACCAGTTGATCAGCGTGACCGGTTCGGTCGGCCTGGCCTGCGCACCGTTGCATGGGCGTGACCCGCAGACGCTGATGCGCAACGCCGGCCTTGCCCTGCACAAGGCCAAGGCCAACGGCAAGCATCAGGTCCAGGTGTTCACCGAGGCGCTGAACGCCGAGGCCAGCTACAAGCTGTTCGTGGAAAACAACCTGCGCCGCGCCCTGACCCAGAATGAACTGGACGTTTTCTACCAGCCCAAGCTGTGCCTGCGCAGCGGTCGCCTGCTGGGCATGGAGGCGCTGCTGCGCTGGAACCACCCGGAAAAAGGCATGATCCGTCCGGACCAGTTCATCAGCGTGGCCGAGGAAACCGGCCTGATCATCCCCATCGGCAAATGGATCGCCCGCCAGGCTTGCCGCATGAGCAAGCAATTGACCGCAGCCGGCCTGGGCAACCTGCAGGTGGCGATCAACCTGTCGCCCAAGCAGTTCTCCGACCCGGACCTGGTGGCCTCGATCGCCAGCATCCTCAAGGAAGAGCAACTGCCCGCCCGCTTGCTGGAACTGGAGCTGACCGAAGGCTTGCTGCTCGAAGCCACCGAAGACACGCACCTGCAACTCGACCAGCTCAAGCGCCTGGGCCTGACCCTGGCCATGGACGATTTCGGTACCGGTTATTCATCCCTGAGCTATCTGAAGAAATTCCCGATCGACATCATCAAGATCGATCGCAGCTTCATCCATGAAATCCCGGACAACCAGGACGACATGGAAATCACCTCCGCCGTGATCGCCATGGCCCACAACCTGAAACTCAAGGTCGTCGCCGAAGGCATCGAGACCGCCCAGCAGCTGGCGTTCCTGCGTCGCCACCGCTGCGACGTCGGCCAGGGCTACCTGTTCGACCGGCCGATTCCCGGTGCAGAGCTTGTCGAGAAGCTCAAGCGCTACCCGCGCGGCCCTCTTGTCTGACAGCCGCTTATAGCGAGCAGCGGCTTTTCTGAGGCACACTGACGGTCTATTTCGCTCAATTCAATCTGACTGAGAGGACTGATGATGGTCTTGCGCTCGGAAATCCTGGTGAACAAAAACGTGCTTCCTACTCAAGAACAAGCTCTGCCTGGCCGTGAAACCCCGATGACCGTGCCGGAAAAACACTTCGTCCATGACGCGCCGCTGCTGGGCCCGTTTGCCATGGACGTGGACTTCGCGATCTTTGGCCTGGGTTGCTTCTGGGGTGCGGAGCGCAAGTTCTGGCAACGTGAAGGCGTGGTCAGCACGGCGGTGGGTTACGCGGGCGGCTTTACGCCAAACCCGACTTACGAAGAGGTCTGCTCGGGCCTGACCGGCCACAGCGAAGTGGTGCTGGTGGTCTACGAGCCGGAGAAAGTCAGCTACAACGAACTGCTGGCGATGTTCTGGGAACTGCACAACCCGACCCAGGGCATGCGCCAGGGCAACGACATCGGCACCCAGTACCGCTCGGTGGTCTACTGCACCACGCCCGAGCAGCTGGAAGCGGCGAAAAAGAGCAAGGAACTATTCCAGGCTGAACTGACCAAGGCCGGGCTGGGAGAAATCACCACCGAAATCGACGAAGCGCCGACCTTCTACTTTGCCGAGGCGTATCACCAGCAATACCTGGCGAAGAACCCTGAAGGTTATTGCGGGATTGGCGGTACGGGCGTGACTTGCCCGATCTGACAATTCTAAAAGCTTCGCGAGCAGGCTCGCTCCCACAATGGCCGGGGTCGAACCTATATAGTGAGTACACTCCAGCACCTGTGGGAGCGAGCTTGCTCGCGAATGCGAGCCTGACAGTCGGCCGGGGGTTTGTGGACTGGGTACATATCCGTTGCTGCGGTAACGGCGGCTTATGGTTCCGCTTTTACAGCGGCTCACTTTTAAGAGGCGCAAAAGTAAGCAAAACGCCTTTGCCCCACCACTCGGCACCTCGCTCAGGCTCGGTGTGCCCTCACTCCGGCATTGCTCCGTGGGCCCGCCGCGAAGGGCCGTCCCTGGCCCAGCGCGGCTATCCCGGCATCCATGCCGGGATGCCCACTGCGCAATGCCTGCGTTCGGCCAGCGTGGTTAACGGGGCGCCGAAATCAACATCAAGGTCTAAGGCGAGGCGGCCTGACAGCCGACCTGGTTTTGGGTGAAACCGCGTTTCCCCTGTGGGAGCGAGCCTGCTCGCGAAGGCGCCCTTTCGGGCACCATCAATCAGCTTTCAGCAATCAACCAATCCATCTGCCAACCACCCTGGGTCTGCCCGAGCTTCCTGGATAACCAGGGCAGCAATTCCCGCAATTCTTCCTCAAGCCCCCAAGGCGGATTGGCGATGGCCAGGCCGGAGCCGTTCAGGCTGTTCGGCGTGGCCAGCGGATGCACCAGCAATTCCACCCGCAACAGCTTCGGCGCGCCGGTGCCGGCCAGGTCCTGATAGAAGCGACGCAACATGCGCTGGTCCTTCACCGGGTACCAGATCGCCGCAACCGTCTGGCGCATCCGGCCGATGGCTTCCTTGAGCGAAGCGGCGCAGCGCTGCATCTCGTCGAGCTGCTCGAACGGCGGATCGATGAGCATCAGCCCGCGCTTCTCGCTCACCGGCAGCAGAGCCCGCGGCACATGCCAGCCTTCGCCCAGGTGCACCGCCACGCGACGGTCACCCTTCATGTTGTCCTTGAGCAGTACACCGTCTTCGGGATGTTTCTCGTTGAGCAGCACCCGATCCTGCGCCCGGGTCAGGCGCCGCGCCAGCTCCGGTGAGCCCGGGTAATAACGCAACTGGCCGTCCGGGTTCATCTCGTGCAGCACCTTCATGTACTCGGCGGTCAGCGGCGGCAGGTCATCCTGGCCCCACAACCGCGCGATGCCTTCCAGGTATTCGCCGGTGCGATTGGCCTGGTCACCCTGCAAGTCGTACAGCCCGATGCCCGCGTGGGTATCGAGGTAGGCAAAGGGCTGCTCCTTGCGCGACATCAGGGCAATGAGGCGGGTCAAGGTCAGGTGTTTGAACACATCGGCGTGATTGCCGGCGTGGAAGGCATGGCGATAATTCATGGCGGCTCCTGCGAAGGCCGAGGAGTTTACCTTGAAGCGTGCCGAACGTCAGGGGTTCGCAGCCGAGCGGACGAACAGACCCGTGGCGAGGGAGCTTGCTCCCGCTGGGCTGCGCAGCAGCCCCTTACAACGAGCCTCAATACGCCAACAGATCACAGGCGCCCTCCTTGCAGCGCTCGCATTCCTCGCAGAACGGCGCGGGGCTTTTCAGGCTGAGGATCTGCGCATGGCTAAGGGCTGAGGCCGGCGCGGCGGCGAGTTTTCCCGCCGCGCCGGGCGCAATGGCTTCGGCCCCCATGACTGCCATCGGCGCGCCACCGACCTGGATCGGCACGCTGCTGAAGATTCCGCCCGGACCGATGTTGATCCAGTGCCCACCGGCCTGGATGGTCGCGCTGGCGCCACCCTCCAGCACGACCTGCCGGCCGGCACTGACATGAAAGCCCCCCACGGCGCTGATGGCCTGGTTGGCCACGCGGATATGCCGATCGCCCGTGACCAGCAGGTGATCGTCCTGGCGGACCTCGACCTGACGCCGACCTGCGGTGATGCGCTGCTCGCCGTTCTGCAGTTCATGCCGCGACAAGCCTGCGACCACGATGCTGCGCTCGTGATCGACCTGCACGCGCTGGTCGTGCAACACGTGCTGGGTCCAGTTGCGCTGGGCCCTCAGGTAGATTTCCTCGGCACCCTTGCGGTCCTCGATGCGCAACTCGTTGTAGCCACCGCCACCGGGGCTGCTCTGGCTGCGCAATATGCTGCGGGTCTTGTCCGCCGGCAGGTCCAGCGGTACCGGGTTGGCGCCGTTCGGCAGACAGCCCACCACCAGCGGCTTGTCCACGTCGCCCTCCATGAACCCCACCAGCACTTCCATGCCGACCCGGGGAATCATCACGCCGCCGTAGTGATCGTGTGCCCAGCCGCTCGCCACCCTCAGCCAGCAACCGGAATGCTCGTCACGCTTACCGTCGCGATCCCAGACCAGTTGCACCTTGACCCGCCCGAACGCGTCGCAATGTATTTCGCTGTCCGCCGGGCCGGTCACCACCGCGGGCTGGTAGCCGTTGACGGACGGCTTCCTGTGTTGCAACGGCGGACGAAAGAACACTTCACACGGCGTCGCGAGGAAGCTATTTCGGTAGCCCTGGAACTCATCCGCGCCGACAGAGGCGTTTTCTTCCAGCACCTGCGGCTGGCGGCCATGGTGGTCAACCTGCGTCAGCAACCAGAGGTCGTTCCATTGCGCCCGGGGATGCTCCTTGATACACATGAAATGTCCGCTGGCAAAGGCGCTGTCATCGCTGCCGCCCTCCGCCAGGCACCCATCACCCGCCTGCCGCTCGAGAGCATGCTGGGCCAGATGCTGGCCATCGTCGCGGTCGGTGAACTGGCCGGGGTAGTGATAACTCTCCAGAACGGGAAGTTGCTGATTGTCGATGTCCGCCTGCAACGAGAGGCCCGGCTTGCGAAAATCGTAGTCGCGCAACATCACGGCGTTGGTGTGGGTCTGCAGCCGCACCGCCAGGCGCTTGATGGCCGGCTCGGCGGCAGCCATGCCGCTGCCGGGCAGATACACAGTGGACTCGGGCAAGCGCGGGAACACCGTCTGGTCGTCGCCAAATATCAGCAGGTGGCCGTCAGGGCTGTGTCGGAAGTGATAATGGATGCCGACTTCGGCGCAAATCCGCTCGATAAAAACCAGATCGCTTTCGTGGTACTGCACGCAATATTCACGCTCGGGGTATCGTCCGCCGAGACCAGTGAACTGGCAGGCATCGGCGAGAATACCGTGGTCCTTCAATACGTGGGCGATGATTTCCGGCACGCTCAGGTGCTGGAAAATCCGCTGGTTGATGCGATGGCGCAAGTAAGCCAGGCGAGGCACCAGGCTGATTTGATAACGGCTCAGCCGCTCGCCCGAATCGCCTTGGGCGACGCTATAGACCTGGCCGTGTATCCCGCCACCTTGGTGGCCGAAGCGCAGATAAGCCTGACGATGCAATAGATCTTCAAGCACCAGGTCGGGCCGCTCGCTGACCAGTTCCAGATCAAAGCGATAGGGCTGGCTGACGGCTTCCGTGCCCTTGAACTCAAGGACCTGCAATTCATTCGGGCCGCTGTCGAATGTCAGCGTAAAACGTGGCGAGTTGGCAGGCGCGAACATCCGATGTGCCTCTGCGAAAGGGAGGCAAACGATTCTGCATGAGCCATGGTGGATTGGACCGATCAGCGGAAAAAACAGATTTGCCTTACAGACGACGGGGCAAAGGTTGCAAAAAACAAACGTATCGCCTGACATCGCGGTTTGGCAGAGCCTGTCAGGCAAAGTGAGGTAACGGCGGAGTATCTCCAACAATCGGGCCGGGGCGCCGCCAAAAAAAACGGCCCGCCTCCATAAGAGACGAGCCGTTTTCCAAACCTTCAGACGAGCCATGAAGGCCTCGCCGAGTGGCTTATTGATTCAAGCGGAAATCCTTCTCGGCCGCTTCGAAGCGCTGCAGCATGCCGGCGGTTGGCGAACCCATCTTGCTGACCAGGTAGATCGCCAGGCTGGCAAAGATGAAGCCAGGGATGATTTCGTAAAGGCCCAGCAGCTCGAAATGCTTCCAGACGATTACGGTGATCGCACCCACCAGGATCCCGGCCAGCGCGCCGTTACGGGTCATGTCTTTCCAGATCACCGAAATCAGTACCACAGGACCGAATGCCGCACCGAAACCGGCCCAGGCGTAGCTCACCAGGCCCAGCACGCGGTTTTCCGGGTTGGCGGCCAGGGCGATGGCGATGACCGCTACCAGCAGCACCATGAAACGACCGACCCAGACCAGTTCCAGCTGGGAAGCGCTCTTGCGCAGGAACGTCTTGTAGAAGTCTTCGGTCAAGGAACTGGAGCATACCAGCAGTTGGCAGCTCAAGGTGCTCATGACCGCCGCCAGGATGGCCGACAGCAGGACACCGGCAACCCATGGATTGAACAGCAGTTTCGCCAGTTCGATGAACACACGCTCAGGGTTTTCGGTTACCGGACCGGCCACTTCAGGGTGCGCCGAGAAGTAGGCGATACCAAAGAAACCGACGGCAACGGTGCCGCCCAGGCACAGGATCATCCAGGCCATGGAAATACGACGCGCCTTGGCAATCGACTTGACCGAATCTGCCGCCATGAAGCGCGCCAGGATATGCGGCTGGCCGAAGTAGCCCAGGCCCCAGCCCATCAGCGAGATGATGCCGATGAAGGTGGTGTTTTTCAGCATGTCGAACGACGTAGGGTCTTTCGCTTCGATGGCCAGGAACGTGGTATCGACGCCGCCGGTGGCCAGCAGCACGATGATCGGCGTGAGGATCAACGCGAAGATCATCAGCGTGGCCTGCACGGTATCGGTCCAGCTCACGGCCAGGAAACCACCGATGAAGGTGTAGGCGATGGTCGCGGCGGCACCGGCCCACAGCGCGGTCTCGTAGGACATGCCGAAAGTGCTTTCGAACAGACGGGCACCGGCAACAATGCCGGAAGCGCAGTAGATGGTGAAGAACACCAGGATCACGACGGCGGAGATGATCCGCAGCAAACCGCTCTTGTCTTCGAAACGGCTGGCGAAGTAGTCCGGCAGCGTCAGCGCGTCACCGTTGTGCTCGGTCTGCACCCGCAGGCGCCCGGCCACGAACAGCCAGTTCAGGTAGGCACCGATGATCAGGCCGATGGCGATCCAGCTTTCCGACAGGCCGGACATATAGATGGCGCCGGGCAAACCCATCAACAGCCAGCCGCTCATGTCGGAGGCACCGGCAGAGAGCGCCGTCACGACACTGCCCAGGCTGCGACCGCCCAGGATGTAATCGGAAAGGTTGTTGGTGGAGCGATAAGCCATCAGGCCGATCAGGACCATGGCTGCGATATAGATCACGAAGGTGATCAGGGTAGGATTGCTGAAACTCATGAGTACGCCCTGGCTTTGTTTTTATGGTGCGGTGGCAGTTGAAAACCCGGACAACGCAGACGTTGTACCGACGTTTTGTGGACCCGCGAATTTATGACTGATGTTTCCCCAGGAAAGCCACCAGCCGATGCCCCTCGGCGGAAAGCCGGTTGCACCTTGGCCGCGAATGCTATTCAACAAATCAAATAAGGTGCAACCAGTTTCGTTCAAATAAGTTGCACCTAGTCGGAATATTCGTACGGAAGGAGACTTTTCGCACGCTATTGGTGCAAACAAGGGTGATTTTCGGCTCAGTAGCGCACCAACAAAGTGCGAAGCATGTTCGGAGCCCGGTGCGTCCTGATGAGCTGCTCAATATTTCGACAAAAAACAGGTTGCACCCGGTTGCACCTCTATCGGCTCGCAGCTAATCTTGCCGCCAGCTGATGCCACGCCATACGTGGTAAACATGAGGATAAAAATATGGCTACCACCACCCTTGGGGTCAAACTCGACGACCCGACCCGCGAACGCCTGAAGGCGGCCGCAACCTCGATTGATCGCACGCCGCACTGGCTGATCAAGCAGGCAATTTTCAATTACCTGGAAAAACTCGAGGGTGGTGCAACCCTGACCGAGCTGAACGGTTCGACCCGCGCCGACAGCGATGATGCCGGTGAAGTCCAGCCCGATCACGCTCACCAGTGCTTCCTGGAGTTCGCCGAAAGCATTCTGCCGCAATCGGTCCTGCGCGCCTCCATTACCGCCGCCTACCGCCGCCCTGAGCCGGAAGTGGTGCCGATGCTGATCGAGCAGGCCCGACTGCCGGCCGAAATGGCCGAAGCCACCAACAAGCTCGCGGCGTCGATCGCGGAAAAACTGCGCAACCAGAAGAGCGCCGGCGGGCGTGCCGGTATTGTCCAGGGCTTGCTGCAGGAATTTTCCCTGTCGTCCCAGGAAGGCGTGGCGCTGATGTGCCTCGCCGAAGCACTGCTGCGCATCCCGGACAAAGGCACCCGCGACGCACTGATTCGCGACAAGATCAGCACGGGCAACTGGCAGCCGCACCTGGGCAACAGCCCGTCGCTGTTCGTCAACGCCGCCACCTGGGGCCTGCTGCTGACCGGCAAGTTGGTCGCCACTCATAATGAAGCCGGCCTGACTTCGTCGCTGAGCCGCATCATTGGCAAGAGCGGCGAGCCGATGATCCGCAAGGGCGTCGACATGGCCATGCGCCTGATGGGCGAGCAGTTCGTCACCGGCGAAACCATCGCCGAAGCCCTGGCCAACGCCAGCAAATTCGAAGCCAAGGGCTTCCGTTATTCCTACGACATGCTCGGTGAAGCCGCGCTCACCGAACATGACGCCCAGAAGTACCTGGCCTCGTACGAACAAGCCATCCATTCGATCGGCAAAGCCTCTCACGGCCGTGGGATTTACGAAGGCCCGGGCATTTCCATCAAGCTTTCGGCCCTGCACCCGCGTTACAGCCGCGCCCAGTACGAACGCGTCATGGACGAACTGTACCCGCGCCTGCTGTCGCTGACCCTGCTCGCCAAGCAATACGACATCGGCCTGAACATCGACGCCGAAGAGGCCGACCGCCTCGAACTGTCCCTGGACCTGCTCGAGCGCCTGTGCTTCGAGCCGCAGCTGACCGGCTGGAACGGCATCGGCTTTGTGATCCAGGCCTACCAGAAGCGTTGCCCGTACGTCATCGACTATGTGATCGACCTCGCTCGTCGCAGCCGTCACCGCCTGATGATCCGCCTGGTGAAAGGCGCCTACTGGGACAGCGAGATCAAGCGCGCCCAGGTCGAAGGCCTGGAAGGCTATCCGGTCTACACCCGCAAGGTGTACACCGACGTTTCCTACATCGCCTGCGCCCGCAAGCTGCTGTCGGTGCCGGAAGTCATCTATCCGCAATTCGCCACGCACAACGCCCACACTTTGTCGGCGATTTACCACATCGCCGGTCAGAACTATTACCCGGGGCAGTATGAGTTCCAGTGCCTGCACGGCATGGGCGAACCGCTGTACGAACAGGTTGTAGGCAAGGTTTCCGAAGGCAAGCTGAACCGTCCGTGCCGTGTGTACGCGCCTGTCGGCACCCACGAAACGCTGCTGGCCTACCTGGTGCGGCGCTTGCTGGAAAACGGCGCGAACACTTCGTTCGTCAACCGCATCGCCGACCAGTCGATTTCCATCCAGGAGCTGGTGGCCGATCCAGTGGCGAGCATCGAGCAGATGGCAACGCTGGAAGGCGGTTTCGGCCTGCCGCACCCGCGTATTCCGTTGCCACGCGATTTGTACGGCAGCGAGCGCGCCAACTCCAGCGGCATCGACCTGGCCAACGAACATCGCCTGGCCTCGTTGTCCTGCGCCCTGCTGGCCACCGCCCACAACGACTGGAAAGCCGCGCCGATGCTCGGCTGCGCCGCCAGTGAAGAAACCCCGGCACCGGTGCTGAACCCGGCCGATCATCGTGACGTGGTGGGCCACGTGCAGGAGGCTACCGTCGCCGATGTCGACAACGCCATCCAGTGCGCCCTCAACGCCGCGCCGATCTGGCAAGCCACGCCACCGGCCGAACGCGCCGCGATCCTGGAGCGCGCCGCCGACCTGATGGAAGGCGAGATCCAGCCGCTGATGGGCCTGCTGGCCCGCGAAGCCGGCAAGACCTTCGCCAACGCCATCGCCGAGGTACGCGAGGCCGTGGACTTCCTGCGCTACTACGCGGTGCAGGCGCGCAACGATTTCACCAACGATGCCCACCGTCCATTGGGCCCGGTGGTCTGCATCAGCCCATGGAACTTCCCGCTGGCGATTTTCAGCGGCCAGGTCGCCGCCGCACTGGCCGCCGGCAACCCGGTACTGGCCAAGCCCGCCGAGCAGACGCCTCTGGTGGCTGCCCAGGCAGTGCGCCTGATGCTTGAAGCCGGCATTCCGGAAGGCGTCCTGCAATTGCTGCCGGGCCGTGGCGAAACCGTTGGTGCACGCCTGGTGGGTGACGATCGGGTAAAAGGCGTGATGTTCACCGGTTCAACCGAAGTCGCGCGCCTGCTGCAACGCAATATCGCCGGACGCCTGGACAACCAGGGCCGGCCGATCCCGCTGATCGCCGAAACCGGCGGCCAGAACGCGATGATCGTCGACTCTTCGGCCCTGACCGAACAAGTGGTCATCGACGTGGTGTCCTCGGCTTTCGACAGCGCCGGCCAGCGTTGCTCGGCCCTGCGTGTTCTGTGCCTGCAGGAAGATTCCGCCGACCGCGTCATCGAAATGCTCAAGGGCGCCATGGCCGAATCGCGCCTCGGCAACCCCGAGCGCCTGTCGGTGGACATCGGCCCGGTGATCGACGCCGAAGCCAAGGCCGGTATCGAGAAACACATCCAGGCCATGCGCGACAAAGGTCGCACCGTGTATCAGATGGCAATCGCCGACAGCGACGAGTGCAAGCGCGGCACCTTCGTGATGCCGACCCTGATCGAGCTGGAAAGCTTCGACGAGCTGCAACGCGAGATCTTCGGCCCGGTGCTGCACGTGGTGCGCTACAAGCGCAAGGAACTGGACCAGTTGATCGGTCAGATCAACGCCTCCGGCTACGGCCTGACCCTGGGTGTGCACACGCGTATCGATGAAACCATCGCCAAGGTGATCGACAACGTCCATGCCGGTAACGTCTATGTAAACCGCAACATCGTCGGTGCCGTGGTCGGCGTGCAGCCGTTCGGCGGCGAAGGCCTGTCGGGCACCGGTCCGAAGGCCGGCGGCCCGCTGTACCTGTACCGCTTGTTGTCGACTCGTCCTACCGATGCGATCCAGCAGTCCTTCGTACGGGGCGATGCCCTGTCGGCACCGGACCTGCGCTTGCGCGACGCCATGAGCAAACCGCTGACCGCCCTGCAAGCCTGGGCCGACAGCCACAAGCTCGCCGAACTGAGCGCCCTGTGCGTGCAGTTCGCCGCCCAGTCGCAAAGCGGCATCACCCGCCAGCTGACCGGCCCGACCGGCGAACGCAACAGCTACGCCATCCTGCCCCGCGAGCACGTGTTGTGCCTGGCGGACGTGGAAGGCGACCTGCTGACGCAGCTGGCGGCCGTATTCGCCGTGGGCGGCTCGGCCGTGTGGCCGGAAACCGACACCAGCAAGGCGTTGTTCGCACGCTTGCCGAAGGACATTCAAGCGCGTATCCAGCGGGTTGCCGATTGGACCAAGGACGACGTGCTGTTCGACGCAGTCCTGCACCACGGCGACTCTGACCAGTTGCGCGGCGTGTGCCAGCAAGTGGCCAAGCGCGCCGGGGCGATCGTCGGGGTGCATGGCTTGTCCCAGGGCGAAACCAATATCGCCCTGGAACGCCTGGTGATCGAACGCGCGCTGAGCGTCAACACCGCCGCGGCGGGTGGTAACGCCAGTCTGATGACGATCGGTTAAGCGCGACGTTCGCTGAGCATCGGCAATAGATGCTCAGCCCACCGAACCTGTGGGAGCGAGCTTGCTCGCGATAGCGGCCTGACAGCCAGCATCTTTGTTGTATGTGAGATAGCTATCGCGAGCAAGCTCGCTCCCACATTTTATCCGCGTCAGATCACCCCCTGCGTTCTGCCGCTCCATCACCCAAATCAATCTTGCTGTTCACCCTCCCGCCTCACACCTAGACTCGGCCCATTCCAAGAAAAGGTAGGCCGCCATGTCCGAGACGCTGCTCAGTTCCCGCAATCTGGCTTTCGAGCTGTATGAAGTCCTTGATGCCGAAGGCCTGACCCAGCGCGAACGGTTTGCCGAGCACAATCGCGAAACCTTCGACGCGGCCATCGGTACGGCCCGCAGCATCGCCGAAAAATACTTCGCGCCGCACAACCGCAAGAACGACGAAAACGAACCGCGCTATGCAGATGGCCAGGCCATCCTGATCCCGGAAGTGAAACCCGCGGTGGATGCGTTCCTGGAGGCGGGCTTTCTCAACGCCGCCCGCAGCTTCGACGCCGGCGGCATGCAACTGCCGACGCTGCTGTCCCAGGCGTGCTTCGCGCATTTCCAGTCGGCCAATGCTGCTTCGACTTCTTACCCGTTCCTGACCATGGGCGCGGCGAACCTGATCGAAAGCTTTGGTAGCGATGAGCAGAAACAACGCTTCCTGCAACCGATGATCGACGGCCGTTTCTTTGGCACCATGGCCCTGACCGAACCACACGCGGGTTCTTCGCTGGCGGATATTCGTACGCGCGCGGAACCGGCGTCCGACGGCACTTATCGACTCAAGGGCAACAAGATCTTCATTTCCGGTGGCGACCATCCGCTGTCGGAAAACATCGTGCACATGGTCCTGGCCAAACTGCCGGACGCGCCGCCGGGCGTGAAGGGCATCTCGCTGTTTATCGTGCCCAAGTTCCTGGTCAACGAAGATGGCAGCCTGGGCAAGCGCAACGACGTACTGCTGGCCGGGCTGTTTCACAAGATGGGCTGGCGCGGCACTACGTCTACGGCGCTGAACTTCGGTGATAACGGTGAGTGTGTCGGTTACCTCGTCGGCAAACCGCACCATGGCCTGAGCTACATGTTCCAGATGATGAACGAGGCGCGGATCGGCGTCGGCATGGGCGCCGTCATGCTGGGCTACGCCGGTTACCTGTATTCCCTTGAATACGCCCGCGAGCGCCCGCAGGGACGAGTGCCCGACAGCAAGGATCCAGGCACCGCGCCCGTACCGATCATCCAGCACGCCGACGTACGCCGCATGCTGTTGACCCAGAAAGCCTACGTGGAAGGTTCGTTCGACCTGGGCCTGTACGCGGCGCGGCTGTTCGACGACACCACTACGCTTGAGAGCGAAGCCGAGCGCCGCCGCGCCCATGAGTTGCTGGACCTGCTGACGCCTATCGTCAAATCATGGCCATCGGAGTTCTGCCTGAAGGCCAACGAATTGGCGATCCAGATTCTCGGCGGCCATGGTTACACCCGTGAATATCCGGTGGAGCAGTATTACCGCGACAACCGCCTGAACCCGATCCATGAAGGCACCCATGGCATCCAGTCCCTGGACTTGCTCGGACGCAAACTGGCACAGAACGGCGGGGCCGGTCTCAAGCAACTGATCCGTCTGGTGGCCGATACCAGCGAGCGCGCCCAGGCGTACGATTCGTTGACGCCCCTGCGCCAGCCGCTGGAAGCCCTGGTGGCGCGCCTGCAATCGGTCACCCTCGGGCTGCTGACGGACCTGGCCCAGGGCAAGGTCAACAGCAGCCTGGCCAATTCGGCGCTGTACCTGAAAGTGTTTGGCCATATGGTGATTGGCTGGCGCTGGCTGGAACAGGCGATTCGTGCCGAGGAAGGGTTGGCCAGGGGCAATGCGGCGGATGTGGATTTCTACAGGGGCAAGCTGCAAGCGGCGCGCTACTTCCTGACCTGGGAAGTGCCAGGCTGTCATCACGAGCTGGCGATTCTCGAGGCGCGGGATGATACGTGCCTGGGGATGCGGGATGAGTGGTTTTGAGCCGGAGCTTGCTGCGCGGCTGAAATCCATTCGCGAGCAGGCTCGCTCCTACAGGGGCTCAAGTGTGAACACAACATCTGCGTTCACCATAGATCTACTGTGGGAGCGAGCCTGCTCGCGAAAGCGGTCTGTCAGTTAAAGCTGAATCGGCTGATCCGACGCTTTCGCGAGCAGGCTCGCTCCCACACAGGCACCACAGCCAACATTCGCTAAAGGTTCAAGCCTGCTGGATCGTCTTGGAAATAACCTCGACCGTGGCGCTGACCTGCTCCTCGTAGCGGTCGAGCTCCGCGCGGTGCTGCTTTTGCATTTCAATCTGTTGCGAACACAGGTTCATGGCCGCCAGCACCAGCAGCCGGTCGCCGATCAACGTCGGGAATTTACGCTTGGTATCGGCCAGGGCCGCCTTGAGCATCGAAGCGGCGTCCAGCAGCGCCTGCTCCTGCCCGGCAGGCGCCTTGATCGAGTATTCCTCTCCGAGAATCGAGACGACCGTCACCCCATCGGCACCCTGCTTCATGCGCCGACCGTTGCGGTGCTGGCGCGCTCGATCAGGGCCTGGATCCGTGCGGCGGTGGTGCCGTGCAATTCTTCCTGTTCCATCAGGTTCAGCTGAAGGCTTTCGTTTTCATCCTTGGCCTTGGCCAGTTCGGCGCTCAGGCTTTCATTCAGGCCGGTCAGGTGGCGGTTCTGTTGCACCAGGTCGTTGACCAGTTGCTCCAGCTGGCTGAGGGATGTTTCCAACATATTGAATTCCAGGCTTTTCAAGGGGGCGCGTACGATAAAGAAAAGTCACCGTCGGCGCCACGACTCAGAAGGCAGCGGTATCCCGCTCGCGAGCTGTAAAGACTGTGATCGGGAAATCTGGTTCCGACCCTTCGTCGCGCCAACCCCGATGGCGTGCGACAAAAGCACGCAGCGCCCTCAAGACTTCAGTTGCCAGACCGATAAGTCAGGAAACCAGTCACAGCCCCGCACGGACGCGCTTTTTCACGGTAACTTCCATGTCCCTACGTAATATGAACATCGCGCCGCGGGCGTTCCTGGGGTTTGCCCTGATCGGCGCCCTGATGCTGGCCCTGGGCGTATTTGCCTTGAGCCAGATGAGCAAGATCCGCGTCTCGGGCGAAACCATCGTCCAGAACAGCGTCCCGAGCATCAAGGCCCTCGACGAGTTCACCCAGCTCACCCTGCGCCTTCGCGTCCTGTCCTATCGCCTGCTGACCAACCGTGAACCGGACGTCCAGCAGAAAACCTATGAGCTGTTCGAACAACGCAATCAGCAGATCCGCGAGGCGCAGACCGCATACGAAAAGCTCATCAGCGCCCCGGATGAACGCGCCGCTTATGAGCAATACGTACAGTTGCTGAATCAGTACCGCCAGCTCGAAGAGCGGATGAAGACCCTGTCGCGCAACAACCAGCTCGATCAATTGCAAGCGCTGCTCAACACTGAATTGCTGAGCAACTCCGACGCGATCAACGCGGCGGTCACCCGTTTGATGGAAATCAACAATCGCCAAGCCGAAATGCTCAACCAGGGTGCTGCCCAACAGTACTCAACGGCTTTCACCTGGGTCGTCACCTTGCTGGTCGTCGCCACCGGCCTGACCCTGCTGTTCGCCTGGCTGTTGACCAACAGCATCACCAAGCCAATCGCCAACGCGCTGGATGCCGCCGAAGAAATTGCCAAGGGCAACCTGACCCGGCCGATCGTCGTGGATGGCAGCGACGAAGCCGGCCGCCTGTTGCGAGCAATGGCGACCATGCAGGAGAAATTGCGCGACACTCTGCAGCGGATCTCCGGCTCGGCCACCCAACTGGCCTCCGCCGCCGAAGAGCTCAACAGCGTCACCGACGAAAGTGCCCGTGGCCTGACCCAGCAGAACAACGAAATCGAGCAGGCCGCCACGGCGGTCAACGAGATGACCAGCGCCGTGGAAGAAGTCGCCCGCAACGCAGTCAGCACTTCCGAAGCGTCGAAGAACGCCACCACTTCGGCGGGTGACGGTCGTGACCTGGTGCAAGAGACCGTCAGCGCCATCGAACGCATGAGCGCCGACGTGCAGAGCACCGCGACGCTGATCGGCAACCTCGCCGATGAGTCCCGCGATATCGGCAAAGTGCTCGATGTGATCCGTGGCCTGGCCGACCAGACCAACCTGCTGGCACTGAACGCCGCCATTGAAGCGGCCCGTGCCGGTGAAGCCGGTCGTGGTTTTGCGGTGGTAGCCGATGAAGTACGCGCCCTCGCCCACCGCACCCAACAGTCGACCAGCGAGATCGAGCGCATGATCGGCAGCATCCAGAGCGGCACCGAACAGGCCGTGGACTCGATGCGCAACAGCACCGAACGCGCCGAGTCGACGCTGAACATCGCCCGCGGGGCCGGGATGTCCCTGGACACCATCAACACCGCCATCGTCGAGATCAACGAACGCAACCTGGTGATCGCCAGCGCCGCCGAGGAACAGGCTCAGGTGGCCCGCGAAGTCGACCGCAACCTGGTGAACATCCGCGACCTGTCGGTGCAATCGGCCACCGGCGCCAACCAGACCACCGCCGCCAGCGCCGAACTGTCGCGCCTGGCCGTAGACCTGAACAGCATGGTCGGGCGGTTCAGCCTCTGACCGCCTGTGGGTCGCTCACAGACTGTGCGCGACCCACGCTTTTGTGGCGAGGGAGCTTGCTCCCGCTGGGCTGCGCAGCGGCCCCGTCTTTAAAAGCGACGACTGCTTCGCAGCCGAGCGGGAGCAAGCGCCCTCGCCACGGTGTTTTCCTCTCTGAATCCGGTGCACATACGTCGATCCCAACCTTTTTTGACAGCATCACATTTCAACAGGTTAGAATCGCTGGCACGCAGACTGCATGGTCAGTTTGCGCCTGCCCCCTCAAGATTCCGGAGTACTGCCTTTGACTGCGACGACCATCAACAGCCTGTTCTTGATCGGCGCGTTGCTGGTGAGTGCGAGCATTCTGGTCAGTTCTCTTTCGTCGCGCCTGGGCATCCCGATCCTGGTGATCATCCTCGCCGTGGGCATGGTCGCCGGCGTGGACGGTGCCGGTATTCTTTTTGACAACTACGCCACGGCCTACCTGGTCGGCAACCTCGCGCTGGCGGTGATTCTGCTCGACGGCGGCTTGCGCACGCGGGTCTCAAGCTTTCGCGTGGCATTGTGGCCGGCGTTGTCGCTGGCCACCGTCGGCGTGCTGATCACCACCGGGCTGACCGGCCTGGCAGCGGCGTGGCTATTCGACCTGAACCTGATCCAGGGCCTGCTGATCGGTGCGATCGTCGGCTCCACCGACGCTGCGGCGGTGTTTTCGCTGTTGGGCGGCAAAGGCCTCAACGAACGGGTCAGCGCCACTCTGGAAATCGAGTCCGGCAGCAACGACCCGATGGCGGTGTTCCTCACCGTCACCCTGATCGGCATGCTCGCCAGCGGCGAAACCGGCCTGCAGTGGAGCCTGTTGGGGCACCTGGTGCGCGAGTTCGGTATCGGCGCCGTGATCGGCCTGGGTGGCGGCTGGCTGATGCTGCAACTGGTCAACCGCATCAACCTCGCCAACGGCCTCTACCCGATCCTGGTGATCAGCGGCGGCCTGGCCGTGTTTGCCCTGACCAACGCCCTGCATGGCAGCGGCTTCCTGGCCGTGTACCTGTGCGGACTGGCGATCGGCAACCGCCCGATACGCAGTCGCCACGGCATCCTGCATATGCTCGATGGCATGGCCTGGCTGGCGCAGATCGGCATGTTCCTGGTGTTGGGCCTGCTGGTCACGCCCCATGACCTGCTGCCGATCGCCCTCCCCGCCCTGGGCCTGGCCCTGTGGATGATCCTGTTCGCGCGCCCGCTGTCGGTCATGGTCGGGCTGCTGCCGTTCAAGGCTTTCCACGGTCGCGAGAAGGTGTTCATTTCCTGGGTCGGCCTGCGTGGCGCGGTACCGATCATCCTCGCGGTGTTCCCGCTGATGGCCGGTTTGCCTCACGCACAGCTCTATTTCAACCTGGCATTCTTTATCGTGCTGGTGTCGCTGCTGGTGCAAGGCACGAGCCTGCCGTGGGTCGCCAAGCTTCTGCACGTGACCGTCCCGCCAGAACCTCTGCCGATTTCCCGGGCAGCGCTGGAGGTTCACGTCACCAGCGAGTGGGAGCTGTTCATCTATCGCCTCGGTGCGGAAAAGTGGTGCATCGGCTCGCCGCTTCGGGATCTGAAAATGCCTGACGGAACCCGTATTGCGGCCTTGTTTCGTGGCCAGCAACTACTCCATCCGTCGGGTAGTACGGTCCTGGAAGTCGGTGATCTGCTGTGTGTAATCGGCCATGAACACGACCTGCCAGCCCTGGGAAAACTGTTCAGCCAGGCGCCGCAACGGGGCCTCGATCTGCGCTTTTTCGGCGACTTCGTACTCGAAGGAGACGCCCAGCTGGCCGCGGTCGCGGCGCTGTACGGGCTGCAACTCGACGGCATCGATCCGGACATGTCCCTGGGCCGCTTCATTGCCCAGAAAGTCGGGGGGGCTCCGGTGGTCGGCGACCAGGTGGAGTGGAACAGTACCCTATGGACGGTCGCGGCCATGGACGGGAACAAGATCGGCAAAGTGGGCGTCAGATTCCCCGAAGGAAGTCGCCCGGGCCCCGGCTTGTTCCTCTAAACTGCTCCCACTCTCACTTGCTTGACCGGTCTTTATGCCTACCCTGCGCTCCTTTTTCGCCATTGCCCTGCTCGGCCTGGGTCTTTCCATCTGCACGGTGCACGCCGCCGAACCGCCTACCAGCGCCTCGGTCCAGGCCAGCCTGGACAAGATCGCCGACCGCAAACTGCCGGAGGCCGACCAGAAAGCCTTGCAGGCCGTGTTGCAGAACACCCTGACCCAGCTCAGCAACAAGGCCGACTACGAACAGAAGCTGCAAGCCCTCAAGCAGCAACTGGCCAACGCCCCCAAGCAGAACATCGAAAACCAGCGCGAGCTGGCGCGGCTCAAGGGCACCAATGTGGTGCCGGTGGCGCAGCGCTACGCCAACCTGCCCATCCCTCAGCTCGAACAGATGCTGACGGAGCGCTCCACCCAGCAGAGCGACCTGCAAAAGGCCCTGGCCGACGCCAACAGCCTGGTGATCACCGCCCAGACCCGCCCCGAGCGCGCCCAGGCGGAAATCTCCGCCAGCCAGACCCGCATCCAGCAGATCAACACCATCCTCAAGGCCGGCCGCGACGCCGGCAAGGCCCTCAGCGCCGAACAGCGCGACCAGCTCAACGCTGAACTGGCGGCCCTCAATGCGCTGATTCCATTGCGCCGCCAGGAGCTGGCCGGCAACAGCCAACTGCAAGACCTGGGCAACAGCCAGCATGATTTGCTGTCGGAAAAGATCGACCGCATGGAGCGAGAGATCCAGGATCTGCAGAACCTGATCAACCAGAAGCGCCTGGCCCAGTCCCAGGAAACGGTGACCCAGCAATCCATCGAAGCGCAGAAGGCCGGCGGCAGCAGCCTGCTGGCGACCGAAAGTTCGGCCAACCTGAAGCTCTCCGATTACCTGCTCAAAAGCACCGATCGGCTCAACGAGGTCACCCAGCAGAACCTGCAAACCAAGCAGTTGCTCGATAGCGTCACCCAGACCGACGCCGCTCTGGATGAGCAGATCAGCGTGCTCAAGGGCAGCCTGCTGCTCTCCAAGATTCTCTACAAGCAGCGCCAGACCCTGCCACACCTGAAACTGGACCAGAACCTCGCCGACCAGATCGCCGACATCCGCCTGTACCAGTTCGAGGTCAGCCAGCAACGCGAGCTGCTGAACAATCCAAGCGCTTATGTCGACAGCCTGCTGGCGTCCCAGCCGTCGGAGCAGGTCACGCCGCAACTGCGCAAGACGCTGCTGGAGCTGGCCCTGACCCGGGTCGACCTGTTGGAACGGCTGAACCGTGAGTTGAGCGCGGTGCTCAACGAATCCATCACCTTGCAGCTCAACCAGAAGCAACTGCTCAGTACCGCCCAGAACCTGCGGGCAACGCTTGAAGAACAGATGTTCTGGATTCCCAGCAACAAACCGCTGGATTTCGAATGGATGCGTGGCGTGCCGGCCCGCCTGGAGAAGCAGGTCGACTCACTGCCCTGGGCGTCGAGCCTCAGTGAGCTGGCCGACGGCCTGACCCAGCGGCCGCTGCTGTTCCTGCCCCTGGCACTGCTGATCGGTGCGCTGCTGTGGCGACGCAAGAATCTTTATGCGCGCTTGAACAAGGTTCACCAGGATGTCGGCCACTTCAAGCGCGACAGCCAGTGGCACACGCCCCAGGCGATCCTGATCAACATCCTGCTGGCGATGCCGGTGGCTCTGGCACTGGCGCTGTGCGGCTATGCCTTGCAGATCGACGCCCGCGGGCAGAACACCAACCTCGGCGCCGCGCTGCTGCAGATCGGCCAAGCCTGGCTGGTGTTCTATACCGCCTATCGAATCCTCTCTCCCGGAGGCGTCGCCGAGCTGCATTTCCGCTGGGAAAAACCCCAGGTGGAATTCCTCCAGGCCTGGATCCGTCGACTTGGCCTGGTGGTGCTGGCCCTGGTGGCGGTGGTTGCCGTGGCGGAGTTGCAGCCGTCGGCCCTGGCCGATGACGTACTCGGCATGCCGGTGGTGTTGACCTGCTACGCCTCGATGGCCTGGCTGCTCAGCCGACTGCTGCTCAGCAGCCCGACGCACACCAACGCCTCGCTGTTTCGCAAGGCCGTCGGCGTACTGTTCACCGCGCTGCCGATCGCATTGTTCGTCGCTGTCTGCTTCGGCTACTACTACACCGCGTTGAAACTCAGCGATCGCTTGATCAATACCCTGTACCTGCTGATGTTCTGGCTGGTAATCGAAGCCACCTTCGTGCGCGGCCTGTCGGTCGCGGCCCGGCGACTGGCCTACCAGCGCGCCCTGGCCAAGCGCCAGGCGGCCAAGGAGGTCGGCGACGGTGAAACGGTGGTCGAGGAGCCGACCCTGGACATCGAGAAGGTCAACGAACAGTCCCTGCGCCTGATCCGCCTGGCCCTGCTGGGCGGTTTCATGGCCGCGCTGTACTGGGTCTGGTCGGACCTGATCAGCGTGTTCTCCTACCTGGACAACATCACCCTCTACGAATACACCAGCGGCACCGGCGTGAACATGAGCATGGTGCCCATCAGCATCGGCGACATGCTTGGCGCGCTGATCATCATCGGTATCACTTTCGCCCTGGCGCGCAACCTGCCGGGCCTGCTGGAAGTGTTCGTGCTGTCGAAGCTGAACCTGGCCCAGGGCAGCGCCTACGCCACCACCACGCTGCTGTCCTACGTCATCGCCGGCGTCGGCTTTGTCACCACGTTGTCCACACTCGGCGTGAGCTGGGACAAGCTGCAATGGCTGGTGGCCGCGCTGTCGGTGGGCCTGGGCTTCGGCATGCAGGAGATCTTCGCCAACTTCATCTCCGGCATCATGATCCTGTTCGAGCGCCCGGTGCGGATCGGCGACACCATCACCATCGGCAACCTGTCGGGCACGGTCAGCAAGATCCGCATTCGCGCGACCACCATCACCGACTTCGATCGCAAGGACATCATCGTCCCGAACAAGACCTTCATCACCGGGCAATTGATCAACTGGTCGCTGACCGACACCGTGACCCGGGTGACCCTGAAACTCGGCGTGGACTACGGATCGGACCTGGATCGGGTTCGCGAGCTGCTGCTCAAGGCTGCCCGCGACAACCCGCGCGTGCTGAAAGAGCCGGAGCCGATCGTGTACTTCCTGAACTTCGGTGAAAGCACCCTGGACCACGAGTTGCGCATGCATGTGCGCGACCTCGGCGACCGCAACCCGGTGCTGGACGAGATCAACCGGTTCATCAACCGGGAATTCAAGAAGGAACATATCAACATCTCGTTCCGTCAGATGGAGATCTACCTGAAGAACCTGCAAGGCCAGGAATACAAGCTGGTGCCCGCCGAGCCCGACCACAAGACCCTCGGGCCCGTGCCCTCGGCCGTAGCCAGCATCAAGCCCATTCCGGAGCCACCGCAACAGACACTCGACTGATCGCGGGATGCCTGCGGGCGCCCCGTCGGAGATGGCCATGAAAACACTGGAAACGCTGACTTTCGATAACCGCTTCGCCCGCCTGGGCGACGGTTTCTCGGCCCACGTGCTGCCGGAGCCCATCGACAATCCGCGCCTGGTGGTTGCCAGCCCGGCCGCGATGGCGCTGCTTGACCTGGATCCGGCCGAAGCACAGACGCCACTGTTTGCCGAAATTTTCGGCGGCCACAAACTCTGGGCCGAAACCGAGCCTCGGGCCATGGTGTATTCCGGGCATCAGTTCGGCCACTACAACCCGCAATTGGGCGATGGCCGCGGGTTGCTGCTGGGCGAGGTGTACAACGAGGCCGGCGAGCATTGGGACCTGCACCTCAAGGGCGCCGGCCAGACACCGTTTTCGCGGATGGGCGATGGCCGGGCGGTACTGCGCTCCTCGATCCGCGAATTCCTCGCCTCCGAAGCCCTGCATGCGTTGGGCATCCCGACCACGCGCGCGCTGTGTGTGATCGGCTCCGACACCCCGGTATGGCGCGAAAAGCAAGAGCGCGCCGCCATGGTGCTGCGCCTGGCGCCGAGTCATGTGCGCTTCGGGCATTTCGAATACTTCTACTACACCAAGAAACCGGAGTTGCACGCAGCCCTGGCCGAGCACGTGCTGAACCTGCATTTCCCTGAGTGCCGGGAGCAACCGGAACCGTACCTGGCGATGTATCGGGAGATTGTCGAACGCAACGCCGAGTTGATTGCCAAATGGCAGGCCTACGGCTTCTGTCACGGGGTGATGAATACCGACAACATGTCGATATTGGGTATCACCTTCGACTTCGGCCCTTTCGCCTTCCTCGACGACTTCGACGCCAACTTCATCTGCAACCACTCCGACGACCAGGGCCGCTATTCATTCAGCAACCAGGTGCCCATCGGCCAGTGGAACCTCAGCGCCCTCGCCCAGGCCCTGACCCCCTTCATCAGCGTCGACGCCCTGCGCGAGACCCTGGGTCTGTATCTGCCGCTGTACCAGGCCCATTACCTGGACCTGATGCGTCGCCGCCTCGGCCTGACCCGCGCCGAGGACGATGACCAGAAACTGGTGGAGCGCCTGCTGCAACTGATGCAGAACAGCGGCGTCGACTACAGCCTGTTTTTCCGTCGCCTGGGCGAACAGGCGCCCGAACAGGCCGTCGCCCGCTTGCGCGATGACTTTGTCGATCTCAAGGGTTTCGATGCCTGGGGCGAGCTTTACCTCGCTCGGGTCAATCGCGAGGGCGTTGTCGATCAAGCCCAGCGCAGAGCCCGCATGCACGCGGTCAATCCGTTGTATGTATTGCGCAACTACCTGGCGCAGAAAGCCATCGACGCCGCCGAATCAGGCGACTACGAAGAAGTCCGCCGCCTCCACGGCGTACTGTCCCGTCCGTTCGAAGAACAACCGGGCATGGACAGCTACGCCGAAAGGCCGCCGGAATGGGGCAAGCACCTGGAGATCAGCTGCTCGTCGTAACGACCTGCCAGACACATGGCCCCCGTGGCGAGGGAGCTTGCTCCCGCTGGGCTGCGAAGCAGTCCTGAAAGACCGACGCAGTCGTCCAGGTAAACCACGACGGCTACGCCGCCGAGCGGGAGCAAGCTCCCTCGCCACGGCTTCAGATTGTCAGGGAGAGAGAGTATTCGCGAGCAGGCTCGCTCCCACATTGGGAGCGATGTGATCGCGATATAGACCACAACACCAAACTCCTGTGGGAGCGAGCCTGCTCGCGATGGCGATCTTCAATCAACCGCCCACCTCCGGGCTACCCGCTCACCCCGCCTTATCGTTCCCCTGCTCAGGCGTCTCGATGCCAGATTCCGCTTCTTCCGCCGCCGATTCCGCCGGTTTTTTTTCGTCGGGATACCCCGGCATGCCGCGGGCGTCTTCCGGGGTCAGCTCATCGCGATCATGGCGGTCATCGGTCGCATAGGCCGTGGCGGCGTTCGGGTCTTCGTCGCGGCCGGCGGTGCCAAGCACGAAGCCGTCGTCGTTGGGGTTGTCCAGCGTCTGGGGAAGGGTTGGGTCTTGAGGATTGCTCATGGGACCTCCGGGTTCGCAAAAATTACGTTGTGGTGTTTTGAGGGTCTGGCGGGCTCGGGGTGCGGCTCATCTGATGAATGGCGCAGCGCATCGTTCCTAAAATAGAACGCTAAGGCTGATTTTTGCAGTCTGGCGCGACAAAGGTGTCGGTTTTAATCTTTACCCATCGAAACGCAACACGGATTGAAGCCGGCGCTTCGGCCAGATGAATCACCGATTTACCGACATCTAGAAACCCTTACTCACGCCGAAACGTTCGGCCACCAAAACTTAGAGGACTACGCCATGACTACTTCCTACAACCGTCTCGACAAAGATAACGCCGCCGTTCTGCTGGTGGACCACCAGGCTGGCCTGCTGTCGCTGGTGCGCGACATCGACCCGGACCGTTTCAAGAACAACGTGCTGGCCCTGGCTGACCTGGCCAAGTACTTCCAACTGCCGACCATCCTCACCACCAGCTTCGAAACCGGCCCCAACGGCCCGCTGATGCCAGAACTCAAGACGCTGTTCCCGGACGCGCCTTACATTGCTCGTCCTGGCCAGATCAACGCCTGGGACAACGAAGATTTCGTCAAGGCGATCAAGGCCACCGGCAAGAAGCAATTGATCATCGCCGGTGTCGTGACTGAAGTCTGCGTAGCCTTCCCGGCCCTGTCGGCCCTGGCCGAAGGTTTCGAGGTGTTCGTAGTGACCGATGCGTCCGGTACGTTCAACGAACTGACCCGCCAATCGGCGTGGGACCGCATGTCCTCCTCGGGCGCGCAATTGATGACGTGGTTCGGCCTGGCCTGCGAACTGCACCGCGACTGGCGCAACGATGTGGAAGGTCTGGCGACCCTGTTCTCCAACCACATCCCGGACTATCGCAACCTCATGACCAGCTACAACACGCTGACCAACGCGAAGTAACGGCCACACCATTTCCCTTGTGGGAGCGAGCTTGCTCGCGATAGCGGTCTGACAGTCGATGCAGTATTGACTGAGACGCCGCCATCGCGAGCAAGCTCGCTCCCACAGGTTTTTGTGGTGGTTTCGATATAATGTTCAACCTGTACCAACGATTTTCAGGAGACCGACCCGATGCTGATCCCCTGCCCTCATTGCAACGGCCTCAATCGCATCCCCGCCGAACGCCTGGGCGACCAGCCCAAGTGCGGACGTTGCAAGGCCCAGGTGTTATTGAGCGAACCGTTCGAACTCAAGCAAGGCGACTACGCCAGCCAGATCAAGGGCGACCTGCCGCTGTTGGTGGATGTCTGGGCAGACTGGTGCGGTCCGTGCAAGTCCTTCGCGCCGGTCTTCGAACAGGCCGCCGCGCAGCTGGCGGGTAAATGCCGACTGGCCAAGCTCGACAGCGAGGCCAACCAACAACTGTCGGCCCAGCTGGGGATTCGCTCGATTCCCAGCCTGATTCTGTTCAAGGATGGCCGGGAGGTTGCCCGGCAGAGCGGGGCGTTTCCTTTGCCGCAGCTGATGAATTGGTTGCGCGGCCAGGGGATCTGACCTCAGCACCGTAGGAGCGAGCCTGCTCGCGAAAGCGGACTGTCAGGCAGCTCCAATGTTGAATGTGCCACCGATTTCGCGAGCAGGCTCGCTCCCACAGTGGATTTGTGCAAGCCAGTCAGTCGGCGTTTTCCAGCAGATTATGCAACTCCACAAACTGCTGGGTCAGCTTATGCCGCGGGTCCAGGTGGATCAGCGGCAGGCTCGCCTGGTGCGACTCACGCATGCGCACCGAACTGCTCAGGTACACCGGTAACACCGGCAGGCCTTCGGCAATCAATTCGTCGAGGATCTGCTGCGGCAGGCTGGCGCGGGCCTGGAACTGGTTGACGACGATGCCTTCGACTTCCAGGCCTTCGTTATGGTCGTCCTTCAGCTCTTCGATTTCCGCCATCAGGCCATACAGCGCCTGGCGAGAGAAGCTGTCGCAATCGAAAGGAATCAGTACCCGATCAGCCGCGATCAGCGCTGAAACCGCATAGAAGTTGAGGGCTGGCGGAGTATCCAGGTAGATCCGGTCGTAGTCCTCGTCGAGCTCTTCGAGCAGCTTGCGCAGCTTGTTGATCTTGTGTTTCGCCTCAAGCTTGGGCTGCAGATCCGTCAGCTCTGCCGTGGCGGTGATGACATGCAGGTTGTCAAACGGCGTCTCGTAGATATCGACCTTGTTCTTCTTCGAGAAGGGCCCCGACGACAGGGTCTGCTTGAAGAAGTCGGCGATCCCCATGGGAATGTCATCGCCGGTCAGGCCAGTCAGGTATTGAGTGGAGTTGGCCTGGGCATCCAGGTCCACCAACAGCGTGCGATAACCCTCGCTGGCGCTGACCGCCGCCAGATTGCAGGCGATGCTGGACTTGCCCACGCCACCTTTCTGATTGAACACCACACGCCGCATGACAAAACCTCCGTGTATCAAAGATTCCCGAGTGTAGTAGGCCAAGGCGCCGCTTCGCTACCTCGGTCATGGACGGATTACAGTGTCGGTGGCTTTTTCGGACAACCGAGCGTCAATACCCCGACCAAGTGACAGAAGCGTCCGACAGACAGCCTCGACACAACCGCAATAATGGCCATGCCCGAACCGGGGCTGACCAGCCGACGGATTTCTCTGGACAAAATGTAACCAGCATTTGCTACAAGCCAACCGCACCGGGATAATGCGCGCCACTTGGGCCGCAAGGCCATGCAGGGTTGGGCGCGGGTCAAGCCACTGAACCGTGACAAGAAAAAGCCCGCAGGGGTGGGATGAGTCTGTGATCAATTTCAACATCGCCCAATGGCGCGCATGGGCCCCTGGGCTCGAAAGCGTGGACGATTGGCAGGCATGGAGCCGACAACCGGCCGTGCCGCCCATCAGCGATGCCGCCCCTGACGTGTCCTTCCTGCCCGCCATGCAGCGCCGCCGACTCAGCCGCCTGGCGCGCATGGCGTTCAGCGTCGCCTGGCCACTGGCCGAAGGTCGGCCGGACCTGCCGTTGGTCTTTATTTCCCGTCACGGCGAAACCCCGCGCACATTTGAGATTCTCAAGGACCTGGCAGCCGATCAGCCCTTGTCGCCGACACAGTTCAGCCTGTCGGTGCATAACGCCGTCATCGGCCTGTGGTCGATCATGCGCGGCGAAACCAGCGAGATGACCGCCCTCGCCGCTACCGGCGACGGCCTGGAGCACGGCATGCTGGAGGCCGCCGCACTGTTGAACGAGGGTGCGCCGGCGGTACTGCTGGTGATCACTGAAGAGCAACCACCGCAGGTGTACGCGCCGTGGGTCAACGACGTGCCGTTTCCCTACGCGCTGGGGCTCCTGCTGACTTCGGGCGATGACTGGCAACTTGAATTATCCAGCCCGTCGGCACCGATGCCCGGCAGCGACTGGCCCCATGCCCTGGATCTGCTGCGTAAGCTGCTGGAAAACGACACCACCTGCCAACATGCCTGGAAGAATCGTCTATGGACCTGGCAACGCAACCGGTGACCGGTAAACATCGCGACGCCTACTACTGGCGCCTGCTCGCAACTGCTGCAAGCTTCGCCCTCTTCGGGCTGGGCGGGCTGTGCCTGCGATTGGTGGTGTTCCCGTTGCTCAGTGCGTTACCCGGCGATCCCACGGCCCATCGGCAACGGGCCCGCCGCACGGTTGGACGTCTGTTCTGGTTCTTCATCCGGTTCATGGCCCGTACCGGCGTGCTCACCTATCGAATCGACGGCGCGGAGAAACTCGGCCGGCCCGGGCAGATGATCATCGCCAACCACCCTTCGCTGATCGACGTGGTGTTCCTGATCGGGCTGGTGCGCGACGCCAACTGCGTGGTCAAGCAGAGTCTCTGGACCAACCCCTTCACCCGTGGCCCGCTGCGCTCGACGCAATACATCAGCAACGATGGCAGCATGGACATGCTCGATGCAGCCAGTGACGCGCTGCAAGACGGCCAGTGCCTGATCGTCTTTCCCGAAGGTACGCGCACCCAGCCAGGCCAGGCCCCGGCCTTTCATCGCGGGGCCGCGGCCATCGCCCTGCGGGGCGCGAAGATCCTCACACCCGTGACGATCAAGGTCAGCCCCACCACCCTGACCAAGGCCGAACCCTGGTACCGCATCCCCCAGCGGCGCGTGCACTTCAGTTTTCGCGTGGGGGCCGATATAGATCCACAAGCCTTCACCGCGCTTGGCCCCCCGCCGCAGGCTTCGCGCCGGCTCAACGATTTTCTGCATCACTATTACATCAAGGAGCTCGCCGAAGATGAGCGATCTGCACCGTGACATCAAACAGCTGATCATCGACGCCCTTGGCCTGGAAGACATCGCCGTCGAGGACATCGGCGACGACCAGACCCTGTTCGGCGAAGGCCTGGGCCTGGATTCGGTGGATGCCCTGGAGCTCGGCCTGGCGATTCAGAAGCAGTACGGCATCAAGATCGACGCCGACGCCAAGGACACCCGTAACCATTTCAGCAATGTGGCAAGCCTTGCGGCCTTCGTCACTGCAAAACGCCCCTGAGACCGGACCATGCAAACTCGCGACGACATTTTCAACATTCTGCGTGCTGCACTGGTCGAGCTCTTCGAGCTGGACCCCGATCACGTGACGCTGGAAGCCAACCTCTACCAGGATCTGGAAATCGACAGCATCGATGCGGTCGACCTGATCGACCACATCAAGCGCCAGACCGGCAAGAAGATTGCCGCCGAAGAATTCAAGTCGGTGCGCACCGTCAACGACGTGGTGGAGGCGGTCTATCGACTGGTCCAACCGGCCGCATGAGCCGGCTGATTGGCCTCGGCCTGCTGCTGGCGGGCCTGCTGTACCCCTTCGCGGTGTATTTCGGCATGGAGCACTTTGCTCCATGGCAGTTCGGGCTGTTATTAGGTGGCCTGTGGCTGGCCCGGGCGTTACTCGGCAAAGGCAACCCCGGCAGTCGCTGGATGGCGGCCTCGGCGATTACCTTTTGTGTATTGCTCGCGGTGTTCGACAGCCCGCTCCTGCTGCGCTGGTATCCGGTGCTGATCAGCGCGTTCATGCTCGGGCTGTTCACCCTGAGCCTGAAATATGGCCCGCCGATGGTTGAACGCCTGGCCCGCCTGCGGGAACCGCAATTGCCGGCCAGGGCGGTGATCTATACCCGCCAGGTGACAGTGGCCTGGAGTGTGTTTTTCCTGTGTAACGGTGTGCTCGCTGCGGTCCTGACGCTTTGGGCGCCGCTGAGCTGGTGGATGTTGTACACCGGCCTGATTTCCTACGGACTGATGGGCCTGATGTTTGCCATTGAATGGCTCATACGACAACGGGTAAGAGGCCGCCCATGAATTGGATAACACTTGAGCAGATGCTGCTCAAGGCCCAGCCGGACCGTGTTGTTGCAGTCGCCCCGGCATTAAACCACTCGCAACTGCGCGACGACGCGCTCTGCCTGGCCGCTAGCCTGCAAGCCCGGGACATCCGGCGCGTGGCCGTGCATTTCGAAGATGCCGCCGACCTCGCGGTGGCCCTGCTCGGCGCCTGGCGCGCCGGGGCGCAGGTGCTGCTGCCCGCCGACCTGCAAGCGCAAACCCGCCAGCGCTGGTCGGCCGACGTCGACTTGTGGCTGACCGACCTGCCCGTAGACGCCCGGCCCGACGAGATCCGCCAGGCGCCGCTGGAGGCTGCCGAACTGGACCTCGATCAGTGCTGGTTGACCCTGTGCACCTCCGGCTCCAGTGGCGAGCCCAAGCGCATCGAGAAAACCCTGCGCCAGCTGAGCAATGAAGTCCAGGCGCTGGAGCAATTGTGGGGCGCCGACCTCGGTCCGCAGGCCTGCATGATCGGCAGCGTCGCCACCCAGCATATCTACGGTCTGCTGTTCCGGGTGCTGTGGCCGTTATGCGCCGGACGCACCTTTGTGCGCCGGCAGTTGGCTTTCCCGGAAGACCTTCAGCGCGCCAGTCGCGAGCATCCGGCATTTGCCTGGGTCGCCAGCCCGGCGCTGCTCAAGCGCATGGGCGACAATCTCGATTGGCCGGCCTTGAGCAGCGTACGTCGGGTGTTCTCCTCCGGCGGCGCACTGCCGGCCGAAGCAGCCCGCAGCCTTCAGCAACGCCTGGGACAATGGCCAACGGAAGTGTTCGGCAGCTCGGAAACCGGCGGTATCGCCTGGCGTCAGGGCGGCGACCTCTGGCAACCCTTTGCCGGCGTCGAACTGGGCCAGGACAGTGACGGCGCCCTGCTGATTGCTTCGCCTTATCTCCCAAGCGGCCATGTCGAGCACAGCGCCGACGCGGCGCGTATCACCGAGGACGGGCGCTTCGAATTGCTCGGCCGCCTGGATCGCATCGTCAAGCTTGAAGAAAAACGTATCTCGTTGCCAATGCTGGAGCAGGCGCTGACGGCCCACGACTGGGTCAGCGAAGCACGGCTGGGGGTGGTCCAGGAAAATCGTGCTTCTCTCGGCGCACTGCTGGTGCTCAGCGAAACCGGCCTGCATGCCTTGCGCAACCTGGGCCGACGAGCCATGACCGAGGCCCTGCGCCAGCACCTGAGCGGACATTGCGAAACCCTGGCCCTGCCGCGACGCTGGCGCTGGCTGCGGCAACTGCCGTTCAACGGCCAGGGCAAACTGGCCCAGGCCGAGGTCGAAGCTTTGCTGATGGCGCCACGTCCGAAGGCGCCTGAAGTGCTCGACCAAGGCGAGACCGACGGCGAATGGAACCTGCGTCTGGCCGTGCCGCCAGACTTGGCGTACTTCAGCGGTCACTTCCCCACCGCGCCGGTCCTGCCCGGCGTGGTGCAGGTGGACTGGGCCTTGAACCTGGGCCGCCAACTGATGGAGTTGCCGCCGCGGTTCGTCGGCATGGAAGTGCTCAAATTCCAGCAACTGGTGCGCCCCGGCGATGAAATCCAGCTACACCTGCGCTTCGATCGCGAGCGCGGCAAGTTGTATTTTACCTATCGCAATGACACCGCGGCGTGCTCCAGTGGGCGGATTGTGTTGGGGCCAACCAATGATTAATCCACATGGACGCTGCGTTCTTTTGTGGCGAGGGGATTTATCCCCGCTGGGTTGCGCAGCAACCCCAAATTCGGTGCTCCGACACAGACTCATGGCGAGCGCTTCGCACTCGAACGGGGATAAATCCCCTCGCCACAACAGCCCCTTGAAGAGCGGCGAATATGCATAACCCCTGCGCCGTCATCCCGGTCTACAACCACGAAACCGCCATCGCGACGGTGGTCCAGACGTTGCTTGGCAACGGTTTGCCCTGCGTGCTGGTGGACGATGCCAGCAGCCCGGCCTGCGCGGCTGTGCTGGAGCAACTGGCCGGGCATGAGCGGGTTCACCTGGTCCGGCTGGCAGTGAACCAGGGTAAAGGCGGCGCGGTGATGACCGGCCTGCGGGAGGCTTCGCGCCTGGGCTTCAGCCACGCCTTGCAGGTCGACGCCGATGGGCAACACGACCTTGGTGACGTGCGCACCTTCATCGAGAAATCCCGCGCCCACCCGGACGCGCTGATCTGCGGCTATCCGCTGTACGACGCCAGCGTGCCGAAGGGCCGTCTGTACGCGCGCTACCTGACTCACGTGATGGTCTGGATCAACAGCCTGTCGCTGCAGATCCGCGATTCGATGTGCGGCTTCCGGGTCTATCCGCTGGCCCCCACCCTGGCACTGATCGACTCGGCGAACATCGGCAAGCGCATGGACTTCGATTCGGACATCCTGGTGCGCCTGTCCTGGCGCAACCAGCCGATGCACTGGTTGCGCACCCGCGTGCATTACCCTTTGGACGGGGTTTCGCATTTTCGCCTGTTCCACGACAACGTGCTGATTTCACGCATGCACACTCGGTTGTTCTTCGGCATGCTGGTGCGCTTGCCGGCGATTCTCTGGCGGCGGTGGCGAGCATGAGCACAGACAAACAGCACTGGGCGGACCGCCAGGAGCGCGGCAGTTTCTGGCTGATGAAACTCACCGCGTTGGCTGCGAAGGTTCTTGGCCGAAGGCTTCTCACGCCGGTGCTGTACGGCATCGTCCTGTATTTCTTTGTTTTCGGCCGCAGCGCCCGGCAAGCGGCGTGGCAGTACCAGCAACGGCTCGCCGACTGGAGCCGTCAGCCCGAGTTGCGCCCAACGCATCGGCGAGTGTTCGGACAGTTCATGGCTTTTGCCGATTCGCTGCTGGATAAACTCGACGTCTGGAACGGCAAGCTGAGCATCGACCAGATCGAAATCGTCGACCCGGCGCTGCTGCGCAATCACCTGCGCGACAGCCGCGGGCAAATGCTGGTGGGCGCGCACCTGGGCAATCTGGAAATGTGCCGGGCCCTGGCCGAACTGGGCGAGAAGGTCACCATGAACGTGCTGGTGCACACCAAGCACGCCGAGCAGTTCAATCGTTTGCTCGGCGAGGCCGGCGCCACGCACCTGCGGTTGATCCAGGTCAGCGAGCTGGACCCGCTGATCATGTTGCAACTGAGCGAACGCCTGGAGCGCGGCGAATGGTTGGCGATCGCCGGCGACCGCGTGCCGCTGCATGGCGGGCGCAGCGTGACGGTGGATTTCATGGGGCACCCGGCCGCCTTCCCGCAAGGGCCCTGGCTGCTGGCCGGCCTGTTGAAATGCCCGGTCAACCTGCTGATGTGCCTCAAGCACGAGGGACGTTATCGCGTCACCCTCGAACCGTTCGCCGATGCCGTGGTTTGGAAACGCAACGAGCGCGAACAGGTGATCGCCCATTGGGCCGGCCTGTACGCCGGCCGCCTGGCGCAGTATTGCCTCCAGGCGCCACAACAGTGGTTCAACTTTTACCCTTTCTGGAAGACCGATGACCAAGCCCATTCCTGAGCCGGTAACTTTCGGCGAACACGCCTTGCGCATCGAAGACGTGCTGGCCCTGGCCAACCGTCAGGCGCCGACGCAATTGCAGGCGGACCCGGCGTTCCGCCAGCGCATTGCCAAGGGTGCGCAATTCCTCGACTCGTTGCTGGACAAGGAAGGCGTCATCTATGGCGTGACCACCGGCTACGGTGACTCTTGCGTGGTGGCCGTGCCGTTGCACCATGTCGAAGCCTTGCCGCGGCACTTGTACACCTTCCACGGCTGCGGGCTGGGCAAGCTCCTCGATGCCCAGGCTACCCGCGCCGTGCTGGCCGCGCGGTTGCAGTCGCTGTGCCACGGCGTGTCAGGGGTGCGAGTGGAGCTGCTGGAACGGCTCCAGGCCTTCCTCGAACACGACATCCTGCCGTTGATTCCGGAAGAAGGCTCGGTGGGCGCCAGTGGCGACCTGACGCCGCTGTCCTACGTCGCCGCCACGCTGTCTGGTGAACGGGAGGTCATGTTCCGTGGCGAGCGCCGGCTGGCCGCCGACGTGCACCGCGAACTGGGCTGGACGCCGCTGGTGCTGCGACCCAAGGAAGCCCTGGCGCTGATGAACGGCACCGCAGTGATGACCGGCCTGGCCTGCCTGGCCTTCGCCCGCGCCGATTACCTGTTGCAACTGGCGACCCGGATCACCGCGCTGAATGTCGTCGCCCTGCAAGGCAACCCGGAGCACTTCGACGAGCGCCTGTTCGCCGCCAAGCCACACCCGGGCCAGATGCAGGTCGCCGCGTGGCTGCGCAAGGACCTGGCCATCGACGCGCCGACCGCGCCGCTGCATCGCCTGCAGGATCGCTACTCCCTGCGCTGCGCCCCTCACGTACTAGGGGTGTTGGCGGACAGCCTGGGCTGGCTGCGTTCGTTCATCGAAACCGAGCTCAACAGCGCCAACGACAACCCGATCATCGACGCCGAAGCCGAGCGTGTGCTGCATGGCGGGCATTTCTACGGCGGGCACATCGCCTTTGCCATGGACAGTCTGAAAAACCTGGTGGCCAACGTCGCCGACCTGCTCGACCGCCAGCTCGCACTGTTGGTGGACGAGCGCTACAACCATGGCCTGCCGAGCAACCTGTCCGGCGCCAGCGCCGAGCGGGCGATGCTCAACCATGGCTTCAAGGCCGTGCAGATCGGCACCAGCGCCTGGACCGCCGAAGCCTTGAAGAACACCATGCCTGCCAGCGTGTTCTCGCGCTCCACCGAATGCCACAACCAGGACAAGGTCAGCATGGGCACCATCGCCGCCCGGGACGCGATCCGTGTGCTGGAGCTGACCGAACAGGTGGCCGCCGCGACCTTGCTGGCGGCCAACCAAGGCGTGTGGCTGCGCAGCCGTGTCGACGACGCGCGACCATTGCCGCCAGCGCTGGCCGCCATGCACCGGCAACTGTCCGAAGACTTCCCGCCGGTGATCGAAGATCGCGCCCTGGAAGGCGAATTGCGCCTGTGCCTGCAACGCATCGCCGAGCAACACTGGAGGCTGCATGCGTAGCCAGGGCGCTCTGCACGTTGACACCCGGATCGTGGTGCCGTTTTTCGACGTCGACTCCATGAACGTGGTCTGGCACGGCCACTACGTCAAATATCTCGAAGTGGCCCGCTGCGCCTTGCTCGACCTGATCGGCCACAACTACAACGACATGCTCGAATCCGGCCATGCCTGGCCGATCATTGACTTGCAGTTACGCTATGTGCGCAGCGCCGTGTTCGGCCAGGCCCTGACCGTGCGCGCCAGCCTGGTGGAGTGGGAAAACCGGCTGAAGATCAATTACCTGATCAGCGACGCCGCCACCGGCGAACGCCTGACCCGGGCGAGTTCGGTGCAGGTGGCCGTGGACATGGCCAGCCGTGAAATGCTGCTGGCCTCGCCTCGGGTATTTGTCGAAGCCGTCGAGAGGAAACTGTCATGAAACGCCTGTTCATCTGGCTGCTGCTGTGTGGCTTGGCGCCGCTGGCCCAGGCGTTCGACCTGCAGCAATTGAGCGAGCAACTGGCCCGCCCGGAGGTGATCCACGGCCAGTTCATCCAGGAAAAACATCTGCGCGCCCTGCCCCAGCCGCTGATCAGCAAGGGCCGTTTCGTGCTGGCGAAAAACCACGGCCTGCTGTGGCTGCTGCAAACGCCGCTGCAACAGGACTACCGCATCACGGCCAAAGGTATCGCCCGGCGCGATGGCAACGCCTGGCAGATGCTGCCGAACAAGAGCGCCGGCGCCGAGCAGAACCGCCTGTTCCTGGCGGTATTGCAGGGCGACAGCAGCGGCTTGCAGCGGGATTTCGAGCTGAGCCTGTCGGGCCAGCCACAGCAGTGGAAACTCACCCTGACTCCACGCTCGGTATTGCTCAAACAAGTCTTCAAGCAGATCAATATCGACGGCGGCGAACTGGTCCAGCGCATCGAACTGCTGGAAACCCAGGGTGACAGCACCGTACTGCGGATGCAGGACGCTACCGGCGCGCAACCGTTGAGCGAAGCGGAGCAACATGACTTTGCCGAGTGAACGCAGGCTGCCGCGGCTGTTCCTGGTCCTGCTGCTGGCGGTGCTCGCACTCGCCGGTTGGCAATGGCGCAACGGTGCGCCGCTGTCGGCCAATCTCATGGAACTGGTTCCGGGCACGTCCCCGGACGCCTTGGAACTTGTCGCTGAACAGCGCATGCAGGAACCGCTCAATCGCGAGGTTCTGGTGCTGGTCGGCCACGCCGATCGCCAGCAGGCCATCGCCCTGGCGCAAGCCCTCGGCGAGCAATGGCAGGCCAGCGGGCTGTTCGACAAGGTCCAATGGACGCTCCAGGCCGACTTGCCGGCGCTTCGCTCGCAGTTGCTGGATGGCCGCTTGGCGATGCTCTCGGCAGTCGACCGGCAACAGTTGATCGAGCAGCCCCAGGCGTTTATCCAGCAGCGGGTACAGGCCCTGTTCGACCCGTTCAGCGGCTTCAGCCTGGTGCCCAGCCAGGACGACTGGCTCGGCCTGACCGGGCGCATCCAGAACAGCCAGCCACAACGCGGCGCCATACAACTGGACGTGGGCAGCGGCGCGCTGGTCGCCGAAGCCGACGGCAAGCATTGGGTAATGCTGCGGGCGCGTACCCAGGGTAACGCCTTTGACATGCACCTGCCGCTGCAAGTCGCCGATCTGCTGCAACGCAGCCGTGATCAAGCCAGCCAGGCCCAGGGCCAATTGTTGGCGGCCAGCGGCCTGTTGTATGCCGCCAGTGGCCAGCGACAGGCTTCGCGCGAGATCACCTGGGTCGGCGGCGGCGCGACGGTCGGCATCCTGGTACTGCTGTTGCTGGCGTTCCGACGCTTTGCCGTGTGGCTGGCGTTCGTGCCGGTGCTGGTCGGCATATTGTTCGGCGCGGTGGCGTGCGTGGCGCTGTTCGGGCGCATGCATGTGATGACCCTGGTCCTGGGTTCGAGCCTGATTGGCGTGGCGGTGGATTACCCGCTGCACTACCTGTCCAAAAGCTGGAGCCTCAAGCCGTGGCGCAGCTGGCCGGCCCTGCGCCTGACCCTGCCGGGCCTGAGCCTGAGCCTGGCAACCACTTGCATCGGCTATCTGGCGCTGGCCTGGACGCCCTTCCCGGCCCTGACCCAGATTGCTATCTTCTCTGCCGCCGGCCTGGTCGGTGCCTATCTGTCGGCGGTCTGCCTGTTGCCGGCCCTGCTCAAGCACGCCGACCTGCGCCCAGCGCAATGGCCGCTACGCCTCTGCCATAACCTGCTCAGGTGCCGCGAAATGTTGCTGGCGCGGGTGCGCACGCCGATTCTGCTGGCCTTGTTGCTGGCCTTCTGTGGTGGCGGACTCTGGCAACTGACCAGCAAGAACGACATCCGCCAGTGGATCGGCACGCCCCAGCACCTGACCGACGAAGCCCGCGATGTCGCGCGCATCACCGGTTTCCAGCCGACCAGCCAGTTCTTCCTGATCCGTGCCGATGATCAAGCGCAGTTGCTCGAACGCCAGACCGCCCTCAACGAGCGGCTCGACCAGTTGATCGGCCTGGAAAAACTCCAGGGCTACCTGTCCCTCAATCAACTGGTCAGCCCACCCGCCGAACAGGAAAAACTCCGCGCGGCCCTGGCGCGGTTGCCGGCGTTCTGGCAACCGCTGCTGGACCTGGGCGTGCCGCTCGCCGCGCTGCAAGCGGAGTTGAAGCAGTTGCAGGCCTTGCCAACCGCCGACATCGATGCCGCATTGAGCGGGCCGCTGGCCGAACCCTACCGCATGCTCTGGCTCGGCCCGACAGGCCAAGGCGTGGCGGCGGTGGTCAGCCTGCAAGGCTTGAACGATGCCGCGTTGCTCCGCGTGCAGGCGGTGGATCTGCCCGGCGTGCAATTAGTGGATCGCCTCGGCGACCTCAACCGCGTCTTCGCCGCCACGCAGGTCAGCGCCGCCGAACTCAAGCTGGCGTCCTGCGTGCTGATCGTGCTGGTGCTGATCTGGCCGTTCGGCGTCGGCGGGGCCCTACGCGTCGTCGCCCTGCCGCTCCTGGCCGCGCTGTGCAGCCTGGCGAGCCTCGGCTGGCTGGGGCAACCGTTGACGCTGTTCAGTCTGTTCGGCCTGTTGCTGGTGACGGCCATCGGGGTCGACTACGCCATCCTCATGCGTGAACAGATCGGTGGGGCCGCCGTGAGCCTGCTGGGCACGCTGCTGGCGGCGACCACCACCTGGCTGTCGTTCGGCCTGCTGGCGTTGTCCAGCACGCCGGCCGTGAGCAATTTCGGCCTCGCGGTGAGCCTGGGGCTGGCGTTCAGCTTCTTGCTGGCGCCGTGGGCCGGGCAGCAGGCCCATGCGAATGCCGCTACGGAGCCGGTGCAATGATGACCCTGCTGTTCTGGTTGATGGCCCTGGCGCTGTTTGCCGTGGCGACGATTGTCGGGCGGCGCTGCGGGCTGATCCCGATTGTCAGCCAGTTGCTGCTGGCGACGTTCGGCCTGCCCTTGCTGATGTATTTCTGGATCGAACCGGGCTGGCACCTCAGCGGTGCGCAACTGGTCTCGCCGGTGTGGTTGAAGAACCTCTACAGCCTGGCGTTCGCCCTCTTGTTGGGGCATATCCTCAGCGATGTGATCGACCTGCGCCTCGACCGCCAGAGCGTGAAGATCGCCCTGCCGAGCTTTGGCGTGCCGTTTGCCTGCGGCCTGGCGACCGCGTTCTGGCTGCTGCCGCCGCAACCGTGGATCAGCTCGCTGGCGGTGGGGCTGCTGTTCGCGATCACGGCGATACCCGTGCTGTATCTGTATCTGCGCCACATCGGCTACCCGCCCGACGCGACCCGCCGCCTGGTGCAGACCGCGATCCTGATCGACCTGATCTGCTGGAGCCTGTTCGCCCTCGCCCAGGGCAGCCTGCACCTGGCCAGCCTGCTGCTGCCGCTGGCCGCCGCCGGCGTGCCGTTGCTGCTGCGACTGGCGGGCCTGCGCCAACCCTTGCTGCACAGTGGCCTGTTCTTTGTTCTGCTGGTGGTGGCCGAGCATTACCGGCTCAACGCGCTGATCACCGGTATCGGCTATCTGCTGTGCATGGCGGCGCTCAAAGTGCCGCTGGTATTGCCGCTCGGCGCGGAGTGGATGCACAGGTTGCAGACCTACCTGGCCATCCCCTTGATCCTGACGTTCGGCATTGTGCAGATCAATGTGCACAGCGCCCTGGCCAGCCTCGGCTGGGTCCAGCTGGCGGCGTTGCTGCTGTTGCCGATTGCCAGCAAACTGCTGGGCAACTGGCTGGGGCTGGGTTGGGCCGGAGCCTCGTTCGTCGGTGCCAGCCGCTTTCGGGAAAGCATCCTGCTGAATATTCGCGGCTTGAGTGAAATCGTCTTTCTCAATCTGCTGCTGCAACAGCAACTCATCAGCCCGGCGCTGTACTTCGCGCTGATGCTGATGGGGTTGTTCGCCACATTGCTGCCGGCCCTGGCCGGCTTTCACCGTATTCCCTCGATTGCCGTCCCGGCGAGGAGACCCAGTGCCAACAGTTGAAATGGAACGTCGACAGGTCGTCATCATCGGCGCAGGCCCTTCCGGCGCCATCGCCGCCGCACTGCTCAAGCGCAAGGGCCACGATGTGCTGGTCATCGAGCGCCAGCATTTCCCACGGTTCTCCATTGGCGAAAGCCTGCTGTCCCATTGCCTGGATTTCGTCGAGGAAGCCGGCATGCTCGAGGCGGTCAACGCCGCCGGGTTCCAGCGCAAGAATGGCGCGGCATTCGCCTGGGGCGAGCGCTACAGCGCCTTCGATTTCGGCGATACCTTCAGCGAAGGCAAGCCGACCACGTTCCAGGTCCAGCGCGCCGACTTCGACAAGTTGCTGGCCGATCAGGCGGCGCTGCAAGGCGTGGAAATCCGCTACGGCCAGGCCATCGCCAGCGCCGATTTCAGCCTGGGCAAACCGCAACTGGGCGTGCAGCGCGAAGACGGCAGCGAGTACCGCGTCGAGGCAGACTTCGTCCTTGACGCCAGCGGCTACGGCCGGGTCCTGCCGCGCCTGCTGGACCTTGAGGCGCCGTCGAACTTCCCGCCGCGCCAGGCGGTGTTCACCCACATCGAAGACCGCATCGACAACCCGGCATTCGATCGGGAGAAAATCCTCATCACCACGCATCCGACCCAGCGCGACGTGTGGTTCTGGACCATTCCGTTCAGCGGCGGTCGTTGCTCGGTCGGCGTGGTCGCCGCGGCGGAGCATTTCGAAGGCCGCACCGACGACCTCGATGCCTGCCTGCGCGGCTTCATCAACGAAACCCCAAGCCTGGCCAGCGTACTGGGCAATGCCGTGTGGGACACGCCGGCACGGACCATCGGCGGCTACTCGGCCAACGTCAAGACCCTGCACGGCCCTGGCTTCGCCCTGCTGGGCAACGCCGCGGAATTCCTCGACCCGGTGTTTTCTTCCGGCGTGACCATCGCCATGCGCTCGGCAAGCATGGCCGCCGGCGTGCTGCATCGCCAGCTGCAAGGTGAACAGGTGGATTGGCAGAGCGAGTTCGCCGAACCGCTCAAGCGCGGCGTCGATACCTTCCGCTGCTACGTCGAGGGCTGGTACGCCGGTACTTTCCAGGATGTGATTTTCTACAGCGAAGGCTCCGCCGACATTCGCCGGATGATCAGCGCGATCCTCGCCGGCTATGCCTGGGACCAGCGCAACCCGTTCGTCAGCGAACCCAAGCGGCGCTTGCGCATGCTTTCGGAAATCTGCGCGAGCCCGGCGCCATGAGCAAGCAAACATGAGCTACCTGAGCGACAACTACGTCGAAGAAACCCGCTTCGGTTTCTGGTTCCTGCGCAGCCACACCTGGCAGCACCATGTGCTGCGCGTGGCCATCGACGATCTGCGCAGCCTGTTCAGCTCCTCGCCGCCGGCCAATCCGGTGCTGCTGGATGCCGGTTGCGGCCAGGGCAAGTCGTTCCGGTATCTGCGCCAGGTGTTCGCGCCGCAACGCCTGATTGGCGTCGACGCCGACCCTCATAGCCTGAACCTCAGCGCCGAGGAAGCGGCTCGCCAGGGCATGGCCGTGGAGCTGATCGGCAGCGACTGCGCGACATTGGCGGTGCCCGATGCCAGCGTCGATTTGCTGTTCTGCCACCAGACCTTCCATCACCTGGTGGAACAGGAAAAAGCCCTCGCCGAGTTCTATCGCGTGCTCAAGCCCGGCGGCTACCTGCTGTTTGCCGAATCCACCAAGGCCTACATCGATACCTGGGTGATCCGCTGGCTGTTCCGCCACCCGATGCAGGTGCAGAAAAGCGCCGCGCAATACCTGGCGATGATCGCCAATCAAGGGTTCCGCTTCGAAGACTGCAACGTCTCCTATCCGTACCTGTGGTGGAGCCGCGCCAGGGACTTCGGCCTGCTGGAACGCTGGGGCCTGCGCCGGCCCAGGCCGTTTGGCGAGCGCGAGGAAACCCTGGTCAATGTGGTGGCCCGCAAGCCGCTCGAAGGGGTCGCCGGATGATCCGTGGTCTGCTTGCAGGTTTACTCTTGCTGCTCAGCGCCTGCGCCAGCCAGGCACCACTGCCTGAGCGCATGCCGACCCTGGCGCTGCCGCTGCAATTGCACGTCGAACGGCAACTGGACGGCCAGCGCCAGGATTGGCTGCTGGTGATTCAGCGCGAAAGCGCCGGCATCCGCTGGTCGATGATGGATCCGCTGGGCATTCCCGTCGCTCGCCAGCGCCTGGTCGACAGCCAATGGCAAGCCGACGGCCTGCTGCCGCCCAATGCCGAAGCCCGGGAATTGTTCGCCGCCCTGCTGTTTGCCCTGACCCCCGAGGCGGAACTGGCCGGCCGTTACCCGACCGCCCGGCAGCAAGACGCTCGACGAACGCTCGATACCCGCTGGCAGGTGCGCTACACACAACCGCTGGACTTTCAATTGAGCCTGCCGCAGGGGCCGCATTACCGCATTACACCGTTGAGCGAGAGCGCACGATGACCGCTTATTTGAACGCCTTGGGCGTGATTTGCGCCCTGGGTCGAGGCAAACAAAACGTTGCCCGCAACCTGTTTGCCGGCGACTGCTCAGGCGTGCGCGTCGAAGCCGGCTGGGTAGCCGAACGGGCATTGCCGGTGGCTTGCGTAACCGGAGAGCTCGCCGCTATCCCTGAATCCATGGCGGCGCAACGCAGCCGCAACAATCAGCTGCTGCTCGAAGCAGGGTTGCAGATTCGTCCCGAGATCGATCAGGCCATCCAGGCTTACGGTCGTGCGCGCATCGGCATCGTGCTGGGGACCAGCACTTCGGGCATCGACGAGGCCAGCCAGGGCATTGCCCACTATCTGCGCGAGCAACGATTCCCCGAAGGTTACGACTACCAGCAGCAGGAACTCAGCGCGCCCGCCAACTTTCTCTCCGACTGGCTTGGCCTGAGCGGCCCGTCCTACGTGATATCGACCGCTTGCACCTCCAGCGCTCGGGCCCTGATGAGCGCTCGCCGCCTGCTCGACCTGGGATTGTGCGACGCGGTGCTTTGCGGTGGTGTGGACAGCTTGTGCAAGCTGACCCTCAATGGCTTTTCTGCGCTGGAAGCGGTCTCGAGCGAGCGCTGCAATCCGTTCTCGGTGAACCGCAGCGGCATCAACATCGGCGAAGCGGCGGTGCTGTTTCTCATGAGCAGGACCCCGTCCGCCGGGCACTCGATTGCCCTGCTCGGCGACGGCGCCAGTTCCGATGCGCACCACATCTCTGCGCCGGAACCCAGCGGCCGGGGTGCCCGCCAGGCGATGGAAAAAGCCTTGCGCTGCGCGGGCCTTAACGCCAGCCAGATCGACTACCTGAACCTGCATGGCACCGCCACGCAACATAACGACGCCATGGAAAGCCACGCGGTGGCCGGCCTGTTCCCGGCGGGCGTGTCCTGCTCGTCGACCAAGCCGCTGACCGGCCACACCCTCGGCGCGGCGGGCGCATTGGAGGCTGCGTTCTGCTGGTTGGCCCTGTCCGGTGGAAATACCGCACAGGCCCTGCCGCCGCACGTCTGGGACGGCCAGGCCGACCCCGAGTTGCCGGCATTGGACTGGGTAACGTCCGACACCCGCTTGCCCCCGAACCTGCCCCGTCGCCTGATGAGCAACTCGTTTGCTTTCGGCGGCAACAACGTCAGCCTGATTATCGGAGACGCGCAATGATTGACTGGCCGCTCGCCGAACTGCTGCCGCACGCCGGCGACATGATTCTCATCGACCGGATCCTGTCCTTTGATGACGAGCAGATCCACACCCTCGCTACCGTCAGGCCCGGCGGTCTGTTCAACCGCGACGACGGCGCGCTGCCGGCCTGGGTCGGCATCGAGCTGATGGCCCAGAGCGTCGCGGCGTTTGCCGGTTGCCACGCACGCCAACGCGGCGATGCCGTGGAGCTGGGCTTTTTGCTCGGAACCCGCAAGTTCGAATGCAACGTCGAATATTTCCCTCTCGGCACCGAGCTGACCTTGCACGGCATCCGATCGCTGGAAGACGACAACGGCATGGGTGTGTTCGAATGCCACATCCGCGCGCCCGGTATCCATGCCAGCGCACGGTTGAATGTGTTCCGCCCGCCCCATGCCGCCCAGTACCTCAATGAACCGTCCGCAACAGGAAACCAGCCATGACTGAATCCGTACTGGTCACCGGCTCCAGCCGTGGCATCGGCCGCGCCATCGCCCTGCGCCTGGCCCAGGCCGGCCACGACATCGTCTTGCACTGCCGCAGCGGTCGCGCCGAGGCCGAAGCCGTCCAGGCGCAAATCCAGGCCTTGGGCCGCAATGCCCGGGTGCTGCAATTCGACGTCTCCGACCGCGCCGCCTGCAAGACCATCCTTGAGGCCGACGTGGAAACCCATGGCGCCTATTACGGCGTGGTGCTCAACGCCGGCCTGACCCGCGACGGCGCGTTCCCCGCCCTGAGCGAGGACGATTGGGACAGTGTGATGCGCACCAACCTCGACGGTTTCTACAACGTGCTCCACCCGGTGATGATGCCGATGATTCGCCGTCGCGCCGCCGGACGAATCGTTTGCATCACGTCGGTGTCCGGCCTGATCGGCAACCGTGGCCAGGTCAACTACAGCGCCTCGAAGGCGGGCCTGATCGGCGCGGCCAAGGCGTTGGCAATCGAGCTGGGCAAGCGCAAGATCACCGTCAACTGCGTCGCGCCGGGGTTGATCGACACCGCCATGCTCGATGAAAACGTCCCCGTGGAAGAACTGATGAAAATGATCCCCGCCCAGCGCATGGGCACGCCTGAAGAAGTGGCCAGCGCGGTGAATTTCCTGATGTCCGCCGAAGCCGGCTACATCACCCGGCAAGTCCTGGCCGTCAATGGAGGCCTGTGCTGATGAAGCGCGTCGTCGTCACCGGCATGGCCGGCATCACCTCCCTGGGCAGCGATTGGGAGACTATCGCGACCCACTTCGCCGCCAACCGCAGCGGCATCCGGCGCATGCACGAGTGGGACCGCTTCAGCGAATTGAACACCCGCCTGGCCGGGCCCGTGGACGACTTTCAGGTCCCGGCCCACTGGACCCGCAAGCAACTGCGCAGCATGGGCCGGGTTTCCCGCCTGGCGGTGGGCTCGGCGGAACAAGCCCTGGCCGACGCCGGACTGTTGGACGACCCGTCGATCAAGGATGGACGCATGGGTGTGTCGTGCGGCTCCTCCACGGGAAGCACCGATGAGATCAAGGCCTTCGGCAACATGCTGCTCAACAGCGTCGCCGAAGGTTTGAACGCCAACTCCTACGTGCGGATGATGCCGCACACCACGGCGGCCAATATCAGCATCTTCTTCGGGCTGACCGGGCGCCTGATTCCCACTTCCAGCGCCTGCACCAGCGGCAGCCATGGCATCGGCTATGCCTACGAGGCGATCAAGTTCGGCCGCCTGCCGTTGATGCTCGCCGGCGGCGCCGAGGAACTGTGCCCGACCGAAGCAATGGTCTTCGATGCGCTCTACGCCACCAGCCTGAAAAACGATGCCCCACAAACCAGCCCGCGACCCTACGACAAGGGCCGCGATGGCCTGGTGATCGGCGAGGGCGCCGGCATGCTGGTCCTCGAAGAACTTGAACACGCGCTGGCCCGTGGCGCGCGGATCCACGCCGAGATCGTCGGCTTCGGCAGCAATGCCGACGGCCAACACGCCACCCGCCCCGAATTGAGCACCATGCGCCGCGCCATGGAACTGGCCCTGGAAGACGCTGGCCTGGAGCCGTCCGCCATTGGCTACGTCAACGGCCACGGCACCGCCACCGAGCAGGGCGACATTGCCGAAACCCTGGCCACCAGCAGCCTGTTTGGCGAACACATGCCCATCAGTTCGCAGAAAAGCTTCCTCGGCCACACCCTGGGCGCCTGCGGTGCCCTGGAATCCTGGTTCAGCATCGAAATGCTGAACCGTGACCGCTACGTGCACACCTTCAACCTCGACGAAGTCGACCCCGAATGCGGCCGTCTCGATTACCTGCGCAACGAGTTTCGCAGCATGAGCAACGAGTACGTGATGAACAACAACTTCGCCTTCGGCGGGGTCAACACCTCGCTGATTTTTCGGCGCTGGCGTTGAAGCAGTCGCAGGGACTGGAAAGAAAAAGGGCACCCTTGGGTGCCCTCTAAACAGTCCGGCTCAAAGACAGTCGGGCTACTCGGCTTGGATCAGCTTGCTTTCAGACACCCCGGCGCGACCGGTTTTGTCATCAACAACCTGCAGGTTGTTACGAGCCTTGATGAAACCCACTTTCACTTCCTGCCAGACGAAATAATTCTTGCCTGGTTCGGTGCTGAGCTTGAGCTCTGAGTCATTTTCCGCAGACGAAACCAGGGTCTGTTGACCAGCCGGCACCGACAGCATCAAGTACGACTTGGCAACAGTCTGCCCGACAGCCTTGCCGTTGAGCGTTACGGGCATTTTTACCCCGGCGCCCATGCTCTCGTTGCGATAAACGTAGATGTTCGCTTTGTCAGGGGAAGTCTGAAAGGTTTTCGCCCGCGCGTCTTGGGAATCATCCGCCATTTTTACCGAAGCACACCCTGTGGTCAGCGTGGCAACTGCCAGCAAGGCGGTAAAGGTCAACTGCTTGAACATCCTGTTTCTCCATGGTGGGTTGGTCGAACATGAGCGTATCGGCTGACCTGCAGGAAAACTCAAGCGAAAAGCGCGTTCCGGAGATAAATCATAGCCTCTGCGCCACCGCGGTTCCGCGCGCAGAAGTCAACTCAAGGGATTGCTTGTCAACAGCGCCACAAACGCCTTCGCCATCGGCGAACGCTGGTCCTTGCGCTGGACCAGCCACACCGCCGAGACCGCCGCCGGGTCGAGCAATGACCGGTAGACCACGCCGTCGATACGCATGCGCTGGTATGACGCCGGCAAGACCGAGACGCCCAGCCCCGCCGCCACCAGGCCGATGATGGTCATGGCTTCGCCCGCTTCCTGGGCGAAGTGCGGGCTGAAACCGGCGTCGCGGGCCAGCGTCAACAATTGGGCGTAGAGACCGCTGCCGTAGCTGCGGGGGAAAAACACGAACGGTTCCTCGGCCAGCGAAGCGAGAAACAGGCCTTCGTCACTGCCCTGGGCTAACGGGTGCTTGGAGCTGAGCACAGCCACCAAGGGTTCGCGGCTGAGTTCGATTTCGCTCAAGGCGTCGGGAAGCGGCAGCGGACGCATGATGCCCACGTCGATGGCCTCGTCGAGCAACGCATCGGCCACTTGGGTGCTGCTCATTTCCCGCAGGTTCAGGTGGACTGCGGGAAAGCGCTGGCGAAAGGTGAAAATCGCCTGGGGAATGGTGGAATTGAAGGGGGCTGAGGAGGTGAAGCCGATTTTCAGCTCGCCCAATTCCCCCAACTGGGCGCGGCGGGCTACGTCGGCAGCCTTGTCGACCTGGGCCAGGACCCGGCGCGCCTCTTCGAGAAACAGCCGTCCGGCCTCGCTCAGTTCGACGCGACGGTTGGTGCGCTCGAACAGGCGTGCACCAATCTCTTGCTCCAGCGCCTGGATCTGTTGGCTCAGTGGCGGCTGGGAGATCCCAAGCACCAAGGCGGCGCGGCCGAAGTGCAGCTCTTCGGCGACCGCGATGAAGTAACGCAAGTGACGCAGTTCCATGTGTACTTCCCAGCAAGTCGCAAAACGTCTTAAACAGGTCGAACAATATATTGGATAGAAACATTAGCCGGCTATATGCTTTTTTCATTGCCTGCCAGGCCGTGCTCCCCGAGGTCCATCGTGAAAACCGCTGTCGCTCCACTGGCCCATGAAATCCCGCCGCGTCCTCAGGATGATGCCGCTGCCGAGCTCAAGGACATCTATATCGAAAAAGGCACGCCGTTGTTCATGCGTACGGTGTTGGCCTTGTTCTGCGGCGGTTTTGCAACCTTCGCGCTGTTGTACTGCGTGCAACCGATGATGCCGCTGCTGTCGGCGGAGTTTTCCATCAACGCCGCCCAGAGCAGCTTGATCCTGTCGGTGGCGACCGGCCTGCTTGCCGTCGGCCTGTTGGTCACCGGTCCGATTTCCGACCGCATCGGCCGCAAATCAGTGATGGTCGCCGCGCTGTTCGCAGCGGCGCTGTGCACGATCGCCAGTGCGATGATGCCCACCTGGCAAGGCGTGCTGGTCTTGCGCGCCCTGGTGGGGTTGTCGTTAAGCGGATTGGCGGCGGTGGCGATGACCTACCTGAGCGAAGAAATCCATCCCAGGCACATCGGCCTGGCAATGGGGCTGTACATCGCCGGCAACGCCATCGGCGGCATGTGCGGGCGGCTGATCACCGGCGTATTGATCGACTTTGTCAGCTGGCATACCGCGATGCTGGTGATCGGTGGCCTGGCCCTGGTTGCGGCGGCGGTGTTCTGGCGGATCCTTCCCGAATCGCGCAACTTCCGCCCACGCTCGTTGCATCCACGCAGCCTGCTGGACGGTTTCACCCTGCACTTTCGCGACGCCGGGCTACCCCTGCTGTTTCTTGAAGCCTTCGTACTGATGGGGGCGTTCGTCACGCTGTTCAACTACATCGGCTACCGCCTGCTGGCCGCGCCTTACCATATGGACCAGGCATTTGTCGGGTTGCTGTCGGTCGTGTACCTGTCCGGCATCTACAGTTCGGCCAAGGTCGGGGCAATGGCTGACAAGCTCGGCCGGCGGAAAATGCTCTGGGCGACCATCGCGTTGATGCTGGCGGGCCTGCTGTTGACGCTGTTTACGCCGCTCTGGCTGGTGATCATCGGCATGCTGGTGTTCACCTTCGGTTTCTTCGGCGCGCACTCGGTGGCCAGCAGCTGGATCGGCCGCCGCGCCCTGAAGGCCAAGGGCCAGGCTTCGTCGTTGTACTTGTTCAGCTATTACGCCGGCTCGAGCATTGCCGGTACGGCGGGCGGGGTCGCGTGGCACCTGGGGGGATGGAACGGAACCGGGTTGTTCATCGGCGCACTGCTCTTGGTGGCATTGCTGGTAGCCGTGAAACTGGCGAAGCTGCCGCCGCTCCCCGGCAACGTCCAGGGCTAGCTTCACTGACGCAACCACCTGCGCTCACTGAATGAGCACGCCTACAGATTTCTTGAATGTCATCCGCCGTAGCACCCTGCGGCCAGAAGACTCATGCCAGACCACTGCGCAAATATGCAATGCGACGAGCAGCGCCAGCGCCAGGCAGGACAGAATGTGGAGGGTCAACGCCAAGTCGTTCAGTCGCTCGTCATCCAGCGGCTGGGGGATCTGGATGAGCCCGAACAGGCTGATCGGCGTTGTCATCATCAGCACGCCGGTGGCCAGCACGACACTGGTGACCAAATAGATCACTGCATGTACCGCCAGCGCCAGGCTTTTATTGATGGACGATGCCGCAGCCCGGATTTCAAGGTTGGAGAAAAACAACCAGAGTCGCCAGGCAAACAACGGAATCAATACCGTTGTCAGTGAAACATTAAGCGATCCAACCCACTGTTTGATCGAAACGGGCACCGGAACATAGGCCACATAAAAACCGGATGCCAGCGTCCATAGAATAATGAAGGCCGATATCCAGTGCAGCAGTATCCGCGGCTTGGAATAGCTCGAAGGGCTTTTCTGCAGGCATTCGGGAAACAAGGGCAACGAAGAATCAAATCCAGGGATCGTGCTTCCCTTTAATGTTCTGGTTTTCATAAAATTTCAGACCACTCGTCAAGAAGAACGACAATCAAGTCGTTCTTGGAGTCGCGTAGATTGTTCTACGCGTCCTATCACGGGAGGCGAAACCTTACAGAGACGTTGACGTATTCTCTGTAGGAAAAATCTGCACTAGTTGAGGTATTTTCCTTGTTTGAACTTCTTTAGTTAAAAACAGAAATTCGTAAATCTTAAAAATTTTAATAAGAATTAAACACAACCGGCATAAAAAAACCTGCCCGGCACAAGTCCGGACAGGTTTCAGGATGCCGCGACATTACCCGTGATATTGCGCCGACAACTCATGCACCGCCCGCAGGAAAGCCCCAGCGTGTTCCGGGTCGACTTCCGGGGTGATCCCATGACCGAGATTGAACACGTGCCCGCTGCCCTTGCCATAACTGGCGAGGATGCGCCCGACTTCGGCACGGATGGCTTCTGGCTTGGCATACAGCACGGTCGGATCCATGTTGCCTTGCAGCGCGACTCTGTTACCGACGCGCTCGCGGGCATTGCCGATGTCACAGGTCCAGTCCAGGCCCAGGGCGTCCGCGCCGGCATCGGCGATGCTTTCCAGCCACAACCCGCCGTTCTTGGTGAACAGGATCACCGGGACTTTGCGACCTTCGTGTTCGCGAATCAGACCGCTGACGATCTTGCGCATGTAGGCCAGGGAAAACTCCTGGTACGCCGCCGCCGACAGGTTGCCGCCCCAGGTGTCGAAGATCTGCACCGCTTGCGCACCGGCCATGATCTGGCCGTTGAGATAGGACGTGACCGACTGCGCCAGCTTGTCCAGCAGCAAATGCATGGCCTGGGGATTGTCGTAGAGCATCGCCTTGGTCTTGCGGAAGTCTTTCGACGAGCCGCCTTCGACCATGTAGGTCGCAAGCGTCCACGGGCTGCCAGAGAAACCGATCAACGGGACGCGGCCGTTCAGTTCGCGGCGAATGGTGCTGACGGCGTCCATGACATAGCCGAGGTCTTTCTGCGGATCGGGAATCGGCAACGCCTCGATGTCGGCCAGGCTGCTGACGACTTTCCTGAAGCGCGGGCCTTCACCAGTCTCGAAGTACAAGCCCTGGCCCATGGCGTCAGGGATGGTGAGGATGTCGGAGAACAGGATCGCCGCGTCCAGCTGCGGGTAGCGGTCCAGCGGCTGCATCGTGACCTCACAGGCGAACTGCGGGTTCATGCACAGGCTCATGAAGTCGCCGGCCTTGGCGCGACTGGCGCGGTACTCCGGCAGATAGCGACCGGCCTGGCGCATCATCCACACCGGGGTGACGTCTACAGGTTGCTTGAGCAGGGCGCGAAGGAAACGGTCGTTCTTCAGGGCAGTCATGTCGGCATCCGGAAAAAAAGTGCGGGCATTTTCTCAGAGCGCGACGCAAAAGGCACGGCAAGAGCCGTGCCTTTTATCTATCGGGGCAATTTGTCGCGCTGCCAGGCAATTTTCGCAACACCACAAGACACCTGTGGGAGCGAGCTTGCTCGCGATGAGGGCGTCACATTCAACATGTTCGTCGACTGATCCACCGCTATCGCGAGCAAGCTCGCTCCCACATTCTGATCGCATTTCAACTATGGAAAGTGATCAGACCTGCAAGTAATCCAGAATCCCTTCCGCCGCATTGCGGCCTTCGAAGATCGCCGTCACCACCAGGTCCGAACCGCGGACCATGTCGCCACCGGCGAAGATCTTCGGATTGCTGGTCTGGTGCTTGTACTGGCCTTGTTCCGGGGCAACGACGCGGCCCTGGCTGTCGGTCTGGATGCTGAACTGCTCGAACCACGGCGCCGGGCTTGGACGAAAGCCGAAGGCGATGACCACGGCGTCGGCCGGGATGATCTCTTCGGAACCGGGGATCGGCTCGGGGCTGCGGCGGCCACGGGCATCCGGTTCGCCAAGACGGGTCTCGACTACCTTCACGCCTTCGACCTTGTCTTCCCCGACAATCGCAATCGGCTGGCGGTTGTAGAGGAATTTCACGCCCTCTTCCTTGGCGTTCTTCACCTCTTTGCGCGAGCCCGGCATGTTTGCTTCGTCACGACGATAGGCGCAGGTCACCGACTTGGCGCCCTGGCGAATCGAGGTGCGGTTGCAGTCCATCGCCGTGTCGCCACCACCGAGTACCACGACTTTCTTGCCTTTCATGTCGACGAAATCTTCCGGCGACTTTTCAAAGCCCAGGTTGCGGTTGACGTTGGCGATCAGGAAGTCCAGCGCGTCGTAGACGCCTGGCAGGTCCTCGCCGGCAAAGCCGCCCTTCATGTAGGTGTAGGTGCCCATGCCCATGAAGACCGCGTCGTATTCCTCAAGCAGTTGCTCCATGGTGACGTCCTTGCCCACCTCGGTGTTCAGGCGGAACTCGATACCCATGCCGGTGAACACTTCGCGACGATTGCTCAACACGCTCTTTTCCAGCTTGAACTCGGGAATGCCGAAGGTCAGCAGGCCACCGATTTCCGGGTTCTTGTCGAACACCACCGGGGTCACGCCACCGCGCACCAATACGTCGGCACAGCCCAGGCCCGCCGGACCGGCGCCGATGATCGCGACACGCTTGCCGGTCGGCTTGACCTTGGACATGTCCGGGCGCCAGCCCATGGCGAATGCGGTGTCGGTGATGTACTTCTCCACCGAACCGATGGTCACCGCGCCAAAACCGTCGTTGAGGGTGCAGGCACCCTCGCACAGGCGATCCTGCGGGCACACCCGGCCGCAGACTTCCGGCAAGGTGTTGGTCTGGTGGGACAGTTCGGCGGCCTGGAGGATGTTGCCCTCGGCCACCAGCTTCAGCCAGTTGGGAATGAAGTTGTGCACCGGGCACTTCCATTCGCAGTACGGGTTACCGCAGCCCAGGCAACGGTGAGCCTGGTCGGCCGACTGCTGGGGTTTGAAGGGCTCGTAGATTTCCACGAACTCTTTCTTGCGTTGACGCAACAGTTTCTTCTTCGGATCCTTGCGCCCGACATCGATGAACTGGAAGTCGTTATTCAGACGTTCAGCCATTGTTAAAACCTCATCAAACTCTTCAGGCGCATATCACTGCGGGTTGGCACGGGTGCTGGAAAGCAACGACTTCAGGTTGGCCGCTTTCGGCTTGACCAGCCAGAAACGACGTACGTAGTCATCGAGGTTCTCGGCGAGTTCACGACCCCACTCACTGTCGGTTTCCTCGACGTATTCGTTCAGCACGCGTTGCAGGTGGCTGCGGTAGGCTTCCATCGCCTCGCCGCTGATCCGCTGGATTTCCACCAGTTCGTGGTTGACCCGGTCGACGAAGCTGTTGTCCTGGTCGAGCACATAGGCGAAACCGCCGGTCATGCCTGAGCCGAAGTTGTAACCGGTCTTGCCCAGTACGCAGACGAAACCACCGGTCATGTACTCGCAGCAGTGATCGCCGGTGCCTTCCACCACGGTGTGGGCGCCGGAGTTACGTACGGCGAAACGCTCACCCGCGGTGCCGGCGGCGAACAGCTTGCCGCCCGTGGCGCCGTAGAGGCAGGTGTTGCCGATGATCGCACTGTCCTGGGTCCGGTAGACACTGCCCTTGGGCGGAACGATGACCAGTTTGCCGCCGGTCATGCCCTTGCCCACGTAGTCGTTCGCGTCACCTTCCAGGTACATGTTCAGGCCGCCTGCGTTCCAGACGCCGAAGCTTTGCCCGGCCGTGCCCTTGAAGCGGAACGTGATCGGCGCGTGAGCCATGCCCTGGTTGCCGTGCTTGCGGGCGATCTCGCCGGAAATCCGCGCGCCGATGGAGCGGTCGCAGTTGCAGATATTCAGCTCGAACTGAGCACCGCTCAGGTCATTGATCGCCGAAGCGGCCATGTCGACCATCTTCTCGGCCAGCTCGCCCTTGTCGAACGGCGGGTTGCGATCGACCTGGCAGAATTGTGGCTTGTCCGCCGGGATCAGGTCGCTGCCCAGCAACGGGGTCAGGTCCAGGTGATGCTGCTTGGCGGTCTGGCCTTCGAGCACCTCGAGCAGATCGGTGCGGCCGATCAGCTCTTCCAGCGAGCGCACGCCCAGCTTGGCCAGCCACTCACGGGTCTCTTCGGCCACGTAGGTGAAGAAGTTCACCACCATGTCGACGGTGCCGATGTAGTGATCCTTGCGCAACTTCTCGTTCTGGGTCGCCACGCCGGTGGCGCAGTTGTTCAGATGGCAGATGCGCAGGTATTTGCAGCCCAGCGCGATCATCGGCGCGGTACCGAAGCCGAAGCTCTCGGCACCGAGAATGGCGGCCTTGATCACGTCGAGGCCGGTCTTCAGGCCCCCGTCGGTCTGCACCCGCACCTTGCCGCGCAGGTCGTTGCCGCGCAGGGTCTGGTGGGTTTCGGCCAGGCCCAGTTCCCACGGCGCGCCAGCGTACTTGATCGAGGTCAGCGGCGAGGCACCGGTGCCGCCGTCGTAGCCGGAGATGGTGATCAGGTCGGCATAGGCTTTCGCCACGCCGGCGGCAATCGTGCCGACGCCGGCTTCCGCCACCAGCTTCACCGAGACCAGGGCCTTCGGGTTCACCTGCTTGAGGTCGAAGATCAGTTGCGATAAGTCTTCGATCGAGTAGATGTCGTGGTGCGGCGGCGGCGAAATCAGCGTCACGCCGGGCACCGCGTAGCGCAGCTTGGCGATCAGGCCGTTGACCTTGCCGCCAGGCAACTGGCCGCCTTCGCCGGGCTTGGCGCCCTGGGCAACCTTGATCTGCAGCACTTCAGCGTTGACCAGGTATTCCGGGGTCACACCGAAGCGGCCGGTGGCCACCTGCTTGATTTTCGAACTCTTGATGGTGCCGTAGCGCGCCGGGTCTTCGCCGCCTTCGCCGGAGTTTGAACGCGCACCGAGGCGGTTCATGGCTTCGGCCAGGGCTTCGTGGGCTTCCGGAGACAAGGCGCCCAAGGAGATGCCGGCGGAGTCGAAACGCTTGAGTACCGACTCCAGCGGCTCCACTTCGCTGATATCCAGCGGCGTGTCGAGGGTCTTGACCTTGAGCAGGTCGCGGATCATCGACACCGGGCGGTTATCCACCAGCGCCGTGTACTCCTTGAACTTGCCGTAGTCGCCCTGTTGCACGGCGGCTTGCAGGGTGTTGACCACGTCCGGGTTGTAGGCGTGGTATTCGCCACCGTGGACGAACTTCAGCAGACCGCCCTGCTGGATCGGCTTGCGCGGGCTCCAGGCTTCGGCGGCCAGGGCTTTCTGCTCGGCTTCGATGTCGACGAAACGGGTGCCCTTGATGCGACTCGGGACACCACGGAAGCTCAGCTCGCAGACTTCTTCGGACAGACCGATGGCCTCGAACAACTGCGCGCCACGGTACGAGGCGATAGTCGAGATACCCATCTTCGAGAGGATCTTGAGCAGCCCCTTGGTGATGCCTTTGCGGTAGTTCTTGAACACCTCGTAGAGGTCGCCCAGCACTTCACCGGTACGGATCAGGTCGCCCAGCACTTCGTAGGCGAGGAACGGGTACACCGCCGAGGCGCCAAAGCCGATCAGCACCGCAAAGTGATGCGGGTCGCGAGCCGTGGCGGTTTCCACGAGGATGTTGGAATCGCAGCGCAGGCCTTTTTCGGTCAGGCGATGGTGCACCGCGCCGGTGGCCAGCGAGGCGTGGATCGGCAGCTTGCCGGGCGCGATATGACGGTCGGTCAGAACGATCTGGGTACGTCCGGCACGCGCGGCTTCTTCGGCCTGATCGGCAACGTTGCGGATCGCCGCTTCCAGGCCGACGCTTTCGTCGTAGTTCAGGTCGATGACCTGGCGTTCGAAGCCGGGACGATCAAGGTTGGTCAGCGAGCGCCACTTGGCCGGAGAAATGACCGGCGAGCTGAGGATCACCCGCGAAGCGTGTTCCGGCGACTCCTGGAAAATGTTGCGCTCGGCACCGAGGCAGATTTCCAGGGACATCACGATCGCTTCGCGCAGCGGGTCGATCGGCGGGTTGGTTACCTGGGCGAACTGCTGGCGGAAATAGTCATATGGCGTGCGCACGCGCTGGGACAGCACGGCCATCGGCGTGTCATCGCCCATGGAGCCGACCGCTTCGTAGCCCTGCTCGCCCAGCGGACGCAACACCTGGTCACGCTCTTCGAACGTCACCTGGTACATCTTCATGTACTGCTTGAGCTGGTCGACGTCGTAGAAAGCCGAGCCGTGGTCGTTGTCTTCCATGGTCGCCTGGATGCGCAAGGCATTCTTGCGCAGCCATTGCTTGTACGGATGACGGGACTTGAGACGGTTGTCGATCGCGTCGGTGTCGAGGATCTGCCCGGTCTCGGTGTCCACGGCGAAAATCTGCCCAGGGCCCACGCGGCCTTTGGCGATGACGTCTTCGGGCTGGTAGTTCCACACGCCGATTTCCGACGCCAGGGTGATGAAACCATTGGTGGTGGTGACCCAGCGCGCCGGACGCAGACCGTTACGGTCGAGCAGGCACACCGCGTAGCGACCGTCGGTCATGACGATACCGGCCGGGCCGTCCCACGGCTCCATGTGCATGGAGTTGTATTCGTAGAAGGCACGGAGGTCCGGGTCCATGGTTTCGACGTTCTGCCAGGCTGGCGGAACAAGCATGCGCACGCCACGGAACAGGTCGATGCCGCCGGTCACCATCAGTTCGAGCATGTTGTCCATGCTCGAGGAGTCAGAGCCCACACGGTTGACCAGCGGGCCGAGCTCTTCGAGGTCCGGCATCAGGTCATTGGCGAACTTGGTGCGACGGGCCAGGGCCCAGTTGCGGTTGCCGGTGATGGTGTTGATCTCGCCGTTGTGCGCGAGGAAACGGAAGGGCTGGGCCAGCGGCCATTTCGGCAGGGTGTTGGTGGAGAAGCGCTGGTGGAATACGCAGATCGCGGTTTTCAGGCACTCATCGCTCAGGTCCGGATAAAAGGCGGTGAGGTCCGCCGGCATCATCAGGCCTTTGTAAATGATGGTCTTGTGGGAAAAGCTGCAGATGTAGTGGTCGGTATCAGCGGCGTTGGCCACGGACGAACGACGACGGGAGCTGAACAGCTTGATCGACATTTCCTGGTCGCTCAAACCTTCACCGGCAATGAACACTTGCTCGATCAACGGCAGGCGCTCAAGGGCCAGGCGGCCGAGGACGCTGGTGTCGATCGGCACTTGGCGCCAGCCGACCAGTTGCAGGCCGGCGGCGAGGATCTCGCGGTTCATGTTCTCGCGAGCGGCTTGTGCCTTTACCGGGTCCTGGTTGAAAAACACCATGCCCACGGCGTATTGCTTGGGCAGGGTCACGCCAAACGTTTCCTGGGCGATGGCACGCAGGAACTCGTCAGGCTTTTGAATCAGCAAGCCACAGCCGTCGCCGGTCTTCCCGTCGGCGTTGATCCCACCACGGTGGGTCATGCAGGTCAGGGCCTCAATGGCCGTTTGCAAAAGGGTATGACTGGGCTCGCCCTGCATATGGGCTATCAGGCCGAAACCGCAGTTATCCTTGAATTCATCTGGTTGGTACAGACCTGCTTTCATAGACACTTTCTCACCAGGCTGCCTCTTAGCGAGGCAAATTTCTTTTCAATTCAGCCAGTTGCGTGCCGCGCCGAACGTACGCCAGCTTTGCGGGGGCAAAAGGGAGGTCATTGTACACACCGACACAGAGGCTCACAAATTTGACGACGAACTGTCGCAAATCCATGTCGCATTTGTGAAAGGTTTAAAGCTATATGCTGTGCTAGTCAAAACTTTTTTGGGTTCGACCGCTACGACTCAAACACTACTGTGACGCAGACACCACAAGGCGCGCGGCCTGAAAGGTCGCCCGCCCTTGCGGAAATTTTGAGGTTGCCGGGAGAGGCGGCCTGGGTAAGGCCGCCGAATCATCAGCGAGTTGCTGCCAGTTCCTGTTGGACGCTGGCGACAGTGCGAGGCCAAGGTTTACCAGCCTGAACCTTCGCTGGCAAGGCCTTGATGGCGGAAACGGCTGCGTCACGATTGGCAAAGCTGCCGTAGGTGATGACATAAAGCGGCTTGCCGTTGAGCACTTTCTTGAAATAACGGTACTCGCCGCCCTGCTCCTTGACGAAGTTCTGCGCAGTGGCTTCGGAGCTGGTGCCGAGGATCTGCACCACGTAGTTGCCCGGTGCCTGACCTGCGTACCAGCTACCGCCCGTGGCTTTGGCCGGGGTGGCGGCAGGCTTGGCCGCAGGCGCCGGTGCTGGCTTGGCCGCTGGGGCGGCCGGGGTCGGGGCCGGCTTGGCGGTGGCGACCTGGGTAGGCGCAGGGGTCGGTTTGGCAGCCGGGGCAGGTGTCGGCGTCGGTGTCGGACCGGCCGGCACGCCCGCAGGTGGTGCGGTGGTGGTCACGGTTGGCGGTACGTCGCTGCTGTCATCGATCGGCGGCGGCGCGCCATCGTCGCCTTCGGTGATGCCCCCCGCGGCTTCTGCCAGAGGACCGCGCATGACCGGTTGCGACTGGCCGACCAGCGGCAGCGGCATCGGCTGGGTATTGCCGGCGAACTCCACCGCCGGCGCACCGCCGTTGGCTTGCGGAGTGCCCTGGCCGAGAGGCAGCTGTGCCTGTTCGTTGGCAGGTGCGCCGGTGGTCGGTGCCTTGTTGCGACCTGGCATCAGCCAGGCGGCGGCCACCGCAACCACGACAACGGCGGAAATCGCCAATACGTGTTTCTTCGGCATGTTGAACCCCATACTTGGACGCTTCACCGCTGAGCGGCTGGCGATCATGATTTCGATCAGAGCATCTCGGGCCACCTGGTTGATGTTGCCAGGCCAGCCGTCCGAGCTTTCGTGAATCTCAGAGATCTGATCCGCGGTGAAAAGTTCGATACCCCGGCCAGCCCCCTCCAGCCGCTGGGCCAGGTATTCACGGGTTTCTTCCTCGGTGTAGGGCGCGAGTTCGATAACGTGGAAACGCTCTTCCTCGAGCTCCAACTGGTCCAGCTCGGCGATCAGTGACGACTCACCGAACAGGAACACATGAGGACGGCCTTCCGGCGCGCCGGCAGCCAGGGCCAGCAGTGCCTCCAGGGCCGATTCGTCGAGTTGTTCGGCATCGTCCACCAGCAGGTAGACTTCCTGTCCGGTGAGCGCCAATTGTACGATCTGGTCGAGAATCGCGCCGATTTCCGCCTGGGCGACATTCAGAGCCTGGGCCACCTGGCGCAGCACACCCGCGGCATCACCCGCACCACGGGCCGATACCACCACGCTTTGCACCGACTGCTTGTTGGTACTGGCCACCAGGGCCTGGCGCAGCAAGGTCTTGCCACTGCCCTGGGGGCCGGTGACCACCAGCAGCAATTGGCTGTAGCGGGCCAGATGGTGCAACTGGCCCAGCACTGGCTTGCGTTGAGCAGGGAAAAACTTGAAGCCCGGGACCCGTGGAGCGAAAGGGTCATGACTCAATTGGAAATGGCCGAGGAACGCCTCGTCGGCATGCAGACTAGTCATCGGAATCTTATTAACCTTTAAGCTGAGCCAGGGCGCGGTAATCCGCTCCCAGCGTGGCCTGTAGAACCTCTTTCGGATAATCGTCGGTCACTACCGCTTCGCCCATGCGGCGCAGCAGCACCAGACGCAGACGACCGTCGATCACTTTTTTGTCGATTGCCATGTGTTCAAGAAAATCCGCCTCGGTCATTTCTTCCGGCGGAACCACCGGCAACCCGGCACGTTGAAACAGGCGAATACCACGATCGCGCTCCTGCTGGCTGATCCAACCCAGGCGCGCGGACATTTCCAGGGCCATGACCGTCCCTGCGGCAACGGCCTCACCGTGCAGCCAGACGCCATAGCCCATATGGGTTTCGATGGCATGACCGAAGGTATGGCCGAGGTTGAGCGTGGCCCGCACACCCGATTCGCGCTCATCGGCGCCGACGACGGCAGCCTTGGCTGCGCAAGAGCGCTCGATCGCGTAAGTCAGGGCCTGTTGATCCAGCGCACGCAGGCGGTCGACGTTTTCTTCGAGCCAGCCGAGGAACGGCTCGTCGCAGATCAGCCCGTACTTGATCACTTCAGCCAGGCCTGCGGACAGTTCACGGGCCGGCAACGTCTTGAGGGAGGCGGTGTCGATGAGCACCACGTTGGGCTGATAGAACGCGCCCACCATGTTCTTGCCCAGCGGATGGTTGATGCCGGTCTTTCCGCCCACGGACGAATCGACCTGCGATAGCAGCGTGGTAGGAATCTGGATGAAATCCACACCGCGTTGATAGCACGCCGCAGCGAACCCGGCCATGTCGCCGATCACGCCGCCGCCCAGGGCGATCACCGTGGTGCGACGATCATGACGTGCAGTCAGCAGACCGTCGAAGATCAATTGCAGGGTTTCCCAGTTCTTGAACGCTTCACCGTCGGGCAGTACGACGGAAATGACGGAAAAAGCCGACAGGCTGCGAGTCAGGCGTTCCAGGTACAAAGGAGCGACGGTTTCGTTGGTGATGATCGCGACTTGCCGTCCGGCGATATGCGGCGCCAGCAGTTCGGGCTGGTCGAGCAAGCCTTCGCCAATATGAATCGGGTAGCTGCGCTCGCCCAGGTCGACCTTAAGTGTCTGCATGTGTCCCCACAGTGAAGATGAAATCAGGCATCCCTACCTGCAATTAACGAAGTCCACGGTGTCTCAGTTAATGGCCATCCGCCACAACCCAGTCGAGCCAAAACGGGACGTCGAGGATAGCGCATTTCGCTCGGCGCATTAACGGGGTGGCAGTTGCTGAAGGCGATCGAGAATTTCCAGCACCACCATCCGTGGCGGCCGTTCATCGGTTTCGATGACCAGGTCGGCGATTTCCCGATACAGCGGATCACGCAATTCGAGCAGGTCCCGCAGCGTCTTGGCCGGGTCGGCGGTGCGCAACAGCGGCCGGTTGCGATCACGGGCGGTGCGACCCACCTGCTGTTCGACTGAAGCGTGCAGGTAGACCACCCGTCCGCCGGCATGCAGCGCCCGACGATTGGCCTCGCGCATGACCGCGCCGCCACCGGTCGCCAGCACCACGCCTTCGAAACCGCACAGCTCGGCAATCATCGCCTGCTCGCGGTCGCGAAAGCCCGGTTCGCCTTCCTTATCGAAGATCCATGGGATATTGGCGCCCGTGCGCAATTCAATTTCCTTGTCGGAATCTTTGAATGGCAGGCGCAGCTCTTTGGCCAGCAAACGACCGATGGTGCTTTTTCCAGCCCCCATCGGTCCAACAAGAATCAAATTTCGCACAGAATCAACGACTCACAGCAATCGCCTGGTTGTTCATGATACGCGGAGTGAGAAATACCAGCAGCTCGGATTTTTTCTCCGAAACCACATCACGCCGGAAAAGGCGGCCAAGATACGGCACATCGCCAAGAAATGGCACCTTATCTACAACCTTGCTCTGAGTATTTGAGAAAACGCCCCCAATCACAATGGTCTCGCCGTCGTTGACCAGCACCTTGGCGTTGACCTCGTTTTTCTTGATCGGCGGTACATCCTGGACCTTGTTCAGGTAGTCCGGCTCATCCTTGGTGACCTTGACCTCCATGATGATGCGGTTGTCCGGGGTTATCTGCGGCGTGACCTCAAGCGACAACGAGGCCTCCTTGAACGACACCGAGGTGGCGCCGCTGGAGCTGGCCTCCTGGTAGGGAATCTCCGTGCCCTTGAGGATTTTTGCCGTCTCCTTGTCGGAGGTCACCACCTTGGGCTGTGAGACGATTTCACCGTTGCCGGTTTTCTCCATGGCCGTCAGCTCAAGGTCGAGCAGGACGTTGTCGGTGATGAACGCGATACCGATCCCCGAGGTATTGCCAGAGGCGCCGAGGTCGACGAATGGCTGGTTGGTGCTGGTGCTGCCCGGCGTACCAATGGTGGTGGAATCACCGGTGGTCACCCCGGAAGAGTTCCAGTTGCCCTTGTTCTGTATCGAGCCCCCCCAGCGCACGCCCAGGCTTTTGTCGTAGTCGACGTTGGCCTCGACGATACGCGCCTCGATCATCACCTGGCGCACCGGGATATCCAGCTGCGCCACGATCCGGCGCAGTTCGTCGAGCCGGTCCTGGGTCTGGTAGGCGATGATGTTGTTGGTCCGCTCGTCGACCGTGATCGTGCCGCGCTCATCGGCCTTGGCCTCGGCACTGGTCACCGACTGGAAGAGCTTGGCGATGTCCGCCGCCTTCGCGTAGTTGACCTGCAGCAGTTCGCGGCGCAACGGGGCGAGGTCGGCAATCTGCTTTTGCGATTCCAGCTCCTGGCGTTCGCGGGCGGCGATCTCGTCAGCCGGTGCCACCAGCAGCACGTTACCTACTTTGCGCTTGTCGAGCCCCTTGGTCTTGAGCACCAGGTCCAGCGCCTGATCCCACGGCACGTTCTGCAACCGCAGGGTGATACCGCCCTGCACCGTATCGCTGGCCACCAGGTTGAGGTTGGTGAAATCGGCAATCAGCTGCAGTACCGAACGCACCTCGATGTCCTGGAAGTTCAGGGACAGTTTTTCGCCGTTATAGGCGGCTCGATCGGTATCGCGTTTTTGCAGGTCCTCGACGGTCATCGGCCGGACACTGACGGTCAGCTTGTTGTCGGTCTGGTAGGTCGAGTAATCGAAGGTTCCGCTGGGCTCGATGCTGATGGTGGCGCGATCGGAGGCGGCGCTGGCGTTGATGAACTGCACCGGGGTGGCGAAATCCTTGACGTCCAGGCGCACCCTCAGCGGCTCGGGCAACTGGGTCCTGGCGAAATCGAGGATGATCTTGCCTTCGCGCTCCTGGATGTCCGGGGCGATGGACGGATCGGACAAATCGATCACCACATTGCCTTCACCCTGGGTCCCGCGCTGGAAATCCACCCCGCGAATGGCTTTGCCCGCCGGGGCGCGAGCCCTGGCAGACACAGGGACGGTGGTCGCCGGGCGAGCGGGTTGGGCCGGGCTTCTCGATGTCGCGCCCTTGCCAACCACCACGAACAGATTGTTGCCCTCCACCCGCGTGTCATAGGGCGCCAGTTGCGTAAGGCCGATGATCAACCGGGTACGATCCCCCGCCTCGACCACGGTGGCGCTGCGGGCATTGCCACTGCCCAGGTCGCGGCTCTTGCTGGCCAGTTGGCTGGTCACCCCCTGCAGATCCAGCGCGATGCGGGCCGGTTGCTCGGTGGTATAACCACGGGGCTTGGGCGGCGGCCCGTCGAAAGTCAGCTTCAACTCGATCCGGTCCCCCGGTAACGCCGCGACATCCAGCGCTTTCAGGCTGGCGCCATGAACCACCGGCGACAACAACGCTATCCATAGCGAAATACCGAGGGCTGAAAAAATCCTGTTCATTGTTGGAGTTCCACTATTGAGTGCTCTTTCAAGGGAATGGTCCGCGGCCGCTCCAGCCAGGCGCCCTGGCCATCGGGAACGATTTCGACCACTTCAACCTGGGTGGCGCTGATAGCGATGATCCGCCCGTCGTTACGCCCCAGGTAATCTCCGACCTTCAGCCGGTGTACCCCACCAGCGCCACGCAACAGCGCAAAAGAGCCGCTGGCATTGGAGATCGTACCGACCATCTCGAATTGCTCGATGTTGAAGCCTTCCAGGTATTGCTTGACTCGGTTCGGGTCGGGGCGGACGTTGCGCGAGCCCTGCTGTCGACCAGCCTGATCGACTGGAACCTGCCGGGAAAAAGGGCTGCGCAAGTTGGCCGCGCTGTAGGTAAAGGTTTCGTGAGGCCTGAAGGTCGGCATTGGCTCGATCTTGCCGGGCGGGCGCAGGCGCATCTCGTTCATGTAGGCATCCAGGTCACTGAAACCGTTGTCGTTGTTGCACCCGGCCAGCGCAACCAGCCCGACCAGCAGACCCAGGCGGCAGACCGGCGTCATGGCTGCGCCTCCTGCTCGTTGTACCGGTAGGTCTTGGCCTGGATGTTCATGCGCAGCTTCGTCCCCGCCTCCGGCTCCATCGGCGCGATCTCGAAATCGTGCAGGGTGACGATCCGGGGCAACCCGGCTACGCCGCTGACGAAGGTCGCCAGGTCATGGTAGCCGCCGGTCACAGTGATCTGGATCGGCAACTCGATGTAGAACGGCTGGGTGACCTCCGGCAGCAACTTGATCTCCTCGAACTCCAGGCCGCTGCCCAGGCCGGTGCGGGTGATGTCCTCCAGCAGGCCCGGCACTTCAGTGTCACTGGGCAATTGGCGCAACAGCACGCCAAAGGAAGTTTCCATCTGCTTCATCTGCTCGGTATAGCGCTCCAGGTTCGCCGCCATGTGCGCCTTGCCGGCGAATTGCGCCTTGAGGGTGTTCTCCTCCTCACGGACCTGCTGCAGCTGGTTTTCCAGGTCACTGAGGGCAAAGTTGTAGCCCAGGCCGAGCACCAGGATCACTAGCATGATGCCGGCCAGCCACTTGACCGGCGTCGGCCATGAACCGACATTGTTGGTGTCCAGGTCACTGAGATCGATCTTGCGCAGCGCGTCGAACCACTCTGCCGGCTTCATTGGGCGTCCTCCGCATCGGCCGGACGGGTCTGGCGAACCGTCAGCTGGAAGACATTGGCCTGGTCGAGCTGGCCCGCCGTGGTGGCCTTGACCTCCGTCAGGCTGGGCGCATCGAACAGCTCCGACGAGTCGAGGTTGCGCATCAGGTCCGAGACCCGGTTGTTTGACGCCGCGGCCCCTTTGATGGAGAGCGTGCCCTCTTCCATTTTCACTTCAGTGAAAAACACCCCATCCGGCAGGGTCCGCGCCAGTTGATCGAAAATGCGCGCACTGACCGGCCGGTTGCCCTGCAAGTCCTGGATGATCCGCATGCGCTCCAACAGTTGCTGACGCCGAGCCTTCAGCTCGCTGATCTGCTTGATGCGCTCGTCCAGCACGGCGATTTCCCCGGTCAGATGGGCGTTGCGCGCCATTTGGTAGTCAATCTCGTTGCTCAGGTACTGTGCCGCCAGCAGCGTCAGCCCCACCGCACCGACCAGCGCCCCCACCAATGCCAGCAAAAAGCGCTTGCGCCGCTCTTCGCGCAGTTCTTCGCGCCAGGGAAGCAGGTTGATCCGAGCCATCAGTCGAAACTCCTGAGGGCCAGCCCGCAGGCAATCATCAGGGCTGGCGCATCACTGGCCAGGGCACCGGCATTGACCTTGCTGCTCAAGGCCATGTTGGTAAACGGGTTGGCCACCTGGGTAGGTGTGCCCAGGCGCTGCTCGATCAAACGGTCGAGGCCCGCGACCGAGGCCGTGCCTCCCGCCAGCAGGATGTGGTCCACTGCGCTGTACTGACCTGAAGCGAAGAAAAACTGCAGGGAACGCGACACTTGCTGCACCAGCGCTTCGCGAAACGGTTGCAGCACTTCGCCGAGATAGTCGTCCGGCAGGCCGCCCTGCTTTTTTGCCACGCCGGCCTGCTCCGGCGTCAGGCCATAACGGCGCTGGATTTCCTCGGTAAGCTGGCGCCCACCGAACAACTGCTCGCGGGTATAAATGATGCGCCCGTTGTGCAACACGCTGAGCGTGGTCATCGTGGCTCCGATGTCGATCACCGCCACGGTCAGGCGCTCCTGGGATGCCGCCAGCTGAGTGGCGAGCAGGCCGAACGCACGCTCCAGCGCGTACGCTTCCACATCGACCACCCGGGCCGTCAGCCCGGCAAGCGCCAGCGCCGCCTCGCGCACCTCGACATTCTCTTTGCGACAAGCCGCCAGCAGCACCTCGACACGCTCGGCGCTGCGAGGCGATACGCCGGCCACCTCGAAATCGATCGCCACTTCGTCCAGTGGATAAGGAATGTACTGGTCGGCCTCGATCTTGAGCTGGTTCTCCATGTCGTCATCGGACAGCCCGGCGTCCATCTCGATGGTCTTGGTGATAACCGCCGACCCCGCCACGGCCACCGCCACGTTGCGCAAGGGTGTCCTGGCCTTGGCCAGCACTCGTGAAAGCGCCTGGCCCACTCCTTCCAGCTCGGCGATGTTCTTTTCCACCACGGCATTGGCTGGCAACGGCTCGACAGCGTAGGACTCGACACGCAGACGATCGCCCTGACGGCTCAATTCGAGCAGCTTCACCGACGTCGAGCTGATGTCGATCCCCAGAAGTGTGTGGGCTTTTTTATTGAAGAGTCGTAGCACTACCAATTCCCTATGACTATCCGTGAGTTACGGACTCTCTAATATGAATTGCGTTCAATCCCCCCGGTCCGACGGACGTCCGGATGGCGTTTCCGACGAAAAAAAATGCTTATAATGCCCAGCGTTTTTTTCGCTTTGTTGCTGGCATGGGTCCTTCCCTGAACCTGGCGCCTTTTTCATTCTTTGCCTGGATATCCAAAAGCCTTGATTCGTCTGCTGAAATTTTTCGGATGGTCCATCGTCGCGGTTTTCTGCGGACTGCTCCTGGGTCTGAGTGGTGCCTTTCTTTACCTTAGTCCGGGATTGCCGTCCGTGGAGGCGCTGAGAAGTATTCAGTTGCAGATTCCTCTGCGGGTCTACAGCAGCGACAATAAATTGATCGCCGAATTTGGCGAAATGCGCCGCACGCCGATCCGTTTCGCCGACATTCCGCCCAATTTCATCAATGCGTTACTAAGTGCTGAAGACGACAACTTCGCCAACCACTATGGCGTTGATCCGGGCAGCCTGATGCGCGCCGCCAGCCAACTGGTCAAGAGCGGCCACATCCAGTCCGGCGGCAGCACCATCACCATGCAGGTCGCCAAGAATTTCTTCCTGACCAGCGAACGCAGCTTCTCGCGCAAGACCACCGAGATCCTCCTGGCCCTGCAGATCGAGCGGCAACTGACCAAGGATGAAATCCTCGAGCTGTACGTGAACAAGATCTACCTGGGCAACCGCGCCTATGGCATCGAGGCGGCGGCGCAGGTGTATTACGGCAAGTCGATCCGCGACGTGAGCCTGGCGCAGATGGCAATGATCGCCGGCCTGCCCAAGGCACCGTCACGTTTCAACCCGCTGGCCAACCCGGCACGCAGCAAGGAGCGTCGCGACTGGATCCTGGGGCGCATGTACAAGCTCGGCAAGATCAGCGAAGCCGACTACACCGCCGCGATCAACGAGCCCTTGAACGCCAGCTATCACGTACCGACTCCGGAAGTGAACGCCCCGTACATCGCCGAAATGGCCCGGGCCGAGATGGTCGGGCGCTATGGCAGCGACGCCTATACCGAAGGTTTCCGGGTCACCACCACGGTGCCGAGCAACCTGCAGGAAATGGCCAATACCGCGCTCCATGAAGGCCTGATGACCTACGACCAGCGCCACGGCTACCGTGGGCCGGAATCGCGCCTGCCAGGCAAGACCAAGGAAGCCTGGGCCCTGGAGCTGACCAAGCAGCGCACCATCAGCAGCCTGGAGCCGGCGATCGTCACTCAGGTGGACAAGGACGGCATCAAGGTCCTGACCCGCAATGGCGAGTCCGAAGAGCACGTGGCCTGGGACACCATGAAATGGGCCCGTCCGTTCCTCAATACCAACAGCATGGGCGCCAACCCGCGGCAGCCGTCGGACGTCGCTCAGGTCGGCGACCTGATCCGCGTACAGCGCCAGCCGGACAACTCCCTAAAGTTCAGTCAGATACCTGCCGCCCAAGGCGCGCTGGTGTCGCTGGACCCGCAGAATGGCGCGATCCGCTCGCTGGTGGGTGGTTTCGCCTTCGAGCAGAGCAATTACAACCGCGCCTTGCAGGCCAAGCGTCAACCGGGCTCGAGCTTCAAGCCGTTCGTCTACAGCGCTGCGCTGGATAACGGCTACACCGCCGCCAGCCTGGTCAACGATGCGCCGATCGTGTTTGTCGACGAGTACCTCGACAAGGTCTGGCGACCGAAGAACGACACCAATACCTTCCTCGGCCCGATTCGCCTGCGCGAAGCGCTGTACAAGTCCCGCAACCTTGTCTCGATCCGCCTGCTGCAGGCGCTGGGCGTGGACCGCACCATCGACTACATCAGCAAGTTCGGCTTCAACAAGCAGGACCTGCCGCGCAACCTGTCCCTGGCACTGGGCACCGCGACGCTGACGCCAATGGAAATCGCCACGGGTTGGAGCACCTTTGCCAACGGCGGCTACAAGATCACTCCGTACATCATCGACAGGATTGAAAGCCGCAACGGCGAAACGCTGTTTGTCGCCAACCCGCCACGAGTACCGACAGGCGAGCAGGCCAGCGACGGCGTCGCCGCCCCCGCCGCCGAGACCCTCACAGTCAAAGCAACTGGCGGCGAAGCCACCACCGCCCCTGGCGTACCGCAAGCGCCGGCAATCGCCGAACGCATCGTTGACGGCCGTACCACCTACATCCTCAACAGCATGCTGCAGGATGTGATCAAGCTCGGCACCGGCCGGCGCGCCCTGGCACTGGGTCGCACCGACCTGGCCGGCAAGACCGGTACCACCAACGAATCGAAGGATGCATGGTTCTCGGGCTACAACGGAGATTACGTGACCACCGTCTGGACCGGCTTCGACCAGCCCGAGAGCCTGGGTCGTCGCGAATTCGGCGGTACCGTGGCGCTGCCGATCTGGATGACCTACATGGGCGCCGCCCTCAAGGACCGGCCACCCCACACCCAGCCGGAACCGGAAGGCATCCTCAGCCTGCGGGTCGACCCGGCCAGCGGTCGCGCCGCCACCCCAGGCACGCCTGGCGCGTACTTCGAGCTGTTCAAGAGCGAAGACACGCCGCCGTCGGTCAATGAGCTGGGCAACGGTGTAGCGCCGGGCAGCCCGCTGCCGGCGGATGAGGCAGCGCCGATCGATCTGTTCTGACCGGACGCCACCGAAAAGCCCCGCCTTCGAGAGAAGCGCGGGGCTTTTTGATGTATCAGGTATTCTGAGACATTTAATCGACTGCACGTCCGCCTTCGCGAGCAGGCTCGCTCCCACAGGGATTGCATTCCAATGTGGGAGCGAGCCTGCTCGCGAAGAGGCCCTCGAATCTCACACCAAACCAAACTGACAAAAAAGCCCCGGCTCACACGAGCCGGGGCTTTTTGTTGAAGCGCTACAACGGCTTAGCCGTTGAACACGTCATCCACGCTCTTGAGCGGGTAGTTCTTCGGATACGGCAGGGTGGCCACGCCAGTCTCGATCGCGGCCTTGGCCACGGCGTCGGAGATCAGGGTGATCAGGCGCGCATCCATTGGCTTCGGAATGATGTACTCACGACCGAATTCCAGCTTGATGCCGCCATAGGCGTCACACACATCCTGAGGCACCGGCAGCTTGGCCAGTTCGCGCAGGGCGTTGGCGGCGGCGACTTTCATTTCTTCGTTGATGCGCTTGGCGCGAACGTCCAGGGCACCACGGAAGATGAACGGGAAGCCCAGGACGTTGTTGACCTGGTTCGGATAGTCCGAACGGCCGGTGGCCATGATCACGTCGCTGCGGGTGGCGTGAGCCAGTTCCGGGGAGATTTCCGGGTCCGGGTTCGAGCAGGCGAACACGATCGGGTTCGGCGCCATGCGCAGCAGGTTTTCCGGGCTCAGCAGGTTCGGACCCGACAGGCCGACGAACACGTCTGCACCGTCCAGCGCATCCGCCAGGGAGCGCTTGTCGGTCGCGTGGGCAAACACGGCCTTGTACTGGTTCAGGTCGTCACGGCCGGAGTGGATCACGCCGGTACGGTCAACCATGAAGATGTTTTCAATCCTGGCGCCCATGCTCACCAGCAACTTCATGCAGGAGATGGCCGCGGCACCCGCGCCCAGGCAGACGATCTTGGCTTCCGGCAGGGTCTTGCCGGCGATTTCCAGGGCATTGATCATGCCGGCTGCGGTCACGATCGCGGTGCCGTGCTGGTCATCGTGGAAAACCGGAATGTCGCACTGTTCGATCAGGGCGCGCTCGATCTCGAAGCACTCAGGTGCCTTGATGTCTTCCAGGTTGATGCCGCCGAAGGTGATGGAGATGCGCTTGACGGTGTCGATGAAGGCCTGCGGGCTTTCGGAATCGACTTCGATGTCGAACACGTCGATACCGGCGAAGCGCTTGAACAGCACGCCCTTGCCTTCCATGACCGGCTTGGAGGCCAGTGGGCCGAGGTTACCCAGGCCGAGAATCGCGGTGCCATCGGAAATGACTGCAACCAGGTTGCCCTTGCCGGTGTATTTGTAGGCCAGCTCAGGGTCGCGAGCGATTTCGCGTACTGGCTCGGCTACGCCGGGGCTGTAGGCCAGCGACAGGTCGCGGGCAGTGGCGGTGGCCTTGGTGAGCTCGACACTCAGCTTTCCTGGACGAGGATTAGCGTGATATTCGAGAGCGGCAGTTTTCAGATCAGACATGTGGGCATTCCGCTTTTTACTGTGTTGGACAGACGGACCGCCGAGGATACGCGCCTCGCAAAGTCCCTACAAGACTGACCAGTCACTGCTGTCAAGCGCCCTGCCCTACGACTTTGGGCCAAGAACCAGGAAACACAAGGGCTTCATGGATACAATAACGTCAAAAAATGTCTACAATTATTTCTGCCTGAGCACTGCCTGCAACATTGCCGGATCAGTCAGAGGCAACATCCACCGCGCCTGCCCGGGCCTGGCCGCACCGCGTCGAGAGCGATCGACAACCCAACCACGGGCCTCGATGGTCCGGCCTTCCAGGCCCTTGAGCATCGAAGCGTCAAAGCTTCGCTGCAGATTGGCCGCAATATGCAGGACAACCGAGCCTTGCAGCTCGATCCAGATCCCGCCGCGATTGCGTTGCACACTGTCTACGCGGCCGCTGACCAGCGCAAAACCGGGGGCCTTGATCTGCTCCGCGCGCACGACGGGTGACTTCTTCCATAGCCCCAGGCCGGCTTGCCGCGCCTTGCGCTCCGCCGCCTGCTGGCATTCGACCAGATCGACATTCGGCGCAACCGCAACCAGGTAACCCAGCCCCTCGGCAATCAATTGCTCTTCCAGGTTCCGACCCTGCTGGTCATAGACATGGGCCAGCGTGCGCCCGTAGTCGTCCCGGTCGTCCTTGCCAGGCGACACCCTGACCCGACCGGCGCTGGCAGCCACCAGTGCCTCGAGCCGCTGGCGCGCCGCCACGGCAAACGGCTCGTCCGCACGCCCGCGCTTTCCCAGTTCCGGACTGTTGAGACCGATCATGCGGATGCGACGACCGTCGCTGAGGTACAAGGTGTCGCCATCGACCACCCGTTGCACGGCCACGTCGGGCAGTCCATCCGGGAACGGGCACGCCGCCTGGGCACCACAGAGCCAAATCGCAGACACAAAAAAGGCGCCCGCTAGGGACGCCTTTTTCATCAGCCTGGAATAGCCGGAACGACTTTCCAAGATGATCAGCCTCAGGCTTTTGGAGTAACTTTGCCGAAAGCACCGAAACGATCGGCGAACTTCTGAACACGGCCGCCGGTATCCAGAGTCTTTTGCTTACCGGTGTAGAACGGGTGGCATTCATTGCAAACGTCGATCGCCAGGGCTTTGCCGTAGGTCGAACGCGTTTCGAACTTGTTGCCGCAGCTGCAGGTTACGGCCACAACTGGGTAGTCCGGATGGATATCGGTTTTCATGGTGTTTTCCTCAGGCTAGCGTGCCGCCACCCAACACTATTGTTGAATACCGCACGTAATTAGGCCGCGGATTCTACCAGACAAGATTAATCACGCAAGCTACAACTTGTACCAACCGTCTGCTAGGCTCGCGCCCTCAGCACAATCCCTGTGGGAGCGAGCTTGCTCGCGATAGCGGTCTGGCATTCAACGTCAATGCAAACTGACCCGCCGCCATCGCGAGCAAGCTCGCTCCCACATTGAATCGCGCTCAGCCTCGCGAATTTATCCGCCTACCGAGATCCCCGCGTGCCCGACGCCATCCTGCGCCTCGCCCTGCCATCGCCCCTGCGACGTCTGTTCGACTACCGTGCCCCAGCCGGGGTAACACGCGCCCAGTTGCAGCCGGGCATGCGCCTGCGGGTGCCGTTCGGCCGGCGGGAAATGATCGGGATCCTGGTGGAAGTCACCGATCACAGCGAAGTGCCGGTCGACAAGCTCAAACCGGCCCTGGCGCTGCTCGACGCCACGCCACCGCTGCCCGCGGCGCTGTTCAAGCTGTGCCTGTGGACCGCACAGTATTATCAGCACAGCCTGGGCGACACCTTGAGCTGGGCGTTACCGGTGCTGTTGCGCCAGGGCGAACCGGCCGAGGCACGCCAGGAGCGATTCTGGTCGGTGACGCCGGGCGCTTCGCTGGATGACCCGCGCATCGCCCGCGCACCGCGCCAACGCGAGGCCCTGGCGACCCTGGCCCAGCATCCCCATGGGGTAGCGCACCAGCTGTTGAGCAAGTTGATGCTCAGCAAGGACAGCCTTGACCTGCTGCTGGCCAAGAATCTCGTCCAGGTAGAAGTCCGCCGGCACGCCCCCGACGCGCGCCACGAACACTGGCTGGCCCAGCCGGAACTGCCGCTCAACGCCGAACAGCGGACCGCTTGCGAGGCGATTCGCGCGGGTTTCGACAGTTATCACGCCTTTCTGCTGGCGGGAGTCACCGGCAGCGGCAAGACCGAGGTCTACCTGCAACTGATCCGTCAGACCCTCGAAGCCGGCAAGCAGGCTTTGGTGCTGATTCCGGAAATCAACCTGGGCCCGCAGACCCTGGCGCGCTTCGAGCAGCGCTTCAATGCGCGCATCGCCCTGGTGCATTCGGCGGTCAACGACCGCGAGCGCCTGGAAGCCTGGCTCGCCGCGCGCGACGGCGAGGCCGACATCATCATCGGCACCCGCTCGGCGCTGTTCACGCCGATGAAAAACCCCGGCTTGATCATCATCGATGAAGAACACGACGGCTCCTATAAACAGCAGGAAGGCCTGCGCTACCACGCCCGTGACCTGGCGCTGGTGCGGGCTCGCCAGGAAAACATCCCGATCGTGCTCGGCTCGGCCACGCCCTCCCTGGAAAGCCTGCACAACGCCTACACCGGCCGCTATGGCCTGCTGCGCCTCAACGAACGGGCCGGCGGCGCCAAGCAGCCGCGCTTCCTGCGCCTGGATGTGAAAAGCCGCCCGCTGGACAGCGGCATTTCCGGACCGATGCAGCAAGCCATCGGCCAGACCCTTGCCGCTGGGCAGCAGGTGCTGGTGTTTCTCAACCGCCGGGGGTTCGCCCCGACCCTGCTGTGCCATGACTGCGGCTGGATGTCCGGCTGCGAACGCTGCGACGCGCGGATGACCGTGCATCAGCGCTACGGCGAACTGCGCTGTCACCATTGCGGACACTCCGAGCCGGTACCGAGGCACTGCCCGCAATGCGGGAAAGTGGACCTGCGTCCGGTAGGCGCCGGCACCGAGCGCGCCGAGGAGCGGCTGGGCATCCTGTTTCCTGATTACCCGGTGCTGCGGGTGGATCGCGACAGCACCTCGCGCAAGGATGCGATGAATCAGCTGTTCGCCACGATCCAGAAGGGCCAGCCGTGCATCCTGGTGGGCACGCAGATGCTCGCCAAGGGGCATCACTTCCCGCGCGTGACGCTGGTATCGATCCTGGATGCCGACGGTGGGTTGTTTTCCGGTGACTTCCGCGCGAGCGAGCGCATGGCGCAGCTGATCGTCCAGGTCGCAGGTCGCGCCGGACGGGCCGAGGAGCCGGGCAAAGTGATTATCCAGACCCACCTGGCCGACCACCCGCTGCTGATCCAACTGACCGAGCAGGGCTACTTCGCCTTCGCCGAGCAGGCCTTGAGCGAACGTCGCGCCGCCGGGCTGCCGCCGTTCGCCCATCTGGCGCTGCTGCGGGCCGAGGCCCACAAGCCAGGACAGGCCGAAGGCTTCCTGGACGAAGCGTGCAGCGAGGCCGAGCGCCTGCTGGCGGAACAGAGCCTCAGCGGGATCGAACTATTGGGCCCGGTGCCGGCTCCGATGGAACGGCGGGCGGGACGTTATCGCGCACAGCTTTTATTACAGGCCAATGCCCGCGCACCGCTGCATCGGTTGCTGAGCGCCTGGTTGCTGGTACTGGAACAACTGCCCAGCGGGCGGTCGGTGCGCTGGTCGCTGGATGTGGATCCGGTGGATTTGTATTAATGGAACGCTAACCTGGCCCTTGTGGGAGCGAGCTTGCTCGCGATGGCGGCGGATCAGCTTGCATGAATATTGAATGCCAGACCGCTATCGCGAGCAAGCTCGCTCCCACAGGGGATTGCGTACATCCAAGCCAGCAAGAATAGTCGCCGCACATACCCGCCCGACCCGCTACAGTTGGCAAGCTCGCCCGCGCCACGGATAATGCCCAGTTTTTCCACCAGCGCATCGAAGCGCCGCCGCGCCTGCGGTTGAAAGAGAAGACCATGAAAGACACCATTCGCCAGCTTATCCAGCAAGCCATCACCCAACTCGTCACTGAAGGTGTGCTGCCAGAAGGCCTGTCGCCGGCGATTCAGGTCGAGAACACCCGCGACAAGACCCACGGTGACTTTGCCAGCAACATCGCGATGATGCTCGCCAAACCGGCCGGCATGAAACCTCGCGACCTGGCGGAAAAGATCATCGCCGCATTGCCGGCCGACGAAAACGTCACCAAGGCCGAAATTGCCGGCCCCGGGTTCATCAACTTCTTCCAGAATACCCAGGCGCTGGCCTCGCGGCTGGACGCGGCCCTGGCCGACGAGCGCCTCGGCGTACGCAAGGCCGGCCCGTTGCAGCGCACCGTGGTCGACCTGTCGGCCCCCAACCTCGCCAAGGAAATGCACGTCGGCCACCTGCGCTCGACCATCATTGGCGATGGCGTGGCGCGCGTCCTGGAGTTTCTCGGTGACACGGTGATCCGCCAGAACCACGTCGGCGACTGGGGCACCCAGTTCGGCATGCTGATGGCCTACCTGCAGGAAAACCCGATCACCAGCGACGAGCTCTCGGACCTGGAAAACTTCTACCGCGCCGCCAAGCAACGCTTCGACGAGTCGCCCGAGTTCGCCGACCGCGCCCGTGGCCTGGTGGTCAAGCTGCAGGCTGGCGATGCCGAGTGCCTGGCGCTGTGGACAAAGTTCAAGGACATCTCGCTGTCCCACTGCCAGAAGATATACGAGCTGCTGAACGTCAAGCTGAGCATGGCCGACGTAATGGGCGAAAGCGCCTACAACGACGACCTGATCAACGTGGTCAACGACCTCCGGGCCAAAGGCATGCTGGTGGAAAGCAACGGCGCCCAGTGCGTGTTCCTCGACCAGTTCAAGACCGCCGATGGCGAGCCGCTGCCGGTGATCATCGTCAAGGCTGACGGTGGCTACCTCTACGCCACCACTGACCTGGCGGCCGTGCGTTATCGCAACGGCGTGCTGAAGGCCGATCGGGTCCTGTATTTCGTCGACCAGCGCCAGGCCCTGCACTTCCAGCAGGTGTTCGAAGTGGCCCGTCTGGCCGGTTTCGTGACCCATCCGATGGAAATGGAACACATGGGGTTCGGCACCATGAACGGCGCCGATGGTCGCCCGTTCAAGACCCGCGATGGCGGCACGGTGAAGCTGATCGACCTGCTGACCGAAGCCCAGGACCGTGCGTACACTCTGGTCAAGGGCAAGAACCCGGAGCTGGCCGAAGACGAACTGCGCAAGATCGCCAAGGTGGTCGGCATCGACGCGGTGAAATATGCCGACCTGTCGAAGCACCGCGCCAGCGACTACAGCTTCAACTTCGACCTGATGCTCAACTTCGAAGGCAACACCGCTCCGTACCTGCTGTACGCCTACACCCGTGTGGCGGGCGTGTTCCGCAAGCTCGGCAAGGGCTTCGACGAAATCGAGGGCCAGATCGTCCTCGAAGCCGCCCATGAACAGGAGCTGGCGGCCAGGCTGGCGCAGTTCGGCGAAGTCCTGAACAACGTGGCCGACAAGGGCACGCCGCACACCTTGTGCGCCTACCTGTACGACGTCGCCGGGCTGTTTTCCAGCTTCTACGAGAACTGCCCGATGCTCAACGCCGAGACCCCGGCACAAATGCAGAGCCGCCTGCGCCTCGCCGCGCTGACCGGGCGCACGCTCAAGCAAGGCCTGGAACTGCTGGGCCTGGAAACGCTGGAGCGCATGTAACTTGGCCGCCAAGAAAAAACCTGCACCCAAACGCGGCGCCAGTCGTTACCAGCCTCCGGCCAAACAGCCGATTCCGGGCTGGTTGTGGATGGCGATCGGCCTGACTGTCGGCGCATTCATCGTATTCCTGATGAAGCTGGAACCGGGCCAGGGCGATGACGTCAAGCGTGTTCGGCAAGAGCAGCAGAAAGCCACGCGGATCGCCGAGGCCAACAAGACCCCGCCGAGCCCGACACAACCGGTGAAGCCGAAATACGACTTCTACACCTTGCTCCCGGAATCGGAGGTCATCGTGCCGCCCGATGCGGTGCCGGAGAAGACCCTGCCGACGCCGCAGGTGCCGACCACGCCAGTGACCCCAGCCGAAGCGGCGAAGATCGACACCGCCCGCGCCCAGGCCGCCCTGGCCGGCATTACGCCGCCACCGGCCCCGCCGGTGCAGAAGGCCGCGCCGGTGACAAAATTCTTCCTGCAGGCCGGCTCGTTCCGCAAGGAAGCCGACGCCGACAAGGTCCGGGCGCAGATCATTCTGCTGGGCCAGTCGGTGTCGGTGGAGTCCGGAACGGTGAAGGACGAAACCTGGTATCGCGTACTGGTCGGACCGTTCAGCAACCGCGAAGAACTGACCAAGGCCCAGAAACAACTGGCTGGCAGCGGTTTCAGCAACCTGTTGTTACAACAACGTCAAAGCCGCTAGGCACACTGACACAAACCCTGTGGCGAGGGGATTTATCCCCGCTGGGCTGCGAAGCGGCCCCAAAAGCTTGAGGGAGTCAACTCAGTCGCACCGAAGCGGCAGGCTTTTAGGGCCGCTTCGCGCCCCAGCGGGGATAAATCCCCTCGCCACAGGATCGTGGAACATTCACAACACACCACTCATCCCCTCCCCCGCCCCGCAGTTGAAAAACCCCACGCCACCCCCATATGTGTTCCATCCGGGCATTTTCGCCCCGCTGCGTGGAGACTCTTCCCTTGACCACCATCGTTTCAGTCCGCCGTCACGGCAAAGTCGTCATGGGCGGCGACGGCCAGGTTTCATTGGGCAACACCGTGATGAAAGGCAACGCGAAGAAAGTCCGCCGCCTGTATCACGGCCAGGTCATCGCCGGTTTCGCCGGGGCCACCGCCGACGCCTTCACCCTGTTCGAGCGTTTCGAAGGGCAACTTGAAAAACATCAGGGTCACTTGGTCCGTGCAGCCGTCGAGCTGGCCAAGGAATGGCGCACCGACCGCTCCCTGAGCCGCCTCGAAGCCATGCTTGCGGTGGCCAACAAGGATGCTTCCTTGATCATTACCGGCAACGGCGACGTGGTTGAACCGGAAGACGGCCTGATCGCCATGGGTTCCGGTGGCGCCTACGCCCAGGCTGCCGCCAGCGCCCTGCTGAAAAAGACCGACCTTTCGGCTCGCGAGATCGTCGAGACTGCCCTGGGCATCGCCGGCGACATCTGCGTCTTCACCAACCACACCCAGACCATTGAGGAGCAGGACCTCGCGGAGTAAGCCCTTCCAGGCCCAGACTCCCGCTTGAGGACCGCCAATTATTATGTCCATGACTCCCCGCGAAATCGTCCACGAACTCAATCGCCACATCATCGGCCAGGACGATGCCAAGCGCGCCGTCGCCATCGCCTTGCGTAACCGCTGGCGCCGGATGCAACTGCCGGAAGAACTGCGCGTCGAAGTGACCCCCAAGAACATCCTGATGATCGGCCCGACCGGTGTCGGCAAGACCGAGATCGCCCGGCGCCTGGCCAAGCTCGCCAACGCGCCATTCATCAAGGTCGAAGCCACCAAGTTCACCGAAGTCGGCTACGTGGGCCGCGATGTCGAGTCGATCATTCGTGACCTGGCCGATGCGGCGATCAAGCTGCTGCGCGAACAGGAAATCACCAAGGTTCGCCATCGCGCCGAAGACGCCGCGGAGGAGCGCATTCTCGATGCCCTGCTGCCACCGGCGCGCATGGGCTTCAACGCCGACGCCGCCACGACCCAGGACTCCAACACCCGCCAGCTGTTCCGCAAACGCCTGCGCGAAGGCCAGCTGGACGACAAGGAGATCGAGATCGAGGTGGCCGAAATGGCCGGCGTCGACATTTCCGCGCCGCCAGGCATGGAAGAAATGACCAACCAGTTGCAGAGCCTGTTCGCCAACATGGGCAAGGGCAAGAAGAAAAGCCGCAAGCTCAAGGTCAAGGAAGCGCTGAAGCTGGTGCGCGATGAAGAAGCCAGTCGCCTGGTCAACGAAGAGGAGCTGAAGGCCAAGGCCCTGGAAGCGGTCGAGCAGCACGGCATCGTGTTCATCGACGAAATCGACAAGGTCGCCAAGCGCGGCAATGTCGGCGGCGCCGACGTTTCCCGCGAAGGCGTGCAACGCGACCTGCTGCCGTTGATCGAAGGCTGCACGGTGAACACCAAGCTGGGCATGGTCAAGACCGACCACATCCTGTTCATCGCCTCCGGTGCGTTCCACCTGAGCAAGCCGAGCGACCTGGTGCCTGAGCTGCAAGGCCGCTTGCCAATCCGGGTCGAACTCAAGGCGCTGTCGCCGGAAGACTTCGAGCGCATCCTGAGCGAGCCCCATGCATCGCTGACCGAACAATACTGCGCGCTGCTCAAGACCGAAGGCCTGAACATCGAGTTCGCACCAGAAGGCATCAAGCGTCTGGCGCAGATCGCCTGGCAGGTCAACGAGAAGACCGAGAACATCGGTGCCCGGCGCCTGCACACGCTGCTTGAACGCCTGCTTGAGGAAGTCTCGTTCAGCGCCGGCGACCTGGCCAGCGCCCACAACGAAGCGCCGATCATCATCGACGCCGAATACGTCAACAGCCACCTCGGCGAGCTGGCGCAGAACGAAGACCTGTCGCGGTATATCCTGTAGGCCACCGACAGGTTTCCCCGGAACCTGTGGGAGCGAGCTTGCTCGCGATGGCGGCATAACATTCAACCCTTGTGTTGACTGTCAAACCGCTATCGCGAGCAAGCTCGCTCCCACATGGACCGCGTCGTTTTGGAGATCAACGCGTCCTTCAGAGACGGATCACAGGCCATGACCAGACTCCCCACCGCCATCAACCTGCACAAAGCCTCCAAGACCCTGACGCTCAGATACGCGCCGGACGAGGAGTATCACCTGCCCGCGGAATTCCTGCGGGTGCACTCGCCTTCGGCCGAGGTCCAGGGCCACGGCAAACCTATCCTGCAATACGGCAAGCTCGGCGTCGGCCTGACCAAGGTCGAACCGGCCGGCCAATACGCACTGAAACTGACCTTCGACGATGGCCATGACAGCGGATTGTTCACCTGGGACTATCTGTACCAGCTGGCGGTGCGCCAGGAAGACCTGTGGAACGATTATCTCGCCGAACTCAAGGCGGCCGGAAAAACCCGCGACCCGAATGCGTCCGTCGTCAAGCTGATGCTCTAGCTCAAGGGCTGGCGCATTAGGGCGAATTTTCTAGACTCATCTGCTTGAATGCCTGCGCGGCAACGTCAATGACTGGCCTGCTTGCGAAAAAAATTAAACTCGGGTAACCAATGGAGCTGGCAAGTTCCCTGCAAAGGAACCGGCGAGTTCCTGGCACACGTTTCCTCATTGCCCTCGATGCGGAATTAATGGTCACCCCGAGCAGCGTACCTGGTATTGGCCTTGCGCTTCTGGCACGGTCCCCGGTACTCGTCTGAAGGACAATGGAGCGTCGTAGATGAGCAACAAGAACAACGATGAGTTGAAGTACCAAGCTTCGGAAAACACCCTGGGCTTGAATCCCGTCGTCGGCTTGCGCAGGAAAGACCTGCTGGCCTCTGCCCGGATGGTGCTGACCCAGACCATCAAACAACCGCTGCACAGCGTCAAGCACGTCGCCCATTTCGGCGCTGAATTGAGGAAAGTCCTGTTCGGCAAATCCGAGTTGCAGCCCGCCAGTGATGACCGTCGTTTCAACGACCCGGCGTGGAGCCAGAACCCGCTCTACAGACGTTATCTGCAAACCTATCTGGCGTGGCGCAAGGAGCTGCACGCCTGGATCGACGACAGCAGCCTCTCGCCCCAGGACATCAGCCGTGGGCACTTCGTGATCAACCTGATGACCGAAGCCATGGCCCCGACCAACTCGGCGGCCAACCCGGCGGCGGTCAAGCGCTTCTTCGAAACCGGCGGCAAGAGCCTGCTCGATGGCCTGTCCCACCTGGCCAAGGACCTGGTGCACAACGGCGGAATGCCGAGCCAGGTGGACATGGGTGCGTTCGAAGTCGGCAAGAGCCTGGGCGTGACCGAAGGCGCGGTAGTCTTTCGCAATGACGTGCTGGAGCTGATCCAGTACCGCCCCATCACCGAGCAGGTCCATGAGCGACCATTGCTGGTGGTGCCGCCGCAAATCAACAAGTTCTACGTATTCGACCTGAGCCCGGACAAGAGCCTGGCGCGCTTCTGCCTGCGCAGCAACGTGCAGACTTTCATCATCAGTTGGCGCAACCCCACCAAGGCGCAGCGCGAGTGGGGCCTGTCGACGTACATCGAAGCGCTCAAGGAAGCGGTGGATGTGGTCACGGCCATCACCGGCAGCAAGGACGTGAACATGCTGGGCGCCTGCTCGGGCGGCATCACCTGCACCGCCCTGCTCGGCCATTACGCCGCGCTGGGGGAGAAAAAGGTCAATGCCCTGACCCTGCTGGTGAGTGTGTTGGACACCACCCTGGACACCGACGTGGCGCTGTTCGTCGACGAGCAGACCCTGGAAACGGCCAAGCGCCATTCCTACCAGGCCGGCGTCCTTGAAGGCCGCGACATGGCCAAGGTGTTCGCCTGGATGCGGCCCAATGACCTGATCTGGAACTACTGGGTGAACAATTACCTGCTGGGCAACGAGCCGCCGGTGTTCGACATCCTGTTCTGGAACAACGACACCACGCGACTCCCGGCGGCGTTCCATGGCGACCTCATCGAGATGTTCAAGAACAACCCGCTGATCCGCCCCAACGCACTGGAAGTGTGCGGCACGCCGATCGACCTCAAGCAGGTCAGCGCCGATATCTTTTCCCTGGCCGGCACCAACGACCACATCACGCCGTGGAAGTCCTGCTACAAATCGGCGCAGCTGTTCGGCGGCAAGGTTGAATTCGTGCTGTCGAGCAGCGGTCACATCCAGAGCATTCTCAACCCGCCGGGCAATCCAAAGTCCCGCTACATGACCAGCGAAGACATGCCGGCCAAGGCCGAGGACTGGATGGAAAACTCCACCAAGCACACCGACTCGTGGTGGCTGCACTGGCAAGCCTGGCAGGCCGAACGCTCGGGCAAGCTGAAGAAGGCCCCCACCGTGCTGGGCAACAAGACGTATGTGGCCGGGGAAGCGGCGCCGGGCACTTATGTGCATGAGCGGTAAAGAACTGCAACTCGTCCGCTGCGGGGGTGAGCTTGCTCACGAATACATTCCCGCAGCCGACATGGACATGTAAGGCCCACAGCGCTGGTGAACACAGACTCAGGTTCACAGCAGATCCAATGTGGGAGCGAGCCTGCTCGCGATTGCGGTGTGTCAGCACACATTGATGTTCGGATGTACCGCAGTCATCGCGAGCAGGCTCGCTCCCACAGGAGATCGGGGAAAAATGAAAGACCGCGACCCAACCCACAGGGCTTGAAGCATGCCGCAACCGTACATTTTCCGTACCGTCGACCTGGATGGCCAGACCTTGCGCACCGCGGTACGTCCCGGCAAGCCTCACTTGACGCCGCTGCTGATTTTCAACGGCATCGGCGCCAACCTGGAGCTGGTCTTCCCGTTCATCGAGGCCCTGGACCCGGACCTGGAAGTGATCGCCTTCGATGTGCCCGGGGTCGGCGGTTCGTCGACGCCGAGCCGGCCGTATCGTTTTCCGGGCCTGGCCAAGCTTACCGCGCGGATGCTCGATTACCTCGACTATGGGCAGGTCAACGTGATCGGTGTGTCCTGGGGCGGCGCCCTGGCCCAGCAGTTCGCCCATGATTATCCGGAGCGCTGCAAGAAGCTGGTGCTCGCCGCCACGGCCGCCGGCGCGGTGATGGTGCCGGGCAAGCCGAAGGTGCTGTGGATGATGGCCAGTCCCCGACGCTACGTGCAGCCGTCCCATGTGATGCGCATCGCGCCGCTGATCTACGGCGGCTCGTTCCGCCGCGACCCAAGCCTGGCGGCTCGTCACGCGGCCAAGGTACGTTCGGCGGGCAAGCTCGGTTATTACTGGCAACTGTTCGCGGGCCTCGGCTGGACCAGCATCCATTGGCTGCACAAGATCCACCAGCCGACCTTGATCCTGGCCGGGGATGACGACCCGCTGATCCCCCTGATCAACATGCGCATGCTGGCCTGGCGCATCCCCAATTCGCAGTTGCACATCATCGATGACGGCCACCTGTTCCTGATCACCCGGGCCGAGGCCGTGGCGCCGATCATCATGAAATTCCTCGAGGAAGAACGGCAGCGCGCGGTCATGCACCCGCATCCCGCGCCGCTGGGTGGCGGCTGACATCGCCCATTTGCGCCTGGCAGGACGCCGGATCGCGCAACTACCCGAAACAGCGACTATGTTGTCTGGTTCGGTGTGTTTGTTTTCAGCCTGATGATGAAGGAGTTGACTCATGCGCGACAAACCGGCGAAGGGTTCCATGCCCGCCCCTGCCAGCTTCATCAACGCACAGAGTGCGGTCACCGGCCTGCGCGGCAGGGACCTGCTGTCGACCCTGCGCAACGTTGCCGCCCATGGCCTGCGCAACCCGGTCCACAGTGCCCGACATGCGTTGAGGCTCGGCGGCCAGCTGGGGCGCGTCCTGCTGGGGGACACCCTGCACCCGACCAACCCCGACGACAAACGCTTCGCCGACCCCACCTGGCAGCTCAACCCGTTCTACCGCCGCAGCCTGCAGGCCTACCTGAGCTGGCAGAAGGAAGTCCGCCAGTGGATCGATGAGGGCGGCATGAGCCCGGATGATCAGGCCCGTGCGCATTTCGCCTTCTCCCTGCTCAACGACGCGGTATCGCCGTCCAATACCCTGCTCAACCCGCTGGCGATCAAGGAGCTGTTCAATTCCGGAGGCAGCAGCCTGATTCGCGGGATCAGCCATCTGGTCGACGACCTGCTGCACAACGACGGCTTGCCCCGGCAAGTCACGCCACACGCCTTTGAAGTCGGCAAGACCCTGGCGAGTACGCCCGGCGCAGTGGTGTTTCGCAACGAGCTGCTGGAACTGATCCAGTACAAGCCTATGAGCGAAAAGCAATACGCCACGCCGCTGCTGATCGTGCCGCCGCAGATCAACAAGTTCTACATCTTCGACCTGAGCCCTTCCAACAGCTTCGTCCAGTACGCTCTGAAAAACGGCTTGCAGGTGTTCATCATCAGTTGGCGCAACCCGGACGTGCGCCATCGGGAATGGGGCCTGTCCAGTTATGTCGAGGCGACGGAAGAGGCCATGAACGTCTGCCGGACGATCACCGGCGCCCGCGAAGTCAACCTGATGGGCGCCTGCGCCGGTGGCATGACCATCGCCGCCCTGCAGGGCCATCTGCAAGCCAAGCGCCAACTGCGCCGGGTGGCCAGCGCCACCTACCTGGTGAGCTTGCTGGACAGCGAGATCGAGAGCCCGGCCACGCTGTTCATCGACGAACAGACCCTCGAAGCCGCCAAACGCCGCTCCTATCAGAAAGGCATTCTCGATGGCCGCGACATGGCTCGGGTCTTCGCCTGGATGCGGCCCAACGACTTGATCTGGACCTACTTCGTCAACAACTACCTGCTGGGCAAGGAGCCGCCGGCATTCGATATTCTCTACTGGAACAACGACTGCACGCGGCTTCCGGCGGCCTATCACGGCGACCTGCTGGATTTTTTCAAACACAACCCGCTGACACGGCCGGGCGCCCTGGAGGTGTGCGGCACGCCTATCGACTTGCAGAAAGTCACCGTGGACAGCTTCAGCGTGGCCGGCATCAACGACCACATCACGCCGTGGGATGCGGTGTACCGTTCGACGTTGCTGCTGGGCGGCGAACGACGTTTCGTGCTGTCCAACAGCGGACACGTCCAGAGCATCCTCAACCCGCCAGGCAACCCCAAGGCCAACTACATCGAGAATCCGAAACTGAGCAGCGACCCGCGCGCCTGGTACTACGACGCCAAGCACATCGAGGGCAGTTGGTGGACCCAATGGCTGGGCTGGATCCAGGAGCGCTCCGGCGCCCAGCACGAAACGCAGATGACGCTGGGCAACGCGAAATACCCGGCCCTGGAAGCGGCACCCGGGAATTACGTACGGGTACGCTGAACGCCTCGTCCCACGGTCGCACTGCGGGCCGTGGAAAGACTCCACCGACCAAGAAGACCGGATGAAAACCCGCGACCGAATCCTCGAGTGTGCCCTGCAATTATTCAACGAGAAGGGCGAGCCGAATGTTTCCACCCTCGAAGTCGCCAACGAGATGGGCATCAGCCCCGGCAACCTCTACTACCACTTCCATGGCAAGGAACCGCTGATACTCGGATTGTTCGAGCGATTCCAGGCCGAGCTTGCACCGCTGCTGGATCCGCCCGCCGATGCGCAACTGGCGCCGGAGGACTACTGGTTGTTCCTGCATTTGATCGTCGAGCGCCTGGCCCAATACCGGTTCCTGTTCCAGGACTTGTCAAACCTGGCGGGGCGCCTGCCGAAACTGGCCAAGGGTATCCGCCAGTTGCTCAACGCGTTGAAACGGACCCTGGCCTCTTTGCTGGCGCAGCTCAAGGCCCAGGACCTGCTGGTGAGCGACACCCAGGCACTCGGGCAACTGGTGGAGCAGATCACCATGACGTTGCTGTTTTCGCTGGATTATCAGCGGATCCTTGATCGCGAGGGCGAGGTTCGCCTGGTGGTCTATCAGATCATGATGCTGGTGGCGCCGCACTTGCCGCCAGCGATAAAGGTCGCGACCGAGCAGATGGCTTTGCGGTATCTGGAGGAGCACGAATAACGGCCGGCTGCGGCAGACCCAATGTGGGAGCGAGCCTGCTCGCGAAAGCGCTGGGTCAATCAATTCAAATGTGACTGAGAAAATGCATTCGCGAGCAGGCTCGCTCCCACAGGTTGAATCCAGGATGCATATAAAAACGCCCGACCTTCACAGGCCGGGCGTTTTTGCATGTCCCGGAAAATCAGGACTGGCTGGTAGGCGTCGACGGAACCGGCGCTGGAGTCGGAGTAGCTACCGGGGTCGGAGCCGAGGCAGAGTTTGCCGTGCTCGTCGGGGTGGCCGGTTTGGCGGCCGTGGCCGGCGCCTTGGGTGCGGCTGCTTTTGGCGCGGCCGGTTTTTTCACTGCGGGCTTTTTCGCCGCGGCCGGTTTTGCTGCGGCTTTTGCCGCTGGCTTGGCAGCCGGTTTGGCCGCAGCTGGTTTAGCCGCCGCCGTCTTGGCCGCTGGCTTGGCGGCAGGTTTGGCTGCAGTTTTTGCCGCGACGGGTTTGGCCGCCGCCTTGGCTGCAGGCTTGGCCGCTGCGGTTTTGGCTACTGGCTTGGCCGCTGCTTTGGCCGCAGGCTTGGCGACGGATTTCGCCGCCTTGACCAGTGGCTTGGCTGCCGTCTTCGCTGCAGGCTTGGCCGCCGCCGTCCTGGTTGCAGCAGGCTTGGTCGCGACCGGCGTGACCTTGGCCCCGGTGAGTTTTTCGATCTGCCTGGTCAGGGTGTCTACCTTGCTGTGCAGTTCCTTGACTTCATTGCGGCTCGGCACGCCCAAGCGGGAAATTGCACTGTTCAGACGCTTGTCGAAAGCCCCTTCCAGCTCATCCCACTTGCCCAGTGCACGATCCTTCACGCCGCCCATGCGCGACTTGGTGGACTCGGCAGAATCCTTGGCGGCATCGACTTGTTTGCCGACCGCCGTCTTGGTGAGTTTTTCGGCCTTCTCGCCGTCCTTGACCAGGGACTCGAAGAGTTTGCTGCCGTCAGTGTCGATCTTCGAGTACACGCCTAAACCAGCAAGCCAGATTTTGCGGGAGTACTTTTCAATTTTCCCGGTCCACGAGCTGCCTTCTTTTTCGGTGATTTTCTTGCCAGCCATCCCGTTCTCCTTAATGTTTACGCGCGACACGTTCGAGCAATGCCGTCAGCTCATCGAGCTTAGCAGAGAGTGTCTCAACGTCATGTTTAGACGGAATGCCGATACGATTCAAGGCACTTGCAACACGCGCGTCGAATACCTTCTCTACTTTGTCGAGTTGAACTTCAACGCGGGCCTTGAAAGTGTTGACGTCGGTCTTGGCTTCGATCAGTTCGCTGTTCGCCGCTTCAAGTTTCCCAGCAATGTTCTTTTTGCCTTTGGTTTCAACAACTTCACCGGCCTTGACCAGCTCCTTGAAGTAGTCGCCGCCCTCCTGACCGACCTTGATATAGGCGCCCAGGCCCGCCAGCCAGATCTTGCGCGCGTACGTTTTCACGTCGCCCAGCGTGGAAGAATCAACGTCGGTTTTTTTCTTCAGAATAACTTTGGCCATGGTGCACCTCACTCGAAGACAGGTTTGAGCAACTGCCCGCACACGGTCGGGCTCAGGCACAAAGTAGTGAGAATAATTAGAAAGGGCACCCTAACAACTGACATAAAACCCGGGACGATGATTTCCCCTGTGGGAGCGAGCCTGCTCGCGAAAGCGGTGTGTCATTCAACATCAATGTTGTTGATCCATCGCATTCGCGAGCAGGCTCGCTCCCACAGTTGATAGATAGGCGGTGGACTTCAGTCCTCTGCACTTCAATCAAGCCAACGCCTTGTCCAGCGCCTTTTCGATTTCCGTCTTGATTGTCCCGCTCATGGCCGACATCAACATGCCCAGCTCCACTTCGACGCGGATCGAATCCTCGCCCACATGCACTTCACCCTTGACCCCGGAACGCTTGAGCTTCAGCGTGTCGCCCTCCCACTTGGGCTCCAGGCCGTAGCTGTCGGACAGTTTCCGGGCCAGCTTGTCGGCCTTTTCGCGGGCCGCTTCCTTGCCCAGGTCATGGGCACGCTCAACAGTAATACGGGCCATCTGTTAACTCCTGCTTGATCGAGACTTGCCTGAACGTTTGCGACCCTGCCTGCGTCAAAACGTCCGGGCGGTGGCTCATCTTACCTGCAGCCTTGCCAAGACAAAGCCCTCCACCGGGATTAGAATGTCCCGCATTCTTTTTTGGTGACCGCGATATGACTGATCAGCGCAAAGGCAGCGATGCCGAACCCACCACACACTTCGGCTTCAAGAACGTGCCGGAAAGCCAGAAAGCGGAGAAAGTCGCCGAGGTTTTCCACTCGGTGGCCGCCAAGTACGACTTGATGAACGACCTGCTCTCGGGCGGCATGCATCGCCTCTGGAAGCGTTTCGCGATCGAGTTGTCGGGCGTGCGCAGCGGCAACCGCGTGCTGGACATTGCCGGCGGCACCGGTGACCTGACCAAGAAGTTCTCCCACATCGTCGGCCCCACCGGCCATGTGGTGCTCGCCGATATCAACGAATCCATGCTCAAGGTCGGTCGTGACCGCCTGCTCGACCTGGGCGTGGCCGGCAACGTCGAGTTCGTCCAGGCCGACGCCGAGAAGCTGCCGTTCCCCGACAACCATTTCGACTGCGTGACCATCGCCTTCGGCCTGCGCAACGTCACCCACAAGGAAGATGCCCTGCGCTCGATGTTGCGCGTGCTCAAGCCCGGTGGCCGGCTGTTGGTGCTGGAGTTTTCCAAGCCGACCAACGCGTTGATGTCCAAGGCTTATGACGCCTACTCGTTCGCCTTCATGCCGTTGATGGGCAAGCTGATCACCAACGACGCGGAAAGTTATCGTTACCTGGCCGAATCGATCCGCATGCACCCCGACCAGGAAACGTTGAAGTCGATGATGGTCGAAGCCGGTTTCGATCGGGTGACCTACCACAACATGACTTCCGGCATCGTCGCCCTGCACCGCGGTATCAAGCCCTGATGCTGCTCACCGGGCTGCTCGCCAGTGTCGAACTCGGTATCAACCGGGTCCTGCGCCTGGACAGCACGGCGCCGATGCGCCTGGCACACTTGAGCGGCAAGGTGATTGCCGTCGACTGCCGCAGCCCCGCGTTGCAGCTGTTCATCCTGCCCAGCGACGAAGGCCTGATGCTCGCCGCCCACTGGGAGGCCGAGGCCGACTGCACGCTGCGCGCGCCGGCATCGAGCCTGCTGGAGTTGGCGCTGAGCAAGAACAAGACGGCGGTGCTGCACAGCCCCGACGTCGAGCTCGACGGCGACAGCGGCGTGCTGCTGGAACTGGCGGCGATTCTCCAGGACCTGGAACTGGACTGGGAATACGAAGTGTCCCGCTGGATCGGTCCGGTCGCCACCCAATTGCTCAGTGGCCATCTGCGCAGCCGCTCCCGCTGGTACCGCCAGGGCTTCGCCAGCCTGGGACAGAATCTGAGTGAATACCTGGCCGAGGAATCGCGTACGCTCGTAGGCCAACGCGAAGCCCAGGCCCGTTTTGCCGAACTGGACCAGATCAAGCTCGATCTGGAACGTCTCGAGGCGCGTTTCGAGCGCCTTTCCCGATCCCTTGAACCCAAGCGATAACGCATGAAGCTGCTTGCCGTCCGCCGTCTGTTGCGCATCCAGCGCGTCGTGATCCGCTACCGCCTCGATGACCTGCTGTTCGCCCTGCCGCTGCCCTGGTTTCTCCTGGCACTGCGCTTTGTGCTGCCGTGGCGCTGGTTCCCCCGTCGAACGCTGGACTTGAGCCGCGGCGCACGCCTGCGCCTGGCCTTGCAGGACCTGGGGCCGATCTTCATCAAGTTCGGGCAGATCCTCTCGACCCGTCGCGACCTGTTGCCCGAAGACATCGCCGATGAGCTGATGCTGCTGCAGGATCGCGTGCCGCCCTTCGACTCGAAACTGTCGGTAGCGCTGATCGAGGCGCAGTTGGGCAAGAAGATCAGCGAAGTCTTCAGCCGTTTCGATGTCGAGCCGCTGGCTTCGGCGTCGGTCGCCCAGGTCCACGCCGCCCAGCTCAAGACGGGTGAAGAAGTGGTGGTCAAGGTGATCCGCCCGGGCCTCAAGCCGATCATTGCCCAGGACCTGGCCTGGCTGTTCATCCTTGCCCGCGCCGCCGAGCGGATGTCAGCCGATGCACGCCTGCTGCACCCGGTGGACGTGGTCCAGGACTATGAAAAAACCATCTTCGATGAGCTCGACCTGCTGCGCGAGGCCGCCAACGCCAGCCAGCTGCGGCGCAATTTCGAGGGCTCGCCGCTGCTGTACGTGCCGCAAGTCTATTGGGACTGGTGCCGGCCGAAAGTGCTGGTGATGGAGCGTATCTACGGGATCCAGGTGACCGACCTGGCAACCCTCGCCGACCAGCGCACCGACATGAAACTGCTTGCCGAGCGCGGCGTGGAGATTTTCTTCACCCAGGTGTTTCGCGACAGCTTCTTCCACGCCGACATGCACCCGGGCAACATCTTCGTCAGCACCGTGCAACCGTGGAGCCCGCAGTACATCGCCATCGATTGCGGCATCGTCGGCAGCCTCACCCCCGAGGACCAGGATTACCTGGCGCGCAACCTGTTCGCCTTCTTCAAGCGTGACTACCGCCGCGTCGCGCAGTTGCACATCGATTCGGGCTGGGTGCCGGCCGAGACCAAGCTCAACGAATTCGAAGCGGCGATCCGCACCGTGTGCGAACCGATCTTCGAAAAACCGTTAAAAGATATTTCATTCGGCCAGGTGCTGATGCGCCTGTTCCAGACTGCGCGCCGCTTCAACATGGAGGTCCAGCCGCAGTTGGTGTTGCTGCAAAAAACCCTGTTGAACATCGAAGGCCTCGGCCGCCAGCTGTACCCGGACCTGGATTTGTGGAACACCGCCCAGCCCTTCCTTGAACGCTGGATGCGCGAACGCGTCAGCCCGAAGACCTTGCTGGGCAACGTCCAGAGCCAGTTCGAGCAGATTCCGCACCTAGCCAACATGACCCGCGATCTGCTCGAACGCATGTCCCAGCCCCATGCCCATGATCCTGCTCCACCCTGGAAACAGCGGCGCGACGATTGGTTCCTGCGCCTGCTTGGCGCGGCCCACCTGGGTGGCGGCGCCGTGCTGGCCGCCGGTGGCCCGTTGAGCGAACTGGGCCATTGGCCCGCCGGGATCATGGTGGCCGTCGGTTTGTATCTGGTCGTTCGTCGATAGCCAGCACCGGTTCACGCTGGCACACTGTTTCAACGCTGGGCCCGCCGACTGGAAGTGCGCGGCCCATGGTCGGAGTCGAAGATGAAAAACTGGCAGGACGAGATCAAATGGGACGCCGACGGCCTGGTGCCGGCGATCGCCCAGGATCACAAGACCGGGCGTGTGCTGATGATGGCCTGGATGAACCGCGAGGCGCTGGCCCTGACCGCCGCCGAGAATCGCGCCATCTATTGGTCACGTTCCCGTGGCAAGCTGTGGCGCAAGGGTGAAGAGTCCGGGCACGTGCAGCACCTGCACGAGATGCGCCTGGATTGCGACGGCGACGTCATTATCCTGATGGTCGAACAGGTCGGTGAAATCGCCTGCCATACCGGCCGTCAAAGCTGCTTCTACCGTGTCTTCGAGAACGGCGACTGGAAAACCGTCGACCCGGTACTCAAGGACCCGCACGCCATCTATTCAGGACACAACCATGAGTGACACCCTGACCCGCCTGGCCCAGGTGCTGGAAGAGCGCAAGGGCGCCGCGGCCGACAGCTCCTATGTCGCCAGCCTGTATCACAAGGGTTTGAACAAGATTCTGGAAAAGGTCGGCGAAGAGTCGGTCGAAACCATCATTGCCGCCAAGGACGCTGCCATCAGCGGCGACTGCAGCGACGTGATCTACGAGACCGCCGACCTGTGGTTCCACAGCCTCGTCATGCTCGCCCAACTGGGGCAGCATCCGCAGGCCGTACTGGATGAACTGGACCGTCGCTTCGGTCTGTCCGGGCACGTCGAGAAAGCCTCGCGCCCGTCCGCCTGATCAACTTTTGAGAGGAATAGCCACATGGGTATTTTTGACTGGAAACACTGGGTCGTCATTCTGGTGGTCGTGGTGCTGGTGTTCGGCACCAAGAAACTGAAAAACCTCGGCACTGATGTCGGTGAGTCGATCAAGGGCTTTCGCAAGGCCATGAACGATGACGAGAAACCGGCCGACCCACAGGCCAATCCGTCGCAACCGGTACAACCGGCCCAACCGGTACACCCACAGGCCACGCAGCCGGTGAATGCGCCGAACACCATCGACGTGCAGGCCCAGAAAGTCGAAGAGCCAATCCGCAAAGACTCGTGAGCACTGACTAATGTTTGGGATCAGCTTCACTGAACTGCTGCTCGTCGGCCTCGTCGCCCTGTTGGTACTGGGGCCCGAACGCCTGCCGGGCGCTGCGCGCACCGCCGGTCTGTGGATCGGGCGCCTGAAGCGCAGCTTCAATGCGATCAAACAGGAAGTTGAACGTGAAATCGGTGCCGACGACATCCGTCGGCAACTGCACAACGAACACATCCTGTCCCTGGAACAGGAAGCACGGAAGATCTTCTCGCCGACCCAGCAGGAGCCGACGCCGGTCCAGCCCGTGGCCGAGCCGACGATTGCTCCCCAGGTCCCGGCGGTCGAATCTGCGCCAGTGGTGATTGAACCGGCCAAACCGGTTGATCCGGTTGATCCGGTTACTGCGACGCCCCCGACTCCCAACGACTCCACTCTGCCGCCGCGAGCCCCATGAGCGATATCCCTGAAAACGACCAGCCGATGCCGCTGGTATCGCACCTCACCGAGTTGCGCACCCGCCTGCTGCGCTGCGTCGCGGCGGTGTTCATCATCTTTGCCGGGCTGTTTGCCTTCACCCAGCAGATCTACACCTTCGTCTCCACGCCGCTGCGCGAGTACCTGCCGGTAGGCGCAACGATGATCGCCACCGATGTCTCGTCGCCGTTCCTGACGCCGTTGAAACTGACGATGATGGTCTCGCTGTTCCTGGCGATCCCGGTGATCCTGCATCAGATCTGGGGCTTCATCGCTCCGGGCCTGTACAAGCATGAAAAACGCATCGCCGTGCCGCTGCTGGTGTCGAGCATCCTGCTGTTCTACACCGGCATGGCCTTCGCCTACTTCTTCGTATTCCCGCTGATCTTCAAGTTCTTCGCCGCCGCCACCCCGGCAGGCGTGGAAATGATGACCGACATTACCAGCTACCTGGATTTCGTCATGACGCTGTTCTTCGCCTTTGGCGTGGCGTTCGAGATTCCCGTGGCGGTGGTATTGCTGGTGTGGATCGGCGTGGTCGACGTCGCCTACCTGAAGAAGATCCGTCCGTACGTGATCATCGGTTGCTTCGTGGTCGGCATGATCCTCACGCCGCCGGATATTTTCTCCCAGACCTTGCTGGCCGTGCCGATGTGGCTGCTGTTCGAGATCGGCATCCTGTTCGGCGGCCTGGTGCGCAAGCGCCGCGAAGAAGAACCCGAGGACCAGCCGGTCGACGACCACAACGACCAGCCGCCAGCGACCCAAGCGTGAACCTGCTGCTGCTTGAAGAGGCCGATTTCATCGAGCCGGACCGCGTCATCCTGAGCGATCGGCGCCTGACACACATGCAGGAAGTCCACCGCAGCGCCGTCGGCGACAGCCTGCGGGTCGGCCGTATCGGTGGCCTGATGGGCACGGCCCAGGTGTTGCGCCTGGAGGCTCGCGAAGCCGAACTGCAAGTGACCCTCGACCAGCCGCCGCCGGCCAAGTTGCCGCTGACCCTGGTGCTGGCATTGCCGCGTCCGAAGATGCTCCGGCGGGTATTCCAGACCGTCGCCACCATGGGCGTGCCGCGCGTGGTGCTGGTGAACAGTTATCGTGTGGAAAAGAGCTTTTGGCAGACGCCCTTCCTGGAGCCGGAGGCGATTCGCGAGCAACTTATTCTTGGTCTGGAGCAGGCTCGGGACAGCGTGCTGCCGGAAATCATCATTGAAAAACGCTTCAAGCCCTTCGTCGAAGATCGCCTGCCCGCCATCGTTGAAGGCACCCTCGGGCTGGTCGGCCACCCTGGCAACCACCCGCCCTGCCCGCGCGCGCTGACTGAACCGGTGACCTTGGCCATCGGCCCGGAAGGCGGCTGGATCCCCTACGAAATCGACCTGCTGGGCAAGGCCGGCCTGCAACCGGTGCAGCTCGGCGAACGGATCCTGCGGGTCGAGACCGCCGTCACGGCCCTGCTTGCACGGCTGTTCTAACGACCTGTTTGCTTTCCCGTGGCGAGGGAGCTTGCTCCCGCTCGGCTGCGAAGCAGTCGTAAATTCCTGGCCGCAGGTGGCCGCTTCGCGACCAAGCGGGAGCAAGCTCCCTCGCCACGAAAAACACCCGTCGCGTCTATTTTCTACAGCTCCCGACAAAGCCGCCGATACAGTCCCCATAAAACCAATTCAACGCTCCAAGGGAGTATCAGCATGTTCCGGTGGCTTGCCCAGGGTCTGGGAAACGTAAGCGTTAATCGCAAACTTGGCTTCGGCTTCGGCCTGGTGCTGTTCCTCACCCTGATGATCGCGTTCACCGGCTGGTCCGGCCTGGGCAATGTCATCAGCCGGGGCGACAAGCTGGGGTTCATTGCCAGCCTGAACGACCTGAGCAAGGACCTTGACCTCGCCAGCATCGACTACAACACCACGCGCGGCGAAAAAGGCCCGCAACAGGTCAACGACCTGCTCGGCAAGCTCGAGGCCGGGTTGAAGACAGCTCGCGAGATGATCGAACAGCCTGACGACGTGGCGTTGATCGACAAGCAACTGGCCGCCGTTGCCGAATACAAAAGCGCCTTCGCCCAGATGACCAGCGCCACCGTCAGCCGCGAAGATGCCCGCGGCAAGCTGGGCGCCAGTGCCGATAGCACCGTAGCCCGCGTCGCCGAAGTGGAGAAAGCGCTGCTGCAGGGCGGCGACATCACCCAGTTCAACAGCGTGGTGACCTTAAGCAAGGCGATCCAACAGGCACGCTATCAGGTTCGCGGTTACACCTACAGCGGCAAAAGCGAGGCCCAACAGCCGGCCATCGATGCAATTACCGATGTCCTGAAACTGCTGGCCCGCTTGCCAGCCCAGTTGCCTGAGGAACACGCCGACAGGCTCCAGCAGGCCAGCGACTCGATGAACATCTACCGGGCGGCAGTCAGCCAGTTCCGTGACTCCCAACTTGATAACGGTGCCGCTCTGCAGCGTATGAGCGAGCAAGGCCAGGTCCTGATCGACTCCAGCCAGAAGCTCACCGCGTCCCAGACGGCCGTGCGCGACCACGACACCGCCCAGGCCAAGGCCGTTCTGATCGCAGCCGCCGCGCTGGCGCTGCTGTTCGGTGTGATCGCCGCCTTGCTCATCACTCGGCAGATCGTCGGCCCGCTGGATGAGACCCTGAAGGTGGCAGAACGCGTCGCCGCGGGCGATCTTACCCACAACCTGACGTCCGAACGCCGCGACGAACTCGGTCAATTGCAACGCGCCATGCAACGCATGACCGTTGGCTTGCGGCAGTTGATCGGCGGCATCGGTGAAGGCGTTACCCAGATCGCCAGCGCTGCTGAACAGCTCTCGGCCGTGACCGAGCAGACCAGCGCCGGGGTCAATAGCCAAAAGATCGAGACCGACCAGGTCGCCACTGCCATGCACGAAATGACCGCCACCGTGCAGGAAGTGGCGCGCAACGCCGAGGAAGCCTCCGAGGCCGCCGTCGCCGCCGATCAACAGGCCCGCGAAGGTGACAAGGTCGTCGGCGAAGCCATCGCCCAGATCGAGCGCCTGGCGCGAGAAGTGGGCAACTCTACCGCCGCCATGGGCGATCTGAAGCGCGAAAGCGACAAGATCGGCAGCGTCCTGGACGTGATCAAGTCGGTGGCCCAGCAAACCAACCTGCTGGCCCTCAACGCGGCCATCGAGGCAGCCCGAGCCGGTGAAGCCGGGCGCGGCTTCGCCGTGGTGGCCGACGAAGTTCGCAGCCTGGCCCAGCGCACCCAGAAGTCCACCGAGGAAATCGAAGAACTGATCGTCGGCCTGCAAGCGGGTACCGAACAGGTCGCGACCATCATGGACAACAGCCGCAGCCTGACCGACAGCAGCGTCGAACTGACCCGCCGCGCCGGTGGCTCGCTGGAAAACATCACTCGCACGGTGTCGGCGATCCAGTCGATGAACCAGCAGATCGCAGCGGCGGCAGAGCAGCAGAGTGCGGTGGCCGAGGAGATCAACCGTAGCGTGCTGAATGTGCGGGATGTGTCAGAGCAGACGGCGTCGTCCAGTGAGGAAACGGCTGCCTCCAGTGCCGAACTGGCGCGGTTGGGGGTTCATTTGCAGACATTGGTGGGGCGGTTCAGGGTTTGATGCCCTTCGGGCAGCTCACTTCGGATTTGTGGATATATCCGTTGCTGCGGTAACGGCCACTTAGGGTTCCGCCCTTACGGCGGCTCACTTTTGAGAAGCGCAAAAGTAAGCAAAACGCTTTTGCCCCACCACTCGGTGCCTCGCCTAGGCTCGGCATGCCCTCACTCCGGCATTGCTCCGTGGGCCCGCCGCGAAGGGCCGTCCCTGGCCCAGCGCGGCTATCCCGGCATCCATGCCGGGATGCCCACTACGCAATACCTGCGTTCGGCCATCGTGGTTAACGGGGCGCCCGAGATCAACGTCCACCGCGAGGCGGCCTGAAAGCCGGCCTGGTTCTTGATCGGACCGCGTTTCCCTGTGGGAGCGAGCTTGCTCGCGATGGCGGTGGCATGGTTGATGAAGATGTTGGATGTGCCGACCTATTCGCGAGCAGACTCGCTCCCACAATTGGCTCTGCGTTCGGCCATGGATATGTAGGCGACACAACACACCTGTGGGAGCGAGCCTGCTCGCGAAGGCGGTGCCATAATTGATTAAGAGGTCGGATTTGCCGGCCTCTTCGCGAGCAGGCTCGCTCCCACAGGAGAAATGCGATCCCAGTAAGAGTCAGGTCGGCTATCAGGCCGCCTCGCTTTAGATCTTGATCTGAGACGCCCCGTTAACCACGCTGGCCGAACGCAGGTATTGCGTAGTGGGCATCCCGGCATGGATGCCGGGATAGCCGCGCTGGGCCAGGGACGGCCCTTCGCGGCGGGCCCACGGAGCAATGCCGGAGTGAGGGCACACCGAGCCTCGGCGAGGTGCCGAGTGGTGGGGCAAAGCCTTTTTTGCTTACTTTTTTTGGCGTCTGAAAAAAAGTGAGTCGCCGTAAGGGCGAAACCATAAGCCGCCTTGACCGCAGCAACGGATATGTACACCTACGTCCCACAGTCCGTCATCCCAAGGCTACGAGGTCTTGCGCGAATCGCCAATAAAATGCGCCCAACAAAAAGCCCCGCTTCTTTTCAGAAGCGGGGCTTTTTGAGTATCAGGCCAGTTGAGGCTGTGCGCCCACCGGTTGAAGCGGCAGCAACGGTGCATGCGGATCGGCCTTGACCGATTCACGCCACGCCGCCAGCCACTCGGGATGCGCCTCGCTCCAGACCTGCTCATGCAGACGGGACAGCGCCACCGGATCGCTCAGCAGCGCCAATCGCTCGGCGTTGTTGAGCCCGGCCGGGCCTACCTTCAAGGCATGACGGACGCGCTCGACGCGCAGCCATTCGATCGGCTCGGCCTTGCCGTGACGGGAGGTAGCCAATGCGTACGCCAGGGCGTTCTGTCGCGGATCGACCACCGCCCGGATGAAGCCGTCGTTCAGCGCGTGCCAACGGTTTTCATGGGTGTACTGGTCAGTCGACAGCAGTTCCTGTGGCGGCGCGTATTCCTCGGGAATCAGGAACAGGCTTTCATCACGGGACTTCAAGCCCAGGCCCACGCGGCTGGAGATCACCGAAACCGGGATCGACAACATCAGCGAGCCGACAATCGGCACGAGCCACCACAGGAAGCTCGGGTTCAGCCAGATCACCAGCAAGGCCCAGAAGAAGCCCAGCAGGGTCTGCGGGCCGTGGCGCTTGATGGCTTCGCTCCAAGGCGTGGAGTCATCGTCACGCTTGGGCGAGTTCCAGGTCGCGGCCCAGCCCAGGAAGGCGGCCAGCACGAAACGGGTGTGGAAGATCATGCGCACCGGCGCCAGCAGCATGGAGAACAGCATTTCCAGCAGCATCGACATCGTGACCTTGAACTTGCCGCCGAACTCCTTCGCGCCTTTCGCCCAGATCAGCACGATGCTCAATAGCTTGGGCAGGAACAGCAGCACGATGGTGGTCGAGAACAGCGCGATGGCTTTTTCCGGATGCCATTGTGGCCACAGCGGATACAACTGGCGCGGCTCGAGGAAGTACTGCGGCTCCATCAGCGTGTTCACCGCCAGCAGCGCGGTGGACAGCACCAGGAAGAAGAACCACAGCGGTGCCGACAGGTAGGACATCACGCCGGTCAGGAACACCGCACGGTGCACCGGGTGCATGCCCTTGACCAGGAACAGCCGGAAGTTCATCAGGTTGCCGTGGCACCAGCGACGGTCACGCTTGAGTTCGTCCAGCAGGTTCGGTGGCAGCTCTTCGTAGCTGCCCGGCAGGTCATAGGCAATCCACACGCCCCAGCCGGCACGGCGCATCAGCGCGGCTTCGACAAAGTCGTGGGAGAGGATCGCACCGGAGAAGGCACCTTTACCGGGCAACGGCGCCAGGGCGCAGTGGTCGATAAACGGCTTCATGCGGATGATCGCGTTGTGGCCCCAGTAGTGCGACTCGCCCAACTGCCAGAAGTGCAGGCCGGCGGTGAACAGCGGACCGTAGACCCGTGTGGCGAACTGCTGCATGCGCGCATACAGCGTGTCCATGCCCGAGGCACGTGGCGCGGTCTGGATGATGCCAGCGTCCGGCGTGGCTTCCATCAGGCGCACCAGGCTGGTCAGGCATTCGCCGCTCATGACGCTGTCGGCGTCGAGCACGACCATGTACTTGTAGTCGCTGCCCCAGCGACGGCAGAAGTCGTCGAGGTTGCCGCTCTTGCGTTTCACGCGGCGACGGCGGCGGCGATAGAAGATCTTGCCAAAGCCCCCGGTTTCACGGCAGACATCCAGCCAGGCCTGCTGCTCGGCGACGCAGATGTCGGTTTCGTTACTGTCGCTGAGCACGAAGAAGTCGAAGCGGTCCAGGTCACCCGTGGCCGCAACCGACTCGAACGTGGCGCGCAGACCGGCGAATACCCGTGGCACGTCCTCGTTACAGATCGGCATCACCAGGGCGGTGCGGGCATCCTTGGGAATCGGCTCGTTACCGGCACTGGCACCGGAAATGCGGTACTTGTCATGCCCGGTGAGCAGTTCGAGGAATCCCATCAGCGCGGTCCAGAAACCGGCCGAGACCCAGCAGAACAGGATCCCGAACAGGATCAGGATGCTGGTTTGCAGCGCGTATGGCAGCACTTGCGTGGCCGTCTGCAGCAGCGGCTGATGCAGCACTTCATCCAGGTCCACCAGCGACCAGCCCTGGTACGGCATGATTCCTTTCATGTACCAGCCGGCCACGATGGTCTGGCCGAGCATCAGGATCAACAGGATGTAGCGGCGGATCGAACCCACGGTACGCCAGCGCGCATGCGGCAAGACGCGCTCGTCCTTGGGCGGCTTCGGCGGGTTGGTGCGACCGGTCAGGCGGCGCCAGGCGCGTACCAGGATATTGGTGCGCCATGGCTCCGGCACGACCTTGGTCCGGCGAATCGGCGGAGTAGCCTTCAGGCATACACGGCCACTGGAATCGAGGGCCAGCATTTCGGCGTCCTCGAGTTCCTCGGCAGTGCTGAGCGCCAGGCGACGGCCCACCGAGGCTTGGGCAGCCTCGTCGGGCGCATCGAACGTCGACGAAGCCAGGCGTTCATGCAATTCGCTGAAGGACTTGCAGCCCGCCAGTTCGGCGCGCTGCTCGTCGGTCATCGGCAAATGGGCCAGATACTCGCTCAGAGACACTGGCTGTACGGAAGTATTACTCATCGGCAGGCAACTGATAGCTCCAGGTCTCGGTCAGGACTTGCTCAGTCTGCTCCGGTTCCTGCGGGGTTGGGGTCGGCTCGGCGGCGGCGGTGGACGCCTTGACGGCCTTGGCTTCCTGCTGCTCGCCGGCCTGTTCGTTGGCTTTCTCTTTCTCGCTCTGCTGCTTGGCGACCTTGTCGGCCTTGGCCAGCGTGGTCACGGAATGCGAGGTAGCCGGCAGCTCTACAGGAACCAGCGGCCGGACCAAAGCGGCACGCATCTCGGTCGCCTTGCCCGGATCCTTGATCTTCAGGCGCAACGTCAGGCGCCAGCCCTTGGTTTCAGGGTTGTAGCGCACGCTGTTCTCGACGATTTCGCCGTTGTCACCCACGCTCACCTGGCTACGCACCTCGGCGTCTTCAGGCAGGGCTTGCAGGGACGGGCCTTCGAAATCGACCAGGTAGGCCACGCTGCCATCCGGCTGGCGAATCAGGTTGGACTGCTTCACGTCACCCGTGGAACGCAGGGTCTGCTTGACCCAGGCGCTGTCTGGCGAGTGCAGGCTGGCTTCATCAAGTGTCCAGTGCAGGCGATAGGCGAAGTCCAGTGGCTGGCCTGGCTCAGGCAGTTTTTCCGGGCTCCAGAACGCAACGATGTTGTCGTTGGTTTCGTCGGCGGTCGGGATCTCGACGAGGTCTACGGTACCCTTGCCCCAGTCGCCTTTCGGTTCGATCCAGGCGCTTGGACGTTTTTCGTAGCGGTCGTCCAGGTCTTCGTAGTGGCTGAAGTCACGACCACGTTGCAGCAGGCCGAAACCACGCGGGTTTTCTACCGAGAAGTTGCTCACCGCCAGGTGTTTCGGGTTGTTCAGCGGACGCCAGATCCACTCGCCGTTGCCGGCATGGATGGACAGGCCGCTGGAGTCGTGGAGCTCGCGACGGTAGTTCAGGACCTTGGACGGCTGATTCGCGCCGAACAGGAACATGCTGGTCAACGGGGCGATGCCCAGCTTGTTGACGCGATCACGCAGGAAAACACGCGATTTGACGTCAACGACGGTGTCGGTGCCCGGGCGCACGGTCAGGCGATAAGCGCCGGTAGCCCGTGGCGAATCGAGCAAGGCGAAGATCACCAGGTGCTTGTCGGTCGGCTTCGGACGCTGGATCCAGAACTCACGAAAACGCGGGAACTCTTCACCCGATGGCAATGCGGTATCGATCGCCATGCCGCGAGCGGACAAGCCATAAACCTGGCCCTTGCCGATGACGCGGAAGTAGCTGGCGCCGAGCATGGTCATGATTTCGTCTTGCTTGTCAGCTTTGTTGATCGGGTACAACACGCGGAAACCCGCGTAGCCCAATTGTTCGGTGGCCTTCGGATCGAACTTCACATCACCGAAATCGAAGCGTGTCGGGTCGTATTTGATCTCATCGACGGTGGTCGCGGTGATTTCGTTGATCTTCACCGGTGTGTCGAAATGCATGCCCTGGTGATAGAAGGACAGCCGGAACGGCGTCTTCTGGTCGGCCCATTCAGCTTTTTCGGTGCGGAAACGGATTTTCTGATAATCGGCGAATTTCATTTCGCGGAATTCGTTCGGCAGGTTGCTGCGCGGGGCTTCGAATTTCTGCCCGGCCAGTTCTTGTGCCTTCGCCGATACATCATCCAGGCTGAATGCCCACAGTTGGCCCGCGCCAAACAGGCACAGCAGGGCCGAGCCCGCTACCAGAGCGTTTCTAAACCGTTTGGCAGTCATTTTTGGTGCATTACAGGGACTAACAATCACGAGCAACCCTCGCCGAAAACAGATCAAAAAACCAACGGCCAGATAAAGTATCTGCACGGTAACGGCGCTGAAAAACCGCTCCTGCGGACCACTCTTGCCAAGTTGGCGAGCATTGTTCCGACTCCGATGGGACAAAATGATTCCCCAAACGGTTCAGGACAAGTCTCTACCTAAGTCAAATGGACCGGCGAACGCCGATCCCCCGTAGCGCGCGATTATCTAGTAGGCCGCGTGACAACGCATCAGGGCTAGCAAAGTATTTATCGAGAAAACTCCCTGTTTTGACTCGAAACCGGACCGAAAAGATGTTTCAAACGCTTTCAGACCTGTAACAGAAAGGTTACCGGGCCATCATTGACCAGATGCACTTGCATGTCGGCGCCGAATCTACCTGATGCCACGGTGCCATGCACCTGTTTCGCCTGGGTCAGGAGATAGTTGAACAATTCTTCGCCAAGGGCGGGCGGCGCGGCGGTTGAAAAGCTCGGGCGCAGACCGCTTTTGGTGTCCGCCGCCAAGGTGAACTGCGAGACCAGCAGCAAACCACCCGCGACGTCCGCCAGGGACAGGTTCATCTTGCCGTCGGTGTCGCTGAACACCCGATAGTTAAGCAGCTTGTGCAGGAGTTTGTCGGCACTGGCCCGGGTATCCCCAGGCTCGACGGCTACCAGCACCAGCAAGCCATGGTCCACCGCACCGACGATCTCGCCCGCGACTTCGACCCGGGCGCCGCGAACCCGCTGCAGCAACCCCTTCATGCTTCTTCGGGGGGCAGGTCGAGCAGGCGGCGGGCCATTTGCGCGGCGGCGCGCACCAACGCGTCGGTAATCCCTGGTTCCGAAGCGGCATGGCCGGCGTCACGGATCACCTGCAGCTCGCTGTTGGGCCAGTTCTGGTGCAGCTCCCAGGCATTGTCCAACGGGCAGATCACGTCGTAGCGACCATGCACGATGACGCCCGGCAAATGGGCGATCTTGCCCATGTCGCGAATCAACTGATTGGGTTCGAGAAAGGCGTTGTTGGTGAAGTAGTGGCATTCGATCCGGGCGATCGACAGCGCTCGCTGCGGCTCGGAGAAACGATCGACCACCAACGGGTTCGGGCGCAGGGTCGCGGTGCGCCCCTCCCAGGTGGACCAGGCCTTGGCCGCGTGCATCTGGGCGATCTGGTCGTTGCCGATCAAGCGTTTGTGGAAAGCGCTGAGCAGGTCATCGCGTTCATCCAGGGGGATCGGTGCGATGTAGTCCTGCCAGTAGTCGGGAAACAGACGACTGGCCCCGGCCTGGTAGAACCACTCGATTTCCTGCGGACGGCAGAGAAAGATCCCGCGCAAGATCAGACCATGTACCCGTTCCGGATGAGTCTGGGCGTAGGCCAGGGCCAGGGTCGAGCCCCAGGAGCCGCCGAACAGCACCCACTTTTCGATGCCCAGGTGCTTGCGGATGCGCTCCAGGTCTTCGACGAGGTCCCAGGTGGTGTTGTTTTCCAGACTCGCGTGAGGCGTGGAACGGCCGCAGCCGCGCTGGTCGAACGTAACGATGCGGTACAGATTCGGATCGAAGTAGCGACGGCTTTGCGCATCGCAACCCGCCCCCGGGCCACCGTGGATGAACACGACAGGCAGGCCTTCCGGCGAGCCGCTTTCATCGACATAGAGCGTGTGGGTGTCATCGACAGCCAGATCGTGCCGGGCATGGGGTTTGATCTGCGGGTACAAAGTCTGCATTGCGCGCTCCGTAAGGGGTCGAGTCATCCGTGTAGGGACTTCTATTTAGTCTGCCGTCCGGCATCATAAACCCGAATTACCTTAATGAGCATGCCCTGCGGCAGTCAAAGCGTGTCGGCCAGGTAGGCCAGTAGCCTGCGATATAGCTGATCGACCTCCGGCACCTGGCTCCGCGCGCGCAGGCAACCGTGGACCAGACCCTCGCCGTTGTACAACTCAGAGGCTACCCCTGCGGCGCTCAGGCGCTCGTTATAGAGGACGCCGTCGTCGCGCAGCGGATCCCATTGCGCCACGGCAACCAGCGTCGCGGGCAGGCCGCTGAAATCATCGGCGAGCAATGGCGCGGCGTAGGCTGAGGGCTGGGTGCCACGCAGGTACCACGCGTCATAGCGTTGCAGGTCACAGCGGCTCAAGAGCGGCGCGTCGAAACATTCGGTGCGCGACGGTAAATGCTCGGGACCACCAAGCGCCGGGTAGATCAGCACCTGGGACCGGGGCAGAGGCTGCCCTGCATCGCGCAAGGCCAGGCACACCGCAGCGGCGAGGTTGCCGCCGGCGCTGTCGCCCACCACGGCCCGGCGCCGAGGGTTGATGGCAAACGGCAGGTCCCCCAGGTGGCGCCACACAGTAAGGCAATCTTCGAACCCGGCGGGAAACGGATGCTCGGGGGCAAGCCGGTAATCCACCGCCACCACCAGCACGCCGAGGGCCGCGGCCAGTTCCATGCAAATGAAATCATGGGAATCCAGGTCCCCTACCACCCAACCGCCACCGTGCAGGTAAAGAATGCACGGCCACCCGGCGAGCGGCGGCGAAGTACGCAGGTGATAGGCCCGGACAGCCACGCCAGCCAGGTGCAGATCCTCGACCGCAAGCGTTGATGGGCGCGGCGGGGTGAATGCCCGGCACATCCGGCTGTAAGCCTGGCGCGAGCCGGCGAGGCTGTCATCCGGGCTGGTGAAGCTCAGGGTCTTGTCGATGAAGGCGGACATTGCCTGGGAGAGTGGGTAGGCCATGAGCTGACAACCAATATAAAACTTGAGGAAAGCGCAACTTGTGGCGAGGGGATTTATCCCCGCCGGGGCGCGAAGCGGCCCCAAGAAGTTAATGCGTTTGGCCTGACCCACCACGGCGCCATTATTTAGGGCTGCTTCGCACCCCAGCGGGGATAAATCCCCTCGCCACAAGGGCCCTATTTGCCCGACTGGGTCAGTTCTTGAGACTGGCCTGCACCGCCGCGATGCCATCCTTGCCATCGAAGCTGGTCACGCCGGCGAGCCAGCGCTGCAGGTCCTCCGGGTGCTCGCGCAACCATTGCCGCGCGACGTCCTGGGGCATCTTGCGTTCCATGATCGGCACCATCAACTGGCTCTCCTGGGCGGCGGTAAACGTGAGGTTCTCCAGCAGCCGCTGCACGTTCGGACACCGCTGTGCGTAGTCCGGCGCGGTGACGATGGAGACCGTCGCGGCGCCTTCGTTGGGGCCATAGACATCTTCGCTGCCGGTCAGGTAAGCGATGTTCATGTTGATGTTCATCGGGTGTGGGGTCCAGCCGACAAAGACCACGAATTCCTTGCGATTGACTGCCCGCTGCACCGCCGCCAGCATCCCGGCCTCGCCGGACTCGATCAGCTTGAAATCCTTGAGACCGAAGTGGTTGGTCTCGATCATGGTCTTGATGGTGGTATTGGCGCCGCTGCCCGGCTCGATGCCGTAGATTTTCGCCCCCAACTGGTCCTTGAACCGGGCGATGTCGGCGAAGGTCTTGAGCCCCGCCGCCGCCACGTAGTCGGGAACGGCCAGGGTCGCCTGGGCGTCGGCCAGGCTTGGTTTGTCCAGTACTTTCACTTGATTGGCCGCCAGGAACGGGGCGATGTTCTTGTCCATCGCCGGTTTCCAGTAGCCGAGGAAAATGTCGAGCCGCTTGTCGCGGATGCCGGCGAAGATGATCTGCTGCACGGCGCTGGTCTGCTTGCTTTCGTAGCCCAGGCCAGTGAGCAGCACGTCAGCCATGCCACTGGTGGCGATCACGTCGGTCCAGTTGACCACGCCCATGCGCACGGTCTGGCAGGACGTTGCCTCGACGGCCATCGCGCCGGAGCTCAACAGGACGGTACCGCAGAGGATCGACAGACAGCGTTTGAACGGTCTTTTCATCGGAAAGGTCTCGTGCGGCAGCGGATTATTGTAGGCCGGTGTCTTGGTGCACCGTGACCGGAACATTACGCAGCGTCGAGGGGCTGAAGATGAACTGTGGCGACGCGGTTTTGCACAGTGGCGACAGTTCTCATTCCAGCGAATCAGAGCACATACACTTGTGGCGAGGGGATTTATCCCCGCTGGACTGCGTAGCAGTCCCAAAATTCTGAATCCGTGTGGATCATCTATTTTGGGGTCGCTTCGCGACCCAGCGGGGATAAATCCCCTCGCCACATGTACTGGGTAGGTCTATTCCTGGTAAGCCTGCCGCCCCCACGCCAGGAAACCTTCCAGCAACTCCCTGAGTACCACCTGGGTCGGCGCCGCCAGGTCCGGGCGATAGTTGAACGGCTCGAACTCTTCCATGTAGGTGCTCTGGCACAGTTCCAGTTGCACCGCGTGAATGTCCTCGGCCGGGTTGCCGTAGTGCCGGGTGATGTGTCCGCCCTTGAAGCGTCCGTTGAGCACATGGGTGAACTGGTCGTGGCGGGCGCAAATGGCTTCGAGCTGGCTGGCCAGGGCCGGGTCGCAACTGGCGCCGTTGAACGTGCCGAGATTGAAGTCCGGCAGCTTGCCGTCGAACAGGTGCGGGATCACCGAACGGATCGAGTGGGCATCGAACAGCAAGGCATAGCCGAACTCGGCCTTGAGCCGCGCCAGTTCCTGTTGCAGGGCCTGATGGTAGGGCATCCAGATCTGCTGCAGGTACGTGGCCCGCTCCTCGGCGGACGGCGCCAGGCCTTCGCGAAACAACGGCACGCCATCGAACAGCGTCGCCGGGTACAGGCCAGTGGTGGCTCCGACGTACATCGGTTTGTCATCAGAAGGACGGTTCAGGTCGACGACGAACCGGGAATATTCGGCCGCCAGGGTGCTGGCGCCCAGCTCTTCGGCGAAATCATACAGCCGGGGGATATGCCAATCGGTGTCCGGCAGGCTCTGGGCCTCGGGGATCAACCCGGCCTCTACCGCCGGCGTCAGGCGCAGGCCGGCGTGAGGCATGCTGATCAACAGCGGCACGCGCCCTTGCTTGAAATTCAGGACCTTCTCCACAACCGTTCTCCTCAATCGATTTCCACGCCGTGGCGCACGACGCGTTTTTCCAGATCGCCGCCGAGCCAGTACGACAGATCGGCCGGGCGATCGATGTGCCAGGCGACAAAATCCGCCACCTTGCCGGCTTCCAGCGAGCCGTGGGTCTGAGCCATGCCCAGGGCCTGGGCGGCATGAATCGTTGCTCCCGCCAGTGCTTCTTCCGGGGTCAGGCGCAGGCAGGTGCAGGCCATGTTCAACATCAGGCGCAACGACAGCGCGGGCGAGGTGCCGGGGTTGAGGTCACTGGCGACGGCGATTTTCACGCCGTGCTTGCGCAGGGCATCCATGGGCGGCAACTGGGTTTCTCGCAGGAAATAAAATGCCCCCGGCAGCAGCACCGCTACGGTGCCCGACTCGGCCATGGCCTTGGCGTCATCCTCGGTCATGAATTCCAGGTGATCGGCCGACAGCGCCTGATACCGCGCCGCCAGGCTGGAACCATGCAACGACGACAGTTGCTCGGCGTGCAGCTTTACCGGCAGGTCCAATCGCTGCGCGGTCAAGAACACCCGTTCGACCTGCTCTGGAGAAAACGCCAGGTACTCGCAGAACGCATCCACCGCGTCCACCAGCCCCTCGGCGGCCAACGCCGGGAGCATTTCGGCGCAGATGTGTTCGATGTAGTCGTCGGCGCGGTCCTTGTATTCCGGCGGCAAGGCGTGGGCCGCCAGGCAGGTGCTGCGCACACTGACCGGCAGTTCGGCGCCGAGGCGGCGGATGACCCGCAACATCTTGCGTTCGCTGGGCAGGTCGAGGCCGTAGCCGGACTTGACTTCCACCGTGGTCACGCCGTCGCGCATCAGGCTTTTCAGGCGTTTCGCGGCGCTGGCGAACAGCTCGTCCTCGCTGGCGGCGCGGGTGGCGCGCACGGTGCTGGCGATGCCACCGCCGGCCGCGGCGATGTCGGCGTAGCTGACGCCTTGCAGGCGCTGTTCGAATTCACCGCTGCGGTTGCCGCCGAACACCGCGTGGGTGTGGCAATCGATCAGGCCCGGGGTGACCCAGGCGCCCTTCAGGTCGTTGACTGCCGGGTAGTCGCCCACCGGCAATTCGGCACGGGGGCCGATCCATTGGATGTGCTCGCCTTGGGTGACAATGGCGGCGTCTTCGATAATCGAGTAGACGCCCTGGGCCATGGTGGCGGCGTGGCAGTTTTGCCAGAGGGTTTTCATCCCGAGTCTCCTCGAATTATTCAAAATCGAATCGCGAGCAAGCTCGCTCCCACAGGGATCAGGGGTGTACCCCAGATCGGCGTTCGGCACCGCCCCCCTGTGGGAGCGAGCTTGCTCGCGATGAGGCCCTTACAGGCTCGGCAACAACTGCGCCGTGACCAGCTCGTTCAGACACCGACTCGCCAACAGCTCACTGGCCGCGTTGATGTCCGGCGCAAAGAAGCGGTCCTTCTCATAAAAAGGCACCTCTGCACGCAGCAACGCCCGGGCCTGTTCCAGTTTGGCCGAGGTTTTCAAACCACCGCGCAAATCCAGCCCCTGGCACGCCGCCAGCCATTCCACCGCGAGAATCCCGCGGGTGTTCTCGGCCATTTCCCACAAGCGCTTGCCGGCGGCCGGGGCCATGGAGACGTGGTCTTCCTGGTTCGCCGAGGTCGGCAGGCTGTCCACCGAATGAGGATGGGACAGCGCCTTGTTTTCACTGGCCAAGGCCGCAGCGGTAACCTGGGCGATCATGAAGCCGGAGTTGACCCCGCCATTGGCCACCAGGAACGGCGGCAGCTGCGACATGTGCTTGTCCATCATCAACGAAATGCGCCGCTCGCTCAGGGAGCCAATCTCGGCGATCGCCAGGGCCATGTTATCGGCGGCCATCGCCACCGGTTCGGCGTGGAAGTTACCGCCGGAGATCACGTCGCCCTCGGCGGCGAACACCAGCGGGTTATCCGACACCGCGTTGGCTTCGATCACCAGCACCTCGGCGGCCTGGCGGAACTGGGTCAGGCAGGCGCCCATCACTTGCGGCTGGCAACGCAGGGAGTACGGGTCCTGGACCTTGTCGCAGTTCTGGTGCGAATCCGACACTTCACTGCGCTCGCCCAACAGGTCGCGATAGGCCGCGGCGGCATCGATCTGGCCTTTCTGGCCGCGAGCGGCATGGATGCGCGCATCGAATGGCGAGCGCGAGCCAAGCACCGCTTCCACCGTGAGGCTGCCCAGGGCCAGGGCAGCGGCAAACAGGTCTTCGCCTTCGAACAGGCCGCGCAAGGCAAACGCGGTGGAAACCTGGGTGCCATTGAGCAACGCCAGACCTTCCTTGGCCGCCAGGGTCAGCGGCGCGAGGCCGGCGACTTTCAGGGCGTCGACAGCCGGCAGCCATTCGCCTTTGTAACGGGCCTTGCCTTCGCCCAGCAGCACCAGCGACATGTGGGCCAGAGGCGCCAGGTCACCGGATGCGCCCACCGAACCTTTCAGCGGAATGTGCGGGTAGACCTCGGCGTTGATCAGTGCGATCAGCGCATCGATCACCTGCCGACGAATGCCGGAGAAACCCCGGCTCAGGCTGTTGACCTTGAGCACCATGATCAACCGCACCAGCGCATCACTGATCGGCTCGCCGACGCCAGCGGCATGCGACAGCACCAGGGAGCGCTGCAGGTTTTCTAGGTCTTCGCTGGCGATACGGGTCGAGGCCAACAGGCCGAAACCGGTGTTGATGCCGTAGGCGGTGCGATTCTCGGCGAGGATCTGCTCCACGCAGGCAACGCTGGCTTCGATCTGCGCCGATGCGCTGGCGTCGAGGCTGAGCGTCACCGGTTGCTGATAGATGTCACGCAATTGAGCCAGGCTCAATTGGCCGGGAATCAGGTTCAAGGCAGTCATGTATTGCTCCTTTTGAGAGTTTTTTTTTTACCCGCCAGTCGCTCCGGAATGTTCCGTTATCCGTCACCTTCGCCTTTTGGGCGACGCCTTGTGGGCTAGGTGCCTTGGCACGCTGGTGTTTTTTTTGATCAATTCAAATTCGGTATAACGTGGTGCAGCACGTTCGGATCCCTGAGCAGCCCGGCGGCGCTGGCGATGTCCGGCGCCAGCCAGCGATCCTGGTCGTAGGCCGGGACGCGCTCGCGCAGCAGCTTCCAGGCGGTGTTGGTGCCAGCGCCAAAACGCTGCGCCTTGAGAAACTCAAAGGCCTGGGCCGCCAGCAGGTATTCGATGGCGAGGATCTGCGTACAGTTTTCCAGCGCCCGGTGCAGCTTCAGGGCCGCGTTGGTGCCCATGCTCAAATGGTCTTCCTGCAACCCGGAGGTGACGAAATTGTCGAGCACCGCCGGTTGCGCCAGTTGCTTGTTCTCCGCGCACAGCGACGCGGCGACGTATTGCACGATCATCATCCCTGAATTCACCCCGGGATTGGCCACCAGGAAGGCCGGCAGCCCACTGACGTGCGGGTTGATCAAACGGTCGAGGCGACGCTCGGCGATGGAGCCGATTTCCGCCATGGCGATCGCCAACAGGTCAGCCGCCAGCGCCACCGACTGGCCATGAGGGTTGGCCTGGGACACGACCCGGAAATTGTCCGGCGTACCCAGCAGCAGCGGGTTGTCGGTAGCGGCGTTGAGTTCGGTTTCGATCTGTTGCCGGGCATGCTCCAACTGATCACGAGCGGCGCCATGCACTTGCGGAATCGAGCGGATGCTCAAGGCGTCCTGGGTGCGGATGCCCAGGCTCGAAGCGATGACTTCGCTGCCATCGAGCAGCGCCCGCAAGTTACTGCCCACCTGCTGCATGCCGGGGTGCGGCTTGAGCGCAATGATCTCGGCATCGAACGCGGCGATCTGCCCGCGCTGAGCCTCGAAGCTCATGGCACCGATCACATCGGCCCACTGCACCAGGCGCGTCGCATCGGCCAGGGCCAGGCAACTGAGGCCGGTCATGCACGGCGTGCCGTTGACCAGGCACAAACCGTCCTTGGCCCCCAACTGCACCGGTTGCAGACCTTCTGCGGCCAGCGCCTGCTGCGCCGAGACGACCTGCCCGCGATAGCTGACCTCGCCGACGCCCAGCAGCGCGATGCTGATGTGGGCCATGTGGGTCAGGTAACCCACCGAACCCTGGGACGGCACTTGCGGCGTGATGCCGCGATTGAGCAGCGCCAGCAACGCCTCGACCACCCGGCGATGGATGCCGGATTTGCCTTGGCTGTAGTTGAGAATGGCCGCGCAGAGGATCGCCCGGGTCTGCTCATCGGACAGCGCCGGGCCGACGCCACAGGCATGGCTGAGCAAGGTGTTGCGCGACAATTGGCTGAGCTGTTCGTCCTTGAGCGAGACATTGCACAAGGCGCCCAGCCCGGTGTTGACGCCATAGGCCCGTTCACCGCTTTCGACGATGCGCTGGACGATGGCCTGGGCATTGTCGATGCGCGCCCAGGCCTGGGCCGATAGCTCCAGCACAGCGCCAAAGCGGGCGACGGCGACCACGTCCTGCCAGCGCAGCGGGGCGTCGGCGATGATGATTTTTTCAGCCTGGGACATCTCAAACCTCATGCTTGCAATCTGAACATTGATGCAGCTTTGCCGACGCTTTCGCGAGCAGGCTCGCTCCCACAGAGATTTCCCTTTGGACACAACATTTGTGAACAAAAGAAGGCCCCATGTGGGAGCGAGCCTGCTCGCGAAGAGGCCAGCCCAGCCACCACAAAAACCTCAAACCACCGCCGCCCTGCGCTGCACAAACCGATCGACATACTCATCCGCCGGCGAGTGCAGGATCTCCCGTGGCGTGCCGACCTGGATCAGCTTGCCGTCCTTGAGAATCGCGATGCGGTTGCCGATGCGTACGGCCTCGTCGAGGTCGTGGGTGATGAAGACGATGGTCTTGTGCAGAGTCTTTTGCAGTTCCAGCAACTGGTCCTGCATTTCCGCCCGGATCAGCGGATCGAGGGCGCTGAACGCCTCGTCCATCAGGATGATGTCGGTATCCGCCGCCAACGCCCGGGCCAGGCCGACGCGCTGGCGCATGCCACCGGAGAGCTGGTGCGGGTATTTGTTCTCGTAGCCCTTCAGGCCCACGGTGCTGACCCAGTGCAACGCCCGTTCGGCGCAGACCTGCTTGCTTTCGCCACGCACTTTCAAGCCGTAGGCGACGTTGTCCAGCACGCTCTTGTGGGGCAGCAGGCCAAAGCTCTGGAACACCATGCTGATCTTGCGTCGACGAAATTCACGCAGGGCATCCATGTCCAGTTGCAGGATGTCTTCGCCGTCCACCAGGATCGCGCCGCTGGTAGGGTCGATCAACCGGTTGAAGTGGCGAACCAAAGTGGACTTGCCGGAACCGGACAGGCCCATGATCACGAAAATCTCACCGGTACCGATGCTCAGCGACAGGTCGTTCACGCCGACCACGCAGCCGGTTTCGGCCAGCACCTGGTCCTTGGTCCTGTTCTGGCGGATCAGCTCCAGGGCCTCCTTGGACCGGTTGCCGAAAATCTTGAAGACGTTCCTGACTTCGATCTTGCTGACGGCTGCGTTGCTCATTTGCTCACCTCATGCCGAGGGCGACCATAGGCCTGGGTAATGCGGTCGATGACCACGGCGAGAATCACGATGGCGAGCCCGGCTTCGAGGCCGCGCCCGACGTTGAGGGTCTGGATGCCGACCAGTACGTCCTCACCCAGGCCACGGGCGCCGATCATCGAGGCGATGACCACCATCGACAGGGCCATCATGGTGGTCTGGTTGATCCCGGCCATGATGCTCGGCAGGGCCAGGGGCAGTTGCACGCCGAACAGCTGCTGCCAGCGGTTGGCGCCAAAGGCGTTGATGGCTTCCATGACTTCGCCGTCGACCTGGCGGATGCCCAGGTCGGTCAGGCGGATCAAGGGCGGCGCGGCGTAGATCACCGTGGCGAAGATCGCCGGGACCTTGCCCAGGCCAAACAGCATCAACACCGGAATCAGGTACACGAAGCTTGGCATGGTCTGCATGATGTCCAGCAGGGGCATCAGCACCGAACGCAGGCGATTGCTGCGCGCCGAGAGAATGCCCAGCGGAATCCCGATCAGCACCGAAATCAGCGTCGCTACCAGCATCAACGCGAGGGTCTGCATCAGTTTGTCCCACAGGCCCACCGCGCCCACCAGGAACAACAGGCCGACGATCACCGCCGTCGCCACGACCTTGCGGGTAGCATGCCAGGCAACGCCACCGACGATCGCCAGCATCAGCCACCAGGGGGCCATGCGCAGCAGCCCTTCAAGGTTGACGATGGCCCACAGCAACGTGTCGGAGATATGCCGGAACACATCGCCATAGTTGGTCACCAGGGAGTCGACCCAACCGTTGACCCAGTCGGCGATGGAGAAGGTAAAGCTTTCGGGAAACATAAGAGACTCTCGATCAGGTGGATGCGGTGAACGTCCCGGCCAGCCCCACGGTTGGCCGGGAAATATTCGACCTACAGAGCCGCGTCGATTTTCTTGGCAGCGTCTTCGCTGACCCAGGCATGCCAGACTTCAGGATGTTCCTTCAGGAAGATCTTCGCCAGTTTCGGCGACTCGATCCGCTCTTTGGCCATGCGCCCGAGGTTCTGGTTCAGGATGTCGATCGGCAGGTTGACCTTTTCCAGCACCGCCACCAGTTCCGGAGCCTCGTCGTGGAAGGTCTTGGACAGGCCGACCTTGATGCTCACGCTTTTATCCACGCCCGGTTTTTCTTCGAGCTTCACCAGGTCGACCTGGCCCATCAGTGGCGTCGGCGACCAGTAGTAGAACAGGATCGGCTCGCCACGCTTGTAGCTCGACAGCACTGCCGCATCCAGCGCCGGGCCGGTGCCTGGGCGGAAGTTGGTGTAGGTTTTTTCCAGGCCGTAGCTTTTCAGCATTTCGCTGTTGTCCAGCTCGCAGGTCCAACCGGCCGGGCAGTTGTAGAAGCGGCCCTTGGACGGTTCCTCCTGATCCTTGAACACGGCGGCGTATTGGCCCAGGTCGGCGATATTCTTCAGGCCCGGGGCCTTGGCTTCGAGCTTGCGCTTGGCATCACCTTCGATCACGTAGCGCGGCACGTACCAGCCTTCGATCGCGCCGACCACCGGGGCACCGACGCCCACCACCTTGCCGGCCTTCTCGGCCTTGTTCCACACCTCACTGCGGCCGACCCACTCTTCGGCGAACACCTGGATGTCGTTGCTGCTCAGGGCGTTCTCCATGGTGATGGAGTTGCCTGGCAGACTGTCGGTCTTGCAGCCGTAGCCTTTTTCCAGCACGACTTGCATCACGTCGGTCAGCAGCATGCCGCTTTCCCAGTTCAGGCCGGCGAACTTCACCGGTTTGCCCGACTCGCACCAGCCGGCCGCTTGCGTGGCGCCGGCGCTGGCCAGCAGGCCCATGGCAAGCAATGTGGTCAGCAGGGTCTTGTTCGATTTCATTGTGTGACGCTCCTAATCAGTTGGATTGGCTTACGGCAGTCAAGAGGCATCCAGCCCTGTCAACGTCCCATCAGACCGCTTGGATGCGGCCCGCCCTGCTCGGTTGTGCGTCAACCGCGTCCTGCTCGACCGGCAGGATCAATTGATCGGGTACTGCGCTGTGCCACTTTCTGGCGATGAGGTAATACAACGCCGCCGGGACCACCAGACCGATGATCCACGAGATATCCACGCCACCCATGGCTTTCACCAACGGGCCGGTATAGAACTTGGTGGCGATGAACGGCAACTGAACCAATACACCGAAGACGTAGACGCTGATGCCGAGGGCGTTCCAACGACCGTAGCGACCGTTCGGGTCGTTCAGTGCCGGCACGTCATAGCGCTCGCGCGTGATGCAGTAGTAGTCCACCAGGTTGATCGCGCTCCACGGCGTGAAGAATGCGAGCAAGAACAAGATGAAAGACTTGAACGCACCGAGGAACGAGTGCTGGCCGAGCAGCGCGATCAGGGTCGCGGCGCCGACGATGACCAGCACGAAGACCAGACGCTGCAAGCGCGTTACGCTCAGGTGCCCGCGGAAACCGCTGATGATCGTCGCGATGCACATGAAGCTGCCGTAGGAGTTCAGCGTGGAGATGGTGACCTTGCCAAAGGCGATGCTGAAGTACAGCAGCGCAGCGGTGGCGCCGGTACCTCCCAGGCCTACGATGTAGGCCACTTCGTGACCGGCGAACTGCCCGTTGGCCGAAGCGGCGGCAAACACGCCGAGGATCATCGCTACCTGCGCGCCGATGACGGAACCCGCGCCGGCGGCGAAAAAGGTTTTCACCGAAGACGTCTTGCTCGGCAGGTACCGCGAGTAGTCAGCCACGTAGGGGCCGAAGGCGATCTGCCAGGAGGCCGCGAGCGACACCGCCAGCAGGAAACTGCTCCAGCTGAAATGGCGAATTTGCAAGAGCGCGCCAACGTCCGTCTGGCTGATCAGGCGAGCGAACAGGTAGACAAAGGCAATCACACCAATGACGCTGGCGACCCGGCCAATGAAGTGGATCACCCGGTAACCGAGCACCGTCACCAGCACGATGACACTGGCGAAAATAAGGATGCCGAGACTGTCACTGACGCCAAACAACTGGCCCAGCGCCTGGCCGGAAAGCACGGTTCCCGTGGCGGTGAAACCCAGGTACATCAGGCACACCAGCACGATCGGGATGGCCGCGCCATACACACCGAACTGCACCCGGCTGGAGATCATCTGCGGCAGGCCCAGCTTGGGCCCTTGCGCGGCATGCAAGGCCATGACGCCACCGCCGAGCACCTGGCCGATCAGCAGACCGATCAACGACCAGAACACATCACCGCCAAGCACCACCGCCAACGCGCCGGTGACAATTGCCGTGATCTGCAGGTTGGCCCCCATCCAGAGGGTGAACTGGCTCAACAACCGACCGTGTCGCTCCGCCTCCGGGATGTAGTCGATCGATCGTTTCTCGATCAACGGCTTGCTGCTATCGCGTGTGCTGGTGACAGCCATGGTTCAACCTCTGTGGATTGTTCTCGGATTCATTTGCGCCGCATCCCTGTGGGAGCGAGCTTGCTCGCGATGAGGGCGTGTCAGTAGACGGAACCGGTACTGATCCACCGCTATCGCGAGCAAGCTCGCTCCCACAAGGGATCCGGATTACTTGCCGGTGATCATCGGTAGGTTCAGCCCCTGCTCCTTCGCACAATCAATGGCAATCTGGTAACCCGCATCGGCATGACGCATGACGCCAGTGCCCGGGTCGTTATGCAGTACCCGGGCGATACGCTCGGCCGCTTCGTCGGTGCCGTCGCAGACGATCACCATGCCCGAGTGCTGGGAGAAACCCATGCCGACGCCACCACCGTGGTGCAGCGACACCCAAGTCGCGCCACTGGCGGTGTTGAGCAAGGCATTGAGCAGCGGCCAGTCGGAAACGGCGTCGGAGCCGTCCTGCATGGATTCGGTTTCACGGTTCGGGCTGGCGACGGAGCCGGAGTCCAGGTGGTCGCGGCCGATCACGATCGGCGCCGACAACTCACCGCTGCGCACCATCTCGTTGAAGGCCAGGCCCAACTTGGCGCGCTGGCCCAGGCCAACCCAGCAGATACGTGCCGGCAAGCCTTGGAAGCTGATGCGCTCGCGGGCCATGTCCAGCCAGTTGTGCAGGTGAGCGTCGTCGGCGATCAGCTCCTTGACCTTGGCGTCGGTCTTGTAGATGTCCTGCGGGTCGCCCGACAGCGCGGCCCAGCGGAACGGGCCGATGCCACGGCAAAACAGCGGACGGATATACGCCGGAACGAAGCCCGGGAAGTCGAAGGCATTCTCGACGCCCTCTTCCTGGGCCATCTGGCGGATATTGTTACCGTAGTCGAAAGTCGGTACGCCCATTTTCTGGAAGGCCAGCATGGCTTTGACGTGCACGGCCATCGATTGCTTGGCGGCCTTCACCACGGCAGCAGGTTCGGTCTTGGCGCGGGCGCGGTATTCGTCCCAGGTCCAGCCGGCCGGCAGGTAACCATTGAGCGGGTCGTGGGCGCTGGTCTGGTCGGTGACCATGTCCGGACGCACACCACGGCGAACCATTTCCGGGAGAATTTCGGCGGCGTTCCCACACAGCGCGATGGAAATCGCCTTGCCTTCGGCGGTGTATTTCTCGATGCGCGCCAAGGCGTCGTCGAGGTCTTTGGCTTGCTCGTCGACGTAACGGGTTTTCAGACGGAAATCGATGCTGACCTGCTGGCATTCGATGTTCAGCGAGCACGCACCGGCCAGGGTCGCGGCCAAGGGTTGCGCGCCGCCCATGCCACCCAGGCCGGCGGTCAGGACCCAACGGCCCTTGAGGTTGGAATCGTAATGCTGGCGACCAGCCTCGACGAAGGTTTCATAAGTGCCTTGGACGATGCCCTGGCTGCCGATGTAGATCCAGCTGCCGGCGGTCATCTGGCCGTACATGGCCAGGCCCTTGGCGTCGAGTTCGTTGAAATGCTCCCAACTGGCCCAGTGCGGCACCAGGTTGGAGTTGGCGATCAGTACGCGAGGAGCGTTGCTGTGGGTCTTGAATACGCCCACCGGCTTGCCGGATTGCACCAGCAGGGTTTCGTCGTCATTCAGGTTGGTCAGGCTTTCGACAATCTTGTCGTAGCACTCCCAGTTGCGCGCCGCGCGACCGATGCCACCGTAGACCACCAGCTCCTTGGGGTTCTCCGCCACTTCCGGGTCGAGGTTGTTCATCAACATCCGCAGCGGCGCTTCAGTCAGCCAGCTCTTGGCGGTCAGCGTGTTACCGCGAGGCGCGCGGATTTCAACGTCACGGTATTTTTCAGGTTTGCGGGTAGCGTCGGTCACAGCAAAAACTCCTCAGCGATCAATCCAGACCAGCCCGGGCAGTGGGCAGCGATTCAGCGAACGTTGCGTTGAATGCAGGCGACTCATACGCATACGTCTTTACTTGTATGTACAAGCATATGCAATCAAGCGGCCAACTTGTTCGAGGCGATGTTCAGAAACAGCTGGGGAGTTGGCTGAAAGCCTTGTGATTTATGGGCTGCGGGGCTGCATGAAATTTTAGAGGAGGGTTTTCGAGGGGGAAATCGGAGGGGCACGGAAGCGTGGTATTGCGCCACGCTGGGGCGTTCGGTAACAAGTTGGTGCGCATGGAAGGAACAACGAGCACGCTGTGGTGAGGGGATTTATCCCCGCTGGGCTGCGGAGCAGCCCTAGATCCAGACAACTCGATACATCAGGAAAAACGCAGGGGGTCGCTTCGCGACCCAGCGGGGATAAATCCCCTCGCCACAAGATGAGTGCAGCCGAGTTTAGTGGGCCGTCAGCTCGATCACGCAGCATTGGCCGTGGGTGGTGATCTCCAGCAGCCCGGTGTTGCCGCTCAGTTGCAGGCAGTCATAAAGCCCCAGCGTCTGGACCGCCTCGTCAATATTGACCCTCAGCGTCGGCGCCGCGCTGAACACCAACACCGTCCCCGCCTCGCTGAGAAAATGCTGCTGCCCACCCATCCACTGCAACCGCGCGCGGTAACGCTGCGGCGCATAGATCAGGTTGAAATCGCGGATCGACCCGCCCAGCAAGGTGCAGTGCACATGGCTTTCGCCGCTGAACGCAAACGGGTCCAGCGGATGCAATGCCCGCGTGGCCTGGCCATCGACATACAGCGTCATGCCGTCACCCTGCAAGACACTGATGACCCGTTCATAACCGGCGAAGGTGGAAAAACCGCCCGACTCAGCGATATCGGCGATCGACAGGCGCCAACCGAAACCTTCCAGGCCGGTGCCTGCATCGCGGGTGATTTCTTCGGTGCTGCCACCGCCGTTTTTCCACGGCATGCGTGGGTAGTCGGCGGCGCGTAAAACCTTCAGCTGGCTCATTTGTGAAAGCGTCCTTCCAGGCTATGGCGGGAGCCCGGATGGATCAGGCGCGCGGCGGTCACCGGCTGGCGCCCGGACCAGGTGCGACGGCGAATCAGCAGGCACGGCTCGCCCCGCTCGATCTGCAACAGCTTGCATTCGCTCGGCTCGGCCAGGATCGCCTCGACCACATGCTCCCCCTCGGTCAGCGGCGCGACCTGGTTCAGGTAGGCGTAAGGCGTTTGCTGGGTGAAGTCCTGCTTGAGGTAGTCGGGCGCCACGAGCGCATTGACGAAACGGTCCTCGATCTGCACGGGAATGTCGTTCTCGAAATGCACGATCAGCGAGTGAAAGACCTTCTGGCCTTCGCGCATATCCAGGGCCAGGGCACGTTCGGAGCCGGCGGCCTCCTCTTCCAGGGTAATGACCTTGCAGGTATGGCGATGACCCCGGGAGGCGATTTCATCGGCGATGTTGTGTACTTCGAACAACGCGGACTGGCTCTTGGGCTCGGCGACGAACGTGCCGACACCCTGCATGCGCACCAACAGGCCATCGGCGGTCATTTCCCGCAGGGCACGGTTGATGGTCATGCGGCTGAAGCCCAACTGACTGACCAGTTCGCTTTCCGACGGCACGCGGTAGTGCGGCGGCCAGTTTCCACTGTCGATCTGCTGGGTGATCATCTGTTTGACGCGGGCGTACAAGGGCGCCGGACTGTCACCCATGGTTGCGGCCAGCGGCGGTTTGGCAGGCGGAGTCGGCACGGCGGTTCCCTGTTCTGCAAATTAGGTGGCTAGCTTGCCGGAGTTTACCGGCCAGGCAAACGTCTGTATATGTATATACAAATTTCACAGATGAGGGTCAACCATGTCCGCCTTCTTTGCCGAACGCGCGCTGCTGCCTAGTGGATGGGCCAATGATGTACGTCTTGAGGTCGATGCCAACGGTATCCTGACCCACATCCAGGCCGACGCCCACGCAGACGGCGCCGAACGACTGGACGGCCCGCTCTTGCCAGGCATGCCGAACCTGCATTCCCATGCTTTCCAGCGGGCCATGGCCGGACTGGCGGAGGTGGCCGGCAACCCCAACGACAGCTTCTGGACATGGCGTGACCTGATGTACCGCCTCGTCGGGAAAATCAGCCCCGGGCAACTCGGCATTATCGCCCGCCAGCTGTACATCGAAATGCTCAAGGCCGGCTACACCTCGGTCGCCGAGTTCCATTACGTGCATCATGACCTCGACGGCGCGCCCTACGCTGACCCGGCCGAACTGGCGCTGCGCATCAGCCACGCCGCCAGCGCCGCCGGCATCGGCCTGACGTTGCTGCCGGTGCTCTACAGCCATTCCGGCTTCGGCGGCCAGGCGCCCAACGAGGGGCAGCGCCGGTTCATCAACAGCACCGAAAACTACCTGAAGCTTCAGGAGCGCTTGCAACCTGTCCTGGCCGGGCAAGCCAATCAGGCGCTGGGCTTGTGTTTCCACTCCTTGCGCGCCGTGACGCCCGGACAGATCAAGGACGTACTGGCCGCCAGCGATCCGCATTGCCCGGTGCACATCCACATCGCCGAACAGCAAAAGGAAGTCGACGATTGCCTGAGCTGGAGTGGCGCGCGGCCGCTGGAGTGGCTGTACGAAAATACCGAAGTCGACCAGCGCTGGTGCCTGGTTCACGCAACGCACGCCAACCCCCAGGAAGTCAGCCTCATGGCCAGGAGCCGGGCGATTGCCGGGTTGTGCCTGACCACTGAAGCCAATCTTGGCGACGGGATTTTCCCGGCCGTGGACTTCCTCGCCCAAGGTGGGCGGATGGGCATCGGTTCCGACAGCCATGTGTCGTTGAGTGTGGTGGAAGAGTTGCGTTGGCTGGAATACGGCCAGCGTTTGCGAGACCAGCGGCGCAACCGTTTGTATCGAACGGATCAACCGATGGTCGGGCGCACGCTGTATGACGCCGCGCTGGACGGCGGCGCCCAGGCGCTGGGACAACCCATCGGTGCTTTCACAGTAGGCAAGCGCGCCGATTGGCTGGTGCTTGATGGCAACGATCCGTACCTGGCCACGGCCAACGGCGACGGTATCCTCAATCGTTGGCTGTTCGCCGGTGGCGATCGCCAGGTGCGGGATGTGATGGTGGGTGGCAAGTGGGTGGTGCGCGATGGGCGCCATGCCGGCGAAGAGGAAAGCGCACGGGCGTTCACCCAGGTGTTGCGCGAGCTGCTGGGCTGATCCCAAAAATCATCAGGCAGATACCAATGTGGGAGCGAGCTTGCTCGCGATAGCGGACTTTCAATCAACATCCATGTTGAAGGTAAGGGCCTCATCGCGAGCAAGCTCGCTCCCACATGGTATTCGGGTGTCAGTCAGTCCGAAGTCTTCGCCATCTGCCGGTCCGATGCGCGCCAGACCAACCGCGTCGTGTCATAGCCCTGCTGGCGGGCCTTGCTCAGCAGTTCTTCACGTACATCCACCCTCACCGTCGGCGTGCGGGACAGCAACCACATGTAGCGCCGGCTCGGGTCGCCGACGATGGCGGTCTTGTAGTCGTCGCTGACGTACAACACCCAATATTCCCCTTTTGCCACGCCCGGCAGGATCCGCGAGAACCAGGTATCGAATTCGACCCAGAGCTTGTCGGTTTTACCCGGCACTTGCGGGTAAGCCGTGCCCCTGGCCTCTTCCCATTTCCAGTCGGAAGTCAGGCAGCGGTTGAATACGTCCATGTTGCCGTCAGGCTTGAGGGTGTAATGCGCTTCGGACTGCGCGCAGTTGCGCTGGAAGTACATCGGCAGGCGGGCCAGTTCGTACCAGGTCCCTTGGTACCGCTTTAGATTGACGCTGTTGACTGTCTTGGGCGCCAACGGGTCTACGCCAGAAGAGGCACAGCCGGCCAATACCAGGCCAGCCAGAAGCACAAAAACTAACCGCATCATTATTTTTTTCTCCCGTGGGCGCTTGGCCCCGGTTTACTTCAGGTTACTTCAGGCCTTGGCCGGAAAACATCAACACTTTGTCACCGGCATACTGCACGCTGATAAAGCTTTTCTGGTCGCCCCAGGTGCAGCTGGACATACCGAGCGCGCCCGAACAATCAGTCGGTTTCCCCAGTAACGTTTCGACTTCGGCCTTGGGCATGCCAGCCGACAGCTTCGAATAGTTTTCCTGGTTGACCTTGCTGCATGCGGTCAAGACGACGCACACAAACAGCAGGGCGATGGATCGCAGCGACATGAGTAACTCCTGGAGCGGAAGGGAGGTGGCAGGGTGCCAACCTGATCCTTAGAAGAGAAAACCCCTGTCTGGTTCCCTCGTGCCCTTGGTATTTATTGGCTGTGCAGCGGTGTTTCATCGGAAATCAACCGGTTTGTGACGCGGTCGTGCCTTTCGTCGGGAGCGCCCCCTCGACGCCTGATGGGACGGGCTTTTGCGCCGATAAAAAGTAACAGCGCAAAATCTTGCACTATGGCAAATTGGCAGCCCTTCCTGACCCGTCCCTACGCGGTAGCGTTCTTAATGACCAGAAACATGAAATTCAGCCACAAAATCCTGCTGGCTGCCGCCCTTGTGGTGGCCGTCGCATTCGCCTGTTTCATCCTGTTCAACGACTATCGTCAACGACAAAGTCTCAACACCAGCACCGAGACGTCCATGCAGGAACTCGGCAACCTGACCAGTCGCAATATCCAGACATGGGTCGAAGGCCGAATCCAATTGCTGCAATCGCTGGCCCAACAAATCGCCATCGACGGAAACAGTGCCGAAAGCCTGAAACGCGCCGTGGGCCTGCCGGCCTACACCGGTAATTTCCAGCTCAGCTATTTCGGCGGTACCGACGGTGTGATGTTCTCGATACCGGCCGGTAATCGTGCCGCCGACTATGACCCGCGCGCCCGTGGCTGGTACAAGGCTGCCAATAGCGCCCAGCAGACCATCGTCACCGAGCCCTACATCGCGGCCTCGTCGGGCAAGCTGGTGATCACCGTTGCCACGCCGGTACAGCGTCAGAACCAGATGATCGGCGTGGCTGGCGCGGACATCGACCTGTCGAGCGTCAGCGCCATCATCAACTCGCTGAACTTCGGCGGCCATGGCCATGCGTTCATCGTCAGCGCCGACGGCAAGATCCTGATCCACCCTGACAGCAAGCGTGTCCTCAAGACGCTTGCCGAGGCCTACCCCAACGGCGCACCGCAAATCGGCCCGGGCCTGAAGGAAGTCGAGCTCGACGGCAAGACTCAATTCATCTCCTTTACCCAGGTCAACGGCGTGCCCGGAGCCAACTGGTACGTGGCGCTGGTACTCGATAAAGACACCGCCCTGGCGATGCTCAGCGAATTTCGCACCTCGGCGCTGATCGCCATGATCATCGCCGTGGTGTTCATCATCGCCCTCCTGGGCATGCTGATCCGGGTGCTGATGCAACCACTGCTGACCATGGGCCGCGCCATGCACGATATCGCCGAAGGCGAAGGCGACCTGACTCGGCGCCTGACCATTCATGGCCAGGACGAATTCGGTGCGCTGGGTACCTCGTTCAACCGCTTCGTCGAGCGTATCCATACTTCGATCCGCGAAGTGGCTTCGGCGACCGGCCAGGTCAACGAAGTCGCCCTGCGGGTGGTCAGCGCGTCCAACTCCTCGATGTACAACTCCGACCAGCAGGCCTCGCGGACCAGCAGCGTGGCCGCGGCCATCAACCAGCTCGGCGCCGCCGCCCAGGAGATCGCCCAGAACGCCGCCCTCGCCTCGCAGCATTCCAGTGAAGCCCGCAACCTGGCCGAAGACGGTCAGCAAGTGGTGGATAAAACCATCACCGCCATGCAGCAGCTGTCGGCCAAGATCAGCGATTCGTGCGGCAACATCGAAACCCTGAACAGCAACACAGTGAACATCGGCCAGATCCTGGAAGTGATCACCAGCATTTCCCAGCAGACCAACCTGCTGGCCCTGAACGCCGCCATCGAAGCCGCCCGCGCCGGTGAAGCCGGTCGCGGTTTCGCGGTGGTTGCCGATGAAGTGCGCAACCTGGCCCACCGTACCCAGGATTCGGCGCAGCAAGTGCAGAAGATGATCGAAGAGTTGCAGGTCGGCGCGCGGGAAGCGGTGCTGACCATGACCGACAGCCAGCGCCAGAGCGAAAGCAGCGTTGGCATCGCCAACCAGGCGGGCGAACGCCTGGGCAGCGTGACCCAGCGCATCGGCGAAATCGACGGCATGAACCAGTCCGTGGCGACCGCCACCGAAGAACAGACCGCCGTGGTGGAATCGATCAACGTCGACATCAACGAGATCAACACGCTAAACCAGGAAGGCGTGGAAAACCTGCAGGCCACCTTGCGGGCCTGTTCCGACCTGGAACAGCAGGCGGCGCGGTTGAAGCAATTGGTGGGTAGTTTCCGGATCTAGCGCTCTCAAGACCCATCGCGAGCAAGCTCGCTCCCACAGTTGACCGCACTCTACTGTGGGAGCGAGCTTGTCCGCGATAGCGGCATCAGCCCTCAGCAGAAATCAGACCGACACCCTGACGAAAGACTGAATTAAGACTAAACTCAGTCCGTTCCTTCTTTCGAGGCCCCGCACCATGAAACTCTCATCACAAATCAAACCCATCAGCTATTTGAAGAGCCATACCGCCGAAATCGTCAAGAGCATCACAGAGAGCAGAGAGCCGTTGATCATCACCCAAAACGGTGAAGCCAAGCTCGTGGTCATGGATGTAAAAAGTTTTGAAGAACAAGAAGACACCATGGCGTTGCTAAAGCTGCTGGCGATGGGCAACCAAGAAATTGAAAACGGTAAATTCAGGGAAATAGAAGAAGTCTTCGGCGAGCTGGATAAGGCGGACGACCAATGAGGTTGAAGATCGTCATTCTTCAGTCAGCCGAAACAGATCTTAAAGAGCTTCGCGCCTATCTCATCGGTCGGTTTTCTTTCCATACATGGCAAAGCACTTACGCCAGCCTGAAGACGGCGATCCGTCATTTGGAGACCTTGCCTTACGCAGGATCGATTCCAGAAGAAATCGAAAGGCTCAATCTCGGTCAGTACCGGCAGATATTGTCAGGGATGAACCGAATCATTTATGAGGTGCGGGGCCAAACGATCTATATCCATATCATCGCCGATAACCGCAAGAGCTTGCCGACCCTGCTAATGCAGCGATTGCTTCGAAGCAGTCCTTAACAACTCACTAGAACCTGGACCCAGGCCTGCTCAAGAACTCCACTTCCTCAGCCGTGGACTCACGCCCAAGCACCGCATTGCGATGAGGGAAGCGGCCAAACCGCGCAATGATCTTCTGATGCCGTTCGGCATAATCCAGGTTGTCCTCAAACACCGCACGCTGCGCCTCGGGCTGTTCTCGAACCAACTCGATGAACCGCGACACGGCTTCGTTCTGTACGGCGAGGTTTTCGCAGTGTTCGAGTACCAGATAAATGAATACGCGCTGGACAGGCTTGAGTTGCCGGTCGAAACCCGCCGCCAGTCCCTGTGCTACCAGCGCTTGGGCACGCAGGTCGCCGGAAAAGCTTCTGGGGGTGTCGCGAAAGATCATCCGCGGAAGTTGATCGAGTAACAGCACCAGGGCCAGCCAACCTTCCGGGCGTTGCGCCCAATCGGTCAATCCGCCAGCCAGTGCCTGCTCGACCTGATCACCGAAGCGCTCTTGCGCCTGGCGATCATGGCCTTTGCCGAACCACAGCTTGCCCTTGTCAGCCGCGATGTCATCGGGTGATTCGGCTGAACCGAACCACCAATCGAGCAACGGCTGCCAGGGCTCGGCCATGATTTATTCCTTATGGTAGGCCGTGGCGCGCGCCACTTCTTCCTTCGAGCCGAGGAACACGGCCACGCGCTGGTGCAGGCCTTCAGGCTGGATGTCGAGAATGCGTTGGTGGCCATCGGTGGAAGCGCCACCGGCCTGCTCCACCAGGAACGACATCGGGTTGGCTTCGTACATCAGGCGCAGCTTGCCCGGCTTGGACGGCTCGCGGCTGTCGCGTGGGTACATGAACAGGCCACCACGGGTCAGGATGCGGTGCACATCGGCAACCATCGCGGCGACCCAGCGCATGTTGTAGTTCTTCTTCAGCGGGCCTTCTTCGCCGGCCAGCAACTCGCTGACGTAGCGTTGTACCGGGGCTTCCCAGTGACGCTGGTTGGACATGTTGATGGCGAACTCCTGAGTGGTCTCAGGAATGGTGATGTCTTCGTGGGTCAGGACAAAACTGCCCATCTCGCGATCCAGGGTGAAGCCTTTCACGCCGTCGCCCAGGGTCAGTACCAGCATGGTCTGAGGCCCGTAGATGGCATAGCCGGCGGCGACCTGTTCGGTGCCTGGCTGCAGGAAGGCCTTTTCGTTCAGCGCTTCGTTCTGGCTCAGGTACTCGTTCGGGCAACGCAGTACCGAGAAGATGGTGCCAACCGGCGCGTTGATGTCGATGTTCGACGAGCCGTCCAACGGGTCGAACACCAGCAGGTAGGCGCCCTTGGGATACTTGCCCGGGATCTGGTAGGCATTGTCCATTTCCTCGGACGCCATGCCGGCCAGGTGACCGCCCCACTCGTTGGCTTCGAGCAGGATTTCGTTGGACAGTACGTCGAGCTTCTTCTGCACTTCGCCCTGCACGTTCTCGGTGCCCATGCTGCCAAGGACACCACCCAGCGCGCCCTTGGAGACGGCGTGGCTGATTTCCTTGCACGCACGCGCCACCACTTCGATCAAAAAGCGCAGATCGGCAGGGGTATTGTTGCTGCGGGTCTGCTCAATCAAATAGCGACTCAAGGTAACGCGGGACATGGACGGCTCCGAAGAATAGGGGGCGGAAAACCCGCGCAGTTTAGCGCGAGTCGGGAGTTAATTCCTCCTATGAGACGGGATATGGAGGATTGAGTTCACGGGGTGGCGGTTCGCTTGGGTAATCTATTGGTTGATAGGACGCCATCGCGAGCAAGCTCGCTCCCACAGTTGACCGAGTTGTTCCGACGAACGCGGTTTATTGTGGGAGCGAGCTTGCTCGCGATGAACACACCTCAGTTCTTGACCGGTGGCTTGCGCAACAGGCTGAACGCCATTGCTGCGAGGAACAGCACACTCAGCAGCAACACCGCCCACAAGCCGATTTTTTTCCAATTGGTCTCGACGGGCGCAGGCGTGGTTTCGACTCTCGGGGTCGCCGTGGCCGTGCCGTTCACCGTCGCCGTACCCAACGTCGCCAGCCGCGAAGGTTTGTAGTCGGGCACCAGCGTGGTCAATGGCAGGCTGGCCGCCTTGACTGTCGCACTGCCCAGCGCCAGGCGCCAGGGGCCCTCGCCGCGCGCCAGGAACACCACCTGGGTCGGACGCACGGCAAAGCGCAGGGCCGGGGCCTCGGCGCCCAGACCGCCGCCGCGCTCGTCCACCGTCAGCTTCAGTTGTTGAACGGTCTGGCCGGACAGTTGCAGCTGGTTTTGCAACACGTCCTGGCCATTCTGGGTCAGGCGATAGAGCAGACCGCTGCCCATCGGCTGCCAGGGTTGGCTGCTTTCGCGGCGACCGGCCAGGGTCGCCGGCGCCAGGGTGTTGGCCTGGCTCAACTCGATCTGCACCTGTTCGACGTTCAACCCCATGGGTAACTGCCAGGTGTATTCGCCGGCCTTGGTCGTGCCACCAGCCAGCGGCTGCGACCAGACCAACGGCAGTGGCAGGCTTTCGCGGCTGGCGCTTTGCAGCTGGGCCGAGGTCAGCACCGGCGCCGAGGACGGCGAATCCCACAGCAGTCGCAAGTAGCGCGCCGACTGCCCCGGCAAGCTCACCTCATGCTGCTCGACCCGCTCATCGGCAAACGTCAGCCGGGCGATCTGGCCTTCGCCCCACGACTGCCAGTGCTGCAAGTCGTCGCTGGCTTCGATGGTGAAGCGCTGGAAGCCATCGCGCTCGCTGGTCCAGTCGAGGATCAATTGCTGTAACGGCGCCTTGATCGCGCTGGCGTCCAGCAACCAGCCGCGCAACTCTTCCTCGCCCGCCTCGAGCCGACTGGACGGCTGGACTTCCACCAGCGTGCCGTTGGCGTTCGATTGCACACGCACGCTGGGCGCACGCTCGCTGTCATCGGCGGCGTTGTACAGCGGGAACCATTTCACATCGGTGAGCGTGCGACTTTCCCGGCTCTGCGCCGACTCGCGAACCAATGCGTAGGCCTGGGCCTGGCCCGCCGCGTTGAAGACCCGCAAATCGCTCAGGTCGGTCTGGCGCGCCTGCAACTGCACGTCCAGCGGCAACGCCAGGCGATACCACGGCCCCTCGCCGCTCAAGGCCAACGGCACCTGATGGGCGAAGTCTTGCGGTTGTTCCTGTGCCGCGGCCGACATGGCCACCCACAACCCCACCACGCCCAGCCCGATTCGACTCAACTTGCGACTCAAGATGACACTCCCTCACTGACAGGCATCGGCGGCTCGGCATCCACGGCCGGCTCCGGGCGTTTGGGCGGCAGCGGCGCAAAGTAGCCGACCACCAGCAGCAACACGCCCACGCCGATAAACGACACGATCCGCGCCAGACCACCACGGTTACTCAATTCGACAAAGAACAGCTTGGCCACGACCACCGCAATCAACGCCGCGCCGATCAGCCACACCTCGCGACGATGCCGCAGGTGTCCGCCAATCATCAGGCCCAGGGCGATCAGGGTCCAGACAATGGACAACCCGGCCTGCACGAACATCGATTCAAGCAATGCATCCAGCTCGAACGGCACATCCATCCACTGGTGCGCAGTGCGCATCACCAAGGCGGTGAAGAACGCGAACAGCGACACGCCGGCGATCAACTGAGCGACCTGTCCGATCCGACTCCAGCGGTTCGTCGTTTGCTCCACGGCGTTGCGGGCCCACACATAGATACCGAACAAGGCGAACAGCAGACCCAGTTCCAAGGGGTTGAGCAACGGCACATAAGGCAGCGGCTCCGAGTTGCCATCACTGAACGTGTTTGTCAGCCAGAACCAACCGAGCATCAACAGTGCCATGGGCGCCGCCGCGTAGACGCGGTATTCGCGCGGTTGGGCCGACACCGGCCACGGCAAGGTACGCGGCGTGGCCATCAGCACCAGGTAGAGGCCCGGCAGGATCGCCCACGCCAACCACCGCCAGGCATTGTACTGCTCGGACAGCAACAGCAGGCCGTAACGCAACTCCAGCATCAGCACCACCATCAACAACCAGCAACCGAGCACATGGGCGGTGCTGCGCGCCTGGGCCGGCAGCTTCGTGGCCAGGCGCTTGAGCGACAGGAAATGCACGGCAAATACCGCCAGCCAGGCCAGCCAGCCGAAATCCGCCGCCGGGTGATAACGGCTGTGCCCGATCGCCACCAGCACACAGCCTGCTGCTGGAATCAACAAGGTGCACAGCAATCCCATTGCAGCCCACTTCAAGCGCAGCGCCGCAACGGTCCACACCGCCACACTGGCGGCCGCGACAATCAACAACAAACTGCCTTGCAGGTTTTGCGGGGCAAAGCGCAGCACTTCGCTGCCCCACGCCAGCGCCCACCAACCGGCACCCCAGATCAGCAGCAGCTCGGACAGGCGCTGCAAACTCAAGGCATCGAGTTCCCGCGCCGCGTGCGCCTTTTGCAGACGCCATGCGCCCACCAGCGCAGCCAGCCCCAGCACCAGCGGTGTCCAGAATCCGCTGTGGGCCAAGGGACGCAGATCCTCGGCATCAAGCGAGCCCAGCAGCGCCGGCCCTGCCATCAGGAAAGCCGCACCGCCAATCACTTGCAGCAGCAGGCCAAAGACAAAGCTCACGCGCTGCTTCAGGTACAGGCTCAGCCAGATGATCAACAGACCGCTGGCCGCCCACACGCCGCTCGCCGTTTGCCAGGGCAACACGAACAGCACCGCAAGATTGATCAACACCAACCCGGCCAGCAACACCACCGACAAGCCGCGCAGCAAGCGCACATCGTTGCGCACCATGTCGTCGCGCGCCGCCAGCAACATACCGCCGATCAATGCCAGGCCGATCAACGAGGCGCTGAGCAGACCGCTCCAACCAGCGTTGAACACCGCCGCCGAATCGCCTTCGGCGCCTTGCAGACGCAGCAGGAACAGCGCACCGCCGAGCAGTTGCACGGCGAAAGCGGTAAACAGGAAGCTGCGTGATTGCAGGCGCAGGCCGACAAACAGCGTCACCAGCCCGGCCAGCGCCCAGGCGATGGCGGTGCCCTGGGTAAAGAAGAACAGTGGCGCCAGCAGATAAAGGAAGCTCAGCCCCAGCACCGCCAGCACGGGTTGCCCGCGAAGCTCCCAACTGGCGGCGTGCCCGGGCTCGGCCTTGCGCAATTGATAGAAGCTGAACAGCAAGGCGCCACCGAGCATCAACGCGCCCAGCCATGAGCCTTCCAGCAGGCTGCCTTCGCCGCCATGCAGTTCGCTGACGAAGGCCAGCGCCGACCCCAATTGCAGCAACAGGGCAAAGATTCGCGCAAAAGGTCGCTGCTGACGCAGGCCGAGCCAGAAGATCCCGGCGCCTTCCACCGCCCACGCTGCGGCAGTCCAACGGGCGTCGAGGCCAAGGGGAATCGCCAGGCTGGTGAAAATCACGCCCAGGGCGAGGCAAGTTTCGGCCAGCAATACAGCGCGCCCGCCCATCAATACGCGGGCCAGCCCCATGTAGATCATGCCCAGGGCCAGGGCGCTGAAGGCGGCGGCGAATTCCAGATGCTGCACCAACGCGAACTGCAAGCCGAAGCCCACCAGCGGCGGACCGAACAGCATGCTGCCGTCCACATAGTCGCCCTTGCGCGCCGACCAGCGCAGCAGCGCCTGACGGCTGTCATCTTCAGGCGCATCGCTCATTTCCAGCAGCTTGCGCCGGGTGAACAACAAGCCTATCGCCAGGTACATCAGGAAGAACACGATGAGGAACGGCTCAGTGCTCCAGAGCAGCTCCGGCGTATAGGAACGCAGGCCCCAGGCGAAACCGATGCCGAAAGTGCCGACGAAGCCGATCAGGTTGAGCAGGCGCCAGGCGCGGAACCAGGCAATCGCGAAGATGCCGGTATTGAGCAGGATGAAATAGCTGAACAGCGCGACATGGTTGCCGCTGCCGGTGGAGGTCAGGATCGGCGCGGCGAAGCCGCCCAGTGCGGCAGCTGCCGCCAGCCCCAGGGCATTCTGGGTAACGGCCAGGATCGCGGAAAACACCGTGACTGCAACCAACAGGCCCAGGGCAGCCTTGGAATCGAGCAGCGGGTGCAGGCGCATGGCGGCGAACACGGTCAGGTACAGCACCGCGATCCCCGTCCCCTGCAACATCAACGCATAGTTGCTGTTGCGGTGGCGCAACCACCAGCCCAGGCCCAACAGGCCCAAGGCACTGGCCGCGACGCCGGCGTAACGCAACTCGATCGGCACTACCATGCCTTCAGTGGCGTAGCGCAGCAGGAAGGCCAGGCCGAGGAACAACAGCACCACGCCGACCCGCAGCACGGTGTTGCCGCCGAACAGCCAGTTGCGCGCGCCCGTCCAGGCACGATCGATCAGATTCGGACCGCGAGGGGCCGTCGGCTCGGTAGTCCTCGGTTCCAGGGGCAGAGGTTCGAAGTCGCGGGTTGCGCGCCGACTGGATGTTTCGGGCGCGGGTTTCCAAACGTCATCGGGCAACGGCTGGCTGGCCTGGGTGGCCATCGCGGGGATTGGTTCGAGTTCTGGTGGCAGCTGCCAGATGAGCTCCGGCTCGGTGCGCGCCTCGGGCTTCGCCGCTTGGGCAACGACGATTTCCGGCGCTGTAGCCGGTTCACTCGGTTCGGCCACGTTGCCGCGTTCGAGCACCGCCAGACGCGCTTCCAGCGTGAGCAAGCTGCGCTGGGCATCTTGGAGCAGGATCTGTTGCTTGGCGGCCTGGATACCCAGGCGTCCCAGTCGAAACGACTGGGCGATGCCAAGCCCCACCAGCGCACCGATCAGCGCGTCGGCAAACGACTCTTCCACCACCCAGCCGAGTGCCAGGCCCAACAGTGTCAAAATCCATTGCATATGGTCGATATCCCTAAGCGGCCCGTTGCGGGCATGACCGGGGTGATGTGGGGTCTGGCTCAGTCTAGTGGAAAACCCCGAAACCCTGTGGGAGCGAGCTTGCTCGCGATGGCGGCGTGTCGGGCAATATGAATGTCGCCTGATACACCGCTATCGCGAGCAAGCTCGCTCCCACATTGGATTCCTGGCATTTCCAGTACTGGTCCGGCCACACTGCCCGGCGAAACTGACGCCTAGTATATCGACGAAGCCCTACCGCCGTTGGGCTTCGCTCACATTTCTTGCAACAGTCAGTCCAGGGCCTTCCAGATATCGGTGGCGTATTCACGAATGGTCCGGTCCGAGGAGAACCAGCCCATGCGCGCGGTGTTGAGCACCGCCGAGCGCCACCATTGCTTGGGATCGTGCCACCTCTCCTCGACTTTGGCCTGGGCGTTCCAGTAGGCGTCGAAATCGGCACAGACCAGGAAGCGGTCGTAATCCACCAGCGAGTCCACCAACCCGGTGTAGCGCATCGGATCGTCAGGCGAGAACACCCCGCCACGAATCGCTTGCAGCACATCGTTGAGGCGATGGGATGCGGCGATGTCCGGCGCGGCACTGAATTCGCCGTTGCGCTTGCGCGCTTCCACCTGCTCGGCGGTCAGGCCGAAGATGAACATGTGCTCGCCACCGACGCGGTCATGCATTTCCACGTTGGCGCCGTCCATGGTGCCGATGGTCAGCGCGCCGTTGAGGCCGAACTTCATGTTGCTGGTACCCGAGGCCTCGAAACCGGCCGTGGAAATCTGCTCCGAGAGGTCCGCCGCCGGGATGATGCTTTCGGCCAGGCTGACGTTGTAGTTGGGCAGGAACACCACTTTGAGCAAGCCGCGCACGGTCGGGTCGTTGTTGACCACCCGGGCGATGTCGTTGGTCAGCTTGATAATCAGCTTGGCCTGGTGATAACTGGCGGCGGCCTTGCCGGCGAAGATCTTCACCCGCGGCACCCAATCCACCTCCGGCTCGGCGCGGATCGCCTGGTACAGCGCCACGGTGTGCATCAGGTTGAGCAACTGGCGTTTGTACTCGTGGATCCGCTTGACCTGCACGTCGAACATCGCCGCCGGGTTGACGGCAATGCCCAGCCGCTCGTGAATCAGGTAGGCCAGGGCTTTCTTGCTGTGCAGGCGCTGCTCGGCGAATTGCTTGCGGAACGCCGGTTTGTCGGCAAACGGCTCCAGTTCGATCAGCCGCTCCTCGGGGTTGTCGAGCACGCTCGGGCCGAGGGCGTCGACCATCATTGAGGTCAGTTCGGCGTTGGCCTGGAACAGCCAGCGGCGGAAAGTGATGCCGTTGGTCTTGTTGTTGATCCGGTCCGGGTAAAGTTTGTGCAGCTCAGAGAATACGGTGCTGCGCATCAGTTGCGTGTGCAGTCCGGACACGCCGTTGACGCTGTGGGAACCGAGGAACGCGAGGTTACCCATGCGCACCCGGCGACCGTTGTCTTCTTCGATCAGCGACACCGAGCGCAACACGTCGAAATCGTGCACGCCCTTGGCCCGCAGCGAATCGATATGCTGGGCGTTGATCAGGTAGATGATCTGCATGTGCCGCGGCAACATGCGCTCCATCAGCCCCACCGGCCAGGTTTCCAATGCTTCTGGCAGCAGCGTGTGGTTGGTGTAGGAGAGCGTGTCCTGGGTGATCTGCCAGGCCGCGTCCCACGCCACGTCGTAGACGTCCACCAATTGGCGCATCAGCTCGGCCACGGCAATCGACGGGTGGGTGTCGTTGAGCTGGATCGCCGCGTGATCGCCCAAGGTCAGTACCGAGGTGTGCATGTTGCGATGGCGGCGCAGCAAATCCTGCAGCGAGGCGGCGACGAAGAAATATTCCTGGCGCAGGCGCAGTTCCTGGCCGGCTTCGGTGCTGTCGGCCGGGTACAGCACGCGGGAAATACTCTCGGCGCGGGCCACTTCCGCTACGGCGCCGAGGTGGTCGCCAGCGTTGAAGCGCTCCAGGTGCAGGTCTTCCACGGCTCGGGCACGCCACAGGCGCAAGGTATTGACGCTGGCACCGCGCCAGCCGACGACCGGCGTGTCATAGGCAATCGCCCGCACGGTTTCGGCCGGGGACCAGACCTGCCGGGTCTTGCCGGTTTCGTCGGTGACAGTCTCGACGCTGCCGCCAAAGCCGATCGGGTAGACGACTTCCGGCCGCTCGAATTCCCATGGGTTGCCGAAGTCCAGCCAGTGTTCGGTCTGCTCCTGTTGCCAGCCGTCGACAATCGCCTGGCGGAACAGGCCGTGTTCGTAACGAATGCCATAACCATGGCCGGCGATTCCGAGGGTCGACATGCTTTCCATGAAGCACGCCGCCAGACGGCCGAGACCGCCGTTGCCCAAGGCCGCGTCGGGCTCCAGCAGACGGATGCGCTCAAGGTCCACGCCCAGCTCGGTCAAGGCCTCGCGGGCGGTGTCCAGCAAGCCGAGGTTGCTCAGGCTGTCGTACAGCAGCCGGCCGATGAGAAACTCCAGGGAGAGGTAGTAGACGCGCTTCTGGCCCTTTCGGTAGATCTGCCGCGTATGGTCCATCCAGTGTTCGACCATATGGTCGCGGGCAGCGAGGGCGATGGCTTCGAACCAATCGTGATCAAACGCATGATCGGGGTCCTTGCCGACGGCATAAGTGAGTTTGGTCAACACGGCGTCGCGAAAAGCCGCAACCTCGGCTTCGCGAACAAGTGGTTCTTGAGTCATTGATGAGACCTCGAACGAGCATGGAAATGTCTGAGCCTAGACGGTCTGACAGACGGTACGGGCTCTTGGTTCGGTGGTTTTTCCCCGGTGTCGGAGAATCGCCGCCAGAGAATTGCCAGATAGGCGAGTGAATGCAGGGGCCGTGCCGGTCCAGGCGGGGTTTTGCCGCAAGGTAAAAAAAACCGGCAGATGGTCGTTCAAAATTTCACCAGTCCCGGTATGATCGCGCGCCCTGATGCATGCTGGTAAACCGTGATGATGAAGCCCAACCTGATCGCCGCCGCGGAGATCGACCGACTCGATACCTGGGCGAAGTATTCCGCCCCGATGTGCGGTTCCTGCGTGTCGAGCTGTTGCACGCTGCCGGTGGAGGTCAAGATCAAGGACCTGATCCGTATCGGCATCGTCGATGAGTTCGAGCTGGGCGACCCGCCGAAAAACATCGCCAAGCGCCTGCAAAAGGAAGGGATCGTCGAGCGCTACAACCAGAAATCGGAAATCTTCACGCTCCAGCGCATGAGCAACAACGATTGCCTGTATCTGGATCGCAAGAGCCGGCTGTGCACCATTTACGAAAAGCGCCCGGACACCTGCCGCAATCATCCACGGGTCGGGCCACGGCCGGGGTATTGCGCCTACAAGCCCAAGGAAGTGGAGCGCGAGCGTAATCCGCGGACGTTGGATCGATTTTGATCGACCGTCGGTTCTTTAGCGCCTGAACAACAGCTATCGCGAGCAAGCTCGCTCCCACAGGGGATTTTAAGCGGACGCGGATTTTGTGCCCGACATAGACCTACTGTGGGAGCGAGCTTGCTCGCGATAGGGCCCTGACAGCCACCCATAAACTACAGGCACAAAAAAACGCCCCCGGTTTCGCAACCGGGGGCGTTTTTCATTCAGCCTGGGCTAAATCAGTTCTTGGCTTTCTTGGCGGCGCGGGTACGCTCGCTTTCGTCCAGGATCTTCTTGCGCAGGCGGATCGACTTAGGCGTCACTTCACACAGCTCGTCGTCCTGGATGAATTCCAGAGCCTGTTCCAGGGTGAAGCGAACAGGTGGTACCAGGGCGATGGTTTCGTCTTTACCCGAAGCACGCATGTTGTCGAGCTTCTTGCCCTTGGTAGGGTTCACGCCCAGGTCGTTGTCACGGCTGTTCAGACCAACGATCTGGCCGCCGTAGATTTCCTGGCCATGTTCAACGAACAGCTTGCCACGCGCCTGGAGGGTTTCCAGGGAGTAGGTCAGCGCCTTGCCGGTTTCAACCGAAACCAGAACGCCGTTCTGACGGCCGGACATGTCGCCGGACTTCATCACGTCGTAACGGTCGAAGATCGAAGTCAGGATGCCAGCACCGTTGGTCAGGGTCAGGAACTGGTTACGGAAACCGATCAGACCACGAGCAGGGATGTTGTATTCCAGACGTACACGGCCCTTGCCATCCGGCACCATGTTGGTCAGGTCGCCCTTACGCAGGCCCATCTCTTCCATCACCTTGCCCTGGGATTCTTCCGGCAGGTCGATGGTGACGTTTTCGAACGGTTCGTGCTTCACGCCGTCAACCAGACGGATGATCACTTCCGGACGGCCTACAGCCATTTCGAAGCCTTCGCGACGCATGGTTTCGATCAGAACCGAGAGGTGCAGTTCGCCACGGCCCGAGACCTTGAACTTGTCAGCCGAGTCGCCTTCTTCAACGCGCAGTGCAACGTTGTACAGCAGCTCTTTGTCCAGACGTTCCTTGATGTTACGGGAAGTCACGAACTTGCCTTCTTTACCGCAGAATGGCGAGTCGTTTACCTGGAAGGTCATGGAAACGGTTGGCTCGTCGACGGTCAACGGCTTCATCGCTTCAACGGTGTCCGGGTGGCACAGGGTGTCGGAGATGAACAGCGAGTCCATGCCGCTGATGCAGACGATGTCGCCGGCAGCTGCTTCTTCAACGTCTACACGGTGCAGACCGTGGTGACCCATCAGCTTCAGGATACGACCGTTGCGCTTCTTGCCGTCGGCACCGATAGCCACGACCGGAGTGTTCGGCTTGACGCGACCACGGGCGATACGGCCAACACCGATCACACCCAGGAAGCTGTTGTAGTCCAGTGCCGAGATCTGCATCTGGAACGGGCCGTCACGGTCGACTTTCGGCGCGGGTACGTTGTCGACGATCGACTGGTACAGCGGGGTCATGTCGTCAGCCATTTCGGTGTGGTCCAGACCGGCAATACCGTTCAGGGCCGAGGCGTAGACGACTTTGAAGTCCAGCTGTTCTTCGGTGGCGCCCAGGTTGTCGAACAGGTCGAAGATCTGGTCCAGAACCCAGTCCGGACGCGCGCCTGGACGGTCAACCTTGTTGATGCACACGATCGGACGCAGGCCGGCTTCGAAGGCCTTCTTGGTCACGAAACGGGTTTGCGGCATAGGGCCGTCCTGGGCGTCGACCAGCAGCAGCACGGAGTCGACCATCGACATCACGCGCTCGACTTCACCACCGAAGTCGGCGTGGCCCGGGGTATCCACGATGTTGATGTGGTAGCCGTTCCAGTTGATGGCGGTGTTTTTCGCCAGGATGGTAATACCGCGCTCTTTTTCCTGGTCGTTGGAGTCCATCACGCGCTCGTCGTTGAGCTCGTTGCGCTCCAGGGTGCCGGATTGACGCAAGAGTTTGTCTACCAGGGTGGTCTTACCATGGTCAACGTGAGCAATGATGGCGATGTTGCGTAGATTTTCGATCACTTGTGTATCTCGATCAGAGGATTCGGTGTGCTGACAGGTCGTGGCAGCGATTTACAGTAGAGTCCGACAGTTACAGCGTGTCGGCGGCGTCGGGGGGCCGGTGACGCAGGCCACAGGCAAACAGCCCCGGGCACTTAGCTCGGTCGATAAACGCGCACATTGGCATGCCCCTCACTGAGCAAATGATGGGCATGCAGGCGACTCATCACGCCTTTGTCGCAATACAGCAGGTACTGGCGAGTAGGGTCCAGTTCCTTGAAACGCGCGTTCACTGCATAGAACGGCATCGTTTGTACCTCGACGCCGGCGACGCTCAGCGGGTCGTCTTCAGCATCGTCCGGGTGACGGATGTCGATGATGATCTGACCGGCCAGCGCTTCGCCGACTTCTTCAATCTGAATGTCCTGGCCCAATTCGTCGATGACCCGATCGATCGGCACCAGCCTGGCGTTCTCGATTGCGCGTTCGAGTACCGCCATGTCGAATTCTTTCTCCTCGTGCTCCACGCGCCCGCGCTTGGCCGCCGTCTTCGGATTGACCGAGATGACCCCGCAGTACTCCGGCATGTGCCGGGCAAAATCGGCGGTGCCGATCTCCGTGGCCGTGTCGATGATGTCCTGCTTGTGGCTGGCGATCAGTGGCCGCAGCACGAGTTTCTCGGTCACGCAGTCGATCACCGACAGGTTCGGCAGCGTCTGGCTCGAAACCTGGGAAATCGCCTCGCCGGTGACCAGCGCGTCGATGTGCAGGCGGTCGGCGATGCTCGTCGCGGCACGCAACATCATACGCTTCAAAATGACGCCCATATGACTGTTATCGACTTTGCCGAGAATCTCGCCCAGGACTTCCTCGAACGGCACGCTCACAAATAACACGCGCTGGGAGCTGCCGTACTTCTTCCAGATGAAGTGCGCCACTTCCATGACGCCCAGTTCGTGGGCGCGCCCGCCGAGGTTGAAGAAGCAGAAATGGCTCATCAAGCCGCGACGCATGATCTGGTAGGCGGCGACGGTGGAGTCGAAACCACCGGACATCAATACCAGCGTCTGCTCCAGCGAACCCAGCGGATAACCGCCGATGCTGTCGTGCTGGCTGTGGATCACGAACAACCGCTGGTCGCGAATCTCGATGCGCACTTCAACTTCAGGGTCTTTCAGGGAAATACCGGCCGCGCCGCACTGCCGGCGCAACTGGCTGCCGACATAACGTTCGACGTCCATCGAGCTGAACGGATGCTTGCCGGCGCGCTTGCAGCGTACCGAGAAGATCTTGCCGGCCAAGGCGTCACCATAATGGAGCATGCACTTGGCGAGGATATCGTCGAAGTCCCCCAGCGGATATTCGTCGACCTGGAGGAAATGGGCGATGCCCGGCATGCAGCTCAGGCGCTCGGTCATTTCCTTCAAAGCCTTGGGTTCGCTGACGCGGGTTTCCAGTTCGAGGTTGTCCCACACGCCGTTCACCACCACGGCCGGGTCCAGGTCACGGAGCACGGCACGGATGTTCTTGGCCAGCTGGCGGATGAAACGCATCCGTACCGGGCGGCTCTTGATGGTGATCTCGGGGAAGACTTTTACGATTAGTTTCATGAAAACAGCGCGCGAACGGCCAGCCGAAAAAGGGGGGCGCGGATTATAGCGGAAATTGCTCAAGGTTTAACCAGTTAATCTGCAATTGGTTTTGGTCGCACCAAAACAGGTCACAATCCATAAAAGACGCCACATTGCGGTGCGCAATTGTCCGACAATCCGCGTCCAGCCCCTTCCAAAAGCGAGGATTTGGTGCAAAAAACCCATGCTGGGGCACTGGCATGCAAATTGCTCCCTTGTGAGGCAGGTTGCCTTGGCAGAGTATTCGCGCCGGCATCACCCATATCTAAGGGCACACCATTACCGCCCGAAGCCACCCGGAGGACATATGTCGAAGTCGGTTCAACTCATCAAAGATCATGACGTCAAGTGGATTGATCTGCGCTTCACTGACACCAAGGGCACTCAACATCACGTGACCATGCCGGCCCGTGATGCGCTGGACGACGAATTCTTTGAAATCGGCAAGATGTTCGACGGTTCCTCCATCTCCGGCTGGAAAGGCATCGAAGCCTCCGACATGATCCTGATGCCGGACGACGAAACCGCGGTCCTCGATCCGTTCACCGAAGAGCCGACCCTGATCCTGGTTTGCGACATCATCGAACCTTCGACCATGCAAGGCTATGACCGCGACCCACGCGCCATCGCCCACCGCGCCGAGGAATACCTGAAGTCCACCGGTATCGGCGACACCGCTTTCTTCGGTCCTGAGCCTGAATTCTTCATCTTCGACTCGGTCAAGTTCAAATCCGACATCTCCGGTTCCATGTTCAAGATCTTCTCCGAACAGGGTTCGTGGATGTCCGACCAGGACGTGGAAGGCGGCAACAAAGGCCACCGTCCAGGCGTCAAAGGCGGCTACTTCCCGGTTCCGCCGTTCGATTTCGACCACGAAATCCGTACTTCCATGTGCAACGCGCTGGAAGAAATGGGCCAGACCGTCGAAGTTCACCACCACGAAGTGGCAACTGCCGGCCAGAACGAAATCGGCGTGAAGTTCAACACGCTGGTCAAGAAGGCTGACGAAGTCCAGACCCTGAAGTACTGCGTGCACAACGTTGCCGACGCCTACGGCCGCACCGCGACCTTCATGCCGAAGCCTCTGTACGGCGACAACGGTTCGGGCATGCACGTGCACATGTCGATCTCCAAGGACGGCAAGAACACCTTCGCTGGCGAAGGTTATGCCGGTCTGTCGGACACCGCCCTGTACTTCATCGGCGGCATCATCAAGCACGGTAAGGCCCTGAACGGCTTCACCAACCCGTCGACCAACTCCTACAAGCGTCTGGTTCCAGGCTTCGAAGCACCGGTCATGCTGGCCTACTCGGCTCGCAACCGTTCCGCCTCGATCCGTATTCCTTATGTGAACAGCCCTAAAGCCCGTCGTATCGAAGCGCGCTTCCCGGATCCGGCTGCCAACCCGTACCTGGCCTTCGCAGCACTGATGATGGCCGGCCTGGACGGTATCCAGAACAAGATCCACCCCGGCGATGCCGCCGACAAGAACCTGTATGACCTGCCGCCTGAAGAGGCCAAGGAAATCCCACAGGTTTGCGGTAGCCTGAAAGAAGCCTTGGAAGAGCTGGACAAGGGCCGTGCGTTCCTGACCAAGGGCGGCGTATTCAGCGACGACTTCATCGACGCTTACATCGCGCTGAAAAGCGAAGAAGAGATCAAGGTTCGCACCTTCGTACACCCACTGGAATATGAGCTGTACTACAGCTGCTGATCCGGTAGCGCCGTCACGTACGGCGTGAAATAAAAGAGGCCTCCTTCGGGAGGCCTTTTTCATGGGCACCGGTTACAGGCATGATGCCTCGTCGCTCCTCCATAAAGACGAGACTGCCCATGACTCCGCGCCTCAAGCTCTGCCTTGCCCTGTCCGCCGCACTGCTGGCCACCAGCGCCGAAGCGGGCAACGCCCCCGAAGCCCTTACTCCGCTGCTGAACGCCATCGGTGAACGCCTGGCCATTGCCGATCAGGTGGCGTTGAGCAAATGGGACAGCGGCAAACCGGTGGAGGATCGCCAGCGCGAGCGTGAAGTCATCGCCGCCGCCGTCGCCCAGGCGCCGGCCTACAAACTGACCGGTGAAACCGTGGAAGCGTTTTTCGCCGCCCAGATTGAAGCCAACAAACTGGTGCAATACATCAACCTGTCCGACTGGGCCCTCGACGGCAAGGCCCCGGACCTGCCACGCCCGGACCTGGTGGGCGAGATCCGCCCCAAACTCGATCGACTGCAGAAACGTCTGTTGCAACAACTGGCCGACTTCGCCCCCTACCGCACCGACCCGCAGTGCCCGCAATGGCTGGCCCGCGCCACCCACCACAACAAACAACACCCAATACACAGGCTTGCCTTGATCCGAGCAACCGGCGGACTGTGTATCTCCCCGAAATCCTGAGCCCCCCCCCTTCCCCCTGTGGGAGCGAGCTTGCTCGCGATGAGGCCAACCTATCCAACACCTCACTGCCTGACACACCGCCATCGCGAGCAAGCTCGCTCCCACACTGGATCTGCGTCGCCACAAGATTCGTGTTCACAGCAGATCCCCTGTCGGAGCGAGCCTGCTCGCGAAGAGGCCAGCACATTCAACACCTCAGCGCCTGACACGCCGCCTTCGCGAGCAAGCTCGCGCCCACAGGAAATACGTGCAACACAGCAACTGGGCCAACCTGCCACGCTGGCCTATGCTGCACCCATCACCTTTCGTTTTCGGTCGATTTTCCATGGGTCGTGTTTTCTCAATCATCCTCTTATCGCTGTTGGCATTGCCTGCTACCGCGCAGATCTACAAATACACCGACGCCGACGGCAACACCGCCTACAGCAATCAGCCGCCCGACGGCGTACCAGCCCAGGCCGTGGAATTGCCGCCGCTCAACAGCGTCGAGTCCCAGACACCGGCCAGCCGCGAAGCACCTGCGGCCGCGCAAAGCAGCGACGCGCCGCGTAACGCCTATGACATCCTGGAACTGACCGACATCCCCACCGAAGAAGCCCTGCGCGCCAATAACGGCACCTTCACCGTTGGCGTCCGGGCGCAGCCGCGCCTGCAAGGCCCGCATCTGTTCAGGCTATTGCTGGACGGCCAGCCGTACGGGCAGCCGAGTAACGTGCCGCGCCTGCAACTGGTGAACATCGACCGCGGCGAACACAGCCTGGCAGTCCAGGTCATCAACGGGGAACGTCTCGTGCAACAAAGCGAAACCGTTACCTTCACTGTCCAGCGGATTCACCTTCCATGATCCGCTGGCTGCTCGCCCTCGGCCTGCTGCTGGTGGCGCTACCGAGCCTGGCGCAGGTCTACACCTACATCGACGCCCAGGGCAATCGCGTCTTCACCGACCAGCCACGCCCCGGCAACGCGAAGAAAGTGCCGCTACCGCCCGGCAACCGGATGCCGGCCACGCCCTCCGGGAATACGCCGACGACGACCGCCGAAAAGCCACCCGCCGAGCCCTTGTTCCGATACGAGATGCTCCGGCTGCTGATCCCCGAGCCAGATGCGACGATACGCAGTACCGCGGGGGAACTGATCGTCACCGCCACCAGTGAGCCCGGTTTGCAGAAAGGTCACCGCTACCGTCTGCTGCTGGACGGCAAGCCCACTGGCGAGCCGGGACCCAGCCCAGTGTTTGCGCTGAAGAATATTGATCGCGGCACGCATCACCTGGCAGTGGAGATCCTCGACGAGCAAGCGCGAATCGTCGAGCGCACCGCCAACCAGCCCTTCCACATGCAGCGCATGTCCCTGGCGCAAAAGCGCCGCGTCAAACCCTGTGCTATCGCCGACTACGGCCAACGCCCCGAATGCCCCCTGGCGGACAAGCCCGAGGAGGAAAAAAGCAGCATCCTGCCCTTCTTCTAATGCCATTCAGGATGGCGCACCATGTCAGTGCACAGCTCTGCACCTCTACCCAGATTCCAACCCATTTTGGTTCGAAACTACCCGCGAAAACTGGCAGAACGCCACACAGATGGGCGAGAAAAGGCTATTTGACGCCTAAAACGCTTCTTTTCGGAGCCTTGGTTTGGTTTTTGCATTTTGCTGGTATCAGCGCATGAATCGCGCGCGCGATTTGGGGGCCTGCCCTTGATCGCTACGCTTTAAAAGAGGTCCTGATGACCATTAGCGACGCACTACACCGTTTGCTGCTCGACAATCTCACCACCGCGACCATCCTGCTCGACGCCGAACTGCGTCTGGAGTACATGAACCCGGCGGCAGAGATGCTCCTGGCCGTCAGCGGCCAGCGCAGCCATGGGCAGTTCATCAGCGAACTGTTTACCGAATCCGCCGAAGCGCTGAATTCCCTGCGCCAGGCCGTCGAACAGGCTCACCCGTTCACCAAGCGCGAAGCGATGCTCACCGCCCTGACCGGCCAGACCCTGACGGTCGACTACGCGGTAACGCCGATCCTCAACAACAATGCCACCCTCCTGCTTCTGGAAGTCCATCCCCGTGATCGCCTGCTGCGCATCACCAAGGAGGAGGCGCAATTGTCCAAGCAGGAAACCAGCAAGATGCTGGTGCGCGGCCTGGCCCATGAGATCAAGAATCCGTTGGGTGGCATTCGTGGCGCGGCGCAGTTGCTCGCCCGGGAACTGCCAGAAGAAAGCCTCAAGGACTACACCAACGTCATCATCGAAGAAGCCGACCGCCTGCGAAACCTGGTGGATCGCATGCTCGGCTCGAACAAGCTGCCCTCACTGGCGCTGTGTAACGTTCACGAAGTACTGGAGCGCGTCAGCAGCCTGGTGGAGGCGGAGAGCCAGGGCTGCATCACCTTGGTGCGCGACTACGACCCGAGCATTCCCGACGTCCTGATCGACCGCGAGCAGATGATTCAGGCGGTGCTGAACATCGTGCGCAACGCCATGCAGGCCATCAGCAGCCAGAGCGAGCTGCGCATGGGTCGCATCAGCCTGCGCACCCGCGCCATGCGCCAGTTCACCATCGGTCATGTGCGCCATCGCCTGGTGACCAAGATCGAAATCATCGACAACGGCCCGGGCATCCCTGCGGAACTGCAGGAAACCATCTTCTTTCCCATGGTCAGCGGCCGTCCGGACGGTACCGGGCTGGGCCTGTCCATCACCCAGAACATCATCAGTCAGCATCAGGGCTTGATCGAATGTGAGAGCCACCCCGGCCACACCACTTTCTCGATCTTCCTGCCACTGGAACAAGGAGCCACATCGACATGAGCCGTAGTGAAACCGTGTGGATCGTCGATGACGACCGTTCTATCCGCTGGGTCCTGGAAAAAGCCTTGCAACAGGAAGGCATGACCACCCAGAGCTTCGACAGCGCCGACGGGGTGATGAGCCGCCTGGCCCGTCAGCAGCCGGACGTCATCATTTCCGATATCCGCATGCCCGGCGCCAGTGGCCTGGACTTGCTGGCGCGGATTCGCGAGCAACATCCGCGGCTGCCAGTGATCATCATGACCGCTCATTCCGACCTGGACAGCGCCGTGGCGTCTTACCAGGGCGGTGCGTTCGAATACCTGCCCAAGCCGTTCGACGTCGACGAAGCCGTGTCCCTGGTCAAGCGCGCCAATCAGCACGCCCAGGAGCAACAAGGCCTGGAAGAAGTCCCGGCCCTGGCCCGCACCCCGGAAATCATCGGTGAAGCGCCGGCGATGCAGGAAGTGTTTCGCGCCATCGGTCGACTGAGCCATTCCAACATCACCGTGCTGATCAACGGTGAATCGGGTACCGGCAAGGAATTGGTTGCCCACGCCCTGCACCGCCACAGCCCGCGTGCGGCGTCGCCGTTCATTGCGCTGAACATGGCGGCGATTCCCAAGGACCTGATGGAGTCCGAGCTGTTCGGCCATGAAAAGGGCGCGTTCACCGGCGCGGCCAACTTGCGCCGGGGCCGCTTCGAACAAGCCGATGGCGGTACGTTGTTCCTGGATGAAATCGGCGACATGCCGGCTGACACCCAGACCCGACTGCTGCGGGTACTGGCCGACGGCGAGTTCTATCGAGTCGGCGGGCATACGCCGGTCAAGGTCGATGTCCGGATCATCGCCGCGACCCACCAGAACCTGGAAACCCTGGTCCACGCCGGCAAGTTCCGCGAAGACCTGTTCCATCGCCTGAACGTGATCCGCATCCACATCCCGCGCCTGGCGGACCGTCGCGAGGACATCCCGACCCTGGCCCGGCACTTCCTCGGCCGTGCGGCCCAGGAGCTGGCGGTGGAGCCCAAGCTGCTCAAGAGCGAGACCGAGGAATACCTCAAGAACCTGCCGTGGCCCGGCAACGTGCGCCAGCTGGAGAACACCTGCCGCTGGATCACGGTGATGGCGTCGGGTCGCGAAGTGCATATCAGCGACTTGCCACCGGAACTGTTGAGCCTGCCACAGGATTCGGCGCCGGTGACCAACTGGGAACAGGCCTTGCGCCAATGGGCCGACCAGGCCCTGGCCCGCGGTCAATCGAGCCTGCTCGACAGCGCCGTCCCGGCCTTCGAGCGCATCATGATCGAAACCGCCCTCAAGCACACCGCCGGCCGCCGCCGCGACGCCGCCGTGCTGCTGGGCTGGGGCCGCAATACCTTGACTCGCAAGATCAAGGAATTGGGGATGAAGGTTGATGGTGGGGATGATGATGAAGGGGATGAGGGCTGACCAGCCTTTGGTCCAGCACTGAATTCAAAATCCAATCGCGAGCAGGCTCGCTCCCACAAAGGCCAATACCATCCAATGTGGGAGCGAGCCTGCTCGCGAAGCTTCTGAAGATTCGTGCACCGCTTCAATGCACTGCGAACCGCAATTGCTCATGTACGACGAGCCAGAACCGATCGCCCCAGCTCCAAAAAACCGCTCAACACCTAAGCAAAAGCCCCGGAATACGGGGCTTTTTCGCATCTTCAGCAGTTTTTTGTGACAAACCATTTAAAACTGGCACGCCCCCTGCAATAACCCAATCACTACCCAGTTTCGGGGACCTTGGTACAGGCAGGCCGGGGATTCCCCTCTTTTACACCGGGCTCATCGAGCCCACAGTTTTGGGGGCCTTGATACAGGCAGGTCAAGGTTTCCCTTCTTTACATCCGGGCTGCGCCTTCACGGCAAGCCCTCCCGTTTTGGGGACCTTGGTACAGGCAGGCCGGGGATTCCCTCTTTTATTGCTCCTGGAGACGGATCTCCAGCCGCCAGCGGTCATCGACCTCGCTGCCGGTCCACTCCCCTCGCAACGGACGCGCCGCCACCAAAGTCAGCAACAGCCCCTTGTCACTCAACCGCACCCGCCAGTTCACGTTCTTGCCGTTGAGCTTGAGCTGGCCTTTCTGCGGCCGACCTTGCGCCTGAAACAACAGCGCCACAGTGCCGTCGATGATTTCCCCATGGAGCTCCGGTTCGTTGTTGAACCAGGCCACCAGCCCTCCCTGGGTGACCTCGACCTGTTGCAGCTCGCTCGGATCGGGCGTTGTCAGGCGGCCGATCATCAGCCCGACCATCATGCCGACGATCGCCAGAGAGCCCATCACCCGAGGCAATAGCTTCGAACGTCGATCGGTTTGCGGCGTAGAATGCCGCTCATCTTTATCTGCGGAGCCGTGCATGTTTCACGTCATCCTTTTTCAACCGGAAATACCACCCAATACCGGCAACGTCATCAGGCTGTGCGCCAACAGCGGCTGCCACCTGCACCTGATCGAACCGCTGGGCTTCGAAATGGACGACAAGCGCCTGCGCCGCGCCGGCCTCGACTACCACGAGTATGCCACCTTGCAGCGGCACGCCGACTTGGCCAGTTGCCTGGAAAGCCTGGGGCATCCGCGCCTGTTCGCCTTCACCACCAAGGGCTCACGGCCGTTTCATGACGCCAGCTTCGTCGCCGGCGATGCATTCCTGTTCGGCCCGGAAAGCCGTGGCCTGCCGGCCGAAGTGCTCGACGCACTACCGGCGGACCAACGCTTGCGCTTGCCGATGCGTGAAGGCTGCCGCAGCCTGAACCTGTCCAACACCGTGGCGGTGGCGGTTTATGAGGCGTGGCGGCAGAACGGCTTTCAGTAGCACCGCATAACAAATGTGGGAGCGAGCCTGCTCGCGAAAGCGTCAGCTCAGTCGGTACTTGATTGACTGATATAGCGCTTTCGCGAGCAGGCTCGCTCCCACAGGTTTGATACTCGGCTGACAGCGCCGTTTACTGGACGGTCGCGCCACCTTCCTGTTGCATGCGCTGCAGCTCTTGCGCGTACAGGGCATCGAAGTTCACCGGGGCCAGCATCAGGGCCGGGAACGAGCCACGGGTCACCAGGCTGTCCAGTGTTTCGCGGGCGTACGGGAACAGAATGTTCGGGCAGAACGCGCCCAGGGTGTGGCTCATCGAAGCGGCATCGAGATTCTTGATCAGGAAGATACCGGCCTGCTGGACTTCGGCGATGAACGCGACTTCGTCGCCATTCTTCACGGTCACCGACAGGGTCAGCACCACTTCGTGGAAATCTTCTTCCAGGGCTTTCTGGCGGGTATTCAGGTCCAGGGCCACACTCGGCTCCCACTGCTGGCGAAAGATCGCCGGGCTTTTCGGGGCTTCGAAGGACAGGTCGCGAACGTAAATGCGCTGCAAGGAGAATTGCGGTGCGGCTTCTTCTTCAGTGGCAGCTGTGTTCTGTTGGTCAGTCATCGCAGATCCTTCTTACTTTCAGGTTCTATTAATTGGGAATTCAGGCCTTGAGCAGCGCGTCGAGCTCGCCGGCGCGCTCCAGGGCGAACAGGTCGTCGCAACCGCCCACGTGGGTGTCGCCGATCCAGATCTGCGGCACGGAGGTACGCCGGGCCTTCTGGGTCATTTCGGCGCGCAGTTGCGGCTTGCCGTCGACCTTGATCTCTTCGAAGGCTACGCCCTTGTTCTTGAGCAGCATCTTGGCTCGGGAGCAATAGGGGCAGTAATCGCTGGAATAGACAACTACGTGGGGCATGTCACTTCACCAGGGGCAGATTGTCGGCTTTCCAGCTCGCAACGCCACCAGACAGTTTGGCGGCGGTGAAGCCGGACTTCATCAGTTCGCGGGCAAGGGTACCGGCCTGCTGGCCTTGGGCGTCGACCAGGATCAGCGTCTTGGCCTTGTGTTTTTCCAGTTCGGCCACACGAGCGATCAGTTTGTCCTGAGGAATGTTCAGCGCGCCGACGATGTGACCGGCGGCGTAATCCTTGGTCGGACGGATGTCGACCACTACGCCGGCGTCCTTGTTGACCAGCGCGGTCAGCTCACCGGTGCTCAGGCTGCGTCCGCCGCCCTGCATCGTGTGGGCAACCAGCAACGCCAGCAGTACGACGAAGATACCGACGAGAATGTAGTGGTTAGTGGCAAATTCAATCAGGTGAGCAACCATCGAAGGAGGTTCCAGGGCGTTAAAATGTCGGCCAGTATACACAGCACGCAAGGCCGGCCAAACCCCGCCCGGCGGTGACGGCACCGGAACTTACCTTTAAACTGCCCGTCCCTTTTCCATCGTCTTCTTTTAACCAGCCACGAGTGGATTCCATGACTACCACGCCTAAACCTTTGGTCCTGATGATTCTGGACGGCTTCGGTCACAGTGACAGCCACGAATCCAACGCCGTCTACGCGGCCAGGAAGCCTGTGCTGGATCGCCTGTGGGCCACCGTGCCGAACGGCTTGATCTCCGGCAGCGGCATGGACGTCGGCCTGCCCGACGGGCAGATGGGCAACTCCGAAGTCGGCCACATGAACCTCGGCGCCGGCCGCGTGGTGTATCAGGACTTCACCCGCGTGACCAAATCGATCCGCGACGGCGAGTTTTTCGAAAACCCGACCATTTGCGCCGCCGTGGATAAAGCCGTGGCCGCCGGCAAGGCCGTGCACTTCATGGGCCTGCTGTCCGACGGTGGCGTGCACAGCCATCAGGACCACCTGATCGCCATGGCCGAGTTGGCCGCCAGGCGCGGCGCTGAAAACATCTACCTTCACGCCTTCCTGGATGGCCGTGACACGCCGCCGAAGAGCGCCGAATCGTCGATCAAATTGCTGGATGACACGTTCAAGACCCTCGGCAAGGGCCGGATCGCCAGCCTGATCGGCCGTTACTTCGCCATGGACCGTGACAACCGCTGGGACCGCGTCGCCCAGGCCTACAACCTGATCGTCGACGGCAATGCGGAATTCCACGCCGCCACCGCGCAAGAAGGCCTGCAAGCTGCCTACGAACGTGGTGAAAGCGACGAGTTCGTCAAGGCCACAACCATCGGCGAGCCGGTAAAAGTCGAAGACGGCGACGCCGTGGTGTTCATGAACTTCCGCGCCGACCGTGCCCGCGAACTGACTCGCGTATTCGTCGAAGAAGATTTCAAGGAATTCGAGCGCGCCCGCCAGCCGAAGCTGGCCGGTTTCGTGATGCTGACCCAATACGCCGCCAGCATTCCCGCGCCATCGGCCTTCGCCGCCGGCAGCCTGGAAAACGTGCTGGGTGACTACCTGGCGAAAAACGGCAAGACCCAGCTGCGCATCGCGGAAACCGAGAAGTACGCCCATGTGACGTTCTTCTTCTCCGGCGGCCGCGAAGAGCCCTTCCCGGGCGAAGAGCGCATCCTGATCCCGTCGCCGAAGGTCGCCACCTACGATCTGCAACCGGAAATGAGCGCGCCGGAAGTGACCGACCGCATCGTCGACGCCATCGAGAACCAGCGTTACGACGTGATCGTGGTCAACTACGCCAACGGTGACATGGTCGGTCACAGCGGCGTGTTCGACGCAGCGGTCAAGGCGGTGGAATGCCTGGACACCTGCGTCGGTCGCATCGTCGAGGCGCTGGAAAAAGTCGGCGGCGAAGCGCTGATCACCGCCGACCACGGCAACGTCGAGCAAATGTCCGACGAATCCACCGGCCAGGCCCACACGGCCCACACCACTGAGCCGGTGCCATTCATTTATGTCGGCAAGCGTGACTTCAAGGTCCGCGACGGCGGCGTATTGGCCGACGTCGCACCGACCATGCTGATGCTGCTGGGCATGGAACAGCCGGCGGAGATGACCGGGACTTCGATCCTGGTCTGACCCAGACGTACCTGTGTGGGAGCGAGCCTGCTCGCGAAAACGGTATGACAGCCAACATCACCGTTGGATGTTATGGCCTCTTCGCGAGCAGGCTCGCTCCCACAGAGGGTTTGGTGTTTTTTCGGCCAGTTATCACACAGCCCCAAATGGGCGTTTTTTTTGCAGCGTGGGGCGGGCATACTAGGCCGTCCCTTTCCCTGGTGCCACTCGCCTCTATGCTCCGCGTCCTGATAGCCCTTGCTCTGACCTGCCTGCTCCAACCGGCCTTCGCGGACGAGCGCGCGCAAACCCAACAACAGTTGGAAGCCACGCGCCAGGACATCGCCGAGCTGAAGAAGCTGCTGAACAAGTTGCAGGAAGAAAAATCCAGCGTGCAGAAAGACCTGCGCGGCACCGAAACCGAGATGGGCAAGCTGGAGAAGCAGGTCGACGCCCTGCAGAAAGAGCTGAAGAAAAGCGAATCCGAGTTGCAACGCCTCGATGGAGAGAAAAAAAAACTCCAGAGCGCGCGCACTGAACAGCAAAAGCTGATCGCCATCCAGGCTCGGGCGGCCTACCAGAACGGTCGCCAGGAATACCTCAAATTGCTGCTCAACCAGCAGAATCCCGAGAAATTCGCCCGCACCCTCACCTATTACGACTACCTGAGCCAGGCCCGCCTGGAGCAGCTCAAGAGCTTCAATGAAACCCTGCGCCAGCTGGCCAATGTCGAGAAAGACATCGAGCTGCAGCAAGCCCAGTTGCTCGTGCAGAAAAGCAGCCTCGACACCCAGCGTGAAGAACTCGAGAAGGTTCGCAAGGAGCGCCAGGTGGCCCTGGCCAAGCTCAATGACGACGTGAAGGCTCGCGACAGCAAGCTCAAGGCCCGCGAACAGGACCAGGCCGAACTGGCAAATGTCTTGAAAACCATCGAGGAAACCCTGGCTCGCCAGGCTCGGGAGGCGGAAGAAGCGCGGCAGAAAGCGCTGATCGCCCAGCAGGAAGCCGAAAAAAAGCGTTTGCGTGAAGCCCAGGCCGACGCCGATGCCGGCGAAGCCCCGCGCAAGCCGGCCAAATCCAGCCCCGGCGCAGTGGTTTCCAGCGATGGCGAAACCTTCGGCGGCGCTTTTGCTTCAGCCCGGGGCAAACTTCCATGGCCGGTCAATGGTCGATTACTTGCACGCTTCGGTGAAACCCGTGGCGACGACACCCGCACCAAGTGGGACGGCGTGATGATCAGCGCTTCCGCCGGCAGCCAGGTGCACGCTGTACATGGCGGGCGCGTGGTGTTTGCCGACTGGCTGCGCGGTGCCGGCCTGCTGGTGATCCTCGATCACGGCAACGGATACCTGAGCCTTTACGGCCATAACCAGACGCTGCTCAAATCGGCGGGTGATGTGGTCAAGGCCGGCGAGTCCATCTCCACGGTCGGCAACAGTGGCGGGCAGGACACGCCAGCACTGTATTTTGCTATTCGCCAGCAGGGTCGCCCCAGTGACCCGGCACAATGGTGTCGTGCGCAAGGATAAGCGCGCCCATCCAACTCAGGAGTTCGTTCGACATGCTGCATTTGTCCCGCCTCACCTCGCTGGCCCTGACGATCGCCCTCGTGATCGGCGCGCCCCTGGCTTTCGCCGCGCAACCCGCGCCGGCGTCGACCGCCGCTACGGCCGCCACCACCAAGGCCCCGCTGCCGTTGGATGAACTGCGCACCTTTGCCGAAGTCATGGACCGGATCAAAGCCGCGTACGTGGAACCGGTGGACGACAAGATGCTGCTGGAAAACGCCATCAAAGGCATGCTCAGCAACCTTGACCCGCATTCGGCCTACCTGGGCCCTGAGGATTTTGCCGAGTTGCAGGAAAGCACCAGCGGCGAATTCGGCGGCCTGGGCATCGAGGTCGGCAGCGAAGACGGTTTCGTCAAAGTGGTCTCGCCGATCGACGATACGCCCGCCTCCAAGGCTGGCATCCAGGCTGGCGACTTCATCGTCAAGATCAACGGCCAACCGACCCGTGGCCAGAGCATGACCGAAGCCGTGGACAAGATGCGCGGCAAGATCGGCGAAAAAATCACCCTGACCCTGGTGCGCGACGGCGGTACGCCATTCGACGTGACGCTGACCCGGGCGGTCATCCAGGTCAAGAGCGTGAAGAGCCAACTGCTGGAGTCCGGCTACGGCTACATCCGCATCACCCAGTTCCAGGTCAAGACCGGCGAAGAAGTCGCCAAGGCCCTGGCCAAGATGCGCAAGGACAACGGCAAGAAGCTCAACGGCCTGGTCCTGGACTTGCGCAACAACCCCGGCGGCGTCCTGCAATCGGCTGTGGAAGTGGTGGACCATTTCATCACCAAGGGCCTGATCGTCTACACCAAGGGCCGCATCGCCAATTCCGAGCTGCGCTTCTCGGCCACCGGCAACGACCTCAGCGAAGCCGTGCCACTGGTCGTGCTGATCAATGGCGGCAGCGCGTCGGCGTCGGAAATCGTCGCCGGTGCTCTGCAAGACCAGAAACGTGGCGTTGTCATGGGCACCACCAGTTTCGGCAAGGGCTCGGTGCAGACCGTGTTGCCGCTGAACAACGACCGCGCCCTGAAAATCACCACCGCGCTGTACTTCACGCCCAACGGCCGCTCCATCCAGGCCCAGGGCATTGTCCCGGACATCGAGGTGCGCAAGGCCAAGATCACCAGCGAGGCGGACAGCGAGTACTTCAAGGAAGCCGACCTGCAAGGTCACTTGGGCAATGGCAACGGCGGCGCGGACAAACCGACCGGTTCCGGCGCCAAGGCCAAGCCGATGCCGCAGGATGACGACTATCAGTTGGCCCAGGCCTTGAGCCTGCTCAAAGGGTTGAACATCACGTCCGGCCGCTGAGATGGGCCAGCGTTTCATTTTCGTCCTGTTGTGCCTGCTGGCGGGAGCCGTTAACGCGGCTCCCGCCACAGCTTCCCCGCCGCAGAAGGCTTACCTGAGCCTGATCATCGATGACCTGGGGCAGAATCTGCCCCGGGATCGCCGTGTACTGGCCCTGTCCGGTCCGGTCACCGCGGCAGTCATGCCCGACACGCCCCACGCCGCCGAAATCGCCCGCGAGGCTCATCGCGCCGGCAAACTCGTCATGCTGCACATGCCCATGGACCCGGCCACCGGGCCGTTCGCCTGGCATCCGGAATTATCCATCGAAGAATTGGGCAAGCGCCTGGACGCCGCGTTTGCCGCGGTGCCCTACACCAGCGGTATCAACAACCACATGGGCAGCCGCATGACCGCGCAACCCCAGGCGATGGCATGGCTGATGGCGAATCTGCAACAGCGTCACAAGTTTTTCGTCGACAGCCGCACCAGCGCGCAGACGGTCGCGGCTGCCGAAGCACAAAAGATCGGCCTCGCCAGCGTGTCGCGGGATGTATTTCTTGATGACGAGCGCACCGAAGCGGCTATCGCCGGCCAGCTTCAGGTCGCCATCAATCTGGCTCGGCGGCAGGGCTCGGCCGTGATGATCGGCCATCCCTATCCGCAGACCCTCGCCGTGCTCGAGCGCGAACTGCCCAAGCTCAAGGCCCAGGGCATCGAGTGGATCGACATCAAGTCGATGATCAGCCTGCGCAGCAACCGAGCGATGGCCGGGCACGGGAAGGATGGGGTTTATCGTTAGGCTTGGCGTCTCAGAGATAGCGCGCCATGATCGCGTCCACTTCGCCTTCCTTGCGCAGCTCATCCAGAGCCTTTTGCAGGCGGCTCACCACCTCGTCCGGCACGTCCTTGTTCAAGGCCAGGTAGAGCTCGGCACTGTTGAATCGCAGTACGGTCTTGAGATCGCTCACTCCCTCCTGACGCGCCAGATAACGCCCTGCCGGGTCGCCGGTAGCCCATAGGTCTATCTGGCCATTGACGAGTTTTCTGGCGTTGTCCTGATCGCGCAACACGACAATGGGTTTGAGCCCCTGTTTGGCCAATGTTTCGGCAATTGCATCGCCCTTGTAGGCGCCAATCCTGTACTGACGCGCCTGCTCCAACGAGTCGAGGGCAATCTTGCTGTCGGCCTTGGCGAGCATGATCCAATCGTCCGGGCCGATGGGGCCAACCCATTTGAAGAGCTTTTCGCGCTCAGGCAGCCGAGCCGTTACAAACACCCCATAACCGGGTTTTTCCAAGGCAAGCTTGTAGATTCGTTCCCAGGGAAAACGCAGCGTCAGGCTGTAGGAAATATCGGCGCGTTTGAATATCTCGCGGACGATGTCCACCGCAATGCCATGGATGTTTTCGTCTTGGGCGAAGTTCTTGCCGTTCTTCGCCATGTTGTAGGGCGGAAAGTTCTCCGTCAGCAATACCAGGCCAGCATCGCGGCCGTCCCCGGCCTGCGCCCCGCTCATGAACAGCAGGAAAGTACTGGTAACAACAACTAGAGCGCGTTTGAACATATCTGATTACCCGGGTCCATGGCGTGTTCCAGATTGCCTTGGGCCCGCCGACGTGTCTACCGTCGTTTCACATCAAACACCTGACCAAACAGGATGCGCGCAAACGCAACCTTGGCGGCGGTAATTAGTTACCACCTTCCATCACGCCGAGGCTGATTAATTAACGAAGCCGGTCAAGACCGGCCCCAATTAATCAAAGGCATGACTCAATGAAAACGATCTACTTGTTACTGGGCGGTCTGTTTTGCCTGTCTGGCGCACTGAGCGTTGCACATGGCAAAGACTATGGCGAAGGGGTTCAGAACTTCGCCGACTCAAAAATCCTGAACAACAAAGATGGCTCACATGACCATTGGCAGGGTATTGGACGCTTCTCTACGATGAACGGGAATTGTACTGCGACACTTCTCGATACCCATGACCCTTCCGGGACAACGCCCACGCCCGCCTACGTGTTGACCTCGGGACATTGCACCGAGCTGACCAACGCAAACATCGTGACCAACAAGCCAATCCTCGGCGTCATGCAGTTCAACTATTCGCCGATACCGCCCCCTACCTGACTTACCCGATGAAAAAAATCGCGTGGAGAAGCATCCAGGGCGTAGACATGGCAATCATTGAACTGGACGTCAGCCTGCAAACCTTGCTCAAGGATGGGATACAGCCATTGGGCCTGGCCACCGAGCGTCCCGTCGACGGGACGGATGTCCTGATCGTAGGCGCGCCAGTCCACGATCAGAACACGCTGCGGCTGGCTGCCTGTACCTTGCAACCTGCCCAGGAGATCGTGGAGGGCCGCTGGGTCTGGCGTAACACGCTGATGACCCGCTGCAAGGATATGAAAGGTGGTGGCTCCGGCAGCCCGCTACTGGAGCGCCGTACCAATAAGATCATCGGCGTGATAGGCACTGGCAACCTGACCATCCAAGCCCACCCCTGCGAGCAGCACGCTCCTTGCACTCCGGTTGGCGACAGCTATAAAGCGATACCGGACGATGTTTATGGGAATCCTACGGATTTTCTCAGCCGCTGCTTTGTAGAGGGCCTCTTCGTTCAAGACGTGAATTCGTCTTGCCCGCTGTATCCGGTCTTTTCCGTCAGCGCCGCAGCGGACAGCCCGCAAAGATACATAAGAATTGGGAAAAAAGACGACGGCACTGCAGAGATCCCGACCTGGAACTACCACTTCACAATCAACACGCCGTTCTATCGTCATAAGACCGTTCGAACCGCAATGGATTGCGAAAGGCCGCAAGACTACAGCGGAGTAACAAGTGCGCGGGACGCTTTCATAAACACCGGGATAGGCGACCAGGTGGGCATGTACTTCCTGTGCATCGTGGGTGTCGACTCCGCTGATCAACGCCCCTCAGAGGGGCTCATAAACAACGTGTTGTCCCTTCCGGTCGAAATTCTCGACAACGCTCCAACAGCTCAGCCTGAGTTGAGTTTCACTGCAGGCGTGCAACTGTCGACAGCTGCGAATGAACTGCCACATCGAACCTACGCCTACAAGTTCGGCCCGACAGAGTCGACTGACTGTTCAGACAAAACCGATTACAGCAACATCGAATACATAGACGCATGGCTGGACAATTCGGATCTGCCTGGAAAGCTCTGCACCATTGCCTATGACATATCCAGACAAGCATCCGAGCCAAGAATGGACATCCTGAACCCTACCCCGCTCAAGGATATCCAGGACTCGCCCTGATTCGCCCTCGGCTCGCCTGCCGGACTCTCGGCTTATCTGACGCAGATACCGCGCTGGGCCATGTAGGCCTTGGCTTCCGGCACGGTGTATTCGCCAAAGTGGAAAATGCTCGCCGCCAATACCGCGCTGGCGTGGCCTTCCAGAATGCCATCGGCCAAGTGCTGCAGGTTGCCAACGCCGCCGGAAGCGATCACCGGAATGCCCAAGGCATCGCTGATGGCACGGGTGACGCCGAGATCGAAGCCATTCTTCATGCCGTCCTGGTCCATGCTGGTCAGCAGGATTTCTCCGGCGCCCAGGCCTTCCATCTTCTTGGCCCATTCAACGGCGTCCAGCCCGGTTGGCTTGCGCCCGCCATGGGTGAAGATTTCCCAGCGCGGGGTTTCGCCCGGGCCGGAGACCTTCTTCGCGTCGATCGCCACGACGATGCACTGCGAGCCGAAATGCTCGGCCGCCTCGCCGACGAATTCCGGGTTGAACACCGCCGCGGTGTTGATGGACACCTTGTCCGCGCCGGCATTGAGCAGGTTGCGGATGTCCTGCACGCTGCGCACGCCACCGCCCACGGTCAGCGGGATGAACACCTGGCTGGCCATGCGCTCGACGGTGTGCAGCGTGGTATCGCGGCCGTCGACGCTGGCCGTGATATCCAGGAAAGTAATCTCGTCCGCACCCTGCTCGTCATAACGACGGGCGATTTCCACCGGGTCGCCAGCGTCACGGATGTTCTCGAACTTGACGCCCTTGACCACCCGGCCGTTATCCACGTCCAGGCAAGGGATGATGCGTTTGGCCAGCGCCATGATGAGTCCTCAGCCTTTATAGGAATCGCAGAAGGCCTGGGCCTCGGCGACGTCCAGGGTACCTTCATAGATCGCGCGACCGGTGATCGCACCGATGATGCCCGGCGCCCTGGCGTCGAGCAGTGCCTTGATGTCGCCCAGGTTGTGGATGCCGCCGGAGGCGATCACCGGGATCTTCGTGGCGGCGGCCAGGGCAGCGGTGAACGGAACGTTGCAGCCCTGCATCATGCCGTCCTTGGCAATGTCGGTGTAGACGATGGCGGACACGCCGTCGGCTTCGAAACGCTTGGCCAGGTCGATCACTTGCACGGTACTCACTTCAGCCCAGCCGTCGGTGGCGACAAACCCGTCCTTGGCGTCGAGGCCAACGATGACCTTGCCCGGGAAGGCACGGCAGGCTTCGGCGACGAACTCGGGTTCCTTGACGGCCTTGGTGCCGATGATCACGTAGCTCACGCCGGCCTTGACGTAGTGCTCGATGGTCTCCAGCGAACGAATGCCGCCGCCGATCTGGATCGGCAGGTTCGGGTACCGCTTGGCGATGGCCGTGACCACTTCACCGTTGACCGGCTGGCCTTCGAAGGCACCGTTCAGGTCAACCAGATGCAGGCGACGGCAACCGCCCTCCACCCACTTGGCGGCCATGCTCACCGGGTCGTCGGAAAACACCGTGGAGTCTTCCATGCGGCCCTGGCGCAGACGGACACAAGCGCCGTCCTTGAGATCGATAGCGGGGATAATCAGCATCTGGCAAACCTTCAAATACGAAAATTCAGCTTGGCTCGAAAATCAGTTTTTCTCGAGCGCCCACAAGTCGCTTTCGATGCTTTCGAACCTTTCCTTAAGGTGCGCCTGCACATCGAAAATCGCCCTGTTGTAATAGTGCGGAGCAATTTCGCGGGTAAACAGATCAAGAATTTCCGCCGCTTCGAACGAGCCAAGGTCCAGCTCGAAACGCTCCTCCATGAACCGCTGGATCTTGCGGTTCGCCTCACTTTCCTGCTCAGGCGTGAGGGTGAGGATCGGCGGTTTCTTGCGGGCCATTACCAGCGCCCGTCCCACGCCGCGAAGTTCTGCAGCAGTTGCAGGCCATGGGTATGGCTCTTCTCCGGGTGAAACTGCACGGCGAAGCGCGAGCCATCGGCCAGGGCCGCGGCGAAATCGACACCATAGTGACCGCTGCCCACCACCTGCCGGGCATTGCCGGCGGCGATGTAGTAGCTGTGCACGAAGTAGAAACGCGCGAGGTCCGGAATATCGTGCCACAGCGGGTGGTCCACTGTTTGCCGCACTTCGTTCCAGCCCATGTGCGGCACTTTCAAGTGCTCGCTGTCTTCATGCAGGTCCTTGCCAAAGAACTTGACCTGGCCCGGGAACAGCGAGATGCAATCGACCCCGTCGTTCTCTTCACTGCGATCGAGCAAAGCCTGCATGCCCACGCAGATGCCGAGGAACGGGCGATCCTGGCTGACTTCGTGCACCAGCTTGTCGAAGCCCAGGCGCCGAATCTCGGCCATGCAGTCGCGAATCGCGCCGACACCGGGAAACACCACCCGGTCGGCTTCGCGAATCACGTCGGCATCGCTGGTGATCAATACCTTGCCGGCGCCTACGTGCTCGAGGGCCTTGGCCACCGAGTGCAGGTTGCCCATGCCGTAATCGATAACCGCAACCGTCTGCATTACAGGACGCCTTTGGTGGAAGGCATCTGGCCGGCCATGCGGTCATCGAGCTCGACAGCCATGCGCAGCGCGCGGCCGAACGCCTTGAACACGGTTTCGATCTGGTGATGGGTGTTGTGCCCACGCAGGTTGTCGATGTGCAGGGTCACGTTGGCGTGATTGACGAAGCCCTGGAAGAACTCTTGGAACAGGTCGACGTCGAAGCCGCCGACGGTGGCGCGGGTGTACGGCACATGCATCTGCAGGCCAGGGCGGCCCGAGAAGTCGATGACCACGCGCGACAGCGCTTCATCGAGCGGCACGTAGGCATGGCCGTAGCGACGGATGCCCTTCTTGTCGCCGATGGCTTTGGTGAAAGCCTGGCCCAGCGTGATACCGACATCTTCGACGGTGTGATGGTCGTCGATATGCAGGTCGCCCTTGCTGACGATGTCCAGGTCGATCAGCCCGTGACGGGCGATCTGGTCGAGCATGTGCTCAAGAAAAGGCACGCCGATATCAAACCGGGCCTTTCCGGTGCCATCCAGGTTGATCGAGGCTTTGATCTGGGTTTCCAGAGTGTCGCGCTCGACAGACGCCTTACGTTCGGCCATCACCAGCTCCGCAAAATCATTGGGCGAAAAAGGCAGCCATTATAGGGGCGCGAGCGGCAAACAGAAACAAAAGAGGTGACACCGCTGACGGGCTGAAACCGATGCGGCGGCGTTAGACATGTCCGTACAAGTCTTCCAGGACTCATAAAAACAAATGTGGGAGCGAGCCTGCTCGCGAAAGCGGTGCGTCAGAAGACACTGTTGTCGACTGACACGCCCCATTCGCGAGCAGGCTCGCTCCCACAAGGATTGCCCTGACCCGCTGGCCAGGGCAACGGTTTTAGCGGAACAACACCGCCGTCTTCTGCAGGGTCACCCACACACCCCACGCCAGCGGAATGCCCACCACCAGCCAGGCGGCGATCGCCAGGGGCTTGGTGCCCGGTGCGGCTTTCCACTCCAGGGAAGTGGTGCTGTCGGCGCCCTTGTCGTGGCCCAGCGCTTGCTCTGCGGCCAGTTCGGCGTCGGTCATGAAGTACTTGTCGGCGACCGGGCGAACCATCAGGTTGCACAGGAAGCCCAGCACCAGCAGGCCGGCGAGGATGTACAGGGTGATGTCATAGGCCGCGGCGCGTTCAACGCCGATGCTCAGTTGATATTCACGCAAGTAGTTCACCAGTACCGGACCCAGTACGCCGGCTGCCGCCCAGGCGGTCAACAGGCGACCGTGGATCGCACCGACCATTTGCGTACCGAACAGGTCCGCCAGGTAGGCCGGCACGGTGGCGAAACCGCCGCCGTACATCGACAGGATGATGCAGAACGCCGCCACGAACAGCGCGACGCTGCCCAGGTGGCCCAGGCTCGGGATCAGAGCATACAAGGCCACGCCCAGGGCAAAGAACACGAAGTAGGTGTTTTTGCGACCCAGGTAGTCCGAGAAGGAGGCCCAGAAGAACCGGCCACCGATGTTGAACAGGCTCAGCAGACCGGTGAAACCGGCTGCAATGGCAGCGATCTGGCCCAGTTGCGCGGCGTCCAGCTGACCGAACGGCAGGTCGTTTCCGAGCAATTTGCCGCCGAACACTTCCTGCAGCAGTGGCGAAGCCATGCCCAGGATGCCGATACCGGCGGATACGTTCAGGCACAGCACCAGCCAGACCAGACGGAACTGCGGGGTTTTCCAGGCAACGTTCACGTGAACGTGGCGATGGGTGATCATTGCGTTCGCGGCTTTTTTCGGTGCAGGGTTCCAGCCCTCAGGCTTCCAGCCGGTCGGCGGAACGCGATACGACAGGGCGCCACCGATCATGAACACGAAGTAGATCGCGGCCATCACCAGGAAGCTCTGCCATACGCCCACGTCGGTTGGCGTAGCGAAATGGCTCATCAGCGCTGCAGCCAACGGGGCACCCACCATCGCGCCACCACCGAAGCCCATGATCGCCATGCCGGTCGCCATGCCGCGCTTGTCCGGGAACCACTTGATCAGCGTCGAGACCGGGGAGATATAGCCCAGGCCCAGGCCGATACCACCGATGACACCGGAGCCGACCCACATCAGCCAGATCTGATGGGTATAGATACCCAGCGCCGAAATCAGCAGGCCACCGCACCAGCACAGGGCCGATACCACGCCAGCCTTGCGCGGACCGGCATGTTCCAGCCAGCCGCCCCAGATGGCTGCCGAGCAACCCAGGAAAATGAAGAACAGGGTGTAGATCCAGCCGAGCATCGAGATCGGCCAGTCACATTGGGACGAAAAGACTTGCGAGATGAAGCTCATGTCCGGCGCGCAGGCTACCGGCTTAGTGATGCCCATGGCCTTGGACAGCGGCAACCAGAACACCGAAAAGCCGTAGGCCATGCCGATGCACAGGTGAATGGCCAGCGCGGCCGGTGGCACCAGCCAGCGGTTGAAGCCGGGCTTGGCGATAATGCGTTCCTTGGAGAGGAACGCAGGCTGGTCGGCAACGCCGTCCGCCGTAATGCTCGTGCTCATTGTGTATCCCCCAGTTATTGGAATAGGTTCGCCAGCCACGCATCACCCTCAGTCTTCATTTGCACGCAGGCATGACTGTATTTTGCGGTGAAGCTCCATTTTGGTGCGACATCACGTCGCAGAAGGACGGGCGAACTGACAAAGGTTACCATTTGCTCGTGACAGAAAAACCAAAGTGCTATCACCTTTTTTCTGTCATTCGTCTTATCGCGCCTCTTCTCACTTTCTGTAGGGCGTTATTCGTTTATTTTTCAGGAATGTTCATGCCCATCGTTGTCGAGCGTTTGAATGAAGCCACTCATCAGGATCTTCAGGACCTGCAGAAAATCTACCAGGACGCCCCGGCCTGGCTGTTCGAGCCGTTCAGCGATGCCGGGCAGTTGATCAACAGGTGCCTGACGGAAGGTACGCTGATTGCGGCACGGTTCAACGACCGGCTGCTCGGCGCCGCACGCCTGCAACGGCACCAGGACGCTTGGTACTTGTCTCACCTGTGCGTAAGAAAGGTTACCCGCCGCCGTGGCGTAGCTGAGCGCCTGGTGAGCGAGGCACGGAGGATGGCTCGAGAAGATGACGCCAGGCTTCGGCTCGAGGCACCGGCCGGGCATCTGGAGGTGCAGGCCTTGGCGGCAAAGCTGAAGTTGTCTCTCGATATTTGCTGACCTTTGTGGCGAGGGGATTTATCCCCGCTGGGGTGCGAAGCGCCCCTAAAACCAAACGCCGAGGTTTACCGACTGATCTACATCGCTTGCATCAGGGTTGCTGCGCAACCCGACGGGGATAAATCCCCTCACCACAGGTCTATGCCCAGCAGGTCTGCGGTAAGACAGATCACCCAACGCTCCACCAACCCGGGACGTTATACTCTCCGGTAAAATTTGAACTCAACCTACAAGGATTCGCCCATGAAAGCGTTCGGCAAAATCCTGGGTCTGGTACTTCTCGGGCTGTTGCTGATCATTGTGGCCCTGGGCTTTGCCCTGACCCACCTCTTCGATCCCAACGACTATAAGGAAGAGATCCGCCAGATAGCCCGCGACAAGGCCCACATCGAGCTGACCCTCAATGGCGATATCGGCTGGAGCCTGTTTCCATGGCTGGGTCTTGAATTGCACGAAGCCAGCGTTGCGACCCTGGCCAATCCGACCCAACCCTTTGCCGACCTGCAGATGCTTGGGCTTTCAGTCCGGGTGATGCCGCTTTTGCGCCGTGAAGTGCAAATGAGTGACGTACGGGTCGAAGGCCTGAACCTGCGGCTCAACCGCGACAAGAACGGTCATGGCAACTGGGAAGACATCGGCAAGGCGCCCGCCTCCACGACCGCTACGAAGGCGCCGGCGCCAACCGAACAGCCCGCCCCGCCGGCCAACGCTCCGACAGAGAAACCGGCCCAACCCACTCGCCTGGACATCGACAGCCTGACCGTGAACAACGCCCGGGTCGAATACAGCGACGAGCAGACCGGCAAGCTGTTTACCGCTGAAAGCATCCAGTTGAGCACCGGCCCGATCCACGATTCCACCAATATCCCGGTGACCCTCACGGCTTTCCTGTCCAGCAACCAGCCGGCTGTTCGGGTGCGCACCGAGGTGACTGGCGAGCTGCGCTTCGAACGCGCACTGCAACGCTACAAATTCGAAGACCTGAAGCTGTCCGGTGAAGCCACCGGCGATCCGTTGCAAGGCAAGACCGTGAGCTTTGCGGCGCAAGGGCAACTGTTCCTCGACAGGGCAGCCAACGTTGCCGAATGGACCGGTATCAAGCTTTCCTTGAACCAGCTTCGCGCCTTGGGCGAGCTGAAGGTCAACGATCTCGACAAAACGCCGCAGCTGAATGGCGGCGTGTCGATTGCGTCATTCGACCTGGCCAGCTTCATCGATAGCATCGGCCAGAAACTGCCGGCGATGGCCGATGGCAGCCTGAGCAAGGTCGAGCTGGCGAGCCGCATTGCAGCCACACCGACCAGCGTCGAGCTCAACGACATCAACCTGAAAATCGATGAGAGCAATTTCAGTGGTCGCATCGCCGTGGAAGATATTGCCAAGCAGTCGCTGCGTGCCCAGCTCAAGGCCGACACCTTCAATGTTGATCGCTACCTGCCGCCAAAGTCCGCCGAAGCCAACAGCGCCAAGGCTGCCCGCGAGGCCGAAGTCAGCAACACCGAGGCCAGCGCCATGGCCGGTGCCGGCAGCTCACCGCTACCAAGCGCCCCGACCCAAGGCGCGTGGAGCAATGATCGATTGTTCCCGGTGGAGCGCCTGAGCAAGCTCGATATCGATGCCGACCTGAGCTTCGGCCAACTGACCCTCGACAAGCTGCCCATCCAGAATGCCGCGCTGAAGGCCACCGGGCTCGGCGGCCTGTTGACGCTGGAAAACCTGCGGGGCGATTTGTATAACGGCAACTTCGAAGCCAAGGGCACGCTGGACGTGCGCCAGCCCACGCCGCAGTTGAGCCTGCAAACCCGCATCAACCGGGTGCCGGCCGACAAGATCATCGAAAGCCAGGGCAAAAATCCGCCCGTCAAGGGCCTGGTGACGCTCAACAGCGCCGTCACCGCCAGCGGCAACAGCCAGAAGGCCCTGATCGACAGCCTGAACGGCAATGCCGGGTTCGTCATCAATGACGGCGTGCTGCTCAATGCCAACCTCGAACAGCAGCTGTGCAAAGGCATCGCCACGCTGAACCGCAAGAGTCTCAGCGGTGAACCGCGCGGCAAGGACACACCGTTCCAGCAACTCGACGGCAGCCTTACCTTCCACAATGGCGTGGCCAGCAACCCGGACTTGAAAGTGCGCATCCCCGGCATGACGGTCAATGGCAACGGTGACATCGACCTGCGTGTATTGGGCATGGACTACCGCGTCGGCGTCATCGTTGAAGGCGACAAGAGCGACATGCCCGACCCGGCCTGCCAGGTCAACGAGCGTTATGTCGATGTCGAGTGGCCGTTACGCTGCCGAGGCCCGCTGGAGCTGGGCGCGAAAGCCTGCCGCCTGGACAACGACGGGCTGGGCAAGGTTGCCGCGAAACTGGCCGGCGACCGCCTCGGCGACAAGATCGACGAGAAGCTCGGCGACAAGGTCAGCCCCGAGCTCAAAGACGCGCTCAAGGGGCTGTTCAAGCGATGACATCCGAGCAATTTTCCAGCGCCGTATTGGATTGGTTCGACCGCCACGGGCGTCATGACCTGCCCTGGCAGCAAGACATCTCCCCGTATCGGGTATGGGTCTCGGAGATCATGCTCCAGCAGACCCAGGTCAGCACCGTGCTCAATTACTTCGACCGGTTCATGGCCGCCCTGCCTACCGTCCAGGCCCTTGCCGCCGCGCCGGAGGATGAAGTGCTGCACCTGTGGACCGGGTTGGGCTACTACACCCGCGCTCGTAATCTGCAGAAAACCGCGAAAATCGTCGTCGAGCAATATGGCGGCGAATTTCCCCGGCATGTGGAGAAGCTCACCGAACTGCCGGGAATCGGCCTATCCACCGCTGGCGCGATTGCCAGCATCAGCATGGGCCTGCGGGCGCCGATTCTCGATGGAAACGTCAAGCGGGTGCTGGCGCGCTTTACTGCCCAGGAAGGCTACCCAGGCGAGCCAAAGGTTGCGAAACAGCTCTGGGCCACCGCCGAACGCTTTACCCCTCAGGATCGGGTCAACGCCTACACCCAGGCGATGATGGACCTGGGCGCCACGCTCTGTACCCGCAGCAGACCCAGTTGCCTGCTCTGCCCGCTGGAAAAAGGCTGCGAGGCCCACATGCTGGGCCTGGAAACCCGCTATCCGATTCCCAAGCCGCGCAAGGAAGTGCCCAAGAAACGCACCTTGATGCCGATGCTGGCTAACCGCGAAGGCGCCATCTTGCTTTACCGCCGCCCATCCACCGGTTTGTGGGGCGGTCTGTGGAGCCTGCCGGAACTCGACGACCTCGACGACCTGCAACACCTGGCCCTGCAACATTCGCTGGAGCTGGGTCAGCAACAGGCAATGCCAAGCCTGGTACACACCTTCAGCCACTTCCAGTTGGCAATCGAACCCTGGCTGGTCCGGGTCCGCGAAACCGGCCATCACGTGGCCGAGGCCGACTGGCTCTGGTATAACCTCGCCACCCCGCCGCGCCTGGGCCTCGCCGCCCCGGTCAAGACATTGCTCGAACGCGCGGCCGCTGTATTGAACGCAGGAGAGTTGCAATGACCCGCACCATCATGTGCCGCAAGTACAAAGAACAGCTGGAAGGCCTGGAGCGCGCACCGTTTCCCGGTGCCAAGGGCCAGGACATCTACGACAACGTATCAGCCAAGGCCTGGGGCGACTGGCAAAAACACCAGACGCTGCTGATCAACGAAAAACGCCTGAACATGATGAATGCCGAAGATCGCAAATATCTTCAAGGGGAGATGGACAAGTTCTTTTCCGGCGAAGAATACGCCAAGGCCGAGGGCTACGTGCCGCCCTCCGAATAAGCTGCCCGGAGCGGGGGCGAATCGTAAGCGACGGTAATAGTTAAATATTTTTTGATAACTTGCTTGACGCCCCCCTGAAAAACCCGTTTAATGCGCCCCGTTGCCCAGATAGCTCAGTCGGTAGAGCAGGGGATTGAAAATCCCCGTGTCGGCGGTTCGATTCCGTCTCTGGGCACCAAATACCGAAACCCCGATCAAGAAATTGATCGGGGTTTTTTATTGTCCGGGATTTCCTTCCTGCATCCTGTCGACTCAGCTACATTCGTCCGCCCCCTCCTCCTGCATGCGAGTCGACATGGATATCACCGGCATCCCCTTCGGCACTACCGACTGGTCCACCATCGAACCCACCGAACACAAAGGCATTACCGGAACCGCTTACTGGCGCACGCAGCATTTCGGCAGCGTTCGGGTACGGATGGTGGAATATACGGCCGGCTACCTGGCCGACCATTGGTGCACCAAGGGCCATATCCTGCTCTGTCTCAAAGGCGAGCTGAACACCGAGCTCGAAGACGGCCGGCAATTCCTGCTCAAGCCCGGCATGAGCTACCAGGTGGCCGACCAGGCCGAGCCTCATCGCTCCTCCACTCCATCCGGGGCGACGCTGTTCGTGGTGGATTGAGATTCGAAGCGTTCGCGTCGAAGCTGTAGGATAGATGGCCTTATCCATAAGGAATCCGACCATGCCATCGGCGAACAAACAGCAAAAACGCAGCCAGCGTGCCAAGGAGAAAGCCAAGAAGAATCGCATTCAGCGTGCCGCTGCGCCGAACGACTTCCTGGACCCGAACGACGAGCGCATCGACCTGGAAACCGTGGACCTGTCTGACCTGTTCCGCATCATGAGCGCCGCCGAGAAGGTCAGTCAGAAAGCCATGTGCGAAGCGTTCTTGGGCCATCCACTGCTGGCGCTCGTGCTAGAACAGGAAGGCGAGGAAGAAGCGACCGACTTCATCATTACCGCCTTGATCGAATACCGTCGCCTGACCACGGGCGTCGATGAGCAGACTGCCCTGGATTGGGTGGAAAGCAAGCAGTTCCAGGCTGATTATGTCGCCGCATCCCAGGCGCTGACGCAAGGCCAAGGCTGACTTCAGTCTGCGGCTGGCGGTGGATGATACGCTGATGGGACGGCTCCTACAGACCAAGCTCCACCAGCATGGGCGGCGTCATACCCGTCCTGCATCAATCAGCTATTTTTCCTCCAAAGCAATCAGCTCCGTCTGACATCATCGAAGCTTTCATGGGAGCATTCTTCTGGTCCGCCCCTTCCAATGGCTGGACACTTCGATGAAGCCGATACTGCCCCAAGACGATCCACAGCTCGCGCCCTTGATCAACGAACTAGGCGAGCTGATTCGCCAGGCACGCCAGAAAGTGTTGCGTGCCGTTGACACTCTCCAGGTACAGACCTGCTGGCAGATCGGCCGGCACATCATCGAGTTCGAGCAAGGAGGCGTCGAACGCGCGGCTTATGGCGCAAGGTTGCTAGCGTCCTTGGCGAAGGTGCTGACGGGGCGGTTTGGGAAAGGGTTTGATGAACGTAACCTGCGGCATATGCGGGATTTTTATCTGAAGTTTTCAATTTGGAACGCAGTGCGTACCGAATTGAGCTGGACCCATTACCGCACGCTTCTGCGGGTAGTACACGACAACACTCGACATTGGTACATGAACGAAGCCGCCACCCAGAACTGGTCCACCCGCGCCTTGGAGCGCCAGATCGGCACGTTCTATTACGAACGCCTCCTGGCAAGCCGCGATCGACCTGCGGTAGAGCAGGAAGCAAGCGCAAGGCGCTGGATTGCGAACGGGCGCGGCTTGAGGAGTCCCCCCCGGACGCAGCGACCTGAAGAAATGAAGCCGTTATCGAAACGCATACTCAAAAAACCCATGTAGTATTGATGCGTTTTTTTTCAGCAACGCTCCAGCCAACGAGCATCACTCTGCATGTCACCGGCCGCAACCCACCCCTCTTTGATCCAGGCATTGCGGACTGAAACCGCCGAGTTGCATGTCGCCTTGGAAAAACGCCTGCCGTTTTTTTCGGAACGGCTGAACCTGGACCTATACCGGCGCCTGATGGCGGCCTATTACGGTTTTTACCAGCCTTTGGAACAACGGCTTCAGGTATTGGCATTGATTCCGTCCGGGCTGGACCAATCCCTGCGCATCAAGCTTCCGGTATTGCGGACCGATCTCACGGCGCTGGGCATGGATGCAGCCGCTATCGAAGCGCTGCCCGTTTGCCAGCAACTGCCGCAGATCAACTCCCGCGCGGCCGCCCTCGGGGTTTCCTACGTGCTGGAAGGAGCGACCCTCGGCGGACAGATTCTGCGACGCAGGGTGGCGGAGCAGCTTGGCCTGGATGCCTCCAGCGGCGCTGCCTTTCTCAACGTGTATGGTGAACTCACCGGCCGCCGCTGGAAGGATTTCCTCCAATACCTGGACGACAGGAACCTTGGCGAACCCCAGACGCTCGAAGTCACACGCGCCGCCAGGTCGACGTTTACTCATTTTGAACACTGGCTGGACAGCCAAAAGGTACTGCTATGACCCCGGAAAACCAGGAAGCCTTCGAAGAACTGCTGGCTAATTGCGCAGACGAACCGATTCGCTTCCCCGGCGCCATCCAGCCTCATGGCGTGCTGCTGATGCTGTCCGAGCCAGACTTCGTAATCCGTCAGGTCAGCGCCAACGTCTTGCAATTGATGGGACAGGATCCCTACAGATTGCTGGACCAGACGCTTGATGCACTGGTGGGACTGGAGCAGGCAGAAGCCATCCTCATTGCCTGCCACGCGCCCCCGGAAAGCGACAACGTGCCCGTAGCCATTGTCGTGAACCAGCAGCGTTTTGACGCCTTGGTGCATCGCCATCAGGGCGCCCTGATCATCGAGCTGGAACAACACCTGAGCGACTATCGCCCCGAAGGCGTCAGCGGCGAGGCCAACCTGGGCCGTATGCTCCAGCGCCTGCAAAGCGCAAAAGATCTTCAAGCCCTGTACGAAATCAGCGTGCGGGAAATCCAGGCCATGACCGGCTACGACCGCGTGCTGATCTATCGTTTTGAGGAAGAAGGCCACGGGCAGGTCATCGCCGAAGCCAGCGCGCCATCGATGGAGCTTTACAAGGGGCTGTTTTTCCCAGCCTCGGATATTCCCGAGCAGGCCCGTGAGCTGTATCGCACCAACTGGTTGCGCATCATCCCCAACGCCGACTACACGCCGATACCCCTGGTGCCCGAGCTGCGCCCCGATACCCAAGCGCCGCTGGATCTGAGTTTTTCGACGCTGCGCAGCGTCTCGCCGATTCACCGTCAATACATGAAGAACATGGGCGTGCTGTCGTCGATGAGCATCTCGTTGATGAAAGGCGAGCAACTGTGGGGCTTGATCAGCTGCGGCAATCGCCAGCCGCTGCTCGTGCCCCATGAAATGCGCATGGCCTGCCAGACCATCGGCCAGATCCTGTCACTGCAGATCAGCGCCATGGAAACCCTTGAACTGACTCGGCAACGGGACGCCAAGCTGGAGGACCTACAGGCGCTTGCCGCCGCCATGGCCGAATCCAGCGAAAACGTCTTCGATGGCCTGTGCCGCGAGCCACAACGCCTGATGGACCTCACCGGGGCCAGCGGCGTTGCGATCTTCGAGGACAACAAACTGCATCGCCACGGTCAGTGCCCCGAACCGGAGCAAATCCGCGAATTGCACAAGTGGATATTGGCAACAGGTCAGCCGGTCTTCTCTCACCATAACCTGGGCAGCGTTTTCGCCCCGGCCAAGGCTTTTCAGGATGTAGCGAGCGGGGTGCTGGCGATTCATCTGCCCAAGCCTGTGGAAAATGGCGTGCTGTGGTTCCGTCCCGAAGTGAAGCAAACCATCAATTGGAGCGGTGACCCGCAAAAACCCCTCGACCTGGAAGACAGCGAGACCGGATTACGCCTGCGGCCGCGCACCTCGTTTGAAATCTGGAAAGTCGAGATGGACGGTATCAGCGCCAAGTGGAGCCATGGCGACTTGTTCGCCGCCAACGACCTGCGCCGCTCGGCCCTGGAAAATGATCTGGCCCGACAGGTACGCAAGGAGCGCCAGGCGGTGCAAGCACGCGATGAACTGGTGGCGGTCGTGTCCCATGATTTGCGCAACCCGATGACGGTCATTTCCATGCTCTGCGGCATGATGCAAAAGGCCTTCAGCTCCGACGGCTCACACAGCTCGAAGCGAATTGCCTCGGCCATCGACACCATGCAACAAGCCGCCAGTCGCATGAATGCACTGCTGGAAGATCTGCTCGACACCTCGCGCATCGACGCCGGGCGCTACACCATCAACCCTCAGCCGATGGACGTCAGCCAGATCTTCGAAGACGCCTGTTCGCTACTGACGCCGCTGGCCTCCGCCAAGGCAATCAATATTTCTTTCCATGCCGAGCCCAACCTCAAGATCAACGCAGATCCCGAGCGGCTGTTCCAGGTGCTGTCCAACCTGATCGGCAATGCCATCAAATTCACGCCGCAGCAAGGGACCGTGGGCATCAGCGCGATGTCGGTGGGCGATGAGATCGTGTTCAGCGTCCGCGATACCGGTGAAGGCATCGCCCCCGAGCAGTTGCCGCATGTTTTTGACCGCTACTGGACGACCAAGGAAGGCAACCCGAATGGCACCGGACTTGGGCTGTATATATCCAAGGGGATTGTCCAGGCTCATGGCGGTAAACTGCACGCCGAAAGCCAGCCAGGCCAGGGCAGTGAATTCCGCTTTACCGTGCCGAAAATCGACTGAGCCGGGCACCGCCCCCTAACGAATTGGAAACCGAAGCCCAATGGCCTCACTGAACAAGCAGCAGAAACGCGCCAAGCGTGCCAAAGACAAAGCCAAGCAGATCCGCATGACCGGGCGTAAATCCATCCCGATGTATGGCGATCCGGCCCATGCAACCGCCCAGCCACCGGTTTACGTACAGGAGTTGTTCGTCAAGCTGCGCGACGCCGAGGCCGTCAGCCGCAGCGAAATGCTCGACACATTGCTGGCAAACGTCAGCGAAATGATCATCGAGCGCCCAGGCCTGCTGGATCTGAAGAACGCCGAAAACGAGAGCATGGCCGCCACCAACCTGGCTGCCGACATGCTGGTGGACTACCGCATGTGGGTCGACGACATGGACCGCGAGGCGGCCCAGCGCTGGCTCAGCACGCCGGAGTTCATCAAGGACTTCAGCGAGGCGCTGGACCGTTATCGCCAGTCTATGGAAGAGCCCGTCGGCGAATAAGCGGGGTGGCTACTCGCCGCTGTTCCAGTGGAATACCAGCTTGCGCGCGGCTCCGCTGCCCACATCGGCGGTGTCGCGGCGCTCCTCCCCGTTGCGCGTCGCCACCACGCTGTACTTGCCCGGCGGCAATTGCACATATACCAGCGGGCCCGCATCGCTGAGCGTCAGTAATGTTTGTCCTGATGAGTTCTGCACAGTCACGTCCACATCCGGAACGTATTTGTTCTCCGGGCCGATCGCAAAAGTCATGTGCAGGTTGTAACCCTGGGCCTGCCCGATGGCCCGGGCTTCGTCTTCGCCGATGCCGCCGGACAGATAAGTAATGCCGTTCTGCTGCATGGGTTGGATCTGGACGCCTGTGTTGTCGATGGGCGCGAGGTTGGTGGCGTTGAGGGCGAGAGGGAATAGCAGAATGGCGATGGTAACGAAAGGCAACAAAGAACATTGTAGGGATCTCATGATGGAACCTCCCGATCTCTGGAAAAGACTCTATTGTACTTTCGAGTGTGACTACTGATCCTTCATATATGTTTAGATCGATTGGAATTTGCTCATACTGCGGTTCGGAATAGAGGCAGCCAGGAACATTGCCATGACAAATAGCGTTAAACATCAGCAAGGCTGGGACAGATGGTTCGATACTGCTGCCGCAACTGCAGACTTCATGGCAGAACGCGAGCAACCCAAAGCCGCCAAAGATAAACAAACAAATTTTCCTGCGAACAATAAACAGGTACAACACGAACGCTCATCCGGTTAACCCTTCCCACCCCCGCCCAAAGCTGGCACCATCGCGCCTTTTTTTACGCGACTCCCCAGGCAATTCGCTGACAGGCAGGTTCAAACAGCCGTTCGGTTGTTGACGGCGCGACAGTCTGCTGCGCCGATGCGACAAGCCGCCGCAAGTCGCCGGTTTACCGCGCGTAGCGCTGTTGGCGGCCATCCGGACGCATGCTAGCTTGGCCGCCTCGCCAGGAAGGCTGCCGACAGCAAGGGAGCACATATCATGAGGAACGCACATGGCCCAGGCCACGCCCGCGCTTGAAATCCGCAACCTGCACAAACGCTACGGCCAGCTGGAGGTGCTCAAGGGCGTCTCGCTGACCGCTCGCGACGGCGACGTGATCTCGATCCTCGGCTCTTCCGGATCCGGCAAGTCCACGTTCCTGCGTTGTATCAACCTGCTGGAGAACCCCAACCAGGGCCAGATCCTGGTGGCTGGCGAAGAGCTCAAGCTCAAGGCGGCGAAAAACGGCGAACTGGTAGCCGCCGACGGCAAACAGATCAACCGCATACGCAGCGAGATCGGTTTTGTCTTCCAGAACTTCAACCTCTGGCCGCACATGAGCGTACTCGACAACATCATCGAGGCTCCGCGCCGGGTGCTCGGCCAGAGCAAGGCCGAAGCCGTCGAAGTCGCCGAAGCCTTGCTGGCCAAGGTCGGTATCGCCGACAAGCGCCACGCCTACCCGGCCGAACTGTCCGGCGGCCAGCAGCAACGCGCCGCCATTGCCCGTACGCTGGCGATGCAGCCCAAGGTGATTCTGTTCGACGAACCCACCTCTGCCCTTGACCCGGAAATGGTCCAGGAAGTACTTAGTGTGATCCGCGCCCTGGCCGAGGAAGGCCGCACCATGCTGCTGGTTACCCACGAAATGGGCTTTGCCCGCCAGGTTTCCAGCGAAGTGGTATTTCTTCATCAGGGCCTGGTCGAAGAACAAGGAACGCCACAGCAGGTTTTCGAAAGCCCGCTTTCGGCGCGCTGCAAACAATTCATGTCCAGCAACCGCTAACGGAGCAGTACCTATGCAGACCTACAGGAAAATACTCTTGGCCGCTGCGGCCAGCCTGGTCCTTTCGGCCAACGCCATGGCGGACGGCAAACTGAAAATGGGCATCGAAGCAGCCTACCCTCCGTTCAATAACAAGGACGCCAGCGGCCAGGTCGTGGGTTTCGACAAAGACATCGGCGACGCCCTGTGCGCCAAGATGAAAGTCGAGTGCGAAGTGGTCACTTCCGACTGGGACGGGATCATTCCGGCCTTGATGGCGAAGAAGTTCGATTTCCTGATTTCTTCGCTTTCGATCAATGAAGAGCGCAAGCAAGCGGTGGATTTCACCGACCCGTACTACACCAACAAACTGCAATTCATCGCGCCGAAAAACGTCGATTTCAAAATCGATAAAGAGTCTCTTCAGGGTAAGGTCATCGGGACACAGCGCTCCACGCTCGCTGGCACTTGGATGGAAGACAACATGGAAGGTGTCGAAGTGAAACTGTATGACACCCAGGAAAACGCCTACCTGGACCTCACCTCCGGTCGTCTCGACGGAATCCTGGCAGACAAATACGCGAACTACGACTGGCTGAAAACCGACGCTGGCCGGGCTTACGAATTCAAAGGTGACGCGGTGGTAGAGGGCGACAAAATCGCCATCGCCGTGCGCAAGGGTGACAATGAATTGCGCAACAAGCTGAACGCCGCATTAAAAGAGATCGTTGCCGACGGCACCTATAAAAAGATCAACGACAAGTACTTCCCGTTCAGCATCTATTGATCCTGACGTGCCTGGCCGGCGCCGTTGTTGTACGGCGCCGGTCCTTAGCAAAGCCTGCCGCGATATGAACGCATACCCATGATGATCGATCTCTACGGATTCGGCCCGGCGCTAGCCGCCGGCGCGCTGATGACCGTCCAGTTGGCCCTTTCTGCCTTATGCCTGGGGCTGGTACTCGGCCTGCTCGGTGCCCTGGCCAAGACCTCGTCATACAGGCCGTTGCAATGGCTTGGTGGCACTTATTCAACGCTGGTTCGCGGCATTCCGGAATTGCTCTGGGTGCTGTTGATCTATTTCGGCACCGTTAACCTGATGCGCGCCTTGGGTGAGTACTTCGGCAATCCCGACCTTGCTCTCAACGCCTTCGCCGCCGGCGTCATCGCACTCGGCCTGTGCTTTGGCGCCTACGCTACTGAAGTGTTTCGCGGCGCAATCCTGGCGATCCCCAAGGGTCACCGTGAAGCCGGCGTCGCTTTGGGCCTGTCGAAATGGCGGATCTTTACCCGATTGATCATGCCGCAAATGTGGCGCATCGCCCTGCCCGGCCTGGGCAACCTGTTCATGATCCTGATGAAGGACACCGCGCTGGTCTCGGTGATCGGCCTGGAAGAAATCATGCGACACGCGCAAATCGGCGTAACCATTTCCAAACAGCCGTTCACCTTCTATATGGTCGCCGCGCTCATGTACCTGGGGCTGACAGTACTCGCCATGATCGGCATGCACCTGCTTGAACGACGCGCGGCCCGTGGTTTCGCCAGGAGCACGCAATGAACTGGGAAGTCATCATCAAGTGGCTGCCGAAACTGGCCCAGGGCGCAACGTTGACCCTGGAGCTGGTGGCCATCGCCGTGATCGCCGGCCTGTTGCTGGCGATTCCGCTGGGCATCGCCCGTTCATCGCGCCTGTGGTACGTGCGGGCGTTGCCCTACGCCTACATCTTCTTTTTCCGCGGCACTCCGCTGCTGGTTCAGCTGTTCCTGGTGTATTACGGCCTGGCGCAGTTCGACGCCGTGCGCAGCAGCGCCCTATGGCCTTATCTGCGGGACCCGTTCTGGTGCGCCACCGCCACCATGACCCTGCACACCGCCGCCTACATCGCCGAGATCCTGCGCGGCGCGATCCAGGCCATTCCCCGTGGCGAAATTGAAGCCGCGCGGGCCCTGGGCATGTCTCGCCCCAAGGCGCTGCTGTACATCATGCTGCCCCGCGCCGCGCGCATCGGACTGCCGGCCTACAGCAACGAAGTGATCCTGATGCTCAAGGCCAGTGCCCTGGCGAGCACCGTGACCCTGCTGGAACTCACCGGCATGGCCCGTACGATCATCGCCCGGACCTACCTGCCGGTAGAGATCTTCTTCGCGGCCGGCATGTTCTACCTGCTGATGTCCTTCGTCCTGGTACAAGGCTTCAAGCAACTGGAACGCTGGTTGCGCGTCGATGCCTGCCAAGGGCGCTGAGAGCGAGGTGCTGACGGGCGAAACATTACTCGCCCGTTTCATGGCTCTGGATGCTTTTCTCACAGAGCACCAGGCGCTATGGAAGCCCCGCCCTTTCACTCATCTGCAGCTACCTTGGGAAACTTCCCACCCCGAACTGGCCCAATGGCTACGCCAGCGTTCGCTGCAAGCGGCGGAAAACGACCATCATCAGCCGTGGTTGATTGAAGACGCGCCCGCGCCGTTCCCGGAACTGGCCGCTATCGCCCGCGCATTGAGCACGGTCGCCGAGCTGCCCGCCAGCCTGCTGAAAGCGCCAACTCATCGCCTCAACGTCGACGTGCCCGGGCGCAAATGGCAGCAGATCGAAGCCTTCGCCAGCCGCCTGACCTTCACCACCAAACCGACCCACTGGCTCGACTGGTGCGCCGGCAAAGGCCACCTTGGCCGACGGTTACTGCACGACGATCAGCACCTGACCTGCCTGGAATACGACCCCTTGCTGGTCGCCGCCGGCCAGCACCTGAGCCAGCGCCACAACCTGCCGGCCATGCACTTGCAGCAAGATGTATTGGCGCCGGATGCGGCCCAGGCGATCCAACCGGGACACACCCCGGTAGCCCTCCACGCCTGCGGCGACCTGCATGTTCGGCTCATGCACCTGGCGAGTGCCGCCGGCTGCGCACAAATGGCTATCGCACCGTGCTGCTACAACCGCATCAGCACGGCGCAGTATCGACCGCTGTCCGATGCGGCCAGCCAATCCAGCCTGCAACTGTCGCTGGACGACCTCGGCCTGCCACTGAGCGAAACCGTCACCGCCGGCTCGCGCGTCCGACGGCAACGGGACAAATCCATGGCCCGACGCCTGGCCTTCGACCTGCTGCAAAGGCAAATCCGCCGCAGCAACGACTACCTGCCCACGCCGTCATTACCCGGCGCCTGGCTGGAAAAACCGTTCGCCCACTACTGCACCGACCTGGCGGCCCTGAAGAATTTATCCATAGTTCGTTCCCCCGATTGGGACCAACTGGAGGCTGCGGGTTATCAGCGCCTGGCCGAGGTGCGCAACCTGGAACTGGTGCGAGGCCTTTTCCGACGGCCGTTGGAGCTTTGGCTGGTGCTGGACCGGGCACTTTTCCTCAGCCAAAAGGGTTACGAAGTGCGCCTTGGTATCTTCTGCGAAGCACCTCTTACGCCAAGAAATCTATTACTGCTGGCAGAGCGTCAGCCACACGCGACAGCCTGTGGATAACTCTGTTGATGAAATAAGCGTGGATCCAAGTAAGTCGTGATTTTCTGAGCGCCTCCAAGCTGTTCATTTTTTGTTCATATGGATAAAAAACCATGAAAACAGGGATTTGCGCGCAAACGAGAAAAGTGTCACAAAAAGGGAAGATTCCGTTCGGCGCTTCCTTCCCATTGTGCATAAGCGCCAAAACAAACCGACATAACGGTTGGTTTTAACGCCGCCAGGGCTGCAATTTTGCTCGCCGCGCGTCGATTGATGCCCGCACACAAGCTCCGCCGCGCCGCCGAGCCACGGCCTGCATAAAAATAGTCAGAATTCAGGGGTTTACAGAACCGGCCCAATCGCTATAATCGTCGCCCACACGCCGGTATAGCTCAGTTGGTAGAGCAACTGACTTGTAATCAGTAGGTCCCGGGTTCGACTCCTGGTGCCGGCACCATACAAAACGAAGCCCTCGCAGAAATGCGGGGGCTTTGTTGTTTCTGGGATGTTCACTTGCCCCCTACACCCTGAAAACCTGTAGGAGCGAGCCTGCTCGCGATGAGGTCATTAGTCCTACCGACAATTTGTCGGCCGAGACACGGCTGCCTGCGTTGGAACGACACCAACGAAGCCATCTCAACCAAACAGCATTCTCTGCCAGTGATCCTCACCCACAATAGCAATCGAAGCACCCGCCTCCCGCAGCTCCACTGCCTTCATGATTTTCGTTCCGTAGGTACTGTGGCGCCATTGTTCATTACCCACGCTACCGACGACCAGATAATGCACTTTCTTGCTCACGCCGCCCCCTATCAAACCACCCCGCTCCTCGACCAACGCCTGACAATCCTTGCGCGGCCCGAAGGCCATTACGCCTGTAAATACAAACATTCGGCCATCCCACAGCAAATCAGGGGCAGGTAAATTGAACGGAAGATCCGTAGGGGCAACCGCAACAGCTCTGCCAACCTGCGAAGGCTCAATACTCGCTCCAGAAAAACCACGCAGGATGTTAAGCAGCTCAAGAGACTCGTCCGGGTCCAGCGCATCGTCTTGAAGCATGGACGCCAAACGTGAATAAAGTAGATTGATTACCGGATCATTGAGATGCGCGAGATTGTTTTCCAACCATTGCTTCAAGAAAATCGCTTCGGTGGTGTTCACGTCACCGTCCGCCGTAATCCCTGCGGCCAACCCTACCAAGGCATCGGCCGCGCGCCGGTCGATACGGGCATGGTGGAAGTATTTGCTCTTTTCGAATTCGCTGTGTAGGTCCATTACAAGGGTTCCTTTGGGTGGGGATTAGCTTGACACTGGAGCAGTGCTGGCTGAGGAAACGCTATGTCAAACCTAGCATTCCCGGGCGCAATCTATTCAAAATAAATCCGTCCCCTTTTTTCCCTTTTTTTCTCTTTTTTACTCCCCTTTTTTCCATGCAATCAAGCAAGGTGTGCTCACCGAGGATCAGCGATTCGGTATGCACGACTTCAAGCGCAAGGGCATCACGGACACGGTGGGCACCCGGGCCGACAAGCAGCAGGCCTTTGGACACCAAGACGAGTCAATGGTGAACGTGTACGACCTCAGCATATCTACAGTGAACCCTTCAGCAGACTGATTACTCAGGTACGCCAGGCTCGTCATTGTCGGCTGGTGGATCTATGTTATCAGGAGCCTCCCCGGCATCACCGGCTGCTTCTGGCTGCCGCCACCACAGAGGAACATTGGTGACTGGCTCTCTTGTGACGCTACTGATCATCCGAACCACGTCATATGATCGCAGTCCATCCACATGCTCACTTAAACTTGCCGCAGTTGCGGCCCACATTGGATCAAGCACAAAATCGATGCCGTTTGTCCGAGCAAGCTTCGCTGCTGGCACGAAATCAGAGTCGCCTGCTACCAAGACTATGACGTCAGCCAGCTTGTTAAGAGCGAGGGTGGTGATATCCATGCCCAGCTTGATGTCGACGGCTTTCTGATCTACGTCATAGTGAAAGTCAGCGTTTGTAAGCTGGTCCCATGTCTTTTCTCCCCGAAGCAAATCATCAAGGGAATGGTCGTTCAGGCGCCACCTACCGCTCTTCGACAGCTCGCCAAGCCGAAGCGCTGTTTTACGACTTTTTTTCAGGCGATTGTGAAGCTCCCCGCGAACCTTGTACGGCGGGTGCTCCTTGAAATTCATGTTACCAGGGGTGCGGTGTCCATCAGGGGTGATGGGATAGCGGACTTGCTTATCGTTGGGCGGGCAGTCGTAGTAGTACACCCGGTACAGCTCCCGAGGAAGCGCCCTTCGATCCTCGATGTGGTTTTTCACCATCTGATGAACGATGCTGCTCAGGTGCTCAGCGGTCAGGACAAGATCTCGCCGGAAATATTTCCTCGCGAAAAATCTCACGCGCTCGAAGAAAAATCCGCCGTCAACCAACACCGCTGTCCTTTTCTTCATCGCTTTTCCTGTGGGCAAAAAAAAGCCCAGGACCGCCGAGCAGGTTCTAAACATTGCCTGCGAGCTGTACTGGACTGTGGCGGACATAATAATTATGTCACGACGCGGCCGTCAATCAGAATTACAAGAAATCACAAGCATCCACAACACTCTTCGCCGCTCGGCGACGGATGACCGAAACGACGTTTATGCACAAGAGATTACCGCCAAAAACGGCAGAACCTCATAGCGGCAACGTACATTAAGCACGAAGAAAGCCGAAAAAAGGGGATGGAGCCTGTATATCTGGCGTACAGCGGCTGTGCGTAGGAGACCTTCGGGTCTGCCGGGTTCCTGTATCTCCGGTTTCTCAGCCTGCGCACAGCTGCCACCCATTCGCCTGAGAACGAACGTGGCAGCTCTCAACTGATATGGGAGTCAATCGATGCATGCCATGGATCTGCTGCAGTCTCGCTTTATCACTTTGCCAGCCACCCGCCGCCAATTGGCGATCGGAGGTGCGCAATGACCAATCCCAAAGACTTCAAAACCCCAGGCCTAACCCCCTTCTCCTACCACTCCGACCGCCCCCTGTTCCGCGTCAACAGCGGCATCCCCATCGGCGAAGCCCTCTCCCACGCCTCGATCTTCTCCACATCGCCATGCGCCTGGCCGATGACGCGGCGATGGTTCGGGGTACGGATCGTTATGCCTGGGCGTCGTGTTATTTGCAGGAGATGAGCAAAGCCGTCATCGACGACGTGGTGAAGGTGCTGGAGGCGCCGGGGAGTAATCCTGCTTAAAGGGTAGTGATGCGATGCTGCTCCTTGTGCGGGGGCAGCATTTGGGTTTCGTCTGTAGCAAAGAGGGGCCGCTTCGCAGCCCAGCGGGGGCAAGCTCCCTCACCACGGGTTAATGGAGCATTCATCTATTTATTTTCCCCGCCGATAGCCTCAATCAAGAGCATGCCTTTCCAAGGCTCGGCGAGCGCTCATCTACACTTGCCCAAAATCCCCCGCTCCAGGAGCAACAAGCGATGAAAATCCGCACCAAGGTTGTAGGTTCGGGGTTGGTCAGCCTGTTTTTTGCGCTGTTGCTGGGCGGTATCGGGCTGTGGGGCTACCGCGCCATGACCGACGCCTTGGCGCAGAACGAGACCAGTATCTCGGCGATGCGCAAGCACATGGAGGCGGACATGATGCACGACGCCATTCGTGGCGATGTGTTGGCTGCCTTGCTGGTTGCACCGGGAGATGCCGAGGGCGCGAAGGAAGTCACCGAGGCGTTCGATGAGCATTCGCAGCGGATGCGCAAGGTTATCGCGGAGAACGCCGAGGCTCGGTTGCCGGGTACGATTTCCCAGACCATTGCCGAGCTGAAGCCTCAGGCCGAGGCGTATATCGCCTCGGCGAAGCAAGTGATTGGCAAGGCATTGAGCGGGGCTCAGGATGGCCGGGCGTTGCGTACCGAATTTGATAAAGCGTTTTCGGCGCTGGAAGAGCGTAACGAAGCGGTCAGTGAATTGATCGAGAGCCAGGCGCAGGTTTCTCGCGAACATCAGGACCACAGCATCCATACCTCGGAACGCTGGTTGATCATCACGTTGCTGGCCACCTGCGTGGCGCTTGCATTGCTGTCGTGGAGCCTGCTCAAGGCAGTGCTCACGCCGCTGAACAAGATCATTCTCAATACCCAGGCGATTTCTCAAGGCGATTTGCAGCGCTCGATGGGCCCTCATGGCGATGATGAGCTGGGCCAGTTACAGGCGGTGATCGAACAGATGCAGGCCAACTTGCGGCAGATGATCGCGACGATCCGTAGCCAGAGCGACGAGTTGCATGGCACGTCCCGCAATCTGGGCGATACGGCGCGGCAGATTGTGTCCAGCGCCGACCAGCAAGCTCAGAGCGCTACCAGCATGGCGGCGAGCATGGAGCAGATGATGGCGAACATCAGCCAGATCCATCAGCATGCCGACAGCGCGCGGACGATTTCGGCGCAGTCCGAACAACTGGCGAGCAGCGGTGGGCAGGTGATTCTGGGGGTGGTGGAAGGCATGAACCGGATCGCCGAGGTGGTCAACCAGTCTTCCAGCAAGATCACCGCCCTGGACGCGTCCTCCGAGGATATCCATTCGATCATCCAAGTGATCAAGAGCATCGCCGAACAGACCAATCTGCTGGCCCTCAACGCCGCCATCGAGGCCGCCCGTGCTGGCGAGGCGGGCCGCGGTTTTGCGGTGGTGGCCGATGAGGTGCGCAACCTGGCGGCGCGCACCACTCAGTCCACCCAGGAGATCACCGCGATGATCGAGCGCATCCAGTCCAGCGCCCGGGATGCGGTGGCGAACATGCAGGCCTGCGTCAGCCGCGTGGACGAAGGCGTCAACCTGGCCCAGCAGGCCGGCGTGTCGATCAGCGAAATCCGCACGGGCGCACGGCATGCCGCCGAAGTGGTGGAGGAAATCTCCCAGACCATTGCCGAACAATCAAAAGCCAGTGACGAAATGGCCCAGCGGGTAGAAGCAATAGCCGAGCAGTCTCGGGAAAACACCCGCTCGATTCACGATCTGACAAAAACGGCTGACCATCTGAACGATGCCGCGGGCTCGATGCAGGCTTCGGTGCAGCAGTTCAAGATTTGATCAACCACGTCCACATATAATTGGACTAAAGGAGCTTGCCCGCTGGCGCACGGCAGCTCCTTGTTCACACCTGACTCACCTCGAATACAAACGAAATCTCCCGTTTCTGCGCACTCCACACGTAACGAATATGCTTGCCCTGCACCGGAATCGACACCGCCGGCGGGCGAAACGCGGCCACGCATTCATGACCGGGCAAGCGGACGCTGTTGTACAGCAGGCCCCACGACAAGGTTTCACGCAGCTCCCGGGCAAATACCTGGGACGGGCCGTAGGCGTCAGGGTCCGGGTTATGCAGATGGGGATAATCGTGGCGGATGTCGTGCAGGGGTTTGACGATCTTGTTGACGTAGGTGCGCATGGTCAACTCCAGGTCCGGCTCGTTGGTCGCGCCAAGGAAGCGTGCCTGGTGGTAGCAGGTCTCGGCAATCGCGGCTTCCTGGCTGCTGGCAGCGTAGTAGACGCCGAACGTGCCGTCGCTGAAGCGGCTGCGCTTGCCAATGTGAGTGAATGCCGCCATCACCGGCGAGGAGCCCGGGCCGGAAACCCGGTCTTCGGGGCGTACCCGGGACAGCACGCCGGCCTCTTCCATGAGCCGGTCATTGGTCAGCGCTTCGAGGGCGTAGGCGGTGGGCAGGTCTTCGGGATCAAGCACGTCTTCGAACAGCGTGATCGGCGGAAAGCTGCTGTTGACGATCCGATAGGCCCGTTTCCATTGCGGGTCCGCCAGTGGTGGCGTCATCAGCCGCGCACTCCGTCGAGGTATCGCCGCACATCGGCGATGTCCACCACTCGCCCGGTCAGCATGTAGGAAAGCGCCGACTGGCCGTTGAATGGCGCCGCGTTATTGGGACTGCTGACCCATTGATACACGCGGTCCCGGCTGTTACTGAAGATGATGCTCAGGGCTTTATGAATACCCATGAGGTAGGAGATTCGCTCGAGGGTATCGCGCGGCAGTCTTACGTTGTCGGGTAATTGTTTGTACTTGTAGAAAGTCGTGTTCCCTACCTTGCCCAACAGCGTGCGCTGCTGCTCGACGCTGCAGCCCCACAACTCCATGAGATTGAAGAAGAACTTCAACGCGATTCGACCCGCGTCCGGGGAATCCAATTGTTGCTGTGCGTTGAGCGTGATGGAGGAAGTCGCCATGAGGTTTGGGCTCCTGTATTACGGACTGTTGCGTAAAGACTAATACATAAACGGATAAAAATTAAGTTTTAATTCGCAAGCGAATAGATTGAGGACCAGGAAGTCTGGATTTACCCGCAGATGTTTCGGCCTATACACAGCACCAGCAAAAAATCAGAATCGCGCATAAGCTCCAATCATCGCCTGCCGGAGCTTTTCGCCACAAAACCGCGACAACCGTGGCAAGGTGCTTGATGATAGCCAGCATCGCACCGGCAGACCCTGGCCAGGTGCCAAATAATAGCGAGCCCACTTAAGCAGAGGGCATTACCCCATGGATAGCAGAACCTTACGCAACCTCATGCGCATCGTGCAGACCGGCTCGTTGTCGGCTGCGGCGGAGCAGTCGTGCCTGACGGTGCAGGCATTGGCGGCACAATTGAACAAGGTCGAAGAACAATTCGGGTTTCGGTTGTTCCGCCGCTCGAACAAAGGCCTCGCATTGACCAGCCAGGGCTCGGAACTGACGCCCTTCATGGATCAGGTCCTGGCGGCCACCCGGCAGCTGGAGGAAAAAGTCGCGGCGCTCAAGACGCCCAGGCGACGTACCCTCAAGGTAGCGCTCAACACGACGCTGCCGGCGGAATTCAATCGACGGATGATCGAACGCCTGATCGCCGTTTTCCCCCAGTATCAGCTGGAGTTCAGCTACGCCGAATCGATGGAGAACCTGAGCAAGCTCAAGAACGAGCATTTTGACCTGGCGATCCTGGTCGGACAGCCGAGCGGATTTACCAGCATCGCGATGCCGGATGTCCAGGTACGCGTGGTCGGCGCTCATTGTGGCGAAGAAGATGATTCCCTGGGCCTGCTGGGTGACCGGTTCCAAGTGCGTCCGGCCGAGGAATGCCCTTATTCGCGCAGTTTCCTGCGCTTCCTCGATGCCGGTCTCGGTGAATACGGGCCAAGCCAGCGAATGGTCTATTCCTGCAGCGAAACCCTGACGCTGTCGTTGATTACCCAGCTCGACGGTTTGGGCCTTGTCTCCCGGGACGCGGCGCTGCGCAACGGCTTGGCTATCTTCCCGGATTTCGAGGACTTCCTGGAGGTACGCCTGGCGGTAAACAACCCTGAGCTTTCGGACCAGGCGCTGCATGATGTGGTGGACCTGACGCTACAGGAACGAACCGAGCGCGATATACGCCGCCGTGCCCACCGCCACACTGAGAAACAGGTTGCGGCTGAAATACGCACATAGCAGGGTCGGAATCGCGGCGTAGAACTCTGGACGGTCGAGCTGTATCTGCTGGTCCTTGATCAACAACGGCGTCAGGGTGATCGCAGCGACGATCGCCACCGGCAGGTATTCCAGTGCACGGGCAACGAAGGGTGGCCAGTTTTCGGTGTTGACCTGCAGCGGCAAGGCCCGGGGCAGGAAGGTCACGGCCATCATCAGGACCACAACCAGGATCAGGAACGTTTGGTCAGGCATACGCCCACCCCGCAGCCAAAAAACGTGGCAATGAATACGTTGAACGGCGAACTGCCCAGCAGGCTCAGCGCGCCCATGCAGGCCACGGCCGCCAGCGCCGCGATCAGTTTGTTACGGGTGTTGCACAGCGAAACCAGCACATAGAGCATCATCGCGGTCAGGGCGTAATCGAGCTGATACTTGATCAGGTGCGCGGCGTATTGGGCACAGACAGCCCCCAGCAAACCGCCCAGCACCCAAGACGTGTGGCAGAAGAGGTTGAAACCGATCAGGTAGCGCACGCTTACCGGCGCCCCGCTGCCGAGCTTGACGCTGTGGAAAGCGAACGACTCATCGGTGAGCCCCGACGCGTAGCACCAGCGCTCGAAGCGGCTAAGCCCCAGTGCTCGCAAAGCCTTGGCCATATAGACAGACATCAGCATGTGACGGGCATTGATCAGGAATGTCGTCAGCACGATGGTGGTCAAGGAGGCCCCGCTGGAAATCAATGCCAGCGCGGCGAATTGTGAAGCTCCCGCGTACACGAACAGGCACATCGCAACTGGCAGCCACAAAGGCAAGCCGGCGTTGACCGCCATCAGACCGAACACAAACGAAACCGTGAAATAACCCGCTACCACCGGACTGGCTTCAGCAAAGGTTCGCGAGGCTTGTGGTTCGACCGCCAGCGGCTGGCTGGAAGTCTTGTTCATAAATCCCTCTCGAAAGTGATTTCACCCCGGGGTTCGCAGAACCCTTGGGCCGCCCAGAAACGCTTGCCGGCCAGATTGGCTTCGTCGACGAACAGAAACATGCGCAGCACGCCAACCCGCTTCATGTCGGCCGATGCCGCCTCTACCAGCCGCTGGCCCAGGCCTTGAGTGCGATGCCTTGGGCTGACGGCCAGGTGATTGATGGTGCCGCGAGTGCCAAGCATACCGCCGATGACCGCGCCGACGACGTCACCCGTCGCATCGAAGGCCAGGTAGGCTGTGGTGGTTTCCTGCAGCAACACCCCACGCAGGAACCGGGCATCCTGCCATTCGCAGAATGACACTTCGGCAAAACCGCGAAAAAACTGCTCCAGTCGTTCGGCGTCCCTGACCATGGCCCGGCGCAGCAGGACCTGCTGCGCCGACTCATCCATGGGTTCGAGCTGTTCAGCGAACAATGTCGAAAGCGGTCCCGGGCCGCGAAAAGGAAATCGCCAGAATCTGCCTGAAAGCCATTTCATGGCTATGGGTGTTGCGGGCAGGGGTCACGTAATGGCGCATGTCGCGATCAAGGAAGAACGTCGTGTCGAGGATGTCCTCGTAGGTGGTCGCCGCCAGTTGCTCTTCCTGGGGACTGTAGAGACGGCTTTCAGCGCCCGCCACATTGTTGCGGCCCCAGAAGTGCACGCCGCTGAACGGATACCCATCGCAATGGATGCCCTCGGGGGTGATTTCCAATTGCTTGCCCGGCTTGATCTCGATACGGATCTGGTGGATCTGGCACTGCCAGATCTCATCGTGCAATTCCTGCGGGAGGACGTTCTTGTACACCTCGAAGTCCGTGTCGATCAGGCTGCGCATGACCGGCGAATTGATCACTTCGTTGGAGAAATCCTGGAAGTGCCGCTCCAGCCCGCCGACATAGCTGTTGTTGGCCTTGGACTGGACATAGGCCCGGTGCTCGAGTTGCTTGAGCTCACGGGTTGCTGGGCTGTATTCGAAATCGCTATAGCGACGGAAACGCATGCCGGACTCGGCCTGACCGTAATAGCTGTCGGGCTCCATGTTTTCCCAGCTTTTGGTCAGCCGGACAAAGTCGCCGAAATGACCGTAGAGATTGAAGTCACCACCGCGGACGTTGACGTATTTGTCACGCCTTAGCGCTTCGCCCACTTCCCTGTTCAGAACGATCATTTTTCTCAGGTCTCCACTGCAATGAGCGGACTAATCTATTAGGTGCAGGATTTCCGTCCATGAGAAAGTATTTGAGGCATTTCAAGCCGCGCTTGAAACGGTGCAAAAAATTTCATTAGTGCGACTTTTTGCCATGAAGATCACCCTCAAGAGGACCTTTTTAAAGCGAGCGCTGGTGAAAACATTGCCGCTGCCCTGAATGCGCAAAAACCGACGCAGCACAACGCAATCCGTTAGGCATTTTTCTGTGAAAAACCCTGCCCAGCCCGCCTGAAGCATTCCTGGAAATCTCTGGAGCCGCCGGCTTGCGGGCGTTCCCAATTACCTGGCTCATTCCTTGATAGACGTGCGGCTCCGGGACAAATCCCGGTTCCGACACCACCTTTCGGCAAGGAGAGCCTCATGGCGCCATCGGCGTTCACGCCCCTCGACCCCAGGACATGGCTGGCGCAACAGCCGTTGCAGGAAAACGAACACCTGTACCTGATCATCAGCGCGGCGAGCGAAGCCGATGCGCTGCAAGCCCTTCGCACTTCAGTTCTCGCTCATCCATTGCTGCCCATCTGGAGCGACACCCCCTACGCCGCCTGGCAAGCGGTGATGCCCTATGTCACCCAGCTCGAACCCGACTCGGCGTTCCTGCCATGGATCGCTGAAAACGAGACCCTCGATTGGGGCTGGCTGGCCGTATCCCGCTGCGAACCCGGCGAGGTACTGGCGCATCTGCGCAGCTTGACGCAAGTGCGGATGCCGGACGGGAACCCGGTGTTTTTCCGGTTCTGGGATGGGCGGTTCATTTATCCGCTGCTTGAAAAGCTCGGCGCGGCGGCCGGGCAGGTGTTGCCGACGTTCGATCGATACCTGATAAACGGCAAGGCCTTGGAGATCGGTTCAAGAAAAGTTCCGGCTGTCAGGGACTGGCCATGGTGGGACATTCCACAGGAGGTGCTCGACATGTTGCCGGACGAGAACGGGTCCATGCACGTCGGCCTTCTGCTGCAATGGCTGGAAGAAGAGCATCCAGGTGTTCACGCCGCTTGGTCAGAAAACAATCTGAAGCAGAAAATTTCCCGTTTCGTCAGCCGGGTGGATGCTTCGCAAAACCTGCGCGATGCGCTGCTCGAGGACCTTATCCTGGAACAAGGCTGATGCTGTCAAAAAGGGTATGGGAAGAAACGCCGTCCTCTCGCCAGGAGACAACGGCATTCTTCTTCAGGCGAAGCGCGTCCCGAACCCGGTCGAGACGCGTTTCAAACAGTGTGAATCATCAAAAAACGTTAATCGGATAATCCACAAACACCCGCAGCTCATTACCGCTGACGTTGTACTCACTGGATTTCTGCGACACGCGCAGGACCGAGCTGCGCAAGCGTACGCTCAGGTCCTTGGCCGGGCCGCTCTGGACCACGTATTTGAACTGGTTGAAGATCTCGCGCTCGGTGCCGCCTTCACTGGTGGAGGTGGTGATGTTGTCGCCCCGCACATAGGCCACGTTGTAGGTCAGGCCCGGTACACCGAACGTGGTGAAGTCCAGGCCGTAGCCCAGCTGCCAACTGCGTTCGTCTTCGGCGTTGAAGTCGGACCAGTAGGAGTTAGCCAGATAGATGGTGTTACCACCGTCGCCGACACGATTCTGATCACGTTGATAGCCGCCGTAGGCGTAGCCCAGGTTGCTGTCGCCGGTGCTGCGCTGGTGGGCGAGCGTGAAGCTGTGCGGGCCGGTGGCGAAAGTTGCCGCCAGGCTCCAGATTTTGTTGTCGTCACCAGTGACGCCGTTTTCGCGAACATAGCTGTCGTCCAGCTTGGTGCGATAGCCGTTGAAGTCCAAGGTGAGGGATTGGTCCTTGGCCAACGGGAACACGTAATTGGCGTTCACGTATTGCTTCTTCAATACGTCCTCGACATCCGATGCGTAGAGCGAAGCCTTGAATTGCTCGGTGAACTGGTAGCTGCCGCCGAGTACGTTGATCGATTTCAAGCCACCGCTGTCACGGCCTTCAGCGCTTTTACGGGACTCGGCGGTGAAGCGGCCGGCGTTCAATTCGAGCCCTTTGATCTCCTTGGAGGTGATCAGCGTGCCGGTGTAGCTTTCTGGCAGCAGGCGCGAATTATCGTAGTTCAAAACTGGCAGGGCCGGCATCTGGTCGCCGTAGGCCAGCACTGTGTTGGAGACACGGAATTTCACCGCGGCGCCGAATTTGGAGAGATCATCGGCCGCGTTGCCGCTGTCGCCTTTCTTGAAGAAATCGATGCCTTGTGCACCGGTGCGCCCCTTGCCGCCGTCCAGACGCAGTGCATACAAGCCGAACGCATCCACGCCTACGCCCACGGTGCCTTGGGTGAAGCCGGACGAGAACGTACCGATGGCGGCCTGGCCCCATTCGGCCTTGTCCTTGTTGCCGTCCTTGTAGTCGCGGTTGATGTAGGCGTTGCGCAACAGGACTTTCAGGCTGCTGTCTTCGACGAACCCATTGGACTCGGACTGATCGCTGGCCATGGCGTGTGTTGTGCTCAAAATCCCCAGTGCTAGCAACGTAAAGCGTTTGTTCAACATGATTATTTTCCTTGTACGGGTTGATACGCACCGTAACCGGCAACCGAAATGGCGCTTTGCGCTCTTTTTCGGACTCTTGCTCCTGGAAATAATGAAAAGGCCCGGCCACGGATTGAGCGTGTCGGGCCTTTTTATTATTTAAGAGTCATGGCTGTTGGCCACAGGCGTGGGGCGAATCCTAGTCGCGCCCTGAAGTCCGTGTCAATTTCGTGAATCTTCGGTAATCAGGCGAAAAAGCACGCCCACAAAAAAAGCGCCAGCCTTTCGGCCAGCGCTTTTTATCAATCCTTCGAATTCTATCCCTGCATGACATCCCACAACGCTTCCAGCTCCGCCTCGCTGAACAGGCCAACGGGGTAGCGCTCGATGATCATCCGGCGCGGATCAGGTTCTCTGATCTGACGCGTGCCATTGGACTTCAACCACTGCGCCAACGCTTGAAGCGACTCACCATTTACGGCCAAGGGATGGCATGTGCGCTCGCTTATCATATTCATTCCAGCGCCCTCTCCTGGTTGATGAGCGGCCAATTTATCCAAGGTTTATGACAAAACAACGCAGCTCCACTCCCCAGAACTGCACGGATGTCGATACAAGAGCTATGCCAAGGTAAACGGCTCGCCGACGAACCGCGCACAAAAAAGCCCGCGCCCCAATGGGGGCGCGGGCTTGCCAGGATGGATCCAAAAGCACCGGTGTAGAGCCGCTGCGATTGAAGTCACCGGGCTGTTACGTCCCCACTCATTTTGTGTGCGCGGCAGGTTGCTGTTGGGTAAGACAATGGATATTTCCGCCCCCCAGTAACAGCTCTCGCCCAGGCACCATGATGACTTCGTGCTGGGGAAACAGGTCCTGCAGGATTTGCCTGGCCGTGCTGTCCAGTGGATCGTCGAAACTCGGGGCGATGATGCCGCCATTGACGATCAGGAAGTTCACATAAGAGCCGGCCAGACGCTCGCCAGGTTTGCGCTCCTGTGAGCCGTGTACCACGTCCACCCCGGCGCATTCTTCTTCGGTGGCATACAGCGGCCCGGGAATCGGCATTTTATGCACCGTGAACGAGCGGCCCTTGGCGTCGGTGCTGTTTTGCAGCACATCCATCGCCGCGTGGCAGCGGGCGTAGTTCGGGTCCTGCGGGTCGTCGGTCCAGGCCAGCAGCACTTCACCAGGGCGCACGTAGCAGCAGAAGTTATCCACGTGGCCGTCGGTTTCGTCATTGAACAGGCCATCGGGCAGCCAGATGATCTTGTCCACCGCCAATTGGGCACTGAGCACCGCCTCGATTTCCTGGCGGTTCAGGTGCGGGTTGCGATTGTGGTTGAGCAGGCATTCCTCGGTGGTGATCAACGTGCCTTCGCCATCGACATGGATCGAACCACCTTCGAGGACGAAGCCCTCGGTGCGGTAGCGCGGGCTGCGCTCGATTTCGAGAATCTTGCCGGCCACCAGCGAGTCCCGGTTCCATGGGGAATACAAGCCACCCTCGAAGCCGCCCCAGGAATTGAAGTCCCAATCGACACCGCGCACTTCGCCGTTGTTGTTGATCACGAACGTCGGGCCTGTGTCCCGGACCCAGGCGTCGTCGCTGGACATTTCCACCAGGCGGATATTCGGCACATCGAGCCGCGCCCGAGCGTTTTCGTATTGGGCGGTGGATACCGCCACGGTAACCGGCTCGAAACGGGCGATGGCCTTGGCAACCGCCACATGAGCGGCCTGCGCGGGCTTGCCGCCCAGGCGCCAGTTATCCGGGCGCTCGGGCCAGATCATCCAGACCTGAGTCTGGGGCGCCCACTCGGCAGGCATGTAAAAACCGTCCGCGCGCGGAGTGCTGTGCAAAGTTGTCATGATTCAGGACTCCAGTGAGCCGTCGAGAGTTTTGATCACGCCGTACAGGTTCGGGCGCCGATCACGGAAAGTGCCCCAGGCACTGCGAATGTGTTCCAGTTCGTCGAGGTCGAAGCTGTGTACCAGCACGCCTTCTTCGGTCTCGTTCAATTCCTGGACTTTTTCACCGAACTGATTGGCGATGAACGAGGAGCCGTAGAACGTGATGTCATAGCCATCCTGCTCTTCGTTGCCGATGCGATTGCTGGCGACCAGCGGCATCAGGTTGGCGCCGGCATGGCCCTGTTGTACACGCTGCCAATGATCGCGCGATGAAATAGTCTTGTCGTGCGGTTCGCTGCCGATGGCGGTCGGGTAAAACAGAATTTCCGCACCTTGCAACGCCATGCTGCGGGCGCACTCCGGAAACCATTGGTCCCAGCAGATGCCTACGCCGATTTTCGCATAGCGGGTATTCCACACCTTGAAGCCGGTATCGCCAGGGTTGAAATAATACTTCTCATGGTAGCCAGGACCGTCCGGGATGTGGCTCTTGCGGTAGATGCCCAGGTTGCGACCGTCGGCGTCGATGATCGCAATGCTATTGAAACGCGCACGCCCGGCCCGTTCAAAAAAACTGATCGGCAGCACGACCTGCAGTTCTTCGGCGATTTTCTGGAAGTGCTTGATGGCGACGTTCTCGTCGACCGGAGTCGCCAACTGCAAATAATCCGGGTTCGGCTTCTGGCAGAAGTACGGCGTCTCGAACAATTCCTGGATAAGGATGACCTGCGCGCCTTGGGCAGCGGCCTGGCGGACCAGCTTTTCAGCGGTCTCGATGTTGGCTTCGAGATCCCAGGAACAGGCCATTTGCGTGGCGGCTACGGTAACGATACGACTCATGAATCATCTCCCAGGCGATGGACAGTAACGCCTTTATAGCCGATAAAAATCGGCTTTCAAAGCGTAAAAAACCATAAACATAGGAAACGCTCATAAAAATACCGACAAAAATCGAATTAACACCCAATAAACCTGTGGGAGCGAGCCTGCTCGCGAAGAGGGGAACATTCAACATTGACGTTGACTGATCCACCGCTTTCGCGAGCAGGCTCGCTCCCACAGGAAAAACAGCGTGCTGTGCCGGATAAACTACACCCCCTCCTCCAGGGCTTTTGCCAGCATGTCGACGAAGAAGTCCACGCTCTGGCGACTGGTGACCATCGGTGGCTTGATCTTGAGGATGTTCAGGTAATCACCAGTCGGCTGCATGAAGATGCCCAACTCCCGCAGGCGATTGCACAGCGCGGTGGTTTCCTCGGTGGCCGGTTCGAGGGTGTCGCGATTGCGGATCAGCTCCACGCCCAGGTAGAACCCGGAGCCATGCACCGCTCCGACCAATGGATACTGGTCGATCAGCGCTTCCAGGCGGGCCTTGAAATGTCCGCCAACGACCCGGGCGTTTTCCCACAGGTTTTCTTCCTCCATGACGTCCAGCACGGCCATGCCGATCTGGCAACTGACCGGGCTGCCGCCGGCGGAAGAGAAAAAATATCCCTCGGCTTCCAGCGCCTCGGCGATTTCCCGGCGGGTGATGACGGCCCCCAACGGCTGACCGTTGCCCATGCCCTTGGCCATGGTGATGATGTCCGGCACCACGCCTTGCTCCTCGAAGCCCCAGAAAAACTCGCCCATGCGCCCGTAGCCGACTTGCACCTCGTCGGCGATACAGACACCACCGCGCTCGCGCACCAAGGCGTAGACCTGTTTCAGGTACCCCGGTGGCAGCGCGATGCCGCCGGCATTGCCATATACCGGCTCGCAGATGAAGCCGGCGAGCTGACGTTTCTGTTCAGCGATTTTTGCCAGGTTGTGCTCGACGCTGCGCACGTAGTCCGGCGCACTGTCGACACCGCGGAATTCACCACGATAGGTGTTCGGCGCCGTCACCGGGTGCACCCAGTCCGGACGGCTGCTAAGGGCCTGGGGATTGTCGGCAATGGACGTCGAGACCGCATCGGCCGCCACCGACCAGCCGTGATAGGCCTCCAGCACGCTGAGCATGTCGCGCCCGCCGCTGTAGGCCCAGGCCAGGCGGATCGCCAGGTCGTTGGCTTCGGTGCCGCTGTTGACCAGGAACACCCGGTCCATGTTCGACGGCGCCAGTGCCAGCAGGCGTTCGGAAAACTCGGCGATCGCCGCGTAGTGAAAACGCGAGTTGGTATTAAGCAGCGACCACTGTCTGGCCGCGACCGCCGCCATGCGCGGATGGCCATGGCCCAGCACCGCGACATTGTTGAGCATGTCGAGGTACGAGCGGCCCTGCATGTCGATCAGATGGTTGCGCCAGCCACGCTCGATGCGCGGCGGGTCGACGTAGTAGTGCTTCTGCGAACGGGCAAAACTGGCATCGCGACGGGCCAGCAGCGCCTGCGGATCGATTTCCGGCTCGGCATCGCAAGCCAGCCCCAACAGCACCGCGGGTGATGGGCAGAGCGCTTGCCAGGCCTGCGCCCGGGACGGTGTGCAGAACAATGGCGGGGCCAGATGCGCGCCCCGGCACAGCTGGACCAGCAATGGCCCAGCCACGTCGCCCACTACCTGACCCTTTGCCAGCGCGGCCCCGGGCTGCAGCGACGAGGAAACGCCCCACAAACGCACGCTCAATTGCGGGCCATCGAGCCGCAGCAAGCCGTCAGCATCCCTGTGCAACACCCCGGCGAAGGGCGACTCCAGCGGCGTACCGTGAGGAATGTGCAGTTCCACATGGAGCGGATAAGTATCGGGCTCTTCGGCACTGTCCGGCCGGGTGCGGGACAACCGATACTGCCCGTAACGGCTGGCCGCCAATCCATGCACGGCGGCGGCTTCGCTCAGCAGGCGCTGATCGATCCCCGGCTGCTCCCAATTGCCCGCCTCGAAATGCGGGCTGAGCACACCCAGGTCGATCAGGGCGAAATCACGTCCCACCAAAGTCGGCAACAGCGGTGCGAAACCCTCGTTGGCAAAGGGCGGCAGGCTATGGCCCACGGCGGCAAGGATCGCCGCTTCCATCAACTCAAGCGGCACGGAATGGGCGACGTTGAAGATCTCCCATTCATGCCTGAGGTTGTCGCGAGCATATTGGTTATCCGGGTCGACAGCGACCTGTTGCTCTCCGCTAAGTACCAGCACAGCGGCGCGGGCCACGATCAACGGCCAAAGCGCCTGGAGCTCTTCACGCTGCAACGGATTGACCGCGTGATAGGCCTTGATCGCCGGAAGGACGAAAAACGGATCTGCATCGGCATGATGCAACAGCGCCGCGCAGGTGACCGACAGATCGCTGACACGCCAGGTGCGGATCAGGTCGCCGAAATCGATGACGCCCTGCAGTTGCCATTGGCGCTGCGCATCGCGTTGCCAGACCACGTTGTCATCGGTGATGTCCATGTGGATCGCCTGCATAGGCAGGCTGGCCTTGAGCGGCTGCAAGCGCCGTTCGGCCTGCTGTGCGACGTCGGCGATCAACTGACGCCGTTGGTCATCGTCGATGACAGGCAACAGGTGTTCGATCAAGGCTGGCGCGTGGCGCGCGTCCCATTGCAGGGTTCGCTCCAGGCCCGGGTGGTCGAACGTGGCCAGGGCCAGGTCCATGTCGGCGCACAGGCGGCCCAGCCCAGTCACCAGATCAGGCGTGAGGTGTTTGAGTTGGGTGAGGGACTGGCCGTCGATGTATTCGAGCAGGCGCATGTGTATCGCTTGCCCGTGGACATCTAGCGTCAGCAGGTCCTGGCCATTGGCGGCCTCGATCACCCGCGGCACCTTCACCGCGCCGTGCCCGGCCAACTGCTTGAGCGCGGCATGTTGGGCCTGGAGCTCCTGGACGGCGTAGTCGCCATGGCAGATTTTCAGCACGAACCGCCCGCGCTCGCTGTCGACGCGGTAGTTGAGGTCCTGATGACTGCCAAGGGGTCGCAGGTCACCGCTGAGTCCGTAATTCGAGCGCAGCAGTACCAGTGCCTGTTCGGCGCTGATCTGTGGGCTTGGCAAACTGGCACGGTGAACCAACGTGGCGAGTGGCATACAACGACCCCTGGGGTGGTTTTGGTTGGATGCCTATCTCGCCACTGAGTCGTTGGATAAGCAACCCCCTCTTTGACTCGGGGCTCGCGCCGCTCGCTGCTTTGGGCAAGAATGGGCGTCCTTGCTTCTGCCATCCCACGGAGACACCCAATGAATGTAATCGCCACCGACCTGCCCGGTGTCCTGATCATCGAACCCAAGGTATTTGGTGACGAGCGCGGTTTTTTTTATGAAAGCTTCAACGCGAAGGCATTCAAGGACGCGACCGGCATCGACACTCAATTCGTGCAGGACAATCATTCCCGCTCGCAGAAAGGCGTGTTGCGTGGCCTGCATTATCAATTGCAGAACACCCAGGGCAAACTCGTGCGCGTCACCGCCGGTGAAGTGCTCGACGTGGCCGTGGACATCCGCCGCAGTTCGCCGAATTTCGGCAAATGGGTTGCGGTACGCCTCAGCGCCGACAATCATCGTCAACTCTGGGTGCCACCAGGGTTCGCCCACGGCTTTGTGGTCCTGAGTGAATTCGCGGAATTCCTCTACAAGACCACAAACTACTACGACCCGACATCCGAACGCAGCCTGCTGTGGAACGACCCTGCGCTAGACATCGACTGGCAGTTGGGGGATATCCAGCCGCAACTGTCCGGCAAGGACCTGGCGGCTTCGACCCTGGAGCATGCGGACGTCTTCGCCTGATCGAAGACGCTGGCGTGCGTCCTAGGCATAATGCGCCTGTCCCCACAGGCGCATCATGCTCATGAATTCCACTCTCCCCCGCAGACCCCGTTGGCGCAGCCTGGCACTGCTGGCCCTGTGCCTGGCGCCGTTGCTGTGGCCGCTGGAGCACCTGGCGGAGCGTTACTACCGCAGCGAGCTGGCCGGGCAGAATCGCCAGACGCTTGATCTCTACGTCGCCAACCTGTTGGGCACCCTGCACCGCTATGAAGTGCTGCCGCAGATTCTTGGCGAGCTGCCGCCCCTGCGCGCAGTCCTGTCTGCGCCGGATGATGGCGTTACCCAGGGCAATGCCAATCGATTACTGAAGAACATCAGCGCCCAGACTGGCGCTGAAGTCATGTACTTGATGGACGCCACTGGCAAGACCCTGGCGGCATCGAACTGGGACAAGCACGACAGTTTCGTCGGGCGCAATTTTGCTTTCCGCCCTTACTACATCGAAGCCATGGCCGGGCGTCTTGGACGCTTCTTCGGCCTGGGCACCACGTCGGGCAAACGCGGTTACTTCTTTGCCGCCGCCGTACGTGATCGCGAAAAAGTCATTGGCGTACTGGTGGTCAAGGTCGACCTGGACCACACCGAAAGCCTGTGGGGCAAGCCCCCTGAGCAATTGCTGGTGACCGACCATAATGGCGTGGTCATTCTGACTTCACGCCAGGAATGGCGGTTTCGCGCAACCCGCCCTTTGAGCACCGAAGAGAGCAAGGCAATCAGCGCGGTCCAACCCTACCCGACCCGCGATCCGAAGCCGCTTCATCTGGACGCCAATGCCTGGCTGACCCAGACCCAGGTCATCGAAGAGACTGGCTGGAACGTGAGCATCCTGGCCCCGCGAACGCTGATCGATCGTCCGGTGCGCACGGTGGTGGTCATTGGTGGCTCGGCGTTGCTGGTCTTGATGTTGCTGCTCGGGTTGATGATGCAGCGCCGGCGCCATTACCTGGAACGGATCGCCTTCGAAGCCAAGGCCCGGCATGAGCTGGAAGGTCGGGTGGCGGAACGCACCAGTGACCTGGAAGGCCTCAACCGGCGCCTGCGCCAGGAAGTGCTGGAGCGCGAGCAGGCCCAGCAGGAGCTGGTCCGCGCCCAGGACGACCTGGTGCAGGCCGGCAAACTGTCGGCCCTGGGCACCATGTCGGCGAGCATCAGCCATGAACTCAACCAGCCGCTGGCGGCCATTCGAAGCTACGCGGAAAACGCCGAGATCCTGCTCGATCACCAACGCACCGACGACGCCCGGGGCAACCTCAAGCTGATCAGCGAACTGACCGGGCGCATGGCCTCGATCATCGCCCATTTGCGCGCTTTTGCCCGCCGCGACCGCCACGCGCCGGAAAGCGTCGCCCTGCAACCGGCGTTGGACGATGCCTTGGCGCTGCTCGCCAAACGTCGGCGCAGCATGGAAGTGGAACTGATCCGTGACCTGCCGGCCGCCACCTTGTGGGTCGAGGCCGGCGAAACACGCTTGCGCCAGGTGCTGGGCAACCTGCTGGCAAACGCCCTTGATGCCCTGACCGAAAAGGGCCCGCCGCGCAGACTCTGGCTCAGTGCCCAGGCAACGGAAACCGGCGTCAACCTGTACATACGCGATAACGGCCCGGGGTTCTGCATGGAAGCCCTGGGCCGGGCCGGCGAGCCTTTTTATACCACCAAGACCCGCACCCAAGGCCTTGGCTTGGGGCTGGCGATCTGCGACACCCTGATGCGCGCCTTCGGCGGCGAGCTGTTGTTCGCCAATCACAAGGAAGGCGGCGCCCTGATTACCCTGAAGCTGCGCGCGGGCGCGCCCGGGGTGAGCCTGCAACCGTCCGAGGACCGTAGTGTATGACCATCGATAACCAGATTGAGGTGGTGCTGATCGACGACGATCCCCACCTGCGTCAGGCCTTGAGCCAGACCCTCGACCTGGCCGGCCTGAAGATCCTGCCCCTGGGCGAGGCCAATGGCCTGGCCGGGCAATTGCCGCGAGACTGGCCCGGCGTGGTTGTCAGCGACATTCGCATGCCCGGCATGGACGGCCTTGAACTACTGAACCAGCTGCACGCCCAGGATCCGGACCTACCGGTCCTGTTGATCACCGGCCACGGCGATGTACCGCTGGCGGTCCAGGCAATGCGCGCCGGGGCCTATGACTTCCTGGAGAAGCCCTTCGCCAGCGATCATCTGCTCGACAGCGTTCGCCGAGCCCTGGCCTTGCGTCGCCTGGTCCTGGACAACCGCAGCCTGCGCCTGGCCCTTAGTGACCGGCATGAACTCAGCGCCCGCCTGGTTGGCCAATCGGCGCCCATGCTGCGCCTGCGCGAGCAGATCGGCGCCTTGGCGGCGACCCGCGCCGACGTGTTGATCCTCGGTGAAACCGGGGCCGGCAAGGAAGTGGTCGCCCGCGCACTGCACGACCTCTCAAGCCGGCGCAACGGGCCCTTCGTGGCGATCAACGCCGGCGCCCTGGCTGAGTCAGTGGTGGAAAGCGAACTGTTCGGCCACGAGCCCGGCGCCTTCACCGGCGCGCAAAAACGCCGTATCGGCAAGTTCGAATTCGCCAATGGCGGCACATTGTTCCTCGATGAAATCGAAAGCATGAGCCTGGACGTACAGGTCAAACTGCTGCGCCTGCTGCAAGAACGCGTAGTGGAACGGCTGGGGGGCAACCAGCAGATCCCGCTGGATATCCGCGTCATCGCCGCCACCAAGGAAGACCTGCGCCAGGCCGCCGACCAGGGCCGTTTTCGCGCCGACCTGTATTACCGCCTGAACGTCGCGCCGCTGCGCATTCCACCGTTGCGCGAACGCGGCGAAGATGTGCTGATGCTGTTCCAGCACTTTGCCAACGAAGCCAGCACCCGCCATGGCCTGCCGCCGCACGAACTGCAGCCGCCCCACCGGGCGCTGCTGTTACGCCACAGTTGGCCGGGTAACGTGCGCGAATTGCAGAACGCCGCCGAACGTTTTGCCCTGGGCCTGGAACTGGCACTGGACAACAGCGCGCCGGACAGCGGCCCCGCTGCGGTGGATGTGATCAGCGGCGGCCTGAGCGAGCAGGTGGAGAACTTTGAAAAAACCCTGATCGCCGCCGAACTGGCCCGTTCCCACAGCTCCGTACGCAGTCTCGCCGAAGCCCTGGGCATTCCGCGCAAGACGCTGCACGACAAGTTGCGCAAACACGGGCTGAACTTCGGCGACAGCAGCCATGGCCCGACCGAAGAGTCGGATTGAGCTCCACCCTTTCACTTTCAGCCAAGAGGGCCTGCATGAACCGCGACAGCCACTACCTGGAAACGATCCTGCACCGGGACATCCCGCTGACGCAGGACATGGGCCTGAAGGTGCTCGGCTGGCAAGCTCGGCAGCTACGCTTGTTCCTGCCGATCGCAGCCAACGTCAACCACAAGAGCACCATGTTCGGCGGCAGCCTGTATTGCGGCGCCGTGCTCGGTGGCTGGGGCTGGCTGCACCTGGCGCTGCGCGAGGAAGGCATCGAAGACGGGCACATCGTGATCCAGGAAGGGCAGATCAGTTATCCGCTACCGGTTACCCGCGACGCGACCGTCATCTGTGAGGCGCCTGATAAAAAGACCTGGACGCGTTTCCTGGCCACTTATCGTCGCTACGGACGGGCAAGGCTGGCCTTGCAGACGCAGGTGGTGAATGTGGATAGCGAGGACGTGGCGGTGCGGTTTGAAGGGCAGTACGTTTTGCACCGTTGATGGATAGCGCACCGAAACTCTGTGGTGAGGGGATCCATCCCCGCTGAGCTGCGCAGCAGCCCCAAAAAAACAGGGCCGCTTCGCGCCCCAGCGGGGATGAATCCCCTCGCCACAAAGGATCCAGCCGGGCTCAAGAACGAGCCAGCTCCAGCAACTTCCCACGCCACGGCGCTTTCGCCGGAAGCGCCAGGAAAGACGTATTCAATAACGACTCGCGTGCCGGATAGCAGAACGGCTGGCCCTGCAGGTCGAGTACCTCGCCACCCGCGCCCTCCAGCACGCCCTGAGCGGCGGCGGTGTCCCATTGCGACGTCGGCGCCAGACGTGGGTAGCAATCCGCCGCACCTTCAGCCAACAGGCAGAACTTCAGTGAACTGCCGATATTGGTCAATTGCAGCGCCCCGAGGCTTTCGCTCAAACCGGCCAACAGGCGTTCCTGCTCCGGGCTGGTATGACGGCGGCTCGCGACCACCGTAAAGGCTTCACCGGGCGCCAGGACGTTACGCACCGCAATGGCCCCAGGCTCGGCATCCCTGTCGCCGCGCCAGGCACCCAGGCCCGCACCGCCGGCATAATAACGACCGTTGGTGGGCATCGACACCACACCGAACACCACTCGTCCGTCCTCGATCAGGGCGATATTGACGGTAAATTCCTCGCTGCCGGAAATGAATTCCTTGGTGCCGTCCAGCGGATCCACCAGCCACCAGCGTTGCCAGCCGGCGCGGACGCTTTGCGCAATATCGGCATCCTCTTCGGAAAGGATCGGGATATCCGGCGCCAGGGCTTTGAGCCCGGCCACGATCACATGGTGAGCTGCCATGTCCGCGGCGGTCACCGGCGATTCGTCGGCCTTGCGCACGACCTCCACATCGGCCCGCCAGAAGGGCAGGATCGCGTCGCCAGCCGTGAGCGCCAGCTCGATAACCGGGGCCATCAGGGGATGCGGAAAATTCATGGCAGGTAGGCTCCGCGCTGAGTCAGCAGATCGCGGGCCAGGTACAACGCCGCCAACGCCCGGCCCTCGGTGAATTGAGGGTTCTGCGCCAGGGCCGACAGCTCGCCCAGGTTGACCTTGTCCACACGCATTGGCTCGGGTTCGTCGCCTTCCAGACGCTCTTCGTACAGATCGGTCGCCAGCACCACCTGGATCTTCTGGCTCATGTAGCCGGGAGACAGTGACAACTCAGTCAGGTGTTCCAGTTGACGGGCGCCAAAACCGGCTTCCTCCTTGAGTTCGCGCTCGGCCGCCGCCAGCACATCTTCACCCGGCTCGATCAGGCCCTTGGGCAGGGACCATTCGTAGGCCTCGGTACCGCCGCAATACTCTTCCACCAGCACCGCATGGTCGGCGTCGAGCATCGCCACGATCATCACCGCACCGTAACCTGCGCCCTTGCCCGCCAGGCGTTCGTAGGTGCGTTCCACACCGTTGGAAAAACGCAGTTTCAGTTCTTCCACGCAAAACAGGCGGCTGGTGGCGACGATCCGTCGGTCGAGTATGGTGGGTGTCTGGCGCATAAACGGCTCCCTGGGCGATAGCAGGCTACTATACCCGGCCTATCCTGATTGTTTGCGTCGGATATCTGATTACCGCTGGAGAAGTTTTTATGGCGTTGTTGCCCTGGCACGAGATCGATACGGTTCTGCTGGACATGGACGGCACCCTGCTGGACCTGCATTACGACAATCACTTCTGGCTGGAGCACCTGCCCCAGCGCTATGCCGAACTGCATGGCGTCAGCCGGGCCATGGCGGAGATGGAACTACAGCCGCTGTTCGAGCGCAACGCCGGCCAGTTGCAGTGGTACTGCCTGGATTTCTGGAGTGCCGAGCTGAAGCTGCCGGTGCGCGAACTGAAGCTGGAAACCGCCCACCTGATCGCCCTGCGCCCGGACGCGGATACGTTTCTGGCAGCCATCCAGCAGGCCGGCAAACGGGTCGTGATGATCACCAATGCCCACCGCGACTCGTTGTCCCTGAAGCTGGAACGCATCGAACTGGCTCCGTATTTCGAGCGTCTGATCAGCTCCCACGACTACGGTTTTCCCAAGGAAAGCCCGCAATTCTGGGACGCACTGCAAGCCGACCTGGACTTCGACCCGGCCCGCAGCCTGTTCATCGACGATACCCTGCCGGTATTGCGCAGCGCCCGGGATTTTGGCATCGCACATTTGCTGGCGGTCAGCGAGCCGGACAGTCGCAAGGGGCCGAAGGATACGGGGGAGTTCGATGCCGTCAGAGATTATCGGGATTTGATTGCCGGGCTTTGAACCGCACCGTCCTCATCGCGAGCAGGCTCCCACCTTGGCTCGCGGCGAACCAGTAATCTCTGTGGGAGCGAGCCTGCTCGCGATAAGGACACCGCCGAGCTCAGATCCTATTCAGGGATACGCAGTGACTGCCCTGGGTAGATCTTGTCCGGGTGCTTGAGCATCGGCTTGTTGGCTTCGAAAATCTTGTTGTACTTGTTCGGGTCGCCGTAAACCCGCTTGGAAATGGCGCTCAAGGTGTCGCCTTTCTCCACGGTGACGAATTTGGCCTGCGTCGCGACCGGGCCGGTCACGGTGATCTGGTCATCGACACCGCTGATACCGGCCACGTTGCCCAGCGCCAGGAGAATCTTTTCCTTCTCTTCCTGAGTTGCGGCTTCACCCGTGGCGATGACTTTCTCACCTTCGACCTTGACCTGAATCTTTGAAGTATCGATCCCTGTCAGGGCCTCCTGTACATGCTTGGTCAACGCTTCGCTGTTGGCTTCTGCCTTGTCGGGCGTCAGCGCATCGAGGATTTTTTCACCGGCATCTTTCAAGAAACTGAAAAGGCTCATCGTATTCACTCCATGGGTTCAGGTATCCAGACGCAAAAGACTAGACCAAGCCAACCGACCCCGTTTCCCAGCCGACCAATGACCTCGCCACCGTCAAGGCGCTAGAATCCGAATCTTCCCGCGCCCAGGAGCGAAGATGGACATCAAGCAGCTGAAATTTCTTATCGCGCTCGAAGAAACCCGCCACTTCGGCCAGGCTGCCGCCCGCTGTCACATCACCCAGCCCACCTTGTCGATGCGCCTGCGCAGCCTGGAGGAAGAGCTGGGTTTGCCACTGGTCAATCGCGGCCAGCGCTTCGAGGGTTTTACCGCACCGGGCGAGCGGGTGCTGGCCTGGGCGCGCACGGTGTTGGCGGCCTATGACGGACTACAAGCTGAAGCGGCGGCCTGTCGCGGCAACCTGGTGGGCACGCTGCGCCTGGGCGTGGTTCCGCTGTCGGATTTCGACCCGCTGGCGATGATGCAGCGCCTGCACACCGACCATCCCAGCCTGCGGTTCGAATTGTCGTCCCTGAGCTCCGAACGCATTCTCGAACAATTGGCGAACAACCGGATCGACCTGGGCATCTCTTACCTGGAACGTCTGGACAACGAGCGTTTCGAAGCCCTGCCCTTCGCCCATACCCGCATGGGCCTGCTATACGACCAACGGTTTTTCTTTTTTGGCGAAGAACCGCTGAGCTGGGAAGCGCTGGTGGAGCTGCCCCTGGGCATGCTCACCAGCGGCATGCATTTTCGCCAATCCATCGACCATCACTTCCACAGCCGGGGGCTGACACCCCAACCGCTGCTGCAAACCGACGCGGTGCACCAATTGTTACAAGCTGTGCACGGCGGACTGTGTTGCGCCGTAGTACCGCTGGAAAGCGGGCTGAAGCTCACCGAAGACCTGCGAATCCAGCCCATCAACAGCGCCCAGACGCTGGTCCCGCTGGGGCTGATCATGCGGCGCGGTGCCCCACGCTCGGCATTGGCGGAGGCTTGTTTCGCCCTTTATCAGCAATCAGTAACCATTCCTTGATCGACGTCATCTATTGAAGGATCAGTAATAGCGATTAGACGTGGCAGATTGCCGCATTTAGTCTTAGGACTATTCCTACTCTCAGTGATGCCCATGAACGACAAGCCTCCGGTCTGTCCTGCGCCTGCCTTGGAAGCCTCCAAGCCAGCCGCCAGCCAGAGCTATCGCTACTGCAACCTGGACCACTCGCAATCGGACAGCGCCGCGCTGGCCGAGGAAGTGGCGTTGGCGATTGCCTATAACGGCATCAGCCAAGCGGTAATGCTGGTCACGCCCACTGACCTGGAAGATTTTATCGTCGGCTTCAGCCTCGGCAGCGGCATCATCGAAGACCCGGCGGATATCTACGACCTGCAACTGAGCGGAGCCGGTTCCGCGCAATATGCCCAGGTCACCATTGCCAACCGCGCCTTCTGGAACCTCAAGCAACAACGCCGGCAACTGGCCGGCACCAGCGGTTGCGGGCTGTGCGGGGTCGAGGCGGTGGAACAGGCGCTGCCCAACCTCAAGACGCTGCCGGGCGCACCGCTGCCACCGGCGCAATGGCTTGACGGCCTGCGCCAGCGCATCGGCCAGTTCCAACCCCTGGGCCAGCACTGCGGTGCGGTACACGCGGCGCTGTTCATGAATGACCAGGGTGAACTGCTGCTGGGCCGCGAAGACATCGGTCGCCACAACGCCCTCGACAAATTGATCGGTGCGCTGATCCGGCAGCAGATCCCGATAGCCGGGGGCCTGGCGATCGTCACCAGCCGCTGCAGCCTCGAATTGATTCAAAAAGTATTGCGTGCGGGCATCCAGACGCTGGTCAGCCTGTCGTCGCCCACGGGCCTCGCCGTGCAGTGGGCTCGCCAACACAACCTCAACCTCATCCACCTGCCGCAAAAAAGTGCGCCGCGGGTCTACAGCCCTGCGATGGAGAATCAAGCGTGAGCAATCATCAACAAGCCAACCAGAAACCCGCACCGCGCTACAAGCCTTACAAGGGCCCGGCCGGCGGTTGGGGCGCGCTGATCAGCGTCGCCCAGGCCTGGCTGACCAGCGATAACGCGCTGAAAAACATTCGCATGATGCTCAAGACCAACCAGAACGGCGGTTTCGACTGCCCTGGCTGCGCCTGGGGTGACTCGCCGGAAAGCGGCATGGTCAAGTTCTGCGAGAACGGCGCCAAGGCGGTGAACTGGGAAGCGACCAAGCGTCGTGTCGACGCGGCTTTTTTCGCCAAGCACAGCGTGACGTCGTTGCTGGAGCAGAGCGACTACTGGCTCGAATACCAGGGCCGCCTGACGGAGCCTATGAGCTACGACGCGCAAACCGACCGCTACAAGCCCATCAGTTGGGAAGCCGCGTTCGCTATGATCGGCAAACACTTGCAAGGGCTTTCCAGCCCGAGCCAGGCCGAATTCTATACCTCGGGTCGCGCGAGCAACGAAGCGGCATATCTATACCAGCTATTCGTGCGCGCCTATGGCACCAACAATTTCCCCGACTGCTCGAACATGTGCCATGAGGCCAGCGGCGTGGCCCTGTCCCAAAGTGTCGGGGTGGGCAAGGGCACGGTAACCTTTGACGACTTCGAGCATGCCGACGCGATTTTCGTCTGGGGCCAGAACCCCGGCACCAACCACCCGCGGATGCTCGAACCGCTGCGCGAAGCAGTGAAGCGCGGCGCCCAAGTGGTGTGTATCAACCCGCTGAAAGAGCGTGGCCTGGAGCGCTTCCAACATCCGCAACACCCGCTGGAAATGCTCACCAACGGCGACAAACCCACCAACACCGCGTATTTCCGCCCAGCTCTGGGCGGCGACATGGCCGTGCTGCGGGGCATGGCGAAGTTCCTGCTGCAATGGGAACGTGACGCGCAGAACAGCGGCGCCCCTGCGGTATTCGATCATGCGTTCCTCAACGAGCACAGCGCCAACGTCCTGGATTACCTGGCGGTGGTCGACGACACCCCTTGGGAGCAGATCGCCGAGCAATCCGGGTTGACGCTCGCCGAAATCGAACAAGCGGCGCGCATGTACGCCAAGGCCAAGAACGTGATCATGTGCTGGGCGATGGGTATCACCCAGCACCGCCATTCAGTGGCGACGATCCAGGAAATCGCCAACCTGATGATGCTGCGCGGCAACATTGGCAAGCCAGGCGCCGGCCTGTGCCCGGTGCGTGGCCACAGTAACGTGCAGGGCGACCGGACCATGGGAATCAACGAGCGCCCGCCCGTTGCATTCCTCGACGCTCTGGAACGGCGCTTCCAGTTCAAGGTACCGCGTGAAAACGGCCACAACGTGGTCGAGGCGATCCACGCCATGGCCGAGGGTCGGGCCAAGGTGTTCATCGCCCTGGGCGGCAACTTCGCCCAGGCTACGCCAGACAGCCACCGGACCTTCCAGGCGCTGGGCAATTGCGACCTGACGGTACAGATCAGCACCAAGCTCAACCGCAGCCACCTGGCCCATGGCAAGGAAGCGTTGATCCTGCCATGCCTGGGCCGGACTGACATCGACCTGCAAGCCGATGGCCCGCAGGCGGTGACGGTGGAGGACTCCTTCAGCATGGTCCACGCTTCGAACGGCCAACTGCAGCCACTGTCGGACCAGATGCGCTCCGAGCCGTGGATCATTGCCGGCATCGCCGCCGCCACCCTGGGCAGCCGCCCGGTGGATTGGAACTGGCTGGTGGCCGATTACAGCCGCATCCGCGACCTGATCGCCGAGACCATCCCTGGCTTCAAGGACTTCAACGAAAAACTCAAGAACCCCGGCGGCTTCTACCTGGGTAACAGCGCGGGGGCACGTCGCTGGAACACGCCTTCGGGCCGCGCCAACTTCAAGCCCAACCTGTTGCCGACCGACCTGATCCACGAACGCACCCGGGCTACAGGCCAATTGCCGGACCTGATCCTGCAATCCATGCGCTCGCATGACCAGTACAACACCACGATCTATGGCCTCGATGATCGCTATCGTGGCGTGAAGGGCCAACGTGACGTGTTGTTCGTCAACGAAGCGGACATCATCCGCCTGGGCTTCAAGCCAGGGCAGAAGGCAGACATCGTCTCGCTCTGGGATGACGGCCGCGAGCGCCGGGTCAAGGGCTTTACCCTGTTGGCCTTTGATATCCCGGCCGGACAGGCTGCCGCCTATTACCCTGAAGTGAACCCGCTGGTGCCGCTGGAAAGCACCGGCGACGGCAGCCACACCCCGACCTCGAAGTTCGTGGCTATCCGCCTGGAAGCCGCAAGCGAGAACGGGTTGATCATGGCCAAGTCGGCCTGAAGCAGTTCCGAGGGGTGATTCTGGCCCCTCGGGCACTTTTCCAACGGACACAAAAAAGGCCGTTTTCCAAAAAAACGGCCTGTCCGAAGTAGCTAAAGACCTGCGAAATAACGTTAAGTTCCGCCCAAAAAACAGTAACTTAGAGAATTGTGCACAAGTCGTGTTACTCGTCGGATTTCGATTGTAACCAAGCGAAGCCAGCCTCAGGATCGCGCCGTCATCCCTTTGAGGCTCCTCTATGAAGTTCTCCTCCATTCTCTTGTTGTCCCTTGGCCTGATCAGTGGCGTCGCATCTGCCGGCGGTACCGCCGAAGCAGGTGTAGGCGGCGCATTGGGCGGGGTTTTGGGTTCGGTCGTCGGCCAGTCCCTGGGCGGCAACACCGGTTCCACTATCGGCGCGGCCCTGGGCGGCGCAGGTGGCAGTGCGGTCGGTGCCGATAAACGCAGCCGCGGCGAAGCGGCCATCGGCGGCGCGCTGGGCGCAGCCGGCGGCAACGTGGTTGGCCGCAGCGTGGGCGGCAGCACGGGTAGCCTGATCGGTGCCGCAGCGGGCGGTGGCGCCGGTGGCGCATTGGGTAACTACATGGGCAAGGACGACGATGACGACCGTTATGAAGGTCGCCGTGGTGATCGCCGCTACTACCGTGACGGCCACCCGGGTCGCGGCCATGCCTACGGCCATCGCAAGCATAAGCACAAACATCGCTATCACGACGATTGACGGCTGGCTTGATCCAGACCGTTGAATGATCGCAGCCTTCGGCCCTTCTCGCAGAGACTGACCGAAGGCTGCGATTTTCGTTTTCAGGCCACCAACCGCTCCAACGCCCCGCGTAGCTGATCCGGAATCGCCACTGGCCGATTCGACGCCCGGTCCACGAATACATGCACGAAACGCCCCGCCGCGCAGGCCTCGTCCTCGCCCGCCTTGAACACCGCCAGCTCATATTGCACCGAACTATTGCCCAGCTTCCCGACTCGCAGGCCGATTTCGATCCGGTCCGGGAAAGCGATCGAGGCAAAATAATCGCAGGCTGAACTCACGACGAAGCCCACCACCTCCCCGTCATGGATATCCAGGCCGCCGGTCTCGATCAGATAGGTATTTACCGCTGTATCGAAAAAGCTGTAGTAGGTGACGTTATTGACGTGACCGTACACATCGTTGTCATGCCAGCGTGTAGTCACTGGCTGGAAATGCAGATACTCGGCGCGTTGGGGCATCACTTGTCCTTGGTCAGGCTATCTGAGGCGTTGTGCAGGGTGCAGATACTATCGCTGCGAGAAGCTCTTGCCTTGCGCAGCCAGCTCGCCAATCAGACGGGCAGGCTTCCATTGGTCCCCCTGCTTCGTCTCGAGCTCCAGCAACCGTGCGTGGATGTCTTCGAGGCCCTGCTGATCCGCCCAGGCCATCGGACCGCCCTTGTCCGCCGGGAAGCCATAGCCATTGAGATAAACCAGGTCGATGTCGCGGGAAGACTCGGCAATGCCCTCCTGGAGGATCTTCGCACCTTCATTGACCAATGCCAGCAAGCAGCGCTCCAGAATCTCCTCGGCAGCTATTTCGCGGCGCTGAAACCCCAGCTCCTCACTGACCCGCAGCACCAGCGCATCGACCTCCACATCCTGCTCAGCCTGGCGGCTGCCCGGCTCATAGTGGTAGTACCCGTTACCACTCTTCTGGCCGAACCGCCCCATCTCGCACAGGCGGTTGTCCACTTGCACTTCGGGCGCATCCTGACCTTTACCCGCCAACTCGCGCGCGCGCCACTCCAGGTCGATCCCAACCACGTCATACATGCGGAACGGCCCCATGGCGAAGCCGAAACCTTGCAGCGCGGCATCGACCTGATGGGGAAACGCTCCCTCCAGCAGCATCTTGCGCGCCTCCAGCACATAGGGATGAAGCATCCGGTTGCCGATAAACCCGTGGCAATTGCCCGAAACCACGCTCACCTTGCCCATGCGTTTGCCCAGCGCCAGGGCGGCATCCAGCGCCGGTCTGGAGGTTTGCGCGCCACGAACGATTTCGAGCAATTTCATGATGTGCGCCGGGCTGAAGAAATGCAGGCCCAGCACCTGGGTCGGCCTGCGCGTGGCGGCGGCAATCGCATCGATGTCCAGCGCCGAGGTGTTGCTTGCCAGGATTGCCTCGGGCTTGAGCATGCCGTCCAGCTCGCGAAAGATCTTCTGCTTGAGTTCAAGGTTCTCGTAGACCGCTTCGATGACCAGATCCACGTTACGGATTGCCGCGTAGTCGTCCGCCCGAGCTATTCGGGCGATGCGCGCATCGGCTTCACCTTGGTCAATGCGTCCCTGGCGCACGTTGTGGGCATAGGTGTCGACCACCGCCGCCAGCGCCTGCTCAAGCATTTGCGGATTATTGTCGACCCACTGCACCGTAACGCCGGCATTGGCCAGGCACATCACGATGCCTCGCCCCATGGTGCCCGCCCCGACCACCGCGGCGCGCTGGATATCAAAGGATGTCTGGCTCATGTCTGCTCTCTTGTTGGTGATCCAAAGACAGCGTTCACCTTAGTCAGGCGGCGGATTTTTTTGAAATTTATTCGTGTGATGCCGGGCATTCAGCGGATGGATGCAGCTCACAGGTGTGCGGGTTATTCGTTTGATGTCAGGTACAGATCAAGATCCTCACGCAAGGCCAGGACGCCAAGCGCTGGACCTGCGGGACACCGGCTTTTCCTTTCGTCATGCTTCGTCCTTGTTCGCTCGCCGCTGCCTCACTGACAGGGCGCGACGAACCTTACCCGGCAGCAAAAAGCAGCGCGTACAGGACGTTTCCGAAACCGCCGTGGGATCTTTCTCTTTTTGAATGCACTAAACTTTCCGGGTGTGACACGCCCTGCTCACCTGTCCTTCGGACTCTCCAACATGCATTTCGCCCCAGACTTTCCCGACGATCTCGCCATGCGTCAGCTCATGGAATTACTCCACGAAGAACTCGGCCTGCCGGAACGCAAGACCATTCGCCTGGACACTGCGATCAATTTCGATCTGGGCTGCGATGGCGCGGATGCCCGGCACCTGATGGAAGCGCTGGAGGAGCGGTTCGTCATCGACCTTGTCGACTACGACGCCTATCGTTACTTCCAACCGGAAGGCTTTGATGTGTTTCAAAAGCGCAGGGCCAAGGGCCGGGGAGACAAGCTGCCGCTGACCATCGGCATGCTTTACAAAGCGATCAAGGCGCAACGATGGGATACGCAAGAAGTGGAGAAAAAATAGCCCACAAAAAAAACCGCCCTCAAAGGGCGGCTTTTTCATTCAATCACCAAGCCTTACAGTTGCGGACCCGCCGCCTTGATTGCATCGCTCACGTCGAACTTCTTGAAGTTCTCGATGAACAGACCGGCCAGTGCCTTGGCGGCTTCGTCGTAGGCAGCCTTGTCGGCCCAGGTATTGCGCGGGTTCAGCAGGCCGGTTTCGACGCCTGGGACAGCCAGCGGCACGTCCAGGTTGATGATATCCAGGTGTTCGGTTTCAGCATCGATCAGCGCGCCGCTCTGGATCGCCGCGATCACCGCACGGGTGGTCGGGATGTTGAAGCGCTTGCCGACGCCGTAGCCGCCGCCGGTCCAGCCGGTGTTGACCAGGTAGACCTTGGAGCCGAAACCACGGATACGCTTGATCAGCAGCTCTGCATATTCACCGGCCGGACGTGGGAAGAACGGCGCGCCGAAGCAGGTGGAGAAGGTCGACTTGATGCCGCTGCCCGAGCCCATTTCGGTCGAACCCACCAGTGCGGTGTAGCCGGACAGGAAGTGGTAGGCGGCTTGTTCTTCGCTGAGGATCGACACCGGTGGCAGCACGCCGGTCAGGTCGCAGGTCAGGAAGATCACGGCGTTTGGCTCGCCACCGAGGTTTTTCGGCGCGCGTTTTTCGATCAGCTCGCGCGGATAGGCGGCGCGGCTGTTCTGGGTCAGGCTGTCGTCGGCGTAGTCGGCTTTCTTGGTGACCGGGTCCAGGACCACGTTTTCCAGGACGGCGCCGTGCTGGATGGCTTTCCAGATGACCGGCTCGTTCTTCTCGGACAGGTCGATGCACTTGGCGTAGCAGCCGCCTTCGATGTTGAAGACCACACCCACGCCCCAGCCGTGCTCGTCGTCACCGATCAGGTAACGGCTTTCGTCGGCGGACAGGGTGGTCTTGCCAGTGCCCGACAGACCGAAGAACAAGGTCACGTCGCCTTCTTCGCCCATGTTGGCGGCGCAGTGCATCGGCAGCACGTCGACCGCTGGGAGCAAGAAGTTCTGCACGGAGAACAGGGCTTTTTTCATTTCGCCGGCGTAGCGCATGCCAGCGATCAGCACTTTCTTGGCAGCAAAGTTGATGATTACGGTGCCGTCGGAATTGGTGCCGTCGCGCTCAGGCTCGCAGACGAAGTTCGGCGCGTTGAGGATCTGCCACTCGTCCTTGCCGCCGGCGTTGTACTGCTCGGGATTGATGAACAGGCAACGACCGAACAGGTTGTGCCAGGCCGTCTCGGTGGTCATCTTGACCGGCAGGTAGTGCGCAGGATCGGAACCTACATGCACGTGGGAAACAAAACGCTCGCGCTCACCCAGATAGGCCTCGACGCGGCTCCACAGGGCATCGAACTTGTCGGCCGGGAACTTGCGGTTGATCGGGCCCCAGGCGATGGCGTCCTGGGTGGTCGGCTCTTCCACGATGAAACGGTCGACTGGCGAGCGACCGGTACGATGACCGGTACGAACAACCAGCGCGCCAGTATCGGCAAGCTCGCCTTCACCGCGATTCAGGGCTTCTTTGACCAGATCATCGACACTCAGATCGGTATACACGGCGTTATTGGCTTGCGTCATGAGATTCCCCGTCGGCCCGTGGCCGAGTGCTCCAAACGTTTTGTAGTAGGAAGTCGCGCACTACTACCCGAAAAAAGTGGGCCGGATTATGCCAGAAAAGCCCAAAAAGAGTAGGGCCCTCCCGTCAGTACGGCGTAAATCCGGCGTTTGCCAGGAGATTTACCTGCGCTGAACCGTTTTAGTGACGAGTATCTGACGGTGTGTCGACACCCGCACCGGCGAACAATTGTGCGATGTCCGCCGCGTCGAACAGGTAGCGCTCATTGCAAAACTGGCAATCGACCTCGATGGCGCCGCCATGCTCGATCACCAGTTGCTGCGCATCTTCCAGACCCAGACTGACCAGCGCATTGCCGGATCGTTCACGGGAGCAACTGCATTGGAAGCGCAACGGCTGACCCTCGAACAGGCGCACCTGCTCTTCGTGGTAGAGACGATGCAGAATGGTTTCGTTGTCCAGGCCCAGCAACTCGTCGGCGCTCAAGGTGCTGGCCAGAGCGGTGACGTGCTGCCAGCTGGCGTCACGCTCTTCCGAATCGCGAATGCGATCGGCGGGCAATTGTTGCAACAGCAGGCCACGGGCGCGCCGCCCGTCGGCGTACAGCCAGAAGCGGGTGTTGGTCTGCTGGGACATGACGAAGTAATTGGTGAAGCATTCGGCCAGCGTCGCGCCGTCAAGATCGACAATGCCCTGATAACGCTGGCCATGACTAGGATCGACCGTCAGGGCCAGCACGCCGTTGGGCATCATGTCGGCCAGCGTCGCGTCGGCGCCGATCTGCTCGGCGTGGTACCGGGCCAGGCCACGAATCTCGCGCTCGCTGGAGCATTCGATCATCAGCAAGGGGACCGGACCGTCGGAGCGCGCCTGGAGAATCAGCAAGCCATCGAACTTCAGGGTGCCCACCAGCAATGCCGCCGCCGCCATCAGTTCGCCTAGCAGTTGCGCGACCGGCTCCGGATAGGGGTGCTTGGCAAGGACTTCGGCATAGCTACGCTCCAACGCCACCATCTCGCCACGGGCGTCGCTGTCATCGAAGATGAAACGCTGGGTGTAGTCGGTATCCGGTAAATCAGTCATAGGGTCTGGTATCTGCGGTGATGACAAATGATGACGGGCATTTTATGGGCATTCAGGGTGGGTTCCAAGCAAGGCATGACTTTGCCTGGTGGGAAGACTGAGCATCTATCTGCACGTGCAGCGCTGTTGTGGCGAGGGAGCTTGCTCCCGCTCGGTTGCGTAGCGACCGCAAGATTCTGGGGCCGCTGCGCAGCCCAGCGGGAGCAAGCTCCCTCGCCACGGGCTAGATGTGCCGATGTTTTATTCACTATTGCTGCCATGAAACTTGAACAGGTCGCGACGCTGCTTCTTGCTCGGCTTGCCATCGGTGCTGACGCCCAGGGCCCCGGCCTTGCGTTGTGCGGCCGCAGCTTCGCGCTTGGCGATGCTGGCGTCGGTCTCGCGATAGAGTGTCTGTGCTTCTGGCGCGCCGCGCCGCACAATCGACAGGGCTTCGACCACCACGGTTTTTTCATCGAACCCGGCGCGAATGACGTATTCGTCGCCGATACGTGGCTCTTTGCCAGGCTTGCAACGTTCACCGCGATGGTGAACCTTGCCGCTTTCGATGGCGGCCTTGGCCAGGGCACGGGTCTTATAGAATCGCGCTGCCCACAACCATTTATCGAGACGGACCTTGTCGTCCTCTTCGCTTTTTTGTGCCACTGCAATTCCTCTTTTCAACCAATAGCCAGAACTGTACTACCGTTTTTGTCGGGCGCACGAATCCGCTCCGACGGATAGAATGCCCGCCGAACCGCTCGCTTGCATTGGCATGCGCCGGTATCGGTTACACCTGTAAACAAGTACGTAGATAACTGTCGCCATTTTGTGATTATTCTGCGTGAATACCGCGATTGCGGGGCCCGCTATCCGATGCGCCAATTTCAGGTTGTTTTTATTGAAGACTTTTGACCATCTGACCGTCGTCGGTCTGCGCGAATGGGTGGCGCTCCCGGATCTGGGAGTCGCAGGCCTGCGGGCAAAAATCGACACCGGCGCCAGCACCTCCAGCCTGCACGCCACCGATATCGAGCCATTCGAGCGCGACGGCGAGAAGTGGGTGCGTTTCACCGCACACCTGGGGACGGTGGTGCAACTGCGCCACCGCCGCTGCGAAGCCCCGCTGGTGGCGCGCAAGACCATCAAGAGCTCCAACGGCCACGCCCAGGTCCGCTACGTGATCAGCACCACGCTGGCGCTGGGTGATCGGTTCTGGCGGGTGGAGTTCACCCTGGCCTGTCGTAAATCCATGCGGTATCGCCTGTTGTTGGGTTCCAAAGCCTTGATCGACGGCCAGCTGGTCGTCAATCCAGGCATCAAATACGTTCAAGACAAACCGGTATTTCCGGTGTCCACTACCTCTGCCACAGGTGTTGCATGAAGATCGCTGTGCTGTCGCGCAATCCGCGCCTGTATTCCACTCGTCGCCTGGTTGAAGCAGGGACGGAACGTGGCCATGAAATGGTGGTGATCGATACCCTGCGCGCCTACATGAACATCGCCAGCCACAAGCCGCAGATCCACTACCGCGGCAAACCGCTGGAAGGGTTTGATGCGGTGATCCCGCGTATCGGCGCATCGGTGACTTTTTATGGCTGCGCAGTGCTGCGCCAGTTCGAAATGATGGGAGTGTTCCCGCTCAATGAGTCTGTCGCTATCGCTCGCTCCCGGGACAAGCTGCGCTCATTGCAATTGCTCTCCCGACGCGGCATCGGCTTGCCGGTAACCGGGTTCGCCCACTCTCCCGATGACATTCCCGACCTGATCGCGATGGTCAACGGCGCGCCGCTGGTGATCAAGGTGCTTGAGGGCACCCAGGGGATCGGTGTCGTGCTGTGCGAGACCGCAACCGCGGCGGAATCGGTGATCGAGGCGTTCATGGGCCTCAAGCAGAACATCATGGTCCAGGAATACATCAAGGAAGCCGGTGGCGCGGACATTCGTTGCTTCGTGGTCGGCGATAAAGTGATCGCCTCGATGAAACGCCAGGCCAAACCCGGTGAGTTTCGCTCCAACCTGCATCGCGGCGGCAGCGCGAGCCTGATCAAAATCACCCCGGAAGAACGCATGACAGCCCTGCGCGCGGCCAAGGTCATGGGATTGGCGGTGGCCGGCGTGGATATCCTGCGCTCCAATCACGGACCGCTGGTGATGGAGGTCAATTCTTCGCCAGGCCTGGAAGGAATCGAGACCACCACCAGCAAGAACGTGGCGGGGATCATCATCGAACACCTGGAAAAAAATGGCGGGCCGAACATGACCCGGACCAAGGGCAAGGGTTGACTCAACACAAAGCCCTATGGGAGCGAGTTTGCTCGCGATGCAGTGTATCAGCCAGCGTCAACTTTGCTGACTGACCGCAATCGCGAGCAGGCTCGCTCCCACAAGTCCTCAGTTCTACATGAGGGGAATCGCTACACAGCATCCCGCGGCAGCATCAAGCCCAACGGCAACCGCACCCGAGCCTCCAGCCCGCCGCCAGCTCGATTGCGCAGTTCGACGTTGCCGCCATGCATCGAGGCGATGCGCTTGACGATGGCCAGGCCCAGCCCGGTGCCCTTCCCTCCCCGAGCCCGATCACCGCGGGTGAACGGGTTGAAAATGGCTTCCAGCTCCGCTGGGTCAATGCCGGCGCCGCGGTCCATGACGCTCAGGACGACATAAGGCGCACTGGTGTCGCCGGAAACATAGGCGGCGACTTCAACGCCCGTGCCGGCATGGTTGAGGGCGTTACCGATCAGGTTGTTCAACAGGCGCTTCATCGACACGCGACGTAGCGGAAACGGCTGGATGGGCTCCAGGCGCAAGTGGACCTTCTCTTCGTTCTGGTTGTAGGGCGCAGCCACCTCCCGTACCAGCTCGCTGAGGTCCACCTCCTCTACCGATTCGTCACGGCCGTCGCGAATGAACGCCAGGAACTGATCGAGAATCGCGTCCATGTCTTCGATATCGCGGACCATTTCGTCGGTCAGGTCGGTGTGCTCGCCCATCAGTTCCAGCGACAGCCGCAATCGCGTCAGCGGCGTGCGCAGGTCATGGGAGACGCCGGCGAGCATCAGCTCACGTTCGCGTCCGGCCTGCTCGACATCTTCGGCCATCTGGTTGAAGGCGCGGTACACCTCGGTCATCTCGCTGGGCGTATCGCTGACGGGCAACCGCACGCTGCGGCCCTGGCCCAGTTGCCGGGCTGCATAGACCAGGCGCTTGAGCGGCTGGTTGAGCTGGCTGACGAAAATCCACGCCGAAGCCGTCGACAACAGGCCGATCGCCAGGAACCAGCCCAGCACGTTCCAGATTTTCTGGCCGCGCAGCGGATGGGGGTACAGCGGAACCTTCAGCCACCCATCGCCAAGGCTCGGGGCACGCACCCACAAGGCCGGCGGCGAATGCATGCGCAGCCGCACTTCGGTATCGGCGCCCAGTTCGGCCTGCATCTGCCGCTGGTAGATCTCGCTGTATGGCCAATGCTGCTCACCTTCAGGCACACCGGCGCCGACCACCCGGATCAAAGTTGCCGCCTCGGCGATTTTGACTCGATTGGTTTCGTCCGCTGCCCAATAGGCGCGCAGAGTCAAGGCAACGCCGTGACTGTATTGGCGGTCCACCAGCACGTCTTCGTTCATCAGCAGGTAAACCAGCGTCAGCGCCTTGGAAAACAGCACGACGATCAGCACCAGCCAGAGGGTGCGGGAGAAAAAGCTCTGGGGGAACCAGACGGGGGTCTTCATGAGTAACCGCTACATACTTGCAGGAGCGAGCGATGCTCGCACAATGACGGACCGCGAGTCGCCTGGAAAGATTTTCACCCGCCAGGCTGCGCGCTCCTACAAATCGCCGATCACTTGCCGGCAGCGCCATCCGGCACGAACACGTAGCCAACGCCCCAGACCGTCTGGATATAACGCGGCTTGGAAGGATCGGGTTCGATCATCCGGCGCAAACGGGAAATCTGCACGTCGATGGAGCGCTCCAGCGCATCCCATTCGCGGCCACGGGCCAGGTTCATCAGCTTGTCCCGGGTCAGCGGCTGGCGGGCGTTCATCACCAGGGCCTTGAGCACGGCGAACTCGCCAGTGGTGAGCATATGGATCTCATCGCCGCGCTTGAGCTCGCGGGTGGCCAGCGACAGTTCATAGTCGCCGAAGGTCACGCTCTCGTCTTCGCTGCCCGGTGCGCCCGGCACCGGCGCCGACTGGCGACGCAGGACAGCCTTGACCCGGGCCATCAGCTCATCCGGGTTGAACGGCTTCGCCAGGTAATCGTCGGCGCCCAACTCCAGGCCTTTGATACGGCTCAGTTCGTCGCCCTTGGCGGTGAGCATGATGATCGGGATCTGGTTGTTGGCGCCCCGCAGGCGGCGACAGGCCGTCAAGCCGTCCTCGCCAGGCAGCATCAGGTCGAGGACCACGAGGTTGAAAACCTCACGGGCCAGCAGCCGGTCCATTTGCTCGGTGTTCGGTACGGTGCGGGCGCGATAGCCCTTGCTGACGAAAAAGCGCTCCAGCAGGCTGCTCAGCCCCGGATCGTCGTCAACAATCAGAATTTTTTCGCCTTCAGCAGTTTGTGCGGTGCTGCTCATAGGAAGCTCCTTTGATCTTGGCGCGCATTATGGCTTAGCTGCCGTTATACGCACCGAGTGCATTGTTAGCAGATTTTTCCTCTATCTTCAGTAGCTCACCCATCCATCCCGCAGGTCACGACACCCCCCGAACAGCGGAACGCTGGTTATAATGCGCGGCCTTTTGCGCCAGGGGATGCCGGATCGTTATACCGGCGCACCGTTCTCCCTGGCCAGGCAGCACTTTTTGAATTCAGCGGGTCACTGGCCGTCCCCTGCCCCCGGCAGCGACGCAAGCCAGGCCGCTCAACCAGCCTCGCCGCGCCCTCCTACTGTGGCGGCGGGCCTGATTCACAATTTGTCAGGTGGTTTTATGGACAGCATCAACAGCCGCATCGCCGAGGAACTCGGCGTACGCCCGCAACAGGTCGAAGCGGCCGTCGCGCTACTCGATGAAGGCTCCACGGTGCCTTTCATCGCCCGTTACCGGAAGGAAGTGACCGGCAGCCTCGATGACACCCAGCTGCGTCATCTGGAAGAGCGCCTGCGCTACCTGCGAGAACTCGACGAGCGGCGCATCAGCATCCTGGCGAGCATCCAGGAGCAGGGCAAGCTGACCCCGCAACTGGAACGCGACATCAAGCTGGCCGATACCAAGACCCGCCTGGAAGACTTGTACCTGCCCTACAAGCAGAAACGCCGCACCAAGGGCCAGATTGCCCTGGAAGCCGGCCTCGGCGAACTGGCCGACGGCTTGTTCAACGACCCCACGTTGGCGCCGGAAGCCGAAGCCGCGCGTTTCGTCGATGCCGAAAAAGGCGTGGCGGACAGCAAGGCTGCGCTGGAAGGCGCCAAGTACATCCTCATGGAGCGCTTCGCCGAAGACGCGAACCTGCTGGAAAAACTGCGCAACTACCTCAAGCAGGAGGCGATCCTGAGTGCTCGCGTCATCGCCGGCAAAGAAGAGGAAGGCGCCAAGTTCCGCGATTACTTCGAACACGACGAGCCCCTCAAGAGCGTACCGTCGCACCGGGCGCTGGCGATTTTCCGCGGTCGCAACGAAGGCATCCTCAGCTCATCGCTGAAAGTCGGCGAAGAATTGCCCGGCACCATGCACCCGTGCGAAGGCATGATCGGCCAGCAGTTCGGCATCCAGAACCAGAACCGCGCCGCCGACAAGTGGCTGGCCGAAGTGGTGCGCTGGACCTGGAAGGTCAAGCTCTACACCCACCTGGAAACCGACCTGCTGGGCGAACTGCGCGACAACGCCGAGACCGAGGCGATCAACGTGTTCGCCCACAACCTGCACGACCTGCTGCTGGCCGCACCGGCCGGGCCGCGTGCCACGCTGGGCCTGGACCCGGGCCTGCGCACTGGCTGCAAGGTGGCCGTGGTCGATTCCACCGGCAAGCTGCTGGACCACGCCACGGTCTACCCGCATGTGCCGCATAACAAGTGGGACCAGACCATCGCTATCCTTGCCGCCCTGTGCGCCAAGCACTCGGTCGACCTGATCGCCATCGGCAACGGCACCGCCAGCCGTGAGACCGACAAGTTGGCCGCCGAGCTGATCAAGAAATACCCGGCCATGAAAATGACCAAGGTCATGGTCTCCGAGGCCGGCGCTTCGGTTTATTCGGCGTCGGAACTGGCCTCGAAGGAATTCCCGGACCTGGACGTGTCGATCCGTGGCGCGGTGTCCATCGCCCGTCGCCTGCAGGACCCACTGGCGGAACTGGTGAAGATCGACCCGAAATCCATCGGTGTCGGCCAGTACCAGCATGACGTGTCGCAATTGAAGCTGGCCCGTGGCCTGGACGCCGTGGTGGAGGATTGCGTGAACGCCGTGGGCGTGGACGTAAACACCGCTTCGGTAGCATTGCTGGCGCGCATCTCCGGCCTGAACGCCACGCTGGCGCAGAACATCGTCACCCACCGCGACGAACACGGCGCGTTCAAGACCCGCGCCGCGTTGAAAAAAGTCCCGCGCCTGGGTGAAAAAACCTTCGAACAGGCCGCCGGCTTCCTGCGCGTCATGAATGGTGACAACCCGCTCGACTCCTCGGCAGTTCACCCGGAAGCCTATCCACTGGTGCAACGCATCGCCGCCCAGACCGACCGCGACATTCGCTCGCTGATCGGCGACGCGGCGTTTCTCAAGCGCCTGGACCCGAAGAAATTCACTGACGAAACCTTCGGCCTGCCCACCGTGACTGACATCCTCCAAGAGCTGGAGAAACCGGGCCGCGACCCACGTCCGGAATTCAAGACCGCTGAATTCCAGGAAGGCGTCGAAGACCTCAAGGACCTGCAACCGGGCATGATCCTCGAAGGCGTGGTGACCAACGTCACCAACTTCGGCGCGTTCGTCGACATCGGCGTGCACCAGGACGGCCTGGTGCATATTTCGGCCTTGTCGGAGAAATTCATCAAGGACCCGCGCGAAGCCGTGAAGGCCGGTGATGTGGTGAAAGTAAAGGTCATGGAAGTCGACATCCCGCGTAAACGCGTGGGCCTGTCGATGCGCATGAGCGACACGCCGGGCGAGAAAATCGACGGCGCCCGCGGTGCCCGTCCAGGCGCCGCGCCACGCCAGTCGCAGAACACCGCGCCGCGCAAGGAAACTGCCACCGCGGCCCCGGCGAATAACGCCATGGCCTCGCTGTTCGCCAACGCCAAGCAGCTGAAGAAACGCTGATGGAGGCGCCGGCCGGGTTGGTGGAGAGCGCGTTTTTCAAGCTGCTCGGCTGCCGTCTGCAGAGCCTCGGGGACGGGGTGGCGCAAGTCGCCCTGGGTCTGGAGCCGGCGTTGCGCAACCGCGGTGGCAAGCTGCACGGCGGGGCGCTGTTCAGCCTGGTGGACATTGCCATGGGGCTGGCCTGCTCCAGCGTCCATGGCTTCGACCAGCAGAGCGCAACCATCGAGTGCAAGATCAACTACATTCGCGCCGTGTCCGACGGCGAAGTGCTGTGCACCGCCCGGGTCATCCACCCGGGCCGGCGCACGCTGGTGGTCGAGGCCGAGGTGATGCAGGGCGACAAGCTGGTCGCAAAAGCGCAAGGCACGTTCGCTGTCCTATAGCTCGCTGTCATCGATTTGAGTTAATTTCACTTCCACGAATGCGCTGTCGAAATCCCATTTGTGGGAGCGAGCTTGCTCGCGATAGCGGTGGACCAGTCAATACAAGGTGGACTGACATGCCGCCATCGCGAGCAGGCTCGCTCCCACAGGGGCTGCGACGATCTGTCTTTGGCAGCACAAAAACCAGGCGAAAACGCCAGTTTCAACTTCACCCTTGTAGACCGTCTTGCCCACCCCCATATTGGGGCGACTGACGCGTGAAGGAATTCAACTTGAGCGACCTTTTAAACCGCCGCCTGGCCCTGCTCGGCGAGCGCGCCAACCTCTCCCTGCTCGAGCAGTGCCTGCACGGTATCGAACGTGAATGCCTGCGCGTCACGGGCGACGGGCGCCTGGCGCAGACCCCGCATCCCGAATCCCTGGGCTCGGCGCTGACCAACGAACAGATCACTACTGACTATTCCGAGTCGCTGCTTGAGTTCATCACCCCGGCCCTGGCCAACCCGGCCGACACCCTGCACAGCCTCGACAGGATCCACCGGTTTGTCTACAGCAAGCTCGGCGACGAGTACCTGTGGAGCCCTTCGATGCCGTGTCCGCTGCCGGCCGAGGAAGACATACCGATCGCCTACTACGGCACCTCGAATATCGGTCGACTCAAGTATGTCTACCGCAAGGGCCTGGCCCTGCGCTACGGCAAGACCATGCAATGCATCGCCGGGATCCACTACAACTTTTCCCTCCCGGAAAAGCTCTGGCCCCTGCTGCGCCAGGACGAAGCCAGCGACGTGAGCGACCGCGACTTCCAGTCCTCGGCCTACATCGCGCTGATCCGTAATTTCCGCCGCTACAGCTGGTTGCTGATGTACCTGTTCGGCGCCTCGCCGGCCCTGGATGTCGGTTTCCTGCGCGGCCGTCCGCACCAGTTGGAACAACTGGACCCGGACACCTTGTACCTGCCCTACGCCACCAGCCTGCGCATGAGCGACCTGGGTTACCAGAGCAACGCCCAAGCCGGCCTGACACCTTGCTATAACGACCTGGCGAGCTACACCGACAGCCTGCGCAAAGCCGTCGCAACGCCCTATGCGCCTTATGTCGAAGTCGGTACTCACCAGAACGGCGAATGGGTGCAGCTCAATACCAACATTCTGCAGATCGAAAACGAGTACTACTCCAACATCCGCCCCAAGCGCGTGACCTACACCGGCGAGCGGCCGATCCAGGCGCTGATGGCCCGAGGGATCCAGTACGTCGAAGTGCGCTGCCTGGACATCAACCCGTTCCTGCCGATGGGCATCGACCTGACCGAGTCGCGCTTCCTCGATGCGTTCCTGCTGTACTGCGGCCTCAACGACAGCCCGCAACTGGAAAACAACGAGTGCAGCAACGCCACGAGCAACTTCCTGACCGTGGTCAAGGAAGGCCGCAAGCCTGGCCTGCAATTGCAGCGCCAGGGTCAATCGGTGGACATGCAAACCTGGGCCATGGAATTGCTGGAAAAGATTGCTCCGCTGGCCGCCCTGCTTGACCAGAGCCAAGGCGGTGATGCCCATCGCCAGGCTCTCGACGCGCAACAGGCAAAAGTCCGCGACCCGTCGCTGACGCCGTCCGCCAAGGTCTTGGCCGCCATGGCCGAGCACCAGGAAAGCTTCGCCCAGTTCTCCCTGCGCCAGAGCAAGGCCCACGCCAAGTTCTTCCGCGCCGAACCGTTGTCGACCGAAGAGCAAGTCGCGTTCGAAGAAACCGCTCGCCAGTCCTTGGTCCAGCAAACCGAGCTGGAGCGGAACGAGGTGGGGGATTTCGACGTGTTCGTGGGTTCGTATCAGGCGAGCATTCTGGCGATCAGTAACTGAATCGCCAATGTGGCGAGGGGATTTATCCCCGCTGGACTGCGGAGCAGTCCCCAGAGGCTACGCTGGTTCGCCACAGCTTGCAGCCGAAATCCTTGGGGTCGCTTCGCGACCCAACGGGGATGAATCCCCTCGCCACAAGAGTCCTAAGCCATTCTCAGCAGATTTTTTCGAAAATAAGCTAATTCGAAAAAGTTATTTATTTACTCATTCTTAGATCATTTAGTCTCCTCCAACGCCGACTCTCCGGCGGCCTGTTGAGGAGCTTCCCCATGTCTTTGCGTTTCCCCCTTCGCCTTCTCGCGGCCGCCTCCCTGGCCGCGGCGAGCCTTTTCGCCCAGGCGGCCGACCTGACCGTGGCCTATCAGACCACCGTCGACCCGGCCAAAGTCGCCCAGGCCGACGGAGCTTATGAGAAAGCCACCCAGGCCAAGATCAACTGGCGAAAATTCGACAACGGTGCCGATATCATCGCCGCCATCGCTTCGGGCGATGTGCAGATCGGCTACCTGGGTTCCAGCCCGCTGACCGCCGCCATCACCCGCAAGGTTCCGGTGGAAACCTTCCTCATCGCCACCCAGATCGGCGCCGCCGAAGCCTTGGTCGCCCGTGATGGCTCCGGCATCAAGACCCCGCAGGACCTGATCGGCAAGAAAATCGCCGTGCCGTTTGTTTCCACCGGTCATTACAGCCTGCTCGCCGCGCTGAAACACTGGAACATCGACCCGTCGAAAGTCACCGTGCTCAACCTCGCGCCACCGGCCATCATCGCCGCCTGGAAGCGCGGCGACATCGACGCCACCTACGTCTGGGACCCGGCCCTGGGCGTTGCCAAGGAAAACGGCAAGGTGCTGATCACCTCCGCCGAACTGGCCCAGTTCGGCGCGCCAACCTTCGACGCCTGGATCGTGCGCAAGGATTTTGCCCAGAAGCATCCCGAGATCGTCACGGCTTTCGCCAAGGTCACCCTGGACGCCTACGCCCAGTACCGCAAGGACCCGCAAGCCTGGCTGGCCGACGCATCGAACATCGACAAGCTGGTGAAACTCTCCGGCGCCAAGGCCAGCGACATTCCATTGCTGTTGCAAGGCAACGTATTCCCGTTGGTCGCCGACCAGGTGGTCAGCCTCGGTGCCCCAACCACCCAGGCCATCACCAACACCGCCGCGTTCCTCAAGGAGCAAGGCAAGGTTGAAGCCGTGCTGCCGGACTACGCGCCATACGTCAGCGCCAAATACATCACCCGCTGATCAAACAGGAGACGTCGAGATGGCCTTGCTACAGCTGGAGCGCATCAGCGCACAGTACCCCGGCGCAACGAAACCGGTACTGGCGGATATTTCGTTGACCTTGGGCCCGCAGCAGTTGCTGGTTGCCCTCGGCCCCTCCGGCAGCGGCAAGACTTCGCTGCTCAACCTGATTGCCGGGTTTGTGGAACCCAGCGCCGGACAGATCACCCTGGACGGCATTCCCGTCAAGGGCCCGGGTGCCGAGCGCGGCGTAGTGTTCCAGGACGATGCGCTGTTGCCCTGGCAAGACGTGTTGGCAAACGTCGGGTTCGGCCTGGAACTGGCGGGAGTTGCCAGGGAGAAGCGCGAGGCTCGCGCTCGGGAAATGCTCGCCCTGGTGGACCTGGCCGGTTTCGAAAAGCGCCGTGTCTGGCAGCTGTCGGGCGGTCAGAAGCAACGCGTCGGGCTGGCCCGCGCGCTGGCGGCCGATCCACGGGTATTGCTGATGGACGAACCTTTCGGCGCCCTGGACGCGTTCACCCGTGAACAGATGCAGGAACTGCTGCTGCAAGTCTGGCAACGTACCGCCAAACCGGTGTTCCTGATTACCCATGACATTGAAGAGGCGGTATTCCTTGCCACCGACCTGATCCTGCTGGCCCCCGATCCGGGCCAGATCGTCGAGCGCCTGAGCCTGGATTTCGGGCGTCGCTACGGCGCGGGGGAAGCGGCGCGGTCGATCAAGTCCGACCCGCGCTTCATCGAAACCCGCGAGCATGTGCTGGCGAAAGTGTTCTCCCAACGCAGCGCCACTCGGCAACAGGAGCGCGCATGAGCAGCTATGAAATTCCAGCCGTGGCCAACGACGCCGTGGCCGCCCGCCCGCCAGTCCTCGCGCGCCGTACCCTGAGCACGCGATGGATCAGCGGCCTGACGCTGGTGGCGCTGCTGTTGCTCTGGTGGGCCGTTACCGCCAGCGGCCTGATCGAACCGCTCTTCCTGCCGCCGCCCTCCGCCGTGCTGCAAAAAGGCTGGCTGCTGGCTACCAGCGGCTACATGGATTCCACGCTCTGGCAGCACCTCGGCGCAAGCCTCGGGCGGATTGGCCTGGGCCTGCTGTTCGCGGTGTTGACGGCGGTGCCGGTGGGTATCGCCATCGGTGCCAACCGTATTGCCCGCGGCGTACTCGATCCGCTGATCGAGTTCTACCGACCGATTCCACCCCTGGCTTACCTGCCGCTGATCGTGATCTGGTGCGGCATCGGTGAGCTGTCGAAAGTCCTGCTGATCTACCTGGCGATTTTCGCCCCGATCGCCATCTCCACTGCAACCGGGGTGCGCACCGTCGACCCGGCGAAACTGCGCGCTGCCCAATCGCTTGGGGCCACGCGGGCGCAACTGATTCGCCATGTGATCGTACCCAGCGCCCTGCCCGACATCCTCACCGGTATCCGCATCGGCCTGGGCGTGGGCTGGTCGACGCTGGTCGCCGCCGAACTGATCGCGGCCACCAGCGGCCTGGGGTTCATGGTGCAGTCGGCAGCGCAGTTCCTGGTCACCGATGTCGTGGTGCTGGGAATCCTGGTGATTGCGCTGATCGCCTTCGCCATGGAAATGGGCCTGCGCGCCCTGCAACGCAAACTGGTGCCGTGGCACGGCCAGGCCCACTGAACCTTTATTGACCACGCCGACCATTCGGCGCCGATCCGAGAGAACGACGATGAGCCGTCCGACCGTTACCCCTCTGAGCGTTGCCCTCGGCGCGCAGATCAGCGGGATCGATATCAGCCAGCCACTGGCCCCGGAAGACCGTGACACCATCGAGCAGGCACTGCTCGAATATCAGGTGCTGTTCTTCCGCGACCAGCCGATCGAACCCGCACAACAGGCCCGTTTCGCCGCGTACTTTGGCGACCTGCACATTCACCCGATCTACCCCAACGTGCCGGAGCAGCCCGAAGTGCTGGTGCTCGACACCGCCGTCACCGATGTGCGCGACAACGCGGTGTGGCACACCGACGTGACCTTCCTGCCGACCCCGGCCATGGGCGCGGTACTCAGCGCCAAGCTGCTGCCGGCATTCGGCGGCGATACGTTGTGGGCCAGCGGCATCGCGGCCTACGAAGCCTTGTCGGCACCGTTGAAAAGCCTGTTGGAGGGCCTGACGGCGACCCACGACTTTACCCGTTCGTTCCCGCTGGAACGTTTTGGCAACACGGCGGAAGATCGGCTACGTTGGGAAGAAGCACGGCGCAAGAATCCACCGCTGTCGCATCCGGTGATTCGCACTCATCCGGTGAGCGGCCGCCGCGCACTGTTCGTCAACGAAGGCTTCACTACGCGCATCAACGAGCTGTCGGAAACCGAAAGCGAGGCGATCCTGAAACTGCTGTTTGCCCACGCGACGCGTCCGGAGTTCACCGTGCGCTGGCGCTGGCAGGCCAACGACGTGGCATTCTGGGATAACCGCGTGACCCAGCATTTCGCCGTGGACGACTACCGCCCCAACCGGCGGGTGATGCACCGGGCGACGGTGTTGGGGGATGTGCCGTTCTTCAGGTGAGGCGCTGAAATCCGAATCGCTTTTGTGGCGAGGGGATTTATCCCCGCTGGGCTGCGCAGCAGCCCAAAAAAAGTCAACTGAATCGACCTGATGTACCGCATAGTCAGGTTCGGGGCTGCTTCGCAGCCCAACGGGGATAAATCCCCTCGCCACAGATATCTCCAGCCACAAGGCTTGTGTTTGCCGTGCTCGCTGCGTTACTCAGCCGTCGAAGGCTTCTCCCACAGGTTGATCCCGCCCTCTTGGGCAAACCGGTCGATCTCGGCCAGTTCTTCGGCGCTGAACTCGAGATTTTGCAGCGCCCCGATGTTCTCGACGATCTGCTCCGGTCGGCTGGCGCCGATCAGGGCCGAGGTGACCCGCGGATCGCGCAATGTCCAGGCCAGGGCCATTTGCGCCAGGCTCTGGCCGCGACGCTGGGCGATCTCGTTGAGGGCGCGTACGTGGGCGATGTTTTCATCTGACAGATGCGAGGCCTGCAACGAACCGCCGCCCGGGCGATTGACCCGCGCATCGGCGGGAATGCCCTTGAGGTATTTGTCGGTCAGCAGGCCCTGCGCCAGCGGCGTGAAGGCGATCACGCCGGTGCCCAGTTCCTCGGTGGCGTCCAGCAAGTCCTTCTCGACCCAACGGTTGAGCAGGTTGTAGGCCGGCTGATGGATCAACAGCGGCACTTTCCATTCCTGAAGCAGCGCCGCCATTTCCCGGGTCTTCACGCCCGAATAGGAAGAAATGCCAATGTACAGGGCCTTGCCCTGCTGCACGGCGGTGGCCAGGGCGCTGGCGGTTTCTTCCAGTGGCGTGTCGGGATCGAAACGGTGGGAGTAGAAGATGTCCACGTAATCCAGACCGAGGCGCTGAAGGCTCTGGTCAAGGCTGGCCAGCACGTATTTGCGCGAACCGCCGCCCTGGCCATAAGGGCCTGGCCACATGTCCCAGCCGGCCTTGCTGGAGATGATCAGTTCATCACGGTATTGCTGGAAATCTTCCCGCAGCAACCGGCCGAAATTGATTTCGGCACTGCCGTAGGGCGGGCCGTAGTTGTTGGCCAGGTCGAAGTGGTTGATACCCAGGTCGAATGCCGTGCGCAACAAGGCCCGCTGAGTGTCGATCGGCGTGCTGTCGCCGAAGTTGTGCCACAAGCCGAGTGACAGGGCCGGCAGTACCAGCCCGCTGCGCCCAACGCGGCGGTAAGGGATGGATTCGTAGCGGTTTTGCGCAGCGGTGTAGGTCATCGAAAAAGCTCTCTGTTCGGACGGCTGGTGGCAGAAGCTAACATTTCACAGACGCACCAGTCAGGTCGAAAGTTCGCAAAACCCTGTGGGAGCGGGCTTGCTCGCGAAAGCGGTGGGTCAGTAGGCAGCGATATTGGATGTATTGCCGCCTTCGCGAGCAGGCTCCCTCCCACAAGGGAAACGCTAATAATATAAGGGTCAGCTAGCGCGCCTGCGCAAACACCTCCGCCACCCAATCCACAAACACCCGTACTCGTGGTGACATGTGTCGGTTGTGTGGATAAACCACCGACACCGGCATGGACGGCGGAGGTGTCGCGACGAGCACTTCGCGGATCAGGCCTTGGCGGATCGGCTCCTCCATTCGGTAATACGGGCATTGGATCAGGCCCATGCCGGCGATCGCCGACGCCGCATAGATTTCTGCCCCGGACACCGACAACGTGCCCCCGATCGAAACCTCCTTGAGTTCGCCGTCGACCATGAATTCGAATGGATAAAGCTTGGCGGTGGTGCGCGAGACGTAGTTCACCGCCTTGTGCTGCTTGAGATCCTCCAGGCTTTTCGGTTCACCGTACTGGCGCAGGTAAGCCGGGCTGGCACAGGTGATCTGGCGAAGATTGGCGACACGCCGGCCAATCAACGACGAATCCGCCAACGTACCGGAGCGCACGACGCAATCGACGCCCTCGGCGATCAAGTCGACGAAGCGGTCCGCTTCACTGATGAACAATTCGATATCCGGGTAGCGGGCCATGAATTGCGGCAACGCGGGGATCACGAAATACCGCGCCTGGGTTCCATGCAGGTCTACCCTCAACTTGCCTTTGGGCGCCACGCCGCGAAACGCCAGCTCGGCTTCTTCAAGTTCCGCCAGCAATTGCACGCAACGTGGGTAGTAGGCCTCGCCATCGAGGGTCGGACGCACCCTGCGTGTGCTGCGCTCCAGCAGACGGACACCCAGCCAGGCTTCGAATTGATTGAGCGTGTGGGTCAGCGTGGCCCGGGGCATGTTCAGGTCTTCGGCAGCCAGGGTGAAGCTGCTGCGCTCGTAGATACGGACAAACACCTTCATCGCCTTGACCTGATCCATCTGAAGCCCTGATTGTTGAGGAATGTTGAACAGTCAAGGCAACTCTCCTGCATTTATCGCTGCGCGTAAACATGTGAATCTGGCTTCAACCCATCACGACATCTCAAGGAGATCCTTGCCATGACTGCTCAAAACGCCAAAGTCGCCATCGTCACCGGTGCCTCCCGTGGGATCGGCGCGCAGATAGCCAGGCAATTGGCGAGCGACGGGTTTGCCGTCGCCATCAACTTCGCCAGCAGCGCCACCGAGGCCTCGCAGTTGGCGGTACAGTTGCGTCAGGCCGGGCACCCGGCCATAGCGGTGAAGGCCGACGTGTCGGTTGCCGCCGACGTCAGCCGGATGTTCGATGAAGTCGAAGCGCAACTGGGTAGGGTCGATGTGTTGATCAACAACGCCGGCATCCTCCAGGTGATGCCGTTGGCGCAGCACAGCGACGAGCTGTTCGATCGCACGTTCGCCATCAACACCCGTGGCACCTTCAACACCTTGCGCGAGGCCGCGACCCGGCTGAACGATGGCGGCCGCATCGTGAATTTTTCCAGCAGTACCGTGGGCATGAACCTGCCGGGCTACTCGGTGTACATCGCCAGCAAGGCCGCGGTGGAATCCCTGACCCAAGTATTTGCCAAGGAACTGCGCGGTCGCCAGATCACCGTCAACGCCGTGGCCCCGGGGCCGGTCGCCACCGAGCTGTTCATGCAGGGCAAAAGCGAAGAGCAGGTTCAGCACTATGCCAGGATGCCGCCCTTGGAACGCCTCGGCCAGCCGGAAGACATCGCCAGCATCGTGTCATTCCTGGTAAGCCCGGCCGCTGGTTGGGTGAACGGCCAGATCCTGCGGGCTAACGGAGGGCTGGTCTGAGGCTTGGCTTTGCGCAGCCACTGAAACCGCCATCGCGAGCAAGCTCGCTCCCACAAAGGTTATCCCATTACCCTGTGGGAGCGAGCTTGCTCGCGATGGCGTCGGTGCGATGCCCAATTATTTTTTCAGCGCACCAGATGCAGAAACTGCATGTGCCGCTCGTACTGGTCGAGGATGTCGTTGATGACCTGCTCCTTGGAATACCCCACCAGGTCGTAGTCCTGGCTGCCCTCGCTCAGGTGTACTTCGGCGCGGTAGTAGCGACGATTGTTGATCTGTTTGGAGCCCATGCCACCCCGGGCGAAGGACGGCGTGAAGTAACCCCGCATCTGCACCTGGTAGATGAACGGATGCTGTTCGCCGTGGCCGATTTCCAGGCTGACGCTGTCGTTGGCCGGGTCTGGCTGGGTCACCACCGTCAGGCCCTTTTCGGCGAATACCGCCTTCACCTCCTCGATGGCCGGGCGCACCGTGGTATCGAGGAAGCGATACACCTCGTCGCGGGAAGGAAAATGCACCGCCTGGCTCAAGCGCTGACGCCAACCGCCAGTGCCCCGCCGGGAGCCCGACACCGGCGCGAGGGAATGCAACTGCGCGATCTGCTTCTGCGACTCAAGGTAGAACGCCTTGTGCAGGCCCCACATCATCAGCAGCAGAATCAGCGAGAACGGCAAGGACGTCAGCACCACCGCCGACTTCAAGGCATCGATGCTGCCGGAGAACAGCAAGGCACTGGTCACCAGGGCAGTCATCGCGCCCCAGAACACCCGCAGCCATTTCGGCCCGTCCTCATCGGGGCTGCCGCCCTTGGCCGATAATGTCGACAGCACCACGGTGCCGGAGTCGGCGGACGTGACAAAAAACACGAAGCTGATGAACACCGTGACCGCAATTACCGTCTTGCTCCACGGGTAGGTTTCCAGCAGCAGGTAAAGGCTCATCGACGGGTTGTCCAGGGCCGACATGCCCAGGGCGCTCATGCCATGGTTCAGGACCTGATCGATGGCGCTGTTACCGAAAATCGACATCCACGCCAGGGTGAAACCCAAGGGGATCAGCAGCACGCCGAACACGAATTCACGGATCGTCCGGCCACGGGATATCCGTGCGATAAACAGCCCCACGAACGGTGACCACGCGATCCACCATGCCCAATAGAACACTGTCCAACCGCCCAGCCAGTCGCTGGGCTCGTTGTAGGCATACAGGTCGAAACTCTTCATCGGCAGGGCGCCGAGGTAATCGCCGAGATTCTGGATAAGCGTATTGAGCAGATGCTGGGTCGGTCCGGCGAACAGCACAAACAGCAACAGCGCGCAGGCCAGCAGCATGTTGATATCGGACATGACGCGCACGCCCTTGTCGACGCCAGCCACGGCAACAATGATTGCCGCGCCCATCATCAGCACGATCAGCCCGACCTGGATCCACTGGGTGTGAGCGATGCCGAAGAGGTAATCCAGACCGGAATTGAGGTGCAGCACGCCAAAGCCCATATCCGCGCCAAGGCCGAACACGGTCGCGATGATGCCGAAACCGTCCACCGCATAACCGATCGGGCCATTGATGCGCTTGCCGACCAGCGGGTACAACGCCGACCGCAAGGCCAGCGGCAGGTTATGCCGGTAGGCGAAGTACGCCAGGGCCATGCCAACGAAAGCGAACACACCCCAGCCGTGCAAACCCCAGTGCAGGAATAGGATCTGCATCGCCTGGCGCGCCGCATCGGCGGTGCCGGCTTCGCCTTGGGGCGGCTGGACCAGATGGGTCAGGGGCTCGGAAACGCAGAAGAAAAACAGGGTGATGCTGATCCCGGCGGCAAACAACATGCCGGCCCAGGACAGGTAGCTGAACTCGGGCTCGTCGTGGTCGGCACCGAGCTTGATCTTGCCGTAGCCGGACAAGGCGGTGACCACCACGAAGACCAGATACAGGGTCATCGCCAGCATGTAATACCAGCCGACCGTATTGGCCGCCCAGTTCTGCGCGGCCAGCAACCAGGCGCCGGCCTGCTCCGGCACGGCAATGACGACCAGGCCGAACAGCAGGATGAAGGTCGCGGCGAAATAAAACACCGGCGGATTCATGCGGACCAGGCCGCTGGATGGGAGGGACGAAGTACTCATCGACGGAGCACCTCGCAAAGCGAAATCATGACGTGCGCAAACGGACTCGGCAAAGGCAAGCCTCCTGTTGTGAGCGGGCAGCAAACCAATGGTTTAACTTGAATGAACGTTCAAGTTAAACATGAATAGGCTGCCAAGGACTAATCGCAGGGCTCAATGGCACGTTTCCTACACTAGCCCATGGGTGGGTATGACGTTGCCTGAAGTGATTTCGTTCAAACGTAGCCAACCCCTGTGGGAGCGAGCTTGCTCGCGATGACATGCTGACAATCGACATCTTCATTGGCTGGTCCGCCGCTTTCGCGAGCAGGCTCGCTCCCACAGCGGTTTATCGTTATCCGTGCCCTCACGCCCACATGCCGGTTGCCCGTGAATACTCAGCTGCCTATAGTCCGGATATCGCTTACAGCCAGTACGGACTCATGATCAAAGAACAGTTGTCTCGCTTCCATCGTCTCGACCTGCTCAGCCATCCGACGCCTCTGGAAAAACTCGACCGTCTCTCCGCCTGGCTCGGTCGCGACATCTACGTCAAGCGCGACGACCTGACGCCTCTGGCACTGGGCGGCAACAAGTTGCGCAAGCTTGAATACCTTGCCGCCGACGCCCTGGCCCAAGGCGCCGACACGCTCGTCACAGCCGGCGCGATCCAGTCCAACCATGTCCGTCAGACCGCTGCCCTGGCCGCGAAGCTGGGCCTGGGTTGTGTGGCGTTGCTGGAAAACCCCATCGGCACCGAGGAAAGCAATTACCTGGGCAACGGTAATCGGCTGTTGCTGGAGCTGTTCGACGCCAAGGTCGAACTTGTCGAAAACCTGGACAACGCAGACGAACAGTTGCAGGCCCTTGCCGGCCGCCTGCGTAGCAACGGGAAAAAACCTTACCTGGTGCCGATTGGCGGGTCGAATGCCCTGGGCGCCTTGGGCTATGTGCGCGCGGGCCTGGAGTTGGCCGAACAGATCAAGGACACCGGGCTTGAATTCGCCGCCGTGGTGCTGGCCTCGGGCAGTGCCGGCACGCATGGCGGCCTGGCGCTGGCACTGAGCGAAACCCTGCCGGACCTTCCCGTGATTGGCGTGACGGTTTCACGCAGCGAGGAAGACCAGTTTCCGAAAGTCCAGGGGCTCGCCGAACGTACGGCGCAGTTGCTGGACATGGCCCTGCCGCCGGCCTTCAAGGTGAACCTGTGGGACGAGTACTTCGCCCCCCGCTACGGCGAGCCCAACGCCGGTACGCTGGCGGCGGTCAAGTTGCTGGCGAGCCAGGAAGGCCTGCTGCTCGATCCGGTCTATACCGGCAAGGCCATGGCCGGGCTGCTCGACGGCATCGGTCGCGACCGCTTTGAAAACGGCCCGATCATTTTCCTGCATACCGGCGGTGCACCGGCGCTGTTTGCCTATGACTCGGTGTTCCAGGCTCGGTAAATGTCGCTGTGGAGCGAGCAGGCTCGCTCCCACAAGATGTTGATTACATATTGGAATATGATCGTGATTTAATATTATTTTCCAATCTATACGACCCAACCTATAGTCGCGCCGCAGGCGTATTTGCCACGAGACGCAAAGCCTGCTTTTAGGGCAGGATGTGGCAATTCTTTCGGATCGCGGCTACGCCTTTCTCTTCCAGATAAACGTCATCATAAAAATACAGGGGCTTGTCATGAATTTTTCCGCATTACGTCGCAACCTGCTGGTGGGTTCGCTGGGCCTGGCATTGAGCGCCGGGCTGATGGGGCAAGCGGTTGCCGGTGAGCAGCTGCAAAAAATCAAGGACGCTGGTGAGATCAAGATCGGCCTGGAAGGCACTTATCCACCGTTCAGTTTTGTTGATGACAGCGGCAAACTGACTGGCTTCGAAGTGGAATTTTCCGAAGCCCTGGCCAAGGAACTGGGGGTCAAGGTCAAGCTGCAGACGACCCCATGGGCCGGTATCCTCGCCGCCCTGGAATCCAAGCGTCTTGACGCCGTGGTGAACCAGGTGACCATCTCCGAAGAGCGCAAGAAAAAGTACGACTTCTCCGAGCCGTACACTGTTTCCGGGATCCAGGCGCTGGTACTGAGCAAAAAAGCCGACGAACTGAACATCAAGAAGGCCGCTGACCTGGACGGCAAAAAAGTCGGCGTGGGCCTGGGCACCAACTATGAGCAGTGGGTCAAGGCAGAAGTACCGGGCGCCCAGGTCAAGACCTACGACGATGATCCAACCAAGTTCCAGGACCTGCGTGTCGGCCGCATCGATACCATTCTGATTGACCGCCTGGCCGCGCTGGAATACGCCAAGAAAGCCAAGGACACCACCGTCACCAGCGAAGCCTTTTCTCGCCAGGAGTCTGGCATTGCCCTGCGCAAAGGCGAGCCCGAGCTGCTGGCAGCCGTGAACAAAGCCATCGAAAAACTGCGCGCCGACGGCACGCTGAAAAAGCTCTCGGAAAAATACTTCAGCGCTGACGTCACTCAATAATGGAAGCAGCTCTTCAACTCGCGCTGGACTCCACGCCCTTTTTGCTCAAGGGCGCGTATTACACGGTCATCCTCAGCCTGGGCGGCATGTTCTTCGGCTTGCTGCTCGGGTTTGGCCTGGCGCTGATGCGTTTGTCGCGCTTCAAACCGGTGAACTGGATCGCCCGCATCTACGTGTCGTTCTTTCGCGGCACGCCGTTGCTGGTGCAGTTGTTCGTGATCTATTACGGCTTGCCGCAACTGGGCATCGAGCTGGACCCACTGCCGGCGGCACTGATCGGTTTTTCGCTGAACATGGCGGCCTACGCCTGCGAAATCCTGCGGGCCGCGATCAGCTCCATCGAACGCGGCCAGTGGGAAGCGGCGGCCAGTATCGGCATGACCCGCGCGCAGACCCTGCGTCGGGCCATCCTGCCGCAAGCCGCACGCACAGCCCTGCCACCGTTGGGCAACAGCTTCATCTCCCTGGTCAAGGACACTGCATTGGCGGCGACCATCCAGGTACCGGAGCTGTTCCGCCAAGCGCAGCTGATCACCGCCAGAACCTTCGAAATCTTCACCATGTACCTTGCCGCCGCGCTGATCTATTGGGTTCTTGCCACCGTGCTTTCGCACTTGCAGAACGTCTTGGAAGCCCGGGTCAATCGGCATGACCAGGAGTCCTGACCGATGATTGTCGTGGAAAAACTGACAAAGCAGTTCAAGGGTCAGGTAGTGCTCAACGGCATCGACCTGAAGATCGAGGAAGGCGAAGTGGTAGCGATCATCGGCCCCAGCGGCTCGGGCAAGACCACCTTCCTGCGCTGCCTGAACTTCCTCGAAGAACCCAGCAGTGGCCGGATCAAGGTCGGCGACATCGAGATCGATGGCAGCCGCCCGCTGAACCAGCAACAGGGCCTGGTCAGGCGTTTGCGTCAGCAGGTAGGGTTCGTATTCCAGAATTTCAACCTGTTTCCCCATCGCACCGCATTGGAAAATGTCACCGAAGGTCCCCAGGTGGTGAAAAAAATTCCCCGTGCCGAAGCCGAAGCCCTGGGCCGCAAGCTCCTGGCCAAGGTCGGGCTGGCCGGCAAGGAGGACGCCTACCCACGGCGCCTGTCCGGCGGCCAGCAGCAGCGCGTGGCAATTGCCCGGGCGCTCGCGATGGAGCCGGCGGTGATCCTGTTCGACGAGCCGACCTCGGCACTCGACCCCGAGCTGGTGGGCGAAGTACTGGCGACCATTCGCGGCCTGGCCGAAGAAAAACGCACCATGGTGATCGTCACCCATGAAATGGGCTTCGCCCGGGACGTGGCCAATCGCGTGGTGTTCTTCGATAAAGGTGTGATCGTCGAGCAAGGGGAAGCCAAGGCTTTGTTCGCGGCCCCTAAAGAAGAGCGTACTCGACAATTCCTCAGCAAGTTCCTCTCCGCACACGCCGCGCAATAAGTTATCCGGCACACTTCCATGGAAGGAAGTGGATAACTCGGATGTCATACTCTTGACCGCTACGAAACAACTTACAGCCCCGCCCTCAGTTGAGAAACTTGTCAGCACGACATGCGTATACCTGGCGTAACACTTATGTCGGACCCCTCGCCCGTTGTCTCGCGCCTTCAGCTACCGTAAGCAATACGACAGACGCCGGGGCAAGGAAAGTGGCGTCTGACAGCAAGTAATACTAACTGCACCGCGTAGGAAACTTCTGAAGAGTTGGCCAATCAAGCATTAATCCCGCCCTTCTATTGACACTGTAACTGCCCAACCCTTATCTAGAAGCCAACAGGCGACGCGCATTATTTTAATTCCCCTCAGTCCCGCACTGAAAGTTCATGATTTTATTGCAACGCAATAAACAATGCCGCGTTTATCCGTGCCTTTGACCTTTATGAAACAGCTCGATATGGACACCAAGGAGAACACCATGACATGTACGTCACCGATCCTCGAACTGGCCGCGCCCGCGCTGGCCAATACCCTGCCTACCGGTATCAACATCACCAGTGCCGCTCGGCTGGAAGTGCTCATCACACCTTATTCCGGCATGGACGCGGGCGATCTGGTCGAACTGTTCTGGGATAACTGCTACGTCGGCTCCCGCCAGGTATCCGAGGCGGATACCCATGGCGGCATCACGTTGCGGATACCGGAAAGCTTCGTCGTCAACGGGACGTCATGCATCCATTATCGCGTCATGCGGGTCGGGCGTGGGCCGGCGCTGTCAGCCCCGCAACGGGTGCAAGTCAAACTCGACTGCCCCGGAGGTCGGCCCTCGACCTTGATCGGCGATGAAAACCAGAGCCTGGCACCGGTGCGTATCCCCCAGGCCATCCGTCGCCAAGGCGTCAATCCGAATCAGATCAAGCGTGGCGTACCGCTGACCATCGAGCCCTACCTGAACATGGCCGCCGACGATGCGATCACCGTGCGCTGGGGCGACGTACGCATGGACCTGCCTCGGATCAAACCTTGCGAGGTGGGCCAGCCGATCCATGTCTGGGTGCCACCGGAAATAATCACCGAAGCCGGCGAAGACCTGCGCCTGGAAGTGACCTATTGCATCCTTGATCGTGTAGGCAACACCTCCCATTGGGCACCGCCACGGACATTGAAGATCGGTTGCGCGAATGCGAATCTGAAGAGGCCCGTCCAAAACCTCGTTTATGGCCGTTGAAGCGCGCCGTCAAAAAGTAATCGGTTTTTGTGGCAGGGATGTCTGCTCCCTCACCACAAGAGCCGTTTCGCCCATGCGGGCTCCATGAATTTAAATCCAGCCTATCGATATTCCTAAAAGATAGTTCAAAAACATTTTATACGCGTTTAGGGTATATCGACCGGACCACCGGACATTCTTGATTTTCGCCACCGCATTCATCGCGGTGTTTTCTTGAGATGTGAGGTGGGTATGGTACGGAACACAAACGCCCCAGTGCAGGGCGCCAAGGCACTGCACGCAGCCAAGGAGTGGCTGTAATGTCCGATCTGGCGCAAGCAAAGGTCCATAGCGACCTGGATGTCGCTCCATTGTTATTGCCGGCACAGGTGCTGCGCACCGATGCCGAGGCAATCAAGGCCGCGCATGAACTCGCACAGGCTGCTCGCCAGCAGGCCGCACGCCGCGATCAGCAGCGCAAGCTGCCCTGGGCTGAAATCGAGCAATTCACCCGCAGCGGGCTTGGCAGCATTGCCGTTCCTCGTGGGTACGGCGGGCCGCAAGTCTCTTCAGTTACCATCGCCGAAGTGTTCGCGATCATTTCCGCAGCCGATCCGGCCCTCGGGCAGATTCCGCAGAACCAGTTCGGCGTGCTCCAGCTGATTCTCGCCACGGGCACCGAACGGCAAAAGAAAATTCTCCTCCAGAGCGTGCTCGAAGGCTGGCGCATCGGCAACGCCGGGCCGGAGCGCGGCACCCGCAACACCCTGGCCCTCAAGACGCGGATCACCGCCGATGGCGATGGCTTCGTCATCAATGGACAGAAGTTCTACTCCACCGGCGCCCTGTTCGCCCACTGGGTCGCCGTGAAGGCATTGAATGACGAAGGTCGCCAGGTGCTGGCGTTCGTCCGGCGCGGCACCCCGGGCCTGCGCATCGTCGACGACTGGTCGGGCTTCGGCCAGCGCACCACGGCCAGCGGCACCGTGCTGCTGAACAATGTGCGGGTCGACGCCGAACTGGTCCTGGACAACTGGCGCATCAACGAAGCGCCAAACGTGCAAGGCGCCTTCTCGCAGCTGATCCAGGCGGCGATTGACCTGGGCATCGCCCGCGGCGCTATCGATGACGCTATCGCCTTCGTTCGCGAACGCGCCCGGCCATGGATCGATGCCAAGGTCGAGCGGGCCAGCGACGATCTGTACGTGATCGCCGACGTCGGCAAGCTGAAAATCGAACTGCATGCCGCCGAGGCTCTGTTGCGCAAGGCGGGGCATGTACTGGACCAGGTCAACGCCGCGCCGATCACGGCACAGTCCGCCGCCCGCGCTTCGATAGCCGTCGCCGAAGCCAAGGTGCTGACCACCGAAATCGCCCTGCAAGCCAGCGAAAAACTCTTCGAGCTGGCCGGCAGCCGCGCCACCCTTGCCGAGTTCAACCTCGACCGCCACTGGCGCAACGCGCGGGTCCACACCCTGCACGACCCGGTGCGCTGGAAATACCACGCAATCGGCGACTACCACCTGAACGGGACCTTGCCCGCCCGACATTCCTGGATCTGACGACCCGACCACTGGAGCAGCACATGACGCTTTCCCAACACGTCGCGGTGATCACCAGCGATGAACAAGCCCTCATCGTCGCCAGCGACCTGGCCGATGACTTCAAGCGCGACAGCGCCCTGCGCGATCGCGAACGGCGCCTGCCGCACCCGGAGCTGGAAGCCTTCACCCGCTCCGGCCTGTGGGGCATCAGCGTGCCCAAGGCCTACGGCGGCGCCGGCGTTTCCAACGTCACGCTGGCGAAGGTCGTGGCGCTGATCGCCCAGGCCGATGGCTCGCTCGGGCAAATCCCCCAGAACCATTACTACGCCCTGGAAGTGCTGCGGGTAAACGGTAGCGAAGCCCAGAAGCAACGGCTGTATGCCGAAGTGCTGGGCGGTCAGCGGTTCGGCAACGCCCTGGCGGAGCTGGGAACCAGGACTGCTCACGAGCGCACCACCCAACTGCTTCGCGATGGCGACGGGTACCGCATCAACGGCCGCAAGTTTTACGCCACCGGGGCGATCTATGCCCAGCGCATCCCTACTTCGGTGGTGGACGAGAACGGCGTGCAGCAGTTGGCGTTCGTTCCGCGCAGCAGCCAGGGCCTGACGGTTATCGACGACTGGAGCGGTTTCGGCCAGCGCACCACGGGCAGCGGCTCGGTAGTGTTCGAAGCCGTGCATGTCGCCGCCGAAGACGTCGTGCCGTTCCAGAGCGCCTTCGAACGCCCTACTCCGGTGGGCCCGTTGGCGCAGATTCTCCATGCCGCCATCGACACTGGCATTGCCCGCGCCGCCTATGAAGATGCGTTGCATTTTGTCCGCAGCAAAACCCGGCCGTGGATCGACGCCATCAGCGATGTCGCCACCCAGGATCCGCATACGCTCAAGAGCTTCGGTCACCTGGGCGTACGCCTGCACGCCGCCGAAGCCTTGCTGGAGCGCGCCGGCGAATTCCTCGACCGCGCCCAGGCCGACAGCAACGCCGAAACGGTGGCGGCGGCCTCGATTGCCGTGGCCGAAGCCCGGGCCATCAGCACCGAAATCTCCCTGGCCGCCGGCAGCACGCTGTTCGAACTGGCCGGCAGCCAGGCGACCCTGGCCGAACATGGCCTGGATCGTCACTGGCGCAACGCCCGGGTGCATACGCTGCATGACCCGGTGCGCTGGAAATATCACGCGGTCGGCAATTTCTACCTCAACGACGAAAAACCACCGTTGCGAGGGACCATCTGATGGCCCTCGGCAAGAAAAAAATCCTCCTCAACGCGTTCAACATGAACTGCATCGGCCATATCAACCACGGCTTGTGGACGCACCCGCAGGACATCTCGACCCAGTACAACACGCTCGAATACTGGACCGGTCTGGCCCAGCTGCTGGAGCGCGGTCTGTTCGACGGGTTGTTCATTGCCGATATCGTCGGGGTATATGACGTTTACCAGCAATCGGTGGAGGTCACGCTGAAAGAGTCGATCCAGCTGCCGGTCAACGACCCATTGCTGCTGGTCTCGGCAATGGCTGCCGTCACCCGCAACCTCGGCTTCGGCCTCACCGCCAACCTCACCTATGAGCCGCCGTACCTGTTCGCCCGACGCATGAGCACGCTGGATCACCTGAGCCGTGGCCGGGTTGGCTGGAACATTGTCACCGGTTACCTGGACAGCGCCGCGAAAGCCATGGGCCTTGGCGCGCAGGTCGAGCACGACCGCCGTTATGACCAGGCCGACGAGTACCTGGAGGTGCTCTATAAACTCTGGGAGGGCAGCTGGGAAGACGACGCGGTGCTCAACGATCGCCAGCAACGGATCTACGCCCAGCCAGAAAAAGTGCACAAGGTCAGGCACCAGGGCGAGTTTTATCAGGTCGAGGGTTATCACCTCTGCGAGCCATCGCCCCAACGCACACCGGTGCTGTTCCAGGCCGGCAGCTCCGAGCGCGGCCTGCTGTTCGCCGGGCGCCATGCCGAGTGCGTGTTCATCAGCGGCCAGAACAAGCCGGCGACCAGGGCCCAGGTGGACAAGGTCCGCGCCAGCGCCGTCGCGGCCGGACGCAATGCCGAGGACATCAAGGTGTTCATGGGCCTGAACGTGATTGTCGGCGAGACCGAAGCAGCGGCCTGGGCCAAGCATGCCGAGTACCTGGGGTATGCCAGCGCCGAGGCCGGCGTGGCGCATTTCTCCGCGTCGACGGGCATCGATTTTTCCGAGTACGAACTGGACGAACCGATCCAGTACGTGAAGAGCAACGCCATCCAGTCCGCGACCAAGACCTTGCAGAACAACGACTGGACCCGACGCAAGCTTCTGGAGCAACACGCCTTGGGCGGTCGCTACATCACCGTTGTCGGCTCGCCCGAACAGGTCGCCGACGAGCTGGAATCGTGGATCGCCGAGACCGGCCTCGACGGCTTCAACCTGACCCGCATCGTCACGCCACAAAGCTACGTGGATTTCATCGACCTGGTGATTCCCGAGCTGCAGCGCCGCGGGTCGTACAAGACCGAATACGGCGGGGGGACGTTGCGGGAGAAGCTGTTTCACGCGCAAGCGAGACTACCCGGCCAACACACTGGCTCGAACTACCGGCGATGACCCCGTGCAGCAGACCTGACCAACCTGTGGCGAGGGGATTTATCCCCGCTGGGGCGCGAAGCGGCCCTGAAATCTGAAGCTGCGGTGTATCAGGCAGATGGCACTGGCTTTGGGGCTGCTTCACAGCCCAGCGGGGATAAATCCCCTCGCCACAAAAACCTCTTTACCCAAAATGACTGGAACAACCGACATGACCAAGCAACTCCTGACCCTGCCAGTCAAAGCACTGGCCCTGGCCCTCGGCCTGTTCAGCTCAGCGCTGTTCGCCGCCGACGCCCCTTTGAAAATCGGCACCACCGCCGCCTTCGCCATTCCTCTGGAGGTCGCTGTCGAAGAGGCCGGCAAACAAGGCTTGAAGGTCGAGCTGGTGGAATTCAGTGACTGGATCGCGCCTAACGTCAGCCTCGCTTCGGGTGACATTGACGTGAATTATTTCCAGCACATTCCCTTCCTGGAAAACGCCAAGGCCGCCGCTGGGTTCGACCTGGTGCCGTTCGCGCCGGGCATCATCAACAACGTTGGCCTCTACTCGAAAAAATACAAAAGCTTCGACGAGCTGCCCGAAGGCGCGAGCGTCGCCATTGCCAACGACCCGATCAACAGCGGTCGCGGCTTGCAACTGCTGGCCAAGGCCGGGCTGATCCAGCTCAAGCCGGGCGTCGGCTACAAGGCCACCGAAGACGACATTGTCGCCAACCCGAAGAAGATCAAGATCCTGCAGGTCGAAGCCGTGCAACTGGTGCGCGCCTATGAAGACGCCGATCTGGTGCAGGGCTACCCGGCCTATATCCGCCTGGCGAATACCTTCGACGCGACGTCCGCGTTGCTGTTCGACGGCCTCGATCACAAGGAATACGTCATCCAGTTCGTGATCCAGCCCAAGAGCAAAAGCGACCCGCGGCTGATCAAGTTCGTCGATATCTATCAGCACTCCCCGGCCGTGCGCGCAGCCTTGGACAAGGCCCATGGCAAGCTCTATCAAGCCGGCTGGGAAAGCTGATATGAATGCCGTCAACGCTTTGCTTGAACAGCAAACGCCCACGCGCCGAAGCGCCGAAAGCACCGAGCTGCACCCACAGCTCAACCGGGCCCACGTGCGTTTTGTCGGCCTGGGCAAAACCTACCTGGGCGCCCAAGGGCCGGTGAACGCGCTGCACGGCATCGACCTGGCGATCCAGCGCGGCGAGGTGTTCGGCATCATCGGCCGCAGCGGCGCCGGCAAGTCATCACTGATTCGCACCATCAACCGCCTCGAGCAACCCACCAGCGGTCGGGTGCTGATCGATCAGGTGGACATCGGCGAGTTCGATGAGGATCGCCTGGTCGAGCTGCGCCGGCGCATCGGCATGATCTTCCAGCATTTCAACCTGATGTCGGCCAAGACCGTCTGGCAGAACGTCGAGCTGCCGTTGAAAGTCGCCGGGGTGCCCAAGGAGCAACGCCAGCGCAAGGTCCGCGAGCTGCTCGAACTGGTGGGTCTGGATGGCAAGCACAAAGCCTATCCGGCACAACTCTCAGGCGGGCAGAAGCAGCGGGTCGGCATCGCCCGGGCGCTGGTCCACGACCCGCAGATCCTGCTGTGTGACGAGGCCACTTCGGCGCTGGATCCGGAGACCACTCAGTCGATCCTCCGCCTGCTGCGGGAGATCAACCAGCGGCTGGGCCTGACGATCGTGCTGATTACCCACGAGATGGCGGTGATCCGCGAAGTCTGCGACCGGGTAGTGGTGCTGGAACAAGGGCGGATCGTTGAGCAGGGGCCGGTCTGGGAAGTCTTCGGCAACCCGCAACATGAGGTCAGCCGGACGCTGCTGGCGCCGTTGCAGCACGCGCTGCCTGAAGAACTGCAGAACCGTTTGCAGCCGCAACCGGCCTCGGCGGACGCCGCCACGGTGCTGCGCCTGCAATTCACCGGTACCGCCCGCGACGAACCGGACCTCGCGGCCCTGTTCGGCGCCCTCGGTGGCCGGGTGCGACTGTTGCACGGCGGCATCGAACGGATCCAGGGACATGGGCTGGGACAATTACTGCTGGCCGTGAGCGGCTCCTCACTGGGCGCCGAGGAGTTGCGTCAGCGGGCAGGTGCATGGGCGCAACAGGTGGAGGTGCTGGGTTATGTGGCTTGATCGCTTATTGCAGGGCTTCATCGACACGTTCCTGATGGTCGGTGTGTCGTCATTGATCGCGTTGCTGGCGGGCATTCCGCTGGCGGTTATCCTGGTCACCAGCGGCAAGGGCGGCATTTACGAGGCGCCGGCGCTGAACCGTGCCTTGGGCGCGTTCGTGAACCTGTTTCGCTCGATCCCGTTCCTGATCCTGATGGTGGCGCTGATTCCGTTCACCCGGCTGATTGTCGGCACGACCTACGGCGTGTGGGCTGCGGTGGTGCCGCTGACCATCGCCGCGACGCCGTTTTTTGCCCGCATCGCCGAAGTCAGCCTGCGGGAAGTCGACCACGGCCTGATCGAAGCGGCCCAGGCCATGGGTTGCCGGCGCTGGCATATCGTCTGGCACGTATTGCTGCCCGAGGCGCTGCCAGGCATCGTCGGCGGCTTTACCATCACTTTGGTGACCATGATCAATTCCTCGGCCATGGCCGGGGCGATCGGCGCCGGTGGCCTGGGTGACATCGCCTACCGTTACGGCTACCAGCGGTTCGACAGCCAGATCATGCTCACGGTGATCGTGCTGCTGGTGGCGCTGGTCGCGGTGATCCAGTTGGGGGGCGATCGTCTGGCGCGCGGCCTGAACAAACGCTGAAGCGCGACTCATTGTGGGAGCGAGCCTGCTCGCGATTGGCGGCCGGCGGGCTTGCGGTATAGTCGTCAGACACTCCCCAGCAAAGCCCGCGATCATGAAACACACTGCCGAAGACCTGCACGTCATCACCGCCACGACCCTGGGTCATTACAACGCCGTGGCCGAGAATTTTCGCGAAGGCACCCGCGATCATGATGTCAGCCAGAACATCGATGCGTTGCTGCGCCACATCCGGGGCCAGGCGCCGTTTCATATTCTCGACTTCGGCTGCGGTCCGGGGCGGGATTTGCGTACGTTTACCGGCATGGGCCATGTCGCGGTCGGCCTGGACGGTTCCGAAGAATTCGCCCGGATGGCCCGCCAGGACAGCGGGTGCGAGGTGTGGCAACAGGACTTCCTGAAACTCGACCTGCCGGATGGACGCTTTGATGGGATTTTTGCCAACGCGGTGCTGTTTCATATTCCAGTCCAGGAACTGCCCCGCGTGCTCAGGCAACTGCACGCCACGCTAAAGGCTGGAGGCGTCCTGTTCAGTTCCAATCCACGGGGCGAAAACCAGGAAGGCTGGAACGGCCAGCGCTTCGGCGCCTACCACGACCTCGACGCCTGGCGCAGGCTGCTGGGCGCGGCAGGTTTTGTGGAGCTGGAGCATTATTACCGGCCAGCGGGGCTGCCACGGGAACAGCAGCCTTGGTTGGCGAGCGTGTGGCGTAAACCTGCTTAGGACTTGAGGACGCCATCGCGAGCAAGCTCGCTCCCACATTCGATCAGTTGTGAACTCATGATCTGTGAGCAGCGCAATTCCAATGTGGGAGCGAGCTTGCTCGCGATAGCGCTCCAATAGTCAATGAAGCTTGAAGGCTTGGCCTCATCGCCTGGAAGCTTCACTCCGGCTGTTTCAACCACTTCTGCGACAACTGCTCCAGCCGCCCATCCTCCTTGATCCGCGCCAGGGCATTGTCCAGGCTGGCCTTGAACGCCGGGTTGTCCTTCTGGAACGGAATCACCAGGCTGGGCGGCGGGCCTTTCTTTTCCTGCGCCTGGAACGACTGCGCCATGACCAGCGGACGTTGCGACTCGTCCTTGCTCGCCAGCAACTGCGCATCGGGTTGGCTGTAGGGGGTACTGGTATCGAAACGATCCGCCAGTTCCGGGGTCAGTGCTATGTGATTGATGGCGACGTCGTATTTGCCGGTTTCCACACCGGCCAACAAATCCTCGGCATCGGTGACAACGAAATCGGCCCGTACATCGAGCTCGCTCGCGAGCATTTCGCCCAGCTCCACTTCGAAGCCGGTGAGTTTGCCGTCTTCCTTGAAGTTGAAGGGCGCCGCGTTGGCCTCAAGAGCGATGCGCAACTCGCCCCGGTCGTTGATATCGTCGATCAATTCGGCATGGGCCAAAGGGCTCAAAAGGGGTAGCAGGCAGATCAGGCCAGGCAGGAAACGCATGGTCACTCCTAGAATTTATACAAGCGACGCTCGTCTCAGGCTCGCTTTGCTATGGTTGTTGCAGGCTTCGACAACGATTGTTCATGAAGTTGTCATGACTCAGCGGATTTCATCGAAAAACTGGAGAAAAAAATGAAAAGCTTTATGTCTCGTGCCGCGTTGGCTGGCCTGTTGTTGGGCACCTCGATGCTGGCAACAGCGGCGACCCCGGCCCCCAAGGGTGCAGAAGTGTTCATCGTTTCCCCGGAAGATGGCGCCACCGTCAGCCAGGAATTCAAGGTCAAGTTCGGCGTCAAGGATATCGCCCTGGCTCCGGCGGGCGATGTGACCAAGAACACTGGCCATCACCATTTGCTGATCGATGTGGACGACGTGCCGAAGGAAGGCGCGCCGATTCCGACCGACGCCCACCACATGCACTTCGGCAAGGCACAAACCGAGGCCACCATCAAACTGGCCCCGGGCAAGCACACCTTGCAATTGATCCTGGGCGACAGCGGCCATATGCCGTTCGACCCGTCTATCGTGTCCGAGAAAATCACAGTGAATGTGAAGTAACACCGGCTTGAAAACGCAGCATCTCTTGTGGGAGCGAGCCTGCTCGCGAAAGCGGTCTGTCAGACATATTTGTATTGGCTGATATTACGCCTTCGCGAGCAGGCTCGCTCCCACAGGGTTTCCAGGTTGTGCCAGATAAAAAAACGGGAGCCCCCTGCGGGGCTCCCGTTTTTTATTGCAAGTCCAGCCTGCTTAGAACAACACGCGGCAACGAATGGTGCCGTTGATGTGCTGCAGCTTCTCCTGCGCCAGGTCCGAGTATTCGGCATCGACGTCGATCACGACGTAGCCGACCTTCTCGTTGGTCTGCAGGAACTGGCCGGAAATGTTGATGCCGTTTTCCGCGAAGACCTTGTTGATCTCGCTCATCACACCCGGGATGTTCTCGTGGATGTGCAGCAGGCGGTGCTTGCCAGGGTGAGCGGGCAAGGCCACTTCTGGGAAGTTCACCGACGATACCGAAGTACCGTTGTCGCTGTACTTGACCAGTTTCTCCGCCACTTCCAGACCGATGTTGGCCTGGGCTTCAGCGGTGGACCCGCCGATGTGCGGTGTCAGGATCACGTTGTCCAGGCCACGCAGCGGGCTCTCGAAGATGTCGTCGTTGGAGCGCGGCTCTACCGGGAACACGTCGATGGCAGCGCCGATCAGGTGCTTGTCCTTGATCGCTTCGGCCAGGGCGTCGAGCTTGACCACGGTGCCACGCGCGGCGTTGATCAGGATCCCGCCTTTCTTGATGGCACGGATTTCCTTCTCGCCGATCATCCACTGGGTGGCCGGGGTTTCCGGTACGTGCAGGGTGACGATGTCGGACATGCCCAACAATTCGTGCAGGTCGTTGACCTGGGTGGCGTTGCCCAGTGGCAGCTTGGTCACGGTGTCATAGAAGAACACCTGCATGCCAAGGCCCTCGGCGAGTACCGACAACTGGGTGCCGATCGAGCCGTAGCCGACGATACCCAGCTTCTTGCCCCGGATTTCGAAGGAGTTGGCCGCGCTCTTGATCCAGCCGCCACGGTGGCAGGAAGCGTTTTTCTCGGGGATGCCGCGCAGCAGCAGGATCGCCTCGGCCAGCACCAGCTCGGCAACGGAACGGGTGTTGGAGTACGGCGCGTTGAACACCGCGATACCGCGCTCACGGGCCGCGTTGAGGTCAACCTGATTGGTGCCGATGCAGAAGCAGCCGACCGCGACCAGCTTCTTGGCGTGGTCGAAGATCTCTTCGGTCAGTTGAGTACGGGAGCGAATACCGATGAAGTGAGCATCGGCGATCTTTTCCTTGAGCTGGGCTTCCGGCAGAGAGCTGGTGATGTACTCGATGCTGGTGTAGCCCGCCGACTTGAGGACGTCGACAGCCGATTGGTGGACGCCTTCGAGAAGAAGGAACTTGATCTTGCTCTTATCGAGAGAAGTCTTGCTCATCTGCGTAAACCTGTGTCCCGGAGAAAAATGGCAGGGAATCGGGCAGCCTGGGCCGGCCCGACCGGCATGACAGCCGTCGCCGCAGAACAGCCGTTGGGCACTACGCTGCGGGGTCGGTATGCTAGCATATGCCCCCCGCAAACACCCATTCCTGCGACGTGAAGCGTTCTCAGGATGACCATGAATTGTTCGAGAGTTCTGTCGATGACCAATCCTGCCGTGATAGATGAGCTGAAGACCCTGGTTGAGCCTGGCAAGGTCCTGACCGATGCCGACTCCCTGAATGCTTACGGCAAGGATTGGACCAAGCATTTCGCTCCGGCGCCGGTGGCCATCGTCTTTCCCAAGACCATCGAACAGGTCCAGGCCATCGTGCGCTGGGCCAATGCGCACAAGGTCGCGCTGGTCCCCTCGGGCGGACGTACCGGGCTGTCCGCCGCGGCCGTGGCGGCCAATGGCGAAGTCGTGGTGTCCTTCGACTACATGAACCAGATTCTCGACGTGAACCTGACCGACCGCACCGCCGTGTGCCAGCCGGGCGTGGTCACCGAACAACTGCAGAACAAGGCCGAGGAACATGGCCTGTACTACCCGGTGGATTTTGCTTCGGCCGGTTCCAGCCAGATTGGCGGCAATATCGGCACCAATGCCGGCGGGATCAAAGTCATTCGCTACGGCATGACGCGCAATTGGGTGGCGGGCATGAAAGTCGTCACCGGCAAGGGCGACGTGCTGGAGCTGAACAAGGACCTGATCAAGAACGCCACCGGCTACGATTTGCGCCAGCTGTTCATCGGCGCGGAGGGCACGCTTGGCTTCGTGGTCGAGGCCACCATGCGCCTGGATCGGGCACCGAAAAACCTCACCGCGATGGTGCTCGGCACGCCGGATTTCGATTCGATCATGCCGGTGCTGCATGCCTTCCAGGGCAAACTTGACCTGACCGCATTCGAATTTTTCTCAGACAAGGCCCTGGCCAAGGTCCTCGGTCGCGGCGACGTGCCGGCGCCGTTCGAGACCGACTGCCCGTTCTACGCCGTGCTGGAATTCGAGGCCACCACCGAAGAAGTCGCCAACCACGCGCTGGAAACCTTTGAGCACTGCGTCGAACAAGGCTGGGTGCTGGACGGCGTGATGAGCCAGAGCGAAACCCAGTTGCAGAACCTGTGGAAATTGCGCGAGTACATCTCCGAAACCATCTCGCACTGGACGCCGTACAAGAACGACATCTCGGTAACCGTCTCGAAGGTTCCGGCATTCTTGCGGGAAATCGATGCAATTGTCGGCGAACACTACCCGGACTTCGAAATCGTCTGGTTCGGCCACATCGGCGACGGCAACCTGCACCTGAACATCCTCAAGCCGGAAAACCTGAGCAAGGATGAGTTCTTCGCCAAGTGCGCGACGGTGAACAAATGGGTGTTCGAGACCGTCGAGAAGTACAACGGCTCGATTTCCGCCGAGCACGGCGTGGGCATGACCAAACGCGACTATCTGACCTACAGTCGCTCGCCGGTGGAGATCGAGTACATGAAAGCGGTAAAGGCAGTCTTCGACCCCAACGGCGTCATGAATCCGGGCAAGATCTTCGCGGTTTGACCTTATAAACACCTGATGAAAATCCAAAGGCAGGAGTCGGTTATGAGCTATCAGCACCAGTATGTCGACGGTACGCGTATTCATTTCCCGATCGGGAAAGTGGTGTGCATTGGCCGCAACTATGCCGAGCATGCAAAGGAACTGGATAATCCGGTGCCCACCGAGCCGTTGCTGTTCATCAAGCCAGGCAGCTGCGTGGTGCCGCTGGAAGGCGGTTTCAGCATTCCCACCGACCGCGGGTCGGTGCATTACGAGGCGGAAATCGCCGTGCTGATCGGCAAGCCGCTGTCCACCCGGCCCAGCGCTGAGGAAGTGCTGGACGCGATCTCCGGCTTCGCTCCGGCCCTGGACCTGACCCTGCGGGACAAGCAGGCCGAGCTCAAGGGCAAGGGGCTGCCCTGGGAAGTCGCCAAGTCTTTCGACGGCGCGGCGGTGATCGCCCCGTTCGTCTCGAAGGACACCTTCGCCGACCTGACCGACATCCCCGTTCGCCTGGTCATCAATGGCGAAGTGCGCCAGGACGGCAACAGCAGCCTGATGCTCAACCCCATCGTGCCGATGATCCAGTACATGGCCGGCTGTTTCTCGCTGCAAGCCGGCGACGTGATCCTGACCGGCACGCCGGCCGGCGTCGGGCCGTTGAACGTCGGTGACGAGCTGGTGCTGGAACTGCCGGGCGCGAGCCGCTTCGAGAGCAGTGTTCGTTAAACACGACACCTTACCTCACTGTGGGAGCGAGCCTGCTCGCGATGGCGATCTGTCCGACAGGTTAATGTCGACTGATATACCGCTTTCGCGAGCAGGCTCGCTCCCACAGGGTATGAAAGGCAACTGCGCATTTACCGTTTTTTTCACATGCCATCCGGATAATTCCGGGCAATGCGGCATCTGAGCCAGCCAGCCCCTAGCCGAATTTCCTGGAACGTGTCCCCTGATGGCCAAGACCCAAGCACTGCCCACCCCCAAAGCATCCCGTCGCTCTCGCTTCGCCCTGCCCTGGTATGTCTGGCTGCTGATCGCGGGCGCCAGCGCTTATGGCCTGGCATTCGCCATGCATTGGGACGACCGGGGCCTGCTTTGGGTGTCGGAGCGCTTCCAGAGCCAGGCCGAGCGTCGGGAAAGCATCTGGCTGCCTGATTACCACGCTGTCATTGACGCCAAGGCGCTCCCGGGAATGGAAGACGACGAAGCGTCCGACCTGACCTATAGCCCACAGACCAAGACCCTGTTCGCGGTGATGGGCAAAAATCCGTTCCTGGTGGAGCTGAACCTGCAGGGTGACGTATTGCGCAAGATGCCGCTGGTGGGCTGGGGCAACCCTGAAGGCGTGGCTTTCATGGAAAACGGCCTGCTGGCCATCACCGATGAACGCAAGCACACGCTATCGATCGTCCAGGTCGACGCCAATACCCGCGAGCTGAACATCAAGGACTTCCCCCAATATGACCTGGGCACGTCGAAGAACCAGAACAAGGGCTTCGAAGCCATCGTCTGGGACCCGAAGAATCAGCAACTGATCCTTGGCGAAGAGCGCCCACCGGCATTGTTCACCTGGAAAAGCGACGGGAGCCAGTTGCTCAAGGGCGACAAGCAGATCCATGTCAGCAACGAACTCGACCTGCGCAACCTGTCCGCCCTGGCCGTAGACCCGCGCACCGGCCACACGCTGGTGCTATCGGCCGACTCCCATTTATTGCTGGAACTGGACGAAGCAGGCGATCAGGTCAGCTTCATGACCCTGCTCGGCGGCTTCAACGGCCTGAAGGACACGATCCCTCGCGCCGAAGGCGTCACTGTCGATGAAGCCGGCACTCTCTACATCGTCAGTGAACCGAACCTGTTCTACCGTTTCGAAAAACAGCACTGACAGCGCGACTTTGTAAGACATTTCCCACCATCGTGTAGGATGTGGCACGCGGCCATTAAGCTTCAGTTCAGGCAGTCGTGGTATTTCCAACCACCTGTTTTTATCCGAGCCCTCCTACATGCGTCGACTTGTCCGTCCCAAGCCACTGTTCCTGCTGTTGCTGGCCATCGTGCTGATCGCCCTGATCGCGGCGGGCCAGTACCTGCGCCTGTTCGAACGAGCCTGGTTCAACATGAGCAGCCTGTGGCACCCCGTCAACGAGCAGGCAATCGCACTGGATCAGTACCAGGTCGCGCTTGAGGCGCAGGTGATCGAAGGGTTGGACGATGACGTTTCGGCGCTGACCTTCGATCCGATCCGCAAGACCCTGTTCACCGTGACCAACAAGAATCCCGAGCTGATCGAGCTGTCGCTGGACGGCAAGATCTTGCGGCGCATAGCCCTGGTCGGGTTTGGTGATTCGGAAGCGGTGGAATTCATCAGCGAGAATATCTATGTCATCACCGATGAGCGCCAACAACGGCTGATCAAGATCCATCTGGACGACGACACCCGGTTCCTGGACGCGGCCGAAGCCGAGCAGATCTCGCTCGGCGTGCACATGAGCAGCAACAAGGGTTTCGAAGGGCTGGCCTACGACTCCCTGGGCAAGCGGCTATTCGTGGCGAAGGAGCGCGACCCGATGCTGATCTACGAGGTCCACGGGTTTCCCCACCACAACCCGGAAAAATCCTATGCGGTGCACGTCGTCAACAATCCCAAGCGTGACGCCGGGCTCTTTGTGCGCGACCTTTCAAGCCTGCAATACGATGAGCGCAGCGGTCACCTGATGGCGCTGTCCGACGAGTCGCGGTTGATCATCGAGCTGGATATCAACGGCCGTCCGTTGAGCACGCTGTCGTTGAGCAAGGGCCGCAACGGCCTGCAGAAAACCGTCCCCCAGGCTGAAGGCCTGGCCATGGATGACGATGGCAACCTGTATGTGGTGAGTGAGCCGAATCTGTTTTACGTGTTCAAGAAGCAGCAGCCTTGAGCTCGCATAGACCCCATGTGGGAGCGAGCTTGCTCGCGATAGCGGTGGGTCAGCTTGCATGGATGTCGAATGTGCCTTCGTCATCGCGAGCAAGCTCGCTCCCACAGGGTCCGGTGTGAACCAATAACTCTCCGCCGGGTTATTCAGCCCGCAGCGTCTTCACCCCTTCAGCAGTCCCCAGCAACAGCACATCCGCCGGACGCGCGGCGAACAAGCCGTTGGTGACCACGCCGACAATGGCGTTGATCTGGCTTTCCAGCTCAACCGGGTTGGTGATCTGCAGGTTGTGGACATCCAGGATGATGTTGCCGTTGTCGGTCAGCACACCTTCGCGATACACCGGATCGCCGCCCAGTTTCACCAACTGACGGGCGACGTGGCTGCGGGCCATGGGGATAACTTCCACCGGCAGCGGGAAGGCGCCGAGTACCGGCACCAGCTTGCTGGCGTCGGCGATGCAGATGAAGGTCTTGGCGACTGCCGCGACAATCTTCTCGCGGGTCAATGCAGCGCCACCGCCCTTGATCAGGTTCAGGTGCGCATCGCTTTCATCGGCGCCGTCGATGTAGAACTCCAGGTCGCTCACGGTGTTGAGCTCGTACACCGGGATCCCGTGGCCCTTGAGGCGCGCGGCGGTGGCTTCGGAGCTGGCGACCGCGCCATCGAACGCACCCTTGTGCTGCGCCAGCGCGTCGATAAAGCAATTGGCGGTCGAGCCGGTGCCGACCCCGACGATGCTCTTGTCATCCAGCTTCGGGAGGATGAGGTCGACGGCGGCCTGGGCCACGGCCTGTTTGAGTTGATCCTGGGTCATGCGGGCTCCGAGGGTGCCGAGAGGGAACGAAAGGCCGGCATTATAGGCGTCGGAGCCGCCTTGGTCATTGCCTGTTTGGCACAGATCCAGTGTGGCAGGTGCCTTAATTCGTGTGGTCGCCCGGCCAAAAGCCGGGTTAGACTCGCTGGCCCTGCCCAACCCGCTCAGTGATGCTTTCCGATGCTCGAACAGTACGTCAAGAAGATCCTCACCTCGCGCGTTTATGACGTTGCCGTTGAAACCCCGCTGCAGACCGCCCGCCAGCTCTCCGAGCGGCTGGGCAATGACGTCTGGCTCAAGCGTGAAGACCTGCAGCCGGTGTTCTCGTTCAAGATTCGCGGGGCCTACAACAAGCTGACCCAACTCAGCGACGAAGAGCGCGCCCGTGGCGTAGTCACGGCCTCGGCCGGCAACCACGCCCAGGGCCTGGCGCTGGCAGCCAAGGTGCTGGGCGTCAAAGCCACCATCGTCATGCCCAAGACCACCCCGGAAATCAAGGTCGAAGGCGTACGCTCCCGCGGCGGCAAAGTGGTGTTGCATGGCGACTCGTTCCCCGAGGCGCTGGCGTATTCGCTGAAGCTGGTCGACGAAAAGGGCTACGTCTATATCCATCCCTATGACGACCCTCATACCATCGCCGGGCAGGGCACCGTGGCGATGGAGATCCTCCGCCAGCACCCCGGGCGCCTCGATGCGATATTCGTCCCGGTGGGCGGTGGCGGGCTGATTGCCGGCATCGCGGCCTACGTGAAATACCTGCGCCCCGAGATCCGGATCATTGGCGTCGAGCCGGATGACTCCAATTGCCTGCAAGCGGCCCTGGCCGCCGGTGAGCGCGTGGTATTGCCGACCGTCGGCCTGTTCGCCGACGGCGTGGCCGTGGCGCAGATCGGCCAGCACACCTTTGATATCTGCAAGCACTACGTGGATGAAGTGATCACCGTCAGCACCGACGAGATCTGCGCAGCTATAAAGGATATCTACGACGATACCCGCTCGATCACCGAGCCGGCCGGCGCCTTGGGCGTGGCCGGGATCAAGAAGTACGTCGAATCGCGGGGCATCAGCGGTCAGACCCTGGTGGCCATCGATTCCGGCGCCAACGTCAACTTCGATCGCCTGCGCCATGTGGCCGAACGCGCCGAGCTGGGCGAAGGGCGCGAGGCGATCATCGCCGTGACCATTCCCGAGCAGCCGGGCAGCTTCAAGGCCTTCTGCGAAGCCATCGGCAAACGCCAGATCACCGAATTCAACTACCGCTACAACACCGGCAGCGAAGCGCACATTTTCGTCGGCGTACAGACGCATCCGGAAAACGATCCGCGCAGCAAGTTGATCGCCAGCCTGACCGAGCAAGGCTTTCCGGTGCTGGACTTGACCGACAACGAGCTGGCCAAGCTGCACATCCGCCACATGGTCGGCGGACACGCCGCCCACGTCATCGACGAAGTGGTGCTGCGTTTCGAGTTCCCGGAGCGTCCGGGCGCGTTGTTCAACTTCCTCAACAAGCTGGGCGGGCGTTGGAATATCTCGATGTTCCACTACCGCAACCATGGCGCGGCGGATGGTCGCGTGGTCGCCGGGCTGCAAGTGCCTCACGATGAACGCCACCTGGTACCGGCCGCCCTGGAAGAAATCGGCTATCCGTATTGGGATGAAAGCGATAACCCGGCCTATCAGCTGTTTCTTGGTTGAAGGGCTACGCTGAAGGACATCGGCCTTAAGGAAATCCCATGGAAACTCTGCTGACCTTGAAAGTCCTGCACGTCGCGGCCACGGTCCTGCTGCTGGCATGCGGTGTAGTCCTTGCCGTCCTGGCCTGGCGTAAACGCAGCGAGGGACCGGCCAGCACGCTGCGGCGTCCCTGGCTGTTGGCCTGGTGCGTGATGCTGGTCTGCATGCTGAGCATGCCGTTCACCGGCTGGTGGCTGGTTCACCTGGTGGGCTGGCCGTTGGGGCAAAGCTGGCTGTTGGGCTCCAGCGTGATCTACACGGTGGCGACGCTCTGCGTTTTCTGGCTGCTGGCAAGGCTCAATCGTCTGCGCTTGGGCAGCGGCGGCAGCAGCAGGTTTACCCTGGCATTGGCGATCATCGGTGGCGTCGGCTTCCTGTCCATCGCCGCGCTGATGGGTGCCAAGCCGATTTAAGCGACAGGGACGGGCATGAAGATCCTACTGGTGGGAGGCGGCGGTTTTATCGGGCGCCATCTGCTGCGAGCGTTGCACAGCGCTGGCCACTCGATCATCGCAACCAGCCGTGAACCTCAGGCGCCAGGTTGGCCTGGGGTTGAATGGCGGCAGCTGGATCTCGGTGTACTGGCAGGCGACCCTGAACACTTTGCCTTGCCCCTGGACGTCGAATTGCTGATCAACGCGGCCGGCCTGCTCAGCGTCGACACCGAGGCGCTGAGCCTGGTCCAGGATCGGGGCGCGCGAGCGTTGTTCGACCAGGCCGCGCGCCGCGGCGTCCGGATCCTGCAGATTTCCGCGCTGGGCGCGAGTGCCCAATCCGACGTGCCGTTCCTGGCGAGCAAAGGCTTGGCCGACGAATATCTTTGCACGCTGGACAGCGTATCGGTGGTGCTGCGGCCCTCGTTGGTGGTGGGACCAGGCGGCGCGAGCAGCTGCTGGATGGAAGGCCTTTCGCCGTGGCCGTTGATTCCCTTGCTGAATCTTCAAGCGCGCATCCAGCCCGTACATGTCGATGACCTGGTGGGCGCGGTGCTCGCCCTGCTGCGGCAATGGCCGAACGAGTCGGTGGTGTTGCCGCTGGTAGGACCGGAGCCGATGACGCTGGCCCGACTCATCGATCATCTGCGCGCCGCCCAAGGTTGGGCGCCGGCCCGCTACATCAAGGCCCCTGCGCTGTTGACTGAACCGGGTAGCCGGCTTGGGGATCGGTTCGGCTGGCGGGCATTGAACAGGCAAAGCCTGGCCTTGGCACAACGGGACAATCTGGCCGACCCCGCGGCACTCGCGTCAATCTGCGGGTATTACGCCGCCCCCGTACAAACCCGCTTGCAGGATTGGCCCAGCCCAGCCCAGAGCAGCCTCAGAGCGATCCGCCCGCTGATGCTCGCGGTACTGGCGATCATCTGGCTGGGTACCGCCATCGTCTGCCTCGGCCCCGGCTACGATTGGGGCTTGCGTATCATGGCCGAAGCCGGTGTCCACGGCGCCTGGGCGAAGCTTGCGGTAATCGCCGGCGCGCTGTGTGACGGCGCGCTGGGCGTGGGCATGCTATTCAAGCGCTGGCGCCGCCAGGCATTGCGGTTGCAGTTGGGATTGATGCTCGGCTACACGCTGTGCATCAGTTTTATCCTACCGCACTATTGGTTTGACCCTTATGCGGCTGTCGCCAAGAACCTGGTGCTGATAGTCGCGACTTTATGGCTGCTTTGGACTGAACCGCGCCGATGAGCATTTACGTGCTGCTGAAAACCCTGCACATCCTGTCCTCGACCATCCTCTTCGGCTTGGGCGCGGGGTCCGCCTACTACGCGCTGCGGGCCTGGCGCAGCGGCAAGCTTGAAGTCATTGCCGTCACCTTCAAGCATCTGGTCTTCGCCGATTGGGCGTTCACGGCCACCACCGCCGTGTTCCAGCCGCTGAGCGGCCTGGCCCTGATGCATGTGGCCGGCTGGCCACTGCAACAGAGCTGGTTGATGTGGAGCATCGGCCTTTATTGCCTGGCGGGCGCTTGCTGGCTGCCGGTGGTCTGGTTGCAGATCCGCGTGCACAAAATGGCCGAGCAAGCCTTGCAGGACGGCACGCCCATGCCGCTCAAGGCCAGCACCTACATGCGCTGGTGGTTTGCGCTGGGCTGGCCGGCGTTCCTCGCGTTCATGGTGATCTTCTACCTGATGGTGGCCAAGCCTGCGTGACAGGTCAATCGCGCAGGCTGATCACCGGCCAGCCGCGTTTCTCGGCCTCGGCCCGCAGGTTCGAATCCGGATCCACCGCCACCGGGTGCGTCACTGCTTCCAACAGCGGCAAGTCGTTCATCGAGTCGCTATAGAAGTAGCTGTCGTCCAGCGAATACCCGGTTTCTTCCAGCCAGCGATTCAGCCGGGTCACCTTGCCCTCGCGGAAACAGGGGATGTCGGTGCTGCGCCCACTGTAGCGACCGTCAATCATTTCGCACTCGGTGGCGATCAGGGTTTCGACGCCCAGACGCTCGGCAATCGGCGCGGTGACGAAGCGGTTGGTGGCGGTGATGATCACCAGCTTGTCGCCGGCATCACGGTGTTTTTTCAGCAGCTCGATGGCTTGGGGCAGCACGATCGGCTCGATGCAGTCGCGCATGTATTCGAGATGCCACTGCGCCAGCACCTCCATCTCGGTACGGCCGAGGATTTCCAGGCAGAAATTCAGGTACGCGGCGTTGTCCAGCTTGCCGGCCAGGTAGTCCTGGTAAAACTCATCGTTGCGCGCCTTGTAGGTGACGGCATCCAGAAACCCGCGCTCGCAGAGGTAATCGCCCCAGGCGTGATCGCTGTCGCCGCCCAGCAGCGTGTTGTCCAAGTCGAATAAAGCCAGCCGCATTGCAGTTACTCGCTGAAATTTCTTGAGAAAGGCGCCCAGAATACGGACTTTTCACAAGAGTGCACATAAGGTGGGCAGCCTCGTTGCTGCTTTCACAACCTTTGTGGAACAATGCGGCGACATGCGTTTGCGAGGTTGTTGCCGTGATCGATCCCGATGGTTTCCGTCCCAATGTGGGGATCATTCTTACGAATGATGCCGGACAGGTGCTATGGGCTCGCCGTATCAATCAAGACGCCTGGCAGTTTCCACAGGGAGGGATCAACCCCCAGGAGACGCCGGAAGAGGCTTTGTACCGCGAGTTGAACGAAGAAGTGGGGCTGGAGCGAGAGGATGTCGAAATACTCGCCTGCACCCGAGGCTGGTTGCGTTATCGTTTGCCGCAACGCCTGGTCCGCACGCACAGCCAACCGCTGTGTATCGGCCAGAAGCAGAAATGGTTTCTCCTGCGCCTGATCTCCAACGAGCAGCGGGTGCGGATGGATTTGACCGGTAAACCGGAATTCGATGGCTGGCGCTGGGTCAGTTATTGGTATCCGTTGGGCCAGGTGGTGACATTCAAGCGCGAGGTGTATCGACGCGCTCTCAAAGAGCTTGCCCCGCGCCTGCTGACGCGCGACTGACGACGGAGTTCGACCCCGAGCCATGCTCAATACGCTGCGCAAGATCGTCCAGGAAGTTAACTCCGCCAAGGATCTCAAGGCGGCGTTGGGGATTATTGTATTGCGCGTCAAAGAGGCCATGGGCAGCCAGGTCTGCTCGGTCTACCTGCTGGACCCCGAGACCAACCGTTTTGTGCTGATGGCGACCGAGGGTCTGAACAAGCGCTCCATCGGCAAGGTCAGCATGGCGCCCAACGAAGGCCTGGTCGGCCTGGTCGGTACCCGGGAAGAACCCCTGAACCTGGAAAACGCCGCCGATCACCCGCGGTATCGCTACTTTGCCGAGACCGGCGAAGAGCGCTACGCATCGTTCCTCGGCGCGCCGATCATTCACCACCGCCGCGTCGTCGGCGTGTTGGTCATCCAGCAAAAAGAGCGCCGCCAGTTCGACGAGGGCGAAGAAGCCTTCCTCGTGACCATGAGCGCGCAACTGGCCGGGGTTATCGCCCACGCCGAAGCGACCGGCTCGATCAGCGGCCTGGGCCGCCAGGGCAAGGGCATCCAGGAAGCCAAGTTCGTCGGCGTGCCGGGCTCACCGGGCGCGGCGGTGGGCACCGCGGTGGTCATGCTGCCACCCGCCGACCTCGACGTGGTGCCGGACAAGACTATCGCCGACATCAATGCCGAGCTGGGCTTGTTCAAGACCGCCATCGAAGGCGTGCGAGCCGACATGCGCGCCCTGTCCGCCAAGCTGGCGACGCAATTGCGGCCTGAAGAGCGCGCGCTGTTCGATGTCTACCTGATGATGCTTGACGATGCCTCCCTGGGCAGCGAAGTGACCACGGTCATCAAGACCGGCCAATGGGCCCAGGGCGCGTTGCGCCAGGTGGTGACCGACCACGTCAACCGTTTCGAACTGATGGACGACGCCTACCTGCGCGAGCGCGCCTCCGACGTCAAGGACCTCGGTCGCCGCCTGCTCGCCTACCTGCAGCAAGAGCGTCAGCAGACCCTGGTCTACCCCGACAACACCATCCTGGTGAGCGAAGAGCTGACCCCGGCGATGCTCGGCGAAGTGCCGGAAGGCAAGCTGGCGGGCCTGGTCTCGGTACTGGGCTCGGGCAACTCCCACGTGGCGATCCTGGCCCGGGCCATGGGCATTCCCACGGTCATGGGCCTGGTGGACCTGCCGTATTCCAAGGTCGACGGCATCCAGATGATCGTCGACGGCTACCACGGCGAGGTCTACACCAACCCCAGCGACGTGTTGCGCAAGCAGTTCGCCGATGTGGTGGAGGAAGAGAAGCAACTCTCCCTGGGCCTGGATGCCCTGCGCGACCTGCCGTGCATAACCCTCGATGGCCATCGCATGCCGCTGTGGGTCAACACCGGCCTGCTGGCCGATGTGGCCCGGGCGCAGAAGCGTGGCGCCGAGGGCGTGGGCCTGTACCGCACCGAAGTGCCGTTCATGATCAACCAGCGTTTCCCCAGCGAAAAGGAACAGCTGGCGATCTACCGCGAGCAATTGTCCGCGTTTCATCCGCAACCGGTGACCATGCGTAGCCTGGACATCGGCGGCGACAAATCGCTGTCCTACTTCCCGATCAAGGAAGACAACCCGTTCCTCGGCTGGCGCGGGATCCGCGTGACGCTCGACCATCCGGAAATCTTCCTGGTCCAGGCCCGCGCCATGCTCAAGGCCAGCGAAGGCCTGAACAATCTGCGCATCCTGTTGCCGATGATCTCTGGCACCCATGAGCTGGAAGAAGCCCTGCACCTGATCCACCGGGCCTGGGGCGAGGTGCGCGACGAAGGCACCGACGTACCCATGCCGCCGGTGGGCGTGATGATCGAGATTCCGGCAGCGGTGTACCAGACCAAGGAACTGGCGCGGCAGGTGGACTTCCTGTCGGTAGGCTCCAACGACCTGACCCAGTACCTGCTGGCCGTGGATCGCAACAACCCACGAGTGGCCGACCTCTACGACTACCTGCACCCGGCCGTGCTGCAAGCCTTGCAGAACGTCGTTCGCGACGCCCATGCCGAGGGCAAGCCGGTGAGCATCTGCGGCGAAATGGCTGGCGACCCGGCGGCGGCGGTGCTGCTGATGGCGATGGGCTTCGACAGCCTGTCGATGAACGCCACCAACCTGCCGAAAGTGAAATGGATGCTGCGCCAGATCAACCTCAGCAAGGCCCAGGAGCTGCTGGCGGAGCTGATGACCATCGACAATCCGCAGGTGATCCATAGCTCCTTGCAGTTGGCGCTGAAAAACCTCGGGCTGGCGCGGATGATCAACCCGGCTTCGAACAAGACCCTCTAGATCCCGCGGCGAGCATTGTGGCGAGGGAGCTTGCTCCCGCTGGCGGGCGAAGCCCGCCCAAAAGCTTTGGGGCTACTTCGTAGCCCAGCGGGAGCAAGCTCCCTCGCCACGGGGTTACCGTCGGCATTAAACGAGCAGCTCCACCTCCCCCAAATGCCCCCCATGCGGCCCGAAACTGCGCTCGACCATCTGCCGCGTCCCGTCAGCATTAACGATCAGCGCCGTGCTCGCCCGCGTCCCGTAGGCCGGGCTGGCGATGAACACGCTCGACAGCAGCATTTCCGTGGACAGTCCCACGCCGGTGTCCGGCAGCTCCGCCACCGGGGCCGGTTGCGGATCGTTCAATAGCGTCAGCAGCGCTTGGGGCTGCGGGTCATGCAGCACCTCACTCAACGCCGTCCGGGCCTTGAGCAATTTCGGCCAGGGCGTGTTCAACCCGGCGTTGGACAATCCGTAGATCCCTTCGGCCAACAACTGCGGGCGTGTATCGCGTGCGTTGTAGTGCCACAGTTCGGCGCCATCGCCCAGCAGCAGGTTGAAGCCACCGTACTCGCCGGCGCGCGGCACGACTTCGCTCAGATAATCGACGATCGACAGATTCCCGGTCAGGAACCGCGCCACCAGCTCGCCGCGAGACTTGAACGCCGGGAGCTGGCCAGGATCGCGGATGTTGGTCAGCGCGGCAAAGCGGCCCCCGGTGCCGACCCCGAGCCAGGTGCCGCCCGCTTCCAGGTCGCGACCGGCATGCACGTGCGGTGCGTCAGGCCACTGCGCCAGTGGCAGCGTCGGGCGCGCGTAGAACTCGTCGCGGTTAGCCGCCACGATCAGCGGCTGGGCGTGGCCGGGCCGCCAGGCAAATACGATCAGGCACATCAGGTTGTCCTGTGAAAAATCCGAGCTCCGCTTTCGTGGTGCCTACTTTACCCACACATCACCAACGCATCCATCGCCTTCAGTGGAGCCCAGGCCCCTCGATCCGTTACCATGCCGCTCTTGTTTGCGATGGTCGAGGCGACGCTGGTGGAATTTCTGCTTTATCTGCTGCTCGGCGCCTGTGCCGGTGTACTCGCCGGGCTATTCGGCGTCGGCGGCGGGATGATCATCGTCCCGGTGCTGGTGTTCAGTTTCACCTTGCAGGGTTTCGACCCGCAGGTGTTGACGCACCTGGCTGTCGGTACGTCCCTGGCATCGATCATCTTTACCTCGGTGAATGCCGTACGCGAGCATCACCGCAAAGGCGCGGTGCGCTGGCAGATCTTTACCTGGATGACCGTCGGGATCCTGATCGGTGCCGGTTTCGGCGCCATTACCGCCGAAGCGATCTCCGGCCCGCATCTGCAAAAAATCATCGGCGTATTCGCCATGCTCGTTGCCCTGCAACTGGCGCTGGATTTCAAGCCGAAGGCCAGCCGTACCGTGCCGGGCAAGGTCGGATTGGGCCTGGCCGGCACGGTTGTCGGCTGGGCCTCGGCGATTTTCGGTATCGGCGGCGGTTCGCTGACCGTGCCGTTCCTGACCTGGCGCAGCGTGCCGATGCAACAAGCGGTGGCGACTTCGTCGGCCTGCGGGCTGCCCATCGCCCTGGTCAGTGCGTTAAGTTTCATGATTCTGGGGTGGCAGGATCCATTGTTGCCGCCCCATAGTCTCGGTTTTGTATATTTGCCGGCACTGCTGGGCATCGCCCTGACGAGCATGATCTTCGCCCGTTTCGGCGCGCGACTGGCCCATCGCCTGTCGCCGCGCTTGCTCAAGCGGCTGTTCGCCGCTTTGTTGTTCAGTGTGGGCTTGAGTTTCCTGCTCTGACGCAATCCTGGCTTAATCCCGAGGTGGCAGCTTCGCCCGGGTATTTTTGACGTTCACGAGGAATATCAATGCTGCCTTACCCGCAGATCGATCCGGTTGCCCTGGCCATCGGCCCGCTGAAAATCCACTGGTACGGTCTCATGTACCTGATCGGTATCGGTGGTGCCTGGTGGCTGGCCTCGCGCCGGCTCAACCGGTTTGACCCGACCTGGAACAAAGAGAAGCTCTCGGACCTGGTGTTCTGGCTGTCCATGGGCGTGATCGTTGGCGGGCGCCTGGGTTATGTACTGTTCTACGACCTGAGCGCCTACCTGGCCAACCCGACGCTGATCTTTGAAGTCTGGAAGGGCGGCATGTCGTTTCACGGGGGCTTCATCGGCGTGATGCTGGCGGCGCTGTGGTTCGGCAAGCGCAACAACAAGTCGTTCTTCGAACTGATGGACTTCGTCGCGCCGATGGTGCCGATCGGCCTGGGCGCCGGGCGCATCGGCAATTTCATCAACGCCGAGCTGTGGGGCAAGCCGACGGACGTGCCGTGGGCGATGGTCTTCCCGCCGTTCAGCGACCCGGCCCAATTGCCGCGCCACCCGTCGCAGCTGTACCAGTTCGCCCTGGAAGGCGTGGCACTGTTCCTGATTCTCTGGTTGTTCTCGCGCAAGCCGCGGCCGACCATGGCGGTATCGGGCATGTTTGCGCTGTTCTACGGGATCTTCCGTTTCATCGTCGAGTTCGTCCGCGTACCGGACGCCCAGCTCGGCTATCTGGCGTGGAACTGGCTGACCATGGGCCAGGTGCTGTGCCTGCCGATGATCATCGGTGGCCTGGCGCTGATCTGGCTCGCTTATAACCGTGCACCGGCTGCGGCGGCCAAGGTTTAAAATTCGGACCCCGGGGCGCTGGCCCCGGGTTCAAGGACACAGGTAACTCATGAAGCAATATCTCGACCTGGTGGCTCACGTCATCAAGAACGGCACCAAGCAAGCCAACCGCACCGGCGTGAACACCATCAGTTTCCCTGGCGCGATGCTGCGCTATGACCTGAAGGAAGGCTTTCCCGCCATCACTACGCGCAAGATGGCCTTCAAGTCGGCGATCGGCGAGATGTGCGGTTTCTTGCGTGGCGTGAACAATGCCGCCGAGTTCCGGGCCCTGGGCTGCAAGGTCTGGGACCAGAACGCCAACGAAAATGCGCAATGGCTGGCCAACCCGTTCCGCCAGGGCGAAGACGACCTGGGCGAGATCTACGGCGTGCAATGGCGCAAGTGGCCGGCCTACAAGCAGATCCCGCTGAGCAACGCGGCCGCCATCGAGCAGACGCTGGCCCAGGGTTATCGGCAGATCGCCGAAGGCAAAGAAAACGGCCAGGCCTACGTGGTGCTGTACAAGGCCATCGATCAGGTTCGCCAGTGCGTCGACACCATCATCAAGGACCCGGGCAGCCGGCGCATCCTGTTCCACGGCTGGAACTGCGCCCAGCTCGATGAAATGGCCCTGCCACCGTGTCACCTGCTGTATCAGTTCCATCCGAATGTCGAGACCCGGGAAATCTCCCTGACCCTCTACATCCGCTCCAACGACCTGGGCCTGGGCACGCCGTTCAACCTCACCGAAGGCGCCGCGCTGCTAAGCCTGATTGGCCGCCTGACCGGTTATACGCCGCGCTGGTTCACCTATTTCATCGGCGATGCCCACGTCTACGAAAACCACTTGGACATGCTCAATGAACAGCTCACGCGCGAGCCGTTCCCGATGCCCCGACTGGTGATTTCCGAGCGCGTGCCGGAGTTCGCCAAGACCGGCGTATACCAGCCCGAGTGGCTGGAGCAGGTCGAACCGAGCGACTTCTCCCTCGAAGGCTACCAGCACCATGCGCCGATGACCGCGCCGATGGCGGTCTAAAAAACACCCCGTCTCCCCTGTGGGAGCGAGCTTGCTCGCGATGAGGTCATCACATTCAACACAGATGTTGACTGATAAACCGCTATCGCGAGCAAGCTCGCTCCCACACTGGATCTGCATGCGCTGCAGGTCAGTTCAATGCCCATGACTCCTGCCCACATGTGAATGCTCCACCTCCGGCGCCACCGCCCCGCTCACCTCCAACCGTTGCAAGATCCCGCACTGCTCAAGATCCGGCCCTTCGCCACAGCGATGGCGCAGGTCGATCAGTTGCGCCTGCAAGGCCTGCAGGCCGTCGATGCGCGCCTTGACGTGGTGGATGTGTTCGTCGATCAGTGCGTTGACGCTCTCGCATTGGTCCTGGGGGCTGTCGCGCAAGGCGAGCAGGCTGCGGATTTCCTCCAGGGTCATGTCCAGGGTCCGGCAGTTGCGGATGAATGTCAGCCGCTCGGCATGGGCCTGGGTGTAGACGCGATAATTGCCGTCACTGCGGGCCGGTTCCGGCAGCAAACCCTCCCGTTCGTAATAGCGGATGGTCTCGACCTGGCAGTCGGTGATTTTCGCCAGTTCGCCAATCTTCATCGGATGAACTCCAAATAGGTGCTTGACCCTATAGTGGCTACAGGGTCTTTACTGCGCAACAGGCACTTTTCACGGACGCAACCCGATGAACGATTCCATCCATACACCCCGACCCGCCCATGGCCATGAGCACGGGCACTCCTGCTGCTCATCCAAGGCAGCGCCGGCGGTAGTCACGCTCGACAAAACGCCGACGGACGGTGCGCGGCTGAGCAGTTTTCGCATCGAAGCCATGGACTGCCCCACCGAACAGACACTGATCCAGAACAAGCTCGGCAAACTTGAAGGCGTGCAGCGACTGGAATTCAACCTGATCAACCGTGTGCTGGGCGTAACCCATGACCTGCCCAGCGACACGCCGATCATCAAAGCCATCGAGTCCTTGGGAATGCAGGCGGAACCGTTGACGGCTGGCCAGGACAAACCGACTCACACCCCGCCCGCCCCAGCCAAACCATGGTGGCCGCTGGCGTTGTCCGGCGTCACGGCATTGGGCGCCGAGGTGATTCACTTCACCAACGCCGCGCCGAACTGGGTCGTCGCGTTGGTGGCGCTGGTGTCGATCCTCAGCGGTGGCCTCGCCACCTACAAGAAGGGCTGGATTGCCCTGAAGAACCTGAACCTGAACATCAACGCCCTGATGAGCATCGCCGTGACCGGCGCGGTGTTGATTGGCCAATGGCCGGAAGCGGCGATGGTGATGTTCCTGTTCACGGTGGCCGAACTGATCGAGGCCAAGTCCCTCGACCGCGCGCGCAACGCCATCAGCGGCCTGATGCAGATGGCGCCGGAACAGGCCACCGTGCAGCAGGCCGATGGCAGTTGGCAGGTCCAGGAAGTGAAGAGCGTCGCTCTTGGCGCGCGGGTGCGGGTTCGCCCCGGTGAACGCGTCGGGCTGGATGGCGATGTGGTCGCAGGCCGTTCGACCATCGACCAGGCGCCGATCACCGGGGAAAGCCTGCCGGTGGACAAGACCGTGGGCGACAAAGTGTTTGCCGGCACCATCAATCAGGCCGGCGAACTGGAATACGCCGTGACCGCCGCGGCCGATCAATCCACCCTGGCGCGGATTATCCATGCCGTGGAGCAGGCCCAGGGGGCCCGGGCACCGACTCAGCGCTTCGTTGACCGGTTCTCGACAATCTACACACCGGCGGTGTTTGCCCTGGCCTTGGCTGTGGCCGTCATCCCGCCGCTGTTCATGGGCGCAGTCTGGTTCGACTGGATCTATCGGGCGCTGGTCCTGCTGGTGGTCGCCTGCCCATGTGCACTGGTGATTTCCACCCCCGTGACCATCGTCAGCGGCCTGGCGGCAGCGGCGCGCAAAGGCATCCTGGTCAAGGGCGGCGTGTACCTGGAGGGCGGCCACAAGCTCGATTACCTGGCCTTGGACAAGACCGGCACGATCACCCACGGCAAACCGGTGCAGACCGATTACCTGGCACTCGACCCGAGCGTGGAAACCACCGCACCGGCCCTGGCCGCCAGCCTCGCGGCGCGGTCGGACCATCCGGTGTCCCGAGCGATTGCCCATGCGGCTGTGGATAAACAATCGGCGCAGCAGGTTGTGGATAACTTCGCGGCGCTTGCCGGGCGCGGCGTTCGCGGCGACATCGGCGACCAGACCTATCACTTGGGCAACCATCGCCTCGTGGAAGACCTGGGCCTGTGCTCTCCCGAGCTGGAAGCGAAACTCTTCGCCTTGGAAAAACAAGGCAAGTCCGTCGTGCTGCTGCTCGACAGCGCCAGGCCTCTGGCGCTGTTTGCCGTAGCCGATACCGTCAAGGACTCCAGCCGCGAAGCGATCCGGCAGTTGCATGACCTGGGCATCAAGACACTGATGCTGACCGGCGACAACGCCCACACCGCCGAGGCGATAGCCGCACAGGTGGGCATGGACCGAGCCCATGGCGACCTGTTGCCGGAAGACAAGCTGCAAATCATCGAGAAGCTCTACGCCGGCGGTCACCGGGTCGGCATGGTGGGCGACGGCATCAACGACGCCCCGGCCCTGGCCCGCTCGGAAATCGGCTTCGCCATGGCGGCGGCCGGCACCGACACCGCCATCGAGACCGCTGACGTAGCGCTGATGGACGACGACCTGCGCAAGATTCCCACCTTCATCCGGCTGTCGCGGCAGACGTCGAGCATCCTCAAGCAAAACATTGCCCTGGCGTTGGTGATCAAGGCGATTTTCCTTGCGGTGACCTTTGCCGGGTTCGCCACCATGTGGATGGCAGTATTTGCCGACATGGGGGTGAGCTTGCTGGTGGTGTTCAATGGGTTGCGGTTGTTGCGCAAGTAAAAATCAGAGCGACCGGGCTGGCCTGCTCGCGAAAGCGGTAGGTCAGCTTGCATTGATGTTGGATGTGCCGCAGCCATCGCGAGCAAGCTCGCTCCCACACTGGTCTCCACTGAACATCAAATCTATGTCCATCCCCAAATCCCCAGTGGGAGCGAGCCTGCTCGCGAAAGCGGTGGGTCAGCTTGCATTGATGTTGGATGTGCCGCAGCCATCGCGAGCAGGCTCGCTACCACACTGGTCTCCCAATAGACATCAAATCCATGTCAGTCCCCGAATCCCTGTGGGAGCGAGCCTGCTCGCGAAAGCGGTGGGTCAGCTTGCATTGATGTTGGATGTGCCGCAGCCGTGTCACTCGCGCTTGGGCTCGCGGATCTTGTACCAGGCCACATACAGCGCTGGCAGGAACAGCAGCGTCAGCAGCGTGGCGACGATGATCCCGCCGATCATCGCGTAGGCCATCGGGCCCCAGAACACTTCCCGGGCGATCGGGATCATCCCCAGGCTCGCCGCCGCCGCCGTCAATAGGATCGGCCGGCGCCGGTGCTCGGTCGCTTCCACCACCGCATCCCAGGGTTCATAGCCGTCACGTTCGTATTCGTCGATCTGGGTCACCAGGATCACCGAGTTGCGGATGATGATGCCGATCAGCGCAAGGATCCCGAGGATCGCCACAAAGCCCATGGGCGTGCCCGTCGGCACCAGCGCCAGGACCACGCCGATCAAGCCCAGGGGCGCGACACTGGCCACCAGGAACAACTTCTGCACGCTGTGCAACTGGATCATCAGGAACGTCGCCATCAGGAACAGCATCAGCGGCACCACGCTGGCGATCGGCCCCTGGGCCTTGCTGCTTTCCTCCACCGTGCCGCCGGTGGCGACCTTGTAGCCTACCGGCAATCTGGCGGCGAACCTGTCGATGTCCGGTTGCAGTTGCCGCACCAGGTCCGTCGGCTGGATTTCATCGCGCACGGCAGCCTTGATGGTGATGGTCGGCTTGCGGTCGCGACGCCATACCAGCGGTTGTTCCAGTTCGTAGCGCACCGTGGCAAAGGCCAGCAGCGGAATCGAGGTCCCGCCCGGTGTGACGATCTGCAGGTTCTGCAAGGTTTCCGGCGAACCGCGCTCGGCGTCTTCGGCGCGACCCACCACGTCGATCAGGTAGATATCGTCGTTGACCTGGGTCACCGGCGAGCCGCTGACAATGCTGTTCATCAGCCGGGCCACGTCATCCGAAGACAATCCCAGTTGCCGCGCCTTGTCCTGGGCGATGTCGATGCGCAGTACTTTGCCCGGCTCGTTCCAGTCGTAGATGATCTCGCCAATGTGCGAGTTCTTGTCCAGTTCGGTGGCAAGCTCGATGGCATGCTTGCGCACCTGGTCGATGTCCTTGCCGCTGACCCGGTACTGGATCGGCCGGCCGACCGGCGGGCCCATTTCCAGCGCCTGCACGTAGCTGCCGATGCCGACGAAATCTTCACGCAGGCGCTTTTGCAGGCGTTCGCTGAGGGCCGCACGCGACTCCAGATCCTTGCTGACGATCACCAGTTGCGCGTAGTACGGGTTCTGCAGTTGCTGGTCCAGCGGCAGGTAGAAGCGAATGGCGCCTTCGCCGATGTAAGTGCTCCAGCGCGCGATGTCCGGGTCGCCCTTGAGGGTGGCCTCCAGGCGATCGACCGCCTTGCGCGTCTCGTCCATCGAGGCGTTCTGCGGCAGGTTGAGGTCCACCAGGATCTCCGGGCGGTCCGAGGACGGGAAGAACTGGTTCTGTACGAAGCGCATGCAGAATACCGCCAGCGCGAACAGCAGCACGGTGATCCCGATTGCCCACCAGCGATTGCGCATCGCCCACAGCAGGCCACCGTTGAAGGCCCGTCCGACCCGTCCCGGCTCGTTGCTGTGGGGCTTTACGTTGGGACTGAGAATGTGCACGCCGATCACCGGGGCGAACAGCACCGCGACGATCCAGGACACCAGCATCGCCACGGCAATCACCGCGAACAGCGTGAAGGTGTATTCGCCAGCCGAACTGGCGTTCAGGCCGATGGGCACGAAGCCGGCCACGGTCACCAGGGTCCCGGTGAGCATCGGAAAGGCGGTCGAGGTATAGGCAAACGTCGCGGCCTGATCCTTGGAATCGCCTTTTTCCAGGCGCGTGACCATCATCTCCACGGTGATCATGGCATCGTCCACCAGTAGACCAAGGGCGATGATCAATGCACCGAGGGAAATCCGCTGCATGGTGATGCCGCTGTATTCCATGAACACGAACACCATCGCCAGCACCAGCGGGATCGAGCAGGCCACCACCAGCCCGGCGCGAATGCCGAGGCTGATGAAACTGACCACCAGAACGATGATCACCGCCTCGAACAAGGCGCTGGTGAAGCCGCCAACGGCTTCCTCCACCACTTCGGCCTGGTCCGACACCGTATGCACGCCGACCCCCACCGGCAGGTCCGCGGTCAGTTCGTCCATGCGCGCATGCAGCGCCTTGCCGAACTCCTGGATGTTGCCGCCCTTCTTCATGGCAATGGCAAGACCGATCGCCGGCGTGCCGTTGAAGCGGAACATCGGCGTGGCGGGGTCGACATAACCACGGCGAATGTCGGCGATATCGGCGAGGCGATAGAAACGATCGTTGAGTCGCAGGTTGACGTTGGCCAGGTCCTTTTCCGATTGGAACTGGCCGGACGTGCGCACGGAGATTCGCTCCGGCCCGGCGTCGATCACCCCTGCCGGGGTCACGGCGTTCTGCGACTGCAGGCTCTGCACCACCTGGCGCTGGTCGATGCCCAGTGCGGCGAGTTTGCGCGTGGAAAAATTCAGGTACAACACTTCGTCCTGCTCGCCGACCATTTCCACCTTGCCCAGGCCGGGCACGTCGCGGATCTCGGCGCGCACCTGTTCGACATAATCGCGCAACTGACGCATCGACAGGCCGTCGCCGGTAAAGGCATACACCGAACCGTACACGTCGCCGAACTCATCGTTGAACCCTGGGCCTTGCAAGCCTTCAGGGAAATCGCCACGAATGTCGTCGATCTTCTTGCGCACCTGGTACCAGATCTGCGGGATTTCCTCGGCGCCGGTGGTATCGCGCAGATACACGAACACCGTCGACTCCCCCGGCCGGGTGTAACTCTTCACATAATCGAGGGAATCGAGCTCTTCGAGTTTTTTCTCGATGCGGTCGGTGACCTGGTCGAGGGTTTCTTCCTGGGTCGCGCCGGGCCAGCGGGTCTGGATGACCATGGTCTTGATGGTGAACGACGGGTCTTCTTCGCGGCCCAGGTTCATGTACGAGAACACGCCCATCAGCAATGCGACGAACATCAGGTACCACACGAAAGACTGATGCCGCAGGGCCCATTCGGATAAGTTGAAAGGCCCTTTCATCGTGCGTCCTCGTCGAGTTTCACTTTTTGCCCCGGCTGGAGACTGTTCACCCCGGCGCTGACCACGCGGTCGCCAGGCTTGATGCCGTTGGCGACCAGGACCGATCCGGCCGATCGCTCGATAATCTGTACTTCTCGTGGCGAGACTGTCTGGCTCTGCGGGTCGATCAGCCAGATTCGCGCCTTGCCGTCGACTTCCTGCAACGCGCTGAGCGGCAGCTCGATGCGCGGTTCGATGGCCGAGCTCAGGGTCACGCTGATGGCGGTGCCCAGGCGAAAGCCCGGCGGTGTATCGGTCAGGGTCAGGCGCGCGCGGCGGGTACGGGTGGCGCTTTGCGCCTGAGGCTCGATCTCGCGCACGATGGCCGTGGTGTGGGTCGCCGGGTCGAGCTGCGCGGCGACCTCGAACACCACATCCTCGGGCAGGCGCTCGGCCAGCCCGGCGGGCAAGTCGATCACCGCTTCCTTGACGTCCGGGCGGGCCAGCGTCACTACTTGCTGGCCGGCGGTCACCACCTGCCCCGCCTCGGCCGTCCAGGCGGTGACGACCGCGTCATGGTCGGTACGCAGTTCGCTGTAGTTGAGCTGGTCGCGGGCCTGTTCCACCGTGGCCTTGGCCTGTTCCAGGGAGGCAGCGGTGGTCTTCAGGTCGGTCTGGGCGATGTCCAGTTGCGCCTGGGCGCCGACGCCACGGTCGAATAATTGCTGCTGGCGACGGGCATTGGCCTGGGCATTGATGTACTGCGCCTCGATCCGCGCCAGGTCGCCCTGAGCGGCGCGCAACTGGTTCTGCTGGTCGGTGGGGTCGAGGGTTGCGAGCAGGTCGCCCTTCTTCACTTCCGCGCCGACATCGACGTTGCGACTGGCGATGCGCCCGGGCACACGAAAACCCACGTTGGTTTCGTAGCGCGCCTGGATATTCCCGGCGAAGCGTCCCAGGGCCTGCTGGTCCAAGGCCCGGACCTCAATGGACAACACCGGCCGCACCGGCTCCGGCGGTGCTTCTTCTTTCGAGCAGGCGGCCAGCAGCAGGCCGGCCGCGACCATCCACAGGCGCTTCATGGCTGGGCTCCTGGCGGGTTTTTCTCATAGTTGTTTTCGGCGATCTCGACGCGCATGCCCGGATGAAGCAACTGCCCGCCGGCAATGATGACTTTTTCGCCGCCCTTGAGCCCGTCGCTGACGATGACCTTGCCGGTCAGGTAGCGGCTGACGGTGACATTGTGCAATTGCGCCTTGCCCTCGCCGTCCACCAGCCACACGGCCGGATCACTGAGATTCTTGGTCAGTGCCGACCAGGGCAGTTCCACGGCGGTTTTTCCTGCGGATTTGGCGGTGGCGCTGACCACCGAACCCAGGCGCATGCCTTCGGGCAAGTCGTTGAGCGTGACCTTGACCTGCACGGTGCCGGTCTCGGCGGACACCGCCGGGGTGATCTCGCGCACCGTACCGGTGGTTTTGATGGCAGGGTTGTCGAGCAGGCTGATGACAATGTCCGGCGCCGATGGCGGTTCGCTCAGCAGCGACTCGTAGATGTTGAACACCGCGTCGCGCTCACCGTCCCGGGCCAGGCTGAAGATCGGCTCCGTGGCCTGGACCACTTGGCCCACTTCGGCCTGGCGCGCCGTGATGATGCCCGGCGCCTCGGCGATCAGTGCGGTGTAGCTCAGCTGTTCGCGGGCATTGGCCAGTTGTGCCTGGGCCGCCGTCAGCGCGCTCTGGCTGCTGCGCAGTTGCGCCTGGGCCGCGTCGTATTCGCTCTGGCTGGTATAGCCCTTGGGCAAGAGCTTCTGCTGGCGCACAAATGCCGCCGCACTCTGCTTGACCCGCGCCTGTTCGGCGGCCACCTGGGCCTCGGCGGAGTCGACGTTGGTCTGCAGGTCCCGCGGATCGAGCCGGGCCAGCACTTGCCGGGCCGAGACTCGGTCGCCGACGTCGACTTTGCGCTCGATGATCTTGCCGCCGACACGAAACGACAGGTCAGCCTGCACGCGAGCCTGGACATCGCCGGTAAGCGTCACCGAGGCGGCGTATTCGGAAGGTATGGCCTGCTGCACGAAAACCCGTGGCAAGGCTTTTTCCTCGGGCTTCTTGTCACCGCACCCCGCCAACACCGCACACACGCCCAAGCCAACAATCAATTTGATTCCAGGACCAGCCATGCAGACTCCTTTGCGTTGTACGGACGTACCAGTGACGATACGACTGTGAGCTTAGAACAGGGTTCACCGAATGCACAGGAATCGGGCAGACTCGTCTGTGACATCCATGTACGAAGGGAATTCGCATGCTCACGACCCTGGCGGTGGCCAACTACCGGTCCATCAACAAACTGGTCATCCCGCTGGGCAGGCTGAACCTGATCACCGGGCCCAACGGCAGTGGCAAATCGAATCTGTATCGCGCCCTGCGCCTGCTGGCGGAGACGGCGCAGGGTGGCGTGGTCAATGCTCTGGCCCGTGAAGGTGGGCTGGGCTCGACCTTCTGGGCCGGCCCGGAAGAAATAAGCCGTCGCATGCGTAACGGCGAGGTACCTGTGCAGGGCATCGTGCGTCAGGGCAGCATGCGCCTGCGCCTCGGATTTGCCGGGGAAAATTTCAGCTATTCGATCGCCCTGGGCCTGCCGGAACCCAGTCGTTCGGCGTTTTCATTGGACCCTGAAATCAAGCGCGAATGCATCTGGGCCGGACCGGTGTACAGGCCTGCCAGCTTGCTGGTGGACCGCAACGGGCCAATGATCCGCGCCCGTGAAAGCCGTTCGTGGGACGTATTGGCCCAACACACCCCGACCTTCGATAGCCTGTTCGATCAGGTCGGCAGCCTGCGCGCTTCGCCGGAGGTCTTGCAGATGCGCGAGTTCATCCGTCGCTGGCGCTTCTACGACCACTTTCGCAGCGATGCCGACGCCCCGGTGCGCCAGCCGCAACTGGGCACTCGCACCCCGGTGTTGCACCACGACGGACGCGACCTGGCTGCAGCGCTGCAAACGATTCTGGAGATAGGCGACTTCGAAGCCCTGCACGCCGCCATTGGCGATGCGTTTCCTGGCGCTCAACTGCACATCGACAAACTGCAGGGCGGGCGTTTCGCCATCGCCTTCCAGCAACACGGCCTGCTGCGACCGTTGTCGGCCGCCGAGCTGTCCGATGGAACCCTGCGCTACCTGCTGCTGGTAGCCGCCCTGCTCACGCCGCGCCCGCCCTCGCTGATGGTGCTCAACGAACCGGAAACCAGCCTGCACCCGGATCTGTTGCCGGCCTTGGCACGCTTGATCATCCGCGCTTCGGCCAACTGCCAGGTCTGGGTCGTGTCCCATGCCACACGCCTGATCGCCGCGCTGGAGCAGGATGAAAACTGCAATTGCATCGTGCTGGAAAAAGACTTGGGACAGACCGCAATCGTCGGACAGCGGATGCTGGATGAGCCGGCGTGGCATTGGCCTGAATAAGTAGTGACTGACAAACCGCTTTCGCGAGCAGGCTCGCTCCCACAGGATTTCCGTATGGCCACAGAACTGTGTTCACTGAAGATCCATTGTGGGAGCGAGCTTGCTCGCGATGGCGATCGGAAGATTTACCCAAGAATCAGCGGCTCACCCCTGCCACTTGCCACCCTCGACAATCACGCTTTCAGGTTTGGTGTCATCGCTCAGTTCCTTGCGCACGTACTGGTCGTACAGCTTGAGCAAATATTTCTCTTCACCCAGCTTCGCCAGTTCCGCATTGACCCAGTCGCGCAGCTCGATATTGCCCTTCTTCACCGCAGGGGCAATCGGTGCTTCGGCACCCAGTTTCTGCTCCAGCACGCGATAGCCGGGGTTTTGCTTGGCCCAGCTGAACAGCACCAGATTGTCCTGGGCATACGCATCGCCTCGACCGTTGGCAAGTGCCTGCAAGGATTCGGAGTTTTTCTCGAACTTGAGCAGCTTCCAGTCCGGGTGATTACTGGTCAGCCAGATATCCGCCGTGGTGCCGGTGGTGACGATGGTGGTGCGGGTCGCCAGGTCATCTAGAGTTTTCACTTCGCTGGCTTGCGGCACCAGCGCCTGCACCGCCACTTTCAGGTTCGGATTGGTGAAATCCACCGCTTCCTTGCGCTCCGGGGTCACGGTCATGTTGGCCAGGATCAGGTCGACTTTGTCACTCTGCAGGAACGGAATACGGCTCGCCGGCTCGACTGCAACGAATTCGACCTTGTTCTCATCGCCGAGCAAGTCCTTGGCAAATCGACGGCCGATGTCCGTATCGAAGCCGACATAACGCCCCGCCTCATCGACGAAGCCAAACGGCGGCTTATCGGTGAAGACCCCGACGATCAGCTTGTCCCGCGCCTTGATCTTTTCCAGATAGCTGGCCGGTGCGGTGCCTTGGCTGGCGGCATTGGGCTTGGGTGGCTCTTCGGTTTTGTTGCAGCCGGCGAGCAAGAGGCCAGCGAGCAGCGGCAATAGCAGCAGAGACGACTTGGCAGTTTTCATGACAGTTGCAGTTCCTTTGTTAGAGTCGATTGGGGTAGTGCGGCGACGTAGGAGAACTTCTCCAGGAACTGCTGCGCTCGTGCGGTTTGCGGGTTCGTAAAGAAAATCTCGGGAGGGTTCTGTTCAAGGATCCGCCCGGCATCCATGAACACGATGCGGTCAGCCACGGCGCGGGCGAAGGCCATTTCGTGGGTGACGATCAATAGCGTCATGCCTTCGCGGGCCAGGCCCTGGATGACTTCCAGCACTTCCTTGACCATTTCCGGGTCGAGGGCGGCGGTAACTTCATCGAACAGCATGACCTCAGGGTTCATGCACAGCGAGCGAACGATGGCGATGCGTTGTTGCTGACCGCCGGAGAGCTGGCGTGGGAAAGCATCGCGTTTGTCCAACAGGCCCACACGGGCCAACAAGGCTTCGGCCTGGGCGCGCGCTTCACCGCGGTCACGCTTTTGCACTTTGACAGGGCCGAGCAGCAGGTTATCGAGCACGCTCATGTGCGGGAACAGATGGTAGCTCTGGAACACCATGCCGATCCGTTGCCGTATCTCGCGCCAATCGGTGCCCTTGTCCAGCAACTCACGACCAGACAATTCAAGGCTGCCGCTGTGGGCCACTTCCAGCCCGTTGAGACACCGCAACAGGGTACTTTTGCCGCAACCGCTGGGGCCGAGAATGACGATCACTTCCCCGGCCTGCACTTGCAGGTCGATGCCGTCCAGTACTTGCTGTTCGCCGAAAAACTTGTTGAAACCCTTGAACTCGATCAATGCGCTCATGCTTGCGTCCAGCGCCGCTCCAGCACGCGGGAGGCGGCCGAGAGCGGGTAGCAGATGAAAAAGAAAAACAGGAACAATGCGCCGTAGATCAGCACCGATTCGTAGGTCCGCTCGATGATCTGCTGGCCGACCTTGATCACGTCCACCACGCCGATCAGCACCGCCAGGGAACTGGTCTTGATGATGCGCGTGTAGACGTTGATGGTCGGCGGCGTCATGCGCCTCAGGGCTTGCGGCAACAGCACGTAACCGTAGAGTTGCGCGCCGTTCAGGCCAATCGACAATCCCGCCTCACGCTGGCCGCGCGGCAATGAATGCAGCGCGCCGCGCACCACCTCGCCGACCTCGCTTGAACCCCACAGCGACAACACCAGGACCGCGCACCAGAAGCTCGGAATACTCAGGCCGAAAAAAATCGGCAGCCCGAAAAACAGCAGGTACAACCAGACCAGCACCGGGATCGCCCGGAACAGCTCCAGGTAGATCCGCAGAACAGCGTCCAGCCACTTCACGCCCAGCGTACGCAACACGCCGTAAAGCAAGCCGCCGACGGTGCTGAAGGCGATGCCCAGGAAAGAAATCGACAAGGTCTGCACGGCGCCTTTGCCCAGTTGCGGCAACGACACCCACAACAACTCAAGACCCGAACTGGCCATGCTGGAGCCTCCTTTCCAGACGGCTGAGCAACAGCGACAGCGGCAAGAACAACAGCACGCAGATCAACGTCAGCACGGCGAGCATTTCGTAAGTCTTGTAGTAGAGCGCGATGTAGCTTTTGGTGGTGTAGAGAATCTCCGGCACCGCCACGGCCGAGACCACGGTGGTCTCCTTCAGCAGGAAAATGAAGTTGGCGAACAGCGACGGCAGGCTGAGAATCCCGGCCTGCGGCAGAATCACGTAGCGCAGCAATTGCCCGTGGGACAGACCAATGGAACGACCGGATTCCAATTGCGCCTGCGGCACCGCGTCCACGCCCGCACGCAGCACTTCCGTGAGGTAGGCACCGCCCAGGAACGTCATGGTGATGATCGCTGCGGCAAACCCCGAAATCTTGATACCCAGCGCCGGCAACGCGAAATAGACGAAGAACAACTGGATCAGCAGCGGCGTATTGCGCGCCAACTCCACATACAGGCCGACCAGGCGTTGCAGGTAAGGCGTGCGCGACACCAGAATCGTCGCGTTCAACAGCGCCACCAGCAGCGAGGTAACGATGGCGACAAGGCCCACCTGCAGCGTCACGCCCACGGCCTTGAGAAACGCCGGGAGGGTGCTGAGGATAAAAGCGTAATCGAAGTTCATTGAACATCCTGGACGCCGCTCGATAAGCGGCGGTAGCGCGGTCCTTGGGCAGCGGGTAGCTGCTCGGCAAGCGCTGACTTTAAAGGTATAAGAATTGAAATTTAAATACCGTTAAAGCATATGGATATCACCCGAAAAACTATCCCTTGTCGATCGGGCGGTGTGAAACCGCCTTTGATCTTGTGGCGAGGGAGCTTGCTCCCGCTGGCCTGCGAAGCAGGCCCCTCTGTTCTTGAGGTAGACCGCATCAGCCGCTTTTGCGACTGCTGCGCAGCCGAGCGGGAGCAAGCTCCCTCGCCACGGGTAAGCCGTGCCGCTACACGATATGTTGAGCACAAAAAACGCCGACGCTGTATCAGCCGTCGGCGTTTGTAACTGCGTTAAGGTCTACCGCGCCGATCAGAACGCCGGCAGCACCGCGCCGCTGTATTTCTTCTCGATGAACGCCTTCACTTCCGGGCTGGTCAGCGCCTTGGCCAGTTTCTGGATGGCCGGGCTGTCCTTGTTGTCCGGACGGGCCACGAGGAAGTTTACGTAAGGCGAATCCGAACCCTCGATCACCAAGGCATCCTTGGCCGGGTTTAGACCTGCTTCCAGGGCGTAGTTGGTGTTGATCATGTCCAGGTCGACCTGATCCAGCACACGCGGCAGCATGGCCGATTCCAGTTCCTTGAACTTGAAGTTCTTCGGGTTCTCGGCGATGTCTTTCGGCGTTGCCAAGGCGTTTTTCGGGTCCTTGAGTTTGATCAGGCCAGCTTTCTGCAACAGGATCAGGGCACGACCGCTGTTACTGCCTTCGTTAGGGATGGCGATGGTCGCGCCGTCTTTCAGCTCAGCCAGGCTTTTTACTTTTTTCGAGTAGCCGCCAAACGGTTCGACGTGGACGCCGATCACCGTCACCAGGTTTGTGCCTTTGCCTTCGTTGAAGCTCTTGAGGTAAGGCAGGGTCTGGAAGTAGTTGGCGTCAAGGCGCTTCTGGTCAACCTGTACGTTGGGTTGGACGTAGTCGGTGAACACCTTGATTTCCAGGTCCACGCCTTCTTGGGCCAGGGCCGGCTTGATCAGCTCGAGGATTTCAGCGTGGGGTACCGGTGTGGCAGCCACGACCAGCTTTTCCGCCGCCTGGGCCAGGCCCGAGGTCAGGGCTGCCGCCAATGCGGTGAACAACAGAACCTTTTTCATGCAGTGTCCTTATCGAATATCACTGTCGTCATGGACGACGGCCAAATGTGGGCGTGCCAGCGAAGTGCTATCGCTGGCGTGATGCGGAAGATACCGATATTTTTTATGCCTTAACAATATCTTTTATTCAAGTTCATATTCATTTTACTCATATAAGAAACCGCTCTGTGGCGAGGGAGCTTGCTCCCGCTCGGTTGCGCAGCAATCGCAAAAATCGGGGTCCGCTACGCGGCCCAGCGGGAGCAAGCTCCCTCGCCACAAATGGATATCCTGATCTATAGCGTTTGGACCAGTCGATCGAGCAGCGCCTTGAGGGCGGTGCGCTCAGCTTGCGAGCCCTGTGCAATAACCTGCTCCACCTGCCGTTCGACCAGTTCCAGGGCTGAAAGCTGGGACGGCAAATTCAAATGCTCCGGCAAAATCTCATCGCCGGCACTCACCAGCAATGCAAAATGAATAACGTTCTCCAACTCGCGGGTGTTGCCCGGCCAGCTGTGGCGTTCAAGCTCCCGTTGCGCCGCTGCACTGATCAGCGGCACGGCCAGGCCAAGGCGCTGGCTGTAGATGCCCAGGAAGTATTCGGCCAGGGAAAGGATATCGCCCACCCTTTCGCGCAAGGCGGGTAACTCGAGCTGCCCCTCGCTCAGATAGTGATAAAGCCGGTCATGAAATTTTCCGGCGTCCACCGCTTGCGCCAGATCAATGCTGGTGGCCGCCACCAGGCGCACGTCCACCGGGCTCGGTTGTTGGGCGCCGACACGCGTGACCTCATGGTTTTCCAGCGCCGCCAGCAACTTGATCTGGATCGGCAGCGGCAGGTCTCCGATCTCATCCAGGTAGAGCGTGCCGCCGTTGGCCGAGCCGAACCACCCGGCCCGACTGCTGGCCGAACCGCTATAACTGCCGGCGGAATAACCGAACAATTCGGCGTCGGCGTAGGTCGGGCTGATAGCGCCGCAATTGACCGAAACAAACAGCCCACCGCGATTGCTCTCGCGATGGATATGCCGGGCCAGCAGCTCCTTGCCGGTGCCGGTTTCGCCGCGAATCAGCACCGAAATCGCCCGTGGCGCCAGTTGTTCCAATTCCTGGCGCAACTGCCGCGAACGCGGGTCGACGAACACCAGTGCCTTGGCACGGATGCTCAGGGGGCTTTTTTCCGAGTCGGGAAAGGTCAGCAAGGGCTGACCGAAGGTTTCATGCAGGCTCATGGCAGGCTCCCGCCCCAAACCGCCGGCGAGACGGAGGGCATTAAAATTCAGGCGCGACGCAGGGCGTGATGCTCCATGCGGTTTTGCAAACGATAGAGATAAGCGAAACCCTGCTCCCAGCGCTGGTGGCCGGACTTCACATTGATGTGCCCCGCCCCGGCCAGGATCCCGGCCTCGGCCCCCCAACTCCGCGCCAGCTCCATGGCGCGCGCGGCACTGACCGCCGCGTCGTTGTCGGAACTGACCACTTGGCTGGGAAACGGCAACAGGTCCGTGGGAATCGGCGCGAAGTTGCGTAGCGCCGGGGCACAAGCGGGCCGCTCGACATCCGCCGGCGCCACCAGCAACGCGCCACGCACCTGCCGCAGGAATGGCACCGGCGCGGTGGCGGCCCAATGGGCCACGGTGATGCAACCCAGGCTATGGGCGATCAGGATCACTGGCGTGCTGTCGCTGGCGATGGCTTCGGCCAGCGCGGCGACCCAATCTTCACGCCGTGGCGTCAGCCAGTCAGCCTGCTCGACCCGGGCACTGTTGGGCAGACTGTTCTGCCAGTGGGTTTGCCAATGATTTTCCGGCGATCCTTGCCAGCCCGGCACAATCAGGTAGCGAATCGATTCGTTGCGCATGGGTGCTCTCCTGCGTGTCTGTTCCCGGACGAGTATAAGGAGGAGAGTTATATTATTTAAGGAATAAGAAGCTATTTGGTAATACTAAAATCGAATAAAACGATTATCTCAGTGGGAGCGAGCCTGCTCGCGAATAGGACCATCAATCAACATAGATGCGGCAGACTGCCGCTTTCGCGAGCAGGCTCGCTCCCACAGTTCGCCACAGTTTTTTTTACCGCGAGTCACTCGCTCCGTCCCTTGCGCAACAGCACGTCGAGTTGATCTACCACCAACGCCCAGTCGGCATCTTCAAGGATTTCGACGCGCAGCAACTGTCGCTGGCCCTCGCTCCAGAAGAACGCATCGGACAGGTGCAGCTCGGGCTTGAGCGGCGAGTGGCTGGCGATGAACTGATCGATGCTGACGGCGTCGTCGGGCAGACCGAGTTGTTTGAATAACGCGGGCAGCGTATGGACTGGGGATTCCATGCGGGACTCCTGAGCATGAACGGATGGCTGGCTGATGTTCCTCAGTCTAGACCCTCCTACTCCACCAGCCTCAACTCCCCATCGCAATACACCACCTCACGCCCCAACCATCCCACGTCTACTTGAGGCAGTACCGCCGAAGGTTTGCGCAGTTCACGCAACAACGTCGAGCCATGGGACAGGCGGCCGCCCATGCGTGCGATCACGGCGCGGGCGCCTTGATAGTGAGCATGGCGGCCTGGGTCCAGGGTGTCTTCCAGCAGGATGTCCTCGCCGAGGATGCCCTGGGCCTGGCCCGGGTAGATCAGGAATCCGCTCGCCTGCTCTGTGCCTTCGCGGCCGTCCTGCCAGAAGCTGCCGTCGCGGCTGCGGATGTCCCGGTGCGGCGCGAACCAATGCTCGCGGTCGGCGCTCGGCATGGCGTGGTGCAGGCGGAAAAAGATCCGCATCAGGTTGTCGCGATACCATTCGCGCACCTGCAGATAGTAACCGCGCAGCCCTGGCAGGCCGGCGCCATGGGCCAGGCGAATCGCCAACGGCCATTGCGGGAAGGGTTGCAATGCCAGCTCCGTTGGCGCCGGACGTGGCGTTGCCGGATCGGTTTCCCAAGGCAAGCGATGAGGGCTGTGTTCGAGATTGTCATAGGCGGTCGGCGGTCGTCCCAGCCAGTCGCCGCCACTGCTGGCCAAGGCGCTGGCGATGCACAGGTTGCCCTGCACCACGAACACGTAGAAGCGAGTAAACCAGTCGGCCAGTTGCTGGCCGCCAGCGCCTTGTCCGGTCAGTTCGTGCAGCTCTCGGTCGAAACGGCGCAAACCGTTTTCCAAGGTAAGCAGATGCCCGCGAGCGATACGCTGCATGCGCAAAAACAACGGCAGCGACCGCAGCAGGCGCAGCGGCCGCCAAGGCAAGTGCGGCGTTGCCCCACCGACCTCGCCGGCATAGCTGCTGGCGCTGACGCCCCAGTCGGCCAGCCGGGCGAGAAACAGGTCGTTGTTGATATACGAGGCGCCGCCAAACACCGCGGTGAAAGGCTCGTTGTCCTGCAAAATCCGTGAATCCCAACGCGCCATGATCGCCGGAATGCTTGCCGCCGCGCGACGCTGGGCGTACTCCACCAGAACGCTGGGTTGTGGCGGCAGGATCTCGGCGATGTTGGCGGCGGTCAGGTGACGGCGCCAGCCGTAGTCGCTGATCGGCCGGTATTGCAGCAACCAGAGTTGCGTGCCGTCCCAGGCCCATTCAACATCGCCGGGCACGTAGTGGAAGACCCGCAGCACGCCTTGGAGAAACTGCCACAGCGCTTCGGCGGTCAGGCCATGGGCCGGCGTGAATGTGCCGCTGTTCCAAGACTCGCCGAGACGGGAAATGATCGCTCGCTCAGGGCTCACCTTGCCATCGGCCAACGGCTCCAGATGGCCTTCGACCCATTCCAGCTCAACCGAAAGGTGACGCACAAAGGCGATCCCGGACAGTCGTGGCGTGATGAAACGCTGCACCACCACTTCCTCGACACCCGCCGCGCTCAGCTCGGCAATGCGTGTCGGCACATTGTGTGTCGGCTCGCGCAAGTAGGTGGTGCTCAAGCCCGCATTGGCCGCATCGGCCTGATCCTCCCCGTAACTGGAGGAACGCACGGCCCAGGCAGCATCCGGCTGGCTGCTCAAAAATCCTGGCAAGCGTGGATCATGACAATCGTTGAGTGACAGTGCCGCTGGCACCGGCTGCCCGGCCAGCTCCGCCAGGCGCAAGCGGCCGCCTTTGGTGTGCGCGACGAACCCGCGCTCGCCGGACTCCAGCCAGGCGGCGAATTCAGCTGGTGAGTCGATCCACGGGTAGTGGCCCCAACCGGGCTTCAAGCTGATGGTCAAGTCGGCGCGGGCGAGAATGGCTGACCATGCCGCTGCCTGGGCGATGCCGAGCATCTTGTCCTGATCGCCCCATACCAGTTCGACCGGGTCGCTGATCCACTCCAGCAACGGCAACGCGGTGTCGGCGCGCACCAGATCCCAATGCGGCACAAAGGCCCGGCAGCGGGCATAGCCGGCGCCCATGCGCTGGTACTGCGCGGGCGTCCATTGCTGGCGGGAGAACTTGTGGGCGAACAGCCTTGGCTTGTTCGCCAGCAGCCAGTGGATGGTCTTGCGAATCGGCAGCGGCGACATCAGCGCCGGCAATCGTCGCTGCCACAAGAACGCACCCACCGGCGCCAGCAAAACGCTGCGGCAAAAGTGTCCGGGCCGGCGTTGCAAGGCGTGCAGCACCAGCAAGGCGTTCACCCCGACCGCCATGATCGCGCTGCCCTTTACCGTTGCCGCGAGCAACGCCTGTGCGTAGGCCGCCAGGTCTTCACAAGGAGCCTGAGGGTTGTCGCCGAAACCGGGCAGCTCCAGCGGCACCACGTCGTAGCGTTTGAAGTGCGGCAACGCGTCGTCCCACCAATCGGCAGCGCTACCGTTGCCGGCCAGCAGGTACATCCTCGGCTTGCTCATGGACAGTCCTCAGGCCAGGTCGCGCAGGGCAGCGTCAAGTGTGGGGTAACGGAACGTATAACCGGCCTGAACGAGACGATCGGGCACCACGCGCTGGCCGTCAAAAAACAGCTGGGCCATCTCGCCAGCCAGGGCGCGCACCGGCGCGGCCGGGATGTGGAACCACACAGGGCGTTTGAGCGCCTTGCCGACACGTTCGGCGAACAGCGCCTGACTGACCGTTTCCGGCGCTACCAGGTTGTAGGTGCCGCTCAGGCTTTCGTCCTCGAAGGCACGGGCGATCACCTGGATCACATCGTCGCGGTGCACCCAACTCATGATTTGCCGACCATCGCCCATCCGCCCACCGAACCCCAAGCGAAACGGAATCAGCAACGGCAGCAACGCACCGCCCGGACCGAACACCACGCCCAGGCGCATCACCACCTGTCGCACGCCCAACTCGGTTGCGGGCCGCGCAGAGGCTTCCCAACGCGAACAGAGTTCGGCCATGAAACCATCGCCCTGGCTGGCGCTTTCATCGAGGCTTTCGCTGGCGTCGCGCACGCCATAAAAACCGATGGCCGACGCTTGAATCCACAACGCCGGTTTGTGCCGGGCGTTCTTCAACCATGTCATCAAGGCTTCGGTGGTATCGACCCGGCTGGCGATGAGTTGCGCCTGGCGCCTCGGGCTCCAGCGCGGCCCGGCCACCGGCGCGCCCGCCAGGTTGATCAGTACATCGAAGGTTTCGTCATGGCCCAGCTTGCCCAGCGAACGCACGCAGCGGGCGCGGCCGTCAAACAGATAGGCCGCCCTCAATGGATCGCGGGCCAACACGGTGACCGTGTGCCCGGCATCGAGCAACTGATTGACCAGGGTCTCGCCGATAAACCCGGTGCCTCCCGTGACCAGCACGCGCTTGTAGGCACCACCGGCAAACGGGTTGCCCGGCTTGCCCTGGCGCTGCATGCGCAAGGCGGCCAAGCCGTCGCGAATGCCCGAGGCGGTGACGCCGATGGCAAACAACGTCAGCAGCCAGCCGCGCCAGCCCAGGTCGATCGTGCTCAGGCCGGTCGGCAGGCTCGCCCACTGCGCCAGTTGCACGCCATACAGCGCGAAGAAGGCCCCACCGTTGACCGCCAGCACGGTGTGCATGATGCGCTCGATGGGCGGCAGTTTGCGGCTACGGTCCTCGACCACGAAATCCCACAGCGTCAGGCCGATCTCCAGGGCGAACAGCAGCGCGATGACGATCGCCCATGTCCCTTCGAAGGCCAGATGCGCGATACCCAGGAACAGGATCCCGTAGAAACACGAGCGCAGGGAGTGGATGGAGAGTTCCAGCCGCGCACTGTGGCGATAGGGCAAGGCAACGGTGAGTTCATGGTGATACAGGGTATCCAGCGCACCGAGGATGGCCTGGGCAATCAGCAGGGCAATGGCCCAGTCCAGCGACGAAAAATCAGGCATGGTTCGACTCACTCGATGTGTTGTCGGTCAGGGCGGGGCGGCGGTCATGGCGATAAAGCCAGAACAGCGGCGGCAGTAAAACAAGTAATGCAAAGCTGTCGAACCACAGGTGCGACCAGACCCGCGCCTGGGCGGAAACCAGCATGTCCTGAGGCGCCCAGAGCAGAATGCCGACGATCAGCCAGCCCCAGGGCATGGCAGTTTTCAGGCGATCGCCGAGATGGACCAGGGCGAGCATGTACAACGCATAGCTTTGCAACGTGGCGCCGAACAGCGCCAGCCACCAGACTTGTTGCGTGCGGACGGTAACCGGCACGATGTCCGCCCCCCAGAACGCCTGCTCGATGGTGTTCAGGTAATCATCGAGCAAGCCGGAGTGACCGGCCCAGGTCAGCGTAAGACCGGCGAGCAGATGCATCAGGGCCGCAGCGTACAGCCAAACGACCAGGGCTTTGCGAAGGGGGCTGGGAGGGACTGGCATTCCGTGTCCTGAAGGCTTGCTTGGAGGCGGCAAGTCTAATGGAAAAGGAAGGGGCTTTACTTGGCTAACAAGCCGGGCAGCGATAAATAAAATCCACTGCCTGGAGTCAGTTGGCGGGGAGATGGATCGGCTGGAATTCAAGCGTCAGGTTGAAAGGCCTGTGGTGGATTGAAGACCGCCTTCGCGAGCAGGCTCGCTCCCACAGGGTGGTTGACGTTGTCGCGGATATTTCAGCCAGCACAGGTCCAATGTGGGAGCGAGCCTGCTCGCGAAGGCGTCAGCCCAGACAACCCGTAACCCAGCAGGAAGTATTATCCAATCAACGCTGCATCCCCCAACGCTTCACCGTCACCCGTTCCAGGCTGTCGAATACCAGGTTCTCTACCAGCAGCCCGATGAGGATTACCACCGCCAGCCCGGCAAAGACCTTGTCGGTGTACAGCTCGTTGCGGTTCTGGAAGATGTACCAGCCCAGGCCGCCCTTGCCGCTGGTGGCGCCGAATACCAGTTCGGCGGCGATCAGCGTGCGCCAGGCGAAGGCCCAGCCGATTTTCAGCCCGGCGAGGATCGACGGCAGCGCCGCCGGAATCAGGATGAACAGCACAAAGCGCAGGCCCTTGAGCCCGTAGTTGCGCCCGGCCATGCGCAGCGTTTCCGACACGCCGAGAAACCCCGCATACATGTTCAATGCCAGCGCCCACAGCACCGAATGCACCAATACAAAAATCAGGCTGTTCTGCCCCAGGCCGAACCACAGCAGCGCCAACGGCAACAGCGCGATGGCCGGCAACGGGTTGAACATCGACGTCAGGGTGCTGAGCAGGTCACGCCCCAACTGCGTCGACACCGCCAGGGTGGTCAAGCCAAACGCCAGGACGATGCCGAGCAAATAACCCTTGAGCAGCACCATCAGGGAAATCCACACCTTGCCCAGCAACTCGCCACTGAGCAAACCGTCATACAGCGCGCTGGCAGTCTGCAAAAAGCTCGGCAGCAACAGGTCGTTGTTCTGGTAACGCGCCACGCCCTCCCATACCAGCGCCAGCACCAACAGGATCAAACATTTACGCAACCACCCCTGCTGCCAAAGGCGCTGGCCCAGGGGCAATTCCCGCTCCAGTGGCACGTGGGTCAGCGGTTGCAGATCGACTTCGTATTCTTCGCGCGCAGGCGATAACTGGCTCATGAAAGGCTCCCCTCAGTACGCGATACGAATGTCGGCAAAACCCAGCTCGCGTTCAGCGTCCGGCGACTGGCCTTGTTCGAACAGCAGCGAATGAATCCGCCGCGCCGTGTGCTGGAACCCGACGCCGCCAAGGCTGTGCAGATCATATTGATGGCTGTGGATTTCCGCCCGGACCCGCCCCGGATGCGGTGACAGCAGCAGGATGCGATTGCCCACGACCAGCGCTTCTTCGATGGAATGGGTAACGAACAACAGCGTGAAGCGCACCTCCTCCCAGAGCAGCAGCAATTCCTCCTGCATCTTGCGGCGGGTCAGCGCATCCAGCGCCGCAAACGGCTCGTCCATCAGCAGGATCTTCGGTTGCATCGCCAGCGCCCGGGCAATCGCGACGCGTGCCTTCATCCCACCAGACAAGGTATGCGGATAAGCATCGGCAAACGCTGCCAGCCCGACTTTATCGAGGTAGTGCAGCGCCCGCTCCTCGGCCTCGCGACGTTTGAGCGTGCCCGACGCCAGCAGCGCGAACATCACGTTCTGCTTAACGGTTTTCCACGGCGGCAGCTGATCGAACTCCTGGAACACCACAATCCGGTCCGGCCCTGGCGCGCTGACGATTTGGCCTTGCAGGCGGATCTCGCCTTCACACGGAGTGATGAAACCACCAATGGCCTTGAGCAACGTGGACTTGCCGCACCCGGACGGGCCGAGCAGTACAAAGCGGTCCGCCGGATCGACCTCGAAACTCACTTGATGGGTGGCGCGGACTACACGCTGCGGGGTGCGGTATTCCAGGCTGACGTTATCCACCGACAACAGCGCGGTGTCGGTGCGGGTGGCGTTGCTGGCCGCGTGGCCTGGCAATGGCGCGTTCATGACAATCAGCTCCCCTGCAGCGGTTTGGCGTCCTGGAAGAAGTAGTCTTCCCAGGAGGCCGGCTTGTTCTTGATGGCGCCGACGCGGTAGAGGAATTCGGCGAGCGGGTAGGTGTTTTTTGGCGTGACGGTAAATTCGATCTGCGGGTTTTTGATGATCTTCAGCAGAGTCGCCCGGTCGATCTTGGCCTTGCTCACGCGCAGGTAGGTGTCCGCCGCCGCGCCTTTGTCTTTCTGGGCGAACTCGGCCGCTTCGGTCAGCGCTTCGACGAAGGCCTTGTAGGTTTTTGGGTTTTCATCGCGGAATTTCTCGGTGGCGAACAGCACCGTGGGCGAATTCGGCCCGAGCACGTCATAGGAGTTGAGCACCACATGAACGTTGGGGTTTTGCAGGGCCTGGTCCTGGAACGGCGGGTTGGAAAAGTGCCCGGTCAACTCGGTGCCGCCGGCAATCAACGCGGCCGTGGCGTCCGGGTGCGGGACGGCCAGGGTGTACTTGTCGAGGCGATTGAACTCCTTGTCGCCCCACTGCTTCGCGGCGGCGTACTGCAGGAAACGTGACTGCACCGACACGCCCACCGCCGGCACCGCGATGCGGTCCTTCTCGGTGAAGTCGGCGATGGTCTTGACGTTCGGGTTGTTGCTTAACAGGTAATAGGGAAAGTTGCCCAGGGAGGCCACGGCCTTGACGTTCTGCTTGCCACGGGTGCGATCCCAGACCGTCAGTAACGGGCCGACGCCGGCCCCGGCAATGTCGATGGAGCCTGACAGCAACGCATCGTTGACCGCCGCACCGCCGGACAGCTGGGTCCAGTCGACCTTGATGTCGATGCCCTCCTCCTTGCCGTGTTTCTCGATCAATTGCTGGTCGCGGACCACGTTCAGCAGCAGGTAGACGATGCCGAACTGCTCGGCGATGCGAATCTCGCCCTCGGCCTGGGCGCTGGCCGGCGCGACCAGGCTGCCAGCGAGCAAGCTGAACCCCAGGCCGATAGCCGCAGCCAGCGGTGCAAAAGCGATGCGTTTGGACATGGTGTTTCTCCGGGCTCTTTGCGCGCTGCGCAGCCGATCAGAAAGGGGCGTCGCCCTGGATAGTGGTGCGATACAGCTTGCGGCGCAGATGGCTCGGGCATCCGGCGGCGAGGTGGATCAGCGAGCGGTTGTCCCAGAACACCAGGTCGTGGGGCTGCCATTGATGGCGATAGATGTTCTGGGGCAGCACGCTGTAGGCATACAGCTCGGCCAGGATGGCTTTGCTTTCATCCTCCGGCAGGCCGACGATGCGGGTGGTGAAGCCTTCGCTGACGAACAGCGCCTGGCGCCCGGTTTCCGGGTGGGTGCGGACGATCGGATGCACGACTTCGGCGACCTGGGCCAACTGTTCAGGCGTCAGCGTCGGGCGCCAGTTGCCTTCGAATTTGGTCTCGCTGTAACGCGCGGTGTAAGAATGCGCCGCCGAACGGCCCTCGATCGCTTTACGCAGTGTTTCGGGCAAACCGTCCCAGGCCTTGTGCATGTCGGCGAACAGCGTGTCGCCGCCCTCGCTCGGCAGCTCCTGGGCGTGGAGCATCGAGCCGAGGCTCGGCAGTTCCTTATAGGAAAGGTCCGAATGCCAGAACTTGCCGGCGTCTCCCAGACCGATGGACTGGCCGTTCTCGATGATGTTGGAGACGATGAGAATTTCCGGATGCCCGGCCAGCAGGAATTGCTTGAGCACATGGATTTGCAGCACGCCAAAACGGCGGCTGAAAGCGATGTGCTGCTCGGGAGTGATGCGCTGATCGCGGAACACCACGACGTGATAGTCCAGGTGAGCGCGGTGGATGCGCGCGAAATCCTGATGGTTGATCGGCCGCGACAGGTCCAGCCCGACGATCTCGGCACCTACGGCACCGCTGAATGGGCGTACTTCGAATGATTGCGGCGCGATGTTCGCGGCATTTGAGTCTGGAGAAAAAGAGACGGCTGGCATACATCACTCCCACGCACGGCGCGCTTGAATGGGCGCGCAGTCGATCAAAAACTCACGGGGTCACCGTGTCGGTTTGTGTCGTGCGGCGCGCCGATTGGTCGGCAGGTACGCAGGGGGATGACTTTAAGGGTATAAGAAATTAATTTTAAATACCGATTACGAATAACGATATGGCAGAGAGTTTAGCGTCTCATCTGTGGCGAGGGGATTTATCCCCGCTGGGGCGCGAAGCGGCCCCAAGCCAGCCAACTCGGTGTCAGGCATGGTTGCATTAGCTGCTTGGGGCTGCTGCGCAGCCCAACGGGGATAAATCCCCTCGCCACAGGACCTCGCTGCTACCGCTCATGCAACGCCTCGGCCCGGGCCTTGATGATGGGCTTGAGCAGGTAGCTCAGCACGGTCTTCTTGCCGGTGATGATATCCACCGACGCCACCATCCCGGGGATGATCAGCAAGGGCTTTTCAGGCGTGCCCAGGTGGCTGCGTTCGGTGCGCAACTTGATGATGTAGTAGGTGGTTTTCTTGTCTTCATCAGTGATGGTGTCGGCGCCGATCTGTTCCAGCTTGGCTTTCATCCCGCCGTAGATGGTGTAGTCGTAGGCGGTGAATTTCACCGTGGCGTCCTGGCCGGGGTGCAGGAAGGCGATGTCCTGGGGACGGATCTTCGCCTCCACCAGAATGGTGTCGTCCAGCGGCACGATTTCCACCAGGTCGCTACCGGGCTGGATTACCCCGCCGATGGTGTTGACCAGCAGTTTGTTGACGATGCCGCGCACCGGCGATGTCACCAGGGTACGGCTCACCCGGTCCTCCAGGGCCTTGCCGGTGGCTTGAGCCTTGTTCAGGTCGGTGCGCGCCTCATTGAGCTGGGTCAGTGCCTCGCTGCGGAACTTGCCACGAGTCTCGTCGATCTTGCGCTGCACTTCCTTGATCGCCGACTCGGCGCGAGGAATCGCCAGCGTCGTCGCGTCCAGTTGCCCACGGGTCTCGACCTCGGCGCGCTTGAGCCGCAGCACTTCCACCGGCGATACCGCGCCCTGGGCCACCAGCGGCTCGGACATGTTGATTTCCTGGCGTTGCAGCGCCAGGCCGGAGCGGTATTGCGACTGCTTGGAGACGAACTCGCGCAATTCCTGCTGCCGCTGGATCAACTGCTCCTGCAAGCCGCCGATTTCATCGTGCAACTGCTGGCGGCGGCTGATGTACAGCGATTCTTCGCTGGCAGCCTGACCCGGTACGGCCTTGAGTACATCAGCCGGGAAATTCAGCGGTCGGTCATCGACCTCGGCACTCAGGCGCTCGACCCGCAACAGCATGGACAGGCGATCCGCCTCGGTTTCGCCGACGTTGGAGACAAACCGCGTGTCGTCCAGGCGAATCAACGACGCACCGGCGTCGACAATCTGCCCTTCCTTTACGAACAGCTCGGCGACGATACCGCCTTCCAGGTTCTGGATTTTCTGAATCTTGGACGAAGGAATCGCCTTGCCGTCGCCCTTGGTCACTTCGTCGATCTCGGCGAAGTTGGCCCACAGCCCCAGGAACACGAAAAAACCGATGATGCCCCAGATCGTCAGGCGCACCACGCGGGGGGCGTCCTCGATCAGCGCCTTGTTGACTTCGGGCAGCGGTTGGCCATGCAGCGAGTCGGAACCTTTGAAGTAACGGCCCACAGCGCCCTTGAAACCGGATTTAAGCAACACTGATCTGCCCCTTCTTCAACGCTTCCATGACGGCGGCTTTCGGGCCGTCGGCGAGAATCTGCCCGCGGTCGATCACCAGCAGGCGGTCCACCAGCGACAGCAAGGATGCCCGGTGCGTCACCAGCAGCACGGTCTTGTTTTCCACCACGGCGGCCAGGCGCTGTTTCAAGCGCTCTTCACCGGTGTTGTCCATCGCGCTGGTAGGTTCGTCCAGGAGCAGGATCGGCGGATTGAGCAGCAACGCGCGAGCCAGGGCGACGTTCTGGCGCTGGCCGCCGGACAGGTTCTGCCCGCGCTCACCGACTTGCAGCTCATAGCCTTGCGGATGCAGGCGGGCGAATTCGTGTACGCCTGCCAGCTCCGCGGCCTGAAGCACCAATTCATCCTCGACGTAGCGGGCACCTGAAGTGAGATTGTCGCGCAGGGTTCCGGACAGCAGCTGGATGTCCTGGGGCACGTAGCCGATGTTGTAGCGCAGCTCGCTGACGTCGATCTGGCGAATGTCCACGCCATCCACCAGCAACGCGCCGTCATCCGGCTGGTAAAGCCCCACCAGGAGTTTTGCCAGAGAGCTTTTGCCCGAGCCGCTGCGGCCGATGATGCCAATTTTTTCGCCCGGCTTGATCACCAGGTTGATGTTCTTCAGCGCGGCGTTCTGCTGGTTCGGATAGGTAAAATTCAATTGCCGACATTCAATGGCGCCCTGCAACACCTTGCGGCTGAGCGGGCGCTCGTCGAAATTGCGTTCCTGGGGCAGTTCCATCATCTGGTCGACGGAAGTCATGGTGACCCGCGCTTGCTGGTAGCGGGTCAGCAGGCCCGACAACGAGGCCAATGGGCTCAGTGCGCGGCCGCTGAGCATGTAGCAGGCGATCAGCCCACCCATGCTCAGGTTGCCGGCGATGATCTGGTAGACGCCGAAGACGATCATGATCACCCCGGCCAGTTGCTGGATCAGCAAGGTGATGTTCATCGCCAGGCCGGACAGCATCTTCACGCGCAGCTCGAGGCGGCTAAGGGTGCCGATGGTCTGTTCCCATTGGTACTGCCGTTCACTTTCGGCGTTGTTGACCTTCACCGCATCCAGGCCGGCCAGGGTTTCGATCAGGCTGGACTGGCGCTCGGCGCCCAGGGCCATGGTTCGTTCCATGGTCGCTACCAACGGCTTCTGCAAGGCATAGCCAATCAGCAAGGCGATCGGGAACGCCAGCACCGGAATCCACACCAGATGCCCGCCCAGGATCGCGATGACCATGAAGATCAGCAGCGTGAACGGCAAGTCGATCAGGCTGGTCAGGGTCAGCGAGGCGAGGAAGTCCCGCAGGCTCTGGAACTCGTGGATGTTCTGGGCAAAGCTGCCGACCCGCGCCGGACGATATTTCATCGCCATGCCGACGATGCGCTCGAACAGCGTCGCAGAAATGATCAGGTCGGTTTTCTTGCCTGCCAGATCCAGGCACAGGCTGCGCAGCATCTTCAGGATCAAGTCGAAAATGTAGGCGCCGGTAATGCCGACCGCCAGTACCCACAGGGTTGATTCGGCCTGGTTCGGCACCACGCGGTCGTAGACGTTCATCACGAACAGCGGCGCGGCCATGGCGATGATATTGATCAGCAGGCTGGCCGCGATGGCATCGGCGTACAACCAGCGGGAGCGTTTGAGAGTGTCGCGAAAAACCAGGAACGCGCCCGTGGGATCAGCGTGCCGTGGTTGACGTCAAATTTATGCTGCGGCTGGGCGAAGAAAACCTTGCCACTGTAGTCATCGGCCAGCAGCTCGCGGCTGACGGTGACCTCTCCGCCATCGCTTTCGCTAAGCAGCAAGCGCGCCTGGTCGTCACCGGCCCAGCCCAGCAGCACGGCGCTGCGGCCTTCTTTGAGCAGCAGCAGAGCCGGCATGGCGATGGCCGGGATCTGTTCGAGCTTGCGTTGCAGCACCCGGCCTTGCAGACCGGCACGGGCCGCCGCGCGCGACAATAAGTCGACGCTCAAGCGTTGCTTGGGCAGCGGCAGGCCGGTGGTCAGCATCGCCGCGCTGGCAGGTTTCTGGTGCAGCATGCAGAGCGCCAGCAAACCATCCAGCAGCGGGTCATCGTGCAGCGTGCGCGGGTCGTGAACTAGTTCGACTGGACTGACTTCTGATTCCACGCTCGGCACTCTTTCGCTGAAAAACGGATGGATGGCTTAATTCATCCCAGGCAACTGGACCTTGGGTTTCACGTCGTTCTGCACAACGGATGCCAACGGCGCGACCACGCCTTGGCTTTTCAGCAACTGGCCCATGGTCGCCTTGATCCGGTACTGGCTGAACAGCTGCACGTTCTTGATTTCCGCCAGACGGCGGGAGGCGCTGAACAGCTCGTTTTCGCTGTCGAGCAAGTCGAGCAGGGTCCGCTCGCCGAGACTGAATTGCTTCTGGTAGGCGGTGCGCACGTTGGCACTGCGATCCACGTATTGCTGGGCGATCGGCACCTGGGCGTTGGCGTTGTTCAGGGCGTTCCAGGCCAGGCCCAGCTCTTCATTCAACTGGCGCAGCGCGTTGTTGCGGATATCCAGCGCCTGGTTGGACAGGTAGGACTTGGATTCCAGGTCGGCCTTGTTGCTACCACCGGCGTACAGGTTGAAGCGCATGCGCAACATGGCCTGCCATTCGTTGTTGTGGCCGTTCTGGCCGTCCAGGTCGTTGTCGGCGGTGCGGCCCAGTTCCGCGTCGAAGCGAGGGTAGAAGCTCGACTTGGCGGCCTCGTATTGCTTCTCGGCGGCGGCGATGTCGGCTTCGGCCGAACGCAGCACCGGGCTGTTTTCCAGCATCTGGGCACGGGCTTCGGTCAGGTTGGCCGGTAGCAACGCCAGAAAGTCGGCGGGGCGCTCCAGTTGGTCAGGCAATTGTCCGACGGCGCTGAGGTAGTTGGTCTCGGCATCGGCCAGGTTGGTCTGCTCGGTGATCAGGTTGTTGCGGGCCTGGGCCATGCGCGCCTCGGCCTGGTCCAGGTCGGCGCCGCTGCCTACCCCCCGGGACGTGCGCAACTTGATTTGATCGAAGATGCGCTCGTGACTCTTGAGGTTTTCCTCGGCCAGGCGCACGAACTCACGGCGGGTCAGTACGTCCAGGTACACCTGGGCGACGGTCAGCCCGGTGCGCTCGGAGGCATCAAGCAAGGAATAGGCGCGAGCACTGACGTTGGCTTGTTGACGCCCGACTTCGCTGGACGTCGCAAAACCGTCAAAAACCATTTGCGACAGACGCAGGCTCGATTCGCTGCGGTTCAGGGTTTCCCAATGATTATTACTGCCCGAACGGGTCGTCACGCTGTCGGTGCCTTCACGGCCGTAACCGGCTGCGAGGTCCACTCTAGGCAGGTAGCCGCCCTTGGCCGCCTTCAACTGATAGTCCGCCGCCAGGCGGCTGTTCACGCCTGCCTGAATTTCCGGATGAACATCCAATGCTTGTTGCATGGCCTGCGGCAAGGTTTGTGCTTGTACGAAACTGGCGGCCAGGGCGAAGGGTAAAGCCTTGAACAGGTGCGAACGCATGATTGGAAAATTCCCGAAACTCTTGTCTTGAATCACAGCGAAACGTGTCGCTGCATCGGATGATGGCAACCGGAATGACCGTATGTCGGAAAGTTCAGAACAGGGGCAGGAACACGCACCGAAAGAACAGGTCGCCGCTTAAATATCAATGTGACATTACAGGGGCGATTGTTTAGGATGGCCAGCATAAGGTCAATAGTTTGGCAGAAACAAAATAAGCCGACCTAGCTGTCAAAATATCGTCATATTTCCAGCGTCAAAACATTATCCCTTTGTGCGCATGAACGTCCAGACCGCTATGGCCAACGAGGCTGTCGGGTCCATGGAAGTCTACTGAACGTGGTACCCGGAGAGTCTTCAATGAGCAGTGTTATTGCCGTTGTCAAAAGCATTGTTGGTCAGGTTTTCGTCGTTTCCCCCGAGGGCATTCGGCGCGTACTCATTGAAGGCGATCGCCTTAACGTAGGCGACCAGTTGGACACCGGCCCTGCCGGCGCCGTCACGTTGGAACTGGCTGACGGCCGCACGCTCGACCTGGGCCGCGATACCCAGTGGAGCGCCAGCGCGCCGGACTCTTCCACCGACCTCGAACAGGCCACTGCCCAAGCCGCGCCTTCAGTAGAAGAGCTGCAGCAAGCCATCGCCGCCGGTGTCGACCCGACCACCGCCCTGGAAGCCACCGCGGCCGGCGCCACCGCTGCCGGTACAGGCGGAGCCGTGGGCGGCGGTCATAGCTTCGTCGTGCTGGATGCCACGGCCGGCAGCGTCGACCCCACCATCGGCTTCCCGACCGAAGGCCTCGCTGCGGCCGCAGCAACCGATGACAACATCCTGGGTGGTGACGACAACGCCGATACCACCGCCAACGCCGTGCTCAATGCGACGATGACCTTGAGCGCCACCCCGACCCTGACCGAGGCCGGGGGCGTGCTGGTCTACACTGCGACCGTGACCCAGGCGCCGCAAACCAACCTGACCGTAACCCTGTCCAACGGCGCGGTGATCGTGATCCCGGCCGGGCAACTGACCGGTAGCGTCAACGTGCCCCTGGCACCGAACGACACGGTCTACAACGACCCCAGCCAAGTCAGCGTGACCGTCACCGGTACCACTGGCGGCACCGGCATCGCCGTGACCCTGCCGACCACGCCAGCCGTGACGCAGATCACCGACACCGTCGACACCACCACCGTCACCCTGAGCGCCGGCAATACTGTCACCGAAGGCGGCCAGATCACCTACACCGCGACGCTGACCAACCCGGCCCAGACGCCGGTGACCGTGACATTGAGCAATGGCTCGGTCATCACGATTGCCGCTGGCCAGACCACCGGTACCGTGGCTGTCGATACTCCGGCTAACGACGCCTATAACAACGGCAGCACCGTCAGCACTACGATTACCGGCGCTACTGGCGGTAACTTCGAAAATCTGGTGCCGAGCACCACGCCTGCGGTTACTACGATCACTGATTCGGCTGACGCCACTGGCCTGACGCTTAGCGCCAGCGAAACCATCACCGAAGGCGGCCAGATCACCTACACCGCCACGTTGACCAATCCGGCCCAGACGCCGGTGACCGTGACGCTGAGCAATGGCTCGGTGATCACTATCGCCGCCGGCCAGACCACCGGTACCGTGGCTGTCGATACCCAGGCTAACGACGTCTACAACAATGGCAGCACTGTCAGCACTACGATTACCGGCGCAACCGGCGGTAACTTCGAGAATCTGGTGCCCAGCACTACGCCTGCGGTCACCACGATCTCTGACTCGGCTGATACGACTGGCCTGACGCTCAGCGCCAGCGAAACCATCACCGAAGGCGGCCAGATCACCTACACCGCCACGTTGACCAATCCGGCCCAGACGCCGGTGACCGTGACGTTGAGCAATGGCTCGGTCATTACCATTGCCGCTGGCCAGACCACCGGCACCGTTGCCGTGGATACCCCGGCCAACGACGTCTACAACAACGGCAGTACCGTCAGCACCACGATCACCGGAGCAACCGGCGGCAACTTCGAAAACCTGGTGCCGAGCACGACGCCTGCGGTTACTACGATCACTGATTCGGCTGATACGACTGGCCTGACGCTCAGCGCCAGCGAAACCATCACCGAAGGCGGTCAGATCATTTACACCGCGACGCTGACCAATCCTGCTCAGACGCCGGTGACCGTGACGTTGAGCAATGGCTCGGTGATCACTATCGCCGCCGGCCAGACCACCGGTACCGTGGCTGTCGATACCCCGGCCAACGACGTCTACAACAATGGCAGCACTGTCAGCACTACGATTACCGGCGCAACCGGCGGCAACTTCGAGAATCTGGTTCCGAGCACTACGCCTGCGGTTACTACGATCACTGATTCGGCTGATGCTACCGGCCTGACCCTTTCCGCGACTGACACCGTTGCCGAAGGCGGCTCGATTGTTTACACCGCGACCCTGACCAACGCAGCGGGCTCGCCTGTCACCATTACCCTGAGCAACGGCGCGGTGATCAATATCGCGGCTGGTGCTACCACTGGGACCGTAACTGTCGACGCGCCGAAAGACGATGTCTACAAGGATGCCGGCAAGGTTGAAGTCAGCATCGACACGGCCGTTGGCGGTAACTTTGAAAACCTGGTGCCTAACACTGCACCAGTCGTGACGGACGTGACCGACACCCTCGACACCAGCACCGTTTCGCTCACCGCGACTTCGACGGTTGGCGAAGGCGGCGTTGTGGTTTACACCGCTTCGGTGAACGCTCCAGTCACCGGTGCTCCGCTGGTCGTCACGCTGTCGAATGGTCAAAGCATCACCATCCCAGTTGGTTCCAGCTCCGGCTCAGTGAACTTCACCGCGCCTAACGATGCGTTGGCGGGTGGCAGCAACCTCAGCGTCAAGATCGACGACGCGAAAGGCGGCAACTACGAAAACCTCGAAATCGACGGCAAGCCTGCGGACACCGCAGTCACCGATTCGACTGATGCTACGGGCCTGACGCTTTCCGCAACCGACACCGTAGCTGAAGGCGGTTCGATTGTTTACACCGCGACCCTGACCAACGCCGCCGGTTCGCCGGTGACCGTGACCCTGAGCAACGGCGCGGTGATCAACATCGCCGCCGGCGCCACCACTGGCACCGTGACCGTCGATGCACCGAAAGACGACGTCTACAAAGACGCCGGCAAGGTTGAAGTCAGCATCGACAAGGCCGTTGGCGGCAACTTCGAAAACCTGGTGCCTAATACTGCACCAGTCGTGACGGACGTGACCGACACGCTAGACGCTTCGACTGTCAGCTTGACCGCTTCACCTTCCGTGGGCGAAGGCGGCACCGTGGTTTACACCGCTTCGGTGAACGCTCCAGTCACCGGCGTCCCGCTCGTGGTGAACTTGAGCAACGGCCAGTCCATCACCATCCCAGTCGGCGCAAGCTCCGGCTCGGCGAACTTCACCGCGCCCAACGATGCGTTGGCGGGCGGCAGCAACCTGAGCGTCAAGATCGACGACGCCAAAGGCGGCAACTACGAAAACCTGGAAATCGACGGCAAGCCTGCGGACACCGCAGTAACTGATACCCAGGACACTACCGGCCTGACTCTGTCCGCGACCGACACCATCGCCGAGGGCGGTTCGATTGTTTACACCGCGACCTTGAGCAACGCTGCCGGCTCGCCGGTGACCATCACCCTGAGCAACGGTGCCGTGATCAACATCGCCGCCGGCGCCAAGACCGGGACCGTGACCGTCGACGCACCGAAAGACGACGTCTACAAGGACGCCGGCAAGGTTGAAGTCAGCATCGACAAGGCTGTCGGTGGCAACTTCGAAAATCTGGTGCCTAACACTGCACCAGTCGTGACGGACGTGACCGACACGCTAGACGCTTCGACTGTCAGCTTGACCGCTTCACCTTCCGTGGGCGAAGGCGGCACCGTGGTTTACACCGCTTCGGTGAACGCTCCAGTCACCGGCGTCCCGCTCGTGGTGAACTTGAGCAACGGCCAGTCCATCACCATCCCAGTCGGCGCAAGCTCCGGCTCGGTGAACTTCACCGCGCCTAATGATGCGTTGGCGGGTGGCAGCAACCTCAGCGTCAAGATCGACGAAGCCAAAGGCGGCAACTTCGAAAACCTGGAAATCGACGGTAAGCCTGCGGATACGACCGTTACGGACGTTCAAGACACTACCGGTCTGACTCTGTCCGCGACTGATACTGTCGCTGAAGGCGGTTCCATCGTTTACACCGCGACCCTGTCCAATGCGGCCGGCTCGCCTGTCACCATTACCCTGAGCAACGGCGCGGTGATCAACATCGCCGCCGGCGCCACCACTGGCACCGTGACCGTCGATGCACCGAAAGACGACGTCTACAAGGACGCCGGCAAGGTTGAAGTCAGCATCGATAAAGCCACCGGTGGCAACTTCGAAAACCTGGTGCCTAATACTGCACCAGTCGTGACGGACGTGACCGACACGCTCGACGCTTCGACTGTCAGCTTGACCGCTTCACCTTCCGTGGGCGAAGGCGGCACCGTGGTTTACACCGCTTCGGTGAACGCTCCAGTCACCGGCGTCCCGCTCGTGGTGAACTTGAGCAACGGCCAGTCCATCACCATCCCAGTCGGCGCAAGCTCTGGCTCGGTGAACTTCACCGCGCCTAATGATGCGTTGGCGGGTGGTAGCAACCTGAGCGTCAAGATCGACGACGCGAAAGGTGGCAACTACGAAAACCTGGAAATCGACGGCAAGCCTGCGGATACCGCAGTAACTGATACCCAAGACACTACCGGTTTGACTCTGTCCGCGACCGACACCGTAGCTGAAGGTGGTTCGATTGTTTACACCGCGACCCTGACTAACGCTGCCGGCTCGCCGGTGACCATCACCCTGAGCAACGGTGCCGTGATCAACATCGCCGCCGGCGCCAAGACCGGCACCGTGACCGTCGATGCGCCGAAAGACGACGTCTACAAGGACGCCGGCAAAGTTGAAGTCAGCATCGACACGGCAGTTGGCGGTAACTTTGAGAATCTGGTGCCTAACACCGCACCAGTCGTCACCGATGTGACCGACACCCTCGACACCAGCACCGTTTCGCTCACCGCGACTTCGACTGTTGGCGAAGGCGGCACCGTGGTCTACACCGCTTCGGTGAACGCTCCAGTCACCGGCGCTCCGCTCGTAGTGACCTTGAGCAACGGTCAAAGCATCACCATCCCAGTCGGCGCAAGCTCCGGCTCGGTGAACTTCACCGCGCCTAACGATGCGTTGGCGGGCGGCAGCAACCTGAGCGTCAAGATCGACGACGCCAAGGGTGGCAACTACGAAAATCTGGAAATCGACGGCAAGCCTGCGGACACCGCAGTGACCGATACCCAGGACACTACCGGTCTGACCCTGTCCGCCACTGATACTGTCGCTGAAGGCGGTTCGATTGTTTACACCGCGACCCTGACTAACGCTGCCGGCTCGCCGGTGACCATCACCCTGAGCAACGGCGCGGTGATCAACATCGCTGCCGGCGCCAAGACCGGCACCATAACCGTCGATGCACCGAAAGACGACGTCTACAAGGACGCCGGCAAGGTTGAAGTCAGCATCGACAAGGCTGTCGGTGGTAACTTCGAAAACCTGGTGCCGAGCACCACGCCAGCCGTGACCGACGTCACCGATACTCTGAACACCAGCACCGTTTCGCTCACCGCGACTTCGACTGTTGGCGAAGGCGGCACCGTGGTCTACACCGCTTCGGTGAACGCTCCAGTCACCGGCGCTCCGCTCGTAGTGACCTTGAGCAACGGTCAAAGCATCACCATCCCAGTCGGCGCAAGCTCCGGCTCGGTGAACTTCACCGCACCTAATGATGCGTTGGCGGGCGGCAGCAACCTCAGCGTCAAGATTGACGACGCCAAAGGCGGCAACTACGAAAACCTGGAAATCGACGGCAAGCCTGCGGACACCGCAGTCACTGATACCCAGGACACTACCGGTCTGACTCTGTCCGCGACCGACACCATCGCCGAGGGCGGTTCGATTGTTTACACCGCGACCTTGAGCAACGCTGCCGGCTCGCCGGTCACCATCACCCTGAGCAACGGCGCGGTGATCAACATCGCTGCCGGCGCCAAGACCGGCACCATAACCGTCGACGCGCCGAAAGACGACGTCTACAAGGACGCCGGCAAGGTTGAAGTCAGCATCGACACGGCCGTTGGTGGTAACTTTGAGAACCTGGTGCCTAACACTGCACCAGTCGTGACGGACGTGACCGACACGCTCGACACCTCGACTGTCAGCTTGACCGCTTCCCCTTCCGTGGGCGAAGGCGGCACTGTGGTTTACACAGCATCTGTAAATGCTCCAGTCACCGGCGCTCCGCTGGTCGTCACGCTGTCGAATGGTCAAAGCATCACCATTCCAGTTGGTTCCAGCTCCGGCTCGGTGAACTTCACCGCGCCCAACGATGCGTTGGCGGGCGGCAGCAACCTCAGCGTCAAGATTTACGACGCCAAAGGCGGCAACTACGAAAACCTGGAAATCGACGGCAAGCCTGCGGACACCGCAGTCACTGATACCCAGGACACTACCGGTCTGACTCTGTCCGCGACCGACACCATCGCCGAGGGCGGTTCGATTGTTTACACCGCGACCTTGAGCAACGCTGCCGGCTCGCCGGTGACCATCACCCTGAGCAACGGTGCCGTGATCAATATCGCCGCCGGCGCTACCACTGGCACCGTCACTGTCGACGCGCCGAAAGACGATGTCTACAAGGATGCCGGCAAGGTTGAAGTCAGCATCGACACGGCCGTTGGTGGTAACTTTGAGAACCTGGTGCCTAACACTGCACCAGTCGTGACGGACGTGACCGACACGCTCGACACCTCGACTGTCAGCTTGACCGCTTCCCCTTCCGTGGGCGAAGGCGGCACTGTGGTTTACACAGCATCCGTAAATGCTCCAGTCACCGGCGCTCCGCTGGTCGTCACGCTGTCGAATGGTCAAAGCATCACCATTCCAGTTGGTTCCAGCTCCGGCTCGGTGAACTTCACCGCGCCCAACGATGCGTTGGCGGGCGGCAGCAACCTCAGCGTCAAGATCGACGACGCGAAAGGCGGCAACTACGAAAACCTGGAAATCGACGGCAAGCCTGCGGACACCGCAGTAACTGATACCCAGGACACTACCGGCCTGACTCTGTCCGCGACCGACACCATCGCCGAGGGCGGTTCGATTGTTTACACCGCGACCTTGAGCAACGCTGCCGGCTCGCCGGTGACCATCACCCTGAGCAACGGTGCCGTGATCAACATCGCCGCCGGCGCCAAGACCGGGACCGTGACCGTCGATGCACCGAAAGACGACGTCTACAAAGACGCCGGCAAAGTTGAAGTCAGCATCGACACGGCAGTTGGCGGTAACTTTGAGAATCTGGTGCCTAACACCGCACCAGTCGTCACCGATGTGACCGACACCCTCGACACCAGCACCGTTTCGCTCACCGCGACTTCGACTGTTGGCGAAGGCGGCACCGTGGTCTACACCGCTTCGGTGAACGCTCCAGTCACCGGCGCTCCGCTCGTAGTGACCTTGAGCAACGGTCAAAGCATCACCATCCCAGTCGGCGCAAGCTCCGGCTCGGTGAACTTCACCGCGCCTAACGATGCGTTGGCAGGTGGTAGCAACCTCAGCGTCAAGATCGACGACGCCAAAGGCGGCAACTACGAAAACCTGGAAATCGACGGCAAGCCTGCCGGCACCACCGTCACCGATGTCCAGGACACCACCGGCCTGAGCCTGAGCGCCACCAACTCGGTCGCCGAGGGCGGCCAGATCACCTATACCGCGACCCTCACCAACGCCGCTGGCTCGCCAGTGACCGTGACCCTGAGCAACGGCGCGGTGATCAACATCGCCGCCGGCGCCAAGACCGGCACCGTGACCGTCGATGCACCGAAAGACGACGTCTACAAAGACGCCGGCAAGGTTGAAGTCAGCATCGATAAAGCGACTGGCGGCAACTTCGAAAACCTGGTCCCGAGCACCACGCCAGCCGTGACTGACGTCACCGACACGCTCGACACCTCGACTGTCAGCCTGACGGCTTCCCCTTCCGTGGGCGAAGGCGGCACCGTGGTTTACACCGCTTCGGTGAACGCTCCAGTCACCGGCGCTCCGCTCGTAGTGACCTTGAGCAACGGCCAGTCCATCACCATCCCAGTCGGCGCAAGCTCCGGCTCGGTGAACTTCACCGCGCCTAACGATGCGTTGGCGGGCGGCAGCAACCTGAGCGTCAAGATCGACGACGCCAAGGGTGGCAACTACGAAAATCTGGAAATCGACGGCAAGCCTGCGGACACCGCAGTGACCGATACCCAGGACACTACCGGTCTGACCCTGTCCGCCACTGATACTGTCGCTGAAGGCGGTTCGATTGTTTACACCGCTACCCTGACTAACGCTGCCGGCTCGCCTGTCACCATCACCCTGAGCAACGGCGCGGTGATTAATATCGCTGCCGGCGCCACCACTGGCACCGTGACCGTCGACGCGCCAAAAGACGACGTCTACAAGGACGCTGGCAAAGTTGAAGTCAGCATCGATAAAGCTACCGGTGGCAACTTCGAAAACCTGGTGCCTAACACTGAACCAGTCGTCACCGACGTGACCGACACCCTCGACACCAGCACCGTTTCGCTCAGCGCAACTTCGACTGTTGGCGAAGGCGGCACCGTGGTTTACACCGCTTCGGTGAACGCTCCAGTCACCGGCGCTCCGCTCGTAGTGACCTTGAGCAACGGTCAAAGCATCACCATCCCAGTTGGTTCCAGCTCCGGCTCTGTGAACTTCACCGCGCCTAATGATGCGTTGGCGGGTGGCAGCAACCTCAGCGTCAAGATCGACGACGCGAAAGGCGGCAACTTCGAAAACCTGGAAATCGACGGTAAGCCTGCGGATACGACCGTTACGGACGTTCAAGACACTACCGGTCTGACTCTGTCCGCGACTGATACTGTCGCTGAAGGCGGTTCCATCGTTTACACCGCGACCCTGTCCAATGCGGCCGGCTCGCCGGTGACCATCACCCTGAGCAACGGCGCGGTGATCAACATCGCGGCTGGTGCCACCACTGGCACCGTGACCGTCGACGCGCCAAAAGACGACGTCTACAAGGACGCCGGCAAGGTTGAAGTCAGCATCGATAAAGCCACCGGTGGCAACTTCGAAAACCTGGTGCCTAATACTGCACCAGTCGTGACGGACGTGACCGACACGCTAGACGCTTCGACTGTCAGCTTGACCGCTTCACCTTCCGTGGGCGAAGGCGGCACCGTGGTTTACACCGCTTCGGTGAACGCTCCAGTCACCGGCGCTCCGCTCGTAGTGACCTTGAGCAACGGTCAAAGCATCACCATCCCAGTCGGCGCAAGCTCCGGCTCGGTGAACTTCACCGCACCTAATGATGCGTTGGCGGGCGGCAGCAACCTCAGCGTCAAGATTGACGACGCCAAAGGCGGCAACTACGAAAACCTGGAAATCGACGGCAAGCCTGCGGACACCGCAGTCACTGATACCCAGGACACTACCGGTCTGACTCTGTCCGCGACCGACACCATCGCCGAGGGCGGTTCGATTGTTTACACCGCGACCTTGAGCAACGCTGCCGGCTCGCCGGTGACCATCACCCTGAGCAACGGTGCCGTGATCAACATCGCCGCCGGCGCCAAGACCGGCACCGTGACCGTCGATGCACCGAAAGACGACGTCTACAAAGACGCCGGCAAGGTTGAAGTCAGCATCGACAAGGCCGTTGGCGGCAACTTCGAAAACCTGGTGCCTAATACTGCACCAGTCGTGACGGACGTGACCGACACGCTAGACGCTTCGACTGTCAGCTTGACCGCTTCACCTTCCGTGGGCGAAGGCGGCACCGTGGTTTACACCGCTTCGGTGAACGCTCCAGTCACCGGCGTCCCGCTCGTGGTGAACTTGAGCAACGGCCAGTCCATCACCATTCCAGTCGGCGCAAGCTCCGGCTCGGTGAACTTCACCGCGCCTAACGATGCGTTGGCAGGTGGTAGCAACCTCAGCGTCAAGATCGACGACGCCAAAGGCGGCAACTATGAAAACCTGGAAATCGACGGCAAGCCTGCCGGCACCACCGTCACCGATGTCCAGGACACCACCGGCCTGAGCCTGAGCGCCACCAACTCGGTCGCCGAGGGCGGCCAGATCACCTATACCGCGACCCTCACCAACGCCGCTGGCTCGCCAGTGACCGTGACCCTGAGCAACGGCGCGGTGATCAACATCGCCGCCGGTGCCAAGACCGGCACCGTGACCGTCGATGCGCCGAAAGATGATGTCTACAAAGACGCCGGCAATGTCGAAGCAACGATCAAGACGGCCACCGGGGGTAACTTCGAGCACCTGGTGCCGAGCACCACGCCAGCCGTGACCGCCGTGACCGACACGCCTGACAACACCACCGTCAGCATCACCGGCAGCAGTTCGGTAACCGAAGGCCAGGCCGCCACTTACACGGTCAACCTGACGAACCCGGCGCAAACCGAGGTAACGGTCAAGATCGTCTACAGCGGTACCGCCGCCGATGGCTCGGACTTCACCGGTGTCTACACCGTGAAGATCCCGGCCAACGCCACCAGCGCCAGCTTCAACGTGGCGACCCTGGACGACAAGATCACCGAAGGCACTGAAAACTTCGTGGTCAAGATCGACTCGGCCACCGGTGGCAACTTCGAGAACCTGGCGGTCAGCGGCACCAATGGCAGCGTCAGCACTTCGATCATCGACAACGATGCGGCGCCGGTACTCGATCTGGATGCCAACAATTCCAGCGGCAAGACCGGCGCCGATTACCAGGTGACCTTCACCGAAGGCACCGCGGGCCCAGGCGTATCGATCGGCGACACTGACCTGAAAATCACCGACCCGGACAGCACCCAGCTGACCGGCGCCACCATCGTGCTGACCAACCGTCAGCCTGGCGATCATCTGAACCTGGGCAGTAGCGTCAACGGCATCAGCATCAACGCCAATAGCACCGACGGCAAAATCGTCCTGACGCTGACGGGCAATGCGACGTTGGCCGACTACATGCAGCAGATCAAGAACATCAGCTTCATCAACAACAGCGAAGATCCGAGCACCGTACCGCGCGTCATCACCGTGACAGTGACCGACGGCACGAGCTACTCCAACACCGCCACCACCACCGTGAACGTGGTCGGAGTCAACGACGCACCCGTAGCCACCGGTGGCGCGGTGACCGGTACCGAAGACACTTCACTGGTCCTCGGCTGGTCGACGTTCGGCATCAGCGACGTGGACAGCGCCGCCACCAGCCAGGGTGTGAAAATCACCGGGCTGCCGGGTGACGGCAAGTTGCAGTACCTGGACGGCGCAACCTGGAAGGACGTGGCCAACAACCAGACCTTCACCAAGGCCGACATCGACGCCGGCAAGCTGCGCTTCACACCCGATGCCAACGAATCCGGGGCCGATGGCTACGGCGGCAGCGGCGTGGGCAACAAGCAGGCTGACTACGCGCAGATCAAGTTCCAGCCAACCGACGGCCAGACTCTGGGTAACACCGGCACCGTGAAGATCGACATCACGCCAACCGCCGATGCGCCGACCCTCAACGTCGCCGGCAACAACGTGACCTCTACCGGCCTGATCAAGGAAGTCTGGACCGGCCTGTCGGGCCTGGGCACCGATGGCAATGGCGCGCCGTCCGGCACGCTCAAGTCGGTGATCGACGCCGCCGGCACGCCGAACAGCAGCACCAATGTGAGCAACGTTCAGAACGACGGCAACGTCAATCCGGGCACCGCGTCGAAGACCTCGGGCCTGATCTTCCTGGAAGCCGGCAAGACCTACACCTTCAGCGGCACCGGCGACGACAGTTTGCTGGTGACCATCGGCGGCAAGACCGCCGCGGCCATCACTTGGGGTGCGGGCGGCCAGTTGAACGGTTCGTTCACGCCGACCACCAGCGGCTATTACACCCTGGATATCTACCACCACAACCAGACCGGCCCAGGCAGTTATGACGTGAACCTGTCGGTCAACGGCAGCACGCCGGTGGACCTGAGCAGCGCAGGCGTACCGCTGTATACCGGCGTGGCTGACCTGGTGAATGCCGGGGTTTCCGTTTCCGACCTGCACGGCACCAATGGCGAAGGCTACTACGACGGCTACAAGCTCAACGAAGGCGCCGAAGGCGGCAGCGTGAAGCTGTCGAAGATCACCACCGCACTGACCGACACCGATGGCTCCGAAAGCCTGAGCGTGAAAATCGGCGGCATGCCGGAAGGCAGTGTGCTGAGCGATGGCGCGGGACATACCGCAACCGTGGGCGCCAACGGCGAAGCTTCGCTCACCGGCTGGAACCTGGGTAGCCTCAACCTGACGCCGCCGACCTACTTCAGCGGCCAGATCAACCTGACCGTAACGTCGACCTCCACCGAATCCCTCGGCGGGTCGGCAGTGACGACCGCGCAGATCCCGGTCACCGTTTACCCGGCGACCTATAACGCTGTCACCGCCACCTCCGGCAGCGACAATGTCACCGGTACCGACGGCAACGACATCGTGGTCGCCGACATCGGCGGCCTGACCGTGGTACCGGGCGTCAACTACAATATCGCGTTCATGGTCGACAGCTCCGGCAGCATGAGTTCGTCGTCCGTCACAGCCGCCAAGAACTCGCTGACCCAGGTGTTCAACACGCTCAAGCAGAGCCTGGGCAGCAACTCCGGGACGGTGAACATCTTCCTGGCGGACTTCGATAACCAGGTCAACAAGAACGTTGCGGTCAACCTCAACGATCCGAACGCGCTGACACTGCTCAAGAGCGTGCTCGACTCGATGGTGTCCGGCGGCAATACCAACTATGAAGAGGTGTTCAAGACCACCGCGAACTTCTTTAACAGCACCCAGGCCCTGAGCAATACCGGCGCGAAGAACCTGACGTACTTCATCACCGACGGTGAGCCAACGCGCTACCAGTCCGGCGAACAGACGAACCCGACGCTGTACGGCACCGTCAAGCTCGACGACGTGCTGAGTGCGTCCAACTATACCGTTGGCAAGTACTACACCCAGACGATCGACAGCACACACAAATTCACCATCGAAGAAAATGGCGACATGTACCTGTCGACCAAGAGCGGCAAGAACTGGAATGACAGTTACGTCGGCACGGTGCGTGCCGAGGGCAACGGCACGTTCGAGTTCTCCAACCTGGACGGCGGCGGGTGGGGCGACGTCTCGGCAGCAACCGGCTCAGCGGCCAGCTTCACTCTGCTCAAAGGCTTGAGCAACGTTGAAGCCATCGGCCTGAACAACGGCGTGACCCTGGACGACCTCAAGCCGTACGACTCCGATGGCAAGCCGCAAACCAACATCGACCCCAAGGACCTGGCCAACTCGATCATCGGCCACACCGAAGCGACGTTGCCGGGTGCCGACACGGTCAACGGTGCCGACGGCAACGACATCCTGTTCGGCGACCTGGTGAGCTTCAACGGCATTGCCGGCGAGGGCTACCAGGCCATCCAGTCGTTCGTGGCCCAGCAAAGCGGCGTGGACGTCAGCAAGGTCAGCACTTCGAACGTGCACCAGTACATCACCGAGCACTACACCGCGTTCGATGTGTCCGGTGCCCATGATGGCAATGACACTCTGCTGGGCGGCGCCGGCAACGACATCCTCTTCGGCCAGGGCGGCAACGATTTGCTCGACGGCGGCAAGGGCAATGACATCCTGCTCGGTGGCAGCGGCAGCGACATCCTGATCGGCGGCAAGGGCAACGACACGCTCATCGGTGGCCTGGGCGGCGATACCTTCGTCTGGAAATCCGGCGACACCGGCACTGACGTGATCAAGGACTTCAAGGCCGCCGAAGGTGACCGGATCGACCTGCGAGACCTGTTGCAGGGCGAAACCGGCAGCACCATCGACCACTTCCTGAAGATCAGCACGGTCGATGGCGTGTCTTCCCTGCAAGTCAGCACCACCGGTCAATTCAACGCGGCCAACACTGCGGCGACGCCGGACGTGACGATCAAGCTGGAAGGCAACAACTGGTCGAACATCAACCTGAACTCGCTCATCGCTGGCAGTGACCCGACCATCAAGATCGATCACAACAACAGCTGAACCTGACACAGACTCTGTGGCGAGGGCGCTTGCTCCCTCGCCACAGGATAAGTGTTCATAATCCCCACAGTTGGCCTATGCTGCCCAGCATGACGCCGCTTCATACATGAGGGATGCCCGATGTTTTATGTGCAACGCGATGCGCAAGGCCTGCTGGTGCGCGTCGAAGCCGCCGCTTATGCCGAGGCCACCGAGACCTTGCCGGCCGACAACCATGAGATCCAGGACTGGTTCGCCAACCAGGCGGTAGAGAACAGCCTCAAGCAACTCAAGCAGAGCGACCTGGAGATGATCCGGGTACTCGACGACCTGATCCAGGTACTCACCAGCAAAGGCGTCATCCGCGTCACCGACCTGCCGCCAGCGGCCCAGGCCAAGCTGATGGACCGCAACCAGGCACGGGAAGCGCTGGGCGGGTTGAGTCGGTTGATCGATGACGATGAGAAGGGGTTGATCTGATTCACCGCTGACCGTGGCTAGGGAGCAAGCTCCCTAGCCACGGGGTTATACGGTGTCTGAGCTGGCGCCATCGCGAGCAGGCTCGCTCCCACAGTGGATGGGGGGGTAAATTTCAAACTTCAGCCCAACAAAAAACCATGTGGGAGCGAGCCTGCTCGCGAAGGCTCACTGACAGACAACGCAGCACTCATCCCCAACGCCTAGGCTCGCCCACCAACTGCCCTTGCACCCCAAACAACCCCATCTCGCGAATCACCACCAGTTCGCCTTCCGTCTCAACCCGCTCGGCAATCAGCGGCAGGTCGATGCTGTGGGCGGCGCGCTGGATGGCTTCGATGAACAGGCGCTTGTCGCTCTCCTGGTCGATGGCGCGAATATAACTGCCGTCGATTTTCAGATACGCCAGCCCCAGCCGCGACAAGTTGCCGATCATGCTGAACCGTCCGCCGAAACGCTGCAGGCTCAGGGAGAAACCGAGCTCGCGCAACTGCCGGGTCAACTGCTCCAGCACCGCTTGTTCAGGTAGTTGCTCCTCACCGATCTCCAGGGTCAGGCGCGCCCCGAGATTGCCGTGAGCCCGCAGGATTTCAAAGACCTTGTTCAAAGCCTGCGGGTCGGCCAGCGTGGCAGAGGACAGGTTGAGCGCCAGGGATTGCTCGTGCCCGGCCATTTGCTTGAGCACCTGTTCGAGCATCAGGCGGTCCAGGCGCGCAGTCCAGCCGAAGCGCTCCAGCCATGGCAGGAAACGCCCGGCGGGGATGCTCTGGCCCTGATCGTCGAGCAGCCGCGAAAGCACTTTGTAATGCAGCACCACCTGGGTGTCCTGGGCGGCCACCACCGGCTGGAAATACAGCTCGAAGCGCTGGTTGCTCAGCGCCTGGTCAAGCAGGTTGTGCCAGGCATGGTGATCATCGCCAACGCTGGCCGACGCGCTGTGATCCAGGCAGGCCCAGCCCGGTTCACCCTGGGTTTCGGCCTGGGCCAGCGCCTGGTCGCCGAGCTGGAGCACCGCTTGCGGCGAGTCGCCGTGGACGAACGGCGCCAGCCCGATGGAGGCCACCGATGCGACGTCCGTCGCGCCGGTGGCGTGCAGGCTCGCCAACGCGCCTTCGAGATTCTGCGCCAGTTGCAAGGCTTCCTCGCGCACCAGCCCGGGCGCCAACACGGCGAACTCTCCGCCGCGGATGCGCGTCACCAGGTTATGGGTTTCCGGATAACGCGCGCATTCACGCAGCAATTGCTCGCCCACGGCCTTGAGCAACTGATCGGTGCGCTGCCCGCCCAGCCGCTGGTTCAACCCGGCCAGGTCCCTGACCCGCAACAACAGCAGATAACCGGAACTGGCCTGCTCGGGATTGCTCACCCGGGCATGCAGCTGCATTTCGAAGTAACGTCGGTTGGCCAGGCCCGTGAGGTTGTCCTGATAGGACTCGACCCGCAGCTTCTCGCTGCGCTCGGCCTGCTCCTGGAACAGCGCCTTGAGCTTTTCGACCATCTGGTTCATCGCCTGCACCACCCGGCGCAGCTCAGGGGTACGCGGCAGCTCCGGCAAGCTGAGGAACTCCCGACGGGCGATGGCATGGGACTGGTGCACCATGTAATCCAGCGGCTTGAGCTGACGGCGCAGCAGCAAGGCCCCCAACACCGCGCTCACAGCGCCGCACAGCAACAGCCAACCCAGGCTGCCCAGCGCGCTCTGCCACAGCTTGGCGAGGGCGAACATAGGGTGGCTGACCACTTCGACCCGTGCCGCCTGCTCCCAGCCCCGACTGACGAGCGCATCGCCACCGGCCGGCTCCAGGCCAATGAGCTTGATGAACCACTGCGGTACGTTGCCGGCGTCCGGAATGCCGGTGCGTTCGACGATGGTGCTGTCGTTCTTCACGTCGACCACGCGGATGCTTGCGTAGTAGCCGCTGTCGAAGATCGAGCTGACCATCAGCTCGACCATTGCCGGGTCGTCGATATTCGGCGTCAGCGACAAGGCCAGCGCCGTGGCCGCATCCTGCGCGTGCGAGCGCAATTGATTGACGTACTGGGTCCGCGAGCTTTCCAGGCTGACCATGAAGCTGCCGCTGAAGGCAACCACCAGGAACAGACAGATAGCGATCAACAGCTGTTTGAACAAGGACATCTGAGCGCGCGCTCCTAGTTAGTCGTCTCGACCGGAAAACCTTCGGCCTGCATTTTTTTCAACACATCCTGCCAGCGGGACAGGCGCTTGGTGTCACCCACTTTTTTGTTGCCCTTGGCGCCCGGCAGCCACAGCCCTTCGGCATTGAAAGAGTAGACCGGCAGCAGGTCGGTTCGCTGGCTGGCCGGCTGGATACCGTCGATCAGGCTGTCGAGTACCAAGGGCATGGCATCGGGCGTGGCGTAGTAGGTCAGCACCATGTGCGCCCGGTTCTGCCGCAAGGCCTTGACGTAGGTGATGCGCAGCTTGTCACTGGACACCCCGAGCCGGCGCAGGCTGAAATACTTGGCGATGGCGTAGTCCTCGCAATCACCTGCGCCCTTCCATAAGGCCTGGATAGGGGTTTCCCAGTAATCAACCTCACGCCACAGGTCGATGTCTTCGACGTAGCGCACCTGCTTGTTGAAAAACAGATTCACTACCTTGAGTTGTTCCAGTTCCGGAATCTGCTTCTGGGTCGCCAACAGTTGCTGCCACGCGTCGATCCGTTGCTGCCCTTCGCCCAAAGGCCCATATAACGCTTGCGCCCGGCGGCTGATCTGCGCAAAGTCCCAATCGGCCCGCAGGCCGCCCAGCAGCAGGCCGGCCAGCAACAATGCCGAACACAGCCAACGCATGGACCTGAGGACAGGAAAAGGTGCAGCCAAGGGGAATACGTCCGAAAAGGGCCGTTGGAAAATTCGTTGGATGGTGAAGCCTGGCCGGGCAAAAGACAATGGCAGGATGCAATCACCGCAAGCAGTCTAAACTTTAGTTCAGGAACCGGCGCCGCGAGACTTTGACGGCTTGGCAATCTGTAACTAATGTTGGCTTGGATCCAATTTCGTTACTACCAGTCAGGGTGTTGTCGTGACAAAGAAGCCCAACCCGTTAAGCACTATCCAGGTCAACGGCCCCATTCCCGCCTCCCAGGCCCGCGCCATCATCGAGAGCTCCCTGCGTGAAGCCATTCTCGATGGGCGCCTGCCCAGTGGCACGGCGCTACGCCAACAGGAACTGGCCGACCTGTTCGGCGTCAGCCGCATGCCGGTACGCGAGGCATTACGCCAGCTCGAGGCGCAGTCATTGCTAAACGTGGTACAGCACAAGGGCGCCGTGGTGGCTCCGCTGATCACCAGCAATGCGATCGAGACCTATGCCTTGCGTTCGGTCCTGGAAAGCTTCGCCCTGCGCCTGTCCGTTCCGCTGCTCAACGACAACGACCTGACGATGGCCGCCCAGTACATCGAGCAACTCGAGGCGCAAACCGACTACGCCGAGATCGCCAGGCTCAATCGGCTGTTTCATATGTCGCTTTACCACAGGGCACCCAACGCCAAGCTGCTTGACCTGGTCGAGCACGAGCTCAATGAGGAAGAGCGTTTCCTGCGTTTTCACATGTCATCGATGGGCCTGGGCACGCTGACCCAGGACGACCACCGCGCGATGCTCGCAGCCGCGGTGGCGAAGGATGTCGACACAGCGGTCGCCTTGCTTGAGCAGCACTTGGAAAAAGCCTCCGTCACCATGCGCCGATACCTCAACCAATAAGCGCAACCCCATCTCTGCGCCGGCGACGCGGCCGGCGTAGCACTTTCTTACACATCCTTCCCACACCCCCCATGGCCTTGCCCGGCGCGGTCTGACTGCGCCCGCGTTCCATCGCGACGTCAGTCCGATGGAACTGCTATCCATTTGGGCTCACTCTTGCGTTTATCGATTCAAAAAAGACCTGAAGAAGTCAGCGCCTGGCTGTGGCCCAGGCGAATCGAAGCCATCACGCAAGGAGCGTCGTCCGAACGGCGAGATGACCCGCAAGTCTGGTCGGTCTCCCGCCCACAAAACATCACTTACTTAATTCCCGTTCCCTGAAGTGCTCCGGGTGAGGCATTCACTCGTACCATTCGATTCTGATAGTTATAAATCGGAAGGAGCAACTTCGACCCAATAAAACTTATATGAAAAGTTTTAACAACCCTCTTCACGCTCAAGAATTACGCCAACTTAAATATATAAAAAATAACTTGCAGAGCCTTTGTTACATGCACTAACTTTTTCTACGTCGAGTTGCCTTCGACCCCAAGACTCATGACCGAAAGGCCTCCAGCAGGCCTTTCAACCCTGAGCAAAAATAAAACATCTGTATCAAGAAAACATGGACTCCGGTTCACGCGCTCGCTCGCACCGAAAAAACTGGCGAAGCAACTTCCGGACAAAAATCATTGATGAGGACGTTCCAATGCAGCCAACCAAAGAACAACTATTCCTGAAGAAACTCGAACTAGGTGAACACCCGGTTTTTTCTGAAATAACATCAATCGACCTGTTGCGCCGTTTTATGGAAAGTCATGTTTTTGCCGTGTGGGATTTCATGTCCCTGACCAAGCGCCTGCAACGCGAGCTGACCTGTATCCAGTTGCCGTGGCTACCTCCGGCCGACCCGCACGCAGCACGGCTGATCAATGAAATCGTCTTGGGGGAAGAATCCGACGACCGTCCCGGAGCGGGCTATTGCAGCCATTTCGAGCTGTACCTGGACGCCATGCGCGAGGTCGGCGCGGATACCCGGGCCATTGAGCAATTCATTGCCCTGCAACAGGAAGGCGTCAGCCCCGAAACCGCGCTGGACAGCGTCGAGGTAGACCCGGCCGCGGCGCGCTTCGTACGCCAGACCTTGCACACTGCCTTGCACGCCCCGGCCCACAGCGTGGCCGCCGCGTTCGTGCACGGTCGCGAAAGCGTCATCCCGCAGATGTTCCAGCGCATGCTGGATGCCTGGGGCATCGGCCTGGACCAGGCACCGACGTTTCGTTATTACCTGCAACGGCATATCGAAGTGGACTCCGAAGACCATGGCCCGGCTGCGGAAAAACTCCTGGCACGGCTGATCGATGGCGACCCGCAGCGCGAGCGCGAAGTCCTTGCCGCCGCCCTCGCCGCCGTCCACAGCCGCGCGGCGTTGTGGGATGGTTTGCGTCAGAGCATGGCCCTGCCCGTTGCGCAGGTGACGCCATGAACGCCATTTCATACCAGTCCTTCGCCGACACCTGGGAAAGTCGTGCCACCATCCGTACCCGACCACGGCGCCGGGTCGAGGATGACGACAAGCTGATCTTCCCCATGAGCCGTCAGCCCCTTGTGCACAGCCAGACCTTTCTCAGCCACTGCCCGCAGTTGCGCGATTTTGTCCTGGTGCAGAGCCTCTACAAATTCATCAATGACGTGGTGATTTTCGAGACTGAGCTGGTGGACCACACCGCGCGGCGCATCGCCAAGAACCGCTTCGGCATCGAGTTTCCGTTCGCCTGTCGCTACGACGCGATGACTGTGGTGGTGGATGAGGACTATCACGCGCTGGTGGCCATGGACTTCATGCAACAGACCATCGACATGACCGGCATCGAGCCGATCCCGCTGCCCGACCAGATCGAACTCAGCCGCGCGGTCCCGGCCACGCTGGCGCGGGCACCGGAGCGTTTGCTCAGTGCCGTGGAGCTGATCTGCATCGCCATTGCCGAGAACACGGTGACCAACGAAGTGGCGGCCTTTGCCCGGGATGACTCGGTCAAGGCTTCGATCAAGGGTTTGATGGCGGACCACTTGCAGGATGAGGGCCGACACTCCGGTTTCTGGACACGGCTGGTGCAGATTTACTGGCGCACCGCACCGGAAGAAGACCGCCAAGCCATCGCGCAACTGATGCCCGGCTTCATTGCCGAGTACCTGGCGAGCGACCTGCAACAACAGTTCGATTTCGAGCTGATCGCCCATCTGCCCGTCGATGAATCGGTACGTCAGTCGCTGCGGGATGACGCCAGTGCGTTGGCGTACCCGATCAATCGCTTTCATCCGCTGGTGGGCAACATCACACGCTTTTTTCGCACCAGCTCGATGCTCGCTTCACCGTGCGTGCGCGATGCCCTGGCCGACTACCTGACCCCATGAGGAGCTTTCGATGAAACGCCTCGAAATTGCGCTATCCGGCACCAGCCAGGCCATGGCCGAACTGGCCCGGGAACTTGAACTTCACGGTCATTCGGTCAGGGAATTTCGATCGCCAACCGCCCACGGCGCGGTCGACCTGTCGATCGATGACGGTACGCTGCCGTGTGCCACACAGGCGCGCTTTCGACTTCATGTGCGCGTGGCGCTCCAGGCCCTGTCAGGCCAGGCATTGCCGCAACCGGTGGTGGTTTTCCGCGACGCTGCACAGCGCCTGTTATCCGAGGCCGTGATTGCCCCGCCAAGCCGGGGCAACGGCCAGTCATTGCGCCTCTGCGCACTGGCGGCGGTGGTCGAGCACGGCGCCCGGCTGGTCAGCCAGCTCTCGCGGGACGAGACCCGCTTCGACACCTGGCCGACGCTGGAAACCGCCGTTGCAGACGAGCTCCTGCACGGGCTCGATGCGCTGGAGCCGCTGGCTTTCGAACATCACCTCAACCGCGCCCCGGTGCCCTGGCTCCTGGCCGCCGCCCAAGTGCCGGTGATGAACAGCATCGAACAACGCATGCTTGATCAGCCGACGCAACCGGCCCTGTGGGTCGACGGTCAGCTCATCGACTACCGATCCTTGCGCGACCTGACGCTCAGGTTGCAACAATCGATGCTGGAAATCCTGCCGGGCGCGGCTGATCGCCCGAAGGTGATCGGCGTGTGCCTGCCCAAATCCGCACTGCTGTATGCAGCGATCCTGGCGGTTTTGGGATGCGGAGCGGTGTACCTGCCGCTGGACCCGCAACACCCGGCGCAGCGGCGGCGCTTCATCCTCGAAAATGCCCGGGCCGATCTGCTGCTGCATGACGTGCAAAGCGACCTGGACGACTGCGCAGTACCCAGGCTGAACGTCCATCGACTGCCCTCTTCGAAAACGATCATCCCGCTCTCGACAATCCGGCGCGTGGCGGGCATCGACGAGCCGGCCGTGGCGATCTACACCTCCGGCACCACCGGCCAGCCCAAAGGCGTGTTGCTCAGCCAGCGCAACCTCAGCCATTTTTGCGCGTGGTACTGCGACCATGTCGAGTTGAAGCGCGACAGTCGCGCGCTGCAGTTTTCCACCATCAACTTCGACGCGTCGCTGCTGGACATCCTGCCGACGTTCGTCCAGGGCGGACTGTTGATCGTGCCCAGCGAAGACCAGCGCCGCGACCCGCAGCAACTGGTCGCGTTGATTCGCGCACAGCGCGTCAGCCACGCCTTCCTGCCACCGGCACTGCTGAGCGTACTGCCACTGGACGCGCCGCTGGGGCTGGATCACCTGGTCACCGGAGGGGATGTCTGCGAGCCGTATGTGATCGAGCAACTGGCGCCACAGTGCCGCTTCCACAATATCTATGGCCCGACCGAAACCACGGTGCTGGCGACCACGCGGCAGTTCGGCAGCGGCGACAACAATCGCAACCTTGGCAGACCCATTGCCAATGCCCGGTTGCTGATTCTGGACGAGCAACGGCAACCGGTGCCCGACGGCACGCCCGGCGAGCTTTACATTGCCGGGCCGGGTGTCGGCCTGGGGTACCTGAACGCCCCGGGGCTGACCGCCGAGCGCTACCTCAACCTGACGTTGCCCACCGGGCAGACGCTGCGGGCCTATCGCACCGGGGATATCGGCCAGTGGACGGACGCTGGGATCGAGCTGTGTGGACGTCGCGATAACCAGGTGAAGATCCGTGGCTTTCGGGTCGAGCCCGAGGAGATCGAACATTGCCTGCGCGACAGCCAGTTGTTTCGTCAGGTGGCGGTGGGGGTGGATGAACGCCGGCGGATCCTGGCGTTCCTGGTGAACCCTGTGCAAGAACTTCCCGGCGCGGCTCTTCAGGCATTGCGCGAGCATGTGCAGGACAGGTTGCCCAGCTACATGCACCCGACGGCCTACATCGAGTTGCCCAGCCTGCCTTACACCAGCAATGGCAAGGTTGATCGCCGGGCGTTGCTTGCCTCGGCGGGGCCGGTCCAGGCCGAAGGCCAGGGACGCCAGCCGCAGAACGCCTTGGAAAACCAGCTGCGAGCGCTTTGGGCCGAGCTGCTGGAACTGCCGGCCGAGGACATCGCCACCGACGAGAGCTTCTTCAACCTCGGCGGGCATTCGATTCTGTTGTCGCAATTGCTGCTGAGCATCCGCCAGTCGTTCGGCCGTAGCCTGTCGATCAATCGCTTCATCGAAGCGCCGACGCTGATCACCCTGGCGAAGCTGCTCGACGACTCCGAACAGAGCGGTACGTCAACGCTGAGCCCGCAGGCTTTCATCGACGCCGAGGCGGAGCTCAACCTTGATCCACTGTCCATCAGCCAGAGCGGTGACGTGCACAAAGTGCTGGTGACCGGCGCCAACAGCTTTCTCGGCGTGCACATCGTCGAGGCGTTGCTGGCGTGGGGCGCCACCGAGGTTGCGTGCCTAGTGCGTGAGTCCGGCGGGCAAAGCGCGGCCGAACGGTTCGCCCAGGCCCTGCGGGACAATCGCCTGGAGCACCTGGACCTGAGTCGCGTCAGCGTCTACGCCGCCGACATCACCCAACCGCAACTGGGTTTGCCGGACGACATCTACCAACGCATCGACAGCACCTTCGGCGCGCTGGTGCACAACGCGGCCCACGTCAACCACGTGCTCGATTACGAGTCCCTGGCGCGGGACAACGTCGAGCCGATCTTCGAATGCCTGCGCCTGTGCGAAGGCCGGCGCAAGAAGATCTTCAACTTCGTCTCGACGCTCTCGGCTTCCAGCGCCCTGGACGCCGATGGCCAGGTGTTGGAGCAACCAGCGGCGCAGACACCGCCGATCTACATCAAGAACGGCTACAACCTGTCCAAATGGGTCGGCGAGCGGATCCTGCAGCGGGCCCGTGACCTTGGCGTGCGGGTGAACCTGTTCCGCCCCGGTAACATCAGCTTCAACAGCCAGACGGGGGTCTGCCAACCCCACAAGAACCGGTTGATGCTGATGCTCAAGGGCTCGATCCAGCTCGGCCAGGTGCCGGCCCTGTCACTCAACTTCGACCTGATGCCGGTGGACTTCCTGGCCCGTTTCATCGCCTTCCACGCCAGCCGCTACCAACCGAACCAGGCCGTGTTCAATCTGCACAACCCCGAACCGCTGAGCTGGGACGCCTACGTGGCGTCGTTCCGGGACAGCGGCCGGGCGTTTTCCCTGGTGAGCGTCGCCGACTGGCAACGGCAATTGGCGCGGGTCGATGCCGACAACGCGTTGTTCGGCGTGCTGGGTTTCTATCTGAACGGCTTCGAGGAGGACATCGGCGACATCTCGCTGATCCGTCATGACAACGCCCGGTCCGGCGTCCGGCAGATGGGCGCGCGCTACCCGGAAAAATCCCCGGCCCTGCTACGCCGTGGCGCGGACTACCTCAAGGCCATTGATTTCATCTGAACCATCCCACCCCAAAGCAAGGAGCAAGACCATGACCACATTTCAACCCGACACACTGATCAAGAATCCTCAAGCCTGCCACGTTGAAACCTCGGTGCAAGTGTCCGCTGACGCGGCGCGAGTCTGGGAAGTGGTCGGGGACTTTGGCGGGTTCAACCGCTTTATCCCCGCGCTTGAGCGCATCGAAATGACCGGCGAAGGGGTGAGATCCCTGCGCAAGAAATTCTTCGTCGACGGACAGAACCTGGTGGTGGAACAGCTCAACAGCCGTGACGACCAGGCCATGCACATGACCTGGACGCTGATCTACAACACCCTGGGCATCGACAACCTCTGGGCAGCCATGCGCGTGGAGCCCCTGGCGGACAACCGCTGCCGCGCCACCTGGACCATCATTGCCGACCACACCGACGCCCACACCCCGTCGGGCTTCAGGGATTTCCTGCAAGGGTTCGCCGATGAAGCGATGGAGAACGTGGTGAAGATGTTCACCTGACCACTACTCCCTTGTGGGAGCGAGCCTGCTCGCGAAAGCGTCAGCCCGGACACCGCCTCCTCATGGACAACCCAAAACCCGTGGCGAGGGAGCTTGCTCCCGCTCGGCTGCGCAGCAGTCGCCAAACCGGCTGATGCGGTCCGCCTGGAGAAATGCCAGGGCCCGCTTCGCAGGCCAGCGGGAGCAAGCTCCCTCGCCACAAGGAAACCCGTGAGAACCATGCATCGCCATCGCGAGCAAGCTCGCTCCCACAGGAGACCGGCGGTGGTCCTGGGTTTCACCTACACCCAAGACCAATGTGGGAGCGAGCCTGCTCGCGATGGCGCTGGTTCGGCTGGATCAGATCTTGAAGCTGTCCACCAGTTGCTTCAACCGATTGGCCTGTTGGGACAAGGCATCGCAATCCTTCAGCGTTTCGTTGAGGTTGGCGACGCTCTGCTGGTTCAGCAGGTTGATGTGGCTGACATCCATGTTGAGGGTTTCCACCACGGCGGTCTGTTCTTCGGTCGCGGCGGCCACCGACTGGTTCATGCCGTCGATCTCACCGATACGCTGGGTCACGCTGACCAGGCGCAGGCCGGCCTGGTTGGCCACTTCCACGCTTTCTTCGCTGGAGGCCTGGCTGGCGTTCATGGTGGTTACCGCCTCACGAGAACCCACCTGCAACGAAGTGATCATCTTGTGGATCTCTTCAGCCGACTCCTGCGTGCGGTGCGCCAGGTTGCGCACCTCATCGGCCACCACCGCAAAGCCACGCCCGGCTTCACCGGCACGGGCCGCTTCGATGGCGGCGTTCAACGCCAGCAGGTTGGTTTGCTGAGAGATGCCCTTGATCACATCGAGGATGTGCCCGATGTTGTCGGTGCTGGCGTTCAGGGTTTCGATCTGGGTGCACGACAGGCTGATCTTCTGCGACAGCGCGGTCATCGCCTGGATGGTTTTTTCCACCACCTGGCGCCCGTCGTCGGCCTGCTCGCTGGCGCCGCTGGCCTGTTGCGAAGCATCGGCGGCATTGCGGGCGATTTCCTGGGTCGCGGCGCCCAACTGATTGATCGCAGCGGCCACGCTGTTGGTGCGGGCGCTCTGCTCATCCGAGCCGACAAGCGAGGCGTTGGACGACGTCATCACCCGCTGCGACAGATCATGTACCTGCCGCGTGGCCGAAGACACTTCAGCAATCGATGCATGGATGCGCTCCACGAACTGGTTGAACGAACCACCCAGCACAGCGAACTCATCCTTGCCCTGCACGACGAGACGTCGGGTCAGGTCGCCTTCGCCCTGGGCAATGTCCTGCATGGCGCGGCCCATGGTGGTCAACGGACGCATCAAGACCTGGATCAGCAGGCTCAGCAACAACGCAATCGCCGCCACCGCGACGAACATCGCAATCAACGCAGACGTACGGAAATGGCTCAGCGGCGCGTAGGCCTTGGCTTTGTCGATCGACAGTCCGATATACCACTCGGCGTTCGGCAAGCCTGCCACCGGGGTAAACGAAAGGATGCGGTCCTCCCCGTTCAACTCGACTTCCTGGATACCTTTGCCGATGCGCACCGGCGTGCCTGGGTAGATGTCCTTGAGGTTTTTCATCACATGGTCTTTGTCCGGGCTGACGATCACCTGACCGTCGCCGCTGACCAGGAACGCATGGCCGATGCCGCCGAAATCCACCGAGTTGATGATCTTCACCAGGGTTTCCAGACTCAGGTCGCCACCCACCACACCGAGCAGTTCGCCGTTGTGCTTGACCGGCAGGGCAATGGTTACCACCAGCCCGCCGACGGCTGCCATGTAGGGCGGGGTCAACATGGTTTTATCCGCGGCGACCGCCTGCTTATACCAAGGGCGCTGACGCGGGTCGTAGCCGTCGGGCATCTTGGCGTCAGGCCGCTGAGTGAAAACGCCGGTGTTCTGGCCGACATAGGTGAACTGGAAATTCGAGGTCAATGCCGGCTGGTCGACGAGCCCCGGCAAATCGGCCCCGGCGCCCTGGTGCGCAATGTTCTGCGCCAGGTTCTCCAACACCAGCACACGGCCACTCATCCAGTTCTGGACGCTGCTGGCTGTCAGGTCGCCGGATTGCTCGATGGACGACTCCAGGCTTCGACCGATGGTGTTGCGCTGCAGGTAATCGTTGTAGAGCGTGAACAGGGCAAAAGCCAGGACCACCACACCAGAGGCGGCCAGGAGGATTTTGTGACTGAACTTGAGATTCATGGGTGGGCTTCTTATGCAGGAAGTGGAGTGCAACTGCCATGTAACCGGTGGGCGCGATATTGGATCCGCTCCATTTTGGTGCACCTATATCACTCTGTCGGCCAATGCCTACAAAAAATTAGGCCGCTGTTCGATTGTCCGACGGAACGGCTTGACCGGCGTGCCGTGACGCCCGCAGGCGAATGAATGGTGGTTGCAAAATTGACCCGCGCTGATGACAATGCGACCTATTATCATTTGTGACTCCAGGCCGTCGCGTTCATGTCATCCCCCCAGTTTGCAGTACAGGCGCTCTACAGCAGCCATCACGGCTGGCTCCACACATGGCTGCGCAACCGATTGGGCAATGCCGCCGATGCAGCGGACCTGGCCCAGGACACCTTCGTGCGCCTGCTGCAACGCACCGAACGCCTGGAACTCAAGGCGCCACGCGCCTTCCTGCGCACCATCGCCCAGGGCTTGGTGATTGACCATTGGCGCCGAGCGGAAATCGAACGCGCCTACCTTGAGACCATCGCGCACCTGCCGGAAGCGCAAACGCCCGGCGCCGAAGCCCAGGCATTGATCCTGGAGCTGCTGGAGGCCATCGCCCGGATGCTCGAAGGCCTCAAGCCCAAAGTGCGCAAGGCGTTCCTGCTGGCCCAGTGCGAAGGCCTGACCTACAAGCAGATTGCCGAACAGATGGGCATTTCCCTGCGCTCGGTGGAACGCTACGTTGCCGACGCGTTGTACCACTGCTATGTGCTGCGCTATGAAGATTGAACCGATGGACCAGCCTTCGGGCCGGGGCCCATCACAGCAGGTGGTCAAGCAAGCGATCCATTGGTTGCTGCGCCTGCGCAACCATGCCGCCAACCCAGCGCTGCGCCAACAGTGCGAGGCCTGGCGCATCGCTCACCATGACCACGAACTGGCTTGGCAACGGGTGCAATCGCTGCACAGCGAACTGACTTCCAGCCTGCGGGCGGTACCTGGCGCCCGGACTGCCCTCGATACCCTGGAGACCAGCGCCCAGCGCCTCGGCCGGCGCCAAGCCCTGAAGCTGTTGTCAGGCGTGGCGGTGATGGGCTGCGCCGCCTGGCTGGGCAAGGACCTGGGCTGGCAGCCGTGGAGCGCCGATTTTGCGACCGCCACCGGCGAACGACGTGGCTTCCAACTGCCAGACGGCACGCGACTGGAGCTCAATACCAACAGCGCGGCCGACCTCGATTACACGGCTTCGCGACGCCTGATCACGTTGACGCGCGGCGAAATCATGCTCACCTGCGGCCGCGATCCCGGACGCCCATTACTGGTAAAAAGCCGACACGGCTTGTTCGAGGGGCTGGAGGGCCGCTTCGTCGTGCGCCAGGACAACGACTGCACGCGCCTGAGTGTCGCCAGCGGACACGTCGCCATCCGCTCGCATGTCGGCAGCGACGGCGCCCCGATCCAGGTGGAAGCTGGACAAAGCTACCTGGTCAGCGCATCCACCGCGACGCTCGCGCCCCCCCTGGACATGGACGCCGGCGCCTGGGCGGACGGCTTGATCGTCACGCGCAACATGCGCCTGGAAGACTTCCTCAACGAAGTGGGACGTTACCGTCGGGGCTACCTGAAATGCGCCGCCTCGATCGCCGATTTGCGCTTGTCAGGCGTCTTCCGTCTGGCTGACACCGACAAGCTGCTGGCCGTCCTGCCGCACACGCTCCCCGTGCAAATACACTACCGAACCCGCTGGTGGATCACGGTGGAGCGTACGGCCTGATTTTTTTTGGCGGGTTTTGCGCGGGCGTCCGGCTAGGACAGTAAGCAACGCTTACCTGCCTCCAGCGACTCCAACGGAAACCTACAATGACTGAGCGCGTGACTCTCAAGACTTCCCTCGGCTGTTCCTCGCCCACCGGCCTGCTGCGCCAGGCCATCCGCGCCGCGCTGTTGAGCACGGCGCTCGGTGTCGGCGCCCTACCGATGTCCGCTGTCGCGGCGCAGGATGGCGCGATCGCCGGCCGCCAGAACTACAACATAGCCGCCGGCCCGTTGAGCGAGGTGCTCAACCAGTTCGCCCGCCAGGCCGGTATCACCTTGGCAAGTACCCCTGGACAAACCGGCGGCGTCCAGTCCCCCGGCCTGAAAGGCGAATATTCGGCGGACCAGGCCCTGCAGCAGTTGCTCAGCGGCTCAGGGCTGGTTGCCGTCAGCCAGGATAGCGGCAGCTATGTGCTGCAAACCGTGGCCCCCGAAAGCACGTTGGCGTTGCCGACCACCGACGTCAAAGGCTTCGCCCTGGGTAACGCTCTCGGCAGCATGGAAGGCTACAACGCCACCCACAGCCAGGTGGCGACCAAGACCAGTACCGCCCTGCGGGAAACGTCGCAAAGCGTATCGGTGGTCACGCGCGAGCAAATGGACGACCAGGGCGCGCAAACCGTGTCCCAGGCAATGCGCTACACCCCTGGCGTGCTGACCAACCCCTATGGCGCGACCCACCGCTACGACTACGTGGCGATGCGCGGCTTCAACGATGGCTCGGTGGACAACATCTACCTGGACGGTTTGAAGTCGATGGGTGACAGCGGCACCTACAGCTCGATTCAGGTCGATCCGTATTTCCTCGAGCGGGTCGACATCCTCAAGGGCCCGTCCTCCGTGCTCTATGGCCGCAGCTCGCCGGGTGGCCTGGTGGCGCTCACCAGCAAGAAACCGCTGTACGAGGCCTATCACCAGATCCAGGCCACGGTCGGTACCCAAGGCCAACGCGGCATGGGTTTCGACTTCAGCGGCCCGGTGGATGACGACAAGCGCATCGCCTACCGCCTGGTCGGCCTGGCCGATACGTCCGACACGCAATTCGACCACAACAAGGAAAAGCGCTTCGCCCTCGCGCCCACGGTGAGCATCGACTTTAGCGAAGACACCTCGCTGACGTTGCAAGCCTACCTGCAGCATGACCCCGACGGCGGTTACCACGGCGGCATGCCGGCGAACGGCACCTTGCACAAGCGCAACGGCCGGCGGATTTCGGAGAACTTCTTCGAAGGCGAGCCTGGCGTCGACGGCTACGAACGTGACCAGCAGTCGTTCGGCTATCAGTTCGAACACCGCTTCAACGACGTCTTCACCGCCCGACAGAACTTCCGCTACCTGGATTCGGACGTCAGCAATGACCAGGTCTATGCCTATGACTGGACCACGCCGACCAGCAACGAGCTGAACCGCTATTACACCGGCGCTGAAGAAAAGCTCCACGCCTTCATCGTCGATAACATGCTCCAGGCGGAATTCTTCACCGGCGCCACCAAACACACCGTGCTGATGGGCGCCGACTACCAGCGGCGCAAGACCGTGGTCGATTGGACCAGCGGCAGCCTCGCGCCGATCAACGCCTTCGACCCGGTCTACGGCAACTCGGCGATCAGCTACTTCAGCCCCACCAGCTACCTGCGGCGCCTGGAGCAGACCGGCGTCTATCTGCAAGACCTGATCGAAATGGACAAGTGGCGCTTCTCTCTGGGCCTGCGCCAGGATTGGGTCGAGACCTCGGACGAGAACCGCATTGCCGAATTCGGCCGTCCGGAAGGCACCGAGATCAACGACAAGCGCACCAAACTCACCGGTAGGGTCGGGGCGCTGTACCTGTTCGACAACGGCCTGGCGCCGTACATCAGCTACTCGGAGTCATTCAACCCCAACTCCTACGCCGACAGCGCCGGCAACCCGCTGCCGCCCACCGACGGCAAGCAGTGGGAACTGGGCCTGAAGTACCAGCCGCCGGGTACCGATGACTTGTACACTGCCTCGCTGTTCCGCATCGACCAGGAGAACCTGGCGACCAAGCTGCCCCAGGAAAACTTCTACCGCGCCGTCGGCGCTGTGCGCTCCCAGGGCCTGGAACTGGAAGCGCACATGCAGTTGACCGAGCAGTTCAAGGTGCTGGGCAGCTACACCTTCACCGACATCGAATACTCGAAATCGATGGTCAGCACCCTGAGCACGCCCACCGACATCATCGAAAACAAAGGCAACTCTCCGACCCAGGCCCCGCGCCACATGGCATCGGTGTGGGCTGACTATAAATTCGACAGCGGCACGCTCGATGGCCTGCGGCTGGGCGGCGGCGTGCGGTATGTCGGCTACAGCTGGGCCGACGCGGAAAACACCATGAAGGTGCCGTCGTACACGTTGTTCGATGCCTCGGTGGGGTATGACCTGGGCAAGGTCGGCTTGAAGGGCGTGGATGTGCGCCTGAACGCGAACAACCTGACCAACGAGAGCTACATCGCGTCATGCGCCAGCCTGAGCTATTGCTACATGGGCGAGGAGCGCAACGTGGCGGCTACGGTGAGTTATCAGTTCTGACCCGCTCTTCAGGCCAGACGCATTTGTCTGGCCTGAAGAATGGTTACTGTGGCGAGGGGATTTATCCCCGCTGAGTCGCGAAGCGGCCCTAAAAACTTGGGGCTGCTGCGCAACCCAGCGGGGATAAATCCCCTCACCACAAAGCTATATCTCTGCCCTAGGCCTGAACCGCCTTCGCCTCTTCCCTCGCAACGCCTTCCTTACCCACAAACCGATTCGCCCGCCCAAACGTGCCGAAATCATTGAAGCGCACGCCCATCTCCCGCATCACCTTGTGCGCCACCGGCACCGTCATCTGGCGAATGTAGAACGGCTCCTTCACCACGAAATGATGGATGCCGTGGCTGCTGCCGAAATTGAAGCAGAACGCCTGCAACGGCCACAGCCACCAAGGGTTCAACACCTGGGTCTGCTGGATGACGTTGCCTGGCTCGATGTCGCCGTAGTAATGCATGTTCGAGCTGATGAAGTGCAGGCAAAAGGTGCGCAGCACATTCGGGCCGATGATCACCACCGCCGCGATGTCTATGACGTGCAGGGTCGCCAGAGTGCTGGTCGACCAGTCGATCGAAGTGCCGAGCAGCCCGGCAACCGCGTTGGCGCCATGGAAACCGAGGAAAACGTACCACGCGCCCCAATGCAACAGCGCCAACGGGAAGTACACCTTCAGCGTGCGCCTGAGGATGCTGCGCTTGTGCGCCCAGGTCCTGGCTCGCAGCAGGCGAATGAACGCCGACATCACGTTGTCGCCAACCATCAGCAAGCGCGCCAATCCCCACGGCTCGCCGTTGGTGATCGCGCGCTCCTCCAGGTCCGCCTCGCTGCCGGAAACCTTGTGATGATTGAGGTGCAGGTGGCGGCGAATCCACGGATTGATGGTGCTCGGCCGCGCCAGCCAGACCAGGCCCATCATCAGGTTGTGCGGCACGCGCTGCTTGCGAAAATACATACTGTGGATCAGGTCGTGTTCCAGCTCGTGGGTCAGGGATGCAAAAAAGGCGTTGAGCAGCAGGCACGCCCAGCCGGCCAGATAGCCGTTGATGTAGAGCAGCGCCGAGCCGGTCATCCCCGCCAGGGCGAACGCCAGGATGCCCGCGCCCAGCGCATCCTGATGCCGCAGGATCGGATAGCGCTCGCGCAATTCTTCGCCCCGGGCCAGGACCACCTGGCGAATATGGGCGGAGCGCTGCTGTGCATTCAATCGCTCGGGGCTTGCGCAAGTGCCGTGCATGGCTTAATCCTCTGTTATCGATGAGCTAATCCTGCCGGGCCTTGCCTCACGGGGTGATAGCCGCAGACGCCAACCTGTTGACCGCAAGCGCCAATTGCCATGACGGAACCCACCTCCCTCGCCAGCTGGACCCGCGCCCTGCGCAAACAGCTCGATGCACTGGGCCTGGACAGCCATGCCTTGTGCCTGGAGGCGGGCCTGGACCCACAATGGATGGACGACCCGAACGCCCGTTATCCGCTCTCGGCCACCACGCGCCTGTGGGCGCTCGCGGTGCAGGCCAGCGGTGATCCGGCGATCGGCCTGCGGGTGTCGCGCTTTGTCAGCCCCACCACCTTTCATGCGCTGGGTTATGCCCTGGTAGCCAGCGGCAGCCTGCGGGAAGTGTTCGAGCGGATCGTGCGCTATCACCCGGTGGTCAGCGATGCGCTGACGTTGCAACTGAGCCGTGGCGAGGATCGCTACCGCTTCAATCTCGACATACCGGCGGGACGTCCGGCGCCGGCCCTGGAAGCCATCGACGCGTTCGCCGCGATTTACGTGCGCACCTGCCGTAACCGCCTCGGCCGCGATTACGCCCCGCTGGCGGTTTATCTGCGGCGACCGGAGCCGGCAGACCCCGCCCCTTGGCACAAAGTGTTCCGTTCACCGGTGCACTTCGATGCCGGACATGATTGCCTGGAGTTCAGCCTCGCCGATTTCGACAGTCACCTGGACGACGCCAACCCGGAGCTGGCCGAACACAACGAAACCGTGCTCAAGCGCACCCTCGCCCAGCTCCAGCCGTTGACCTGGGAGCGCAAGGTCCGCGCCGCCATCGAAGCACAACTGCCCGAAGGCGAACCCAGCGCCGAACGCATCGCCCAGACCATGCACCTGAGTCTGCGCAGTCTGCAGCGGCATCTGGCCGACGAAGGCTGCCGCTTCGACGCGCTGCTCAATGAATGCCGGGAAAACCTGGCGCTGCTACACCTGCGCGATCCGCAATGCTCATTGAGCGAGGTCAGTTATCTGCTGGGCTTTGCTGATACCAGCAGCTTCAGCCGCGCGTTCAAGCGCTGGACCGGGATGACGCCGGGGCAGTTTCGGGATGGCTTGCGTTAGGGATCTACCGTACCTGGGCCGGCCTCATCGCGAGCAAGCTCGCTCCCACATTTGATCTGCGGCGCCCACAGAACCTGTGGGAGCGAGCCTGTTTGCGATGGCCTAGGTCAGTCGTTGTCAGCTTTGAGGCTGCGTGCAAGCCCCGCCTTCCACGCCTCGACCATTGCTTCGCCAGTTGCTCTGAACGTTTGATTAGCGTCCATGTAGCGACGCATCTCGGCCAACGCAAGGTCCATCCCATGAATAACCTGCTCCAACAAATCCTTGCAGCGCCTCTCCGTCAGATTGCAGGCCGAGCGGCCAAACCCCATCAGCATTTTATATTTCGGCCAGGCTTTGGAACCGCCTAACAAGAGCGCCATGTTGTCGTTACGAATATAAACCGCTGTGCTGACGAGGTCGTAGGCGGGCGCGAGCCGGATAGATGCATCCGCGCCACAGTGGTTATAAAGCACCCCGAAATTTTTCAGGTGCGCATCACCATTCTTCAATCCGGCCGAGAGAGCCACGATTTTAAACAAGGACTCCAGCGCCTGATTGAGCATATGAGGCGAAACAAACGCCTTGATCTGCCGGGCCGCGCCTTCATACGAACCGTCATACTTGGCTTTCGATGGCGAGCCATTGAGCACACAAAAATCCTCAAAGCCCAGATATTCGCCAGTGCGTGGCAGATCAAAACGCTTGACGATCAAAAATTTTCCGCGCTCGCTCAACTCGAATTCCGGCACTTCAAGCCCCGCATGCAACGCGGCCCGCATGCAAAAGAATTCATTGGCGACCAACTCGGGGAACTCGTCCGAGCGAAACGCCTTGACCAGATGTGTAGCACCCCGGTGAGTCAAGCGATCAACAGCGGATGCGCTGTCGCGTACCAATACTTTGGGTTGTACTCCAGAAACACCCGAATATCGCCCATAGGTGTCCAGCAAATCCTCGAACAGCCCCTCGGCCCCGTCATGCACCAACAAGTCCGCCAAACTGGTTTCGGGCGGCCCGGCCTCGGTATGCAAACGACCAATACCCACCCGGCCCAGCTGATGAGGTCCCACGATGGCAAGCATGGCAAAGTCGTCAAAGCCCCGCACCGCTTTACTGAAACGGCGCACCAGCTCGTCACGCAAGGCGCCTTCCGGCAGGTTCATTTCAAAGATTGGTGGTACGCCGGGCTCCCAGCTATAGCTTTCAAGACGCGCTGGCATGGTCAGCGAAACCGAATGCTCCTCATCCGCGTCAGGTGCATAAGTGAACACTGAATCGCTGCGCTGTTGGCCTCGCCCAAGGACGCCGATAGCCGCTTCGCTGACGGTGACTTGCAATCTGTCCAGACCTTGCTCATCAGTCATGGAAAGAATCCTTTTTCAGCGTGTCGAGGGTCGGGCGCTTCGCTGGACGGGCGGTCGCTGTCAGCTCATAGCCAAAACCGTTGAGAATGGCTTCGACCTTACGAATGCCGACTTCAGCAATAGTATTGTTTTCGATCCCGGAAATCGTCGCGCGGCTCATGCCGTACTGCGCAGCCAATGCCTGCTGGGAAAGACGGTGTTCCTTGCGCAATCGCCTGATCAACGCACCGAGGGTTTCCATACGCCAACTCCGCATCGTATACAGTGCAAAAACCATTAAAAACACGAAATGCACTATATTTAATTCATCTTATCCGAGTGTAGCGCAATCACGATCTGTACGAGCGGTCGACATCAGGTAGAAGCCAGGCGCCGCAGCCCCTCGATATCAAGGATTTCGATCTCGCCATAACCAAGCTGAAGAATCCCCTGCCCCTGCAGATCCTTGAGAATCTGGTTGGTGGTCTGGCGCGACAGGGAAAGCATCAACGCCAGCTGGTCCTGGGGCAGTTGCAAAACCCGGCGTGCCGGTTCGATTTCACCGTAGCCTTCGGCAATCATCAGCAAGCGATGGACCACGCGGGCCGGAGCAGGCATCAGGCTCAGGTGTTCGAGGTTGACGAAGGTCAGGCGCAACTTGTGGCTCATCAACAAGGCCAGCTGCCGCCAATAACCAGGTTGTTCTTCGAGAAAAGCCAACAGCCCGGCCTGAGGTACATGCAACAACGTGCATTGCCCGACCCCCTGCGCGTCATGGGTACGTGGCTGGCCATCAAACAGGCTGATTTCGCCGAACCAATAGGGCGGCTCCACGACGCTCAACAGCGCTTCCTTGCCCTGCTCACTGACGGCGCCGATCCGCACCGCCCCTTCGAGCACAGCGTACACGCCACACGGCGGATCGCCGCGCTTGAACAACCGCTGACCGGGCGACAGGCGACGCAGCCGCGACATCTCCAGCAGACTATTCTGTAACTCGGCGGGCAGATGGCTGTACCAGTGGCCGGTCATCAAGTGCGCATGCCAGGGATGAGTATTCATGGAAACTCCGGGACAAGTGTCGGCTAGCTGACAGAGCGCCTGGTGGAACCTGGGCATCATGCGGGCATCACCTCAGGAGGAACAACAATGAAAAGCCTCGTCGATCATCTCAGTCAATACGCGACCTATCACCGCGACCCACGCAACATCGCCAGCCATTTTATCGGTATTCCGCTGATTTTCGTTGCCGTCGCCGTGCTCTTGTCACGGCCGGGATGGCCGGTTGGCGCGATTTTGATTTCGCCCGCGCTGCTGGTGGCAGTGGCCAGTGCCTGGTTCTACCTGCGCCTGGAATTGCGCCTGGGTGTGCTGATGACCGTGCTGCTGGGGCTTGCCGTCTGGCTGGGCCAGGTGCTCGCCACGCAAAGCACGGCGATATGGCTGGCCGGTGGCCTGGGCATGTTTGTGGTGGGCTGGGTGATCCAGTTCGTCGGCCACTATTACGAAGGGCGCAAACCGGCGTTCGTCGATGATCTGACCGGGTTGATTGTCGGGCCGTTGTTCGTCGTGGTCGAGGCGGGATTCCTGCTGGGCATGCGCGATGACCTCAAACAACAGATCGAGGCGCAGGCCGGGCCGGTAAAGGTCAATCAGAAGCGGGCCGCAGCCTGAGGCCGCCTTCGCAAGCAGGGCTCGCTCCCACATTGGATTGGCGTCGTACACAAACCCCTTGTGGGAGCGAGCCCTGCTCGCGAAGCTTTTAAAGGTTTGAAACTTTCTGCCAGACCTTCGGCTTGAAGAACAGCGTCTCGCCCTTCGCCAACCCAACCAGGCTATCGTGGTCCTTCACTACTTCGGCCTCGATCAGTTCGCTTTGGCCCTCGACCTTCAACGTCACCCGCGTGGTCGCGCCGAGCGGACGAATGTCGCGCACTTCAGCGGCGTGGTGGTCCTCCAGTTCCGAGCGCGACAGCGACACTTCATGCGGACGGAACAGCACATGCCGGTCCTCCCCGAGATGCAGACGGTTCGAGTCGCCCAGGAAGTGATAGACAAAATCGCTGGCCGGGTTCTCGTACACATCGCCCGGTGAGCCGATCTGCTCGATAACGCCCTTGTTCATCACCACGATCCGGTCGGCGACTTCCATGGCCTCTTCCTGGTCGTGGGTCACGAATACCGAGGTCAGGTTGATGTCCTCGTGCAGCCGCGCCAGCCAGCGGCGCAATTCCTTGCGGACCTTGGCGTCGAGGGCGCCGAACGGTTCGTCCAGCAGCAACACCTTGGGTTCTACCGCCAAGGCGCGGGCCAGGGCGATACGCTGGCGCTGGCCGCCGGACAACTGCTCCGGATAACGGTCGGCGAGCCAGTCCAGCTGCACCATGTTCAGCAGCTCATGGACCTTGGTCGCGATCTGGCTTTCGTTCGGGCGCTGGTTCTTGGGCTTCATGCGCAAGCCGAAAGCGACGTTGTCGAACACCGTCATGTGGCGGAACAGGGCGTAGTGCTGGAACACAAAACCGACGTTGCGATCACGCACGTCGTGGCCGGATACGTCTTCACCATGGAACACGATGTTGCCCTGGTCCGGCGTCTCGAGGCCGGCAATGATCCGCAGCAGGGTCGTCTTGCCACAGCCCGACGGGCCGAGCAGCGCCACCAGCTCGCCGCTCTGGATGTCCAGGCTGATATCGTCGAGGGCCTTGAAGGTGTTGAAATTCTTGCTGACGTTACGGACTTCGATCGACATGACTTATTCCTCCGCGGCGCTGGCGCGCAGGCGGTTGATTCGGTTTTCGCTCCACTGCTTGAGCAGCAGGATGAAGAGCGCCAGGATCAGCAACAGGCTCGCCACGGCGAACGCGGCCACATGGTTGTATTCGTTGTAGAGGATCTCGACGTGCAGCGGCAGGGTGTTGGTCACCCCGCGAATGTGCCCGGAAACCACCGACACCGCGCCGAACTCGCCCATGGCCCGGGCGGTACACAGCACCACGCCATAGATCAGACCCCACTTGATGTTCGGCACAGTCACATGCCAGAACATCTGCCAGCCGTTGGCGCCCAGCAGGCGCGCGGCTTCTTCTTCCTGGGTGCCCTGCTCCTGCATCAGCGGGATCAGTTCACGGGCCACGAACGGCACGGTGACGAAGATCGTCGCCAGGACGATGCCCGGCAGCGCGAACACGATCTGGATGTCGTGATCCGACAGCCATGGCCCGAACAGGCCCTGGGCACCAAACATCAACACGTAGACCAGGCCAGCGATTACCGGCGACACCGAGAACGGCAGGTCGATCAGCGTCACCAGCATGCTTTTGCCACGGAACGAATACTTGCTCACGCACCATGCGGCGCTGACGCCGAACACCAGGTTCAACGGTACCGAAATCAGTACCGCAATCACCGTGAGCTTGAGCGCCGACAACGCATCGGGCTCGAAGATCGCCGCGAAGAAAGTACCCAGGCCCGACTTCAGGCCCTGGGACACCACGATGAACAGCGGCAACAGCAGAAACAGTGCAAAAACCAGCCAGCCGAGGCCGATCAGGATGCGCCGCGAAACCGCGCTGCCGCGGCGGGCAGCGTTGGTGGAGGCGGCGGAAATAGACGATTGGGACATGGTTCGCGCCTCCTTATGGGGTTTCGATGCGCCGCTGCAACAAGTTGATCAGCAGCAGCAGGACGAAGGAAACCACCAGCATCAGCACGCCGATGGAGGTGGCGCCGGTGTAGTCGTATTGGTCGAGCTTGACCATGATCAGCAGCGGCAGGATCTCGGTTTTCATCGGCATGTTGCCGGCGATGAAAATCACCGAACCGTACTCGCCCACGCCCCGGGCAAACGCCAGTGCGAAGCCGGTCAACCAGGCCGGCAACAACGCCGGCACGAGGATGTGGCGGAACACCTGCCATGGCTTGGCACCGAGGCACGCGGCGGCTTCTTCGACTTCACGGGGAATGTCGGCGAGCACCGGCTGCACCGTGCGCACCACGAACGGCAGCGTCACGAAGGTCAGCGCGAGGGTGATGCCCAGCGGGGTGTAGGCAATCTTGAAACCCAGGTCGGTGGCGAACTGGCCGACCAGGCCGGTCGGCGCGTACAACGCGGTCAGGGCGATACCGGCCACGGCGGTGGGCAAGGCGAACGGCAAATCGATCATCGCGTCGATGATCTTGCGCCCCGGGAAGGTGTAGCGCACCAGCACCCAGGCCAGCAGCGTGCCAATCACGCCATTGATGATCGCAGCGTACAGCGCGGTGCCGAAACTGAGCTTCAAGGCTGCCAGCACCCGCGGCGCCGAAATGATCGCCCAGAACTGTTCCCAGGTGAGTTGGGCGGCATGTACGAACATCGCCGCCAGGGGTATGAGCACAATCAGACTGAGGTACACCAGGGTGTAGCCCAGCGTCAGCCCGAAGCCGGGTATGACGGGGGATATGCGACGCGACATAAAGGTCCTTGGTTAAAACTGGCCCGACGGTAAATCGGGACCCGTTAGCAAAGCCAGCCTGTGAGCGGGCGCAGCCTGTGGGAGCGAGCCTGCTCGCGAAAGCGGTGTCTCAGGCAACATGAATATTGACTGTGCAACCGCCTTCGCGAGCAGGCTCGCTCCCACATGAATTGCGCTCTATTGCAGCTTACTGCGCCTGATAGATCTGGTCGAACACACCGCCATCATTGAAGAATTTAGGCTGTGCCGTTTTCCAGCCGCCGAAGTCCTTGTCGATAGTCACCAGCTCAAGTTTCGGGAACTGCCGGGCGTATTTGGCGGCCACGTCCTTGTCACGCGGACGATAGAAGTTTTTCGCCGCAATTTCCTGGCCGGCCGGGCTGTACAGGTGCTTGAGGTACGCTTCGGCGATCTCGGCATTACCCTTTTTCTCGGCGTTCTTGTCCACCACCGCAACCGGCGGTTCGGCGAGGATCGACAGCGACGGCACAACGATGTCGAACTTGTCCGCGCCACCGTCCTCTTTCAGCGCCAGGAACGCTTCGTTTTCCCAGGCCAGCAACACGTCTCCCTGACCGTTGTTGACGAACGTGATGGTCGAGCCACGGGCACCGGTGTCGAGGATCGGCACGTGCTTGAACAGCGCCTGCACGTATTCCTTGGCCTTGGCTTCGTCGCCACCGTTGGCTTTCAGGCCGTAGGCCCAGGCGGCGAGGAAATTCCAGCGGGCACCGCCGGAGGTCTTCGGGTTTGGCGTGATGACCGAGACGTCATCCTTGATCAGGTCGCCCCAGTCCTTGATGCCCTTCGGATTGCCCTTGCGCACCAGGAACACAATGGTCGAGGTGTAAGGCGTGCTGGCATCCGGCAGGCGTTTTTGCCAGTCCGCCGGCAGTGACTTGCCCAATTTGGCGATTTCGTCGATGTCGCCGGCCAGGGCCAGGGTCACGACGTCGGCACGCAGGCCGTCAATTACTGCTCGGCCTTGCTTGCCCGAACCACCATGGGACTGCTGGATTTTCACGGTGTCGTCCGGATGGGCTTTTTTCCAGAAGCTGGCGAATTCGGCGTTGTAATCCTGATACAGCTCGCGGGTCGGGTCGTAGGACACGTTGAGCAACTCGTAGTCCTTGGCAACCGCGGAACCTGCAAAAACAGCACTGGCCAGGGCGGCCAAGGCATAACGGCGAATCGACGACATGGTGAAAGCTCCTGGAATTCTGGTTTTTATGGCTTCTGGAAATCGTTTGTCCGGTAACCGGAATCGCAGCCTGCGGCAGCTCCTGCATCAAGCCCCCCGGCAGGGGCTGGCGCAGGCTGTGTTCCTTCAGCTCGGTTTATGACTCGGTTGCTGCAAGCGGAATTTTTCCTTGCGCTCGATCTGGACCACCTGGGCGTTGTGCACGGTAATCTCCACCGCGCCAAAGCGCAGGTCACGCAATGCACTCTGGATCTCGCGCAAGATGGTTGCTTCGTCCTGGCCGTCAACGCTACGTAGGGATGCGCTCATGCTGCTGCTCCTTTGAATGAATGCCTGGCAGTGGGCGGCACTGCTTGCGGCGTGGGAGCAATATTAGATAAGTGCAGATATTCTTAAAAAGACTATTTAAGAATTTTTATATAACCAAATCGCAATTCCGCTTTCAGCCAATCACCGGTGCACGATTCCAATCCAACTGTTGCGCCACAACCGGTCGACCAAACCAGTAGCCCTGCCCTAGCTCACACGCCTGTTCAAGCAGAAATGCCGCTTGCTCTCGCTGCTCGATACCTTCTGCGTGCACCTGCATGCCCATGCTGCGGGCCAGGGCGATGATTACCCGGACGATCGCCGCGTCGTCTTCATCCCAGGGCAGCCCGGCGACAAAACCCTGGTCGATCTTGAGTTTCTGCACCGGTAGACGCTTGAGCCGCAGCAGCGACGAATAACCTGTGCCGAAATCATCAATGGCCAACCGCACGCCCAACTCCCGCAGACGGTGCATTTGTTCCAGCGCCACCTCCGGATCATCCATGACCGCACTTTCGGTCACCTCCAGCTCCAGGAAGGCCGGATCGAGGCCCGTGTCGTGAAGTACGCGGGCGACCTGCTCGTACAATTCGCGGCGAGCAAACAAACGGCTGGAGACGTTGACCGCAACGAATGACAAAACCACACCGGCCTGCTGCCAAAGACACATTTGCCGACAAGCCTGGTCCATGACCCAGGCATCGATCTGAGCGATCAACCCCGTGCGCTCGGCGATGGGAATGAACTCCGCCGGCGAAACCAGACCACGCACGGGATGTTCCCAGCGCACCAGCGCCTCGACGCCGATCAACCGGCTGGTGGCCAGGTCGTGCACCGGTTGGTAATGCACGCGTAGCTCCTGCTGCTGGAGCGCGCGACGCAGTTCGAAGGCGATCTCGACCCTTTGCTGGGCATGAGCAGTGAGTTCCTCGGTATATAACGCGTAGCCGTCACGTCCGCTGTTCTTGGCCTTGAACAGTGCCGAGTCGGCGTTGCGCAGCAGTTGCCCGGCGCTGAGGGCGTCACCGGGAAACAGGCTGATGCCGATGCTGGCGTTGATAAACAGCGATTGCTCGCCGAGCTGCAACGGTGCTTTCAAGGCATCGAGGATACGCCGGGCCAAAGCGGCGGCCTGACCCGGCTGCGAGCAGTTTTCCACCAGCACCGCGAATTCGTCACCGCCTAGCCGCGCCAGAGTGATACCGGGCGCAAACAGCCCGAGGAAGCGTTCGGCAACGCCTTTGAGCAGCTCGTCACCGACGTTGTGCCCGAGGCTGTCGTTGATGTTCTTGAAATGATCCAGGTCCAGCAGCAGCAACGCGCACCCACGCTTGTGCAGTTGCGCCGAAGCCACCGCCTGCTCGGCGCGATCGGAAAACAGCAGGCGATTGGGCAGGCCAGTCAGCGGATCATGATGGGCCAGATGCGCCAGCTCATGCTCCGAGTCCTTGATCGCACTGATGTCGGAAAACACCGCGACGTATTGGCTGACTTCGCCGGAGTCATCGACGACGGCCCGGATAGTCTGCCATTGCGGGTAGATTTCACCGCTCTTGCGGCGGTTCCAGATTTCGCCACTCCATTCGCCGCGGCTGGACAGCGCCGCAAACATCTCTCGATAAAAAGTCGGGCCATGCCGGCCGGACTTGAACAGATTCGGTTGCCGGCCCAACACTTCGTCGCGGGCATAGCCGGTGATTGCCATGAATGCCCGGTTCACATGCACGATCAAACCATGGCGGTCCGTGACCAGGACGCCTTCGCGGGTGCAGTCGAACACCGCGGCGGCCTGGCGTAACCGTTCACGGTCGACATTACCTTCGGCTTTCTCGAAAAAGCGTGCTATCCGCATCCGTGCAATGAAAATCAATCCGGCACTGACGAGTACCCAGGCATAACCGTTGATCAGTTGCCAACGCAGCCGATCGGCCGAATGATCGAAGAAACTGCTCAATAAATAACCAACCAGCTGCAGCCAGGCGACTGACAGCACCAGATAAAGCAGTGCCCCACGCATGGCAGCGCGGTGATAGACGGTCATGCGGTCATCCATGTCCCTGTAATGTGAGGGGATTATAGAGGAAGAAACATTCTGCCACTCTTATCTGAAAGGCCGACTGGTTTTATCGCCGGGGCCAGGGATAATGCAACGGCAGTTTTCATCTTTATCGAGGGCCCTACAGCCTATGTGGTACGAAGGTTTTCTTGGCTTGTCGGCCTGGTCGCTGGTGGCAGTCACCCTGCTGATGACTCACGTGACGATCATCAGCGTCACGGTCTACCTGCACCGGTATTCGGCTCACCGTTCCCTGGAACTCAACGCCGGTCTCAAACATTTCTTCCGCTTCTGGCTGTGGCTGACCACGGCGCAGAATACCCGCGAGTGGACCGCCATCCACCGCAAGCACCACGCCAAATGCGAAACCGAGGACGATCCCCACAGCCCGGTGATCAAAGGCCTGTCTACGGTGCTGCGCAAGGGCGCCGAGCTGTACCGCGCCGAAGCGGAAAATCCGGAAACCTTGCGCATCTATGGCAAGAACTGCCCCGAGGACTGGATCGAACGCAACCTGTACAGCCGCTTCCCCCTACTGGGCGTGGCGATTATGGGCGTCATCGACCTGCTGCTGTTCGGCACAATAGGCATCACTATCTGGGCCATCCAGATGATGTGGATCCCGGTCTGGGCCGCTGGCGTCGTCAATGGCCTGGGGCATGCCGTGGGCTACCGCAATTTCGAATGCCGTGACGCGGCCACCAATCTGGTGCCCTGGGGCATCCTCATTGGTGGCGAAGAACTGCACAACAACCACCACACCTATCCCAATTCGGCCAAGCTGTCGGTGCGCAAATGGGAATTCGACCTGGGCTGGGCCTGGATCAAGGTCTTCAGTTTCCTGCGCCTGGCCAAGGTCCAGCGGGTCGCGCCGATCGCCCACCGGGTCGAAGGCAAGGGCCACCTGGACATGGACACCGCCATGGCGATCCTCAACAACCGTTTCCAGATCATGGCCCAGTATCGCAGGCTGGTCATCGCGCCCCTGGTCAAGCAGGAGCTGGAAAAAGTCGATCACTCGGTCCGCCATCAGTTTCATCGGGCCAAACGCCTTTTGTCGCGTGAAACCAGCCTGCTGGACGAGCGCCATCATGTGCGCATCCAGAACATGCTGGAACACAGCCAGGCGCTGAAGGTGATCTACGAGAAGCGCCTGGCCTTGCAGCAGATCTGGGTCAAGACCAGCAGCAACGGCCACGACATGCTCGCGGCCATCAAGGAATGGGTCCACGAAGCCGAGGCCAGCGGCATCCAGTCACTGCGCGATTTTGCCGACCAGCTCAAGACTTATTCCTTGCGGCCGGCCACCGCCTGACCCCCTTGTGGCGAGGGAGCTTGCTCCCGCTGGGCCGCAAAGCGGCCCCAGAACCCGCCGAAACCGGACCATCAGGCCCACCGCTCCCGCCGGTTCGCGGCTGCTTCGCAGCCGAGCGGGAGCAAGCTCCCTCGCCACAAGTTCATCCCACATGTTCGAACGAAAGCTCCCGCCCTTCGTCGCCTGAAAAGGAACTTCGCCCACAATCCCCTATCTCAAGAGCACTTCGCCATCCTGGCGGGCTTTGGAGTGAGCGCGTGCAAATCCATAGCAATGCACGTTCCTTGAGATTTGTGCCGATGGTCGACAAGAACCTACAGGATTCATCCCAGCCACATTGGCCAGAAGCGGCCCAGACACTCATGGCGCTGATGCACGCCCAAGGGGAAGTGGCGCGTCTGAGCGAGCGGGAGCAGTTGTTCAGTTCGCTGCTGGTCAGCGTCAACGCGGTGCTGTGGGCATTCAATTGGGAAACCCGGCAAGTGCTGTATGTCAGCCCCGCCTACGAGCGGATTTTCGGCCGCCCGGCCGGCCTCGTGCTTGCTGACTACAACGAATGGCGTGACGCAATCTATCCGGACGATCTGGATTACGCCGAGCGCAGCCTCGCCGAAGTGTTGGTCAAAGGTGCCGTCGAGGATCGGGAATACCGCATCATCGCCGCCGACGGCCAGATCCGCTGGCTCAGCGACAAATGCTTCATCAACCGTCAGGCCGATCCGGGCCAACCGGTGATTGTGGTCGGCATCGCCGAAGACATCACCGAGAAGAAGCTGCTCGAAAGCGAACTGCAGCGACTGGCGACCACCGACGTGCTAACCCAGAGCAGCAACCGCCGTCATTTCTTCGAGTGCGCCCATCGGGAATTCGAGCAGGCAAGGCTGCAAGGCACGCCGATGGCATTCCTGTTGCTGGACATCGATGACTTCAAACTGATCAACGACACTTACGGCCACCAGGAAGGCGATACGGTATTGCAAAAGATCGCCGAGAGCGGGCGGAGCGTGCTCAGGCGCGGTGACCTCTTCGGTCGGATCGGTGGTGAAGAGTTTGCCGCTGTTTTCCCCGGCTGTGCCCCGGACATGGCATTGCAGGTCGCCGAGCGCTTGCAGCGGGAAATCCAGCGCCTGGCGTTTCGCTGCGGGGAGCATGACTTCGGCATCACCGTCAGTCAGGGCCTGACCGGGATCAGCGCCGAAGACCAGACCCTCGACAACCTGTTCGCCCGTGCTGACGCGGCGATGTACGAGGCCAAGCGCCAGGGCAAGAACCGCATCATCGCGGCTTGAGTGTCTCACCATCAATCAACTGTAGGAGCGAGCCTGCTCGCGAATACGGTATGTCAGTCAACTTATCCGTTACTGACACACTGCTTTCGCGAGCAGGCTCGCTCCCACAGGGGCCAGTGGTGGTTTTACTGGCGGCGCAACCGCATCAACTCTGGCAGCCCGATCTTCAGCAAGCGCGCCGTGCGTCCCCGGGCCAGTTCTTCAAGCCCTTCGTGCGCGGGTAAATGCGCCATCTGCGCCGCCATGTTCATCACCAGCGCCTCGCGGGAATAAACCCCGCCACCGAGACCGTAGACCGCCGCGATCAATTCGCGCAGCTCCAGCGGCAAGCGCCAGCGGGTACGCAGCGCCGAGCCAAAACCGGCGCCGAACTGTTCGAGCGAATCGCCGATTTCCTCCGGCTCGTCCAGCTCGCCGCCGGCCTGCTTCCACTCTTCCATGCAGCGCAGCAGTGCCAGGTCGCCCAAGCGATGCAACAGGCCGGCGCAATAACAGCGCTCCTGCTCCAGATCAAGCATGCGCGCCATCGTCCGGGCGTACTCGGCGGTGTGCAACGACAACTCCCAATAACGTTCGGCATAGTCCGCCAGCCAAGGCACGTTCAACCGGGCACAGCGCTTGAGCGTCAAGCCCAGGATCAGGTTCATGCTTTGCCCGGTGCCTAGCTGATGCAGCGCCTGGGCCACGGTCTGCACCGGACCGCCGCCTTGATGTTGCGCGGCGCTGTTGGCTGCGGCAATCAGCACGGCGGTGATCTGCGGGTCAGTACGGAGCTCTTCTTCCAGCAGTTTCAGATCCAGTCCACCAGGATTGAGGCTGCGTTTGATCGCGACCTGCACATCGGTCATCAACGGCGCGCCTTCGGCCATGTCTCGTCGACGCTCCAGGAACGTTGCCAATGTAAGGCCCGGTCCTGGAATTGGCGCGGCGTTGGATGTGTCTTCGCTATGGAGAAGTAACCCTTGCAGACGCTGGGTCAGGTTTTCCCGGTTCAAGGGCTTGGTCAGATAGGCCGTCGGCGCCAGGGGCAAGACCTCGCGCACGCTGGCGCTGTCGTTGCGCCGGCTCACCAGGATGAACGGCAACACGGGCGTGCGATGGTGTTGGCGCAAGCTGCGCAAGATGCTCAGGCCGTCGACACCCGGCAGTTCCCAATCGGCGATCACCATGTCGTAAGAACTATGCGCCAGGAGCTCCAAGGCCTGGCGTCCCTCGCCACAAGTGTCTATCCGCGCATCGCAACGCACTCCGGACAGCACTTGTTCAAGCAGCTCCCTGGACGCCGGATCGGCCTCGGCGATCAACACACGCGGTACAGCGGGTAAATCCACAGCAGTCATGCCGCATCGCTCCCTTGCAATACATGCACCTTAGACAATAACGGCCATTCCAGACAGGTCGAAACCACCGGGGATCTGTAGCCGAATATGAAAAAACCCGCCGAAGCGGGTTTTTTGTGGATCAGCACAAAGCTTAGAACTCGTGAAGATCAGAGCTCGTAAATATCAAAGCTCGGAGAAACACTCTTCGATGATTGCCAGGCCTTTGTCCAGTTGCTCATCCGGCGAAGTCAGCGGCACCAGCACGCGCAGGACGTTGCCATAGGTCCCGCAGGACAGCAGGATCAAGCCCTTGTCACGCGCCTTGGCCACCACTTGCGCAACGGCGGCAGCGTTCGGCTTGTGGGTGTCGCCATCTTCGAACAGCTCCACGGCGATCATGGCGCCCAGGGCACGGACTTCACCAATGACCGGGTACTTCTTCTGGATAGCCTTGAGGCCAGTCACCAGGCGCTCGCCCACGGCCTTGCAGCGATCCAGCAGGTGTTCTTCTTCGAACACGTCCATCACCGCCAGCGCAGCGGCGCAGGCAATCGGGCTGCCGGCGTAGGTGCCGCCGAGGCCGCCCGGCGCGATCGCATCCATGTATTCGGCCTTGCCGCACACACCGGCCAGCGGGAAACCGCCAGCAATGGATTTGGCAAAGGTGGTCAGGTCGGCGGCGACGCCCATCTGCTCCATGGCGAAGAACGTACCGGTACGACCGGCGCCGGTCTGCACTTCGTCGGCAATCAGCAGGATGCCGTGCTGGTCGCACAGGGCGCGCAGGCGCTGCATGAAGGCTTTCGGCGCCACATAGAAGCCACCCTCACCCTGGACCGGCTCGATGATGATGGCGGCGATGTCGCGTGGCTCGGCGTCGTTCTTGAAGATGCGTTCGATGCTGGCGATGGAGTCGTCGACGCTCACGCCATGCAGCTCGTTCGGGTACAGCGCGCGGAAAATGCCGCCAGGCATCAGGCCCATGCCGGCCGAGTAAGGCACGACCTTACCGGTCAGGCCCAGGGTCATCATGGTACGACCGTGGTAAGCGCCGGTGAAGGCGATCACACCGGCACGGCCGGTGGCGGCGCGGGCGATCTTCACGGCGTTTTCCACCGCTTCGGAACCGGTGGTCACCAGCAGGGTTTTCTTGGCGAAATCACCCGGGACCTTGGCGTTGATTTTTTCGCACAGCTCCACGTACGGCTCGTAGGCCAGGACCTGGAAGCAAGTGTGGGTCAGCTTGTTCAGCTGTTCGGTGACGGCGGCGATGATCTTCGGGTGCACGTGGCCGGTGTTCAGTACGGCGATACCACCGGCGAAGTCGATGAATTCACGACCTTCAACGTCGGTAACCGTGGCGTTCTTCGCCGATTCGGCAAAGATCGGGTGAATCTGGCCGACACCGCGGGGAACAGCGGCGGTACGGCGGGCCATCAGGTCTGCGTTGGTCTTGCTCATTAAAAATGTCCTCATTCGCCGCTCATCGGTCGGCGTGGCTCAAGGAATACATGGCGGGGAGGCAACTGCGACAGCATGCGATGATCGACTGCCGCAGCGTTCCGGCCACAAGAAACAGAACGGGGTGAAACGCGCAAAGGGACAGCGCTCTCGTGCCCTTTGCGCTTGTAGCAGATCAGATACCCAGGCAGAGGTATTTGATTTCCAGGTAGTCCTCGATGCCGTACTTGGAGCCCTCACGGCCCAGGCCCGAAGCCTTGATGCCGCCGAACGGCGCGACTTCGTTGGAGATCAAACCGGTGTTGACGCCGACCATGCCGTATTCCAGGGCTTCGGCCACACGGAACACACGGCCCAGGTCGCGGGCATAAAAGTACGAAGCCAGGCCGAACTCGGTGTCGTTGGACATCGCGATCACTTCGGCTTCGTCTTTGAAGCGGAACAGCGGCGCCAATGGGCCGAAGGTCTCTTCCTTCGCCACGGCGGCATTCTTCGGCACGTTGGTCAGGATGGTCGGCTCGAAGAAATTGCCTTCCATCGGCTTGCCGCCCGACAGCACGGTTGCGCCTTTGCTGACCGCATCGGCGATATGTTCCTGTACCTTGGCAACCGCTTTTTCGTCGATCAACGGACCGGTAGTGATGCCGTCTTCCAGACCGTTGCCGATCTTGAGCTTGGCCACCGCTGCCTTGAGTTTCTCGGCGAAGGCGTCGTATACCGAATCCTGGACGTAAAGGCGGTTGGCGCAGACGCAGGTCTGGCCGTTGTTGCGGTATTTGGAAATGATCGCCCCTTCGACGGCCTTATCCAGGTCCGCGTCGTCGAACACGATGAAGGGCGCGTTGCCGCCCAGTTCCAGGGAAACCTTCTTGATGTCCTTGGCGCATTCGGCCATCAACTGGCGACCGATCTCGGTCGAACCGGTGAAGGACAGCTTGCGCACGATCGGGTTGCTGGTCAGCTCGCCACCGATGTCGCCGGCACTGCCGGTGACCACGCTCAACACGCCTTGCGGGATGCCGGCACGGTGCGCCAGCTCTACCAGGGCCAGGGCCGAGAACGGCGTCTGCGAAGCCGGCTTGATGACCATGGTGCAACCGGCGGCCAGGGCCGGGCCGGCCTTGCGGGTGATCATCGCGGCCGGGAAGTTCCACGGCGTGATGGCGGCGGTCACGCCAATCGGCTGCTTGATCACGATCAGGCGCTTGTCCGGCTGGTGGCCGGGAATCACATCACCATAGATGCGCTTGGCTTCTTCGGCGAACCATTCGATAAAGGAGGCGGCATAGACGATCTCGCCCTTGGCTTCGGCCAGCGGCTTGCCCTGCTCCAGGGTCATCAGGCGACCAAGGTCGTCCTGGTTTTCGATCAGCAGTTCATACCAGCGACGCAGCTTGTTGGCGCGTTCCTTGGCGGTCAACGCACGCCAGGCCGGCAGCGCCTTGTCGGCGGCTTCGATAGCGCGACGGGTTTCGGCAGCGCCCATCTTCGGCACTGTGCCCAATACTTCGCCCGTCGCCGGGTTGGTGACCTTGATCGTCTGACCATTGTCCGCATCGACCCAAGCGCCATCGATAAAGGCTTGCTGGCGGAACAACTGGGTGTCTTTAAGCTGCATGTCGGCTTTCCTTAACAGCACCGCGCGCACGCGGAGCGAATTAGAGTTGTAGAAAGGCGCCTCATGGGCTGCCGTCAGGGAAATCATCCACCGGGCTGAAGCACAGAAATAACGCACATAAGCACAGACGTGCGGTTCAGCACCCAGACAAGAGCGTTTGAAATCTCAAACGAATCCTAGGGCCGATGGGGGTTGGAGGACAATAGGCTGTTCGAAAAAAAGAACGAAAAAGCTGCATTTGCCTGTTTTTTCTGATCAGCGTAGCCAACAGCCGCCGAGCGAGGCGAAAACAAACGGCAAATCAGCAGCATGGACGCCCGCCATGCTTATGAGTATCATGGCGCCCGCGTTGCACCAGTAGCTCAGCTGGATAGAGTACTGCCCTCCGAAGGCAGGGGTCGTGGGTTCGAATCCCGCCTGGTGCACCAGACATGTGTCTAGTCCTGAAATAGGTTTACACCTGTTTCATCTCAAAGCGCCCGATGCACCGCATCGGGCGTTTTGTATTTCAGAGACAAATGAGGTCGCTTACGGTTATAAATTTCTATCGACTCCTCGACCATGCGCTTGGCTTGGGCAAGGTCTTTGGGACGGTGTAAAAGAAACTCCGTTTTCAGAATCCCATTCACCCGTTCCGCTAGGGCGTTCTGGTAGCAGTCATAGCCATCAGTCATCGAGCATTTGATGCCGTGCTTGGCATGCAGCCTCTGGTAGAGATCAGAGCAGTATTGCGAGCCCCGATCAGAGTGATGTACCAGCGGCTGATTGCTTCTTCGATGCCGAAGGGCTTTGGTCATTGCCTGGATGACTGACTCGGTATGCAGGCTTTCATGCACATGATGGCCGACTATTTTGCGCGAAAACGCATCAGTGACCAGGCTCACATAAGCGACGCTTTGTTCGGTAGGCAAGTAGGTTATATCCGCTACCCATACCTGTTCAGGACCCGTGGCAGTGACTTGGTCAGGGCCGGGTTTGAGCCGATTCGGATGTCGACGGAAGCGATGATGACTATCGGTAGTCTTGTGATAAGCGCGTTTGCGTAGGACCAGTTGTCGATGGTCTCGCAAGATATCGAACAACCGATCTCGACCTACCGTTCGCGTCAGTTCAGGTTCGGCTTGCATAAGGCCATGCAGCTTACGAGTGCCCAACCGGGGCATTTCAAGACGAGTCTCCAACACAAATCCCAGCACTCTTTGCGTATGTCTGGCTTGTGCGTCGTAAGCTCGATTGCGCTTGTAGTAGGCCTGCCGAGAGATGCCTAGAACTGGCAAGCCCTGGTAATGCTCAGGCCTTCGATTTGCCCTTGGGTGAGGACTTGCCGGATCGCTTTTTTACGACAGAAACACCGTAATCGTTTTTCAGCACGTCAACGACAGCTTCAAAAAATTGGGCTTTCTGGTTGGCAAGGGCCAGCTTTTCTTCCAGCTCCTTGATTCGCTGCTCTGGTGTCAGCGGCAAATTTGGCTCGGCCATCGGTCGGTTCCTCTGGGCACGAATGGAGGCGCCTTGACTCCAGTCCTGCCGTCCATGCTTGCGTAACCACACCAACACAGTCGACCGACCCTGAATCCCATAACGCCGTTGAGCCTCTTTATAACTCAGTTCGCCCTTTTCAACTTGATCGACGACCGCCAATTTAAAGCCCAGTGTGTAGTCACACTGACTGCGCCTTTTTCCTGATTCCATTGGTTCCTCCTGAGGATAGGTCAGAAGGTGTAAACCTTATTCAGGACGAGACAATGAAAAATCAAAAGCCCCAGTCCTCACGGATTGGGGCTTTTTTTGTGGCGCTGTCCTTACCCGATCTGAACTGGGTAGTTTTGAGGCTGCTGCGCAGCCCAGCGGGAGCAAGCTCCCTCGCCACGGGCGCTCGGTCATCGCTTACGCAATATTTCCAACCGCGCCGGCAAGTCTTCCTTGGGAAAGCGCTTGTGCAACGCCAGCAGCTTCCCATCAGCCGCCTTGCTGTCACCCGCCTCGCGCAATCGCAGCACTTCCAGCAGCTCCTGCTCAAGTGTTGGCATTGCGGCGGGCGCGGCTTTGCTCATTTTCGCTGCGGGCTTATCCGCCAACGCCTGCACCGGGCTGGCCGGGGCTCGGGCCAGTTCGCCCTGGGGCGCCATGCGAGTGATCGGTGCGGGGGCCGGCATGGCTGGCGGTGGGGCAGCGGCAACCGGGGGCTGTTGCCGATCGGCGGAAAACTCCATCGAGGCGGGTGAAGCCAGTTGCTCCTCGGTCGACGTACGCAGCACCAGGCCGATCATCAGCGCCACACCGGCAACCGTGGCGAACGCCATTTGCCACCGTGGTCGCTGACAAGCCTGCAGCCAGCGCTGCCACGGGCTCGGCGCCGGCGTCGGGGCTTCACGGCGGGCGGTCGCCAGGATGAAGGCGTCCATGGAGGCCGGCGGCTCGCCGCTGGCGTGTTGGCGGAAATGTTCGACCAGCGTTTCGTCGATGGAATCCGGCGTCTGTTTGGGGTCGATCATGCGGGTACCTCCTCGGCCAACAGGCGATGCAGCTTCTGTTGGGCGTAACGCAAGCGGCTCTTGACCGTTTCCAGCGGAACGCCGGTCAGGGCAGCGATCTGTGGCAATTCGAGATCACCGTGCAGGCGCAGCAGGAAGACTTCCCGCTGATCCTCGGGCAAGGCCTGCAACGCGGCGTCCAGACGAGCCTGGTCGCGACTCAGGCGCAGCTGTTGCTCAGGGTTGCCGGTGTCGTCGGGCTGGACATGAAGCTGCTCGTCGTAACTGTCGTGCAGCGGGTTGTGGACGCCGTGCTTGCGCCAGTGGTCGATCAAGCGGTTACGGGCAATCTGGAACAACCATGTACGAAAACTCGCCCGGCCTTGTGGCTGGGTGGTGCTGCGAATCAGGCTGAGCCAGGTGTCCTGGAAAATTTCCTCGGCCAGTTCGGCCTTGTTGCTCAAGGACACGAGAAAACGATAAAGCCCTTGCCGATGGCGGGCGTACAGGGCTTCGAAACAAGCCCCGTCGCCTTCGCGATAGCGGGCCAGCAGCGATTCGTCGCTGGGAGAATCAAGCGCAGCGGGCATGTCCGTGTCGAACTCCTTTGGCGATCATTGCAACACAGCCCTGGCAGACCCCGTGGGAGCGAGCTTGCTCGCGATAGCGGTGTGTCAGCCAATACAAATGCAACTGAACCGACGCCATCGCGAGCAAGCTCGCTCCCACATTTTTGATCCTCGTTGTCGTCAGGATCAGCGTTTGGCCGCAGGTTCGAGGCTCTGGGCCAGCTCCACCAGTTGCACGAACTCGGCACGCAGCCCGAACGGATCGTCACCGCGCGCCGAGCGCGCCAACTGCGCGGTATCCTTCAAGGTCATCTGCCCAGTGTAGCGTCCATCGCCCTTGAGCTGTTGGGCGAAGGCTGCCACGGCGGCGGAGAAGCGCAGGTCGTCGCTGGTTTTGTCATTGCGCGGTGAAACGGCAATGGGATGTTCGATCAACCGGCTGCTACCGCCTTCCGCCAGCTTGTAGCGTACGCGCAACATCGCCAGTTCGCCTGACTTGCCGTCCGCCTTGGGTGCGCTGCCATAACGCAGCGGCTCCAACCAGCCCTGCTCTCCTTTCGGGACAATTTCATACAGCGCGGTCACGGTATGCCCAGCGCCGATCTCGCCTGCGTCGACCTTGTCGTTGCTGAAATCCTCACGCTTCAACGCGCGGTTCTCATAACCCAGCAGTCGATATTCGCTGACCTGGGCGGGGTTGAACTCCACCTGCAACTTCACGTCTCGCGCTACCACCGCCAGGGTGGAGCTGAGCTGGTCCACCAGGACCTTGCGCGCTTCGAGCAGGTTGTCGATGTACGCGTAGTTACCGTCACCGGCGTCAGCCAGTTGCTCCATCAGGTGTTCGTTGTAGTTATCCACACCGAAGCCCAGTGTGGTCAGGGAGACGCCGCTTTTGCGCTGATCCACGGCCATCTGCTTGAGGCTGTCGAAATCACTGATGCCGACGTTGAAGTCACCATCGGTGGCCAGCAGGATGCGGTTGATGCCTTTGTCGATAAAGCTCTCCCGAGCCATCTGATAGGCCAGTTCGATGCCCGAGGCACCGGCGGTCGATCCACCGGCGTTCAGTTGATCGATGGCGTTGCGGATCTTCACCTTGTCGCTACCCGAGGTGGGCTTGAGCACCACCCGCGACTCACCGGCATAGACCACCAGGGACACCCGGTCCTGATCGCGCAATTGGTCCACCAGCAATTTCAGCGTGCTCTTGACCAGCGGCAGGCCTTCGCGACGGTTCATCGAGCCGGACACATCCACCAGAAACACCAGGTTGGCCGGGGCCAGGTCTGAGACGGCGCGGTCGCTGGCCTTGATCCCGACACGCAACAACCGGGTGTGAGGGTTCCAGGGCGATGGCGCGATTTCGGTGGTCACGCCAAAGGGCGAACCGTCGGTGGGCAACGCGTAGTGGTAAGGAAAGTAGTTGACCATTTCCTCCAACCGCACAGCGCCCTCAGGCGGCAGGCTGCCCTGGTTGAGGAAACGTCGCACGTTGGCATAGCTACCGGTATCGACATCCACGCTGAAGGTCGAGACCGGTGTCTCGGCGACGCTGTGGACAGGATTTTCCGGCAGCTTCTCGTACTGTTCGCGCGGCTCGCTGCGGTAATCATTGGAGACTACATCGCCCATCGGCGCAGGCATTGATGCCGGCGCCGCCATGCGCTTGGCCATAGGCTGGCGCACGTAGGCGATCTCTCCTAGCGGCGCGACAATGGGCGCCGCCGCCACCGGTTCGGCCGGCTTGGCAGCCTCACGGGACGAAGACAACCCACAACCGGCCAACGCCACCAGCAGCGTGACGGCAAAGCCCTGGGTGGCAGGACGCATATACGAAAGCGGACGGGACATGGGCTGAACCTCGTGAGTGGATGATCCGTTCACAAGGTCAGACGCAAGAGATCAGTGGTTCGGGTTAACGACCAGAAAATTTTTTATGCCCTGGTCCTCTCAGCGGCGGCAAATAGCATCAGCGAGACGGAATGGCCCGCAGGTCATCGGCGATGAAACGACTCAACTGGCTGGTGTAGTACTCCTCGACATCGGAATTGCCCCGTTTCGTGAGGGCTCCAGCGATGCCTTTCATGGCGTGAAATTGCCCGATCGCGCCGGCCGGCATCAGCCCCTCGCGAGCCTGGGCGAAATGCAGCACCTCGGCGCCGGCCTTCTTCACCTGGACCTGGTAGCTGAAGTCGACACTGGCAAGGTACGTACCGTCGGCAACGATACTGCTCATCAAACCACCTTGGGTGTCCTGGATACGGCGGGCGTAGACGGCGTTGATATCCAGCAGGTAGTCAGCGCTTTCCTTGCTGGAGGCGTAGCGATTGCCGTCGAGCAAGCGCACGATCAGGTCGGTGTGCAGCTTGTCACGGACTTTTTCGTCGGGCAGGAAACGTTCGTTCTTGCCGGCGACCTCTACGTTGAACGTGTCGATCCAGTATGTGGCGGTTTTGGGAATCGCCACCGGCGCAGGAGAAATGTAGTAGTCCGGCTTGGAGGCGCAGCCCGCCATAAGCAAGATGGCCAGGAGGGTGGCAAAAACGCGCATGAGATTCGTCCCTGAAAGAAATGATGCCAAAATGGTGGCGCCATTTTAAGGACGACGGTGGGATTCTCAAGCGGTTTTTCCTTTTACGCGGCGCAGGATCAAGACTCACAGGCCAGAGAGGGCCGCAGGATCTTTGCGTGCCGCCTCGGAAAATAAGCCGCCCCCCCTACTCCCACCGCACCCATCACCACGCAATACACCACGCAAACCCACGGGCTCCACGGCACCAGCGCAATCAACAACAACGGCGTCATGCTGGCCCAGAGTGCATAAGCGATGTTGTAGGTGAAGGAGATACCGGACACGCGAATCTTTGGCGGGAACAGGCTGATCATCACCGAAGGCACCGCGCCGACCACGCCGCAACCCAGGCCGGCCACGGCGTAGGCCAGGCCCAGCCAGTCGCTGCCGCTGATCAGGCTGGCATAGAGCACGGCGATGCCCAGCGGCAACAGCAGGCTGTAGAGCATGACAGTGCGCCAGGCGCCGATGCGGTCGACGACGAGGCCGGCCAGGACGCAGCCGATGTTCAGGAAAACGATGCCGAGGCTGCTCAGGGCAAACGTGTGGCTGGGGGTCAGGCCGAAGCTTTTCTGCATCACTGTGGGGGTGATGACCACAAAGACCACCACGGCGGAAGTCAGTACGCAGGTAAGAATGGCGGCGGGCAGCAAGGCATGCCGATGGTCGCGCAAAACCGTGCGCAGCGGCAGCTCCGTCGCGCATTCGCGATTGGCTTGCAGGGCCATGAAGATCGGCGTTTCGCTCAGCCAGCGGCGCAGCCAGACGCCGATCACGCCGAATACCCCGCCCAGCAGGAACGGCAAGCGCCACGCGTAGTCGAGGATTTCGGTCGGGGTGAAGATCCGCGCCAGCGCCGTAGCGGTCAAGGCGCCGAGCAAGTAGCCGAAGGTCAAGCCTGCCTGGAGAAACCCCAAGGCATAGCCGCGATGCCGCAACGGCGCGTGTTCGGCCACGAACACCCAGGCACTCGGCACCTCCCCGCCCACCGCCGCGCCTTGCAGGATGCGCAGCGCCAACAACAGCAACGGGGCGAAATAGCCGATTTGCGCATAGGTCGGCAGTACACCGATGAGCAGACACGGCAACGCCATCATCAGGATGCTCAGGCTGAAGACACGCTTGCGGCCCAGCCGATCGGCAAAGTGCGCCATGAGTATCCCGCCCAGGGGACGCGCCAGATAGCCGGTGGCAAAAATCCCGAAGCTCTGTAGCAGGCGCAGCCACTCGGGCATTTCCGGCGGGAAGAACAGTTGGCTGAGGGTCAGGGCGAAAAAAACGAAAATGATGAAGTCGTAGATTTCCAGCGCGCCGCCGAGGGCGGCGAGGCCCAGGGTCTTGTAGTCGGAGCGGCTGAACCGCGCGCCTGGCAAATGATGGGTGGCAGTCATAGGCATGTTTGGAAAAATGGTTGGAAGAAGGCGTCGGATCAGGCAGCGGGACCCTTGTCCACGGGCTGCGCCGACGGTTGGCCTGGCTCGGCGTCTACGGCCTCGTCAGCAGGCAGAAAATCCTTGCGGCTCTGGGCGATGGCCCGGCGTATTTCGTCGCCCTTGGTGGGGCAGTTCTTGAGGCGGGCGATGCCGTCGGTTTGCTGCGTCATCGCCATCCTCCGGTATGAGTGAACAGGCGCCGATAGTGCTCGCTTTTGGCGCTCGATGCCAACTTACGTGACGATTGGGCCAGCCAGTCAGCGGTGGTAGCGACGCACCACGCTGCTGTTGCGCAGGACGTGGCCTTTGAGTTTTTCCATCAACTGGGCGCGTGTGAGGCCGGCGGGCAATGCGTCGGGTGGCAGGTCCAGGGCGAATATCTGGATCAGGTAGTGATGAGCGCTGTCGCCAACGGGTGGGCACGGACCGATGTAGCCGTGAGTGTTCTTGCTATTGATGCCGCTCATGCCTTCCAGGGTGGATTTGGTACCCGCGCCCGCCGGGATCTGTCGGGTGCTGGCCTTGATCCCGTAATGGACCCAGTGGTCGACGCCCTGCCCGCGCTGGCCGTCGGGATCGAGCATGACGATGGCATAGCTGAGGGTGCCAGGCGGGCCGGCGTTCCAGCTCAACGCCGGAGAAATATTCTTGCCGCCGCAGGTATTCGCGTCGCTCGCGGCGGCGGCAGTGAAGAGGCGGTCGTCCGATACACCGGGAATGCTCAGGGTGAAACGCTCTTCGGCCTGGACAACCCCTTGCGCGCACAGCACGAGGGTGACGGCCGCGAGCCAGGAGGAAAGGGAGGTCAATCGAGTCATACCGGGCACCTTAATTCGATTCAGGCCATGGACGGCCTGCGAACTATAGCCGCAGCGCCGGCCCGGTTGCAGTGACAATTATGCTGAACCTCGTTGCACTCCCCTGACTCGAACGGGAAACGCCTGTCGGAGAACGACCATGCCCATGCATCAAGTCGCCCGCCTCGCTGATGTGCGAGAGGACCGCGGCCTCGAAGTGACCCTCAACGAAACACCCATTCTGCTGCTGCGGGCTGGCGGACAGGTCCGAGCCTTCCAAGGCAAATGCCCGCATGCCGGGGCGCCGCTGGCCGAGGGCGCGGTGTGTCACGGCAGGCTGATCTGCCCGTGGCACAAGGCCGCGTTCCGTGCCGAAGACGGCGCCCTGTGCGAGCCGCCGGCCCTCGACAGCCTGCAGCGTTATCACGTCGAGCTGCGGGGCGATGAAGTATGGGTCGATGAGCAACCACTGCCAGCCGAAAAAATCCCTCCCGCCGATGACCCGCGCACCTTCGTCATCGTCGGCGCCGGAGCGGCCGGCACGGCTTGCGCGGCGGCGCTGCGCGAGAAGGGTTTCGGTGGCCGGATCCAGATGATCGACCGCGAAGCCGAGGCCGGTTATGACCGCACCGTACTGAGCAAATACGTGTTGGCCGGCGACATGGCCGCAGAAAAGACGCCGGCCTTGCGCGATGAAACCTACTTCACCCGGCAACGCATCGAAAGGCGCAACGGCGAAGTGGCCGGTCTCGACACCAGCGCGCGCCAGATTCATCTCGCCGACGGTCAACGCCTGGACTATGACGCACTGCTCATCGCCACCGGTGGAGTGCCCAGGACGCCAGACATGCCGGGCCTCGACTTGCCCAATGTGTTCACCCTGCGCTCTTTGGCCGATAGCCGGCAAATCCTCGACCGTGCCCAGCCGGGGCAGCGAGCGGTGATTATCGGCGACAGCTTCATCGCCATGGAAGTCGCCTCGTCCCTGCGCAAACGTGAACTGAGCGTGACCGTCCTGGCCCGCCACCCGGTCCCGTTCGCCGCGCAGTTTGGCGACAGCATCGGCAAGGCGATCCTGGCCCGACACCGGGCCAATGGTGTGGTCTATCACAGCGAGGGCGAAGCGGCGCGGATCGAAGGTGTGGAGAAGGTTGAAGCCGTGGTGCTGGATAACGGTCAGCGTTTCGCGGCGGACCTGGTCATCATCGGTGTCGGCGTGCGCCCGGCGACCGAGCCGTTCGCCGATCTGCCACGGGAAAAAGATCAATCATTGATCGCTGACGACGGCATGCGCGTCGCCGATGGCGTCTGGGCCGTTGGCGATATCGCCACCTTTCCACTGAACGGCCAACCCCGGCGCATCGAACATTGGCGCCTGGCCCAGCAACAGGCACGCATCGCCGCGACGAACATGCTCGGCGGTGAGGAACACTACCTGGATGTGCCGTTCTTCTGGACGTACCACTTCGGCAAACGCTACGACTACCTCGGTCATGCCGAGGAATGGGACGAGGTGCAATTCAAGGGCACGCCTGAGCATCCTCCGTTCATCGCTCTGCTCGGCAAGGACGGTCTCGTTGCCGCCGTCGTGGCCTGCGATGAAGGCCGGGCCATGGCGGCGCTGGCCCAGCGCATGAAACAACCGCTGCCGGTGGATGAGGCCTGGCGGCTGGTCCGGGATTTTTCGGTGTAGCTTGTCTTGAAGACAATATAAAACCTGTGGGAGCGAGCCTGCTCGCGATGGCGTCCGATCAGTCGGCATCAGTGCTGCCTGGTACTCCGCTATCGCGAGCAGGCTCGCTCCCACAGGTGTTTGGCGTTGACTACGCAGGGCGATCAGCCGGCAGATGAATCACCCGCGGCCGGTCCAGCGGTGCCAGGGGCGGCGGTTGCAAGTCCGGGCTCAGCAGATGAAAGTGCGGCACTACGTGGCTGATGTCGCCATCCGGGTTGTTATGGATGATTTTGGAGCCAGGCTGGCGCAGCGTTTCCAGTCGTTCGTCAGTCAGCTTGAAACTTGCGCTCAGGCCTTGGTCATCCACCGCAGGCCTCGGCAGCCGACGCTGGGCGAAGCTGCGGCTTTTGCGCTGTTGGTAACGCGCCCAGGTAATCAGGATGATTGCGTTGACCAGCGCGATCCAGCCATAGATCTGCAAGGTTCCCAGGGTATCGAACAGCGAACCACCCAGGCGCGGCCCGGCATGGCTGTCGAACAACGGCCAGAGCCCATTGACCAGCAGATACAACAGCCCAACCCACGCCAGCACGGTAAAGAGCACATCGATGACCACCAGAAAAGGCCGCTGCCGGGTCCTGATAATTTTCATCGGATCACTTCCTCTTCTTCGTCATCGAACGGCTTGATCCCGCGATCCGGGCTAACCCAGCGCGCACGTTTCTGATGCTGCCCGAACAGCACCTTGGGGAAGCTCACCAGGGTGGTGAACAGGCTGATCAACCAGAACACCAACGGGTACCAGACCACCCAGAACATGATGTGCCACAGGCCTTTTTCGTAGCGACGGTCGATCAGGATGCTCACCGCGAATTGCATCAGGCACACCACCGCCAGCAACAGCCCGGTGAAGGCCGGCGGCATGAGGTGGTCCACCGCGATGGCGGCGGGCATCTCGATGAATTTGCCGGCGCCCCAGAAGATCACCGACAGCAGGAAGGTGAACGCCCAACCGGTGGACAGGCAGTATTCGAACAGCAGCGGCCACAGGTAACGGTGGCGGTATTGCCAGATGCCGCGGATGTTCTTGAACAGCACTTCGGCACCGCCCTGGGCCCAGCGCAGCCGTTGCCGCCACAGGCCGCGCAGGGTTTCGGGCATGAGGATCCAGCACAACGCACGGGGTTCGTAGAAGATGCTCCAGTGGTCCAGTTGCAGCTTCCAGCTGATGTCGATGTCCTCGGTGATCATGTCCGGGCTCCAGTAGCCGACCCGGTGCAGCGCTGTGCGACGGAAGGCGACGATCACACCGGACACGGTGAAGATTCGTCCGAAGACCCGCTGGGTACGCTTGATCAAGCCGATGATCGAGGAAAACTCACCGACCTGGACCCGACCCACCAAGGTTGAACGGGTGCGAATGCGCGGGTTGCCCGTCACCGCGCCGAGGCGGGCGTTGTCGAGCATCGGCGCCACCAGGTAGGCGCAGGTATTCGGTGCCAGTAGCGCGTCGCCGTCAATGCACACAAGGTATTCGCTGCGTGCAGCGATGGCGCCCATGCGCAGGGCTACGGCCTTGCCCTGGTTTTCCGCCAGGTGCAGCACACGCAAGCGCGGGTCTTCGGCCGCCAGTCGGTCCAGCACCTCGGCGGTGTTGTCCTTGGAGCCGTCGTTGATGGCGATCACCTCGATGTTCGGGTAGTGCTGGCCCAGCGCTGCGTGAATCGTGTCGGCAACGTTGTCGCCTTCGTTGAAGCACGGGATCAGGATGCTGATCAGCGGTTCGCCGGCCAGGGGCGGCGGCAAGGTATCGTCTTTCCACGGCCAGTGGCGCTCCCAGTGCAGCCAGAAATACAGGCCCCCGGCGATCCACAGCCCGGACATGAACAGCGGGTAGAAGAACACGAAGTCCATCAGGAATTGCCCAGTGACCAGGAAGATCAGGCCCAGGGGCACCCCAAGGACGATCGCCAGCACCAGGACGGCGAGCAGTCTGTCGAGCATGTCAAGGATTCCACTTGTTGGAGAGCGCAGGCCGCACGGCTTTCACGGCAGGCTGGTCTTCGATGAAGTTGTCCGGGTAGTAGCCGAAACTGGTCACGCCCTGGCGCTTGAGTCGCCCCATCCAGTCGGCCAGTTGTTCACCTTCGATATCGGCCACCGGCTTGCTGTGCCAGTCGCGCGCTTGCAATTCGAATACCGTGCGCTTGAGCGCACCGGGGCGAGCCTTGACGGTTTCCACCAGCCGTTCGAGCCAGGGCCCGGATTGCTCGCGGGTCTGTTTTTCCATCAATGGCATGGCCATCGGAGCCGTCCAATCGTAGGCGCCGAGGAAGTCATTGAGGTTCTGGGCGAACCAGGCCTCGCTCTGCGGGTTGAGCATCGGCTCGGCAAAGATATTGCGCGCCGTGCGCACCTCCGGACCACGAATTGCCCGAACCTTGGCCGTGAGCTCAGCGGTGAAGTCGATCAGGTAGCGGCTCTTGAAACGGGTCCAGCGCTGCATGGCCGCCGGGTCGTCGCGCAGAGCGGCGATGGAAGTCGGCAAGCCGTTGGCCGCATAGACTTTCATCGCAGCTGGGCCGGCATCCTCGAAGTCGGAGAACACCGCGTCGTCATGGTACAGAACGCCGTCCACCGAGCTCATCCGCGCCAGGTCTTCGTAGATTTCGCCGATGACCTTGCGCACGTTCGGGTCGAAGGGCGACAGGCGCAGGTACTGGTCCGGGGCGACGCCAATCTTGCCGGTTTCAGGATCCCAGCGCTGTACACGCGGCAACTTCGGGTCCAGGGCAAAACTGAGCGCCGGCATCCAGGCATACACCTTCACGTTGGCCCGGGTGCGCAATTGCCATGCGACCCGATCGAACAGATCGGCGCGTACCGGCAGATGCCGATTGGGGAAGTACAGCGAATGGACCAGGCCATCGCCCTTCGGGTCGGCAAAAGCTTGCAGGAAGACGGTGTTCGCGCCCAGATCGTAGATACGCTGGACCAGCTTGCCGACGTTGGCCTCCTGCTGCACGGGGTCCGGATCGTAGACGTAATCCAGGTCGACGTGGACCACCCGCATCGGGTCCATAGTCTGCACCGAGACGATGCTTTCGGCGAAGTGAGCGCCGTCCGGATCGGAAGCCACCAGAAAGCGCGGGCCGCTCATCAGGTTATCGAGGCTGTCGAGGCCGTCTTCCAGGGTCAGGGCCATCTGGTAGCCCTGGCTGCCAATCACCTGCAACGCGGTGCCGTCCGCCTCGCCGTATGGCCAGACCCAGACGCGCGGACTGTAGCCGGTGACTTTGCGGATCTTCTCGGAAATGGCTGCCACGTCCTTGCGCAGACGCGCCTGGAAATCGGCTTCCGCTTCATAGCGACCGGTAGCCGGATCGTAGCGCCGCGTGGTCGCCGCCGGCTGCTGGTTGCCTTGCGGGTTGGCGAGTACGCCTTTGTGATTGGCGTCGGTGTGGGCGGCGATTTCCACCAGGCCCGATTTCGACACCTCGCGAATCTGCTCCCAGGTCAGGAACTCGGAACGCTTGCGCGGCACCCCGGCAAAATCCACCGGTTGATTCAGCGGCGTGTCGATCCAACTGCCGACCGGAGCAAGGATGGCCGGCCAGTTGTAGGCGCGCAGGATGGGCATGACGCGGGTGTAAAAGCTTGAGTAGCCGTCGTCGAAACTCAGCAGTACTGCGCGCGGTGGCAGTTCGGGGCCGCCGTTGCGGGCAGCGATGATCTGGTCGATCGTGACCGGCTGATAATTGTTTTCCCGCAGCCAGGCCAATTGCTCGATCAGGCGCTCGGTGCGCACGGCCACCAAGGCTTGGTCGGGGTCGCGGTCTTCGACGTCGTGGTAGGCAATACCAAGCACGTGGTTTTTCGGCCATGGCGCATCGTTGGCCATCACCGGCCGTTGCGAAGGCGGGGCAAATGCCGGGGCCTGCTGGGCACAAGCGCTGATCAGCAAGACTCCCAGCAGAAGGATGAATCGCGAAATGACGGGCATTTTCAAACTCTTCTAGAAGCGGTAGGTGAGGTCGACAAGCAGGCGCAGATCGCTTTCACGATCGCCGTCGTAAGGGCGGTTGAGCCAGCTCAGCGCGGCCCCGGCTTCAAGCACATCGTTCCAGAGCAGACGTTGGCCGTAGCTGAGCAACCCCATGGCCCCGGTGCTGTAGTCACTCTGGCTGTAGGTGCCGGCGCCCGCCTGGAACTGCTGGCTCCAGGTGGTTTCGTAGCGGCGATACAACACGTGATTGGCGCTCACGGTCGGCATGACACTGAAGTCCGATTTCGGATTGAAGTACGGCACTTCATTGGAGCCGCTGTTGCGACTGGCACCGACTTCCAGGCCCAGCTCCACTTGCAGCCTCGGAGCGCTGTAGATGCCCTCGCGGCCAGTCAGCAAGGTCTCGAGGCGGTTGTTGCCATCGCTGAAGTGGGACGGGCTGACAGCCAGCCGCCACTCGCGGCTTTCATTGGCACGCCAGCGGACGAAACCGCTTCCACCATTGGCGCGAATCCCGCTGTTGAGAGCCCGCAACGGAGTGTTGGCCGAGAGGTAGTCCAGGCTGCCGCCGTACTGCCAGTGATCATTGATGTCCCGGGCCACGGCTACTCGCGCGCCCTGTTTGTCACCGGAACCATACGAATGGTTGGAGACTTCCGCCTCCAGGGTCATGTCGCGGGTACGCCGCTCCACTCCCAGGCGCTGCCAGCGATGATGGCCGGTGCCTTCCTCGAAGTCGCCGGTTGCGTAACCGGCACCGCCGAACAGCCGCCAGTCTTCATCGATGGGCGGGCTGTAGAGCAAGGTCTCGATACCAAAATCGCGGCTGCCGGTCACCGCGCCTGCGTCGCCATTGCCGCCACCGTAGCTCTTGCCGGTGTAGGCCTCGATGCGCAGTTCAGCCATGTCATGGACGTCACGCTGGCGTTGCAGGCGCTTGACGTGAGCGTTCTCGGGATAGCGGGCGACGACGTCATCGGTAAGCGCATCCATTTGCCGCCATTCCTGCAGATCCATGGCGGCGCGGGCCTGGGCGACTTCCAGGTCGCGATTGCGCGGCGTCGTGGCCTCGACTTCCTTGAGCAGGCTTTCCGAACGTCGCGGCCAGTCACGTGCCTGGTACAGATCGGCCTGGGCCAGGCGCAAGCCGATATTGCCGGGGCCGTGGTAGACCAGAGCGTCCAGGCGCGCCTCGGCGGTAGGCAGATCGGCGCCGTAGGTACCTGCTTGAGCGGCCAGGAGCTGCGCGTCCATCCACTCGTCGTTGGGATTGCCGATCGGCAGCCCCTTGAGCTCCACGCGGGCCGGCTGTGCTTTCGCCAGGTCTTCGGCCAGTGCGCGAGCCTCCTCGGATTTTTCGCTTTCCAGCAAGGCGTAGTAGAGCGCAGTGCTGTCTTCGAAGCGGTCCGCAGGATCTGCATCCGGTGCAATCAGCACGCGGCGGTACAGATCGACGGCGATCTCCGGTTCACGTTGCTCCAGATAGGAAGACGCCACCCAGCGCAGCGCGTAGGTTGGAATGCTGACCCCTTCAGCGACCAGCTTCTGGTACTCGGCGATCACCTCGGCCCGGCGAGCCCGGGCGTTGAGGGCGCCCATGCGGTCGATCCGCCAGCGCAAGACATCATCGTGGGCCTCGGCCACCGGAGTCCAGGTGGCGAGCAGTTTGTCGTAGTCCGCCAGCGCGCGATCGGCAATGACAAAACGTTCTGTTTCGCTGCGACTGGCCATATCCGCCAGGCGCACCCGCTCGGCCGCCACATCGCCTTCGAGCCTGCGTTGCACGCCACGATCGATCAGGCCGGGCTGAAGCCGGGCCAGGCGCAGGGCCGGCTCAGGCAAACGGGCGCGTTGCAGGGCGTAGACGTACTCGCGGGCGACTTCAGGCTTGTTGCTGCCGGCACGGGTGAACGCCTGGTCGTATTCGAAAAGCGCTTCGTGGGGATTGTCCGCACGCGTCAGCGCATAACCCAAGGCCAACCGGCGCATCGGATCTTCTGGCTTGGCGGCAACGAGCGCCCTGGCGCGGTTGACGGCTTCATCTGGCTTGCCGGCATCGGCCTGGGTCAAGGCCAGGCCTAGTTGCAGATCGGGGTTCTGCGGATCTATCGCCAACGCCCGGCGATACAACTCGACCGCCGGATCCCAGCGCTTGAGGTTGCGATAGGAGCGAGCAGCTGCGGTCAGCGCCTGAACCGGAAGGTCGCGGTAGCGGCCCTGGGTTTCGTAGACTTTCACCACCTCGGCATCAAGACCGGCCCAACTGGCGATCTGCAGATGGTCACTGATCTGTGCGGTGCTGGCCTGGCCAACCGGCACCTGGCGCAATACGGACAACGCGGGCGTGTAATGCCCCGCGCGGGCGTCGAGCACCATCTGGTCATAAGCGGTATCGGCAAACGCCACCACCGACCAGCACAATTGGCTGCACAGCGCGACGCGAAACAACGGGCGCAAACCGAATTGAATAAGAGGACCCACAGTACGCGGCATTCGTCAGCATCCTTACATGGCCAGCCGGGTCGCAGTGCCCCCTTGCCCATCAAACAGAAGGCCGGATCAAAGGAACCCAGCCAAGCTCTAACGGGCCTAGTTTTGCACTCTGTGGCTGGTCATCTTCCAGATCGCCATAATTCTTCAGAATCCATGCAGATTTCAGCGCGGCATTTTCAACGGACAAAAAAAACCGGCCCGTGCACAGGGCACGGACCGGTTTCGGATGTTGCCTGGGACGGGTTACTGAATGGCGACGCCGCCGCCCAGCTTGTTCATCACAAACGCGGTGAACTGTTCAACGGTCATCTTCTGGCCGTTGAAATCGACCTGATTGTTGGCGTAGTGCAGATTGGTAACCACATCATTGCCTTCAAGCTTCGCCAGCTCCGTGCCTACCGCCATGGCGCTGAACATATCGCTGGTGGCAGTCGCCTGGTCGGCGATCAGTTTTGCGTCGGTCTGGCCTTCCATCTGCGCTTGCACGGTCAGGAGATCCACCAGCATTGGCTTGGAAAGCTTAACCTTGAAGTCCAGCAGAGCGAGCAACTGACGGCCCAGCTCATCGGGTGGCAGGTCCATGGACTGCGGCTTGGCCAGATCAACAACCAGGCTCGCGCGGCTTTCGCCGTTAGCGGTATTGAACGAGAGGTTCTCCAGGGCCACTTGCGGGGCGCCAGCCAGGAGTTTTTCCAGGTCGGCTTTGACCTGCGCTTCTTCTGCCTCGGTGAGGTTCAGCTCTGGAGCCGGCTCGCCCGCTTCAGCGGCCTCGGCAACTGCCTTTTCGTAGGGTTGCAGCTTGGCCTGGTAGACCTGCATCAGCGACATTGTGGCAGGGATGTCCAGGTTCTTCAGGCTGACCGCCATCTGTGCAGAACCGATGACCTTGTCGTTGAACGACAACTCGCCGATCTTGTAATCAGCGCGTCCCGAAGCACTGGTGCCGTTCTCGGAGCTGTTGTTCTTCATCTCGAAGTTTTTCAGGCCCAATACCGATTTCGGCTCGCCGAAGGTGGTCTTGCTGCTGCTCAGCAACAGGGTGTTGTCGCCCTTGTAGTAGCCATAGGTGCTCTTGGTCAGGTTGCTGGCCAATGTCAGGCCACTGAACTCTACCTGAACCGGCGTCTGATCTTCGGCGACGGTGGTCAACTTGAAGCTGTCCATGTAGCCGTCGGCCTTGATCTTCTCAGCCTGGGCGCTGGCGGCCACATCGATTTTCAGGCCGGAGAAGATCAGCTGGGATTGCTCATCCAGCTTGGTATCCAGAGGCAGCAGTTCGAACGTGCCGTTGGTGGATTGATCGTAACCGAGATTGAAGACGCCTTTGAGAGGCGATTTATCCTTGGCGGCAACGAACCACTTTTCGGTCAGCGGAGTCCGCTCCAGTTCGGTGTGGCTGGTGGCCATGACCGGCAACCATTTGAGCGTCATCAGGCGCGAGAATGGCAGTGGACCGTGTTCGATATTGTCAACGAACAGCAGCTCGACCGGTTCGCCGCCGAACATTTCGCCTTCACCCTTGAGACGATAACGGGCAGTACTGCTGAAAGTGCCACGGTCCAGGGAGACCAGTTCAATCGAAGCGGTGCCATTGGAACCCGCCAAAGCCGTTTGCAGTTGCTTATTGCTGTCGGCAATAGCGGTTTGCAGTACGCCTTCAAGCTTGGTGCCGGTATACCAGGCGCCACCCGCACTGATTGCACCAACAACCACAATGATTCCCAGAAGTACGCTTGCTGATTTGTTCATGAGTGATCCGATCATGTTCCATGGTTGAAAAGAGTCGTCTTCCTTGACCCGCAAAGGGCTGTGGTACGACGCGATAAAAGTGGTGGGGAGATTAGCATCAGGCAAGTCAGCAAGCCCAATGTTTAAAGGGGAAAAAGCGTGTTCTTGAGAAATGGTCTACGAATATTCGACTTCGATCTCGTCAAGTTGATGATCGAAGGTCTTGAGACGTGCTGTCCAGGTGTAGACCAACACTTCGAAATCTCGATTGATTACTGCCGCACCCGATGAATCGTCACGCCCATCGTAGAAGTCCAATTGATAGCGCTCCCGAGCCATCGCGTTGGCCACATCGCACAGCTCGCGGGCATTGTTGAGCCAATGCCAGTCGTCTTGCGCGACTTGCTTGTCCAGGGCGGCGCATTGAGTTTTCAGTGCCTCGAGGCTTTTCTCCAGCGGAGTGCCGGTGAGTTCACCCATGACTTCCTGAAACGTGCGTCCAGGCTGCCAATAGCTGCCCCAGAAATAACGGTCGAATACCGTTTCAACCCGGCGCAGCGCAACCTTGGTATCCCAGATCAGGACCAGTGTCTTGCCTTGCACAAGCTGCTTCTTCTTGATGCGCTGGCCTTGAAGAGAAGCCCAGGCGACGATTGCGACAGAAATGACACCGATCAGCGCAGCCGCGCTATCCAGGAAAATCAGTGCCTTGTCGATATGGTGAGTCAGCATGACGCCATAGAAGTAGGTGGCCGAAAGCAGCACCAAGGCCGCGACAGCGCACCAGAAGCCGGGAGCATAAGGGTTTTTCATTATTGGAATCCCCATGACCAGTCACGTCGCGGGCTGTTGCTGCCAATGCCCGACAACCAAAGCATAGCAACGGCTTGGGGGTTTGCCGGGGGGTGGCGTCAATTAGGACGGCGATCCGATTATCGGCTCCGAAAACGACAAAACCCCTGTCTGCATTGGCAGACAGGGGTTCTGGAATTCAATCTTGACGATGACCTACTCTCACATGGGGAAACCCCACACTACCATCGGCGATGCATCGTTTCACTTCTGAGTTCGGGATGGGATCAGGTGGTTCCAATGCTCTATGGTCGTCAAGAAATTTGGTAACCAACCCGTTCAGGAACAACGTGTCGGTGAAAATCGAAGACTTCTACTAAAACAAAACCCCTACCTGCGTCAGCAGATAGGGGTTTCGGAATTTAATCTTGACGATGACCTACTCTCACATGGGGAAACCCCACACTACCATCGGCGATGCATCGTTTCACTTCTGAGTTCGGGATGGGATCAGGTGGTTCCAATGCTCTATGGTCGTCAAGAAATTCGGTAGCCAGCGCGTGCCTTACGGTCACGTTCCAGCGAATGGGTATGCGATAGTTTGTGGGTTTTGACTCGAACTTTCGGTTCATTTCGTCTTCACACACCGCAATCTGGCGCCTTTCTCCGTTTCCAGAGCAGGATCAGCAAATTGCTTGGGTGTTATATGGTCAAGCCTCACGGGCAATTAGTACAGGTTAGCTCAACGCCTCACAGCGCTTACACACCCTGCCTATCAACGTCGTAGTCTTCGACGGCCCTTCAGGGGACTCAAGGTCCCAGTGAGATCTCATCTTGAGGCAAGTTTCCCGCTTAGATGCTTTCAGCGGTTATCTTTTCCGAACATAGCTACCCGGCAATGCCACTGGCGTGACAACCGGAACACCAGAGGTTCGTCCACTCCGGTCCTCTCGTACTAGGAGCAGCCCCTCTCAAATCTCAAACGTCCACGGCAGATAGGGACCGAACTGTCTCACGACGTTCTAAACCCAGCTCGCGTACCACTTTAAATGGCGAACAGCCATACCCTTGGGACCGGCTTCAGCCCCAGGATGTGATGAGCCGACATCGAGGTGCCAAACACCGCCGTCGATATGAACTCTTGGGCGGTATCAGCCTGTTATCCCCGGAGTACCTTTTATCCGTTGAGCGATGGCCCTTCCATACAGAACCACCGGATCACTAAGACCTACTTTCGTACCTGCTCGACGTGTCTGTCTCGCAGTCAAGCGCGCTTTTGCCTTTATACTCTACGACCGATTTCCGACCGGTCTGAGCGCACCTTCGTACTCCTCCGTTACTCTTTAGGAGGAGACCGCCCCAGTCAAACTACCCACCATACACTGTCCTCGATCCGGATAACGGACCTGAGTTAGAACCTCAAAGTTGCCAGGGTGGTATTTCAAGGATGGCTCCACGCAGACTGGCGTCCACGCTTCAAAGCCTCCCACCTATCCTACACAAGCAAATTCAAAGTCCAGTGCAAAGCTATAGTAAAGGTTCACGGGGTCTTTCCGTCTAGCCGCGGATACACTGCATCTTCACAGCGATTTCAATTTCACTGAGTCTCGGGTGGAGACAGCGCCGCCATCGTTACGCCATTCGTGCAGGTCGGAACTTACCCGACAAGGAATTTCGCTACCTTAGGACCGTTATAGTTACGGCCGCCGTTTACCGGGGCTTCGATCAAGAGCTTCGCGTTAGCTAACCCCATCAATTAACCTTCCGGCACCGGGCAGGCGTCACACCCTATACGTCCACTTTCGTGTTTGCAGAGTGCTGTGTTTTTAATAAACAGTCGCAGCGGCCTGGTATCTTCGACCGGCGTGGGCTTACGCAGCAAGTGCTTCACCCTCACCGGCGCACCTTCTCCCGAAGTTACGGTGCCATTTTGCCTAGTTCCTTCACCCGAGTTCTCTCAAGCGCCTTGGTATTCTCTACCCAACCACCTGTGTCGGTTTGGGGTACGGTTCCTGGTTACCTGAAGCTTAGAAGCTTTTCTTGGAAGCATGGCATCAACCACTTCGTCACCCAAAGGGTAACTCGTCATCAGCTCTCGGCCTTAAGATCCCGGATTTACCTAAGATCTCAGCCTACCACCTTAAACTTGGACAACCAACGCCAAGCTGGCCTAGCCTTCTCCGTCCCTCCATCGCAATAACCAGAAGTACAGGAATATTAACCTGTTTTCCATCGACTACGCTTTTCAGCCTCGCCTTAGGGACCGACTAACCCTGCGTCGATTAACGTTGCGCAGGAAACCTTGGTCTTTCGGCGTGGGTGTTTTTCACACCCATTGTCGTTACTCATGTCAGCATTCGCACTTCTGATACCTCCAGCAAGCTTCTCAACTCACCTTCACAGGCTTACAGAACGCTCCTCTACCGCATCACTTGCGTGATACCCGTAGCTTCGGTGTATGGTTTGAGCCCCGTTACATCTTCCGCGCAGGCCGACTCGACTAGTGAGCTATTACGCTTTCTTTAAAGGGTGGCTGCTTCTAAGCCAACCTCCTAGCTGTCTAAGCCTTCCCACATCGTTTCCCACTTAACCATAACTTTGGGACCTTAGCTGACGGTCTGGGTTGTTTCCCTTTTCACGACGGACGTTAGCACCCGCCGTGTGTCTCCCATGCTCGGCACTTGTAGGTATTCGGAGTTTGCATCGGTTTGGTAAGTCGGGATGACCCCCTAGCCGAAACAGTGCTCTACCCCCTACAGTGATACATGAGGCGCTACCTAAATAGCTTTCGAGGAGAACCAGCTATCTCCGAGCTTGATTAGCCTTTCACTCCGATCCACAGGTCATCCGCTAACTTTTCAACGGTAGTCGGTTCGGTCCTCCAGTCAGTGTTACCTAACCTTCAACCTGCCCATGGATAGATCGCCCGGTTTCGGGTCTATTCCCAGCGACTAGACGCCCTATTAAGACTCGCTTTCGCTACGCCTCCCCTATTCGGTTAAGCTCGCCACTGAAAATAAGTCGCTGACCCATTATACAAAAGGTACGCAGTCACCCAACAAAGTGGGCTCCCACTGCTTGTACGCATACGGTTTCAGGATCTATTTCACTCCCCTCTCCGGGGTTCTTTTCGCCTTTCCCTCACGGTACTAGTTCACTATCGGTCAGTCAGTAGTATTTAGCCTTGGAGGATGGTCCCCCCATATTCAGACAAAGTTTCTCGTGCTCCGTCCTACTCGATTTCACTTCTAAGATCCTTTCGCGTACAGGGCTATCACCCACTATGGCCGCACTTTCCAGAGCGTTCCGCTAAAATCAAAGAAGCTTAAGGGCTAGTCCCCGTTCGCTCGCCACTACTAAGGGAATCTCGGTTGATTTCTTTTCCTCAGGGTACTTAGATGTTTCAGTTCCCCTGGTTCGCCTCTTGCACCTATGTATTCAGTACAAGATAACCATCTTATGATGGCTGGGTTCCCCCATTCAGACATCTCCGGATCACAGTCTGTTTGCCGACTCCCCGAAGCTTTTCGCAGGCTACCACGTCTTTCATCGCCTCTGACTGCCAAGGCATCCACCGTATGCGCTTCTTCACTTGACCATATAACCCCAAGCAATCTGGTTATACTGTGAAGACGACATTCGCCGAAAATTCGAATTTCTCAACTAAGAGAACTCACAAATTTTACCTTAGCCTGAGCCGTTACCAGTGAAAGTAACGTCCAGTCTATCTTTCTATCACATACCCAAATTTTTAAAGAACGATCTAATCAAAAGACTAGAAATCAACATTCAGGCACCGTACGGTGGAATGCTCATTTCTAAGCTTTAAACGTTGGTGCCAATCTGTAATGGTGGAGCCAAGCGGGATCGAACCGCTGACCTCCTGCGTGCAAGGCAGGCGCTCTCCCAGCTGAGCTATGGCCCCGTATCGCTACAGGGGACACCATGAAATTGGTGGGTCTGGGCAGATTCGAACTGCCGACCTCACCCTTATCAGGGGTGCGCTCTAACCAACTGAGCTACAGACCCAATCGTCTTCTTCAATGAATCAAGCAATTCGTGTGGGAGCTCATGGAGCCGCTGCGGTCGTCGATTAAGGA